>NZ_JOFQ01000009.1 GCF_000718305.1 Streptomyces niger
CTCATGGCCGTGCCCGGGTGGCCGTTACCGACCTTCTGCACGGCATCTGCTGCCAGAACGCGGACGGTATCGACGGCCCGCTGGTCCATTTCGGTCCACACGAGGCCGCGGGGGAGGAGCGGGGGCAAGAAGTCGATGCAGGGCGAGGTGCGTGGTGGCGTCATGGGTGAATGGTCTCCAACACGGCCGCAGCGCCCGGGCGTTGGGGCGCGGTGACCGTGTTCACCGGTGGTCGGGCAGGGTGAGTCGGCGGTGGATGTCGAGTGCCGCAGTGGAGTGGTTGAGGGTGATGTAGTGCAGGCCGGGTGCGCCCTCGTCGAGGAGGTGCTGAGCCAGCTCGGTGGCGTGGTCGACCCCGATGCGGTGGCACTCGGCGGGGTCGTGCTGCGCGGCTCGCAGGCGGTGGGCGAGAGCCTGCGGGAAGGTCGCGTCACTCAGTTCTGCGAAGCGGGTGATCTGGTCGTACCGGGTGGCAGGCATGATCTCCGGGATGACCGGGGTGTCGCAGCCGGCGGCGGCCAGGCGGTCGCGCAACCGGAAGTAGTCCTCCGCGTGGAAGAACATCTGCGTGATGGCGTAGTCCGCGCCCGCCCGGCACTTGGCGACGAAGTGACGGATGTCGCTGTCCCAGTCGGGGGAGCGGGGGTGCCGCTCGGGGAAGGCGGCGACCCCGATGCTGAAGTCACCCAGCTCGCGCACCAGCCGGACCAGGTCCGCCGCGTGGTCGAGACCGTCCGGATGCCGGACCCAGGGCCCGCGGGGATCGCCGGGCGGATCGCCGCGCAGTGCCAGCACGTCGCGGATGCCGGCGTCGGCGTAGCGGCCGATGATCCGGCGGAGCTCCGCTGTCGAGTGGCCGACGGCGGTGAGATGCGCGACCGGGCGCAGGGTGGTGTGCTCCGCGATGCGTTGGGTCAGGTCGGTGGTCCGCTCCCGTGAGGAGCCGCCCGCTCCGTAGGTCACGGAGACGAAGGCCGGATCGACGGCCTCGATGCGGCGCAGGGCCTGCCACAGCACCTGTTCGCCCCGGTCCGTCCTGGGCGGGAAGAACTCGAAGGAGTAGGAGCGGTGTCCGGCCGCGATCAGTTCGGCCGGGTCCGGGCGGGCGGCGGGCAGCGAAAGGACGGTCATCGGCGAGTCGGTTCCTTCCCGGGCAGGGCCGGCGCCGGGTCGGCATCAGCCGCGTAGGCGGCGTCGCACAGCTCCCGTACGCGCTCGGGGGTGGCGGTGTACGTCTGTGTCCCCACGGCAGCCAGGGCGAGCGAGGCCATCACCGACCCGGTCCGGGCACAGTGCACGGCGTCGCGCCCCGCGGCGAGGGAGGACAGGTAGCCGGCGCGGAAGGCGTCGCCGACACCGGTCGGGTCGGCGATGACGTCCGTCGGGACGGCCGGCACGTCCACCGCCGGTTCTGCCCGGCGCTCGATGCGGCTGCCCTTCTCACCGAGTGTGGTGACCCACGTACCGACCCGGTGCAGCACTTCGTCGTGGGTCCATCCGGTCTTCCGCAGCAGCAGTTCGTGCTCGTACTCGTTGGTGAACAACAGGGTGGCGCCGTCGACGAGTTCCCGGATCTCGGCGCCTTCGAGTCGGGCCAGCTGCTGGGCCGGGTCGGCGGCGTAGGGGATGTCCAGGGTGCGGCAGGCCCGGGTGTGGCGGAGCATCGCGGGCGGGGCGTCGGCCCCGATCAGCACCAGGTCGGCACCGCCACGCGGTGCGAGGACGCCGGCGAGATCGATGTCGGGTGCCTCGGCCATCGCGCCGGCGTAGAAGGAGGCGAGCTGGTTGCCGTCGGGGTCCGTGGTGCACAGGAAGCGGGCCGTGTGCCGGGTGGCGGACATGTGGATCCCGGCGGTGTCCACGCCGAGGTCGGCGAGGCGGCGGGCTCCGTCGTGGAAGTCCGCGCCGACCGCCGCGACGAGGAGGGGGCGGTGGCCGAGGCGGGCCAGGCCGTAGGTGATGTTGGCGGCGACGCCGCCGTCCCGGATCTCTAGCGTGTCGACGAGGAAGGACAGCGAGATGCGGTCCAGCTTGTCGGCCAGCAACTGGTCGCTGATGCGGCCGGGGAAGGTCATGAGGTGGTCGGTGGCGACCGACCCGGTGACGGCGATCCGCACGTCAGACCCCCGCGGCGGTGCGCAGCGCGGCGGCGCGGTCGGTGCGCTCCCAGGTGAAGTCCGCGTGCTCGCGGCCGAAGTGGCCGTACGCCGAGGTCCGGGCGTAGATGGGGCGCAGCAGGTCCAGGTCGCGGATGATCGCGGCCGGGCGCAGGTCGAAGACCTCGGCGATGGCCTTCTCGATGCGCTCCTGCGGCACGGTCGCGGTGCCGAAGGTCTCCACGAAGAGGCCCACCGGCGCGGCCCTGCCGATCGCGTACGCGACCTGCACCTCACAGCGGGTGGCCAGTCCGGCCGCGACGACGTTCTTGGCGACCCAGCGCATGGCGTACGCGGCGGAGCGGTCCACCTTGGACGGGTCCTTGCCGGAGAAGGCGCCGCCGCCGTGCCGGGCCATGCCGCCGTACGTATCGATGATGATCTTCCTGCCGGTCAGGCCCGCGTCACCCATCGGACCACCGATCTCGAACCGGCCCGTCGGGTTCACCAGAAGCCGGTAGCCCTCGGTGTCCAGCTTGATGCCCGCGCCGGCCAGCGCACCGAGCTCGTGCTCGACGACGTGCTCGCGGATGCCGGGGGCGAGGAGCGTTTCCAGGTCGACGTCCGGCGCGTGCTGGGAAGAGACGACGACCGTGTCCAGGCGGACCGCGCGGTCGCCGTCGTACTCGATGGTGACCTGGGTCTTCCCGTCCGGACGCAGGTAGGGGAGCGTGCCGTCCTTGCGGACCTCGGTGAGGCGGCGGGACAGCCGGTGCGCGAGGTGGATCGGCAGCGGCATCAGCTCGGGCGTCTCGTCGGTGGCGTAGCCGAACATCAGCCCCTGATCGCCGGCGCCCTGCCGGTCCAGCTCGTCCGTCTCACCCGCCACCCGCTGCTCGTACGCGGTGTCGACGCCCTGCGCGATGTCCGGCGACTGGGCGCCGAGGGACACCGATATGCCGCACGAGGCGCCGTCGAAGCCTTTCGCCGACGAGTCGTAGCCGATCTCCACGATCTTCGCCCGGACGAGGCTCGCGATGTCCGCGTACGCCGTCGTGGTGACCTCGCCGGCCACGTGGACGAGGCCGGTGGTGATCAGCGTCTCCACGGCGACCCGGGCGGCGGGGTCCGCCCGCAGCAGTGCGTCCAGCACGGTGTCGCTGATCTGGTCAGCGATCTTGTCGGGATGGCCCTCGGTAACGGACTCAGAGGTGAACAGACGACGGGACATGGCACTCCTTGGGCCGGTGGAACCAGTGGAACCAGTGGAACCAGTGGAAGCGGTGGGCGGCCACGCGCGAGGTGGCCGCGGCAGCAGGGGGCGACGTACGGGAGGTATCCCGCTGGTACGCGGCTCGCCCCGGGGCGTGGGGGCACGGGCATCGCGGCGGACGCTGCCCGGTGTCCGATCGCGACTGCCCCGACGCTAGTCACGCTCGATCACTGACACCAGAAACGAGCGAGGACTCTGTCATAAGCGTGGTGATGAGTCGGTCGCCGTCCGCGCTGTGTGGGCCACGGAGACGAGCGTCATGTGACGGTTCCAGCCGTCGAAGGTGCGGCCTGTGAAATCCCGCGCTCCGAGCGGGTCGGTGACGCGCGCGAAGGACGCGTCCACCGCGCGCGCCGACGCCGCCAGGCCCGCCAACTCCGCGGGATCGGCGTCCACCAGATCGGTGAGCCAGACCTCGTCCGGCCAAGGCTCTGCGCCCGTACTCCGGTGGAAGAGGAGCAGGTCGCCCGCGCCGGACACCTCGTCAGCGCGGCGGTCGGGCAGGCGCACGCGTACCGGAGCGGCCCGGCCGGCGCCCGGGACGGTGGGCACGTCGCCGGGCTCGACCCGGACGAGGAACGGCAGCCGGGCGGCGCGCAGTTGTCGAATGACCGAGAACGCGTCGATGTCCTCCACGGCCACCACCACCGGCGCGCCGGGCAGCGGGTCCCGCGCACCGGCCAGCAGGTCGAAGCAGGCCGCCGTCGCGCACTCCGTCGGGGACTCCGGGTGGTCCCCCTCGGGGATCGACGTCCGGGCCCGCCGTGTCGGGTCCGCCGTCCAGGTACGGGGCAGCAGCAGTCGCCAGTTGACGGGGTGGCACCGCCTGTCGCACACGGCCCACAGGCCGACGGCGTACTGCACGTTGAGCAGGTGGCCGACGTCGGGGACGTGCCGGCGGTGGACGCCGACGGTGCTGCTGCCCTCCTTCGGCGCGAGCAGGGGGCGCAGCACCCACGCGTCGGGTGGCGTCGCGGCGGTCACTTGGGTGGTGAGGGCACGCCGGACCGGCATCCAGTCCCAGGTGGAGCAGCTGACGAAATGGTGCAGGCGCTGTTCCAAGGTGGGTCCGCCGCCGAGGCAGGCCGCCATGTTCCGGAAGGACCGGCGCCCCTCGGTGACGAGCAGCCCCTCGACGTACTTCACGAACCGCTCTCGCTGGTCGCTGCGGGGCAGCGAGGCGAACAGCGGGGCGCACAAGGCCGACAGCGCGTCGTCCGCCGGCCGGCACGCGTCTGCTCCGTGCCGTGCGGCACCGTTCATGGATTCCCCCTGGTCCATCGGATCGATGAGTTGTCCCGGCTCGTGGCGCGCCCCCTGATGCCCCACGAGCCCGTGGCCGTGGCACTCCTCCGGTCGGAGGGAGCGCCACGGCCACGGGCGGTGGCCTGTGCGGTACCCGGGCCTCGGCTCGGCCGTCGCGTTGCGGGGGATTCTGCGCGGCCGGCCCCCGGGTGCCGGTCAGGCGGCCGCGGGCTCCGCCTTCTTGGCCCGGAAGGCTCCGGATGCCGTGAAGACGAGCGCGGCGATCACGAGGGCCGCCACGGTGAATCCGGAGACTCCGTGGAAACCGTCGAACTCGGTGAGCAGGATGCCGCCCACGAAGCCGCCGATCGTGGTGCCGACGTACAGCGCGGTCGTCGCGAGCGAGGAGACCGTGCCGCGTGCGGCGGTGGTCTGCGACAGCAGCATGGCCATGAAGATCGGGTAGTTCAGGCCGAGCACGGCGGAGCCGAGGGCCAGGCCGACGATCGCCGTGGCCAGGTTCGGGGCGAACGGCACGGCACCGTAGATCACGATGAGGGCCACGAAGGCGTAGGCGAGCGTGCGCTCCTCACCCAGCCGCTTGATGAGGTGGTTGCCGAAGATCGAGGTGATCGCCATGCCGACACCCAGCGCCATCATCGCGGCGCCGATCGCGGTGACGCCGAGCCCGAAGTCCTTGGCCAGCCAGGACCCGATGAACGAGATGGTCTCGAACACACCGGTCTGGTAGGCGAGGTAGCCCACCAGGTACCAGGTGAACGTCCGGGAGCGGAACAGCCCCGCGTACACCGAGAAGAATCCACCGCCGGCCGAGGGCGCCGCAGGCACCGAGGGGAAGACCCGGAACAGTACGAGCCAGACGACGGCGGAGAGCCCGGCGACCGCGAAGAACGGCACGTGCCAGGAGCTGGACGCCAGCCAGCCGCCGATCGGGACGCCGACCACCTGCGAGATGGACATGCCGGCGCCCGCCAGGCCCATGGTCTTCACGATGGCGTCGCCCGGCACCAGGACCGGGATGGACGCCCACAGCTGCGGGGTGACCAGGGCCGCCGACATACCGGCCAGCACCCGGAACACGATCATGCCCCAGAAGCCCGGCGCGACTCCGCAGAGCGCGGTCGCGATCGTGAATCCGGCGAAGCCGAGGAGGAGGACGCTGCGCCGGTTCCTGCCGTCCGAGAGGGGACCGGCCACCAGCGCGAAGAGGGCGAAGCCGAGGGCGTACGCGCTGACCATCCACCCCGACATGCCGGTGGAGATGTCGAAACTGCGGGACAGCGTGGGCAGCATCGGCGCGACGAGGAAGGTGTCCGTTCCGATCACGAACATCGTCGTGAACGCGAGCCAGGCGATCGCCGTGGCCGACACCTTCTTCACCGCGGACGTCGCGGAATCATCCGTACTGTTCTTTGTCTGCGTAGAACTCATTTTTTCAACACCGCCGTGAGGGCTGGGATGGGGGGAATTACTTCGACGTCGGCAACGGCGTCGAAAATCGGGAAGGTGTCTACTGGGCGGGCCCGGCGGGCTTTCTTCCCCAGGCGGAGTAGACGAATGTCGAGAGGTCGGGGGCCGGGCCGCTTTCCACCAGGCGCTGCGCCGCCGCTATCTGTTCGGCGGTCACCAGGCCGGCCTCGACCAACCGCGGACCGCTCTGGATCAGCCGGATGCCCAGGAGCTGGTCCTGGACCTCGTCGACGCCGAGGCCGCCCGGTGTGACCGAGACGTCCACCGCCTCGCAGCCGGCCGCTGCCAGCTCCGCGGGGAGCCGTCGCGCCCAGGACAGGTCGATGCCCTGCTGCGCGAGCGCCGTCAGGTAGGCGCCGTGCACCTCCTGCCACGCCGGGTACGGAGAGTCGGCCGCGGGCAGGAAGTGGACGTCCTCCAGCACCAGCCAGCCGCCGGGCGCGAGCCACTGCATCGCCCGCTCGATCATTTCCGTGCGCTGCGGCAGGTGCATGAACACGGCGCGGGCGTGGATCAGGTCGAAGGAGCCGGCCGGAAAGTCGTCGGTGGTGATGTCCGACCCCCGCACCTCCAGCTGCGGCGCGCGGTCGGCGTCGATGAAGCGGGGGTCGATGTCCACCGCGAGCACCGAGCCGTCGGGCACCCGGTCGGCGAGCCAGTACGCGATGGATCCGGCGCCGGCGCCCACTTCCAGGCACCGCCAGTCCGCCCGCATCGGCAGTCGGCCGAGCGCCTGCACCGTTCCGGGGTCGTAGGTCTTCTCCAGTAGCTGGAGCCGCTCCAGTTCGGTGGGCAGGTCCTTGCTCAGCAGTCCTGTCGTGTAGGCATCGGCAGGCACAGCGTGTGCGCTCATCGCACGGGTTCCTTTCCGGGGGGTGCCAGCCATCGCTGGTGGGTGTCAGGTGGGCTCGCCGAAGTAGCCGGACGAGTGCAGGACGCGCAGCCACGTGCCGTCCGGTTGCCGCCGGGCCACCTGGTAGCGGCCCCGGCTGTTGTCCTGCGGGACGCTCGATGTCAGGGCGAGGTCGCCGAGGCGCAGCGTGGGCAGCGACTCCTCCATGGGGAAGTAGGAGAAGTTCGCCAGCATCCCCTCGAACGCCTTCTGTATCGCGTCGCGGCCGACGTGCTCCCGGCCGATCGGGAATGCCATGATCGCGTCGGGTTCGTACAGGGCCGCCATGCCTTCGGCGTCGGCCTCGTTGGCCCGCTCGACCCACAGCCGCGCCAGATCCTCCGGCTCCTTGGCTCTCTCACGCTCAGCGGTCATCGGAATGCGTCCTTTCTGGTGTGCGCCGGCTCGTGCGGCCGGTACGGGTCAGTCGGAAAGCAGGGCGCGCGGGTCGTAGACCGCTCGAATCCTGTTGATCTTTCCGTCCTCGACGTGGATCCAGTTCGCGACGGGAGTGGGTGGGGCGATGGTGGTATGCAGGGTGAACCACGTCACCACGTCGGCTCCGGAGACGAAGACCTGCTCGACGGCGAGGTCCGTCGTCACCGGCGACATGCGTTCCAGCGATTCCCGGCACGCCTCCGGACTGTCGAGCCGGGCCAACGGCCCCACGTATTCGAATTCTTCGGCCAGTAGCGCCCGGAGAGTGTCGAATTCTTTTCCACGCCAGGCCGCGATATAGGCGGCCGCGATCTTTTGCGGTTCTCCCGCGTCGGTTTCCTCGGTGCTCTCTTGCCTTTCGCTCACTTTGAGAATTGTGCGCGAGGGGCCGAGGCGCGGCGACGGCCGGGACGGCACTATGTCAAGTCGCTGCCGGCCGCCGTCGCAGCGGCGTGCGGCCGTTCGTTGACGTTCGACAGTGCGAAGCGCCGTACCGCTGGCAGCGGTACGGCGCATGGCTGTGGCAGGGCCCGGGGAGGAGCTCAGGGCTGGAGGCGGCGCACCGACCATCCTTCGCCGTCCCGGTCGTACCGCAGGCGCTGGTGCACACGGTTCTCGCCGTTGGCCCAGAACTCCACACCGTCGAAGCGCAGCAGGTAGGCCACGTAGCTCTCCGGGCGCGGCTGCGGCCCGGCGTCGGCGAGTCGGTCGACCGCCGCCTGGAACGCCGCCATGTCGAGCAGCTCCTCGCTCTGCCGCGACGTCACCGATGCCGGGTGCGTGAAGAGCGGCCGCTCCCGCCACTTGGCCTCGGCGACGTCGGGGCCCAGCAGCTCCACCCTGCCGCTGACACTGATCTGCTGGCTGGTCTCCCGCCAGTACAGGACGCCCGACGCCCACGGGTTCTCGGTGAGCTCGCGGCCCTTCTGACTGTTCAGGTGCGTGGCGAAGACGATCCCGTCGTCCGTGATCTCGTTCACCGCGACGATCCGGGTCGACGGGCGTCCCCGCTTGTCCGCGGTGGCGAGCGCCAGTGCCTTGGGCTCCCGCACCTTGAGGCGTGCTGCCGTGGCCCACCAGTCGCGCACCAACTCCGCGGGGCCCGGCGGTGGCGCGTCGTACTCGGGAAAGGAGATGTCGATGGTGCCGGTGAGCGTTTCCGACCTGCCTGAACTCATTGCTGTCTCCGTTGTCGTGGCTGTCGTGGGTTGCGTGCCGCGCCGGTCAGACCAGCGCCGTGCCGCGGGCGAACAGGGCACCGGCGCCGCCGACCTCCACGGAGGTGAAGCGGTCGCCCGAGCCCTCGGCGCGCGCCAGCATCAGCGAGGGTCGGCCGATCTCCACGCCCTGGAGGATGTCCACGGGCTGCCCGTACGGGATGCGGCCGTGCCGGCTGAGGTGCAGGGCGAGCGGTCCGGCGGCCGAGCCGGTGGCCGCGTCCTCGACCACGCCGTACGCGGGCGAGAACATCCGGCTGCGCCACTGGCTGCCCGCCCCCGCGAAGCAGTTGGTCGCCATGTCGGGGAACGCGGCGAGAGCCCGGTGGTCGGGGTGGAGCCGCGACAGCGCATCGATGCTGTCGAGGCCGACGAAGACGTGCCGGGGGCCGTTGCGGTAGATCTCGACCGGCAGGGTCGACTCGCGTACGCCGAGGGCCGCCAGAAGCTCGTCGGCCCGGGCGAACGGCTCCCACGTGGGGATCGGCTGCTGCATCCGCGCGGCCACCACTTCGCCGTCCTTGCGGTCGAGTTCGAAAGGGATGGTGCCCATCCGGGTCTCCAGGAGCAGCTTGTCCCGGTCGGTCCCGGCGCCCAGCGCGATGGCCGTGCCGAGCATCGGGTGCCCGGCGAAGGGCAGCTCGTTCACCGGGGTGAAGATGCGGATCCGAGCGTCTCCGTCCCGCTCCGGCGCGAGCACGAAGGTGGTCTCGGAGAGGTTCATCTCCCGGGCGATGCGCTGCATCCGCTCGGCGGGGATGTCGTCCGCATCGAAGAAGACGGCCACCGGGTTGCCGCGCAGCGGTTCCCCGCCGAAGGCGTCCACGACGACGTACTTGTGCATGTGCTCTCTCCAACTGGGCGGGTACGGAAGTGGGCGGGGCTCACGCGGTGACGTGTTGTTGCGGCAGGTCGGGCGCGTCCGGCAGCGACAGGACGTCCTGGACCGCGCGCGCCACGATCCGCGGCCCTTCCTGGGTGAACACCGACTCGGGGTGGAACTGCAAGGAGGTGAAGTGCGGCCCGCGCAGCGCGTGCACCTCGCCGGTCGCCGGGTCCCGGCTCACCTCCACCACGCCGACCCCGTCCACCTCGGCACGGTCGGCGTGGCTCACCGCCGCGAAGGTGTTGTAGAAGCCGACCCGTTCCGGGCTGCCGAACAGGTCGATCTCCTTCTGCACGCCCTGGTTGGGTACGTCCTTGCGGCGCAGCGGGAAGCCGAGCCGGAGGCTGAGTGCCTGATGGCTGAGGCAGACGGCGAGGAAGGGCCGCCGGTCGCGCAACAGGGTGTCGACCGCGGTCCGCAGGTGCGCCATCTTCGGGTGGTCCGCCGCGTTCGGGTCGCCCGGCCCCGGCCCCATGACCACCAGGTCGTAACCGTCGAAGGAGTACGCCTCGTCGAACCGCCGCACGGTCACCGCGAGGCCCAGCGAACGCAACTGTCCGGCGATCATGGCGGTGAAGGTGTCCTCGGCGTCGACGACGAGGACCTCGCGGCCGGCGAGACCGGGTACCGGTCGCCGACGCTGCCCGACGTCGCTCAGCCAGAAGTCCGCGATCGTCTCGTTCCTGCT
The DNA here is from genome assembly GCF_000718305.1 of Streptomyces niger. Classification (GTDB taxonomy): domain Bacteria; phylum Actinomycetota; class Actinomycetes; order Streptomycetales; family Streptomycetaceae; genus Streptomyces; species Streptomyces niger. The sequence goes on from NZ_JOFQ01000009.1 coordinate 10,227, forward strand.
GCCCAGCGCGGCACGAACGGTGGGGTGTTCCGCGAAACGGGTGACGGCGGGCACCTCCAGGGCGGCGATCAGACCGGCGGCCTTGGCCCGGGTCTCGGCCGCCTCGGCCGCCGGATCGGAGTGGCGTACCAGCGTGGCGCCGACTCCGATACGCAGCCGGCCCGCGGCCGAGATGTCCGCGGTGCGGATCAAAATGGCCGAGTCCAGCGAGCGCGCGCCGTGCTCGTCGCGGCTGATCAGGGCGGCGACCCCGCTGTAGTAGCCGCGCCCTTGCGGTTCGTAGCGCTCGATGACCCGGCAGGCGCTCTCCAGTGGGCTCCCGGTGACCGTCGGCGCGAAGAGCGTCTCCCGCAGGACGTCGCGCACGTCCCGGTCGGTGTGGCCCTCGATGAAGTACTCGGTGTGCGCGACGCTGCCCATTTCCTTCAGGTAGGGGCCGACGACCCGGCCGCCCTCGGGGCAGATCTGGGCCATCATCTTCAGTTCCTCGTCGACCACCATGTACAGCTCGTCGGTCTCCTTGCGGTCGGCGAGGAAACTCATGATCCCGGGCAGTTCGGGGCCGGACGGCGGATAGCGGTAGGTGCCGCTGATCGGGTTCATCACGGCGAGGCCGTCGTGGAGACTGATGTGCCGTTCGGGTGAGGCGCCGACGAAGGTGCGGTCGCCGGTGTGCACGACGAACGTCCAGTACGCCCCGCTCTCCCGGTCCAGCAGCCGCCGGAAGAGGGCCAGGGCCCGGCGCGGTCCGAAGTCGGCGATGTCGGCCACGAACGAGCGCTTGAGGACGAAGTTGGCGCCCTCGCCCTCGCCGATGGCCTCGGTGAGAACCCTGCGCACGGTGGCCGCGTACTCCTGGTCGTCCACGTCGAAGTGGGCGCCGTGCAGTTCGGTCGGCAGGTCGGGGATGCGCGCGACCGCGTCCTCGACGCGGACGGTCTCCTGCCCCGTGACGGTCAGTGCGATCAGTGGCGCTCCATCGTCGGGGGCGGCGAAACCGCGCTCGGCGACCTGCCGGTAGGGGATGACCGTCAGCACCTCGTGCCGGGGGCCGCCGCTCCCGGGCGCCACCGGGCCGTCCGGCAGCGGGATCCCTGCCAGGGACGAAGGCTGCGACACCTCGCCGACCAGGACGTCCAACAGCCCGGGGCCGGTCGTCTCCGGGCGGTGCAGCACGGCGAACGGGCCCGGTGCCGCGCTCAGGATCCGGTCGAGGAGCCCTTCCACCGGCTCGTCGGGGCTCGGCGACGAGAAGGCTGCCGCGCTCACGCCAGGACCTCCTTGGCGGTGAGGACCATGGCGCAGCGCTCGGCGGCGTATCGGAGCGCCAAGTGGTGGTACTCCGCCGAGAAGTCGGCGACGGCGTCGGCGACGAGGAAGGGCTGGATGTCGTGGGTGAACGCCTCGACGGCCGACATCAGCACACCGACGTGTGCGTAGACGCCGCACACGATCAGCTGGTCGCGGCCGGCGGCCCGCATCCGCTCCAGCAGGTCGGAGCGGAAGAAGGCGCTGTAGCGCCACTTGGTGAGCCGCCAGTCGGCCGGCTCGGGGGCCAGCGCGTCGACGACCTCGCGGTCGGCGGGGTCCGGGCGCATCCCCGGGCCCCAGAAGTCCTTCAGGAGACCGCGCTCCCGGTCGTCCATGCCACCGGGCTGGGCGGTGTAGGCCACGGGGACGCCGTGTGCGGTGCACCGCTCCCGTACCAGCTCCGCGTTGGCCACGAGGGGGTCGCGCACGGTGTCGGGGAACGGCTTGAGGAAGTACCGCTGCATGTCGTGGACGAGCAGGACCGCGCGGTCCGGGTCGATGGACCAGTCGGCGGTGTTGGCGGGCAGCTCGCCCGCGGTGGGCAGTGCGTAGGGCGTGATGGGCGGTATGCCGGGCATAAGCCCTGACCTCCAGCTTCTGATGTCGGGACGGGTTCAGCCGCGCCAGGCCGAGACCACGTCGACGGCCTGCCGCGGGTTCAGCCGCGGGTCGCAGCGGCTGGTGTACGTCTCCCCGACGCGTGCGAGGGCTGCCTGGTCGGCGGCGCACTCGGTGACGTCGTCCGGCGTGGTCTCCAGGTGCAGGCCGCCGGCTACCCCGCCGCCGGCACGTACGGCGAGCTGGAAGTCACACACCTCGCGCACGACCGTCGCCACCATGCGGGTCTTGTGGCCGCAGGGGGCGGAGACGGTGTTGCCGTGCATCGGGTCGGTCAGCCAGATCACCGGGTGGCCGGCGGCGCGGACCGCCTCGACGAGCGGCGGCAGCCGGTCGGCGACCAGGTCGGCGCCCATCCGGGCGATCAGCGTGAGCCGACCGGGGTCCCGGTCGGGGTCGAGCCGCTCGCACAGGGCCAGCAACTCCTCGGGCGTCATGCCGGGGCCGACCTTGCAGGCCACCGGATTGAACACCTGGGCGAGCAGGGCGACGTGAGCGCCCTCCACTTGCCGGGTCCGCTCTCCGATCCACGGCAGGTGCGTGGAGCCGAGGTAGCTGCCGCCGTGCCCGTCCCGGCGCAGCATCGGTACTTCGTAGTCGAGCAGCAGGGCTTCGTGGCTGGTCCACACCGGTGCCTCGACGCCCTGACCCTCGGCCCGGCCCTTCCACCCCAGGTGTTCCACGATGTCGTTGGCGGCCATGTATCCGGCCAGGATGCGCAACGGGTCGGGGCGCCGGCTCTCGGCGTCCGGTTCGGGGCCGTTCACCATGTCGCCGCGGTACGAAGGCAGCTCCACCCCGTCGATCCGCTCCGTGGGCCGGGAACGGGGCTTGGCGAACTGACCCGCGATCCGCCCCACCCTGAGGACCGGCTTGTGTGTGGTCATGCGCAGCGTGCCCGCCAGCAGGTCGAGGAGCGCGGCCTTGCGGGCCACGTAGCCCGGCGTGTGCTCGTTCACGTCCTCGGCGCAGTCCCCGGCCTGCACCATCATCGCCTCGCCGGCAGCGACCCGGGCGAGCAGGGCACGCAGCGTCCGGATGTCGTCGGGTCTGGCGAGCGGCGGCCGGGCCTCCAGGGTCTCCCTGACCCGCTGCACCTGGAGCGGGTCGGCCCACTCCGGCTGCTGCAGCGCAGCGTGGGATTCGATGGGATGCAGAACGTTTTCCATGCTGTGCTCCAAGGGGGGAAGAACCGGGTTCTCCGAAGCGGGAACCGTCAGGTGGGTATTCCTTCACGCTTGATCTCGGGCACCGGAATGCTGAGCGCGCGCAGCTGCTCGAACGGGTTCATGAACTCGCGGTTCTGCTTGATCTTCCCGTTCTCCAGTGAGAACGAGTGCAGGAAGTGATTCTCGTAATAACCCTCGGGGTAACCGGGGAACCGGATCTTCCCGTGCCCGTCGCACTCGACCCAGAAGTGGTTGGGGTCGTCCGTCTCGAAGATGCGGATGTTGTACCACTCCCAGTCGGGGAAGCACTTCAGCGACCAGACGGCGTGCTCGGCGAGGCGGTCCCGTCCCTTGATGACGATGGGGGAGCCGGTGTCGGTGGTCCACAGGCCACCGCTGCCGTCTTCGGTGAAGAGCTCGTGCCGCCGGAGGCGGTCCTCGCCCTTGGTGTGCATGTACTGCTCCACGACGGCCCGGTGCACGCGGCGGAGTTCGGTCGCGTCGGTGAATCCCTGGGAAGCTGTGGTTCCGGACATGGAAAACCCCTCTCGGGTTCTGGCTGATGACTTCCGGATGAATGGCGTGGGCGCTTCGAGGCGTTGGCGGTGCGAACGGTGGGGAAGCGCATCACGGGACGGCCGGACGGTGCTCGTCCACGGCAGCGGTCACGGCGATTTCCTGCCGGACTCGATGCAGCTTAATGACCGGTCGGCGGGTGCGGAAGGAAAATCGACACCGAATGCACAGTCGGCCTCGGGACGAAATACAGACGCGCCGGGGCAGCCCGTCGGAACGGGCGGCCCCGGCGCTGGTCCGGGAATTCAGAAAAGGCGAAGAAGGCGGGGACAGGTCAGGCGGCGCCGGTGCGCGGCGACGCCGCGTCGGCCAGGGCCTGCCATTCCGCGGCCCGCTGGGCGGCGACGGTGGCCACCAGCGGGGCGCAGTGACCGGGCAGGGCGGCCGTGATCCGTCGCCACTCGTGCGGGGAGAGCTCCGTGACGAGCATGGCCCGCAGCAGCCGGCGGCCGGGCTCGCTGCCCTTCAACGACGGGTCCTTGGCCAGCTTGCGCACGGCCGTGGCCACCGGGTTCGGCCACTCCGCCGGGTGTTCCCGGCCGGGCGGCGCGGCGGGCCGGCGGGACGGTTCGCCGGCCGGTGGGACGGCCGCCCGCGCCGCTCCGGTGGCGGTATGGCGGCCCCCGGGCACGGGGTCCTCGCCGCGCCGCAGCCGGTCCCGTACGTCGCGGACCGTGGCCGTGGACAACCCTGTCGCATGGGCCAGTTGCCGTAGCGAGACGGTGGGGTCGGTTGCGATCAGGCCGGCTGCGTGGAGCCGGCCGTCGACGCTGCTGAGCGGCCGTGCGGTGCCGTCCCTGCCGATCCTGGTGTGCGACTGAGGAATTTCCGCACTCGCACTCGTACGCAGCTTGCCCACGGTCTTGCCGCTGAGACCGGTGCGCTCTGCAATGGCGCGGTCCGACCAGTGGGGGTGGCTGCGCAGGATGCGCTCGGCGGCGGCGCGGCGCTCGGCCCGGGACAGCGGCAGGCCGTGCCGGACGTTCAGCTGCACCGAGAGCACGTACGCGTCGGCCTCGCTGCCGTCGAAGAAGCGCACCGCGATGGTGTGGTGGCCGCGCAACCGGGTGGCGTGGAGTCGGTGCATGCCGTCGATGACCCGCATCGTCGGCCGGTGCACCACGATGGCTTCGAACTCCCGGCCGGAGCCGGCGAGCGCCCGGACGTGCCCCTCGTCGCAGGCGCCGCCACGTGGTGAGTCAGACGGCTCCAGCCGGTCGATCGGCACGCTCTCCACGCTCTGGGAACCGGGCCGGACGGCACCGTCCGGGCTGCCGATGGTTGTCACGAATACGCCCCCCTCCGGGCCGTCAGATGTTCCTGCACGAGCCCTGTGCGCGCCATCCTGCGGGACACACAGGGACCCGCCAACGTCGCCGGCGCGACTACGTCAGATGGCCCGGAGTCCGTCAAGTCCACTCCCGGCCAACAGCCCCGGGGTGCTGTCGTCGGCTCCGGCCAGCGCTGCCACCGCGTGAGCGGCGGAGGCCAGGGTCATGTGCCGGTGCCAGCCACGGAAGGAACGGCCCTCGAAGTCCTTGAGCCCCACGTCCTCGCCCGCGGCCGCGAGGTCCTGGCAGGCCCGGCCGCCGAGCCTGGTCAGTTGCAGCAGCGCGCCCGCGGGGACCGCGGCCATGTTGGTGACCCACAGGGCCGTGGGCGGGCCCTGCGGATCCCGCCATTCCCCGACGAGCACGAGGTCACCGGTGCCTTCGTGCGCGGTGCCGCGTCGTTGGCGCGGCAGTTCGCCGACGCATGCCACCCGGACCGCGACGGCCAGCGTCCCGCCCGGCCCGTCGGCCGGGCCGTCCGCGCTCACGGGGCGGCGCAGCCCCCGTACGCCCGCGAGGATGCGCCGGGCCTCCAGCGCGCCTCCGGCGTAGCCGGGCAGGGCCGGGTCCCCCATCATGAGCCGGGCCGTGCCGCGAATCCTCGCGATCACGGGGACACCGGCGGCGGTGAACCGGCCGAGGGTGGACCCGATCCGGTTGAGGTGGGTGTTGAGCACCACCGGGCGGGCCGGCACCTGCCAGGTGTGCATCATCCCCAGGACGGCCGTCGCCGCACACTGCTCCAGGGTCTCCCGGCCCGCCGCCACGGGGATCTCGGCCTGCCGCCGCCGCTCTTCGTCGGCGATCCAGAATTCCGGCAGGAACAGGCGCCAGTTGACCGGTGTGTGGCACGACTCGGTGGCGTACCACACGCCGAAGGCGCGCTGGCCGCGGAAGACGCCGGTGCAGGGGTCGACGCCGTAGTCCACACCCACCGACTGGTCACCGGCCTTGGGGATGGACATGGGGTGCACCACCCAGGCGCGCGGCTCGGCCAGCCGCGCGAGGTGACCGGCCAGCGCTTCGCGCACCGGCCGCCAGTCCCAGGTGGAGCTGCTGATGAAGTGGTGCAGGCTCTGCTCGGTGGCCGAACCGCCCACCTGGGCGGCGATGTTCCGGATGGACTTGCGGCCCGGTGTCTGCAGCAGCCCGCGCAGGTACTGCTCCCCCTTGCGGCGCTGGTCCCGGCGCGCGAACGACGCGAACAGCACGTCGCTCAGTCTGCGGGTCACCGCTTCCCGCGTCTCCTGCTTGCCGCCGACACCGACCGGCGGCGCGGACCAGTACCCCTCGCGTACCGCTGCTTCGTCCCTGACGGACACGTTCACGAGTCTCCCCCTCTGGCACAGTGCTCCCTCGCTCGCCGTCAAGAATCGCCCCGGACGGGCCGTGCGGACGAGGTGTGGAGGCTCCCTCGGTGCCCCTCCGTGTGGTGGTCCCCCCACCACACGGCCGCCGGGGGAACGCCTTTTGTCCTGGCCGTGGGCGGTTGTGAGGGTGGCGGGAGCACCATCTCGGTGTGGTGGCGGACCCGGTCACGGAGGGGCGGGTCAGCCGGGGACGGAGTCGGTCCTGCGGCGGCCCGGAAAATCGGCTCCGGTGAGCATCAGCAGTGGCGCCGCTTTGACCGCGGTCTCCTCGAACTCCTCCGCCGCGTCCGACAGCGCGACGATGGCGCCGCCCACGCCGTAACGGACGCGTCCGGGCGTGACCACGGCGGTGCGGATCGCGACGCTCAGATCGACCGCCCCGGACAGCGAGAAGTAGCCGATGGCGCCCGAGTAGACGCCGCGCGGTCCGCCCTCCAGCCGATCGATGATCTGCATGGTGCGCACCTTCGGCGCCCCCGTCATGGACCCGGCGGGGAACGCGTCCCGCACGCAGTCGACGGCGGTTCCGCCCGGCCGCAGTCTGGCCCTTACGGTGCTGACCAGTTGGTGGACGGTGGCGTAGGACTCGACGTCGAACAGCCCGCTGACCTCGACGGAACCGAGCTCGGCACGCCGGCCGAGGTCGTTGCGGACCAGGTCGACGATCATCAGGTTCTCCGCCCGGTCCTTCTCGTTCGTGCGCAGTTCCTCGACGATGGCGGCGTCCTCGGCCGCCGTCGCCCCGCGCGGCCGGGTGCCCTTGATCGGCTTGGACTCGGCGACGCCCGCCGCGCTCACCCGCAGGAACCGCTCGGGCGACGTACTGAGCACGGACAGCCCGCCGAAGCGCAGCAGGGCGGCGTACGGGGCGGGGCTGAAGCGGCGCAGCGCGCGATAGCCGTCCCATGGGTCGACGGGGCAGTCCGCCTCGGCGAGGTTGGTCAGACAGACCTCGTACGTCTCCCCGGCGGCGATCTCGTCCTGGCAGGCGTCGATGAGCCCGAGGTAGGCGTCGCGCTCGTGGCGCAGCCGGATGCCGGCGGCCGGGGCCGGTCGGGCCGGTTCCCCGGCAGCGACGCCCGCCAGCGAGTCCAGCGTCCGCGCGGTCGAGGCCAGCCAGGCACGCGCGTCCCGTTCGTCGTCCGCCACGAGCGCCATCAGATGGGTGACGCCGGTGAGGTGGTCGAGGACCACCGCGCGATCGGCGAACACCATGGCGGCATCGGCGTCCTCCGCCTGGTGCACCAGGGCGCCACCGCACTCCGACTTCAGTTCGTACCCGAGGTAGCCGACCCAGCCCAGGGCGAAGTCGAAGAGCACGTCGGGCAGTTCCGTGCGTATGCTGCGTAGGTCGCGGTCGAGCCAGTCGAGGAACTCGCCCGTGACGATCTGCAGGCCGTCGGCCGAGCTCACCGTGACGGTGCTGCTCCACACGTCGGCCTTGGCCACCCGCGCGAGCGGCCCCGAGGCGTCGCCCATGACGGAAAAGCGCCCGGCGTTCGCGTCGGGCCTGCTGCTGTCCAGCCAGAAGGCGTTCGCACTCCGGCCGAAGAGCCGCTGGTACACCACCTCGTCGCACCAGCGCGTCGGCACCTGCTCCGTCACCACCCGTAGCCGGCGGGGCTCGGGCCCGTCCGGAGCAGGAGGCGTGCCGGGGGCCGTGAGGTGGGCGGGCTCGACGGCCGCCCGGACCCGCGGCGCCGGGTGCCGACCGGCCCCCTGCGCCGCCTGCCACTCCGCCGTCAGGTCACGGAAATTGGCCAACAGTTCATGGCCGTACCGGGTCAGGATCGACTCGGGGTGGAACTGCACCCCCCACTGCGGCCGGTCCCGGTGGCGGTGCCCCATCAGGATGCCGTCCTCGGTCCACGCCACCGCTTCCATCGCGGCCGGCAGCTCCGTAACGGCCAGCGAGTGGTACCGCACCACCTCGAAGGGCGAGGGCAGACCCCGGAACAGGCCGGTGCCGGTGTGCCGCACCATCGACGTGCGGCCGTGCCGGGGCTCCTGCGCCCGGGTGACCGCTCCGCCGTGCAGCAGCGCCAGCCCTTGATGACCCAGGCAGATACCGAGGACCGGGATGTCGCCGCGCTCGACGATCTCCCGGCAGATGCCGAAATCCTCGCGCCTGCCGGGGTGGCCGGGGCCCGGCGAGAGAACCACGTTGTCGAATGCGGCGAGAAGCGCCGGATCCCACCGCGGGTCGTCGTTCCGTAGCACCACGGGCTCGACTCCGTTGACCCGGGCCAGATAGTGGTGGAGGTTGTAGGTGAACGAGTCGTAATTGTCAATCAGTAGAGTGCGCACGGTCTTTTCTCGACTAGGGAAGCGGACGGCACGGGCTGGGGCACTCAGGCGAGTGCGGCTTTACCGGATTCGGTACGGTCGGCTTTTCCGCGCAGCCCCGTCGCCGTTTCCGTGATCTCCAGGAGAAAGTGTTCGACGCTTTCCGTGCCCTCGCGCACCGTGCGGTTGCGCAGCACCTGGAGCCGCCGGCCGCAGTCCTCGGCCAGCGCCTCCAGCGACGCGAAGTCGCCGCGCTCGCTGAAGTGCAGCAGGACGCGCCCTTCGGCCGTGACGTACGACGGTGCCTCGGCGAGATAGCGCCGATGCGCCCGGTATCCGGGGTCGACGTAGGCGCGCTCGTGCATCGTCGCGTAGCGGTAATCCGGCGGCGCCAGAACGAAATTGGAGTGCCAGTAGACGGTGTCGTGACGGTCGCCCGGGACAAGACCGTCGAACAGGTCGCTGTGCACGGCTCGCACACGGTCGGTGACACGGTGTCGCGCCGCGTTGACCGCGGTGTTCCGTACCGCCTGTTCGCTGATGTCGAGGGCCGTTACCCGATCGCAGCCGGCCAGCGCGGCGGACACGGCGACGATTCCGGTGCCGCAGCCGACTTCCAGGAACGAACCGTGCCACGGCTGCGCGTCGGGACCGGTGAGGTCGAGCAGTTCCATGGCGACGCCGGTCGAGGCCGAGAAAGGCGGCGCGAATACACCGTCCAGCAGATCCCAATCGACACCCGCCATCGCGAACGTGCGGGGCCGATCCTTGTGCAGGAGCGACGCTCTGCTCCGTTCCAGGGAATGCAGGTAGTTCTTGATACCGGTCATGAATGTCCCCCCGTATTGCCAATGACAGCCGCGCACGACGTCGCCCCTCCGGCGGTACGCGGTCCGCGGCACCCGCGGTGATCGTTGCCGATTCGGTCGGCCGGCAAAAGGTGGCCTCACAACACCGCGCCGCTGCCGAATGATGTCGCAGCCACATAGGGCTCGTGCTATAGCAGACCGGCCACTTGACCCGACCTTGACTCGCCCCACACGGCCACATACATTCAAGCGGCTCGACGCGTTCGAGGTCTCGGGGGGAGAAGCAAAGGTGCAGGGCGAGGAGTCCATCGACGTACCGACACTTGCCGTTCTGGAACTGCTCGCACAGGATTCACCGCCTGACCGGTTCCATGAACTGCTGCAGCGAGGCCAGCGGCAACGACTGTCGCCGGACCGGCTCGCCGACCTCCAGCGCGCGACGCACCTGGCCCTCGACGTCCAAGCCTCGGTCAGCCAGCGGCGCCGACGTGAGACGTTCATGACCGGGCTCGTGGACACCGTGCACGACATGGCGGGGCCCTCCAGCCCCGACACCCTGCTGAAGGTCGTCACGAGCCGCGCCCGCAGGCTGCTCGGCTTCGACATGGCGTACGTCAGCCTGCGCGACGCCGACGACAATGCCTACATCCACAGCTCGGACGGCGACACCACGGCCCTCAACGCCGGCCTCGTGGTGCGCAAACAACGCGGCCTGAGCGAGCTGGTCCGCACCTCGGGCGCGCCGTTCTGGACCACCGACTACCTGAACGACGACCGCATCCCGCACTGGGACGACGTCGACGAGGTCGTCCGCGCGGAGTCCCTCTCCGCGATCATGGCGGTACCGATCCTCCGTGGCAGCGACCCGATCGGCGTCCTCTACGGCGCGAACCGGGTGGTGCGCCACTTCACGCCGGACGAGATCAGCGTGATGCGCTCCCTCGCGGACTTCGCCTCGGTCGCGCTGGAGAAGGCCGAACTCCTCGACCGCACTCGGCGGGAGATCGCCGAACTGGAGGCCCTCGGGGCGCAGTCCCGCACCACCGTCACGCGTCTGCAGCGCCTCGCGGACGCCCAGTCGCGGCTGTCCTCCTTGGTCCTCGACGGCAGCGACCTGCAGCAGCTCGCGAGCGCGGCCGCCCAGGCGTTGGACGGCGGATTGGTGGTCAGCGACGCGTACGGGCGGATTCTGACGTCGGCGGGGGAGACGGCCGGTGTCCCCGACCCGGTGACGGACCGGGTCGTCCTGGAGACACATGCCGTGGGCGGGCCCGTCGCCCTCGCCGCCGACCTCTGGGCCACGCCGGTCGGTGCGGGCGGCGAGAACCTCGGCATCGTCCTGCTCCGGACGCCGGTCGAGCTCGACGCCGACACCCAGCGGTTCTTCCGCTTCGTCGGGCAGGCCGTTGCCATGTTGCTGGTGATCCAGCGCAGCACGGCGGTCGCGGCCGGACCGGTCCGTGACGAGTTCTTCGACGAACTCCTCGCCGTGCCGCTGCGGGCGCCGCACCGGCTCGTCGCGCGCGCCCAGCGGCTCCAGGTGCACCTGGAGGAGGCGTACGTCGTCGTGGCGATCCGGCCCGAAGGCAGCGATCACGGCAAGGCCGTCGTGTGGGCCTCCTCGTACAGCCACCGGCATCAGGGGCTCAAGACGGTGCGGGACGGGCGCATCGTGCTGCTGTTGCCCGGCTCCGACGCCTCGGCCGCCGCGCGCGCCGTGCACAACGAGCTGTCACCTTCCCTGGCCCTGTCCGTCACCGTCGGCGCCGCCGGGCCCGCCACCGGACTCGCCTCCGTGGCCCGGGTGCACAACGAGGCGCAGCGCTGCCTGGACACCCTGGCCATCCTGGGGGAGGCCGGCACCGCGGCCTCCATGGCCGATCTCGGCTTCCTCGGGCTGCTGCTCTCCGACGACCGCGACGTCGACGGCTTCGTCGCCTCGGCGATCGGCCCGCTGCTGGACCACGACACCGAGCGCGGAGCCGACCTCGTCGGCACCGTGGAGGCGTACTTCGCCTCGGGCCACAGCCCCACCCGCGCGGCGGAGACCCTGTACATCCACGCCAACACCGTGGCCCGCCGGCTCGACCGGATCACGGAACTGCTCGGGCCCGGCTGGCAGAAGGGCCAGCGCGCGGTGGAGATGCAGCTGGCGTTGCGCCTGGTGCGGGCGCGCGACGTCCTGCGGCAGCAACGGGAGACCACTGCCCTCGGCAACCGCCCCGATACGCAGTCGGAGGGGTGACGGCGGCACCGCAGCGCCGGCTACTTGACGGAGTCCGGTCCGTCCCCTTCTGATCCTCCGCCCCTTTGCGGCAGGGTCGGAGCATGCAGCTCGTCCGAAGGAGCCCTGACCGAACGGTGACCGCGCAGCCTCACCTCACCGCCCCGCCCGTCGTGCGGTCCTCGCGACACCACCGCGCCGCGTCCCTCGGCCGACCCTGATGACCGCGTCACGACTGCAGCGGTTGAATGACGCGGGAGTCTCCTTCTGGCTCGACGGCGTCAGCCGCTTCCTCCTGCGCAGCGGCGCACTGGCCGCCCTGGTCCGGGACTGGCGAGTCTCCGGCGTCACGACGAACCCGGCACTGTTCCGCCAGGCGGTGGCCGCCGGGCACTCCTACACGGCCCAGCTGCGCACGCTGGCGGCGCGTGGTGCCACCGTGGGAGAAGCCGTGTGGAAGCTTGCCGGGCACGATCTCCGGTGGGTGTGCGACGTGCTGCTGCCGCTCCACCTCGCGCACTACGGCAGCACCGGGCTGGTATCGGTCGACATCGACCCGCGGCTCGCCGACGACGCCGCGACGACGGTGGAGCGGGCCCGCAGGTTGTGGCGGGAGATCGACCGGCCCAATCTGCTGATCAAAATCCCGGCCACCGACCCGGGACTGCAGGCGATCAGCGACTGCCTGGCCGAAGGCATCGGAGTGAACGCGACCTCGGTCTTCTCCGCGGAGCGGTACCAACAGGTCGCCGACGCACACCTGGCGGGCCTGGAGCTGGCCGCGCGCGCCGGCCGCCCGCTCGCGGACCTGCACTGCATCGCCTCGTTCCAGGTGAACCCGATCGACCGGGCGGTGGACCCGCTGCTCGACGAGATCGGTACGGAAGCGGCGCGGGACCTGCGCGGCAAAGCCGCGCTGACCGTCGCCCGGCTCGTCCTCGCGCGACACCGGAGGACGTACGAGGGTGCCGCCTGGCAGCGGTTCGCGCGGCTCGGGGCCAGGCGCCAGCAGTTGTTGTGGGCCGCGACGACGGTGCACGACCCGGTGTACCGCGACACCCACTACGCCGACGGACTGTTCGTACCGGGTACCGCCAGCGCCATGCCGGAGCAGTTGTTGTGGGCGGTCGCCGATCACGGCGGCATCCAGCGCGTCCGGGAGGAGGAGACCGAATCGGAGGCCATGCGGACGCTCGGCTCCCTCACCGGGCTGGGCATCGGGCTGGATGACATCACGCGCCGACTCGAAGGGGACGCCCGCAAGGCGTCGACCGCCACCTGGCATCAACTCCTCGACGCCGTCGCCACCTCGCTCGACGAAGCGCGGGTGTGAACTCGTCGTAGCGCAGTCGCATCGACAGCAATTGCCCGGCGTGGGGTGCCGGTGTGTTCAGTCCAGGCAGAACTCGTTGCCCTCCGGGTCGGTCATCACGATGAACCCGGCGCTGAGCGGGGGCGCGGGCTCTTCGCGGCGCACTCGTTCGGCCCCGAGTGCGACCAGCCGGTCGCACTCGGCCTCCAGCGCCGCCATCCGTTCCTCCCCCTGCAGACCGGGAGCCGCACGGACGTCGAGGTGCACCCGGTTCTTGGCGACCTTTCCCTCCGGCACCTGCTGAAAGAACACCCGCGGCCCGTGCCCCTCCGGATCCTCGATGGCCGACTTGGTGTTGCGCTGCTCCTCCGGTACGCCGATGCACGCAAGGAAGTCGTCCCACGCGGCCAAGGGGTCGGCGCCCTCGGGCAGGTCGACGCCGGGCGGGCCGGGGAGGCGGTAGCCCAGGACCTCGCTCCAGAAGGTCGACAGGCCACGCGGGTCGTGGGCGTCGAAGGTGATCTGCAGGTGGCGACTCATCGAGCGGCTCCGTTCGTCGCGGGGAGGCTGTGCAGGTGGACAGGCGGACGTTGCGCGACGCCTGCTTGTCAGGCAGCCGCGCCGCCGTCGACGACCAGGTCGCTGCCGACCACGGAGGCGGCGTCCGGCGAAGCCAGGTACAGCACCGCTGCCGCGATCTCGGCGGTGGCGGAGACCCGCCCCAGCGGGGACACGCTCTTCATCCGAGTGGCGCGATCGGCATCGGTCTCGCCGGGGCGCAGCGACATGGGTGTGGCGGACGGGCCGGGGCTCACTGCGTTGATGCGGACCCCGTCGGCGATGTGGTCCAGAGCGGCGGCCCGGGTCAACGCGGAGACTGCCGCCTTGCTGGCGACGTAGCCGGCCAGGCCCGGCGCGCGGCGGTGTGCACCGAGGTTGGAGGCGATGTTGACGATCGCGCCGCCCGTGGGCTGGTCGCGCATCTGGGCGACCTCGGCCTGGAGGCTGAACAGAACGCCGGTGACGTTGACGTCGAGCAGGGCGCGCCAGTCCTCCTCCGGAAGATCGGCCACAGGACCGCCACCCCGGAAAACGCCCGCATTGTTGACGGCGACATCGAGGGTGCCGAAGTGCTCGACGGTGCGGCGAACCAGCGCCCTGGCGTCCTCGGATCGGGAGACATCCGCGGTGACCGCGGCCGCCGTGCCACCCTCCTTCTCGATCAGGGCGACCGTCTCGTCGAGCGATGTCGCGGTACGTCCGGCCGCGACCACCGAGGCCCCCTCGGCGGCGAAGGCGAGAGCGATGGCCCGGCCGATGCCGGTTCCTGCGCCGGTGACGAGGACGGTCTTACCGGTGAAGCGTGTGGTCATGATGGTGGTCCCCCCGTGTCAGGTGCTGTGCTGAGTGGTGAGTGCCGCTCAGGTCAGCAGGCTGAGTGCCTGCTCGGCCGCGTCCTGCGCTCGGCCCGGATCGTTCGATGCCTTGCCGACGACCCGCAGGCCCTGCAGCAACACCAGCAACATCCGTGCGAGCGACCGCGGGTCGCGATCCGCGGGTAGTTCGCCCTGTGCGCGGGCCCGCGCCAGTGCCGAGTGCAGCAGGGTCTCGATGTGGTCCCAGCTCGCCTCGACCCGGCGGGCCGCTGCCGCGTCGTGCGCGCCCAGCTCGGCGGCCGTGTTGGTGACGAAGCACCCCTTGGCGCGCTGGTCGTCGGAGCTCGCCTCGGCGGCGAAGCGCCGTACCACCGTCCGAACGGCCGGCAGCGCGGGGCCCGTTGAGGAGAGTTCGCGCAGCAGGAGTGGGTCGCGGTCCTCGCTGTACCGGTCCAGCGCTTTGAGGTACAGCGCGTGCTTGTTGCCGTAGGTGGCGTAGATGCTGGCGCGTCCGATGCCGAGGTGTGCGACGAGGTCTGCCATCGAGGTCGCCTCGTAGCCGCGCCGCCAGAACAGCTCCAGGGCTGACTGCAGTACGGCGTCCGGGTCGAATTCCTTGGTCCTGGCCACGCCCGCACCCTAGACAGTACTAGAACGATCGGTCAAGTATGTTGGGTCCGCGGCAGCAGCCGGCCCATTCCGGTGGACAGCGCCGGAATGGGCCGGTGTGGGGAAGTGTTGAACTGTTCTCTTGGCTCAACGCGCGCGACGTATGACGTGGCGCGGCCGTAGAGGATCAGGGCTCGGGTCAGGAGGCCGAGGGCGGCGGTGCACAGGAGGGTGCGGGCGATGTTGGCCGTTTCCCAGGTGCCCTTGAAGTCGGAGATGGCGGAGAGGACGTGGGCCTTGTCCGCGTTGTCCACCCGGGCCAGCTGGTCGTTGAGGGGGATGTTGACCCCCACGGTCAGGATGAGGACCACGACGTAGCAGGCGGTGGCGGCGATCACCCAGCCCGCTACCGACCGGCGGCCCTGCCGGTACTCGTAGAAGGCCGCGACGCCGGCGGTCAGCAGGGCGCCGACGAAGATCAGCCCGAACAGTCCGCTGCCGTCGATGACCGCGTTGAAGTTCTGCATGGCCTGTACGTAGGTGGCGGCGTCGGAGCGTGCGAGGCCCGGCATCACGGATACGTCGAACGCGAAGAAGAGGCCCGCCATGAGGCCCATGGTGAGGGCGGAGGCCGCCAGGAGCGGGCCCGCCAGGCGTCCGCGGCGTGCGGGACCGGTCGGTGCCGGCGGGCCCCACATTCCCCTGGTGTTGTCGTTCATACCGTCTCCTTGATTGCCGGCGCTCGTCCCGCTGCCGGGCTGTGCGCGTCTCTTGGGGTGGGCCCGTTGTCCCGGTTCCGTGTCACCTGCACGCGGGCCGCAGCGGCAGGGCCATACCATCGGAGATCCAGGCCTTGCTCCATGGCTGGGACGCTCAGATGCATGCGCCAGGACGCCGGGAACCTCGTACGACCTGACCCCCGCACACCCGCCGGCAGCAGTTCCTCGATCGCTGTGGACCCAGCACCAGCAACGGGAGTTGTTCTCCGAGGAACGTGCGTTGATGGCCGGGCGCAGGCCGCGCCGCGTATGCCAGTTCACCACTGCCCGCACCCGTGCGCGCCGCTGTCTGGCCCAGCTGGGGTTCCCCGCGGTGCCCCTGCTGCCCGGTACCGGCGGTGCGCCCCGGTGGCCGGACGGTCCGCCCGGCAGGTCGGCGCGGCCGGTCAGCGTTCCAGCACCACGGTCTGCGTGGACAGGCCGGTCCGGCGTACCGGCTGTGCTGCCGCGCTCCTGCGGAACTCCTGCGGACTGACGCCCCGTACCCGCTTGAAGGCCGCGCTCAGGGCGAAGGCCCCGCTGTATCCGACCCGCCGGGCCACGCTCGCCACGGTGGCGTCCGGATCGCGCAGCAGGTCGGCGGCGAGCGTGAGCCGCCAGCCCGTCAGGTACGACATCGGGGGCTCGCCGACCAACTGGCTGAAGTGCCGGGCGAGTCCGGCGCGCGAGACGCCCACCGAGTCGGCGAGCGAGGCCACCGTCCAGGGCCGGTCCGGCTGTTCGTGCAGCAGGCGCAGGGCGGGGCCCACGACCGGGTCGCTCTGGGCCCGGAACCAGGCCGGTGCGCCGGACTCCGGGTCGGCGAGCCACGTACGCAGAACGTTGATGAGCAGCAGGTCGAGCAGCCGGTCCAGTACGATCTCCTGGCCGACCTCGTCCTTGTCGATCTCGTCGGCGAGCACGCCGATCAGCGGGTTTCGCCCTGCGGAGGCCGGCCGGACCAGCAGCACCGGCAGGGTGGCGAGGACGCGTGCGCCGATTTCGCCGGGGGCCTGGTAGGTGCCGCTGAGCATCACGGAGGAGCCGTCGCGGTCGGTCTGCCCCCACGTGCGCACTCCCAGGGACATGCGCTCGGTGACGTCCTTGCCGTCGGTGGTGTTGCAGCGCTGTTCGGGCCCGACGACGATGCGCGGTTCGGTGTCCGGGTGATCGGCCAACGTGTACGCGTCGGGGCCGCGCAGGACGGCCACGTCACCGGGGTGGAGCAGCAGGGGGCGGCTGTGGTCGGGCAGGACCCAGGCGTCACCGCGCAGCATCGTGACCACCGACAGGGGCGCCCGGTCCTCGATCCGCAGTCCCCAGGGAGGCTGGAAGACGGACTTCAGGAGGAACGCGCCACGGGCCTTGGGGCTCTCCAGCAGACCGGTCAAGGTGTCCATGTCCTTACAGTAGGCGGGGTGCGGACGACGTTGGCGGCACGCCAGGGGCGTTCGAACTCCCGGCGCGTGGCGGTGAGGTCGATGCCGGGGCGAGGTGTTCCGTGGCGGGCCAGCCGCCGGTTCAGCGGCAGGTTCACGCAGAGGGTGACCAGCACGGAGACGCCGTACAGGAAGGCGGCGCGCGGGCCCGACGGGCGGCTTCGAGCGCGCCGTGGACACCCGGCCGGCCGGAGTCGCCGTGCGCTGACCGGCGGCGGAGGGCCGGAAGAGCCCTACACGTTCCACACGCCGGTGGCCGCGGCGGCCCGCGCGTACGCGGAGAAGTCCCGCGGTTCGCGGTCCAGTACGGTCTGGACGCCGTCCACCAGGCTCGCGTTGCGGCCGTCCAGGATGAGCGTGAAGAGGTCGGCGAACTCCTGCGGTTCACCGGCTTCGGCGAGGGCCGCACGGTAGTCGTCGGTGGACACGGGGAGGTAGGTGATGGTGCGGCCGGTTGCTTCGGAGAGCTCGTCCGCCACGTTGTGGAAGCTGAGCAGCCGCGGCCCGGACAGTTCGTACGTGGCGTGGACGTGCCGGTCGTCCGTCAGCGCGGCGACCGCGACGTCCGCGATGTCGTCGGCGTCCACGAAGGGCTCCACGCAGTCGCCGGTGGGCAGTGCGAGCTCACCGCCGAGCACCGGCTCGAGGAAGAAACTCTCGCTGAAGTTCTGGTTGAACCAGTTGCAGCGCACCACGGTCCAGTCGGCACCGGACTTCTTCAGCGCGTCTTCGGAGGCGACGGCGCCCTCCTCGCCCCGACCGGAGAGCAGGACCAGGCGGCGTGTGCCGTGCGCGACGGCGACCTGCGAGAACTCGGCGATGGTCTCGCTCGCGCCGGGGAAGGCGAGGTCGGGGTAGTAGGTGACGTACGCGGCATCGGCACCTTCCAGGGCGGGGCCCCAGGTGCTGGCGTCCTCCCAGACGAAGGGCCGCTCGGCCGTGCGGGAGCCGACGCGGACCGCACGGCCCTGCGAGGTGAGCCGGCCCGCCACCCGGCGGCCGATCTTGCCGGTGCCGCCGATGACGAGGGTCAGGTTCTCGTTCTTCGTGCTGTGGGTCATGCCTTCAGTCAAGCCCGATCACCCTGGACGGAACATAGCTCCCAGGCTCAATTCCATACGCGATCGTCTCAAGTGAGGAGGGCCAGCCCGATCCCGCTCACGAGTTCCCCCCTCGACTGCCGTTCTGGATGGAGAACTATGCCGCCACCACCGCGAGCAGGGCGAAGGCCACCACGGCGAGCAGGGTGCGTACGCGGTGGAGGGTGTTCCAGCGGGACTCGAAGGCGGTACGTGACGCGCGTACGTCGTCGGATTCCGCGGCTTCGAGGGCGTTGTTGAGCGGTACGTTGCCGGCGGCGGTCACCAGATGTCCTACGGCCGAGCACGCCAACGCGGCCACCACCAGCGCCTGTTCCGCACCGGTCCGCCCGTCCTCGGCCACCGCGAGGGACGCGGCGGGCAGGCCGACGGCGCCGAGGAACAACAGCAGGAAGACCGGGCCCGGCACCTTTTTATTGATCGAGCGCATGACCTGCGTGAACTGGGCGTCTCCTACGTCACGTAAGGCAGGCATCACGCCCGAGTGGAAAGCCAGCAGGTAACCGGCATAAAGGCCGGTGCAGAGCACAGCAAGCACAAGCAGCACAGAAGGCATACCGCCCATCATGGTGGATCACGGACCCCACCGGTACCGATAACGGGTAGGCAGGGACACTCGAAACACACCTGCGCTCCGGCATGCCCTGAGGCAGCCGGAGCGCAGGATGGTGTGTGGTAGGGGGGTGATCCGTCGTGCGGTTATTAGCCGGAGACGGGGGCGCCCTCTTCCGCGGGGAGCGTGTCCATGAACGAGCTGACCGAGAAGACCGCCCGGCCGGCACCCGCCGGACCGTAACCGGGGGGCGAGGACAGCCCGTGGCGCTGCATCGCCGAGCGGTAGGCGTCCAGCAGCCGGATGTGGTACTCCAGCGGCGCGCCCTGCGGGTTGCTCCTGCCCAGCGGCGTCGTCGGCTCCGGGCACCAGGTGGTGAACCGCGGGGTGATGCCGTTGGACATGAAGAAGTCCAGGCCCTCGGTGGTGGAGGCGATGGCCTCGTCCACGGAGTCGAAGCCGTACGGTGCGGCCATCTCGACGCCGGCGACGAAGTTCGGGATCACGTTGCGCGGCCCGAACACGTCCGCCGAGTCCAGGATCCGGCGGTGCCACTCCTCGCGGCCGACGTACCGCTCCTTGCCGGGGCAGTACAGCTCGAAGAGGCGCTTGTCCCACACCTCGAAGTTGGGGTGGTAGATGCGGATGCCGTAGTCGTGGAAGCGCTTGACGTCGTCCTTGGGCAGCGCCTGCGCGACGACCTTGCCGGTCCAGCGGCCGGGGAACCGCTCCTCGATGGCCTTGGCGTACATCCCGTAGAAGTCCGCCTCGTCCATGCCCTGCACCTTGGAGGTGATCGAGCCACCGGTGAGGGTGTACGCGCTGGAGGCGCCGAGGGTGTCGTGGTCGGCGATGATCTGCAGCGCCTCCAGTACCTCCTCGACGGGCTTCACGCCGGTGTACGGGCGCCCGGCGGCCTTGTGCTGGCGCCAGTTGTGGTTGATGTCGCAGTACTGGCACTCCTCCTTGGCGCCGAAGTACTGGCAGACCCGGAAGACCGTCAGGTAGATCAGGTAGCCCCACTGGATGGTGGGCGCCACCTCCATCACCGACTTGCCGTTGGCCAGCGTGTGCCGGTAGTAGTCCGGCATCGGCGGCAGGCCGACGTCCGCGATCCGCTTGCCGTCCAGGTACAGCCCGAGGGAGCCGTCCTCGCCGGCCTGTACTCGGTAGGGCGAGTCGGGGTTCACGCGTACCGAGACGACGGTGCGGCGCAGGTCGTACGGGCCGCCGGTGAGGACGACCTCCTCCGGTGGCCGCCGCAGCGCGGCCTCGCCCAGCTCGGGCAGGGTGCGGTGGTCGAAGGAGAAGATGAAGTAGGACTTCGGCTTGACCTCGCCGGTCGCCTCGTCGGTGGTGTCGCTGAGCGCCGAGTCGTCGAAGGCCATCCCGCCCCGGAGCAGGTCCTCCTTGATCACCGCTTCCTGCGGGATGTGCGGGAAGCGCTGCATCAGGTCCTCGACCAGCGCGGTGCGGTTCGGGTGTCCCTGCAGGTCCTGCTGGGGGGACGGGCTCCGACGCGACGGCACGGGGGACGGCATCGGCAACGGGGTCGGGGTTGGCGGCATGGTGTGAACAGACTCCTCACTTCGCGGCCCGGGGGGCGCCTCCGACGGTACTCCTGCGCCCGAATCGCCCGCACACCTGCCTTCCCGTCCGGCCCCGCGACCCCCGTGCGTGCGGCCCGTCGGCCGATCTCCATCGAGGCGGACGGCGCACACCGGAGAGTTCGTGTGACCGACATCACGATGTACCGGTGAAGTGTCCTCAGGTCATCATATGACCCGATCGCGCCGCCCCTCGGGGCGGAACGGCGCCCGGACGGTAGCGAACACGAGGGTGGACATGGACGATCAGGACCGGCCGGAGCGGCCGCGCGTGGGTGTGGTGGGGCTCGGGGCCATGGGGCTCGGCATGGCCCGGAGCCTGCGCGCCGCGGGATACCACGTGGGGGTCCACGACCTGCGGCCGGAGGTGGCCGCGGACTTCGCCCGAGAGGGCGGGACGGCGTTCGCCTCCGTCGGTGAGCTGGCGGCCGGCGTGGATGTGCTGGTCGGCGTGGTGGTCAACGCGGCGCAGGTCGAGACGGTGCTGTTCGGTCCGGACGGGGCGGCCGATCGGTTGCGTCCGGGCGCGGTCTTCGTGATGTGTTCGACGGTCGATCCGGGGTGGTCCGCCGCGCTTGAGGAGCGTCTTGCCGAGAAGGGCGTGCTCTACCTGGACGCCCCCATGTCCGGTGGGGCCGCGCGTGCGGCGGCCGGTGAGCTGACCATGATGACCTCGGGGGCCGCCGCTGCGTACGCGGTGGCCGACCCGGTGCTGGAGGCCATGAGCAGCACGGTCTACCGGCTGGGGGACCGCGCCGGGCCGGGCTCGAAGGTCAAGATCGTGAACCAGCTGCTCGCGGGCGTGCACATCGCCGCAGCGGCCGAGGCGATGGCCCTGGGCATCAAGGCCGGCGTGCCCGCCGACGCGCTCTACGAGGTCATCACGCACAGCGCGGGCAACTCGTGGATGTTCGAGAACCGCATGGCACACGTGCTCGCCGGCGACTACACCCCGCTCTCCGCGGTCGACATCTTCGTCAAGGACCTGGGGCTCGTACTCGACTCCGCCCGGCCGGAGAAGTTCCCGCTGCCGCTGGCCGCCACCGCGCATCAGATGTTCCTGCAGGCCTCGGGGGCCGGCCTGGGAGCCGAGGACGACAGCGCGGTCATCAAGATCTTTCCGGGGGTTGAACTCCCCGAGCCGAAGCCGACGGAGGGCTGACATGGGAATCCGACTCGGCTGTATCGCCGATGACTTCACCGGCGCCACCGACCTCGCCAACAACCTGGTGCGCGCCGGCATGCGCGTGGTCCAACTGATCGACGTGCCACCGGCCGGCGACGGGCGGGCGGTGGACGCGGACGCCGTGGTCATCGCGCTGAAGTCGCGGACGGTGCCGGCCGCCGACGCCGTCGAGGCGTCGCTGCGGGCACTGGCCTGGCTGCGGTCGGCCGGTGCCGAGCAGATCTACTTCAAGTACTGCTCCACCTTCGACTCCACGCCGGCCGGGAACATCGGGCCGGTCACCGAGGCCCTGATGGACGCCTTGGACACCGACTTCACGGTGGCGACGCCGGCGTTCCCCGACAACGGACGCACGGTCTTCAAGGGGCATCTCTTCGTCGGCGACGTGCTGCTGAGCGAGAGCGGCATGCGGCACCACCCGCTCACTCCGATGACCGACTCGAACCTGGTCGCCGTCCTCGGCGCGCAGACCGGGCGACCGGTCGGACTCATCGACCACACGGCCGTCGCGGACAGCCCCGAGGCGGTACGCGACCGCATCGGCGCCCTGCGCGCGGCGGGCTGTGGCGTCGCCGTCGTCGATGCGGTCTCCAACGACGACCTGCTGCGCCTGGGCGCGGCGGTCGAGGGGCTGCCCCTGGTGACCGCCGGCTCCGGGCTGGCGATCGGCCTGCCGGCGAACTGGGGGTTCGAGCCGTCCCGCGCCGCCGCGCAGCTGCCACCGGCCGGCGGCCATGCGGCCGTCGTCTCCGGATCGGTGTCCGCCGCCACGAACCGCCAGGTCGATGCGTTCCTGCGGACCGGACGGCCCGCGTTCGGCGTGGACCCCTTGCGCATCGCGGCCGGCGAGGACGTGGCCGGCCAGGCGTTGGGATTCGCCGCCGCGCACCTGGCCGGCGGGCCCGTGCTCGTCCACTCCACCGAGGCGCCCGAGGCGGTCCGGTCCGTACAGCGCCGACTCGGCGCGGCCGAGGCCGGTGAGCTGGTGGAACGTACCCTTGCCCGCGTCGCGCAGGGCCTGGTGGAGCACGGTGTGCGCCGGCTCGTCGTCGCGGGTGGCGAGAGTTCCGGAGCCGTCGTCCAGGCGCTCGGCATCACCGGACTGCGGATCGGGCCGCAGATCGACCCCGGCGTGCCGTGGTGCGCGGCCACCCTCCCCGACGGGGAGACGCTCCATCTCGCCCTGAAGTCGGGCAACTTCGGCGGCCCGGACTTCTTCACCGACGCGTTCGCCCACCTGGACCGGGAGGCCGTGTGACCCGGCACCCGCACCAGCACTCCGACGCCGCCGTCGACGCGGCGCGCGACGAGATCGTCCGGGTGGGTACGAGCCTGTTCGCGCGGGGGTACGTCCACGCCAGCGCCGGCAACATCAGCGCGCGGGTGGGCGACCGCTACCTGATCACCCCTACCGACGCCGCCCTCGGTTTCCTCGCACCCGCACGCCTCGCACTGGTCGATGCGAGCGGCGAGCAGACCGCCGGCGACCGCGCCAGCAAGACCCTGACGCTGCACCGGCGCATCTACGCCGCCGATCCCACCGCCCGGTTCGTCCTGCACACCCACTCCACGCACCTGGTCGCGTTGACGCTGGCCGGCGTGTGGCGCCCGGACGACGTGCTCCCGCCCCTCACCCCGTACTACGTGATGAAGGTCGGGCACGTCCCGCTCATTCCGTACCACCGGCCCGGCGACCCGCGCGTGGCCGACCTGGTGACCGCGCGCATCGCCGACCGCGCAGCGCACGGCACCCCGATCAGAGCCGTCCTGCTCGACCGGCTCGGTCCCGTGGTGTGGGGCCCCGACCCGGCCGCGGCCCTCGCCGTCCTCGAAGAACTCGAAGAGACGGCGCGCCTCTGGCTGACCACCGGACGTCGGCCCGCCCCGCTCCCCGCCGACGCCATCGACGAACTGAGGTCCGCGTTCGGCGCCGCGTGGTGACGCTCACCGTGCCGTTCGCGGTGTCGTTCGCCGTGCCGTTCGCGGTGCTGTTCCCCGTGTTGTTCCCCTCCCCGTGACGTTCCGTCCCCCGTCCGAGAATCCCTGAGCCGCACGAAGGGTTTCCGCATGCCCACTCCCGCCGCCACGGCGCCCGAGGCCACCGGCCACGCCCGTGAGAACGCCGTCTTCCGCAAGGTCGTAAGACGCCTCGTCCCCTTCCTCATGCTGTGTTACGTCGTCTCCTACCTGGACCGGGTCAACGTCGGCTTCGCGAAGCTGCAGATGTCCGACGACCTCGGGTTCAGCGAAGCGGCGTACGGCCTCGGTGCCGGCCTGTTCTTCATCGGCTACTTCCTCTTCGAGGTTCCCTCGAACCTCATGCTGCAGCGCGTCGGCGCCCGCACCTGGATCGCCCGCATCATGATCACCTGGGGCCTGGTCTCCGCGGCGTTCATGTTCATCACCAACGAGGCGACGTTCTACGCGCTCAGGTTCCTGCTCGGCGCCGCGGAGGCGGGGTTCTATCCCGGCGTGATCCTCTACTGCACCTACTGGTTCCCCGCGCACCGCCGGGCCCGCGTGATCGCGATGTTCATGTCGGCCATCCCGGTGGCGGGCATCTTCGGCAACCCCCTCTCCGGCTGGATCATGGAGCGGTTCCACGGTGCGAACGGCTGGCAGGGCTGGCAGTGGCTGTTCCTGCTGGAGGGACTTCCCGCGGTCGCCGTCGGCGTGGCGACGCTGTGCTACCTCGACGACACGGTGCGCGGCGCCAAGTGGCTCACCGACGAGGAGAAGACCGTCATCGAGCGGGCGTTGGCGGACGACGCCGCGCACCAGAGCGTGCACGGCCGGGTCCTGGACGCGTTCCGCGAGCCCAAGGTGTGGCTCATGTGCCTCATCTACTTCTGCTTCGTGATGGGCCAGTACGCCCTGACCTTCTGGATGCCCACGTTCGTCCGGTCAACCGGCATCGAGGACAACCTCACGATCGGTGTGCTCAGCGCCGTGCCGTACCTGGCCGCGCTCGTCGCGATGAACGTGTTCGGCGCGTCGTCGGACAAGCGCCGCGAGCGCCGCTGGCACCTCGTCGTCCCGTCCCTCATGGGCGCCGTGGGGTTCTCGCTGGCCGCGGGCTGGGCGGGGTCGACCGTGCTCTCCCTGATCGCGCTGTCCTTCGCCGCGGCCGGCGTGCTGACCTGCGCGCCACTGTTCTGGTCACTGCCCACCGCGTTCCTGGGCGGCACCGCGGCGGCGGCCGGCCTCGCTGTGATCAACTCGGTGGGCAACCTGGCCGGCTTCGTGAGCCCGTACATGATCGGCGCGCTCAAGGACGCCACCGGTTCGGCAACGATCCCGATGTACGTCCTGGCGCTCAGCCTCCTGGTCGGTGCCGCCGCGGTGCTCACCACCAAGAAGCAGGTCGTCAACCGCTGACGGGACCGACGGTCCCGGCCCGAACGCAGGAGCCACCATGCCGAGGTTCGCCGCGAACCTGTCCATGATGTACACCGAACACGACTTCCTCGACCGCTTCGCCGCGGCAGCGGCGGACGGCTTCGAGGCCGTCGAGTACCTCTTCCCGTACGAGTACGACAGCACCGAGCTGCGCCGCCGGCTCGACGACCACGGCCTGCGCCAGGTGCTCTTCAACGCGCCTCCCGGAGCGTGGGAGGCGGGTGAGCGCGGGACGGCCGCCCTGCCCGGCCGCGAGGCGGAAACGCGCTCCGGGGTCGAGCGGGCCCTGGAGTACGCCGCAGCGCTGGGCTGCCCGCGCGTCCACGTGATGGCCGGGCTGGTGCGGCCGGACGCGACGCCCGCGGAGCGGGCCGCCCACCACGCGACCTACCTGACCAACCTGGCCTCGGCAGCGGAGCAGGCCGCAGCGGCCGGTGTCGACCTCCTGATCGAGCCGATCAACGGCCGCGACATGCCGGGCTACTTCCTGCGCACCCAGGCGCAGGCCCATGCTGTGGTGCGGGAGGTGGGTGCCGCCGACCTCAAGGTGCAACTCGACCTCTACCACTGCCAGATCGTCGAGGGCGACCTCACCACGACCCTGCGCCGCGACGTCCCCACAGGCCGGGTCGGTCACCTGCAGATCGCGGGCGTGCCCGACCGCCACGAACCCGACCGGGGCGAGGTCGACTTCCGCCACCTGTTCGACGTCGTCGACGAGGTGGGTTTCGACGGGTGGATCGGCTGCGAGTACCGCCCCCGCGCCGGCACGAGCGAGGGCCTCGGCTGGCTGAACGACTATCGAGGAGAGCACGCATGAGGATCGTCATCACGGGTGGGTTCGGCTTCCTGGGACGCCAGGTCGCCGCCGCACTGCTGAGGACGGGGACCTTCGGCGGTGCGCCGATCGACCGGCTGGTGCTCGCCGACCGGTGCGTACCGTCCGGCGCACCGGCGGCGGCCGACCTGTCCCCGGCCTCTTCGGGCAGCGGATCCCCCGTCGTGGACGTCGTCCAGGGCGACCTGACCGACCGCCTGCAGCAGCTGTTCGCGGAGCCGGTGGACGTACTGATCCACCTCGCCGCCGCGGTCTCCGCCGAGTGCGAGGCGGACTTCGACCTCGGCATGAGCGCGAACGTCGACACCACCCGCGCACTGCTCGAAGCCGCCCGGGCGCAGTCGGCCGCCGGCGGCCCCACGCCGCGCCTGGTGTTCGCCAGCAGCGTCGCGATCTACGGCGCCGACCCCGCGCTGCCGCTGCCCCCGGTGGTCAGCGAGGCGACCCTGCCGATGCCCCGGTCGAGCTACGGAGTGCAGAAGTTCGTCTGCGAGCAGCTGGTCGCCGAGTACACCCGGCGCGGCTTCCTCGACGGACGCGTCGCCCGCCTCATGACCGTCGCGGTGCGGCCGGGCAAGCCGAACGCGGCCGCCTCCGGCTTCCTCTCCGGCATCGTCCGCGAGCCGCTCGCCGGCTCCCCGGCGACCTGCCCGGTCGACCCCGGCCTGGCGGTGGCCCTCGCGTCACCGCGGCGTACGGTCGAAGGCATCCTGCGCGTCGCGGAGGCCGAGCGGGGCACCGGGCCCGGCCGGCTCGAGGGCCGGCTGCCCGTCAACCTGCCGGCGCTCACGGTCACGGTCGCCGAGATGCTGGACACGCTGCGGCGGGTGGCCGGCGACGCCGTCGCCGACCTGGTGACGGTCGCGCCGGACCGGGACGTCGAGGCGATCGTCGGCTCCTGGCCCGCCCGCTTCGACAACACCCGCGCCGCCGCGCTCGGACTGACACCGGACCCGAGCTTCGAAGCGGTCGTACGGGACTACCTGCGCGGCCACGCCGACGCCGTGGCCGTCGACGCCCCGCGCAGGGCGACGAGCGCGTCCGTAGACTGAACATCATGCTGTCCAAGTTGAGTGGTCCCGTGCGGCTGGCCGACCGGGTCGCCGCGGTGCTCTCCGAGGAGATCGAGTCCGGGCGGCTGGCCGAGGGCGACAAGCTGCCGACCGAGGTGGAGCTGGTCAAGCAGCTCGGCGTCAGCCGCACGGTCGTACGCGAAGCCGTCTCCAGGCTCCGCAACGCGGGCCTGGTCGAACCGCGCCAGGGCCTCGGCGTGTTCGTCATGCCCCGGCGCACCCGGCCGCTCGACCTGGAAGCCGAGGCCGACGACACCAAGGGGAAGGTGCGGCAGATCGTCGAGCTGCGCCGCGCCATCGAGGGGGAGGCCGCCTCCCTGGCGGCCACCCGTGCCACGCCCGACGACCTGGCCCGGATGCGGCAGGCCCTGGACGCGATCGATGCCGCGGTCGCGGCCGGGGGCGACGGTGCGGACGAGGACCTCGCCTTCCACCGGTCCATCGCCGAGTCGACCGGGAACGCGGTGATGGTCTCGACGCTGCGGTACCTCGGCGAGGTGCTGCGCAGCGGCATCCGCGTCACGCGCGCGAACGAGGCGCGGCGGGAGGACTACTTCGAGGCGGTCCGGCAGGAGCACCACGCCATCCTGACCGCCATCGAGGCCGGCGACGCCGAGGCGGCCTGCGCCGCCGCGCGCCGCCACCTGAAGCACGCCGCCGCGCGGCTCCCGGAAGCGGACGACGGCTTCTGGGCCGAGACCGAAGACCTCGACGTGGACCTCGGCGCCACCAGCTGACAAGCCCCCGGGTGGCACGCGACCGGCGGTCGCCGGGGGCTCAGGCACCCGCAGCCGTGGCGACTCACTCCTCCGGCGGCGGCAGACCGGGCAACACCTTCTCCAGCGTCAGCGGGAAGTCGCGTACGCGTACCCCGGTGGCGTTGAACACCGCGTTGGCGACCGCCGCGCCGGCCCCGCAGATGCCCAGCTCGCCGATGCCCTTCGCGCCCAGCGCGTTGGCCTTGTCGTCGTACCCGTCGAGGACGACCGCGTCGACGGCGGGGATGTCGGCGTGCACGGGCACCAGGTAGTGCGCGAGGTCCCGGGTGGCGAAGGCCCCGGTACGGACGTCGACGACGCCCTCCTCCTGCAGGGCCGCGCCGACGCCCCAGATCATGCCGCCGATCAGCTGTGAGCGTGCCGTCTTCGCGTTGAGTACGCGCCCCACCGAGAACACGCCCAGCATCCGCCGCAGCCGGATCTCGGCGGTGTCGGCGTCGACGCCCACCTCGGCGAAGTGCGCGCCGTAGGTGTGGATCGAGTAGGCCGAGTAGTGGGGATCGTCGGTCATGGCGAGGGTCTCGCCCGTCGTCTGCACACCGTCGGGGAAGTGGCGGGCGACGAGGTCGCTCAGCGCCTCCGACGCCTCGCCGATGCGCACCCGGCCGTCGGCGAACACCGCCTTCTCCCAGGGCAACCCGCACAGCGCGGAGCGGGTGTCCTCCCGCACCGCGGCCAGCAGCCTCTTCCGCAGGGCGTGGCAGGCCCGGTGCACCGCGGTGCTGGAGTTGGCGGCGCCCCACGAGCCGCCGGACCCCATGCTGGTCGGGAACTCCGAGCGCCCGAGCTCGACGCGCACCCGGTCGGTCGGCAACCCGAGCCCGTCGGCCGCGACCTGCGTCAGGATCGTGTAGGTGCCCGTCCCGATGTCGGTCATGTCCGACTGGACGGTGGCGGTGCCGTCCGCCGCCAGCCGGACCCGCACCGTCGTCGGCATCTGGAAGTGCCCGCGGATGGCGGCGGCCGTGCCGTAACCCACCAGCCACTGCCCGTCGCGCACGCTCGCCGGCCTGGTGGGGCGGCGCTCCCAGCCGAACCGGCGGGCACCCTCGCGCAGGCACTCGACCAGGTGCCGGTCGCTGTACGGGACGCCGCGCTCGGGGTCGACGGTGGGTTCGTTGCGGATCCGCAGCTCGACCGGGTCCATGTCGAGTGCGTCGGCCAGCTCGTCCATCGCCGATTCCACCGCCAGCAGGCCCGGTGCGTCGCCCGGCGAGCGGACGTCCTCGCCGCGCGGCAGGTCCAGCGGCGTCAGC
The DNA here is from genome assembly GCF_000718305.1 of Streptomyces niger. Taxonomy (GTDB): domain Bacteria; phylum Actinomycetota; class Actinomycetes; order Streptomycetales; family Streptomycetaceae; genus Streptomyces; species Streptomyces niger. The sequence continues at coordinate 39,206 of NZ_JOFQ01000009.1, forward strand.
CGGTGACTCGTCAGCCGGTGGGGCGCGGCGTAGAGGCTGCGGGTGGTGGCGGCGGTCTGCTCGGCGTACTCCATGTCGGGGTTGGTGTGCATGGTGACGTCGTGCGCGAGCGCCACCAGCCGCCCGTCCCGGTCCGCGCCCAGCCGGACCCGCTGGCTCGACGTGGGGCGCAGCCCGACGAGCTGGAAGATCTGCTGCCGGGTGAGCGCGACCTTGACCGGCCGGCGCACCATGCGGGCGGCGAGCGCCGCCAAAATCGTCTCGGCGTGGATGCCCAGCTTGGAACCGAAGCCACCGCCCACGTAGGGGGCGACCACGTGGATCCGCGCCGGGTCGAGCCGGAGCGTGGCGGCGACCGATGCCAGCGCCGCATCGACGATCTGGGCGCTGACGTGGACGGTCAGGTCCGCACCCTGCGGTACCGCCGTGCACGCGTGCGGCTCCATCGGCATGGAGAACTCGTACGGCGTGGTGTAGAGCCGGTCGACGGTGACCGCGGCGGACCGGAATCCGGCGTCGAAATCACCCACCGCGGTGTCGGTGGGAAGCCCGGCGTTGACCACCTTCGGTACGTACGTGTCGTCCCTGAGCGCGGCGAAGTCATAACGCCCGGGCCGCTCCTCGTACGCCACCTCGACGAGCCCCGCCGCCGCCCGCGCCTGCTCGAAGGCCGCGGCGACGACCAGCGCGACCGGCTCGCCGTAATGGTGGATCTCGGGACCGGTCAGCATCGGCTGGGCGCGCCAGTATTCGATGGGGACGGAGGTGTCGCGCGGTCCTTGCTCCGGGGCGTTGTGGTGGGTCATGACCAGGCGGACGCCCGGTGCGCGCTCGGCGTTCGCGGTGTCGATCCGGGTGAGGCGCCCCCTGCCGATGGTCGCGCCGACGATGTACCCGTAGAGCGGGCGGTCCTCGGCACCGTGCTCGTAGGCGTACGTGGCCCGGCCGGTGACCTTCAGCGGGCCGTCGACGCGGTGCACGGCGCGCCCGATCACCCCTTGCCCGGCATGCCCTTGTCCGGTCATCCCTTGCCCGGTCATCGCGCCTCCTCAACTCGCGGCGGCCAGGTGCGCCAGGGTGCGGCACAGCGTGCGCTCGGCCAGCTCGATCTTGAAGTCGTTGTGTCCCCGCCCGATCGCGTTGCGCAGCGCGGCCCGGGCGGCGTCGCGGTACGTGGCCATCGTGGCCGGGCGGCCGATCAGCGCGGCCTCCGCCTCGACCGACCGCCACGGCTTGGCCGCCACACCGCCGAACGCCACTCGCGCCGCACGGACGGTGTCCTGCTTCACCGAGAGCACGGACGCCACCGATACGAGGGCGAACTCGTAGGACGCCCGGTCGCGCACCTTGCGGTAGAGCTGCCGGCCCGGCGGGGGCGGCGGCAGGACGACGTCGGTGATCATCTCGCCCGGCCGCAGCACGGTTTCGCGGTGCGGTGTGTCGCCGGGCAGCCGGTAGAAGTCCGCGATGTCGACGTGGCGTACCGACTGATCGGTGTCGAGCAGTGTGATCCGCGCGCCCAGCGCGGTCATCGCGACGGCCATGTCGGAGGGGTGGGTGGCGATGCAGGAGTCGCCGGCACCGAGGATCGCGTGGATCCGGTTGAAGCCGCCGATCGCCGCGCAACCGGCCCCCGGGCGGCGCTTGTTGCAGGCAGCGGCGGTGTCGTAGAAGTAGGGACAGCGCGTGCGCTGCATCAGGTTGCCGCCGGTGGACGCCTTGTTGCGCAACTGGCCCGAGGCACCGGACAGCAATGCCTGGGACAGCACCGGATAGCGGGTGCGTACGCGGGCGTCGGCGGCGACATCGGAGTTGGCCGCCTGGGCACCGATGCGCAGTCCGCCGTCCCGCAGATCCTCGATGTTCCGCAGCGGCAGCCGGCTGATGTCCACCAGGTGGCTGGGCTGCTCGATGTCCAACTTCATCAGGTCGAGCAGATTGGTGCCGCCACTGATGAACTTCGCACCGGGCTCGGACACCGCGGCCACGGCGGCCCGTGCGTCCGTCGCGCGTTCGTAGGTGAAGGCCCTCATCCCGCGTCTCCCTCCGCCACGCTGCGGACGGCCGCGACGATGTGGGGGTACGCCGCGCACCGGCAGATGTTGCCGCTCAACCGCTCGCGGATCTCCTCGTCGGTCAGCGCGATCCGCTGCGCCACCGCGTCGGCCGCCGCGGTGGCATGGCTGGGCCAGCCCGCCGCCACTTCGGAGAGCATGCCGACGGCCGAGCAGATCTGGCCGGGGGTGCAGTAGCCGCACTGGAAACCGTCCCGCTCGACGAAGGCACGCTGCATCGGATGCAGGTCGTCAGGGGCGCCCAGGCCCTCGATGGTCACCACCTCGTCGCCCTCGTGCATGACGGCGAGCGTCAGGCAGGAGTTGATGCGCCGGCCGTCGACCAGCACGGTGCAGGCACCGCACTGCCCGTGATCACACCCCTTCTTGGTCCCGGTCAGGCCCAGACGTTCACGCAACGCGTCGAGCAACGTGGTCCGCGGATCCACCGCGAGCCGCCGCACCCGGCCGTTGACGCTCAACTCGATCTCCGAGAGCCGGCCCGCCCGCTCGTCGGGGGACCGTCCCGCGGTACGCATGACGGAATCGCTCATCACAGCACGCCTTCCTCGCCGGGTGCGGTGGCACCGTAAGAAATGGCTGTCACCCTGACCATGCGATCGCGATGGCCGGGTGCGTTCCCCCGCGGCCCGGCGGCACTGCCGGTACGCCCGCACCCCGTGCCGAGCGTCTCGCAGAAACCGGCGCACCGCGACGCTCCTTCGGGCCGGTTCCCGACGCCTGTCAGGGCCGGTACCGGTCGGACACCCGCCGCACCTGCCGTACGTGCCGTACCGGCTCCACGAGCGCCACCGCGGTGCGTGCTTATGGCGGGTTCGAGGCGCGGAAGGCGGGCCGTACCTGGTGTTGAATTCGCCATTGGGCCCAGCAGGCGGCCGGCTCCCCGGGGGCCGGCCGCCCGGCCTTCGCTCGGGACACCGCTCCCGGTGCCCGCGCCTCCCGTGTGAGGAGGAAACCTCATGCACGTCACACACTTCGCCCGCCCAGGGAAACTGCGGCGGAGCGCCGCCACCGCTGCCGTGACCACGCTCCTGCTGTGGGCGGGCGCCGGCCAGGCGGACGCCGCTCCGCGAGCACCCTCGGGCGGTGACGTCCCGTCCGCCGCCGCCGACGCGGTGAACGCCTACCTCTATGGCTACCCCCTGGTCCTCACGCAGGCCACGCGGCAGCTGAGCACCAACGTCACGCGCCCGGACGCCGCCACCAACCAGGCGCCGCCGAACCGGTTCGTGACGTCGAAGAACGTCCCCGGCCCCGCGTTCAGGACGGTCGTCTCACCCAACGTGGACACGCTGTACTCCTCGGCCTGGCTGGACCTGAAGGCCGGGCCGGTGGTCCTGCACGTGCCCGACACCCACGGCCGCTACTACCTGATGCCGATCCTCAGCGCGTGGACGGACGTCATCGCCTCGCCGGGCAAGCGGACCACGGGGACCCGGGCGGGTGACTTCGCGATCACCGGCCCCGGCTGGCACGGCACCCTGCCGGCCGGCGTCACACGCATCTCGTCGCCCACCGACTCGGCCTGGATCATCGGGCGTACCCAGCTCAACGGCCCCGCCGACCTCCCCGCGGTGCACGCGCTGACGGCCCGGTACACCCTCACGCCGCTCAGCGCGTACGGCCGTCACCACACCCCGGCCCCGGGGCGGGTCGACCCGCGCGTGCCCACCGTCCCGCCGCCGGACCGCGTCGCCCGCATGGACGCGGCGACGTTCTACTCCCGGCTCGCCGCGGCCATGGCGGACAATCCGCCCGGCCCCGCGGACGCCCCCATGGTCGACACCTTGAAACGGCTCGGCATCAGCCCCGGTGAGCCGTTCGACATCGACGCCAAGGGAAGCGCCACCGCCCACGCGCTGCGCCAGTCCGTCGCCCGGGGCCAGCGAATGATCAAGGAAGCCGTGCCTGCCCTCGGCAAGGACGTCAACGGCTGGCGAGTAGCGCTCAACCTGGGCCGCTACGGGACCGACTACCTGCGCCGGGCCGCCACGGCCTGGCAGGGCCTGGGCGCCAACCTGCCCCAGGACGCCGTCTACCCCCTCGTCCTCACCGACAGCCACGGCCGGCAGTTGACCGGCGCACACCGGTACACGATCCACTTCCCGCCCGGCCACACCCCGCCGGCCCGCGCCTTCTGGTCCCTCACCATGTACGACCAGCAGGGCTTCCTGGTGCCCAACCCCATCGACCGCTACGAGATCGGCCACACGGTCACGCCGCGGCGCAACAGCGACGGTTCGATGGACATCCACCTTCAGCACGACCGGCCGACGGCCGCTGAGGAACGGGCCAACTGGCTGCCCGCACCCGCCGGCACCTTCAACGTGATGCTCCGCATGTACTGGCCCCGCCAGGCCGTTCTCCACGGCACCTGGGCCCCGCCCCCGGTCGTCGCGGCGCACGAGGCCGCCACCCCGGACCAACTGGCCCGTACCGGCGAGGACGACCTCGCGCTCCTCGGCACGACCGCCGCCCTGTGCGCAACTGCCGGAGCCGTATTGCTCCTCCTCACCCGCCGTCGCTGGACGACTTCCGTGCGGTGACGCCACACCTCGGCTCCCGGCAGGCAACTGTCGGGAGCCGAGCCGTGGCCGAATCCCTCGGCAGGGCATTTCCGGGAAGGTCACGGCTCCTCGATATGGCGAGATCTGCATTGGTCTCCTGAGGTGCGAGTGGCGCCTGTAGAGGCGCCGTTTCGGCTGTGCGGTGCAGGAGTTGAGGGTGTGGCGGAGAGTGGCTGCGGCGCACGTCAAACGTGCCCCCGCACAGATAGTCCGAATGCCGTCGGTCGCCCGGATAAACCCGGTGCGGAGTGAGATCACTGCATCGTGGTAACTCCACCAGTCGCCTGGGCGAGCGGGGCGTACCGGCCGTTACTGTTTCCAGGGATCTCGGCGGATTCTCAGATATTCGTTCCCGATTACCAGATATGTGTCCTCCCCTTTCTCATTCGCCGGTTCACCCCACGTACGCCGCTCGCCACCCCACGAAGGAGAGCTCGCCCGATGACCGCTGCTGCTCGACGCGTCGGGGCTCCGAGCCGTTCCCGTCCGGTGGTCGCGACGGTGGTCGCAACGGTGGCCGCGGAGGCGGCTGCGGCGGAAGAACCGTTACGCCGAAGGGCATCGGTGAGCGGGCGTCCCATCCATCACCACACCCAGGAGTCACCCATGCCCGATCACGGGAACTTCCCGCTGCGGACCACTCCTTTGCGGTCGAGCCTGTTCGATGTCGCGGCCCGCTTCGGTACCGCCGCCCGTACGCCCGACGTCGAAGCCGGAGCCGCTGCCGAAGCGGGCGTGACGGACGCGGCGAGTCCCGTGGCGGTGCCCGAACCCACCGACGGCCCCGCGAGCGAGCCGGATTCCGCGCTGGAGCGGATCCTGCGCGGCCCGAGCGGGCTGGGGACGGCGGGGCTGCGTCTGGCCCCGCGCGCGGAGCCCCCGGCCGACCACGAGCCTGCTGCCGCACCCGAGCCCGCGGCCGACCCGGAGTCCGCCCCGGAGCCCGACCCGGAGTCCGGGGCGCCGGCGGAGGGCACGCCCATTCCGGGCCTCTACCACCACCCGATCCCGGAGCCCGATCCGGCGCGGGTGGCGGAGGTCAGCCGCCGCATCAAGGAGTGGGCGGTGGAAGAGGCCGAGGTGTATCCCCCGGAGTGGGAGGACCAGTTCGACGGTTTCTCCGTCGGCCGCTACATGGTCGCCTGCCACCCGGACGCGCCCACCGTCGAACACGTCATGGTCGCCACGCGGCTGATGGTCGCCGAGAACGCCGTCGACGACTGCTACTGCGAGGACCACGGTGGCTCGCCCGTCGGCCTCGGCAGCCGCCTCCTGCTGGCGCACACCGCCCTCGATCCGCTGCACACCACGGAGGAGTACGAGCCCGCGTGGCTGGAGTCGCTCGGATCGGACGCCCCGCGGCGTGCCTACCGCTCCGCCATGGAGTACTTCCTCCGGACCGCCACCCCCTCCCAGGCCGACCGGTACCGGCACGACATGGCCCGGCTGCACCTGGGATACCTCGCCGAGGCCGCCTGGGCCCAGACGGAGGAGGTGCCCGAGGTCTGGGCATACCTGGCGATGCGTCAGTTCAACAACTTCCGCCCCTGCCCGACCATCACCGACACGGTCGGCGGCTACGAACTGCCCGCCGACCTGCACGCCCAGCCGGCCGTGCAGCGGGTCATCGCACTCGCCTCCAATGCCACCACCATCGTCAACGACCTGTACTCCTACACCAAGGAACTCAAGGCGCCCGGAGTGCACTTGAACCTGCCCGTAGTGATCGCCGAACGCGAGGGCGTCTCGCACCGCGAGGCCTACCTGAAAGCGGTCGAGGTCCACAACGACCTCATGCACCGCTTCGAAGCCGAGGCCGCCGCCCTGGCCGAGGCCTGCCCCGTGCCGACCGTGCAGCGCTTCCTGAGGGGAGTGGCCGCCTGGGTCGACGGCAACCACTACTGGCACCAGACCAACACCTATCGGTACAGCCTGCCCGATTTCTGGTAAGGACGGATTCACCTGTGACCAGCACCGAGTTCTCCACCCTCAACGGTTCCGCCGCCTTCGTGCCCGCCCCGGCCTCGCCCTACCAGGGGGACATCGCCCGCTACTGGGACCAGGAGGCCAGGCCCGTGAACCTGCGTCTCGGCGACGTCGACGGGCTTTACCACCACCACTACGGCATCGGCGACGTCGACCACGCCGCCCTCGGGAACCCCGGCGACGGTGACTACGAGAAGCGGCTGATCGCCGAGCTGCACCGCCTGGAGTCGGCACAGGCCGAGGTGCTCCTGGACCACCTCGGCCCCGTCGGGCGCGACACCACACTCGTGGACGCCGGCTGCGGCCGGGGCGGTTCGATGGTCATGGCGCACCAGCGCTTCGGATGCAAGGTCGAGGGGGTCACCCTGTCGGCCAAGCAGGCCGACTTCGCCAACCGGCGCGCGCGCGAACTGGGCATCGAGGACCATGTCCACGCCCGGGTGTGCAACATGCTCGACATGCCCTTCGAGTCGGGGATGGCCGCGGCCTCGTGGAACAACGAGTCGACCATGTACGTCGACCTGCACGACCTCTTCGCCGAGCACTCCCGCGTGCTCGCGGTCGGCGGCCGTTATGTCACCATCACCGGCTGCTGGAACCCGCGTTACGGGCAGCCCTCGAAGTGGGTGTCCCAGATCAACGCGCACTTCGAGTGCAACATCCACTCCCGCAGGGAGTACCTGCGGGCCATGGCCGACAACCGCCTCGTGCCGCAGGCCGTCGTCGACCTGACCCCCGAGACGCTGCCCTACTGGGAGCTGCGGGCCACGTCTTCCCTGGTCACCGGCATTGAAGAGGCGTTCATCAACTCGTACCGGGACGGCTCCTTCCAGTACGTGCTGATCGCGGCCGACCGGGTGTGACGCCCGCCGCCCGCGGCTGACGTCCACGGCCGGAAGGGCCGGCCCCGTCGAACGACGGGGCCGGCCCTCACCGGTACCGGACCTCCTCGAACGGCCAGTCCGACGACAGCCGGCGGCTCACGGTGTCGTACACACGCACCCGATCACCTGCCCGTCGAGGTCGAGAACGGTGTAGGTGAAGCCTGACCGCTGTGCGAAGTCCTCGGGCACGAAAGCACGTACGGACATGGTGGGAGGGTACCGATCCGCACACCGGGAACGCCCGGGCCGGCCGTTGTGGCCGGCCCGGGCGTTGCCGTCGGGCTGGGGGAGCGGGCCCCGGATCAGATCAGGTCGAACCGGTCCAGGTCCATGACCTTGGCCCACGCCGCGGCGAAGTCCTTCGCGAACTTCTCCTTGGCGTCGTCGGAGGCGTAGACCTCGGCGACGGCGCGCAGCTCGGAGTTGGAGCCGAAGACCAGGTCGGCACGGGTGCCGGTCCACTTGACCGCACCGGTGGCCCGGTCGCGGCCCTCGAACGCGGTCTGGTCCTCGGAGGTCGAGCTCCAGGCGGTGCCCATGTCGAGCAGGTTGACGAAGAAGTCGTTCGTCAGCGTGCCCGGGGTCTCGGTGAGGACGCCGGTCTTGGAACCGTCGTAGTTCGCACCGAGGACGCGGAGGCCACCGACCAGGACGGTCATCTCCGGGGCGCTCAGCGTGAGCAGGTTCGCGCGGTCCACGAGCAGGAACTCGGCCGGCAGCCGGCTGTCCTTGCCCAGGTAGTTGCGGAAGCCGTCGGCCACCGGCTCCAGCGCCGCGAAGGACTCCGCGTCGGTGTGCTCGTCGGTCGCGTCGACCCGGCCCGGGGTGAAGGGCACCTCGATGTCGAGACCGGCGTCCTTGGCGGCCTTCTCCACGGCCGCGCTGCCGCCGAGCACGATCAGGTCGGCCAGCGAGACCTTGCGGTCCGAGCCGCTGTTGAACTCCTGCTGGACGCTTTCGAGGGTGCGCAGGACCAGGGCGAGCTGGTCGGGGTTGTTGACCTCCCAGCCCTTCTGCGGCTGCAGGCGGATACGGGCGCCGTTGGCGCCGCCGCGCTTGTCGCTGCCGCGGTACGTCGAGGCCGACGCCCACGCGGTGGAGACCAGCTGCGAGACGGTCAGGCCCGAGTCGAGGAGCTTGGCCTTGAGGGCCGCGATGTCGGCGGCGTTGATGACCTCGTCCACCTGCTCCGGCAGCGGGTCCTGCCACAGCAGCGTCTCCTCCGGGACCTCCGGGCCGAGGTAGAGCGACTTCGGGCCCATGTCGCGGTGGGTCAGCTTGTACCAGGCCTTGGCGAAGGCGTCCGCGAACTCCTCCGGGTTCTGCCAGTAGCGGCGGGAGATCTGCTCGTAGACCGGGTCGAAGCGGAGCGCCAGGTCGGCGGTGAGCATCGCCGGGGCGATCTTCTTGTTGGGGTCGTGGGCGTGCGGGATGGTGCCCTCGCCCGCGCCGTCCTTCGGCTTCCACTGCTTGGCGCCGGCCGGGCTCTCGGTCAGCTCCCACTCGTAGCCGAAGAGGTTCTCGAAGAAGCCCATGCTCCACCGGGTGGGCGTGCTGGTCCAGGTGACCTCCAGGCCGGAGGTGATGGCGTCCGCACCCTTGCCGGTGCCGTAGGAGTTCTTCCAGCCCAGGCCCTGCTCCTCGAAGCCGGCGGCCTCGGGGTCGTCGCCGACGCTCTCGGCCGGGCCGGCACCGTGGGTCTTGCCGAAGGTGTGACCACCGGCGATCAGGGCGACGGTCTCCTCGTCGTTCATCGCCATGCGGCGGAACGTCTCGCGGATGTCGCGGGCGGAGGCCAGCGGGTCCGGGTTGCCGTTCGGGCCCTCGGGGTTGACGTAGATCAGACCCATCTGGACGGCGCCGAGGGGCTCCTCCAGCTCACGGTCGCCCGTGTAGCGCTCGTCGCCGAGCCAGGTGGTCTCCGGGCCCCAGTAGACGTCGTCCTCGGGCTCGTAGGCGTCCACGCGGCCGCCGGCGAAGCCGAAGGTCTTGGCGCCCATCGACTCCAGGGCCACGTTGCCGGTGAGGATCAGCAGGTCGGCCCAGGAGATGCTCTTGCCGTACTTCTTCTTGACGGGCCACAGCAGGCGGCGGGCCTTGTCCAGGTTGCCGTTGTCCGGCCAGCTGTTGAGCGGCGCGAAGCGCTGCTGGCCCGTGCCGGCACCGCCGCGGCCGTCGCTGATCCGGTACGTGCCGGCGCTGTGCCAGGCCATCCGGATCATGAGCGGGCCGTAGTGGCCGAAGTCGGCCGGCCACCAGTCCTGCGAGGTGGTCAGCACCTCCTGGATGTCCCGCTTCACGGCCGCCAGGTCGAGGGACCGGAACGCCTCCGCGTAGTCGAAGTCATCGTCCATGGGGTTGGCCACGGGCTGGTTCTTGGCGAGGATCTTCAGGTTCAGCCGCTCGGGCCACCACTGGCGGTTCCCGCCGCCCTGGGTCGGGTGCGGGGCACGCGCCGTGTGCGCGACCGGGCAACCGCCGGCCTCTCCCTCGGTTTTGGAGTCGGTGACGATTGCGTCGTGGTTCTCGGACATGCGGATCCTGATCCTTCCGGGCCAACGGGTCACGGTGTGAAGCTGTTGGGGTGGTGCGGGAGAGGGGTGAAGCATTCAGGGCGCCGCCCCGTGGGTCACCTCGGACAACGACATCGGTCGCGGCATCCACCACGCGGGGTGAGGCGCGCCCCGCGTGACCGTCGGTCTGCTGCCGTTTCGATGTCTCCTGTCCCTTGGCGGGTTCCGGAACCGATCCTACGATGGACAGAGTCCAAGTCAATAAGTTGGCCAAACTCATACGCGGTAGAGGTACGTCGGCGTGCGTGGGGTGTGGTCCACAAAGCTGGGCGGTTGCGTCCACGGACACCGTGCACCATCGATACCGAATGGGTGGACCACATGAGCGACCTGCTGGAGCGACTGCTGGGGCGTGGGTGGCGGATGACGTCCCAGCGGCGCGTTGTCGCCGAGGTCCTCAGCGGTGACCACATCCATCTCACGGCTGACGAGGTGCACGCCCGCGCCGTACGGCGACTGCCCGAGATTTCCCGCTCGACCGTCTACAACACCCTCGGGGAGCTGGTCTCCCTGGGCGAGGTCGCGGAGGTCTCGACCGACGGCCGCGCCAAGCGGTACGACCCGAACGCGCGCCGGTCCCACCAGCACCTGGTGTGCTCCGGCTGCGGGATCATCCGCGACGTCCACCCCGTCGGCGACCCGTTGGCCGGCCTCCCGGCCGAGCAGCGCTTCGGCTTCACGGTCTCCGGCGCCGAGATCACCTACCGGGGCCTGTGCCCGTCCTGCGCCTGACCGGCTCAGGAGTAGCGGGCCAGGGACGGTACGAGAGCAGGGCGACCAGGGAAACCGCCTGGCCGGAGAAGCGGCCCCCGCCGCCTCTGAGCGCCCCAGGTATTCTCGACCTTTTGCTTGTTACTCATGGTGTTCTGGTGCGGGAGGGTACGCGTGCGAGTGTGGCGACGTTGTCTGGACGCGGGCGAGGTGTGGGGGAGCGAAGCCCGCTCCGACTACTCGAAGGTCGCGCAGTTCATGCAGCGCAGGGAGCCGGCCGGGTACGCGGCGGTGCGGATGCTGACGCCCGCGCACTTCCAGCCCCACGTGCTGGCCGGCTACGCCTTCGCGTCGTTCACCGACGACCTCTGCGACCGGGGCACCGTGGCGGAGCGGACCCGGCGCTTCGACGCCTGGGCGGGACGGATCAGGGCGGCGCTGGACTCCGGCACCGCCAGGCACCCGCTGCTGCGTGCGTTCCTCCACACGTCCGCCCTGCGTGAGCTGCCCCGCCACTGGATCGAGTCGTACCTGGACGGCGCGCGGATCGACCTGGACTTCCCCGGCTTCGCGACGGAGGCCGACTACCAGGCGTACGTGGACCGGCTGACCTGGCCCTTCCTCATGATCACCACCGGGCTGGCGCAGGCCGGCGGCGGTACCCCGGAGTTCGCGCAGAGCTGCCGGCTGGTCGCCGACGCGGGGCAGCGCACCGACATCCTGACGGACCTGGCCGAGGACCTGCGGGACGGGCGACTCTACCTGCCTCTCGACGCGCTGGAGCGCCACGGCGTCACCCGCGCCGACCTCGACGCGGGGCGGGACGTACCCGGTGTGCGGACGCTCCTCTCCGAGGCCGCCGGCAAGGCGCACCACACGCTGCGCGAAGCGACCCGGCTGCTGGACGAACTCCCCGAGGAGTACGGCCCGTTGATGCGATTCGTCCTGGACCTGCACCACCAGCGGCTGGAAACCGTGGTCGCCATGGGCGCCGCCGTCACCCGTCGCCCGGCCCGCGACAACCCGGTGACCTGCCTGCGCCTCCTGGCCGGGGCGCGTCGCCCGCGCGCCGGCCGCCGCCCCGCCCCGGAGGCCCGGGAGGAACACGAGCGGAGCGGGATATAGGGAGCTCCTCAATTGGTCCAGACCCATTGACCTCAGGTCTGGACCAATCTACGGTGTGGCCACTCACCCGGTCATCCCGGCCGTGTCGCCTCTCCATGCGGCACGGCGAGAGAGGACACGACATGATCGGTAAGGCCCTCCGTCTGCTGGGTGCCGGGCTGGCGCTGGTGTGTGCCGCGCAACTGCCGGCCGCCGCCGCACCCGCCGCGCCCCGGGCCGACACCTGCGCGGTGAAGTCCCGGCCCGCCGGCAAGGTGCTCCAGGGGTACTGGGAGAACTGGGACGGTGCGGCGAACGGCGTCCACCCCGGGCTCGGCTGGATCCCGATCACCGACTCCCGTATCGGCGCGCACGGTTACAACGTGATCAATGCGGCCTTCCCCGTCATCCGCTCGGACGGCACCGTCCTGTGGGAGGACGGGATGGACGCCACGGTGAAGGTCGCCACGCCCGCCGAGATGTGCCAGGCGAAGGCGAACGGTGCCACGCTCCTGATGTCCATCGGCGGCGCCGCGGCCGGCATCGACCTCAACTCCACGGCCGTCGCGGACCGGTTCGTCGAGACCATCGTGCCGATCCTGAAGAAGTACAACTTCGACGGCATCGACATCGACATCGAGACCGGCCTCACCGGCAGTGGCAACATCAACCAGCTCTCGGCCTCGCAGGCCAACCTCATCCGCATCATCGACGGCGTGCTCGCGAAGATGCCGTCGAACTTCGGCCTGACGATGGCCCCCGAGACCGCGTACGTCACCGGCGGCAGCGTCACGTACGGCTCGATCTGGGGCGCGTACCTGCCGATCATCAAGAAGTACGCGGACAACGGCCGCCTGTGGTGGCTGAACATGCAGTACTACAACGGCAGCATGTACGGCTGCTCCGGCGACTCCTACTCCGCCGGCACCGTCGAGGGCTTCACCGCGCAGACGGACTGCCTCGACAAGGGGTTGGTCGTCCAGGGCACCACCGTCAAGGTGCCCTACGACAAGCAGGTGCCGGGCCTGCCCGCCCAGCCGGGCGCCGGCGGTGGGTACCTCTCCACCGCCCAGGTGTCCCAGGCCTGGAAGCACTACGGCAACGGTCTGAAGGGCCTGATGACCTGGTCCCTCAACTGGGACGGCGCCAAGGGCTGGACCTTCGGCGACAACGTCCGGGCCCTCCAGGGCCGCTGACGCGCACACGGTGGCGCGCTCCGCACGGCGCGGACGCCGAGGCCCGGTGCTCTCAGCGCGGGCCGGGGTCGGCGAGTGCCGGCTCGCGGGCCTCGTCCCGGGACGCCACCGCGGGGGCGGAGCCGGGGAGCGGGCGGCCGGCGGACTCCTTGGTGAACCAGCAGGCGGCGGCGCCGATCGCGCCGGCGGCCATGAGGTAGTAGCCGGGCACGTTGATGTCTCCGGTGCCCTGCACCAGCAGGGCGTTGATGACGGCGGTGGTGCCGCCGAAGAGGGAGACGGAGATGTTGAAGGCGATCGACAGGCCGCCGTAACGGATCTCGGTGGGGAAGAGCGCGGGCAGCGTGGCGGGGAGGGTGCTGTTGAAGCAGAGCAGCATCAGCGACATCAGCGCCAGGCCGAGGAAGACCGTCGTCAGGGTGTTCTGCTGGATCAGCAGCACCGAGGGCACCCCGAGCACGACCAGCATGGCGCAGCCGAAGTACAGCACCGGCTTGCGGCCGATGCGGTCGGAGAGCCGGCCGACGAAGGTGATGAGCACCATGCCCAGCGCCAGGACGGCGATCTCCAGGATCTGCGCCCACGTGGCGCTGACCGCGGGGGCGAACTTGCCGATGTACTCCAGCATGTACGTGGTGAGCATGTAGTTGGTGACGTTGAAGACCAGCACCAGACCCATGCAGATCAGCATCGGCCGCCAGTACCGGACGAAGATCTTGCGGATCTCCTTCAGGGTCTGGTTGCCCTCGCGGCCCTTGGTCTCCGCGACGACGGCCTGGAAGGCGGGGGTGTCCTCCAGCTTCAGGCGGAGGTAGAGGCCGATGATGCCGATCGGGCCGGAGATCAGGAACGGGATGCGCCAGCCCCAGGAGAGCAGCGCCTCGTGGGACAGCACGCCGGGCAGCTGGATGACCAGGCCGGCGACGCCGCCGAGCAGGTAGCCGGTCAGCGTGCCGAACTCCAGCCAGCTGCCGAGGAAGCCGCGCTTCTTGTCGGGCGCGTACTCGGCGATGAAGGTCATCGCGCCGCCGTACTCGCCGCCGGTGGAGAAGCCCTGGACGAGGCGCGCGAGCAGCATCAGCAGGGGGGCCGCCGGGCCCCAGGACGCGTAGCCGGGGATGAAGGCGATGACGAAGGTGCCGATGGCCATCATGATGACGGTGAGGGACAGCACCTTGGTGCGTCCGATGCGGTCCCCGAGCGGGCCGAAGAACATGCCGCCGAGCGGGCGGACCAGGAAGGCGACGGCGAACAGGCCGAGGGTGCCGATCGTGCCGACGGTCTCGCTCGCGCCGGTGAAGAACACCGCGGTGAGCACCGGCGTCAGGTTGGCGAAGACACCGAAGTCGAACCACTCGGTGATGTTTCCGACCGCCGCCGCGCTGATCGCCCGTCTGGTCACCTTGGGGTCGGTGACCGTGATCTCGTCGGCCGTCAGCGGCTTCCGGGTTGCGGTGTCGGTATCGGCATGTGCAGCCGGCACAGAGAACTCCCTCAAACATCGCTCCCGGCGGATGCCGCCGGGAGCGCGATTCAGCGCGGCACGAGTGACCCGAAGGCCTCGGCGGGCGCTGCGTGCGATTTCCAGCCTTCGCGGCTGACGTGGTGCCGGAGCCGGCGTCCCGGCGGCTTACGCCGGTGGCACGACGGCTCAGGCGGACAGATCGTGCTGAGCGGGCCTCACTTCGATGTAGACGATTTCTCCCTGCCGGCCGGTGGCCCGGCTGCGGGTCCGGCGCGGCGGAGTGCGGTGGGCCGGAGCGCGGTGGGCCGGAGCGCGGTCGACCTCGGCGACCGCGACGCTCGTCACCAGGACGAGCAGGGCGGCGATCGAGGTCACCAGGGTCACCGCCGTCGTCAGGGAGAACGGGCGGGCCAGCAGCCCCACGGCCACGGCCGACAGGCCGGAGCCCAGGGAGAAGGAGAGGTGCAGGGCGCCGGTGACGGCGGCGCGTGCCCGGTCGGGAGTCTTGGCGTCGACCGCGGCGGCCGACCCGGCGTGGGCCGGTCCGTGCCCGGCGCCCGCCACCACGGCCGCGACCAGGGTGAGCGAGGTCGATCGGCCCACGGTGAGCGACAGGGCGGCGAGGCTCACCAGGAGGGCCGCGAGGCCGGCGAGCTGCGCGCGCCGCGTGCCGAGCCGCCCGACCAGGGGCTGGGTGAGTGCGGAACAGACCAGCACGGAGGCCAGGACGCAGCCGGTGAGCGCCATGTCGTGCCGGCCGGACCGGGCCGGCAGCGCGGGGACGGTCGCGAGGAACAGGCCGACCGTGGTCCAGGCGAGGAAGCTGACGGCCGAGGCGGTGGCGAACACCGCCCGCATCCCTTGGGGGATACGGGGGACGGCAGGCTGCCCGGGCCGCTCCGGCGCGCCGGCAGCGGCCGACGAGGCCTCGGCGACCGGTGCGGCGGCAGGCAACGGGGCGAGGGCCGAGACCCGGTACCAGCCGAGCGCCAGCAGCGCCAGGTGCAGCACGAAGGACAGTACGTACGGAGCGGGCGCGTACCGGCCGAGGAAGCCGCCCGCGGCGGCGCCGGCCGCGGTGCCCGCCACGAAGGCGATGCCGGCGAGTACCGCACCGCGCCGCGGACCGCGCCCCGCCGTCCCCGTACCGGCGAGCGCGGCGGCAGCGCCGGTGGCCGCCCCGAGGGCCAGCCCCTGCGCGGCGCGCCCGACGACCGGCCACGCCGGTCCGGAACCGAACGCGAGACAGGCCGAACCGAGGGCCGCCAGCGCGATGCCCGCACGCAGCACGGGCCGCGGCCCGAAAGCGTCCGAGACCGGGCTGAGCAGCAGCAGTGCGGGGGCGCCGGCCAGCGCGAAGACGGCGGAGAGCAGCGTCGGGGTCAGATCGGCGGGCAGGCCGGCCAGGTGACCGGGGGAGAAGGCGCCGGGCAGGTAGGCCCCGAGCGTGAGCACGACCAGCACGTAGAGTCCCGTCGCCCGGTCGTGGCGGGTACGCGATGGGGACGCGGCCGAGCGGAGGTTCCGCCGCGGGCGTCCGGAAGAACTCGTGGACAACACGCACGCAGAGTGACATCTCCGACTGGCGTGCACAATCGAATGGCTTTGCAGGCGACCGTGCAGAATATTTGCATGATTGATCCGAAGCTCAAGGTCCTGCAGATGGTCGACAGCTACGGAGGGGTGACGGCGGCCGCAGAAGCCATGCGGCTGACCCCCTCCGCGGTGTCGTACCAGCTGCGCCAGCTGGCCGAGCAGCTCGGGGTGAAACTGATCGAGCCCGCGGGGCGCGGCATCAAGCTGACGGCGGCGGCGCGCACGGTGCTGCGGCACACCGTCGTCATGCAGGCGCAGTGGGAGCAGGCGCGCGGCGAGCTGGCGGCCACGGCCGAGGAGCCGACGGGCAGCTTCACCCTCTGCGGCTTCTCGACGGCCGCGACGCACCTGCTGCCGCCCGCGGCGGCGACGCTGCGTCACCACCATCCGCGACTGAGCGTCCGCCTGGTGGAGGCGGAACCGGTGCGCTGCTTCGAGCTGCTCCTGTCCGGCGAGGCCGACCTCGGCCTGGTGGTGGTCACCTCCGACTCACCGCCGCTGAGCGATGAGCGGTTCGACCAGCAGCCCCTGTTGGACGACCCGCTGGACCTGGTGGTGCCGGTCGACCACCCGCTGACGAGACAGCGGCGGGTCTCCCTGGCGGACGCGGCCCGCGAACCGTGGATCCTCGGCACGCCGGGCGGCACCTACCACCAGCTGGTGGTCACCGCGTGCATGTCGGCCGGCTTCACCCCGTACTTCGCCCACCAGGCCGACGAGTGGGACACCGGGCAGGCGATGGTCGCGCAGGGGCTCGGCGTGGTCCTCGTGCCGCGCCTCGCGCGCATCAACACCGAATGGGCCGTGGCACGCGTGCCCCTGTCGGGGGAGCCGGCGCCCGCGCGACGGATCCTGGCGGCCACCCGTAACGGTGCCGCCCGTCACCCCGTCGTCGCGCAGGCGCTCGACCTCATCAAGACCTCTTCGTCCGGCCTGTTCCCGCCCGGCAGGAGATGACCGTACGGCCCGCCGGTCCGCTCCGTCCGGCGGTCAGGCGTGGTCGACCAGCTGGGCATGCCCTTTCTGCCGTGCGCAGTGGGCGCAGCAGTAGAACTGGCCGTCCGACTGCAGGCCGTGGCCCAGGATCCGGCAGTTGCAGTTGTCGCAGACCGGCGCCATGCGCTGGGCCGCGCACTCCAGGCTGTCGAAGACGTGGACCGCGCCGGCGGCCCGCACTTCGAACGCCAACTCATAGTCGTTACCGCAGACTTCGCACTCCGCCATGGGAATCCTCCATCGTCTCGGGCGACGGGCGGGGCAAGGGTCGCATCGCCACCAACCTCTCACCGGAACCGGAGCCGCGCCAGCACACAACGAGCCGGTGACCCGCTACCGGCCGGTGGCGATCTCCGCGTGCCCCGGTATCGGACAGGGCGCGCTCACGCGTCGTCGCGCGGGAGGCCCGTCGAGGCGCGTACCACGAGCTTCGGGTCGAGTACCGCCTCGCGCGGCGCCACCCCCTCGCCTTCGAGTCGCTCGACGGCGAACCGCACCGCGTGCTCGGCCAGCCGGGCCGGGTCCTGGCGGACGGTGGTCAGGCCCACGGGCATGAGGTGCGAGAGGTGACTGTCGTCGTAGCCCACCACGGAGACGTCGCCCGGTACGTCGAGGCCGGCCCGCGCGAACGCCATCATCAGCCCCAGCGCGCTCCGGTCGTTGCTCGCCAGGACGGCCGTGGGCAGCCGGCGCTCCGCGAGCATCGAGCGGGCGGCCGCGGCGCCGGCCTCCTCGGTCTGCCGGCCCGGCACGACCCGGATCTCGTCGCCGAGGCCGTGGCGGCGCATCGCGGCGCGGTAGGCGCGCCGCCGCTCCGCCGAGCCGGGGTCGCGTCCGCCGTCGACGTGCACGATCCTGCGGTGCCCGAGGCCGAGCAGGTGGTCCATGGCCTGGCGGACGCCCTTGGCTTCCGCGGTGTGCACGTTGTCCACGTGGGCGCCGGTGATGCGGCGGCCCACGGAGACCGTGACCGTGCGCCGGCCCAGTTCGTCCAGGTACGTGCTGCCGGACCCGGGACCGAGCAGGATCAGGGCCTCGCAGCGGTGGCTGAGCAGCGCTTCCACGGCCTTGCGTTCGGACCGGCCCGGCGCGTTGGTGGCGAGCAGGATGTCGTAGCCGCGCTTCTCGGCCTCGGGGTGGACGGCCTCGGCGAGGTCGGCATCGAAGGGCTGGTGCAGGGTGAGCAGCACGCCGAGGGTGCGGCTGTGGTCGCGGGCTAGGAGCCGGGCCGCGCTGTCGGGGCGGTAGCCCAGCTCGTCGGCGACGCGCAGGATGCGCTCCCGTGTCGCGCTGCTCGCCCCGGCCTCGCCGCGGAAGACGATCGAGACCAGCGCCCGGGAGACCCCGGCGCGGGCGGCGACGTCGGCCATGGTGGGGCGCCGATTGCCGTACGTGTCCACCTGCTGCCACCCCACCCTGAGCGGCGCCACGGAGGCAACGTCTCCGTGACAACCTATTGACATGACATTTGAACAACGTCATCGTACTGGCCAACTAGAGCGCGCTAGTAGCGTGCAACAGCATCGTTCCTCCCACGCAAGGAGACGTCAATGAACGTCACGGACGACGCATCCACCCGCGGCGTGCCGCCCGCCCTCGGCGAGGACGCGCCGCGGCCCGTGCGACGCCGCCTGCGTGTCATCACCGTCATCGCCACCTTCGGCGGGCTCCTCTTCGGTTACGACACCGGCGTGATCAACGGCGCCCTGCCGTACATGAAGGACGACCTCGGCCTCACGCCCCTCACCGAAGGCCTGGTCACCAGCTCGCTGCTGCTCGGCGCCGCGCTCGGCGCGGTCACCGGAGGCAAGCTCTCCGACGCCCGCGGCCGGCGCCGCAACATCCTCGTCCTCGCGGTGTTCTTCTTCTTCGGCGCGCTGGGTGCGACGCTCGCGCCCGGCACCGAGGTCATGATCCTGGCGCGCTTCGTCCTCGGCCTCGCGGTCGGTGGTGCCTCGGTGACCGTGCCCGTCTACCTCGCCGAGATCTCCCCGGCCGAGTGGCGCGGCGGGCTGGTCACCCGCAACGAACTGATGATCGTGAGCGGCCAGTTGCTCGCCTTCACCTCCAACGCGGTCATCGCCCGCCTCGGCGGCGAGTCCGGCGGCGTCTGGCGCTGGATGCTGGTCCTCGCCACCGTCCCCGCGGTCGTGCTGTGGCTGGGCATGCTCGTGATGCCCGAGAGCCCCCGCTGGCTGGCCGCGCAGGGCCGCTTCAACGACGCGTTCGAGGTGCTGAAGCAGGTCAGATCGCAGCAGCGGGCCGAGGCAGAGCTGAGCGAGGTCTCCGCGCTCGCCGTCAAGGACGAGCAGGAGAAAGTCGGCGGCTGGCGGGACCTGCGGGCCACCCCGTGGATCCGCCGCCTGATGTGGGTGGGCTTCGGCATCGCCGTCGTGCAGCAGATCACCGGCGTCAACACGATCATGTACTACGGCACCCAGATCCTCACCGACGCCGGCTTCGCCGCCGACTCCGCCCTGACCGCGAACATCGCCAACGGCGTGATCTCCGTACTGGCCACCTTCGTCGGCATCTGGCTGCTCGGCCGCGTCGACCGCCGCCCCATGCTGCTGGCAGGCCAGCTCGGCACCACCGCCGCGTTGCTGCTCATCGGCGTGTTCTCCATGGCGCTGCCCGCGGGCGACGGCCGGGCCTTCGCCGTCCTCGCCATGACCGTCACCTTCCTCGGCTTCCAGCAGGGCGCGATCTCCCCGGTCACCTGGCTGATGCTCGCCGAGCTCTTCCCGATGCGGATGCGCGGCTTCGGCATGGGCATCGCGGCGGTGGTCCTGTGGCTGACGAACTTCGCGATCGGCCTGGTCTTCCCCTCCATGGTCGCCGGCCTCGGCGTCTCCGGCACGTTCTTCGTCTTCGTGGTGCTCGGCGTCCTCGCCATCGCCTTCGTCAAGCGCTACGTCCCCGAGACCAAGGGCCGCTCCCTGGAGACCCTGGAGACGGAGCTGCGGGCGCGGTACTCGTAGCGCTGTCCCCAGCCGGCCCTCGGCAGGTCGGGTACGCAAGCCGGCCCTTGCCGCGCATCGCGGCGCGTACGCGCCGCTCGGCGAGACCGCGGCCTCCCTCGGGGCCTGTCCCGGCAGCGGGGGAACTCCGGACCCGGTACTGCGATTGAAGGCCATCGCCCGCTCCGTGGCAGGGCGATGGCACGGCAGGTCCGCCGGCGAGACGCGCGCAGAACTCATCGATGGACGTCAACGGACGGGCTGCTGCACGATGACGGGCAGCTAGCTGATCGACATCGCCCTGCACCGTCAGTCCGCGCCGCAGCCCGGACATCGAGGTAACGTCACTCGCCGGGGCGGCCCCTGGGAAGGGATCGGCCGTTGACCTCCTCCACCTTCCGTACCGTGCCGCCCACCGCCGACGTCGTGATCATCGGCGGTGGGGTGATGGGTGCCAGTACGGCGTTCCACCTCGCCGAGGCCGGGGTGCGCAACATCGTCGTCGTCGAACGCGGAGAACTGGGCTGCGGCAGCTCGGGCAAGCCGATCGGCGGGGTACGCGCGCAGTTCTCCGACCCGCTCAACATCGAACTGGGCCACCGCAGTCTGCACGCCTACCGGGACTTCCCGCACCGCCCGGGCGTCGACATCCGGCTGGACACCGTCGGCTACCTCTTCCTCCTCGACACCGAGCAGCAGGCGCGGGAGTTCGAGGTCGGTGTGGGCATCCAGAACGGCCTCGGCGTACCGAGCCGCATGATCGGCCCCGACGAGGCCCAACGCCTGTGCCCCTACGTCAGCACCGACGGACTGGCCGCCGCCGCGTACTCGCCCACCGACGGGCACGCCCGCCCCGGACTGGTCGTCCAGGGCTATGCCCGGGCCGCGGCCCGGGCCGGCGTCACCCTCGCCACGCACACCGCGGTCACCGGCATCGACACGGCAGGCGACCGCGTGACCGGCGTGCACACGACCCGGGGCCGGATCGCCTGCGCCACGGTCGTCTGCACGGCCGGCGCCTGGTCGGCCCGGATCGGCGACATGATCGGCGCCCACCTCCCGGTACGCCCGGTGCGCCGGCAACTGGCCTTCACCGAACCGCTGTCGCCGCCCGCGCCGCGCATCCCCTTCACCATCGACTTCACCTCCACCGGCTACTTCCACAACAGCGACGACGGGCTGCTCTTCGGGCTCGCCGACCCCGACGAGACCGAAGGGTTCGACACCACCTGGACCCCGGAGTGGCTGGAGCTGTTCCGCACCGCGGCGCGCCGCCGCGCCCCCGCGCTGGCGGACCTGCGGACGGTGGCCGGCTGGGCCGGCCTGTACGAGGTCACACCGGACCACAACGCGCTCATCGGCCGATCCGGCGAGTACGCCAACTTCCTGTACGCCGCCGGATTCTCCGGCCACGGCTTCCTCCAGGCGCCCGCGGTCGGCGAGATCATGCGCGACCTGTACCTGGAGCGCGAACCGTGCACCGACGTCACCCCGCTCAGCGCCGACCGGTTCCGGCTCGGCGCCGGAACCCGCCCCGAAGCCCACGTGGTGTGACCCGCCCACGCCGTGTGCACCCGACCGAAAGGCAGGCCATGACAGCGACCGGTCCGACCAGTCAGTGGCAGCTGCGCGCCGCGTTCGCGGCGCGGCTGTCGGAGATGTACGGCCGGGAGGTCCCCGCCTACACCACGCTCGTGGACGTCTCGCGGGAGGTCAACGAGGACGTGCTGCGCGCCCGCGGGGCCGACGCCGAACGGCTCGGCTCCATCGGCCGGGTGACCGCCGAACGGCACGGCGCCATCCGCGTCGGCACCCCGCGGGAGATGCGGCAGGTCGCCCGCGTCTTCGCGGCGCTGGGCATGCACCCGGTCGGCTTCTACGACCTGCGGGAGGCCGCCGCCAGCGCCGTACCCGTCGTCTCCACCGCCTTCCGGCCGGTCGACGGCGAGGAGCTGGCGCGCAACCCCTTCCGGGTGTTCACCTCCATGCTCACCCCGGCCGACCCGCGCTTCTTCGACGCCGACCTGCGGACCCGCCTGGAGACCTTCCTCGCCGGCCGCGAACTCTTCCCCCCGGAGCTGCTCACGCTGGCCGACCGTGCGGCCCAGGAGCGGGAGCTGCCCCAGGAGGACGCCGAACGGTTCCTCCACCTCGCCGTGCGGTCCTTCGAACTGTCCGCCGAGCCGGTCGATGCGGCCTGGTACCGAACGCTGGAGCGGATCTCCGCCGTCGCCGCGGACATCGGCGGCGTACGCAGCACCCACCTCAACCACCTCACCCCGCGCGTCCTGGACATCGACGAGCTGTACCGGCGGATGACCGAGCGCGGCATCGAGATGATCGACGCCATCCAGGGCCCGCCCGCCTGGCACGGCCCCGACGTCCTGCTCCGGCAGACCTCCTTCCGGGCGCTCGCCGAACCCCGCGCCCTGCGCGCCCCCGACGGCACCGTCCACACCGGCGCCCTCCGCGTACGCTTCGGCGAGGTCGAGGCCCGCGGCATCGCCCTCACCCCCGCCGGCCGGGCCCGCTACGACGAACTGCTCGACCTCGTCGACCAGCAGGCCGCGCAGGGCACGGGCGAGCCCCGTGCCGACATCGCCCGCGCCGTGTGGGAACGCCACCTGCCCGACAGCGAAGCACAGCTCGCCGCCGAAGGGCTGGGCTACTTCACCTACCACCCCGTGCCCGACCGGCCGCGGGACGGCAGCCGCCCGCCCGCGGACCTCGGCGAGCTCCTGCGCCAGGGCTGGGTCCACGCACGACCCGTCGTCTACGAGGACTTCCTGCCCCGCTCCGCCGCCGGCATCTTCCAGTCCAACCTCACCGGCGAGGGCACCCGCCACGCCGCGCACGAAGGCACCGCCTACGACGCCGCCTGGCTCTCCGGCGCCATCGAACGCGAGGTGCTCGACCCCTTCACGCTCTACGCCCGGCAGCAGGACGCCTCCCTCGTACAGGTCGCCCGCGCCCTCGAACTCGACGCCGTCCGCCGCTGATTCCCCCCTGTAAGGAGCACCATGCCCCGCACCGCCCACCACCTCGCCCAGAACGTCAGCTTCCTGAGCGAGACGTCTTGAGGGAGGAGTCGTGAGCGAGGCGCCTCAGCGGAGGCCGGGGGACCCCTTCACCACGTGACGGGGAGTTCGTGGCAGGCACCTACTGGGCCGGCTCGCCGGAGAAGAGGTCGACGAGGTCGGTGGCCGCGAAGTCCGCAGCGAAGAGCAGTTCCAGATTGGCTGCGGACTCGGCGGCCTTCTCGGCGCTGCGCGGGAAGAGCGCCTTCTCGTACGAGGCGAGGGCCTGCTCGATGTCGCCGGGGTGGGCGACTAGGGCCTGCGCGAGCTCGGCGCCGTCGAGCATGGCGAGATTCGCGCCCTCACCCGCGAACGGCGACATGAGATGTGCGGCGTCGCCCAGCAGCGTGACGCCCGGGACGCGCTCCCAGCGCTGACCGGTCGGCAGGGCATGGATCTTCCGCGGTACCAGCGGCCCCTCCGCGTCGGCCACCAGCGACCGCAGGCTCGCGTCCCACCCTTCGAACCGCTCCAGCACCGCGGCCTTCGCGCCCTCGGCGTCGGAGAAGTCGATCGAGTCGAGCCACTCCTCGCCGGTCCGTACGGCGACGTAGATGTGCAGGCTGCCGTCGGACTCGCGGTGGCCGAGGAAGCCCCTGCCGCCGCCGAGTGCGAAGAGGGAGCCGCCGCCCACGACGGCGGCGCTCTCGGGGTGCCGGACGTCTGCGGCCGGCAGGTCCACCTCGACGAAGGAGACGCCGGTGTACGACGGCCACGCGTCGCAGAGCAGCGGCCGGATGCGCGACCAGGCGCCGTCCGCACCGATCAGCAGGTCGGTGGTGACGGTCGAACCGTCGGCGAACGTGATCTCGTGCGCACCGCCGCCCAGCGGCCGGGCGCCGGTGACCTTGTGCCCCCACCGGACGGTGCCCTCGGGCAGCGAGTCGAGCAGCAGGTCGCGCAGCTGCCCCCGGTCGACCTCCGGGCGTTCGCCGGTCCCGTCGTCGGCCTCGTCCCAGTGCACGGTGGCGTGCTTGTCGAGGACCCGGGTGGCCTCGCCGCCGGGGTGCACGAGGGTACGGAAGGCGTCGAGCAGGCCGGCCGCGCGCAGGGCCGCCTGGCCGCTCTCCTCGTGGATGTCGAGCATGCCGCCCTGGGCCCGGGCGTGCCGGGATTCCTGCAGCTCGTAGACGGTGGCGTCGATGCCGTTGAGGTGCAGGACGCGGGCCAGGACGAGCCCGCCGAGGCCGGCTCCGGCGATGGCGACGGGGGAGTGGGAGGGCGTGGTGGTCATGGCCGTGCTCCTTCGGTGCGTGCGGGCGGGTTCCCGTCCACGGTAGACGAACGCGTTCGTTACGAACAAGTTCGTAACGAACGCGTTCGTCTTTTTTCTTTGGTTCTTTGGTTCCGGCGAACGTGTTCGCTAGCTTGGCTCCCATGCCAGCCGCCGACGCCCGCGCCCACTCCCGCAGCCGCCGGGAGCGCCCCGCCAAGCCCGCCCTCACCCGCGAGGGCATCATCGACACGGCGGTCCGGCTGCTCCGGGCCGAGGGGCTGCAACGCGTGACCATGCGCCGCCTGGCGCAGGAGCTCGACACCGGCCCCGCCTCGCTGTACGTGTACGTGGCCAACACGGCCGAGCTGCACGCGGCGGTCCTCGACGAACTGCTGGGCGACGTGGACCTGGCCCCCGTCCGCGACCCGGGCGACTGGCAGGAGCGGATCGAGGCGGTCCTCGTCTCCTACCTCCAGGTGCTCTTCGCGCACCCCAGCCTGGCCCGTACCGCGCTGGTCACCCGCCCGTCGGGCCCGCACTACCTCGCGCTGCTGGACGCGCTGCTCGCCCTGCTCAAGGAGGGCGGCGTCCCCGACGACCGGGCCGCCTGGGGCGTGGACGTACTGCTCCAGGTCGCCACCGCCGACGCCGCGGAGCACGCCACCCTCGACGAGTCGCCGCACGCGGAGACCGAGTGGAACGCACTGGCCGACGCGTTGCGGAACGCCGCGCCGGACGACCACCCGAACCTCGCGGGGCGCGCCCCCCAACTCCTGTCCGGCGCCCCCGAACAGCGTCGGAACTGGGCCGTTCGCATGCTCCTCGCCGGCATCCTGCACACCCCGCTGCCCGACGACGTGCGGCCCGCGCCGTCCGCCGAGTAGCCGAACCGGCAAGGGAGGCCGGCTGAGCGGTGCCGACGCACGACCGCCCGGTCACCGCGGAGGGCGGTGACCGGGCGGCGCGTCGCCGTGAGGTGCTGCGGGTCGGTACGACTAGCCGGCGGTCTCCCGCTTCCGGCGCCGCATCCACCAGGTGAGCACTCCGCCGGCCACCACGAGCGCGGCGGCGATGCCGGCGATCAGGGCCACCGGGGCGTGCGTTCCGGTGTCGGCGAGGTCACCGCTCGGGTCCTTCGCGGGCGGCGTCGGCTTGTCGTGGCCCCCGCCCGGCGCGGTCTGCGTGGGTGCCGGGGTGGTGGGCGTACCGGTCGGCTCGTCCGTGGGCGTGCCGGTCGGCTCGTCCGTGGGGGTCGGCGTGGGCGTGGGGTCGTCCCCGCCGCCCGCACCCGTCATCGGCTCGCCGCCGCCGAGGAAGACCTGCTCCGTGTCCCGGTAGGTCGTCTCGGCCTTCGTCGACGTTTTGGTGGTCCTGTCCAGGCCCTTGTGCTCGGTGTTGAAGCGGGCTCGGGAGACGTTGCGGCGGGGGGCCTTGGAGAAGTCCACGCCGCCCATGGACAGGATCCACACCTTGCCGTCGTAGGTGCGCTCGAACTTGTAGTCGCCGTGCTTGAAGGAGTCGACGTACTTGTCGTAGACGGTCTTCTTGTCCCAGTCCTTGTTCTCCCCGCGCAGCGGCCACCGCTTGACGTCGTTGCTGTTGATGATCTTGTGGTAATCGGTGGCCCGTGCGGCGTCGGTACGGCGGATGTACTCGGCCGCGACCCGGGAGGTGTAGACGCGGCGCAGGTCGGCGTAGGAGGCGTCCTCGTTGACGCGGCGCTCCAGCTCCGGCTGGATCATCGTCTTGATGAGCTGTTCGGCCTGCTTGGTCTGCGCCTCGCTGATCTTGCAGCTGCTCGCCGGGACGTCGGGTCCGGTGGGCACCTCCATGTTGACCTTCAGCGGGGCGTCGAGGATGTAGATCCCGCCGTCCTGCTCGCGCACCTGGGCGGTCTTGGGCGTGATCCACTGCCGGATGATCGGCAGGCAGGGCTGCCCCTCCGCCGTACGCGGCGCCGCCCGCCAGAAGCGTTCACCCCGCTCGTACTTGTCGGGGTTCATCGCGTCCGCGTAGTCGTGCTTGAGGGTCAGGTCCGACTCCAGCAGGACCCGGCCCGCGTCGGTCTTCGCGAACTCCTTGTCCATGATCAGGTCGGGCCGTACGGGGTTGAGGTTGACCCAGAACTTGTCGGGCGTCAGCGCGAGCCAGGTGAAGAAGGAGTCCGAGGCCAGCGTCAGCTTGGCCTCGCCGCCGAAGCCCGGTGCGGCGTCCGGGTCCGTCACGTAGTCGGCCTTCATCGAGTACTTGAGGGCCTTGCCCTTGACGGGCGTGCCGACGAAGTTCATCTCCAGGGTGGAGAAGTCGATGCCGCCGGGGCCCCGGTTGAAGTAGCCGCCGCTGTTGTTGCGGTTGTAGATCGCCTGGAGCTTGCGGGCCTCCTCGACGGTCTTCCCCGAGCGCAGCGCCTGGTCGACGATCGGGCTGCGGCCCGCCTTGCGCGGGTCGGCGTTGAACCGGGAGTCGTAACGGGTGTAGTTGTTCGGGCTCTGCGGCCGCTCGATGGCGTTGGACCGGCGCTCGACGATGCCTGCCTGGGTGCGGTTGGTGTTCCGCATCTTCTTCAGGTCGTCGTCGAACGCCTTGATCTTGTCCTTGGTGGAGTTCTCGGTCTTGGACCCGGTCAGGTACTGGTAGGTGGACCTGGGCCGCTCCTTGGCGAGCTGCCGGTCCGCCTTCATCTGGTCGCTCTCGACGCGCCCGTTGGACTTGATCTCCACGTTGCGGTCGGTGCGCCGGTCACGGGCGTCGACGACCCGGGTGCGCTTCTCGCCGGTCTCCGGGTCGGTGTACTCCAGCGGGTCCTCGCACCACCAGTCCGGCCCCACCATCTTGTACTTCTCGACCATGCGGGCCATGAAGGCCTCGCCCCGCCGGGGGTTGCCGTGGGCGCCGACGTAGCGCACGTCGAGCCAGCGGGCGAAGTCCTGGTACCCCTTGGGGCTGTCGTACTGCTTGTTGTAGCGGGCGTAGATCTCCATGACCCGGTCGGCCGGGTTCTTGGTCTTGTTGTACTTCCGCTGCCACTTCTTGTAGTTCTTCCCGGCCTTCTCGCGCTGCGCGTCGGTGGGCGGCAGTACCCCGTCGTAGTCCTTGGCCGGGTTGACGTAGGTGTAGTTCTCGTCGTTGGGCCACGCCTCGAAGTTGGCGTCGGCGGGCGGGCCGGAGTCGGCCGGGGTGTTCGGGAACTTGCGGCCGAGGTACTTCTCGTCGCACCGCATCGGCTTGACGTTCGGCTTCTTGGCCGCTTCCGCTTCGTCGTGCGGGAGGCCGGGGAGCCCGGTGAGACTCACGGCGGTCGCCGCCGTGACGGCGAGCGCGATACGCACCCACAGGCGCCGGTGGCGCGGGGATCCGGTCAGGCGATTGGACAACGTGTTTCCCCCGTGGAGCCCCGTGATGGTGTCCGGCGTCCGGGACTCCTGATCGGTCGTGATGGCTGCGCCGACAGCGTCCGCCCTCATGGACGGGTGGGGTTTATCTTTTCTTGACGCCACTGGTGCATGCTCACGTCAACTCGCCCCTGTAGCGGTATTGTTACGTTTCGAGCCAGTTTTCCTCCATGTCGCCGACGACCTCCTCGCTGCGGTGTACGCGGAAGACCGACATGGTGCGGGAGCGCCGGTCGATCGAGGTGACGCCCTTGAGGCAGGCGCGCGCGAGGCCGTTCCAGTCGAAGTCCGCCGGGTCGGCGTCGAGGTCCAGGTCCGCGTCCGAGGCGAACCCCAGCGCGCCGAAGGCCGCGAGTACGGCGCGCGCGTCCCCGTCCACGTCCCAGCCGTCCTCCCCGTGCCAGCCGGCGGCGAACAGGCGGGCACCGTTCGGGTGGTGGATGCTCCATGCGCCGTACGTCATGGCGTGGTCCAGGGTGGCGGACGCGACGATCGCGGCGTCGGGGAAGCGCCGTTCGAGGAGCTCCGCCTGCTCCAGGGTGGGGAACGTACCGTCGGAGTGCGGCGCCAGGGCCGGGTCCTTGATCTCGGTCACGCCGCCCCAGCAGCCCACTCGTACCAGGTCGAGGTCTGCGCGCGTCCCCAGCGGAACCGCGTCGGTGGCCGGCACGGGGGCCAGCTCCTCGACCACGCCCTCGATGGTTCCGAAGTCCCCGACGAACCGCCGGGCCTCCTCCGGATCGTGCGCGGGAGGCTGCACGCCGGGCCCCGGGAAGGGCGGCCGGACGAGGGTGAGGCTGAATTCGCCGTGTCGGGCGATCGGTTCGTCGGGCGGGAAATCCCAGCAGCTGTCGTAGGTCACTCCGCCACCCTGACATCCCGCCCCGCCGGAAGTACGGGAACCCGGCGGGACGGCGCCGGCCGGGGGCGGGAGCGGGCTCCTGCGCGGGGTGATCGGTGGCCTCCGCGGGGCCGCCGGGCCGCTCGATTCGCATCGAGCGGGAATTGGGGCTTCCGGAGTGGCGATCGTCAACTATAGTTTAGGGCGACCGAGGAGGAGCAGCACGTGGCCGCAGTGGATGACAGAGCCGATGCCGGGACGCCGGGGGAGGAACCCGTGGTTCCCGTGCCCGGTCCGGGGGCTCCGTTCGCCGTCCGGCTGAACTTCCTCTTCGACCGTGTGCGCCCGCCGGGCGCCAAGGAGTTCAGCAACGCGCACGTGGCGCGGACGATCTCCTCCTACGGCGACGACAGTTTCACCGGCGCCTACCTCGGCATGCTGCGCAAGGGGGAGCGCACCCCGACCATCACCCTCGTGCCGCTGCTGGCGCGGTTCTTCGGTGTGGAGGCCGGCTACTTCGTCGAGGACGAGATCACGCGGAAGGTCGCCGACCAGTTCGAGCTCCTGCGGAAGCTCAGCGAAGCAGGCGTGCGGGAGATCGCCCTCCGCGCGATGGGCCTGTCCGACAGCAGTCAGCGCAAGGTCCTGGAGGCGATCGACGCCGTGCGGGAGCTGGAAGGCCTGCCCGACGACCCCGAGAGGGGCTCGCCGTGACGGGCTCCAGGGTGTCGATGTGGAGGGGAGGCCGCGCGCGGCGCAGCCGTCGCGACCGCGCGGCCGACGAGGTGGAGCGCCGCAACCGGGAGTTCGTCGCGGAGCTGGACCTGCCGCCCGTGGACAGCGTCCTGGACCTGGTGCCGTTCATGGAGGACCGGTTCGGCCGGTCGATCCGGCTGATGCCCTTCACGCCGGACCCGTCCGACCCGGACGCCCTGGACTCCTCGGCCCCGTGCGGCATGTGGCTCGCCACCGGGACCACGGACTACGTCTTCTACGACACCGGCATCAGCCGCGCGCACGCCGAGGTCATCGTGGGGCACGAGTTCGCGCACATGCTCCGGCGGCACCGCGGCAAGTCGCCGGTCGACACCGGCAACCTGGGCGGCCTGATCACCGGCATCGA
This sequence comes from Streptomyces niger, assembly GCF_000718305.1. Classification (GTDB taxonomy): domain Bacteria; phylum Actinomycetota; class Actinomycetes; order Streptomycetales; family Streptomycetaceae; genus Streptomyces; species Streptomyces niger. The sequence continues at coordinate 68,968 of NZ_JOFQ01000009.1, forward strand.
CCCCGGCATCGTCCAGCTCGTCCTGGGCCGGACCCGCTACAACGAACCCGAGGAGTTCGAAGCAGAAATGCTCGGATCACTGCTGCAGGAGCACGTGAGCGTCTCCCGCGCCGCGGCCTCCCACACTCCCCGGGACGCCGACCCCATCGCCCGTACGCTGCTGCGCTGACCGGATCAGGCCGTGAAAGACATACTCCACCCCCTGTGCCTGGCGATCGCCGGTACCGGGTTCCTCTTCCTCCTGCGCGACCTCGGCAGGAGCCGTCGCGACCGCGCCCTGGTCGCCCTGGCGTTCACCTACGGGTTCTCCGCGATCAGCTACGCGGTCTCCCTCACCTGGGTGTGGGTGCGCATCGACGCGGTCCTCGGCATCACCAACTTCTCCGTGCCGCTCGCCCAGAGCTGCGTGACCCTCGTCTTCGCATTGCAGGCCACGGTCCTCGCGTACTGGTCGAAGCCGGCGGCGGAGGCTCGCCGCCGCGGCCGGGCCCTGCTCCTCGCGGCCGCCGCCGTCATCGCCGGCATGGCCGTACTGTTCGCGCTGCTCACCCCGGCGACGACGCGCCCCGCCGACTTCGCGACGTACTACGCGCACGACCCCTTCTACCAGGCGTACGTGCTGCTGTACTTCGGCACGTACACCGTCGCCGAGGTCTACCTGGCCCGCTCCTGCTGGAAGTACGCGCGCACCGCGAGCAGCCCGTCGATCGCGTGGGGCCTGCGGCTCATCACGGTCGGCGCGATCATCACCCTCGGGTACAGCACCATCCGCATCGGCGCCGTCGTCGGGGCCGAGGTGGGCTTCGGCGTCCGGGGCCTCGACCCGTTCGCCTGGGCGTGCGGTGACATCGGCGCCACGCTCACCCAGATCGGATACTTCCTGCCCACGCTGGCCCGCCGGTCCGCCGCGGCGCGCGACTGGACGACCGCGCATCTGCGCTACCGGCGCCTGCGCCACCTGTGGGCAGCGCTGGACCAGGCCGACCCCGGCATCACTTTGCGCCGCCCGGCCCCGCAGCGCGACGCCCTGCTGCGCGGCCGCAGCGCCCACTTCCCCCTGCTGCGCCGCCGCGTGGAGATCCGCCAGGGGCAGAAGCTGCTCCGCCGCTACCTCGACCCCGCCGTACGGGAGGAGGCCACGGCCCGGCACCGCGCCGCCGGCCTCACCGGCGCCGGCCTCGCCGCGGCCGTCACCGCCGACCAGATCCACGACGCCCTCCTGAGGCACCGTGCGGACGCACCGGTCGACACCCCGGCCGAGTACGCCGACGCGGATCTGCCCCTCGACACCACCGAGGACGAACTGACGCACCTTCAGCGCGTCGCCGCCTACTTCACCCCGCCCGCCGGGGGCTCCGCCACCGCCCAGCACAGCACCGCCCCGGGAGCCCGCCCGTGATCCGCCGCCGCACCCTCCTCGCCGCCTCCACGGCCGCCGCCGCGACGGCCTCCGTGGCGTCCCCCGCCGCCGCCCGCCCGCGCGCCGGCAGGGCGAAGGCCGCCCGGCGCGCCCTGCATCTGGCCCCCGCCCGCGAGCAGCTCGCCGCGCTGCGCCGGCGCAAGATCACCAGCCGGGATCTGCTGGAGCAGTACCTCCGGCACATCGCCGCGGCCGACCCGGGACTGAACGCCGTCGTCACGCTCGACGCCGACGCCGCCCGTGCGGCCGCCGACCGGGCCGACCGCCACCTGGCGCGTACCGGCAGGCCGCTCGGCCCGCTGCACGGCCTGCCGCTGACCGTGAAGGACGCGCTGGAGACCAAGGGGCTGCGCACCACCTGCGGTTCACCCGACCTCGCCGACCACGTGCCCGACCGGGACGCCGACGCCGTGGCCCGGCTCCGCGCGGCCGGTGCCGTCCTCGTCGGCAAGACGAACGTGCCGACGATGTGCCAGGACATCCAGACCTCGAACCCCGTCTTCGGCAAGACGAGAAACCCGCACGACGACAGCAGGACGGCGGGCGGTTCCTCCGGCGGCCCGGCCGCCGCCGTCGCCGCCGGCCTCACCGCCCTCGAAGTCGGCTCGGACCTCGCCGGCTCCCTCCGTCTCCCGGCCGCCTACTGCGGTGTGTACGCGCTGCGCACCAGCTTCGGCATCGTGCCCACCCGCGGCCACATCCCGCGCCCGCCGGGCTGGCTGACCAGCTCCGACATGAACACCCTCGGCCCCCTCGCCCGTACGCCCGAGGACCTCGACCTGCTGCTGGACGTGCTCGCCGCGCCGTCCCCGGCCGACGCCGTGGCGTGGCGGATCGACCTCCCGGCGGCGCGCCACCGCCGTCTCGCCGACTACCGGATCGGCATCTGGCGGGACGACCCGTACTGCCCCGTCGACAAGGACACCCGGGCGCTGCTGGACACGGTGGGGGAGCGCGTACGGACCGCCGGCGCCACGGTCGACGACGCCGCCCGCCCGGTGGACCTCGCCGACAGCGACGAGCTGTTCCAGCGCCTGATGTACGCCACGGCGAGCGCGACCGCCACCGACGAGGGGTTCGCCGACGACGTCGCGGCCGCGCGGAGGACCCCGGCCGACGACCCGAACGCCCTCTACCTGCGCTCGCGGACCATGCGGCACCGGGACTGGCTGCTCGCCGACGAGGCGCGCGAGAAGCTGCGCGCCCGCTGGGCCGACTACTTCACCCGCCACGACGTACTGATCACGCCCGCGGCGCCGACCGCGGCCGTCGCGGACCAGACCGCGGTGCCGGTCCCGCGGCGGTACATCACCGTGGACGGCGAGCGGCGGCCGTACTACGCGCAGACGACCTGGCTGAACCTGGCCGGCCACGTCAGGCTCCCGGCCGCCGTCGTGCCCGCCGGGAAGACCGCCGACGGGCTGCCGCTGGCGATCCAGATCATCGGCCCCTACCTGGCCGACCGCACGGTCCTCGACGTGGCCGGCCGCCTCGCGCGGCTGCTCCCCGACCCCGTACGGCCGCCCGCGTTCACCATGTGACCGGGCTCCACCGACCCGGGCTCGTCCCGCCTCCACGGGGGTGGGGCAGGACGAGCCCGTACAGCGGAGGGCCCCGGGCGAATGCGCCCGGGGCCCTCCGCGCCGTCCGCTCCGTACCGTCCGCCGGTACGGGGAGAAGCGCGTGGTGGCATGCGAAGGGCCCGGATACCGACGGGGGATGCGGCATCCGGGCCGGTGATCACCTTAGCCTGACGACCCCGGCCGTCGCCACCCGGTCGGTGTATCAGCCAAGAATCGGGCGTGCCGCGCGTCCGGCGCTACCGCGGCATCACATCTTCCCGTCGAAGTAGAACCGCCAGCTGTTGCAGCCCTGGTCCCGACCGGTGGCGCCGTCCCGGGTGCAGGCCTTCACCGTGAAGTAGCCGGCCCCGTCCATCCAGCCGAGGCTCGTACGCGGCGGCGAGCAGGACCCGGAGCCGCCGGTCGCCTGTTCCCGCGTCCGGCTACCTCACCGGCGTCACCTACGACATCAACGGCGGGTCGCACATCCACTGAACCGGGCCGGTGCCGGCCTACGCCGGAGGAAACGGCGCCGGGCCGACCGCCCCGTCGCCTCCCGCGCCCCGGCCGGGGAACGCCGGCCGACACCTACCATCACCCCATGACGACCACCTCTGCCGCCTCGTTGGCCACCGACCAGCGCTCGCTGGGTGATCCCGACGTCCGCTACCCCCTGTGGCCGCCGCTGACCAGCGGCTGCCCCAAGACCAGCACGGACGAGGTCGCCTACCCGGTCGAGGTGGACTACGCGTACGACCGCGTGCCCGCCGGGCTCTTCGACGGGCAGCCCCCGCGCACCGGCCTCGACCGCTGGGCCCCGCTCCTCCCACCGCTCGCCGCCCCCGGCCTCGGCGAGGGCGGCACCCCCTTGGTCGAGCTCTCGCCCGGCGTCTTCGTCAAGGACGAGTCACGCAACCCCACCTGGAGCCACAAGGACCGCCTCAACCGCTGCACGGTCGGCGCCGCCCTGGGCTCCGGCGCACCCGGCGTGGTCGTCGCGTCGTCCGGCAACCACGGCGCCTCCGCCGCGGCGTACGCGGCGCGCGCCGGACTGCGCTGCGTCGTCCTCACCGGCACCGACCTGCCGCCGGCGATGGACGCCTTCCTGCACGCGTACGGCGCCGTCGTGCTGCCCGTGCCGACGGCGGCGCGCTGGCCGCTCACCCGGCGGATCGCCGAACACTTCGGACTGCAGCCCGTCAGCAACCTGACCCGCACCCACACCGGCCATGCCTTCGGGCCCGAGGGCTACAAGACGGTCGCGTACGAGATCCACGCCGACCTCGGCGTGCCGGCCGCCGTCTTTCTCCCCACCGGCTACGGCGAGCTGCTCTTCGGCGTGTGGAAGGGCTTCAGCGAGCTGCGCCGCCTCGGGGTGACGGACCGCGTGCCCCGGCTGTTCGCCTGCGAACCCGCCACCGGCGCACCGCTGGCCGCCGCCCTGCGCCAGGGCCTGCCGGCCGCGCACGTGGCGGTCGGCCGCACCGACGCGTACGGCATCGACTGCCCGGTGAACAGCTACCGCGGGGTGCTCGCGGTGCGCGGCAGCGGGGGCCGTGCGGTGCCGCTCTCCGACGAGCAACTCCGCTCGGCGCAGGCCGAGTTGGCTCGGTCCGGCCTGTGGGTGGAGCTCTCGGCGGCGGCCGGCCTGGCGGGGCTGCGGGCCTGCGCGGACGAGGACTTCGATGGCCCGGTGGTCTGCGTGTCCACCTCCACCGGCTTCAAGGACCGGGGCGTCGGAGCGCACCGCAGCGAGCCGGCGGACCCCGAGTGGCCCGCGGTGCGGGCCAGGCTGCGGGCGGCGGGGCTGGCGGAGTGAACCCCACCGGCGGGCGCCGGGGCCGCAGCCGACCGGCGCGACCACCACCGCCGCCCGGCCCCCGTCCCCACACTCGTCACCCCACACTCGTCACCGCGCGTCACCCCACGTCATCACGTGCGTCGGCACCCGTTCGGGGGCTGTCCGCCCATCCGGCTGATACCGGTCGCCATTGGCGGGCACTCGGTCCACACCACCCCGACCTGCCGACCCACTACCCGCACCACCGCACAGACGTGAGGCGACACAATGACCTCGACCTCCCACACCGACGACGGAGCCCCCCGGCGCCTGCCCACCGCCACCCACTGGGGCAACTACGAGGTCGTCACGGACGGTGACGGTGGCATCGACAAGCTGGAGCCCGCTCCGGACGACCCCCACCCCTCGCCCATCGGACGCGGCGTCGCGGACGCCCACCACGCGCGCAACCGCATACTGCAGCCCATGGTGCGCCGGGGCTGGCTGGAGCACGGGCCGCGGTACGACGGCGGTGGCCGGGGCGCCGAGCCCTTCGTCCCCGTCTCCTGGGACGAGGCGGGCAGCCTGATCGCCGCCGAGCTGGACCGGGTACGCGAGACGTACGGCAACGAGGCGATCTACGGCGGGTCGTACGGCTGGGGGAGCGCCGGGCGGTTCCACCACGCGCAGAGCCAGGTGCACCGCTTCCTGAACGTGCTCGGCGGCTACACCTCCTCCGTCGGGTCGTACAGCGCCGCGGCCATGGAGGCGGTCATGCCGCACGTGATCGGCGGCGGGCCCTGGAACGCCGTCGCGCAGAACCCCCTGTGGCGGGAGATCGCCGACCACGGTGAGCTGGTCGTCTCCTTCGGCGGGCTGGCCGCCAAGAACGCCCAGGCGAACTCCGGCGGGGTCGGCCGCCACCAGTCGGTCGACCGGCAGCGGCAGTGCCGGGACAACGGCGTGGCGTTCGTGAATATCTCACCGTGGCGGTCGGACGCGCACGAGGCGCTCGACGCGGACTGGGTGCCGCTGCGGCCCAACACCGACGTCCCGCTGATGCTCGCGCTGGCCCACGTGCTGATCACGGAGGGGCTGCACGACGCGGACTTCATGGCGCGCTGCTGCACGGGCTTCGAGGTCTTCGAGCGGTACGTCCTGGGCCGCGGCGACGGCGTCGCGAAGGACCCGGCCTGGGCCGCGGCGCTCACCGGCGTCGACCCCGCGACCATCGTCGGCCTGGCCCGGCGGATCGCCCGCCACCGCACCGTCATCAACGTCAGCTTCTCGGTGCAGCGACAGGACCACGGCGAGCAGCCGTACTGGGCGGCCACCGTGCTGGCGGCCCTCTCCGGCTCGATGGGGCGGCCGGGCGGCGGCTTCGCGGCCGCGCTCGGCGTCTCGCAGACCGGCGTGGAGCGGGAGCGGCACGCCGTCGCGTCGCTGCCGCAGGGCCACAACGCCGTCGAGACGTTCATCCCGGTCGCGCGCCTCGCCGACATGCTGCTGCACCCGGGCGAGCCCTTCGACTACGACGGCCGCCGGCTGCGCTACCCGGACGTCCGGCTCGTCTACTGGGCCGGCGGGAACCCCTTCCACCACCACCAGGACCTGAACCGGCTGGTCCGCGCGTGGCAGCGGCCGGAGACCGTCATCTGCCACGAGCCCTGGTGGAATCCGCTCGCCCGGCACTGCGACATCGTGCTGCCCGCGGCGACCATGCTGGAGCGCAACGACTTCGCCGCCGGCAAGACCGACCTGACGCTCGCCCCGATGTACCGGGCCGCCGAGCCCCCGGGGCAGAGCCGCACCGACTACGACGCGTTCAGCGAGATCGCCCGGAAGCTGGGGGTGGAGAAGGAGTTCACCGAAGGGCGCACCGCCGACGAGTGGGTCGAGGAGCTCTACGAGCGCACTCGCGTCCGGCTGGCCGGGACGGGCGTGGACCTGCCGCCGTTCGCGGACTTCTGGGCGGCGGGCCGGGACCCGGAGCGCAGCCGGAGCCGGGGCCGCGAGGACGGCCATGTCCTCACCCCGCCGCTGCCCGACCGGCCGAACCGGTTCCAGCTGCTGCGCGAGGACCCGCACGCCCATCCGCTCGCCACGCCCTCGGGGCGCATCGAGGTGTTCTCCCGGACGGTCGCCGGCTTCGGCTACGCCGACTGCCCCGGCCACCCGGTGTGGCTGGAGCCCCGTGAGTGGCGGGGCGACGCCCGGCGGCGCCACCCGTTCGACCTCATCTCGCCGCAGCCCGCGAACCGGCTGCACAGCCAGTACGACCACGGCGCGCACAGCAGGTCCGGCAAGATCCACGAGCGCGAGCCCGTGACGATCAACCGGCAGGACGCCGCGGCGCGCGGGATCAGCGACGGTGACGTGGTGCGCGTCTTCAACGACCGGGGCGCGTGCCTGGCCGGCGCCGTGCTCTCCGACGACATCCACCGCGGCGTCCTCGCCCTGCCGACCGGCGCCTGGTACGACCCGGCCGACACCCGGGCCGCCGGCAGCCTGGACAAGCACGGCAACCCCAACGTGCTCACCCGCGACCTCGGCACCTCGCGCCTGGCCCAGGGCCCGACGTCCGGCACCACCCTCGTCGACATCGAGCGCTACGACGGCGACCCGCTCCCGGTGACGGCCTTCGACCCGCCCGCGTGACGAACTTCCCCCGGCGGGTCAGACGTTGACGCCGAAGTCGGTGGCGATGCCGGCGAGGCCGGAGGCGTAGCCCTGGCCGACGGCGCGGAACTTCCACTCCGCACCGTGCCGGTACAGCTCGCCGAAGACCATCGCCGTCTCCGTGGCGGCGTCCTCGCTCAGGTCGTACCGGGCGATCTCCTGCCCGTCGGCCTGGTTGACCACCCGGATGTAGGCGTTGCGCACCTGGCCGAAGTTCTGCGCGCGGGCCTCGGCGTCGTGGATGGAGACCGGGAAGACGACGCTCGCCACGTCCGCGGGCACGGCGGCGAGGTTCACCTTGATCTGCTCGTCGTCGCCCTCGCCCTCGCCGGTGAGGTTGTCGCCGGTGTGCTCGACCGAGCCGTCCGGGCTCTTGAGGTTGTTGTAGAAGACGAAGTGCTGGTCGGAGGCGACCTTGCCGGACGCACCGCACAACAGGGCGCTGGCGTCGAGATCGTGGTCGGTGCCGGTGGTGGTGCGCACGTCCCAGCCCAACCCGATGACGACCGCGGTCAGCCCCGGCGCTTCCTTGCTGAGTGAGACATTGCCGCCCTTGGCCAGGGAAATCGCCACGTCGTTCTCCTCCGCTGGTGGTGTGTGATGCTCAGCAAAATCTACATGACTGTAGAAGTTGCCGGCGTGGTCGCCCATGCGGGCCGGAGGCGGCGCCGGCCGCATGAGAAGGTGAACGTTGCCACGCGACCATGAGGAGGCGGCGATGGACGAGGCGACGGCGGTCTTCCTCAAGGCACTCGCGAGCGACACCCGGCAGCAGATGCTGGCGCAGTTCTCAGGCGTCGGCGAACTCACCGCGGGCGAGATCGCCGAACGCAGCGGACTGCGTCCCTCCACCGCCTCCGAGCACCTGCGGCTGCTGCACCGCGGCGGGCTGGTCGACGCCCGCAAAGAGGGCAAGCAGATCTACTACCGGATCGACAGCCCCGCGGTGGACCGGCGGCTGACGGTGCTGCGCGACTACCTCGACCACTGCCGGATACCGCCGGGGGAGGCGGGTGAGGCGAGTGGCACGGAGGACGGGCACGGGAGCACGCACGCGGACGCATCCGACCGCGGCCGTACGGCGGGCGGGCGCCACACCGTGTGGAACCGCCTCAAGGAATCCGTCGCGGCGATGCAGGCGCAGCTCGTCGCGCGCAAGAACGAGTTGCGCAGCGGCGCGTTCCGGGACGCCAGCATGGCGATGTGCGCACTGGTCGCCGCCGCCGACGGCATCATCGACCCGGCGGAACGGCGCCGGGTCGCGCAACTCATCGCCACCAACGAGGTGCTGCAGCACTTCGAGGCGGAGGACCTGCAACGCCTTTTCGAGGCGAACCTCGACCTGCTGACCCCCGACTTCGGCGCGGGCACGGCCGCCGTACTGCACGAGGTGGCGAAGGTGAGGAAGCCGGCCGAGGCCCGGGCCGTCGTACAGATCGGCATCGTCATCGGCGTGGCCGACGGCGAGTTCGTCGAGAGCGAGCAGGCCGTCGTGCGCGAGGCGTGCCGCGCATTGGGGCTGACGCCCCGGGAGTTCGGCCTGTGAGCCCCGGCCGGGGCTCACATCGGTAACGGTCAGCGGCGCGCCAGTGCGCGGTCCAGGGCGGTCACCCCGATGGCCGCCAGGGCGATCTGGATGATCCATTCGATCCAGTCCACGCCCCTGGTGGCGGCGACGCCCAGGCGCATCGCGACCCACGCGCCGACGAACGCGGCGACGATGCCGATCAGCATCGTCCACAGAATTCCGATGTGCTGGCGTCCCGGGACGACGAGCCTGCCCAGGGCACCGATGACAATGCCGATCACGATGGCGCCGATGATGCTCGAAGGTTCCATGCCCGTTCTCCCGTCACCCGGCGTGTGCCCTTACGTGTGCCCCCGGTCCCCGCCCCCACTCGCCCGAACCCACCCCGGGATCGGGCGCTTGCCCGCCCCTGGCCCCTCTTTCCGCCACTCCTGTGCCGTTCCGTTCGGCCTCAGTTTTCTGTGGTTGGCACCACTCCAGTGGGCGCCTGAACGGTCATGAACCCCCGCCCTCGCCCATCAGCGTCATGACGGTGTTCGTCGCGGTGCCGATCAGCGCCACTATGGCGCCGAGGCTGGCCAGACCGGTGAGGGTGTTGGGGAAAAGCTCACCGATTCGGCGGCGCACGCCCGGGTGGAGCAGGAGGTCGCGGCCTCGCTGCCACTTGTGTTGCTCCAGATGGCAGCCGACCGACACCTGGGATGCCCTACCGGCCAGCGAGCCGCTGAACCGACTGGCTCGCCTGACCGACCTGAAGTGCCTGGGGCTGGAGAGCTACGCCTCTGACCTGCAAAGATGACACGACATGTTCCCTCGGGGTGTACGGCAGTGAACTGTGGCGTAAGCGACCTGTGGCGTATCACGTCGGACGCTCCGGGAGGCTGCCGGTTGCCTCGCGCAGTTTCCCGACAGCACCTGGGCGTTTCCTGGGTGGAGAATTCAGCAGAACCGATCTCAGCAATTCACCCGTGGGGATATTGGGCCTCGCGGCCGCTCGCTTCGGGCGGGCTGTCCCGGTCCGGCGCCAACCGCGCCGATTGAGGGCGCGGGTCAGGGCCGATAGGGTGCGGGTACGTACCCGTACCCATCAGAGAGGCCGCGTGATCGTGTCCGACGCCAACGTCCGCATCCCCGAGAAAGCCAAGGAACGGCTTGCCGCCATCGCAGCGAGTGAGGGCCTTTCCTTGAGGGCCTACCTCGCTCGCCTCGCCGAGACCATGCTCACCCCGCAGGAGCGGGCGGAGCGCGCCGAGCAGGCCCGCATCGCGCTGCAGAAGTGGAACGGCTACAGCCCGACCACGGCGCAAGAGCAGCACCTGGACGATGAGCTGGACCGTCGCCTGGCGCAGGCGGCCGGCCGGTGAGTGAAGCGACGCACATCGTCTTCGACGACACGGCCATGGCAGCCGCCGGCCAGGGCAACCTGCTCGCCTCCCGGCTGATCCACCGGGCACACACGGAGCCGGGCTGGTTCCTGTACGCCCCGGCCTGCGCACTCGTCGAAGCCGACCGTGCCCGGCCGGGCACGGCTGAACATCTCGCCGCGCTGCCGGGCGTCACCGTGCTCGATCTCGATCTTCCCGCTGCCCTGGCAGTGGCCCGCCAGGACACCTGGGCGGCCGTTCACACCCATTACGCGGCGCAGCCCACCGCCGACCGGCCCGACGGAGCGATCGTTGCCACCACCGCCCCCGAGCGGTGGCACGGCCAGCCGGTACGCGTACTGGATCTCACCCCCTGAAGGAGGCGGAGACCCGGGGTCGGCGCGCAGGAAGTCACACCAGCCACTGATCCGCGAAGCTTTGAAAAAAGATGAGGGACGTGGAGCCGCGGCCGTAGCAACACCTTCGAGAAGGCGACGTTGTCGATGAACCGCGCGCCGGCAGTGAGCGGCGGCACGACCTCGAAGCGCGCAGGTTCGATGCGATTCGCGATGCTGCAGGACACCCGTGTGGCGCCGCCCGCCCCGGCGAGCGAGTAGCCGGCCGCCACGTGCAAACGGACCTCCGTGGTCCCCCTGGACATAGACCTTCATCGGGTGCCCGCCGTAGCCCTCAGTTTTCAACCGCGATTCATTGCCGACATGGAAGCTGAGCAGCAAGAGCCCACCGGGCCGAAGCACGCGACGGAAATGCGCGAGAACAGAGCTGATCTCGTCGTCAGGAATGTGGATCAGTGAGTACCAGGCGACCAGGCCACTCACCGAGGCATCGGCCAAGGTGAGGTCCGTCATGGAACCGAGAACGAACCGCACATCGGGGTGATCACGACGGGCCACATCGATCATTCCAGGTGACAGATCGATGCCGAACGCGTCCAGGTCCAGCTTCCGCAAGTGGCCTGTGATCCTGCCTGTCCCGCACCCCACGTCCACGACTGGCCCGTTGTCTTGGGCACGCACCAGGTCGGCAAACAGAGCCAGGACAGCGCGTTCTTCGGGCGTCTCGTCCAAGAGGTGCCGTGTCAGCTCCGCGTAACTTTCAGCGACGGTGTCATAAGACGTCCGCGTATCTGCCAGCCAGTCAGCCGAGTTCGGTCCGGTCTCCACCGACCGCAGGCTACCCAAGTCATCAAGCGGCGTGACGGATCAGTTCAGAGAACGCGCTCGGACGCATTCCTCGCCGGGTACTCGGTACGGCGCCGACGGGTCACTGGACCGCCACACATCGCCCGAGCACGAGCCCCGGGGTTGCAGCGGTCGGGAAGAGATCCGCCGTTGCCTGCGCCAGCAGTGACATCGCCACGCCCCACAGCCAGTAGGCGGCGAGCAGCGTGTGTGAGACGCCTAAGCGGTGTCCCCGTCGTACGCGTTGTCCCACCGATTCATCCGTACGCAGCCGCAGGTGCCCGTCGCGACGATCAGTGCGGCCAGGCCGGCGACGACCCCTCCGTACGAGCTGGACGGCATCTCGTCCGCCGGGCCGGCCGCTCCCTCGGGGTCGTACAGCACGGTCAGTTCGTCTCCGGGCCCGACCCGTTCCGCATCACAGCCGTCACCCTCTCCCAGCAGGGGAGAGATCTCCTGGCCGTCGCGGGTGCGCAGGGTGCACTTGTCGCTCTTGCGGTCCTCGACCTTGGCCACGACGGCCTTGGTCCAACGACCGCGCTCCTGCAGGGCGTGATCGTCGCCGGCCCCGTAGGCGAGGAACGCGATTCCGACTGCGGCGATGAGGGTGACGGTGAGCTCCCAGGCCACCTTCCGCTTCTTCCGAGGGACGCGGCGGAACCAGAAGACCGGTACCAGGATGAGCGCCAGGGGAATCAACAGTGCGGAGACGAGCATGCCCGTGCCGCGCAGGAGGGCCGGCAGGGGTACCACCGGCCCGAGCCACATCCAGGCAACCGATATGCCCACCAACGCACTGTTGAACACAAGCCAGTGAACGGGGCCGGTACGACGTCGTGGAGGATCCTGCTCGGTCGGCCGTGCCGCTCGGTCGGCTCCTGCCGCAAGCCCGCGCATGTTCGTGTCCCCCGCCATGTTCTTCCTCTGCGTCGCTGTTCGCCCGTGGACGGCTGAGCGTACGCGGTGGAAGGCCCACCCTGTTCAGGCCGGTCCTCGGGTTGCCGAGACGCGGCGGGTGAGTGCGGGGGACGTGGCCAGGAGGAGGAGGCCGAGGGCCGCGCTCACGCCGCCGATCGCGGCGAAGTACTGCGCGGCGTGCTGGCGGTCGTAGAGCCGTACGAGCTGGGCGGAGATGCCTTGGGCCGCGGCGTTGGAGGCGAGCCAGAGACCCATCGTGCGGCCGCCGAACGCGGCGGGTGCGAGGCTGGTCGTCACCGATAGGCCGATGGGGGAGAGCAGGATCTCGCCGACGGTGACGACGGTGAAGCTGGCGAAGAGCCAGAGCGGGTTGCTGGGGCCGGATTGCAGTGCCGGGTGAATGAGCAGCGCGTACGAGAGTCCGGCCAGTACGAGACCGAGGCCGAACTTCGTGGGGGCGCCGGGCTGCCGCGGGCCGAGGCGCATCCACAGCGCGGCGGCGAACGGGGTGAGGCAAATCAGCACGAAGGACCCGGTGGACTGGAACCAGGAGGAGGGGATCCGGAAGCCCAGCGCGTCCAGGTCCGTGCTCTGATCGGCGTACTGGGCCAGCACGCTCGCTCCCTGCTCCTGGATGAGCCAGAAGAACACCGCGGCGACGAAGAGCGGCAGGTAGGCCCGGACCCCGGCCCGCTCGCGGGCGGTCGTGCGCGGGCTGCGCAGCATGTGCGTGAACAGCACGACCGGCAGGGCGACGGCCAGCACGCTGATGAGGTCGACGATCAGGTCGGGGGTGAGCAGGTCGCGCGCGGTGAGGACCGCGATGGCGGCTGTCAGGGCGACGAGGGCCGCCGCCGCTCCCACGACCGGACCCCGGCGCAGGTCCGCGCGGCGGAGGGGGTTGGCCGGGCGGAGGTCCGCCACGCCGAGATGGCGCCGGCCGCGTACGTAGACCAGCAGGCCCACCGCCATCCCGACGGCGGCGACGCCGAACCCGAGGTGGTAGTCGTAGCGTTGGCCCAATGTGCCGACCACGAGCGGCGCGAGTACGGCACCGACGCTGATGCCCATGTAGTACAGGCTGAAGCCGGCGTCCCGGCGGGAGTCGTCCGGGCCGTAGAGGTTCCCCACGGACGTGGAGACGTTGGGCTTGAGCAGGCCCGTGCCGGCGACGATGCACACCATCGACGCGTACAGCGCGGGCGCCCCGGCCGGCACCGCCAGGCACAGGTGGCCGCACATGATCAGCACCCCGCCGTACAGCGTCCCGCGCCACGGGCCCAGCAGCCGGTCGCTCATCCAGCCGCCCGCGATCGCCGCCAGGTACACGGCCGCGCCGTACACGGCGATCAGCGAGGACGCGGTGGCGCGCGGGATGCCGAGACCGCCGTCGGCGACCCGCTCGTACATGTAATAGAGCAGGATGGCGCGCATCCCGTAGTACGAGAAGCGCTCCCAGGCCTCGGTGAAGAACAGCACCGCGAGCCCTTTGGGGTGTCCGAAGAATCCGGTGTCCGGCACGGACCGGCCCCCGGTCCCGTCCGCGGAACCGGGGGACGTCTTCCGTTGTGCCGCACGTGGATCCGTCATCTCGTCGCGCCTCCGTTCGCCCGGTGGCGTCTCTGGTGCCCGTTCGTCACCCGGATATTGCGTTGCCGGGGTGACATCCCGCGCGAGAGAGTCCCGGGCATGACCGAGACCACCGAGACCGACGACACGACCGGCAGCGCGCGGGACGTGGCCGCCCTCTTCTCGCACGGGCGCCTCACGGCGATCCCGCGGAAGACCGCCCGGCGGCGGCAACTGCTGGCGCACCTCGCGGAGACGCTGTTCGAGCCGGGCCGCGACTACACCGAGCGCGAGGTCAACGACGCGCTGCTGACGGTCCACGAGGACTGCTCGGCGCTGCGCCGGTACTTGGTCACGGACGGCCTGCTGACCCGTACCAGGGACGGCAGCAGTTACCGACGGGCCGGCTGACCGGCGGGGGCGGCCGCGGGCGCTGCGGGGGCGGCCGTGCGGCGCCACGGCAACCGGCCCTGCGTCGCGGCGAGGACGGCGCCGCACAGCAGGACCACCGCGCCCGCCGCCTGCACCGCGCCGAGGGACTCGCCGAGGAACAGCGTGCCGCAAAGGGTGTTGACGACCGGGACGGTGAACATCATCAGCGAGGCCGAGGCGGGGCCCACCGCGCCCACTCCGCGGTAGTACAGGAGGTTGGCGACGGCGGCGGCGCCCAGCGCGAGGAACGCGACGTTCAGCCAGACGCCCGAGGGCAGTTCATGCCAGCGCACGTCCGGTACGGCGGGCGCGGCGACGAACCCCAGCAGGACGGCGCCCGCGCAGGTGGCGTACGTCGTGGCGCGCAGCGGGTCGACGCCGGCGAGCACCCGCGGCCCGGCGAGCGTGTACGCGGCCCAGCACCCCGCGCTGAGCAGGAACAGCGCGTCCCCGGCGAGCCGCGAGGGGCTTCCCTGGGCGCTGCCGCCGGCCCCCAAGAAGAAGATCACCGCTCCGGTCAGCCCCAGCACCAGCCCCGCGAGCCGCGCCCACGAAGCCCGTTCGCGCTTCGTGACCAGCAGGAACAGGCTGGTGAGGACCGGGCTCAGCACCGGTATGAGGATGCCCGCGTCGAGCGAGGGCGCGAGCGAAAGCCCCCAGAAGAACGCGCTGTTGTACGCGAAGACGCCGAGGACGCCCGCCAGCGCCGCGCGCCGGCCCGCACCCCGCGGCGCCCGCGCCGCCTCCCGCCGGTCGCCCAAGAAGTACAGCGCCGCCAACAGGGCGAGCGCGGCGCCGCCGAAACGGAGCAACGCGGCGACCTCGTGCGGAAGGTATTCCACCACCGACTTGGAACTGGCGAAGGCGCTGCCCCACAGCACCATCGTCACCGACAACATCAGATACGGGCTGTGCACGCCCTTCTTCGCTGGCATGCCCCGACTCTGCCCGCCGGCCCCCGGCCCCGTCTTGAACGCTGGTGCGCACCCGGCGGTGACCTGTGACCTGGCCGGTCGGCGCCCGCGCGATAATGCGTCCATGGCGACGCAGGGCAGCTGGGTGCGGTACTGGCGGGACGGCACCCGCCCCGTGGAGGCCATGCACGCGCACTTCCGCGACCACGTCTACCCGCCGCACAGCCACGACACGTACTCCTTCGGCATCACCGACGCCGGCGCGCAGCGCTTCCGCTGCCGCGGCGGGGCCCACACCAGCGGCGCGGGCATGGTGATGGCGTTCAATCCGGAGGAGGTGCACGACGGGCGGGCCGCGGCGGAGCTGGGGTACCGGTACCGCATCGTGCACATCGGGCCGTCCGTGGTGAGCGACGTCCTCGCCGACGCCACCGACGGCCGGTCCGGCGCCCTGCCGTTGTTCCCGCTCCCCGTGCTGACGGACCCGCTGCTCGCGGACGCGCTCGCCCGGCTGCACGCCGCGCTGGCGGGCACCACCGATCCGCTGGTCCGCGACGAGCGCCTGACCGCCGCCGTCACCGCGATGACCCGCCGCGGCGCCATCGGGGCCCGGCCCGCCGCGTTCCCCGTCCGGACGCCGACCGACCGGGCGCGGCGCGAGGCGGCGCGGCGGGCGCGTGCGTTCCTGGACGAGCGGTACCTGGACCCCGTGCCCGCCGAGGAGCTGGCGGCGGCGGCCGGCTGCAGCCGGTTCGCGCTCTACCGCGCCTTCCGCGCCGAGTACGACCTCGCCCCCAGCGACTACCGGCGCCAACTGCGCCTGCGCCGGGCCCGCTCACTGCTGCGCGCCGGGGTGTCCCCGGCCGACGCCGCGGCCGCGGCCGGCTTCGCCGACCAGCCGCACTTCACCCGCTGGTTCCAGCGCGTGTACGGGGTGACCCCGGCGGTCTTCCGCGGCTGATCCCGGAGTGCGGCGGGGCGCGCCCGGCTTCCCGCGGCCGATCGGGTGACGGTACGCCGAATCGCTGCGGACCGAACCAAGGTCGTTTGCCTGCGGACACATGGGTAGACGGGGACCGGTGGGAGCTTACGGTATGCACGGCGCGCGAGCTGGCAAACTGTGCCCAGTGGGGCAAAACGGCAATAGGATGACGAAAGCGTGCCAGTCGTGGCGATCATCCGCGCTCCGGACGGCACCCGCCCATGCCACCCGACCGACGACGAGTACGCGGAGCCATGAAACACGGGCAGAACGAACGATCCAGGCAAGCGCGCAAGGGAACGCAGTCCGCCGGGTACGGATCGGGCAGCGTACGGACCGAGCGCATGGTGCGCACACTGCTCCGCCGACGCAAGCGCTCGGTGGACCCCGAGGACGTCACCGTCGTCGACAAACCCCAGGTCAGACGGGCGGTTTCGGCGGCGGCGCTGGGCAACACCATGGAGTGGTTCGACTTTGGTGTCTACGCCTATGTCGCCGCCACCCTCGGCAAGGTGTTCTTCCCCTCCAGTTCGCCCGGCGCGCAGGTCATCTCCACCTTCGCCACGTTCGCCGCGGCCTTCCTGGTGCGACCGCTCGGCGGCCTGGTCTTCGGGCCGCTGGGTGACCGCATCGGCCGGCAGCGGGTGCTCGCCGCCACCATGATCATGATGGCGATCAGTACCTTCGCGGTGGGCTTCCTGCCGAGCTACGACGCCATCGGCCTGGCAGCGCCGCTACTGCTTCTCCTCTGCCGGCTGGTCCAGGGCTTCTCGACCGGCGGCGAGTACGCGGGCGCCACGACGTACATCGCGGAGTACTCACCGGACCGCAAGCGCGGCTTCCTCGGCAGCTGGCTCGACTTCGGCACCTTCGTCGGCTACTCGCTCGGCTCCGGACTCGTCACCGTCCTGACCGCCGTACTGAGCGACGATCAGATGCTCACGTGGGGCTGGCGCATCCCGTTCTACGTCGCCGGGCCGCTGGGTCTGATCGGCCTCTACATGCGCATGAAGCTGGAGGAGACCCCGGCCTTCCAGGAGGTCGAGGCCAAGCACAAGGAGGCGCAGGACGGCGGCGGGGAGGTGGACCCGGTCGAGCAGGCCCGGATGTCGGGCAAGGGCCGGCTGAAGGAGCTGTTCACGCACCACTGGGAGGCCATCCTCATCTGCATGGGCCTGGTGCTGCTCTACAACGTGACCAACTACATGGTCACCTCCTACCTGCCCACCTACATGACCAGCACCCTGGGCGAACCGAGCCTGACCGCCCAGTTGCTCGTCCTCGGCACGATGGTCCTGGTCGTCCTGACGATCACCACCGTCGGACGGTACTCGGACCGCTTCGGCCGCCGCCCCATGTTCCTGTGGGCGGGCACGGCCATGATCGTCCTGGCCATCCCGGCGTTCCTGCTCATCAAGCAGGGCGGCATCCTGTTCCCCGCCATCGGCTGCATCATCCTCGGCCTGCTGCTCGTCTGCTTCGCGGGCACGAGCGCGTCCACCTTGCCCGCGCTCTTCCCCACGCACCTGCGGTACGGCGGCCTCTCCGTCGCCTTCAACGTCTCGGTCTCGCTCTTCGGCGGTACGACTCCGCTGGTGGCCTCGGCGCTGGTGGAGTCCACCGACGACAAGCTGGTGCCCGCGTACTACCTGATGGCGGCGGGCATCATCGGTGTCATCTCGGCATTCTTCCTGCACGAGACGGCCGGCAAGCCGCTCCGCGGCTCCTCGCACATGGTCGAGGACGAAGCACAGGCCCGCCAGCTGGTCGCGCACAGCCGCGTCCGCGCGTCCCGCCGCGCCCGTGAGGTGTGGATCGGCCTCCGCCACGGCCGCCTGCCCTGGCACCATGAGCGGAAGGGCGACGAATAGCCCCATAAGTTCTCCCACGCCTGTGCCCGCCGGTCCTGCCCGACCGGCGGGCACGGATGTACTTCAGGGCAGAGTGCGTACGGGTGACGCGGCAGGGCGGGGTCGGGGCCCGGTCCAGGGACTACGGTGACCGGTGGGACCGCGGCGGCCGAACGGCATGTCGCGGTCGAACGCATGCGCCAGCAGGAAAGTGAGTGGGACTTGGTTACGCGTCGGCGTCTACTGGCACTGTCGGGCGGGGCTCTGGGAGCTCTGGTGGCCGCGGGGTGCTCGACCGGTGAGAAACGCTCAGCGGGGCACGACGCCGGGCAGGAGACCGGTGGCGACACCGGTCATGACGTCACCGGGAGAAGCGCGGCCGCGGCGCCGAGCGGCGCGCTGGGGGCGAACTTCAACGAGGACCCCGACAGCGTGACGTTCGACGAGCTGGGCGACCTCACCACCGGCTGGCTCCGCGGGTTCGTGCCGATGCCCGAGGTCGAGGCCGACGCCACCCAGCAGCGGGCGGTCAAGAAGCTGCTGGACGCCCAGAAGCAGGGCTATCGCACGGTGCTGTCGCTGAAGTTCCCGTACAACGACCGGCCGCTGCCCCGGCCCGACAGCCCGGAGATGACCGACGAGCTGGAGCGGGTCGACCGCGTCCTGCACGCCGTCCTCGACACCGTCGACGTCCTGGCGATCGGCAACGAGCCGTTCATCGAGAGCGTGCAGCAGGACCGCGACTCGGGCGCGCTGAACGCGTTCTACGAGAAGGTCGCCGCACACGTCATCGCGTACCGCAAGAAGCACTTCCCCAAGGGCTGCCGCACCCACCTCTACATGGGCGCGCTCAACTTCCTCGACCAGCCGGACAAGCGCACGAAGGCCACCGACCGCTGGCTGGCCTACGCGCGCGCCACGCCGGAGATCGAGGGCGCGGACATCCACCCCCATGTGGACGGCCCCGAGAAGGTACAGGCCTACCTCGACTACACCTTGCCCCGGCTGCGCAAGGACCAGAAGTTCCTGGTCACGGAGTTCTCCCTGGTGCGGCTGTGGAAGCAGCACCTGACGGACACCGTCCCGGCCGAGTACGCGAGCCGCTACCACCTCGCGCCGGGCACCCCGGTGTGGCAGGTGATCAAGGATGCCCTCGCGGACCCCGTACCGGCGAAGCAGTGGCAGGACTTCCTCGCCATGAGCCCCTGGTTCGAGAACCACAAGCATTTCCTGCGGACCCAGGTGCAGAAGTTCCGGGACACCGGGCAGCTGGCCGTGGCGACGTACGGCGTGACCCAGGCCGCCGCGATGGCCCGGGACTTCGGGCCGAAGAAGGACCCCTGGCTGCTGAACAGCCTCTACGCCAACCGCACGGTGGAGCCGACCGGAAACGGCCTGCCGGCCCACAACTACGGCTTCTTCGACGACTTCCGCGCCCTTCAGCGGCCCCAGGACCGCCGCCCGGTCAAGAAGTCCTGACGCGCACGAAGGCGGCGCCGCGCGGTCACCCCCGCGCGGCGAACGCGACGAATGCCGCCCATCCGGCGGGGCCTATGGACAACACCGGCCCCGCCTTGTCCTTCGAATCACGGACGTGGACTTTGTCGGCGCTCTGTGCCATCTCTACGCATTCGCCGCCTTCACCACTGCTGTAGCTGCTCTTGAACCAGGCCTGTTCGGCGAATTCCACGAAGGCCGTCCATCCGGCAGGGGCTATGGACAACATCGGCCCCGCCTTGTCCTTCGAGTCACGGACGTGGACTTTGTCGGCGCTCTGTGCCACCTCTACGCATTCGCCGCCCGAGCCGGTGCTGTAGCTGCTCTTGAACCAGGCCTGCTCGACGCATTCGTTGACGCTCATCTCGCTCCCAGCAGCTTCTCGACGTGGGTCAGCGACTCTCGGGGGCGGGACGCCGCCCCCTGTTGCCGTGCGCGGTCACCCCCGCGCGGCGAACGCGACGAATGCCGCCCATCCGGCGGGGCCTATGGACAACACCGGCCCCGCCTTGTCCTTCGAGTCACGGATGTGAATCGCTTCCGCGCTCGCCACCATCTCGACACAGTCGCCGCCCTCAGCACCGCTGTAGCTGCTCTTGAACCAGGCCGACTCGGCAACGGTCGTCTGTCCGAGTTCTTCGACGTTCATACCTCTCCCAGCAACTTCTCGACGAAGGCCAGCGACTCACGCGGAGTGAGAGCCTGCGCACGGATGATCCCATAGCGCGCCGCAAGGGCATGGACCGCTTGTCGGTCGGTCACCAGTGTGCTCCGCCCTTGCGCCTCCATGTAAGCGACCTGCTCGCCTCCTCGCCGAGTCAGTACGGTGAAGGGTCCGTCCACCCCGGCGTTGTCCTCTTGGTCGAGTGGCATGACCTGGATCTCGAAGTTGCGCTTCTGGCCGGTGAGCAAGATCTGTTCCAGTTGCCCCCGCTGGACCAGCTTGCCGCCGAGAGGACGTCTCAGCACGGGCTCCTCCACCACGAAGCTCAGTAGAGGGGCAGGTTGCCTATGGAAGATGTCCTTGCGAGCCAAACGTGCGGCGACCCGTTGCTCGATCGTCTCCTCGTCCAGGAGCGGCCGCCGCATTGCCAGGAGGGCCCGTGTGTACTCCTCCGTCTGCAAGAGCCCTTTGACGACATGGGTGTCGTACGAATTCAGCTCAACCGCCTCCGCCTCCAACCGCGCCGCATCGCGGAAGAACGCCGGGTACTGCGCCCGGGCGACCTCCTCCTTGCCGGCCTTCAGGACGCCGCCCGCGTCCAGTACGTCGTCCACCGTGTCGATGAACTTCGGCGGCGGGATGCGGCGGCCCTGCTCGAACGAGGCGATCGTGGACGCGGAGTACCCCGTCAGCGCCCCGAGCCGGCACCGCTCCATCCCCGCGCGCAGGCGGCACAGTTTGAGCTGCTGCCCGAAGACGTGCAGCGTGCCTGAGCCGGGTTCGTACTCGTCCATGTGCCGGTACCTCTCCGCGTCGAGGCACGCGTCGTGCCGCGTACAAGACCTGCGCCGGCGCGTACAGCCCGTACCCGTCAGCGCGTCCCTGCTGGTCACCGTACGCACACGCCGGGAGGGTCTTCCGCATGAACGGAGCAATTCCTCCTTACGTGACAGCGGGACAGCAACCCGCAGCCGGTGAGCGTGACTTCGGTATGCGGTTCACCTCCACCCCTAGAGGCGCACGCCTCGCACGGCGGCTCGTCTCGCACCGGCTCGACGACTGGGGGCACCCGTACGACTCGACGGCCAACGAGGTGGTGACCCTCATCGCCGCCGAGCTGGCCGCGAACGCCGTGCGGCACGGACACGTACCGGGGAGGGACTTCCATCTCCGGCTCACCGAAGAGGGCGGCGACAGGCTGCGTGTCGAGGTGACCGATACCCGTGGTGAGCGGATGCCCGACCCGGTAGTCCCGGTCGCTGGCGGTGTGGCCGATACCCCCGCGGACGCCGAGTCCGGTCGGGGGCTGCTCCTGGTCGCGGCGCTGTCCGACGCCTGGGGGACGCGGCCGCGCGCCGGGGCCCCGGGGAAGACGGTGTGGGCGCAGTACCACGCCCGCTGACCGGTCGTGCGCCGGACTGGACAGCGCCCCGGGACCGCAGGCCGGTCATGAAGCCCTGACGCGCACTGCCGGTCAGGAAGCCGTGACGCGGATCTTGGACTGGCCGTGCCGGCGGGTCTCCCAGTCGTCCATGAAGCGGGCCCGGAGCCCGTGCCGGGCGGCCAGGTCGACGAGGGTCTCGGTGCGGTAGTAGAAGTCCTCGCGCAGGACGTGGTGTTCGCTCCCGGTGGTGCGGTCGAAGGTGAAGTCGAAGAAGCCGCCGGGCGCGAGCACCCGTCCGACGTGGGCCAGGCACTCGTCGATGACCTCGATCGGCGAGTGCGAGAAGACGCTGTGGGCGTGCACGACGTCGAAGTGGGCGTCGGGCAGGAAGTCCAGCGTCAGGTTCTGCGTGATCGTCAGGTGCGGGAGCTTGGCCTGGAGACCCTGGGTGGTCAGCGTCTGCTTGGCCGCGACGAGGATGTCGGGGGAGATGTCGATGCCGTAGTAGTTCCCGGCGTCGAGGTACTCGATGAAGCGCCAGCCCGCGCGGAGGTTGCCGCAGCCGATGTCGAGCATGCGGTACTCCGGCTTCAGGCCGTGCTCGCGGAGGTAGTCGAACTGCATCCGGCCGAGCGCGAGCCACCGGTCGTGCGTCTGGCTCCCGACGGCCGCCTCGGGGTTGCGCCGGGTGTCGGAGGCCATGACCGCCCGGTAGTAGCCGACGTGATCGGGGTGCTTGAAGGCCAGCCAGCGGTCCCGGGCCGCGCGCTTGACGTACGGGCCGATGCGGTGCGGGTGGCCGAGGGCGTACCGCACCTTGTGGGCGAGGGCGGCGCGGTTGGTGACCAGGTTCTTCTTCGAAGCCATGCGGATTTCTCCAACGTCGGGGCGGGGTTCGCCGGATGCCGGGGACTATACATGGCACGTATACATGCGGTGTATAGATGGGTGGGGCTCGCCGCTGGGGGCGGCGGAGCCCGGCCCGGGGCGCGGGGACAGCGGTTGGGAGGTTCTCCTGCCGCGCCGGTCGCCGGGGCGGTGTGTCAGGCCACGGCGAGCCGGTCCACCAGCAGCTCCACCCTCGTCTCGGCCTCCTCCGGCAGCAGCCGTCCCGCCCGGGTCAGGGTCGCAAGGCCGTGCAGGGACGCCCAGAACACCTCGGTGAACAGCCCCGGGTGGACGCCGTCCCCGGCGACCTCGCCCAGGCTCTCCAGTAGCGCGGCGAAGGCGTCCTTCAGCGGCTCCGGGGTGTCCTCCTGCGCGTACGCCAGGCCGCCGTCGAGCTGGAACAAGGCGTCGTAGACCGCCGGGTTGCGTGCGGCGAAGT
The DNA here is from genome assembly GCF_000718305.1 of Streptomyces niger. GTDB lineage: Bacteria > Actinomycetota > Actinomycetes > Streptomycetales > Streptomycetaceae > Streptomyces > Streptomyces niger. Next base: position 92,040 of record NZ_JOFQ01000009.1, read on the forward strand.
CGAGGTAGGTGCGGGCGAGCGCGGCGACCCGCTCGCGCGGGCCGTCCGCGGCGGAGGTCGCGGCACGCACCGCCGCGGCCAGCTCGGCGGCGCCCTCCAGGGCGACGGCGCCGATGATCTCCCGCTTGCCGCGGAAGTGGCTGTAGAGGACGGGCTGGCTGTACTCGATGCGCTCGGCGAGCCGGCGGGTGGTGACCGCGTCCCAGCCCTGCTGCTCGGCGAGTTCGCGGGCTGTCGCCACGATGAGGCGCTCGCGCTCCGCCCGCTCGCGCTGCTTGCGTTCCTGTACCGACATGACATGAATCCTAGCATCGCTAGACAAGCAAGCGGCGGCAGCGCTAGCGTTGCATCGTCAGCTAGCAACGCTAGTTCTCGGGAGGGGCAACATGCTCAGCGCACTTGAGGTCGTCACCATCGTGGTCGTCGGCGTGATGGTGGGGGTGGAGTTCTCCGTCGCCTTTGTCATGATCCCGATCCTCAACGCACTGCCCGAGGACAGTGGCCAACTCGGCCACGCTCACGGGGGCCGGATGCTCGGCGCCGTGATGCCGTTCTGGTACATCGGCTCGCTCGTCCTCGTCGCGGCCTGGGCCGTCGCCGGATGGCACCACCGCGGTACCGGCCTCGTCGTCACCGCCGGCGCGCTGCTGATCCTCACCGTGATCATGTCGCTCCTGCTGCTCGTCCCGATCAACAACCGGAACAAGACGTGGACCCCCGACAACCGGCCCGCCGACTGGAAAGAGCAGACGAACCGCTGGAGCCGCTACCACTACGTCCGCGTCGCCGCCATCATCGCCGCCTTCGCCCTGCTCGTCGCCGCCCTCACCTGAGCCGGTGGGCCGACACCGCACCGGTGGCGCACCACTTCCCCTCCCCGGGCGACGGCCGGCCACCGACATTCCGACACCCCGCAAGGAGAAGAACCATGTCGCTGAAGAAGATCAACACCGTCCTGGCCGCCGTCATCGTCCTCTTCATCCTCTGGTTCGGGACGGAGTACATCCTGAGCCCGGAGACGACGGCGCCGGGCTACGGCCTGCCGAGATGGCCGTCCGGCGACGGCGACGGTTTCCTGGTCGTCAAGGGAATCCGCGACGTCGTCCTGGCCCTGGTCCTGGTCGTCCTGCTGGTGACGGGCCACCGCCGGGCGCTGGGCTGGGCGCTGCTGGTGGAGGCCCTCGCCGCTTACGGCGACATGGCCAACGTGCTGGCCCACCACGGCTCCGTGGCCACTGCGCTCGGCGTCCACTGCCTGACCGCGACGCTGATGGTGGTCAACGGTCTGCTGATGCTGCGCGAGACCCGCAAGGTCGCGGTCGCTCCGGTGAGACCCGCCCCGCAGCCCGCCTGACAGCTCGCTCGGCGAGCGGGTGGTGGGGGCCTCGCGGGGGCCCCCACCGGGACGGTCAGAGCAGGCGGCTGATGGCCGGCATCAGGTCCTGGAAGGTGCGGCCGGTGGCGGGCTCGCCGAGCGCGGTCATCTGCCAGGTGGTGCCGGAGCGGTACACCTTCGCCATGATCTGGGCGGTGTGCCGGCCGCCGCCGGTGAGCGTGTAGCGGGCCAGTTCCTCGCCGGTGGACTCGTCGATCAGACGGCAGTAGGCGTTCTGCACCTCTTCGAAGGTCTGGCCGGTGAAGGAGTTCACGGTGAAGAAGATCTGGTCGACATTGGCCGGAACCCGCCGCAGATCGACCGCGATGGACTCGTCGTCGCCCTCGCCGGTGCCCCCGACGAGGTTGTCCCCGCTGTGCTGGACCGAACCGTCGTTGCTGGTCAGGTGCTGGAAGAAGACGACGTCGACGCCCTGGCCCGCGGCGAAGAGCACCGCCGAGGCGTCCAGGTCGATCTCCCGGGTGCCGGCCAGTTTCGCGAAGAAGCCCTTGCGCTGGGCGGCCTGCCAGCCCAGCCCCATGCGTACCGTGCTGAGCGTGCCGCCGTCGGACTTGCTCAGGCTGATCTGCTGGCCCTTGTTCAGGTTCACGGACATTCGGAGAAGCCTCGCTCGTGTCGGGGTCCCGGCGATGGAGCCAGGTGCGAATCTACAGCAGTGTAGAGATCCGGGGGCGGCGCCCCGGTCGTTGTCGTACCCATGGTCCCCGATGCCGGCCGGGAGAGGCCCCGGCACACGGCACCTCGCCGGACTGGGATGATCGGTCCATGGCTGAACGTGTGATCGCCGCGTGTGACGGGGCGTCGAAAGGAAATCCCGGCCCGGCCGGCTGGGGCTGGGTCATCGCCGACGAGGCGGGCGACCCCGCCCGCTGGGAGGCGGGCCCGCTGGGCACGGCGACCAACAACGTCGCGGAACTGACCGCGCTGGAGCGGCTGTTGACGACGGTCGACGCCGACGTACCGCTGGAGATCCGGATGGACTCCCAGTACGCGATGAAGGCCGTCACCACCTGGCTGCCCGGCTGGAAGCGCAAGGGCTGGAAGACGGCCGCCGGCAAGCCGGTCGCCAACCAGGAGCTGGTGGTCCGCATCGACGCGCTGCTCGCCGGCCGCGACGTGCGGTTCGAGTACGTCCCCGCGCACCAGGTCGGCGGCGACGCGCTGAACGACTTCGCCGACCGGGCCGCCAGCCAGGCCGCCACCGAACAGCAGCCCGCCGGCAGCGAGCACGGCTCCCCGCACCCGCCGCCCTCCGCCGCCCCGAAGTCCGGTGGCGTGACGTCCGGTGGCGCGAAGTCGGGCGGTGCGAAGTCCGCCGTCGGCGCGTCGAAGCGGCGCGGCCCCAGCGCCCGTACGCTCAAGGCCAAGTTCCCCGGCCGCTGCCGCTGCGGCCGCGCCTACACCGCCGGCGAGCCCATCGCCAAGAACCCCGAGGGCTGGGGCCACCCGGCCTGCCGCACCGCGGCGGAGGGCTAGCGGCACCGGTCAGCCGGCGGCGGGACCGCGGGCGGCGCCCTCCCCAGGGGCGACCGCCCGGACAACTGCAGACACTCAGGGGGCGCCCATGTCGAACCAGCACGCCGGTGGACCGACCGCCGGGCCGCGACCCGGCCGGGCCGGTGCCGCGCCGCTCACCGCGACCGGGATCGCCGCGGCCGTACGGACCCGGGAGCTCAGCGCCGTCGAGGTCGTCTCGGCCGCGCTCGCCCGGACCGCGGAGATCGAGCCGGAGCTGCACGCCTTCCGCGAGGTGTGGGGCGAGGCGGCCCTGGAGCGGGCGGCGGAGGTCGACCGGCTGGTCGCCGCCGGAACGGAGCCGCCCCTCGCGGGGGTGCCGATCGGGGTCAAGGGCGCGCGCGGTGCCCGGTCGGCGGCGGCACGGGCGCTGGTCGCCGCCGGCTGCGTACCCCTCGGCGCGACGTCCGTACCGGGGCCCGGCACCCCGTGGCAGACCTGGGGGCTGGGCCGGGGCGGGCGGACGGTGAATCCGTGGCGCGCGGACCGCACGCCCGGCGGCTCGTCGGCCGGTTCCGCCGCGGCGGTCGCGGCCGGCCTCGTGCCGCTGGCGACGGGCAGCGACGGCGCGGGTTCGGTGCGCATCCCGGCCGCCTGGTGCGGGGTGTTCGGACTGAAGGTCACCAACGGCCTGCTGCCCTCGCCGGACCGTACGGGGCTCGCGGCGCCCGGTGTGCTCGCCCGGTGCGCGACCGACCTGGCGGCTTTCTGGCGGGTGGTGTGCGACGGCCCGGACGGCGCGGCACCGCGAACCGGTCCGGACGCGGCGCCCGGCGCGGGCGATGCGGCCTTGCCGCTCGCCGCCGTTTGGTCGGACGATCTCGGGTTCGCCGAGCCGGACCGGGAGCCCGCCGCCCTCGCCCGCCGCGCGGCCGAGCGGCTCGCCGAGGCGGGCGTCGTCCGCTTCGTGCCGGCCGGGCCGGTCCGGCTGGCCGACCCCGCGGCGGCCTGGCAGGCGTTGCGTACCCCGGGCGCCGACCGGGCCGCGGCGGAGCGGGTGCGCGCGGACAACGACCGGCGGCTCGCCGCGCTGTTCGCCCGCGCACCGCTGCTGCTCACGCCGGCCACCCCGAATCCGCCGCACGGGCACGAGGGGCCGGGCGAGCGCTACAGCACCGCGCTGACGTGGGCGTTCAACCTCAGTGGGCATCCGGCCGCGAGCATTCCCGCGGGGTTCGGCGCGGACGGCTGCCCGGTGGGGTTGCAGGTCGTGGCCCTGCACGGTGCCGAGCCGCTGCTGCTGGCCGTCGCCGAGGCCGCCGAACGGGCCGCGGGGCTGGCTGCCCGGAGCGTCACTCCGGCGCGGTGAGGAAGTCGAGCAGCGCGGAGTAGAGCCGTACGGGGGCGTCGAGGGGCACCAGGTGGCCGGCGTCCGGGATCAGTTCGAGCCGGGCTCCGGGGATCGCCGCCGTCAGTTCGTGTGCCCTGTCCACCGGGATCCAGGTGTCCTCGGCGCCCCAGCAGACGGTGACGGGCAGGTCGATGCCGGGGTACCGGTCCTGGATCTCGTCGGTGTAGCGCTGGTCCGCCTGGGCGATCTGCCGGTAGAAGGCCGCCTGGCCCGCCTCGTCGGACCACGGCCGCACCAACTCCTCGGCCACGTCGTCGGGCAGTCCCCGGTGGCTCGCCGAGCGGATGTACTCCCGTACGAGTCCGAGGTGGAGAGCGGGCGGCAACTGCTCCAAGACCGGGGCGTGTTCGCCGACCAGCCGGAAGAACGGCGTGCCCCAGGGCGCGAGCGCCACCGGGTCGACCAGCGCCAGCCGGCGGTAGGGCACGCCGTGCAGCAGGTGGGCCCGGAGGGACACGGCCCCGCCGAAGTCGTGCGCGACGACGGCGGGCCGGGCCAGCTCCCAGTGCGTCAGCAGTTCGGTGAAGACCCTGCCCTGGGCCGCCAGCGAGACGTCCTGCCCGTGCCGCTTCTCGGACGCGCCGTAGCCGGGCATGTCCCACACGAACACCTGGTACCGCCGGGCCAGCGCGGGCGCGATCTCCCGCCAGACGTACGAGGAGAAGGGCGTGCCGTGCAGGAGGACCACCGGCTCGGCGTCCGCCGGGCCGAGCCGTTCCCAGCGCACCGTGCCGGCGCTGCTCCGGAAGGTCCTGCTCAACTGCCAGGTGCGGGTGTCGGTCAACGGGCCGTTCCTTTCGCGAGGTGGGGACGGACCCTCGGGTCGCCGGGACACTGCTAAGGAGTGTAAAGCATTTCAAGCCTTACGGGTGGTGGTGTGCCGGTAGCGGCGCGGGCCGGCGGCGTAGGCAAAGTACGCCGCGCGTTCGGCTGCCGGGCGGTGTGCGGCGGGCGCCCGGCCGTCTAGGTTCGGTCCTGCCGCGGAACGGCAGCGGACCGGACAACAGGAGGTCGCCATGGGGACGTTCACGACGACGGACGGCACGGAGATCTTCTACAAGGACTGGGGCGGCGGGCGCCCGGTCGTCTTCAGTCACGGCTGGCCGCTCAACGCGGATGTCTGGGACCCGCAGTTGCGTCTGGTGGCCGAGTACGGCTTCCGCGCCATCGCGCACGACCGCCGCGGGCACGGGCGCTCCGGGCAGCCGTGGCAGGGCAACGACATGGACACCTACGCGGACGATCTCGCCCGGCTGATGGAGCTGCTCAACCTGCGCGACGCGGTCCTGGTCGGGCACTCGACGGGCGGCGGCGAAGTGGTGCGCTACATCGGGCGGCACGGTACGGCGCGGGTCGGCAAGGTCGTCCTGCTCGGGGCCGTACCGCCGCTGATGCTGCGGACGGAGACCAACCCCGAAGGCGCGCCCATCGAGGTGTTCAACGCCATCCGCGACGGGGTGCGGAACAACCGGTCGCAGTACTACCAGGACCTGAGCGCGGCCTTCTACGGTGCGAACCGGCCGGGCGCGGACGTCCCGCAGGGCACGCGGGACGCGTTCTGGCTGATGAGCATGCAGGTCGGAATGAAGGCCGCGTACGACTGCATCGAGCAGTTCTCCGAGACGGACTTCACGGAGGATCTGCGCCGTATCGACGTGCCCACCCTCATCGCGCACGGGGAAGACGACCAGATCGTGCCCATCGGGGCCGCGGCACACAAGTCGGCCCCGATGGTCAAGGACGCGGTGCTGAAGGTCTACCCCGGAGCGCCGCACGGCCTGACCGGGGACTACGAGCAGACCTTCGACCAGGACCTGATCGCCTTCCTCAAGGACTGAGGCCCGGACGCCGAGGCCCGGCGGCCTCAGCCGGGGAGCGCGCCGAGGCGGCCGACTCCCGCGGTCCTCGTGAGCCGCCTCAGCCCGCCTCCACGCCGGCCCCGCGGCACGTCGCCGGAGCCCCGCTCACGGGAGCTTCCATGCGGCCGACCAGGTGGTGCCGGGCCGCCGGTGGTGGCCAGGCGGGGCGCTGCTCCGGAGGCAGCGCCGCCAGGGCCCGCCGGACGGTGGGGTAGGCGCGCAGCAGGGTGCCGGTGCCGGTCAGGTGCAGGACGCGGGCGACGTTGGGGCGCACTCCCGCCAGCAGCAGCCTGCCCCGCCGGCGTTCCAGCAGCCACTCCACGCTCAGCAGGCAGTTCAGGCCGCGCGAGTCGCAGAAGGTGAGGCCGGAGCAGTCCAGGACGGCGTGGCGGTGGCCGCGGTCCAGGAAGGTGCCCACGGACGCGCGGAAGGGCTGCTCGGTAAAGTGATCGAGCTCGCCGCTGATCTGCAGGACGACGCAGGCGTCGCAGGAGGCGAGCGCGGTCATCTCCAAGCCGTCGGGGAGCGGCATCGTGGCTACCTCATCGTGCGGGGGAGATGTGAGCAACTCTCACGTTGCTGACAGTAGCGGGTCTTGTTCTTGGAAAGCGTGTGATTTTCTGCCAAGCGTGGTAATGGCCTGAATGATGCGAACGGTGATCACCCCGTGACTCCGTGGTCACCGCCCGGCAGTGCCGTTTCCCACCCGCATGAGGTATTTCATCCCGGGCACCCGACGCCCATGGGATTGCTCACGCAGTGGGAAGACGCCGTGGAACTGTGGGAACACACGCTGGTCAACCGGGTGTTCCGCAGCGATCCGGTCCAGCTGATCGACGCGCTGCGGCGGGAGTGCGACGATCACGCCGTCGTCTGCAGCGAGAACCGGATACTGGTGCCCAACGCCTACGACGTCGAACTCGCCCCCTACGTCCACGAAAGACTGGGCCAACCGGACGAGGTCGTCGCGCAGGCGCTGACCGACACGCTGGCCCGGCACGCCGCGGAGAAGGGCTACGAGTGGGGCGGTCCGCTCACCGTCCACGTCGCCGAATCCCGGCACTCGCTGCCCAACGGACGCTACCGGATAACCAGCCAAGCCTTGCCGAACATCCCCCCGGATGCGTTCCACGGCCCGGTACAGGTGCATGATGCACCTTGAAGATGCAGGTACCGGTGAGGAGAGAACGTGGCAGCGAAGACGGAATCCCGGACGGTGACGATCGGCACGCCGGACGGTTCGTGCGACGCCTTTGTCGCGCACCCGGCGGGGGACGGGCCGTACCCCGCCGTGTTGTTCTACATGGACGCCATCGGCCTGCGTCCGGTGCTGGAGGACATGGCCCGCGAGCTGGCCTCGCACGGGTACTACGTCCTCGTGCCCAACCTCTTCTACCGCACCGGGCCGGCGCCCGTGGTGGAGGTGACCGACCTGTCGACCCCGGAGGCCCGGGAGGCCTTCTTCGGGAAGATCATGCCGCTGGTCCACGCGCTGACGCCCGACATGGCGCTGCGTGACGCCGGCAGCTACCTCGACTTCCTGGCCGCCCAGGACCAGGTCGCCCCCGGCCCCGTGGGGCTGACGGGCTACTGCATGGGCGGCGCGCTCGCCGTGCGCACCGCCGCCCGCTTCCCGGACCGGGTGGCCGCCGCGGCCGGCTTCCACGCGGGCCACCTCGCCACGGACGCGCCGGACAGCCCGCACCGGCTGGCCGGTGACGTCCGCGCCGAGCTGTACTTCGGGCACGCCTCCCAGGACGACTCCATGAACGCCGAGCACATCTCCCGGCTGGAGAGCGCGCTCGACGAGGCGGGCGTGACGTACCGCTCCGAGGTGTACCCGGACACCGTTCACGGCTACACCATGGTCGACACCGCCGCGTACAGCGAGTCGGGCCTGGCCCGGCACTGGGAAGCGCTGCTGGACCTCTTCGCCCGTACGCTGAAGCAGGCCTGACGGCGCGTCGGCGACGCGGCGCTACCCGGCGCGCAGCACCTGCGCGACGACCGGGCCCGCCGCGTCGCCGCCGTGGCCGCCGGACTGGACGAGCGCGGCGGCCGCGAGGTCGTCGCTGTAGCCGGTGAACCAGCTGTTGGACTGCGCCTGCCCGTCCTTCTCTGCCGAGCCGGTCTTCGCGCCCTTGTTCCCGCCGACGCCCGCCATGGCGGTCACGGCCGTGCCGTGTCCGACGGTCGCCGCGCGCATCATCTGCCGCAGCTGCCGGGCGACGGACGGGGACAGCGGGCGGGCGGTCGCCAGCGTGCGGCCGTCGAGGGACTGCGGTACCAAAACGGGCTGCCGGAAGCCGCCGTTGACGACGGTCGCGGTCACCGACGCCATCGCCAGCGGCGACATCTGCACCTTGCCCTGGCCGATGTAGGAGGCGGCGGACTCCACCCCGGACGACTCCGGGACGCTGCCGTCGAAGGACGGCAGGCCGGTCTGCCAGTCGTCCCCGCCGAGCCCGAAGGAATCGTGTGCCGTCCGGCCCAGCGCGGTACCCGCGAGGCCCCGGTCGTTGAGCGGCTTGAACGCCTTGATGAACGCGGTGTTGCAGGACCGCGCGAACGCGTCGCTGAGGGTGCCGTCCGGGATCGAGAAGTCCGCCAGGTTGTGGAAGGTGTAGCCCTCCCAGCTCACGGTGGACGGGCAGGCGACCTTGGCGTTCGCGTCGGCCACCCCGTTCTCGATCATCATCGCGGCGGTCACGATCTTCATGGTGGAGCCGGGCGCCACCTTGCCCAGCATCGCCGCGTTGTAGCCGTCCGTACGGTGGTTGGCCACCGCCCGGATCTCGCCCGTGCTCGGCCGGACCGCGACCACCGACGACTCCGGGTAGGCCCGCACCGCCCGCTCCGCCGCCGCCTGCACGTCCGCGTCCAGCGTCGTGCGCAGCGTCCCGGCCCGGCCCTTGCGGAGGGTGAGCAGGGTATGGGCGGGCTCGCCCGACTCGTTCTCGATGTGCAGGTCGATGCCGCGCGTGCCGCCGGCCTTCGTGCCGTACTTCTCCCGCAGGCCGTCCAGCAGCGGTCCGAGCGAGGGGTACCGCTCCTTGGTCAGCGTCCGGCCCCGGTGGTCGACGGCCCGGATCTCCGGGGCCTCGGCCGCCCCCGTCACCAGGTACTCGCCGTCCTTCAACTGCGGGTGCAGCACCGAGGGCCGCCAGTCCACCAGCGGCTCGTGCGTGGTCCGGCCCCGCACGATCCGCAGTTCCGAGGCGTACGACAGGGGCGCGGTCCGGCCGTCGTACGACACCTCGGCCTCGACCGTGTACGGCACTCTCGTGCCGCGCCGCTCGCCCGGCTTGATCACCACGTGCGTGAGGTGCGCCTGGTCATGGAAGCCGGCCAGCTGGGTCCGGGCGACCGCCTGGTTGTCCGTGAGCGCGGCGGCCCTGGTGCTGTCGCCCTTGGCCCACGCGGCGAGGAAGGCGGTGGCGGTGTCCGTCGTCTCGTCGGCGCTCGGTGGGCCGGTGCGTACGGGCGCCCCCTGGGTGGTGGGGTCCGAACCGCCGTACCCCATGATGCCGTTGACCAGGTTGTAGCCGCAGTACAGCACGCCCCCGCCGACGACCGTCAGCACCCCGCCGACAATGATGATCTTCACCCCGCTGCGCATTCGCGCTCCCTCCCCTGAGAGCCCCTTGAACAAGTTCAAGAAGGCAACCAGAGGCACAGTACGGGGCAGACGGGGCGACCGGGGCATTCGAACGGAAGTCCGTTATGGGATAGCGATCTTCGGGAAGCGTTCCGGAGCGCGGCGGTCCGTTCGGCAGCCCGGTGCGTCTGCTCGACGCCGAACCGGCGACGGCCTCCGGCGCCCGGTGCGCCGCCGGTGCCGGTGCCGGCGCGGGCTCGTACTCGACGGAGCACTCCACCTCGTGGTGGGCGCAGAGGACTTCGGCCAGCCGTACGAGCGCGGCGGTGTCGCCGCTCCGGCCCACCCGGTGCAGATCGACGACGACCGTGCCGCTGCCGGGACGGATGACGGCGTTGAGCAGCCGCCCCAGGTGGGGTTCGGCCGCCGGGCGGATCGGGCGGTGCACCTCGATGACGGTGCGGTCGGCGTACCGGCGTACCGCGACCGGGGACGGCCCGGTCGCCGCGGCCGCGGGGGCGGGCAGCGCGGCACCGTCCTCCCCGGCGGCCCGGGCGGAAACCGGCACGGGCGATGTGCGGAGCCGGTGGCGAACAGCGGCCCACCACGGTTGCAGGGAAGGAGCGGTCCACGTCATCGCGGTCTCCCTCAACATCAGGACCTGCTGGGACAAGCCGTCGCCACCCGCCGTGGCGCGACGCGGGTGCGACGCGGGAGCGAGGGGGATTCTGCCACCGCGGGGTGGCCGGCGGGCAGGGCCTGTCGGCCTCTGGACAGGGACCGGTGGGCCTGTCGGGCGCGTCGCCGGGGTACTCCGACAGCCCCTGCCGGAAGCCGGGTACGGGCGGTGGCTTTCGGCCGATGCCGGGCCACGGGGACCGCACGTGGCTTTCATGGTCCAGCGGCGCACCGACCGGCCCGACGCGGGACTCCGCCGGGCGCTCCTGGTCGGCGCCGGTCTTCTCCAGGAAGGGAGAACGTTGCACATGCTCTCGGGATCCACCACTGTCGCGGCCACCGGTTCGTACGTCATCTCGGTCGCCGACACGGCCGGGGAGATACGGGCCGCCCAGCGGCTGCGCCGCAGGGTCCGCGCCGGGGAGGAGGGAGCCGCACCGCGCACGCCGCGCGCGGGCCGCGACGCCGACGGGTTCGACGCGCACGCCGACCACCTGATCGTGACGGACACGACGAGCCGCGAGGTGGTCGGCACCTACCGGCTGCTGCCGTCCGGCCGCACCGAAACCCTCCGCGCGGAAGCGGAGTTCGATCTCCGCGCCCTCCAGCCACTGCGCGGCCGCATGGTGGAGGCAGGCCCCTCGTGCGTGCACCCCGACCACCGGACCGGCGCGGTCATCGACCTGATGTGGGCCGGACTCACGCGGTACGTCCTGCTGTCCGGCGCCCGTCACCTGGCGGGGTGCGCGTCCGTCCCACTGGACGACGGCGGCCAGGCCGCCTCCAGCGCCTGGCTGCTCGGCAACGCGAAACACTGCGCCCCGGTCGAGCTGCGGGTCCACCCGTACCGCCCCTGGACGCCGCGGGGGGTGAGCGAGAACGAGCCGAGTTACACACTGCTGCCGCCGCTGCTCCGCGGCTGCCTGCGGGCCGGCGCGTGGCTGTGCGGAGCGCCGGCCCACGACCCGGACTCCGGCGTCGCGGACTTCTTTCTCCTGCTGGACACGGAGCGGACGGACGACCGCCACCGAAGCCACTTCCCAGCGGAGTAAGGGTTTCCCCGGAGGCGTGAGGGATCGCCCTGACACCCGCGGGAACTCAGCGAATCGGAGACGCGACACCATGCCGACGACGCCACCCGTCACCACGGAGACCAGTACTTACGTCACCTGGCTATCGGCGATCCGCGGCAGCCGGCCGCCGGTCCATGTCTGAGCTGCTCGACCGGTTCGCCGAGCTGGTCACGACGCAGCTGGACTCGCCCTGGCTCTGGCTGATCGTGCTGCTGGTGGCCGGCCTGGACGCACTGTTGCCGTTCATGCCGAGCGAGACGACGGTGGTGACGGTGGCCGTGCTGACCGGTCCCGACCTCCCGCAGCTCGCGCTGCTGGCGGTGGTCGCCGCGCTCGGCGCGCTGGGTGGCGACTGCCTCGGGCACGGCATCGGCCGCTGGGCCGGGCCGAAGGCGATCGGCCGGCTGCTACGCGGCGAGAAGGGCCGGCAACGGTACGCGTGGGGGCGCGCCATGGTCGCGCGGCACGCCACGACGCTGGTGGTCGCGGGCCGCTTCCTGCCCGGTGGGCGGGTGGCGTCCGCCCTGTCCACCGGCAGCCTGCGGTTCCCGTTCCGCCGTTTCGTGCTGCTGGACGCGGCCGGCGCCGCGCTGTGGGCGGTCACCAGCACGGCCATCGGGTACCTCGGCGGCGCGGCCTTCGCCGAGGATCCCGTCAAGGGGCTGCTGCTCGCCTTCGCGCTGGCCCTGGTGATCGTCGGACTGCTGGAGGCCGCCCGCCGGCTGGTCGCCCGGCGCCGGGGCGCGGCGTCCGGCCGCACGACCGTCGTCGCCGCCGGCACCGTCACCGGCAACGCCACCACCGCCGAGGGCCCGCTCCCGGCGGACGGCCACGGCTGACGCGTGGCACACGGGTACGCGCGGGGGAGCCCCCGCGTCCGTCCTCGGGTGTGTCTCAGGCCTTTCCGGCCCATGCCTCCGCGTACGCGCGCGCCGCGGCGCGTGGGTCGGATGCGGCGCAGATGCCCGAGACGATCGCGCCGCCCGCCGCGCCCGCGGCCCGTAGGAGCGGCATGTCCGGCACGGTCACCCCGCCGATCGCCACCGCCGGCAGCGGCGTGGGCAGCGCCAGCCGGCCGAAGCCCTCGACGCCCAGCTCCGGCGGCGCGTCCGCCTTGGTGCGGGTGGCGTGCAGTGCGCCGATGCCGACGTAGTCGACCCGGGCCGGCTCCTTGGCGGCGGCCCGCAGCTCCTCCTCCGTGGCGGCGCTCAGCCCGATCACCGCGTCCGGCCCGACGAGCCCGCGGACGGCGGCCACCGGCAGGTCGGACTGGCCGACGTGCACCCCGGTCACCCGTGCCCCGGCCGCACGGGCCGCTAGGAACACGTCCACCCGGTCGTTGACGAACAGCGCGACCCGCTCCGGCAGGACCGCGGCGAGCCGCACCACCGTCGCCAGGAAGTCCCGCGCATCGCCGTCCTTCTCCCGCACCTGGACGGCGGTGACGCCACCCGCCACGGCCGCCGCGACCGTGCCCGGCACGTCCCGGCCGCACGCCGCGGCCTGCGCCGCATCCGTGACCAGGTACACCGAGAGGTCCGGTCGTCCGTTCACGGTCGTGCCGGTCACGCCCACGAGATCGCCGCCCGCTTGCCGAGCGTCTCCTCGTCCAGGGCGTACAGCGCGTCCAGGAAGGCGGCCGCGAAACCGCCGGGCCCGGCGCTGCGCTCCGCCGCGATCTCGGCGGCCACGGTGTAGACCGCCACGGCGGCGGCCGCCGCGGCGAGCCGGTCGGCCCGCGCCGCGGCGTCCGGCGTGGTCGGTGGTGCGAACGCCGCGAGCACCGCGCCCAGCGCGCAGCCCCCGCCGGTCACCCGCGTCAGCAGCGGGTCACCGTTGGCGACGCGTACGGTCCGCTCGCCGTCGGTGAGCAGGTCCACGGGGCCGGAGACCGCGACCACGGCACCGGTCGACCGGGCCAGCTCACCCGCGGCTGCGGCCGCCGACTCGACCTCGTCGGTGGCGTCCACGCCGCGCCCGCCGCCCCCGGTCCCGGCGAGCGCGATGATCTCCGAGGCGTTGCCGCGGACGACGGCCGGGCCCTGGGGGAGGAGCCGGCGCGCCAGTGCGGTCCGTACGGGCAGCGAGCCGACCGCCACCGGGTCCAGCACCCAGGGCGTGCCCGCGGCGGCGGCCGAAGCGACCGCCTCGGTCATGGCGGCGCGCTGCTCGGCGTGCGGGGTGCCCAGGTTGACCAGCACTCCGGAGGCGGCCCCGGCGAACGGCCCGGCCTCCTCGGGGATGTCCACCATCGCCGGGGCCGCGCCCACCGCGAGCAGGACGTTCGCGGTGAAGTTGGCGACCACCTGGTTGGTGAGGCACTGCACCAGTGGTGTTTCATGGCGTACGCGGTTGAGAGCCTGCCGGGTGAAGGCGAGCAGGTCGTCGGCCGGACGCGTCATAGGGGCATTCCTCCGTGACATTCCCTTCGCTGGTGCGATCCAGATCAGGTTCGACGGGTGTGATCTCAGCCCTTGAGATGGGGCACCCCGTGTCTCGTGTGCCTCACCATGTTACCCGCACCCCGTTCCCGAACCGGAACCCCGACCTCTGGAATCCCCATGACCATCGAGAGGCCCGTCTTCGACGGGCGCATGCCCGCCGGCGCCGGCGACCTGTCCGTCGAACGGCACGGCATCGGCCCGGTGCCCGAGAACAACCGCTACGGCCGGCCCGGTCGCCTCTTCACCGTGTGGTTCGCGCCCAACCTGACCATGACCGGCGTGTTCACCGGCACCGTCGGCATCGGGCTCGGGCTCGACTTCTGGACGGCGTTCGCCGCGATGGCGCTCGGCACGCTGCTCGGCGCGGCGCCGTCCGCCTATCTCGGCACGTGGGGGAGCCTCACCGGGGCCGGTCAACTCCCGCTCTCCCGGCTGGCGTTCGGCCGCGGCGTCGTGCTGCCCGGCATCCTGCAGTGGCTCTCCTCCATCGCCTGGGACGCGCTGATCGGACTGTTCGGCGGGGACGCGCTGGCCCGGCTCGTGGGCTGGCCGTTCTGGCTGGGCGCGCTGACGGTGCTGGTCCTCCAGGGCGCCGTCGGCGTCCTCGGGTACGAGGCCATCCACCGCCTCCAGACCGTGATGACCTTCGTGCTCGGCGCGGCCTTCCTCGCGCTGAGCGTGAAGCTCCTGGACGGGGTCCCGCTGCCGTCGGCCGCCAGCGCGCACGGCGCGGACCGGGCCGGCGCGTTCCTGCTGACCACCACGGTCGCGCTGAGCCTGGCGATCTCCTGGGCCCCGTACGCCTCGGACTTCAGCCGCTACCTGCCGCGCTCGGCGTCCCGGCCGCGGATGTTCTGGTACACGCTGCTCGGCATGGCCGCCGCGTACCTCTGGGTGCAGACGCTCGGCCTGTGGGCCGCCGGCCTGTTCACCGACCAGACCGCGGCGGGCGTGCACGCACTGCTCGGCGGCGGGGCGCTGGGCGCCTTCGGGCTGCTGGCCATCGCCGCGTCCGCGGTGTGCAGCAACGCCATGAACGACTACAGCGGTTCGCTGGCCCTCCAGACGGCCGGGGTCCGCATCCCCCGTCCGCTCGCCGCCGCCGTGGCCGCCGTGCTCGGGTTCCTGCTCGTGCTGTGGATGCACGCCGCCGACACCACGGCCCGCTTCCAGAACGTGCTGCTCTTCGTCGGCTACTGGATCCCCGGCTTCATCGGCGTCGTCGCCGTCGACTGGCTCGCCCGTGCCCGGGCGCGCGGCGGCCGGCCGGTCGAGGTGCACGAGGAGTTCGCCCGGCCGCAGCCGTGGTGGCCCGCGGTCCTCGCCTTCGTCGTCGCCTTCGCCGCTGCCGTGCCCTTCATGGACACGACGCTGTACGTCGGCCCGGTCGCCGAGGCGCTGCACGGCGCGGACCTCGCGTACTTCGTGGCCTTCGTGGTCTCGGTGGCCGTCTACGCACCGCTGCGGCTGCGGACCCGCAACGGCTGAGCGGGAACGGGCGGTACTCGACCCGGAGCGCTCAGCCCGGCGGGGGAGCGGCCGGCGGGCCGTGCGGCGGTACCGGCGTCAGCTTGATCGTCTTGTCCTCGCCGGCGCTGGCCAGCCACCTGCTGTCCGGGCTGAAGGCGACGCCGAAGACGAAGTGGCCGTGGCGGACGCGCAGCACGCGTTCGCCGCCGGCCGCGTCCCAGACCTCCGCCGTCCGGTCCGTGCTCGCGGTGGCGATCCACCGGCCGTCCGGACTGAACGCGACGTCCTTCACCTGCCCGCCGTGGCGCACCAGCAGCAGCTGATGACCGTGGCGCGCGTCCCACACGCGCGCGGTGCCGTCGTCCCCGCAGGCGGCCAGGCGGTGGCCGTCGGCGGCGAAGCAGACCGCCTTGACGGGGTGCTGGTGGCGCAGCCGCAGCAGGGGATCGCCGCTCGCCGTCCACACCCGTACCGACCGGTCGGCGCAGGCGGTGGCCAGCAGCTGCCCGTCCGGGCTGTACGCCACGTCGGACACCACCTGGTCGTGCGGGAGGCGCAGCAGCGGCTCCCCGGTGGCCGCGTCCCAGACCCGGACGGTGCGGTCGGCGGACGCGGTGGCGAGCCGGTGGCCGTCGGGGCTGAACGCGACCCCGAAGACGATGTGGTCGTGGCGTACGCACAGCAGCTCCTCGCCGTCCGCCGTGGCCCACACCCGCGCGGTGTTGTCGGCGCTGCCGGTGGCCAGCCGCCGGCCGTCCGGGCCGAACTCCGCGGCGAAGACGGTGGAGAGCCAGCTGACGGCCTGCTCCCAGACCCGGTTGCCGGTCTGCGCGTCCCAGACCCGCACCCACTTCCGCGACCCCGCGGCGAGCCGTCTGCCGTCGGGGTGGAAGGCGACGCACTGCACCCACTGCCCGGTGTTGAGCACCCGCGCCCGCATGGGGGCTGCGGTCGGCGGCGCGGGGCCCGGCGGTGGTCCGTCGGGCGCGCGGGGCGGCGCTCCACCGCCGTCGTCCTCCACGTCGTCCTCCTCCGTCGCCGGCACCTCGAAGAGGCCGGCGTCACCACTGCGGAGGTAGAGCACGGGCGTGGCCCATTCGAGGCTGTCGTCCTTGCCCGCGATGAGCGCGACGCGCCCGACCCGTACCGCCTCGTCGACCGCACGCCCGAAGGCCAGCGCCTGGTAGAAGGCGGCGGCGAAGCGGGTGGCGGCCTTGTCGGTGACGGCGAACTGCATGGCGACGACGGCGGGGACGGTGCGGACCAGCGTCGCCGCCGTGCTGGAGAACAGGTCGTGGGAATTGCCCATGCCGCTCTGGCAGCTGTTCAACACCACCAGCTGGGGCCTGGGATGCGCCACACTGATCAGTGGGGCGAGTGCGCTCGCGTGCAGCAGGTGTTCCCTGCCGTCCTCGTCGGCCAGCGCGATCATGCCTTCCTGCCGGTGCGGGTCGTACGCGCCGTGCCCGATGAAGTGCAGGATGTCGCAGCCCCGCAGCAGTCGCCGGCGCAGGTCGTCGGTGGTCTGCCCGGCCACCCAGTCCAGCCGTACCCGGCCCTGCTCGATCAGCGACCGCAGCGCCACCTCCAGCCCGGCCCGCTCGCTGTCGGCGTCCAGCGGCGCCTGCGTGCCGGGCAGCGACGTCATCCCGAGGATGCGCAACGGCAACCCGGCACGCAGCGGGGCCGTGGGCTCGGGCATGTCGACGTACCGGACCACGGGCTCGCGCATGCTCAGATAGCCGCCGAGCTCCTTGTCGTACAGCAACTCCCAAGGCAGTGCGGCCAGTTCGGGGGCGCGGATGCGCAGGACCAGGCGCAGCGTCTCGTTGAGCGCGCCGGCCCGCTGGCGGCTGGAGAGGAACAGGCCGCGGAGCTGACCGCCGAAGACGGTACGGAAGAGGTGTTCGCCCAGGTCCCGTACGGGACGTTCCAGGCCGAGGGCCGCTGCGCGCGGCGTCGCGGAGGAGGCGAGCACGACCGCCTGCAGTTCCGCCAGCCCGGCGCTGATCTGCTCGGCGTCGAGCGTGACGTGCACGCTGTCCTCGCCGGCGGGGGAGGCGACGTCCACGGCGTACCGGCCGGCCGAGTTGCTGATCTCCACGACGAAGTCGCAGCTTCCCGGCATGGCGTGGCTCACCGGGTGCCCGCGTCGGTCGCCGCGGGCTGCGATCCGGCCTGCCAGGTCAGGCAGACCTGGAGGTGCGCGTCGGCGCCGGCGGTGACCACGGCGCCGACCCGGGCGGCCAGCGCCACACCGAACTCGACGGTGACGGTCTCCGGGCGGGCGCGGAGCCCGTCGAGCTGGGCGAGCACGGTCTCCGCCACGGTGCGCACCGTGCCGAGCGAGGCCTCGAAGGTCTGCTCCGCACGCTCGGCGGCCGCCTGCACCGACATCCCGCGCGTCACCAT
This sequence comes from Streptomyces niger, assembly GCF_000718305.1. Classification (GTDB taxonomy): domain Bacteria; phylum Actinomycetota; class Actinomycetes; order Streptomycetales; family Streptomycetaceae; genus Streptomyces; species Streptomyces niger. The sequence goes on from NZ_JOFQ01000009.1 coordinate 109,836, forward strand.
GTCCGCCGGCGGCCCGCCGGTCCACTCGACCGCGACGGTCCCGCCGTTCTCCAGCGGCAGCTCGACGATGTTCACGGACGTACGCTCCTTGCGTCGGGCCGGATTCAGGTGGCCGAGCTCGCGACGGGGCCGGCGGACGTGTGCCACCAGTCGAAGAGGTCGCCGTAGTACTCGGGGCTGGTGGAGGCCATGCTGAGGATGTCCAGCTCCTCGTCGGTCCAGGCGAGATAGACCTTGCCGGTCGCCAGGTAGCACTCCAGGCGCCCCGACTCGTAGGCCATCTCGCCGTTGAGGCTGTCCGCCGATTCGCAGGTGTCACTGGCGAAGGAGTGCGTGGCGACGTTGTCCTCGTAGGCCTGCTTCATCGTCCCCGTGTCCGAGAACTGCATGTAGACGACGCCTATCGGGGCGCCGCCCGACGGCGTGCAGGACACGTACGCGCTGACCCCGGGCGGGGTGCTCTCACCGCCGGACTCGCAGGTGCTTCGCAGGTCGGCCGGCACATGGCTCTTCAGCTCGGCGACGTCGGTGTCCTCCGTCTCCGGCGGCCCGGCCGGGCGTGTGGTGTGCGGTGTCGCCGGGGTGGAACCCGGCGGGGACGTCACGGGCGGCGAGCTGCCGGCCGCGGGGGGCGGGGGCTTGGGCGGGGTGGGTTTCTCCGCGGTCAGCAGCACGATGCTCGTGACCATCAGGCCCGCGCCCAGCAGGACGGTCGTCGTCCGGATGACGGGACTGATCCGCGGGAACGAGATCTCACGGATGGCGAATCCGCTGCCCAGGAGGGCGGCCAGGACCATGAGTCCGCCGAAGCCCAGGAGGATGATTTTCACAGAGGTCGGCATGTTTCCCTCCGGAGCGGTCTCGCGCGCCTCAGGTGGCAGGCCGCGCGCGCAGCAGCGTTTCCAGGACCCGGCGGGTCTTCGTCTCCTGCTTGAGGTCGGGCTCCAGGCCGAGGCCCCGCACGAGGGCCTGCAGCGAGGCCTGGACCACCTCGGCCCCGTCCGGGGCGACCCGCTCGGAGATCTCCAGCCAGTCCAGCGGTTCCTCCCCCGGGCCCGGACCGGCCGATTCGGCAGCGGAGGCGGCGAACGACCAGCGCTCCAGGGTCAGTTCGTGGTGGTTCAGGCGTACGCCGTGCCAGCGCACCGCACGGACGGGACCGAGGACACGCAGCGTCCGGAAGTCGACCCGCACGTCCGCGCACTCGGCGAGGAACGCCCGCTGCCGCCGGGAGAACACCGTACGCAGCGGGTTGGCGCCCGAGGTGACGGCATCGACGGCCGGCCGGCCGCAGTCGGACGTCAACGAGGCGGCGAGCACCCTGTTCTCGGCGTGCCCGGCGTTCCCGGCGGACCAGTCCTCCTCCAGGCGCAGGGTGTCCCCGTCCTCCTCCCGGAAGCGCAGCCACCGCCGGCTGAGCCGGGCCCGCCGGCAGGGGCGGAGCTTCACGGTGGCGTCCCCGTCGCCGCGGCCGTGCCCGGCGTCCGCGCGCAACCGCAGGATCACGCCGCCGTCCAGCAGCGCCGGCGTCCCCGGCCCGCGCCCCCGCGGCGGCGCCTCGCAGAAGTGGACGTGGCGCCGGATTCCCCCATCACCCGGCGCCAACGCCTCGGCGGCCGCTGCCGCCTGCGCGGCGGAGAACGTCATCTTGATCTCGACCGAGTCGAGCCGTGGTCCGGCCCCGTGCGACTCCGGCATCGGATGATCCCCCTTCGCCCTGCCGCCTGCGCGAGACCCCAGTGAAGCGGTGTGTCGCGGCGGGGCGCTTCCGGGAACTCCCCCGTATCTCGCGGCTTTCGACGGCAACGCCGGGAGGAGCATCATGAGGGCAGCGGCACGGAGCCGGGCGCCGCGGCGCCCCGGCCACGGTGCGTGGGGACGTCCAGGGGGCGGACATGAGTGGGGGACCTCCGCAACAGACCGATCGACGCGTGGCGTACGGGAGTTCCCGTGGGCTGGTGGGGCGGGGCCGCGAGCGCCGGCTGATCGACGACCTGCTCCTCGCGGGCGCGGACGGCGGCGCCGCCCTGCTGCTCTGGGGCGAACCGGGCATTGGCAAGACGGCGCTGCTCGACTACGCGGCGGAGCGCGCCCGGGCGATGGGCGGCGACGGCGCGGCAGGCCACGGCCGCCCTGCCCCGTACGTCCTGCACGCCCGCGGCATCGAAACGGAGACCGTCCTGCCGTTCGCCACACTGGCCGACCTGCTGGTGCCGTTTTCGGCGCGTTTCAGGGACCTCCCGGGGGTGCAGCGGGCGGCGCTGGAGGCCTGTCTGGCACTGTCCGGCGAGCCCCTGGACAACCCCTACGCGGCCTGCATGGGAGCGCTGAACGTGCTGGTCGCGATGGGGGAGGAGCGTCCGGTCGTGGTCCTCGTCGACGACCTGCACTGGGCGGACCCCTCCTCGCAGCGCACCCTGCTCTTCATCGCCCGACGGCTGACCTGTACCCGCGTCGCGCTCGCCGCCACCTCGCGGGAGGACCACGGCGAGTCGACCGTCCGCAGCGTGCCCGCAGTGGAGCTCACCGGGCTGGCCGCCACCGACTGCGCCGCGCTGGTGCGCGACGCCGGGCTGCACATGGTGCCGGCCGTGCTGGACGAGCTGGTGGCCATCAGTGACGGCAATCCGCTGGCACTGCTGGAACTCGCCGGCGGCCTGACGCCACGTCAGGCCCGGGGTGAGTCGCCGCTCGCCGATCCGCCCTCGTTCGGGCGCCACCTGGAGCGGGCCTGGGCGGCGCGGATGGACGGCCTCCCGGTCGCGTCACGCAAGGCCCTGGTCGTGCTCGCCGCCAGCCGGTCCACCGCGTCGGACACCCTGAGCGACGCGCTGACCGCCGACGGCCTGGCCTTGGCGGACCTGTCCCCGGCCGAGGAGCACGGCCTGGTCGTGGCGACCGCCGGTGGCCTGGACTTCCGGCACCCCATCCTGCGCCCGCTGGTGCTCGCACGGGCACCGCTGGCCCACCGGCTGGCCGCCTTCCAGGCGCTCGCCGAGGTGACCACCGGGCCGTTGCGTGCCTGGTACCGGGCGGCCGCGAGCCCCGGCCCCGACGAGACGGCCGCGGCCGCCCTGGCCGAGGCCGCGCAGGAGGCCCGGCGGCGCAGCGCGTTCGAGGAATCGGCGCTGGCCTGGCGGCGTGCCGCGGCGCTGACCCCGGAGCGCGCCACCCGCGCCGAGCGGCTGCGGCGAGCCGCGGGGGACGCCTTCATCGGGGGCTCCCCGTCCGGACCCCAGTGGTGCGAGGAGGCGCTGCGGATCACCACCGACCCGGCCGTACGGGCCGACATCGAGCTGCTGCTCGGCCGGATGTACACCTGGAACGGCGATCCGGCCCGTGCGTACGGCCTGCTGGTCGAGGCCGCCGACGCGATCCGCCCCACCGACCCGGCGCGGGCCTGCATCCTGTACGCCGACGCGGTGGTGCCCGCCCGCATGGACGGCCACGTCATGGACGCGGTACGGATCGCCGAGGTCTCCCTCGGGCTGGCCTCGGAGACCGGGCCCGAACGGTGGCTCAGCCTGACGATGCTGGGCGCCGCGCTGGTCCTGGCCGGACAGGTGGAGCGGGGCGCGGCGATGCTGGACGCGGCCGACGGCCACGGCACCGGCGACCGGGTGCGCAACCAGCAGCTGTACGCGCTGGCGGGGCAGGCCTGGAGCCGCGCCGAGGAACCGGCCCGCAGCCGGCGCCTGTTGAACACCGCGATCGACTCGGCCCGGCGGCACAGCGCGCCCGGCGTGCTGCCCTTCACCCTCACCATCCGCAGCGAGCTGGAGACCAGGGTCGGCCGATGGACGCCCGCGTACGGGGACGCGATGGAGGCGCTGCGCTGGGCGGCGGAACTGGGACAGCTCACCAGCGTCGGATACGCGCTGTACTGCCTCGCGCGGCTGGACGCGCTGCGCGGGGACCGGGCGCACTGCGAGGAGCAGGTGGTGCGCGCCCGGCGGGAGGTCGGCGCGTGCGGCATCGGCTGCATGGAGCTGTACCTGACCGCGGCGGTGGGCCTGTCGGCGCTGGCGCACGGCGACCACGAGATGGCCGCCGACCAGCTCGAAGAGAGCTTTGCGCACGCGGTGGCGCAGGGCGTGGGGAACCCCGAGGTGGTCCCGTTCGCCGCCGATCTCGTCGAGGCCCACATGCGGGCCGGGCGCGCCGCGCGGGCCGCCGAGGTCACCGACTGGCTGGCGGACCGGGCCCGGGACACCGGGCTCGCATCGGTGGAGGCGGCCGCGGCGCGCTGCCGGGGGTTGCTCGCGGAGTCGTGGGAGGGGGCCGAGTCGCACTTCGGCACGGCGCTCAAGGCGCACCAGCGGACCAACGCGCCGTTCGAGCGCGCCCGTACGCTGCTGTGCTGGGCCGAGATGTGCCGGCGGCTGCGCCGGCCGGCCGTCGCCCGCTCCCCGCTGACCTCGGCGCTGGCCACCTTCGAGTCGCTGGGCGCGGTGCCCTGGGCGCGCCGGGCGGCGGGCGAACTGGCGGCGGCCGGTGGCGCGCCGCGGGGCAGGCCGGCCGGGCGCGGGGCGCTGGAGTTGCTCACTCCGCAGGAGTTCCAGGTGTCCCGGGCCGTGGCGCGGGGCCTGAACAACACCGAGGCGGCCGCTTCGCTCTTCGTCTCCCGCAAGACGGTCGAGGCGCATCTCACCCGCGTCTACCGCAAGCTCAAGGTGCGTTCGCGGACCGATCTCACCCGCATCCTGGCGGCCGCCGACCTGGTCGACTGAGCCCGCCGGAGGCGCCGCGAGCCCCCTGACGCCCCGGAAAAACAACGAACCCCGGTCGCATTGGCGGCCGGGGTGGACTTCCGCGTATATTGGGAGATTCGCATGCCGAGAAGAAATTCAGGCAGGGCGAAGCTAACTGGAGTCATCTTAACCAGGCGGGAGTCGAATTGTCAATCCAGGTGCCGGGCGAGGAATCGGGCGTGGGGCCGGACCGGGCCGCCGACGAGGAGATGCGCCGCGAGCAGGAATTCATCGACATGCTCTACGAGCGCCTCGGCGAGCTGCGGGCCGGCGCGGGCGCCGCGGTCCAGGGCGCCCTGGCGGTCGCCGACGCCGGCACGATGCAGGCCCGGCTGGAGCGGGACGTGACCGTCGCCGAGCAGGCCGGGGTGCTCGCCGCCCTGGACGCGGGCGAGCACGGCCTCTGCTTCGGCCGGCTCTCCTTCCGCGACGGCGCCGACCACCACATCGGCCGGATCGGCATCCGGCGCGACGACGCCGCACACACGCCGCTGGTCATCGACTGGCGCGCCGACGTCGCGCGCCCCTTCTACCTCGCCACCGGGCACACCCCGATGGGGCTGCGCCGCCGGCGCCACATCTCCACCGAAGGCCGCCGCGTCACCGCCCTGCACGACGAGCTCATGGACCTCGCCGACACGGTGCGCACCGGCCACGAGGGCACCGACGCCGACACCGTACTGCTCGCTGCCCTGGACGCGGCCCGCACCGGCCGGATGCACGACATCGTGCAGACCATCCAGGCCGAGCAGGACCGCATCATCCGCGCCCCGCACCGCGGCGTCATGGTCGTCGAGGGCGGCCCCGGCACCGGCAAGACCGTCGTCGCCCTGCACCGCGCCGCGTACCTGCTCTACGCGCACCGCGAGGTGCTCGCCCGGCGCGCCGTCCTCATCGTCGGCCCCAACCCGGCGTTCCTCGGCTACATCGGCGAGGTGCTGCCCGCGCTCGGCGAGACCGGCGTGCTGCTCGCCTCGCCCGGCGAACTCTTCCCCGGCATCACCGCGACCGGCACCGACACGCCCGAGGCCGCCGCGGTCAAGGGCGGCGCCGCGATGGCCGACGCGCTGGCCGCGTACGTCCGCGACCGCCAGCGGCTCCCCGAGCCCGGCACCGTCGTCCCGCACGAGGACGGCGACCTCCTCCTCGACCCGGACATCGTCCTGGAGGCCCGCCATCAGGCGCGCGAGACCAAGCTGCCGCACAACCTCGCCCGCCCGCACTTCGCCTTCCGGATCATCGACGCGCTGACCGCCCAGCTCGCCGACCGGCTCGGCGCCGACCCCTACGGCGGCCCGAACTTCCTCGGCCCCGACGACATCGCCCAGCTCGGCAAGGCCATCGCGGCCAGCCCCGAGGTGCACGCCGCCATCGCCGACCTCTGGCCCGTCCTCACCCCGCAGGAACTGGTCGCCGACTTCCTCGCCGACCCCGTGCACCTCCCTGAGGCCGACGCGGCGGCGATCCGGCGCGAGGGTGGCGAGTGGACCCCCGCCGACATCCCCCTCCTGGACGAGGCCGCCGAGCTGCTCGGCGACGACGACTCGGCCGCGCAGGCCGCCGCCGAGGCCGAGCGCCAGGAGCGCATCGCCTACGCGCAGGGCGTGATCGACCTCGCGTACGCCTCGCGCACGCACGAGTTCGAGGGCAAGGACGACGAGGATTCGGAGGTACTGGGCGTCCAGGACCTCATCGACGCCGAGCTGCTCGCCGACCGGCAGGAGGAGGCCGACCACCGGACCGCGGCCGAGCGTGCCGCCGCCGACCGCACCTGGGCCTTCGGCCACATCATCGTCGACGAGGCGCAGGAGCTGTCCGCGATGATGTGGCGGCTGCTGATGCGCCGCTGCCCGACCCGCTCGATGACGCTGGTCGGCGACCCGGCGCAGACCGCCGAGCCCGGCAGCTGCGGTACGTGGGAGTCCATCCTCACGCCGTACGTCGGCGACCGCTGGGAGCACGTGCGCCTCGGCGTCAACTACCGCACCCCCGCCGAGATCATGGAGGTCGCGGCGGCGGCGCTCCGGGCCGCGTACGCCGGCACCCCGCAGGCCGAGGCCTTCGAACCGCCGCGCTCGGTCCGCTCCACCGGCGTACCGCCCTGGTCCGAGCGCACCGACGACCTGCCGCGCGCGGTCGCCGAGGCGGTCGCCCGGGAGGCTGGCACCGAGGGCCGGCTCGCGGTCATCGCCCAGCAGCAGCACCACGAAGCCCTGCTGGCCGCGCTCCCCGCCGCGTCCGCCGGCCCGGCCCCCGACCTGACCAGCCCGGTCGTCCTCCTGGACCCGCGGCAGGCCAAGGGCCTGGAGTTCGACACGGTGCTGGTGGCGGAGCCGGCCGAGTTCGGCGTGAGCGACCTCTACGTCGCCCTCACCCGCGCCACCCAGCGGCTGGGCGTGGTCCACACGCAGCCGCTCCCGGCGGGGCTGGCGGGGCTGACGCCCCGCTGAGGCCGACGGTCGACGGCCGGCGGCAGTGCTGTCCCGGCCGTCGACAGCCGAACCCTCATCGCCCTACCCTGTGTTCGTCATTCCGGCCGTTGACCGGAATGACGAACACAATCGGCGCGGCGGAGGGTGGGTGAACGGCATGGGGCGACTGGTTCCTGCGGTGACCCGGGCACTGGACATACTCGAACTGTTCCTGGAGGCGGACGGCCCGCAGTCGGCCCCCGACGTGGTCCGCAAGCTCCAGCTGCCGCGCACCACCGTGCACGAGCTGCTCACCACCCTGGCGGCCCGCTCCTACCTGGTCCCCGTACCCGACCAGCCGGGTCGCTACCGCCTCGGGGTCCGCGCGTACCAGCTCGGCAGCCGGTACGCCGAACAGCTCGACCTCGCGGCCGAGGGGCAGCGGGTCGCCCGCGAGGTGGCCGCCACCTGCGACGAGACGGTGCACGTCGCCATCCTGGAGGGTGCCGACGTCATCTACATCGCGAAGGTCGACTCCACGCACGCCGTCCGCATGGTCTCGGCGGCGGGCCGCCGGCTGCCCGCACACTGCACCGCGGTCGGCAAGATGCTCCTCGCCTCGCTCCCCGAAGCGGAGCTGGACGCCCGCATCGAGGACCGCGAGCTGGTCGCCCTGACGCCCGGCAGCATCACCGACCAGACGGCCCTGCGCGCCGAACTCGCCGCGATCCGGGACCGCGGCACCGCCACCGAGCACCGCGAGTCCAACCCGGACGTGTCCTGCGTCGCGGCCCCGGTCCGCGACAGCACCGGCCGGGTCGTCGCCGCGCTCTCCATCTCCGTCCCGATGATCCGCTGGACCGACTCCAGCGAGACCGAACTCGCCGAGCTGGCCACCAAGGGCGCCCGCGACCTGTCCACGAGCCTGGGGCATCGGGGGGCGTGGCGGTGACGCGACCGCCGGCATGGCGGTGACGCGACCGCTGGCGTGGCGGTGACTGGCGGTGCACCAGCGGCGTGCTGACGGAGCGTCACTTTTTGGCTAGCAGTGAGCCGAGGACGCGGTCGACGACCTCCTCGGTGATGCCGGGGTGCAGGAAGGCGATGCGCGCGACGGTCTCGCCCTCCCACACGGTCGGAGTGACGAACGCCGTGCCGGCGGCGAGCAGCCGCTTGCACCAGGCGTGGTAGTCGCGCGGCTGCCAGCCGGCGCGGCGTATCAGGATGACGGACAGCTCGGGCTCCCGGAGGAGCTCCAGGCCGTCGGTGCGCTCGACGGCGCGAGCGGCGTACCGGGCGATGCGCAGGCCGTGGGCGACGGCGTCCCGGTACGCGTCCGTGCCGTGCACGGCGAGCGAGAACCACAGCGGCAGGCCGCGCGGGCGCCGGGTGAGGTGGTACGCGTAGTCGCTCGGGTTCCATTCCAGGTCGTCGGCGCCCGCACCGTCACCGTGGATGGCGTCGAGGTACGAGGCGTCCTGGGTGTGGACGGCCTTGGCCGGCCGCGGGTCCCGGTACAGCAGCGCCCCGCAGTCGAACGGCGCGAACATCCACTTGTGCGGATCGACGACGAGCGAGTCGGCGTGTTCGATGCCGGCCATCCGGGCGCGCACTTCGGGTACGAAGAGGCCGCCGCCTCCGTACGCGGCGTCGACGTGGAACCACAGGCCGCGGGCGCGGGCCTGTGCGGCGACGCCGGCCAGGTCGTCGATGATGCCCGCGTTGGTGGTGCCGGCGGTGGCGACCACGGCGACGACTGGCCCGCCGCCGTCGTGCTCGGCGGCGTCCAGGGCCGTGCGCACGGCCGCGCCGGTGAGCCGGTGGTCCTCGGTCGGTACGACGAGGCTGTCGATGCCGAGGATGCGCAGGGTGTTGCCGACGGAGGAGTGCACCTGGTCGCTGACGGCGATGCGGACGGGGGCGTGCCCGGTGAGCCCGAGCCGGTGCCGTCCCGTGTCGCGGGCGACGACGAGTCCGGAGAGGTTGCCGGCCGAGCCGCCGCTGACGAAGCAGCCGCCGGCGCTCTCCGGGAGGCCCGCGAGGTCCGCGATGAGGCGCAGTACCTGGTTCTCGGCGGCGATGGCGCCGGACGCCTCCAGCCAGGAGATGCCGTGCAGCGAAGAGCCGGAGACGATCATGTCGAAGAGGGCGGCGGCCTTGGTGGGGGCGCCGGGGATGAAGGCCAGGTAGGCCGGGTGGTCGCAGGAGACCACGGTCGGTTCCATCTTCTCGGCGTACGTACGCAGCACGTCGGCGGCCGGGCGCGGCTCCGTGCCTATCGCGTCCTTGAGGGCGACGTCCAGCTCGGCGGCGTCGCCGGGGCGGCCGAGCGGCGGCTCGGGTAGGGACAGGCGGTGGCGGAGGTGCTCCATCACCTGACGGGTGAGGTCCTCGTCGTAGGTGTGCAGGGGGTACCTCCCGGGGCTCGGTAATTGGGTCCTTCCGGACCCAATCCGGAGGGTAAGTGAGCCCCTGAGCGGTGGTCAAGGCGGTACTGGTGCGCTCCGCATCCCGGCAGCAGCCGTCAGCCACGGCCCTCGAAGTGGTCGAGCAGGCGCAGGAACTGCTGGTAGGAGTCGGCCAGGTGCTCCCGCATCCGCTGCTCCGCCGTCGCTCCGTCGCCGGCGAGCACGGCGAGCGCGATGCCTTCGTGGTCGTCGCGGAAGACGCAGCTCAGGTCGGCGTCCGCGCCGTACACCACATGCCAGTCGGCGTGCAGCCACAGCGCGTTGCCGCCCACGAACATCTCGGCGCGGGCCTTCGCCACCGCCTCGTGCAGCACCTCGTTGCCGCCGGCCGCCGCCACGGCGAGGTGGAACCGGCTGTCCACCCGGTGGTACGCGCTGATGTCGACGGCCGCGCCGGCCTTCCCGATCCCGACGTCCAGCAGTTTGACCAGCTCGCGGCGGGCCCGGGTGGAACCGCGCTCCGCCGCGAGCCGGGCCGCGAGCGGCTCGACGGCCCCCCGGTACTCCATGTAGTCCCGCAGGGTCGCCCGGATGTCCGCGGCCACGGCCGCCTGCGCGCCCGTACCGGCGGCGCCGACGGGGGCCGCCGGCGCCACCCGGGTGCCGCCGTTGCGGCCCAGCGTCGTCACGACCAGGCCTTCCTCGGCCAGCTGCCGCAGGGCCTGCCGTACGGTGTTGCGCCCCGCGCCGAACGCCGCGGCCAGCTCGCGCTCGGTCGGCAGCCGGTCGCCGGGCTCGAAGCCGCCCAGGGCGATCCGCTTCCGCAGCGCCTCGGCGACGACGTCGCGCGACGCGGACCGGCGCGTGCCGTCCTGCTCCGCGTCCCTGTCCGCGCCCGTACCGCTCATCCGTGACTCTCCGTGGGTGAAGGGTTCTGCTCAGCCCGCTGCGGAGCTCTCCTCAGACCCTATTGACGGCCCTCCGGGGCGACCTTACCGTCCACTGAACGGATTGGGCCTGCAGTAGACCCATTCACATCGGTGAGGCGATGTTCGCTGCGCTCACGGAGTTCCTGGCCGCGCACCGTTGGGGCGAGTGATCGCCCCGATGAACGCGCCCCAAGCCTCCGGACCGACCGAAACCGGGACCCCGGACGGGTCCTTGGAGTCACGTATGAGGACGGTTTCCCCGGCGTTCGCGACCTCGACGCAGTCGGGCCCGTCGGCCGTGCTGTAGCTGCTCTTCAACCAGTTCAGCATGCTTCTCCCCGCAGTTTCTCGATGAAGGCCAGCGACTCCTGCGGTGGCAGGGCCTGGGCGCGGATGATCCCATACCGCATCTCAAGGATTCGAACCTCTTTCGCGTCGGAGATCAGGCCGCTGACGAGCTGCACTTCGCTGTGGCCAACCGTGGTGCCGTCCTTGAGGGACAGCAGCCGGAACGAACCGTCGATCCCGGCGTGGTCCTCCCGTTCGGTGGGCATGACCTGGATCTCCACGTTCCGCAACCGGCCGACCTCCAACATGCGTTCGAGCTGCCTCCGCATGGCCATTCTGCCCCCGACCGGTCGGCGCAGTGTCACCTCGTCCTGCACGAAGCTGAAGACGGGGCAGGGCCTCGTGCTGTCGACGATCTCCTGTCGCGACATGCGTGCCGCGACCCGCTGTTCCAGCTCGTCTTCGCTGAGCGGTGGGCGCCGCATCGAGAACAACGCCCGGGCGTACTCCTCGGTCTGCAGCAACCCGTGCACGACCGAGTTGTTGTAGGCCCCCAACTCGACCGACTCCGCCTCCAACTTCGCCAGGTCCCGCACCTTCTTCGGGTACCGCGCTTCCTCCACGTCCTTCTTGAGGCCGGAGATCAGGCCGTCCGCGGACAGTGCCTCGTCCGCGGCGTCCATGAACTCCGGTTTCGGGACGCGGCGGCCGCGTTCCACCGAGGAGACCTGCTCCTCGCTGTAGCCGATGGCCGCGCCCAGTTCCGCCTGGCGGAGGCCCGCCCGTTCCCGGCACGACTTGATGACCTTGCCGACGGTCCGCAGCACCGCCGCCGTGTCGTCCTTGTCCGCTTCCCAGCCGACGTCCATGTCAGCCCCCTCCGGCCGTTCCGCCCGTACCCAACGCCGTGGCGTACGCAGCGTCACGGGGCGCCGCCCGTACACGCCCGGACGGCAGCCGGACAGCGACCGTGCGTACGGCCGACCTGGGTATTCAGCCTACGCACAACTGGCCACGCTGAGTGACATGAACGAGCAGACCGGGCACTCGACATTCCGTATCCAGCTCTCCGCCACGCCGCGTGGCGCGCGTCTCGCCCGCCGTCTCGCGGTGGCGCAACTGGACGTGTGGGGCTGGCCCTACGGGACCCCTGTGTCGGACACGGTCGCGCACCTCGTCGCGGAGCTGGCGGCCAACGCCATCCGGCACGGCCGGGTGCGGGGGCGGGACTTCCGGCTACGGCTCGCCGTCACCGGACACGGTTGCGCGTTGCGTATCGAGGTGACCGATCCGCGTCCCGAGCGGCTGCCCGTCGTCCGGCGCGCGGCACCCGCGGGGGAGTCGGGCCGCGGACTACTACTGGTCGCGGCGTTGGCCGAGCGGTGGGGGACGGACGCGCACAGCGACCCGTGCAGCAAGACCGTGTGGTGCGAAGTGCCGTGCCCGCCCCGCCTCACTTGAGGCCGCGCGCCCGCGTCGCGCGCTCCGCGGCCCGGCCGGTCAGGACGCCGAGCGCCACCGCGGTCAGCGCGCAGCCACCCAACGCGGCTGCCAGTGCGCCCCAGGGCACGCTGCCGCCCTGCAACGTCGCGACGAAGAACGTGGCGTGCCACGCCGTGACGGCACCGGCGGCGGCCGTGGTGATCAGCAGCGGGACGGTCAGGTGCCACAGCGCCGCGGATCGGTACACGCTCCCGCTCGCCGTCAGCACGGTGAGGGGGGCCGGGGCGCGCTGGACCCGGGCGAACTCCGCTGCCGCGCTGAAGGCGCCGGCCAGCAGGAGAAGGGCCAGGCCGCAAGTGCCGAAGAGCTGCACCCAGTTGTTGAGGCGGGCCTTGGCGGCCGAGCCCACCAGCCAGATCTCGCCCGGGGTTTCCACGTTCACGGCGGGGACGAGTGCGTAGGCGGCCTGCTCCACCGCGGCCTTCTGGCCCTGGGACTCGGCGACCACGAGGAGCTCTCCGAAGAGCCTGTCGAGCTGCGGCTCGGCCGGGGCCTTCAGGGCGCGGACGCGCAGTTCCTGGCCGTACCAGTCACGGATCTCGATCATGCGGGGGTCGTGGCTCGCGGCCGGCCGTGGGGTGGCGGAGCAGGCCAGCCCCAGCGTCCGCAGGGTGTCGCAGGAGCCCTGGAGGAGGGGGCCGGGTTGGTCGGGGCTCGTGTCGATGGTGAGGACGTGGGACCCGGTCGGGAGGGCGCGGGCGAAGGCGGTGATGTCCGCCGGCGTGATGTCACGGCTGTGGACACTGACGACCCGGTCACCGATGCGTGCTTCGGTGGCGCGTGCGGCGGTTGCTTTGTCGCCGAGGCGGCTGTTCCAGACCTGCGGCTGAGAGATCAGTCCGAGCCCGATGACCATGGCGACGGCCAGGCGGACCACGCTTCCGGGGTGCTCGGCGGTCCAGCGCCCTCCGATCAGCCGGCCCGGATGCTCGGCACGCGAGCCTCCTGCGGCGATGCCGTGTCCCAGTCGGCGGATCGCCACGGCGGCCACGGACGGCAGGAACGCCCACATGACGACGGTGCCCACGAGGAAGGCGACGAGGGCGGGGGTGCCGATGAGGTACTGGCTGAAGGCGATCAGCGCGACGCCCAGGGCGCCTCCGATCAGCGGGCGGCGGGGCGTGGCGGAGGGAGAGGTGCGCGGGCGAGTGGGCTTTCCGGCGCGTTCGAGGTCGCGATCGCGGTCGCGTTCGAGGTCGCGATCGAGGTGGGGATCGACGCGGGGGAGGAGGGCGACCGCCACCAGCGTGAGCACGAAGGACACCGCGAGGGCACCGATCAGCACCGGCCACGCCGCACGCAGGTCACCGCTGTTCAGGAGATAACCGGTGGGGGGAAGCCTGAGGTCCGTGCAGAGTGCCGGCAGCAGTGGTAGTACGGCGAGCGCGGTGCCGGCCGCGACAGGCACGGCTGCCGCGCCGAGGGTGACGAGCGCGCGGTGCCGCCACGTCCCGCCGAGCGCTCGCAGCAGGCCGGTGCGGCGGTCGCGGGCCCGTGAGCGGATCCGGGCCGCCACGACCAGGAGTGTCAGGGCCGGTACGCCGGTCAACACGCCGAGGGCGAGCAGCAGTTGGCCGAGTGGACGGGAGTGCAGGCTCTCGCCCATCGGGAAGGGCCGGCCGAACCCCGAAATGTCGAGCCACTGCTCCATCTCGCGGGCGTGCGGAGGTTGCGCGGGGCGCACGTACGCAAGGCGCTCGGACGGTGAGACGAGTCCGGCCTTGCCGATCGTGCCCGCGTAGCGGCCGTACCGGCTCATGATCCGGTCGGACTCGCCCGCGCGGGCGAGCTCCGGTGACAGCACCGCCTCGCCGGGGGCAGGCCAGCGGGTCAGTCCCGGCGGGGGCGTGGCATCAGATTTGAGCGGTTCGACGTAGACGACGCTGTGCTGCGTCCCGCCCACCGCGTCGAACGCCTCGCGCCACAACGCGACGGCATGCCGGTGGTCGGAGAGGACCGGGCCCCGCGCCTGGCCGCGTGCCGCGCGTCCGTCATAGGTCGCGACGGACGCGGCGACCCCCAACGCGACGACGGCGACGGCCGTCGCGGCGGTGAGCAGGGCCCAGAAACGCAGCCGGTCCCCGGGTGCGCCGCGCCCGGCAGCGGAGCCGATACGGATCAGTCGCCACCACACCCGCCTGCCGCGCGGCTTGAGCGGAGTGTGAGGGGTCGGGCGTCGTCGGAGCCCCGTCGTCTTCAGGCCGGTGGTCGCTCCGGCTGTCGCCATGGTGTGTATCCCCCTTTGCCCGCACCCTGGTCCGTGCCGGGGCGTGCAGGTGTTCCGAAAGACCGCACCGCCGGGCCGGCCGACGAACGGCCGGCCCGGCGGACGGGACCTGCGTCAGTGCTCAGAATCAGGGAGCGCCCCAGCCGGAGCAGTCGTCCCCCGAGGCGTTGTTCTCGTCGCACGCCTGGAACTTGATGATGGCGGAGCCGTCGCCCGAGGTGACCCTCGTCTTGTAGCCGCTCTTGTTCCACAGCGTCCGCTTGGTGCCGGCGCTGTCGTGGCGGTAGTACTCCGCCTTGCCCGGGTCGTCGTCGTCACTGCCGTCGTAGACCGAGATCCGACCCGAGTCGTTGTTCCACGGCGTGGTCGCGGTCACGCCGCCGCCCTTCAGGCTCTTGGCGACCGCGCCGGTCGTGGGGAGCACGAGGCTCGCGGCGAGGACCGTCGCAGCGACGATCTTGACTCTCTTCACTTTTGTTCCCCTCCTGTGTCAGCTGACCGATGAGCGGCGTGTCGTCTCATGTCGTGCGCCTGTGTCATGCGCCTGAGTTACGGGCCCTGTGTCATGAGCCTGTCACGAGAAGCGCGCCGTCGATCAGTGCTGAAACCTACACAGGCAGGGGCCCGTGATCCGACAGGGTCGAGACACGATGGCCCAATATCGACTTCGGCGTCATGGTGGCTTGTGTACGACTATGTTCGACACCTGGCCGCATTGGTCCAAAGAAACTGGAATGTGTGCCAGGTGGTCGTCCCTGTTGATGTATCCGCCGAGCCGAGGCAAAGCGGATCATGAAGTCTCGCTGGTGGTTCGTACCTGAGACGCGCCCGGTCAACGGCGGTCGTAAGTCGGCCATTTGGCGGGAAGTGATCGGTAGGGCAGGGCGGGGCAGTGCGGCGCCGTGGCGCGAAAGGTGCGCTACTTGAGGCCGTGCTTGCGGGAGACCAGTCCCTCCGCCATGCGGCGGGAGAGCAGGCGGCGCAGGGCGAAGACGAGGGGGGCGTTGCTGCCGACCGCATAGAGCGGCTTGGGGCGGGGCGCTTCGACGGCCTTCAGGACCGTGGCGGCCACCGTGGCCGCACTGATGCCGGCCGCCTCGTTGCGGTCCAGGTGGGCGGAGACCGTGCGGAAGGCGTCGGTGTACGGGGAGTCGTCGGCGAGGTAGCGGGTCCGGCGGTCGCTGATCCCCGTGTTGATGGAGCCCGGCTCCACGGTCGTCAACCACACGCCGTACGGGGAGAGTTCGCGCCGGGCGGCCGACGTGAACGCCTTGACGGCCGCCTTGGAGGCCACGTACGAGGAGCGGAAGGCGAGCGGGAAGCTGGCCAGCATGGAGCCGACCATGACGACCCGGCCGCGGCGCCGGGCCCGCATGCCCGGCAGTAGCAGCTGGGTCAGGCGTACCGCACCGAAGACGTTGAGCTGGAAGAGGCGTTCCAGGGCGTCCATGGGGAGCTCTTCGAGGGGCGCGAGCTGGCTCTCGCCCGCGTTGTTGACGAGGACGTCCACCGGGCCCGCCGCTGCCGCGCACGCCTCGATGCTCGCCGGGTCGGTGAGGTCGAGGGCGAGGTACTCGGCGCCGGGCAGGCGGTCGGCCTCGGGGATCTTCTCGGGGGTGCGGCTGGTGGCGAGCACGCGGTAGCCGCGGGCCAGCAGCGCTTGGCAGACCGCCCGGCCGATGCCGGAGGAGGCCCCGGTGACCAGTGCCGTACGCCGAGCCGTTCCCCGTACCGTCTCGCGCTGCGCACCGCTCGTCACGCCAGCTCCTTCGCCAGCGCGCGGCCCGCCGCGCGGCCGGAGAAGATGCAGCCGCCGAGGAACGTGCCCTCCAGTGCGTTGTAGCCGTGCACCCCGCCGCCGCCGAACCCGGCCACCTCGCCCGCCGCGTACAGGCCCGGGAAGGGCGTGCCGTCGGGCCGTACGACCTGCGCGTCGAGCGTGGTCTCCAGGCCGCCGAGCGTCTTGCGGGTGAGCAGGTTCAGCCGTACCGCGATCAGCGGGCCGTGCGCGGGGTCGAGCAGCCGGTGCGGCTTGGCGACCCGCACGATCTTGTCGGCCAGGTAGGAGCGGGCGTTCCGCACGGCCATCAGCTGCATGTCCTTGGAGTACGCCAGGCCCACCTCGCGGTCGCGGGCCACCACCTCCCGGCGTACCTGGTCGTAGTCCAGCCGCGGGTCGCTGCCCAGCTCGTTCATGCCGGTCACCAGGTCGCGGAGGTTGTCGCGGACGACGAAGTCGGCGCCGTGCTCCATGAACGCGGCGACGGGTCCGGTCGGGCCCTTCTTCGTCCGGCCCAGCGTCATCTTGAGGTCCTTGGCCGTGAAGTCGGGGTTCTGCTCGGAGCC
Organism: Streptomyces niger; assembly: GCF_000718305.1. GTDB lineage: Bacteria > Actinomycetota > Actinomycetes > Streptomycetales > Streptomycetaceae > Streptomyces > Streptomyces niger. The sequence continues at coordinate 126,699 of NZ_JOFQ01000009.1, forward strand.
GGAGAGCGCGAACTCCTTCTCGATGATCGACTGGGTGAGAACGAACCAGCTGTGGTCGTGGCCGCCGGCCCGGATGTGCCGCAGCGTCGCCAGGGTGTCGAAGCCGGGGAAGAGCGGCGGGGGGAGGCGCTTGCCGGTGGCGTCCAGCCAGAGCGAGGACGGGCCCGGGATGATGCGGATGGCGTGGTCGGGCCAGATCGGGTCCCAGTTCTTGACGCCCTCGACGTAGTGCCACATGCGGTCGCGGTTGACGATGTTGCCGCCCGCGCTCTCGGTGATCTCCAGCATCCGGCCGTCGACGTGCGCGGGCACGCCGCAGATCATCCGCTCCGGCGCCGGGCCCAGCCGGTCCACCGGCCAGTTCTTGCGCACCAGGTCGGCGTTGCCGCCGATGCCGCCCGAGGTGACGATCACGGCCTGGGCGCGCAGTTCGAAGGAACCGGTGCCCTTACGGGAGGACTTCACCCCGCGCGCCGCGCTCGACGGCTCCAGCACCGTGCCCCGGACGCCGACCGCCGTGCCGTTCTCCACGATCAACTCGTCGACCTGGTGGCGGTGTTTGAACGTCACCAGCCCGCGGTGCTCCGCCGCCAGCACCGGCTCGCGGAAGACCCGGACGACCTCGGGCCCCGTGCCCCAGGCGAGGTGGAAGCGCGGTACCGAGTTGCCGTGCCCGGAGGCCAGCCCGGAACCCCGCTCGGCCCAGCCGACGTTCGGCATCAGCCGCAGGCCCAGGTCGTGCAGGTAGGCGCGCTTCTCCCCGGCGGCGAACTGCACGTACGCCCGCGCCCACTGGCGCGGCCAGTGGTCCTCCCGCTCGCGGTCGAACCCGGCCGACCCCAGCCAGTCCTGCAGCGCCAGCTCGTAGGAGTCCTTGATGCCCATCCTGCGCTGCTCGGGGCTGTCCACCAGGAACAGCCCGCCGAGCGACCAGAACGCCTGGCCGCCCAGGTTGGCCGCGCTCTCCTGGTCCACGAGCAGTACCTTGCGCCCGGCCCTGGCCAGCTCGTACGTCGCCACGAGGCCGGCCAGGCCGGCGCCCACGACGATCACATCGGCCTGTTCGCGCTCACTCATGCCGAGCCCCTTCGCTCTGGATGCTGTAGGCGTTCACCACGTGCCGGAACAACTCCTCGCGGCGCCGCCGTACGGCCGCGTCGTCCGGCTCCATCAAGCACTGCACCGCGGTGCCGTCGTGCACGGCGACCAAGGCGTGTCCGAGGCCCGTACGGTCGGTGACCCGGCGTCCGGCCCGGGCGAGCGCTGTCTCGACGAGCGGCAGCAGGGTGTCCTGGACGGCCCGCTCGCGGGCGGCCATCACCCGGCGCAGCGAGGGATTGCGCAGCGCGTGGGCCGTGAACTCCGCCGTCACGCGATACCACGCGTCGTCGACCGGAATGACCTCCAGCACGGCGCGCAGCGCCTCGTCCGGGGAGACCGACTCCAGCGTGCCGAGCCGGTCCGAAGCGGTCCGCAGATCGGCCAGCATGGCCGCCGAGCGCTGCTCCCACATGGCGAGGAACAGCTCGTCGAGCGAGGTGAAGTTGGAGTAGAAGGCGCCTCGGGTGTACCCGGCCCGCTCGCAGACCCGGTCCACGGTGGACCGGCCGAAGCCCTCCTCGGCGAAGACCGTCAGTGCGGCGTCGAGGAGCCGCTGCCGGGTCTGCGCCCGGCGCCGGGTGACGCGCCGCGGCCGGGCCGCCGCCTCCGCTGATGTCATGACCGGCCCCGCCTTCCGTCGTTGGATACGCGAATGTATGCGATGCGTTCGTGTATCGACAAGGGTCGGGACAGGGAAAAGCGAACGGGGCCGGCCGGGTGTACGTACCACCCGGCCGACCCCCATGGACACGGCCGATCAGACCGCCGGCGGCAGCTGCGACGGACGCCCCCGCCCGCGGGTCGCGGCGTACCCCGCGATCCCGGCGAGCGCCGCGAGCACCGCACCCGCCGCGGTCCACAGCCAGCGCGCCGACCACCAGCCGGACGACCAGCCACCGTCCGGCTCGGGCCGCGCCGCCGACCCCTGGACCAGCGGCGCCGCCAGCGAGCCGTCCACGTCCTGGGCGCTGCCCGCGTCCGTGGTGGTGGCGGTCACCGCGGCCTTCACCGGCAGCCCGGCGTCGGCGGAGGCGGTGCGCACGGCGGTGAGGCGGACGTAGTACGCGCCGGGCAGCGGGTCGTTCGACCACGGCTCGGCGTTGGCGCGCACCGTACGCAGGGTGCAGGACAGCTCGACCGTCGCGGCGTCGGCCGCGGCCGTCCGGGTCTGCGTGCCGTACCGGCAGGGCTGGCGGCGGCGCAGCCCGTCGTACACGTCGAGCTGCCAGGTGGCGTCCCCGTGCCGGGCGTCGGCGCCGGGGAGGTCCACGGTCGCGTCCACCCTGGCACCCTGGCCCGCGTCGGCCGGGAACTGCCAGTAGAGGTAGTCACCGGTGGACGCCGGCGCGGTGGCCTGCTGGCCCGGCCGGATCACCGTGGCCGTACGGAAGGAGGTGCCGGCCTCGGTGGGCGGCGGCGCGTCCTCGGGGTCGGCGGACGCGCTCGCGGACGCGGACGCGTCGGTCGACGGGGTGGGGTCCTCAGCGGCCGCCACGGGGGCGGCCGCCGCGGACGGGGCGAGGGCGAGCTGACCGGCCCCGGCGGTCCCGAGGAGCGCCGCGCCGGCGAGCAGAACGGCGGACAGACGCCGCCGTACAGAAGCTGCGGCAGACATCAGTTGGTCCTCCAGACGGTGACGCGCCAGCGCGAGATCCAGCCCCACACCAGCCCGGCGAGCAGGCCGATCAGGGTGACGGCGAGCAGGAACCACCAGCCGTTGCCGAGCCCCAGGAACGCCGCGTCGGACGCCTCGTCCGGCCCGTCCACGACATCGACGGACAGCTCGACGGGCAGGCCCGGCGTGGTCTTGACCGAAGCGGGCGCGGAGAAGGCGTTGCTGACGCGCAGGCAGACCGTCTCGGGGACCGGTTCGCCGTCCGCGTCCTCCGCCGCGCTGCCGTCGTCGGCCTTCGGGTAGCGCAGACCGGTGGAGAGCACGTCCGTACGGCCGTCACCGGTGGCCTCGCCGCGGACGATCTCCCGGCCGCGGAGCGTCGAGGCGCGCAGCTGGACGCCGTAGTCGTCGTTGACGGCCCGGTCGGCCGCGACGCTCACGGAGGCGCGCAGCTCCTGGCCGGGGCGCACGTCCACCCGGTAGAAGCGGTGCTCGCCGAACTCCTCGCGGTCGGTGTAGAGGCCGGGCTTCAGCTGCGGGGCGCGCTCGCAGCTGTCCGTGCCCTTCGCCGGTTCGGGAGTGAGGGACGGCTCGACCGTCCGGTGCACCAACTGCTTGACCCGGCCCGACAGCTCGTCCTTGTGCTGCACCGAGGTGTACGTACCGCCGGTGGCCTCGGCGATGCAGCTCAGCTGGGTACGCGTCTTGGCGTCCGGCACCAGGCCGAGGGTGTCGACGGTCAGGTGGATGCCCTTGGCGGCGAGTTCGCGCGCCACCTCGCACGGGTCCAGCGGCTGGCAGGTGTCCTCGCCGTCGCTGATGAGCACGATGCGGCGGGCGCCGTCGCCGCCCTCCAGGTCGTCGGCGGCCTTGAGCAGGGCCGGGCCGATCGGCGTCCAGCCGGTCGGCGTCAGCGTGGCGACCGCGGTCTTGGCCTCGGTGCGGTCCACCGGGCCGACGGGGTAGAGCGCGCGGGTGTCCTTGCAGCCCACCTTGCGGTCGTCGCCGCGGTACTCGGCACCGAGCGTACGGATGCCGAGCCGCACCTCCTGAGGTACCGCGTCCAGCACCTCGTTGAACGCCTGCTTGGCCGCGGACATCCGGGACTGCCCGTCGATGTCGCGGGCCCGCATCGAGCCGCTGACGTCGAGCACGAGGTCGACCTTGGGTGCGTCCTTGGGGGAGTCCGTCGAGGTCTCCGCGGTGGCCGGTCCATCGGCCGCGGCGGTCGCCGGTGCGAGCCCGCCCGTCAAACTGACCAGCAGGCCGCACACCACGGCCGCCAGTCGCCTTCTTATGATCATCGCCGGATCATATTGACCCCGGGGTCAACTCCCCAACTCGCGTCGTGCGGCGCCTGCTGGGGTGGTAGGGGCGTGGACCGCTACTTGATGGCGAGCGGGTTCAGCGGGGAGCCGACGGCACCCGTGAACTTCAGGGGCGGGGCCGTGAAGAAGAACTCGTACGTCCCATCGGCGGCGCAGTCCGCGGCGAGCTCGTCGAGGTCGAACATCTCGCCGATGGTCATTCCCATGTCGCGGAGGAGCACCAGGTGCAGCGGGAGCGTCAGCCCTTCCTGCTGTGCGGGCAGCACCTCCAGCGCCCAGTTGTCAGCCGCGACCGCCGCCACGTCGCGTGCGTGCAGCCACCGCGCGCACTCCAGCGACAGCCCCGGCTCGGCGTCCATGAACCGTTCCCGGTCGCCGTCCGCGGCGAACACCGACCACCAGCCGGTGCGTACCAGCAGCACGTCTCCCGCGCCCACCGTCACGCCCTGCTCGGCGCAGGCGGCGTCCAGGTCGGCCGGGGTGATCGCCGTACCGGCGGCGAGGCGGTCGACGCCCTTCAGCCGCGCGATGTCGAGCAGCACGCCCCGGCCGGCGATGCCCTTGGCCTGGTGCTGGATCGCGTTGCGGGAAGCGCCCAGTGCGGTGACGTGTGCGGCGGCCGGGTAGCCGTTGTAGAGGTGGTCGTCGTAGAACATGTGCGACAGCGCGTCCCACTGCGTACCGGCCTGCAGCGGCATCACGACCCAGTCGTCCGCGCCGCGTCCGCCGCCGGGCAGCTCCCGCTCCTGACCGGTGCGGGACATGAACCGGCGCGGGTTGGACCGGAAGTGGCCGGTCTGCGGGCCGTCGGCGTCCAGCGGGATGCCGAGGTCGAAGACCTTGCCGGTACGGATCGCACCGGCCGCGGCGACGACCTTCTCGGGGGTGATCAGGTTGGTGGTGCCGCGCTGGTCGTCCGCGCCCCAGCGGCCCCAGTTGCGCAGCTCGGCGCCCAGTGCGCGCATGGCATCGGTCATCGAAGACGTTCCTCGCTCGAATTCATAAGGTGTATTAACCATCTTTAATGGTGTGGAGCCGCGCCTGTCAAAGACCGGCTCGGTGCCCGTCGAAGCCCGGCTCCGTGCCCGGCTCCGTGCCCGGCGAAGCGGGCGGTATCGGCGCCGGGCGCGGGCCCGGCCGAACTAGCCCTGCTCCAGCGCCGCTTCGAGGAGCGCGCGCGTCTCCGGCTCGACGTGGTCGGCGTAGTAGGCGTACAGGGCCTGGCGGGCCAGTCGCGCGGCGTGCGGGGCGTCACCGGCGCGGATCGCGGCGAGCACCTGCTCGTGGTGGTCGATGGAGCGTTCCCGCCAGGCCGCCGCGTCCGCGGCGTCGGCGATCTTGCGCTCGATGATCTCCACGACGGCGTCGTGGACGGCGCGGGCGCACAGCCCGAGCAGCACGTTGCGGCTGGCTTCCGCGACGGCCTGGTGGAAGAGCGCGTCGGTCTCGCTGAACGCCCGCAGGCCGGCGCCCGGCCCGACGGAGAGCGACCGCATCCGGTCGATCAGCCCCGCCATCCGGTTCAGGTCGTCCTCCGTACGCAGCCGGGCGGCGAGCCGGTTGGACTCGGCCTCCAGGACCATCCGGAACTGGATCAGCTCGCCGAGGCTGGATATGTGGGAGCGGGTGAGCCGGCCGAGCGCCTGGCTGAGATTGTCCCCGGAGACGCCGAGCACCTCCGCGCCCAGCGGGTCGCCGGGCCGGGAGCGGATCAGCCCCGCGGACTGCAGGACGCGCAGCGCCTCGCGGACCGTGGAGCGGCCGACGCCGAACTGATTGACCAACTCGCGTTCGGCGGGGAGCCGGGAGCCGGGCGGCAGTTCGCCGCGGAGGATGCGCTCCTCGATCTGCTCGGCCACCCGCTGATAGGCCCGTACCGGTTCGACGGGCGTGAAGGGAGCATCGTAGGCGGCCATCGGCACCCCGTTCCGTTTCGCCACCGATTGCTGCTGGTGGCCTCTTGACCCGCGCGTGAACGTGCGAGCAGAGTACGGGAAATCAACTGGTCTGACCAGTGCACTGGCCTCCCGGCCAGGTGTTTTGGAGGTGCTATGCATGCCGCCCGGACCCACCCACCGACCGACATCGCCATCGACGCCGACGCGGCCGTCGCCTTCACCCAGGACCTGATCCGGCTGCGTACCGTCAACGCCACCGGCGCCACCGACGTCGAACGGCCGGCCGCCGATCTGGTGGCGGCGCTCTTCACCGAATTCGGCTGGCAGCACGAGGTGGTGGAGGTCGCGCCGGGCCGGCCGAACGTCATCGCCGTCATCGAGGGCAAGGGCGGCGCCGGGCCGACCCTGATGTTCGAGGGCCACACGGACGTGGTCACCGAGGGCGACCCGGCGGTGTGGAGCGTCGACCCGTACGGCGCGGAGATCCACGACGGCAAGCTCTGGGGCCGGGGCGCCGCGGACATGAAGTCCGGGGTGGCCGCCATGATCTACGGCGTGCGCGCGCTCCAGCAGGCCGGGCCGTTCCCCGGCCGGATCGTCGTCGGCGTGCTCTGCGACGAGGAAGGCCTGATGCTCGGGGCCAAGGCGTTCGCCGCCTCGCCGCTGGCCGCGGAGATCGACGGAGTGATCGTCTGCGAGCCGGAGGGGTACGAGGTGTGCACCTCGGCCCGCGGCGGCATCCGGCTGCGGCTGGAGCTGACCGGGGTGATGGCGCACGGCGCGATGCCCCAGGAGGGGAAGAACCCGGTCGTCGCCGGGGCCAGGATCGTCGAGGCGTTGGGCCGCGCCCAGACCTGGGCGGAGGTGCGTTTCGGCGCGCACCCGCACGCCGGGCAGGTCACCGTCACCCCGACCGTGCTGCACGGCGGCGACCCCGACCAGCTCAACGTCATCCCGGCGCACGGCCTGGTCGGCGTCGACGTACGGACCATCCCGGGCACCGACCACGCCGAGCTGATCGACCGCATCCGCCACGAGGCCGAGGAGGCCGCCGCGAGCGTCGGCGTCACGGTCGCGCTGACCGTCGTCGACGACCGCCCGGCGATCGAGATCGCCGAGGACCACCCGGTGGTCGCCGGGCTGGTGGCGGCGCACGAACGGGTGCACGGCAGCCCACCGCCGTTCGGCGCGGTGCCCGGCACCACCGACGGCACGGTCCTGACCCGCGACGCCGGGCTGCCCACGGTCGTCTACGGGCCCGGCGGCAAGTGGATCGCGCACCAGAAGGACGAGTACGTGGAGGTGCGCGAGATCGGCGAGTACACCCGGGTCTACGCCGAGGCGGCGCGCCACTTCCTGACCCAGGGTCACTTCCCCACTCAGGAGGTGCGCGGCGATGACGGCTGAGCAGACGGAGAGCACCGGGCGCTTCCCCGGCGGGCTGCCCATCGGGGACGGCTGGGTGCCGGCGCCGCGTACCGAGCCGGTCGTCTTCCCGTACGACGGCAGCGAGATCGCCCGGGCCCCCGTAGGGGACGAGGCGCTGGCGCGGCAGGCCGTGGAGCACGCGGCGGCGCTGCGGAAGGACGTGGGCCGGCTGCCCTCCCGCATACGGCGGCGGGTGCTCGGCGGCGTGGCGGCGGCGCTCGCCGAGGTCGCGCGCCCGATGGAGGACCTGCTCGTCCTGGAGACCGGCAAGCCGCGGGTGGACTGCCGTACGGAGGTGCAGCGCGCGGTCTCGACCTGGGAGGCGGCGGCCGACGAGGTGGTCCATGTGCACGGCGAGACGGTGCCGCTGGACCTGCTGCCCTCCGGGGACGGCATGACGGGCTTCTGGACCCGCCGCCCCATCGGGATCGTGGTCGGCATCGCCGGCTTCAACTACCCGATGCTGCTGGCCTCCCACAAGATCGCGCCCGCGCTGGCGGCCGGCTGCCCCGTGGTGATCAAGCCGGCGCCGGCCACGCCGCTCGCCACGCTCTGGCTGGTGCACCTGGTCCGCGAGCAGCTGGCCGCGGCCGGCGCGCCCGTAGGCGCGGTGCAGCTGGTCACCGGGGACGAGGCGGTGGGCCGCACACTGACGACGCACGACGCGGTCGCCGCCGTCTCCTTCACCGGCTCCGCCGCGATCGGCCACCGCATCGCGCGGGACGCCGCGCCCCGCAAGGTCGTCCTCGAACTGGGCTCCAACGCCGCGCTGGTGGTGGCCGCCGACGCCGACCTGGACGCGGCGGCTACTACGCCTCGGGCCAGGCCTGCATCGCCGTGCAGCGGGTGATCGCGGTCGAGGAGGTGGCCAAGGAGCTGGCGGCGCGGATCGCCGAACGGCTCGCGGATGTCGTGGTCGGCGACCCGCGCGAGGAGGCGACCCGGGTCGCCGCGCTCATCGACGAGGCGGCCACCGACCGGGTGCTGTCCTGGATCGAGGAGGCCCGCGCGGCCGGCGCCCGGGTGATCGCCGGTGGCGAGCGGGTGGGGCGCTGCCTCGCCCCCGCACTGCTCGCCGAGGTGCCCGGCGGGCTGCCCGCCTGGGACGAGGAGATCTTCGGCCCGGTCGTCGCGCTGCGCACGGTGCCGGACCTGGACGCCGCCTACGACCTGGTCAACGACTCGCGGTACGGCCTGCACGCCGCGGTCTTCACCCGCGACCTGGGCGCCGCTTTCGCCGCGATCGACGCGCTCGACGTCGGCGGCGTGGTCATCAACGAGGTCCCGGGCTACCGCAGCGACGTCGCCCCGTACGGCGGCGTGAAGGACTCCGGCATCGGCCGCGAGGGCCCGCGCTTCGCCATCGAGGAGCTGACCGTGACCCGCATGGCGGTGATCAGGCCGTGACGCCCCCTCGGCCGACCGCCCCCGCCGCACCCCTCGACCGGACCAAGGAGTCCCGCATGACGTACGCGCATCTCTTCCGCCTCGACGGGCGGCATGTCGTCGTGGTCGGCGGCGGCAGCGGCATCGGGCGCGAGGCCGTGCGGGCGCTGGTGGCGCACGGCGCCGACGTGACCGTGGCCGACCGTGACCTGAAGGGCGCGGAGGAGACCGCGCGGCTCGCGGGGGAGGAGCCGGCGGCGCCCGGCAGCCGCACGGGGACGGCGACCGCGTACGCGCTGGACGTACTGGACGACGAGGCGGTACGCACGGCTGCCGAATCCTGGGGCGCGCCGGACGGGCTCGTCGTCACCGTCGGCGCCAACGTCCGTAAGCGGATCGCCGACTACACGATGGCGGAGTTCGACCGGGTGGTGGCGCTCAACCTGCGGGCGCACTTCGCCCTCGTGCAGGCCGTCGCCCCGGCGATGGCCGAGCGCGGCAGCGGCAGCGTGGTCGGGCTCGCCTCGATGCGCGCGATACAGGTCGAGCCGGGCCAGAGCGTGTACGCCGCGTCCAAGGCGGGGCTGGTGCAGTTCCTGCGGACGGCGGCGGCCGAGTGGGGGCCGCGCGGGGTGCGGTTCAACGCCATCGCGCCCGGCGTCGTGCGCACGCCGCTGACCGATCAGATCGCCGCCGACCCCGACTGGTACGACGCGTACGCGCAGGCGTCCGCGCTGCGCCGGTGGGCCGGTGCCGAGGAGCTGGCCGGTGCCGTGCACTACCTGGTCTCGGACGCGTCCACCTTCGTCACCGGCAGCGTGCTGACCGTGGACGGCGGCTGGACCGCGGTCGACGGCCGTTATGAACCATCCGTCTGACCTGCGGTGACCCTGCGATAACGTCCAGGCGGCCGGTACCGCGCCGCGGACCGGACCGTATTCCTCTTCCCGAAGGGAGCCCCATGTCGCACGCCTCCGAGGACCGGGACCGGGAGGGCCCGGCGGAGACCGGACCGCCGCCGCCCGACGACCTGCCCGAGGTGAGCGCCCGGCGCCCCGCGCTGTGGCTGCTGCTCGTGCCGGCCGTGCTGTACTGCCTGGCGCCGCTGGTGGCCAACAGCGTCGAACCGCGCGTCCTCGGCCTGCCGTTCCTGCTGTTCTGGATCGTCGCCGCCACGATCGTCAGCCCCCTCGTGATCTGGCTGGTCACCCGCCTGGACCCCGCGTACCGCACCGACGCCGCCGAGCCGCTGCCCGGCGACCGGACCGCCACCCCCGCCCCCGGCGGCCCGTCCGAAGGAGGCGCCGCATGAGCGGATCAGCGGCGATCGCGACCACCGTCTTCGGCCTCGCCATGATCGCGACCATCGTCATCGGCGTGCTCAGCGCGCGCGGCCGGGACAAGGGGCTGGCCGAGTGGTCGGTCTCCAGCCGGGGCCTGGGCGTCCTCTTCATCTGGCTGCTGATGGCCGGGGAGACCTACACCAGCTTCTCCTTCCTCGGCACGGCCGGCTGGTCGTACTCCTTCGGCGTGCCGATTCTCTACCTCGTCGCGTACCTCACCGTCGGCTTCGCCGTGGGGTACGTGGTCGGCCCGGCCATCTGGACGTACGCCAGCCGGCACGGCCTGATCTCCATCGCCGACCTGGCCGAACACCGCTTCCGCTCCCGACCCGTCGGCATCCTCGTCGCCGTGATCGCCACGGTCTTCCTCGTACCCTACATCCAGGTGCAGATCCAGGGCATGGGCGTGGTGGTCAACGCGATGACGTACGGGAGCGTGGACCTGAAGGTCGCCGCGGTCATCTCCTTCGTCGTCGCCGAGGTCTTCATCCTGGTCTCCGGGCTGCGCGGCTCGGCGTGGGTCAGCGCGCTCAAGGACGTGCTGGTCATCTTCGCGGTGGTCTTCCTCGCGGTGTACGTGCCGATGCACTACCTCGACGGCCTCGGCGACTTCATGCACCGCATGGTCGCGGAGAAGCCGGAGTGGCTGACCTTCCCCGGGCACGAGTCCGGCGGCAAGGGCGGCATGTGGTTCGTCTCGACGACACTGCTCAACGCCGTGACCATCACCATCTTCCCGACCACCGTCGCCGGCTACCTCAGCGCGAAGAGCCCCAACGCACTGCGCCGCAACGCCGTGCTGCTGCCCTGGTACCAGCTCCTGCTCTTCGTCCCGATGATGATCGGCGCCACCGCGCTGTTCGTGCTGCCGGCCCTCGGCAACCCGGACCTCGCGCTGTTCAGCCTCGTCACCGACTCGCTCCCGGCGCCCCTCGTGGCCCTCATCGGCGTCGCCGGCGCGCTCTCCGCGATCGTCCCGATGAGCGTGTTCATGCTGGCCATCGGCACGCTGTGGGGCCGTACCCTGCTCGGCGGCGGCAACGGCGCCGACCCGCGCAGCCGCCGTACGGGCCGCACGCCCGCCGACGACGTACGCACCAAGCGGCTCTCCCAACTGGTCTGCCTGATCGCCGGCCTGATCGCGCTGGGCGGCGCCCTCTTCTACCCCAACACCCTGGTCCAGCTCTCGGTCCTGTCGTACGAAGGGCTAGCGCAGCTGGTGCCCGTGGTGCTGCTCGCGCTGTTCTGGCGGCGGATGACGAAGGCCGGCGCGCTCGCGGGGCTGTTCACCGGGCTCGCGGTCGTGGTGGCGCTCTGGGCGACCGGGAACGACCCGCTGTACGGCGTCAACGGCGGCATCGTCGGGCTCGTGGCCAACCTCGTCGTCGCCGCCGCTGTCACCTTCGCGCGGCCCGCGGGACAGGAGCCGGCACCGCGTCCGCCGGGTAGGACGCCGACGACCGGCACCGACCAGGCCCCGGCCACCCCGGCGGCCCCGAAGGAGGCTCCGTGACGGACGCGAACGCGGCACCGGACACCACCACGACCGACGAGAGCACCCCCGTGCTCTACCGCGCCGACCGCATCATCAGCCAGCGCACCGACGACACCGGCGCATCCGAGCCGGAGGGCTTCGCCGTCGCCGCCGGCCGGATACGCGCCACCGGCAGCTTCGCCGCACTGCGCGACCGCTTCCCCGGCGCGCCCGAGGTCGACTTCGGGCACGCCACCGTGGTCCCCGGCCTCAACGACGCCCACATCCACCTCGCGATGGCCGCCACCGACCTGCTCCACCTGGACCTGTCGGCCGCCGCCGTGGACACGGTCGACGCCCTGCTCGCCACGGTCACCGCCGAGGCGGCCCGCACGGCACCGGGGGAGTGGGTGCGCGGCAGCCGGTACGACGACGTGAAGACCGGCCGGATCACCCGCCGGGAACTGGACCGGGCAGCGCCCGGCCACCCCGTGCTCGTCGTGCACGTCGCCGGGCACTGGGGCGTCGTCAACTCCGCCGCCCTGCGCGCCCTCGGCATCGACGAGGACACCCCGGCACCGGACGGCGGCGACTTCGGCCGGGAAGCGGACGGCCGCCTCGACGGCCGGCTGATCGAGCGCGCCCTGATGAACGTGGTCTACCCGGCCACCGCACGCGGCGACTCACCGCTCACCCCCAACTCCCCGCAGGACCGGCTGCGCGGCCTGCAGCGCGCGCAGGAGCTGTGGCACGCCGCCGGGCTCACCTCGATCTGCGACGCGCTGATCGCCCCCGACGACATCGCGCTGCTGCGTACCGCGCGCGACCAGGACCGGCTGACACTGCGCACCGGCATGCTGCTGTCCATCGACCACTACGCCAAGGCGCGGGCGCTCGGCGTTGGCAGCGGCTTCGGCGACGACCTGCTGCGGTTCGTCGGCGTGAAGGCGTTCCTGGACGGTGCGATCGGCGGCCGGACCGGCCTGCTGGCCGAGCCGTACGCCGACCCCTCGTGCGGCGGCCCGGACGGCCACGGGCTCCAGACCACCTCCACCGAGGAGCTGTGCGCGCAGGTCCGCGAGGTGCACGCGGCCGGCGACCGGATCGGCGTGCACGCCAACGGCGACGCCGCGATCCGCATCGTCCTGGACGCCTTCGAGGCGGCCCACCGGGAGCTGCCGCGCCCCGGGCTCCGGCACCGCATCGAGCACTGCACCCTCATCGACGACGGAATCCTCGCCCGGATGAAGGCGCTGGACGCGATCGCCGTACCGTTCGCCGGTTATGCCGGCTACCACGGCGGCGCCCTGAACGCCTGGTACGGGCCCGAGCGAACGGAGCGGATGTTCGCGCACCGCTCCTTCCTGGACGCGGGTGTCACCGTCGCCGGCTCCTCGGACTACCCCTGCGGCCCCTACGAACCGCTGCTCGGCCTGCAGTCGATGGTCACCCGCGAGGGCATCGAGGACGGCGCGAAGGTCGGCCCCTCCCAGCGGGTCACCGCCGCCGAGGCGCTGCGCATCTTCACCCTCGGTTCGGCCGAGGCGGAGGGCACAGCCCACCACAAGGGCCGGCTCGCGCCCGGCCACCTCGCCGACTTCACCGTCCTCGGCGAGAACCCGCTCACCATCGACCCGCACGGCATCTCCGCCATCCCCGTGCGCGCGACCTACGTGGGCGGGCAGCGCGTGCACGAGGAGGTCGCCCGATGACCGCGACCGGCACCACCACCTTCGAGGTGCCGGGACTGTCCGCACCCGTGGAGATCCTGATCGACCGCTGGGGCGTCCCGCACCTCTACGCCGACTCGCGCGCCGACCTCTTCCTCGCGCAGGGCTTCAACGCGGCCCGCGACCGGCTCTTCCAGATCGACCTGTGGCGGCGGCGCGGCCTCGGCCTGCTGGCCGAGGTCCTCGGCCCCGACTACGCCGAACACGACCGGGCGGCCCGGCTCTTCCTCTACCGCGGCGACATGGCCGCCGAGTGGGCGTCGTACGGCCCGGACACCGAGCGGACCACCACCGCGTTCGTGCACGGCATCAACGCCTTCGTCGCCCTCTGCCGTGCACAACGCGAGCATCTCCCGCCGGAGTTCCGGCTGCTGGACTACGAACCGGCGTACTGGCAGCCCGCCGACGTCGCCCGCATCCGCAGCCACGGCCTCCACTACAACCTGCACGACGAGGTCGAAAGAGCCCTCACCCTCCGGGACTTCGGGCCCGAGGTGGAGGAGCTGCGCAAGGTCCGCGAGCCCGCGCACGAGCTGCGGGTGCCGGAAGGCCTCGACCTGTCCGTCCTCCCCGACGACGTGCTGCGCGTGTACCGGATGGCGACCACCCCGCCGTGGGCCCCGAAGGCCAAGCGCCAGGGCATCGACGGCAGCAACAACTGGGTGCTCGCCCCGTCCCGCACCGCCACCGGCCGCCCGCTGCTGGCCAACGACCCGCACCGCGCCGTCACCCTGCCCGCGCTGCGCTACCTCGCCCACCTCTCGGCACCCGGCCTCGACGTGATCGGCGCGGGCGAGCCGGCCCTGCCCGGCGTCTCCATCGGCCACAACGGCCGCCTCGCCTTCGGCCTCACGATCTTCCCGATCGACCAGGAGGACCTGTACGTCTACCGCACCGACCCCACCGACCCGAAGCGGTACGCGTACGGGGCCGGCTGGGAGGCGATGACCAAGGTCACCGAGACCATCCCGGTGCGCGGCGGCGAACCCCTCACCACCGACCTGTGGTTCACCCGGCACGGCCCCGTCATCGACGAACGCCCGGACCGCGCCGCCGCGTTCGCCGTCCGCGCCGCCTGGCTGGAGCCGGGCATGGCGCCCTACCTCGGCAGCATGGACTACATGGGCGCGACCGGCCCCGACGCCTTCGTCGCCGCCATGGAGCGGTGGGGCGCGCCCGGCGAGAACCAGGTCTACGCGGCGCCGGACGGCACGACCGGCTGGCGCCCGGCCGGCCGGGTCCCGGTCCGCCGCGGCTGGGACGGCACGCTGCCGGTGCCGGGCGACGGCCGGTACGAGTGGGACGGCCACCACCCGGTCGGCTCGCTGCCCTCCGTACGGGACCCGGAGGACGGCTGGTTCGCCACCGCCAACCAGCTCAACCTGCCCGCCGACTACCCGCACGCCGAACGCACCGTCACCTACGACTGGTACGCCTCCCACCGCCACGAGCGCCTCGCCGAGGTGCTCGCGGCGCGGTCGGACTGGACGGTGGCCGACTGCGTGGCCCTGCAGAACGACTACGTGAGCCTGCCGGCACGCCGCATCCAGCCGCTGCTGACCGGGCTGACCAGCGACGACCCGCACGTGACCGAGGGGCTGAAGCTGCTGCGGGACTGGGACGCCGCCCTCGACGCGGACTCGGCCGCCGCCGCGCTCTTCGAGATCTGGTACCGCCGACACCTCCGCCCCGAGCTGCTGCGCAAGGCGCTCGCCAGACTGCTGCCCGAGGACCGGGTGGCCGCGGCGCTGGCCCGCATCCTGCCCGCCGAGGACGCCACCGCCGACGCGCGGGTCGACCTCTCGCTGCTTCTCGACCCGGGGGACCGGCTGGGCCCCGACCCGGACACGGTGATCCGTACGACCGTGCTCACCACTCTCGGCCGCGCGATGACGGAGGCGGGACGGCTGCTCGGCCCCGACAGCGGCACCTGGCGCTGGGGCACGCTCCACCGGGCGCACCTGCACCATCCCCTCGCCGAACTGCTCGGCGAGCAGGCGGCCGACTGGACCTCGGTGGGACCCGCACCGCGCGGCGGCAGCGGCGAGACGGTGTCGGCGACGTCCTACGGCCCCGGCTTCCGGCAGACCGGCGGCGCCAGCTTCCGACTGGTCGTGGACGTGGGCGCGTGGGACGAGTCGGTGGCGATGAGCACCCCGGGCCAGTCCGGCGACCCGCGGAGTCCGCACTACCGGGACCTGTTCGACACCTGGGCGACGGACGGCGCTTTCCCGCTGCTGTACACACGCGAGCAGGTCGAGAAGCACACCACGCGGCGGATCACGCTCGTACCGTGGCCCGTGCGGGAGGAGTGAGAAGAGCCGACGGCGAAGGGCCGTACGGCTACTTACCGTGCCGAGTACGGCCCGGCCATGATGGCGTCATGGTGGGGAGGGCGGCCCGGCGCGGGCTGGCCGTTTCGATCGTCCTGCTGGTTCTCGCCGGCGGGATGATCGGGCTGGTCTTCTTCCTGAGCTCTCAGGGGCTGGAGCGGTCGACGAAATGGCTGAGCGTCTTCGGCGGGGTACTGGCGCTGGCCGCCTTCGCCATTCCGCCAGCCCGACAGGTCAGCACCTGGCTGCTGCGAGGCAGCCACCACGCGCCGCTGGCGGTGGCCGAAGCCGCGGAGATGCTGGCCGAGGCGTTGGTCGACGAGTGGACCCGAGAGGAGCGGCTGCATCAGGGAAGACACCCGGAACTGCTGCCCGTCCACTGGGCGATGACCCGGGCGGCGGAGGCCGCCATGGCCGGGGTCGGCCGGGACGACGTCATGAGCGCCGCCCCGGCCGACCCACCGGCCGGTGAGTGCGCTTCACTCCATGACTTCTTCACCCGGCGACTGCCGCACCGGCGGCTGGTCGTGCTCGGACGAGGCGGTGGCGGCAAGAGTTTCCTGGCCATGCGGCTGGCCCGCGACCTGCTGAAGAGCCGGGCTCCCGGGGACCGGGTACCGGTGTTCCTGCCGCTAGCGTCCTGGGGCCCGAAGCAGAGTTTGTATGGCTGGGTGGCCCATCAGCTGGTGCGCAGCCATCCCGACCTCCAGTCCCCGTCCGAAGTGCCACTGGCACGCAAGTTCATCCCCCTGTCGAAGGCGCTGGTCGATTCCGAGCGTCTGCTGTTCGTCCTCGACGGGTTCGATGAGATCCCCGAGCGGTCCAGGCAGAAGGCGCTGGCCCGGATCAGGGAGCTGGGGCCGGAGACGCCGCTGGTGATGACCAGCCGTACGGCCGAATACCAGCGGGCCGTACTGGGTGCCGGCCGGGGCCTGCCGCGCACCGCAGTGGTGGAACTGGCCCCCGTCGGGGCGCCGGAGGCCAAAGCGTACTTGCAGCGGACCACGGCCGTGGTGCCAGCGGGGCGGTGGACACGTGTCTTCCCCCTCCTCGACCGGCCGGACACACCGGTCGCCCAGGCATTGCAGAGCCCCTTGATGATCTGGCTCGCCCACATCGTCTACGAGGACGCCGGGACCTCCCCGGAAGAGCTGGCGAATGCGGCCGCCTTCGCCGATCGCACCGCCGTCGAACACCACCTGTTGGACGAACTCGTCAGCGCGGCGTACGCCGATCACGGCCGGGGCTGGTCCCCGGAGCAGGCACGCCGTTGGCTGGGGTTCCTGGCTCAGCGGTCGCAGCACTCCCGGCCCGAGGACCTGGCGTGGTGGCAGCTGCGGGCCGCGGCTCCCGGGACCGCTGCGACGCTGGCCACCGGACTGCCGGTGGGCTGTGCCCTGGGGGCCGTCGCCGGCTTCGTCGTCGCCGGCTTCGTCGGAACCGTACCGGCGGCGATGGCCGGGGCCGTGCTCGCAGCGGTGGGCACCGTCAGGGCCTTTTCTCCGGCGGTGCTGCATCTGGCGGGGCGGCTCGGGGGACCGGTGATGGGGCGGATGAGCGGCGTGGTGGCCGGGCTCGCGGTCGGGCTCCCGCCGGTCCTCCACGGGCATCTCGCCACAGGGACGTCGAACGGAGTGACCTCCGGTCTGCTCTTCGGACTGGGCGCCGGCTTCTTCGTGCACGAGCCGCGCTTCACACCGACCAGAGTGAGCCGGCGTCTTCGGGGCACGATGCGTCACTTCACTCACCGGCTTGCCATGGGAATCGCTCTCGGGATGGTGATGGGTGCCGTGCTGGGCGTGGCCCTGGGAATGGCGGCAGATCCCACCACGGGGCTGGTGTTCGCGCTTCTCTCCCTCGTCCTGGGGCTGGCTCTCGGCATCATGGACGGGCTCAACGTCTGGATCGACGCCCCCACCGACCTCACCCGCGCGATCAGCCCTCGTACGGTGCTCCGGGACGACCGCAACGCCTCGCTCGTCAGGGCGTTGGTCATGGGACCGGTGGTGACGGCCGGCATGTTGCTGGCCACCGTTCCCGCCCATGGCCCGGCGGCTGTCGGACCGGCCTGCGCCATGGGCGTCGCCTTCGCCGTGACCGACCGGATGGCAGGTGTCGTCAGTACCGCGTGGGGCCGGTACGTGCTCGTCCGGACCTGGCTGGCGCTGCGGCGGAAGGTCCCCTGGCGGCTGATGACTTTCCTGGCCGACGCCCACGAGCGTGGCGTGCTACGCCAGTCCGGTGCCGTGCACCAGTTCCGCCATCCCAGGCTGCAACGGCGACTGGCGGCGGTCGTCACCTGACAGCGATGCCCTCACCCCGCGAAGAGCGCGTCCAGGTAGACCCAGGCGCCCTCGTGCCGGACGAAGCGGCTGTTCTCGTGCAGCGAGTCCTCCGCGCCGCCGTGGCGGAACCGGGCCCTGAATTCGACGGTGCCGGCGGTGTGGAATGCGCTGCCCTCGGAGGTGCCCAGGATCTCCAGGCCCAGCCAGCGCTGGCCCGCGTCGAAGTCGATGCGGGCCGGCCGGGTGTCCGGGTGCCAGGTCCGCAGCAGGTACGCCTCGTCCCGGACGACGAAGGCGCTGTACCGCGACCGCATCAGCCGTTCGCAGGTGGGCGCCGCCGCGGTAACGGCGTGGAACCGCCCACAGCATTCCCCGTACGTGGCAGGCAGGCCGCAGGGGCAGGGCGAGGTAGCGGTGACGGCAGGCGCTGCGGCCTGCTTCGGGCGCGGGGTACGACGGGGCATCCGCCCATTCTGCCCGTCCGCCCGACGGACGGATCGTCTCGCCATCCGAGACGACGTTACGTGTTGCTTACACCCGGTATTACCGTGGACGGCATGTTCGGACCCGCCAGTGTGCTCACGCTCGCGCTCTTCGCGGCGACGCCGTGGGACGTCGACGACGCGCTCTGTAGCCGCTGACGCCCCAGGGGCTCAACGGATCTCCGCGGAGATCCTTCAGCAGCCCCCAGGTCCAACCCTTTCGCCTTCCGGTACGGCGTACGTACCGCAGCCCTCCCACGGAGACACCACGTGACGACCGCTCCCCCCGCCGGGGCGGCCGAGGCCCCGCCCCGTACCGGCACCCTCCTCGCCCCGGCCCCCACCCACACGCCCGCGCCCACGGCGGAGCCCGCGCCGCCCGTCCGCCGCACGCCCCTCGTGGTCGCCGGCCTCATCGGCGCCGGCCTCACCGCCTACGTGTGGACCGCCAACGGCGCCAAGCCCGGCATCCTGCTGGTCCTCGGCATCGCCCTGGGCTTCGCCCTCTTCCACTCCCGCTTCGGCTTCACCTCCGCCTGGCGGCAGCTGATCGCCGTCGGCAACGGCACCGGGCTGCGCGCCCACGCCCTGCTGCTCGGCACCACCGCGACGCTCTTCGCGCTGGTCATCGGCACCGGCACCGGCCTGTTCGGCTCGGTACCCGCGCCCAGTGCCGGCCCGCTGGGCATCGCCCTGCTGGTCGGCGCCTTCCTCTTCGCCGTCGGCATGCAGCTCGGCGGCGCCTGCGCCTCCGGCACGCTCTTCGCCGTCGGCTCGGGCCAGAGCACCATCGTGCTCACCCTCGGCGGCTTCATCGTCGGCTCCACCGTCGCGGCCTGGCAGTACGACCTCTGGCGCGACCTGCCCGCGTTCGACCCGGTGCTGTTCTCCGACCACCTCGGCTGGGCCGGTTCCTGGGCCGTGACCATGGTGCTGCTCGCCGTGGTCGTGCTGGTATCCCGGCGCGTCCAGGCCCGCCGCAACCCGCCGCCGCTCGGCACCCCGCCGTCCGCGCGCACCACCCTGGCCCGCGTCTTCCGCGGCTCCTGGACGCTGTGGGCCGGCGCCCTGGTCCTGGCCCTGCTCGGCGCCGCCGTGCTGCTCGTCTCGGGCGGCGCCTGGGGCATCACCAGCGCGTTCGCGCTGTGGGGCTCGAAGCTGGTGGGACTGCTCGGCGGCTCCCCGGAGCACTGGGCGTTCTGGCAGGACCCGAAGAACGCGGCCTCGTACGCGGGCCCGGTGCTCGCCGACAAGACGAGCCTGACCGACCTCGGCATCATGATCGGTGCCGCGGTGGCCGCGGCGGCGGGCGGCGTGTGGAAGCTGCACCGCGGCATCCCCGCCCGGACAGCCCTCGCGGCCGTGCTCGGCGGCATCCTGATGGGCGTCGGCGCCCGGATGGCCGGCGGCTGCAACATCGGCGCGTACCTCGCCGGCATCGCCTCCGGCAGCCTGCACGGCTGGATCTGGGGAGCGGCCGCCCTCGTCGGCACCTGGGCCGGCCTCCGGCTGCGCCCGGCCTTCGGCCTCGGCAACCCCAAGCCGGGCGACGGCGTCTGCTGACCGCCTGAGCACGAACGACCGCCTGACGGACACGAACGGAGCGGCGGCCGCCGGGAGGAATCCCGGCGGCCGCCGTCGTCGTCACCGTGAGTGCGGAGTACTCACAGCTCCTGGATGCGGATATTGCGATACGAGATGACGTCGCTCGTACTGTGGACCTGGAGCCCCACGTAGCCGGAGGCGTAGCGCCGGCCGTCGGTGCCCGGGTCGTCGGCCCGCGGCGGGTTGAAGACCTGCCCGCCGGTGTTGTCGAACTCGTTGATCAGCTTGCCGTTCCGGTAGATCGAGTAGTGCTGGTCGACCACCCGGATCTCGTAGTCGTTCCAGGTGCCCTTGGGCGTGACGCCCGCGCCGCCCAGACCGACCCGGTCGAAGCCGTAGATCGACCCCGTCTTGTACATGTCGCCGTCCGGCCGGTCCAGGATCTGGACCTCGTGTCCGTACTTGATGGCGACCCACTCCGGCCGGGACTCCTCCGGGTGATCGTGGACGTCGGGGAAGCGGACGAAGACCCCGCCGTTGGCGTTGCCGGTGCCCGGCGCGTCGTCCCGGAACTGCAGCTTCAGCGAGAAGTCGTCGAAGCGCCGCTCGGGGAACCACAGCATGCCCATGCCGTCGACCTTCGTACTGCTGGTCATCGCGCCGTCCCCGGTGAGCGAGAACGCGCCGCCGCCCACGTGCTGCCACTTCTCGAAGGATGCCTGCGTCCCGTCGAAGAGGGTGCGGTAGCCGGTGTGCTGACCGGGCTTGCCGATGCCGGACTGGCGCGCCGCCTGCTTGATCGCCCGGGCCTCGCGCTTGTCGATCACGCCCTCCTTCAGGAGCTTGTCCGTCACCTCGGTCACGTGCTTGAGGAAGAGCGCCTGCGAGGACCAGTCCTTCTCGTCCTCGATCAGCTCGTTGATCATGCACCGGTTGCCGGTGACCCGGTTCGGTACGCCGGTGTCGACCGTGCCGACGATGACCGTCAGCCGCTCGTCGTGCTCGGGGCAGGGCGGTGCGGGCACCCCGCCGCCCGCGACGACGTCGAAGGAGGCCGTACGGGCCGGCGAGGTGTTGCCCGCCTTGTCGGTCGCCCGGTGCGCGAGCGAGTGGTGGCCGGTGCGGTCCACGACGACCGGCGCCTCGTACGCGAGGTAGGGGCCGCCGTCGAGGGAGTACTCCACCTTGTCCACGCCGCTGTCGTCGTCGGTGGCGGTCACGGTGACCTTGGCGCTGCCGACGTACGCGCCGTCGGAGTTCTTCTGTCCCTCGACCTTCGCCGCGGTGTCCGGGGGCGTGGTGTCCTGCGCCGGCGGTTCGATGACCGTGAAGTCGACGGACTTCTCCGCCGCCGCGTTGCCCGCCTTGTCCGCGGCCCGGTAGCGGACCTTGTGGGTGCCCACCTCGTGCACCATCACCGGCGCGGTGTACGGCTGCCAGGCGCCGTCCCCGAGCGCGTACTCGATGGTGTTGACGCCGGACCCGGTGTCGGAGGCGGTGACGGTCACCGTCGCCATGCCCAGGTAGGCGCCGTCGGCGTTCTTCTCGCCGGACACCGTCGCCGAGGTCTCCGGCGGCGTCGTGTCGTTCGTGTCCGGTGCGACCACCGTGAAGTCGGCGGACTTCTCCGCCGCGACGTTGCCCGCCTTGTCGGCGGCCCGATAGCGGATCTTGTGCGAGCCGACCTGGTCGACCACGAGGGGCGCGGTGTACGGCTGGTAGCCGCCGTCGCCCACCGCGTACTCGATCCGGTCCACGCCCGAGCCCTCGTCGGTCGCCGACAGGGTCACGGTCGCACTGCCCACGTACGCGCCGTCCGCGTTCTGCTGCCCCTCGACCTTCGCCGAGGTCTCCGGCGCCGTGGTGTCCGCGCCGCCGCCCTCGGTGACGACGAGGACGCCCTGCATCGTCTCGTGGCCGGGGATGGTGCAGTGGTAGCGGTACTTGCCGGGGGTGAGGGTGACCTCGGCGGTGTGCTTGCCGCCCGAGGAGTCGCCGGGGTTCGCCATGATGTTCAGGCTGACGTCCTGGTTGTACTCCGAGTCGGAGGTCACGAACGTCAGCGTGTGCGGCATCCCCATGGTGTTGCCGGTGGCCTCGCTGTTCTCGAAGACGATGGTCGCCTTCCCGGCCACGGCGGTGGTGGGCGCCGAGGTGTACTTGGTGATGTCGTCGCCCGCCGTCCAGGTCAGCACCTGCTGCTCCGCGACGGGCGCCGGCTGCCCGTACGCCGCGGTGGCACCCACGCCGAGCAGCAGGAAGAGGACGGACAGCAGGGCGGTCAGCCGCCGGTTCATCGGGCGTCCTTCCGGGCCAGGTCCGCGGGGAGCGGAGTCGCCGGGCCGCCGTGGTACGTGACGTGCCACAGCGCCGACTTGCTGTCATGGGTGAAGAAGCCGCGCCCGTAGTCCAGGACGTAGAGCGAGCCGTCGGGCGCGAACGTCCACCCCATCAGGTTGCGGATGCCGTCGGCGCCGACCGGGACGATCTTGTCGAGGGTCTCGGCGTGCACCGGCAGCCCGCCGGAGCCCACCGTCTTCGGGTCCATCACGACCGCGTTGCGCGGCTGCTCGCCGTCGTAGAAGTCGCCGACGAACCACTTGCCGTCCCAGTACGCCGGCCAGGCGTCCTTGCCCGCCGTCCTGGCGTCGTACCGGTAGACCGGGCCGTCCATCGCAGCCTGGCCGCCGCCCTTGAGCCAGGGCAGCAGGAACTTCTGCTCGGACTTCTTGTAGCTGGGCACGCCGTCGGCGTTGCGCGGGAAGTCCGGGCCGCCGCCGGAGGGCGAGTACCAGATGTTGTTGCCCTCGGCGGGCGGGATGTTGACCAGCCCGTCGTTGTTGGGCGACTCGTTCTTCAGGTGGTCGCAGTCGTACCAGCCCAGCGGCTTGCTCGGATCGGGCAGGTTGCGGTCGCGGTAGGGCTGCTCGTTGCCCATGCAGAACGGCCAGCCGCGGTTGGAGGCATGGGTGATCGCGGCGAACGAGTCGTACTTCGCCGGGCCCCAGGTCTCGCTCGGTTCGGACGCGTCCGGGCCGACCCAGCCCGCGTAGAGGGTGTCGGTCTTCTTGTCGACGGAGATGCGGGAGGGGTTGCGAACGCCCATGACGTAGATCTCGCCGCGGGTCTTGCCGCCGCCCTCGTCGGTCTCCTTGCCGGTGAAGAGATTGCCCTCGGGCAGGGTGTACGTGCCGTCGTCCTCGGGGTGGATCCGCAGGATCTTCCCGTTGAGGTTGTTGGTGTTGCCCGCGGTGCGGCGGGCGTCGGCGAACGACACGCCCTTGAAGTTCGGCTCCGGGTTGTTGCCCGAGTAACCGTCGCTGTACTGGCTGGAGTTGTTGTCACCGGTGGCGATGTAGAGGTTGTCCTTGGAGTCCCAGGCCATGCCGCCACCCGCGTGGCAGCAGCTGTGGATCTGCACCGGCCACTTGAGCAGCACCTTCTCCGAGGAGAGGTCCAGCTTGCCGGTCTTCGGGTCCAGGTGGAAGCGGGAGACGCGGCGCTCGGCCATGTGCGTCTCGCGGTCGATCCGCGAGTGCGGCGTGTAGTGCAGGTAGACCCAGCCGTTGTCGGCGAAGTCGGGGTCCAGCTCGATGCCGAGCAGCCCCTCCTCGTTCTTGATCAGCTCGTCGCCGCCGCCCTTGTTGCCGAAGACGGTGAGTTCGCCCGCGAGGGTGACCTTCTTCGTCGCCGGGTCGTAGATGTGGACGGTGCCCTTGCCCTTGCCGATGTCGGGGTTGTTCCAGTCGGTGACGACGGGCGCGTCCGAGCCCTCGCCGCCGCGGCCGATGTAGAACACCCGGCCGTCCTTGGCGGTCACCACGCCGTGCGGCTCCGCGATCTGGTCGTGCTGTCCCGGCTGGTTGGGTTGCGTGACCCGCTCGGCCTTGTAGTTCGAGGCGATGGTGGCCTGGCAGTCGGCACGGGCCAGCCGCGTGGTCCACAGCAGCGCGCCGCGCAGGTGGGCGCGGAAGTCGGTCTCCTGGAAGCCGGCCGCGGTGCCGCCCATACCGGTGTAGAAGGACCGGCCGCCGTCGTAGTCGCGGCACCAGGAGATGGGGTGGTCGGCGCCGTTCGCGCCGTCACCGGGCTTGAAGGTGTTCTCCCGTACGCGGGCCACGGTGTGCACCGAACCGCTGGGGTTCGCCGCCCAGTTGAGCCACTTGTCGGGGCGCTTCCACTCCAGCGGCAGGCTCTTGGTGGCGGGGTTCTCCCGGTCGCCGACCTCGACGGTGGCGCGCTGCACGGTACCCGTGCCGCCGGTGGGACGGGCGCCGATCAGGCCGGTGAACCATGCGGAATACGGCTCGGCGCGGGCCGCGTCGTGGATGCCGACGAAACCGCCGCCGGCCTTCATGTAGCTCTCCAGGCCGGCTTCCTGCTCGGGGTCGAGCACGTCGCCGCCGCCGGTGAGGAAGACCACCGCGTTGTACTTGCCGAGCTTGGGCCGGGTGAACACCGAGGCGTCGGCGGTGGCGTCGACGGTGAAGTGCTCAAGGGCCGGCCCCTGCCGGCCGATCTTCTCGATCGCCTCGATACCGGCGTTCACCGTCGGCGGCTCCTCGCCGGCCGAGCCGTGGAACACCAGCACACGCACGTTCTCCCCGCCCGGCGGTGACGGCAGGGCCAGCTTCGGTACGGACGGTTCCGGTGGCGCACCGGCCAGCGCGGGGGTACCGCCCAACAGGGCCGCCGCGACGGCCAGGGCCGACAGGCCGGCGGTCCGTCTCCACCGTTTGGTGGTGGTGCGGTTCTGACGTGGTGCGCGACGCATGGTTCACCCACCCCTCTGAGGACACAGCTGTGAGCGCACAGCAACAGCCGACGAAGCTAGACCTCTTTCGGCGGTCCGCCAATAGCTATGACCGCAACACAACAAACTTTGTCCTGACCGTGGATAAACGAAGATCACGGCGCTACCGTTCCGGACGGCTCACTGCCGAGAGCGCTTTCTGCGAGGGGAGCACGATGACCGAGAGAGACGGAACTTCCGCCGTGCAGGGGGCGTTGAGCCGCCGGCTGTTCGCCGGTGGGGCCGCGGTCGCGGCACTCGGCACGGCCGGCCTGGCCGTGGGGGCCACGGCCGCCCCGGCAGCCGCCCGGGCCGCCGGCTCCGTACGCAGGGCCGGCGCCGGCGGCGAGGTCAAACACCTCAAGCTCTACATGGAGAAGCTCCCCGACGGGCAGCTCGGCTACGGCCTGGAGAAGGGCAAGGCCACCATCCCCGGCCCGATCGTCGAGCTCATCGAGGGCGACACCCTGCACGTCGAGGTCACCAACACCCTCGACGTCGCCGCCAGCCTGCACGTCCACGGCCTGGACTACGACACCGCCAGCGACGGCACGAAGATGAACGGCAGTCACGTCGAGCCGGGCGGCACCCGCACCTACACCTGGCGCACCCACAAGCCCGGCAGACGCAAGGACGGCACCTGGCGCCCCGGCAGCGCGGGCTACTGGCACTACCACGACCACGTCGTCGGCACCGAGCACGGCACCGGCGGCATCCGCAAGGGCCTCTACGGGCCGGTCGTGGTGCGCAGGGAGGGCGACGTCCTGCCCGACCCGGACCGCCGGTTCACCATCGTCTTCAACGACATGACGATCAACAACCTGCCGAAGGGGCCCGACTTCAAGGCCACCGTCGGCGACCGCGTCGAGATCATCATGATCACGCACGGCGAGTACTACCACACGTTCCACGTGCACGGACACCGCTGGGCCGACAACCGCACGGGCCTGCTGGAGGGCCCGGACGACCCCAGCCGGATCATCGACAACAAGATCACCGGCCCCGCCGACTCCTTCGGCTTCCAGTTCCTCGCGGGGGAGGGGGTCGGCGCGGGAGCCTGGATGTACCACTGCCACGTCCAGAGCCACTCCGACATGGGCATGGCCGGCATGCTGCTGATCGCCAAGCCGGACGGCACGGTGCCGGGACACGACGGGCACCATTAGGCGCCAGTAGGCGCCGCCGAGTGCCACCGAGCGCCACTGAGCGCCACCGAGAGGTGGCCACCGGCACGCCCTGACCGGGGCGGGCGGTCCGGCGAGGCATGATCGGGGCATGAGACGTCCTGTCGGCCGGGTGTCCCGGCGCACCGCCGTCCTGGCGGGGCTCCTCGCGGCGGCAGTCGTGGCCGCAATCGTCGGTGCCGTGCTCGTCACCGTACCGATGGGCGGGCGCGCCGCCCCCTGCGCCGCTCGCAAGATCGCCTCCTGGACCCCCGACCCCCGCCTCACCCACGCCTTCGCCCGGTACGGCGACGACAACTCCCGCACGGACGACTGGACCGGCGGCGACGGCACCCACTCCGTACGCCTCCCCGACGGCCGCACGCTCTGGCTCTTCTCCGACACCTTCCTCGACCGGATCCAGCCGCCGCCCAACCCGAAGGGACAGCCGCACTCCTGGCGCGCCAAGGCGGCCGGCAGCGGCCCGCCCGGCCTGATCCGCAACTCGGTGATCGTGTCGGGCCGTTCGGGACGCCCGTACGACACGCTGATCCGCCGCACGCCGGCCGGGCCCGCCGGATACTTCCCCGACCCGCCCCGCTCCCAGGGCGCGGCGGGTGCGTGGCGCTGGCCGGTGGCCGCACGCGTCGAACCCCGCGCACCCGGCGCACCCGGCCCCTCCGTGCACGTACTGCGCGTCCTGCTCTGGAACCGCGCCCCCGGCAAGGGCCCCTGGCTCTTCGGCGAGCCCCGCACCACCGAGGTCGCCACGCTCTCCCTACCCGGGCTCCGCCTGGAGCACGTCACCACCGTCGGCGACCGCACACCGGCGGCCGACCCCGCCGCCCGCGTGCTGTACGGCACCGCCGCCGTACCGCGCGGCCGCCACACCTACGTCTTCGGCGGCGACGCCCCCACCGACCGACCGGCCGCCTCGGCGTACCTGGCCCGCGTACCCACCGGCCGGCTCGCCGACCCCCGCGCCTGGCGCTACTGGGACGGCCACGGCTGGCGGACCGACCCCGAACGGGCCGCGCCCGTGCTGCGCAACGGCGGCCGGCGCGGCGTGGGCAGCGCCTTCACCGTCGTCCGGGACGGCGGTACGTGGGTGCTGTTCACCATGGCCGCCGCGGGTGGCGGCGGCCGCGGCCTGGCCACCGTCACCAGCTACTGGTCCTGTTCGGCCCGGGGCCCCTGGCACGGCCCGAACGGCGCGATCACCCCGCCCCGGCCGCCCGACCCCGCCGGCTCCGCCGAGCGCACCGCCGTCTACAACCCGCAGGCGCACCCGGAGTTCACCGACCGGCACGGCCTGCTGCTCAGCTACGACGTGAACACGCTCGGCCCGCCCGGCACGGCGGCCACCGGCGCGGTCAACGACGACGTGTCGCTCTACCGGCCACGGTTCCTGCGCGTCCGGCTCACGGCGGGCTGAGCGCCGCCGTCGTCACACGGTGTCGCCGTACCGGATCAGGTCGGCGGCGCGTTCGGCGATCATCACGGTCGGGGCGTTCGTGTGCCCCCGGGTGATGCGCGGCATCACCGACGCATCCACCACCCGCAGGCCCGCCACGCCCCGCACCCGCAGCGCCGGATCGGTCACCGTGTCGTCGCCCGTGCCCATCCGGCAGGTGCCCACCGGGTGGTACAGCGTCTCCGCCAGCGCCCGTACCGTCTCCTCCGTACCGGCGTCGTCCGCGCTCGCCCGCCACGGCGGCAGCGCCCCGCCGACGTGCGGGCGCAGCGCCGCGCTGTCGAACAGTTCCTCCGCACGGCGCACGCCCGCCACCATCCGCCGCAGGTCGGCCGATCGGCTCAGGTACGCGGGCTCGATGCGCGGCGGCGCGGCCGGATCGGCGTCCGTGAGCGTGATGCGGCCGTGGCTCTCCGGCTGCAGCAGTATGACCCCGATGGTCACGCCGTGCTCCGCCGGCGGCTCCAGACCGTGCCGGACGAACGGCACCGGCGCGAAGATCAGCTCCAGGTCGGGCGCCGCCAGCTCGGGGGTGCTGCGGACGAACGCGACGGCCTCGCCGACGTTCGAGGTCAGCGGGCCGCGCCGGGCCAGCAGGTAGCGTGCGATGTTGGCGGGGGTGTCCGCGCCGGTGAGCGTCACCGGGTGCTGCGCGTACCGCAGTACGGGAACGGACAGGTGGTCCTGCAGGTGCCGGCCGACCCCCGGCAGGTCGGCCACCGTCGTGATGCCCAGCGCCTTGAGCTCGTCCGCGTCCCCGATACCCGAGCGCAGCAGCAATTGCGGCGAGCCGATCGCCCCGGCGCTCAGCAGCACCTCGCGGCGGGCCCGCAGCACACCGTTGGCCAGTTCCACCCCGCAGGCCCGCTTGCGGTCGCTGTCGTTGCCACCGGGGGCGAGGCCGGGGCCGGGGCCTTGGTTGTGGCTGAGGTTGTGGCCGTGATTGTGGTTGTGGCTGTTTCCGTCTCCGTCGCCGTCGCCGTCGAAGAGGATGCGGCGGGCCTCGTTGTCCGTGAACACCGTGAGGTTGGCGCGGCGCAGCGCGGGCCGCAGATAGCCGTCGGCCGTGCTCCAGCGCCGCCCGCGCCGCTGTGACAACGGAGTCGCCGCACAGCCGCTGTGATCGGGTTCGTTGAGCTCCGCCAGCCGCGGCAGACCGGACTCCGTACAGGCGTCGAGGAACGCCGACGAGAGCGGGTGCAGGTCACGCGCGGGGGAGATCCACAGTGGTCCCGCCGCGCCGTGCACCCGCTCCCGTCCCTCATCGGCGTTGAGCGCCGGCGCCGGCGGGCCCGCCCACCGTTCGGCGCGCCGGAAGTAGCGGGCGACCTCGTTGTACCCCCACTCCTCGCCGGCCGTCTCCGCCCATGCGTCGTAGTCGGCACGGTGGCCGCGCACCCACATCATCGCGTTGAGCGAGGACGAGCCGCCGAGGGTACGGCCGCGCGGCCAGTACAGCTCCCGGCTGTTCAGCGCGGGCTGCGCGGTGGTGGTGAAGTCCCAGTCGTACGCCGTCTTGAACAGCTTCGGGAAGGCGGCGGGGATACGGACCTCCTGCCGGCGGTCGGGGCCGCCCGCCTCGACCAGCGCCACCCGCACCGTCGGGTCCTCGGACAGCCGGGCCGCGATCACACAGCCCGCCGAACCCGCCCCGACGACGACGTAGTCGTACGTTCCCGAGGCCCTAGAGGCCGCTCTTCCGCGCGCCGCTGACCGCCGTACCATCCGCAACTCCCTTGCCTCATCGGCACGTTGACCGGATTGATCGCCGAGAGCAGCGTAAAGGAAGCGGGCCGCCCGGTCAGGAGCGCGGCGACGGCTCGGGGGTGGTGCGCTGGGCCGCGGAGGGGGCGGGGCTCGGTGCGGCCGACCGCGGTGTGAGGTACGGATAGGCGTTGTTGCCGCCGCACACCAGCGGGCCGACCTCCACGCCCTTGCCGCGTACGGTCACGGAGATCTCCTCCGGCGACCGGCCGCCCGGCACCTGGCCGTTGGCCGCCGTGCACACCAGTTGGCTGAGCGCGGGCTGGTCCAGCCGCTCCGGATCGGTCGGTACGGTGATCGTGATGCTGTCGTCCTGCGGGGTGACGGTGACCCGGTCGCGCAGGTCCGGCAGCGCGGTCGTCAGCCCCCGCTGTCGCTCGGCGGTGTTCGGCCCGGCCAGCAGCAGGTCGACGGCGCGCTGCGGAGTGGCGGGGTGCTCCGCGGAGCGGGCGGCGGCCCGCAGCCCGGTGGATGCGAGGAAGAACAGCTGCACATCGGCGGGGGCCTGCCCGTCCGACTTCAGCCCGGTCGCCGGCTCCCCGGCGTCGATCACGTCACTGGGCTCGATGCCGCAGCCGGCGAGCGCACCGGTCAACAACGCGGCGAGGGCGAGGGAGAGGGCGGGGGCGAGGCTCGCGGTCCGGGTGCGCGCCTTCGAAACGGTGCGCGCCTTCGAAACGGTGCGCGCCTTCGAAACGGTGCGCGCCTTCGAAACGGTGCGCGCCTTCGAAACGGAGACGGTCATGACTCCTCCTCGCCGGTGGCGGGGGGTTTGCTGGTCGGGTGGGGGCGTCGGTGGCGGGGGGTTTGCTGGTCGGGTGGGGGTCGCCGGCGGCAGGGGGTGTGGCGGTCTCGTGGGTATCGCCGCGCGGGCGGGTCTCACTCCGCGAGTCCGTCGAGTCCGTCGAGTCCGTCGAGCCGGTGATGCCCTCCGCACTCGTCGGGCCTGTCGCGTGCGGCGCTGCCGGCTCGTTCGGCTGGTGCGGGGTCGCTGGATCGTCCAGCTGGTGCGGGGCTGCCGGCTCGTTCAGGTGGTGCGAGGGCGCGGGCTCGTTCACCTCGACCGGCGCCTCCGGCTCGCAGACCGCTGTATGCATCCCGTCCGTCTCGTCCGCCTTACCTGTCTCCTCTGCCTTGTCTGCCTCACTCGACTCGTCTGCCTCTTCTGCCTCGTCCGTCTCGTCCCTGCGCAGTGGCAGGTCGATGGTGAAGACGGCGCCGCCACCGTCCGGCGCGTTGGCGGCGCGCAGGGTGCCGCCGTGCAGCCGGACGTTCTCTATGGCGATGGCCAGGCCCAGGCCGCTGCCCTCGGACCGGGCGCGGGCGGAGTCGGCCTTGTAAAAGCGGTCGAAGACATGCGGCAGCACCTCCGGGTCGATGCCCGGGCCCCGGTCCGCCACCTCGATCAGCAGCCGGCCGTCCACCGGCGTGCGCAGCCGTACCGTGACCGGCTCGCCCCCGTGGTGCAGCGCGTTGCCGACGAGGTTGGCGACCACCACGTCCAGCCGGCGGGCGTCCAGCCGCGCCCGCACGCCCGCCGGCGGCAGCTCCGCCGCCACCCGGTCCTGCCACGCCCTGGCCTGCAGCGTCTTGCGGATCGCCTCGGCGACGTCCACCTCGTACGCATGGAGCGCGGCGGCCCCCGCGTCGAACCGGGACACCTCCATCAAGTCCTCCACCATGCGGGCCAACTTGCCGGTCTCCTGGCTGATCAGCCGCACTGCCGACGCGGTGTCCGGGTCCAACGTCCCGGCCTCCGCGTCCTCGTCCAGCACGTCCGTCACCGCGGTCATCGCGGCCAGCGGCGTCCGCAGCTCGTGCGACACGTCCGCGGCGAACCGCCGCGAGTTGGCCTCCAGGCGGCGCAGTTCGGCGACGTTCTCCTCCAGGTGGGCCGCCATGTCGTTGAACGTGAGGGACAGCTCGGCCAGTTCGTCCTCGCCCTTGACCTCCAGCCGGGTGTCCAGCTTGCCCTGGGCGATCCGCCCGGCGGCCTGCCGCAGCTTGCGGACCGGCCGCAGCACGCCGCGCGCCGCGAGCAACGCCGGGATGAGGGCCAGCGCCAGCACCGGCAGCGCGCCCCGTTGCGCGGCGCTCACCAGCTCCTCCACGTTGGCCTCCTCGGCGCGCAGCGGGAGCCGGGCGTAGACGGAGAGCTTCGAGGGGGCGCGGTCGTGCGCCCGGGTGACCGGCATGCCGATCAGCAGCCACGGCTCGCCGCCGCGCTCGACACGCTGGAACGCCGGTACGTGCCGCTGCTCCACGGAGTTCCGCAGCTCCTCCGGCACCGCGACGTCGGCGTCCGAGTCGTTGTCCGGCACGCCTTCGTAGTCCGCCTCCACGTCCCAGTCCCGGGCCTTGCCGGAGCGGTCCAGCTGCCGCGCGAACTCGTCCAGGTCGGCGCGGCTCGGCGGCACCGGCAGGTCCGGCGCGAGCGAATTGATCTGCGCCCGCAGATCGTTGATGGCGGTGTCCTGCGAGCGCTCCAGGATCGCGTTGCGGGCCTCGCGGTACGTGAGCGCCGCGGTGGTCAGCGCGCTGACGGCCGCGACCAGCAGGAACGCCACGACGAGCCGGGCCCGCAGACCGCGCAGCAACTGCCGCAGCCCGGCCCGCCCAGGGGCTCCGGTCCGCCTAGGGGTTCCGGCCCGACCAGAGGCTCCGGACCGGTCAGGGGACTCTGTCCGGTCAGGTGCTCCGGTCCGGCCTCGGGTTCCGGCCCGGCCATGGGCTCCGGTGGCGGCCAGGTCCTCGATTCCGATCCGGTCTCGGGTTTCGGCCTGGCCTCGGGTTTCGGCCTGGCCCCGGGTGCGCGTCACAGCGGGCCGAAGCGGTAGCCGAAGCCGCGGACCGTCTGGACGTACCGCGGGCTGCGCGGGGTGTCCTCGATCTTCGTTCGGAGCCGCATCACACACGCGTCCACCAGCCGCGCGTCCCCGTGGTAGCTGTGCTCCCACACGTGCTCCAGCAACTGCTGGCGGCTGAACACCTGCCCGGGCGCCGCCGACAGGAACAGCAGCAGCTTCATCTCCGACGGCGCCAGCGCCAGGTCCTGGCCGTTCTTGGTCACGACCAGCCCGGCCCGGTCCACGACCAGTTGACCGTGCGCCTCCACCGGCGCCGGTCCCGGTTCGTGCGGCCCGCTCTCGCCGAGGGCCGGCGGCGCCGTCCGCCGCAGCACCGCCCGGATACGGGCCTCCAGCACCTCGCCGCGCGCGGGCTTCACGATGTAGTCGTCCGCGCCCGCCTCCAGGCCGAGCACCACGTCGAGGTCGTCGCCGCGCGCCGTGAGCATGATGATCGGCAGCTGCCGGTCCGCCCTGATACGGCGGCACACCTCGAAGCCGTCCTTGCCCGGCAGCATCAGGTCCAGCAGCACGATGTCCGGCCGGAAGGCCGGCAGCGTGGTCAGCCCCTCCTCGCCGCTGGCCGCGGCCGCCACGTCGTGCCCGCGCCGCCGCAGCGCGAGCGAGACCCCGTGCCGAACGGCGGCATCGTCCTCGATGAGCAGTACTCGTGGCATGCGACCAGTATCGGTACGTTTCTTGACGGGTCGGTAACAGGGGCAGACCACGTGGCGCGGTGCAACGAACCCCGATCAGCCCTCGCGGAGACTCCGGTCAGCCCTCGCGGGAACCTCGGTGTGCCCTTGCGGAGGCTCCGGTCAGCTTTCGCCGAGCAGCTCCGCGAGACCGCCGTCCACGTCGAGCCGCTCCTCCCCGGCGGGCACCGCCTCGTACGACCGCGCCAGGAACAGCCGGATGTCGGCCGAACTCATCTGCACCATCGCGACGCCGTCCGCCACGTGCAGCTCCAGCACCGTCCGGTCCTCGCCCAGCGGACGCACCCGTACGTCACCGGTGCCGGCCCGCCCGCGCAGCCCTTCCGACAGGAGCTCGCGCGCGAACGCCCACTCCACCGCGGCGCCGTCCAGCGAGATCTCCGGCGGGAACGACATCCGCACGGCCAGCGGATCGGCCGGATGGTAGTGCAGCGTGGCGGGGACCGGACGCGAACCGGGCGCCGTCGCGATCAGACGGACCTGCACGGCTTGGTCGATGGCGCTCTGCATCACGGCTGCTCCCTTACGGCTGTCGGGGTCATGGGCGTGGCCGAACCTGCGCACGGCTCACACTGTTAGACGCAGTGCCCGGGTGAGCCGTGCATGTGACAGGCATGTGATCTATGTCATGTCAGGTGATCCCTGTCGTCCATGGGGTAGGCGCCTGTGTTCGGACGCCCGTCCGGTCGTGGGTTTCCCGTACGGAATATCAGGTACACAGGGTGAACGATCACCCGGGGTGCCGGGTTCCTGCCGAGCGCGTCGACCCGAAGTCCAAAGACTTCGCGCCGCGCGTCTCACGTCTCGCGCCCCATGTCTCACGCCTCGCGCCTCCCGCTGAGCGCTTCACGCCTCCGGCTTAGCGCCTCACGCCTCGCGCAGGAGCGCTGCCAGGTCGGCGTCCACGTCCAGGTGCCGGGTTTCGCTGCCCCGGGGCACCACCAGATACGTGCTCGAAAGGAAACGCCGCAGATCCGCGGAGGCGAACCGGACCATCGCGATCCCCTCGGAGGCGTGGAACTCCAGCATCGTGTGGCGCGGGCCGCACGGCCAGGCATGCACGTCACCGTCCCCGGCCGGCTCGCGCATCCCCTCGGCCAGCAACTCCCGACCGAAGGTCCACCGGACCTCGGTGCCGTCCAGAGCAGCAGAGGCCGGGAAGATCGCCTGGACGGCGAACGGATCGCTGCTCTTGTAGCGCAGCCGAGCGAGGACGGCGCGCGACTGCGGTTCCGTCGCGATGAGGCCGGCCTGAACAGCGTGGTCGATGATGTCCGGCATCGTCGGCTCCCTGGTGTCCGGTGCGGTTCCTTGCCTCTACGACATCTATGACGGCGGCATCGTTACGGCAGTGCACCGGATTTCCGCGTGAGCTGCGTCACGGCCCCTGGTGGGGCGGACAATTGCGCCCCCTTGTTCCGCTCTGCCCCGTCCGGAACCGGGCAGCAGCCGCTCAGCGGGCGACGCACACCCGCCGGGCGACCGCCTTCCGCGCCAGCCGCCCGGGAGCGGACGGACGTAGGCTCAGCCGTCTTCGGTAGCCGAGCGGGCCCCCGCACGGCGACCGGGTACGCGCAACGGACGGCGCACGCCGTAGTGCATGCGTAGAGACTGCGTAGACTCGCTCCGTTCTACGACCGGTACTGCTCCACCTGGGACGACGGGCGGACGGCCGCCTCGTCCGGGTTCTGCCCGAACTCACTCTTGGCGCGCCGCTGCCGCAGCAGGTCCCAGCACTGGTTCAGCCCGCGTTCCACCTCGGCCAGCTGCGCGCGTTCCTCGTCGCCACCGGATTCCTCGGCGGCGATGCGGTCGCGCAGCGCCCTCTCGGTCTCCACCATCGCCGAAATGCGAGAGAGGATCTCCTGCTGGTCCATGGGTCACTCCTCACTGGCGGACAAGTTCCCTGGCGCCCTTCACCGCTCACTCTAGGAAGCGGCGCGCGCCCCCGCGATTCGGCGCTGCCGAGACCTGGACGCTCTTCTCCGCCGTCGGCTAGCTTGCGGCGCATTCGTCGGGAGTGGGGGAGTGGGGGGTGGTGGGAGTGGGGAGTGGGACCTGTGGGTAGAGAGTGGCGGATCGGTCCGGGGGCTTGGCGAGGTGCTGGTAGGCGTACTCGTCGGGGTGCCGGCGCAGTGAGTGCGGCGACTGCGGCGACTGCGGCGACTGCGGTGGTTGCCGTAGCTGCCGTGGCTGCGATGGCTGTGGCGAGTGG
The DNA here is from genome assembly GCF_000718305.1 of Streptomyces niger. Classification (GTDB taxonomy): domain Bacteria; phylum Actinomycetota; class Actinomycetes; order Streptomycetales; family Streptomycetaceae; genus Streptomyces; species Streptomyces niger. The sequence continues at coordinate 161,617 of NZ_JOFQ01000009.1, forward strand.
GACGCTGCCCGAAGCGACTGCGAGTACGGCAGCGGCTATTCCCAACGCGCATCCGGCCGCCCAGGCCCCGGCCGCGCAGGTCCCGGCCGTCCGGGTCCCGGCCGCGCAGGTCCCAGCCGTCCGGGTCCCGGCCGTGCAGGTCCCAGTCGTCCGGGTCCCGGCCGCGCACACCTCGGCCGCGCAGACCTCGGCCGTCGTCGCTCCCGCCGCAGTGGTGAACGCGTCGGCTCCGACGTCCGGTGGCTGGGCGTTGCGGCCCACCGGTACGGACGCCCGCTTCCGTGGCCTCGCCGTCGTCAGCCGCCGTACCGCCTGGCTGGCCGGCACCGAAGGCACCGTACTGCGGACCCGTGACGGCGGCGCGACCTGGCGGAACGTCTCGCCGCCCGGCGCTGACGAGCTGGAGTTCAGGGACGTCGAGGCGTTCGACGGGCGCCGCGCCGTGGTGCTGGCGATCGGTGAGGGCGAGGCATCGCGGATCTTCCGTACCGAGGACGGCGGCTCCACCTGGACGGAGAGCTTCCGCAACACCGATCCACGCGCCTTCTACGACTGCATGGCGTTCTTCGACCCCCGGCACGGCCTCGCCGTGAGCGACCCGGTCGACGGGAAGTACCGCGTCCTCGCCACGGGCGACGGCGGCCGCAACTGGCGGGTGCTGCCGTCGACCGGGATGCCGGCGGCCCAGCCGGGCGAGGCGTCCTTCGCAGCATCGGGGCAGTGCCTGGTCACGGCGCGGAGCAGCGCCCAGGGCCGGTCAGGCGGCGGCCGGGACGTCTGGCTCGCCACTGGGGGTGCGGCCGCCGCGCGGGTCCTGCACTCCGCCGACCGGGGCCGCACGTGGACCGCTACCGCCACGCCGCTGCCGGCCGGTGACCCGGCCCGCGGCGTTTTCGGGCTCGCCTTCCGCGACCGTGCCCACGGGCTGGCCGTCGGCGGCGACTACCGTCCCGGCGAGCCGTCGCCCGAGGCCGCCGCCGTCACCGGCGACGCCGGTGCCACCTGGCGTACGGCGAGCACCCCGCCGCCCGCGTACCGCTCCGGCGTGGCATGGCTGCCGTACTCCCGGCGTGCGGCGCTGGCCGTCGGCCCCACCGGCACGGACCTCACGACGGACGGCGGCCGCACCTGGCGCACGCTCGACCCCGGCTCGTACGACACCGTGTCCTGCACTCCGGACCTGGCCTGCTGGGCAGCAGGAGAACACGGCCGCGCGGCGATACGGCGAGGATGAGGAGCCGAGGGGCGCGACCGGCGCGACCGGCGCGAGGGACGCGAGGGGGCGCTCCGCGACGGTGATCGTCTGAGGTGACGATCGCCTGCGGTCGGTCGGGCGGCGGTTGGACGGTCGGTCGAACAAGGCGGTCAGGCGGTTGGTCGGCCGGGCGGGCGGACGGGAATGATCGGCTGTGGACATCGACTCGTATGCATCGACCGTGGACATCGACTCGTGGGGATCGACCGTGGGTCGGTACGAGGGGGGGAGGGCGTGGTTCAGGTCCGCGGGGTACCCAGTCGGCCTTCCAGGTGCAGCAGCAGGTCGGAGAGGGTCGTGGACAGGTTGCCCAGCTCCTCCCCGGACAAGCCGGACAGCAGGCTGGACTCGAACGACAGCTGATCGGGCAGCAGCCGGTCGATCAGCTCCCGGCCCTCGTCGGTGAGGCTGAGGTGCGCGACCCGGCGGTCACGCGCGTCCGGGCGCCGGGCGACGAGCCCGCGCTCCTCCAGCAGCCGTAGGCGCTTGGTCACGGCGGCGCCCGAAGCGAACGTCTCGCGGGCGAGCTGGCCCGGGGTGAGCTCCCGCCCGGTACGTCGGAGAGTGCCGAGGATGTCGAATTCGGCCCGGGACAGCCCCTCCTGCGCGAGCGGCGCGTCCACCGCCTGCTGGAGCAGCGCGGAGCAGCGGTTGAGCCGGCCGATCACGGCCATCGGCCCGGTGTCGAGACCGGGGTGCACCTGCTGCCACTGCCGCAGCACCCCTGCGACGATGTCCTCGGCCACGCTCAGCTCTCCTTCGTCCGGCTGGTCTTTCGCGCCCATTCTGCCCACTCGCTCCTGTACTGCCGCCCCACGCCGGGGACTGTGCTTCGGGCCCCGCCCAGGCCTGGCCCGGCCACACCCGACCTGCCCCCGGCCCGGACCGGGACGGCCACGGCCACGGGCGTGGGTACGAAGCCGGCCACGGCCACGGGTACGAAGCCGGCCACGGCCACGGGCGCGGGCACAGAGACGGCCGCGGTTACGGCCACGGGCTCGGACAGGGCCGTGGACATGACCGGCCCTAGGCCGCCAGCGTCGGGGCGGTCAGGTGGCGGACGAGGCGGGCGAGCGTGCGGTGGCCGTCGCGTTCGGCGAGGGTGACGCGTTCAGCGGGCAGGGCGCGCTGCCACCACTCGCCGGAGGCGATCTCGACGGCCTCGCGCAGCTCGACCAGCGTCGCGGCGAGTCGATCGCGGGCCCAGCCCGCCGCCAGGTCGTCCGGCTGCTCCGCCGCGAGCACCGCATCCGCCGCTTCCCGGGCCGCGGCGACGCGGGCGACCGCGGCCTCGATGCGGTCCGTCGCCCGCCGGTTGGTCACCAGTACGCAGCAGATCAGGCCGATGATCGCGCCGACCACCGTGTCCACCCAGCGGTCGCGTACGAGAACGTTCGCGGGCAGGGCGTTGCCGAACGAGGTCAGCAGCAGCGCCATGGGGGTCACGCAGACCGAGCCGAGCCAGTAGTTGCGGGGGATCCACGCCTCGGCGCCGATCTGGAAGAGGATCACCAGCAACACCATCGCGAGGTGTCCGGTGTGGATCAGCGGCAGCAGTGCGGTGAAGAGCAGCAGCCCGAGGAGATTGCCCAGGGAACGCTGCACCGCGCGCTGCCAGGAGAGCGTGGTGTTGGCCTGGAAGACCGAGGCCGCGGTGACGACCGCCCAGTACGGGTGCTCGGAACCGATGGCCATCGAAGCCCAGCCCGCCAACGTACAGCCGATCATCACCCGCGCCCCGAGCGGCAGGAGCGGCGACCCGGGCCGCAGCTGTGCGAGGACGGGTCGGAAGCCGCGCAGGTGATCAGGGGCGGGCCGCCGCAGATCCCGCTCGGTCCCGCCCTCGTCGATCCCGTCCTGGCCGGTCCTGTTCCGCTCGGCCCCGTGCCGCTCGGTTCCGCCCTGCTCGGTCCTGTCCTGGTCGGCGGCGATGCCGACCAGCTCCGCGGTCTGCTCGGCGTTCAGTGTCACGTCGGGCAGCGGGCGGCCACGGCGCAGGTCACGCGCCCAGGCGTCGAACAGCTCGGCGTCCGCTGCCCGCCCCCCGACCCCGGCCGGTACGTCCCCCACAGTCCCCACGGCCTCCGCTACACCCACGGCCTCCGCTACGCCCACGGCCTTCGGTACGCCCACGGCCTTCGGTACGCCCATGTCCCGCACTGGGCCCACTGCCAGTGCGGATTCCGCCCGCACGAGCAGGCGCTCCAGGCGCGCCCTGGCGGCGTACTTGGCCGCACTGCGGGCCGGTACGAGGAAGATCGTCTGCCAGGCGGCGTTGACGGCGGCGGCCGTCGCGTGCCGGGGGCCGGCCGCGGCGCCGGGCGCGGCACGCAGCAGCCCGGCGGCAGCCTCCAGCGCCCGCGCGGTGGCGATCCGCTGCGGCCCCTCCGGCCGCACGAGCCGGGGCGCCATGCACACCAGCCAGGCGACGGCCCCGCCCGCGACGGCGAGCAGCAGATGGAACGGGATCTGGTCCGGTCGCTGCGGCACGAAGAAGGCCGAGGCCGAGATGAAGGTGATGATGAGGTTGCCGGGCGGCCCGATGCGGGTCGCGTCGCACATCATCTTGTGCACGGCGGCCAGCGCGGAGGCGATCAGCACCAGCAGCACGGTACTGCCGATGAAGGCGGAGCTGACCAGACCGACGGCGAGGCTGGCGATCATGCCGAGGATCACCCAGGCGACGGTCCGGGCGCGCGCGGCGTACGGCTTGTTGTGCCCGTAGAGCGCGCACATCGCGCCGGCCGACGTGTAGAGGACCAGGTCCATCCGGTCCAGGGCGAGCAGCGTCAGATTGGGCACGGCGATGGCGGCGGCCGCACTGAAGGCGGGCTTGTGCCAGTGCCGGGTCTCCAGCGGCCGACGCAGCCGCACGGTGCTCTTGACCGGCAGTGGCCGCGCCCGGACGGCCCGCCCGGCGTCTGCGCCATTCCTCGTGCCGATGCCACTCCCCGTACCGGTGCCACTCCCCGTACCGGTGCCTTTTCCTGCGCCGGTGCCATTTCCCGTGTCGGAGCCGGTGACGGCTTCGGGGACGCGGTCGCTGATACGGGTGCTCTTCGTGATCCTTTGCCCCAGTCGTGACGGTCTAGCGTGCTTGCCCATACATAAATATTAGCAGGTATTTTACTCGTGAATTATTGATTGCGATTGTGGCCGACGGCTGCCGCCTCTCAGCCGGCGGTCCCGCCAGGTTGTCGCGGCCCACTCGGCCGTCTCACCGGACACGGCCGCACGGCAGCACAACGGGAGCACCGCGTGAATCGTGCTCCCGGTGCGGGCGCCCCCGTCGCCCCCTGGGCCGCAGCGTGCTCCCTTGTACGGTGGGGTGTCCCTTGTCCGGCTCGCGGAAAATGCGATAGTCAAGTGGACCGATCACGGGGGGACCCATGCGTAGATACCTGGCCATAGCCATCGTCGCGGCCATACTGACCGGCATGCTCGGCTTCGTGTCGGCCGAGACCGCGTCCGCCGCTTCCGGTCACCATCGGGCGCCGCAGTGCGTCAAGGTGTCGAAGTACTACACGAAGAAGCACAAGCGGTACGTCCGGCTGAAGAACCTGTGCACCAAGCGGACCGCCTGCTACACGATCGTCGTCCCGTGGCGCCCCGACCCGCACGGCCGCCTCAAGAAGGGCGTCACGAAGAACGTCCGCTACGGCACCGACCGCGATCCCCGCGCCCTGTACGTCAAAAACCGCTCCTGCTGACCGACGAATGGACTTGCCGGCCGACGAGCTGGCCGGTGGCGTGGGAAGCCGGAGCCAGGGCCGGGGGGCGGGGCGAGGTCGGGGAGGGAGCTCAAGCCGGAGCCGGAGCCAGGGCCGGGGATCGACCGCTGCTGCCCTTACCGATTACCGCTCGACCTCGCAATCGGCCTCAAGATCGACCTCAAGATCGGCCTCACGGGTCGATCTCACCGATCGCCCCGTCGATCGCCCCGCCGATCACCTCTCTGGTTGCCTCACTGATCGCCGCCGGCCCCGCCCGTCGCCCGCCGGCGGTCGTCGATCCGCAGATACCGCAACGCCCGAGCGGCGAAGACCATGACGTCTTTCTCTTCCGGGCTGCGTTCGTCCGCCCAGAACTCCATCGCCACCGTGAGCGCGTCGATCAGAGCCGCCGCCAGCAGCCGGGTCTCCATGCTGTCCGGGTCCCCGCCGGTGCGCGGGGCGAGTACGGGTGCGAGCCGGTCCTGCAACTCCCGGCCCGTCGCCAACCAGCGCGTACGCAGTTCCGGCACCGAACCCATCACCCGGAGCAGCCGCCGCGCTCGCTCCGCGTCGGCCAACCTGCGGAACGAGGCCCCCTCGGCGAACGCCGCCCCGACGGCCTCGACCAGCGGCTCGTCGGCGGAACGGACGGCCAGCTGATCGACGAGCCCGCTGACACTCGCGGTGAAGACCGGAGTGAGCGCGTCCTCCTTCGCCGGACAGTAACGGTAGAACGTACGCAACGAGATTCCGGCGGCCGCCGCGATCTGCTCCACCGTCGTCGCCTCGTATCCGCGGTCGGAGAACAGTTCGGCCGCCGCTTCGGCGATCTCCATCCGGATCGCCTGGCGCCGGTCTTCGCTGAACGACGGCCGCCCGCGCCCTGCTGTCATCCGCGTGGCTCCTCTCGCCGCCGCTCGCCGCCCCGTGTCGCCGCTTGCCGCTTTGCGCTCCGTCGACCCGTCGGCCCGTCACTCTGCCACAGCGCCGCGTCCTACTTATTGGCATGACATGCCACTTAATCTAAGTTGGCTGCCAGCCAAGCGAATTGCCGCTCCGTACGCCCTGCCCCGCACGTTGTGCCCCGAGCCGCAAGGAGCCGACCAATGCCCCCTTCCCCTTCCCCCTCCCCTCGCACCTCCGACAACGACTCCGCCGCTCGCACGTATCTCGTCACCGGGGCGGCGTCCGGCATCGGCAAGGCCACCGCGGACCGTCTCCGCGCCGCGGGCCATACCGTCATCGGCGCCGACCGGACCGCTGCCCCTGACGGCGACGGCAATCCCAACAGCAACAGCAACAGCAACAGCAATAGCGATAGCGATGGTCACGGCAATGGCGACGGCGTCGCGATAGCGGCCGATCTCGCCACGGAAAGCGGCCGCGCCGAACTGGTCGACCGCGCCCGGGAACTGTCCGGCGGCCGACTCGACGCCGTCATCGCCTGCGCCGGCCTCGCGCACTTCGTGCCCGACACCGTCCGCGTCAACTACTTCGGCGCGATCGCCACGTTGGAGGGTCTGCGCCCGCTACTCGTGGCCGGCACCGCCCCGCGCGCGGTGGTCGTGGCCTCCGTTGCCGCCGTTCATCCCTCCGACCCAGCCATCATCGAGGCGGCAGGCGCGGGCGACGAGGAGGCAGCCGCCACCGCGGCGCAGAACGCCCTCGACCGTGGCGAGGGCCACCTCATCTACAGCTCTTCCAAGGCCGCTCTCGCCCGGTGGGTACGGCGTACGGCGGTCACCGACGACTGGGCGGGCGCCGGTATCCCGCTGAACGCCATCGGCCCCGGCACCGTGCTCACCCCGATGACCGAGGGCCTGCTTGCCGATCCCGACCTGCGCAAGGTCGTCGACACCAGCGTCCCGATGCCGCTCAACGGCCATGCCCGCGCCGAACAGATCGCCCCCCTTCTCGCCTGGCTCACCTCGCCCGAGAACACCCATGTCACCGGCCAACTCCTCTTCGTCGACGGCGGCGCCGAAGCCCTGCTCCACCCCGCCCCCTGACCCGCCCCCGGCATCAGCCCGACTCCTACATCGGCCCACCGGCGGCCGGCATCGGCCCGGCGTGAGCTCCACATCGGCGGCTTGGCGCAAGTCCGTCATCGGGCCAACGTCGCCCCGGCCCGTCATCGGCCCAACATCCACCCGGCCTCGGACCGACGCCGGTGCAGTATCGGACCGAAGTCGGTGCGGCATCACTCCGATCCCCGTCCGGCGTCCCCCCCCCAATCCCGTCCGGCATCCGCCCACTGTTCGCCCGATCCTGTCCGGTGTCCGTCAGACCTCCGCCCTGCGACCGTCCGGTACCGACTCGCGCCGACCTTTCGTCGGCTCGGCTCGGCTCGTCGGCTCGTCGGCTCGTCGGCCGGGTGGCGCCTCGGTATACGGCGCCCGCATCCCCGGAACGCAACGCGGGTCAGTAAGGCGGCGCGGCGTCAGCGATGGCAACGCCGCGTCAGTAAGGCAATCCGGCGCCAATAGGGCGGCGCGGCGCAACGTCAGCGCTGAGTCGGTGCGGGTGCGGGTGCCGGTGCCGGGTCCGGTTTCAGTGCCGGGTCCGGGTCCGGGGCCGGTTGTGGTGCCTGCGTGGGTGCAGGTTCGGGGGCGGACCGGGAGGTGGAGGCGGCGATGACCCGCAGGCCGTGGTCGGTGAACTCCTGGCGGACCGAGTCCTCCGCCCGGTCGTCGGTGATGAACGTGTCGAACACATCCGCGTCGCCGACCCGGGCAAAACAGCGTGCCCCGATCTTCGAGGAGTCCGCGACGATCACGGCCCGCCGGGACCGCTCGGCCATGAGCCGGTTGATGCGGGCCTCCGCCTCGTCATGCACGGTGGCCCCCATCTGCGGATCCACGCCGTTTGCCCCGATGAACGAGATGTCAACGGAAATCTGCTGCAGTACCAGCTCGCTGAACGGACCGACCAGCTCGAACGACCGCGAGTGCGCCACCCCGCCCGTCAGCACGATCTTGATCTGGGGCCGCACGGCCAGCTCGTTGGCGATGTTGAGCGAATTCGTGACGATCGTCAGGTGCGGCTGCGGTCCGGCCTCCGCGAACTCCGGGCGGGTCGCGAGCACCCGGGCGATCTCCGTAGTGGTCGTACCACCGCTCAGCCCGACCACGTCGCCACGCTCGACCAGCCCGGCCGCCGCCTGGGCCACCGCGTCCTTCTCCGCCGCACGGTGCGAGTGCTTGTAACGGATAGGCAGGTCGTACGCCACGGAACTGAGTACCGCGCCACCACGGGTCCGGGTGAGCAGTTGCTGCTCGGCCAGTGCATCCATGTCACGGCGCATGGTCGCCGCCGACACCTCGAGTGCGGTCGCCGCCTCTTCGACATCCACCCTGCCGCGTTCCCCGAGCAGCTCCAGCAGGGCATTCATCCGTTCATGGCGCTTCATGCGAAGACCCTAACCGTCGCAACCTGCCCCCTCCCCCCACCCGCCGACCCGAAGCTGTCCCCCCACCCGCCAACGCGAAGCCGCCCCCCTCGGGACCCGTAGTCGCTCCCTCCCCGGGACCCGTAGTAGTCGCCCCCGGGACCCGAAGTCGCTCCCCTCGGAACTGAGGCCTCCTTGTCCGGCCCTCAGCACCTCCCCAGCCCCGCCATGTCCGCGCAGCTCCGGCGGCGAACCTCTGGCAGGCCGGCGGCAGGCCGGCGGCGGACCGGTCGCGAACCCCTCGCAGGCCGGCGGCGGACCGGCGACGGACCGGCGGCGGATCGGTCGCGGACCCGCCGCAGGCCGGTGGTGGATCAGTCGCGTACTCAGCCGCAGGCCGGGGTCGCGGGGGCGTACTGACCTGGGAGCGCCGTCTTCGCGCTGAGGGTGCTCAGGAGCCGGGCCGCTTCCTCGGTGACCGCTTCGCGAGCAGGCTTGACGTACTTACGCGAGTCCACCAGTTCCGGATCGGCCGTCAGCGTCTCCCGGATGGACCGGGTGAAGACCGAGACCAGGTGCGTCGATATGTTGATCTTCGTCATGCCCGCGGCGATCGCCCGGCGCAGCTCGTCGTCCGGTACGCCCGAAGAGCCGTGCAGCACCAGCGGTACCGGCAACGTGCTGTGCAGCGCCTCGATCAGCTCCTTGTCCAGTACGGCCGTTCGTTCCCGCATGGCGTGCGACGACCCGACGGCCACGGCGAGCGCGTCCACCTTCGTGGCCGTGACGTACGCCAGAGCCTCGTCCGGATCCGTGCGTACGCCGGGTGCGTGGACGCCGTCCTTGCCACCCACCTCGCCGAGTTCCGCCTCGACGTACACGTCGCGTTCGTGGCACCAGGCGGTCAGCTCCGCCGTCATCGCGACGTTGTCCTCGTACGGCAGGGCGGAGGCGTCGACCATCACCGAACTCACTCCGGCCTCGACCCCCTCGTACACGAGCTGATGTTGCGTGATGTGGTCCAGGTGCACGGAGACCCGTGCGGACGAGCCCTCCGCGAGCGCGAGGGTGGCGCGGGTGATCGGCAACAGGCTGCCGTGGTAGCGGACGCAGTTCTCGCTGATCTGGAGGATGAGCGGAATGCCGGTGCGCTCGGCCGCCGCGACCAGCGCTTCCGCGGTTTCCAGGTGAATGACGTTGAAGGACACTGCACCGACCCGCGCCTCATCGGCGGCCCGGACGATCTCTGACGTGGGGACGAGGGGCATGGAGCCGGCCTCCGTGACGTAGGGGCGACGATGGGCGACGTGTGGATTACGTAGGAGTGGGTGGGGGAGGAGCGCTGTCGACAGCGGTGCTTGGGGGAGTGCGGTCACTGATCGGTGGACGGCGATAAGGCACCGGGGTCGACCGACAACCACAACTACCCAGGCCCGATGGACGGTGGCGGGTGCCCGGTACCGCCGGTACCGATGGGCGGTGCCAGGTACTCGGGACCGATGGACGGTGGCAGGTGTCCGGGACCGATGGACGGTGACGGGTGCCCGGGGACGACGGACAGCGACAGGACGAGGGGCCGGTGTGCACGGCTCCAGGCCAGAGTCGGCCGGTGGACAGCGGCAGGCATCAGAGTCGGCCGGTGGACAGTGACAGGCGTACGAGCCGGCCGGGGCGGCGGCAGGTCCCGAGGAGTTGCCGTCAGGAAACGGGTGCCGTCGTGTCGAGCATGACCGAGCGGGTCAGGCTGCGCGGGTTGTCCGGGTCCAGGCCGCGGGCACGGGCGCGTTCCAGCGCGACGCGGTGCACCAGTACGAGGTCAGCGAGCGGATCGCGGTCGTGTGCCACGAACCGGGCGCCTGTCCCTATGACCTGGTCGGCCAGCCCCTCCGGCGCGTTGCCGAAGAGCCAGGTGACGCGACCGGGAGCGGCGATGGATATCGGGCCGTGCCGGTACTCCATGGCCGGGTAGGACTCGGTCCAGCTCTGGGAGGCCTCGCGCATTTTGAGGGCCGCCTCGTTGGCCAGGCCGACGGTCCAGCCGGTGCCGAGGAAGGAGAACTGCTCGGCGTCGACCCACTCCTGGGCGACGGGCGCCGACAGTGCCTCCTCGACATCGCCTATCGCGGCGGAAAGGTCTTCGCCCAGATGCGTACGGAGCAGGGCCAGGGCCGTGGTGGCGAACCGCGTCTGCACGACGGAGCGTTCGTCGGCGAAGGGCAGGGCGACGATCTCGTCGGACAGTTCCTTCGCGGGAGTGTCCTGGTCGCCGAGCAGGGTCACCGTGGGGATCCGGCCGCGTACGGCGTCGAGTATGCGGAGGACTTCTGTCGTGGTGCCGGAGCGGGTGATGGCCACCACGGCGTCGTAGCCGCGGTCGGCGCCGAGGAACGCCTCGGAGGCGGGGAATGCGTCGGTGACGCCGGCACCGGCCGCCTCGCGCAGTGCGGCGTACGACTGCGCCATGAACCACGAGGTGCCGCAGCCGACGACAGCGACGCGGCGGCCGGCCTTCGGCAGGGGGCTGTCCGCGCCGCCCAGGCGCACCGCCTCCCGCCAGGTCTCCGGCTGGCTGCGCAGCTCCTGCTCCATGTGCGACGAACCGTTCGACGTACCACTCATGGCTGATCCCACCCTTCGTCCGCCGGCTGGCGCCGTGGTTGCGCGATTCACGCAGTCAGCGTCAGGCCCAAGCTGGTGCGCTCGGTGCGCGAAACTGCAACTTTTGGCTTCACTGCAATCAACTGTACGCAGATCGGCGTCAGGCTGCCATCCCTCGAACGAGTGAGCGGCGGTGCCGGGGCATGAAAAAGAGGGGTGTGCGGCCAATACGCCGGCCACACACCCCTCTTCTCTCGCGTCAGGCGGGCAGCTGCTCGCGGTAGCCCTCCAGGCCCGGAGCGGTCTTGGTGGCGATGAACTCGGTGATCCGGTACTCGCACACGCCGGCCGCGACGAACGGGTCCTCCTGGGTGATCCGTTCCGCCGTGGCGCGGTCCTCGACCGACGCGAGGATGACGCCCCCGTCGCGCGGCTGCTTGCGGCCGGAGGCCAGGAAGTGCCCGGCGGCGTAGTGCTGCTCCAGCCAGGCGACGTGCGCGTCGAGCGCGGCGTCCACGCGGTCGAGAGGGGCGGTGTAGGTCAACTCAAGTATGAACATCCTCGAAATATAGGACAGGTGTCGCCGGGGAATTGCGCCGGGCGGAGCGGCGCGAGGTATGAGCGGACGAGGCCGTGGTCCGTTCGCAGCAGCGCCGATGGCGTCACGTGGCGGGGGGTCGGCCGGCGGCCGAGGATGGAGCCGCACTGGTTTCCGCACGGGAAGGAACAGCGAAGATGCGACGTCTCATCGTCTTGCTCGCAGCCGTTTTCACCGCAGGGATTCTCGCCTCCGGGTCCGCAGTCGCGGCACCCGCGGACGGACCGGACCAGCTGACGCCGAGGGAGCAGGCGGGCCTGGAATTCGCCGGCGACGTACTCGGCTCCCTCTTCGGCGGCGGACAGGGTTGACCCGTCCGCAGGCATCGGCCGCCCCGGCGCACCCGGCCGCCCCACCCCGTCAGAAGTTGCTCACCTCGTTCGCGATGTGATGCGCCCAGTCGCGGATCCGGGACACCTCCCGGTGGTCGGCCGAAAAGCCGCCCGGGGCCGCTGAGCGGGTGAACGGGCCCCGGGGGAGGCGGCCGGGGCGGCCGCCGATCGTGAGGTGGCCGCGGGCGCCGGCCCGGTCGATGGCCCGGCGCGCGCCGGGGACCGGCGGCGCATCGACGCCGTCGCCCGCCGACGCGTCCGGGGTCCCGGAGCCGTTGCTGAAGAACCAGACGGCGCGGGAGCGCAGTTGCGCCGCATGCCGGCGCGCGAAACGGCGGGCATCGCGGTGCCAGCGGTTCCCACGCAGCTCACCGCCGAGGACGACGGCGTCGTACGGGCCCACGCTCACGATCTCCGCAGCGGGGCGCAGTTCGGTGTCGAAACCGTCCTCCCGTAGCGCGGCGGCTATCTCCTCCGCAATGCCCTGGGTGGATTCGGACGTACTGGCATAGGCGATCAGGACGCGGTACGGGGCCATGGCCATGGGAATTCCAGAGATTTCGGGCTTCCTCGGTGCGGAACGGTCCCTTTCTCGTGCTGCATGGTCCCCCTCGGCGCGTCGCTGCCGGTGTCAGGTGATTCGTGGTTACCGGGAACCGGGCGGCTCCTCACGGTCCCGTACGCGTTCGGCGATGACCGCGGCCTGGATGCGGCGACCGACCTTGAGCTTGGTCAGGATCGCGGAGATGCGGTTCTTCACGGTCTTCTCGGCGAGGTAGAGGCGCTCGGCTATCTGGCGGTTGGTCAGGCCCTCCCCGATGAGGTCGAGGATCTGCCGCTCTCGTGGGGAGAGGCGGGCCAGTTCGGGCGGGCCGACAGGGACGGCCGGGCCCCGCACCCGGGCCAGTACGCGGGCGGTGGCGCCGGGGTCCAGCATCGACTGTCCCGCCGCCACCGTCCGTACGGCCGTCACGAGGGCCGAGCCTTGGATCTGCTTGAGTACGTAGCCGGCGGCGCCGGCCATGATGGCGTCGAAGAGCGCCTCGTCGTCATCGAAGGACGTGAGCATCAGGCACGCCAGCCCGGGCAGTGCGACGCGCAACTCGCGGCACACGTCGATGCCTTCGTGGTCCCCGGTGTCGGCACTGGAGCCGAGGCGTACGTCGAGCACCGCGACGTGCGGCCGCAGCGCCGGGGCGCGGGCGAGCGCCTGGCGGGCGTCGGCCGCTTCGCCCACGACGGTCATGTCCGGCTCGTCCTCCAGGAGGTCGCGCAGGCCGCGGCGCACGACTTCGTGGTCGTCCAGCAGGAAGACCCGTATGGGCGGCTCTTCGAAGCGCCCCCTGTCGCCGCACTGTGAAGTCGTGCGCACAGCTCCACCCCTGCCCGGTGCATCGGTCGTCATTCCGGCCGCCCTCCCACCCCTCCGCCCCCGGTCACGTTTCCTCCCAGCCTCGTACGTTCAGGCGTCCACCACCATGGCCCGGCAGGCCTCATCGGAGCCTGCACAGGCCGGATGAGGCCACGGAAGGCCGCGCCCCTGGCCCCGAGAGGGGTGGCCCGTGAGCCGGCCCGGGGCGGCGTGGCGTAGGGCGGCCGGCCGACCGGCACGGCATCGTGGGGCGTCAACGTGCCGCCCCGCCCCGGAGTGCTGTATGACCGTGTCCGTCGTCCTGTTCACCGCCGACCTGCGGCTGCACGACCAACCGGCGTTGCGCGCGGCCCTGAAGCAGGGGCGGGAGGTGGTGCCGCTGTTCGTACGGGACGGCCGCATCGAGGCAGCCGGCTTCGCGACACCGAACCGCACGGCGTTCCTGGCCGACTGCCTCGCCGCTCTCGATGCGGCGCTGCGGGAGCGCGGCGGCCGGCTGGTGGTGCGGTCGGGCGACGTGGCCGAGACCGTGCGCAAGGTCGCCGCCGAGGCGGGCGCCGCCGATGTCCACATGTCGGCCGACGTCAGCGGCTACGCCCAGCGCAGGGAAGATCGGCTGCGTGCCGCGCTGGCCACCGACGGCCGGCGGCTGCACGTACACGACGGGGTCGTGACCGCCGTACCGCCCGGCGCGGTCACCCCGCAGTCCAAGGACCACTTCGCGGTGTTCGGCGCGTACGCCCGGCAGTGGGAGCAGCAACAGCTGCGCGCGCCGCTGGGCGCCCCGCGGACCGTCCGGGTCCCCGAGGGCATCGGCTCGGAAAAGATGCCGTCCAGGGCGGCCCTACGGGACGTCTCGGCCGGGCTGGCCGGCGGCGGTGAGGCCGAGGGGCGGGCGCGGTTGGCCGCGTGGGGACGCGACGGCATGGCCGCGTACGAGGACCGGCACGACGACCTGGCCGGCGACGCGACCTCCCGGCTCTCCCCGCATCTGCACTTCGGGACGGTCTCCCCGGTGGAGGCGGTGCACCGGGCGCGCAAGAAGGGCGGCCCGGGGGCCGCGGCCTTCGTACGGCAGCTCTGCTGGCGGGATTTCCACCATCAGGTGCTGGCTGCGCGGCCTCGTGCGGCGGTGGAGGACTACCGCACCCGGCACGACCGGTGGCGTACCGAGAAGGGAGCGCGGGCGGAGGTCGAGGCGTGGCAGCAGGGGCGGACCGGCTATCCCGTCGTCGACGCCGCCATGCGGCAGTTGGCCCACGAAGGCTGGATGCACAACCGCGGTCGGCTACTGACCGCGAGCTTCCTGGCCAAGACGCTCTACGTGGACTGGCGAGCAGGGGCCCGGCACTTCCTCCGCCTGCTGGTCGACGGCGACCTGGCCAACAACCAGCTCAACTGGCAGTGGGTGGCGGGCACCGGCACGGACTCCCGGCCCAACCGCGTCTTCAACCCCGTTACTCAGGGCAAGCGATACGACCCCGATGGCGCCTACGTACGCCGCTGGGTTCCCGAACTCGCCGGGATCGAGGGCCGCGCGGTCCACGAACCGTGGAAACTGCCCGCACGGGAGCGCGCACGGTATGACTACCCCGACCCGCTGATCGACCTCGCCGATGGCCTGGCCCGCTTCCGTCGCGCCCGCGGCAAGGAATGAGCCCGCTGACACGGCTCGCATCGCGCCCCTCTGGGTGACCACGACCGGCAGTGCTTACTCCGGTACCGTCGTCGCTGCCCTTCCTGTACGTCAGGTCCGCAGCTCAGCCCGCACGAGGGCCCGGTAGCGTGGGCGCCACCATGACGAGCAACAGCACTGTCTCCCGCGACGACGAACTGCGTAACTGGCCCGCCGACGAGGCCGCGGCCCGCGCTGCCCAGGACCGGCTGCGCCGGCACGTCGTCCTGGACGAGCCCGGGCCCGAGCCGGGGTTCGCGGGCACCGTGGCGGGGGTCGACGTCGCGTACGACGACGAGCGGGGCGTCGTCGCGGCCGCGGCCGTCGCGCTCGACGCCCGCACGCTCGACGTCGTCGACGAGGCGACGGCGGTCGGCCCGGTGTCGTTCCCGTACGTCCCCGGGCTGCTCGCCTTCCGGGAGATCCCAACCGCGCTCGACGCGCTCGACCGACTCGCCCGCGTACCGGACCTGGTGGTCTGCGACGGTTACGGGCTCGCCCACCCACGCCGCTTCGGGCTGGCCTGCCACCTCGGGGTGCTCACGGGGCTGCCGGTGATCGGCGTCGCGAAGAACCCGTTCACCTTCACCTATGAAGCGCCGGGGCCGGAGCGCGGCGCGACCTCGGCGCTGCTGGATGGTGGCGAGGAGGTCGGCCGGGCCGTTCGGACGCAGCCGGGCGTGAAGCCGGTCTTCGTGTCCGTGGGCCACCGTGTCGGCCTGGACCGCGCCTGTGCCCATACGCTGCGGCTGGCGGCCTCTTACCGCCAGCCGGAGACCACCCGCGCCGCCGACGCGCTGTGCCGCCGCGCGCTCGCGGAGGCCGGCAGCGACGCGTGACGCCCGAGGCGCCCTCTGCGGCCCGTTTCAGCCCTGTTCGTCCACCACCCGGAAGCGCAGCCCGGCGCGCTTCAGACGGTCCGTGAGCGCGTCGCCCATCGCCACGGCCGGCGTCACCTGACCGGCGGTCTCCGGCAGTTCGTCGTACGCCAGGCACAGCGCCGACTCGGCGAGCATCTTCGCCGTCTCGTCGTACCCCGGGTCGCCGCCCGACACCTCGGTGACGACCCGCCGGCCGCCGCCCTCGCCCACGAAGCGGATCTTGAACCAGCTGCTGGCGCGGCGCTCCTCGTCCGGCCCGTCGCCCGGCGCGAGCCGAGCCGACAACCACCGGCGCGCGGGCGGAACCTGCGCCGCACCGTACGCGGCGCCCGCGCCCAGCACGCCGCCGACCGCCACGGGAAGGTGTCTGACGCCGGCGTAGTGGCGGTAGCGGAAGTCCGGACCGTAGCGCTCCAGAGCCGCCGCTGAGCGGCCGATCACCTGCGGGTCGAGGGTCGGCAACGGTACGCCCCAGACGCCCAGCTCGCGGGTCGGCACTCCAGGGACCGCGCGCACCGTGCGGCCCGCCGGGCGCGGCTCCACGCGCTGCCGTTCCCGGGCGGCGCGCACCATGCCGAGCGGCCGGGACATCACCGTGAGCGCGGAGGCCAGGGTGCCGCCCGAGAACGTGGCGTTGGTGCGGACGAAGCCGGCCATCCGCAGTGGCACACCCTCGGGCAGGAGCCCCACCGTGTAGAACACGCCGAGGTCGTGCGGGACGGAGTCGAACCCGCAGGCGTGCACCAGGCGTGCACCCGAGGCGCGCGCCGTGGCGTGGTGGCGCACATACATCCGGTCGATGAACTCCGGCTCACCGGTGAGGTCCACATAGTCCGTGCCCTCCTCGGCGCAGGCCGTGACCAGTGGTTCGCCGTACTTCAAGTACGGGCCGACGGTGGTGGCCAGTACCCGGGTGGCGGCGGCCACGGTCCGCAGCGACTCAGGGTCGGCGGCGTCGGCGTGCACGAGGGGCAGGTCGGCACAGGCCGGGTGGCTCGCCGCCAGTTCGGCGCGGAGCCGCTCCAGCTTGGCCTTGTTGCGCCCGGCCAGCGCCCAGCGGCAGCCTTCGGGGGCGTGCGCGGCCAGGTAGGCGGCGGTGAGCCGGCCCGCGAAGCCGGTGGCGCCGAAAAGGACGACGTCGTACGTCCGCCCCGCGTCGTCCTGTCGTCCCATGGTGCGGCCCCTTAGGTGTGAGCGCCGATGCGGGCGCCTTCGATGTGAGCGCCGCTACGGGCGCCTGCAGTGCGGGCGGGCACGTTCGTGGTGCTCGCCCAGTCGGTGATCGCACGCTATGGATCAGTTGTACGCGGCGTCAACACGACCTTTCGGGAGTTGCGTCCTCCGGCACCGTGGCAGGACCCCCGCATGCCCCTCCCCGCGCTCCTCACCGGCGTCGTGCCGCCCGTGTGGCGCTGCGTCTGCGGGACGTCATCGATTGCCCGGCTACGGTGGCGCAGCGGTTGCCGCTCGGCCCGGTGGCCGTGAGAACGGTCCGCCGTTTGCTGGAGGACACAGCCCTCTCCTGATGCTGAGTCAGAAGTGCCCCCAGGGTGCCCGAGGACGCAGCACCACAAAGGGCAGCAGCGCCCCGCACTCTCCGTACGCAGCGGTTCCTGCGCCCGAAGGACGTCCTCACTCCGTGTGGTCCGACTCGCGGCCCAAGGTGATGCCGCGGACACCCTCCAGTTGGGAGAGGCGTTCCACCAGGTCGTGTGCCGAGGCCGAGCCCTCCAGGCGGAGGAGGACTTCCGAGGCGACCCGTTCGGGGGCCTCGGGGTCGGTGTCGACCTGGACGTCGGTGACCTGGAAGCCGGCGCCGGTGCACATCGCCAGCATGCGGCCGAGCAGACCGTGCTGGGCTCGGTAGGCGAGTCGCAGTTCGAAGCGCTCGACGGACGGGGCCAGGGCCATGCGGTCGGTGACCTTGGGGAAGCCGCGGACTACGAGGAAGTGCACGGCCGTCGAGGCCAGGGCCAGCAGCGGCAGCCCGCCGCCACAGGCCATGCCGATGGCGCAGGTGAGCCAGACCGTGGCGGCCGTGGTCAGGCCGCGCACCGCGTCCTTCTTCACGAAGATCAGGCCACCGCCGATGAAGCCGATGCCGGAGACGACCTGCGCCGCGACCCGGGACGGGTCGAGCCCGATGCCGTCGATTCCGGTGACCGCACCGAAGCCGTGGATCGACACCTCCATGAAGAGCGCGCTGCCGACGCCCACGAGGGTGTGCGTGCGCAGGCCCGCGCTCTTCTGGCGCGCCTCGCGTTCCAGTCCGATGAGGGACGACAGCAGCAGGGCGATGGACAGCTCGGCGATCTGGCGCCAGCCCTGGCCGGAGCCGGGATCGAACAGTGCGGCGGCGAGGTGCGTGTAAGACATCCGGCCATTGTCACCAAGGCCTGCGGGCAGGCAATGGCGGCAGGACCAACCGACGCGCAAAGCCGCTCGGAAAGCCCCTTGGGAAGCCGCGCGGAACCTCCTGGGAAGCCGCTCGGAAAGCCCCTGGGAAGCCCCGCGCAGAACCTCTGGGGAAGCCCTTCCGCGTTCGGCCCCGCACCGGCCGTCGGACGTCCCGCGCACCGACCATCGGACGACCCGCGCATCGACCATCGAAGTGGGCCCCGAACCTGTCCTGAGGGGCTTGTGGAAAGTGGAACACGTTCTTAACATCACGAGTGTTACAGCATTGGTGTCACATCCGCATCGGTGCCGCATACGCATGGGTGACACGGGCAGGGGGCTCGATGGCGCAGACAGGGAACGGCCCGCTGAGCGGAGTACGCGTGGTGGAACTCGCCGGGATCGGGCCGGGCCCGTTCGCCGCGATGTTCCTCGCCGATCTCGGCGCCGACGTCGTACGCGTGGACCGCCCCGGCGGCTCCGGTATCAGCATCGACCCGGCGCACGACCTCACCAACCGCGGCAAGCGCTCGGTGCTGGTGGATCTGAAGTCCCCCGAAGGCCCGGACCAGGTGCTCGACCTGGTCGAACGGGCCGACGTGCTGATCGAGGGATTCCGGCCGGGCGTCGCCGAACGGCTGGGCGTCGGTCCCGAGGAGTGCCTCGCCCGCAACCCCCGGCTCGTCTACGGACGGATGACCGGCTGGGGCCAGGACGGCCCCCTCGCTGACACCGCGGGCCACGACATCGGCTACATCGCGCTCACCGGCGCCCTCGGCATGACCGGTACCGCCGACGGCCCGCCCGTGGCCCCCGCCAACCTCCTCGGTGACTACGCCGGCGGCTCGCTCTACCTCGTCATCGGCACCCTCGCGGCCCTGCAGCACGCCCGCACCGAAGGCGGCAGCGGCCAGGTCGTGGACGCTGCGATCGTCGACGGCACGGCCCACCTCACCACCATGATCCGCGGCATGCTGGAGGCCGGCGCCTGGCAGGACTGCCGCGCCGCCAACCTCCTGGACGGCGGCGCACCCTTCTACGGCACGTACGAGACGGCGGACGGCGGCCATATGGCCGTCGGCGCCTTGGAGCAGCGCTTCTACGCCGAGTTCCTGCGGTTGCTCGGCATCGCGGACGAGGCGCCCCCGAGGGAGGACCTCGCCAAGTGGGGCGAGCTGCGTACGACCATCGCCGATCGGTTCCGTACCCGTACCCGGGAGGAGTGGACGGCCGTCTTCGAGGGGTCCGACGCGTGCGTGTCCCCCGTGCTGTCCCTGCGCGAGGCGCCTGCCCACCCGCATCTCACCGCCCGCGGCACCTTCGTCGAGCACGCCGGGATGACCCAGCCCGCGCCCGCGCCGCGCTTCTCCCGTACGCCGGGAGCGGTGCGCGGCGGCCCCGCCCTGCCCGGCGCGGACACCGAAGAAGTGGCCCGCGACTGGGACGTCCCCACCCTGACCGCCGCGAGCTCTGAGGGCACGACCTCCGCAGGCTCCGAGGCCTCGACCTCCGCAGTTTCTGAGAGCAAGACCTCCGCAGGCCTCCAGGCCCCGCCCACCACATACCCCGAAGCCTCGACCTCCGCAGGCTCCGAGAGCGAAACCTCCGCAGGCCCCGAGGCGCCGACCATCGCAAGCCCCGAGGCCTCGACCCTCGCACGCCCCGAAGCCCCGTCCACCACACGCCCTGAAGGCACTACCTCCGCACGCCCCGATACCCCGACCACCGCACACCCCGAGAACCGGCGTGGTGCCGGTTCCGAGGAAGGCTCGCAGCGATGACCCAGCAGCAGGCGCGCATGCCGCGTCAGATCTACACCGAGGACCACGACACCTTCCGGGAGACCGTGCGTACCTTCCTGAAGAAGGAGGTCGAGCCGCACTACGAGGCGTGGGAGAAGGACGGCATCGTCAGCCGCGAGGCGTGGCTGGCCGCCGGCCGGCAGGGGCTGCTGGGGCTCGCCGTCCCCGAGGAGTACGGCGGCGGGGGCAACCCCGACTTCCGGTACAGCGCCGTGCTGGCCGAGGAGTTCACCCGGGCGGGCGCCGCGGGCCTGGCGATCGGCCTGCACAACGACATCATCGGGCCGTACCTCACCTCGCTGGCCACCGAGGAGCAGAAGCGGCGCTGGCTGCCCGGCTTCTGCAGCGGCGAGATCATCACCGCCATCGCGATGACCGAGCCGGGCGCGGGCTCCGACCTGCAGGGCATCAGAACGGCCGCCGAGGACCGCGGCGACCACTGGATGCTGAACGGCTCCAAGACCTTCATCTCCAACGGCATCCTGGCCGACCTGGTGGTCGTCGTTGCCAAGACGACCCCCGAAGGGGGCGCTCATGGACTCAGCCTGCTGGTCGTCGAGCGCGGCATGGAGGGCTTCGAGCGGGGCCGCAACCTCGACAAGATCGGCCAGAAGGCGCAGGACACCGCGGAGCTGTTCTTCCATGACGTCCGTGTGCCCAAGGAAAACCTGCTCGGCGAGCTGAACAGCGCGTTCATCCATCTGATGACGAACCTCGCGCAGGAGCGGATGGGCATCGCCGTCGCGGGGATCGCCGCCGCCGAGCACCTGCTGGAGATCACGACCCAGTACGTCAAGGAGCGCGAGGCGTTCGGCCGGCCGCTGGCCAAGCTCCAGCACGTCCGCTTCGAGATCGCGGAGATGGCCACCGAGTGCGCTGTGACGCGTACGTTCCTGGACCGGTGCATTGTGGACCACTCGGACGGGAAACTGGATGCCGTACACGCCTCGATGGCCAAGTGGTGGGCCACCGAGCTGCAGAAGCGGGTGGCCGACCGCTGTCTGCAACTGCACGGCGGATACGGCTACATGAACGAGTACCGCGTCGCCAAGGCGTTCACCGACGGCCGCATCCAGACGATCTACGGCGGCACCACCGAGATCATGAAGGAGATCATCGGCCGCTCGCTGCTCGGCTGACCACCCTCACCTGCCGGCCGAACCCTCACACGGCTCACCCTCATCTTGAAAGGCTCCACACCGTGACTTCCGAAGCGTACGTGTACGACGCGATCCGCACCCCGCGCGGGCGCGGCAAGGCATCCGGAGCGCTGCACGGCACCAAGCCGATCGACCTGGTCGTCGGGTTGATCCACGAGGTGCGGCGGCGCTTCCCGGATCTCGATCCGGCCGCCATCGACGACATCGTGCTGGGCGTCGTCGGCCCGGTCGGCGACCAGGGCTCCGACATCGCCCGCATCGCGGCGATCGCCGCCGGGCTGCCCGACACCGTCGCCGGCGTACAGGAGAACCGCTTCTGCGCCTCCGGCCTGGAGGCCGTCAACCTGGCCGCCGCCAAGGTCCGGTCCGGTTGGGAGGACCTGGTCCTGGCCGGCGGCGTGGAGTCGATGTCCCGGGTGCCGATGGCCTCGGACGGCGGCGCCTGGTTCAACGACCCGATGACCAACTTCGACACCAACTTCGTCCCGCAGGGCATCGGTGCCGACCTGATCGCCACCCTCGGCGGCTGGAGCCGCCGCGACGTCGACGAGTACGCCGCGCTGTCCCAGGAGCGGGCAGCGGCGGCCTGGAAGGACGAGCGCTTCAAGCGCTCCGTCGTGCCGGTCACCGACCGCAACGGGCTGACCGTCCTGGACCACGACGAGCACATGCGCCCCGGCACCACCGCCGACTCGCTCGCCGCCCTCAAGCCCTCCTTCGCCGCCATCGGCGACATGGGCGGGTTCGACGCGGTGGCGCTGCAGAAGTACCACTGGGTCGAGAAGATCGACCACGTCCACCACGCGGGCAACTCCTCCGGGATCGTGGACGGCGCCTCCCTGGTCGCCATCGGTTCCAAGGAGGTCGGCGAGCGCTACGGCCTCACCCCGCGCGCCCGGATCGTCTCCGCCGCGGTCTCCGGTTCCGAGCCGACCATCATGCTCACCGGGCCCGCGCCCGCCTCTCGTAAGGCGCTCGCCAAGGCCGGCCTCACGATCGACGACATCGACCTGGTGGAGATCAACGAGGCGTTCGCCGCCGTCGTGCTGCGCTTCGTCGCCGACATGGGCATCGGCCTGGACAAGGTCAACGTCAACGGCGGCGCCATCGCCATGGGCCACCCGCTCGGCGCCACCGGCGCGATGATCCTCGGCACCCTCGTCGACGAGCTGGAGCGCCAGGACAAGCGCTACGGCCTGGCCACCCTCTGCGTCGGCGGCGGCATGGGCGTCGCCACCGTCATCGAACGCCTCTGACCGTCCGTCCCGACCCCCTTAACGGAGAACGCAGCATGAGTGAGACCAGCACGATCCGCTGGGAGCAGGACGAGACCGGCGTCGTCACCCTCGTCCTCGACGACCCCAACCAGTCCGCGAACACGATGAACCAGGACTTCAAGGCCTCGCTGGCCGCGGTCGCCGACCGCCTGGAGGCCGAGAAGGACAGCATCCGCGGCATCATCTTCACCTCCGCCAAGAAGACCTTCTTCGCCGGCGGCGACCTGCGGGAACTGATCGCCGTCACCCCGGAGAATGCCCAGCAGGCGTTCGAGGCGGGCCAGGGCATCAAGCGCGACCTGCGCCGCATCGAGACGCTCGGCAAGCCGGTCGTCGCGGCCATCAACGGCGCAGCGCTGGGCGGCGGTTACGAGATCGCCCTCGCCTGCCACCACCGTGTCGCGCTCGACACGCCCGGCACCAAGATCGGCCTGCCCGAGGTCACCCTCGGCCTGCTCCCGGCCGGCGGCGGCGTCACCCGTACCGTACGGCTGCTCGGCATCGCCGACGCGCTGCTCAAGGTCCTCCTCCGGGGCACCCAGTACAACGCCACCAGGGCCAAGGACGCGGGCCTGATCCACGAGGTCGCCGAGTCGCCCGAGGACCTGCTCGCCAAGGCGCGCGCCTTCATCGACGAGCACCCCGAGTCCCAGCAGCCCTGGGATGCCAAGGGGTACCGGATCCCCGGCGGCACGCCCGCCAACCCCAAGTTCGCCGCGAACCTCCCGGCGTTCCCGGCCAACCTGAAGAAGCAGCTGAACGGTGCGCCGTACCCGGCGCCGCGCAACATCCTCGCGGCCGCCGTCGAGGGCTCCCAGGTCGACTTCGAGACCGCGCAGACCATCGAGGCGCGCTACTTCGTGGAGCTGGTCACCGGCCAGACCTCGAAGAACATGATCCAGGCCTTCTTCTTCGACCTCCAGGCCGTCAACTCCGGCGCCAACCGCCCGAAGGGCATCGAGGAGCGGAAGGTCGAGAAGGTCGCGGTCCTCGGCGCCGGGATGATGGGCGCGGGCATCGCGTACAGCTGCGCCCGGGCCGGCATCGAGGTCGTGCTGAAGGACGTCTCCCAGGAGGCGGCCGACAAGGGCAAGGCGTACAGCGCGGGGCTGCTGGACAAGGCGCTGGCCAAGGGCCGCACGACCGAGGCGAAGCGGGACGCGCTGCTGGCGCGGATCACCCCGACCGCCGACCCGCAGGCCCTCGCGGGCTGCGACGCCGTCATCGAGGCGGTGTTCGAGGACACCTCGCTCAAGCACAAGGTGTTCCAGGAGATCCAGGGCATCGTCGCGCCCGACGCGCTGCTCTGCTCCAACACCTCCACCCTCCCGATCACCGGCCTCGCCGAAGGCGTCGAGCGGCAGCAGGACTTCATCGGCCTGCACTTCTTCTCGCCGGTCGACAAGATGCCGCTGGTGGAGATCATCAAGGGCGAGCGGACCGGCGACGAGGCGCTGGCCCGCGCGTTCGACCTGGTACGCCAGATCCGCAAGACCCCGATCGTGGTGAACGACAGCCGCGGCTTCTTCACCTCCCGCGTCATCGGTCACTTCATCAACGAGGGCGTCGCGATGGTCGCGGAGGGCGTCGACCCGGCCTCCGTGGAGCAGGCCGCGGGCCAGGCCGGCTACCCGGCCAAGGTGCTCTCCCTGATGGACGAGCTGACCCTCACCCTGCCGCGGAAGATCCGCAACGAGACCCGCAAGGCGATCGAGGACGCGGGCGGCAGCTGGACGCCGCACCCCGCCGACGCGCTGATCGACCGGATGGTGGACGAGTTCGGGCGGCCGGGCCGCAGCGGGGGCGCGGGCTTCTACGAGTACGGCGAGGACGGCAAGCGGCAGGGCCTCTGGGCCGGGCTGCGCGAGCACTACACGAAGCCGGACGTCTCGATTCCCTTCAAGGACATGCAGGAGCGGATGCTCTTCTCCGAGGCGCTGGACACCGTACGCCTCTTCGAGGAGGGCGTGCTCACCTCCGTCGCCGACGCCAACATCGGCTCGATCTTCGGCATCGGCTTCCCCGGCTGGACCGGCGGCGTGATGCAGTACATCAACGGCTACGAGGGCGGCGTCGCCGGCTTCGTGGCCCGGGCCAAGGAGCTCCAGGCGGCGTACGGGGAGCGGTTCGCGCCGTCGCCGCTGCTGCTGGCGAAGGCCGAGAAGGGGGAGCCCTTCAAGGACTGAAGCGGAGGGGCGGGGCGGGGCCGTGCGGGGCCCACCCCGCCCCGCTCACCGCTCGCTGAACCACTCCCGCAGCTCGTCCTTCATCGACCGCTGGAAGGCCGTCACAAGGGCCTGTACGACCAGCGGCTGCATGTGCGCGGAGAGCGACTTGCGGCGGGCCACCTCGGCGGCGTCCGGCCCGTCGTCCTCGTGCGCGGCGCCGACCTCGTCCCTGAACAGCCGGCTCAGTTCCCGGGCCGCCGAGCGGGTGTGCTCCATGACCACGGTGCGGGCCGCGAGGATCGTCTCCAGCGCGATCGGCACGTCCAGCAGCCGCACCCCGAGTTGCAGCAGCCCGGGGTCCACCTGGAAGACGTCCGGCTCCTCGGTGCGGACCAGCACGCTCATCGCGGCCAGCCGGTCCAGGTCCTGCACCGTCAGCGACCGGCCCACCCGCCGCTCCAGCTGTGCCAGCGTCTGCTCCTCGGCCCGGTCGGGGAGCCAGCCGGCCACGAGGGCGCGGTGGATGGCGAGGTCCTGCGCACTGAGGTCCGGCGGAAGCTGCGCCAGATAGCGCTCGATGGCCGACAGGGTCATGCCCTGGTGCTGCAGCTCCTCGATGAGCGCCAGCCGCGAGAGGTGGTCCGGGCCGTACCGGCCGACCCGGCGCGGGCCGATCTCGGGCGGCGGGAGCAGCCCGCGGGTGCTGTAGAACCGGATCGTACGCACCGTGACACCGGCCCGTGCGGCCAGCTCGTCCACGGTCAGGCTCTCATCGGCAGCGGACTCCATCATGTTGGACAGTATTGCTGTCTCACCACGTTTGTCACCACTCCGGCGAGTGAGTGCCCCGCCGCTTTCCTTCCGGCCCGGAGTCCCCTTCAGTAGCATCCGCTGTTCCGGTACGGAGCTCTCGGGGGACACATGCTCGAACTCAGCGATGACCCGTTCACCGTGCGGGTCCTGGTGGTCGGGCCGTCCGGGTCCGGCAAGACCGTCTATCTGTCCAGCCTCTTCAAGCGCCTTCAGGTGCAGAGCAGCGCCGCGATCTTCCTGGAGTGCCCGCAGGCACAGCGCATCGAGCTGATGGAGTTCTACCGGCAGGTGCGGGACCGCGAGGAGTGGCCGGCCTCGAATCGCGTGCACGACGGCCGCGAGTACACCTTCGACTGCAAGACCCGACGGAATGCCACGAACCATTCGGTGCTGCGCATCAAGTACCTGGACTACGCGGGCGAGCTGCTCACCGAGGCCACCCACGACGACGCCGCGTCGCGGGCCCAGGAGGAGCTGACCGAGCGGCTGGTGACGGCGGACACGGTGCTGTGCCTGCTGGACGGGCAGTACGTACGCGAACTCCTCGCGGGGACCGAGGACGGCATCAACCACTTCCACCACGAGATGTCGCTCATCTTCGGGCTGCTGCAGTCCGCGGAGAAGCCGGTCCACTTCGTGGTCACCAAGTGGGACCTGCTGGCCGGGCACGCCCCCACGGAGGGGGCGTCGCTGGCCGCGGTGCGGGACGCGCTGTGCGGCATCGAGGAGTTCGCGCACCTCGTGGAGAACGTTGCGATGGCGGGGAACGAGTACGAGCCCGCCGTGCGGCTGCTGCCCGTCAGCGCGGTCGGCCCGGACTACGCGACGCTGGAGCCGGACGGCCGGATGCGCAAGCACCCGGGCGCGCTGCCGCACCCGCAGTACGTCGAGATCCCGTTCCTGGCGATCCTGCCGGACATCTTCTCCTCGGTCCTCGGCCGGTTGGACGAGGCGACCCGCCGCCGGCTCATCCTTGAGATCCAGATCGGTACCGCCCTGACCGCCACCGAGCGGATCAAGTGGTTGAGCGGCACCCTCAGCGCCCGGCTCAGCAAGGCCATCAGCGGCGTCCTGGGGGCCGTGGTGGGTGGCAAGAAGCTCGACAAGGTGAGCGAGGCGGCGGTGGAGATGTTCGCCAGCCGGCTCACGGAGCAGGGTGATCGAAAGATGGACCTGCGCGAGCAGGAGCTGGGCAAGGTCGACCGGCTCACCGAGGAGGCGGCCTCCGCGCGACGGATCGCGATGGACCGCATGAACGCCGAGCTGGCCTCCTTCGTGTCCAAGTTGCCGGCCTCCGTGCTGCGCGACGGTGAGGTGTCGTGAGCCGCAGGGGATCCCGGCATCCCGGCTGCTGGCCCTTCCTGGTGGCGCGCGGCCGGGTGGTGGGGCAGCGCACGCTGCTCGTACCGGGTTTCCTGGCCGAGCGCGGCCTCTCGGGGCTGCTGCGCGACGCGATCACCGGCAGCCTCACCCAGGAGGGGGAGAGCCGGCACGCGGAGGCGTCGCTGCCGGACGGCGGGCGCATAGGACTCTCGTACCGCATCGTCCAGGCCTCGCCGCCCGGTGCCGAAGGCGTGGTGCTGCGCGACCGCAGCGGCCGGCCCGTCGAGCTGGCGTACGGCGTGGTCGTCACCGGGGCGACGGGCGCGCGGGCGCGGATCCCGGTGGCGGACGCCGAGCTGCCCGGGCTGCGGCCGATGGCGCTGGAGGTCTTCGCCCGCTTCCTCGCGGACGAGCGGGCCTTCCGGCCCCTGGTCTCCGCGTACGTGCCGGTGGCGACGCTGGCCGCGGGGACGGCTCCGGTACCGGAACCCGGGCCGGAACCGGCTCGGCCGGCCGCTCCGGGGCGCGCGGAGCCGGGACGGAAGGACGCGCCGGCCGCGCCCGTCACACGCGGCTCCGGTGACGTGGTGGGGTGGCCGGAGGCGGCCCAGGGGCGGTCGCGCGCCGCTGGGCCACCGGAGGCACGCCCCGGCCTCGTCGGCTGGCTTCTGTCGCTTCTCAGGGGCCCCGGCGCGGGCCTCTGGGTGGTCGTGCTGCTCGCCGGCTGGCCGGTGGCACTCGTGCTGGCCCTGGCGCTCGCCCTCAGGGACTGAGGGATGGCCCTTTCAGGTGCTGTGCGATGACGCCCTTGAAGGGGCTGTGCCATGAGCCCCTTCAAGGGCAGGGGGCTGCTCCCCCCCCGTGGGCTGAGGGACTGCTCCCTTCATAGGCGGATACGGCTGCGTTTCCGGGGGAGTCGGGGGCCGTTCAGCTGGGAAACCAAAGGCACGGTGTGATCTCTTTCACAGACGGATGGCCGTCCTTCGGGGAAGGTGTGCGATCGGCCCGGCTCGCGCGATCCGCAGCGGCCGACCGTGGCTCCATCGCCCTTCCGAAAGCGAGATGACCCACCCGTGAGCACGAATACCGTCCAGGAAGACGCCTACCGGCCGCCGGACGGGGGGAACGGCAACGCCCCGCACGATGCGGGCGACGCCGGATACAGCAAGGGCCTCAAGGCCCGGCACATCAACATGATCGCCATCGGCGGCGCGATCGGTACCGGCCTGTTCCTCGGTGCCGGCGGCCGGCTGGCCGCCGCGGGCCCCGCGCTCGCCGTCGCCTACGCGGTCTGCGGTCTGTTCGCGTTCTTCGTCGTAAGGGCGCTGGGCGAGATGGTCCTGCACCGCCCCTCCTCGGGCTCCTTCGTCTCCTACGCCCGTGAGTTCCTGGGCGAGAAGGGTGCCTACGTGGCGGGCTGGATGTACGTCGTGAACTGGTCGACCACCGGTATCGCCGACATCACCGCCATCGCGCTCTACACGCACTACTGGAGCCTGTTCACCGACGTGCCCCAGTGGGTGATGGCGCTGATCGCGCTCGCGGTCGTGCTGGCCGTGAACCTGATCTCGGTGAAGATCTTCGGTGAGCTGGAGTTCTGGTTCGCGATCATCAAGGTCGCCGCCCTGGTCGTCTTCATGTTCATCGGCATCTTCCTGCTGGCCACCCAGCACCCTGTGAGCGGGCACACCCCCGGCTTCGACCTGATCAGCGACAGTGGCGGGTTCTTCCCGACCGGGCTGCTGCCCGTGGTGGTCGTCCTCCAGGGCGTGGTCTTCGCGTACTCCGCCGTCGAGATGGTCGGCGTCACCGCAGGTGAGACCAGCGAGCCGCACAAGGTCGTCCCGAAGGCCGTCAACTCCATCATGTGGCGGGTGGGCATCTTCTACGTCGGCTCGGTCGTGCTGCTGACGCTCCTGATGCCGTGGAACAAGTACAGCGGTTCCGAGAGCCCCTTCGTCACCGTGCTGTCCAACGTCGGCGTGCCGGCCGCGGGCGATGTGATGAACCTCGTCGTGCTCACCGCCGCCATGTCCAGCCTGAACTCGGGCTTGTACTCCACGGGCCGCATCCTGCGCTCGATGTCGATGGCCGGCTCCGCGCCGAAGTTCGTCGGCCGGATGAACCGCCACCAGGTGCCGTACGGCGGCATCCTGCTCACCTCGGCGGTGTGCGTGCTGGGCGTCGCGCTGAACTACTTGGTGCCCAGCCAGGCGTTCGAGATCGTGATCAACATCGCGGCGCTCGGCGTGATCAGCACCTGGGTCGTCATCATGATCTGTCACATGGTGTTCGTCCGCCGGACCAAGGAGGGCCTCCTGCAGCGCCCGAAGTTCCGGCTGCCGGGCACGCCGGTCACCGACATCCTCACCATCGCGTTCCTGCTCGGCGTCATCGTGCTGATGTGGTTCGACGACGGCGTCGGCCGGGACACGGTCATGCTGGCTCCGGTGATCGTCCTCGCTCTGATCGCCGGCTGGTTCGCCGTCCGCGGCCGCGTCAACCGCATCGCCGCGGAACGCGCCTCCGGCGGCACGGACGGCGGCACGGACGGCGGCACGGGCGGCCTGGAGGGCCCGCCCGCACCGGACACGCCGAAGATACCCGGACCGCGCGGCTGAGCCGGGCGGTGTCACGACGAGGGTGTACTCAGGTACACCCTCGTCGTCTGTCCGGCCCCGGTGGCGACGGACCCACCGGGCGGTGCCGGCCGTGCCGGCCTACCTTGAGCGCTGCTCCGTCGCCCCGTCCGGTGCGCCGGCGGCAGCCGTGACGGGGTAGTGGTCCGAGAGGTTCGTGTACGTGAAGGACCTGCCGCCGCTGGTGACCGTCCAGGGGGCGGTTTCTTCCTTGACGACCTCGTTGTGCCAGTCGGCGGGCCGGGCGTGGCCCGCGCGGTGCAGGACGTGGTCCAGGTCCTCGCGGGGATCGGTGGGGTAGCGGTCCCTGGCGACGGAGTTGTCCCGGGTGTCGAAGGAGTACGGGTGCCCGGTGCGGACGTCGGCGGCCACCAGGTCTGCGTCGCGCAGCATCGACCCGTACTCCGCGCTCCGTGAGTCGACGTTGAAGTCGCCGGCGACGATGACCTGCTCGTCCATGGGGATGTGCCGGGCGTCGAGGAAGGCGTCCAGCTCCTTGAACTGCTTCGCGCGCGTCGCGGCGGCCTCGCCCGCGGCGCAGCCGGGGTCGGTGGACTGCGGGTGGGTGCCGACCACGTGCACCTTCTGGCCGTGCACGTCGAGCACTACGTAGACGAAGCCCTTGTTGGACCAGGAGTCGGAGCCGCAGGCGTCCTTGAAGACGTACTGTTCCTTGCGCAGCACCGGCCACTTGCTGAGGACGGTGACGCCGCCGTCCTCCGGGGTGAGCGAGGAGTACGCTCCGCCGGTGGCGTCCCAGCCGGCCCTGGAGCGGCCCAGTACCGGGGTCTGGTAGGGGTAGGCCGCCGCGGCCTTCGCCTTGAGCGCGTCGGAGGAGGAGTTGTCGAACGCCTCCTGGAGGACGACGACGTCCTTGTCCCGGAAGAAGCCGGCCGCCGGGATCGCCGCGGCCCGGTGGTCCTGGCCCCAGTTCGGGTAGAGGGTCTTGTTGAACAGGAATGTGTTGTACGTCAGGACCTTGAGGGCGGGGGTGTCCGCCGTGGCGGCCGCCACGGGGGCCGCCGTGACCAGTGTCGACGCCGCGACGGCGGCGAGCGCGGTGGCGAGGACGGCGGCGCGGGGGCGACGCGGTGTGGAGTGCGGCACTGAATCTCCCTGTGGGGTGTGGGATTGATCCGGCGCCGCACATCCAATCAGCCGCGATTACCTCCTGGTAACCGTTGATCGGCGGGGAGATGTACTACGGCCGGTGGCCGTCCTCGGTGTGGATGTCGCCGTGCGCGTGGATGTCGTTCGTCGCCGCGATGGACTTCCACGACTTCGGCTGCTTCGCCGCGGTCTTCGCGGACGCGATGGACGCACCCTTCGCCGCCGGTGCGGCCGGCTTGGTGGGCTGGTAGAGCCAGGTGTCGAAGAAGTCGGCGAGCGGCTTGCCGGACTTCTTCTCGGCGAACTTCACGAAGTCCGCGACCGAGGCGTTGCCGTACTTGTTCTCCGTCGGCCAGGCCTTGAGTATCGAGAAGAAGGTCTTGTCGCCGAGCTTGTTGCGCAGCGCCTGGAGGGCCAGCGCGCCGCGGTCGTAGACCGCGATGTCGAACTGGTTGTCCGGGCCCGGGTCGCCCGGCTTCACCTTCCAGAAGGCGTCGTCGGCCGGGTGCTGGTCGTACACGTAGTCCGCCAGCTCCTGCGCGGTGCCCTCGCCCTCCTTCTCCGACCACAGCCACTGGCTGTAGCGGGCGAAGCCCTCGTTGACCCAGATGTCCTTCCAGTCCTTCAGCGAGACGCTGTCGCCGTACCACTGGTGGGCCAGCTCGTGCACCACGACGGAGACGTTGGCGCCCGCGTCGAACGCCTTCTTGCCGTAGAAGGGGCGGGTCTGGGTCTCCAGCGCGTAACCCGCCGGGACGTTCGGCACGTACCCGCCGAGCGCGTTGAAGGGGTACGGCCCGAAGACCGTCTCCAGCCACTCGGCGGCCTCGGTGGTGCGCTCGATGCTGGCCTTCGCGGCGCCCTCGTTGCTGCCCAGGTCCTTGCTGACCGCGTTGATGACCGGCAGGCCGTTCGCGGTGGTGTCCTTGGTGATGTCGAACTTGCCGACCGCCAGCGTCGTCAGATACGTCGCCTGCGGCTTGTCCGAGCGCCAGTTGTAGCGCGTCCAGCCGAGCTTGGAGGTCTGCGAGAGCAGCACGCCGTTGCTGAGCGCCTGGGTGCCGTCCGGCACGGCCACCGAGATGTCGTACGTGGCCTTGTCGGTGGGGTGGTCGTTGCTCGGGTACCACCAGACCGCCGAGTCCGGTTCCTGTGCGACCACGCCGCCGTCCGGGGTGCGTGCCCAGGCCGTGAAGCCGTCGATCTTCAGCTCGGAGGGCTTGCCTGCGTACCGCACGACGACGCTGACGTCCTTGCCCTTGGGCAGCGGCGCGGCCGGCGTCACCTCCAACTCGTGCTTCCCCGAGGCCTTGAAGGACGCTTTCTTGCCGGTGACGCGGACCTCGCTGACCTTCAGGCCGAAGTCGAGGTTGAAGCGGGAGAGGTCCTGGGTGGTCTTCGCGAGCAGCGTCGCGGTGCCCTCCAGCAGGTCCGTCTTCGGCTGGTACTTCAGCCGCAGGTCGTAGTGGGAGACGTCGTACCCGCCGTTGCCGCTCTCGGGGTAGTAGGAGTCGCCTGCGCCCGGCGCGCCGGGGGAGTAGTCCGCAGCCGATGCCGGGATCGCCAGCAGCAGGCTGAGCACGGCCGCGCCCGGCACGAGGAGTCTGTGACGCACGAGTCCTCCAACTCGTCGGAGAGGCCGGTCCGTTCCGGCCTACGTGGGGGGTGGTGCCGACCCTGGTCGAGTCACTCCCGACCCTATGTACTCTCGCGCCTCACGTCAGGTGCATCGCCATATCTGACACATGACCGACATCGGGCCGTCATGGTCACTTCCGTCCCGGACACACTCTTACGTCGTGCCGGGGCCCCGCGCTACGGTCCGGCGGGTGACCATACGCACGCGGCTGGGCCGCATACCGTGGCAAGCGTTCGTCGTGGCGGCCACTGCCGCCCTGCTCGCCGTCCTGCTGCCGCCCGGTGGCACCGCACAGGCCGCGCCCCAAGGGGGGCGGGTCGCGGCCCCCGAAGGGACGCGGGGCGCCGCATCCGAGGGGGCTCGGGCCGCAGCGTCCGGGGAGAGCAGACCCGTGTACTCCTACGACCGCGCCATCCGTGAATCGGTATGGGTGGACACGAAACTGGACGGCGACTCGGACGGCAGGACCGACCGGGTCGCCGTCGACATCGTCCGGCCCCGCGAACCCGCACAGCAAGGCCGCCGCGTCCCCGTCATCATGGACGCGAGCCCGTACTACTCGTGCTGCGGCCGCGGCAACGAGAACCAGAAGAAGACCTACGACGCCGACGGCCGCCCCGTGCAGTTCCCGTTGTTCTACGACAACTACTTCGTGCCGCGCGGGTACGCCACGGTCCTGGTCGACCTCGCCGGCACCAACCGCTCGGACGGCTGCGTGGACGTCGGCGGCCGCTCCGACGTGCAGTCCGCCAAGGCCGTCGTGGACTGGCTGGCCGGCCGCGCCCGCGCCTACGACGCCCCCACGGGCGGCGAACGGGTCACCGCCGGCTGGTCCGACGGCAGGACCGGCATGATCGGCAAAAGTTACGACGGCACCGTGGCCAACGGCGTGGCCGCCACCGGAGTGCCGAATCTGAAGACCATCGTGCCCATCGGCTCGATCTCCTCCTGGTACGACTACTACTTCTCCCAGGGCGCCCCGCTCTACGACTCCGGCCCCGAGTGGCTGTCCGACCACGTCGAGAGCCCGGCCGCCCAGGGCCGTTGCGCCGCCGTCCAGAAGAACCTCGTCGACGGCGCCCCGCGCAGCGGCGACTGGACGGACCTGTGGTCGGAGCGCGACTACGTGAAGGACGCGCGCAAGGTGAAGGCGAGCGTCTTCGTGGTGCACGGTATGCAGGACCTCAATGTCCGCACCAAGCACTTCGGGCAGTGGTGGGACGCGCTCGCGAAGCACGGCGTCGAGCGCAAGATCTGGCTGTCCCAGACCGGCCACGTCGACCCGTTCGACTTCCGGCGGGAGACCTGGGTGCCCACGCTGCACCGGTGGTTCGACCACTACCTGATGGGCTACGACAACGGCATCGACCGCGCCCCCATGGCCGACGTCGAACGCGCCCCGGGGAAGTGGTCGACGGACCGCGTCTGGCCCGCACCCGGCACGGCCGTCCGTACGACCCTGCGGCCCGGCAAGGGGGACCTGCCGGGCGTCGGCGTGCTCGGGACGCGGCCCGCGCCCTCCGGCGCCACCGAGACCTTCACGGACGATCCGAAGCTGAGCGAGACCGACTGGGCCGCGCACGCCGACGAACCGACCGCCGCGAAGGCCGCGTTCCGCACCGCCCCGCTGGCCGCACCGCTGCGGCTGTCCGGCGCCGGCCGGGTCACCGTCACCGCCACGCCCTCCACCGCCACCGCCCACCTCTCGGCCGTCCTGGTCGACCTCGGTCCCGCGACCATCCGCAACTACGCCGGGACAGGCGAGGGCATCACGACACTGGACCGGCGCACCTGTTGGGGCGCGAGCCGGGACGGCGACAGCGCCTGCTACAAGGAGACCGCGCCCGACACCGAGAAGGTCGCGCAGACCGTCGTCAGCCGCGGCTGGGCCGACCTGGGCACCTATGCCGACCCGCACAAGGGCCGCCCGCTGACGCCCGGGAAGCCGTACACGATCACCCTGGACCTGGCCGCGACCGACCACGTCGTACCCGCCGGGCACCGGCTCGCCCTGATCATCGGCGGCACGGACGCCGGGCTCATCGACCCGCCGGCCACGAAGCCGACGCTCACCCTCGACCTGTCCCGCACCAAGGCCGAGCTGCCCCTCACGGGTGCCGCGCGCGCCCTCTCCGATACACCGCGCACGCCGCGTATCGAGGCCCAGCCGCTCGCCGGCATCGATACGCTGCGCTCGCTCCGCCCCGTGCCCGCCGCCCGCTGACCCCCGAGGCGGGCCGCACCGTATACGTGCAGCCCGCCCCGGAGAACCGTGTCCGCACCGCTCAAGGGAGACACCGCTTCGTGAGGTACAGATTCCGCACCGCACTGCTCGGCGTCGTCACCACCGCGCTCACCACGGCCTTTCTCGCCGGACCCGGCACGGCCGCCGCCGCGGGCCACGAAGGGCCGCGCACCGGCTTCGAGGAGAGCGACGGCGCCCGCTGGACCACCCAGCCCGAGGAACAGGAACTCCTCGCCCGCGCCGACCGGGAGAGCGCACGCATGCGCATCGACCGCATCGGCTCGACGAAGCAGGGCCGGCCGGTCCAGCTCGTCCGTATAGGCGCCGTGCGGCCGCCCTCCGCCGGCCAGGTGCGCCACGGGAACTCCGTCCTGCTGATCTGCTCCCAGCACGGCAACGAGCCCTCGGGCCGCGAGGCGTGCCTGTCCACGGTCCGCGACCTCGCCTACGCCACCGACGACGCCACCCGCCGCTTCCTCGCCCGTACCAGCGTCCTGGTCATCCCCACCGCCAATCCGGACGGGCGCGCCGCCAACACCCGCGGCAACTCCGACGGCGTGGACATCAACCGCGACCACATCGCCCTGCAGACCGCCGAGGCCCGTGCGATGGCCCGCGTCTTCCGCGACTACCGCCCCGACACCATCTACGACCTGCACGAGTACGGCGCCACCCCGCCGTACTACGACAAGGACCTGCTGGCACTGTGGCCGCGCAACCTCAACACCCCGAAGGCGGTGCACAAGGAGGCCACCACCCTCTCCGAGCGGTACGTGCGCCCCACCGTGCAGGACAGCGGCTTCAGCACCGGCATTTACGGCATCTGGACCGACCCCGAGACCGGTGAGCCCGTCAAGCAGGTGGCCGGCGACGGCCAAGAGCGCATCCTGCGCAACACGGCGGGCGTGAAGAACTCCGTCGGGCTGCTCGTGGAGACCCGTACGACGCCGCTCACCCAGGCCGAGAAGGACGATCCGGCCGTCAACAACCGGCGCCGGGTGGGCTCCCAACTCGCCGGACTGAAGGGCACCTTCGCCTTCCTCGGGGAGCGCCGTGGCCGAATCGAGGCGGCCACCACGACGGCCCGGCTGGCGGGTCTCGCGGATCGCGGGCCGGTCTACCTCGGCGGCGCCGACAACGACCCGGCCACCGAGGAGCAGGTCCTCAAGGACCCGCCGTGCGGCTACCGGCTGGACGGCGCCGCGTACGAGGAAGTCGGCGACGAACTGGCGCTGCACGGCCTACGGGTCGAACATGACGGTGCGGGCGCATTCGTCCGGCTGCGCCAGCCGCTGCGGGCGCTGGTGCCGTTGCTGCTGGACGGGCGGTCCGCGTATCACCTTACGGTCGCGAAGCCGTCTTCCAGGTGTTGAACCGTGGTAAGGGGTAATGGCTAGGGGAAATTCAGCCCATCGAAAGGTCACCACGTGACGGACAGAGAGAACGAACCGGAGGGCGGGAGCAGGGCGTCGAGCCCGATCGACCTGCCGCCGGACTCGCAACGTGCCCGCCCCGCCCAGACCGACCGGGTGGTCTTCGGTGTCACGGCACTGCTCACCCTGGCCTTCATCGTCTGGGGTGCCGTTTCGACGTCATCGCTGAAGAACGTCTCCACGTCCATGCTCGACTGGGTCATCAAGAACGGCGGATGGGGCTTCGTGCTGGCCGCCTCCGCCTTCGTGGTATTCGCCATCTGGCTGGCCATCAGCAAGTACGGACGGATCACTCTCGGTGCGGAAGGCGAACAGCCGGAATTCCGTACGGTGTCCTGGGTCGCGATGATGTTCAGCGCCGGTATGGGCATCGGCCTGATGTTCTACGGAGTGAGCGAGCCGCTGGGCCATTTCACCACCCATCCTCCGGGCACCCATCCCAAGGACGCCGCCGAGGCGATGGACACGGCGATGGCCACGACGCTGTTCCACTGGACGCTCCACCCGTGGGCGATCTACGCGGTGGTCGGCCTGGCCATCGCGTACAGCACCTTCCGGCGCGGGCGCCGGCAGACGATGAGTGCGGTCTTCACCCCGCTGATCGGTGCGCGCCGGGCCAACGGGGCGGGCGGCCGGATCATCGACATCCTCGCGATCTTCGCGACGCTCTTCGGGTCGGCCGCCTCGCTGGGCCTGGGGGCGCTGCAGATCGGCAGCGGCATCAAGGTGCTCGGCTGGAAGGACAGCGTCAGCACGACGCTGCTGGTCGTCATCATCACCGTGCTGACGATCGCGTTCATCCTCTCCGCGGTCTCCGGCGTGGCCAAGGGCATTCAGTGGCTGTCCAACATCAACATGGTGCTCGCGCTGATCCTGGCCGTCTTCGTGTTCGTCGCGGGGCCGACCGTGCTCATCCTGAACATGCTGCCCACCGGGCTGGCCACCTACCTCGGTGAACTGCCGCAACTGGCAGGCCGCACCGGTGCCAGCAGCGGCGCGAACGTCGACGCCTGGCTGCGCAGCTGGACGGTCTTCTACTGGGCGTGGTGGATCTCCTGGACGCCCTTCGTGGGCATGTTCATCGCGCGCATCAGTCGGGGCCGGACGATCCGCCAGTTCATCGGCGGCGTCATCCTCGTGCCCAGCGTCGTGAGCCTCATCTGGTTCGCGATCTTCGGCCAGTCCGCGATGTTCCTTGAGGACCGGGGCAAGCTGGGCAACGACACGACGCCCGAAGCCCAGCTCTTCGACGTCCTGCACCAGTACCCCGTCGCCTCGCTGATGAGCGTGCTCGTCATGATCCTGGTGGGCATCTTCTTCGTGTCCGGGGCGGATGCCGCATCGATCGTCATGGGCACGCTGTCACAGCGCGGCGCGTACGAGCCGACCCGGTTCGTCGTGGTCTTCTGGGGCGTGGTCACCGGTGCGGTGGCCGCCGTCATGCTGCTCATCGGGGGTGGCTCCGACTCCGCGCTGACAGGACTGCAGAACCTGACGATCCTGGTCGCGGCGCCCTTCACACTGGTCATGATCGTCATGTGTTGGGCGCTACTGAAGGACCTGCGCAGCGACCCGCTGATCGTCCGTGGACAGATCGGCGAGGAGGTCATCGAGGCCGCGGTCGTGGCCGGACACGAGAAGTACGAGGGCGACTTCGAGATCCGGATCGGGCCGACCACCGCCGATGGGGGCGGGGGGACAGCGGTCGTCACGGACTCGGACGGGCCCGCACCGGCGGGCACGGGGAAGGACTGAACCGCGCGAACGCGACGGCGGCGCTCGCCCCGCCGTCGCCCGTGTCACCGGAGCGGAGGGCCGCCGCGGCCCTCCGCTCCGGCGCGTCCGGGGCCGTTCAGGATGCTGCGTCCAGCAGCCGCAGCACCTCGTCCGCGCAGCCCCACGCCACGGTGACGCCCGCACCGCCGTGCCCGTAGTTGTGCACGCACAGCCCGCCGCCCGGCAGCCGCTCGGCCTCCAGGCGCACCGCGGGCCGGGCCGGGCGCAGCCCCACCCGGTGCGCGAGTACCCGCGCCTCGGCGAGCGCCGGATGGACGCGGGCGCAGCGCGCCACGATCGCCTCGGCGACCGCCGGGTCGGGCGTGGTGGACCACGCGCCCTCGACCGCCGTGCCGCCCAGCACGACCCCGTACGGCTGCGGCAGCACGTACGTCGTGGTGTCCGCGTGCCCGTCGGCGTCGACGAACCACTCCTCGACGCCCGGGTTCTCGACGATCACCAATTGGCCCTGCACGGGGCGCACCTCCGGGTCGGGCACCAGCTCCCGGGCGCCCAGGCCCGAGCAGTTCACCACCGCGCCGGCCTCCTGCGCGAGGTCATCGAGGGAGTCGGCGGGACGCCGCTCCACGGTGCCGCCCGCTGCGGCCAGCCGCCGCTCCAGGTACTGAAGGTGTGCGTCCATCGCCACCAGAGGAGTGCGGGCCCGCAGGCCCTCGGGTATGCCGGCGGGCAGCTCCTCCGGGCGCGCGGCGCGCAGCCCCGGTACGGCCTCCCGCCAGCGGTCGGGCACCGTCGCCGCCGCCATCGTGCCCGTCGCCATCCGTACGCCGGTGCCGTCCGTGCCGGCCAGCTCGGACAGGGCCTCGTAGCCGCGCACCGACCACTGGACCGCTGCCGCCTCCGGGAGGATGCGGTACGGCCAGCAGAGCCCGCCCGCCACCGAGGACGTCGTACCCACCGCCGGGTCCCGGCTGAGCACGCGTACCGTCCGGCCCGCCTCGGCGAGGCGGACGGCGCAGGTCAGCCCGGTGACTCCGGCTCCGATCACGATCACATCGTTCGTCATGCGAGGACCGTATCCGGAGTCCCTCCACCGTTTTGTGATCTTGCGTTGACCTGTCGGCAGCGACCTGGACAATGCGGGCACTTAGGCTGGTAGCAGCACACCGTCGGCCGACGACGCCCCACGGACCGTCCGTACTCGTACGCAGCGAGGACCTCTACCGCATCCGTACGCAGCCGACCCGAGGAGGCTCATGCCCCGCGCCGTACCCGTCTGGCTCGCCCATCCGTTCCGCTGGCAGCGGCTGCCCGTCCCGTGGCCGGCGGTGGTCAGGGGGGCGTTGTGCGCCGGGCCGCTGCTGGGCGCCGGCGTCGCCACCGGCCACCCGGCCGCGGGTGTGCTCGCCGGCCTGGGCTCGATGCTCGCGGGCGTCAACGACCGGCCCGGCACCCGCCGCAAGGGCGTGCTGCACATCGGACTCCCCGCGCTCGCCGTCGCGCTGGGCATGTTCGCCGGCGCCTCGCTGTCGGGCGTCGGTTGGTGGCTGGTGCTCGCCCTCTTCGGCATCGGGTTCGTCTCCGGCGCCGGCAGCGTCGCCGGGCCCGTGCGCTCCACCGCCGGCATGCAGATGCTGGCCGCTGCGATCCTCGGTGCCGGCATGCCGCTGCCGCACCTGGAACCGTGGCAGAAGAGCCTGCTGACGCTGGTCGGGGCGGGCTGGCTGCTCCTGCTGCGGCTGGTGCTGCGCACGCCCCGGCCGGCGGGCGGCTCGCTCAGCGGCGAGCGCGCGGCCGTCGCCACGGTCTTCGACGCGCTCGCCGAGGCGCTGACCGCCGTCGGCACGCCGGGCGCCGAACCGGCCAGGCGCCGGCTCACCACGGCCCTGGACCGGGCGGACGAGGCCATGCGGCTGCGCCGGCTGCTGCGCCGCAGGCCCCGCGCGGACGAGCGGCGGCTCATCGAACGCTTCGCCGCCGCCACGGCACTGTGCGAGGCGAGCGTCGCGTTGCTCTGGGAGGCACAGCCGCTGCCCGCACGCATCGCCGACGGGCCGCGCGCCCTCGCCGCCGCCCTGCGGACCGGACGGCCGCCCGGCCGGCTGCCGGCGCCCGAGACCTCCACGCCTGCCCGCAGCGCCTTCGACCGGGCGCTGCTGGACGCCGCGGTGGTCTTCGCCCGCACGCTGCCACCGAGCGGCGGGGCCGCCACGGGGGCGACCGACGAGCGGCTCCTCCGTGGGCTGCGCCCGGCCCTCGGGGGGCCCGGCGCGACCCCGGAGGAGGTGGCCGGCGCCGCCGGCGACCCGACCGCACCCAAGGGCACGGGTGAACCCGCCGCACCCCGGGGCAGCGGTGCTCCCGCCGCACCTGGGGACAGCGGTGCTCCCGCCGCATCCCAGGGCAGTGGGGCCTGGTCCTCCTTCGGGTCGCGCGCGGCCTTCGACACCGGGCGCTGGGCTTCCGTCCTGCGCGGCGTCGCGGGCGTGTTCGCCTGGCGCCGCGGACCCGGCCGCCGCGTGTTCGGGCCGGCCGGACGCGACTACGGGCTGCGGGTCGGCCTCTGCATCGCGGCCTGCGCCGCCACGGCGCTCTTCTTGCGCGCCGAGCACTGGTACTGGCTGCCCGCCACCGCCACGTTCCTCGTGAAGCCGGACCTCGGGCCGCTGTTCTCGCGTACGGTCAACCGGTTCGCCGGTACCGCCTGCGGCGTGCTGGTCTTCGCGCTCGCCGGGCCGGCCCTGCCCGGCGCGTGGTGGCCGGTGGTGATGGCGACCGCGGGCGGCGCGCTGCTGCCGTTCGCGACCCGGCACTTCGCTCTGCAGACCGTCGCCATCACGCTGATGGTGCTGTCGTTCGTGCACGTCAGCGGCGCGCCGGAGGCGGCACCCGAGCGAATCGTCGACACCGCGATCGCCTGTCTCATCGTGGTCGTCGTCGGCCACCTGCCGCGGCTGGCCGACCCGCGCCGCCGAGTAGGGCCACGAGTGGGCGCCGCGCTGCGCTGCACGGAGGCGTACCTGCGCCAGGTGCTCGCCACCGGGCCCGGCGCGGACACGGGGGAGCGGCTGGCGCTCCGCCGGGCCGCCTACCAGGCGCTGGGAGAGGCCCGTACGGCCGCCGAGATGGCGGCGGCCGAACTGCTGGCGCGCCGGACCGGCGCCCCCGACTGGCCGACCGTCGTCAAGGCCGCCGAACGCATCGTGGACGCGACGACCGCCGCCGCCGTCCGACTGGACCAGGGCGCGCAGCGGCCCAGCGAGGAGGACGCGCGGCGGCTGTGCGCGGTGCTGACGGAGATGGCGGGGGCGCTGGACGCCCCGCGCCGGCACCGCCCCCGACTGCTGCCCCCGCCCACGCTGGAGTCGGCACCGGACTGCGCCACGCTCAGCGACGTCGCAGCCGAACTGGAACGAATGCGGGGGTACGCGGGGGCGGTCTGAGACGGTACGCGGGGGCGGCCTGAGGCGTACGAAGGCACCGAGCTTCTTCGGGGGCGATCCGAGGCGTACGGGGCGCCGCGCGCCTCAGGCACACGAAGGCGCCGCGCGTCCCTGGCGTACGGGGGCGCGGCGCTCGTCGTCTCATCGGGTGGGGAGCGCGCCGCCGTTCACGTGCAGGACCTGGCCTGTGATGTGCCGCGCCGCCGGGGAGGCCAGGAACGCCACGGCGCCCGCCACGTCCTCGGGGGAGCCGGGCCGGTCGACGGCGGTCTCCGTCACCAACTGGGTACGCCGCTCATCGGTGAGCCGGTCCCGGAAGAACTCGGTGTCGGCGATGTAGCCGGGCGCGACCACGTTGGCGGTGATCCCGCGCGCCCCCAGGGTGCGGGCCAGGTCGATGTTCCACGTCGAGAGGCCGGCCTTCGCCGCACCGTACGAACCGCCTCCCCGGGCGGCGGCGATCGACCCGATGTGCACGACCGCACCGCCTTCGGCGAGCCGTCCCTCCAGGGCCTTCGTCGTCAGCGCTGCGCTGACCAGGTTCGCGTCGAGGTTGGCACGGAAGTCGTGGGCGTACGACGCCAGGTCCGGTGCCGCGTCCGATGCCGCGTCCGATGCCGCGTCCGACGTCACGTCCGATGCCGTGTCCGTATCGAAGTCGGTGTTCCCGCCCGCGTTGTTGACCAGCACGTCGACGCTGCCGGGCAGCTCGGCGAGCAGCCGGGTGAGCGCTTCGGGGTCGGTGTGGTCGCAGACCACGGTGCGGGCGCCGATACGGTCCGCCGCCTCCTTGAGCGGCCCGGCGCGCCGGCCGGTGACGACCACCGCTTCCCCCTGCTCGGCGAAGTGCCGCGCGATGGCGTAGCCGATGCCCGTGCCGCCGCCGGTGACCAGGACGTTGCGTGTCATAAGCTGAACCCCTCACATCCATTCAGGTCTAAATTTAGAGCTAAACGTAGCAGGGGAGAGGGGAGCCGTGGCAAGGGAGAACGGGCCGCAGGACGAGGACGGTCGGCAGGGGGAGGCCGGTCGACAAGGAGAGGGCAGGGTTCCGTCCGACCCCGTGCGCGACATCGCCGCCGCGTGGGAGCGCGAGCGTCCGGGCACGCCCGTCTCGTCGATCGGGATCGTCACGAGCATCTGGCAGCTGGCCAAGCTGTTCGGCGACGACCGTCGCCGCACGCTCGCCCGCGCCGGCGTGGACACCGCCACTCTGGACCTGCTCAGCGTGTTGCGGCGGAGCGGGCCGCCCTACACCCTCAGCACCCGAGAGATCGGCCGCCGCAGCATGATCACGGCCGGCGCCGTCTCCCAGCGGGTGGCCCGTGCCGAACGGGAGAACCTGGTGTCCCGTGGGCCCGCGCAGGGCCGGCCGCGCACCGTGGAGGTCACGCTGACCGCGACGGGGCACGAGGTCGTCGAGGCGACCGTGGACCAGGTGCTGCACCGGGAGGCCGAGCTCCTCGACGGGCTCGCCCCCGAGAAGCAGGCCGAGCTGACCGCCCTGCTCCGCGCCCTCCTCGCGGACGTCCAGCACCGCCTCGGCGACGACCGCCTGACGCACGTCGGCGAGGACTGACGCAGGGCCCCGGACGGCGGCGGGTGGCGGCGGCGCTCAGGCCGGGCCACCCGCCACCCGGTGTATGGGCTTATCGCCCGCCGACCGGGTCTACGGGCTATCGCCCGCCGCCGTCCTTGCCGAGCAGGCCCGCGCGGCGCAGCGCGTCGGCCATCGCACCGTTCGCGGGGGCCGCGTCCCGACCGCCGCCGCGTCCGCCGCGGCCGTTGCCGCCGTCCCGGCGGCCCTGGCCGCCGCCCTGCCGCTGCCGCGGCGTGCCGGCGCGCCGTTCGCCGCCGCGCTCCTCGCGGCGCCCGCCACGGCCGCCGGAGCCGCCCTGGCCGCCCTGCCCGGAGGCCGCGCTGTGGTCGTCGTCCAGCCGCAGCGTCAGCGAGATCCGCTTGCGCGGGATGTCGACGTCGAGCACCTTCACGCGCACGATGTCACCCGGCTTCACCACGTCACGCGGGTCCTTGACGAACGTCTTCGACATCGCCGAGACGTGCACGAGTCCGTCCTGGTGCACGCCGATGTCCACGAAGGCACCGAAGGCGGCGACGTTCGTGACGACGCCCTCCAGGAGCATCCCGGGCTGCAGGTCGCCGATCTTCTCGACGCCCTCCTTGAAGGTCGCCGTCTTGAACTCCGGCCGCGGGTCCCGTCCCGGCTTCTCCAGCTCGCTCAGGATGTCCGTGACGGTCGGCAGACCGAAGGAGTCGTCCACGAAGTCGGCCGGCTTCAGGGTGCGCAGCACGGCGGTGTTGCCGATCAGCGAGGGCACGTCGCTGCCCGCCGCAGTGACGATCCGCCGCACCACGGGGTAGGCCTCCGGGTGCACGCTGGAGGCATCCAGCGGGTCGTCACCGCCGCGGATCCGGAGGAAGCCCGCGCACTGCTCGTACGCCTTCGGGCCCAGCCGCGCCACGTCCTTGAGCGCCTTGCGGGTACGGAACGGGCCGTTGGAGTCGCGGTGCGCCACGATGTTCTCGGCCAGCCCCGAACCGATGCCGGAGACGCGGGAGAGCAGCGGCGCGGACGCGGTGTTGACGTCCACGCCGACGCCGTTCACGCAGTCCTCGACGACCGCGTCCAGGGAGCGCGAGAGCTTCACCTCGGACAGGTCGTGCTGGTACTGGCCGACACCGATCGACTTCGGGTCGATCTTGACCAGTTCGGCCAGCGGGTCCTGGAGGCGGCGTGCGATGGACACCGCGCCCCGCAGGGAGACGTCCAGGTCCGGCAGCTCCTGGGAGGCGAAGGCGGAGGCGGAGTACACCGAGGCGCCCGCCTCGGAGACCATCACCTTCGTCAGCTTCAACTCCGGCTGCGCGGCGATCAGATCGGCGGCCAGCTTGTCCGTCTCACGAGAGGCCGTGCCGTTGCCGATCGCGATGAGCTCCACATCGTGCTCGCGCGCCAGCTTCGCCAGAGTGGCCAGCGCGGCGTCCCACTTCTGTTGCGGCACGTGCGGGTAGATCGTGTCCGTGGCGGCCACCTTGCCGGTCGCGTCCACGACGGCCACCTTCACGCCCGTACGGAAGCCGGGGTCCAGGCCCATCGTGGCGCGGGTGCCGGCCGGCGCGGCCAGCAGCAGATCGCGAAGGTTGGACGCGAAGACCCGTACCGC
The DNA here is from genome assembly GCF_000718305.1 of Streptomyces niger. Lineage (GTDB taxonomy): Bacteria > Actinomycetota > Actinomycetes > Streptomycetales > Streptomycetaceae > Streptomyces > Streptomyces niger. The sequence goes on from NZ_JOFQ01000009.1 coordinate 205,800, forward strand.
CTCGTCCTCGGCGGCCTGCCGCAGCCGCAGCCGCAGGTCGATGCCGAGGTGCACCAGGACACGGGTCCGCCACGCCCAGCGCACGGTGTCCAGCAGCCAGCCGTCGGCCGGACGGCCGCGGTCGGCGATCCCGAAGCGGTGGGCGATGGACTGCTCGTACGACGTCCGGCCCTCGGAGGGCTCCGTCTCCGGCTCCAGCGCGAGGTCGAGGACCTCCTCCTTCTCGCCGCGGAACAGGGCCAGGACGCGGTGCGAGGGCAGCTCCGTGAACGGCTCGGCGAAGTCGAAGTAGTCGGCGAACTTCGCGCCCGGCCCCTCTTTGCTGTCGCCTTTACCCTCGCGGACCTTCGAGGCGACCTGGCCGCGGGTCCACATCCGCTCGCGCAGCTCGCCGATGAGGTCGGCGTCCTCGCTGAACCGTTCGGTGAGGATGGCCCGCGCGCCTTCAAGGGCGGCTGCCGGATCGGCCACGCCCTTGTCGGCGTCCACGAACGCGGCGGCGGCCGCCTGCGGCTCCACGGACGGGTCGCTCAGGAGACCGTCCGCGAGCGGCTCCAGCCCCGCCTCACGGGCGATCTGGGCCTTCGTACGCCGCTTCGGCTTGAACGGCAGGTAGATGTCCTCCAGGCGGGCCTTGGACTCCGCGCCCCGGATCTGTGCCTCCAGCGCCGCGTCCAGCTTCCCCTGGGACCGTACGGACTCCAGGACCGCCGTCCGGCGCTCCTCCAGCTCCCGCAGGTAGCGCAGCCGCTCCTCCAACGCGCGCAGCTGCGCGTCGTCGAGCATCTCGGTCGCTTCCTTGCGGTACCGGGCGATGAACGGCACGGTCGAGCCGCCGTCGAGCAGTTCGACCGCGGCCTTCACCTGCCGCTCCTTGACGCCGAGCTCCTCGGCGATCCTGCTCTCGATGGACCCCAGGGCCCCGGGAGCCCCCGGGGACTGGATGGGCCCGGTGGACTCGGTGGTTGCCGTCACGATGCTCCCGACCTGCCTTCTCGCGCTGTGCTTGAGCCTGCATTGTGCAGGGTCGCGGTCCGGCCTGTCGCGTGACCCGGGCAGGTGGCCACAGGTGTGACAAGAGGCACGGCACCAGGGCGGGCCGCCGGACGGCCGGCGGCCCGCCCCGAAGGCCGGCTCAGCCCTGGCCGAACAGGTCGGCGGGGAACGCCCCGTTGCCGACCGCGGTGGTGGTGAACGTCGTGGCCAGCTCGGTCAGCCGGGCCACGTCCGCCGCACCGAGGCTCTCGTACGGAGCCGCGTCCAGGCGGTCGGTGGCGTCCTCCAGGTCGGCGCGGAGCTGCGTACCGGCCTCCGTCAGGCCGTACTCGGCGTCCAGGATGCCGCGGTCGCGCAGCGCGTCGCGCGCGCCCTCCCACTCCTCGGCCGACCAGCCGCGGGTCGCCAGGATCCACTTGGTGCTCATGCCGCGGCCGCTGGCGGTGTGCGAGGCGAGCGCCTCAAGGGGGCCCAGGCCGGCGTCGGCGAGCGCGATGAGGTGGCCGTCGCCGCGGTGCTCGCGCAGCAGCGTCGCGGCGTGCCAGTACGCCAGGTGCGGCGCCTCGGGCACCGGGAGGTCGGCGTGCGCGGCGTACAGCGGCCGGGCGTGTCGGGAGCAGGCCTCGGTGGCGCGCAGCGCGAGCCGGGCCGCCTCGGCCATCTCGGCGGACTCCACGAGCTCGTCGCCCAGCAGCCGGCGCAGCGTGCTGTCGGCGGCGCGCAGCCGGGCGTCGAGCACCTGCTGCGGCGTGACGACCGACCAGGCCTCCGGGAGGTGCCGGGCGATCAGCTCGTACTTGAAGTTGTAGAACGTCGCGGCGACGACGCCGGGGCCCACCGGGCCCATCGCGGCGGCCCGGCCGAGGAAGTAGGCGGCGCTGCGGTCCTCGATGCCGAGCTTCGCCATCTCGGTCGGGAAGTCCGGGGAGAAGTACACCGTGGAGTGCAGCGGGTTGATCACGTTGTGACAGCGTCGCCCGGCGCGGTCGGGCAGCGCGGAGCCGTTCTGGGAAGCCGTGGTGGTCATGGCAGCACGTTACCGACCCGTCGGTATGCCCGGTAGGCCGGGGCGGGCGGAGGACCGCGCCGACCGCCGTGGCAGGAAAGGTGGGAAAGTCGTCATTGCCGCCACTCCGCGCCGCATCCACGATGGGGCCATGCCACCGCACGACGTACTGGTCGTCCTCTACGACGATCTCCAGAGCCTGGACGTCACCGGCCCCCTGGAGGTCTTCACGGGCGCCGGCCACTGTGTGCCCGGCGCTTACCGGGTCCGTACCGCCACGCTCGACGGCGCCCCCGTACGCACCTCCAGCGGCCTGCGCATCACGCCGGACCTGGCGCTCCCCGAAGCGGCGCCGCCGGACACCCTCCTGGTGCCCGGCGGGCAGGGCACGAGGGAGCCCGACCCGCGGCTCGTCGACTGGCTGCGCACTCATGCGCCGCGGGCCGGCCGCAAGGTCTCGGTCTGCACGGGCGCCTTCCTGCTGGCCGCAGCGGGCCTGCTGGAGGGGCGCCGCGCCACCACGCACTGGGCGATGTGCGACGCGCTGGCCGGCCGCTTCCCGGGCGTCCACGTCGATCCTGAGCCGATCTTCATCCGGGACGGCGACCTGGCCACCTCGGCCGGCGTCACCGCGGGCATCGACCTGGCGCTGGCTCTCGTGGAGGAGGACCACGGGCGGGACGTCGCGCTGACCGTCGCCCGCCATCTCGTCGTCTTCCTGCGCCGCCCCGGCAGCCAGACCCAGTTCAGCGCCCAGCTCGCCGCGCAGACCGCGGAACGCCCGCCGCTGCGCGAGGTGCAGCACTGGATCACCGAGCACCCGGCCGCCGACCTGTCCGTCGAAGCGCTCGCGTCCCGCTCGGGGCTCTCACCACGCCACTTCGCGCGGGCGTTCCGTGACGAAGTCGGCATGACGCCAGGTCGTTATGTCGACAGAGTGCGGCTGGAGGCGGCGCGCCGACTCTTGGAGGACACCACGGACGGCGTCGGACGCGTCGCACGCCGCTGCGGATACGGCACCCCCGAAGCCATGCGCCGCGCCTTCCTGCGCGCCCTCGGCACCGGCCCGGCGGAGTACCGCCGCCGGTACCGCCCGCACCACCCGACGGCCCCTCAGCCGTCGGCCGCACGCTGACGAACGCTACCGAACGCTGATGACCGCCGACGAACGCTGATGACCGCTGCCGAACGCTGACGAACGTTGACGAAGGGGCACCTCATGCAGATCGCGATCCTCCTCTACGACCGCTTCACCGCCCTGGACGCCATCGGGCCGTACGACACGCTCGGACGGCTGCCCGGCGCGGAGACGGTCTTCGTGGGCCAGCGCACGGGCCCCGTACGCAACGACAGCCACGGCCTCGCGATGGTCGCCGACGCCACCCTGGAAGAGGTCACCGCGCCCGACATCCTGGTCGTGCCCGGCGGCCCCGGGCAGAGCGACCTGATGGCCGACGGCCCGCTCCTCGAATGGCTGCGCGCCGTCGACACCGCCACCACCTGGACCACCTCCGTGTGCACGGGCTCGCTGCTGCTGGCCGCCGCCGGGTTGTTGGAGGGGCGCCGCGCCACCTCCCACTGGCTCGCGCTGGACCAGCTCAAGGAGTACGGCGCCGCGCCCACGGGGGAGCGGGTCGTCTTCGACGGCAAGTACGTCACGGCGGCCGGCGTCTCCTCGGGCATCGACATGGGCCTGACCCTGCTGGGCCGGCTCCAGGGCGACGAACTCGCGCAGACCGTGCAGCTGGCCATCGAGTACGACCCGCAGCCGCCGTACGACAGCGGCTCCCCGGAGAAGGCCCCGGTCGGAATCGTCGAGGCGCTGCGCGGCAGGAGTCGGCTGGTGCTCAAGGGCTCCGACGGCCCGGCGAACTGACCACCGCGCCCCCGCCGCGCGTCAACTCTCGCCCCGCCGCGGGTCAACTCTTGCCCCGTGGCGGGTCAACACCCCTCCCGCCGCAGGTCAGCGGAGTTGTCAGTGGTGCCGGTTACGGTGCTGCCATGACTCGGATGACGTTCGACCGGCACTGCGGCGAAATCGTCGCGCAGACCGACCTGTTGCGTTCCCACATCCAGGGTGCCGACCTGTCGGTCCCGGTCCCGTCCTGCCCCGGCTGGACCGTCAACCAGCTCCTGCGGCACCTGGGCGGTGCCCAGCGGTGGGCGGCGGAGACGGTACGCGGCCGGGTGACGGAGCCGCTGCCCGAGGGCCACTTCCGCGACCTCTCGCCGTACGTGGGTGAGGACCCGGCCATCCTCGACGGCTGGCTCGCCGAGGGGGCCGGGGAGCTCGCCGACGCGCTCCGGGAGGCCGGGCCGGACGCGGAGCTGTGGACCCCGGTCCCGGGGGAGCGGACCGCGTTCTACGCCCGCCGCTTCGCGCACGAGACGGCGCTGCACCGCGCCGACGCCGCGCTCGCCCTCGGCGTGCCGTACGACCTCGACGAGGAGGTGGCGCTGGACGCGGTCGACGAGTGGCTGTCGCTCGGCTCGCTGCCGATGATGTTCGACCACCACCCCGAGCTGCGCGAGCTGCTCGGCCCCGGCCGCACGCTGCACTTCCACGCCACGAACACCGCTCCCGAGGCGGCGGCGGAATGGGTGGTCGACCTCACCGGCGACGGCATCACCTGGCGCCGGGCACACGAGAAGGCCGCGGTCGCCGTGCGCGGGCCGCTCGTCGAACTGCTGCTGACGCTCTACCGGCGGCGCTCCCCGCACGACGGCACCGTCGAGGTCATCGGCGACGCGAAGCTGCTGGACTTCTGGCAGGAGCGGGTCGCCTTCGGATGAGTCCCCCCGCCGGCAGGAGCCCGGCTCACACCGTCCACTCGAAGCGCGGCGCCCGGCGCTCCAGGAAGGCGGCGACGCCCTCCGCCGTGTCGCCGCTGCCGCGCGCCTGCGCCTCCCAGTACGCGCTCCGCCCGGCGTCCGCCGGCCCGTCGGCGAACTCCTTCGCCGCCGCCTGGGTCAGCTGCGACCGGCTCGCCAGGAGCGCCGAGAAGTCCGCGACCCGCTTGTCCAGCTCACCCTCCGGGAGCACCTCGTCCACCAGCCCGGACCGCAGCGCCCGCGCGCAGTCGATCAACTCCCCTGAGAAGAGGAGGTACTTGGCGGTCGCCGGGCCCACGAGCCGGACGAGCCGCTCGGTGGAGGCGGCCGGGTAGACGATCCCCAGCTTCGCCGGGGTGATGCCGAAGAGCGCACCCTCCTCGGCGAACCGCAGGTCACAGGCGGCCGCGAGCTGGCTGCCGCCGCCCACGCAGTGGCCGCGGACCGCGGCCAGCGAAGGCTTGGGGAAGGCCGCGAGCGCCTCCTCGGCGGCCAGCGCGAGCCCGCGGTTCTCGTCCCCCGACTCGCGCAGCGACCCGATGTCGGCCCCCGCGCAGAAGGTGCTGCCCTCGCCGGTCAGCACCAGTACGCGCACGGACCGGTCCGCGGCCAGCCGCTCCACCAGCTCCGGCACCGCCCGCCACATGTCGGCCGTCATGGCGTTCCGCTTGGCGGGATTGCTGATCGTGACGGTCGCGGTGCCGCCGCTGACACGCGTGCTGAGCCCTGGGTTCATGCTGCGGATCGTAGAGCCGACCCCCGCCCCGCGTCCCGTGGGAGAGACCGCGATCACAGCGTTACGGGGCGGGGCGGTCCCGCACGCCGGACCTGCGGAGCGGCGCGCCTTCCGGCTTTCGTGCCGGGGTTGGGGAGCGGCGCGTTTTGCGGTTCCCGTGCCGGGATTGGGGAGCGGCGCGTTTTGCGGTTCCCGCGTCGGGACTCCGGAGCCGCGCGCTTTGCGGTTCCCGCGCCGGGACTGTGGAGCGGCGCGCTTTGCGGTTCCCGTGCCGGGACTCCGGAGCCGCGCGCTTTGTGGTTCCCGTGCCGGGACTCCGGAGCCGCGCGCTTCCCGGCTTCCGCGCCGGGACCGTCGCCGGGGTGCGGCCGCTCGGGTCCGCGTGTGTCGGGCCGCGGCCCCGCCGGCGTCGGGCGGCAGGAAATGGCGCGCCTGTTCGGTAGCGGCGCGGCTACGATCAGCGTCTGATGTCTGCCACTCTCGTCGCCAAGAAGCTCGCCGCCGGGCACGGCGACCGGACCCTGTTCTCCGGGCTCGACCTCGTCGTCGCGCCGGGTGAAGTGATCGGGCTGGTCGGTGCCAACGGCGCGGGGAAGTCCACGCTGCTCCGGCTGTTCGCCGGCCTGGACACCCCGCAGGAAGGTGAGCTGCGGCTGAGCCCTGTCACCGCCACCGTCGGTCACCTCCCGCAGGAGCCCGAGCGCCGGGCCGGGGAGTCGGTCCGCGCCTTCCTCGCCCGCCGCACCGGCGTCGCCGCCGCGCAGCTCGCCCTGGACGAGGCCACCCAGGCGCTGGTCGAGGAGAAGCCGGGCGCCGACGACGCGTACGCCGTCGCCCTGGAGCGCTGGCTCGCACTCGGCGCCGCCGACCTGGACGAACGGGCCGAGGAGACCGCGGCCCAACTGGGCCTGGCGGTCGGCCTCGACCAGTTGATGACCTCCCTCTCGGGCGGCCAGGCGGCCCGCGCCTCGCTCGCGTCCCTGCTCCTCTCCCGGTACGACGTTTTTCTGCTGGACGAGCCGACCAACGACCTGGACCTGGACGGCCTGGAGCGGCTGGAGCGGTTCGTGACCGGGCTGCGGGCCGGGACCGTGCTGGTCAGCCACGACCGCGAGTTCCTGACCCGGACCGTCGACCGGGTCGTGGAGCTGGACCTCGCGCAGCAGCAGGTGAACACCTACGGCGGCGGGTACGGGGCGTATCTGGAGGAGCGCGAGCGGGCCCGGCGGCACGCGCGCGAGGAGTACGAGGAGTACGCCGAGACCAAGGCGTCCCTCGAAGCGCGCGCCCACCTCCAGCGCAACTGGATGGAGAAGGGCGTCAAGAACGCCCGCCGGAAGGCCCCCGACAACGACAAGATCGGCCGTAAGGGCCGGGTGGAGGCCACCGAGAAGCAGGCCGCCAAGGCCAAGCAGACGCAGCGCATGATCGAGCGGCTGGACGTCGTCGAGGAGCCGCGCAAGGAGTGGGAGCTGCGCATGGAGATCGCGGCGGCGCCGCGCTCCGGCGCCGTGGTCGCCACGCTGCGCGGCGCACGGCTGGCCCGCGGGGACTTCCGCTTCGGCCCGGTGGACCTGCAGATCGACTGGGCGGACCGGGTCGCGATCACCGGCCCGAACGGCTCCGGCAAGTCCACCCTCCTCGGCGCGCTGCTCGGCCGGCTCCCGCTGGACGAGGGCGAGGCGTACCTGGGGCCCGGCGTGGTGGTCGGGGAGATCGAGCAGGCCCGTGGCCAGCTCTTCCAGCACCCGGACGCGGCCGGCGAACCGCTCGTGGACGCGTTCCGGCGCTCCGTCCCCGAGATGGCGCCGGCGGACGTGCGGACGCTGCTGGCCAAGTTCGGGCTGAAGGCCGGCCACGTCCTGCGGCCGGTGGCCACGCTGTCGCCGGGGGAGCGGACCCGGGCGGCGCTCGCCCTCCTGCAGGGCCGCGGCGTGAACCTCCTCGTCCTGGACGAGCCGACCAACCACCTCGACCTGCCGGCGATCGAGCAGCTGGAGTCCGCGCTCGCGTCGTACAACGGCACGCTGCTGCTGGTCAGCCACGACCGGCGGCTGCTGGAGGCGGTGCACACCACGCGGCGGATCGAGGTCGCGGACGGCCGGGTCGCGGAGCGCTGACCGCCGGGCGGCCGGTAATGGATTTGGCCCTGCAGGGCGGAACCCGTAAGGTGGTGTTCACCGACGCGGGGTGGAGCAGCTCGGTAGCTCGCTGGGCTCATAACCCAGAGGTCGCAGGTTCAAATCCTGTCTCCGCTACTGACGCAACAGTGCGTGCCGAAGGCCCCTTCCTCACAGGAAGGGGCCTTCGGCGTGCGCGCGACCGGTGTCCGGAGGCGAGGCTCCGGCCGGTGCGGGGCGAAGCGGGAGAAACGCGTCCCTTCCTGGCAGTTCTTCAAACGAGAACAAAAGGGTCAGAGTCGATCTCCCGGATGATCGACGCGCAGAAAAGCGTTCAGAAGCTGTCGATAGGTGCTGACTTTTTGTCAGCAGACCAGTCCGGACGGTGGGATTCCCAACACTCGAAGGGTGAGGATGCCTTCCGGACCCCCAGCAGAACCCCCCGAGGAGCTGACGGCCCCGCTCGCGTACGCAGGTGTCTGGAGGTTCACCGCTCCGGCACTGGAGGCCTCGGTGCCACAGGCGCGGCACGCGGTACGGGATCTGCTCGGCGACCAGCACGTGCCCGCGGGGCCCGACATCGTGGACGGCCTGCTGCTGATCACTTCCGAGCTGGTCACCAATGCGGTGCAGCACGCAGCCCTGCTCTCCCCGCAGATCGTCGTCGAGCTGGCGGTCGGCGCGGACTGGGTACGGATCGCCGTCGAGGACAACCACCCGTACCGCCCCAAGGCGATGGAGGCCGACGAGGAAGACCTCGGCGGCCGTGGCCTCTGGCTGATCAAGATGCTGACTGCCGAGGCCGGCGGGAAGTGCGGGGTGGAGCACACGGCGAGCGGCGGCAAGGTCGTATGGGCCGAACTGCCGCTCGCCCAGGTGCCGACGCCTACCAGCCCGCCGTCGTCCCTGTGAGCTCACGGATCGCCGGACGCGCCGCGTCCAGGACGGTCATGAACCACACCGAGAAGGGGGCCTCGGCGTGACGCCGGACCAGGTCGTCCGGCGTCACGAAGGCGTACTCGCCGACCTCCTCGGGGTCCGGCTCCGGGGTGTCCCGGACCAGGCCCACGAAGAGGTGGTTGTACTCCTGCTCGACCAGCCCGGACTCCGGGTCCGGGTGGTTGTAGCGCACCGTGCCGGCCTCACCGAGGAGCGACGGGGCGACACCCAGCTCCTCGGCGGTGCGCCGGGCCGCCGCCGCGAACGGCTTCTCGCCCGGATACGGATGGCCGCAGGCGGTGTTGGACCACACCCCGGGGGAGTGGTACTTCCCCAGCGCCCGGCGCTGCAGCAGCAGTCGGCCCTGCTCGTCGAAGAGGAAGACGGAGAACGCGCGGTGCAGCTGCCCGGGGTCCTGATGGGCGGCGAGCTTCTCCGCCGTACCGATCGTTCTACCGTCCTCGTCCACCAGCTCCAGCATGATCGGCTCCGCGGCCGTGTCCGGCGCGGCCATCGCCGCGGTTCCTGCGGTCTGTCCGTTGGCAGGTGTGATCGGCATGCCCATCCTTCTCGGTCGGTCCTCGATGTTCAGTCTGCCCTAGTAGCGCCCGTATCAGTGGCACAGTGGCGCACCGTGTGCGGCGTGGCAGAACAGGCGGCGCGTAGCAATCGTTATGCGCCGTCTCAAGCCGACCGTGCGCCCTCCCCAGCGACCCCTCGGGCCTCCGGATGGCGCCGGCACCAGCCCTCCCAGGCCGAGCCGACCATCGCGTCGATGCCGTGCCGGGCGCGCCAGCCCAGCTCCCGGGTCGCCCGCTCGCACGAGGCGACCACCCGCGCCGGGTCACCGGCCCGCCGCGGCTCGACGACGGGCGTCAGGTCACGGCGGCCGCTGACCCCGAGCACCAGGTCGGCCATTTCCCGTACGGAGACGCCCTGACCGGTCCCGACGTTGAGCGTGAGGTCCCGGGAACCGTCCTGGGCCGTGAGCCACCGCGCCGCGGCGAGGTGCGCGTCGGCCAGGTCCTCGACGTGGATGTAGTCCCGGACGCAGGTGCCGTCGGGGGTGTCGTAGTCGTCGCCGAAGATCAGCGGCGGTTCGCCCGCGGTGACCTTCTCGAACATCATCGGAATGATGTTGAAGACCCCGACGTCCGCCAGCTCCGGCGCCGCGGCGCCCGCCACGTTGAAGTAGCGCAGGCACGCCGTGGAGATGCCGTGCGCCCGCCCCGTGGCACGCACCAGCCACTCGCCGGCGAGCTTGGTCTCGCCGTAGGGGTTCATCGGCACGCACGGCGTGTCCTCGGTGACGAGGTCGACGTCCGGCATGCCGTACACCGCCGCCGACGAGGAGAGGACGAAGCGGCGCACGCCGGCCGCGGCCACCGCCTCCAGCAGCACGGTCAGCCCGTGCACGTTCTCCCTGTAATACGTCAGCGGCTGCTCCACCGACTCACCGACCTGCTTCTTCGCGGCGAGGTGGATGACGCCGGTCACGCCGTGCTCCGCGAGCGTGGCGTCCACCACGTCACGGTCCTGTACCGAAGCGCGCACCAGAGGCACCCCGGCGGGCAGCCGCTCGGGGAATCCGCTGGAGACGTCGTCGAGCACGACGACCCGCTCGCCCGCCGCCACCATGGCCCTCGCCACATGCGCGCCGATATAACCCGTCCCACCTGTGATCAGCCATGTCATAACCGGCACCCTAACCAGGGCCGCAGTTGTTCATCGACGGCAAGATCGACCATGATGATCGCGGCAGACGCCACCGCCGGTCGGCCACCGGGCGGTGAATGCGTGGTGAACGGCCGCATCCGGCGATCCGCTAACCTCTGCCGACGTGCCACCGACCCCTCCGGGGCCCGAGGTGTGCCACGACTGCTGCCCGGGTAGTTCGTACCGAATGCGGACCGGCCGGCGGCCTTGCCAGCATTCAGGGAGTGAATTCGTCTGTCGACCGCAATCCTCACCGGTGCGCCGGTCGCCGGGTCGCCGCTCGAAGGCGACCTGCGCGAGCTGGGCTTCGATGTCCGCAGCGCCGTTGACGCCGCCGATGCGGCCCGGCTGCTGGCGGAGGTCCCCGCGGGCCGCCGGGTCGCGCTGGTCGACGCCAGGTTCGTCGGCCACCTGCACAGCCTCCGCCTGGCCCTGACCGACCCCCGCTTCCCGGCCGCGGCCGTCACCGGCGCACTGACCGCGCAGCCCGAGGCGCGCACCGCGCTCTCCCGCGCGCTCGCCACGGCGGACGCCGCCGACGGGCTTCCGGACGCCGTCGCCGACGCGCTGGACGCCGAGGGCGTATCGGTGCACCGACCCGAGCTCGGCTCGCTGGTCGCCTCCGTCCCCTCCGGCGCACAGCAGCGCCACGAGGCGCGGGCCGCCGTGAGCGCCGTGGACGACGAGGCCGTACGCCTGCGGACCGCCGTGAAGTCGCGCGACGGTTTCTTCACCACGTACTGCATCAGCCCGTACTCCCGGTACATCGCCCGCTGGTGCGCGCGGCGTGGTCTCACCCCGAACCAGGTCACCACCGCGTCGCTGCTCACCGCGCTGATCGCGGCGGGCTGCGCGGCCACCGGCGACCGCCTCGGCTTCATCGCCGCCGGCCTGCTCCTCCTCTTCTCCTTCGTCCTGGACTGCACCGACGGGCAGCTCGCCCGCTACTCCCTGCAGTACTCGACGATGGGCGCCTGGCTCGACGCGACGTTCGACCGCGCCAAGGAGTACGCGTACTACGCGGGCCTGGCGCTCGGCGCATCTCGTGGCGGCGGCCATGACGATGTATGGGCCCTCGCGCTCGGCGCCATGGTGCTGCAGACGGTCCGGCACGTCGTGGACTTCTCCTTCAACGAGGCGAACCACGACGCCACCGCCAACACCAGCCCGACCGCGGCGCTCTCCGACAAGCTCGACAGCGTCGGCTGGACCGTGTGGGCCCGCCGCATGATCGTGCTGCCGATCGGCGAGCGCTGGGCCCTGATCGCGGTCCTCACGGCCTGCGCCACGCCCCGCATCGTCTTCTGGGTGCTGCTCATCGGCTGCGCGCTGGCCGCCTGCTACACCACCGCGGGCCGCGTACTGCGCTCGCTGACCCGGCGCGCGCGCCGGACCGACCGGGCCGCACAGGCGCTCGCCGACCTTGCCGACTCCGGACCGCTCGCCGAGGGCTTCGCGGCCGCCTTCCGGGGCGTGGCCCGCAAGCTCCCCGGCTTCGCCGCGCCCGTGATCGCCGCCGTCGGCGCCGCTGTGATGATCGCCACCGCCGCGTTCGCCGGCTGGGGCAGCCCCTGGGTCTGCGTCGCCGCGCTGATCTACGCCGTACTCTCCGGACTTGCCGTCGCCCGCCCTCTCAAGGGCGCGCTGGACTGGCTCGTGCCGCCGCTCTTCCGTGTCGGCGAATACGTCGCGATTCTGGTGATTGCGGCCCGTTCCGAGGTGAACGGAGCGTTGCCGGCGGCATTCGGGCTGGTGGCCGCGGTCGCCTACCATCACTACGACACGGTGTACCGCATCCGCGGCGGCAGCGGCGCGCCTCCGCGCGCTCTGGTGCGGGCGACCGGCGGACACGAGGGCCGCGCCCTCGTGGTCGCGCTCGCCGCGGCCGCACTGCCCACCTCAGGTTTCACAATCGCGCTGACGGTCCTTGCGGGGGCCCTGGCGCTGCTGGTGCTCACCGAGAGCATCCGCTTCTGGGTGTCCTCCCATGCACCCGCCGTACACGACGAAGGAGAACCCGCATGATCGGCCTCGTGCTGGCGGCCGGCGCCGGACGGCGTCTGCGTCCCTACACCGACACCCTCCCCAAGGCCCTGGTGCCGGTCGACGGCGACACGACCATCCTCGACCTCACGCTCGGCAACTTCGCCGAGATCGGCCTGACCGAGGTCGGGATCATCGTCGGCTACCGCAAGGAGGCCGTGTACGAGCGCAAGGAGGCCCTGGAGCAGAAGTACGGCCTCAAGCTCACGCTGATCGACAACGACAAGGCCGAGGAGTGGAACAACGCCTACTCCCTCTGGTGCGGTCGTGACGCGATCAAGCACGACGTGATCCTCGCCAACGGCGACACCGTGCACCCGGTCTCCGTCGAGAAGACCCTGCTCGCCGCGCGCGGCGACGGCAAGAAGATCATCCTCGCGCTGGACACGGTCAAGGACCTGGCCGACGAGGAGATGAAGGTCGTCGTCGACCCCGACAAGGGCATGACGAAGATCACCAAGCTGATGGACCCGGCCGAGGCGACCGGCGAGTACATCGGCGTGACCCTCATCGAGGGCGAGGCCGCCGACGAGCTGGCCGACGCGCTCAAGACCGTCTTCGAGGCGGACCCGCAGCAGTTCTACGAGCACGGCTACCAGGAGCTCGTGAACCGCGGCTTCCGGATCGACGTGGCGCCCATCGGCGACGTCAAGTGGGTCGAGATCGACAACCACGACGACCTCGCGAAGGGCCGTGAGATCGCATGCCAGTACTGACGAGGCTCATCCCCTCGCCAGTCGTCGTCGACATCCGGCCGGGGGCGCTCGACGACCTGGCCGGTGTCCTCGCCGACCAGCGGATCTCGTCGTCAGGCAAGCTCGCCATCGCCATCAGCGGTGGCTCCGGCGCGGTGCTGCGTGAGCGGCTCGCGCCGGCGCTGCCCAGCGCCGAGTGGTTCGAGGTGGGGGGCGGCACGCTCGACGACGCCATCAAGCTCGCCGACGCCATGAAGAAGAAGGGGCGCTACGACGCGGTCGTGGGCCTCGGCGGCGGCAAGATCATCGACTGCGCCAAGTTCGCCGCTGCGCGCGTGGGCCTGCCGCTGGTCGCCGTCGCGACGAACCTGTCGCACGACGGCCTCTGCTCGCCCGTCGCGACCCTCGACAACGACGCGGGCCGCGGCTCGTACGGCGTGCCGAACCCGATAGCCGTGGTCATCGACCTCGACGTGATCCGCGAGGCCCCGGTCCGCTTCGTCCGCTCCGGCATCGGCGACGCGCTGTCCAACATCTCCGCGATCCGCGACTGGGAGCTCGCGGCGCGCGAGCGCGGCGAGGACATCGACGGTCTCGCGGCCGCCATGGCGCGCCAGGCCGGCGAGGCCGTTCTGCGCCACCCCGGCGGCGTCGGCGACGACGGCTTCCTGCAGGTACTCGCCGAGGGGCTGGTCCTCACCGGCATCGCGATGTCCGTGTCGGGCGACTCCCGGCCGGCGTCCGGCGCCTGTCACGAGATCAACCACGCGTTCGACCTGCTCTTCCCCAAGCGCGCCGCCAGCCACGGCGAACAGTGCGGCCTGGGCGCGGCCTTCGCGATGCACCTGCGCGGGGCGAAGGAGGAGTCCGCTTTCATGGCGGAGGTCCTGCGCCGGCACGGGCTGCCCGTCCTGCCGGCGGAGATCGGCTTCTCCGTGGACGAGTTCGTCCAGGTCGTGGAGTACGCCCCGACGACCCGGCCGGGCCGGTACACGATCCTCGAGCACCTCAATCTGAACACCGACCAGATCAGGGACGCATACGCCGACTATGCCAAAACCATCGGTAGCTGAACTCCGGCCGGTCGTTCACCCGGAAGGGGTGAAGGACCGGCGGAGCGGTGAGCACTGGGGCGGCCGCCTGTACATGCGCGAGATTTCGCTGCGCATCGACCGGCACCTGGTGAACACCCGGGTCACGCCCAACCAGCTGACCTACCTGATGACCGTCTTCGGCGTCCTCGCAGCGCCGGCGCTCCTGGTGCCGGGGCTGTGGGGGGCCGTGCTCGGCGTGGTCATGGTGCAGATGTACCTGCTGCTCGACTGCGTCGACGGCGAGGTCGCCCGCTGGAAGAAGCAGTACTCGATGTCCGGGGTCTACCTGGACCGGGTCGCCGCCTACCTGTGCGACGCCGCCGTGCTGGTCGGCTTCGGCCTGCGCGCCGCCGACCTGTGGGGCGCCGGGCGGATCGACTGGCTGTGGGCCTTCCTCGGCACCCTCGCGGCGCTCGGCGCGATCCTGATCAAGTCGGAGACCGACCTCGTCGGCGTCGCCCGCCATCAGGCCGGGAAGCCGCCGGTCAAGGAGGCGGCGTCCGAGCCGCGCTCGTCCGGCATGGCGCTGGCCCGCAAGGCGGCGGCAGCGCTGAAGTTCCACCGGCTCATCCTGGGCATCGAGGCGTCCCTGCTGATCCTGGTCCTGGCCATTCTCGACACGATCCGCGGAGACCTGTTCTTCTCGCGGCTCGGCGTCGCGGTCCTGGCCGGCATCGCGCTCGTGCAGACCCTGCTCCACCTCGTGTCCATCCTGGTTTCCAGCAGGCTCAAATGACTCAGAACTCTCAGAACCTGAAGCTCGGCGCGGTCGTCCTCACGATGGGCAACCGCCCCGACGAGCTGCGTGCGCTCCTCGACTCCGTCGCCAAGCAGCACGGCGACGCGATCGAGGTCGTGGTCGTCGGCAACGGCTCGCCGCTGCCGGAGCTTGCTGTTTCCGGACTGGCCCTACGGACCGTGGAGCTGCCGGAGAACGTCGGCATCCCGGCGGGCCGGAACGTCGGAATCGAGGCGTTCGGCCCCGGCGGGTCGGAGAAGGACGTCCTGCTCTTCCTCGACGACGACGGCCTGCTCGCGAACATGGACACCGCGGAGCTGTGCCGCGAGGCGTTCGCCCGCGACCCGAAGCTGGGGATCGTCAGCTTCCGTATCGCGGATCCGGACACCGGGGAGACCCAGCGCCGCCACGTACCGCGGCTGCGCGCGTCCGACCCGCTGCGCTCCTCCCGCGTCACGACCTTCCTCGGCGGCGCCAACGCGGTCCGCACGAAGGTCTTCGACGAGGTCGGCGGGTTGCCCGACGACTTCTTCTACGCGCACGAGGAGACCGACCTCGCCTGGCGGGCCCTGGACGCGGGCTGGATGATCGACTACCGCGCGGACATGGTCCTGCTGCACCCGACCATGGCCCCCACCCGGCACGCCGTGTACCACCGGATGGTGGCGCGCAATCGGGTGTGGCTGGCGCGCCGGAACCTGCCTGCCCTGCTGGTTCCGGTCTACCTCGGGGTCTGGCTGCTGCTGACGCTCGCGCGGCGTCCCTCGCTGCCGGGGCTGCGGGCCTGGCTGGGCGGCTTCCGGGAGGGCTGGACCAAGCCGTGCGGCCCCAGGCGTCCCATGAAGTGGCGTACCGTGTGGCGACTGACCCGACTGGGCCGGCCCCCGGTCATCTGACAAGCTCGGGTCGAGAGCAGCATCCGGCGCCTCCCGGGGTACTCACCTCACTCCGGGCAGCGCACCTTGAGGACGAGAGTGTCAACTGTGAGCGAGACCAGGCACGACAGTGCGGTCGCCATGAATGCCCAGCGGGCCCCCGAGGGTGGGCTCACGCCGGTGCAGCTGGCCCAGAAGTACGGGCTGACGCAGAGCGGCGCCCGGCCGAGCCTGCCGGCGTACGTGCGTCAGCTGTGGCAGCGGCGCCACTTCATCTCGGCGTTCTCCAGCGCCAAGCTGACCGCCCAGTACAGCCAGGCCAAGCTGGGCCAGGTGTGGCAGGTGGCCACGCCGCTGTTGAACGCGCTGGTCTACTACTTGATCTTCGGCCTGCTGCTCGGCACCAGCCGGGGCGTGCCGGACTTCGTGCCGTTCCTGGTCACGGGCGTCTTCATCTTCACGTTCACGCAGAGCTCGGTGCTGGCGGGGACGCGGGCCATCTCGGGCAACCTCGGCCTGGTCCGGGCGCTGCACTTCCCGCGCGCCTGCCTGCCGATCTCGTTCTGCCTGATGCAGCTCAAGCAGCTGCTGTTCTCCATGGGCGTACTGGTCGTCATCCTGCTGGCGTTCGGGCAGACCCCGTACTGGTCGTGGCTGCTGGCGATCCCGGCGCTGTGCCTGCAGTTCGTCTTCAACACCGGGCTGGCCATGATCATGGCGCGGCTGGGCAGCAAGACCCCGGACCTGGCCCAGTTGATGCCGTTCATCCTGCGGACGTGGATGTACGCCTCCGGCGTGATGTACAGCATCGATCACATCATGAAGAGCAAGCACATCCCGGGCTTCGTGCACTTCCTGCTGGAGGTGAATCCGGCCGCGGTCTACATCGACCTGGTGCGGTTCGCCCTGATCGATTCGTTCACGTACAAGCAGCTCCCGACGCACGTGTGGGCGTTGGCGCTGGGCTGGGCGGTCGTGATGGGCCTGGTGGGTTTCGTGTACTTCTGGAAGGCGGAGGAGCGGTACGGCCGTGGCTGAGCAGCAGAGCACCGATCTGGAGCAGCCGACGGTGGAGGAGGCTGCGGCGGCCGAGGAGCGCGTTCCCACCGTGATCGCCGATGACCTGCACATCGTGTACCGGGTTTACGGCACCGGCGCGGGGCGGGGCAGTGCCACCGCGGCGCTGAACCGCATCGTCCGCCGCAAGCCCTCCACGGGCGTGCGTGAGGTGCACGCGGTCAAGGGCGTGACCTTCACCGCCTACCGGGGCGAGTCCATCGGCCTGATCGGCACTAACGGCTCGGGCAAGTCCACCCTGCTCAAGGCGGTGGCGGGGCTGCTGCCGGCCGAGCGCGGTCATGTCTACACCCACGGCCAGCCCTCGCTGCTGGGGGTGAACGCGGCGCTGATGAACGACCTGACCGGCGAGCGCAACGTCATCCTGGGCGGCCTGGCCATGGGCATGTCGCGGGACCAGGTGCGCGAGCGCTATCAGCAGATCGTCGACTTCTCCGGGATCAACGAGAAGGGCGACTTCATCAGCCTGCCG
>NZ_JOFQ01000010.1 GCF_000718305.1 Streptomyces niger
CTGCGCGTCGCTCAGTTCATGTCGTCGCACCATGCCGGACGCATGCCCTCACCACGGCCTGGTCCACCCTGCTGACAAGAGCCATCAGAAACGACCTAGAGGAACCCGAGGGCCGTCAGGCCGCCTATGCCGCCGAGAAGGGTGAAGATCGGCATCAGAACCTTCAGCTCCACCCAGCTGCCCGCACGGAAGCGCATGCCCTTGGGCGGGCCGACCGGGTACCAGCGCTTGCGGCCGATCGGGATGGGCCACATGATCGGGCAGCCCGAGACGGTCAGCGCGTCGCCGATGTCGTGCACCAGCGCACCCAGGACGATCGGCAGGCCCAACCACAGGTACGCCTGGCCCGGCTCGGTGAACAGCCAGTGCGAGCCGTTCCCCGGCTGGTCCAGGACGCCGGCGAGGATCCATGCCGAGGCTGCGCCCAGCAGCCACACCAGCACGTCGCTGGAGACTCGCGCCGCCCGCCACAGCAGCCCCTCGATGGCGAGCACCATGTGCACGAAGAGGATGCCGAGCACCGCCCAGCGGCCGCCCTGTACCGCCAGCACCGACATGCCGGCCCCGACGAGGACCGCCCACAGCCAGGTGTGGGTCAAGGTGCGGTGACCACCGGACCGGCGTGCGTCCCCCTTCATCCGAGTGGCCTTGTAGACGGCGTGCGAGATGTTGTCGACGACCTCGCAGAGCCCCCGCGACAGCGGACCGAAGGCACGGGAGATCGTGGCCGCCTTGTGGTCCAGATCGGGGGCGAGGGCCGCACCGGCACAGATCAGCGCGCCGACGACGACCACCGGCCAGGGCATCGGGTGCCCCAGGGCACCGGCCGCCGCGCCCACCCCCAGCCAGGCCGCGGCCCCGGACAGCGAGTGCGCCGGTCCCATCATGGTTGTTCCCCACCCCTTGTCGTTTCTGTTCTCGCGCCGATGCTCCCCGGCCTCGTGCCGCCGGCACTGGGCATCGCGGCACCGGGCGTCGCGGAGCTGACGCGTGGTCGGCGACACAGCGTAGCGTCAGATGATCACTGTAGGACCCGCCGGTTCCCGCTTCCGGGGTCGGGGAAGGCAGTATGGGGGCGTGACCCTCATCGATCATCTCCCGAACGACGCCGACCCCGATGCCCTCTTCGAAGCCTTTTCGACCTGGGCCGAGGAGCAGGGCATCTCGCTCTACCCTGCCCAGGAGGAGGCACTGATCGAGGTGGTCTCGGGGGCGAACGTCATCCTGTCCACCCCCACCGGCTCCGGCAAGAGCCTGGTCGCGGCGGGCGCGCACTTCACCGCCCTGGCCAACGACCAGGTCACCTTCTACACCGCCCCCATCAAGGCACTGGTCTCGGAGAAGTTCTTCGACCTGTGCAAGCTGTTCGGCACCGAGAACGTCGGCATGCTCACCGGCGACGCCTCCGTGAACGCCGATGCCCCCGTCATCTGCTGCACCGCCGAGGTACTCGCCTCGATCGCGCTGCGGGACGGCAAGGACGCCGACATCGGCCAGGTCGTCATGGACGAGTTCCACTTCTACGCCGAGCCCGACCGCGGCTGGGCCTGGCAGATTCCGCTGCTGGAACTGCCGCAGGCGCAGTTCATCCTGATGTCGGCGACGCTCGGAGACGTCGCGATGTTCGAGAAGGACCTGACGCGGCGCACCGGCAAGCCGACCTCGGTCGTACGCTCCGCGACGCGGCCCGTACCGCTGTCGTACGAGTACCGCACGACGCCGATGACGGAGACGCTGACCGAGCTTCTCGAAACACATCAGGCGCCGGTCTACATCGTGCACTTCACGCAGGCCGCGGCCGTGGAACGGGCGCAGGCCCTGATGAGCATCAACATGTGCACGCGGGCCGAGAAGGACGAGATCGCCAAGCTGATCGGTAATTTCCGGTTCACCACCAAGTTCGGACAGAACCTCTCGCGCTACGTGCGCCACGGAATCGGCGTGCACCACGCTGGCATGCTGCCGAAGTACCGACGGCTGGTGGAGAAGCTGGCCCAGGCCGGCCTGCTCAAGGTGATCTGCGGCACGGACACCCTCGGCGTGGGGGTCAATGTACCGATTCGTACCGTGCTGTTCACCGCGCTCACGAAGTACGACGGAAACCGGGTGCGCACCCTGCGGGCCCGGGAGTTCCACCAGATCGCCGGCCGAGCCGGACGGGCCGGCTTCGACACCGCCGGCTTCGTCGTCGCCCAGGCGCCCGAGCACGTCATCGAGAACGAGAAGGCACTCGCCAAGGCCGGCGACGACCCCAAGAAGCGCCGCAAGGTCGTCCGCAAGAAGGCGCCCGAGGGCTTCGTCAACTGGGGACAGAACACCTTCGAGAAGCTCATCGCCTCCGAGCCGGAGCCGCTGACCTCCCGCTTCCGCGTCACCCACGCGATGCTGCTCTCCGTGATCGCCCGGCCCGGCAACGCCTTCGAGGCCATGCGCCGGCTGCTGGAGGACAACCACGAGTCGCGCAAGAACCAGCTGCGGCACATCCGGCGGGCCATCGCGATCTACCGCTCCCTGCTGGACGGCGGGATCGTGGAGCGCCTGGACGAGCCGGACGCCGAGGGCCGGATCGTCCGCCTCACCGTCGACCTCCAGCAGGACTTCGCGCTCAACCAGCCGCTGTCCACCTTCGCGCTCGCCGCCTTCGACCTGCTCGACCCCGAGTCGCCCTCCTACGCGCTGGACATGGTCTCCGTCGTGGAGTCCACCCTGGACGACCCTCGGCAGATCCTGGCCGCCCAGCAGAACAAGGCCAAGGGCGAAGCGGTCGCCCAGATGAAGGCCGACGGCGTCGAGTACGAGGACCGCATGGAGCGGCTCATGGACGTCGAGTACCCGAAGCCGTTGGAGGAGCTGCTCTCCCACGCCTACGGTCTCTACCGCCACAGTCACCCCTGGGTCGGCGACCACCCGCTGTCGCCCAAGTCGGTCATCCGCGACATGTACGAGCGGGCCATGACGTTCACGGAGTTCGTCTCCTTCTACGAGCTCGCCCGCACCGAGGGCATCGTGCTGCGCTACCTCGCGAGCGCGTACAAGGCCCTGGATCACACCGTGCCCGACGACCTGAAGTCCGAGGACTTCGAGGACATCATCGCCTGGCTCGGCGAGATGGTCCGCCAGGTCGACTCCAGCCTCCTGGACGAGTGGGAACAGCTCGCCAACCCCGAGGAGGAGACGGCCGAAGAGGCCATGGAGCACGCGGACGAGGTCAAGCCGGTCACCAAGAACGTCCGGGCCTTCCGGGTGCTCGTCCGCAACGCGATGTTCCGGCGGGTGGAGCTCGCAGCGCTGGACAAGGTGGAGGAGCTCGGCGAGATGGACGCCGACTCCGGGTGGGACGAGGACGCCTGGGCGGACGCGATGGACGCCTACTGGGACGAGTACGACGACCTGGGCACCGGCCCGGACGCCCGCGGACCCAAGCTCCTGCAGATCGAGGAGGACGCGGAGCACGGCCTGTGGCGCGTGCGCCAGACCTTCGCCGACCCGAACAGCGACCACGACTGGGGCATCTCCGCCGAGGTGGACCTCGCCGCCTCCGACGAAGAGGGCCGCGCGGTCGTGCGAGTCACCTCCGTGGGCCAACTCTGACCATGACGACCTGCCCGGCCCCGGTCGTGGGCGCTCGCTCACGACCGGCCGCCGGAGCCCGCACGGTCCCGACCGAAGGCCTCCGTTCCGACCGCTCCCCGACACCGACGAAGGGCACCCGTAGATGACCAGTCCGGCGGAAAAGCTGGTGGACCTGCTCGATCTGGAACAGATCGAGGTGAACATCTTCCGCGGCCGCAGCCCCGAGGAATCCCTGCAGCGTGTCTTCGGCGGCCAGGTCGCCGGGCAAGCGCTGGTGGCCGCCGGGCGGACCACGGAGGGCGACCGCCCGGTGCACTCGCTGCACGCGTACTTCCTTCGGCCGGGCCGGCCGGGGGTGCCCATCGTGTACCAGGTGGAGCGGGTGCGGGACGGGCGTTCCTTCACCACGCGCCGGGTCGTGGCCGTCCAGCAGGGGCGCACGATCTTCAATCTGACCGCCTCCTTTCACAAGCCCGAACCGGGGTTCGAGCATCAGCTTCCGATCGGCCGGGCGGTGCCGGCCCCCGAGGAACTGCCGACGGTCTCCGAAGAGGTCCGCGAGCACCTGGGCGGGCTGCCCGAGGCGCTGGAACGCATGGCCCGTCGCCAGCCCTTCGACATTCGCTACGTCGACCGGCTGCGGTGGCGGCCGGAGGAGATCGAGGGAGCAGAGCCGCGCAGTGCCGTGTGGATGCGGGCGGTCGGGCCGCTGGGTGACGACCCGCTCGTCCACACCTGCGCGCTGACCTACGCCAGTGACATGACGCTGCTGGATGCGGTGCGGATTCCCATCGAGCCGCTGTGGGGTCCGCGCGGCTTCGACATGGCGTCCCTCGACCATGCGATGTGGTTCCACCGGCCGTTCCGTGCCGATGAGTGGTTCCTCTACGACCAGGAGTCCCCCATCGCGACGGGCGCCCGGGGCCTGGCCCGCGGCCGGATCTACGACCGTGAGGGCAAGCTGCTCGTATCGGTGGTCCAGGAAGGGCTCTTCCGGAAGCTGGGCGACTGAGGCCGGGCCCGACCGGCGGAAGCTCGGGCCCGGCGGGTCAGGAACGCGCCGGGCCGCGCGGTACCGCCGCCGGTGGCTGTCGCCCTGGGAAGGGCGCGGGATGCGGTGGCGGCGCCGGGTCCCGTGCGGGCCCGGATGAGACGAGCCCGGGGTGAAGGAACGGCGGCGGGAGCCGGGAGGCCTCGGGTATCGCCGCTGACTGCGGGCGCCTGGGCCCTGGCCTCTGCCTCTGCCTCTGCCTCTGCCTCTGCCTCTGCCTCTGCCTCTGCCTCTGCCTCTGCCTCTGCGGAATCGTCGGTCCCGGCGGGAGCCTTGACCTTGGTGGGGGCCTTGGCGTTGGCGGGAGCCTTGGCCGCTGCGAAGGCCTTCGTCTTTACGGGGCTTCCGGTATCAGCGGACTCTTTGCCTTCGGCGAAATTCGCTCCGGTCTGCGCGAGCTCGCCGAAATCCACGCCTCCCGAGCCGTCCGCAGAGTCGGTGGCGTCCGCGGGAGCCGCCGTCCCCTCCGCTCCGGCCCTCGCGCCGGATAGGCGCATGGCCGGGGCCGGGTGTTCCAGGCGGGCGGCGTCGAGTTGCCGGGAGAGGCTGATGCGATACCACATCACCTCGTCGAAGTCCTCCGCCGTCTCGACCCGTTCCACGGCCTCGCGGGTGCGGGTCGTGTTCGCTCCGGCCGAGGAGAGGCAGGGCCTGAGCTTGCGCAGCCAGACCCGCTCGGCCGGGTCGCGCACCAGCGAGGCCAGCTCCTCCGGCGGAAGCACGGCGGCGATCGCAGCCGACACCGCCCAGGCGCCGTCCGCGTCCGTGACGAGTTGCGCCACTCGCCGGCTCCGCCACAGCCTGCCCCGCCAGTCCTGGCCGGACGAGAGCATCGCCCGCATGGGCGGCGGCGTGGGGCCGTGGATGAGGCCGCACTCCTTGCCGGCGAACGCCGACAGCTCGGCCGCCAGGTACTGCCAGACGATCGCGCCGTAGCGATTCACATAAAAGCGGACAGGGCCGAAGCAACCTGCCCGGGCAAGCCGCAGGAACCGACCGGGCGCGATGCCCATCAGCTCGGCGCCCTCCGTCGCGCCGACGACCCGGATCCGCTCACGCAGCGCATCCGGGTATCCCCTCTCTCCCTGCAGCCGCGCGACCTCAGACGCCGGCACCCGCCGCCGGCCGGGCGCGGCGCCCGGCCCGGGCGGCACCGTACTCACCTCGTCGAGCTGCACGGCGAGCTCGAACTCGCCTGTTTTCAGCTCCAACTCCCGGGCCGCCCGCCCCATCGCGAGCGTTTCCGAGCACTCATACCTCGCGGTCATGTCTTTTCTCCCCCGCTACAGTCCAATTACTGACAGTCACGACTGTAGCCGCGGAGTGCGACAGCGGGTCAACCCCCGCCTCAGACCTGTGGATAACTTTCCGGCTGCCGCGCCGCCACGGCGAGGTGCTCACCGACCCGGTTGACCAACAGCGTCATTTCGTACGCGATCTGTCCCAGGTCGGAATCGGCTTCGGCCAGCACGCACAGGCAACTGCCGTCGCCCGCCGCCGTCACGAACAGCACACCGTCGTCGAATTCGACCATGGTCTGCCGCACCCGGCCCGCCCGGAACTGCTGCCCGGAACCCTTGGCCAGGCTGTGCAACCCGGAGGCGACCGCGGCCAGATGCTCGGCGTCCTCCCGCACCAGCCCCTCGCTCGCCCCCGTGACCAAGCCGTCGTTGGAGAGCACGAGAGCGTGCCGTACCTGTTCGACGCGTCGTGTCAGGTCGTCCAACAGCCAGTCCAGTCCGCTGCTCAGTGCCATGCCCGCTTCCTCCCCGTAACACCGTGCCATCCACTGGCATGCGGCATCATCTGTCGCGTACCGCTGTGCCAGCCTCGCTCACCTCTGCCGTCTCGGCAAGCGGCCCACACAGGTCGGCCCGTGTCCTCCTGCCGCTCGGCGGCCGGATATCGCAGGATGGCCCCATGGCGCGAAAGATGACCAAGGACGAGTGGCAGGCGTTCGTCTCCGCCGGCACCCGCACGGGCAAGCTGGCGACCGTACGGGCTGACGGCAGGCCGCACCTCGCTCCTGTGTGGTTCCTGCTGGACGGCGACGACGTGGTGTTCAACACCGGAGCAGAGACGGTGAAGGGGAGGAATCTGATGCGGGACGGCCGCGTGGCGCTGTGCGTGGACGACGACCGGCCGCCGTTCGACTTCGTCGTGATCGAGGGGCGGGCGCAGGTGAGCGAGGAGCTGCCGGACGTGCGCGCCTGGGCGACACGAATCGCCGCGCGTTACATGGGCGAGGACCGC
This sequence comes from Streptomyces niger, assembly GCF_000718305.1. Taxonomy (GTDB): domain Bacteria; phylum Actinomycetota; class Actinomycetes; order Streptomycetales; family Streptomycetaceae; genus Streptomyces; species Streptomyces niger. The sequence continues at coordinate 6,878 of NZ_JOFQ01000010.1, forward strand.
GCCGAGCAGTACGGGGCACGCAACGGCGTGCCCGGGGAACTGCTGGTGCGGGTCCATGTCGACAAGGCGGTGGCGCTGGCGGAGATCGCAGACTGAACCCGAGAGGGCACGAGGTCTAGGGTCGACTCACCGTGTCGAGCATGCGGGCCGTGTGCATCCGGCCCGCATGCTCGACCAGCCGGATGAGGACTTCCTTGCCGGAGTCGCGGTCCCGGGCGTCGCAGAGCACCACGGGCGTGCCGCTGTCCAGGTCCAGCGCTCGTGACACGTCCTCCGCGCCGTAATCGCGGGCGCCGGGGAAGCAGTTGACGGCCACGAGGAACGGCACTCGGCGGTTCTCGAAATAGTCCACGGCCGGGAAGCAGTCCGCCAGTCTTCGGGTGTCGGCGAGGACGACGGCGCCCAGCGCGCCTGAGGAGAGGTCGTCCCACAGGAACCAGAAGCGGTCCTGTCCCGGTGTCCCGAAGAGGTACAGCGACAGGCCCTGTCTGATGGTGATCCGGCCGAAGTCCATCGCCACCGTGGTGGTGGCCTTGCAATCGACACCACGGGTGTCGTCGACCGCCTCCCCCACTTCGCTGAGGTACTCCTCCGTCCGCAGGGGACGGATTTCGCTGACCGATCCGACCAGGGTCGTCTTCCCGACTCCGAAGCCGCCCGCTATCAGGATCTTCAAGGCCATGTCGGCCTCGTCCCGCACCGTTTCGGAGTGCGCGGAGCCCACGGAACTCATCGGTACTGTCCTCCAGGAAGCGATGCGCGTCAGGAGAGCGCGCAGGTGAGGGTGGACGCGTTCAGGGGTGCCGGGGTTCGGCGTGCGCCGGGACCGGCCGGCTGCGGTGGAGCGGCCGGTGGGCCGTCGCAACGTCCCCCGGAGTCACGGCAGGACCGTAACCCCTCTCGTGTCACGGTGCGGCGTGATTCGGTGAAATGGATCACAGTCGCCGCACCCGTGGCGGCTGTCGCTCGTCTCATGTGGTGATGTGCGACGCGGTGTACAGGTGTTCCGCCACGCAGCGGACAAGGGACGCCGTCTCGTAGGCGACCAGCCCGATGTCGGCGGCCGGTGAACTGAGCACCGCCAGGCATGCGCCGTCCCCGACCGCGGCGACGAACAGGAAGCCGCCTTCCATCTCCACCATCGTCTGGCGCAGCTCTCCGGAGGAGAAGTGCCGACCCGTACCCCTGGCGAGGCTGTGGAACCCGGAGGCCACGGCCGCCAGGTGGTCGGCGTCCTCGCGTAGCAGCGAGCTGGAGGCCCCGGCGACCAGGCCGTCATCGTTGAGCACCACGGCGTGCCGGATCTCCGGCGCCCGGGCCGTCAGGTCGTCCAGCAACCGGCCGAGACAGCCCCTCGGGGTCGTTGGCCTGCGACTCGTTCGTTCCTCGTCCATCAGGGTTCTCCCTTCCTGGAGCCGCGTGCCCAGCCCTCGCGATAGGCGGTCATCCGGCTACGCGCCTGCTCCGGGGAGACGGCTGGGCTCTCCTCGGGCAGCGTGTCGCGCTCCGCAGGAGGCGGCTCACGCAGTCGCGCGGCCAGGCTGTGCTGTCGTATGCGGCGCGGAAGGCCGTCCGGACCGGCGGGCGGGGAGGCAGCAGCCTCGTTCGGCGGTGGCTCCAGTGCGCGGTCGGCCCGGCGTCCGACATGCGCCCGTACGCGCTCCAGTGGCACGTCGAGGGCCGGCCCGGGGTCGAAGGTGGTGCGTGCCGGGGGCCGGGCCTCGCGCACGAGGGCGTCCGGCAGCAGAACCACCGCCGTAGTGCCGCCGTACACCGAAGGGCGCAGCACGACGCGTACGTCGTACCGGGAGGCCAGCCGGCTCACCACGAAGAGCCCCAGCCGTTCGCCGTCGGGAGGGGCGGTCGCTTCGGTCTGCGCAATACGCTGATTGGCCTCGGCCAGCTCTTCTTCGGCCATGCCGAGTCCGCGGTCCTCGATCTCCAGTACGTGGCCGGTGCCGACCTGTTCGCCGTGCACCCGCACCTTGGTGTGCGGGGGTGAGAACTGCGCGGCGTTCTCGATGAGCTCGGCCAGTAAGTGGGTGAGATCGGCGACCACGTTGCCCGGTACCGCTCCGGTGGGGAGGCGCCGCACTTCGATGCGCGCGTAGTCCTCGATCTCCGACACCGCGGCCCGCACGACATCAGTGAGCGGTACCGGCGACCGCCAAGCCCGTCCCGGGGCGGCACCGGACAGGATGATCAGGCTCTCCGCGTGTCGTCGCATACGGGTGGTGAGATGGTCGAGCCGGAAGAGGTCGCCGAGTTCGGCCGGCTCCTGCGAACGGCGCTCCATGCTGTCCAGAAGGGCGAGCTGGCGGTGGAGGAGTACCTGGTTGCGGCGGGCGAGGTTCACGAAGACGCCGTTGACGCCGTCGGCCAGTCCGGCGCGCTCCACGGCTGCGTCCCGCACTGCCCGGCGCACGCTCTCCAGCGCCGCCCGGACCTGGGTGATCTCGTCGGCGGCGGGCGCCTCCCGGGAGTCGTCGTCGGCCTCTTCGGGAGCGTCGTCCTGCCGTCCCGGGTGGGGTTCTCTCAGCGTCTCGGGAAGTTCACGCCGGGCCATGTCGAGTGCCTCGTCGCGCAGCGTGGTGAGCTCCCCGGTCAGGCCGCGGGCAATCCGTACGAAGACGATCGAGGAGAGCACCAGCGCCACGAAGCCGAGCCCGAGGGCCGCTCCCGTGAAGGCCGGCACTCCGTACACGTAGGGGCCGTGGTGACGTGCGGCTCCCGGGGCCACGTCACGCTCGAAGTCGCTCAGGCCGCGCCGTAGAGCCTCGTAAGAGGGCCGCCAGCGGCCATTCGGGGCGGCACGTGCCGCGTCGCGGCCCGAGGTGGCGGCACTCACCGCGTTCTCCATGGCGCCCACATCGGTGTACGCCCTCCCCCTGGCGATCGTGCGCCAGGCCGCGGCCGCGTCGTGGGACAGGCCCTCCGTGGCGAGGCGCGCCATGAGGCGCCGTGCCGCCACCGTGCCCGTGAACGACCGTTGCTCTTCTCTGCCGAGCGTTCCCGTGAGGTCGGCGGCGGTCAGGACGGCGTCTTCCTGGGCGAGCAGTTCGCGGGCCCGGTCCAGTGGCGACGGCGGAAGCGTGCCCGAGGCGCCGCTCAGCGTTGCGTCGAGGGTGAGAGCCGACGCGACTGCCGAGGTGTATCGCCTGTGGACCTGCTGCCAGGTGAGGGAGCGTTCCGTGGTCTGCCTGCGATCCTGAGACAGCGCGTTCAGCTCGGTGGCGAGGGCCGTCAGACGGTCCGCCGCGCGGCCCGGAAGTTCGGCGCTCTCCGCGGCCCTGTGTCGATCGTCGCCTCGCAGCCATGCGGCGGCCCGCGCCGTCTCTCCGGCGCGCCTCGCGAAGACGTCCTCACGGGCCCGAGTGGGGGCTGCCAGGTAGGCGACGGCGGCCCGGCGTTCCTCCTGGAGGGCGCGCACCACGTGGTGCAGAGGTGTGCGGATCTCGTCATCGATGTGCTGCGCCTGCTGTGCGGCTGACGCGTTCCGTAGGGCGCCGGCCGTCACGGCGCCCAGGGAGGCGACGAGGGCCACGAGCGGGACCATGAGCAGGCAGACGAGGCGGGCGTGGACCGTACGGGGGCGGAGGGCGCGGCCGCCCCGTTCCGCAAGTGCGCCGCGCCCGTGCGGGAGCCGGCCGAGGGCGGCGTCGTCCAGGTGTCCCATGGCTCCGGGACGCTAGACCCGTCGGGGCGACACACCGGGCGCGCAGTCCGGAAGTGCCGCCATTTGGTGGGGCCGTGGCAGCCCCCGATCGCCCCTTGCTCGGTCGTGCGCACCGCACGGATGCTCCGGTCACGGCTCCGGAACGCCATGCGGCCCGGTCGATGGGGGATCATGTCGTCACCATGAGCGAATTCAGTGACAGTGCCCGGGCCGAGAGCGGCGGTGCCCCTGCCCGCTCCGGCCACGGGTCACACGATGTGCGGGAGTTCTTCGGGCAGCGGGCGCGGTGCTGGGACGACCGCTTCCCCGACGACGGGCCGGCGTACGCCGCAGGCGTCGCGGAGCTGGGCCTTCGGGCGGGCGACCGCGTGTTGGACGCCGGCTGCGGTACGGGGCGGGCGCTTCCCGCGCTGCGTACGGCCGTAGGAGCGTCCGGCGTGGTGTTCGGGGCGGATCTCACGCCGGAGATGCTGGAAGCGGCTGTACGGGCCGGACGGGACGCCGCGGCGGCCCTGCTGCACGCGGACGTCTCGGCGCTGCCGTTCCGCGACGCCGCGCTGGATGCCATCTTCGCGGCCGGGTTGATCTCGCACCTGGCGGACCCGGAACGCGACCTCGCCGAACTGGCCAGGGTGGTCCGGCCGGGAGGACGGCTGGCGCTCTTCCACCCGGTCGGCCGGGCCGCCCTCGCCGCCCGTAAGGGACGCCCGCTCACCCCGGACGACCTGCGTGCGGAACCCAATCTGCGGCCGTTGCTGGCAGGCAGCGGCTGGGACCTCATCCGGTACGTGGACGAGGACGCGCGCTACCTGGCGCTGGCCGTACGGCAGGGCTGAGCGTGCGCCGGTCCGCCCCATGGTGCACTTCGGTCAGGGCGTCGCCGCGCCGCCGGTGTGCGGTACCGGGCATTCTCCGCCGGTGCGCCGCCCCTTGGGGAAGGTGCCGAGCTCAGCGATGCGGTAGCCGTTCGGGTACCCCTTGATCTCCGGGTTCTGCCGGGCGTAATGCGGTGCGCGGCGCGGCGGCATGAGTCGGACTGCTTTGGCCCGCAGCCGCAGCGCGCCCCGTACGGCTCCCCGGACCACGGGGTGCGGCCGCTCGTAACGGAAGGCCTCCAGCAGGGCGTCGTCCAACAGTGCCGTGCTGGCGGCGCGCACCACGGGGGCGAGTGGGCCGTACCAGCCCGCCATCAGGTCGAGCGAGGCGTCCGAGACACGCCTGCCGCCCTCGTCCCACCCGAAGTGCTCGTGTTCGTAGTCGTCCAGACAGCGCTCGAACTCCTGGAAGGTGCGGGGCAGCTCGCGGATCCCCATGTGCTCGCCGAACCTCCGGTAGTACGCCGCCATCGCGCGCTTCTCGTGCTCGCACAGCCGCCGCCAGCCGTACTGGTCGATCCAGCGCTTCGGTACGACCACGAACGTGCACAACACATATCGCATGTCGTCATTGCTGATGTCGTAGCTGCGATGCATCTGATTGATGCGCCGGATGGCCGTGCGGCCGTCCTCGCTCTCGAAGCCGTACTCGAGCACGGAGTCCAGTAGAAGCGCGGTGTCGTCGTAGCGTTTCTGCGTACGCTCGGTCAGCTCGGCGGTCTCGTCGAGCAGACGGCCGATGCTGGGCACGGCGTACGTACGGTAGAGGGCGAGTTCAAGCGCTCTGGTGACGTCCCATGGGAACTCGCGCGTCACAGTGGTGCGGAAGATCCGCAGGTAGTCCTTCTCGGGGTCCAGCCGCTGAATCTCCTTGAGCAGGTCGTAACGCCCCACGGGAGTACCGTCCCTTTCATCGAGGAAGGTCCAACAGTACGACGACAGGGGAGACTTGAAAGGCATCTCATGCTCTCCACCGGATGGGGGAACGATGACCGACCTCCTGCGCAGACTCCGGTCCCGTCTCACCGGGAACGCGTCCGGGCCCAGAGAGCCGCGTCCGGGGCGGGAACCGGGCAGGAAGGGCCCGCACAACCTCTTCGAGGCGGCGGCCACGCACGTGGCGGCGTGCGCCGAAGGTGACGAGGACCGCGGCGCAGAGGCCGCGGACTGGGTGTCACCCGAAGCGCTCGCCTTCGGGATCAACGAGCTGGCCTGCCGTGCATTGATCGCACTCGCACGGGAGCGCCGCCAGTCACCGCACGAAGTGGCCAGGGACCTGCTCAGCCTGCCGGCCGCCTGAGCCGCACCGGCTCCCACCGGTAGCGGGCACCGGGACCGTGACAACCGACTGCCCGGCCAATTAAGGTGCGCCGACAACGTGATCTGTGTGGTCGGCAGCTTTTCCGGCCGCGAGCGAGTGGGAGGCCCGAGTGTCCGCGACGGAGGGCGCCGTCGGCGACGGAAGCGACGCCGGCGAGGCCGATGACGACCAGTTGTTCGTACTGACGGCTGTGCTGCTGACGCCCGGGCAGTTCCCGAGTGTGCTCGGCGACGACTACCCCGAGGTGTGCGCCAAGCTGCGCCTGGAGCCGTACCAGGAGGGCTACGGGCTGGTGCTCGGGCAGGACGGCCGAGGTGCACGCTGGACCGTCGCGACGGAGGACGTCACCCTGGTCGCCTGCGCGATAGCCGCCTGGGACTGCGGTATGGAGTACGACCTCTCCCCCGACGAGAACAGCATCGTCGCCGCCCTGCCGGGCTGGCCGCTCGCGCTGGCGGTGGCGGCGCCCGGGGTGCCGGCGCCGCACGACCCGGCGCCGGAGGAGGGCGATCCGGAGCCCCTGACGCCGCCGGACGCGCTGGAGTGGGGGCCGGCCCAACGACGCCTCGGCGCGGACGAGATCGCCCTGCAGTGGGCGGCGTGGCGCGAGCAGGTCGACGGCGAGGTCACCTTCGTCGCGCCCGGTATGAAGCCGCACCCGGGAGTGCGCCGGGTGCTGGACGAGGCACGGGCGTACGTGGAGCAGCCTCCGCCGCCGGGGCGGGTGCGCTCGTCGTTCGCCGCCGGTGAGGCCCGCACGCTGCGGGTGGACGGGCCGGGCTGGAGCATGGTCGCGCGAACCGACGACATCGCCTTCGTGCTGCTGGACGACGAACCGGGCGAGGTCCTGCCGGTGGGCCGCGGGCCGGAGCTCCCGACGCTGCTGCAGTCGCTGGAGGCGATGGCGGCGCGGCCGGCTTGAGCGCGGCTCTGCGCACTGCATCGGCTCATCCTTCGACGGGCCACGGGCCGCGCCCCGGCCTCGCGGTCCGCACGCGCTGCCGTGGCCGGCCGGCGATGGCGCCTGTCATCGCCGGGCACCGGGCCACGGACGGTCAGGCCGCCCGAGCTCGGCACCCGGGCGCCCGGCCTGCCACCACGGCGCCCGCGGCGTTCAGCGGCCCAGCTCCTTGCGGGTGACGCGGCGCAGCCGCCGCCGCTGCGAGGGATCCAGCGTCAGATAGGCGATCGCCGGCACCCCGATCATGACCAGCAACGCCGCCCAGAACGGCAGCAGCCACAGCAGGATCACGCCTGCCGCCACACCACCGACGGCGACCTTCGCACGAGTGGACATCCTTCACGACCTTTCCGCGGCGGATGCCGCGTCCGTTGTCTTCCATTGAACGCCGGATCGGCGCCGGGGGTTCCACGCAAGCACGGATGGTGCTGTACCCTCGGCCGCTCCGAAGGCAGGTAGTCAAACTTGAGGAGTCGACGGCCCGTGCCAGTTCTTCCCGCGATCGGCCCCGACCGGATCGCCGGCCTCGCCCGGTGCGCCGCCGTGTACGTGCCAGGTGATCCGCCGCGTACGGGGCGGATCGCCTTCTGGCGGCCGGACGGCGAACCGCTGTCCGACGACTTCGCGCCGGCCACCGCGACCGTCGAGGAACTGACCGTCGCCCTCCCGATCGAAGACGGCCAGGTCGTCCCCCGTGAGGTGCCCGCCGTGCTGCTGACCGTCGACGCCGCGCTCCCCGTACTCACCCGGGCCCGCGCCTCCCGTACTGCGCACCCGGCCGCGGCCTTCTGGGGCGCCGCCTCCCTGATCGCGTTGCACCTGGTGGCACGCGGCAAGCTGCTTCCGGGGCTGAGCCGGAGCGACCGCGACGCCTGGCGGTGCGGCCCCCTCGAGCCGTCCGACCTGGCCCGCATACGGGAACTGGCGGCCGTGATGCCCCCGTACGCGCATGCCACGCCGCTCCCCGGGAGCGATCCGGTGCGGCTGCCCGGCCCGGAGCGGCTGCTGCGCTCGTTCCTGGACGCCGTGGCCGATGGGCTGCCGCGCTCGCCCGCGGCCGAGATCGCCGCGGGCGGACCGGCCTACGCGGCGTTCCTTCCCCAGCACATCCCCGAGCAGCGGACCTGGGCGGCCGATGTGGCGGCGGGGCACGACACCGGGGTGCGCCTGTCCCTCCGGATCGAGGTCTGCGGACTGGGGGACCTTGCGGACGACAGTGGTGCGGCGGCGCCCGCCGAGGCCTGTGAGGGGCTCTCCGGCGACCACGCAGAGGGCTCGCCCGGCACCGCAGCGGGTTCTCCCGCCGGTTCTTCCGTCCACCCCCGCTTCACCGCCGTGCTCCAGCTGCACAGCCTGACCGACCCGACGCTGGTCGCCGAGGTCTCCGAGGTGTGGGCCGGTGACTCTCCGACGGGGCGCGCCTTCGGAGCACGCGCTCGTACGGACACACTGCTGACGCTGCGGCGCGCGGCCTCGGCATGGGCACCGCTGTCGCCGCTGCTGTCCGCCGCCGTACCGGATGCCTTGGAGCTCGCCGAGGAGGAGATCGGCGAGCTCCTCGGCCCCGGTGCGCGGGCGCTCGCCACTGCCGGGGTCCAGGTGCACTGGCCCAAGAAGCTCGCCCGAGGTCTCACCACACGTGCCGTCGTGGGTCCGCCGGACGATGCGGACTTCACAGGTTCAGCGCCGGACCGCACGGAGTCCGCGCTGCCGTCCCTGCTGTCGGCCGATGCACTGCTGTCGTTCAGCTGGCGGTTCGCCGTCGGGGAGCACGAGCTGAGCCGGGCCGAGATGGACCGGCTGGCGGAGGCCGGGCGCCCCCTCATACGGCTGCAGGACCAGTGGGTGCTCGTCGCCCCCGAAGCGCTGCGTGCCGCGCACGAGAGGAGGGACCGGAAGGTCACCCCCATGGATGCGCTGGGCGCGGCGCTCACGGGGACGGTCGACAGTGAGGAAGGCGAGCACCTGGAGGTGCAGGCGACCGGTGCGCTGCGGGAGTTGCGCGACCGGATCGCCGACGCGGAGGGCGTCGGGGACGGCATGCCCGCGCAGCCCGCCGCGTTGGCCGCGACACTGCGCGACTACCAGCTGCGCGGGCTGGGCTGGCTGCACCGAATGACATCGCTCGGTCTCGGGTGCTGCCTGGCCGACGACATGGGACTGGGCAAGACGATCACACTGATCGCGCTCCACCTGCACCGGCAAGCCGACGCGGCAGCCGCGGGCCCGACGCTGGTGGTGTGCCCGACCTCGCTGATGGGCAACTGGCAACGCGAAGTCGCGAAATTCGCCCCCGGGACACCCGTGCGCCGATTCCACGCAGGGCAGCGCGACCTTTCGGACCTGGCCGACGGCGAGTTCGTGCTCACCACGTACGGCACCATGCGGGTGGACGCCGGGAAGCTTGCCGGCGTGGACTGGGGCATGGTCGTGACCGACGAGGCCCAGCACGTGAAGAACCCGTTCTCCGCGACCGCGCGGCAGTTGCGGACGCTACCGGCCCGCGCCCGGGTCGCCCTGACCGGCACCCCGGTGGAGAACAACCTCTCCGAGCTGTGGGCGATCCTCGACTGGACCACGCCGGGCCTCCTCGGGCCCCTGAGCCGCTTCCGCACGCGATACGCCCTGGCCGTCGAGGGCGGGACCGATCCGGCGGCTGCCGAGCGGCTGGCCCGGCTCGTGCGGCCGTTCCTGCTGCGTCGCCGCAAGACCGACCCGGGCATCGCGCCCGAGCTGCCGCCCAAGACCGAGACCGACCGCGCGGTGGCGCTCACCGCGGAACAGGCCGGACTGTACGAAGCAGTGGTGCGCGAGGGACTGGCCGACATCGCCGGAACCGACGGGCTCGCCCGCCGCGGCCTGGTCGTCAAGCTGCTCACCTCGCTGAAGCAGATCTGCAACCATCCCGCGCAGTACCTCAAGGAGGACGACGCCGACGGGCAGCACACACGGCGGTTCGCCGAGCGCTCGGGCAAGGTCGAGCTGCTGGACGAACTTCTGGACACACTGCTCGCCGAAGGGGCGAGCGTGCTGGTCTTCACCCAGTACGTCCGCATGGCGCGCCTCCTGGAAGAGCACTTGGCGATGCGCGGTGTGGCCGCTCAGCTGCTGCACGGCGGCACTCCCGTCGCCCGGCGGGACGACATGGTGCGCCGCTTCCAGGACGGCGACGTCCCGGTCTTCCTGCTGTCCCTGAAGGCGGCGGGCACCGGGTTGAACCTCACCCGGGCCTCGCACGTCGTGCACTTCGACCGCTGGTGGAACCCCGCCGTGGAAGCGCAGGCCACCGACCGCGCCCATCGGATGGGGCAGACCCAGCCGGTGCAGGTGCACCGCATGATCACCGAGGGCACGGTGGAGGACCGGATCGCCGACATGCTCGCCCGTAAGCAGCGCCTCGCGGACGCGGTACTGGGGGCGGGTGAGGCCGCACTCACCGAACTGACCGACGCGGAACTGGCGGAGCTGGTGGAGCTCCGAGGGGGCGACCGATGAACGACTTCCACGACAGCGAGGACGACGCGTACACGTATCGCGATGCGCGGACCTTCGAGGCGCTGCCGCCCGCCCGTGGGCGCGGCTTCGCGGCCACATGGTGGGGACAGGCCTGGCTGAAGGCCCTGGAGGACACCGCACTGGACACGCAGCAACTGAAGCTGGGCCGCCGGCACGCTCGTGCGGGCGCCGTGGGTGCGGTGTCCGTACGGCCGGGCCGCATCACCGCCGTCGTACAGGACCGCGACCGCACCGCGCACCGTTCGGACGTGCTGGTCCAGGAGTTGGGCGCGGCGGACTGGGACCGCCTCCTGGACATGGTCGCCGACCGGGCGGGGCACATCGCGGCGCTGCTGGACCGCGACATGCCGCCCCAGCTCGTCGAGGACGCGGCGGCGGCCGGCGTCGAGCTGCTCCCCGGCATCGGGGACCTGGAGCCGTCCTGCGACTGCGAGGCCTGGGACCACTGCCCCCATACGGCGGCGCTCTGCTACCAGCTGGCGCGACTGCTGGACCAGGACCCGTTCGTGCTGCTCCTGTTGCGCGGGCGCGGCGAGGAGGAACTGCTGGGCGAGCTTGAGGAGCGGAGCGCGGCACGCGCGCAGGCTCACGTTGCGGATCCGGACGAGGCACCTGAAGGCAGCGACGCATCGCTTGCCGAGAACGGCGTGGTGGCGGTCGAGGCGTTCGCCGCTCAGGAGGGCCTGGCCCCGCTGCCGGCGCCACCGCCCAGGGTGGACGGGCCGTGCGCGGTGCCGGCACTGGGCGGCGGCGCCCCGCCCGCTCCCGGGATCGACGTACCGGCGCTGGAGTTCCTGATCGCGGACACCGCCGAGCGGGCCGGCAGGCAGCTCGCCGAGGCGCTCTCGGGCCGGCACGCGGACACCCCGCCGACGGCCGGTCCCACGGCCTCGGAGGACGCGGTGCGGCTCGCCGCGGCCGGACCGCCCACCGCGGTAGCCGCACGGCTGGCCACCGGCTCCGGACGGGACGCCAAGGGCCTGGCGGCGGCCGTACGGGCATGGCGGCAGGGCGGCCCTGCGGGTCTCGCGGTGCTGGAGGAGGAGTGGACGCCGGGCGCCGAGGAGCTGGCCCGTGCCACCACTCGGCTCGCCGCCGCCTGGCCCGATGCGGCGGACCGGCCCCGGACGCGGGTCACGCGCAACCGTTGGACGGTCGTGGGCACCGGTGCGCAGCTGCGTCTGGGCCGGGACGGACGCTGGTGGCCGTACTGCAAGGAGCAGGGCCAGTGGCTGCCTTCGGGGCCGGCGGACGAGGACCCGGCAACCGCACTGGCGTCCCTCTTGGGGGCGGTCGAGGGCGCTGACACGGAGTAGGCGGGAGCGGTCGAGGCCCGAGGGAGCTTCCGCTCGCTCACTCGGGCACGGCTCCCATGCCCCGTAGGCGCAGCCCAGCCGCTGTCCGACGGACGACGCTCCACCACCGCTCCGCCGATATTGCGTCGACACCGCTCTCGTCGACCGTCATGATCGGCCCATGACCCGTGACCAGTCCGACCCCGCCGGTATGCCTCGCAGCGAACGCGCCGAGCGAGCCGTGGACATCGCGGTCGGAGCCGGGAACCGGCTGGGCCTGCGGACGAGCCCCGAGTGCTGCACGACATGTTCAACGTCCTGGTGCACCTCGCGCCGCACCCGGTCGTGGTACGCGTACCGTCGCTCGCCCTGGTGCCGGCAGAGGAGCTGGCGGTCAAGCAACGCCGCGAACTGGACGTGGTGGGCTGGCTGGCCGACGCGGGCGCGCCGGTCGTCCGGCCCAGCCCCCTGGTGCCGCGGGAACCCGTCGAGTGCGACGGCAGGTCGCTCGTCTTCTGGGAGTACGTCGACGAGAAAGACCCGATGCGGGAGGCCGCAGCGGACGGCATGGAGGCCCTGGAGGACCGCTTCGTCGAACAGACGGGCTGGGCTGTGGAACTGCACACCCTCCTGGCCCACTATCCGGGCGAGCTGCCGGCGCTCTCCCCCTTGGTGCCCACGCTCGCGCCTCTTCTGGAAGCGCTGCGAAAGGACCCACAGGGGCTCACGCCGGCCGAACTGGGCCGCGCGGAGCAGGAGTACGCGGTCCTCGAAGCCTTCGTGGCCGACCTGCCCGGTCGCTGCCCCGCAACACGTATCCAAACGCTGCACGGGGACGGCCCGTCGTACAACCTCCTGCGAACCGCCGACGGGCACCTCTTCAGCGACTTCGAGGACGTCACACGTGGCCCCGTGGAGTGGGACCTGGCTCTGGTCGCGCCGCGCGCGGTCGCGGAGTACGAGCGAGTGAGCGGGCGCCCTGTGGACCGCTCCCTGCTGGGCTTCATGGAGGGGGCACGACTGCTGCAGATCGTGGGGGCGCTGGCGGTCGTGCCGTCGATGCCGGAACTCGGTCCGATGATGGCGCCGACGATCGATCTGTGGCGGCAGCGCGCACCGCTGACGGCGGACGTCCTCGGGCACTGAGGGAGGCACGCCCGGCCGCCGGCCACGGTGAAGGTGCCGCGGTGCCTTCCGGATCACCGCCGCCGTTCCCGCTCCATGGGACGTTACGCCGCACCGCCCCTGCATCGGTGCGCGTGGCACCGACGCGCCCTCGCGGGCTACTTCGCGCCGGGTTCCCGGCCGCGCGGGGAAGGAGGATATTCGGGGGCCACCAGAGCCCAGAGGCCTGGTCCTTTCCCCGGAGGTGCCTCGCTGTGACCACCACGTCCCCCCTTCCGCGTACGGGAGCCGCGCCCGGTGGCTTGCCGCTGCTCGGCCACGCCTGGCAGCTCCACTCCCGCCCGTTGGAGTTCCTGGCCTCGCTGCCGGCCCACGGAGACCTCGTGCGGATCGGCATGGGTCCCTACCCGGCCTACGTCGTCTGCGGCCCGGAGGCGGCCCACCGGATGCTCACCGACTCCCGTACCTTCGACAAGGGCGGGCCGTTCTTCGACAAGGCACGGGTGCTCTTCGGCAGCAGTCTGCCGATGGCCGGCTGGCGGGAGCACCGCTGGCAGCGCCGGCAAATGCAGCCCGCCTTCCAGCCCGAGCGGATCGACGCGTACGCCGCGGTCATGGCCGAGGAGATCGACCGGATGACCGCCGTCTGGCGCCCCGGCATGCGGTTCGACCTCACGGCCGCGCTGACCACCCTGACGCTGCGCATCGTCACTCGCAGCGTGCTCGCCGCCGAGGCCGAGGACGAGGCCGTGGCCGACGTGCAGCACAGCCTGCACACCGTCATCGACGGCATCTACCAGCGGGTGATGCTGCCCCTCGGCCCGCTCTACCGCCTGCCCACCCCCGGCAACCGGCGGTACCGCCGGGCCTGCACCCGATTGCACCGGGCCATCGACGGCATCATCGCGGAGCGACGCGCCGCGCCTGGCGGTGACGACCTGGTCGCCATGTTGCTGGAGGCGCGCGACGAGGACACCGGCGAGCCGCTGTCCGACAAGGACATCCGCGACCAGCTCGTGGTGATGAGCGGCGCCGGCTTCGAAACCACGGCCAATTCGCTGGCGTTCGCCTTCTGGCTGCTCAGCCAGCATCCGGAGGCGGAGAAGCGTGTGCACGACGAGGTCGACAAGACCCTGGCCGGGCGGACCGCCACCCCGGCCGACCTCGATGGGCTGGACTACACGCGACGCGTCGTCCACGAAGTGCTGCGGATGTATCCCCCCGGTTGGTTCTTCACCCGCGTCACCACGACGGAGACCACGCTCGCCGGACATCGGTTGCCCGCGGGCACGGCCCTCCTGTACAGCGCCTACCTCCTCCATCACCGGCCCGACCTGTTCCCCGACCCCGAGCGCTTCGATCCCGACCGCTGGCTCGACGGGAGCGGCGACTGCCTTCCCCGAGGGGCACACGTCCCGTTCGGCGGGGGCAACCGCAAGTGCATCGGCGACCAGTACGCGCTGGTCGAGATGACCATGGCGCTGGCGAGCGTCTGCGCCCGCTGGAGTGTGCACCCCGACCCCGGGGCGGCGCTGCGCGTCCAGGTCAGGGGCACACTCGGCCCGGGAAAGCTGTTCATGACCTGCCGCCCGCGCGGGGCGGCCGCCGACGGCTGAACGGGCGCGGGCGGCACCGTTCACGCGGACCGCAGCTTCTTTGCGCGGGCGGTGCCTTCCCTACGCCGGAGGGAGCATCCGAGCGCCGGGCCCGACTTCGTGAGCGACGGCGCAAGTGGGTCGGGCGATTTCTTTTCCCGGCTCACTTTTCCGCGCACGGCCCTACCCTCACTTTCTCGCCAGGGGGTATCGACCCTGCGCTGTTCCGAAGGTAAACTCCCCGGCAGTGCCGCCGGGTATTCCGTGCGCACACCTGAGCCTTTCACGGCTCGACCCGAACGAAATGTTGCTGGGAGGTGACGTGTTGATGAAGTCCCGACAGAAGCCGGCCCAGCGCCTGGCGGAGTGCCTGACGGAGCGGCGCCACGTCGACCTCGTCAGGGTCTCCAGCGCCCTGTGTCGCCGTTCGGCCTGAGCGCCTTCCCGCTCCGCGGACCTGCACCTGACCGGTGATTCCGCGCCTCCACGCGCCGCATCCGCGTGACGTCTCACGCCTGCCTGCGCGCCGGACACCTTTCCGCGCAGCCCTGCCACGCATTCGACATGCGCATTCTCCGCACAAGAAATGCGCCGGCAATTCCGTCTGCTCGGAATATTTTTTTCTCGCAACACCGCACCCCGATCCCCCCTGCCCTTTTCCACCCCCGGAGTTCTTCCATGTCCGCATCCGAACAAGTTCCACAGCCCGCCGGGGACCCGGCGCGGTTCGCCTACTGGGTGCCCAACGTCAGTGGTGGCCTGGTCACCAGCACCATCGAGCAGCGCACCGACTGGGGTTACGAGTACAACCGCAAGCTCGCCCGGCTCGCCGAGGACAACGGCTTCGAGTACGCGCTGAGCCAGGTCCGCTACATGGCCAGCTATGGCGCCGAGAACCAGCACGAGTCCACCTCGTTCAGTCTGGCGCTGCTGCTCGCCACCGAGCGCCTGAAAGTCATCGCAGCGGTCCACCCCGGGCTGTGGCACCCGGGTGTGCTTGCCAAGTTCGGGGCCACAGCCGACCACCTCTCCGGTGGCCGGTTCGCCGTCAACGTCGTCAGCGGCTGGTTCAAGCAGGAGTTCACCGCGCTCGGTGAGCCGTGGCTGGAGCACGACGAGCGGTACCGGCGCGCGGAGGAGTTCATCCGCGCCCTGCGCGCCGTGTGGACCGAGGACCACGCCGAGCTGGCCGGGGACTTCTACCGGATCCGGGACTTCTCGCTGAAGCCGAAGCCCCTGAACACCGCCGATCGGCCGCACCCGGAAATCTTCCAGGGCGGCAACTCCACAGCGGCCCGCGCGATGGCCGGCCGGGTCTCCGACTGGTACTTCAGCAACGGCAAGGACTTCGACGGAGTCACCGAGCAGCTCACCGACGTCCGTACGGCCGCCGAGGCCGCCGGCCGTACGGCCCCGAAATTCGGCCTGAACGGCTTCCTGATCGCCCGGGACACCGAGAAGGAGGCCCGGGAGGTCCTGCGCGAGATCGTCGCCAAGGCGGACAGTGAGGCGGTTCGCGGCTTCGGCCGGGCCGTCCAGCAGGCGGGCAGCTCCACCGCCGACGGCAAGGGCATGTGGCAGGACTCCTCGTTCGAGGACCTCGTGCAGTACAACGACGGGTTCCGTACGGGGCTGATCGGCACCCCGGAGCAGATCGCCGAGCGCATCGTGGCCTACAAGAGGCTCGGCGTGGACCTCTTCCTGCTCGGCTTCCTGCACTACCTGGAGGAGGTCGAGTACTTCGGCGAGCGGGTGCTGCCGCTCGTGCGTGAACTGGAAGTCCAGGACGAGAACCGCACCGAAGGAGTACTGGTATGAGCACCGCCGCACACACCGACTGGCAGCACCGTCCCACGCCGGCCACTCCCGAGGCGTGGATCGACCGCGCCGCCGAGGTCGCCGCCGTCCTCGCGACCGACGCGGCCGCCCGGGACCGGGCCGGCGCCACCCCGTACGAGGAGGTCCGGCTGCTCAAGGACTCGGGACTGGTCACCCTGCTGGGGCCGACCGAGCACGGCGGGGGCGGCCAGGACTGGCCGACCGCATACCGAGTGATCCGCGAGGTCGCCAAGGCCGACGGCTCCATCGGGCAGCTGCTCGGCTACCACTACCTGTGGAACTGGGCGGCCCGGCTGGTCGGCACCCGGGAGCAGTGGGAACACGTCGAGGCGGAGGCCGCCCGCAACCGCTGGTTCTTCGGGGGCGCCGTCAATCCGCGCGACAACGACGTCGCCGTACGGGACGAGGGCGACACGCTGACGTTCACCGGCCGGAAGTCCTTCTCCACCGGGAGCAAGGTCTCCGACGTCACCGTGCTCGAGGGCGTCCTGGAGGGCAGCATCACCCCCGACAACCCCGAGGGCGACCATGTCTTCGCCATCGTGCCGTCCGACAGCGCGGGCCTGACCTTCCACGACGACTGGGACAACATCGGCCAGCGGCTCACCGAGAGCGGCAGTGTGTCGATCGACGAGGTACGCGTCCCCTGGAGCGCGGCGGCTGGGTACATCGACAAGTCGTTCCAGCGACGTGTCTACAACACACTCAACGTGCCCACGATCCAGCTCGTGTTCGCGCACTTCTACCTGGGCATCGCGGCCGGCGCCCTGGAGACCGCGCGCACCTACACCCGTACGAAGTCCCGCTCCTGGCTGCACGGGGGCCACGACCAGGCCGTCGACGAGCCGTACGTGATCGACGTCTACGGGGACCTGACGGCGAAGCTGTGGGCGGCCGAGGCGCTGGCCGACCAGGTCGCCGAGGAGGGGTGGGAGCTGCACTCGGACCCCGATGCGGTGACCGAGCAAGCCCGGGGAGAGCACGAGGTACGCGTCGCCGCCGTGAAGGCGCGGGCCACGGACGTGGCCCTGGAGGTGGCGAACCGGATATTCGAAGTCACCGGCGCCCGGTCCACGGCCACCACCGAGGGCCTGGACCGCTTCTGGCGCAACATCCGTACCCACACCCTTCACGACCCCGTCGCCTACAAGCGCCGTGAGGTCGGCCGCTTCGTACTCACGGGTGAGCTGCCGCAGCCCACCTGGTACTCGTAACGGGCCATCCGCTCGCCTTCGGGGTGCGCGGGCTCTCTCGTGCCCGTGGGTCCGCGCACCCCGTAGGACCGCTCCCGCTCGGTACTCGTGCCTGCGCACCACCGCATGTCCCGCACCACCACACATTCCGCACCGCCACACACTCCGAGGTGAATCCCGATGGCCACCGTGCTGTCCCTCTCCGGCAGCCCCTCTCCCACTTCCCGTACGGCGCGACTACTGCGCCACCTCGACGCCACGCTCGTCGCGCAGGGACACGAGGTGATCCCGCTGGACGTCCGGACGCTGCCCGCCGAGGCACTGCTCGGCGCGGACTTCGCACACCCGGCGATCGTCCGGGCGGCCCGGCTCGTCGAGCGCGCCGACGGCATCGTGGTCGGCACGCCCATCTACAAGGCCGCGTACTCGGGGCTGCTGAAGTCGCTCCTCGACCTGCTGCCCCAGTACGCGCTGGCCGGGAAGACGGTGCTGCCGCTGGCGACCGGCGGATCCACCGCGCACGTCCTCGCGATCGACTACGCGCTGCGGCCCGTGCTGTCCTCCATGGGCGCTTCGCACATCGTGCCGGGCTGGTTCGTCCTGGACCGCGACATCACCGTGCAGGAAGGCGGCGGGGTCCACGTGGCACCGGAGACGCGCGAGGCGCTGGACGGTGTGCTCGGCCAGTTCGCGGCGGCGCTGGACCGCACGCCCTTGCGAGTGGCGGCATGACCGGCACCGCCCATGTGATCGCCGACGACGCCGAGGCGCTGGCGGTCGCGGCCGAACTGGCGGCGGAGTTCCGCACCGGCGCGGCCCGTCGGGACGCCGAGCGCCGGCTCCCGCGGCCCGAGCTGGACCGGCTGTCCGACAGCGGCCTGCTCGGCATCACCGTGCCCCGTGAGCACGGTGGCGCCGAGGTGTCGGCCGAAACGCTCGCCGGGGTCTTCCGGCTGCTGGCCGCCGCGGACGCGAGCCTGGCGCAGATCCCGCAGAGCCACTTCGTGTACGTGGCGGTGCTGCGCCGCCAGGGCGACGCGGAGCAGCGGAAGTTCTTCTTCCAGGAGGTCATGGCCGGGCGGCGGCTGGGCAACGCGCAGTCCGAGGCGGGCACCAAGCACGTGCAGGACATCCGTGCCCGGCTCGTCCCGCAGCCGGACGGCTCGCACGTCCTGGAGGGCACCAAGCACTACTCCACGGGCGCGCTGTTCGCGGACTGGATCCCCGTACTGGCCCGCGGCGCCGACGAGGAGCTGTACGTCGCCTACGTGCCCCGGCACGCCCCCGGCGTGACGGTGGTGGACGACTGGGACGGCATGGGGCAGCGGACCACCGCCAGCGGCACGGTGCGACTGGAGTCCGTGCTGGTGCCGCGCGACCGTGTGGTGCCGCACCACCTCACCTTCCGCGGTCCGCAGCTGCACGGCGCACTCGCACAGTTGCTGCACGCGGCGATCGACACCGGGATCGCCGAGGGGGCGCTCGCGGAGGCGGTGGAGTTCGTACGCGTCAAGAGCCGCCCGTGGTTCGAGAGCGGGCTGAAAACGGCGGCGGAGGACCCGCTGCTCATCCAGCAGTTCGGCGAGCTGGCGCTGGCCGTGCGGGCGGCGGGTGCGCTGCTCTCCGAGGCCGCGCGCACGGTCGACGCGGCGGCCGGTGACCTCACCGACGACAGCGCCGCAGCGGCGTCGATCGCGGTGGCCGCCGCGAAGGTGCAGGCCGCCCGCGCCGCGGTGGACGCCGGCAGCGCGCTCTTCGAAGCGGCCGGTACCCGCGCGGCCCTGAACGGGCTGAACCTGCACCGGCACTGGCGGGACGCGCGTACGCACACGTTGCACGACCCGGTCCGCTGGAAGGTGCAGCACATCGGCCGGTACGTACTGAACGGCACCCGGCCGCCCCGGCACGGCCTCCTCTGAACGGCGGGCGCTCCCCCGGTGAACACGCGGATGTGGTCGCATTCGGAGGGCGCGCGTGCTTCGCTGACGGCATGGTGTCGTACGAGGAAAACGTGCAGCAGGACGAAGCGCATTCCGACGGAGACGTGCCGTACTACGAAGACGTGTCGCCGGGGAGCGGCGTCCTGCCGCCCGTCGCGTGGCTGCCCGGGTCGGACGCCCGGCGACTGTCGCTGAACGGGACCTGGCGGTTCCGGCCGTCGCCGACGGCGACCACTGAGGACGAGAGCTTCGCCCGCCCCGAGTACGACGACTCGGCGTGGGCCGGCCTGGCCGTGCCCGGGCACTGGGTACTTCAGGGGCACGGCGCCCCGGCCTACACGAACACCGGCTATCCCTTCCCCGTGGACCCACCTCGGGTGCCGGACGAGAATCCCACCGGTGACCACCGGTACGCGTTCGAGCTGCCGGCGGACTGGCCGGCGGGCGCCACCGTGCTGCGCATCGGTGGCGTCGAGTCCTGCGCCCGAGTGTGGCTGAACGGTACGGAGCTGGGCCACTTCAAGGGCAGCAGGCTGCCGCACGAGTTCGAGGTGGGCGCACTGCTGCGCCCCGGGCCCAACGTCCTGGCCGTCCGGGTGCACCAATGGTCGTCCGGCTCGTACCTGGAGGACCAGGACCAGTGGTGGCTGCCCGGCGTCTTCCGGGAGGTGGAACTGCGCCAACGCCCCGAAGGCGCGGTGCGGGACGTCTTCGTGCACGCCGGGTACGACCACCGCACCGGGGACGGGACCCTTCGGGTGGACTGCGCTCCGGCCGGGCGGGTGACCGTGCCGGAACTGGGCCTGGACCTGGCCACCGGCGAGAGCGCAACGGTCCCCGTGGCGCCCTGGACGGCGGAGACGCCCCGGCTGTACGACGCAGAGCTGGCCACCCCCGGGGAGCGCGTGCGGCTGCGTATCGGGTTCCGCACCGTCGCGGTCGAGGACGGACTGCTGAAGGTCAACGGGCGGCGGCTGCTGCTGCGCGGCGTCAACCGGCACGAGTTCCACCCCGCGCACGGGCGGGCGCTGACCGCGGACGTCATGCGGCGCGATCTGCTGCTGATGAAGCAGCACAACATCAACGCCGTCCGCACCAGCCACTATCCGCCACACCCTGCCTTCCTGGAGCTCTGCGACGAGCTGGGGCTGTGGGTGGTCGACGAGTGCGATCTGGAGACGCACGGCTTCGCCCAGCAGGGCTGGCGGGACAACCCCGTCGACGACGAGCGGTGGACGCCGGCCCTGCTCGATCGGGCCCGCCGCATGGTCGAGCGCGACAAGAACCACCCGTCCGTCATCATGTGGTCGCTCGGCAACGAGTGCGGCACGGGACGCGGGCTCTCCGCGATGGCTGCGTGGATGCGGGAGCGCGACCCGTCCCGGCCGCTGCACTACGAAGGCGACCCCAGCTGTGCCGACACCGACGTCTACTCGCGGATGTACGCCGACCACGCGGAGGTCGAACGCATCGGCCGGCGAACGGAGGAGCCGCTGCGCGACGCGGCCCTGGATGCGCGGCGCCGCAGTCTGCCCTTCGTGTTGTGCGAGTACGCGCACGCCATGGGCAACGGGCCCGGCGGGCTGAGCGACTACCAACGGCTGTTCGAGACATACGAGCGCTGCCAGGGCGGCTTCGTGTGGGAGTGGATCGACCACGGGCTGCGCCAGGAGACCGCGGACGGCATCCCGTACCACGCGTACGGCGGCGACTTCGGGGAGGAGCTGCACGACGGCAACTTCGTGTGCGACGGGCTCGTGTTCCCGGAGCGCACGCCGTCGCCCGGGCTGGTCGAGTACAAGAAGGTCATCGAGCCGGTGCGCATCGAGGCGGTCGGTCCGGACACCGCGCCCGGAGCAGTGCGCGTCACCAATCTGCAGGACTTCGCGGACCTCTCGGCACTGGTCTTCCCATGGCGTTACGAGGTCGAGGGCCGGCCGGCCGCGGAGGGAACGCTCACGGTGCCGCCGCTGCTGCCCGGCGAGAGCGCCGAGCTGAAGCTGCCGCCGCCCGCCGACGGCCCGCCGGTCGGCGAGGCCCTGTGGACCGTACGGGCGGTGCTGGCCGAGGACACCGCCTGGGCCGCCGCCGGGCACGAGGTCGCGTGGGGCCAGCTGCCGGCCGGGCCGCGACCGGTACCGCGACCACTCACGTCGGCCGTGGCGCCGCGACGGGGCGAGGGCGGCACGATCGCGCTCGGTCCGGGCGTCTTCGACGCCGCCACCGGGGTTCTGAGCGGGTTCGACGGCCGGGCGGTGACCGGCCCGCGGCTGGACGTCTGGCGGGCGCCCACGGACAACGACGAGGGCGCGCCCTGGCAGCCGGGGCAGCGCTGCGGACCCGAGTGGCGGCGGATCGGCCTGCACCGGATGCGGCACCGTACGGACGCGGTGGTCGCGGACGGGGACGCGCTGATCGTCCGCACCAGGGTCGCGCCGGCCGCCACGGCACTCGGTTTCGGGGTGGTGCACCGCTGGATCTCGGACGGTGCGGCGCTGCGGGTGGAGGTGGCCGTGACGCCCGAAGGTGACTGGCCGGCCCCCTTGCCGCGGTTGGGCCTGCGGATGGGCGTGGACGGCGAGCTGAGCGCCGTGCGGTGGTTCGGTGGCGGTCCGGGTGAGGCGTACCCGGACACGTCCGCAGCGGCCCGCGTGGGCCGCTGGGCGCTGTCCGTCGACGAGCTCCAGACCCCGTACGTACGGCCGCAGGAGAACGGCGCGCGCATCGGCGTGCGATGGGCGGAGCTGAGGCGCCCGGACGGTACGGGGCTGCGCATCGAGGGAGAGCCGGACTTCTTTCTCACGGCCCGGCGGTGGACGACCGAGGAGCTGGACGCCGCCCGGCACACGCCCGACCTCGTGCCGGGCGACCGGGTGTGGCTGCACCTCGACCATGCGCAGCACGGGATCGGGAGCCAGTCGTGCGGTCCCGGGGTGCTTTCCCGCTACCGCCTCGACGCCGCGCCGGCCACGTTCGCCTTCACGTTCCGGCCGGCGGAATGACAGGCTTCCCCGTATGAGCACTACCTCCCACTCCTTCGTGACCGCCCTGGCCGACGGCCCCGTCGTCCTCGACGGCGGGCTGTCCAACCAACTGGAGTCGGCCGGGCACGACCTCAGTGACGAGCTGTGGTCGGCCCGGCTGCTCGCCGAACAACCGGAGGCGATCACCGCCGCGCACCAGGCGTACTACGAGGCGGGCGCCCGGGTCGCGATCACGGCCAGCTACCAAGCGACGTTCGAGGGGTTCGCGCGGCGCGGCATCGCTCGGGAGGCGGCGGCCGGGCTCCTGCGCCGCAGTGTGGAGTCGGCCCGGGAGGCCGCCCGGCGCGCCATGGAGAACGGCGTGCCGGCTCCCCTGTATGTCGCGGCCTCCGCCGGCCCGTACGGCGCGATGCTCGCGGACGGCTCGGAGTACCGCGGCCGGTACGGGCTCAGCGTCGAGGAGTTGGAGCGGTTCCACCGGCCGCGGCTGGAGGAGCTGGCGGCGGCGGAGCCGGACGTACTGGCGCTGGAGACGGTGCCGGACGCGGACGAGGGCCGGGCGCTGGTGCGCGCGGTGCGGGGGCTCGGGGTGCCGGCCTGGCTTTCGTACAGCATCGAGGGCGGTCGGACGCGGGCCGGGCAGCCGCTGGAGGAGGCCTTCGCGCTCGCGGCCGAGGCGCCGGAGATCGTGGCCGTGGGGGTCAACTGCTGCGTGCCGGAAGACGCGGACGCGGCGGTGGAGACGGCGTCGCGGGTGACCGGCAAGCCCGTCGTGGTCTACCCGAACAGCGGTGAGGAGTGGGACGCACAGGCGCGTGCGTGGCGCGGGCACGCGACGTTCACGGCGGAGCGGGTGACGGCGTGGGCGACGGGCGGCGCACGCCTCATCGGTGGCTGCTGCCGCGTGGGCCCCGACTCCGTCGCCGCCCTCGCGGGCCTCCTCACGCCCTGATCCTCCCGTGCCTCGCAACGGCCCCGCCCGTATGCGGCGGGGCCGTTGCGCGTGCGTCACGGATCAAGGTCGTTATGCAGACGCAACCCTCTCGGCGGAGACAGCGGACACGGCCGGTGGCAGGATGCAGCGCAACTCACCGTCAGCAGCCTGCTGTTGATCTTCACCTTCCCTGGAGGACCGGTGTCAGCTCGCTCGTCGCTGCCTGTCATAGCCGCCGTCGCGGCCGTCGCTCTGGCGGCCGGCTGCACCAGCACCAAGTCCGAGGGGAACCAGGGGTCCGGGTTGCAGCTGGTGTCCAAGGGGACGCTCAAGACCTGCACACACCTGCCGTACGCGCCCTTCCAGGTGAAGAAGGGCGGCGAGATCGTCGGATTCGATGTGGACCTGGTCGACCTCGTGGCCAAGGACATGAAGGTCGAGCAGGAGGTCGTCAACACCCCCTTCGAGGGCATCGAGACCGGCCAGGACTTCAATATTCGCAAGTGCGACCTGGCCGCGGCGGGCATGACGATCACGCCCGAGCGCAAGAAGGTCATGGACTTCTCCGACCCGTACTTCAACGCCACGCAGGCGCTGATCACGAAGAAGGGCAAGCCCTACAAGAAGTTCGAGGACCTCAAGGGCCACAAGCTGGGCTACCAGAAGGCCACCACCGGCGGCATCTACGCCAAGAAGCACGCGGGCAAGGACGTGGACCTCGTGGAGTACGAGGACCTCGGGCTGCTGCTCACCGCGGTGAAGACCGGCAAGGTGGACGCCGGCATCATGGACAACGGCGTACTGCTCGACTACGTCAAGTCCAACCCCGACACCGAGGTCACCGCCGAGTTCGACACGGGTGAGCACTACGGGATCGCGGTGCGCAAGGGCAACGATGCGCTGCTGAAGCAGGTCAACGCGTCGCTCAAGAAGGCCAGGTCGAACGGCAGTTACGACCGCATCTACAAGAAGTGGTTCGGTACCGCGCCGCAGAGCTGATCCCCGCCGCCCACCACTGAGGAGCTCTGCCCGCATGCCCCTGACCAAACGGCAGCGGACCCGAGTGGTCCGTGGATCGCAGTACGCCCTTCTGGTCCTCGTCGTGATCGTCGTCGCGCTGGTCGCCGACTGGGGCCGGCTGCAACGGGCCTTCTTCGACGTCGGCATCGTGGCCGACCTGTTCCCCGAAGTCCTCACCACCGCGCTGGTCAACACGGTGCTCTACACCCTGCTGGGCTTCGGTTTCGGACTGGTGGCCGGGCTCCTGCTGGCGCTGATGCGGCTCTCTTCGGTGCCGCCGTACCGCTGGATCGCCGTCACGTACATCGAGTTCTTCCGGGGCGTGCCCGCCCTTCTGGTCTTCATCGCGCTGGGCTTCGGAGTGCCGCTCGCCTTCGAGATGGCGCTGGACCAGTACGTGACCGTGATGCTCTCCCTGGGGCTGGTCGGCGCCGCCTACATGGCGGAGACCATCAGGGCGGGCATCCGGGCCGTGCCCAAGGGGCAGACCGAGGCGGCCCGCTCGCTGGGCATGTCGCACGGCCGGGCGATGCTCTCCATCGTCATCCCGCAGGCGTTCCGCATCGTCCTGCCGCCGCTCACCAACGAGCTGATCCTGCTGACCAAGGACTCCTCACTGGTGTACCTGCTGGGGCTCTCGCTCGGCCAGTACGAGCTGGCCAACTTCGGCCGGGACGCGCTCAACGAGTACAAGAGCCTGACCCCGATCCTGGTGGCGGGCCTGCTCTACCTCGTCATCACCCTCCCGCTCGGCCACCTGGTCCGGCGACTCGAAGCCCGTACCGCGAAGGCCAGGTGACCGGCATGACGACAGATACGGCGAAGACCGGCCGGGCACCGGCCGCCGGGGACCCGACCGCCATCGCGGTCACCGGGCTGCACAAGGCCTTCGGCGACCTCGAAGTGCTCAAGGGCATCGACTTCACGGTGCGGCGCGGCGAGGTGGTGTGCGTCATCGGGCCCTCGGGATCGGGCAAGTCGACGCTGCTGCGCTGCGTCAACCTGCTGGAGGAGCCCACCTCGGGAACGGTCGTGGTGGCCGGTACCGAGGTCACCGACCCGGACGTGGACATCGACCGGGTGCGGCGCCGGATCGGGATGGTCTTCCAGTCCTTCAACCTCTTCCCGCACCTGACCGCGCTGGAGAACCTGACGATCGCCCAGCAGCGCGTACTGCGCCGGGACAAGGCCGAGGCGGAGCGGATCGCGCGGGCGAACCTGGCGCGCGTCGGGCTCAGCGACAAGGAGCGCTCCTACCCCGCCCAGCTCTCCGGGGGCCAGCAGCAGCGGGTGGCCATCGCCCGCGCACTGTCCATGGATCCGGAGCTGATGCTCTTCGACGAGCCGACCTCCGCGCTCGACCCGGAGCTGGTGGGCGACGTGCTCGCCGTCATGCGCTCGCTCGCCGACGAAGGCATGACCATGCTCGTCGTCACGCACGAGATGAGCTTCGCGCGGGAGGTCGCCGACCGGGTGGTTTTCATGGACGGCGGGGTGATCGTCGAGGAGGGACCACCGGACCGCGTGGTGGGCGCCCCGCAGCACGAGCGGACGCGTACCTTCCTGGCCCGCGTGCTGGACCCCGCGGCGGCCGAGGTCGGCGAGGTCGCCGATGCCGGTCCGGAAGGCAAGCGAGTGGACCGCTGAGCCGCGTGGACGACTCGGGTGAGCCCCTGGGACCGCCGAGGCCCTGCGGGCGGCTGAGGCGACCTCCTGGACCGGTCGCGCCGGTTCGGGGTCGGACCGGCCGCTGCCGGGGCATGGTGTCCGGTGATCGGTTTTCCCCGAGCCTCAGGAGCCCGCCGGTGTTCCGCGACATGCCCCTCGAAGACCTGCGTACCTACCGTCCCGACCGGCCCGAACCGGCCGGCTTCGACGCCTTCTGGCAGCGCACTCTCAAAGAGGCGCGTACTTTCCCCCTCGATGCGCGCTTCACCGCCGTCGACGTGGGCCTGGACCTGTTCGACACCTACGACCTGGAGTTCTCCGGGTTCGGCGGGCACCGTGTCCGCGGCTGGTTCCTCGTGCCGCGCGGTGCGGGCCGGCCGCTCCCCTGCGTCGTGCGGTACCTGGGCTACGGGGGCGGGCGCAGCCTGCCGCACGACTGGCTGCTCTGGCCGGCCGCCGGGTACGCCACCCTCGTGATGGACCCTCGGGGCCAGACCGGCCCCAATCGGTCCGGGGACACCCCCGACCCGGTGGGCTCCGACAATCCGTCCGTCGGCGGCATGATGACGCGGGGTGTGCTCGACCCCGACGCGTACTACTTCCGCCGGCTCTACACGGACGCCGTACGGGCCGTGGAGGCGGCCCGCGAGCACGCGGCGGTGGACCCGGACCGGATCGTCGTGGAGGGCAACAGCCAGGGCGGCGCGCAGGCGCTGGCGGTGGCGGGGCTGGTGCCGGGACTCGCCGCCGCACTGGTGCGGGTGCCGTTCATGGCCCACATCCGGCGCGCCGTGGAGGTGGCCGAGACCGGCCCGTACACCGAGCTGGCCGCGTACTTCGCCGGGGAGCGGCTGCACGTCGACACCGCCCTGGACACGCTGGACCACTTCGACGTGCTGAACTTCGCCGCACGCGCGGAGGCGCCCGCGCTCTTCGGTACGGGCCTGGCCGACACCGTCACGCCGGCGTCCACCGGCTTCGCCGCGTACCACCACTACGCGGGCCCGAAGGACCTTCGGGTGTGGCGGTTCAACGGCCACGAAGGCGGCGGGACGCACCATCAGGCGGACGAGATCATGTACGTACGGGAGCTGTTCGCATGAGGCCGCGTCCGCGGGGCCACGAAGGAGCGGCGGGCTCAGGACACCTGAAGGACCTCAAGGACCTTAAGGAGGAGCGGCGATGAGCGCGTGGGGAGCGGGTCCTCTGGTGGTCGGCGTGGACAGTTCCACGCAGTCGACCAAGGTGGTGGTCGTGGACGCGGCCACAGGAGAGGTCGCGGCACGGGGCCAGGCACCGCACACCGTCACCGCCGGGACCGGCAAGGAGAGCGACCCCGAGGAGTGGTGGGAGGCGCTCGGTCGGGCGCTGGCGGCCTGCGGTGACGCGGCACGGCAGGCGTCCGCCGTCTCCGTCGCGGGCCAGCAGCACGGGCTGGTGACACTGGACGCGGCCGGGCGCCCGGTGCGACCGGCGCTGCTGTGGAACGACGTACGGCCGGCACCGCAGAGCCGCCGCCTGATGGAAGAGCTGGGCGGCCCGGAGGGCTGGGCGGAGCGGGTGGGCAGTCTGCCGGGCCCGGCGTTCACGGTGTCCAAGTGGGCCTGGCTGCGCGACCGGGAGCCGGCGGCGGCGCGTGCCACCACTGCGGTACGCCTGCCGCACGACTACCTCACCGAGCGGCTCACCGGCGAAGCCGTCACCGACCGCGGGGACGCCTCGGGAACGGGCTGGTGGTCCTCGGCCACCGGGTCCTACGACGCGGACGTTCTCGGTCATGTGGGGCTGCGTACGGAGATGCTGCCCAGGGTGGCGCGCCCCGGTGAAGCGGCCGGGACCGTACGGCCCGATGCGTTGCCGCTGTCGCGCGGCACCCTCGTGGCGGCCGGTACGGGCGACAACATGGCGGCGGCACTCGGCCTCGGGCTGCGCCCCGGGCACCCGGTGATCAGCCTCGGCACTTCGGGGACGGTGTACGCGGTGACCGGCCGGCGCCCGGCCGACCCGACCGGTACGGTCGCGGGTTTCGCTGACGCGCGCGGCGACTGGCTGCCGCTGGCCTGCACCCTGAACTGCACGCTGGCGGTGGACCGGATGGCGGCGCTGCTGGGCCGGGACCAGGAGGCCGTGGAGCCGGGCGGCGCGGCGGTGGTGCTGCCGTTCCTGGACGGCGAGCGCACGCCAAACCTTCCGGACGCCACGGGCCTGCTGCACGGGCTGCGGCACGACACCAGGGGCGGGCAGGTGTTGCAGGCCGCGTACGACGGCGCGGTCTTCGCACTGCTCCGGGCGCTGGACCTGGTGGCGGGGCCAGAAACGGCGGCGGACGAGGCGCTGCTGCTGATCGGTGGCGGGGCGCGCGGCCGGGCCTGGCGGGACACCGTGCGGCGGCTGTCGGGGCGGCCCGTGGTCGTGCCGGCCGAGGGCGAGTTGGTGGCGCTGGGCGCGGCGGCCCAGGCGGCGGGGCTGCTGCTGGGCGAGGACCCGGCGGCGGTGGCGCGCCGTTGGGGAACGGGCCGCGGCGAGCGGCTCGAAGCGGTGGAGCGGGACGCGGTGGCGTGGGAGCGGCTGGCGGGCACCCTCACGGCGGCGGGGCCGCTCTTCGGAGCCTGAGGACGCCGAGCACGAAGGGCGGCGTGCCGCGCCGCCCTTCGTGCATGCGGGCCCCTCGCCCCTCAAAGCTGTGCGTGCAGCCGCCTTCGTGCGTGCCGTCGCACGCCAGCGCATCATTGCGACCCAACCGGCCGGTGCGCGCCCGACGATGCAGCTATTCCGGCGAGCCTTTCCACTCAATTCCTATTTCATGCCACTCATTTGAGGGATTGTGTAGATAAAATCAGTGCGACTACCTTCTCTGTTCGGCGGATAGGCCGATTTCAACTTCCAGAGATGGGTGGGGCAGCTGTGACGGTTCCGGAAGAAACACTCTCCGACGCCGCAGGCGAAAGCCAGAATACGAACCCGACCAGTCTGGCCACGACTGCCGCGCGCAATCTGGCGACCACCACCAAGACCGTGCCACAGATGCAGAACATCACCTCGCGGTGGCTGCTGCGTCTGCTGCCCTGGGTAGAGGTGTCCGGCGGTACGTACCGGGTCAACCGGCGCCTGACCTATGCCGTCGGGGACGGGCACATCGAGTTCGCCTCGGAGGGCGGGGACCTGCGCGTCATCCCCGACGAGCTGCGCGAGCTGCCCGTACTGCGGAACTTCACGGACCGCGAGGTGCTCGGCGCGCTGGCCGACCGGTTCGAGCGACAGCAGTACGCAGCGGGTGACGTGATCGCCGAGGCCGGGAGCCCCGCCGACCGCGTCGTGCTCGTCGCGCACGGCAGGGTGGACCGGATCGGCGCGGGCAAGTACGGCGACGAGACCGTGCTCGGCGCGCTGGCCGGCGGCGACCATCTCGGTGACGAGCCGTTCACCGCGTCGGACGCGACCTGGCAGTTCACCTACCGCGCGGTGACCCGGGTGACCGTCCTGATCCTGCCCGGTGCCGCGTTGGCCGAGGTCCGGGACCGTTCGGAAGGGCTACGGGACCACCTCGAAGCGCAGCGGTCCGGCGCCCCGGCGCCGCACAACGAGAGCGGCGAGGCGGCCATAAAGATCGCTTCGGGCCACAGCGGCGAGCCCGTCCTGGACAGCACGTTCGTGGACTACGAGCTCAAGCCGCGGGAGTACGAGCTGAGCGTGGCGCAAACCGTGCTGCGCACGCACACCCGCGTCGGGGATCTGTACAACGACCCGATGAACCAGGTCGAGGAGCAGCTGCGGCTGACCATCGAGGCGCTGCGCGAGCGGCAGGAACACGAGATGGTCAACAACCGCGAGTTCGGGCTGCTGCACAACGCCGACCCGCGCCAGCGGATCCCCACCCGCGGCGGCCCGCCCACCCCTGACGACCTGGACGAACTCCTCTCCACCGTGTGGAAGGAGCCGTCCTTCCTGCTGGCCCACCCCAAGGCCATCGCGGCCTTCGGGCGCGAGTGCAGCAAGCGTGGCCTGTATCCGACGGCCGTGGACTTCATGGGCCACTCCCTGCCGTCGTGGCGCGGGGTGCCGATCTTCCCCAGCGGCAAGATCCCGGTCAGCGCGGACAACACCACCTCCTTCATGGTGATGCGTACCGGCGAGGAGCGTCAGGGCGTCGTCGGGCTGCATCAGACCGGAATTCCCGATGAATACCAGCCAGGCCTCTCCGTTCGTTTCATGGGCGTCGACGACAAGGCCGTTCTGAACTACCTCGTGAGTGCTTACTACTCCGCGGCCGTCCTGGTCCCGGACGCACTCGGAATTCTCGACGACGTGTCCATCGGCCACTGAGCGAGTAATTCCGGCCAGCGGGGCACGCATTTCAGCCGCCGTATGGCACATCCCGGGGGACGGTACCCCGCCGAATGCCGCCCGCCCCGCCGGGCGGTCCTTCGGCCGCACGTTTCACACTGGCACAGGAATAGGTGAGCATCTCCATGACCACTCCGCTCGACCCGACGTCCGGCCTCGACGACTCCGCGAACGAACAGGCCCGGTCGAGCCTCGCCACGGCGGCGGCCCGGAATCTGGCGACCACGACCAAGACCGTCCCGCAGATGCAGGGGATCTCCTCCCGCTGGCTGCTGCGTGTCCTGCCCTGGACGGAGGTCTCCGGCGGTACGTACCGGGTGAACCGGCGGCTCTCCCACACCCTCGGCGACGGCCGGGTGGAGTTCACCAGCACCGGCAGCGAGGTCAGCGTCATCCCCGTCGAGTTGCGGGAACTGGCACCGCTGCGCGGGCTCACCGACCAAGCCGCGCTGGAGGCTCTGGCCGGCCGCTTCGAGCAGCGCGACTTCACCCCCGGCGACGTGCTCATCGAGCGCGGCACGCCCACCGACCAGGTCGTACTGATCGCGCACGGCAAGCTGGAGCGGGTGGGCGAGGGGAAGTACGGCGACGACACGGTGCTCGGTGTGCTCGCCGACGGCGACCACGCAGGTGCCACAGCGCTGCTCTCCGGGGACGGCACCTGGGAGTACACCGTCCGCGCGGTCACCCGGGGCACCGCGCTGGTGCTGCCGCGCTCCGCGTACGAGGAGGTGGCGGACCGGTCCGACGCGCTGCGCAGCCACATCGAGCAGTTCCGCGACGCGCTGATCCCGGCGCAGAACAAGCACGGCGAGGCGGCCATCGAGGTGGCGTCCGGCCACGTCGGTGAGCCGCAGCTGCCGGGCACCTTCGCGGATTACGAGCTGAAGCCGCGGGAGTACGAACTCAACGTCGCGCAGACGGTGCTGAAGATTCACACCCGGGTCGCCGACCTGTACAACGACCCGATGAACCAGCTGGACCAGCAGCTGCGGCTGACGGTCGAGGCGCTGCGCGAGCGGCAAGAGCACGAAATGATCAACAACAAGGAGTTCGGCCTGCTGCACAACGCCGATCTCAAGCAGCGCATCCACACCCGCTCCGGCCCGCCCACCCCGGACGACCTGGACGAGCTGATCTCCCGCCGCCGGAAGACGCAGGTCCTGCTGGCGCACCCGCGCACCATCGCGGCCATCGGCCGGGAGTGGAACGCCCGCGGCATCTACCCCACAGGCGTGGAGTTCGGCGGCCAGGAGGTACGGGCCTGGCGCGGCATTCCGCTGCTGCCCTGCAACAAGATCCCGGTCAATCCCGACCAGACCAGCTCGATCATCGCCATGCGACTGGGCCAGGAGAACCAGGGCGTGGTGGGCCTGCACCAGACGGGCCTGCCGGACGAGTACCAGCCCGGTCTGTCGGTGCGCTTCATGGGCATCAACGAGCAGGCGGTCATCAAGTACTTGGTCAGCGCGTACTTCTCGGCAGCCGTGCTGGTGCCGGACGCGCTGGGCGTCCTGGAGGACGTCGAGATCGGGCACTGAGGGGCCCGCCGGTCCCTGCGGGCGGTGCGGTGCCACGCAGGGACCGGACACCTCTCCGTACGCGCCTCATGGCGAGGAGGCCCCCTTCGGAGTGTGACGGCGATGACGCCCCGGGCGGCCATCGCCGTTCTCCTGTGGTGGCGACGGTGCGGACGGAGCGGGGGCCGGACGACGGCGGAAGTTTTTGCGCCGTTATTGGTCGAGCCATTGGCGTACCGGGAAGAACCTTGGCAGTGGGCGTGCGGTTCCGCATGATGGCGGAGCCGCATGTTCATGACATCACGCCGTGGCGCGTGAGCCATGGCAGGTACGCGAGCTTCCCCCTCCCCCCATGGTCCTCAGGCAGGAGATCGCATGCAGCACGACATCCCCCGGCCGTCCCGCCGCAGACTGCTCACCGGTGCCGCCGCCGCTGCCGCGGCCGCCGCCCTCCTCCCCCTCGGCACCGGCTCGGCGCACGCCGCCCCCCACCGCGCCGGCAGAGCGCCGCGCGCCTACCCCGACGTGCACTGGACCCCGGCCGCCGGCGCCAACTTCACCGCGGCCGACCGCCCGACGCAGTACGGGATCGACACGGTCATCGTGCACGTCACGCAGGAGACGTACGCCGACACCGTGAAGATCTTCCAGAACCCGAAGAAGGGGGTCTCGGCGCACTACTGCGTGCGTTCGGCCGACGGGTACATCGGTCAGTTCGTGCGCGAGGACGACGTCGCCTGGCACGCGGGCAACTGGGGCTACAACACCCGCAGCATCGGCATCGAGCACGAAGGCTGGGTGGACCAGCCGCAGTGGTTCACCGCCGCGATGTACGAGCAGTCGGCGCTGCTCACGGCCGCGGTCTGCGCGCGGTACGGCATACCGGTCGACCGCGAGCACATCATCGGCCACGTCGAAGTGCCCGGGACCGACCACACGGACCCGGGCCCCTACTGGGACTGGGCGCGCTACATGAGTTTGGTGAAGGCGTCCTTCCGGTAATCGGCGGCCACGCCTTCGGGCGTCACCGACCGGCCGCGCGGAGGAAGCGCTCCAGCCCGGCCAGGTCGTCGGTGTTGAGGTGGTCCACGTCCGCCGCGAGCAGTTCCCGCCACACGGCCTCGCGTGCGGGGCCCGGTGCGTCGGGCGTGGCCCAGAAGCGCAGCCGCCGTCCCTCCCCGTGGGCGGCGGCCACGATCCGGCGCAGTTCGGCGCGCTCGGCCGCGGGCACGGTCCCGACGCCGACCCAGTCGAACCGCTCGGACCAGTTCGCGGAGACCAACGGGACGAACGACGCGGGCGCGGCGGTGCCCAGATCGGTGAGCCGGCCGTCGTAGAAAGCGCGGCGTACCCGTTCCGCCGCCATCGGCCCGCGGGCCCCGCGGTCGCCCGAGACCACGGCGGTGACGGCGCGCGTACGGACCCGGCCCGCCGCGCAGACGCTGAGGATCGGCGCGTACGGCCGGAGGCGGCGGGCCAGCTCCTGGTAGGTCGGCGCGCCCGCGGTCTTGAGGTCGACGAGCAGTTGCAGGGACAGCCCATGGCCGCGGAAGACCGTGCCGCCGTTGGCCGCGACCAGCGGCCGCAGCGGATCGAGGTACAGCGCTTCCAGGGTGCGTCGCGGGTCCAGGTCCGCCTCCTCGTGGGCGACCAGCAGCCGGCCGTCCACGAGCCAGACGTCGGCCTCCACACTGCCGAAGCCGTGGTCCAGCGCGTCGAACAGCGGACGGTCGTGCGCGTAGTCGTTGTGGGCGTGCGCCCGGCGCAGCGGTGCCTGGCCACGCTCCGCCGTCCGGTGCGGACCCGTGCCACGGGCGGCGGCCGGCGGCACCGCCCCCGCCAGCAGAGCGGCGCATAGCGACGCCACGGCGCTTCTGCGCGTGAACGGGCCGGCGCCGGTGTACGAACGACTGCGCAGGGACGGATTTATCGGAACGGAGTGATTCATGACATCTCCGGGATTCCCGATGGCTTCGGTCGGTGGTGTACTTCGTTGGCCCAAAGGACAGTTGGCGTGACAACTGGGGTGATCGTGAAGCAGCGTTTCGGTCGTGTTCGCGCGGTGATGACGGTTCTGGTGGCGGCCGGCTTGCTGGCCGGCGGAGGGGTGGCGGGCGGCGGGAGCGCCGCCGCCTCGGCGGACGTGCTCCGGACGGGCCGGGCGGCCCCGGCGGCGTCCGGGGTGACGTATCGGCAGTTCTCGATGGCGGTACCGCGCGGCGTCGCACGCGGCCATCTGCTGACGGTGGACCTGGCGAGACCGGGCGTCTCGGTCGGCCTGCTGTACGCGGGTGCGGTCGGGGCGCGGAAGGCGGTCTCCGCGATGGCCGGGGCGCAGGGCGCGGTGGCCGGGGTGAACGGTGACTTCTTCAACATAACGGAGACTCAGCATCCGGGCGTCGAGGCGACGGGCGCCTCCGTGGGGCCCGCGATCGACGCCGGGCGGCGGCTGAAGTCGGCGGTGCCGGACGGGCAGCGGTTCGGGCCGGCGCTGCCACCCGGCACGACGACCCGGGACGTGCTCGCGGTGGGCGCCGACCGGCGGGCCCGGCTGGACCGGCTGTCCCTGTGGGGCTCGGTGGCCACGCCGGACGGGACGATTCCGCTGCGTGGGCTGAATCTCTACGCGCTGCCGGTCGAAGGCATCGGCGCGTACACGTCGCAGTGGGGCACCACGTCGCGGGTCCGCGCCACCTGCGGTACGGACACCGAGCGGGCGGCGCCGTGCAGTACGGACACCACGGAGGTCACGGTGCGTCGCGGCCGGGTCGAGAAGGTCGCGGACACGCCGGGGAGCGGCGGGGTGGTCGCGGGCACGACCGTGCTGGTCGGCCGCGAGGAAGGGGCGCGGCAGCTGCGGAAGTTGTCGGTGGGCGAACGGGTACGGGTCACCGATCGGCTGGTGGGGCAACGGCCGGGGACGCCGCGGTTCGCGGTGGGCGGCTTCCCGATCGTGCGGGACGGTGCCCCGCTCCCCGGTCTCGACACCGTCGCGTCGGCGGTGCGGACCGCGGCGGGCATCGGAGCCGGCGGTCGTGTGCTGTACCTGCTCGCGCTGGACGGCACGAAGGGGAACGCCGGGCTGACGATCGGCGAACTCGCCGGGTTGCTGCAGCGGGTCGGGGCCCGGGACGCGATGAACCTGGACGGCGGCGGGTCCTCGACGCTGGTCCTACGTGAACCGGGAAGCGCAGCGGCGACCGTGCGCAATCATCCCTCGGGCGGCGCTGAGCGACCGGTACCGAACGGGATCGGGGTGTTCGCGCGGCAACCCTGACCGTGCCCGGCCCGCACCCGTGAGCGGCGGCCCTGAGGAGTGCTCCCCTCAGGGCCGTACGCTGCTGACCAGGTCGGCGGCGCCGGACAGACCGTTGCTGATGTCCGGGGCGAGGCTGCTGCCGGCCAGGAAGAAACCGAGCAGCATGCACACGATGGCGTGCGGCACCTTCAGCTGGCCGCTGCGCAGGAAGACAACGGCGAGCACGACGAGCAGCAGGACGACTGAGATCGAAATGGCCATGGCGAACCTCCCTCGGTGGCCCGAACGGGCCATCTCACCGCCGCCAGTTTGGCGTATTTCGCGCCCTTCACCCCGCCGTCGGACGTCCGCCGAACGGGTGATCACTGCGGGTCACCGGACGGCCGCGGGGCCCGCCGGGGCTCCGGAGGCGCTCCCGGCCGGGGGCGTGCGGGTGAGGTCAGGCACCGCTCAGGAGGCGTCGCGCGTCAGCAACTCCCAGCGGACCGTGCGGTTGCACCACCGTTCCAGCAGCACCCGGTCGTGGCCCACGGCCAGCAGGCCCGCGCCGGTCATGCTCCGGTACTCCTCCACCACCGCGACCAGCGCGGCCGTGGTGGAGGCGTCCAGCATCGCGGTCATCTCGTCGCAGATCAGCCAGCGTGGCCGGAGGATCAGGGCCCGGGCTAGACAGGCGCGTTGCAGCTGGCCGTCGCTGACCTCGTGCGGGCGGCGGCCGAGGAGTTCGGGGCTCAGACCCACCCGCGGCACCAGTTCGGCGAGCCGCTCGGCCGCCGCACCGCGCGGGCCGGCCGCGCGCAGCGGCTCGGCGATCAGGTCCGCGAGGCGCAGCCGGGGGTCGGCGGCGAGCCGGGGCTGCTGGAAGACGACGCCGAAGGCGGTGCGGAGTGTGCGCGGTGCGCGGTGCCGCCAGCCGGGCGCGGCCTGTCCGTCCACGACGACGCTGCCCCGTTCGGGCCGGTGCAGCAGGGCCGCGACCCTGGCGAGCGTGGACTTGCCGCAGCCGCTGGGACCGAGCAGCCCGACCGCCTCGCCGGGGGCCACGGCCAGGGAGACGTCGCGGACGACGGGCCTGCCGCGCTCGTAGCCGGCGGTGATGTCCGTCAGTTCAAGCATCGGCGGGCTCCTGTGCGCGGGCCTGCGCGTCCGTCGGTACGTAGTGGCAGGACACGCCGTCGATCGGCTCGGGGACGGCCTCGCAGGCGGCTGTGGCGTGCGGGCAGCGGGCGGCGAACGCGCAGCCGTCCGGGAGCGCGCCCAGCTCGGGCGGCTGCCCGGGGATGGGGGTGAAGGCGCGTTCGGGGAGCGCGTCGAGCAGACCGCGCGCGTACGGGTGCCGGGGGCCCGGGGCGCCGAAGAAGTCGGCGGCCGCGCCGAGTTCGACGATTCGCCCGGCGTACATCACGGCGACCCGGTCGGCGATCCGCTCCGCCGCCGCGAGGTCGTGCGTGATCATCAGCAACGCGCGCCCGTCCGCCGCGTGCCGGCGCAACTCGTCCACCGTACGGTCGACCAGGTCGCGGTCCAACCCGGTGGTCGGCTCGTCGGCGATCAGCAGCGGGGCCTCGCCGACCAGCGCGAGCGCCGTGGCCGCGCGCTGCGCGAGCCCCCCCGGAGAGCTGGTGCGGATACCGGTCCAGGTGGTCGACGGGGAAGGCCGCGCGCTCGGCTGCCCCCTCTGCGGCCGAGCGCAGTTCATGGCAGGAGACGTCCGTCAGCTCGCGGACGGTCTCCTCCAGTTGGGCCCGTACGGTGCGTACGGGCGTGAGGTGCGCGGCCGGGCTCTGCGGCACCAGGCCGGCCCGCCGGCCGCGCACGCTGCGGGCGAGTTCACGCTCGGAGGCGGTGAGCAGGTCGATGGCGGGCTGCGCGGCGGTGCCGGCGAGCCGCGCCGAGCCGGCCGTCCGCGCGTTGCCCGGGAGCAGGCCGAGCAGCGCGGAGGCCAGTACGGACTTGCCGCAGCCGCTCTCGCCGACCAGGGCCAGGCACTCGCCGGGCGCGAGGTCGAAGGAGGCGTCGGTGACGGCGGCGACGTGCCGGCCGCCGCGCATACGGAAGCGTACGGAGAGCCCGCGTACGGACAGCACGGCCCCGGGTGGTGCGTCTGCGGTGGTCACAGCATCAGCTCCGATCGGCGACGCGGGTCGAGCCGTTCCCGCCAGGCGCCCGCGAGGCCGGCGACGGCGAGGGTGGGCACGATGATGAACAGGCCGGGGAAGAGCGTGGGCCACCAGCCGCCCGCCAGCAGGGAGCTGCGCGCCGAGTTGACCATGATGCCGAGGCTCGCCTCGTGGGCGGGCAGGCCGAGGCCCAGGAAGGACAGCGCGGACTCGTGCCAGATGGCGTGCGGCACCATCAGGACGGCGGCCAGCCCGGCGCGTGGCAGTACGCCGGGGAGGAGGTGGC
The DNA here is from genome assembly GCF_000718305.1 of Streptomyces niger. Classification (GTDB taxonomy): domain Bacteria; phylum Actinomycetota; class Actinomycetes; order Streptomycetales; family Streptomycetaceae; genus Streptomyces; species Streptomyces niger. The sequence continues at coordinate 44,349 of NZ_JOFQ01000010.1, forward strand.
GTACGGCCACCCGCCACCGCGAGGCGCCTCCGGAGACCGCGGCGTCCACGAACGGCCGGCCGCGCAGCGAGAGCACCTCGGCCCGCACGATGCGCGCGGTGGACAGCCAGTGGGTGAGCCCCACCGAGATGATCACCGGCCAGACGCCGGGCCGGAACATCGCCACGATGAAGATGCCCAGCAGCAGGTGCGGTACGGACGAGAAGAGGTCGACGATGCGCATCACGGCCCGGTCCGCCCAGCCGCCGAGCGCACCCGCCAGCGCGCCGACCGCGGTGCCGAGGACCGTGGCGGTGAGCGCGGCGACCACACCGACCAGGAGGGAGACGCGCAGCCCGTAGACGCAGCGCAGCAGCAGGTCCCGGCCGACCTCGTCGGCACCGAAGGGGTGCGCGGGCGACGGCGGTTGCAGCTTGGCGGCCAGATCGACGGCCTGCGCGTCCATCGGGACGAGCGAGGGGACGAGCAGCACGGCGAGCAGGACGGCGGCCATGATGGCGGCCGAGGCGACGAGCCTCAGGGGGCGGTTGCCGCGGTCCCGTGCGGTACCGCGGCGCGCAGGGTGCCAGGTGAGCTCAGCCATCGAACGCCACCCTCGGGTCGGCGAGTCCGTACAGCAGGTCCGACAGCAGGTTCCCGATCAGCACCGCGGCCGTCGCCAGCACGGTCAAAGCGGCCAGCAGCGGGAAGTCGACACCGGTGGCCGCCTGGACGGTGGCCGCGGCGATGCCCGGCCAGCTGAAGACGGTCTCGACCAGCAGCGCCCCGGTGATCAGTTCGGGTACCCGGGAGCCGATCAGGGTGAGCACCGGCAGCAGGCCGCTGCGCAGTGCGTGCTGGAGCAGGACGGTGCGCTCGCGCAGGCCTCTGGAGCGCGCGCCGCGCACCGCATCCTCGGCCAGCGCGTCGCCGACCCCTTGGCGCACGTACAGCACGAACCACGGGAGCTGCGAGACGGCCAGCACGAGGGCGGGCAGGACCACGTGGCCGGCGATCTGGCCGGCGGTGGCGGTAGGGCTGCCGGTGTCGGTGAGGCCGCCGGCCGGCAGCACGCCGAGTTTCAGCGCGCACAGCCAGATGGCGAGCAGGCCGAGCCAGAAGGGCGGCGCGGCCTCCAGTGCGTACGCGGCGCCGGTCACCATGCGGTCGAACATGCCGCCGCGCCATCGTGCGGCGAGCACACCCAGTACGGTGCCGAGCAGGACGGCGACCACGAAGGCCAGCGTGCACAACAGGACGGACCAGCCGAGGCGTTCACCGATGACCTGGGAGACCGGGGCGCGCAGCGAGGCGGAGTCGCCGAGGTCGCCGGTGAGGGCGCCGGTCAGCCAGTCCCACCAGCGGGTGAGGAGCGGCTGGTCGACGCCGAGGTTGTGGCGGATCTGGTCGAGGTTCTCCTGGGACGCGGTCAGGCCCGCGGCCCCTGCGTACGCCTTGACCGGGTCGAACGGCGAGGCCGCCGCGATCGCGAACACCCCGAAGGTGACGGCGAGGAGGACCGGGACGGCGAGCAGCGCCCGCCGGCCGGTCATCCGCGCCATCGGCCCCCAGGGCAGGGACGTCAGCGCTCTCACTTCGTCGGCTGCCAGTCCTCGACGTTCCACCAAGGGCCGGAGGCCAGGCCGTGGTCGTGCGGCTCGATCTGGGTGGACAGGCCCTGCTCGCCCGGGACCCGCCACTTGTCGGCGACGACGTAGAGGTGGTCGATGTGGGTGAGGAAGATGTACGCCGGGTCCTTCCGCAGCTCCCGCTGGATCGTGTCGTAGCCGGCCTTGCGGCGGTCGTGGTCGTCGGTGCGGCGGGCATCGACGAGCGCCTTGTCGACCGTGTCGTTCTCGTACCGGGACATGTTGTTGAAGCCGTCGCCCGCGAGCGAGGAGTGCAGCAGCAGGTACTGGTCGAAGTCGGGGTCGGCGGGGCTGCCGCCGCCCGCGAGCACCGCGTCGTGCTTCATACGGGGCTGGATGACCTCCCAGGTGCCGGACTCGACCTTGGCCTCGATGCCGGCCTTCTTGGCGTCGGAGGCGAAGGCGAGGGCGTGCTCCTGGCGGAGTTTGTCGCCGGAGAGGTACCAGAGGGTGAAGGAGGCGCGCTGCTTCCCCTTCTCGCGGATGCCGTCCGGGCCCTTCCGCCAGCCCGCGTCGTCGAGGATGCGCTCCGCCTGCTTCAGGTCGTGGGCGCGCTCGGTGCCCTCGGTGAACCAGGGGCTGTCGGTGGGCACGGGCCCGTAGGCGGGCTTGCCCGCGCCGTTGAGGATGCCCTCGACCATGGCGTCGCGGTCCACGGCGAGGTCCAGGGCGCGCCGGACGGCCTTCGCGCCGGTGACCGGGTTCGCGCTGGGCAGCGTGACGTTGCGGTAGTCGAAGGTCTTCGCCGTGTACGTCTTCGTGCCCTGCGCGGACTTGAAGGTGGCGGCGAGGTTGGGCGGCAGGATGGCGCCGTCGAGGTCGCCGGAGCGCAGCCGGGTGGCGCGCACGTCGTCGTCCTTGATGATCGCCATGGTGAACTTCTTCACCGCCGGCGCGCCGCCCCAGTAGTGCGGGTTGGCCTTGAAGGAGAGCTTCTCGCCCTTGGACCAGCGGGTGAGGACGTACGGGCCGGTGCCGACCGGGTGGGTGGTGAAAGGCCCGTTGTTCACGTCCTGCTTGCCGGCTATGTGCTTCGGGGCGATGGGCAGGACGGTGCGCTCGGCGAACGGCGCGTAGGGGTACTTGAGATGGAAGACCACGGTGTGGTCGTCCTTCTTCGTCACGCTCCTGACCGCGTCGAGCTCGGTCCTGGAGGCGTTGTTGGTCTTCGCGTCGAGGATGGTCCGGTAGGTGAAGACCACGTCGTCGGCGGTGAAGGGCTTGCCGTCGCTGAACTCCACACCCTTGCGCAGGGGGTAGGTGTAGGTCCGGCCGTCGTCGGTGACCTCGGGGAGCTTCGCGGCGAGCGCCGGCTTCAGCTTCATGTCCGCATCGTGGGTCAGCAGCCCGTCGAAGATCTTGGAGTTGCCGTCCTTGCCGTAGCCCAGCAGCGGGCTGAGGCTGTCCGGTTCGTAGGCGATGCCGACCACGGCCGCGTCCTTCGCGTCCGCTGCGCTCTTGCCGTCGGACGGCGTGGAGCAGGCGGCGGCACCGAGGGCCAGCGTCGTCGCCAGGGCCGCTGCCGAGACTCCTTGTACGGACCGCGCTGACATGCACCACTCTCCTCTTGCCTCATGCTGTCTCATGCCGACGCAAAGCTTTTGCGAACGAATTGCAATTAAACAACATGTAAGAGAGTGCTGTTAGTCGCGGTCCTTACCGAGCGCCCGGCGGTGCGGTCAGTCGCCGAACCCGCCGCCGAAACCCCCGCCGTCCCCGAAGCCGCCACCGAAGTCGCCGCTGTCGAAGTCGCCGCCGGAGTAGTCGCTGCCGCCGAACTGGTCCCCGTGGCCAACACCGTCGCCCCACCCGTAGGCGGCGGGGCCCGTCATCGAAGAGCCGAGCAGCGTTCCGAGGAAGAGGCCGGGCAGCAGCCCGCCGCCGAGCGCGCCGTAGTAACCGCCGGCCCAGGGTGCGTAGACGGGGCCCGCGTCCCAGTACGGGCGGTCCTCGCCGTACGGGGTGCGCACCGTACGGGCCATCGGTTCCTGGCCGTCCGCCAGCCGCGCCTGATCGGCCGCGCACACGGGGACGGTGCGCTCCGTACCGCCGACCGGCGCCCACCGCACGTCGGCGACGGAGGGGCCGTGCCGCGGGTCGAAGAAGCACGGCGGGCGGCGCTCCGGGAGCGGCCGGTCCTCGCGCCTGGCCGCCAGCGTGGCCAGCGCGAACCGGCCGTCCTCCAACACCTCGGTGACCGCCCGCACGTCCTCGGGACGGCGCGCCCGCACCATGGCCTGCTTGGCGTTCTCGTACGCGTCCAGGGCGTGCGCGTAGTCCGCGCGCATGGCGTCGTCGGCGCCCGGCTCGCCGGGCCGGAAGTCCAACCGGTCCAGCTCCTCGCCGTACGCGGTGATGTCCTCGTCGACCACCACCCGCAGCGAGTCCAGCGCGGCCTGCTCCTCGGCCTCCCGGCGCCGCTTGGCCCGCCGGTGGACGGTGTAGGCGCCGCCGGCCCCGAGGACGACCAGCGCCCCGAGTCCGACCAGGGCGCCGCTGCTGATTCCGGCCCCGCCCGGGCCCTGCCAGGACTCCGGCCTGCCCTTCCCGACCTGCTTCGTGGCCTGCGCGGTGAAGTCCTTCAGCTGGGCGGTCGCGTCTCCCGGGTGCGCCCGCTGGGCGGCCCCCACGAGGTGGCGTACCGACTCGCGGGAGAGCACGTCGCCGTCCGCCCGGGCATCGAAGCGGTCGCCGAGCTGCACCGCGTAGACGCCCTTGATGCCGACGCGGGTGCGCAGGTCTTCGAAGAGCGTCGCGGGCGGGTACTCGGAGGTCGCGGGCAGCACGGCCACGAAGACCGGCTTGCCGGCCCCTTCGATGTCCTTCGCCAGCGCGTCCGCCTGCCCCGCCGGCAGCTGGTCAGCGGCCCGCGGGTCGACGTACACCGGCCCCTTGGAGAGCGCGTCGGCCGCCGCCTGCAATCCGCCCCCGTCCCGCGCCACGGAGCCGGCGGCGGCCGGCGGGGCCTCGTAGGCGCCGGGCGGATGCCCGGCCGCGGCGTGGGCGGCCGGGACGGCGACGGCACCGGCCGGCGCCGCGAGCAGCAGCGCCGCGGACGCGGCCGTCAGGGCCGGGGCCGTCCGGTGCCGGGGTCGTCCGGGTGCGACCTTCATGCCTACGACGCTACTGCGAACTTCGCTTTCCCGACATGCGGCGCGAGTCGCCCGGGGCACCCGTTGCCGGGGTCAACCATCGAGGGCGATGGCGTTCTTGGCGCTGTCGATGGCTTCCTCGTCCGCGGGCCCCGAGGAGACCGCCCGGACCAGCGCCTGATTGCGGGCGACGAAGGGTCGCATCCGCGCTTCGTAGCGCTCGAACGCCGCGGCGTGCCCGGTATCCGCGCGACCGAGTTCGTCGGCGAGCACGTAGGCGCCCACCAGGGCCAGACCGGTCCCCTGGCCGGACAGCGGGGAGGGGCAGTAGCCCGCGTCCCCGACGAGCGCCACCCGGCCGGTGGTCCAGCGGTCGAGGTGCACCTGCGCCATGGCGTCGAAGTAGAAGTCGGGCGCCCGCCACATGGCCGCGAGCAGCTTCGGCGTCTCCCACCCCAGGTGCTCCAGGCTCTTCTGCAGCAGCGCCTTCTGCCCCTCGATGTCGCGGTGGTCGTACGCCAGTGGCCCGGAGCGGAAACCGAGCGTCGCCCGCAGCTCGCCGTTGCCGCGCGCCGGGTAGACGCAGTAGGTCGCGCCGTCGTCCTGGAGCCACACCTGCCAGTCCTCCAGCCCGAGGAAATTGTCGGTGCTGAACACGGCGACGTACGCGTCGAGATGGCGCAGGCACTCCGCCTCGGGGGCGAACGCCAGCCGGCGCACCGTGGAGCGCAGCCCGTCCGCGCCCACCACGAGGTCGAAGGTGCGGCTGCGGCCGCTGTCGAAGGCGACGCGCACGCCGTCCGGCTCCTCGTGGAGCGCGGCGATGGAGTCCCCGTAGAGGTACTCGACACCGCGCCCCGTCCGTTCGTGCAGCAGCGCGGTGAGGTCGTCACGGAGCAGTTCGATGTCCGCGCTGTCCAGCCGCCCGCTGCTGAAGGTCTTCTCCGTGGAACGCCACAGCTCCTCCCCCGCGCTGTCGAGCATCGACATGCCGCGCATCCGTGTGCGCAGCCGACGCGCCTCCCCCAGGACGTCCATCCGGTCCAGGACGTCGAGCGCGACGCCCCGGACGTCGATCGCCTGCCCGCCGGGACGGATCCCGGGAGCGCGCTCGACCACGGTGGGCGCGAAGCCGCGACGGCGCAGCCAGTAGGCGGTGGCGAGACCGGCGATGCCGGCACCGGAGACGAGCACGGTTCTCATGGTTCCCCCTAGAACAGTACGTACAGCGTACGCGCTTGAATGTACGGCGTACGCAACGGACGGACAAGCGGGTGAGCGGGCCTGTAACATGCCGCCTGACCTAGTACAGAGAGCCGGCTTCGCGCATCGTCGCCGCTCATCTCTGTGCTAGTACAGCTGCGGGAGGGGTGTTCATGACCGAGGAAAATGTTGCGCCGTACCTGCGCATCGCCGGAGAGATCCGACGGCGCATCGAGGAGGGCGAGCTGGCTCCGGGGGACCGGGTGCCGTCCACCCGGAAGATCGCCGAGGAGTGGCACGTCGCCCTGGCCACGGCCACGAAGGCGCTCAACGTCCTGCGCCAGGAAGGCACGGTGCTGGCCCGGCCACGCGTCGGCACGGTGGTGGCGCCCGCGCAGGGCTCCGGGGGCCGCGCCGCTCGCTCCCCTCGTGCCGCGGCCGCGCCCGACCACGAGCTGACGCGTGAGCGCATCGTGCGTGCGGCCGTCGAGATCGCCGACGTGGAAGGACTGGCCGCGCTGTCGATGCGGGGCGTGGCGGCCCGCCTGGGGGCTGCTGCGATGTCCCCGTACCGGTATGTGAAGAGCAAGGACGAACTGATCCTGCTGATGGCGGACAGCGTGTTCGCCGGGATCGGGCTGCCTGCCGAGCCGCCCGCCTGCCGCCGGACGCGGCTGGAGGCGGGCGCCCGGGCCCTCTGGGTCCTGCACCGGGCCCATCCGTGGCTCGCGCAGCTCGGCCCGCTCACCCGCCCCCTGGCGCTGCCCGGCCTGCTGGCGTACTCCGAGTGGATGCTCGCCGGCCTCGATGGCCTGGGGTACGACGGGGCCACCATGATGAACGCCAACGCGCTCCTCTACAGCCACGTCCAGGGGCTCGCCGTCCACCTCGAAGGGGAGGCCCAGGCCGAGAGCGCGACCGGCCTTTCCCAGGACCAGTGGCTGGCGACGCAGGAGGACCGCTTCGAGGCGATCGTCGCGTCGGGCCGCCTGCCGACGTTCACCCGGGTCATGGAGTCCTTCGGTGCGGAGGGTTACGACCTGGACCTGGACGAGCTGTTCGAGATCGGCCTCCGGGCGCTGCTCGACAGCTGGACCGGGCCCCGGCCTTGAGCACCCGCCGCACGCTCCCGGTCGCGGTCCGGATGCCGACCGGGGCCGGAGCCGAACACGGGCCCGGACGCGCGACGCCGGCCAGCAGCCCCCACAGCCGCCGGCCGGCGTCCGTTCCGACCCCGCTCCCCGGTCCGGCGCGGGTACCCCGTTCCCGGGCTTCTAAGGGGCCGTGAGGTCCACCAATTCGGCGAGGGCCGCCCGGTGGTGGCCGGGGGCGCCGAGGGCGATCTCGTCGGCCTTGGCGCGCTTGAGGAAGACGTGCAGCGGGTGCTCCCACGTCATGCCGATGCCGCCGTGCAGTTGGAGGCATTCCTGCGCGGCCCGGACCGCGACCGGGGCGCAGTACGCCTGCGCGACGGCCACCGCCACGGGGGCGTCGGGGCTCTCCGTCGCCAGCGCGTCCGCCGCATTGCGCGCCGCGGCCCGTGCCGACACCACCTCCAGCCAGAGCTCCGCCATCCGGTGCTTCAGCGCCTGAAACGAGCCGACCGCACGGCCGAACTGGTTGCGCTGCTTCGTGTACGCCACGATCTCGGTCAGGCACCATTCGGCGACGCCCAGCTGTTCGGAGGCGAGCAGCCCGGCTCCCGTGAGCAGCGCCTTTCGTACGGCTGCACCGGCCCGGTCGGCGCCGGCGAGCCGGCGGCCCGCCGCCCCGTCGAAGGTGATGCGAGCGAGCCCGCGGGTGAGATCCAGCGGGGTGAGCGCCTCGATGTGCAGCCCCGCCGCGCCGGCGTCCACGGCGTACAACTCGATGCCGTCCGCCGCGCGTACCGGTACCAGCAGCACGTCGGCGGCGGCCGCGTCGGCGACCGAGGTGACCGTGCCGAGCAGCGCGCCGTCGGCCCCGGCCCGGACGGTCGGCTCCAGCGGCCCGCCGGGCGCGGCCGTCAGCGGCAGCGCCAGCACGCCCACGCGCTCGCCGCCGGCCAGGGCGGCCAGCAGTCCGGCCGGCTCCGCCGCGCCGGTGTCGCAGCCGAGCAGGGCGGTCACCGCGAGGACGGCGCTGGTCAGGTACGGCACGGGTGCCACGGCCCGGCCCAGCTCCTCCAGGACGACGGCCGCCTCTCGGGCGCCGGCGCCTTGGCCGCCGAGCTTCTCGGGGACGAGCAGCCCGGCCGCCCCGATGTCCGTTGCGAGCGAGCGCCAGAGGGCGGTGTCGTGCGTGCGCCCGGACTCCAGCTCGGCGAGCACCCCGGCCGGGCCGCCGCGGTCGGCCAGCAGGGACCGTACGGCGGCGCGCAGGTCCTCCTCGTGCTCCGAGTAGAGCAGGTCCGGGCCTTCGGGCAGGTCGGCCGCCGCGGTGTCCGCGAGCGTCTGCTGGTCGGTCATCGGGGCAGGTCCTTCCACGCGACGTCCTTGTCGGTGCGCGGCTCGGACGGCAGGCCGAGTACGCGTTCGGCGACGATGTTGAGGAGCACTTCGGAGGTGCCGCCCTCGATGCTGTTGCCCTTGGCGCGCAGATAGCGGTAGCCGGCCTCGCGCCCGGTGAAGTCCACGCCTTCGGGGCGGCGCAGCGTCCAGTCGTCGTACGTGAGGCCGTCCTCCCCCAGGAACTCCACCTCCCAGCCGCTGATCTCCTGGGCGAGCCGGGCGAAGGCGAGCTTCATACCGCTGCCTTCGGGGCCCGGGTGGCCCTTCGTCAGCTGCTGGCGCAGCCGCTCGCCGGTGAGGCGGGCCACCTCGGCGTCCACCCACAGGCGCAGCAGCCGCTGGTGCAGGTCGTGCGTGCGCAGTTCGGGTCGCTCGCGCCAGTCGGCGGCGGCGACGCCGATCATGCCGCCTTCACGGGGGATGCGGGCCCCGCCGATGGCGACCCGCTCGTTCATCAGCGTGGTCTGGGCGACCTTCCAGCCCTCCCCCACCTCGCCGAGCCGGTGCGCGTCGGGGATGCGGACGTCGGAGAGGAAGACCTCGTTGAACTCGGCCTCGCCGGTGATCTGGCGCAGCGGCCGGACGTCCACGCCGGGGTCGGTCATGTCGCACACGAAGTACGTGATGCCGCGGTGCTTCGGGGCCTCGGGGTCCGTACGGGCGATGAGGATGGCCCAGCGGGACTTGTGCGCGCCGGAGGTCCACACCTTCTGGCCGTTGACCACCCAGTGTCCCCCACTCTCGGCTTCGCTCGAGCGGGAGGTGCCCCCATCGTCGCGCACGGCCCGGGTGGCGAGGGCCGCGAGGTCGGAGCCGGCGCCGGGCTCACTGAAGAGCTGGCACCACACCTCCTCGCCGGTCCACAGCGGCTTGAGGAACCGCTGCTTCTGCTCCTCGGTGCCGAAGCGCAGGATGGTCGGCGCGGCCATGCCCAGGCCGATGCCGATCCGGCGCGGGTCGTTGTCCGGCGCCCCGGCAGCGGCCAGTTCGGCGTCGACGACGGCCTGCAGGGCGCGTGGGGCGTCGAGGCCGCCGAGCCCTTCGGGGAAGTGCACCCAGGCGAGCCCCGCGTCGAAACGGGCGCGCAGGAAGTCCATGCGGTCGGTGCCGGCGGGCGGGTGCGCGGCGAGCAGTTCGGCGGTGCGCCGGCGCAGCTCCTCGGCGGTGATGCTCATCGAGTGCCCGCCTCTCCGGGGACGACGACCACGCGTCCCATGGTGACGCCGTCGGCGACCCTCTGTACGGCGCCCGCGGCGCCCTCCAGGGGCACGCGGTCGCCGATGAGGGGCTTGATGACACCCTGGGCGGCCAGCTTGGTCAGCTCCTCGTGGCAGGCCCCGATGGCGGCGGGGTCCTTCGTGTTGTACAGGCCCCAGTGCAGGCCGAGGATCGCGTAGTTCTTGACCAGCGCGTGGTTGAGCGCGGGGCTGGGGATGGTGCCGCTGGCGAAGCCGACGACGATGATGCGGCCCTCGAAGGCGACGCACTTGGCGGACTGCGCGTAGGCGTCGCCGCCCACCGGGTCGTAGATCACGTCGGCGCCGCGGCCGCCGGTGGCTTCCTTGACGGCCTTGATGACGTCCTCGCTGCGCCGGTCGATGACCACGTCGCAGCCGAGTTCACGGGCGACCGCCGCCTTCTCGGGGCCGCCGACGACGCCGATGACGCGGGCGCCGGCCGCCCGGCCGAGCTGGACGGCGGCGCTGCCGACGCCGCCCGCCGCCGCGTGCACCAGCAGCGTCTCGCCGGCCTGGAGGTGGGCGCGGCGGTGCAGCGCGAACCAGCCGGTCTGGTAGCCGATGTGCAGCGCGGCGGCCTCGGCGTCGTCCAGCGCGTCCGGCGCCGGCAGGACGGTCCCGGCGTCCACCACGGCCAGTTCGGCGAACCCGCCGTCGGGCAGCGGCGGCTGGGCCAGCACCCGGGTGCCCACGGCGACCCCGGCGCCGTCACCGGCGGCGAGCACCTCGCCGCAGATCTCCACGCCGGGCGTGAAGGGCAGCGGCGGGCGCACCTGGTACTGGCCTCGGCACAGCAGCGCATCGGGGAAGTTGACGTTCGCGGCCTTCACCCGGAGGAGCAGCTGCCCCGGCCCGGGCTGCGGGTCGGGGACTTCCTCCAGCTGCATCGCCTCGCGTGGCTCGCCGTTCGCGTGTACCCGCCATGCCTTCACTGAGCTTCCCCTCACGACGTCGGTCGGCCTCGGTGCCACCGGCATACTAAGCGGTCGGTATGGCTGAGGGAACAGGTGTCAGGGAGGCAATCGGGACGGGCGGCCGGTCCGCCGCGCACGTGGTGTACCGGGCCGGTCAGCCCTACAGGCGCCGCGCCTTGACCGTGTTGTCGGTACGGACCGCCGGCTGCCCGTCCGGGGCGATCTGGTGGCGCTCGTGCTCCGCGCAGACGAGCACCTCCCACTCCCCCTCGGCCAGCCGCAGGTCCGCGAGCACCTCTTCGGGGCCGGGCAGGTGCACATCCGGATGCGCGTCGGTCTCCCACGGGGGCATCCCGGAGTGGCCGACGATCAGGAGCGTCCCGCCCGGCGCCACCGCGCCGGCGGCGGTGCGCAGCACCTCCTCCCGCGGCAGCTCGCCGAGGGTGTGCAGGAAGTGGGAGGAGACCAGGTCGAAGGTGCCCTCGGGGAAGGTCTCGCCCAGGGTGTGGCGCTGCCAGTCGATCCGGTCCGCCACCCCGGCGTCGGCCGCGTGCCCGGCCGCGCGGTCCAGCGCGACGCGCGAGACGTCGACCGCCGTGACCTGCCAGCCCTGCCGGGCGAGCCAGATCGCGTCGCCGCCTTCCCCGCACCCCACGTCCAGGGCCCGGCCGGGCGTCAGGCCGGTCACCTCCCGGACCAGCGCGGCGTTGGGCTCGCCGCTCCAGATCCGCCCGCTCTCGCGGTACCGGGCGTCCCAGAATTCGCGGTCCGAAATCTGCGTCTCGGTCATCGGTGCACTCCTCCGTCGTCGAGTCGGTGCGTCACTCACCGCTGCCGATGGTCCGGCGCCTCGCCACGGCTTGACAAAGTTTCTTGCCGGACCAGCAAATAGCCACATGCCGGACAACGACCTCGCACTCGTGCTCGCCGCCGTGGGACCCCGCCTCCGGGCGCTGCGCCGACAGCGGGGCACGACCCTGGCCGCGCTGAGCGAGCGCACCGGGATCTCGCCCAGCACCCTTTCGCGCCTGGAGTCCGGGGAGCGCAAGCCCACCTTGGAACTGCTGCTGCCGCTGGCGAGGGAGTACGGCGTGCGGCTGGACGAACTGGTCGGCGCGGAGCCCACGGGCGTCCCGCGCCCCGTCACCCGGCACGGCCACGTCTTCGTGCCCCTCACCGGCCGGCTCGGCGGGCTGCGCGCGTACAAGCGCATCCTGCCCGCCGGACGCCCCGACGCCGGGCGGCCCGCGCAACGGGCGCACGAAGGCTACGGATGGCTCTACGTGCTCTCCGGCACGCTGCGCCTGGCCCTGGCCGAGCACGACCTGTTCCTCGGCGCGGGCGAAGCCGCCGAATTCGACACCCGCACCCCGCACGGCTTCGAGAACGCGGGCCCGGAACCGGTGGAACTGCTGCACCTGTACGGGCCCCAGGGCGAACGGATACGCACCCGTACGCGGCCGGCGGACGGCCGCTGACGGAGCTGCCGCGCGTCCCCGGCCAGTCCCCGCGCCGACATGGCCGCAAGGCGTCTGGAGGGCCGTCGGCGCCGCGCCCATAATGCGCAGCAGGCCGGTCCCGCGCGCACGACCGGGTCGCGGCGCGCGAAGACGGCGTGCGGAGACCTGCCGCCCCGCGTCGGCCCGCGCTGCCGGAGGTGTCCGACCATGACGGCGAACAGCGCCTTCCGTACGGCCCCGGCCGGGTCCCGGCCGTTCCTGGCACGCCGGGCGGTGGCGAGGGCGGCGCCGCTCGCCGTCGGAGCGCTCCTGCTGGCGGCGTGCGGCGGCGGGGGCGGCGCGGAGGACGGGCGGAAGGGCACGAGCCCGTCCGCCCCGCTGGCCGCCGAACTGCCGCAGCACATCCGCGACAAGGGGTACCTCGACGTCGGCTCGGACATCGCCTACCCGCCGGTGGAGTTCAAGGACGCGCGAGGCAGGGCCGTCGGCCTCGACCCCGATCTGGCCGCGGCCATGGGCCGGCAGCTGGGCGTGGAGTTCCGCTTCCGGATCGGCACCTTCGACAGCCTGCTCACCGGGCTGCGCGCCCACCGCTACGACATCGCCATGTCGGCCTTCACGGACAACAAGAACCGGCAGCACGGCATCGATCCGGCCACCGGGAAGAAGGTCGGCGAGGGGGTGGACTTCGTCGACTACTTCAGCGCCGGCGTCTCGATGTACGTCAGGGAGGGCACCCACGGCTCCCCCGAGGGCTGGGACGACCTCTGCGGCAAGAAGGCCGTCCTCCAGCGCGGCAGCGTCTCGGAGGACCTGGCCAGGTCCCTGTCCCGGAAGTGCGTGGCGGCCGGGAAACCCTCGATCGCCCTGGAGGCCTTCGACAACGACCAGCAGGCCCAGACCCGGCTGCGCTCCGGGGGCGGCGACGTCGGCATCTCCGACTACCCGGTCGCCCAGTACGCGGCGCGGACCTCGGGCGGCGGCCGTGACTTCCGGGTCGTCGGCGAGCAGATCCGGGCAGCGCCGTACGGCATCGCTGTCGCCAAGGGGAACACCCGGCTGCGGGACGCGCTCAAGTCCGCCGTGGACGCGGTCATGGCCAGCGGCGAGTACACGAAGATCCTCAAGAAGTGGGGCGTCACCGACGGCGCCCTGCCCAGGGCCGAGATCAATGGCGGTTCCTGACCGGTCGGACACCGCGCCGGCCGGCGGCCCGGCGGTCGGCACGGCGGTGCCGGTACGCCACTGGGGCCGCTACATCGTCGCCGCACTCGCCGTGGCGGCGTTCGTCGTGCTCTTCACCGCCTTCGCCCGGGGCCGGATCAACTGGGCTGCGGTCCCCGCCTACTTCTTCGACCGGCGGATCCTCGAGGGCGTGGGGCAGACCCTGCTGCTGACCGTCCTGTCCATGGCGATCGGGACCGCCGGCGGCATCACCCTCGCGGTGATGCGGCTGTCCAGGAATCCGGTGACCGCGTCGCTCGCGTGGTGCTACATCTGGTTCTTCCGCGGCACCCCGGTGCTCGTCCAGCTGATGGTCTGGTTCAACCTGGGGCTGGTCTTCCAGTACGTCCGGCTCGGCCCGCTCTACAGCGGCGAGTGGGCCGGCCTCATGACGCCGTTCCTGACGGCGCTGCTGGGGCTCGGGCTCAACGAGGCCGCCTACATGGCCGAGATCTGCCGCGCGGGCCTGCTCGCGGTCGACGAGGGCCAGACGGAGGCCGCCCACGCCCTCGGGATGCGGCACGGCAGGACGCTGCGCCGCATCGTGATTCCGCAGGCGATGCGCGTCATCGTGCCGCCCACGGGCAACGAGGTCATCACCATGCTGAAGACCACCTCCCTGGTGGCGGCCGTGCAGTACTACGAGTTGCTGCGGTACGCGCAGGACATCGGGCAGCTCTCCGGCGCCCCGGTGGAGATGCTCTTCCTCGCCGCCGCCTGGTACCTGATCCTGACCTCGGTCCTCTCCGTCGGCCAGTACTACCTGGAGCGCCACTACGCGCGCGGCTCCTCGCACCGGCTCCCGGCCACCCCGTGGCAGAAGGTCAGGGCGAACGTGCTCACGCTCCGCCACCGGAGCCGGCCGGGGCCCGTCCCGTGAGAGCCCCGTCCCTGAGCGCCCTTGAGAGCCGGCCGTTCCCGGCAGGGCGCCCCTCAGGTGCGGCCCTCGCGTTCCTGGGCGTCTTCGAGGGCCGCCGAGTGGGTGGCCCAGCCGGCGCGTACGACCGGGAAGCCGGCCGCCTCGACCGCGTCGCAGACCAGTTCGTCGTCGTCCACGACCACCCGGACCTCGCGGCCGCGGGCGAGCCTGCGGAGCAGCTCCAGCTTGGTGTGGCGGGCCGGGCGGCGGTCACCGGAGGGGCGCATCCAGACGCGGCCCTCGGGGAGGCCGTGCCGGGCCAGCCAGTCGAGGGTGTCGGCGCGGCACTTCTCGGGCCGCCCGGTGAGGTACACGATCTCGCACTCGGCGGCGCTCTCCAGGGCCAGCGCGATGCCCTCGGGCAGCGGCGGGTCGTCCGGGGCCGCGGCGAAGAAGCCGTTCCAGTCGCGCGGCCGCTGCTCCAGATAGTGCTGCCGGTGCGCCGTGCCGGCCAGCGTGTTGTCCAGGTCGAAGACCGCCAGGGGTGCCTTGCCCATGTGTCATCCCGTCGCCGTGCGTGCGGCCGCAGCGGTGACGCCGGCAGGCTCGCCGCGGACCGTCGCCCGGATGCGGCCGGTGTCGATGCCGTGGGCGAGTGACAGCCGATCGTAGATCACCTCGGCGCAGGCCGCCGTGTCCAGCTCCAGGACGACGTCGGGCGCGGGCGCCGGCCCGTCCGCGTAGCCGTACGCGTCCGGCACGCGCCCCTGTGCCGCCGCCTCGTCGTCCAGCATGACGTGGAACGTCCCCTCGTCCAGCCGCACCTCCACGACCCGTACGGGCCCGTCCTCCGCCCGCTGGTCGGCGAAGTACCGGGCCAGCCGGGGCATCAGTGGTACGGCGAACCAGTGCGCGCGTACCGCGTCCGTGGGCCGCGGCGCGCCGAGCTCGGGCGCGCCCCAGTCGGCCAGTGCGGTGAGGACGGGCAGCAGGGCCCGGCCGCGTGCGGTGAGTTCGTACACGAAGGCGGCGGCGGGCGGGTCGAGTCTGCGGCGGACCGTCAGGCCGTCGCGCTCCATGTCCTTCAAACGCCCTGCGAGCATGTCCGTGCTGACGCCCGGCAGGTCGGCGTGCAGGTCGGTGTAGCGCCGGGCCCCGGCCAGCAGCTCACGGACGATCAGCAGGGTCCAGCGGTCACCCACGACGTCCAGGGCGCGGGCGACGGAGCAGTACTGGTCATAACGTCGACGCGGCATGATCCCCAGCATAGACAAGAAGTTGGACTTTCCAAGTCGCCACTTGGTAAAACCAAGTAGACCGTCAGAGACGCGCCGCGCCGCGGCGAGCGAACGACCGGGAGGCCGCCGCATGGAGTTCAAGCAGTCGAACAAGATGGCCGACGTCTGCTACGAGATCCGCGGGCCGGTGATCGAGCACGCCGACGCGCTGGAGGAGGCCGGGCACAGCGTGCTGCGGCTCAACACCGGCAACCCCGCGCTGTTCGGCTTCGAGGCGCCCGAGGAGATCCTCCAGGATGTGCTGCGCAATCTGTCCCGCGCGCACGGCTACACGGAGTCCCGCGGCATCCTCCCGGCGCGCCGGGCCGTCGCCCAGCACTACCAGTCGCTCGGCATCGATGTCGGCGTGGACGACATCTACCTCGGCAACGGCGTCTCCGAACTGGTCTCGATGGCCGTGCAGGCGCTGCTGGACGACGGCGACGAGGTGCTGATCCCGGCCCCGGACTTCCCGCTGTGGACGGCGGTGACCGCGCTCGCGGGCGGCAAGCCGGTGCACTACCTGTGCGACGAGTCCGCCGACTGGCTGCCGGACCTGGACGACATGGCCGCGAAGATCACCGACCGGACGCGGGCGCTGGTCATCATCAACCCGAACAACCCGACCGGCGCCGTCTACCCGCGTGAGCTGCTGGAGGGCATGCTCGACCTGGCCCGGCGGCACGGCCTGATGGTCTTCGCCGACGAGATCTACGACCGGATCCTGTACGACGACGAGGTGCATCACAACGCCGCGGCGCTCGCCCCCGACCTGGTGTGCCTCACCTTCAGCGGGCTCTCCAAGGCGTACCGCGTGGCCGGCTTCCGCTCCGGCTGGCTGGTCGTCTCCGGGCCCAAGCAGCACGCCTCCGACTACCTGGAGGGGCTGGGCACCCTGGCCTCGATGCGGCTGTGCCCGAACGCCCCGGCGCAGTACGCCATCCAGGCGGCGCTCGGCGGCCGTCAGTCGATCAACGATTTGGTGCTGCCCGGCGGCCGGCTCCGCGAGCAGCGCGATCGCGCCTGGGAGCGGCTGAACGAGATCCCGGGCGTGTCGTGCGTGAAGCCCAAGGGTGCGCTCTACGCCTTCCCCCGCCTGGACCCGGCCGTGCACAAGATCCACGACGACGAGAAGTTCGTCCTCGACCTGCTGCTCCGGGAGAAGATCCAGGTCGTCCAGGGCACCGGCTTCAACTGGCCGCGCCCCGACCACTTCCGTATCCTGACACTCCCGTACGCCGACGATCTCGACGCCGCCATCAGCCGCATCGGACGCTTCCTGGCGGGGTACCGGCAGTGAGAGACTCCCGTGCGGGCGCGCCGTAGTGCACCGGCGCGACCGCGGGCGGGCCGTGCGCGGCTCGCGCTCCCTGGGCGCTGATGCGCCCTTGAGTGCGCCGCTCGCACCCGCTTAGGTGGGAGGCCTGTAACCGGCCGTCCGGCCATGAGGGGAGTGAGGTCCATGTCCGCAGACCGCGCGGTCACGGAACAGGAGCTGGCGGCCCGGCTGCACGGCATATGTTTCAAGACCGGACCGCCGCGGCGCATCGGGGTCGAGATCGAATATCTCGTCCACGACGCCCGCAACCCCCGATGTCCCCTGCCCCGCGAGCGCGTCCGCAGCGCGATGACCGCCCTGCACGCGCTTCCCCTGCACTCCGCCCTCACCTTCGAGCCGGGCGGGCAGCTGGAGCTGAGCTCGCTCCCCGCCGCCTCCCTCACCGAGTGCATCGCCACCGTCTCCGCCGACCTGGCGCTGGTCCGCACGGCGCTGCGCGCCATGGACCTGAGCCTGGCGGGCCACGGCCACAATCCCTGGCACCCGCCGCACCGCATCCTGGACGAGCCCCGCTACGACGCCATGGAGGCGTACTTCGACCGCTGGGGGCAGGCCGGCCGGTCCATGATGTGCAACACCGCCTCCGTACAGGTCTGCCTCGACGCCGGCTACGAAGAGCCCGGACCGCTCGGCCACGGACGGCGCTGGCGGCTGGCCCACCTCCTCGGCGCCGTGCTCACCGCGGCCTTCGCCAACTCACCCACCAGCGAGGGATGCCCGACCGGCTACCGCTCCACCCGCCAGGCCGTCTGGTCGCAGCTCGACCCGGCCCGCACCCTCGCGCCCGCCGACGGCCCCGACCCGCGCGCCGCCTGGACCGCGTACGTCCTCGACGCGCCCGTCATGTGCCTGCGCTCCCCCGAAAGGTCCTGGGACGCCCCTGAGGACCTGACCTTCCGCGACTGGGTGCGCACCGGCAGGCCCAGGGTGGCCACCCAGGAGGACTTCGACTACCACGTCACCACGCTCTTTCCGCCGGTCCGGCCGCGCGGCCACCTCGAACTCCGGATGATCGACGCGCAGCCGGGCGACGGCTGGATCGTGCCGCTCGCCGTGACGGCGGCCCTGTTCGACGACCCGGAGGCCGCCGAGACCGCGTACCGCGCGGTCAAGCCGCTCGCCGAGACCGCCGGCGAGCGCCCCGCGCCGCGCAACCCGCTGTGGCGGCGTGCGGCGCGGCACGCGCTGACCGATCCGGAGCTGGCCGCCGCCGCGACGGCCTGCTTCGCCGCGGCCCGTGAGGCGCTGCCCCGGCTCGGCGCCGGGCCCGACGTCCTCGCCGCCGTGCAGGAGTTCACCGAGCGCTACGTCGCGCACGGCCGCTGCCCCGCCGACGACCTCCTGGACGCGGCGTACGCGGCACCCGAGTACGCGGCGGACACGGAGAGCGCGGCGGTCCGGCGCGCCGCCGACGCGCAGGAAGCGGCGCTCGCCGCGGAGTACGCACGCACCGTCGAGCGCATCCCAGGGAAGGACAGCCAGTGATCCACGATCCCGAAACGCTCCGGGACCGCGCGGCGTCGGCACTGCTCGCCGCGCGCGCCCGTACGCACACGCTGACCACCTGTGTTGACGAGCCCGACCTCACCGCCCAGCACTCGCCCCTGATGTCGCCCCTGGTGTGGGACCTCGCTCACATAGGCAACCAGGAGGAGCAGTGGCTGATGCGCGCGGTGGGTGGTCTCGAAGCGCTGCGCCCGGAGATCGACTCGGTCTACGACGCGTTCGAGCACCCCCGGGCCGAGCGGCCCTCGCTGCCGCTGCTGCCCCCTGCCGAGGCGCACAGCTACGTCGCCGAGGTGCGCGGCCGGGTGCTGGACGTCCTGGAGAAGACCCCGCTGCGCGGCGACCGGCTGGTGGAGCAGGCGTTCGCGTTCGGCATGGTCGCGCAGCACGAGCAGCAGCACGACGAGACGATGCTCATCACCCACCAGCTCCGGCGGGGCCCCGCGGCCCTCACCGCTCCCCCGCCGCCGGACACCTCGGGCGGCGTGGTCGAGGCCGAGGTGCTGGTGCCCGCCGGTCACTTCACGATGGGCACCTCCAGCGAGCCGTGGGCGCTGGACAACGAACGCCCCGCGCACCACCGGCTGCTGCCCGCCTTCCACATCGACACGGTGCCGGTGAGCAACGCCGCGTATCTCCGGTTCGTCGAGGACGGCGGCTATCGGGAGCCGCGCTGGTGGGCCCCCGAAGGCTGGCGGATGGTCTGCGAGAACAACCTCAAGGCGCCGCTGTTCTGGCGACACGAGGGCGGCGAGTGGCTGACCCGTCGCTTCGGCGTCACCGAGCCGGTCGCTCCTGAAGAACCGGTTCTGCACGTGAGTTGGTACGAGGCCGACGCCTACGCGCGCTGGGCCGGGCGGCGGTTGCCCTCGGAGGCCGAGTGGGAGAAGGCAGCCCGCTGGGACCCGCGTACCGGACGCAGCCGTCGCTACCCGTGGGGCAACGACGACCCGCGCCCCGAGCACGCCAACCTCGGCCAGCGCCACCTCCGCCCGGCCCCCGTCGGCAGCTACCCCGAGGGCCGGTCGCCGCTGGGCGTCCGGCAGCTCATCGGGGACGTGTGGGAGTGGACCTCCGGGGACTTCCTGCCGTACCCCGGCTTCCAGGCCTTCCCCTACCCGGAGTACTCCGAGGTGTTCTTCGGCGGCGCCTACAAGGTGCTGCGCGGCGGGTCGTTCGCGGTGGACCCGGTGGCCTGCCGCGGCACGTTCCGCAACTGGGACCACCCCGTCCGGCGGCAGATCTTCGCCGGCTTCCGCACCGCCCGCGACGCGGGCCCGGAGGAGGCGTGACAGCGCGGGCCCCGAAGGCCGTGAGAGCGCCGGCCCCGAAGGCCGCGAGCTCCCCGGCCGTACGCCGCGACCGCGCCCGGAGGTGGGCCTGATGTGCCGCCACCTCGCCTATCTCGGTCCCGAGGTGCCGCTCGGTGACGTGCTCACCGCACCCGAGTACAGCCTGTACCGGCAGTCCTGGGCGCCGCGCCGCCAGAAGTACGGCACGGTCAACGCGGACGGCTTCGGCGTCGGCTGGTACGCGCCCGGGGACCCCGTACCGGCCCGGTACCGCCGCGCCGGGCCGATCTGGGCGGACGCCGGCCTGCCCGACCTCGCCCGGGTCGTGCGCAGCGGCGCCGTGCTGGCCGCCGTGCGGGACGCCACGCTCGCCTGCCCGGACGGCGAGGCCGCCGCCGCGCCGTTCGCCGGCGGGCCCTGGCTGTTCAGCCACAACGGCGCCGTGCGCGGCTGGCCCGGCTCCCTGGGGCCACTGGCCGCCGCGTTGCCCTCCGAAGCGCTGCTGGGCCTGGAGGCGCGCTGTGACGCGGCGTTTCTCTGGGCGCTGGTGAAGCACCGCCTGGAGGAGGGCGCCGACGCGTCCGAGGCGCTGTCGGAGACGGTGACCGAGGTCGCCGCCGCTGCCCCCGGCTCCCGACTGAACCTGCTGCTCACCGACGGCGCCACGATCACCGCCACCACCTGGGGCGACACGCTCTTCCACCGCCCCGTTCCGGGCACCGCGCCCGGCATGCTGATCGCCTCCGAACCCTCCGACGACACGGCCGACTGGACCGAGGTCCCCGACCGCACCCTGCTGGCCGCCACCGCCAGCGATGTCCTGCTCACCCCGCTCAAGGAGCCCGCCGCGTGAGTCCCCTCGCCGTCACCCGCACGCTGCCCCTCGATGCCACCACCGCCGCCCTCCGCGCCGACGTCGCCAACGGCCTGACCGGCACCCCCAAGACGCTGCCGCCCAAGTGGTTCTACGACGCCCGGGGCAGCGACCTCTTCGAGGACATCACCGCGCTGCCCGAGTACTACCCGACGCGCGCCGAGCGGGAGATCCTGATCGCCCGCGCCGACCGCATCGCCACCCTCACCGGCGCCCGCACCCTGATCGAGCTGGGCTCCGGCTCCTCGGAGAAGACCCGGTTCCTGCTGGACGCGCTGACCGGGCTGCACACGTACGTGCCCGTCGACGTGAGCGAGAGCGCGCTGGCCGCCGCGGGCGAGGCGCTGCTCGCCGAACGTCCCGGGCTCACCGTGCACGGCCTCGTGGCCGACTTCCAGCACGGCCTGGAGCTGCCCGGGACGCCCGGCCCCCGGCTGCTGGCCTTCCTCGGCGGCACGATCGGCAACCTGCTCCCCGCCGAGCGGTCCGGCTTCCTGCGCACCGTACGCGACCTCCTGGCGCCCGGGGACGCGCTGCTGCTCGGCACGGACCTGGTCAAGGACGCGGCGACGCTGGTGGCCGCGTACGACGACGCCCGGGGCGTCACCGCCGAGTTCAACAGGAACGTCCTCGCGGTCATCAACCGCGAACTGGCCGCCGACTTCGACCTGGCGCAGTTCGCGCACCGCGCCGTGTGGGACCCCGAGCGGGAGTGGATCGAGATGCGGCTGCGGTCCCTGAAGGAGCAGACCGTGAAGGTCCCTGCGCTGGATCTCGCGGTGCACTTCGATGCGGGCGAGGAGGTGCGTACGGAGGTCTCGGCGAAGTTCCGCGAGGCGGGCGTGCGCACCGAACTGGCCGCCGCCGGACTGGAGCTGCGGGAGTGGTGGACGGACGACGGCGGCCGTTTCGCCCTGTCCCTCGCCGTACGGCGGTAGCCCGGCTCAGGCCCGTACGGGCAGGTGCTTGAGCCCGTTCTGGAAGTTGGAGACCAGCCGGACCGGCGGCCCGGCGAGGTCGAGGCCGGGCAGCCGGTCCAGGACGTGGGTCAGCACGGCCCGCATCTGGACCCGGGCGAGGTGCGAGCCGAGGCAGAAGTGCGGGCCGAAACCGAAGCTGACGTGGTCGTTGGGGCGGCGGGCGACGTCGAAGCGGTCGGGGTCGGCGAAGACGGTCTCGTCGCGGTTGGCGGAGGCGTGGTAGACCACGACCTTCTCGCCCGCCCTGATGTGCTGCCCGCCCAGTTCCACGTCCCGTACCGCGGTGCGCCGGAAGTTCATCACGGGCGGCCAGTGGCGCAGCATCTCCTCCACGGCGGTGGGGAGCAACTCCCGTGCGCTCAGTAGCCGTTCGAACTGGTCGCGGTGGTGCAGGAGCGTCCAGAGCCCGCCCGGAATGCCGTTGCGCAGCGTTTCGTTCCCGGCCACCGCGAAGAGGAAGAACATGTTCTCGAACTCCTCGCGGGTGAGGCCGCCGTCCCGCATGTGGGCCATCACCGTGCCGGGACGGGGGTGCGCGGAGAGCGCGTGCGCGTAGGCGAACATGTCGGCAAGTGCCTCGCGGGACCGCGGATTGACCGGCCGGCCGTCGGGGCGCACCGCGGTCCCGGGCCGGTGGCGGAGCGCGGCGCGCCCCATCGGGCTGAGCGTCGCGGGGTCGGCGGTGCTCAACCCGGCGTACTCGCTGTCCTGGTAGCCGATGACGCGGCTCGACCAGTCGAAGAGCAGCCGCCGGTCCTCGTCCGGCACGCCCATGACGTGTGCCAGCGTCCACACCGGCAGGTCGGCCGCGACCTCGACGAAGTCCGCCTCGCCCGCCTCGGCGACCTGCCCCACCAGCTGAGCCGCCCGCGCGTCGATGACGGCCTCCAACTCCCGTACGGCGCGCGGGGTGAAGGCCGCGGCGACCACCTTGCGGATGCGGGAGTGGTCGGGCGGGTCCTGGTTCAGCATCATCGCCCGGACGAAGGCGAGGTCCCGCTCGGTGTCCGGGTCCCGGATCTGCGTCGCACCCGCGTACGAGGAGAACACCCCCGGGGTACGCAGCACGTGCTTCACGTCCGCGTGCCGGAACACCGCCCAGTAGCCGGGGCCGGCCGGCCAGCCGCCCGTCGCGGGCTCCTCGATCCAGCAGACCGGGCTGGTCAGGCGCAGTGCGCGGAAGAGGTCGTAGGGAACGCCGGTGGCGTAGGTAGCGGGCGTGAACACCTCGGCAGCCTTCACACACCTGACCGTAAGGTAATTCGCACTATCAGGGGAATCCCCCGCCCGGCAGGCTTGAGGGGCCGTGAGCTGCGCAGCCTCCTGGCGTGTACAGATCGCATCGCGCGGGACTGGCCCTGGCTGCCGCCGTGTTCGTGGCAGGGGTGGGCTGGGCGCCGGCGGCGGCAGCGCACGGCGACAACTGTTCCTACGCCGGGACGAAGCCGCCGGTGCCGGCTCCGACCGGGGTGCCCGGCCTGCCCCACGGCTGGCACTGGCCCTGTACGTCGCCGACGCCCCGCCCGCCCACGCCGAAACCGCCGCCGGAACCACCGAAGCCCACTCCGCCACCGCCGAGCCCCGCACCGCCGAAGCCGGCGCCACCTCCGCCGGTCACCACGCCGCCCGCGCCGCCGCCACCGCGCCCCGCACCGCCGCGGCCGGCGCCGCCGAAGCCGGCTCCGCCCACTCCCCCGCCGACGACCGAGCCGCCGAAGCCCACGCCGTCCCTGACCCCCCGGTCGTACGCGATCAGCAGCAAACCGCCGGAGAACGGCCGCTCGCTGGTCACCAACATGCTGCTGCTCACCGCGCCGGCCGTGCTCGCCGCCGCCGCGCTGCGCCCCCGTGGCTCATCGAGCTCCCGCGGTCGCAGCTGACGACGGGCCCGCTCCCCCGCTGTTGTTCCTTGGAGGTTTTCATGTCGGACTGGCTCGTGCTGGGCATCGCCATGGCCGCTACGTGCGGTGTGGTGCTGCTCGTCACCGTGCTCCATCAGCGGCGCATCGATGAGGACGAGGACGACCCGAGCGAGACGCCGGACGTCATGGAGTACATGACGATGATGGTCGGGGTGGTCTACGCGATCGTGCTGGGCCTGGCCATCGCGGGGGTGTGGGAGGCGCGCAGCGCCGCGGAGGACACGGTCCGCACCGAGGCGCAGGCGCTGCACGAGGTGAGCGCGCGGGCCCGGGCGTATCCGGCGCCGGTGCGTGACCGGGTCCGGGGCGACGTGGAGGCGTACGCCTCGTACGTGGTGCACAAGGAATGGCCGGTGATGACCGAGAAGAGCGAGCTGACGCCCCGCGGGGACGCGCTGCTGCTGAAGGTGCGCGCCAGCGTCTCCGACTACCACCCGCGCAACGACTTCGAGAACCAGACCTACCAGCCGCTGGTGGACCAGGTGGCGGTGGCGGACGGCGCACGGTCGGCCCGGGGTCTGGGCGCCGGGCCGACCCTGCCACCCGTGGTGTGGTTCGGCCTGCTCGCGGGCGCCGTGGTCACGGTCGGCCTGATGTTCACGCTGCAGATCCGGCGGTCGGGGCGTGAACTGCTGATGGCCGGCGTCTTCACCGCCCTGATCGCCTTCCTGCTCTTCCTGGTGTGGGACTTCGACGATCCCTGGCTGCGCAGCGCCGACGCGATCCAACCCTTGAAGAATCTGCTCCCGGCGGGCGGGGGCTGATCCGCGGCGTCAGGTGGCGGAGCCCGCCGCGGCCCCGGTCGCCAGGTCGGGGCCCCAGCGGCGCAGCGCGTCCGCCAGGTCGAGCGGGAGAACGCGCGCGCCGCCCTCCTCCTCGCCCGGCCAGTCCTCGCGGGGCACCCGCCACATCACCTCGAACTCGATGCCGTCCGGGTCCTTGGCGTACAGGGACTTGGAGACGAGATGGTCGCTGGCGCCGACGAGCGCGCCGGCGGCCTTGAGGCGCTCGGCGGTCCCGGCCAGTTCGCCGAGGGTGCCGACCTCCCAGGCCAGGTGGTACAGGCCGGCTCGGCCGGACTCGGGGCCCGGCGCCTGGTCGCCGACGGCGAAGAGGCCGAGGTCGTGGTCGTTGCTGGTGTCCTGCGCCCGCAGGAAGGCGGCGCGCCCCGGGATCTCGGTGTCCACGGTGAAGCCGAGGACGTCGGTGTAGAACGCGACGGAGCGGGTCAGCTCGCGTACGTAGAGGACCGCGTGGTTCAGGCGGCGGACGGGCATGGGAAACCTCCCTGTCGGGTCACTTGCGCAGCAGCAGGACGACGAAGGCCACGATCAGGCCGAGGGCGACGGCAGCGATGCCGTAGGCGGCGCGGTCGCGGCGCAGGCCGGGCAGCAGCCGGTCGACGGCCCAGCGGCCGGGGCCGGTGAGGGTGAGCGCGGCGGCGGCCACGGTGAGCAGCAGCTCGTATTCGATGCCCTTCGGGGCGAAGAAGCCGCCGCCCCACTTCACGGCGAGCGCGTTGACCATGGTGCCGAGGACGGCGGCGCCGGCGAGCGGGGTGAGCAGGCCGAGCGCGAGGCCCAGGCCGCCGAGCGTCTCACTGAGGCCCGCGACCACGGCCATGGCCTTGCCGGAGGGGTAGCCGCTCATGGTGAAGAACTGCCCGGTGCCGTCCAGCCCCGGCCCGCCGAACCAGCCGAAGAGCTTCTGCGCGCCGTGGGCCGCCATGGTGAGGCCGACGGCGAGCCGGAGCACCAGCAGGCCCAGGTCGTGGGCGGGCGAGGGCGTGGCCGCACCGGTGCGGACCGCGGGCGTGACGGGCGACGTGACGGGGGACGTCATACGAGGGATCTCCCTGGCGGACTGTCGGATCGGGAAGTACTTGAAAGTTCAAGCCACACTCCGACCATACACAGTGCTTGAAACCTGTACAACGCGCGGTCACCCGCCAGGCCGCCCGCCCGTCACCTCTCAGCCACGCGGCGCCACCGTGCCGAGCACGCCCGGCAGCGGGTACCAGTCGGCGGTGAGCACGCTGGCGTGTGCCTTGGCCAGCAGGGCGATCCGGTCCTTGGCCTGCTGCTCGGTCGGCTTCGTCCCGTCGATCTCCGGCGCCACCTTGTGCGCGTCCGTCATGACCACGAGGTAGTGGCGGGTGTCGTACCAGGCGGTGTCGATGCCTCCGGTGTAGGCCGAGGCGTCCCCGTCGAAGACCACGAACCAGGGGCGGAGCGCGGCGTCGGTGTAGCGGGAGCGCGGGTCGCCGGCCTCGGCGCCGTGCACGGCGGGGAAGGCGGTGGAGTCGGCCAGCTTCCCCTGCCCGGCCAGGGTGCGCAGGTGCGTGGCGTACTCGCGGTCCGTCCAGAGCTTGTCGGCCGGATTGCCCTCCTCGACCGTGCCGGGTATCAGCTCGATCAGGAACTTGCCGGCGAGCGCCGACCGCTCCGGCCAGCCGTCGGCCCGTACCGCCTCGTCCAGCGTCGCGTGGTCGCCGATCAGATCGCCGGGCCCGAAGACGGCGTCCCCCAGCTTCCCACGCACCATCGTGTCGAACTCGTCCGGGCCCCGGCCGCCCTTGTCGTTGAAGCCGTCCTTCAGCTCCATCTTGAGCAGCACGGGGCGGTGCCCGGGGTGCGCGTCGTGCCAGGCCCGCAGGTCGGCGAGGCAGCCGGCGAGGTCCTGGTTGCGGGACTTGGTGCGCAGCTCGGCGGGGGTGGTGGCGTTCTCGCAGTTGTTGTTGTTCCCCAGTGGGTTGCTGTGCGAGACCCGCCAGGACTTGCCCAGCCCGTTGGTCCACACGTCCAGCTCCAGCAGGCCGGCGCCGGAGTCCAACGCGTCCGCGAAGTAGGGGTACTTGTCCTTCTCGTACGCGTTGTGCACGCCCACCGCCGTGGTCGTGTCGTACGTCGTGTTCGCCGCTTCCGCGGTGCCCGTGCCGGCCGGCCAGATCACCGCCGTCGCCACCAGTGCCGCTCCTGCCACACCCGCCACCATCGTCCCCGTACGCCGATGTGCGCCCATGTGCCCCTGCTTTCTCGTTGGTCAGTCGATCAGGCGGCAGCGTACGGGACTTGGGATACAGAGGTGACGCCCCGAACAAACGTCCGTCGCCCCGTTCCCAGGAGTTCCGGGCGCGTCTACGATGACGCCATGGCCGGCAGAAGAGCGGCGGCGTCCACCCTCGCCGCCGGCGCCCTCACCGCGACGGTCGCGCTGTACATGGCCCTCGTCGCCTTCGGCAACATCACCGACTTCGACACCAACCGCGCGTTCGTTCAGCACGTTCTCGCGATGGACACCACCTTCAAGGACCCGGACCTGATGTGGCGGGCCGTCACCTCCCGCTCGCTGCAGGACGGCGCCTACATCGCAATCATCGTCTGGGAGACCGCCGCCGCCCTCGTGCTCGTCGCGGCCAGCGTCCTGTGGGCGCTGCGCCGGGACCGGGCCCGCCGGCTCAGCGCCCTCGGCCTGCTGATGGTGCTGCTGCTCTTCGGCGCCGGCTTCCTCGCGATAGGCGGCGAGTGGTTCGCGATGTGGCAGTCCAAGGACTGGAACGGCCTGGAGGCCGCCACCCGCAACATCGTGCTCGCCGGCCTCGCCCTCCTGGTCGTCCAGCTGACCCCGCCGGCGGCCGCACGCACGGCGGCGACCCGATCGGACCCCCGCGTGGAATAGCCACTCCGACGCGTCCGTTGCCCCGGGTATGCGAGCAATCGGAGTGGAAGAATACGGCGGACCCGACGCACTGCGGGTCCTGGACGTGCCGGAGCCGCAGCCCGGCTCCGGCGAGGTGCGCATCCGGGTGCACGCCGTGGCGGTGAACCCCACGGACACCCTGCTGCGGGCCGGCGCGCACGCGCAGCGGCTCGCCGACCGCGAGCCGCCCTACGTGCCGGGCATGGACGCGGCCGGTGTGATCGACCGGCTCGGGCCGGACAGCGACGGCCGGCTCACTGTCGGGCAGCGGGTGGTCGCCGTGGTCGTGCCCACCGGGCCGCGCGGCGGCACGTACGCGGACAAGATCGTGGTGCCGGCCGCCTCGGTGGTGCCGGCCCCGGAGGACGTGGCCTTCACCGCGGCCTCGACCCTGCTGATGAACGCGCTGACCGCCCGGCTCGCGCTGGACGAGCTGGGCCTCTCAGCAGGTGACACGCTCGCCGTGATCGGCGCCGCGGGCGCCCTCGGCGGGTACGCGATCCAGCTGGCGAAGGCCGACGGGCTGCGGGTGATCGCGGACGCCAAGCCGGCCGACGAGAAGCTGGTCCGCGAGCTGGGCGCCGACGAGGTCGTGGAGCGCGGCGACGACGTCGCGCAGCGGATCCGGGAGCTGGTGCCGGACGGCGTGCCCGGGCTCGTGGACTCGACGCTGCAGGGCGAGAAGCTGTTCGGCGCGCTCGCCGACGGCGGCCGGATGACGGTGTTCCGTGGCTGGTCGGGCGGTACGGAGCGGGGCATCGAGGTACGCCCCGTGCTGGTCTCGGACTTCGCCACCGACACCGCGCGCCTGGACCGGCTGGCCCGCCAGGCCGAGGAGGGCGTGCTCACGCTGCGGGTCGCGGAGGTCTTCCCGGCGGAGCGGGCGGCCGACGCGCACCGGCTGCTGGAGGCCGGCGGGGTGCGCGGCCGCCCGGTGATCGACTTCTCCTGACGGCCACTGCACGGCTGACCCACCGTCAGGCCCCGCCCGCCGTGCCGTGCGGGCGGGGCCCCGGTCACCACTCGATGCGGTAGGACGTCAGCCAGTTCGCCGCGCCGGCCTCGCTGCGGCGGGCGCGGTGCGGCAGCACGGTGTCGCGGACGACACGGCGTACGGGGCCCACCGTGGTCCGCCGGACCATCTGCGCGCTGGCCGCCACGACCTTCTCCACGCGCTCGCGGCGCAGCTCCTCGTACGCCTTGAAGGCGCGGCGGTTGCCGGCCTGGTCGCGCAGCGACTTGGCCAGCACGATGGCGTCCTCGATGGCCATGGAGGCGCCCTGCGCCGCGTTCGGCGCCGCGGCGTGCGCGGCGTCCCCGATGATCACCATGGTGTCGGTCCACCAGCGCGGGGTGGAGGCGATGTCGTAGGCGTTGGAGCCGACGATGGTCTCGCCGGTGGACCTGATGATGTCGGCGGCCGGGGTGTTGTCCTCCTCGAAGAGCGCGGCCAGCCGGTGCCGCCACTGGTCGGCGGCGGTCCCCGCCAGGTCCTCGCGGGAGAGTTCGGGGCCCGGCGCGTTGGCGAACCACCAGGTCTCGCCGTCCGGCGCGCGGGTGCAGCCGAAGAACGCCTTCTTGCCGAAGATCATGCTGTACGTGCCGTGTTCCGGGGCGTTCTTCGCGTCGCGGGTGTAGCCGCAGACGGTGTTCTGGCCGGTGTACCGGGGCCGGGCCGCGGCCGGGTCGATGAGCTTGCGGGTGACGGAGTGGATGCCGTCGGCGCCGATGAGCAGGTCGCCCTCGGCGCGGGTGCCGTCGGAGAAGGTGGCGACGATCCGGCCGTTCTCCACGGTCTCGGCGGCCACCAGCCGCTTCCCGTGCTGGACGGCGATGCCGCGGCGGGTCGCCTCGTCGTGCAGCACCCGGTACAGCGTGGCGCGGCGCATCGTGCGAGGGCCGGGCCCGTCCGGCGCGCCGCCCTCCGCTTCGGCGTGCCGGCCGTCGACCCCGGCCATCGGGCGCTCGCCGAGCCGCTTGCCCGTGTTGCTGAGGAACTCCACCCGGCCGGCCGGGAAGGAGTTCTCGACGACGGGCCCGTCGGCGTCGATGACGCGCAGCGCCGCCAGGCCGTTCTCGAAGAGGACGAGGAAGGCCCCGACGTCGTCGGCACCGCTCGCGTACGCCTCGAAGACCTCCGAATCGATGCCGGCTTTCTGCAGGGCCATCGCGGACACCGCTCCCGCGATGCCACCACCGATGATCAGGGCGTGGGTCATGACGCTCCAAGGTCGGACGGCCGGTCTCCGGGGCGCGTGGCCTGCGCCCCGGCGGCGGGTGCGGCCCCTCGGCGCCTGTGTCCGAGGGAGCCGCACCCGTCGCACGGGTCCACCTTGGCGCGCCGGGCGCGCGGGGGCCAGAGCAGGAACGGGCATGTCGGCCGCACGGCCGCACTTCTCGTCGTACGAGTTCCGGTCCCCGCCGGCCGCGTCAGCCCCCGCGCGCCCCCGTGGATCAGCTCGCCGCGTACACGTCCTCGATGTAACGGCCCTCCGTGGTCAGCCCGGTGAGCCAGGCCTCGGCGTCCTCGGCGGTGCCGCCCCCGTACCGGACGTACAGCTCCCGGAAGGCGTCGCGTACGCCCGGTGCCATACGGCTGCCGTCGCCGCAGACGTACACCCGGGCCCCCGACTCCAGCAGTTGCCAGACCTCTTCGCCGTCGGCGGCGATGCGGTGCTGGACGAACCGGCGGCCGTCCTCGGGCCGTTCGCTGAAGGCCGGGCGCACCCCGACGACACCGGCGGCCTCGGCGGCGCGCAACTCCTCGGCGTGCAGGAAGTCCGCGTCGGGCGCGTCGCAGCCGAAGAAGAGCAGCGCCGGGGCGAGCGGTCCGGTGGCCGCCGTGCGGTCGGCGACGGCGCCGCGGAAGGGCGCCAGGCCGGTGCCGGCCGCCACCATGATCACCGGGGTGGGATCGGCCGGATCGATGCGGAAGGCGTCCCGGCACGGCTGCACGCGGGCGAGCACGGTGTCCCCCGCCTTCAGGGTGTGCAGATGGCTCGAACCGGTGCCACCGGGCAGCAGCGAGACCATCAGGTCGGCGTGGCGGCCGTCGGCCGCCGGGGAGGACGAGACGGAGTAGTGCCGGGTCCGCATCGGCGGCAGCAGGTCCAGCACCACCGGCCAGGGCAGCGCGCCGCGCAGCGCGGGGTACGCCTCGATCAGCTCCAGCGTCGTACGGGTGTCGTCCCCGGCGGGTGCTTCGAGGGCCGCGCGCTCGGGCGGGCAGGGGTTGTGCGCGGCCAGCAGGGCCCGCTGATCGGCCGTGGGCCGGGCGTTCAACTCCAGGTGGTGGGTGAGGAGTTCGCGCACGGTCAGCGGGCGGTCGACGGGCAGCGCGGTGCGGCCGGCGCCCGGCTGCCGAATGCTCAGCACGGCCGCCGGGTCGACGCCGAGCGCCTGCGTGGCGCGGGCGACCCGCTCCGGTGTGTTGGCGGGCAGCACGCTCAGGTGGTCGGCGGTGCGGTAGGTGACGCCCTCGGGCAGGGCGAGCCGCAGGAACCGCTTCTTGCGCGGGTAGCCCTCGGCGGTCAGGTCGTACGCCTCGGTGACGGTCATTTCGGTGAGGCCGTGCCGGGCGGCGAGGGCGTCCAGCGGGCCGCCGGTGATCTCGGTGACGGTGCACGCGGCCTCTTCAGGCGCAGCGGTGGCGCCGATGCTCGCCGGGTCGCCGTACCGGGTCAGCAGCTCGGTGCGGAGCGCGGTCGTGAAGTCCTTGACGGTGCCGGCCATGTCGCCGGAGGCGTCGGCCTCGGCGCGCGGCAGCAGCCGGTCGCCGCCGAGCGCGGCCAGCCGGTCGTCCAGCAGGGTGGGGACGCGCTGGTAGGTGGCGGCCCAGTTGCGGTCGCCGACGCCGAGCACGGCGAACGGCACGCCGTGCGCGGCCCCTTCGGGCGCCTCCTCCAGCCAGGCCACGAAGGCGGCCGCGTCGTCGGTGGGGCGGCCGTTGTAGGACGCGGCCACGAGCACCACCGGACGGTCGGCGGGCAGCCCGCCCGCATACGTGTCCAGCGGCGCGACCTCGGTGGCGCAGCCCAGCGAGGCCGCCTCGTCGGCCAGCCGCTCGGCGAAGTCCTTGCAGGTGCCGTAGTTGGTGCCGTGCAGGAGCAGCAGGCCGGTGTCCTGGTGGACGCGGGTGGGCAGCCCGTCGTCCACGGCGGGCCCTTCCTCCGCCGCGCCCGTGCCGGGCAGCACGGCGAGCGCCGCGCGGTCGGCCGCACGATGGGCGGCGGACCGCTCGGCGAGCCGGACCGTGAAGCCGTCCGGCTTCAGCGTCAGCGTCTCCTTGATGCTCAGCGCGTAGTCGCCGTGGTCCTCGAAGCGGTAGCGGTGCACCAGGAGGGCCAGCAGCATGGTCGCCTCGTGCAGCGCGAACTGCCGCCCGATGCAGGCGCGTTCACCGGTGCCGAAGGGCTTGTACGCGTGCGGGGAGCGGGCCGCCTCCGCCTCGGGCGAGAACCGCGCCGGGTCGAACAGCTCGGGGTTGTCGCCCCACACCGGGTCGCGGTGGAGCATCGGGGTGAGGACCGTGAAGATCTCCCCGGCCTTGACCGCGTACCGGCCGCCGAGCACCGTGTCCGTCTTCGCGCGCCGGCTGAACGCGGCCGCGGTGGGCCACAGCCGCAGCGCCTCGTTGAGCACCTGCCGGGTGAAGGCCAGCTTGCCGATGTCCTCGAAGGACGGGTCGGGGTCGGTCGCGTCACCGAACAGCTCGTCGGCCTCACGGCGCGCCAGCCGCAGCGCGACGGGGTCCTTGAGCAGGTGGTACAGCGCGAAGGAGAGCGCACCGGAGGTGGTCTCGTGACCGGCGATCAGGAACGTGATGACCTGGTTGCGGATGTTCGCCGTGTCCAGCGTCGTACCGTCCACCGGGTGCGGCGCGTCGAGCATCAGCCCCAGCAGGTCGTCGGCCGTAGGGGTCTCCCCGGCGGAGCCAGGGGAAGTGTCTCCGGAGGCGGTGCGCGCACTGATCACCTCGTCCACCACCGACGCGAGGTAGTCGGCGTCGGCGCGGAACGCCTCGTCCTTCTCGGAGTAATCCACGCCCGGCTTACGTGCCAGCCGGGTCATGCTCCATTCGAGGCAGCGCACCATCGCGTCCACGAAGGGGTGCGGCTGCTCCCGCCCGAAGGACTCGAAGTCGAAGCCGAATCCGGCGAGCCCGATGGTGTCCAGCGTCATCCGGGTCATGTCCTCGGGCACGTCCACCGGCGCGCCGTCGGCGATCCGCCGGTCCCAGCTCGCCATCAGCCGGCGGGCGACCGCGAGCATCGCCGGGTGGTAGGTGCGCATCGAGCCCAGCGCGAAGGCGGGCATCAGGATGTCGTGCGCCTTGGCCCAGTTGGGCTCGTCGTTGTAGGCGGTGAAGAGCCCGTCGGCGGCGAACTCCCGGACGTTCTCCAGCGCCGGCCCGATGGCCTTCTCGAAGCGCGTCTCGTCGGCCAGCTCGGTGACCAGGTCGACGGAGGTGACGAAGGTGGCGTCCCGGCCGTGCAGCCGGCGTCGGAAGATCGGGCCGTGGTCGCGGGCGATGCCCATGGCCCGCTGGAGGGGGGTACGGGAGAGACCGGCGGCCGTGATGTCCACCACGGGGATGCCGTCGTCGCCGAGGGTGACGGTGTCGGCGCTCTGCAGCTGCGTGTCGCTCATGACTCCACAGTGACCGGCCCGGTGTGCCGCGCTCCCCGCGGTAACTGCATGATTGTGCAGTGTTTTCTTCCGTACGGGCCTTGCGGTCCGGCCGAAGATGATCATTGCGGCGCGGCGCCGGGCCGGCCGCCGAGCGGAAGGGTGCGATGGACGCAGGGGACGAGAAGAACGGGTGCCGCCGGTCGATGGGTGACGACCTCTTCGCGCACCCGGGGGTGCCCGGCCCGGCGGCCGCGCCCTGGCACAACTACTTCCTCATCCTGCTGGACCGGATGCCGCTGCCGGTGGCGGTCTGCCGCGCCGACGGCGAGGTCCTGATCGCCAACCCGGCGATGGCCTCGGTCTGGGGTACCACCCGGGGCCAGCTGCGCGGCCGCAACCTCCTGGACCACTTCCGCCCCCGGGCGATCTCGCAGGTCGGCCGGCTCGTGGAGGCCGTACGGATGGGCCGCCGCTCCCGCTACCCCGTCGAGGTCCGATGGCGCGAGGGCGCGGCCGGGCCCGAGCGCGAGGGCATGCTCACCCTGGATCCGGTGGGCGATCCCTCAGACGAGCCGCCGGCCCTGCTCGCCATCCTCCGCGTCCACGAGTCCCGCCCGGCACCGCCACCCGCCGCGCAGGTCAGCCCCGTCGAGTCGCGCATCCTCGCGCTCGCCGCCGCCGGCGCGACCACGGCCGCCATCGGCAAGGACCTCGGCCTCACCGTCGACGGCGTCAACTACCACCTGACCCGGCTGACCCGCCGCTACCGCGTCCCCAACCGCACCGCCCTGATCGCCCGCGCCTACACCCTCGGCCTCCTCTCCCCCACCGCCTGGCCCCCGGCCCCGGCGGACGACGAGGACGGCTGAGAGCCGCCGGGCGGGCCGGTACGACGACCGCGGCGTCCGCTCCCCGTACGGTTGCCGGACGCCGGGCTGGACGCCGGTGACCGCAGTGGCACCGCCGTCCGGCCGCCGCGTCCACCCCCGGATCGGCCCTCCCGCCGAGCCGGCCCGGGCACCTCGCGCACCGCACCCCGCTGTCCAGCGGCGGCCGGGCGGGCGGTCCGGGACGGCGCCGTGGCCGGCCCGCCGGCCGCCCCGAGCGCGGCACAATCGGCCCGAATCGGCCCCTGCCGGGTCGCGTGCGGGCGAGTAGCGTCGGGCGCCCTTCTTCCCGTACGGAGGGTGCGGACCCATGGCCGACACCGTGAGTTACGTGCAGTACGAGACGTACGAAGGCGGCAGTCCAGAGGCGGAGCGACTGGTCTTCGAGAAGCTGGCGCGCGACCTGATGCGCGTGCAGCTGCGCAACAAGAGCAGCGGCGGAGCGCAGCGCGTGCAGCGCGCCTTCCATGCCAAGCGCGTCCTCGGCGTGGAGAACGCCCGGCTGCGCTTCAACGACGACCTGCCACCCGCGCTGACCCAGGGCTACGCCCAACCGGGGGCCGAATACGCGGCGCTGGTACGGCTGTCCAACGCCAGCGGCATACCGGGCTCCGACGTCTCGCCCGACATGCGTGGCATCGCCGTGCGGGTGGAGGTGTCCTCGGAGGAGACCCACGACCTGCTGGCGGCCAACTTCCCGGTGAGCCATGCGCGCAACGCCCGTGAGTTCGTGGCCTTCGCCAAGGCCATGGCAGGCGCCAGGACGCCGTGGCAGAAGGCGTTCGGGCTGCTGGTGAAGTTGCCGCTGGCGGTCGGCTGGGCCACCGCCACCCGGATGCGCCGCAACGTGCAGGCCGCGGCGCGGCACACGGTCGGCTCGCTGGCCCGCGAGACGTACTGGAGCCGCGGCGCGTGCCTGTGGGGCGACGCCGGGCCGGTGCGTTACCAGCTGCGGCCCGCGCCCGGCGGGGCGCCCGCGCCGCGCCCGGACCGGCACGACCCCGACCACCTGCGGCACGAGCTGGCCGAGCGGCTGGCCGCGGCGGACGTCGAATTCGACCTGTGCGTACAGCGGTTCGTGGACGAGAAGCGCACCCCCGTCGAGGACGGCGCCACGGAATGGCGGGAGTCGGACGCGCCCGTCGTCCCGGTGGCCCGGCTGACCATCCCGCGCCAGGACATCACCACGGCCGAGGCCGCCTCCGCCGCCCGCCGCATCGAGCAGCAGGCGTTCAACCCCTGGCACACCACGGAGGACTTCCGCCCGCTGGGCAACCTGAACCGGGCCAGGAAGGTCGCCTACCAGGCGAGTGCGGCACACCGCCTCGGCACCCGCTTCCGGGCCGAGGAACCGCTGCGCAACACCGTGCTCGGGGCGCCCCTGCGGGCGGTGTTCACCGCCCTGAACCGCTACGTGCCCTGGCACCGGCTGCCCCTGAACGCCGGCCTGCTCAACCTGGTCGCGCTGCGCCAGGTGCTGCGCCGCCACAACCTCATCGACACCGAGATCCCCGAGGCGCCGCCGAAGGCCGTACCGGTACCGGAGACGGTGGACGAGCGCGCCCGCACGGCCCGCTCGTACGACGGCTCGAACACCGACCTGTCGGCGCCCCGGATGGGCGCGATCGGCGCGACCTTCGGGCGCAACCTCAAGCCGGTCTACCGGCCGGACCTCTTCGACACCCCGAACCCCGTCACGGTCGCCCGCGAACTGCTGCACCGCCGCGCGTTCCAGCCCGCGACCTCGCTGAACATCCTGGCCGCCGCGTGGATCCAGTTCCAGGTGCACGACTGGGTCAACCACCAGCGGTACTCGCTCGCCGAGCGCTCGGTCGAGGTGCCGCTGCCGCCCGGCAGCACCTGGTACAACACGCCCGGCGGCCCGGCCGAGAACGTGATGCGGATCGCCGAGAACCGCGGCCTGGAGCGCCCGGGCAAGCCGCCCATCCTCTTCACCAACACCACCTCGCCCTGGTGGGACGGCTCGGAGGTGTACGGCGGCGACGAGCCCACCGCGCGCAGCCTGCGCGAGCCGGACGGCGCGAAGCTGCGCCTGGAGGACGGCCACCTGCCGATGGGTTCCAACGGCATACCGCTGACCGGGTTCAACGAGAACTGGTGGCTGGGCCTGTCGGTCATCCACACCCTCTTCGCCCGCGAGCACAACGCGGTCTGCGACGCGCTGCACAAGGAATACCCGAAGATGAGCGCGGAGCAGGTCTACCAGACGGCCCGGCTGGTCGTCTCCGCTCTGATCGCCAAGATCCACACGGTGGAGTGGACCCCGGCGATCCTCGCGACGAAGGCCATCGACATCAGCCTGCACACCAACTGGGAGGGCCCGCCGAACAACTGGCTGCACAAGCTGGGCCTGTGGCTCGTCGAGTCGCACTCGCTGACCGGCATCCCCAAAACCCTGCCCGACCACCACAACGTGCCCTTCTCGCTGACCGAGGACTTCGTCACCGTCTACCGGATGCACCCGCTGCTCCCGGACGACTACGAGCTGCGCGAGCACCACTTCGGGCAGCGCCTGGAGGCCCTGTCCTTCAACGACCTGCAGGGCGGCGCCGCGGAGGCGCTGGCCCGCAAGACGGGCCTGACGGACACGCTGTACTCGCTCGGCATCGCGCACCCGGGCGCGGTCACGCTGCACAACTACCCGCGCGCGCTGACCCGCTTCGAGCGGGACGGCGAGATCATCGACCTGTCCGTGGTGGACCTCGTGCGGTCGCGGCGGCGCGGGGTGCCGCGGTACAACGACTTCCTGGCCGGGCTGCACAAGCCTCGGCTGACCCGCTTCGCCGAGGTCAGCGCCGACCCGGACACGGCCGCGCTGCTGAAGGACGTGTACCGGGACGTCGACGAGATCGACACCGTGGTCGGCCTGTTCGCGGAGACCCCGCCGCAGGGCTTCGGGTTCAGCGACACCGCCTTCCGGATCTTCATCCTGATGGCGAGCCGCCGCATCCAGTCCGACCGCTTCCTGACCGTGGACTTCCGCCCCGAGATCTACACGCCGCTGGGCATGGACTGGGTGGCGCGCAACGGGATGAACTCCGTCATCCTGCGGCATTGCCCCGAGCTCGCGGCGATGCTCCCCCGCGACGCCAGTGCCTTCGCGCCCTGGCGACCGGTCCTCCCGGTGCGCGGCAGCGGCGCGGGGTCGTGAGGGACACGCCCCTGCCGCCCGTCGTACGGCCTGACACCCGTCCGGCCGTACGACGGCCACACCGCGCCCGCCGGCACCGATGTCCGCACCCGGGCCCCGCCACCGCCCGTCCGAGCTGGGAAGACCGGCAAGTCTGGGAAGACTGGGAAGAGGGGACATGAGCGAACCGGCCGCACCGCCTGCCCGCGAAAGGGGCTTCGACTACGTCATCGTGGGCGCGGGAGCCGGCGGCGCACCGCTGGCCGCCAACCTCGCCCTCGCCG
Source organism: Streptomyces niger (assembly GCF_000718305.1). Lineage (GTDB taxonomy): Bacteria > Actinomycetota > Actinomycetes > Streptomycetales > Streptomycetaceae > Streptomyces > Streptomyces niger. Next base: position 81,298 of record NZ_JOFQ01000010.1, read on the forward strand.
GGATGCGGGTACTGCTCCTGGAGGCGGGCATCGCGCAGGTCGGCGACGCCTACCGCGTGCCCGCCTTCCACGGTGACGCCTCCGAGGACCCGGCCGTGCGCTGGGACTACTTCGTGCGGCACTACGCCGACGAGGAGCGTCAGCGGCGTGACAGCAAGCTGGTGTCATCGTGGACGCCTCGGTCTTCCCGCGGATTCCCGGATTCTTCATCGCGACGCCGATCTACATGATCAGCGAAAAGGCGAGCGACGTGCTCCTGGCCGACGCGAGCGCACGCCACTGAAGCCACTGAAGCCACTGAAGCCACTGACATGGTGCGCCGCCCGGCGGCCGACCTCGCCGGGCAGGGCGCACGGAGGGCGAGGGGTCATGCCGAACGCAGACCTGGTGTTGGAGGGCGGCGGCGTACGCGGCTTCGGCGCTGCCGGCGCGGTGATCCGGCTCCTGGAGGAGGGCTACGCCTTCGAGCGGATCGCCGGCACCTCCGTGGGCGCCGTGGTGGCGGCGTTCGCCGCCGCCGGGATGGGCGCCCCCGGCCTCCGGGACGTCATCGAGCGCATGGAGCTGCACCGCGTGCCGGACCGGTTCCCGCCCGGCATCCCGTACGTGAGCGAGGCCCTGGCCCTGTCGAGGATGCGCGGTGCCTACCGGGGCGACTGGATCCGCGACTGGATCCACCGGGAGCTGGCGAACGTCGGGGTCGAGACGTTCCGGGACCTCCGGCGCGAGGACAGCGGCGCCGACCCCAACACCCCACCGGAACACTGCTACAAGCTCGTGGTGATGACGTCGGACGTCACGTACGGCCGGCTGCTGCGGCTGCCGTGGGACTACCACCGGTTCCACCTCGACCCGGACGAACAGCTGGTGGCCGACGCGGTACGGGCCTCCCTCTCCATCCCCTTCTACTTCCGCCCGTGCGCGCTCACCGACCCGACACGGGGCGCCACGTCGGTGCTCGTCGACGGGGGTGTGCTGTCCAACTTCCCCATCGAGATCTTCGACCGTACCGACGGGGTGCCGGCCCGCTGGCCGACCATCGGCGTGCGCATCCTGCCCGACCTGCCCGCGGGCATCACTCAGCTGTTCCCCGCGCTGGCGGTCGTGATGGCGCCGCCGCTGCTGCTGCTCCAGCAGGTGGTGGCCACGGCGTTGGTGGGCAACGACCAGACCCACCTGGAGCGTCCCGGGGTGCGCGACCGCTGCATCACCGCCGACTGCTCGAACGTGGGCATCACCGAGTTCACCCTGGACCGGGCGGGCCGGGCCGAGCTGCTGGAGAGGGGCGAGCGGGCCGCGGCCGGCTTCCTGGCAAGGCAGTGACAGCGCCACCCGGCTCCGTGCCGGCCGGGCCCGGTGGGCCGCCGCGACGCGTGGCCCACCGGCTCGCCGGCGCACACGGGCGGTTAACCTCCTCCCTGTGGAGGAGAACACGCCCGCGCCCTTCGAGCGCGGTACGGACGGCCCCAAGGTCATCGTCGTCGGCATCGACGGCACGCAGTCGTCGTGGCGGGCCGCCTCGTACGCGGCCGGACTGGCCCGCCGGCAGGGCTCGAAGCTGGTACTGGTCTACGTCCAGCCGGTGCTGGCGGCCGGCGCCGCGCTCGGCGCCCCGGTGGCGCCCACGACCGACGAGATAGCCGAAGAGCTGATGGCCGAGATCCGCGCCTCCACCGAGCGTCTCCAGGGCATCTACGACCTGCGCTGGGAGTTCCACATCGTGCGCGGCGATCCGTACGGCGGGATGCTCCGGATGGCTGACGATCTGAAGGCCGACGCGGTGGTGGTCGGCGCGTCGGAGTCCACCGGACACCGGTTCATGGGCTCGGTCGCGGTACGCCTGGTCAAGGCGGGCCGCTGGCCGGTCACGGTCGTCCCGTAGCACCGGCCGCTCGGGAGGCGGACCGCGACGGGCGGGTGCACTGTAAGAGGAATGATCCCCGACACGCCCACTCGAAGAGCCACTGCGCTGCCACCCAGCTGCCGCCGGGAACCGACACGCCGACGAGGGAGTCTGCCGTGACCGACCGGACCTACCGTGTGACCGAGATCGTGGGAACGTCCCACGAAACCGTGGACGCCGCCATTCGCAACGGCGTACGGCGCGCGTCCCGAACGCTGCGCAATATGGACTGGTTCGAGGTGACTCAAGTGCGCGGTCACATCGTCGACGGCGAGATCGAGCACTACCAGGTCGGCCTGAAAGTCGGCTTCCGCCTGGAGGACGCCGACTGATCCGGGCGGCCGGCGCCGGGTCGACAGCGGGCCGGGTTTCCGTGAGCGGTCCCAGGGACCGATTTCGAGTCCCCGGCCCCGGGGACCGGTTTCGGGTCACCGCCCCCCGTATGGGGAGTCGCCTACCGAGTCGCCTTCCGTAAGCGTCCGACAAGGGCCATGATGATCCGCCGTCGGACCGACGAGAGGACATCGCATGGGCCTGCGTGCGGGACAGGGCGTACTACGCCGCAAACCGATCGAAATGATCCAGGAGACCGAGGGCGGCAAGGGCGAGCAACTCACCCGCTCACTCGGCCTCTGGCAGCTGACGGCCATCGGCGTCGGCGGCATCATCGGCGCCGGCATCTTCACACTGGCCGGCACCGTCGCGAACGAGAAGGCCGGCCCCGCCGTCCTGCTGTCGTTCCTCATCGCGGGCATCGCGAGCGCGGCGGCCGCCTTCTCCTACGCGGAGTTCGCCGGGATGATCCCGAAGGCGGGCTCCGCGTACACCTACGGATACGCGGTCCTCGGCGAGCTGGCGGGCTGGTTCATCGGCTGGGACCTGCTGCTGGAGTACACCGCGATCGTCGCCGTGGTGGCCATCGGCATCTCCGGCTACTTCAGCTTCCTGCTGGGCGAGATGGGCGTACACCTGCCCGCCTGGATGCTGGGCGCGCCGGGTACGGGTGAGGGGCACCGGGTCGACCTCTTCGCTGCGATCCTCTGCCTGCTCATCGCCTACCTCCTCACCCTCGGCATCAAGAACGCCGCGCGGTTCGAGACGATCGTCGTCGGGCTGAAGGTCCTGGTCGTCCTGGTCGTCATCCTCGTCGGCTTCTTCCACATCAAGACCGGCAACTACTCGCCGTTCTTCCCGCACGGGATCAGCGGCGCGTTCGCGGGCGCGGCCACGGTCTTCTTCGCCGTCTTCGGGTACGACGCGATGTCGACCGCGGCCGAGGAATCGAAGGACGCCCAGCGCCACATGCCCAAGGCGATCCTGTACTCGCTGCTGATCTCGATGGTGCTGTACGTGCTCGCCTGCCTGGTGCTGACCGGCATGCAGAACTACAAGGACATCGACCCGGAGAGCGGCTTCTCCACGGCGTTCAAGTCGGTGGGCCTGAGCAGCCTGGCCGACGTGATCGCCGTCGGCGCGATCATCGGCATCCTCACCGTGATGTTCACGTTCATGCTCGGCGTGACCCGCGTCTGGTTCTCCATGAGCCGCGACGGCCTCCTCCCCAAGTGGTTCGCCAAAACCCACCCCACCCGTCACGTCCCGACCCGCGTCACCTGGATCGTGGGCGGCGCGTCTGCGTTGATCGCGGGGTTCCTGCCGATTCGCGAAGCGGCGGAACTCACCAATATCGGGATTCTGCTGGCCTTCGTCGTGGTGTGCATCGCGGTCATCGTGCTCCGCTACAAACGACCCGAACTGCCCCGCGCCTTCAGGTGCCCGGCCGTCCCGCTCGTGCCGGCCATAGGAGTCGTCTTCTCCATCTGGCTGATCACGTTCCTGGAGTGGCAGACCTGGGTCCGGTTCGTCGTGTGGTTCGCGATCGGTCTGGTCATCTACTTCGCCTACTCCTACCGGCGCTCGGAATTGGCGAAGGCGAACCGGGAAATCAGCGACCTGGAGGACCGCGAAGGGCGCCTGTGAGTTCGAAATTCGCCCGTCCGAAATAACGGTACGGTGAGCTGGTTGATGTGGTAATTGGACTGCCCGGCGCCGCTACCACTAATGTCCGCAGCAATCGAGCAGAGCCGTCCGGTGCTGTTGTGGACGTGCCGCTGCACGGAACAGCGGACGAAAGACGAAACACTTATGCGCAAGGCAATGCGTTCGACCCTGGCGGCAACTCTCGCCGTGGGTTTTGTCGCCACGCTCTCCACTCCGTCGTACGCCAGCGCGGTGGACTGCGTGGGCGGGAACGGGTCGGGGGACTCGTACCAGACGTGCACGACGGTCGAGGGAACGGGGTTGCGGGTCAAGCTGTGGCAGACCTCGGCGTACTCGTCGCTCGGCGGACAGCACGTGTACGCCCGCTTCTATGTCAACGGGAAGCGGGTGCACACCGTGAAGAAGTACACCGGGGCGCCCAAGCGGCTGGCGGCGAATTTCCCGGGCAAGCTCCCGCGGAAATTCCGGAACGGCACGCGGTTGTGCAATGTGTGGAGCGTCAATTCGCACTACAAGTCGTGCATCACGGTGCACAGGTAAGGTCCCGAAAACCGCAGCCGGAAGCGAGAGCGGGACAAGAAACGCGTACGCCCGCCGGACACGGATCCGGCGGGCGTACGCGTGCGGGGGCGGCGGCCCTTCGGCACGCCGAACGGTTCAGGCCTTCTGGAGGGCGGTCCAGAATTCTTCGAAGGACATCAGGCCGTCGTTGTTGGTGTCGCGGGCCTTGATGACGGCCTCGGCGACCGGGCCGGTGACGTAGGGGTCACCCATCTCGGCCATCGCGTGCTTGAACTCCTCGGCCGTGACCATTCCGTCGCCGTTCTGGTCGAATCGTGCGAACGTCGCCTTGGCCTGCTCGATGTCTGCCACGGGTGTGCCCCCTTCGTGCGGTGCTGTCGTCGTGCCGTCCGGGGCCGCCCCGGCCGACCCGGGTACATTAACCGACCGTCATGCGAGGCCGAGCGCCCGGGCGAGGTAAGGGGACGTGCGGCTGCCCTCCGCCGCCGCGACCTCCGCCGGCGGGCCGGCCGCGACCACGCGCCCGCCGTCGGCGCCGCCGCCCGGCCCCAGGTCGATGACGTGGTCGGCGCCCGCGACCACGCCCATGTCGTGCTCGACGACGACCACGGTGTTGCCCGCGTCGACCAGGCCGTGCAACTGGCGCAGCAGTACCTCGGTGTCGGCCGGGTGCAGCCCGGTGGTGGGCTCGTCGAGGAGGTAGAGGGTGTGGCCGCGACGGGTGCGCTGGAGTTCGGTGGCGAGCTTGATGCGCTGGGCCTCGCCGCCGGAGAGTTCCGTCGCGGGCTGGCCGAGGCGGAGGTAGCCGAGGCCCACCTCCTGGAGCGTGCGCAGGCTGCGGGCCGCGGCGGGGACCTCGGCGAGGAAGTCCGCCGCGGCGTCCACGGTCATCTCCAGGACCTCGGCGATGTTGCGGTCCCGGTAGGTGATTTCCAGGGTGTCCGGGTTGTAGCGGGCGCCGTGGCAGGCCGTGCACGGCGCGTACGTACCGGGGAGGAAGAGCAGCTCTACGGCGACGAAGCCCTCGCCCTGGCAGGTCTCGCACCGCCCGGCGGCCACGTTGAAGGAGAAGCGGCCCGCCTTGTACCCCCGGGCCCGCGCCTCGTCGGTGGCGGCGAAGACCTTCCGTACGGCGTCGAACAGGCCCGTGTACGTGGCGAGGTTGGAGCGCGGGGTGCGCCCGATGGGCTTCTGGTCGACGCGCACCAGCCGGTCGATCGCGCCCAGCCCCTCGGCGGCGGCCAGTTCGGCCGTGGGGCGGGCCTCGTCGCCGCTCTCCTCGGCGCCCGCTTCCGGCCGGTCCCCCGCCGCGTCCCCGCCCAGCCGCTCCCGTACCGCGTCCGCGAGCACCCGGGTGACGAGGGTGGACTTGCCGGAGCCGGAGACGCCGGTGACGGCCGTGAACACCCCGAGGGGGAACTCCGCGTCCAGCCCCCGGAGATTGTGGAGGTGGATGCCGGAGAGGCGCACGGTGCCCGAAGGCTTGCGCGGCTCGCGCGCGCCGTCGCCACCCGGCCCACCGGTTGCGCCGTTCGGCCCGTCGGAACCACCCCGCACGGAACCACTCCGCACGGAACCACTCCGCACGGAACCGCCCCGTCCGTCGAAGAGGAAGCGGCGGGTGAGGGATTCGTCCACCGCCGCGAGGCCGTCGACGGGGCCGCTGTGCAGGACCCGGCCGCCGTGCTCACCGGCGCGCGGGCCGACGTCCACGAGCCAGTCGGCCCGGCGGACGACGTCCATGTCGTGCTCGACGACGAAGAGGGAGTTGCCCGCCTCCTTCAGGCGGGTGAGGACGGTCAGCAGGCTTTCGGTGTCGGCCGGGTGCAGGCCCGCGGAGGGCTCGTCCAGGACGTAGACCACGCCGAAGAGGCCGGAGCGGAGCTGGGTTGCCAAGCGCAGCCGCTGGAGTTCGCCGGCGGAGAGGGTGGGCGCGGGGCGGTCCATGCTGAGGTAGCCGAGGCCCAGTTCGGTGAGGACCTCGATGCGGGCGACGAGGTCGCGCGCGAGGGTGCCCGCCACGCTCTCCTCGCCGGTGCCCTCGGCCGTCGGCCGCAGCAGCGCGGCGAGCGCCGCGAGCGGCATCCCGGCCAGCGCGGCGATGTCGTGCCCGGCGAAGGTGACCGCCAGCGCCTCCGGTCGCAGCCGCCGGCCGTCGCACGCCGGGCAGGCCTCGGAGACCAGGAAGCGCTCGACGCGTCGGCGCTGCGTCTCGCTCTGCGAGTCGGAGAAGGTGTGCAGTACGTAGTGGCGCGCGCTCTGGTACTGGCCCTTGTACGGCCGTTGGATGCGCCCGGCCTCGCGTTCCGGGTGCACGGTGACGACCGGCCGCTCCTCGGTGAACAGGATCCAGTCCCGGTCCTGCTGCGGCAGGTCGCGCCAGGGCCGGTCGATGTCGTATCCGAGCGTGGCGACGATGTCGCGGAGGTTCTTGCCGAGCCAGGCGCCGGGCCAGGCGGCGATGGCGCCCTCGCGGACGGAGAGCGCCGGGTCGGGTACGAGGGAGTCCTCGGTGACCCGGTGGACGCGGCCCAGCCCGTGGCATTCGGGGCAGGCGCCCGCCGCGGTGTTGGGCGAGAAGGCGTCGGAGTCGAGGCGTCCGGTGCTGTCCGCCGGGTAGTCGCCCGCGCGCGAGAAGAGCATGCGCAGGGAGTTGGAGAGCGTGGTGACGGTGCCGACGGAGGAGCGGGAGGTGGGGGCGGACCGGCGCTGTTCCAGGGCCACGGCAGGCGGCAGGCCGGTGATCTCCTCGACCCGGGGCGCGCCGACCTGGTGGATCAGCCGCCGGGCGTAGGGCGCGACCGATTCGAAGTACCGGCGCTGGGCCTCGGCGTAGAGGGTGCCGAAGGCGAGCGAGGACTTGCCGCTGCCGGAGACGCCGGTGAAGACGCAGAAGGCGTCGCGCGGGATGGCCACGTCGACGGCGCGGAGGTTGTGCTCACGGGCGCCGCGCACCCGTACGTAGGCATCGGTCATGCCTTCCATGATCCCTGACCGGGCCGTGGCCACCCTGCAGGGCTCGGGCCGTGGCCGTCCCGCAGAGCTCGGGCCGTGTGCCCTTCCTGTAGGGATCGGACCGTGCCTTCCCGCAGGGATCGGTCGATCGGGGACGCCGGCCGGCCGGCGGGGAGGTGGCCGGCCGACGTCCCCCGTTCACTCCCCGCCGACGGCCGCGAGGAGGCGTGCGTGCGCCTCGTCCCACGGCCCGGGGGTGGCGATCACCGCGCGCAGTCCGCGGATCTGCCGGGGCGGCAGCCCGGCGGCGAGCACGCCGGTGGCCAGCCCGTCCCGGCCGTAGAGCGCGGCCACCCGGCGCTCGCCGGCGTCCAGGAGGACGGTCTCGGCCCGGTCCGCGCCCGCGAGCACCCCGTACGCCTGGAGCTTCATCCCGTACTGGTCGGACCAGAAGTACGGGACCGGCGTGAACGGGCGGCGCTCGTCCTCGGTCACGCCCAGCTCGGCGAGCAGGTTGCGGGCGGCCGTCATGGCCTGCTCGGTGGCGTTCATGCGGTGCTCGATCCGCAGGTGGCGGCCGTGCCCCGGGTGGTACCAGCGGGCCACGTCGCCGGCCGCGTAGATCCCGGGCGCCGCGGCGCAGAACTCGTCGCAGCGCAGCCCGTCGGTGGTGTCCAGCGCCGCGTCCGCCCGCAGCCAGTCGACCGCCGGCTCGGAGCCGATGGCGACCAGGACGGTGTCGGCCGGCAGCGTGCTGCCGTCGGTGAGCCGGACCCCGGTGACGTGCCCGTCGGCGGTCTCCACGCCGTCCAGGACGCCGGTCAGCATCCGTACGCCGTGCCGCTCGTGCTCGGTCGCGAGCAGCGTGCCCGTACCGTCGCCGACGAGTCGGCGCATGGGCAGCGGGTCGCGCCCGACGAGCGTGACCTTGTGGCCCAGTTCGCGGGCGACCGCGGCGGCCTCGCAGCCCAGTACGCCGTTGCCCGCGACGACGAGCCGCCGCTCCGCGCCGGACAGCCAGGTCTGCAGCCCGAGGGCGTCGTCGAGCGTGCGCAGCGTGTGGATGCCGGCCGTGCCGGCCACGCCCGGCAGCGTCCGGGCCCGGACGCCGGTGGCGACGATCACGCCGTCGCACGCCAGCCGCTCGCCGTCCGCGAGGGTGACGGTGCGCGTCCCGGCGTCCAGGGCCGTGGCCCGGGTGCCGAGCCGGAGGTCCAGGTCCAGCGCGTCGAGCTGGTCCGTGGTGCGCAGCCCCAGCCGGTCGGCCTGCCAGTCGCCGGAGAGCAGCTGCTTGGACAGCGGGGGCCGGTCGTAGGGGAGGTGCGGCTCGTCGCCGATCAGGGTCAGTGCGCCGGTCCAGCCGCCCCGGCGCAGGGCCTCGACGGCGGCGAGGCCGGCCGCCGAGGCACCGACGACGGCTATCCGTCCGTCGGTCATGCGTGGACCTGGATGGCGGCGGCCGGGCAGATGGCGGCGGCCTCGTGGACCGCGGCGTGCTGCTCGGCGGGCGGCTGGGCGTCCAGCAGGACGACGATGCCGTCCTCGTCACGCTGGTCGAAGACCTCGGGGGCGACCAGGACGCACTGACCGGCGGCGCAGCACTTGTCTTCGTCGAGGGTGATGTTCATGGCTTCTTGCTCCTGTGGGGGTTCCGGCCGGAATTCCGGTGGGGTGGTGCGGGTCGGGTCTACCAGGTGACGGGCAGCTCGTGACAGCCGTAGATCGCCATGTCCGTGCGGAACGGGATGGTCTCGATCGGTACGGCGGGCCGCATCGTCGGGAAGCGGCGGAGCAGGGTCGCGAGGACGACCTGGAGCTCGACGCGGGCCAGGGCCTGGCCGAGGCACTGGTGGATGCCGTAGCCGAACGCGACGTGGTGCTGCGCGTTGGGGCGGCAGACGTCGAGCGCGTCGGGGTTCTCGAAGATCTCCGGGTCGCGGTTGGCGGACGGCACCGCGACCACGACGCCCTCACCGGCGCGGATGAGCTGCCCGCCGATCTCGATGTCCGCGGTGGCGGCGCGGCGCGGGCCGTTGCGGATGATGCTGTGGAAGCGCAGCAGCTCCTCGACGGCGCCGCGGATCAGCGAGGGGTCCTCGCGCAGCTGCTGCGCGGTCTTCGGCTCGCCCATCATGCTCAGCGCGGTGAGGCCGATCATGTTGGCGGTGGTCTCGTGCCCGGCGACCAGCAGCAGCGCGGCGAAGCCGATCACGTCGTCGTGGGTGATCTCCCCGGCGTGCTGCTGCTCGACGATGAGGCGGCTGAGGATGTCGTCGCCCGGGTTCGCCTCCTTGGCGGTGACCAGGCGGTCCAGGTAGTCGCGCAGCTCGCTGCGGGCGGCGTCGGCCTCCTCCTTGGCGATGGTGCGGGAGAGCAGCTTGCCGGTCAGGCCCTGGAAGAGGGCGTGATCCTCGTAGGGGACGCCGAGCAGCAGGCTGATGACGAGGGAGGGGACGGGGAGCGCGAGGGCCTCGACGAGGTCCACCGACTCGGCGCCGTTGAGCTTTGCGGACTGCATCGCGTCGCAGAGCTCGTCGGTGATCCGCTGGATCTCCGGGCGCAGCGCCTCGACCTTCTTGACCATGAACTCGCGGGTGACCATCCGGCGCAGCCGGGTGTGCTCCGGCGGGTCCATGCGGATGAAGCCGCGGTTCTGCTGGTTGGCGCCGCCGGTCATGCCGCTGAGCGGGTAGCCCGGGGTGGTCGTGTCGGAGCTGAACCGGGTGTCGCCGAGGATCGCGCGGATGTCCGCGTACCGGGTGACGAGCCAGGCCCAGGTGCCGTCGGGCAGCGAGATCTTCTTGATCGGCTCCTCGATCCGCATCCGGCCGAACTCGGCGGGCGGGTCGAAGGGGCAGCCGGTGGGGGGCTCCACGGGCAGCGGGGCATGGGGGGAAGTGACGGTCATGTCGCTCCTTGCGGACACGCGGACGGTGGCGCCGCACTCGGACGCTCGCCTAACACTCGTAAACTTACACCCGTAAAAGGCGAGCAAACGAACCGGGGGCACCCTCAACTCCCTTCCGGGCAGCGGATAGGGTGGCAATGGTTGCCCATTACAACTCGTCGACCGCACTTCACCCCGTTATCGGACATACGAGGTCATACGGGGGCCGTCGAGCCCTCAGTCGCCGGCCTCCACCCGCTCCAGCAGCAGGCCGAGGATCTCGTCCACGAAGCGGTGCAGGCGCTCGGGGTTCTTCTCCGCCGGCAGCACCTGCCAGAGCATGACCCGGCCGTGGACCGCCGACCACAGGACGTACGGCGCCTCGTCCCGCGAGCAGCGCACCCGCCAGCCGGCTTCCTCGCAGGCCGCCAGCGCGTCGTGCAGGCCGCGCACCAGGAGGCCCGCCGGGTGCTGGGCCAGCCGCTCGGGGCCGACCGGGGACTGCCGGGTCTCGTAGAGCAGCCGGTACTTCGCCGGGTGGTCGATGGCGTACCCGCAGTAGGCCCGCAGCCGGGCCCGCAGCCGCGCCACCGGGTCGCCCTCCGGGACCAGTGCGCCGGCCGCTGCCATGTCCTCGACCAGCCGCTCGTAGCTGACCTGCATCGTCGCCCAGACCAGCGCGGTCTTGTCGGCGAAGTGCCGATAGATGCTGGGGGCCGCGACGCCCGCCTCGCGGGCCACGGCGCGCAGGGACAGGGCGTCCTCGCTGCCGACCTGCTCCAGCAGCCGCTCCGTGGCGGTCAGCAGTTCCGCACGCAGCCGGTCACCCTGGCCGCGCGGGTTCCTGGGCCGTGCGGCCGCGCTCTCCGTCATCGCCGTGCGCCTCTTCCTCGTCCTGGCGGGCCTCAAGAGTTTCACACCCGCACGCCGGAACCCGCCGCGCGGCCACCCGCCGCCATCGGGACCCGCTACCGTGCGCCCATGCCCGAGCCCCCGCACACCGCCGCCGACACCGGGCCCACCATGGCCCGGCGGCCCGCCCCCTCCCCTCCCGACCTCTTCCCGCCCGACCTCTTCCCGCCCGGCTCTCTCGTGGCCGAGACCATGGCGCGGCACGCGTCCGGCCGCGCCTGGCTGGCCCGGCTGCCGCGGCTGGTCGGCGAGGCGGCGGACCACTGGGGGCTGCGCCTGTCGGCACCGTTCGACGGCGGCACCTGCTCCTGGGTGGCCCCGGTGCGGCGGCCGGACGGCGGCCGGGCGGTCCTGAAGGTGACCTGGCCGCACCGTGAAGCCGCGGGCGAGGCCGCCGCGCTGCGCGCCTGGGACGGCCACGGCGCGGTACGGCTGCTCGACCACGACCCGACCCGCCACGCACTGCTCCTCGAACGCTGCATCCCGGGCACGCCGCTGCGGGACGCGATACCGGAAGCCGACCGGCACGGCACTCCCCCGGACACCGCGCTCACCCCCGAAGACGGGCTCGACCGTGCCGCCGAGGTGCTCGACGCACTGTGGCGCGCGCCCCGGCCCCCGGACGGCGAGCTGGAGACCGTGGCGGCGGTCTGTGCCGAGTGGTCGGACCTGGTGCGCGAACGCGCGGACCGGCTCCGGCCGCCGTACGACCCCGGTCTGGTGGCGCTCGGCGCGTCGCTGCTCCGGGAACTGCCCACGACCGCCCGCCGCGAGGTCGTCGTGCACGGCGACCTCAACCCCGGCAACGTGCTGGCCGCCGGCGGCACCCGTGGCTGGCTCGCCATCGATCCCAAGCCGATGACCGGCGATCCGGGGTACGACCTGTGGCCGCTGGTGACGCAGCTGGACGACCCCTTCGCGCACCCGTCGCCGCGCGCGGTGCTCCGCGACCGCCTGCACCGACTCGCCGACCGCCTGGGCGAGCCGCCCGAGCGGATGGCGGCCTGGGGCGCGGCCCGCTCCGTGGAGAGCGCCCTGTACGCCGCCGCACACGACGACATCGAGGGCGGCACCGAAGAACTGACGGAGGCCCGAGTACTGGCGGAGGTCGCGGGAGTGTGACTACCGGGCTCCCCGCCTCTCGACCCGACCGAGGCCCTGCAGGATATTGGGGGCATGCGTTGGCAAGGCGTACGCCTCTGGGCCGCGCTGGCAGGCCCACTGTTCGCTGTGCTGATCTTCGCCGTAGGACCGGCCGCACTCAAGGCCGCGAAGCTGCCCTGGCCCCCGTGGGCACTTGTATGCTGACCGCGCATGAGACGCAAGCTCCCGGTGGTCACGGTCTGGGACGAGGCGATGCCCGGTGCGCCGCGTGTCGTCCTCGTGTACGGGCCGCTCGCCTCGGGGGCGGAGGTTTTCGCGGGGCAGCGAGCGCTGGCCGAGCTCTTCCGGCTGGAGGCGGCAGGGCCCGCGACCGGCACCGGGGACGGGCCCCGTATCGCCGAACTCCTCGGCTACGGGGCCCACTTGGTGGGTCATTGCACGGGTGCGACGGCTGCCCTGTACGCGGCGGCGACGGCCCCGCACGCCGTACGCTCGCTCACCCTGATCGAGCCCTGCGCCGTGCGGGCCACCCCGGGCGGACTCCACGGCGCGCCCCCTCGGTCCGCGCCCCTGGACCCGCGCGTCCGCCCCGCCACACTGCTCACCGCCGCCTGGCCCAAGCTGGTCGTCAACGGTGCGCCCGGCGGCCCGTACGACGCGCGCCGCGGCTGCGTCCACCCGACCCCGCCCGGCTACGGCGAACAGCTGGCCGACGCGCTCGGCGCGCGTCACCTGCGGGTGGACGACGCGGGCCACGCCCCGCAGCGCGACCGGCCCGGGCCGGTGAATGCGGCACTGCGGCGTCTCTGGCAGGGGTGACCGGCCCAGCGCCGGGCTCAGCCCGCCCGCAGGGCGGCCAGCTGCTCAGCGAACGGCACGACGTCATCGAGGTCATCGGCCCCGTGCGTCGCCGGGGTGCCCGTGCTGCCGCGCACCAGGCCGGCCAGTTCCTCCGCCGCCCGTTCGACGCGTTCCGTGAGCGCGCCGCCGGGGCCGCTGCCGCCCGTGCCCCAGTCCTCGGACGCGGCGTACACCGCGGTCGGTACGACCATCGCGCGCAGGTACGCGAAGAGCGGGCGCAGCGCGTGCTCCAGGGCGAGCGAGTGCCGTGCGGTGCCGCCGGTGGCTGCGATCAGTACGGGCTTGCCGGTGAGTGCGGTGTGGTCGATGACGTCGAAGAAGGACTTGAACAGGCCGCTGTAGGAGGCGGTGAAGATCGGCGTGACGGCGATGAGCCCGTCCGCCGCCGTCACCGCTTCGATCGCCTCGCCCAGCGCGGGCGAGGGGAAGCCGGTCACCATGTTGTGCGCGATGTCGGTGGCCAGGTCGCGCAGTTCGATCACGCGGACCTCCACCGGCCGGGCCGTGCCGTCCGCCGCGCGCTGCCGGGTGGCCTCGGCCAGCCGGTCGGCGAGCAGGCGGGTGGACGAGGGCACACCCAGGCCGGCCGAGACGGCCACGATCGTCAGGGGCTTCATTCCGCCACCTCCTCCAGGGCCGCGGCGTCGCGCGCGGCGACGCGGGCTGCGTGCGTGGGACCCTCCGGCACTTCGGCCGGGCGGTTCTTCGCGAACTCCTTGCGGAGTACGGGGACGACCTCTTCGCCGAGCATGTCGAGCTGCTCCAGGACGGTCTTCAGGGGCAGGCCCGCGTGGTCCATCAGGAACAGCTGGCGCTGGTAGTCGCCGAAGTAGTCGCGGAATTCGAGGGTCTTCTCGATGACCTGCTGCGGGCTGCCGACGGTCAGCGGGGTCTGCTCGGTGAACTCCTCCAGGGAGGGGCCGTGCCCGTAGACCGGCGCGTTGTCGAAGTACGGGCGGAACTCGCGGACCGCGTCCTGGGAGTTCTTCCGCATGAACACCTGGCCGCCGAGGCCGACCATCGCCTGCTCGGGGGTGCCGTGCCCGTACTGCGCGTAGCGGTGCCGGTAGAGCCGGATCAGCCGCTGGAAGTGGTGCTTGGGCCAGAAGATGTTGTTGGCGAAGAAGCCGTCACCGTAGTACGCGGCCTGCTCGGCGATCTCGGGGCTGCGGATGGAGCCGTGCCACACGAAGGGCGGCACGCCGTCCAGCGGGCGGGGCGTGGCGGTGAAGCCCTGCAGCGGGGTGCGGAACTTGCCCTCCCAGTCGACCACGTCCTCGCGCCACAGCTTGTGCAGCAGGGCGTAGTTCTCGATGGCGAGCGGGATGCCCTGGCGGATGTCCTGGCCGAACCAGGGGTAGACCGGGCCGGTGTTGCCGCGGCCCATCATCACGTCCACCCGGCCGTCGGCGATGTGCTGGAGCATCGCGAAGTCCTCGGCGATCTTCACCGGGTCGTTGGTGGTGATCAGCGTGGTGGAGGTGGAGAGGATCAGCCGCTCGGTCCGCGCGGCGATGTAGCCGAGCATGGTGGTCGGCGAGGACGGCACGAAGGGCGGGTTGTGGTGCTCGCCGGTGGCGAAGACGTCCAGGCCGACCTCCTCGGCCTTCAGCGCGATGGCGAGCATCGCCTTGATCCGCTCGTGCTCGGTCGGCGTCCGGCCCGTCGTGGGGTCGGTGGTGACGTCGCCGACGGTGAAGATCCCGAACTGCATGGTGCCCGCCTCCGTACGTTCCTGCGGTCACTGGACCGTGGTAGTTGAATAATGAACTATACCCGCCCAACCGTACCGGCCTCGCACCTATTCCACACCTCGGGACATCCCTCGGCCCGGAACACGCGACCGGCCGAAATAACACCGATCTCGTGAAGTTCACGTCTTGATTTGAGAAGTTCACATGTGCTTTTGTTCTAAGCATCATGAACGACGTGATTCCTGACCTCCGCCGCCCCGTGGTCGGTGTCTCGCTGAAGCTCTACTTCGGTCTCGCCGAGACCCGGAAGTGGCTCGCGGACGTCGCCGCGCTGGCCGGTACCGCCGCGCTCGGCGCACGCGCCGTCGACCTCTTCGTCCTCCCCTCCTTCCCGGCGCTGGCCGACGCCCGGGAGCTGCTGGCCGGTACCGGCGTGGCGTTCGGCGCGCAGGACGTGCACTGGGCCGAGTCCGGGCCGTGGACCGGCGAGGTCTCCGCGGGGATGCTCACCGAGGCCGGTGCCGCGTACGTGGAGGTGGGGCACGCCGAGCGGCGGGCGCACTTCGGCGAGACCGACGACGTCGTACGCGCCAAGACCCGCGCCGCCACCGCCGCGGGGCTGGTCCCCGTCGTCTGCGCGGGCGAGCGGGACGGCGCCGACCTCGCGGCGGCCGTCGAGGAGACGGTCGGGCAGGTCCGGGCGGCGCTCGCGGGCGCCGTGCCCGGCAGCGAGGTCGTCATCGCCTACGAGCCGGTCTGGGCGATCGGCGCCGCCGACCCCGCGCCCGCCGCGCACGTCCTGGCCGTGGCCGCCGCGATCCGCGCCTGCCTGGACGACCACGACGTACGCGGCCGGCTGATCTACGGCGGGACGGCCGGGCCCGGCACGTACGAGCAGCTCTCCGCCGGCCCGGTCGACGGCCTCTTCCTCGGCCGGCTCGCCCACGACACCGAGGGCCTGCGCCGCGTCCTCGACGAGATCGCACCCGTCTGATCCACTTCCAGGGAGACCGCCATGACCTACCGCATCGCCATCGGCTGCGACGACGCCGCGTTCGAGATGAAGGACGCGATGATCGCGCACCTCAAGGACCTCGGCTACCCGGTCACCGACCTCAGCGCGACGCCCGGCGAGGACTACCCGGACGTGGCCGAGCGGGTCGCGCGCAGCGTCGCCGACGGGGAGCACGAGCGCGCCGTCCTGGTCTGCGGCACCGGCATCGGCATGGCCATCGCCGCCAACAAGGTGCCCGGCATCCGCGCGGCCCAGATCCCGGACAGCTACAGCGCCGAGCGGGCCCGCAAGTCCAACGACGCGCAGATCGCCTGCTTCGGCAGCCGCACCATGGGCGTGCACGCCGCGCTGGTCTGCCTGGACCACTGGCTGGTCTCCGACTTCGCCGGCGGCGGCTCGGCGCCCAAGGTGGAGAAGATCAAGCAGGTCGAGACCCGCAACCTGGTCGCCTGAACCGTCCCGCACCGACCCTGAGCCGAAAGGTGACAGCACCATGCGCGCAGTAGTCATCGAGGAACCGAACAAGCTGTCCGTGACCACCGTGCCGGACCCGACGCCCGGCAGCGGCGAGGTCGTCGTCAAGGTCACGGCCGCCGGGCTGTGCGGTACGGACGTACACATGCTGGCGGGCGAGTTCGGGCCGACCAAGTACCCGGTGATTCCGGGGCACGAGTTCTCCGGCGAGGTCGTCGCCGTGGGCGAGGGCGTCACCGACTTCGCGGCGGGTGACAAGATCGCCGCCGACCCGGCGATCTACTGCGGGGCCTGTCACTTCTGCGCCATCGGCCGGGGCAACCTATGCGAGCAGTGGGGCACGATCGGCATCACCGTGGACGGCGCCGCCGCCGAGTACGTGAAGGTCCCCGCCCGGAACTGCTACCGGCTCCCCGAGACCGTCGAGCTGCGGCACGCCCCGCTCATCGAACCGCTGTCGACGATCGTGCGCGGCTTCGACATCGTCGACCCCAAGCTCGGCGACCACTTCCTGATCTACGGCGCGGGCACCATGGGCCTGCTCTACATGCAGGTCGCCCGGCGCGCCGGGGCCGGTTCGGTGTCCGTCGTGGACATCAACGCCGACCGGCTGGAGGTGGCGAAGAAACTGGGCGCCGACCAGGTGGCCACCAGCGCCGACGATCTGGCGGGCCCCCGGCTGGGCTGGCAGGTCGTCACGGACTGCACCGGCAACGTCAAGGCGATCGAGGACGGGCTGACCCGGCCGATCCGCGGCGGCACGTTCCAGCAGTTCGGCTGCGCGCCCGACCAGGAGATGGCGCAGTTCTCGCCGTTCCGGATCTACAACGACGAGATCCGCATCGTCGGCTCCATGGCGATCCTGCACAGCTACGGGCGCGCGGTGGAGCTGCTCGGCAAGGGCGTCATCGACTCCGAGACGATGATCACCCACCGGTTCGCGCTGGACGAGTACGCCGAGGCGCTGGAGACCTTCAAGCGTGGCACGGGCCGCAAGCTGCAGATCGTCCCGGACAAGGCCGCCTGACGCGCCGGCGGCGAGGCCCCGGGCGGGGCGAAACAGGTGGCCCCCGCCGCCCCGCCCGGCCACAATGACCGGATGCGCCGCATCGTGGTCCTCGACGCCCCGTCCAACCTCGGCCTCCGGCCGCCCGCCGAAGGCACCGTGCCCGGGTGCTACAAGCTCGCGGGCGCGCTGCGCGAACAGCGGCTGGTGCAGCGGCTCGGCGCGTACGAGGGCGGCGTCGTCGTGCCGCCCCGTTACGACCGCGGCGGCTGGCGGCCGGGCGACGGCGTGTTCCACGCCGCTGCCCTCGCCGCGTACACCCGCAAGCTCGCGGACCGCATCGAACACCACGTCCGGGCCGGGGACTTCCCGGTCGTGCTGGGCGGCGACTGCTCCATCCAGCTCGGCGCCTCGCTCGCGCTGCGCCGCATCGGCCGGTACGGCATCGCTGTCCTCGACGGCTCCGCGGACTTCCGGCATCCGGGCAACGCCGACCACGTCGGCGCGGCCGGCGGCGAGGAGCTGGCCCTCGCGACCGGCCGCGGCCAGCGGGACCTGACGGACCTCGAAGGGCTGCGGCCGTACCTCAAGGACGAGGACGTACGGGTGCTCGGCATCCGGGACTACGACACCGAGCGGGCCGAGCTCGCCGAGTTGAAGATTATGAACGCGACGGTGGGCGAGATCCGCGAGTGGGGCGCCGAGGAGCTGGCGGGCGCGGTCCTGCGGACCCTCGAAGCGCCCGTGACCGAGGGCTTCTGGGTGCACCTGGACGCGGACGTGCTGGACCCGTCCGTCATGCCCGCCGTCGACAGCCCCGACCCCGGCGGCCTGCTGCCCGACGAACTCGCCACCCTGCTGCGCACCTTCGTGCGGTCGGAGCGGTGCGTCGGCCTCAACCTCACCATCTACGACCCGGACCTCGACCCGGCCGGCTCCGGCGCCGCGCTGCTCGCCGACCTCCTCGAAGACGCCCTCGCCCCGCGCTGACCGGGAGCGGGCCGCCGCTCAGCCGGCCAGTGCCGCCAGTGCGCAGCCCGCGTGCAGGAAGGCGCCCACGCCGAAGTCGGCCGTGGTGTCCGGGCCGACCGGCTGGCTCGACTCGGGGCGGTCGCCGACGCCCTGGACGTAGCCGAGGAAACCGTCGGGATGAACCGCCGTGGTGACCAGGCCGTGCCAGGCGCGGGCCGCCACCGGGAGGTACCGGTCGCGCGGGACGAGCCGGGCGCGGAGCGCGTAGGCGGTGGCGTACACGAAGAAGGAGGTGCCGCTGGTCTCGGGGCCCGGGAGGTGCGCGGGGTCGGCCAGGTTCACGTTCCAGAACCCGTCGGCGCGCTGGACACCGCGGAGTGCGGCCAACTCCCGCACCAGCGCGGCGCGGTACTCCGGTACGTGGCGCGCCCCGGCCGGCAGCGTCTTGAGGATCTTGGCGTGGCCGCCGGCCACCCAGCCGTTGCCGCGCGACCACACGACCGGCTTGCCGTCCGGCGAGAGGATCCCACCCGGCAGGAAACGCTTGTCGCGGTACCAGAGGCCGGTCCGCGGGTCGTACAGCCCGGGGCCGCCCTCCGCCGACTTGGTGTGCGTGTAGAGCGCGTGCAGCTTGTCCCAGTAGGCGGGTTCGGCACGCAGCCCGCCTATTCGGGCGAACGGCGGCATGGCCATGTGGAGCGCGTCGTCCCACCACCAGTCGTCGTTCTTCTCCGGCCGGTCGGTGAAGACCATGCGGTGCAGGGAGTCCTCGATGGCGGCGATCTTCGCCTGCTCCGGCTCCAGTTCGTACAGGTCGAGGTAGGCCTGGCCTGCGCAGTGGTCGTCGGCGTGGCGGGTGGTGACTCCGCTGTGCAGTGCGTAGTCGTGGCCCTCGGCCCAGCCGCGCGCGTAGTCGAGGTAGCGCGATTCGCGGGTGAGCCGGTACAGGTCCAGCAGCCCGCTGAAGAACGTGGCGCGGGCCCACTGGTTGTCGCCGGGGTCGGCGTGCGCGCCGATCCAGTGGTCGGCGACCCGGCGCAGCACGGCGACGATCTCGGCTCCGGAAGGCAGCCGCCCGGGCGGGGTGCCGGGCGCCGCGGCGCGGGCGGTGGCGGGGAGCGCCGGTACGGCGGCGAGTGCGGCGCCGGCGGCGAGCAGGCGGCGCCGTCCCACGTGTCGTCCGGAGTGCCCGAGGTGTGTCATGCCTACGCCCTTTCCGCCGACGGAAGCCACGCGAGTCACGCATGTGAACGGTGTTCACTGATGTGGCGCACAGAATGGCACGCCAACTCCCGTCGGCGGAAGGGCAATTGCGCTCAGATCTTGGTGTCGCGACCCTCCCAGTAGGGCTCCCGCAGCCGGCGCTTGAAGAGCTTCCCGGACGGGTCGCGGGGCAGCGCCGCCTCGAAGACGACGGTCCCGGGGACCTTGTACTTGGCCAGCCGGGCCGCCACGTGGGCACGCACGTCGTCGGCGGTGAGCCCCGCGCCGGGATCGGCCTGCACGTGGGCTGCCAGCGCCTCCCCGTACTCGGCGTCCGGTATGCCGAACACCGCGGCGTCCCGGACGCCGTCGAGCGACAGCAGGCACCCCTCGATCTCGGCCGGGTAGATGTTGACCCCGCCGGAGATGACCATGTCGTTGAGGCGGTCGCTGAGGTAGAGGTAGCCGTCCTCGTCGAGGTGGCCGATGTCGCCGATGGTGACGTAGCCGGGGAGCGCCGCGGACTCCATCGCGGTGCGCTTGGCGGGGTCGCCGAGGTAGGTGAAGCGCGGCCAGGTGTCGGCCGGTCTGAGATAGATCTCGCCGGTCTCGCCGGGTGGCAGCACCCGGCCGTCGGGCCCGAGCACGGCCACCCCGCAGGTGCCCTCCGGGTGCCCGACCGTGCCGGGGTGGGCCAGCCACTGTTCGCTGTCGCACCAGGTCACGGCGCCGGTCTCGCTGCCTCCGTAGTACTCGCGGAGGATCGGCCCGAGCCAGTCGATCATCGCGTGCTTGACGTGCGGCGGGCACGGCGCGGCCGCGTGCACGACCGAGGTCAGCGAGGACAGGTCGTACCGCTCGCGCACCTCCTTCGGCAGCCGCAGCAGGCGCACCAGCATGGTCGGTACGACCTGGACGTTCTCGACGCGGTGGGCCTCGATCAGGCGCAGGAACTCCTCGGCGTCGAAGCGCGGCATGAGCGTGATGTCCAGGCCGCAGGCGACCGCGAGGACCGCGTGCTGACTGGGTGAGGCGTGGTACAGCGGTGCCGGGATCATGGTGCGGCCGCCGGGCCGGACGGCGAAGTAGGAGAGGAAGCTCGCCACCGCCTCGGGCAGCGCGGCGGCCGGAACGGGCTCGCGCAGCACGCCCTTGGGGCGCCCCGTGGTGCCGGAGCTGTAGATCACGGTGGAGGGGCGGTCGGGCACCGGATCGGCCAGCGGCGGGTACCCGGCCAGCCAGTCGTCCAGGACCGGGTACGCCCCGCTGACCGGGGGCGCGTCGAAGCCGCAGGCGGCGGCGGTGCCCGCGGGGACGGGCGCCTCGATGACCCGCACGCCGGCCGGCAGGTGGGCGGTGACGGCGGGCAGCATGTCGGAGTGGACGAAGACGGCGCGGCTGCCGCTGTCGGAGAGGACGTGCGCCAGGTCGTCGTGGCGGAAATGCCAGTTGACGGGGACCGCGGAGACGCCCGCCTGGGCGGCACCCGTGGTGACTTCGAGATAGGCCGGTTCGTTGCGCATTACCACCGCGATCCGGTCACCCGGCGCGAGTCCGAGGGCGCGCAGTCCCGTGGCGATGCGGGCGGCCCGGTCCTGGAAGAGCGGATAGGGGCGTTCGTGGCCGGCGGAGCGGATGGCGGCGGGTGCAGACGCGAGATCCATGCAGCCTCCAATGATGTTCGGCTCGCGCACATCAAACCGGCCGTACGGAAGATTGACCAGAGTGCTGACGGCACGTCAGTGAGGCGCCCGGCCAGGACGGGCGCGCGTCGGAGGGCCGCCGGGGGAGCATCGCTCCTATGCTGAGGAGGCATGGAGACCGACAACATTCTGCGCCGGCACGGCGAGGCCATCGACCTGTTCGGGGACCGCGTCCACGCCGTGCGCGACGACCAGTGGGACGCGCCGACGCCGGACACCGACTGGACGGTCCGCGACCTGGTGAACCACCTCACCGCCGAGCAGCTGTGGGTGCCGCGGCTGGTACGGGACGGGGCCACCATGGAGGAGGTCGGCGACCAGTTCGACGGCGATGTGCTGGGCGAGGATCCGGTGGGGACCTGGGACCGCGCGGCGGTCGCCGCGGTCGCGGCGTTCAGCGAGCCCGGCGCCCTGGACCGGCAGGTCCACCTCTCGTACGGCACGAGCGGCGCCGCCCCGTACTGCAGTCAGATGACGATGGACGCGGTGGTGCACGCCTGGGACCTGTCACGGGCGATCGGCGCGTCGGAGGAGCTGCCGGGCGAGCTGGTGAGCCAGGCGCTGCGCGAGGTCGAGCCGTACGCGGCGGAGCTGAGCAAGTCGGGGATGTTCGCTCCGGCGATCGAGCCGCCGCCGGGTGCCGATGACCAGACCCGGCTGCTCTGCCTGCTGGGCCGTCGTCCGTAGGCGACGGCCCGAAGGGGTGCCGGCCGGGTCACCCGGCCGGCCGTACGCGTCAGTCGATGCCGCGGAAGATGTGCTGCTCGGTCGCGGACTCGTCGTCGCAGCCGGCCAGGTGGACCGGGGCGCAGCGGCTCCAGACCTCCAGGTTGCGGACCTCCCGGATGCGCCCTTGGCGCTCGCCCTGCTTCGGTCGGGGCTGCTTGCTGATCGTTTGTTCCGGTGCCACCACGCACTCCTTAGCCAACGGGATGAGGTACTGACGCGGTGGCGCCGTGTGTCACAACCGGGAGTTCGGCCATGGTTCGTGGCGCATCCCGCGACGGGCCGAGGATGTCGGCATCTCCCCAGACAGGTAGTCCGTCGTCGCCCAGCCTAACGACACGAGTGCCCCGCCGCGCGGCAATTACCGTCGATAGGGTCACAGGACGGAGAAACCGCCCCCGTACGGCCCGTTTCAGCCACGCGGCCGGGTGCCCGCGCCCGTGCCGCGGAGCCCGGGGCTCCGCCCGCTCGGCGACACGGGCGCCGCACGGTGGGCAGCAGGCGCGCGCCGATGCTACGGATAGGCGTGTGGAGTGGTTCCCGGCACCGGAGTACTGGCTGGGCCGGCTGGTCTTCCAGCGGGCCCTGGCCGCGCTGTACGTGCTCGCGTTCGTCGCGGCGGCGTTGCAGTTCAGGGCGCTGATCGGGGAACGCGGGATGACGCCGGTGCCGGACTTCGTGCGCCGGGTGCCGTTCCGCAAGGCCCCCTCGGTCTTCCACTGGCGCTTCTCGGACCGGTTCTTCGCGGGCTGGGCGTGGGCGGGCGCGCTGCTGTCGGCGGCCGTGCTGGCCGGCGCCGCGGACGCCGTGCCGCTGTGGGCGTCGATGGTGTGGTGGGCCGTGCTGTGGGCGATGTATCTCTCGATCGTCAACGTGGGCCAGACCTGGTACGGCTTCGGCTGGGAGACCCTGCTCCTGGAAACGGGCGCGCTGGCGGTCTTCCTGGGCAACGCGCGCACCGCGCCGCCCGTCCTGGTGCTGTGGCTGCTGCGCTGGCTGCTGTTCCGGCTGGAGTTCGGCGCCGGACTGATCAAGATGCGCGGCGACCCGTGCTGGCGGGACCTGACCTGCCTGTACTACCACCACGAGACGCAGCCGATGCCGGGCCCGCTGAGCTGGTTCTTCCACCGGCTGCCGAAGCCGGTGCACCGGGTGGAGACGGCCGCGAACCACGTGGCGCAGCTGCTCGCGCCGGTGCTCCTCTTCACGCCGCAGCCGGTCGCCACCTGGGCGGCGCTGGCGATGATCGTCACCCAGCTGTGGCTGGTCCTCTCGGGCAATTTCGCCTGGCTGAACTGGCTGACGATCGTGATCGCCGTCTCCGTCGTGGACGCCTCGGCGCTCGGCCTCGGCGGTCTCGCGGGGCAGCCGGCGCACCTCGCCCCGCCCCCGCTCTGGTACGAGGTCCTGGTCCTCGCCCTCACCGTGGCCGTCCTCTGGCTCAGCTACCGCCCGGCCCGCAACCTGCTCTCCCGCAAGCAGCGGATGAACACCTCCTTCGAAACGCTGCACCTGGTCAACGCGTACGGAGCCTTCGGGTCCATCACCCGCGTGCGGCACGAGGTGGTCATCGAGGGCACGGCTGACGAGGTGCTCACCGACGCCACGGAGTGGCGGGAGTACGACTTCAAGGGCAAGCCGGGGGACGTGCGCCGGATGCCGCGCCCGTTCGCCCCGTACCACCTGCGGCTGGACTGGCTGATGTGGTTCGCGGCGCTGTCACCGGGCTACGCGAGCCGCTGGTTCGGTGCCTTCCTCGAACGGCTGCTGGAGAACGACCGGGACACGGTGCGCCTGCTGCGCCGCAACCCCTTCCCGGACGCGCCGCCCCGCCACGTGCGTGCCCTCTTCTACCGCTACCGCTTCACGACCTGGCGGGAACTGCGGGAGACCGGTGCGTGGTGGCACCGGGAGCCGGTACGGCAGTTCTTCCCGCCGACAGCTCTGCGCGGAAGGACCTGACCATGTCCCGGGCGTGCCGCAGCCCGATCCGGGTGACCTCGCGCTCGACGTCGTCCAGCTCGGCGGCCACCTCGTCCCGCGGCCAGCCCAGGTGCGCCCGGGACTTCACCAGCCCCAGCCGGGAGAGCGCCGTGCCCCGCGGCTCGGACATGGACCGGAACTCCGTCAGCGCGCCGCCGTAGACCTCGGCCGCCTCCTCGTACCGCCCGGCCCGGTAGAGCACGTTGCCGCGCATCTTGTGGTTGTAGGCCAGCGCACCCGCGAGGTCCAGCTCCCGGCAGAGCGCCTCGCCCCGGCTCAGCAGCCGCAGCGCCTCCGCCGTCTCCCCCAGCACGGACCGCACGTCGGCCACGCCCCGCAGCGACCAGGCGAGCCCCCGCCAGTCCTCGGCCCGCTCGGCGACCTCGGCCGACTCCTCGAACAGCTCCAGGGCCTTCGCGTAGCCGCCGGTGTTGCGGTGCATCTGCGCGATCCCCGACATCGCCCACACCATGTGCCGCGCCTCGCCGTGCGCCCTGGCCTGCGCGAGCAGCTCCTCGTGCAGCTCGGCGACGGCCTCGTAGTCCCCCTGTATCCGGCCGGTCTCGGCGAGCCCGGCCAGCGCGTACCCGTGCGCGAGGCGGTCGCCGCTCGGCTCCGCGAACGCGACGGCGGCCGCGAGCAGCCGGCGCGCGAGCGCGAGCCGGCCGCACTGGCGGGCGAGCGTGCCGCCGCTCCACAGTGCCCAGGCCATGCCGCCGGGCTCCCCCGCGGCCCGCGCGCTGCGGTAGCTGGCCCGCCACGCGGTCTCGGCCTCCGCCACCCGTCCGAGCCGCCGGCCGGCCTCCGCCTCCGCGAGCGCGGCGCGGGCCGCCTCCCGCGGCCCGTCGGCCGCGCCCCGTGCGCGCCGGGCGGCGACGAGCACGTCCTCGTACGAGGAGTTGACACTCAACTCCGCCCCCAGCTCCCCCTGATACTCCGGAGCGAATGCCTTCCCGTACATCGCGAGTCCTCCTGGTCACCTGCGTCGGTCAAGCACCGACGCTATGTGCAGGATCAGCGGCCACACGTCCCTCCACCTGCGGTTATCTCGGTCGCTCTCGGGATGTACGGCCGAGCCGTCGATCACCCTGGAGATGTACGGGGCGTCCCCTAGGGGGAGGAGCCGCGGGGCGGGGGCGACGAAGGATGTACGGCACGATCCGCCCTGCGCAGGAGGCCGGTGGCCGGGGACGGCGGTGAGGATGCCAGAGGCGCCGGGCGCCACACGCACACCTGGGGGAACACGCATGACGGATCACCGCGACACAACGACGAGCACGGCGGCGAGGGCCGTGGGACGGGCACTCCTCGGCGGGCTCGTCATGGCCACGGCGCTGGGGGTCGGCACCGCTCTCGGGCCGGCCGCCGCCGACCGCCTCGGACTCGCCGGGCTGCCGGCCCGGCTGCTGCCGGCCGCACTGGTCAGCGCCCTCGCCGTACCGCTGCTCGTGCTCGCGCAGCGGCGCCGCGCCGGACGCCCGCTCGGGTTCGGCGGCCCACGCGCCGGCCTACGTGCCTTCGTGACGGGCGTGGGGGTGACGGCAGCGGCGGCGGCACTCGTGCTGGGCGCCGCCACGGCCGCCGGGCTGGTGCGCTGGTCGCGCCCCGACCTCGGCACCCTCGCCGGCTTCCTCGCCGCCAACGCGGTGGTCGCCCTGCTGCTGGAGGCGCTGCCGGAGGAGACGGCCCTGCGCGGCTACGCCTGGACCGCGCTGCGCGAGCGGTTCGGCGGCACGGTCTCCGCACTTGCCACCACGGCCGTCTTCCTGCTGGTCCCCGGGGCGTCGACCGTCGTGGGCGCCGGGGTCGCCCGGCTGCTCGGTGACGAGCCGCAGCCGGTCGGGCTCGCGCCCGGCGGGCAGCCCGCTGCCGACTACCTGATCCTGCTCACGGTGTTCGGGCTGACCCTCGTCGCGGCCCGTACGGCCATGGACCGGGCCCCGCTGTGGGCCGCCGTCGGCGCCCACCTGACGTTCCTGACGGTCAATCGGATCCTGCTGGAGGGGGACGCACGGGGCGCGGGCTGGTCCGGCGAGCTCATGACGGCGGACGCCGTCCTGCTGGTACCGGCGTACCTGCTGGTCGCCGCCGCCGGATTCATGGTGTGCAAGCGGTTCACGCGGCAGCGCGCGGCAGGCGGCGCCGGCCGGCGGACCGAGGCCGGACGGCCGCGGCAACCGTCGGTGCGATGACCGTACGGGCCTGTGGTAGCCGGCCGGGGCCAGCCGTACCTTGCATATGCATCTGCACGTGTATGGGTCAGGGAATCGCTGCGAATCCGGAGCTGACGCCGCACACGTCACGGGGGCCGCCGGCCGGCCGATCGCACGGCTGCTCGCCCGGAGACGGGGTACGCGGGCGGCATGAGTGGGATCGCCGTCGGTACGTGTTCGTGGACGGATCGGGCTCTGGTGCGCAGCGGGTGGTATCCGCCGGGCCGGCGGGGCCCGGAGGGCAGACTGCGGTACTACGCCGAGCAGTTCCCCGTCGTGGAGGTCGACGCCACGTACTACGCACTGCCCAGCGCGCGGAACAGCGCACTGTGGGCGGAGCGCACCCCGGACGGCTTCCGCTTCGACGTGAAGGCGTTCTCGCTGCTGACCGGGCACCCCACGCCGCCGAGGTCGCTGCCGCCCGACCTGCGCCCCGCACAGGAACGGCCGGGCGGCGTACGGGACACCGATCCGGGACTGCTCGACGAGGTGTGGGCGCGGTTCGGGCAGGCCCTGGAGCCGCTGCGGCGGGCCGGCCGGCTCGGCACGCTGCTGTTCCAGTTCCCGCCGTGGTGCGCGCCCGGATCCCGGTGGGAGGCGTTCCTCGCCCGGTGTCGGGAGCGCACCCAAGGGTGGCCGGTGGCCGTCGAGTTCCGGCACCCGGGCTGGTGGCAGGGGGACCGGGCGGAGCGCACGGCGGCGCTCCTCGCGGAGCTGGGCATGGCGGCCGTGGCCGTGGACATGACGCAGACGCTGCCCCGCTCCGTCCCGCCGGTCACCCCGGTCACCTCGCCGCGCACGGCGGTGGTGCGCTTCCACGGCCGCAGCGCCTCATGGGGCCACGGCAGCAAGGAGGACCGTTTTCGGTACGCGTACGAGGCGTCGGAGCTGGCGGAGTGGGTGCCCCGCATCCGGCGCATGGCGGACCGGGCCGAGCAGGTCCACGTCCTCTTCAACAACTGCTGCGGGGACGCGGCGGTCCGCGCTGCCGAGCGCATGCGGGAGCTCCTGGCCGGCCGTGCCGGCTGACGGCTCAGGCGCCGCCGGGCACGAGCCACTCCCCCGCCGCGGCGAGGAGGGTACGGATGCCGGCCGGCAGGGTGGGGGCCGGGTCGGGAGCGTAGTGCGGGGAGTGGTTGGCGGAGAGGCCGGGCGGCAGGACGCCCCGGCGCAGCGCATCGATGTCGTCGGCCGCGAACCGCTCGTGCGCGGCGCCGCCGAGGTGCCAGAAGACCGAGGGGCAGCCGGCCGCCGCGCCCAGCGCACCGAAGTCCTCGCTGGCGGCGAACGGGGCGGGCAGCAGGTGGGTGGGGGCGCCGGCCGCCTCCGCCGCGGCCACCACGCGGCCGGTCGCGGCCGGGTCGTTGACGGTGAGCGGGAAGGGGTCGTACGCGGTGATCTCCGGCGGCCGCGGGGTGCCGAAGCCCTCGGCCTCGGTCCGGATGATCCGCCCGATCGCCTCGAACGCCTCCTCGCGCGCCTCCGGATCGAAGGTGCGCAGGCTGAGCAGGAGTTCGGCGGTGTGCGGGATGATGTTGGCGGCCGTTCCGGAGTGCAGCGCCCCGGCGGTCACGATCGTCGCGGGCGCGTACGGTGCCTGCCGGGCCGCGAAGGTCTGGAGCCGCAGCACGACCGTGGCGGCCAGGACGAGCGGGTCGACGCAGAACTGCGGGGTGGAGGCGTGGCCGCCCGCGCCGTACAGGGTGACCCGCAGGCTGTCGGCGGCGGCCATCAGCGGGCCCGGCCGCGTCACCACCAGCCCGGCCGGGAAGGGCCCCACGTGCTGGCCGAGGCAGACCTCGGGGCGGGGGAAGCGCTCCAGCAGCCCGTCGGCCAGCACGGCTCGCGCCCCCTGCCCGGTCTCCTCGGCGGGCTGGAAGACGGCCACGACCGTGCCGCGCCAGGCGTCCGGGTGCGCGGCGAGTTGCCGGCAGGCGCCGAGCAGGCAGGTGACGTGGACGTCGTGGCCGCAGGAGTGCATGCGCCCCGGCTCGGTGGAGGCGTAGTCCAGGCCGGTGTCCTCCTGTACGGGCAGCGCGTCCATGTCGGCGCGCAGCAGGACGACCGGCCCTTCGCCGTTGCGCAGCACGGCCACCACGCCGGTCCCGCCGACGCCTTCGGTCACCTCCCAGCCGCTGCCGGCGCCCCGTAGCTCGGCGGCCACGGTGGCGGCCGTCCGGTGCTCGGCGAAGCCGAGTTCGGGGTGCGCGTGCAGGTCGCGGTAGACCTCGTGCCAGTGCGGCAGGTGGTCGGCCAGCCCGGCTTCGAGCGGGCTCGGGTGCGTCGTCGCGGCGGCGGTGGCGGGTGCGGTCATGGTCATCCCTTCGGGTCGGGTGCGGGGCGGGCGGACGCCGGGCCGCCGGTCCGCCGGCCGGCCGCGCCGCCGAACGCCGCGAGGAAACGCGGCGTGGTCTGGGGCACGAACCGGGCGACGACGAGCGCGAGCACCGGCCCGGCGATGAGCATCGTGAAGGCGGCTTCGTAGGAGAAGTGGTCGACGACGGTGCCGAAGACGGCCGGGGTGACGATCCCGGACAGCTGGCCGCCGAAGAGGACGATGCCGGAGGCGGCCCCGGTCAGCCCCGGCGGCAGGCTGCGCAGCGGTACCGAGAAGCACGGCAGGTAGCACAGGCCGGCGGCCCCGCTCAGCAGGGAGCCGCAGACCACGAACTGGGCGACGGTCGCCGTGCGCGGCAGGAGGAACAGCAGCACGGCGACGGCGGCCATGGCGGGGACGACGATCCGGCGCGGCCGGCCTTCGAAGCGGTCCGAGAGCTTGCCGCCGATCACCGCGCCGACCGCCGCCAGGACGGTCGGGCCGAGGACGACCAGCCCGGCGTCCCCCACCTCCAGGCCGCGCTCCTCGATCAGGTACGAGCCGCTCCAGGAGTTCAGTCCCCAGATCACCACGTCGTACGCGAAGAACATCAGCGCGAAGCCCCAGATGGCGGGCGAACGCAGCACCGCGCGCGCCGCGCCGTCCGCCCGCGGTGCGTCCGCCCCGGTGTCCGCGTCGGGCAGCGGCGCCGGCATCCAGCGCCGCACCGCCACCAGCACCAGGATGCCGAGCAGACATACCGTCAGGAACATGGCGCGCCAGTTCCACACGGACAGCAGGACCGACGCCAGCACCGAGGCCAGCAGGCCGCCGACGGCGTTGGAGCTCTGCAACCAGCCGGTCGCCGTCATGCGCTGCGCGGGCACGCTGCGCCGGCTCAGCGCGTTCAGCGCCGCGCCGGGGAAGAGGCCCTGCGCGGCGCCGAAGAGGGCGCGGACGACGAGCAGCGCGGCGAACGACCAGGCGAGCGCGGTCAGTCCGGTGCAGACCGACCACAGGACCAGCGCCAGAGAGGCCATCCGTACGCCGCCGAAACGGTCCGCGAGCAGGCCTCCGGGGATCTGGCAGAGCGCGTAGGTCAGGAAGAACGCGGAGACGATCAGGCCCCGGGCGCCGTGCGAGAGCCCGAACGTCTCGCCGATGAACGGCAGCGCGAGGTTGATCACCAGCCGGTCGATGTAGTCGACGGTCCAGGCGGCGAAGAGCAGCACCACGGTGATCCGGGTGGTTCTGTGCAGCTGCACGGCATGATCCTCCTGCTCTACCGGGTGGGCGGCGGGTTCGGTCACAATGCACGCCATGGCGTTCTCCGTGGTCCCCACGCCGGTTTCCGGCACAGCGCCCCGCCGTCCGCCGGAATCCGCCGCCCTGAGCGAGACGGACCTGGCGCTCGTCGAGGCGCTGCAGGTCGCCCCGCGCGCCCCGTGGACGCGGATCGCCGCCGCCGTCGGGATCGACGCCACCACGGCGGCCCGCCGCTGGAACTGGCTCGTGCGCGGCGGACTGGCCTGGATGACCGCGTACGCGGCGCCGCCGGGCATGCCGGTGGCCTACATCGACGTGGCCTGCCGCCCGGACCGGCTGCACGACGTCGGCGCCCGGCTCAGCGCCACCCCGCACGTCTTCAGCATCGAGCGCACTGCGGGCCCGTACCAGCTGCTGCTCTACGTCATCGCCCGCGACCTGACCGACCTGGACGCCTTCGTGACCGACTGCCTGGGCCGAACGGACGGCGTACGGGACGGCGTCTCGGCGGTCCGCGTGAGCCTCCGGTCACGGACCTACCGCGAGGGCAGCGGCTGGCTGGTGCACGCCCTGGACAGCGAACAGCGCCGCCGCCTCGCCCCCCGCGACGAGCACCCCGCCCCCCGGCACGTCCCCCGGCACGTCCCGCCCCTGGGCGAGGCCGACGCCCGGTTGCTGCGGGCCCTCGGCGGCGACGGCCGGCGGCCCTGCGCGGAGCTGGCGCGGGAGTGCGCGCTGAGCGAGACCACCGTCCGGCGGCGGCTGGCCCGCCTCCAGCGCCACCCGGACGTCCACTTCCGCTGCGACGTCGCCCAACGCGCCGCCGGCTGGCCCGTCATCGCCACCTACCGCCTGTCGGTACCGGCCGATGAACTGGCGGCCACCGGCGCCGCACTGGCCGCCCTCCGCGAGACCCGCCTGTGCGTCGCCGTCACCGGCACCGCCAACCTCCTCCTCTCCACCTGGGTCCGCTCGACGGCCGAGTGCCACGCCCTGGAGACCCGCATCCGCCGCCGCTTCCCCCACCTCCGCGTGACCGAACGCGAACTGACCCTCCACACCCTCAAACGCATGGGCCGCCTCCTCGACCCACAGGGCCGCGCCATCGGCCACGTACCGCCGGGGGTTGCGCGGGTCGCCCGGTGAGGTGCGCCCCGCCGGGGCGGGGTGAGCGGTGGCGATTGGGTGCTGGGCCGGGGCATGCCGTAGGGTGGTGTGCACCGACGCGGGGTGGAGCAGCTCGGTAGCTCGCTGGGCTCATAACCCAGAGGTCGCAGGTTCAAATCCTGTCCCCGCTACTGACTCCGGCCCCTCGACACTCGTCGAGGGGCCGGAAGCGTTCGGGCGGGAATCGCCCCGACGGCCCGTATGAGCCGTCCCACCGCTCCCCGCCCTGGCCTGCCGGGCGCCTCAGGCCGCGGCTTCGCCGGCGGCGGCCGGCCCGTGGACCCGGGTCGGGGCCGCCGGGCCCGGCGCCGGACCACCGCGGCCGGCCAGCAGCCGGTACGCGGCGGACCGGAACCGGAAGGCGAGGAGTCGTGCCTTTCGTGCCTTCCTCACGCCGCCGCACGCTCCGGGCGGGCCTCGATGCGGTCGGCGATCTGACGGCAGGTGCGCGAGATGATCCGGGAGACGTGCATCTGGGAGAGGCCCAGCCGCTCGGCTATCCGGCTCTGCGTCATGTCGCGGAAGAACCGCAGGTAGAGGATCTCCTTCTCCCGCTCGGGGAGGCCGGCGAGGTAGGGCTTGACCGCTTCCCGGGCGACGACGAGGTCGAAGCCCGCCTCCGGGGTGCCGAGGGTGTCGGCGAGCGAGCAGCCGTCGTCGCTGTTCTGCAGCTCCGCGTCCAGGGACAGGGGACTGAAGCTGTTCAGCGCCTGGGAGCCGAGCACGACGTCCTCCACGGGCATGCCCGTGTGCTCGGCGATCTGCTCGGGGGTGGGGCCGTGGTCGTCGATGGTGCTGGTCAGTTCCTGGCGGGCGGCGCGTACGCGGTTGCGCAGTTCCTGGACCCGGCGGGGGACGTGCACGCCCCACATGTGGTCCCGGAAGTGGCGCTTGATCTCGCCGATGACCGTGGGCACGGCGAAGCTCTCGAAGGCGTTGCCGTGCGAGGGGTCGTACCGGTCGACGGCCTTGACCAGGCCCATGGCGGCGACCTGCTGGAGGTCCTCCAGGTTCTCGCCGCGGTTCCGGAAGCGCAGCGCGAGGCGCTCCGCCATCGGCAGCCAGGCGCTGATGACCCGGCCGCGCAGCTCCTGCCGCTCGGGGCCGTCCGGCAGGGTGACCAGACGGCGGAAGTCCTCGGCCGTGTCGGGCGCGTCGTCGTGCGGGTGCCGGTTGCGGCGCCCGGGGACGGCGGGGGTCGTGGCCTTCACCGAGCGGCGCTGCCGCTTGAGGCCACGGGGCTTGTTCGGCGGCCGGTTCGGGGCCTGGTCGGCGCGGCGCCGCGTGACGCGAGCCTCCGTGCCGCGCTCCGTCGCCGGCGCGGCGCCCGAAACCTCGGACGCCTCGGGCACCTCCGCGTCGTACCGGAGGTCGTCGGTCTGCACTGCGTTCTGCGTCTTCACGAGCATGGTCCGGGCTCCTGGGTCAGCAAATCTCTTTCCTGGGACACTTCTTCACCCGTGGAAGAGCGACCTGGCAGGCGCGTCCTGCGGAAGTCACACTGCTCCCACGGGGCGTGCCTACGGGCCGAAGCACGTAACTCCTGCTGCCCCCGACTTTTTCCGGCAAACAAACCGCCGAAAAAAAATGCTCCACGACCTCCCGAACTCGCTCAGGAACGCCTGTGACCTGGCCTTTCATCCTTCCGGGCCACCTCGTCCCGGGCACCGACCCGACGTCCCGTCAGGAGGCAGCCGAGGGCCGCGGCGCTCGCCACGGCGGCTGCTGCGGGGAGCAGGATGCGGTGGTCCACGAGTGCGACCAGGCCCGCGCCGACGGCCAGGAACAGGGCGGAGCTGCCGAAGCCCGAGACCACCACACCGCTCAGGTAGGAGGCCGCGTTGCGGTCGCGGAGCACTCGCCCGCCGCCCCAGCCCGTCCGGGCCTCCTCCCCCGCTGCGCGGAAATCGGGTGGCTGGGATGGCCGCGGGTCCGGCATGGTGCCGTCGGTCGGAGACGGCGGAAAGCAAGGAGTACGGATGGGTGACGGTGCGGGGTGCAGCGACGGGCCGGACGGCGGGGTGTCCCTCGTACGGCGGTTGCGCGCCGCGCCGGTCCACGTCGGTCAGCGGTCGCCGCCCGGCTTGCGGCCCCACGCGGAGATCAGCGGGGCCATGGTGAGATCGAGCCGGCCCGCCGTGACGTTCGCGAGGTGCTCCTCGATCTCGGCTTCGGTGGCGAGGCCTGCCTCGACGAGGCGGTCGCTGAGCTGCCGTACGGTCGCGATCTCCAGCGCGTCGCAGGCCGGCGAGGTGACCGGAAAGTAGGCGTCGGCCGCCACGTCGGTGAGGCCGGCCTCGCGCAGCAGGCGCGGCAGGGTCCGCCCGAAGGCCAGGTCGGCGCCGCGCCGGGCGAGCAGTTCGCGGGAGCCCCGCCGCAGCCGGTTGGCCAGCCGCTCGGCCGGCCCGTGTTCGTCCAGGCAGCTCAGCGGCTGCAGCGCCGGGTCGGCGTCCTCCAACACGAGCACGCCGCCCGGCCGGAGCGCCCGCACCATCGCCGCGAGGGCGGCCGCGCGCTCCGGTACGTGCACCAGGACCAGGCGCGCGTGCACCAGGTCGAACGGGCCGGGCGGCGGCTCCTCCGCCGCCACATCGTGCAGCGCCACCTCGTACGGGGCGTCCGACGCCAGCCAGACCGGGTCGATGTCGGTGGCCAGGACGCGGCCGGCCGCGCCGGTGCGCGCGGCCAGCCAGGCCGGTACGCCGGGGCTGCCCGCGCCGACCTCCCAGCAGTGCCAGCCCTCGGTCACGCCCACGGCCGCCAGGTGCCGGAAGGTGACGGGGTCGAAGAGCTCGGACATCGCGGCGAAGCGCTGTCCGGCCTCGGTCCGCTGATTGTCGAAGAGGTATCCGTCGTCGTTCGCGTGTGCCACCCGATGATCGTAGGACGCGGGCCGCGGGGCGGTCCGTCACCGTGCGGGATAATGCCGGCATGCGTATCTCAGCCAGGGCGGACTACGCGGTACGGGCCGCGCTGCAGCTCGCCGCCTGTACCGACGCCGACCCGCTCAAGGCCGAGGCCATCGCCGTCGCCCAGGACATCCCGCACAAGTTCCTCGAAGGCATCCTCAACGACATGCGCCGCGGCGGGCTCGTACGCAGCCAGCGCGGCGGCAACGGCGGCTACCGGCTGGCCCGGCCCGCGGCGGCCATCAGCATCGCGGAGGTCATCCGCGCGGTGGACGGGCCGCTGGTCTCGGTGCGCGGCGTCCGGCCGCCGGAGCTGGCGTACAGCGGGCCCGCCGAATCGCTGCTGCCGCTGTGGATCGCGCTGCGCGCCAACGTACGGCAGATCCTGGACGGGGTGTCGCTGGCCGACGTCGCGTCCGCCCGGCTCCCCGCCGACATCCTGTCCCTGACGGAGGGTCCGGAAGCCTGGACCAATCCCTGACCGCGCCTTTCTGAGGCCGGGTCACCGGGCCGCTCCCACCTGCGGCGTCTCGTATCGCGAGAGGCTTCTGTCCACTTCTTGAACAGGCCCTTGTCACCGGACATCCGTGCGCCGAGTATTCCTATCAATCCAGTGGGAAAACTAGGGAAACTGTGAGGTCGCCGTGCGTACGCTGATCCTGTTGGCCTTGGCCGGGCTGGGAGCCCAACTGGTGGACGGCAGCCTGGGCATGGCCTACGGCGTCACCTCCACCACCCTGCTGCTCGCCGTGGGCACCAACCCGGCCGCCGCTTCCGCCACCGTCCATCTCGCCGAGATGGGGACCACCCTCGCCTCCGGCGTCGCGCACTGGCGCTTCGGCAACGTCGACTGGCGGGTCGTCCTGAAGATCGGCATCCCCGGGGCCGTCGGCGCCTTCGCGGGCGCCACGTTCCTCTCCGCCCTCTCCACCGAGCTCGCCGAGCCGGTGATGGCGCTCCTCCTGCTGGGTCTCGGGCTGTACGTACTGGGCCGGTTCACCGTCGCCGGGCTGCCCACCGACAAGCTGGACAAGCCGCTGCGCAAGCGTTTTCTGTCCCCGCTCGGACTGGTCGCCGGCTTCCTGGACGCGACCGGTGGCGGCGGCTGGGGCCCGGTCGGCACGCCGGCGATCCTGGCCAGCGGCCGGCTGGAGCCCCGCAAGGTCATCGGCTCCATCGACACCAGCGAGTTCCTGGTCGCGGTCGCCGCGAGCCTCGGCTTCCTCGTCGGCCTCGGCGGCGAGGGCGTCAACTGGCTGTGGGCCGTTGCCCTGCTGGCCGGCGGGCTGATCGCCGCGCCGATCGCCGCCTGGCTGGTCCGCCACGTACCGCCGCGCATCCTCGGCTCCGCGGTGGGCGGCCTCATCGTCCTGACCAACATCCGCACCCTGCTGCGCAGCGACTGGCTCGGCGCCGGCGATGCCACCCAGTGGACGGTCTACGGCTTCGTCTACGTCGTGTGGGCGGCCGCCGTCGCCTACTCGGTCAAGGAGCACCGCCGCACGAGCAGGACCGCGCCGCGGCCCGCGGCGGAGCCGGCGGACGCCCGGCCCGCCGAGGCCACCACCACCTGACGGCCGGCGTCCCGAACCCCCCACCCCGCAACCCTCCCGGAGGTATCGCGTGCCCCTCGACACCCCTTGTCCGGCGCCCGCCGGGCAGCCGGCCGACGGCGGGGCCTGGCCGCGCACCGTGCGGGACCTCGCCGACGACCTCGCCGTGGACGCGAGCGCCCGCGACCGGGCGGGCAAGCCGCCCCACGAGGAGGTCTCCCGGCTCCGCGAGGCCGGGCTGCCGGCCTTCCTCGCGCCGCCGGGACCGGACGGCCGCGGCACGGACTGGCGCACCGCCTGCGCCGCCGTACGGGAGATCGCGACGGCGGACAGTTCCCTCGCGGAGCTCCTCGCCCACCACCACGTGACGTCCTGGGGTCCCCGGCTCTTCGGCACCCCGGACCACGCCGCGCGGCTCGAACTCCGGGCCGCGCGCGGGCGGTGGCTCTGGGCGGGGCGCACCGACGCGCCGGAGAGCCCGGACGGCAGCGGCCTGTGGCTCGCGCCGCACGGCAGGAAGTACCTGCTCAACGGCGTCCGTTCGCTGGCCGCGGGCGCGAGCACGGCCGACCGGTTCCTGCTCTCGGCCCACCGCATCGACACCGGCGAGCCGGTCGTGGTCGTGGTGGACCCGGCGCGGACGACCGTGACGCCGGACGCGCCCGAGGAGCGGCTCGGCCAGCGGCTCACCGGCGCGGCCACCGTCGGCTGCGACGACGTGCCGGTGACGGCCGCTCAGATCCTCGGCACGGTCCCGGGGGACGAGCACACCGTCCTCCCGTACACCGCGCTCGCCCCCCTCGCGCTCCGGCTGATCCTGCTCCACGTCGGCCTGGGCAACGCCGAGGGCGCGCTGGCGGAGGCGCGGGACGTGAGCCGGGTGTCGCCGGGCGTCCATCCGTTCACCGACACCGGCGGCGGCGAGTACGCCACGGCGCCCGGCGAGGACCCGTACCTGCTCCTCGCCTACGGCGAGCTGGCGACCGCGGCGCACAGCGCGTCGTCGGTCGTCGACCGGGCCACGGAGGCGATGGCGCAGGGGCTGTCGACGGGTCCGACGCTCGGGCCGGACGAGCGGGCCGAGATCGCGTTCCTCGTGTCCGCCGCCGAGGCCGTCACCGCCGATGCGGCGCTGCACATCACCACGCGGATCCTCGAACTCACCGCGGGCGCGCCGAGCCTCTCCCCCGCCACCGACCCCGGCTTCGACCGCTTCTGGCGCAACGCCCGTACGCTCACCGCCCGCAGCTCGGCCACGCACCGGCTCCGCGACATCGGCGCCCACTACCTCAACGGCGCCCGGCCGTCCCTCACCCTGCACGCCTGAGCCGCATGGCGGCCGGCCGTCGCGGCGCCGTCAGCGGCCGGCGGCCGCCCGCTGCAGGATGTCGATGACGTCCTCGTCGGAGACCTGGGTGAAGTCCTCGTACCACTCGCCCACCGCGCGGAAGTCCGGCGGGCGGCTCAGGCAGAGCACGTCGTCGGCCTCCGCCGCCAGCGCGGCGGCCGTGGTCGGGGAGGCCACCGGCACGGTGAGGAGGACGCAGGCGGGGCCGTGCCGGCGAAGGGCGCGCAGCGCGGCCCGGGCCGTCATGCCGGTGGCCAGGCCGTCGTCGACGAGGAGGACCGTACGGTCGGCGAGGTCGGGCGGCGGGCGCCGGCCGCGGTAGAGGTCCGTACGGCGGTGCAGTTCGGTGCGTTCGCGGGCGACGTCGGCCGCCAGCTGCTCCTCGGTGAGGCCGAGGTACCGCAGGGCGCGGGGGTCGAAGAGCGGCGGGTCCTCGCCGGCGAGGGCGCCGATGCCCAGCTCCGGCTGGTCGGGGGCGCCGATCTTGCGGGCGACCAGGACGTCCAGCGGCGCCCCCAGGTCGTGGGCGATCTCGGCGGCGACCGGGACGCCGCCGCGCGGCAGCGCCAGGACGACGGGGCCGTCGGGCGGGTGCCCGCCGATCAGGTCGGGCCGGGTCGCCTCCAGGTGTTCCCGCACCTGTCGCGCGAGCTGCCGGCCGGCGTCTCTGCGGTCCGTGAAGCGCATGGCTCTCTCCTTGGCGACGGTGCTGGGCGCGCCTCGGTCGCGGGGGTCACCGGGGGTCGTCGGCGCCGAGCGGCGGTTTGCCCGGCGCGAGGAACCAGTCGCGGGCCGCGACGGCGACCTGGTCCAGTGCGCCGGACTCGGGGAAGAGGTGGGTGGCGCCGGGGATCACGTGGAGTTCGCAGCGGGCCGGCAGCCGCTCGGCCGCCGCCCGGTTCAGCTCCAGCACCTCCGTGTCGCGGCCGCCCACGAGCAGCAGGACCGGGGCGCGCACCCGGCTCAGCGCGTCGCCGGCGAGGTCGGGGCGGCCGCCGCGGGAGACCACGGAGCCCACCTGGTCGGCGCGTTCGGCGGCGGCCACCAGCGCGGCGGCGGAGCCGGTACTGGCGCCGAAGAGGTGCGGACGCAGCCGCTCGGTGGCCGGGTGGGTGCGGAGCAGGTCGACGGCTGCCACGACCCGCGTGCCGAGCAGGGCGATGTCGAAGCGGTGCTCCCGGGTCACCTCGTCGACCCGGTCCTCGTCCTCGGTCAGCAGGTCCAGCAGGAGGGTGGCCAGGTCGTTGGCGTGCAGGTACTCGGCGACCCCGCGGTTGCGCGGGCTGTGCCGGGAGCTGCCGCTGCCGTGCGCGAAGACGACCACGCCGCGGGCGTGCTCGGGGACGCGCAGGTCGCCCGTCAGGGAGGCGTCGCCGACCGGTACGGACACCGTTTCGTCGAAGGTCATCGGGCTCGCTCCCGCTCTGTTCGCCGGCGGTATGGCTCGTCGATACGGGTAACCCCGCACGCAAGATCGTACTCTTCCCGGCAAAGCGGGCACACATCGACACACATCGACAAACATGGCCGCGCCGGACCGGGCGCGCACGGGGTCTTGTCAGCCCCGTTGGTATGGACCACTCTGGCTGCCGACCGACGCCCGGTCATGCCGGCGGATGGAGAGGTGTGCCATGAACGACCGCTCGTCAGCGCCTGCGCCCGAGCCCTCCGGGCGACTCGGCCGCCGCGGCTTCCTCGGCGCGCTGGCGGCGGGCGCGACGGCCGCCGGCCTGGCGACCGCGGGCGCGGCACCGGCCACCGCGGCGGAACACGGCGGCCACCGGAAGCGCGACGCACTCCGGCCGCTGTTCCTGGGAACCTACACCTCGACGGCGGGCGGCGGCAGCGGCATCGGGCTGGCGGCGTACGACCCGGAAACGGGGCTCATCACCGGCAACGGCGTGATCCCCGGCGTCGCCGACCCGTCCTACCTCACGCTCTCCCCGGACGGCAGGACGCTGTACGCGGTCGACGAGAACGCCGACGGCGCGGTCACCGCCGTGGCGCTCGCGGCGGACGGCGCGCACCGCGTGCTGGGCAGCCGGTCCACGGGCGGCGCGGGCCCCTGCCACCTCTCCGTCCACCCCTCCGGCCGCTGGCTGCTGAGCGCCAACTACTCCTCCGGCAGCGTCGCCGTGCACCCCGTCGACCCCGCGACGGGCGCCCTCGGCGAGCGCACCGACCTGGTGGAGCACTCCGCGCCGCCGCCGGGCCCCGGCCAGGACGGCCCGCACGCGCACCAGATCGTCACCGCGCCCGACGGCGGCCACGTCCTCGCCGTGGACCTGGGCACCGACACGGTCTACACGTACCGCCTGGATCCCTCGGCCGGCACGCTCCACCAGGTGTCGACGGCGGCGCTGCGCCCCGGCGCGGGCCCGCGCCACCTGACCTTCCACCCCGGGGGCCGGTACGCCTACCTCGCCAACGAGGTCGACAACACGGCGGTGGTCTGCCGGTACGACCCCGTCACCGGCCGGCTCACGCCCGGCGCCGCGCAGTCCACCGGGACCGGGCCCGGGACCAGCTATCCGGCGCAGTTCCTGGTCACGCCCGACGGCCGGTACGCCTACCTCGCCAACCGCGGCCACAACAGCCTGACGCGGTACGCCGTCGAGGACCGCGGCGCCCGGCTGCGGCTGCTGGACACCGTGCCGGTGGGCGGTGACTTCCCGCGCCACATCGCGTTCTCGCCGGACGCCCGGCTGCTGTTCGCGGGCAACCAGCGGTCGAACACGGTCACCGTCTTCCGCGTCGACGCCGGCTCGGGGGCGTTGCGGCCGACCGGGACGCCGTTCGCGGCCCCGATGCCGGTGTGCGTGCTGCCGCCGGCATGACGAGTGCCGGGTGGTTCCCCCACTGAGGAACCACCCGGCACCCGGCCCCCTCAGCTGCCCAGCCGGCTGCTCAGCAGCTGCTTGCCCAGTTCCGCGCCCTTACGGCTGTCGGCCTGGGCCTTGCGGAACAGGTCCACCAGCTCGGTGTCCTTCGCCTGCTCCGCGTCCTGGATGTACGTCTCCATCCGCAGGGCGTTGTCCAGGCACGTCTGCGTGTACCAGAGCAGGTTGTAGTTCTTGTCCTTGGTACCGGTGACCTCACCGGTCTCGCG
Source organism: Streptomyces niger (assembly GCF_000718305.1). Lineage (GTDB taxonomy): Bacteria > Actinomycetota > Actinomycetes > Streptomycetales > Streptomycetaceae > Streptomyces > Streptomyces niger. The sequence continues at coordinate 121,101 of NZ_JOFQ01000010.1, forward strand.
AGTGCTGGCCATGTGACCGACCTCCACGTCGTGGGCTGAGGTGCGTTGCGGGTTTCCGACGCCCGCGGGCTCAAACTCCGCGCCGCGGACCCGGCCGGTTCCGACCGGTCCGGTGACCTACGGTCCGGACATACGTGTCGAAAGTCCCGGATAGCGGGGCGTCGCGGGCGGCATCACAGGGTCGGGACGCCGCTCCGGGCGCCCCGATGCCCGACCCGAACGAGAAGAAGGAAGGCACCGCCATGCTCCGGCCCGCGCCGACCTCGCCCGCACACCTCATCCCCCCGGTCACGCCGCACCTCCTCGCGGATCTCGCGGTGGCCGCCTGCACCGCCCGCGCCCGGCTGCCGCGGGTTCCCGACCCGGCGGCACCCGACGACGCCGAGAACGGCGCCGAGCTGCGCTCCATAGAGGCGCTGCGTCCCACGTTCGCCGCGCTCGCGGAGGCCGCCGACGGCCGCGCCCTCGACCCCGGCCTGCGCGCCGAACTGGGCGGGCTGGGCGAGCAGGCCGCGGCGGAGGCCGCCGGTCACCGGGGCGAGCTGTGGGCCGTCGGGCTGCTCGTCGCGGGCGCGGCGGCCACCGGCTGCCGGTCGGCGTACACGGCCTGCGCGGCGGCGGCGACGCTGGCCCGGCTGCCGTACGACGGTGCGCCCGGCCCCGCCGACACCCCGGGCGGCCGGGCCCGGCTGCACTTCCGCGTCCCCGGCGCGACCGGCCAGGCCGAGGCGGGGTTCCCGAACGTACGGCGGGTGGCGCTGCCCGCGCTGCGGGAGTCCCGGGCGCACGGCAGGCCCGAGACCGCCGCGCGGATGGACGCGCTGCTCACCTTGATGGCCACGCTGGACGACACCTCGCTGCTGCACGAGGGCGGGCCCGCGGCGCTGCTCTCGGTGCAGATGGACGCCCGGGACGTGGTGCGCGCCGGCGGCTACGACACCCCGGGCGGCCGCGCCGCGCTGGACCGGCTGCACGCCCGGATGCGCGACTCCGGGCTGACGCCGCGCGGCAGCCACGCGGTGCTGTCCGCCGCCCTCTTCCTGGACTTCACGTTCGGGACCGAGGGGCGGACGCCGGGGGCATGAAAGCCGGCGGGGCGGGTCCCTCCCGAGGCTCCTGGCCCGCCCCGCCTTTGCCTTTCCGCCGACTCGGCGTCCGACTTCTGCCGGCTCAGCCCTCGACGTGGCGGCGGAGCAACGCGCTCAGCTCCGCCTCGAACCCGTCGTAGCGCGCGCGGAGTTCCGCGCCCGGCCAGTCCTCGGGGAGCAGCGGCTCCGGGAGGAGGGGGTCGGTGAGGAGGTGGCGGAGGATGGCCGCGGAGACGGTGAAGCGGTCGGCGGGCCCCGCGGCCCCGTCGAGGGCCGCGAGCAGAGTACGGGCGCGCGCCGACCAGCCGGCCAGGTCCCACAGCCGGCCGGCGAGGGCGCGCGGGTCGCCGTCCGGCGTCCCGGTCAGCCAGGTGCACTGCGCGGTGGCGACGGCGGGCCGCGGCCGGTCGAGGTTGGCGGGGCGCAGCCAGCTGCCTTCGCGCAGCTCGCCGAGGCGCAGCGCCGCCATCGCCTGGCGGAGCGCCGTGCGGTCCGCGGCGGTACGCGGCTCGACGCCGCTGACCAGGGCGATCTCCCACTCCCCCGACCAGGGCACGGTGCGCGGCGCCCGGCTCTCGTCCTGCCGGGCCTGGCGGTCCAGGAGCCGCGCGGTGAGCCCGTAGGCGCCGTCGCGCTGCCGCAGGTCGCCGGCCGCGACCATGCGGGAGAGGGCGACGCGGACGGTGCCCTCGGCTATGCCGAACAGCTCGCCGACCCGGACCAGGGCGCGGGCCGGCAGCCGGGGCGGGTGGTGGCCGAGGAGGGTGCTGAGCACGACGGAGCGTGCGGTGAGCGGCCGCAGCTCAAGAGGGGTTTGCCCGTCGTCCTCGCGTACCACTGCGGCGTCCCTCGTCCCGGTACTTCGCTTCGTGTCCATGCCTGCCCGGATCCTAACCACCGGACGGCACGGTGCGCATTACGGCCTTCCGTCGCCTGTTGTGGCTCTGTAATGTCCCTCGTATGACCGTGACCCATGAAGTCGTGAATCAGGCCCCGCCGCTCACCGGATTCAGCGCGGCGGACGACCCGGCCCTGCTGGCGGCGCTCCGCCGGGAGGACGCCGGGTGGGGCGAGCGCGAGGTGCAGGTGCTGGGCGCGCTGGCCGGCTCGGAGGAGGTCCAGGAGCTGGCCCGGATGGCGGAGGAGCAGCCCCCGAAGCTGCGTACCCACGACCGGTACGGCCACCGGGTGGACGAGGTGGAGTTCCATCCGGCCTGGCACCAGCTGATGTCCGTGGCGGTGGAGCAGGGCCTGCACGCGGCGCCCTGGGCGGAGGGCCGGCCGGGCGGCCACCTGGTCCGCGCGGCCAAGTTCTACGTGTGGTCGCAGGCCGAGCCGGGGCACGGCTGCCCGATCTCCATGACGTACGCGGCGGTGCCGGCGCTGCGCGCCTCGCCCGAGCTGGCCGCCGAGTACGAGCCGCTGCTCGCGGCGCGCACGTACGACTTCGGGCTGCGGCCGCCGCTGGGCAAGGCCGGGCTGATCGCCGGCATGTCGATGACGGAGAAGCAGGGCGGCTCGGACGTGCGGGCCAACACGACGCGGGCGGTGCCGACGGGCGACGGCACGTACCGGATCACCGGCCACAAGTGGTTCACCTCCGCGCCGATGAGCGACGTCTTCCTGACGCTGGCGCAGACCGAGGAGGGGCTGACCTGCTTCCTGCTCCCCCGCGTGCTCCCGGACGGCAGCCGCAACCGGTTCCACCTGATGCGGCTCAAGGACAAGCTCGGCAACCGCTCCAACGCCTCCTCCGAGGTGGAGTACGACGAGGCGGTGGCCTGGCCGGTGGGCGAGCCGGGGCGCGGGGTGCGGACCATCGTGGAGATGGTCAACATGACCCGGCTGGACTGTGTGCTCGGTTCGGCCGCCGGGATGCGCGCCGGGCTGCGGCAGGCGCTGCACCACACCGCGCACCGGCGCGCCTTCGGCCGAGAGCTGGCGGACCAGCCGCTGATGCGCGCGGTGCTGGCGGACCTCGCGATCGAGTCGGAGGCGGCGACCACGCTGGGCATGCGACTGGCTGCCGCGGTGGACCGGTCGCAGGCCGGCGACGCCACCGAGGGCGCGCTGCGCCGCCTCGCGCTGGCCGCCGGCAAATACTGGGTCTGCAAGCGGGGCGCGACGCACGCGGCGGAGGCGCTGGAGTGCCTGGGCGGCAACGGCTATGTCGAGGAGTCGGGGATGCCCCGGCTCTACCGGGAGGCCCCGCTGCTCTCCATCTGGGAGGGCTCGGGCAACGTCGCGGCGCTGGACGTGCTGCGCGCGCTGGCCAAGGAACCGGCGGCGCTGGACGCGTACTTCGCCGAGGTGGCGGAGGCGGCGGGCGCGGACGCCCGGCTGGACGCCGCGGTGGCGGATCTGAAGGCGATGCTGCCGGAGCTCGCCGACCCGGAGCGGGCGCAGCTGATGGCCCGTACGCTCGCGGAGCGGCTGACGCTGATCCTGCAGGGCGCGCTGCTCGTGCGGTACAGCGACCCCGCGGTCGCGGACGCCTTCTGCGCCACCCGGCTGGCCGGCGCGTGGGGCAACGCCTTCGGCACCCTGCCGGCCGGCGTGGACCTGGGCGCGATCCTGGCCCGTACGCGCATCAAGTCGCCCGCGGACGCGGGCTGATGAGCGCGGTACGCGTCGAGCGGCAGGGCCCGGTCAGCACGGTCGTGCTGTCCCGGCCGGCGGCCCGGAACGCGGTCGACGGCGCGACCGCACAGCAACTCGCCGATGCTTTCCGGCGGTTCGAGCGGGACGACGAGGCCGCGGTGGCGGTGCTGTGGGGTGAGGGCGGCACGTTCTGCGCGGGCGCCGACCTGAAGGCGATCGGCACGCCGCGCGGCAACCGGGTGGCGCCGGACGGCGACGGGCCGATGGGACCGACCCGGCTGCGACTGTCCAAGCCGGTGATCGCGGCGGTCAGCGGCTACGCGGTGGCGGGCGGCCTGGAGCTGGCGCTCTGGTGCGACCTGCGGGTGGCCGAGGAGGACGCGGTCTTCGGGGTCTACTGCCGCCGCTGGGGCGTGCCGCTGATCGACGGCGGCACGGTCCGATTGCCGCGGCTGATCGGCGAGAGCCGGGCGATGGACATGATCCTCACCGGCCGCCCGGTGCCGGCCGCCGAGGCGCTGGACATGGGGCTGGCCAACCGGGTGGTGCCGAAGGGGCGGGCCCGGGCCGAGGCGGAGGCGTTGGCCGCGGAGATCGCCCGCTTCCCGCAGGGGTGTCTGCGGGGCGATCGGGCGTCGGTGCGCGCGCAGGCCGGGCTCCCGGAAGAGGAGGCGATGGCCGTCGAGCTCCGTCACGGGCAGGAGTCGCTGACGCAGGCCGCGGCGGGCGCCGCGCGCTTCGCCGCGGGCGCGGGGCGGCACGGAGCGAAGGAGGCCTGAGCCGCCCCTCGGGGCGTGCGACACCACCCCCGACTTGAACGCGTTCAAGACAGCGCGTACGGTCTGCCGTACACGCTGTTTGAACACGTTCAACAGCAGGAGGGGGAAGCATGGACGTGCTCGTTCGCCTCATTGCCGCGCTGGGCATGCTCGCGGTGCTGCCGATGGGGCTCGCATTGGTCGACGAGCCCGGCGCGGCGCGGCTGCGGAGGATCTGGTGGCTGCCCGCTACGCTCGGCGCGGTGAGCCCGTGGCTGCCGCGCGGCCCCGCCGCCACCGCACTCGCCGCCTGCTACGCCGCGGCCACGCTCGCCCTCGCCCTGCTCGCACCCCGGCGCCTGCTGCGCACCCGGTCGTTCGCGCCGCGCGAGATCGCCGTACTGACCGCGCTGGCCACGCCGGCCGTCGCCGGCCTGGCGCTGACCGCCGAGCGACACGGCACCACACTGTTCGGCTTCTCCCTGCGCATGCTGTCGCTGACCGTGCCGCACTTCCACTTCGCGGGGTTCGCCGCCGCGCTGGTGGCGGGGCTGGCCTGCCGGGCCACCGACACCCCGGCCGCCCGGTGCGCCGCGCTCGGCGTCCCGGCCGGCACGCTGCTGGTACTGGCCGGGTACTTCACCGGCGAGTGGGTGGAGTTCGCGGGCGCCGCGGTGCTCACCTGTGGGATGTGGCTGGTCGGCCTGGTCACCCTGCGCGGCGCGCGCACCGCCGACCGCACGACCCGCACCCTGCTCGCCGTATCGGCGGCGACGCTCGTGGCGACCATGCTGCTGGCGCTGAGCTGGGCGCTGGGCGAGGCGAGCGGCCTGCCCCACCCGACCCTGACCTGGATGGCGGCGACCCACGGCGTGGGCAACGCGCTGGGCTTCGCCCTGTGCGCCCTGCTCGCCGCGCGCCGCCTGCAGCACTCCGTCCGCCCCACCACCCGCACCGAGGAGCGTTCATGACCGCCGGACTCAGCTACCCCGAACACGGCGCCACCCAGCACGGCCCGCTGCCCGCCGGCTACCACCACCTGCGGGTCGAGGTCCCCGTCGGCCACGGCCGGGCGGTGCTGGAGAGGGCGGGCGAGGCGATCACGACGTTCCGGATGCACCGGGCGGCGGGCGTGCGCGTCCGGGCGGGCGCGGCGAGCGCCGAGCCCGGCGTCCCGGTGGAGGTCGGGCTCGGCGTCGGCCCGCTGCGCGTCACCGCGCCCTGCCGGGTGGTGTGGAGCACGTACGACAGCGACCGCATCGGCTTCGCGTACGGGACGCTCGCCGGGCACCCCGAGCGGGGCGAGGAGTCCTTCCTCGCGGAGCTGCGCGCCGACGGCTCGGTATGGTTCGCCGTCACCGCCTTCAGCCGGCCGGCGCGGTGGTACACGCGGCTCGCCGGGCCGGTGGTGCCGGTCTTGCAGCGGGCCTACGCGCGGCACTGCGGACGCACGCTGCGGCGGCTCGCCGCCGGACCCGGTACATCCACTCCATGTTCATGACATCTTCACCAACTGACCAGTAGGTCATGAGACAACTCACGGCATGTGTGAGCTGATTCCGCCGCAGGCGGACATGACCGAGGACCGGTGGCTGCGGAACGGCACCGTCCCCGGCGGGGACCTGACCAGCCCCGCCGACACCCGACCCGCTCCCCTGCTGAACCGCCGCACGCTCCTCGGCGGTGCCGTCGCCGGCGCCACGCTGGCCGTCCTGCCGTACGGGGCCGCCGGCCCCGCGGCGGCGCGGGACCGGGCGGCGGACGGGAAGTTCCCGCTCCCCGCCGCGCCCAACGGCAACGGGGAGTTCGCCGTGCTGGTGACCGGCGATGCCGGGACCGGCGAGGAAGGCCAGTACGCGGTGGCCGCGGCAGCGCGCGACCTGATGCGCACCGAGCAGATCGGGCTCGCCGTCGGGCTGGGCGACAACATCTACGAGAACGGGCCCGAGTCGGCCCACGACTCCGAGTTCCAGGACAAGTTCGAGAAGCCCAACGCCGGCATGGACGTGCCGTGGCTGATGGTCCTGGGCAACCACGACTGCTCGGGGCTGATACCCGGCAGCGGCGGCGACCCCTCGCGCGGCGACCGGGAGGTGGCCTACGCGACGACGTCGAAGCGGTGGTACATGCCGGGCCGCTACTACAGCGTGGCGCTGCCGGCCGGCTCCGGTGCGGACGGCGACCCGCTCGTGGAGTTCTTCGCCCTGGACACCACCCCCGTCTCCTCCTACGTCGTCCAGACCGACCCGTACTTCCACTGGGACGGGCCGTACATGCGCGCGCAGCGGACCTGGCTGGAGGGCGCGCTGCAGGCCTCGCGGGCGCGCTGGAAGATCGTGCTCGGCCACCACCCGTACCTCAACAACGGCGAGCACGGCAGCGCCGGTTCCTACGACGGCTTCACCATCGGGCACTACACCAGCGGCATCCACCTCAAGGAGCTGTACGAGGAGGTGGTGTGCGGCCGCGCCGACCTGATCCTGTCGGGCCACGACCACACGCTGCAGATCCTGGAGCCCTCGGCGCGCACCGGCGGCACCCGTCAGGTCGTCTGCGGCGCCGCGTCCAAGACGGGCGACGGCAAGGCGCACTTCGACCTGCCGGCGGCCTGGCAGGACTTCGCCAGCCACGGCTTCATGGTGCTGAAGGTCTCGCCGAAGGGCCTGTCCATCGACGCGTACACGGTGGACGTGGCGACCCGCACGGCGAAGCTCGCGCACTGCACGCGGACCGGCACGCCGGTGAACGCGCCGGCCGCCGCGGGGAGCTGAGCCGGCTCACCGCACGGGGATGACCGCCGTCGGGCAGTGCCCGTGCAGCAGGACCGCGTTGGCGACCGAGCCCATCAGGCCGCCCTCGCGCAGCCGGCGACGGTGCCGGCCGACCACCACCAGGTCGGCGGCGCGGGACGCGGCGACCAGCCGGCCCGCCACGTCGCCCGGCGCGACGACCTGGTCGACGGTCACCCCGGGGTAGTGGCGCTCGATGAAGGGGCGCAGCCGCTCGTCCTGCCGGGCTGCGGCGTGCGCCGCCAGTTCGGCGTCGGTGCGGTGCCCCGGCGGCAGGCTCTCGGGGTCGATGAGCAGCGGGTACGGGCTCGGGTACGCGGTGACCACCCGCAGCTCGGCGGCCCGGCGCTCGGCCACGGCGAAGGCGTGGTCCACCGCCTCGTCGGAGGTCTCCTCGGGGTGCAGGCCGAGCACCACCCGGCCCTGCACCCCGGCCCCCGGATCGACGCGCCGCTCGTCCGGCACGACCACGACCGGGCAGGCGGCCCGCATGGCGGCGGCCCGGCCCGCCGAGCCGAGCAGCAGGCTGGTGAAGCCGCCGCGGCCGCGCGAGCCGAGGACCAGCAGCCGGGCCTGGGCGCTCAGCCGGATCAGCGTCGAGGTGGACGCGCCGTGCGCGGAGAGGTACCGGGTCTCCGGGACGTCGGCGCGGCCGGCGAAGCGCTCCTGGACCTCGCGCAGCACGGGGTCGGCGGGGTCGGGGGTCGGGTGCGGCTTGGCGTCGCCCAGTGCGCGCGGCATGGGGGTGATGGGCCAGACGTGCACCACGTGCAGCCGGGCCCCGGTGAGCCGGGCCGCTTCGGCTGCCCAGTCCAGCGCCCGCAGGCTGTTCGGCGAGCCGTCGACACCGGCGATGACGGGAAGGGTGCTGTTCACGGTCTCCTCGATCCGACGGTACGGGCACCGCGTCTCCGGTGCCCCGATGTCCTGGGCGCTGTCATGGCCGGTGGGGCGCGGGCCCGAGGGGTGACGGCGCCCCGCGCGGTCCGGGACACCCCGCCGTCCTCAGTTCCCACCCTTACCCGATATGACCGTAAGATCCCGGTATGGAGCGGAGCTGGGACGGGGCGGCGGAGGCGGCGGACGGGGCGCGGGAACCGCGCCGGTCCCGCCGCAGCCTCCTCGGGCGGCCCGGGCACGAGCGGTCCCGCCGGTCGGGCATCGCCCTGCCCGACCTGCTGGCGCTCAACCGGATGGGCTCCTTCGACTGGAACCTGGACAGCGGCGCCTTCGACCTGGACCCGGGCGGCCTGGCCGTCTTCGACCTGCGCCCGGAGGAGTTCGACGGGACGCGGCTCTCGCTGCTCCCCCGTGTGTCGCAGGAAGAGGGCTACCGGCTGGACGCCGTCGTCGTCCAGGCGATCCAGCAGGGCCGGCGCTCCTGCGCCGCGTACTTCCGCATCCGCTGCCGGGACGGGACCCCCCGCTGGACGCACGCGCAGGGCCGGATCCTGCGCAACGGCAGCGGCCGGCCGTACCGGATGGCCGGCATCGTCCGCGAGGCCACCGCCGAGCTGGCCGACTCCGCGCTGCTGAACATCTCCGACGAGGAGCGCGAGCGGCAGACCCGGCTGGTGCAGTGGACCACCACCGCGCTGTCCCGGGCGCTGTCGGTCGAGGACGTCACCGACGTGCTCACCGCGCCCGGCGGCCCGCTGCGGCTGGGCGCCGACGCGCTGGTCCTCGGCCTGGTGGAGAACGGCGTCTTCGACGTCATCGCGGCCACCCCGCCCCTGGACTCGGTGCCGGAGCTGCTGCACATGCCGCTGGACCGGACCCTTCCGCTCTCCGACGCGGCGCTCACCCGGGAGCCGTCCTACGTCACCTCCCACGAAGAGCTCCTGCAGCGCTACCCGCGGCTCCGCCCGTACGTACGGAACATCAGCATCCGCAGCGCGGCCTTCCTGCCGCTGGTCGCGCAGGACAAGGTGATCGGCGCGCTCGCGCTGATCAACACCGAGGCGAAGGTCTACACGGCGGAGGACCGCAACCTGGCGCTGGCGCTGGCCGGCGTCATCGCCCAGTCCCTCCAGCGGGCCACCCTCTTCGACCAGGAACGCGAGATCGCGACCGGCCTGCAGGCCTCGATGCTGCCGCGCCGGATCCCCGCCATCACCGGCGGCGACGTCGCGGTCCGCTACCACGCGGCCCGCACCGGCCGGGACGTCGGCGGCGACTGGTACGACGTCGTACCGCTGCCGCAGGGCCGTACCGGCGTGGTGATCGGCGACGTGCAGGGCCACGACACGCACGCGGCGGCCGTGATGGGCCAGCTGCGGATCGCGCTGCGCGCCTTCGCGGGCGAGGGGCATCCGCCGCAGACGGTGCTGGGGCGGGCCTCCCGCTTCCTGGCCGAGCTGGAGACCGAACGGTTCGCGACCTGCACGTACATCCAGGCGGACCTCGCCTCGGGGGCGCTGTCCGTGGCGCGGGCCGGGCACCTGGAGCCGCTGCTCGTGGACGCGGAGCGGCACGTGCACTGGCCGACCGTGTGCGGCGGGCTGCCGCTGGGCCTCGCCACCGTCTTCGGCGAGGACCACTATCCGGAGACCCAGCTGTTCCTGGAGCCGGGCTCCACGCTGCTGCTGTGCACCGACGGCCTGGTCGAACAGCCGGGCTCGGACATCCTGGCCGGGCTCGACGCGCTGACCGGCGCCGTGCGGGACGGCCCCGGCGAGCTGGACGAGCTGGCCGACCACCTCTCGGACCTGCTGTGGGAGCAGCCGGGCTCGCCGGACGACATGGCGCTGTTGCTGCTCCGCCGGCTGGCCGAGCCGGGCGGCCCGGCAACGCCGCGCATCCGGCTCCGCATCCACCAGGCCGACCCCACCGGCCCGGCCGAGGTCCGCGCCGAGCTGCGGCGGATGCTGGACCAGTGGCGGGCCGGTGCGGTGGCGGGCGACGTGGAGCTGGTGGCCACCGAGCTGATCACCAACGCGCTGCGGCACACCGAGAGCGGGGCGCTGGTCTCGCTGGAGCTGCGTTCCGGCCCGCCGGACCGGGTGCGGCTGGAGGTCGAGGACGGGTCCAGCCACTGGCCGCGGCGGCGCAACCCGGGCGAGACCGCGACCACCGGCCGCGGCCTGCTGCTGGTGGAGGCGCTGTCGGACCGGTGGGGCGCGGAGGCCCGGGGCGCGGGCAAGGCGCTGTGGTGCGAGTTCACCGTGCCCGGCCCCGAAGACTCCTGAAGCGGCGGCCACCGGGGATCAGCCCTTGGCGCCGTACCAGACCGTGGTGATGTTGCAGAACTCCCGGATGCCGTGGTCGCCCAGCTCCCGGCCGTACCCGGAGCGCTTGGCGCCGCCGAAGGGCATGCCCGGGTGCGAGGCGGTCATCCCGTTGAAGAAGATGCCGCCCGCCTGGATGTCCCGCACCAGCCGGTCCTGTTCGGCCGCGTCCTCGGTCCAGGCGTTGGAACTGAGGCCGAAGGACGTGTCGTTGGCGAGGGTGATCGCCTCGTCCAGGTCGGCGACGCGGAAGAGCGTGGCGACCGGCCCGAACGCCTCCTCGTAGTAGATCTTCATGTCCTTGGTGACGTCGGCGAGCACCGTCGGCCGGTAGAACCAGCCCTGGTCCATGCCCTCGGGCCGGCCGCCGCCGCACAGCACCGTGGCGCCGTGCATCGTGGCGTCGTCGACCAGCTGCTCCAGGTCGGCGCGGCCCTGCTCGCTGGAGAGCGGGCCCACGTCGGTCCCGTCCGCCATCGGGTCGCCGACCCGCAGCGCGTTCATCTTCTCGGTGAAGAGGGCGGCGAACCGGTCGTAGACGTCGGTGTGGACGATGAAGCGCTTGGCGGCGATGCAGGACTGGCCGTTGTTCTGCACCCGGGCGGTGACGGCGGTGGCCGCCGCCTTCTCCAGGTCGGCCGAGGGCAGCACGAGGTACGGGTCGCTGCCGCCCAGTTCGAGCACCGTCTTCTTGATCTCGTCACCGGCGATGGCGGCGACGGACTGCCCCGCGGGCTCGCTGCCGGTCAGCGTCGCGGCGGCCACCCGGGGGTCGCGCAGGATCATCTCGACCGAGCCGGACCCGATCAGCAGCGTCTGGAAGGCGCCCTCGGGGAAGCCTGCGCGGCGGAAGAGGTCCTCGATGTACAGGGCCGTCTGCGGGACGTTCGAGGCGTGCTTGAGCAGGCCGACGTTGCCCGCCATCAGCGCGGGCGCGGCGAAGCGGATCACCTGCCAGAGCGGGAAGTTCCACGGCATCACCGCGAGCACCGGGCCCAGCGGGCGGTAGCGCACGTAGGCGCGGGCCCCGCCGGAGTCCTTGATGTCGACGGCCCGCGGGTGCTCGTCGGCGAGCAGCGCCTCGGCGTGGTCGGCGTACCAGCGCATGGTCTTCACGCACTTGGCGGCCTCCGCGCGGGCCTGCGCCAGCGGCTTGCCCATCTCGGTGGTCATGGTGCGGGCGATGTCGTCGGCGTCGGCCTCCAGCAGGTCGGCCGCCTTGCGCAGCAGGGTGGCGCGCCGGTCGAAGCCGGTGGTGCGGTACTCCTGCCAGGCCTGGTCCGCGCGGACCAGTCGGTCCTCGATCTCGCCTTCGTTGAGCGCGTCGAACGTCTTGAGGGTCTCGCCGGTGGCCGGATTCACCGTGGCGATGGCCATGGGAAGCACCTCTCCTTCTGGTGGTGCGGGAGTCCTTCTGGTGGTGCGGACGGTCAGCCCAGCGGGCTGGGCTGCGGCGACGGTTCCGGTACCGGGTCCGGGCTCGGGCCGGGCGGGCGCGGGACCGGGGACGGTTCCGGGGTGGGCGGTACGGGGTCGGGCGGGCCCGGCACGGGGTCCGGGACCGGTCCCGGGCCGGGGTTGGGCGGTGTCGGGCCGCCGGGGTCGTGAGCGCGCGCGGGGTGCGGCTGCCGTTCCACGGAAGACCTCCTGGATCTCACGGTGTGGTGCGTGCCGCGGGCGGTCCGCCCGCGGCGGTGGTTCTTCCCTATGGCCCCCGTACCCGAGTCTGGCCCGGCTATCGCTCCGGCGCGCGGCGGAATCCGAGGGGCGCGGGCCGAGCGGTTCCCCCCTACAGTGCCGTCATGAAGCCTTCGTTGCAGGCACTGGCGGCCGGTGCGGCCGCGCTCGCGCTGGCCGGCACGGCCGGCTCCGGCCCGGCCGCGGCAGCGCCCGGGCACCCGACGGCGGACCGGTCGGGCGCGCCGCTGCCCGCCCGGATGGCGGACACCGGCGGCGGCAGTCAGCTGATCACGGCCGAGGCACCGCGGACGGCTGCCACCCACGGGCGGCTGATCTGGTGGGGGAAGCGGCACGGCCACTGGCGGCAGGCGGGCTCGGCGCCCGCCCGATTCGGCGCGAAGGGCCTGGCCGAGGGCAGTTCCCGCAAGCAGAGCACGAACACCACGCCGACCGGCCTGTACGACCTGCCGTTCGGCTTCGGGATCGGCGCGGCCCCGGCCGGTACGGAGGTCTCCTACCGCCGGGTGCACGGCAACTCCTGGTGGTGCGAGGACAACGCCTCGGCCGCGTACAACCGCTGGGCCGAGCCGCTGCCCGCCGACTGCGCGGCCAAGGAGTCGGAGCGGCTGGCCGACTATCCGACGCAGTACGACCGGGCGCTGGTCATCGGCTTCAACTACGACAAGCCGGTGCGCGGCCGCGGCGCCGGGATCTTCCTGCACGTCAACGGCAAGGGCGCGACGGCGGGCTGCGTCTCGGTACCGGCGGGCGCGATGGCCCGCGTCCTGGCCTGGGCGGACCCGGACAAGCGGCCGCACATCGCGATCGGGACGAAGTCCGGGGACACGGCGATCACCCGGTACTGAGTGGTACCGAGAGCCCGGCCGCGCGTCAGGGCTGCGGGTCCCGGGCGTCGTAGCGGGCGAAGGCGGGGCGGCCCAGGCCGAGGAGCGTCACCACCAGGAGGCAGGCCAGGCCGCCGCCGACCACGGCGACGGCCGGGGTGGCGAGGTCGGCGGCGGAGCCGGCGAGGAAGTCGCCGAGCCGCGGCCCGCCCGCGACCACCACGATGAAGACGCCCTGGAGCCGGCCGCGCATCCGGTCGGGGGTGGCGGCCTGCAGCATCGTGGAGCGGAAGACCATCGAGACGGTGTCGGCGCACCCCGCGACCGCGAGGAAGACCAGGCCGAGCCAGAGGTTGCGGGTGAGGCCGAAGACGGCGACGGCCGCGCCCCAGGCGGCGACGGCGAGCAGGATCGCCAGGCCGTGCCGCCGGATGACGCCGAGCCAGCCGGAGAACAGCCCGCCCAGGACGGCGCCGACGGCGGGCGCGGCGACCAGCAGGCCGACGGTCTTGGCGTCGCCGCCGAACCAGAGCGCGGCGACGGCCGGGAAGAGGGCGCGCGGCTGGGCCAGCACCATCGCGGCCAGGTCGGCGAAGAAGGTCATCCGCAGGTTGGGGCGGGTGGCGAGGAAGCGCAGGCCGTCCAGGACGGAGGCGCGCTCGGGCCGGGCGCCGTCCGGGCCCGCCTCGTGCTCGGGGCGCATCGAGGGCAGTCGCCACATGGCGTACAGGGACGCGGTGAAGGCGACGACGTCGATGAGGTAGGCGGCCTGGTAGCCCCACCAGCCGACGATGAGGCCGCCCAGCATCGGGCCGCCCATCAGGCCGAGGTTGCTGGTGAGGGAGTTGAGCGCGTTGGCGGCCGGCAGCTGCTCGGTGGGCAGCAGGCGGGGGATCATCGAGGAGCGGGCCGGCGAGTTCATCGCGAAGCAGACGGCCTGGAGGGCGACGACGGCGTAGAGCAGGCCGACCTGGCGTACGTGCAGCAGCGCGGCGACGGCCAGTACGACGGACATGGTCGTGGCGCCGAGGGCGCTGAACAGGCCCAGGGTGCGGCGGTCGACGGTGTCGGCGATGGCGCCGCCGTACAGGCCGAAGACGACCAGCGGGACGAGGGAGCAGAGGCCGACCAGCCCGACGGAGAACGTCGAGTGGGTGATGTCGTAGACCTGGAGCGAGACCGCGAGCGCGGTCATCTGCTGCCCCACCCAGGAGACGGTGTTGCCCGTCCACAGCCGGCGGTAGTGGACGGAGGTACGCAGCGGGGTGAGGTCGGCGAATATGCGCGAACGCACGCCGGTGGGAGCGGTCTCAGTGGGCACGCGGCAGTAAAGCACGCGACGCGTCGGATGTATGTGGCGGGGGCCACCTTCACGCCTTACATGCTGTAGACGGCAGCCATATGTCCGGAAGCCCGTGGATCGGCCCGCGTCCCCGGCGTCACGGGCACAGGAACTCGCACCACACGCTCTTGCCGTTGCCGCGCGGGGTCACGCCCCAGACGTCCGCCAGCCGGTCGACCAGCAGCAGGCCGCGCCCGTGCACGCGGCTGTCGGCCGGTTCCTCGCGGTGCGGCAGCACGCTGGAGCGGTCGGCGACCTCCAGGCGGAGCCGTCGCTCCCCGTTCCTGGGCAGCGCGAGGGACACCTGGGCCGCCCCGTCGGTGTGCAGCAGCGCGTTGGTGATCAGCTCGTCGGCGACCAGCTCGATCTCCTCGGCGCGCTCGTGCGCACCCCAGGCCCGGACCGCCTCCCGGATCGCTCGCCGGGCCCCGGCGAGCCCTCCGGCGTCCCCGGGCACGACGTGCCGGCGGACCGTGCCGTGGTGGTCGGGCGGGGTCGTGCCGCTGCGCCGGAGCAGCAGCAGCGCCATGTCGTCCTCGCCGTCACCGCTGAGGGAGAGCGTGCACAGCAGGTCGGCGAGTTGCTGGACGTCCTGCGGCCCGGTGCGCACCGCCCGGGCCAGCCGGGCCATCCCGTCGTCCAGGTCATGCCCCGGCCGCTCGACCAGGCCGTCCGTGCACAGCACCAGCGTCTCCCCGGGCGCGAGGCGCACCGTGGTGACGGGGTAGTCCAGTTGGCCGAACTCGGCGGACAGGCCGAGCGGCAGCCCGCCGACCACGGGCAGCCGGCGGCAGATGCCCTCGGCGTGCCGGACCAGCGGATCGACGTGGCCGGCCCGGACGACCTGCAGCGCGCCGGTGGTCAGGTCGATGTCGGCGTAGGTGCAGGTGGCGAAGCGTTCGGGATCCAGTTCGTGCAGGAAGGCGGAGGCCCGGGCCATGACGGTGGCGGGCGGGTGGCCCTCGGCGGCGTACGCGCGCAGGACGATGCGCAGCTGCCCCATGAGGGTGGCGGCCCGGGTGTCGTGGCCCTGGACGTCGCCGATGACGACGGCGACCCGGCCGCCACCGGAAGGGGGTCCGCCGGGCAGCTGGATGACGTCGTACCAGTCGCCGCCGATGTCCTGGCCCAGCCGCGCCGCGCGGTAGCGCACCGCGATGCGGGCGCCGGGGACGCCGGGGATGCGGCGCGGCAGCATGGCGTGCTGGAGCGCCTCGGCGAGGTCGTGCTCCTGGTCGAAGAGCATCGCGCGGGCCAGGCTCTGCGCGATGCTGCTGCCGAGCGCCACGAGGATGCTGCGCTCGTGCGTGCTGAACTCGCACTCCTCCCGGTAGAAGAGGCCGATGACGCCGATGGGGCGGGCCTGCGCGATCAGCGGGAGGTAGGCGGCCGAGCCGATGTTCAGGGGTTGGACGTGCGGCCAGAGCCGCGGGTAGCAGGAGGCGAACTCCGCGCGGGAGCGGACGAAGCGCGGCCTGAGGGTGCGCACGACCTCGCTCATCGGGAACTCGTCCGCCACTCGGGTGAACCGGTGTTCCGGGACGAAGCTGCCGGCCTGCCCCTCGGAGACGAGCTGGATGCGGCCGGCCTCCACCAGCCCCAGGATGACGTTCTCCACGCCGAGCCGGCTCAGCCCCTGGGCGTCCCCGAGGACGGCGACGACGTCGCGGACGCTCCGGGCGTGCGCGAGGGCCGCGGTGGTGCGCTCCACGACGGAGGTGTGCCCGCGGCGGCGATCGCCCGCGGTCGCCGGGCCGGCGGTACGGGAGAGCTGCAGTTCCTGGCGGGCGTCGCGGACGATGCCGACGATGCGGTGCGGCCGGCCGCTGTCGTCCCGGTAGATCGTGCCGTGGGTGTGGATCCAGAGCAGCGTGCCGTCGTGGTGCCGGACGCGGAAGTAGGCGCCGTAGGACTCGCTGCCGTCCTTGATGGCCTGGGCGACCAGGGAGTCCAGCCGGGCGGCCTCGGCGGGCGGGACCCGGTGGGAGAGGGAGGCGGGGCGGCCGTCGTACTCGTCGGGGCCCACGTCGAAGATCCGCAGCGCGGCGGCGTCCATGTGCAGCCGGCCGCGCTCCAGGTCCCAGTCGAAGCCCCCCATGCCGTTGAGCGCCAGAATCAGGTGCGGCGGGGCGGGCCACTCCTCCGGCGGCGACATGGCAGAGGACTGCGCGCCCGGTTCGGCCATGTCGTCACTTTCCCACATCTCCCACCCGTACGGGATGTCCGCACACCGGGCCGGCCCCACCGGGCGAGTCGCATCTGACTTTCTCATCAGTCAGGCCTCATCACGAGCCGTTTATCCGTTCCTGTCCAGGGTTTCCCCGGGAAATCGACGCGGTATGCGTTGCGGTGATCTCATCACCCTGCTACGGTCCCGGACCATGCAGGAAGACCCCGGCACCCGGCTCGCCGACGAGAGCGGCGATCTCACGGACCGCGTCAAGAAGGTGATCGACGGCATCGGCTGCAGCCGCCGTGAGTTCGCCCGGCGCATCGTGATGGACCCCTCGAAGCTCTCCCGCTCCCTCGGCGGGACCCGCCGCTTCACCATCGCCGAGATCGTCCGCATCGCCGAGATCGGCGGGGTGGACACCGGCTGGCTGCTGGGCTCCCGGGCCGTGACCGCGGCACCGGACGACGCGTCGGCACCCACCGCACTGCCCGAGGGCGGCCGGCCGCTGCAGATCGTCCGCGAGACGGTGCGGCTGATCGCCGAGCACGGCTTCCACTCCGTACGGGTCGCCGACATCGCCGCGGCCTGCGGGACGAGCACGGCCGCGATCCACTACCACTTCCCCGGCCGGGACGACCTCCTGGAGGCCGCCGTCCGCTGGTGCATGGACGAGGACACCGCGCGCCGCGCGCAGGGCCTGGCCGGCGCCACCGACGCGCGCGAGGAGATGCTGCACCTCATCGCGCTGCAGACCCCCCGCACGGAACAGCAGCGCCGGCAGTGGCTGGTCTGGCTGGACATGTGGGCGCAGGCGGCCCGCTCCACCGAGGTCGGCCGGCTGCACGACCACTACTACCGGCAGTGGCGGAACACCGTCGCCGACGTCGTGCGACGCGGCGTCGAGCAGGGCGTCTTCCGCCCCGTCGACGTGGAGTTCACCGCACTGCGGCTGACCGCGCTGATCGACGGCCTGGCCACCCAGGTGCTGGCCACCGCCCCCGGCAGCACCACCCCGGACAGCATGCACGCCGCGCTGACCGCCTTCGTCGAGGACGAGCTGACCGCGCCGTAAGGCGCCGTACCGGAGACCGTCCGGCCCCCCCCATCGTGCGCGGGCAGGCGTGGCCGACGCCTGCCCGCGCACCCCCTCCCTTCCCCTGCCGTCACACCTGACGGTTCGTCACCCACCCATCGCAGAAGGGAATCCCGTCATGAACGACGAGGTCATCATCACCTGTGCGCTGACCGGCGCGGGCGACACCGTGCGCCGCTCCCCACACGTCCCCGTGACGCCCGAGCAGATCGCCAAGTCCGCCGTGGAGGCGGCGGAAGCGGGCGCCGCCGTGGTGCACATCCACGTCCGCGACCCCGAGACCGGCGACCCCTCGCGCGACCCGAAGCTGTACGCGGAGGTCGTCGAGCGCATCAAGGAGACCGGCACCGACGTCGTCATCAACCTCACCGCCGGCATGGGCGGCGACCTGGTGCTCGACCCCGACCAGCCGCTGGAGAAGGGCGCGCAGCCCGGCACCGACCTGGTCGGCGGCCTGGACCGGCTCCCGCACGTCGAGGACCTGCTCCCCGACATCTGCACCCTGGACTGCGGCTCGCTGAACTTCGGCGACAACCTCTACATCTCCACCCCCGAGATGCTCCGCAAGGGCGCCAAGCGCATCCAGGAGCTGGGCGTCCGCCCCGAGCTGGAGATCTTCGACACCGGCCAGCTGTGGTTCGCCAAGCAGCTGCGCGCCGAGGGCCTGCTGGACGACCCGACCGTCTTCCAGCTGTGCATGGACATCCCGTGGGGCGCCCCGGCCGACCCGGGCGTGCTCCAGTCGATGGTCAACATGCTGCCCGAGAACGCCCAGTGGGCGAGCTTCGCGCTCGGCCGCATGCAGATGCCGTGGGTCGCCCAGTCCATCCTGCTCGGCGGCAACGTCCGCGTCGGCCTGGAGGACAACCTGTACCTCTCCAAGGGCGTGAAGGCCACCAACGCCCAGCTCGTCGAGCGCGCCGTGACCATCACCGAGTCCCTCGGCGCCAAGGTCGCCACGCCCGACCGGGCCCGCGCCCGCATGGGCCTGAAGCCCCGCGCCTGACGTACGTCCCACCACCTTGGAGCCCCGCATGACCGCCACCCCTCCCCTCGCCCCCGAAGACGTACGCAAGGTCGCCTGCATCGGCGCCGGCGTGATCGGCGGCGGCTGGGTCGCCCACTTCCTCGCCCGCGGTTACGACGTGACCGCCTGGGACCCGGCCGACGACGCCGAGGAGAAGCTGCGCCGCCTGGTCTCCGCCGCCTGGCCTGCGCTGGAGCAGATGGGCCTCGCCGAGGGCGCCTCGCAGGACCGCCTCACCGTCGCGCCCACCCTCGCCGAGGCCGTCGCCGACGCCGACTTCGTGCAGGAGAGCGCGCCGGAGAAGCTGGAGCTGAAGCGCTCGCTGCTGGCCGAGCTGACCGACGCCACCCGGGACGGCGTGATCATCGCCTCCTCCACCTCCGGCTACCCGATGTCGGACATGCACTCCGACGGAGCCGACAACGGCCGCCTCGTCGTCGGCCACCCCTTCAACCCGCCGTACCTCATACCCCTCGTCGAGGTCGTCGGCGGCGAGAAGACCGACCGCGCGGCCGTGGAGTGGGCCTCCCGCTTCTACGACGTGGCGGGCAAGTCCGTGATCACCATGGACCGTGAGCTGCCCGGCTTCATCGCCAACCGCCTCCAGGAAGCCCTGTGGCGCGAGGCGCTGCACATGGTCGCCAACGGCGAGGCGAGCGTGCAGGACATCGACGACTCGATCACCGAAGGGCCGGGCCTGCGCTGGGCGTTCATGGGCCCGCTGCTGACCTTCGCGCTGGCCGGCGGCGAGGGCGGCATGGGCCACATGCTCGACCACTTCGGCCCGTCCCTGAAGTCCCCGTGGACCCGCCTGGAGGCCCCCGAGCTGACGCGTGAGCTGCGGGACGCCATGGTCGAGGGCTGCGAGGCCGAAGCGGGCGAGCGGACGTACGCGGACCTGGTGGCCGAGCGTGACCAGGGCGTCATCAACGTACTGCGCGCCACCGGCCGGCTCGGCGGCGCCGAGTGAGCGCCCCGGCCGGGGCGCTGCCGCTCTTCCGGCAGACCGTCAAGGACGAGTGGATCGACTACAACGGCCACCTGAGCGAGGCGTACTACGTACTCGTCTTCGGGTTCGCCACGGACGCCCTGATGGCGGAGACCGGGCTGGGCCCGGAGTACCGCGAGGCGAGCGGCTGCTCGCTCTACACGGTCGAGGCGCACGTCCGGTACCTCCGCGAGGTCGACCGGAACGCCGAACTGGCCGTACGCACCACCGTACTGGGCGCGGACACCAAGAAGGCCCGCTTCCTGCACGAGATGTACGTCGCCGACGCGGCCGGTGAGCCGGCCGGCGACCCGGTCGCCACGGAGGAGCTCTTCGCCCTCCACGTCGACCAGGGCACCGGCCGCTCGGCGCCGCTGCCCGACGCGGTGCGCGACCGCCTCACGGCCCTGACCGGCCCGGCCCCGGAGTGGGCGGGACGGGGCATCCGGGAGATCTGACGGCGACGGCGGTGCGGGCCCGGAGGGCCTCCGGGCCCGCACCGCCCGCGGGTGACATCCTGGGAGGGACCGTTCCTCACCCGGGAGGACCACCGATGACCACAGGCCACCGCATCACAGTCGAGCGGAGCGAGGACCACGTGCGCGTGGTGCACGGCGGGCAGGTGATCGCCGACAGCACCCGCCCGCTGGTACTGCGCGAGACCGGCTACCCGGCCCGCTACTACCTGCCGCCGCAGGACGTCCGTACCGACGTCCTCATCCCCTCCGAGACCACGACCCACTGCCCCTTCAAGGGCGACGCGTCCTACTGGTCCCTGCCGGACGGGCCCGAGGACGCCGTGTGGGCGTATCCGGAGCCCAAGGAGGCCGTGGCGGACATCAAGGACCACTACTGCTTCTACGAGACCGAGGTCGTCGACGGCCGATGAGCACGCGGAGCCACGACGAGGGCGGCGACCCGGCCTGCTGGCTGGACCGGGTCTGCGAGGAGTGCGGCCGGATCCGCGAGGACCCGGCCGCCGCCTGCCCGCACTGCGCGGCGGCGCAGGACCCGGCTGTGCGGGCGGGCGGTGCCCCGGCGCCGGAAACGTCTCGGCGCCGGGACCGGGACGCCGAGGGCCGGGCGCGCAACGCCCGGCCGCGGGACGGCCTGGGCCGCCCCCTGCCGTACGGCTCCCCCGGCGTCGCCCGGCAGCCGGAGGGCGTCGTACGGGAGCCCGCTGAGTCGCTGGCGGAGGCGCAGCGGCTGCTGGACGACGGGATGCCGTTCCACGCGCACGAGGTGCTGGAGGACGCGTGGAAGTCCGGGCCGCCGGCGGAGCGCGAGCTGTGGCGCGGACTCGCCCAGCTGGCGGTCGGTCTCACCCACGCGGCCCGCGGCAACGTCACGGGCGCCGGCTCGCTGCTGACCCGCGGCGCCGCCGCCATCGGGCCGTACGCGGGCACGGCGCCGCACGGCGTCGATGTCGACGGGCTGATCCGCTGGGCGGGTGAGCTGGCCGGGTCGCTGCGCGGCCCGGTGCCGGCGGCCGACCACGCGCCCCGGCTGCGCGTCGCGGCGGAGCGCTGACCGGGGCCCGGGAGCCGCACCGGCTCCCGGGCCCGGGGACGGCGCCTCAGCCCGCCTTGAAGCCCCAGTCCAGGAGGGACGCGGCCTCCTTGTAGACCGCGTTCTTCTCGTTGCCGGGGGCCAGGACGGTGACCACGAGGGTGCGTCCGTTCTTCTTCGCGGCGGCGATGAGGGTGTTGCCCGCCTTGCTGGTGTAGCCGTTCTTCACGCCGATGATGCCGGGGTAGCGCGGCACCCCGTTCGTGCCGGACAGCATCCGGTTGGTGTTCACGATGTCGCGCGCCCCCTTGGCGCCGCCGGGGAAGGCGGCCCGTGCGGTGGCGCAGTACCGCGCGAAGTCGGCGTTCTGCAGGCCCTTTCGCGCGAACAGCGTGAGGTCGCTCGCCGAGGAGACCTGGCCGGCCGCGTCGTAGCCGTCCGGCGTCTTCACGGTCGTGTCCTCGGCGCCCAGCGTGCGGGCTTTCAGCTGCATCTCCTTGGCGGTGGCCTGCCAGCCGCCGTTCATGTTCGCCAGGACGTGCACCGCGTCGTTGCCCGAGCGGAGGAACACGCCGCGCCACAGGTCGGCGACCTTGTAGCGCTGCCCCTTCTTGATGCCTACGAGGCTGCTGCCCTCGCCCACACCCTTGAGGTCGGCGGCGGTGACCGTGCGGACCATGTCGGCCGGGAATTTCGGCAGGACGGTGAGCGCGAAGAGGGTCTTCAGGGTGCTGGCGGGCGGCAGTTGGCGATGCGGCTCTTTCGAGCCCAGCACCTGCCCGGTCGTGGCGTCGGTGACGGTCCAGGCCTTGGCATCGATGCCGGCGGGTGGCGCCGCTGCGGGCCGCCGGGGGGCGAAGGCCGGGGAGACGGACCACGGCCGGGCCGGTTCGAGCCAGGCCGCGGTATGGGTCACGGGGCGGTCGGGGAGTGCTCTGCCCTGCGTCGCGGGCGCGGCGTGGGCGGGGGCGGGTAGTGCGAGGAGGGCACCGGCCACGGCTATGGCCGTTACGGTGCCCGTGGTCCTGGTCGAAGCGGTGTCGGTTCCCATGGAACCACGCTAGGGAGACAAGCGGTCACGCGCAGTACCGGATGCGCCAGACGGCTCACGCGTACCGGCGGAAGGCCCGCCCGGTGCGACGGGGGATGCACACCGGGCGGGCTCAGAACCTTTCTACCGCATGCCGGAACGGTTATGCAGGAAAAGCTTGTTCGAGTCGCTGTTACCAGGCGACGGGGAGCGACATCAGGCCACGCGCACGGATGGATCGGCGCCACTGCAACTCCGTGCGCGGGACGGCCAGGCGAAGACCGGGGAAACGCTGAATCACGGCGTCGAGGGCGGTCTGCGTCTCCATCCTGGCGAGTGGTGCTCCGAGGCAGTAATGGATCCCGTGGCCGAGCGCGAGATGGCCGAAAATATCGCGGTGCGGATCGAGTGTCGCAGGGTCGGGGAATCGTTCCGGGTCACGGTTGGCGGACGCCAGCGAGAGCAGCACGCTCTCCCCGGCCGGGATCCGCACCCCGCCGATCTCCACGTCCTCGACCGGGAAGCGGCGGATGGCCAGCGGCGCCGGCCCGTCGTACCGCGCGAACTCCTCCACTGCCGCGGGCATGCGCTCTGGCTCGGCACGCAACTCCGCCAGCACGTCCGGGTGGTCCAGCAGCGCAAGCACGGCATTGCCGATCAGGTGGACGGTGTTCTCGTAGCCCGCGAAGAGGATGAGGAAGGCGAGCGAGGTCAGCTCGTCCTCGCTGAGCCGGTCTCCCGCCACCCCGCCGGCTCCGTTCCCGTCGTCCGCCTCGTCTACCTCGTCTCCCTCGTCTCCCTCATCGCGCACGGCGATCAGGTCGGAGAGCAGGTCGTCGCCCGGCTCGGCGCGCTTGGTGGCGATCAGTTCGGTGAAGAAGCGCAGCATGGCGCCGATCGCCTCCTTCATCGCCGCGGGCCGGGACGGGTCGGGCGTGATGAGCGCGTCGGTCCAGGCGCGGAAGTCCCGCCGGTCGTGCTCCGGGACGCCGAGCAGGTCGCAGATGACGATGATCGGCAGCGGGCCCGCGAAGTCGGCGATGAGGTCGGCGGTGCCCTGGGGCTCGACCGCGTCCAGCAGGTCCTGCGCGACCTTCGCCACGGGGGCCCGCAACTTCTCGACGCGGCCGGGCGTGAACGCCTTGACGACCAGGCGGCGGACGCGGGTGTGGTCCGGCGGGTCCATGTTCAGCAGGTTGGCGTCCAGCGCCGGCGGCAGGGAGAAACCCCGGTAGCCGGTCGAGCTGTTCCGCTTGTCCAGGGAGAGCCGGGGGTCGGCCAGCGCACCGCGGACATCGGCGTAACGGGTGACGAGCCAGGCGGGCTGCCCGTCGGGGCCGCTGATCCGGTGCACCGGCCCGGCCTCGCGCAGCCCCTCGTACGCCGCGTACGGGTCGTCGAGCAGTGCCGTCGGGTCGAGCGGGTCGGGGCGGTCGGGTGTGGGGGTCCTCTGCATGGATCCCGACCTTATGGGGTGGGGGCCGGCCGCCCGTACTCGGGTCGGGTGCCGCACCGGCGGCGGGCAAGAGCACAGGGCGGCTCCGGGGCAGATGCCCCGTGCCGCCCTGTGCCGTAGGCGGTTCGGACCCCCGTGCCGAGCCACCTCGTCTGTGGTGCGCCGTCGCGGCGCTATGCCCCCCGCTCCTGCACGGTGCTGCGTTGTCGCAGCTCGGCGAGGACCGTTTCGGCCAGGGACGAGCGGTACACGTCCGCGACCAGTGCCAGGTGTTCGTACTCCGCCGCCGGTGCCATGTCGGTGGTGACGACGACGGATTCGGCGTACGGCTCCGGGAGCCGGCCGGCCTGCCGGTTGTCCAGGCCCCGGCGCAGTGCCACCGCCTCGGCCACCGCGGCCAGTTGCGCCGGCTCGATGCCCAGCGAGCGGGCCCGCTCGGTGGCGAAGTCGACGGCGTCGGCCTCGACGTACCGGCGGATGCCGCGCTGTACGTCGCGGATCTCGGCCATCTGGCGGTTGGCCCGCCACTCCAGGTCGGCGAAGGGCCAGCCGCCCGGCCGCGTGCCCTCCATCGTCACCTCCGGGGCCTGCGCGGTGGCCTCGCGCCACAGGGGCGAGAGGCGGCGCAGCCGGCGCCAGGCGGCGGCGCGGGGCCCGGCGGCGGGCAGCGCGAATCCGGTGAGGACGAGGATCGCGGCGACCGAAGCGCTCAGCGGGGCCACGCCGTTGGAGAGCCACAGCGCCGGGCTGCCGGCCCAGGAGAGCGCGAAGCCGACGAGCTTGCAGGCGCAGTACAGCAGGCCCAGCCAGCAGCCGGCGGCCAGTACGCGCAGGCCGCGGGCCAGCCAGGACGGGCCGACCTTGGTGGCGTAGCGCGGGCAGAGGGTGCCGAGGCCGGCCAGGCTGGCGCCGAAGATGGCCAAATACAGCATCAGGAAGAGCATGACGCCGGGTGCGTCGGTGTACGCGGTGCTGAAGTCGCGCGGGTGCTCCACGGCGTCCGGGCGGCCGACGGCGAAGCCGGTGACGGCCACCGCCCACGCCACCACGACGAGCCCGAGGACCGTACGGGTCCGGGCGCGGGTCCCGCGGCGGCCCGCCTCGTCCTCGCCGCCGGTCCAGCGCAGCAGCAGCACCAGGGCGCCGGCCGCGAAGACCACGACGGAGGAATACAGGAAGACCATGGCGAGGTTGGCGACGCCGGTGAACCGGTCGAAGGCGCGGTACAGGCTCGGCGCCGAGAACAGGAACACCGTGGCGACGCCCGCCGTCATCAGGGACGTCAGGCCCAGGTCGGCGTTGGCGCGGTCGCGCAGCCAGGCGCGGAACTTGTAGCCGGCGAGCACCCAGGCGACGGCCGCGAAGCAGAGGTAGACCACGTCAAACACGCGACGGCCCCCCGTCCTCGGAACCGACTCCCGGGGCCTCCGGACCGCTGCCCCCGGCGCCGTCCAGCTCGCGCCGGATGTGCTTGAGCGCCGGACCCAGCGCCGCGGCGATCTCGGCCGCGTCACCGCTGAGCGGCGGGTCGTCCTTGGCGGTCGTGGGCACCAGGTGCGCCATGAGGAGCGTGCCGAGGACCTCGGTCTCGCGCTCGGTGGCGTCGTCGTAGCAGTGGTGGCGCGCGAAGCGGGCGGTCAGGCCCATGCGCCGCGCCGCGGTCGCGACGTCCATGGTGGGCGTCCAGAACTTCAGCGCGTTCTCGGTGACGGTGGGGTCCTGCTCGTGGCCGAGGAGGAGGTGGCTCAGCTCGTGCAGGACGATGTGGGTCTGGTGCCAGGGCGAGGTCTGCCGCTCGTAGAAGACCCACCAGCCGTCGTCGGTGCCCGCCGTCATGCCGGAGACCACGCCGCCCAGGCTCATCGGCGCGAGGTGCACGGGGCGTCCCACGCGCCGCGCCACGACCTCGCTCAGACCGGGCAGGTCGGTCGCGGCGGGCAGCGCCAGCTCCTGGACGAGCTGCTTGCACCTCCGCCTTATGCGCCGTACCCGCATGGCCGTACCGTCCTCGTTTCCCGTCCGTCGCCAGGCGACGAAGAGCTGCTCGTCAGTGGCCGGCATGCGGTTCCTCACCGCTGGTCGCCGGCGGGTCCGGCGGCAGGTCCATCTGCTGCCGGAACTGGGAGATGATCGTGGTGAGGCTGTCCTGCACCTCGGGCGGCAGGCCGACCGCGCGCAGGGCGATGGTCCGCACCCGCTGGTCGCGCATGGCCGCGAGGAAGCGCAGCTCCTCCTCCACCCGGTCGGCCTGCGGCTGGGAGAGGTCCCCGACCAGATAGCCGACCGGTACCGCGAAGAACTTGGCGAGTGCGCGCAGCACTTCGTGGCTGGGGTTGGTGCGCCTGCCCTTGCGGAGCATGGACAGGTACTGCTCGGAGAGGGTGACGTCACCGTACTCGGCGCCCTCGCTGATCTCCTCGGCGACGTAGGCGTTGGTGTACGGCGCGCCGGGCGGGTGCATGTGGGCGAAGAGGTGGTTCAGCCGCTCGGCGAGCGGGCTGTGCTCGCTCTTCGGTGTGCCGTCGCCCCCTCGCGCCATGTCGATGCCCCATCCCTGTCTGCCCTGGTCCCAGCAGCGGTCGAACGACGCGCACGCCCAACGGACAGTTGAGTCGCGCGCTCTCCGCTGCGCTCATCCTTTCACGAGCGGAACGACACGCACCAGTCCACCTACGGACGGTCACGACTTCTCGGGGCACGTGTGCATCAACTCGTGGTTGAGAAGGTTCCCCGAATACGGACGGTGTCGAGAAAACCGCCGACGGCCTGGGCGAATCCATCGGGGTCGTCGGCGTGGAGCCAGTGCCCGCAGCCGGGGAGTTCGGTGAGTTCCGTGTGCGGCCGGGCGCCGGCCATCCACTCGGCGGTGGCACGGGTCAGCAGGAAGCTCTCCCCCGCCCTGAGCAGCAGGGCCGGCTGCCGGGAGGCCGTCCACCGGTCCGAGAAATCCCCGACGAAGGCCCGTTGCGAGGCCATCATCGCCTCGGTGTCGAAAAGCAGCCCCCAGCCGTCCTCGAACTCCACCGCGCTGTCCAGGAAGTAACCGGCGTCCGGGATGCCCCGCGCCTCGATGGCGGCGCGCAGGGCCGCGCGCGAGACGGTACGGCGCGGCCAGCCCGAGACGTCCAGGACGGGCTCTGTCTCGGGGACGTGGTTGCGCACGGTCATGTCCGCCACGACGAGGGCCCGTACGAGGTCGGGGTGGCGCTCGGCGAGCAGGAAGGCGACGGCGCCGCCCATGGAGTGGCCGAGCACGGCCGCGGGGCCGGCGTCCAGGGCGCGCAGGAGGGCCGCCGCGTCCTCCACGTAGGCGTCCGGGGTGAAGGGGCCGCCGTGGTCCGAGAGTCCGTGGCCGCGCTGGTCCGGGGCGAGGACGCGGTACCGGCCGGCCAGTGCGGCGGCCAGCGGCGCGAAGATCCGGCCGCGGCCGAAGTGGCCGTGCAGCGCGAGCAGGACGGGGCCCGGGCCGCCGGAGTCGAGGTAGGCGAAGCGGCGGCCGCCCAGGCGGACGACGGACTCGGGGTCGGAAGCGGCGGGCACGGCTGGGCTCCTCTCCTGGACGTCGTGGACGTCGTGGACGTCGTGGACGTCGTGGACGCCGTGGACGCCGTGGACGCCGTGGACGCCGTGGACGCCGTGGACGCCGTGGACGCCGTGGACGCCGTGGACGCCGTGGACGCCGTGGACGTCGTGGACGTCGTGGACGTCGTGGACGTCGTGGACGTCGTGGACGTCGGAGGTACGGACGCCCACGAGCATCCCAGCCCGGCCCGCCGGCCGCGTTACCGCGCGGGAAGCGGCGCGGTGGCCGGGGCGCCCGCCGCGACCTCCGCCGCCGTCTCGTCGTGGTTCGGGCGGCGCAGGAGCAGCAGCATGCAGCCCATGGTCAGGGCGACCTGGAAGACCGCGTAGACGATGACCGCGGTGATCGAACCGGTCCAGTTCAGCAGCGACTGGCCGATGATCGGCGTGGTGCCGCCCAGCAGCGTGCCGCACAGCTGGTAGCAGAGCGAGATGCCGGTGTACCGCAGGTGCGCGGGGAACCGGCTGGCGAGCATGCCGGCCAGCGCCGCGTAGTACAGGCAGTGCGGGATCGTGGCGACCGCGACGCCGAACATCGCCAGGCCGTAGTTCTCGGTGCCGATGAGGACGAACATCACCGGCATCAGGACCAGTTCGGGCACCAGCATCACGCAGACCGCGCGCGACCAGCTCTTCATCTTCGTGGCGAGGACCGCGCCGAAGGGCTGGACGATGATCTGGGTGATGTTGGCGACCAGGATGATCGTGAGGAAGGAGCTGCGGTCGAAGTCCAGTGCGCTGGTCGCCCAGGACAGCGCGAAGGTGGACTTGAAGTACGTCGCCGACAGGCCGATGGTGCAGGCGCCGATGCCCAGGACGATCAGCATCGGGTGGCTGCGCACCACCTCGGTCAGCGGCACCTTCGCGACCTCCTTCTTCTCGATCAGCTTGGCCATCGCCGGGGACTCGGCGACCTTCAGCCGGACGAAGAGGCCGACGATGACCAGCAGCGCGGAGGCGAGGAACGGCACCCGCCAGCCCCAGGAGGTGAAGGCGGCGTCCGGCAGTTGGCTGATGGCGAGGAAGCTCAGCGTGCTGAGGGTGTTGCCGACCGGCGAGCCCTGCTGCGCGAAGGCGCCGTAGAGGACGGACTTGCCCTTGGGCGCGGACTCGGAGGCGATCAGGACCGACCCACCCCACTCGCCACCCAGGCCGATACCCTGGATCATCCGTATGCAGACGAGCAGGACCGGCGCGGCGACGCCGATCGAGGCGTAGCCGGGCAGCAGGCCGATGGCCGTGGTGGACAGGCCCATCATCAGCAGGGTGATGACGAGGGTCTTCTTCCGGCCGAGCCGGTCACCGTAGTGTCCGAAGACGATGCCGCCGAGCGGACGGGCGAGGAAGCCGACCCAGAAGGTCGCGAAGGCGACCAGCGTGCCGAGGGCGCCGTCCAGTTCGGGGAAGAAGACCTTGTCGAAGACGAGGGCGGAGGCGGTGCCGTAGATGTAGAAGTCGAACCACTCGATGGTGGAGCCGATGAAGGCGCCGATTCCGGCGCGGTTGGCGGCTCTGGTGCGGTCGCGTGGGGTGGGCGCGGCGGGCGCACTCATACGGACTCCCTGGGCGTCTTTGGGCAGGGGAAGGGGAGACCAGGGGCGCCGCGTCGGCCGAGCGGCGCCCCTGGGTGGTACGGGTGGTGCGCGATGAACTTGTACGTATACGGAGGAACCCCGAGAGCGGTCGGGGCGCGGGTCAGGCGATCCGCCCGAAGGCGGCGCCGGGGGCGCGGGTCAGGCGGCGATTCGCTCGAAGACGGCCGCGAGGCCCTGGCCGCCGCCGATGCACATGGTCTCCAGGCCGTAGCGGGCCTCGCGACGCCGCATCTCGCGGGCGAGGGTGGCCAGGATACGGGCGCCGGTGGCGCCGACGGGGTGGCCGAGGGAGACGCCGGAGCCGTTGACGTTGATCCGCTCGTGGTCAGCCTCGCCGAGGCCCAGCTCCTTCGTGCAGGCCAGTACCTGTGCGGCGAATGCCTCGTTCAACTCGATCAGGTCCAGTTCGGCGAGCTTGAGACCCGCCTTGTCCAGGGCCGCGCGGGTGGCGCCGACCGGGCCGAGGCCCATGGTCTCCGGGGCGCAGCCGGTCCGCGCGAAGGAGACCAGCCGCACGATCGGGGTGAGGCCGAGCCGTTCGGCGGTGGCGGCGCTCGTGACCAGGCAGGCAGCGGCCGCGTCGTTCTGGCCGCTGGCGTTGCCCGCGGTGACGGTGGCCTCCGGGTCCTGCTTGCCCATGATCGGCTTCAGCTCGGCGAGCTGCTCGGCGGTGGTCTCGGGGCGCGGGTGCTCGTCGGCGGACACGACGGTGTCGCCCTTCCGGCCGCGCACGGTGACCGGCACGATCTCCTCGTCGAACAGGCCCGCCTCGATGGCGCGCCCGGCCCGCTGCTGCGAGCGGAGCGCCAGCGCGTCCTGGTCGGCGCGGCTGATGCCGTACTGACGGCGCAGGTTCTCGGCGGTCTCGATCATGCCGCCGGGGATGGGGTGGCGCTCGCCGCCCGCGGTGACCCGGCCGCGGGTGAGGGAGTCGTGCAGCGTCAGGTTCGGGCCCTTGATGCCCCAGCGGCCCTCGTGGGTGTAGTACGGCGCCGCGCTCATCACGTCCACGCCACCGGCGATCACCACGTCGCTGAACCCGGCCTTGATCTGCATCGCCGCGTCCAGCACCGCCTGCAGCCCGGAGCCGCAGCGGCGATCGATCTGTACGCCGGTGACGGTGTCGGGCAGGCCGGCGTCCAGGGCGGCCACCCGGCCGATGGCCGGCGCGTCGGAGGTGGGCCAGGCGTGGCCGAGGATCACTTCGTCGACCTTCTCGGGCGCGACACCGGTCCGGCGGACGATCTCGGAGATCAGCAGGGCGGCCAGGGCGGCGGGACGCTGCCCGGCCAGCGCGCCGCCGAACTTGCCGATCGGGGTGCGCAGCGGTTCGCAGAGGACGATTTCGGTGGAGTCGGACATGCGACGGCCTTTCCTGGTGCCCTGGTGCCGTGGTGGACCTGGTGGACGCTTCCCGGTGACTTTTCCACCCGAGCACTGAGCCGGTCCAATATCCAATTCGGTCGAGATTGGGACGCCAGATTTATCAATCGACTATCGCCGCAGGTCAGGAGCGAACCGGAGTCTTCCCCTCAGGGGTCGGCAGCGCCTCCTCGGCCACCGCGAGGACGGTACGCAGGGCCGCCGAGGGGTTGTCCGGACGCCACGCCAGCGCGGCCTGCAGCCGGATCGGCGGGCCCGCGAGCGGCCGGTAGACCAGCCCGGTCTGCTGGATGTGCTGGCAGGAGGTGACGGTGAGGGTGGTGCCCACGCCCGCGGCGACCAGCGCCAGGATCGTGTACGAGTCGGGCGCCTCCTGCACGACCCGCGGATTGAACCCGGCGCCCTCGCACGCCCGGACCGTGGCGTCCCGGACCGTGGACCCGGCGTTGGCGGGAAAGCTGACGAACGGCTCGTCGGCGAGCGCGGCGATGGGGATGCGCCGGCGGCGGGCCAGCGGGTGGTCCGAGGGCAGCGCGCAGACCAGCTCCTCCTCGTCGATCACCCGGGTCGCGACGCCGGGCTGGGTGACCGGGAGCCGCACGAAGCCGAGGTCCAGCGAGCCGTCGGCCACCCCGGCGAGCGCCACGTTGGCGTACGTCTGGCCCTTCATCACCAGCTCCAGCGCCGGATGCGCGGCCCGCACGGCGCGCGTGAGGAGGGGCAGCGTCTCGTGCGTGGAGGCGCCCGCGAAGCCGATGGTGACCCGGCCGTACTCGCCCCGCCCGGCGGCCTTCGCGGCGCGCGTCGCGGTGTCCAGGTCGGCCAGCACGGTCCGTACGGGGTCGAGGAAGGACTGGCCCGCGCTGGTCAGCCGGACGGAGCGGGTGTTGCGCTCGAAGAGCTGGACGCCCAGCTCCTTCTCCAGCTGGCGGATCTGCTGGCTGAGCGGCGGCTGCGCCATCTGCAGCCGCTTGGCGGCCCGCCCGAAGTGCAGCTCCTCGGCCACCGCGACGAAGGCGGTCAGATGCCGCAGCTCCATGTCCGTTCCACCGTCCACCCGTACCGACTATGTTCTGCTGGATATCAGTCTGACCTTAATTCGGTATTGGACGGAGATCAATGGCCGGTGAAACGGTATGCGGGACCGGATCCGCCACCCCGCACGCCGAGGAGCACCGTGGACAAGACCATGACGATGCGGGAGGCCGTCTCCTCCTTCGTCCATGACGGGGACACCGTCTCCCTCGAAGGCTTCACGCACCTCATCCCCACCGCCGCCGGGCACGAGATCATCCGGCAGGGCCGCCGGGGCCTCACCGTCGTCCGGATGACGGCCGACATCGTCGTGGACCAGATGCTCGCGGCCGGCTGCGTGTCCCGGCTGGTCTCCTCCTTCGTCGGCAACTCCTCGGCCGGTTCGCTGGGTGAGCTGCGCCGCCGGGTGGAGAAGGCCGACCCGGAGCCGCTGATCTTCGAGGAGTACAGCCACTACGGCATGATCTGCCGCTACCTCGCGGGCGCCCAGCGGCTGCCCTTCTACCCGCTGCGCTCGTACGGCGGCAGCGACCTGCCCTCGGTCAACGACGGCCTGCGCAAGGTCACTTCACCCTTCCCGGGCCCGGACGGCGAGCCGGAGCAGGTCTACGTCGTACCGCCCGTCAACCCCGACGTGACGATCATTCACGCGCAGCGCGCCGACCGCAGCGGCAACACCCAGATCTGGGGCCTGACGGGCGTGCAGGCGGAGGCGGTGTACGCGGCGGACAAGGCGGTCGTGGTCGTCGAGGAGATCGTCGAGGACGAGGTCGTCCGCTCCGACCCCAACCGCACGGTGATCCCCTCGCACGCGGTGGACGCGGTGGTGGCCTGCCCGCGCGGCGCCCACCCGTCCTTCGCGCAGGGCTACTACGACCGGGACAACGCCTTCTACCGCGCCTGGTCCGGCATCAGCAAGGACCCCGACCGGCTCCGGGACTGGCTGAAGGAGTGGGTGTACGGCACCGCGGACCACGCGGAGTACGTCAGCAAGCTCGGTGAGGAGTTCTGGGACTCCCTTGCCGTCGGCGAGGCGATGAGCCTGCCGGTGAACTACGGGAGGCGACTGGGATGACGGATTCGACCACCACCACCGACGTGACCTCGTCCGAACTGCTCGCCGTCGTCGCCTCGCGCGAACTGGCGGCGCGGCGCACGGTGTTCGCCGGGATCGGGCTGCCCACGCTCGCCGCCTCGCTCGCGCACCTCACGGTCGCGCCGCAGCTGGAGATCGTGTACGAGTCCGGGGTGTGCGGCGCGCACCCCTCGCACCTGCCCGAGACCATCGCCGACGCGGTGCTGATCACCGGGGCCGAGGCGGTCCTGTCGATGCCCGCGCTCTTCGGGTACGTCCTGCAGGGCGGCCACATCGACGTCGGGTTCCTCGGCGCGGCGCAGATCGACAAGTGGGGCAACCTCAACACCTCCGTCATCGGCGACTGGGACGCGCCGAAGGTCCGGCTGCCCGGTTCCGGCGGCGCGATCGAGGTGATGGCCAACTCCCGCGAGGTGTTCGTGGTGATGCGCCGCCACGACCCGCGGTCCTTCACCGAGAAGCTGGACTTCTGCACCACGCCGGGGCCCGACCGCGCCGTCGAGGAGGGCCTGCGCCCGCTCGGAACGGGCGTCACCCGGGTCATCACCGAGCTGGGCATCCTGGCCCGCGCGGGCGTCGGCGAGGAGCTGACGCTGGTGGCCGTGCACCCGGGCGTGACGGTGGATCAGGTGCGCGAGAACACCGGCTGGGACCTCGCGGTCGCCGACACGGTGGAGACCGTACGGCCGCCCGGCGCCGACGAACTGCGCCTGCTGCGCGAGGATGTCGACCCGGACCGCGTGTACCTGCGCTGACCAGAAGGGACTCACCGAGGTGCGTATCAGAATCGTCGGCGCCGGTGTGATGGGCCGCGGCATCGCCCAGTGGGCCGCCACCGCCGGCCACACCGTTGAGCTGGCCGACATCCGTACGGAGGCGGTCGGCTCGGCCGTGGACTTCGTGCGGGGCATGCTCGACCGGGCCGCCGCCAAGGGCCGGCTGACCGAGGCGGAGGCGGCGGACGCGTTCGCCCGCATCGTGCCGCTGGACTCCCCCTGGGCGCCCGGCGACGGCGTCGAGCTGGTCATCGAGGCGGCCCGGGAGGACCTGGACACCAAGGCCGAGGTCTTCGGGAAGCTGGCCGAGGCGCTGCCCGCGTCCACGGTCTTCGCCACCAACACCTCCTCCCTCTCCGTCACCTCGATCGCCGCCACGCTGGCCGACCCCTCCCGCCTGGCGGGCCTGCACTTCTTCAATCCGGTACCGCTGATGAAGATCGTGGAGGTGGTCCCGGGCGCGGCGACCCGGCCCGAGATTCCGGCGCTCCTCACCGACCTGGTGGCCGGCACCGGCCACCGCGCCGTCGTCGTCGCCGACACCCCCGGCTTCCTCGTCAACCACGCCGGGCGCGGTCTGGTGACCGAGGCGCTGGCGCTGCTGGAGGAGACCGTCGCCGACGTACCCGGCATCGACCGCATCGCACGCGACGTGCTCGGCCTGAAAATGGGCCCGTTCGAGTTGATGGACCTCACCGGGCTCGACGTGACCGCGGCGGTCATCGACACCATCTGGCACGGCTTCCGCCACGCCGACCGGCTCCGCCCGTCCTTCCTCACGCCCAACCGGGTCACCGCCGGGCTGCTCGGCCGCAAGGCGGGCCGCGGCTGGTACGTGTACGGTCCCGAGGACCCGGCGCCGGCGGCCGTCCCCGAGCCGCCCGTCACCGGCGACGCCAAGCGGCCCGTACGGGTGGCCGGCACGGGCCCCGGTACGGGGGCGCTGCGTTCGGCGCTCGCCGCGTCCGGCGCGGTGCTCGACGAGGCGGCGCGCCCGGCCGACGACGCGCTGGTCCTCGTCGCCACCTGGGGCACGACGGTCGCCGAAGCGGTGGCGGGGCTGAGCCTGCCGCCGGCCCGCACCCTGGGTGTCGACCCGCTGTCGCTGTCCACCCGCCGCCGCGTACTGGCAGCCACGCCGGCCACCGACCCGGAGGTGACGGCCGACGCCCGCGCGGTCCTCGCGGCGCCCGGCGGCGACGCCACGGACCCGTACGCGGTGACCGTCGTACGGGACGCCGCGGGCTCCGTCGCGCAGCGGCTGCTCGCCTCGATCGTCTCGGTCGCGGCGTCGATCGCGGAACGTGGGCTCGCGACCCCGGCCGACATCGACCTCGCCGTCACCACCGGCCTGGGTTACCCGCACGGCCCGCTCGCCTGGGGTGACACCATCGGCGCGCCCCGCCTGCTCGCCCTCCAGCAGGCCCTGCACCGCACCACGGGCGACCCCCGCTACCGTCCCACCCGCTGGCTCACCGAGCGCGCCCAACTGGGCATGTCCCTCACGGACCCGGGCAACAGCCCGTTCCCGCAGGCCGGCTGAGCCTGCCGCAGACCGGTCGCGGCGCACCGGCGATCATGCCCTGACTGCCCGGTGCGCCGCGACCGCGGGTGACCTGGTTGTCATGCACTCGCCACTAGGTGCAACACCGGTGAGAACTCTCCTGACCAGCAAAGACAAGACCCGACGAGGCTTCCACTTTCCCCTTCACAGCCGTTGTACTGGCGCCATGGACAACGACTGGTACGTGGACGATCGGTGCACCGACTGCGACGTGGCCAGGCAGCTCGCGCCCGGCTTGATCGACCGGGTCGGCCGGCGCTCCGAGGTGGTGCGCCAGCCACGCGACGCGACGGAGGAGCGGGCGGTGCACGCCGCGGCCTTCGCCTGCCCGACCCGCTCCGTCCGCCCCGCATCCGGCCGCCTGGACCCGGCACTGGATCCCTTCCCCCTGGCCCTCGACGCGACCGTCTCCCTCTGCGGCCACAACTCCCGGCGGACCGCCGGCGCCAACTCCTACCTCGTACGCCGTCCCGCGGGGAACCTCGTACTCGTGGACACCCCGCGCTGGAGCGAGGCGCTCGCCGCGAAGTACGCGGCGCTCGGCCCGGTCACCGACGTGCTGCTCACCCACCGGGACCACGCGGCACACGGCCGCCGGTACGCGGACCGCTTCGCCGCCCGGCTCTGGATCCACGAGGGCGACCTGGCCGCGGCACCCGACGCCGACATGGTGCTGCGCGGCACGGAGAGCACGGAGGTCGGCCCGGGGCTGGTCGCGCACCCGCTGCCCGGCCACACCCGGGGCAGCGTGCTGTACGTCGCCGACGAGCGGTACTGCTTCAGCGGGGACAGCTTCTACTGGTCCCGCACGACGGGCGACATCGAGGTGGCCGAGAGCGTCACCTGGTACTCCATCGAGGAGCTGGCCGCTTCCCTGGCACGCACCGCGGGGCGGCTGCGCTTCGAGTGGCTGCTCCCCGGCCACGGCGACCGCCGGCACCTGCCGGCGGAGCACATGGCCGAGCGACTGCGGCAGCTGGCCGTGCGCACCCGTCAACTGACGCCCCGGCCGGTCGACTTCACCGCGATGCGCTGGTGACACGGCGCGCCGGGGGGGTGTCCCGCCACCACTCGGACACCGGCCGTTGTTTCTGCCAAGCTTCGCTCGCGATGGAGGTAATGCCTCGAAGTGCCGCCGACGTGTTCTTGCCGTACCTGGGGTTCTTCCACTAGCGAATTCGGTTCAATACCTCCTTTTCAGCTCGGCTCGCGAACCGGGCACCCGCGAGGGCATGAAGCAACTCGCGGTTCCTGGCCACAGGTACCGCAAGCCGGGCAGATCGCATGACCTGTGCCGCTTTCAGCCCAGCATGGAGCCGCCAGGAAGACACCC
Source organism: Streptomyces niger (assembly GCF_000718305.1). Classification (GTDB taxonomy): domain Bacteria; phylum Actinomycetota; class Actinomycetes; order Streptomycetales; family Streptomycetaceae; genus Streptomyces; species Streptomyces niger. Next base: position 157,071 of record NZ_JOFQ01000010.1, read on the forward strand.
CCGAGCCGGCGGTCGAGGTGAGGCTCAGAAGCACCGGCGGCGGCAAGACCGTCCATATCCAGTAACGGGAAGGTGCTGCTGCAGGCCAGGCAACGGCGGAGCTCCCACCGGGTGCGACATGAGAAGCAGGCTGCCGCGAACAGGCCGTTCTCACGCGGTTCGAACACCGTCTGGCGCTGCGTCCCGGTCTTGGCGCATATCGGACACACCGCGAGAAGCTCGGTCTGGGCAGCGGCGTCTTCCAGCTCCACACGCACGGTACGCAGTCTCTGGGCTTCGTGTTCCGCTGCCCGGCCGCCACCCCGCCGTACACGGTTCCCTTTCAACAGCCGGGGCAGCTCTTCCAGCTCTTCCGGACGTGGCGGACGTACAACAGCCACACCGTCAGAGTGGGGTTCGAGCCAGCTACAGGCCGCGAGAGCAGACCGCTCGCCTGCGGCCATGGACACCGTGTATGGGTAGCAGCCGGCGTCGGCGCCCAGGGTCGCCCACTGGATGGCGCGCATCAGACGGCTGACACTGAAAATGTCCAAGGGGGACAAGGGAGCAACGCCGGCGGGTTGCCCGACTGCATCACCGTGGCGATGCCCGACGCGATATGCGGCCTGGAGGACGCGGGGATCCGCATTCTGGCGCGAGAGGAGTGCACCTGGATAGACGATGAGGTCACTCTCACCCTCGGCCAGTGGTCGGTTTCGGCGAACGTCGGCGATGAACGCAGCGACCGAGGCTGCATCGGGCGCTGTGCACAGGTCGGCCGGGACCGGCACTACGCGTAGCACCGATCGTCCACGCCAGTGGACGGTGAACTCGCCGGACTGAGCCCAGGTCACGGTCAACGACGTGCCCCGCATGCGGAAGCGGCTGGTGCGGCCGGGGCAAGGAGCCGGTTGATCCGCATCCGGGATTGCTTGGAGCAGCCTGCAGGCGAGCATCAGAAGGAGACCGGTGAAGCGTTCGAAGGCAGTGCGAACTTCCTGGTGGCGGCGGTCTGTTTCGGCCGCTCGAGGTCGGACGGCCTCAATTGCGGTGCAGGCTTGCCAGAGCACGGCCACCCTGCGGTAATGCAGGTCGCTGCTGAACAGATTCGTCGGGTGCAGTTCGCGAGGCGGTACGGAGCGGTGATCAACCGCGCGTGCGAGTGGTGAGTTCAGCATGACCTCCACCGCCGCGAGGGACGATTCGAGCTCCCGCAAGCGCACCTGCGCGGCCTCGTGGTGCCTGCTGGAGTCCTCGACATTTCTCAGCAGCCCGGTCAGATTCCGCCGGGTCCGCCAAGAGCTTTCCTCTGAGGACATCAACAGACCGTGTACATCGCTCACCATCTTTCGCAGGTCTCTCAGCTTCGCAATACGCTGCTGAAGATGCGACCTCATGACGTTGAGGACAGCAACAGCGACCCGGTTCTCATAGATGTCGGCGTCCTCCTCGTTGCGCCGCGCCAGCAGACGGCCCGGCCGAACACCAGCGAGCGTGTGCGAGACCCAGTCCTCCGGGTGGGCAGCCAGACGTGCCGCCGCGCCGGCAGCGATGGAGCGCACTCGCGAGATCGGCAATACTTCCTGAGCCGTACGCAGCCGCATGTACGGACGGTGACACACTGTCCGCAGGGCACCGGACTCACGCTCGAAGGCTTCCTCCACTGGCAGTGCTTCTGTCTCGTCGGAGACGTCGAGAATGATCGGTGGCATGGCCAGCCAGTCATTGAGCCCCGTGGCCTCCTCAGTGAGCCGGGAGGACAACGCCAGCAGGTGCCGAACGAGGGCGGAGTCAGATTCGGGTTCGCTCGCTTCCCGAGTCATCGCCGACCACGCGAGCGGATCTCGTCGTCCAGTAGCCGCTGCGTCGCCACAGGTTTGTGAGCGCCGTCGAACTGCATCAGGCTCTCGACAAGCTCGGTGCGCAGCGTCTCGAGGGTGTCCGCATGGATGTCGTACCGTCCCCGCAGGGATCGCAGAATGCGCGTAGCCAGAAGGTGGTCCAGCGCCTCCCCCGGGCTCCCCTCGGCAGCGACCACGACCGGAGCGAACTCCTTGATCTGCAACTCCAGTCGGTTGCCCCAGCCAATGCCGAGTTCTTCGGCGAAACGATCACGCCACTGGTCGTCGAGAAAATCGATGATGCCGACGGCCTGCGCACCATAGGCGGTCTGCGCTTCGGTGAATGCCTGGCTGAGACTGCGGTACGCGAAGGGCTCTGGGAATGCCGGCGCTGTCTCCGGTAGGTCCGGGTGCTGCCAGGGCAGTTCCAGCACGAAGGATCGGTCATAGGTCTTGTCGGCGAATCCGACGGTCGTCTCATCGTGATTGGCGGTTCCTATGAACCAGACATTCTCCGGGATAGCGATGTGGGTCCCGTCGATGAGCAGATCGGGCGGGTTTTTGACCGGCGCTGTGGTCAGAGCCAGTCGGGGCCGGTCCTTGATGGCGAGGGCCGACAGCACTCCGCTGAAGTACTGCTCGGGATGGGAAAGGTTCATCTCGTCGAGGACGATGAAGAAGGGGCGGTCCTTGAAAGCAGGGCACTGCGCACGGTACAGGGCTTTGGTGAACTCGGACTCATAGAAGATCCGATCGAAGCTGTTGTAATAGCCCATGAGATCCTGAGGATCGCGCCAGCCTGCTTGGACGGGCACCACGGCCACACTGCTGTCGTTACCGAAGGCGGTGGCCAGCGCACAGGCCAGCCCGGTCTTGCCGATTCCGCTGATTCCCTGGAAGAGATGGAGACGGCTCATTGCCATCCCCGCCAGAACCAAGCGCAGGTCGGACAGGTGGTAGGAAAGGCCCGCCTTCTGTCGCATGACTGCCTGCATCTGTCGCACGAGCTCGGGCAAATTTGGAGCGTGCGCCCCGGACGGCTGCGGTGTGCCGAATTCCCGGTCCATACGCGAACAGGCTGGGAAGGCGTGTCCCTCTTTGCCTGCCTGAGCAGTGGCCTGGAGCTTGGCCGCTTCCTCATTGAGAAGTTGCTGGAGCTGGCTGTTTGCAGCGCGCAGCCAGTTGTTGGCTTCCAGGTAGTTCTGGCGCTCGTTGACGGCGATGCGATCACGCTGCAAGGCGGACTCCAGCTCTCCGCGCTCACGCACCAGTTCTTCGTTGTCCGCGGCGAGCTGCACCACCTGCTGCCGCATTTGCTCGAGCATGCGCGCATCGGCCCGTGGGGCAGTGGCGTTCTCCTCCGACAGACGGGCGTTCTCGGCCCGGAGCTCGCTTATTCGCTCGACGACCTGCTCCAGAGTCATACCCCCGAGAGAGGCCAGGGCACTGTCGTACTCACGCAGCCGGGTGCTCAGACGCTTGTTGCCCTCGGTGAGGGTGGAGAGCCTGTGGCGGTCCTCCTCCATCTGCTGAAGCAACTGGTCGGTGCGGCTCGTCACCTCACGCTCGAACCGTTCCGCGCGAGCGGCTTGTTGTTCCTTGAGCGCGGCCTTGAGCTGGTCGACGTCCTCTCGCTCGTCGTCCAGGCGAAGCCGGGCCGATCGCAGGTCTCGTTCCTGCTGCGCGAGTTCGCTCTCCCGCTGGTCCAGAGCCGCCTGCGCATCGGCCAGACGTCGTTGTGCCTCACTCCACCGGGACTGCCAGTCCTGTCGTTCGGTGTCGAGGGCGGCGACTGCCGTTCGGCGCTGGTCGGCCAGCCAGGTTTCCAGCTCACGGCCCGCCTCAAGGCGACGTTCGGCGAACTGCGCTTCCACCGCCTGCTCGCGGTCGGCCAGTGAGCGCTCCTGGTCGTCAAGGATCTCCGTACGAGCATCGAGCGCGGCGCGCTTCTCCTGTAGGGCGGTGGCCTCCTCCGTCTGACGGGTGACTGCGACCGTGAGCTTCTCCCGCTCGGTACGAAGCCACTCAGCCTGTACTGCCAAGGCGTCTGCGGCTGCTGCCTGGCGCTCGGCGAGCGCGCGGTAGAGCCGCCAGGCCCTCTCGAGCTCGGATACCGCGTCGCCGTCGTCACCCCCCGCAGTGAGAGCCTCTCGTGCCTCTTCCGCAACTTGCTGTATCTCGGTCAGCAATTCTGCGGTGCCGTCCGTCTCCTTCGGGCCGGTGGTGGCCGCCGCCGGAACCTGCTGACGAGCGCGGGGGGTCGCGGGGTTCTGAGACGCAGCCGGCTGCCCCGGCCACACCGCTCCTTTTGCCTTTCGACGCGTTCGCGTCTGCTTCTTCCCCATGTCGTCAGTTCACCTCTTGCTCTTTGTGGATCGGCCACCGCTGAGACCGAGCAGGTGGCGGGCTGCGTCGTAGGCGAGAGTCCGCATGTGCTCCAGCTCGTCGGGTGCTGGAGCACCGGTCGATCCGTGCGTAGCGTTATTGCGCAGGATCCGTGACCGGTCGAGGTCCTCAAGGAGCGTGGGACGCGCACGGAGGAATGCGGCGAAGGGATGCCGGGGATTCTCTCCGGCCGCCCAGACGGCCCTGAGTATGTCCCCGGCCAGCTGCTTGTTCGGATTCCTGCAGTTTTTGCGCATCTCCGGCGGCACGGAGGTAGCGCCCAGGCGCTGAGCAGCCAGCACGAACGTACGCTCACGTACCCCAGGCACCGTGGACTCCGGCAGTCGGGCGGGGAACAGTTCATTGAGTCCGGGAAGGATGCACTCGAAGACGCGGATCGCATTGCGTGCGGCGTTCTCTCGCTCCCGCGCAGTGTCCTTGACGAGCGCCAACTCAATGTCCGCGAGGTGATTGAACACCTCCGGGTGGTCCCGGACCTCCTCCCCGAGAGCGCGCACGACATCGTCACGAGCCACCTCGGCGAGTTCCCGGTCGACCTTGCGCGCCGTTGCGGTCCGGTCACGGCGGTTCCCGCCGAGGAAGTCGTCGATCAGCCGCCCCAGCTGCTCGTCGCCTTCGATGCGACCAGCCAGCAGGTCGGCGAAGGCGCGGCCGTCACCGACCGCGAAGGGGTCTTCAACGGTCCATTGGCGCCCAGAACCGTCATCCCCTTCGACGACGTAGCACACCAGATGAGCCGGGCTCGCAGCGCCGTGGAAGCCGACCCGCCGAGCCGCCACCTCGGTGTTGGCCTGGTCACGGGACACTCCGCGCACACCGCGGGCCGCATGGTCGTGGCTTCTACAGGCTCCGAGCACATCACGTTCCGACGGGCGCATGGAAGAACCGCTGGTCCGCAGTGTCAGCGCACTGACCTCGCGGGAGGCGCCGGCAGTACCGAACTGGATAGTGACCCAGCGGCCGCGATGCATCCGAAGATCGGCGCGTACCGGATCGGCGACCAGGATGCGGGGAAGCAGCGTCCCGGTGGCCGGGTCCTGGAAGACACGCACGAGCCGAGGCTCTGCTTCCGCCACCTCTCCCTCCGCCACCGTACGTCGTCCTGCCTCAGTCAGCTTCAGTCCGGATTGCATCAATCCGCCCTCCACGAGCCGGGCGATGGTGGTACGGCACAGGGCGGCGTCCAGTCCGATCAACCGGGAGAGGTCACCAACATCGCGGACGCCAGCGGCGCACAGGCGCAACACCACGGTCTGGAATACGTCCAGTGTGCGGGCGTAGCCGGTCGGTGCAGTTACTTGGTGAACCCACACGGGGAGCAGAAGGGGCTTGTACCGCCCACGGGGCGGGAATGCCAACTGAAAGACCGGGGTCTCACGGTTGAATGACACGACCGTCGCCCCCCTTCCTGCACAGTTCCAGAAACGCGGCGAGGGGCTCGACCGCCTTGGGGCTGTCAGGCCCGAACATGTCATCGTCGCCGACCACTGCCAGCAGACGCTGCTGGCGGCTCATCGCTACGCACAATCGGTTGGTAACGGTCAGGTGCCCGTAAGCGCGCTTGGCGTCGGTGCGTGCGGAGGGTGCGCAGCTGCGCACGGTGGACAGATAGGTGACGGAGAACTCCATACCCTGGAAAGCGTCGACGGTGCCGACCCGCAACCGGTCGAGTGGTGTGCCGTCCTCGTCACGGCAGAGCCGGGACACCGGCCGCCATCCGCCCGCCTCGGTGTACTCCGCGAGTCCAGCCTTCTTCAGTTCCTTCCACACCTCGGTGACCTGTGCCGCGTAGAAGGAAATGACGCCGAAGGTCATCTTCGGGTGCTGCTCGATCAACGCGGAGATCTCTGCTGCGATGACGACCGCCTCGGCGTGCCGCGCCCGGCTCGCTCCCCGTCGGGTTTCGCCACCGGTGGACAGCGGCACGGGCAGCCACACTGCGGGAACTTCCCCGTATCGGTCGATCCCGTGGACGAATTCAGCTGCGTCACGACCGTTGCGCAGTTTCCTGTCGTAGAAGTTGTCGCTGACGAAGCTTCCGAGGACGGGATGCATACGGAACTGAGTGTCGAGGCGGACGAACCGGGAGTGGCCGTCGCGTGATCCGTGCTCCCACTGCCGCGCGAGGCGTTGGAACAAACTCTCCTGCAACCGGTCACGGACGTCGTCGCCGAGCGAACTCAGTTCGCGCTCCACATCGGGTTCCAGCATGTGGGGGAGCTGAGCGTGATCGCCGACCAACACGATCCGCCGGCGGGCCTGGGAGAGCGGAATGAGCAGATCCAGTGGGTTGGCCCGTGCGGCCTCGTCCACGATGACCGACTCGAAGACTCCGTCCTGACGGCCGACTTCGACCATGGCCTTGGAAACGGCCTGCTGGCAGGTGGAGGCCAGCGAGACGGTGTAAGCGCGAAGAGTGTCGTCGACTCCTTCCGGATCGCTGCGCAGATCGTCACGGTAATCGAGCAGCGCCGCAGCGATAGCATCGGGTGATCGGGTCACGGCCTCCTGGAGTTGTGCGGCCATGCGGTCCAGGATGTCGACGACCGCGGGATCGGCCACGGTGACGTCAGGCAGTCGGACGCGTGCGGCGAGACAGTCGAGCAGAGCATCGCGCAGCGCGCCGAGCGAGTCGAGCAGTTCGGGTGATGGCGAAGTGGCGCCGACGGCCGCGCGTAGGGGGCCCTCGTACGGGACATCGTCGATCAGCGGGCTGTCGGCGAGTTCGAGCCGGGTGAGCAGCGCTCGTGCCGTTCTGGGCCCGTCGTCCTGGAATCCGGTCGCCGTGCAGCGTAGCGACCTGATGTAAGGCAGGAGGTCCGCGCGCACCTCGGCGTCGGCTATGGCCGCGACCCTCCTGCGATGCGCCTCGGCCCTGTCCCTGTGACTGCGGAGTTCTCCGACCAGTGCCGGTTCAGCCACGTCGCCGAGCTCAGAGAGCACCTGGTCGAGGAATTGCGGCAAGAACTCCGGGGGGACCGGTGCCACTCGGTACATGGCAGCCAGCTCGGCGGCGGCTCGCCCAGCAGCCAGATGACGCCCCGCCGGGCGCTCGCGCAGCCGTAGGTCGGCGGCACGGGCTGCCTCGATTCGCCAGGTGTCCAAGGCCACTTTACTGCCCCGGCCACGGGAGTCGACCTTGAGCGGCGGCAGCCCGAAGACCCAACCTCTGCTGACCAGATGGTCCACTGCCGCGTGCTGGAAGCTCGTCAGCAGGGTACTCCCGGCGACGTCACCGCCCTGTGCCTGATCACCCAGTTGGTTGACCAGTGCAGCGATCACCTGCGTCTTGCCGGTGCCCGGAGGTCCTTGAATGATCGCCACGTCAGGTGTGTTAAGAGCAGTGAGGACCGCTTCCCGCTGGGCCGGCGTCGGGCCGTGAGGAGCGAAACAATTGATGGCGGAAGGGGAGAGCTTGGTGATTCGCCGTTGTGCCGGTTGCGGCCAGAATTTCCCCTCCAGCAGGCTCGGCAGCGCAGGAATGTGCGCACCGTCGGTGCGGAGCTTCTGCATGGCCTTCTCACGCCGGTCGAGCCGACGCTGATCACCGCGGTGTGCCAGGTAGAGCCACCCTCGAGGCGGCGGGTCCTGCTGGTCGTTGAGGGTGCCGGCGAGCCTCAAGGTCTCGGTGACGCTGTCGTATCCAAGAGGTTCACCGACCCAGGCCCGCACCCTTTGGGCGCGGGAGGCGACCAACCACTCCCGATCTGTCATCGCGGTGTCCGTCACGGAGACCGGAACCTCCGCTGCTGCCTCGATCTCGACGCGCTCGACTGCTGCCGTGTTCTCCAGCGCGGCTCGGGTGGCAGGAAGTGCCCGGTTGAGGTCCACCGTGAACGCGCAGCGGCCGTCGGACTCGAGTTTGACGTCGGAATAACGGATGATTCCGAAGCCGCGAATACGGCCCCTGATGTAGTGGGCCTCCAGCTCCTGGTACCTATCCCACATTGCCAGGTAGCTGTTCTGGCTGGCCACCAGGTCGAGTCCCTGCTGGATGCGCTCGCGGTCGCGTTGTCTGGCGGACATGTCACGGAAGTCGATGGCCCCCACGGCCAACGCCTTCTGATCGTCGACGCGCTGGTCATGGATCGAGCTGAGGAGGCGAACGACGCGGTAGCCACCATGGTGTTTCTCGACGTCAGCCATGAGCCCTGGGCCGTGCACCCGGAAGCCGGCCTCGAAGCTGCCAGACGGCCCGGCCGAGACCACCATGCGCCTGGCGTCCGTGGTGGCTCCGGGGCGGGGCTCAAGGAAGAGCTCGCGTCTCATGAAATCCATGACGGAGGCGACGTTGGCAGTGTCCGCCCGATCCGCGTACTTCGCGGCATCCTCCACGACGGCGTCGTTGACATCGAGAAGCAGTCCCGAGGTGAGCGGGACAGCGAGCCCTACGGCGGGGGCGTAGAGGTGCACCCGTAAGGTGAAGGGCTCGTCGTGCTCCGGCACGGGCGAGTGCTGTTTTCCTCTACGAGGCCGGCGCGATGCGTCGGACGCGGGCGCTTCCGGCCGGACTGGATGAGCGGTGACCGTTACGCAACTGTTGCCGGCTGCCTCGATTTCGACGAGCTTCCGTTCGTCCTCGGGAGTCGCCGGCTTGATTCCGAACGTTCCGGTGTCCGTGACCAGGTCAACTTGGCCCGTGGGCCGGCAAGAGAGACGTACCTCGCTGCCGTCGGGAAGGGTCCGGCCGGCACACTCCTGAGGCACTCGGCTCCATAAGAACGACACGAAGACGCCTTCTCCCGGCATACGGGACGGCATGACCGGTTCCTTGAGGCGAACGCTCACGCACCTGCCTCCAATGCCATCAGGCGTACCCAGCGGTGAATGGCGCCTTGCCTTCCGAAGTGGAGGGTCCAGGTGCGCCCGTCGACAGGTAAGGTTGCCTGGCTTCCTTGGCCAATCTCCCGCCACGGCCGTCCGTCCTGATGATCCAGCCAGAGGCTGGCCCGCGAAACGTTCAGTACGGTGGCGTCCCGGCCGTGCAGCCGCAGTTGAGCAACCACCGCGTCGGGCCGGTCCGGGGCAGGTGAGGTATGCCGGGCGGTCAGTGCCGTCGTCCCGCCAGGACGGAACACGGTGAAATCGGGGAGGGGGACCTCCGCCAACTCGGCATCCGGCATGTCGTCACCGCCTTCCGACTGAGCTTGCGGCTCGATGCCCACCGGACCGGTCAGTCCGTGGCGCAATACCCAGACCCTGTCTCTGGGCCTCCGGCATGAGAGGCACGAAGGCGCAACGGCGCGGTAGGCCCACCCGCACTCCGGGCATTCCACCGTCTGTCCCGCCGCCGAGTGGAGGGCCGCTGCCCACCGGGCAGCCGACGGCCGCAGCAGAGGATCGGCCACACCCGCCACGAAGCACTGCGTGGCCAGCTCCCACAGCTGACCGGACAGCAGCTCCTGCCGAGGCGTGATGCCTACGGAGCACTCGTTGGTACGGTCAGTGGGATGGTCGATCCAGGGAAGACGGAAGCAGTCTGCGTACTCCTGTTGATAGGCGGGATCGGAGTCCAGGACCTCGTCTCCCCTGAACGGATGGTTCGCCGTGAGCGTCTCGAAGATCAGAACGCCGAGCGCATGCGCATCAGCCAGCGTGGTGGCCCCGCTGCGCCCCGCCACGATCTCCGGTGCTCCATACCCAGGGGTGTGCACCGCAGCAGACTCGACTGTCGAGACGAGGCCAAGATTGTCCACGTCGATGAGCCGGATTTCCTGCTGTTCGACGGCGGCCGACACCAGAACGTTCGAGGGTGACAGGTCCTGGTACACGATGGCGCGAGCATGGAGCCGGGCAACGGCGTCTGCGAGTTGAGCCAACAGGCGAAGTCGGCGTTCCAGGCCACCGGTGCGCACGTACCAGGCCGCCAGGTCCTCCTCATCAGGGACGCACAACGTGTCCAGGGGCACCATCTCGTCGGCCAGTTCCATCACGTAACCGAGCTTCGGCGGCGCGAGCAAGGCATGCACGCGGGCCAGCGGAACACCGTCCAGCGGGAGGCGTTGGATGCGACGCAGCCGAGCATGAACGGCCTCTGCTGCTTCCTGGGACGGCGCAGTGATCATTTTGACGGCGGTGCGACCGCCTCGGGCCAGCCACACCTCACCCTGGCCGCCGGCTCCGATCGAGTGAGTCAGCGACCACAATTGGTAGTACTCGTCCTCGACGGGCCGCAGCAGACCGCCGAGATCCCAGCGTGATGCCACGGAACGGGTTCCTCTCACCGCCTGTTTGCGCGACTCAGGCGCCGAAGTCGGACAGATCGTCGGGGCTCAACACCGGCGCCCGGTCGGGATGAGTGCTCTGGGCCCGCTGAGTGACGGTTACGGTGACCCACCGGAAATACTGCTGAATGCGCCCGACGTCCTGCGCTTCGAACACCCCGTTCTCCTCGTCGCTGACGAAGCGGCGCAGTACAGCCTTCGCCTGCTCAGTCATATCCGGCCCGATGGCAATGGCCAGACGGTGGGCCTTGGATCCCTTCGGGGAGTCAAGCAAACGGACGAGGGCCTCTTCCCATTCGTCGTTGGGCATCCCGTCCGACACGAGGATGAGAGTGGGAGAAAAGGCCCGGGCCGGAATGACCGACTCGTCGTGCAGTACCTCATCGGCGAGTCCAAGAGCCGCTCCGAGGGGGGTACCACCTCTGGCCTCCATGTCAGTCCAGGAAGCCTCAGCGGCAGGCACCAGTTTCTGGTGCAGGTCCGCCCTGTCCTGGCTGAAGGAGATCACTCCGACGTGGATGACGCCCCGGCCGATGTCGGCCGTCGCGAAGTCGCCGAGCATGCGACGGATGCACTCGTTGAGCACATCGATCTTCTCTCGAGGCTCCCCCATGCTTCCGCTCACATCCGCCAGTACAAGTACCGGTAACGGACGTGCCTTCGCGGCCATGAAACGCGGTGTGGCACCCACGACATCTCCCTCACCGTCCTCACCACACCGACAGCCGCAAGCCGCCCCAGGTGTGGCAAGGGTCACTCGCGACACTGAGGCATCACAGTATACGGATATTTGGCTAAAAGATGATGTGTTCTCACTTCACGCGTGCGGACACCCTCCCGGACGGCGAGCTACTCGCCGTTGCATCGTCCCCTCTCGCTCGCGAAGAAATCTCCGCTCATACATGCTCTGAATGACGGCATTCCATGCTGCCCGAGCACGGCGACCGCAAGCGGCTCCGAGATCTGAGGACACACCCCCGGCAACTGGCGCCTGCCGGTGGACTTCACCACGATGCGGCGGTAACGCCGACGTGCCCGCGGCTTCCCCGCATACTGCCCCGCCCACTTCCCCCTGCCCAACCATTGCGCGATCACGGTGTGGTGATCAATCATGACCGGCGAGTGATCTCCAGGTCCCGCTGAACGGAGGGTGCCGGTGGGTGACGGGGACGACGGCGCGGCCATGGAGCTGCGCGGCGTCACGATGACGTACCAGGGCGCGGAGGGCGATTACACGGCCGTGCGGGAGGTGGACCTGGCGGTGGCACCGGGGCGGTTCGTCTCGGTGGTCGGTCCCACGGGCTGCGGCAAGTCCACGGTGTTGAACGCGGTCGCCGGGCTGCGCGAGCCCTCCGCCGGACAGGTGCTGATCGGCGGCGAACCGCTGCAGGGCCTGAACCGCAGGGCCGGTTACATGTTCCAGCAGGACGCCCTGCTGCCCTGGAAGACCGTCGTGCAGAACGTGGCGTTCGGCCTCGAACTGTCCGGCGTGGACAAGGCCGAACGGCTGGAGCGGGCCCGCGAGTGGGTGCACCGGGTGGGCCTGGCCGGGTTCGAGAACGCCTATCCGCACCAGCTGTCCGGCGGTATGCGCAAGCGCACCGCCGTCGCCCAGACCTGGATCGGCGATCCGGACATCCTGCTGATGGACGAGCCGTTCGGCGCGCTGGACGTGCAGACCCGGCAGGTCATGGAGAACGAGCTGCTGTCGCTGTGGACCGACAGCGGCAAGACGGTCCTCTTCGTCACCCACGACCTGGAGGAGGCGGTGTCGCTGTCGGACGAGGTCGTGCTGCTGTCCGCCGGCCCGGGGAGCCGCATCGTCGGCCGGTACCCCGTGGAGCTGCCCCGGCCGCGCGACCTGCTCGACATCAGGACCACGCCGCGCTTCACGGAGCTGTACGGCGCGATCTGGGCGGACTTGAGGAACGAGGTGATGAGGACCTATGAGCGCGCTTCCCACGGGACCGCGGGCGCCGGAGCTGTCCAAGACGCCGGCTGACCCCGCACCGCCACGGGCCGCCGGGCCCCCGCGCCGCCGCCGGACCGGCCCGTCCCGGCCCGCCGTGCTCGCCGCCCAACTCGGTCTCGCCGTGGTGCTCGTCGCCGGCTGGGAGCTGGGCGCCCGTACCGGCGTCGTCGACCCGTTCTTCTTCAGCTCCCCCGCCGCCGTCGCCGGCCGCATCGGCAAGTGGCTGGGCGGCGGCGAGGTCTACGGGCATCTGCTGACCACCCTGTCGGAGGCGGCGCTCGCGCTGGTCATCGGCGGCGTGCTCGGCTTGGGCATCGGCTTCCTGCTGGCCCGCGCCCGGACCCTGGCCGCCGTGCTCGACCCGTACATCAAGGTGCTCAACGCGCTGCCACGGGTCGTCCTGGCACCGATCTTCCTGCTCTGGTTCGGGCTCGGCATCTGGTCGAAGGTCGCGTTCGGCGTGACGCTGGTGTTCTTCATCGTCTTCTTCAACACCTACCAGGGCGTGCGTGAAGTGGACCGGGTGCTGGTCGACAACGCCCGCATGCTCGGCGCGAAGGAGAGCCAGCTGATCCGGCACGTGCTGCTGCCCAGCGCCATGTCGTGGATCTTCTCCAGCCTGCACACCAGCGTCGGCTTCGCGATCGTCGGCGCCGTGGTCGGCGAGTACCTCGGCGCGTCCGAAGGCATGGGCTACCTGATCGCGCAGGCGGAGGGGACGTTCGACACGACCGGCGTGTTCGCCGGGATGGTCGTGCTCTCCGCCGTGGTCGTCGTCATCGACCTCCTCGTCAACCGCGTCGAGCGCCGGCTGCTGCGCTGGCAGCCGGCCCGCGAGCGCGGTCACGCCTGATCCGTCCCCTTCCCCCGGGTTTTTTCAGGAGAGTTCATGGCGCACCATCTCGTCCGTCGTCCACTGCGCGGGGCCGTGGCCGCCGCGGCCTGCCTCGCCACGCTCGCCGCCGTCTCCGGCTGTTCGTCGGGCGGCGGGGGCGACGCCGTACGCATCGGCGTCGGCGGTCAGCCGCTGCTGGTCTACCTGCCCACCACGCTCGCCCAGCAGTTGGGCTACTACAAGGAGGCGGGCGTCCAGGTACGGCTGGAGGACCTGCAGGGCGGTTCGAAGGCGCTGCAGGCGATGCAGGGCGGCAGCGTGGACGTGGTGAGCGGCTACTACGACCACACGATCCAGATGCAGGCCAAGCACCGGGACGTGGTCTCGTTCGTCAACATGCTGCGGTACCCCTCGCTGGTGCTGGCCGTCTCCCCCAAGGCGAGCAAGAAGATCGACTCGGTCAAGGACCTGAAGGGCGCCAAGGTCGGCGTGACCGCGCCCGGTTCGTCCACCGACTTCTTCCTCAAGAAACTGCTCACCGACAGCGGCATGAAAGCCGACGCGGCGAGCGTGCAGGGCATCGGGGGCGACTCCACGGCCGTGGCGGCGATGGAGCAGGGCCGGGTGGACGCGGCCGTCATGCTCGACCCGGCCGTCTCGCAGCTGCAGAAGCGGGTGGGCGCGAAGAAGGTGCGGATTCTTACCGACACCCGCACCGAGAAGGGCGTCGAGGAGGACTTCGGGGTGTCCACCTATCCCGCCGCCGTCCTCTACTCCGACCGCGACTGGCTGGAGGACCATCCCGAGCAGGCCCGCAAGCTGGCGAAGGCGGTCCTGAAGGCTCTGAAGTACATCGACACCCACTCCGCCAAGGAGATCGCGGCCAAGATGCCGCGCCAGTACGCCGGTGACGACCCGGCGGTGTACGAGAAGGCCATCGCGCAGGCGAAGGACGCCTACGCCAAGGACGGCCGGATCCGTGCCGACGGCGCCGCGGCGGTGCACAAGGTGCTCTCCGCGTTCACGCCGGAGATCGCCAAGGCGGACGTGGACCTGAAGAAGACCTACACCAATGAGTATCTGAAGTAAGCCGGGTGCGGGGGCCGTTCCTGCCGGGAGCGGCCCCCGCCCCGCCGCTCAGCCCTCCGCCGCGGCGTCCTGGATCTCCCGCGCCTTCGCGAGGAAGTCGCCGATGAACGGGTCGCCGATCTTCACCGTGCCCTGCGGGCGGGTCTCCGCCGGGTCGGAGGTGATCTTTCCGGCGGCGACCGCGTCGCGGTCCATGGCGGCGCGTTCCTTCGCGGCCCGCGCCGAGTCGCCCTCCTGGACGGCCGTCAGCGTGGCGAGGCCGTGCCGCATCGCCGAGCCCCACAGCGCGGTGGCGTCCAGCCAGCGGTCGGCGTCGTGCAGGAAGAGCTTGTCGGGCACGCCGGAGCGGATCACCTGCGGTGCGCGGGCGATGCCGTCGACGGTCGGGCGCAGCTGCTTGAGGGCCGCCGCCGGGTCACTGTCGTACGCCTTCCAGAACGCCGTCAGCCGGGCGCTGAGGACCGGGGCCTGCGGCTGCCACGGCGTGGGCGTGGAGCCGGGCGCCAGGTGGTTGAGGTCGACGAAGGTCTGGACGGCGTCGGCGGTCCGCGGGTCGCCGCCCGCGAGGTGCAGCGCGGATTGGCGGGCCGAGCGCGTCACGTCGTAACCGCGGTCGTTCCAGGCGAAGTCGGCGATGGTGAAGACGGCGAGCTTGCTGGCCGCCTCCTGGTTCATCGGGTTGGAGACGACGCCGCTGAGGTGGTCGGAGAGGCCCGCCTCGCGCTTGTCGTACGGGGCGAGCAGCAGCCGGCCCGCGGTCTTGTCGAAGTCGTTGACGGGATAGTTGTCCCAGACGAAGACCTTGCGGCCGAACAGCTCGGCGGCCTTGGCGGCCTGGTCGTTGGTGATCTCCGACGGCACCACCTCGGTGCCGGTCCACATGACCTCGATGTTCTTGTCGAGCGTGGCGCGGAGCCGCTGCTTGTACGCGGTGTCGGTCAGGTCGCCGTACTCGGTGGGCACCATCTGGAGCGGGTTGGTGCCTTCGTGGGTGGCGATGAAGTCGCGCTGTACCTCGTTGAGCAGGCCGACCTGGGCCTCGGCCGCGGGCTCGCGGCCGGGTGCGCCGAACTTCTTCTCGTCCCCCGCGCAGTTCCACTTGGTGTAGCTGATGTCGTCCAGCGGGACGGAGAAGGAGCGGACGCCCAGGTCGTGGAGCGACTGCAGCTTGGCGGTGAGCGCCTTCACGTCGGCCGGGTCGGAGTAGCAGATGGAGTTGCCGGGCGAGACGGCGAAGGTGAAGCGGACGTGGTTCGCGGTCGCGCGCTTCACCAGGGCGCCGAGCTCGTCGAGCTTGTCGGCGGGGTAGGGGTCACGCCACTTCTCGCGGTGGTACGGGTCGTCCTTGGGCGCGTAGACGTAGGTGTTGGACTTGACCTCGCCGAGGAAATCCATCTGGTCCAGGCGCTCTTCGTTGGTCCACGGGGAGCCGTAGAAGCCTTCGATGGAGCCGCGCAGCGGCATGGCCGGGTGGTCGGAGACCGAGGCGCCGGCGATGCGGCCCTTGCTGATGAGGCCGCGCAGGGTCTGTACG
This sequence comes from Streptomyces niger, assembly GCF_000718305.1. GTDB lineage: Bacteria > Actinomycetota > Actinomycetes > Streptomycetales > Streptomycetaceae > Streptomyces > Streptomyces niger. Next base: position 172,951 of record NZ_JOFQ01000010.1, read on the forward strand.
GCGTAGTACTGGCCGGTGGCGTCGGTGCCGCCGAGCGCGACGGTGGCCGGCCGCGACCGGTGGCCGGCGACGCGCAGCGCGTACCCCTCGGCGTGGTCCGGTACGTCGGTGCCGCGCAGCGCCGCCGCGATGTCGGCGCGTGCGGCCGGGCCGAGCAGCACGGTGAGCGCCGCGTGTCGGTCGGCACGGGCGCTGACATCGATGTCACGGATGCCGTGCGCGCGCAGCGTCTTGAGGAGCAGCCGGCGCGCCGCCGCGTCGGTGTCCTTGTCGACGACGACGTCGACGCGGCCGCCGAGCCGGACGTCGGCCGAGACCCGGCTCATGTGCTGCGGGGTCGGTGAGATCACCGGCAGCGGCCGCTCGTGGGCGGCCGGCTCGTGGGCGGCCTCCGGTGCCGCGTCGCCCGGTGGCGCGGCCCCGAGCGTGGCGGCGGCGAGCAGCGCGGTGAGCGAGCCGGTGAGCGATCTGGCGAGGACGGTCACGAGGCCTCCGGGGTGTGGCGGGCTGCGGGTGCGCGGCCGGCTCACGCGAGGGGACGGAGCCGGTGCCTGAACCGTCCGCAAGCCTCCGACATGCGGGAACGGACGTCAATGCCGCCTCGCCGGTCGGCACTTGGACTTTTGCGCGCCCGTTTCGTCCTGGTGCGCATGCGTCACATCCGCATGTACGGTGCATCCGCTCCACGGTCGAGCACACCGAACGGCGAGGAGGACGCATGCGCACCCGTCCACGTACCGGCACGCTCATGACACGCGCCTGGACCCTTCCGGTACTGGCCGCCGCCGCGGTGGCCGCCGGGCTGCTGACCACCGTGCCGTACGGGAGCGCGGGCGGCGGGGGCGCGGACGACGGCGCCGCGGCCGGGCCCGCCGCCGGGCGGCTCGCGGCGGCCGGGGCACCGCGGGGCAAGGCGCGGCCGGACGCCCGGCACGTGGTGCTCGCGGTGCACGGCGGCGCCGGCACCGCGCTGCAGCGCGACGAGACCTCGCCCGAGCGGGAGAAGGCGTACCGGGACGGCCTCGCGGACGCGATACGGGCGGGCAAGAAGGTGCTGGACCGGGGCGGCGACAGCGTCTCGGCGGTCGAGGCAGCGGTCCGGTCGCTGGAGGACAATCCGCTGTTCAACGCCGGCAAGGGCGCCGTCTTCACCACCGACGCCGGGCACGAACTGGACGCGTCGATCATGCGCGGCTCGGACCTGGCGGCGGGTGCGGTCGCCGGGGTACGGCACGTCCGCAACCCGATCTCCGCGGCCCGCCTGGTGATGACGAAGTCGCCGCACGTCCTGCTGGCCGGCGAGGGTGCCGACGACTTCGCCGCCGCCCACGGGCTGCGGCCGGTGACCCAGGACTACTACTGGACGCAGGCCCGCTGGGACGCGCTGATGGCGGCCAAGAAGAAGGCGAAGGGCGCGCGGGCGTCGGGCGCCGCGCTCGCCGACGAACAGGCGAAGGGCACCGTGGGCGCGGTCGCGCGCGACGGGAAGCGCGACCTGGCGGCGGCCACCTCCACCGGCGGCCTGACCAACAAGCTGTCCGGACGGGTCGGCGACTCCCCCGTGGTCGGCGCCGGTACGTACGCCAAGAACGGCACCGTCGCGGCCAGCGCCACCGGCGACGGCGAGATCTTCCTGCGGGGCGCCGCGACCGCGACGCTCTCGAACCTCATGGAGTTCGGCGGCAAGGACGTGGCAGCGGCGGCGTACGAGGTGCTCGTGAAGCGGCTGCCGAAGCTCGGGGGCGAGGGCGGGGTGATCGCGCTGGACGGCGAGGGCACCTTCGACGCGCCGCACAGCAGCGAGGGCATGCTGCACGCCTACCTCACCGAGGACGGCACGATCGTGACGAAGATCTTCCCGGACGAGACCCCGCCGCACACCTGATCCGTCCGGGTACGGCAGGAAAGACCTGGTCGCACGGCGCGTGCCCGGTCCATAGGATCGAGGGCATGTCCGCCACGCCGCACCTCCGTCCGCCCCACCACCTGGAGGTGACCGCATGACCGCGCCCTACCGTGCCGCCTGGTTCGACGTCACCTCCGGCGTCGCCGGCGACATGCTGCTCGGCGCGCTCATCGACGCTGGGGCCGGTCCCGAAGCCGTGCAGCACGCGATCGACGCGGTGATCCCGGGCGCCGTACGGCTGACCCGGTCGTCCGTCACCCGCGCCGGGCTGCGCGCCACCCGGATCGGCGTCGAACCGCTGGCCGAGGACCATCCGCACCGGACCTGGCGCGCCATCAGGGGCCGGATCGAGGAGGCCGGGCTGCCGGGGCAGGTGGGCGACCGCGCGCTGGCGGTCTTCGGGCGGCTCGCGGCGGCGGAGGCCCGGGTGCACGGCGTGCCGGTCGAGGAGGTGCACTTCCACGAGGTCGGCGCCTGGGACTCGATAGCGGACGTGGTCGGGGTCTGTGCCGCGCTGCACGAACTCGGGGTCGCACGGATCACCGCGAGCCCGGCCGCGCTCGGCTCCGGCCGCGTCCGTACGGCCCACGGGGACCTGCCGGTGCCGGTGCCCGCCGTGCTCGAACTGGCCGCCGGCTGGGACGTGGTGGGCGGCGGCACCGGCGAACTGGCCACGCCGACCGGCATGGCGCTGGTCACCGCGCTGGCCACGGAGTGCGGCGGCCTGCCGCGGCTGCGGGCCGAGGCGACCGGGATCGGCGCGGGGACGCGGGACACCCCGGGGCGGCCGAACGTCGTACGGGTGGTGCTCGGCTCCGTCCCGGCCGCCGCGGTCGGGGCGGACGAGGAGAGCTCCGCCGTCGTCCTGGAGGCCAACGTCGACGACCTGGACCCGCGGCTGTGGCCCGGCGTCCTCGCCTCGCTGCTGACGGCCGGCGCCTCGGACGCCTGGCTGGTGCCCATCCTGATGAAGAAGGGCCGCCCGGCGCACACGCTGCGGGTGCTGGCGCCCCGGCAGCGGGCCGACGCGCTGCGCGACCTGATCTTCCGTGAGACCAGCACCATCGGGGTCCGCGAGTCGGCCGTACGGAAGACCGCGCTGCAGCGTACGTGGGTACGGGTCTCCGTGGCGGACGGGGCCGAGGTACCGGTCAAGGTCGCACACCGCGGCGGAGTGATCGTCCAGGCCACCCCCGAGTTCGAGGACGTCGCCGCACTCGCCGCGGAACGGGGCCTGCCCGCCGCCGCCCTGCTGGACGCGGCGGTCGCCGCGGCGGTGGCGCACGGCCTGGTACCGGGAGCGGCGCTGCCGGAGGCGCCGGGCTAGCAAGGGGTCGGCAGCACAGGATGTGGGGCGCGGGGGCCGGACGCCGGTGGTGTCGTGGGGCGGCCGTCAGAACGGTGCGGCTATCTGGGCCGCCAGGTGGCCCGCGCCGTAGCCGTTGTCGATGTTGACGACCGCGACGCCCGGGGCGCAGGCGTTGAGCATGGCCAGCAGCGGGGCGAGGCCGCCGAAGGCGGCGCCGTACCCGACGGAGGTCGGCACGGCCACGACCGGCGCCGCGACCAGCCCCGCCACGACGCTGGGCAGCGCGCCGTCCATGCCCGCGACGACCACGACGGCCCGCGCGGAGCGCAGCAGGTCGAGCTTGCCGAGGACCCGGTGCAGCCCGGCCACGCCCACATCCGCCACGAACTCGGTCTCCCGGCCGAGGTAGGCGGCGGTGAGCAGCGCTTCGCGGGCCACGGGAAGGTCGGAGGTGCCGGCGCAGACCACGGTCACCTTGCCGCCGACCGCGGGCGGCTCCGCCGGTGGCCAGGCGAGCAACCGGGCCACCGTGTCGTGCCGGGCGTCGGGCAGTTCGGCCAGTACCGCCTTGGCGTGCGCGTCGTCGGCCCGGGTGAAGAGGGTGACGGGCGGTGGGGAGTCCGGGCCGTCCGCCTCTGCCCCCGGCTCGGCGCCGCCCCGGGGGTACCGGTGGCGTACCGCGGCGGCGATGGCGGCGACCTGGGCCGGCGTCTTGCCCTCGCAGTAGACGGCCTCGGGGTAGCCGCGCCGCGCGGCCCGGTCGTGGTCCAGCTCGGCGACGCCCGCGAGCGTGGCGTCCACGAGGTCCGGTACGCCGTCGGACGCGGTGGTCATGGCCCCTCCGTGACGCCCACCAGCGGCAGCGTGAACGCGCCCGACTGGATGCCGGCAAGATCGACGGCGACCATGCGGAAGCCGGCCGCGCGGACCGCGCTCAGCACCGCCTCGCGCAGCTCGTCGGAGGCGGCCCGGGCGAGCTCCGCGACCGGCAGCTCGATCCGCGCCACCTCGCCGTGGTGCCGCACCCGGCAGTCGCTGAACCCCAGCCCCCGGAGCGCCTTCTCGGCCCGCTCTATCTGGCCGAGCTTGGCGGGCGAGACCTCTTCGAAGTGCGGGATGCGGGAGGCGAGACAGGGCGCGGCGGGCTTGTCGGCGCACGGCAGCCGGAGGGCGCGGGCGAGGCGCCGTACGGCGGCCTTGTCCAGGCCCGCTTCGGCGAGCGGTCGCAGCACGCGGTGTTCGGTGGCGGCGCGGCTGCCGGGCCGGTCCGGGCGGCGGGCGTCGTCGGCGTTCTCCCCGTACGCGACGGCCACCAGGCCGTGCTCGGCGGCGATCTCGTCCGAGATCCTGGTGAACAGCTCGTCCTTGCAGTGGAAGCAGCGGTCGGGCCCGTTGGCGCGGTACGCCGACGACTCCCCCTCGTACGTGGTGACCTCGACGACCCGGGCGCCGATGAACGCGGCCACTTCGTGGGCGCCGGCGCGCTCGTCGGCGGCGAGGCTCGGTGAGACGCCGAGGACCGCGACGACCCGCTCGGCGCCGAGCGCCCGTACGGCGAGGGCGAGCAGCAGCGAGGAGTCCACGCCGCCGGAGAAGGCGACGCCGAGCGGGGCGGCGCCGCGCAGCAGTGCGGCGACCGCGTCGGCTGCTTCGGCGTCCGCGCCCGCGAGTTCCGGAAGCTGACCACCTGTCATGTGCGACTCCTCCGCATCACTCTTCGTCACGGCTGCTCCTCTGCACGGCTGCTCCTCATTTCGCGCGCAGCCGGTGCAGGATCTCGCCCGCGTGCGGGACGACCAGGGTGTCCGGGTCGGCGGCGAAGGCGGCGGGGTCGATCTCCGCCGGATCGAGGTGGTTCAGATTCGCGGCGCGCACCACGTCCTCGGGGATGCCGGTGGCGAGCGTGACCGTGACCCGGCAGCGCTCCTCGCCGGTCTCCGCGTCGTACGTGCCCGCGCCGCGCAGGTGCGTGGAGTGCGCCAACACGCCCCAGTGCAGGTGCCGGAACCGGTCCCACTGCTTGGTGAAGTAGTCACGGCAGTGGTAGCCGATGTCGGCGATCTCCGGGTGCATGGCGGAGAGCTGCGTGATGTGCGGCGCGTGGAGGATGACCTCGCCGCCGTCGGCGACCACCGGCTCCAGCTTGTAGAAGCCCTTCGCCGCGGTCCAGATGTCGTCGTACTTCTCGGGCATGAGCGACAGCACGCGCCGCACGGGGGCGTCCAGGTAGCGGACGTGGGTCTCGGCGGAGACCTCGGCCGCGGCGGCCCAGGCCGCTTCCGGCGTGCCGTACGCCAGCGAGTGCAGCGCGTCCGTGCCCGACCGGACGACGGCGCAGAGGGCGAGGCGTCGGCCGGGGATGAGCGCCGCGGCCTCGTCGATGAGGGCGCGTACGGGGGTGATGCCGCGGGTGCCGATGATGTCGGCGCTGGTGATGAGCGCGCCGAGCCAGTGCGAGAGGTCGATGATCTCGGCACCCGCGACGCCGGGGAAGAAGTACTTGTTGCCGCCGGAGAAGCCGACGACCTCGTGCGGGAAGACGGGGCCGAGCACGAGGGTGACGTCGTGGTCGACGACGGCGCGGTTCAGCCGGACGTCGACCGCCTGGTGCAGCAGCCCGCCGGACAGCTCGCCGACCCGGTCGGCGGAGATCGTGCCGAGCGAGACGAAGGTGTTCGGGTCCCACCACTCGTGGTTCCGCACGGTCATGCCCGGATAGCGCGCGGCGAGCCGGCCCTCCGGGTATCCCAGGTGCCGGGCCAGCCGGGGTTCGTCCATGGCGGCGTGGGTGCCCAGCGCGACCAGGACGGTCAGCCGGCTCACCCGCCCGGCGAGCGCGCCGTGCACGGCGGAGAGCAGCAGCGGCAGCGGGCAGCTGCGCGTGCCGTCGGGCACGACGACGCAGACGCTGCGCCCGTCCAGGTCCTCGTCGCCCAGCACGCCCGCCACGAACTCCGTGACCCGCGCCTCGTCGAGGACCGTCCCGGGCCCCCCGATCCGGACGACCCCGGCCGCCACCCCGTCCTCCGGCCCCGCGTTCTCCTTCATGGCGGAACGATCTCCGAGCACGGTCCCCCGGCGCAAGGCCTGTGGACAACTCACGCGAGGAAGGGCTGTGGACAACTCACCGCGAGGGAGGAGGGTTCACCGGCCCGCACAAGAAGCGTGTCCGGTACCGCATCCTGCCGTGCGAGCCGGAGCGTACCGCCGCGGCCGTCGCTCCACGCGCCGGTCATGTGGGCCGGCGGCCTCCCCTCCGTAGGAGAGGCCGCCTAGCCGCGAGGTGACCGCCGCCCTAGTCCGGCGGGGTCGGGGTGTCCGGGCTGCGGTACATGGCCTGGAGGTCCAGCTCCAGCTTGACCGTGGGGCCGACGACGGCGATGCCGCGGGCGAGCATGCTGCGCCAGTTGAGGGTGTAGTCCTCGCGGTGCAGCTCGGTCTTGGCCAGGGCGGCGCAGCGCAGTTCCTCGCCGTAGCCGCCGTTGACGGCGCCGAGGTAGGTGGTGTCCAGGTTGACGGTGCGGCTGACGCCGTGCATCTCCAGGACGCCCTGCACGACCCACTTCTGGCCGCCCTTGTGAATGAAGCGGGTGGAGGCGAAGTGCAGGTACGGGTAGTTCTCGACGTCCAGGAAGTCCGCCGAGCGCAGGTGGCCGTCCCGGGTGTTGTTGCCGGTGTTGATGCTCGCGGCCTCGATGCGTACCTCGATGCGCGAGTCGGCCATGTCCGGCGCGACCCGGATGCCGCCCTGGAAGCGGGTGAAGCGGCCGTGCACGTTGGCCATGCCGACGTGCTTGGCGATGAACCGGATCGCGGTGTGCGGCGGGTCGAAGAGCCAGGTGCCGGGCTGGGGCAGCTCGGGCGGCTCGGAAGACTCCAGCCGGATCTGGGAGAGCGGCAGGGTCTCGCCCTCGCGGACGTCGATGGTCTGCCGGTTCGGCTGCAGTCCGTCGGCGGAGACCAGGACGCTGTACCGGCCGACGGGCAGCGTCACGAAGAACAGACCGTACGGGTCGGTCGTCAGCTTCGCCACCACCTGCCCGCCGTGCGCCGAGGTGACGACGACCTCGGCCTGGGGCAGAGGCTCCCCGAGCGGGTCGAGCACCTCACAGTTGAAGGCACCCGCACCCGGGGGGACGGGATGCAGGAGGCCGGCTCCGCGCGGACCACGGGCGGCCCGCTTCCTCCGGAGCAGTGCGATGGGCATGCCATCACCTTTCTTCGCGGTGCATGTCAACAAGGCCCTTGTTACGGGGCCGTGGGAGAGGGGGGTGACGGTGACCAGGACCGTCCCGGTGCCCACGATTTCATGCACGGCGCCCGACCGCTCACCCACCCCGCCCCATTGACCTGCGCATTTTCGGGCGGAACGGCATGAACTACCGGGCGGCACGGGGAATTCGTCCAATGAATTCTCCGTATCCGGCGCTCGCCGCACCGCCATTGATCAGCACACTGAGCGCCGGCCCGGAACATTCACCTTCCGTACACCGTTTTGTTATGCGGCGGGCTCGCCGGAATCGCGAAGTGCCGTGCCCGCGGGCGACGATGGGGCGGCCGAGCCCTCCCCCGTCTCCTCCTGCTCCACGTAGCCGTAGACCTCGGGGAGGAGGTAGGTGGCCGCGAGGTAGCCGGTCAGCGAGAGCAGCGAGACGATCACGGTCGCCAGCGGCACGCCCAGCTCGGTGAAGAGGATCGGGAAGAAGAAGATCGACACGAAGGAGGCGAGCTTGACGAAGAGGTAGCCGAAGCCGGACGCCGTGGCCTTGTACCGACTCGGCGCCACCATCGAGGCGATGGTCATGCCGTTGGACGCGTCCCAGTAGTGGCCCCACATCAGGCCGGCGGCGGCCAGCGGCACCAGCACGTGCCACTCCAGGTGCAGGAAGAGCGCGGCCAGCAGCAGCGAGACGAACGCCATGCCGTAGCCCACGCGCGCCACCCCGCGGTGGCCGATCCGTGGGGTGATCTGCGGCGCGACGAAGCCCGCGACGGTGGCGATGATGTAGATCGCGCCGGTGACGAAGTTGGTCGCGCCGATGCCGGACACGCCGGTGAGGACGAGGATGACCGGCAGATAGAAGGCGAAGGCGGCGAATTCGGCGCCCTGCATGGCGTTGGAGATCCAGGCGAAGACGCTGGCCTTGCGGCGTACCGGGTCCTGCCAGATGCTCGCCAGGAAGTCGCGGGTGCGCGGCCGCTCCATGACGAAGTCCTCGTCCGGCAGCATGTCCAAATCGTCGTTGAACATCTCCTTCGCGACGGCCTTGGCCTTCTTGAACTTGCCGCGCTGCACCAGCCACAGGGCCGTGTCCGGCACGTCCAGCCGCCCGATGAGCAGCGCGAGCGCCGGCAGCGCGCCGAGGCCGAGGCCGATCCGCCACAGCAGGCCGTGGTCCATGCCGCTGAGGTACAGCACGGTGATCACCGCGATGGCGGCGATCTCGCCGAGCCCGAACATGCCCTGCCAGCGGTTGCCCATCACCTCCCGCTTGCCCTTGGGCATGGTCTCCATGATGTAGGCGTAGCCGGTGGAGATGTCGCTGCCCAGCGGGATACCGAGCAGGAACCGGACCGCCACCAGCTGCCACATGCTGGTCACGAAGGACTGACTCAGCGCGAGCACCACGAAGAGCGCCATCGTGATGATGAAGACCTTGCGCCGGCCGATCCGGTCGGCGACCCAGCCCCCGCCCAGCGCACCGATGAGCGCCCCCAACTGCACGGCGCCGGAGGCGAGTCCGAGCATCGCGGCGCTGGGATGCAGGTCGTTCTTGACGAACAGCAGCAGGAACGAGATCGCGTACAGGTCCCACGCCTCGATCAGGATCGTCGAGATCATGAGCCAGCCGGTGCGCCGCCCCGTGTCGGTGCCTTGTTTGCTGAGGACGTGCTGTGCTGCCCGGTCGGACAGCTGCCGTATCTCCGCCTGAGTCGGCACGGATTCTCCTGACGTCGGCACGAATGATCCAGGGATGTTCCGTCGCCTCGCCCGTTCTGTCAGGCGAAACGTCGTTCAGGGGGGTGGAATATCGGGGGAAGCTAGCCCTAGCCTCGAAGACGTGTCAACGAGTTCTGCACGGACGGATTCCGGTAGACCCAACGACGGCGCGGGACCGCGCAAAGTGCTGCGTCTCATCGAGGCGCTCTGCCATGCGCAGGAGCCCCTGCGCCTCGCCGACCTGGCCGCCGGCGCGGCCGTTTCCAAGCCCACGGCCCACCGGCTGCTGGGCACGCTGGTCGCCGAGGGCTGGGCGGTGGCGCACCCCGGCGGGCGGTACGGCATCGGCCCCACCGCCAGCGGGGTCGGCGCCGCGGTCGCGCGTGGCCACCGACACACCACCGTCGAGGCGGTCCTCGTCGAGCTCCAGGAGCGGATCGGCCAGACCATCCACGTGGGCCTGCGCAGCGGCGACCGCATCGTCTACACGCACAAGGTCGAGGGCGTGCAGCCGTTCGCGTTCCTGTCCCGGGTCGGCATGCAGCAGCCCCTGCACTCCACCGCCATCGGCAAGTGCGTACTCGCCGGACTCGACGCGACGGCGCTGGCCGAGCTGGTGGCCCGCACCGGCCTGGAGCGGCGTACGGAACGCACCCTCATCACCCTCGACGCGCTCTCCGCCGAACTCGCCGGCGTACGCGAGCGCGGCTACGCCCTGGACGACGAGGAGAACGAACCCAACGTGCGCTGCCTCGCCGCGCCCGTCCACACCCCGGACGGCCGCACGGTCGGCGCGGTCAGCGTCTCCACCGTCACCTTCGTCATCGGCCGCGAGGAGGTGCTGGCGCTGACGGACGCGGTACGGGAGACGGCACGGCGGGTGGAGTCGGTGATGGCCTGAGGACCCACGGGGATCTCCGCGCGGCTGCGGGGCACGGGACCGCCCGCGGCCGCGTCGGGACGGCAAGGGATCGACCGGTACGGAACTGGAGGAGTCGCATGACGGAAGCGGATGCGGGCGCGCGGCCCCGCCCGGCACGGGTGGCGCTGTTCACCTCCTGCATGGGCGACCTGGCGGCGGGCGGTCCGGCCCGCGCCACGGTGGAGGTGCTGGCGGCGATGGGGGTGGCGGTGGAGTTGCCGCGCGCCCAGACCTGCTGCGGCCAGCCCGCGCTGAACTCCGGGCACCCGGCGGAGGCCGGCGCGCTGCTCGACCGCTGGCTGCGGATCTTCGCGCCGTACGACGCGGTGGTCACCCCCGCCGGCTCCTGCGCCGCCTACCTCCACCACCACCTCGGCCGGCTCCGCGCCCCCACCCCGGAACAGCGCGCACTGGTCGAACACACCTATGAGTTCAGCCAGTTCGTCATGGCGTACGGCACGGAACTGCGGCTCCGACTGTCCGGTTCGGTCACGTACCACGACTCCTGCCACCTGGCCCGCACGCTCGGCGAGCGCCGCACACCACGTCAACTGCTGGGCAGAATTGAAGGGTTGACGGTCAGGGAGATGGCGGGCTGCGACACCTGCTGCGGGTTCGGCGGCACCTTCGCCGCGAAGTTTCCCGACGTGTCGGTGGCGATGGCCGACACCAAGCTCCGCTCGGCCGCGGCCGAGGGCACGGACTGGCTGGTCTCGGCCGACCCCGGCTGTCTGCTGCATCTGAGCGGCCGGGCGCGGAAGGCCGGGCCGCCGGTGCGCACCCGGCACCTCGCCGAGCTGGTCCGTGACGCGCTCGTCCCCTCGGAGGTGCCCGCATGACCGAGCATTCTTGTGGCGGCCCCACGGACGGGCAGCGCTCCACCGCCCTCGCCGGCCGCGAGCGCATCCGCCCCGACCGCCCCGAGTGGGCGGCCGGCGAGATCCCCGCGCACCGGCGCCCGCTGCCCCTGATCACGCGGGACGCGCTGACCGTCCGCACCGCCCGCCCCACCCACGACCGCCTCGCGGCCCTCAACGAGGAACGGCACGTCGGCACCTGGACCCCCGAGGTGGCCCGGCTCCGCGAGCAGGGCGCGGCCATCCGCCGCGAGACCCTCACCGACCTGGAGAAGTACCTTCAGCAGCTGACCGGGAGCGTCGAGCGGAACGGCGCCGTGGTGCACCGGGCCGGCACGCCCGCCGAGGCCCGCGCCGTCATCGCGCGGATCGCCCGCGAGAACGGCGTACGCCTCGCGGTGAAGTCCAAGTCGATGGCCACCGAGGAGATCCACCTCAACGCCCACCTCAACGCGGAGGGCGTCGAGGTGGTCGAGACGGACCTGGGCGAGTACATCGTCCAGCTGGCCGACGAGCGGCCCAGCCACATCGTCGGGCCCGCGCTGCACAAGTCCCGGCAGGACGTGACCGACCTCTTCGGGCAGCTCGCCGGTGCGGAGCTGTCGGGCGAGCCGGAGGACCTGGCGGCCTTCGCGCGCACCCGGCTGCGCGCCGACTTCAAGGCCGCGGACCTGGGCATCAGCGGCGTCAACTTCGCCGCCGCCGACACCGGCACCCTCGCGATCGTCACCAACGAGGGCAACGCCGACATGGTGACCTCGCAGCCGCGCGTCCACGTCGCCGTGATGACCGTCGAGAAGGTGATCCCGCGCTTCGCCGACCTGGGCGTCCTCGTCCCCCTGCTGTGCGACGCGGCGACCAAACAGCGCGTCTCCGTCTACCAGACGCTGGTCAACGGCCCGCGCCGGGCGGGCGAGAGCGACGGGCCCGAGCAACTGCACCTGGTCATCCTGGACAACGGCCGTACGAAGGCGCTCGGCACGCCGCAGGAGGAAGTGCTCGCCTGCATCCGCTGCGGCAACTGCCAGATCTCCTGCCCGGTGTACCGGACGGTGGGCGGCGGACACCCGTACAGCGCGGTGTACGGCGGTCCGATCGGCGCCGTCCTCAGCCCGCTGATCGGCGACCCCGGCACCGACTCCGACCTGCCCTTCCTCTCTTCGCTCTGCGGCGCCTGCTACGACGCCTGCCCCGTCAAGATCCCGATTCCCGACCTGCTGGTGAACCTCCGCGCGCAGCACGAGAGCGCACCGGCTGCCGGGGCGGCCCGCGCCGGCTGGCGGGCCTGGGGGCTGGCCTGGCGTACGGGGGCCGGTTTCCGCGCCACGCTGGCGGCGGCCCGGCTGGCCGGCCGGCTGCTGCCCGACCGGCTCCTGGCCCGGCTGCCCGGGCCCGGCCGGGGCTGGGCGGCGGGCCGCGCGCTGCCGCCCCTGCGGGAGGCGGGCGCCTTCCGCCGCTGGTTCCGGCGGTACGACGAGCGCAGGGCCGCGACCAGGAAGCGCGACGGGAGGCAGGGATGAACCAGGAGCTCGCGGAGTTGTTCCGGGACCGGCTGGCGGAGGCCGGCGGGTCGGCGGAGCTCACCGCCTCGCACGACGAGGCGCTGTCGCTGGTCAGGGAGTGGGCGGGCGACCGCCCGGTACTGGTCGACGACCACCCGGACCTGACGGGCCTGGAGGTCGCCGGGGACCGGCCGCCGGACCCGTGGGACGCCGAGGTCGGGGTCACCGGCGTGCTCGGGGCCGCCGCGGACACCGGCACCCTCGCGCTCGGCCCCGCGCCCGGCCGCCCGCGCGGCACGGCGGTACTGCCGGGCACCCACCTCGCGGTCGTACCGCTCTCCCGGCTGCACGCCGACTACGCGGCGCTGATCATGGCGCTCGGCCGGCTCGATCCCCTGCCGTCCGGCCTGCAACTGGTCACCGGGCCGAGCCGCTCGGGCGACATCGAGTCGGCGATGATCCAGGGCATGCACGGGCCACGCGCGGTACGGGTGGCGGTGTATCCGGACAGGTGACGGGCCGCGGCCTCCGACGGCAGTCACGGCCTGCCGGCCGGCCTCCGGCGCTCCCGTACGGGCAGGTACGCGTACGGGAGCACCGGTGCGGCCGAGCCGGCGGGCCCGGGCGGTCAGCCGGCGTCGCGCGCCGCCTCGGCCTGCTGCCGCAGCAGCTTCTTGTCGGGCTTGCCCGCGTCCGTCAGCGGCAGCGCGTCGACGAAGGCGATGCTCGCCGGCTCGTACATCGCGCCGCGCGCCTCGCGCACCCAGGCGCGCAGCTCCTCGGCCTCCAGGCCGCTGTCCGGCGCGGCCACGACCGCGGCGTGCACCTGCTCCATGTTGTCCGCGTCGCGGACGCCGAAGACGGCGCTCTGCAGCACCTTCGGGTGCGAGTTGAGCAGGTCCTCCAGCTCGGTGGTGTACACGTGGCCGCCGACGACCACGATCATGTCCTTGATCCGGTCGACGACGGTGATGTAGTTGTCGGCGTCGACGAAGCCCACGTCACCGGTGTGCAGCCAGCCGTCCTTGAGCACCTCGGCGGTCAGCTCGGGCTGCTTCCAGTAGCCGGTCATGGTGCCGGCCGAGCGGACGCAGATCTCGCCCAGCTCGCCCGCCGGCAGGTCGTTGCCGTCGGTGTCGCGGATGGCCACCTCGACGCCCGGCAGGATCTTGCCGGCCGAGCGCAGCCGCGCCAGGTTCTCCGGGTCGTGCTCCTCGGCGGGCAGCACACTGATGCCGCCGGCCTCGTTCTGGCCGTAGAACTGCACGAGCACCTTGCCGAAGCGGCGGACCGCGTCCGCGATCCGGGCCGGCGAGGACTGGCAGCCGCCGTAGGTGAGGGCGCGCAGGCTGGACAGGTCGCGGCGCTCGGAGTCCGGGTGGTCCATCAGCTGGTAGACCAGCGGCGGCAGCAGGAAGAGGTGCGTGATGCGCTCGCGCTCGATGGTGGCGAGCGCCTCGGCGGGGTCGAAGTCGTCGTGCAGGACGACGGTGCCGCCGCTGAGGAACATCACATCGGCCAGCATGCCGGCAGCGTGCGCGATGGTGGTGCACACCAGCTGCTTGGGCGTGTAGCCCTGCTCGGCCTGCTCCGGCATCATCCGGCGCATGCGGTTGAGCTGCCGGAAGGTGGTGACGATGCCCTTGGGGTGGCCGGTGGTGCCGCCGGTGTGCCGGATGGTGCAGATGTCGTCGGGCCGCGCGGTGCTCACGTACGGCTCGGCGGTCTGCTCGGCGGCGAGCGCCAGCACGTCCTGGCCGATCTCGCGCTTGGCCTCGCCGAGGGTGAGCACGGTCGGCACGGGCGCGCGCTCGGTCAGGTCGGCGGCGCGGTCGGCGAGACGCGGGTCGACGATGAGCGCCCGGGTCTCCACGTCGCGCACGATGTTGGCCTGCACGTCGGCGGAGAGCTTGTTGTAGAGGTGGTTGACGCGGCAGCCCACGAGGTTCGCGGCGTAGCGCGCGGCGATGGCCTCGGGGAGGTTGCCGCTGAGCAGCGTGACGGTGGTGCCGCGCTCGACGCCCTGCGCCGATATGGCGTGTGCCATGCGGTGCACCAGGTCGCAGAACTGACCGGCGGTCAGCCGGCGGTCGCCGTGTACGAGCAGTTCCCGGTCCGGGTCGGCCGCCAGCGCGTCGAGGTTGTCCTCGACGTACGTACGGAAGCCGTCCGCCGGCGAACTGCCCTGGTCTCCATGGGGGGTTGTGGTGGTCTGGGATGCGGCTGCCTCGGCAGGCATGAATGGTCCTCCTGTCACCGGCGCGCTCGTCCCCGCACCCCGGTGGTGGTACTCCGTCGGTCGGTGGTGCCCAGGGCTGGCACGGCGCACGACGGCGCACCCGGTACAAGTGAGCTCCCCCGCCCCGGGAATTGGTTGCCCCAGACAACCAATTCCCATGCTAACGCTCCACCCCACCCGCCCGCACATCACAATCCACCCGTTCCAGGCACTTGACCCCCTCTTTTCCTTTCTTTTCCCTAGCCGTTCCTTGACTTGACCTTCTCTTCCAGCGGCGTTCGGGCGCGCGTCAGGCCCCGCACGGCGTCCGGACCGACCGCCGACCGCCCTCCCGGGACCCTGGAGCGGCCGCCCGTAAGCCGCTGGATAGCGGCGTACGGATCGGGAAGGATGGCTCCCGCCCACCGGGCCGTCCCGCGGCGGCCCGCTCACCGCCGGAAAGGACACCGAAATGCTCCAACAGGCTCCTGACCAGCTCGTCGTCACGCGAGCGACGCCGGAGGACTGGAAAGTCGTCAGCGAGTGGGCGGCGGCCGAGGGCTGGAACCCGGGCCTGTCCGACGCGTCCTGCTTCTTCGCCCAGGACCCCGACGGGTTCTTCATCGGCCGCATCGACGGCGAACCGGTCACCGCCATCTCCGTCGTCAACTACAGCCCCGACTACGCCTTCCTCGGCTTCTACCTCGTCCGCCCGGACCAGCGCGGCCGCGGTCACGGCCTCGCCACCTGGAAGACGGCGCTCGCCCACGCCGGCGAACGGACCGTAGGCCTGGACGGCGTACCGGCCCAGCAGGACAACTACCGCCGCTCCGGCTTCGAACTGGCCTACCGCACCAGCCGGTTCGCCGGCACGGTGCCCGCCGACGACCGCCCCACCCCCACCGACGTCGTACCCGCCGCCACCGCCGGCCTGGACGCGGTGCTCGCGTACGACGGCGCCTGCTACCCCGCCGACCGCCCGGAGTTCCTGCGCCACTGGCTCACCACCGACGGCCACCGCGCGCTCGCCCGCGTGGTGGACGGCCGGGTGACCGGGTACGGCGTGATCCGTCCGGGCCGCGACGCCCACCGCGTCGGCCCGCTCTTCGCCGACACCGCCGAGGACGCCCGGGTGCTGCTCGACGCGCTCACCGCCGACCTGGGCGGCGCCCCCTTCGCCGTCGACATCCCGGAGACCAACGCCGAGGCCGTCGCGCTGGCCGAGTCCCTGGGGCTGACGCCGTCGTTCGACACGGCCCGCATGTACACCGGCCCCGTCCGCGACCACGCCACGTCCCGCGTCTTCGGCGTGACGAGCCTCGAACTGGGGTGAGGCCCGCATTCCGCTCGCCCCTTGGCCTACGCCGTCAGAATTGACCGTATGTTCGAATACTGCGCCAGGCGAAACGCAAGATCAGTGGATAGCGTGGCAAATCGAACAGACCTCTCGGAGGCATCCTCACAGCGGAAGACGGAAGAAGGCTCGTCATGGCCGTTACACCTGAGGGCACACCCATCTGGCTCGACGCCTCGTTCCCCGACCTGGCGGCGGCGAAGACGTTCTACGGCGAAGTGCTGGGGTGGACCTTCGGCGAGAGCGCGGAGGAACTCGGCAACTACACCCAGGCGTACTCCGACGGCAAGGCGGTCGCCGGTCTCGCGCCCCAGATGCCGGGGCAGGACGACTGGCCGACCGCCTGGTGCCTGTTCTTCGCCTCGGCCGACCTCCAGGCCCGCACGGACAGGATCCGTGACCTGGGTGGCCGGGTCGTCGTGGACCCCATGGCCGTCCAGGACTTCGGACACATGGCGATCGCCGCCGACCCCGGCGGCGTCGTCTTCGGCCTCTGGCAGCCCGGCACGCACCTGGGCTTCGAGAAGCAGGGCGAGCCCGGCTCGTACTGCTGGGCCGAGATCACCACGCGCGACGCGGCGAAGGCGGACGCGTTCTTCCCCGCCCTCTTCTCGTACGGCGTGAAGCGCATGGAGGACGAGGCGATCGACTTCGCCCTCTACGACCTGGGCGGCGACACCACCCTCGGCCGGATGCGGATGACCGATGACTTCCCGGCCGACCTGCCGTCGCACATCAACCCGTACTTCGCCGTCGAGAACTGCGACGACACCCTCGCGAAGGTCACGAAGCTCGGCGGCCAGGTGCACTTCGGCCCGCACGACAGCCCCTTCGGGCGCTTCGCCGCCGTCTCCGACCAGCAGGGCGCCGGCTTCTCCGTGATCGACCTGCAGACGATCGAGGGAGACCGGCCGAAGATCTCGTAGCGGGCACCTCCGCCCGCTCGGCCGCACCGCCTTCGCGCGCCTTCTCCCTCCGCTGCCCCGGGAGCCGTCACTCAGCTCCCGGGGCAGCGGCCGTCACCCCACCGACCGCAACGCGGCCACCAACCGGTCGGTGACCGCCGCCGGCTGCTCGACGTTCATCAGGTGCCCGGCAGCCGGAATCTCCTCGTACGTCACCGCGCACGGCGCCGCCTTCAGCCCTTCCAACATGATGTCGGCGGCCCGGCGCGGACAGAACGTGTCCTGCGCGGCCCCGACCACGACCACCGGGCACCGGACGGCGGCGAGGGCCGGGGTGAGCGGGCGCTGCCGCAGTCCCGCCATCGCGGCGGCCGCGTTGGCGTAGCCCTGGCCGTCCCCGATCGCGGCCATCCGGCGCGCGGTCACCGCCTCGGCGTCCGCGTCCGTGCCGTACAGCGCGGCCACCGTGTCCGCCCGCATCGCCGCCGCCAGCCGCTGCCGGTCGCCGCCCCGCACCAGCGCGATCCGCTCCTCGTAGAACTCCACGGCGGCCTTCCCCACCACCGTGGACGTACCGAACACCACGGCCCCCGTGACCAGTTCGGGCGCGGCCGCCGCCGCGGCCAGCACCACCGTGCCGCCCAACGAGAACCCGACGCACACCGCAGGGCCCGACACCTCCCGCAGGAACGCCAGCAGGTCGTCCCGCAGTTGCTCAAGGCGCCCCTCGGCCGCCCCCAACCCGCTCCCGCCGTGCCCGCGCAGGTCGTACGCGTACGTCCGCCATCCCGACACCGCCGCCTGCTGCCGCTCCCACGCCCCGCCGTCCTCCCCCAGCCCGTGCACCAGCACCACGGCCGGCCCGTCCCCGGCCACTCGGTACCGCACGTCGATGCCGTTCAGCCGGGCGCGGTTGCCGGCCGGTGCCTCCGTCATCGCAAGCCTTCTCTCTCCTCGTCACAGCGACTCTCGCCTTGGCCAACTTTCCGCCACGAGCCGAGAAAATTCATCGGTGCGGGCGGGGGTGCCAGCGCTATAGGCGGCGGTGGCAGTCGCGACGGACGGCCACGACGGATGGCCAAGGCGTCCAACGGGCAGGGGCAGCCGCGGCGGGCCGCGACGCGCCTACGGGCCGAGGTCAGGAAGAAGTACCGGAGACGGCGGCGGTGGCTTCCTGGTCGGGGTCGGTGCCGGGGGTCTCACCGTCGTCCAGCGAGACGTTCCTGGTCTCCTTGCCGAGCACCAGCGCGACCAGGGTCAGCAGCCCCATCGCGGAGAGGTAGCCGCCGACCAGCCACGGCGAGCCGTCGCCGGCCTCCCACAGCGCCACCGCGATGAACGGGGCGACGGCCGCGCCGAGGATCGAGCTGACGTTGTAGGCGACGCCGGATCCGGTGTAGCGCACGCTGGTCGGGAACAGCTCGGGCAGGAGTGCGCCCATCGGCCCGAAGGTCATGCCCATCAGCGTGAAGCCGAGCACCAGCCACAGCACCACGCCCAGCGTGCCCAGCCCGATCAGCGGCACCCACACGAGCCCGAAGACCACGATCGCTGCGGTGATCCAGAGCAGGGTGGTGCGGCGGCCGTACTTGTCGGCGAGCGGCCCGGAGATCAGGGTGAACGCGGCGAAGAACAGCACACCGAAGATCATCATCAGGACGAACGTGGTGTAGCTGTATCCCAGCCCGGGCACGGCCGCGTCCTTCGCGGCACGCCCGTAGCTCAGCGAGAACGTGGTCATCAGGTAGAAGAGCACATACGTCGCCAGCATGACGAACGTACCGATGATCAGCTGCTGCCAGTGGTTGCGGAAGACGGTGACCAGCGGCAGCTTGCGCACCAGCCCCGCCTCGCGGGTCTTGGCGAAGACCGTCGACTCGACGAGCCGCATCCGCACCCACAGGCCGATCGCGACCATCACCGCGGAGAACAGGAACGGGATACGCCAGCCCCAGTTCAGGAATGCCTCGGAGGGCTGGGAGGGGTCGGCGCCCGCCGCGGACGGCAGCAGCGCGGCGATGATCAGGAAGAGGCCGTTGCCGATGATGAAGCCGAGCGGGGCACCCAACTGCGGGAAGGTGCCGTAGAGGGCACGCTTGCCGCTCGGCGCGTTCTCGGTGGCGACCAGCGCCGCACCGCTCCACTCACCGCCGAGCGCGAACCCCTGCGCGATCCGCATCAGCACCAACAGCGCGGTGGCCACCCAGCCGGCCTGCGCGTACGTGGGCAGCACGCCGATGAGGAAGGTCGCGATACCCATGGTGAGGAGCGATACGACCAGCGTCCCCTTGCGCCCGAGCCGGTCGCCGAGGTGTCCGAAGAACACGGCACCGATCGGGCGCGCGATCATCGCCGCGCCGAACACCGCGAACGACGACAGCAACGCCGTGGTCGGGTCGCTGCTCGGGAAGAAGAGCTTGGGGAAGACCAGCACGGCGGCGGTCGCGTAGACGTAGAAGTCGTAGAACTCGATCGTCGTGCCGATGAGGCTGGCGATGAGCACACGGGATCGCGGATTGACGGGTGCCTGGGTGGGGCTGGTGGCTGATGCGGGCATGTCTCGGTCTTTTCTCGGTCGTTCCTCGGTCTCTCGCACGAGGCTGGCGAACACTCGTCGACGACGAGCGCCGACACCCCGAACGGCACCGCGCGTCCCCCTCACAGCAAGGCCGCACGAACCGCCGGAGCAGCGCGAGGATCTCACGCATCTCATTTGCCGGTCCAGGGATATCACTATGTGGACGAGGGGAGGGCGAGAGGAGGACGATAGGGGGAGGGCGACAAGGGACGAATGCGCCGAGTGCGGCGAGGGCCTGGGCAGCCGAGTGCTGCGAGGGCGCGGGCAGTGGCCGTACCGAACCGCGCGTGGGCGACGGGGAGTTCAAGCGGCGCGCGCTGCGAAAGGAAGGGGAGGCTTCGGACCGTCAGGAAGGAGGGCATACGACAAGAGGCCGTATCGGATGCGCTCCGATACGACCTCTGTTCTGCGACTCTCGCGAGTCGGGACGACAGGATTTGAACCTGCGACCCCTTGACCCCCAGTCAAGTGCGCTACCAAGCTGCGCCACGTCCCGGTGCCTGGTCCGCTCGGGGTGTCCCGGGCGGCCGTGCACGAGAACAATACCCCATGTCAGAGGGTGCGCGCTGCGGGATGGCGGAAGGGGCGGGGGTGACGTGCGGGGACAGGATGAGTAGGCGTACTCATGTGGTGCGGGTCACGGGGCGCCACGCTACCCCTCATGAGCACACCATCCATTCAGCGCCCGACGACGACCGCCTTCTTCGTGCAGGCCGCGCTCTCGTTCGGGCTGTCGCTGGCGGCCCTGGCCATCGGGATCGCCAAGCTGCCCGTGGGGGCCTGGGAGCGGAGCTTCCTCGCGCTCGGGCTGATCTTCGTGGTGTCGTCGGCGTTCACGCTGGCGAAGTGCGTCCGCGACCGGCAGGAGGTCGAGGAGGTGACCAACCGGGTGGACAAGGCCCGGATCGACAAGCTGCTCATCGAGCAGGACGTGTTCAAGCCGGGGGTGTGAGGCGCGGGCGGGCGATGGCGGGGGCGGGTACACCCCGGCGGGCGTTCGCGGCGGATGCTTGACCTCAAGTTTGGTTGAGGTCGCAGTGTGGTCGGCATGACGGATACGACGACCGACACCACGACGATGTTCGCGGGGCCCACCCCGCCTCCGTACGACCGACTTCCGTACCTCATGGGGCTCATGACCGGGGACGAGAAGCACGGGCCCGCCGCCACCTCGACCCTCGACGCGCTCTGGGTGCTGTACGACCGGGTGCTGCGGATCTCGCCGGAGACCGCCGGGGAGCCGGACCGGGATCGCTTCCTGCTGTCCAAGGGGCACGGGCCGATGGCGTACTACGCGGTGCTGGCGGCGAAGGGGTTCTTCCCCGCGGAGTGGCTGCCCGGGTTCGGCTCGTACGACTCGCCGCTCGGGCACCACCCGGACCGGCAGCTCGTACCGGGCGCGGAGATCGGCAGCGGGTCGCTCGGGCACGGCCTGCCGCTCGCCGTGGGCACCGCGCTCGGGCTGCGCGCCCAAGGCCGCACCGATCCGGCGGTCTGGGTGCTGATCGGGGACGCCGAACTGGACGAGGGCAGCAACCACGAGGCCCTTGCGTACGCGGGCCCTGCGGGGCTGGACCGGTTGCACGTCGTGGTGGTCGACAACGCGTCCGCCTCGTACCCGCTGGACGGCGGGATCGCCGCGCGCTTCGCCGCGGCGGGGTGGTCGGTGCGGACCGTCGACGGCCGCGACCACGACGCGCTGTACGCCGCGTACACCGCACCGCACACGGGACGGCCGCACGCCGTCGTCGCCCGCGTCGAGCCGAAGGAGGCCTGAGCTCATGGACACCATGCGGGAACGCTTCGCCGCTGTCGCTTCGCGGTTGCTGGACGAAGATCCGCGGCTGGCCGTCGTACTCGCCGAGATCGGCAAGGACGGCTTCGTCGCGGCGCGGGAACGCCACCCGGATCGAGTGCTGAACGTGGGGATCAGGGAGCAGTTGCTGGTCGGAGTGGGCGGCGGTCTGGCGCTGACCGGTATGCGGCCGATCGTGCACACCTTCGCCAGCTTCCTGATCGAGCGCCCCTTCGAGCAGGTGAAGCTCGACTTCGGACACCAGGGGGTCGGTGGCGTGCTCGTCAGCGCCGGCGGCTCGTACGACTGGCCCGCGGGCGGCTTCACGCACATGTCACCCGGTGACGTGGCGCTGATGGACACGCTCGACGGGTGGACCGTGCACGTGCCGGGGCATCCGGACGAGGCGGAGGCGCTGCTGCGGCACGCCGCGGCGGCCGGCGACGACAGGGTCTACGTACGGCTGTCCGTGCAGACCAACGAGGCGCCGCGGCCGGTGGACGGCAGCCGCTTCCTGACGCTGCGCGAGGGGCGCGTGGGGACGGTCGTCGCGGTCGGGCCGATGCTGGACAACGTGCTGGCGGCGACGGCGGACATGGACGTCACGGTGCTGTACGCGACGACCGTGCGGCCCTTCGACGGGGCGGCGCTGCGGGCCGCCGTGGGCGGGACGGGCGCGGCCGACGTCGTCCTGGTCGAGCCGTACCTCGCGGGTACGTCGACGGCGGCCGCGGGCGAGGCGCTGCAGGAGACCCCGCACCGCGTCCTCGGCCTCGGCGTGCGCCGACAGGAACTGCGCCGCTACGGCGACATGCCGGCCCACCTGGCGGCACACGGGCTCGACGCGGCGTCGCTGCGGGAGCGGATCGGGGGGCTGTCTCTTATACACATCTCCGAGCCCACGAGACT
>NZ_JOFQ01000011.1 GCF_000718305.1 Streptomyces niger
ATCACTGATACCACCCTGCTTGTAATGCAGGTCCGTATGACACACCCCGCACGCCTGCACCCGCACCACGGCCTCACCCGGACCCGGATCCGGCACCACGATCGTCTCCACCCGCACCGGCTCACCCTTCCCCGATGCGATGACTCCGCGTACTTCCTGCGCCATGGGAGCAGCCCCTTTCGACGATCACGTGCGGGACCCATACCGTACGCGCCCGGCGCATTCCCGCCCAGAGGCCTCGCCCCTGGACGAGAACGTGTACCCGGCCGAAAACGGTCGCCCGCGCTCAGGCCCCCGCGGGGGCCGGGGCTACCAGCGGGGCACGGCCGGCGTCGTCCACTCCGGGTCGGCGAGCCGCATGGCCGCCGCGTCGTCCCGGTCGCGGTGGCTGCCGTCGTCGTCGAGCCAGCGCCGGTGCAGCGCGGCGAGGCGGTCGCGGTCCAGCTCGACGCCCAGCCCCGGGGTGTCGGTGACCGCGACGGCGCCGTTCTCGAAGGTGAGGCGCTCGGTGAGGATGTCCTCGGTCTGCCAGGGGTAGTGGCTGTCGCAGGCGTGGTGGAGGTTGGGCACGGTGGCCGCGACGTGGGTCATGGCGGCGAGGCTGATGCCGAGGTGGGTGTTGGAGTGCATGGAGACGCCGACGCCGAAGGTGCGGCAGATGGCCGCCAGTTCACGGGTGTTGCGCAGGCCGCCCCAGTAGTGGTGGTCGGAGAGGACGACCTGGACGGCGCCGCGGGTGAACGCCTCGGCTATCTCGTCGAAGGTCGTCACGCACATGTTGGTGGCGAGCGGGATGTCCGTACGGGCGGCGACCTGCGCCATCCGGTCGGTGGTGCCGGCCGGGTCCTCCAGGTATTCGAGGACGTCCCGCAGTTCCTCGGCGACCATGAGGGAGGTCTCCACGGACCAGGCGCCGTTGGGGTCGAGGCGGAGCGGCCGGCCGGGGAACTCCTCGGCGAGCGCCCGGACGGCGGCGATCTCCTCCTTCGGCTCGAAGACTCCGCCCTTGAGCTTGAAGGAGCCGAAGCCGTAGGTGTCGGCGAGCTTGCGGGCCTGTGCGACGACGCCCGCCGGGTCGACGGCGGCGCCCCAGTCGTCGGCCTCGCCGCGGCCGCCGGGGTGCTCGGCCCAGCGGTAGAAGAGGTAGGCGCTGTAGTCGACGCGGTCGCGGACCTTGCCGCCGAGCAGGGCGTGCACGGGCAGCCCGGCGGCCTTGCCCCACGCGTCCAGGCAGGCGACCTCGAAGCCGGAGAGGACGGAGAGGCGCAGCTTGTCGGCGGTCTGGACGCCGCGCAGGCCGCCGACGTCCACCGCGTCGGCGGCGGTCGCCGCCGGCGAGTCGCCGCAGACCTCGGCGGCCAGCAGGGACAGCGCGTTCAGGTCCGTGACCGAGCGGCCGGTGAGCGCGTCGGCCAGCGGGCGGGCGAGGTCGAGGTACTTGGTGTCGCCGTAGGTCTCGCCGAGACCGGTGACGCCGCCCTCGGTGACCACCTCGACGATCAGCCGGGGGGTGTAGGGCTGGTGCACGCCCTGGGTGTTCAGCAGCGGCGGGTCGGCGACCAGGATCGGGGTGAGCCGCACTTCGCCGATGGTGAGTTCCGTACGGGTCATCGGGTGGCTCCTACCAGGTCGAGGCCGCGCTCCAGGAGCGCGGCGAGGTCGGCGAGGTCGGCGGGCGAGGGGTCGGTGAGCGGGGCGCGTACGGGGCCGACGGGCAGGCCGCGCAGCCGGGCCGCGGCCTTGACGAGCGACACGGCGTACCCGGGCACCCGGTCCCGCAGCTCTACAAAGGGGATGTAGAAACCGGCCAGCAGCTTCTCGACGGTGGCGTCGTCGCGCTCGCCGAGCGCCGTGAAGAAGGCGCGGGAGATCTCGGGCGCGAAGGCGTGCACGGCGGAGGAGTACGCGGTGACGCCCAGGCTCGCGTACTGGCGGGCCTGGAGTTCGGCGGTGGCGGCGCCGTTGAAGAAGAGGAAGCCGTCGGGTGCGGCGAGCTTGAGGCGCTGCAGCCGGTCCAGGTCGCTGTGGCCGTCCTTGAGGCCGATGACGCCGGGGATCTCGGCGATCCGGCGGACGGTGGCCGCGGTGAAGGCGACGTGGTCGCGCTGGTAGGCGATCAGCGGCAGCCGGGTGCGGGCGGCGACCTCGCGCACCTGGGCGACCAGGCCGTCCTGCGGGGCCTTGACGAGGTAGTGCGGCATGAGCAGCGCGGCGTCGGCCCCGGCCTCCTCGGCGATACGGGCGAACCGGACGGCCTGCGGCCAGCCGTAGCCGACGCCCGCGACGACCGGGAGCCGACCGCCCGCCGCCGCCACCGCGGCGCCGATCACCTGGCCGTACTCGGTCTCGTCCAGGGAGAAGAACTCGCCGGTGCCGCAGGCCGGGAAGAGCGCGCCGGGCCCGGCCGCGAGCCGGCCGGCGAGGTAGTCGCGGTAGGCGGGCAGGTCCAGCGCGCCGTCGTCGGTGAAGGAGGTGAGCGGGAAGGACAGCACGCCGCGGGCCATGCCCGTGCGCAGCCGTTCGGTGACCGTCGGGTCCGACATGAGGACTGTCTCCATATGTAGATGGCGTCCACGGATGAGAATGGAGGCTAGAGATGCGCACCACCGCCGTCAATAGGCCCCGCACCCCTGCGGAGCCCTCGCCGGCGCACCCGTGCGGAGCCCTCGCCGGCCGCCGCGGCTACCATCGGCCCATGTCGGAGAGGGGCGGCGGGGTCCGCGAGGTGAAGTCGGCGGCCCGCACCGTCGAGCTGCTGGAGGCGCTCGCGGCCCGCGGCGACCGCCCGGCCCGGCTGCGCGAGCTGGCCGAGGAGCTGGGCGTGCCGCGCAGCAGCATGTACGCGCTGCTGCAGACCCTCATCGACCGCGGCTGGGTGCGCACCGACACCACCGGCTCGCTGTACGGCATC
Organism: Streptomyces niger; assembly: GCF_000718305.1. Classification (GTDB taxonomy): domain Bacteria; phylum Actinomycetota; class Actinomycetes; order Streptomycetales; family Streptomycetaceae; genus Streptomyces; species Streptomyces niger. The sequence goes on from NZ_JOFQ01000011.1 coordinate 2,912, forward strand.
GGCATCCACGCCCTGCTGGCAGGCACCAGCTACCTCGACACCGACCCCCGGGTACGGGCCGCGCGCCCGTACCTGGACGAGGCGTCCGAGGCGCTGGGCGAGACCGTGCACCTGGCCCGGCTGGACGGCCCGGACGTGGTCTACCTCGCCACCCGCGAATCCCACGCGTACCTGCGAACGATCAGCCGGGTGGGGCGGCGGCTGCCGGCCCACGCGAGCGCGCTGGGCAAGTCACTGCTCGCCGAGCGCCGGGACGACGAACTGCCGCTGCCAGCCGGCCCGTTGGAGCCGCTGACGGAGCGGACGCTCACCGACCGGACGGCCCTGGTGGCCGATCTGGCCCGGACCCGCGCCCGCGGCTACGCGATCGAGCGCGAGGAGGGCGTGGCGGGCATCGCCGGCTTCGGCTTCGCGCTGCGGTACGCCCCGTACGACTCCCCCGCGACCGACGCGATCAGCGCCTCCGTCCCGGTCGTCCGGCTCAGCGCGGAGCACGAGCGGCGGATCGTCGCCGTCATGACCGAGGCGCGCACGAAGATCGAGGCCGCCGCGCCGGGCGCGCCGGGCGCGGGCACCCCTGAGTGGCGCTGACCGCTCCCCCTCCCCCGCACCCACCCCCCGCATCCGCCCTCGCCATGCTTTGCCAAGCATTTAATCTCCGCGCGTAGATACGCAGAAGCAACGCCTGCTAGATCTACCGGGGTCCCCCTTTCCGCCGCACCCCGCAGGAGAAGTACATGCGTTTCCGCGCGCGCCTGGGCGCCCTCGCCGCGGCCGCGGCCGTCGCCGCCACCACGGCGTTCGGCGTCGGCCAGGCCACCGCCGAGCACTCCGTCCCGCACTCGGACAAGGAGATCCCGAACCTCACCCAGGTGCAGGACCGGATCAAGGCGTACTACGGCGACACCGTGACCGCCGACGGGGAGCACTACGCCTCCCCCAAGAGCAACTACGCCCGCCAGGTCCGCTCCATCGAGGCGAAGGCCCAGCGGTACCTGGACGGCGTCGCGCGCCACCACCACGACTCGGCCAAGCCCGCCATCGTCCTCGACATGGACGACACCACCCTGCTGACCTACAACTTCGAGCTGGAGATCGGCTTCGCCTTCGACGAGAAGGCCCAGGACGCGTACCTCAAGAGCCACGACATGGACCCGGTCTTCGGGATGGACGCGCTGGTGAACCACGCCCGCGCCAAGGGCTACGAGGTCTTCTTCGTCACCGGCCGCAAGGAGGCCCAGCGCGACTGGAGCGTCCGCAACCTCAAGAACGTCGGCTACGACGTGCCGCTGGACCGCGGCCACGTCTACCTCAAGGACAAGCAGAACCCGCCGGCCTACCTGCCCTGCGGCGCCGGCTGCTCGACGATCGAGTACAAGTCCGGCACCCGCAAGCACATCGAGTCCCAGGGCTACGACATCGTGGCCAACTTCGGCGACCAGCACTCGGACCTGAAGGGCGGTTACGCCGACCGCACCTTCAAGCTGCCGAACCCGATGTACTACCTGCCCTGACCCGGGGCCGGGGCGGCGGAACCCGCGGCGGGGCCGCCGTCCGGGCCGGGGCGACGCTTGGGCAGCGACACCCGCATGAGGTCCCGGGCGACGGTCAGTTCGCCGTCGTAACCGGCTCCGCGGGCCTCGCGCTCGAACTCCGTCGGGTCCCCGTACCGCTGTGAGAAGTGCGTGAGCACCAGGTGCCGGACGCCCGCGTTACGCGCGACCATGGCCGCCTGGCCCGCCGTCAGATGGCCGTGCTCCTCGGCCAGCTGCCGGTCGCCGGCCAGGAACGTGGACTCGATGACGAGCATGTCGCAGCCCGCCGCCAGCTCGTGCGCGCCGGCGCACAGCCGGGTGTCCATCACGAACGCGAACGACTGCCCCGGCCGTACCTCGCTGACCTCCTCCAGGGTGACCGTGCGGCCGTCGGCGCGGACGACCGAGCCCTCCCGGTTCAGCCGGCCCACCTCGGGGCCCGCGATACCGTGCGCGGCCAGCCGCTCGGGCAGCATCCGCCGCCCGTCCGGCTCCTGGAGGCGGTAGCCGTACGACTCGACCGGGTGCGAGAGGCGGCGCGCGGTGAGCGTGAAGGCCGGCGTCTCGGCGAGCGTGCCGCCGTCCCCGGACACCGGCTCCTGGCGCAGCCGCACGGTTTCCCGGTACGCCGTCGAATAACGCAGCCGCTCGAAGAAGCGCGCCCCGCTCGCGGGGTAGTGCGCGGTGACCGGATGCGGCACCCGGTCCAGGTTGATCCGCTGGATCACCCCGGCCAGCCCCAGGCTGTGGTCGCCGTGGAAGTGCGTGACGCACAGCCGGTTCAGATCGTGCGCGGCGACCCCGGCCCGCAGCATCTGGCGCTGCGTCCCTTCGCCGGGGTCGAAGAGCAGGCCCACACCGTCCCAGCGCAGCAGGTAGCCGTTGTGGTTGCGGTGCCGGGTGGGCACCTGGCTGGCGGTGCCGAGGACGACCAGTTCGCGTACGGACAAGGTGCTGATCCGCTCCGTCGGCCGTTATCCGGGGGGCCAGTTGAGGCCGCGGCCGCCGAGCACGTGGGCGTGCGCGTGGAACACGGTCTGGCCGGCGCCGGAGCCGGTGTTGAAGACGATGCGGAAGCCGGTGCCGTCGATCTTCTCCTCGGCCGCGACCTCGCCCGCCTCGCGCAGTACGTCGGCGGCGATCTGCGGCTCGGCGGCGGCCAGCGACGCGGCGTCCGGGTGGTGCACCTTGGGGATCACCAGGACGTGGGTCGGCGCCTGGGGGTTGATGTCGCGGAAGGCGACGGTCGTCTTGGTCTCTCGGACGATCGTCGCGGGCACGTCGCCCGCCACGATCTTGCAGAACAGGCAGTCGGCCTGCGGTTCTCCCGCCACCGGTGCGCTCCTCACGGGTCGTCGGCTCGTACGATCCGCATCGTACCGATCGAGGACCCGACCACCGTCACCAGCGTGCCGCCCGCACGTCGGCCCGTGCCTTGGCGCCGTCGCCCTGGTCGCCTTGGTCGTCCTGGTCGTCCTCGGTGTCCTTACCGTCCTTGCCGTCCTTGCCGTCCTTGCTCTCCTTATCTTCTTTGCCCTCCTTGCCGTTCTGCCACCGGTCGTCCTCGTGCCACTTGCCGTCGTCGTGCCCGTTGTCCTGGTCGTCGTCGCCCTGGTCGCCGTGGTGGTCGCCGTCGGGGCAGTCGTCGCCGTGCTCGTCGCCGTTCCAGCCGTCGTCGTGGTGATCGTCGCTGTTCTGGCCGCCGCCCCCGCCGTTGCCGTTCCCGTTGTCGTCCCCGTTGTCGCTGCCGCCACCGCTGTCGTCGCTGCCGCCCCCGCCGCCGCTGTTGTTGTTCTGGCCTCCGCCACCGCTGTTGTCGTCCTGGCCGCCGCCCCCACTGTTGTCGTCGCGGGCGGGGCGGGAGGACGAGCCGGCGTTGGGGCTCGCGGTGCCGCCGGCGGTCGGGGCGTTGCAGTTGCCGATGGTGTTCGTACGGAAGACCACCCGGTCCCCGACCCGCGCGACCAGGTCACTGCCCTCCACGCACCGGCCGTAGACCTCCCTGGTCACATAGCCGGTGATGGTGATCCGCTCCCCGCTGACGCTCTGGCCCTGACAGTTGACCCGGGCCTGGCCACCCGTCGTCACGGGGGTGGCACCGGCCGTGCCCCTGGGCGCCGGCTCGCCGCCGTTCGGCGCCGACGCCGTACAGCTCAGCCAGCGCACCTGGACGCTCTCCCACTCCAGCGCCCGGGTCCCCTGCCGGTCCGTCGTCACCGCAATCGCCGATGTGTTGGAGTACCCCGTGGGCTCACACGCCGCTGTCCCGGCGGCCACCGCACCGGCGGCACCCGCCGCTGCAAACGCCCGTAACCAACGGCCCCGCACGCGTCCCGTCATGCCCCGCAGCGTGCCATCGCCGCCGCGCGGCCCGACAGGCCCGCTCCGGCCAACTCCGCGCGCCACGCCCCCGGCCACGCCGATCATCACTACCCTGGCCGCGGACAACCAGGTTCCGTCACCTACGGGAGCGACCCTCATGGCAACGACGCGCACGGCCAACACCCACTGGGAAGGCAACCTCATGGAGGGCAAGGGCCAGGTCGCCCTCGCCTCCTCCAACATCGGTACGTACGACGTGAACTGGCCGGCCCGCGCCGAGCAGCCGAACGGCACGACCAGCCCCGAGGAGCTGATCGCGGCGGCCCACTCCTCCTGCTACTCCATGGCCTTCTCGCACGGCCTGGCCGGCAAGGGCTACACCGTCGAGAGCGTCGACACCCGAGCCGACGTCACCTTCCAGCCGGGCGAGGGCATCACCGCCATCGCGCTGACCGTGCAAGCCAAGGTCCCCGGCCTGTCCGAGGACGACTTCCAGGCGGCCGCCGAGGACGCCAAGAAGAACTGCCCGGTCAGCCAGGCCCTGGCGGGCGTCAAGAACATCACGCTCAGCGCCACCCTGATCTGAGACCGATCTGACACCCGGGGCCGGCTGGTCCGAGCCCCGGGATCGTAAGGGCTCCGCTGCGGTCAGTCCCAGCGGCCCGTGCGGCCCAGCAGGAGCGCCGTGGCGGCCGTGCCGGCGGTGGAGGTGCGCAGCACGCTCGCGCCCAGCCGGTACGGCTTCGCGCCGGCCGCCGCGAACAGCTCCAGCTCCTCGGGCGACACGCCGCCCTCGGGCCCGACGACGAGCACGATGTCGCCGTCCGCGGGGAGTTCGACCCGGGCCAGCGGCTCGCTGCCCTCCTCGTGGAGCACGGCGGCGAGGGCGGCACCGCGCAGCAGCTCCGCCACGTCCTTCGTGGACGCCGCCGCGGCGACCTCCGGGAACGTCAGGCGCCTGGCCTGCTTCCCGGCCTCCCGGGCGGTGTTGCGCCACTTCGTGAGCGACTTGGTGCCCCGCTCGCCCTTCCACTGCGTCACACAGCGCGAGGCCTGCCACGGCACGATCGCGTCCACGCCGGTCTCGGTCATGGTCTCCACGGCCAGTTCGCCGCGGTCGCCCTTGGGCAGCGCCTGTACGACCGTGAGGCGCGGCCGCGGTGCCTGCTCGGTCCGTACGTCCGTCACGGCGACGTCCAGCCGGTCCTTGCCCTCGACGGCGGCGACCGTCCCGTACGCGCCCGTGCCCGCGCCGTCCGTCAGCACGATCTCCTCACCGACGCGCAGCCGCCGCACGGAGACCGCGTGCCGCCCCTCGGGGCCGTCCAGGGTGAGGGCCGCGCCCGGCGCGGCACCGGCCAGCGAGTCGACGAGGAAGACCGGGGCGGTCACGAAGCACTCCCGAAGGGTCCGGGTCCGGCGGTGCCGGCAGGGGTCGAAGGGGCGGGGGCCGATGGGGCGCGGGCCGCGGCCAGTTCGGCCGCCAGCACCGCCACCAGCTCGGCGGCGGGCAGCTGCCGGGCCAGCCGGTGGCCCTGGCCCGCCCACAGGCTCATGGCCTGCGGGTCGCCGGCCTGCGCCGCGGCCTTGCGAACCGGCGAGGTGAGGTGGTGCAGGGCCGGGTAGGCGGCCGGGGCGTACGGACCGTGCTCCCGCAGGAAACGGTTGGCCAGCCCGCGGGCCGGGCGTCCGGAGAACGCCCGGGTCAGCTCCGTGCGCGCGTACAGCGGGTCGGTCAGCGCCTGCTTGTGCAGCGGGTGGGCGCCGGACTCGGGACAGGCCAGGAAGGCGGTACCGAGCTGCGCGGCCACCGCGCCGGCCGCCAGTACGGCGGCGATCTGCGCGCCGCGCATCAGGCCGCCGGCGGCGATGACGGGCAGCCGCACGGCCTCGCGGACCTCGGCGATCAGCGTGAGCAGGCCGACGCCCGCGCCGTTGCCGTCGCGCTGCGGGTCGTCGCGGTGGGTGCCCTGGTGGCCGCCCGCCTCCGTGCCCTGGACGCACACGGCGTCGGCGCCGGCCTCCTGCGCGTCCCGCGCCTCGGCGGCCGTGGTGACGGTCACGACGGTGCAGGTGCCCACGCGGGTCAGGGAGTCCACGGTCTCGGCGGTGGGGCAGCCGAAGGTGAAGGAGACGACCGGTACCGGGTCCTCGCGGAGGAGGGCGAGCTTGGCTTCGTAGTCGTCGTCGGTGGCGCCACGCGGGTCGCCGAGCGTGGTCCCGTACCGGTCGGCTTCGCCCGCGAGCCGCTCGCGGTAGGCGTCGACGGCCGCGTCCTCGGCGAGCGCCGGCTGCGGCATGAAGAGGTTCACGCCGAAGGGCCGGCCGGTCATGCCGCGCAGCCGCTCGATCTCCTGGCGCATGCCGTCGGCGGTCTTGTACCCGGCGGCGAGGAAACCCAGGCCGCCGGCCGCGCCGACGGCGGCGGCCAGCTCGGGACACGAGGCGCCGCCGGCCATGGGAGCTTGCACGATCGGGTGAGCGCTCAGCTCGGTCAGCGCGGTGGGCATGCCCACATCGTGTCACGCGTCACGGCCGCCCCCCGAATCGGGGCGGCCGTGCCGCGACTGTGTCCTTCCGGCGCCCCGGCAAGCCGCCCGGCGCCCGTTGCCGTGCTCACCCGGGGAACAACCCCGGACCACCGGCACACCGACTACCGCCCGTTGAACGCGTCCTTCAGGCGCGAGAACAGGCCCTGCTGGCCCGGCTGACCGTGCCTGCCCGGGGGAACAACCCCCGGACCCCCGACAAGCCGCCTACCGCCCGTTGAACGCATCCTTCAGGCGCGAGAACAGGCCCTGCTGGCCCGGCTGGAACTGGCCCGTGGGGCGTTCTTCGCCGCGGAGCTTGGCGAGGCGCGAGAGCAGTTCCTCCTGCTCCGGGTCGAGCTTGGTCGGGGTCTGGACCTCGACGTGGACGACCAGGTCGCCGCGGCCGCCGCCCCGCAGGTGCGTGATGCCGCAGCCGTGCAGCGGGATGGACTGGCCGGACTGGGTGCCGGGCCGGATGTCGACGTCGCGTACGCCGTCCAGCGTCTCCAGCGGGCACTTCGTACCCAACGCCGCCGCGGTCATCGGGATCGTGACCGTACAGTGCAGGTCGTCGCCGCGCCGCTGGAACACCGGGTGCGCGACCTCGTGGATCTCCACGTACAGGTCACCGGCCGGACCGCCGCCGGGGCCGACCTCGCCCTCGCCCGCGAGCTGGATGCGGGTGCCGTTGTCCACGCCGGCCGGGATCTTGACCGTGAGCGTGCGGCGGGACCGGATGCGGCCGTCGCCCGCGCACTCGGGGCACGGGGTCGGCACGACCGTGCCGAAGCCCTGGCACTGCGGGCAGGGCCGCGAGGTCATGACCTGGCCCAGGAAGGACCGGGTGACCTGCGAGACCTCACCGCGCCCGCGACACATGTCACAGGTCTGCGCGGAGGTGCCGGGCGCGGCGCCCTCGCCGGAGCAGGTCGTGCACACCACGGCGGTGTCGACCTGAATGTCCTTGGTCGTACCGAACGCGGCCTCGTGCAGCTCCACGTCCAGCCGGATCATGGCGTCCTGGCCGCGGCGGGTGCGCGAGCGCGGCCCGCGCTGCGACGCCGTGCCGAAGAACGCGTCCATGATGTCGGAGAAGTTGCCGAAGCCCGCGCCGAAGCCGCCGGCCCCGCCGGCGCCGCCGCCCTGGGACATCGGGTCGCCGCCGAGGTCGTAGACCTGCTTCTTCTGCGGGTCCGACAGCACCTCGTAAGCGGCGTTGATCTCCTTGAACCGCTCCTGGGTCTTGGGATCCGGGTTCACGTCCGGGTGCAGCTCGCGCGCCAGCCGCCGGAAAGCCTTCTTGATCTGGTCCTGCGAGGCGTCGCGGCTGACGCCGAGGACCGCGTAGTAGTCCGTGGCCACTTACGACTCCGCCAGGATCTGTCCGACGTAACGTGCCACTGCGCGTACCGCTCCCATCGTTCCGGGGTAGTCCATGCGGGTCGGTCCGACCACGCCGAGTTTGGCGACTGCCTCGTCGCCCGAACCGTAGCCGACGGCGACGACCGATGTGGAAGTGAGGCCTTCGTGAGCGTTCTCATGCCCGATACGCACGGTCATGCTCGAATCCTTGGCCTCTCCCAGCAGCTTGAGAAGCACGACCTGCTCCTCAAGTGCTTCCAGCACCGGCCGGATCGTCAGCGGGAAATCATGACCGAAGCGCGTGAGATTGGCGGTTCCGCCGATCATCAGCCGCTCCTCGGTCTCCTCCACCAGAGTCTCCAGCAACACCGACAGCACTGTCGAGACCGTGCCCCGGTCCTCCGTCTCGAAGGACTCGGGAAGGTCCTGCACCAGTTGCGGCACGTCGGTGAACCGGCGCCCCACGACACGGCTGTTGAGCCGCGCCCGCAGGTCCGCCAGAGACGTTTCGCCGAACGGCGCGGGGCAGTCGATCATGCGCTGCTCGACCCGCCCCGTGTCGGTGATCAGGACGAGCATCAGCCGGGCCGGGGCCAGCGAGAGCAGTTCCACGTGCCGGACGGTGGACCGGGTCAGCGAGGGGTACTGCACCACCGCGACCTGCCGGGTCAGCTGCGCGAGCAGCCGCACCGTACGGGCCACGACGTCGTCGAGGTCCACCGCGCTGTCGAGGAAGCTGTGGATCGCCCGGCGCTCGGGGCCGGAGAGCGGCTTGACGGCCGCCAGCTTGTCGACGAAGAGGCGGTAGCCCTTGTCGGTGGGGATGCGGCCGGCGCTGGTGTGGGGCTGGGCGATGAAGCCCTCCTCCTCCAGCGCGGCCATGTCGTTGCGGACGGTGGCCGGCGAGACGCCGAGCTGGTGGCGCTCCGTGAGCGCCTTGGAGCCGACCGGCTCCTCGGTGCCGACGTAGTCCTGGACGATGGCACGCAGCACTTCGAGTCTGCGTTCGCTGAGCATCGCGCACACCTCCAGTCCCACGCTCTTGCCGAGCCGTTCACGGCCGTCCGTCCGGGGCGGCCCGGTGGCCACCCCTGGCACTCGCCCTGTCCGAGTGCCAAACCCCGTCCAGTGTACGGCCGGGTAGCACGGCCGGGGCAAGGCCGGGCGACACGGCTCGCCGCCCGGCGGGCCACCGTATCGCGCCGAGGCCGGTCCGTGTCCCCGGGATCGGCCCAGGTCAGCCGGGCGACCGCGGGCGATTTCCCGGTATACGGGCTAGCGTCGCGGTATGCGCACGACTTGGGAAGAGGCAGGGTGGGAGCGGCTTGCGGACGGGGTCGCGCGACGCCGGCTGCCGGGCTGGGACGCCACCGTGGGAGTAGTGGCCGGCACCACCGGCGTCCTCCTGATCGACACCGGGTCCGGGCTGCGCGAGGGCGCCGAGCTGCGCCGTCAGGTGCGCGACGTCCTGGGCCGTGAGGTGACCCACATCGTCCTCACGCATCCGCATTTCGATCATGTGCTGGGCACCGCGGCGTTCGCGGGCGTGACGGTTTTCGGGGCGACCGGGCTGGGCGAGCTGCTGCGGCGCGAGCCGGAGGCGCTGGCCGGCGACGCGGTACGGAACGGGGCCGACCCGGAGGCGACGGCGGTGGCCGTGGACACCCTGGTGGTCCCCGACCACGCGGTCTGCGGGGAGCGCACCCTCGACCTGGGCGACCGCCGCGTCCTGCTGGCGAACATCGGGCCCGGGCACACCGCGCACGACCTGGCGGTCTGCGTGCGGTGCGGGCCGGACGAGCCGGAGGTCGTCTTCTGTGGTGACCTGGTCGAGGAGTCGGGTGAACCGCAGGCCGGGCCCGATGCGCTGCCCGCCTGCTGGCCGGCGGCGCTGGACCGGCTGCTGTCCCTCGGCGGCGAGGACGCGCGGTACGTCCCGGGGCACGGCGCCGTCGTGGATGCCCGCTTCGTCCGCGCCCAGCGCGACGAGCTGGCCCGCCGCTTCGGCGTGTCGCCCCACTAGCCCGCCCGGGGGACGCCCGCCCCGCATATCGTCTGTCGAATGCGCAGCAGACAGTACGGGCCCGACCTGACCCCGCCGTGGAAGAAGCAGCGTCCCGCGCCCGAGGTGCCCGCCGAGCCCGATCTCGTCGTCGAAGAGGTCACGACCGGCTTCTGCGGGGCCGTCATCCGCTGCGAGAAGACCGCCGAGGGCCCGACGGTCACCCTGGAGGACCGCTTCGGCAAACACCGGGTCTTCCCGATGACGCCCCGCGGCTTCCTCCTGGAGGGCAAGGTCGTCACGCTCGTACGCCCCTCTGCCGCACCCGCACGCCCCCAGGGTCCGCAGCGCACCGCCTCCGGCTCCCTCGCCGTCCCCGGCGCCCGCGCCCGGGTCGCCCGCGCCGGCCGCATCTACGTCGAGGGCCGCCACGACGCGGAGCTGGTGGAGCGGGTGTGGGGGGACGACCTGCGCATCGAGGGCGTGGTGGTGGAGTACCTGGAGGGCGTCGACGATCTTCCCTCGATCGTCCGGTCCTTCTCCCCGGGGCCGGACGCCCGCCTCGGCGTCCTCGTGGACCACCTGGTACCGGGTTCGAAGGAGTCCCGCATCGCGGCCTCGGTCACGGACGCGAACGTCCTCGTCGTCGGCCATCCGTACATCGACATCTGGGAGGCCGTGAAGCCGGCGTCCGTCGGTATCCCGGCCTGGCCGTCGGTCCCGCGCGGCCAGGACTGGAAGACGGGCGTCTGCCGGGCGCTCGGCTGGCCGGAGAACACGGGGGCCGCGTGGCTGCGCATCCTCGGCTCGGTGCGGTCGTACAAGGACCTGGAGCCGGCGCTGCTGGGACGGGTGGAGGAGCTGATCGACTTTGTTACGGCCGGGAGTGGGGCCTGACGCCGGGGAGCCGCTGGAACTTGCTGGTGTCCAACTCGACGCCGAGCAGGTCCAGCGGCACGGGGTCGCCGAACTTGGTGATGCGCTGCACCGTGTAGTCGGCGTCCTCGCCACTGCCGGTCGGCTCGGTGAGCAGGACGCACTGGCCCATGATCGGGTCGACGATCAGGTAAGCAGGAATCTTGCCTGCGGCGTAGATCGAACGCTTGACACCGTAGTCGCGTTCGACACTGCTCTTGGAGACGACCTCGACCAGCATCGTGACCACCCCGGCCGGCAGCAGTCGGCCCGATTCCGGCCCGGCGTCGCGATCCAGCACGACGAGGTCCGGCTGCGGCTCACTGGTCTCGCTCAGCAGGTCGATGTCCTGTGTCTGGAGGCAGTCCCACCTCTGCTCCGGGATCTGCCGCAGAACCCTCAGCACGATCCGGTTGTGCACCAGATCCGGCCCGGCCATCATCACAATTTCCCCCCGCAGGAGCTCCGCCTTGAATCCCTCGGGAACCTCAAGTTCCTCGAAGAACGCGACGAGGGGGTGAGTGATCGGCCGGTCCTCCACAGCTGTCATCTCCGTGGTCCTCCGCTGCACGCCATCGTCCAGATACGACAGCAACCTAGGCACCAGCGTAGGCCCGTCCGCAGGGAAAGCACACGATTCACTCCCGCGAGTGATCAGTCCACCAGATCCCGCACCACCGCGTCCGCCAGCAGCCGCCCCCGCAGTGTCAGCACGGCACGTCCGGCCTCGTACGGGCCGGGGTCCAGGAGGCCGTCGGAGAGGGCCTTCTCCGCCGCCGCGAGGCCCGCCGGGCGCAGCAGCTCCAAGGGGCAGCCCGCCGCCAGCCGCAGTTCCAGGAGGATGCGCTCGACGCGGCGGTCCTCGGCGGCGAGGACCTCGCGGCCGGCGCCGGGTGTGCGGCCCTCCGCGAGGGCCTGCGCGTACGCACCCGGGTGCTTCACGTTCCACCAGCGGACGCCGCCGACGTGGCTGTGCGCGCCGGGGCCCGCGCCCCACCAGTCGGCGCCGGTCCAGTACAGCTCGTTGTGGCGGCAGCGGGCCGGCTCGGACGTGGCCCAGTTGGAGACCTCGTACCAGCTGAAGCCCGCGGCGGTCAGGGTCTCCTCGGCGATGAGGTAGCGGTCGGCGTGCTCGTCGTCGTCCGTCATCGGGACCTCGCCGCGGCGGATGCGGCGGGCGAGCTGGGTGCCCTCCTCGACGATGAGCGCGTACGCGGACACGTGGTCGGGGCCGGCGCCGACCGCCGCGTCCAGGGAGGCCCGCCAGTCGTCGTCGGACTCGCCGGGCGTGCCGTAGATCAGGTCGAGGTTGACGTGGTCGAAGCCGGCGGCGCGGGCCTCGGCCACGCAGGCTTCGGGGCGGCCCGGGGTGTGCGTGCGGTCGAGGATCTTCAGGACGTGCTGCCGGGCACTCTGCATGCCGAAGGAGATCCGGTTGAAGCCGCCGGCGCGGAGCTCGGCGAGGTAGCGCGGGTCGACGGACTCCGGGTTCGCCTCGGTGGTGATCTCCGCGTCCGGCGTGAAGCCGAATTCGTCGCGGATGGCGGCGAGCATGCGGGAGAGGTCGGCGGCCGGGAGGAGGGTGGGCGTGCCGCCGCCGACGAAGACCGTCTCGACCCGGCGGGGGTCAGCGCCGAGGACCTTGCGGGCCCGGCGGATCTCCTCGATCAGCGTGTCCGCGTAGTTCTCGCGGGAGGCGAGGGCGCCGCCGGAGCCGCGCAGTTCGTTCGCGGTGTAGGTGTTGAAGTCGCAGTAGCCGCAGCGGGTCGCGCAGTACGGCACGTGCAGATAGAACCCGAGGGGCCGCTCGCCCGCTCCGGCCAGGGCGGAGGCGGGCAGCGCCCCGTCCTCGGGCAGGGGCTCACCGTCGGGGAGTGCAGAAGGCATGGATCCATTGTCCGGTACTCGGGGAGTGCCGCCTTCCGCCGCGGGGGCTACGGCCGTACCGCCTGGAGGACCAGCAGTGCCAGGTCGTCGTCGGGCGGGGTCGGCGCGAAGGCGTGCACCCGGCTCCTGAGGTGCTCGGCGACGCCGTCCGCGCCCAGCCCCGCGCACTCCGCGAGGGCCCGCACGAGGCCGTCCTCGTCGTCGAAGAGCAGCCCGCCCGCGCGGCGCTCGGTCACGCCGTCGGTGACGCACAGCAGCGTCTCCCCTGGCGCGAGATCGAAGGACTCGCTCTCGTACGCCGTGTCCTCCAGGACGCCGAGCAGCATCTGCGGCCCGGCGACCGCGCGGACCGTGCCGTCCGTGCCGAGGACCAGCGGCAGGGGGTGACCGGCGCTGGCGATCGTGCAGCGGGCGCCGCCGCCACCGCCCTCGTGCGGCACGATCTCGCCGTAGAGGAGGGAGAGGAAGCGTGCCTGCTCGCTCTCCTCCCGGTAGCCGGGCTGCGACTCCGTCTCGGAGCCGGCCTCGACCACCGCGGCGGCCACCGCGGCGACGGAGTCGGCGGCCTCCATCGCGACCGTGCGGTTCAGCCGGTCCAGCACCTCGCCGACGCCGTACCCCTCGCGGGCCAGCAGCCGCAGCACCGGGCGGGCCAGGCCGGTGACGGCGGCCGCCTCCGGGCCGCTGCCGCAGACGTCGCCGAGCATGAAGCACCAGCGGCCCGGGCCCGCCTGGAAGAGGTCCCAGAAGTCGCCGCCGGCCCAGGCGCCCTCGCGCGGTTCGTACACGACGGCCGAGGCGACGCCCGGCACGTCGGCGCGCCGGCCCGGCAGCAGCCTGCGCTGCAGCACCCGGCTGATGCGCTCCTGGCGGCTGTAGGCGTCGGCGGTGGCGATGGCCCGGGCCACCCGGCCCGCCAGGTCCTCGATCAGCGAGACCACCTCGTCGGGGAAGCGCACGAGGCCGGCCCGGCCGATCAGCAGCGTGCCGTGCCGGCGGACGCCCGAGACCAGCGGGCAGGCCAGGGCCGCGCCGCCGGAGCCGAAGCCGCTGGGCTCGCCGGGCCACGGCCAGGGCCCGGCGCCGGTGCTCTGGCCGTCGGCGCCCCGGCCGGTCAGCACCGGCGGGTCCTTCACCAGCAGCTCGCGCAGGCCGTCGATGCGGCTCTCCGTGGCGTGCCAGACGCGGGCCAGGCGGGGCACGCCGGCGTCCCCGCCGTCGTCCAGCCACACCGCGCACCAGTCGGCCATCCGCGGCACGATCAGCTGCGCGACCAGCGCGGCCACCTGGTCCGCGTCCAGCTGCCCGCTGAGCAGGTCGGAGGCCTCGGCGAGGAAGGACAGCGCGCCGTGGTTGAGCCGCTCGACCTCGCAGCGGCGCAGCGCGGCCCGCTGCGGCCCGGGCGACATCAGGACGGTGGCCTGCCCGCCCGGCCCCGCCCGGTCCGCGTCGAAGACCTCCACCGGCGGTTCGTACACCGTCTCCGGTGAGTCCGCCGTCACCCGGAACCACACGGTCTTCAGCGTGCGCCGGTAGGTGATGCCCCAGGCGTCGGCCAGCGCGCCGACCAGCTGCAGTCCGCGCCCCGCGCCCTCGGCGGTGACGGCGTCGTGCCGGCCGCGCACGGGGCGGGCCGGGTGGTGGTCGGAGACCTCGACGACCACGGCGGTGTGCGGGCCGTCCTCGTCCACCCGGCAGAGCAGCTCGACGGCGGTCCCGGCGTGCACGACGGCGTTGGTGACCAGCTCGCTCACGAGCAGCTCGGCCTCGTCGGCGAGGCGTTCGGTGAGGTACTGCGCGCCGGGCAGCTCGCGGGTGGTCCAGTCGGTCAGCGTCGTACGGACGAACTGCCGGGCGGCGCGCGCCGCGATGGGTGAGCCGGGCAGCCCGACGGTACGGGAGCCCTCGTCCGCGGACGCGCCGTCGGCGCGTTGTCGACCACCCGCCGTGTCGCCCGCGGGCCCGGTGCGCTCCCGGACGGGCAGGGCGTCGGGCCGCGCCCCGGTCCGCCTGCGCACCACGTCGGTTTCCGACGGAGTTGTCGTCCCCATTGAGCACTCCCGAGCAGTTCCGCAATAGCGCCGATTGCGCCATCGCCAGGGTGACAGACTGAGCTCACCCATTCGCACCGAGTTACTGAAGTGGGTCGTTATGTCGGTGGATTCCGCAGTGCCCCGCGTTCCGCAGGAGGCAGGCACCGACTGGGTGCGCGCAGCCGACCTCAAGCCGCTGCTCTCCGCACTCCTCTCGATGTCCTCAGGAAATTTCCGTGCCCGGCTCTCCGTGGCGCACGACGGCGTCCTCGCCGATCTGCACGGGGCGTTCAACGACATCGTCATCCGTACGCAGCATCACTCCGACGAACTGGTACGGCTCCGCTCGGACCTGATCCGGCAGGGACGGCTGGACGAGCGGATGGCGGCCAGCCCCGGTCAGGGCACGTGGGTCACCTCCGTGCTCGCGACCAACGACATCATCGACGCCCTGGTCTTCCCCGCCGCCCAGGCGACGAAAGTGCTGAACGCCGTGGCGGGCGGTGATCTGACGCAGCGCGTGGAGCTGCACGACGGCCATCGCAGGCTGCGCGGCGACCGCTGCCAGCTGGGCCGCGCGGTGAACTCCATGGTCGATCAGCTCTCGCTGTTCACCGGTGAGGTCACGCGGGTGGCCCGGGAGTCGGGCAACGAAGGGCGGCTGGGCGGCCGGGCCAAGGTCGGCGGGCTGTCCGGGAGCTGGCGGGACGTCACGGAGGCGGTCAACACGATGGCCGCGCGGCT
This sequence comes from Streptomyces niger, assembly GCF_000718305.1. GTDB lineage: Bacteria > Actinomycetota > Actinomycetes > Streptomycetales > Streptomycetaceae > Streptomyces > Streptomyces niger. Next base: position 18,243 of record NZ_JOFQ01000011.1, read on the forward strand.
GACCGCGCAGGTCCGGGACATCGCGGCGGTGACGACGGCGGTGGCGCGCGGTGATCTGACGCGTCAGGTGACGGTCGAGGCGACCGGCGAGCTGCTGGAGCTGAAGCTGACGGTCAACACGATGGTGGACCAGCTCTCCGCGTTCGCCGACGAGGTCACCCGGGTGGCCAGGGAGGTCGGTACCGAGGGGCGGCTCGGCGGCCGGGCGCAGGTGCCCGGGGTCTCCGGGGTCTGGAAGGACCTGACCGACAACGTCAACTTCATGGCCTCCAACCTCACCTCCCAGGTACGCAACATCGCCCAGGTGACCACGGCGGTGGCCAACGGTGACCTCAGCCAGAAGATCACGGTCGACGCGCGCGGCGAGATCCTGGAGCTCAAGGAGACCGTGAACGCGATGGTCGACCAGCTCTCCGCGTTCGCCGACGAGGTCACCCGGGTGGCCAGGGAGGTCGGTACGGACGGGCGGCTCGGCGGCCGGGCGCAGGTGCGCGGGGTGTCGGGGATGTGGAAGGACCTCACCGACAGCGTCAACTTCATGGCGGACAACCTCACCACCCAGGTCCGCAACATCGCCCTTGTGGCGACGGCGGTGAAGGAGGGCGACCTCGGCAAAAAGATCACGGTGGAGGCCAAGGGCGAGATCCTGGAGCTGAAGACGACGATCAACACGATGGTCGACCAGCTCTCCGCCTTCGCCGACGAGGTCACCCGGGTGGCCCGCGAGGTCGGCACGGAGGGCAACCTCGGCGGTCAGGCGCAGGTCCGCGGCGCGTCCGGGGTCTGGAACGACCTCACCGACAACGTCAACTTCATGGCCTCCAATCTCACCTCCCAGGTACGCAACATCGCCCAGGTCACCACCGCGGTCGCGGACGGCGACCTGTCGAAGAAGATCTCGGTGGACGCGCGTGGCGAGATCCTGGAGGTGAAGGAGACCGTCAACGGCATGGTCGACCAGCTGCGCGCCTTCGCCGACGAGGTGACGCGGGTGGCCCGCGAGGTCGGCACGGAGGGCAATCTCGGCGGCCGGGCGCAGGTCCGCGGCGCGTCCGGGGTCTGGAAGGACCTCACCGACAACGTCAACTTCATGGCCTCCAACCTCACCACTCAGGTACGCAACATCGCCCTCGTGGCGACCGCCGTGGCGCAGGGTGATCTGTCGCAGAAGATCGACGTGGATGCGCGCGGCGAGATCCTGGAGTTGAAGACCACGCTCAACACCATGGTGGACACGCTGTCCTCGTTCGCCTCCGAGGTGACGCGGGTGGCCCGCGAGGTGGGCAGCGAGGGCCAGCTCGGCGGCCAGGCCCGGGTCGAGGGCGTCTACGGCACGTGGAAGTCCCTCACCACCAGCGTCAACGAACTGGCGCTGAACCTCACCACCCAGGTACGCGCGATCGCCGAGGTGACCAGCGCGGTGGCCTCCGGGGACATGACGCGCAACGTCACGGTCGAGGCCCGCGGCGAGGTCGACGAGCTCAAGAACAACATCAACATGATGGTCTCCAACCTCCGCGAGACCACCCGCGCCAAGGACTGGCTGGACGCCAACCTCGCCCGGCTCGCCGGCCTGATGCAGGGCCACCGCGACCTGGTGGAGGTCGCCGACCTGATCCTGCGCGAGCTGACGCCGCTGGTGAACGCGCAGTACGGCGCGTTCTTCCTGGCCAGCTCGGAGACCGACGAGCTGCGCCTGGACTTCATCGCGGGGTACGGCTCGGCGCACGACGCCAGCATCGACACCCCGGGCTCGCACGGCCACGGCCTGGTGCGTCAGGCGGCCATCGAGAAGAAGCGCATCCTGGTGGAGGAGGTGCCCGCCGACTACATCAAGGTCGACTCCGGGCTCGGCGAGGCGGCCCCGACCACCGTCGTGATCATCCCCGTGCTCTTCGAGGACCAGACCCTCGGTGTGATCGAGCTGGCGTCCTTCTCCCGCTTCTCCGACGTCCACCTCGCCTTCTTCGACCAGTTCGTGAACACCATCGGCGTCGCGATCAACACCATCGTCGCCAACTCCCGTACGGAATCGCTGCTCAGCGAGTCCCAGCGGCTGGCCCGGCAGCTCCAGGAGCGCACGGGCGAGCTGCAGCGCCGCCAGGCCGAGCTGCAGCGCTCCAACGCCGCGCTGGAGGAGAAGGCCGCGCTGCTGGCCAGCTCCTCGCGGTACAAGACGGAGTTCCTCGCGAACATGTCGCACGAGCTGCGCAATCCGCTGAACTCGCTGCTGATCCTCGCCCAGATGCTCATCGACAACGAGCACGGCCACCTCAGCCGGCACGAGGTGGAGAGCGCGGCGATGATCCACCGCTCCGGCTCCGAACTGCTCCAGCTGATCAACGACATCCTCGACCTCTCCAAGATCGAGGCCGGCCGGATGGACGTCTTCCCTGCCCGGGTCCCGCTGATCAAACTGCTCAACTACGTCCACGACACGTTCCGCCCGCTCACCCTGGACCGCGGCCTGGCCTTCGAGGTCTCGGTGACCGAAGCCGTGCCCAAGGAGCTCTACAGCGACGAGAAGCGGATCAAGCAGGTGCTGCGGAACCTCCTCTCCAACGCCCTGAAGTTCACCCCCAAGGGCAAGATCGATCTGCGGGTGGACGTGGCGGCCGACGAGACCGTCACCTTCACGGTCACCGACACCGGCATCGGCATCGCGGCCGAGAAGCTGCCGGTCATCTTCGAAGCGTTCCAGCAGGCGGACGGCACGACCAACCGGAAGTACGGCGGCACGGGCCTCGGGCTGTCCATCAGCAGGGAGATAGCGGGCCTGCTGGGTGGCGTCCTCACGGCCGCGAGTGAGCCCGGCGCCGGTTCCACCTTCGTCTTCCGCATCCCCATCAGGTGCCGGGGCACCGCGGAGGCCGTCGAGCAGCCGCCCGCCCCCGCCCCCGCCGAGGAAGCGGTCGCCGACGCGCCGCCGGAGCTCCCCCAGCCGCTGGTCCCCACGCCCGGCGGGTCCCCGGAGGAGGGCTCCTGGCCCGCCGTCTCCAATGTGGAGCAGTGGGCCAAGGGCGCCACCGGCGAGCTGCTGTCGGGCGCGCAGGCGCTGGTCGTCGACGACGACATCCGCAACGCCTTCGCGCTGACGAACGTCCTCAGCCGGGTCGGCATGCGCGTGATCTACGCCGAGCACGGCCGCGAGGCGATCGAGATGCTCGGCAAGAACCCCGGCATCGACTTCGTGCTGATGGACATCATGATGCCGGAAATGGACGGGTACGAAACGATCCGCGCCATCCGGCGCACGCCCCGGTACGCCGATCTCCCGGTCGTCGTCCTCACGGCCAAGGCGATGCCGGGCGACCGCGAGAAGTCCCTGGAGACAGGCGCCAACGACTATCTCCCCAAGCCCCTCGACGTGGACCGGCTGCTGAACGTCGCGGTCGATCTGCTCTCCAAGTACCGCGCGCCCGCGCCGTCCTCCGACGCCGGGCCACCCGCGGGCCGGGAAGACGAAACGGCTCCGAAGGAAGCGGCCGGCAGGGGCGAAGAAGACCTAAGTCCGTAGGAGCACACCAGTTCAGAAGGCCAGTCATGACCCACGTCACCAGCACCCACAGCGACGACCGGGCGGGGATCCTCCTCGTCGACGACATGGAAGAGAACCTCGCCGCGCTGGAAGCCGTGCTGCGCTCACTCGGTGAACCGCTTGTCCGCGCGCGGTCCGGCGAGGAAGCGATGAAAGCACTGCTCAGGCAAGATTTCGCGGTGGTCCTGCTGGACATCTTGATGCCCGGCATGGACGGCTTCGAGACCGCCACCAACATCAAGCGGCTCGACCAGGCCAAGCACATCCCGATCATCTTCCTGACCGGGACGGACGCCGACTCCGGCTTCGCCTTCCGCGGCTATTCCACCGGAGCGGCCGACTACCTCACCAAACCCTTCGACCCCTGGGTGCTCCGCGCCAAGGTGAAGGTGTTCCTCGAACTGCACCAGAAGAGCCGCCAGCTGCGCAGGCTGCGCCAGCAGGACCGGGACCGCATGGAGGAGCTGGCGGACCGTATCGCCGCCATGGAGGAGGCGCTGGCCACCAGCGACCAGCTGGAGGCCGGCGAGCTGCACGCACGGATGGCCGCACTGGAGGAAACGGTACGGGCGCTGCGCCACGGACGCCCGTGACGCCGGCCGCGCCGGGGCCCGCCACCGTACGGGCGGCCCCCGGCCCCCGGCGCGCGGCGCGGCTCAGGACTCGCGGGTCCCCGCGTACATGTCGTCCAGCAGGTCCTTGAAGGTCCGCTCGACGACCGGGCGCTTGACCTTGAGGCTGGGCGTGACCTCGCCGTGCTCGATGTCCAGGTCGCGCGGCAGGATGCGGAACTTGCGGATCTGCTGCCAGCGCTGCAGCCCTTCGTTGACCCGCTCGACGTATCCGTCGATCAGCTCGCGGACCTGCTCGGTGGCGACCACGGCGGCGTAGTCCTTGCCCGCGAGGCCGTGCTCCTTGGCCCAGGTGAGGATGGTCGGCTCGTCCAGGGCGATGAGCGCCGTGCAGAAGTTCCGGTTGGCGCCGTGCACGAGGACGTTGGAGACGAACGGGCAGACCGCCTTGAACTGGCCCTCGACCTCGGCGGGCGCGATGTACTTGCCGCCGGAGGTCTTGATCAGGTCCTTCTTGCGGTCGGTGATCCGCAGGTAGCCGTCGGCAGACAGCTCGCCGATGTCGCCGGTGTGGAACCAGCCGTCGGACTCCAGCACCTCGGCCGTCTTCTCCGGCAGCCCGTGGTAGCCCTGCATGATGCCGGGGCCGCGCAGCAGGATCTCGCCGTCCTCGGCGATCCGCACCTCGGTACCGGGCAGCGGCTTGCCGACCGTGCCGGTGCGGTACGCCTCGCCGGGGTTCACGAAGCTGGCCGCGCTGGACTCGGTCAGGCCGTAGCCCTCCAGGATGTGGATGCCGGCGCCGGCGAAGAAGTAGCCGATCTCGGGCGCGAGCGCCGCCGAGCCGGAGACCGCGGCGCGCAGCCGCCCGCCGAACGCCTCGCGCAGCTTGGCGTACACCAGCTTGTCGGCGACCTGGTGCTTGGCGGCGAGCCCGAACGGCACCGAGGCGTTGCCGGTGCGCCGGAAGTTGTCCTGCGAGACCTTGGCGTACTCGCGGGCGACGCCGGCCGCCCACTGGAAGATCTTGTACTTGGCGCCGCCGCCCTCGCGGGCCTTGGCGGCCACGCCGTTGTAGACCTTCTCGAAGATCCGCGGCACGGCGGCCATGTAGGTCGGCCGGACGACCGGCAGGTTCTCGATGATCTTGTCGACCCGGCCGTCCACGGCGATGACGTGCCCCTGGGCGATCTGGCCCGCGGTGAGGACCTTGCCGAAGACGTGCGCCAGCGGCAGCCAGAGGTACTGCACGTCCTCCTCGTTGACCAGGCCGGTCGCCTGGATCGCGCGGGCCATGTACGACCAGCAGTCGTGCGGCAGCCGGACGCCCTTGGGACGGCCCGTCGTACCGGAGGTGTAGATCAGCGTGGCCAGCTGGTCGGCGCGGAGCGCGGCGACCCGCTCCTTCACGCAGCTGGGGTTCTTCTCCAGGTAGGCGGCGCCGCGCTTCTCCAGCTCGGCGAGCGAGAGCACCCAGCCCTCGGGGTCGCCCTCGGCCGGTACGGCCGCCGCCTCGTCGATGACGATGACGTGCGCGAGGTCCGGCAGGTCGGCGCGGCACTCACGGGCCTTGGCCAGCTGCGCGGCGTCCTCGGCGATCATGATCCGGCTGCCGGAGTCGGCGAGGATGTACGCCGTCTCGTCGGCGTTGGTGCTGGGGTACACGGTCGTGGTGGCCGCGCCCGAGCAGAGCACGCCGAGGTCGGCGAGGATCCACTCCACCCGCGTACTGGAGGCCAGCGCGACCCGCTCCTCGGGGCCCACGCCCAGCTCGATGAGGCCGGCGGCGGTGGCGTACACGCGCTGTGCGGCCTCGGCCCAGGTGAGCGACTTCCAGTCGTCCGGCCCCTGGCCTGAGGCAGGGGGCACGGGATACCGGTAGGCCTCGCCCTCGGGGGTGGCCGCGACCCGCTCCAGGAAGAGCGTCGCCACGGAAGGTGGCCGGTTCTCGATCAACGACTGGCTGTCCGTCACGTGTTCCTCCGGGGCCCGCTTCATTGCTGGTGACTCGCGAGTAACCTTCGAGCAGGATCAGACTAGAGCGCGTGGCGCCCCCATGTAAGGGCCTGCCTCACACTCGTTCACCTTGTGACCGATCGGTGTGCGCCGGCCTGCGTGGCGCCCCCGCACGACGGCCCTCAGAGCCGTCTTCCCCCGCGCGCCGACGCCCGAACCGACCCGCGGCCACCCGAGGGTGAGCGCTCACGCACTCACGGTAGGTGACCGGCGTCACCCTTCTCGACACTTCGCCCGAATCGGACCGAAGGAACTCTCCAGCAGGCCGGCGCGCACCCGATGACCGGCGGCGGGGCCGAAAAGCGCAGGGCGCCCGCCCCGACCGGGAACGGACGCCCTGCACCGCTCAGCGGTGCCCCGCCGACGCGCGGCGATCACTCTGCGGCGTTACTTCTTGCCCTTGGAGTCACCGTCGGAGTCCGAGGACAGGACCGCGATGAAGGCCTCTTGCGGAACCTCCACACTTCCCACCATCTTCATCCGCTTCTTGCCTTCCTTCTGCTTCTCCAGCAGCTTCCGCTTACGGGAGATGTCGCCGCCGTAGCACTTGGCGAGGACGTCCTTGCGGATGGCGCGGATGGTCTCGCGGGCGATCACCCGGCTGCCGATGGCGGCCTGCACCGGCACCTCGAAGGCCTGCCGCGGGATCAGCTCGCGCAGCTTGGAGACCAGGCGGACGCCGTACGCGTACGCCTTGTCCTTGTGGCAGATCGCGGAGAACGCGTCGACCTGGTCGCCGTGCAGCAGGATGTCGACCTTGACCAGGTCGGCGACCTGCTCGCCGGTGGGCTCGTAGTCCAGCGACGCGTAACCGCGGGTCTTGGACTTGAGCTGGTCGAAGAAGTCGAAGACGACCTCGGCGAGCGGCAGGGTGTACCGGATCTCGACCCGGTCCTCGGACAGGTAGTCCATGCCGAGGAGGTTGCCGCGGCGGTTCTGGCAGAGCTCCATGACGGCGCCGATGAACTCGCTCGGCGTCAGGATCGTGGCCCGGACGACCGGCTCCTGCACCTCCGCGATCTTTCCGGTGGGGAACTCGCTGGGGTTGGTCACCTCGTGCTCGGTGCCGTCCTCCATGGTCACGCCGTAGATCACGTTCGGCGCGGTCGCGATGAGCTCCAGCCCGAACTCGCGCTCCAGCCGCTCCCGGATGACCTCCAGGTGCAGCAGGCCGAGGAAGCCGACGCGGAAGCCGAAGCCCAGCGCGGCCGAGGTCTCCGGCTCGTACACCAGCGCCGCGTCGTTCAGCTGCAGCTTGTCCAGCGCCTCGCGCAGCTCCGGGTAGTCCGATCCGTCCAGCGGGTACAGCCCGGAGAACACCATCGGCTTCGGATCCTTGTAGCCCCCGAGCGCCTCCGTCGCCCCCTTGTTGAGCTGGGTGATCGTGTCACCCACCTTGGACTGCCGGACGTCCTTCACACCCGTGATCAGGTAACCGACCTCGCCGACCGACAGGCCGTCCGCGGCCTTCATCTCCGGCGAGTTCGTGCCGATCTCCAGCAGCTCGTGCGCGGCGCCGGTGGACATCATCCGGATGCGCTCGCGCTTGTTGAGCGTGCCGTCGACGACCTTCACGTACGTGACGACGCCGCGGTACGCGTCGTACACCGAGTCGAAGATCATCGCGCGGGCCGGCGCGTCCTTCACGCCCACCGGCGCGGGCACGTCCCGCACGACCTTGTCCAGCAGCTCGTCCACGCCCACGCCGGTCTTCGCCGAGACCTTCAGCACGTCCTCGGGCTCGCAGCCGACGAGGTTCGCCAGCTCCGCCGCGAACTTCTCGGGCTGCGCCGCCGGCAGGTCGATCTTGTTGAGCACGGGGATGATCTGCAGATCGTGCTCCATCGCCAGGTACAGGTTGGCGAGGGTCTGCGCCTCGATGCCCTGGGCGGCGTCGACGAGCAGGATGCACCCCTCGCACGCGGCGAGCGACCGCGAGACTTCGTACGTGAAGTCGACGTGCCCCGGGGTGTCGATCATGTTGAGGATATGAGTCTGCCCATTCTCCTCATCCGTACGGGCCCAGGGCAGCCGGACCGCCTGGGACTTGATCGTGATGCCCCGCTCACGCTCGATGTCCATGCGGTCGAGGTACTGCGCGCGCATCTGCCTCTGCTCCACGACTCCCGTCAGCTGGAGCATCCGGTCGGCAAGCGTCGACTTGCCGTGGTCGATGTGCGCGATGATGCAAAAGTTACGGATGAGAGCCGGGTCGGTACGGCTCGGCTCCGGCACGTTCGTAGGGGTCGCGGGCACGCAGAGGTCCATTCAGAGAACGCGGGTCAGAAAACGCGGTAGGCGGGACTCGGGTATTTCGTCCTCCCTATCGTCCCATGAGCTGCGGCCTCAAACTGTTTCGGGCGGGCCGGAGGGCGGGGACGACAGCCGGGCCCTCCGGGCCCCTCCCGCGCGAGGCGGGTCCGGTTCGGGCCGGACTGCGGTCCGGTTCGGGCGGACTCTCCGGTCCGGTTCGGACGGACTCCGGTCCGGTTTGGGCGGCCGTTCCCCCTGCTGGTAGCCTGGTCCACCGTGTTTCGTGCCCTCTCATGTACGCGACACGCAGAAAGCCCGGTCCCGGACGAGCTGCGGCTCGCCCACCCGGAATCCAACGAACCTGAAAAGGCTCTTTCGTGGCGAACATCAAGTCCCAGATGAAGCGGATCAAGACCAACGAGAAGGCTCGTCAGCGCAACAAGGCTGTCAAGTCGACTCTGAAGACCGCGATCCGTCGCACCCGCGAGGCCGTGGAGGCCGGTGACCTGCAGAAGGCCACCACCGCCCAGGCCGAGGCCGCCAAGAAGCTCGACAAGGCCGTCAGCAAGGGCGTCATCCACAAGAACGCCGCCGCCAACAAGAAGTCGGCGCTCGCGAAGAAGGTCGCGTCCCTCAAGGGCTGACCTTCCAGTGCTTCAGCGAGGCCGCCACGGTCTCGCGGCCGCCGTTCCAGGTCCTGGCCCGTCCTGACCTGCACGGCAGCCACCCAGCTTCACCGCCGGTGAGGGCCCAGCGGCCCCTCTCTCCGCTCCTCCCCGGCACCCCGCGCCGCACGCGGCCTGCGTTCGCCACGCGGGTGCGGCGCACCGGAAACATCCCGAAGACCCCGCCCAGCCCTTCCCCAGGGCCGAGCGGGGTCTTCGGCGTTGAGGGCGGGGTCTTCGGCGTTGAGGGCGGGGGTTTTGGCGTTGAGGGCGGGATTTCTGCCGTTGAGGGCGGGGTTCGGGGGGACGAGGGTGCGAGGTCCGGGGTGCGAGGTGCGAGGTTCAGGGGACGGGGAACGGGCCTCGGGAAGGGCGGTGTGCGTTCGGTCCAGCCCGGCTACCTCATACCGCCCCCACTTGCCGCCCGCCCTCCGGCCAGGCCCTTCGGCCTCGTTCCAGGCCATGGGCAGGGCAGCGGTGGCCGATTTCTGTCGGATACCCTGCCGCTCATGTCCAACTCGGGGGAACAGCCCAACCCGTACGCCCAGCAGCCGCCACAGCCTCCCCAGGGACCGGCGCCTCAGGGCCCACCACCGCCGCCCTCCCAGGTACCGCAACAGCACCAAGGCCCGCAGGCACCGCAGGCACCGCAGGCACCGCAGGCAGCGAATCCTTACGGTCAGCCGCCGCAGCCGAACCCGTACGCCCAGCCGCCGGCCGGCTACGACTATCCCGCACCGCACGGCGCCCCGACCATGTCCGGTGGCGCCCCCGTCGGCGCGCCCGGGAGCTACGGCGGCGCCCCGGCCGGTGCCTCCGGCGGCGGCAAGGGCCTGCCCGCCTGGCTCTGGGCCATCGGCGGAGCCGTCGTCGCCTCGGCCGTCTGGGTCGGCGTGGTCTTCTCGACCGGTGGCTTCAGCGGTGAACCCAGCCCCGACCTGCGCGGTTACGCCTACAAGGCCGACCTCTGCGGGTCGACCTCCTGGGCGCCGTTCGAGGACGCGCGCTACAAGATGGAGGACAGCAGCACGTCGGCCAGCGCGGGCGAGAACCCGACGGCCAGCGGCCATCAGGACCCCGCCCTGGACTCCATGTGGTGCAACGCCGACCTGGTGCCGGAGGACGCGGGCAGCGACGACTACTCCACGAATCTCGTCTATACGAAGGCGTTCCTGCACAAGAAGACCGACCCGGGCCCCGAGTTCGCGGCGCAGTACCGGTCGTACGAGGAGCAGGAGTCGTCGACCGACTACAAGGTCACGCCCGTCCAGGGCATCGGCGACGAGGCGTACCTGGTGAGCCGCCAGGAATCCACCGACAGCAAGAGCACGTACGTCGTGCTCGGCGTCCGGGACGGCTGGCTGACGTACGAGACGGCCTGGTCCAGCTACTCCAGCGGCAACAGCGCCGACCGCCCCAGCTCCGAAGAGGTCGCCGACATGCTCCGCACCAGTGCCACAGAAACCCTCAAGAAGCTGAAGAGCTGAACCCTGGGTTCCGGGTTCCGGGGCCCGGGACCCCGGGACCCCGGAACCCAGGCCCCGAGGCCGACCGGGATGGCCACCGGCATGCCGGGAGGCATGACCGCCGCAGTGCCGCTGCCGGCCTGGTCGCTACCGGCCTGGTCGCTGCCGGCCTGGCCGCTACCGGCCTGGTCGCTGCCGGCCTGGCCGCTGCCGGTCTGGCCGCTGCCGGCCTGGCCGGCGCCAGCTCGGCGCGGCCCCCGCCCCGCGCCCCCGTCGTCGGCGTCTCCGGCCCGCCAGGGCCGTGCTCAGCGCCGGGAGCGGGCCGCGCGGGCGATCGTGACGACGGCCTTCTCCAGCGCGTACTCCGGGTCGTCGCCGCCGCCCTTCACGCCCGCGTCGGCCTCGGCGACCGCACGCAGCGCGACCGCCACGCCGTCCGCCGACCAGCCGCGCATCTGCTGCCGCACCCGGTCGATCTTCCACGGCGGCATACCCAGCTCCCGCGCGAGATCCCCGGGCCGGGCGCCGCGCGGCGCCGAGGCGAGCTTGCCAATAGCGCGGACACCCTGCGCCAGCGCACTGGTGATCATTACGGGCGCGACGCCGGTCGAGACCGCCCAGCGCAATGCCTCCAGGGCCTCGGCCGCGCGCCCTTCCACCGCCCGGTCGGCCACCGTGAAGCTGGAGGCCTCGGCCCGGCCGGTGTAGTACCGCGCGACCACCGCATCGTCGATCGTGCCCTCGACATCCGCCGCGAGCTGCGCACACGCCGACGCCAGCTCCCGCAGGTCACTACCGATGGCATCGACCAGCGCCTGGCACGCCTCCGGCGTCGCCGAGCGCCCCACCGTACGGAACTCCCCCCGCACGAACGACAGCCGATCGGCGGGCTTGGTCATCTTCGGGCAGGCGACCTCGCGCGCCCCGACCTTCCGCGCCGCGTCCAGCAGCCCCTTGCCCTTGGCGCCGCCCGCGTGCAGCAGCACCAGCGTGATCTCCTCGGCCGGCGACCCGAGGTACGCCTTGACGTCCTTGATCGTGTCGGCGGAGAGATCCTGCGCCTGGCGCACGACCACGACCTTGCGCTCGGCGAAGAGCGACGGGCTGGTCAGCTCGGCCAGCGTGCCGGGCTGCAGCTGGTCGGGGGTGAGGTCGCGCACGTCGGTGTCCGCGTCCGCGGCCCGAGCTGCCGCCACCACCTGCTGCACCGCACGATCGAGCAGCAGCTCTTCCTGCCCCACGGCGATCGTGACGGGGGCGAGGGGATCGTCGTTTGCTGTCTTCCTGGCCATCGCCAACCAGCATCCCACGCGCCACCGACACTCCGGCCCACGACCGCCGCCACCACCACCCCGGCCGGACGATCTCCGCTGTCGGAGAATGGCGGGGTGAGCGATGTGCGACATGTACTGGTACTGCCCGACCGGGACGCCGCCGAGGAAGTGGCCGAGGTACTGACCGAGGAGTACGGCGTGCCCCACGAGCCGCAGCTCGTCCGGGACGCCCTGGCCGGCGAGGACGACGCCGAGGACGCCCAGTGGCTGGTCGTCCTGGAGGACCCCGAGTCCACGTGCGACCCGGCCGCCCTGGACAAGCTGGCCACCGAGTACGAAGGCTGGCTGGAACCGGAACGCTCCGAGCCGAACACCCCCTGAACGGCCCCGCCCGAAGCCCCGCCCACGAGCACGCCCCTGAGCGACACCGGCCCGCAGCACAGACCACCCGACCCGCCGCAACCTGCCCCGCCCGCCGACTCACCTCCGTCAGATCATGGCTGGACCACGGCCGCCGGATCACGACCGCCGGATCACGGCTGGCGGATCACGGCTGGCGGACCACGGCTGGCGGATCATGGCCGCCGGATCACAGCTGGCGGATCGCGGCTGGCGGATCATGGCTGGCGGATCACAGCCGTCGGATCATGGCTGGCGGGCGACAGGCAGCCCAGGCCCATGCCTCGCGGGACTGTGGCCTCGCGGGCGGGACTGTGCCTCGCGTGACTGTGCCTACCGCGGCTCCGACACCTCCCAGGGCTACGCCTCGCGAGATGTCGGAGCCACCGGGGCCCGGTCCAGCCTGATGCCGAAGTGGGTGCGGTAGGCGGCGAGCAGCTCACTCTCGGGTATCTCACGCTCCGTCCGGCTGCCATCGGACGCGGTGCTCACGAACGTACGGTCCGAGAGCGTGATCCGCCCACCGTCGTCGGTCAGCCGCGAGCAGACCAGCGACTGCGTGAAGTGCGCCTTCGGCGAGGTCGTCTGCCACCAGCAGCCCGCCTCGAAGTCGGCGAGCACCCGCGGTCGCAGTTCGAGCCGGTACTGCGGCGCTCCGTCCCGTAGTACGTCGAGGTCGCCCTCGTCCGTCGCCACGAAGCGGAAGATCCCGCCCGGGTCGACCTGTTCCTCGGCCGTGTCCAGCCGCAGCGGGTACGTGCTGTGCCGCCCGAACCCGACGTCGGCCAGCAGCGGCCCGTCAGCCGTGCGGACACGTACGGCCGCGTGGTCGTACGGGATGCCCAGCCGCCCGTCCGGGCCGTGAACCCGCCCGGACAGCAGTTCGGCGTCGTACCCCAGCGCGGTCAGCAGCATCGCGAACGCACCGTTGAGTTCGTAGCAGAAGCCACCGCGACGCTTCCGGACGATCTTGTCCAGCAGCGCCTGCTCGGTGAGGACGATCTCCTCACCGAGATGGATCGAGAGGTTCTCGAACGGCACGGTGCGCAGATGCTGCCGATGCAGCCGCCGCAACGCCTCGACGTCGGGCACGGCAGGCCGTTCACCCCCGATCCGCCGCAAATAACCGTCGACGTCCGGTCCCGATTCCGGCGCTGTCCCCGCCCCCGTTCCCGTCCCCGCCTGCGCCTCCATCAGCTGCCCGTCCTTTCCAGCGCGAACCAGCGGCGCGTACGGTCCGCCGATGCGGCCGGAGCCGCGGCGAGGATGTCGGCGAGGGTCTGTCCCGCCAGCTCACGGCGCCAGGCCAGCTCCGCCCGACGCATCGCCGTGGCGATACCGCACGGCTGCCGGAAGTCGCGCTCCGGCAGTTCGGCCCCGGCCCCCTGCCGTCGAATCTCCATGCACCGGAAGGCCTCGTCCGGCCCCTCGACCGCGACCACCACGTCCATGAGCGTGATCGTCTCCGGCGGCCGGGCGAGCCGAAAGCCGCCCCGCGCTCCCGGCGTCGAGGCGAGGATCCCGGCCCGAACGAGCGCCTGTAGGCGCTTGTTCAAATACGCGGTCGGCAGGTCGAAGAAGGCGGCCAGCCTCGCGGTGGACACGGGCCGGTCGTCGCCGAGCCAGGCCAGCGTCACGCAGCAGTGCAGACCCCACTCGACGCCCTCACTCATCCTCATATTCTGGAGTCTACAGATCCGGGTTCCACCCCGATCGCCGGTCCGAGCCCCGCCCTGGTCGCCGGTCCGGACCCCGTCCCGGACCGAGTATCCGGGCCCCGGCCCTGGTCGCCCCCCCGGCATGGCCCCGGCTCCGGCCCCGGCCATGACCTTGGCCCTACCGCCGCTCCAGGCTCCGCCGTCCCCGACAGCCGACGGTTGAACCTCTGGTGAAGGCTTGCCGAAGCGTGTGCTGTCGCTGCGGCGCCTCTCTACATTGCGAGCATCACCCCAGACATCACGCCACACGTCACCCCAGACGTCATGCGACACATCCCTCCAGACGTCACGCCACGTATCACTCCAGACGTCACTCCGGACGCAGTCCTTCTCCCGTGCGAGGTTGCCATGCCCATGCCGGACACCGAGACCATCCTGGCCCTGGCCGGACTCGTGGCGACCGCCGTGGTGTGGGCCGTCGAGCGCTTCCTGCCCGGACGCAAGCGCATCGGCTACCGCGTCCAGATGGACACCCCGATCGGCATGAACCCCCAGGACGCCCACAGCCTGGTACAGCTGAGACTCCTGAGACAGGAACAGGAGATCACCGACGCCACGCTGGCCCTGCTGCGGATCGAGAACGACGGCAGCAAGGACATCGTCCGGCAGGACTACCAGGAACCCCTGACCGTCGAGTTCACCGGCCGCACGGTCATCGGCGTGGAGGTACCGGACGCCAACCCGGCCGACCTGATCGGCATGCTCACCCGGCCCGGCGCCGGCCTGCGGTACAGCGGCAACCGCCTGCACATACCGAAGGTCCCCCTCAACACCCGTAACCACTTCAAGCTGCTCGTACTGCTCTCCGGCACGGGCGAGGGCCCTGATACGCGCGGCCGGACGCGACCCGGCGGCGACGTCGTCGTCGGTGGCTTCCTCAGCGGCGGCCGGATCCGCCGGAACACCCAACGCTGGGGCCCCCGCAAGCCCAGCCTCGCTCTCGGCGGCCTCTTCATCGTCCTGGTCGGCCTCCTCGGCGGATTGCTGCTCAGCACCCCTGCCGTGCCCGCCCGCGCCGAGTGCGCCACCGGGCGGCTGACCGTCGACGGCTCCACCGCGTTCGCTCCCCCGATGCAGGAGATCGCCCGGCAGTACCAGGCACGCTGCCCCGGCGCCAAGATCGAAGTCGCCAGGAGCGGCAGCCTCTCCGGCCTGGCCAACCTGAACCAGGCCGGGCGCACCGCACGCTCCGGCAGCCCCTCCTTCCTCACCATGTCCGACGTGCCCGCCCCCTCGGTCTACAGCCGCCTGCAGGGCGAACGGGTCGGCGTCATCCTGCTGAGCATGGTCGTCAACGAGCGCACCGGCATCGACGACCTCACCCTCGACCAGGTACGGAAGATCTACGACGGCACCTACACCAACTGGAAGGACGTCGGCGGCAACGACCTCGCCATCCATGTCGTCGGCCGCAACGCGGACTCCGGAACCCGGCGGGCCTTCGAGACGACCGTGCTGCACCATTCGGAGACGGGCGTGGTGTCGTCGTACGACTGCACCGACAAGGACCGGGACAGGCGGGCGCGCGTGACGCGCTGCGAGGTGAACAGCACGACCGGGCTGCTCGACACGGTGGGCCGGGTGGCGGGCGCGATCGGCTACGCCGAGACCTACGCGGCAGCCAAGCGGCCGCACATCGTCGCCATCCGGCTGAACGGGCAGGAGCCCGACATCGAGTGGGGACAGCAGCATGAATACCCCTTCTGGACCGTGGAGTTCCTCTACACCTACGGGCATCCGGCGGACGGCTCGCTCGCCGCGAAGTTCCTGACCTACCTGAACTCCGACACCGCGAAGAACGTCATGCGGATGTACAAACACGTGCCCTGCGCCGACGGCCGGAGCCTGTCGGTCTCCGTATGCCGTCCCTGACGCCCGTCCGGCCACGCCTCCCGCGTGGCGGCACCGTACGCCGGTGTACCGGATACCGGCGTCGGCCGTTGCTGGTCACGCCCGCAAGGCCGGTGGTCCCGCTGCCCGTCACAGCGATCGCGCCGTCGGTGTCCGTACGCAACACCCTGGCGCCCTGCATGCGCAGCGCGGCGAGCGTACTGGGGGCCGGGTGCCCGTACGGGTTGCCGGCACCGCAGCTGATGAGCGCGAGCCGGGGTGCCAACGCCCCCATGAACGCGGGGTCCTGGTAGGCGGAGCCGTGGTGCGCGACCTTGAGCACATCGATGCCCCGAAGGTTCGGGTGCGCGGCGAACAGTTCCTGTTGAGCCGGTGGTTCGAGGTCGCCGAGCAGGAGAACGGTCAGGCCGGCGGTCCGCACGAGGAGCGCGACGCTGGCGTTGTTGGGCCCTTCGGGCATGAACCCGGTGGCCGGCACGGCGGCCTCGCCGGCGGTCTTGTCCGCGGTCTGGCCGGCGGGCGGGGACGGGGGCGGGAGCGAGGACCCGGCTGGGGGCGGGGGTGCTCCCGAAGTCGAGGGGGCGCCCAGGGCCGAGAACGGAGCCGACGGGGCCGTCGACGCCATCGGGGCCGCCATAGTCGTCCCGGTCGTCGGGGCCGTCCCGGTCGTCGGGGCAGGGGGCCAGAGGACCTCCCAGGTCACCGGGCCCGTCCGACGCCGCTCCCCCGGCACGGCCCGGACCACCGGTACGCCATGGGCGGCTGCCGTCTTCCGTACGAACGCCGCCTGGTCCGGCGGGTCATCCCGGGTGGTGGTCTCCACTGCGCCGACGTTGCGGCCCCGAAGCGCTCCGGGGAGGCCGTCGACGTGGTCGGCGTGGAAGTGGGTGAGGACGAGCAGCGGGATCCGGCGTACGTCCAGTTCCTGGAGGCAGCGGTCCATGGCGCGGGGGTCGGGGCCGGTGTCCACGACCAGTGCGCTGCCGGGGCCGGCGGCGAGCACCAGGCCGTCGCCCTGGCCGACGTCGCACACGGCCAGTCGCCACCCCGGCGGCGGCCAGCCGGTGACCAGGCGGCTCAGCGGTACGGGCCGGACGACGAGGACGACCAGCAACAGGGCGCAGACGACACACAGCTCACGACGCCGCAGCACAATCCGGGCGATCGGCACCAGGACGGTGATGGCCACCGCGAGCAGAAGGCCCCCGGACCAGCCGCCCGGCCAACCGAACTCGGCGCCGGGCAGCTCGGCTCCCGTGCGGGCGACCACCGCGATCCATCCGGTGGGCCACCCCGCGCACCAGGCGAGCGCGGTGGCGAGCGGTGGCAGGAGCGGCGCAGCGGCCAGTGCCGCGAAGCCGAGCACGGTCGCCGGCGCCACGGCCACCTCGGCGAGCAGGTTGCAGGGCACGGCCACCAGCCCCACACGGGCGGCGAGCACCACGACGACCGGTGCGCACACGGCCTGCGCCGCGGCGGCCGCGGCGATCACCTCGGCGAGGCGGGGCGGTACGCGCCGGCGTTGAAGGGCGGTGCTCCAGCGGGGCGCGAGGGTGAGCAGCGCGCCGGTGGCCAGTACGGACAGCAGGAAGCCGTAACTCCGCGCCAGCCACGGGTCGTAGAGGACGAGCAGCAGGACGGCGGCGGCGAGCGCGGGGAGCAGTGTCCGGCGGCGTCCGGAGCCGATGGCGAGCAGGGTGATCAGGCCGCAGGCGGCGGCGCGCAGCACGCTGGGGTCCGGCCGGCACACGACCACGAAGGCGAGCGCAACCGCGCCGCCGATCACCGCCGTGGTCCGCAGCGAGAGGCCCAGCCGGGGCGCGATGCCACGTCGTTCGGCGCGTACGGCAAGATGCGGCGGGCCGATGAGCAGGGCGAGCACGATGGTGAGGTTGCTGCCGGACACGGCGAGCAGATGCGTCAGGTCGGTGGCTCTGAAGGCGTCGTCCAGCTCCGGCGTCACACGGGAGGTGTCGCCCACGACGAGCCCCGGGAGCAGCGCGCGGGCATCGGGGCGCAGGTCCTCGGAGGCGTCGCGCAGGCCTGCCCGGAGAGAGCCCGCGAGCCGCTGCAGGGGCGTGGGGCCGCCGATGCGTTGCGGTGGTGGCGCGTCAGCCGCCACGCGCAGCACCGCGGCCGCGCGGTCGGTGGGCGGCAGCGGCGGCGCGAACCGGGCCTCGACTCGAACGCGTGTCGAAGGCAGCAGGGCTCGCCAGGAGTCGGCGGCAGCCGTACCCCGGCCGCCCCCTCGGCTTTGCCCGGCCGGTCCGCCTTGTTCGCTGTCCGCGCCCTCCGCACCCCGTGGCCCCCGCTCGTCCTGCCGGTCCCGCTGCGGGACGATGACCAGGACAGGGGTACGGGTGAGGGTCGCCGCACCGCCCGGTGCGGTGACGCGTCGTACCTCGGCGGCGAACACGACGACCGTCGGCATCCGTTGAGCACCGCGTACCCGCTGCCGGGCCAGGTGCGGGTCCTCGGTCACCTCCAGCTCGACGGTGGCTCGGGCGTACTGATCAGCCAGCCGGGGCACCGGGCCGCGCCTCAGATCGGCGCCCTGGAGTGCCGCCGAGACCGCACCGGCCACCGCGCAGAGCAGTACGGCGGCCACCGCGACCAGCGTTCCCGTGCGACGGCGTAGGGCCCGCGAGAGGACCAGCCCCGCCAGAGTCAAGGCGCCGGCGGTCACCAGGACGAGCGGAAGGGCGGGGGCGTCCAGGGCCAGCGCCGCGGCTCCCCAGGCGGCGAGCGCGGGCGCCACCAGCCGCAGGTCGGCGGGGCCTTCGCTCGATGTCGCCGCCGGCTGTCGCACCTCCGGGCCGATGTCCGGGGCTGCCGGATCCGGCTCGGCCGGGTCTCCGAGGCGTGGCTCGGCCGGTGCTCCTGGGTGCTGCGCGGCCGACGTTCCCGTATGTGGCTCCACCGGGCCGTATGTGGATGCCGAGGCGCGTGGAGTGGTCATGGCTGGACCAAGGGACGCAGGTCGGCGAAGCGGCGATCACCGATGCCGTTGACCTCCTGCAGTTGGTCGACGGAGGCGAAACCACCGTGCTGGGTGCGGAATTCGATGATGTGCTGGGCCAGTACGGGACCGACGCCGGGGAGGGTGTCGAGCTGCTCGGGGGTCGCGGAGTTCAGGCTGACCGGCCCGGCAGGGGCTGCACCCGCACCGGTGACCGCGCCCGAGGCCGAATCACCCTGTGCGCCCGAAGCACCCGCGGTACCGGTCGCACCCGGAGCGCCGGCAGCTCCGGTGGCGGCCTGCCCGTCCGGCCCCGTCGGGGCGACGGGCCGCGCCCCGACGACGATCTGCTCGCCGTCCACCAAGAGGCGGGCACGGTTCAGCGTGCGGGTGCTCGTCCCGGGGAGCACTCCGCCCGCGGCACGCAGCGCGTCGGCGACCCGGGCGCCCTGCGGGAGGCGGTGGATGCCGGGGTGGCGCACCTTGCCGGCGATGTCCACGACGATGCGGCGGGCCGGGGCAGCGGCCGGCACGCCGGTCGCGTTGAGGACACCGCTCGGGGCCGGCGCGGAGGCGTGGTGGGCGGCCGGCGCCCGGACGGTCTCGGGTCGCGCGGACCAGAAGTGGTGGACGGCGTAGGCCACGGCGATCAGCAGCACGACGGCGAGCGCGCCGAGCGCCTTGGGATCCGTGCCGCAGCGCAGTTGGACCCATAACGGCAGGCGTTCCTGCAGTGCGATCCGCCAGCGGGGCGGCACCGGCGTCGCACGCACCGTCGAAGACGGCGGGCGGCGGCCCGAGGAGGAGGGGAAGGGGGGCGAGGACGGTGGTGGGTCCGGCGGGCGGTCCGGTGGACGGCCCGCCGGACGGTTGGGCGGACGATCCGGTCGCTCGGATCGCTCGGAGCCGGGGTCGGGGGCGGAGTCAGGGGCGGGGTCGGGATCGGAGTCGGAGCCGAAGCCGGGGGCGGAGTCGGGGGCGGGGACACGGACGTTGGCGTGAGATCGCGAAGTCATGTCGACGACGCTAGAGACTTTTCGAGAATCTCGACGATCACCGTCGAATTCCGTGGAAAACCCCGGAGTTGTGGATAACCCGGACCCTCGATCGAGTGAGGCGAGCCGTCTATCGCGGCGAGAGCACGACCCCGAGCAGCCCCGGCCCCGTGTGGGCGCCGATCACCGCGCCCACCTCGCTGACGTGCAGGTCGGTCAGGCCCGGTACGCGGGCGCGGAGGCGATCGGCCAGCGCGTCGGCGCGCTCCGTCGCCGCGAGGTGGTGCACCGCGACATCGACCGGATCCGTACCCGCCCGTTCGGCCACGATCTCCTCCAGGCGTGCGATGGCCTTGGAAGCGGTGCGGACCTTCTCCAGCAGTTCGATACGTCCGTCGGTCAGCTGGAGCAGGGGCTTGACCGCGAGGGCGGAGCCCAGCAGCGCTTGGGCGGCGCCGATGCGGCCACCGCGGCGCAGATACTCCAGGGTGTCGACGTAGAAGTACGCGGAGGTGCCCTCGGCGCGCTTCTCCGCCGCGGCGACCGCCTCGTCGACGTCCCCGCCGGACTGCGCGACCTCCGCGGCGGCCAGGGCGCAGAAGCCCAGCGCCATGGCGACCATGCCGGTGTCCACGACGCGTACCGGGACCGGCGCCTCCTTGGCGGCCAGTACCGCCGCGTCGTACGTGCCGGAGAACTCCGAGGAGAGGTGGAGGGAGACGATGCCGCTCGCGCCGGCCGCGGCGACCTCGCGGTAGGTCTCGGCGAACGCTTCGGGAGCGGGGCGGGAGGTGGTGACGTATTTGCGCTTCTGCAGCGCCTGCGCGACCGACCTGGCCGAGATCTCCGTTCCCTCTTCCAGGGCTTCGTCGCCGAGGACGACGGTCAGCGGCACTGCCGTGATGCCGTGGCGCTCCAGCGCCGCCCGCGGCAGGTAGGCCGTTGAATCGGTGACGATCGCGACATGGCGGGACATGAAGGGGAGGTTATCCGGGGATCCCGGAGCCCGACAGTGCGGGCCCTCTTTCAAGATCTTCTCCCACTCCCGAGCGATGCGCCACAGCCAATCTTCACGACGCCCGCGTCAGCCCGTGTTCTCCGGACGGGCCGACTTCTGCCAGGGGTACGGGGCCCGTATGCGTGGGTCGCGGGCGTTGATGGCCCGCGGGCTCTCCTCGGCTCGGTCCGCCGACGCATCGGACTGCTCCGGCGGCGGCCACGCGGCGAGCGGATCCGGTACGGCGGCACCCGTACCCGGGTCGTGCGCGGTCTCACGGGCGCCCGGCGCCGGGGTCCAGTGCCGCAGTGCGCCGGCCTCCATGTCGATCTGCCCGGTCAGCGCCCGCAGGTCGTCGTCGGCGAACCTCCGCGCCCGGTCCTGGGCCGCCCAGCGCAGCGAATCCGCGGCGTGCGTGCAGCGCTCCACGCGGTCGCGCAACTCGGGGAGGCATGCGGCGATGCGCGCACGGTCCGGCTCGCGCTCCAGGCGCTTGAGTTCGTTGTCCAGCTCATGGCCGTGCGCGCTGAGCCGCCCGAAGAGGTTCAGCGCCTCTTGCAGCGACTGGTCCTCTGAGGAGGCGGTACGCAGCGCCTCCTGGGTGGCGCGCATCGAGGTGCGCAGGGAGTGCCGCAGCTCGGCCAGTTGTCCGGCGGGGCCGGGCTGGGTGTACCGGCGGGCGTGCAGCGTCGTGTCCTCGACGGTGCGGCGGGCCTGGGCGACGGTACGGTCCACACCGCGCTTGGCCGCCGAGACGGCCTTGACCGTCACGAAGACCCCTGCCGCGACGAACAGCACGAAGAGCAGGGCGAGGATCACGAGCACGGTGGTCATGGGCTTCCCTCACGTGGACTCGGCCGGCCGGCGGACGGCTTCCTTTCTCCCACGGTAAACGGCCCCGGCAGGTCAAGGGTTCCCCAAGAACCCCCAACCTGCCCCTAGTGGATTTCCCCGGTGCGTGCCCACCGCGCGGGCGCGCACCGGGTCCGGATCAGGCCGGAACGATGTTGACCAGCTTCGGTGCTCGGACGATGACCTTGCGGATGCCCGCGCCGTCCAGTGCGGCCACGACCGCCGGCTCGGCCAGCGCCGCCGCCTCCAGGTCCGCGTCCGAGATGGACGGCGAGACCTCCAGGCGGGCCTTGACCTTGCCCTTGATCTGCACGACGCAGGTCACGGTCTCGTCGACGACGTACGCCGAGTCGGCCTCCGGGAAGTCCTCGTGCACCACGGAGTCGGTGTGGCCCAGCTTGCGCCACAGCTCCTCACCGATGTGCGGGGCCAGGGGCGCGACCAGCAGCACCAGGCGCTCGGCGACGGAGCGCGGCACGCTGCCGCCCGCCTTCGTCAGGTGGTTGTTCAGCTCCGTGATCTTGGCGATCGCGGTGTTGAAGCGCAGGCCGGCCATGTCCTGGCGGACGCCGTCGATGGCCTTGTGCAGGGCGCGCAGGGTGTCCTCGTCCGGCTCGACGTCCGCGACGGTGACCTCGCCCGTGGCCTCGTCCACCACGTTGCGCCACAGGCGCTGCAGCAGACGGTACTGGCCGACGACGGCGCGGGTGTCCCAGGGACGGGAGACGTCCAGGGGACCCATCGCCATCTCGTACAGCCGCAGCGTGTCCGCGCCGTACTCCTGGCAGATCTCGTCCGGGGTGACGGCGTTCTTCAGGGACTTGCCCATCTTGCCCAGGACGCGGCTGACCTTCTCACCCTGGTAGTAGTACGCGCCGTCGCGCTCCTCGACCTCGGCGGCCGGGACGGCGATGCCGCGCTTGTCCCGGTAGACGAAGGCCTGGATCATGCCCTGGTTGTACAGCTTGTGGAACGGCTCGGCCGAGGAGATGTGACCCAGGTCGAACAGCACCTTGGACCAGAAGCGCGCGTACAGCAGGTGCAGCACGGCGTGCTCGGCGCCGCCCACGTACAGGTCGACGCCACCGTGCGGCTGTCCCTCGCGCGGGCCCATCCAGTACTGCTCGACGGTCGGGTCGACCAGCTTCTCGTCGTTGTTCGGGTCCAGGTAGCGCAGCTCGTACCAGCAGGAGCCGGCCCAGTTGGGCATGGTGTTGGTCTCGCGGCGGTAGCGCCGCACCCCCTTGCCGTCACCCAGGTCCAGGTCGACGTTGACCCACTCCTCGTTCCGGGACAGCGGCGTCTCGGGGGAGGTGTCGGCGTCGTCCGGGTCGAAGGTGCGCGGGGAGTAATCCTCGACCTCGGGCAGCTCCAGCGGCAGCATCGACTCGGGCAGCGCGTGTGCGACGCCGTCCTCGTCGTACACGATCGGGAAGGGCTCGCCCCAGTAGCGCTGCCGGCTGAACAGCCAGTCGCGCAGCCGGAAGTTCACGGTGCCCTCGCCGATGCCCTGCGCGGCCAGCCACTCGGTGATCTTCGCCTTGGCCTCGGTGACGCCCAGGCCGTCCAGCGAGATGGTGTCGTCCGAGGAGTTGACGATCTTCGCGTCGTACGAGGAGAACGCGTCGTCCCAGGTCGACGGGTCGGTGCCACGGTCGTCCGAGGGCTCGACGACGCAGCGCATGGGCAGCTCGAAGGCGCGCGCGAAGGCGAAGTCACGGCTGTCGTGCGCCGGCACCGCCATGATCGCGCCGGTGCCGTAGCCCATCAGGACGTAGTCGGCGATGAAGACCGGGACGCGCTCGCCGCTGACCGGGTTGGTCGCGTACGCACCGGTGAAGACGCCGGTCTTGTCCTTGGCCTCGGCCTGGCGCTCCACGTCGGACTTGGCGGCGGCCTGCTTGCGGTACGCGACGACGGCCTCGGCCGGGGTGGCGTACCCGCCGGTCCACACGTCGTGCGTGCCCTCGGGCCAGGCGTCCGGGACGATCGAGTCCGGCCCGGAGACCAGCTCGTGCTCGGGGGCCAGCACCACGTAGGTCGCGCCGAACAGGGTGTCCTGGCGGGTGGTGAAGACGGTGATGCGCTGGTCGCCCACGGGGAAGTCGACACGCGCGCCCTCGGAGCGGCCGATCCAGTTGCGCTGCTGCAGCTTGATCGCCTCGGGCCAGTCCAGCCCGTCCAGGTCCTCCAGCAGGCGGTCCGCGTAGGCCGTGATGCGCATGTTCCACTGGCGCAGCTTGGCCTTGAAGACCGGGAAGTTCCCGCGCTCGGAGCGGCCCTCGGCGGTGACCTCCTCGTTGGCCAGCACGGTACCCAGGCCGGGGCACCAGTTGACCGGCGCGTCCGAGGCGTACGCCAGGCGGTACTCGCCCAGGACGTTGGCGCGCTCCAGGGCGCTCAGGTCGGCCCACGCGCGGCCGTCGGGGGTCTCGCGCTCACCCGACTCGAACTGGGCCACCAGCTCATCGATCGGGCGCGCCTTCCGGGCGTCGGCGTCGTACCAGGAGTTGAAGATCTGCAGGAAGATCCACTGGGTCCACTTGTAGTACGCCGGGTCGATCGTCTCGACCGAACGGCGCTGGTCGTGGCCCAGGCCCAGGCGGCGCAGCTGCGCCTTCATGTTGACGATGTTGGCCTCGGTGGAGACCCGCGGGTGGGTACCCGTCTGGACGGCGTACTGCTCGGCGGGCAGGCCGAAGGCGTCGAAGCCCAGGGTGTGCAGGACGTTGTGGCCCGTCATGCGCTGGAAGCGGGCGTAGACGTCGGTGGCGATGTAGCCCAGGGGGTGGCCGACGTGCAGACCCGCACCCGAGGGGTACGGGAACATGTCCATGATGAACTTTTTCGGCTTGGCCACCAGCTGCGGATCGCCGGCCAGGTCACCGCTGGGGTTCGGCGCCTCGTAGGTGCCGTGCTCGTCCCAGAAGTCCTGCCAGCGTGCCTCGATGTCCGCGGCCAGCGCGGCCGTATAGCGGTGCGGGGCCGCCGCCTCGGCGGCCGTGGTCGTCTCGCTCATCGTCCTCAAAGCTCCATCGATCGTCTCTGCCTGCGGAAACGCACCCCTTGCGGGCACCTTCTTGCCGGTCGGCGCCGGAAACAAAAAGGCCCCTCGCACAGGAGGGGACGCCGCGCCGATTCCGACTCGGACCTCGCAGTCTCCGGTCCGGTCGGTACTGATCAGCGCGGCCCGCTAAGCAGAAGGCGTACGGCACGCATGGCGTCAGGGTACCGCAGGCCGCCAGGGGCCCGCGCCGAGGATTCCCTCGCGCGGGCCCCGTCCCACATGCCGGACCGGACAGCGGCCCGGCACACGGGCTCTCAGGGCCGGTAGGAGCCCACGTAGCCCCTGCCCGGCGTGCCGACGCCCGTGACGTCGTCGTAGCCGACGACGGCGTGCAGCGAGCTGTCCTTGCCGAGGCTGCGCAGCGAGGTGGTGGTGCCCTCGCCGGCGTCGAAGCCGTTCACGTAGTCCACCCGGACCACCGCGAGGTCCCGTCCGGCACCCAGCGGGTGATCGGTGACGTCGTGGTACGCGGAGGTGCCGTACCGCTGGTAGATGGCGGGGTTGGCGAAGCCGATCGCGACGCCGTGCCGCGCCTCCTGGGCCAGCGCCTGCACGCCCGCGATCACCGGTGCCGCCAATGAGGTGCCGCCGATGCGGTACTCGTCGTAGGCGAGCGAGCCGTCCGGGAGCGACTGGGTCTGGCCTACGAGGAAGCCGGTGTTCGGGTCGGCGACCGCGGAGATGTCGGGAACGGTGCGCATCGGGGTGCCGCCGTTCGCCTTCGAAAGCTCGTTCGGTACGACGCCGCGCTGGTAGAAGGGCTGCGCGACGGTCTTACTGGTGCCGCCACCGGCCCCGGAGGTGAAGGTGCCGGGGAAGTCCTGCCAGCTGCCACCGTCGGCCGCCAATTTGGCCTTCTGCGTGCCCCAGCCGGTCTCCCAGAGGTACTTGTCGCCCTTCCCGACGGCCAGCGCCGTGCCGCCCACCGCGGTCACCCACGCGGAGTTCGCGGGGGTGTCGACCTGCTTGGTGCCGGTGTTGGCGACCTCGTCGCCGTTGTCGCCCGAGGAGAAGTAGAAGCCGATGCCCTCGACGGCGCCCATCTGGAAGATCTGGTCGTACGCGGCCGCCACGTCCGGGGTCTCGTTGGCCTCGATGTCGCCCCAGCTGTTGGAGACGATGTCGGCGAGGCGCCCGTCGACGATCTTGCCCAGGGAGTCCAGGAGGTCGTCGTCCATGCAGGACGCACCGCCCACGTACACGATGTCGGACTCGGGGGCGACCGCGTGCACCGCCTCCACGTCGAGGGTCTCCTCCCCGTACCAGCCGGCCGCGCCGCACTCCTCGATGTGCGAGTACTTCTTGGGCAGCACCTGGGAGAGCTGGCCTTTCGTGTAGCCGGCGTCGCCGTTGCGGTCGGCGTACTTGCGCGCGTCGGCGGCGATGGTCGGCGACGCGTACGCGTCGGTGATGGCCACCGTGACGCCCTTGCCGGTGCGCCTGCCCGCCCCGTAGGCGGCGCGCAGCTGCTTGCCCGTGTAGCCCTTCACCGCGTACGGCTGCTTCGCCCCGTAGGCGGAGGGCAGACTCTTGTCCGTCCTGGAGCCGTAGTAGCTGGAGAACGGGCCGGAATTGCGGAAGATCGGGCCGGGCGGCGGCAGCTGGGTGTGGTGCTGCGCCATGTGGGGTGCGTTGTCCAGGCCGGTGACCGTGAGGACCGCGCCGTGCAGCGACTCGGGGGCCGAGGCCGTGCGCGAGGGGGCGTGGTAAGTGTGCCCGCCCTTGCGGTAGTTGTGGAGGTCCGTGGCGAAGGCCTGCTCGGCCGCCGCGGTGGTGCCCGTCACGGATATGGAGCGGCGGTCCTTCCCGGTGACCTTCAGGCCGGCGCCCGTGAGCCAGTGGGTGACGGCGGACACCTGCTCGCGGGTGGCGCCGAAACGCGTCTGGGCGCGGTCGGCGCTCAGGTACTTCCCGTACGAGGCCGAGGACGGGTCCGAGACGGCCCTGGCATAGGCCGCGAGGCCCTTCGCGTCCCGTCCGGCCAGGAACACCCGGGCGGTGACCCGGTCGGTCCCCTTGGTGCTGCCACGGTCGGCCTGCTGCGTGGCCCACTGCGGCTTCGTGCCGTGCAGTGCGTCCCGGCCGTCGTGCCCGGCGGCGCCGGCGACGGGCGTGCCGAGCGCCAGCGCACCGGCGGCCAGCGGCAGCGTCACCGTCACGGCCAGTCCGGCTCGTCTGCGGCGCGCTCCGGAGCGTCTTGATCTCATGGAACCCCCTGCGATGCGACGCGTCGCGTGCGGTGCACGCGGTCTCCGCGATGGCGCGCGGCGTACGCGGTGGCGTCACTCGCGCGCTGCGTCACTCTTTCGATGAACTGTTCACGTCAGGGGCATGAGATGGCCAAGAAGCACCCAAGGACGGATAAGAAATCACCACGGAACGATCACCAACTGACCGACTCAGGCAGTGGTGTTCGCGAGGGGACAAGGAGCGGCCGAGCGGGTGTGCGGGCGCGAAGGGACCGACGTTAGCAGCGGGCCGCGCCGTACGGGCGGGATACGCCAACCCTCCCGCCCACTCGTGCGACCGCCTCTAGCTTTCCGGCCATGCCACTCTTATCGGGCCGGACGGCGCGCCGAGCGGCGCGCACCCGCCGTCCCCGCCTCCCCCACACACTCCGCCTCCCCCAGCGCCTCCGGAAGCCGCGCCCCGCGCTCACCACCGGGGCCGGCGCCCTGCTGGCACTCCCGCTCCTCGCCGTGGCACCCGCCTTCCGCGCGTTCTTCGACCTCACCGCCGGGGTACTCACGCTCGTCTCGCTCACCTCCGCCGTGGTCTGGGGCCTGCTCTCGACCGGCCGTACGGTGCTGGCGCCGCACACCAGGCTCCTCGCACAGGGCGTCCACCGGGCACTCGCCACCGCCTCGCTCGGCTTCCTGGTGCTGCACATCGCCGTCAAGGTGGCCGAGGCGCACGCCCGCTTCCTGGACGCGTTCCTCCCCTTCACCTCCGTGATGCTCCCCGGCCCCGTCGCGCCCGGCACCGCACCGCTCATCGGGTTCGGCACGCTGGCCGGGCTGCTCATGGTGCTGGCCGCCGCGACCGGCGCGCTGCGCAGCGCGTTCGCCGGCCGCGGGCGGACATCCGGGCGCTGGCGGGCCCTGCACACCAGCGCGTACGCCGCGTGGTGCCTGGCACTCGTGCACGGACTCAAGTCCGGCCGTGCGCCGGCCGGCTGGGTCACGACGGGATACGTGCTGTGCCTCGCCGCGGTCATGGGGG
Organism: Streptomyces niger; assembly: GCF_000718305.1. Taxonomy (GTDB): domain Bacteria; phylum Actinomycetota; class Actinomycetes; order Streptomycetales; family Streptomycetaceae; genus Streptomyces; species Streptomyces niger. Next base: position 46,087 of record NZ_JOFQ01000011.1, read on the forward strand.
CACTGGCGACCCGCCTGCTGTTCACCCCGTGCACGGAGTTCCCGTACCTCACGTGGCGGCGGGAACTGCCCTTCTCGTGGCCGCCGCGCTCCCGGAGGACGGGCAGGCTCCGGACCGGACACCGAGCGGTGCGACGTACGGGTACGCACTCCGCCGCCTTCGAGGCGCAGCCGGCCGCCCAAGAGGCGGCGCCGACGAACACTTCCGTAGGCGAGACGCAAGAGGTCTCTTCGTGGGCCTTGGCGGACGCCCCCACGGAGAGGCTGCCGTACGTCTCCGCACCGTACGCACCCCACGACGGCTCCCTCCCGGACAGCGACTTCGCGCCGGGCGAGGTGCACGCGGAGCATCTCCCGTACGCCGGCCTCGGGACCGCGCCCTACGCCCCCGAGTGGGCCGGACCGCCCACCCTCGTGCAGCCCGTGGTCCCCGGAGTGCACCCCGAAAGTGCGGCACATCCGTACGCACCGAACGGCCGGACTTCGTGACCGTCGCCACGCTGGCCCCGTATGCGGGCGGCGGACCGCTGCCCGATGTGCCCGGTGTGCAGGTGCTCGGACTGCCACGGCTGTGCGCCGGGTTCGACGACGCGGAACGGCTGGACCGCAAACAGCACCTCCTGCTCCACGGCTCGCTGCCCGCGCTGACCGGGGAGCAGCTGGCCGCCGTCGCCGATGCCGTGGCGCTGCGGGGCCGAGGCGGCGCCGGGTTCCCGCTCGCGCGGAAGCTGACGGCGGTCGCCGAGGCCTCGGCCCGCCGCGGAGTACGCCCCGTCGTCGTGGTCAACGGCTGCGAGGGCGAGCCCGCCTGCCGCAAGGACACCGTGCTGCTGTGCCGCGCCCCCCACCTCGTCCTGGACGGCGCGCTGCTGGCCGCCGCGGCGCTCGGCGCCCGCCTGATGGTGGTCGGCGTGACCAAGGCCACGGCCGAGAACTCCGTGCGCGAGGCCCTCGCGGAACGCGGCCTGGCGCGCAGACGACGCGGGCGTGCGCTGCGCGCGCAGGTGGTGCGCTCGCCCGAGCGCCTGGTTTCCGGCGAGGCGTCCGCGCTGATCAGGGCCGCCGAGGGCGGGCCGCCGGTACCGCCGGGCCGCCGGGCACGCGCCGCCGAGTCCGGCCTCGGCGGGGCCCCGACGCTGCTGTCCAACGCCGAGACCTTCGCCCAACTCGCCGTCGCCGCCCGCCTCGGCCCCGACCGGTACTCCAGCACCGGCCTGCCCGGCGAGCCGGGCACGATCCTGCTGACGGTCTCCGGCGCGGTCCCCACGCCCACGGTCGTCGAGGCGCCCAGCGGCGTGCCGCTGCCGTACGTCCTGCAGGCCTGCGGCGCCGAGCCGGGGCCGCCCGGCGTGCTCATCGGCGGGTACCACGGCGCCTGGCTGGACCCCGCCACCGCGTACGGGACGCCGCTCTCCCGCGAGGCGCTGGCGGCCCGCGGCGGCGCGCTGGGCGCCGGCGCGGTGCTGCCGCTGTCCGGTCGGACGTGCCCGCTCGGCGAGACCCTGCGGATCGCGCAGTGGCTGGCGGCGGAGTCGGCGGGGCAGTGCGGGCCGTGCCGGCTGGGCCTGCCGTCGCTGGCCGGTGTGCTCGCGGAAGCGCTGGGCGGAGGCGGGCAGCCGGCCCTGGAGGCGGTGCGGGCGGCGGCGCGCGGTGTACGAGGGCGGGGGGCCTGCAAACACCCCGACGGCTCGGCGCGGTTCGTACTGTCGGCGCTCGCCGCCTTCCCCGACGACCTCGCCGCGCACGTCCTGGGCGACGGCTGCGGCCGGCCCACCACCGAGCTGCTGCCGCTGCCGCCCGAGGAGGCCGGTGGCGGGGCGAACGGCGCGGGAGAGGGCTCCGGGGCCCCGGAGGCTGCCGGAGAGCGGCTGGCGGTGGACTGGACGCTGTGCGAGGGGCACGGGCTGTGCGCCGGGCTGCTCCCCGAGGCCGTGAGCCTCGACCGGGACGGCTTCCCCGTGCTCTCCGACGACGCGCTCCCCGGAGCGTTGCGGGCCCGCGCCCAGCGCGCCGTACGCCGCTGCCCCGCCCTGGCGCTCCGCCTGGAGAAACCGTGACCGCCGACAGCGATGCACTACGGGTGACGCGCGACACATGCGGAGGAGCAGGTCGCGCGTCCGCGGCCGAGCCGCCCGGTCGGTCGGCCGGTCGGGCGCCCACAGGCGTCGGCGAGTACGAGCGGCGACCGAGAGCGTGACGGGAAAGGTGCATGCACGACAGAGCGGGCCGTCCTCTTCGGACGGCCCGCTCTGATCACTGTGGAGCTAAGGAGAATTGAACTCCTGACCTCCTGCATGCCATGCAGGCGCTCTACCAACTGAGCTATAGCCCCGTGTTCTGTTGTGGTCTTCGCGGGGTTTCCCTCGCGGCGACATCGACTACATTACACGGCTGCCCCGGGCCTTTGCCAAATCGCTTTCCCGACCCTCCGCCGTGCGCAGTCCGCCGGGCCTCCTGGAGGCCGGCGCGGGCCACGCGCGGCACCCGTCCGGGCGGTCGGCAGAGGTACTGTCGATCGTCCGTGCTCGAAAGCAACCGGGGGCCTGGAACGTGACCGCGCCGAAGCTCGACCAGTCCGCCGGACGCCGCGGTCCGTCCCCTCTCCCGGGCGCGCACCGCCGCGTCCTGGTGGCCGCCCTGGCCTGCGTGCTCTCCTTCACGGTCTTCTGGATCGCCCAGCGGTTGGCGGGCGTGACCATGCTGGATCTGATGGTCTACCGCGCCGAGGGCTGGACCGCCCGCACCGGTGGCGACCTCTACGAGATGCTCGCCACCTCCGCGCGGCTGCCCAACACCTATCCGCCCTTCGCCTCCCTGCTCTTCGTGCCGCTGACCTTCCTCCACGTACCGGAGATGCGCACGCTCGCCACCCTCGGCAACCTGCTGCTCCTGGTCGCCGTGGTGCACCTGACCCTGCGGCTGACCGGCCTGCCGTCGACCGCCCCCGGAGCCCGCGCCCCGCGCGCCCGACAGGCCACCGTGACCCTCGCGCTCTCCGCACTGCTCGTGTGGTGCGAGCCGGTGTGGACCACGCTGCGCTACGGGCAGATCAACCTCCTCCTCGCCGTGCTCGTGCTCTGGGACGTCACCCGCCGGGACACTCACCGCTGGGCCGGTATCGGCATCGGCATCGCGGCCGGGATCAAGCTCACGCCGGCCCTCTTCGCCGTGTGGCTCGCGCTCGCCGGGCTGCTGCGCGCCCGTCAGCTGCGCCGTCCGGGGCAGGGGCTGCGCGGCACCTGGAACCCCTGGCTGCGCCAGGCCTGCGTCGCGGTCCTGACCTTCCTCGGCACCGTGCTCCTCTCCGCCCTGGCCCTGCCCCGCGACTCGGTCCGCTTCTGGACCGAGATCGTCTTCGCCTCCGACCGGCCGGGCGATGTGGAGATCACCGCGAACCAGTCGCTACGCGGTGTCCTCGCCCGGCTGCTGCACACCCCCGACACCGGGCTGTGGTGGCCGGCCGCGGCGGCGGTGGCGGCGATCGCCGGGCTGACGCTCGCCACCACCGCCCTGCTGCGGGGACAGCGCGCCTGGGCTGCCGTGGTCTGCGCCACCACCGCGCTGCTGGTCAGCCCGGTCTCCTGGTCGCACCACTGGGTGTGGGCCGTACCGATGCTGATCCTGCTCGGCACCGAGGCCGTACGCCGCGGCGGCCGGGCCACTCGGGCGGGCCGCAGACTCTGGGCGGCGACCGGGGCGCTCGGGCTGCTCTTCGCCTCCTTCGCTCTGTGGTGGGTACCGCACCGGCCCCACAGCCACGCGGAACTGCACCAGAACGGCGGCCAACTGCTGCTCTCGGGCGTCTACCCGATCGCCGGTGTCGTGCTCCTGCTGCTGACCGCCGTCCTGCTCCGCCGGACCGGGGTGCCCGGGGTCAGTGCTCCCCGTGGTCGTGGCCTCCGCCGCCCGGGTGGTGGTGATGGAACGCCAGCACCTCAGGAGGCATCACCACGAACGGGCGCATCATCCCCATGTCCTCGTGTTCCAGCAGATGGCAGTGGTACATGAAGCGGCCCTTCGCGCCATGGAAGCGCCCCATGACGTTGACCATCTGACCGGCGGGCACCTGGATGGTGTCCTTCCAGCCCTGGTCGCCCGGGGTTATCGGGATGTCACCGCCGTACTCCAGCGGAGCGCGGGTACCGCCCAGGTCGGGGTCGAAGGTGCCGTTCGGCGGCGCAGGGTAGCGGTCGCGGCTGAGCGCCTGGAACTCGACGAGGTGGATGTGCATCGGGTGAGCGGCCGCGACGCCGAGGTTCAGGAAGCTCCACTGCTCCCAGGTATCGAACTCCACCATGAAGCTGAGGGCGTCGTCGAAGGTCCGGGCGCCGCGCTGATACGTCCGCACCCGCCCGTCGGGCCCCTTGATCTGCACGACCCCCTCGGACGGGATCTTGACCATGCTCGGGTCGACCTCGTGCATCTCCCACATCTCCGGGTGGCCGTTGGTGACCTCGGTGACCGGAGTGAGCAGAATGAGGCGCTCCTTGTGCTTCGGGGCGTTGTCCTTGGTGATCCGCTCGAAGTGCGGCGATATCACCTCGGGCAGGACGAACGTGTCCTTCACCGTGTCCGAGCTCACCCGGAACTGCATCACCTGCGGATACGTCACCTTGGGCGCGGCCGGGTTCGGGATGGTGTTGATCAGCCGGAGCACCTTGCCGTGCAGTGCGGCGAAGTTGATGAGCAGGTCCACGCGCTCGGCGGGTGCGACCGCCAGGCGGTCGTCGACCGGGACCGGGCGCGGCAGCAGACCGCTGTCCGTGCCGATCTGGTACACCGCGCCGGTGACCGGCTTCTGCGTCTCCTCGTCGAGCAGTTGCAGCCCGTAGACACGGGCATTGGAGGCGTTGAGCACGCGGAAGCGGTACCAGCACGCGTCCACGTCCAGGTGCGGCCAGACCGTGCCGTTCACCAGGGTGTACGGGCCGAAGAAGGGGGCACTGACGGGGGTGCCGTCGTTCTCCTTCGCCACGATCAGGGTCTTGTGGAGCAGGCGGCCCGTCAGGTGACCGTCGTCGTCCGTGTCGAAGTTGCGGTCCTGGATGATGAGCGGGATTTCCCGCTCGTCCGACGGCAGACGGAGCGCGGCCTCCTCCTCGTCCCGCACGACGTACAGGCCGGCCAGCCCCGCGAAGACGGTCCACCGGGTGATGTCCATGGCGTGGTCGTGGTACCACAACGCCGTCGCCGGCTGGTCGTTCGGATACTCCGCGAGCTGGGCGTCCCCGGGCGAGATGCCGTTCTCCGGCCAACCGTCGTTGCCACCGTTCGTCCGGGCGCCGTGCAGATGGGCCGTCGTCCAGGGCGGGAGCTTGTCGACGCCTTCGATGGGCTGGGCCCCTTTGCTGCCCGGCTCGTCCGCCGGTGCCGGGTGCTCCGTCGATGCGGCTTGCTGAGCCGCGGTCACCGGGAGGGTTCCCGTGATGCTGTTCGTCCAGGAGACGCGCAGGAGGCGCCCCCGGGGCACGTCGATGGTCGGCCCCGGATAGTGTCCGTCGTACGTCCACACCTTGGTGGGCGGGAGTTCGGAGTGCAGCCGCGCCCAGGCGGCGCGCTGCTCGATGGTGATGCCGCGCACCGCTTCCCTGCGGCCCGGCTCGATGACGGGCGGCACGCGCAGCGCGTCGATGAAAGGCGTGAGTCCGGCCACCTTGGGCTCTTCTGCTCGCTCCGCCTCGGTCTTCGTCTGCCGTGCGTCCCCCATGGCTGTGTCTGTCACTGTGCGGCCCCCGTCGCTCCCCCGCGCCGCCGACCGTTCCGCGGCGACAGCTCTGTGTATGACAACGCCTCACACTACGGCCGGAGTTCTGCTCCTAACGGCGTTTTTCCGGCCAATCGCCAACAGGCCGTACATAGCTGAGTGGACCGGTCCGGTCCGGGGTGTCCGAGCTGAAAGCAGCTCAGGGCGCATGTTGTGCGCCGAAGTTATGGAGAAACGGTCATGCGGGACCAATGCGGTATCCCGAGCGCGGTTGTGCGCCTGCGAAAGCGGGAGGTGACAGGCTTTCAGAGGGCGCCACAGCGGCGTCTTTCAGGCGGTGGCGAAGGAGTAGAAACGCTTCAGCGTGCAGTGCTCGTCGAGCAGGCGGCCGTAGATGGGCTCGCCGTCCAGCTCACGGTAGGTCTCGATGGGGTCGCCCTTGATGATCAGCGCCCGGGCGCATTCCTCGCACCAGTACTGGAAGTCGGGGTTCGGCGGTTCCATGTCGCGCACGATGGGCGTACCGCTGGCGCACCAGTCGCACTTCCGGCTGTGTGCCCCCATCAGTCAGCTCCAGCTGTGGCCGCAGGCCGTGCAGACGAACGAGATTCCACCGTTGTCGCCCAGCATCTGCGCCACGTGCGGCGAGCCGCAGGAAGGGCATTGCAGCGCGGAGGTGGCAACGCCGAGCAGGTCATGGACCTCCTCGATGATGCTCGTGGGCATCGCGTTCTCTCCTCCCCTGCCGGCGCCGTCCGATTCTGCCACGGACCGCGGACCAGGTCAGGCCCGCAGTCTCACCGGTCGGCGGGCCACCCGCTGTCGTCGCACGGACGCGTACAAGCCATAGCGCGGGCGCTCACAACGGCGCGCACGGCAACGAACGCGCCCTCAAAGCCCGGAAACAGCAGTGATCCCGCCTCCTGGCGAGGCGGAGAATCGCTCTCCGTCTCCGCCAGAGGGCGGGATCATCCGGGTTGTGGAGCTAAGGAGAATTGAACTCCTGACCTCCTGCATGCCATGCAGGCGCTCTACCAACTGAGCTATAGCCCCGGGTCTTGTTCCGCTCCTCCGGGGTTTTCCCCGGCGGCGCCGCGAACAAGAAGAACTTTAGCCTGCGACCTGCCCAGATGTGAAATCCGGGTCCGGCCGGCCGTCGGACGGCCCCCGGAGAGCCACCGCCGACCGGTCCTCCAAAGGTCAGTCGTCGTCGCCCAACACCGGCTCGGGGAGGGTGCCGGCGTTGTGCTCCAGCAGGCGCCAGCCGCGCGCTCCTTCGCCCAGCACGGACCAGCAGCAGTTCGACAGGCCGCCCAGGCCCTCCCAGTGGTGCGGCTCCAGGCCCAGCAGCCGGCCGATCGTCGTACGGATCGTGCCACCGTGGCTCACGACGACCAGGGTGCCGTCGTCGGGCAGCTTGTCCGCCGCCAGCCGCACGAGCGGCGCCGCGCGGTCCGCGACCTCGGTCTCCAGCTCGCCGCCACCACGGCGCACCGGCTCGCCGCGCTTCCATGCGGCGTACTGCTCGCCGTACGCCGCCATGATCTCGTCGTGCGTCAGGCCCTGCCAGGCGCCCGCGTACGTCTCGCGCAGCGCCTCGTCGTGCACCACGTCCAAGCGCGTGATCGCCGACAGCTCGGCGGCCGTGCGGCGCGCCCGCTTGAGGTCGGACGCGATGATCGCGTCCGGCTTCAGGGCGGCGAGCAGCCGCGCGGCGCGGCGCGCCTGCTCGACACCCACCTCGGTGAGCTCGATGTCCGTGGTGCCCTGGAAGCGGCGCTCCAGGTTCCACGCCGTCTGGCCGTGCCGCCACAGGACGATCTTGCGGCCGCGGCCCCCCTTCGTGCCGTTCAGCGCAGCTCTCCGTCCTGCTCGGCGGCGGTCTCCTCGGCGTGCGCCGCGGCCTTGCCGCGGGTCGCCTTGGCGTCCTCGGGAAGCTCCAGCTCGGGGCAGTCCTTCCAGAGCCGCTCCAGGGCGTAGAACACGCGCTCCTCGCTGTGCTGGACGTGGACGACGATGTCGACGTAGTCCAGGAGCACCCAGCGGGCCTCGCGGTCGCCCTCGCGGCGCACCGGCTTGGCGCCCAGGTCCTTGTTCAGCCGCTCCTCGATCTCGTCGACGATCGACTTGACCTGGCGGTCGTTGGGCGCCGACGCCAGCAGGAAGGCGTCGGTGATCGAGAGGACGTCGCTGACGTCGTACGCGATGATGTCGTGCGCGAGCTTGTCGGCGGCCGCCTGGGCGGCGGCGTTGATGAGCTCGATGGAGCGGTCCGTGGCGGTCACAAGCCAAACTTCCGGGTCGGTGGCGGTGCTGCCCGGCCCCGTCCGCGGGAAGGCCCGCCGACCGCGGCCGAGTCAGCAGTCAAGTACCCCTCAAGGGTCTCACGGACCGCTGACACCCCGGCCGGCTTGTGGACAAACGGCGATCGGCGCTGGTCAGGCCGCGAACGGGGCGGAGCGGCGGGCGCGGGGCCGCTGCCGAAGCCGGCCCCCACCCGTCACGCTCACCCCTTGTAGTCGTTGCCCAGCAGCACCGTGATGTCGGCGTTCGAGGCGACCTTGCCCTTCTTCACCGCGCTCGTCGGCAGGCCCAGCGTCTTCGCGACCTCTTCGGCGCGCGGCCGGTAGGCCTCGTCCGCGTACGTCACCCGGGACGCCGACAGGGAGCCCGCCGCGGTGCCGCCGTCCACGAAGGAGTAGCCGCCGTTGACCAGCGTGGCCTGCGCCTGTCCGACCGCCTTCTGGCTGCCGGAGGCGTTCCGGACGCTGACCCGCGCGGTCGCGCTCGGATCGGTCTTCTTCACCTTGCCGCCCAGGACGTCCTTGACCACGTCGGAGGCGGTCCGTGCGCTGAGGGTGCCGTCCTGCTGCACGGGCAGCACCGTCGTCCGGTAGGCACCCGTCTTGGCGAGCTCGGCGCGCTGCGCGAGGGAGCTGCCGAGCTGACCCACGGTGAGCGGCGGGTCCAGGACCTGCATGAGGGACTTCACGGTGGCGGTCGCGCCGTCCGCGTCGCTGGACATCTTCTTCAAGGTGGCCTGCATCACCTGCCCGAAGCGCGCCAGCTGCTTGGTCTGCAGCTCGCCCGGGCCCCGGTAGGTGGCGTACGCGACGGCGGCCTGGCCGTTCAGTACGCGCCCCTTGCCCGCCTTGACCAGTGGGTCGTCGCCCTTCTTGGCGCCCGGCACGGTGGTGTCGGTGTCCACGGTTATGCCGCCGACCGTCTCGACGAGGTTCTCCAGGTAGGGCGTGTCCAGTCGCCAGCTCGCCTTGATGTCGGCGCCCAGCAGCGTGTTCAGGGAGTCGCGCGTCGGCTCGGTGCCGGCGTCCTGCACGGACTTGCCGAGGGTGGTGGCCTGGCCGTCGTCCCCGGTGATCGCGAGGCTGTTGGGGAGGAGGACGGTGGTGCCCTTGTGCGTGGTCTCGTTCTCCACGAGCAGCGCCGTCGAGCTCTCGTCGCTGCCGGTCTGCCGGAGGTGGACCAGCAGCACGTCGCGCTTCTGGCCCGCAGCGGTGGCCGCGTCCCCGGTGGCGGCGCCGCCCAGGCCCGGGAGCTTGCCGGCCCACCACAGGTAGCCGACGCCGCCCACGGCCAGCAGGGCGAGGACGACGGTCAGCGCGATGATGCGGCTGCGGCCGCGGCGCTTGGCCTCCTCGCGCCGTTCGGTACGGCTTTCGGTGAAGCGCAGCCAGTCGATGACGTCTTCGGATTCCTCGTCCTGCTCCTCGATGAACGAGAACTGTTCGGTGCGGTACTCCTCGCCGGCGACGCGGTCCGCACCGTCGGCGCGGCCACCGGTGCCGGCCGGCCGGTCCTGCGGCGTGCCCGAAGGGGCCGCCTCGTACGCCGGCCGACCCTCGGACGGGGTCTGCGGCTCGTACGAAGGCTGCGGCTCGTAGGGAGTCTGCGCTTCGTAGGACTGCTGCCGGACGTACTCCTGTTGCCCGTACTGCGGCTGCTGCGGGACCCAGGCCTGCTGCTGCGTCTGCTGGGCCTGCTGCGCGGGCTGCTGGTAGCCGCCGTACGGGTCGTAGCCCTGGCCGTGTCCCTGGCCGTGTCCCTGGCTGTGTCCCTGGCCGTGGCCCTGCTCGTAAGCACCCTGGCCGTAGCCCTGGGCCTGGTCGTACTGCGGGTCGTAGCCCTGGCCCTGGGGGTGCCCGTACGGCGCGCCGTACGGGTCGTACTGGCTCGGCGTCTCCTGGTACACCGGCTGCCCATACGCGTCGTAGGCGTACCCGGACGCGTTCTGCCGGCCCTGGGCCCCCTCGTAGGGGTCCTGGGCGTACGGATCCCGTGGCGCGTACGGATCCTGTCGGTCGTTCACCGGTGCCCTCTTTCCGTCGGCCCCGTCGGCGGTCGTCGTCAGCGGTCGTCGTCGCGGTCGTGGCGGTGGCTGTCGTCCCGGTAGAGACGGCGCTTGTCGATGTAGCGCACCACGCCGTCCGGCACCAGGTACCAGACCGGCTCCCCCTGGGCGACGCGCGCCCGGCAATCGGTCGAGGAGATGGCCAGGGCCGGCACCTCGACCAGCGAGACCCCGCCCTCGGGCAGGCCGGGGTCGGCCAGCACATGGCCGGGCCTGGTCACCCCGATGAAGTGCGCGAGCGAGAACAGCTCCTCCGCGTCCCGCCAGGTCAGGATCTGACCGAGCGCGTCGGCGCCGGTGATGAAAAAGAGATCCGCATCCGTGTGCTCGGTGCGCAGATCCCGAAGGGTGTCGATGGTGTACGTCTTGCCGCCGCGGTCGATGTCGATGCGGCTGACGGAGAACTGCGGATTGGACGCGGTCGCGATGACCGTCATCAGATACCGGTCCTCGGCCGGGGACACCGCCTTGTGGCTCTTCTGCCACGGCTGTCCCGTCGGTACGAAGATGACCTCATCGAGGTGGAACTGGCTGGCCACCTCGCTGGCGGCGACCAGGTGACCATGGTGGATCGGGTCGAACGTCCCGCCCATCACTCCGAGCCGCCGCTTCACGGGCCCTGTCTGCTCTCCCATGCGTGCAGACCCTACTGGGCGCCGCTCGTCGAGGGATACGGGTCCCCGCCTCAGCGGTCCCGGTTGAAGCGAGTGGTGATCCACAGCAGGAGCAGCAGCGCGACGAGGGCGCCACCACCGGTGATCGCGGGGTTGAGGCTGTTGTGGTTGCCACCGTGTTCGCCACCCTCGGCGAGGGCGACCAGGACGGAGTGTGCGGCGGGGTGCAGGCTCATCGTCGGCAGAACCAATCCGGGCTGATGCGGGCAGGGACTTCGCTCACATCGTAAGCGCGGGCCGGTCCGGGCCTCACGCCGACTCCGCCGGAACGGCGCACCAGTGGACCTTTCCGGTGGTTTCCGCCCTCCTCAGAGGGGCGTGTGCGGCGCCTCGGCCCGCCTCACTCCTGGTCGCCGCCGTAGCCGCGCAGCAGGAACCAGGCCAGGAAGATCGCGCCGAGCACGCCGACGATGATCACGGCGCGCAGGATCCAGCCCGGCCCGTCGGCGTTGGAGGTCTGTACGGCGAGCAGCACGCTCGGGTCCACCATGAGGGGTCGCGCTCCTTTGTGGGGGTCTGTGCGGGCTCGTGCGCCGCACGGGCCCCGGCCGGCCGCGCCGGCGTCCTCCGCCGCGATGCGCGCGAGACGGCCCCGGCATCGGCGTGCGCGGGCCGCCCCTTGCGGGCATCTGCGGCGATTCGTTCCTCCGCCAGCGTACGCCGAGCATCCAAAGCGCTGTCAGTGGCGTCCTCTACTCTGAATCCACGCAGTCGAATCAGGGGGAGGCCCCAATGACGGATGGCCCGAACGGCAGCGAGCGCGTACCGAGCAGGGACCGCAGGCGGTTCCCGGGAATCTCCTCCCGGGCGTACGAACACCCCGCGGACCGGTCCGCTCTGGTGGCCCTGCGCAAGCTGAGCGGGTTCGACACCGTCTTCAAGGCACTGAGCGGCCTGCTGCCCGAGCGCAGCCTGCGGCTGATGTACCTCTCGGATTCGGTGCGCGTCAGCGACCAGCAGTTCACGCACCTCAACGACGCGCTGCGGGACGCCTGTTACATCCTGGACCTGGAGAAGGTCCCGCCGATGTACGTCAATCAGGACCCGCAGCCCAACGCCATGTGCATCGGCCTGGACGAGCCGGTGATCGTGCTGACCACGGGCCTCGTCGAGCTGCTCGACGAGGAGGAGATGCGCGCGGTCATCGGCCACGAGGTCGGGCACGCGCTGTCCGGGCACGCGGTGTACCGGACGATATTGCTGTTCCTGACGAACCTGGCCCTGAAGGTCGCGTGGATCCCGCTGGGCAATGTGGCGATCATGGCGATAGTGACCGGGCTGCGCGAGTGGTTCCGCAAGTCCGAGCTGTCGGCGGACCGGGCGGGGCTGTTGGTCGGTCAGGACCTGCAGGCCTCGATGCGCGGCCTGATGAAGCTCGCGGGCGGCAACCACCTGCACGAGATGAACGTCGACTCCTTCCTCGCCCAGGCGGAGGAGTACGAGCGCGGCGGTGACCTGCGCGACTCCGTGCTGAAGATCCTGAACGTGCTGCCGCGCAGCCACCCGTTCACGACCGTGCGCGCCGCCGAGCTCAAGAAGTGGGCCGCGTCCCGCGACCACCAGCGCATCATGGACGGGCACTACCCGCGCCGCGAGGAGGACAAGGACACCTCGGTGTCCGACTCCTTCAAGGAGTCCGCGACGCACTACGCCGACTCGGTGCGCAACAGCAAGGACCCGCTGATGGGCCTGGTGCGGGACATCGCGGGCGGCGCGGGCGACCTGGGCGGCAAGCTGCGGGACACGGTGTTCGGCAGCGGCCGGAGCGGCGGCTCGGGCCGCCAGGGGACCGACGGCCCTGACGCCCCGTCCGACCGGTAGCACCCACGGCCGCCTCCGAGGCTGCTCGACCGCCACGGCCTACGGGCCGTCTCGGAGGCTGCCCGGCCTCTGGGCGTACGGGCCGTCTCGGAGGCTGCCCGGCCTCTGCGCGTAGGGGCCGCCCTTGCGGCGGCCCCGTCGTCGTCCTAGTTCAGCGGGCTGGGTTCCGCGGACGGGGCCATGACGCCGCAGAGCGAGGCGTTGGTGGAGCCGTGGGCGTAGGGGTCGGTGCCCTGGGGGCGGCCGTTCCCGGCCCGTTCGCCCGCGAGCAGCGGACGCAGGGCGCTCTCCGGGCCCGAGTTGCAGGACATCGGCCCGGCCTGGAGGTAGCTCGACTGGAGCTCCAGGCGGCGGTCGCGCAGGTCGTCCCGGTCGAAGCGGAAGTGCAGCTCGCGGCGGACGGTGAAGAGTGACGCGCCGTCGCCTCGCTCCCGCGCGACGGCGTGCGTCTCGCCATGCGCCTTGCCTTCGTCCGCCGTCACGCCCCCCATGGGCCGTGCGTCGGCGACCGGTGCCGCCCTGCCGGAGCCGGACGGTGCCGTCGCGGTGCCCGAAGTCGCGGTGCCCGAAGCGGCCGGGGCCGTGTTCCCCGGTCCGCCGGCGGAGCGATCGTCGGCCGGGCGTACCGCGTACACGAAGGTGTAGTCGGCGGTGATCTCCAGGGCGTTGCCGCCCGCCGCCGGCTCGGCCGCGAGGGTGCCCTCGACCCGTACGTGCGGATCGGCGAGCCGTACCTGCGAGGGGTCGAACCGCACCAGCCAGCCGGTCGCGGCGTGCCGCCCGTCGGCGGACGGGCGCTCCAGGCTCCGGTCGAACTGGTCGAGCTGCGAGGTGTCCAGCAGCAGCCGTACGCCTCGCGCGGGCCCGCCGGCCAGCGTGTCCGGGTCCAGCGAGGACCGCACGACGTACTCCTTGGCGGTGGTCAGCGCGGTCATGACCTGGTTCTCGGAGAACTCACCGGTGCGCCGCACCACGGGGAGGTTGACACCCTCGGCGCCGGTACGGAAACCGGCCGCCGGACTGCGTTCGAACAGGTCACCGGGGCGCCCGCCGGGCACCGTGCCCACGGGCGCGAGCGGGATGACCGTACTGCGCAGCGGCGGTGCGGGGCTGGGGTTCGGCGGGCGGTACGGATGGCGGACGCCCATGTAGATCGCGGTACCGAAGGCCAGCGCTATGAGCAGCACGAGGATCAGCGCCTGCCGGGAGCCGCCGAAGCGCGACCAGGCGTGGCGGCTGCGCACCGCGGGTGCGTGGTCCCCCATCCGCTCCTGGGCGGAGAACTCCTGCAAGCGCGCAGCGCGTACGAACGATTCGTCGAACACGACGGATCGGTACTCGTCCTCCCCTCCGCCCGGGGCGCCCTCTGGGGTCCCTTCGGGAGGGTCACCTGGCCCGGTCATACAACAAGGGTAGGTCCGCGGCGGCCGAGGTAAACGCCCAGGTGCGCGCCAACTTCCCCGAGCAGGTCAGACAGGGCGCGCAGACGGCGCGGAACGGCGCGGACGATCAGGGCTCGCGCGGCACGGCGGACGCCGACGGCGGGCCGGAGTCGGCGGAGGCCGAAGGGAGTACGACGGGCGGGGCCGGGCCGCCGCGTTCGGCGCTGGATGCGGGCGCCTGTCCGATACGGGCGGTGGGTGGTCTGCCGTCGACGCCGGTGGTCGCGGGCGGCGGGGCCGGGGACTGGGTGCGGCCGGCAGCGCCTCGGTAGACGGCCGTGAAGGCGAGGACGACCATGCCGATGCCCATCAGGACGGCGAGAACCCAGGCGATCGGGCGGTGCCAGCGGGCCGTACCGCGATAGGGGCGCAGAGCGCCGCCGTACGGGCCGTAGGGACTGTAGGCGAGGAATTCCCCGGCCTGCCGCCCGTCCGGCGCTCCTGCGGGCCCTCCAGGGCCTTCTCGGCCCTCCGGCCCCCCGCCCGCTTCGCCGGCCGGCAGCGGGCGCCCCCGGCCGGCCTCGGACTCGGCGCGGGCCTGCGCGGCGGCGACCATCCGCTCGACGGCGGTCGGCTCGTGAATGAGGGCGGACCGGACGAACTCCTCGTCGAAGACCACGGCGGCGAACTCGTCGCCCTCGCCCCCGCGGGGCGAGCGCGCGTCCGCCTCTCCGTGCTTCCCGTGATGGTGCTCGTCGGGCTCGCCGCCGTCCGGGAACGGCCCGGCCCCCACGTCGTCCGGCACCCGTCCAGATTAGCCGCGGACGGTCAATTTGGGCAGGGAGACAGGGAATTCGCCTCGATCAGGGAGATCGAGGCGAAAACCGGCCGGAAGGAAAACCGGCCCGAAGAGGGAACGCCTCGACGGGCCGTCAGCCGCGTACGTGGCCGTCGCCGGTGACGATGTACTTGGTCGAGGTCAGCTCCGGCAGGCCCATCGGGCCGCGGGCGTGCAGCTTCTGGGTGGAGATGCCGATCTCCGCGCCGAAACCGAACTGGCTGCCGTCCGTGAAGCGGGTCGAGGCGTTGACCGCGACCGTGGTGGAGTCCACCAGCTGGGTGAAGCGGCGGGCGGCGGCCTGCGAGGTGGTGACGATGGCCTCGGTGTGGCCGGAGGACCAGCGGCGGATGTGCGCGACGGCGGCGTCCAGGTCGGGCACCACGGCGGCGGCGAGGTCGTACGAGAGGTACTCCGTCGCCCAGTCCTCGTCCGTGGCGGGCGCGACCATGCCGGGCCCGGCCTTCTGCCAGGTCTCGTCGCCATGCACCATCACGCCCGCCTCCGTGAGCGCGGCCAGCGCGCGCGGCAGGAACGTGTCCGCGATGCCGGCGTGCACGAGGACGGTCTCGGCGGCGTTGCAGACACTCGGGCGCTGCGCCTTGCTGTTGATCAGGATCTTGAGCGCCGTCTCGATGTCGGCGTCCTTGTCGACGTACACGTGGCAGTTGCCGGTGCCGGTCTCGATGACCGGGACGGTGGACTCCTCCACGACCGTGCGGATGAGCGAGGCGCCGCCGCGCGGGATGAGGACGTCGACCAGGCCGCGGGCGCGCATCAGCTCCTTCACCGACTCCCGGCTCTGGCCGGGCACCAGCTGGACGGCGTCGGCGGGCAGCCCGGCCTCGGCCACCGCGTCGCGCAGGACGGCGACCAGGGCGGTGTTCGAGGCGTACGCGGAGGACGAGCCGCGCAGCAGGACGGCGTTGCCGGACTTCAGGCAGAGCGCCGCGGCGTCCACCGTGACGTTCGGGCGGGCCTCGTAGATGATCCCGACGACGCCGAGCGGGACGCGGACCTGACGCAGGTCCAGGCCGTTCGGGAGGGTCGAGCCGCGGACGACCTCGCCGACCGGGTCGGGCAGCGCGACGACGTGCCGCACGTCGGCGGCGATGGCGGCGATGCGCTCGGGGGTGAGGGTGAGCCGGTCCACGATGGAGTCGCTGGTGCCGGCGGCCCGCGCCTTGGCGATGTCCTCCGCGTTGGCCGCGACGATCTCCTCGGTCCTGGCCACCAGCGCGTCGGCGACGGCCAGCAGCGCGCCGTCCCGAGCCGTGCGCGGCAGCGGGGCGAGCACGGCGGCCGCCTCCCTGGCGCGGCGGGCGGTGTCGAGGACGGGCGAGCTCTGGGCGGTCTGCGTGGCGTCGGATGCGCTGGTCATGGCCCGCAGCCTAACCGGGGCGCAGGCCCCGGCCATGCCGTATTTCACACTGCGGGACGCCCCGGTCAGCACTCCGGGACGCCCCGCGGGCGCCGCACCCGTGGGCGCGGCGCCCCCGTATGCGCGGCCCGCCCGCCTACGTGCCCGCGGAGCCGCGGGCACGTAGGCGCGGCGTGTGTGTCTGCACACGTGTATGTCCGCGTCGGCCTGCGCGCACGTGAGCGTCCGCACACGTACGTCCGCGTCAGTACGGGTGGACCCCCACCGGTGATGCCGGCGGCGGGCCGTACCCCTCCGCGATGCGCTGGTGGTAGGTCTCGCGGTCGATGACCTCCAGCCCGACGATCTCCCAGGGCGGCAGCTTCGCCGAGGAGCGGTGCTCGCCCCACAGCCGCAGGGCGACCGCCGCCGCGTCGTGCAGGTCCCGGGCCTCCTCCCAGTAGCGGATCTCCGCGTGGTCGTTGGCGTACCTGCTGGTCAGCAGAAAGGGATGGTCGTGGGCCAGCTGCTCCAGAGCCCGCCGGACCTCCTTCAGCGGCGCCTCCGCACCGGAGACGCTGAGGGTGACGTGCCAGAGCCGGGAGGCCTCCCGCTCCCGTGGGAGCGGTGCCTCCTTGAGCCTTCCGCCGGGCTGCGCACGTTCGTCACGCTCCGGACCGATGGTCTCGTCACCGGTCCGGATGCTGGTCCCCACGCTGGTCAGCGTCCGCTCCGCCGTCCCTCGGGGCAGCGCCCCTGGGCGCCCTCGTCTCACCGGCGGCCTCCTGTTATGCGTGTCGCTCCGCTCGCGCGTGCGGAGCCGATCGGTGCTGTCTCACATCGGCGTAGCGCGCTGGTACTGCGCCGGAAGCGCCGCTCCCCTTCGGCGTCCCCGCATCAAAGTTGACCAGCCCGCGGCCCGTCGCGGGGGCGTTTTCGAGAAGGTCTCCGTTGAAAGGCTGGTCTTTCGGCCGCTCGGACGGCTCCTTATCTGTGCTGTTTCCCTCTCGTGACGGCCGTCAGTGGTGCAGTACGACCAAGTCGTCACGGTGCACGACCTCGCGCTCATACGCGGGGCCCAGCTCGCGTGCGAGGTCGTGGGTGGACCTGCCGATCAGACGGGGGATCTCGCGGGCGTCGAAATTGACGAGACCGCGCGCGACGGGCTCCCCCGCGGTGTTCCGCAGCTCGACCGGCTCGCCCGCGCTGAAGCTCCCCTCGACCGCCGCGATGCCGGCCGGCAGCAGCGAGGAGTGCCGCTCGACGATCGCCGCCACGGCCCCGTCGTCCAAGGTCAGCGCACCGCGCGGGGTGGAGGCGTGGGCCAGCCAGAGCAGCCGGTCGGCGGAGCGCCGCCCGGTGCGCAGGAAGTGGGTGCCGGTCGGGCCGCCGGCCAGCGCCTCGGAGGCGTGCACGGCGGAGGTGAGGACGACCGGGATGCCGGCCGCAGCGGCGATCCGGGCCGCCTCCACCTTGGTGACCATGCCGCCGGTGCCGACGCCCGCCTTGCCGGCGCTGCCGATGGAGATGTCCGCCAGGTCTTCCGGCCCGCTGACCTGCGCTATCCGGGAGGTGCCGGGGGTCGAGGGGTCGCCGTCGTACAGGCCGTCGACATCGGAGAGCAGGACGAGCAGATCGGCCCGGACGAGATGGGCGACGAGGGCCGCCAGCCGGTCGTTGTCGCCGAACCGGATCTCGTCGGTGGCGACCGTGTCGTTCTCGTTGACGATCGGCACGGCGCCCATGGCCAGCAGCTGGTCCAGGGTGCGGTAGGCGTTGCGGTAGTGGGTGCGGCGGCTGGTGTCGTCGCTGGTCAGCAGGACCTGGCCGACGCGGCGGCCGTAGCGCGCGAAGGAGGCGGTGTACCGGGCGACCAGCAGGCCTTGGCCGACGCTGGCGGCGGCCTGCTGCCGGGCCAGGTCGCGGGGCCGCTTCTCCAGGCCCAGCGGGGCGAGGCCGGCCGCGATGGCGCCGGAGGAGACCAGCACGATCTCCTTGTCCTGGTGCTTGGCGAGCACGTCGACGAGCGCGTCCACCCGGTCCGCGTCCAGTCCGCCGGCCGCGGTGGTCAGCGAGGACGAGCCGACCTTCACCACGATCCGCCGGGCCTCCGTCACGTCCTGCCGTGCGCCTGCCGCCTGCCCTGCGCCTGTCACCATTACCCCTGTCTCGCTGTCCGTCCGGTGCCCGCACACGGACGGTGCCCGTATACGGACGGTGCCCGCATTCGGGTGCGGGCCCCTTACGGCATATGGATGCCGTGCGGTGTACGGACATGAACGCCCGTACGGGCGAAATCTACGGCAGACGGCTCATCGGCCGCTTGTCCATATCGTCTGCCGGACGCCGCGTGACCGTCGGCACAGAAGCCTGCGATCATGCGTACGGGCAACCTACGCAAGACGGAAAAGGGCCGCTCTTGGTTCCGAGCGAATCGTCCTGATTCGCGGTGATGCGAGCCACAGCAGATTGTCTTCGGGGCACGCAAAGTCATACGGTCGGTTGTCGACCTGTCCCGTCCGCCGCCCCCACGGCGCCTCACCGCCGGGACTCGGCCGCCCCACCGGCCCCCCACCTGACCGACTTGCCGCCAGGAGCCCCGTTCGTGCCTTCCGCCGGATTCGCCAACCGACGAGCCCCCAAGCTCGTGGCCCTGATCGCGATGCTCATCGCGTTCGTGGCCCAGCTCGTCGGTGCCCTGCTGCCCGTCGTACCGCTGTTCATCGCCGCGTCCGTGGTGAACCTCGGCCTCGACCTCTACCTGCAGCACAAGCAGCCCGGGCTGCTCTCCCTGCTGGGAAAGATCCGGCTGGACATCACCGTCCGCCAGCTCATCCGCGACATGCTGATCCTGGTCGGACTGCTGCACATCCAGGGCATCAACCCGCTCAAGGAGCAGGCCCCCCTCACCATCGGCCTGCTGATCTTCTACGTGGCGCACTTCGCGTGCCAGGCGGCCGCCGTCATGGTCCGCCGCACCCGCACGCTGCCGTTCCTCACCCGTAACATCGACGCCTCCGCACTGCGCCTGACCCAGGCCCCGCCGCGCCTCCTGGCCCGCCAGACCGGCCGCCGCCTGCTGCGCTTCTCCGTGCCGACCACGCTCGGCATGATGGTCACCGCGATCACCCGCGACGCCCTGTGGGGCGGCATCGGCCTCGTGATCGCCCTGGTCCTGGCCATCGGCGGCACGGTGTACCTCGCGACCTGGCTGCTCCCGAAGAAGCGCGCCGTCAACGAGCAGCGCGCCCTGGAGTGGCTGGACAACTGGCTGGCCGAGTACCGGCCGACCGTCGGCATGTACTTCTCCGGCGGCACCACCTCCGCGTACCAGGCCAACATGTGGCTGAGCACGCTCGCCGAGCTGGACGGCCAGCCGATCATCGTGCTCCGCGAGCGGTTCATGGTGCAGAAGATCGACGCGACCGACATCCCGATCGTCTGCATCCCCAAGGTCGCCAACCTGATGCGCCTGGAGCACTCGGCCCTGAAGGTCCTGCTGCACCCGGCGAACTCCGGCAAGACCTCGCAGATCCTGCGCATCCCCTCCATCAAGCACGCCTTCATCAACCACGGCGAGAGCGACAAGCTCTCCTCCTGCAACCCCTACGCCAAGGCGTACGACGAGGTGTGGGTGGCCGGTCCCGCCGCGCGCGACCGCTACCAGCTCGCCGACATCGGCGTGGAGGACAAGGACGTCGTCGAGGTCGGCCGCCCGCAGCTGGCGCCGATCAAGGCGTACGAGGGCGCGCCCAAGGGCGAGTACACCACCGTGCTGTACGCCCCCACCTGGGAGGGCTGGGACGGCAACCCCGGCAACACCTCGGTGATCCTCGCCGGCGAGAACATCGTCCGCGAGCTGCTCGCCGACCCCAAGGTCCGGCTGGTCTACAAGCCGCACCCGATGACCGGCTCGGTCGACCCGCGGGCCGGCGCCGCCAACGCCCGCATCCAGGCGATGATCACCGAGGCCAACGCCCAGCGCTCCGGCGCCCGGCCCGGCCCGGAGGCCGCCGCCGAGCTGGAGGCCCGCGCCGCCGACCTGGCCGCGCTGACCACCTCCGGCTTCCGCCGCAGCGCGGACGAGCTGGAGCGGATGCTCGTCCAGAGCGCTCCTGAGGAGGGCCGCGCCGCCGCCGTCGCGGCCGCGACCGCCGCCTGGGAGGAGGCCTACTGGGCGTCCTTCCCGGAGTGGGAGCACCTGATCATCACCACCTCCCGCCCGGCGATCTTCGCCTGCTTCAACCAGGCCGACGTCCTGATCAGCGACGTCTCCAGCGTGGTCTCCGACTACCTGAGCAGCGAGAAGCCGTACGCGGTCGCCAACACCTCCGGCATGACCGAGGACGAGTTCCGCACGAACTTCCCGACGGTGCGTGCCGCGACGATCCTCACGCCCGAGGCGGACGGCGTCGCCGGCCTCCTGGAGACCGTGCGCAACCCGGAGCTGGACACGCTCGTGCAGGCCCGTACGGAGCTCAAGGAGCACCTGCTCGGCCCGTCCGACCCGCCGTCGCTGGCCCGCTTCAACGCCGCGGCGCTCGAGCTGTACGCCGCCGCGGAGGAGCGCCGCATCCGGATGGAGGCCCGGCTCGCCGGCGTCCCCGGCCAGCGCGACGAGGGCACCGAGGCCAACGAGGCGCAGGAGGCCGCGGAGGAGATGGAGCTGGACCCGGCCGAGTCCACCGACCCGGTACGCCCCGCCACGGAGCCCGCTGAGGCGGCCGAGGCCGCGGACGCGGCGGAGCAGGGCGAGCACCCGGAGCCGGAGGCCCGCGCTTCGGTGTGACGCCGGACCGGCCCGTAGCCGCACGAAGGCCCCGCGAGGTGATCCTCGCGGGGCCTTTCTGCCTTTCCCGTCCGCGCTAGCCGTCGCAGACCTGCGGCGGCGGCCCGCCCGTCATGCCGTCCCGCTCCGCAGCCGTGAAGGTGCGCTGTCCCAGCACCCGGCACAGCTCCCGGCGCCAGTCCTCCGGATCGAGCCGTACCAGGTCGACGCCGTCGGACGAGTTGTCCTGCCGGAGCAGCGCCTTCCCATCCCTCGTCACCTCCATGAAGTACTGCTGCCGCCCGAAGTCGAAGGTGGTCCGGTACTCGCCGTCCGCCGTGTAGACGCGCGCCGAGGTCCCTTCCGCGAGGAAGAGCTCGGGGCTGTCGCCGAGGAAGGAGTGGACGAAACCACCGGTGCCCTGCTCGCTCACCGGGCCGATCGGCCCCATGATCCGCTTCGGACGGCTGTCGGACGGCACGGACCACAGCTCGATCAGCGATCCCTGGGTGAGGACGGCCGCGCGGGTGCCACCGGCGTCCACGACGGCCGCGGCGGCGTCCCTGCCCAGTGCGAACCTCTTCTCCGCCCGCCCACGGCGCAGGTCGACCACGTGGACGGCGCCCTCGTCGGCGACCTTGACCAGCACCTGACCGTCCCCCGGGGGGTAGCGGCCGATGTCGAAGCCCGCGCTGGGCGGCGAGCTCTGCGAGTCGAAAGGCAGCGGGCCGTCCTTGGTCAGCTTCAGGTCGCGCAGGTCCAGCCGCGACAGCCGCCGCCCGGTCCTGGCGTCCCAGCGCATCACCACCGTGTCGGTGCGGGTCACCAGCTCGTCCGCGCCGAGGAAGAAGACCTGCGGCATCTCCCGCTCGTCCCAGTCGTTGGGGCGTGGCAACGGGAGTCTGATCCGGGCCACCGGGCGCAGCGACGGCAGCGCGTGGACCAGCACGGTGTCGTAGGCCGCCAGGTCGGCGACCAGGGTCTCGCCCTTGTTGACCGACGGTGCCGCGACGTATGCCCTGTCGTCGGCGGCCAGTGGCCGGGTGATCCCGCGCTCCTCGTACGGCGGGCTCTGCGCGAGGACCCGCCGACTGTCCGCCGTTCCCAGGAGCCGGAGCCGGCGCTCGGCGCCCTTCCCCGACCTGATGACCATGCGGGTGCCGTCCCCGAGGAGCCGCGGGTTCTCGACGCGCTCCCGCGGCCGGGTGTTCAGCACCGTCGCGGTGATGCTCCTGTCGTGCGCGATGACGACGATCGGCGCGTCGGCGCCGCCGAGCAGCCGTCGGCCGACCATCGCGACGTACTGCGCCCCCGAGGTGGTCCCGAGCACCTTGCGGCGCGCCCGGTCGTACACGGTCCACTCGCCCGTCGTGGCCGTGGCCAGCCGACCACCGGTCCTGTCCACGGCGAAGTCGTCGCAGCCCGCGGCGCGGTCGGGAGCGTAACTGCCCAGCTCCCGGCCGTCGGCGACGCGCACGAACCGGTACCGGACGCCGGTGATGTTCGCGCTCTCCGAGCAGACCACGGCGGTTCCGCCGTCGCCCGAGAGGGCCGTGTCGGCCACGTCCTTGGCGAGCGTGCGGGATTTGCCCGTACGGGTGTCCACGGCCACCAACCGCAGGTCGGAGTCGAGCCCCAGCCCCTGCTCCTTCCCGGCCGTGGCCACGACCGTACGGTCGTCGGGGCCGAGCCACACATGGCTCAGGCCGTCCGGGGCCGCGGCGGGCAGCCGCCGGCGCTCGCCGGCCGCCAGGTCCCACAGCGTCACGCGGCCGTCTGCCACGGTCACGGCGCGCCGGCCGTCCGGCGAGATGTCGCCGATGCCCTTCGGGTTCGTCATCGTGCCCTTGCCGTCCGGGTCGTCCCCGTCGCCGCGCAGCGTGTGGGCCGGGCCGATCAGGCCGTCGGTGTCCGGCCGGACGTCGTGCCAGACCAGTGAGCCGCCCCGTATCAGGTAGGCGATGCGCTTCCCGTCCGCGCTGACCATCGGGTAGATGATGTTCCTGGTGACGGGGAGCTGGATGCGCCGGGTCCGTTCACCGCCGCCCCGGAGGAAGAGCGTCGCCCGCCCCAGCTCGGTGGTCACCAGCACCACCCCGCCGCCCGCGCTGAGCGCCAGCGCGTCGATGCTCCCCTGTGTGCCGGACATCTGCCAAGTAATGCCGTGCATCTCGTCGTACCGGCGCAGCAGTTCGTTGCGGGCCTCGCGCGTCGGCGACGTCCGGTACGCGGCCATCGCGACCATGGCGGCCAACCCCGGGTCCTGTTCCCGCAACTCCACCGAGAGACCCGCCAGCTCCCGGGACCGGGACTGCCGGTCCGCCTCGGCCTTCAGCTCCGACTGCACGACGAGGAACGTGCCCAGCGTCACGATCAGCGCGAGCACCAGTCCCCCGGCGATCCCGGCGCTGCGTCTTCGGAGCTTGCGGGCCCGCCGGTGGCGCAGCCCGCGCTCCAGGTAGTCCAGCTCCGCCGCGCTCAGCTCGGTGCGGCGGCCCCTCAGCCACGGCTGCGCCGCCCGCAGTTCGTCCGCGCCCGGCAGCCGGTCGGTCCGCTCCCCCGCCGCCTGCCAGCGCTCCAGGTCCCGGCGGAGCCCCGTGCGCCAGAGCAGGAACTCCCGGTCGGCCCGCACCCGCTCCGCCAGCCGCGGCCAGGCACCGATCAGCGCCTCGTGCGCGAGCTCGACGGTCTCCCGGCGTTCGCTGTCGGTACCGAGGACGAGCAGCCGCCGCGCCGCGAGCGCGCGGGCGATCCGCCACCGCTCCTCGCCCGCCTCCGCCCGCGTCAGAACATTGCGCAGCGGGCCGCCCTCACCGCCGGGCCGCACCCGTACCAGCCCGGTCAGCAGCCGGAGCGCCGCGTCCTCGTCCGCCGCCGGCACACACTCCCGCCAGATGCCCTCCGCCTGCTGCCCGAGCGCGCCTTGCACGCCGCCGAGCGCGCGGTACGCGTCGAAGCGCAGCTGCCCGCGCTCCTGCTCGCGCCAGAGCCGGTCCAGGACGAACCCCAGCAGCGGGAGCGCGCCCGGCTCGCCGCCCGCGTCGTCCAGCATCGTGTCCACCAGGCCCGGGTCGTACGCGACGGACGCGATCGCCTCGACCGGCCGGACGATCACCGCCCGCAGCTGCTCGCGGGTCATCGGGGCGAGCGCGTGGACCGTGCGGCTGAGGGCCGGCCCGGTGGCCGGATGGGCGAGCGCCGCCTCCAGGAAGTCGGCACGCAGGGTGACCAGGACGCGTAACTCCTCCGGAGGGTCAGCCGGGAAGAGGACGGGGGCCGCGGTGTCCGCTTCCCGGCCCCCGGCGTCCGCGAACAGCTCCTCGCCCTGGTCCACCACGATCAGCAGCCGCCGCGCGCCGGTCTCCGCCAGTACCAGCCGGACGGTCTCCGGCAACCCGCCGTCGGCCAACAGCGGCGCCAAATCCCGCGCTTGCGCGACCCGTTCGGCACCGCGCAGCTCCGGGTCGAGCAGCGCCACCAGTTCGGAGGCGAGGGTGGTGAGCAGGGAGCGGCCGGCGGCGGGGCGCACCACGACGACCGCGAAGCCCGCCGCACGCAGCCGCGGTACGACACCGGCCAGCGCGAGCGAGGATTTCCCGCAGCCGGACGGCCCCACCATGGTCACGTACGGGTGGGTCCTGACCAGCTCCGCGACTTGTACCGCCTCCTCGTCGCGCCCGAAGAACACCTCCGCGTCCGCCTCCTGGAACGCCGCCAGTCCCCGGAACGGTGAGGCGGGACGGAGGACGGGGGCGAGTGCGGGGAAGGCGGCGAGCAGCGCGCCGGTCGGGATGAGGAAGCTCTGCCGCGGCCCGGAGAGCTGCGACCGCACCACCATGCCGACGACAGCGCCCAGCTCCTCGTCCCATACGGGCGCGCCGCTGAAGCCCCGCTCTATCGGGGTGCCGTGGGCGTCCCCCTGCGAGAACTGCACCCACCCCTCGGCGGTACCGGCCCGCAGCCGCCCCATGTGCCAGACCCCTCCGGGGGAGGTGGCGGGGAAGCCGGCGACGCGTGCGGCGTGCTCCCAGACGCTGGTGGCCTCCGCCATGCGCAGCGGGCGCGCCCCGTCGATCGGGGCGCGCAGCCGCAGTACGGCGACGTCGCCCGTGCCGTCGTCCCCGTACGGCAGCCAGTGCTCGACGTCCGCCTCGGCGCTGCCGCCGCCGCTCAGCGGCAGGTCAACGCGGACGCGCGCGTCCTCGGGCAGCGGCTCCCTGTGCGGGGTGCGCAGCGCGTCCGACACGACGTGCGCGCAGGTCACGGCGAGGTCGGGCGCGATGAGGAAGCCGGCCCCGACGATCTCCCCGCCCTCGCCCGGCTCCCTGACCCGCAGCACGGCAGCCCCGAGCATGTCCTCCGGACTCCGCAGCCCCGCCATCCTCACCACCCCCGTGGGTCAACCCACAGGTGAGTATGCCCAGTTGGTCAGCCGCTGGGTATCCCCCGCTCCTCAGCGGACGTACGCGACGAAGTCGGCGAAGGCGGCGGGAGTGACGGTGACGATGGGCCCGTGGGGGTCTTTGGAGTCCCGGATGGCGACGAGGGCGGTCGACACTTCGGCGACCTCGACGCATTCGCCGCCCTCGTTGGTGCTGTAGCTGGACTTACGCCACCGGAGGCGGTCCGGGTTCGCAGGCATTGCCATAGCGCTCCTCCCTCACACGAGCAATCAGCTCTGCCGAGACATTCGGCGCCAGGGCGGCAGATTGCAGATGATCGTAGCGGAGCGAGCAATCCTCGGCGGATTCCGGATCGGCGGTCGGCTCGGCACCGCCGTAACTCTCGGCGTAGACGATATCCGCCTGACCTCGGTAGGAGAACAGCGAGAACGCACCGACGAGGCCCGCATGCGCACCGACCGAGTACGGCAATACCTGAATGTGCACGTGCCGGGAGTCTCGGTAACTCAACAGGTGCGCCAGTTGCTTTCGCATCACCTCACGGCCGCCGACTTCCTGGTGCAGGACACCCTCCCCCAGGACGACCCAGAGCAATGGCGGCTTGTCGCGCTCCAGGATCCGTTGCCGCCCGAGCCACGCGTCGACGCGGGCGTCGAGTCCCTCCTTGTCGAGTACGCCGAGAATGGCCCGTGCGTACTCCGGGGTCTGCAGAAGTCCGTAGACCACCTGGGGCTGATAGGCGAGGATCCGCCTGGCGGACGACTGGAGTTCGGCTACGCGACGGTGCTTGTACGGCAGCTTGCTGCGGCGCACCAACTCCCATAGGCGAACCAGCGCGCCTTCCGCCCCCAGGGCCTCGTCGAGGCGAGGAATGTGCTCGTCTTTGGGCATCTTCGCAGCCGTTTCCACCTGACCGATCATCGAACCGGTCAAGTACACCCGCTTGCCTAACTGATCGAGCGTCAGGCCGGCTTGCTCGCGCAGCCGCCGCAGCTCCGCTCCGAAGTAGTCGAGCGGAGAAGCTCCGGGATCGAGCGCCTTGCAATTGGCCATGGCCACCCCTCGCCCCACCCAACACAACCAGCCGACCAGTTGCATTCAAGCCATAGCAGAGCGTAATCGACGCTGCACAGACTTGTCCCGTGAACGACACTTCGGACACCGACATCATCGACACTTCCGCGTTCCCGACGCGGGAGTACCGCATCTCACTGACCGTCGGCGCACACAGCCCCCGGCACGTGCGGCGGATCCTGCGCGAACTGTTGCGGCTCTGGGGGCTGGCGCGGGTCGAGGACGCCGCGGCGCTGGTCGTGACCGAGCTGCTGGTCAACGTGTACCGGCACGTGCCGGACCGGCGGTGCATCGTGACCGTACGGCGGCACGAGGACGCGGCGGCGGGCGTGGTGATCGGCGTGCGCGACGCGCACCCCGTACTGCCCGGCCCCCAGGCCCCCGGCCCCTACGCGGTGGGCGGCCGGGGGCTCGCCCTCGTCGCCGCGGTCGCCGACAAGTGGGGAGTGGAACAGGACGACCGGGACGGCGAAGGCCCGCAGCGCACCGGCGGGAAGACCGTCTGGTGCGAGCTGCGGGCCTGACGCGGAAGAGGCCGCGAAGCGGCCAGGGGCTCAGCCCAACGGGTCGAAGCCCTCGTACTCCGAGTCGGCCTCGTCGCGTTCCGCCTGGCGGTCGCGGCGGCGCTGGGCGGCCGGGCGGGGGGCCTCCATGCGGTGGTCCTCGCCGCGGCGGCCCAGCATCTCCGCGCCGGCCATCATCGTCGGCTCCCAGTCGAAGACGACCGCGTTGTCCTCGGGGCCGATCGCCACGCCGTCACCAGCCCGCGCGCCGGCCTTGAGGAGCTGGTCCTCGACGCCGAGGCGGTTGAGGCGGTCGGCGAGGTAGCCCACGGCCTCGTCGTTGTTGAAGTCGGTCTGGCGGACCCAGCGCTCCGGCTTCTCGCCGCGTACGCGGAACAGGCCCTCGCCCTCGGGCGTGACCGTGAAGCCGGCGTCGTTGACGGCCTGGGGGCGGATGACGACGCGGGTCGCCTCCTGCACCGGCTTCGCCGCGCGGGCCTTGGCCACGATGTCGGCGAGCGCGTAGCTCAGCTCCTTCAGGCCGGTGCGGGCCACAGCCGACACCTCGAAGATGCGGTAGCCGCGGGACTCCAGGTCGGGGCGGATCATGTCCGCCAGGTCCTGGCCGTCCGGGATGTCGATCTTGTTGAGGACGACCACGCGGGGCCGGTTCTCCAGGCCGCCGTACTGCCGCAGCTCCTCCTCGATGATGTCGAGGTCGGAGAGCGGGTCACGGTCGGATTCCAGGGTGGCGGTGTCCAGGACGTGGACGAGCACCTCGCAGCGCTCGACGTGGCGCAGGAACTCCAGGCCGAGGCCCTTGCCCTGGCTGGCGCCGGGGATCAGGCCCGGTACGTCCGCGATCGTGTAGACCGTCGAACCGGCCGTCACCACGCCGAGGTTGGGCACCAGGGTGGTGAAGGGGTAGTCGGCGATCTTCGGGCGGGCCGCGGAGAGGACGGAGATGAGGGAGGACTTGCCGGCGCTCGGGTAGCCGACCAGCGCCACGTCGGCGACGGTCTTGAGCTCCAGGACGATGTCCCGCTCCTCGCCGGGCTCGCCGAGCAGCGCGAAGCCGGGCGCCTTGCGGCGGGCCGAGGCCAGCGCCGCGTTGCCGAGGCCGCCGCGGCCGCCCTGGCCCGCGACGAAGGTGGTGCCCTGGCCGACCAGGTCGGCGAGGACGTTGCCCTTGCGGTCGAGGACGACGGTGCCGTCCGGGACGGGCAGGACGAGGTCCTGGCCGTTCTTGCCGGCGCGGTGGTCGCCCGCGCCGGGCTGGCCGTTGGTGGCCTTGCGGTGCGGGTGGTGGTGGTAGTCCAGGAGGGTGGTGACGTCCTGGTCCACGACCAGGATCACGTCGCCGCCACGGCCGCCGTTGCCGCCGTCGGGGCCGCCGAGCGGCTTGAACTTCTCCCGGAAGACGGAGGCACAGCCGTGGCCTCCGTTACCCGCGGCGACGTGCAGCTCGACGCGGTCCACGAAGGTGGTCATGGGGGGTGCCTCCAGTAACTACGGGGGTACGTACGTGAGCGCCCTGTCCTGAGCCGCGGCGCGTACGGAATGTGTCTCTACGGTTCTTCGGTAACACGCGAAGGGCGGACCCGCTTCCCGTGGAGGAAGTCGAGGTCCGCCCTCGCGAGGAACCGTTCTACGGTGCCGGAAAACCCGTTACGGGATTCAGGCGACCGGAACGATGTTCACGACCTTGCGGCCACGGTGGGTGCCGAACTGCACAGCACCCTCCTGCAGCGCGAACAGCGTGTCGTCGCCGCCACGGCCGACGCCGGTGCCCGGGTGGAAGTGGGTGCCGCGCTGGCGGACGATGATCTCACCGGCGAGGACGGCCTGACCGCCGAAGCGCTTCACGCCGAGCCGCTGAGCATTGGAATCGCGACCGTTCCGAGTGGACGATGCGCCCTTCTTGTGTGCCATGTCTCCTCAGTCCCTTACTTCGCCGGAGCGTCGATGCCGGTGATCTTCAGCGCGGTGTGCAGCTGACGGTGGCCGATCCGCTTCTTGTAACCGGTCTTGTTCTTGTACTTCTGGATGCGGATCTTGTCGCCCTTGTGGTGGTCCACGACCTCGGCCTGGACCTTCACGCCGGCGAGCACCCACGGGTCGCTCGTGACGGACTCGCCGTCGACGACCAGCAGCGTGGAGAGCTCGACGGAGTCGCCGACCTTGCTGGTGGAAATGCGGTCAACCTCGATGACGTCGCCGACAGCAACCTTCTGCTGACGGCCGCCGGTGCGCACGATCGCGTACACGCGGAACTCTCTCTCGCTAGAAACGGGACCACTGATGCCAGCCGCCCCGGGGCCCAGTGGGCCCGGCTATCCGACGCGCTGCGCCCATGAAGGGCGCGATCCGCATTGGACGAGCGGCCTCCCCCGATGGAACCGGGAGGTGTTTGCTCAGATGGTGTGACGCCATACAGACGCCGACGGTCAAGGTTACGGGGCCTTGACCAGGGGGTCAAACCGGGTCCCGGGCCGTGACGTACGGCCCGGGACCCCCGGTACCGCTCAGTCCTCCGCTGCGGCCGAGACCGACGAGGGCGCGGACTGCTCGGCGGCCGCGGTCTTCTTGGCGGCGGCCTTCTTGGCCGTCGTCTTCTTGGCCGTGGCCTTCTTCGCCGTCTTCTTCGCGGCCGTCTTCTTGGCCGGGGCCTTCTCGGCGGCCTCGGCCCCGGACTCAGCAGACTCCGCGGCCTTGGCGGCGGTCTTCTTCGCCGTCTTCTTGGCCGGGGCCTTCTTGGCGGCGGCCTTCTTGGTCGTCGCCTTCTTGGCCGCGGTCTTCTTCGCCGTCGACTTCTTGGCCGTCTTCTTCGCGGGGGCCGCCTCCTCGGCGGTCTCCGGCTCGGCGGCCGCCTCGGACGCGCCGGCCGCGGGGGCCTCCGCCGGGGTCTCCTGCGGGGCGTCGGTGACCGCCTCGGGTGCGGCCTCCGCCGCTGTACCGGACGCGCCCTCGCCACCGGTCCCGGACGGCGCCTCGGCACCGGCCGGCGCCGACACCGCGCGGGTCACCCGGCGACGGGTACGGGCCGGACGGGCCGCGGGCTTCGGCTCGGGCTCGGCGGCCGGCTCCGCCACCGGCTCCTCGGCCTGCGCCGGAGCGGCCTCGGCGGCGGGAGCCGGCTCCGTACGGGCCTGCTCGGCGCTCTCCGGGGCGGCCTCGGCGGCCGCCTCGGCTGCCGGGACCACGATCGCGCCACTCTCGTCGGCGGCCTTCGGGGAGCCCGCCGGAGCGGACGCCTTCCGGCTCGCGCGGCGACGGCCCCGGCCGCGGCTGCCGCGCTCGGCGGCCGCCTCGGCCTCGGCCGGGCTGGAGAACCACTCGTCGGCGTCGGCGACCGCGGGGGTCAGCTCCGCCTCCGTGACGGGCGCGGGCTCCAGCTCCTCCGCCGGAGCGGTCGCCTCGGCGGCCTTCTCTTGCTGGTGGTCCTGCTGCTGGTCGTGCTGGTGGTCGGCGTGCTTGTCGCCGTTGCCGCCCTTGCCCTTCTTCTTGCGCTTGCCGCCACCGCCGGACGCCGTCGCCTGGTCCATGTGGACGATGACGCCGCGGCCGTTGCAGTGCACGCAGGGCTCGGAGAAGGACTCCAGCAGGCCCTGGCCGACCCGCTTACGGGTCATCTGGACCAGGCCCAGCGAGGTGACCTCGGCGACCTGGTGCTTCGTACGGTCCCGGCCCAGGCACTCCAGCATCCGCCGCAGCACCAGGTCCCGGTTGGACTCCAGCACCATGTCGATGAAGTCGATGACGACGATGCCGCCGAGGTCGCGCAGGCGCAGCTGGCGGACGATCTCCTCGGCCGCCTCCAGGTTGTTTCTGGTGACGGTCTCTTCCAGATTGCCGCCCTGGCCGGTGAACTTGCCGGTGTTGACGTCGATCACGACCATGGCCTCGGTCTTGTCGATCACCAGCGAGCCGCCGGACGGCAGCCAGACCTTGCGGTCCAGCGCCTTCATCAGCTGCTCGTCGATCCGGTACGTCGCGAAGACGTCGACGTCCGAGGTCCACTTCTGCAGCCGGTCCGAGAGGTCCGGGGCGACGTGCGAGACGTAGCCGTGGATGGTCTCCCAGGCCTCGTCACCGCTGACGATGACCTTGGAGAAGTCCTCGTTGAAGATGTCGCGCACGACGCGGACGGTCATGTCCGGCTCGCCGTACAGCAGGGTCGGGGCGTTGCCGCTCTTCGCCTTCTTCTGGATCTCCTCCCACTGCGCCTGGAGGCGCTCCACGTCGCGGCGCAGCTCGTCCTCGCTGGCGCCCTCCGCGGCCGTACGGACGATGACGCCCGCGTCCTCGGGGACGATCTTCTTGAGGATCTGCTTCAGGCGCGACCGCTCGGTGTCGGGGAGCTTGCGGCTGATGCCGGTCATCGAGCCCTCGGGCACGTAGACCAGGTACCGGCCGGGGAGGGAGACCTGGCTGGTCAGCCGGGCGCCCTTGTGGCCGATCGGGTCCTTGGTGACCTGCACGAGCACGGACTGGCCGGACTTCAGGGCGGACTCGATGCGGCGCGGGCCGTTGCCCATGCCGAGCGCCTCGAAGTTGACCTCGCCGGCGTACAGGACGGCGTTGCGGCCCTTGCCGATGTCGACGAAGGCGGCCTCCATCGACGGCAGGACGTTCTGCACCTTGCCCAGGTAGACGTTGCCGACGTACGAGGTCGACTGCTCCTTGTTGACGTAGTGCTCGACGAGGACGTCGTCCTCCAGGACACCGATCTGGGTCCGGTCGCCGTTCTGGCGGACGATCATCTCGCGGTTGACGGCCTCGCGGCGCGCCAGGAACTCCGCCTCGGTGATGATCGGCACCCGGCGCCGGCCCTGCTCGCGGCCCTCGCGGCGGCGCTGCTTCTTGGCCTCCATACGGGTCGAGCCCTTGATGGACTGGACCTCGTCGAAGCCCGTACCGGGCTCGCGCTCCGCATCCTTCCCACGCCGTTCCCGCGGCTCGCGGACCTTGACGACCGTACGCTCCGGGTCGTCGCCGTTCGCGGCGGAGTCGGCCCCGTCACCGCTGCGACGGCGGCGACGGCGGCGGCGACGGCTGCTGCTGGAACCGCCGGAGGACTGCTCCTCGGCGTCCTCCTTGGCCGCTTCCTGCTCGCCGCCCTCGGCGGACTCCTCGGCAGGCTGCTCCTCGGCCGCCTCGGAACCCTCCTCGGCGGACTCGCCGGACTCGTCCGAGCCCTCGCCGTCCCCGGCGTCACCGCGGCGACGGCGACGGCCACCGCGACGGCGGCGGCGCGAAGGCCGGTCGCCCTGCTCGTCGTCGCCCTGCGCGGCCTCGCCCTCCGGCTCCTCCTCGGCCTCGGCCTCGGTGGTCTCCTCCTCGGCGGCGGGGGCCGGCCGCTGCTCGGCGTCGGCCGCGCCACCACGGCGCCGGCGACGGCGCGCAGGCCGCTCGGCGGCGGCCGCTTCCTCGGGTTCCCCGGCTTCCGCGGGCTCCTCGGGCTCCGCCACGACGGCGGCCGCGGCAGCGGCAGCGGCCGTCTCCGGGGTCTGGAACATCGGCTCGGTGAAGACCGGGGCCTGGAAGACGGCGCTCGGGGGCTGGGCGGCACGGCGACGGCCGCGGGCCGGGGCCTCCTTGGCAGCCTTCTCGGCGTTCTCGGCGTTCTCGGCGTTCTCGTCGGTGGCGCGCTCCTGCGCGGGCTGGGCGAACGCGGGGGCCGCCGGACGCTCGGCGCGGCGGCGCGTACGACGGCGCGGCGCCTCGGCGGCCGTGGCCTGCTCCGGGGCCGCCTGCTCCGGGGCGGCCTGCTCGGCGGCGGGCTGCTCGGCGACCGGCGCGGCGGTCTCGTCGGTCTGCGGGGTCTCGGCCGGGCGCTCGGCGCGGCGGCGGGTACGGCGGCGCGGGGCATCCGGGGCCGGCGGGGCCTGCTCGGCGGCCAGCGCGTTCGCCGCGGCGGCCACCGGCTGCTCCTCGACGTGCTCGGCGACGGGCGCCTGCGTGGCGGCGGGCTGCTCGGCGGGCGCGCCCTGGGGAGCGCTCACCGTACGGGTGACGCGGCGGCGGGTACGCGCGGGCTTGGTGGCCTGCGGCTCCTCGGCCACGGCCGCGGCACGCGCCTCCTCCGCGGCGGCCTCGGCGGCGGCAGCGGTCTGCTCGTCGTCCTCGTCCTCGGCGGCGACCGGCTCCTCGGCCACGGCCGGAGCCGGCGCAGCGGCGGCCTCGGCCGGCTGCGGCGTACCGGCGGGCGCGGAGGCCCGGCGGGTGGCGCGGCGGCGCGTACGGGCGGCGCGCGGCTCCTCGGCGGCGGCCTCCGCGGGCTGCTCGGCCTCGGTCTCCTGCGCTGCCTGCGCGGTCTCGGTGGCCTGCGGCTCCTCGGCGGCGGCCGGGGGGCCGGCCGGCGCGGAGACCTTGCGGGTCACGCGGCGGCGCGAACGGGCCGGGCCCGACTCGGCGGCGGCTGTGGCGGGCCGCGCGGCCGCGGTCTCGGCGGCGGCCGTCTCGGCAGCGGCGGCGGACTCGGCCTGCGCCTCGTCGTCGGCGCCCACGGCAACCGGCTCCGGGTCCACGGCGACGGCCTTCTCGGCGACCGGCGCGGCGGTCTCGTCGGCCTGCGGCGCACCGGCCGGGGCCGAAGCCCGGCGGGTGGCGCGGCGGCGCGGACGTGCGGGGGCCGCCTCCTCACCGGTCACGACGGCGGGGGTCTCGGCGGCAGCGGCCTGCGGGGCGCTCTCGGCGGAAGCGGCGAGCGCGGCGGCGTCCTCGGCCGGCGACTCGGCGGCCTCGGCAGCGGTGGCGCGGGGCGCGCCGGCCGGCGCTGTGGCCTTGCGGGTGGCACGGCGGCGGGGGCGCGCGGGCGCGGCCTCGTCCCCGGTCACGACGCTGGTGGCGGCCTCCTGCGGCACCTCGGCGGGCTGCGGGGCCGTCACCTCGGCAGCGGCGGTCTCCTTGACCGGCGGCCCCGCGGGGCGCGAGGCGGCACGGCGCCTGCGACGCGGCGGCAGGGTGTCGCTCGGTGTGCTGTTTTCGGAGCGGCTCTCCGCGGGCTCCGGGTTTTCCTTGGGCTCAATGGGTTCGAGCATGCGGGCGGTTCTCCCGTCACGCTCCCGGGCGCCGCGACCGGTTCCGGCCGCGGCCCGCGTGAAGAGCGGTGCCGCGGTCCGGGGCGCGGGCGCCACACGGGAGCTTTAGTCTCGCTCGCCGGCCCCTTGTGTCCGGGACCGGCGAAAGTCTCCTGGTCAGTTCGTTCGCCGGACCGGGGTGGCTCCCTGGCTGATCGGCGACGCGACGACGGCGGTCCTACGCTGCGCCGTCCGCCGCTCCACCGCCGGCAGGCGGTGCCTGCGTCGCGGCGGTCAGCCCGGCGGCCGTGGGTGGGGCGGCCGTGGCTGCTGCGTCGCGGTCGGGCGCGAGCGGGTCGGTCACTGCGCCGGTCTCCTCATCGAGCAGCCCCTGCGCCAGCCTGGTCACCGCTGCGGGGACCGGCGGCGCCAGGTCGGCCGTAGCTCGGAGGCCGGACAGGACGTCGTCGGGTCGTACGGCAGGTGTCAGATGCCGAACAACCAGCCGCAGTATCGCACAGGCACCAGCGCCCGGCCTATCGGCCTCGCTCGCCGCGGCACGAAGATCCGCGACCGCCGCACGCGCGTCGAAGGTGCGGATCCCCTTCTTCGTCTGCCGCTCGACGGGCACCTCGCCGGCCGCGAGGAACGCCTCGACGGCGCGCTCCGCGTCCGCGACGGACACGCCGTCCAGCCGCAGCTCCCACACCGAGGCCTGCAGCCGGTCGGCGAGGCCCGAGGTGTGGGCCTCGACCGCGTCGATCACGTCGAGCCCGTCCGGCAGGGACTCGTCCAGCAGTGCGCGCAGCACCGCCGGGTCCCGCCGCTCGGTGAGCGCGATCTCCAGGTACTCGGCCTCACTGCCGGTGCCCGTCGGTGCGGCGTTCGCGTACGACACCTTGGGGTGCGGGGTGAAGCCCGCCGAATACGCCATGGGCACCTCGGCACGGCGCAGCGCCCGCTCGAAAGCGCGCTGGAAATCACGGTGGCTGGTGAACCGGAGGCGGCCGCGCTTGGTGTAGCGCAGTCGGATGCGCTGCACCGCCGGTGCGGGCGGCGGGCCTTCGGGCTGTCGCTTGCCCAGTGTCGTCAGTCCTTCGTGAGTGCGGTCGTACTGCTACCTAGAGTACGTGTCTGTCGGGCCGCCGGTTCCCGCCGGGGTGTGCCCCGTCACCCGAAGAGCGCCTGCCGCACTTCCCGGGCGGCGGTGCGCGCCACGGACAGCGCGGCCCGCACCGGCGGCCAGAGGACCGCCCGGATCGCATGCCCCACGGGGGTGAGGATCCAGCGGTACACCCAGCGCAGCGGCGCGACGACCAGCCACCGCCACAGAGCGGCGATGCCCCGGCCGACGGCACGGGAAACGTATCCGGCGATCCGCCAGGCCCACGCGACAGCCGCGCCGACCGCCCGCAGGACGGGCCACAGCAGGTACTCCCACAGCGCCTTGGCGGGAACGACGAGCAGGTGGTACGCGAGCCAGGCCAGCGCGTGCCCGATCGGGGTGAGGATCCACCGGTAGCACCACCGGACCGGCACCACGAGCAAGTGGTACGCCAGCCAGGCCAGCGCGTGCCCGATCGGCGTGAGGATCCAGCGGAAGATCCAGATCGCCGGCACCACGATCAGGTACTTGATCAGGAAGACCAGCGGCACCACGATCAGGTAGTTGATCAGCCAGGCGATCGCGCGCCCGACGGGGGCGAGGAGCCAGCGGTACACCCAGCGTCCGACGGGTGCGAGGACGTGGCGGCCGATCCAGCACAGCGCGTCCCACAGCAGCCGCAGCGGGAGGACGACGATCAGCACCGGGATCTTGATCAGCTGGGCGAGGCAGCAGCCACCGCCCGGCTCCCGCTCCCGTGTCTTGTAGTGCTGACTGCGGGCGTGGTCGCCGCCGTACGACATGCGCTGCTTCCCCCGGTATTGCTATGTTCCGTCGCTCTGTTGCGCCCGCGTCGGCACCCAGTACCGCAGCTTTCCGCCGCGCTGGTCCTCGAAGATCCCGCCGCAGGCCTCGATGACCTTACGTGACGCGGTGTTGGTGGTGTCACACGTGACCAGCACGGACCGGATGCCCAGCCCGTGGGCCACCGGCAGCGCTGCGCGCAGCATCGCGGTGGCGTGGCCGCGGCGGCGGGCGGTGGGGCGTACGTAGTAGCCGATGTGGCCGCCCAGTTCCAGCAGGAACTCGTCCAGTTCGTGCCGCAGACCGAGGCGGCCCAGGAAGGCGTCGCCCTCGACGTACCAGAGGCTGGTGCAGGGCACGAGGCCCAGCGGGCGCGCGACGTCGGCGCGGGTCATCGACCGGAGCCAGTCGAGATAGCGCGCGAAGCCGGCCGGCTCCGCCCACTCGTCACCGAACCGCCGTATCTCCCGCCCGACCGCCGTGTCGTCCCCGGGCCCGCCCTTCCCCTCGGCCCGCAGTTCCCCCATCGCCTCCAGAAACGACTCCCGGACACGGACCGTGGGTGCGATGAGCTGTGGCATCACATCATTGTGCGGGGCACACGACGGCCCGGCCACCGGGTTCCGGTGACCGGGCCGAACAGGCGCGCAAATCAGCTCACTTCACGACGGAGAGCGGGAGCAGTTTCTTGCCCGTGGGGCCGATCTGAATCTCGGTATCCATCTGAGGACACACTCCGCAGTCGAAGCAAGGCGTCCAGCGGCAGTCGTCGACCTCGGTTTCGTCGAGGGCGTCCTGCCAGTCCTCCCAGAGCCAGTCCTTGTCCAGGCCGGAGTCCAGGTGGTCCCAGGGCAGGACCTCTTCGTAGGTGCGCTCGCGGGTGGTGTACCAGGCGACGTCCACGCCGTACTCGGGCAGCGTCTTCTCCGCGGCCTGCATCCAGCGGTCGTAGGAGAAGTGCTCGCGCCAGCCGTCGAAGCGGCCGCCGTCCTCGTAGACCGCGCGGATCACGGCGCCGATGCGGCGGTCACCGCGGGAGAGCAGGCCCTCGACGATGCCGGGCTTGCCGTCGTGGTAGCGGAAGCCGATCGAGCGGCCGTACTTCTTGTCGCCGCGGATCTTGTCGCGGAGCTTCTCCAGGCGGGCGTCGGTCTCCTCGGCGGAGAGCTGCGGGGCCCACTGGAAGGGGGTGTGCGGCTTGGGGACGAAACCGCCGATGGACACCGTGCAGCGGATGTCGTTCTGGCCGGAGACCTCGCGGCCCTTGGCGATGACGTTGACCGCCATGTCGCCGATCTGCAGCACGTCCTCGTCGGTCTCGGTCGGCAGGCCGCACATGAAGTACAGCTTCACCTGCCGCCAGCCGTTGCCGTAGGCCGTGGCGACCGTACGGATCAGGTCCTCCTCCGAGACCATCTTGTTGATGACCTTGCGGATGCGTTCCGAGCCGCCCTCGGGCGCGAACGTCAGGCCCGAGCGCCGACCGTTGCGGGTCAGCTCGTTGGCCAGGTCGATGTTGAAGGCGTCGACCCGGGTGGAGGGGAGGGACAAGCCGATCTTGTCCTCCTCGTACCGGTCGGCGAGGCCCTTGGCCACGTCGCCGATCTCGGTGTGGTCCGCGGAGGACAGCGACAGCAGGCCGACCTCCTCGAATCCCGTGGCCTTCAGGCCCTTGTCCACCATGTCGCCGATGCCGGTGATGCTTCGCTCCCGGACGGGGCGCGTGATCATGCCGGCCTGGCAGAAACGGCAGCCGCGGGTGCAGCCACGGAAGATCTCGACCGACATCCGTTCGTGGACGGTCTCGGCCAGGGGGACGAGCGGCTGCTTGGGGTAGGGCCACTCGTCGAGGTCCATGACGGTGTGCTTGGACACGCGCCACGGGACGCCGGAGCGGTTCGGCACGACGCGGCTGATGCGGCCGTCGGCGAGGTACTCCACGTCGTAGAACTTGGGGACGTAGACGCTGCCGGTCTTCGCGAGGCGGAAGAGGAGCTCGTCACGGCCACCCGGGCGGCCCTCGTTCTTCCACGCCCGGATGATCTCGGTGATCTCCAGGACGGCCTGCTCGCCGTCGCCGACCACCGCGCAGTCCAGGAAGTCCGCGATCGGCTCGGGGTTGAAGGCGGCGTGGCCGCCCGCGAGGATCAGCGGGTGGTCCTCGGTCCGGTCCTTGGCGTACATGGGGATGCCGGCCAGGTCCAGCGCGGTGAGCAGGTTGGTGTAACCCAGCTCGGTGGAGAAGGACACGCCGAGTACGTCGAAGGCGCCGACGGGGCGGTGGGCGTCCACCGTGAACTGCGGCACGTTGTGCTCGCGCATCAGCGCTTCGAGGTCCGGCCACACGCTGTACGTACGCTCCGCGAGCACGCCCTCACGCTCGTTGAGGACCTCGTAAAGGATCATGACGCCCTGGTTGGGCAGCCCGACCTCGTACGCGTCGGGGTACATGAGCGCCCAGCGCACGTCGCACGATTCCCAGGGCTTGACCGTGGAGTTGAGTTCTCCACCGACGTACTGGATGGGCTTCTGCACATGCGGGAGCAGGGCCTCGAGCTGTGGGAAGACCGACTCGGCAGACATCTCACGGACCTTCGTAGCTGACAGGGGTGACCCTCAAGCCTAACGCGCGCTCCGGGCGGTTCCCGAATCCGCAGCTCGCCGCCCGCCCCGGTCCGGCCGCAGGTCGGGGGCGGTGAGCGTGTCCCACAGGGCCGGGAGCTCCCGTTCGAGGGCGGTGGCCCTGGCCTCCTCGCGTCCGTACAGCACGCCGTAGGCGAAGGCGTTCTCGCCCGCGGCGTGCGCCTGCGCGGCCAGGGCGCGCAGTGCTTCGCGGGCGACCACGCCGTCCTGGTGGTCGCCGAGCAGCTCCTGCAGCTGTGTCATCCGCTTGACCAGCTCCTTCGCGGGCCGGCCCAGCTCCACCCTGCCCACTTCCGCCGCGTACCGGGTCCGCTTGGCGGCCTTGCGGGCCTCGTGCAGCGCGAGGTCGCGGTCGGGGCCCGGGAGCGCGGCGAGCGCCGTCTCCACGTGGC
This sequence comes from Streptomyces niger, assembly GCF_000718305.1. Taxonomy (GTDB): domain Bacteria; phylum Actinomycetota; class Actinomycetes; order Streptomycetales; family Streptomycetaceae; genus Streptomyces; species Streptomyces niger. The sequence goes on from NZ_JOFQ01000011.1 coordinate 84,948, forward strand.
CGGCCAGCCGCCGGAAGTCCCGCTCGACGGCCTTGGGCAGCACGTGGGCCGCCGGGCGGCCGGCGGCGCGGGCCCGCGGCGGGTCGGCGAGCAGCGCGTCCAGGGCGTTCAGCAGGGCGAGGTAGCGGTCGCCGTCGAGCACGGCGAGCAGGTGCTTGCGCGGTCCCTTGCGGTGCGCCTGCGTCCAGGTGCGCAGCCGGGTCCGTACGGGGCCGGGGCGCAGCTCCTTGGGGAGGGCGGCCATCGCCTCCTGGAGGCGCGCGGCGAGCACCTCGGCGTCCCGGCCGACGCCCAGCTCCGCCGCGAGCCACTTGAGCTCGGCGCCGAGGGGGTCGGTGGCGGACCGGTCCAGGACGGTGGCGTACGAGCGCAGGACGCTGCGCAGGCGGCGGGTGGCCACCCGCATCCGGTGGACGGAGTCGGGCAGGTCGCGGCGGACGGCGGGGTCCAGCTCGACGAGGTCGCGGACCTGGCGGGCGAGGTAGCGCAGGACAGCCTGTTCGGCGGTGGGCGGCCCGGTTGCCGCGGAGCTGCGTGCGCCGCCTTCGGGGGCCGCCGCTTCCCGTTCGCCTTCGGGGGCCGTCTCGTGGAGTGCCCGGGCTGCTTTGGAGGCGGCCGACGCGGGGCGGAGGCCGGCGCGCAGCAGTCGGGTCTCCACCGCGTCCAGGAGGGCCGTGTCCCCGCCCGTCGTCAGCTCGACCTCGATCTCGGCCCATTCGGCGGTGCGGCCGGGCCCGGTCGGACGGTCGGCGCGCACCTGATCGGTGGCGATCTCCGCGAGGACGGTGCCGTCGGCGGCGCGCAGCTGCCGGGTCGCGCGCCGGGTGGTGATCCGTACGAGGGGGACCAGTGCGGCGCCGCGGGTCCGGGAGCGGAGCAGGCCGCGGAGGGCGCGGGGGACGGTGGCGGCGAGCGGGGCGCGGATCTCGTCGCGCACGTGCGCGGCGACCGGCAGTTTCAGGTGCCAGCCGGCGTCGTCGCCGCCCGTGCGGCGGCGCAGGGTGATCCCGTCGCGGGCCAGCCGCCGGTCGGGGGTGTCGTAGTAGGTGGCGTCCAGGGTGACCGTGGCGCGGTCCGCGACGGACGCGACCCGGTCGACGCCGGTGAGGTCGGGGAGGCCGCCGGTGGGCAGCCCGGTGCCGTTGGCTTCGTACTTCCGCTCGATTTCACGCACGGTGTCCGCCATGGGGCGAACGTACTGTCCTGTCCGGCTCCTGGGGACCCCTCGGGCGGCCCGGTGCGCGGCGCCCGGGGGAAACCGGGCCACCGCGCACCGGCGCCGTGCTCACTGTGCCGGGGGCGCCGCGCTCACTCCACCACGATGAGCAGGTCGCCGCCTTCGACCTGGGCGATCGGGGAGATGGCGATGCGGCTGACGGTGCCGCCGGTGGGCGCGGTGATCGCGGCCTCCATCTTCATGGCCTCGATGGTGCCGATGGTGGCGCCCGCCTCGACCTGCTGCCCTTCCTGGACGGCGAGGGTGACCACGCCGGCGAACGGGGCCGGCAGGTGGCCGGGGTTGTTCCGGTCGGCCTTCTCGGCGGCCGGCACCTCGCTGGCCACGGCGCGGTCGCGGACCTGGATGGGCCGCAGCTGGCCGTTGAGGATGCACATCACGGTGCGCATGCCGCGCTCGTCGGCCTCGGAGATCGCCTCCAGGCCGATGAGCAGCTGGACGCCGGGGGCGAGCCGGACGACGTGCTCCTCGCCGTGGTGCAGCCCGTAGAAGAACAGGTCGCTGGAGAGCGGGGAGGTGTCGCCGTAGCGCTCGCGGTGGGTGGTGAAGTCCTTGGCCGGGCCGGGGAAGAGCAGCTCGTTGAGGACTTCCTGGCGTTCGGCGGAGGTGCCGGCGAGCCGCTTGCTCTCGGTGGCGGACAGCTCGGTGATGCCGGGGGCCTCGGCGCGGCCTTCGAGGGCGCGGCTGCGCAGCGGCTCGGGCCAGCCGCCGGCCGGTTCGCCCAGCTCGCCGCGGAGGAAGCCGATGACGGAGCCGGGGATGTCGAAGCGCGCCGGGTCGGCGGCGAACTCGTCGGTGTCGACGCCGGCGCCGACCAGGGCGAGCGCCAGGTCGCCGACGACCTTGGAGCTGGGGGTGACCTTGACCAGGCGGCCGAGGAGCCGGTCGGCGCCCGCGTACGCCTTCTCGATCTCCTCGAAGCGGTCGCCGAGGCCGAGCGCGATGGCCTGCTGGCGGAGGTTGGAGAGCTGTCCGCCGGGGATCTCGTGCTCGTAGACGCGGCCGGTGGGCGCGGGCAGGCCGGCCTCGAAGGGCGCGTAGACCTTGCGTACGGCCTCCCAGTACGGCTCCAGGGCGCAGACCGCGCCGAGGTCGATGCCGGTGTCCCGCTCGGTGTGCGCGGCGGCGGCCACGATCGCGGAGAGCGCGGGCTGGCTGGTGGTGCCGGCCAGGGCGGCGGAGGCGCCGTCCACCGCGTCCGCGCCGGCCTCCCAGCCGGCGAGGTAGGTGGCGAGCTGGCCGCCGGGGGTGTCGTGGGTGTGGATGTGGACCGGCAGGTCGAAGTTCTCGCGGAGGGCCGTGACCAGCTTCTTCGCGGCCGGGGCGCGGAGCAGGCCGGCCATGTCCTTGATGGCGAGGACGTGCGCGCCGGCGTCGACCATCTGCTCGGCGAGGCGGAGGTAGTAGTCGAGGGTGTAGAGCTTCTCGCCGGGGTGGGTGAGGTCGCCGGTGTAGCTCATGGCGACCTCGGCGATGGCGGTGCCGGTCTCGCGTACGGCGTCGATCGCGGGGCGCATCTGGTCGACGTTGTTGAGCGCGTCGAAGATCCGGAAGATGTCGATGCCGGTGTCCGCGGCCTCCTGCACGAAGGAGCGGGTCACCTGCTCCGGGTAGGGGGTGTAGCCGACGGTGTTGCGGCCGCGCAGCAGCATCTGGAGGCAGATGTTGGGGACGGCCTCGCGCAGCGCGGCCAGCCGCTCCCACGGGTCCTCGTACAGGAAGCGCAGCGCCACGTCGTACGTCGCGCCGCCCCACGCCTCCAGGGACAGCAGCTCGGGGGTGGTGCGGGCGACGTGTCCGGCGACCTCCAGCAGGTCCTTCGTACGGACGCGGGTGGCCAGCAGCGACTGGTGGGCGTCGCGGAAGGTGGTGTCGGTGACGCCGAGCGCGGGCCGGGCGCGCAGGTCGGCGGCGAAGCCCTCGGGGCCGAGCTGCCGGAGCCGCTGCCGGGAGCCGTCGGGGATCGGCCCGCTCGTGTCGATCCGCGGCAGCTTCTCGTGCGGCGCGATGCTCACGGGCCGCTCGCCGTTCGGCTTGTTGACCGTGACGTCGGCGAGGTACTCCAGGATGCGGGTGCCGCGGTCGGCGGAGCCGCGCTGGGTGAGCAGCTCGGGGCGCTGCTCGATGAAGGAGGTCGTGACCTTGCCCGCGCGGAATTCGGGGTCGTCCAGCACGGCCTGCAGGAACGGGATGTTGGTGGCGACGCCGCGGATGCGGAATTCGGTGACGGCACGCCGGGCGCGCGCCACCGCGGTCGCGAAGTCCCGGCCCCGGCAGCTCAGCTTGACCAGCATGGAGTCGAAGTGCGCGCCGACCTCGGCGCCGAGGTTGGTGCCGCCGTCCAGCCGGACGCCGGCGCCGCCCGGGGAGCGGTAGGCGGTGATCCGGCCGGTGTCGGGGCGGAAGCCGTTGGCGGGGTCCTCGGTGGTGATGCGGCACTGCAGCGCCGAGCCGCGCAGCACGATCTTGTCCTGGCTCAGGCCCAGGTCGGCCAGGGACTCCCCCGCCGCGATGCGCATCTGCGACTGCACCAGGTCGACGTCGGTCACCTCTTCGGTGACGGTGTGCTCGACCTGGATGCGCGGGTTCATCTCGATGAAGACGTGGTTGCCGCGCGCGTCGACGAGGAATTCGACCGTACCGGCGCAGGTGTAGCCGATCTGCCGCGCGAAGGCGACGGCGTCGGCGCAGATGCGTTCGCGCAGCTCCGGGTCGAGGTTGGGGGCCGGGGCCAGTTCGATGACCTTCTGGTGGCGGCGCTGCACGCTGCAGTCCCGCTCGTAGAGGTGGATCACGTTGCCCTGGGTGTCGGCGAGGATCTGCACCTCGATGTGGCGCGGGTCGACGACGGCCTGCTCCAGGAAGACGGTCGGGTCGCCGAAGGCCGACTCGGCCTCGCGCGCCGCCGCCTCGATCGCCTCGCGCAGCTGGTCGCGTTCGGCGACCCGGCGCATGCCGCGCCCGCCGCCGCCGGCCACGGCCTTCACGAAGACCGGGAACTCCATGGTCTCGGCCGCCGCCAGCAGCTCCTCGACGTCCGAGGAGGGCGCGGAGGAGGCGAGGACGGGGAGGCCCGCGGCCTTGGCGGCGGCGATGGCGCGCGCCTTGTTGCCGGTCAGCTCCAGTACCTCGGTGGAGGGGCCGACGAAGGTGATGCCGCGTTCCGCGCAGGCGGCGGCCAGGTCGGGGTTCTCGGAGAGGAATCCGTAGCCGGGGTAGACGGCGTCGGCGCCGGCCTGCTGCGCGGCGCGGACGATCTCGTCGACCGAGAGGTAGGCGCGCACCGGATGACCGGCCTCGCCGATCTGGTAGGCCTCGTCCGCCTTGAGACGGTGGCCGGAGTTGCGATCCTCGTAGGGGAAGACCGCGACGGTCTGCGCGCCGAGCTCATAGGCGGCGCGGAAGGCGCGGATGGCGATTTCGCCACGGTTGGCGACCAGGACCTTCGAGAACATGGGAGCTGACTTCTCCTGACGGGGCGGCATGCGGGGCGCCTGCGTGCGGATACGGAACTCTGTCTCGGGATGCGGACTGCTGTCTCGCTGAAGCTGTTCCGCGACAGCATGCCGCCCGGACGCCGCCACCGCCACGTAAGACCCGTCACAGTCCGTGTCCGCGGGAACTGGGTAGGCGCACCCGGACGTCTGCGGCCCGGACGGCTGCGATCCGCCCCCGGGAGGGGACCGGGCCGCAGCCGTCCGGGCCGGGCTGACAGAAGGTCAGGCGGAGACGGGCCGCTGCGCCTTGATCGACTGCAGGAGTCCTATGGCGATCCACACCGCGAACATCGACGTACCGCCGTAGGACACGAAGGGCAGCGGCAGACCGGTGACCGGCATGATCCCCAGCGTCATCCCGATGTTCTCGAAGGCCTGGAAGGCGAACCAGGCGATGATGCCGGCCGCGACGATCGTGCTGTACAGCTCCGAGGACTCCCGGGCGATCCGGCAGGCGCGCCACAGCACCACACCCAGCAGGAAGATGATCAGCCCGGCGCCGAGGAAGCCCAGCTCCTCGCCGGCCACCGTGAAGATGAAGTCCGTCTGCTGCTCGGGCACGAACTGGCCGGTGGTCTGGGAGCCCTGGAACAGTCCGGCGCCGAAGAGGCCGCCGGAGCCGATGGCGATACGCGCCTGGTTGGTGTTGTAGCCGACGCCGGCCGGGTCCAGGCTCGGGTTGGCGAAGGCCGCGAACCGGGCGATCTGGTAGTCGTCCAGCAGATGCAGCTGCCAGACCGCCAGACAGCCCACCACGCCCAGGGTGAGCAGTCCGATGACCCAGCGGTTGGACGAGCCGGAGGCCAGCAGGACGGCCAGCACGATCGTACCGAGCACCATGACCGAACCGAGGTCCGGCATCAGCATGATGACCGCGATCGGCACCAGGGCGATGCCGAGCGCCTGCATCACGGCGCGGTGCCCCGGGTGCTCCCGGTCGCCGGCGTCGACCCGGGCCGCGAGGACCATCGCCATGCCCAGCGTGATGGTGATCTTCGCGAACTCGGCGGGCTGCAGGGACAGCCCGCCGGGAATGGCCAGCCAGGACCGCGAGCCGTTGATGGTCGCGCCGAGCGGGGTGAGCACCAGCACCGACAGCACCAGCGAGAGGCCGTACAGGATGGGCACGGCGCCCCGCAGCGTGCGGTGGCCGAGCCACACCGTGCCGGCCGCGAGCGCGACGCCGATACCGGTGTTGAGCAGGTGCTTCAGGACGTACGAATACTGATCGCCGTGGTTCAGCTCGATGCGGTTGCGGGTGGCCGAGAAGACCAGCACCGCGCCGATGAGCGAGAGGGCCAGGCAGGCGAAGAGCAGTATCCAGTCCAGCCGCCAGACCACGGAGTCCCGGGCGGTGAGCTTGCTCCACACCCCGCGGTCGGGGGCGTAGCGCCGGATGGCGTAGCTGCTGGTCACTGGACCGCCCCTTCCGGCTTCTTCTCGTCGTTGACGATGGGCTTGGTCAGCTTGCCGGACTCGATGTTGCCGTCCCGGTCGATCTTCGGCAGGTTCGCCTGCGGCTTCGACAGCAGCGCCTTGTCCTTGTGGATCTTGCCCTTGGCGTCCACGCCGTACAGCGCGTCGTAGATCTTGCGCACGGCCGGACCCGAGGCACCGGATCCGGTACCACCCTGGGAGATCGTCATGACGATCGTGAAGTCCTTGGTGTACGTGGCGAACCAGGACGTCGTCTGCTTGCCGTAGACCTCGGCGGTACCGGTCTTGGCGTGCATCGGGATCTGCTTCTGCGGCCAGTTCTGGAAACGCCACGCGGCGGTACCGCGGGTGGCCACACCGGCCAGCGCCTTGTCGATCTGCTGCAGCGTCTTCGGCGTGTCCGGCAGCTTGCCGTGCGACTTCGGCGCGATCTCCCGGACCTTCTTGCCGTCGGCGGAGATGATCGCCTTGCCGATCGTCGGGTCGTGCAGCGTGCCGCCGTTGGCGATGGCCGAGTAGATCGTCGCCATCTGGATCGGCGTCACCAGGGTGTCCCCCTGGCCGATGGAGTAGTTGACCGAGTCACCGGCGCGCATCTTCATGCCTTCGAGACAGCTCTCGTACGCGAGGCGCTCGACGTAGCTCCCGCCCTTCTTGCCGGTCTTGCACCAGGAGTCCTTGTTGGCCTTCCAGAAGTCCTTCTTCCACTCACGGTCCGGGACCCGGCCCTTGACCTCGTTCGGCAGGTCGATGCCGGTCTCCTTGCCCAGCCCGAACTGGTGCGCGGTCTTGTAGAACCAGTCCTTGGGGTCCTTGGGCTTGTTGCCGCCGTCCTTGACCCACTGCTTGTACGCCAGGTCGTAGAACACCGTGTCGCAGGAGACCTCCAGCGCCCGGCCCAGGCTGATCGGCCCGTAGTTCTCGGACTCGAAGTTCTTGAAGACCTGCCCGCCCACGTTGTACGAGCTGGAGCAGTTGTACCGGCCGTTGAAGTCGTACCCGGCGTTGACCGCCGCCGACGACGAGATGACCTTGAAGATCGAGCCGGGCGCCGCCTGCCCCTGGATCGCCCGGTTCAGCAGCGGGTAATTGGACTTCTTCCCCGTCAGCTTCGCGTAGTCCTTCGCGGAGATGCCGCCGACCCAGGCGTTCGGGTCGTAGTCCGGCTGCGAGGCCATCGAGACGACCCGGCCGGTCTTGTTCTCCATGACGACCACGGCACCGGCATCGGCCTTGTAGTTCGTGCCGGTGTTCCGGTCGTGCTGCTTGCGTGCCTCCACCATCGCCGCGTGGAGCTCCTTCTCGGCGACGGCCTGCACGCGCGCGTCTATCGAGGTGACGACGTTGTCCCCGGGCCGGGCCGGATCGCTCTTGGCCTTGCCCATGACCCGGCCGAGGTTGTCGACCTGGTAGCGGGTGACACCCGCCTTGCCGCGCAGCGCACTGTCGTACGTCCGCTCCAGGCCCGAGCGGCCCACCATGTCCGAGCGCAGGAACGGCGAGTTCGTGTGCTCGGCCTTCTTGATCTCCTCGTCGGTGACCGGCGAGAGGTAGCCGAGCACCTGGGAGGTCTGCCCCTTCGCCGGAGCCGGGTAGCGGCGCACCGCGGTCGGCTCGGCGGAGATGCCGGGGAAGTCCTCGCTGCTCTCACGGATCTTCAGGGCCTGCTGGGTGGTGGCCTCGTCCGTGATCGGGATGGGCTGGAAGGGCGAGCCGTTCCAGCAGGGCTGCGGGGTCTTGGCGTCGCACAGCCGGACCTTGTTCTTGACGTCGGTGTACGACATGCCCAGCACGTGCGCCAGGCGGGTCAGTACGGCCTTGCCCTCGTCGTCCATCTTCATCAGCGCGGTGCGGCTGGCGGAGACGACCAGGCGGGTCTCGTTGTCGGCGAGCGGGATGCCGCGGGCGTCGAGGATCGAACCGCGCACGGCGGGGTCCACGACCTGCTGGACGTGGTTGCCGCTGGCCTCGGCGGCGTACTCGTCACCGTTGCGGATCTGCAGGTACCAGAGCCGGCCGCCGAGGGTGAGGAGCAGCGAGAAGACCAGTATCTGGATGGCGACGAGGCGGACGGTGACGCGGGAGGTCCGACCGGTCTCAGGAATGTTGCTCACGGCGCGCAGCGCCTCCTTGAGGGGCGGTGATCGGGCGACGGGCGGGCGCTCATGGGCGCCGGCCCCTCGGCCGGGGCCGGAACGGTGTACGGCTCACAGTCGCTTGACCCCCTTGAGGCGTGCGGGCTTGTTGGACCGGCCGCTGAGCAGGCCGCCGCGCTGACTGCCGATCCGCGGCGTCCGGCCGCCCCGCCCGGAGCGGCTCATGCGCAGCCCGCTGCCGGTGGAGAGCCAGCCGTACGCGGCCTCGCCGGGCATCGGGCCGGACTGGGTGCCGCCGGAACTCTCCCCGGCCAGCGCCTTCTCCGAACGGCGGGCCAGCGCCATCACCAGCGGGACGCTGAAGGGCGCGAGCACGAGGTCGTAGACGGTGGCGGTGAACAGCAGCAGCGGGATGCCGACGGTGTGGCCCGCGTTGTCACCGGCCAGCGAGCCGACGCCGGCGTACAGCAGGGTCGAACCGATGGCCGCGCAGACCACCACGATCAGCGGCATCGAAGCGGAGCGGTGCTGGCTCTTGTCGGGCCTGGTGAGCCCGGCGACGTAGCCGATGACGCACAGGACGAGGGCGTAGCGCCCGATCGCGTGGTCGGAGGGGGGCGCCAGGTCGGCGAGGAGCCCGGCGCCGAAGCCGATGAAGGCCCCGGCGACGTGCCCGTAGACCATGGCCAGACCGAGGACGACCAGCAGCACCAGGTCCGGTACGGCCCCGGGGAGGTGGAGCCGGGCGAGCACACCCACCTGGACGACGAGGGCCACGGCCACGAGGACGGTGGAGAGGAGGATCCGGTTGATGCGCATCGGGCTCAGCTCCTGGTGGCGCCGCTCGGGGTGGGCTTGGGCTTGGCGGTCACGGTGACCGTCGGGGTGGGCTTGGGTTTCGCGGGCTTCGGCGGCAGGACCGTGTCGCGGGGGTTCTCGCGCGGCGGCTGGACCACGATGCCGACCACGTCCAGGCGGGAGAAGCCGGCGAACGGCTCGACCTGGACGGTACGGGTGAGATCACCGTTGGCGCTGCCGACGTGGGTGATGGTGCCGACCGGCACGCCGGGCACGAACGGCTTGCCCTCGCTGGAGCCGAAGGTGACCATCCGGTCGCCCTTCTTCACGTTCGCCTTGCCGTTCAGGAGCTGGACGCGCAGCGGCCCGCCGCCCTGGCCGTTGGCGAAGCCGATCTCGTTGGTCTTCTCCATACGGGTGCCGACGGTGAAGTCCGGGTCGATGGCGAGCAGGACCGTGGCGGTGTTCGGGCCGACGGTGGTGACCCGGCCGACCAGCCCGTCGCCGTTCAGTACGGTCATGTCGCGGGCGATGCCGTCCTTGGTCCCGGCGTCGACGGTGACGGTCCAGGAGAAGCCCTGCGTGGCTCCTATGGCGATGACCTGGGCGCCCTTGATGCCGTACTGGCCGGCGCCGGCGGTCTTGAGCATCTTGTCCAGCTCGGCGGCGCGCACCCGGTCCCGGTCGGAGGAGCCGAGTTTGGCTTTCAGGGCGGCGTTCCGGCGTTCCAGCTCGGCGATGCGGCTGTGCCGGCCGTCGGAGTCGCGGACCGCGTCGACGGCGTTGCCGACCGGGTCCACGACCGAGGCGACACCGGTCTCGACCGGCCCGAAGGCGGAGGCCGCGACCTGCCGGGCGCCCTGCAGCGGGGACTGCTCGCCGCCGCGGATGTCCACCGTGATCAGTGCGAACGCGATCGCGACCAGCAGCACCAGCAGGAGCCGGCTCTCTCGTGTGTCCCTCACGTGCGGCGGCCGTGTCCTTCCTCGTAGGACCGGCCGGCTGCGGGCCCGCGCCGGTCTCGCTGGGGATCTGGGGTGTGCCTGTCTTGCAGTTGTACGCGGGACCGCCGGGAGGAGGCGGTCCGAAGGTGCCTGTACTACTTGCCTGTACCACCGGTGCCGCCGGGAGAACGGGAGGCCCGGTACTGCGCGGAAAACGGGAGGCGGGGATGGGGGGCGTGGGGATGAAGGTGGGGGGTACTACCGGAGTGCGGTGAGTGTGTGGTGCCTGTATATCAGCGATCTGCCGTACGGGGCTGGCAGGCGGCCGTACGGCAGATCGCCGACCGTGGTCATCTGCGCGGCTGGGAGTCGAGGACCTGCTGCAGGGCCTCGAACTCCTCCACGCACTTGCCGGAACCGAGCGCGACGGAGTCCAGCGGGTCCTCGGCGATGTGGATCGGCATGCCGGTCTCACGGCGGAGCCGCTCGTCCAGGCCGCGGAGCAGGGCGCCGCCGCCGGTGAGCACGATCCCGCGGTCCATGACGTCGCCGGACAGCTCCGGCGGGCACTTGTCCAGGGTCGTCTTCACCGCATCGACGATGGAGTTGACCGGCTCCTCGATGGCCTTGCGCACCTCGGCCGCGGAGATCACCACGGTCTTGGGCAGGCCCGAGACCAGGTCGCGGCCGCGGATCTCGGTGTGCTCGTCCTGGTCCAGGTCGTACGCCGAACCGATCGTGATCTTGATGCTCTCGGCCGTGCGCTCACCGAGGAGGAGGCTGTACTCCTTCTTGATGTGCTGGATGATCGCGTTGTCCAACTCGTCGCCGGCCACCCGGATCGACTGCGCCGTGACGATGCCGCCGAGCGAGATGACCGCGACCTCGGTCGTACCGCCGCCGATGTCCACCACCATGTTGCCGGTGGCCTCGTGGACCGGCAGACCGGAACCGATGGCCGCGGCCATGGGCTCCTCGATGATGTGCACCTGCCGGGCGCCGGCCTGGGTGGACGCCTCGATGACGGCACGGCGCTCGACGCCGGTGATGCCGGAGGGCACACAGACGACGACCCGCGGCCGGGCGAGGTACCGGCGCTTGTGGATCTTGAGGATGAAGTAGCGGAGCATCCGCTCGGTGATCTCGAAGTCGGCGATCACGCCGTCCTTGAGCGGGCGGACGGCAACGATGTTGCCAGGGGTGCGGCCGATCATCTTCTTGGCCTCGGCGCCCACGGCGAGGATCCCGCCGGTGTTGGTGTTGATGGCCACGACCGACGGTTCGTTGAGAACGATCCCTCGACCCCTGACGTACACCAGCGTGTTGGCGGTGCCGAGGTCGACAGCCATGTCACGGCCGATGAACGACATGTTGTTCCCCATGAGGATACGTCTGGCCTTCCCAACTGGAGCGAATGCTTACTGGAGGTCGGCAGGAGGTGATGCGCTGACGCGCGGAAGCCTTCATGGTAGTCCGGGAAGGCCCGTCCGCTCGAACGCGGTGCGGGGTTCCTCCGCCATTGTCAACGGAACACGTACCCGCCCCCCTTAATGGTGACGTCGTGTCGGGGTGATGCGTTCCCCCATTGGCTGTACATATGCCGAAGGGCGACCGAATTTCTCCGGTCGCCCCAGGTGGCAGCGGGTCTGCGCCCTGACGCACCGTCAGGAAAGGCCGGGGAAGAAAATCTTGATCTCGCGCTCCGCCGACTCCTCGGAATCGGACGCGTGAATGAGATTTTCCCGGGTGATTGTCCCGAAGTCGCCCCGAATGGACCCGCTCGGCGCCTTGATCGGGTCGGTAGGACCAGCCAACTGGCGTACGCCCTCAATCACCCGCTCGCCCTCGACGACGAGAGAAACGACCGGACCGGAGGACATGAAGGCCACCAGCGGCTCGTAGAAATCCCGGCCGACGTGCTCGGCGTAGTGCTGCTCCAGGACCGCGCGGTCGAGGGTGCGCAGCTCCAGCGCACCGATCGTCCAGCCGGCCTTCCGCTCGATGCGGCCCAGGATCTCGCCGACCAGGCCGCGCCGGACGGCATCCGGCTTGAGAAGGACGAGGGTGCGCTGGCTCATCGGTGGGGCTCCTTGCAGTACAGAGAGTTACGGGTGTGCCGAGGAGGCTACATGGGCCACGCGGGGCGGCTGAGCGGCGGGGAGGGCGGGCCGCCCCGCCGCCGGCGGAGGACGACGGGGAGCGCCCGGTCGACGCCCGTCGTGGACGCTCAGGCGGAGGCCGGGTCCGGGCCCGGCTCCGCGGCGGCGGCCTGGGCCGCCCAGCGGGCCTTCGCCTCGTCGATCTTGCGGCCGAAGTGGACCGAGGCCCACCACAGGGCGGCGAAGACCGCGCCGAGGAAGTACATCGTCGGCACGACCACACCGCTGGCGATCAGCGCGATCTGCAGCACCCAGCCGAGCGCCACCCCGCCGGGGCGGGAGATCATGCCGCACAGCAGCACCGACAGCAGCATCGCGATGCCGCTGACCGTCCAGACCGTGACCGTGGACAGGTCAGAGGTCTGCATCGCGACCAGCGCCGCGAAGCCGATCACGAAGAACTCGCCGATCAGGGTGCTCGCACACAGGGTGCGCATGTCAGTTCCTTCCCAGGAGCAGCCGGGCCTCGCCGACCGTGATCACGGAGCCGGTGACCAGCACGCCGGCGCCGCTGTACTCGCCCTCTTCCTCGGCCAGCGTGATGGCCGCCTCCAGGGCGTCGTCGAGCCGCGGCTCGACCTGGACCCGCTCGGCGCCGAAGACCTCGACCGCGATGCCCGCCAGCTCGTCCGGATCCATCGAACGGGGCGTGCTGTTCCGCGTCACCACGATCTCCGCGAAGACCGGCTCGAACGCCTCCAGCAGCCCGCGTACGTCCTTGTCCGCACTCGCGCCGACCACGCCCACAAGACGGCTGAAACCGAACGCCTCGGTCACCGCTTCGGCGGTCACGCGGGCACCCGCGGGGTTGTGCGCCGCGTCCAGCACCACCGTGGGGCTCTTGCGGACGACCTCCAGCCGGCCCGGCGAGGACACCGAGGCGAACGCGGTCCGGATGGTGTCGATGTCCAGCGTGCGGGAGTGCTGCGTACCGATCCCGAAGAACGCCTCCACCGCGGCGAGCGCGACGGCCGCGTTGTGCGCCTGGTGCGCGCCGTACAGCGGCAGGAAGATGTCGGAGTACTCGCCACCCAGGCCGCGCAGCGTCAGCAGCTGCCCGCCGACCGCGATCTCGCGGTGCAGCACCCCGAACTCCATGCCCTCGCGGGCCACCGTGGCGTCCACCTCGACGGCGTGCTTGAGCATCACCGACGCCGCCTCCACCGGCTGCTGCGCGAGCACGACCGTGGAGTCCTTCTTGATGATCCCGGACTTCTCCCCCGCGATCGCCTCCGGCGTATCGCCGAGCCGATCGGTGTGGTCCAGCGAGATGGGCGTCACGACGGCCACATCACCGTCGATCACATTCGTGGCATCCCACTTGCCCCCCATCCCGACCTCGACGACCGCGATGTCGACGGGCGCGTCCGCGAAGGCCGCGTACGCCATCCCGGTCAGCACCTCGAAGAAGGACAGCCGGTACTCCTCGCGCTGGTCCACCATCTCCACGTACGGCTTGATGTCCTCGTACGTCTCGATGAACTTCTCGGCGGAGATCGGGGCGCCGTCCAGGCTGATCCGCTCGGTGATCGACTGCACGTGCGGGCTGGTGTAGCGGCCGGTACGCAGGTCGAAGGCTGCGAGCAGCGCCTCGATCATCCGGGCCGTACTGGTCTTGCCGTTCGTACCGGTGATGTGAATGGAACGGTACGAGCGCTGCGGCTCCCCCAGGATGTCCATCAGGGCCGCGATGCGCTGCACCGACGGGTCGAGCTTGGTCTCGCCCCACCGGGACGCCAGCTCGGTCTCCACCGCGCGCAGCGCGCGGTCCACCTCGGGGTCCTCGGGACGCGCCGGGATGTCACTCGTCGGCGGTCCGGCCTGGGCCCGCAGCGTACGGCTGCCGGCCTCGATCACCGCGAGGTCGGGGTCCCGGTCCGTCTCGGCTCCGACCATCTCCTCGAAGGCGTCGGAGACCTCTTCCGGGTCCGGGATCGGATCGGGGTCGTCGTTCTGGGGGCGCTCGCTCACATCACCAGTCTAGGAGAGAGGCCGCTTTTCCCTCACAGGGCGTACAATCACAATACGTGATTGACTCCGGGCACGTTTTCACCCTCCGTAATCGTTGCCATAAAAAGAGGCCGCAACATGGCCCGGAGAATCCACCGCCCGCTCCCGGGGGCTGGCGCCAGCACGACCGGGAGGATCCACCTCCGGCTCCCGTGGGCGGGCGCCAGCACGACCGGGAGGATCCACCTCCCGGGGTCGCCGGCACGGCCCGGAGGATTCCCCCTCCCGGGGTTGCTCCCGCACCCCTTGGGGCCGCTCCCGCACTTCCTGGGGCCACTCCCGCACCTCTTGGGACCCCTCTCGCATCGCCCCCCACCGCCCTCACCGGTCTCGCTACTGTGAACGCGTGACCGCTGCCGACACGGGCCAAGGGCCTTCCCGGACCGCCTCCACGGGCCGCTCGCCGCCCTCCGCGCCCCCGTTCTCACTTCTTCAGCGCCGCCTCCATCATGGCCTTGGCGACCGGGCCGGCCAGGCCGCCGCCGGAGATCTCGCTGCGGGCGGCGTCGCTGTCCTCGACGACGGAGGCCACGGCGATCTGGTGGCCCTGGGAGTCCTCGGCGTAGGAGACGAACCAGGCGTACGGCGTGCCGCTGTTGTCGACGCCGTGCTGGGCGGTGCCGGTCTTGCCGCCGACGGTGAGGCCGTCGATCCTGGCGCCGGAGCCGGTGCCCTTCTCGACGACGGTCTGCATGGCGGACTGAAGCTGTTCGGCGTTCTTCTGGGACATCGCGGTGCTGTACTTCTTCGGGCCGTAGTCCTGGACGGTGTTGCCGCCACCGTCGGTGATCTTGTCGACCTCGTACGGGGTCTTCAGTTCGCCGTCGTTGGCGATGGCCGAGACGACCATGGCCATCTGCAGCGGGGTGGCCTGGTCGTCGAACTGGCCGATGCCGGAGAGGGCGGTCTGCGCGGAGTCCATGCCGGAGGGGTAGATGCTCTTGCCCGCGCGGACCGGTACGTCGATCTTGGAGTCGTTGAAGCCGAACTTCTCGGCCTGTTCCTTGACCTTCTTCTCGCCGAGGTCGGCGGCCATCTTGCCGAAGACGTTGTTGCAGGAGTACTGCAGGGCGGTGCGGATCGTGGCGTCCTTGCAGGGGGCCGCGGGGTTCTCGTTGGTGAGGTCGGTGCGGGTGTTCGGCAGCCGGTAGGGGTTGGGGCTGTCGGTGCGTTCGTCGACCGAGGAGTAGAGGCCGTTCTCAAGTGCGGCCGCGGCGACGACGAGCTTGAAGGTGGAGCCGGGCGGATAGGTCTGGCGCAGTGCGCGGTTGAGGTGCGGCTGTGCCTTGTCGCCGGTGAGCTTCGCCCAGGCCTTCTGGTCGGCCCCGGACTGGCCGGCGAACTTGCCGGGGTCGTAGGAGGGCGTGGAGACCATGCCGAGGATGCGGCCGGTGGCCGGGTCGAGGGCGACGGCGGCGCCGGTCTTGTTGCCGAGCGCTTCGTAGCCGGCCTTCTGGACCTTGGAGTCGAGGGTGGTGGCCACGTCGCCCCCCTTGGCACGTTCCCGGGAGACGAGGTTCACCGGGGACTGGAGGCGGCTGTCGGAGCCGTCCAGTACGTCGCCGTACAGGGCTTCCAGCTGGGTGGAGCCGTAGATCTGGGAGGTGTAGCCGGTGAGCGGCGCGTACAGGGGGCCGTCGGTGTAGGTCCGCTTGTAGGCGAGGGATCCGTCGGTGCGGGCTGAGCCGGTGACCGGGCGGCCGTCGACGAGGATGTTGCCCAGCGGGCGGGAGTACTTCTGGATGGTGACCCGCGGATTGTGCTCGTCGTCCGCGAGGGAGTCCGCCTTGACGCCCTGTGTCCAGGTGATCCAGCCCATCAGGGCGAGGACCAGGGCGATGCAGAAGACGGAGACGCGTCGCAGGGGTTTGTTCATGGCCCCCAGCGTCACTCCGCTCGATGAGAGCGGGATGAGAAAACAGTACGTATCTGTCGACAAGGGGCGCGCCGTGTGCCACTCGCCGGCCATGCGCGAGGCCCCCGTCCCTGTGCAAGGGTCCGGGGGCCTCGGCTGCGAGCGGTGCCGTTACGCCTTGGGCAGGCGCTCCAGCTGGGCGGTGATGCGGACGATGTCCGCCTCGGCGGTCTCCAGGCGGGTGCGGATCTTGTCCACGACCTTGTCGGGGGCCTTGGCGAGGAACGCTTCGTTGCCGAGCTTGGCGGTGGTCTGCGCCTTCTCCTTCTCGGCGGCGGCGAGGTCCTTGGCCAGGCGCTTGCGCTCGGCCTCGATGTCGATCGCGCCGGAGAGGTCGAGGGCGACGGTGGCGCCGGCGACCGGCAGGGACGCGGTGGCGGCGAAGTCCTCCCCCGCGGGCTGCAGGCGCAGCAGGGAGCGCATGGCGGCTTCGTGCGCCGCGAGCGCGGTGCCCGTCAGGTCCAGCCGGGCCGGGACCCGCTGGCCGGGCTGGAGGCCCTGGTCGGAGCGGAAGCGGCGGACCTCGGTGACGACCTGCTGGACCGTCTCGATCTCCTTCTCGGCGTCCTGGTCGCGGAAGCCGTCCGTGGTGTCGGCCCCGGGGACGAGCACAGCGGTCGGCCAGTCGGCGATGACGACGGACTCCTTGCCGGTGAGCGTGGTCCACAGCGCTTCGGTGACGAAGGGGACGACCGGGTGCAGGAGGCGGAGGGTGACGTCCAGGACCTCGCCGAGGACGCGGGCCGAGACCTCGGCGGCGCGGCCGCCGCCCATGAACGTGGTCTTGGACAGCTCGACGTACCAGTCGAAGACCTCGTCCCAGGCGAAGTGGAAGAGGGCGTCGGAGAGCTTCGCGAACTGGTAGTCCTCGTAGTACGCGTCGACCTCGGCGACCACCGAGTTCAGGCGGGAGAGGATCCAGCGGTCGGTGGCCGACAGCTCGGACGCGTCCGGCAGCGGGCCTTCGACCGTGGCGCCGTTCATCAGCGCGAAGCGGGTGGCGTTCCAGATCTTGTTGGCGAAGTTGCGGGAGCCCTGGACCCAGTCCTCGCCGATCGGCACGTCGACGCCGGGGTTGGCGCCGCGGGCGAGGGTGAAGCGGAGCGCGTCGCTGCCGTACTTGTCCATCCAGTCCAGCGGGTTGACCGCGTTGCCGAAGGACTTCGACATCTTCTTGCCGAACTGGTCGCGGACCATGCCGTGCAGGGCGATGGTGTGGAACGGCGGGGTGCCGTCCATCGCGTACAGGCCGAACATCATCATCCGGGCGACCCAGAAGAAGAGGATGTCGTAGCCGGTGACCAGGACGGAGTTCGGGTAGAACTTCGCGAGGCTCTCGGTCTGCTCGGGCCAGCCGAGGGTGGAGAAGGGCCACAGGCCGGAGGAGAACCAGGTGTCCAGGACGTCGGTGTCCTGCGTCCAGCCCTCGCCGGTGGGCGGCTCCTCGTCGGGGCCGACGCAGACGACCTCGCCGTTCGGGCCGTACCAGACCGGGATGCGGTGGCCCCACCACAGCTGGCGCGAGATGCACCAGTCGTGGAGGTTGTCGACCCAGTCGAAGTACCGCTTCTCCATCTCCTGCGGGTGGATCTTCACCCGGCCGTCGCGGACCGCGTCGCCCGCGGCCTTCGCGAGCGGGGCGACCTTGACCCACCACTGCATGGACAGGCGCGGCTCGATGGTGGTCTTGCAGCGCGAGCAGTGGCCCACGGAGTGGGTGTACGGGCGCTTCTCCGCCACGATGCGGCCCTCGGCGCGCAGCGCGGCGACGATCGCGGAGCGGGCCTCCAGGCGGTCCTGGCCCTGGAAGGGGCCCGGGACGGTGATGACGGCGTGCTCGTCCATGACCGCGATGTTCGGCAGGTCGTGGCGCTGGCCGATCTCGAAGTCGTTCGGGTCATGGGCGGGCGTCACCTTGACGGCGCCGGTGCCGAACTCGGGGTCGACGTGCGCGTCGGCGACGACCGGGATGGTGCGGTCGGTCAGCGGCAGCTTGATCTGCTTGCCGACCAGGTGCTTGTACCGCTCGTCCTCGGGGTGCACGGCGACGGCGGTGTCGCCGAGCATGGTCTCGGCGCGGGTGGTGGCGACGACGAGCGTCTCCTCCCCCTCGCCGTACCGGATCGACACCAACTCGCCGTCGTCGTCCTGGTACTCGACCTCGATGTCCGAGATCGCGGTCAGGCAGCGCGGGCACCAGTTGATGATGCGCTCGGCGCGGTAGATCAGCTCGTCGTCGTAGAGCCGCTTGAAGATCGTCTGGACGGCCTGGGAGAGGCCCTCGTCCATGGTGAAGCGCTCGCGGGACCAGGCGACGCCGTCGCCGAGGCGGCGCATCTGCCCGGAGATCTGGCCGCCGGACTCGCCCTTCCACTGCCACACACGCTCGACGAACGCCTCGCGGCCCAGGTCGTGGCGGGACTTGCCCTCCTTGGCGAGCTCGCGCTCGACGACGTTCTGGGTGGCGATGCCGGCGTGGTCCATGCCGGGCTGCCACAGCGTCTCGAAGCCCTGCATGCGCTTGCGGCGGGTGACGGCGTCGATGAGGGTGTGCTCGAAGGCGTGGCCCAGGTGCAGGCTGCCGGTGACGTTCGGCGGCGGGATGACGACGGTGAAGGGATCCTTGTCGCTCTTCGCGTCCGCGTCGAAGTAACCGCGCTCTACCCAGCGCTCGTACAGCGGCCCCTCTACGTCGGCCGGCGCGTACTGGGTCGGCAGTTCGGTGGGGGTGCTGTTCGGCCCGGCAGTGGGGCTCTGCTGAGGTGTCTCGGTCACGCCGCTCAGTGTACGGGCGCGGATGTAGCAGTCTCGAATCGGTTTGGGCCCCGGGGCTTCAGGGGTGCCTGGTGTCGTACAGGATGTGAGCAACGCATAAACCTGTCTGTTGTTCTGTACGTAACGAGGGGAAACCGCTCCATGAGCTACAACCAGCCGCCACCCGGCCCGTACGGGCAGCCCCCGCAGCCGGGTCCTTACGGGCAGCCGCAGCCCCCGCAGCCGGGCTACGGCTACCCGCAGCAGGGCGGCCCGGTGCCCCCGCAGCAGCAGCCCTACGGTCAGCCCCAGTCGCCCTACGGCCAGCCGCCGCAGGCCCCTCAGCAGCAGCCCTACGGCCAGCCGCAGGCGCCGTACGGCCAGCCCCAGCCGCCGTACGGGCAGCAGCAGGCCCCGTACGGCCAGCAGCCCGGCCAGTTCCCGCAGCAGGCCCCGTACGGCCAGCAGCAGTACGGCCAGGTCCCGCCGCCCGCGCCCGACAGCGGCGGCAGCGGGAGCGGCAAGGGCAAGAAGATCGCCCTGATCGTGGGCGCCGTCGTGGTCGTCGGCGCGATCGCGGGCGGCGCCATCGCGGTGTTCGGCGGGGGCGGCGGGGTGGAGGACGACGGTCCGCACAAGCTCTCCACGCCTTCCCAGGCGGCCGGCTACACGCTGGTGCCGGGCTCGGGCCGGACCTCCGCCGGCAAGGACGGCATGTCCAAGAACCTGCCGATGAAGGACCCGACGTCGGTGCAGGGCGTCTACTCGCCCGGCGCCGACCCGAAGGACGGCCTGGTGCTGCAGGGCTCCTACGGGACGATGACCGACCCCGGTTCGGCGCTGGACGCCTTCTTCCTGTACATGCAGAAGCAGACGGTGAAGAACGGCAGCGACGCCGATCTGGTCGGCACGCCCGAGGAGTTCACCCCCGAGGGCGGCGAGGGCGCGCTGGTGAAGTGCCAGATGGCGAAGGCCAAGGACCCGAAGCCGGGTGAGGTCTCCGAGCTGCCGATCTGCGCCTGGGCCGACTACAGCACCTTCGGCGTGGTCATGCCGGGCGAGAAGAACTCGGCGCGGCAGCTGGACTCCGCCGCCGACCTGCTCGGCAAGGTCCGCAAGGACGTCCGCGTCAAGAAGTGACCTCGCTGGTCACACCCCCGGAGCGGTGACACCGAAGGGGGCTCCCGGCGTCTGCCGGGAGCCCCCTTCGTCGCGTTCGGGGTGCGGGCCGTGCGGATCGTGCAGGCCGTGCGGTCCGTCCGGGGTGCGGGCTACGCGCTCTTCTCGTGGTGCTCGCCCGACTCGCCGCCGCGGTTGCGCGGGACGAGCGTGGGGTTCACGTTCGACTGGACGACGTCCTCGGTGATGACGACGCGGGCCACGTCCTTGCGGGACGGCACCTCGTACATCACCGACTGGAGGACCTCCTCCATGATGGCGCGCAGGCCACGGGCGCCCGTGCCGCGCAGGATCGCCTGGTCGGCGATGGCCTCCAGCGCCGGACGGTCGAAGTCCAGCTCCACCCCGTCCAGTTCGAAGAGGCGCTGGTACTGCTTCACGAGCGCGTTCTTGGGCTCCATCAGGATCTGCAGGAGCGCCTCGCGGTCGAGGTTGTGCACCGAGGTGATCACGGGGAGCCGGCCGATGAACTCGGGGATCATCCCGAACTTCACCAGATCCTCCGGCATGACCTCCTGGAACTGGTCCTTGGACTCGATCTCGCGCTTGGAGCGGATCGTCGCGCCGAAGCCGATGCCCTTGGCGCCGGCCCGGGACTCGATGATCTTCTCCAGGCCCGCGAAGGCGCCGCCCACGATGAACAGCACGTTCGTCGTGTCGATCTGGATGAATTCCTGGTGCGGGTGCTTGCGCCCGCCCTGCGGCGGGACCGAGGCGGTGGTGCCCTCCAGGATCTTCAGCAGCGCCTGCTGGACGCCCTCACCGGAGACATCGCGGGTGATCGAGGGGTTCTCGCTCTTGCGGGCGACCTTGTCGATCTCGTCGATGTAGATGATGCCCGTCTCGGCCTTCTTGACGTCGTAGTCGGCGGCCTGGATGAGCTTGAGGAGGATGTTCTCGACGTCCTCGCCGACGTACCCCGCCTCCGTCAGCGCCGTCGCGTCGGCGATGGCGAACGGGACGTTGAGCATCCGGGCGAGCGTCTGCGCGAGCAGCGTCTTGCCGGAGCCGGTGGGGCCGAGCAGCAGGATGTTGGACTTGGACAGCTCGATGCCCTCGTCGTTGCCGCGCGCGCCGCCGTTCTCGCCCGCCTGAACCCGCTTGTAGTGGTTGTAGACGGCTACCGAGAGCGCCTTCTTCGCGGCCTCCTGGCCTACGACGTAGCCCTCCAGGAATTCGTAGATCTCCCGGGGCTTGGGCAACTCCTCCCAGCGCACCTCGGAGGTCTCGGCGAGCTCCTCCTCGATGATTTCGTTGCAGAGGTCGATGCACTCGTCGCAGATATACACACCAGGACCCGCGATGAGCT
This sequence comes from Streptomyces niger, assembly GCF_000718305.1. GTDB lineage: Bacteria > Actinomycetota > Actinomycetes > Streptomycetales > Streptomycetaceae > Streptomyces > Streptomyces niger. Next base: position 106,283 of record NZ_JOFQ01000011.1, read on the forward strand.
TCTTCACCTGCTTCTGGCTCTTCCCGCAGAACGAGCACTTGAGCAGGTCGCCGCCGTCACCGATGCGTGCCACGAGGTGCTTCCCCTTCGCCTGGGATCCGCATTGCTCCTACGGACCCGGGTGCTTGCCTAATCGACGGTACCTTGCCGGGCCCCCACTGCGGGCCCCCCTTGAACCGACTCGGCCGACTCGGTCCAAGGGGGAGCCACTCCGGCTCAAGTCGCGACCAGCGCGATCAATCGGTCGGTCAAACGGAAACGGAACTCTTCCGGGTCGACACGATCTGGTCCACAAGACCGTACGCGAGGGACTCCTCGGCCGTCAGGATCTTGTCGCGCTCGATGTCGTCGCGGATCTTCTCGATCGGCGTGGTGGAGTGCTTGGCGAGCAGCTCCTCCAGCTGGGTGCGCATGCGCAGGATCTCGTTCGCGGCGATCTCCAGGTCGGAGACCTGACCGCGGCCCGTCTCGCTGTACGGCTGGTGGATCAGCACGCGGGCGTTGGGCAGCGCCATCCGCTTGCCGGGGGTACCGGCGGCGAGCAGCACGGCGGCGGCGGAGGCCGCCTGCCCCATGCAGACCGTCTGGATGTCCGGCTTCACGAACTGCATCGTGTCGTAGATCGCGGTGAGCGCCGTGAAGGAGCCGCCGGGCGAGTTGATGTAGATGGAGATGTCGCGGTCGGGGTCCATCGACTCCAGGCACAGCAGCTGCGCCATGACGTCGTTGGCCGAGGCGTCGTCGATCTGCACGCCGAGGAAGATCACGCGCTCCTCGAAGAGCTTCGCGTACGGGTCGTACTCCCGCACACCCTGCGAGGTGCGCTCCACGAAGCGCGGAACGATGTAGCGCGACTCGGCCTGCGGGCCGGTGTACTGCGACTGGCCGGCGGACTCGGACATGGTCCGCTCGTACAGGCCGCTGCCGGGGAAGTTGTTCATCTGGGTGTTCACCGTCCTGGTGGCGATCGAATGGGCTGGGTCGGCTGGGGGTGAGTGGTCCGGGCCGTCAGGCGCCGGTGCCGCCCCCGCCCGGGACGCCGGCGGCGGAGCCCATGACGTCGTCGATGAGGCCGTACTCCTTGGCCTCGTCGGCGGAGAACCAGCGGTCGCGGTCGGAGTCGCGCGTGATCTGCTCGACGGTCTGACCGGTGTGGAAAGCGGTCAGCTCCGCCATCCGCTTCTTGGTGTGCAGCAGCCGCTCGGCGTGGATCTTGATGTCCGACGCGGAGCCCGCCAGGCCCGCGGAGGGCTGGTGGATCAGGATCTCGGCGTTCGGCAGCGCGAAGCGCTTGCCGGGGGTGCCGGCGCTCAGCAGGAACTGGCCCATGGAAGCGGCCAGGCCCATGGCGATGGTGACCACGTCGTTCTTGATGTACTGCATGGTGTCGTAGATCGCCATGCCGGCCGTGATCGAGCCACCGGGAGAGTTGATGTAGAGGAAGATGTCCTTGTCCGGCTCCGCGGCCAGGAGGAGCAGCTGCGCGGTGATCTTGTTGGCGATGTCGTCGTCGACCGGCTGGCCGAGGAAGATGATCCGCTCGCCGAGCAGCCGGTTGTAGACCTGGTCGCCGAGGCCACCGAAGGTCGGCTCAGCGGCGGCGGAAGGCATCGGGATCGTCACGTGTCCACCTGCTCGTTGTCGGACGGCTTCGAGGACCGTCTCAGCGTCGTCTTCTGGGCGCGGGACCCGGCGCCTCGTCGGCGCCCCCGGCGCGGTGTCGGAAAGTCCCCTGCCCACGTATCTACGGACCCTAACGCGCTGGTCGGCGGGCGCCATCCCGCATTGAGAACTGTTCGCTCTGAGCGCAGGTGCCCGGGGCGCTCCCGGGGCCGTCGGGAAGCGCGGATGCACGACGGGCCCGAACACGCGCGGTGCGTGTCCGGGCCCGTCGTCAGCGTGCTGTGCGGCCGGTGCGGCCGCGTCCCGGCCCTGGTGGGCCGGGCGGCGGACCTCAGGCCTTGGTCTCGTCCTCGGCCTGCTCGTCCTTGGCCTCGGCGGCCTCGGCGGTGGCGTCCTCGACGGCGTCGGCGGCCTGCACGGTCTCGGCGGTCTCGTCAGTCTCGTCAGCGTCGTCCAGGTCGACGACCTCACCGTTGGTGTCCTTGACGGTGGCGGCCTCGACGACGACCGCGAGGGCCTTGCCACGGGCGACCTCGCCGACGAGCATCGGCACCTGGCCACCCTCGACGACGGCCTGCGCGAACTGGTCGGGGGACATGCCGGAGGACTGGGCGCGGCGCATGAGGTGCTCGGTGAGCTCCTCCTGGCTGACGTTCAGCTTCTCCTTGTTGACCAGCTCGTCGAGGACGAACTGGGTACGGATGCCCTTCTCCGCCTGCTCCTTGGTCTCGGCGTCGAACTCTTCCTCGGTCTTGCCCTGGAACTCCAGGTACTTGGCGAGGTCGAGGCCCATCTGGCCGAGCTGGTGGTTCACGAGGTTGTGCTTGCGGGTCTCGATCTCGTCCGCGAGCAGCTTCTCGGGGATCGGGACCTCGACGAGCTTGAGCAGCTCCTCCAGGACCTTCTCCTGGGCCTGGGTGGCCTGGTCGTACTTCTTGGTCTGCTCAAGGCGCTTGCGGCTGTCGTCCTTGAGCTCGTCCAGAGTGTCGAACTCGCTGGCCAGCTGCGCGAAGTCGTCGTCCAGACCGGGCAGTTCCTTGGCCTTGACCTCGGTCACCTTGACCGTGACCTCGGCCTCCTTGCCCGCGGCGGAGCCGCCCTTGAGCTCGGAGGTGAAGGTGGCCTCGCCACCGGCCTCCAGGCCCTTGACGGCGTCGTCGATGCCGTCGAGCAGCTCGCCGGAGCCGATGGTGTAGCTGACGCCCTCGGCGACGCCGTCCTCCAGGACCTCGCCGTCGACCTTGGCCTGCAGGTCGATCGTCACGACGTCGCCCTCGGCGGCGGCGCGCTCGACGACGGAGGTGGAGGCGAAGCGCTCACGGAGCTGCTCCACCGCCTTCTCGACGTCCTCGTCGGACACCTCGACGGCGTCGACCTCGACCTCGATGCCGGAGTAGTCCGGGATCTCCAGGGTCGGGCGGATGTCGACCTCGGCGGTGAAGGCCAGCAGCTCGCCGTCCTTCAGCTCGGTGATGTCGACCTCGGGCTGGCCGAGGACGTTCAGCTCACCCTCGTTGACCGCCTCGGTGTAGAACTTCGGGAGCGCGTCGTTGACGGCCTCCTCCAGCACCGCACCGCGGCCGAACCGCTGGTCGATCACGCGGGCCGGGATCTTGCCCTGGCGGAAGCCCTTCACCGTGACCTGCTGGTTGATCTTCTTGTACGCCGCGTCGAGGCTGGGCTTGAGCTCCTCGAAGGGCACCTCGACAGTGAGCCGAACCCGGGTCGGGTTCAGGGTCTCCACGGCGCTCTTCACGGTTCGGTCTCCTTGGGGCTGACTTCTGGGGTTCTGCTGGAAGATCCCCGGGCCTTCAAGACGCGCGTGGCGTATCGGGCCCGGCGGATCGCGCCCGGGAGACCTGGAAGAGAGGCACACGGACGCGCAGCTTGCATAGTAACCGCAAGCACGACGCGCCCCACAATGCGATCTTGACAACACCCGTTCAGGCAGGTCGGGCGGTGGATGATGCGATCGTGGGATGGCTGGAAAGCCACATGATGGTCGGGGTGGCCGGATTCGAACCGACGACCTTCCGCTCCCAAAGCGGACGCGCTACCAAGCTGCGCCACACCCCGTCGGTGCGACACGTAGGGTACATGCCCGCAGGCCATGCGGCTGCCAGATATCCGAGGGACGAGTGGGGTGTGCGGCGCACGGCCCCGACCCGCTACGATGCTCTTCGTGCCGGAGCCGCTCCACGGTCCCCGGCGCATGCGGGCGTAGCTCAATGGTAGAGCCCTAGTCTTCCAAACTAGCTACGCGGGTTCGATTCCCGTCGCCCGCTCCACGACAGAAGGCCCGGTCGCGCGCAGGACGGCGCGGCCGGGCCTTCTGCGTATCCCGGGGTACGCGCCGGCTGGCTAGGGTGCGGGCATGGAGATCTGGGTGAACCCCGCGTGTTCGAAGTGCCGGTCCGCGGTGCAGCTGCTGGACGAGGAGGGCGCGCAGTACACCGTGCGCCGCTATCTGGAGGACCCGCCGAGCGCGGCGGAGCTGCGGGCGGTGCTGGACCGCCTGGGGCTGGAGCCGTGGGACATCACACGTACCCAGGAGGCCGCGGCGAAGGAGCTGGGGCTGAAGGACTGGGAGCGGACGGCGGACGCCCGGGAACGCTGGATCGAGGCGCTGGCCGCGCACCCGAAGCTGATCCAGCGGCCGATCATCACCGCGGACGACGGCAGCGCCGTGGTGGGCCGCAGCGAGGAGTCCGTGCGGGATGCACTGGCCCGCGGCCGGAAGTGAGGCACCGGCGGTGAGGCGAGCGGCGCCGGGCCGCGGGGCCGGTCCGGTGCCCTGTTCGCGCTGATCGGAAGTGGTCCGCTCGGCGACCGGAAGCGTCCGTTCGCCGATCGGGAGCGGTTCATGCCCGTCAGCTCGCGCCCGTCAGAAGCTGATGTTGTTGATGGTGTCCGCGACGGAGTTGAAGAAACGGTTCACGGCCGGGGCCATGCCGGTGGACGCGAGGAAGAAGCCGAAGAGTATGGCCACGATCGCGGGCCCCCACTTCAGCGACTTGTTGCGGAGCAGCACGATCAGAATGATCGCCAACAGCAGCACCACGGACAGGGAAAGTTCCACAACTGATCACACCCTTGGTCGGAACACCACACCGGCCCTGGAAGCATGCAGCCGTGCATACCCCCGCCGGCACCCATCGTGCCACCAACTGTCTTCCCGGTGGAGACGAGTGACGAATCATCGGCCAAGGCTTTACGCACTTGAGGCGCTGCCGCGTCTTCCGGACAGCTCTTCCCGATGAGCCGCACCCCGTAAGGGAACGTGCCGATTCCGGCCGTCGATTCGGCCTGATCATTTCCGTGGGGCGGTCACTCGGTGCGCCGCGTATACCCACTTCACGCGCGGTAATTCGAATTCCGGAATGGCGTTCCCGTGAGAAGCGCCACGCGGCCGGAACGCCACACAGCGGGACATTCCCGCCGGGGCTCCGCCGAGGCATATGCACCGCTAAAGCGGGATCTTTCCCCACAGAACGGGCATGAATGCGCCCGATCCGAGAACGGCCGGTTCTTCCCGCCTGCCGGCGATCTCCGCGGGTAGCAGCAGAAATACCCCCGACGTAAGAAGACGGTTTTACGCACTCTCCGGTCCCCCACTAAGGTGCCTCAGATGTTCCACGGCGACCAGCGAAGTCCGCTCCCCCCGGTCAAGGAAACGCCCGCCGCAGCCGCGCCTGCCGAGAAGCCGCCGGGCACGCCCGCGGCGCCGGCCGGCTCCGTCCGGACGGAGTCCGCACCGGCCGCGTCGGAGAAGCCGAAGAAGAAGGAGCGCGACCCCTTCTTCGACAACGCGAAGTACCTGGCGATCGTCCTGGTGGCCATGGGCCACGCCTGGGAGCCGCTGTCCGACGGCAGCCGTGCCGCCGAGGCGCTCTACATGGTCGTCTACACCTTCCACATGCCGGCGTTCATCATCGTCTCCGGTTACTTCTCGCGCAGCTTCGACATGCGCAAGGACCGGCTGCAGCGGTTGATCACCGGCGTCGCGGTGCCGTACGTGATCTTCGAGGTGGCGTACAGCTTCTTCAAGCGCTGGGCCGACCACGACCCGGGCCACCCGATCAGCCTGCTGGACCCGTGGTTCCTGACCTGGTTCCTGGTCGCGCTCTTCATCTGGCGGCTCACCACGCCGCTGTGGAAGATCGTGCGCTGGCCCGTCCCGCTGGCCCTGACCATCGCGATGCTGGCCTCCATCTCGCCGGACATCGGCGACGACCTGGACCTGCAGCGCGTCCTGCAGTTCCTGCCGTTCTTCGTCATCGGACTCTTCATGAAGCCCGAGCACTTCCGGTGGGCGCAGCGCCGCGCGGTGAAGTGGGCCTCGCTGCCGATCTTCGCCGCCGCGCTGGTGACGGCGTACTGGGCGGCGCCCCGGATGACCTCGGCGTGGTTCTACCACCGCGACAGCGCGCAGGAGCTCGGCGCGCCGTGGTGGTCGGGGCTGGTCATGACGCTGGCCCTGTTCGGCTGCTCGGCGGTGCTGGTGACCTGCTTCTTCGCGTGGGTGCCGAAGCGTCGGATGTGGTTCACGGTGCTGGGCGCCGGCACGCTGTACGGCTATCTGCTGCACGGCTTCCTGGCGAAGGGCTCGCGCTTCTGGGGCTGGTTCGACGACTACCAGTGGCTGCACTCGCCGCTGGGCGAGATCGCGGTGACGGTGATCGCGGGCGCGGTGGTCACGGCGCTGTGCACGCCTCCTGTGCAGCGGATCTTCCGCTTCGCGATGGAGCCGAAGATGAACTGGGCCTTCAAGAAGGACCCGGCCGACACGGCGCGGGCCCGCGGCGCGGGCGGTACGGCGGCGTAGCGGGCGCCGGGCGGGCAGGGAGCGCCCGCCCGGGTGCGGACCGTCAGGGTGCGGGAGCGGCAGCGATGCCGCTCCCGCACCTTTCGCATGTCCGCAGCCGTTGCGGCCGGCTCGACCGCCTCGGCCGGTTCGGCCGGTCCATCGCCAGACCCTTCCCAAGGTCGTTTGGTAAACTAATTACATACGTTCTTTTGACCATTCCTTGACCTATGCCCGAGCCCCGTCCGAACCTCTGGAGGAGCCATCGGACACGCGGAGACCCTGCTCGCCATGGGCGGCGCCTTCCTGGCCGCCGCCGTCCTCGCCCGCCTCGGCGGCCGCATCGGCCTGCCGACCATCCCCCTGTTCATCCTGGCCGGCATCCTGCTCGGCCCGAACACCCCCGGCTACGTCCTCGTCTCCGATCCGCACGATCTGGAGATGCTCTCGCTGCTCGGCCTGGTGCTGCTGCTCTTCTACCTGGGCCTCGAATTCCACCTGGACGACCTCAAGACCGGCGGCCGCAAGATGGCGCTGGCCGGCGGCGCGTACCTCGCGCTGAACGTCGGCGCGGGCCTCGGTTTCGGCTTCGCGCTCGGCTGGGGCACGGCGGAGGCGCTGGTGCTGGCCGGGGTGCTCGGCATCTCGTCCTCGGCCATCGTCACGAAGGTCCTGGTCGACCTGGGCCGGCTCGGCAATCCCGAGACCCGCCCGATCCTCGGCATCATCGTGGTCGAGGACATCTTCCTCGCCCTCTACCTCGCCGCCCTGCAGCCGGTGATCTCCGGTGCCGACTCGATGACCTCCGCCGCCGTCGACGCCGGCAAGGCCTTCGGCTTCCTGCTGCTGCTCGCCGCGGCGGCCCGCTGGGGCACCCGGCTCGTCGGCCGGCTGATCGCCACGCGGGACAACGAACTCCTGGTGATCTCCTTCCTCGGCGCTGCCGTGCTGATCGCGGGAGTCTCGGAGGTGTTCGGGGTCGCCGACGCGATCGGCGCGTTCATGGTCGGCCTGATGCTCGGCAGCACCAGCTCCGGCGAGCGGATACGCGAGCTGGTGCACCCGCTGCGGGACGCCTTCGGCGCGATCTTCTTCTTCGCCTTCGGGCTGTCCATCGACCCGGGCGACCTGCCCACCGTCCTCGTGCCGGTGCTGGCAGCGGTGGCGGTGACGCTGCTGATGAACGTCGTCGCCGGGCTCGTCGCCGCCCGCATCTACCGCTTCGGCCCACGGCCGGCGGCGAACATCGCGACCTCGCTGCTGGCCCGCGGCGAGTTCGCGCTGATCCTCGCGACGATGGCCGCGACGGCCGGCCTGGACGAGCGGCTGTCGCCGTTCATCGCCGGGTACGTCCTGATCCTCGCGGTACTGGGCCCGCTGGCCGCGGGGCGCGCCGGCTGGCTGGCACGCATCCTGCCGGGGCGCGCGGCACCGCGTACGGAGGAACCGGCGAAGGCCGAGCCGGTCGCGGCCGGCGGGGGCGGCTGACCCGGCGCGACCCGCGCCCGCCCTCGGGCTCAGTCCCGGCGGATCAGCAGGAGCGCGCGGTCGTCGTGCACGTCCTTGGCGACCGCCTCGATCAGATGCCAGGCGGCACCGGTGAAGCCGGCGGTCACGTAGCGGTCGGCCTCACCGGTGAGGCGGTCGATGCCCTCGGCGATGTCCCGGTCGGCGGACTCGACCAGCCCGTCGGTGAAGAGCATCAGCACGTCGCCGGGGCGCAGCGTCCCCTTGATCGGGTCGAAGTGGGCGCCGTCCATGATGCCCAGCAGCGGCCCCTCGGCCGCCTTCTCCTCCCAGCGGCCGCTGCCCGCGCTCAGCTGGAGGGCCGGCGGGTGCCCGGCGGAGAACAGCTCGTAGTCCCCGGACTCCAGGTCCAGTACGAGGTGGATGGCGGTCGCGAAGCCCTCGCTCCAGTCCTGGCGGAGCAGGTAGCCGTTGGCGGCGGGCAGGAAGGCGTGCGGCGGCAGCGAGCCGAGCAGGCCGCCGAACGCGCCCGACAGCAGCAGTGACCGGGAGGCGGCGTCCATGCCCTTGCCGGAGACGTCCGTGAGGACGACCTCCAGGATGTGGCCGCCGTGGGTGCGCGAGGCGACGACGAAGTCGCCGGAGAAGGACTGGCCGCCGGCCGGCCGCAGCGACATCTCGCGGTGCCAGCCGCGCGGCAGCTGCGGCAGCGCGCTCTGCACCCGGATGCGCTCGCGCAGGTCGAAGAGCATCGTGCCGCCGCGTCGCCAGGGCACCCCCACCCGGCTGCGGAACTGCGCGATCAGCAGCCCCAGGAGGCCCACCGCGGCGACCACCAGGACCGTGCCGGGCGTGATCCGGTCCGGGCCCCGCTCGTACGGGCCGAGCACCGCGGCCTCCACGATCAGCGCCACCGCCGCGGTGCCGTACAGCGCCAGCAGGCTGGCGGGGCGCAGCAGCAGCCCGCCCGCGACGATCGGGAGGACCAGGGCGGTGGGGGCGAACCAGTCGGGGCGCCAGATGGTGCAGCCCGCGAGGACCGGTACGGAGAGCAGCAGGGCGGCCAGCGCGACCCAGTCGGAGCCGTCGCCGCGGAAGTAGTCGACCATGGCCTTGCGCACGCCGATGCGAGCCCGGTGCATCGCCTTGCGCACCCGGGCCGTCAGGGTCTCCGCTGCCGCGCCGCTCGCCATTGCCCCGTGACCATATCCACCCCTTTGGCGGCGCGTCGATTCGTGGCACGCCGCCCGCGGCAATTGCCAGGAAAACGTGTTCGAAATCCAGTCGCGTCCGCGAGCCGGCGGCTGCTACGCATGGCGTATGACGACACAGGTGCGGACATTGCGGGCGGCCGAATGGGACGGCTGGTACGCCACGTTGGAGCGGGCGTTCGGCGGGGCTGCGGAGTCTCCCGAGGAGCGCGGGCTCTATCGGGACCTGACCGAGATGGACCGGTCGTTCGGCGTGTGGGACGGGTCCGAAGTGGTGGGCACGGCCGGGGCTTTCACCTTCCGGATGGCCGTGCCGGGCGGGGCGCTGCTGCCCGCGGCCGGCGTGACGATGGTCAGCGTGCAGTCGACGCACCGGCGGCGCGGACTGCTGACGCAGATGATGCGGCATCAGCTGACGGACGTACGCCGCCGTGCGGAGCCGCTCGCCGTATTGACCGCGTCCGAACCGGTGATTTACGGACGGTTCGGATACGGCGTGGCCACCCGTCAGGCGCAGCTGCGGGTGGAGACGAAGCGGGTCGCCCTGACGCTCCCGGACGGCACGGACGACGTACGCCTGCGGATCGTGCCGCCCGCCGAGGCGGTGGCCGCGTGCGAGCGGGTGTACGCGCGGCTCGTCACCGGCCGGCCCGGGATGCTCGCCCGGCAGCCGGGCTGGGAGCGGCTGCCGGTGCTGGACCCGCCCGGCGACCGGGCGGGCACGGGGGAGCTGCTCTGCGTGCTCGCAGAGGTCGCCGGCGAGGTACGGGGGTACGCGCGGTACGCGGTCAAGGCGGAGTGGGGCGACGGCGGTCCGGACGGCACCGTCCAGCTGCGGGACATCGAGGCGCTGGACCCGGTCGTCCGTGCGGCGCTGTGGCGCTACCTGCTCTCCGTCGACCTGACCTCCACCCTGGTGAGCCACAACCGCCCGGTGGACGAGCCGTTGCTGCACATGGTGTCCGACGTGCGCCGGTGCGGGGTGCGGCTGCGGGAGGGGCTGTTCCTGCGCCCGGTGGAGGTGGGCGCGGCGCTCGCGGGGCGCACGTACGCGGCCCCGGTGGACGTGGTCCTCGACGTCCGCGACGCCTTCTGCCCGTGGAACGAGGGGCGGTGGCGGCTGTCCGGTGACGCGAAGGGGGCCTCCTGCGAGCGGACGGCGGACCGGCCCGACCTGGCCCTCTCGGTACGGGAGTTGGGGGCGGCGTACCTCGGTGACACCCGGCTGAGCGCGCTGGCGGCAGCGGGCCGCGTACGGGAGCTACGCCCCGGCGCGCTGGCCGAGGCCTCGGAAGCCTTCGGCTCCGATGTGGCGCCGTGGTTGCCGCACGGGTTCTGATCCCGGGCGCGGGTCCACGGGGGCCTGCCGCGCGTCAGCGCGTCTGGCAGCCCGGACACCAGAACAGGTTGCGGCCGCCGAGGTCCGCCGTGCGGATCTCCGTGCCGCAGAGGTGACACGGCTGTTGCGCGCGGCGGTAGACGTACACCTCGCCGCCGTGGTCGTCGACGCGCGGCGGCCGGCCCATGGCCTCGGGCTCGTGCTCGGGCCGTACGGTGTCGATGCGGTTGTTGCGGACGCCCTCGCGCATGAGGACGACCAGGTCCGACCAGATCGCGTCCCATTCGGAGCGCGTCAGATCGCGACCGATGCGGTACGGGTCGATTCCGTGCCGGAAGAGGACCTCGGCGCGGTAGACGTTGCCGACGCCCGCGATGACCTTCTGGTCCATCAGCAGCGCGGCCACGCTCGTCCGGCTGCGCGAGATCCGCCGCCAGGCCCGCTCCCCGTCGTCCTCGGCACGCAGCGGGTCGGGCCCGAGCCGGTCGTGTATCGCCTGCTTGTCGGCGTCGGTGAGCAGCGCGCAGGCGGTGGGCCCGCGCAGGTCGGCGTAGTGCGCCTCGTTGGCCAGCCGGAGCCGCACCGTGTCGGTGGGCGGCGGCGCCGGCACCGGGCCGAAGCCGAGCTTGCCGAAGAGGCCGAGGTGGACGTGGACCCAGCCGGCCCCCTCGAAGCCCAGGAAGAGGTGCTTGCCGTGCGCCTCGGTGGCCGCCAGCACCTGGCCGTCGACCAGCGCGGCGCCGTCGGCGAACTTGCCCTGCGGGCTGCTCGCACGCACAGGCCGGCCGCCGAACCTCTCGAAGTGGTCGGCGGCCAGCCGGTGGATCGTGTGCCCCTCGGGCATCGGCGATCGGTCCTGTCCTGCGGTCGTTGTGCGACTCAGCCCTGCTGGGGGTGGTGGGCCGGGATGGCGGGCAGCTCGCCGGTGGTCTCGTACCGCGAGAGCATCTCGATCCGGCGGGTGTGCCGCTCCTCGTTGCTGTACGGCGTGGCGAGGAAGGCCGCGATGAACGCGGTGGCCTCGTCCTGGGAGTGCATCCGGCCGCCGACGGAGATCACGTTGGCGTTGTTGTGCTCCCGGCCGAGCTTGGCGGTCTCCTCGCTCCAGGCCAGCACGGCCCGGACGCCCTTGACCTTGTTGGCGGCGATCTGCTCGCCGTTGCCCGAGCCGCCGATCACGATGCCGAGGGCTTCCGGGTCTGCGGCGGTCTTCTCCGCGGCCCGGAGGCAGAACGGCGGGTAGTCGTCCTGGGCGTCGTAGATGTGCGGGCCGCAGTCGACGGGCTCGTGGCCATTGGCCTTCAACCACTCGACGAGGTGGTTCTTCAGTTCGAAACCGGCATGATCGGAGCCGAGGTACACGCGCATGCGACGAGTGTGACACGACGGGGTCGGGGTAGGTGCCGTTGGGTCTCCCTACGAGTCGACACAGGGAAACATCGTCGTTACTTGTCGTACACAAGTTCGCCGTACAAACGCACGAACTCGTTAACGATACGGATTCGGGGGCTTCCCCTCCCTGTGCCCCGGAAGATCTCATCCAGGGGCTCGACACATCAGCGACCCACACAAGGACGGTGCACATGGGCGCGCACCCGCCGACCACGACCGACGGGCGGACCACCGGTGACCCCGGTGCCGACCGGTCGCCGGAGGGCCTGCAGGCAGGACTCAAGAACCGCCATCTGTCGATGATCGCCATCGGCGGGGTGATCGGCGCCGGCCTCTTCGTCGGCTCCGGCGCCGGCATCGCGGCGGCCGGCCCCGGCATCCTCCTCTCCTACGCGTTGACCGGCCTGCTGGTCGTCCTCGTGATGCGGATGCTCGGCGAGATGGCCGCCGCCTCCCCCACCTCCGGCTCCTTCTCCACCTACGCGGACCGGGCGCTGGGCCGCTGGGCCGGCTTCACCATCGGCTGGCTGTACTGGTTCTTCTGGTCCGTCGTACTGGCCGTCGAGGCGACCGCCGCGGCCGCGATCCTCACCAACTGGGTCCCGGCCGTCCCGCAGTGGGCCTGGGCGCTGCTGGTGATGATCGTGCTGACCGGTACGAACCTGATATCCGTCGGCTCCTTCGGCGAGTTCGAGTTCTGGTTCGCCGGCATCAAGGTGGCCGCGATCGTGATCTTCATCGTGGCAGGCGCACTGGCCGTCTTCGGGCTGCCGCCGGGCGACGAGGCGGTGGGCCTGTCGAACCTCACGGGGCACGGCGGCTTCCTGCCGCACGGGCCCGGCGCGATCCTCTCCGGCATGCTGCTGGTCGTCTTCTCCTTCATGGGCAGCGAGATCGTCACCCTCGCCGCCAGCGAGTCGCCCAACCCGGTCCAGGCCGTCCGCAAGGCCACCAACAGCGTCATCTGGCGGATCGCGATCTTCTACCTCGGCTCCATCGCGGTGATCGTCTCCCTGCTGCCGTGGGACGACAAGGGGGTCGAGAAGAGCCCGTACGTCGCCGTGCTGCAGTCGCTGGACATCCCGTACGCGGGCACGGTGATGGACGTCGTGGTCCTCACGGCCGTCCTGTCCTGCCTGAACTCCGGCCTCTACACCGCCTCCCGGATGGCCTTCTCGCTCGGCGAGCGGGGGGACGCGCCGAAGTCCTTCACCCGCGTCAACAAGGGCGGCGTCCCCGCGGTCTCCATCTGGGCCTCGGTCGCGTTCGGCTTCATCGCGACGATCTTCAGCTACACCTCGAAGGACACGATCTTCCAGTTCCTGCTGAACTCCTCGGGCGCCGTCGCGCTCTTCGTGTGGCTGGTCATCTGCTTCTCGCAGCTGCGGATGCGCCGCACGATCGAGCGGGACACGCCGGAGCGGCTGACGGTGCGGATGTGGCTGTACCCGTACCTGACGTACGCCACGATCGCCCTGATCCTCTTCGTCGTCGGCTACATGTTCTACAACCCGGAGGGCCGCCAGCAGATGATCATGTCGGTGGCCGTGGGCGCCCTGGTGCTCGTCGTCGGCCTGGTGCGGGACCGCGTGCGGCGTGGCCGCACGACCGCGGCCGGCGAGGACACGGGCACGGACACCGGCACCGGCACCGGCACCGGCGTCGAGGACGCACGGACGGACGACCTGACCCGGTCCTAGGTCTTGGGCATCCCCACCGGAACGGTCCTGGGCGGCCGCCTCGACACGATCCTGGGCGGCCACACGGAAACGGCGCGGGCCCCGCACCCCTCTCCGGGGTGCGGGGCCCGCGCCGTGCGCAGAGCTGAGGACAGCGAAGACAGCGAAGACAGCGAGGGATCAGCCCCGGCGGCCCGCCAGCTTCCACGCGGCCGGCAGCGCGCCCATCGCGAGCACGGCCTTCAGCGCGTCGCCGACCAGGAACGGCACCAGGCCGGCCGCGACGGCCTGGCCCATCGACATGCCGGTGGACAGCGCCAGGAACGGCACGCCGACCGCGTAGATCAGGGCCTCCCCGACCAGCATCGTGCCGGCGGTGCGCAGCACCCCGCGGTCGCCACCGCGGCGGGCCAGCGCGCCGACGGCGGCCACGGCGAGCAGCATGCCCAGCACGTAGCCGAAGGAGGCGCCGCCCGCGCCGGACTGCGCGCCGGCGAACCACGGCACGCCGAGCACGCCGGCCACCGCGTACAGGGCGATCGACAGGACGCCGCGGCCGGCGCCGAGCGAGGCACCGATGAGCAGCGCGGCGAAGGTCTGGCCGGTCACCGGGACCGGGGAGCCCGGGACCGGTACGGCGATCTGGGCGGCGACGCCGGTGAGCGCGGCGCCGCCGAGCACCAGCGCGGCGTCGCGGACGCGGGCGCGCGGGGCGGTGGCGGCGGGCAGCAGGTCGGCGAGGACGGCGCCCGGGCGGATGGAAGCGGCGGCAAGGCTCATCGGAACTCCGCGGGTGGGAATCGAACAGGGACGCATTGAACTTAGTCGAGCAACGGCCGGGCGATCATCGTCCGGCGCTGACAAACGCGTCACACCGCACTTGGATGCTTCCGCACTCCGCGCACGTCCACCCCGGTGCCGACCGACCGGCCGTTTCGCCAGGTCACGTGATACTCATCACGGTCACTGGGCCGATCGTGCGGGCATTTTGTGCTAGTGCGGCGCGGCCGGAGACACTGTGGGGTCCCCCCAACGTCTCCTGTGAGAGAACGAGCGCATGCACGACGCACCGACCGCTTCCGGCACCGGCCCGACCGGTGGCGCGGACAGCGGCGAACCCCTGTCCGGCGGACTGAAGCAGCGCCATCTGACGATGCTGGGCCTGGGGGGTGTGATCGGCGCGGGCCTGTTCGTGGGGTCCGGTGCCGGCATCAAGGTGGCGGGCCCGGGCATCGCGCTGTCGTATCTGATCGCCGGCGCGCTGGCGATGCTGATCATGCGGATGCTGGGCGAGATGTCCTCGGCGATGCCCGCCTCGGGCGCGTTCTCGGTGCACGCGGAGCGGGCGCTGGGCCGCTGGGCGGGGTTCAGCGTGGGCTGGCTGTACTGGTTCATGCTCGTGGTCGTGCTCGCCGTCGAGGCGACCGGCGCGGCACAGATCGCCAACGGCTGGGTGCCGGCGGTCCCGCAGTGGGGCTGGGTGCTGATCTTCATGCTCTTCTTCACCGGCGCCAACCTCGCCGCGGTCCGCAACTTCGGCGAGTTCGAGTTCTGGTTCGCCACGCTCAAGGTCGGGGCGATCGTCCTCTTCCTCGTGCTCGGCCTGTTGGCGATCTTCGGGGTGCTGCCCGCCTCCGGCACGTACGACGGGGACCCGGTGGGGCTGGCGCACCTCACCGGCGACGGCGGCTTCCTGCCCAACGGCTGGTCCGGGGTGGTCTCCGGGGTGCTGGCCGTGGTGTTCGCGTTCGGCGGCCTGGAGGTCGTGACGATCGCGGCGGCCGAGTCCGACGACCCGGCGCGCGCGGTGGGCCGGGCGGTGCGCAGTGCGGTCTGGCGGATCCTGTTCTTCTACGTCGGCTCGATGCTGGTCATCGTGGCCCTGCTGCCCTGGTCCTCGATCGAGCCGGGCAAGAGCCCGTACGTCGCGGTGCTGGACCGGCTGGGGGTGCCGGGCGCGGGTCAGATCATGAATGTGGTCGTCTTCGTGGCGCTGCTGTCGGCCCTGAACGCCAACCTCTACGGCTCCTCGCGGATGGTGTTCTCGCTGGCCGAGCGGGGTGAGGCGCCGCGCGGGCTGCTGAAGGTGTCGGGCGGCGGGGTGCCGCGCCGGGCCGTGCTGGCCTCGGTCGCCTTCGGCTTCGTCTCGGTCCTGCTCAATCTGAAGTGGCCGGATTCCGTCTTCCTGTACTTGCTCAACGCGGTCGGTGCGGTACTGCTCTTCGTCTGGGGCCTGATCGCCGTCTCGCAGCTGCGGCTGCGCCGCCGGCTGGAGCGCGAGGCGCCGGAAAAGCTCACC
Organism: Streptomyces niger; assembly: GCF_000718305.1. Classification (GTDB taxonomy): domain Bacteria; phylum Actinomycetota; class Actinomycetes; order Streptomycetales; family Streptomycetaceae; genus Streptomyces; species Streptomyces niger. The sequence continues at coordinate 122,097 of NZ_JOFQ01000011.1, forward strand.
CTCCGTATGTGGGGGTTCCCCTGGCTGACGTGGGTGGCGCTGGCCGCCATGGCGGCCGTGATCGTGCTGATGCTCTTCGATGCGGGGGCCCGCCCCCAGCTGCTGTGGTCGGCCGGGGCGACCGCGCTGGTGCTGCTGATCGCGGGCGGGCGCGAGCTCCGCGACCGGCGCCGCGGGTGAGACGCCCGTCACCCTCCGTCGCTGTGCATCACGCCTCGGGCGCGGTCGGTCACGATTCAGTCTGAATATCGAACAAGAAGTGCACGAGTGTTGTCCTCAGCGGACGCCCCACCCAAACTGAGCGGGCTTATTTCGGATCAGCCTCAGCTCCGCTCTCACCATTTGGGACAGGTACGACCATGAATCGGACACCTTCGTCCACCGCGCCCGAGCGCGAGCCGGCCGACCAGGCCGCAGGCGCCGGATCGGACGGCACCACCTCGCTGTCCAACGGGCTCAAGCAACGCCATCTGTCGATGATCGCGCTGGGCGGCGTGATCGGCGCCGGCCTCTTCGTCGGCTCCGGCGCGGGCATCGCCGCGGCCGGCCCCTCCATCGTCATCGCGTACGCGATATCCGGCTGCCTGGTCATGCTCGTCATGCGCATGCTGGGCGAGATGGCCGCGGCCAACCCGGCCTCCGGCTCCTTCTCCGTGCACGCCGAGCGGTCGATCGGCCCCTGGGCCGGCTTCACCGCGGGCTGGATGTTCACCGCACTGCTCTGCGTGGCCGTCGCCGCCGAGGCGCTCGGCGCGGCCGACATCATGGTGGGCTGGTTCCCCGGCACCGAGCCGTGGATGTGGGTCCTCCTCTTCATGGTGGTCTTCTGCGCCACCAACCTCGCCGCGGTCGGCAACTTCGGCGAGTTCGAGTTCTGGTTCGCCACCCTCAAGGTCGCCGCGATCGGCATCTTCCTGGTCCTCGGCCTGCTCGCCATCTTCGGTGTGCTGCCCGGCACGGACGCGCCCGGCGCCGCGCACCTCACCGGCGACGGCGGCTTCCTCCCCAAGGGCGTGGACGGCCTGATGGTCGGCCTGCTCGCCTCGGTCTTCGCGTACGGCGGCCTGGAGACGGTGACCATCGCGGCCGCCGAGTCCAAGGACCCGGTGCGCGGCGTGGCGAGCGCCGTGCGCACCGCGATGTGGCGCATCGCCCTCTTCTACGTGGGCTCGATGGCGATCATCGTGACGGTCATCCCGTGGAGCGCGCCGGAGATCACCAAGACCGGCCCGTACGTCGCGGTGCTGGACTACCTGAAGATCCCCGCGGCCGGCCAGATCATGAACGTGGTCATCCTGATCGCCCTGCTCTCCGCGATGAACGCCAACATCTACGGCTCCTCCCGGATGGCGTACTCGCTCACCGCCCGCGGCCAGGGTCCACGCTTCCTGTCCAAGGTGAGCGGCGGCGTGCCGCGGCGCGCGGTGCTGCTCTGCTCGGTCTTCGGCTTCCTCACCGTGGTGCTCAGCATCGTGTGGCCGGACACCGTCTTCCAGTGGCTGCTGAACATGGTCGGCGCGGCCGTCCTGGTGGTCTGGGGCTTCATCGCCGCCGCGCAACTGCGGATGCGCCGTCGGCTGGAGCGGGAGGCGCCGGAGCGGCTGGTCGTGCGGATGTGGGCGTTCCCCTTCCTCACCTGGGTGGCGCTGGCCGGCGTCGCGGTGGTGCTGCTGCTGATGCTGCGGGACGAGGCCCAGCGCATCCAGCTGTACTTCACGGGCGGCTTCGCGCTGGTGCTGACCGCGATCGGGCTCGTCCGGCAGACACTGGCCGCCCGCGACTGAGCGCGGCCGTTCCCCACGAGGCGGGGGGGGGGGGGCGCCCTCCGCCCCCCCCCCCCCCCCCCCCCCCCCCCCCCCCCCCCCGCTGGCGCCCGTCATCAGCCCCGAGATCATCGAGCTGCACCACGACAAGCACCACGCGGCCTACGTGAAGGGCGCCAACGACACCCTGGAGCAGCTCGCCGAGGCCCGCGACAAGGACCAGTGGGGCTCGATCAACGGCCTGGAGAAGAACCTGGCCTTCCACCTCTCCGGCCACATCCTGCACAGCATCTACTGGCACAACATGACCGGCGACGGCGGCGGTGAGCCGCTGGAGAAGGACGGCGTGGGCGAGCTGGCCGACGCGATCGCGGAGAGCTTCGGCTCCTTCGAGAAGTTCAAGGCCCAGCTGACCAAGGCGTCGGCCACGACGCAGGGCTCCGGCTGGGGCGTCCTCGCGTACGAGCCGGTCACCGGCCGCCTCATCGTCGAGCAGATCTACGACCACCAGGGCAACGTCGGCCAGGGCTCGGTCCCGATCCTGGTCTTCGACGCCTGGGAGCACGCCTTCTACCTGCAGTACAAGAACCAGAAGGTCGACTTCATCGAGGCCATGTGGCACGTCGTCAACTGGCAGGACGTCGCCAAGCGGTACACGGCCGCGAAGGAGCGCGCGAACAACCTGCTGCTGGCCCCCTGAGCCGGTAGCACTCCGGTACGTCCTGCCTCGTGATCGTCTTCTCACCGTTCACCCGGCAGGCGGAAATGCGGAAGGCCCTCGCGAGGACATGACTCGCGGGGGCCTTCTGCTCACTGCTCGTGGCGCCCTACGCTGACGTTCCCTGAGCTGTCGAGGGGGCGAACTCGATGGATCTGTACTGCCACACCTGCCACTCCTACGAGGAGCACCGCGAGCCGACCAAGAAGGAAAAGGCGGCGCTGCGGCCCCGTGTCAACAAGAAGAACGTGGACGACCACGTCATCTGCACCAACCCGGGTTGCGGCCATGTCCGCACCACCTGGACACCGTGCGCTACGGAGAACGGCCACATCCGGGCCTCCTGAACCGGCGGCAGCCGCGCACCCGCACGCGCGCCGGGCTCACTCGAAGCTGGGGGCCGCCGTGCGGGTGCGCTTGATCTCGTACAAGCCCGGGATGGACGCGACCATCAGGGTGCCGTCCCAGAGCTTGGCGGCCTCCTGGCCCTTGGGGGCCGGGGTGACGACCGGGCCGAAGAAGGCGATCTGCTCGCCGTCGGCACCGGGCACCGCGATGACCGGCGTGCCGACTTCCTGGCCGACCAGGTCGATGCCCTCCTTGTGGGAGGCGCGCAGCCGCTCGTCGTGCGCGTCGGTGTCCGCCGCGTCCGCCAGCTCGGCGGGCAGGCCCGCCTCCGCCAGCGCCGCGAGGATGGTCTCGCGGTTCCGCGGCAGACCCTGGTTGTGGAAGCGGGTGCCGAGCGCGGTGTAGAGCGGGGCCAGGACCTCGCTGCCGTACTTCTCCTCGGCCGCGATGCAGACGCGCACCGGGCCCCAGGCCTCGGTCCGCATCATCTCCTGGTAGTTCTCGGGCAGGTCGTCGAGCTTGTCCTCGTTCAGTACCGCGAGGCTCATCACATGCCAGCGGACCTCCACCGGCCGAACCTTCTCCACCTCCAGCATCCAGCGGGAGGTCAGCCATGCCCAGGGGCACAGCGGGTCGAACCAGAAGTCTGCTGGGGTCTTACCGGTGTCGGACACGAGAGTCTCCTCTACGAGCGGGTCGGTAGCCGGTTCAACCGCGACGGGCCGTGCCATGATTCCCAGTGTTCGATATTCGAGACACAGACGAGGGAGTCGCGTCGTGCCCGGTGAAAACCTGTCCCGAGACGAGGCCCGCGAACGGGCCCGGTTGCTGACCGTCGACGGGTACGAAGTGGCGCTGGACCTGCGGTCCGCCGTGGAGCAGGGCGACGCCTCCCGGACGTTCCGCTCCCGCACGACCCTCCGCTTCCGCTGCGCGGAGCCGGGCGCCGACACCTTCGCGGACCTCGTCGCGCCGTCGGTCACCGCGGTCACCCTGAACGGCCGCGAGCTGGACCCCGCCGCCGTCTTCGACGGCGCCCGGATCGCCCTGCCCGACCTGGCGGCGGAGAACGTCCTCGTCGTGGACGCGCAGTGCGCCTACAGCCGCACCGGCGAGGGCCTGCACCGCTTCGTCGACCCCGAGGACGGCGAGGTCTACCTCTACACGCAGTACGAGCCGGCCGACGCCCGCCGGGTCTTCGCGAACTTCGAACAGCCCGACCTCAAGGCCCCGTTCACCTTCGAGGTGACCGCTCCCGAGGGCTGGGTCGTCCTCAGCAACGGCGCCGAGGAGGGCGCCCCCGAGGGAGGGGTGGTGCACCGCTTCGCCACGACGAAGCCCATCTCCACCTACATCACCGCCGTCGTCGCGGGCCCGTACCACTACGTCTCCGACACCTACCGGCGTACGTTCGAGGACGGCACCGAGCTGGCGGTGCCGCTCGGCGCGCTCTGCCGCAAGGGGCTGGCCCGGCACTTCGACGCCGACGACGTCTTCACCGTCACCAAGCAGGGCCTGGACTTCTTCCACGACCACTTCGACTACCCGTACCCCTTCGGCAAGTACGACCAGGCGTTCGTGCCCGAGTACAACATCGGCGCCATGGAGAACCCGGGCTGCGTCACCTTCCGCGAGGAGTTCATCTTCCGCGGCAAGGTCACCCAGGCGTCGTACGAGCGGCGGGCCAACGTCATCCTGCACGAGATGGCGCACATGTGGTTCGGCGACCTGGTCACCATGGAGTGGTGGGACGACCTGTGGCTGAAGGAGTCCTTCGCGGACTTCATGGGCGCGCTGTCGCTGGCGGAGGCCACCCGCTTCACGGACGGCTGGATCACCTTCGCCAACGGCCGCAAGGCCTGGGCGTACCGCGCCGACCAGCTGCCCTCCACCCACCCGATCACCGCCGACATCCGGGACCTGGAGGACGCCAAGCTCAACTTCGACGGGATCACCTACGCCAAGGGCGCGTCCGTGCTGAAGCAGCTGGTGGCGTACGTGGGACGGGACGCCTTCCTGGACGGTGCGCGGCGGTACTTCAAGCGGCACGCGTACGGCAACACCACGCTGGCCGACCTGCTGGCCGCGCTGGAGGAGACCTCGGGCCGCGACCTGGCCGCCTGGTCCCGCTCCTGGCTGCAGACGGCCGGCGTCAACGCGCTCACCCCGCAGGTCACCTACGACGCGCAGGACCGCATCACCGAGCTGTCCGTCCTCCAGGAGGCCTCCCCCGCCCGACCCGAGCTGCGGCCGCACCGGGTCGCGGTCGGCCTGTACCGCCGGCAGACTGCGTTTGATGCAAGCGGCGACGGTTCGCTGGTCCGGTACGCCCGTGCCGAGCTGGACGTCGCCGGGCAGCGTACGGTCGTCGAGGAGCTGGCCGGGGCCGAGCGCCCCGACCTGATCCTGGTCAACGACGAGGACCTGACGTACTGCAAGATCCGCTTCGACGAGCGGTCGCTGGCCACCCTGCGCGGCCACCTCGGCGAGATCACCGACCCGATGGCGCGCGCCCTGTGCTGGTCCGCGCTGTGGGGGCTGACCCGCGACGGGCTGATGCCGGCCCGCGACTACCTCGACATCGTGCTGCGCTTCGCCGGGCGGGAGTCCGACATCGGCGTGCTGCAGACCCTGCACGCGCAGGCCCGCACCGCACTGCACCACTACACGGCCGCCGCCGGCCGGCAGGCCGGCGCGCAGCTGCTGGCCCAGGGTGCGCTGCGCGAGCTGCGGCTCGCCGAGCCCGGCAGCGGCCACCAGCTGACCTGGGCCCGCTTCTTCGCCTCCGTCGCCTCCACCGACGCCGACCTCCAGCTGCTGAACGGTCTGCTGGAGGGCACCGCGAAGATCGACGGCCTGGACGTCGACCAGGAGCTGCGCTGGGCGTTCCTGGAGCCGCTGGCCGCGCACGGCGCCGCCGACGCGCGGCGGATCGACGCCGAGCTGGCCCGGGACGACACCGCGTCGGGCAAGCGGCACCACGTCCGCTGCCTGGCGGCCCGGCCGTCCGCCGACGTCAAGGCCCGCGCCTGGGCGGACGTGGTGGAGTCCGACGCGCTGTCCAACGCCCTGGTGGAGGCCACGATTTCGGGCTTCGACCAGCCCGGCCAGCGGGAGCTGCTCGCGCCGTACGCGCCGAAGTACTTCGACGCCGTGCAGAAGGTCTGGCAGGAGCGGTCGATCGAGATCGGCATGGCCGTCGTCCGGGGCCTCTTCCCGGCGCTGCAGAGCAGCCCGGAGACGTTGGACGCGGCGGACGCCTGGCTCATCGCGCACCCCGGAGCGGCTCCCGCGCTGCGCCGCCTGGTGTCGGAGTCGCGGGACGATCTCGCGCGGGCGCTGCGGGCACAGGCTTGTGACGCAAAGGTGGGCGACAGGCCGTAACCCGGGAGGGGACCAGCACTTATCGGCCGTCGAACGCTCGTACTTTAGGACGCGGTTGTGCGTAAACGTCGACGGATCGGTAACAGCGGTTAGGCGGCGGCTCAGGCGAGGGAAAGGGCGGTGACATGAACCACAACACCCCGCTCTCCCCTCGCCCGTTGCACCACCTCTCCGATGTACGGCACCGCGTCCTGACCGCCCGGCAGTTGCGCGAGCACGGCATCGCGCCGTCGGACCTCGCCGAGCGGTGCCGGCCCGGCGGTCCGTGGCAGCAGATCCTGCCGGGAGTGCACCTGCTCCACCCCGGGCCGCCCACCAGTGAGGAGCGGCTGCACGCCGTCCTGCTCTACACGGCGCGGCGCACCCCGGCGGCGTCCGCCGGCCTGGACGGGGAGCCCGCCGTACCACCACAGGGCGGCGCCGACCGGCACGAGCCCGAGGCGATGATCACCGGGTTGGCGGCGCTGGCCCTGCACCGCTTCTCCTCCGCTCCCCCGCTGCTGTCCCTGGACCGCATCGAGGTGCTGGTGCCCCGCTCGCGGCGGCTGCGCTCGGCGGGCTTCGCACGGATCGTCCGGGCCCAGACGCCGCCGCCCGCGGTGGAGATCACGGGCCTGCCGGTGGCCCCGGTCCCCAGGGCGCTGGCCGACGCGGTGGCCCGGCTGACCGGCCCGCAGACCACCCGGTCCGGGTTCGGGGAGAGCGAGATGACGGCGCTGGAGGCGGTCGGCGGCCCGACGGCCATCCGCCGGCTGCTGAGCGAGGCGGTGCGCGGCGGGCACTGCGACCCGACCACGGTGGTGCGGGAGTTGAGCCGGGCGCGGCTGCTGGGCAAGCCGCAGGTGATGGACGCGGTGGACGGCCTGCTGGCGGAGGGCAGGGCGCTCGCCGAGGGGATGCTGTACGCGCTGGTGCGGGACTACCAGCTGCCGGACCCGGTGTGGAACGTGGACCTGCGGCTGCCGGGCGGCCCCTACCTGGGCGGGGTGGACGCCTTCTGGCCGGTGCAGGCGGTGGCGCTGACGATCGACGCGCGGTCCCCGAAGTACGCGGACCAGACGCTGTGGCCGGAGCACACCCGCACCCGTGAGCGGCTGGAGCGGCTGGGCATCACGGTGGTGCAGGTGACGCCGAAGAAGCTGCGGGAGGCGCCCGAGCAGCAGGCCGCGGTGGTGCGGACGGCGCTGATGGCGGCGGCCGACCGGGAGCCGAGCGCGTACGTGGCGGTGCTGCCCAAGTAGGGCCGGCGGGCAGCGGCGGGAGGGGCGGGTCCGGTGGCGGACCCGCCCCCGCGCGCGTCAGGGCCCGCGCGGGCCGCCGGGTGTCACTTCCCGCCGCAGAACTCCGCCGCCACGATGTCCACGCTGTCACCGGTCCAGTCGGCGTTGAGGTTGAATGCCGCGGTGTGCCGGCCGTCGCGGGTGGCGACCGCCTCGGCGGACGAGCCGTGGATGCCGCCGCCGTGGCCGTACAGCCGGATCCCGCAGGGCAGGTCCTGCGTCATCAGGCCGAGCCCGTACCGGAGGCCGGGCTCCTCCTCGTCCGCGGGAACGGTGGTGAGCATCTCCTTCAGCTGGCGCTGCGGGAACAGCCGGCCGCGCAGCACCGCCCGGTAGAACCGGTTGAGGTCGCCCGTGGTGGAGAGCATCTCGCCGGCCGCCCCCGCCAGCGAGGGGTTGAACTCGGTGGCGTCGTACACCTCTGCCGCCGGCTTCTCCGCCATCAGCTTGGAGTACGCGATGCCGTGCGGCCCCGGTATCCGCGGGTCCGTGCCGGGCACGGAGGTGTGGCGCAGTCCGAGCGGCTCGATGATGCGGTATTCGATCTCCTTCCCGTAGGGCCGGCCGGTGGCCTTCTCGATGACCATGCCGGCGAGCATGTAGTTGGTGTTGGAGTAGCTCCAGGACGTGCCGGGTTCGAAGGTGGGCGCGCCCTTCATGGCGAGGCCGACGAGTTGCCGCGGCGTCCAGGTGTCGTAGCGGTGCGTCAGGAATCCGGGGCCGGTGGCCTTGTCGGTGAACTCCGGCTCGTCGAAGACGTCGCGGATGCCGCTCGTGTGGTTGAGCAGCTGCCGCAGGGTGACGCGGCGGCCGTCGTGGCCGTGGCCGCGTACGACGCCGGGCAGCCAGCGCTCGACGGTGTCGTCCAGGTGCAGCCGGCCCTTCGCCGCCAGTTGGAGCGTGACGGTGGCCACAAAGGTCTTGGTGATGCTGCCGACGCGGAAGACGTCGTCGGCGCCGCGCGGCTGCCCGGTGTCGGTGTTCCCCACGCCGGAGGTCGCCCGCCACACCTTCCGGCCCTCGACGACCTGCCCGATCACGCCGGGGACGCCCTTGGCGACCTCCGCTTCCATGGCCGCCCTGGTGCGCCGGTGGTCGTCGCGGCCCTGCCCGGCGGCGGTGGCCGCGGGCGCGCTGAGCAGTGCCGCGCCCGCGACGGCGGCGGCCAGCGCAACGGCCGGCGCGCTCCGTGCTCTCATCGTTCCCCCTCACTGCGGCGCCGGTGGCGTGGCGCCTGATGACGACTGTGGTCGGCGAGGGAGACCCGGTAACCGGGGGCGGGGTTGAGCGGGGGCTCCGGGTTGGGCGTCAATCAGCCACGCTTGAGGAGGAGTTCGGTGTTGCGGTCGCCGGACTGCCCGGCCAGGTCGGTGCGGGCCTCCGGTGCGTTGAAGGACAGCTCCCGGTAGAGGGCGGCGAGGCCGGTCTGGGAGAGGTCGTGGAAGTCCGTGCGGTGCGGCGCCGCCGACTCCACGAGCGTGGTGAAGAGCGAGACCGTCCCGTCGTGGTTGTCCACCACCTCGATCACCCGCGCGAGCTGCGGGAAGTCGATGTGGGACGCGGTGGAGACCTCCCAGAAGCCGTCGTGCGCGGTGATGTCGTTCTTGTGGCTGTGGCCGTTGATCCAGGCCAGCACGTTGCGGTGGCCGGACAGCAGCCGCACGAGCTCGTCGCCGCCGTGCCGCCCCTCGTCCGGGCGGGCCGGGTCGGGGCGGGTGTTGTCCATGGTCTTGCTGGTGTGATGGCTGAAAATCAGGACGTAGGAGTCCTTGTGCTCCTTCAGCTGCCGCTCCAGCCAGCGCAGCTGCCCGGTGCCGACGGAGCCGGTGTAGTGGCCGCCGGGGTCGGTGGTGTCCAGGCTGATGCCGATCACGTCGTCGGACACCTGGAAGCTGTAGTACAGCCGGTCGTCGTGGACGTTGGCCTCGGTGAAGCCGTGACCATGCGGGCCCTTGCCGGTGTAGGCGGGGTCGAGGTGGGCCCGGACGTACTCGGCGCGGGTGAAGGGCGCCCGCCGCGGGTCCGGCGTCACCTGCCGGGTGTGCCGGCGGTTCGCCTTCATCAGGGCCTTGAAGTCGGCGCCCGTGGGGTCCAGCCCCTTCTTCACGGCCGACCAGACCTGCTTCGCCTGGTCCGCCGGGAGCGTCTCCAGCTTCCGGCCGCCGGTCGCGACCTCCGTCCAGTACGAGTCGCCGGGGGCGTAGCAGCCGCCGGGCAGCTGGTCGTGGTTGCCGACGGTGGTGTACCAGGGGATGTCCAGGCCGGGGCTGTGCACGGTGCGGATCGCGGCGTCCAGGAAGCCGGGCAGCCGCGGGAAGCCGAGCTGCTTGTCGGCGTCGCGCAGGTCGCTGTCCGGCTGCCAGTACAGCTTCAGGTCGCTGTCCTGGACGCCTTCGTAGTGCCGGGGGTCGCCGGTGTTGGGGATGATGCGGCCGCCGCTCATCGCGGCGAGGAACCAGTCCAGCTCGATCTTGGAGTTGTTGTCGGTGTTGTCGCCGGTGGTCATCGCGAACGCGAGCGGCGCACCGGTGGCGGGGCCGCCCTTGAGCGCGTTGACCCGCTCGATGAGCGAGACGAGCCCGGCCACCGACAGCGCCTCCTGCGGCCGCCAGGCGCTCGCGGTCTGCGCGCGCAGGTACTCGTAGCGCAGCGGGCTCTGCACGTCGACCAGGTGCAGGTCGGTGAACTGGACGAAGGAGGCCAGCGTGGTCCGCCGCTCGGCCCGCCCGGAGCGGGCCGACGCCAGCTCGGTACGGACGACGCGGGACCAGGCGGGGCCGTCGCCGAGGCGGCGGTAGCCGGTGGTGCCGCGCGGGGTGGCGACGGAGTCGAGGGTGGTGCCGCGGCGGAAGGGGACGGGCGGCACGGCGGGCGCGGCGACCGGCTCCGGCGCGAAGGGCGCGGGTCCGGCCTGGGCCGGCACGGCGGACGCCGTCCTGTCGGTCAGTCCGAGGGTGAGTCCGGCCCCGGCGGCGGCGCCGGCCACTCCGGTGGCGGCGAGGAAGGTACGGCGGTCGAGGGTGGCGGCGGACCGAATGCGGGACATGCGCGAACTCCCCGGGTGCGGACGCGGTGGCGGCGGGGGCGGGCCGGCCGCCCCCTCACCAGGGATGTTTCGCACCGGGAGTGGACTGTGCGTGAACATGACCACAACGGCGGCCGCCGATCTCTGCACAGGGATCACGGCCGGGCGGGGCATTGGCGCGCCGGCCACGGACCGCTCGCGGGCCGGGCGGACGCACGTCATGTGGCGTTCACTTCACGGGGTAGCGCACCGCGTACGGGCGGACGCGGGGTGTGTGCTGCCTCACGGGTACGCCGGGGCGTACGTCACCACCAGTACGCCGGGTACTTCCGGGAGGCCAGCCGGTGCAGGCAGAACCCGACGGTGGACAGGATCACCGTGGCCGCGGCCAGCAGGCCGAGGAAGGGCAGCGGGTCGGGCGCCTGGAAGCCGACGATCACGGACGTGGCCACGGCCGGCGAGTGCGGCGTGCGGGCCAGGGACGTCGCCCCGAAGGCCAGCGCGCCGGCCGCCACCGCGCTCCAGATGCCGGGCCCCGCGACGGCCACCACCAGGAAGCCGACGCAGGCCGCCAGCAGATGGCCGCCGATGACGCTCCGCGGCTGGGCGAGCGGCAGCGCCGGGGCGCCGGCGATCAGGGCGGCGCTGGCCGCGAGCGGCGGGATGAGCACGGGGTGCCGGACGACGGCGCCGGTCCCCGCCAGCAGGAGCAGCGCGAGCGCGATCGCGGCGGTGGCGGCCAGCAGGACGATCAGCCGGGGGCGCGGCGGGGCCGCGGACCGCAGGGCACGTACGGGCGCGGTGGTGTCGGGGAGGGCGGGAGCGGCGGTCTCCGGGGCGTCGACGACGGGGGCAGGGGCGGTCACAGGAGCAGGGCCTCTCTGGGGGCGGTACGCCCCATTCGGTACCGGAACACACGGTCTTCGCGTCGGCACCTCGTCGTGACCTTCGCACTGTCCTTCGGGTAGGAGATTATGGGAGGTCAGCAGCGACTCAGAAGTCACTTGTCCGCATGGCAAGATTTGTTTTCCGCTCCAGTCCGTGAAACGGATTGGACAGGGCGACGGGTGTCACACGCATGATGGAGAGACTTCTGAGCAGGGTTTCCTTTCGGAAATCGTCGCCAGTTCCCTAGAAGGAGTGCCATGAGGATCGGAATCGTCGGAGCCACCGGCCAGGTCGGCGGTGTGATGCGAGGGATTCTCGCCGAGCGGAACTTCCCCGTGGAGCAGCTGCGCCTGTTCGCCTCGGCCCGTTCCGCCGGTCGTACGCTCCCGTGGCAGGACACCGAGATCACGATCGAGGACGCGTCGACGGCCGACTACTCGGGCCTGGACATCGTCCTCTTCTCCGCCGGCGGCGCGACCTCCAAGGAACTGGCGCCCAAGGTCGCGGCGGCCGGCCCGGTCGTGATCGACAACTCCTCCGCCTGGCGACGTGACCCCGAGGTCCCCCTCGTGGTCTCCGAGGTGAACCCGCACGCGGTCGCGGACCGCCCCAAGGGCATCATCGCCAACCCGAACTGCACGACGATGGCCGCCATGCCCGTGCTGCGCCCGCTGCACGACGAGGCGGGGCTGACCGCGCTGGTCGTCGCCACCTACCAGGCGGTCTCCGGCTCCGGCCTGGCCGGCGTGGCCGAGCTCGACCAGCAGGCCCGCAAGGCCATCGAGCAGGACGCGACGAAGCTCACGCACGACGGTGCCGCGGTGGAGTTCCCCGAGCCGGACAAGTACGTCCGCCCGATCGCCTTCAACGTGCTGCCGATGGCGGGCTCGATCGTGGACGACGGCCTGAACGAGACCGACGAGGAGCAGAAGCTCCGCCACGAGAGCCGCAAGATCCTGGAGATCCCCGAGCTGAAGGTCTCCGGCACCTGCGTGCGCGTCCCGGTCTTCTCCGGCCACTCCCTCCAGGTCAACGCGCGCTTCGAGCGCCCGATCAGCCCCGAGCGGGCGACCGAGCTGCTGGGCGGGGCGCCGGGCGTGGCCCTCTCCGACGTGCCCACCCCGCTGCAGGCCGCCGGCCAGGACCCGTCCTACGTCGGCCGCATCCGCAAGGACGAGACCGTCGACAACGGCCTGGCCCTCTTCCTCTCCAACGACAACCTCCGCAAGGGCGCGGCGCTCAACGCCGTCCAGATCGCGGAGCTGGTCGCCGCCGAACTGAAGGGCTGACGCCCACCCCGGCAACACCGCGGGGCCCGTACGGACAACCTTCCGTACGGGCCCCGGCGCGTTGCGGGGGTGCCCTCAGAGCGCCAGATGCCGTCGCAGGGCTGCGTCGAGCTCGGCCATCCTCGGTTGCGGCACAGAGCCGATCCGTTGCCGCAGCCGTTCCGGTGCGACGGCGCGCACCTGTTCGCACTGCGCCTTGGCGTCCTTCGCGAGCCGGCAGTCACCGGCCGGCAGGAACACCTGGAAGGCGAGCACTCGGGCGGTGTTCGACGTCAGGGGCACCACCGTGACCACACCCCGACCGTTGCGCTCCACCGACGCGTTGGCCGCGTTGTTGGACACGATCACCGCCGGGCGGGCCTTGTTGACCTCGCTGCCTCCGACCGGCTCGAAGTCGACCAGGTAGATGTCACCGCGACGCATCGGAGAGTCCGTCCGCGGCAGTCCGGTCCCACAGCGCGGCGTCCTCGCTCGCGTCCCACTCCTCGAACGCCTCCGTGTACTCGGCCTCCAGATCGGCCGCCCGTAGACATTCGATGGCGGCGTGTATCACCGCGGACCGCGATTCCGCCTCCGTCCGGGAGACGTACTCGTCGACGAAGGCCACGTCTTCCTGCGGGAGGCTCACACTGATCTTCATGCTCTCGATCCTACCCGGGTAGGAAGATCCTTACTACCGGGAATACCACTCGCCGCCGAAGGGGTGCGGCGTGGAAGGATGGGCGAAACGTCCGATGCGAAGGAGATGACCGCGTGCCTGGCACGAATCTGACCCGCGAAGAGGCGCAGGAGCGGGCGCGCCTGCTGACCGTCGACGCCTACGAGATCGACCTGGATCTGAGCGGCGCGCAGGAGGGGGGCGTTTTCCGGTCCGCGACCACGGTGCGTTTCGACGTGGCCGAGGACGGGGCGGATTCGTTCATCGACCTGATCGCCCCCGCCGTGCACGAGGTGGTGCTCAACGGCGCGGCGCTGGACGCCGCCGCGGTGTTCCAGGACTCGCGGATCGCGCTGGCGGGGCTGCGCTCCGGGCGCAACGAACTGAAGGTCGTGGCCGACTGCGCGTACACCAACACCGGCGAGGGCCTGCACCGCTTCGTCGACCCGGTGGACCAGCAGGCGTACCTCTACACGCAGTTCGAGGTGCCGGACGCGCGGCGGGTGTTCGCCAACTTCGAGCAGCCGGACCTCAAGGCCACTTTCCAGTTCACCGTGAAGGCCCCCGAGGGCTGGACCGTGGTGTCCAACTCCCCGACGCCGGAGCCGAAGGACAACATCTGGTCCTTCGAGCCGACGCCGCGGATCTCCAGCTACATCACCGCGCTGATCGTGGGCCCGTACCACTCCGTGCACAGCTCCTACGAGAAGGACGGGCAGCGGGTGCCGCTGGGCATCTACTGCCGGCCCTCGCTCGCCGAGTTCCTGGACGCCGAGGAGATCTTCGCGGTCACCCGGCAGGGCTTCGACTGGTTCCAGGAGAAGTTCGACTACGCGTACCCGTTCGCCAAGTACGACCAGCTCTTCGTGCCGGAGTTCAACGCCGGCGCCATGGAGAACGCCGGCGCGGTGACCATCCGCGACCAGTACGTCTTCCGGTCCAAGGTGACCGACGCGGCGTACGAGGTGCGCGCGGAGACCATCCTCCACGAGCTGGCCCACATGTGGTTCGGCGACCTGGTGACCATGGAGTGGTGGAACGACCTCTGGCTGAACGAGTCGTTCGCCACGTACACCTCGATCGCGTGCCAGGCGTACGCGCCGGGCAGCAAGTGGCCGCACTCCTGGACCACGTTCGCCAACTCCATGAAGACCTGGGCGTACCGGCAGGACCAGCTGCCCTCGACGCACCCGATCATGGCGGAGATCCGCGACCTGGACGACGTGCTCGTCAACTTCGACGGCATCACGTACGCCAAGGGCGCCAGCGTGCTCAAGCAGCTCGTGGCGTACGTCGGCATGGACGAGTTCTTCCGCGGCGTGCAGGCGTACTTCAAGCGCCACGCCTACGGCAACACCCGGCTCTCGGACCTGCTGGGCGCGCTGGAGGAGACCTCGGGCCGCGACCTGAAGACCTGGTCGAAGAAGTGGCTCCAGACGGCCGGCATCAACGTCCTCCGCCCGGAGATCGAGACCGACGCGGCAGGCAACGTCACCTCCCTCGCCATCCGGCAGGAGGCGCCCGCGCTGCCCGAGGGCGCGACCGGTGAGCCGGTGCTGCGCCCGCACCGCATCGCGGTCGGCTGCTACGACCTCAAGGACGGCAAGCTCGTCCGCTCCGACCGGATCGAGCTGGATGTGGACGGCGAGCGCACCGAGGTGCCGTTCCCCGCGAACACCCCCCGCCCGGCCGTCATCCTGCTCAACGAGGACGACCTCTCCTACGCCAAGGTGCGGCTGGACGAGGAGTCCCTGAAGACCGTCACCGCGCACCTCGGGGACTTCTCCGAGTCGCTGCCGCGCGCGCTGTGCTGGGCCTCGGCCTGGGACATGACCCGCGACGGCGAGCTGGCCACCCGTGACTACCTGGAGCTGGTGCTCGCCAACATCGGCAAGGAGTCCGACATCGGCGTGGTCCAGTCCCTGCAGCGGCAGGTGAAGCTGGCGCTGGAGCTGTACGCGGCACCGGAGTGGCGCGAGACCGGCCTCGCCAAGTGGACCGACGCCTGCCTCAAGCAGCTGCGGGCCGCCGCGTCCGGCAGCGACCACCAGCTCGCGTGGGCCCGCGCGTTCGCCGCGACGGCCCGTACGACCGCGCAGCTGGACCTCCTCCAGAACCTCCTCGAGGGTACGGAGGAGATCACCGGCCTCGCCGTGGACACCGAGCTGCGCTGGGCGCTCCTGCAGCGGCTGGCCGCCACCGGCCGCGCGGACGAGAAGGCGATCGCGGCCGAGCTGGACCGGGACCGGACCTCGGCGGGCGAGCGGTACGCCGCGACCGCCCGCGCGGCCCGTCCGACGGCGGAGGCCAAGGCCGAGGCGTGGGCGTCGGTCGTGGCCTCGGACAAGCTGCCGAACGCCGTGCAGGAGGCCGTCATCGGCGGCTTCGTCCAGACCGACCAGCGCGAGCTGCTGGCCCCGTACACCGCGCAGTACTTCGACGCGCTGAAGGGCGTGTGGGAGGCGCGCAGCCACGAGATGGCGCAGCAGATCGCGGTGGGGCTCTACCCCTCGCTGCAGGTCTCGCAGGAGACGCTGGACGCGACGGACGCCTGGCTGGCCTCGGCCGAGCCGAGCGCGGCCTTGCGTCGCCTGGTGACGGAGAACCGGGCGGGCGTGGAGCGGGCGCTGAAGGCCCAGGCGGCGGATGCCGCTGCCGCGGCCTGAGCCGACTTACGGGGGTGCCCCGCGCCCTCGGTGCTCGGCTCCCCCTGCGCTGTGGCTGAGCGCGCAGTTCCCCGCGCCCCTCAAGGGGCCCGCGGGGAACTGCGCGAGCAACCGAGACGGCGGGACGGTCGCGCAGAAACGGATGGCGCCCCGGCGTCGGCGTGGTGGAACCGTCCGGCGGACGGCGCGCGAGTCGCTGCCGTCCGCCGGACGAGTCGGTGAGTCGCGGCCGTAGGCCGCCCCGTCAGCCGTTCAGTTCATCGAAGCGGCGGCGCAGCGCGGCGCGGCCGTCCTCGGTGAGGCTGCCGTGTACGCGCATCCGCGCCAGGCCGCCGTCGGGGAAGACATCGAGCCGTACGTGGGTGGCGGTCACCGTGGCCGGCAGCGCGAACCGGTGCGGGGTGTCCGGCTGGAGCTTGGTCTTCGGGAGGATCTCGAACCAGGAGGACTCGTCCTCCGGCGTGCCGTCACAGCCGTACAGCGCCGCCCAGCCGGCCGAGTTGCCCTTGAGGTACGCCGTGTCGATCTCGATCGCACGGATCTCGCCCTGCGCGGCGAGGCGGAAGCGGACCCAGTCGTTGGTGCCCTTGACCCGGCGGCGGCGGTTCTCCCAGCCGTCGTCCATCTTGCGGGAGAGGTCGGGCTGGATGATCTGGGTGGGCGAGGAGTAGAAGCGGTCCGAGGCGTCCTCGACCGCGCCGCCATTCAGGACCGAGGCCAGGTCGACGGTGCCGAGCAGGTCCAGCCACTCGGGGTCGGCCACGACCTCGCCGTACACGCGGAAGCGGGCGATGCCGCCGTCGGGGTGCTGCTTGAGGCGGAGATGGGTGAAGCGGCGCTCGGCGGTGACCTCGAAGCCGTTGGCGGCGTGGCCGCGTACCGGCGTGCGGGGGACGATCTCCTCCCACTTCACGTCGTCGGCGAGCAGCTCCTCCGGGCTCGGGCTGCCCGGTACGGAGGTGGCCTCGACGGTGACCTGCTGCGGGTAGTTGCCGCGGAAGTGGGCGGTGTCGACGACGACGCCGCGGATCACGCCGGGCACGGCGAGGCGGATCAGCGCCCAGTCGTGCTCCTCGTCGGTCGGGAAGGGGTGGTCACCGTCGGCGCCGCGGCGGCGCCGGGTCTCCCAGCCGTCCATGATCTTGCCCTTGTGCCCGAAGTGGTGCGGGTCGAAGACCGCGGGCTCCGGCTTCAGCAGGTTCTCGCGCTCGGCGAAGAACTCGTCGTTCGCGGCGATCACGCCTGCGCCGAAGCGGCGGTCGGCGAGGTCGACGAGCGAGGTGAAGGCGAAGTCGCCGCCGCGGTAGTCGGCGTAGGGGTCGCCACCGCCGTACGGAGCGGCGTCGTTGGCGTGCGGATCGGTGGAGGAGGCGGCCGGGGTGGTGGTCATCTCTGCCCTTCGTCGTCGTCCGGGGTGACGTGTGCTCACCGCGCGTACTGCGTGTTCACACCAACGACTTTCGCAGCGTTGTTCGGGCAGGTCTATCGAAAGTTTCTGCAGTGGTTGTGTAGCCGGCCTGAAAGGTCCGACCGCGGCGGTGCCTGCGCGTCCGCCTACTGGTCGGACAGCTCCGCCGCCACCTGGCGGAGGGCGGTCAGGGCTCTGGACATGCCGGGGGCGTCCTCCGCGCCTCGGCGGACGGCGGCGACGACGTGGCGGCGGGGCTGGTCGGCGTGGAGGACCCGGACGGCGACGCCGGCGCCGCCGCGTTCCGGGCGCATCGCCATGCGCGGGACGAGCGCCACGCCCATGCCGGCCGCGACCATCGACAGGATCGCCGCCCAGTCGGCCGCCGCGTGCGCCTGCTCCGGTACGAAGCCGGCGTTCTCGCAGACCGTGGTGGTGATCTCGGACCACGGCCCGCTCCGCCCGAAGATCCACGGCTCGCCCGCGAGGTCGGCCAGCCGCAGTCCGGGCTCGGCGGCCAGCGGGTGCCCGGCCGGCAGGGCCACGTCCAGCGGGTCGGCGAGCAGCGAGAGGCGGGCGTACTTGGGGTCGCGCGGCGTGGGCGCGTGCGCGGCGAGGGAGAGGGCGAGGTCCACGCTGCCCTCCGACAGCAGCTCGTACGCCTCGGCCGCCTCGGCCTCCCGTACCCGGACCACCAGGCCGGGGTGGGTCCGGCGCAGCCGCTCGACGGCGGGCACCACCAGCGCCGGGATCGCGGTGGAGAACGCGCCGACCTGCACCTCGCCGACCTCGCCCTGGAGGTAGCCGAGCAGTTCCGCGTCCGCCCGCTCCAGCTGCGCGAAGACGGCGTCGGCGTGGCGGAGGACGAGGTGGGCCGCGTCCGTCAGCCGCACCCGGCGGCCGTGGGCCTGCAGGAGCGTCACCCCGAGCTGCTTGGCGAGCCCGGTCAGCTGCTGCGAGACCGCCGAGGGCGTCATGTGCAGCGCCTCGGCGGTCGCGGTCACCGTGCCCAGCTCGCCGAGGGTGCGCAGGATCCGCAGCTTCTTGATGTCCCAGTCGGCCATGCGGGCAGCGTATGCGGTCACCGTGCGGCTCTTCGCCGCACGTCGGCAGCGAGCGTCACGCCGCCGAGGATGAGTCCCATGCAGAGGACCTGGACCGGTCCGGTGTGCTCGCCGAGCAGGACGTGGGCGAGCAGGGCGACGCAGACCGGCTGGAGGTAGTAGACGGCGCCCGCGCGGGCCGCGCCGACCAGAGCGATGGCCTTGTTCCAGGTGAAGAAGGCCACCGCGGAGGAGAAGATGCCGACGTAGAGCAGCGGCCCGACCGTGTCGGCGCCGGGCGTGAAGCCGCCCTGCACGGTGAGGCTGACGGCGTACGCGGGGGCCAGCATCGCCGCGCCGAGGAGGAATGTCACGCACAGGAAGACCGGGCCGGCGATCTCCGCCGGCTTGTGGCGCAGCAGCGCGCTGTACCCGGCGAAGCAGGCCATGGCCGCGAGCATCCACAGGCTGCCGGCGTTGAGGTCGAGCCGGAACAGGGCCGTCGGATCGCCCTTGCCGATCAGCGTGAGCACGCCCGCGGTCGCGATGAGCATGCCGGCGGCGCGCCGCGCGCCGATCCGCTCGCCGCCGCGCCCGAAGCGTCCGAACAGCACCATCAGCGTCGGCGACGCGGCCATGAACATGCCCATGGTGCCGGCGGGCGTGGTCAGCCCCGCCTGGTGGACCAGGGTGTTGTAGAGGGCCACGCCGAGCAGCGAGGCCAGGAGCAGGAAACGCAGGTGGCGGCGGAGCAGTGCCCGCTGCCGCCAGACCTGCCGCAGCGTCAGCGGCGCCACGGCGACCAGCGCGATCACCCAGCGCCAGAACACGGCCTGTACGGGCGGGACGCTGTCGTGCAGCGCCCGGGTCACGACGAAGCTGCCGGACCACGCGACGGTGGCGGTCAGCGCGAGCGCGAGGCCGGTGAGGACGGCGGGGCGGGCGGTGGCGGTGCGGGTGGCGGCGGGCCGGTCGGACCGGGGTGCGCCCCCGGTCCGTACGGCGTTCTGCTGGTCCAGGACTGTCACGGCTTCCTCTCGTCGGTGCGGAGGCATTTACCGTGGCAGGCCCGGACCTCTCAGGTCCACCGAAGGTTTTTGAGCATTCTTTTCAGCACAGCTGAAAGGTGCTCAGCCCTGACGGGCTGCCTTGCGGGCTTCCCGGGCCGCGAGCCGCTCGTCGAACTTGCGCGCCTGGTCGTCGAGACCGCCCATGAAGAGGCCCAGCTCCTCCTGTGCCCGCAGACCCGCAGGGCCCAGCCCGCCGATCTCCATGACCTTCAGGAAGCGCAGCACGGGCTGGATGACGTCGTCGTGGTGGATGCGGAGGTTGTAGATGCCGCCGATCGCCATCCGGGCCGCGGCCCGCTCGAAGCCGGGCATGCCGTGGCCCGGCATCCGGAAGTTCACCACCACGTCGCGTACGGCGCCCATGGTCTGGTCGGGGGCCATCTCGAAGGCCGCGGCGAGAAGGTTGCGGTAGAAGAGCATGTGCAGGTTCTCGTCCGTGGCGATCCGGGCGAGCATCCGGTCGCAGACCGGGTCGCCGGAGTGGCGCCCGGTGTTCCGGTGCGAGATGCGGGTGGCCAGCTCCTGGAAGGCCACGTACGCCACGGAGTGCAGCATGCTGTGGTTGTTGTCGGACTCGAACCCCTCCGACATGTGCGCCATGCGGAAGCGCTCCAGTTGCACGGGGTCGACGGCCCGGCTGGTCAGCAGGTAGTCGCGCATGACGATGCCGTGCCGGCCCTCCTCGGCCGTCCAGCGGTGCACCCACGTGCCCCACGCGCCGTCCCGCCCGAAGAGGGTGGCGATCTCGTGGTGGTAGCTGGGCAGGTTGTCCTCGGTCAGCAGGTTCACGACCAGCGCCGTCCGGCCGATGTCGGTGACCTTGGACTGCTCGGGCGCCCAGGGCTCGCCGCCCATGACGCCGTCGAAGTTCCGCCCGTCACTCCAGGGCACGTACTCGTGCGGCATCCATTCCTTGGCTATGCCGAGATGCCGGTTCAGCTCCTTCTCGACGACTTCTTCCAGGGCGTACAGGAGTTGAGCGTCACTCCAGGCGGTCTGGCCGCGCTCTCCGTCTTGGTGGGCGGGGGCGATGGTCATGCGGGGTCTCCTGGGGACGTGGAGAAAACCTTACGGCACCGTAGGTTACGACATCGTAGGTTAGGACCGCGTCAAGAGAACCCGCCGTTCCGATCGAGTGGTCATTTCCGGTCAAAAAGGGCTCATGGTGCAGCAAAAGGCGCCGAACGGTTCCTGCGAACCGTTCGGCGCCTTGCAGTATGTGGTGCCCAGTGAGCCTGGAGGGCCGGGTGTCAGCTCTTCTTGGCCTTGCGGGACTTGTCGCCCAGCATGACCAGACCAGCGATGATCAGGAAGAGGACGATGGGCGTCGCGACGTAGAGACCGAGCGTCTGGACAACGCTCAGGCCCGGACCCGGGTCGTCACCGTCGTCGCGGGTGAGCGCGAAAGCAGGGGACGACATCAGCAGCAGCAGCGCGGTACCGGCGGTGATCGTTCCGGCGCGCAGGGCGTGGTTCTTGACCTTGTTGCTCACGTACCTCAACGTATCGGACGCCCGAGCGACCCGCGCGCTCGGGGTGCCCTAACGGCTGAGCCCCGCCCCCGGCCGCGCGTCGAACTCGGCCGTCAGCGCCCGCAGCCGCGGCGACTCCACGATCTCCTCCAGCGTCATCGGCCGGCCGTCCGGCGCGGCGATCGGCAGCCGCCAGTTCGGATACTCGTCCCACGTACCGGGCAGGTTCTGCGGCCGCCGGTCGCCCACCGCGTCCGGCAGCCAGACGCCGACCATCCTGGCCGGGGTGCGCAGCAGGAAGCGGTGCAGCGCCGCGACCGCGGCCCGCTCGTCCGCCTCCGCGTCCCCGGACGCCGTGCCCTCCGGCAGCAGCCCCAGCCGGCCGAGCCACTCCAGCCAGGTGGCGACCTCGGCGCGGTCGGCCGCCTGCTCCTCTTCGAGAGTGCCGTCCAGCAGGCCGATGCGGTGCCGCAGCGCGGTGTGCTCGCCGGTCAGCCGCCCCGCCGTACTGGGCAGGTCGTGCGTGGTGACGGTGGCCAGGCAGTCGGCGCGCCAGCTCTCCGGCGGCAGCGGCGGCTGCCCCTCGGCGGTCCAGGCGCGCTCGAACCACAGGACGGACGTGCCGAGGACGCCGCGCTCCTCCAGCGCCTCGCGCACCCCGTCCTCGACCGTCCCCAGGTCCTCGCCGATGACCGCGGTGTCGGCGCGGGCGGCCTCCAGCGCCAGCACGGAGAGCATCGCCTCGGCGTCGTACCGGACGTACGTGCCCTCCGTGGGCGGCCGGCCCTCGGGGATCCACCACAGCCGGAAGAGGCCCATGACGTGGTCGATGCGGAGCGCGCCCGCGTGCCGGAGCAGGCCGCGCAGCAGCGCGCGGAAGGGCGCGTAGCCGGTTTCCGCGAGCGTGTCGGGGCGCCAGGGCGGCAGCCCCCAGTCCTGGCCGCGGGAGTTGAAGGCGTCCGGCGGCGCGCCGACGGACATGCCGGCCGCGAAGGCGTCCTGGCGGGCCCAGGTGTCGGCCCCGCTGGGGTGCACGCCGACGGCCAGGTCGTGGACCAGCCCGATGCGCATGCCCGCCGCCCGCGCCCCGCGCTGGGCGGCCGCGAGCTGTTCGTCGGTGAGCCAGGCGGCCCTGCGGTGGAAGTCGATGCGGTCGGCCAGCGCGCGCCGCATCCGCTCGGTGCGGGCCGAGCGGGGGTCGCGCAGCCCTTCGGGCCAGGCGCGCCAGTCCGGGCCGTGCGCCTCGGCCAGCGCGTACCAGGTGGCGTGGTCCTCCAGGTCCTGGCCCCGGTCTGCGCGGAAGGCGTCGTAGGCGGCCTGCCGTGCGGTGCTCAGCGGCACCGTGCGCAGCAGCTCCAGGGCCTCCTTCTTCAGCTCCCAGACGGCGTCCCGGTCGATCAGCGCGCCGTTCTTCAGGACGGTGTCGCGGAGCGCGGCGGCGCGTCCGGTCAGCTCGTCGGCGCGCTGCCGGGCGGCGCCGGACAGCCGCGCGAACTCGGGGACGTCCGCGATCCGCAGGTGCACGGGGTCGGGGAAGCGGCGCGAGGAGGGGCGGTACGGGGAGGGGTCGGTGGGCGGTCCCGGTACGGCCGCGTGCAGCGGGTTGAGCTGGACGAAGTCCATGCCGAGGGTCCGGCCCGACCAGTCGGCCAGCCGGGCCAGGTCGCCGAGGTCTCCCATGCCCCAGGAGGCCTGGGAGAGCAGGGAGTAGAGCTGGACCATGAAGCCGTGCCCGCGACCGGACACGGCGGGCATCCGGTCGGGTGCGACGACGAGGTGGGAGTGCGCGGCGGCGCCGTCGGCGGTGTAGGCGCGCAGCACGTGCACGCCGAGCGGCAGCGGAGCCGCCTGCCCGCCGGGCACCAGGCCCCAGTCCAGCGTCCGCCCGTCCTCGGTGTCCACGCGCAGCGTGGTGCCGCCGGGCAGCCCGGCCAGGTCCGGCGGGCGACCTTCGCGGGTGACGAGGGTGGGCGGGAGGAGGGCACGGGCGGGTCCGTACTCGTACGCGTCCAGCGCGGCGCGTACGGCCTGCGGCGTGGAGGCGTCGACACCCAGCGCGGCGAGTACGGCGACGACCGTGTCCTCGGGAACATGGACGGTGCGGCCCGGCGCTGGCTCGTAGGACGTGGTGACGCCGTGCAGCCGGGCGAGCCGCGCTCGGCCCATCAGACCTCCAGGGACTCCGTGCCGTAGCCGGCGGCGGCGGGCTCACTGGTGAGCGGCAGCTCGGCGGCGATCGGGGTCTCGCTGGTGAGGGGGGTGCTGTCGGCGAGCGGGGGCTCGCTGGTCAAGGGAGGCTCGGAGAAGGTGAGCGAGCCGCATCCGTCCAAGCCGCAGTCCGGGTCGGAGACCCCTGCCAGCAGATCCGGCTCGGTCGGTTTGGAGAGGGCGTCGAGAAGAAGCTGAGCGGACGGAGCCACGAGGGCCTCCCGTTCGTCGAGAGTAGGACATCCGGGCCCTACCCAATCCATGCCGCCGCAGACGTGTCCGGTCACTAAACGTGTTCCACCTCACACCCCCGCCCCGGCGAACGATTTGGCGGCGCGGCCGGTCCCTCACGCAGGAGATCCCGACTTAATGGACATCTTAGCGAAACTTCTGCGGCATTTCCCCCGGACCGCGACTCCCGCGCGCCCCCACGTTCACACAGGGCAAACGGGGGCACTTCGGCTACCGCCGTTGACACCTCGACCCCCGAGTGGTGGGCTCACAAGCCCATGGCGGCCGCTCCGCCGAACCCGACCACGCGGAGCCGGCCCGCCGGCGAGGCTGCAGACCTACGGGACGAGGAGAGGCCGTGCGATTCCGTGGCGTCGGCGCCAGGAAACGGAACGGTGCCGGGTCCGGCGCCAAGGTGGCAGGCACCACTGCGCTGGCCGCCGCCGTCATAGGGGGACTGCTCGGCGGCGTACCGGCCGCCCAGGCCGCCCCCGACGAACCGTCCGTGGGCTCCCCTGACCAGGCCGCCGACGCGGGCGAACCGCCCGCCGTGTGGCCCCGCCCCCAGTCGCTGCGCAGCCTGGGCACCGCCGTGCCGCTGGGCACCGCCGCCACGCTCGTCACCGCCGACGGCACCGATCCGTACGCCGTCGAGGCGCTCCTGAAGCTGTTGCGGGGCGCGGGGGTGCGCACGGTCCACGAGGCGCGCCCCGGTGCGCCGGTCCCCGCCGACGGTCCGCTGATCCGCGTCGGCGGGCGGCAGGCGGCCGACGCGCTGCGGGCCCTGCACGCCCCGGCACGTGGCACGGACCTGCCGTCCGGCGGCTACCGGCTGGCCGTCGGCGAGGTCGCGGGCCGCCCCACCGTCGCCATGGAGGGCACCGGCCCGGACGGGGTCTTCCACGCCGTGCAGACCCTGCGGCAGCTCGTCACGGCGGGCCCGGACGGCGGCCGGCGGCTGGCCTCGGTCGCCGTGCGCGACTGGCCGGGCACCGCGGTCCGCGGCACCACCGAGGGCTTCTTCGGCGAGCCCTGGTCCCAGGCCGAGCGCCTCGCGCAGCTGGACTTCATGGGCCGTACGAAACAGAACCGCTACCTCTACGCGGCCGGCGACGACCCGTACCGCCAGGCCCGCTGGCGCGACCCGTACCCCGCCGCGCAGCGCGCCCACTTCCGCGAGCTGGCCGAGCGGGCCCGCGCCCGCCACGTCACCCTCGGCTGGGCCGTCTCGCCCGGCCACTCCCTGTGCATGTCCTCCGCGGAGGACGTACGGGCACTGCAGCGCAAGGTCGACGCCATGTGGGCGCTGGGCGTGCGCGCCTTCCAGCTCCAGTTCCAGGACGTCAGCTACAGCGAGTGGCACTGCGACGCCGACGAGGACGCCTTCGGCTCCGGCCCCGAGGCCGCGGCCCGCGCCCAGGCGCAGGTGGCGAACGCGCTCGCCGACCATCTCGCCGAGCGCCACCCCGGCTCGGAGCCGCTGTCCCTGATGCCCACGGAGTACTACCAGGACGGTGCGACGGCGTACCGCGAGGCGCTGGCGGACGCGCTCACGGACCGGGTGGACGTGGCCTGGACCGGCGTCGGCGTCGTGCCCCGCACCATCACGGGCCGCGAACTGGCAAGGACCCGCGACGCGTTCGGGCACCGCCTGATCACGATGGACAACTACCCGGTCAACGACTACGCGCAGGACCGGATCTTCCTCGGCCCCTACACCGGGCGCGAGCCCGCCGTCGCCACCGGCTCCGCCGCCCTCCTGGCCAACGCCATGGACCGGCCCACGGCCTCCCGCATCCCGCTCTTCACCGCCGCCGACTACGCCTGGAACCCCCGCGACTACCGCCCCCAGGAGTCCTGGCGCGCCGCCATCGACGACCTCGCCGCCGACCAGGCGGGCGGCGCCGAAGCCCCCGCCGGCGTCCCGGCCGCGCGGGCGGGCTCCACGGCCGCCGAGGACCGCCGGACCCGTGCCCGCGCCGCGCTGCACGCCCTCGCCGGCAACGACGCCTCCTCCGTCCTGCACACCGGCGAGTCGGGCTACCTGCGCCCGCTCATCGACCGCTTCTGGGCGACCCGCGCCGCCTCCATCAACGGCGGCGACCAGGCCGACGACGCGCAGTACATCAAGGCCGCCGCCGCGCTCCGCTCGGCGTTCCGCACCATGAGCGAGGTCCCCGACCACCTGACCGGCGGCCTCGCCGAGGAGGTGCGCCCCTGGTCCGAGCAGCTGGCCCGGTACGGGCGGGCCGGGATGCAGGCCGTCGACATGCTGCGCGCCCAGGCCCGCGGCGACGGGGCCGCCGCATGGCGGGCCCAGCGCGCGGCCGAGGGGCTGCGCAAGGACATCGGCGAGCACGCCGCGACGGTCGGCAAGGGCGTCCTCGGCCCCTTCCTCGACCGCGCCCTGCGCGAGTCCGACGCCTGGACCGGCGCCGCCTCCGACACCCCGGCGCCGCACGAGGCGGCCCACGCCACCTCCCTGACCGTGCCGTTCGCGCGCCCCCGCACGCTCTCCGCCGTGACCGCGCTCACCGATCCGTCCCGGGACGCGCGCGCCACGGTGGAGGCCCGCGTACCGGGCAAGGGCTGGCGGCGCCTCGGCCGGCTCGCCGCCTCCGGCTGGACCCAGGCGGCGGCGCACGGCCTGCGCGCCGACGCGATCCGGCTGCACTGGGCCGAGGACGACCCGGCCCCCTCGGTGAAGTCCCTCACCCCCTGGTTCGACGACACGGCACCGGCCGGCCTCGAACTCTCCCGGCGGGAGGTGGACGCCGACACCGGCGGCACGGTCTCCGTCGACGCGCTGGTCTTCTCCCGCCGCCCCGCCGACGTCCACGGCCGGCTCCGGGTCAAGGCCCCCAAGGGCTTCACCGTGCACGCCCCGGACCGGCTCACCGCGCCGCGCGGCGGCACCGCGACCGCCCGCCTGCGGATCTCCGTACCGAAGGACGCCCGCTCCGGCGCGTACGAGATCCCGGTCGCGTTCGGGGACGAGCACCGGACCCTGACCGTGCGCACGTTCCCGCCGGCGGGCGGGAAGGACCTGGCGCGCGGGGCCCGGGCGACCTCCTCCGGCGACGAGACGGCCGACTTCCCCGCCTCGGCGGCCACCGACGGCGACCCGAGGACCCGCTGGTCCTCCCCCGCCGAGGACGGCGCCTGGCTGCAGTTCGCGCTGGACCGCCCGGTCCGCCTCGGCCGGCTCGTCCTCCACTGGCAGGACGCCCACGCCGCGCGCTACCGCGTCCAGACCTCCCCCGACGGCCGCAACTGGCGCACGGCCACCACCGTCCGCGACAGCAAGGGCGGCCGCGAGAGCGTACGGATGGACGCGCCCGACGCGAAGTTCGTCCGCATCCAGGGCGACAAGCGGGCCACCCGCTTCGGCTACTCACTGTGGAGCGTGGAGGCGTATGCGGTCGCCGACGATGCGGTCTCCGACCGCGGGCAGCGGGACGACGATCGCCGCGGGGGCGGCGAGGGGCACCGGGACGATGGCCGTCGCCGGGACGATGGCGGGCGCGGGGACGATGGCGGGCGCGGGGACGGTGGCCGCCACGCGGACGAGCACGGCCGGCAGAGCGCTCGGGGGCGGCCGGACTCCCGTGGCCGGCCCGCGGAACACGCCCGGCCGCCGCGAGGGTGACCCGCCACCCGCCGCGGGGGTGACCCACCCGGTGGCCGGTGCGGCCACGTCGTAGCTGGTCGCGCAGTTCCCCGCGCCCCTTCAGGGGCGCGGGGCCCGCACGCGTTCCCGGGAACGCGAATGGCCCGGTTCTACGCGGAAACCGCGTCGATTCGGGCCATTGCGTCGTCCGCGCCGTACGGCTGCAGGTATGGCAGCCAGCGCGGATCCCTATGTCCCGTGCCGATGATCCGCCACGCGAGCCCGGACGGCGGCGCGGGCTGATGCCGCAGCCGCCACCCGATCTCGGCGACGTGCCGGTCGGCCTTGACATGGTTGCAGCGACGGCATGCGGCCACGACGTTCTCCCAGGTGTGCTGCCCACCGCGGCTGCGCGGGATCACGTGGTCGACGCTGGTTGCGACGCCACCGCAGTACGCGCACCGGCCGCCGTCACGGGCGAAGAGCGCACGGCGGGTCAGGGGAACAGGGCCACGAAAGGGCACACGCACGAACCGCTTGAGGCGTACCACGCTGGGAGCGGGGAGCGCACGGGTCGCACTGTGCATCAGGGCGCCGGAATCCTCAAGGCTGACGGCCTTGTCATTGAGTACGAGGATGAGCGCGCGGCGGAGCGGTACGACGCCGAGCGGCTCGTACGACGCGTTGAGGACCAGGACATGCGGCACGGGTGCCTCCTTGTACGCCGGCGGCGCGTGGCTCGCGCCGGGACGATCTCCCCACAGTGTCCCCCGGTGCCTGGTCGGAGCGCCACCATGACCAGGTAACGGGTCGGAGGTGTTTTCGACCACACTCCTTTATTGCCCAACAAATGGGCTCGCTCTACTCGAACAACGGCGCGGACTGCCCGCGTTGCCCCGTTAGTGTGGTTGGTCTGCCCGATGTGCGGTTACGTGCCGCCCGGGTCTGCTGTCCCGTACGGAAGGTCCTTGCTGTGTTCTGGTCCGCCACCCCGGTCGCCGCTGCGGCACCGGACCCGTCCTCCATATCCGAGGCCACGGAGAAGGCCACCGACGCCGCCGGCTGGGTGCAGGAGAACTGGCAGAGCTGGCTCGACGCCGGCCTGCGCATCATCCTGATCGTGGTCATCGCGGTGGTCCTGCGGTCGCTGGTGCGCCGCGCGATCACCAAGCTGATAGCGCGCATGAACCGCAACGCCGGGGCGTCGCGCAACAGCGCACTCGGCGGCTTCCTCGTGAACGCCGAGCGCCGCCGGCAGCGCTCCGAGGCCATCGGCTCGGTGCTCCGCAGCGTCGCTTCCTTCGTGATCCTCGGCACAGCCGCGCTCACCGTCCTCTCCGTCCTGCAGATCAATCTCGCGCCGCTGCTGGCCAGCGCCGGCGTGGCGGGCGTCGCGATCGGTTTCGGCGCGCGCAACCTCGTCACGGACTTCCTCTCCGGCGTGTTCATGATCCTGGAGGACCAGTACGGCGTCGGCGACACCATCGACGCGGGCGTCGCCTCCGGCGAAGTCATCGAGGTCGGACTGCGGGTCACGAAGCTGCGCGGCGCCGAGGGCGAGATCTGGTACGTACGCAACGGCGAGGTCAAGCGGATCGGCAACCTCAGCCAGGGCTGGGCCACCGCCACCGTCGACGTGCAGCTGCGCGCGACCGAGGACCTGGACCGGGTGCGCGAGATCCTCACCGAGGCGGGCGAGGCGATGGCCAAGTCCGAGCCGTGGAACGAGCGCCTGTGGGAGCCGGTCGAGGTGCTCGGCCTGAGCGAGGTCCTGCTCGACACGATGACGATCACCGTCGCCGCCAAGACGATGCCGGGCAAGTCCTTCGCGGTCGAACGCGAGCTGCGCTGGCGCATCAAGCGCGCACTGGACGAGGCCGGCATCCACATCGTCGGCAACGCGCCGCTACCGGCGGAGGACGAGGAGCCGGTCGACCCGTCGGCCTCCGTAGCCGCCCCCTCCGCCTTCGCCAACCCCCTCTCCCCCCAGTCGGTAGCCAGCAACCCGGTCACGCCCCCACCGAACCTGAACAAGTAGCAGGCCGCACGGCCTCGCACACGTCGGCCCGCCCCTCCCGATGTCCGGGAGGGGCGGGCCGACGCACATGCGTTACTCGGCAAGTTGCGCGACGAACGCCTGCCACGCCGTCGCGCCGAAGACCAGCACGGGACCCTCGGGCCGCTTGCTGTCCCGGACCGGAACGAGCCCGGGGAACCCGTCAGCGACCTCGACGCAATCCCCGCCTTGGCTGTTGCTGTAACTGGATTTGTGCCAGACGGCGGCGCTGATGAAGGACCGCCACGCCTCCGCGCCGAAGACCAACACGGGCCCGCCGGACCGCTTGCTGTCCCGCACCGGGACAATCCCCGGGAACCCGTCAGCGACCTCTACGCACTCGCCGCCCTGCGCGTTGCTGTAGCTGGACTTTCGCCAGACGGCGGCGCTGGCGTCAGTCATGGCGACCCGCCCCCAACCCGGCGACGAACGCCCGCCATGCATCGCCGGAGAACACGATCACCGGCCCCTCCGGCCGCTTGCTGTCCCGGACCGGAACGAGCCCGGGGAACCCGTCAGCGACCTCTACGCAATCCCCGCCTTGCGTGTTGCTGTGACTGGACTTGCGCCACTCGGCGGCGTTGAGACCGGCTCGGGATACGTACGTCACGGTAGGTGCCCTCCAGCGCGCTCCGAATCAGGCCGGCCGAAGCCGCGCACGGCAGGGCCTGCGCCTGTAGGTGCTCGAATGCTAGGGCGTATTCCTTGACCGTTGCAGCCCTCTCGACGAGTTCTCCGGAGTGCGAGCCCTCCAGATACGCCACCTCGGGCCCGCTCGTGAACGAGAGCACCGTGAGTGAACCGCCCAGCATCGGATGTGCGCCCTGCTCGAACGGCAGGATCTGCACGCTGACGTGGTCCAACCGGCCCAGTAGGTGCAGCAGGTACTCCAGTTGCTCACGCATGACCGCGAGTCCGCCCACGTGACGCCACAGGACAGCCTCGTCGAGAACGGCCCACAACGATGGCGGGCTCGGCTGCTGGAGTAGAGCCCGCCGAGCCGTTCTCGCCGCCACCATTTCTTCGAGCTTCTCGCCCACGCAAGGACGTGCAACGGTCAGCAAGGCCCTCGCGTAGGCATCGGTCTGCAGCAGACCCGGAACCGTGTGGGCGAGGTACTTGCGGATCCGGTCGGCCCGCGACTCGGCGTCCACATACCTCCGAGCCCACCCCGGGAACGGGGCCCGTCTTGCGTGTTGCCACAGGTCCGTGAGATCGCCGTCCGCGCCGAGGAGCCGGTCCAGCGCGGCGGAGACGTCCTCCGGTGGGGTTTCCTTGCCCAGTTCGAACTGGGCGATGCGGCTGTGCGCGATCGGTACCTTCGCGCCCAGTTCGCGCTGGGTCCAGCCCGCTTTCGTACGGAGCTTGCGCAGCTTCGTGCCGTACAGGGCCGGCAGGGACTCGGTCGGGTCGAGGTTTTTGGGACTGGGCATCGTGGCCCCCGTTTTCGTTCTGCGGTTCCGAAAACCGTCACTCCTAGTAATCGTATGGACGCTGCGCCACGCTCGCGGGTGGAAGTACCGACCCCTTTGCCCGAAAGAAGCACGCCGTCATGCGTCACGCCCTTGCCCGCGCCCTCGCGCCGCTCCTGCGCCTCGTCCTCCCGCCTGCGGGACGGCACCGACACCGGCCTCGGCGCCGCTACTGGCGCCAGTGCTGGTGCCAGTACCGGTGCCGGTGCGCCGTCCCCCTGCGCGGCGAGGGGAGCCGCCTTGTGCGGCCCTACGTGTACGGCGCGGAAGGCGTCCGGTGAGCGCCGCGCCGCCGTACCGGCGCGACGCCGTGGTGGGGCGCTGGCCGCGGAGTCCGCGGTCCGTGCCGCGCGCCCGCGCCGCGTTGCGGAAGGCTCTGGCCGAGTGGGGGCTGTCCGCGCTGGAGGACCGGGCGGCCCTCGTGCTCACCGAGTTGCTGACCAATGCGGTCCGGCACGCCCACGTACCGCGCGACCGCCACATCCAGACCCGCATCCGTCCGCTCCGCACCGTCGCGCCATCGGGTGCGCCCGGCGGCGTCCGTCTCGAGGTGCACGACGCGGCGTACGCGCAGCCGCGCCTCCGCGCGCCGGGTCCGGATGTCGAGTACGGGCGCGGCCTCGTGCTGGTGGCCGCGCTCGCCGAGCGGTGGGGCTGTCACGCGCGCCCCGGGCCCGGCAAGGTCGTCTGGGCGGAAGTCCTCGGATGAGTCGCGCAGAACCCATTGACGGCCCGTGAGTGGGGACTTACCTTCCTGGGAGTTGTTGATCGGAAAGTTTCCTAACAGATCAGTTGTGGCGGGGTGCGGGATGCGCGGAACGGACGGCACGGGCGGCGTACCAGGCACGCCGAGCGTGCTGCGGGCGATGAACGACCGGGCCGCGCTGGAACTGCTCGTGTCGCAGGGCCCGTTGACCCGTACCCGGATCGGCGAGCTGACCGGCCTGTCCAAGCCCACCGCCTCGCAGCTGCTGGGGCGACTGGAGGCGGCCGGGCTGGTGCGGACGACGGGGAACGTGACCGGGCGCCCCGGCCCCAGCGCGCAGCTGTACGAGGTGAATCCGGAGGCGGCGTACGTGGCCGCGCTCTCGGTGGATCCGGGTGGCGTGACGGCCGTGGTCGCCGACATCACCGGGCGGGTCGTGGGCGAGGAGCGGGCCGCGGCCGACGGACAGGACACCCGGCCCACCGATGGGCAGGGCTCCCGGCCCACCGATGGGGAGGGCTCCCGGCGCACCGATGGGCAGGACTGCCGGCCCACCGGTGGGCAGGACGCCGGGAGCGCGACCGCCCGGGTGGTCACCGCCGCCGTGGACGGGGCGCTGGCCAAGGCCGGGCTGGCCCGGGGCGACCTGCACCGTGTCGTCATCGGGACGCCCGGCGCGCTGGACCCGCGCACCGGCGAGCTGCGGTACGCCCCGCACCTGCCCGGCTGGCACTCGCGTGCGCTGCTCGGGGAGTTGGGGGACGCGCTGGGCGTGCCCGTCGTGGTGGAGAACGACGTGAACCTGGCCGCGCTGGCCGAGCAGTACGAGGGATCGGCGCAGGACCACGACGACTTCGTGCTGGTGTGGGTCGACGAGGGGGTCGGCGCGGCGATCGTCCTCGGGGGCACGCTGCTGCGCGGTGCCACCGGCGGCGCCGGCGAGATCGGGTACATGCCGCTGCCGGGCGCGCCGCTCGCGCGGGGCGGCCCGGACGCGGCGGCCGCGCCGGACGCGGGCGGCGGTTTCCAGAGTCTGGTGGGGCAGCCCGCCATCCTCACCATCGCCCGTGACCTGGGGCTGGACCCGGCCGATGCGGCCGATGCGCTAGCGGACCAGGGCGTCGTGGACGAGGTCGCACGGCGGCTCGCGACGGGGCTGGCGGCCGTGGTCGCCGTGGTCGATCCGGAGCTGGTGGTGTTGTCAGGGCTCGTCGCGCAGGCCGGCGGCGAGCGGCTGCGGGTAAGGGTCGAGGAGGAGCTGACCGGGCTCGTGCTCCCCCGACCGCAGCTGCGGATCAGTGACATCGAGGGCGACCCGATCCTGACGGGTGCCCTGCGGACGGCCCTCGTCCAGGCGCGGGACGTCGTCTTCGACACGGCCTGAGCAGTCGTCGTGCGCGGCGGCGCCGCGTGCCCCTCCTCCCCCGAGTCCGCCGAGTCGCCTCCCTTGAGAAGGGTCCTGTCATGTTCTCACCAAAAAGAGCCGGGGGCGGCATCGCGGCGGCCCTCGCCCTTCTCCTGGCCGCCGGCTGCGCCAACCCCGGCGTCGGCAGCGACCGGGACGATCCGACGAAGCCGGTCACGCTGCGGTTCTGGCACGGCTGGTCGGCGACGGGCGAGGTGAAGGCGATCGATGATTCGATCCGCCGCTTCGAGGAGCTGCACCCCAACATCCATGTCAAGGCGATCGGGAACGTCTCCGACGAGACGACCAATCAGGCGCTGCGGGCCGGCGGCGAGGACGCACCCGACGTGGTGTCCTCCTTCACCACCAACAACGTGGGGCAGTACTGCGACTCGGGGATGTGGACGGATCTGGATCCGTTCATGCAGAAGACCGGACTGGACAAGCACAAGGTGTTCCCGAAAACGCTGCTGGAATACAGCAGTTACGAGGGGAAGCAGTGTGCGCTGCCACTGCTCGCCGACGCGTACGGGATGTACTACAACAAGGACGCGTTCGAGGAGGCCGGTATCGCTCGGCCGCCCCGCACCATGTCGGAGTTGGTGCGGGACGCGAAGAAGTTGACGAAGCGGAAGGCCGACGGCGGGTACGAACGGGTCGGGTTCATGCCCAACTTCCGGATGTACCAGAACAGTCCGGACCGACTGCTCGCACAGTGGGGGCCCACGTATTTCGACGGCAAGGGCAAATCCCGGCTGGCGGCGGAGAAGACGGTTCCCGAGTTCTTCCGGACCACCGACGCCCTCATGAAAGCCCAGGGCGGTTATGCCCCGCTGGAGAAGTTCCGGACGACGTTCGGGGACGAGATGTCCTCGCAGAACGCCTTTCTGACCGGGAAGCTCGCCATGCACATGGACGGCGAGTGGCGCGGGCTGATGCTGGACGAGGCGAAGGCGAAGTTCCGGTGGGGCACGGCGCCGCTGCCGGTGCCGGACGACCGGCCGGAGACGTACGGGCGCGGCTTCCTGACCGGCACGGTCGTGGGGATCGCGCACAGCAGTCGGCACCAGAACGCGGCCTGGGAACTGGTGAAATTCCTGACCGCCGACACCAAGCAGGTGGTGCGGTTCGCCAATGCCATTCACAACGTGCCGTCGACGAATGCCGCGCTGAAGTCGCCGGGGCTGGACGCGGACCGTTCCTTCCGCACCTTCCTCGACATCGCGCGCAATCCCTACAGCACGGCGCTGCCACCCTCCACCAACGGCGGGAGTTACCTCGTCTCGCTGCGGGACTTCGCCTACAACGTGGAGGCGGGGAAAGTGCCCGACCTGCGGGCCGGGCTGCGCGCGCTCGATGCCCAGATAGACGCCGACACCCTCCAGTCCAAGAGCTGAGGACGACTGCCATGGCTCTCTCCGTCGCGCCCGAACTGCGGCGCAAGCACCGCCGTAACCGGCTCCGTACGCTCGGTTTCCTCTCGCCGTGGCTGGTCGGCTTCTCGGTCTTCTTCGCGTATCCGCTGCTCGCGACCGTCTATTTCTCCTTCATGCACTACAACCAGATCAAGGAGCCCACCTTCGTCGGGCTGCGGAACTGGACGTACGTGCTGACGCAGATGCCGCTTTTCGGGCCGGCGCTGTGGAACACGCTGTGGCTGGTCGTGGTGATGGTCGCGCTGCGGGTGGTCTTCGGGCTCGGCATCGGGCTGCTGGTCACGAAGGTCAAGAGCGGTGTCGGGCTCTTCCGTACCGCGTTCTACATCCCGTACCTGGCCCCGCCGGTCGCCGCGACCGTCGCCTTCGTCTTCCTCCTCAGTCCGGGCAGCGGGCCGGTCAACGAGATCCTGTCGGCGGTCGGGATCGACTCGCCGCCCACCTGGTTCAACGATCCGGCGTGGGCCAAGCCGTCGCTGGTGATGCTGTCCCTGTGGGGCATCGGCGACCTGATGGTCATCTTCATGGCCGCGCTGCTGGACGTGCCGAAGGAGCAGTACGAGGCGGCGGAGCTGGACGGGGCCGGCGCGTGGGCCCGGTTCCGGTACGTCACCTGGCCGTCGATCACCCCGATCGTGATGTTCGCGGTGGTGACCGGGGTCGTACAGACGATGCAGTACTACACCCAGGCGCTGGTCGCCGGGAAGCTCGCCTCCGGCATCTCGGTGGGCCCCGGCACCGTCATCCAGCCCGGCTACCCGGACCATTCCACGCTCACGGTGGGGCAGCTCGTGTACTCGCTGGGCTTCCAGAACTTCAACACCGGCGCCGCGTGCGTGCTCTCGCTCGTGCTCTTCGCGATCGCGATGGCCGTCACATCTTTGCTGATGCGTAAGCGCGCCGGACTGCTCACGGCGGAGGACTGACCGATGACCACTACGGCACCGAGAGCGGCGACGGACGTCCGTACCGGGAGCAGCGGCGGTCCGGCCGTCCGGGCGGTGCGGCGCAAGCGGGTGCTGCACTGGATCGCGCTGCACTCCCTCGCGCTCGCCGCCGCGCTCTTCTTCGTCCTGCCCTTCGTGTTCGTCTTCCTGACCTCGGTGATGAGCGACGGGCAGGCGATGAGCGGCGAGCTGTGGCCCCGCGCGTGGCACTGGGAGAACTACGCGCAGGTCTTCCGCACCCCGGGGTTCCTGGACTGGTGGCGCAACTCGCTGCTGTACGCGGTGCTGGGCACGGTCTTCACGGTGTGCTCGTCCGTCCCGGTCGCGTACGCGCTGGCCAAGTTCCGCTTCCGGGGGCGGCGCACCGCGATGCTGCTGGTGATCTCCACGATGATGCTGCCTCCGCAGGTCATCGTGGTCCCGATGTACCTGGTGTGGGCCCAACAGCTCCACCTGACCGGCTCGCTGTGGCCGCTGATCATCCCGATGGCCTTCGGGGACGCGTACTCCATCTTCCTGCTGCGCCAGTTCCTGCTGACCATCCCCCAGGAATACCTGGAGTCGGCGCGGGTGGACGGCTGCGGGGAGCTGCGGACGCTGCTGCGGATCGTGGTGCCGATGGCGAAGCCCGGCATTGCGGCCGTCGCCCTCTTCCAGTTCTTCTACTGCTGGAACGACTACTTCGGGCCGCAGATCTACACCGCGCAGAACCCGGGCGCCTGGACGCTGTCCTACGGGCTGGAGACGTTCAAGAGCGCCCACATGGTCAACTGGAACCTCACCATGGCGGCGACGCTGCTGGTCATGGCTCCGGTGATCGTCGTTTTCTTCTTCGCACAGAAGGCCTTCGTCGAAGGCGTCACTCTCACAGGGGTCAAGGGCTGAAGCACGTATGACAGGTATCAAGCTTGCAGTGGTCGGCGGCGGGTCGACCTACACCCCCGAACTCATCGACGGTTTCGCGCGGTTGCGGGACGTGCTGCCGGTGGCCGAGCTGGTCCTGATCGATCCGGCCGCCGACCGGCTGGAGCTGGTGGGCGGGCTGGCCCGGCGCATCTTCGCCCGGCAGGGGCACCCGGGCCGGATCAGCTGGACCGGGGACCTGGACGCCGGGGTGGACGGCGCCGACGCCGTCCTGCTCCAACTGCGGATCGGCGGGCAGGCGGCCCGCAACCAGGACGAGACCTGGCCGCTGGAGTGCGGCTGCGTGGGCCAGGAGACCACCGGCGCGGGCGGGCTCGCCAAGGCGCTGCGCACGGTGCCGGTGGTGCTGGACATCGCCGAGCGGGTGCGCCACCGCAACCCGGACGCCTGGATCGTGGACTTCACCAACCCGGTCGGCATCGTCACGCGGGCGCTGCTCACCGCGGGGCACAAGGCCGTCGGGCTGTGCAACGTGGCGATCGGCTTCCAGCGGAAGTTCGCCCGGCTGCTGGACGTGGCGCCGGACGACATCCAGCTCGAACACGTCGGGCTGAACCACCTGACCTGGGAGCGGGCCGTGCGCGTCGGCGGCGAGGACGTGCTGCCGAAGCTGCTCGCCGAGCACGGCGACGCGCTCGCGGCCGACCTGCACATGCCGCGCACGCTGGTCGAGCGCCTCGGCGTGGTCCCCTCGTACTACCTGCGCTACTACTACCAGCACGACGAGGTCGTCCGGGAGCTGCGCACCAAGCCGTCGCGGGCCGCCGAGGTCGCGGCGATGGAGAAGGAACTGCTGCGGATGTACGGCGACCCGGCGCTGGACGAGAAGCCGGAGCTGCTGGGCAAGCGGGGCGGCGCCTTCTACTCGGAGGCGGCCGTCGCGCTCACCTCCTCGCTGCTGCGGGACACCGGCGACGTGCAGGTGGTGAACGCGCTGAACAACGGCACGCTGCCGTTCCTGCCGGACGACGCGGTGATCGAGGTGCCGGCCACGGTGGGCGCCCGGGGCGCGGTGCCGGTGCCCGTACGCCCGCTGGAGCCGCTGTACGCCGGGCTCATCGCGAACGTCACCGCCTACGAACACCTCGCGCTGGAGGCGGCTTTGAAGGGCGGCCGGGACCGGGTCTTCGAGGCGCTGCTCGCCCACCCCCTCATCGGTCAGATCGCGTACGCGGACCGGCTGACCGACGAGCTGCTCGCACACAACCGGGAGCACCTGGCGTGGGCCTGACCGGGAACGGGGCCGACCGGCCCGCGGCCCTGGCGGTCGACGCCGGGAACAGCAAGACCGACGTGGCGGTGGTCGGCGCGGACGGCAGCGTACTGAGCGCCGTGCGCGGCGGCGGCTTCCAGCCCCCGGTGGTGGGCGCCGCGCGGGCGGTGGCCGGGCTCGCGTCGCTCGTCGACGCGGCGCTGGCGCAGGCGGGCACCTCCCGGGTCGGGCACCTGTCCGCGTGCCTGGCCAACGCCGACCTGCCGGTGGAGGAGGAGCGGCTGACCGAGCTGCTGACGGCGCGCGGCCGGTCGGACACCGTGACCGTCGCCAACGACACCTTCGCGCTGCTGCGGGCCGGGCTGCCGGACGAGGGGCCGCACACCGGCGTCGCCGTGGTCTGCGGCGCCGGCATCAACTGCTCCGGGCTCGGCCCCGGCGGCCGTACCGCGCGCTTCCCGGCCATCGGGCGGATCTCCGGGGACTGGGGCGGCGGCGGGCACCTCGCCGAGGAGGCGCTGTGGTGGGCGGCGCGCGCCGACGACGGCCGGGGCGCGCCCAGCGCCCTCGCGGACCGGCTGCCCGGCCACTTCGGGCTGGCGTCGATGCCGCAGCTCATCGAGGCGCTGCACCTGCGGGAGGTGGCGGCCGAGCGGCGCCATGAGCTGGTGCCGGTGCTGTTCGCGGTGGCCGCCGAAGGGGACGCGGTGGCGCGGGCGATCGTCACGCGCCAGGCCGAGGAGATCGTCGTCATGGCCACGGTCGCGCTGCGCCGCCTGGACCTGCTGGACGAGCCGGTCCCGGTGGTGCTGGGCGGCGGCGTGCTGGCCGCCCGGCACCCGGTCCTGCACGAGGCGGTGGTCACGCTGCTGGCCGAGCGCGCCCCGAAGGCGGTGCCGCAGGTGGTCACCGCTCCCCCGGTGCTGGGCGCCGCACTGCTGGCGCTGGACACGACAGGCGCGGCGCCGAACGCGTACGACCGACTGCGCAGGCACTACGCGCCGGGCGGGCGGTAGCCGCCGGCCGTCCGGCGGCGGCTAGTCGTCCAGCGGCAGCGCGAGGTCCCGTACGTGCCCGGCGAGCAGCTCGACCGCGGCGTCCACCGCGGCTCCCTGGTCCTGCGCCCGGATCGCCTCGACGAGGAGGTGGTGCGGGTCGGTGGGGGCCGCCGTGGCGGTGTCCAGGCAGGCGGCGCGGCGCAGTTCCGCGCGCAGCGCCGTACTCAGCGAGCGGTAGATGTCGGCGAGGACGGGGTTGGCGCTCGCCTCGGCGACCAGGACGTGGAAGTCGGCGTCGGCGGCGGTGAACGCCTCGTCCTCGTGGGCCGCGAGCGCTTCCCGACGGCGGGCCAGCGCGGCCTCGATGGCGGCGAGCTGGGCGTCCGTGCGGTGCCGCGCCGCCTGCCGCGCGGCGATCACGTCCAGGCCCTGCCGGACCTGGGTGACATGGGTCAGCTCGGCCCGCTCCAGGCGGCGGCGGAGCGCCACCGCGCTGTCGTCGTCGGAGATCACGAACGTGCCGTCGCCCTGCCGGGTCTCCAGCAGCCCGGCGTGCACCAGGGCGCGGATCGCCTCCCGTACGGAGGCCCGGCTCACCTGGAGCGTCTCGGACAGGGCACTTTCGGGCGGAATACGGCTGCCCACCGGCCAGACCCCTTTCAGGATCTGCTCCCGGATCTCGTCGGTCGCCGTCTCCACCAGCGACACCCTGCGCACCGTCCGCACGACACCCTCC
Source organism: Streptomyces niger (assembly GCF_000718305.1). Taxonomy (GTDB): domain Bacteria; phylum Actinomycetota; class Actinomycetes; order Streptomycetales; family Streptomycetaceae; genus Streptomyces; species Streptomyces niger. Next base: position 161,051 of record NZ_JOFQ01000011.1, read on the forward strand.
CCTTCCGCCGGTTCGTCCCCCGGCGTCCGCCGCCCGCGGTTCACAGGTCACCTGACGTCAGGCAACTCTAGTCAGACCGGGCGCCGGCGGCTGCCCCTGGCGGGAACCGAACACCGTGCGAATGCGTCCAGAGGGGCACAAGGGGAGGCGTCGGGACCCGGGTGCGCAGTGCCGGGCGACCGGACCCGAACGAGATCGCGATCCGAACAAGATCGTGGCAATACCGGTGTGGTGACCGGTCCCTGCGGCCATACTGCTGGCCGTGCACCCCTGTCCACGAAGAGGTCCGCGAGGTGCACGTCCAGCGACCGAGGGGGAGGTTCCGTGTCCTATCCGCCGACCGGCAGCGCGGCACCGCCCGCTCCGCCGCCGGCCCCGGAGCCGGCGGCGACCGGCACGCCCGGCGCCGAGCCCCCGCCGCCGTCCGGCGAACGCGCCGTATGGGCCGAAGGGCTGCGCCGGCTGCGCGCCGCGGCGACCACCGAGCCGGGCCGGCTGCGCATCATCGGCGCCGTACTCGCCGCGCTGGTCGTGCTGTTCGGCGCGCTGACCGCCTGGCAGGTCACGGACCGGTCGGCCGCCGCGAGCGACGTCCTGGAGAGCAGCCAGCCGCTGAGCCGGGACGCGGCCGACATCTACCGCTCGCTGGCGGACGCCGACACCACGGCCGCCGGCGGCTTCCTGGCCGGCGACCGGGAGAGCGCGGCGTCCCGCAAGCGCTACACCGACGACATCGCCACCGCAGCCCGGCTGCTGGTCCGCGCGTCCGCCAACTCGCAGGGCTCGGCGACGGCCCGCGAAGAGATCGAGCGGCTGAACAACGGCCTGCCGCGGTACACGGGCCTGGTGGAGACCGCACGGATGTACAACCGCCAGGGCCTGCCGGTGGGCGGCGCCTACCTCCAGTACGCCAACGACCGGATGCGCACCCAACTGCTGCCGGCGGCGCGCCGGCTCTACGTCACCGAGACCGGCCGGCTCGACGCCGACCACGACGACGCCACCGCCTGGCCCTGGGTGGCGCTGGCCGCCGGGGTGCTGGCCGTCGGCGGGCTCGGCTGGGCGCAGCGCCGCACCTATCTGCGGACGAACCGGGTGTTCAACCGCGGGCTGCTGATCGCCACGGCCGCGTCCGCGGTGGCGCTGCTGTGGACGGTGGGCGGGCACGCGGTCGCCCGCGCGGGCCTGGACGACTCCATCGAGCACGGCGCCAGGTCGCTGCGGGTGCTGAACGAGGCGCGCATCGCGACGCTGCAGGCGCGCGGCGACGAGAACCTGACGCTGGTGGCGCGCGGCGGCAAGGTCACCGGCCCCGACCAGCGGGACTTCTACGAGGTGGAGTACGCCGCGGGCATGCGGGACCTGGCCGGTACGGGGCAGGGCAGCGACGCGGCGGTGGGCGGCAAGCTGCGGGAGGCGCTGGCCCTCGCGGACGACGAGGCCGGCCGCGCGCCGGTGCGGGACGCCCTGAAGAACGTACGGGAGTGGCAGTCCCGGCACGCCGAGGCCCGTGCGGAGAACGACCGCGGCGACTACCAGGGCGCGCTGGCGAAGGTCATCGGCACCGACCGGCCCACGAAGGAGTCCTTCGACAAGGTGGAGGCGGCGCTGCAGCAGGCGCTCCGGCACGAGCAGGCCCAGTTCCGGGACGCGGCGGAGGGCGGCCGGCGCGCGCTGACCGGGCTGGCCGGGGGCGCCGCCGTGCTGGCCGTACTGGCCGCCGCCGGCGCGGTGCTGGGCATCGGCCGCAGGCTGTCGGAGTACCGGTGACGGGAGCGGGGATGGGCATGCGCGCGCGAATGGCGGACCTCGGCTCCGCGCTGGCTCCGGTGGCCGCGGGCATGGGGGTGATGGCGGCCGCGGCGGCGGTACTGGTGCCGGTGCTCAGCGGCGCCCCCGCCATACCGCCCCGGCCGCACGTCCCGGAGCCGCCCCGTACCGCCGTGGCCGCGCCCGCCGCCACCGGCTGCACGGAGGAGAACGCCGCGGAGAGCCTGCGCCCCTCCGACGCCGACGGCGACGCGGTGCAGCGGATCAAGAAGGCGGGCCGGCTGGTCGTCGGCGTCGACCAGAACAGCTACCGCTGGGGCTACCGCGACCCCGACAACCCCCGGAACCTCATCGGCTTCGACATCGACCTGGCGAAGGCCATCGCCAAGGACATCCTCGGACCGCACCCGCACATCGTGTACCGCGCCATCCCCACCAACCAGCGCATCGACGCCGTACGGCAGCGCAGGGTGGACATGGTGGTGCGCACGATGACGATCAACTGCGAGCGCAAGGCGCAGGTCGCCTTCTCCACCTCCTACTTCAAGGCCGGCCAGCAGGTGCTCGCGCCGAAGAGGTCGTCGATCGACGCGTTCGACGACTCGCTGCGGGGAAAGAAGATCTGCACGGCGAGGGGATCGACGGGCGAGCAGCAGTTGAAACGGGAGGACCACGGCGCGGCGGTCATGACCGTGCCGAACCAGCTCGACTGCCTGGTGCGGCTCCAGCTGGGCGAGGCCGACGCCGTCGTGACGGACAGCGCGCTGGCCGCCGGCCAGGCCGCGCAGGACCCGACCGTCGAGCTCAAGGGCGAGCCGTTCAGCACGGACATGTACGGCGTGGCGATGAACAAGGAGGACGAGGACCTGGTGCGGCGGGTGAACAAGGTGCTGGAGGAGTACCGCGAAGGCGGCGCCGACAGCCCCTGGACGCACGCGTACGACAAGTGGCTCAAGGCCGACCTGCCGGGTGTCTCCGGCCCGCCGGCCCCGCAGTACAGCGACTGACCGGCCCGGCCGGACACGCCCCGCGTCCGGCCGTCCGCAGCGCACCGCACGCACTTTGGAGAGGTGATCGATGGGGGTCCCTGGACCCGCCCCGGCCATGAGCCGCGACGAGGTGGACCGCGCCCTCGGCAGGCTCGGCGCCGAGCACGAGGCGATCGAGACCTCCCTGCTGGCACTGCAGGACCACGCGGGCCGCCGCCTCCTGGAAGGCGCCGAACTGACCGGGGTCACCAAGGACCGCTGGGCGACGGCCGAGCGGCAGATCACCGTGCTCTGGGCGCACTTCGAGGCGTACACCGCGGCGCTGGAGGCCGCCCGCGAGCTGCGCGCCCGCCGCCGCTGGCTCTCCCAGGACGACCTGGCCACCCTCACCGACATGCTGCGCGGCAACGGCGTCACCGTCTCCGGCGGATCGGCCGCCGGCAGCCCCGGCCGGCTCAGCGAACAGCTCAGCCTGGAGACGCTGGTCGACCGGATGAACGGGCTGTACGCGCGCGCCCTGGACGTCATCGTCAGCGCCGACTCCGTATGGACCGCGCTGCCCGCCCGCATCGACCTGCTCGCCGCCGAACTGCGCCGCACCCGCTCCCTCGCGCACTCCGTCGGCGTCCGCCCCGGCGAACACCCCTCCGGCGACGACCTGGAGGACATCACCGGCGAACTGGACCGGCTGCGCGCCGAAGTGCTCACCGACCCGCTCGCCTTCTGGGTGCCCGCCACCGACGCCAGCGCCGCGCCCGGTGGCGGCCGCCCCGACACCGACCGGTACGACCGTGCCGCGCGCGCCCTGGAGGACGTCCGGCGCGAGATCGAGGCGGTCCTCGCCGTGCGACAGGACGCCGAGCGGCGGCTGATGCAGGTGCGCGACCTGCTCTCGCGCGCCGACCGTACGCTCACCGAGGCGCGGCAGGCGCGCGGCGAGGTGCTGGCGAAGATCGCCGCATCCGAGGTGCCGGCCGTCTCCGGCCCGTCCACCACGCTGCACGAACAGCTCGCCACCGCCGCCGAGTACCGCAGACGCGCCCGGTGGCACCTGCTGTCGCCGCTGCTGGAGAGCCTGGAGGAGCGCGCCGAGGAGGAGCTGCTGCGCGCCCGCGAGTCGCTGACCGCGGTGACCGCGCCACTGGCCGTCCGCGCCGAGCTGCGCGGCCGGCTCGACGCGTACAAGGCCAAGGTGGCGCGGCACGGCCTGGCCGAGGACCTGCTGCTGGTCGAGCGGTACGACATCGCCCGCCGGATGCTGTGGAGCGCGCCCTGCGACCTGCGCGCCGCCGAACACGCCGTACTGCGCTACCAGCACGCGGTGGCCGAGGCGCTGGCCGCCGGACAGCAGGACCACGAGGGGGAGTCATGACCACCGCGCCGGCCACCGCCTGCCAGCGGCAGGAGTGCGGGGGCGTGTACGAGGACGTCGGCGGCGGCGAACTGTACTGCGACACCTGCGGCATGGCGCCGGTCGTCTCGCCGACCGGCATGGTGGCCTCGCCGCCGACCGGTGTCGCGGGCGCGGCCCGCTCCTCGGCCGGGTCCGGTTCCGCGCGGGGCTCCGGCAGTACCGGCTCCGCGCCCTCCGCCCGCTCCTCCGGCTCTTCCGGCTCCCGGCGCTCGGTCTCCGGGCGCCTCTCGCGCTCCCTGTCCGGGCCGTCGACCCAGCTGGTGTCCGTACGCAGCGGAAGCTCGGGGCAGGGCTCGTCGTCCGGCTCCGGATCCGGCTCCGGCGCGGGGCGCGGGCGGCTCGGCGCCGGGCTGGTGGCGGTGCCGGACGTGCCGCGGCCCGACCCCCGCGCGGTGGTGCTGGAGAACCCCGAGGTCCCCGAGCGCAAGCGGTTCTGCAGCCGGAGCGACTGCGGGGCGCCGGTGGGCCGGGCACGCAGCGGACGCCCCGGCCGTACGGAGGGGTTCTGCACCAAGTGCGGCCACCCGTACAGCTTCGTGCCGAAGCTGCGCGCCGGTGACGTGGTGCACGGCCAGTACGAGGTCGCCGGCTGCCTGGCGCACGGCGGCCTGGGCTGGATCTACCTCGCGGTGGACCGGGCGGTCGCCGACCGGTGGGTGGTGCTCAAGGGCCTGCTGGACACCGGCGACGAGGAGGCGCTCGCGGTCGCGGTCTCCGAGCGCCGCTTCCTCGCCGAGATCGAGCACTCCAACATCGTGCGGATCTACAACTTCGTCGAACACCTCGACCAGGCGACGGGCAGCCTCGACGGCTACATCGTCATGGAGTACGTCGGCGGCAAGTCCCTCAAGGAGATCGCCAACGAGCGGCGCACGCCCCAGGGCCGGCGCGACCCGCTCCCGGTCGAGCAGGCCTGCGCGTACGGCATCGAGGCACTGGCGGCGCTGGGCCACCTGCACAGCCGCAACCTGCTGTACTGCGACTTCAAGGTCGACAACGCCATCCAGCAGGACGACCAGCTCAAGCTGATCGACATGGGCGCGGTGCGCCGGATGGACGACCACGAGAGCGCGATCTACGGCACGGTCGGCTACCAGGCACCCGAGGTCGCCGAGGTCGGCCCGTCCGTCGCCTCCGACCTCTACACCGTCGCGCGCACCCTCGCCGTCCTCACCTTCGACTTCCAGGGCTACACCAACGTCTTCGCGGACTCCCTGCCGGACCCCGAGCACATCGAGGTCTTCCGCCGGTACGAGTCCTTCTACCGGCTGCTCGTCCGGGCCACCGACCCCGACCCGGCCCGCCGGTTCGCCTCCGCCGAGGAGATGGCCGAGCAGCTGACGGGCGTACTGCGGGAGGTCGTGGCGCTGCAGAGCGGCGAGCAGCGGCCCGCGCTGTCCCAGCTGTTCGGCCCCGAACTGCGCGTCGTGGACACCGAGCTGATGCCGGTCGTGGAGGGCGACACCTCGCTGCTGGGCGGCCGGGCCACCCCGCCCCGCCGCCGGTTCCGGCGCCGGCAGCAGGCCGCTGCGCTCCCGGGCCGGGGCCCTTCGGCGGGGCTCGTGGGCGCCGCTCCGGCCACGCCGTCGATCCCGGCGCAGGTGTCGTACGAGGTCTCCCCGCTGCCCGGCCACGGGAGCCCGCCCGTGCTGCGCGCCCTGGACACGTCGGCCACCGTGCTGGCGCTGCCCGCGCCGCGGGTGGACCCCGGCGACCCGAACGCCGGCTTCCTCGCCGGCCTGCTGGCCGCGGCGCCCGCCGAACTGGTCGCCGCACTCCGCTCGGCGCCCGCCGATTCGCTGGAGGTCCGGCTGCGCGACCTGCGGGCCCGGCTGGAGATGGGCGACGGGCCCGAGGCCCGGCGGGTGCTGCGGGAGATCGAGACGGACCCGCTGGCCGAGTGGGCGTCGGACTGGCGGGTGGTCTGGAACCGCGGCCTGGTGGCCCTGGCCGCCGGCGACAAGGAAACGGCGGCGCTGTCCTTCGACGCGGTGTACGACGCGTTCCCCGGCGAGCCCGCGCCCAAGCTGGCGCTGGGCGTCTGCGCCGAGGTGCTGGGCCAGCTGGACAACGCCGCCGAGTACTACCACCTGGTGTGGACCACCGACCACAGCTACGTGAGCGCGGCGTTCGGGCTGGCCCGGGTGCGGCTCGCGGCCGGTGACCGGGCGGGCGCGGTGCGTGCGCTGGAGGCCGTTCCCGAGTCCTCGATCCACTTCACCGCGGCCCGCATCGCCGCGGTACGGGCCCGGCTGCGGCAGCGCCCGGCCGGCGAACCGCTGCTGGCCGACCTCCGGGCCGCGGCCCGGGAGATCGAGCGGCTGGCGGACTTCGGCCTGGACGCGCAGCGCCGCGAGACGCTGACCACGGAAGTGCTGGGCTGCGCCCTGGACTGGGTGCTGTCCGGGCGTACCGGGGAGCGGGTGCCCGGCACGCCGGAGGCGGAGCGGCCGGCGGACGGCCGCCCGGCGCTGCTCGGCTGTGCGCTGGACGAGCGCGGACTGCGCTTCGGCCTGGAGCGGTCCTACCGGCTGCTCGCCAGGCTGGCCCAGCGCGGTGATGAGAGGATCGAACTGGTGGAGCGGGCCAACCGCTTCCGCCCCAGGACGTGGGTGTGAGATGGCAGTGACAGGTCCTTCCCGGTGCCCGGGCTGTGGCGAGCCGCTGGAGTCGGGGGACAACTTCTGCGGCGTGTGCGGAGCCGACCTCTCCGGCACGGCGGACGGGAACGCCGCGGCCGGGGACCACCCGACGCTCGCGCTGACCCCGCAGGGCGCCCCTCGGACGGCGCCCGGTGACGGGGTGCCCGGCGGCGCGTACGGCGGGCCCGGGGCCGGGCTGCCCGACGAGGCGTACCGGGCGGCGCCCCCGCCCGCGCCGGAGACCCGGCTGCCGGACGCCGGCGTCCCCGCCGACCCCCGCGAGACCCTCGCCGTCCCGACCTGCGTGGCCTGCCGGACCGGCGCCGTCGACCAGGACGGCTACTGCGAGCGCTGCGGCCACGCCCAGCCCCGCGAGCGCGACCACTTCGAGCGGGCGCTGACGCGCGTCGCGGCGGTCAGCGACCGCGGCTATCGCCACCACCGCAACGAGGACTTCTTCGCCGTCGCGGACACGACGCTCGTCGACGGCTCCCCGGCCGTGCTCGCCGTGGTCTGCGACGGCGTCTCCTCCGCGACCCGGCCCGACGACGCGTCCCGGGCCGCGGCCGAGACGGCCGCCGAGGCGCTGGTGACGGCCCTCCCCCGGGAGCCGCAGCCGCAACAGGCCATGCACGACGCGATCGTGGCCGCCGCCAAGGCCGTCGACGCGCTCGCGGCCGCGCCCGACGGGCCGCAGGAACACGACCCGTACCGCCGCCAGAACGCGCCGGCCTGCACGCTCGTCGCGGCCGTCGCGGCGGGCGGGGTGCTGACCGTCGGCTGGATCGGCGACAGCCGGGTGTACTGGATCCCCGACGACCGCACGGCGCCCGGCGCCCGGCTCACCGAGGACGACTCCTGGGCCGCGCAGATGGTGGCGAACAACCTGATGACGGAGGCGGAGGCGTACGCCGACGAACGGGCCCACGCCATCACCGGCTGGCTCGGCGCCGACGCGTACGAACTCCAGCCGCACACCAAGGCCTTCCGGCCGGACCGCCCGGGCGTGGTCGTGGTGTGCACCGACGGCCTGTGGAACTACACCGAGGCCGCGGACGAACTGGCCGCCGTGCTGCCCCTGGACGCGGGCGAACGCCCGCTGGACGGCGCCCGAACGCTGGTGCACCACGCTCTGGACAGCGGGGGCCACGACAACGTAACAGTGGCCGTGGTGCCGTTCCCGGCCCCCGTACGCGGGGCAGGATCGGCCTGAGCCACCGCGGCGACGCCGCGGCACAGCAACGCGGTACGAACAACGAGCAACGAGCAACGAGCAACAAATGGTCCGGCACCTGGGGAGGTGCCGACGGGGGGACGGCCTGGGGTACTTCCGCCCGCCCGCATGCCGACGAGGTACGACGGAGCGCCAAGGAGCGGAACAGATGGCCAACTTCTCGAAATCCACGGTGCCGCAGTTCTCCGTGGAGGTGTACCAGAACGAGTACCTCCCCGAGGGTGGCCGCGAGGTGAACGCCATCGTCACGGTCACCGCCACCGGCGGCGGCACGTCGGGCGGCCGGCCGCTCGCCGACGCCGGGCAGCCGTCCGCCGCGCGGGGTGCGCCGGACGCCGCCGTGGTCGTCATGGTCGACTGTTCGGGCTCGATGGAGTACCCGCCGGCCAAGATGCGCAACGCGCGGGAGGCGACCGCCGCGGCGATCGACACCCTGCGGGACGGGGTGGCCTTCGCGGTGGTGGCCGGCACCCACCAGGCCGCCGAGGTCTACCCCGGCGGCGGCCGCCTCGCGGTGGCCTCACCCGCCACCCGCGGCCAGGCCAAGGAGGCGCTGCGGCGGCTGCGGTCCGGCGGCGGCACGGCGATCGGCACCTGGCTGCGGCTGGCCGACCGGCTGCTGGCCTCCTCCGACGCGGCGATCCGGCACGGCATCCTGCTCACCGACGGCCGCAACGAGCACGAGTCGTCCGAGGACCTGCGGGCCACGCTGGACGCCTGCGCCGGGCGGTTCACCTGCGACGCGCGCGGGGTGGGCACGGACTGGGAGGTCGCGGAGGTCACCGGCATCGCCTCGGCCCTGCTGGGCAGCGCCGACATCGTCGCCGATCCGGCCGGGCTGGCGGCCGACTTCACGCGGATGATGGAGACCGCGATGGGCAAGGAGGTCGCGGACGTCGGGCTGCGGGTGTGGACGCCGCAGGGCGCCGAGGTCCAGTTCGTGAAGCAGGTCGCGCCGACGGTCGAGGACCTCACCGGCCGGCGCACCGACGCCGGGCCGCGGGCCGGCGACTACCCCACCGGCTCCTGGGGCGACGAGTCCCGCGACTACCACGTGTGCGTACGGGTCCCGGACGCCGGCGTCGGCCGGGAGATGCTGGCCGCGCGGGTGGCACTGGTGCTCCCTGTGCCGAGCGGCGAGGCGCCCCGGACGCTCGCGCAAGGCCTGGTACGGGCGGTGTGGACGTCGGACCTGGCCGCATCGACGCAGATCAACCCACAGGTGGCGCACTACACGGGCCAGGCGGAACTGGCACGGGCCATCCAGCAGGGGCTGGATGCGCGTAAGTCCGGAGATATGGATGGAGCGACCGCCCGGCTCGGCCGTGCCGTACAGCTCGCGAGCGCCTCCGGCAACGAGGACACTGCGAAACTGCTTGCGAAGGTGGTGGACGTCGTCGATGCCACGACCGGTACTGTGCGGCTGAAGGCGAAGGTCGCGGAAGCGGACGAGATGACACTCGAAACACGCTCAACCAAGACTGTTCGCGTCAAAAAGTGACACCCGAGTGACGAGTGAGACGTAACGCCGTCGGAAGACGGTACGGAGGGGGACATACCGACATGCCGACCTGCCCGAACGGCCACCAGTCAGTGGCCGAAGACTGGTGCGAGGTGTGCGGCCACCGCATGGCGGGCCCTGTCGCTTCACCGCCTCCTCCGCCCCCCGGCTTCCCCGGCGCCCCGGCCGCCCCCGCGCCTCAGCAGGGCGGGTACGGCTTCCCGCCGCCCCCGCCCGGGTCAGCGCCTCCGCCGGGCGGCTACGGCTTCCCGCCGCCGCCCGGCTCCGGTCAGGCCCCCGGGCCCGGCACCGGCCAGGCCGAGCTGTGCCCGCAGTGCGGTACGCCGCGCGAGGCCATGGCGCCGTTCTGCGAGGAGTGCCGGTACAACTTCCTGACGCACTCCTCGACCTCCGCCTCGTACCCGGCGCCGCAGCAGCAGTCCGCGCCGCCGCCCGGCTTCCCGCCCCAGCCCGGCGGACCGGACCAGTACGAGTACCAGGGCTCGCGCCCCTCGCAGATGAACCGGCCCGCCGAGCCGCTCGGCCCCGGGCAGCAGTCGGGCCCCGCCGGCCCGCCGCAGCCGCCGTTCGGCGACGCGACACCCCCGCCCTACGGTGACGCGGGTCCGCCGCCCCAGCCGCAGGGCCCGCAGCCGCAGGCGCCGTCCCAGGGCGGCGACGACTGGCTGCTGCCGCCGCCCGGCGGTTCGCAGGCCCCCGGCGCGCCGCAGGGCGTGCCGCAGCAGAGCCCGCCCGGCCAGCCCGGTCCCGGTCAGCCGGGCCCTGGTCAGGCCGCCCCTGGTCAGCCCGGCCCGTACGGGCAGCCGGGGCCGCAGGGCTTCCCGCCCCAGGGGCCCGGTACGCAGGGTCCCGGTACGCAGGGGCCGGGCCCGCACGGGCCGGGGCCGCAGGGGCCCTTCGAGCAGCCCGCTCCGCCGCCTCCGCCGTACGGGCAGTCCGCGCCCCCGGCGCCGCCCGGTCCGTACGACTCGCAGCAGTCCGGCCCGTACGAGCAGCAGCAGCCGTTCCCCCAGCAGCAGCCGCCGCCGTACGACCAGCCGGGCCAGCAGGGTCAGCCGGGCCAGCAGCAGGCCGGGACCGGTGAGCAGCCGTGGCCCCCGGGCGGCGGCGCTCCCGGCCCCGCGGCGACCGGCGCCGGCTGGGTCGCGGTGATCGCCCCGGACCGTGAGTACTTCACGGCGATGATGGGTCGCAGCGGCCCGGAGGCCGCCGGCCTGAACCTGCCCGCCTACTCCCCCGAGCAGCAGCTGCCGCTCTCCGGCCAGCAGGTCACCATCGGCCGCCGTCGACACAGCACGGGCGAGTCGCCGGACATCGACCTGGCGCGGTCGCCGGAGGACCCGGGCGTCTCGCACCAGCACGCGATGCTGGTCCAGCAGCCGGACGGCGGCTGGGCCGTGGTGGACCAGAACTCCACCAACGGCACGACCATCAACGGCGGCGAGGACCCGATCCAGCCGTACGTCCCGATCCCGCTCCAGGAGGGCGACCGGGTGCACGTCGGCGCCTGGACGACGATCACGGTCCGCCGCGGCTGAGCGTGGACGACGATCACGGTCCGCGCGGCTGAGCCTGGTCGACGATCACGGTCCGCGCGGCTGAGATCCACCGCGGCTGATCCATCGCGGCTGAGGTCCACGGGGCTGAGGGCTCCGTGCCCGGACGGTCCCGTGCCGCTCGTCCGGCCCCGTCAGCCGGGGCCGGACAGCGGCCAGCGGTGCGGGCCGTCCGGCGCGTCCAGCCACGCCCACTGCCGGTCACCCGCCACCGTCACCCCGAACCGCTCCCGGTGCGGCCGGTGCGCCACGCGCCACAGCTCGTATGCCGCCTCCGGGTCCAGCGTTCCGGCGCTCAGCGTGCGCAGGAAGTGGAAGCGCTCGTCGCGCAGCGCCTCCGTCGGCAGCGCGGCGGTCGCGGCCTGCGCCCGGTCGTGCCCGTCGTCCGCCCGCGCGCCGCGGGGCCGGTCCGCTGAGCCCTCGACCGCGCCGCGCAGCCGCAGGAAGTACGCCGGAGTGGACAGGAACCGGCCCTCCGCGTGCTCCGGCCCGGTCACCCGCAGCAGGACCAGCCCGGTGGCCAGCGGCGTGAGGATCAGCCCGCCGGTCCGGCACTGCGCGACCCACGCCGGCGGCACGGACGGCAGCCGGCAGGTCGCCATGATCCGGTCGAACGGCGCCCGCTCCGGACAGCCCCGCGCGCCGTCCCCGGTGATCACCCGGGGCCGGTACCCGGCCGCCGCCAGGTGCTCCCGGGCGGGCCCGGTGATGTCCTCGTCGAGGTCCACGGTGGTGACCCGCGCGTCGCCGAGCCGGTGCGAGAGCAGCGCCGCGTTGTAGCCCGTGCCCGCGCCGACCTCCAGCACCTCGTGCCCGTCCTCGACCCGCAGCTCGTCCAGCATCGTGGCCATCAGCGACGGCTGGCTGCTGGAGGAGACCGGCTCCCCGTCGCGCACGTGCGTGGCCAGCGCGCTGTCCGCGTACGCCCCGCGCAGCCACTCCTCGCGGCGCTCCGGGTCGGGATGGTCGGCGGCCCGCCGCTCGTACCCGCCGACCACGCCCACGTAGTAGACGGGGACGAACAGATGCCGGGGCACCTCGGCGAACGCCGCCCGCCAGCGCGGGTCCGTGAGCCCGCCGCCCCGCGTGATCAGCCGTACCAGCCCGGCCCGGGCCGTCGCGGCCCCGGCGGCGTACGGATCGCTCTGTGGTCCCGTACCGTCACCGCTCATACCTCCACTGTGCTACGCACCCGCCGGTGCCGCCTTCACCGGTTTCTCCGGTCCTACGACTCCCGTACTCGGCCGGTGCGTCTGAGACCATGGAGGGGTGAACGAGATTCCGCGCGGCACGCTTCAGGACCAGACCTTCTACGAGCAGGTCGGTGGCGAGGAAACCTTCCGGCGTCTGGTGCACCGCTTCTACCAGGGCGTTGCGGAGGACCCGCTGCTCCGGCCCATGTACCCGGAGGAGGACCTCGGCCCGGCCGAGGAGCGCCTCGCGCTGTTCCTCATGCAGTACTGGGGCGGCCCGCGTACGTACAGCGAGGGCCGCGGCCACCCCCGGCTGCGGATGCGGCACATGCCCTTCACCGTCGACCGCGCGGCGCACGACGCCTGGCTGCGGCACATGCGGGACGCGGTGGACTCCCTGGAGCTGGCGCCCGAGCACGAGACCCAGCTGTGGAACTACCTCACGTACGCGGCCGCCACGATGATCAACACGGACGGCTGACGCCCACCCCCGACACACGGCAGCGGCCGGGCCCCTTCTCAGGGACCCGGCCGCTGCCGTTCGTGGCGTCGTCCGCTGCCGCTGCCGTTCGTGGCGTCGTCCGCTGCCGTCAGGCCGGGGTGACCGACAGGCCCTGGAGACCGCCCGTGCGGACGGCCACCGAGCCGTGCGGCGTACGGAACCGGAGCCAGCCGCCCGCGGCGAGCAGCGTGTACGGCTCCGGCAGGGGCCTGGCGCCCGCGGCGCCGACCACGGCGCGCGCCGGACGCAGGAAGCCCAGCGACTGCGCGGCGTGCACGGCGCGCAGCGGCAGGTGGGTGTCGCCGACCGACCGCGACCAGATCTCCCGGCCGATGCGGTCCCGCTCCGTACGGGTGCGCCGCTCGGGCGGCAGCTCCCCGTCCCGGGCCCGGAACTCGGCGACCGAGGCCGCGAGCATCCGGCCCAGCGCGTCGGGCGCGGGCAGCCCCGGCACCCGGCGCCAGCCGCCCTGCGGCGGCAGCACCCCGGCCCACGGCGGGCCGGTGACCGCGGCGGGGACGGTGAGCTTGCCCGCCGGCTCCTCGATGCCGTCGAGCAGTTCGCCGGCCGAGACGGTGACGTCCAGCCGTACCGGCTCCGCGAGGCGCGCCGTACGGATGGCCAGTACCTCGAAGGACGGCGGCCGGCCGAAGACGGCGAGCACGCCGCCGTCACCGGACCCGCCGGCGGGTGCTGCCTGCAGGCGCACCGCCGCGGCCCGGTCGTAGTGCAGCAGCCGGGACAGGAAGGCGGCGAGGTCCGCCGCCTCCCCGTCGTCGGCCAGGCGCAGGACCGTCATGCGGCGACGGCCTCCGAGCGGTCGGCGCCGTCGTTCCCGCCGTCGGCGTCGTCCGTGTACTGCTGCAGGAACGCCTTCTCCTCGGCGCTGATGCGCCGCGGGCGCCCCGCTTCGAGGTCGTACGGCACCACGATGGTCGAGGCCCGTACGTACACCGTTTCTTCCTGGTCCGGGCCGGCGGGGTCCTTGATTTCGTACTGGATGGTCAGCGACGCCGCGCTGATCCGGGTCACCCAGGACTCGATGGTCACCGGCGCGTGCCGGTGGACCAGCGGGCGCACGTAGTCGATCTCGTGCCGGGCCACGACGGACCCGCCGGAGAACGACGGGCTGCCGTCCCCCGGTGCCAGCCGGAACATGAAGTCGATCCGCGCCTCTTCGAGGTAGCGCAGGAAGACCACGTTGTTGACGTGGCCGAACGCATCCATGTCCGCCCAGCGCAGCGGGCAGGAGTAGACGTGTCGCACGCGATCAGCCTCAGCCTCGGGTCAGCTTCTTGTAGGTGGCGCGGTGCGGACGGGCGGCGTCCGGGCCGAGCCGCTCGATCTTGTTCTTCTCGTAGGACTCGAAGTTGCCCTCGAACCAGAACCACTTGGACTCGCCCTCGTACGCCAGGATGTGCGTGGCGACGCGGTCCAGGAACCAGCGGTCGTGGGAGACGACCACGGCGCAGCCGGGGAACTCCAGCAGCGCGTTCTCCAGCGAGGACAGGGTCTCGACGTCGAGGTCGTTGGTCGGCTCGTCGAGGAGCAGCAGGTTGCCGCCCTGCTTGAGCGTCAGCGCCAGGTTGAGGCGGTTGCGCTCACCACCCGACAGCACGCCGGCCGGCTTCTGCTGGTCCGGGCCCTTGAAGCCGAACGCGGAGACGTACGCGCGGGACGGCATCTCGACCTGGCCCACGTTGATGTAGTCCAGCTCGTCCGACACCACGGCCCACAGGGTCTTCTTGGGGTCGATGTTGGACCGGTTCTGGTCCACGTACGAGATCTTGACCGTGTCGCCGACCTTGATCGAACCGGAGTCCGCGGACTCCAGCCCCTGGATCATCTTGAACAGCGTGGTCTTACCGGCACCGTTCGGGCCGATGACGCCGACGATGCCGTTGCGCGGCAGCGTGAACGACAGGTCGTCGATGAGGACCTTGTCCCCGAACGCCTTCGAGAGGTGCTCGACCTCGACGACGATGTTGCCCAGGCGCGGGCCCGGCGGGATCTGGATCTCCTCGAAGTCCAGCTTCCGGGTCTTCTCCGCCTCGGCCGCCATCTCCTCGTACCGGGTCAGGCGCGCCTTGGACTTGGCCTGCCGGCCCTTGGCGTTGGAGCGCACCCAGTCCAGCTCGTCCTTCAGGCGCTTCGCCCGCTTGGCGTCCTTCTGGCCCTCGACCTTCAGGCGCGCGGCCTTCTTGTCCAGGTAGGTGGAGTAGTTGCCCTCGTACGGGTGGGCGCGGCCACGGTCCAGCTCCAGGATCCACTCGGCCACGTTGTCGAGGAAGTACCGGTCGTGGGTGACGGCGACGACGGTGCCGGCGTACTGCGCGAGGTGCTGCTCCAGCCACTGCACGGACTCGGCGTCCAGGTGGTTGGTGGGCTCGTCGAGGAGCAGCAGGTCGGGGGCCTCCAGGAGGAGCTTGCAGAGCGCGACGCGGCGCTTCTCACCACCGGAGAGGTTGGTGACGCCCCAGTCGCCGGGCGGGCAGCCCAGCGCGTCCATGGCCTGCTCCAGCTGAGTGTCCAGGTCCCAGGCGTTGGCGTGGTCCAGGTCCTCCTGGAGCTTGCCCATCTCGTCCATGAGCGCGTCGCTGTAGTCGGTCGCCATGAGCTCGGCGACCTCGTTGAAGCGCTTGAGCTTGTCCATGATCTCGCGGGCGCCGTCCTGGACGTTCTCCAGCACCGTCTTGGACTCGTCCAGCGGCGGCTCCTGCTGGAGCATCCCGACGGTGTAACCCGGCGACAGGAACGCGTCGCCGTTGGACGGCTGCTCCAGGCCCGCCATGATCTTCAGAACCGTGGACTTACCGGCACCGTTGGGGCCCACGACACCGATCTTGGCGCCCGGGTACATGCTCAGGGTGACGTCGTCGAGGATCACCTTGTCGCCGTGCGCCTTGCGCGCCTTGCGCATGGTGTAAATGAACTCAGCCAAGAGAAACCGTCCGGCAGTCTGGATCTGGAAGTGGGCAGTACTACCCATCTTGCCGTACGCCGGTCCCCCGACGAAAACGAGTAACGGCCCCACACCGAAGAGCACGGACGCTCGGGCCCCCTGAGGGAGGCCCGGGGGACGCCGGGGAGCGCGGAGGGGCGTCGGGGAGCGCCCGTGGGCGTCGGGAAAGGTCGGGGTGGCGCTGGGGAACGCGGAGGGGCGTCGGGGAGCGCCCGTGGGGTCGGAGAGCGCCCGGGGGTCGGGAAAGGTCGGGGTGGCGCTGGGGAGCGCGGAGGGGCGTCGGGGGACGTCGGGGAGCGCCAGGATCGTCGGGAAGCTTCGCTCGGGCGGGGGCAGGGACGGGGCAGCGGCGAGTCGCGGGGAGGGGGAGGAGGGGTAGGCGCTGGGGCGCGCGGCGTGAAGCGCGGGCGGCCTCGGCCCGAGCCCCGAGGGTGCGGCAGCCCGGGCCGATGGGCTACGGGTAGGCGACGGCCCCGGGCGCCTGGGGCGCTCCGGGGCCGGGCCTACTGCGCTACTGCCTACTGCTCGCGATGAGGGCTACTCACCGCGGGTCACACCGTTGTCACTGCGTGACGCCGGCCTTCTTCTTGCGGAGGAAGAACACCGCCGCACCACCGATCACGACCAGCGCGACCGCGACGCCCGCGATCATCGGCGTGGCGCTGCTGGAACCGGTCTCGGCCAGGTCACC
Source organism: Streptomyces niger (assembly GCF_000718305.1). Classification (GTDB taxonomy): domain Bacteria; phylum Actinomycetota; class Actinomycetes; order Streptomycetales; family Streptomycetaceae; genus Streptomyces; species Streptomyces niger. The sequence continues at coordinate 177,526 of NZ_JOFQ01000011.1, forward strand.
ACCGGTGTCACCGGCCGAGTCGCCACCCGTGCCGCCGGCCGACGCCGGGCTCGGGTGCGCGGACGGGGCCGGGGTGCTGCCACCGTTGCCGGCGGTCTTGCAGTCCAGGACGCCGGTGAACTTCTTCGAGAAGCCGTTGTCACCCTTGACCGTGATCTCGTACGACTGGTCCTCGGCGACCGGCACGGTCACCGTCTCGGACTTGCCGGGCGCGACCTCGTAGTCCTTGCCGCCGAGCTGGAAGTGGAATGCCTCGTCACCCTTGTTGCTGGCGGTGACGTCGACGCCGCCCTTCGCGCAGTCCTTCTCCGCCGTCACGGCCGGAACCGCGCCCTGCTTCGCCCAGGAAGCGGTGGCCACGGCGGAGACGGTGGACTCGCTGGAGCCCGCGAGGATCTGCGTCTGGCTCTTGGCGTGCTCACCGACGCCGGTGAACGCGCGACCGACCGGCACCTTCGTGGCGGCCTGGACGGTCAGCGAGGTGGAACCGTCTTCCGCGCCGGCCGGCACGTCGAAGAACAGCTGCGAGCCGTTCGGCGCGCTGGTGACCGGCTTGCCGCTCTTGTCGACGACCTTCACGCCGGACGGGACGTCCGCCGCCGGGGTGACCGTCGCGCTCTGCGCGTTGGTGTGCACCGTGACCGGGCCGAGCTTGCTGCCGGACTTGCCGGAGACGGCCGGCGGGTCGAGCGTCAGGGAGGCGGTCGGCTCCTCCAGGTTCTGCGCGCTCTTCTCCAGGTAGTCCGCCAGCTTCTCCGCCGCCGGGTCGACCGCGTCGACCTTGACGTGGTCGGAGAAGCGCCAGATCGCGACCTGCGTACCGGCCGCCGCGGTCTTCTCGGTGAGCGTCCCGGCACCGGCCTTCTGCGCGAGCGCGGCCAGGTCGTTCACCTGCGGGTAGGAGTTCTGCAGGATCCAGCGGATCTTGCCGGCGTCGCTGTTGTTGTGCAGCGACGACTGGCTCCAGGGCACTTCCTGGTACTTGGCCTGGTTCTGCGTCGGGTTGTGGATGTCGATGCAGTACGTCTGGAGCGCACCGCCCTTGTCGACAGCCATCTCGAAGAGCCCGGCACCGATCTTCTGGTTCCGGCCGTTGTCGTGGATGACGGCCTGGTCGTAGACCTTCAGGCCGCCGAGCGTGGCGGTGACGCCGCTGTGCGCCGGGGGCGCGTCATCCGCGACAGCAGGCCCCGCGGTGGCTATCGCGCCCGCCGCGGCAAGGCCCGAGGCCAGGACCGCGGCGGCAAGGCGGGCCGCACCGCGCCTCTTCACAGAAATCATGAAATTCCCCTCTGGGCGAGGCAGGTCGATTGGGAGGTGGCCTCGCCGGAAAGAACCGAGAACTCAACAGCTGAACGGAACGAACAGCCCCCGTGAGTCACTCGTGATGATCAGCCCCCGTGAGTCACTCGTGGATCCTAGAGAGCGAGCGCAACAGCGTCCCCAGTGATGCCGTGAGACAAGCGATCCGAATCGCAATCGTTACCGAACAAGGCGCCGCTGACCTGGGATTATCGACAAATCCCCGGGGATAATTCAGGACACTGACACCTTCTCCGGCGAATCACTTCCCACCGCGGAAGCATCGATTCCGGCCAGTGATTCGTCATTTCCCTCTCCGGAGCGCCCAGTTCCGCTCGTGAAGACACCACTTTCCGGGCGGTGGCCGCCAGTTGTCATGGCCCGCGCCTCATCGCCGGTCTCTGCGGCGGAACTTCCGAATGCGGCTGTGCCTGGGGACGCGGGTGTGGGCTTGAGACCGGATGCGGGTGTGGGCTCGGGGTCGGATGTGGGTGTGGGCCTGCGGTCGGATGCGGGTGTGGGCTTGGGATCGGATGCGGGTGTGGGCCTGAGGTCGGATGCGGGTGTGGACTTGGGGTCGGATGCGGGTGTCGGCGTGAGTGTGGGTGTCGAGGCGGAGGTGGCCGCGTCGACGTCCATGCCAGAGAAGGCCGTCGCCCGGGCGGCGCGGCGGAAGGCGGCGGTGCCGCGGGTGAGATCGTGTCCGATCGATACGGCATCGACCTCCGCCGCGAACCAACGACCGCCACCGCGCTCCGGTGGATTCTCCCCCTCGCGCACCGTCAACCTCCCCCGTACGAGGAGTGGTTCGCCGACGGCCACCGAGGCCGCGAGGTTGTCGGCGAGGGCGCGCCAGGCCCGCACGGTGTAGAAACTCGTGGGGCCGTCCGTCCAGCGGCCCTGCTCCCTGTCGAACCGGCGCGGCGTGCACGCCATCCGGAACCTCGCCGCTGCCGCGCCGTCCTTCGTATAGCGGTGCTCCACCGCCGTCGCCGCATTCCCCGTCAACGTCACCATCGTGTCGGTCATCGTCAATTCCCCCGTTGCCGTTCTGTCGCGGCCGTTCCGTTCACCTCGGCGAGCTCCGAGCCCGCCATCGGCCGCGTCGTGAAATCCATGCTGCACGGATTCGCGAAAACGCGTCGGGGGCTGTGGACAACCAGCGAACGGGACACGGGACAGGACGCCCGCCGGAGGCTGAACGGGGGCGAACGGGGGTCATGGGGAAAAGTCCGTCACTCGTATGGGTGAGCAGCAGCCCGAGCGGAGCCACGGGCTGTGGTCCGAGCGGCCGGTTTCGCGGCCGATTTCGCGGGCGGGTGTGGGGACCGAGTGTCGGGGGCGCGGGTGTCCGGTGCCGGGTGTCGGGGGGGGTAGGTGTCCGGTGCCGGGTGTCGGGGGCGCGGGTGTCAGCCGCTCGCTTCCAGCGTCCCCCGACGATCACCCCGTCGGTCACGCGCTCACGCGCTCACGCGCTCACGCGCTCACGCGCCCGCCGCCACCGCGTACTGCTCACGCACCTCCCGGTACCGCAGCAGTTCGGCCGCGACCGGCTCCAGCACCCGGGCCCGCCCGGCCCCGGCAGCCGCGGCCCGCAACTCCCGCTCGGCGTCCTGTCCGTACCGCCGCGCCGGACCACGTGCGGCCACCCCGCACAGCCAGGACAACGCGGGCCCGCCGACCGTACCGACCGTGAGCAGCGTCAGTGCCGGCAGCCAGCCTGCCCCGCCGGGCGCCCGGTCCACCCCGCACAGCAGGCCGATCAACCACAGCACGCCCAGCACCTGGAGTCCGACGAGCAGTCCCTGTCCCGCGGCGGCCACGGTCCACCACCGCGGTTTCGCCGGCGGCCCGGCCTGCAGCGCCTCGTCGGCCGCCTCCGCCGCCCGGTCCAGCGCTTCCGGCAGCCCGAGCGCTCCCTTGTCAGCCGCCTCCCGTACAGCCTGCGCCCACGGCACGGGCAGTCCCCGCGCCGCCTCGCTCGCCATGGCCCGCACGGCCTGCTCCGTAAGGGGCCGCGAAGTCTGCGCGCCGGAGCCGACCGGTACAACTGCCGCGACCGGCGCGGAGCGCGCGGAAGGCACGGACGGCACGGACGGCACGGACGGCACGGGTGCTCTGGAGACATTGGAGGTATTAGAGGCATTGGCATTGGCATTGGAGGCATCGCACGGGCTGGAGGTCCTCGGCGACGCAGCGGCCGGCCCGTACACATGCGCTTGCCCGTACACATGAGCTTGCCCGTACACGTGGGCCTGCCCGCTCACATGGGCCTGTCCGCTCACGCGGGCCTGCCCGTATGCGCGTGCGCCCGTCGCCTCTCCCGTGAGCGGGCCGCGCGGCCCAACGGCAGCGGCTTCCTTGCGTCTCGCGGCGTCCGCGCGCCAGTTCCGGAGGCGTACCCACGGGGTGGCGCAGGCGCGTTCCGCGTGGCGCAGCCAGTCACGTTCCGCGGCGCGCCCGGTCGCCGCGGAGCCCACGGCCTCGGCGAGTCGTTCCTCGAAGTCCTCACGGGCCTGTTCGGTCAGGCCGACCTGACCGTCCGCCACGTATACGGGCTGCAGCCGTTCCGCCGCCGCGTCCACGTCCGCGGCCAGGCGGCGCACCGCCGCGCCCCGCTCCCCGACGAACTCCCGCAGCATGTCCCGTAGTTCCCCGACCCCTTCTCCGGTCGCCGCGGACAGCGCGAGCACCGTGGCGCCCGGCTCGCCGTGTTCGCTGAGCGCCAGCCCGTCCTCGTCGAGCAGCCGCCGTAGATCGTCGACCACCTGGTCAGCGGCGTCGCCGGGCAGCCGGTCCACCTGGTTGAGCACTACGAACGTCACCTCGGCGTAGCCCGCCAACGGGCGCAGGTACCGCTCGTGCAGCACCGCATCCGCGTACTTCTCGGGATCCACGACCCAGATGACTGCGTCCACGATCTTCAGCAGCCGGTCGACCTGGGCGCGGTGCCCGACGGCAGCCGAGTCGTGGTCCGGCAGGTCGAGCAGTACGAGTCCGCGCAGGTCGTGGTCGGCCGCGGGGCCGCCGCCCTGCCCGGTGTCCAGGGCCACCCCCGACCCTGCGCCCTGACCGGCGTCCGGCCCGACCGCCGCGCCGGGGATGAACCGCCGCGATACGGGGATCTCCAGCCGGTGCAGCAGGGCCTCGGCTCCCGCCCGGTCGCCCGGCCACACGCAGGCCACGGGCTGCGACGTGGTCGGCCGACGCGCGGCCACTTTCGAACACGGGGCGCCGGCGAGCGCGTTGAACAGCGAAGACTTGCCGCTGCCGGTCGCCCCGGCGATCGCCACGACCGTGTGCTCGCCCGACAGCCGGCCCCGCTCGTCCGCCGCGTCCAGCACCTGCCCGGCCTCGTCCAGCGTCCGCCCGTCCAGCCGCGTCCGGGACAACCCGATCAGCTCACGCAGCGCATCGATACGGGGCTGCAGCTCGTCCTCGACGGTGCGCCGCACGGACGAAACGTGCCCGTAGGACCCATGCGGTCCGTGGGACTCGTTGGACTTGTAGGGCTCGCGGGACTCGTAAGGCTCGTAGGAGGGGGCGGCATCCCGCGTCTCCTCAGTGGTCGGCCCCACCACTCCCCCACCCGAGGCGAGCCGTGCAGCGACAGGGGCGGGCCCCGGTACCGCAGGGGCGGGCGGCGGTGCCGCAGGGGCGACCTCCGGTACGACGCGATCGCTCTCCGACACGGCACGGTATCCCTCCGCCGCGCCGGCATGACGCACAGGCCCGGCACTACCGACATCACCGCCATCATCGACACCGGCACTGACGCCACCCCCACCGATGCCCTCGCCACTCCGTTCCTCCACCGCCCGTCGAGCGGTCGGCCCCCCGCTCCGTTCCTCGCCGGCCCGGCGTGCGATGAGTCCGTCGTCCCAGCCGCTCCTTCGTGTAGCGCCGCCGTCCGCGCCCTCGTGCTCACCGCTCACCAGAAGCCCTTTCCGTACGCACCAGCAGAGTCTTCAACCTCACCGACGGCCGTTGTGACCAGCGTCGCCCCAGACGTCTTCGCTTCCGAATCGCTACCGGCCGAAGCGTCCCGTCACCCCGTCATCCCGCCATCGCCCCCTCCGGCACCGGGCCGCGTTCGGCGGCCAGGGCCGTGCGCAGGACCGACAGCGCGGCGATCAGCCCGGCCTGCTGGTCCGGCGGCACGGTCAGTTCGTCCAGTGGGGCCAGCCGGCGCTCGCGTTCGGCGGCCAGTGCCCGCTCCAGATATGTGTCGAGCAACGCGCCCCCCTTGTCGCGCAGCCGCAGCGCTCCGTGGGCGCCGAGCAGTTCGGCGAGGTTCTCGCCCGCCGTACGGGCCCGGCGGCCGCCCAGCAAGGAGGTGGCCAGCAGCGCCGCTGCCTCTTCGGAGACCGTGGCCCCCGTACGCTCCGGGCCGCGCGGCTCTCCGGGTACGCCGCGCGCCTCCCGTGACAGCCCTCGTACGCCGCCGAGCAGTCCGCGGGCGTCTCCGGCCGCTTCCCGTGCAGCCCGTGCCTCGCGCGCCTCTTCCTCCGCCAGTTCCTCCAGGCAGCGGCGCCAACGCCGCGCAAGAATGTCCAGCCGCCCGGCGGTACTCGCCTCCTCTGAGGCGCTGCGCCCGGGTGCTCCCTCGTGTACCGAGGCGCCCTGCCCCGATACGCCGAGCCCGGCCGCCGCCGGATCGCGGCGCCAGGCCTCCACCGTCCGCTCGTCCGCCTCCTCGACCGCGCAGCACAAGAGGGAGGCGAGGCCGCGGGTGAGGGAGTCCAGGAGTTCGTCGGGGCGGCCGCCGAGGGCATGGTCACGCCAGTCGGCGCGGGCGTCGCCGGAGAGGACGTCACCGCCGGCCACGGCGTCCCGTACCCGCCCGGAGGCCTTCTCGTACGCCTCGTCGACCCGGTCGGCCAGCCGGACCGCAGCGGCGTGCTGGGCGGCGGAGGCGCCCGCCAGCGCGGGCAGCCGGCCACGCAGCGAGGCGATCGCCCCCGTCACGGAGCGGGCGGCCGCCGCCTCCCGGGCCACCGGGTCCTCGGCGTGCCGCTCCAGCCAGGCGCGCAGCGCGGCGACGGCGGTGGCCGGCAGCAGACCGCTGCCGCCGCCCGCCGACTCGGGCAGCTCGGGGATGGTGAAGCGCGGCACGTCACCGAGGCCCGCGCGGTTCAGCAGGGCGGCGTACCGGTCCGTGATGTCCGGCGCGATCTGATGCGGGACCCGGTCGAGCACGGTGACGAGCGTGACGTCGTACTCCTTGGCGGTGCGCAGCAGGTGCCAGGGGACGGCGTCGGCGTACCGCGAGGCCGTGGTGACCAGCACCCACACGTCCGCCGCGCAGATGAGTTCGGCGGCGAGCTCGCGGTTGCGTGCCACGAGGGAGTCGATGTCCGGAGCATCCAAGAGGGCGAGCCCTCGGGGGACGCCCCGGTCCGTCTCGATACGCAGCGGCGAGGGCCCGTCGCCCTCCGAGGCGGCGCCGCCGTCATCCTCCTCGCCCTCGTATGCGCAGCCGCCCACGCCCGCTTCGTCCCCGTAGAAATCGCTTGCGCAGGACCCCTCCCCATACGGGTGGTTCCCGGTGCCGCCCTGTTCGGGCATCCATACGCGCACGAGATCGGGCAGGACACGGGAGCCGGTGAACCAGTGCCGGTCGTCGGGGTGGCACACGAGGACGGGCGTACGCGTCGTGGGTCGCAGCACGCCCGCTTCCGTGACGTGGCGGCCGACGAGGGAATTGACGAGCGTGGACTTCCCGGCACCGGTGGACCCGCCGACGACCGCCAGGAGCGGTGCCTGAGGAGCGTGCAATCGGGGCATCACATAGTCGTCGAGATGAGCGAGGAGTTCGGCGCGATCGCGGCGGGCGCGCGCGGCCCCTGGAAGCGGCAGCGGGAAGCGCGCGGCGGCGACGCGGTCACGCAGCACGGAGAGCGCGTCGATGATCCGGGGTCCTACGTCCAAGGTCGCCACATGTGAAGAATGCCCAATTTCGACGGCTTTTTGAAGCGTATAGCCCCATGTGCGCGCCGCGCGAACCCACGCAAAACGGTACGTGTGACGCGTGGGGCGCCCGCGACAGGAGGGGCTCAGGCATAACGAGTGCACAACACCCGTCCCGTGAGGCGCCAAAACCGGTGCAGAATTCGTACCTGCCTGCGATTATCGGGACCGCTTCACCGAACCTCCACAACGTGCCACGGAGGTGAAGCAACCGGGACGAGGCACGCGGCCCCCTATCCTGGTCCGCGGTCCGTGATCCACGTTCACGCCCGGCCCCCGTAGCTCAGTGGATAGAGCAGGTGCCTTCTAAGCACTTGGCCGCAGGTTCGAGTCCTGCCGGGGGCGCACCGCAAGGCCCTCCCTTGGGGAGGGTCTTTTTGCTGGTCAGCGTACGTGCACCAGCCCGAAGAAGGGCATCGGACCCTCCCTCGGTGATCGCGGGGAGGGTCCGATGCTGTCCGACTGTCACCGGGTTTCTGCGGGTGGACACGGTGAATACGCGGTGACGTTCTCAGCAGATCGCCATCCGAAGAGGCGACCTGGCATCAGACGCGGCGCACAGCGCGTCGAGAGTTCGCCGCTCCCTCACTGAGCGGACGAGGCGGCCTGCCTGTAATGACAGGCCGCCTCAGCAGTACACGCATCAGAGACACACACATTCCTTTCCCTCGCCGGCCGATACGAAGAACGTCGGCTCCGTCCCAGGCGGGCAGGGAATGTCGCACCTCGCGGCTGCTGGCTGCTTGTATGCAGGACTGGCGGCGGCTGTGGATGCCGTGCCTGTCGCAGCTAGCCCGCCGAGGAGGACTGCGGATGCGCCCACCCTCACGAGCAGGGGAATAGGCGAGGACTTAGCTACTTTCCTGCGCATAATGCACCTCTTTGTCGCAAGTGGAGCGTTTGATGCGCTTATCGTCTCGCATATTCCTCCGCTCCGCACTCGGCGGCAGCGCAGCGGCAGGCATGCAGGTGAGCACAGCGCTAAGACTCCAACACCTTCTAAGCACTTGGCCGCAGGTTCGAGTCCTGCCGGGGGCGCTCCGGAAGGCCCTCCCTTGGGGAGGGCTTTTTTTGTTGGGTGGGGGTGTGGGGCGGTGTAGCCGGCCGGTGGGGGGCGGGGTGATCGTACGGTGGGGGTGTGCACATCTGTTTCGTTTGTAGCGGGAACATCTGCCGGTCGCCGTCGGCTGCGCTGGTCTTCGGCGAGCATCTGCGGCGGGCCGGGCTGGATGCAGCAGTGCGGGTCAGCAGCGTCGGCATCGGGCCGTGGCATGTCGGCGAGCCCATTGACGAGCGGGCCGGTGAGGTGCTGGCTCGGCACGGTTATCCCACCCGGCACGTCGCGGCGCAGATCGGTGCCGAGCACAGGGATGCCGACCTGTTCGTGGCGATGGACCACGGTCATGAGAAGGCGTTGCGCCGGCAGGTGGCGGATGTATCGCGGGTGCGACTGCTGCGATCCTTCGACCCGCGGGCGGTCAGCGGCTCGCAGGCCGCCGAGAGGGGCAGCGGGCTGGAAGTTCCCGATCCGTATTACGGCGGGCCGGAGGGGTTCGACGAGGTGCTGGGCATGATCGAGGCTGCGGTGCCCGGGCTGCTCGACTGGGTGCGCGAGCGGCTGGACAGCGCGTGAGCGGCGGTACGGCGGCCGCGGGCGGGGAAGGCCCGGGAGAGGTGGCGGCCCGGCTCACCGGGCGGGCGGTCCGTGGGGAGCCGCGGCTGTCGGGGGCGCTTGCCGAGGTCACGCTCGACGACGGGCGCGTGGTGGTCGTCAAGCGTGGTGACAGCGACGGCGCGGTGGCGGCCGAAGCGGCCGGGCTGCGGTGGCTGGCCCGAGCCGACACCGTCCGGGTCCCTGCGGTGCACGGCCGGGACGGGCGCTGGCTGGTGATCGACCGCGTGGCGTCCGGACGGCCGAGCGTGGCGGCCGCCGACCGGTTCGGCCGGGAGTTGGCCGCCCTGCACGCCGCCGGCGCACCCGCGTTCGGCGCTCCGCCGCCCGACGGCCCGCGGGACGCCGCCATCGGGCTCGCCCCGATGCGTAACGTCCCCGGTACCGACTGGCCCGAGTGGTACGCCGAGCACCGCCTCCTCCCCTACCTGCGCCGCGCCGTCGACGAAGGGACGGTACGTCCCGCCGAGGCGGCCGTGGTCGAGGAGGTCGCGGCCCGGCTCCCTGAGCTCGCGGGCCCGGCCGAGCCGCCCGCCCGGCTGCACGGTGACCTGTGGAACGGCAACGTGCTGTGGGGCGCCGACGACCGGGTCTGGTTGATCGATCCGGCCGCGCACGGCGGCCATCGCGAGACGGACCTGGCCATGCTGCACCTGTTCGGCTGCCCTCATCTGGATCGGGTTCTGGACGCTTACCAGGAAGCCGCGCCGCTGGCGGACGGTTGGGGCGACCGTATCGGCCTGCATCAGTTGTTCCCCCTGCTGGTCCACGCGGTGCTCTTCGGCCGCGGCTACGCCGAGCAGGCCCTCGCTGCCGCCCGGTCGGCGCTGGCCGGGTAGAGCCCGCAAGCCGGCCCGTACCTCTGCTGCCCGTACCCCGGCTGCCCGTACCCCGGCTGCCCGTACCCCGGCTGTCCGTACTCCGGCGGCCCGTACCCCTGCTGTCCGTACTCCTGCTGCCCGTACCTGTCGCCCGTACCTGCTTCCTGCCCCTGCCTGGTCGGCCGGCGAAGCCCTCTGTCCTGGCCGACCGCCCTCTGCCTGCCCCGGCCGCCCCCTGCCCCGGCCGCCCTCTGCCTCGGCCGGCGAAGCCCCCTCTGCCCCCGGCCGACGAAGCCCCCTGCCCTCGCGCACGAAACCCTCCACCGCGAGTCCCCGCCCCCACCCGAGTGACACCGCCCCTCCTCCCGTGGGTTCGTCGAGCGGTGGCGGCGTGTGGGGGTGACGGCGCGGGCGGTTCGGAGGTGAATGAGGGGATGGGTGCTCCATGCCGGTCTGGGGGTGCGGCGCGGCGGGTACTCGGCAGGGCCCGCCCGGCGGCGGAGCGGCCGCCGGGCGGACCGTGACGGAACGACGAAAGGGCGTTGAGCATGCGTGCGCTGACCATTCGACCGTTGCAGCCGGGGTCGCTGGAGGTGCGCGAGGTGCCCGATCCGGTGGCCGGGGCGGGCGAACTGTTGGTGGACGGCCTCGACGTCGGGGTGTGCGGTACCGACAAGGAGATCGCGTCCGGCGACTACGGGGCACCGCCGCCGGGGCGGGACCGGCTCGTCCTCGGGCACGAGTCGCTCGGGCGGGTGCGCGAGGCGCCACCCGGGAGCGGGTTCGCACGCGGTGACCTGGTGGTGGGGGTGGTCCGCCGGCCCGACCCCGAACCGTGCGGGGCGTGCGCGCGGGACGAGTTCGACATGTGCCGGAACGGGCGCTACACCGAACGGGGGATCAAGGAGCGGGACGGGTACGCGAGCGAGGTGTGGACGGTGGAGACCGACTACGCGGTGCGGCTCGACCCCGGACTGCGTCGGGTGGGGGTGCTCATGGAGCCCACCACCGTGGTGGCCAAGGCGTGGGAACAGGTGGAACGCGTCGGGAACCGCTCGTGGTTCGAGCCCCGGCGGGCCCTGGTGACCGGCGCGGGGCCCATCGGGCTGCTGGCCGCGCTCCTCGGTGTACAGCGGGGGCTCGACGTGCACGTACTGGACCGGGTGATCGGCGGGCCCAAGCCGCAGCTGGTCCGTGACCTGGGGGCGACGTACCACAGTGAGGACATCGACCAGGTCACCGAGGAGCTCCGCCCGGACGTGGTCATCGAGGCCACGGGCGCCGGTCACCTGGTCTTCGACGCGATGGCGGGGACGGCCGCGTACGGGATCGTGTGTCTGACGGGCGTCTCCCCGGCCGGCCGGCAGCTCACCATCGACGCGGGCACCGTCAACCGGGATCTGGTGCTGGCGAACGACGCGGTGGTGGGTTCGGTCAACGCCAACCTGCGGCACTACCGGCAGGCGGCCGACGCGCTCGCCGCCGCCGACCACGACTGGCTGGCCCGCATGATCACCCGGCGGGTGCCGCTCGCCCGCGCGGAGGAGGCGTTCTCGGCGCATGATGACGACATCAAGGTCGTGGTCTCGATGGAGGAGTGAGAGGGACGGTGGTGGGGGCGCATGACGGCGGGTCCTGAGCCCACGGGTCCCGAGCCGACCGGACCTGCGGGGCCTGGGTCCGTGGGGCCTGAGCCGGCAGGACCCGAGCGCAGGAGTCCCGAGTGCACGGGCCTTGAGTCCGCAGAGCCTGAGCACAGGAGCTCCGAACACATGGGCCGGGACGCCACAGGGTCTGAGCCCACGGGCCCAGAGCCGACCGGATCTGCGGGGCCTGAGCCCACGGGCCCTGGGCCGATCGGACCTGCGGGGCCTGGGTCCGTGGGTCCCGAGTCCGTCGCGCCGGGTGACGCCCCGGAGCCGCGCCGGCCCCGGCCCCGGCACCGGCACCGCCTCCGTATGGTGCGGCGCGTCCGGCATCGGCTGCAGATCGGGCGGTTCCGGGAGCGCGGCAGCGAGCTGGAGCTGCTGCACCGTTCCATGGGCTTCGGCGCGCTGGGGCTGGTGACGCTCGTACCGCTGCTGATCGTGGTCGCCGCGGCCGATCCGGTACGACACCGTGGGTTCGCGCTCTGGCTGGTCGACGGCATGGCGCTGTCCGGCCGCTCGGCGGACGCGGTGGAGAGTGTCTTCACCGCGCCGCGGCAGGCAGTCGCCACCACGAGTGCGGTCAGCCTGGTCGCCCTCGCGGTCTTCGGGCTGAGCTTCGCGGGCAGCGTGCAGACCGGGTACGAGAAGACCTGGAGCCTGTCGGTCGGGCCGTGGCACCGGGCCTGGCGGCAGACCGTCTGGCTGATCGTCCTGATGGCCTACCTCTACGCCGAGGTGCAGTCCCGCGGCGCCCTCCCTGAGCCGCTGCGGATCGTGCTGAACCTCCTCGCCGGCGTGCTGTTCTTCTGGTGGGGCCAGCGTTTCCTGCTCGGTGAGCAGGTCGCATGGCGGGCGCTGCTACCGGGCGCGGTCGCGACCATGGCGGGCCTGACCGGGCTGCGGGCCTTCTCCTACCTGGTGTTCGCACCGCTCATCGTGAGCAACGCGGTCAGCTACGGGGCGGTGGGCACCGTACTGATCGTGGAGTGCTGGCTGGTCGGGGTCGGCTTCGTGGTGTTCGGCGGGGCGCTGCTGGGGCGGCACTTCCACGACCATCCCGAGCGTCATGTGTTCCCGCGGGTACGCCGGGCCGGGCACGTCCGCCACGTCCATCACCTGCGGCCCGTGGCCCGGTCCGTGCCCCGGTCCGCGCCCCGGTCCGAACGGCGCGCGGGCCCGGCACCGCCCACCCGGGACACGAACCGCACGCACTGCACGAACCGCACGAACCGCACGAACAACCACACGCGGGACGAGGACCGAACCGACGACCGTACGCGGGACACGGACCGAACCGACGACGGTACGCAGGACCTGGACCGAACCGACGACCGTACGCAGGACGGAGACCCGCCGCCACCCACCGGCGGCCCCCCGCACTCCCCGCACTCCCCGTGAAGGGCCGGACCGGTCCGGTCCCGGCCCGTACGTCACCTCGCCGGTGCCGCCGGGGCCTCCTTGATGTCCGTGATCTGGCGGGTCTCCAGGGAGCTGCGGACCGCTACCCGGGAGGTGCTCGGGTGGCTGCCCGAGTCCCAGGTGAGGGTGACGATCGTGTACGCGCTGCCGGTGCCGGAACCGTCGTAGGAGACGGACCACTTGACCGGGACGTTCTGCGCGCGCAGGACGCCGTCGGCGTGGTTCTTGGACTCCCAGGTCGCGAGGCGCTTGCGCAGGTCGGCGCGGAGGTAGTGGGTCCGCAACTGACTGGCGAGCGTGCCGTCCTCGTCGTACACGGCGTCGATGTACGCGCCGTAGAAGTCCGCGACCCGGTCCACGGTCGATTCGGGGCTGCCGCCGCGCGCCGGCTGGGCCGCCGTCTGCGCCGCCGGCCGGACGGGCGGCGGCGTGGTGGTGGCGCCGAAGGCCGGGAGGGCGGCGGTGACGGTGAGGAGTGCGGCAGCGGCCGTGCCGATGACGGCGGTACGGCGACGCGCGGGACGAGAGGTACGCATGGTGTTTCCTTCCCCCAGGATGAGCGTTTGGTCCCTGAGTCAGTGGGTCCACGAGATATGACACTCATATGCCTGGGAAGGGTTGTATTCGACCCGGTGTGTCTTTCGGGGTTCCCCGGGATGGCGTCCACGAGTGTCGGCACTCCGGCCGATTCACCCGGTGCCGGGCGTCGACGGCGGGGCGACGGGGCCACCCGCCCGCGGCACGACCGAGGGCCGACCCGCCCGCAACACGACCCAGAACCAGCAGCACGACCCATTGCTCGCCCGTCCGCAACACGACCGAGGGCCCGGACGGTGATGCCGGTCCGGGCCCTTGCGGCGCGCCGCGTTACGGGGACTCAGGTCCCCGCGGCGGCGAGGCCGTGCAGGTAGTGCATGAGCGTCATCAGGACGTCCCGGCTGGAGGTGCGCAGTCGGGCGTCGCAGTTCACGATCGGGACCTCCGGCGGCAGGTCGAGGGCGCCGCGCAACTCCTCGACGGGGTACGTCGGCGCGTCGGGGAAGGAGTTGACGGCGACGACGAAGGGGACGCCGCGCTCCTCCAGGCGTCCGATGACGTCGAAGCTGACCTCCAGGCGGCGGGTGTCGACCAGGACGACCGCACCGAGCGCGCCGTCGAACAGGCCGTTCCACAGGAACCAGAAGCGCTGCTGGCCGGGCGTGCCGAAGAGGTAGAGCACCAGTTCCTTGTTGAGGCTGATGCGCCCAAAATCCATCGCGACGGTCGTGGAGGTCTTGCGCTCGATGCCCAGGGTGTCGTCGACGCCGACGCCGGCCTGGGTCATCGTTTCTTCAGTGGTCAGCGGACGGATCTCGCTGACGGCACCGACCAGGGTCGTCTTGCCGACCCCGAAGCCGCCCACGATCACCACCTTGACCGCGGCCGTGGCCGAGTCCGGCAGTTCGTCCTCGCTGCGCGGTCCGACGACCGGCTCCGCGGCGAACGTCTGACCGGCCACGGGCTGCTCGGCGAGCGCCTGTCCGGCGGCCGGCTCAGAGCTGTTGAAGTCCATGGATCACCGCCTCGATAAGGGAACGGTCCGGAAGTTCTGCGGGCGGTACGGGCGCGCGCGCCACCACCCGCCCGTCGGCCAGCAGGTCACCCAGGAGCACGGTGACCACGCTGACCGGAAGCTTCAGGTAGGCGGAGAGTTCCGCCACCGACAGCGGGGAGTGGCACAGCCGCATGATCGCGGCGTGCTCGGGCTGCGCGCCCGGTCTCGGGGAGGTCTTGGCCACGATCAGCGTGACCAGGTCGAGGGAGAAGGTGTCGGCGGCGCCGGTGCGCCCGCCGGTGATCACATAGAGCCGCTCGGGGCTCTCGTCCTCCCACTCCTGGCCCGCTGCGCTCATGCGGCCGGTCCCTCGCCGCGCGGCGGGCTGCTGAGGTGCTCGCCGATCCGTGCCACCAGGTCGCGCATCTTCATGCCGATCAGTCCGGCGTCCACCCCTTCGTCGGCCAGCACCGCGAGGTAGGCGCCCGCGCCGGCCGCCATCAAGTAGAAGAAGCCGCCGTCCAGTTCGATGACGACCATGCGCATCTTGCCGTCACTGTGCGGGAACTCGGCGGAGACGGCACCGGCCAGGGACTGCAGGCCGGCACAGGCGGCGGCCAGCCGGTCGGCGGTGTCGGTGTCCGTGCCGTACTGGGCCATTCGCAGGCCGTCCGAGGACAGCACGACGACGTTGCGGGTCTGCGGGACGCTCTCCGCCAGGTCCTTGAGCATCCAGTCCATGTTGGCCCGGTGCTGAATCATGGCAACTCACTCTTTTCCGACGACTCGTCACTCTTCGGCCCGGCGGCCCCGCCCGGTTCTCCGGAGAGGCCGCTCTGGAAGGCGGCCAGCCACATGCCGGGCTGCACCTCGGGGGCGGCGTCCGACGCGGAGGACCGTTGGTCTGCGGTGTCGGGGGCGGTGGGCGCCTGCGCCGCGGGCTGAGCCGGCGCGGTGGCGCGGGACTTGCGGCGCCGCTGCGGCAGCCCGTTTGCGGTCCGCTCGGTCACCACGGGTACGTCTTCCTGCACGTTCTCGGATCGGGGCAGCGCAGCGGGCGCAGCGGGCGCAGCGGGCGCAGCGGGCGCCGAAGGCACGGGGCCGGTGGGCTGCCGCGGGAGCGTCGGGTGCTCGGTGCGCTCGTCGAGCGGGCCGGAGGAGGCGCCGATGCCGTGCGCGCGGCCGGTGGCGGGCGCCGTGGTGATCAGGTCCTGCGGCACGATGAGGACGGCGCGCACGCCGCCGTACGCCGAGGGGCGCAGCGACACCTGGAAGTCGTACGCCTGGGCCAGCCGGCCGACGACGGCGAGGCCGAGCCGCGGGGACTCCCCCAGGTCGTTGACGTCGATGCCCTCCTGGGCCTGCTGGAGCATCCGTTCGGCCCGGCTGCGGGCCTCCTCGCTCATGCTGACGCCGCCGTCCTCGATCTCGACGGCGATGCCGGACTGCACCTCGACCGCGGTGAGGTGGACGCGGGTCTGCGGCGGGGAGTAGCGGGTGGCGTTGTCCAGCAGCTCGGCGAGCGCGTGGATGAGCGGCTCGACGGCCTGGCCGACGACGGCGACCTCGGTGACGGAGTGCAGTTCGACGCGCTGGTAGTCGATGATCCGCGACATCGCGCCGCGGAGCACGCTGAACAGCGGGACGGCGCGGCTCCACTGGCGGCCGGGGCGGGCGCCGCCCAGTACGGCGATGGAGTCGGCCAGTCGGCCGATCAGCGCGGTGCCGTGGTCCAGTCGCAGCAGGTCGCCGAAGACCTCGTGGTTCCGGCCGTGCCGGTCCTCCATGTCGCGCAGTTCCTGCGCCTGCTGGTGGACGATGGCCTGCACGCGGCGGGCGATGTTCACGAAGGCGCGCTGGGCGGACTCGCGCAGGTCCTCCTCGGCGACGACCGCCTCCAGGACGGAGCGCAGCACCGCCTGGTGGGCCGCGGTGAACTCGGGGGTCAGCCCGGCCTCGCGGACCTCCTGCGCCAGCCGCTCGGTCATCGAGGCGAGGACGTCCTCGGGGAACTCCGCCTGGCCGAGCCGGTGGACGACCTCGGGCAGCAGCTCCTCGGCGAGCCGTACGGTCACGGCCTCCTGGCGGGCGAGCACCTCGGCCTGTGTCCGGGAGTTGCGGCGGAGTTCGTCCAGGGCCCGGCCGCGGCGGGCGGTCTCGGCGGCGAGGAGCGCCACGGCGACGGTGGCGACCCCGCCGGTCCACAGGACCGGCGTCCGCGCGTCGGAGGGGACGAGCA
The DNA here is from genome assembly GCF_000718305.1 of Streptomyces niger. Classification (GTDB taxonomy): domain Bacteria; phylum Actinomycetota; class Actinomycetes; order Streptomycetales; family Streptomycetaceae; genus Streptomyces; species Streptomyces niger. Next base: position 194,132 of record NZ_JOFQ01000011.1, read on the forward strand.
CGGCGGTGACGACGGCGGCGATCACGGTGAGCGCCGCCGGCAGTATCCACACGAACGCCGAAGCCGGTCGCAGGCCGCCGGGCGACGATCCTTCTCGAACCATCAGCACCTTCAACCAATCAAAAAGATACGGGGAAGTCCTCGGGCGCAGCACTGAGGGCAGCGTCGGCACACAGATCACCAGTGGTAACTGCCAGTACGCTGAGCCGGTCTCAGCATAACCGGACTTGATCACTCCTTGACGCCAGGTCATGTCGCCGCAGGTAGAGGCCTATTCGGGCCGTGGAGCGGGCGGAACCGTCCGATCGGTGGACACCTTCCGGCGGCCCGTCCGCCACGCTCCGTACGGCATGCGGGCACGCCGGTCGGCCGCGCGGGCAAGGGAGTTGACCGCGCGGTCGCTCAACCGGCCGGCCCGCTCAGAGGCGTACGGTCCGCCGCGGCAGGTTCTTGGCGTCCGCCAGCAGTCCGTGCAGGGCGGCGAACTCGTCCACGCACCGGCCGGTGCCCGCCACGACGCAGTTCAGCGGGTCCTCGGCGACCACGACGGGCACGCCGGTCTCGCGGGCGAGCAGCCGGTCCAGGCCGCGCAGCAGCGCGCCGCCGCCGGTGAGCGCGATGCCGTGCTCGATGACGTCCCCGGACAGCTCGGGCGGGCAGGCGTCCAGGGTGCGGCGGACGGCCTGCACGATCGCGTCGACGGGCTCGGCGAGCGCCTGCCGGACCTCCTCCGCGGTGATCTCCTGGACCCGCGGCAGGCCGTTGACGTGGTCCCGGCCGCGAACGGTGAAGGAGTCGAGGCGTACCGGCACGGTGGTCTCCGCGTCGGCGTCGGCGTCGGCGTCCACGTCGGTGTCCGTGTCGGCGTCCTCGGCAGCGTCCGCGTCGGTGTCCGTGTCGGCGTTCTCGGCGGGCGGCTCCGGCAGGCGGGGCTCCGCCGGCGTCCAGAGCGCCGAGCCGATGGCGATCTTGATGTCCTCGGCGGTGCGCTCCCCGATGTCCAGCGCGTGCTTCTTCTTGACGTACGCCAGGATCGCCGCGTCCATCGCGTCGCCCGCGACCCGTACCGACTGGGCGGTGACCAGGCCGCCCATCGAGACCACCGCGACCTCGGTCGTGCCGCCGCCGATGTCCACCACCATGCAGCCCACCGGCTCCGCGACCGGCAGCCCGGCCCCGATGGCCGCCGCCATCGGCTCCTCGATCAGCTGCACTTCGCGGGCGCCGGCGCGCTTGGCCGAGTCGATGACCGCGCGCCGCTCGACGCCGGTGATGCCCGACGGCACGCAGATCACCACGCGCGGGCGGGAGAACCGGCGGCCGGGCAGCGCCTTCTTCAGCAGCCCCCGCAGCATCCGCTCCGCGGCGTCGAAGTCGGCGATCACCCCTTCCTGGAGCGGCCGCATCGCGGTGATGCCGGAGGGGGTGCGGCCGATGGTGCGCTTGGCCTCCGCGCCGACCGCGATGACCTCGCCCGCCGCGTTGACGGCGACCACGGACGGCTCGTCGAGCACCACGCCCTTGCCGCGCGCGTAGACCAGGGTGTTCGCGGTGCCCAGGTCGATGCCTATGTCGTACGTACCGCCGGAGGAAGTGCTGGCCATGAGGAGTTCGCTCGCTCGCTTTCGGCTCGGACTGCGGGTACGCCCGCGGCGCGGCGTGCGGATCCCCCCGACATCGCGCCCCAGACGACAGCAATGACGTCAATAACGGGCGATTACCCACCCTACCGGCGTTGCATATGTGCATGCCGCCCGGCCCGGTACGGGGACATGGAGCCCGGACCGGAACACGCGCTCAGCGCCGGGTGCGGTTCAGCGCCCGCGCGAGCTCGTCCAGCGCGTCCACCAGCAGACCGGCGGCGCGCAGCGCCACTCCCCTGCCCTCGGCCCCGGCCTCCCACGCCGCCAGTTGGTCGTGCAGGCCGCCCCAGTCCATGTCGCCGCCCTCCCGGACGGCCCGCGCCGCGCGCTCCACCGCCGGTCCCAGCTCGGCGGCGAACGCCTCGGCGCCCGGCGAGGGTTCGGCGTCCGGGCCCGGCAGGTGGGCCTCCATCAGCATGGTGACGCGGCCCATCGTGTTCAGGGCGGATTCGGCGTCCTCCTCGGCGGCCGGGGAGAGCCCGCGGTGCCGCACCGGCTCCTTTCCGGCGCGCTCCCCGCTCTTCACCCAGGCGACGCGCGCCGCGCGCAGGTCGAGCAGGGCCTCGCGCACCCGGCGCGGCCGGCGCTCGGCGGGCCGGGCGTGGATGTCCAGGACGGCGGTGGCGTACCTGCCGCCGGCCGCGAGCCACTCCGCCAGCCGGTCGCGCAGCCGCGAGGTCTCCCAGGCCGGGAAGGCGGCGTACGAGAGGGTGGCCAGCACCCCGCCGAGCAGGGTCAGGACGACCCGCTCCTGGACGGTCTGCTCCCAGCCGGCACCCGCGATGCCGAGCAGGAAGACGACGTACGCGGCGACGCAGGCGGAGGTGACCGCGACACCGGTGCGCAGCAGCAGGTACATCAGGAAGACGCAGACGACGGCCAGCGCCGCGTCGACGTACTGCCCGGGATGGAACAGGGCGATGACGCCGCCGCCGACGGCGACGCCGAAGAGGGTGCCGATGAAGCGGGCGACGCCGCGCTGGTAGGTCTGCGCGAAGTCCGGTCGCATGATCATCACGGAGGCGAGCGGCGCCCAGTAACCGTGTCCAAAGGGCAGCGCGGTGCCCACGAGGTAGCCGACCGCGGCGACCGCCGCCACGCGCAGCGCGTGCCGCAGTACGAAGGAGGACCAGCGCAGCTCCCGCCGTACGGCCCGCAGGACCACCGGGACCTGCCGGTGGACGGCGGGGCGCAGCAGGTGGGGGCGGTCGCCGTCGGTGTCGGGGCCGGTCGGCTCGACCGGTTCGTCGGCGGCTTCGACGGCGTCGGCCAGCAGGCTCAGCAGCCGGGTAGCCGAGCGGCGCGCGGGTCCGGTCAGCATGTTGCCGGTGACCGGCACCTCCAGGACGTCCATGACGTCGGAGGGCAGGCGGACCGGTCGGGCGTGCCGGATGGCGGTGGCCACCGCGTCCAGCACGGTCGCGGCGGCGCCGAGGAGTTCGCGGACGCGGTCCCGTTCGGGGCCCTCCATCGGGGCGCCGACGACCGGGTCGGCGAGCGAGGCGAGCACCGGGCGGACCTGCTCGGCGAGGGTGCGCGGGCCGTGCAGCTGGGCGGGGCGCCGACGGGCCTGACGGGGGCTGACCCGGGAGGCGAGTCGGGCGTCCATCAGGGGCTGCGGGTCGAAGGGCGCCACCGGGTCGTGGCGGAGCCGGCGGGCGTAGTCGGCCTCGGCGGCGAGCGCGTCGGCCAGGGCGTCCCGCTGCCGTCCCCAGCGCCGGATCGGAAAGAGCACGATGAGCGCGGCCTGGACGCAGCCGCCGGTCGCGATGAGCGCGGCGTGTGCCAGCGCGCCCAGGACGGAGGTCGGCAGTGTGACGGTCACCAGCATCACCGCGACCGTCTGGGTGCCGATCAGGCCGGAGACCGGTCCGACCGCCCAGCACAGCCCCGCGAGCAGGGTCCAGGCGCCGAGCAGCACGACGAAGAGCACGGTGTGCGAGGCGGCGAGATAGCCGAGGAAGGTGGAGACCGAGAGCCCGCCCGCGACGACCAGGGCCAGCAGCGGGCGCGGCCGCCAGCTGCGCTGGAAGGTGGCGATGGCGGAGGAGAAGGCCCCGAAGGCGGCGGACACGGCGAGCACCGGGGAGCCCAGCCACAGGCAGCCCCCGACGATGAGCGCCACGCCCACCGCGCCGCGGACCGCAATGAGCGGGGTGAGCTTGGCCCGTTCGACCGTCAGCCCGGAGCGGGCGGTCTGCTTCAGCGCGCTCGTCCAGGTCATAGCGAGAGAATACGTGCTGAATACGGTCTAATACGGCTGAATAAATTCGAATACAGTCGAATACATAGCAAACGGGCGGCCCACGACGCGCGGCACCTCCGTACCGGCCGCCCCTCGGATCGCGGCCGGTACGGAGGAGGGGCGGCCGTCAGTGGCGGCTCGGGCTGCAGTCGATCTGGACGAGCTTGATCGGCTTGGTGGCGTCCAGGCCGACGTAGGCGGTGAAGTGCTGGTCCTTGCCGCGCGTCCAGCTGGTGGTCACCGTCGCCCAGCCGACGCCGGCGGACTGCGCGGTGGTCACCCGGCCGATGGCGATGTCGCGCGGCGCGTTCTGCGCGCAGAGCAGCACGTCGTACTTCTTGTTCTGCTGGACGCGCTTCTTCAGCGCGTCGCCGACCATGTGCCGCCGCTCCCACCGGCGGGGCCCGTGGTTGCCGTAGAAGCCCTCCAGGAAGTGGTGGACCTGCTCGGCGCCGTAGCGGGCCGCAGCCTTCTTCGGGGCCGGGGCCGGGGTCGCGGCGGGCGCGGAGGCGGCGAGGGTCAGGCCGCCGCCGAGCAGGGCGGCGCAGAGCGCGGAGACGGTGACAGCTCGCGGAGCCTTACGGATCATCGAATGTCCTCTTCTGCCGGAATTCATCCGCAATATGCGGACCTCACCCGAGCAGACTCGGCGCGCCGTGTGAGGGTTGCACGACCCACGGCGCAAGCACCCGCCCGGCCCAACGGACGCCCGCCCCAACGGGCACCCGGCCCAACGGGTACCCGACCCAACGGGCACCCGACCCAACGGGCGCCCGCGCACGTCCGCGGCGAGCAGGCCGCCATTAATAGAGTGCGTGCTCTACTATTGGCTCGATGCGTACCGTCGACCCCGCCCGGCACGCCCGCAAGCGGGCCGGGATCCTGCAGGCCGCCGCCGCGGAGTTCGCCGCCCACGGCGTGGACGGCACCTCCACCGCGGCCATCTGCCGGCGCGCCGGCATCGGCTCCGGCACCCTCTTCCACTACTTCGCGACCAAGCGCGACATCTTCCACGCGCTGTTCGCCGACGACGTGCCGCGCCACGCCGCGGCCTGCGACCGGGCACTGGCCGCCGAGCGGCCCGACGACGGCCTCGACGGGCTGGTGGACCACCTGCTCGCCGACCTGCCCGATCCACTCGTCCCCGGCCTCGCGGCCGCGGCCTTCCTCCAGGCCAACCGGGACGAGGAGTTCGCCGGCATGATCGTCGCCGACGACGCCCGGATCCGCGCCACGCTCGTCACGCTGGCGGAGCGGCTCGCGGACGCGGGCCGGCCGCTCGCGTTCCCGCCGGCGCGCGTCGCCGGATGGATCCAGCGGATGGTCGACGCCAGCTACCTGAGCGCGGGCGAGGACGGGTTCGACGCCGCGGAACAGGCCGCCGAACTGCGCCGGATCATCGACTGGCTGGTGGGCCGCAGCCCGGCCCCGGCCCGAGCGGAAGGGCACACGTGATGTCTGCCGAGGACGCCGCCGGAAAGACAGCGCCGCCAACGACACGGATCGCGCCGGCCACCGGCTCCCGGGCCCTGGTCTGGGCGGGCTTTCCGGTCCTGGGCGCCGCACTGGGGTGGCTGCTGGACGCGGTGGCGGGCTGGGTGGCCGCGCTGCCGTGGGCGCCGTTCCAGGGACCGTTCCGGCTCATCGACTCGTTCCCCGAACCGCAGGCCACGATCGGCGCCGCGCTCCTCGGCCTGGTGGCCGGCCTGCTGCTCGCGCTGCTCGCCGAACACGACTACGTGCACGCCGCCGTCGGCCCCGCGCGGGCCACCCTCACCCGCGGGGGCCGGCACCACATACTGCACCGCGCGAACGTCGCGGCCGTCTTCCCGGACGGCAAGCGCCTCGTCGCCCTCGGCCACCGCACCGAGGAACTGCTGCGCCTCAAGGGCGACTTCGACACCGGAGCGTTCGCCGCCGCGTTCCGGGCGCACGGCTACCCCTGGCAGGACACCGACCCGCACGCCGGGGAGTACCGCCGCTGGGTGGCCGGGCTGCCCGACCTCGACGCCGCCGCGCACACCCTGCTCAAGGCCCGTGCGCACGCGCTGGAGAAGAACCGCGCGGACGACGCCGCCCAGCTGCGCGAGGAACTGGCCGCGCTGGGCATCGTCGTCCGCGAGGAGAAGAAGCAGCAGTTCTTCCGCCGCACCCAGGACCTCCCGGCGGCCGAACCGGAGGCCTGAGCGCCGCCCGCGTCCGGCCGACCTGGGCCCTGGGGCCGCTACGGCACCCCGTCCGTCCTCACGACACCACATCCCTCCTCACGACACCCCGTCCATCCTCACGACACCCCGTCCATCCTCACGACACCCCGTCCGTCCTCACGACACCCCGTCCGTCCTCACGACACCCCGTCCGTCCTCACGACACCACGTCCTTCGTGCGGAAGCCGCGGAAGGCCAGCGCGAAGAGGACCAGCGCGTAGGACACCGAGACCGCGGCGCCCTGCAGCATGTCCGTCATCTCCAGCCGGGGCTGGAGCGCGTCCACCCACGCGAACTGCCAGTGGGCCGGCAGCACATCGCGCCAGTTGCCGAGCGCGGTGACCTGGTCCAGGACGTTGCCGACGATGGTGAGGCCGACCGCGCCGCCGACCGCGCCCAGCGGCGCGTCCGTCACCGTCGACAGCCAGAACGCCAGCGCCGCGGTCACCAGCTGCGACACGAAGAGGTACGCCACCACCAGCGCCAGCCGTGGCACCGCGTCCCCGGCCGGCAGCACCCCGCCGCCCGGCAGCCGCAGCGCGTCCCAACCGTACGCGTACGCGCCCACGGCCAGCGCGACCAGCGGCAGCAGCACCATCGCCGCCGCGCTGAATGCCAGCGCCACGGTCAGCTTGCTCAGCAGCAGCCGGGTCCGCGGCACGGGCGCGGCCAGCAGGTACCGCAGCGAGGACCAGCTCGCCTCCGAGGCGACCGTGTCGCCGCAGAACAGCGCGACGGGCACCACCAGCAGAAAGCCCGCCGAGACGAACAGGGCGGTGGCCGCGAAGTTGGCGCCCGAGGCGGTCGCGGTGTCCATCAGGTTGACCCGGCCGTTACGCCCGGCCGGATCGCCGCCGATGGCGAAGGCGGCGGCCAGCACGAACGGCAGCGCGGTCAGCACCAGGCCGACCACCAGCGTGCGGCGCCGCTTCAGCTGCCGCAGCGCCTCGACGCGCAGCGGCAGGGTGCGGCCCGCGCGGTAGCCGGCCGCAGGCCCGGCCGGGTGTGCCGTCGGATGTGCGGCGGTACTCATCGGTCCCCTCCGATCAGGGTGAGGAAGGCGTCCTCCAGGCGGCGGTGCGGCCCGACGCGCTCCACCCGTACGTCCAGCCGCAGGAGTTCGGCGAGCAGTTCCGGGGTGCCGGCCGTGCCGTCGAGGCGGACCAGCAGCCCGTCGTCGCCCGCGGCGGCCGAAGCGACGAACGGCAGCGCCACCACCTTCTCCACCACCCCCGCGGGCACCGGCTCCGCCGTGCCGATCAGCAGCGTGTCGCCGCTCCCGACGATCTCGGCGACCGGGCCCGCCTGCACCAGCCGGCCGCGGTCCATCACGACCAGATCCGTACAGGTCTGCTCGACCTCGGCCAGCAGGTGACTGGAGACGATCACGGTGCGGCCCTCCGCCGCGTAGCGGATCATCACGTCCCGCATCTCGCGGATCTGCGGCGGGTCCAGCCCGTTGGTCGGCTCGTCCAGGATGAGCAGGTCCGGCAGGCCGAGCATCGCCTGCGCGATGGCGAGCCGCTGCCGCATGCCCTGCGAGTACGTACGCACCGCGCGCTGCAGCGCCTCGCCCAGTCCGGCGATCCGCAGCGCCTCCTCGATGTGCGCGTCCTCGGCCGGGCGGCCGGTGGCCCGCCAGTACAGGTCCAGGTTCTCCCGGCCCGTCAGATGCGGCAGGAAACCCGCGCCCTCGACGAACGCGCCGACCCGGGAGAGGACCGGCGCGCCCGGCCGCACCGCGTGCCCGAACACCCGGATCTCGCCCTCGTCCGGCGTGATCAGCCCCATCAGCATCCGCAGCGTGGTGGTCTTGCCCGCACCGTTCGGCCCGAGCAGCCCGAGCACCTGACCGCGCTCCACGCCGAAGGTCAGGTCCTGTACGGCGTACCGGTCCTCGGCACCCGCGTACTTCTTCGTCAGGCCCGTGATCCGCAGCGGCACGTCCGCCAGGTCGGGGTCGGGCGCGGGCGGCGTGGTGCGGCGGCGCCCGGTGAGCAGCAGCGCGGCGGCGATCAGTACGGCCGCGAGCGGCAGGCCCCACACCCACCAGGGCAGCGAGGTCGGGGCGGTGTGCACGCCGGGCGCGGTCGGCACGCTCAGCGCGTTCTCGCCGGCGAGCCCGACCTGGTACACGGCCGGCTCGGCGGGCGAGGCGTACGCCATGTCGGTGGCGGACACCACCAGCCGCATCCGGTGTCCGGCGGCGAACTCGTGGTCGACGGCCGGCAGCCGGACGGAGACCGTACGGCCGTCCTTCGCGCCCGTCACCCGCAGCGGCGTGACGAGCTGATGCGGCAGCAACTGGGTCCGCCCGTCCGGACCGACGTCGTAGACCTTGGCGAACAGCACGGCCTCGTCGTGGTCGCTGCGCACCCGGATCTTCGCCGTGGGCGAGCCGGTGACCTGCACGGCGCTCTTCAGCGCCGCGGACTCGAACCGGGCGTACTGGCCGGGGAAGTCCAGCGCCGGGCCGTTGCCCAGCGCGCTGAGGCTGCCGAGGGCCGCGCCGATGCCGGGTACGGAGGAGATGGCGGGCGGGTCGCCGCCCGCGGGGTTGGCGAGGGTCTGCTCGCGGCCGGCGAGCGGCACGGACCGCGGGTCGCCGCGCAGCCCCGGGTAGCTGTCGCCGCTCGCGCCGCGCAGCCGCGCGGCGCCGTCGGCGGCGTTCACGCCCCCGGCGCGGCTGATCCGGAACGCCGGGCCGGTGTCGGTGGCGCGCTCCTTCTTCAGGTAGCGGGCGAACCAGTCCTCCGTACGCGTCAGGACCCGGGACTCCTCGCGGTTGCCGCCGTCGTGGCCGCCCTCGATCCAGTCCACCGCGACCGGCGCGCCGTTCTTCTTCAGCGCCCGTGCCATCTCGTCGGCCTGGCCGAGCGGGAAGAGCGAGTCGGACTGGCCCTGGGAGATCAGGGTAGGCACCTTGATCTCGTCGGCGATCGCCTTCGGGCTGCGGCTCTCCAGCATCTTCCGGGCCGCCGCGTCCGGGCGGCCGGAGACCGCGACCCGCTCGTACATCCGGCACAGCTGCGCCTCGAAACGGTGGCAGGCCACGCCGCGCGCCGGATTGGGCACGGTGGTGGTGACGGGCGCCGAGCCGGTGGTGAAGAAGTAACCGGCCCACAGCTTCTTGAACACCCCGTCGGGGAACAGCGCGTCGGCGAGGTTCCAGTACGTGATCTGGGGCGCGATGGCGTCCACGCGGTGGTCGTGGCCGGCCGTGAGCAGCGCGATGGCGCCGCCGTACGAGGCGCCGGTCATCCCGACGCGCGGGTCGCCGGGCTTGTCCAGCTGCACCTCGGGACGTTTCGCCAGCCAGTCGATGAGGTGGCTGACGTCGGCGACCTCGCCCTTCGGGTCGTTCAGGCCGATCTTGCCGGTGGAGTGCCCGAAGCCGCGCGCCGACCAGGTGAGGACGGCGTACCCGGCCCGCGCGAGCTGCCGGGCCTGGCCGGCGGCCGCGGCCTTGCTCGCGCCGAAGCCGTGGCCGACCAGCACGGCGGGCCGGCGCCCTGAGGTCGCCGTGCTGGTGAAGTAGGAGGTGTCGATCCGGACGGTGGACTTGCTGCCGGGCTTCTCCGGCAGCGTCAGGACGTGGTCCTCGCGGTGCACCGCGGGGGCCGCGTCGTCGGACGCGGCGACGGCCGCCCACGAGCCGCCGCCGAGCAGGGCGCCCAGCACGGCCACGAGCGCGACCAGTCGCCGGCCACGCGGCCGGGGAACCTTCAGAGCCATGTCGTTCACCCTACGGGGGTGCCCCATGATCTCCGGGTCAGCCCTGTGACCTGGCGCTCAGCTCTGTGAACCGCCAGGTCACCCCTGCGGCGGACCGAAACCGCCGCCCGGCGGAGCGGGCGGAACGGGCGGCGCCGGCGGCGCACCGTACGGCGCCTGCGGCGCCTGCGGCGGTGCCGGAGGGGCCTGCGGGGCCTGCACCGGCGGGGCCTGCGGGGGCATGGCGGGCGGGCCGAAACCGGGGGCCGGGGCAGCGGGCGGACCGTAGCCGGGCTGCGGCTGTGCCGGCGGTGCGTATCCGGGCTGGGGCTGCGGGTGGGCGGGCTGTGCGTAGCCCGGCTGCGGGTGTCCGGGCTGCGGGTGGCCCGGCGCGCCGTACGGCTGCCCGCCCGGCATCCCGAAGGGCGCCGCCCCCGGCATGCCCGGCTGCGCGGGCGGATACCACTCGTCGGCGACGGGCAGGCCGCGCCGGCCCATCACGACCAGCAGCGCGACCGACCCGGCGAATTCGAGCACGATCTGGGTGTGGCTCAGCAGCACCGGGAAGGCCGGGCCCTGCTGGACTGTGAAGAAGATGCCGTACCGCAGCAGGGCGATGGCCGTGAGGAGCGTGAGGGGCAGCAGTACGCACGCCATCCCCAGCGCCAGGCCGCGCGCGGACACCGCGCGCGTGAGGCACAGCACCGCGCCGAGCGCGGCCAGCACGAGCAGGACCACGGAGTTCCAGCCCGACGACACGCTCATCAGCGCGGGCAGGCTGCCGTGCCCGAGGTAGAGCACCTCCAGCATGACGGGCCGGTACTGCGTGAGCGCGTAGACGTTCCAGGTCGCGGAGCACAGCGCGCTGACGCCGAGCACCACGGCCCCGGTCACCGCCGCGGCCTTCGCCGGGCGCATCGGCGGATCGCTGGGCGTGCGGGTGGGCCAGCGCCGCATACCGGAGAGCAGCACCACGCCGCATGCGAGGGCGAACAGGAGGACGAAGGCGCTGGTGACGAAGACGCCTTCGAAGAGGCCGCTGCTGGTGTCCACTTCGCCGAGGAACCAGCGGTTGTCGCCGGTGTGCTGGCCGGTGCTGACGAAGACCTGGAGCGAGGAGGTGAACGTCAGCGTCGTCGCCGTGGCCAGGAGGCCGCCCGCCGCCCGCGCCCCGGTGAACGCCGCCCAGACCGCGGCGGTCTGCACGATCGCGAGCATGAACGTGTAGAGGTCGGTCGCCATGATCGTGCCCCGCGACCCGACGCCCGTCCAGGCGTTCCAGAGCCCGTCGAGCCCGTGCTCACCGACGTCGATCGCCATCCATGTGGCGCTGTTCAGCAAGAAGAGCGTGCAGAACACCCCCGCGGTGATCCGCGCCCCCTTGCTGAGGACCGTACTGTGCGGCATCTCGCCCCCGTCTTTCCTTCATGTCGTGCATGTCGTGCCGTGTGCCGTGTGCTGCGTCCCCCGCGAGCGATGCCGGACCGCCCGCCGCGGCGCTCGCGCACCGTAGCGGATCTGTACACCCTGTGTGCCCCGCAAGTACAACTGAAAGAGGGGTCCGGCGCCGCATCCGGGCCGCGGGGGAGGCTCCATGCGTTCCATCGCCATTGTCGGGGCAGGGCAGGCCGGGCTGCAGCTGGCCCACGGTCTGCTCGCCGAAGGGTACGACGTCACCGTGGTCTCGGGCCGCACGCCGGAGCAGATCCGCTCCGGCCGGGTGATGTCGACACAGATCATGTTCGGCCCGGCGCTGGGCCTCGAACGGGCCGCGGGCCTCAACGCCTGGGACGGCAAGGCCCCCGGCATCACCGCGCTGCAGGCCACCGTCTGGGAACCACCGGGCACGCCCGCACTGCGCTTCACCGGCCGCTTCGACGACGAAGCGCAATCCGTCGACCAGCGGGTGAAGATGGCGGACTGGCTCGACCTGTACGAGGCGCGCGGCGGCCGGGTGGAGTACGGCGCGGCCGACGCCCGGCGGCTGGCCGCCCTGGCCGCCTCGCACGACCTGACGCTGGTGGCCGCGGGCCGCGGCGACCTCGCCCGGCTCTTCCCCCGGAACCCGGCCCGCTCCCCCTACGACCGGCCGCAACGCTCCCTGGCCTGCATCTACCTGTACGGCGTCGGCCATCCGCCGGAGTACCCGGCACCGCAGGCCCGCTCCCACCTCACGTCCGAGGCCGGGGAGTTGTTCGTGATCCCCGCCCTCACCACGGGCGGGCTGTGCGACATCGTGTTCTTCGAAGGGCTGCCGGGCGGCCCCTTCGACTGCTGGCAGGACCGCCCGGACCCGGACGGCTGCCTGACGCGCACGCTGGGCCTGCTGCGCCGGTACGCGCCCGTGGAGTACGAGCTGTGCCGCAACGCCGAGCCGACCGACGCCCGCTGCACCCTCTACGGCGCGGTCACGCCGACGGTGCGCCACCCGGTCGTCGAGGCCGCGCCGGGCCGCCACGTCCTGGGCATGGCGGACACGGTCGTCGTCAACGACCCGGTCACCGGCCAGGGGTCGAACAACGCGGCCCGCTGCGCCGCCCGCTACCTCCGCGCCATCAAGGAGCGCGGCGACGCCCCCTTCGACCGGCCCTGGATGGAGCGCACCTTCGAGACCTTCTGGGACCACGCGCAGTACGCCACGGAGTTCACCAACGCCATGCTCCAGCCGCCCCCGGACCACGTACGACGGCTGCTGGCGGCCGCCGCCCACTGCCCGGCCGTCGCCCACCGCTTCGTCAACGGCTACGCCGACCCCGCCGACTTCCGCCACTGGCTCACCGACCCGGACGCCGCGGCGTCCTACCTGGCGGAGATCCGCGCCCCGTGACCGACGCCCGCGAGGACACCGGTCGACGAGCCGGTCGACGAACGGTGGCGGGCCTGGCGGTCGGCGAAGGGGGGCGGGCCCTGGCGGTCGGCGAAGGGGGGCGGGCCTGCCGGTTCGCACCGGCGGGGCCCGTCAGCTCGTCCGGCGTCGGCTCTCGTCCGGCGTCGGCTCTCGTCCGGCGTCGGCTCTCGTCAGGCGTCGGTTCTCGTCAGCCACCGTCCCTCCTCCGGCGTCGGCTCTCGTCAGGACGTCAGCTGTTGCTGGGGAAGCCCAGGTTGATGCCGCCGTCGGAGGGGTCCGGCCAGCGGGTGGTGACGACCTTGCCGCGGGTGTAGAAGTGCACGCCGTCGTTGCCGTAGATGTGATGGTCGCCGAAGAGCGAGTCCTTCCAGCCGCCGAAGGAGTGGTAGCCCACCGGCACCGGGATCGGCACGTTCACGCCGACCATGCCGGCCTCGACCTCCAGCTGGAAGCGGCGGGCCGCGCCACCGTCCCGCGTGAAGATCGCGGTGCCGTTGCCCCACGGCGAGTTGTTCATCAGGGTGATGGCCTCGTCGTAGGTGTCGACGCGGACGACGGAGAGCACCGGGCCGAAGATCTCGTCGCGGTAGCAGTCCATCTCGGGCGTGACGTTGTCCAGCAGCGAGACGCCGATCCAGTGGCCGTCCTCGTGGCCCTCGACGGTGAAGCCGGTGCCGTCGATCGCGACGGTCGCGCCCTGGGCGCCGGCGCCGGACACGTACGAGGCGACCTTGTCCCGGTGCGCCTTGGTGATCAGCGGGCCCATCTCGGAGGCCGGGTCGTCGCCGGGGCCGATGCGCAGCTTCGCGGCCCGCTCCTTGACCTTCTCGATCAGCGGGTCGGCGGTGTCGCCCACCGCCACCACGACGGAGATGGCCATGCAGCGCTCGCCGGCCGAGCCGTACGCGGCGTTGATCGCGGCGTCCGCCGCCAGGTCCAGGTCGGCGTCCGGCAGGACCAGCATGTGGTTCTTCGCGCCGCCCAGCGCCTGCACGCGCTTGCCGTTGGCGGTGCCGGTGGTGTGGATGTACTTGGCGATCGGGGTGGAGCCGACGAAGGAGACCGCGGCGATGTCCGGGTGCTCCAGGATGCGGTCCACGGCGGTCTTGTCACCGTTGACGACGTTCAGCACGCCGTCCGGCAGCCCCGCCTCGGCGGCCAGCTCGGCCAGCTTGAACGCGGCCGAGGGCACCTTCTCGCTCGGCTTGAGGACGAAGGTGTTGCCGCAGGCGACGGCGATGGGGAACATCCACATCGGCACCATCGCGGGGAAGTTGAACGGCGTGATGCCCGCGACGACGCCGAGCGACTGGCGGAGGGAGGCGACGTCCACACGGGTGGAGACCTGCGTGGACAGCTCGCCCTTGAGCTTCTCGGAGATGCCGCAGGCCAGCTCGACGATCTCCAGGCCGCGGGCCACCTCGCCGAGCGCGTCGGAGTGCACCTTGCCGTGCTCCGCGGTGATCAGCTGCGCGATCTCCTCGCGGTGCGCGTCGACCAGCTCGCGGTACTTGAACAGGATCGAGGTGCGCTTGGCGAGCGAGCTGGTGCCCCAGGTCGCGTGCGCCGCCTTGGCCGCGGCGACGGCGGAGTCCACCTCGTCGACCGAGGCGAACGGGACCTGCTTCTCCTGCGCGCCGGTGGCCGGGTTGTAGACCGGACCGAAGTTGCCGGAGATGCCCTCGACGGGCTTGCCGCCGATCCAGTGGCTGAGGGTCTTCATGTGCGGGGCCTTTCTGGGGACGAAAGCGTCAGCGGAGGTCAGAGGTGGCGGCGGCGTCCGGCCGCCTGGCGGTCGTACTCCTCGCGGGCGAGCAGCGCCGCCTCGCGCGTCGCGGTCTCGGCAACGGGAACATCCCACCAGGCCTGGGCGGCGGGCGCGCCCGGCACTGTGTCAGCCGTTTCGGTCTCGACATAGACACATGTGGGCCGGTCCGAGGCGCGCGCGGCCGCCAGCGCGGACCGCAGTTCGGCCACGGTCGCCGCGCGGATCACGTCCATGCCCAGCGACGCGGCGTTGGCGGCCAGGTCCACCGGCAGCGGCTCGCCGGTGTAGGTCCCGTCCTTGGCCCGGAAGCGGTACGCCGTGCCGAACCGCTCGGCGCCGGTCTCCTCCGACAGGCCGCCGATGGAGGCGTAGCCGTGGTTCTGGACGAGGACGAGGTTGATGTTGATGCCCTCCTGGACCGCCGTGACGATCTCGGTGGGCATCATCAGGTACGTGCCGTCGCCGACCAGCGCCCACACCGGACGGTCCGGGGCAGCCATCCGCACGCCGATCGCGGCCGGGATCTCGTACCCCATGCAGGAGTAGCCGTACTCCAGGTGGTACTGACGACGGGACCGGGCGCGCCACAGCTTGTGCAGGTCGCCGGGGAGCGAGCCGGCCGCATTGATGATCACGTCGTCGTCGCCGACGGTCGCGTCCAGCAGTCCGAGCACCTGCGTCTGGCTGGGCCGCGCATCCTCCGGCCCGGTCAGGTACGCGGTGTCGACCAACTGCTCCCATTCGGCCTTGGCCGCGCCGTACGCCTCTTCGTACGCCCGCTCCACCCGATGCCCGGCGAGCTCCCGGGTCAGCGCCTCAAGTCCCGCGCGGGCGTCCGCGATCAGCGAGTGCGCGCCGAGCTTGTGGGAGTCGAAGGAGGCGATGTTGAGGTTGACGAAGCGCACGCCGGGGCGGGCGAAGAGCGTCGCGGAGGCGGTGGTGAAGTCGGAGTAGCGGGTGCCGACCCCGATGATCAGGTCCGCCTCCCGGGCCAGCGCGTCCGCGGTCGCGGTGCCGGTGTGCCCGATACCGCCCACGTCGGCCGGGTGGTCGTACCGCAACGAGCCCTTGCCGGCCTGGGTGGAGGCGACCGGGACGCCGGTGGCGTCGGCGAACGCGCGCAGGGCGTCCTCGGCCTCGGAGTGGTGGATGCCGCCGCCCGCGATCAGCAGCGGTCGCTCGGCGGAGCGGATGGCGTGCACGGCCTCCGCCAGCGCACCGGCGTCCGGCTGCGGCCGGGTGACGTGCCAGACCCGGTCGGCGAAGAACTCCTCGGGCCAGCCGAACGCCTCGGCCTGCACGTCCTGCGGGAGGGCCAGGGTGACCGCACCGGTCTCGACCGGGTCGGCGAGCACCCGCATGGCCTGCATGGCCGCCGGGATCAGCGCCTCGGGACGGCTGATCCGGTCGAAGTAGCGGGAGACGGGGCGCAGCGCGTCGTTGACGGAGACGTCGCCCGCGTACGTCACCTCCAGCTGCTGGAGCACGGGCTCGGCCGGGCGCGTGGCGAAGGTGTCGCCGGGCAGCAGCAGGACCGGCAGGCGGTTGACGGTGGCCAGCGCCGCGCCGGTGACGAGGTTGGTGGCGCCGGGGCCGATGGAGGTGGTGACGGCCTGCGCGGAGAGCCGGTCGGACTGTCGGGCGTACCCGACGGCGGCGTGCACCATGGCCTGCTCGTTGCGGCCCTGGAGGTACGGCATCCCCGGGGACTCGGAGCCGGCCCCCCGCTCGTAGGCCGCGGGCTGGGACTCCAGCAGCGCCTGGCCGAGCCCGGCGACGTTGCCGTGACCGAAGATGCCCCAGGTGGCGGCGATCAGGCGGTGCCGTACGCCGTCCCGCTCGGTGTACTGGTGGGCGAGGAACTCGACCAGGGCCTGCGCGACCGTGAGGCGGCGCGTCGTCGGGGCGGTCATCGGGGGTCTCCTGCCGGTGCGCTGTAGAGGGGGAGGCGGGGGTCGACGGGCTGCTCGGGCCAGGTGCCCCGGATCCAGCCGTGGTCCGGGTGGTCGCAGATGAGCCACTCGCGGGTCTCGCCGGGGCCCGCCATGACGTTGAGGTAGTACATGTCGTGGCCGGGCGCCGCGATGGAGGGGCCGTGCCAGCCGTCGGGGATGAGGACGACGTCGCCGCCGCGGACCTCGGCGAGCACGTCGGTGTCCCGGCCGTTGCCGGAGGGCGACACGCGCTGGTAGCCGAGGCCGGGCCGGGCGGTGCCGTCCTCGCCGACCACCTCCGCGATCTCGAAGTAGTAGATCTCCTCCAGCTCGGACTCCTCGCCCGGGCGGCACTCGTCGTGCTTGTGCGGCGGATAGGAGGACCAGTTGCCACCGGGAGTGAGGACCTCGACGGCGATGAGCTTGTCGCACTCGAAACCGTGGTCACCATCGCCTCCGGCGGGGGCCGCGGCTGCGAAGTTGTTGACCTGGCGGGAGCAGTTGCCCGTGCCACGCAGCTCGACGGGGACGGACGATGCGGGGCCGTAGCGGGCCGGGAGCCGGCGCTCGCAGCGGGCGCCGGTGAGCGCGAAGCGGCCGCCGGACTCGCTGGTGATGCCCACGTGCGCGTCGCGCGGTACGTAGGCGAAGTCCGTGACGCCGCTGAAGACGCTCTCCCGGCCGGTCAGCGCGAACTCCTCGCCGGAATCGACCGCCACCGTGCACCCGCCGGACAGCGGCAGCACGATCCACTCGCTGTCGCCGGTCGGGAAGGAATGGTGGCCACCGGGCGGGAGTTCGAGGACGCGGAGGGAGGAGTACCCCCAGCCGGCGTTCTTGGGATGGATGTCGAGGGCGTACGGGCCGTCGGCGGCGGTGCCGGCCGGGCGGTGGAAGCGGGATTCGGCGTTCATGACGTCAAGTCTCCTACTGATCACTGAAGGTGACAGATGCCTGTGGACAACTTCGGCTACAGCAGCCCGACGGCCGTATCCACAGCACTTGCCACATTCCCGTCCACGGGGTAGAGCAACGAGCGCCCGGCCACCAGGCCCTGCACGGTGGGCAGATGGAGCGCCTTGCGCCACTTCTCGTACGTCGTGTCCTGGTCGGCGGCCGAGATGTCGCCACCGAGCAGCACCGTCGGCAGCGTGGAGGTCTCGCAGACCTGTGCCATGTCCTCGGGGTCCTCGGTGACCGGCAGCTTGAGCCAGGTGTACGCCGAGGTCCCGCCGAGTCCGGAGGCGATGGCGACGGACTTCGTCACGGCCTCGGCACTGAGATCGTTCTTCACCTTCCCGTCGATCCGGCGGGAAATGAACGGCTCGACGAACGTGGGCAGTTCGAGCGCGGCCATGGCGTCGATGGCGCGCGCGGTGGACTCCATGGTGTCCAGCGACCCGGCGTCCTCGTAGTCGATGCGCATCAGCAGCTTGCCGCAGTCGAAGCGGAGCCGGGCGATGTCCTGCGGACGGTGGCCGGTGAACCGGTCGTCCATCTCGAAGGACGCGCCGGCGATGCCGCCGCGGTTCATCGAGCCCATCACGACCTTGCCCTCCAGGGCACCCATGAGGAGCAGGTCCTCCAGGATGTCGGCGGTGGCCAGCACCCCGTCGACGCCGGGCCGGGACAGCGCGAGCGACAGGCGTTCCAGCAGGTCGAAACGGTCCGCCATGGCCAGCTTGCGGTCCCCGACGGCCAGGGCGCCGCGCGCGGGGTGGTCGGCGGCGACGATCATCAGCCGGCCGCTGTCGCCGATGAGGGGGCGACGGGTGCGGCGGGCCGCGGCTTCCGCGACGGCTTCGGGATGCCGGGCCCGCAGCCGCACGATGTCGGAGAGCGGTGTGGTCAAGGCGTAACTCACCTTCTTGAGCGCCCGCGCGGTCCGCGCGGGCGAGTGCGGCGGTGTGGTCAGCGCTCCGCCAGGAACGCTTCGACCTCGGAGGTGGTGGGCATGGCCGAGGAGCAGGCCAGGCGGCCGGCGACGATGGCGCCGGCGGCGTTGGCGTACCGCATCATGCGCTCCAGATCCCAGTCGGAGAGCAGGCCGTGCACGAGGGCGCCGCCGAACGAGTCGCCCGCGCCGAGGCCGTTGACGACCTCGACGGGGGTGGGCGGCACCTCGGCGCTGCGGCCGTCGCGGTGCACGGCGAGCACACCCTTGGGGCCCTGCTTGATGACGGCCAGCTCGACGCCCATGTCCAGGAGCGCCTGGGCGCAGGCCTTCGGGTCGCGCAGGCCGGTGGCGACCTCGGCCTCGTCGACGTTGCCGACCGCGACGGTGGCGTGCGCCAGCGCCGCTTCGTAGTACGGTCGCGCGTTCGCCATGGCCTGGGGGCCGGTCTCGCCGCCGTCCCCGGAGGCACCGCCTTGGCCGCCCCAGAACATCGGCCGCCAGTCCAGGTCGAAGACGGTCGTCCCGGATGCGGCGCGGGCTTCCAGGGCGGCGAGCGTCGCGGAACGGCTGGGCTCCTCGCACAGGCCGGTACCGGTGATCCAGAAGACCCGGGCGGCCCGAATGGCGTCCCGGTCCAGCTCCTCGGGGCGGATGACCAGGTCGGGAGCCTTGGGCCGACGGTAGAAGTACAGCGGGAAGTCGTCCGGCGGGAAGATCTCGCAGAAGGTGACCGGTGTCGGGTACTGCGCGACCGGGGTCACCCAGCGGTCGTCCACGTCGAAGTCCCGCAGCGCCTGGTGGATGTAGCGGCCGAACGGGTCGTCACCGGTACGGCTGATCACGGCGGTCCGACGGCCCTGACGGGCCGCGGCGACCGCGACGTTGGTGGCCGAGCCGCCCAGGAACTTTCCGAACGTCTCCACCTCGGCCAGCGAGACGCCGGTCTGCAGCGGGTAAATGTCCACCCCGATGCGGCCCATGGTGATCAGGTCAAAGCGGCCGGTGTCGGTCGGCTCGGTCATGTGCGCCCCTTCGAGTAGGCCGGCACGGGCTGTCGACTCCCGGCCAGGTCGGCTCCGACCACAGGTCTAACGGGACGACTCAACCCCTGTCAACAGTTTGTCCTTACATTCTGACGTCGGCGATGCAATGATGACGGAGATAACGAAAGAGGGCCGGAGCTCGCGACGGAAGATGGCGAAACCGCCTGGGCCAGAAGACGGCGGAACCGCCCGGGTGAGAAGGCGGCGGATCCGCCTGGGCCAGAAGATGGCGGAACCGCCTGGGACCGCAAAGTCCTTAAGTCCTTATGTCAGGACGAAGTCTTGACAGGCTCCGCGCACCGATGAAGGCTGAGCCCACCACAACCCCATCCCGTCCCTTCCCCGGTCACCGCCGACCGGTGAGAGGAGAGCCGCACCATGCCCGTACCCAGCGCAGCCGCGCCCCGTCTGGACCGGCTCCGCGTCGGCTCGGCACCCGACTCCTGGGGCGTCTGGTTCCCCGAGGACGACCAGCAGGTCCCCTGGGAACGCTTCCTGGACGAGGTCAGCGAAGCCGGATACGAGTGGATCGAGCTGGGCCCCTACGGGTACCTGCCGACCGACCCTGCCGTACTCCACACCGAGATCGCCAAGCGTGACCTGAAGGTGTCGGCCGGCACGATCTTCACCTCGATGCACCGCGGCCCCGACGCCTGGGACGCGACCTGGCAGCACGTCAGCGAGGTGGCCACGCTGACCAAGGCGATGGACGCGAAGCACCTTGTCGTGATCCCGTCGTTCTGGCGCGACGACAAGACCGCCGAGCTCATCGAGCCGAGCGAGCTGACCACCGAGCAGTGGAAGCACCTCACCGGCGGCATGGAGCGCCTGGCGAAGCAGGTACGCGACGAGTTCGGCCTGGACATCGTCGTGCACCCGCACGCCGACACCCACATCGACACCGAGGAGCACGTCGAGCGCTTCCTCGACGGCACCGACTCCGACCTGGTCAACCTCTGCCTGGACACCGGCCACTACGCCTACTGCGGCGGCGACAACGTCAAGCTGATCAAGACGTACGGCGAGCGGATCGGCTACCTCCACCTCAAGCAGGTCGACCCCGACATCCTGGCCGATGTCCAGGCCAACGGCACCCCCTTCGGCCCCGCCGTGAAGCAGGGCGTCATGTGCGAGCCGCCGCTCGGCGTACCGGCCCTGCCGCCCGTCCTGGAAGCCGCACAGGCGCTGGACGTGGACCTCTTCGCCATCGTCGAGCAGGACATGTACCCCTGCCCGCCCACCCAGCCCTTCCCGATCGCCGAGCGCACACGCCGCTTCCTACGCTCCTGCGGGGCCTGAACACGCCGCTTCCCGCGCTCCTGCAGGGGCTGAACACGCCGCTTCCCACGCTCCTGAGGTGCCTGAGGTGCCTGAGGTGCCTGAGGTGCCTGGAGCGCTTGGGGCATCCGGAGCGCCGAAGGCCGCGTTCACTTCGTCCCCGACACTTCGCCCCCGAGCCCGATTCTTGAACCCGAGCGACGAGTTCTGAACCCGAGCGACATGAGCCGACACGATCGACACTACCGATACGAGCCGAAGCCATGATTGCGCCCCGCACCGAATACGCCCTTCGGACCGGATACGCCTAGTCGCAACCGCGACGGCCGCACCCACCAGCAGAGCGCGCAACCCTCCGCCCCACAGACAGGCCCTGCAGGGAGGGCGTACAGCCCTCCACCTCGGTGCGCAGGCCCGATTCAGCGGCGCGTGTGAGCGGTTCCCTTGTCCGCCGCGCTGCCTCCTCTTACTCCCGGCAACGATTACATAAAGTGATTCTACTCCCGGGAGTCATCACAGTCCGTATCTACCACTCGTAAGGATGAGGGACGACATGACTTCGTACGGAACGCTCGGGGTGGCGGTCATCGGTACCGGCCGGATGGGCTCGGACCACGTACGCCGCATCAACGACGTCATCAGCGGCGCGCGGGTGGCCGCCGTGGTGGACATCGACGCCGACCGCGTGAAGACCATCGCCGACGGCATCGAGGGCTGTACGCCCTACACGGACCCGGCCGCCGCGATGGACGACCCGGCGGTCGACGCCGTACTGATCGCCTCCCCCGGCCCGGCGCACGAGGCCACGCTGCTCGCCGCCTTCGAGCAGGATCTGCCGGTGCTCTGCGAGAAGCCGCTCACGCCGGATGCCGCCTCCGCGCTGCGCGTGCTGGAGGCCGAGCAGAAGCTGGGCCACCGCCGCGTCCAGGTCGGCTTCATGCGCCGCTACGACGCCGACTACATGAAGCTCAAGGCGCAGCTGGCACAGGGCGCTTACGGTCGGCCGCTGATGCTGCACAACAAGCACCGCAACCCCGCGGCCCCGCCCGGTTTCACCAACGCGATGATGATCAATGACTCGGCGGTGCACGAGATCGACGTGACCCGCTGGCTGCTGGATGAGGAGATCACCGCCGTCCGCGTACTCTTCCCGAAGCCCACCGACAAGGCACCCGAGGGTCTGAACGACCCGCAGCTCATCCTCTTCGAGACCGCCGCCGGCCAGGTCGTCGACACCGAGCTGTTCGTCGACTGCGGCTTCGGTTACCAGGTGCAGTGCGAGGCGGTCTGCACCGACGGCACCGCCCGCGTCGGCGACGACCGCGGGGTGTTCTCCAATACTGCCAACGGCTGGGGCGGCGCCATCGATCCCGGCTTCGAGGACCGCTTCGTCGACGCCTACGACCGTCAGGTACAGCGCTGGGTGGACGCCACCCGCCGCGGCGAGGTCGAGGGTCCGAGCTGCTGGGACGGCTACGCCGCCGCCGCGGTCTGCGAGGCCGGCGTCCGCGCTCAGGAGACCGGCGAGCGCATCACCGTCGAGCTGATCGAACGCCCGGCCCTTTACCGGTGATTGTCGGGCACCGTCGTGGCGCGGCGATGGCTATGAAGCCCCCTCGTGGGGGCGGCCGTCATGCCCTTGTTTCGGCGGGCGTCGGTGCCCGGCTCGTCGCGGCCGGGCCCGCCGGGTCCGGCCCCGGCCCCCTCCCGCGCTTGCCGCGCTCAGCTCCTTACTCCGATCGCTCTGACCGCCCTGACCACCCTGGTCGCTCTGATCGCTCTGATCGCTTGGATCTACCTGATCGCTTGGATCTCCCTGATCGTTTTGATCAGTCTGATCACTCCGAAAGGCTGCCCTTCCGTGAAGATCGCCCTTGACCCGTACATGTTCCGGAACGTCCCGCTGCTCGAACTTCCCGGCCTCGTCGCCGAGCTGGGCTTCGAGTGGATCGAGATGTCGCCGCGCGAGGACTTCAACCCCTTCTTCCTCCACCCGCGCGTGGACGACGGCACCGTGCAGAAGTTCCGCAAGGAGCTGAGCGCGGCGGGCGTGGGCATCTCCTCCGTCCTGCCCCTGTACAAGTGGTCCTCCCCGGACGAGGACGAGCGGCAGGCCGCCGTCCGCTACTGGAAGCGGGCCATCCAGATCACCGCCGACCTCGGTGTCTCCGCGATGAACTCGGAGTTCAACGGCCGTCCGGAGAAGGCCGACACGAGTGAGGGGCAGTTCTGGCGCTCCCTGGAGGAGCTGCTGCCGATCTTCGAGCGGGAGGGCATCACGCTCGCCCTGGAGCCGCACCCGGACGACTTCATCGAGGACGGCCACGCCGCCGTCGACATGATCCGCGGTATCAACAACCCGCTGGTGTCCTTCCTGTACTGCGCGCCGCACACCTTCCACCAGGGCAACGACGCGCCGGGCATCCTGAAGCACGCGGGTGGCCTGACCACCGCCGTCCACCTGGCGGACTCCTTCGACCACACCGGTTCCTCCGGGCTGCGCTACATCGTCAACCCGCCCGGCTCGACCGTCCGCATACACCAGCACCTGGACATCGGTCAGGGCGAGGTGGACTTCGACGAGCTGTTCCGGGAGCTGGTCGCCAACGGCTTCGACGGCACGCTGGTCTCCTCGGTCTTCGCCTGGGAGGAGCGTGCGAAGGAGTCCTCACGTTTCATGCGGGCCAAGATCGACGAGTACGTCACCCGCCACTGGAGCTGAGCCCATGGTCGCCGCACCGACCGCATCGGACGCGCCCGTCCACGGGGGCCAGGCCCCCGTCGTGACGGCCGGCCGCGCCAAACGCTTCATCGTCGGCATCGCTGCCATCGCCGCCATCGGCGGTGCCCTGTTCGGCTACGACACCGGAGTCGTCTCCGGGGCTCTCCCCTTCATGGAGGAGCACTTCGGCCTCACCTCCCTCGGGGAAGGCGTCATCACCAGCGCCCTGTTGATCGGCGCGGCGTTCGGCTCCCTCGCGGGCGGCCGGATGTCCGACCGGCTGGGCCGCCGCAATTCCCTGCTCTGGTCGGGTGCGGTGTTCATCGCGGGCGCGATCGCCGTCGCGCTCGCGCCCTCGGTCCCCTTCATGGTGGCGGCGCGCTTCGCCCTCGGCCTCGCCGTGGGCAGCGCGTCCGTCATCACCCCGCTGTACCTCTCGGAGATCGCCCCGCCGCACATTCGGGGCCGGCTCGTCTCCTTCAACTCGCTGATGATCGTCAGTGGCCAGTTGCTGGCGTACCTCATCAACGCGGTGCTCGCGCACTGGGAGGCGTGGCGCTGGATGCTCGGCCTGGCCGCGCTGCCCGCCGTCGCCCTCTTCATCGGCCTGTTCTTCCTGCCGGACACCCCGCGCTGGTACATGAGCAAGGGGCGTACGGGGGAGGCGAGCGCCGTCCTGCGGCGCACTCTGCCGGCCGCTGAAGTGGACGACGAACTGGCCCGCATCGAGCAGGCCCGGGCCCTGGAGACGAACGCCCAGCGCGGCGCCTGGCAGGAGCTGCGAACACCCTGGGTGCGGCGGCTCCTGCTGGTCGGCATCGGCCTGTCGATCGTCCAGCAGATCACCGGCGTCAACGCGGTCATCTACTTCGCGCCGAAGATCCTGCTGACCACCGGCCTGGGCACCAACGCCGCGATCACCGCCACCATCGCGGTCGGCGCGATCTCGGTCGTCGCCACCGCGATCGGTATGTCGCTGATCGACAAGGTGGGCCGCCGTCCCATGCTGATCTGGGGTCTGTCAGGGATGACCGTCTCCCTGGCCCTGCTGGGCGCCTCGTTCCACCTCCCGCAGTCCGTCGGGGTCAGCTTCCTCGTGCTGGGCCTGATGGTGCTCTACATGGCCTTCATGCAGGCCACGTTGAACACCGGTGTGTGGCTGCTGCTCGCCGAGATGTTCCCGCTGAAGGTTCGGGGGCTGGCCATGGGCGCCGCGGTGTTCGTGATGTGGCTGGTCAACTTCGCGGTCGCGCTGCTCTTCCCGGTTCTGCTGGACGCGGCCGGCGCCGCGGTCACGTTCTGGCTCTTCGGAGCGGCGTGCGTACTGTCGCTGGTCTTCTGCAAGCGGTACGCGCCCGAGACCAAGGGCATGGCCCTGGAGGACCTAGAGCACGAGCTGCGCAAGGCGGCGGCGCACGCGTGACCGGGCATACCGAAGGGTGAGAGAAGAGGGCGCGAGGGGCGGGAAGGGGGCGAGACGAGGGCGAGAAGGGAGCGGCGAGGGAGTGGCGACGGGCCGGGCGCGGCAGTTACCCGGCCCCTTCTCCGTACACGTGACCGGCCCCTTTGCCGTACACAGCCCGTCGCCTTCGTCGTACGTAAGCGTCCTCCCCGGGTGGTGGTGCGGTTTTCTCCGTACGGCAACGGCCGTCCGGGGTGCGTCACGGTCGTCACCATTACGCGGGTCTTCCGTCACAGGCCTTCGACAGGCTGTCCCCGTCGCTCAAGGACCTCGTTGCACCAGGCACAGGCTGAGTGATCGCCAAGCTGTGCGCAGTTCCCCCGCGGGCTCTTTCGGGCCGCCCTGCGTACGGCCGAGGGAGGTGCGCAGAACATGACCGACCGGAGGCTCTGGTCGTACAAGGAGATCGCCGCACACATCCGGGTCCAGCCGGACACGGTGCGCTCCTACCGGAAGCACGGGCTGCTGCCACCACCGGACCTCGTGGAGGGCGGAAGGCCGTACTGGTTCGCCGACACCGTACGGGAGTGGGTGGCCCGCCGGCCGGGCCACCGCGGCAGGCGCGCCCAGAACTGAGCGCCCGGCATCCGCCCACAGGCCCCGCATCGCCCGGTGCGGGGCCGTTCAGCGTACGGGCCGTTCAACGCACTTCAAGGCGCGGGACCGTTCAGCGTGCTGGCTGGACTGCTGCGCCTCAGTGTGGGGACGTGGCCGTGCCTCTGATTTCGAGGGCGGGTTCGACCAGTTGGCGTTCGGCGGGGCGGGACGGGTGGGCCATCCGCTCCAGGAGGCACCGCGCCGCCCGCCGCCCCACTTCGTGGCTGGCGTTGTCCACCGTCGTCAGCCACAAATGCCGGATCCGGGCGAGGTAGGTGTTGTCGCAGCCGACGAGGGAGAGGTCGCGAGGTACGTCGAGTCCCAACTCCTGCGCGGCGGAGAGGACCCCGACGGCCGCGATGTCGTTGTACGCGAAGACGGCGGTGGGCCGTTCGCCGCTGCCCGTGCCGCCGAGCAGTCGTACGGCGGCACGGTAGCCGCCTTCCTCCGTCGCGTCACTGGGCGCCATCACGATGCCGCCTTCGAGGCCGTGCTCGCGCATCGCCGCTTCGTAGCCGCGGCGCCGCAGCACACCGACGCTGCCCTGGCCCATGATGTGCGCGATCCGGCGATGCCCGAGGGAGATGAGGTGCTCGGTGGCCAACCGTGCGCCCTGCTCGTCGTCGTTGGCGACGGTGTCGACCCGGGGCAACTTCGGGTCGTGGGTACCGGCGACGACGGTCGGCAGCCGTCCGGCGACCTCCTCAAGGGCGCCGGTGTCGGGCAGCGTGCCCACCGCGACCAGACCGTCCACCCGCAGCTCGGCGAAGGCGCGGGTGAAGTCCTCGCCCGTCCGCCGGCTGAGCCGCCCGTCGGCCATGAGCATGCGCAGGCCGTGTTCGTGCAGCACGGAGTTCAGGCCGTCCAGCAGATCCACGAACCAGGGGTTGCGCATGTCGTTGAGCAGTACGCCCACGGTGTGCGTACGGCGTGCCACGAGGCTGCGCGCGGCGGCGTTGGGTCGGTAGTCCAGCTCCCGGATCGCGTCCAGGACGGCGGCCCGCTTGGCGTCGCTCACCTGCGGTGAGTCCCGCAGCACGAGGGAGACCAGCGACTTGGAGACCCCCGCGCGTTCGGCGACACTGCGGATCGTCGGCGGCCGGTTGGCGGCACCGTCGGCCGGCCGCCCCGCCTCCCTCTCCTGCCCCGCCTGTCGTGCCCGTCCGACCGGCTTCTCGGCGGACTTTTTGGACCGTTCCATGGGCCGGGATCCTTCCATTTGTCCGCGCACCCCGTCAACGAAAGGCGAACAACGGACGACGGACAACGGGTGAGGAGTGACGGGTGACGGGTGATCGGCGACGGGCAACGGGCAACGGGCAAGGAACAACGGGCAAGGAACAACAGGCGGTGGGCAACGGGCGACCGGTGGATGACGTCTGACCATTGGCGACTGCAAGGGTCCCTCCCGGGGTTGACACGACTATGTAAGGACATGCAGGGTTCACGGGTAGACAGTTGGACCGCTCCAGAGCGTTGAGTGGACCGTTCCAAAGCGGCCGCCCGACGCGGCCGCCGTGCCCCATCACGAGGGAGTGGCAGCTATGAAGCTCGGCCTCATCGGCACCGGTCGCATCGGTGCGTTCCACGCCGAGACCCTGAAGACCGTGCCCGGCGTGCAAGGGATCGTCGTTGCGGACGCGGACACCGCGCGCGCCCGGCAGTTGGCGGACAAGCTCGGCGTCACGGCGGCGGCCGGTATCGAGGACCTGTACGCGGACGGCGTGGACGGCGTGGTGATCACCGCTGCCACCAGCGCCCACGCCACCCTCATCCACCAGGCCCTGGACCACGGCGTCCCGATCTTCTGCGAGAAGCCGGTGGCGCTGGACGTCCCCGGCACCCTCAGCGTCGTCGAGCGCGCGGCCCACAGCCCCGCCCCCGTACAGATTGGCTTCCAGCGCCGTTTCGACGCGGGTTACAACGCCACCCGCGACGCGCTCCGCGCCGGCGAACTGGGCTGGCTGCACACCCTGCGCGCCTGTACCTCGGACCAGACGCCACCGCCCGCCGCGTACATCCCCACCTCCGGTGGCCTCTTCCGCGACTGCTCCATCCACGACTTCGACATCCTGCGCTGGCTGACCGGACGTGAGGTCGTCTCCGTCTTCGCCCAGGGGGCCAACAGGGGCGAGCCGTTCTTCGCCGACGGCGACGACGTCGACACCTGCGCCGCACTGCTCCGCTTCGACGACGACACCCTGGCCACCGTCACCGCGACCCGTTACAACGGCGCGGGCCACGACGTGCGTCTGGAGGCCTGTGGCTCCAAGGGTGCCCGTTTCGTCGGTCTGGACGACCGCGCCCCGATGCCCACCGCCGAGGCCCGGCTGTCCTGGCAGCAGTCCACCCCGTACGCGACGTTCATGGAGCGCTTCCACGACGCGTACGTCACCGAACTGACGGCCTTCACGGAGGTGGTGGCGGGCCGCGCGGCGAACCCCTGCCCGGTCTCCGACGCCCTCGAAGCGCTTTACATCGCTGAGGCGTGCGAGCGCTCGCGCCGTACCGGCGCGCCGGTCGCGATCGCCGACGTCCGCGCCTGAGCGACGCCGTCACCGTGCTCGACCGGCTCAACCTGTTCGACCCGTTCGGCCCGTTCGGCCCATTCGACCGGCTCGACCTGGGGCTTCTCCCGCTGCTCACCCTGGTGGTGGCCGCGCTGCTGGCGGGCTTCTCCAAGACCGCCCTCAGCGGCGTGGCCGCCGTAGGCGTGGCCCTGTTCGCCGCCGTACCCCCCCGCCAAGGAGTCCACCGGCGCCCTGCTGCCCCGCCTCCCTCTGCCCCTCCTCCCCCCCACGAGGCGCGCAGCAGCTGGCTCCGTACCGTCCTCTACGGCCTCACCGCCGGCTTCGCCACGATGGTCGCCAATGCGGGCGGCCCGGCGATGTCGCTGTACCTGCTCGCCTCAGGTCTCGGCATGCTCGGCTTCCTCGGTACGGCGGCGTGGTTCTTCTTCCTGGTGAACGCCTTCAAGCTGCCCTTCAGTATCGGCTTGGACCTGCTCACTCCGGACGTCCTCCTACTGGACGCCGTTCTCCTGCCCGCCGTCCTGCTGGGCGCCTACCTCGGCCGCCGCTGCATCCACCGCCTCGACCGCCCCCTCTTCACCTGTCTCTCCCTTGTCCTCACCACCCTCTCCAGCCTCAACCTGCTGCGCTGACCGGACCGCCAGGTGTCGCAGCGCCACGTGCTGCACGAGAGCCGTCGCGCCGCAGACGAGCGCGGAGAGGCCGATGCTCAGTGCCAGGGCGGGGACGAAGGAGTGGGTGGCCGTGGTGCCGAGGTAGCCGACGCCGACCGAGTACGACGCCCAGAGCGTCTCGGCGATCGCGCAGCCGAGGAGGTAGCGGCGCACGGGGTACCGGACGACGCCGGTGACGAGGGCCGCGGCGACCCGCCCTGCCGGGAGGAAGCGGACGCCCGCCACGAAGGGCACGCCGTACCGGTCGACCAGCAGGGATGTCCGCTCCAGGAATGCGCGGCGTCGGGCGCGGCGGCCCATCCAGGCGCGTGCAGGGCGGCCGAACCGGCGCGCGGCCAGGTGGAGCAGGAGGTCGCCCAGGAGCGCGCTGCCGGCGACGACGGGGAGGACGAGGGCCAGGTGGAGGTCGCCGTCGGCGGCGAGGACGCCGGCCCAGGCGAGCAGGGCGGCGTTGGGTACGAGGGGTGGCGCGGTGGTCAGCGCCAGCAGTCCGTAGACGGCAAGCGTGTTCACGGTGGCCCCGCCTCCTTGATCTGGCGTCCCTCCCCCGTGGCTTCCGGTCCCGTCCGGTTCCCTACCTCCCGATCTTTTCCTGTCCTACCCGGTCCTTTCTCGCCGTTTCTCTCCCTTTCCAGCTCCTTCCTGACCTTCTCGGCCCCTTCCTGACCTTCCCGGCTCCTTTCTGTACCTCCCGGCTCTTTCCTGTCCTTCCAGGCTCGTACCGGGGCTGCCGGACGGCAATGTTTCCGAATGTTCGCGGCGCGGCGTAAGGGTTTTGCGCTTAATACCCCCTAGGGGTATACAGTGGGCATCGGAACCACGGAACATCCGGAGTCACCCGGATCCAGAGAGTCACCCGGATCCATAGTCACCATCCGAAGTCACCCGACATCCACAGTCACCCGGCACAAGGAGAGTTCCATGACTGCACCGGCCGACCAGCCCGTCACCACCACCTACAAGGTCACCGGCATGACCTGCGGTCACTGCGAGGGCGCGGTGAAGGAGGAGATTTCCGAGATCGCCGGCGTCAGCTCGGTCGAGGCCGCCGCCGCGACCGGCCTCGTTACCGTTGTCTCGCAGGCCCCGCTCGACGAGGAAGCGGTCCGCGCCGCCGTCGACGAGGCCGGCTACGAGCTCGTGGGCCAGGCCTGATCCCATGTCGGACACCACGTCGCAGGCGCAGGTCGAGCTGGCCATCGGCGGCATGACCTGCGCCTCGTGCGCCGCGCGCGTGGAGAAGAAGCTCAACCGGATGGAGGGCGTGACCGCCACCGTCAACTACGCGACGGAGAAGGCGAAGGTCGCCTACGACCCGGGTGTGGAGATCGCCGATCTCATCGCCACCGTGGAGCGGACCGGTTACACGGCGCGCGAGCCGGAGCCCGAGCCACCCGCGCCCGCCCTCACTCCCGCTTCCACTCCCGCTCCCGCTCCCGCTTCGGGCGCACACGACGAGCCCCCGGCCGTCCCTCAGAGCGGCCCGGACCAGGCGCTCGCGGCGCTGCGGCAGCGGCTGGTCGTCTCGGCGGTACTGGCCGCGCCCGTCGTCGCGCTCTCGATGATCCCGGTGCTGCAGTTCGACAACTGGCAGTGGCTCTGCCTGACGCTGGCCGCGCCGGTCGTCGTCTGGGGCGCGTACCCGTTCCACCGGGCGGCCTGGACGAACTTGCGGCACGGCGCCGCCACGATGGACACCCTGGTCTCCCTCGGGACGCTGGCCGCGTTCGGCTGGTCCCTGTGGGCCCTGTTCTTCGGGCACGCCGGGATGCCGGGAATGCGGCACGGCTTCGACCTGACGGCCCGCGGCGGGGACGGCTCCTCGGCGATCTACCTGGAGGCGGCGGCCGGCGTCACGGCGTTCCTGCTGCTCGGGCGCTATCTGGAGGCCCGTTCCAAGCGAAAGGCGGGCGCGGCGCTGCGTGCCCTGATGGATCTGGGCGCCAAGGACGTGACGGTACTCAGGGACGGCCGGGAGGTACGGGAGCCGGTGGACCGGCTGGCGGTCGGCGACCGGTTCGTCGTACGCCCCGGGGAGAAGATCGCCACCGACGGCACGGTGCTGCAGGGCGCGTCGGCCGTGGACGCCTCGATGCTTACCGGCGAGTCCGTACCGGTCGACGTGGGCCCGGGTGACGCGGTGACCGGCGCGACGGTGAACACCGCCGGCCGGCTCGTCGTCGAGGCCACCCGCATCGGCTCCGACACCCGGCTCGCGCGGATGGCGCAGCTGGTGGAGGACGCGCAGAGCGGCAAGGCCGAGGCGCAGCGGCTCGCGGACCGGATCTCCGCCGTCTTCGTGCCGGTGGTACTGGTGATCGCCCTGGCGACGCTCGTCGTGCGGCTGCTGGTGACGGGCGATGCCACCGCCTCGTTCACGGCGGCGGTGGCGGTCCTGATCATCGCCTGTCCGTGCGCGCTGGGGCTGGCCACGCCGACCGCGCTGATGGTGGGAACGGGCCGGGGTGCGCAGCTGGGCATCCTGATCAAGGGGCCCGAGGTGCTGGAGTCCACCCGGCGGGTCGACACGGTCGTCCTGGACAAGACCGGCACGGTCACCACCGGGCGGATGAGCCTGTACGAGGCGGTCCCGGCGGCGGACGCGGACGAGGAGACGCTGCTGCGGCTCGCAGGCGCCCTGGAGCACGCCTCCGAGCATCCGGTGGCCCGCGCCATCGCGGAGGGCGCACAGAAGCGCGTGGGAGAGCTTCCCGCGGTCGAGCGCTTCGAGAACGTACCGGGCCTGGGCGTGCGCGGCGCGGTGGACGGCCACGAGGTCGTGGTGGGGCGCGCACGGCTGTTCACCGAGAGCCTGGAGAAGGCCGCCACGGGCCTCCCCGCCGAGGGCCCCGAAGGCACCGGCACCGATCTCCCCGCCAAGGGCCTCGAAAGCGCCGACCTCCGCGGCGGGGGCCCCGAAGGCACCGCCCTCCCCGCCGAGGACCCCGAAGGCACCGGCCTCCCGGCCGAGCTCGTCGCCGCCCGGGACCGCGCCGAGGCCGCGGGGCGTACGGCCGTACTCGTCGCCTGGGACGGGCGAGCGCGCGGCGTACTGTCCGTCGCCGACACCGTGAAGGACGGCAGTGCGGAGGCGATCGCGCGGCTGCGGGCGCTCGGCCTGACGCCGGTGCTGCTCACGGGCGACAACGAGGCCGTCGCGTCGAGCGTCGCTCGCGAGGTGGGCATCGCAACGGATCAGGTGTTCGCCGAGGTCATGCCGGAGGAGAAGGTGGCGGTCGTCCGGCGGCTCCAGGAGGAGGGCCGGACGGTGGCCATGGTCGGGGACGGCGTGAACGACGCCGCCGCGCTCGCCCAGGCCGACCTGGGGCTGGCCATCGGCACCGGTACGGACGCGGCCATCGAGGCCGGCGACCTCACGCTCGTCCGCGGGGATCTGCGCGTCGCTGCCGACGCCATCCGGCTCGCGCGGCGTACGCTCGGCACCATCAAGGGCAATCTGTTCTGGGCGTTCGGCTACAACATCGCGGCGATCCCGCTCGCGGTGGCCGGGCTGCTGGACCCGATGATCGCGGGGGCGGCGATGGCGTTCTCCTCGGTCTTCGTGGTGACGAACAGCCTGCGGCTGCGGTCCTTCCGGTAGCGCCCGGGGGTACGCCCCACGGGGGTGCGAAGTTCCCCTTTCCCGCCCGGAAATGGGGTGGGGTTCTTCACTGATTGGGGACCTTCACACAGTTCTCACAACCCGCACCGTACCCATACACTGGGGCCCCGATCTCCTGACCGGGGCCCTTGACCGTATTCGCCCGATATGGCAAGAGACCCAGATCACAGAGGTTCGGACGTAACCATTCGAGGGGGTCGTGAGTCTAACCGTGCAGTACAAGCACCCCGGCGGGGCTTGTACTCGACAACCGGACCGGTCTTGGGGGACTTCGTCCGGTTACGCGTAGCCGGGGCGACGTGCCCGGGGAGCTTTGAGCGGCCCTCCCGTACGTGCGCGTCCCGGCAGATCGCGTAAGGCAGTAGAGCAGGGTGCCCTCAATGGACGCCCGGACGGATCCCGTGGGGGGAATCCGAACCGGGAAAGGGAAGCGCCCCCCGCTCCGGACCCGTGGGGGGATCTGGAGCGAGGGGCGCTTTCCGCTTTTGTGCCGCGGAGCCTTCACCGTGTCGCGACCCTTCATCGCGGCGCGAATCCCGTGACGCGGGGCCCTTCGCCGTGACGCGGGGCTCTTCGCCATGACGCGGACACCTTCACCGTGGCGCAGGGCCGACGGCCAGCGGCCGGGTCCTGATCCTCACGAGCCTCGACCGGCCCACGGCCACCACAGACTTCGACCGATCCGCGATCATCGCAGCCCACGGCCGGTGCGTGGCCATCATGGACCACGACCGGCCCCCGGCCACCACACCCCGACAGCCACTCCGCGGCCGCCGCACGCAAGGACCGGCCCGCTGGAGCGAGCCGGCCTACGAGGGCCCGGTGTCAGCGGCCGTCCGGTGTCAGCGACCCGTCCGGTGTCAGCGCTGCTCGACCGGGACGAAGTCGCGCTCGACCACGCCGGTGTAGATCTGGCGCGGACGGCCGATGCGGGAGCCCGGCTCCTTGATCATCTCGTGCCACTGGGCGATCCAGCCGGGGAGCCGGCCGAGCGCGAAGAGCACGGTGAACATCTCGGTCGGGAAGCCCATGGCCCGGTAGATCAGACCGGTGTAGAAGTCCACGTTCGGGTAGAGCTTGCGCTCGACGAAGTAGTCGTCGGCCAGCGCGTGCTCTTCCAGCTTCAGCGCGATGTCCAGCAGCTCGTCGGACTTGCCGAGCGCGGAGAGGACGTCGTGCGCCGCCGCCTTGATGATCTTCGCCCGGGGGTCGAAGTTCTTGTAGACGCGGTGCCCGAAGCCCATGAGCTTCACGCCGTCTTCCTTGTTCTTCACCTTGCGGATGAAGGTGTCGACGTCGCCGCCGTCGCGCTGGATGCCCTCCAGCATCTCCAGCACGGACTGGTTGGCGCCGCCGTGCAGCGGGCCCCACAGCGCGTTGATGCCGGCCGAGATCGAGGCGAAGAGGTTCGCCTGCGAGGAGCCGACCAGGCGCACGGTCGACGTCGAGCAGTTCTGCTCGTGGTCGGCGTGCAGGATCAGCAGCTTGTCCAGGGCGCTGGTGACGACCGGGTCCAGGTCGTACTCGGCGGCGGGCACCGAGAAGGTCATGCGCAGGAAGTTCTCGACGTAGCCGAGGTCGTTGCGCGGGTAGGTGACCGGGTGGCCGACCGACTTCTTGTACGCGTACGCCGCGATCGTCGGCAGCTTGGCCAGCAGGCGGATGCTGGACAGGTAGCGCTGCTGCTCGTCGAACGGGTTGTGGCTGTCCTGGTAGAAGGTGGACAGCGCGCTGACGACCGAGGACAGCATGGCCATCGGGTGGGCGTCCCGCGGGAAGCCGTCGTAGAAGCGCTTGACGTCCTCGTGGAGCAGGGTGTGGTACGTGATGTCCTGCTTGAACGAGGTCAGCTCATCGACGGTCGGCAGCTCGCCGTTGATGAGCAGGTAGGCGGTCTCGATGAACGTGCTGCGCTCTGCGAGCTGCTCGATCGGGTAACCGCGGTACCGGAGAATGCCCGCTTCACCATCGAGATAGGTGATCGCGGATTTATACGCAGCAGTGTTGCCGTAACCGGAATCCAGGGTCACCAGACCGGTCTGTGCGCGCAGCTTCGAGATGTCGAAGCCCTTGTCGCCGACGCTGCTGTCGACGACCGGGTAGCTGTATTCGCCGTCCCCGTAACGCAGTACTACAGAGTTGTCGCTCACGTCATCCCTCACCGACGTTGTGCCTCTTCTTCGAGGTGCCCTGACTGCCTATACCTTCCCCCATTTGGACCTTGCCTGTGCACTCGGGGTCGGCCATAGGGCCTTATCGCGGCACTCAGTGCCGCCCAGCTGCCCCATCTTGCTCCCCTTCGCCCCAAAGGGGAAAGGGGTGCCACCTCACATCGTGCCGCCAAGCCGGTGATCCAGCGCGGTGTGCCTGCGACCCGCCGATATCGTCCGCACCGCTTGGCCCAGGGCCTTGCGGGACCCCACCAGCACCACCAATCGCTTTGCCCGGGTAACGGCCGTATAGAGAAGATTGCGCTGCAGCATCATCCACGCCCCTGTCGTGACGGGAATCACCACTGCCGGATACTCACTTCCCTGCGAACGGTGGATCGTCACCGCATACGCGTGGGCCAATTCGTCCAGCTCGTCGAAGTCGTACGGCACCTCCTCGTCCTCGTCGGTGCGGACCGTCAGCCGCTGCTCCTCGACGCTCAGGGACGTGACCACTCCCACCGTGCCGTTGAAGACGCCGTTGCGGCCCTTCTCGTAGTTGTTCCGTATCTGGGTGACCTTGTCGCCCACGCGGAAAACCCGGCCACCGAAACGACGCTCGGGAAGATCGGGGCGGGCGGGGGTCACCGCCTGCTGCAGGAGGCCGTTCAGCGCCCCGGCGCCGGCCGGGCCGCGGTGCATCGGGGCCAGCACCTGCACGTCCCGCCGGGGGTCCAGGCCGAACTTCGCCGGGATCCGCCGGGCCGCCACGTCGACCGTCAGCCGCCCGGCCTCCTCGGTGTCCTCCTCGGGGAACAGGAAGAAGTCCGTCAGCCCGGTGGTGACCGGCGGCTTCCCGGCGTTGATGCGGTGCGCGTTGGTCACCACACCCGAATGCTGCGCCTGCCGGAAGATCCGGGTCAGCCGTACGGCCGGTACCGGGCCGCCGTCCGCGAGCAGGTCCCGCAGGACCTCGCCGGCGCCCACGGACGGGAGCTGGTCCACATCGCCCACAAGGAGCAGATGGGCGCCCGGCGGCACGGCCTTGACCAGCTTGTTCGCGAGCAGGAGGTCCAGCATCGACGCCTCGTCGACCACCACCAGGTCGGCATCCAGCGGGCGGTCCTGGTCGTACGCGGCGTCCCCGCCGGGCTTCAGCTCCAGCAGCCGGTGCACCGTGGCGGCCTCCGCGCCGGTCAGCTCGGACAGCCGCTTGGCGGCCCGCCCGGTCGGCGCCGCCAGCACCACCTTCGCCTTCTTGGCGCGGGCCAGCTCCACCACCGACCGGACCGTGAAGGACTTGCCGCAGCCGGGGCCGCCGGTGAGCACCGCGACCTTCTCGGTCAGCGCCAGCCTCACGGCCGCCTCCTGCTCGGGCGCGAGCTGGGCTCCCGTACGGTCCGCGAGCCACGCCAGGGCCTTGTCCCAGGCCACGTCGCGGAAGGCCGGCATCCGGTCCTCCTCGGCACGCAGCAGTCGCCGCAGCCGCCCTGCCAGGGACAGCTCCGCGCGGTGGAAGGGCACCAGGAAGACGGCCGTCACGGGGTCCCCGCCGTCCGGCGCCGGCACCGTCTCCCGTACGACGCCCTCCGGATCCGCCGCCAGCTCCGCCAGGCACTCGATCACCAGCCCGGTGTCGACCTGGAGCAGCTTCACGGAGTCGGCGATCAGCTGCTCCTCGGGCAGGAAGCAGTGCCCCTGGTCGGTGGACTGGGACAGCGCGTACTGCAGGCCGGCCTTCACCCGGTCCGGGCTGTCGTGCGGGATGCCGACCGACTGGGCGATGCGGTCGGCGGTCAGGAAGCCGATGCCCCAGACGTCGGCGGCGAGGCGGTACGGCTGGTTGCGGACGACGGAGATGGAGGCGTCGCCGTACTTCTTGTAGATGCGCACCGCGATGGAGGTGGACACCCCGACGCCCTGGAGGAAGACCATGACCTCCTTGATGGCCTTCTGCTCCTCCCAGGCCGCGCCGATCATCTTGGTCCGCTTCGGGCCGAGCCCGGGCACCTCGATGAGGCGCTTCGGGTCCTGCTCGATGACGTCGAGGGTGTCCGTGCCGAAGTGCTCGGTGATGCGGTCGGCGATGCGCGGGCCGATGCCCTTGATCAGGCCGGAGCCGAGGTAGCGGCGGATGCCCTGGACGGTGGCGGGCAGGACCGTGCGGTAGTTCTCGACGGTGAATTGGCGGCCGTACTGGGGGTGGGAGCCCCAGCGGCCCTCCATGCGCAGCGATTCACCCGGCTGGGCGCCGAGGAGCGCTCCGACGACCGTCAGCAGGTCGTTGCCACCGCGACCGGTGTCGACGCGCGCGACGGTGTAGCCGTTCTCCTCGTTGGCGTAGGTGATCCGCTCCAGGACGCCTTCGACGACGGCCAGGCCTGCGGGCTGTCCGGGCCCTCCCCCATGCGATCGCTGCATGGTCCGACGGTACCGCCGGGGTCGGACACGGTCGGGAGCCTGTGGAAAACCTCGTTCCGGTCCATAGGACCCGGCCGGTGGCGGACACTTCGAGGGGCCCGGCGCTGCCGGGCCCCTCGATTCCCCCTCGGGTTCCCCCTCCTCATCGGCGCCCGGCCATCCCCCCGGATTCCCCCCACGGGCACTGATGCCCTGTACGACCTCCCACAGGTCGGAACGGTTGCGCCGTTCCGACCTTCTTTCGACGCAGTTCTCGTCACAGCCCGCGCCCGTACGCACGGCGCACACGGCGCGTTCACCGCCGCGCGAGCCCTGCGTACGCCCGACTCACCGAAAGATGACGCATGTTCCTCCAGCGGCGGGTGCGCTCACTTCTCGGGCAGTACGTGCTGCCGGTAGCGGGCGATGACCTCGGCCAGCACCTCGGCCCCGTCCCGCGCCCACAGGGCCGGGTTGAAGATCTCGACCTCGATGGGCCCGGTGTGCCCCGCCGCCTCGGTCCGTTCGCGGAACCACCGCAGGTCCACCGCGCCGTCCCCGAGCTGCCCGCGGCCCAGCAACACCCCTTCGGGCAGCGGCGTCACCCAGTCCGCGAGCTGGAACGCCGCGAGCCGCCCGCCGCGTCCCGCCCGGTCGATGCCGGCCCCGGCCGTGTCGTCCCACCACAGGTGGTACGTGTCCACGACCACCCCGACCTGCTCGGCGGGGAACCGTTCGGCGAGATCCAGCGCTTGGGCGAGCGTGGAGACGACACAGCGGTCCGACGCGTACATCGGGTGCAGCGGTTCGATCGCCAGCCGTACGCCCCGCTCGGCGGCGTACGGGCCCAGCTCGGCCAGCGCCTCGGCGATCCGCTCCCGGGCGCCGCGCAGGTCGCGGCTGCCGGCCGGGAGCCCGCCGGAGACCAGGACGAGCGTGTCCGTGCCGAGCGTCGCGGCCTCGTCGATCGCGGCCCGGTTGTCGTCCAGTGCGGCGGCGCGCGCTTCGGGTTCAGCGGCGGTGAAGAAGCCGCCGCGGCACAAGCTGGTGACGGTCAGTCCGGCGGCCCGTACGAGCTTGGCGGCAGTCTCGACGCCGTACTTCTGTACAGGCTCGCGCCACAGGCCCACGTGGCGCAGCCCGGCCGCCGCACAGCCGTCGGCGAGCTCCGGGAGCGACCACTGTTTGACGGTCTCCTGGTTGAGGCTGAGGCGCGCGAGGTCGTCCTGCGCTCCGGGGCCAGTCATGCGTCTCCTCCCAGTACGGCGGTCAGCTTCGCCATACGGGCCCGGGCCAGCTCGGGGTCCGGGAACAGGCCCAGCCCGTCGGCCAGTTCGTACGCCCGCTGCAGGTGCGGCAGCGAGCGGGCGGACTGCAGACCGCCGGCCATCGTGAAGTGCGACTGGTGGCCCGCGAGCCAGGCGAGCAGCACGACGCCGGTCTTGTAGTAGCGGGTCGGCGCTTCGAAGAGGTGCCGGGACAGCTCCACCGTCGGGTCCAGCACCTTGTGGAACGCGGCGGTGTCCCCCGTGTCGAGCAGCCGCACCGCTTCGGCGGCCAGCGGCGCGAGCGGGTCGAAGATGCCCAGCAGGGCGTGGCTGAAGCCCTGTTGGTCACCGGCGATCAGTTCGGGGTAGTGGAAGTCGTCACCCGTGTAGCAGCGCACCCCGTCCGGGAGGCGCCTGCGCAACCGGACTTCGCGGTCCGCGTCGAGCAGCGAGACCTTCACGCCGTCGACCTTGTCCGGGTACTCGGCGATGATCTGCAGGAACGTCTCGGTGGCCGCGTCGAGGTCGGCGCTGCCCCAGTAGCCCTCCAA
Organism: Streptomyces niger; assembly: GCF_000718305.1. Taxonomy (GTDB): domain Bacteria; phylum Actinomycetota; class Actinomycetes; order Streptomycetales; family Streptomycetaceae; genus Streptomyces; species Streptomyces niger. The sequence continues at coordinate 232,686 of NZ_JOFQ01000011.1, forward strand.
GGCCGGGTCGAACATCGGCCCGAGCCAGTGCAGGATGACCGGGTCGCTGCTCTGCCGGAGCAGGCCGCCGTACAGCTCCCGGTAGGCGTCCGGCCCGGAGGCGGCCGCCGCCAGCTGCCGTGACGCCATGAGGATCGGCTGTCCGCCGGCCTCCTCGACGAGCGCGAGCTGCTCCTCGTAGGCGTCGCGTACCGCGGGCAGGCCGGCTCCCGTGGGTGGCAGCTGGTCGGTGCCGACGCCGCAGGCGATCCGGCCGCCGACGGACCTGGCCTCGGCCGCCGATCGCCGGATCAGCTCGCCGGCGGTCGCCCAGTCCAGGCCCATGCCGCGCTGTGCGGTGTCCATGGCCTCGGCGACCCCCAGGCCGTGCGACCAGAGGTGGTGCCGGAAGGCGAGGGTGGCGTCCCAGTCGAGGACGGCGGGACCGTCGGGGGTGGTGTCGGCGTGCGGATCGGCCACCACGTGTGCGGCGGCGAAGACCGTACGTGAGGTGAGGGGCGCGGCACCTCGAAGCGCGGCGCTCACAGGCTCAGCTCCGGAACGTCCAGGCGGCGCCCCTGCTCGGCCGAGCGGATGCCCAGCTCCGCCAGTTGTACGCCGCGGGCACCGGCCATCAGGTCCCACCGCCACGGCTCGTCGAGCACCACGTGGCGCAGGAAGAGCGACCACTGCTCCTTGAAGCCGTTGTCGAACTCCTCGTTGTCGGGCACCTCTTGCCACTGCTCCCTGAAGGGCTCCGTGGCGGGCAGGTCCGGGTTCCAGACCGGCTTCGGGGTCGCCGAGCGGTGTTGCACGCGGCAGCGCCGCAGGCCGGCGACGGCCGAGCCCTCGGTGCCGTCCACCTGGAACTCCACCAGCTCGTCCCGGTTGACGCGCACCGCCCAGGAGGAGTTGATCTGCGCGACGGCGCCGCCTTCCAGCTGGAAGATCCCGTACGCGGCGTCGTCGGCGGTCGCCTCGTACGGCTTGCCGGCCTCGTCCCAGCGGCGCGGGATGTGCGTGGCCAGGTGGGCCTGGACGGTGCGCACGGGACCGAACAGCTCGTGGAGCACGTACTCCCAGTGCGGGAACATGTCCGTCGCGATGCCGCCGCCGTCCTCGGCCCGGTAGTTCCACGAAGGCCGCTGCGCCTCCTGCCAGTCGCCCTCGAAGACCCAGTAGCCGAACTCCCCCCGCACGGACAGGATCCGCCCGAAAAACCCGCCCTCGACCAGCCGCTTCAGCTTCAACAGGCCGGGCAGGAAGATCTTGTCCTGGACGACGCCGTGCTTGATGCCGGCCTCGCGGGCCAGGCGCGCCAGTTCGAGGGCGCCGGCCAGCCCGGTGGCGGTGGGCTTCTCCACGTAGAGGTGCTTGCCGGCGGCGATCGCCTTCTTGACCGCCTCCTCACGTGCGGCGGTGACCTGCGCATCGAAGTAGATGTCGATGCTGTCGTCGGCCAGTACGGCGTCCAGGTCGGTGGTCCATTCGGTGAGGCCGTGCCGGTCGGCGAGGGCCGCGAGCTTGTGCTCCGAGCGCCCCACCAGGACCGGTTCGGGCCAGATCACCGTGGCCCCGCCCACGTCCAGGCCGCCCTGCTCACGCAGCGCGAGGATCGAGCGGAGCAGGTGCTGGCGGTACCCCATACGCCCGGTCACGCCGTTCATGGCGATCCGTACGGTCTTGCGTGTCACAACCCGACCCCTCACATCAACCGGTGGTACCTCTCGCGGCCCACGTGGTCCGCGAACGGACAGCGCACGGGAAAGCGCGAGCGGACGCGTGCGCGGGCACGGCTCGACGTTCGGTCGGCGGTGCCGGACAGGCACGAGCACGCATGGACGCCCAGCGTTCGGAGTTGTGCACCGAGTACGCATAGAAAGCGCTTTCCATCGCGAGAGAAGCTAGCCTGCGACGCGAGACGCCACAAGAGGGGCGACGCCGTGCGTGGCGCCGCGGGACGGGACGGGAAGCGATCATGACCGTGACACTGGCGGACGTCGCCGCGCGGGCGGGAGTCTCGGCGGCGACCGTCTCGCGCGTGCTGAACAGCAACTACCCGGTGGCCGAGGCCACCCGCGACCGCGTGCTGCGGGCCGTCGCCGAACTGGAGTACGTCGCGAACGGGCCGGCCAGCGCGCTCGCCGCGGCCACGTCCGACCTGGTCGGCATCCTCGTCAACGACGTCGCCGACCCGTTCTTCGGCGTACTCGCCAGCGCCGTGCAGGCCGAGATGAGCGACGGCGGCGGGCCCGGCGGGGAGAAGCTGGCCGTCGTCTGCAACACCGGCGGCTCCCCCGAACGCGAGCTGACCTACCTCACGCTGCTGCACCGGCAGCGGGCGGGCGCGGTGGTACTGACCGGCGGTGCGGTCGAGGATTCCGCGCACACGGCGGCGCTGGCGGCTCGCATCGCCCGGCTGGCCGCCGCAGGCACCCAGGTGGTGCTGTGCGGCCGCCCACCGCTGCCGGCGGCGGCAGCGGGAGCGCACGCGGCGGAGGCGCCGGCGGCGAACGGCCCGCGGGCAGCCGGCCGCGCAGCGGCACGTGCCGTCGGGGCCGGCCCCGCTCCGCTGACCGTTGCATTCGACAATCGGGGCGGCGCGCGGGCGCTGACGGAGCATCTGGTCGGGCTGGGCCACCGACGCATCGGATGCGTCGCCGGTCCCGAGCGGCTCACCACCACCCGGCACCGGCTGGAGGGCCATCGCGCGGCGCTCGCCGCGCACGGCGTCGAGGACGCCCCCGGCCGCACGGTGCACGGCGCCTACGACCGGGCCTCGGGGTATGCGGCCGCACACGAACTCCTCCGGCGGGACGACCGACTGACCGCCGTCGTCGCGGCCAATGACACGGTCGCGCTGGGCGTCTGCGCGGCGTTGCGCGAGCGCGGATTGCGCGTGCCGGAGGACGTCTCGGTCGCCGGCTTCGACGATCTGCCGTTCAGCGCGGACGCGGTACCGGCGCTGACGACCGTCCGGCTGCCGCTGGGCCACGCCGGGGCGCTGGCCGGCCGGCTGGCGATGGGCCGGGAGCCGGCGCCGCCGGCCGGCGTGACGCTGCTTTCATCCGAATTGGTGATACGCAATTCGACGGCTCCGCTCTAACCTTGACTCAGTCAAGGTTTTTGGGGGATGCCATGACCGTCCAGGAGTTCCGTCGCTTCAACCGCTTCTACACCAACCTCATCGGCGCGCTCGATTACGGCCGCCACCTCTACAGCCCGTACACGCTCACCGAGGCCCGCCTGCTGTACGAGCTGGCCAACACCGACGAGCAGCTGGACGCCGCGGATCTGCGGGTGGCGCTCTCCTTGGACGCCGGGTACCTCAGCCGTCTGCTCGGCAAGTTCGAGGAGCGCGAGCTGATCACCCGTGGCCGCTCGGAGCAGGACTCGCGACGGCAGCGCATCGCCCTCACCCCGCACGGCCGGGAGGCGGCGTCGGCGCTGGAGGAACGGTCCCAGGAAAAGGCCGGCCGACTCCTGGAGACGATGCGGGACGGGGACCGCATCCGGCTGGCGGAGTCCATGGCGACGATCCGCGAACTGCTCGGCGACACGGACCGGGACCAGGAGCAGGAGCGGGGGCAGGGACAGGGGCGGAAACAGAGTCAAGGGCAGGGGCAGGAGCCTGGGCCCGGGCGTCGCGCGGGGGCGCGGCCTTCCGCGTCCGGCCATGTGACCCTGCGGACCACGCGCCCCGGTGATCTGGGCTGGATGGTGCAGCGCAATGCCGAGCTGTACGCGCGGGAGTACGGCTTCGACTTGTCGTACGAGGCGCTGGTGGCCCGCATCGTCGCCGACTTCGCCGACCACTTCGACCCCCGCTGGGACCGCGCCTGGATCGCCGAGCTGGACGGCGCCCCGGTCGGCCAGGTGATGTGCGTACGCGACGTTCCGACGGAGGCTCCGCGAGGCGCGGAGGGAGACGCACGGGGTGGGGTCGCGGCCGAGGCCAGGCCCGCGGCCGGGGCGGGTTCCAGGGCCGAGCCCGCCGACATACCGGTACGCATACGTAGGGCACGGCTGCGGCTGCTGCTCGTGGAACCGGAGGCGCGCGGACACGGCATCGGCGAACGGCTGGTGACGGCCTGCACGGACTTCGCCCGGGAGGCCGGATACGACGAGCTGGTGCTCTGGACCAACAGCGTGCTGACGTCGGCCCGGCGAATATACGAACGGGCCGGATTCGAGCTGGTCGCCGAGCGGCCGCACCACAGTTTCGGCCAGGACCTGGTGGGGCAGGACTGGCGTTTGCCACTGTGAGGGAAGCCCCGAGCGGCCGGTGGTGCTCCGCACGGCGGGACCGGCACTGCGAGCGACTGGGGCGGCGCCCGCGCGGCGGGACCGACATCCCGAGCTGCTGGGCGGGCATGGTGGATGGGGTGCGGGAAAGGTGGATGACCGGGGTGCCGGGGTACCGGGTACCGGTGAGTGTCAAAGGCAGGAGCCAGGAAGCAGGAGGCAGGAGCTCCCCGGGGGGCAGCGCCGGTCGGGACGGGTCGGTGCCGGTCGGGACGGGTCGGGGCTGGTCAGTGCCGGTCGGGGGTGACCGAGGCTCTCTGGAAATGCCGTCTCGAAGTGCTGCGAAAGGTAGGGCTGTAGGGCTATGCGATTCGCCTTCTCGACGCTGGGCGTGCCCGGGATGCCGGTACGCGACGTGGCCCGGCTCGCCGCCGGCGCCGGGTACCACGGGGTGGAGCTGCGCGCCCATCCCGAGGAACCGGTGCACCCCGGGCTCGGCGCCCCGGAGCGGGCCGAGGTGGCCCGGGTGTTCGCGGACGCCGGAGTGGAGATCCTGACCGTCGCTGGGTACGCCAAGGTCGCCGAGGCCCAGGACGAGGCGGGCGAGGCCGCGCTGGCTGACGAGCTGGCGGGGCTGGTCGGACTGGCGGCGGACGTGGGCGCCTCGTACGTACGGGTGTTCCCCGGTGCGGGAGACCGGCCGGCCGCGGAGGCCGACGCGGACGCCGCACGCCGACTCGGGGCCATCGCACCGATCGCCGCGGACCGCGGGGTCACCGTCCTGCTGGAGACCCACGACTCGCACCGTACGGGGACCGCGGCGGCGCGGGTGCTCGGGCCGGTGGGCCACGGGTCGGTCGGCGCGCTGTGGGACGTCATGCACACCTGGCTCGGCGAGGAGGACCCGACCACCACGCAGGCCGTGCTCGCGCCCCATCTGGGCTACGTCCAGGTGAAGGACGTCGCCTCGGCCGAGGACAAGACACCGCTGCCGCTCGGGGCCGGGGTGCTTCCGCTGGCCGGGTGCCTGGGCGCGCTCGTCCAGGACGGCTGGGACGGGTGGCTGTGCTGGGAGTACGAGAAGCGGTGGTACCCGGCGGCTCCACCGCTCCCCGACCTGCTCCGCGCCGGCCGGGAGCACCTGGAACACCTGCTGCAGGTGGCGGGGAAGGAGGGGTAGGGCGAGAAGCAGGGCGCTGGGACGCGTGACGATCGGGGAGGCGGACGCACGGAGACGATCGGGGCCGGATGCACGGAGACGATCGGGGGCGGTTGAGCAGAGGCGATCGGGGGCGGGCGGGCTTCGGTGGCCGCTGCGGCCGGAGCCGGGGGTGGCTCCGGCCGGCGGAAGATCCGCCACCGGCGCGTGAGGAGGGGGCTGCGCCGGTGGCGGTGTGCTGTCGGCCGCAGGCGGTGGAGAGGGTGGTCAGCGACGCAGCCAGCAGCGAGGCCGACACCGCTTTGCGGAGACTCACCGGCAGCACGTCGTTGTGACGGGCCGACGAGTCGCTGGGTTCCCCGGAACGCCCCCATGCCGGCAGATTGGTACGGATTGGTGCCACTGACACCAGGTGGACCTGACACGTAGTTCTTGACCTCCGGCGGTCGCCCGACAGAAACCCCTCGCGTGGTCGCCCCCGGGCGGGTGTCCGACAGAGACCCCTAGCGCGATTGACCTCCGGCGGATGTCCGACAGAAACCCCTCGGGTGGTTGCCCGGGTGGGTGCCCGACAGAGACCGCTCGGGCGTGCCCGACACAGGCCCCTCGGGCGTGCGCGACAGGGGCCTTTCGGGTGGTTGTACGGCAGGAGTCGCTCAGCGGGCTTCGGGGGGCTTTCGGGGGGCTTCTCGTTCGGGCCGGGCTCGGTCACCCGGTTGGCGTGCGGGCATTGACCGGCAATTGTTTTCCGGATATCCGTGTTTCCTTGGCAGTTTCCTTCAATACGCCAATACGCCTGGGCCCGGACGGACCGGAGCGGCCTGTGCCGCGCCCGGGCCCCCTGGGGCCACCGGCACCGAGGAAGTCCTTCGAGGAAGCCTCCGGAAGGAGCGCACGTGCACTCCAGACGCCAGCCCGAAGCCAGACGCCAGCTGCACTCCAGACGTACCGTCCTGACCGCTGCCGCCGCTGCCGCCGCGGCCGCTGCCGCGGCGGCCACCACCACCGCCGGCACCGCGTACGCCGCCCCCGCCACCCCGCGCGGCACCCACGACCGGCTGCGCGCCCTCATCTCCCGCATGAGCCTGGAGGAGAAGGTCGGCCAGCTCTTCGTGATGCGGGTGTACGGGCACTCCGCCACCGCCCCGGACCCCGCCGACGTCGAGGCCAACCGCAAGGAGATCGGCGTCGCGAACGCCGCCGAGCTGATCGCCAAGTACCACGTCGGCGGCATCATCTACTTCTCCTGGGCGCACAACACCCGCGACCCGCACCAGATCGCCGACCTCTCGAACGGCATCCAGCAGGCGGGCGCCGCCCAGCGCGTTCCCGTACCGCTGATCATCGCCACGGACCAGGAACACGGGATAGTGGCCCGCATCGGCGCGCCCGCCACGCTCTTCCCCGGGGCGATGGCCCTGGCGGCGGGCGGTTCGCGCGAGGACGTGGAGACGGCGGGCCGGATCGCCGGCGCCGAGCTGTACGCCATGGGCATCCGCCAGGACTACGCGCCCGACGCCGACGTCAACGTCAACCCGGCGAACCCGGTCATCGGCGTGCGGTCCTTCGGCGCCGACCCGCGGGCCGTCGCCCGGTACGTCGCCGCCGAGGTGAAAGGCTTTCAGGCGGCCGGCGTGGCCGCGACGGCCAAGCACTTCCCCGGGCACGGCGACACCGACACCGACAGCCACGTCGGCCTGCCCTACATCCACCACACCGCCGAGGAGTGGGAGCGGCTGGACGCGCCGCCGTTCAAGGCGGCCATCGCCGCGGGCATAGATTCGATCATGACGGCCCATATCGTCGTGCCCGCGTTCGACAAGAGCGAGGATCCGGCGACGCTCTCCCGGCCGATCCTCACCGGCATCCTGCGCGAGCGCCTCGGTTACCGGGGCGTGGTGGTCACCGACTCCCTGGGCATGGAAGGCGTACGGAAGAAGTACGGCGACGCCCGGGTGGCGGTGCTCGCCCTGAAGGCCGGCGTCGACCAGCTGCTGAACCCGCCGGACCTGCAGGCCGCGTACAACGGTGTGCTCACCGCGGTGGACAAGGGCGAGGTGCCCGAGCCGGAGATCGACGAGAAGCTGCTGCGCATCCTCACGATGAAGGAGCGCCGCGGGCTGTTCGCGAACCCGTACACCTCGCACCGCGCGGTGGACCGTACGGTCGGCACGCACAAGCACCTCAAGACCGCCGACCGGATCGCCGATCGCACCACGACGCTGCTGGTCAACGAGGGCCGGCTGCTGCCGCTCTCCCGGCGGAGCACCCGCCGCGTGCTGGTCGTCGGCGCGGATCCGGCCGCGCCGTCGGGCACCGGCGGCCCGCCCACCGGCGTGCTCGCCCGTACCCTCGGCGAGCTGGGCTTCACCACCACCGCGCTGTCCACGGGCACCGCGCCCACCCAGGCGCAGACGGACGCGGCGGTGGCCGCGACGGCGGAGCACGACGCGGTGGTGGTCGCGACGTACAACGTCACCGCGGGCTCCTCGCAACGCGGTCTGGTGCAGGCTCTGCTGAACACCGGGAAGCCGGTGGTTCAGCTGGCGATCCGCAACCCGTACGACATCGCGCAGCTCAGCGGGGTGAAGGCGGCGCTGGCGAGCTATTCGTGGACGGATGTGGAGCTGCGGGCCGCGGCACGGGTGATCGCGGGCCGCCGGGAGCCGAAGGGTCGGCTGCCGGTGCCGATCATGCGTGCCGACGCCAAGGACAAGGAGCTCTACCCGATCGGCTACGGGCTGTCGTACTGAGAGCGGCGCCCGGCCGTACGAGGGGCCTGCATCGGCTCCTCGTACGGCCCGGCCGCTCCACCCCGCCCGGCCCGCCCGTACGGAAGACCTTCCCGCCGTACGGAAACCCTTCCCTCCGCACGGAAGACCTCCCCTCCGCACAGGAGATCTCCCCTCCCCGTAGAAGACGCCCCCTCCGTACGGACGGCGCCGCACAGGCCCGTACCGCATTGCCCGTACCGCGTGCGCAATACGTCGTCCCCGGCTGGCGTGTGTCCGTTGCGGCGGGTCACGCTGGGCCGGTATGTCCCGGAACGCCCAGGGGAGGGCGGGGCCGGAAGCGGCGGTACTCGAGGGGGACGTGGTGCGCGGTGCACGGCCGGCGGTCGGGGGGCGACGGGGCATCGGAAGAGGGGCACCCGTGCGGGGCGGCGCCGTGCTCGCGCGCGGCCTGCTGCTGACCCTGGTGTCCCTGCTGTCCCTGCTGACGCTGCTGATCCTGCTGACCGGGTGTCAGCAGCCGTCCGCCGCCGGGCAGTCGCCCCATACCGGTCCGCACGCGGCCGGGAGTGGCACACCGCCCACCGGGTACGGCGCGGTGTTCCTGGACCGCGGCGAGTGCAGCAGCCGGGGGCGCGGCGCGGCCTACCGCGAAGTGGGCTGCGCGGACGGGGCCGCCGCCGCACGGGTGCTGGCGCGGCACTCCGGGCGGAAGGCTCAGGGGGCACTGTGCCCGGCCCGTACCGACTTCGTCCTGCACATCAGCGAGCACCGGCCGGATGCCGACGAGGACGGTGACGGCTCGGTCCCGCGGGGGTACGCCTGCATGCGCAACCTGCACGCCCCGCACCCCGGGGACCCGGGGCAGGGCGGTGGCCCGCGTACGGTGCCCGGCGACTGCGTCTACCTGGCCGCCGGACTCCAGGCGCGCGAGACCCCCTGTGCCGCGTCCGTCGCGTCGCGCTCGGGCGCGCGGCACCGCCCCGAGTACGAGATGACGGCAACGGTCCGGGACCGCGCCTCCTGCCCCGAGGGCACAGCCTTGTACCTCCGGCTCCCCGATCGCACCACGGGCTGCGCCCGCCGCCTCGGCCCCGGCTGACTCCACCCCGGACCGGCTCCCCCTGTACTCCCGCTTCTTCATCCGCCCGTCATTTTCCTCCCGTCCGTGTTCCTTCCCGGGGACGGCATTCCGTGGTGGCATCCGGTTGCCCGCCACCCTCGCCCGTTCCGCACCCCGAAGGAGCATCGGTGTCGCACCCCCGCCGCGCCCCGCGCGCCTCCCTGCCCCAGTCCCCCGCCAGGCTCTCCCCCCTGCTGACCGCGGTCCTGGCCACCACGCTGGCCGCCACGTTCGCGATCCCCGGTTCCGCCGGCCACCGGGCCTCGGCCGCGGCCTCCGCCGCCCTCGCACAACCGAAGAAGGCCCCGCAGACCACGCAGCCGGAGAGAGCCGCACAGGCGGAGAATGCCGCGCAGACGGACAAAGCCACGCAGCCTGCGCACGTCCTACGGTCTACGGGGGCCACGCGGCCCGACACCACCCAGCCCACTCAGCCCACCCAGCCCCCGAAGTCCCCGAAGTCCCCGAAAAAGTTCGTCCTCCCCCACCAGTTCGCCGGTTGGCGGTACCAGCGGCTCGCGGACGGTGTCGGTCTGTACGAGGGGACGCTTTCCGGGCGTCCCGGGGCCGATCGCTGGACGGTCACCGTGCGGAAGGACGGCGCGGTGCTGCACGACCGGGAGACGGCCGACGAGCTGGTCCGGGCGTTGCGGGCCGCAGGGTTCGCGCCGCGGGCCGAGGAGGTGCGGTGGCCGGCCGGTGCGCGGCAGCGGGGCGCGGTGGGCGTACGCGTCCGCGTCGGCACGTACGGCGACCAGGGCGGGGCCGACGGCGCGCGCAAGGCGTTGTCGGCCGCCGGTTTCGACGCGGTGAGCGAGTGGACCGGTGCCGACGGCACGCCCGGGACCGGACTGGCCCGGATCAAGCTCGCGGTCATCGACCCGCGGGCCTACCGCGGGCGGCTGGACGCGGACTACGGCACGGCCGTCGCCGGCCGAGAGAAGGTCACCGACCTCGCGGCGCGGTCGGACGCGTTGCTCGCGGTGAACGGCGGATTCTTCGTGATGGAGGAGAAGGACGGCGTACCGGGGGCCGCGGCCGGCATCGCGGCGTACGACGGCAGGCTGCAGAGCGCGGCCACGAACGGCCGGGTCGCCGCGGTCCTGCGGGGCGACGGCCTGCGTCCGGAGTTCCGCCGGCTGCGGACGGAGTTGAAGGTCACGGCGGGCGGCGCGACGGAGCTGCTGGACGGCGTCAACCGGGTGCCGGGCAAGGTACGCAACTGCGGTGGGACCGGCGGGGATTCCCCGACCGAGCGGCCGCTGCACGACGTGACCTGCACCGATCCGGACGAGATCGTCCGCTTCACGCCGGAGCTGGGGGCCGGCACTCCCGCCGGGCCGGGCGTGGAGGTGGTCCTGGGCGGCGACGGCCGGGTCCGGGAGGTGCGGCCGCGCGGCGGCCCGGTTCCGGCGGGCGGTTCCGTGCTGGCCGGGACGGGCGCGGGCGAGCGGTGGCTGCGCGCGCACGCCGCGCCCGGCGCGGTGGTGCGGCTGCACGAGCGGATCACCGACACCGACGGCCGCCCGGTGCGGCTCACCGGCCGGGACGACATCGTCAACGGCGGGCCGCAGCTGGTCCGGGACGGCAAGGTGGCGGTGGACTTCGCCGCGGACGGCGTCGAGCACCCCGGTGACCGCTCGTTCGGGTACGCCTGGGGCATCAAGCGCAATCCGCGCATGGTGCTCGGCACCGACCGTGCCGGGCGCCTCCTGCTGCTCGCCGCCGAGGGCCGCCGGCCGGGCCGCAGCGACGGTCTCGGCCTGACCGAGGCCGCCGCGCTCATCAGGTCGCTCGGCGCCACGCAGGCCATGAACCTGGACGGCGGCGGCTCCGTCGGCATGGCCGTCGACGGCCGGCTGATCACTACCCCGTCCGACGCCACGGGCGAACGCGCCGTCGGCGACGCCCTGTTGCTGCGGCGGTGAGACCGAGGGCTGCCTACAGTCGTGGGCCCGGGCGGGGAACCGCCCGGGCCCACGACCGGGGATCACGCTGTCGCGAGACCGCCTCCGTCCGTCCTCACGGACGCAGCAGCGGCATGCGCTGGACCTGCTGCTTGTCCAGCTTCTTGTCGTACGGGGCCGCCGGGGACGCCTCGCCCTTGGCCGGGGCCACGCCGGCCCACTTCAGGAGGCGTGCGGTGGCCTTGGTGCGGTCGGCGTCCTTCAGCTTGGCGATGTTGGAGCCGTGGTTGCCGCCGGGGACGGTGAAGACGTAGGAGTCCTTCGCGCCCTTGCCGACGGTGAAGTGCTCGGAACTCCAGGGGTCGTACTGCCCGTTGACGAACATCATCTCCTGGGCGTGGTGGCGCACCCAGCGGTCCACGTCCGGCATGGCCTTCTTGTCGAAGGTCATGGGGATGTCGCGGGGGACGAAGGTGCGGGAGTTGTTGATGCCCGGGTAGCGGAGCAGGTCCGCGACGTTCGGGTACTGGTAGCCGGGCTCACCGAGCTGGGTGCCCGCCTGGTAGTAGTACGGCAGGTAGGGCTCCATGCCCTGGTCGGTGTAGCTGTCGAAGCCGCCGACCTTGTCCATCCAGGCCCACAGCGCGTCCGTGGTGGCGGTCGGCTTCGGGACCTCGGCGCAGGCGGTGGCGGCGGGCTGGTACTGCCAGAAGCCGAAGACCAGGTCGGTGACCATGATCTCGTACGCGCGGTCGGCGTTCCCGGCGAGCTTGAAGGTCCAGCCCTCGGTGGTGGCCTTCTTCTGGAAGCGGTCGACCATCTCGCCGCGGCGCTTCAGCGCCTCGCGCTCGATCGCGGCGAGGTCCTTGCGGCACTGGGCGGTGCCGACGGTGGCGAAGAAGCGGTCGTACGCCGAGTCCTCGTCGTTGACCACGTCGTTGGGCGCGACGTAGGCGACGGTGCCGTTCATGTCGTGCGGGTGGAAGCGGCGGTAGTAGGTCGCCGTCATGCCGCCCTTGCTGCCGCCGGTGGCGATCCAGTGCTTGCTGTAGATCGGCTTCAGCGCGCGGAAGATGCGGTGCTGGTCGGCGGCGGCCTGCTGGATGTCCAGCTTCTTCCAGTCCGCGGGCTGCGGCCGGGACGGGGTGAAGTAGCGGTACTCCATCGAGACCTGGTTGCCGTCGATGAGCTTGGTCGGCTCACTGCGGGTCGGCTCGGTGGAGACGTTGTAGCCGGAGGTGAAGAAGACGGTGGGGCGGTCCGTCGACTTGTGCAGCACGGTGATGCGCTGCTGGAAGGTGCCCTTGCCCGGGTGCCGGTGATCGACCGGCTGGGTGTAGTTCAGGACGAAGAAGCGGTAGCCGTCGACCGGCTTCTCCTGGATGAGGCTCATTCCCGGTATCGCGAGGAGGCGGTCCTTGATGTCCGTCTCCGCGCGGCTGCCCGCGGTCGTACCGGCCGGCCCGGCGGCGGTGGCCGCCCCTGCCGTGGCGGTTCCCGCGCCGAGCGTGCCTATGAGCACGACGAGCGACAACAGCCATCTGAGCGTTCTGCGCATGCGCCCTCCCCTGGGGTTCGCAAAGGTCGCGCTGAACCTATCGGTACGGCCTGCCACCGACCACCCCCCGACCGGCGGTTCCGGTCACACCCGGCGGTGGTTCCGTCTCTCACCCGTACGCGCTCCTCCTCTCCGGCCCTTGGCGCCCGTACGTGTCCGTCCGCCACACCCGTACGCGCCCGTTCGTCACACTCGTACGCGCCCGTTCGTCACACCCGTACGCGCCCGTTCGTCACACCCGTACGCGCCCGTTCGTCACACTCGTACGCGCTCCTCCTCTTCCGAGAAGTCGCCGGTGAAGGAGCGCCACAGTTCGGCGTAGCGGCCGTCGCGGGCGAGGAGTTCGGCGTGCGACCCGTCCTCGGCGACGCGGCCGCGGTCGAGGACCACGACGCGGTCGGCGCGTGCCGCCGTGGTGAGCCGGTGCGCGACGACCAGGGTCGTGCGGCGGCCGGCGAGCCGGTCCGTCGCCCGGTTGACGACCGACTCCGTCGCGAGGTCCAGCGCCGCGGTCGCCTCGTCGAGCAACAGCACGTCGGGGTCGACCAGTTCGGCACGGGCCAGGGCGAGGAGCTGGCGCTGGCCGGCGGAGAGGTTGCGGCCGCGCTCGGCGACCTCGTGCAGGTAGCCGCCGTCGAGCGTGGCGATCATGTCGTGCGCGCCCACCGCCCGGGCCGCGGCCTCGACTTCGGCGTCGGTCGCGTCGGGGCGCCCGTAGGCGATGGCGTCGCGGACGGTGCCGGGGAAGAGGTACGACTCCTGCGGGACGACGCCGAGGCGGTGGCGGTAGCCGGTCAGGTCCAGGTCGCGCAGGTCGGTGCCGTCGATCCGGACCGCACCGGTGGTGGGGTCGTAGAACCGGGCGACCAGCTTGACCAGGGTGGACTTGCCGGCGCCGGTCTCGCCGACGAACGCGACGGTCTGGCCCGCGGGGATGGTCAGCGCGATGCCGGAGAGCGCCTCGGCCTGTTCGCCGTCGGCGGTCGCGTAGCGGAAGTGCACGTCGTCGAAGGTGATCTCGCCGGTCAGCTCCCGCACCGGGCGGGGGTCGGCGGCCTGCGGGGTGGTGGTCGGCTCGCGCAGCAGTTCCTGGATGCGGCCGAGGGAGACGGACGCCTGCTGGTAGCCGTCGAAGACCTGGGAGAGCTGCTGCACGGGAGCGAAGAAGAGGTCGATGTAGAGGAGGTAGGCGACCAGCGCGCCCGCGGTGAGGGTGCCCGCCGAGACGCGGTCGGCGCCCACGATCAGGACGAGCGCGGCGGCGACGGAGGACAGCAGCTGGACGAAGGGGAAGTAGACGGAGATCAGGAACTGGCCGCGGGTGCGGGCCTGCCGGTACGCGGCACTGCGCGCGGTGAAGCGGTCGATGCCGCTGCGCTCGCGGCGGAAGGCCTGCACGATGCGGAGTCCGGCGACGCTCTCCTGGAGGTCGCCGTTGACCACGCTGATCCGTTCGCGCGCCAGCTCGTACGCCTTCACGCTGCGCTTGCGGAAGAAGTACGTACCGATGATCAGCGGCGGCAGCGTGGCGAAGACGACCAGGGCCAGCTGGACGTCGATGACCAGCAGGGCGACCAGGATGCCGAAGAAGGTGAGGACGGAGACGACGGCGGTGACCAGACCGGTCTGGAGGAAGGTCGAGAGCGCGTCGACGTCGGTGGTCATCCGGGTCATGATCCGGCCGGTCAGTTCGCGCTCGTAGTAGTCCAGGCCGAGGCGCTGCAACTGGGCGAAGATCTTGACGCGGAGCGCGTAGAGGACGCGTTCGCCGGTGCGGCCCGTCATCCGGTTGGAGCCGATCTGGGCGGCCCACTGGGCGAGCACGACGATCAGAGCCGCGGCGGACGCGGCCCAGACGCCGTTGATCGCGGCGCGCTGCACGCCGTCGTCGATGCCGTGCCGGATCAGTACGGGCAGCAGCAGCCCGGCGACCGCGTCCACGGCGACCAGCGCCAGCGCGACCAGCAGCGGGCGGCCGAAGCCGCGCAGCAGGCGGCGCAGGCCGTAGGAGCTCTCCGGACGCGCTGCCGCTTCCTCGTCGACGTCGGGGGTGTCGGTGGCCGGGGGGAGGGCCGCGACCTTTTCGAGGAGTTCCGGAGTGGCCGGCATGCCGGCCAGCGCGCCGGCCATGCCGCCAGGGCGGCCGGCGAGCGCGGCCGTGGGGGCGCCGGTACCCTCCCGCGGCCCGGTGCCGTCCGTCTCCTCGCCGGTACGCACCCACAGCTCGGGGGTGACGCCGTCGACGACGCGGCGCGGCCGGGTGTGCTCGGTGCCGTCCGTGGCCGGGGGCTCCAGCAGCCCGGTGGCCGCCGCCTCGCCGGAGAAGGCCCCGGCCGTCGCGGTCTGCCCCACCGGGTCCCGTTCCACGCCGCCCAGCTCGTCCGGGTCGGTGAGGAGCCTGCGGTACAGCTCGCAGCGCTCCTCCAGCTCCTCCCGCGTACCGATGTCCAGCAGCCGGCCGCCGTCGAGGACCGCGACCCGGTCGGCCAGCGCCAGGGTGGAGGCACGGTGGGCGATGAGCAGGGTCGTCCGGCCGGCCATCACGCCGCGCAGCGCCTCGTGGATCTCGTGCTCGACCCGGGCGTCCACCGCGGAGGTGGCGTCGTCCAGGACCAGGACGCGCGGGTCCGTGAGGATGGCGCGGGCCAGGGCGACGCGCTGCCGCTGGCCGCCGGACAGGCTCAGGCCCTGCTCGCCGACCTCGGTGTCGTAGCCGTCGGGCAGGGCCGAGATGAAGCCGTCGGCCTGGGCGGCGCGGGCCGCGGCGCGGATCTGCTCGTCGGTGGCGTCCGGGGCGCCGTAGGCGATGTTGTCCCGGATCGAGTCGGAGAAGAGGAAGCTGGTCTCGGGGACCAGGCCGATGGCGCCGCGCAGTGAGTCGGCGGTCAGGTCGCGTACGTCCCGGCCGCCGAGCAGCACCCGTCCCGCGACGGGGTCGTAGAAGCGGGGCAGCAGCAGCGAGACGGTGGACTTGCCGCTGCCGGAGGTGCCCACGACGGCGACGGTCTCGCCGGGCTCGATGCGCAGCGAGAAGTCGTCCAGGACGGGGTGCGCGCCCTGGTCGTCGCCGTACCGGAAGGTGACGTGCTCGAACTCCACGGTGGCGGGCGCGTCGGCGGGCAGCTCGACGGCGTCGGGGCGCTCCTCGATGACCGGCTCGGTGTCGATCAGCTCGAAGACCCGTTCCACGCCGGCGCGGGCCTGCTGGCCCACGGTGAGGACCATGGCGAGCATCCGGACCGGGCCGACGAGCTGGGCGAGGTAGGTGGAGAAGGCCACGAAGGTGCCCAGCGAGACCTGGCCGCGGGTGGCCATCCAGCCGCCGAGGGCGAGCATCGCGACCTGGCCGAGGGAGGGCACGGCCTGGAGCGCGGGGGTGTAGCGGGCGTTGAGGCGTACGGTGCGCAGCCGGCCGGCGAAGAGCCGCCGGCCGACCTCGCGGAGCTTGCCGGTCTCCTGTTCCTCCTGGCCGAAGCCCTTCACGACGCGGACGCCGGAGACAGCGCCGTCGACCACGCCGGCCACGGCCGCCGCCTGCCCCTGCGCGTACCAGGTCGCCGGGAAGAGGCGGGTGCGGCTGCGGTTGGCGATCCACCACAGGGCGGGCGCGACGGCGAGGGCGACGACGGTGAGCAGCGGGGACAGCACCACCATGATCACCAGGGAGATGGCGAACAGCAGGACGTTGCCCAGCATCATCGGCACCATGAACAGCAGCGACTGCACGAGTTGCAGGTCGCTGGTGCCGCGGCCGACCACCTGGCCGGTGGAGAGCTCGTCCTGGCGCCGTCCGTCGAGCCGGGTGATCGCGCGGTACATCCGGGTACGCAGGTCGTGCTGCACGTCGAGTGCGAGCCGGCCGCCGTAGAACCGGCGGATGTAGGTCAGGACGTAGACGGCGAGCGCGGCGACGATCAGCAGGGTGGCCCACGGGGCGAGGGACCGTTCGTGCTTGACGATCACGTCGTCGATGATCAGCTTCGGCACCAGCGGGACCAGCGCCATGACGGCCATCCCGGCGAGCGAGGAGCCGAGCGCGAGCAGTACGTCCTTCCTGTACTGCCAGCATGTGCGCGTCAGCCGCCGCGCCCAGCCCTCTTGTGCCGTGTCCGTGCCCGCCACGCGACGCCTCCCACCGGTCGACTCCCTGCCGCAAGGCACCAACATCGCCGACCGGTGTTTTCATCCCACCGCAACAATTCCCGCAACCGTGGGCGTCACCTACCGGCCGTCACCGCTCACGGACGGTCATGTCGTAGAGCCGGGTGATCTGCTTCGGGTTCTGGTTGTCGTCGCTGACCAGGAGGAGGTGCAGCCGCCCCGCGCGGCGGTCGAGCACCGTCATGCCCTCGATGTTGTCCAGCAGCGGATTGAGCTGCGGCTGCCTGGCGGGGGCGCCGAGGGACGGGCAGTGGGTGAGGTCGGCGAGCAGGGTCTTGTGTGCGGGGCGCACGGCCGCGGTGAGCCGGTCGGTGTCCTGGGTCGCGGTGGCGTGCCGGGGGTCGGCGAGGTAAAGGCGGACGATGTTGCCCTGCGGGGTGAAGGCGCGCTCCAGGACGAGCAGGCGGCCGTCGTCGAGCGCGGTGAGCTCGGGGACGGTCATGCCCTCCTCGACCGGGTAGGCGTACTGCCGGCCGAGCGCGTAGCCGCCGTGCGGCCGCCGCTCCCAGGTCTGGAAGCGGAGCAGGGGGCGGCCCTGCGCGTCGGTGCCGTCGCCGGCGAGCGCGGCTTCCATGGCGGCGGTGAGCCTACGGCCGCCGGGGCTCGCGGTCAGCCCCTCGAAGGTCTGGTTGGCGGTGGCGCGGCCGGCCGGGGCGACCCGCAGCGCTTCGGGGACGGGGAGGCGGCCGCGCAGGTGGCCCGCCCGGTCGTAGCGGCGCACCGACGGCTCGGCCTCGGAGGCGATGAGCCGGTCGCCGCCTCCCTCGACGACCAGGCCCTCGGAGTCCAGCGGGGCGCCGTGCTCGTCGGCGAGCGGTACGGCGCGGAGCGGCTCCCGGGTCCGGCCGTCGAGGGTGACCAGCGCGGACCGGTCGGAGAGGGCGAGCAGGTCGCCGTCGGTGTCGCGGGCGAGCGCGGAGAGGTTGCCGACGTACGTGCCGTCCACGGTCCGCTTGTCCAGGGCGTCGGACCAGCGGTCGGCGGAGACGCGGGGCGAGCAGGCGTGGCCGGTGGCGGGCGCCGCGCGCTGGACCGCGGCCGCCGGGGGCGTGCCGGTGGCGAGCAGGGCGGCGGCGAGGGCTGCGGGCAGGGCGGCGGCGAGGCGCACGGGTGGTCCTTCCGGTCGGCGGGACGTGCCGCGGTACGGCAACGGGCGGGGCACCCGGGATTTCTTCCCCCGGGCGCCCCGCCCACATCACGTGTTCCGTCCCGCGGAACGTCCGCGCGGTCAGTCCTTGGCCTCGGCCACCGTCAGTTCGGTGATGCCGGGACGGGTCTTGGCGCCGTCCTTGCCGTGCACGGTGACCCGGACGTAGCGGGCCGGGGACTTCCCGTCGTAGCCGGTGCCGGTCCAGTGGCGCCCGTCGCGGGAGACCTGGATCCGGTACGACTCCGGCTTGGTGGCCGTCCAGTGCGGGGTGATGGTGCCGACGCGGTGGGCGCCGCCGAGGTCGGCGGTGAGGGTGCCGGTGGTGGCGTCGGGCACCCAGGCGGTGGTGGTGTTGCCGTCCACCGCTGCGCCCGCGTACATCCCGGGCTCCTCCGACGTGGCCTTCGCCGGCCGGCAGCGGGCCGCGTTCGCCGTCGGCTCCTGGTCGGGGCGGCGGGTCTTCAGCTCCAGCGGGGCGCCCCGGCTGACCACGCGCTCGCCCTCCGGGGTGGCGACCGTCATCGGCTCACCCTCGGTCAGCCGCACCTCGGTGTGGTGCGCGCCCAGCGCGACGTCGTACGTCCGGCCCCGCCAGTGCAGGCCGCGCAGGGTGACGCCGTCGGAGAGCTGCGGCGGCAGCGTCGGGTCCAGGGTGATCCTGTCCTCGCCGAGCCGCAGGCCGGTCAGGCCGTGGGTGAAGACCTGGAGGAAGCCGCCCTTGCCGGTGAGGAAGTCCTGCGCGGGCGAGCCGGCGAGCGGGTCGCCCGCGCCGGCCTTCTCGCCGCGCGCCTCGGAGAAGAGGTGGAACGGGCCGCGCATGAAGGGCCGCACCGACCGCTGGAGGTAGGTGTACGTCGCGCAGCCGGGCTCGCCGATCTCGGCGGCGTCGACGGCGTGCACCGAGTCGGTCATCGCCGGGCCGTCGGGGTCGGTGTGCGCGGCGTAGTAGTCCAGCGTCTTCGTCTTGGCCGCGTCCGACATCGGCCACTGCAGCGGGTACTGCAGCAGGACGGTGTCGGCCTGCTTGATGGTGGTGCCCTTGTAGCCGTCGTACTGCTGGAAGACCTGCTTCTTCTTGTCGTACGGGATGCGCAGCTTGTCGGCGACGGTCTCCCAGGAGGCGGGGGCCTTCTTGCCGAGGACGGCGGCGGCGCGGGTGGCGTGGCGGAGCGCGGTGGCGGCACCGGCGTTGGTGAACACGCCGTCGTCCACGCCATTGCTGTACTCGTCCGGGCCCGCGACGTTCTTGATCGAGTAGCTGCCGTCACCGTTCTTGGTCACGCGCGAGGCCCAGAACTTCGCGATGCCCTGCATGACGGGCCAGCCGCGGTCCCGCAGCCAGTCGGTGTCCTCGGTGGCGAGGTAGTACTGCCAGGCGGCCAGCGAGACGTCGCCCATCAGGTGGTTCTGGGTCTTGCAGTGCGGCGGGTCCCAGCTGTGGCACTCCTTCCACAGGTCGCCCTTGCCGCCGCTGGTCCAGGGGTAGAAGAGGCCGTCGTAGCCGAGCTTCTTCGCGTTGGCGCGGGCGGCGTCCCGGGTCCGGTAGCGGTAGTCCACGATCGACCGGGCGAGGTTCGGGTGGGCTGCCAGCAGGCCCGGGTACATCCAGGTCTCGGCGTCCCAGAAGATCTCACCCGCGTAGTTGTCGCTGGTCAGACCGGTCGGGGCGATGCTGTCCGCGGAGCCCTCGCGGGAGTTGGCGAGCAGCCCGTACTGCGCGGAGCGCACCCATGCCTGGAGGTCGCGCTGCTCCCGGCCGCGCACCTCGATGTCGGAGCGCCACAGCTTCTGCCAGGCGGTGGCGTGGTCGTGGTAGAGGCTGCCCCAGCCGCGCGCCGCGGCCTGCTGGGAGGCGCGGGTGGCGGCGGCCCTGGGGTCGTGGGAGGTGAGCGCGGTGTCCACGCCGACGTACTTGGAGACCTCGTACGTCCGTCCCTTGTGCACCGGGAACGAGACACCCTGATGCACCGTCAGCTTCTGCGCAGCGGCGGCCTTCTGTTCACTTCTCGAATGAATGCTCGGAGCCGTGCGGAGCGTCGAGGCGACCGCGCCCGCGGTGTTCGTGCCGTTCGTACGGAAGGTGACGTCCTGCGTCCGGTCGCCGGAACGGGCGCCGCCGCCGGTCTGCGTGATCCGGCGGGCGCCGCGCCCGTCGAGCGTGTCGGTGACGGTGGCCGGGCCGCTCCAGTGCGGCGTCATCCGCAGCCGTACCGCACCGGTGTGCGCCCGGGTGCGGTCCGCGAGCACGTCGAAGACCAGGTCGGTGGCGCGGCCGTCGGCGGCGGTCCAGGTCAGCGACGTACGGACCAGACCGCAGCGCATCAGCAGCGTCTGCCGGTAGTGCGAGATCCGGCCGGGCTTCGTGGCGGCGTTGAAGGTCTCCCCGCCGTCGCCGCCGGTGGCGACGTTCAGCGTGGACCAGGTGGGCAACGCGGCGATGGCCTGCCGCTTCTTCACCGACTTGGGCCCTTCGGCGAACAGCCCGGCCGCGAAGGCGCCGTCGTAGCGCGGGGTGTAGAGCGGGAAGCCGGTCTTCTCGCCGGACGCCGCGTACCCGGTCCCGTTGGGCGGCACGCGCTGCCCGAGGTAGCCGTTGGCGACGTACGGGTGGTGGCTGTCCTCGGGATCGATACGGGTGGACGTCGGCGTCCAGTCGGGGCCGTCCGAGGCGCAGGAGCCGTCGACGGCGGGGGTGGCGCCGGTCGCCGGGCCCGCGGCGCGGCCGCCGTCCGGCGTCTCGGCCGAGGAGGCGGGGGGCACGGCCGCGATGAGCGCGCCCGCGAGCAGAGGGACGAGCAGCCGCCGGCCGGCGCGCGGCAGCGGACGTGGGGAGTACGTCATTGTTCTCCGTCGACAGTTCGTCGGGCACGGGGCGGGCAGGCCGGGGCGCTGCCCGCAGAGAACCTAAAGTTATGAACAGTTCGCGTCAACGGTCGGCGCGCTTTGTTCACTTTCCGAAGTCGGAGAATCCGTGGAATCACCCAGATGCGTCGGCGCGAACATCCGCAGCAGCGCCGGCAGCACCACCACGGAGGGGCCGGGGGCCGCCAGCGCCGCGGCCAGATCCGCCCGCAACCGCTCCGGAGAACTCGTCACCGC
Source organism: Streptomyces niger (assembly GCF_000718305.1). Classification (GTDB taxonomy): domain Bacteria; phylum Actinomycetota; class Actinomycetes; order Streptomycetales; family Streptomycetaceae; genus Streptomyces; species Streptomyces niger. The sequence goes on from NZ_JOFQ01000011.1 coordinate 253,799, forward strand.
CGGCACCCCGAAGGACTCGGCGAGCGCCGCGAAGTCCGGCCGCGCCAGCTCGGTGCCGGTCGCCCGCCCGAACGTGTCCGTCATGTACTCGCGGAGGATGCCGTACCCCCCGTCGTCCACGATCAGCCAGGTCACCGGCGCGTCGTACTGGTGCGCCGTGGCCAGCTCCGCGAGCGAGTACATGGCGCCGCCGTCGCCGGAGACCGCGAGGACCGGCCGCGTCGGATCGGCCGCCGCCGCGCCCAGCGCCGCCGGGAAGGCGTAGCCGAGACCGCCCGCGCCCTGCGCCGAGTGCATGGTGTTCGGGTGGCGGGCGTCGAAGGCCGACCAGGCCCAGTACGCCAGGATCGTCATGTCCCAGAAGGAGGGCGCCCGGGGCGGGAGCGCCTCGCGGACGGCGGCCAGCACGTCCTGCTCCAGGGTGAGGCCCTGGGACGCGATGCGCTCCCCCACCCGGTCCAGCAGTGCCCGTACGCGCCCGGGCGCCGTGTCGTCCTCGCGCGTACCGGCCGTCTCCCGCAGCGCCCGGAGCGCGAGGCGGGCGTCCGCGTGGATGCCGAGCGCGGGGTGGTTGGCCGCCAGCTTGCCCGCATCGGCCTCGATCTGGACGACCCGGCCGCGGGGCCGGAAGGTGTGGTAGTTCGACGACAGCTCGCCCAGGCCCGAGCCGAGGACGAGCAGCACGTCGGCATCCGCCAGGAACTCCGTGGTGTGGCGGTCCTCCAGCCACGACTGGAGGGAGAGCGGGTGGGTCCAGGGGAACGCGCCCTTGCCGCCGAAGGTGGTCGCGACCGGCGCCTGGAGCCGCTCCGCCAGCGCGCGCAGCTCCGCCTCGGCCCCGGCCCGTACGACACCGCCGCCCGCGAGAATCGCCGGCCGCTCGGCCGCGGACAGCAACTCCGCCGCTGCCTCGATGAGTTCGGGGCGCGGCTCGGGCACGTGCGGCCGGACGGTGAGGGTACGGACCGGCGGGACATCGGGATCCACGGGCGCGAGCAGGACGTCCTGCGGGATCTCCAGCCACACCGGGCCGTGCGGCACGCTCAGCGCGGACTCCCAGGCCTCGGCGATCGCCGACGGGATCTGCGACTGCGTACGGGCGCTGTGCACGGACTTCACCACGTCGCGGAACGAGGCGCTCTGGTCCCTGAGTTCGTGCAGGTACCCGTGGCGGCCGCCGCCGAGCCCGGCCGCCGGCACCTGGCTGCCGATCGCCAGCACGGGGGCCGAGGCGGCGGCGGACTCCTGCAGCGCGGCGAGCGTCATCAGCGCGCCGGGGCCGGTGGAGACCATCAGCGGCGCGACGGTGCGCGCCGTGCGGGCGTACGCGTCGGCGGCGAACCCCGCGTTGTTCTCCACGCGCAGCCCGACGTACCGCAGGGCGCTGCGGCCCAGCGCGTCGAAGAGGCCCAGGGCGTGCTGGCCGGGGAGCCCGAATACGGTCTGCGCGCCGAGGGCTTGCAGCGATTCGACCACCAGGTCGCCCCCGGTGCGGGTGCGCTGCGCGGCGTTGGCCGAGGGGGTCGGGGTGCTCACGTCATGCCTCTCTGTTCGAATCTGTTCGAAACAAGCCCGTCCGGCGCTTGAGGACCATCGGTGGCGTGCGGGGCTACGCGCCCGAGGGCGGTGAAACGCCCGCGGCCGGCGCGTCAGCCGGCACCGCTCCGGCGACACGGGCCTTCCAGGCCCGCAGTACCGCCGGGTCCGTCGGCCTGCTCAGCAGGCTCACCGTCACGTACGCCACCAGCGACACCAGCAGCCCGTAGTAGATCGGCTCGCTCGCGAGGACGCCGCGCCAGGCCATCAGGCCGATCACCGTCGCACCGCCCGCCGCGACAGCGGCCAGCGCCCCCGCGCCCGTGCCGCGCTTCCACAGCAGGCCGCCGAGGATCGGGACCAGAAGGCCGCCGACGAGGAGGTTGTAGGCGACGGTCAGCGCCTGGACGACGTCGTCGATGGCGATCGCGATGCCGATGACGGCGATACCCATGACGAGGATGACGACCCGGTTGCCGCGTACCTCGTCCCGCTCCGCACCGGCGTCCTCGCGCTCCCGGCCCGCCAGGGCACCGCGGAGCCGCGACCAGATGTCGTTGTTGGCGACCGTCGCGCAGGCGATCAGCGCGCCCGAGGACGTGGACATCACCGCCGAGAGCGCCGCCGCGAGGACCAGCCCGCGCACCCCCACCGGCAGCGCGTCCTTCACGATCGTGGCGAACGCGTCGTCCGGGCTGCCCAGATGCGGGTAGAGCACCTTGGCGGCCGTGCCGATCACCGCGCCGGCCAGCGCGTACACCAGGCAGTACGTGCCGGCCGCCGTGCCGCCCGCGCGGGCGACGCGGTCGCTGCGCGCGGTGAAGACCCGCTGCCAGATGTCCTGGCCGATCAGCATGCCGAAGGAGTAGATGAGGACGTAGGTGAAGACGGTCTGGGCGCCGATGCCGAGCGGGGCGAAGTAGGCGTCGGGGAGCTCCGCCCGCAGCGCGTGGAAACCGCCCGCCTTGATGACCGCGATCGGCAGCAGGAGCAGCAGCACGCCGATCGTTTTGACCACGAACTGCACCATGTCGGTGAGGGTGATCGACCACATGCCGCCGAGCGTGGAGTACGCGACGACGATCACGCCGCCGAGGACGATCGACACCGTGCGGTCCAGGCCGAAGAGGACGTCGAAGATGGTGGCGTAGGCGATGGTCGAGGTGACCGCGAGCATCAGGGTGTACGCCCACATCACCACGCCGGAGATGACGCCCGCCGAACCGCCGTAGCGCAGGTCGAGCATCTCGGAGACGGTGTAGACCTTCAGCCGGGCGATCCGCGCGGAGAAGAAGACGCTCAGCGCGAGCAGCCCCAGGCCGATGGTGAAGACCATCCACGCGCCGGAGAGCCCGTACCGGTAGCCGAGGCCGACGCCGCCGATGGTGGAGGCGCCGCCGAGGACGATCGCCGCCATGGTCCCGGAGTACATGAACGGTCCCAGGCGCCGCCCGGCGACCAGGAATTCGCTCTTGGAGCGGGCGCGGCGCATGCCCCACCAGCCCATGGCGAGCATGCCGGCCAGATACAGGACGATCACCGCGTAGTCGACAGCCATGGGCCATCCCTTCGGCAGGGCGGAGCGGGCGGGGGCGGGAATGCGTGGGTTGACCTTAGGGAACGGCGCGGCGGCGAAGAAGTGTACGTTTCCTCCACCTCGCCCCTCGGGAAGGGATGATTTGCACATGGCCGACGCATCGCCCCCCTCGCCGCCACCCACCCCGGGCGTCCCGCTGTCCGCGCTGCTCGCCCGCGCCGACCTCGGGCTGCGGCAGCTCGCCGGGCCGCGCGCCGACGCCGACATCCACTGGGTGCACACCTCGGAGATGGCCGACCCGGAGCCGTACCTGCTCGGCGGCGAGCTGCTGCTGACGGCCGGGGTGCACCTGCACGGGGCGGCCGGGGCGACGGGGGCCTCTCCGGACGCGGCGACCGGGGCGCCTCCGGACACGGCAGCGGGGGACGGCGCCTACCTCGACGGCTACGTGGCACGCACGGTCGCGGCGGGCGCGGTGGCGCTCGGGTTCGGGATCGCGCCGGTGCACGACGCGGTACCGGCGGCGCTGGTCGCCGCCTGCGACCGGTACGGGCTGCGGCTGCTGGAGGTACCGCGGGGCACGCCCTTCACGGCGGTGGAGAGCGCCGTGTGGGAGGCCATGACCGAGGCCCGGCACCGCGAACTGACCCGCGTCAGCGAGGGCCAGCGGGCCCTGGCAGCGGCGGCGGCCGGACCCGACCCGGTGCCCGCGGTGCTGCGCACGCTCGCCCGCCGGGTGGCCGGCTGGGCGGCGGTGACCGACGCCGGCGGCCGGGGCGGACTGGCCGCCGCCGGCACCCGGCCGCCCGCCGCCGCGCTGACGGCGGTGGCCCGGCTCGCGCACCGGGTGACGGTGCCCGGCGGCCCGGCGTCGGCGGGCGAGTCACCGGCCGACGGGGCCGGCCGCCATCTCGCCGCGTACGCGCTCGGCGGCCCGGCCCCGGACCGGGCGCTGGCGCTGACCGTCGTCGCGCCGCCGCCCGACCCGGCGGCGCGCAGCGTCATGGGCGTCGCGGCGGTCCTGCTGACGCTGCTCACCGGCCCGTACGCGGCGGCGGCGGACGGCGGCCACGCGGCGGCGCTGGTACGGCTGCTGCTGGGCGAGCGCCCCGCCGACGTGGCGCCGTTGCTCCAGCACACGCACTGGACCGTCGTGCACGCCCGCGCCCGGCGGGGCCACGACGCGCCCGCCGCCACCCTGGCCGCCGGGCTCGGCACCCCCTTGATCGCGCCGGGCGCCGACGCCGTGCGCGCCCTCGTCCCCGCCGACCGCGGCATCGGGCCGCAGCCGGGCTGGACACTCGGGGTCAGCGAGCCCGTCACCGTCGCCGGACTGCCCGCCGGTGACGCGCACGCCGCCGCGGCGCTGCGCCGCGCGACGGCGGGCCGGCGCCCGCTCGTGCGCCACCGCTCCCCCGGCATCGGCGGCACCGGCGGCCTCGCCGCGCTGGTCCCGCCCGCCGAGGCCCGGGCCCATGCCGCGGCCGTACTGGCACCGCTCGACGGGGCCCCGGCGCTCCGCGAGACGCTGCACACCTGGCTGTCCCTGCACGGCAGCTGGGACCGGACGGCGACGGCGCTCTCCCTCCATCGCAACACGGTCCGCCAGCGCATCGCCCGCACCGCCGCGCTGCTGGACACCGATCTCGACGATCCGCAGGTCCGGATGGAGCTGTGGTTCGCGCTCGGCGCGCTTTCCTGAATTCCCGCCCCGGGCAATTTCCTGCCCCGGTTACGGACATATCCTTTTCGCCGGACAGCCGCGCCCCCTTACGCATTACCGTCGACTCTTCCGAAATCGGCGGCATCGACGGCCAAAGCCGCACTTCACAGCGCGTTTGAAGGGTCATTTCCGGCGTACCGCGAGCGGCCTCCGCAAGAATTTGCTTTACCGCCGTGACCGCGGCAGCATTCCGGACACTCCGCTTTTCCAGTCCCCAGTGAAGTGAAGGGAACGACGTCATGCGCAACGACTTCTCCGCTCAGGTCGAGACCCGCGAGATCGCCGACAGCGACCTGGACGGCATCGCCGGCGGCACCGCCGCCCTGGCCGCCGGTCTCGAGGCCCACGTCGACGTGACCGTCGGCGGCTCCGCCGTCCAGGCCGTCGAGGGCGTCACCCAGGGCGCGCTGGCCAAGGCCGACGGCCTGACCGCCGCGCTGCCCACCGGCGTCTGAGCGAGCCGCACGCGGCACGCACGCGTCAGGGCCCCGGAACGTCTCCGTTCCGGGGCCCTGACGCGTTTCCGCGGAAGAGGTCAGCCGCGCGCGGCCGCGATCTGCCGGGACATGATCGTGGTCAGCTCGTACGCGGTGTGCGAGGCCGCGACCGAGGTCATCTCGGCATGGTCGTACGCCGGGGCCACCTCGACCAGGTCGGCGGAGACCAGGTTGCAGGAGGCCAGGCCGCGCAGGATCTCCAGCAGCTCGCGCGAGGTGAGGCCGCCGGCCTCGGGGGTGCCGGTGCCGGGCGCGTGCGCCGGGTCCAGCACGTCGATGTCGATGGAGATGTAGAGCGGGCGGTCACCGATGCGCTGGCGGAGCTGGTCGGCGACCTCGTCCACGCCGCGGCGCATGACGTCCGCCGAGGTGACGATGCCGAAGCCCATCTTCTCGTCGTCGGTGAGGTCCTTCTTGCCGTACAGCGGGCCGCGGGTGCCGACGTGCGAGAGGGCCGAGGTGTCGAGGATGCCCTCCTCGACCGCGCGGCGGAACGGCGTGCCGTGGGTGTACTCCGCGCCGAAGTAGGTGTCCCAGGTGTCCAGGTGCGCGTCGAAGTGCAGCAGCGCCACCGGTCCGTGCTTCTTGGCGACCGAGCGGAGCAGGGGCAGCGCGATGGTGTGGTCGCCGCCGAGGGTCATCAGGCGGGCGCCGGTGCCGAGCAGGTCGTCGGCCGCGGCCTCGACCGTCTCGACCGCCTCGTTGATGTTGAACGGGTTGGCGGCGATGTCACCCGCGTCGGCGACCTGGGCCAGCGCGAAGGGGGAGGCGTCCTGGGCCGGGTTGTACGGGCGCAGCAGGCGGGAGGCCTCGCGGATGGCGTTGCCGCCGAAGCGGGCGCCGGGCCGGTAGGAGACACCGGTGTCGAACGGGACGCCGACGACGGCCACATCGGCGCGTCCACCGACCTCGTCGACGCGCGGCAGCCGGGCGAAGGTCGCCGGGCCGGCGTAGCGCGGGACGCGGGAGGAGTCGACGGGGCCGACGGGCTCTGAGGAAGCGGCAGATGCGGTGGTCATGGCGGAGAGCGTAGGGCCGGGACGGCGCCCGCCCCATGGACATATCCGCGAGACGGCGGGGCGCCGTTCGACATTGCGTCCATGCCGCCCGTGCTCACGGCGCCTCCGGTGCCGGCTCCCGGCGGCCGGACCAGGTGACCGTCACCTGGAGGTGCCCCTCCACCCCCGTCTTCGTGATCACCGCGCCCGCCTGCGCGGTGAGCTTCACCCCGAACTGGATCTGCACCTCGTCCGGCCGCTGCGCCAGCGCCCCGAAGGCGCGCAGGGCCGCGTCCGCCGCGCCGCGCACCCCGTCCAGCGCGCGGTCGAAGGTCGTGGTGGAGTCCGCGAGGGGGCCGTCGGCCCGGCCGGCGCCCACCACGCCCGGCCCGTCCTCGGCCGTCTCGACGATCACCTCTCCCCCGCCGTCCAGCGGGAACCGCACCAGTACGCCCGGGTCCGTCATGCCGTCACCTTCCCTCTGTTTCCCTCTGTTTCCCTCTGTTTGCCTCTGTTTGCCTCTGTTTCCCTCCGTGCAGGGGCCGTTGAAGGTCAGCGGGACTCGTCGGGCACGTACGGCTCGGTGCCGTACGTGACGTCCGCGGCGCAGCGGAAGCCGATCGCCGGGTCGGCGTGGTCGGTGCGGGCCTGGGACTGGTACGACACCAGGCCGTAGACCTCCAGCACCTCGCCGGTCGCCCCGCCGCGCACGCCCCGGTACCCCGGTACCGTCCCCTCGGCGACCCACTCGTTGACGTTGCCGCTCATGTCCAGCACGCCCCAGGGCGACTGGCCTCCGGGCAGCGCACCGACCGGCAGCGTCGGCACCACGCCGAGGCCGTGCCCCGCGGGGCCGCTCGGCCTGCCCTGGCAGCGCTCCCGCTCGAACGCGCTCCCCCACGGGTACATCCGGTCGTCGTCCGGGCCGCGGGCCGCCTTCTCCCACTCCAGCGGGGTGGGCAGCCGCTTGCCGCACCACAGGGCGTAGCAGAGCGCGTCGCGCCAGCTGACCGAGGTCACGGGGTGGTCGGGGGCCTCGGCAAGCAGAGCGGCGAAGCCCGGTGGTTCGGGGTAGTTGACCGCCCGCACGAAGGCGGCGTACGCGGCGTTGGTGACCGGCGTGCGGTCGATGTCGAAGGCCCGGCAGAACACCCGGCGCGGGCCGTTGCCGCCGGTCAGCCGCCGGACCTGCTCGTCGTCGGGGGTCATCCGGGCGGCGATCAGCGCGTGCCGCGCCTGGGAGTCGCTGAGGCCGTGCACGAAGGTGCCGGGCGCGATGCGCACCATGCCCTCGGCCGGCGGGAACGGCACCCGGCGCAGCAGCCCGCCGCCGCACACCGGGCAGCGGTCCGTCGCCGGATCCGTGCCGCAGACGTAGCCGCAGTCCGGGCAGTACGGCCGGTCCAGGTCGCGGTCGGCGAGGGCGCCCACCATGTCGTCATGCAGCAGCATGTCGGCGATGGACCGGGCGGTGGGCCGGTCCTCGGCGCGCGGCGCGAGCATCGAGACGACGATGTGCGCCAGCTCCTCGGGCACGTCGGCGCCGGAGGCCGCGAGCTCGGCGCGGAGCGTGTCGGGCGAGCCGCCCGGCCAGTGGTTCACCAGCCGGCCGGTCAGGCACAGATGGAAGAGCATGCCGAGCGCGTACACGTCGTCCGGCGGCGCGACGAGATCCAGCTGCGCGGCCCGCTCCGGGGAGAGGTACTCGATGCGGGTGGTGAGGTCGGAGAACCGGCCGGCGCCGCTCATCCCCCAGTCGATCAGCCGCACTTCGTTGAACCGGGTGAGCAGGACGTTGGTCGGCTTGAGGTCGCGGTGGCAGACCTTGGCGTCGTGCGCGTGCGCGAGCGCCGCGGCGACCCCGCCGCAGACCTTCGCCGCCTGGCCGGGCGCGAGCCGCCCGGTGGCGAGCAGGTCCTCCAGGGAGGGTCCGTCGACGTACTCCATGAAGAGGGCGGGGCCCAGCGCGACCCGGGCGTCCGCCGCGTCGCCCGCCGTGCCGTCGCCGGCCGTCTCCAGCGCGGGCAGGGCCAGCACCGGGCGGGCGGTGTACGGGGCGCTGCCCAGGCGGGCCACCGCGACCTGGCATTCGTGCAGGAACAACTGGTCGGCCTCCGCGCCCAGCCGCTCCCTGATCTCGCCGCGGATGCGCTTCACCGCGAGCCGCTCGCCGAGCCGGCCCTCGACCACGCCGACCTCGGAGAACCCGCCCCTGCGCACCTCGCGCACCTCGTGCCCGGTGCTCAGCCGGGCGCCTGCCACCAGTCCCATCTACCGTGCGCCTCCCCGCGCCCTGCCCCGCCTCACCGGCGTCCTCCGAAGAGTCCGGGGACGCCGGGGCTGACCCCGCCCCGCGCGCCGAAGAAGATGACCTTGAGGAAGCCCAGGACGACGAGCAGGCCGATCCCCGCCAGCGCGAGCACCCACCAGGGCGAGGCCCACAGCTCGCCCCAGAAGCCGCTGTCCGCCTGCTTCTCGCGCGGCTCGCCGACCGCCAGGCGGGCCTGCTGCTCGGTCGCGGCCCCGGCGCTGTCGGTGACCCGGACGGTGAAGAGGAAGCTGCCGCCCTTCTCGGGCGTGCCGCTCAGCGCCCCGTCCTTGGACAGCCGCATGCCGGGCGGCAGATCACCCACGGCCCGCCAGCTGTACGGGCCGTCACCGGCCGTGGCCTGGAAGCGGTGCGTGGCGTACCGCGCGCCCTTCCGCGCCTCGGGCAGCGCCAGGGTCTTGGCGACCACCCGCAGGCTCGGCCGCTGGGAGCCCGCCTCGGCGGCCCGTACGACCGCCAGCCGCAGCGTGCGCTCCGCCTGCTGCCCCGCGGCGTCCCGCACCCGCACCGTCGTGGTCACCGCGCCGCCCTCGCCGGACGCCCCGGAGGCGTGCCGGGCGCGGCCGGTGACCACGCCGTCCCCGGTCAGCTTCAGCCCCTCGGGGAGCCGGCCGGCGGCCCGGTCCCAGTGGTACGGCGGGCGGCCGCCGACCGCGGCGAGCGTGAGGGCGTACTGCTTGCCGGCCACCGCGTCCGGCGCGGCGGCGGTGGCGACCTTGATCTGCGGTGGGCGGGTCTCGTCCGGGCGGTCGGCCGGGGCGTTGGCGCTGACCAGGGCCAGCAGCACGGCCATGAACATCAGGGTGGCGATGATGATGAGCAGCAGGTCGATGAAGCGCAGCTCCACCGGGGCCGCGTCCCCCTCGCCGCGCCGTCCCCCGAAGCTCCGCGCTCCCCCGAGGCCGCGCATCACAGTCCGCCGTTCACACGGCCGCCGCCGAAGCCGCCGGGGCCGCCCCGGAAGTCCTGGGGGCCGCGCGGGCCGACCGGGCCGCCGGGACCGGCGGGACCGGCGGGACCGGCGGGCCCGTTGCCGAAGTCGCCGTCGTCACCCGGCAGGATCGTCCTGCCGTCCGGTGTCCCGCCGCGCGGGATCCGGACCGGGGTGAGGACCATGTCGCGGTCCAGCCCCGCACCGATGGCGGACAACTGCGTCCCGATGGAGGACAGCTGGCGGACGATCTCCTCGGAGCGGTCCGGGCGCTCCTCGCCGCCCAGCCGGGTCCTGGCCGCCTCGGTGCGCAGCCGGCCCAGCTCGGTGTTCAGATCCTTCATCGCGGCCACGGCGGTCCGCATGGCCGTGCCCATCTCCTCCGCCGCTCGGCTCTCGGCGGACCAGTCGGGCCGGGGGGCGGCCCGCGCGCCGCTCCTGAGCTGCGTCAGCGCCCGCTCGTCCGCCTTGAGCAGCAGCCGCTCCTCGTGGGTGTGCACCATCGAGACCAACAGGTGGCAGACCACGCTGGAGCCGAGCGCGAAGAGCGTGATGCTGAACGCGCCGGCCAGCGGCGGGATGACGTCCCGCACCAGCGTGTGGCTCAGCTCGGCGTACGAGGAGGTCCTGGCGACCGCGCCGCCGAGTCCTCCGATGGACCGCGCCATCTCCGCCGCCGTGCCGATGAAGCCGAGCGCGGGCAGCGCCCAGACCAGCGCGCGGATCAGGGCGTACGGCGTCTCGGAGCGCGCGGCGTGCACCGCGGAGCGGCCCGCGACCAGCGCCTCGGCGCGCTCGGGATCCTGCCGTTGGGCATCTTCGGCGGCCTGTTGCAGCAAGCGCTGCATGTCACTCGTCCCGGTCGGCCGGCCGTACCCGGTCGCGCGGCCGTACCTGCTCAGCGCCGCGGCCTCCCGGCCGTTGTGCACCAGCCGGACCCACAGCATCGCCAGCACCCAGAAGGTGACCGCGAGCACCGCGCTCGCCAGGACCCGCGACACCCCGCCGCGATCGACCATCTCCTGGAGCGGTGCCACCGCTCCCGTCGCTCCCGAGGACACCAGGAGCACCGCCAGCGCGACGCCCGCAGCGCCGCACAAGAAGAACGTCCCCCGTAGTTTGTTCACGCCTACTCCCTTGTGCTCAGGCGGCGTTGAGGCCCCTTACGACTTTTCGCGTACCTCCTCACTATGGCGTGACGAGCCTCGCCCGTACCGAAGTTCCCACCCGTCACTCCATCGAGTGGTGTATAGCGAAAAAGCGGGCGCCGTAAAGGAGTTGGCGGCAAGAGGCCGATGCGTGGCGGGTCAGGCGAGCGAACTGGTCTGGCCGTCGTCGACGAACTCCAGCTGCCAGTGGGGCAGCGCCGCCACCCCGGGGTCGTCGGGCGAGGCCCCGGCGGCCTCCTCCGAACGCAGCGCCGCCGGGATGAGGACCCGGTCACCGTTGCGCAGCCGGGTCCGCCCGCCTCGCGGCACCGGCTGCGGCAGCTCGTCGCCCACGTGCCACACGAAGGCCTGCGGTCCGTCGGGCCGCACCTGCACGCACCACTGCCCCCACTCGTGCACCAGCCGGCAGTGCCAGCGGCTCACCACGTGCGGCCGCCGCGACGCCAGCAGGATGTCCGCCTCGGCACCCGAGCCGTTGCTGCGCCCCACCCAGAACTCGCGCCGGTCCGGGCCGCCGGCGCGCAGCGGCACCAGCCGGGCGGGCGCGCCGTACGGGTCGTGCACCCACAGCCGTACCGGGTACGGCTCGGCGAGGTCCGGCCAGTGGGCGCGCAGGCCGTCCACGGGCACGGCGTACCCGGTCCGCAGCTGGGCGTCGCGGTCCACCGCGGTCACCATGCCGACCACGGCCTTCAGGTCCGCGTCCCAGAGGGGCGAGCCGCTGAAGCCGCGCGCGGCCGGGTGGCCCTGCGCCCCCGGGACGGTGAACTGGAGCAGCCCGCCCGCCGTGCGGCCCGTCAGCCGCCCGGTGGCCCACACCCCGTCCGGGTGACCGACGGGGAACCCGTACACGTCGAAACCGTGCCCGGCCGGCATGTCGGCGTCGTCCAGCGGCGCGGGGCAGGCCCCGGCGGGCACCCGGGCGGGCCGCAGGACGGCGAGGTCGTCGCGGCTGCCCACGGGGGCCTCCGTGCGGCTCAGCACGATGCGCGCCGGGATGCCCCGGCCGCCTTCCACGAAGGGGAGGTCGATCAGCACGCCGGCCGGACCGCCGTCCGCGCCCGTGGCCGGGCCGACGACATGGGCGCAGGTCAGCACCGTTCCGTTGGCGCACAGCACGCCCCCGCCGAGCACCGGCCCGTCCGCCGCCGACCGGATCCGCACCTGCCACAGCGGCCTGGCCGCCTGCCTGTCCACCCCTGGCTCCCCCTCGCCCGCCCTCGCCCACCGCGCCGCCGGAACACCGCGATCGTAGGCACGAAGGAGTGCCCGGGGCGTCCGGGCAGTGGAACTCGCCCGCCTCCGGCTGATCCGTCCCGGCACAATGGGCTTCATGCCGATAACCTCCGCCCCTGCTCCCAGCCGCGCCGAGCTGATCGACCACCTCGTCCGCACCCGGATCGCCGGCGACGTCGCCACGCCCCGGGAGAACAACCTCGACCACTACCGCAAGCTCGCCAACGGCGACCGCCACTACTGGTTCGGCCTGGAACTGGGCGACCGGTGGAGAGACGAGCAGGACGTGCTCGCCGTGATGGCCGAGCGCTGCGGCGTCAGCGACGACCCCGACCACCGGCACGGCCAGGACACCATCGACCCCGAGCTGACGGTGGCCGCGCTGGAGCGGATGGCGGCGGTGCTGCGCAAGGCGGCGGCCGGGCAGCAGCGGGTGCTGTTCGCGACCGGCCACCCGGGCGGGCTGCTGGACGTGCACATCGCCACGGCCGCCGCGCTGCGGGCCCGGGGCTGCGACATCGTGGTCGTGCCGGACGGGCTGACCGCCGATGACGGCGTGGTCTTCCAGTTCGGCCAGGTGGCGATGTTGGAGCGGGGCGCGACGCTGTGGCACACGCACTCGCCGGGCCCGATGGCGGCGATCCTGGACGGGCTGGAGCGGGCGGGGCAGCCGCTGCCGGACCTGGTGGTCGCGGACCACGGCTGGGCGGGCTGCGCGGGGCAGCGCGGCATCGACGCGGTCGGCTACGCGGACTCCAACGACCCGGCGCTCTTCCTCGCCGAGTCGGAGGGCACCCTCCAGGTCACGGTCCCGCTGGACGACCACGTCCGCAGCCCGCGTCACTACGACCCGCTGACGGCGTACCTGCTGACCGCGGCGGGCCTGGTGGACTGACCGGCGCCCTTACGGGGCCCGCTGCCCGCTGCCCGGCGTCGGGTCCAGGAAGACCCGGCGGACGGCGGGGAAGCGGGCACGGAGGGACCGCTCGGCCTCCTCGCAGGACCGTTCGACCTCCGCCGCGGTGGCCAGGTCGCGGAAGTCGACCTTCGCGGCGACCAGCACCTCGTCCGGCCCCTGCACGACGGTGACCAGCTCCAGCACCGCCACCACGTCCGGCACGGCCAGCAGTCGCTCCCGTACCGCGTCCCGCATCGCCGGCGGGAGCGACCGCCCGATGATCAGCTGGGCGTTGCTGCGGCCCAGCACCCAGGCGACGTACACCAGCAGCAGCCCGATGAGGACCGCGGCGACGCCGTCCCAGACCCCCGAGCCGGTGAGCTGCCCGCCCAGCAGGCCGCCCGCCGCCAGCAGCAGCCCGGCCAGCGCCGCGGAGTCCTCCATCACCACCGCCTTCACGGCGGTGTCGGGGGTGTGCCGCACATACCGGCGCAGGCCCACCCCGAAGCGCGCCGCCGCGGCGCGTGCCTGCCGGATGCCGGTACGCAGCGAGTAGCCCTCCAGGAGGAAGGCGACGGCGAGGATGACGTAGGAGACCAGCGGGTCGCCCGGCTCTTCGCCGTGCAGGAAGGTGTGGATGCCGTCGTACACGGAGAAGACCGCGCCGCCCACGAAGGTGGCGACGGAAGCGAGCAGGGCCCAGATGTACCGCTCCTGGCCGTGACCGAGCGGGTGGTCTTCGTCCGCCGGCTTCGCGCTGCGCTTCAGGGCCGTGAGGAGCAGCAGTTCGGTGACGGTGTCGGCGACGGAGTGCGCGGCTTCGGACAGCATCGCGCTGGACCCGCTGATCATGCCGCCCACGGCCTTGGCGGCGGCGATGCCGAGGTTGGCTCCCGCTGCGACGAGGACGGTGCCGGTGCTCTCGCCCGTACCGTCCTCCGCCGCCTCGGTCTGCACGCTGTCCACAAGGCGGAAGTATGCCCGCTTTGTCACCGCGGCGCGCGGATCACGCCCTCCTGGATCACCGACACCGCGAGCTGTCCCTCGGCGGTGAAGATGCGCCCCTTGCCCAGGCCGCGGCCGCCCTGCGCGGTCGGCGACTCCTGGTCGTACAGCAGCCACTCGTCCGCCTTCAGCGGGCGGTGGAACCACATCGCGTGGTCCAGGCTCGCGCCCACCACGTCGCCGACGGCCCAGCCGCCGCGCCCGTGCGCGAGCAGCACCGAGTCCAGCAGCGTCATGTCGGAGACGTAGGTGACCAGGCAGATGTCCAGGAGCGGCCGGGGGATGCCGGGGTCGCCGTCGAGCTTGCCCTGGGTGCGGAACCAGACCTGCGAGCGGGGCTCGCGCACCTGCCCCGCGGTGGCGAACGGCGGCTCCTCGACGTACCGCAGGTCCACCGCGGCCCGCGCCTCCAGCAGCCGCTGCGCGACCCCCTCGCCGACGAACCGGTCCGCGTAGCGCGGCAGCATCTCGGCGGCGGTGGGCAGCGTGAGCGGGTCCGGCACGGCCGGCATCGGCTCCTGGTGCTCCATGCCCTCCTCGTGCGCGTGGAAGGACGCGGTGAGGTGGAAGATCTGCTGGCCGTGCTGGACGGCGACGACCCGGCGGGTGGTGAAGGACCGGCCGTCGCGGATCCGGTCGACGGTGTAGACGATGGGCGCGCCGGGGTCACCGGGGCGCAGGAAGTACGCGTGCAGGGAGTGCGGCGGCCGCTCGGCGGGGACCGTACGGCCCGCCGCGACCAGCGCCTGGGCCGCCACCTGCCCGCCGAAGACCCGGGGGACCACGGCGGGCCGGGACTGCCCGCGGTAGATGTCCTCCTCGATCTGCTCCAGGGTGAGCAGATCGAGGAGGGATTCCAGTGCGTCGTTCATGGACGTCGGAGAAGGGGCCTCAGAGGCCCATCGACTTGGCGATGATCGACTTCATGACCTCGTTGGTGCCGCCGTAGATGCGGTTGACGCGGTTGTCCGCGTACAGGCGGGCGATCGGGTACTCGTTCATGTAGCCGTAGCCGCCGTGCAGCTGGAGGCAGCGGTCGATGACGCGGTGCGCGACCTCGGTGCAGAACAACTTGGCGGAGGCGGCCTCGGCCGCGGTCAGCTCGCCCGCGTCCAGGGCCTCCAGGGCGCGGTCGGCGACGGCCTCGGCCGCGTCCACCTCGGCCTGGCAGGCGGCCAGCTCGAACTTGGTGTTCTGGAAGGACGCGACGGTCTTGCCGAAGACGGTGCGGTCCTGCACGTACTGCTGCGCGAACCGGACGGCGGCCTTGGCCTGCGCGTACGCGCCGTAGGCGATGCCCCAGCGCTCGGAGGGGAGGTTCTTGCCGAGGTAGTAGAAGCCCTTGTTCTCCTCGCCGAGCAGGTCCTCGGCCGGCACCTTCACGTCGACGAACGCCAGCTCGGCGGTGTCGGAGGTCTTCAGGCCCAGCTTGTCCAGCTTGCGGCCGACGGAGTAGCCCTCGGACTTGGTGTCCACGGCGAAGAGGGAGATACCGAAGCGGCGGTCGTCCTCCTTCGGCGCGGAGGTACGGGCGCAGACGATCACGCGGTCGGCGTGCACGCCGCCGGTGATGAAGGTCTTGGCGCCGTTGAGGACGTAGTGCGTGCCGTCCTCGGAGCGCTTGGCGGTGGTCTTCATGCCCGCGAGGTCGGAGCCGGTGCCCGGCTCGGTCATCGCCAGGGCCCACATCTCCTCGGCGGAGACGAACTTCGGCAGGTAGCGCTTCTTCTGCTCGTCGGTGGCGAGCATCTTGATGTAGGGCAGGGCGAGCAGCACGTGCACGCCGGAGCCGCCGAAGTTCACGCCCGCGCGGGCGGTCTCCTCGTACTGGACGGCCTCGAACTTGTGCGACTCAAGGCCCGCGCCGCCGAACTCCTCGGGGACGTTGATGCCGAAGAGGCCCAGCTCGGCGAGCTTGTAGTAGAACTCGCGGGGCACCTGCCCGGCCTGGAACCACTCGTCGAAGACCGGCACGACCTCGGCCTCGATGAAGGCGCGGATGGTGTCCCGGAACGCCTCGTGGTCCTCGTTGAATACCGTCCGCTTCACAGCCGCCTCCTGGACATTCCGACTCACTACGCTGGCTAAGCGCTTGCTCAGCGAAAGCTACCGGTCGGTTACGCCGACTGTCCAGGGTTCAAGAAAGCGACCCCGATCACCTCGCCACGGCGCGGTCCGGGTCGGCCGCCGCGGCGAACGCGCCCAGCGCCAACCGCTTCAACAGGGCCTCCGTGGACGAGCGGGGCGGCAGGCTGGCGCGCGGGCTCAGGTGCGGGGTGGAGTTCAGCAGGCCGAAGACGGCGTGCACGGCGGCCCGCGCCTCGGACTCCGTGCAGGCCGGGTAGACCTCGCGGACGACCTCGACCCACAGCTCGACGTACTGGCGCTGGAGCTGGCGGACCCGCTTGCGGTCCGCCTCGCGCAGCCGGTCCAGCTCCCGGTCGTGGACGGTGATCAGCGGGCGGTCGTCCAGCGCGAAGTCGATGTGCCCCTCGATCAGCGCGTGCAGCACCTGCTCGGCGCTCTCGCCGCCGTCGGCGACCCGCAGCCGGCCGCCGTCCAGCAGCCGCTCGCTGATCCCGACCAGCAGCTCGGCGAGCATCGCGTCCTTGCCGGCGAAGTGGCGGTACAGGCCGGGACCGGAGATCCCGACCGCGGCGCCTATCTCGTCCACGCCGACGCCGTGGAAGCCGCGCTCGGCGAAGAGCCGCGCGGCCTCTTTGAGGATCTGCTCGCGACGGCTGACGGCGGCGGGGGCCTTCGTGCTGCTCATGGCTCCAATTGTAGACAGGCGGGTTAGTGCTCGTTAACCTGAACGCAATCGTGTTAACGACCACTAACAAGGGGCGGGTGCGACGATGGAGCAGGCTCCGGTACTGGGGGACGATGGGGGTGCCCCCGCGCGAGCGCAGTCGAGCGTGGGGGAAGACCCCGCGGCCGACTCCTGGCGGGCCAACGAGGCCGCGCACCGCGCGCTCGTGGACGAGCTGCGCGCGAAGCTCGCGGCGGCCCGGCAGGGCGGCGGCGAGAAGGCCAGGGCACGGCACACGGCACGCGGCAAGCTGCTGCCCAGGGACCGGGTGGACAGCCTGCTGGACCCGGGCTCACCCTTCCTGGAGCTGGCCCCGCTGGCGGCGGACGGGATGTACGACGGCGCAGCGCCGGCGGCCGGCGTGATCGCGGGCATCGGCCGGGTCTCGGGCCGCGAGGTGGTGATCGTCGCCAACGACGCCACGGTCAAGGGCGGCACGTACTACCCGATGACCGTGAAGAAGCACCTCCGCGCCCAGGAGGTCGCCCTGGAGAACCGCCTCCCCTGCGTCTACCTGGTCGACTCCGGCGGCGCCTTCCTGCCCATGCAGGACGAGGTCTTCCCCGACCGCGAGCACTTCGGGCGGATCTTCTACAACCAGGCCCGGATGTCCGGCGCCGGCATCCCGCAGATCGCCGCCGTCCTCGGGTCCTGCACGGCGGGCGGCGCGTACGTCCCCGCGATGAGCGACGAGGCCGTGATCGTCCGCAACCAGGGCACGATCTTCCTCGGCGGCCCGCCGCTGGTGAAGGCCGCGACCGGCGAGGTCGTCACGGCCGAGGAGCTGGGCGGCGGCGAGGTGCACTCCCGCACCTCGGGCGTCACCGACCACCTCGCGGAGGACGACGCGCACGCCCTGCGCATCGTCCGCACGATCGTCGGCACCCTCGGCGAGCGCGCCCCGCTCCCCTGGAGCGTACGGACGGTGGAGGAGCCCAAGGCCGACCCGGCCGGGCTGTACGGCATGGTCCCCACCGACTCCCGCACCCCCTACGACGTCCGCGAGGTCATCGCCCGCCTCGTCGACGGCTCGCGCTTCGCGGAGTTCAAGGCGGAGTACGGCCAGACGCTGGTCACCGGCTTCGCGCACCTGCACGGCCACCCGGTCGGCATCGTCGCCAACAACGGCATCCTCTTCTCGGAGTCCGCCCAGAAGGGCGCGCACTTCATCGAGCTGTGCGACCAGCGCGGCATCCCGCTGGTGTTCCTGCAGAACATCTCCGGCTTCATGGTCGGCAAGGACTACGAAGCGGGCGGCATCGCCAAGCACGGCGCCAAGATGGTCACGGCGGTGGCCTGCACCCGCGTGCCCAAGCTGACCGTCGTGATCGGCGGCTCGTACGGCGCGGGCAACTACTCCATGTGCGGCCGGGCCTACTCCCCCCGCTTCCTGTGGATGTGGCCGAACGCCAAGATCTCCGTCATGGGCGGCGAGCAGGCCGCCTCGGTCCTCGCGACCGTCAAGCGCGACCAGCTCGAAGCGCGCGGCGAGGAGTGGCCCGCGGAGGCGGAGGACGCCTTCAAGGCGCCGATCCGCGAGCAGTACGAGACGCAGGGCAACGCCTACTACGCCACGGCCCGGCTCTGGGACGACGGCGTGATCGACCCGATGGAGACCCGGCAGGTGCTGGGTCTGGCCCTCACCGCCTGCGCCAACGCCCCGCTGACCGACCCCGCCTTCGGCGTCTTCCGGATGTGAGGACCTCCACCATGTTCAGCACAGTCCTGGTCGCCAACCGCGGCGAGATCGCGGTCCGCGTCATCCGCACCCTCCGGTCCCTGGGCATCCGCTCGGTCGCCGTCTTCAGCGACGCGGACGCCGAAGCCCGGCACGTACGCGAGGCGGACACCGCCGTCCGCATCGGCCCCCCGCCCGCGACGGAGAGCTACCTCTCCATCGAGCGCCTCCTCGAAGCGGCGGCCCGCACGGGCGCGGAGGCCATCCACCCGGGCTACGGCTTCCTCGCGGAGAACGCCGCGTTCGCCCGCGCGGTCACCGACGCGGGGCCGGCCTTCATCGGCCCGTCCGCCGACGCCATCTCGCTGATGGGCGACAAGATCCGCGCGAAGGAGACCGTGCGGGCGGCCGGCGTGCCGGTCGTGCCGGGCTCCTCCGGCAGCGGCCTGACCGACGCCGAACTGGCCGCCGCGGCGCGGGAGATCGGCATGCCGGTCCTGCTCAAGCCGTCCGCCGGCGGCGGCGGCAAGGGCATGCGGCTGGTGCGCGACGAGGCGCTGCTCACGGACGAGATCGCGGCGGCCCGGCGCGAGGCCCGCGGCTCCTTCGGCGACGACACCCTTCTCGTCGAGCGCTGGGTCGACCGCCCGCGCCACATCGAGATCCAGGTGCTCGCGGACGGCCACGGCAACGTGATCCACCTCGGGGAGCGCGAGTGCTCGCTCCAGCGCCGCCACCAGAAGATCATCGAGGAGGCGCCGAGCGTCCTGCTGGACGAGGCGACCCGCGCCGCGATGGGCGCCGCCGCCGTGGAAGCGGCGCGCTCGTGCGGCTATGTGGGCGCGGGCACGGTCGAGTTCATCGTCCCCGGCGACGACCCCGCCTCGTACTACTTCATGGAGATGAACACCCGCCTCCAGGTCGAGCACCCGGTGACGGAGCTGATCACCGGCCTGGACCTGGTCGAGTGGCAGCTGCGGGTCGCGGCCGGCGAGGAACTCCCGTACGGCCAGGACGACATCACCCTCACCGGGCACGCGGTCGAGGCCCGGATCTGCGCGGAAACCGTGTCCGTCAAGGAAGGGGCCCGCGGCTTCCTGCCGTCCGGCGGCACGGTCCTCGCGCTGCACGAGCCCGCCGGCGACGGGGTGCGGACGGACTCCGGGCTCTCGGAGGGCACGGAGGTCGGCTCGCTGTACGACCCGATGCTCGCCAAGGTGATCGCGTACGGGCCCGACCGGGCGACCGCGCTGCGCAAGCTGCGGGCCGCGCTCGCCGACACGGTCATCCTCGGGGTGCCCACCAACACCGGCTTCCTGCGCCGGCTGCTGGCCCATCCGGCGGTCGTCGCCGGGGAGCTGGACACCGGTCTGGTGGAGCGCGAGGTGGACGGCCTGGTCGACGGGGCCGTGCCCGAGGAGGTGTACGCGGCGGGCGCGGCCGTGCGGCGAGCCGCGCTGGCGCCGGCCGCCGCCGGCGACGGCTGGACCGACCCGTTCTCCGTACCGAGCGGCTGGCGGCTGGGCGGTGAGGCGGCCCCGCCCGCCTTCTGGCTGCGGGTGCCGGGCCAGGAGCCGGTCCGCTCCGCCGGGCAGGGCCGGGTCACCGCGGACCGGGTCGCCGTCACCGTCGACGGCGTACGCCACACCTTCGTACGGGCCGGGGACTGGCTCGGCCGGGACGGCGACGCCTGGCACGTGCAGGACCACGACCCGGTGGCGGCCACCCTCGCGGGCGCGGCCGGCGCGCACGGCGCCGACTCCCTCACCGCGCCGATGCCCGGCACGGTCACGGTGGTCAAGGCCGCGGTCGGCGACCGCGTCGAGGCCGGACAGG
The DNA here is from genome assembly GCF_000718305.1 of Streptomyces niger. Taxonomy (GTDB): domain Bacteria; phylum Actinomycetota; class Actinomycetes; order Streptomycetales; family Streptomycetaceae; genus Streptomyces; species Streptomyces niger. The sequence goes on from NZ_JOFQ01000011.1 coordinate 273,984, forward strand.
GCCTGGTGGTGGTGGAGGCGATGAAGATGGAGCACGTCATCGCCGCGCCGCACGCCGGCACCGTCGCCGAACTCGACGTGACACCGGGCAGCACGGTCGCCATGGACCAGGTGCTGGCCGTGATCACCCCCGACGAGCCGGAGGAGGACCGGCGATGACACCAGGACTGCCGATGCCGGTACCCGCGCCCGGGCTGCCCGCACGCGTCCGCATCCACGAAGTGGGCGCGCGGGACGGGCTGCAGAACGAGCAGACGGTGATCCCGACGGAGATCAAGGCGGAGTTCGTCCGCCGGCTGGCCGCCGCGGGCCTGGACACCGTCGAGGCGACCAGCTTCGTGCACCCCAAGTGGGTGCCCCAACTGGCCGACGCCGAGCGGCTAATCCCGGCGGTGCGCGACCTCGCGCCCGAGGTGCGGCTGCCCGTCCTCGTGCCGAACGAGCGCGGCCTGGACCGGGCGCTGACGCTGGGCGCGGACCGGATCGCGGTCTTCGGCAGCGCCACCGAGTCCTTCGCCAAGGCCAACCTCAACCGCACGGTGGACGAGGCGCTGGCGATGTTCGCGCCGGTCGTCGCCCGCGCCAAGGAGGCGGGCGCGCACGTACGCGGCTACCTCTCCATGTGCTTCGGCGACCCCTGGGAGGGCCCCGTGCCGGTCCCCCAGGTCGTCCGGGTCTGCCGCGCGCTGCTGGACCAGGGCTGCGATGAACTGAGCCTCGGCGACACCATCGGCGTCGCCACGCCCGGCCACGTCACCGCCCTGCTCACCGCCCTGAACGAAGCGGGCGTTGCCACGGACGTGCTCGGCGTGCACTTCCACGACACCTACGGACAGGCGCTGGCCAACACCTTGGCCGCGCTGCAGCACGGCGTCACCACCGTCGACGCCTCGGCGGGCGGCCTGGGCGGCTGCCCGTACGCCAAGAGCGCCACCGGCAACCTCGCCACCGAGGACCTGGTGTGGATGCTCCGCGGCCTCGGCATCGAGACCGGGGTCGACCTGGAGCGGCTGACCGCCACCAGCGTCTGGATGGCGGAGCGGCTGGGCCGGCCGAGCCCGTCCCGCACCGTCCGCGCGCTCTCCGCGTCCCTCGGCTCCCCCGACTCCCTCGACTCCCACAAGGAGTGACCCCCATGTCACTGGACCACCGCCTCCCCTCCGAGCTGGAGGAACTGCGCACCACGGTCGAGGCGTTCGCCCACGACGTCGTCGCGCCGAAGATCGGCGAGTTCTACGAGAACCACCAGTTCCCTTACGAGATCGTGCGCGAGATGGGCCGGATGGGCCTCTTCGGGCTGCCCTTCCCCGAGGAGTACGGCGGCATGGGCGGCGACTACCTCGCGCTCGGCATCGCCCTGGAGGAGCTGGCCCGGGTCGACTCCTCGGTGGCGATCACCCTGGAGGCCGGCGTCTCGCTCGGCGCCATGCCGCTGTACCACTTCGGCACGGAGGAGCAGAAGCGGACCTGGCTGCCCAGGCTCTGCTCGGGCGAGATGCTGGGCGCGTTCGGGCTGACCGAGCCGGAGGCCGGCTCCGACGCGGGCGGCACGAAGACCACCGCGCGGCTGGACGCGGCCACCGACGAGTGGGTGATCAACGGCAGCAAGTGCTTCATCACCAACTCGGGCACGGACATCACGGGCCTGGTCACGGTCACGGCCGTCACCGGCCACAAGGCTGTGCCTGATTCCTCCGGCGTGCGCCCGCTGATCTCCGCGATCATCGTGCCGGCCGGCACCCCCGGCTTCACGGTCGCGGCCCCGTACTCCAAGGTCGGCTGGAACGCCTCCGACACGCGCGAACTGTCCTTCTCCGACGTGCGCGTGCCGGCCGCCAACCTGCTGGGCGAGGAGGGCCGCGGCTACGCCCAGTTCCTGCGCATCCTGGACGAGGGCCGGATCGCCATCGCCGCACTGGCCACCGGGCTCGCGCAGGGCTGCTTGGACGAGTCGGTGCGGTACGCGAAGGAGCGGAGGTCCTTCGGGAAGCCGATCGGGGAGAACCAGGCCATACAGTTCAAACTCGCCGACATGGAGATGCGCGCCCACACCTCCCGGCTGGCCTGGCGGGACGCGGCCTCCCGCCTGGTGCACGGCGAGCGCTTCAAGAAGGAGGCCGCGCTGGCGAAGCTGTACTCCTCGGAGATCGCGGTCACCAACGCCCGTGAGGCCACCCAGATCCACGGCGGCTACGGCTTCATGAACGAGTACCCGGTCGCCCGCATGTGGCGCGACTCCAAGATCCTGGAGATCGGCGAGGGCACCAGCGAGGTCCAGCGCATGCTGATCGCGCGGGAGCTGGGGTTCTGACCAGCACCCCGTGAGCCCTCACTCCGCGGGCCACGGCACCTGCGGCGACCGGTAGTAGGTGATGCCCATCGCGTCCCAGCGCGGGCCCTGGGACGCGAGCCGCACCTTGTACCGGTCCCAGTCGTGCGTGCTCGCGGGCGACCACCCCAACTCCGCGATCCCCGGAAGCCGGGGGAACGCCATGTACTCGACCTGCGCGCTCTCGGAGAGCGTCTCGGACCACAGCGGGGCCTCCACGCCGAGGACCGAGCCGGCCGGCGCCCCCGCGAGGTACGTACCGGGGTCCCAGTCGTAGGACCGCTCGACCGGCACGTACCCGGCCCAGTGCAGCCCCCACGGGGTGTCCTTGGTGTACTGCATGTCCATGTAGGCCCGGTCGGCGGGCGACAGCACCAGCTTCGTGCCCTTCTTCGCCTCGTCGACGACCTGTGCCTTCTCGGCCGCACCCGTCGCGTCGTAGCCCCAGTACTGCGCCACCGCACCCTTGATCGGCGTGGCGCCGGTCAGCTGGTGCCAGCCGATCACCGTCTTGCCGTACTTCGCGACCACCGGCTGCACCTTGTTCATGAAGGTGACGTAGTCCTCGTGGCTGGTGGAGTGCGCCTCGTCCCCGCCGATGTGGAGGTACGGGCCGGGGGTCATGGCCGCCAGCTCGCGGATGACGTCGTCCACGAAGTCGTACGTCACCGGCTTCGGCACGCAGAAGGAGCTGAAGCCGACCTCGGTGCCGGTGTAGAGCGGCGGGGCGACGCCGTCGCAGTTCAGCTCGGCGTACGAGGCGAGGGCCGCGTTGGTGTGGCCCGGCATGTCGATCTCGGGGACGACGGTGAGGTAGCGGCTCTGCGCGTACCGGACGATCTCCTTGTAGTCGGCCTTCGTGTAGTAGCCGCCGGGGCCGCCGCCGACCTGCGTGGAGCCGCCGTACGTGGCGAGCCGGGGCCAGGAGTCGATCGCGATGCGCCAGCCCTGGTCGTCGGAGAGGTGCAGGTGCAGCTTGTTGATCTTGTAGAGCGCGAGCTGGTCGATGTAGCGCTTGACCTTGTCCACGGAGAAGAAGTGGCGGGAGACGTCCAGCATCGCGCCGCGGTAGGCGTAGCGCGGGGTGTCCGTGATCGTGCCGGCGGCGATCGTCCAGGGGCCGGGCTGCGCCGTGCGCCGCTCCGCCGCCGCGGGCAGCAGCTGACGCAGCGTCTGGACGCCGTGGAAGAGGCCGGCCGGGCGGGCCGCGGTGAGGGTGACGGCGCGGCCGGTGACGGTGAGCCGGTAGCCCTCGGCGCCCAGCTTCCGTATCTCCGGCGCCTTGGCGGCGAGCCGGAGGACGATACCGTCGCCGCCCCTTGCGGTGACGGGGAGCGCGTAGCCGGTGGAGGGGCGCAGCACGTCCGCCAGGTACGCGGCGACCCGCTTCGTCTCGCCGGTGGCCCCGGGGACGCGGATGGCGGTCCGCTCCGTGAGGCGGTGCACGCCGGGGGCCGGGCGGACCGAGACCGGCGCCGGGACGATGCGGTCCAGCGGCACGGGGTCGGCGGCGGGCCGTGCGGCGGCGGGCGTCGCGCCCGCCGTGCCCAGGCCGGCCGCGGCCACCAGGAGGAGGGAGCAGAGCAATCTGTGCGGTCTCACGAGTGACACGGGTGATCCCTTCGGCGAGCTTCGTGCATGACATGGCGTCGTGCATGGCATGGAGCAACCGAACGCTCACCTTGCGTACCGTGCGTCACACCGGCGGTCAAGGTGTGGACCACTTCCACTCGGGCTCTCTCGGGCGGCCCGGCGACACGCCTGCCCGATATCGGGCAGATTTCTTGCGAAAGCGCGCCTGGCACCGCAGTATCGACAGGTGCTCGATCGCCGTCCGTCCCACGAGGACCTTGTAGAACACCTGGTACGCAGTACGCCGCTGCAGCGCGGCGAGGCGGTCCGGGTGATCCAGGACGTCCTCGCGTACTTCGACGAGACGACCGAGGTGTTCGTTCGCCGCAGACACCGCGAACTGCAGGGCCAGGGCCTGCGCAACGACGCGATCTTCGAGCGGATCGCCCACGAGCTGCCGCACCGCGCCGTGGCCCCGCCCGAGCTCTCGATACGTCAGCTGCGCCGCCTCGTCTACGGCTGAACCAGCGGAGCACCACGAACCATCGATCAGGGAGGGTCCATCCATGTGCGGAATCGTCGGATATATCGGAAAGCGTGATGTCGCTCCGCTGCTCCTGGAAGGGCTGCAGCGTCTGGAGTACCGGGGTTACGACTCCGCCGGCATCGCCATCCACGCCTCCGGCAAGGCCGGCGGGCTGAAGACCGCCAAGGCCAAGGGGCGCGTACGGGAGCTGGAGTCGCGGCTGCCGAAGCGGTTCGCCGGCACCACCGGCATCGCCCACACCCGCTGGGCCACCCACGGCGCGCCCAACGACGAGAACGCCCACCCGCACACCGACGCCGAGGGCAAGGTCGCGCTCGTCCACAACGGCATCATCGACAACGCCGCCGACCTGCGTGCCCGGCTCACCGCCGAGGGCGTGGAGTTCGCCTCCGAGACCGACACCGAGGTCCTCGCGCACCTGATCGGCCGCTCCGAGGCCGGCACGCTGGAGGAGAAGGTCCGCGAGGCGCTGCGGCACATCGAGGGCACGTACGGCATCGCCGTGCTGCACGCCGACTTCGCCGACCGCATCGTCGTCGCCCGCAACGGCTCGCCCGTCGTGCTGGGCATCGGCGAGAAGGAGATGTTCGTCTCCTCCGACGTCGCCGCGCTCGTCTCGCACACCCGCCAGGTCGTCACCCTCGACGACGGCGAGATGGCCACGCTCAAGGCCGACGACTACCGCACGTACACCACCGAGGGCTCGCGCACGACCTCCTCCCCGGAGACCGTCGAGTACGCCGCCGAGTCCTACGACATGGGCGCGCACGACACGTACATGCACAAGGAGATCTCCGAGCAGGCGGACGCGGTGGACCGCGCGCTGCGCGGCCGCATCGACGACCGCTTCTCCACCGTGCACCTGGGCGGCCTCAACCTGGACGCGCGCGAGGCGCGGGGCGTCCGCCGGGTCAAGATCCTGGGCTGCGGCACCTCGTACCACGCGGGCCAGATCGGCGCGCAGATGATCGAGGAGCTGGCCCGGATCCCCTCGGACGCCGAGCCGGCCTCCGAATTCCGCTACCGCAACCCGGTCGTGGACCCCGACACGCTCTACGTCGCGGTCTCGCAGTCCGGTGAGACCTACGACGTGCTCGCCGCCGTCCAGGAGCTGAAGCGCAAGGGCGCGCGGGTGCTGGGCCTGGTGAACGTGGTCGGCTCGGCGATCGCCCGGGAGACCGACGGCGGCATCTACGTGCACGCCGGGCCCGAGGTCTGCGTGGTCTCCACCAAGTGCTTCACCAACATGGTGGTCTCCTTCGCGCTGCTCGCGCTGCACCTGGGCCGCATCCGCGACCTGTCCGTGGCGGACGGCAAGCGGATCATCGACGGGCTGCGCCGGCTGCCGGAGCAGATCACCGAGATCCTGGAGAACGAGGCGGAGATCAAGAAGCTCGCGGAACTGTATGCGGATGCGAAGTCGATGATGTTCATCGGCCGGGTCCGCGGCTACCCCGTGGCGCGCGAGGCCTCCCTGAAGCTCAAGGAGGTCTCCTACATCCACGCCGAGGCGTACCCGGCCTCCGAGCTCAAGCACGGCCCGCTGGCGCTCATCGAGCCGGCGATGCCGACCGTGGCGATCGTCCCCGACGACGACCTGCTGGAGAAGAACCGCGCGGCGATGGAGGAGATCAAGGCCCGCAGCGGCCGCATCCTCGCCGTCGCGCACGCGGAGCAGGAGAAGGCCGACCACACGATCGTGGTCCCGAAGAACGAGCCCGAGCTCGACCCCATCCTCATGGGTATCCCGCTCCAACTCCTCGCGTACCACACGGCCCTGACGCTCGGTCGCGACATCGACAAGCCCCGCAACCTCGCCAAGTCGGTCACGGTGGAATAGCAGTAAAAGACCCACCGGGCGCCGCAACCATCAATTGAGGAACCACAACGGCGAGCAACCCGGTCCGCGAGAGCGGCTGGGGGCACCTCCCAGCGGTAGCTGGGGGAGGCTTAGCCGCAAAGGGAGAGTGAGGTGGGCCCCCGGTCGCGCCACCATACGAACCGGAGGTCCACCTCACGATGCCGGCGTCGCCCTAACGCCGGCAGTGATGCCGCCTTCCCGGGAACCGTCACACCCGGGCGGCAGCACGCTGCGTGAAGGGCTTGTACCCCTCACAAGCGCACAACCCACCTCTACGAGTCAGTAGATTTGTCGACTACTGCCGGGATATGACGTCTCATCACGCCGAAGTGACGTACCCGTGCAGACGCGAGGACGAGGCCGAATACGTACGGTGCGGACGGCCGCCCGCCGTCACGGAACGACGATCACCGGTCGCTGTGCGCGACGCGCGAGCCGGCCGGCGACCGAACCGAAGATCCGCCCGACGATGCCGTGCGTGGAGCCGACCACGATGGCGTCGGCCGCGTACTCCCGGCCGACCTCCTCCAGTTCGTGGCAGATGTCGCCGCCCCGCTCGACCAGGACCCAGGAGAGCTCGGCGAGGTGGTCGGCGCAGGCCAGCTCCAGCCCCAGGACCTCCGTACGATGGTCGGGGACGTCCACGAAGACGGGCGGTTCGCAGCCCGCCCAGACGGTCGTGGGGAGTCGGTTGGCGACATGAACGATGATCAGCCCGGAGCCCGAGCGCCGGGCCATGCCGATGGCGTAGGCCAGGGCACGCTCGCTGGAGACCGAGCCGTCGAAGCCCACCACCACACCGTGCTGGAAGGCGGGGTCGCAGGAGTGGCGTGACTGTTCCGCCGCTTCGAGGTCCGCCATGGGATCGGCGACCTGCTTGCGGTCCGCGGGTTCGGAGAATTCGTGACCGGCCATGAGTGTCTCGGCGAAGGGGAGCCCTCGTACCCAGAGGCGGAGGGGAACGACGATTGACTTGTTCGGGCAGTTGACTGAACTGGGCGGAGAGCGGGGCGACGGCGATGGTTCAATGCCGAACAATACGGCCGGGAATCATCTTCCCAACCCCTTACCCCAAGAGTACGGCGCCACTCCTCCCCTGCCCAGGGTCTCCGTAAACGGCGCTTGTCCCTTTTGACCGGACAGCGCCCCCGAACGTTCCCCGGAGCATGCCGGAGCGTCGCGCCGTTGGCAATGGCCTCCAGCTCCTTCATATGGAGGCCGCCGCTCCGATGCGGAGGGCGTGACTCCGGTACGACCGCCTCTGCTCCGTCCGAACCCCCCGCGGTGACTCCCCGTGGCCGCCGGCGTTGTTCCAGTGGTCCCGCGCGGTCGGTGCGGATCACTCGGAAGGAGCCCCCCTTGCCCGGTACGCCTCACCCACCCGTGGACCCCGTGCGCGACGTGGTCCGGTGGGCCGCCTTCAGCTGCGCACTGGTTCCGCTTGTCCTCCTCGTGTGCGGTTCGTCGCTCGGCGGGGCGGCCGGCACCGCCATCGGGCTCACGGCGGTCACGTGCGCCTGCCGGGCGCTGCTGCGGCAGTCCGAGCGGACCGCCGCCCGGCTGGCCGTCGAACGCGTCTCCGTGCACCGCGGACGGCACGGCAGAACGGGCCTGGGGGCGCACCGGGGCGGACGCCACGGCGGGGGGCGCACGCCGGGGGATTGAGGCGCTCACGCGCGGGTGCGGGGGTGCTCGCACGGGCACCCGCGACCCTTTTCAGCCAACTTCGACCCTCGGCACATCCCTTGGCAAAAGCGACCCCCAACCGCCCTTTGAACTGGATGGAAAGGACCGCACGGCGTGGTTGTGCCCCACGACGGACGGGCAGGGGCGGGAGGCGTACTTCCCAGCGGAGCCCACGAGTGGAACGCTTCGTGATCGAATGCTTCGCGCCAAGTTGCCATATCGACTTACCAGCAGGTGGTGAACTTGGCACTCCATCCTCACGGGACACAGTAGATTCGATCTTGGCAATCACGGCGGGGGAACAGTGCAGGACCGAGAGGGCGAGACGACCGAGGGGGGCTTAGTGCCATGAGCCAGGACTCCGCTGCCGTACCAGATGCCGCACGCAAGCTCGCCGCCCGACGACGCCGCGAAGTAGTCGCGGTGCTCCTCTTCAGTGGCGGCCCCATTTTCGAGAGCTCCATTCCGCTCTCAGTATTCGGCATCGACCGCCAGGACGCGGGCGTGCCGAGGTACCGCTTGCTTGTGTGCGCGGGCGAAGATGCGCCTTTGCGCACGACCGGCGGACTGGAGCTTTCCGCTCCATACGGACTGGAAGCGATCTCCAGGGCAGGTACCGTCGTGGTACCGGCCTGGCGTTCGATCACCCAGGCGCCACCACCAGCCGCGCTGGACGCACTCCGGCGCGCGCACGAAGAAGGGGCCCGCATCGTCGGGCTGTGCACGGGCGCGTTCGTGCTGGCGGCCGCAGGGCTGCTGGACGGCCGTCCGGCGACCACCCATTGGATGTACGCACCGACGCTCGCCAAGCGTTACCCGTCCGTCCATGTCGATCCCCGGGAACTGTTCGTGGACGACGGCGACGTTCTGACGTCGGCGGGCACGGCAGCGGGCATCGATCTGTGCCTCCACATAGTGCGGACCGACCACGGCGCCGACGCGGCCAACGCGCTCGCCCGCCGGCTGGTCGTGCCGCCCCGGCGCACCGCGTCGGAGCTGGGGCACCAGCGTTACCTCGACAGGTCATTACCTGAGGAGATCGGCGCCGACCCGCTGGCCGAGGTCGTCGCCTGGGCGCTGGAGCACCTCCACGAGCAGTTCGACGTGGAGACGCTCGCCGCGCGCGCTTACATGAGCCGCCGGACGTTCGACCGCCGGTTCCGCTCACTCACTGGGAGCGCTCCCCTGCAGTGGCTGATCACTCAGCGCGTACTGCAGGCGCAGCGGCTGCTGGAGACCTCCGACTACTCGGTGGACGAGGTGGCGGGCCGCTGCGGCTTCCGCTCCCCCGTAGCGCTGCGTGGTCACTTCCGGCGACAGCTGGGGTCCTCCCCCGCGGCCTACCGGGCGGCCTACCGCGCCCGGCGGCCACAGAACGGCGCCGCGGAACCACCAGGATCCGCGGGCCGGCCGGCCGACCGGCCGGAGCGCTTGGACCGCACGGGGACCCCGGTGGCCGAGCGCTTCGGGGCCCACGCACAGGTACCGGGTCAGGGCGGTCCACTCGGCGCGCACGAACCGGGTAAACCGGAGTCGGACACCTACGCGTCCCGGCTCGGGGAGCCCGCCGTCGGCCGATCCGCCGGACGCCCGGTGCTGCCCAGCCAGCGGGAGCGCCCCGTAGGGTGAGACGCATGAACGATCGCATGGTGTGGATCGACTGCGAGATGACGGGGCTCTCGCTGGCGAACGACGCGCTCATCGAGGTGGCCGCGCTGGTCACCGACTCGGAGCTGAACATCCTGGGCGAGGGGGTGGACATCGTGATCCGTCCCCCCGCCGAGGCCCTGGAGACCATGCCCGAGGTGGTGCGTGAGATGCACACCACCTCGGGACTGCTCGCGGAGCTGGCCGGCGGGACGACCCTCGCCGACGCCGAACGGCAGGTCATGGACTACATCAGGAGTCACGTACCGGAGCCGGGCAAGGCCCCGCTGTGCGGCAACTCCGTCGGCACCGACCGCGGTTTCCTGGCGCGCGACATGCCGGGCCTGGAGGACTACCTCCACTACCGGATCGTGGACGTGTCGTCGGTGAAGGAGCTGGCGCGGCGCTGGTACCCGAGGGCGTACTTCAACAGTCCGGAGAAGAACGGCAACCACCGGGCGCTCGCCGACATCCGTGAGTCGATCGCGGAGCTGCGGTACTACCGGGAGGCGGTCTTCGTGCCGCAGCCGGGGCCCGACTCCGACACCGCCAAGGCGATCGCCGCCAAGCACGTCCTGCCCGCGGAAACCCCCGCGGCGGAGCGCGCCGGCGGACAGTGACGCAGCTCGCTCCCGGGCAGGGGGGAATCCGGGAGCGAGCACCCCTTCGGACCCTGTACACTTTTCTTCAGCCGGTGGGGAACAAGACACCACACAGCACCGGTCATGGTGGGTATAGCTCAGCTGGTAGAGCACCTGGTTGTGGTCCAGGATGTCGCGGGTTCAAGTCCCGTTACTCACCCCAACGAGTGAGGGCCCCGGACGCTTTGGCGTCCGGGGCCCTCACTCGTTTTTCCCGTCCCGGGAGTGTTCCGGGAGTTCCGTCCCGGGAGTTCGGCCGGTCAGTAGCCGACCGTGAAGCGCTCGCCGATGTGGCGGGGCCGCTCGACCTCGTCCAGGAGGGCGACCGCGTAGTCCTCGGCGGAGATCCGGCTGCCGCCGTCCTCGCCGGCGACCAGGTCGTCGAGGGCGGTGCGGTAAGCACCCGTACGCTCACCGGGCTCGATCAGGGCCGCCGGGCTGAGGTTGGTCCAGCGCACGTCGGAGACGGTGCGGTAGAAGTCCAGCGCGTCGCCGTGCGCGTGCATGATCTGCAGCAGGAACTCCGGCAGCCCCTCCGCGTCCCAGACCTGCTTCCCGTCGGGCGTACGCAGCGAGCCGGCGCCGCCGACCGCGATCAGCCGCGGCGCGGCGTCGCCGAGCTTCCGGAGACCGGCCACCAGCGACTTGGCGGAGGGCTCGATGGTGGCGACGTGGCCCGGGCCGTCGCCGCCGCCGACCGCGCTGACCAGGACGTCCTGCCCCTCGGCGGCCGCGGCCACGGAGGCGGGGTCCAGGACGTCGCCGGTGGTCACGGTGAGCCGCGGGTGGGTCCTGGTGAGCTTCGCGGGGTCCCGGACGACCGCGGTGACCTCGTGGCCGCGTTCCAGGGCCTCGTCGAGGACGCGGCTGCCGATGGTGCCGTTGGCGCCGAAGAGGGCGATCTTGGACATGGAGGGTGCTCCTTCAATTGTTCCTGGGTTCCTGTTTCCGTCATCAGCAGCGCTGACTTCTTCTACGCTAGGGCGACAATCAGTACTTTCCGGGGTAGGCAGGGGACCAGTGATGGTGAAAAACCGACACGAGGACATCCCCGAGGTCGCCTTCTCGTCGCCGGCCGGGCGGCCGGCCGGCGTGGAGGTCATGACGCTCGCCGAGCTGCGCGCCCGCGCCGACGCCTGCGCGCTGGCCGTGCCGCACCGGCCCGGCTTCCACCACCTGCTCGCCCTCGATGCGGGACATCTCGCCCATACCGTCGACTTCCGCCCCTACACGCTGCGTGCCGGCGACTGGCTGTGGGTCCGGCCCGGTCAGGTCCAGCACTTCGGTGACCTGTCGGCGGCCGAGGGCGTCCTGGTGCTCTTCGAGTCCGGCTTCCTGGCCCCGGCCACGGCCGCCGCGGCCCGGCTGGAGGACTGGTACGGCCCGGCCGTGCGCCGACCGGACGAGGCCGCCGGGGCGGCGGCGCGGGCCGCCCTGGGCCATCTGCACCGCGAGTTCGGCGCGCTGTGCGGGCTGCCGCTGGAGGCGCACCTGGACGTGTTGCGGCACCTGCTCTCCGTCCTGGTGCTGCGCGCCGCGCACCTGGTGCGGAACCCGTCGGACGACGCCGCGGACTGCGCGGCGACCGCGACGTTCCTGCGGTTCCGGGACGCCGTGGAGCGGGACTTCGCGGCCAGCCGCCGGGTCGCCGACTACGCGCGGGCGCTGGGCTATTCACCCCGTACCCTCTCCCGCGCGACGGAGGCCGCCGCCGGGGTCGGGGCGAAGGAGTTCATCGACCGCCGGGTGGTGCTGGAGGCCAAGCGGCTGCTCGCGCACGGCGACCTGCCGGCGGCCCGGATCGCCCGCCGCCTCGGTTTCGAGGACGCGACGAACTTCAGCAAGTACTTCCTGCACCGGACGGGGAGCACACCGATCGCCTTCCGGGCAGGCGTGCGCGGCACCACCGCCTGACCGCCGTCAGGAGGACTCCCGTACCACCAGCTCCGTCGGCAGGACGTGCTGCGGGCGCTCCCGGGAGCGTTCGCCGAGCTCCTCAACCAGCACCCGCGCCATCGCCCGGCCCATCTCCTCGATCGGCTGCCGCACGCTGGTCAGCGGCGGGTCCAGGTGGCGGGCCACGGTCGAGTCGTCGAAGCCGACCAGCGCCACGTCCGCCGGCACCCGCCGCCCGCGCTCCCGCAGGACGGCCAGCGCGCCGGCCGCCATCACGTCCGAGGCCGCGAAGACCGCGTCCACGTCCGGGCGGCGGTCCAGCAGCGCGGCCATCGCCCGCCGCCCGCCCTCCTCGGTGAAGTCCGCCGGGACGATCAGCGCCTCGTCCGCGCCGTGCCCGGCGTCGGCCAGCGCTTCGCGGTAGCCGGCCAGCCGGCACTGCGCGGCGTACATGTCCGGCGGGCCGGCGATCGTGGCGATCACTCGCCGGCCGCGTTCCAGCAGGTGCCGGACGGCGGCCCGGGCCCCGCCGGCGTTGTCGGAGTCGACGTACGGCACGGTCTCCCGGGCCGACCGGCGACCGCTCAGGACCGCGGGCAGCTCCAGCCGGGACAGCAGGTCGGGCAGCGGGTCGTCCTGGCGCACGGAGACCAGCAGCACGCCGTCCACGCGGTGCGCGGTGAGGTATTGGCCCAGCCGCTCGCGCTCCTTCGGCGTACGGACCAGGATCAGCAGGAGTTGCAGGTCGGTGTCGGCGAGTCCGGCGCCGACGCCGCGGATGATGCCGGAGAAGTACGGCTCGGCGAACAGCCGGGTCTCCGGCTCGGGGATGACCAGCGCGACCGCGTCGGTCCGGTCGGCGGCCAGCGCGCGGGCCGCGCCGTGCGGCACGTATCCCAGCTCGGCGATGGCCCGCTCGACCGCGGCGCGGGTGCGCGGGCTCACCCGGGGCGAGCCGTTGACCACCCGGGACACGGTGCCGCGCCCGACGCCGGCCCGCGCCGCCACCTCTTCGAGGGTGGGGCGTCCGCCGCGCCGACCACCACGCCCTGCCGCTGCCATGGCTGCCTCCGGACTCCCGGCCGCGAATGTTTCCCGCCATTACACAGCGGAACGCGACGCAATGGCGGAAAGCGGCGTCAGGTCGGCGCGGTACTCCGTAAGCGGAGGAGCGGGGCGCAGCGGCCGTGGGGGGGGTGGGGATCCGCTGCGCCCCGCCGGTGTGGGGGGTGTGGGGGTGGTCCGGGGTCAGCCCTTGTACGCGCCGAGGGCCTTGGTGAAGTCCAGCGGCTGCTGGTCGATGGAGCTGCAGGTCGGCTGGGCCGTACCGGACGAGCCGCCCTCGCAGGCCTTGTCGCGGGTGCCGGACCACATCGACAGCCACGCGAGGTGCTTGGTGGCGGCGAAGTCCGCCAGCTCCTTGGCGTCGTCGAGGGTGAAGGTCTCGGTCGCCACGTCGTTGACGCCGATCATCGGGGTCACCGCGACCGCCTTCCAGGCGTCCGCTTCGCTCAGCCCGAGCGCGTCCTGGACCTGCTTCTGGGTGGCGGTGGCGGCCTGAATCGCGTACTTGCCCATGTCGCCGTCGTAGGAGGCGCCGTAGTCCATCGCCATGATGTTGACGGCGGAGACCTTGACGCCGTTCTTCTTGGCGTCGGCCAGCAGGTTGACGCCGTCCTGGGTCAGGCCTTCGGGCATGACCGGGAGGGTGAAGGAGACGTCCAGGTCGGGGTGGTCCTTCTGGAGCTTCGCGATGGCCTGGGCGCGGCGGGTGTTGGCGGCGGTGTCCGGCAGCGCGCCGCCCTCGATGTCGAAGTCGGCCTTCTTCAAGTCGTACGCGTCGACGACCTTGCCGTACGCGGCGGCCAGTTCGTCCACGGACGTGCAGGCGAGGCCCAGCTCCGACCCCGCGGCGCCGCCGAACGAGACGCGGACGTCGCCGCCTTGGGCGCGCAGCTTCGGTATCTGCTGGGCGACCGGGTCGCCGTCCAGGGCGCCGCTGCCGCCCCACTTGGGGTCGCAGCCGCCGCCGGAGGTGACGAAGGCGAGGTTGAAGGTCTTCACACCGGTCTTCTCCGCGGTGCCCACGAGGTCGTACGCGGGGCTGAGCGAGGTGTCGACGTACGGGGCGAACGCGCCGTCCGCCGCCGCCTGTTCGGCCGGCCCGGCCTTGCTCGCCTGGGCCGCGCCGGCGACGGCGAGCCCGCCGCCGACCGCGAGCGCCGCGGCGGCGCCGGCGCCGATCAGCTTGGCGGTGCGGCTCGTACGGCGGCGGTGTGCCGGAGAGTTCATCTGGTACCTGCCTGTCATGTCGTGGGGGGTGACGTGCTGTGGGGGGTGACGTGCCCTGGGGGGTGACGTCCCGCACGCTAGCGACCGGGAATCGGACAATCGGCAGGTAAGCCACGTCGTCCGGCGGACTTATGGCCCGCTTAAGGAACCGAAAGGGACCGGTTAAGCGCGGGCCCGGCGGGAGGCCGCGAGGGTGCGCCGGCGGAGTCGGCCGAGCCGGCGGCGGGCCCGGTGGCGGCGGCCCGTCCGCGCGCCGCGCCGGCCGTCCAGGGCGAGCCAGATGCGTACCTCGGTACCGCCCAGGACGGAGCGGCCGATGCGGACGTCGCCGCCGGTGGACTCCGCGAGCCGGCGGACGATGTCCAGGCCGAGCCCGGTCGAGCCGTCGCCGCCGTCGCCGTGGCCGCGGCGCAGGGCGGCGGCCGGGTCGGCGATGCCGGCGCCGGCGTCCGACACCAGCACGATCACCGCGTCCTCGGCGTTGTGCACGTCCACCGCGAAGGCGGTGCCCTCGGGGGTGTGCCGGAAGACGTTGCCGAGCAGCGCGTCCAGCGCGGCGGCCAGGTCGGGGCGCGCGACGGGGACGCGTACCGGCCGGTCCACGCCCGCGACCCGTACGGTGCGCCCCTCGTCCTCCGCGAGCGCCGACCAGAAGCCCATCCGCTCCCGGATCACCTCCGCGGCGTCGCACCCGGCCGCCGCCGCCACCTGCTGCGTCAGCGCCTGCTGCTCGCGCGCGGTCCGGATGATCTGGTCGACCTCCCGCTCCAGCTGGGCGACGGCGGCCCGGGTGTGCTCGGCGGCCGGGCCCTCGCCGAGCGAGGCCGCGTTCAGCCGCAGCACGGTCAGCGGGGTGCGGAGGCGGTGCGAGAGGTCTGCGGCCAGCTCGCGTTCGTTGGCCAGCAGTTGGACGACCTGGTCGGCCATGGAGTTGAAGGCCACGGCCGCCGACCGCAGCTCCTTCGGGCCGTCCTCCAGGACCCGTACGCCCAGCTTGCCGTCGCCGAGGTCGAGCGCGGCGCCCGCGAGCCGCTCGGCGGGCCGCACCATCCGCGTACCGAGCCGGTCGGCGACCGCGACCGACCCGACGACCAGGGCGAGCCCGACCCCGGCGAGCAGCACCCAGGAGGTCGCCACGCCGTTGGTCACCGCCTCCTCGGGGACGAAGACCTCGACGACGGCGGTGCCCGAGGCGACCGCGGTGGGCTGGAGGAGCGAGGAGCCGCCCCGGACGGTGGCCACGGAAGCGCGGCCGTACCGCGCGGCCCGCGCGACCTCCGAGGCCTTCGCCCGGCCCGCGCCGATCACCGCGGGCGCGCCGCTTCGGCCCGACGCCGGCACGTGCACGCCGAGCTGGCCGCCGGGCCCGGTCTCGGCGCTGGCGACGGCGCGGGCCAGCGCGGTGCGGTCGGTGGTGATGGCCAGTACGGGGCCGATGGCCGCGGCCTGCCGCTCGGCGTTGGCGAACGCCCGGTCCCGGGCCAGCTCCTTGACGACCAGGCCGAGGGGGACGGCGAAGGCGATCACCACCATGGCCGTGACGGCGAGGGCGACCTTGACCAGCGCCCACCTCATGCCGCCGGTCCCCCGCACGCGCCGGGTCTGTCCGCGGCGCTCACTGCGGGGGCTCCAGCTTGACGCCGACGCCGCGCAGGGTGTGCAGGTAGCGGGGGTGGGCGGCGGTCTCGCCGAGCTTGCGGCGCAGCCAGGACAGGTGGACGTCGATGGTCTGGTCGTCGCCGTAGGCCTGCTGCCACACCTCGGCGAGGAGTTCCCTGCGGGGCACGACCACGCCGGGCCGCCCGGCCAGGAAGGCCAGCAGGTCGAACTCGCGGCGGGTGAGGTCCAGCGGCCTGCCGTCCAGCTCGGCCGTGCGGCGCAGCGGGTCGACGGTCAGGCCGCCGACCCGGAGGGCCCGGGAGGGCGGCCCGCCGCTGGATCCCTGGGCGCGGGCCCGGCGCAGCACGGCGGCCATCCGCGCGGACAGGTGCGCCACGGAGAACGGCTTGGTGAGGTAGTCGTCCGCGCCGTCGTTGAGCAGCCGGACGATCTCGGCCTCGTCGTCGCGCGCCGTGGCGACGATCACGGGGACGTCGGTGATCCCGCGCAGCATCTTCAGCGCCTCGCGGCCGTCCAGGTCGGGCAGCCCGAGGTCCAGGACGACCACGTCGAAGCCGACCTGGGCCACTTCGCGCAGCGCCTCCAGGGCGGTGCCGACGCTGCGCACGGTGTGGGCGGCGTCGGACAGATGCCGGATGAGGGCCGAGCGGACGAACTGGTCGTCCTCGACCACGAGCACACGTGCCATGGGACGGCACCGTACGCCATTCGGGTGCGCTTCTTGACCGGCCATTGACGGTCACTGTCCGTTCCGTACGAAGTGCGGCCCGGTCCGGTACGCGGTGCGGCTCCGTTCCCGTACGAGCTCCGACTCGGCTCGTCCGCGGTGCCGGGGTGGGGCAGTATGGCCCGGGTGCGACGAGGACTGGTTCACGCGGCGGCCTGGACGCTGGCGACCGGGGCCGCGGTCACGCTGTCGTGGTTCGGCGTGCACACCGTGGTCTCCGGCACGGCGTACGACCCGCCGCGCGCGCTGCCGCTGTCCGACGATGCGCCCGGAGCGCAGACCGGTTCGGCGAGCGACGCCCCGCCCCGCGCGTCCTCCACCCACCGGCCCAAGCCCTCCGACACCCCCTCGCCCTCGCCCACCCGGAGGACCGCGCGGCCGGAAGCGCCGGTGACGCCGCCGCGCAGCACCGCGCCGAGCCGCGCCGCCACCACTCCGAGCGACCCCGCGCCGGACGGGGGCACCGGGACGGTCCGGAGCTACCGCACCGACGGCGGCCGGGTCGTGCTGGACGTGCGGTCCACGTACGCCGAACTGGTCTCGGCGACCCCCGGGCCCGGCTGGCAGATGCAGGTGTGGAGACAGGACGGCTGGCTCCGGGTCGACTTCACCCGCGGCCCCGACCGCTCTTCGGTGATCTGCGCCTGGAACGGCCACCCGCCGGTCGTCACGACGGACGACCACACCCGCTGACGGCCGCCGTCGCCCCTCGGGCCGGCCTCAGTCGAACGTGCCCGGCGGCGGCGCGGGCGAGGCGACCGCGGTGGCGTCCGTGACCGGCGCCGCGCCGCCGGCGAAGTCCCGCAGCGCGCGGCCGTGTTCCACCCGCCCGGACTCCGGGTCGGTCGCGGCCCGCCGGGTCAGCTCGGCGACCGGCAGCGCCCCGTCGGCGGCCAGCAGTACGGCGTTGCCGAAACGCTTGCCCCGCAGCACGGGCGGCGCCGCGGTCAGGCACAGCTCGCCGAAGACCGCGCCGACGGTGGCGATCTGGGCGCGAACGAAGGCCAGCGGCGGGCCGTCCGCGAGGTTGGCCGCGTACCAGCCGCCGGGAGCCAGCGCCCGCGCCGCCTCCGTGACGAACTCCGTGCTGGTCAGATGGGCGGGCGTACGGGCGCCGCCGAACACGTCGGCGATGATCAGGTCGGCCCAGCCGTCCGGGACCTTGGCGAGCCCGGCGCGGGCGTCCCCGCCGCGCACCTTGATACGCGCCCCGGAGTCCAGCGGCAGCTGCTCCCGGACGAACTGCACGAGGGGCGCGTCGATCTCCACGACCTGCTGCGTGGAGCGCGGGCGGGTCGCCGCGACGTACCGCGCCAAGGTGAGCGCGCCACCGCCGAGGTGCAGGACGCGCAGCGGCTTGCCGGCCGGGCCCGCGAGGTCGGCGACGTGGCCGAGCCGCCGCTGGTAGGCGAAGTCCAGGTACGCCGGGTCGTCGAGGTCGACGAAGGACTGCGGGGCGCCGTCGATCAGCAGCGTCCAGCCGCGCGGCCGGTCCCGGTCGGGCCGCAGCTCGGCCCGGCCGCCGGCCACCTCCGCCGTCACCGGCTCCGCCGCCGCCCGCGTCCGCCTGTTTCTCGCCATCCGGCCAGTATCCCCGGCATCCCCGGCGGGACCGGGGCGGGTCGGTGAGGCGCGCTCAGCGGCAGCGGTCGACGGCCTCGATCGTGCGGGCCGCCTCGCCGAGCGCGGCGCGCAGCACCCCGGGGTCGGTCGCCGCGGCGAACGCGCCGTCCGGGGGGACCAGCCAGCCCGTGCCCGCCACCGGCGGCTCGTCCGCGCCCCGCGGGCCGCGCCCCCGCCCGCCGGCGTACGTCTGGGTGCAGGCACTGCCGGGCAGGTCCCAGCCGGCGGCCGTGCCCGGCGGCACCAGGAATCCGAGGGTGTCGCACGCCCCGTCGTGCAGGACCGGGCCGACGCCGTCCCGCAGGCGGAGGATGTCCACCGCCTCCAGGCCCTGCCGGGCCGGCACCGTGACCAGGTCGAGGTCGTCGGGGGCCGCCGTCCCGGCGGCCCCCGACGACTCCGAAGCGGTCCCTGCGACACCGTTGTCCACGCTGTCCACGCCGGCTTCCAGCACGGGAAACCCCTCCTCATGACGCGCCGCTCCCTACACCTGGAGCAACGCGGAAGGGCGTCAACAGCAACGGCGTCGGAACGCTGTAAAGGATGGCACTTCATGGCGGATGGCGCGCGAGACACCCCTTTTGTCAACAAACTCTGCGTACCGCATCCGTCACGGACGGTACGGTCGTCCCGGCCGCGCCGCCAAGGTGCGGCGTCGCCGCACGGATGGCTGGAGAGGCCCGCCATGACGTCGCCCACAGATTCGTCGAAGCCGGTACGCGACGTGCTGCCGCGCCCGAACACCGCGTTCCGGCAGCTGCGGGGCCGGTTGTCGCCCGGTGAGTTCGCGGCCGCCGTGCGCCGGGCCGCCCGGGAGATCGGCGAGCAGGTCTCGTGCGACGCGCGCTACGTGGGGCGCGTCGAGGCCGGGGAGATCAAGTGTCCCAATTACGCCTACGAACGGGTCTTCCGGCACATGTTCCCCGGCCTCACACCGGCCGACATGGGGTTCGCGCCCCGCGAGTGGGTACGCGGGCGAGGGGCGCGACCGCGGACGGGCGCCGCACCTCCGGCAGCACCACCCGAGCACCGCGACCACACCACCGAGAGCTGCGAGGAGAGCGACGTGCTGCGTCGCGCGTTCATGACCGGCGGCCCGGCCGCCGCCCTGGGGTTCGCCGGACTGGCACCCCTGGGGTCCGTACCCGCCAGCCACGCCACGGCCGATGCCCTGCCGGGCGCCGCCCCTTCGAGAGGCGCCCGCCACGTGGGCGGGGCCGAGGCCGCCGCCGTGGAGGACGCGGTCCGCCGTATCCGGCTGCTGGACGACCGGCACGGCGCCGAGGGCATCTACCGGCGGGCGACCCAGCCGCTGCGTGCCGCGTACGCGCTCCTGGACGCCGGAGCGCAGCGCCAGTCGGTCACCGACCGGCTGCACGCGGGCGCCGGCGAACTGGCCATCTCCGTGGGCTGGCTGGCCCACGACTCGAGCCGCTTCGGGGACGCCCGTTCGCACTACGCGGAGGCGCTGGCCACCGCCCGGGTGGCGGGTGATCCGGCGCTGGAGGCGCACGCGTTCTGCAACACCGCGTTCCTCGCCCGGGACGCGGGGCGGCCGCGCGAGGCGGTCCGGGCGGCGCAGGCGGCCCAGCACGCCGCCAAGCACCTCTCCTCCCGCCGGCTGCTGTCCCTGCTGGCGCTGCGCGAGGCGGGCGGCTGGGCGGGGCTCGGCGACCGCGCGGGCTGCGAGGAGGCGCTGCTGCGGGCGCACCGGCTCTTCGCCCACGGCCCGTCCGACGCGGACCCGGAGTGGATGTCCTTCTACGGGGAGGCGGAGCTCGCCGGCCTGGAGGCGCAGTGCTGGTCGGCACTGGGCGAGCAGGAGCGCGCCGCGGAGCACGCGCGCCGCGCGGTCGCCCTGCAGGACCCGCACTTCACCCGGAACACCGCGCTGTACACCGCGGAACTCGCGGGGAATCTGGCGCACAGCGGCGCGCACGACGAGGCGGCAGCCGCCGGGCTGCGCGCCCTGGACCTGCTGGGCGAGGTCGGCTCGGCCCGCATCCGGACGATGCTGGCCGGTACGGCGCGGACCCTGCGTGCCCGGCGGCGCATCCCGACCGTCGCCGACTTCCTGGACCGGCAGGCCCTGGCGGCCCGGCCGGCCTGAGCGCCGGCCGGGCCGGCGGCGCGCGCTCAGCCCAGGTGGCCGGTGTCGTTCCAGCGCTCGATGGCCGGGGCCCCGTAGGCCCAGCCGAGCACCGACAGGGAGGTCGGTTCGAGGCGTACCCGGGCGCCGAAGGAGATGTCCTCGCCGAGCCAGCGGGCGCACAGCGAACGCAGGATGTGGCCGTGCGCGAAGAGCAGGACGTCGCGCTCGGCCGAGCGGGCCCACTCGATGACGCCGTCCACCCGCCGGACCACCTCGGCCAGCGTCTCGCCCTCGGGCACGCCGTCCCGCCAGATGAGCCAGTCGGGCCGGTCGGCCTTGATCTCGGCGGGCGTCAGGCCTTCGTACGCGCCGTAGTCGACCTCCTTGAGCGCGTCCCAGTCCGTCGCGCGGTCCCCGAAGCCGGCCAGTTCGCAGGTCTCTTTGGCGCGGATCAGCGGGCTGGTGCGCACCTCGACGTCCGGCAGCCCGTTCCAGGGCGCCCGGTGCAGCCGTTCGCCGAGCAGCTTGGCGCCGCGCCGCCCCTCGTCCAGGAGCGGGATGTCCGTGTGGCCGGTGTGCTTGCCGGACAGGGACCACTCCGTCTGCCCGTGCCGGGCCAGCAGGATGCGCGGTGCCATGGGATTACCTCTCACCGGGGCGAGCCCGCTCGCCGCGGCCTTGCTCTTGCGGCCGCCGGACGGGGCCGGCGGCGGTACGTCTTCCGTCCGTTCCATCATCGCGCATGCGTTCCAGGAGCCGCGCGGACCCCATAGGGAACGAACAGGACATACGACGTATGGTTGATCGCTGCTGACAGTGACTGACATGAAGGCTGAGAAGTGAGTACGTTCCGGGTGCACGCCGCACCGCACACCTCCGTAGCGCGCGGTACCCGGCCGCGCTGGTGGGCCGAGCTGCCGCTCCTCGCGCTCGTCTACGCCGCGTACTCCGCGGGGCGGCTGCTGGCCAGGGGCGACGTGTCCGCCGCCACCGGTCACGGGGTGCGGCTGCTGGACGCGGAGCAGCTCCTGCACATCGACTTCGAGCGGCCGCTGAACCGCCTCTTCTCGGGCACGCCTGTGGTCGGCATACCCGCCGCCTTCGTGTACGCGGCGCTGCACTATCTGGTCACGCCCGCGGTGCTCGTATGGCTGTGGCGCCGGCACCCCACCAGGTACCGCCTCATGCGGACGTGGCTGCTGCTCGCCACCACCATCGGCCTGGCCGGCTTCACCCTGCTGCCCACCTGCCCGCCCCGGCTGCTGGCCGCGGTGCACGGCTTCACCGACACGATGGCGGAGTACGCCGCGTACGGCTGGTGGGGCGGCGAGGCGAGCGCCCCACGAGGGCTGGGCGGGCTGACCAACCAGTACGCCGCGATGCCCAGCCTGCACGTCGGCTGGGCCCTGTGGTGCGGCGTCGCACTCTGGCTGTACGGCGGCTCGCGGCTCACGAAGGCGGCGGGCATGGCCTACCCGCTGCTCATCACGGTCGTGGTGCTGGGCACCGCCAACCACTATTTCCTGGACACCGTGGCCGGCAGCGCCGCGATGGTCCTCGGCCTGCTGCTCGCCCGCCCGGCGCTCCGGCTCACCGCCGCCGCGCGTGGCGTGATCGCCGCCCGTGCGAGCGGAGGTACGCCTGGTCCTCCCGCGAATGTCGGTGACGGATGCGAGACTTCCGCAGGTGAACGTTTTCCGCGACAGTCGGCCCGAGCCGGCAGCGGCACGCGAGGCGCGGCCGCGGCCGGCGACGGGGCTGCGCGCACGCCTGGCTGAGCTGCGCGGCCCCGGTGTACCGCCCCGCCCGATGGATGCCAGGGCGCTCGCCGCGCTGGCCGCCAACCCCGGCTGCCGGCGCCGCGCGCTGCTGGACGGCGCGGGCGTGGACAAGGCGGCGCTGGCCCGGGCGCTCGGCTCGCCGGCGCCCTTCGGTCAGTCCCGGTTCGCGATCGCGCGCGGCCATTCCTTCGAGGCGCGGGTCAAGGCCGACGGCGGCGCCGAGCTGGTCCGGCTGGCGCGGGAGCAGCTCGGTGGCGGGCCGGAGGACCCGGAGTCCGGCCCGGCGGCCACCCCCGACCTCTCGGCGGCCGGCCCGCAGGGGCGCGCCGCGCGGACCGCGCTGGCCCTCCGGGAGGCGGCGGCGCGCGGCGGCTGGACCTTCCTGGACCATCCGATGCTCGCCCTGGACGTGGCCGGTTCGCCGGCGTATCTGGAGCCGGACGCCGTGGTCGTCCACCCCGACGGCCTCTGGAGCGTCATCGAGATCAAGTCCTTCCCGATGATCGACGGGGCCGCCGACACGGCCAAGGTGGGCGCGGCGGCCCGCCAGTCCGCGGTGTACGCCCTCGCGCTGGAGCAGGTCGCCGAGCAGGTCGCGCGGCACGCCTCCGAGGACACCGCGGACGCCGGGCACTCGCCGCGGGTCGGCGAGCGGGCGCTGCTGGTGTGCCCGAAGGACTTCTCCAACCTCCCGGCCGCGGCCCCCGTCGACCTCCGCAAGCAGCTGGCCACGACCCGCCGCCAGCTCGGCCGGCTCACCCGGGTCGACGACCTGGCCGCCGCGCTCCCCGAGGGCACCACCTTCGACCTGCGGCTCGCGGACGACGGGAAGACCGCCACCCGGCCGGCCGAGGAGCTGACCGAGGCCGTGGAGTCGGTCGACGCGGCGTACGCACCGGAGTGCCTGGCCGCGTGCGAGCTGGCGTTCCACTGCCGGAGCCGGGCCCGCGAGGCCGGCCTCGTGGAGGCGCTGGGCCGCGGCGTCCGCGGCGAGCTGGGCGGCCTGCGCACGGTCGGCGAGGTCCTGGCGGCGGCCGCGGCCCCGGCGGACGACGGGCCGGCGCCGGCCGCTCCCGCGGACCCCGCCGCCGAGGCGCTGCGGCGCGCCGCGGCCCTGCGCGCGGAGGCGCTGGCCGCGGCCCTGCGCGCGGAGGCGCTGGCCGCGGCCCGGCCGGCGCCCTCCGTGCCCGCGCCGGCCCCGCCCCCGACGGCCGAGCGCGACGCGCGTGAGGAGGCGGAATGTCGCTGATCGACGTGCTGGCCAGGATGGAGGCCGTGGCCGCCGGGCGGGCCACGCCGCTGGCGACCGTACGCCACCGCCATCTCGCCGCCCGCCCTCTCGTGTTCGTTCCGCTGACGACCGCCGGCGAGACCGGTGCGCCGCTCGGCGCGCTGGTCGGCACCGACCGCGAGAAGCCGCTGCTGCTGACGGTTCCACAGCCCCGCGACCGCGACCTCCGCTTCGCGTTCTTCGCCGAGCTGGCCGACGCGGTCCTCCCGTACGTGGACTCCTTCGCCGACGACGTCGAGCCCGCCGAGCGCAAGGAGACCGACCCGGAGACCGGCAAGCGGGTCACGGTCGAGACCGAGCTGTGCGCCGAGGCGCCGCAGATGCTCGTACCGAGCGCGGCGGGCGTGGAGTTCGTACGGCTGCTGGGCCGGTCCATGCGGTTCCGGCGGACCGCCGAGCAGGACCCGGACACCCCGTATCCGGCACCGCCGCGCGTCCCGCTGCTCGGCCGCTGGCTCACGCATCTCGGCGAGCGCGCCCGGGTGCCGGGGTCGAGCCTGCTGCTGCCGATGACCGGCCTGCTCTCCCGGCACTGGGCGACCGGCCAGAGCTCGGCCGAGGACCAGCATCTGGGGGCGTTGCTGGCCTGGATCGATCCACCCGAGGGCGAGTCGGGGCAGGACGCCGCGCTCCGTGCCGAGACCGCCAGGGACGCGGCCGGGCAGCTGCGGTGCCCGCCGGCCGGGCCCGCGACGGACCCGGCGTTCGACAACGGCCTGCTGGCGCCGGCGATCGCACGGTACGACGCCGGGCTGCCGGGCGCACGCGAGGAGTTCGACGCGCTGGTGGCGGGCGTGCTGCGGCCGACCTGGGACGCGGTGTGGCGCGCCGTCGACCTGCTGCGTGCGCTGCCCGAAGGGTCCCGGGTGCCCGACCGCTGGCGGCGGGACCGCTGGTCCTACACCGCGCACCGGGACCGGGTGCGGGCCGGCGAACCGCCGCAGCCCCGGCTGGACGACGCGGTCACCGCCGCGCAGAAGCTCGCGTCGCGGGAGACCGCGCAGGCCCAGCTGGACGCCCAGGAGGCGCTGGACGACCCGCTGGTGATGGCCGGGCGGCGGCTGACCGGCGAGGCCATGGAGGGCGAGGTGACCGAGGTCGAGATGGCGATGTCCGAGGGCAAGCGGCCGATGCCCCGGCCGCTGGTCACGCTGCGCACGGGCGACCGGCCCCAGCTGGAGGAGCGGGCGAAGCTGTACCGCCCGCTGGACGGCGGCAGGACGCAGACCGCGGAGTTCGTGGCGTACGTGCCGGAGCAGCCGGGCACTCTGGTGGTGCGGCTGACCGGCGGCATGGGGCGCGGGAAGACGCCGGAGCCCGGCTCGGTGCCGGCGAAAGGCGACCGGGTGTGCTGGACGCTCTTCGAGCACGCGCCGCGCGGCGGTCCGGAGCTGCCCGCCCCGGAGGACACGCCCTGGACGCACGGCGGGCCGCCACCCGGCAGCGGTGCCGGTGGTGCCGCTCCCGCGCAGACCGCCCTGCCCGCCCCCGCACCGCTCCCCGACCCCGACCCCGTGACCGCTGAGGACTTCCTGTGAGCCCTGGCATCCCCGCGCCGGACCGTACCGCCTTCGATCCCGGCGCGGCGGCGACCGCCGCGACCGAGGCGATCCTCCGCGACACGCTGCACGGCGACCGGCGCGGCGTGGTCGTCGACTCGCCGCCGGGCGCGGGCAAGTCGACGCTCGTGGTGCGCGCCGCGCGTGAACTGGCCGCCGCCGGGCGCCCGTTGATGATCGTCGCGCAGACCAACGCGCAGGTCGACGACCTCGTGCTGCGGCTGGCCGAGAAGGACCCGGAGCTGCCCGTCGGCCGACTGCACAGCAGCGAGCCCGGCGCCTACGACCCGGCGCTGGAGGAGGTGCCCTCGGTCCGTACGGCCGCGAAGGTCGCCGACCTCAAGGGCCTTCCGATCGTCGTCGCGACGGCCGCCAAGTGGGCCTACACGAAGGTGGACGAGCCCTGGCCGCACGCCATCGTGGACGAGGCGTACCAGATGCGGTCCGACGCGCTGCTCACTGTGGCGGGGCTGTTCGAGCGTGCCCTGTTCGTCGGCGACCCGGGCCAGCTGGACCCGTTCAGCGTGGTGGGCGCCGACCAGTGGGCGGGCCTGTCGTACGACCCGTCGGCGAGCGCGGTCTCGACCCTCCTCGCGCACAATCCGGACCTGCCGCAGCACCGCCTCCCGGTGTCCTGGCGGCTGCCCGCCTCGGCCGCGCCCCTGGTGTCGCACGCCTTCTACCCGTACACCCCGTTCCGCAGCGGGACCGGCTACGGCGACCGGCGGCTGACGCTGGGCGTACCGTCGGACGGCTCGGCGGTGGACCGGGTGGTGGACGAGGCGGCGGAGACCGGCTGGGGCCTGCTCGAACTGCCCGACCGGCGTACGCCCCGTACGGACCCGGAGGCCGTGCACGCCGTGGCCCTGGTGGTGCGGCGCCTGCTGGACCGCGGCGGCGCGACGGTCAGCGAGCGGGGGCCCGACCCGGCGCCGCTGACGGCCGACCGGATCGCGGTCGGCACCGCCCACCGGGACCAGGCGGCGGCGGTGCGCGCCGCGCTGGCCGGGCTGGGCGTCACGGGCGTGGCGGTGGACACGGCGAACCGCCTGCAGGGGCGGGAGTTCGACGTCACGGTCGTCCTGCACCCGCTGTCCGGACGGCCGGACGCCACCGCCTTCCACCTGGAGACGGGCCGGCTGTGCGTGCTGGCCTCGCGCCACCGCCACGCGTGCATCGTGGTGTGCCGGGAGGGCGTGGCGCAGCTGCTGGACGAGCACCCGTCCACGGAACCGGTGCAGCTCGGGGTCACGGTGAAATTCCCGGACGGCTGGGAGGCGAACCATGCGGTGCTGGCGCATCTGGCGGAGCACCGCGTGCCGTGGCGGCCGTAGTGGTGCCGTCCCGGGCGTACGGCCGCTGCCAGGGCGTACTTGCGGAGCGCGGGACAATGGGACGCGGCAGACGATTCTGGAGGTAGGTACATGTCCGAGCCGCAGTCGGCTCCCGACCCGCGCGGTGCGGCCGCCGCGCCCCGGCGGCTGAAACCCGCGCCGCTGCTGTTCGAACCGCCCGAGGCCGCGGCCGACCCCGAGCACTTCTTCGACCTGGAGTCGATAGAGGACCCCCGCGAGCTGCTGTCCCGCTCCACGGAGCTGGCGCTGGCCTTCCGCGCGGCGGCCGACCGGGCGACGGAGTTCCAGGCGATGGCGGCGGCGCAGCTGGCCGACCCGCGGCGGTTCGACCGGCTGACCTTGGCGGTGCTCGCCGAGCGGGCCGACTGGACCGAGGACTACGCACGGAAGATGGTGGAGTTCGGCCGGTCCCTGATGCGGGAGGGCGGCGCCCGCCCGGACGAGGCCGGGTAGCCGGTACGGCGCGGGACACCACCGCGGCTCATGATCACTGTGGCGTTGATCATGAGCCGTTGGCATATGCGGCCCAGAAGATACTCCGCCGCACCCTTTCGTGTCCCGTTTTCCGGCGAACCGCAGAAACGGAACCTCATCCACCGGTAAACCTGTCGGCATGAGTGACTGGCCCCAGCCCCCGGCCCCTGACCTGCACCACGCCGCTGACCTGCACCACGCCCCTGACCTGCACCACGCGTCGTACGTCACGCTCGCCGGCGCGGACTGGCTCGCCTCGGCGAGCCCGCACCCCCGTCGGGTCCACCACCTGTGGGCCACCCACCCCACGGCGCCCATGATGTTGCCGTGCGGCACCGTCTTCGACGTGATCAGCGCCCCCGCCCTCTTCGGCCGCCGGATGGCGGACTGCTTATGGGCCGCGGGCCCCGGCTCCGGGCCCGTGGCGATGCACCGCGACCGGCTGCTGCTGTTCGCCGCGCGCGGCACCGCCCAGCGGCTGCCGTCCCTGCTCGCCTGGGAGGAGTGGGCGCGGTCGGTGCCGCCGCTGCTGTGCCACGGCGCGGGTGACGCGGTGAGCATCCCGCCGCTGTACCCCCGCCCGGCCGCGCCCGGCGCGCCGCCGTCGGCCTCCCGCTGGCTGGTCGCCCCCGACGTGCGCAAGCCCTGGCTGCCCGGCGCGGACGTACTGCTGTGGGCGTGCGTACGGGCGGCGCGGTCGGCCCCCACGGAGAGCCCGGCGGCCCCGGAGGCCGCGCGTCCGGTGCCGTCCGGCGCGCCCGCCCGGGCCTGAGCGGTCCGCCGGCGAATCGATTTTTGCCCACCCCGATCAGGGTGCTAATGTTTTCTCCGTCAGCAGGCGCCGCTAGCTCAGTTGGTTAGAGCAGCTGACTCTTAATCAGCGGGTCCGGGGTTCGAGTCCCTGGCGGCGCACAGACAAGGCGAAGGCCCCGCGTCCAGGCTCTCGCCGACGCCCAGCGGCGCGTCCGCGAGCGGCGGGTGTACCGAGGCGCCCCAGCAGGCCGAGGTGCCCGGGTGGCCGTCGAGGACCCGTACGGGCCCCTCGCCGGAGGACGTCGCACCGTCGACGCGGTAGACGAGCACGCCCTCGCGGCACAGGCCCCGGTCGTTGCCGGCCGCGGTCCGCGCCTCCACGGCGATCGCGCCGCTCTCGCCGGTACGGGCCACCAGCAGCCGCGGCGGCTGCGCGGAACCGGCGGTCATGGGCGCGGCCAGGGGGCGCAGGGTGCGTACCGTGCTGCCGGTCGCCGGGACGCAGTCGACCTGGCGGTCGCCGAGCCAGCCGAGCTTCCACTTGTGCCAGGCGAAGGGCTCGGGGGCCATCCCGAACTGGCTGCCCATGAGGTCCCAGTCCCCCACGTAGGTGTCCCAGTCGCCCATGCCGTCGGCCGGCCGGTGGTAGAGGTCCGGCAGGTCGAAGACGTGGCCGGTCTCGTGGGCGAGGACGTTGTGGTCCGGCGGGTTGCTCTCGAAGACGGTGACGAAGCGGTGCAGCGGGGCGCCGTCCGCGGTCAGCGGCCGGTCGAGGTTGACGACCTTGGTCGCGTCGGGGTCGACGCCGGGCGCCTCGGGGTCGGCGACGAGGTAGACGACGTCGTACCGGCCGAAGTCCACCTGCGCGTCGGCCGCGGCCACCGCGTCGTCCAGGTACGCGGTGCGTCCCGCGGCGTCCCAGTCGCGCTGTATCCCGTACGCGGCGGAGGTGCGCGGCATCTTCACCCACTCCCGCCGGACGTGCGGGCGCAGCCGGAACTTCCCGTACGAGGCGGTCGTGAAGAAGCGGCTGGTGGCGGGGAAGTAGTCGGTGGCGAGCCGGCGGGGCGCCGTGCGCGGCCGCGCGTCGGGGAAGGACAGGAAGATCATGACGGCGTCGAGGGAGTGCAGCGGGCGCGCGTAGGTGCCGTTCCAGGAGTTCAGGCCCTCGGAGTGGTGGACGTCGGTGCGCGGCAGGGCGCAGGAGAGCGTCGCTTCGGAGGCGGTGGCCGGCGCGGCGACGATGGAGGTGGCGATGAGCGCGATCAACGACGTGGCGATGGCGGCGAACCGCCGCAGTGGTCCGTGGTCCACCCCGTCGGGTGTCTGGGAGTGCTGCACATCGACCTCCCGGAACGCAGTCGGAACATCCCATCCACCCTGTGGGGGTTCGTGAGGGTTCGTCCTGTTCCGTGGGGCCAGTTGAGTGACAGCCGCATCCCAGTGCGTCATCACGCAACGTCACAATCGATCGGCCGATGCAAGTCAGCGAACAGACGCGCACAGAAACCATCAAACATCTGCCATCGATGCCGATCGTCACGGTGGTGTTGCTGGCTAGCCCGTCCGGGAAACCTCTATGATCGCCACACTTACACCGCGGATTCCCCTTCCCCGAGATCCCCCGAGATCGACCGACCGGACCAGCGCCAGCGGGAGCGAGCAGTGAGCGGACACTCCGACGGCACGAGCCGCGCCTCCGGAGCGACACTGCCCGCAGTCACTCAGAGTGACGAACCGGCCAACGAAAGCGACGGGGCGGCGCGGACGGGCGGCGAGCACTCCGCAGCGCCGGACGGCGCCGCCGACCACGCCCCCGCGCCCCTGCCCGCCTCCCCCGGCGGCTACCGCGCCGCCTTCGAGGCCGCCCGGCTGCCGATGGCCGTGCTCGGCCGGGACGGGCTGGTCACCGCCGCCAACCCGGCCTTCGGCGAGCTGCTGGGCAAGGACCCGCGCGCGCTGGCCGACGCCTCCGCCGCCGACCTCACCGACCTCGGCGGCGACCCGCACGTCTGGGCCGCGTACCGCGACGTCCTCGCGGGCCGCAGCGACCGGCTGCGCTGCACCCGCCGGCTGAAGCACCCCGCGGGCCACTCGGTGTGGGCCGAGGTGAGCGTCGAGCCGCTGCCCGGCGGTGACGACGTCCTGCTCTCCGTCGCGGACGTCAGCGACCGGCGCGACCTCCAGGCCCGGCTGCGCCACCTCCAGATGCACGACCCGGTGACCCGGCTGCCGAACCGCGCCCTCTTCTTCGAGCGGCTGGCCGTGGCGCTGGAGTCGGCGACGTACGACCGGGGCGGCACCGGCCGGATCGGCCTCTGCTACCTCGACCTGGACGGCTTCAAGGCCGTCAACGACACGCTCGGGCACCGCGTCGGCGACCGGCTGCTGGGCGCCGTGGCGGAGCGGCTGGCCCGCTGCGCCGAACGCCCCGCCGGCCGGGCCGGGCGCGGCGGCCGGCTGGTGGCCCGGCTGGGCGGCGACGAGTTCGCGCTGCTGGTGGAGGACTCCACCGGCACCGAGCAGCTGGCCGACCTCGCGCAGTCCGTGCTGGACGCGCTGCAGCGCCCGTTCGACCTGGCGGGGCAGCGGCTGTCGGTCTCGGCGAGCATCGGGGTGGTGGAGCGGGCCGCGGCCGGCACCACCGCGACGGGTCTGATGCAGGCCGCCGACACCACGCTGTACTGGGCCAAGGCGGACGGCAAGGCCCGCTGGACGCTCTTCGACCCCGAGCGCAACGCGCACCGGATGACCCGGCAGGCGCTCTCCAGCACGCTGCGCCCGGCCGTGGACCGCGGCGAATTCACGCTGGAGTACCAGCCGCTGGTCGGGCTCGGCGACGGCCGGGCGCAGGGCGTGGAGGCGCTGGTGCGCTGGCGGCACCCGCAGTTCGGGACGCTTCCGCCGAATCGCTTCATCGGACTGGCGGAGGAGAACGGCGCCATCGTGGAGCTGGGCCGCTGGGTCCTGGAGCGCTCCTGCCACCAGGCGCGCGCCTGGCAGCTGGCCCGCCCCGACGAGCCGCCGCTCTTCGTCAGCGTCAATGTGGCGGTCCGCCAGGTCTGGGACTCCGACCTGGTCGCGGACGTGGCCGGCATCCTGGACGAGACCGGCCTGGCGCCCGAACTGCTCCAGCTGGAGCTGACCGAGTCGGCCGTGATGGGCTCGGCGGGGCGGCCGCTCCAGGCCCTCCAGGCGCTCAGCGACATGGGCGTCCGCATCGCCATCGACGACTTCGGCACCGGCTACTCCAACCTGGCCTACCTCAGCCGGCTGCCGGTCTCCGTGCTGAAGCTGGACGGCTCCTTCGTCCGCGGCTTCCGCTCCCCCGAGCATCCGAACCCGGCCGACGAGACCATCGTCGAGGCACTGGTGGGGCTGGCCCACCGGCTGGGCCTGACGGTCACGGCGGAGTGCGTGGAGAACGCCGACCAGGCCGAACGGCTGCGCCGCATCGGCTGCGACACCGGCCAGGGCTGGCTGTACTCCCGGCCGCTGCCGGCCGACCGGGTCCCGGTGCTGCTCGCCGGCCCGCCGATGACCGGGGAAGAAGGGGAGCGGGGCTGACGGGACCCGTCACCGTCCCGGCAGCCCCGTCCCCCGCCCTGAGGCCCCCTGTCAGGCGCCGTCCGGCAGCCCGTACGCGTCCGCGATCAGCTCGTAGGAGCGGAGCCGGGCCGCGCCGCCGTGCGCGTTGGCGGTGATCATCAGCTCGTTCGCGCCGGTGCGCTTGGCGAGGTCGTCCAGGCCCTGGCGGACCGCGTCGGGCGTGCCGTACACGACGTTGCCGAGCCAGTTCTCGACGAAGTCCTCCTCGACCATGCTGTACGGGTGGCTCTCCGCCTCCTCCGGCGTGGGCACGAGGCCGGGCCGGCCGGTGCGCAGCCGGATCATGGAGAGCGCCCCGGCCAGCACCTGGCGGCGCGCCTCGGCCTCGGTCTCGCTCGCCAGCGCGCCGACGCCGATCAGCGCGTACGGCTCGTCCAGCACGGCCGACGGGCGGAAGGTCTCGCGGTACAGGTCCAGCGCGGGGATGGTGTTCTGCGCGGAGAAGTGGTGCGCGAAGGCGAACGGCAGGCCGAGCTGGGCGGCGAGCCGGGCGCTGAATCCGGAGGAGCCGAGCAGCCAGACCGGCGGGCGGTGCGCGGACTGCACGCCACCGGGCGAGGTCGCCTGGACCGGACCCGGCACGGCGTGGATGCGGGAGTAGCGGTGCCCGTCGGGGAAGTCGTCGTCCAGGAAGCGGATCAGCTCGGCGAGCTGCTGCGGGAAATCGTCCGCGCCCTCGTTGAGCCGGTCGGTGCGGCGCAGCGCGGCGGCGGTGGCGCCGTCCGTGCCGGGCGCGCGGCCGAGGCCGAGGTCGACGCGGCCCGGGGCCATCGCTTCGAGGGTGCCGAACTGCTCGGCGATCACCAGCGGGGCGTGGTTGGGCAGCATGACGCCGCCGGAGCCGAGCCGGATGGACTCGGTCTGCGCGGCCAGGTGGGCGAGGATGACGGCCGGCGAGGAGGAGGCGACGCCGGGCATGGAGTGGTGCTCGGCCACCCAGTAGCGGTGGTAGCCGCGGCGCTCGGCGGTCCGCGCGATGGCGGTCGCGGTGCGCAGCGCGTCGGTGGCGGTGTTTCCGGCGCCGACGGTCAGCAGGTCCAGGACGGACAGCGGTACGGGCGCGGTGCCCTGGGCCGTGCCCCGGATCTCGTCGTCGGTGCCGGGCGTGCCGGAGGCCCGGGCGGGTTCGGGGGCCGGGCCCCGGCTTTCGTCGTGGTGGCCGCTCACGGTGCGGGTCCTCCTAGGTCGCGGGTCTTCCCCGCGGCCAACCGGAGTAGAACTCCGTTTATTCCCGGCGGCCGGTTCACGAGGTCCCGGTCACTCCTCCCGACGGGGTCCGGCGAAGAGGGTGCCCAGCTCCGGCCGGACGATCTCCCGGTCCAGCAGCCGCAGCCCCTCCCACACGGTGACCTGGTTGGCGGTCAGCACCGGCTTGCGCAGCGCCGCCTCCACGGCGGGGAGGTACGCCGCGGTGTGCAGCGCGGTGTCCGGCAGCAGGACCACCTCGGCGTCCGGATGGTCCCCGGTACGCGCGAGGTGCAGTACCTCCTCCAGCCCCCACGTCCCGACCTCGGCCGCGGTGATGATGCCGCTGCCGCGGGTCTGGACGACCTCCGTGCCCGACGACTTCAGGAAGGCGTGGAAGTGCTCGGCCACGTCCTCCGGGTAGGTCGCCGCGATGGCCACGCGCTCGGCCCCCAGCGCCTGCACGGCCCGCGCGAAGGCGAACGACGTACTGGACGCCGGCAGCCCGGCGGTGGCCGACAGCTCCCGCACCTGCTCGTGCGCGCCCTCCCAGCCGAAGACGAAGCTGGCGCTGGTGCAGGCCCAGACGACGGCCTCCGCGCCCTGGTCCTTCAGGTCGGCGACCCCGGCGGCCAGCCGCGCCGCCGACCCCATTTCGAGCAGGGCGTCCACCCGGTGCGCGTCCTCACCGATGTCGGTGTGGACCAGCGGCAGCCGGACGCCGCCGCCCAGGAGGGACTCGATACGGGGATAGTCGTCCTCGGCGGAGTAGCCGGGGTAGAGGAAGCCGACCGTTGCCATGCAGAACTCCCATGCGTCGTGCGGGTACGGATGCGGGTGTGCTGACGGAGTGCGCCGATGTGCTGTTCGGGACCGTACGGGCCGTCAGACCTCGTACGGGTCGTCCGGAAAGGGCGGGGCGTCGAGCCCCTCGGCCTGCTCGGCCTCGGGAGCCGCCGGCGGGCCGGCGAAGGCCGCCTCCGGCTCCGGGCGTTGGTGCCGCGGAATTTCCGGTGAACCGGACAGCGCCGCGGGACCGCGTCTCGCGACGGGATCGAGCAACGCCTGATAGGGACCTACCGCGTGGATGCCGATGGCGCGCAACGCGCCCCACATCGTGACCTGGTTGGCCGACAGGACGGGCATCCGCAACTCGGCCTCCAGCTGCGGGATCACGTCGTAGGTCGGCAGGTTCGTGCAGCTGATGAAGAGCGCGTCGGCCGCGCCCACCACCGCCTGCCGCGCCATGTCGACCACGTCGCGGTACGGGACCTTCCAGATGTGCCGGGTCAGGCCGAGGTAGGCCCGGCCGGTGACCGTGATGCCGCCTTCTGCCAGGTAGTCCTCCAGGGAGTCGGTGACGGATTTGGTGTAGGGCGTGACCACGGCGATCCGCCGCGCACCGATCTCGCACAGCGCGTCCAGCAACGCCCCCGAGGTGGTCACCGAGGGCACTTCGCCGGCCTGCCGCATGGCGGCGCACATGGCGCGCTCGCCCGCCACGCCGCCGACGAAACTGCCGGAAGTGCAGGCGTAGGAGACCACCCGCGGGGCGACCGCGGACAGCGCCTGGACCGCCTCCCGGAGCGTCTCGTGCTCGCTGACGAGCCGGGCGAGGTCGAGGGACACCTCGACCGGTACGAAAGGGGTGCGGGTCAGATGGAGGGACACGTCGTCGGGGACCCAACGCCACAGCTCGCGGTCGAGTGCGAAGTCGAAGGGTGCAACGACGCCCACGCCGCACTGCGGCTGTGGGCCGCCCAGAAAAGAGACGTCCATGAATGGCCCCTAGAAGAACGAAAAGGGCTAGGCCATCGGCCAGGGATTTTGAAACAACCGGCACAAGCCGGGACGTCGGGACAGAGCCGTTGTTGACACGGTAGATACGGCTTCCTAGCGTGGTCAATCCTCGCATCTCAGGCATCTGTCGGCGCCTCTTTCAGTTAAAGGGGCACTCGTTTCAGAACGGTTTCTGGCCCATGACCGAAAACACCGTCCTCGTCCTCGGATCCGACCCGGCACCGAATCTCGGCAGACTGTCCGGGAGGGCCGAAGTGATCTTCGCGGACGAGAAGACCCTGGCCGACCGACTTCCCACCGCCGATGTGCTCTTGGCCTGGGATTTCACCTCCGACGCCATCCGTGACGCCTGGGCCGCGGGCGGCCGGCGCCCCGGCTGGGTGCACACCGCGAGCGCCGGCGTGGACCGGCTGCTGTGCCCCGGACTCATCGAGGACGAGACCGTTGTGACCAATGCCCGGGGAGTTTTCGAGCAGCCCATCGCGGAGTACGTCGCCGGTCTCGTGATTGCCATGGCCAAGGATTTTTATGGCAGTTGGGAACTCCAGCGGCAGCGGCGCTGGCGACACCGGGAAACACTTCGGGTGGCCGGATCGCGAGCCGTGGTGGTCGGCTCCGGGCCTATCGGGCGGGCCATCGGACAGACCCTGAAAGCCCTCGGCGTAAAGGTCGACCTGGTCGGCCGGCGGGAGCGGACGGGCGATCCGGAGTTCGGGACGGTACACGCGAGCGGTGCGCTGGACGGGTTGCTGCCGACCGCCGACTGGGTGGTGTGCGCAGCGCCGCTGACCGACGAGACCCGCGGCCTCTTCGGCCGGCAGGTCTTCGGCCGGATGAAGGAATCGGCCCGGTTCATCAACGTCGGGCGCGGCCCGATGGTGATCGAGCAGGACCTCGTCGAGGCGCTGCGCGGCTGGCGGATCGCGGCCGCCGCGCTGGACGTCTTCCAGCAGGAGCCGCTGCCGTCGGACAGCCCGCTGTGGGACGTCCCGCACCTGATCGTCTCGCCCCACATGTGCGGCGACACCCTCGGCTGGCGGGACGCGCTCGCCGAGCAGTTCCTGGACAACTACGACCGCTGGGCGGCCGGCGAGCCGCTGCTGAACGTGGTCGACAAACGGCTGGGATACGTGCCGGTGCAGTAGCCGGCCGTATACGGCCGCCCGTCGCGCCGCCGGCCCCGGCCACCCGCCGGGGCCGGAAAAAAATCCGCATACTCCACTCCCCCGATGGAGGGCTCGATGACCCAACTGGCGGATCTCACAGCACTGCGGCTCACGGCCGGCTACGCGGCCGGCGAGTTCTCCCCGGTCGATGCGGCGCGGGCAGCCCTGGAACGGGCGGAGCGGATCCAGCCACACGTCAACGCCTTCACCCGGCTGACGGCCGACGAGGCGCTGGCCGCCGCGAAGGAGTCCGAGGAGCGCTGGCGGACGGGCACCCCGGTCGGCCCGCTGGACGGCGTGCCGGTCACCGTGAAGGACGTCTTCCTGATGCGCGGCGGGCCAACTTTGCGCGGCTCGCGCACCGTCCGGGCCAACCAGGCGTGGGACGAGGACGCGCCCTCGGTCGCCCGGCTCCGGGAGCAGGGCGTCGTCTTCATCGGGAAGACCACCACCCCGGAGTTCGCCTGGAAAGGGGTCACCGACAGCCCGCTCCAGGGCGTGACCGGCAACCCGTACGACCCGTCCCGGACCGCGGGCGGCTCCAGCGGGGGGAGCGCCGCCGCGGTGGCGCTGGGCGCCGGGCCGCTGAGCCTGGGCACGGACGGCGGCGGGTCGGTCCGCATCCCCGCCTCCTTCTGCGGGATCTTCGCGATGAAGCCGACGTACGGGCGGGTGCCCATGTATCCGTCGAGCCCGTTCGGGACGCTGGCCCACGCGGGCCCGATGACGAAGGACGCGGCGGACGCGGCGCTGATGATGGACGCGATCTCCGGGCCCGACGCGCGGGACTGGTCGCAGCTGGCCCCGCCGTCCGGCTCCTTCGTGGAGCAGCTGTCGGGCCCGGTGGCCGGGCTGCGGGTGGCGTACAGCCCGGCCCTGGGCTGGGACGTCGCCGTACGGCCGGAGGTGGCGGCGGCCGTCCGGCGGGCCGTCGAGAAGCTGGCGGAGCTGGGCGCGCACGTGGAGGAGGTGGACCCGCGGATCGAGGATCCGGTGGCGGCGTTCCACACCCTCTGGTTCAGCGGCGCGGCGCGGGTCGTGCAGCCGGTCGCGGAGGAGGCGCGCGAACTGCTGGACCCGGGGCTGCGCGCGGTCTGCGAGCAGGGGGCGCGCTACAGCGCGCTGGACTACCTCGCGGCGGTGGACGTGCGGATGGCCCTCGGCCGGCAGCTGGGCCGGTTCCACGAGACGTACGACCTGCTGGTCACGCCCACCGAGCCGATCACGGCGTTCGAGGCGGGCGTGGAGGTGCCCAAGGGGTCGGGGCACGAGCACTGGACGGGCTGGACCCCGTTCACCTACCCGTTCAACATGACGCAGCAGCCCGCCGCGTCGCTGCCCTGCGGCGTGGACGGCGACGGGCTGCCGATCGGGGTGCAGCTGGTCGGGGCGCGGCACGCGGACGCGCTGGTGCTGCGCGCCGCGCACGCCCTGTACGGAGCCGGGGTCGCGGACATCCCGGCCCCGGCCCTGGCGGCTACGCCCGGCGGAAGCTGAGGGTCTCGCCGAGGGCGCCGGCCCGCCAGAGGTCCTGACAGGCGTCGGCCATCCGGTCCAGGCCGTCCACGACGGAGCCCCAGACGATGCCCGGCACCCAGCCCGCGTCACCGTTGATCAGCAGGTTGTTGCGTTCGTAGAAGAGCGCGAGGTCGACGACGGTGGCGCGCTCGGCGTGCGCCGCCTTGGCGCCCTGCCGCTCGGCCGCCGCCTCGTAGCCGTACGAGGAGGTGGCCAGCTGGGTGTCGGTGAACGTGAAGTAGCAGAGGTCGCCGGGGATCGGGGTGATCGTGGGGTTCTCCAGGGGCGGCTCTTCGGGGGCGAAGGGCGGCACCAGGGCGTAGATCTCGTTGCGGGCGTACTTGGCGTGGTAGACGTCGCCGCCCAGCGGGAGCGCGTCCCAGACGGCGGCGCAGGTGACGGGCGCGCGATCGTCGAGCAGCTTGGCCGTGCAGCGCACGCCGCGCTTGTCCAACGAGACCTCGATGAAGCGGTCGGCCATGATGACCCCTCTTGGTTGATTACCATGCTTGCCGGGCTTACCGTGCGTGCCGGGCTTACCGGTTCTTGCCGGTCATTGGTGATGTATCACCCGGCAACACGAGCGTAGGGCGTTCGCGGACACTTCCCCAGAGGACTCGGGGAAGTCATTTCCCGTCCGCCCCAACAGCCTCGTACACAGCGGTTGTTAACCGGACTTTCCCCCGCAACTCCGTGTACGACCCCTTCGATACCGGAACCATCAAGGGCCGGAAACGATCGGCATAGGTTCCCCGGCTTCGGGTAGTCGCGCGCCCATGGCTCCATCAATGGGGAACACCAAACAAATCAGGCGAAGTTCGGGAAGCGGCCTCCGTCGCCGCACGCTGCTCGCGGGGGTGGCGGCGCTCGGCGCGGCGGGTGCGATGGGCGCGACGAGCGCCTGCAGTCGGGTGTCGACGGCCGACACCGGCGACGGCGGACACCTGCTGGAGCAGCTGCGTGCCAAGGGCACCGTACGGCTGGGACTGGCGGGCGAGCAGCCCTACGGCTACATCGGCAAGGACGGGAAGATGACCGGCTCCGCGCCGGTCATCGCCGAGCACATTTTCAAGCGGTTGGGCGTCGCCAACGTCCAGCCGTTCGCCACGGAATTCGGCTCGCTCATCTCCGGTCTGAATTCTCTGCAGTTCGATGTCGTGGCGGCCGGAATGTACATCAAGCCGGACCGTTGCGAACAGGTCATTTTCGCCGATCCCGAATACCAGATGCTCGATGCGTTCATCGTGCCGAAGGGGAATCCGAAGAACCTGCACACCTACAAAGACATAGCCAGGACCGGCGCCCGCATGGCGACGGGCGTCGGCTTCGCCGAGATCGATTACGCCAAGGCGGCCGGGGTCAAGAACATCACGACCCTGCCCGACCAGCTGGCCGGCCTGCTCGCGGTGGAGCAGGACCGCGTCGACGTGTTCGTGGGTACCGCGGTCACCGTGCGCAACGTCGTGCGGGAGACCGAGACGAAGAAGGCGGAGGCCACCCAGGAAGTCACGCCGTACGTGAACGGGAAACCGGTCATCGACGTCGGCGGCTTCGCCTTCCGTACCCCGGAGACCAATCTGCGGGACGCCTTCAACCGCGAGCTGCACAAGATGAAGAGGACCGGCGAACTCCTGGACCTCATGCGACCTTTCGGCTTCACCAAGGACCAGATGACGACCATCACCGCCAAGGAGAGGTGCAAGCCGTGAGCGAGATCAGCTGGGGTTTGTGGGAACTCCTCCTCCAAGGCGTCTGGGTCACCGTCCAGCTGACGGTGTTCAGCGCCGCACTCGCCGCCGTGGTCGCTTTCGTCATCGGCCTTGCGCGTACCCACCGGTTGTGGATCGTACGCTTCCTCTCCGGCGCCTACTTCGAGATCTTCCGCGGCACCTCCGCGCTGATCCTGATGTTCTGGATCTTCTTCGTCCTGCCGATCGGCTTCGGCTGGCAGCTGGTCCCCATGTGGGCCGCCGTGCTGGCCCTGGGCCTCAGCTACGGCGCGTACGGTTCGGAAGTCGTACGCGGTGCCATCAGCGCGGTGTCCCCCGCCCAGCGGGAGGCCGGCATCGCGCTCAGCTTCAGCCCGGCCCAGCAGCTGCGGAAGATCATCCTTCCGCAGGCCTGGCCCGAGATGGTGCCCCCCTTCAACAACCTGCTCATCGAGCTCCTGAAGGGCACCGCGCTGGTCTCGATCATGGGCGTGGCCGACATCGCCTTCGGCGCCTCGCTGGTGCGCAACGCCACCGGCCAGAGCGCCCCCGTCTACACGATCATCCTCGTCATGTACTTCGTCCTCGCGTTCCTGCTCACGCGCGGGATGCGGGTCGTGGAGCGGCACGCCAAGGCGGGGATCGGCAAGGCGCCCGAGAAGCGCGTGGGCCTGCGCAGCAGGCTCAGCCCCGACCAGGTCGGTGACATCGCGCGCTCCGGTGCGGCTCCCGCGGGAGGTGCGGGCCGGTGAAGTGGAACTGGAACGCCGTCGGCGACTTCATGCCGATGTTCTGGCACGGCCTGCTGGTCACCCTGGAGGCCCTGGCGCTCGGCTCGCTGATCGCCTTCGCGCTCGGCCTGATCTGGGCCATGGCCCAGCGCTCCGAGCACGCCGCGGTGCGCTGGCCGGTGGTCGGCGTCACCGAGTTCATCCGTAACACCCCCCTCCTCGTCCAGCTCTTCTTCCTCTTCTACGTGCTGCCCGAGTGGGGGATCACGCTCTCGGCGCTGACCACCGGCGTGATCGGCCTCGGCCTGCACTACTCGACGTACACCGCCGAGGTCTACCGCGCCGGCATCGACGGCGTCCCGGTGGGCCAGTGGGAGGCGGCGACCGCGCTCAGCCTGCCGCGCACCCGGACCTGGAGCGCGGTGATCCTGCCGCAGGCGATCCGCCGCGTCGTGCCGGCGCTGGGCAACTACGTCGTCGCGATGCTCAAGGACACGCCGATGATCTTCGTGATCGGCGTGCTGGAGATGCTCGGCGAGGCCCGCCAGTTCGCCTCGCAGACGTTCCAGACGATCGAGCCCTACACGATCGTCGGCATCGCCTTCATCGTCATCGCCTACCCGGCTTCCCTTCTCCTGCGAGCCCTGGAGCGTCGTCTTGTCCGCTGACAGCAACCTCTCGAAAGCAACGGCCAACCCGGCGGTGGACGGCAGCGAGCTGATCCGCTTCGACCGCGTCACCAAGCGCTTCGGGGCCAACACGGTCCTGGACTCGCTGGACTTCACGGTCTCCTCGGGCAAGCACGTCACCCTGATCGGCCCGTCCGGGTCCGGCAAGACCACGATCCTGCGGCTGCTGATGACGCTGCTGAAGCCCGACGAGGGCACGATCAAGGTGGGCGGGGAGTACCTCACCCACGAGAAGAAGGGCGAGAAGCTCGTACCGGCCGGCGAGAAGCACACCCGCGAGGTGCGCAAGAACATCGGCATGGTCTTCCAGCAGTTCAACCTCTTCCCCAACATGAAGGTGCTGCGCAACGTCACCGAGGCGCCGGTGCACGTCCTGGGGATGTCCAAGGAGGCGGCCGAGGAGCGCGCCCACGAGCTGCTGGACCTGGTGGGCCTGACCGAGCACGTCGACAAGTACCCGACCCAGCTCTCCGGCGGCCAGCAGCAGCGGGTCGCCATCGCGCGCGCCCTGGCCATGCGGCCGCAGGTGCTGCTCCTGGACGAGGTCACCTCGGCGCTCGACCCGGAGCTGGTGGCCGGCGTCCTGGACGTGCTGCGGGACATCGCGCACACCACGGACATCACCATGCTGTGCGTCACGCACGAGATGAACTTCGCCCGGGACATCTCGGACGACGTCCTGATGTTCGACGCCGGCCGGGTCATCGAGTCCGGGCCGCCGGAGAAGATCTTCACGGAGCCGGAGCACGAGCGCACCCGGGAGTTCCTCAGCGCGGTGCTCTGAGCCCGCACGGCAGGGCCTGCCGCCCCGGAAGCGGGGCGGCGGGCCTTTTCCCGAGCCGAGGCTATGACCAGGGCATATGCCACGGTGGTGAATCGCTGAACAGAAGGACGCCGTACGCCGATTTTCACTCAAGACCCCCTCCTGTCCGCCAGGTTGGCCGCTATCGTGGTACGAGCCCCGCCACCCGGTAAGGCCGCGCGATGCATGCTGTCCGTGACGGGCGGCGACGGTGACGATGCAAACGGTCACAACCTGCTAGGGGGACACCGTGGCGCCGACGTACGAGCCCACCGCGCCTTACCACTCGGTGCGCTACGCGCTCCGCGTTCTCGAAACGGTTTCCCGGCACGCCACCGGCGCGACCGACACCCAGATCGCGCGCGAGACCGGCCTGCCCGCTGCCCACCTCACCCACATGCTGGCGATGCTGCGCCGCGAGGGCTATGTGAAGCAGCTGTCCGACGGCGCATACGTGGTCGGCGAGTCGCTGACCCTGCTGGGCGGTGGCGTCGGCCGGGCCCAGGCGCTCAACGACAAGCTACCAGAGCTCCCTGGACGAGCTGCGCGACTCCGTCGGCGCCGCGGTCTACATCAGCCGGTACATCGACGGCGAGGTGCGCATCCTGCACTACGCCGAC
Source organism: Streptomyces niger (assembly GCF_000718305.1). GTDB lineage: Bacteria > Actinomycetota > Actinomycetes > Streptomycetales > Streptomycetaceae > Streptomyces > Streptomyces niger. Next base: position 315,558 of record NZ_JOFQ01000011.1, read on the forward strand.
GGCCCGCAGGCCCCCAAGGTCAACGAGTGGGCGGAGTTCCACCGCACGGCGCACGCGAGCGCGATGGGCAAGTGCCTGCTCGCCCAGCTCGACCACGACGGCCGGCGGGACCACCTCTCCCGGCACAAGACCGCCCGGCTCACCTCCCGGACGATCACCAACGAGAAGGTGCTCTTCCACAAGCTCGACAGCCAGCCGGCCTCCGTCCCCGTCCTGGACCTCCAGGAGTACGCCGTCGGCACGGTCTGCGCGGCCGTCCCGATCACCGCCGGGGCGACGGTGGGCTGCCTCGCGCTGTCGATGCCGCTGGAGCACGCCCACCGGCTGCGCAAGGCCGCCGACACCCTGAACCGCAGGGCGGCCCCGGTCCTGCTGTCGCTGGCGATCTGACCGGCCGAGCCGGCCGCGCCGGGCCGCCGGCCGGCCCCCGCGGTGTGGCCGGGGCCACATGGTCGGAAGCACCCCGGAAGACCAGGTAGTATTTACTTCGTCAGCAGGCGCCGCTAGCTCAGTTGGTTAGAGCAGCTGACTCTTAATCAGCGGGTCCGGGGTTCGAGTCCCTGGCGGCGCACAGACAAGGCGAAGGCGGGGACGGTGCCCTGCTGGCTCCAGACCTCCGGCGGCTGCTTGCCGCCCATCGGCACGGTCATGAAGGGCTGCGACTCCAGGGCCGCGCGGGTGAGCGGCTTGCTCGGGTCCCAGCCCTGCTTGGTGATGTAGTACCGGAAGTCCGTGGTGGCGTGCCGGGCGGTCATCTTCCAGCTGAAGTTGAAGCCCTGGCCGGCCTTGAGGTTCGCGGCGGGCCACTTGCCGCCACGCGGGTCGTCGAGCTCCGCGAAGCCGGAGTTGCCGCCGGCACAGATCTTGCCGTCGGCGGGGCCCGCCGCCGGGAAGCCCTTGGGGCCCTCGACGCTCTGCGGCTCGTACTGGATGGCGCCGCAGTTCTTGACGGTGCCGGCGGCGCACAGCGACTGGCGGCTCGGGGGCTGGGTGCCGTACCCGTGGCTGGAGGCGCTGCCGGTGGCGAGCAGGGAGGCGCCGGCTATGCCGAGCGTGACCACGGCGACGCTGATCTTCTTACGCATGCTTCGCTCCTGAACGAGGGGGTGTTCCATGAGCCGTGCATTTGGTCTAGACCAAGCCGCAGCGTAATGAGGGCCGTTGCAGTTGTCCAGACCAATTGCCGACCGCTCGTCACCCCTGCCCCACCCCCCGTTCAGCCGGAGGTATCAGTTCCGTTCCGCGAAGAGCCGCGCCAGGTGGGTGTCCAGATCCAGGTGCCCGCTCTCCTGCCCGGGCGGCACCACCTCCGCCGTCGCCCGTATCCAGGCCGCCAGATCCGTGGCCTCGGCCGTCAGCGCGCACGCACTGCCCTCGGCCCGCAGTTCGAGGTGGACCCGGCGGAGCCCGACCGCATCCCGGAAGGGCCGCATCCGCACGTTCCCCTCCCCCGCCGGGCCGCCCAGCCCGGCGAGCAGCAGCTCCCGCGAGAACACCCAGGTCGTGACCGTACGGCCCTGGCTGACGAAGGCGACCCTGACCTCGTACGGGCGGTCACTGCGGTAGCTGAACCGGCCCGCCACCGGAACGGCGGTGTCCGGACCGAGCAGCAGCTGCAGTTCGAGGGTGCGGGTCGTGGCGGCCACCACGGCGCCTCACTCCTGCGCCGCCGCGCTGCCGCGGGCGGTGTAGAACGCCACGGTCAGGTCCTTGACCAGCGCCTTGCGCTCGTAGTCGTCCAGCTCCACCAGCCCCCGGCTGGTGAGCCGCCCCACGGTGTCGTCCACCGCGTCCACCACCGAGGTCAGCACGGCGTCGCGGTGCCGGGCGTCGAGGGCCGCGACCTGCCGGCGGTGCATGGCCGCCGCCACCTCCGGCGCGTACTCGATGCGGGTGGGCTGCGCGGAGAACACCTCGATGCCCACCGGCCGGCAGTCCGCCGCGAGCTGCGCGGTCAGCGCGTCGCCCACCGCCTCCGCGTCCCAGACGCTGGCGGTGCCCTCCTGCGGTGACGGACCACCGGACGTGCCGGCCGGCGCGTCGGCGGCCAGCCGGCCGAGCACCCGCGCGGTCGCCGCCTCCACCTGTTCGCGCAGGTAGGTGACGTGATCGTCGACCTCGTACCGGGCCCGTGCCGCGTCCACGACCCGCCAGACCACCAGCACCACGGCCCGCAACCGCACCCCGCCCGCGTCCACCGCCGGCATCGGCTCGCTCCGCCAGTGCCGCAGCCGCACGTCGATCCGGCGGCGGCGCAGCACCGGGCTGATCCACACCAGGCCGGTCCGCCGGACGGTGCCGCGGTAGCGCCCGAAGAGGCTCAGCACCCAGGCGCTGCCGACCCGGCCGCGGGCCAGCCCGCCGAGCGCGAACGACACGGCCGCGCAGCCGGCCCCGAGCAGCGCCGCGTCGCGGAGCGACAGCGGGGAGCGAGCCCGCATCGGCAGCCGCAGCAGACGTTGTGCCTGCTCGGGCAGCATGCCGTGCCACCACAGCAGCGCCCCGCAGCAGACGGCCGCGGCCAGTCCGACGGCCAGCACGAGGCCGCCGGGCAGCGAAGGACCGCGCTGATCGGCGAGGTCCGGATCCTCCGCGGGCGCGCGGCGGCCGGCGACCGGTTCGGGCGCGGAGCGGCGGTCCGGTTCGTGGTCCGGTTCGTGGTCCGGTTCGTGGTCCGGTTCATGGTCCGGCGCGCGGTTCGGCCAGGTCACCGGCCAGGTGGGCGCGGCGGCCGGCGAGTCCACCCGGCTGCCGGCGTCGACCACGTCGAGCGCGTCGCTGAGAACCGCGCGCTCGACGGTGTCGAGCAGCTGCTCCTCGGCCGCCCCGACACCGGCCGTGGGCGGCAGGTCCGCCGGCCCCGGTTCCGGCGCGGGCTCCGGGCCGGGCTCCGGTTCCGGCCTCGGCACGGGCGCCGGGTCCGGCATCGGCTCCCCCTCGTCGGTCGCCCAGCCGGGGACCGGGGGCCGGGCGTCCTCGGGCACCGGGTGCCGGACCTCGGCACCGGCCGCATCCGCCGCCCACCCGTCGGCCGGGGTCGGTGCCGGGGCCGGGGACGCCGAGAGCGCCGAGGAGGCCGAGGACGCAGCGCCCGACGGGACGCCGAACTCGTCCACGAAGGGCAGCCCCGTGTCGGGATCCATCAGGGGGACCAACCGCGGCGCCGCACCGTACACCCGTCCCGCGCTGTCGGTCGGCTGCGCCGGGTACCCGGTCTCCGGACGTCCGCTGTCCGTTCTACCTGCCATGAAGTGCTCCGTCATCGGAAGAGTCGCCGCCAGGTCTCGGGGCCCGGATAGCCGTCGGCTTCCCGGCCGCGCCAGCCCTGCGCGCGCTGGAACGCCTCGACGTTCCGCCGGTCCGCCTCGGTCCAGCGCGGGCCGGGGCCGGAGAGGTAGTGCTCGCCGTAGCCCTTCTTCACGAGCTGCCGGCCGAGCTGGGTGACGTGCGTACCGGCCGCGCCGGGCCGGAAGTGCCGGGCGCCGGGGAAACCGCCGCTCTCGGTGCCGGCGGCCGCACCGCGGATGTCCCGGCCCTTGCCGCCGATCAGGTACGCCCAGGTATCAGGCCCGGGAATGCCGTCGGCCGCCGCGCCGCGCCAGCCCTGGGCGCGTTGGAAGGCCCGGGTGGCGTCGCGGTCCGCCACGGTCCAGCGCGGGCCCGGTCCGGACCGGTAGAAGCCGCTGCCGCCGCGGGCGACCAGCAGCTTCCCGAGCCGGGTCACCCAGGAGTTGTCGGCCCCCGGGCCGAAGTGCGCGAGCCCGGGGAACGCGCCCGGCACCCCTTCCGGGAGACCGGTGTCGGGCAGCCCGCCGCCGGTCAGGCCCCGGTAGCGGTAGGGCACGTACTTGGTGGCGTTGCTCCAGTAGGCATAGGGCGTGACCCGCTTCCGGGCGTGCCCCGGCGCCAGCTCGTAGGCGACGTACTTGGTGTGCGCGGCGTTCGCCCAGCCGCCGAAGATCGTCACGTGCGAGCCGACCGAGGGGTTGGTCGTGTTGTGGTACAGCAGGATGTCGCCGGGCGCGAGCTCGTCCTTCGTTATCCGTACGGCGTACCGGCCGAGCGATCCGGTCCACTGGCTGCTGCCCAGCCCCCAGGCCATCGAGACGAAGCCCGAGCAGTCCGCGCGGTAGCCGTCGGACCAGTGGCCGTTCATGTTGTACGGCACCCGCGCCGCGATCCAGGTCTTCGCCCGCGCGATGATCTCCGCGCGCGTGGTGTGGCGGAGCTCCGCCACCGGCCGGGCCCGCCCGCTGCCCGTGCCGCCGTACAACCCGCTGACCTGCCCCTGCGGCGCCGTCGCCGGCTCGGCGTCGACGGCCGGGCGGGTGGCGGGGCCGGCGTCGACGGCCGGGCGAGTGGTGGGGCCGGCGTCGGGCAGTGCGTCGGCGGTCAGGCCGTCGGCGGCCGGGGTGGCGAGGACCGTGCCGGCCGCCGCGGCCAGCACCAGGGCGCGGCGCGCGCCGTGCGCGGCGGGGTGACCGCCGTCCCTGAGCCGGCTGTGCGCGAGGGTGCGCCGCTCCTGGGCGCAGCCCGCGCAGGGGCAGTCGTCCGCGGGCTCGAATTCGACGAACAACGGCACCGTCATGTCCGTTCCCCTTCCGGCCGCTTCTTCCTCATAGGCCTCACACCGGCACAGCTTCTCAACTACCGGCACATACCGCATGTTGACGGGGCAACTGCTGACCATGCACGCGGAACCCCCTTTACTCGCACAAAAACCGGCGAACCGCCGGGCGGACGTGCGCCGGGACGGCGGGGCGGTGAACGCGACACGCGGAGGAAAAGCCGGACCGCCCGGATTCCGGCAGGAGTGTCACACCTCACACGTTCGGCGGGGCGCCGGAGCGGCTTCCGCGGTCCGGAGCACCCTTGGAGTTCGTGTAGAGTTTTCCAGGTCAGCGCGCGCCGCTAGCTCAGTTGGTTAGAGCAGCTGACTCTTAATCAGCGGGTCCGGGGTTCGAGTCCCTGGCGGCGCACGTAGGGTCAAGGCCCCCTCGTCACGACGAGGGGGCCTTGGTCGTTTCTTACCGGCACTTTGCGCGGGAGTGCTGGTCAAAAGGGTGGGCCGGGGTGCAGAGTCACGGGATGGCGAGGGACATCCAGGAGCGCATCAAGAGGCTGATCATCGACCGGCGGCTGCCGTCCGGCGCTCCCCTGCCGACCGAGCCGGAGCTGATGGAGCTGCTCGGGGTCAGCCGGAACTCCGTGCGCGAGGCGCTGAAGGCGTTGCAGGCGATGGGCATCGTGGAGATCCGGCACGGCTTCGGCACCTACGTCGGGCCGATGTCGATGGCCCCGATGATCGAGGGCCTGACCTTCCGCACGGTGGCCGGGCACTACCGCGGCGAGGACAGCCTGCTGCAGCTGCTGGAGCTGCGTGAGGCGGTGGAAACCGGACTGATCGCGCGGCTGGCGGGACGGGTGCCGGAGACGGACCTGGCCGAGCTGGACGCGATCGTGGCACGGATGCGGACGGAGGCGGCGGCCGGCGGCGTCCGCGCCGAGACCGACCGGGCATTCCACGCCACTCTCCATCGCGGCCTGGACAATCTTCTGCTCAGCGAGGTGCTGGAGGCGTTCTGGGACGCCTTCCACCGGGTGCGTACCGACCTCGTCCCGGCGCTCGCCGACCCGGAGACCACGGTGCGCCAGCACGAGGAGATCGTGGCGGCGGTGCGGGAGGGCGACGGGCCCCGCGCGGAGCGGGCCGTCCGCCACCACTTCGACAACATCCGCCACAGGCTGCGCAGTTCGGGCGACCGCTGACGCCTGCACCCGGCGGGTCGCCCCTCCCCCCAAAGGGGAGGGCGCACGTAACTGCCGCACACCACTCCGAGTCCACCCATACACCCACACGTTCCGTAAGCCCCCCATTCCGCCCTTGCGATCATGAAGGCCGGTTAGGGACCCTGACGTGGCGGATGGGTCGAAGATGGCCTTGACGCGCATGTGGGGGAAGGCCGTCGGCTGCGTTGAACGGGAAGTTGGGGAACTCCGCGCGCTGCCATGACGGCGAGGCAGTACCGGGCAACCGGAAGGCGAGCGGCGCACGGTGGCGTGCGCGGGCGGCCGAGACCACGGCGCCCGAGCCGGTCAGGGGACGAGCGGCTCGGGCCGAGAAAGTACAGACGGACACGCAGCGAGCTCTGCGTGCGGGGGGATGGAGTCATGACGTCGTCGACGCCTACCGGCGCCCGGCAGGAACAGCAGTACGACCCGTCCGCGACGACGCGGTTACGTCTGCCGCGCCAGCACCGCAGGCGCCCGCAGCAGCCCGCGCCGCTGCCGCGCTACGACTACGAGCACTACAGCCGACTGGCCGGCCCGCTGACCAAGCCCGAGCCCGGCAAGCCGTACAAGGTCCGGTACCGCAGCCTCCTCGCCGACGAACCGCACCGCTTACGCGCCGCACTGTTACTGGGCGCCGCCCCGCTGGTCTCCCTCGGACTCCTCGCCTGGCTGCTGCAGCCGGCCCACTGGACCGAGCGGGACTATCCGCAGTTCGCCTTCCTCCCCGCCCTCGACGTGGTCATGCTCGTCTCGATCGGTCTGATCGAGTTCTTCCGCTGCATGAACGTCCTCTCCAACGCCCACGCCACCCTCGTCGCCCGTGATCCGATACCGGTCATACCCGAGAGCGGCACCCGCGTCGCCTTCCTCACCTCCTTCGTGCCCGGCAAGGAACCGCTGGAGATGGTCACGAAGACGCTGGAGGCCGCGGTCCGCGTGCGCCACCGGGGCCTGCTGCACGTCTGGCTGCTGGACGAGGGCGACGACCCCGCGGTCAGAGCCGTCTGCGCGAGACTCGGGGTGCACCACTTCACCCGGCACGGCATACCGGAGTGGAACCGCGCGAAGGGCCCGCACCGCGCAAGAACGAAGCACGGCAACTACAACGCCTGGCTCCAGGCGCACGGCGACGACTACGACTTCTTCGCCTCCGTCGACACCGACCACGTCCCCCTGCCGAACTACCTGGAGCGGATGCTCGGCTACTTCCGCGACGAGAACGTCGGCTTCGTCATCGGCCCCCAGGTCTACGGCAACTACGACACCTTCGTCACCAAGGCCGCCGAGTCGCAGCAGTTCCTCTTCCACGCGCTGATCCAGCGGGCCGGCAACCGCTACGGCGCCCCCATGTTCGTCGGCACCTCCAACGCGGTGCGCATCAAGGCCCTGCAGCAGATCGGCGGACTGTACGACTCGATCACCGAGGACATGGCCACCGGCTTCGAGATGCACCGCCACCGCAACCCCGCGACGGGCAAGAAGTGGCGTTCGGTCTACACCCCCGACGTGCTCGCCGTCGGCGAGGGCCCGACCGCCTGGACGGACTTCTTCACCCAGCAGCTGCGCTGGTCGCGAGGCACGTACGAAACGCTGCTCAAGCAGTTCTGGAAGGCGCCCTTCACGCTGTCCCCCGGCCGCCTCTTCAACTACACCATGATGGTCATCTTCTACCCGATGTCCGCGCTGAACTGGATACTCGCCGCCCTCAGCTGCGCGCTCTTCCTCGGGCTCGGCGCCTCCGGCGTGCAGATCGACCCGGCCGTGTGGATGATGCTCTACGGCAACGCCTCGGCGCTCCAGATCGGCCTGTACGTCTGGAATCGCCGGCACAACGTCTCCCCGCACGAGCCGGAGGGCTCCGGCGGCGTGGCCGGCATGCTGATGTCCGCGCTCTCCGCGCCGATCTACGCGCGCTCCCTCTTCGACGCGGCGCTGCGCCGCAAGAGCAAGTTCGTGGTGACCCCGAAGGGCGACTCCTCCAGCCCCGACACCCTCTTCGGGACCTTCCGGGTGCACCTCTTCTTCCTCGTCGTCTTCGGCGGTTCCCTGATCGCCTCCTTCTTCTTCGGCCACGCCCACCCGGCGATGATCGTCTGGGCCGTGCTGGCCCTGCTGGTCTGCTGCACCCCGATCGGCGTCTGGCGCTGGACCATGCGCCGGGACGCGCGCCGCCGCGAGCACCGTTCGGCCCCGCAGCCGCCCGCGCCACCACAGCCCGCGCCACCGGCCACCGATGACCAGATCGCGCAGACCGTGCAGATTCCCGTGGGGGGAACCAACCGATGAGATACCGACCGAGCCGCCGCACCCGCCGGTTGGGGATAGGCGCAGTGGTGGTGATCGCCCTGGCCGCGATGAACGGCCCGGCGGTGTACGGCTTCGCCTCGGAGCAGTACCACTCGTACAAGATCAATCAGCCGGAGTACAAGAAGCGGAACGGCCACTGGGACGTGGTCGACGTCCCCGACCGGTACAAGATCAACACCATTCACGCGGCCCTGCTGCACACCGGCAAGGTCCTGCTGGTCGCCGGCTCCGGCAACAACGCGGCGCACTTCAAGGCCAAGTCCTTCCGCACGGTCCTGTGGGACCCGGCGAAGAACACCTTCAAGAACATCGACACGCCCGCCGACCTCTTCTGCTCCGGCCACACCCAGCTCCCGGACGGCAAGCTGCTGGTCGCGGGCGGCACCCAGCGCTACGAGACCCTCAAGGGCGATGTGAAGAAGGCCGGCGGCCTGATGATCATCTACAACGAGGACCCGGACGGCCCGAAGACCTTCCCCGCCGGCACGCTCTTCACCGGCAAGGAGAACGGCAAGACGTTCGTCTCCAAGGACCCGGTCGTGGTGCCCCGCGCCAAGAAGGTCAAGGACAAGGCCACCGGGAAGGTACGGGTCGAGCACAGTGAGGGCCGGGTCTACGTCGAGGCCCGCAAGGACGGTCGCGAGTACGCCACCGGCGCCCAGGACAACTACCGCATCCACGGCCTGACCGGCGCGGACGCCCGGAACTTCTACGGCATCGCGCAGAAGCTGTCCTTCGACAAGAAGGACTTCCAGGGGATCAAGGACTCCTTCGAGTTCGACCCGGTCGCCGAGCGCTACCTCCGCGTCGACCCGATGAACGAGGCCCGCTGGTATCCGACGCTGACCTCCCTGGACGACGGCAAGGTCCTCTCCGTCTCCGGCCTCGACGACATCGGCCAGGTCGTCCCCGGCAAGAACGAGCTGTACGACCCGAAGACCAAGAAGTGGACCTACCTGACCGAGCAGCGGTTCTTCCCGACCTATCCGGCGCTGTTCCTCTCCGGCAAGGGCCAGGTCTTCTACACCGGCTCCAACGCCGGGTACGGCCCCGACAACAAGGGCCGCACGCCCGGCATCTGGGACCTGAAGAGCAACAGGTTCCGGGTGGTACCGGGGATGAGCGACCCGGACATCCTGGAGACCTCGATGTCCGTGCTGCTGCCGCCCGCGCAGGACCAGCGGTACATGGTCCTCGGCGGCGGCGGGGTCGGCGAGGACCCGCGTGCCACGGCCAGGACCCGGATCGCGGACCTGACGGACCCGAAGCCGCGCTTCCGCGACGGCCCGGACCTGTACGCGAAGGCCCGCTACCCGAGCAGCGTGATCATGCCGGACGACACCGTGCTGACCACCAACGGCTCCGGCGACTACCGCGGCCGCAGCGACTCCAACGTCCTCAAGGCCGAGCTGTACGACCCGGCGGCGAACAGCGCGCGCCCCGTCGCCGACCCGCTGGTCGGCCGGAACTACCACTCCGGCGCGCTGCTGCTCCCCGACGGCCGGGTGATGACCTTCGGCTCGGACTCGCTCTTCGCCGACAAGGACAACACCCGGCCCGGCGTCTTCCAGCAGCAGATCGACCTCTACACCCCGCCGTACCTCTTCCACGGGACGCGCCCCGAGCTCAAGGCCGCGGGCCCCACGACGGTGAAGCTGGGCGGCACGGCGACGTTCCGGTCGGCCCGCGGCGGGTCCGTCAAGAAGCTGCGGCTGATCCGGCCCGGCTCGTTCACCCATGTCACCAACGTCGAACAGCGCTCTGTGGCGCTGGACTTCACCACGAAGGGCGACACGGTGACCGCGACCCTGCCCAAGGACCCGTCCCTGGTCCCGCCCGGCTGGTACATGGTCATGGCCGTCGACGGGAAGGGCACGCCGTCCAAGGCGGTGTGGCTGAAGGTGCCCGCCGCCGAGAAGACCGGCTGACCGACGACGTACGAGGAGGGGGCGCCCCGCTGCGGGGCGCCCCCTCTTCACGTACCGGCCCGTCGCGTCACTGCTTGCTGTTGCGGGCCAGGACCAGCGCGTACGACGGCCACCACTTGCCCGCCTGCGGGCCGCCCTTGCACGTGCCGTCCGACTCGCCGGGACGCTTGATCCAGAGGTAGGCGTCCACCAGCCCGTCACCGGTCTTCGTGGTCGGCGGCTCGCCCAGCGCCCGGCCCGGCGGGTTGCACCAGTTCTCCGGGTCGTCGCCGCCGGGCGCCGGGCCGTTGCCGTTCCGGCTGGTGTCGATGACGAAGTGCTTGCCGCCCACCATCGCGGAGAGCTTGCGGCCGTACTTCTCGTTCTCCGCCGTGGTCTGGTAGTTGGAGATGTTCAGCGCGAAGCCGTCGGCCCGCTCGATGCCGGCCCGCTTCAAGGGCTCCACCATCCGCCCCGGGTCCTTGATCCAGTGCGGGTTGCCCGCGTCGAGGTAGACCTTGGTGTGCGGCAGCGCCTTGAGCTTGCCGACGGCCTCGGTCAGCAGCGCGTACCGCTCCTCGTGGAACTGCTCCGGGGTGCACTGGTCCTCGATGTGCGGCAGCGCGTCCGGCTCCAGGATCACCGTCGTCGACCGGTCGCCGATCCCCTTGATGACCCCGTCCAGCCAGGCCCGGTAGGCGTTGCCGTCGGCGGCGCCGCCCTTGGAGTAGCTGCCGCAGTCGCGGTGCGGGATGTTGTAGAGCACCAGCAGCGCGTCGCGCTTCGCCTTCGCCGCCGCCTCGGTGAAGCCGCGCGCCTCGCCCTGCGGGTCGTCGACGCCGATCCACTCGGCGACGGGCTGGGTCGCGATGCGGTCGATCAGCTTCGCGTCGTCCTGCTTGCCGTCCTTGCGGTACGCGGCGGCCTGCCGGGCGGCCCTGCCGTCCGGGTTCACCCAGTACGGCACCATGGCTCGGGGGCGCTGGCCCGGCGGCCCCGCGCCCTCGTCGGAGCCGTCGGACGAGGAGCATCCCGCCAGGCCACCGGCCGCCAGCAGCAGGGCCGCCAACACCGGTACGGAAACGCCTCGTCCGCCGCGGTCACCGCGCCGTCCGCTCGAAGTCCCCCCGGACCCGGGTACAACGCCGTACATCCACTCCCCCCTCGGAGCACGGAACTTGGCCGGTCGCGGCAATCCTGGCACATGCGCAGGGTGCGGCGACGGCGAGTGGGTATCCTGTTACGGTCCGCTTCCGCCGCCCTCTGTACGAGGGCCGCGCGGCCGTTCTACAGTGTGGTTCTGGCCCCGGCCCCCGGCCTGGAACGCGCGCTTCATGGCGCCTCCCGCCGGCGGCAGGGCAACTCCCGCAGTCCTGAATCGCGGCGGTCGAGGACCGGTCGGCCGGTGGTTCAGGGGGGAGCGAACCGCCGGCCGGGCCGGGCGATCCGCTGATCCCTCTGCGCACGTCGCTCACCTCTTTCAGGGCCCGCTGACGCCGGTCAGATACGCGAGGACCACGGTGCGCTCCCGGCCCTCGTCGACGAGGCGGAGTTCGGCGCGGCCGCGCTCGTGCGCCCCGTGGACGCGCCGGGCGTCGAACCGGCCGGCCGGCCGCGCCCGTACGTCCGCCACGGTGAACTCCGCGATGGAGCCGTCCGATCGGGCCACCCGTACGGTCTCGCCCGCGTGCAGGCCGGCCAGTCCGGCGAAGGGGCCGCGGCCGGGCCCCGTGTCGCCGCGGCCGGTCAGTACCGCCACTCCCGGGCGGCCCGGCTGCGGTCCGGAGGCGTCCCAGACCACGTCGCCCGGCCGATGGCCCGGTGGGCCGCCGCCGGCGGTTTCCGCGCCGCCCGGGACGACCTCCGCGTGGACCGTGCCCAGCGCGTCGATGCCCAGCGCGGTGGGCCGGGCGGCGGGCAGCGGGTCGATCGCCCGGGGAAGTTCCTGGAGGAGCGGGCGGCCCACCGCGGCGACGTCCCCGGTGGTGGCGGCCGACAGCTGCCCCTCGGCCGGGCCGCGGCCCCACACCCACAGCCCGAGCAGCAGCACCGCCCAGGCCACACCGGTCAGCAGCCGGCCGTACCCGTCGGCGGCGGCCAGGGGCTCATTCGGCATCACCGCCACCCCGCTTCCGGAGCACGTGCACGATGCGGCCGATCACGACGAGGGCCACGCCGCCGGCCACCACGAGCCCGGCCGACCGGCCCGAGTTCATGCCGCCCTCGGACTTCCGGTCCGCCGTCGGCGGGAGGGGCCGGGTGGCGACCTGCGCGGCGGGCACCGCGGACCACGCCGCCACCCCCGCGGTGGCGGCGGCCGGGCCGGGCCGGGTGTCCGGGCGGTCCGCCGGCTGCGCGGTGCCGGCGAGCACCACGCACGCGGTGACGGCCGTGCACGTACTGACGGTGAATCGTGGTGGACTCATGGCAACCTCCGGGTACTACCGAAGGTCGCCCCGGCGCTCCCCACCCGCATCCGCAGCGCCCGAAGCCTGCGCCGTCGGGGTGAGCGGGGTCTTCCGTACGGGTGGCGCGGGCCGGCGGCTACACCAGCTGGACGAGGTCGGCGATGGAGTCCACGACGTGCGACGGCTTGAAGGGGTGCTTGTCGATGTCGCCGGGCCCGGTCAGGCCGGTGAGCACGAGGAAGGTCTCCATCCCGGCCTCCAGGCCGGCCAGCACGTCGGTGTCCATCCGGTCGCCGATCATGGCGGAGGTCTCGGAGTGCGCGCCGATGGCGTTCAGGCCATGCCGCATCATCAGCGGGTTGGGCTTGCCGACGAAGTACGGCGCGCGGCCGGTCGCCTTGGTGATCAGCGCGGCCACCGAGCCGGTCGCGGGCAGCGGGCCCTCGTTGGACGGGCCGGTCTCGTCGGGGTTGGTGGCGATGAAGGCCGCGCCGTTGTTGATGAGCCGGATGGCCTTGGTGATGGCCTCGAAGCTGTAAGTGCGAGTTTCGCCGAGGACGACGTAGTCCGGCGAGTGGTCGGTGAGGATGTACCCGATGTCGTGCAGGGCCGTGGTCAGCCCGGCCTCGCCGATCACGTACGCGGTGCCGTTCGGCCGCTGGCTGTCCATGAACTTCGCGGTGGCCAGCGCCGAGGTCCAGATCGACTCGTACGGCACTTCGAGGCCGATGCGGGCGAGCCGGGCCTGGAGGTCGCGCGGGGTGTAGATGGAGTTGTTGGTGAGCACGAGGAACGGCTTGCCCGATTCCCGCAGCCGCTTGATGAAGGCGTCGGCGCCGGGGACCGGCACACCTTCGTGCATCAGCACACCGTCCATGTCGGTGAGCCATGACTCGATCGGCTTGCGCTCTGCCACTGCCGGACTCCTGCCGTACGGGGAACTGCTGCCTGACTACCGAGGGCGCCGGCCGTCGCCGCACGTCTCACGCGAAACGTACGTACGACCGACGCCCACAGCCTAAGTCAGCCGGTGGCGGACTCCACCCCCCACGCAGCGCGTGCTCAGCTGCCGGTGGCCGTCTTCCAGGCGTCGAGGTAGGTGTCGAGGTTCCTGTCGATGTCCTGCCAGTCCGGCTCGAAGATCTCGACGCCCTTCATGATGTCCGCGAGCTTACGGGCGTTCTCGTCGGTGGCCTTGACGTCCTTGCGGGCCGCGAAGCCGCCGCCGACCGCGGAGACCTCCCGCTGGACCTCCGGGCTCAGCAGGTGGTCCAGGAACTTCTTGCCGTTCTCGGTGTGCGGAGCGTTCTTGACCAGCCCGGCGGCGTACGGCAGCGCGAAGGTCGAAGGCTTGCCGCCCTTCTCGGCCGCCGGGAAGAAGATGCCCTGGTCCGGCATCGACTTCATGTTGGCGAAGTTCATCTGCACGTCGCCGTTGGCGACCAGCAGTTCGCCCTTGGCGGTCTTGGGGGCGAGCTGACCGGTGGAGGAGGACGGGCCGACGTTGTTGGCCTGGAGCTTCTTGAAGTAGTCCATGGCCGGGTCGGTGCCGCCCAGGTCGTGCACGGCCTTGATGACGACGGCGGTGCCGTCCCCGGCCACGCCCGGCGTGGAGTACTGGAGCCTGTTCCGGTACCTGGCGTCCAGCAGGTCGTGCCAGCTCTTCGGGGCTTCCTTGAGCTGCTTCTTGTTGTAGATGAAGCAGAAGTAGTTCTTGACGACCGAGGTCCACTTGCCGTCCGGGTCCCGGTCGGCGGCGGCGACCTGGTCGTAGCCCTTGGGCTCGTACTTCTGGAGCAGGCCCTTGCCGTCCGCCTGCTGGATGAAGGGCGGCAGGGTGACGACCACGTCCGCCTGGGTGTTCATCTTCTCGCGGGCGAGCCGCTGCACGGCCGCGCCGGAGCCCGCCTCCACGTAGTTGACCTTGATGCCGGTCTTCTTCTCGAAGTCCTTGAAGACCTTGTCGTAGAAGCCGTCGCCCTTCTCGCCCTTGAGGCCGTCGGCGCTGTAGACGGTGACTTCCTTGGCGTTCGGGTCGGCGGCGGCTCCGCCGCAGGCGGTCAGTCCGGCACCGAGCGCCAGGACGGAGACGGTCGCGGCGACCGGCTTGAGGTACGGGTGGCTGCGCATGGCGGGTCGTGGCTCCTCGGAGGAAGGGTGCGCGTCAGCGGTAGGAGGCTCTGGTACGGATGCGGGAGACGCCGAAGAGCACGATCAGCGTCGCGGCCATCAGGACCACCGCGAGGGCCGCGCCGCTGAAGAGGGCGCCCCGGTCGGTGGTGGCGAAGATCTGGACCGGCAGCGGCAGCCAGTCGGGCGGGTAGAGCATCATCGTGGCGCTCAGCTCGCCCATGGACAGCGCGAAGCAGAGCCCGGTGGCCGCCGTCAGCGAGGGCAGCAGCAGCGGCAGCTTCACCCGCCGCAGGACGTACGCCGGGCGGGCCCCGAGGGCCGCGGCGCTCTGCTCGTACGCGGGGTCCAGCCGGTCCAGCGCCGCGCTCACCGACTGGTGCGCGAAGGCCGTGACCAGCACGGTATGGGCGATGACGACGATCTGCCGGGTGCCGTTGAGCAGCAGCGGCGGCTGCGAGAAGGCGACCAGCAGGGAGAGGCCGACGGCGACGGAGGGCACCGCGACCGGCAGCATGAACAGCGTGTCGATCACCTTCTTGCCGCGGCCGCCCAGGCGCTGCGCGGCCAGCGCCGCCCAGGTCCCGGCGGTCAGCGCCAGCAGGCTCGCGGCCAGCGCGGTCAGCGCGCTGGTGACCAGCGCGTCCAGCGAGTCGCCCCGGGCGATGTCCTGGTAGTGCGTCAGCGTCGGCCCCGAGGGCAGCGCGCCGCTCCAGGTGGTGGCGAAGGACGCGGCCAGGATGACGGCGAACGGCAGCGCGAAGAGCGGGAGGAGGAGGAGCAGGAAGCCGGCCCATACGGCCGCGCGGGCCTTACTGCTGTGTACGAGCACGGGGCGCTCCTCCCTTGCGTCCGGTGCGGGCCACCAGCGCGCGGTAGCCGGCGTACAGCGCCACGGACAGCGCGATGTTGACGACCGCGACGACGCACGCGCCGGTGTAGTCGCCGTCGAGGATGGCCTTGGTGTAGACGAGGACCGGCAGCGTGACGACGTCCTTGGCGCCGGTGAAGAGCACGATCCCGAACTCGTTCAGGCACATGACCAGGACGAGCGCGCCGCCCGCTGCCAGCGAGGGCAGCGCCTCGGGCAGGATCACCGTGCGGACGATCCGCCACGGCCGGGCGCCGAGCGACGCGGCGGCCTCCAGCTGCCCGGTCTCCACCTGGGAGAACGCGGCCAGCAGCGGGCGCATCACGAACGGCGTGAAGTACGTGATCTCCGCCAGCAGCACGCCCCAGGGCGTGTGCAGGAAGTCGAGCGGGCCGCTCGCCGCGCCGGTCGCCGCGGTCCACACCCCGTTGGCCACGCCCGTCGTCCCGTAGACGAACAGCAGGGCCAGGGTGATCAGGAAGGACGGGAAGGCCAGGAAGATGTCGATGAACCGGCCGAGCGCCCGCGCGCCGGGGAACGGCACGAAGGCGACGACCAGCGCGAGGGCGAAGCCGAGCGCCAGGCAGCCGGCGGTCGCACCGGCCGCGATGAACACGGTGTTGACCAGCGCGTCCTGGAACGACGCCGCGGCCAGCACCTCCGCGTACGCGGCCGTCGCGGGCCCGCCCTCGTCCGGTGTGAACGACTGCCGGACCAGCAGGACGAGCGGGTGGAGGAAGACCAGTCCGAGCGCGGCGACGGGCGGCAGCGCCCACAGGAAGCGCGGGAGGGTACGGGCCCGCGGCGCGCGCGGGACGCCGAGGCGCGCCCGCTGGGTCACGCTAGCCATCGGCACCCGCCTCCGCGGGAAGGAGGACGCCGTCCTCGGGCGCGAAGTGCAGCGTCACCTCATCACCCACCGCGGGCGCCGTCCGGAGCTCGCGCTCGTCGGCCATGACCCGGTGCCCTGCGACCTCGACGTACAGCCGGTGGGTGGCGCCGCGCCACTGGAGTTCGGCGAGCCGGCCGCGCAGCGCGTTCGGCCCCTCCCCCAGCCCGACCAGGTGCGGCCGTACGCACAGGGTGGCCGCCGCGCCGGGGGCCACGCCCTCCGTGCCGCGCACCGCCAGCTCGCGGTTCCCGAAGGTCACGGTGGCGTCGCCGGGCCCGGCCGTGACCGGCAGCAGGTTGGCGTTGCCCACGAAGGAGGCGGTGAACTCGGTGCGCGGCGCCCGGTACAGCTCGCGCGGCGTACCGCAGTCCCGCAGTCGCGCCCGGTCCATGACCGCGATCCGGTCGGCGAGGGTGAGCGCCTCGACCTGGTCGTGGGTGACGTACAGGATCGACACGTCGGGCAGTTCGCGGTGGAGCCGGGCCAGTTCGGCGAGCATGCCGGAGCGCAGCTGCGCGTCCAGCGCGGAGAGCGGCTCGTCCAGGAGGAGCACACCGGGGCGGATGGCCAGCGCGCGGGCGATGGCGACGCGCTGCTGCTGGCCGCCGGAGAGTTCGCGCGGGTAGCGGCGGGCGTAGCCGGCCATGCCGGTCAGCTCCAACGCCTCGGTGACCCGCGGTTCGATCTCCGCGCGCGGCACTTTCCGCGCCTTCGGTCCGAAGGCCACGTTGTCGGCGACGCGCAGGTGCGGGAAGAGCGCGTAGCTCTGTACGACCATGCCGATGCCGCGCTTGTACGGCGGAAGCGCGGTGACGTCCCGGCCGCCGATCAGCACGCGCCCGGAGACGGGCGTCACGAATCCGGCGACGGCCCGCAGTGCGGTGGTCTTGCCGGAGCCGGAGGGGCCGAGCAGGGCCATCACCTCGCCGGGCTCGACGGTCAGGTCGAGGCCGTCCAGCACGGTGTGGTCGCCGTAGGCGACGGAGACGTGGTCGAAGCGGATGCCGGCGGCGGTCTTCGCCGCCACCGGTCCGACGGCCGTTTCAGGCGGGGCGGCCATCGCTCGTCACCCCCAGCAGGGTGGGCAGTTCGGCGACCGAGCCGAGGACGTGGGTGGCGCCCGCGGCCGTCAGCTGGTCCTTGTCGTGGGCGCCGGTGAGCACCCCGGCGACGACGGAGGCCCCGGCGCGGCGGCCGGAGAGCATGTCGTACGAGGTGTCGCCGGCGACCGCGACGCGCTGGACGGCGTCGGTGGCGCCGGTGCGCAGCAGCGCGGCGAGCACCAGGTCGGGGTACGGCCGGCCGCGCCCGCCCGCGTCGGCCGGGCAGAGGGTGAGCGGCACGAGGTCCTGCCAGCCGAGCGCGGCGAGGATCGCGTCCTGGGTGACCCGGGCGAACCCGGTGCTCAGGACCACGGTGAGCCCTGCGGCCTGCAGCGCCTCGACGGCCTCGCGGGCGCCGGGTACGGGCGCGACCAGCCCGCCGTCGACCAGCTCGCCGTACGCCTTCTCGAAGACGGCGTTGGCGCGCCGGGCGGCTTCCTCGGCCCCGAACAGCTGGCGGAAGACGGAGATCTTCGACTCGCCCATGGTGGCGCGCACGTGGGCGAGCTTCTCGGCGTGGTCGGGGGTGCCCGGCTCGACGCCGAGGTGGCGGGCCGCGGCGTCGAAGGCCTGCTCGACGAGGCCGCCGTCGGCGACGGTGGTGCCGGCCATGTCGAGCACGACCAGCTCGATGTCGTTCTTCTTCGTGGCGCTGCTGGTCAATTCCCTCACCATCCCAGTGCGTTCGCGGTCTTCTCGGCGATCGCCGGGGAGCAGGTCATGCCGCGCCCGCCGGGCCCGGTGACCAGCCACACGCCGTCGCTCGCCTGCTGCCGGTGCACGACCCGGCCGGTGTCGGTGCACTGCGCGTACACCCCGGCCCAGCGGTGCCGGATGCGCGGCAGCGGGCGGCCGAGGATCGACTCGACGACGCCGGTCAGGTGCTCGTAGGGCTCCTCGACGGTGTCGAAGGCGAACGGCGTCTCGTACTCGTGGGTGTCGCCGATGGTCAGCCCGCCGTCCGCGCGCTGCACCATCAGGAGCTGCATCTTGTGGGCTGCGGCGGTGGGCGCCTGCGCGTGCTCGGCGTTGAGCGCGTCCAGCGCCTCGCCGCCGTACGCCGGGTAGTAGCGGAAGCTGTCCGCGTCGGCGACGGAGGTGGTCAGCGGCTCGCCGAGCGGGTCGGTCTGCATCATCTGCAGCCGTACGCGGCGGACCGGGAGGTCCGGGATCAGCTCGCGGACCAGGCCGCTCAGCCAGGCGCCGGTGCACAGCACGACGGCGTCGCCGCGGTGCGTCCCACCGTGGTCGTCCCGTACGCCGCTGCCGTCGCCGAGGACGTCCCGGACCTCGCGCCCGCCGAGGTAGGTGTAGCGGCCGGTGGCGAGCAGCGCCTGCTTCAGCTCGCGCTGGGCGACGCGGGGTTCGACGGCGGCGTCCCGCTCGCACCACAGGGCGCCGAGGAAGTCGCCGCGGAGCGCGGGGTTGATCCCGCGGGCCTCCTCGGCGTCCAGCAGCTTGTAGCCGCGCGCGGCGGCGTCCGGGCGGCGGGCCGCGGCCTCGGCGACGGCCCGCTCGGCCTCGTTCTTCACGACGGTCAGCGAGCCGATCGCGCGGAAGCCGAGCCCCGGCACGCGGGCGCCGATCTCCTCCCACAGCGCGCGGGCGCGCAGGGCCGTGTCCAGCTCCTCGCCGCCCGCGCGGCCGCTGACCCAGATCTGCCCGAAGTTCCGTACGGAGGCGCCGCGGGCCTCGGCCTCCCGTTCGATGTGGACGACCTCGTGGCCGCGTTCGACCGCCTGCCAGGCGTGCATGGTCCCCAGCACGCCGGCTCCGACAACTATGACTCGCATGCCGGTGACGCTCGTCGCGCCGGGTGGCCGACTGCGGTCCGCGCGGCAACCAGCCGGTTAACGGGCCATCAAAGTTGGCCTAGACCCGTTATCTTCTCGTGATCTTAGAGGAACGACGGCCCTCGCCGCAGGGGTACTGGCCGGTGGCCGGCCGCCCCCTCGTGGTGGTTGCTCGCGCAGTTCCCCGCGCCCCTTACGGGGCGCCGCCGAGCCGCGTCGTGAACGAGAACCGGTCCCCGCGGAACAGCGTCCGCACCCGCTCCAGAGGGCGCCCGCCCACATCGCGGCTGATCCGATGGATCAGCAGCATCGGCAACGCCCCCGGCGTCCCGATCAACAACGCCTCCCGCGGCGTCGCCAGCACCGTTTCCAGCCGCTCGTCCGCGTCGCCGAAGCCGATGCCGAGCCGGTCGTGCAGGTAGCCGTAGAAGGAGGAGTCCGGCTCGAAGTCGGTGTCCAGCCGCGGCGCCCGCTCGACCGCCACGTACGTGCTCTCCAGCCCGACCCGCTCGTCATCCGCGAGCAGCACCCGCTCCATGTGCCAGACCGGCTCGCCGGCCGGCAGCCCGAGGTCCGCGGCGAGAGCCGCATTGCAGGGGAACCGGTCCAGCCCGATGAGGTGCCGCCCGGGACGGCGGCCCTGCTTGCGTACGCCCTCGGTGTAACTCGCCAGCGCCAGCGGCTGTTCGAGCTTGGGGCCGGCCACCACCGTGCCCCGGCCGAGCCGGCGGATCCGGCCTTCGAGGAGCAGGTCGCGCAGCGCCTGGCGCAGGGTCTCCCGCGACACTTCGAAGCGCAGGGCGAGTTCGCGCTCGGTCGGCAGCGTCTCACCCTCGCCCAGCTCCGCGAGCAGCTCGCCGATCCGGACCTTCGCCGCGTAGTACTTGGGGATGCGCCCGTGCTCGGGGATGCCGGCTCTGATCGGCGCGCCGGGCGCCTGGTCCTTCGGGTAGTCCACCGGCCGATCCTCGCACGCCGGTCAGATCACCGGCGGCGGCCCCGCGAACGGGCCCTGCGGCGCGCCGAAGAGAGAGGCCAGGACCAGGTGGGCGGCGCCGAGCGCCACCGCGTCCGGGCCGCCGGGCGCGGCCATGACCGGTACGGAGCGAGCGCCGCCGGAGCCGCGCGCCCGCAGCTGGCCGTCGAGCGAGGCGGCGACCCCGCGTACGTACGTATCGGGGTCGCCCAGCACCGTACGGCCGCCGAGCAGGACCCGGTCGACGTCCAGCAGCTCGACAAGATTGGCGGCGCCGACGCCCAGCACGCGGGCCGCCTCCGCCGGGTCGCCCGCCGCCACCGCGGCCAGGCAGAGCGCCTCGATGCAGCCGCGCTTGCCGCAGCCGCACGGCGGCCCGTCCAGCTGCACCACCTGGTGCCCGAACTCGCCCGCGCCGGTCCTGGCCCCGCGGTGCACGGCCCCGCCGAGCACGAGCCCGGCGCCCAGCCCCGTGCCCAGGTGCAGGTAGCCGAACGAGCCGGCGCCGCGCGCGTGCTGCGCCAGGCCGTGTGCTGCCGCGTTGGTGTCCTTGTCGAGTACGACCGGCAGGCCGAGCTGTTCGGCGAGCGCGGCGCGGAGCGGGTAGCCGTCCCACTGCGGCAGGCCGGTGACCCGGTGCAGGACACCGGTGCGGTGGTCCAGCGGGCCGGGGCAGGCGACGCCCGCGCCGATCACCTGCGCCTCAGGCGCCGCGGCGCGCACCTCGGCGACCTGCGCCGCTGCCGCAGCCAGCACCTCGGGGGCGCCGGCGCCCAGGTCCAGCGGCGCGCGGCGGACCGCGACCGGTTCGCCCGCCAGGTCGGCGAGGACGGTGACGCTCTCGTCCCGGTCCAGGTGCAGCCCGATCGCGTGCCGCGCGCCGGGGACCAGCCGCAGGACCGTACGGGGCTTGCCGCCGGTGGAGGCGCGCCGGCCGGCCTCGGCGGCGAGCCCGTCCTCCCGCAGCCGTGCGGTGATCTTGCTGACCGCCTGCGGGGTGAGCCCGCTGCGCTCGGCCAGCTCCAGCCGGCTGACGCCGCCCTCGCCCGCGGCGCGCAGCAGTTCGAGCAGCACGGCCGCGTTGTGCCCGCGGAGCAGGGGCAGGTTGGCGCCGGACGCGTAGCGGGCCGGTCCGTCGGAAACGGGGCGGCCGGAAGGGGGAGGGTTCTCGCTGCTCACCCCTCCATTGTGGGCATCGCTTGCACTTTGGCAACAGCGTTGCTTAAGTGGGGGTCATGAGCAGCCCGAGCGACTCCACCGGTACCGCATCCCCCGGCAGCCCCCTCCGCGTCGGCCTCATCGGTTACGGCCTGGCCGGCTCCGTCTTCCACGCGCCGATGATCGCCGCGACCGAGGGCCTGGTCCTCGACACGGTCTCCACCTCCAGCGCCGACCGGCAGGCACAGGCCCGCGCCGAGCACCCGCAGGTGCGCACGGTCGGCACGCCCGACGAGGTGCTGGCCCGCGCGGCCGAGCTGGACCTGATCGTCCTCGCCTCCCCCAACAAGACCCACGTCCCGCTCGCCACCGCGGCGCTGGAGGCCGGCCTCCCGGTCGTCGTCGACAAGCCGCTCGCCGCCACCGCCGCCGAGGCCGAGCAGCTCGCCGCCCTGGCCGCCGACCGCGGCCTGCTCCTGTCCGTCTTCCAGAACCGCCGCTGGGACAACGACTTCCTCACCCTGCGCAAGCTGGTCGAGGAGGGTGCCCTCGGCGAGGTGTGGCGCTTCGAGTCGCGGTTCGAGCGCTGGCGGCCCAAGCCCAAGGGCGGCTGGCGCGAGTCCGGCGACCCGGCCGAGATCGGCGGGCTGCTGTACGACCTGGGCAGCCACGTCGCCGACCAGGCCCTCGCCCTCTTCGGCCCGGCCGTCTCGGTGTACGCGGAGTCCGACGTGCGCCGCCCCGGCGCCGAGGCCGACGACGACACCTTCATCGCCCTCACGCACGCGAGCGGCGTCCGCTCCCACCTGTGGGTCAGCGCCACCACCGCGCAGCTCGGCCCGCGCTTCCGGGTGCTCGGCAGCGAGGCCGGTTACGTGAAGTACGGCCTGGACCCGCAGGAGGCGGCGCTGCGCGAGGGCCTGCGGCCCGGCGGCGACGGCGACTGGGGCGTGGAGCCGGAGTCCGCCTGGGGCCGCATCGGCGCCGGGGAGTCCCCGCAGACCGGCGGCGGCGAGCCCGTCCCCACTCTGCCGGGCGACTACCCCGCGTACTACGCCGCCATCGCCGAAGCGCTGCGTACGGGTGGCGAGCCGCCGGTCACCGCCCTGGAGGCGGCCGCCGCGCTGCGTGTCCTGGAGGCCGCGAAGCTCTCGGCCGCCGAGGGCCGCACGGTCCGGATCGAGAACGCCCGCACGGGGGCCGCCCGATGACCGCCGCCGACGACACCCAGGCCCTCGTCGCCACCCTCGAAGAGCAGGAACGCCGCCTGGTCTTCGACCGCTTCGGCAACGACGACGCCTGGGCGCTCGGCACCCTCCTCGTCGAGCTGGCCCGCGAGCGGAACGCTGCCGTGACGGTCGGCATCCGGCGCGGCGCCCAGCGCCTCTTCCACTGCGCGCTGCCCGGCACCAGCGCCGACAACGACGCCTGGCTGGACCGCAAGTGCCGGGTGGTGGAACGGTACGGCGAGGCGTCGTTCCTGGTCGGCGCCCGGTTCCGGGCCAAGGGCCGGACCTTCGAGGACTCCTCCCGCCTCGACCCCGACCGCTATGCCGCGCACGGCGGCGCCTTCCCCGTCCGCCTCCGCGGCACCGGCGTCGTCGGCGCGGTGGCCGTCTCCGGCCTCCCCCAGGCCGACGATCACGCCCTCGTCGTCGAGGCGTTGGAGCAATACCTGCGCCCTGCCTGACGCAAAGCGTGCGCCCCGCCCGGAAATACGGGAAAGCTGTGGGGGAACCGGCGAGAGAGAGGCGGTACCCCCATGGCACTGACGGGCGGGGCGGGCTGGACCGGACCATCGCGGCGCACCGTCCTGGCGACGGGCCTGGCCGCCGGGCTGACGCCGCTGGTGGCGGGGTGCCAGTCGGGCGGGGCCGGGCGGTCACCGTTCACCGGCGAGGACGGCGCGGGCGACAAGGTACTGGCCGTGAAGATCGACAACGTCTCGGCCGCCCGCCCGCAGACCGGCCTGGAGCACGCCGACATCCTCTACACCGAGCAGGTGGAGGCGGGCCTGTCCCGCATACTGGCCGTCTTCGCCGCCCACCTCCCCGACCGGGTGGGCCCGGTCCGCAGCGCCCGCGAGTCCGACCTCGAACTGCTCCGCCAGTTCGGCCATCCCGCGCTGGCCTACTCCGGCGCGCAGGCCAAGCTCCGCCCCACCCTGGAGTCGGCGCCGATCGACGCCCTGCCGCCGGGCAAGGCGCCCGACGCGTACGTCCGCAGCCCGGACCGCGCCGCGCCGCACAACCTCTACCTCCGCCCGGCCCGCGCCCTGGAAGCCGCCCCCGGCGCCTCGGCCCCGGCCGACATCGGCTTCCGCTTCGGCTCCGCGCCCGCCGGCGGCACCCGCACGAGCGAGCAGGACGTCCACTACCCGGCGGCCCGTTTCGCCTTCACCTGGTCCGAATCCCGGAACCGCTGGCTGGTCTCGATGGACGGGACGCCCTTCCGCACCACCGGGGGCGGCCAACTCGGCGTCGCCACGGTGATCGTCCAGTACGTGACCGTCCGCTCCTCCCGCCTCCACGACAAGTGGGGCAGCGTCACCCCCTACACGGAGACCGTCGGCTCGGGCGACGCCCTCGTCCTCCGCAACGGCAAGAAATACGAGGCCCACTGGTCCCGCCCCGCCGCGGACGGCGGCACCACCTTCACCACCCCCGACGGCAACCACCTCCCCTTCCCCAAGGGCCCGGCCTGGGTGGCCCTGACCCCGAAGAGCTGACGGCTACCGGACACTCGTCACCGCGGGCGCGCTCAATCGGCCTGCTTCTTGAAGCAGGCCGATTCGACGGTGACCTCCAGCAGTGAAGTCTTGCCGCTGCGCTTGCTCTCGTCGTGCAGCCTGATGTCCACGGAGAAATCGCCCCCCTTGTGGTTCGCAATAATCTGCGGCGCTTTCGAGGGACTGCCATCGGGACCGTCCTTCACGATTTTCCAGCCGTGACCGGGAAGACCGTCCCTCAATCGACCGAATGCCTTCTTCAGCTCCTCGAACGGGAGGCCGTAGAGGCTCCAAGGGTGGTGCGCCCGGTATACCTTCTCCGAGGAGTACCCCGCACACGGCATCGCGAATGCACCCGACTCCGTCACCTTCCCCTTCACGCCGGCGAGATCCAGGATCTCACTGGACGCCTTTTCCGTCTCGTCAGCAACCTTGTCGGAACTGCGCACTCGCAGATCATCTTCATTCATATTTTTCGAGCATCCCGCCAAGAGAACGCACGCCAGCACGACATGCACCGCCATGAAACTTCGCTTAGTCATGCACCACCTGATCGTATTTGCCGGTGACAACTGCGGCCTGATTCCGCAGACTGGTCGAGCCCTGGTCCCAGAACGCCCCGTGACTCCCTGCGTCACTCTTCATGATGTTTCCACCGAACTCGGGGTCGGTGGGAATGTTTCCGTCACCTCCCAGGCCGACGAGATCGCCTCCCTTTCGCACACCCCAGTCGTCCCAATTGCCCCCCATCGCCCACATGTGCTTGGGGTCGATGTTGAGGTCGGAAGCCTTGGCCGCCTGCATCCCCGGGCTACCCGCCACCATGACGTCGTCCATAGGAAGAGATGTGCCGCCCTTGACGGAGATTTTCGCCGTATCACCGATGAGCGTGCTGCCGTAGCTGTGCCCCATGACAGTGGTGTGGCCGGCACTCCCGGTCGCGTACTCGTGGGCCGTTCTGCTGCCTTCGAGAAATTCGTGCAGGCCGGGAGCACCCCGGCGGGCGTACGAGTCGCTCGTGGCCTCCGGAATGGTGTCCGGAGCGTCATAGTCCATCCAGGTGATGGTGGACACTTTCTCGCCCGGAGCCATCTTGCTGCTCTCGCCCCACAAGTACTCACTGCGGTGCAGGTCTGAGGGCGTTTCGCCGACGTCGTCACCGATGGTCGAGATATCCGTCGTGGTGCCAGGGACATAGATGGCCGTGTGGTCAGCCGTATCGGGATTCCCATTGGCCAGGATAACTTTTCCGTTGCCTCTGCCATCCGGATCAAAACCCAAGAGGTACGCCTCAGGCAGACCGCGCTCGCCCGTCCGGTCGAAGCGGTCCTGGATGGCCTGCATGCCGTGCACCCTCCCCGCCACCCGCTCCTTCTCCTCGTTCCACTCCTTCCACTGCGTGTTGACCCGCCGGGCGCCGTGCACCCCTGAATACGAGTACTTCGCAGGCTCTCTGGCGAGGATGGCGTCCAACTGGGTCTGGTACTGGCCCTGCTTCTCGGAAAGCACCGCGCGATTGGCCTCGTCGCGGACGTCGGCCGGGAGGCCGTCCAGTGCGCCGACGCTCGCGGGGTGCATGGAGACGTAGGCGGCCTTCTCGTCGTCGGAAAGGCCGTTCCACCACTTCGCGTTGCTCTCCGGGTCATTACCCTTCGGTGGCGCCTTGATGTCGTCCAGGTAGTGCTCGGCCCCCTTGAGAGCGCTGCGGGTGTCCTTCTGTACGTCCGCCCAGTCCTTGGCGGAGACGGTCAGGTCGTCGTCGGCCTTCAGCTTGCGGAGCTTCGGGGCCCACTTCTCATCGGTCTCCGTCGCCTCCTTGAGAGCAGCGGCGATACGGTCGGCATACGCCTGCGCGCGGGCGTAGTTCGGGTTGGGGTCGAAGCCGGCGGCCTGGCGATTGACTCCCTGCGCCGTCTTGTCCGTCGTGCCCCGGGCCGTCCCACCGTGCGGCGTCTTGCCGTCCTGCTTCTCGCCTCCCGCCGGGTAGGTGACCGAGCCGTCGTTCTCCACCGTGAATTTCTCGGCCTCGGCGTCCGCCACCGCCGCGTCGAGTTTCTTCTTGGCCGCTTGCAGGTCCGCGGCAAGTGCGCGGAGCGACGTGCTGATGACTCCGCATTCCACCTGGCTGTAGTGGAAGTTCTCCGCGAGCTTCTGGAGTTGTTCGACCGCCGCGGTCACGGCCGCGCCGTCCAGCGACTGCCGCATCTTGACGGCGATCCGCTGCTCGATGGCGTCCTTGGCGCTGCTCGCCATGTCGCTCGCTGCTTGGTATCCCCTGGCGGCGTCCTCGAACTCGGACGTCTTGAGATGTTTGAGCGTCGGGTAGTCCACGGCTCGGTTCACTTCCCCCGGTACCGGCCACCACCGACGGCGTCGGTGTCGTCGTACCGGTGGGACAGAGCGTCGAACGAGCTCTTGACCGAGTCGTCGTTCTTGTCGAGGTGGTCACCGGCATTTTCCAGCCGGTCCTGGAGCGTGCGGCACCGACCGCTGACGTCTTCCAAATAGCGCTTCCAGGAGTGGTACAGCTCCCGCTGCGCCGCCCCGCACTCCACACCGCTGCCGCCGGTGTCGGAGCCCGCGCCCAGGCCTTTCTGCTCCCGTTCCATGCGGGCCAGCGCCTTTTTGATGTCCCCGCTGAGCGCCAGGACGTCGCGCCCGGCCTTTGTCCACGCGGACTTCTTGGACTTCAGGCCGCCCCCGGCACCCTCCGAAGCGGTACTCCAGCCGCCCCCGTCGGCGCCGGCGAGCTGCATCTCGCCGCCTCCGGAGGCCTGTTGCTTTAGCGCGGCCCACTCTTCGTCCCAGGACACCCTGCCCCCCGATGCATCACTCTGTTGATCAGAGATGGATTTTAGGGGGCAGGGCCAAGAGAAACATGAGTACGTCAGCTCAGCACTCATACCGAGTGACTCGGCTCGACCTTCCCCACGAAACCGGTCGGGTCGGGCCGCCGCGGTCGGCAGGCTCAGGCGTTCTTCAGTTCCTGTCGTTGTCGGCCCAGGCCGTCGATTTCCAGCTCGACCACGTCGCCGGCGCGGAGGTAGGGCTTGGGGTCGGGGTGGCCCATGGCGACGCCGGCCGGGGTGCCGGTGTTGATGATGTCGCCGGGGTGGAGGGTCATGAAGTGGCTGAGGTAGCGGACCACTTCGGCGACCGGGAAGATCTGCTCGGCCGTGGTGCCGTCCTGCTTCAGCTCGCCGTTGACCCAGAGGCGGACGCCGAGGGCCTGCGGGTCGGGGACCTCGTCGGCGGTGACCAGCCAGGGGCCCAGCGGGTTGAACGTCTCGCAGTTCTTGCCCTTGTCCCACTGGCCGCCGCGTTCGATCTGGAACTCCCGCTCCGAGACGTCGTGGGCGATGGTGTAGCCCGCGACGGCGGCGAGGGCCTGCTCGTCGCTGTCCAGGTAGCGGGCCGTACGGCCGATGACGACGGCCAGTTCGACCTCCCAGTCGGTCTTCACGCTGCCGCGCGGGACGAGCACGGTGTCGTCCGGGCCGACCACCGTGTCGGGGGCCTTCATGAAGACGATCGGCTCGGCGGGGATGGCCGCCCCGGTCTCCCGGGCGTGGTCGTGGTAGTTCAGCCCGATGCACACGACCTTGCCGATGCGGGCGAGCGGTGCGCCCGTGCGCAGTCCGGCCGGGTCCAGTGCGGGCAGCGCGCCGGAGGTGGCCGCCTCCCGGATGCGGGTCAGCGCGGTCTCGTCGGCGAGCAGTGACCCGTCGATGTCCGGCACCAGTTCCGACAGGTCACGCAGGGTTCCCGACTCGTCGAGCAGCGCCGGGCGTTCCGCCCCCACCGGTCCGACACGCAGCAGCTTCATCGATTCAACTCCCGTGGTCGTGTGCGAAGGGTCGGCCCGGGAGGGTCTCCCGGGCCGGCCGATGGGTGCGGCCATCGAGCGATTCGGATGATCGTCCAAGAATGAGGTCCCGCCCGCAAGACCCCGTTCACGTACTGGACCTTTACTCGGCAGTAGTGGGGGCGGACTCGGCGCCGGTGACCGGCCGGCCGACCCCGGCGGCCGGCGCCCGGTCGCGCGTCAGCGGCTCCCGGTCGCGCGTCAGCAGCGCCCGCTCGCACACCGTCCAGGCCGTGGACGTGACGACGTAGAGGCCCGCGGCCAGCGGGACGACGGCCACCGTGATCAGGGTGGCGAAGGACAGCAGCGGCGCCAGCTTGGTCACCGCGGCCATGCCGGGCACCGGCTCCTCCGTGGCGGCGGACCGGGCCGCCGCCGTCGCCCGGCGCGTCCGCCGGTAGTTCACCGTCGCCACCGCCGCGACCAGCGCGAAGAGGGCCGCGTACACCAGACCGTGCGGACCGAACGGGCCGCCGTCGGCGAGCGCGTCGGCCCAGCGGCCGCCGAGCGGGGCGCCCAGCAGCCGCTCGCCCAGCAGCCCGGAGCGGGGCGAGGTGAAGAGGTGGTACATCAGGAAGAAGACCGGCAGCTGGAGCAGCATGGGCAGGCAGCCGGCCAGCGGTGAGGAGCCCGCGGTCCGGTAGAGGTCCGCCAGCTCGCGCTGCATCCGCTCGGGGTCCTTGGCGTGCCGGCGGCGTATCTCGGCCATCTGCGGAGCGAGCGCTGCCCGGGACTTCTCTCCCCGTACGGCGGCCCGGGCGAGCGGGTGCAGGGCGGTGCGCACGGCGAGGGTGCACAGGACGATGGCGGCGGCGGTCGCCGAGGCGCCGAAGAGCGGGGCGAGGACGTCGGCGAGGTGGCCGAGCGCGGCGCCGAGCGTGGCGAAGACGGACATGGGTGAGCCCTCCGTGGGTCTCGTCGACATGCCGGGAAGGCACGTCGGAATGCCGGGAAGAAGCGAGCGGTTCTCGGCGTGACGAGCCACGCGGGCAGGCCCGTGGACGCGCGGGAGCGCGGACGGGCCCCGTGCGGGGCGAGGAGGAGCAGCGCCTCCGGGGGCGCCTACGCGGCCGTCGGGAGACGGCGACCCGGTGCCCTCGGCCGCGGCCGGCCGGCGGCGTCGGGGTCACGCTGCGGCAGGAAGGCCGTACGGCGTTCCCGGTCCCGGATGGCGGTGCGCACCCGGTGCGGCGGATCGGGGCGGGCCAGCGTCGCGACGAGCACGGCGCGGCTGAGGAGGAGGACGGCGGCGGTGGTCGCGGCCGCGGTCAGCGCCGTGGCCAGCCCGCTCTGCGCGAGCAGCACACCGGCGAGCAGGAACAGGAGCGCGCCGACGTACAGCCGCCAGGCATCGGCGATGCGGTACACGCGTGTCTCCTCTCCCGCTCGCATTTGTCCTCTTCCGCTCAAGAGTAACCACAGATCTGTGCAGTCAGGGTCACCAGCGGGTAACTTGCCCGCTGCCACCGGTCATTTCGTCCGGGGTGGAACGGGGAGGTGTGGTGCGCGAGATCAGCACTCCCGCCCTGGTGACCACGGCCCGTACGGGCGGCCTCGCCGACTCCGTCCACGAACTCGCCGAGCGGGTGCCCGCCCTCCCGGTGATCGCCCGGCGGGACCCCGCGGCGCCCGGCCGCTGGCGGCAGGTGACCGCCGCCGCCTTCCGGACCGAGGTGATGGCCCTGGCCAAGGGGCTGCTCGCGGACGGCGTGCGGCCCGGCGACCGGGTCGCGGTGATGTCGCGCACCCGCTACGAGTGGACGTTGGTCAGCTATGCGGTGTGGTCGATCGGCGCGCACCTCGTACCGGTCTACCCCACCTCCTCCACCGAGCAGCTGCACGCGCTGCTGGCCGCCAGCCGGGCCGAGACCGTCGTCATCGAGAACGAGCAGCACGCCATGACCGTGGCGTCGGCCTGCGACGCGCAGGTCCGGCTGCGCCGCGTCTGGCAGCTGGACCAGGACTGCGTCGGCCGGCTCGGCGCGCTCGGCGCCCACCTCGCCGACGAGGACGTGCACCGGCTCCGCCGGGCCGTCGTCCCGCGGGACACCGCGGCCGTCGTCCAGACCTCCGGCACCACCGGGCGGCCCCGCGGCTGCGTGCTCACCCACGGCAACCTCGCCGCCGAGTCGGACACGCTGCTGGCGGGCTGGGGCCGGCTCACCGGACCGCCCGGCGAACAGCCGGCGATCCTGGCGTTCCTGCCGCTCGCGCACAGCTACGGGCTGATGGTCCAGGTCGCCTGCCTGCGCGGCGGCATCCTGCTGGGCCACGAACCGGAGGTGACGCCGCAGGCCCTGCTGCCCGCGCTCGCCTCCTTCCGGCCCACCTTCCTCTTCGGCGTCCCCTACGTCTTCGAGAAGATCTACGACACCGCGCGCCGGGTCGCCGAGGAGAACGGCCGGCTGCGCCTGTTCGAGGCCGCGGCGGACACCGCGCTCGCGTACGTACGCGCCGTGGAGCGCCAGGAACGCGGCCGCGGGCACGGTCCGGGGCCTGCTCTGCGCGCCCGCCACGCGCTGTACGAGCGGCTGGTGTACGGGCGGATCCGCGGTGTGCTGGGTGGCCGGGTGCGCACCGCCGTCTCGGGCGGCTCGCCGCTCCGCGCGGACCTCGGACGAATCTTCGCCGGCGCCGGGCTGACCATCTACGACGGGTACGGGCTCACCGAGACCAGCGGCGCGGTGACGGCACACCCGCCGGGCCGGGTGCGGTTCGGCACGGTCGGGCGGCCGCTGCCGGGCTGTGCGGTACGGATCGCCGAGGACGGCGAGGTGTGGGTGCGCGGGGACGTGGTGTGCACCGGGTACGTCGACGAGCGGGGCAGCGCGCCGCACGACGGCTGGCTGGCCACCGGCGACCTCGGGCTGCTGGACGAGGACGGCCACCTCGTGATCACCGGCCGCAAGAAGGACATCATCATCACCAGCGGCGGCAAGAGCGTCGCGCCGCAGCGGCTGGAGGAGCGGATCCGGTCCCATCCGCTGGTCTCGCAGTGCCTGGTGGTCGGCGACAACCGGCCCTACGTCGCGGCGCTGATCACCCTGGACCCCGATGCGCTGGAGCACTGGCGGCGCTACCGCGGCGGGTACCAGCACGCGCGGCCCGGCGACCCGCCGGAGGAGGGGGTGCGGGCGGCGGTGCAGCGGGCGGTGGCGGTCGCCAACGCCTCGGTCTCGCGCGCCGAGTCGATCCGCGCGTTCCGCATCCTGCCCGGCGAGTTCAGCGTCGCCGACGGGCTGCTGACGCCGTCGCTGAAGCTGCGCCGGAAGGCGATCGAGACGGCGTACGCGGCGGAGATCGACGCGCTGTACACCCGCTGAGCGGCGCCCGCGTGCGGGTCGGGACCGATGTGCGGGGCAGGGCCGGTGCGCGGATCCGGGCCGGTGTGCGGGGCCGGACGGGGCGCACGGGCCCCGCCGCACCGTAGCAGCGCCCGCGCCGCTCCGGCCGTTTCTTGTCCGGGCGTGAGGACCCCGCGTTCCGCCGCCCGCTGCCGGCCTAGCGTCCCAGTCGTCCCCGCCGGACCGACCGGGAGGTGTCGTGTGCGTTCCCTCGCAGGCCTGTCGTCCCCCGAACGCCCCGCCGACGCGCGGGCGCTCGCCACCGGGCTGATCGTCGCCGCCCTCGCGGCCACGTTCGTCGCCCTGCTGCTGCCCGTCCAGCTCTTCGGCCAGAACACCTCGGTGGCCGCCGCCGCGGCCGGCTGGGAGGACGACGGCGGCGGCACCGTCCGCACCCCGTACGGCCCGTTGACGCCTCTGGACCGGGACTTCGTGCGCAAGGTACGGCTCGCCGGGCTGTGGGAGCTGCCCGCGGGGCGCCAGGCGCGGGAACGCGGCACGCGCAAGGCCGTACGGACCGCGGGCGACCACCTCGTGGCCGGCCACACCGAGCTGGACCGGCGCTCCGTACAGGCCGCCCGTGACCTGGGCATGGCGCTGCCGGACGAGCCCACGGCGCAGCAGCAGGGCTGGCTCGGCCAGTTGGACGCGGCCCACGGCCAGGAGTTCGACCGGCGCTTCGCCCAGCTGCTGCGCCGCGCGCACGGCAAGGTCTTCGGGCTCGTGGCGCTCGTCCGGGCGCAGAGCCGCAACACGGTGGTGCGACGGCTGGCCACTCGTACGAATGCGGTCGTCCTGGACCACATCACGGTCCTGGAAGGTACCGGCCTGGTCGACTTCGGCAACCTGGCGGCGGCCCGGCCCCGGCAGCCGTACGTTTCCCCGAACACGCGGCCGCACCCCCACCTCACTCTGCTCAGCACTTCCCACCACTCCCCACGAAGTGAAGTGATCGCATGACTCCACAGGCCCATAAACGCTCGCGCCTGACCACCCGGCTGGTGGTCGCGGCCGCCGCGCTGCTGCTGGGCGGCGGCGGAACCGCGCTGATCGCCGCCGGCGCCTCGGCGGACGGGGCGGGCCAGGACGGCCCGGGGCAGCGCGGCGGCCCGGTGGCCGCGGCCGCCACCGTGTCCTGCCCGGACGTCGGCGACCGGCTGCGGCAGGTGCCGCGGGGTGCGCGGCTCCCGGTGTCGCGCGGGCTCGCGGCGCTGGACCGCCAGGTGGCGACGGCGTACGAGAAGATGACGACGGGCGGCAGCGGCACGGACACCGTGCTGCGGCAGCTGCGGCAGCAGCGGGAGAAGACGATCGGGGCGATGGCCGACGCGATCGGCAGGTCGGCGCCCCGCCCCGACGCGCTGCTGAACATGAGCGGCTGCCGGATGAAGCCCACCGGCCGGCCGATATCGGTCGGCGGACCGGGCCAGGACCAGAGCCAGGCGCCGGACCAGGGCCAGGGGCAGGAACAGGGCCAGGGGCAGGAACAGGGCCAGGGGCAGGAACAGAGCCAAGGCCAGGGTCAGGACGGGGGGCAGGCGAACGACGGCGGCCAGGGCGGCAACGGCGGTCGAGGCCAGGGTGCCAACGGTCAGGACGGCGGCGGGCAGCAGCAGGGCGGCGGGCAGCTGCCGCCGGTCGGCGGTCCCTCGCCCGACGACTTCGCCGACATCCGCTCCCAGCAGCCCAACGCCCAGCAGCCGCCGCAAGGCGACGGGGCGTCCACCGGCACCTTCGTCTCGGAGTGCGGCACCAACAAGGAGGGCCACTTCAACTCCGACAACGTCATCGTCACACCCGGCGTCAGCAACGGCGCGCACCACACCCACGACTACGTCGGCAACGACTCCACCGACGCCTTCTCCACCGACCAGAGCCTGGCCGCCGCCGGCACCACCTGCGGCAACGGCGACCTGTCCACGTACTACTGGCCGGTGCTGCGCGCCCTGGACGGCACCTCCGAGCACAAGCCGGGCGCGGGCCACGACGGCAACGTGGGCTCCGTCCTCACCCCGTCCTCGGTGAAGCTCACCTACAGCGGCAGCCAGGACGGCGACGTGACCGCGATGCCGCGCTTCCTGCGCATCATCACCGGCGACGCCAAGGCGTTCACCAACGGCCCGGCCAACGCCAACGCCTCCTGGAGCTGCACGGGCTTCGAGGACCGGCAGCTGAAGGACAAGTACCCGATCTGCCCGAACGGGTCCGACGTGGTGCGCACCTTCAACTTCCAGAGCTGCTGGGACGGGCAGAACACCGACAGCGCCAACCACCGTACGCACGTGGCGTTCGCGCAGCAGGACGGCTCCTGCCCGGCCGGCTTCCGCGCCATTCCGCAGCTGCAGGAGAAGATCACCTACGACGTGCCGAACGGGCAGCAGTTCGCGGTGGACAGCTTCCCCGAACAGCTGCACAAGCCGGTCACCGACCACGGCGACTTCATCAACGTCATGCCGGACCGGCTGATGGCCAAGGCCGTCCGGTGCATCAACAGCGGTCGCGACTGCCGCTGAGCCCCCGCAGTGGTCCCGGGCCCGCGCGGTCCGGGGCCACCGTACGGACGCCGCCCGCCGGGAACGCCCCGGCGGGCGGCGGACTCAGAGCCCGTTCACCCGCGCCTCCCTCGCGATCCCCAGGGCCCGGACGCCGGTCACCGCACCGGACCGGCGCCCCGGCCGGGAGCGAAACCGCCGCACCCAGGCCAGCAGCCGGCGGCTGCGCAGTGCCATCTCCAGCTCGAAGCGGGTACGCGGGTCGCGCAGCGCGGGACCGAAGAGCTTCTCTATCTGCCGCAGGCGGTACCGCACCGTCTGCGGATGCACCTGGAGCACCTTGGCCGCCTCCGGCGCGCCACCGCCCTCCAGCCAGGCCAGCAACGTCTCTTCGAGGCGCTCGCTCTGCCGGGGCGTCAGCTCCTCCAGCGGACCGAGCCAGCGTGCGGTCAGCGCCCTGATCAGGGACTCGTCCTGCAGGAGCAGCAGCGTCGAGAGATGGTCGTCGACGAAGGCCGGGCGGATGTCGGGGCCGCCGCGCCCCGGCCCGAGGGACAGCAGCGCACGCGCCCAGCGCAGCGAGGACGCCGCGTCGTCGGCGGGTACGGCATGGCCGACCGCCGCCGCGCGGCCCTTGAGCGCGGCCTCCAGCCGGGCCCGGGTCTGCCGGTCCGGGTCCGGCACCAGGAGGCAGGTGGCGCCGTCGACGGTGCCGACGAGCGCGTCCCCCAGCGCCGCGGCCAGCTGCGGCGCCTCGGCGGCGGAGCCCAGGACGACGGCCCGCAGGGAGGCCGGTACGGGCCAGCCGGCGCACCGGGCGGGTTCGGCCAGCGCGGCGGCCGGCAGCGGGTGCGGCCCGGCGAGCGCGCCGAAGAGGACCTGCCGGGCGCGGGAGACCGGCATCGGCGTGACGACGAGTCCGGCCGGGCGGTGTTCGCGCTCCGTCCTTTCCTGATAACCGAGCGAGGTCAACAGGGCCTGTTCCATGGCCCATTGTGCTTCCCCTTCCTTCGGTGCTTCCGCGAGAAGGGCGGAAAAGGCGGGAAAAGCGATGCGCAGCTCTTCCACCATCTTCTCGGCGAGCGACGGGAGTTCCTTTCGCAGAACCCGGGTCCACTCGCCTCGGGGGCGTGACCAGATGCGGTTCAGGAGTTCACACATCGCTACCTCGTTCCTGCCGTTGGGGGCGGCTGGGATACGGCCGTCGTGCCTGAGGGGCAGTGCCTGAGTCGGCATCATCCGCACCGGCGCGTACGACGGCGATGCCGGTGCAGGAATTTGTCACAGCGCGCTAAAGGCCCGGAAGTCCCCGGACACGTCGGCGATGCTGCCGGACACATCGCCGAGGGAAC
This sequence comes from Streptomyces niger, assembly GCF_000718305.1. GTDB lineage: Bacteria > Actinomycetota > Actinomycetes > Streptomycetales > Streptomycetaceae > Streptomyces > Streptomyces niger. The sequence continues at coordinate 350,677 of NZ_JOFQ01000011.1, forward strand.
GTACGGCAATTCACCGCCCTTTCCGGGGCGTTGTGCATCCTTCCGCTCGATTTCCGTGGAGGCCCGATGTCCGCGCCAGCACCGCGCACCCGCCGCCGCTCGCCTTCCGCTCCCGGCACCGGGAGACGGCTTCCGCTGCGCCCCGCGCTGCCCGCCGCGCTGCTGCTCTTCCTCGCCGTCCTCGCCCGCTCCGGCGCCGCGGGACGGGCCGCCGACTTCCTGGACTTCGGCGCCGGGGTGCTCGCCCTGGTCGCGCTGACCGGCACGGTGGTGTGGGGGCTGGCCGCCACCGACCGGCGGGTGCTGTCCTCCGGGCACCGGCTGTTGGCGCAGGCCGTGCACCGCGGCACCGGCGTGGCGGGCCTCGGCTTCCTGGCGCTGCACATCGGGGTGAAGGTGGCCCGCGGCCAGACCACGGGCCGGGCCGCCGCGCTGCCCTTCGCCGACGGGGTCCGGCCGGCGCTCATCGGCCTGGGCACGCTGGCCGCCTACGGGTTCCTCGCGGTGGCGGTGACCGGCGCGGCACGCACCGCCTTCACCGGCCGGGCCGCGGCCCGCTGGTGGCGCGCGCTGCACATGGCTGCGTACCTCGCCTGGGGCACGGCGCTCGTGCACGGCCTGCGCGCGGGCCGCCCGGCCGCCGGCTGGGTCACCGCCGGATACGCCGCGTGCGTGGCGGCCGCGGCCCTGGTCCTCGCGTACCGGCTGCGCCCCGCCGGCCCCGGCGGAGGGCGGTCCGGCGCCCTGGCCGACCGCGGCGCCGCGACGGCTGGTCGCGCGGTTCCCCGCGCCCCTGAGGGGCGCCCATGAGGGCGCCGACAAGGGGCACCGGGAGTGCCGACGTGCGGCTCCGCCAGGGAGGCGCGACCAGCCACGACGGTGGTGCACCCGTCATCGGCGCCGCGGCCCCGCCCCCGTGGCCGCCCCGGCTGCTCGCGGGGGTGACCACCCCGCACGGCGCCGCCCGGCTCGACCGCGTGGCGCACCTGACCGTGCACGGCACCGCGCCCGTGCTCTCCGCCGGCGAACTGGTGGCGCTCGCCGAGAACATCGGGCTGCGCGGCCGCGGCGGCGCCGGCTTCCCCTTCGCCCGCAAGGTCACCGCCGTACGGGAAGCGCTGCGCCGCTCGGGCGGCCCGGCCGCCGTGGTCGTCAACGGCACCGAGGGCGAGCCGGGCTGCCTGAAGGACACCGCGCTGCTGCTCCACGCGCCCCACCTGGTGCTGGACGGCGCGCTGCTGGCCGCGCACGCGCTCGGCGCGCAGGAGGTCGCCGTCGGGGTGACCCGCGCCGACGTGGCGGACTCTGTCGGCCGGGCGCTCGCCGAACGCGGCCCCATGTCGCTCCGGTCACGCGTGGCCCGGTTGCCGGAGCGGTTCGTCGGCGGCGAGGGCTCGGCGCTCGTCGACGGCCTCGACGGCGGCCCGGGGCTGCCCTCCGGGCGCAAGGTCCGCTCCAGCGAGCGCGGCCTCGGCGGGCTGCCCACCCTGCTGTCCAACACCGAGACGTACGCGCAGCTCGCGGTCGCCGCCCGGCTGGGCGCGCTCGGCCACCGCGCCACCGGCGTCCCCGACGAGCCCGGCACCCTCCTGCTGACCGTCGCCGGCCGCCACGTCCTGGAAGCCCCCACCGGCGCGCCCCTCGCCCAGGTGCTGGCGCACTGCGGCACCGGTCCGGGCCAGGGCGTCCTGATCGGCGGCTACCACGGCACGTTCCTCGCCCCGGCCGCGGCGCGCACCGTCACCCTGGACCGCGCCGCGCTCGCCGCGCACGGTGCCGTCCTGGGCGCGGGCGCCCTCCTCCCGCTGCCCGCCGGCACCTGCCCGGCCGGGGAGTGCGCGGCGGTGGCGCGCTGGCTGGCCGGGGAGTCGGCCGGCCAGTGCGGCCCGTGCGTGCTCGGCCTGCCCGCGCTCGCCGACGCGCTGGCGGCGGTGGTGCGGGGCGGCGGCGCGCGGGCCCTGGCCGCCGTACGGACCAGGGCCCGGGCGGTGGAGCGGCGCGGCGCGTGCGGCCATCCCGACGGCACCGCCCGGTTCGTCGCCTCCGCGCTGGCCGCCTTCCCCGAGGAGTTCGCCGCGCACGCGCACGGCGGCGGCTGCGGTCGTCCGGTCCTGGGCGCGCTGCCGCTGCCCGTGGGCGCGGCGCCGCCCGCCGCCGCGTCCCCCGTGCGCGCGGCCGCGCCCGCCGCGCAGCTGGTCGTGGACTGGACGCTCTGCCGGGGCCACGGGCTCTGCGCCGATCTCGCGCCCGGCGTCGTCCGCCTCGGCCCGGACGGCTATCCGCAGCAGGCCGCCATGGCGCTGCCCGCCCGGATGCGGCGCCGCGCCCAGCTCGCGGTCCGCCGCTGCCCGGCCCTGGCCCTGCGCGTCCGGCCCGCCGCCGAGTGACCCCGAACGGGCGTGCGCCGATCCGGCTGCGTCTCCGTACTGCCCGTAGCGCAACGCCTTTTGTCGTGAAGTGACAACTTTCGCGGGCGTTGAACGGCGGCCCCACCGCCTCCCGTATCCCGGTCCGTATCCCCGTCCCGACGGCACCTCCGCCGCCCCCACCGAAGGAGATTCCCATGAGCAACCGAGCCGCCTCGGCCAACCGGCGACAGGTGGGCCTCGCGGTCACCGCGCTCGCCGTCCTCGCCCTGACCACCGCCTGCGGCGGCAAGGACTACGCGTCCGGCGGTGACCGGGTCCTGCCCGCCGGCCAGGGCACCTCCGACAACGGCTACGGGTCCGGCGCCGGCAAGGACGGCGGGTACGGCGCCGACTCGGCCGGCGGCGCCGCGGCCGGTGGGATGGGCGCCGCCGCCAAGACCCTCGCGCTGAAGGAGGCGCCGGGGCTGGGCAAGGTCGTCACCGACAGCGGGGGGCTGACCCTGTACCGCTTCGACAAGGACACCGCGAAGCCGCCGAAGTCCACCTGCGCCGGCGACTGCGCCTCGACCTGGCCCCCGGTCCCCGCCGACGACGCCAAGGCGACCACCGGCATCAACGCCGCCGACCTCGGCTCGGTGGCCCGGTCCGACGGCAGCAAGCAGCTCACCCTCGGCGGCTGGCCGGTCTACCGGTACGCCAAGGACACCGCGCCCGGTGACACCAAGGGCCAGGACGTCGGCGGCGTCTGGCACGCGCTGGCCGCGGACGGCGGCAAGGCCTCGGCGGAGGCGAAGAAGCCGCCGGCGGCCGCCGAGCCAAAGGCCGACGTCTCGGTCGCGGAGAACCCCCAACTGGGGAAGGTCATCGTGGACAGCAAGGGCCGCACGCTCTACCGCTTCACCAAGGACAACCCCTGGCCCATGAAGTTCGCGTGCACCGGCGCCTGCCTGGACACCTGGAAACCCGCGAAGCCCGCCGACAAGAGCAAGATCGAGGGGGTGCCGGCGAAGCTGATCACCACCGTCAAGCGCCCCGACGGCAGTAAACAGCTGGCCGTCGACTGCTGGCCGATGTACTGGTTCACCGGCGACAAGAAGCCCGGGGACGTCAACGGCCAGGGCGTGAAGGGCACCTGGTTCGCGGTCGGCCCGGACGGCAAGAAGATCACCAAGTCGGCCGCGGCGACCGGCTCCTCCGACTCGTCCGACTCATCGAGCTCCTACGGCTCGTCCGGCTCCTACGGCTCGTCCGGCTCCTACTGACGCGGCTCCGCCGCGGTCAGCCGCGCCCAGACCACCAGCCGGTACGTCGAGGTGTACTCCGGCGTGCATGTCGTGAGCGTCAGGTAGTAACCGGGCGCGGTGTAGCGGTAGCCGGGATGCACGGAGCTGTGCGGGATCTCGGCGAGCACCGTGCCGTCGCCGGGCGTGGTCTGCGGCAGCGTCCGGTCCACGACGTAGGTGTAACGCGCGTCGTCGGTGTCGATGCGTACGGTGTCGCCGGGCCGCAGCAGGTCCAGGCGGCGGAACGGCTCACCGTGGGTGTTGCGGTGCCCGGCCAGGGCGACGTTCCCGGCCCGGCCGGGCTGAGCCGTCCGCGGGTAGTGCCCCACGTACCCCTTGTCCAGCACGCCGGCCTTGCCGACGCCCTCCGCGACAGGCACGGTGACGCCGAGGCGGGGGATGCGCAGCACGGCGTAGGCCAGGTCCCGGCGCGGGCCCGGCACCGGCGCAGCGGACGGCGACTCCTCGTTCGCCCACTGGCGGTGAGTGCGGATGCCCTGCGACGGCGGCGGTTCGAAGGCCGGCGGCGTGCCGCGCCACTCCCGCTCCAGCTCCGTCACCTGCCGCCGGGCGCTCGCCTGCGCCTCCCGGTTGGTCCACCACAGCTGATGGACCACCAGCAGGACCAGGACGGCGCCGAGCGTCACCGCCAGCTCCGCCGCCGTCCACACGAGCCGCGCCATCACCGGTATCCGCTTCCGCACGCGGGGCACCGTACGGCGCGCGGCCGGCAATCACCAGAGCAACGGCCCGGTTTCAGCCGCCCAGCGCGCGGGACACCGCATAGATGCACAGGCCCGCCAGCGCACCCACGACCGTGCCGTTGATGCGGATGAACTGCAGGTCGCGGCCGATGTGCGCCTCGATCTTCCTCGAGGTGTGCTCGGCGTCCCAGCTCGCGACGGTGTCCGTGATCAGCAGGGTGATCTCGTCGCGGTACGTCGTCACGACGTGCACCGCGGCGCCCTCCAGCCAGCCGTCGACCTTGCCCTGGAGCCGGTCGTCGGCGGCCAGCCGCTTGCCCAGGGACAGCAGCGCGCCGCGCGCCCGCTGCCGCAGCTCGCTGTGCTCGTCCTCGGCGGCGGCCACCATCATCGCGCGGACCGAGCCCCACGCCGAGGCGATCAGGTCCTGCACCTCGCCCCGGCCGAGCACCTCCGACTTCAGCCGCTCCACCCGCGCCCGGGTGTCCGTGTCGGACTGCAGGTCGCCGGCGAAGTCGGTGAGGAAGCGGTCCAGCGCGCCGCGCGCCGGATGCTCGGGCATGTCCCGCATCTCCGTCACGAACCGCAGCAGTTCCTTGTAGACCCGGTCGCCGACCTTGCGGTCCACGAAGCGCGGGGTCCAGCCGGGCGCGCCGCCGGCCACCGCCGACATCACGGAGTCGGAGTGCAGCACCAGCCAGTCGTGCGCCCGGGCGCAGACCAGGTCCACCAGCCGGGTGTGGCCGCCGTCGGCGACGATCTTCTCCAGCATCGTGCCGAGCCCCGGCGCGATCTCCTGCGCGTCGGCGCGGCGGGTGATCGCCTCGCCCACCACCGCCTGCACATCGGAGTCGCGGAGCACCGTCAGCGCGCCGCGCAGCGCCGTGGACAGCTCTGCGGTGACCCGGTCGGCGTGCTCGGGCTCGGCGAGCCAGCGGCCGAGCCGGCTGCCGATGCCGACCTTGCGCAGCCGCTGCCGGACCACCTCGCCGGAGAGGAAGTTCTCGCCCACGAAGTCGCCGAGGCTCTGCCCGAGCTGGTCCTTCTTCGTAGGGATGATCGCGGTGTGCGGGATGGGCAGGCCGAGCGGGCGCCGGAACAGCGCGGTCACCGCGAACCAGTCCGCGAGGGCGCCGACCATGCCCGCCTCGGCGGCGGCCGCCACATAGCCGGCCCAGGCGCCGGCGCCGGCCGCGCCCGCCCACTTCGCCAGCGCGTAGATCAGGGCGACCGCCAGGAGCAGACAGGTGGCGAGGGTCTTCATGCGGCGGACCCCGCGCCGCTTCTCCTCGTCGGCCTCGTTGAATGTGAAACCGACCACAGCGCTCGCCGCGGTTCCGGCCGCCGGGCCGCCCTTCGCGCCGGTGGCCAGGTCCGTCTTCGTGCGTTCCATCCGCTCCATCCGTTCGACCGCCCCGGGTGTATGTCCAACTGTGACCTAGACCTGGTTCCCTTCCTGGAACGAACCACGAGTTCCCGTCGTCCCACAGGTCGAGCGCATCGCCCTGCCGCCGCCCCGGCGGCGAGGGAGCCGCCCGGCAGCCGTGGCGTCCACCATGGGATCATGGAGGATCGATCGGACTGCGACGGCGCCGCTGATCAGACGCTGCCCTTGCCCATCCGGAGCCAGCGGCTCCGCCTGCCCCAGGAGAACGCCCCCGCATGACCAAAAGTGTGGGCTACGCCCTGCTCGCCGGCCTGGCGGCAGTGGTGGTCCTCGTATCGACCGCGATCTTCGTCGGCTTCGGCGGTCACGGCGGCGGCACCGGCGGCGACCCGCACAGCCCGCGCAACTCCGCAGCGCCCGCCGTCTCCGGCCAGTGGGTCGGCACCTGGGCGGCGTCGGCAGCGGCCGCCGAGCCGGGCACCCTCGACGGCTACGCCGGCATGTCGATCCGGAACGTGATCCACACCAGCGTCGGCGGCAGCAGCGCCCGCATCCAGCTCTCCAACCTCTACGGCACCCGCCCGCTGGCCATCACCCACGCCACCGTCGCCGTGGCCGCGGCCCCGAACAACCCGACAGCGGCGGCCGGCACGATGCGCCGCCTCTCCTTCGGCGAGCGCCCCTCCGTGGTCATCCCGGCCGGCGGCGCCATAACCAGCGACCCCGTGCGACTGGACGTGCCGCACGACGCGGACCTGCTGGTCACCACGTACTCCCCGGCGCCCTCCGGCCCCGTCACCTACCACCCGTACGCCCGCCAGACCTCCTACCTGGCGCGCGGCGACCGCGCCGCGGACGACGCGGGCACGGCCTACACCGAGCAGAGCCCGTACTGGCGCTACCTCACCGGCGTCGACGTCTGGAGCCGCGAGGCCAAGGGCTCGGTCGTCGTCATCGGCGACTCCATCACCGACGGCATCACCTCCACGATGGGCGCCAACCACCGCTGGACCGACTTCCTGGCGAAGCGGCTCCGCGAGGAGCCCGACGCGCCCCGCCTGGGCGTCCTCAACCAGGGCATCAGCGGCAACCGCCTGCTGATCGACGGCAGCCGCTACTCCCCCAACAACGGCCCCAGCGTGCTCACCCGGCTGGACCGCGACGCGCTCTCCCGTACCGGGGTGAAGGCCGTGATCGTCGAGATCGGCCTGAACGACCTGTTCAAGACCCCGCGCCAGTGGGACCCGAAGAAGCTGGTCGCCGGAATGCGCAAGGTCGTCGAGCAGGCGCACGCGCGCGGCCTGCGGGTCACCGGCTCCACGCTCACCCCGTTCTACGGCCACCGCGGCTACAACGTCCGCATGGACCAGGTCCGCCAGCAGGTCAACGCGCAGATCCGGGCCGGGCGGGTGTACGACAACGTGGTCGACTTCGACAAGGCGCTGCGCGACCCGGCGCAGCCGAACCGGCTGCTCCCGCAGTACGACTCCGGCGACCACCTGCACCCCAGCGACGAGGGCTACAAGGCGATGGCCCGCGCGGTGAACCTCAAGGCCCTCAAGGGCTCGACCCCGGCGTCACTGTAGGACGGCGGGCGGCGGCCAGCCCAGCTCCTTGCGCCGCCGATGTCGGCCACCCGGTCCCGGTCGACGTCGGAGGCCCGCAATTCGGGGAGTTCCTCATCCATGGCCGACGAGTAGGCCGGGAACGAGCCGCCCGGCCCGGCTTCACCGCGCTTCGGGGGTGCGTGGCTTCGGGGCGCTCCGGGTGTACATCCGCGCGATCACGTCCTCGATGTCCGGCTCGCGCACCGAGAGGTCCACCAGCGGCCACCGCTCGGCGACCGCCGCCACGACGGGCGCCGCGCTCTGCGTCGCGGGGAACGCCAGCCACTGCCGCGGCCCCTCCACCTTCACCGTCCGCGCCCCCGGTACCCCCTCGATCGGCGGCAGCTCCCGCTCCAGGTCCACCACCAGCGTCCGCTCGCTCCCGCCGATTCCGTGCAGTCCGTCCAGGGCGCCGTCGTACATCAGCCGCCCGTGGTCGATCACCATCACCCGGCGGCAGAGCTGCTCGATGTCGGTCAGGTCGTGCGTGGTCAGCAGGACGGTCGTGCCCAGCGTGGCGTTCACCTCGCGCAGGAACTCCCGCACCCGCGCCTTGCTGATCACGTCCAGCCCGATCGTCGGTTCGTCCAGGTACAGCACCTCCGGGTCGTGCAGCAGCGCGGCCGCGATGTCCCCGCGCATCCGCTGCCCCAGCGACAGCTGCCGCACCGGCGCGTCCAACAGCGGACCCAGGTCGAGCAGTTCCACGCACCGGTCGAGGTTCTTGCGGTACGTGTCGTGCGGCACCCGGTACATCCGCCGCACCAGCTCGTAGGAGTCCTTCAGCGGCAGGTCCCACCACAGGGTCGTGCGCTGCCCGAAGACCACGCCCATCCGGCGGGCCAGCCGGGTGCGCTCCTTCGAAGGGTCGATGCCCGCGACCCGGATACGGCCCCCGCTGGGCACGAGGATGCCGGTCAGCATCTTGATCGTCGTCGACTTGCCCGCGCCGTTCGGCCCGATGTACCCCACCATCTCGCCACGCCCGATGCGGAAGCCGATGCCGTCCACCGCCCGCACCTCCTGCTTCACCCGGCGCAGCCGCCCGGCCTTGCGGCGCACCCGGAAGACCTTTTCCACCCCCTCCAGTGCGATGAATTCCGGCCCGTTCCCGTCCACCTGTCCGTCCACCTGGTCCGCAGTCATGTCTCAGCTCCCCGTGCTCCGGTAACCCCGCAGCCCCGCCCGCCACGCCAGCGCCGCACCCCCGCACACCACCGCGGCCACCACCGGCCCCAGGAAGTCCACCCAGCTCGGGAGCCCCAACGGGTCCTCCCGACCGAGGAGGCGGAGCGCCGGCAACCAGTTCACGAAGGCCAGCGGAATGATGTACGTGACCCCGCGCACCAGGTCCTTGGCGAAGACGGTGGGCGGGTACTGCAGCATCGCGTTTCCGCCATATGTGAAGGAGTTCTGCACCTGGGCGGCGTCCTGGGCCCAGAACTGGAAGGCCGCGCCGAGCGTGAAGAGCGCACCGTAGATCGCGGCCCCGCTCACCACCATCGCCGCGGCCAGCACCACCCGGCCCGGCGTCCAGTCCACCGGGACCCGGGCCAGCGCCCAGCCCAGCACCACCACGGCCTGCAGGAGCCGCCCGATCCGGCGCAGCGCGAACCGGTCGGCGGCGACCTGTACGTACACCGGCGCCGGGCGGACCAGCAGGACGTCCAGGGTGCCGTCGCGCACCCGCGCGCCGAGCCGCTCCACGTTGCCCAGCAGCAGGTCCGCCAGGCCCAGGGCGGTGGCCGACGAGCCGTAGAGGAGGGCGACTTCGGGCAGCCCGAATCCGCCGAGCTCGTCGATGTGCGAGAACATCAGAAGGATCGTCACGAACTCCAGGCCGCTGCCCGCGGCATTGCCGACGGCCATGATCGCAAACGACGCCCGGTAGGTGAGTGTGGACCGGACCCACATCGCTACGATCAGCAGGTATGCCCGTATGCCGTGCCGCACCGGCGCGGCCCGCCCGAAGGACTCAGCCACCCTGCACCACCACCTTCCGGGTGGCCGCCGACTGCACCAGCCGGCCCACCGCCAGCAGCACCGCCGCCCAGCCCGCCTGGAAACCCAGCGCCCCCAGCACGGCGGCCCCTTGGTACCGCCCCAGCAGGACGTCGGCCGGCACCTGCAGCACCGACGCCCACGGCAGCATCCGCACGACCTCGCCGAAGCCGTCGGGGAAGGCCCGCAGCGGCAGCAGCATTCCGGAGAAGAACATCGCGGCCAGCCCGCTGAGCACCGCCACCCCGGCACTGTCCAGCAGCCAGAACGCGGTGAGCGCGACGAGGTAGCGCAAGCCGAAGCTGACCGTCACCGCGAGCACGACGGACACCAGGAAGGCGGCCCAGAGGCCGGGCGCGGCGGGCAGCGCGAGGTCGAAGGCGAGCGCGCCGACGGCCATCGGCAGCACCCCGCGGCCCAGCAGCTGGCAGGCGGCCCGGCCCAGATCGGCGGCGAGCCACCACAATTGGAGGTCGGCGGGGCGGTACAGGTCCACCGCGATGTCGCCGTTGCGGATGCGCTCCTGCAACTCGTCCAGACCGCCGCCGACGACCAGCGAGACCGTCGCCAGCAGCGCCTGGCCGACCCACACGAAGGTCAGCGCCTGCGCCTGGTCGTAGCCGCCCAACTGCGGCCGCTCGTCCCACAGGGCCTGGTAGGTGAAGGCGATGATGAAGCCGAAGACGGTGTTGGTGAACACCCCGGCGGCGGTGGCGGTGCGGTAGGTGACGTACCGCCGGAAGCCGCCCCTGGCCACGGCCGCGTACAGGGCGAGGCCGCCACCGCGCTGAAGAATTGCCCCGCCCACGCTGCCGTCCCCCGAGGTCTGACGCCGAACCAACCCAAAACAACGGAGCCTAGCTCCGCCGTCGGCGGGGGCACCACGGGTTTATCACCCGATCCAGTGAGGGAGAGAACCCGTTCGGCCGGTCACAGACCGGTCACATGTGCGTGCCACCCTCTTGGGTCGGCTCGCAGGATGCGAGAGTTTCTCCACGGGCGACACTTGCATTTCGGAAGACACGACCACTTTCCGGCGTAGGGCGCGAATCGCCCGCTACGACACCGATCCGCCGCGGCACAACCATCGGCGGCGGCCGAGGAGTCACTACAGACATGAACGACGATCCGCAGCAGGACGACCGGGGAAGTATCGGTTCCCCCGACGACGCACCGGGCGCCGCCCCGCCCACCGGGAAGAAGGGCCGCCCCCGCCGCACCGGCTGGCGCCGGTTCCTACCCACCTGGCGCATGACCCTCGGCGGCATCCTGGCGATCCTGCTGATCATCGTCGGCGGCTTCATCGCCGGCTACCTCCTCGTCGGCATCCCGCCCGCCAACCAGGCCGCCAAGGCCCAGAGCAACGTCTTCCTCTTCTCCGACGGCACCCAGCTCGCCCGCGACGGCGAGGTGAACCGCGAGAACGTCAAGCTCAGCCAGGTACCCAAGAGCGTCCAGCACGCCGTGCTCGCCGCCGAGGACCGCAACTTCTACAACGAGTCCGCGGTCAACCCGATCGCCATGGTCCGCGCCGCCTGGAACACCGTCATCGGCAGAGGCAAGCAGTCCGGCTCCACCATCACCCAGCAGTACGTCAAGAACTACTACCTCGGCCAGGAACAGACCGTCACCCGCAAGGCCAAGGAGTTCTTCATCGCCATCAAGCTGGACCGCGAGGTGAGCAAGGACGAGATCCTGGAGGGCTACCTCAACACCAGCTACTACGGCCGCAACGCCTACGGCATCCAGGCCGCGGCCCAGGCGTACTACAACAAGGACGTCCAGGACCTCGACGCCGCCCAGGGCGCCTACCTCGCCACCCTCCTGAACGCCCCCAGCCAGTACGACATCGTCGTCCACCCCGAGAACCGGCAGCGCGCCGAGGCCCGCTGGAACTACGTCATGGACGGCATGGTCAAGAAGGGCTGGCTCAGCGGCTCGAAGCGCGCCGCCACCAAGTTCGACCCGCCCGGCGCGGCCAAGACCCCCAGCGGCCTCTCCGGCCGTCGCGGCTACTTCGTCAACGCCATCAAGGACTACCTCCGCAACAACGACATCCTCGACGAGGACGACCTCAAGGGCGGCGGCTACCGCATCACCACCACCATCGACAAGAAGAAGCAGCTGGCCCTCGAAAAGGCCGTCGACCACCAGATGATGGACCAGCTCGACAAGAAGAACCGCGACGCCGACAAGAACGTCCGGGCCGGCGGCGCCTCCATCGACCCCGCCACCGGCAAGGTCGTCGCCATGTACGGCGGCATCGACTACGCCAAGCAGTTCGTCAACGGCGCCACCCGCGCCGACTACCAGGTCGGCTCCACCTTCAAGCCCTTCGTCTTCGCCTCCGCCGTCGCCAACCACGCCACCACCCAGGACGGCCGGACGATCACCCCGCAGACCGTCTACGACGGCACCAACAAGCGGATGACGATCAGCGACGGACAGCCCACCGGCTTCGCCCCCGCCAACGAGGACGACCGCTCCTACGGCCAGATCACCGTCTCCGAGGCCACCGACAAGTCCGTCAACGCCGTCTACGCGCAGATGGGCATCGACGTCGGCCCCGACAAGGTCCGCGAGACCGCCGTCGACCTCGGCATCCCGCGCAAGACCCCCGGCCTCGCCGAGTCCCAGGGATCCATCTCGCTCGGCACCGCCACCCCCAGCGTCGTGGAGATGACCAGCGCCTACGGCACCCTCGCCAACCACGGCAAGCGCGTCCCGTACACCTTCCTCTCGAAGATCACCAAGAACGGCGAGAACCTCTCGCTGCCCGACCGGGCCGAACAGAGCGCCATCCCCCGCGAGGCCGCCGACACCACCACCTCCATCCTGCGCAGCGTCGTCGAGAGCCCCGGCGGCACCGGCGCCGCCGCCCAGGCCGCCGGCCGGCCCGCCGCCGGCAAGACCGGCACCGCCGAGGAGGACAAGGCCGCCTGGTTCGCCGGGTACACCCCCGACCTGGCCACCGTCATCGCCGTGTTCGGCCAGGACCCCAAGACCGCGACCCAGGAACCCCTGTACGGCGCCGGCGGCCTCGCCCGCATCAACGGCGGCGGCTGGCCCGCCCAGATCTGGGCCGACTACACCGCGGCCGCGCTGGACGGCAAGATCGCCAAGGACTTCGACCTGGAGCTGGAGAGCGGCGCCCAGGAACCGGCGCCCACCGCCACGGGGACGCCCACGGCGCCGGGCGACGACACCGGTACCCCCAGCGCGCCCTCCGAGCCCACGACGCCCGTCACGCCCCCGACCACCACGACGCCGCCCACCGTCGAACCGCCGGAGCCCACCTTCCCGTCCGAGCCGCCGCCCACCACAGCGCCCACCGAGGACTTCCCCACGGTGGAGCCCGGCGGCGGGCCCGGAGGCGGCGGCGGTCCGGGCGGCGGCCCCGGCGGCGCACCGGGCACCGAGGGGGACTGGGACTACTAGCGGCCACTACGCACAAGGGGCCCGGGGCACGTCGGTCGACGTGCCCCGGGCCCCTCGCCGTGCGCGGACCTCTCAGTGGCCCGACGTCGCCTTCAGCCCCACGACGGCCACCAGCAGCAGACAGATGAAGAAGATCCGGGCCGCGGTCGCCGGCTCACCCAGCACCACCATGCCCACGACCGCCGCACCGGCGGCGCCGATGCCCACCCACACGCCGTACGCCGTACCGATCGGCAGCGTCTTCGCCGCGTACGACAGCAGGGCCATGCTCGCGACGATGCCCGCGCCCGTGAACAGGCTGGGCCACAGCCGCGTGAACCCGTCGGTGAACTTCATCCCGATCGACCAGCCGACCTCCAGCAGACCGGCGACGAGCAGCAGAATCCATGCCATGACGGCACCTCCGTGACAAGCGCACACACGCATGCGTGCAGGCATCTACAGGGGTGCGTCGTCTTGTCATGACCCGGTACGGCGCGTCTCGTCGGGATGTCCCCACCATAGCAACGCACAACAAAACGGGCGGTGACCCCGGTCACCGCCCGTCACAGGGCTCACAAAGGGACGAAGAGGGGCCGGCCGGCCCGCCTCAGAGGTACAGCCCGGTGGCATCCTCCGCGCCCTCCAGGCGCTCGGCCGCCACCGCGTGCAGATCGCGCTCCCGCATCAGCACGTACGCGACGCCCCGCACCTCCACCTCGGCACGGTCCTCCGGGTCGTACAGCACCCGGTCCCCCGGCTCGACGGTACGGACGTTCTGCCCCACCGCCACGACCTCGGCCCACGCCAGCCGGCGGCCGACCGCGGCCGTCGCCGGAATGACGATGCCGCCGGTCGAGCGGCGCTCGCCCTCGGCGATATCGGTACGGACGAGCACCCGGTCGTGCAGCATCCGGATCGGCAGCTTGTCGTGGGTGTCCTGAGTGTTGTTCGGGCTCACGGCAAGACCGTACCTGTACCCGCCCCCGCAGCGGACCCCGGCCCGGCCTCAACGCCCCCGACGACGCCCCCTCGAACGGCGCTTCCGCTACGAACGGCGCTTCCGCGCGCCCATCGCCAGCAGCCCCACCAGGCCGACCGCCACCAGCGCCACCGGAACGATCCGCTCCATCCGCGGCGCGCCGTCCTCCGACACCAGCTGCGAGCGGACGTCGGAGACCGCGCGGTTGGCGACCACGTACGCCCGCCCGGCCGTACGGTCCACGGCCGCCGCCGCCTTCGCCTTCGCGTCGCCGACGATCGTTTTGGGGTGCAGCCGCACGCCGATCTCGTCGAGCGTCACGGCGAGCTCCTGCCGCCGGCGGACGATGTCCGCCTCGATCTGCGCAGGGGTCCTGGCATCCGACACCGCGCTGCCTCCGTCGTTTCGGCCGGTGAGTACACGTCTTGATGGTTCCTGATGGACAGTCTGTCAGCTCACCCGCCGAACCGCGCCACGGCACCCCCGATCAGCGCGCCCACGCGGCGTACAAAGAGACGAACCGGCCGAGGGCATGAAGGCCTGTCGGCGGACCTCAGTAACCTCGGGGCAGCACACGTGACCACCGAGGTCGGCACGGTCACCGACCCACCTTGAGGAGAGCCATGAGCGAGCGACTGCAGCCCGGCGACACCGCCCCCGCCTTCACCCTCCCCGACGCGGACGGCAAGCAGGTCTCGCTCGCCGACCACAAGGGCCGCAAGACCATCGTCTACTTCTACCCCGCGGCCCTGACCCCCGGCTGCACCAAGCAGGCCTGCGACTTCACCGACAACCTCGACTTCCTGGCCGGCCACGGCTACGACGTCATCGGCATCTCCCCCGACAAGCCCGAGAAGCTCGCCAAGTTCCGCGAGAAGGAGGAGCTGAAGGTCACCCTCCTCGGCGACCCCGACAAGTCCGTCCTGGAGGCCTACGGCGCCTACGGCGAGAAGAAGCTCTACGGCAAGGTCGTCACCGGCGTCATCCGCTCCACCGTCATCGTCGACGAGGAGGGCAAGGTCGAGCGCGCCCTCTACAACGTCAAGGCCACCGGCCACGTCGCCAAGATCATCAAGGACCTCGGGCTGTAGCCACTCGCTGCAGCACCCACCGCCGGATCCGAAGCGTCCGGAGCCACTCGCTGCAGCACCCACCGCCGGACCCCAAGCGTCCGGATCAGCTTCGCGCGGCCTCCCACCGGGCACAGGTCCCGGTGGGAGGCCGCGCGGTTCCCCCTCCGACCGCCTCCACGCCCCCGTCCACACCACCGGCACAACCACGTCACACCCGCCCTAAACGGCCTACACCGAGTGACGAAAACCACGTTCTGCCGCCAAAGTGGTTTGACCGGCTCCGTAACCGCGCAGACGCCCCTTTCGAAACGAGCCCACCGCGCAGTGCGCGGACCGACCGAGCGAGAGGACCCGCACTCGTGACGACCGGCAGTACCGATGCCACGTCCGGGGCCGACCTGGACCCTGAGGCGGTCCGGCGCCACCGCGCGCTCTTCCGCGCCATCAACCGCCGCAGGAACCCCAAGCTCCGCCGCACCGACATCACGATCACCGACGAACGGACCGTGAAGCGCGCCGTGAAGGCCGCCGCCGTCGGTAATGCGATGGAGTGGTTCGACTTCGGTATCTACAGCTACCTCGCCGTCACGATCGGCCACGTCTTCTTCCCCAGCGGCAGCGACACCGCGAGCCTGCTGTCCTCGTTCGCGACCTTCGCGGTGGCCTTCCTCGTACGCCCCATCGGCGGCGCGTACTTCGGCCCCCTCGGCGACCGCATCGGCCGCAAGAAGGTCCTCGCCCTCACCATGATCATGATGGCCGTGGGCACCTTCTGCATCGGCCTGATCCCCTCGTACGCCACCATCGGCTTCTGGGCACCGGTCCTGCTCATCCTCTTCCGCCTGGTCCAGGGCTTCTCCACCGGCGGCGAGTACGGCGGCGCCTCCACCTTCATCGCCGAGTACGCCCCCGACAAGAAGCGCGGCTTCTTCGGCAGCTTCCTGGAGATGGGCACCCTCGCCGGCTACACCGGCGCCGCCGGCCTGGTCCTGCTCCTCAACACCTTCCTGGGCTCCGACACCATGGAGAGCTGGGGCTGGCGCCTGCCCTTCCTGGTCGCGGGCCCCCTCGGCCTCGTCGGTCTCTACCTGCGGATGAAGCTCGACGAGACCCCCGCCTTCCAGAAGCTGGAAGCCAGCCAGACGCACTCCCCGTCCGGCTCGGCCGGCGAGGAAGAGGCGGAGTTCTCCCACCTCTCCGAGAACCAGCCCAAGAAGAAGATCGGCGAGATCTTCTCCCAGCAGTGGCCCGCCCTGATCCTCTGCATCTGCCTGGTCGGCGCGTACAACATCACCGACTACATGCTGCTGTCGTACATGCCGACGTACCTCTCCTCCACGCTCCACTACTCGGAGTCGCACGGCCTGCTGGTACTGCTCGGCACCATGGTCGTCCTGATGCTGGTCATCAACTTCGTCGGCCGCCTCAACGACCGCTTCGGCCGCAAGCCGCTGCTCATGGCCGGCATGCTCGGCTTCTTCGTCCTCTCCATCCCCTCCTTCCTCCTGGTGGGGACCGGCAACCTGCTGCTCATCTGCGTCGGCATGCTCCTGATGGGCTTCTCCCTGGTCTGCCTCCTCGGCACGATGTCGGCGGCCCTCCCGGCCCTCTTCCCGACCAACGTCCGGTACGGCTCCCTCTCCATCGGCTACAACCTCTCCACCTCCCTCTTCGGTGGCACGACCCCCCTGGTCATCGAGGCCCTGATGGCCGGCTTCCACGGCAACCAGATGATCCCGGCGTACTACGCCATGGGCGCGGCCCTGATCGGCGTCATCGCCGTGCTCTGCATGAAGGAAACCGCCCAGCAGCCCCTGGAAGGCTCCCCGCCCTCGGTAGCCACCCACGAGGAAGCCGTCGAAATGGTCACGGCCCAGAGCCCGGACCCGCGGTTCTGACACCTCGCAGCTCCACGAAATGCCCCGGCCGGGATCGGCCGGGGCATTTTTTCTACTCTTCGCGACAACTCTGCGTAACCGCCCCCCACTTCCCTCGTTAGCCCATTCGAGAAAGGAACAACCGGCCGCCGACACCGACATCGACACCAAGGCGACCGGTCACCGAACGGGGGAAAGATCGTGCCCAGCAGTCCGTACACCCACGCCCGCCTCTCCCAGGCCGCAGCCGCCTCCCGCACCCTCTCGGAAGCCTTACGCCACCTCGGCGTGGACCCCAAGGGCCCGTCCCGCCGCTACCTCCGCACGCGGATGAAGGCCTTGGGCATCGACACGTCACACTTCGAACGGGAGGGCACCCGCTGGACCAAGGAAGTTCTCGAAGCGGCCGTGACCGCCTCGACCAGCGTGTACGAGGTCCTCCACCATCTCGGCCTCGATCCCGTCGGCGGCAACCACGCCCACATCAGCCGTCGGTTACGTGCGTTGGGGATCGACACGTCGCACTTTGGCGCAGGAGGACGTACGAAGCGGACCTCGCACCGACGGCGCACCATCGAAGAACTTCTCGTTGAGCAGGATCCAGCGAACGCCCGCCGCGCGGACCCCGATCGGCTGAAGCTGGCCATGCTGAACCGCGGTGTGTCCGAGCGCTGCTCCCTCTGCGGAACGGGCATGCTCTGGCGCGGCTGCCCGCTTCCGCTGGAGGTGGACCACATCGATGGCAACTGGCGAAACAACCGCCTGGAGAACCTGCGCCTGCTCTGCCCGAACTGCCATTCCACGACCGACTCCTACCGTGGGCGCAACAAAAGGGGCCAGAGCTCATGGGCCGGGGTGCCGCGATGAGCGTCAGCGTCCAATACACACGCGAGCTCCTGACGGAAGCGGCACGCTGTTGCAGCAGCATCGAGGAAGTCATCGCCTATTGCGGCGGCCATGTCTACCGCGGCGTGCGACGGCATCTGGTGAAGCGCTTCGATCGCTTCGGAATCGATATCTCGCACTTTGATCACACGCCACGACGTACGACCCACTCGCGCCCTACCAAAGAGGCACTGCAAGAAGCCGTCAACGCGTCGGTCTCCATAGCAGCGGCCCTTCGGCACCTCGGCAAACCGGTGAACAATCGCGCCGCCCGGGCTCTGTTCCATCAATGGGTCGCGGAAGAGGGCACCAGTACGAGCCACTTCCTGGGGCAGGCGCACCAGCGCGGAAGACCGGGCCCCACGCCCAGGAAACCGCCTGAGCGCATCTTGGTGAAACACGACGGAAGGCACCGCACACAATCGGGGCTGCTCCGGCGCGCTCTCGAGCAGATCGGAGTGCCCGAGCGCTGTATCGAGTGCGGAACGGGGGCGACCTGGGGCGGGAGGCCGATGACGCTGGAGGTCGACCACATCAACGGCGACTGGAGCGACGACCGGGCCGAGAACCTGCGCCTGCTCTGCCCCAACTGCCATGCGGTCACCAGCACCTGGTGCAGGGGAGGTGATTGGCGCCGCGGTGCCCGCTGACCCCACCGGGGCCCCACTGAAGCCGCCAGCCGGTACCATGGCTGGCGGCTAGCGGCCGTGATGGAATAGGCGAGACATGCGAGCCTTAGAAGCTCGTGGGCGATAGCCCGTGTGGGTTCGAATCCCACCGGCCGCACCAGCAGTGACCTTGGTTTTTCGAAGGCCCGATCTCGCATGAGCGAGACCGGGCTTTCGGCGTTGCTGCACGGCTGCCGATCAGCCCAACAGCTCGCGGACCACCGGGGCCAGGGCGCGGAACGCCTTGCCTCGGTGACTGATGGCGTTTTTTTCGTCGGCCGTCAGTTCGGCGCAGGTGCGGGTGTCGCCTTCGACTTGGAGGATCGGGTCGTAGCCGAAACCGCCGGAGCCGGCGGGGGCGTGGCGGAGGGTGCCCTCCAGCTTGCCTTCGACGACGCGCTCGGTGCCGTCCGGGAGGGCGAGGGCCGCGGCGCAGGCGAAGTGGGCCGCGCGGTGTTCGTCGGCGATGTCGGAGAGCTGGGCGAGGAGCAGGTCGAGGTTGGCCTGGTCGTCGCCGTGGCGGCCGGCCCAGCGGGCGGAGAAGATGCCGGGGGCGCCGTTCAGGACGTCGACGCAGAGGCCGGAGTCGTCGGCGACGGCGGGGTGGCCGGTGGCCTGGGCGAGGGCGTGGGCCTTGAGGAGGGCGTTCTCGGCGAAGGTGACGCCGGTTTCCTTGACGTCGGGGACGTCCGGGTACGCGTCGGCGCCGACCAGCTCGATGTCGAGGTCGGCCTCGGTGAGGATGGCGCGGAGTTCGGTGATCTTGCCGGCGTTGCGGGTGGCGAGGATCAAACGCTGGTGCTTCATGGTGAGCGATTATCCCGGCCATGTGCGGTGGGAATGCCCGGTGGGGCGAACGACACCCCGCCGCGGCGGTCGCGCGTACGGGGCGGGCGGTCGCCCCGTACGCGTTCTCGTCACACCTCCATCCGCGGCACACATCCGTCCGCGGGCCCGCGGACCGCTCAGCCCGGGGTGCAGATCTTGGTGAGTTCCGAGGTGGCGGACCGGATGGCGGTGGTGTCGGGGGTCCTGCCCTGGTCCAGGTCCTGCTGGGCGTTCTTGACGCCGCGGGAGAGGTCGTCGACGGCCTTGCCGATGTCGGCGTTGTCGCTCTTGTCGCCGAGGGCGTCGAGGTTCTTGTCGATCTTGTCGAGGGCCTGTTGGGCCTCCGCCGGGTTGTCGGCGCCGTTGGAGATGGCCTGCTGGAGGTTGTCGACGTTCTGACCGATGGCGGTGGCGGTCTGGGCGCAGTCCAGGGCCGTCTCGACCGCGCTGCAGGCGGAGAGCGCGGGGACGGCGAGAGCGAGGGCCGCCGCGGCGGAGGCGGCCGTCATGGCCGTACGGCGGCGGGCAGGCCGCGGCGCGGCGCCCGATCCGAAGGAACGGCGACGGCGGGCAAAGCGGTACGCGGACATGAGCGGGGCCCTCCCTTGGCAATGAACAGGTAAAGGGAGGAACGCCTGGCGCGCGGTTTTGGTTGCCGAACCCGCCGAATTCGCGGCGTTGTCGTGACGTCTTCGTGCCGTGCGGCCGGCCGGGGCTCAGCCGAGTCCGGTGATCAGGCCGGTCTGGGTCAGGAACATGGCCAGGACGACCACGAGGGTCCAGCCGACGAGGTGTTCCATCCAGGGCTTGTCGTCCTTGGGGCCGCCGGTGCGGGCGGCGGGCGCGTCGAGGGCGGCGGCAGCGGCTTCAGCAGGCATGACGGTGGTGTTCCTCGTCGTGGGGAGCTGGGGACGCGCACTCCGTAGGGGTACGGGGAGATACGGGGGTGCATGTCCCACCTTGCGCCTGCGCTGCGGTCATTCCTAGAGATGCAGATCCCACGAGGGGAACGTCACAGATCACCGGGCGGGCCGGGCGGCCCACCGGAACCACCGGCAGGCCGCGGCCCCGGCGCCCCGCCCTCGACAGGCGCAGGCGCGGTGCCTCTCAGAGGGTCCGGTCCAGCGCTTCCCGCTGGGCCTTGTCCAGGTCCGCGCAGCCGGCGACGGCGAGGTCGAGGAGGGCGTTGAGCTCGTCGCGGGCGAAGGGCTCGGCCTCGGCGGTGCCCTGGACCTCGACGAAGCGGCCGTCGCCGGTGCAGACGACGTTCATGTCGGTCTCGGCGCGTACGTCTTCCTCGTAGCAGAGGTCGAGGAGCGGGGCGCCGTCGACGATGCCGACGGAGACGGCGGAGACAGTACCGGTCAGCGGCTTGCGGCCGGCCTTGATGAGCTTCTTGCCCTGGGCCCAGGCGACGGCGTCGGCGAGGGCGACGTAGGCGCCGGTGATGGCGGCGGTGCGGGTGCCGCCGTCGGCCTGGAGGACGTCGCAGTCCAGGACGATGGTGTTCTCGCCGAGGGCCTTGTAGTCGATGACGGCGCGCAGCGAGCGGCCGATGAGGCGGGAGATCTCGTGCGTACGCCCGCCGATCTTGCCGCGGACGGATTCGCGGTCGCCGCGGGTGTTGGTGGAGCGCGGGAGCATGGAGTATTCGGCGGTGACCCAGCCCTCGCCGCTGCCCTTGCGCCAGCGGGGGACGCCTTCGGTGACGGAGGCGGTGCAGAAGACCTTGGTGTCGCCGAAGGAGATGAGGACGGAGCCCTCGGCGTGCTTGCTCCATCCGCGTTCGATGGTGACGGGGCGGAGCTGTTCGGGGGTGCGGCCGTCGATGCGAGACATGGGGTCGAGCCTATCGGGAATGCCGAAGGCCCCGTTCCGGATGCGTACGCACGTACGAACCGGGGCGGGGCCTTCGGCCGGAGCGCGGCGGCTCAGCGCACATCGCGGCTAACGCGGCTTCGCGGCTTCGCGGCGCGATACTCAGATCAAGTCTTCGACGCTCACATCATGTCTTCGATGTCGGCGGCGATGGGGTCGGCGTCGGTGCCGATCACGACCTGGATGGCGGTGCCCATCTTCACGACGCCGTGGGCGCCGGCGGCCTTCAGGGCGGCTTCGTCGACGAGGGAGGGGTCGACGACCTCGGTGCGAAGGCGGGTGATGCAGCCTTCGACCTCTTCGATGTTGTCGAGGCCACCGAGCCCGGCGACGATCTTCTCAGCCTTGCTGGCCATGTCCACTCCTGCTTGTCTCGGCCGTCGGCGATGGTGCCGAAGGATTCCACACGGTAACGCACGTTCAGCCCTGTTGGACGGGCGTTTGTCCGCTGCCTGGCGAATGATGGCGACCACCCGGTGGTGCGTTCGGGAGATCCCGTAGCGCCACTACGAATGGTCTACACCACCAGTATGCGGCAAGCACGAGTCGGCCGTCGCGGGGCCGGCGGCCGGGAGGTTGCGGATGAGTTCGGACGCGGCGGCGGCGCCGAAGAAGAAGTGGGGCGGCGGGCTGTTCCAGGGCCTGCAGAAGATGGGGCGCAGCCTGCAGCTGCCGATCGCGGTGCTGCCGGCCGCGGGCATCCTGAACCGGCTCGGGCAGCCGGACGTCTTCGGCACGGACGGGCTGGGCTGGGAGGACGTGGCGAAGGTGTTCATGGGCGCGGGCAGCGCGCTGCTGGACTCCTCGCTCGGGCTGCCGATGCTGTTCTGTGTCGGCGTCGCGATCGGCATGGCGAAGAAGGCGGACGGCTCGACGGCGCTGGCGGCGGTGGCGGGATTCCTCGTCTACTACTTCGTGCTGCATCAGTTCCCGGAGGACTGCACGGGCGGGGCGACGTTCGTGAGCGGTGGGCCGCTGGGCGGCGCGTGCGTGGCGAAGGACGGTACGGGGGCGCCCGCGACGTACCAGAATCCGGGTGTGTTCGGCGGCATCGTGATCGGGCTGCTGTCGGCGTGGTTCTGGCAGCGGTACCACCGTACGAGGCTGGTGGACTGGCTGGGCTTCTTCAACGGCCGTCGGCTCGTACCGATCATCATGTCGTTCGTGGCGCTGGCCTTCGCGGTGATCTGCCTGTTCGTGTGGCCGCCGATCGGTGACGCGCTGACCAGCTTCAGCAGGTGGATGGTGGACCTGGGCGCGACGGGGTCCGGGATCTTCGGTGTGGCGAACCGTGCGCTGCTGGTCATCGGCATGCACCAGTTCCTGAATACGTTCATGTGGTTCCAGTTCGGCGACTTCACGAAGCCGGACGGGACGGTGGTGCACGGTGACATCAACCGGTTCCTGGCGGGTGATCCGAGTGCGGGCCAGTTCACCTCCGGCTTCTTCCCGATCATGATGTTCGCGCTGCCGGCGGCGGCGCTGGCGATCACGCACTGCGCGAAGAAGCACCGGCGCAAGGAGATCGCGGGCATGATGCTGTCGGTCGGCCTGACGTCGTTCGTCACGGGGATCACGGAGCCGATCGAGTACTCGTTCCTGTTCGTGGCGCCGGTGCTGTACGCGCTGCACGCGGTGCTGACGGGTGTGTCGATGGCGGTGACGTGGGCGCTGGGGGTGCACGACGGGTTCAGTTTCTCGGCGGGCCTGATCGACTACGTCATCAATTGGGGTCTGGCGACCAAGCCGTGGCTGATCATTCCGATCGGCCTGTGTTTCGCGGTGGTCTATTACGTGGTCTTCCGCTTCGTGATCACGAAGTTCGATCTGGCGACCCCGGGCCGTGAACCGGAGGAAGACGCGGAAGACGTGACGAAACGGTAGCCGGCCCCGGTCCGGGCGGAACTCCTCAGGGCAGGCGGTCGACGAGCCGACGGAGTGCGTCGAGAGTCCGGCGGGCACTGTCTCCGCCGCCTCCTTGCAGTGCCGCGGCGTACGAGCGCTCCGCGCAGTCGTAGCGGCCGCAGGCGAGCGCCAGCGTCGCCTGCAGGTCGAGCATCTTGCTCTGGAGAAGGTCCGGGGCGCCGCCCCCGCTCCCGGCCGCGGCGGACAGGCGGTCGACGAGGAGGGAGAGTCCTGCGATGTGGCGGCTGCCTTCCAGGAGTGACGCGTAGTACGCCGCTTCGGCCGTCCGCCCGGCGGAACGGACGATGTCGAGGCACTCCGCGATCCGCCGTTCGTCGCCGCCCCTGATGGCCAGGTCGCAGAGGAGACTCCAGGCTTCCTCGAACCGTTCGGTCTCATAGTCGGTGAGCTCGGGGTTCCGGTACAGCTGCAGGGAGTCGCGGAAGGCGTCGTACGCCGCGTTCACCGTGGCGCTGTCCGTCACTCCGGCGGCGATCGTCTCGCGAGCGGCGTAGAAGGCCCACTTGGGATTCTCCGGCTCCTCCGCGCGACACAGACCAATGAGCCGACCGTCCCGCTCGCGCTTCCCGTTCGCTGCGATGTCGTGGGCGGTGTACCCGTGGTGCAGGAAATCGATGTCCAGCCGGACGGTGGGCGGCGCTTCGCCACCCGCTGCGAACAGTCGTTCGTGGATGCGTCCCCGGAACCGCAGCGCCGACTCGGCCCGCACTCCCCTGCCGGTGTGCGTGTAGGACATTCCGCTGTCCACGTCCACGATCCGGGGCGATACGGAGAAGCTGCCGTCGGGCAGGAGGTGGTCCAGCGCACGCAGGGCGGGCCGGAGCATTCCGGAGTGGTGGGGAGCGAGCTGTTCGTCCGCATCGATGAAGAGCAGCCACCCACTCTCCAAGAGTTCGAAGGCGTGATTGCGTTGCGCCGCGAAGTCGTCCTGCCACTCGCGGACGACGGAGACCAGGGGGGTGTCGTCTCCGCAGGCCCCGGCAGCGGCCTCGACCGTGCCGTCGGTCGACTCCGCATCGATGACCATGATCCGGTCCACGTCTCCGGCCATGCAGGCGACGGTGCGCGCTATGCGTTCCTCTTCGTTGCGGGTCAGCAGCACGGCGACGACGGGAAGGGGCGGCCGCTGCCCGTACGCAGCGGCGACCTGTTCGTAGGCCGGTGCGGCAACCGGCGCGTTCCCCAGGACATCGGGAAGATCACTGATGGCGGCCAGATCACGTGCGAGGGGGTCAGCGCTTCCTCGCTGCCTGAGCGTGCGCGCACGGGAGACGATGTCCCGCACGAGCAGCACGGCGTTGTCAGCGGTCATCGGGCAGCCACCTCAGTCTTTCCGGAATCCAGGGAGACGATCGAGTCGAAAGTGATTTCCGGTACGGCCCTGTGGGAGACGAGCACCTTTGCGCCGGGGACAGCGCCGAGGTCCTGCCATATCCGGGCGAAGGTCGACTCGTCCACTCCGGAGAACGTTTCGTCGAAGATGTATATCTGCGGACTCTGCAGGACCGCCCGCGCGACCGAGAGACGTTGCGTCTCTCCTCTGGACAGCTGCACTCCTGCTTCGTTCAGGTAGTCGTCGAGCCCGTTGGTGAAGCGTGCGATGACTTCGTCGAAGCGCGCGATGCGGCAGGCTTCGCTGATTTCCTGGTCGCTACGCTCCGTGCCGAGCGTCAGATTCTCCCGCACCGAGGCCGAGAAAACGATCGGATTCTCCGAAACATAGAGAACCCGACTCCTGAGGACTTTCTCCGGGATTTCCCTTATATCCGTCCCGTCCAGCGTTATCTTTCCTCGATAATCGCCGAATATCCCGGCCGCGGCCTTGAGTGCGGTGCTTTTGCCCGATCCGTTGCCACCCCGCACCAGCACGGTGGCATTCTCCGGAACATCGAAAGTCACGCCGGCCACCGCTTCGGCGGCGCTACCCGGATAGCGCAGTGACACGTTCTTCACTTCGAGCCGGGCAGTGGCCGGCAGGGGAGTCTGTGCGTCTTCCCCCGTGCCCGGTCCTGGCGCTTCGGCTTGGCAGAGCACATCCCGGTACCGGCCGAGAGCCGCGGCGTCCCGCTGCAGCGCCACCTGCAGGGCGGCCAGCTCTTCTGTGGAGGTGAGGAAGTATCCGGCGAGGGTGAAGAAGCTCATCAGCTGGCCGAGCATGATCTGACCGCTGTGCACCTGCAGCAAGCCGATCCATGCCACGACCACCGTGAACACTCCGCGGTTGAGCAGTTTGACCGCGGAGTTCACGTTCTCCAGCCGCCCCAGCCGGATCTCGGCTCCGATGCGCCGCGTCAGCTGCTTCTCTATGCGTGTCCGCGCGAACTCTCGCTTTCCGAGTGCGATGACATCGAGCTGCCCGGCGAGGACTGCCGAGGCCTCCGCCTTCATCGAAGCGTCGCGCTGCAGC
The DNA here is from genome assembly GCF_000718305.1 of Streptomyces niger. Taxonomy (GTDB): domain Bacteria; phylum Actinomycetota; class Actinomycetes; order Streptomycetales; family Streptomycetaceae; genus Streptomyces; species Streptomyces niger. Next base: position 375,969 of record NZ_JOFQ01000011.1, read on the forward strand.
ACTTCCTCGGACTGCTCGCGGACCGACGCGTAGATGTACCAGGACGTCACGACGTCGACCGCGGTGGGCAGCAGCAGCACCGCGAACAGGAGGGGCGTGGAGGCCAGCAGGAACGCGCCCGAGAAGAGGACCGTGCACATGTCGATGGCGGCACCCACGGTCACCGTGACCACCATTCCCTGCACTGCCTGCACATCATTGAACCGGCTCACGAGATCGCCGGTCCGCCGGGCGAGGAAGAAGGAGGCGGGCAGACGCATCAGCTTGCGCACGTACCGCTGCGCGAGCTCGCGCTGGAGGCGCTGCCCGAGGGCGACGAGCAAGCGGCCGCGGATGTACTGCAGCACGGCTGCCGCGACGCAGACCGCGACAGCGCCCAGCGCGGCGACGGCGATGGCCTGTGTGGCGCCATCCGGCACATACCTGTCGATGGCCACTTGCAGGAACATGGTCGAACTGAACATGACCAGAGCGGATGTCAGCCCGGTGAGAAGTGCGGTCAGGGCCAGCATCTTCTTGTGTTCACGCACGATCTGCCAGACGGTGCCGGCGGCCGCGGCCTGGCGCAAGATCGCTCGTCGGCTGATTCCTGCGTCCGGGACCTCGCTGACCAGGACCTCCCCGCTGAACCAGGCGTCGAAGTCCGCCGTGGCGATGTGCCGGGGCCGGTACATTTCCGGGTCGCTGACGACGAATCCGTCGTCGTCGACGGCGTGGACCACGACGAAGTGGTAAATGCCTTCCTCATCAACGACGGCAATGGCGGGCCCTGCCGTACGGACGGCGGTGCGGAGTTCCGGCGTACTCAGTCGCAGCAGGAGCGAGTCGACTCCGTAGCTTTTGAGTACCTCATGCAGTCGCAGGAGACTGGCGCCACCGTGGCCCAGACCGACCGATTCCCGGAGAACGGCCGTGTCGACGAGAATGCCGTGCCGTTTGAGAATCATGCGCGCTGCCGCGGGGCCGCAGTCGGTCTCGCCCTGTTGATGCGTGTGGAAGCGCTGCCACCCCACCGGAACTCCTTTTACATACGGTACGCAGAGCTCCCCGCGACCCATGTCCGATGAGACCGGGTCGCGGGGAGCCGGAAGAGTCAGCCGTGCGCCGCCTCAGGAGGCGAGCTTCGGCCCCTTGCCCTTGCACTGGCTCTTGTAGAGGTTCACGTAGCCGGCCGGGCTGGCGCTGCCGTACATGTAGTTGTTACCGCTGACGATGTTGCTGTAGAGCCAGGCGCACTGCGCCTTGTTCATACCGGCCGCCACCGTCGCAGCCGCATCGTCGCCAAGGGCGGTCAGCCCCAACCCCCGGAGATCTTCAAGACTCATGGAGGCCCCCTTTCGATTCACATCAGGACGGCCCGGTCGGCCGTCCTCGGTCAAGATGATCTTGCGTATTTCTTTGCCCCCGGGTCAAGCGGCTTCATTTGCCCAAGAAGCCGCTGCCCGCTCGCCGAGCAAGCAATTGGTCCGCATTTCAAATAGGTGAAATTCTCCGCGCCCTCAATTACCGCGCCAGGGCGCAGAGTTGACAGGCGCGCCGGACGCGCCGGCCGCAACCGCCGGAGGCGACAGCCGGCGACAAGGGGACGGGCGTCAAGATTGTTCATTGCGTCACACTGAGCAGTCAGTGCGCTGCGGAGGGTGCATTACGGACATACGCTCCACCTCGCCGCGGGCGGCCCGCTCACCGCCACGCCTTACGATCGGAACACTTCGCTTTCGGAGCGAGCGCCCGGAAAGCCCCGGAGATCCTCCCGCAAGCCCCGCTTTCGCTCGCCACAAAGGATTCCTAAGAGGCGCACCGGCATGCTAGTAATGGTCTAAACCACTGAGTGGTGTAGACCAGACGTGCGGGCTGCCCCTTTCCCCCGAGCCCGCCTCACCAGGAGGAATCCGATGAGTACGGCCACCGCTAAGGCGACTCCCGCAAAGAAGCGGGGTGCCGGCCTGCTGCAGGGCTTGCAGAAGATCGGACGCAGCCTGCAGTTGCCGATCGCCGTGCTGCCCGCGGCAGCCATTCTGCTGCGCCTCGGGCAGGACGACATCTTTGGCAAGAAGGGCCTCGGCTGGGACAAGGTGGCGGCCGTCTTCAACAGCGCCGGCGGGGCGCTGCTGGACGCCTCCCTCGGGCTGCCGTTGCTGTTCTGCATAGGCATCGCCATCGGCTTCGCCAAGAAGGCCGACGGCTCCACCGCACTGGCCGCCGTGGCCGGTTTCCTCGTCTACCACAACGTGCTGACGGCTTTCCCGATGGAGGGCACCGTCACCAAGGCCGCCCCGGCCGGCACGCCGCCCAACCCGAGCGTGCTCGGCGGCATCGTGATGGGTCTGCTGGCCGCCGTCGTCTGGCAGCGCTTCCACCGCACCAAGCTGGTGGACTGGCTGGGCTTCTTCAACGGCCGCCGGCTGGTGCCGATCCTCATGGCCTTCATCGGCGTGATCGTCGGTGTGCTGCTCGGGCTCGTCTGGGGCCCCGTGGGCGACGCGCTCAACGCCTTCAGTGACTGGCTGATCGGCCTTGGCTCCGTCGGGTCGGGTCTCTTCGGTCTCTTCAACCGTGCGCTGATCCCGGTCGGCATGCACCAGTTCCTGAACACGTTCTTCTGGTTCCAGGTCGGTGACTTCACCAACTCCGCCGGCCAGGTCGTGCACGGCGACATCCCGCGCTTCCTCGCGGGCGACGGCTCCGCCGGCCAGTTCACCTCCGGCTTCTTCCCGATCATGATGTTCGGCCTGCCGGCCGCCGCCCTGGCGATCGTGCACAGCGCCCGCCCCGAGCGGCGCAAGGTCGTCGGCGGCATGATGCTCTCCATCGCGCTCACCAGCATCGTCACCGGTGTCACGGAGCCGATCGAGTTCACCTTCATGTTCATCGCGCCGCTGCTGTACATCATCCACGCGGTCCTCACCGGTGTGGCGATGTTCGCCACGTGGAGCTTGGGTGTGCACGACGGGTTCGGCTTCTCCGCCGGTCTCTTCGACTACATCCTCAACTGGAACCTCGCGACCAAGCCATGGATGATCATCCCCATCGGCCTGGCCTTCGGAGCGGTGTACTACTTCGTCTTCCGCTTCGCGATCTCGAAGTTCAACATCAAGACTCCGGGGCGCGAGGACGAGGAGGAATCGGCGGCCGCCGAGGCCGAGCTCACCAAGTAGCTCCCGCCCGTACGGCAGTAGGCCCCCGGAACCGCACGGTTTCGGGGGCCTTCGGCGTATGCGGGGTCAGATCTCGTACACCGCGCCCGCCTTGGCGACCTCGACCGGGCCGTTGAAGACGTCCTGGGCGTCGCGGAGGTTGATGCCGGGGTCGGTCCACGGCGGGATGTGGGTGAGGACCAGGCGGCCGGCGCGGGCGCGGGCGGCGTGTTCGCCGGCCTCGCGGCCGTTGAGGTGCAGGTCGGGGATGTCCTCCTTGCCGTGCGTGAAGGACGCTTCGCAGAGGAAGAAGTCGGTGTCCTCGGCGAGCGAGTGCAGCGACTCGCAGACGCCGGTGTCCCCGGAGTACGTGAGCGACCGGCCGCCGTGCTCGATGCGGAAGCCGTACGCCTCCACCGGGTGGCTGACCGCTTCCGTACGGATGGTGAACGGGCCGACGGTGAAGGTGCCGGGCGTCAGGGTGCGGAAGTCGAAGACCTCGCTCATGGCGTGGTCCGTGGGCAGGTCGGCGTGCGCCGCGGTGAGGCGGCGTTCGGTGCCGGCCGGCCCGTAGACCGGCATCGGGGCGCAGCGGCCGCCGTCGGGGCGGTAGTAGCGCACCACGAAGTACCCGCAGAGGTCGATGCAGTGGTCGGCGTGCAGGTGGGAGAGGAGTACCGCGTCGAGGTCGTAGAGACCGCAGTGGCGCTGCAGCTCGCCGAGGGCACCGTTGCCCATGTCGATGAGCAGCCTGAAGCCGTCGGCCTCCAGGAGGTAGCTCGAACAGGCCGATTCCGTCGAAGGGAACGACCCCGAGCATCCGACGACAGTGAGCTTCATAGGGGCGTGAACCTCCGTGGGCGGGGGGCGGTGCGGCGGGTCCATGCGGGGCTTGGGCCGTGCTCGGCCGGTCCGTACCAGTCGTTGCAGTGCCCACGAGGGTAAGTCGCGAAAGGGCCGGTGGCTCCTCCAGCGGGGCGAGCTGTGGGCGGAATCACCAGTCCGGGTGGGCCTTTGTGCCGGGAGGGGCGGGGGCCGGTCGGTACGGTCACCTGACGAAGAGAGCCACCGCGGTTGCGGGCGACGGCACACGGCGGTACGCGGCGGCGAGTGAGGAGGCGGGCGTGGGCACCTCATGGTGGTGGCCGGCGGTGCTGGCCGTGGTCGTACTGGCGCTGGTGGCGGCGATCGTGGACGGGCGGGCGCGGTCGGACCGGGGCCCGAAGCGGCGGCGGCCGGGCCGCGGCCCGGCGCGGGACGGCCGCCCCACTGTCCGGCCCGGTTCGCGGCGCCCGGGTGACCGGCCGGTCCGTACGCGCCCCGGCAAGGACCTGCGCGTGCTGCCGGAGCCGGGTGAGATCTGGTGGGCGATGGTGCCGTTCGAGGACTCGGCCGCCGCGAAGGACCGGCCGTGTCTGGTGCTGGCCGTGCGGGACGGCTCCGCGCTGGTCGCCAAGATCACCACGCGGTACCACGCCGAGCGGCCCGGCGTGATCGCGCTGCCACCCGGCACGGTGGGCGACGCGCGGAACCGGCCGAGCTTCCTGGAGACGGACGAGTTGCGCGAGGTGGCGGTGGCCGACTTCCGGCGCCGCGCGGGCGCCGCCGATCCGCAGCTGTGGAGGCGGGTCAGGCACCTGGCCCGTTAGCTGCCCGGAGCGCGCGAAGGCGCCCGGCCGCGAGGCCGGGCGCCTTCGGGAAGAGCAGGCTTCAGGGTGCCGCTGTCACGCCCAGAGCTGGCCGTGCAGCGTCTCGATGGCCGCTTCGGTGCTCTCGGCGGTGTAGACGCCGGTGGAGAGGTACTTCCAGCCGCCGTCGGCGACGACGAACACCACGTCGGCGTTGTCCCCCGCCTTGACGGCCTTCTTCGCGACGCCGATGGCGGCGTGCAGGGCCGCGCCGGTGGAGACGCCCGCGAAGATGCCTTCCTCGGCGAGGAGTTCGCGGGTGCGGCGTACCGCGTCCGCCGAGCCGACCGAGTAACGGGTGGTCAGCACGGACTCGTCGTAGAGCTCCGGGATGAAGCCCTCGTCGAGGTTGCGCAGGCCGTAGACCACGTCGTCGTAGCGCGGCTCGGCGGCCACGATGTTGACGCCGGGTACGTGCTCGCGCAGGTAGCGGCCGACGCCCATGAGGGTGCCGGTGGTGCCCAGGCCCGCCACGAAGTGGGTGACGGAGGGCAGGTCGGCGAGGATCTCGGGGCCGGTGGTGGCGTAGTGCGCGCCCGCGTTGTCGGGGTTGCCGTACTGGTAGAGCATCACCCAGTCGGGGTGCTCGGCCGAGAGTTCCTTGGCGACCCGGACGGCGGTGTTGGAGCCGCCGGCGGCGGGGCTGGAGATGATCTCCGCGCCCCACATGGCGAGCAGCTCGCGGCGCTCGCTGGAGGTGTTCTCCGGCATGACGCACACGATGCGGTAGCCCTTGAGCTTGGCCGCCATGGCGAGCGAGATGCCGGTGTTGCCGCTGGTGGGCTCCAGGATGGTGCAGCCGGGGGTGAGCCGGCCGTCCTTCTCCGCCTGCTCGATCATGTGCAGCGCGGGGCGGTCCTTGACGGAGCCGGTGGGGTTGCGGTCCTCCAGCTTGGCCCAGATCCGTACGTCGTCGGAGGGCGACAGCCGCGGCAGGCGCACCAGGGGGGTGTTGCCTACCGCGGCGAGCGGGCTGTCGTACCGCATCAGCGAGCGCCGCCGGCGACCGCCGGAAGGATTGTCACGCTGTCGCCGTCGGCGACCTTGGTGGTGATGCCGTCGAGGAAGCGGACGTCCTCGTCGTTGAGGTAGACGTTGACGAAGCGGCGCAGCTGCTCGCCCTCGACCAGGCGCTCCTTGATGCCGGCGTGCCGGCTCTCCAGGTCGTCGAAGAGCGCGCCGAGGGTGTCGCCGCTGCCCTCCACGGCCTTCTGGCCGTCGGTGTAGGTGCGCAGGATGGTCGGGATTCGGACCTCGATGGCCATGAGGATGCTCCTGGTGTCGGCTGGCTGGGGCGCTTCCCGGAGGGGCCGGAGAGCGAGTCTGGAGTGCGCCGCTGCGGCGCGTCGGGCGAAAGCGTCCTGGGACGCGGGCGGGGCGTACGTTCAGGGCCCGCCGGCCGTCTCGGCCGGGCGCCTGCCTCCGGGCAGGCGGAACCGGTCAGCCGGCTGCGCGGCGCGGACAGATCGCGCTGGCGAGGCGGCACAGGTCGACGTGCAGCCGCGCCACGAGCAGCAAGCTCGGCGTCTTTTCGCTCACGTCGTGGTCAACCATGCGGTCATCGTATCGATTCCCGGTCCGGCTTTTGGAACCCGGTCTCGGGATGCGGACGGACGGTGACACCATGTGGGATGCGCCCATTCGGGACGCCCCGGCGGGCCGTGCGCCGCCGGGGCCGATCCCGTGCGGGAGGTGACGGGCGTCACGCGTCACTTGTACGCGTCGACGACCTCGACCTCCTCCTCGGTGATCTCGCCGGCCACGATCCGGTAGGAGCGGAACTGGAACGGGCCGGCGTCGTCGGTGTCCGCGGTGGAGACCAGGACATAGTGCGCGTTCGGCTCGTTCGCGTACGAGACGTCCGTGCGGGACGGGTAGGCCTCGGTCGCGGTGTGCGAGTGGTAGATGACGACGGGCTCCTCGTCCCGGTCGTCCAGCTCGCGGTAGAGCTTGAGCAGGTCGGTGGAGTCGAACTCGTAGAACGTGGGCGACCGCGCCGCGTTCAGCATCGGGATGAACCGCTCGGGACGGCCGTCGGCGGGCGCCGGCGTCGGGCCGGCCAGGACCCCGCACGCCTCGTCGGGGTGGTCCTTGCGGGCGTGCTCGACGATCTGGTCGTAGAGGGCCCGGGTGATGGTCAGCATGGTGACCAGCATAAGAAGGGGCGCGCGCAGCGCTCCTACGAAGGGTGGTGGTGGGCGACGGGCGGGCGGGCCCGTACGTACCATCTGGTGATACGTACGGGCCCGGATGCTGGACAGCGGGCAGGTGAACCCGGTCGGGTCAGCCCTTCTTCGTGGTGTCGGCGGGGCCGTTGTTCGCGAACACGTTCGGGTCCCGGCGCTTGATGGCCAGGTAGCCGATGCCCATGATCGCGGCCCAGACCGGCGCCGCGTAGAGCGAGATCCGGGTGTCCGGGTCGATGCCCATCATCACGATGACCATGAAGATGAAGGCCAGCGCGAAGACCGAGGTGTACGGGGCGCCGGGGGCCTTGAACTCCGACTGCGGCAGCTCGCCGCGGTTGGCCTTGGCCCGGTAGCGCAGCTGCGAGAGCAGGATGACGATCCAGGCCCACATGCCGGAGATGGTGGCGAAGGACACGACGTAGTTGAAGGCCTCGCCCGGCCACTGGTAGTTGATCCAGACGCCGACCAGCATCATCGCGACGGAGACCGCGGTGCCGCGGGTGGGCAGGCCGTTCTTGCTGAGGTACGTGAAGATCTTCGGTCCCTGGCCGTTGCGGGCCAGGTCACGCAGCATGCGGCCGGTGGAGTACATGCCGGAGTTGGCCGAGGACAGCGCCGCGGTGAGCACGACGAAGTTCACGATGCCGGCGCCGGCCGGCAGGCCGATCTTGGCGAAGGCCGCGACGAAGGGGCTCACGTTCGGCGTGAACGCGGTCCAGCTGACGACCGACAGGATGATGATCAGCGAGCCGATGTAGAAGAGGCCGATCCGCCACGGCACGGTGTTGATGGCCTTGGGCAGGACCTTCTTCGGGTTGGTGGCCTCGCCCGCGGTGACGCCGACGAGCTCGACGGCGAGGAAGGCGAACATCACGATCTGCAGGGTCATCAGCGTGCCGCCGATGCCCTTGGGGAAGAAGCCGCCGTCGGACCACAGGAGGCTGAAGGACGCGGTGTCGCCGGCGTCGGAGAAGCCGAGGGTGATCACGCCGAGGCCGATCAGGATCATGCCGATGATGGCGGTGACCTTGACCATGGAGAACCAGAACTCCAGCTCACCGAAGAGCTTGACGGAGATCAGGTTGATGCCGAAGAGCGCGACGGTGAAGACCAGGGCGGCCACCCATTGCGGGATGCCGTCCGTCCAGTACTGCACGTAGGTGGCTGCCGCGGTGACCTCGGTGATGCCCGTGACGACCCAGAAGAGCCAGTACGTCCAGCCGGTCACGAAGCCCATGAAGGGCCCGAGGAACTCGCGCGCGTACTCGGAGAAGGAGCCCGAGACGGGGCGGTACATGAGGAGCTCGCCCAGGGCCCGCATGATGAAGAAGATGACGAGTCCGACGATGGCGTAGGCGAGGATGATGCTCGGCCCGGCCTTCGAGATCGCCTTGCCCGCCCCGAGGAACAGGCCCGTTCCGATGGCGCCACCAATGGCGATCATCTGGATCTGCCGGTTTCCCAGTCCGCGCTGATAGCCCTCTTCGGGGGCAGACCCTTCGGCGTCGGTGACGCCGTGCTGATTGTCGACCTGCGCTGAGGTCATGTGTGGTGCGCCTTTCTCCATTCCGACCCGGTCTGTCCGGATCGGGTCCCGATCCCCCCGGATGGAGTCCTGCACGCCGACGGTCGGCCGGCGAAGCGCTCCCGCGGCAACAGGGGTGGCGTCACCGGCGGCAGGTCGAGGATTTTTACCACGACCACCGAGGATGTACTACCGGGACACCGCGGGGCACAACAGGGAAAGTAGGACAAAATTCAAAAGGTGCAGGATGGTCGTGCTCCGCAGTAATGCGATCGTTATCCGGATTTGAGCATCCGCTGAGCGAACGGCCTCCGGTGCGTAGTCGGACGTGCCGTACCGGTGACGAAAGGGCCGGTCAGGGCATCAGCGTCTCGATCAAGGTCTCCTGCAGCCCGCCCAGCCAGAGGTACGCCATCGCCATCGGCTTGCGCGGATCGTCGTCCGGCAGGCCGATCAGCTCGCTGCCGTCGTCCTCGTCGCTGACCTCCAGGCGGGTGCCGATCGCCAGCCGGAGATCGTTCAGCGCACCCAGCCACTGCTGCGACTCGTCGGGCTTCAGCCGCAGCACGGCGCCCTCGGTCTTCTTGTCTCCCTCGGCGGACAGCGCGTCCAAGGAGCGGACGAGCGCCAGGGCGTCCTCGCGCTTGCGGGCCCGCAGGTCGTTCTCGGTGAAGCGGCGGAACTCCGCCGAGGCGGCCCGCGCGTCGTCGTCCGGCACCTGGTCGGGGCCGCCGTACGCGTCGGGGAAGAGCCGGGCCAGCGCCGGGTCGGACGGCGGCTCGCTGGGCCCCTCGGCGAACAGCGCGTCCAGCGGGTCCGCGCCCTCGGCGGGCTCGTCGCCGGGGCCCACCAGCTCCATCAGCTGGACGGCCAGGCTGCGCAGGATGGAGATCTCGACCTCGTCGAAGGCGGCCGCCGCTCCCCCGCCGGGCAGGGCTTCGAAGTGGCCGGCCATCAGCGGTCCTGCGTGAGGGTCGCCCAGAGGCCGTAGCCGTGCATCGCCTGCACGTCGCGCTCCATTTCTTCGCGGGTGCCGCTGGACACGATCGCGCGGCCCTTCCGGTGGACGTCGAGCATGAGTTTGCGTGCCTTCTCCTTGGAGTACCCGAAGTACGCCTGGAACACGTAGGTCACGTAACTCATGAGGTTGACGGGGTCATTGTGAACGACGGTCACCCAGGGCACATCGGGTTCCGTCACCTCGGAAGGTGCTTCGGTCGTTTCGGGACGTTCGATCTCCGTCGGTGCGACACTCACGGGTCCCATGCTGCCACCCGGGGAGGGCGCGCGCACAAATGACCCAGGGAAATCGTCAATCTGACGAGTAAGGGAGGTAGCATCAGCGTATGAACACAGCAGACCTGGGGCTGCCGGTGGCCGTGCCGTCGACTGCGCTCTTCACCGACCAGTACGAACTCACCATGCTGCAGGCCGCGCTGCGGTCCGGGACCGCCGACCGCCGCTCGGTCTTCGAGGTCTTCACCCGGCGGCTGCCCGAGGGCCGCCGGTACGGCGTCGTGGCCGGCACCGGCCGGGTGCTGGACGCCGTGGAGAACTTCCGCTTCGACGCCACCATCCTGGACTTCCTCGCCGACCGGGGGATCCTCGACGAGCAGACCCGCCAGTGGCTCGCCGACTACCGCTTCCGCGGCGACATCTGGGGCTACCCCGAGGGCGAGGTCTACTTCCCCGGCTCGCCGATCCTGCGCGTCGAGGGCACCTTCGCCGAGGCGGTGCTGCTGGAGACGGTGATCCTCTCGATCCTCAACCACGACTCGGCGGTGGCCGCCGCCGCGTCCCGGATGTCGGTGGCGGCCGGCGACCGCCCGCTCATCGAGATGGGCGCCCGGCGCACCCACGAGCTGGCGGCGGTGGCCGCCTCCCGCGCCGCGTACGTGGGCGGCTTCCACACCACCTCCGACCTCGCGGCCGGCTTCCGGTACAACATCCCGACGGCCGGGACCAGCGCCCACGCCTTCACCCTGCTGCACGACAACGAGCGGGACGCGTTCACCGCGCAGATCGACAGCCTCGGTGCAGGAACGACTCTGCTGGTGGACACGTACGACGTCGCCGAGGCGGTCCGTACCGCCGTCGAGGTGGCCGGGCCGGGCCTCGGCGCCGTCCGCATCGACTCCGGCGACCTGCTGCTGCTCGCGCACCGGGTGCGCCAGCAGCTGGACGAGCTGGGCGCGACGGAGACCAGGATCGTGGTCACCAGCGACCTGGACGAGTACGCCATCGCCTCGCTGGCCGCGGCCCCCGTGGACGCGTACGGCGTCGGCACCCAGCTGGTCACCGGCAGCGGGCACCCCACCTGCTCGATGGTCTACAAGCTGGTCGCGCGCGCCGACAGCGACGGCGCCGACGCGCCGCTGCGGCCGGTCGCGAAGAAGTCCATGGGCGGCAAGGCGTCCCAGGGGGGCCGGAAGTGGTCCGCGCGGCGCCGGGACGAGCACGGCGTGGCCGAGGCCGAGGTCGTCGGCACCGGGCCGGTGCCCGCCGAGCTGGCCGACCGGCAGCTGCAGGTGCCGCTGGTGCGCGGCGGCGAGGTGGTCGCCCGCGAGCCGCTGGACGCCGCACGCGACCGGCACATCGCGGCCCGCGCCGGCCTGCCGATGTCGGCGATGCAGCTGTCGCGCGGTGAGGCCGTGCTGCCGACGGAGCACGTCTGAGGCGGCGCCCTGGGGCGCCTCGGTACGTAGGTACCCCACTGAGGCGACCTGTGGGCGGGGCGCGACGGGGCGCATCGTGGCCCCGCCCTGCGCCTCTGGCCTGCCGGTGTGTCGCGAACCGCCGTGCAGCGCCCACTCCCGGAACGCCGGGTGAGTGGCTACCCTCGGTCACATCGGCGCGTGTCGTAGCCCCCACAGTTCCCACAGCCGCCACAGCATTCCCAGCCGCCACCCGTCCCCCATTTCCCATCCGGAAGGCCGCACCATGCACCGGGCATTGATCGTCGTGGACGTACAGAACGATTTCTGTGAGGGCGGCAGCCTCGCGGTGGCGGGCGGTTCGGACATCGCCGCCGCCATCACCGATCTGGTCGGCGAGACCGCGGGCGGCGGCTACCAGTACGTGGTGGCCACCCGTGACCACCACATCGACCCGGGGGACCACTTCTCCACCCGGCCGGACTACGAGCACAGCTGGCCGGTGCACTGCGTCGCCGGCACGGAGGGCAGCGGCTTCCACCCGAACTTCGCGCCCGCGATCGTCTCCGGCGCGATCGACGCGGTCTTCTCCAAGGGTGAGTACGCCGCGGCGTACAGCGGCTTCGAGGGGGTGGACGAGAACGGCACCTCGACGGCGGAGTGGCTGCGCGCGCACGACGTGACCGAGGTGGACGTGGTCGGCATCGCCACGGACCACTGCGTGCGGGCCACGGCCCTGGACGCCGTGCGCGAGGGGTTCCGCACCCGGGTCCTGCTGGACCTGACGGCGGGCGTGGCCCCGCACACGACGGAGGCGGCGGTGGCGGAGCTGCGGGAGGCCGGCGCCGAGCTGACCGGCAAGCCGGTGGTCAGCGGGGGCTGAGCGGCTCCGGGACGTACGGGCGGAGCAGCGCCCGTATCGGGTGCCAGGACTCCGTGTCGTCCTCCGGGGCACCCCGCCAGACCAGGCCGTCGGGGTGGTGCAGAACGGCGGTGACCTCGTCCGGCGTGGGCGGCTCGGTGTTGCCGCGCAGGTAGACGGCGCGCAGGCCGAGGTTGCGCAGCCTGGTCAGGGCGCGCGGGCGGTTCGCGGCGTGGACGAGGACGCGTACGCGGTGGCCGCTGCCGCCCGGTCTGGGCAGCGAGAGGGCCACCACCACGCTTCCACCCGGAAGCCTGATGAAGCCGGAGCCGGTCAGGGTCATGTCTCCCCCGTGCATGGTCGGTGCAGCGGTCGGTGCATGGTCGTGCGGCCGGCGCGGGCCGGGTCAGGGCATGCGTCGGGATCCCCTCGTGAGACTGCGTGTCAGCAAGAAGGCCGCAGAAGGCATCTAAACGCGATCGGCCGCCGCCCGCTAGGGGGCGGCGGCCGATACGCTTTTGACCTGCGGTTTTACTTACTTCTTCGCCGAGCGCCCGACCTCGACGATCACCGTGGAGCCGTCCTTGGCCTCCTTGGAGATCTTGATCCGGGTGTTGGTGTCAGGAACGATCACACCACCGGTCGGGTTCAGCTTGTCGTAGTAGATCCCGTAACGGTCGTCGAAGACCGTGACGCCCTTCTGGGACGGGATCCGCACCAGCTTGCCGTCCTTGTGCAGGGTGAGCGCGTCGGTGCGGGCCGCGGTGAAGGTCGAGTCGTAGGTCTGGAAGCGGTTCCGCATGAGCTTGCCGTCCGCCCACTTGAGGGCCTTCGGGTGCGCGTCGACCGGGAGGATCTGGCCGGCGCCCGGGTGCTCACCGACGTTGTTGTCCGCCTGCGAGGTGTCCCACAGCCAGATCAGCACGCCGTTCTGGAAGGGGAAGTGCTCGACCCAGTTCGGCCGGGTGGAGGCGAAGCCGAAGTTGTACGGGCCGGTCTGCAGGGTCTTGTCGTACGAGACGTACTGGCGGTTCTCCGCGAGGTAGTACTGCGGGTAGTCCCTGGTGAAGGACTCGCCGATGCGGGAGAAGCCCTTGGCGGACCAGCCCGCGTCGTCGCCCTCGGCGCCGTCGGTGAAGAGCGGCTTGCCGTCGGCCACGATGTTCAGGGCGTCGGCCGCGAAGCCCTTCTGGGCCACGCCGCCGTCGGTCTGGTAGCGGAACCGCAGGTCGATCTTCTTGCCCGCGTACGCGTCCAGCGGGTAGACGAGGTCCTGGTAGGCGTCGACGGTGCCGGTCAGCGCGGGCTTGTCACCGGCGTCGCGCGGGATGGCCCGGCCGTTGGCGGTGCCGTCCAGCGGGGTCCAGTTCGCGCCGCCGTCCGTGGAGACCTCGGCGTACAGGTAGTCGTACTCCGCCTCGATGTCCCACCAGCCCTTGAGGTTCAGGGAGGCCTTGGCCTTGCCGGTGAGGTCGACGGACCGGGTGAGGGTGTTCTTCAGGTCGTCGCCCATGCCGCTCCACCACTGCTTGGAGCCCTCGGCGGGCTTCACGATCGAGGTGGTGACGGCCTTCTTCGGCAGCTCGACGACGAGCGCCTGCTTGTGCCTGGTGTTGTACTCGGCGACGCCCAGCTTGTGCCAGGACTCCGTCGCGGCGCGCGCGGTGTCGTAGTTGAGCCAGCCCAGCTGCAGCTTGTCCCAGGCGCTCATGTCGCCGGGCAGGTCGCCGATGGCGTCCTTGCCCCTGCCGAGCCAGGAGCCGGCGGACATCAGGGACCAGAAGTCGACGGAGGACTCGCCGGTGCCGCCGGTGTCGTACTCGTCCGGCAGGCCCAGGTCGTGGCCGTACTCGTGGGCGAAGACGCCGAGGCCGCCGTTCTCCGGCTGCATGGTGTAGTCGCCGACCCAGATGCCGGTGGAGCCGATCTGCGTGCCGCCGGCGCGGTTCTCGCCCGGCCCGGTCTTGCCGGCGTCCGTGCCGTACGCGTACCAGCGGTGCGCCCAGATGGCGTTGGTGCCCTGGACGCCGCCGCCCGCGGACTCGTCCTCGCCGGCGTGCACGATCTGGAAGTGGTCGATGTAGCCGTCGGGCTCGTTGAAGTTGCCGTCGCCGTCGTAGTCGTAGCGGTCCCACTGGTCGTACTGCGCCAGGTCCGCCTTGATCTGCGCGTCGGTGCGGCCGGCCGCCTTCTGGTCCTTCGCCCACTGGTTCACGCCGTCGCGGATCAGGTCCCAGGCGTTGGAGCAGTTGGTCTGGCCGCAGTAGTTGGACCCGTAACGGGCCTCGTTCCAGTCGACCTTGACCCAGTCGGAGACCTCGCCCTGGACCGAGTAGCGGCCCGAGGACTGCTTCTCGTAGTACTTCGCCAGGGACTCCTTCTTCTTCTCGTGCGAGAAGTAAAGGTCCTGGTAGTGCTGCTGGTTGAAGTCGGGCTGCCAGTCCGTGCTGTTGTCCGTCGCACGGTCCGGCTCGGCTATCTCGTTGTGCGCGGGGCCGGCCTCGCCGCCGTACTTCTTCACCGGCGGCTTGGGGCCGTCGCCGTCCGGGTCGTACATCGTGGTGTTGTCGACCTTGCCGCCGAACTCCACCAGGATGGTGAAGATCTTGTCGGTCTTCTCCCGGGCCAGCTCGACGTACTTGTTCTTGTCCAGCTTCACGACCTGCGAGCCGCCGCGCTTCGTGGCCTTGGCGTCGCCGGATATGACCTGACGGAGCGCCTCCTCGCGCTGGGCCTCCTGCCGTTCGCTGAACGGGCCCTTCAGGTCGTGGTCCACCGTCCGTTCGGCGGGTGCCGGATCATTCGGCGCGCTCGCGCCCGCGGTACGGCCGTCGGCCTGTGCGGCCCCGGACGTGAAAACGGCCGCCCCGATCGCGGCGGTTGCCGTGGCCAGGGCGGCCGATCTGAACAGCAATCTCTGGGATCTCACGGTGCGCTGTCCTCCCCATGAATGAACGGTCGTTGAGGGCATTTGACCGGAACGCCGGGAGAAAAGACAGACCTTGATTTGAGCACGTCAGCAAAGTACGTTACTCGGCTCATCGCGTACGGGTATCGGACGCTCGACACCCATCGGGGGGCGCCTCAACGGGCGCGCCATTCCGAACAGTTGACGGAGATCATGACTCGGTGCGCCCCCCGTGCATCGGAACCGTGCGTCAACTCACGCTTACCGGACGTTCCGCTCGGGCAGTAAGGACCGTAGAGTCTTTTGACGGCGCGCCAAGTCGACTCACACCCCTGATGCTTCCGAGGACGGACCCGCCATGCCTCGACCGACTGCCGCACAGCTCGCCTACGGTTCGGCCACCGTCGTGCTCTCCACCCTCGCCATGCTGCTGCTCTCGCAGACCCGGACGGGCATCGGGGCCGCGGTCATCGCCATCGCCGGGCTGGGGCTCGGGCTCCTCGTCGCGGTCACGGCGCCGCTGCCGCGCGCGGCACGGGCCCGCCGGGCGCGCGTCGCCGCCGCGCAGCTGCGGCCCGAAGGGTTCGTGGGACGGCGTACGTCGCCGACCCGGCCTGCCGAGGCACGGGTCGGCGAACACTCCCGGTGACGCGCGGGGACGGTCAGGCGGTCGAGACCACCACCGTGCGCGCCGCCTTGTCGTGCAGGCACTGCTGGTACGGCTTGTCCCAGGTGCACCACAGGACGTTGAGCAGCCAGAAGATCGTGCCGCAGCAGGGGATGACCTCGGGCAGCGTGTAGACGGCGGCCCGCACCCAGCCCGCCTGGGCCGTGGGGATCGCCCCGTTCTCCAGCATCGCCACCCTGATCTTCATGGCCATCTTCCCGACGGTCTGGCCGCGGGTGGTGAGCATGATTCCCTCGTAGATCAGGTAGGCCAGCATCGTGACGCCGGAGACCACGCTCTGCCTGCCGCTCTCGTTCGTCGCGGTGTAGTCCACCCCGCCCACGATGAACCACATGATCAGGCCGACCGGCACACCGATGAGGACGGCGTCGATGATCCGCGCCACCAGCCGCCGGCCGCGGCCCGCGAGCGGCGGCATCCCGGCAAGCGGATCGGCGGCACCGTAGGGGTCACCACCGCCGTACGGAGCGCCGCCGTACGGACCACCGCCGTACGGGCCACCACCGGGCGGACCGCCGTACGGTCCGCCACCGGGCGGACCGTAGGGGCCGCCTCCGGGCGGCGGGCCGCCGCCGTAAGGACCGCCCGCGGCGGGGCCCCGGGGTGCGCCGCCGTACGGGTCGCCGCTGTCCGCCGGCGGCTCCTGGGGGTGCTGCGGCTTCTTGAGGAACGGGTCGTCTTCCGGCGGCTCGCCGGATCCGGGCCTCGGCTGGTCGGTACTCATGGCCCGAGTCGACCGCGTACCACCGGGCGCCGCATCCGGCGTGCGCCGTTCGGGGGAAGTGCGGCGCGCCCGGAAGGTGCGTACGGAGTGCGCGGGCGCGCTCCGACGCTCCGGGGCGCACGCCCACGCGCCGCCGTTCCGAGAGCTCAGCCCTCGGGAGGGGCGCCGTCCTCGGGGAAGCTCAGCTCCTCGGGAAAGGCTCAGTCCTCGGGGCAGCTCAGCCTTCGGCCACGAACGTCCGGGCGGCCTTGTCGTGCCAGCACTGCCGCCACGGCCGGTCGACCAGGCACCACAGGACGTTGACCACGCCGACGGCCAGCACGCCGAGCACGCCGTACACCAGCCAGCGCTTGATCGCCGAGGCGAACTCCGGGGTGTCGTGCGCCTCGATGTCCAGCACCCGCAGGCCGCAGAGCTTCTTGCCCAGCGTGTGCCCCCACTTGGCGGTGGGCAGCGCCTCGTAGAGCAGGCCGACGACCAGCAGCACGGCGATCACGATGGCGAGGTAGCCGCCGGTCGTGCCGTCGAGGAGGTAGACGGTGGTCTGCACGCCGGACTGCTTGGCGGCCTCGACCTTGCCGTCGATGTGGTCGGCCGCCATGCCCCACAGCGGTACGGCGACCCCGGCGAGCAGCGCGCACAGCACGACCGTGTCGATCAGCCGGGCGGCGATCCGGCGGCCGAGCGAGGCGGGCCGCCCTTCCTGTGCGGACTGCGCGAAGGGGTTGTCGGCCGGCGGCTTCCAGGGGATGACGCCTTCGGCTGCGGCACCCTGCTGCGCGGCCGACGGGCCGGACTGCTGCGGGTAGCCGTAGCCGCTCTGCTGCGCGGCGGGGCCGGGCTGCGGGTAGCCGTAACCACCCTGCTGCGCGGCGGGGCCGGCCTGCGGATAGCCGTAACCACTCTGCTGCGGACCCGGTGTCGCGGGGCCGGCCTGCTGCGGATAGCCGTAACCGCCCTGGCCGGGGACGCCGGGGGCGCCCTGCTGCGGATAGCCGTAGGAGGGCGCCGAGGGCTGGGCCCGGTCGGCGGGACCCTGCGTGGCGGGGGGCTGGGCGGCCGGGGAGCCGGTCGCCGGGCGGGGCTCGCCGCGGTCCAGGCGGATCGCCATCGTGCCGTCGGCCCGGCCCGTGTCGGGCGCCGCCGTGCCCGACTGCTCCCCCGCGGTCCCGCCGGTGCCCATCGCGCGGATGGCCATGGTGCCGTCGGCCGGGACGGCGGGCTGCGCGGTGTGCGCGGCCGGCCGCTCGGTCCCGGCGGGGGTGGCCTCGGAACCTTCCTGCTCCGCTCCGGCCGGCGCGCCGTCGCCCCAGGGCTGGGCTTCGGCGGGAGAACCCGGCGCCGCGCCCTCGCGCTGCGGGGGGACCGAGCCCCAGGAGACCCGGCGGTCCTGCTCGCCGCCGAAGCCCTCCTGGTGGGCGGTGTCGGCCTGCCACGCGGCGGCCGAGCCGGGGCTGTTGCCGTGCAGCCGGCTCGGGCCGTCCCGGTCCGCGGTCGCCACGTCCACCTCGCCGCGCTCGCGCACGGCGAGGGCGTCGCTCTCGGCCTCTCCGTCGACCTGCCCGGAGTTCTCCTCCTCGTCGAAGAAGACCGGGCCGGTCTCCTCGGCGGCGGAGGGCTGCGCGGTGGACGGGGCGGAGGCGGCGCCCGGCGGCGGGGCCGGCATCGCCTCACCCTCGGCGGGTGCCGGTCGGCTGGTGCCGGGCACCCAGGAGGCGCCGTTCCAGTACCGGATGTAGCCGGGGATGGACGGATCCGGGTAGTAGCCGGGGGTGGGGCTGCCGCCGGCGGATCCTGACGAAGGCGCGCTCATGTCCAAAATCCCGTATCTGTGCTCGGCCTGCTGGGGGCGGGTGGGGCTAGTGCAGTCTGCCGCAACGCAGCGTCCACATCTATCAGACGGGGGGTGGTCGCCGGGTATGTCCCGGCTCCGCACCCCTCGGAAGGGGGGTCCGAAAAAAGTTGTACGAAGTCGCGTAATGGTCCGGGAGCTACGGCCTCTATCCCTGTGCGGGCAGTTGCTCACGGGGTGCCCGCACCGGAACATAGAGAGGCGTGACTCATGCACACCGTGGTGGAACGAGAGCTGGAACTGGGTCTGGTGCTGTCGCCGGAGCGCAGCGTCGCGGTGCCCGCCCGGCTCACCTACCGGACCGACGACCCCTACGCCGTACACGTCGCCTTCCACATCGGATCCGACTCCCCCGTCAACTGGACGTTCGCCCGCGAGTTGCTGGTGGAGGGGGTGTTCCGGCCGTGCGGGCACGGCGACGTGCGGGTGTGGCCGACCAAGGTCGAGGGCCGCAGCCTGGTCTGCATGGCGCTCAGTTCGCCGGACGGGGACGCGCTGCTGGAGGCGCCGGCCACCGCGGTGTCGGCCTGGCTGGAGCGGACCCTGCGGCTGGTGCCGCCGGGCACCGAGGAGGAGCACCTCGGCATCGACAAAGGGCTGAGGGAGCTGCTGGCGCCGGCCGCGCGGGACGAGCTGTGGCTGGGTGACGCGTGGCCGTCGGACGAGTCGCCGGAGAACGGCGCCTAGGTGTATTGACCCGCAGGCCGCACCCCGATGTCGATGGAATGTTCACCCGCCTCGGGGCGTTGCCGCGACCATGACCGAGACGTACTACACGCACGGCAGCCCCGCCGAGCGCTGGGACCGTGCGGGACTCTTCTTCGACGCCAAGGACTACATCACCGCGGCGCACATCCTCGAAGGGCTCGTCGACGAGGTCCCCGAGCAGGTCGCGCCGCGGCTGCTGCTGGCCCGCGCCTACTACCACTCCGCGCAGCTGTGGCGCGCGGAGACGGAGCTGCGCGCGGTCCTGGAGCGGGACCCGGTCGAGAGCTACGCCCAGCTGATGCTGGGCCGCACCCTCCAGCGCCAGGGGCGCGCCGAGGAGGCCACCCGCTACCTGCGGATCGCCGCCGCCATGACCGGCGAAGCGGATTCCATCTGAGCCGTGGGGGCCACCCGGCCCCCCTACGGCCGCGCCCCGGCCGTAGCCGCCGGAGTCGCCGGGATCCTCGTTGTCGTCGCTCAGGCGGCCCAGCCCACGGGCGCCGTACAACCTGCTGAGCAGGGCCTCAGCCTCGATAGGCCTCCAGCAGCCGCAGCCACACCTCGCTGATCGTCGGGTATGCGGGCACCGCGTGCCACAGCCGGGACAGCGGCACCTCGGCGGCCACCGCGACGGTCGCCGAATGCAGCAGCTCACCGATGCCGGGGCCGACGAACGTCGCGCCGAGCACCACCTCGCGGTCCAGGTCGACGACCATCCGCGCCCGGCCGCGGTAGCCGTCGGCGTACAGGCTCGCGCCCGCCACGCCGCCCAGGTCGACGTCGACGCTGCGGACGCGGTACCCCGCGCGCTCGGCCTCCTCGGTGGTCAGCCCGGCCGAGGCCGCCTCGGGGTCGGTGAAGACGACCTGCGGGACGGCGGCGGTGTCGGCCGTCGCGGCGTGCGCGCCCCAGCGGCCGGTGTCGAGCTTCGACGCGCCCCGGGCGCGGGCCGCGATGGCGGCGCCCGCGATCCGGGCCTGGTACTTGCCCTGGTGGGTGAGGAGGGCCCGGTGGTTGACGTCGCCGACCGCGTACAGCCAGCCCCCCTCGACCGCCGTCACCAGGCAGCTGTCGTCGACCTCCAGCCAGCTGCCCGGCTCCAGGCCCACGGTCTCCAGGCCCAGGTCGTCCGTGCGCGGCGCGCGTCCGGTGGCGAAGAGCACCTCGTCGGCCTCGATCCGCTCGCCGCCGCCCAGGGTGAGGGTGACCGGGCCGTCCGGGTCGGCGCGGCGCACCTCTTCGACGGAGGTGTTCCAGCGGAGGTCGGCGCCGCCCTCGGCCAGGGACTCGGCGACCAGTTCGCCGGCGAACGGCTCCATGCGGGCCAGCAGCGAGGAGCCCCGTACGAGCATCGTGACGCGGGAGCCGAGCGCCTGGAAGGCGGTCGCCATCTCCACGGCGACCACACCGCCGCCGACCACCGCGAGCCGGCCCGGCACCGTCTGCGCGCTGGTCGCCTCGCGGCTGGTCCACGGGCGCGCGGTGGCCAGACCCGGCAGGTCCGGGAGCGCCGCGCTGCTGCCCGTACAGACCGCGACGGCGTGCCGGGCGATCAGCTCGGGGCCGCCGTCGACGGTCACCCGCTTGGGGCCCGCCAGCCGGCCCTTGCCCCGTACGAAGTCGATGCCGGCCGAGTCCAGCCAGTCGACCTGGCCGTCGTCCTTCCAGTGCGAGGTGAAGGCGTCGCGGCGGGCGAACACGGCACGGGCGTCGAGCGGTCCGCCCGCGGCCTCGGGCAGCCCGGGGACCCGGCGGGCGTCGGCGCGCGCGGCGACCGGGCGCAGCAGCGCCTTGGACGGCATGCACGCCCAGTACGAGCACTCACCGCCGACCAGTTCGCTCTCCACGATGACGGCGCTCAGGCCGAGGGCGTGCGCGCGGTCGGCGACGTTCTCGCCGACCGGGCCCGCGCCCAGCACCACGACGTCGTACTCACGGCTCTGCGCTGCGGGTTCTGCGGTCTGTGCCATCGGGCTCTCGCTCCCTGCGTCCGGCTGTTCCGGCGGTGGACGGTCTCGCGCCCATCCTCCGGCAGCGGGCCCGCGGGGGCCACAGGGCGGCGACACGATCCGGCCTGGCCCGGCCGGCGGGCCGGGCCGGGCCGGTCAGCGTATGCGGGCCTCGACCGCTTCCTTGGCCTCGGCCAGGCCGGCGCCCGTCAGCTCCCGGTACCGCTTGATCGCCTCGATCTTGCGGTCGCGGCGGATCAGGTCGTCGATCTCGGCCAGCTCGGGGCGGTCGTCGGCGATGCCGTGGTGCGCCAGGAGGAGGTCCAGGCGGCGCTCGGTCTCCCGCAGGCGGCGCTCCAGCCGTCTGGTGCGGCTGCCCGCGAAGCTGTTGAGCAGCAGGAGCACGAGGATGACCAGCGTCGCTCCCATCAATGCGTTGTCCATGGCAGGACTGTACGGCCTGCCACCGACAACGCCCGATCCGCGGCCGGGGCGACGGCTCAGAAGACCTTGCCCGGGTTCAACAGGCCGTGCGGGTCGAAGACCTGCTTGATGCCGCGGTGCATCTCCAGGGAGACCGGGCCCAGTTCGCGGGCCAGCCACTCCTTCTTCAGTATGCCGACGCCGTGTTCGCCGGTGATCGTGCCGCCCAGCTCCAGGCCGAGCCCCATGATCTCGTCGAAGGACTCACGGGCCCGCCGGGACTCGTCGGGGTCGGCCGCGTCGAAGCAGACGGTGGGGTGGGTGTTGCCGTCACCCGCGTGCGCGCAGACGCCGATGGTGAGGTCGTACTTCTCGGCGATGGCGGCGCAGCCGTTGAGCAGGTCGGCGAGCTTGGAGCGGGGTACGCACACGTCGTCGATCATCGTGGCCGTCTTCACCGCTTCGAGTGCGGTGAGGGTGAGCCGCCGGGCCTGCAGCAGCATGTCGGACTCGGCGGCGGTCTCGGCGGGGACGACCTCGGTGGCGCCCGCCTCCTGGCAGAGCGCGCCGACGGCGGCCAGGTCGGCGGACGGGTCCGGGGTGTCGAAGGCGGCGAGGAGCAGCGCCTCGGTGGAGTCCGGGAGGCCCATCTTCGCCATCGCGTTGACCGCGCGGATGCTCGTACGGTCCATCAGCTCCAGCAGCGAGGGCGCGTGGCCGCGGGCCATGATCTCGCAGACCGCGGCGCACGCGGCGTCGGTGGAGGGGAACTCCGCGGCCAGCGCGAGCTGCTGGGGCGGCTCGGGCTTGAGCGCGAGGACGGCTCGCACGACGATGCCGAGGCTGCCCTCGGAGCCGACGAAGAGGCGGGTCAGGTCGTAGCCGGCGACGCCCTTGGCGGTACGGCGGCCGGTCTGCAGCAGCCGGCCGTCGGCGAGCACGACGTCCAGGCCGAGCACGTACTCGGCGGTGACGCCGTACTTGACGCAGCACAGGCCGCCGGACGCGGTGCCGATGTTGCCGCCGATGGAGCACATCTCCCAGCTGGAGGGGTCCGGCGGGTAGTACAGGCCGTGCTCGTTCACGGCCCGGGAGAGGGTGGCGTTGATGACGCCGGGCTCGACGACCGCGATCCGGTCGACGGGGTTGATCTCCAGGATCCGGTCCATCTTGGTGAGGGACAGGACGATGCAGCCGTCGGAGGCGTTGGCGGCGCCCGAGAGGCCGGTGCGGGAGCCCTGGGGGACGACGGGGACGCGCAGCGCGGTGGCGGTGCGCATGACGTGCTGGACCTGCTCGACGGTGCGCGGCAGGACGACGGCCGCTGGGGTGCCCGCTTCGCAGAAGCTGGCCATGTCGTTGGCGTAGGAACCGGTGACGTCGGGATCCGTGAGGACCGCCTCTTCGGGGAGTCCGCTGCGCAGCTGTGCGATGAGGTCCATGGCGACACCTTGGCATCCGTGCGGCCTACACGGAAGATTGCGGAAGAGAGTTTCCGCTTGCGACCCGGGGGGCCGTTCCGGGCCCGGGCAGGACGCCCGGGCCCGGCGCCGCGCTCACAGGTTTCCGCGCTTCTCCTGCTCGCGCTCGATCGCCTCGAAGAGGGCCTTGAAGTTGCCCTTGCCGAAGCCCAGCGAGCCGTGCCGCTCGATCATCTCGAAGAAGACGGTCGGGCGGTCCTGGACCGGCTTGGTGAAGATCTGCAGCAGGTAGCCGTCCTCGTCCCGGTCGACGAGGATCTTCAGCTCGCGCAGCGTCTCCACCGGGACCCGGGTCTCGCCCGCCCAGTCGCCGAGCGTGTCGTAGTAGGAGTCGGGGGTGTCCAGGAACTCCACGCCGGCCGCGCGCATCGAGCGCACCGTGGCGACGATGTCGTTGGTGGCGAGCGCGATGTGCTGGACGCCGGCGCCGCCGTAGAACTCCAGGTACTCGTCGATCTGCGACTTCTTCTTCGCGATCGCGGGCTCGTTGATCGGGAACTTCACCTTGCGGGTGCCGTCGGCGACGACCTTGGACATCAGCGCGGAGTACTCGGTGGCGATGTCGTCGCCGACGAACTCCTTCATGTTGGTGAAGCCCATGACCTTGTTGTAGAAGGCCACCCACTCGTTCATCTTGCCGAGTTCGACGTTGCCGACGCAGTGGTCGATGGCCTGGAAGAACCGTTTCGCCGGGGGCTCGACGATCGGGTCGGCCGCAACGAAGCCCGGCAGGTACGGGCCGTCGTAACCGGACCGCTCGACCAGGGTGTGCCGGGTCTTGCCGTACGTCGCGATGACCGCGCGCACGACCGTGCCGTGCTCGTCCTTGGCCTCGTACGGCTCCTCGATGCCCCGCGCACCGTGCTCGACCGCGTACGCGTAGGCCGCGCGGGCGTCGGGGACCTCGATGGCCAGGTCGATCACGCCGTCACCGTGGGCCGCGACGTGGTCGGCGAGGAAGCGGCCCCACTCGGTCGACGGCTTGATGACGGAGGTGAAGACGAAGCGGGCGCCGCCGGACTCCAGGACGTAGGAGGCGGTCTCGCGACTGCCGTTCTCCGGGCCCGAGTAGGCGACCCGCTTCATGCCGAAGGCGGTGGCGTAGTAGTGCGCGGCCTGCTTGGCGTTGCCGACGGCGAAGACGACGGCGTCCATCCCCTTCACCGGGAAGGGGTCCGCCTGCGCTGCCGTACCGGGTGAATGATCGACGGTCTCAGTCATGGCGGCAGGCTCTCTCCGATCCACAAGGTGCGCAATAGTTTGCGATTCGACTGGACAACATGACCGGCGACTCACCGGTATCGTCGGGCGATCTGTACATCCTGACCACCGTCACCCCCAAAGAAAGGCGGCACATGGCGATCGACCGGCTGGACGGGCGGCTCATCGAACTGCTCGCGGCGGAGCCGCGCATCGGCGTGCTGGAGGCGTCCCGCCGGCTGGGCGTCGCGCGCGGCACGGTGCAGGCGCGGCTGGACCGGCTTCAGTCGAATGGAGTGATCCGGGGATTCGGGCCCGATGTGGATCCGGCGGCGCTGGGCTACCCGGTGACCGCTTTTGCCACGCTCGAGATCAAACAGGGTCAAGGCGCCGACGTTCGTAATCATTTGGCAACCGTCCCTGAGGTGCTTGAGCTGCATACAACGACGGGACATGGGGACATGCTCTGCAGATTGGTTGCACGTTCCAACGCCGATCTGCAACGTGTCATCGACCGGGTTGTCGGCTTTGATGGCATTATGCGGGCTTCAACTGCGATTGTCATGGAGAATCCGGTTCGCCTGCGCATCATCCCCCTGGTGCAACAGGCGTCGGGGGACTGACCGAGGAGACCCCGAGTGAGCTTCTGGGAGTACGTCGCAGGCCGGCACACCCAGCTGCTGATCGATACGTATCAGCACGCCAGCGCGGTGTTCCAATGCATGGTTCTCGCCACCCTCATCGGGGTGCTCGTCGGCGTGCTCACCTATCGCAGCGAGTGGGTCGGCAACCTCGCCACCGCCACGACGGCCACGATCCTGACCATCCCCTCACTCGCCATGATCGGCCTGCTCATCCCCATCGTCGGCCTGGGCGTCGCGCCCACGGTCGTCGCCCTCACCCTCTACGGACTGCTGCCGATCGTCCGGAACGCCGTCGTCGGCCTGCGCGGGGTGGACCCCACGCTGGTCGACGCGGCGAAGGGCATCGGCATGTCCCGGGTCGCCCGGCTGGTCAAGGTGGAACTGCCGCTCGCCTGGCCGCCCATCCTGACCGGCATCCGGGTCGCCACCCAGATGCTGATGGGAATCGCCGCGATCGCCGCGTTCGCCTCGGGCCCCGGCCTCGGCAACGAGATCTTCCGCGGCATCGCCTCCCTGGGCAGCGCCAACGCGCTGAACCAGGTCCTCGCGGGGACCCTCGGCATCGTGATCCTCGCGCTCCTCTTCGACGCCGCGTACGTCCTCATCGGACGCCTGACCATCCCCAGGGGGATCCGTGCCTGAGCAGACCACCACGGGCGCCGCCATCCAGTTGGAGAACCTCACCAAGCGCTATCCCGGCGGCGCGGTCCCGGCAGTGGACAACGTGACCATGGACATCAAGGCCGGCGAGATCGTGATCCTCGTCGGGCCCTCCGGGTGCGGCAAGTCCACCACCCTGAAGATGATCAACCGGCTGATCGAGCCCACCGCGGGCCGCATCACCATCGGCGACGAGGACGTCACGAACATCGACCCCGTGCGGCTGCGCCGCAAGGTCGGCTACGCCATCCAGTCCTCCGGCCTCTTCCCGCACATGACGGTGGCGCAGAACATCGCGCTGGTACCGAAGATGGTGGGCTGGTCCCGGGGGAAGATCAAGAACCGGGTCGAGGAGATGCTGGACCTGGTCGGCCTGGACCCGCGCGAGTTCCACGGCCGCTACCCCCGCCAGCTCTCCGGCGGCCAGCAGCAGCGCGTCGGCGTGGCCCGCGCGCTCGCCGCCGACCCGCCCGTCCTCCTGATGGACGAACCCTTCGGCGCGGTCGACCCGATCACCCGCGACCACCTCCAGGACGAGCTGATCCGGCTCCAGCACGAGCTGCACAAGACCATCGTCTTCGTCACCCACGACTTCGACGAGGCCATCAAGCTCGGCGACCGGATCGCCGTCCTGCGCGAGCGCTCGCACATCGCCCAGTTCGACACCCCCGAGGCCATCCTCACCAACCCCACCGACGACTTCGTCTCCGGCTTCGTCGGCGCGGGCGCGGCCCTGAAGCGCCTGAACCTCACCCGCGTCCGCGACGTGGAGATCGTCGACTTCCCCACCGCGACCGTCGAGGACCCGCTGCAGTCCATCTTCGACAAGCTGCGCGAAGGCGCCGCCAACGAACTGCTGCTGCTGGACCGGCACAACCGGCCGTACAAGTGGCTGCGCCGCGGCGACCTCACGCTCGCCAAAGGCTCGCTCGCCCGGGCCGGCACGCTCGTGCACGACACCGTCACCCGCGACGCCACGCTGCGGGACGCGCTGGAGGCCGTCCTCACCGACAACACAGGCCGCGTCGCGGTCACCGGGCGGCGCGGCGAGTACACCGGCGTCGTCGACATGGAGACGCTGATGAACAACGTGCACGAGCTGCTGGAGGCGGACCGGATGGAGGCCATCGAGCACCGGCACGAGCTGGCGGAACAGCGCGCCCAGCAGACCCACCGCGAGCAGGAGGGCATCGACACCTCCCACGGGGCCTCGGCGTGAGCCCGCGCGAGGAGCAGCACCGGCAGGACGAGCGGCCGCCGGGCGAGCACGAGGTCGGAGGCCTGGCCTTCCGGGACGAGGTACGCGGCGGCGAGCGCGAGGAGGAGCCGCCCGCGCCGCCGTCCCGGCAGCAGCGCCGGATCACCTGGCAGAAGGCGACCTTCCTGCCGTTCGTGTTGCTCGTGGCACTGCTCGCCACCTGGCTGTGGTTCCGCGGCGCGCGCCTGGACTCCATCGCCCACCAGGCGGTCGACGACGGCAAGGTGTGGATGGCGCTGCGCCAGCACATCTACCTCACCGCGGTCTCCACCTTCTTCGTACTGATCATCGCGATCCCGCTGGGCATCGCGCTGACCCGGGCGAAGCTGCGGAAGGCGACCCCGGTGGCGGTGGGCGTGGCCAACCTCGGCCAGGCCGTCCCGGCCCTGGGTCTGCTGGTGCTGCTGGTCATCTGGCTGGGCGTGGGCGCGAAGGCCGCGATCATCGGCATGATCATCTACGCGGTGCTGCCCGTACTTGCCAACACCATCGCCGGACTCCAGGCCATCGACCCCACCCTCACCGAGGCCGCCCGCGGCGTCGGCATGTCGCCGATGGGCGTACTCACCAAGGTCGAGCTGCCGCTGGCGGTACCGCTGATCCTGGCCGGTGTGCGCAACGCGCTGGTCCTGAACGTCGGCACCGCCACCCTTGCCACCTTCGGCGGCGGCGGGGGCCTGGGCGACCTGATCTCGGCCGGCATCGTGACCCAGCGCATGCCGGTCCTGATCCTGGGTTCCGTACTGACCGTGGCGCTCGCCCTGCTGGTCGACTGGCTGGCATCGCTCGCCGAACTGCTGCTGCGGCCGCGCGGCCTGGAGGGGACGACCTGATGGGGAACCGGCGTACGTACCGGACGACCGCGCTCGCGGCGGCCGGCACGCTGCTCGCGGCGCTCGCGCTCGGCGGCTGCGGCCTGGTCAGCGGCAGCCCGATGACCGACGACGTCAAGCCCGGCAAGGACGCGGGCTATCAGGGGCAGCCGCTGAAGGGCGCGGAGCTGACCGTGACGTCCAAGGAGTTCACCGAGCAGATCGTGCTCGGCCAGATCATGGGCCTGGCCCTGAAGGCGGCCGGCGCCACGGTCGTGGACAAGACCAACATCCAGGGGTCGATCGGCGCCCGCGAGGCGGTGACCTCCGGCACGGCCGACGGCAGTTACGAGTACACCGGCACGAGCTGGATCACCTACCTCGGCAACACCGAGCCCATCCCCGACGAGCGCAAGCAGTGGGAGGCGGTGAAGGCCGCCGACAAGAAGAAGGACCTGGTCTGGCTCCCGTACTCGGAGCTGAACAACACCTACGCGCTGGCGCTCAAGCCGTCCGACCAGAAGAAGTACGGCGTCTCCGACCTCTCGGACCTGGCCGGGCTGCTGAAGAAGAACCCGGACGCGGTCACGCTGTGCGTGGAGAACGAGTTCGCCACCCGCAACGACGGCCTGCCCGGCATGGTCAAGAAGTACGGACTGAAGATCCCGTCGGGGAACGTGAAGCGGATGTCGGCCGGCGTCATCTACACCCAGGTCAAGAAGGGCGGCATCTGCACCTTCGGCGAGGTCTACACGACCGACGGGCGCATCCAGGCGATGGGCCTGAAGACGCTCGCGGACGACAAGCACTTCTTCCCGAACTACAACGTGGCGCCGCAGATGTACGCGCCGACGATGAAGAAGTACCCGGCCATCGCCGACGTGCTCGATCCGATCACCAAGGCGCTGAACAACAAGACGGCGCAGCGGCTCAACGGCAAGGTCGACGTGGACGGCGAGGACCCGCACCAGGTCGCGAAGGACTGGCTGGTGCAGGAGGGCTTCATCAAGGCGAAGGGCTGAGCCGTCGCGAGCGGGGCGGGGGTGCCCGGCCGCATCGGCTCCGGTCGGCCGGGTGCGCAACCGGTCGGCCGGGGCCGGAGCCGGTCGGGCCGGGGCCGCAGCCGGTCGGCCGGGCCTCAGGTCAGCAGCTGGGCACCTTGCCGCCGGAGTTCAGGGCCTTGAGCGCGTCCACCGCGCCGGTCAGCGTGGTGACCGGGATCAGCCGCATGTCCTTGGACAGCTCGGCCTGCGCGTCGGAGCACTCGTCCCGCGGCACGAGGAAGAACTTCGCACCTTCGCGGTGTGCGGCCTGCGTCTTGAGCGCCACGCCGCCGACCGGACCGACCTTGCCGTCGGTGGTGATCGTGCCGGTGCCGGCGACGGAGTGGCCGCCGGTCAGGTCGTGGCCCGCGCCGTCCCCGTCGATGGTGTCGATGATGCCGAGCGTGAACATCAGCCCGGCGCTCGGGCCGCCCACGTCCGCCAGCTCCAAATCGACCTGCACGTCCTTCGGGGAGCGGTGCAGGTAGCGCAGCGCAGCGCCGACCGCCGCGTCCTGCGACTGCTTCATCTGGGTCGCGTTGTGCTTCGCCACCTCTTCGGTGTTGTCGCCGACCGGGTACACCGTGTCGCGCGGCATCACGGCCTCGTCCCGCCGGAACCAGGCCTTGAGTACCTGCGGCAGGTGCGCGGAGACCTGGGGGCCGGTGGCGACGATGGCCGTCATCCGCAGCTCACCGCTGGTCTTGCGGGCCTTGGCGCCGTGGACGGTGATGACCGGTTCGCCCTTGTGCTCGCCGAGGACGTTCGCGGCCGGCCCCGGATAGGCGATCGAGAACGGCAGCGGCGCGAAGGCCGCGACGGCGAGGAGCGCGATGACGAGGGCGGAGCAGACCGCCAGGGTGCGGGCGCGAGAAGACACCCCGCCACCCTAGATGACCTCCGTACGGAAGATCCCACCGAGCCGCGCTCCGGAAGCAGCGGGAAACCTCCCGGCCCGCTACCGCAGCGCCTCGGCGACCTCCTTGGCCGCCGCCACCACCCGGGCACCGACCCGCTCGGGCACGGTGTCGGCGAGCAGCACCACACCGACGCTGCCCTCGATGCCGCTCACCCCGAGCAGCGGCGCGGCGGCCCCGCTCGCCCCGGCCTCCAGCTCGCCGTGGGTCAGCGCGAGCCCGTCGCCCTCCGTGCAGCCCTGGCGGGCGTGCAGGATGGCGCGGCCGGCGGCCCCGCGGTCCAGCGGATGCCGGAACCCGGCCCGGTACGCGACGTGGTAGTCCGTCCAGGTCGGCTCCACGACGGCGACGGCCAGCGCTTCGGTGCCGTCGACGAGCGTGAGGTGGGCGGTGGCGCCGAGGTCCTCGGCCAGCGAGCGCAGCGCCGGTAGCGCCGCCTCGCGCACCAGGGGGTGCACCTGCCGACCCAGGCGCAGGACGCCCAGGCCGACCCGGGCCCGGCCGCCGATGTCGCGGCGGACCAGCGCGTGCTGTTCCAGGGTGGCCAGCAGTCGGTAGACCACGGTCCGGTTCACCCCGAGCTTGTGGGAGAGCTCGGTGACGGTGAGGCCGTGGTCGGTGTCGGCGAGCAGCTTGAGGACACGCAGTCCTCGGTCGAGCGTCTGGGAGGTCTCCGCGGTCACGACGCCTCCTCCTCGGGTGGGTGGCGGCTCTAGGGGGAGGTAGCGCCGCCGGTCCCACGGCAGCGCTGACGAGGCCGCCGGTCAGTGGCACCGGCTGCGCTCCGCGGCGGCGCTGCCACGGGGCGTGTTCGTGACTGGGGACAGTAGCGATCCAGTCCGGTGAGCGGAAGAGTCCGTCCAGAATCCGGTCGTCACTGCCCGCTCTATCCCCATTGATCCTGCCGTAACGGCACTGGGTGCCGGGAAAAAGGGAGGCGCCGCAGGAAGAAGGGAGGGCGGCCCCCGCCCGGGGACCGCCCTGCACCACCCGCGTACGCGCGGCGCACCTCAGCGCATCCGCGTGGCCCACTCCTGGACCTTCTTGATCCGCTCCCGGATCTGCCCGGCCGTGGCCTCCGCGCTCGGCGGCCCGCCGCACACCCGGCGCAGCTCGTTGTGGATCACGCCGTGCGGCTTGCCGCTCTGGTGGACGTACGCACTGACCAGCGTGTTCAACTGCTTCCGCAGCTCCAGCAGTTCCTTGTGCGTGACCACGGGGCGCCGCTCGGCCGGCAGCTCCAGCAGGTCCGCCTCCTCGGCGGGCCGCTTCTTGCTGTGCGCGATCTGCCGGGCCTGCCGCTTCTGGAGCAGCATCTGCACCTGGTCCGGTTCCAGCAGGCCGGGGATGCCGAGGTAGTCCTGCTCCTCTTCGCTTCCCGCGTGCGCCTGCATGCCGAACTCGGCGCTGTTGTAGAGCACCCGGTCGAAGACCGCGTCGGACTCCAGCGCCTCGAAGGAGAACTGCTCCTGCTCGCCGGTGTCCTCGTCCTGCTCCTTGTTCGCCTCGTCCATCTCCTTCTCGGACTCGGCGTACGGGTCGTCCTCGCTGTCCTTCTTCGGCTTGTCGAGCACGTGGTCGCGCTCGACCTCCATCTCGTTCGCGAAGCCGAGCAGCATGGGCACGGTCGGCAGGAAGACCGAGGCCGTCTCGCCGCGCCGCCGGGACCGTACGAAGCGACCCACGGCCTGCGCGAAGAACAGCGGCGTGGAGATCGTCGTGGCGTACACGCCGACCGCGAGCCGCGGCACGTCGACGCCCTCCGACACCATCCGGACCGCGACCATCCAGCGGTCGTCGGAGTGCGAGAAGTCGTCGATACGCTTCGAGGCGCCGGTGTCGTCGGAGAGGACGAGCGTCGCCTTGTGCCCCGTTATCTCCCGGATCAGCTTCGCGTACGCGCGCGCCTGCTCCTGGTCGGACGCGATGACGAGCGCGCCCGCGTCCGGAATGGACTTCCGGACCTCCGTCAGCCGCTGGTCCGCAGCGCGCAGCACATTCGGCATCCACTCACCGCGCGGGTCCAGCGCGGTGCGCCACGCCTGCGAGACGGCGTCCTTGGTCATCGGCTCGCCCAGCCGCGCCGCGATCTCGTCACCGGCCTTGGTCCGCCAGCGCATGTTGCCGCTGTACGACATGAAGATCACTGGCCGGACAACACCATCCGCCAGCGCGTTCCCGTAGCCGTACGTGTAATCCGCCGAGCTGCGCCGGATGCCGTCGTTGCCCTCCTCGTACGTCACGAAGGGGATCGGGTTGGTGTCCGACCGGAAGGGCGTACCGGTCAGCGCGAGCCGCCGGGTCGCCGGCTCGAACGCCTCCTGGCACGCCTCGCCCCACGACCGGGAGTCACCGGCATGGTGGATCTCGTCGAGGATCACGAGAGTCTTGCGCTGCTCGACGCGGTTGCGGTGCAGCATCGGCCGGACGCCGACACCCGCGTACGTCACGGCGACACCGTGGTACTCGCGACTCAGCGGCCCGGCGCTGTACTCCGGGTCCAGCTTGATGCCCAGCCGGGCCGCCGCCTCCGCCCACTGCTTCTTCAGGTGCTCGGTGGGCGCGACCACGGTGACCTGCTGCACGACGTGGTGGTGCAGCAGCCATGAGGCGAGGGTGAGCGCGAAGGTGGTCTTACCCGCGCCGGGGGTCGCGACCGCGAGGAAGTCCCGCGGCTGGGTCTCGATGTACTTGTCCATCGCACCCTGCTGCCAGGCGCGCAGCTTGTTCGCGGTACCCCAGGGGGCCCGTCCCGGAAAGGCCGGGGACAGGTGCTGGTTGTTCATGGCGCTGGTGGTAGTACTCACGGTCTCCGTCGGCTGGCTCGGCGATCGGCAACCGCGTCAGGGTACCCGTGCCGCCCGGCCGGTCGCGGAATTCCGGCCGGACGGCGGAGCGGGTGCGACTCAGCTCACACCGCCGACCCGGAGCTCACACCGCCGATCCGGGGGCGGAGCCGGCCGCAGCGCCGGCCTCCGGCGGCGCGATGCCCTGCCGGGAGAGGCAGGGCATCGCGCACCGCACTCTCAGCCGTCCGGCCTGGTCCGGAAGACCGCGCGGGTCGTGCGCGGCCGCCCCTCGTGCGGATGGTTGCGGATCTCCACGTTGCAGTCCGACGCCGCCGAGTGATCGCCTCTGGTTCGCGTCGCTGTGCGTTGCGCGACCAGGGCCGCGCAGACTCCGCAGTCGTCTCCGGGTAACGCGTCCTCGCCGGGTGGGCCCAGAGTGACGGGCTCTCCTTGAGTGGATCGGTTCATACTGCCGATCGTCCCGGCCCACGCCGGTCACTGCGACGACGGACCGGACGTCGCTCAGGCGTCACCCACAGGGCGTCAAATGGGTGTCATTACCCAGGCGGCCGGGTCTATGGTGCCTCGTATGACGACTGCCGTGCAGGTACCGAACGATGCCTTGCGGGCCGTGCGTATCGGTCTGCGGATGAGCCAGGAGGACCTGGCCAAGGCCCTTCGGCGCGTAGGCGAGGAACTGGGCGAGCCCAACGAGGCCAGCAAGCGACTCGTCCAGCGGTGGGAGGCGGGGGTCAGTCGCTCACCCCGGCCGGTGTACGCCCGTGCCCTGGAACAGGTGACGGGACGCCCGATCGAAGCCCTGGGATTCGCCCTGCCCGTACCCATGGCACGTGTCCACGACGACGGCTCCGGAGGACACGACATGGACGCCAGTTCCGAGGGTGTGGCTCCGGCATCCGGAACACCACAGACAGCCACGCAGTCCACAGCCGAGAACTTCAGCGGGGTATGGCTGTCCAGATACGAGTTCTACTCGTCGGGCCGGGACGAGACCTACGAAGGCAGGCACTATGTCGTGCTCGTGCAGCACGGCAACCGGCTGACCGGGCGAAGCCTGCCGGGAGCGTCGTCCAACCCCGACAGCCCACTGTCCCTGGAACTGACCGTCGACAGAAACGTCGTCACAGGCTCGTGGACGGAGCAGACGGCAAGCGACGGCTACTACCAGGGCGCCCGGTACCACGGAGCGATACAGATGCTGGTGGAGCCGACCGGCCGCAGGATGGCCGGGAAGTGGGCCGGGTTCGGCAAGGACTTCGACGTCAACACGGGGCCGTGGGAGCTGCGACTCATGGACACCTCGACCAGTAAGGCGACGCTGGAGCGCTACAGCACTCAACCGCGTTGAGCGCGCCCGGACCTGCACCGCGGAAGCGCCGACGGCCACGTGCACCCGCCGGACCCGCTGCTCCGGTCGACGGCACACGATCCGGCAAGCTGTCGCCATGCCCACATACCGCTCGTACGACGACGCCGAACTCCACTACCGCACGCTCGGCCCGGCCGACTCCGGGCTCCCGCCCCTGGTCTGCCTGGCCGGTGGTCCGGCGCGCGACGCCGCCTACCTCGGCGATCTGGGCGGCCTCGACGCGGACCGCCGGCTCATCGTCCCGGACAGCCGCGGCACCGGCGACTCCCCCGCCGCCGAGGACCCGGCCGCGTACGCCTTCCCCCGGCTCGCCGAGGACCTCGAAGCGCTCCGCACCCACCTCGGCCTGGAACGCTTCGCCCTCCTCGCGCACAGCGCCGCCGCGGCCACCGCCCAGGCCTACGCCGCCGCCCACCCCGACCGGCTCAGCCGCCTCGTCCTCGTCTGCCCCGGCTCCCGCCTCCAGGGCGAACTCCCCGACGACGCCCGGCAGATCTTCGAGTCCCGCGCTCACGAGGAGTGGTGGCCGGACGCCTCCGTCGCCGTCCAGCGGCTCGCCGAGACCGGCGACATGGACGAGGTACGCGAACTCCTCCAGCGCGCCGCCCCGCTGGCCTACGCCCACTGGGACGAGCCTCAGCGCGCCCACGCCGCCACCGAGAGCGGCCAGCTCAACCCCGTCCCCCGCGCCGGCTTCTGGCAGTCCGTCGACGACCGCGCCCGCGAAACCCTGCTGACGGCCCTCCGCGACGTCACCTGCCCCGTCCTCGTCGTCACCGGCGACCGCGACGCCCTCTCCGGCATGCGCGCCGGCGAACTGGTCGCCGCCTCCTTCCCGCACGCCCAGCTCCGCCCCCTCCACCTGGTCGGCCACTACCCCTGGATCGACGACCCCGACCGCTTCCGCCCCCTGCTCGACACCTTCCTCCGCACAGGCGAGACCCCCCTCTCCTGACCCGTTCACCCAGCTCGTTCGCGAGCACGGTGGCCGGGGCACGAGCGCGGTCCGGGACCGGCGCACGGAGCCGCCCTCCGCCGCAAGGCCGCACACGCGCCAGAGCCCCCGCCCGCAGCCGGCTCCAGCGGTGGCCGGTCCGCGCCGCCGGGCCCGGGAACAGGGCGCGCACCGCGCCTCCGGACGCACACACGGCGCTCCGCCCCGCTGCTTTCGCCCGCTCCACCACGCGATCCGGATGACGCCTTTTCCCCTGAAATGCCCCGTCCTGCCGGCCCTAGCGTGGCCTCTCACCGGGGAACGTCCCCGGTCGCGACGCGAAAGGGCACGGCCTTGGCGAACGCAAGCTTTCCCGCGGAGTCCCGGATCTCCCGGAACATGGCCTGGACCTCCGGAAACGGCAGCACCCTCCTGCGGCTCCAGGAAGACGGCAACTTCTGCGTCTACCGCAACGGCAAGGCCGCCTGGCAGGGCGAAGGCGCCTACCCCCGTGGCGACTACGCCGTCATGCAGAACGACGGCAACCTCGTCGTCTACACCTCCGACCAGCAGCCGGTCTGGGCCTCCGAGACCCACGGCAACCCCGGCGCCGAACTCGTCGTCCAGGACGACGGCAACGTGGTCATCTACCACGAGGGCAAGGCCATCTGGCACACCAACACCGCCGGCTGACCGGGGCCCGCAGGGCCGCCGCAACCGGATTCATGAACCCCGTGTTGCAACCTTGTGGCCACCCCCGCCCGTCCCTTGCCCACTCCCCCACCCCGCGGCCTATGGTCAGGACATCGCCTCCTCCCGGCCGTGTGCCCGAGTGGTTCAGGGACTCGCCTGCAAAGCGAGTTACGCGGGTTCGATTCCCGCCACGGCCTCTGGTGCCTGTTCGTGCGGGACGGCAGGGCGGCAGCTCTTCGGAGCTGCCGCCCTGCCGCGCGTCCGGCTCGTTTTCCGCCTTCTCCCGTACCGAGCGCAGCGGCTTCGGCTGCGGGACCGGATGGAGGAGCGGGCGTCTCCCTGTCCGGGCTGATCGCGGGCGCGCGGACATGATCAGTGGGGATGCGCGGTACTCAGTGGCTGGACGAGATGCTGTCAGCCGTGAGGAGTGTGCGATGGGTGAGACGTACGGACCCGGTGGGTCCAGCGCTGAGGCGGTGGACGGGGTCGACAAGGACGAGCTGGAGAAGGCGGACAAGGACCGTCGGGAGGCGGAGGTGGCCCAGGAGGCCGCCGGGGACGTCACCCTGCCGCCCCGGGCCGACGGGACGGCTCGGGACGGCGAGGGCGACGACAGCGGCGAGTAGCCCGCCTTCTCAGGACAGCGGGGTGAGGGCCGCCGCCTGGGGGCGGATGGGGAGGCGGCCTATCGGGCGGCCGGTGGCGGCGCGGACGGCGGAGGCCACCGCCGCCGGGGCCGCGACGACCGGGGCCGCGGAGACCGGCTTGGCGCCGAAGGGGGCCACCACGTCGCGTTCCTCGATGAGCTTGACGATGCGGATGTCGGGCGCGTCGAGGGAGGTGGGCAGGGGGTAGCCGGTCAGGTCGGGGTGGCGGACCAGGCCGCGGGTGGTGCGGAGGTTCTCCATCAGGGCCGCGCCCAGGCCCTGCGTGACGCCGGCCTCGATGCGGGCGCGGAGCTGGGCGGGGTTCAGTACCCGGCCGACGTCCTGGGCGACGGACAGCTCGACGACGCGGATCGTGCCCAGCTCGATGTCCACGTCGGCGACGCAGCGGATCGCGCAGAAGGCGAGGCCCACGAAGGCGTCGCCCTGTCCGGTGTCGTCCAGCGGCTCGGTGGGGTGCGGGCGGCACTGCGCCGTGGCCCACAGTTCCTTGCCGTCCAGCGCCTCGGCGACGGTGGTGCTCAGCACGCCGTCGTACGAGGTGATCTTCCCGTCGGCGATCTGGAGCAGCTCGGTGGACATGCCGAACTTGTGGGCGAGGGGCTGGAGGAGCTGCGTGCGGACCATCTTGGCCGCGCGCTCGACCGCTCCGCCCGAGACCCAGGTGTGCCGGCTGTGGCAGGCAGCGCCGGCCGGCGGCTGGTCGGTGTCGACCGCCGCGACGTGCACCTCTTCGACGCCGAGCGTCTCCTGGACGATCTGGCGCGCGAGGGTGGAGAAGCCGGAGCCGGTCTCCACCGCGGCGCAGATGACCGTCGCCACCGAGCCGCTGACCTTGACCGTGGCCGTGGAGACCTCGTCCGCGCCCTCCGCGCCGAGCATGTGCACCATGCCGATGCCGTACCCGACCCCGCGGCGCACCGCGGACGGGTCCCCCGCGCCCTCGGGGCCGCCCGGCAGCAGCCACTCCTCCTGCGGCGCGTCCTTGGGCAGGTCGGGCAGCGGGGCGTCCTTGACGGCCTGGAGGAGCTCGGCGACCGGCGCGGGGCAGGTGACGGTCTGGGAGGTCGGCAGGATGTCGCCGGTGGCCATGGCGTTGCGCAGCCGGAGCTCGGCCGGGTCCAGCCCCAGCTTCGCCGCCAGCTTGTCCATCTGGCCCTCGTACGCGGCGCACACCTGCATCGCGCCCTCGCCTCGCAGGTGTCCGGCGGGCGGGTTGTTCGTACGCACCGCCCAGCCCTCTACGAAGGCGTGCGGGACGACGTACGGGCCGCAGGCGAAGGAGACGGCGGCGGCCAGCGCGTCGGCCGAGGTGTCGGCGTACGCGCCCGCGTCCATCAGGATCTGCGCCTCGACCTTCACCAACGTGCCCTCGGCGTCGGCGTGGTGGCGGTACCGGAGGATCGTCGGGTGCCGGTGGGCGTGCGAGAGGAAGGACTCCTCGCGGGTCGCGGCCAGCTTGACCGGGCAGCCGGTACGGAGGGCCAGCATGCCCAGCGGGAGCTGGATGCCCGGGTCCTCGCGGTCGGCGGTCGCGCCGGGCACGCCGGTCACCACCACCTTGACCTTGTCCTGGGGCAGTCCGAAGCAGGCGGCGGCCAGGTCGCGGTCGGTGTGCGGGTCGGTGGCGGCGGTGTAGATCTCCACGCCGCCGTCGGGGCGGGGCACGGCGAGCCCGGCCTCGGCCCCGATGGGTGCCGGGTCCTGGCGGCCGATCCGGTACAGCCCTTCGACGACGACCTCGCCGGTCGCCTCGGGGTCCCCGAAGCGCAGCGGGATGTGGCGCACGAGGTTGCCGTCCGGGTGCAACGGCTCGGCCTCGAAGGCCAGCTGCGGGTCGGTGACCGGCTCCAGCACCTCGTACTCGACGGCGATGGCGGCGGCCGCGAGGCGGGCGGTGTCGGGGTGGTCGGCGGCGATCGCGGCGATCGGCTCGCCGTGGTGGCGCACCTCGTCCTTGGCGAAGACCGGCCGGTCGGGCGTGCCGCGCCCGTGCCCGGCGTCCCCGGGGACGTCCTCGTGCGTGACGACGGCCCGCACGCCCGGCATCTCGGCGGCGTGCTTGGTGTCGATCGAGAGGATGCGGGCGCGGGGGTGCGGGGAACGCAGGATCGCGGCCCAGAGCAGCCCCTCGGCCCACAGGTCGGCCGCGTACGGGAAGGTGCCCTGGGTCTTGGCCGGGGCGTCGGCCGAGGGCAGCGATACGCCCAGTCCGTGCGGCGCCGGTTCGGCTTCGGTGGTGGCCGGGGCGGTGCCCGGCGCGGCGGTGACGGTCACGGCGCCGGCGCCCTCGTGCGTGCCGGTCATGCGAGGCCTCCCGAGTGCGGGTCGGCCCCCGGGCCCTGGGTGTTCGGGTCGTGGGGGTGGTGGGGACGGCGGTGCGCGGAGGGGTCGGGGTGCGGGTCCAGGTCCTCGACCAGCGCGTCCTGGCCCCCGAGGGCGTCGCGGCCGTAGGAATCGTGTCCGGCGAGCGCGTCGCGGCCGTAGGAGTCGTGCCCGGCGAGCGCGTCCCGGCCGTAGGAGTCGTGCGTGGCGTACGGGTCGCCGTTGTACGCGGGGTCGGCCCCGGCGTACGCGTCGGCGCTGCCGTACGGGTCGCCGGTGAATCCGGGCGTGGCGTACTGGTCGGCGGTGGGCACGCCTTCCGCGTACGTGCCGCCGGCGTCGGGGTAGCCGCCCTCGGGATAACCGCCCTCGGCGTACGGGGCCTCGGGGTACGTGCCTTCGGGGTAGCCGCCCTCGGGGTAGCCGTTGCCGGCGTACGGGGCCTCGGGGTACGTGCCGTCGGTGTACGTGCCATCGGCGTAGGCGCCGGGCTGGTCGGCGTACGGGGGCCGGCCACCGAGGGTGTCCTCGGGGGCGCCGTGGGTGTGCAGGCCTTCGGGGGTGGCGATGCCTCGGCCTTCGGAGGCGTCGTGGAGCGCTTCGGTGCCGGTGTCGTGCGCGTGGCCGTGGTCCCCGTAGGACGCGGCGTCGGCTGCGGTGTCGCCGTACGGCTGCTCCTGGTACGCCGCCTCGGGGTGCGGCGGCTCCTCGCCGTAGCCCTGCTCGGCATAGCCCTGATCGGCGTACTGCTCGCCGGTGTACTGCTCCGCCGTGTACGCGCCGGGGTCGGCGGGGCCCGCCTGGTGCGGGATACGGGCGGTCGGCTCCTGCTGGTCCGGCCCCTGTCCCGGTGCCTGGTCCGGGTCCTGGCCGTGGCCCTGGTCGTGCGGCTGGGCGTGTTCCGCGTCGTGCGCCTCGGCCGCGGCCCGCGCCGCCTCGGCACGGCCGCGGGCGACCTCCTGCACGGCGTCCAGGACGCCCCGATAGCCGGAGCAGCGGCAGAGGTTGCCGCACAGCGCCTGGCGGGCCTGCAGCTCGGTGGGGGCGTGGTTGCCCTCCAGCAGGTCGTGCACGGTCATCGCCATGCCCGGGATGCAGAAGCCGCACTGCACGGCGCCGGAAGCGGCCAGTGCGCGCTGCACGTCGGACGGCGTGCCGTCCTTGGCCAGCCCCTCGACCGTGCGGACCTCGCTGCCCGCGGTGGTCGCGGCGGGCACCAGGCAGGACGCCACGAGGCGGCCGTCGACCTGTACGGAGCAGGCGCCGCACTCGCCCTGGGAACAGCCGTCCTTGGCGCCCGCGAGGCCGAGCCGCTCGCGCAGCACGTAGAGCAGGGACTCGCCGATCCAGGCGTCCGTGACCGGACGGTCGATGCCGTTCACGGCCAGCACGTAGGAGGCGCGGGGGTGCTCCAGGTCGGCGTGCGGGGCCGGATCCACGGGAGGCGCGACGGCCGCCGCCTCCTCGGGGGCGGCGGAGTGCGCCTCTTCGGGAGCGGCGGGCGCCTCCTCCGGGGCGGCGACCGCTCCTTCGGGGGCGGGGGCCGGCACCGCGGAGTCGGCAGGGGCCGCGGAGTCGGCAAGCGCCGCGGAGTCGGCAGACGCCCCGGCGTCGGCAGGCGCGGCGGGGGCCTCCTCGGTGGCCTCGGGGTCGGCGGCGGTCTCGGCAGGCGCCTCGGCCTGCGGACCGGCATCGGTCTCGGGAGCCGTTCCGGCTGCGGCGGGCTCCGCCGGGGCGCCTGCCTCGGCGGGCTCCGCCGACGCGTCGGCCTCGGCAGCGTCCGGCGCCTGGTCCGTCGAGGAGGCGGCCGTCCCGCTCTCGGCCGCATCGGGAGTGGCCACCTCGGAGGCAGCCACCTCGGCCTCGGCGATCGGCTCCTCAGGAGCAGCCTCCGAGCCCTCAGAAGCACCCTCCGAGCTCTCGGGAGCAGCCTCCGAAGGGGCCTCGGCAGGGGCGCCCTCGGACGCTGCGACGGGCTCTTCCTCGGGGGGCGTCTCGACGCTCGCCTCGGGGGCCGTCCCGGCGGCCGGCACCTCGTCGACCGGAGCCGCCACACCGTCCGGCGTCGTCTCCGGGTCCGCGGCCACCGCCGGGTGCTCCGCCGGAGCGGGGCTCTCCGGCGCGGTCTCCACCGGGGCCGTCAGGGGCTCCGCCGGGGCCGGCACGGGCTCGGCCCCCGCGTCCGTACGCGCGTCAGCCGCCTCCGTACGGCCGTCCTCCGTGGGCGCGGCCCCGTCCTCCGCAGGCACCGTGCCGGACCCCGCCGGCGCGGACTCGGACTCCGCCGGCGCGGACTCGGACTCCGCCGGCGCGGTCTCGGTCTCGGCGGGGGCCGACTCGGCCAGCGGTTTCGGAGTGGTGCGGCGGCCCGAGACGAGGGCGTCGGCGAGGGCGATGCCGTCCGCGATGCCGCCACCACCGGGCGTGCCGAACAGGCTCTGGTACGAAGGGGGTTGGGTGCTCTGCCCAGGGTTGGGCCACTGCTCGCCCTGCACCGGGGGGACGCCGTGCGGCGCGGGCGCGTGGCCCGTGAAGCCCTGCGCGGCGTGCGCGTCACCGGGGAGCGGCCACTGCACGGCGGCGCCGGGCGCCCCCGGTGCGTCGCTCGCCCCGTAGGCGCCCTGCTGCACGGCGTTCTGCGCCGCGGGGTGCGGCCCCACGTGGTACGGCCCGACGTGCTGCGGCGCCGCGGGCTGCGGCAGTCCCGCCCCACCCGCGTGCCCCGTCCCGGTTCCGTCGCCGTCCTGCGCCCGGCCGTCGGCTGCGGCGCCCGGTCCGGCGGCTGCGTCCGGTGCGGGCGCCGTCTCGTCCGTCGGGACGCCGATGCCCGAGAAGTCCCAGTGTCCGGTGGGCTGCGGGGTGCCGGGCATGGTCCGGTGGGCCGGGTCGGTGTCCTGGACCGGGTAGCCGCCGTGCGGGCCCCGGCGGTCGTCGCCGACCAGGTACTCGCCGGACTCCTCCAGCGCCTCGTCGCCGGCCGCGGGGACCGCCCACTGGCCGGCGCCCGCGCCGAACGTCCCGTCCGCGCCGTGGCCCGCGCCGCCGTCAGGAGCACCGCCCGCGCCGGGCTGCCCCGGCACGCCGGCCGCGCCCGCGACCGGCCACTCCACCGTGTCCGGCCCATCGGCGTCCTGGCCGCCGTCGCCACGCTCGGAGGCGCCGTGCTCGCCGTCGCCGGACACGCCGCCATGGGCTCCGCCGCCGTACGACAGGGCTGCCGGGGCGTCCGCCGCCGGGTCCACGAAGGGCATGGTCCACTGGCCGGTCGCCGCGGGGTCCGTGCTCGCGCCGCCCGCCGGGGACGCGTACGGCGAGGCCGCCGCACCGTCGTGCGCCGCGTCCGCGGTGCCCGTGGTGGCGTCGCCACCCGCCGCCGCGCCCGGGAAGTGGTCCGGGGGGATGTAGCCGTGTCCGGGGGCCGCGAGCGGGTCGGCGCCGTAGCCGTAACCAGGCGCGGCGTTCGCCTCGCCCTCGTGGCCCGCGCCCGGTACGCCGTACCCGCCGTGTGCCTCGCCGGCGCCCGTGCCCTGAGGGCCCGCCGCGCCCTGCGTCCCGTAGATGGCCGCGCCGTACGCACCGGGGGCGTAGCCGCCCGCACCGTGCGCGCCCGCGCCGTACGCCCCGTTCAGCCCGTACGCCTCCAGGTCGTCGGGCAGCTGGACGAAGGCCGTGGCCTCCTGGTCGTACTCGCCCTGCGGCAGCGGCTCCCAGCCGTGTCCGTGCTGGGGCTGCCGCGGGGTGTCCCCGTCACTCATGCGCCGGCCTCGCTTCGCTCGGCTCGCTCGGCGGGCACGCATGCGCCATGCGCGCGCCTCTGGTCGGATCGCTGCCGGTTCACGTCGGT
The DNA here is from genome assembly GCF_000718305.1 of Streptomyces niger. GTDB lineage: Bacteria > Actinomycetota > Actinomycetes > Streptomycetales > Streptomycetaceae > Streptomyces > Streptomyces niger. The sequence goes on from NZ_JOFQ01000011.1 coordinate 417,931, forward strand.
TCGCTGCCCGTAGTCGGTTCGCTCGCTGCGCTCACTCACGAGAGCGCCCTCCCAAGTGCTCGGCGCGCCAGTGCTGCCACCGTACGGCGCAGGTGCAGGGCGGCGGGTGGCAGGGTGGCCGCCTCGGTACCGTCCTCCGGCGGCGCGGGGTCCGGGATGCATGCGGCGGCCACGTAGTCACCGAAGGCGGTCAGCGCTTCGGGGGCCAGGCCGCGGTCGTTGTCCCAGTCGATGAGGGAGGCCACCCACTGCTCGGCCTCCAGCGGGCGCAGCGGCATCATCGCGACCGCCCCGACCGCGCATCGCACGCCCCGGCGTGCGGGATCGAGGACCAGCGCGACGGATGCGGCCGCGCGCCCCGGCCCGGTCCGCCCGGTGGCCTTCAGGAAGGTCTGCGGCGCGTGCAGCAGCGGTACGCGCACGAAACCGACGATCTCGCCCGGGCGCAGCATCTCCATGCCGGCGAGCAGGTGGCTGACCGGGACCTCGCGGCGGGCGCCGCCCGGGCCCGCGATGATCACGGTGGCTTCGAGGGCGGCGAGGACCGGCAAGGTGTCGCCGGTCGGCGCGGCCGTGACGATGTTGCCGCCGAGCGTCCCGGCGTTGCGGATCTGCGGCGGTCCCGCGGCGCGGGCGGCCGCGGCCAGGCCGGGGATCAGCGCGGCGAAGTCGGGGCGCCCCATGCGGGCGAGGGTGAGGCCGGCGCCGAGCAGCGCGTGGCCGTCCTGGTACTGCCAGCCGCGGATCTCGCTGATCCGGTTCAGGCCGACCAGCGCCGCCGGGCGCAGCAGCCCGGAGTTGACGGCGGCCATCAGATCGGTGCCACCGGCCACAGGCACGGCGGCGGGCATGGCGGCCAGCGCCGCCACGGCCTCGTCGAGCGAGGCCGGCAGCGTCACGGAATGCGACGCCTGCGGTGCGTGCGTGGTCAACCCAGCTGCCCCTTCCCCGGTGTCCCGGCTGTGCTGTTCCGCCTCGCCGTACGGTACGTGCTCACGGCCCGGACGTGGCAACTCTGGCACATCTTCGCAGGCCCGCGACGCGAGGGTCCATGAAGGCAGGATCCGTCACCGACCGACGCGAAGTTCCTGGTTCGCCCCGTCCCGTCCTGGACCTCCGAAGAGAGCGTATTGCCACCTTTCTCAAGCACCGTGCGTTACGGCACGTACCGCACGCACCGCGCCCTTGACGCCACTTGACGTCGTACACCTTCCCGTACGGGCGTTCCGTGCGGATGTTCGGCGTACCGGCCGGCACACCGGACCGGGCCGCCCGCTCCCGCAGCGTGGATACACGGTGCCAGGGGCCCGGCCGTACCGCGTCCGCCTTTCGGGGTGGCTCACACGTTTGGGGGCGATCCGTCGATCGGACGTCCGAGCGGGCGCCGGCGCCGCCCCGCGCGCCTGTCGCGGTCGTGACAGGCCGTCATCCGCCTGCCCGGGCGGGCACTTGACCGCGGCGCGGGCGCCGCCCGGAAAACCCGGCGGGAAGCCCTGGTGACACCCCGGAGAACGCCCGGGAAAACCGCCGCCCTTCCGGACGGCCGCAACTCCCGGCGGCGCGCGGCGGATTGTCCGGCGGCGGGTGGCGCACGGCGGCAGCCGCCCGACACGCCACCGGCGGCCCACAATCAGCCGCCCCGCGGCGCGGCAGGGCTATCCATGAGGCGAGATGTCCGTCTCACCCAACTTTCATCCGACGTAAGGAAACCGCTCATGCGACAGAACCCGCCGGTGCGCAAGAGACGCCGCCGCGCCGCCCTGCTCGCCGTCGCCGCCCTCGGTCTGCTGCCCCTCACGGCGGCCACGGCCGCCACGGTCCCGGCCGCCGCCGCGCCGTCGCAGGCGGGGCCCCACGAGGCGAGCATCGTCATCCACGCGGGCGAGGGCACGGGAGGCGAAGTGATCGGCCGGGCGACCCTGCACTGCTTCCCCACCGGTGGCACCCACCCCCGTCCGGAATCGGCCTGCCGCGCGCTGGCCGGGGTGAACGGCGACTTCGAGCGACTCCGGGCGCTGCCCCGGCCCTGCCCGAAGATCCACCGGCCCGTGACGGTCGCCGCGAAGAGCATCTGGCAGGGCAACGCCACGTTCGTCGTCCGCGGCTACCCCAACCTGTGCGTCGCCGGGGCGGACAGCGCCGGGGTCTTCGACCTCTCCCGGCGCGCCGGCGACTGAGCCGGCACCGGCGGACAGCACGACGCCCGGCCCGCTCTCCTCGGGGGGAGCGGGCCGGGCGTCACCGTACGGGGAGGGCGGGCCGGGGCTTACTTCTTGCCGCCGTCCTTGCCGCCCTTGTCCTTGTCGCCACCGGCGCCCATGGACTCGTAGATCTCCTTGCACATGGGGCAGACCGGGTACTTCTTCGGGTCACGGCCCGGGACCCAGACCTTGCCGCAGAGCGCGACGACGGGCGTGCCGTCCATGGCGCTCGCCATGATCTTGTCCTTCTGGACGTAGTGGGCGAAGCGCTCGTGGTCACCGTCGCCGTTCGACACCTGCGGTGTCGGCTCCACGAGGGTGCCCGTACCTGCCCCGCGCTCGGGCTCAAGAGTGCTCATAACTGCCAAGGGTACTCACGCGCACGCCGTACCGGGCGCCGCGGCCCGTACGAAGTTGAACGACCCGGCGGCCCGCCCGCTCGCCGGTCGGGCGGCGGGCCGGTCCGGCGGTGACCCGGCGGCGGTCCGGCTAGTTCAGCGAGGGGTCGTCCGGATACGTCGCCACCATCGCCAGCTCGTTGCGCTGACGGCGGAGCACGGCGCGCCAGAGCTGTTCGGGGGCGGGCGAGGAGACGTCGCCCGGCTCGGACTCGACGACGTACCAGGCGCCCTCCGCCAGCTCCTCCTCCAGCTGGCCCGGGCCCCAGCCCGCGTAGCCGGCGAAGATGCGCAGGGAGCCGAGCTCGGCGGAGAGCAGTTCGGGCGGGGCCTCCAGGTCGACCAGGCCGATCGCGCCGTGGACGCGGCGCCAGCCGAGGGGGCCGTCACCGCCGGTGTCGGCGCCGTCGCCCGTGGGACCCTCGGCGTGCTCGCCCGCCTCGCCCGGGACCACCGCGACGCCGAGCGCGGAGTCCAGCGAGACCGGGCCGCCCTGGAAGACCACGCCCGGTTCGCCGGCCAGCTCGGCCCAGGGCTGGAGGATGTCGGCCACGCCGACGGGGGTGGGACGGTTCAGCACGACGCCGAGCGAGCCCTCCTCGTCGTGGTCGAGGAGCAGCACGACGGCCCGGTCGAAGTTCGGGTCGGCGAGCGCCGGGGTCGCGACGAGCAGTCGGCCGGTGAGCGAGGACACCTCGGTCATGGCGACATGATCCCGCACTTCGGGCCGGTGCGGGGAGCCATTGGGCGCACCCGTATGCCCGCACTCCGGAGCGGACGGGACGTACGGCGACCGACCCGGCGCATCCGGGCCCACTCGCACATCACGGTCCGTTCCGGCAGATAAACCGTACGTGTTGTGACAGAGCTATTACATGAACTGGGGCCGCTCGGCCCTACGGACTACCCCCGCACCGCCCTTACCATTTCAGCTTGCCCCCTGTCCGTCTCCAGGAACGCGAGATCCATGACCGACGACGTTTTGCTTGTCCACGGCGGCACCCCGCTGGAGGGCGAGATCAAGGTCCGCGGCGCGAAGAACCTCGTGCCCAAGGCCATGGTCGCCGCGCTGCTCGGCAGTGAGCCGAGCCGGCTGCGCAACGTGCCCGACATCCGTGACGTGCGCGTCGTGCGCGGCCTGCTGCAGCTGCACGGCGTGACCGTACGACCGGGCGACGAGTCCGGGGAGCTGATCCTCGACCCGTCGCACGTGGAGAGCGCCAACGTCGCCGACATCGACGCGCACGCCGGGTCCTCCCGGATCCCGATCCTCTTCTGCGGCCCGCTGCTGCACCGCCTCGGCCACGCCTTCATCCCGGGCCTGGGCGGCTGCGACATCGGCGGCCGGCCGGTCGACTTCCACTTCGACGTGCTGCGCCAGTTCGGTGCGGTCATCGAGAAGCGCGCGGACGGCCAGTACCTGGAGGCGCCGCAGCGGCTGCGCGGTACGAAGATCCGGCTGCCGTACCCGTCCGTCGGCTCGACCGAGCAGGTGCTGCTGACCGCCGTCCTGGCGGAGGGCGTCACCGAGCTGTCGAACGCCGCGGTGGAGCCGGAGATCGAGGACCTGATCTGCGTCCTGCAGAAAATGGGCGCGATCATTTCGATGGACACGGACCGCACGATCCGGATCACCGGCGTCGACAAGCTCGGCGGGTACAACCACCGGGCGCTGCCGGACCGCCTGGAGGCCGCCTCCTGGGCGTCCGCGGCGCTGGCCACCGAAGGCCAGGTCTACGTGCGCGGCGCCTCGCAGCGCGAAATGATGACCTTCCTGAACACCTACCGGAAGGTCGGCGGCGCCTTCGAGGTCGACGACGAGGGCATCCGCTTCTGGCACCCGGGCGGCTCGCTGAACGCCATCGCCCTGGAGACCGACGTGCACCCCGGCTTCCAGACCGACTGGCAGCAGCCCCTCGTGGTCGCGCTGACGCAGGCCTCGGGCCTGTCGATCGTCCACGAGACGGTGTACGAGTCCCGGCTCGGCTTCACCTCCGCGCTGAACCAGATGGGCGCGCACATCCAGCTCTACCGCGAGTGCCTGGGCGGCTCGGCCTGCCGCTTCGGCCAGCGCAACTTCCTGCACTCCGCGGTCGTCAGCGGCCCGACCAAGCTCCAGGGCGCCGACCTGGTCATCCCCGACCTGCGCGGCGGCTTCTCGTACCTGATCGCGGCGCTGGCGGCGCAGGGCACGTCCCGCGTCCACGGCATCGACCTGATCAACCGCGGCTACGAGAACTTCATGGACAAGCTGGTGAGCCTCGGCGCCAACGTCGAGCTCCCGAACGGACCCAAGCAGGGTTAGGCGCGGATCGGGGCCCACGTCCGTGTGGGCGGGGCCTGAGGCCCGTACCGCTGGAGGGCGGCCACCAAGACCCGGTGGCCGCCCTTCGGCGTTCTCGTGCCCGTCCAGGCCGGCTCACGGCGGCGTACGCCGGGTACGGCCGGGCATGCGAAAGGCAGCCATCCGGCTCGGGATGGCTGCCTCTCCTGTGATGTCCCGTCCGTGCCCCGTCGTCCCGGAGGCACGGTGCCGGATCACTTGCCCTTGGCGGCTTCCTTGAGCTTGGAGCCCGCGGAGACCTTCACGCTGTAGCCGGCCGGGATCTGGATCGGGTCGCCGGTCTGCGGGTTGCGCGCGGTGCGAGCGGCACGGTGGGTGCGCTCGAAGGTGAGGAAGCCGGGGATGGTGACCTTCTCGTCGCCCTTCGCGACGACCTCACCGACGGTCTCGGCGAGCGCGGCCAGAACGGCGTCGGCGTCCTTGCGGGTCACCTCGGCACGGTCGGCCAGAGCGGCCACCAGCTCACTGCGGTTCATGTATTACTCCCGTGTTCTTCTTGCCAATGGGCGTGCCACGCGGCGGAGCCGCATATCAAGCACAGCGAAGCCGATGCTGCCAGGGCCCTCGGACAGTCCCCGGACCCGGGTCTGCCGTTCAGACCCGCGCGCCCGGTAACGCATCCTGCCCCCACCTGCGGCGGTAAAGCCAATCCGGCGCCCTGGAGGGTCACACGAAGAGCGCCATCGCCCCGGGAGGGTGACGCACCGGTGACGCTCCGCACCATGCCCCGGGGCCCCGCCCATGGGGCAGCGGCCAGTCATGCGCTGTCCGCCACCCTATGGGGGGCCTGAGGGCCGCGTGTCGTGCGACGCGCCGTGTCAGGCGGTCGTGCCGGCCGTCACAGCGGCCCCGGCGGCCTGTGCGGCGTCCCGGACGGCGCCGGCGACGGCCCCGGCGACCTTGTCGTTGAAGACGCTGGGGATGATGTAGTTCGCGTTGAGCTCGTCCTCCAGCACGACGTCGGCGAGCGCGCGGGCCGCGGCCAGCATCATGTCCTCGTTGACCGTACGCGACTGCGCGTCCAGCAGACCGCGGAAGACGCCCGGGAAGACCAGCACGTTGTTGATCTGGTTCGGGAAGTCCGAGCGGCCGGTGGCCACGACGGCGGCGGTCTGCCGGGCCTCGCCCGGGTCGACCTCCGGGTCGGGGTTGGCGAGTGCGAACACGATCGCGCCCTCGGCCATCCGCGCCACGTCCGCGCCGTCCAGGACGTTGGGCGCCGAGACGCCGATGAACACGTCGGCGCCGACCACGGCCTGCTTGAGGGTGCCGGTGACGCCCTCGGGGTTGGTGTTGTCCGCGATCCAGCGCAGCGCCGAGTCGGGGTCGGCGGAGACCAGGTCCTCGCGGCCCGCGTGCACCACGCCGTGGATGTCGGCGACGACCGCGTGCTTGACGCCGGCGGCCAGCAGCAGCTTGAGGATGGCCGTACCGGCGGCGCCCGCGCCGGACATGACGACGCGGACGTCCTCGATGCGCTTGCCGACCACGCGCAGCGCGTTGGTCAGGGCCGCGAGCACGACGATCGCGGTGCCGTGCTGGTCGTCGTGGAAGACCGGGATGTCCAGGGCCTCGCGCAGCCGCGCCTCGATCTCGAAGCAGCGGGGCGCGGAGATGTCCTCCAGGTTGATGCCCGCGAAGCCGGGGGCGATGGCCTTGACGATCTCCACGATGGCGTCGGAGTCCTGGGTGTCCAGGCAGATCGGCCAGGCGTCGATGCCGGCGAAGCGCTTGAAGAGGGCCGCCTTGCCCTCCATGACGGGCAGCGCGGCCTTGGGGCCGATGTTGCCCAGGCCGAGCACGGCGGAGCCGTCGGTGACCACCGCGACGCTGTTGCGCTTGATGGTCAGGCGGCGGGCGTCCTCGGGGTTGTCGGCGATGGCCTGGCAGACGCGGGCGACGCCGGGCGTGTAGACCATCGACAGGTCGTCACGGTTGCGGATGGGGTGCTTCGACGACATCTCGATCTTGCCGCCGAGGTGCATCAGGAACGTACGGTCGGAGACCTTGCCCAGCGACACGCCCTCGATCTCGCGCAGCTTCTGGACGATCTCGTCCGCGTGCGCGGTGGACGTCGCGGCGATGGTGACGTCGATCCGGAGTTTCTCGTGGCCGGAAGCGGTCACGTCCAGGCCGGTGACCGACCCGCCGGAGGACTCCACGGCCGTGGTGAGCTGGCTGACGGCGGTGCCGCTCGCGGGAACTTCCAGTCGCACCGTCATCGAATACGAGACGCTAGGCGCCGTTGCCATGGCCGACTTCCTCTGCTTTCGCTTATTTCCCTATGCGCTGCCCCAGGAGCTCGGATGTCCTGCGCATCGTCCGATCGTCCCACCTACCAGCCAGTACACGGTAACCAGCCACAAGTTTCGGAAAGACTCTTCCACCATACGAGAGCTAGTCAGCTCGGCGGAACCCCCCACTCCTTCGCGCGAAAAACGGCCTTAATGGGGAGGAATTCTGCCGTACCGCACTTAGGATCTGGCCCGCAGCACCCCAAAAACACGCAAGGACGGGCGATATGGCTCAGGGCACCGTGAAGTGGTTCAACTCCGAGAAGGGTTACGGATTCATCGCACAGGAGGACGGCGGACCCGACGTCTTCGTCCACTACAGCTCGATCAGCGGCGACGGCTTCCGGAATCTGGAGGACACCCAGCGGGTGGAATTCGAGATCGCCCAGGGCCGCAAGGGCCCGCAAGCGGAACAGGTCCGTGTCATCGGCTGACCTTTCGGCCCTGCCGGTGACACGGACCTGTCCGTGGCGTTGGAGAAGTTGAGGTGGCACCGACCCGCCATGCTCGCCTCGCGGCAAGTGGTCGCTCGAAGCGACTATGGTTGGGCCCGGGGGCTTGGATCGGGCCGGTGCCACCTACAGGCTAACACTGCGGCCGTCTCGGGCAATTCCCCCGAACCACCGATCTCCGCAAGCGGATCCCGTAGCGCGGGGCGCGGCAGCACGGCCCCGGTTCCTCAGTCGCGCAGCAGGTCCGGCACCCCGTCCGCGTCCGGCTCGTCACGGGCCCCGGAGACCACCGTCAGGCGCTGCGTCGCCCGGGTCAGCGCCACGTACAGCACCCGCAATCCGGCCGGCGACTCGTCCGCGATCTCGGCGGGCGAGACCACCAGCGTCGCGTCGTACTCCAGCCCCTTGGCCTCCAACGAGCCCAGCGCCACCACGCGGTCGCCCAGGCCGGCGAGCCAGCCGCGGGCCTCCTCGCGGCGCTCCATGGCCACGACCACGCCGACCGTGCCGTCCACCTCGTCCAGCAGCCGGCGCGCCTCCTCCCGTACGGCGTCGCCCGGCCGGCCCCCGGCGACGGCGAACCGCGGCCGCAGGCCCGTGGAGCGCACCGCCTCCGGCGCGACCATGCCGGGCATGGCCAGCGCCAGGACACGCGCCGCCAGTTCGGCGACCTCCGCGGGGTTGCGATAGTTCACGGTGAGGGTGAAGCGGCGGCGCGGGCGGGTGCCCAGCGCCTCGTCGCGCGCCTCGCCGGCCTCGTCCGGGTCCGACCACGAGGACTGCGCCGGGTCGCCCACCACGGTCCACGTGGCGTGCCGGCCGCGGCGGCCGACCATTCGCCACTGCATGGGCGTGAGGTCCTGCGCCTCGTCGACGATGACGTGCGCGTAGTCCGTGCGCTCCTCCGCGAGCCGCTCCCGGCGGCTGCGCCCGGAGGAGTTGCGATCCGCAAACGTGGTCAGCTCCTCCAGGCCGGTGAGCTGGTCCAGCGGGTCGGCCTCGCGCGGCCGGGCGGGGCGAGCCGGGGCGCCCAGGATCAGTTGCAGTTCGTCCAGGAGCGCCACGTCGTGGACGGAGAGCGGGCCCTGGCCCTGTGCGTCCAGGCGGCCGCCCAGCGAGCGGGCCAGCTTGCGTACCTCGCGGTGCTGGAGCACCCGGCGCGACCAGCGGCCCAGCAGCTTCTCGTCGGCCATGGCGGCCAGTACCCGGCGCGGCGTCAGCTCCGGCCACCAGGCGTCCAGGAAGTCGGCGAAGTCCTGCTCGGTGGTGATGTCCTCGTCGAATCCGGAGCGCGCCTCGGCGGCCAGCTCCGGGTCGCTGTAGCGGCGGTCCCCGCCGGTCTTCGCCCACAGCGCGTCCAGGATGAGCCGGCGGGCGCGCGGGCGGAGCAGGTTGACCGGCGCGGTGCCGCCGAGCACGGCCGTACGGATGCGGCGCAGTTCGGCGGCGTCCAGTTCGAGGCGGGACCCGAAGGCGACCACGCGGAGGCGGTCGGTGCGTACGGCCGGGGCCGCCTCGTCCTCGTCCGGGTCGCCGAAGGCCAGCTGGCCTTCCGGCCCGGCCGCCGGGGTGGTGTCGGCGGCGAGCTCCAGGGCGCCCCGGGCCGCCTTGCGCAGCACCTTCACCATCCGCGAGGAGCCCTTGATACGGGCCACCTCGGGCGGGTCGTACGCGGTGGCCTCCGCGCCCTCCACCAGCGAGCCGAGCGCACGGATGGCGACCTGGCCCTCCTCGCCGAGCGAGGGCAGCACGCCCTCGGTGTAGGCGACCAGCAGCGGGGTGGGCGAGACGATGAGGATGCCGCCCGCGTAGCGGCGCCGGTCCTGGTAGAGCAGGTAGGCGGCGCGGTGCAGGGCGACCGCGGTCTTGCCCGTGCCGGGGCCGCCCTCGACCTCGGTGACGGAGGCGGCGGGCGCCCGGATCACCATGTCCTGCTCGGCCTGGATGGAGGCGACGATGTCGCGCATGGAGTGGCTGCGGGCCCGGCCGAGCGCCGCCATCAGCGCGCCGTCGCCGACCGCCGGCAGTTCCTCGCCGTCCAGGGTGGCGGTGACCTCCGGGCGCATCAGGTCATCCTCGACGCCGAGCACCTTGCGGCCCTTGGAGCGGATGACGCGGCGGCGCACGACGCGGCCCGGGGAGACCGGCGTGGCGCGGTAGAAGGGCGCGGCGGCCGGGGCCCGCCAGTCGATGACCAGCGGGCTGTAGTCGGCGTCCAGGACGCCCAGCCGTCCGATGTGCAGCGTCTCGGCGATCGCCGCACGGTTGTCCTCGGTGATCGCGCCGTCGGCGGGGTCGACGGAGGTGTACGCGCCGTCCGGGCCCCGCTTGCCGTCCTTGCCCAGGAGCAGGTCGATGCGGCCGAAGAGGAAGTCCTCGTACTCGGAGTTGAGGCGGTGCAGATGGACGCCGGCCTGGAAGACCTGCGCGTCGCGCTCGGCGAGCGCGCCGGGCGTGCCGACCTGGCCGCGCTTGGCGGCGTCGTCCATCAGGAACTGTGCCTCGTGGATCTTCTCCTCCAGGCGCCGGTAGACCCGGTCCAGGTGCGTCTGCTCGCCCGCGATCTCGCGGTCGCGGACGGAGTCGCTGTCGGGTACGGAATCCGGCGCGTGCGTGGAGTCATCCGGCGCGTGCGTGGCGTTCTGCGCGGCCACCCAGGCCCCCTTCTGCTGTGCGTAGGGCAGCCGTCAACCGTACGCGAAGCAGGTCGCGGGCGCACCTGCGAGGCAGCGCGGGTGTCCGGTCAGACGTCGACGGCGGCCAGCCGCCTGCCGGTGAGGGTGCGGATTTCGAAGCGGTCGATGGCGGCACGGCTCATGGCGGCGCCGCCGTTCGTGTAGAGCGGCTGCCGGCTCCACTTCGTGGTGCCGCCCTTGATGCCGTACCCGCCGTACGGCACCGCCCAGGTGGTGACGGTCTGCTCCGCGCCGTCCTTGCCGATCGCGATGAGCGAGCAGGTCAACGGGCCCTTGACGTTGCCGAGGCGGAGCGCGACGGAGGTCCCCCAGGGGCGGTCGGCCATGGCCACGCCCGCGGCGACCTTGGTGACCGGGTCGACCGCGGTGTGCTTGTCCCGGCCGCTGTCGTACATCTGCTCGGCCGGGCCGACGGCCCGCGTCGGTTGCTGCGGGGCATCGCCGGTCACGGCCAGGGTGGCGAGCGGCCCGCCGACGATCAGCGCGACGGCCGCGGCCACGAGGGCGAGCCGGCGCCGGCGCCCGCGCCGCCGGACCGCGGCGACCTCGGACAGCAGGCCGCTCAGGACGCGCCGTGAGGGCGTCGGGACGAGCGTGGCCTCGGACGGCGGGGTGCCCGTGCCGTCGTCGGCGAGACCGGCCAGCAGCGGGCCCAGGCCGAGCAGCCCGTCCAGCTCGGCGGCGCAGCGGTCGCAGCCGGCCAGGTGTTCCTCGAAGCGGGCGGCGTGGGCGGCGTCCAGCACGCCGAGCGCGTAGGCGCCGACGTCGGTGTGGTCCGCCGGCTCGGCGGACGGGTGGGGCCGGTTCACGCCGTGACTCCTCGTTCTTCCAGGGAGAGCTTCAGGGAGCGCAGCGCGTAGAACACCCGCGACCGCACGGTCCCGGGCGGCACCCGCAGCACCTCCGCGGCCTCGTTGACCGTACGTCCCTTGAAGTACGTCTCGATCAGGGCCTCCCGGTGCGCCGGGCTCAGGTCGGCCAGCGCTTCGGAGATCGTCATCAGGCGCAGCGCGCGGTCGATCTCGTCGGCGGCGGGCAGCGACTCCAGGGGCGCCGCGTCCACCTCCTGGGGGCGGGCCTGGCGGCTGCGGTGCCCGTCGATGACGATGCGGCGGGCCACGGTCACCAACCAGGGGCGTACCGACCCGGTCGCGCGCTGCAGCTGGTCGGCGTTGCGCCAGGCGCGCAGCAGGGTCTCCTGGACCACGTCCTCGGCGCGGTGGCGGTCGCCGGCCACCAGTCGCAGGACGAAGGCGAGGAGCGGTCCCGCGTGCTCCTCGTACAAGGCCCGCATGAGTTCTTCGTCGGGCGTCGTCCGGTCGGCCACGACGGCATCCTCGCGCAACGCCACTCCCCGGTCGATAGGACGGACGGCCCCTGTGTGCGGGCCTGCCCCGGGGAGTACGGAGGCGGGGACTGCGGCGTTCAGCCGGTGACGCGGGAGGCGGGTCCCAAGGTGGCGCGACGGCGGTGCCGGGCGACCCGCTCGCGGTTGCCGCACACCTCGCTGGAGCACCAGCGCCGCCGCCGGCCGCGCGAGGTGTCCAGGTAGATCCGCGAGCACGTCTCGCCCTCGCACTGGCGCAGCTGGCCGCGGGCCACCGCGTCGGTCAGCATGCCGACCGCGTCCCGGGCGACCGCGGCCATCAGCCCGGCGCAGTCCGGTGCGCGGGCGCAGCGGCGCTCCAGCACGCCGTCCACGCCCCGTACGGCGCGCTCGGGCGGTGGCGGGGCCTCGGCCGTGGCGTTGAGCAGCGCCAGGTCGCGGTCGGCGGCCCGGCCGCGGATCTCGTCGTGGACGATGCGCCGCAGCAGTTCGCGCAGCGCACGGAAGCGCGCGACCCAGCTGCCGTCGACGGCGTCGAGCGGCGCGCTGCGCGGTACGACCCCCGCGCCGACGAGCCAGGCTCTCAAGTGCTCTGGGCCGAGGAGCCGTTCGGCCGGCGCGTCGCCGGTCGTGGCCACCAGGTCAAGGCAGATCCGCCCGCAGTCGAACCGCAGGTCGTAAGGGGCCGCCATGTGCCTGTCACTCCTTCGGGAACAACGTCTCCCTCCAGAGTGCCCGGCCGGGCGCCTCGCCGGAACCCTCGGTACCGTCCTCGCGGCGCCGGCCGGCCCCACCGCCCCCGTACGTCAACGCGGCTCGTCGGCCCCGTACTTGGTCTCCGCATGCGCATCCAGGGAGAGCCGGTAACCGCGCTTGACCACCGTCTGGATGAGCTTCGGGACGCCCAACGCCACCCGCAACCGGGCCATCGCCGTCTCCACGGCGTGCTCGTCGCGGCCCGCACCGGGCAGGGCGCGCAGCAGGTCACCACGGGAGACCACCCAGCCGGGCCGCCGTGCCAGCGTGCGCAGCAGCGACATGCCGGCGGGCGGCACGGGACGCAGCTCGCCGTCGATGAGCACCGCGTGTCCGCGGATCTCCAGCCGCCGCCCGGCGACCGGCAACGCCTTGACGCGGCCCGGCAGTTCGTGGCAGAGCAGCTGGACGAGCGGGCCGAGCCGGAAGCGCTCGGGCTGGACGGTCGCGATGCCGTGGTTCTCCAAGGGCAGCGCGGTGACCGGGCCCACACACGCGGCCAGGACGTCCTGCCGCAGCGCGGCCAGCACTTCGGCGTGCACGCCCCGCTCCTCGGCGCGGCGCAGCAGCGAAGCGGCCGCCGGAGCGCTGGTGAAGGTCACCGCGTCGACCGTACGGGCCAGCACCGCGTCCAGCAGCCGGTCGACCGGGCCGATGTCCTCCGGGGGCATCCAGCGGTAGACCGGCACGCCGACCACCTCGGCACCCGCCTCGCGCAGCGACTCCACGAAGCCGGGCAGCGGTTCGCCGTGCAGCTGGAGCGCGATCCGGCTGCCCGCCACGCCCTCCGCCAGCAGCCGGTCCAGCACCTCGGCCATGGACTCCGAGGCCGGCGACCACTCCTCGTCGAGGCCGGCCGCGCGGATCGCGCCGCGCACCTTCGGGCCGCGGGCGAGCAGCCGGACGCCGCCCAGCCGCTCCAGCAGCGCCGTGCCCAGGCCCCAGCCCTCGGCGGCCTCCACCCAGCCACGGAAGCCGATGGCGGTGGTGGCCACCACGATGTCCGGCGCGTCGTCGATCAGCTGCTTGGTGGCGGCCAGCAGCTCGGTGTCGTCGGTCAGCGGCACGATGCGCAGCGCGGGCGCGTGCACGACCTCGGCGCCGCGGCGCTCCAGGAGCGTGCCCAGCTCGGCGGCGCGGCGGGCCGCGGTCACTCCGACGGTGAACCCGGCCAGCGGCTGCCCGCCGCTGCGCTCCTGGGGGCCGTTGTCGTCCTGTCGCTCGTTTCGCTGTCCGTCGTGCATGTGGCTCTCGTCCCGCTCCGCAGTGGTGTGCGCCGGCTCTACGGCGGCCGGGCCTTGCCGTCCCCGAGCGTCCGTCCCGGGCGGTCCGGCGGACCGATCGGCCCCCTGATGCTGCCAAGAGTCCGTGTCGGCCCGGGTTCACCGGCATTTCTCCAGTGTTACGCCCGGGCGGCCCCGGACGTTCCCGCCGGGCCGCACCGGGGGCACGGACGATCACACCTCGGCGTACGCCGGGCGCTGCGCCTCATCGGTCTGCGCCGCCGGCTCCGGCGCCGTGGGCCGGAGGTATACGACCCAGGTCACCGCGGCGCACAGCGCGTAGCACGCGAGGAAGGACACGAAGGCGGGCGTGCCGGAGCCCGCGGTGGCGAAGGCCTGCCGGAAGGCGAGGTTGATGCCCAGGCCGCCGAGGGCGCCGACGGCGCCGATCAGCCCCATGGCCGCGCCCGAGAGGCGCCGCCCGTACGCCGCTGCCGCCTCGCCGGCCAGCCCGCGGGAGACCGCCTTGGCATGGAAGACCGCCGGGATCATCTTGTACGTGGAGCCGTTGCCGAGCCCGCTGAGCACGAAGAGAGCGATGAAGCCGACGAGGAAGACCGGCAGCGACTCCCGCACCGAGGCGGCGATCACGACGCCCGTCGCGACGGCCATCGCGGCGAAGGTGCCCAGCGTGATCCGCGCGCCCCCGAAGCGGTCGGCGAGCCACCCGCCGACGGGCCGGACCAGCGAGCCGAGCAGCGGCCCGATGAAGGTCAGCGAGGCCGCCTGCAGCGGGGTCCGCGCGAACTGGTTCTGCAGGACGAGCCCGAAGGCGAAGCTGTAGCCGATGAACGACCCGAAGGTGCCGATGTAGAGCAGCGACATGATCCAGGTCTGCGGGTCGCGCGCCGCTTCCTTGGCCGCGCCGGTGTCGTTGGTGACGGGCGCCAGGTTGTCCATGAACAGCGCCGCGCACAGGGCGGCGAGCACGATCAGCGGGAGGTAGACGCCCAGCACGATGCGCGGGTGCGCGGCACCCGCCGTACCGATGACCAGCAGGCCCAGCAGCTGGACGACGGGCACGCCGATGTTGCCGCCGCCCGCGTTCAGGCCCAGCGCCCACCCCTTCCTGTGCAGCGGGAAGAAGGCGTTGATGTTGGTCATGGAGGAGGCGAAGTTGCCGCCTCCCACCCCGGTGAGCGCCGCGACCACCATGAAGGTGGTGTACGAGGTGCCCGGCGTTATCACGAAGGCCGCCGCGACGGTCGGCACGAGGAGCAGCGCGGCACTCATCACCGTCCAGTTGCGTCCTCCGAAGCGCGCCACCGCGAAGGTGTACGGGACCCGGAGCACCCCGCCGACCAGCGTGGGGATCGCCACGAGGAAGAACTTACCGGCCGGGTCGACGCCGTACTCGGGTCCCATGAAGAGCACCATCACCGACCACAGGCTCCACACGGAGAAGCCGATGTGCTCGGAGAGCACGGAGAACCACAGATTGCGGCGCGCGATCCGCTCGCCACCGCCCGCCCAGAACGCCGCGTCCTCGGGGTCCCATTCCTCGATCCACCGCTTGCCCTTGCGTGCCACCGTCATCGCGCCTCCCGGCTGTCGTAGTCACCCGCTTCGACGCTAGGGACGGCGCGTTTCACGGCGGTGCCGCCAGGTGTCACCGACGCAATATCGCGCTCACCCGGCGCCGCGGGGCGCGGTGAGTACCGCCCGTGCCGCGCTCCACGGAACTCACCCCGCCATCAGCCGGGCGTCCTCCGGCGGCAGCCAGGCGTCTCGGGGGCGGGACAGCCAGCCGCCCTCCGTGCCCAGTTCGCGCGCCGCGGCCCGCAGCACGTCCAGGCCCGGGTGGCGCAGCCCCCGCCGCCAGACCACCGACACCGGGGACAGCGGTACGGGGTCCACGAGGGGCCGCAGCACCATCCCGGGCACCTCGATGAACTCCACGCTGGCCAGTACGGACCAGCCGCGCTTCCGTACGACGCGGAGGAACTCGGCCGGCCCGTCGATCTCCGGGTACGGCGCCGCCGCCTCGATGCCGCGCCCTTCGAAGAGCCGCGCGGCCAGCGCTGTCCACTCCGCGGTGTGCGCGTTGCCCGCCCCCGTGTACAGCGTCTCCCCGGCGAGCGCCGCCACGGGTACGGCGGTGCGCGCCGCCAAGGGGTGCTCCGCCGGCAGCAGGACGGCCATCGGCTCGTACCGCACCGGGTGGTGGGAGAGCCGGTTCCGCACCCCGCGCGGCAGCCCCGCGATCCGTCCGAAGGACACGTCCAGGCCGCCCGTCAGCAGCCCCTCCGCCGCGCCGGTCAGGCCGCTGTGGAAGCGCGCGGCGAACTCCAGGTCGGGCGCCGCGCCCCGGGCCCGCTCCAGCACCCGGTACGCGGTCCCCACCGGCGCGCCCACGTCGACCAGCAGCGGACGCGCGCGCTCGGCGCCGTCGGCGAACGCGGCGGACAGCTCGTCGTGCGCGGCGAGCACCCGCTGGGCGTACGGGAGCAGCCGCTCGCCCTCAGGGGTGAGCCGCACCTGCCGGGTGGTGCGCAGGAACAGCACGGTGCCGAGGTCGCGTTCCAAGCGGCGGATGTCCCGGCTGAGGGCTTGCTGGGCTACGTACAGGCGGGCTGCGGCACGGGTGAAGTGGAGCTCGTCGGCGACGGCCATGAAGGCGCGCAGCAATCGAGGCTCTATGTCGTGGGGCACGTACCCATGGTGACAAAGCCGGGCCTGCGCACCCCAGACCTGATGGGAACAGATTGACAACAGTGAGCGGTGAATGGGCGACGGGAAGGTGTTGGACGCCCCATGGACGCCGGCCCGATCGTGGACGGGTGATCCTCTTCCTCGCCGCCCGGCCCGTGACCGCACCGACCGCCCCTGCCCGCCCGCGCCGCCCCCGCCGTCCGGCCGGCGCCGGTCCGCGCCTGCCGTTCCTCCGCCCGTACGCCCGGATCTTCGCGGTGCCCGGCGCCCGTGCCTTCACCGCGGCCAACCTGCTGGCCCGGCTGCCGATGGGCATGTTCAGCGTCAGCGCGGTGCTCATGATCGCCGGCTCGCGGGGCTCGTACGCGCTGGCCGGGGCCGTGACCGCGGCCGGGCTCGCGGCGACGGCCGTCGTCGGGCCCTGGACGGCACGACTGGCCGACCGCTACGGACAGGGCAGGGTCGCGCCGCTCGCCGCGCTCCTCGCCGTCGCCGGCTCGCTGGCCCTCGTGCTGTGCGTCCGGCTCGACGCGCCCGCCTGGACGCTCTTCGCCGCCTACGTGTGCACCGCGACCACGCCCAACACGGGCGGCATGTCCCGGGCCCGTTGGGCGCACCTCTTCCGCGACGACCCTCGTGCCCTGCACACCGCCCACTCCTTCGAGCAGGCGGCGGACGAGGTGTGCTTCATGCTGGGGCCGGTGCTCGCGGCCTTCCTGTGCACGGCGCTGTTCCCGGAGGCGGGCACGCTCGTCGGGGCCGTACTGCTGCTGACCGGGATGGTGCTGTTCGCCTTGCAGCGCCGTACGGAGCCGCCGCCCGCGCCCCGTACGGGCCGGGTCCGCTCCCCGCTGCGCCGCCGCGGCCTGCCCCCGCTCCTGCTCACCTTCGTGTGCACGGGCGCGGTCTTCGGCTCGCTGGAGGTCGTCACCATCGGGTTCGCCGACGGACACGGCGTACGGGCGGCGGCGGGCGGCATCCTGGCGCTGCAGGCGGCCGGCTCGTGCGCCGCGGGCCTGCTGTACGGACTGCTGCCGCCCGCGGGCCGGCCCGCCGTGCGCTTCGCCGGCTGCGTGACGGCCATGGCGGCCCTGATGCTGCTCCCGCTCCTCGGGGCGGTGAGCGGCAGCCTCGCGGTGCTGGCGGCCGCCCTGCTGGTGGCCGGCATGGCGACCGCGCCGACCATGGTCACCGGCATGGGCCGGGTGCAGGCCCTGACCCCTGCCGGGCAGGTCAACGAGGGCCTGACGCTCGCCGTCACCGCGCTGCTGGCCGGCATCGCGGCCGGCTCCGCCGCGGGCGGCTGGGCCACGGACCACCTCGGCAGCGGCGGCGCCGGGTACGCCGTACCGGCCGCCGCTGCGGCCCTGGCGGCGGCCGTGACGCTGTCAGGGCGCCTCCGGGCGGTCCGGGCACGGTGACCGGCGCCGCGGGCCCGACGCGGCGGCCCGGGGCGCGTGACGAGGGGCCGCGGGGCCGACGCGGCGGCCCCGCAACGCGTGCCGCGGGACCGCCCGGCGGTCCGGTACGCGCGATCCCGCGTCGCGGTCCCGCGCCGTCCGCACCGGCCTCTACGGTCGGCCCATGACCTCCGACCGACCGCACACCGAGTTCGCCACCGCCGTCACCCCGTTCCGTATCGAGATCCCCGACGCCGACCTCGCCGACCTGCGCGACCGGCTGGCCCGGACCCGGTGGCCCGACGAGCTGCCGGGCGTCGGCTGGAGCCAGGGCGTGCCGCTCGGGTACCTGAAGGAGCTCACCGCCCACTGGCGCGACACCTACGACTGGCGGCGGCACGAGGCCGAGCTGAACCGCTTTCCGCAGTTCACCACCACCGTCGACGGCACGACCGTGCACTTCCTCCACGTGCGCTCCGGCGCCCCGGACGCCCTTCCCCTCGTGCTGCTGCACGGCTGGCCGGGCTCCTTCGTGGAGTTCCTCGACCTGATCGGGCCGCTCACCGAGGCGGGGTACGACGTCGTCGTGCCGTCCCTGCCCGGATACGCCTTCTCCGGGCCGCCGAAGAAGCCCGGTTGGGGCATCCAGCGCATCGCCGCCGCCTTCGCCGAGCTGATGCGGCGGCTGGGCTACGCACGGTACGGGCTGCACGGCAGCGACTGGGGCGCGATGATCGCCCGCGAGTGGGGGCGGGAGCACCCGGAGGCGGTGGCCGCGGTCCATCTGACGCTGCTGCCCTCCGCGGTGGCCACGGCCGAGCCCACTGAAGAGGAGCGCGCGGGTCTCCTCGAAGGGCAGCTGGCGGAGGTGCACGCCTCTCTGGAGCAGCGTGCGCACGTCCAGAAGGAGGAGATGGGCTACGGCATCCTGCAGTCCACCCGTCCGCAGACCCTCGGGTACGCGCTCACCGACTCCCCCGTGGGCCAGCTCGCCTGGATCACCGAGAAGTTCAAGGTGTGGACGGACTCCCGGCACACGCCCGAGGAGGCGGTCGACCGCGACCGCCTCCTGACCAACGTGATGCTCTACTGGCTCACCGGCACGGCCACGTCCTCGGCGCGGCTGTACTACGAGACGATGCACTCCGGGGCCGGCTGGGGTGGCACCGCCGTCCCGTCCACCACCCCGACCGCCGTCGCGGTCCTCCCCGCCGACCTGGCCCGCCCGGTGCGCCATCTCGCGGACCGGTCGGACGCCGTGGTGCGCTGGACGGAGTACCCGCGCGGCGGCCACTTCCCCGGCCTGGAGGTGCCGGACCTGCTCCTGGACGACCTGCGGGAGTTCTTCCGGGCCTTCCGGTGAGGCGGGCAGGACCGGCCGGTGAGGCGGTAGGGCCGGTGGCTCAGCCGGCCAGGCCCCAGCTCTTGCCCATCTCGTAGGCGGCGCAGAGGTTCACGTCGAGCATGTAGGCGCCGGCCGTGCCGCACTGGGCGGGGCCGCTGCCGGGGTCCAGCGGCTGTCCGTGGCCCATGCCGGTGATCGTGTACGTCTCGGCGGCCACGCCGCCCGCCGCGTCCCGGTACACCGCGTGCGGGTAACCGCCCACCGTGTCCTTGGTGTCCGCGGTCTGATCGGTGCCGTGCACGTTCGTCCACTGCTCGACGAGGTCGGCCATGTTCACCGGCTTCACGGTCGTGTCGGACGTGCCCTGGAAGACCGTGAGCCGGGGCCAGGGGCCGGTGTAGCCGGGCCGGGCGGCGCGCACCCGGTCGCCCCACTGCGCGGGCGTCTGGGTGGCGCCGACGTACATGCACACGTACGGGGAGCCCGCGGCCTGGGCGCAACCGTACGGGAGGCCCGCGACGACGCCGCCCGCCGCGTACGTCTCCGGGTACGCGGCCATCATGACCGCCGTCATGCCGCCGCCGGCCGACAGCCCGGTGACGTACGCGCGGGAGCCGCCGGTGTCGGCGAGCTGGCGCGCGGTCATCTGCTGGATGGAGGCCGCCTCGCCGCGGCCGCGCTCGATGTCCCCGGCCTGGAACCAGTTGAAGCAGTTGCTGAGGTTGTTGGCGCTGGTCTGGCCGGGCAGCACGACGGAGAAGCCCCAGCGGTCGGCCAGTTCGGTCCAGCCGCTCTGCGTGCCGTATGTGGTGGCGTTCTGCGTGCAGCCGTGCAGCGCGACGACCACTGGGCGGCCGGCGGGCAGCCCGGCGGGCACGTAGCGGTACATCCGCAGCGCACCCGGATTGCTGCCGAAGCCGGTGACTTCCTCGATGGTGCCGGTGGCACGCGGGGTACCGGTGGCCGCTTGCGCGGTGCTCGCGGGCAGGAAGAGGGCGGCCAGCAGGGCCGCCAGGAGGGTGCTCAGCGCACCTTTGATTGTCTTGTACATGCCCGAGGACGGTAGGAGCGGACGGCACGCCCTGATATGGCGCGGGCCGCCACATCCGCCCGCCGCGACATGGGGACGGCACGGCAAGAGCCCCGCTGCCTGACGGCTGCGGGGCTCTGCCTCACATGGGATGTCCGGGGGCCTGGGCCTCCGGTCGGTGGAGATGGCGGGAATCGAACCCGCGTCCAACGGTGCGGAATCAGGGCTTCTCCGTGTGCAGTCCGCTGCGATTTTCTCGGCCCCGGAGATCACGCGGACAAGTCTCCGACGGGCTCAGTCACTGTGTGATGTCTCCACAGAACCCCGTGACCGGGCTCAGTGGATAAGACCCCTAGCTGATGCCAGGATCCGGGTCGGGATCATCCCCGGGCTGACACTTCGCAGGTCGCTACTTAGGCAGCGAGGGCGAAGGAATCGCGCTTGGTGTTGGCGATTATTGGTTGCGACACATGGTTAACGAGATCATTGCCGCTTCCTCGACACGCTTCCCCTGCTTCGACATCCGCTGTCGAAACCGATCATCCCCATGTTCTCTATTCAATTAAGAACCAGCTCAACGGTGGCCGCCGCTTCCGCGGAGACCGTGCACCCCGTCCAGCGGGTTACGTCTGCCATCGTACGGGAACAACGTGGCACCGTGCCAGCATATTCCCGAGGGCCCCGGCCGGGTCCTTCCACCAGGTCAGGCCCGCTGCCGGCGGCGCGCCGCCGAGATCGCGCGGTCCGCCTCGCGACGGTCCTGCTTCTCACGGAGCGTCTGCCGCTTGTCGTACTCCTTCTTGCCCTTGGCGAGCGCGATCTCGACCTTCGCGCGGCCCTTCAGGAAGTACAGCTGGAGCGGCACGATCGTGTGCCCGGTCTCCTGCGACTTGGACTCCAGCTTGTCGATCTCCACCCGGTGCAGCAGCAGCTTCCGCTTCCGGCGCGCCGCGTGGTTGGTCCACGTGCCCTGCGCGTACTCCGGGATGTGCACGTTGTGCAGCCAGGCCTCGCCGTTGTCGATCTGGACGAAACCGTCCACGAGCGAAGCCCGCCCCTGCCGCAGCGACTTCACCTCCGTACCCGTGAGCACGAGGCCGCACTCGTAGGTGTCGATGATGAGGTAGTCGTGCCGCGCCTTCTTGTTCTGCGCGATGAGCTTGCGCCCGGCCTCCGCGGCCTGCCGCTTCGCCTTCGTCTTCGCGTTCGCCTTAGCCATAGTGCGGCCATTTTCGCACTACGACCCGCCTCCGAGGCCACTCATTACCGCTCTGGCCCGGCTCTCCGCGCGGTCGTCGGCGGGAATGTCGGGCTTGATGCCCCGGCCGTCGACGCCGCGACCGGACGGCGTGCGGTAGTGGCCGACGGTCAGCTCGGCGACCGAGCCGTCCGCGAGCTTGCTGGGCATCTGGACCGAGCCCTTGCCGAAGGTCGGCGAGCCGATCACCACCGCCCGGCCGCGGTCCTGCAGCGCCCCCGCCAGCAGCTCTCCCGCGCTCATCGTGCCGCCGTCGACCAGCACGGCCAGCGGCGACTTCGTGGCCCGGCCGCGGTCGGCGTACAGCGCGCGCTGGCTGCCGCGCACGTCATACGTGGCGACCAGGCCGCCGTCGAGGAACGCGGCGGCCGCCGTGACCGCCTCCCCGACCAGGCCGCCGGTGTTGCCGCGCAGGTCCAGCACGATGCCGCCGGGCGGGGCCGAGCGGACCGCCTCGCGCACCTCCTCGCCGGTGCCCTTGGCGAACGCCTCCACCTTGATCCGGGTCATGCCCCCGGGCGCGGCCGGCCGCTCCACGGTGACGTTCGCCGTACGCAGCCGGGCGCGGTGCAGCGTCACCGACCGGTCCTGGCCCGCGCGCCGCAGCTTCAGGGCGACGGGGGTGCCGGGCGCTGCCGCGCCGCCCGCGCGCTTCGACGTACTGCCGGCGTCCCCGCGCAGCCCGGCCACGACGTCCGTGACGGGGCGGTGGCGGGTGGTGCGGCCGTCGACGGCGAGCAGGTCGTCACCGGGCGCGATGCCGGCCCGTGCGGCGGGGCTGTCGGGCCGGACCCGGGAGACCACGACGCGGTCGTCCGCTCCCTGGCGCAGCCACAGGCCGACGCCGACGTACTCGCCGTCGAGCTCGCGCCGGAAGTCCTCGTACTCGCCCGCGGTGTAGACCGTGGACCAGCGGTCGCCGCTGCGGCTGACCACGTCGGCGGCGGCCTGGCTACCGGACTTGCCGGACTCGGCGGCCTCGGCGGCGGCCTCCTCGACGGCCTCGCGGTCCGCGGTGCCGTCCGCCGCGGCCCGGCCGTCGGCGACGGTCCGCGCCGGTATGCGCTGCGCCGCCCCTTCCGGGTCTTCGCCGCTCCAGGTGCCGGCCGCTGCGCCGGTTCCGAGCACGCTCGCGATCACCAACGTCATGGCCGCCCCGCGGCGGATGCGGCGGGGCCGGACAAAGTGCAATCGGCCCGACATGCCGGTGAGTCTAGGCCAGAAAGAAGCGCCGTACGGGCAGTTGCCCGTACGGCGCTCTTGGCATAACTCACACCTTCAGATACTTGCGGAGCGCGAAAAACGCGGCGAGCGCCGGCATCAGAAGACCGATGAGCAGGACCAACGGGAGGACCGCCACCACGGAGTCCCAGCCGATGAAGTTGATCACCTGGATCTTCTCCGCCAGCCAGTTGTTCACGAGAACGAACTTGCCGCCGACGATCAGGACGCACGCGAACGCGGCGCCGATCAGGCCGGCGATCGCGGCCTCCAGGATGAACGGCATCTGGATGTAGAAGCTGGACGCGCCCACCAGGCGCATGATCCCGGTCTCGCGCCTTCGGCTGAACGCCGACACCCGGACGGTGTTGACGATCAGCAACAGCGCAACGACCAGCATCAGCCCCATCACGCACAGCGCGGCGATGTTCATGCCGTTGAGCAGGTTGAACAGCGGCTCGACGGTGTCCCGTTGGTCCTGGACCTCCTGGACGCCCGGCCGTTCACTGAAGGCCGATTTGATGACCGCGAACTTGGTCGGGTCCTTCAGCTTGACCCGGAAGGACTCCGGCAGCTGGTCGGGGGTGACGAGGCCCGCGACGGGCGTGTCGCCGAACTGCTCCTTGTAGTGCTTGTACGCCTGGTCGCTGGACTCGTAGCTCACCTTCTCGACGATCGGCAGCCGGTTCAGCTCGGCGCGGATGTCGTTCTTCTGCTGCGTCGTCGCCGCGCCCTTGGCGCAGTTGGCACCGGAGTCGGCATCGTTCTTGTTGCAGAAGAAGATGGAGACGTTGACCTTGTCGTACCAGTAGCCCTTCATCGTGCTGACCTGGTCGCGCATCAGCAGCGAGGCGCCGAAGAGGCCGAGCGAGAGAGCCACGGAGACGATGACGGCGAAGGTCATCGTGAGGTTTCGGCGGAGACCGACGCCGATCTCCGACAGGACGAACTGGGCGCGCATGGCGTCCTTTCAGTGCTGGGGGCCGTACACGCTTAGTGCTGGTAGCCGTACACGCCGCGCGACTGGTCGCGTACGAGCCGGCCCTTTTCGAGTTCCATGACCCGCTTGCGCATCTGGTCGACGATCTGCTGATCGTGGGTGGCCATGACCACCGTCGTACCGGTGCGGTTGATGCGGTCCAGCAGCTTCATGATGCCGACCGAGGTCTGCGGGTCGAGGTTGCCGGTCGGCTCGTCGGCGATCAGCAGCATCGGGCGGTTGACGAACGCCCGGGCGATCGCGACGCGCTGCTGCTCACCGCCGGACAGCTCGCCCGGCATCCGGTCCTCCTTGCCGCCGAGCCCGACGAGGTCGAGCACCTCGGGCACGGTCTTGCGGATCTGGCCGCGCGGCTTGCCGATGACCTCCAGGGCGAACGCGACGTTCTGCCCGACGGTCTTGTTCGGCAGCAGGCGGAAGTCCTGGAAGACGGTCCCGATCTGGCGCCGCATCTGCGGGACCTTCCAGTTGGAGAGCTTCCCGAGGTCCTTGCCCAGTACGTGCACCGCACCGTGGCTGGCCCGCTCCTCCCGGAGGAGCAGCCGCAGGAAGGTGGACTTGCCGGAGCCGGAAGAGCCCACCAGGAAGACGAACTCGCCTCGTTCGATCTCGAGCGAGACGTCCCGGAGCGCGGGGCGGTTCTGCTTCGGGTAGGTCTTGGAGACGTTGTCGAATCGGATCACTGATGCACCACGGTCGACCTGGGTAGGGGGCACGGTTTGCCGTGTTGCGGCTCCCGTCGGTGAGCGTGACCATACGCGAAGCACGAGCCGCGGCGCAGTCGGCGTCCGGTCTTGGTGCGTTTATTCACGGCACCTACGGGGACAAAACGAGCACATTCCGGCTCCGGTCGAGAGCTCACGGACGGCCTGAATACGCCGTGTGCTGGGAGGATTCCGGTAGGCGCGCCGATGTCCGGCCGAGCTGGCACAGTAGAAGAGGGAACCAATGCGCCGGCCCGCGCGTTGGAGCTGGTGAGAAGGAGGTCGCATGACGTACGACCGGCTGGTGTGCGCCAACTGCGCGGCCCCCGTGAGCGAGGGCCGCTGCCCGGTGTGCCGGGCCAGCAGGGAGCGACTGCAGCAGCAGAGCGGCCTGACCGGGCTCCTCGCGCAGGTCACCCCGGCTGCGCTGATAGCGCTGCTGGTGGCGCTGGTCGCGGTGGGCCTGCTGTGCGAGCGGGTGGCCTGAAGTCCCCGACTGATCTTGTGCAGGACGCACCAGGGCCCGGCGCGGAATCCGCGCCGGGCCCTCTCTTGTGCTGTTTTTGTGCTGTTTTTGCGCTGTGTGACTGTTGCGCTGTGCGGCTGTCGCGCTGTGTGACTCGCTACGGAGTCACGTCACGGCCTCAGGCCGCGGCCGCGCCACCCTTGTTGATCAGGCGGGGCAGCATGCGGAAGCCGACGCCGCCGGCGATCATCGTCGCGGCACCGATGAGCAGGAACGTGGTACCGGACGAACCGGTTTCGGCCAGCTCGCCACCGGCCTGCTGCTGGCCACCCTGCGGGGTGTCCTGCGCCTGACCCGGCGTGTTGGCGATGTCCTCCTTGGAGTCGCCCGGCTGCTCGACCGGCGTCTGGCCCTCGTTGTCGGGGCCGGGGCCGGTGTCGCCGCCGTTGTCGGAGCCACCGGCGTTGCCGCCACCGTTGTCGCCGCCGCCGTTGTTGCCACCGTTGCCGTGGTCGCCGCCGTTGCCGCCGCCGACCTGGCCACCGTTGCCGTTGTCGCCGCCGTTACCGCCGCCGACCTGGCCACCGTTGCCGTCGCCGCCGCCGACCTGGCCGCCGTTGTCCTGGCCGCCGTTGTCGTCGCCACCACCGATGGCGCCACCGTCGTCCGAGCCGCCGTCGCCGCCGTCGCCACCGCCGATCGCGCCGCCGTTGTCGTCGCCGCCACCGATGGCGCCGCCGTTGTCCTGGCCGCCGTTGTCGTCGCCACCACCGATGGCGCCGCCGTTGTCCTCGCCGCCGTCGCCGCCGCCGATCAGGCCGCCGTCCTGGCCGCCGGCGTCCTGGCCGCCGTCCTGGCCGCCGTTGTCCTGGCCACCGTCACCGCCGCCGATGATGCCGCCGATCAGGCCACCGATGATGCCGCCGTCGCTCGAGGTCTCGCCGTCCGCCGGAGCGGCCGAAGCAACGCCCGTCACCGTCAGCGAAGCACCCACCGCGATCACGGCGCTGGCCGCAACACGTGCCACACGCACGCGCGTCTTCTTGGTCATCTAGTGCTACCCCCAGTAGCTACATGTGTCATTGGGGCATCGCTGTGCGGGGCAACGGCCGATGCGGGACACGAGTCCGCTCCGTCTCTCGCAGGCGGTTACCTCAGATCCCCGTTTCACACGCGCCCCAGACATACGCATGCCGCGCCCTACCCTTCTCAGATCCCAACGGATCGTCAAGGTCAAATAAAGAGCGGATGACCGTATTGCCATGCTTTGCGGGGGTCGGCGGCGTACGACTGTAACCAAATCACCACAACGAAAAGCAACCGCCGCCTCGAGGGCGACGGTTGCTCGTTGGTGTGCCGGGCGCGAGCTGCGCTAGCTCTGCTGCTCCTGCTGCTTGCGCCAGCGGATGCCGGCCTCCAGGAAGCCGTCGATGTCGCCGTCCAGCACCGACTGCGGGTTGCCGACCTCGAACTCGGTCCGCAGGTCCTTGACCATCTGGTACGGGTGCAGGACGTACGAACGCATCTGGTTGCCCCAGGAATTGCCGCCGTCGCCCTTGAGCGCGTCCATCTTGGCCTGCTCCTCCTGGCGGCGCCGCTCCAGCAGCTTCGCCTGGAGGACGTTCATGGCGGTGGCCTTGTTCTGGATCTGCGAGCGCTCGTTCTGGCAGGAGACCACGATGCCGGTCGGGATGTGCGTCAGGCGGACCGCGGAGTCCGTGGTGTTCACGCCCTGGCCGCCGGGGCCCGAGGAGCGGTACACGTCGACCCGCAGGTCCGACTCGTCGATCTCGATGTGGTCGGTCTGCTCGACGACCGGGAGCACCTCGACGCCGGCGAACGACGTCTGGCGGCGGCCCTGGTTGTCGAAGGGGGAGATGCGGACCAGGCGGTGCGTGCCCTGCTCCACGGAGAGCGTGCCGTAGGCGTACGGCACGTTGACGGCGAAGGTGGTCGACTTGATGCCGGCCTCTTCCGCGTACGAGGTCTCGTACAGCTCCGTCTTGTAGCCGTGCCGCTCGGCCCAGCGCAGGTACATGCGCTGCAGCTTCTCGGCGAAGTCGGCGGCGTCCACGCCACCCGCCTCGGCGCGGATGTTCACGACCGCCTCACGGGAGTCGTACTCGCCGGACAGGAGGGTACGCACCTCCAGCTCGTCCACGGCCTTGCGGACCGCGGTCAGCTCGGCCTCCGCCTCGGCGCGGGTGTCCGCGTCACCCTCGTCCGCGGCCAGCTCGAACAGCACTTCGAGGTCGTCGACCCGACCGCGCAGCTCCTCGGCCTTGCGCAGCTGGCCCTGGAGGTAGGAGAGCCGGCTGGTGACCTTCTGGGCGTTCTCCACGTCGTCCCAGAGGTCGGGGGCCGCTGCCTGCTCCTCGAGCACAGCGATATCGGCCCTCATCTTGTCGAGGTCGAGGACGGCCTCGATCGACGCCATGGTCGAGGCGAGGGACTTCAGCTCTTCGGATACATCGACGACTGCCACGACTCCAGCCTAACGGCTGGGAGAGCCGACCTGAGCCCTGGCCGTCTCCGGCCTCTTCTCGCAGCCTCCGGGCGGACCGGACGGTGGGCGCGCGCGGCGCCGTCCCGGTCGCTCGCACAGTTCCCCGCGCCCCTTTCGGGGCGCGTGTCCTACGGCACCTCGGGTGAGGACTGCTGGGTACCGGGGCGGGCGTCGTCGGGGGCGTCGTCGCCGGTGGCGAACCAGGTACCCAGGCCCGCGGCCACCACGAGGGCGCCCGCCGCGACGCCGAGGCGGATCCGGCGCTTGCGTACCGCTTCGGGGCCCGAGCGGTGCCGGGCCGAGCCTGCCCGGCGCTCGCCCGCGGCGCGCGGCGCGCGGGCCGTGCCGTGTGCCCCGCCGGCCAGCTCGTCCGGGCCCGGCACCCGCATGCTCGTATGCGTGTCCCGGTTGGAGTCGGGAGCCGCGCCGTGGACCAGCGGCACCGCTCCGCGGACCCGGCCTCCCTCCTCGGGCGCGGGGTGGTACGGGTCGCCGTCCTCGCGCGCCGTCTCCGGCGCCGCGGCCGGCTCGTCCGCCTCCTCCTCGCTCTCCGGCTCGTCGATGTCCAGCGGCGGGATGCCCGCCAGGGACGGTTGGATCTCGCGCAGCCGGGCCGCCAGCTCGGGGGCGCGGAGCCGGGAGGCGGGGGCCTTGGCCAGGCACTGGAGGAGCAGCTGCCACAGCTCGTCCGGGATGCCGGGCAGCGGCGCCACCCGCTCGGTGACGTGCCGGCGGAGCACCGCTCCGGGGTGTCCGCCCCCGAAGGGCGTGAAGCCGGCGAGCAGCTCGTACAGGACGGTGGCCAGCGCGTACACGTCGACGGACGCGCGGGGCGGGAGGCCCTCGATGATTTCAGGGGCGAGGTAGTCGGGGGTGCCGATGACCCGGGTGGAGCGGGTGCGGCGCGGGGAGTCGACCAGGCGCGCGATGCCGAAGTCGGTGAGCAGGGCGGGGTGGGCGCCGCCGGGGCCGAGCGGGCCCTCCATGTCCAGCAGGACATTCTCGGGCTTCACGTCGCGGTGCACGATGCGCGCGGCGTGCGCGGCGGCCAGCCCCTCGGCGACGTCGGCCACGATGGCGACCGCGGCCTCCGGGGCCAGCCGGCGCTGGGCATCGAGGCGGGTCCGCAGGTCCGTGCCCCGGACGAGGTCCATGACCAGCGCGAGGTCGTTGCCGTCCACGACCAGGTCGCGGACGCCGACCACGTGCGGGTGGTCCAGGCTGAGCAGCGCGGCGCGCTCCTGCACGAAGCGGCCGACCAGCTCCTGGTCGGAGGCGAGGTCCTCGCGCAGCAGCTTGATCGCCACGGCCCCTTCGGGGCCCTCGCCCAGCCACACCGTGCCGGCGCTGCCGCGACCGAGGATCTGGTGGGCGGTGTACCGGCTGCCGATCTTCCGTGCCAAGACTGCTCCGACGGGTCTTGTCCGACAGGTGACGGCCCGCGGCGCGGATGCGCGGGGGCCGCGGCCCGGGACGCGGGGTGCGCGGGGCCGATGCTGGCGACAAAACTACGCGGGCCGCGGCGCTTTCGGCGCCCCGGACGCCGTCAACCGCCACTTCTCCGCCGGAAAATCTCCCGGGATGTCGACAAATCTACGACAGCGCCCTTCCGGAGGAGCCGTGGCGGCCAACGGGTCCGCGTACGGGAGGGCGGCTACTGGCCCAACGACTTCTTGGCCTCGCCGATCGTCGACACCCAGTCCGAGATGTCGGTCCACCACTGGCTGATCTGGTTCCAGAAGCTGCGGCCCTGGCCGATCCACTCCTGGAGCGGGGTCAGCTCCCAGATGAGCCAGCAGCCGACCACGATCAGCACGATCATGATCAGGCAGCCCTTGAGGCAGCCCAGGCCCGGGATGTGCACCGGGTTGGCGCTGCGCCGGCGCGGCTCGCGCTCGCGGCGGCGCGGCTCCGGTGCCGGCGGCCGCGGTTCGTACCGCTGCGGCGGGGGCTGCCGGCGCTGCGGCTGCGGCTGCTGCTGGTACGGGGGCGGCTGCTGCCGGTACTGCGGGGGCTGTTGCGGCTGCTGCTGGTACTGCGGGGGCGGGGGCTGCGCGGGCCGGCGCTGGGGGCGGCGGCGCAGCGGGTCCTCGTCCGGGTTCAGGTACTGCTGGACCTGGGTCTGCTCGTTCCGGTCCCGGGCGGCGCGCAGCTGGTTCTCCCAGGGGTGCGGCCCCTCGGGCTGCTGCGGGTCGCCGCCGGGCGGACCCGGCGGTACGGGCGGCATGGCGCGGGTCGGGTCGCCGTCGCCCGGGGCGCGCCCGGAGTCGGCGCCGAAGCCGGCGGCAGCGGCGCCCGCGGCGGCACCGGCCGCGGCGGCGCCGGTGGTCGGCAGGACGTTGGTCGCGGCGGACGGGTCGTACGCACCGCCGCCGGCGCCGGTAGAAGGCAGCACCTGGGTGGGGTCGGCGTTACCGCCGCCACCGCCGTCGGCCCCGGTGTCGGGGACCGGCGCGGGCGCCGGGTCGGGCGCGAGCAGGGCGGCGACGCCGAGCGCGGCCTCGGCCTCGGCCGGCGAGGCGTGCACGCCGATGCCGGCCGCGACGACGCGCAGGCCCCGGGCGAGGTTCTCGGCGCTGGGCCGCTCCTCCGGGCGCTTGCGCAGGCAGCGCTCTATGACGGTCCACAGCGGCTCGGGAATGCTGCCGGGGCGCTGCGGGTCCTCGCTGAGGTGCCGGTGCAGCACTTCGAGCGCGGTCGCGCCGGCGAACGGCGGCCGGCCCGTGACCAGCTCGTACAGCAGGATGCCCGCGCCGTAGATGTCCACGGCGGAGGTCTGCGGGCGGCCCTCGGCGGACTCCGGCGCGACGTACGCGGGGGTGCCGACGAACTCCTGGGTGCGGGTCAGCCCCGGGGAGTCCGCGAGGCGCGCGATGCCGAAGTCGGTCAGCATCGGGTGCATCTCGGCGGCCCCGTCGGCCCCCGCGAGCAGGACGTTCGCGGGCTTGAGGTCGCGGTGCACGACGCCGTCGGCGTGGCTGGCGGCCAGCGCGTCGGCGATCTGCGCGGTCAGCAGCGCGGCCGCCACCGGGCTGAACGGGCCGTTCCGGCGCAGGTACTGGTGCAGGTCCGGGCCGTCGACCAGGTCCATGACCAGCGCGAGCAGGTCGCCCTCGACGACCAGGTCACGGGTCCGGACGATGTTCGGGTGGGTGAGCCGCAGCAGGACGGAGCGCTCGCGCAGGAAGCGCATCACCACATCCGGGTCGTGCGCCAACTCCTCCTTGAGGACCTTGATCGCGACCGTCTCGCCGGGCTGCCCGGCGACGGCGGCTTCCTCGCCCGCCGTCTCCCGCTGGCGGGCACGCCAGACGGTGCCCGTGGCGCCGCGTCCGAGCGGCTCCTCGAGCAGGTATTTGCTCCCTACCGGCCGCACGTCATGCGCTCCCTGGTCGTCACTGAGCAGCTGCCTGATCTGCGCTGTCTGTCGGTCTGTGGGGTGTGTGGGCCACTCCGGTGTACCGGACGGCCCCGTCCGCCCCACCATAGTGCCGTGTTCCGCGGCCGCTGCCGGGCGGATCCCGTGGTCCGGGGCGTTCCGTCCGGGTCGTCCGGTAAGGGACCCGGCGGGGCTCCTCGGAAAGACGCCCGTTCCGGACGGATGGTTGCTCCCTACCCCGATCACTGACCGTTCAGTGGACGATCTTTGGCCGATCATGGGTCGCAAGCAGCCACTTTTGCACACATGGGTGACCGAACAAGATCACTGAAGGACAGTCGCCCCGCCTGTTGTCGGTGGC
Source organism: Streptomyces niger (assembly GCF_000718305.1). Classification (GTDB taxonomy): domain Bacteria; phylum Actinomycetota; class Actinomycetes; order Streptomycetales; family Streptomycetaceae; genus Streptomyces; species Streptomyces niger. The sequence continues at coordinate 449,004 of NZ_JOFQ01000011.1, forward strand.
AGGTGCGAGGATGCTCTCCAGCACGGCAGTGGCGGGAAACGGGGGCGTTGCGCCGCGGCGTGCGGCGTGCGCATGCACGCGGACTTGGACTTGTACGTGCCGACGTGTCCGGGCGCGGTGGGGGGAGGTGTCGGTCCCCGCCGCATTGCCGGGCGGAAGGGACCGTTGACGGCGATGCAGATCCGGCTGACCGTCCTCGGGCCGCGCAGCGGCCACTCCACTCGGGCCTGCGACGTGCTCGTGACCGCCCCTGCCGGCACGGCGCTCTCGGCGGTGGCCAGCAGCCTCGCCGCGGCCGTCGCGGGCGCGGGCGCCGACGTCGGCGGGGCCGGCGCCGGCAGCGGCCCCGTCGTGCTCTACGCCGGGCAGGAGCGGCTCGACCTCCAGCGTGCCGCGCTCGGCGAGCCGCCTCTGATAGACGGCGCGGTCCTCTCCCTCCAGAGCCCGGGGCCCGCGCCGGCGCACGGCCTGCCCGCCGGCCCCGCCCGGCTGCGGGTCGTCTCGGGCCCGGACGCGGGCGGCGTGCATCTGCTGCACGGCGGCCAGATCCGCATCGGCCGCTCCGCCGACGCCGACGTGCCGCTGGACGACCCCGACGTCTCCCGGATGCACTGCTCGGTCACGGTGGCTCCGGACGGCGCGGTGACCGTGGCCGACCTCCACTCCACGAACGGCACGGCGGTCGACGGCACCGAGATCGACGACCACCCGGCGCCGCTGCCCCCGGGTGCGCTGCTCCGCATCGGCGAGTCGGCGCTCCGCCTGCAGCCCTCCCCCGCCTCCCCCGATGCCACGCTCCCGGCCACCCCGGACGGCGAGGGCCGGCTGCGCGTCCACCCGGCGGACGGCGGCGCCCCGTCCGGCGAGGAGCACCACCCGTCGCCCGGCGGCCCGGTGACCCCGTACGGCGCCGCGGGCTCCGCCCTCTCCCACGGCGCCCGGAGCGCGGCCCCGTACACCGCTTCGACCAGCGCTTCGTACGGCAGCGGGCGGTACCCCTCCGGGGCGGGCCCGGCGGCGGGCCCGGCGGCCGGCTCCGGTTCGGCGCAGGAGGTCCACGGCGCGGCGGGCCCGTACAGAGCGGGGACCGCCGGGGCCGGTGCGTACGGCGCGTTCCCGGCGGACGCCTACGGCGCTCGGCCCTCCGCCACGGCCGCCCCGTACGGCACACGGCAGCCGACCACCGGACCGGACGACCGCCACGCGGCCGGACCGTACGGCGGCGCTCCAGGGACCGAGCGGTACGGCAACACGCCCGGCACCGGGTCGTACGGCAGCACGCCCGGCACCGGGTCGTACGGCAGCACGCCCGGCACCGGGTCGTACGGCAGCACGCCCGGCACCGAACCGCGCGGGAGCACTCCCGCGCCCGGGTCGTACGAGGCCAGGACGTACGAAGCCGGGACGCCGGGCGCCGAGGCCTACGCCGCCGAAACCCCGGCGTACGCCCCCGACGCGCGCGCCGCAGGCCGCCCGAATCCGGACCGGTACGCGCCGACCGCCCCCGAAGAGCAGCACGCACCACAGCACGGACAGCAGCACCCCGGCGCGCAGCACGGTCACACCTACGGCGCGCACCCCGGGCAGCCGGCCGGGGACGCGTACGGCCACCCCACCGACGGCGCCCCCGCCGGTCAGAGCGGCCCCCGGAACCCCGCCGCAGGGCGGCGCGGCACGCCCGTGCGGGGCACCCCGGCCACCGCCGCCGGGTTCGGCACAGGCCCGGACGCCCACGGCGGGGCCCCGCGCCCGGACGCCCACGGCGGGCCGACGGCACGCGAAGGGCACGAGGGCCGGGCCCCGGCCGGACCCCCCGCTCCCGATCCGCGGTCAGCGGCCACGCACGGCGGCCGGGAGCAGCTGGTGGGCCCGTTCGCGCAGCCCGACGCCGATCCGGAGGCCGACGCCGGCGCGTCCCCGTCCCGCAAGGCGACCCGCCGGGGCGGCCTGAGCGCGTGGGCGCGCCGGCTGGCCGGCGGGCGCGGCACGGTGGAGTCCGCCGCCGACGAGGAAGCCGCCCGGGAGGCCGGCGGGTACGGCGCCGCGGCGCAGGTCCCGGCCGCCGACGTCCCCGGTCCGCTCGCGGCGGACGCCCGGGATCCGGCCGCGCACGAACGCTGGCCGGACGCGGCCACGGTCCTGCTGACCGCCCTCGGCCCCGGCCCCCGCCTGTGGGAGCGGGACGCGGAGCATCCGGACGCGCTGGCCGTCCGGCTGGGCACCGCCGACCGCGCCGGTGGCCGGGCCGCCGTGCCGGTCACGGTCGGGCTGCGCTCGGCCGGGTCGCTGGGCATGGCCGGGCCGCGGCCCCGCCTCGCCGGGCTGGCGCGGTCGGCGGTCGCCCAGCTCGCCGCGCTGCACGCGCCGGGCACGCTGGAGATCGTCCTGCTCGCCGCCGACCGTACGCGCACCACCGCGCAGCGCCTGGAGGAGTGGTCCTGGCTCGGCTGGCTGCCGCACGTCCGCCCGGCGCACGCCCAGGACTGCCGGCTGCTGCTGGCCTACGACAAGGACCAGGTCGCCGCGCGCACCACCGAGCTGGTGCGCCGGCTGGACGACGGCCCGCTCGGACCCGGCTGGGCGAGCGCCGAGCGGTCGGCGGTCGCCGCGGCGGCGACCCGGCACCACGGCCCGTACACCCTCGTGATCGCCGACGGTGACCCCGGCACGTCCGGGCTGCGGGAGACCGTGGCGCGGCTGGCGGCGGGCGGCCCGTCGGTCGGCATTCACGTACTAGCGCTGGCCGAGACGCCGTCGGCGTCGCCGGTGTATCCGCTGGCCGCCACGTACGAGACGGCCCGGACGGCGTCCCCCGCCTTCGGGGAGTGCGGGGCCGTCGCGGTGCTCAGCGGTGACGTGGCCACGGCGCTGCGCGTCGTGCAGCCCCTCGCCCCGCTGGCCCCCGCCGCGCAGGGTGCCGCGGTGACCGGCAGCATCGCCGTCAACGGCGTCCCGCAGAGCGTCGCCGGATCGCACGGCGCGGGGACGAACGGCACGGTCGCGACCGTGGACGCGGTGTCGCTGCCCTGGGCCGAGCGGTTCGCGCGGGCGCTGGCGCCGCTGCGCGAGGCCGAGTCCGTGCGCGCCGGCCGCGGTGCGCGCACGGCGGTGCCGCTGCCCGACACCACCCGGCTGCTGGACGAGATGGGGCTCGCCCGGGCCACGCCCGCCTCCCTGATGGCCCGCTGGGCGGCCACCGCGGACAGCGAGGAGCCCTCGGCGCCCGCGGTGCTGGGCGCGGGCCCGCATGGCCCGGTGCACGCCGACCCGGCCGCCGACGGCTGCCACTTCCTGCTGGAGGGCGGCCCCGGCACGGGCAAGACCGAGCTGCTGCGCTCGATCGCCGCCTCGCTCGCCGCGGCCGACCGCCCGGACCGGCTCTCGCTGGTGCTGGTCGACGGCGCGGGGACGGAGCGCGGGGACGGCCTGCGGCTCTGTACGGACCTGCCGCACGTCACGGCGCATCTGGCGGCCTCGGATCCGGTGCGGATGCGGGAGTTCGCGCAGGCGCTGTCCTCGGAGCTGAAACGGCGCGCGGAGATACTGGGCGACACGGGCTTTGCGGAGTGGCGTGCGAAGCACCTCGCGGCACCCCGGGTGATCGGCCCGCGCCGGTCCGCCGAGGGCCGTACGGCGACGGCGGGCGGCGCGACCTCCGCCGCGCCCGCCGCGGCCGCCGGGGCCACCGGGTACGACAGCGGCGCCGACCGGTCGGGGCTGCTCGACGCGCCGGCCACCAGCACGCTGCGGCTGCGCCCGAGGGAGCGTACGCAGGGCACGCAGGGCACGGAGGGAGCGGAGGCTCCGAGGGCCGACGGGTTCGCCGCCGTACCGCCGATGACCCGGCTCTTCGTGCTCGTCGACGACTTCGACGCGCTGGTCGCCCCGGCGCTGGGCAGTACGGGCCGGCCCGCCGCCGGCTCCGTGGTGCGGGCGCTGGAGGCGGTCGCCCGGGACGGGGCCGCGCTCGGGGTCCATCTGATCGCGACGACCGGCCATCCGGACCGTACGGCGGCCACCGCGACCGCCGAGCGGGCCGGGCTCCGCGTGGAGTTGTCCACGGAGACCGTCGACCCGGCCGAGCCGCTGCCCGTGGGGCGCGGCCGGCTGTTCCGGGCGGCGGACGGTTCGGCGACGCCCTTCCAGGCGGGCCGGGTGACGGGCCGGATACCCCGGACGTCCACGCTGCGGCCGACGGTCGTGCCCCTCGAATGGCAGCGGATGGGCGACCCACCGGCCCGCCGCCCGCTGCGCGAGCTGGGCAACGGCCCGACCGACCTGGCCCTGCTGGCGAGCGCGCTGCAGAAGGCGGCGAAGTCGGTGTCGTAGCCTCCCGCGCCACCGTGGACACCTTCACGTGCAACCGTGCAACGAATAGGTCGCCGTACGGAAAAGGCGGGTTACCCGCCGTGGTAACGGCCCGGTCACGACGGTGCGTTGCAGTCGAACGCACTCTTGCTCGGGCTTCCCGGCGCCGGTAGGACTGTCGCACGGCGAACGGGAGGGCGACGGATGCGTCACGCAACGCTTCGTACGGCAACGGCACTTGTCGCGGTGGGCGCGCTGGCACTGACCGGCTGCGGGGGTGGCAGCGACGGCGGCAGCGGGGGCGAGCACAGCACCAACAGAAAACCCACCGTCTCGCTGCCGAAGCTGAACGGGCAGACGCTGCAGGTCACCGCCGTGTGGACCGGCCCCGAGCGGGAGAACTTCACCAAGGTCCTGGCCGAGTTCGAGAAGCGCACCGGCGCCAAGGTGGAGTTCGTGCCGAGCGGCGACGACATGGCCGGCTTCATCGGCTCCAAGGTCGCCGGCGGCGGCGCGCCGGACGTCGCCATGCTCCAGCAGGTCGGCGTGCTCCAGGAGTTCGCGAAGAAGGGCTGGGTCAAGCCGCTCGGCCCGGCCGCGAAGAAGGAGCTGTCGAAGAACTTTTCCAAGGGCTGGCAGGACCTGGGGAGTTACGGCGGCAAGAGCTACGGCGTGTACTTCAAGGCCAGCAACAAGTCGCTGGTCTGGTACAACACCAAGGCGTTCGAGAACGCGGGGGTGTCCGAGCCCAAGGACTGGAAGGGCTTCCTGAAGACCGCGCGCACGCTCGCGGACTCCGGCGTCGAGCCGGTCTCGGTGGGCGGCGCGGACGGCTGGACGCTCACCGACTGGTTCGAGAACGTCTACCTCTCGCAGGCCGGGCCGGAGAAGTACGACCAGCTGGCCAAGCACGAGATCAAGTGGACCGACCCGTCGGTGAAGCAGGCGCTCACCACCCTCGGCTCGCTCTTCGGCGCCAAGGGCCTCCTCGCGGGCGGCAACGCGGGCGCGCTGCAGACGGCGTTCCCGCAGTCGGTGACGGAGACGTTCAAGGACGAGCCGAAGGCCGCGATGGTCTCCTCGGCCGACTTCGCCGCGGCCAACATCGGCCAGACCAAGGCGAAGGTCGGCACGGACGCCAAGGTCTTCCCCTTCCCGGCCGTGGGCAAGGAGTCCCCGGTCGTGACGGGCGGGGACGTGGCGGTGGCGCTGAAGGACAACAAGGCCTCGCAGGCGCTGCTGACGTTCCTGGCCTCACCGGACGCGGCCCGGATCTGGGCGGCGCAGGGCGGGTTCGTCTCCGCCAACAAGAAGCTGGACCCCTCGGTGTACCCGAATGCGGTGTTCAAGGAGATCGGCAAGGCGCTGGTGGCTGCCGGTGACGACTTCCGCTTCGACATGTCCGACCAGGCCCCGGCGTCCTTCGGCGGCAAGCCGGGGCAGGGCGAGTGGAAGGCCCTGCAGGACTTCCTGAAGAACCCGAAGGACATCGCGGGAACGCAGGCCCAGTTGGAGAAGGACGCCGCCAAATCGTTCGGGAACTGACGCCATGGCCTCCGGAGGCACCGCGGCCGCCGCGCAGGCGTCCGGCGGGAGCGCGCAGAAGCCGGGCAAGAGCGTGACGGGGACGCGCCCGTGGATCGCGGGCGCGTTCCTCCTCCCGGCGCTGCTGCTGCTCGGCGCGCTGGTGGTCTACCCGATCGGATACTCCGTCTGGCGCAGCCTCTTCGACGCGCCGGGCAGCGGCTTCGTGGGGCTGGACAACTACGGGGAGCTCTTCGCCGACGAGCGGATCCGTACGGCGCTGAAGAACAACGTCATCTGGGTGGTGGTCGCGCCGACCGTGGCCACCGCGCTGGGCCTGATCTTCGCCGTGCTGACCGAGCGGGTCCGCTGGGGCACCGCGTTCAAGCTGATCGTCTTCATGCCCATGGCGATCTCCATGCTGGCCGCCGGCATCATCTTCCGGCTGGTCTACGAGCAGGACCCGGAGCGCGGGGTGGCCAACGCGGTGTGGGTGAGCGTGCACGACACCTTCGCCGAGCCGGCGCCGTACCCGGGGGCCAACCCGCGGCCCAACGCCGATCTCAAGGCCTCCGGCGGCGGGTCGTTCACCACGAAGACGACGGTCAGGACCGGCACCGCCGTGGGCCTGCCGCTGGTGGCCGTACAGCCGGACGACGTGAGGTCGGCACAGCGGGCGAAGCCGGCGACGCCGCGCCCCGGGCAGATCACCGGCACCGCCTGGCTGGACTTCACGCGCGGGGGCGGCGGCACTCCCGACAAGATCGACGAGCAGGAGAAGGCGCTGGCCGGCCTGACGGTCCAGGCGGTCAAGGACGGCAAGGTCGTCGCCACGGCGACCACCGCGGCGGACGGCACCTACGCGCTGCCCGCCCGCGCCGAGGGAGCACACCTGCGGCTGCCCGCCGCGAACTTCGCCGAGGCGTACAACGGCGTCGACTGGCTCGGCCCGACGCTGGTCACGCCCGCGATCATCGGCAGCTACGTATGGATGTGGGCCGGCTTCGCCATGGTGCTGATCGCCGCGGGCCTGGCCAGCGTGCCCCGGGAACTGCTGGAGGCGGCCCGGGTGGACGGCGCGAACGAGTGGCAGGTCTTCCGCCGGGTGACGGTGCCGCTGCTGGCGCCGGTCCTGGTGGTCGTCCTCGTCACCCTGATGATCAACGTGCTGAAGATCTTCGACCTCGTCTACATCATCGCGCCGGGCGCCAGCCAGGACGAGGCGAACGTACTCGCCCTCCAGCTGTACCAGTCGTCCTTCGGCACGGACGTGAACCAGGGCATCGGCTCCGCGATCGCGGTGTTCCTGCTGGTCCTCGTCTCACCGGTACTGATCGTCAATATCCGGCGCCTGCGGAAGGAGCGGCAGCGATGACGGCGGTGGCCGACGGGGCGGTACGCGCCCGGCAGTCCCTGGCCGCGCGGCTCGCGGCCCGTACCGGCGGCGGCGCGCTGCGGGTCTTCCTGATCCTGGTCGGACTGTTCTGGCTGATGCCGACGGTCGGCCTGCTGATCTCCTCGCTGCGCGATCCGGCGGACGTCGCGGAGAGCGGCTGGTGGGAGGTGTTCGCCAAGCCGGCCCAGCTGACCCTGACGGGGTACGGGAACCTGCTGGGCAACGCCAAGATCATGGACTCGCTGCTGACCACCGCACTGATCACGGTCCCGGCGACGGTACTGGTGGTGGTCATCGGCTCGCTGGCCGGCTACGCGTTCGCGTGGCTGGACTTCCCCGGGCGGGACGTCTGGTTCATGGTCGTGGTGGGCCTGCTGGTGGTCCCGGTACAGGTCGCGCTGATCCCGGTGGCCAAGCTCTTCGGCGCGGTCGGGCTCTTCGAGACCACGGCCGGCGTGGTGCTCTTCCACACCGCCTTCGGCCTGCCGTTCGCCGTCTTCCTGCTGCGGAACTTCTTCGCCGAGATCCCGCGCGAGCTGCTGGAGGCGGCCCGGCTGGACGGCGCGGGCGAGCTGCGGCTGTTCACCCGGGTGGTGCTGCCGCTGGGCGGCCCGGCCATCGCGTCGCTGGGCATCTTCCAGTTCCTGTGGGTGTGGAACGACCTGCTCATCGCGCTGATCTTCGCGGACAGCGGCAAGCCGCCGATCACCGTGGCGCTCCAGCAGGAGGTACGCCAGTTCGGCAACAACATCGACGTCCTCGCGCCCGGCGCCTTCATCTCGATGATCATTCCGCTGGCGGTCTTCTTCGCCTTCCAGCGGCAGTTCGTGTCCGGCGTGATGGCGGGCGCGGTGAAGTAGTCCACCGCACGGGCCGCACTCACTCGTACGAGTGCGTCTCCTCAGCCACCCGGGCGCAACCGGCCGCCGCGCCGCATGCCGGCGCGGCGGAGCCGGGAACGATCGCTGACCGACAGCGCAGCAGGTCGCCGATCTATGGATGTGCCCTCTCTTGCCACGGTTCAGCGTCATCGTCCCCGCCTACCAGGTCCAGGCCTACCTGCCGGAGTGCCTGGAGTCCGTCCTCGGCCAGGACTGGACGGACTTAGAGCTGATCGCGGTGGACGACGGTTCGCCGGACGGCTGCGGCGACCTCATCCGGGACGCGGCCCGCCGCGACGACCGGGTACGGCCGGTGCACCTGCCCGTCAACACCGGCCTCGGCCCGGCCCGGAACGCCGGGATCGCCCGCGCCCGCGGCGACTACCTGCTCTTCCTGGACGGCGACGACACCCTCACCCCGGGCGCGCTGAGCGCGATCGCCGCCCGGCTCGCCGCGACCGGCGCCCCGGACGTCCTCGTCTACGACTACGCCCGCACCTCCTGGTCCGGCACCGCCACCCGCAACCAGTACGCGCACCTCCTCGCGCAGCGCGGCCCGGAGGTCTTCCCCCTCACCGACCGGCCCGCACTGCTGCGGCTGCTGATGGTGGTGTGGAACAAGGCCTACCGCCGCGACTTCGTCCAGCGGCAGCAGCTCACCTTTCCGCCCGGCTACTACGAGGACCTGCCCTGGACGTTCCCGGCACTGGCCACCGCGGAGACGCTCGCCGTGCTGGACCGGGTCTGCGTGCACTACCGGCAGCGCCGCCGGGGCAGCATCCTGCGCACCACGGGCCGCGGCCACTTCGACATCTTCGACCAGTACGACCGGGTCTTCGCGTTCCTGGACTCCCGCGCCGACCTGGCCCGCTGGCGGCCGCTCATGGTCCGCCGGATGACCGACCACCTCACGGCCGTCTACACGGCGCCGGGGCGGCTGCCGCGGGACAGCCGGGCCGAGTTCTTCCGGCGGGCCGCCGCGCACTGCCGCCGGTACCGCTGTCCCGCGCCGGCCGCGGAGCCCGGCGGCCCCCCGCCACGGCTCGGCATCCGGGTCCGGCACGCCCTGGTACGGCTGGGCTGGCACCGCCCCTTCCGGCTGCTGGCGGGGGCGCAGCGGCTGCGCCGGACGGTGGGCCGGGCGGCCCGCGGACTGCTGCGGCAGGGCACGCGGGCCGCGCTCGGCCTCCACTACGGGCTCCAGCGGCGACTGCCGGTCAGGCCCGATCACGCGGTGTTCGCCGCGCACTGGCACCGCGAGTACGCCGGCGACCCCGCCGCCATCGAGGCCAAGCTGCGCGAGCTGCGGCCGCAGATGCGTACGGCGTGGGTGGCGGCTCCCGGGTACGAGGAGACCGTGCCGCCGGGGGTCCGGTGGCTGCGGCCCGGCTCCGCCGCCTACTGGACCGCGCTGGCCCGTTCGAAATACCTGGTCAACAACGTGAACTTCGACCCACGGCTGGTCAAGCGGCCCGGCCAGGTCCTGCTGCAGACCCACCGCGGCACGCCGCTCAAGCACATGGGCCTGGACCTCCAGGAGCGGCCCGCCGCGGCCCGGGACACCGACTTCGCGCGGCTGCTGCGCGCCGTGGACAACTGGGACTACAGCCTCTCCGCCAACCGCCACGCCACGCTCACCTGGGAACGCGTCTACCCCGCCGCATACACCACCCTGGAGTACGGCCGGCCGCGCAACGACCGCTTCCAGCACGCGACCGCCCAGGACGTGCTGCGCATCCGTGCCGAGCTGGGCATCCCGCCGTCCGCCACCGCGATCCTGTACGCGCCGACCCACCGCGACCACCGGCGGTCCCGGCGGCCCGCGCTGGACCCGCGGCGACTGGTGCGGGAGCTCGGCCCCGGCTTCGTGGTGCTGGTGCGACCGCACTTCGCCTCGCTGGAGGGCCCGCCGTACGCGGCCGACGCCCCGCAGGAGCCACCCGGCGACGGGGTGATCGACGTGCGCGACCACCCGAGCGTGGAGGACCTCTGCCTGGCGTCGGACGCCCTGGTGACCGACTACTCCTCGCTCATGTTCGACTACGTCAACCTCGACCGGCCCCTCGTGCTGCTCACCGACGACTGGGAGACCTACCGGGCGACCCGCGGCACCTATTTCGACCTGCTCCGGCACCCACCGGGGCCGGTGGCGCGCAGCGAGGACGAGCTCATCGAAATCTTCGCGAGTCCCGCATGGCGCGGTCCCCGTTCGGCCGCTCTGCGGGCCACCTTCCGTTCACTTTTCTGCCCCTACGATGACGGCCACGCCGCGGAACGCGTGGTACGCCGTGTGTTCCTCGGGGACGAGGGAGCGCCCCCTCGAGCCGTGCCCCTCGACGAGCGACGGCCCGCGCCCCCTCCCGAGCGGGCCCGCCGCCTCGCGGTACCGCAGCCGGCACCCGGCCCCACAACCACACACGCGCCGCATGTCGCCCTCGAAACCCCCGACCGTCTGGAGACGGACCGCACATGACTGCCCTCACCGCAGACCAGAGTGCCGAACAACTCCCGCGACCCACCCGGCTGGCCGACGTCAAGGGGTGGTTCTTCACCGCTGATCAGCTCATGTTCGACTGGTTCCTCGCCCGTCAGGAACGGGTCGGGGAACCGGGCGATCTGCTGGAGCTCGGCGTGTACATGGGGAAGAGCGCGATCTTCATGGGTGACCGGCTGCGGGCCGGGGACCGCTTCACGGTCTGCGACCTGTTCGACTCCCCCGCCGAGGACGCCTCGAACTCCAAGGAGATGGCGAAGTCCTACGCCACGCTGACCCGCCGTGCCTTCGAGGCCAACTACCTCGCCTTCCACGACGAGCTGCCGCACATCGTGCAGGGCCTGTCCTCGGTGATCCGCGCGCACGTGACGGACGACAGCTGCCGCTTCGCGCACATCGACGCCTCGCACCTGTACGAGCACGTACACGGCGACATCCTGGCCGTACGGGACCTGCTGCGCCCGCACGGCGTGGTCGTGCTGGACGACTACCGCGCCGAGCACTGTCCGGGCGTGGCCGCGGCCACCTGGGAGGCGGTGATCACCGGCGGGCTGAAGCCGCTGTGCATCACCGGCACCAAGTTCTACGGCACCTGGGGTGACCCGGAGCCGGTGCGCGGCGAGCTGCTGGCGTGGCTCGCCGGGCGCGATGATCTGTGGCACGAGGTGCAGCAGGTGGCCGGGCAGCCGCTGATTCGCCTTTCGGCGAAGGGGGCCGATGAGCCGGCGCATCCAGTGTCGCGATACCGGGTGCGGCGTGATGCGCCGCAGCTTTCGCGCGGTGCGGGGCGGCAGCGCCGGAGCGCTCTTCGGCGGGTTGCGGTGAATGTGCTGCCGCCGGTCGTCACCAAGGTGATCGTTGCTGCGCGTCAGCGGGGGCGGTAGCTGCCCCGCGCGGGCAGTTCACCGACCGCGGCGCCGTTGTGGCCGGTCGCGCAGTTCCCCGCGCCCCTTACGGGGCGCCCTCACGTCCGTGCGTCGGCCGCCTCGTCCGCGCCGGGGTCCGCCTCGCGTGGGGGCGGGGCGACGGTGCGGTCCGCGGCCGGCACGACGGGGAGCAGCTCGTCCTCGCCGAGGAAGACGCGGCGGACGACGCGTTCGGCGGCGAAGCCGTCGTCGTACGGGCAGAAGCGGTCCCGGAACGCGGCCCGGAGCTCCGCCGAGCGGTCGTCCGCCCAGCGGCCGGAGTGGAAGACGTCGGCGATCTCCTGTGCGTCGCCCGCGACGTGGCCCGGGGTGTCGCCGGGCGCGCCGGAGAGCAGGTCGAAGTAGACGCCGCGGGCGTGCCGGTAGGCCTCCCAGTCCGCGGCGTGCACGACGATCGGCCGGTCGAGGTTGGCGTAGTCGAACATCAGCGAGGAGAAGTCGCAGAGCAGTGCGTCGGAGGCCAGGGCCAGTTCCTCGACCGAGGGGTGCCGGGAGACGTCCAGGATGCGGCCGGCCTCCTCCAGTGCGGCGAGTCGGGAGTCGGCGCCGTAGAAGTAGTGCGTGCGGACGAGCAGTTGGTGGCCTTCGCCGAGCGCGTCGACGAGCCGTTCCAGGTCCAGCGGCGGATGGAAGCCGCGTTCGTAGTCGCGGTGGGTGGGTGCGTAGAGGATCGCGGTGGCGCCCGGCGCGATGCCGAGCTCGGCCCGGATCCGGCGGACGTCCTCGGCGGTGGCGGTGAAGTAGGCGTCGTTGCGGGGGTAGCCGGTGGGCAGCGTCTCGTAGTCGCTGGGGTAGACGCGCTGCCACACCTCGGTGGAGTGCGGGTTGCTTGAGAGGCAGTAGTCCCACTGGTCGGCGTGGTCGAGCATGCGGAGGAAGCTGACGCCCTGGGCGGCGGCCGGGTGGCGGCGCAGGTCCATGCCCATCTTCTTCAGCGGGGTGCCGTGGTGGGTCTGGACGTAGACCTGTTCGGGGCGCTTGTGGACGGTGGCGGGGAAGTTGGCGTTGTTGACGAGGTACTTGGCGCGGGCCATCACCTCCCAGTACCGGCGGGAGTTGACCGTCACGGCCGGCACGCCCGGCGGCACGTCGTCGCGGTGCTTGCGGTCCACCAGCCACACGCCCCGCAGGTGCGGCGCCAGCTCGCGTGCCTTGGCGTGGATCGCGGCCGGGTTGCAGAGCACGCCGCGGTTCCAGTACGCGGCGTAGACCACCAGGTTCTCGTCGACGGGGCGGCGCAGCTGGAGGGCGTAGTAGCGGCGGTAGACGCTGCGTGCCGTGCGGTTGCGGCGGGCTCGCAGGGTTTTGACGGTGTGGTGCCGCAGCGTTCCGGCGCGCTGCCGGGAGCGGTAGACGGCGTAGGAGTTCAGGTGGGGTGGCAGTTCGGCGTCGGCCGGGCGGTGGCGGCGCAGGACGCGGCCCAGCTCGCGGAAGAAGTCGGGCCGGTCGCCGGGGCGTACCCGGCCGTCGTCGTCCATGATGCGCAGCAGCCGGTCCGCGGCGTGCGCGAACAGGACGTCGCGTGCGGTCTCGACGCCGCCGCCGAGCCCCGTCCCGGACACCACGCGGAACAGTGCGTCGTACCGGTCGAGGACCGCGAAGTGGTGACGCCCTGGGACGGTGGAGGCGCTGCCCTTGCGGCGCTTGCGCCAGGTCACGCAGACCCGGTCCAGGCAGGCGATCCGGGCGGCCGCCAGCAGCGTCTGGAAGACGACGGGCACCTCGTCGTAGGGGCCGTCGGCGAACGCGAAGCCGTGCGTCTCCCACAGGTCGCGACGGACCGCGCGGTTCCAGGCGGCGGGCTGCACGGTCAGGCATGCGGGCACGTCCTCGGCGGTGAAGACGGTGTCGGCGTGCGCTTCGAGGAACTCCCGGTCGTCGCTGGCGTGCCGCTGTTCCCAGACGTTGAGCCGGTCGTGGTCGAAGAGCAGGACGTCGGGGTCGCCGGCGGCCCGGAGCCGGGCGTCGGCCGCGGCCAGCGCGCCGGGGGTGAGGAAGTCGTCGCCGTCGAGGAAGAGGAGGTACTCGCCGGTGGCGCGGCGGGCGCCGGCGTTGCGGGCGGGGCCGACGCCGCCGGGGCGCGTCAGGTGTACCGGGACGACCCGCGGGTCGGTGGCCGCGTAGGCGTCGATGATCGCCCCGTCGCCGCCGTCCGAACAGTCGTCGACGGCGATCAGCTCGACCTCTTGGGGGGACTGCGTGAGCACGGAGTCCAGGCAGTGGCGCAGGAATCCCTGCACGCCGCGGGCGGGGACGATGACGCTGAAGCGGGGCATGGCCATCCAGGGGTCGGTACGCACGGTGCAGCAGCAGCGTAGTCAGGTGATTACGCTCCGCTCGGTTCGTGTGGCGGGGCCGGTCACTCCAACAGCGCAGGAAATGTGACGGGTGGGACCGCAGGGGGGTTGGACTGGTGTCCCGTGCGTCCCCTGCCAAAGGTGTGGTCTCCTCCATGGATCCCCGGCTGACCGTCGTCGTCCCGATCTACAACGTCGAGGAGTACCTCCCCGAGTGTCTGCGGTCCGTGGCGGCCCAGACGCTGCGGGAGCTGGACGTGGTGCTGGTCGACGACGGCTCCACCGACTCCGGGCCGGAACTGGCCCGGGAGTTCGCGGCGCGCGACCCGCGCTTCCGGTTGGTGCGGCAGGCGAACGGGGGGCTGGGGCACGCCCGCAACACCGGTGCCCGGCACGCCGATCCGCGCACCGCGTACCTCACCTTCATGGACAGCGACGACGTGCTGCCGCCGCGTGCCTATGAGGGGCTGGTGTCGCTGCTGGAGGAGTCCGGCTCGGACTTCGCGACCGGCAACGTGTGGCGGCTGACCGCCGAGGGCCGCAGCCAGGCGTGGCAGCACAAGACCATGACCCGTACGGTCCGGGGCACCCACATCAGCAGGGACCTGTCGCTGCTGGCCGACCGGGTGGCGTGGAACAAGGTCTTCCGGCGCACCTTCTGGGACCGGCACGGGCTGGCCTTCCCCGAGGGCGTGCTGTACGAGGACACCCCGCTCACCATCCCCGCGCACTTCCTCGCCGAGGCCGTCGACGTCCTCCACGAGCACGTCTACTACTGGCGCATCCGCGAGGGCTCGATCACCCGCCGCCGCACCGACGTGAAGGGCGTACGGGACCGGATCGCGGCCGTGGACGGGGTCAGCCGGTTCCTCGCCGATCCGGAGCGCACCCGCTGGTCCCGGTACAAGCGCGACTACGACCGCTCCGTCCTCGTGGACGACCTGCAGTACTTCATCGACGCGCTGCCCATGGCGGGTGAGGAGTACCACCGGGTCTTCATGGCCGGCGCCCGGGACTTCCTCAGCCGCATCGACGCCACGCTGTACGCCGAACTCCCCGTGGAGCAGCGCATGAAGTGGGCGCTGATCCGGGAGGGCCGGCTCGATGATCTGCTGCGGCTGCTGGAGTACCAGCAGCGCAACGCCGCCGGGTTCCACGTGGCCGGCCCGCCGCTGCGCAAGCGCGCGGTGCTCGCGGTGGGCGGTGGCCGGCCGATCCCGCTGCCGCCCGCCGTCACCCGGCTCGGCGCCCGGGACCTGCCGGTGCGGGCGCGGTTGCGGGAGGCGGTGTGGCGGGACGGCAAGCTGGTGCTGCGCGGCTATGCGTACATCCGCAACATCGCGGCTCCCGGGCGGCTGAGCTGCCTGAAGGCGGCGGTGCTGATGTCGGGCAAGCGCCGGGTCGTGCTGCCGGTGCGGTCCGTGCCCGCGCCGGACGCCACCCACCGCTCCCGCCAGGAGCAGCACTGTTACGACTGGTCCGGGTTCGAGATCACGGTGGACCCCAAGCGGCTGGCCAAGGGCGGCGCCTTCACGCCGGGGCAGTGGAAGGCGGGCATCGTGGTGGCCGGGGCCGGGGTGGTGCGGCCGGCCGCGCTGCGTGCCCTGGACACCGGCTCCGGCGCCGCCCCGCTGCCGCACGAAGTGGCCGACGGGATGCGGCTGGTGCCCTGGTACAAGGACGGGCGGCTGCACCTGTCCGTGGAGCGGACCGTACGGCGGCTGACGGGGCGGCGCGCCGCGGGCGACGGCGCGGCCGAGCTGACGGTGCGGGACGACTCGGCGAATGCGCCGGTCGCGCTGCGGCTGACCCGCCGCGGACCGGGTGAGCCGGTCGAGCGGCCGCTGACCGGGGACGAGGTGACGCCCGAGGGCACCGGCCACCGTCTCACCCTCCGGATCGACCCGGCCGCGCTGACCGTGCCCGCCACGGCCGCCGGCGAGCTGCCCGAAGGGCTCGGCGAGGAGACCGGCGCCACCTGGGACCCCGTCCTGGTCTACGGGGACGGCAGGACGGCCCGGATCGCCGCCGACCCCACCGAGCCGGCCGGGCGGCAGGTCGACGGCAGCGGCCGGGAGCTGGTGGTCACCGCCACCGCGGCCGGCAACCTCGTGCTGCACACCCGGGCCCCCGAGCCGTTCGCCGACCGGCTGGCGTGGCGGCCGGACGGGACGCTGGAGGTGGCCGGGGTGCTGCCGGGTGCCGCGGCCGGCAGCGCGCGGATCGGCGTCGTACTGCGGCACAGCCGGTTCGCCACCGAGGCGGTCTTCGCGGCCGACCGGGACGGCGAGCGGTTCACCGCCGCGCTGCGGCCCGCCGCCGTGCCGTCCTGCGGCGGCGAGCTGCCGCTCCGCGAGGGCCGCTGGTACCTCTTCCTGCGTCCGACGGAGCCCGGCGCCGGCCGGCCGGAGGACGGCCCGCCCGACGCCGGTGACCTGCCCGTACGGCTGTGCCCCACGCTCTTCGCCGCGCTGCCGGCGGCCTGCCCCTCGGCGCCCAAGCCGCTCATCGTGGACCGCCGCTTCCACGACCGGGTGTTCCTGGAGGCGGGCCCGGCCGTGCCGGACGCGGACCGCGGCCCGTACCGGCAGCGGCTGCTCCACGAGGAGCACTACCCGCGGCGCCGCTCCCGGCCGCTGCGCGACACCGTCCTCTTCAGCAGCTTCGACGGGCGCTGCGGCGGCGACTCGCCGCGTGCGGTGCACGAGGAGCTGGCGCGCCGCGAACCGGCCGTCGAGCACCTGTGGGTGGTCCGCGACGCCCACGGGAAGGCCCCGGCCGGTACCCGCCCGGTGCTGCTGGGCAGCGCGGAGTGGCACGAGGCGCTGGCCCGGAGCCGGCGCGTCGTCACCAACACCCACCTGCCGGAGTGGTTCGTCCGGCGCGCCGGGCAGCAGGTCCTGCAGACCTGGCACGGCACGCCGGTCAAGCGCATCGGCACCGATCTGGCGGGCACGCTCTGCGCCGACCTGGTGCACCTGTGGCCGCAGCCGCGCCGCGGCCACCAGTGGAGCGTGCTGCTCTCCCCCAACGCGCACAGCACGGCCCTGCTGGGGCGGGCGCTGGGCTACGAAGGGGAGATCCGGGAGACCGGGCTGCCGCGTACCGACGTGCTGGTCCCCGGCGGCTCCGGCGACCGCGCCGAGCCGGCCCGCCGGGTGCGCGAGCGCCTCGGCATCCCCGCGGACAAGAAGGTGGTGCTGTACGCGCCGACGCAGCGCGACGACAAGGCGTACGACGCGGACCACTACCAGCTGCACCTGCCGCTGGACCTGGCGCACGCCGCGGCCGCGCTCGGCGACGATCACGTCCTGCTGCTGCGCAGCCATCCGCTGGTGGCCGACCGGGTGCCGGGCCGGGCCGACGGCTTCGTCCGGGACGTCAGCGACTTCCCCGACGCGATGGAGCTGCTGTGCGCCGCCGACGTGCTGGTGACGGACTACTCCTCGCTGGCGGTGGACTTCGCCAACACCGGGCGCCCGGTGCTGTTCCTGACGCCGGACCTGGCGCATTTCCGGGACACCGTGCGCGGCTTCACCTTCGACTTCGAGGCCCAGGCGCCGGGACCGCTGCTGTCGGACACCGCGGAGCTGGTGGCGGCGCTGCGTGACCTGGACGGGGTGGCACGGCGCCATGCGGACGCGTACGCGCGGTTCCGTACGGCGTACTGCGCGCGGGACGACGGCGGCGCGGCGGCCCGCGCGGCGGACCTGCTGCTGGGGTGAGGGGGGCCGGGAGCGGGTGCCGGCCTCAGCGCCGGCGTACGAAGAGCGCGACGTTGCCGCTGTCCCCGTCGAGCCAGGCGCGCTGGACGCACACCTCGTGCAGCAGGCGCCAGTTCGCCCGCAGCCATGCGCTGTGCCGGAACCACCGGGTGCGGTCCACCCCGTCCGCGACCACCAGCCAGACCCGGTCCGCGCGCAGCAGTCGGGCACGGATCTCGCGCAGCGGGGCGTTCCGGCCGTAGAGGGTGCCCGAGCGGTCGGGCCCCGCCCGCAGGGTGAGGTCGGTGAGGCCCCGGAAGGACTCCGGGTGGGCGAACAGCACGCTGCGTTCGTAGCGGGGCAGGAAGAAGACGCCGTCGCCGGGGCGGGCCTCGCGGCGGACGAGGGCGGCCACCGCGGCCAGGTTGTCGGCCCGGCTCTCGGGGCGGCGCTCGCGCTGCTGCGCGGGCAGCTGCCCGAGGAACGCCGCGGCCACGCAGGCCGCACCGGCCGCCGCGACCCAGCGGGGCGGGAAGCGCCTGCCGCGCCGCACGGTGACCCGGTCGACCAGGCTCTCGGCCCCCGCCGCCGCGGCCAGGGCCAGGCCGGGTACCGCGAAGAAGAGGTAGCGGTGGGTGAGGACCGGGAGCTGCTGGGCGGCCGCGAAGAGGAGGAGCGGCGGCACCACGGCCCACGGGACGGCCACGGCTGCCGCGCCGAGAGGGCCGCCGCGTCGTGGCAGGGGCCGCACCGCCGCCAGGGCGGTCAGCGCGAGCAGCACCGTGATGAGGACCGGGGACGGGCCGGCGAGGGCGCTCAGCGCGTGTCCCGCCGCGCGGGCGCCGGGCGCGGCCAGCCAGTCGATCTGCGCGCGCTGGCTCCGGGAGACCAGCACGACCGGCGAGAGCGCGGCGGCCACCGCGCAGCAGGCCGCCGCCCACCGCCACCACACGGCCCGCGGTACGCGCGAGATCAGCAGGGTCACCGCGTGCGCGGCCAGGATCAGTGCGGCGAACTCGTGCAGGACCGCGGTGGTCGCCGTGACGGCCGCGTACCCCGCCCAGTCCCGGGCTCGGCCGCTGCGTACCGCCGTGGTCAGCAGCAGCGTGGCCAGCGCGGCGCCGGCCGCGACGAGCGCGTAGGAGCGGCCCTCCTGGGCGTAGTGGCTCACCGACGGCAGCGCCGCGAGGAGCAGTCCGGCCCACAGGCCCACGCGGGGTGCGGCGAGCCGGCTGCCGAGCAGCGCCACGAGCCCGGCGGCCGCGGCGGCGCCGAGCACGGACGGCAGCCGCAGCACGGGCCCGTCGCGGAGCGGCAGGCCGAAGAGGCCGTGCACGAGGGCGCCGTAACCGTGCATCAGGGCGTAGTACAGGCCGTGCACCGCGTCGGAGGTGCCGAGCAGGTCCCACAGCTGCGGCAGCGTGCGCCCTGCGACCTGCGCGGTGACCGCCTCGTCCCGCCACAGCGTGGAGCGGTCCAGGCCCCACAGCCCGAGCACGAGCGTCACCGCGCACGGGACGAGCACGGCGACGGCCGTGCCGCTGCGTCGCCGCTGCGGGCCGGCGTGCGCGGGCCCCGGGACGTGGCCCGGCGCCCGGGCCGGCGGCCGTTCCTCCTCGGGGTCCGCGACGCTCGGCCCGCTCATTCGGGTCCGCTCATTCGGGTCCGCTCATTCCGGCTCGGGCAGCTCGTACGGGCTCGGCAGCGGGAAGTAGGCCTCCAGGAACGGCCGGAGCAGCGCGAGCTGGTCGGCCAGGTCGGTCTCCTCCGACTGGGTGTCGTTGAGGCAGAAGACGTCCCGGTCGCGGCGGGCGAGCAGCCGGTCCAGCCGGTCGGCGGCGTTCGGCCGGGAGAGGTCGAGGTAGGAGTAGGCGATGTCGGCGGGCAGCGCCCGGCCGGTGTGGAAGGCGTAGTAGTGGTGCAGCGAGGACGGGATGGAGATGTCGTCGATGCTGCGGAAGCGGTGCGAGGCGGTCGCCCGGTGCTGGGCGCCGAACTCCCGCTCCATCTCGGCGAGGACGCTGCGCCGCAGGGCGTGCGGTACGTGCTTCATCTTCTGCACCGGGGTGGTGCCGAAGCGGGCCTCGATGAGCGCGCGGTTGTTCTTGCCGGCGACGGACACCGGCACGTCGTCGTCGCCGGGCGGGCCGAGCGGCACCAGCGCGGGCGAGGGGAAGTACTTGGTCAGCCCGTTGGCCAGGAAGTAGTCGTGCGGGGAGGCCTCCCGGCCGAGGAAGACGTCGTCGTTGAAGTAGAGGAAGTGCTCCGAGAGGCCGTCTATGTGGTGCAGCTGGCTCTCGATGGCGTGCGAGTTGAACGTCGGCAGGTTCCCCGTGTCGGTGAATATCGCGCGGTGGCTGACGACCTTCACGCGCGGGTGCGCGGTGTTCAGCCAGGCCGGCACCTGGTCGTCGGTGACGAGGTAGACGTCCCGCACCCAGGGCGCGTACATGTCCAGTGAGCGCAGCGAATAGCGCAGCTCGTCGCGGTTGGCGTAGCGCGCGGCGTTGGCCGCCTCGTCGTGGTACGCCTGCCCGGTGAACGCGGCGCGGCGCTCCAGCCACGCCGGGTCGGCGCCGTCCACCCAGGTGTAGACGACGTCGACGGGGAAGGTGATGTCGCCGGGCAGCGGCACGGTGAAGTCGCGGTAGGTGGCGACCTGCTCGGACCGGCGGTCGCCGGAGCCGTTCGGGCAGGTGAAGAGCGCGGCGGGGACCCGGACCCGGGGCCCTTGGGCCGGTACCCACTCGGTGACGGCGTTCCGCCGCGGGGCGACCAGCCGGTCCTCCTCGCGCGGCCAGAACTCCACGTCGCAGCCGTAGTCCTCGTCCAGGACGAGCGAGCGCCCGGGGTCCGTACGGAACCAGGTGACCCGGAACAGCCCGGCCCGGCCCGCCCGCTGCCAGCCCCCGGAGTCGTAGCCGGGCACGGTGTGCCGCACCTCGCGCCCCGGCGTCAGCAGGGAGACGTAGCCGGGCAGCTCGCGGCAGCGGGCGGCCAGCGCGGCGAGCGCGCGCGAGCCGTCCTCCGTGGCCACCGCGACCACGCCCCGGCCGCGTTCCTTGCCGCGTACGCAGAAGTGGTCGACGCCGGCCCGTTCCAGGGTCTCGGTGACGGTGACGAGGTTGTCGCGGCGGGCCCGGGCGGGCGAGAGGTCGTGCTGCACGAGAGCGATGCGCGGGTGCCCGGCGACCATGGTGACGGCCCGGCCGGGGCCCGCGGCGAGGGCGCGGTGGGCGAGCGCCACGCCCCGGGTGCGCAGTCCTTCCAGGTGGCGGGCCGTAGCCAACCAGCTGACCTGCTGTTTGATGCGGCGGCGCAGCTCCGGTGTGGAGCGGGTGGCGATGGCCCGCCGCAGGTGCTCCGGTACGGCCTTGCGGTAGACCGACACCAGGGTCGACGCCTCCGGGTTGACGCGCCGCACCGTCCCGCCGGCGCGGCCGGCACCCGGATGCCGTACGGGCCTGCGGCGTGGTTCGGCCGTCCGCTGTCCCATCTGTGCACTCACTCCGGTCTCCCCCTTTGTGTCACTCCCTGCGCTCCGGTCATTTACCCCTATGGGCGTTTGATGCAACTATGACGCCGTACGTCCCGGTACACATCCGCTGTGCGTCCGGTCCCTGTGGGCGCCCGCCCCTCATAGGGAACGTTCCTCAAGGGATGACTCGTCAGCGGACGAGAAGGATGCCCCGCCATGTGACCGAAGGGCGCCGACCGCGCCCCATCGAAGGGAGCGCCGGCCGCCATGCACCAGGTCCTGCTGTCCCGGGCGGTGAGAGCCGCGCGCCGGGCCCGCCGAGCGGCGGCCGGCGCCCGCCGCCGCGTCGAGCGCGTCGACACCGTGCCGGTGCTCGCCGCCCGGCTGCGCCCACGCCCGGCCCTGCGTCCCGTCCACCTCTCCGTCCTGGGCGGCCGCACCCTGAACGTCGCGGTCCGCTACCCCCGCCGCGCCCACGGAATCGGCACCGCACTGCTCCATCTGGACCACCACGGCCACCGCCGGACCGCGCCGCTGACCCCCGAACCGCAGCCTGACGGCACCCTGCTGCTCACCGCGACGGCCCCGCTCCGCTTCGCCCCCCACGAAGAGCCTACGGAGCCCGGCGTCCTCGCCCTCGGCCCCGGCGTCTGGCGGCTCTCCCTCGCCGTGACCGACACGACCGGCCGGGAGACCCTGGCCGACCTGCGGGCGGCGCCGCCGCGCACCGCGGCCGGGCCGACGCTCCCGCACTCCCCCGACCCCGGCAGCGGCGCCCTCTTCCGCCCCGTCCGCTCGGCCGACAACCGTGCCCTGCTGAAGGTCGCCCGCCCCGTCCCGCAGGCCGAACTGGTCGCGCTCGGCCTGCGCTGGGACCGCGTCACAGTGCAGGTCCGACTGGTCGGGCCGCTGCCCCGGCACGCCGGCTGGACCGCCGAGGTGGTCCGGCAGGGCTCGGGCTCCACCGTGCTGCCCATGGAGCTGGAGCAGCGGGCAGGGCACCTCACCGCCGACCTCCCGCTCGCCGCGATGGCCGCCGACGGCCACGTCCAGCACACCTGGGAGGTCCGGCTGCGGTCCGGGCGCACCCGGCTCAAGGTCGGCCGCCGGCTGACCGACGTACGCCACCCGAAGCAGGTCTTCCGGACGCCCTACCGCTCCATAGCGCTGGCGGACGGCCGGCTGCTGCGGGTGCACGCCCAGCTCTCCGCGGCCGGGAACCTCACCGTCAGCTGCGCCGCGTACGCGGTGCCCGCCCGCGCCCACCAGCCCTCGGAGGACCGGCCATGAAGATCACGTTCCTGCTCACCCTCGGCGACGAGATGGGCGGCACGGAAATGGCCGCGTACACCCAGGCGGCCCACCTCGCGCCGCGCCACGACGTCGAGGTGCTGAGCGTCTTCCGCACTCGCGACGAGCCGTTCTTCCCCACCGGCCGGGACATCCGCCGCCGCTACCTGGTCGACCGGACCGGGCCGTACGAGCGACCGGTGCGCCGCAGCGGCCTGGACGAGGCCGCCTGCCGCACCCTGACCTCGCTGCCCAGCGAGCTGATCGAGCCCGCCTGGGAGCACACCTTCAACCGCCTCTCCGACGTGGAGCTGAGCGCCGCGCTCGCCGCCCTGGACACCGACGTCCTGGTCACCACCACGCCCGCGCTGATGGCGGCCGCCGCCGAGCTGGTGCAGGGCCGGGTGGTCACCGTGCACCAGGAGCACCGCGCCTCCCAGCTGCGCGGCGTCAGCGGCGAGCCGCTGCTGCGGTACGCACCCCGGATCGACGCGCTGGTGTCGCTGACCGAGCGGACCGCCGAGTGGTTCCGCGAGTCCCTCGGCCCGGCGGCGCCCGAGCTCCCCGTGATCCCGAACGCGGTGCCCGACGGCTACCGCCCCCGCTCCGACCTCGCGGGCCGCACGATCGTGGTGGCCGCCCGGATGACCCCGGAGAAGCAGCTGGACCACGCCGTACGGGCCTTCGCGCAGGTCGCGGAGGACCATCCGGACTGGCGGCTGCGGATCTTCGGCGACGGGCCGCAGGAGGTCCGACTGCGCCATCTGGTCGAGGGGCTGGCGCTGCACGACCGGGTCGAACTCCTCGGCCGGACGCGGGACATGACGGAGGAGTGGGCGAAGGCGAGCCTGTGCCTGCTGCCGTCCCGCAACGAGGCCTTCCCGCTGGTGCTGCTGGAGGTGTTCGCGGCCGGGGTACCGGTCGTCGCGTACGACATCGTCACCGGGCCCGCCGAGATCGTCCGGCACGGGGTGGACGGCCTCCTCGTGCCGCCCGGCGACGTGGACGCGCTGGCCGCCGCGCTCGGCGAACTGATGGCGGATCAGGAGCGCCTGCAGGCGTACGGAAACGCCGCGCGCGCCGGCGTGTACGAGCGGTTCTCCGGCGAACTGGTCACCGGCGAGTGGGAGCGGCTCTTCGAGAAGCTGGTGGACCGCCGGGACGCGCCGGACCGGCTCGCGGCCCGCGCCGACCGCACCGCGCTCCGCATCGCGGCGGGCGGCGGCCGGGCGTTCAGCGTCGCGGCCCCGCACGGCGGCCCGCTCGCGCCCTCCACCGACGCGCAGAAGGCCCGCGAGGTACTGCTCAAGGCCCAGGACCGATCCGGCCGGCTGGTCCGCTCGGCCGGGCGGCTCGCCGAGCTGCGCGACGACCTCACCGCGCCGCAGGTCGCCGACCGCAACCTGGAACTGGCCACCGACGCGCTGCGGACCCACGGCATCAACTACGTCCTGCTGCGCGACGAGGCGGTCGCGCACCGCGTCGCGGTCGCGGTCGAGGACCGGGAACGGGCGCTGGCCGCACTCGCCGAGGAGCTGCGCGGCGAGCCCGTCTACGGCGAACTGGTCTCGCCGCGCGGCCACGCGCCGGGCGCGCTGCTCGCCGAGCGGCTGGGCGAGGCCGGCGAGATCGCCGGAGTACGCGTCTTCGCGCCGGTGACCAGCGAGAGCCGCACGCTGCGGTACGGCCCGGCGTTCGGCTGCACGGTGGAGTTCTGGGCGCTCGACGAGGACGGCTGGCGCGCGGCGCCGCGCGGCACCACCCTCCTCGGGCCGCGCCTGCCGGACCTGCGGCCCACCGCCACCTGGCGGGTCGCCGACCGGGACCACCCCACGCTCGCCCCCTTCGCCGACACCCTCGTGTGGGACATCGACTTCCCCGTGGACGTCGTCTACACCTGGGTGGACGACGCCGACCCGGCCTGGCGGGAGCGGCGGGACGCGGCCCGGCGCGCGGCCGGCCTGCCCACCGACCACGTGGACAGCGGCGACGCCCGCTTCCGCAGCCGCGACGAGCTGCGGCACTCGCTGCGCTCGCTGGCGATGTACGCGCCCTGGGTCCGCACCGTCCACCTCGTCACCGACGACCAGGTGCCCGACTGGCTGGACACCGCGCACCCCGGCCTGAAGGTGGTCGACCACCGCGAGCTGTTCGCCGACGCCTCCTGCCTGCCGACCTTCAACTCGCACGCCATCGAGAGCCAGCTGCACCGCATCGAGGGCCTGTCCGAGCAGTTCCTGTACTTCAACGACGACGTGTTCCTCGGCCGTCCGCTCGCCGCCTCCGCGTTCTTCCACAGCAACGGCACCGCGCGCTTCTTCCGCTCGCCCACGGCCGTGCCGCCCGGCGAGGTCACCGAGGACGACGAGGGCTACTTCGCCGCCGCCAAGAACAACCGGGCCCTGCTGAAGCGGGAGTTCGGCCGCGTCGCCACGCACAGCTTCCTGCACGCGCCGCACCCGCTGCGGCGCAGCGTCCTCGCGGAGCTCGCCGACCGCTTCCCGAAGGAGGTGGCGGCGACCGCCGGGAGCCGCTTCCGGTCCCGTACGGATCTCTCCATCGCCTCGTCCCTGCACCACTACTACGGATATCTGACCGGCAAGTCGACGCCCGCGACCATTTCCTGCTCCTTCGTGAACGCCGGCCGCTACGACCACCACACTGTCCTCAGCCGCCTGCTGGCCAACCGCAGCCACTCCGTCTTCTGCATCGGGGACTCGGCCGACGCCGAGGTGCCGGCCGCGGAGCAGGACCGGGTGGTGCGCGCCTTCCTGGGCGCGTACTTCCCCGTACCGTCACCGTACGAGCGCGGCTGACCGGCACGGCCGACCCGAGGGAGAAGGAGCGAGCATGACCTGGCTGATCACTGGTGGTGCGGGATACATCGGGGCGCACGTGGTGCGCGCCATGACGGGCGCGGGCGAGCGCACGGTGGTGCTGGACGACCTGTCCACCGGGGTGGCCGAGCGGGTGCCCGAGGGCGTGCCGCTCGTCGTCGGGTCGACGCTGGACCGGGCACTGCTGGACCGCACGATCGCGGAGCACGAGGTGGCCGGGGTGGTGCACCTGGCGGCGAAGAAGCAGGTCGGCGAGTCGGTGGAGCTGCCGCTGCTGTACTACAGGGAGAACGTGCACGGGCTCCAGACGCTGCTGGAGGCGGTGGCGGCGGGCGGCGTCGGCCGTTTCGTCTTCTCCTCCTCGGCCGCGGTCTACGGCATGCCCTCCACCGACAACGGGCTGGTCACCGAGGACACCCCGTGCGTGCCGATGAGCCCGTACGGCGAGACCAAGCTCGCGGGCGAGTGGCTGACCCGGGCCGCGGGCCGGGCGCACGGCATCTCCACGGCCTGCCTGCGCTACTTCAACGTGGCGGGCGCGGCGGCCCCGGAGCTGGCCGACACCGGCGTCTTCAACATCGTCCCGATGGTCTTCGAAAAGCTCACCGAGGGGGCCGCGCCGCGCATCTTCGGCGACGACTACGCCACCCCCGACGGCACCTGCGTCCGCGACTACATCCACGTCGAGGACCTGGCCGACGCGCACCTGGCGGCGGCGCGCAAGCTCGCCGAGCGCGGCCCGGTCCGCGACCTGACGGTCAACATCGGGCGCGGCGAGGGCGTGTCCGTACGCGAGATGGTCGATCTGATCGCGGAGGTCACCGGCTACCGGGACCGCCCGGCCGAGGTCACGGCGCGGCGCCCCGGTGACCCGGCGCGGGTGGTCGCCGCCGCCGACCGGATCGCCGCTGAGCTGGGCTGGAAGGCCCGGCACGACGTGCGCGACATGGTCGCCTCGGCGTGGGCGGGCTGGCTGCTGCGCCACCCGGAGGCGAAGCGCGACTGAACCTTGGTCGTATTTTTAACGAACAAGCACACAACCAACTCCTCGTCCCCTCCGTCTCACAGGTAGCGAAAAGGAACCGCATAACGGGCGATTCCGCTTTCTGTGCCCGGTCCCATACGAGGAGTAGTTTCCGCAATGCCCGCACCAGGTGGCTCCGCCGCATCGCCTCGCTTCAGCATCGTCGTGCCGGTCTTCAAGGTGCAGGGCTACCTCCGCGCCTGCCTGGATTCGGTGCTGGCCCAGACGTACGGCGACTTCGAGGTCGTCGCGGTCGACGACCGCTCGCCCGACGGCTCGGGGGCGATCCTGGACGAGTACGCGGCCCGTGACCCGCGCGTCGTCCCGCTGCACCTGCCCGAGAACAAGGGCATCGGCAACGCCCGGAACGAGGGCGTGGCGCAGGCCCGCGGCGACTACCTCCTCTTCCTCGACAGCGACGACACGCTGCTGCCGGACGCGCTGGAGTCCATAGCCGGCCGGCTGAAGGAGACCGAGGACCCGGACATCCTGGTCTACGACTACGCGCGCACCTTCTGGTGGGGCGAGGCCAAGCGCAACCGCGACGCCGAGGTGCTGTCCGCGCCCGGCCCCGAGGTCGGCTCCATCGACGACCGGCCCGACCTGCTGCGCCTGTTCACCGTCGTGTGGAACAAGGCCTACCGGCGCGACTTCTACCTCGCCGGCGGCTTCAGCTTCCCCGACGGCTTCTACGAGGACGCGGTCGTCGTCTACGAGTCGCTGTTCAGCGCCGACCGCATCGCGCTGCTGGACCAGGTCTGCGTGCACTACCGCCAGCGCCGCCAGGGCAACGCGCTGCGCACCCCCAGCCGGGCGCACTTCGCCGCCTTCGCCCAGTACGAGCGGCTGTTCGCGTTCGTCGAGGAGCGGCCGGCGCTGCACCGCTGGCGCGCCTTCCTCTTCGAGCACATGATCGACCACTACCTCTTCATCCTGGCCCGCCCGGACCGGGTGCCCACCGCCGCCCGCCCGGAGTTCTTCCGGCTGGCGGCCCAGCACTACCGCCGCTACCGGCCCGCCGACTTCGTCCGTCCCAAGGGCGTGATGGGCGTCCAGTACGACGCGCTCGCCCGCGGCTCCTACACCGCGTACGCCGCGCTGAAGCTGGCCGCCAGGGGCCGCAAGAAGGCCGCGGGCCGCCTGAAGAAGGCCAAGCACTCCCTCGGCAAGCAGGCGTACGCGCGCTTCTACCAGCTCCAGCTGCACCGCCCGCTGGACCCGCACCTCGCCGTCTACGCCGCGTACTGGAACCGCACGCCCGCCTGCAACCCGCTCGCGATCTACGAGAAGGCCAAGGAGCTGGCGCCGCACATCCACGGCGTATGGGTGGTCAAGCAGGACATGGTGGAGAGCCTCCCCGCGGGCATCGACCACGTGGTGGTCAACTCCCCGCGCTACTGGGAGGTGATGGCCCGCGCCACGTACCTCGTCAACAACGTCAACTTCGCCGACGCGGTCGTGAAGCGCCCCGGGCAGATCCACCTCCAGACCCACCACGGCACCCCGCTCAAGCGGATGGGCATCGACCAGCAGCAGTACCCGGCCGCCGCCAAGGGCATGTCGATGCGCAAGCTGCTGCAGCGCGCCGACCGCTGGGACTTCAGCGTCTCCTCGAACCAGCACACCACCGAGCAGTGGGAGCGGGTCTACCCCTGCTCCTTCCAGTCGCTGGACACCGGCTACCCGCGCAACGACGTGTACTACCGGGCGACCGCCCAGGACGTCCTGGACATCCGCGCGCGCCTCGGCATCGCCCCGGGCCGCACCGCCGTCCTGTACGCGCCGACCGTCCGCGACTACCAGAACGGGTACGTGCCGCGGATGGACCTGGAGCGCGTCACCCGCGAACTGGGCCCGGACGTGGTGCTGCTGGTGCGCACCCACTACTTCTACGGCGAGAACGACCGGCTGGCCGAGCTCCAGGAGCAGGGCGCGCTGATCGACGTCTCGCGCCACCCGTCGGTCGAGGAGCTGTGCCTGGCCGCCGACGCGCTGATCACGGACTACTCGTCGATCATGTTCGACTACGCCAACCTCGACCGGCCGATCATCACCTACGCGGACGACTGGGACGTGTACGTGAAGTCCCGCGGCGTCACCTTCGACCTGCTCTCCGGCGAGCCGGGCGACACGCCGGGCATCGTGGCCACCAACGAAGGCGAGCTGATCGCCGCCTTCCAGGACGGCAGCTGGGACGGCGAGGAGGCCGCGGCCCGCCGCGCCGCGTTCCGCGCCCGCTTCTGCCAGTGGGACGACGGACACGCGGCCGAGCGCGTGGTCCGCCGGGTCTTCCTGGACCAGGAGGCGACGCCGGCCGTCCTGCCGCTCGACGAGCGCACGGTCGCGCCGACCCCGCGCGAGGCGGCGGCGACCGGCGCGGGCCTGGCCACGCTGCCGGTGCAGACCGGCACGGTCGTCACCGACAACCCGGGCGCCGAGGCCACCCCGTCCGACATGGGCCTGGCTGGTTGACGGGCAGTCCCGCGCCCCGCAAGGGGCGCGGGGAACTGCGCGCTCAGCCACGGCCGGCCCGCAGTCGAAAACCGCGCCCCTGCCGAAACGGCGCTACGCGCCACGCGCACCGAGCGCCGTCGCCACCGCCGCCGCCAGCTCGTCCAGGTACCCCTTGGGCAGGTCCCCCCGAAGGACCACCACCCGCCAGTACAGCGGCCCGGTGATCAGATCAAGGGCGAGACGTACATCGCAGCCCTCCGGCAGCTCGCCGCGCTCCACGGCCCGCCCCACCATCGCCCGCGTCATCGACTCCTGGGAGTCATGCAGCGCCGTCCGCAGCGCCTCGGCGATCTCCGGACTGCGCGCCGCCTCCGCCAGCAGGTCCGGGATGATCTGCGCCGCCATCGGATGGCGCAGCGCCCGCGACGCCACCTCCAGCAGCATCCGTACGTCACCGCGCAGCGTGCCGGTGTCGGGCACCGGCATGCCCTCGGCGGCCAGCGCGGTGACCACGTCCAGGACCAGGTGCAGCTTGGAGCGCCAGCGGCGGTACACGGCCGTCTTGCCGACCCCGGCGCGGCGCGCGATGCCCTCGATCGACATCCGGCCGAACCCGACGGCCGCCAGCTCCGCGAAGACCGCTGCCCTGATGGCGGCGGTCTTCTCCTCGCGCAGCACGGCGGCGCCGGCCGGGGCGCGGCGCGCCGTTTTCGACAACGCTGCTTCATTGGACATGCAAGGAAGCATAGCGACGCGACGCAACGGTTGCGTTTCGACGTACTGGCCCCCTACTCTCAGGTTGCGACGATACGGAGCCGTCTCGTCGTGAGTTCCTCAGCCTCGCGGTGCCACCAGCCTTCGTTGCGCCCGCGTCCACGCACGAAAGCGGACTGATGTCTCAGACCCTCACGCGTCCGGTCCCCGCCGCCCCGGCGGACCCCGACCCACGCGCCCTCGCCGAGCGGTACGGCCTCTCCGTCAGCGGCCGCCGCCCCTCGCTCCCCTCGTACGTCCGTCAGCTCTGGGCACGGCGCCACTTCATCTCGGCGTTCTCCAGCGCCAAGCTGACCGCCCAGTACAGCCAGGCCAAGCTCGGCCAGCTGTGGCAGGTCGTGACGCCGCTGCTGAACGCGCTGGTCTACTACCTGATCTTCGGCCTGCTGCTGGGGACGAACCGGCATGTGGACGACTACATCCCGTTCCTGGTCACCGGCGTCTTCATCTTCACCTTCACGCAGAGCTCGGTGCTGGCGGGGACCCGGGCCATCTCCGGCAACCTCGGCCTGGTCCGCGCGCTGCACTTCCCGCGCGCCTGCCTGCCGATCTCGTTCTGCCTGATGCAGCTCAAGCAGCTGCTGTTCTCCATGGGCGTGCTGGTCGTCATCGTGCTGGCGTTCGGGATCGCGCCGGGCTGGTCGTGGCTGCTGGCGATCCCGGCGCTGTGCCTGCAATTCGTCTTCAACACCGGACTGGCCATGATCATGGCGCGGCTGGGCAGCAAGACCCCGGACCTCGCGCAGCTGATGCCGTTCATCCTGCGCACCTGGATGTACGCCTCCGGCGTCATGTACAGCATCAGCGCGGTGACCGCGGGCAAGAACATCCCCGGCTTCGTCCACTTCCTGCTGGACGTGAACCCGGCCGCGGTCTACATCGACCTGATGCGCTTCTCGCTCATCGACTCCTTCCACTCCGACCAGCTGCCGCCGCACGTATGGCCGCTGGCGCTGGGCTGGGCGGTCGTGATGGGGGTCGTGGGTTTCGTGTACTTCTGGAAGGCGGAGGAGCGGTACGGCCGTGGCTGAGCAGCAGAGCACCGAACTGGAGCAGCCGACGGTCGAGGCCGCGGCGGCAGGTGAGGAGCGCGTTCCCACCGTCATCGCCGACGACCTGCACATCGTGTACCGGGTCTACGGCACCGGCGCGGGCCGGGGCAGTGCCACCGCGGCGCTGAACCGCATCATCCGGCGCAAGCCGTCGACCGGCGTCCGCGAGGTGCACGCGGTCAAGGGCGTGACCTTCACCGCCTACCGGGGCGAGTCCATCGGCCTGATCGGCACCAACGGCTCGGGCAAGTCCACCCTGCTCAAGGCGGTGGCGGGGCTGCTGCCGGCCGAGCGCGGGCACGTCTACACCCACGGCCAGCCCTCGCTGCTGGGGGTGAACGCGGCGCTGATGAACGACCTGACCGGCGAGCGCAACGTCATCCTGGGCGGGCTGGCCATGGGCATGTCGCGGGACCAGGTGCGCGAGCGCTATCAGCAGATCGTCGACTTCTCCGGGATCAACGAGAAGGGCGACTTCATCAGCCTGCCG
>NZ_JOFQ01000012.1 GCF_000718305.1 Streptomyces niger
AGTTGTGGGCGGTCATCGAGCCGCTGTTGCCGAAGGTGGAGCGTCGGGCCCTGCATCCGGGACGCAAACGGCATCCGGACCGGCTGGTGTTCCAGGGCAGCCTGTTCGTGCTGCACACCGGGATTGCCTGGGAGCACCTTCCGCAGGAGCTTGGCTTCGGCTCGGGCACGACTTGCTGGCGCCGGCTCGCGGAGTGGACCAAAGCCGGGGTGTAACCCCGGCTGCATGAGGTCCTGCTGGGGCCACGGCCGAACCGCACGCCCGCGGCCGGGCCCGACGGGACCCTCACTGGCCGGCGAGCCCGGTGTGGGCGATGCCGCGCACGATCTGCCGCTGGAACAGCATGAACACCACGAGGAGCGGCAGCCCGGCGATCACGAGGGACGCCATGATCTGCGCGTACCGGACGCCGAACGAGGACTGGACGTTGACCAGGCCCACGGGCAGGGTCATGCCGTTCGGATCGGTGGTCACCAGGAACGGCCACAGGAAGTTGTTCCACGTGGAGATGAAGGTGAAGATCGCGACGGCGGCGAGCACGGGCCGCGACAGCGGCATCACGATCGTCCAGAACACCCGCCAACGTCCTGCCCCGTCGACGAAGGCCGCTTCCTCCAGCTCGCGCGGTACCCCGTCGAAGAACTTCACCAGGATGAACACCATGGCGGGGGCGGCCACTTGCGGCAGGATCACTCCCCAGTAGGTGTCGACGAGGCCGAGCTGCACCATCTCCGTGAACAGCGGAGCGATCAGCACCTGCGGCGGGACCATGATGCCGGCGAGCACCAGGCCGTACAGCAGCCTGCGGCCGCGGAAGTCGGTACGGATGAACCCGTACGCGGCCATGGCGCACAGCACCACCGTCAGCAGGGTCGTGATCACGGACACGAACAGCGAGTTGACGGTCCACTGCAGCAGGTCGCCGGATTCCCACACCTTCGCGTACGCCTCGAAAGTGATCTTCGAGCCGATCCACTCCAGGGGAGTCTTCGTCGTCTCGCCCTCCGGCTTGAGGGACGTGGCGACGGCCCAGACCAGTGGCAGCAGCCAGGCCGCGACGAGGAGCAGGGCGACGACGAGCAGGGCGGTCCGGCCGGGGGTCAAGCGCGGACGTCTGCCCGACGCGCCGCCCGTATGTGTGGTGGTAGCGGTGCTCACTTGGCGGCCTCCTCAGCTCGGCGTCGCCGGGCCAGCACGGGCTGGACCAAGGAGACGAGCAGGATCAGGGCGAAGAAGATGTACGAGACAGCCGAGGCGTAACCGATCCGGTAACCGGTGAAGCCCTGCTGGTACACGTACTGGAGGATGGGGCGGGTCGAGTCGTCGGGGCCGCCGCCGGTCAGCAGGTAGACCTGGTCGAAGATCTTGAGCGAGGCGAGCACCTGGAGGACGAGCAGGAGCCCGGTGGTGCGGTTCAGCAGTGGCAGCGTGATGTGCCACAGCCGCCGCCAGGCGCTCGCCCCGTCCAGCTCCGCCGCCTCGTACAGGTGCGGCGGAATGGCCTGGAGGGCCGACAGGTAGAGCAGGAAGTTGAAGCCGACGGTCCACCAGACGGTGGTGACGACGATGGAGAGCATGGCGTAGCGCTCGTCGGTGAGCCAGCCGATGCCCGGTTCGAGGCCGACGGAGGCCAGCAGCTGGTCGGCCAGGCCGAAGCCGGAGGGGTAGATCATGTAGAGGAACAGCATGCAGACCACGCCCGACGGCAGCAGGAACGGCGCGAACCAGCCGATCCGCCACAGCCACTGCACCACGCGCAGCTCGTTGGCCAGCAGGGCGAGCACCAGGCCGACGACGACGAGCGGGACCGTGGACAGCAGGGTGAACCACACCGTGTTCCACAGGGACGCCCATACGGCGGGGTCGCCGAACGCCTCCGCGTAGTTGTCCAGGCCGACGAACTCACCGCCCACGCCGGTGATGTCGACATCGGTGAAGCTCATGCCGAGGCCCGAGACGAGCGGCCAGATCAGGAAGAGGGCGTAGACGACCAGGAAGGGCGCGACGAACACCAGGCCGTGCTCGGTCCAGCTGCGCCGGGCCCGGCCCGTGGTGCGGGTACCGCTCGCGGGGGTGGCCCGGCCCGCGCGGGGCGCGGGCGCCGAGGTGGGGCTGAGCGTGGTCATGACGCGGCTCCGGCGAGGGGGTTCGGGGTGGCGAGGAGTGCACGCAGCCGCTGCTTGGCCTCGTCCAGCGCACCGCGTGGCGTACGGGAGCCGGTGAGCACACCGGAGAAGACCGCGCCGAGCTCGATCCACATGCGGGAGGCGGAGCCGGTGAACCAGGCGGGCTCGTCGAGGGCGACGTCGTCGATGACGTCGCGGTACTCGGACTGGGGTTCCAGCTTCAGGTAGGCGGGGTCCTTGAGGACGGGCGCGTACGCGGGTACATGGCCGCCCTCGGCCCAGTCGACCGAGTGCTTCAGGAGCCAGGCGACCAGGGTGTGCGCGGCCCGGTTGGGCTCGCCGCCGCGGTCCGCCTGGTGCGGCAGTACGAAGGAGTGGCAGTCGGCCTGGGCGGTGGGGCGGCCGAAGAGCGGTGGCACCCGGGTCATGGAGAACTTCAGGCCGGTGGGGCGGAAGGAGGGGATCTCCCACTCGCCGTTGAGGTGGAAGGCGGTCCGGCCCTCGTTGAACAGGCCGATGGAGGCGGTGTAGTCGGCGCGCCGCAGCCACAGTCCCTCCTCGACGAGGGACGCCATGTATTCCAGTACCTTCAGTGCCTTGGCGTCGTCCAGGGCCAGCCGCCTGCCGTCCGCCGAGAGCACCTTGGCGCCGGTCTGCGAGTAGAAGGTGGCGAACAGCCGCCATGGGGTGATGCAGTCCGGGCCGAGCGTCTCGGTGACCAGGCCGGGCCGCCCGGTGACCTTCTTGGCCGCGCGCAGGGCGTCCGCGAACTCCGCGGCACCGCGGATGGGTCTGAGCTTCCCGCCCGCCAGCAGACCGGCCTTCTCGCACACCTCGGTCTGGTAGTAGAGGACGGTGGGATGGGTGTCGAGCGGCACGGCGAACTGCCGGCCGTGTGCCTGCCCGCGCCGCCAGATGTTCTCGGGGAAGTCCCGCGGCCGTATGCCCAGTTCGGCCAGCAGGTCGAGGTCGAAGGGGTCGAGGAGGCGGCCGGGGCCGAACCCGGCGAGCCGGGCGAGGTGCAGTACGGCCAGCTCGGGCGCCCGTCCGCCCGCGCCGGCCATGCCCAGCTTGGTGTAGTACGGGGCGCCCCACTGGAGGGTCGCGGCCTCCACGTCGATCTGCGGGTGCGCCTTGCTGAACTTCCGGAGCAGCGACTGCATGGTGAGACCGTCACCGCCGCCGAACAGGTGCCAGTAGCGCAGCCTGGTCCTGCCGGAAGCACTGGCCGACGGGGCGGTGCACCCCGCGGTCAACGGGCCCAGAGCGGCCAGGGCCCCGAGGCCACCGGCGAGAACGGCCCGGCGCCGGGGCGTCGGGGACACCCCGGCCGTCCGGGAGGTGTCGAGTGGTTGCATGGCGGCTCACCTTCGAGGGAGTGGGTGGACCAGGGGCCCGGGCAGCGGCTCCGGTCAGGACAGCCGGATCACGGTCCAGGAGAGCGGTTCCAGGGTCACGGCTAGCTCGCCGTCCCTGAGTACGGCGCCCGCGCCGGGGTGCGGCGTGACCCGCGCGGGGTCGGTGAGGGTGTTGCGGGCCTCCGGGTCGGCGTCGCTGAGCACGCTGTGCTCGGCGACGCGCGAGACCGGCAGGCCGTGCAGGGTGACTTCGAGCGGCAGCGGATCACTCTGGCTGCGGTTGACGGCGAACACGGTGACCGCCCCGGTCTCGGTGTCACGCACCGCCGTCGCGTGCAGCAGCGGCACCTCGCCGTACTTCCGCGTCTCGTACGTGGGCGAGTCCACGCGCAGGTCGAGCACCTGCCCGCGCCCGTACCGGGACGCCTGCGCGAAGGGGTAGAACGTGGTCTGCCGCCAGGCCGGGCCGCCCGGCTCCGTCATGATCGGGGCGATGACGTTGACGAGCTGGGCGAGGCACGCGACGGTCACCCGGTCCGCGTGCCGCAGCAGCGCGATGAGCAGCGAGCCGAAGACGACGGCGTCCGTGACGGAGTAGTTGTCCTCCAGCAGGCGCGGCGCCTCGGGCCAGTCGAGCGGTCCTGCCGCGGCCTCCGCCTCGAAGCGGCTCTGGTACCAGACGTTCCACTCGTCGAAGGACAGGTTGATCTTCTTCTTCGACTTCAGCCGGGCACCGACGTGGTCGCAGGTGGCGACCACGTTCTCGATGAACGACTCCATGTCGACGGCCGACGCGAGGAACGAGTCGCGGTCGCCGTCGCGCTCCTCGTAGTAGGCGTGCAGCGAGACGTAGTCCACCAGGTCGTACGTCTCGGCCAGCACCGTCGCCTCCCACGCGGCGAAGGTGTCCATGGCCTGGCTGGAGGAGCCGCAGGCGACCAGTTCGACGTCCCGGTCCAGCTGCCGCATGGCACGAGCGGTCTCGGCGGCCAGCCGCCCGTACTCCTCGGCCGTCTTGTGCCCGGTCTGCCAGGGCCCGTCCATCTCGTTGCCCAGGCACCACAGCCGGATCCCGAACGGCTCCTTGTCGCCGTGCGCGACGCGCAGGTCCGAAAGCGCCGTGCCCGAGGGGTGGTTGGCGTACTCCTGGAGCTGCAGCGCCTCGGCCACCCCCCTGGTGCCGAGGTTGACGGCCATCATGGGCTCGGCCTGCGGTCCGGCCTTCCTGACGAAGTCCACGAACTCGCTCAGCCCGAAACGGTTCGTCTCCGTGGACCGCCAGGCCGGGTCGAGCCGGCGCGGCCGCTCGTCGACCGGCCCGACGGAGTCCTCCCACCGGTAACCGGACACGTAATTGCCGCCCGGGTACCGCAGTGCGGTGACACCGAGTTCGCGGACCAGGGCGAGCACGTCGCCGCGCAGGCCCGCCTCGTCCGCCGTGGGGTGGTCCGGTTCGAAGATGCCCGTGTAGACGCAGCGGCCCAGGTGCTCGACGAAGGAACCGAAGAGCCGCGGGCTGACCTCGCCCACGGTGAAGGCCGGGTCCAGGACGAACCGGGCCGGACGAGCCGCGGCAGACGGGGCGGTCCGGGCCGGGGGTGCGGAGTGCGACATGGTGTCCTCTCGGTGGCGCGGGTGGTGGGTGGCACGGAGTGCGCGTCGCGTCACGACGTGCGGCGGCGTGCGGGCACAGGGGCGGCTCCGGTGGTCGGGTGGAGAACACGATTCCCTTGTTCGGTATCCCGAACACTGCTCGTTAACTCGAACCGGAAGGTAGACGTGACGGAAACCCAACGTCAATGGCACGGACGGGACTTATCGGTGCGCGCTCTCATATCGACGCCGTTCGACGCCCTTCGACACGACCGAACGAGCCGAACCGAGCGGCATCCGCCCGCCCCCCCCGCATCCCGCGAATGGGCCCCGCAAGCCGACGTTCCGCTGCCGCGGCTGCGCTCAGCGGCCGCCGGCGACACCACCATGGCCCGGCTCGCCGCCCACGCGCCGTCGCGCAGCCCACCCGCGCACCGCGAATCCGGCGGCGACCAACAGGTACGCCGACACGAGGAGCACGACGTCCACCGTCATGTGTTCCGCCGACCAGCCCGCACCCCGCTCGTCGCCCTCCAGCGGAATCCGATTCACCGTCAGGAACGTCAGGTGGGCGCCGATGGCGGCCCAGGGCGGGGCCCGTTGCACGGCCGTGCGGGCCGCGACGAGGGCCAGTCCGAACACCGCGAGCAGGATCAGGTAGTCGGCCGGGGGCTGCCCGCCGGGCGCGATGCCGATCGGCTGCGGCTCCTCGCCGATCAGCTGGGCGGTGACGGCTTCCACGACCGTCGATGCCCCCGGTACCAGAAGGAACACCACCGTGGTGCCCAGGGCGGCGACCGTACCGCCGAACCGCTCGCGCAGGGAGGTCCAGGCGTAGCCGCGCAGCGCGGTCTCCTACGGCAGCGCTTCGAGCAGGAGGGCGACGGCCGTGTGGGAGACGAGGAATCCGGCGAGGGCGCCGAGGTCGGGGCTCGACCAGCGCAGCATGCCGCCCATCGTGGTCGCCCCCAGTACGAGAAGCGCCGCCGCTGCTGTCACGCCCGCGCCCGTCAGGAACGCACGCATGCTCGCACGAGGGCTGCCGAATCCGAGCGGAGGCGACGTGCGGCCCGGTGCGCGACGATGACGAGGGGAACGGCAACGGCACTGACGAGTACGGCCGGAACCAGGCGCGCCGGCAGTCCCGAAGCTCCGACGCGATCGGCGATGGCCGAGCCCAGGACGGTACCGGTGCCCAGCGCCGAGGCCATGATGAGCCCGCCGAGCAGAGCCCGGCTCAGGGCCCCGATACGCGAAGTGGTGGTGCTGCGGCGAGGTTCCGCCATCTGTCTTTTCCTGGGTGCTCAACGTCGGGCACATGTCCGTCCGGGGCCTGGTGCCGCTGGCATCCTCACCGCCGGCCCCCGTCCCCCCTGACCTCCTGCTCAGGAGGGAAAGCCCGCTACATCCTTTGAGTTACCGGGTCGGGAGCAGGCAGCCGGGCTTCACGCACGGCGGGCGGCGGCCGGCCGGCGGTACCGGTGGAACTGCCAAGCCGTGTACGCCACGGCCGGCGATGGCAACCCGAAGGCACTCTTCCCTTCCACTCTCAGGCAATCACGGCAAACACGGCGATCAGGGCGAGCGTCCATGGCGGGTACCCGCACGGTGTCCGGCCCGGGTCGGGCCGCCGGTACCGGCCTCACGGCCGCTGTCAGGCCCGGAACCGGGTCAGTACCCGCTCGGCCTCGTCCATCATCTCCCGGACGATTTCCCCGGCCGGCCTGATGTCGCGCACGAGGCCGACGCCCTGCCCCATCGGCCATGGCATCTCCTCCCAGTCGGCCTCGGTCCCGGGTACCGGCAGCAGCACGTTGAACTTGCGCAGCACGGTCACCTCGCCCTGGAAGACCGTCGTGCCGACCTGGTCGAGCGAGTCGCGGGCGGTCGGCACCTGCGCCGGCCGGTCGTTCCACTCGGACACCACGCGGTCGCGCTGCACCCGCATCGGGTTGAACTCCGGCCACTCGGGACCGAAGATCGCCGTGCGCACCGTGTCCTCCCCCGCGGAGGACAGCAGCCGGCGGTGGTGCTCGGGATGCACCTGGGCCTCCCGGGAGGCGACCAGCCGGGTGCCCACCCACACGCCGTCGGCGCCCAGGCACAGGGCCGCGGCCGCCTGGCGTCCGTCGGTGATCCCGCCCGCGGCGAGGACCAGCGCACGGTCGCCCACGGCGTCCACGACGGAGGGCACCCCGACCATGGTGGGCAGGCCGCCGTAGTTGTGCCCGCCGGCCTCCCAGCCCTGGGCGACGACG
This sequence comes from Streptomyces niger, assembly GCF_000718305.1. Taxonomy (GTDB): domain Bacteria; phylum Actinomycetota; class Actinomycetes; order Streptomycetales; family Streptomycetaceae; genus Streptomyces; species Streptomyces niger. The sequence goes on from NZ_JOFQ01000012.1 coordinate 7,336, forward strand.
ACCTCGATCCCCTCGTCGGCGGCGCGCCTGGCCGCGTCGGCGGAGCCGACCTGCTCCCACACCGACACCCCGGCCTCGCGCAGCCGCTCGACCTCGTCGGCCGGCGGGTGCCCCCAGTGGTAGGAGACGATCGGTACCCGTTCCTCGGCGCAGACGCGGACCTGTTCGGCGTTGTCGAAGTACGTGATCAGATTGATGTGGAACGGGGCCTCCCCGACGCCCGCCCGGACCTCGTGGATGATCCGCCGGAGCCGGTCAGCGGGCACGAGCGCGGCGCCCACCGCGCCGATGCCGCCCGCCCGGGTCACGGCCACCGCCAGATCGGACGTCCCGCCGGCAAAGGCCATTCCGGCGCAGGCGAACGGGTACGGGACGGCGAACTTCTCGGTGAGCCTGGTGGACAGCACGCCCATGACGGCGTTCCTCCTGGAGTTCCGGTACCTGCCGGCATCGATGGGCCGGTGGCGCGGAGAAGGTCCGCCACCGACGGCAGAGCGCGGGTCCTCGCCCATCCTGGAGGTTCCCACCGGATGACGGCGCGAGGCCAGAGTCTGCCGCAGATACGCACACGGACGGCCTCGCCGCCCTCGCGGCCGCTGCCGGGATCCACGACAAGCCGGCCGAAGACTCCCCGGCCGTCGCCGACGATGCCGTTGTGACAGTGCTCGCCGCGGTCAACGAGGCGGTGGTGGAACTGGAGGCCGTACGGCAACGGCGTACCGTCGAGCGAAAACCCGGCTTTCGCCAGTCGCCGCATGAATACCTTCGACCACAAGGTCGTGGATGCTTTCGTCCAGACGATGGAGCGTAACGGTGTTGGTCTCGCCACCCAGTCCTATGTCTACGACAAGCTCAAGGCGATCCCGCTCGACGCCCATCGGCTGGGGCTATTCGATGAGAGCCCCTTGGCAGGGGTCAAGCCTCCGCAGTGCGACCCAGCGCGTGGTGATCCCTTCGCCGCAGCAGCTGCAAGGCATACGCGCGGCCGGCGACGATGCGTTCCTCCTGGTCGCCGACCTGATGAGCGGATGTGGCATGCGAAATGCGGAGGCGGCCGCCGCGTATGTCACCGATGGCGGCGACCTCTCCGGGAGCGTGCATTTCGCGGCCGATATCGCTGTGTGCCGGGCTGCCGGCTGCGTTGTCACCGGCATCGACGGTGCCCCGATAGGCGAGGCAGGTCGTGGGCTTGTGGTCGCCGCCGACGAGGAGACCCACGGGCTGCTGATGTCGATGATGCGCAACCGAGGCCAGTGCTGAGATCGCATGGGTTTCACCGGGACGGGTCAGGCTGCGACTTGGAGGAGCCTGCCGCCCCAGCGGATTCCCTTCTTGCTGTCGACCCGGGCACGTTCGCGGCGTTGAGCTGCGAGGACGTCTGGGTGGTGGGCGTTGGCGTTGCGCCAGCGCAAGTAGGCGTGCAGGGCCCGCGTCTGGACGGTGTGGCTGCGGTGATTGGAGTTGGCGACGGTGAACTGCCGCAGCGGTCCGAAGTGGGCCTCGACCGGGTTGGCCCAGCACACGCAGGTCGGGGTGAAGCACAGGCTGGCCTTGTTCTTCTTCGCCCAGCGACGGATGTCGGGGCCTTTGGGGGCGCCGATGGAGTAGCAGCCGTGGAAGCAGCGGACCCTGTGGGTAACGGTGGTAGGTCGCGGGATGCCGCTCGGGCCGGCCTTGCTCGGCCCAGCACAACCCGGCGGTGGGCCGGACGCCGAGCGGCCCGAACTCGTCGAACGCGAACACACGGTCCGGGAGACGCTCCAGCGCCTCCTCGTTGCGGTCCAGCTTGGCATCGCGCTCCGGATCGGGCGATTCCGGCCGGGAATCCCTCCGGAGCCCGTACTCAGGCGGGCTGGAACAGCGCGCGCAGGTGACCACCATGCGTAACTGAGAGGTCGTTTTCTCCTGTTGTTTCATCCCTGGATGCAGCTTTGACGTGGTGATGTCGGGGCGTGCGAGGAGATGGTGTTCTCGCCGGTGAGGCGGCGGGCCATGAGGTCGGTCATGGCGAGGTGAATCATGGCTTCGGAGCGGTGCGGGTGGCCCCTTCGGTCAGCGCCGGTTCGGCCTGGTGCGGTGAGGCGGCTTTCCTGGCGGGCGGTCAGGAAACCTTCGTGTCGGCTTGGTTGGGGGTTGAGCAGGGAGCTGCCGTTGGAAAGCGCGTTCGCCGATGGGGAGATGGGGAGTTCGGCCGTGCTGACTTCGGTACGGCAGCGTCCAGCAGCACCGTCGTGACCTGCGGAACTGCCGTCCGAGCAGATCGGCGGCCACGTTCAGCCGGGTGCGGAGCTGGGCGGCGGCCTGGGCGAGGATCGTCCGGATGGTCGCGGCGGCCAGCTCCGTCGAGCGCTTCGCTGGGCGTGCCATGCTCCGGCAGCGGGTCGAACAATTCCGCGCACGCCTCTTGACCGTCGACGGCTACCGGTCAGTACTCTCACGCCACCCCTCGATGACACCGGTGTTCTCTCCCCGCGCGGCCACGGCGGACCGGCCCCTCGGCATGCCGCCGCACGCCTGTAGGCACAGTCCCGTGACCCGGGAAACGCCTCAGCGCGCCGTCCCTTGTCAGAACGCGCCGTCGAGCGCCGTCCGAACCCATTCGAGGTCCCTCATGAACAAAACCCTCGCGAGCGCAGCCGCGATTGCGGCCGGCGCCCTCCTCGCCTTGCAGGCGTCCCTTCCCGCCCAGGCGTCGAGCAGCTCGACCTTCAACTCGACCAGCAACCCCGTCCTGTTCGTGCACGGCTACACCGGTGATGCGAGCAACTGGAACACCATGGCGGGCCGCTTCAGAACCGACGGCTGGCCGTCCTCGTACCTCGACCAGTGGTCCTACGACTGGCACCAGTCGAACGCCACGACCGCCCAGCAGCTGTCCGCCGAGGTCGACCGTCTCCTCGCAGCCACCGGCGCCACCAAGGTCGACATCGTCAGCCACTCCATGGGAGGGCTCTCCTCGCGCTACTACCTGAAGAACCTCGAGGGAACTTCCAAGGTCGACGCCTGGGTGTCACTGGGAGGGCCGAACCACGGCACCGACAGCGCCAACACCTGCATCGACACCTCCTGCACCGAGATGCGTATCGGCTCCAACTTCCTCGCCGCCCTCAACTCCGGCGACGAGACACCGGGCTCACCTCGTTACGCCACCTGGTGGTCGCCCTGCGACACGGTGATCAACCCGGACACCTCCGTATCCCTCTCCGGCGCGGCCAACACCCAGACCGCCTGCCTCAGCCACACGGACCTGCTCGCGGACGCAACGGTCTACGCCCAGACCCGAGACATGATCAACCGCTGATCCCCCTCGGCCAGTCGGCTTCCCATCCGCGACAAACACCACTGTTGGGGGGTTCCGAGGTGAAGCTGCGCGGCTGGGTCGGGAAGGCCGTGTTGCGTTGGCACCCGCCCCTCCTGCCCCGGCGGCGCGTAGTCAGCCGGCGGTGTGCAGGAGGGCCGGGAGGTCGGACGGTACGCCGCTGATGCGGTCGGCGGGGATTCCGCCGCCCTGGCCGGTTTCCGGCGTGCCGCCACCCCGGCCGCCGAGGAATTGCCTGCCCAGTGCGGAGGCGTTGAGCCCGGCTTCGCGGGCCGGTTCGTCGAGCGCCAGGACGAGCACGCCTGCCCGGGTGGCCACCGCCGCCGGGCCGGACCGGTCGTCCGGGAGGGCGGTCGCGGACGAGCTCCGAAGTCCTGCTGGTGCTCCTGCTCCAGACAGGCACCCTGCTCGCTCTGGCGCTGGGGCCCGGCCGCCTGGCGCAGCGCTTCGGGCTGCCGACCATTGTGGGCGAGCTGGTGCATGCGCTCCAGGCGGTAGGAGAGGGTGCGCCACGCTGCCTTCCTGGCCTCTGCCTGCTTCCTGTCGTCGGCCTCAAGAGGGGCCGGAGGCGGCGGCGAGCAGGAGGGGCACCGACGGATGGAGGCGGATGCCCTCTGCGGTGGGACGGAACGTCGAGGAGGGAGAGGGCGAAGAGTCTGACGGTGATGGTTGCCGTGGAGCGGCGTGCACGGCCTCGCCGTGACGCGATGCCGTCAGACGCGCCGAAGCCGCACCGTCCCTCAGGACAGCGCGGCTTCGACAGCGCGGGTCCGGGTTTCTACCAGCACGTGAGGTCGTAGACGGCCGAGCAGTAGTGATCCACCGCGTCCGATGGGTTGTACTTCAACTGGTCGCCGGTGACCAGCGTGGGCAGGGCAGCGGCCAGCGCGGTGATGCCGACGGTAACCGCTCCGTTCTCATCCCGCAGGGCGACATCGAGACCGACCACGCCGGGTAGGTCGTCTCCATCCACGTACAAGCGTACGGACCGCTCGTCGAGGAGGAGGAAGCCGCGCAGTCGCAGCTCCTCTTCGTCCTCATCGACGGGTGGGCACAGGGCTGCTACCGCGGCACGGAGCGCATCGGTGACGTGAAAGGCCGTCCCTTCCTCGAGGAAGCGCGTCGCTTCCTCGACGGGCACGACGGGGAAGCCATGCGTATCGCGGGGGAGTGCGGGCGCCGGTGCGGTCGGCCGGCCGTGCACACTTTGCCGCACCATGCGGCGCAGCAGCACTGACAGCTCGTCAGCCGGCACGTGGTCGCCGTCGCGGCCGACCAAAGGGAGGTCATAGGCAACCGAACTGGCGAGATCATCGCCGTCCCAGACGACCACCCTGCCCACTCCTGGTGCCTCAGGCGGTGGCAGCACCCCGCGTACCAGAGGGCCCGCCGCACCGAGTGCCGGTGCGGTGAACTGCAACGTCTCGTGGGCCAAGGCTGCCTGAAGGCCCGCGAGGCTTTCTTCACTCCAGTGCTGCATGTCGCCGCATCCTCGTAGTTCGGCCGCGCTCAGGTGTTGTTGACTGCATCCGGGCACCTGTTGCGGGGGACACGCTCACAGAATGCGGTGATCGTGCCGATCTTTTGGCTGGTGTCGGCGAGCTTGTACTTGCCATCTTTCGTCTTGTCACTGTACTGAGCGATCACCTTGATCCGAGCGAGGAGCTGCCCGAGACGATTCCTCAGTGCGCCGCCGTACACCCGACGAGCACCCGCCAACCGAACGTGCGGTTTCCTTCACGAGTGGGGATGTACTTTCCTTCCCCTCCTTGCTCGCGAATTTCACGACGCTCCAGTGGCTTCCCGTCGCAGCGCCTGAGCTGTCCTCGGCGGCAACTCGGTCCACACGCAGACCTTGTGTCCTGGCTCGGGCGGAACGGACGTGAGGCGGACCTGACGGGCGGGCAGCCCGGGTACGTTCGGGGGGGCCGGCCGAGGTCGAGCCCTCCGCCGCCGGGTGCGTTCACGTGCGTATGTGGTCGATATCCTGGCGTGATGGCTGAGAAAACCGGCGGTGAGCCGCAGATCGACGGACGCTCCACCCGCTGGGACGGGCACAAGGCGCAGCGCCAGATGGAGTTGGTGGACGCGGCGGTCGCGCTCATCGAGGAGGAGGGTGCGCCGTTCCGGGTGCAGCGTCTGGCGGAGCGCGTGGGGCTGTCGCGGTCGGTGCTGTACCGGCACTTCAAGGACCGCGCGGGTCTGGACGAGCTGATCCGGCGGCGCGTGGTGCAGTCGTTCATGCGGCGGATGGAGCCCACGCTCAGCTTCGAGGGCACCATCGAGGAGTCCGTGCAGCGGGTGGTGGGCGCACACCTCGACTGGGTGGCCGAGCACCCGCGGCTGTACGCCTACATGGGGGTCGGCGAGCACGCGATGGGTGACGGTTCGTTGGTGGCGGACACCAAGACGGCCATCGCGCTGATGTTGAGCGAGCGGTTCGGGGAGGTACTGAAGGCGCTCGGGGTGCCGGACGCGCCGATCCGGTCCGTCGCGGTCGGGATCGTGGGATTCGTGGACACCTCCGTCAACCAGTGGGTGCGCGATCCCCAACGCGAGGTGTCGGAGGACGAGTTGCGGGCGATGCTGTGCCGCTCGGTGTGGGCGGTGCTGGACGCGACGCTGCGGGATCTGGGGGTCGAGCTGTCCCCGCAGCAGAAGGTGCCGGAGCTGGAAGAGGCTTGATGTGTCTTGATGTGGCTTGATGTGTGACGTCAACCGCACGCCACCGCCGCGCCGTTCGCCGCGCGGCGCAGGGACTCCGTGTCCGTGAGCTTCACCCGCGGGCGGCCCGTCGCCTCGCCCGCTGCCCGCTCCGCGCGGTCGATCGCGCGCCAGGCTTCCAGACCCGGCGCATCCACTGCCACGCCGGCGCCGGCGCCGGTGCCGGCGGCCGGCTGGGTGAGGCGGCCGCGGGCGAAGTCGTCCAGGAGGGACTCGACCGTCTCGTGGGCGCACGTCTTGTTGGTGCCGATGAAGCCGGTCGGGCCGCGCTTGATCCAGCCTGCTACGTAGACACCGGGCTCGACCCGGCCGTTCTCGTGCGGGACGGTCGCTGTGGCCTCGTCGAAGGGCAGGCCGGGGACGGGGCGGGCCCGGTAGCCGACCGAGCGGAGGACCAGGCCGGTCTCCAGGGTCTCGGTGTCGCCCGTGGGCCGTGCGCGGACCGTGCCGTGCTCATCGGTGTGGAGGGTGGTGGGCGTGACCTCCAGGGCGTCGACCGAGCCTTCGCCCGTGAGGCGGACCGGGCTGGTCAGGAAGCGCAGCACGATGCGGCGCCGGCCCGCCACCGGTTCGCGGGCCGCCAGGCCGGACAGCAGACGGGTCTTTTCGGTGGCGTCCGGGTCCAGGCCCTCGGGCCAGCCCTCCACCGTGACGTCCACGTCCTTCAGCGCGGAGAGCGCCAGGAGCTCGGGCACCGTGAACGCCGCCTGGGCGGGGCCGCGGCGGCCGAGCAGGACGACCTCGCGGACCTTGCTCGCGCGGAGTGCGGCGAGCGCGCGGTCGGAGATGTCGGTACGGGCCAGGGCTTCGGGGTCGGCGGTCAGGATGCGGGCGACGTCGAGGGCCACGTTGCCGTTGCCGATGACGACGGCGCGCTCGGTGTCGAGGGAGTACGTGTCGTGCGCGCGGTCGGGGTGGCCGTTGTACCAGGCGACGAAGTCCGTCGCGGAGACGCTGCCGGGCAGGTCCTCGCCCTCGATGCCGAGGCGCTTGTCGGTCGCCGCGCCGACCGCGTAGATCACCGCGTGGTGCTCGCGCAGCAGGTCGGCGTGGGTGAGGTCGGCGCCCACCTCGACCCCCAGGCGGTAACGGAAACCGGGCTGGGACTCGATGGCCCGGAACAGCTCGGTGACCTGCTTGGTGTCCTGGTGGTCCGGCGCGACGCCGGCCCGCGCGAGTCCGTACGGGGTCGGGAGCCGGTCGTAGACGGTGACACGCACGCCGGGGTGGCGCAGCAACTCGTCGGCCGCGAACAGACCGGCCGGACCGGCGCCGACCACGGCGACGCTCAACTCGCCTGCAGGGAGGCTGCGTTGCTTGGGCAGCACGTACATCGGCGCCCGATCGTCGTGCGGATTCTCCTTGTAGTACGAGGCGTTCAGTTCGAGGAAGGGCAACTCCCCCTCGCCGAGAGCCGTGTGGGGCTTGAGCGCGTCCACCGGGCAGGCGGTCGTGCAGGCCCCGCAGTCCACGCAGGTGCGCGGATCGACGTACAGCATCTCGGCGGTCGCGAAGCCGGGCTCCCCCGGTGCGGGGTGGATGCAGTTGACCGGGCAGGCCAGCACGCAGGAGGCGTCGGCGCAGCAGGATCGGGTGACGACGTACGGCACGGCGGGCTGGTCTCCGTTCGGGTTCAGTGCAGGGTGGTACGCGGCGTGCGGGCGCTCAGTCGGCGTGCACGGCGGGCTCGCCGCGGAAGCGCGCGGGGCGGCCGTCGATGCGCAGGGCCCGCCACACCTGGCGGGACGCCTTGTTCATCAGACCGATGTCCTCGGCCAGCATCCGCACGTCGGAGAAGAGGTTGCGGAGCATCTTCTCGCCGGCCTCGGACTTCCAGAAGACCTCCTTGATCACCCAGGCCGGGATGCCGACCTCCGCTGCGGACTTCCGGTCGGGGATCATGATGACGTCGCACAGCACCCGCATGATCACCGGGAAGAGGACGGACAGGGCGCCGCGGCGGGCCTTGCCGTACTTCGGGACGCGCAGCCGCAGGAACTCGTGGGCGAAGGAGATGTGCCGGGCCTCTTCGGCGATGTGGATCTGCATGATCCGCTGGGGGAGCGGGTGCACCGGCTCACCGCTGCGCAGCGCCCCCTTCTGCAGGTGGTCGATGGGCTCCTCGCCGGCCAGGATGCCGGTGAAGAACGCCTCGGGGTAGAGCGAGCCGAACAGCGGCAGCACGCGGCTGAGCTGACGGAACCAGCGCTTGCCGCCCGCGGTGTTCACGCCGGTGCGGTTGACCAGCTCCTGGAACATCTGGGTGTGGTGGGTCTCTTCGGTGATCTCGTGGGTGAGATACCTGAACTCCTCATTCTGGTTGCCCAGTTGGTAGATGTAGTCCAGGGCTCCGCGCATCAGCAGGTTCTCGAACTGCATGCCCACCTTGGCGATGACCGCCCAGCGCCAGATCCCGATCCGGATCTGCGTCTCCAGCGGCTGCTCCTGGTACCAGGGGTGGGCACCCAGGGCGTCCGCCGAGGTCAGCACCCAGCGCGGGTCGCCGGTGTCCACGGCGAACTCGGGGTCGTCCCACTTGATGTCGGTGAAGGCGTTGAAGTTGACGTTGACGGAGCCCTCGGACAAGGTCCGCAGGCGCTCGTCGTACACCTTCCGGGTCAGGTTCGCAGACATCTTCGTCCTCGATCTTCTGGAGGGGATGGGCACGTCCGGCCGTCAGGCCGCGCGGGTCGTCTCCGGGGTCCCGGTCGCCGCGGTCGCTCCGGTGGCTGTTCCGCTCGCCGCGGTCGTTCCGGTGGCCGTTCCGGTCGCCTTCTCGAAGCGCAGCGGCCCGTCCTTGATGGGGGCGTCCTGGAGCATGGCGCGGTCGCGGTAGTAGTTGTTCCACAGCCGCCACGGGTCGCGGGTGCCCTGGCGCGGCATGACCTCGTTGGCCCGGGCGATGTAGCCGGACGTCAGCGCCTCGCCCATGACGGAGAACTCGGAGCGGTCGCCGTCGGAGGCCACCGGGGTGGCGATGTCGTGGCCGTTGCGGCGCATATGGGCCAGCAGGCGGGCCGTGTAGTCGGCCGCGAGGTCCGCCTTGAGGGTCCAGGAGGCGTTGGTGTAGCCGATGACGAGCGACATATTGGGGACACCTTCGAGCATGACGGCCTTGTAGAGGACGCGGTTCTTGACGTCCACGGGGCGGCCGTCGACGGAGAGCTCCATGCCGCCCATGAGGCGGACGCTCAGGCCGGTGGCGGTGACGACGATGTCGGCCTTCAGCTCCTCGCCGGACTTCAGGCGGATGCCGTCGGCGGTGAAGGTGTCGATGTGGTCGGTGGCGACGGCCGCCTTGCCGCTCTTGAGCACCTTGAACAGGTCGCCGCCGGGGACCACGCAAAGGCGCTGGTCCCAGGGCTTGTAGTGCGGGCTGAAGTGGCGCATGTCGACGCCCTTGCCGGCCTGCGCCCGTACGAGGCCGAGCAGCGCCTTGCGGGCCAGGCCCGGGTACCTGCGGCAGAAGGCGTAGCTTCCGCGCTGCAGAGCGATGTTGCGGGCCCGGACGACCTTGTACGTGAGCCGGGCCGGGGCGTGCACCTTCTGCAGCACGGAGGTGAGCGGGTCGACCTTGGGCAGGGTGAGGACGTAGGTGGGCGAGCGCTGCAGCATGGTGACGTGCGCGGCCTCGTCGGCCAGCGCGGGCAGCAGCGTGATGGCGGTGGCGCCGGAGCCGATGACGACCACGCGCTTGTTCTTGTGGTCGAGGTCCTTCGGCCAGTGCTGCGGGTGGACCAGGGTGCCCTGGAAGTCCTCCTCGCCGGGGAACCGCGGGCGGTAGGGCCGGTCGTAGTCGTAGTAGCCGGTCGCGCCGGTGAGATAGCCCGCACTGTACGACTCGCGCTCGCCGGTGGCCTCGTCCTCGACCTCCACGTTCCATCGGCCGGTCTCGTGCGAGAAGTCGGCGCTGAGCGCGCGGCGGCCGAAGCGGATGCGTTCCAGCACGCCGCGGTCGGCCGCGGCGTCCTCGACGTACTGCCGGATCTGCGCGCCGTCGGCGAGGATGCGCGCGTCGCGCCAGGGGCGGAAGCCGAAGCCGAAGGTGGGCATGTCGGAGTCGGAGCGGATCCCGGGGTACTGGAAGAGGTCCCAGGTGCCGCCGACCCGGGCGCGACGCTCGAGCACGACGAGCGACGCGCCGGGCTCGTCGCGCAGGACGTGGGACGCGGCGCTGATACCGGATATGCCGGCGCCGATGACCAGGACGTCGACGTGCTGCTGCTCCATGTGCGGAGGTCCTAACTCTCGCTCGCGGGGCCCTGGTCGAGACAGGTGCGGGGCCGCCGCCGCTCGGGACACTGACGACTGTTCACGTGTTCACGCGTGGTTCCACAGCTGTTGCGTTCCCGCAATTTACCTGCGACACGCTGTTTCAGATACCGCCGGTAACGTGATGTAGGTCACGTTTCAATGAGGCAAGGTGCGTGACTCAGTGGGGCAAGGTGTCCGACCAGCGCACGGGCTCGGTGAAACTTCCCCGGTGACGAACCGGTCCGCATGACGAGCGGGCGCGGGTCCAGGCGGCCGGCCTCAGTCGACCAGGGCGAGTACCGGGCGCAGGCCGGCCGGGCGTTCGGCGGCCGGGAGGTGGTCGACGGGGAAGTAGCCGCAGCCGAGTGCCTGGGCGCCGCCGTCCGCCGTGCGGTCGTCGCCCACCATCAGGACGTCCTGCGGGGCGAGTCCCAGCTCCTGGCAGGCCAGTTCGAAGATCTGCGGGTCGGGCTTCTGGATGCCGTGCTCGTAGGAGAGGACGTACGCATCGATCAGCGGGTCCAGCCCGTGCGCGTGCAGCACCGGACGCAGGTCCCAGCCGATGTTGCTGACCACGCCGGTCGCCACGCCGCGCTCGCGCAGCGCGCGCAGCACCCCGGCGGCGTCCGGGTACGGCGCCCAGGCGGCCGGCGACTTGTGGCGGACGTACAGCGTCTCGTACAACTCCTCGGCGGGCAGCGCCACTTGGCGGGCGAGCGCGGTGTACAGCTCGCGGTGGTGCTCCGCCGTACGGTCCCGGTTGCGCCACAGCTCCCGCAGCCCGTCGGGCAGCCGCTCCGGGGTCGAACCGCCGGGCAGCGCGCCGGCGCGGTCCAACTCCCGCACCGTAAGCGTGAAGGTCTCCTCCGCCATGGAGATGCCGGTCTCGTCCAGCGCCCCGCGCAGCCACGAGGCGACCGGCTCGATCCGCAGCAGCGTCCCGGAGAAGTCGAAGAGCACACCCTTGTACGCCATGGCCACCATCCTGACCCGTGTGACGCCCCGGGCCAAGGAGGACCGCGGTGAGGTGGTCAGCCCTGCTCGGGTGGTTCGGTCGCCGCGGCTGCCGACGCGAGCCGCGTGTAGAGGCCCGCCGCCGCGGCCACCAGCGCGGCCCCCACCAGCCAACCGGCCAGCACGTCGGACAGCCAGTGCACGCCCAGGTAGAGCCGCGTGAGGCCGACGCCGAGCACGGACACCGCACCGACGGCGCCCACCACCCGCAGCCATGCCACGGGGACGCCGCGCTCGCGCAGCACCCACAGCACCAGCCCGGCCGCGACCACGGCGGTCAGCGCGTGCCCCGAGGGGAACGCGGCGTAGTGCGCCGAGTCGACCGGGTCCGGCCAGACCGGGCGCGGTCGGTCCACCGCGGCCTTGACGCCCTGCTGGAGCAGTGTCCCGGCGACGGACGTGGCCGCGACCCAGGCCGCGAGGACCCGCACCCCGCGCCACACCAGCCATCCCACCAGCAGCGTCAGCGCCACGCGCATGGTCCACGGGTCCCACACCCAGTCGCTGAGGACGCGGTTCGCCGCGGTCAGGTCCGGCGAGGTGCGCGCCACCCGGTGCAGTTCGCCGGCGACGGTCCGGTCCGCGTGGCTCAGCGGCGCCCAGTGGACGAGTACGAGGACGGCCAGCGCCACGGCCGCCGCGGCGAGCCACCCCGCGGCGTGGAGCGCCCGGCTGCCGGCCGCCGGCCCGGCCGGGGCGCCCGTCCCGGACGTGCTGTCGATCCCGGAAGACGACGGAGATCCCATGCCCCGATCCTCGCCGACGGACCCTGCCACGGGCCACTCGTCGCGGTGCGCGTTTCGCGCCGGGGTGCGTTTCGTGCGGGACGTGCGGCCGGCGTGTGCGTGTCTCTCGCGGGCGCCGGCCGGCGCGTCGTCACGTGAGCGCGCTCAGCCCCGGCACGAAGGTGATCAGCAGCGGGACGACCGGTACCAGGGCGGCCATGGCGGTCATGCCCAGGCGGCGGCCCGGGGTGAGCCGGGGCGCCGGGGAGAGCAGCCGGTCGACGCGGGCCGGTACCTGAGCGCACTGGGCCGGGTGGGGGCCGAAGACCCCGCGGTCCTCGTTCAGTTCGACCAGCGCGAGGGCCGTCGTCAGCCGGCCGAAGCGCCGGGAGGCGATGTCGTCGGCGGACAGTTCCACGAGCCGGTGCACCTGGTCCTGGAACGCGGCGAAGACCGGCACCTGCGGGAAACCGACGGCCAGCGCCGCCGCGCAGTGCAGCAGCAGGTGGTGGCGGGCGCGGGCGTGACCCTTCTCGTGGGCGATCACCGCGTCCAGCTGCTGCCCCTTCAGCCGGCGCAACGCGGCGGTGGTGACCACCAGTTGGGGCGACAATCCGGGCAGCCACCACGCTTCGGCGCGGTCGCCCTCCAGCACCACGAGGGGATCGCCGGTGCGCTCCTCGCCGGGCAGCAGCGGGGAGCGCAGCGCGACATCGGCGCGGCGCCGTTTGCGGCGCGCCCGCGCGGCCCGCACCTCCCGGGTCAGTACGACGGCGGTCCACGCCCCGCCGCAGGCGAGGAGGACGGCCAGCGGCGCGGCCCAGGAGCCGTACGCACCGAGCGCGTACGCCTCGATGACGCCGTGCGGGGCGAGCGCGAAGACGTTGCCCCGGACGGCCTCCCAGGCCGCCGCGGCGCTCAGCGACATGGCCAGCACACAGCACAGCAGCACACCGGCGACCACGCACTGCCAGACCCAGAGGGCGAGCACCGGCTCGCGGTCGGGCCAGCTCGCACGGGCCATCAGGCGCGGCGCCACTGCCGCCGCCAGCGCGCCGAGGACGATCAGCGCGAAGGGGACCATCATGGCGGTCACTTTATGAGCGGACCGCTACCGGTAGGTACGGTCTCGCCGAGGAAGTGACGCATACCACCGGCAGGTGGGGTCTGAGTTGCTCAGGAGAGCCGCCACGGCCCCGGCGCGGCCGGTTCCGCGGAGTCGTCACGGCTTCCGGCGCGTACGGTTCCGCAGAGCCGTCCCGGCCCCCGGCGCGTCCGGTGCCGCCGCTGCTCACACGGTCAGCAGCATCGTGAACATGCCCATGCTCATGGCCGTCCGGCACGCGCTCAGCAGCTCGGGCCTCGGCACGGCCGCCACCGCGCCGCCCGGCGCGCTCCCCGCGGCCAGCACGGCGGGGGCCGGTATGAGACGGAGTCCGGAGGCGACGGCGTGCACGGCGTAGTAGGCGAGCAGCAGGCCGGTCAGCACGGGCACGCCGCCCGCCCCGCCGTGGCCGCCGTGCCCGGCACCGGCCGGCAGGGCCGTCATCACCAGCGCCATGTAGACCATGGCGAACGAACCCACTGCGTGGTGCTGGTGGCGGGCGAGGGCCGCCCACAGGCCCGCCGCGCCGAAGACCGCTACCCACACCCACGCCGACCAGCCCGGCACCGGCACGGCCGAGGCGGGCAGCGCCATCGTCCCCATGCCCAGCGCCATCAGCGCCTCGCCGCGCGCCTGTCCCCGCAGCCGCGGATCCCGCTCCGTACCTCCGCGCGAGCGGACGAGGCAGTACGCACCCGCCGCTGCGCACAGTGCGACCAGCAGCCAGCCGGTCATCGCCGGTCCGTGCACGGCGCACCTCCCCCTGGAGCACTGCGGACCGCACGCGCCGGACTCCGGGCGCGAACGATCTCTTCCGCTCGCAGGATGCCCGCCGTGGCCCCGCTTCACGGGAGCGCACAGGCGCACTGGGGAGCGCGTGTACGAATCGCCGCCGACCGCCGGGTCCGCACAGGTCGCCGGTACCCGGTCGACCACCGGTTCCGCGCGGGTCGACGGTCTCCCGCCGGCTGCCGGCCGCGTACGGATTTCCGGCCGGATGCCGGTTTCCCGCCGGATGCCGGTCCACCGCCGGATGCCGGTCTCCCACCGGCCGCCGGTGGGCGTCAGATTCCGGGCCGGTACCGCATCGGGTGGTCCGCCGGGACCTCGGTGAGGACGACCCGGTGGCCGTCGGGGTCGGCGATCCACATCTCGATCAGCCCCCACGGCTCCTTGACCGGCGGCCGCAGGATCTCCACGCCGTTCGCCGCCAGCTCCTCGTGCGCCGCGGCCGCGTCCGCGACCTGGAGCCAGAGCTGGAGCGTCGGAGTGGGCGGTTCCGCCGACCGGCCCGAGACCTCCAGGAAGCCGCCGCCGAGGAAGTACACGACCCCGCGCTCGGGCCCCGTACCGAACTCCCGGTACACGGGAAGGCCCAGCGCCTTGCCGTAGAACTCCCGCGACCGCTCGGGGTCGGCCGGCCGCACCAGCACTCTGCTGCTCAGTACCTGCACCATGGCACGGACTTTAGGGGGTTTCCGGCATCCGGGACACGGCGACGTGCGGCACCGGCCCCTTGTTAGCCTCGACACCGGCCGGGCGCCACTCCTGTACGGCGCGCCGCCGGGCCGTCCGCGCCCACGACACACCCACCGGCCCCGCCCGCCCGAGAGGATCCCCGTCCGCCATGGCCACCACGCCAGCGCCCGAGCTGACCTTCCGCCCCGCCACCGCGTCCGACGTTCAGGCGCTCGTCGAGCTGATCGAATCGGCGTACCGAGGGGACGCCAGCCGCGCGGGCTGGACCACGGAGGCGGACCTGCTGTCGGGCCAGCGCACCGACCCCGAGGGCGTCGCCGCGGTGGTCGAGGCCGAGGACAGCCGGCTCCTGGTCGCCGAACAGGACGGCGAGCTCGTCGCCTGCTGCCAGCTCGAACACCGCGGGGACCACGCCTACTTCGGCATGTTCGCGGTGCGCCCCACCCGCCAGGGCGGCGGCCTGGGCAAGGTGATCATCGCCGAGGCCGAGCGCACCGTACGCGAGGAGTGGGACGCCCGCGAGATGCACATGACGGTCATCCGGCAGCGCGCCGAGCTGATCGCCTGGTACGAACGCCGCGGCTACGTCCGCACCGGCCGGATGACCCCCTTCCCGTACGGCGACGAGCGGTTCGGCATCCCGCAGCGCGCGGACCTGGAGTTCGAGCTGCTGGTCAAGAAGCTGGTCTGAACGCGCGTCGGCGCGGGCCCGGCCACCGCGGGAGGCCGGGCCCGCGCCGCGTTCCGTCGTGCAGCGCGGCTCCGTCAGCGCGGTTACGCCGTGCAGCGCGGCTCCGTCGTGCAGCGCGGCTACGCCGTGAAGCGCGTCGCCCGGCGGATCTCGGGGAAGTCGGTGACCACGCCGTCCAGGCCGAGCCCGCGGGCGATCCGCAGCTGGTCGTGGGTGTTCACGGTCCAGGCGAGCACCCGCAGACCCGCCGCGTGGGCGCGTTCGGTCAGCTCCAAGGTGAGCCGCCGGATGTTCAGCGAAAGGTAGCCCGCGCCCACCGCCTGCGCCCGGTCCACCACGTCCTTGCCGTACCGGCTGGCCACCAGGCCGGTGCGGACGCCCGGCAGCAGCGCGCTGACCTCCGCCAGCGCCTCGTCGTGGAAGGAGATCACGTCGACCCGGTCGACGAGGTCCCGCTCGCGCAGCACGTCGGCCAGCGCCCGGGCGGCCGCCACGTCCTTGATCTCGGCCTGCAGCGGCGACCGCACCGCCTCGACGACCTCCTCGAAGACGGGGATCCGCTCCTTCTCGCCCGCATCCATCTCCCGCAGAGCGGCGAGGGTGTGGTCGGCGATCGGCCCGTGCCCGTCCGTCGTACGGTCCACCTCCGCGTCGTGCATGACGACGAGCGCACCGTCCTTGCTGAGGTGCAGGTCCAGCTCGATGACGTCGAGCCCCTCGTGTTCGGCGCGGCGGAAGGAACGCAGGGTGTTCTCCGGCTCCACGCCCATGACCCCGCGGTGTCCGATGGTCAGAAAGGACAAGGCTGCCTCGCTTCTGTGGCTGTCGGCTGTGGCTGGCGGTAACCGGCAACCGGCTGGGGTACGGCTGCCGGAAACGGCGGCCAGCCTAACGGGCCACACTGACACCTGAGAGAACGTCGGATGTCGTCGCGGCGTGCCCCGTACGGGCACTCGCGACGCCGAGCACGAGGCCGGTCAGGACGGCGGCGACCAGTACGGCACGGGTACTCACGCAGGGTGTCTCCTTCGTCGGCGGGCGGTGCGGACGGTCGCCGTCCGGTCCGGGGGGCGCGCGGGCCGCGCATCCGGTCACCCGTGCGTGGGCGCGTCCTGTGGGTGCTGACGCCGGGGCGCCGGTGGCCCGGCTCCGGCCCGGCCGTCGAGCGCCCGCCGGTTTCCGTCCGGCGGCCCGCACCGCAGCCGTTCCAGGTCGGCGAGCATGGCCTCGGCCAGCTCCAGCTCGGCCAGGTGCTGCCGCTCGCTCCAGCCCAGCGCGACCCGCGGGAAGTCCCCCTCGGGCGCCGCTCCGACGCCGGCCAGTGCCTCCCGTACGTCCCGCAGCGCTGCCCTGGTGCGGTCGCGGTGCCGCTCCACCAGGGTGCGCAGCGTCCCGGGCACGGCGAGGTGGCCCAGCCAGACGCGGAGGACCAGGGGGTGCTTGAGGACCGGCGGTCCGCAGTCGTGCGTGCCCTCCGCCCAGGCGGCGAGCGCGTCCCGGCCGTCCGCGGTGATCGTGTAACGCCGCTTGGCGCGCGGCTCCTCGGGGCCCGACCGCCGGGAGGTGACCAGCCCCAGCTCCTCCAGGCGGCGCAGTTCGGCGTAGATCTGGCTGATGGCCGGCGACCAGTAGAAGAAGCGGAGCGAGGCGTCGGCCCACTTCTTGAGGTCGTAGCCGGTGCGGCCGTCACGGAAGGAGAGCAGTCCGAGCACCGCCCAGGCGGTGACGGGAAGGCGCGGGTACGTGGTGGCCCCCTGGTGGCGATACGGCGTACTGGCCCGGCCATCTTGGAGGCGCGCTGGGGCGGCCCGGCCGCGGAGCCCGAAGATCGCGGCTTTCCGTACGGTCCTGAGCGGTCGCCGATCGTGCGATGAGCGGACGACGACCGGTTCCGCCCGATTCCGTCCGGTCCTCGCCCGGGCCCTGCCCGGTCCCCGTACGGCCGTCACTCGAACGGCCGGGCATGACAGAAAACGCCGACTCGCGGCCCACTCGCAGGAAAAACGTCTCCGACAACGGGGGTAAGGCAGGATGATTTCCTTCGAACCCCCTTGAGAGTCCAAAGCCTCCCTGGTTACGGTGTCCCCACCACACGATCTCCTGCCGGAGGGCAGTCATGACGGAAATTCTTTCGCCTGTGGGTGTCCAGGCGGGTACGACGACCGCTGAGCGCGTCGTCGAGCACGCGGCCTGGCCGGTCCTGAAGGACGCGGTCGAGGCCCTGCGGCCCTGGCAGTCCGCCGACGGCTCCATCGACCTCCACGCCGAGGGCGCGCCCGCCGCCGAGGACGTCCGCCGCGAGGTGGAGCGCGCCGTGGCCGCGATCGAGGCGCTGTCCCCGCTGCTGCCGCACGACGCCGCGTACCACCGCGCGCTGGTCGCCGACCTGCGCAGCTGGGCCGACGGCGGCTTCGGCGTGCCGGACTTCCTGGACTCGCTGCTCGCCTTCCAGCCGGCGCGCGGCCGCGCGGACGGCCTGCAGCACCTGGTCGTCTTCCCGATGTACACCCAGAACGGCAACCCGGACCGCAACTTCGAGGCCGTCGTGCTGCGCATGGTCTGGCCCGAGTGGCTCGCGGACCTGGAGCGCACGCGCTACGACAACCCGCTGTTCTGCGGCATCGCCTTCGAGGACTTCACCGCCGGGTACGACACGAACTCCGCGGTGCTCTTCCCCGAGACCATCGCCGTGCGGGAGGCCCCCGAGCGCTTCACCTGGGGCGGCATCTTCTGCGACCGCGAGGCGGCCCGGTTCCGCCGGGTCAGCGAGGCCGCCGTGGACGTCCTCGGCATCGACCTCCCGGACGACGTCCGCGCGATGCTGGCGGACCAGGAGCGGTGCCAGGAGGCGTTCGTCCTGTGGGACATGGTGCACGACCGTACGCACAGCCACGGTGACCTGCCCTTCGACCCCTTCATGATCAAGCAGCGGCAGCCGTTCTGGATGTACGGCCTGGAGGAGCTGCGCTGCGACCTCACGGCCTTCAAGGAGGCCGTGAAGCTGGAGGCGGAGGGCCTGTCGCAGGCCAGGGACGTGCAGTACGCGGTGATCTTCGACCGGATGTTCCGCTTCCCGGTCACCGGCGACCGCGTGAAGAACTACGATGGCCTCGGCGGCCAGCTGCTCTTCGCGTACCTGCACCAGCACGACGCCGTGCGCTGGACGGACAACACCCTGCACATCGACTGGGAGCGGATCCCGCAGGTCACGCAGGAGCTGTGCGGCGAGATCGAGAAGCTCTACCGGGACGGCATCGACCGGCCCAAGCTGGTCCACTGGTTCGCCGCGTACGACCTGGTCTCCAGCTATCTCGCGCCGCACCCCGGCTCGGTCTGGGCCAAGGGCCCCGACGCGCTGGACCTGAGCCTGCCGCCGCGCAAACTCGTCGACGAGGTGCTTCCGGACGAATTCCCGCTGAGCATGTTCTATGAGGCCCTGCGCAAGAAGCTCCGCGAGGTGATCGCCTCCACGAAGGGCATCACGGCCGGGAGCACGGCAGGGGCGGCGGCGTGAGCGCGGACGAGAAGCAGCGGGAGGCGGAGATGACTACTACTTCGACCGGTCGGCGGGGCGCACTGGACGGCGCGGTCGTCGCGGTGGCCGGCGCGGCGGGACCGGCGGGCCGGGCCGCGCTGCTGCGGCTGGCCGAGGCGGGCGCCACGGTCGTCGCGGCGGACGCGGACGCCGCACGGCTGGCCGAGGCGGTGGACGCGGCGCGGTACGCACACGGCGGCGCGACCGTCACCGGTGACACCGTCGACCTGCTGGACCTGGACGCCACCCGGGAGTGGGCGGGGCGTACGGAGAAGGAGTTCGGCCGGATCGACGGGCTGGTGCACCTCGTGGGCGGCTGGCGCGGCTCCGCTTCCTTCGCCGAGACCGACCTCGGTGACTGGGACCTGCTGGAGAAGCTGCTGATCCGCACCGTCCAGCACACCTCGCTCGCCTTCGAGGGCGCGCTGCGGCGCAGCGGGAACGGCCGTTTCCTGCTGATCAGCGCGGCGGGGGCGAGCAAGCCGACGGCGGGGAACGCGGCCTACGCCGCCTCCAAGGCCGCCGCCGAGGCGTGGACGCTCGCACTGGCCGATGGCTTTCGCAAGGCCGGGGGCGAGAGCGGGCCGTCCGCCGCGGCTGCGATCCTGGTGGTCAAGGCGCTCGTCAACGACCAGATGCGCGCCGAGCGACCGAACGCCAAGTTCGCGGGCTTCACGGACGTGACGGAGCTGGCCGAAGCCGTCGTCGGCGTCTGGGACCGGCCCGCCCGGGAAGTGAATGGACAGCGCCTGTGGCTGACCCCCAAGCCGTGACCGAGGCAGTGACCGAGGCCGTAGCCAAGGCCGTGAGCCAGGCCGTGGGCCCCGCCGTGCGGGAAGCCGTGGACCGGGCCGTGGGCCCCGCCGCGGCTGCCGGCAGGACCGACGCACGGCGCCACCACGACCCCTCGGTACGCGGCTTCGCCAGCGACAACTACGCCGGCACGCACCCCGAGATCCTCGAAGCGCTCGCCCTCGCCAACGGCGGTCACCAGATCGCCTACGGCGGGGACGAGTACACCGAGAATCTCCAGCGCGTCATCCGCAGCCACTTCGGGCCGACCGCCGAGGCCTTCCCGGTCTTCAACGGCACCGGCGCCAACGTCGTGGCCCTGCAGGCGATCACCGACCGCTGGGGCGCGGTGATCTGCGCGGAGTCGGCGCACATCAACGTCGACGAGTGCGGCGCCCCGGAGCGGGTCGGCGGCCTGAAGCTGCTGACCGTGCCCACCCCGGACGGCAAGCTCACCCCCGAGCTGATCGACCGCGAGGCGTACGGCTGGGACGACGAGCACCGGGCCATGCCGCAGGCCGTCTCGATCACGCAGAACACCGAACTGGGCACGCTCTACACCCCCGACGAGATCCGGGCCATCTGCGAGCACGCCCACGAGCGCGGCATGGTCGTCCATCTCGACGGCTCCCGGATAGCCAACGCCGCGGCGTCGCTGGACGTTCCCATGCGGGCGTTCACCAACGCCGTGGGCGTGGACATCCTCTCGCTCGGCGGCACGAAGAACGGGGCGATCTTCGGCGAGGCCGTGGTCGTCATCAACCCCGACGCCGTGCGCGCCATGAAGCACCTGCGCAAGCTGTCGATGCAGCTGGCCTCCAAGATGCGCTTCGTGTCGGTGCAGCTGGAGGCGCTGCTCGCCAAGGATCTGTGGCTGCGCAACGCCCGGCACGCCAACACGATGGCGCAGCGGCTGGCCGAGGGGGTGCGCTCGGTCGACGGCGTGGAGATCCTCCACCCGGTGCAGGCCAACGCCGTCTTCGCGCGGCTCCCGCACGACGTGAGCGAGCGCCTGATGAAGCGCTACCGCTTCTACTTCTGGGACGAGGCGGCCGGCGACGTCCGGTGGATGTGCTCCTTCGACACCACGGAGGAGGACGTGGACGGCTTTGTGGCCGCCCTTCGCGAGGAGATCGGCAAGCCGTGACCGGCACGGCGTGAGGAACGCCCGACGCGCGGTTCAGTGGACTGCACCGTAAAGGTCAGTTTGCTGAACCGCGTCCGTGCGTGCTGGAATGCCTGGCATGAGCATCTCCGTCACCGTCTCCGACGACGTCCGGGCGCTGACCCCCGGCTTCGCGCACCTCGTCGTCGAGGCCCGCGACCTGGTCAACGGGCCCAGCGACGAGGCCAGTTCGGCGCTCCTCGACGAGGCCGCGGCCCGGCTCGCCGTGCGGCTGGGCGGCATGCCCCCGCAGGACGAGCCGCACATCGCCGCCTGGCGCGCCGCGTACACCGCCTTCGGCGCCAAGCCCTCGCGCACCCGCAACTCCGCCGAGGCGCTGGCCCGGCGCGCGCTCGCCGACGGCGGCCTGCCGCGCGTCAACCGCCTCGTGGACGTCTACAACGCGATCAGCGTCGCGCACGTCATCCCGGTGGGCGGCGAGGATCTGGACCGCATCGAGGGCGACATGCACCTCGTACGCGCCACCGGGGACGAGCCCTTCGAGACGGCCGCGGGCGGCGAACGGGTCGTCGAGCACCCCGAGCCGGGCGAGATCGTCTGGCGGGACGCCGCCGGCGTCACCTGCCGCCGCTGGAACTGGCGGCAGGGCGTCCGCACCCGCCTCACCGAGGACTCCACCAGCGCGCTGTTCCTTCTGGAGCGCATGGCGCCGATGTCCCTCGACGCACTGGAGGAGGCGGGCGCCGAACTCGCCGAGACACTGGAGAAGTTCTCCCCGGGAGCGCGCATCCAGCTCGGCGAGATCCGGCGCTGAACCCGCCCGGCCCGTAAGGGGGCGTCAGCTCACCGCGCCCGGCGCCGGCGCCGTACCGCCCAGGTGGGCCGGTACCCACCAGGTGTCGTCCGGGCCCTTGGGGCGTACGGGGTAGGCGCGCTGAGCGGCCTCCAGCAGGTCCTGCACCCGGGTGCGCAGCCGGTCGGTGATCTTCTCGGGCTGCTCGTCGGCGGGCGCTTCGAGCGGCTCACCGACCCGGATGGTCACCGGGAAGTGGTTCCGGCCCAGGTCGCGCTTGTGGCCCTTGGTCCACAGCCGCTGGGTGCCCCACAGCGCCATCGGAAGCAGCGGCACGCCGGCCTCCTGGGCCAGCCGGGCCGCGCCGGACTTGAAGGTCTTCAGGGTGAAGGACTCCGAGATGGTGGCCTCGGGGAAGACTCCGATGATCTCGCCACCGCGCAGTGCGCTGAGCGCGTGCCGGTAGGCGTGCACGCCCTGGGAGCGGTCGACCGGTATGTGCTTCATGGCGCGCATCAGCGGGCCCGACACCTTGTGCCGGAAGACGGAGTCCTTCGCCATGAAGCGCACCAGCCGCTTGGCGGGCCGGGCCGCCAGGCCGCAGAAGATGAAGTCCAGGTAGCCGATGTGGTTGCTGACGAGCACCGCGCCACCGCGCCGCGGGATGTTCTCCGTACCCGCGATGTCGAACTTGAGGTCGAGCGCCTTGAACGCCGTCCGGGCGAAGCCGATGACGGGCGGATAGACGAGCTCTGCCATGTCGGGGGTTCCCCTTCTGTGTGCCTGGGGAGGGGTTCTCCCGGCGAGAAGTTACGCAGCCGTAGCCTGGCGGCTTTCGGGAGATCGTGCCCGAAGAAGCCCGCAGGGGCCACCGCCGCGCCGCTTCGGGACGGGAGATCCTCGTCACGTCGTGGAGCGGAAGTCCCTCGCACGCGTACCCCGGCAGGCCCCGCACCACGGCACCCGGCGCCTTCGGAGCGCGCTGCGCCGGGCGGGAATGACCGCCGGTCTGCCTACGCTGGTGCACAGGGGCGCGACGGACGCGCACCGGTGTGGCGACGGAAGGCCGAAGGTGGCAGCGCAGGCAGCAGGGGAGCAGGGGCCGGAGCGGCTGACCGCGGAGCGGATCGGCGCCGGGCTGGGGGAACGGGCGACGCTGGTGCAGTTCTCCAGCGCGTTCTGCCAGCCGTGCCGGGCCACCCGCCGCACCCTGGAGGACGTCGCCGCGATGGTGCCCGGCGTGGCCCACGTGGAGATCGACGCCGAGGCCCACCTGGACCTCGTGCGCGAGCTGCGCATCGTGAGCACCCCGACCGTGCTCGTCCTGGACGCGGCCGGCACGGTCGTCCGGCGGGCCGCCGGGCAGCCGCGCAAGGTGGACGTCATCGCGGCGCTGGGCGCCGCCGTGGCCGCCTGACGCCCCGCGACGACGTGCACCTTTGCACGCTGCGTGATTGTTGTCGCACCTGCCGGTGAGCACTTGACTGCATCGAGCACGCATCGTCAGTCTGACGTCATGCGGCCAGACCCCCTTCTGTACGGACGCGCCCACGTGGACCTCCTGCGCACTGCGAGCGCGTGCTGTCCGGGCGAGTGAGCAACGACGACAGCACCGCTCCGGCTCGTACGCCACGGCAGAAGGACACGTCCATGACCGTCTCGCCCGACCTCGCCGCACCTCAGCTGGCCTCTCCCGAACTGCTGCGCTCGGTCTTCCGGCAGCACGCGGCGGGAGTCGCCGTCATCACCGCACAGGGGAGCAGCGCCCCCGTCGGCTTCACCGCCACCTCCCTCACCTCCGTCGCCGCCGAACCACCCCTGATCTCCTTCGGGGTGGGTACCGGCAGCTCCAGCTGGCCCGTCCTCGCGGAGGCGGAGTACGTCGGCGTCCACATACTCACCGAGGACCAGCACGAGCTGGCCGCCACCTTCGCGCGCAGCGGCGCCGACCGCTTCGCCGCGCCCACCTCCTGGCGCACCGGCCCCCAGGGCGTGCCGGTCCTCGACGGCGTGCTCGCCTGGCTGGTCGGCCGGGTCGTGGCGCGGGTGCCGGCGGGGGACCACCGGATCGTGCTGGCCGAGGTCGTCGTGGGGGACCCGGCGGGCCAGGGCAGGCCCCTGCTGTACCACCAGGGCCGGTTCACCGCCCTACGCGATTGACGCCCCGTCCGGCGGCCCCGACACGCCAGGTCGGGGCCGTTGGCAAGGTCACAGTTCAGCGAGCTTGATATCGGGGATACGCATAGGTGTACTGGCGAGTAATATTTTGGTCGGCGCGGGGAAGCGCACCCGACCGGGAGCCGCCCCAACAGGCGCCTATGCTGCCAGCACAAGGCAGTTGTGAAGCGACGAAGCAGGTAGGAGAGCCGGCGTGAGCCTGAGGATCGTTGTCTGTGTGAAGTACGTGCCCGACGCCACCGGCGACCGGCACTTCGCCGAGGACCTGACCGTCGACCGCGACGACGTGGACGGTCTGCTCTCGGAGCTGGATGAGTACGCCGTCGAGCAGGCTCTCCAGATCAAGGAAGCGGCCGACGACGCGGAGATCACCGTGCTCACCGTCGGTCCCGAGGACGCCAACGACGCGATCCGCAAGGCGCTGTCGATGGGTGCCGACAAGGGCGTGCACGTCGAGGACGAGGACCTGCACGGCACCGACGCGGTGGGCACGTCGCTGGTGCTGGCCAAGGCCATCGAGAAGACCGGCTACGACCTGGTCGTGTGCGGCATGGCCTCCACCGACGGCACCATGGGCGTGCTGCCGGCGATGCTGGCCGAGCGCCTGGGTGTCCCGCAGGTCACCCAGCTCTCCGAGGTCTCCGTCGAGGGAGGCCCCAACGGCACCGTCAAGGGCCGCCGGGACGGCGACACCGCCACCGAGCAGCTGGAGGCGTCCCTCCCGGCCGTCGTGTCGGTGACCGACCAGTCGGGCGAGGCGCGTTACCCCTCCTTCAAGGGCATCATGGCCGCGAAGAAGAAGCCGGTCGAGGAGCTGGAGCTGGACGACCTGGACATCGACGCGGACGAGGTCGGCCTGGAGGGCGCCTGGACCAAGGTCGAGGACGCCACCGAGCGCCCGGCGCGCACCGCCGGCACGATCGTCAAGGACGAGGGCGAGGGCGCCAAGCAGCTCGCCGAGTTCCTCGCGGGCCAGAAGTTCATCTAAGGCCCTGGAGCCGGGTGTCGCCCCGGCCGGTCGCCCTCAACCGCCTCATTCTTTTCGCAGGAGTGCAATCCCATGGCTGAAGTCCTTGTCTACGTCGACCACGTGGACGGCTCCGTCCGCAAGCCGACCCTCGAACTGCTCACCCTCGCCCGCCGCATCGGCGACCCCGTGGCCGTCTCCCTCGGCAACGGTGCCGCCGACACCGCCGCCACGCTCGCCGAGCACGGTGCGGTCAAGGTGCTGACCGCCGACGCCGCCGAGTTCGCCGACTACCTGGTCGCGCCGAAGGTGGACGCGCTGCAGGCCGCCGTCGAGTCGGTGTCCGCCGCAGGCTCCCTGGCCGCCGTGCTGCTGCCCTCCTCCGCCGAGGGCAAGGAGATCGGCGCCCGCCTGGCCATCCGCATCGGCTCCGGCATCATCACCGACGCCGTCGACCTGGAGGCCGGCGACGAGGGCCCGGTGGCCACCCAGTCGGTGTTCGCCGCCTCGTACACCACCAAGTCCCGCATCACCAAGGGCACCCCCGTCATCACCGTCAAGCCCAACTCCGCCCCGGTCGAGCCCGCCGCGGCCGCCGGTGCGGTCGAGGAGCTGGCCGTGACGGTGGCCGACTCCTCCAAGGGCACCAAGGTCGTCTCCCGCACCCCGCGTGAGTCGACCGGCCGTCCGGACCTGACCGAGGCCGCGATCGTGGTCTCCGGTGGCCGTGGCGTCAACGGCGCGGAGAACTTCCCCGTCATCGAGGCGCTGGCCGACTCCCTCGGCGCGGCCGTGGGCGCCTCGCGCGCCGCGGTGGACGCGGGCTGGTACCCGCACACCAACCAGGTCGGCCAGACCGGTAAGTCGGTCTCGCCGCAGCTGTACATCGCGGCCGGTATCTCCGGCGCGATCCAGCACCGCGCCGGCATGCAGACCTCGAAGACCATCGTGGCCATCAACAAGGACGAAGAGGCCCCGATCTTCGAGCTGGTCGACTACGGCGTCGTCGGTGACCTGTTCAACGTCGTCCCCGCGCTGACCGACGAGGTCAAGACCCGCAAGGGCTGACCCGTCCCACGGCACGTCACCGGGCCCCGTACGCGTACGCCGCGTACGGGGCCCGGTGTGTGAGAGGGGTGCGGACCGTGCGCGACCGCAAGATGGGTGTTGACCTGGACAGACGGCACAGATAGCTTCGCTATGCGGAGTTTCGCTTCCGTGAAGCGGAACTTACGCGACTCTTTAGCGAACCTCGGGACGGAAACGTCCCCCTATCGGGAGGGTGTCGAATGCCGCAGCAGGAGCCCGTGGCCACGAGCCTTGCGAGCACCGTACGCGAGGAGATCGGAGCCGCCCTGGCAGAGGTCGACGCGGACCTCGCGCGGCGCTACCCGGGCGACCCCGGCACCCGCCAGCCCGTCCACACCGTCTACGTCCCCGGCGACGTCTTCGCCGCCGACACCATCCGCTCCTGGGGCGAGGCCGCGCGCACCGCGCTGGACGAACACGCCCCGGACGCCGCCGCGCTGGCCGCCGTCCTCGGCATCTCCGACGAGCTCGCCGGGCCCGTGTACGACCGCGTACGGGCCAAGCTGGAGCGCGAGCCCATCGAGGACCTGCGCGTCGACTTCGAGGACGGCTACGGCGCACGCGCGGACGCCGAGGAGGACGAGGCCGCGGCGCGCGCCGCCGCCACCGTCGCCGCCGCGTACCAGGACGGCACGGCAGCCCCGTACATGGGCATCCGCATGAAGTGCATGGAGGCCGCCGTACGCGACCGCGGCATCCGCACCCTGGACATCTTCCTCACCGGCCTCATGAAGGCCGGCGGCCTCCCCGACGGCCTCGTGCTGACCCTGCCCAAGGTGACCTACGCCGAGCAGGTCACCGCCATGGTGCGGCTCCTGGAGTCCTTCGAGAAGACGCACGGCCTGGCGGCCGGCCGGATCGGCTTCGAGATCCAGATCGAGACCACCCAGTCGATCCTGGGCGCCGACGGCCGCGCCACCGTCGCCCGCATGATCGAGGCCGCCGAGGGCCGCGCCACCTCGCTGCACTACGGCACCTTCGACTACAGCGCCTCCTGCGGCGTCAGCGCGGCGTACCAGTCGCTGGACCACCCCGTGGCCGACCACGCGAAGGCGGTCATGCAGGTCGCGGCGGCCGGTACGGGGGTCCGGCTGTCCGACGGTTCGACGAACGTCCTGCCCGTGGGCGGCACCGCGCAGGTCCACGACGCCTGGCGGCTCCACCACGGCCTGGTCCGCCGCTCGCTGGCCCGCGCCTACTACCAGGGCTGGGACATGCACCCGGCGCACCTGCCGACCCGGTACGCCGCCGTCTACGCCTTCTACCGCGAGGGCCTGGAGCAGGCCGCGGCGCGCCTCGCCGCGTACGTCGCCAAGACCGGCGGCGCCGTGATGGACGAGCCCGCCACGGCCAAGGCGCTCAGCGGCTACCTGCTGCGCGGCCTGGACTGCGGCGCGGTCGACATCGCCGAGGTCGCCCGGCTGACCGGCCTCACCCGTGCGGACCTGGACGGACTCGCGGGGCGGCCGGCGCAGGCCGGGTGACCCCGGCCCCCGTACGGGGCGTCAGCCGCCCAGCTCGGCCAGGGTGGCGGAGAGTTCGGCCCGCGGCGCCCGGTTGTGCGGCAGCTTCGCCAGCAGCCGGGCCATGCCGCAGGTGTCGGTGAGGGCCGAGAAGACCAGCCCGCCGGCGACACCGGCCGACAGCAGCCGGGCGGCGGGCCACCGTCGCCCGGCGAGCAGGCCGCCCAGCACCAGGCCGCCGGCGGCCAGCCGGACCTGGCGCTCCATGGCCCAGACGGTGCGCGCGCCCTCGGGGTGCCGCACCTCCAGGCCGTGCCGCAGCCAGTCCTCGGTGCCGCCGGTCAGGGTGGCGGCCGGTATGTCCTGTGCGGCGAGGTCGGCGCAGGCCCGCGCCGACCGGTTGCCGGAGGCGCACACCATCAGCAGGCCGGTCCGCGACGCCGCGCTCCGCAGCGCGGGCACGGCCTCGTCGAGCCGGTCCAGCGGGACGTTGTACGCGCCGGGCAGATGGCCGGCGGCGTACTCCCCGGGCGTCCGCACGTCGACGACGGTCAGTTCGTCGAGCCGCGCGCTGGCCTGCTCGACGGTGAGGGCGGTGGGGGTGGAGCTCATGAGAAGTGCCTTTCGTAGTGCTGTTACTTGCCGGGTACGGGACGTGCGGGATTCCCCGTCCGGCCCGTCACGCGGCGGGTTCCGCGCCGCGCCCGTATGACGCATCGGGGCGGTACGGACGACCGCCCCCGGGTCAGGTCACCGCGTCCACGGCCATGAACGCCGCCACGGCCAGGAGCGCGAGGGCGAAAGCGCGTTGCAGCAGCGGCCCCGAGGCCTTGGCGGCCAGCCGCTTGCCGTCCCACGCGCCCAGGACCGCGGTGGCGGTGAAGGGCGCGATGACGCCCCAGTCGAGGCCGCCCATGGTCGCGCCCCGGGTGGCCAGTGAAGCCAGCGAGTTGGCCGAGATGACCAGCAGACTGGTGCCGACGGCGGCGCGCATCTCGAAGGCCAGCACGGTGACCAGCGCGGGCACGGCCAGGAAGCCGCCGCCCACGCCCAGCAGGCCGGTCAGCGCGCCCAGCCCGGCGCCGCAGGCCGCCGCCTTCGCAGGCCGCACCGAGGGCGTCCGCCGCCCGTCGGTGTCCGGCCGGGCGCCGCGCAGCATCCGGACGGCCGCCAGCCCCGCAACGGCGGCGAAGGCCAGCGTCAGCAGCCAGTGCGGCAGCCGGTCCGCCACCGCGCCCGCCAGCGCCGCCGGCACCAGTCCGGCGGCCGCGAACAGCGCGCCGGCCCGCCACCGGACATGGCCCTCCCGGGCGTGCGCGTACAGGGCGGTGAGCGAGGTGGCGGTGACGATCAGCAAGCTCGCGGTGGTCGCCGCGGCCGGCGTGAAGCCGAGCAGGTAGATCAGCGCCGGAACGGCGAGCACACTGCCCCCGCCGCCCAGCGCGCCCAGCGCCAGGCCGACCACGGCCCCGGCGACCAGGGCGAGTATCAGTGCGCTCATCGGGCGGGGTCATCGCCGTCCTGCCGATCCCGGTCGGCCGGCTCCGGACGGACCAGGGGAAGGCCGGCCGGCGCGGCGGCGTCGAAACCGTCGTCGACGGCGACGACCTGCCGCCCGGCCGCGTCCAGCAGGGACGCCGCGATCGCCGCCCGCATCCCGCCCGCGCAGTGCACCCACACCACGCCCGGCGGCACCTCCCCGACGCGGCCGTGCAGCTCGTGTATCGGCACGTGCACGGAGCCCTTGATGTACGCCCCGGCGCGCTCGGAGCCCCGGCGTACGTCCAGGACGACCAGGTCCTGCCGCTCCTTCTCGGGGACGGCCGCGAGGTCGGCGAAGGTGGCGCGCGGGAAGGAGCGCAGCTCCTCGCCGGCACGCACCCACTGCTCCGGTGTCCCGGTCGCCGCGGCCGCGGGGCGGTCGATGCCCACCCGGACCAGCTCCCGCTGCGCGTCGGCGACCTGCTCGGGCGTCTCCGCCAGCAGCGTGACCGGCTTGCCCCAGGGGATCAGCCAGGCCAGGTACGTCGCGAGCTTGCCCGCGCCCTCGAAGTTGAACGATCCGGCGAGGTGGCCCGCGGCGAACGCGACCCGGTTGCGCAGGTCCACCACCCACTCGCCGGCCGCCAGCCGCCGCGCGAGCTCCTCGGCGTCGGCGGGCCGCGGCGGGGTGAGGTCCACCGGGGCGGGCCCCGCCGCGTTGGCCGGCGCCATGTGCGCGTAGTACGCCGGCACGTCCTCCAGGCCGGCCAGCAGCTCCGCGACGAAGGCGTCCACGTCCTTGGTCAGCGCGGCGTTGGTACGGCGCTCCGCGCCGATCGTGGTGGCGTCGCCCTCGGCCTGCGCGGACGAACAGAAGCTGCCGAAGCCGTGCGTCGGCAGTACGGGCACCTCGTCGGCCAGCTCGTCGGCGAGCCGGCGCGCCGAGGCGTGCTGGGCGCGGGCCAGCCGCTCGGTCAGCCGCGGCTCGACGAGGTCCGGCCGGCCGACTGTCCCGATCAGCAGCGAGCCGCCGGTGAAGGCGGCGACGTCGCGGCCCGACTCGGCCAGGACGTACGAGGTGTGGTGCGGGGTGTGCCCCGGGGTCGCCACGGCCCGCAGGACCAGGTCCTCGTCGACCGTCACCGTGTCGCCGTCGGCGACCGGCGTGCGCGCGAACGAGACCGCCGCGTCGGCCGGGACCAGGTAGCGGGCGCCGGATATCCGGGCCAGTTCCAGCCCGCCGGTGACGTAGTCGTTGTGCACGTGGGTCTCCACCACGTACGCGATCCGCACGCCGCGCCGCGCGGCGGCGGTCACGACCCGGTCGACGTCGCGCGGCGGGTCGATCGCGACCGCGGCCGTCCGGCCGCCGGCCAGGTAACTGCGGTTGCCCAGACCTTCGAACTCAAGGGTGTCGACGAAGAACACGACAGCGCCCCTTCCCTTCGATGAACCGGTACCCCATGTTCTGTACCCCCGGGGGTATTGGTACCACCATAACAAAGGTACCCCCGGGGGTATTTCAACGGGCAATCTTCTGCTGTGTGGAGGGGGCGGCCGGAAGGCCTGCGGGGGAGGGGAGCGGGGTCAGGCGGGCGGCAGTTCGCCCGAGCCGCGAGGGATCAGCCGGGTCGGGATGACGCGCTGCTGGGGCGGCTCGTCGGTGCCCTCCAGGCGGCGGAAGAGCAGGGTCGCGGCGGTGCGGCCCAGGAGGGCGGCGTCCTGCGCGACGACGGTGATGCCGGGCGTGATCAGGTCGGCCAGCTCGAAGTCGTCGAAGCCGACGAGGGCCACCGGGCGCGGGTGGCCCGCCAGTACGCGGACAACGGTGACCGTGACGCGGTTGTTGCCCGAGAAGAGCGCGGTGACCGGCTCCGGCGCGGAGAGCATCGCCTCGGCGGCGGTCCGCACCCGCTCCGGCGCGGTCGGGCCCAGCGCCACCCACGACTCGTCGACCGGCAGACCCGCCTCCGCCATCGCCGTACGGTAGCCGCGCAGCCGCTCTATGGCGGTGTGGATGCGCGGCTGGTCGCCGATGAAGCCGATCCGGCGGTGGCCGTGCGCGATCAGATGGGCCACCGCGTCCCGCGCGCCCCCGAAGCTGTCGGAGAGCACCACGTCCGCGTCGATCTCCCCGGCCGGCCGGTCCACGAAGACCGTGGCGACCCCGGCCGCTATCTCCGGCTGGAGGTAGCGGTGGTCGTCGCCGGCCGGAATGATCACCAGCCCGTCCACCCGGCGGGCGCACAGCGCCAGCACCAGCTCCTGCTCGCGCTCCGGGTCCTCGGCGCTGGAGCCGTTGATCAGCAGCGCCCCGTGGTCCCGCGCCACTTCCTCCACGGCGCGGTTCAGCGGGCCGTAGAAGGGGTCGGCGAGGTCCTCCAGTACCAGCCCGATGCTGGCCGTACGGCCCTTGCGCAGCACGCGCGCCGAGTCGTTGCGGCGGAAGCCCAGCGCGGTGATGGCCTCCTGCACGCGCCGCTCGGTGTCCGGGGTGACGCCCGGCTCGCCGTTGACCACACGGGAGACCGTCTTGAGGCCGACGCCGGCGCGGGCCGCGACGTCCTTCATCGTGGGCCGGGTGCCGTAGCGGGTGGTGCTCCGGGCGGTGTCGGTCACGGTGCGGAGATCCTCGTCCTGTCGGGTGCGGCGGTGTGGCCAAGAGCATAACGTCTGCACAACGCCGTCTGGACAACGTTGTCAAGAGTGACGACACTGGCCTCCTGCCCGCCGGGGCAGCCCGCCCCGGACACCCCGCCGACCAGGAGATTCCACGCCGATGCAGACCGACCTCAACGCAGCCCTGGACATCGGCGGTACGAAGATCGCCGGGGCGCTGGTGGACGACCGGGGCCGGCTGCTCGTCCGCGCCACCCGTCCCACGCCCGCGCAGGAGGACGGCGCGGCCGTGATGCGCGCGGTGGCCGCGGTCCTCGACGAGCTGACCGCGGCGCCCGAGTGGTCCCGCACGTCCGTCGTCGGCATCGGCAGCGCGGGCCCCGTGGATGCCCAGGCAGGCACCGTGAGCCCCGTCAACATCCCCGGCTGGCGCGACTTCCCGCTGGTCGCCGGCGTACGCGAGCGGACCGGCGGCCTCCCGGTCGTACTGGTCGGCGACGGTGTGGCGATGACCGCAGCCGAACACTGGCAGGGCGCGGCCCGCGGCCACCGCAACGCCCTGTGCATGGTGGTCTCCACCGGCGTCGGCGGCGGCCTCGTCCTGAACGGCCGCCCGCACCCGGGCCCCACCGGCAATGCGGGCCACATCGGTCACATCAGCGTCGACCTCGACGGGGACCCCTGTCCCTGCGGCGGACGCGGCTGCGTCGAACGCATCGCCAGCGGCCCCAACATCGCCCGCCGCGCGCTCGCCGAGGGCTGGCGGCCGGGCCCGGACGGGGACGCCACCGCCGCCGCGGTGGCCGCCGCGGCCCGCGCCGGGGACGCCGTCGCGCTCCGCTCCTTCGCACGCGCGGCGCAGGCCCTGGCCGCCGGCATCGCCGCCACCGCCACCCTGGTCGAGATCGAGATCGCGGTGATCGGCGGGGGAGTGGCGAACGCCGGCGACATCCTCTTCGCCCCGCTCCGCCGCGCCCTGCGCGAGTACGCCACCCTCTCCTTCGCCCGCGACATCACCGTCGTACCGGCCCAGATGGGCACCGACGCGGGCGTGGTGGGCGCGGCCGCCGCGGCGCAGCAGTACCGGGAGGACGTGCTGGCGGGCACCACCGCCTGAAGGACCCGGGAGGGGCTCCGCACACCCCGTCAGCGCGGCTCCGGGGCCTGAACGGCGTGCTCCCTCCGGTGCCGCTCCACCCCTAGTCTGTCTCCCGTCACCACGCTCGCGCGGGACGGACGAGGGGAACGGACGACGTGTCTACGGGGGAGTACGGGTCACCGGGAGCGCACGAGCCCGCGGGCGGGGCGCCCACGGGACGGGACGAGGAAGCCGCCGAGCACCGCCGCGGCGGGGTGTCCGGCACCGATCTGACCGGGCGGCTGCTGGGCGGCCGGTACCGCGTCACCGGCACGCTCGGCCGCGGCGGCATGGGCGTGGTCTGCCGCGCCGTCGACGAAGTGCTGGGCCGCGAGGTCGCCGTCAAGGTGCTGCGCGCCTTCACGGACGCCTCCGCCGCCGAACTGGCCGACCTGCGCACGCGGATGCGGCGCGAGGCGCGCGCCGCCGCCCGGATCCGGCACGCCGGCGTGGTCACCGTCCACGACGTGATCGACGAGGCCGGCCGGCCCGTCATCGTCATGGAGCTCGTCGAGGGCACGTCCCTGGACGACGAGATGGAGCACCGCGGCCCGCTGGACCCGAGGGAGACCGCCGCCCTCGGCGCGCGGGTCATGGACGCCCTCGACGCGGCCCACCGGGCCGGCGTCCTGCACCGCGACGTCAAGCCCGGCAACGTCCTGCTCGACCACGACGGCCGCGTCGTGATCACCGACTTCGGCATCGCCAGCATCCAGGCGCCGGACGACGGCGCCCGTACCCACCTCACTCGAAGTGGTGAACTCGTCGGCTCGCTCGACTACCTGCCGCCCGAACGCGCCCAGGGCCGGGCGCCTGGCCCCGCCTCCGACATCTGGTCCCTCGGGATGACCCTGTACGCCGCGGTGGAGGGCGCCGCTCCCTTCCGCCGTACGTCGGTGTGGTCCACGCTCACCGCGATCGTCTCCGAACCGCTCCCGGAACCGCGCCGCGCCGGCCCCCTCACGCCGGTGCTCCTGGCCCTGATGGCCAAGGACCCGGCCGCCCGCCCCTCGGCCGCGCAGGCGCGCGACATGCTCCGGGCGGTCGCCGAGGGACGCGCCCCCGAAGGCACGGTGGTGCTCCGCTCCCCCACGGAGCGCGATTTCCTTGCGGCCGGCAACCCCCCGCCGCCGGGCTTCGGTCCGCCACCGCCCCCTGTTCCCGCACCCGGTCCGGCCGACGGCCGCAGGGGGCGGCGCGCATGGCTCGCCGCTGCCGCGGCCGCGGCGGTACTGGCCGCCGGCGGAGCGGCGTACGCGCTGCTCGCGCCGGGGGACCGGGACCACCGGACGCCGGCGGCGGACGCGCCCGCCTCCTCGGCGCAGCCGCCGGACGCCTCGGCGGCGCCCCCGTCCGCCTCCGCCACCCCCTCAGGCCCCTCCGCCGAGCCCTCCTGCACCTCCTCGGGCGGCGGCAGGTACCACTGCGAGGTGTGGCGCGCCGCCGACTCCTACACCGCGAACTACGAGCGGGTCGGCACCCTCAAGGCCGGCACCAACTACTTCTACTGCCAGGCCGACCTGGACCGCCGCGAGACGTACGGCCGGTGGACCAACGTCTGGTGGGCCAAGACGGACGACGACAGCGGCAACAAGGGCGTCTACGTCAGCGTCGTCTACCTCAAGGGCGGCGCCAACGACCAGCCCGTACCGGGCCTGCGGACGTGCTGACGGGCGTACCGGGTCCGCGGACGTGCTGACGGGCGGGGCGTGCCTGCCTGCGTGCTGTCGGTAGGGCTGTGCCCGTCCGGCGTCAGCAGCTGAACGCCGCGTCGGCCCAGTCCGCGTGGTCGTGATCGACCCCGTCCCCGGCATCGGTCACCACGAGCCGTACCGTGCGCGCGCCGCCGATGTCCGCGGTGACGGCCTGCGGCGCGTCGCCGCCCGTCAGCGTCCCCGTACCGGCCACGCGTCGCCCGTCCGCCCACACCTCGAAGCCCACCGAGCCCCTCTCCCCGGCCTCGTCGTCCACGCCCACCTGGGCGCTGAACGCGGTGCAGCGCTCCCCGGCGTAGAACGTCACCGCACTCGCCGCATGCGTCCCGAGCCCCTTCGCGTACGCCCGGCCTCCGAGGGTGAGCGGCCGCCCGTCGCCCGCGGCGCTCTCGCCGACGCTGGTGTCCTTCTCGACCGGCCCCCAGCCGTTGGTCGCGTCCATCCACGGCAGATCGCTCGCGTACGAGGCGCCGCCGGGCGGTGCGACGACGACCTGGGCGGTGCCCGTAGCCTCCGCCGTCGTGCGTGCGCCGCCCGGCGCGCGATAGGTGGCGGTCAGGCGCAGGTCGTATCCGCCGGGCTCGGCGTCGGCCGGCGGGGTGAGCCGCCACGAGGTGGTCAGCCGCTTGCCGGTGGCCAACGCCGCGGCCCGGCTGGGGGAGGTGGCCTCGACCCGCCAGCCCTCCGGAACGCGGAGGGCGGCCCGGACGTCACGGGCGGGAGTGCGGCCCAGATTGCCGACGGTCGTGGTCAGTTCGGTGGGCCGGCCGGCCTCGGCCAGCGGTGTCCCCGCCCAGCCGGCCTCGACGGCAGGCGGGTAGTGGGCCCACCCGTCGTCCGCCGACACCCGGAAGAGCGCCGTGCCGTGCGCCGGGACGGTCGCCGCGATCGTGCCCGCGGTGTGGGCGTCCCTGTGCTGCCACAGGTCCCGCATCCGGTACCCCTCCGCCGCGGGCAGCCCGACCGCCTTCGCCGTCGTACTGATGCGCTGCGGCGCGCCGGTCTCGTTGAACAGGGCCACCGCCCGGTCGCCGCCGGCCAGTTCCTTGACCACCGTCCAGCGCCCGTCCTCCGAGGCCAGCACCGTGCCCTGCTTGCCCAGCCGGTCCTGGTCGAGCGCGATGACCTCGCGGTTGCCGAGGATGTCCAGCGTCTCCGGCGTGGCCTTGCGCAGGTCGCTGCCGATCAGCAGGGGCGCGGCCATCATCGACCACATCGAGAAGTGGGTGCGGTACTCGGTGGCGGTCATGCCGCCGTTGCCGACCTCCAGCATGTCCGGGTCGTTCCAGTGCCCCGGTCCCGCGTAGGGCGCCAGCGGCAGGTTCTTCTTCATGATCGAGAGCATGCTGGACCAGTTGTCGCTGATGTCACCCGTCGTGCGCCACAATTGCCCAACGTCCGCCGCCCATTCCCACGGCTTGTTCTCGCCCCATTCGCAGATGCTGTAGACGATGGGCCGCCCGGTCGCCGTGAGCGCGTCCCGCATCGCCCGGTACCGCTTCTTCGCGTCCACCCCTTGGTTGTTGCAGTTGTCGTACTTCAGGTAGTCCACGCCCCAGTCGGCGAATTGCCGTGCATCGGACTCCTCGTGCCCCAGCGCACCGGGAAAGCCGATGTCACTGCAGGTTTTG
Organism: Streptomyces niger; assembly: GCF_000718305.1. GTDB lineage: Bacteria > Actinomycetota > Actinomycetes > Streptomycetales > Streptomycetaceae > Streptomyces > Streptomyces niger. The sequence goes on from NZ_JOFQ01000012.1 coordinate 43,175, forward strand.
GTGCCCGCGCTCGTATAGATCCCGAGCTTCAGCCCTTTGGCGTGGACGTAATCGGCCAACGCCTTGATCCCGTGCGGAAACCGCTTCGGATCCGGCGCCAGCTTTCCGTTCGTGTCCCGCTCCGGCAACGCCCAGCAGTCATCGAGATTGACGTACTCGTACCCGGCCTCTTTCAGCCCCTTCTCGACGAACAGATCGGCGATCCCCCGCACCATCTCCTCGTTGAATTCGGCCCGGCAGTGGGTGGAGTTCCAGTTGTTGAACCCCATGGGCGGAGTATCGACGAGCCCCCGGCCGTCTCGTCCTGCCGCTGCCGTCGCTCCCGCCGCTGTTGCCGTCGTTGTGGTGGCCGTCGCTCTCGCTGCCGCCGCGGCCGGCGTCGACGGTCCTGGTCCTCCTGTCATCACCAGTCCGGCGGCCACCACCCCCGCCGCCACTCCTGCCAGACGTCCCCTGTGCCGCCGTCCGAACCGCCCACCGCGCAAGACATCACGTCGCTGCATGAGACGCGCCTCCGTCCCCTTGAGGGGTGCTGGGAGTCATGTACCGGTCATTGACGGCCGCTCACGATAGGGCGTGTTGAACTCTGTTGGAAGAGGTGCGCAATCGTTCCGCGCCGACGCGCACCCACGCCACACGCCTCGCACCGGGTTCACCTCCACGTTCGTTTCTGTTGCTTTCCTCCACCCCTCTTGCTGCTTCCCTCACCCGCCCCGACGCTGCCCCCATGACGAACGCGCAAATGTGGGCCCTGATCGTCGGGTTCCTCTCCCCCCTCCTGATCTCCGTCGTCAACCGACCCCACTGGTCCAGCGCCATCCGCGCCTCCGTACAAGTGGCCGTCTCGGTCCTCGTCGGCCTCGGCACGGCCTACTTCGCGGGCGACTTCGCGGGAAAAGACATCGTCACCAGCATCCTCATCGCCTCCGTATCCGCCATCAGCGCTTACAAAGGCATCTTCAAGCCCACCGGAATGTCCCCCGCCGTGGAACGCATGACCTCACCCGCCCCACGCGCCTGACCAGCAACAGGGCCGAACAGTGCCCCGGTGCGAGCTACGGCCGACGAGCGCCGCACCGCCCGGCTTTCCTGACCGCCGTACGCCCGAGGTGAGGTGCTGAACGGCGGCGGAAAGCCGGTACCAGGCGGTGGGCGCGGGCGCGAGGGGTTGACGGCGGGCGGAGGCGAGCGGGCGGGAGCGCCCGTATGTGGCGCGTTTCCGTGGCAGGGTGTTGCGGGCAACTCACAGGGGTCTAGGGATGAGGGGGAACCGTGATCGTCTGGCTGAACGGCGCGTTCGGTGCGGGCAAGACCACCGCGGCACAGGAACTCTTGGACCTGCTCCCCGGGAGCACGCTCTTCGATCCCGAGCTGGTCGGCCGTGGGCTGAAGGAGATGCTGCCGGCCAAGCGGCTGGACGACGTCGACGACCTCCAGGACCTGTCGTCCTGGCGCAGACTCGTCGTCGACGCGGCCGCCGCGCTGCTCACGGAGGTACCGGGTCCGCTGATCACGCCGATGACCCTGCTCCGCCAGGAGTACCGCGACGAGATCTTCGGCGGCCTGGCCGCTCGTCGCATACCGGTACGCCATGTCCTGCTGCATGCGGAGGAAACGATCCTTCGGGACCGGATCGCCCTCCGGGAGGAGCGGGAGGAGTGGGAAGACCGGGAAACGCGGGACCGGCAGGAAGAGGGGGCAGAGCGGGAAGACCGGGAAGACCGGGAAGGGACCGCGGTGAACGGGGCGGTCGTGGCGAGCGGACCGGTCGCTCCGGTCACTCCGGACGGGTCGAGCGGGCGGAGCGGGCCGAGCGGGCGGGAGGATTCCTCCGCTTTCGGGCCTCCGGGAGCGGGTTCCGGAGCGGTGGCCGATCCCGGGTCCGATACCGGGTCCGATACCGGGAGGGCCGCGGCCGCTCGTACGCGGACGTGGAGCCTGGCGCACCTGGCGCCGTACCGGGAGGCGCTGGCCTGGCTCCGTACGGACGCGCACGTCATCGACACCTCCGCGATCGGGCCGCGGCAGACGGCCGAGCGCATCGCCGAGGCCGTGCGGAACGGCAGCGGCGCCTGCGACATCGTGCAGACGCCGGAGCCGACCGCGGAGACCCTGGCCGCCGGCGTACTGCTCTTCGACGAGGAGGACCGGGTCCTGCTGGTGGACCCGACGTACAAACCCGGCTGGGAGTTTCCCGGCGGCGTGGTGGAACCGGGCGAGCCGCCGGCCCGGGCCGGCGTACGGGAGGTGACCGAGGAACTGGGCATCCTGCTCCCCACCATGCCGCGTCTGCTGGTGCTGGACTGGGAGGCACCGGTGCCGCCCGGGTTCGGCGGCCTGCGGCTGCTGTTCGACGGCGGTCGTTTGCCCGACGAGCAGATACGGGACCTGCAGCTGCCGGGGTCGGAGCTCCGCGCCTGGCGCTTCGTCACGGAGGAGGAGGCCGAGTCGATGCTGCCACCGGTGCGCTGGAACCGCCTCCGGTGGGCCTTGCGCGCCCGCGCACAGAACCGGACGCTCAACCTGGAGGCAGGCGTTCCGGTGGGGTGAGGGGCAGAGGGGACGGCCGGACGGGGCCGGGGGTGGGGGCGGAGGCGGGGTGAAACCGCTGCACTCCGCCTCCGCCCCCTACGTCCCCGCGCCCCCCTACGCTCCCGGCCTACGCGCCGTTACGCCTCCGCCTTGCTTCCCGCGTACTTCTGGAGGAACAGCGCCTCCGCGAGCGACAGCCGCTCCAGCTCCTCCGGGGACACGCTCTCGTTCACCGCGTGGATCTGCGCCTCCGGCTCGCTGAGGCCGATCAGCAGGATCTCCGCCTCCGGGTAGAGCCCGCCGAGCGTGTTGCACAGCGGGATCGAGCCGCCCATGCCGGCGGACTGCATCTCCGTGCCGTCGTACGCCTCACGGAGCGCCGCAGCCATCGACTCGTACGCCGGGCTGCCGAGGTCCGCGCTGAACGGCTGGCCCTGGCCGATCTGCTCGACCGTCACCCGGGCGCCCCACGGCGCGGCCGACTCCAGGTGCGCGGTGAGCAGCTTGGCGGCCTCGGCGGCGTCCTGGCCCGGGGGGACCCGGAGGCTCACCTTCGCCCGCGCGCTCGCCTGTACGGACGGGGTGGCGCCGACGACCGGCGGGCAGTCGATGCCGATGACGGTGACGGCGGGCCGGGCCCAGATGCGGTCCGCGACGGTGCCGGAACCGATCAGCTCCACGCCGTCCAGCACCTTGGCGTCCTCGCGGAACTCCGCCTCGTCGTACTGGAGGCCGTCCCAGGTGCCCTCCGCCGCCAGCCCCTCGATCGTCGTCGAGCCGTCCTCGGCGCGCAGCGAGTCCAGGATGCGGATCAGCGCGGCGAGCGCGTCCGGCGCGGCACCGCCGAACTGTCCCGAGTGCAGGTTGCCCGCCAGCGTGTCCACCTGGACGCGGAGCATCGCCATGCCGCGCAGCGAGGCGGTGACGGTCGGCAGGCCGACGCGGAAGTTGCCGGTGTCGCCGATGACGATGGCGTCGGCGGTGAGCAGGTCGGGGTGGGCCTCGGCGTACCGCTCCAGGCCACCGGTGCCCTGCTCCTCCGAGCCCTCGGCGATCACCTTGACGTTGACCGGCACCCCGCCGTGCTCCTTGAGCGCGCGCAGCGCCGTCAGGTGCATGATCAGGCCGCCCTTGCAGTCGGCGGTGCCGCGCCCGTACCACCGGCCGTCGCGCTCGGTCAGCTCGAACGGCGGGCTGAGCCAGGCGCTCTCGTCCAGCGGCGGCTGCACGTCGTAGTGCGCGTAGAGCAGGACGGTGGGGGCGCCGGCCGGGCCGGGCAGGAAGCCGTAGACGGACTCGGTGCCGTCCGGCGTCTCCAGGATCGCGATGTCCTCGAAGCCCTCCGCCCGCAGCGCGTCCGCTATCCACCGGGCCGCGGCCTCGCACTCGCTCTTCGGGAACTGCGCGGGGTCGGCGACCGACCTGAAGGCCACCAGCTCGGTCAGTTCGGCCCTGGCGCGGGACTGCAGTGCGGCGACGGTGGTGGCGAGCGGGCTGTCAGGCATGGAACGCTCCTTCTGGGCGCGACGTTGTCCTGGTGGACGGTGTCCGCGCGGCCCGCCCGGGCCGTGGTCGAAGGGTGGAGCCAGGCGTCCGGAGCGGCGCGGATGCCGTCCGTGAGTGTCGTACGGCGTGCGTCACGGCAATGCGCCAGGGCATGTGTCATGGCACGCGTCCGTGTGTCCGTACGTTACGCGTCCGTACGTAGGGGATGGTGCCTCCGATCTTCCCACAGGCACCTCCGCGATCAGCGAGCCGTAGGATGCGGGCGGTACGCGCGGCCGCCGGGCTCCCGTCGGGACCGGGCCGGCTGGGCTCGTTCGGGGGCCGGTCTCGTGCCGGGTCGGACTCGTGCCGGGCCGGTCTCGTGCCCGGGCCGGACTCGTGCCCGAGCCGGACTCGTGCCGTGGGTGAGTGCCAGGTAACCGTGCCAGGGATCGATCGGGAGTAGCAGCACAGGTGAGCAGCGAGAGCGCAGACCGGGACGGCCGGACGGTGTGGGACGTGGTGGTGGTCGGCGCGGGGCCAGCGGGCGCCTCGGCGGCCTACGCCGCGGCCTGTACGGGACGCAGCGTCCTCATCCTGGAGAAGGCCGAACTTCCCCGCTACAAGACCTGCGGCGGAGGCATCATCGGCCCCTCGCGCGACGCGCTCCCGCCCGGCTTCGAGCTGCCGCTGCGGGACCGCGTGCACGCCGTGACGTTCTCCCTGAACGGCCGGCTGACGCGCACGCGGCGCTCCCGGCAGATGCTCTTCGGTCTCATCAACCGCCCCGAGTTCGACGCCCAGCTCGTCGAGGCCGCACAGAAGGCGGGCGCCGAGCTGCGTACGGGCGTCACGGTCAGCCGCGTCGAGCAGCACGGGAACGCCGTCCCCGACCGCCGTACGGTCGCCGTCGTACTGAGCGGCGGCGAGACGGTGCTCGCGCGGGCGGTGGTCGGCGCCGACGGCAGCGCGAGCCGGATAGGCGCGCACGTCGGGGTCAAGCTCGACCAGGTCGATCTGGGGCTGGAAGCGGAGATCCCGGTGCCGCCGACCGTCGCCGAGGACTGGGCGGGGCGGGTGCTCATCGACTGGGGACCGATCCCGGGCAGCTACGGCTGGGTCTTCCCCAAGGGCGACACGCTGACCGTCGGCGTCATCTCCGCGCGGGGCGAGGGCGCCGCCACCAAGCGGTACTTGGAAGACTTCATCGCGCGGCTCGGCCTCGCCGGCTTCGAGCCGAGCATCTCGTCGGGGCACCTGACACGGTGCCGCGACGAGGACTCGCCGCTGTCCCGGGGCCGGGTGCTGGTCTGCGGGGACGCGGCCGGGCTGCTGGAGCCGTGGACCCGCGAGGGCATCTCCTTCGCGCTGCGGTCGGGCCGGCTGGCGGGGGAGTGGGCGGTACGGGTCGCCGAGGCGCACGACGCGGTCGACGCGCGGCGCCAGGCGCTCAACTACGCCTTCGCGATCAAGGCCGGGCTGGGCGTCGAGATGAGCGTGGGCCGCCGGATGCTGGCCGTCTTCTCGCGTCGGCCGGGCGTCCTGCACGCCGCGATCACCGGCTTCCGCCCGGCGTGGAACGCCTTCGCGAAGATCACCCGAGGCACCACCACCCTCGCCGAGATCGTCCGCACCCACCCGCTGGCCCACCGAGCCCTGTCGGCGCTGGATCGGTAGGAACTGGGCGGGGCAGAGCTGGGCGGGACGGGGCTGGACGGGGCGGGCTCAGCGGTCCCGCGCGGGGTCGGGCCCGTGTGCGGTCCGGGTCCGTGTGTGGTCCGGGTCCGTGTGTGGCCTGGGTCTGTGTGTGGTGGATCTGTGCGGTCCGGGCTCGTGTGGGGCTTCGCCGCGGGGGCGTGGCCGGCGGCTGGTGATCGGTGGCCGGTGGTCGGCGGCTGGTGGCTGGTGGCCCGGTCGTCGGGTTTGTCGTCGAGTTCGGTGTCGGGTTCGTCGTCGGGTTGGTTGAGGGGTTGGTTGTCAGTTCGGTCGTCGGGTCGGCTGAGGTGGCTGCTCGGCCGAGGTAGCGGTTCCGCCGAGCTGCTCACTCGGCCAGGGCGATCCGGAAGACCGGGTGGTTCGGGGCGGCTGCGAGCAGGTCGTCGTCGGTCGAACGGGCCATCACCTCGCCGAAGTACTGCTTCACCTCCCAGCCCCAGCGCTCCAGATACGTCCGCAGGATCGCGGGCGTCTCGGCCGGTGGTACCTCCACGGCCGTGAACGCGCGGGTCCTGCGCCCCACCCGCAACTGCCCGCCGCCGGCCGCCCGCATGTTGCGTACCCACTCGGAGTGCCCGCGCGCCGAGACGAGGTACTGGGCACCCTCGAACGTCAACGGGTTCACCGGCACCCGCCGCCACTCGCCGCTCTTCCGGCCCCGTACGGCGAGATCCGCACTGCCGGCCAGGCTGATACCGCGCCGCGCCAACCAGCCGACCAACGCATTGAGCCGAGCACCGAACCGACCGGGCTTGAGATACCGCTGAGACTGGCGGGCCTGCCCGGACTGATGGGCCTGCCCGTCCTGCCCGGCTTGCCCGGCCTGATCGGCCTGTGCGGGCTGGTGGGATTCGGGCTGCGGCGACTGGTTGTCGATCATGGAGCGTCCTTTCCTCGTGATGGAACGGGGAGGGCGGTGGCTGGAGCAGCGATGCTTTTCGAGAGCGGTGCTCTCGTTTCACGTAAGAGCAGTGTGCAAGCATCGGTGCGCCAAAGCAAGAGCAGTGCTCTCAATCATGGATCGGCGCTCTCGTCGTTGGGCGGCGCTCCGGAACGTGACACACTGTTCCGCATGACTGCGATCAAGGGAGCCAGGGAGCGGGCACGCGGGGAAATCACCGCCGCGATCAAGGACGAGGCCCGGCAGCAGCTCGCGGCCGAGGGCGCCGCGAAGCTGTCGTTGCGCGCCGTGGCCCGCGAACTCGGCATGGTCTCCTCAGCCCTCTACCGCTACTTCCCCAGCCGCGACGACCTGCTCACGGCCCTGATCCTCGATGCGTACAACGCCTTGGGGCAGGCCGCGGAAACCGCGCTCGCCGCAGTGGACACACAGGCCGGAACGGGAAGGGAAAGGGGGAGTGGTGGAAGGGGAGGTGGTGGCAGCGCGGCCGCCGGCGCGCCGCCCGCCGCCCGGTGGAGCGCCGTCTGCCACGCCGTGCGGGAGTGGGCGCTGGCGCACCCGCACGAGTACGCGCTGCTCTACGGGTCTCCCGTGCCCGGCTACCACGCACCCGACGCCACCGCCGAGCCCGCCGGCCGGGTGGCCCGCGCGCTGCTCGAGGTCGTACGGGACGCGTACGCGGCGGGGACGCTGCGCGAGCCGGCCGATCCGCTGCCGGACGCCGTGGTCGGCAACATGCTCGCGCTGGCCGCGGAACTGGACGTCGAGCTGCCCGCCGCGGTGACGACGCGGCTGGTCAGTGCTTGGGCGCAGCTGTTCGGGCTGGTGGGCTTCGAGACCTTCGGGCAGTTCAACCGGGTGATCGACGCCCGTGAGGAGTTCTTCGAGCAGTCCGCCCTGCAACTCGCCCGCTCGGTAGGACTGCCCGTACCCACGACACGTTGAACCGTCAACACGTTGAACCGCGCGCCGACTCCCGCAACACGCTGAACCGCGCGCCGACTCCCGCAACACGTTCAACCGCGCGCCGACTCCCGCAACACGTTGGGGCCCGAGGCGCGCCGTACTCCCACGGGAGTACCGCCGCACACCGCGTTCGGCGGACGTCGTGGGAGGCGGCAGCGGGCTAGCGTGGCCGTATGGACAAGGGACGGCCGGCGTGGGTGCGGCACTGCCTCGCTCTCGTGCGCGGACACCTCCCCGCGCCCGGGCCCCAGGGCGCGCCGCCGGTCTCGAAGTTCCGGGATCCGGCTACCGGTACGCCGCCCCGGCGCCCCGTCTCCGGTGTGCCGCCCCGCCGGCTTCCCTGGCGTTCGACGCTGATCGTCGCCGTCTTCGTGCAGGTCGGTACGCGGTTCGCCGCGCACGGTCAGCAGGAGCGGGCGGCGCTGGACGGCACAGCCGTAGTGCTGTTGCTCGCGGGCTCCCTCCTGTTGCTCGCACGGCACCGATTCCCGGGCGCCGTCGCGTTCGGTACGGCGGTCGCGGCGGTGCTCTACCTCGGGGGCGGCTATCCGTACGGTCCGGTCTTCCTGCCCGTGGCGGTCGGCTGCTTCGCCGCCGTCGTGGCGGGGCGGCGCATCGCCGCGTGGAGCGCCGTGGGGCTGGTCTGGGCCGGGCACCTCGTCATTGCGCACTGGCTGTACCGGTGGCTGCCGCCCGGTACCGACGGCGCGGCGCCGTGGGGGCAGGAGCTGATCGTCACCGCCTGGGTGGTGGCGATCGTCGCCGCGTCCGAACTGGGCCGCGTACGCCGCGAACAGCTCGCCCACGCGCGGGCCGAGCGGGCCGCGGCGGAGCGGCGGCGGGCCGACGAGGAGCGGCTGCGGATCGCGCGCGAGCTGCACGACGTCCTCGCGCACAGCCTCTCCGTCATCAACGTCCAGGCCGGCGTCGGGCTCGCCCTGCTCGACGACGACCCCGAGCAGGCACGTACGGCCTTGACGACGATCAAGGGGGCCAGCAAGGAGGCGCTCGGCGAGGTGCGACAGGTGCTCGACACGCTGCGGGCGCCGGGGCGGGCGCCCAGGTCACCGGCGCCCGGACTCGCCCGGCTGTCCGAACTGACCGAGCAGGCGCGGAGCGCCGGGCTGGATGTGGCGGTGACGACCGAGGGCCGGGTGTCCGGGCTGCCGCCGGGCGCCGACCTCGCCGCATTCCGTATCTCCAGGAGGCGCTGACGAACATCGTGCGGCACTCCGGTGCGCGTACGGCACGTGTCCATGTGGCGCGTACGTCCGACGCCCTGCGCCTCCGTGTCGACGACGACGGCCCGGCCACCGGGAGCGGCCCGGCCCGCGGCGGGAAGGGCCCGGCCGGGGGCGCGAAGGGCCCGACCGTGGGCGGGAACGGCCTGGTCGGCATGCGGGAGCGGGCCGCCGCGCTCGGTGGCGAGGTCCGGGCGGGGCCGCGCGACGACGGTGGATTCACCGTGCGTGCCACCCTCCCCCTGCGGGGCGACGACGGTGCGGGCGGCGGCCGGACGGCCGCCGGGAACGAGGAGGAGAGCGCGTGATCCGGGTACTGCTCGCCGACGACCAGGTGCTCGTACGGGCCGGCTTCCGGGCGCTGCTGGCCGCGCAGCCCGACATCGAGGTGGTAGGCGAGGCCGCCGACGGTGCCGAGGCGCTGGCGGCCGTGCGGGAACTGCGGCCGGACGTCGTGCTCATGGACATCCGGATGCCGGTCGTGGACGGGCTCGCCGCCACCCGGCGGATCACCGGGGACGAACGGCTGGCTGCGGTGAAGGTGGTCATGCTGACCACCTTCGAGCTGGACGAGTACGTTTTCGAGGCGATCCGCTCGGGGGCCTCCGGCTTCCTCGTCAAGGACACCGAGCCCGACGAACTGCTGCGCGCCGTACGCGCGGTGGTGGCCGGTGACGCGCTGCTGTCCCCGGGGGTGACCCGGCGCCTGATCGCGGAGTTCGCCGCCCGGTCGAAGGAGCCGGCCGCTGCGGAGGGGCTGGAGCGGCTGACGGAACGGGAACGGGAGGTGATGGCGCTGGTCGGCATCGGGCTCTCCAACGAGGAGATCGCGCGCCGGCTCGTCGTCAGCCCGCTCACGGCGAAGACGCACGTCAGCCGCACGATGGTGAAGCTCGGCGCCCGCGACCGGGCGCAACTGGTCGTGCTGGCCTACGAGTGCGGGCTGGTGCGCCCCGGATGGCTGGGCTGACCCCGGCGCCACAGGATGCGTACCACCCGGAGGGCGCCGACGGCACCAGCCAGTACGGCGGCCACCATGACCCAGGAGCCGTGCCATGAAGCGGGCACCGGGCCCCACAGGGCGGGCGCGGCGCAGAGCAGGAAGACGAGGCCGCTCAGGAGCGCGCCGGTCACCACGGCGAATGCGATCTCGACCGTGACGGCGTCCCGTTGGGCCTGTGAGCGGGTCGGAGACACGGTAGGAGTCTGTCATGCGATCGGGATTGCCGCTGCCCTCCGGCCGCTCATAGGCTGAGCGTGCCCGGCCGGTCACCGGCCGGGACCAGCGCATGCACGGCAGTGGCGCACGCCTCGTGCCGCGGGTACGCGCGCCGGACGAACCGGCGCCGGAGGAAGGCGAGCGGTCATGAGGCATTGGGACGTTGCCGTACGGTCGGGTGCGCGGCTCGGGGAGGGACCGACGTGGGACGCCGCGGAGGCGCGGCTGATCTGGGTCGACATCCTCACCTGCCGGGTGCACACCTACGACCCCGCCACCGGCCGCCGGACCGTGATGGTCACCGAACAGCACGTCGGCGCCGCGAAGCCGCGCGCCGGCGGTGGCCTGGTCGTCAATCTCCGGGACGGGGTGGGCGCTTACGACGCCGGCGGGGCCTTCTCCTGGCTGGCGCACGAGGTCGTGCCGGGACGGCGGGGCAACGACGCGGCCGTGGCCCCCGACGGGGCGCTGTGGGCCGGGACCATGCGGTACGACGAGGCGGCGGGCGGCGGCACGCTGGCGCGGATCGCGCCGGACGGCAGCGCGGAGCCGGCGCTGTCGGACGTCACGGTCAGCAACGGCATCGGCTGGAGCCCGGACGGCCGGCTGATGTACTACATCGACACCCCGACCCGGCGGATCGACGTCTTCGACGCGGGGGACGCGGTCGGCACGGCCGCGAAGGTCGTACCCACCCGGCGGGCCTTCGTGGAGATCGAGGAGGGCGCGGGCTTCCCGGACGGGCTGTGCGTGGACGCGGAGGGCGCCGTCTGGGTGGCGCTGTGGGACGGCGGGCAGGTGCGCCGCTACACGCCCGACGGCGCTCTCGACCGCACGATCGAGCTTCCCGTAGGCCGCCCCACCGCCTGCGCTTTCGGCGGCAGCGACCTGACGGATCTCTTCATCACCACGGCGCAGGAGGGCACCCCGCGGCACCCGCTGGAGGGCTCGGTGCTCGTCGTCCCCGGCGCCGGCCGGGGACTGGAACAGCCCGCCTTCGCGGGCTGAGGACCGGAGCCGGTCGACAGCACGGAGCAGCCGCTCGACAGCGTGGAGCGGGGCGTCGGCACGGAGCCGTTCGACGGCGAACGCGGTCCGCTCGACGGCGGTGGCGGTCGTATCGACGGCGGTGGCGGTCAGATCGCGAAGAGCTCCTGCCAGAGCCGGGGGAACGAGCCGTCGTCGTCCGGCGTCACGGTCACGGCGGCCGAACTCTCCCACGGCAGGCGGTTCCACAGCATCGCGTAGAGATCCGCAGCGGGGCCTTCCAGTACGCAGTCCGGGGCCGGGCCACCGGTCTCCTTCGCCCCTTCCGCCGCGCCGGCGTCCCCTCCGGTCGCCGTCACCCGCTCCGCGTGCGGCGGCGCGTCCGAAAGCCGCACGCGCCAGGCGGCGTTGCCCGAGCCGTCCGGGCCGGGCGCGTCCGAGGTGCGTATATACAACTCCTTCGCGCGAGCCGTGCGCGCGCGGCCGTGGTCGCGCGCGAGGAAGCCGGTCAGCAGCTCGTCGATGCCGTCCGCGGCGAACGCGGGGTCCAGCGCGGAGAATCCCGAGCCCAGGGACGCCTCGGCGTCGATGCGGTGCATCGCGGTCTCGTGCGCCTGCCGCCGCGCCCAGAACGCGAGCGGCGACGGGGCGGACAGGAAGGTCCAGCAGGCCAGGTCGGCGGGCGCCGACTCCAGCGCCTCGACCAGCGCGCGATGGCCGTCCCGCATCCACTGCACCAGCTCCGGGCCGTCCAGGCCGGGCGCCTCGGGCCACGGCATACGGCCTTCCGGCGCGCCGCCCGTGACGTACCCCGCCGCCCAGCGGTGGACGCATCCGATGTGCGTGAGCAGGTCGCGTACCTGCCAGTCGGGGCAGGCCGGGACGGAGGCGTCCGGGCCTGCCTTGTCCGCGGCATCGGCCAGCAACTGGCCTTCCGCGCGGAGGATTTCGACGAAGTCAGTGATCTCCATGTCGCTGAGTGTGCCAGCCGCCACTGACAACGGCCTCGGTCGCGGCGGGCCGGCGACGCAGACCGCGGTGGACCAGGCCGAGCAGCAGCGCGTTGAGCAGTGCCGCGATGCCGAGGGTCGTGATCGTGTACCACGCGGGCGCGCCCGCGTCGGGCCACAGCGCGTCCCCCGCGAACCACAGCGGGAAGAGGGTCGGGGAAGTGAGCAGCGCGGCCCAGACGCCGGACATGGAGGCGTCCGGCCGGCCGACGAAGAGCGAGTCGACGACGGCGAAGACCACCGCCGCGGCGAACAGCGCCAGATAGACACGCGAAACGGGGTTGCCGAAGGTCAGCCGCCCCACGTCGCGCAACCAGGGTTTCGGGTGCGTGTGCAGGCGGAGCGTTTCGGGATCGCGGAGCCGGGGCGTCGCGTTCATGTGTCCCCCCAGGGGCGGGCCGAGTGCGGATACAGCGGTACGCGTCCAGTCGTACGTGCTCCGGGCGGGACGGACATCCGCTCTCGTACTCACGCGGCGGTGTCCGTACTCAAGTATCGAGGCGGCGCCGGCGGATGTCAGTGCTCGGTTCCGGCCGCGTGCGCGCCGGCCGGTCGACAGCCCGCATACGGACCGAGGGACGCGTGCGTCCGTACGGGGCGAGGGCAGGTAGCGTCTCGGTGTGCGGTGCGCGACGGGGCGGTTTCCGTGAGGCGGCGGGCCGTGTTTTGTTCATGTCGGATACAAAGCCAGAATGGACGGCGTGACCCACACTCGGACGACCAGGCTGGAGCGGGGCCGCGGCGCGCTCGGACCCGCGCTGGAGCTCGTACACACCGGACGCGCGCCCACGCGTGCCGTCCTGACCTCGGAACTCGGTGTGACGCGCGCGACGGCCGGTGCGGTGGCCGCCGAACTCGAAGCGCTCGGCTTCATCACCGTCGACGCGCACCCGACCGCCGCCGCCGGCACCCAGGGGCGCCCCTCGCACCGGCTGTTCATCGCGGAGCAGGGGCCCGTCGTGCTGGCCGTCCAGATCCACGCGGACGGCTACCGGGTCGCACTGGTGGGGCTCGGTGGCCGGATCGTGGCCACCACGTCCGGCTGCGGCACGATTCCGGCCGATCCGGCCCACATCCTCTCCGAGGCCGTACGGGCCGGTTCCGGGCTGCTGCGCGACAGCGGGCGGCGCTGCCTGGGGGCGGGCCTCGCCGTGCCGTCCGCGGTCGCCGAGCCGGACGGTGAGGCGCTCAACCCCCTGCACCTCGCCTGGCCCGCCGGCGCCCCCGTACGGCGGCTGTTCCTCCGGGCGCTGACCGAAGCGGGCGTACCGGGCGTCACCCCGGACGTGGGCTTCAGTGGCAACGACGTCAACCTCACCGCCCTCGCCGAACACCGCCACGGGGCCGGACGGGGCGCCCGCGACCTGCTCTGCGTGGCGTCCGGTCACCGCGGTGTCGGCGGTGCGCTGGTCCTGGACGGGCGACTGCACAGCGGCAGTTCCGGGCTGGCCCTGGAGGTCGGCCACCTCACCGTCAACCCGGAGGGCGCTCCCTGCCACTGTGGCAGCCGCGGCTGCCTGGACGTCGAGGCCGATCCGCTCGCCTTCTTGGGGGCGGCCGGCCGCCCCCCGGGGCCAGAGGGCTCGCTCCTCAAGCAGGCGACCGACCTGCTCCGCGAGGAGTACGCCGATCCGTCCATTCGGGCGGCGGGGGAGCTGCTGATCGACCGGCTCGGCCTGGGCATCGCCGGCCTGGTCAACATCCTCAACCCCGACCGCATCATCCTGGGCGGGCTGCACCGCGCACTCCTGGAGGCCGACCCGGAACGGTTGCGCGCCGTCGTGGCGGACCGCAGCCTGTGGGGGCGCAGCGGCAGCGTGCCCATCCTGCCCTGCACCCTGGACCACAACGGGCTGGTCGGCGCCGCCGAACTGGCCTGGCAGCCGGTGCTGGACGACCCGCTGATCGTCCTCGGAGCCGAAGCGACGGGCTGACAGGCCGCGTTCCCGGCCGGGGCGTGTCCCCGGTCGTGCCGAGACGCGGCCGTGCCGCCGGGCGCCGGCCCTGTCCGGACACCGTCCGCCCGGGTCGCGCCGTCGCTCGCGCCCGGGCGCCGGCCGTGCCCTCCGTGAGCTTCGCGACGGGGCGAAGCGGGCGGCCGGCGGCCCGTTCTGCGGCCTCAGGCCCGCCACTCCGTGGCGAACGCGCGCGCCGGGTTGTCCGTCAGCATGCGCGCGACGGCTGCCTTCTCCAGCGTGAGTTCCAGGCGACGCGGCAGCGCGTTCACGACGTACGGCAGCCCCGGCCCGCCGTCGACAGAACGGGCCGCCGCCGTGGTCGTGTCACCACCCAGGAGGACCCGGTCCCCGAACCCCGCGTCGACCAGCCCGGCCAGCACCTCCGCAAGCCGCCAGTCCGTCGCGTGGTGGGCTCGCGACGGGCCGTCGAAGGCGAGATAGGCACCCGCTTCGGCCGCCGCGCGATGGACGGCGGTGTCGGGGAAGCGGTTGAGATGCCCGAGCACCACGTGGCGCGGCGCCATGCCCGCGGTGCCGCACAGCAGGTCCAGCACGTCGAGCGCCCCGGTGCCCAGCTCCAGATGGACGGCGACCACCGCGCCCGTGGCGTGGTGCGCCTCGGCCGCCGCGGCAAGCGTGTGCCGGGCGTGCGCGTCCAGGCCGTGGAAGCCGCCGGCCACTTTGATGAGGCCGGCCCGCGGGCCTCCGGGCCCGCCGATGCCCTCCGTGAGCTCCGCGACGAACAGCGCCGCCAGGTCGCCCCGCACCCGGTCGAGGAGGTCCGGCGCGTAGTGCACCGCCTGGTGCAGCCCGGTGGCCGCGACGATCTGTACGCCCGTCTCCCGGGAGAGCCGCACCAGCTCGGACGCGCGGCGCCCCATCCCGTAGGGCGTCCACTGCACCACGGTGCCGCCGCCCGCCTCCTTGAAGGCGCGCAGTTCGGCTGCCGCGGCCACGGGATCGTCCAGCTCCTGTCCGGGCAGTTGCGGACTGGTGAGGAAGAGGTGGTCGTGGGCGTCACAGCGACCCCGGAGCGCAGTGGGGGACAGGTCGCCCAGGACAGTACGAAGGGCGGCGGACCGGGGCTCTGCAAGGCGTTGAGGTATGGCCATAGAGGTAATGTACATACCAGTAGTTACAGTGTCTCGCGAGAGAGCCCTCGGGGGGACGTACTTCTCCAGAGGGGCTGATCATGATGGATGTGCTGGCGAACCCCTGGCCCGGCGGTGGTCCCGGACCCTGGTTCCTGTTCTTCCCGCTGGCGCAGGGGTGACGGTCGTCCCGCGAACGGCTGAGCGCCCGGCCCCCAAGGGGACCGGGCGCTCAGCCTACGTGCAGGCCGCGTGCGGGCCGTGCGGCGCCGCTCGCTTCCGCGTGCTCCGCCTCCGATGGTTCCGTCGGCAGTCCGGTGAGCGTGTGGCCCGGTTCCTCCCGGCCGCGACTGAGGGCGGGCAGCGTGAACCAGACGACCTTGCCGCTGTCCTCCGGACGGGCGCCCCAGCTCTCGCTCAGCTCGGCGATCAGGGTCAGGCCCCGACCGCCGACGTCCAGCGGCCCGGCCGCGGTGGGGCGCGGCATGCGGGGGTCGAAATCACGTACCGACACGGTCAACTGGTCGAGTAGGACGGACAGTTCGACCGTGCACTGCTTACTGGGAACGGCGTGCTGATGGACGTTGGCGAGCAGCTCCGTCACCCCGAGGGTCGCGGCGTCGATCAAGGCGTCGAGACGCCAGTAACGGAGCTGTGCCGATACGATTCTGCGCATCTGTCCGATGCGTGCCGGCAGGGCTTGGAGCTCCACCGCGCAGTGCCTGCTGGGTTGCCTGATCACGACCGCGACTCCCCTGGTGAGGCCGGGCGCGCCCGCCGCTACGGAGCGCGAGGACCGGGTCCGGCGATGTCCCGTTCACCGGAGAGTCACCGCTGGTGAACCCTCGGTGATACGAGTACCAGGGTCGGCCCGCTCCCGTACGGCCGCAACCGCAGGCCGTACGCAACCCCAGCGCGTCCCACCGGACTTCACTCGAATGCAGTCGGCGTTCCCCCGCATACGGACCCGTATGGCCCCGCCCTTGCCCGTACGCGGCCCGCAGGCCCCGTCGTCGTGTCGTGTCCGCCCGCCGGCCGGGCCGTCAGGTGTGCGCCGCGCCCGCTGCCCGCACGGCGTCCATGAAGCGCTCAGGGGCCCCCATGGTCAGGGAGTAGCGGTGGCCGTTGAGCGTGGCGAAGGCGCGGTCCCGGGCGAGAAGCCGTGGGCGATGGGCCTGTACCGCGGCGAGCGGGGCACTGTCGATCTCCGTGCCGTAGCTCGTCAGCAGCGCCAGCCTGCCGTCCCTGATGATGACCTGACCCGCGCGGGTCAACGAACGCAGCCAGCGCTCGATGCGCACACCGGTCGCGTTGAACTCCGGCTCCCTCATGGAGCACCGCCTCCTCGACACACATGGCTCGGGGTGAGGCCCCCGCCCTCCAAGAAGTCTGCCCGGATCGCGGCCCGGGCACCAGTTCCCCTGGTCGCAGGCCTGTCGAACACGGTTACCCACGCTGCTTCTTGGGGCTGCTCAAAGCCTTGTTTATGCAGGTGAGAAGCGTGAGACGGATGGTTATGATCGAGCCGGGCCCGGCGGCCGCGGCGGGCTGGACGACCGCGAGGAGTACGCCCAATGAGTACCGCACAGCACATGGACGGGCGGCACGACGGCCTCACGGGCGACGCCGGCCGCTCCTGCGCCGCGCCGGCCGCCCCCGAAGGGGCGCCGCTGTCGACCCTCGACGTCGACCGCACCGACACCGCCTACCGCGACTGGCTGAAGGACGCCGTCCGTAAGGTCCAGGCGGACGCCAACCGCAGCGCCGACACCCACCTGCTGCGCTTCCCGCTGCCCGAGCAGTGGGGCATCGACCTCTATCTGAAGGACGAGTCGACGCACCCCACCGGCAGCCTGAAGCACCGGCTCGCCCGCTCCCTCTTCCTCTACGGGCTGTGCAACGGCTGGATCCGCCCCGGCAAGCCGGTCATCGAGGCGTCCAGCGGCTCCACGGCCGTCTCCGAGGCGTACTTCGCCAAGCTCATCGGGGTGCCCTTCATCGCGGTGATGCCGGCGACGACGAGCCGGGAGAAGACCCGTCTGATCGAGTTCCACGGCGGCACCTGTCACCTCGTCGCCGACCCGCGGACCGTCTACGACGTCTCCGCCCGGCTGGCGGCCGAGACCGGCGGCCACTACATGGACCAGTTCACCTACGCCGAGCGGGCCACGGACTGGCGCGGCAACAACAACATCGCCGAGTCGATCTTCCAGCAGCTGCGCCTGGAGCGGTATCCGAACCCCACGTGGATCGTGGCCACCGCCGGCACCGGCGGCACGTCGGCGACCATCGCCCGCTACGTGCACTACATGCAGCACGACACCCGGGTCTGCGTCGCCGACCCCGAGAACAGCTGCTTCTTCGACGGCTGGCTGAACGGCGATGCCGAGACCGACTGCCGCACCGCCTCCCGCATCGAAGGCATCGGCCGGCCGCGGATGGAGCCCAGCTTCGTGCCCGGCGCCATCGACCGCATGATGAAGGTGCCGGACGCGGCCAGCGTGGCGGCCGTACGGGCCCTGGAGGCGGCCATCGGCCGCAAGGCGGGCGGTTCGACCGGCACGGGGCTGTGGAGCGCCCTGCGGATCGTCGCCGAGATGGTCGCGGCGGGCCGTACGGGCTCGGTGGTCACGCTGCTGTGCGACCCCGGCGACCGCTACCTCGACAAGTACTACTCCGACGCCTGGCTGGCCGAGCAGGGGCTGGACATCACGCCGTACGCCCGCACTCTGCAGACCTTCCTCGCCGAGGGCGCCTGGCCGGAGTGACGGGGCGGCCGTCCAGAGCGTGACCAGCCGCTCAGACCGTGACCAGCCGCCGGTCCAGCTGCCGCATCGAGTCGCGGAAGGCGCGGCCCAGCATCGGACGGCTCACCTGCATCACCGTGCGGAACGGCGCGGGGCCGTCGGCGGCGAACGTCCAGCGCACGAGCGTGCCGCCGTCGGGGCCGGGGGTGAGCCGCCAGTCCTCCAGCAGGGCGCGCAGGCCCGGGGCGTTCGTCTCGTCGACGCGGTAGGCGTAGTGCTCGGGGCGCTCGGCGGCCATGATGCTCTCGCGGAAGCGGGTGCCGCCCGTCAGCCGCACCGAGCGGCCCTTGCCGTCGTCGGTGGGCGCGATCCGGGAGACGCCGGTGAACCATGCGCACCAGGAGCCGACGTCGTCGGCGAGCGCGGCGTACACCGCATCCGGAGGCGCGGCCAGCCCGGCCGCGAAGACCATTCGCAGCGGCGCTGACTCGGCGAAGTCGAGCCCCACGGGGCTCAGTCGGCGCATCATCGGTACGAGCACCCCCTGCACAGAGTGACGAGGCCGGTACCCACTGTCGAACATACCGGCGACGCACACCATAGCTGGCGTCCCGTCACATGTCTGCGTCGTCCTCCGGCTCACCGGCCACCACCAGGCGCGGCGGCAACTCGGCGAACTCGGCGCGGGCCCGCGCCGGCAGCCCGGGGTCGGTGACCAGTACGTCGACCTGGTCCAGGGAGGCGAACGAACTCAGCCCCACCGTGCCCCACTTCGTGTGGTCCGCGACCACCACGACCCGGCGCGCGGACCGCACGAAGTGCCGGTTGGTCTCCGCCTCGGCGAGATTCGGCGTCGACAACCCGGCCTCGACGGATATGCCGTGCACACCGAGGAAGAGCACATCGAAGTGGAGCGAGCGGATCGCGGCGTCGGCGACCGGCCCCACCAGGGTGTCCGACGGCGTCCGCACGCCACCCGTCAGCACGACCGTGGCCGCACCGGGGCGCGGGCTCCCGGCACCGGCCGCCGCCCGCTGCGCGGCATAGAAGACGTCAGCCACCCGGACGGAGTTCGTCACCACCGTCAGGTCCGGCACGTCCAGCAGCTGATGGGCCAGCGTGAACGCCGTCGTGCCGCCCGCCAGCGCGATCGCGCTGCCCGGCGCCGCCATCTGCGCGGCCGCCTCGGCGATGGCCTCCTTGGCCGACAGCTCCAGCGCGGACTTGGCCTCGAATCCCGGTTCGTGCGCGCTCGGCTCGCTCACCGGGACCGCGCCCCCGTGCACCTTCTCCACCACGCCCTGACGGGCCAGCGCGTCCAGGTCCCGACGGACCGTCATGTCCGAGACGCTCAGCTTGCGGGTCAGCTCATTGACGCGGACGCCGCCGCGCCGCCGCACCTCGTCCAGGATCAGGGCACGCCGTTGCTCGGCGAGGAGGTTCTGGTTGTCACTCACCCGGCCTGTCCCTTCGTCCCCATGCATCGCGCGCCGTGCCGCACCAGCGCTGCTGTTCGGAGACATCCTCGCACGAGGCACCGACACGGACTCCCGGAGCCGGATGAGGTGAATGCGGCGCCGGGACGGGCAAGAAAGTATCCGGGACGCACATCCACGTACGGACAACGGGGGAAGCACTGTGGACACCACGCACCGGTCCGCGCCCGCAACCACGCCGGACCCGGACGGCGACGGGGACACCGCCGCCGCGCACAGACCACGCCGGATCGCCCTGGAACTGCTGGTGCACGGCGTCGGCGGCACCACACCCGCCGAGATGCTGGACGACCCCCGGGTCGTGCGTGTCACCGGCGACGACACCGCCGCCATCTACCGCCGCACCATCGACGCGGACGCCGAGGAGCGCCCTCCGGACCCGCACGAGGGCGCCCCCGAGGAACCGGTCCGCGAGGCGTACGTCTGGTGCAACCTCACCTCGGGCAACGGCAGCCGCGCCCTCTGGTTGATCCTGCTGCCCTTCATGGTCGCCAACCTCGCCCACTGGATGCGTCCCGCCGCACCCAGAGGCCATCCCGCGCAGCGGATCTACGACGTCCTCGTGCGCATCCTCGCGCTCACCCTCACCGTGCTGCTCGCCGCCGGGGCGTGCGAGGTGGCCCTGGACCTGATCGCCTGGCAGTGCGCGGGCAGCCACGCGTGCTCCGCCGACCGCTCCTGGCTCGGCTTCCTCAACACCGCGCACGACGGCTGGTGGAGCCTGCCGGGCCGCCGCCTCGTGGTCGCCGCCACCATGCCGCTGCTCCTCGTGGGCCTGCTCTGGTGGCTCTCGCACCGTACGTGG
Organism: Streptomyces niger; assembly: GCF_000718305.1. Taxonomy (GTDB): domain Bacteria; phylum Actinomycetota; class Actinomycetes; order Streptomycetales; family Streptomycetaceae; genus Streptomyces; species Streptomyces niger. Next base: position 63,329 of record NZ_JOFQ01000012.1, read on the forward strand.
AGCGCGTACGAATCCGCCTCCCCGCCGCCGCGCCGCCCCGGCGCCTCGCGCGACACCCCGCCCTCGGAGCGGCCCACCCTCTGCCTGGACGGCTTCTGGTACGGCCGCCGCGTCGTCGCCCGGCTGCGCTCCGCGCACGCCGCGGCGGGGCTGCTCACCATCGCCACCGCCCTGCTGCTGACCGCGCACGACGCCGACGCCAGGACCGGCGCCGACGGGGTGCTGCGCTGGACCGGGTACGCCCTGGCCGCGCTGGTTGCCGTGCTCGCGGTACTCAGCGCCGTCATCGTCTGCCGCACCGCGCGCAGCGAGGCGGAGCCCGACGTGGAGACCGACCGGCCCATCGTGCGGTGGCTGCCGTGGGCCGCGCTCGGCGCCTTGGCGCTGACCGCCCTGCACACCGCCTGGGCACGCTCCGGCTGGACCTCCTCCGGCCACCTTCCCGGGGAAAGCACCTTCGCCGTCATCGCCGTCCTACAAGGCGCCCTGGTCGTCGGACTGCTGCTGACCGCCGCGGTGCTCCAGAAGGCCGCGCGTGGCACGGAACGCACCGCGGCCGGGGGACTGGCCGGCGCCTCCGTCGCGCTGCTGGCCTGCGCGCTGGGCGGCGTGCTGACCGGGGGAGTGGCCCAGCGCGCCGCCGACTGGCTGGACCGCGGCGCCACCCCCGGCGACCCGCACGCCCCGATGGCGGGCCCGCCCGTGCTCCTCTCGTGGCAGGCCTCGGTCATCCCGGTCCTGCTGATCCTCGTGCTCGTCCTGGTCGTGGTCGCCGCCTTCCAGGTGCTCGCCGTCCGCCGCAGGGTCCTCCCGGACATCCCCGGCCTGTACGAGGACGAGGAGAAGCCCGACGCGCAGCGCGCCCGGCGGATCGCGGGCACCATCGCCCGCGCCGGACTCACCGACCGGGCGCCACTGCTGATCGGCGTGATCACCGCCGCCACCTTCGTACTCGGTACCGGGGCGGTGCTCGGCGCCCACCTCACGGGACTGCCGCCGGGTCGCGCCCTGGACGACGCGCCGGTCTTCGTGGACGCCATCGCCGAGACCGCACAGGCACTCGGCTCCTGGCTGATGGGCGCCGGCGTCGTCCTGCTGCTCGCCATGGGGCGCCGCGCCTACAAGGACCAGTCGGCCCGCCGCACCATCGGCATCCTCTGGGACGTCGGTACCTTCTGGCCGCGCGCCGCGCACCCCTTCGCGCCCCCGTGCTACGCCGAGCGCGCCGTACCGGACCTGACCTGGCGGATGGCCACCTGGACCGAGACCCACGACGGCCGTCTGGTCCTCTCCGGGCACTCCCAGGGCAGCGTTCTCGCGGCTGCCGCCGTCTGGCAGCTGGACCCGGTGACGCGCAGCCGGGTCGCGCTCCTCACGTACGGTTCACCGCTGGAGCGCCTCTACGGTCGCTGGTTCCCCGCCTTCTTCGGGCCGTCCGCGCTCACCGGGCTGCACCGCGAGATGGACGCCTGGCGCAACCTGTGGCGCTTCACCGACCCCATCGGCGGCCCGGTCCGCCTCACCTGCGAGGACGGCGCCGTGATCGACCGCGGGCCGCTGCGCGACCCGCTCGTCTTCGGGCGCACGCTCCAGCACCCGCTGCCCGCCCAGATCCTCGGTCACGGCGACTACCAGGCGGACCCGTTGTTCGACGCGACGCGTGCCGAGCTGCTCGCCCATCTGGCGCCCGGGGTGCCGCCGCAGCCCGGCGGGCCGGCCGCCGAGCGGGAGGCCGCCCCGGGGGCATCGCCCGCCGCGCCTCAGGGCAGTGCGGGCAGGTCCTCGGCGTAGAGGTGCGTGAGGTCGTCGGTACTGGGGTCGGGGAGCTGCGCCACCCGGCCCGCGTGTCGCTCGACCATCGCCTCGAACGTCTGCCGGGCGGTGCGCCCGTTGCCGAACGACGGCCCCTTCGGGAGCGCGGTGAAGTACTTCAGCAGCGCCTCGGAGGTGCCGTCAGCGAGGTGGTACTCCTGCTCCTCGGCCTGCTGTCCGACGATCCGCAGCAGCTCTTCGGGGTCGTAGTCGCCGAACCTGATGGTCCGCGAGAAACGCGACGCGACACCCGGGTTGACCGCGAGGAAGCGCTCCATCTCGGAGGTGTAGCCCGCCACGATGACCACCACCGCCTCCCGGTGGTCCTCCATCAGCTTCACGAGGGTGTCGATGGCCTCGCGCCCGAAGTCCCGCCCGGAGTCCTCCGGGGACAGCGCGTACGCCTCGTCGATGAAGAGCACCCCGCCGCGCGCCCGGTCGAACGCCTCCTGGGTGCGGATGGCCGTCGAGCCGATGTGCTCGCCCACCAGGTCCACCCGGGAGACCTCCACGAGGTGGCCGCGCTCCAGCACTCCGAGGGAGGCCAGGATCTCGCCGTACAGCCGCGCGACGGTGGTCTTGCCGGTGCCGGGGGAGCCGGTGAAGACCAGGTGGCGGCGGACCGAGGCCGCCTTCAGGCCTGCCTGCTGCCGGCGCCGGCCCACCTCGATCATGTTGATCAGGCTGCGTACCTCGCGCTTGACGCTCTCCAGGCCGACCAGCGTGTCCAGCTCGCCGAGGACCTCCTCGGAGGGCCGGGTGTCGGTGACCGGAGCGGCGGTCGCCGTGGCCGCCGCGGGCGCCGCGGGGGCGCCGCCCAGCAGGCCCGTGGTGGCCGCGGGCTGCACGGCGGGGGCGGTCGTCGGCGGCATCGTCGGCGGGGGCGGGACGGCCGGCACCGCCGCTACGGCCGCCGACTGCGTCATCCGGCTCTCGTCGCTGGTGCAGTCCACCGCCGTCGGCCCGTCCTCGGCGAACTCGTACCCGCCGCGCGCGCACCGCTCCGTACGGCACCGCGTCAGCGTCGTACGACAGCCGTCGATGACGTGGAAGCCGTATCCGGAGCTGCCCGTGACCCGGCAGCTGTGGAACGTGCCGCGCCCCTCCGCCGACACGTAGAAGCCCGCCTCGGTGGGCGTGCTCACCGTGCAGCGCTCGACATTCGGGTCGGCGCCCTTGGTGACGATCACGCCGGTCCGGGTGTCCTCGATTGTGCACCCCGAGAGCGTGCCCCCGCTGCCGTGGTCCCGGAACCACGCGCCGGTCGCGGCCTCCCGGATGCGGCAGTCGTCGAGCTGTACGGTTGCGCCGTCGCTGACCGAGACGGCGGTGTTCCGTACCTGCGCGAGATCGGAATCGACCACATCCGCCCGCGAGCCGCGGTCCAGCACGAAGAGCGCGTCCGGCACGTCGTGCACTCGGGTCGAGTCCAGGACGGCCGTCGCGCCGTCGCTCACCCACACCGCCGGATAGTCACCCGTGCTGTCGTGGATCTCGCACTGGTTGGCGTCCACCCGCGTGCCCGGGTCCCATACGGACAGGCCGTTGCGTCCGAAGTGCCGCACTTTGCTGCGGGTCAGCGTCAGCACCGAACGCGACCGCAGGTCCAGCGCGTTCTCGGGTATGTCGTGGATGTCGCAGTCGGCGACCGTGAGCACCGCGTCCGTGTCGAGCGTGACGCCGTCCGCCGAGGTGCGGTGCACCGTGCAGTCGGTGAGGTGCCCGGTCGCGCGCGAGGCGACCTGCACGCCCGCGCCCTTGATCTCGTACAGCTCGCAGCCGATCGCCTCGACCGCGCTGCCCTCGCCGTTCACCGACAGGCCGGCCCCGCTCGCGTGATGCACCCGGCAGCGCTCCAGTCGCGGATGCGCCCCGCCGCGTACCGCTACGCCCGCCTGCCCGGCCGCCAGCACCTCGCACTCCTCGAAGAGGCCGCCCGCTTCATCCAGCACGCTGATGCCCACGCCGCCCGGATTGTCGACCGTGCAGCGCCGCACCGTGGGCCGGGCGCCGCCGCGCACCTCGATGCCGGCCGCCGACCGCGTCACCACGCGCAGCCCGGCCAGCTCCGGTGCGCCGTCCTCCACCAGCAGCGCGGGCGCCGCCGAGTCCTGCCCCTCGATGTGCAGGTCCTCCAGGGTCGCCGAGGCCCGTACGGTCAGCGCCACGCCGTCCGCCGGGGCGATCCGCACGGAACCGCGCGCCCCGTCGGGCCCGCGCAGCGTCACCGCACGGCGCAGCACGAGGTTCTCCCGGTAGGTGCCGGCCGCGACGGTCAGTACGTCACCGTCCCCGGCGGCTTCGAGGGCGGCGGCCAGGGAGCTGTACTCCCCTGTGCGACGCCGCCAGCGCGACGTCCCGGAGTGCGTGACCTGGACCGAGCCCTGTGCCATGGCGATGTCGTGCCCCCACCTCGTGCGGCTGTTTCCGGCCCGCGGTGGTACGCGCGTGTATGTCCGCGTACGGGCTGCGCAGGCCCCAGCCGAGCGGCTGGCTGCACCACCGTAGCGCGCTCCGGGCAAGGCAGTTGACGTGGTCGCCGGCTTGCCCATGAGGGGGCGACGGTCGCCGCACGAGGGGCGGCGGGGCGGCTCAGCTGCCGGCGCCTGCCCGTCCCCAGTCCTGACCGGCGCGCTCCCACGCCTCGTCCCAGTGGCGGTACCGGCGGCGCATCAGCTGCCACAGCACCAGCCGGCGACCGCCCTCGACGACGGCACCGGCCAGCGCGCCGGCGCCCAGCCCGGCGAGCACCGCATGGGAGCTCGCGGTCGAGGCGTCCATGGGGCGGGGTGTGGGCCGGCCGCGGTCGTCGGTCCAGATACGGAAGTGGTCACCGGGCTCCACGGGGCGGGGTGCCGCGACGGGACCGAGGTGCCGGCTGCCGTCCACGCCGCGCCAGTTGGCGAGCACCCTGCGGTGCGCGTCGCGGCGGGTGGCCGTCTCGGGGTCGGGGTCCACGGGCGGATGCGGCAGCAGCCGGTCCACCTGCACCCACACCAGGTGCCGTTGGGCCTGCTGAGCCCGCACGCCCTGCTGGAGCGCCCCGTCGGCGCTGCGGGCGGTCGCCCAGCCGGCCACCGAGCCCCCGATGACGATCAGTACGGCGGCGGCGAGCGCCAGCCATGCTTCGGCGAGATCGGTTCTGCGTCGCAGCGGGTTCCGCCGCCAACGCCACACCCCACTCATCGCGCGCACTGTCCGGCACCCCCCTTCCGTGTGCGTAACTACCTCAATCCGGGCCCTTCATGCACGGTTTTCGCGAAGTGGAGAGCAAAATCACGGGACATGACCGTGCTCCGCGGCGGCCGCTGCGGCAGGGCGCGTGGTGCGGGAGGGGCAGGGCGCTGCGGGGCGCTGGGCATCCGGCACCCACCCGGTACGGGCCTCCATCCTATCGCCGCCGGACGCGGTGGAGACGGCGGGGAGATCGCGAGACGGCCGCGAGGAGGCCTGGGAGACCGGCCGGGTCCCCGCCCGCACAGGCGGCCGCGCCGAAGCGCTCAGCGGCCGTCCAGCGGCCTTCCCGAGGTGTTCAGAACAGCCGTACGGCCAGCGTGACCATCGCGCCGTCCACGGGCCCCGGCGAGATCGACAGCCGGTCGGCGACCAGCCGGGCCATCCACAGCCCGCGCCCCGTGGGCGCACCGTCCAGCCCCGGCAGCAGCTCGGGGATGACGGCCTCGGTGAATCCGGGGCCCGAGTCGATGACCAGGCACTCCAACTCGTCGTCGGTCCGGCGCAGGACCAGCCGGCCGCTGCCGCCCGCGTGCTCCACGGCGTTGCTCGCCACCTCGTCCACCGCCAGCACGAACTCCCCGCGCCGCGGCTCCGCCAGCCCCTCACGGGCCGCGCACTCCTCGACGAGCAGGCGTACCTGGGGGAGCAGCCGGGCCGTGAACCGCCGCTGCAGCAGGTACCTGACGCTCGCTTCGGCGCCCGTGCTCTGAGGACGGGCGGACTCGGGGGTCAGCACGGGCGCGCCACCTCCGACAGGGTCAGCCGCGGGATCGACGTCGCGCCCAGTCGGTGCAGGAGGCGCAGCTGCACGGGACCGCACCGGACCTCGACCCGGTGGTGACCGCTCGCATCCTGGACGAGCGTGAGGAGGCCGGTGGCGCAGCCGACCGACAGGAAGTGCAGCGGAACCAGGTCCAGGGTGAGCCGGCCGGCGCCCGCGCTCTGCACGAGGGCGAGTTCGAGGGCGGTGAGGAAGGGCCGTTTCGTGGCGGCGTCGGCCTCGCCCACGAAGCGCAGCGCACCGTCCGGAGTCCGCTCCATACGCAGCGCGCCGAGCTTCTCGAGGAGGTTGCGGGGGTGTGCCTCAGCCATGGCGGTCAGCACCTCCGGCGTGAACCAGCGCCGGTCGTAGGCGCAGATCTCGCTGTACGGGCGGCCCGTGAACAGGTCCTCGGCGTGCGACTCGCGGTGCATCATCGTCCGCACGTCCGCGTCCAGTTCCGGCACCCAGTGCATGTCGATGAACGTCCGCAGGCCCGTGTAACCCTCCGCGACCGCCTGTGCGGTCTCCTCGCGCAGCCGGCTCCTCTGCCGGTCCGCCGTGAAGACGTGATCGGGGCTGATGAGCCGGCGCATGCTGCTGAGCACCAACTGTCCTTCGATGCGGGCCGTGGCCGTGGTGCGGTGGGGGAAGTCCAGTCGCGCCAGGACCTCTTCCTCGGAGAGGCCGGGGCGCGGGAAGACGATGACGCGCTCGCCCCGGGCCAGGCCGAGCCGGGTGAAGGCGGTCAGGACATCCCAGCGGGCCTCGTCGTTGTCGTAACTGACGAAGGCGTGATCGCCCGGTCCCATGTGATGCACCGGGATGAGGCGATGCTCCGTCGCGTCCCCGGAGGTCCTCCGCAAGTGAGTCTCCCTGTCGCAACCGCTGTGAGCTCACTCTAGGCAGGCCGGACAGGCCCCCGCAATGCGGCTGGCGAGGGGCGCACCGTGCGCACAGCAATGGGCGTACGCCGGCTGCGCCGCGCCCCTGGACCGCGCACCGCGGCGGGCGGCGGCGTACGCGCTCCGGAAGGCGCGGCAGCATGCGGACACCTGCTGACGTCAGCTCAGGACCTCGAAGGGATCGCCGACACGGAGCGTGCCGCGCGACTCGGGTATGAGGTTCTGCCCGAAGACGAGGTCGTCACCGAAGCGGCGGTGCCGGGCGAGCGTGCGCAGCGGCTCCTTGCCCCGCTCGGCGGTGCGCTGGTCGGTGGTGGTCACCACGCAGCGCCCGCAGGGCTTGGCGACGCGGAAGGTCACCTCGCCGATCCGGACCCGCCGCCAGTCGTCCTCGGCCCACGGCGCCGTGCCCTCGACGACGACGTTCGGCCGGAAGCGCTCCATCGGCAGCGGGCCCTCGTCGGCGTGGTCGCCCTGGGCGATGAGGGAGTTGAGCGCGTCGAGCGAGGACGCGGTGGTGAGCAGCAGCGGGAAGGCGTCGGCGAAGCTCACCGTGTCGCCCGGCCGCCCGTAGTCCTGGTGCACCGGCCGGCGGACGGCCGGGTCATCCATGTGAACGAGCGTGACCTCGGTTTCCAGATACGTGCTGAACCAGTCGGCAGCCGCCTCGGACGCGGGCACGGCCTCCACCTTGTCGCGGAAGACCCGCACCGGCACGGTCGCGCCGGGGGCGGGGACCTCCACGGACAGGTCCGCCATCCCCGGCGCGCTGAGCCTGATTCCCCCGTCAGGCCCGGCCTCCACGACGGCCAGCGCCAGCCGCGGCCGGGACCGCTGCGTGACGAGCTGCCGCTGTTCGTCGACGACCATCCAGCGCCGGTCCCCGGACAGGCCCCACGGCTCCACGTCGGCGGAGCTCAGGGCGATGCCCGCGAGCGATTTCACCGGATACAGCTGGAGGGTGCGCAGACGTGAGTTCGGCATGTGCCCATCCTGCCAGCCGGGTCGGACAAGCGACCGGGTGGCAGGACAGTTGTCCGGACGTCGGCGTCAGTAGCCGCGCGGATGCTGCGGGCGGCCGTACTGGTCCTCGTACGGAGCGGGGCGCGGCGCGACCGGGGCCGCCGGGCGCATCGCCTCATAGCCGGTGCTCATCGGGCGGCGGGGCTGCTGGTGCTGGCCCGGGTGACCCTGCGGTCCCGCGGACTGCTGCGGGATGTACGGGGTGGGCGCGGGCTGCATCGGCGCCTGGCCGGGATATCCCTGCTGGGCGGGCGTGTGCGAGGGGCCGGAGGGGAGTGCGGGAAGCGCCGGCAGGGCCGGTGCCGAGTACGAGGACGACGACCCGATGTCGTACGGAGGCTGGACCCTGATCGGCGCGATCTGGGGTGTGCCGCGCTCGGCGACGAGGCTGTCGTAGATCGGGGTGTCCGGGAAGGAGGAGGGCGAAGCGTAGTAGCCGCCGCCGTAGGTAGAGCGGGGGGAGGTCATGCCTCTTAAGTTAAGCCCACGATGTGCTGGTTGGGGAGCCTGAAAAGAGGGTTGTTTTACGTGTCGGTAGTGGTGGCGGATCACTAATGTGGGTGAACCTGGGAAAATCGGTCGCCAACACCCGTTTGAATCGTGTAAAGCCCGGCTCACTGACAGGTGAAATCTTGCCCTCTTCACGGGAGCCGGAGGATGTCGCGGACCCCCTAGGTTGGGAGGCGGCGCCCCCCGAAGCGGGAGCGTGGAACCGAAGGAGGCGGCCATGTCGATGCCCAAGGGCGGCAACGCTCCGGTGGAAGCCGGCGCGGTACGGATCGAGCTGAGCTGGCGCCCCGGACCGGGCGTCCCGGACGTGGACGCGTCCGCGCTGCTGCTGAACGGCGGCAAGGTGCGGGACGACGGCGACTTCGTGTTCTACAACCAGCCGGCGCACGCCTCGGGCGCCGTGCGCCACGAGGGCAAGCGGACCGCGGCCGGCGCCGCCACCGACGTCCTCGCCGTCGACCTCGCTGCCGTGGAACCGGCGATCGAACGGGTGGTGCTCGCGGCCTCCGCGGACGGCGGAACGTTCGGCCAGGTACCGGAGCTGAGCGTCCGGGTCCTCGACGCGACGGGCACGAATACGGGCAACACCGGCCCTCTGGGCACCGAAGCCGCGGCCCCCGGTGGTGCCGAGCTCGTGCGGTTCGACAGCCAGGACGCCACCGTGGAGACCGCCTTCGTCCTCGGTGAGCTCTACCGGAGGCAGGGCGGCTGGAAGTTCCGTGCGATCGGCCAGGGCTACGACAGCGGGCTGGCCGGGCTGGCCACGGACTACGGGATCAGCGTGGACGACCCGAGCCCGGCACCGGCGCACTCGATGACGCAGGGTCAACCCGAGGCGTCAACTCCCCCGCCCCCGGCGCGTGCCGCAACCCCGTCCGCCCCCACCCCCGTACGTCTCTCGAAAGTCACTCTCACGAAGGACGCCCCCGCGGTTTCGCTGACGAAGCAAGGGGGCACTTCGGGCGCGCTGCGCGTAAACCTCAACTGGCAGATGCGCCAGGCGCCGCAGACATCCGGCTGGGGCCGCAAGCTGAGCCGCGCGCTCGCCGGCCCCGCGGCCCTCGACCTCGACCTGGGCGCCCTGTACGAACTGACCGACGGCAGCAAGGGCGTCGTGCAGGCCCTCGGCAACGCCTTCGGCTCCCTGCACGCGCCGCCCTACATCCACCTCGACGGCGACGACCGCACCGGTGCCGTGGCCTCCGGCGAGAACCTCACGGTCAGCCTCGACCACCAGCACCTCATCAAGCGGATCCTGTTCTTCGTCACCATCTACGAAGGCGCGCGCAGTTTTGGAGACCTGAAGGCGACGGTCACGCTCACCCCGCAGCGGGGCGCGCCCGTCGACTTCTCCCTCGACGAGTGCACCGTGCCCTCCAACGTGTGCGCACTGGCGCTGCTCCTCAACACCGGCAGCGAACTGGTCATCCAACGAGAGGCCCGCTACCTCGTCCCCGAGCGGGGCGTCAGCCCGCAGCGCACGGTGGACCAGGCGTACGGCTGGGGCATGCGGTGGGCGCCGGGCCGGAAGTGAGGCGCTCGGGACGTGGCTCGCGCACACCGCACGCGACCTGGGGCCGCACCCGGTCACGCCGCTAGGCGCCCTCCGACGCCTCTTCAGGGCCGGCGGCCCCCGCGCCTGAAGGCGGCGCCCCGTACGTCCGTCCTTTCCAGGCGGCGCCGCGCCCCCGGTAGTGCTGTACGGCCGAGTCGACGGTCATCAGGAGGTACAGCAGCGCGGTGAACGGCAACAGGGGCGCCGTCCACGGCGGCTGACGGTAGTAGCGCAGCATCGGCAGGTAGGTGCCCGTCATCACCGCCCAGGCCGGCGCCCCGAGGGCCACGACCGGCACGCTGCCGCCCACCAGGCCCGCGACCAGGGCCACCGGCGGCGCCAGGTAGACCAGCGCCAGCCCCAGGACCGTGCCCACCAGCAGCAGCGGGCTGTGCAGCAGTTGTGCGTACGCGCTGCGGGCCACCATCCGCCACAGGTCCGCCAGGCGCGGATACGGCCGCACGCTGTGCACGTGGTCCGCGAGACCCAGCCAGATCCGCCCCGAGCCGGGGCCGCGCCGGCCCCCGGAGCGCTGCACGGCGCGGGCCAGCGTCACGTCGTCGATCACCGCGTGCCGGATGCGTTCCGGGATGCCGGCCCGTTCGGCCGCGTCCCGGCGCAGCAGGACGCAGCCGCCGGCCGCCGCCGCGGTACGCGCGCCCGGTCGGTTCACCCAGCGGAACGGGTACAGCTGCCCGAAGAAGTACACGAACGCCGGGACGATCAGCCGCTCCCAGAAGTCCGCCACCCGCAGCCGCGCCATCTGCGACACCAGGTCCAGATCGGCCGCACGGGCCGCGGACACGAGGGCGCGCAGGCTGTCCGGCCCGTGCGCGATGTCCGCATCGGTCAGCAGGACGTACTCCGCGTCCGTCCGTTCCCGGGCGAGCGCCATGCCGTGCCGTACCGCCCACAGCTTGCCCGTCCACCCCGGGGCGGGCTCGCCCGGCGAGGTCACGGTCAGCGGTAGCCCGCCGCGCTCGGCCGCCAGCGCCCGGGCCAGCTCACCGGTGCCGTCCGTACTGCCGTCGTCGACGAGGAAGACCTCGGCGGGCCCCGGGTACGCCTGCGCCAGCACCGACGGCAGGCTCACGGGCAGCACGTCCGCCTCGTCCCGCGCGGGCACGACGACGGCGACGGAGGGCCACTCGGCGGGCGGCTCCCGACGGCCCTGCACGGGCCCTGTGCGGCCGTCCGGCGGCTCGTGGTCGGTGCCGGGCGGCAGCCGTACGTCCGTCCGCCAGAAGAAGCCCTGGCCCGCCAGCAGCCAGCCCCACGCCACCAGCGACGCCCCAGCGATCCACGCCATCACAGCCACCCGGGCAGTGTGCCCCATGGCGCATCGTCCGCCGTGGAACCGGCCCGGTGCGGCCCGTACCCGGCCCGGCTGAGTAAAGTGTCCGGGTGAAGATCGCGCTCATGGACTCCGGCTCCGGCCTGCTCGCGGCCGCCGCGGCCGTACGGCGGCTGCGGCCCGACGCCGGTCTCGTGCTCTCCTCCGACCCCGACGGCATGCCCTGGGGGCCACGTACCCCGGCCGACCTCACCGAGCGCGCGCTCGCCGTCGCCAGGCACGCCGCGGCGCACCGTCCGGACGCCCTGATCGTCGCCTGCAACACGGCCTCCGTCCACGCGCTGCCCACGCTCCGCGCCGAGCTGGAGCCGGACCTCCCGGTGATCGGGACCGTCCCGGCGATCAAGCCGGCGGCGACCGCCGGCGGCCCGGTGGCGATCTGGGCCACGCCTGCCACCACCGGCAGCCCGTACCAGCGGGGCCTGATCCGGTCGTTCGCGGCGGACACGGAGGTCGCCGAGGTGCCGTGCCCCGGCCTCGCCGACGCGGTCGAGGCCGCCGACGACGCGGCGATCGCCGCCGCGGTCGCCGCCGCCGCGGCCCTCACTCCGCCGGACGTACGCTCCGTCGTCCTCGGCTGTACGCACTACGAGCTGGTCGCCGACCGCATCCGGGACGCGCTGCAGCGCCCGGCGGCCCCCGCGCTCACCCTGTACGGCTCGGCGGAAGCGGTCGCCGCCCAGGCGCTCCGGCGCATCGGCGCCGAGCCGGCTCCCGCGGCCACCCCGAGTCGCGAGCTGACCGTCCTCCTCAGTGGGCGCGCGGGCACGCTCCCGGAGACGGCGCTGGCCTACGAAGAGGGCCGGCTGCTCGCCGGTACGGACGCCGGCTCCGCCGCTCCTACGGGTGCCGCGGTCCCCGCTCCCGGAGAGGCCGCGGCGCAACCGACCCGTTAGGCGCGCCCTTGGGCCCTCCAGGGGGAGCGCCCTTCACAGGCTCGGCACGCAACGGTTCTGCCCCATGTCGGAGCGCACCGACTGAATGATCGGCTCCGCCTCCGCGAACGCAGTCACCGCCCCCTGCCCCACGCGTCACGGGAAGTCGCGTCGCCCGCTGCCGGGCGGCGGGAAGACGCGTACGCTGCGCACCATGAGGGACCACCCCCAGGAGGGGGCAGCTGCCCCCCACAGCAACGGCGCGCAGGACTCGCCCTGCGCCGCCGTCCCCGAGGTCTGGCACGGCCGAGCGACCAACCGCTTCCAGTGGCTGCTCGCCGCCGCCGGAGCGGCGTGCATGGCACTGGGCATCGAGCTGGCGGTCGACAACGCCTGGACGTCCGGCGTGACCCCGCTGGTGATGGCCGTCGTCGGCTGCGTCGCCGCCGGGCTGCTCGTCCTCTTCGGCACGCTCGCCTTCGTCCACGTCGCCGTACGGGTCGACAAGGACTGCCTCGAAGTGCGCTGCGGCCACATCGGGCTGCCGCGCCGCCGCATCCCGCTCTCGCACGTGGTCGACGTCGACTTCGCGCCCCGCGTCACGCCCTGCCACTGGGGCGGCTGGGGCTACCGCTGGCGCCCCGAGCAGGGCACGGGTGTGATCGTACGGCGCGGCGAGGCGGTGATCCTCCGTCTCGGTGACGGCCGCACCTTCACCGTCACCGTCGACGACGCGGAGGCCGCCGTCCACTGCATCCGCTCCCGCCTCGGCCTCCGCCCGAAACCGACCCCGGGCCCGGCCTGACGGTCCTCCCCGGCCTGCGGCCCCTCGACCACGCCCAGCCGGCAGCCCACGGCCCGCGGCACCGGCCGGCTCGCCTGCCGCCCGGCGACGGAACGGCCCGTAACGCGCCCGAAGCATTTCGTTCCGCTGCCGGGCGCTCGCTAGGGTGCGGTCCATGGCGACACCCGACTTCATCCGCGAAATCCGCGCGACCGCAGGCCACCAGCTGCTCTGGATGCCCGGTGTCAGCGCCATCGTGCTCGACGACGAGGGCAGGGTGCTGCTGGGCCGCCGCGCGGACAGCGGCCGCTGGTCGATCATCGGCGGCATCCCCGACCCCGGCGAGCAGCCCGCCGCCTGCGCCGTGCGCGAGGTCCTGGAGGAGACCGCGGTCCACTGCGTCCCGGAGCGCCTCCTCCTGGTGCAGGCCCTGGAGCCGGTCACCTACCCCAACGGAGACCGCTGCCAGTTCATGGACATCTGCTTCCTCTGCCGCGCCACCGGCGGCGAGGCCCGCGTCAATGACGACGAGTCGCTGGAGGTCGGCTGGTTCGAGCGGGACGCGCTGCCGCCCATGGAGGCCTTCGCGCTCGACCGGATCAAGCAGGCCACGGAGGACGCACCCACGTGGTTCGAGGGCGCGGGAGAGGTGTAAGGGCGGCCCGGCCGAGCCGGGCGAGGGTCCTGTCGCGTCAGTCACTCTCCGTGACGCCGGAGAGCTCTGACGGCAAATGCCAGCACCAAGCCAGCACGAAGTCAGCACCGAGTCAGCGTTGAGTCAGCACGGCACTCCTCCTCGGCCGCCGTCACGAGGTCGACATGGGCCGGTGCGTCGACCGGTGTCTTCGGGCGACATGGCGGCCTCTGCGTGCGGGCGATCGGTGCTCAGAGTGCCTGATCACCATGCGCGGCACCGGACGCCGTTCCCGGCAGCGCCGGCCCGGCCTTCCGGGCCACGCCGATGATGCACGGGGAGCTCGGCGTCGTGCGTCCGTTGACCAGGAAATCGAAGTGCCGTACGCGTTCGATGGCGAACCCGGCGTCGACAATGGTCTGTTGGCTGTCCCGGGTCAGCCGGCAGCCACCTGCCAGGAGGGACCAAACAGGGTTCAGCAGGCGTTGCTTGCGGGCGAACCGGGGATTCCCGGAGCGGACGTGCTCGTAGAAGTACAACGCACCGCCCGGCCGGAGTACGCGTGCCACTTCGGAAAGTGCCCGGCGTACGTCGGGGAGGGAGCACAGGACCAGAGAGAGCACCGCGCCGTCGACCGAAGCGTCCGGCAGCGGCAGGTCCTCCGCCCGTCCCGCACGGATTTCCACCGGCACGGATGTCTTCGCGGCTGCCTGCTCGGCCAGTTGGCGCAGCCGTGGCTCGGGCTCCACGGCGATGACCTGGTCGACCTGCTCCGGATAGTGCGGGAAGTTGGCGCCGGTGCCGGCGCCCACCTCCACGATCTGTCCGGTGGCGCCGGCGAGTAGCTCCTGGCGGTGCTTCAGGGCGCCATGCGCTTCCGCGAAGGCGTTGATCTTCGGGTAGATCCGGGCGAAGAGCGGGTGCCTCACTTGCGACTTCTTCGTGGCTGCGGCCATGGCTGCGGCTCCCTTCGGCAGGTGACGCCGGCAAGCTACTACGGCTGCGTAGTAACTACCTTGCGAATGTAGTAGAGAACTGGGGCGAACCGGCGGTGTGTCCCTCACGGGGAGTCCTCCAGCAGTCGGCGCAGTCGCTCACGCAGTTCCGGATCGAGGGAGGCCTCGGCCGCGAAATGCGCGACCGCGTTCTCCCCGTGCGTGCGCAACACCTCTCGTACGGCGAGCGCGGCCTCGTCGGGGACAGCCGGCGTGTACTCGTATCCGCGGCCGTGACGCGTGCGGTCGAGCATGCCCTTCTCGGCGAGACGGGTCATGACGGTCATCACCGTCGTGTACGCGAGCGGCTGTGGACGTCTCTCGTTCAGCACATCCAGCACCTGTCGCACGGACATCGGGCGCTTCTCGTTCCAGCACGCCTGCATGACGTCGTTCTCCAGTGCCCCCAGGGCCACCGTGTCCACCTTCCCGAGCTGCCGTGCCTACTATGCGAGCGTAGTACGCGATCCATGCCGGGGAGGAGCCCCGGTCAGCGGACGAGTGGCCCGCCGAGCAGGTCGAGTACGGGGCCGCCCGCGATACCGAGGACCACGGACGCGGCCGCGGCGGCGCAGGCGAGCAGAGCGGCCGGGCGCCGCACGGTGAGCGTCCGCGCGGCATCAGCACCGGCATCAGCACCGGCACCGGCACCGGCATCGGCATCGGCACGGGCACCCGCGACCGCCGGCTGGATCCACCGCAGGTAGTAGAAGAGCGATGCCACGGTGTTCACGGCCGCCACGACGGCCAGCCACGTGTACCCGCCGTCGACCGCCGCCGTGAAGACCTGGAGCTTGCCGAGGAACACGGCGGTGGGCGGGGTGCCGAGCAGGCCGAGGAGGCAGACGACGAGGCTGAGCGCCAGGGCGGGGTGGCGGCGCAGCAGTCCGCGGTAGTCGTCGAGGGCGCGTGCGCGGGGGAGGGCGCAGACGACGGCGAAGGCGCCGAGGTTGGTGAGGGCGTAACCCGCCAGGTAGTAGAGCAGTGCGGGCTGGGCCTGGTCGCTGCGGCCGGTGACAGCGATCGGAATGAGGAGGTAGCCGACCTGGCTGATGGTGGAGTACGCCAGGAGCCGCCTGACGTCGGTCTGGAAGAACGCGGCCAGGTTGCCGAGCGTCATGGAGGCGGTGGCCAGTACGGCGATCAGCGCCGGCCAGGGCACGTCGGTGGCGGACAGGGGGACCGCGGCGAGCCGGTAGAGCGCGGCCAGGGCACCGATCTTCGGCAGCGTGGCGAGGAAGGCCGCGACGGCAGGCGTACTGCCCTGCACGGCGTCCGGCACCCAGAAGTGGCAGGGAACTCCGCCCGCCTTGAAGAGGACTCCCGCGAGCAGTCCCACCACTCCCGCCGCGACGAGTCCGGTGGGCGCGGTGGCCAGGCCCCCGGCGAGTGCCGGGTAGGCGGTGGCACGGCCCGCAGCGAAGAGCACGGTGATGCCGGTCAGCATCATCACACCGAGCAGCGCCCCGACGACGTAGTACTTGAGCGCGGCCTCGGTGCCCGGCCCGTCCTTCCGGAAGCCGGCCAGCGTGTACGAAGGGACGCTCGCCAGCAGGTAAGCGGCGGCGAGGAGCAGCAGGTCCTGGGCGCCGGCCAGCAGCAGTGCGCCGAGCGCGGCGAGTTGGAGGAGGACGTAGAACTCGGTCTCGCGCGGGTCGGCGCGGTAGGCGATACGGCCGAGGACGAGGACGAGGAGTGTGCCGCCGAGGATGACGACGCGGGCGGTGGCGGTCACGGGGTCGATGGCGAAGGCACCGTCGAAGGCCGCCATGGGGCCCGGCGCGGCGGCGACGGCGGCCGCGATACCCGCCACGCAGGCGACGGCCGCCAGTGCGCCCGTCAGCCACTGGCGACGGCGCGGCAGCCAGGCGCCCAGGAGCAGTCCGAGCACGGCCGAGGCGCCGAGCAGTACCTCGGGCAACAGGTCGAGCGGGTTCTCGTTCATCGGGCGAGCAGCTCCAGCACGTCGCGCGACGCGGGTTCGATGACATCGAGCACGAAGCGCGGAGCGAGACCGAGGACGACGGCGAGGGCCAGCAGGGGCACGATCGCGACGCCTTCGTGTGCACGGATGTCGGCGAACGGGCGTGCCGTGCCGGGTGCTTCGGGCAGCCGTAGCGGGCCGAGGAAGATGCGTTGCAGGGCACGCAGGAAGAGGGCCGCGGTGAGGAGGATGCCGAGTACGGCGAGGCCGGTGGCGACCGGGCGGGGCCCGAGGCTGCCGGTGAGGATCTGGAACTCGGCGATGAACCCCGAGAATCCGGGCAGCCCCAGCGAGGCGAACGCCGCGACGCCGGTCAGCGCGGCGAAGACCGGTGCGGTGGCCGCGACGCCGGAGTACGCGCCCATGTCGTACGTACGGCCCCGCTCGTACAACACCCCGGCCAGCAGGAACAGCGCGCCGGTCAGCAGCCCGTGGCTGACCATCTGGTATGTCGCCCCGGTCACCGCCAGCCGGCGGGCGTCGCCCGTGCTGCCACCGGCGGCCGCAGCGGCACCGATCGCGAGGACGATGTACCCCATGTGGTTCACCGAGGTGTACGCGATCATGCGCTTGAACTCGGTCTGGGCGAGGGCCACGAGCGCGCCGTGGAGCACGGAGACCACGCCGACCACGACGAAGACGAGGGCGTACGAACGCCAGGCCTCCGGCAGCATCGGCAGGGCGATTCGGAGGAACCCGTACGTGCCCATCTTCAGCAGCACCCCGGCGAGGATCGCCGAACCCTCGGCAGGCGCCTCGGTGTGGGCGGGCGGCAGCCAGGTGTGGAAGGGCACGGTCGGGGTCTTGACCGCGAGCCCGATGCCGAGGGCGAGCAGGACCAGGGCGCCGTACGCGGACCGCCCGGCGAGCGGGTTCTGCGCGGTGAGCGCCACCATGTCGAAGGTGTGCGGCTCGGCCGCCAGGTACAGGCCGATGAAGCCGAGCAGCAGGGCGAGCGAGCCGAGGAACGTGTAGAGGAAGAAGTACAGCGCCGCGCGGCCGGCACCCTTGTGCCCCCAGCCCGCGATGATGAAGTACATCGCCACGATCGACAGGTCGAAGAAGACGAAGAACAGGATCAGGTCGAGCGCCGCGAACAGGCCCAGGCACGTGGTTTCGAGAAAAAGGAACAGCGCGGCGAACTCGCGGACGCGGTGCGTCCCGCGCAGCGCGTGGACCGAGCAGGCGAGGAAGAGGACGGCGGTGAGGGCGAGCAGCGGCAGCGACAGCCCGTCGACGCCGATGTGGTAGCCGATGCCCGCGCTCGGGATCCAGCGTGCGTGGGTCTCGTACTGGATGCCACCGGCGTCTCGATAGCCCGCCCAGACCGCGAGCGCCAGGGCGAGCACGGCTGCCGAGACCGCCACCCACACCACGCGGAAGGCCGTACGCGGGGTGCTGCGCGGCAGGCACAGCAGCAGGACGGCCGCGGCGGCGGGGAGCAGGACGAGGGCCGTGAGCACGGCGGTCACCTCACGAGGACGAGGACGACGGCGAGGACGGTGCAGGCCGCGACGGCCTGGGCGAGGTAGGTGTGCAGTTGGCCGGTCTGCGGTCGCCGGGCGAGCCGGCCCAGCCCACGGCTCACGGCGGCCACGCCCTGCACGGCGCCGTCGACGGCCGCTTCGGCGTGGCGGTTCATGACGCCGGCGAGCCGTACGGTGCCGCGTGCGAGCCCTTCGACGCCGCGGTCGAGGACCCGGTCGTCGAAGGCGGCGAGGGCCGTGGCCAGGCGCTGCACGGGACGTACGCACACGGCGTGCGCGGCGCGTTCGAGTCCGAGCCAGCCCGAGACCCAACGGATGACGGGGGTTGGGAGCGGGACTCGCCGGGCGCCCCAGGCCCAGGCGACCGCGCCGGCGGCCGGTGCGAGGACGGCGCTGAGGGCGAACTCCCAGGCGTTGGGCATCGTTCCCGTGACGCCGAGAGTGCGCGCGAGGGCTTCGCGCACGGGCGGCAGGACGAGGGCGGAGAGGGCCACGGTCGCCAGGGACAGGGCGGCGAAGGGGAGGGTGAGCGAGGCCGGGAGCCGGGGGACGGTCCGCCGTGCGTACGGCGGAAGGTCCGGCCGGGAGGGCCGGTCGGGCCGGGGCTGCCAGACGTACCAGAGGGCCTTGGCGCTGTAGACCGCCGAGAGCGCGGCGGCCGCCAGCCCCACCGCGTACAGCCCGGTGCTCCGCTCCAGGGCCGCGGCGAGCAGTACGTCCTTGGCGGCCCAGAGCGACAGGGGCGCCACCCCGGCCAGGCCGAGAGCCGCCACCGTGAACGCGATCCCGGCGGCCGGTCGACGGCGGGCGGCGCCGCGCAGCTCCGGCAGTGACTTGGTGCCGAGCCAGGTCAGCCAGTAGCCCGCGACCAGGAAGGCGAGACTCTTCGCGGCCGCATGAGCGATGAGCTGGAGGGTGCCGCCGACCGTCGATCCGACGCCGGCCGCCAGCACCATGAAGCCGATCTGGGCACAGCTCGACGCGGCGAGCAGCTGCTTGAGGTCCCGCTGTGCGGCCGCGACGAGTCCGAGCGCCAGCGCGGTGCCGGCGCCGGTCCAGGCGACCGCGTCCGCGCCCCAGCCGGCGGCGGCGAGCAGCGGCCCGAGCCTGATCAGCAGGTAGGCGCCGGCGACCACCATCGTGGCGGAATGCAGCAGCGCCGAGACGGGACCAGGCCCCTGCATGGCCTTGGACAGCCAGAAGCTGAAGGGGAGTTGGGCCGATTTCCCCAACGCGGCGACGACGACACCTGCCGTCGCGAGGTGCAGCCAGGGGCCGGAGAGGCGGTCGAGGTCGCCGAGCGCCTCGGTCCGCCCGCCGGCGACCGCCGCTCCGGCGGCCAGGTAGAGGCCGAGATCGGCGGCGCGGGTGGTGAGGAACGCGGTTCCCGCCGCCGCCACCCGTACGGTGTCCTGCCACCGGTAGGCGATCAGTGTCCAGGACGTGGCACCCATGACCTCCCAGCTCATGAGCAATGCAGGCAGGGTTGTGGCCGTGACGGTGACCAGCATCGCCCCGCTGAAGAGCAGCATCAGGCCGAAGAACCGGGCCCGCGCCTCGCCGGGGCCGATGTCGCCGACGCCGAACAGCAGGACGGCCACGGTCACCGCGGCGACCGTCACCGCCAGCACGCCCGACAGCCCGTCCGCGGCCAGTCCGAAGGGCAGGTCCGCCAGCAGCGCTGCGGAGACGGACGGCTGCCGGAAGGCCGCGAGCAGGGCCAGGCCGAGGGCAAGGGCGGCTGCGGCCACGCCCGCAGCAGGCGCTGCCCGGTCGGCCCGCCGTCCCGCGATGACGAGTACGGTGCCGGTGGCGAGCGGTACGGTGATCAACGCCCACAGCGGCGCGCTCACGCCTTCAGCTCCGCGGCCTCGTCGGTCACGTCCACCTCGCGCGCGCGGAACAGCGCGGTCACGACGGCGAACCCGATGGCCATCTCCACGGCCATGACCGTGACCGCCAGCACGACCAGCACCTGCCCGTCCGTCGCGGCAGGCGCGACGTAGTGCCACACGGCGGCGGCCGCGAGGATGACCCCGCCCAGCATCAGCTCCAGGCCCATCATCAGCATCACGATCGACTGCTGGGTCAGCGCGCCGAACAGCCCGACGCTGAACAGCGCGGCGGCCAGCAGGAGGAACAGTTCCAGGCTCACCGGCCGACCCCTCCGCGTACCGGATCGTCGGCGGTGCGGGCCCGCAGATCGTCGCCGAACCGGTCGTACCGGCCGCGGCGGGTGGCCAGCACCACCGTGGCGACGATGGTGGCGAACAGCGCGAAGCCGAGCGTCATCATCGTCAGAATGTGCGGCCCCATCAGCGCCGTGCCGAGGGCCTTCGTCGGGTCGTCGGCCGGCCGGCCGCTCCGCTTCGGCCACGGAGCGAGCACGATGCCCGCGGCCAGCAGCAGGAAGACGAGAGTGCAGAGAACGGCCGCGCCCTTCTTGTTGTGCAGCATCGACATCGGCATGAGCCCGGCCGGGTTCATCATGTACATCACCATGAAGACGGCCATGATGGCCATCTCGATGGTCATCATCAGCACGACGACCACGCCCAGGTAATCGAGGCCGAGCACGATCACCAGGCCGCCCACGCACAGCAACGAGAGCAGCAGCGCGTACGTCGCACGGGCCATGGAGTCGAAGCGGAACACCATGACGCCACTGACGACGGCGAGCGCGCCGAGGGCCCAGAAGACTGCGACGTCCGGCATGGCTGTGCTCCTTCTCGCTATCGGTTGAGTACGACGACGGCGACGACCAGGGCTTGGAGCAGGGTGAGCGGTACCAGCACCAGCCATGCGAACTCCATGTAACGCTCCATGCGCAGCGTCGGCACCAGCCGTCGGCCGACGATCAGCAGCGCCAGCACACCGGCGGTCTTGAGCACCGTCCAGGCCCAGGCAGGCAGCAGGGGGCCGTGCCCGCCGCCGAGGAACAGCGGCACGCTGAACGCGGCGGTGGCCACGAGCAGCAGCCACCGCCCGCCGAGCAGCAGAAGCCGGTCGACGCCGCTGTACTCGGCCACGACGCCGCCCGCCACATCGCGCCCCAGCGGATGCCCGAACGGTCCCCAGAACGCCATGGCACACGCACTCAGCAGGTACACGGCGAAGGCGGCCGGCATCCACACCACGAACCACATTCCCTGCTGGGCCCGGACCACCTCGCCGACGCGCAGCGATCCGGCGCCGAGTGCGGCCGTGGTGAGCGCGAACATGTGCGGCAGTTCGTACGCGAGGCCCTGCGCGAGGAACCGGTACCCGCCGATCAGGGACAGCACCGAGTTGGGCCCCCAGCCCGCGAGCCACACCGCCGCCCAGGCGAGCGCCTCCATCGCGTTGAACCACACGATGCCGACGACCGGATCGGTCACCGCCCGGAAGCCCCACGGCACGACGGCCGCCGCCAGCACGGCGGCCAGTGGTACGAGCGCGATCCCGATGCGGCCGAGCGCCGCGTCGTCCGCGGTCGTACGGCGCCGCTGCCGGGCCAGCAGCGCGATCCCCTCGCGTACGGGGGCCACGGCGGCCCGGAGCGTACGGGCACCCCGGCCGGCGCCCCGGCCGTGCTCGGCACCCGCGCTCAGCACCGCGTCGAATCCGGCGGCCGCGAGGGCGACAACGGTCAGTACGACGGGCAGCAGCACCACGGCCCACAGCGGTGCGGTGCCGGCAGTCTCGGCCGACTCAGCCATGACCTGCCCCCTGCAGCTCGTCGAGATCGGGGTCCACACTCGCGACGATCAGCCGGGCACAAGCGAACTCGGCACCGCGCAACAGGCCGGGCAGCGCGTCGAGCAGAGCCCGCGACGGGGACAGGAGGCCGTCGCACCGGCCGCGCGGCCCCACCGTGCTCTCGGTGTTCTTGGTGTTTTCGGTGTTCTCGGCATCGACAGCCAGGGCACGCGCGTCCTCCAGTCCGGAGAGGCTGCGTTCGATCTCCTTGAGCCATACGCAGACGCGGGCGTGCGCGTCCCCATCGGCGACCAACGCCGGCCCGGTCACCCCGACGCTCTTCGCGCGGGCTGCGGGAAGCGGCCCGATCCCGGTCGTGAGCCGCCGCAACGTCCGTGAGCCATCGACCTGCCGGACCAGCGGACGTACCTCCCCGACCAGCTCCTCGCGACCGGCGCCGCCCAGCACCGCATCGCGCAACCGCCGGGCCCGGGCGGCGGGGCCCGACCACCCGGCGACGGCGAGGAACCTGCCGACACTGTCCAGGTGGGCCGCGCAGCGCCGTCGCTCGGCGGCGCCGCGCGTCACCGGCTCGCCGCGTGCGGCCCGTTGCCACGGCTCATTCCAGAAGGAGCCTTGAGCCGGTGGGCCACCCGGCACCGGCCGCACCTCGGCCTGCTGGATCACATCTCCCTGCATCACGACGTCGACGATCAGCCCCGTTGGCCAGTCGGGCAGGGCCGGGCCCAGCGAAAGGTGCAGCTGGTCGAGTCTCAATCCGTCGCGATCGTCGGCGCGTTCAGCCATCGGCAAACCGGCGACCAGGCCGCCGTGATGCCCACCGTGGTCGGCGTGCCCGCCATGGCTCTCGGGTACCTCATGGTCTTCCGGAGGAGAGACGACACCGTGCGGCGGCCCCGGCTGAGGGCCCGCACCCAGCGGCTCCGCAATCAGCAGCCGGGGCACGGCGTCCAGGGCACGCCCGCTCTCCGCCGCACCGGCGACGGTGACGTACGCCTTCGGCCGCGGCATGCCGCTCCACAGCGTGCCCAGCCACTCGACGTGCGGACCCGACGGCTCCCCGGCCACGACCAGGGCGGCCGCGGCAGCCGGGCTCTCCGCCAACGGCCAGCCGCGCTCGCGCAGTCCGGCTTCGACCGCCAGCCGCTCCGCGGTGGCACCGGGAAGTGTGACAAGCAGGACGGGCGGAGAGCCGGCCAGCACCCGCCGCGCCGCGCCTTTCACGTCCACCGCAGCGCGCCCTCGCGCCAGGCGTACGTCACGGCGGCGAAGAGGACGCCCAGAAAGAGGAACATCTCGATCACCGCGGTCGCGCCCATCTCCTTCACCACCCTGACCCAGGGGTACATGAAGAGCATCTCCATGTCGAAGGCCAGAAAAAGCATGGTCACGGGGTACCACCGGACATGGAACCGGGAAACCGCGTGCTCTCGCGGCTGCAGTCCGCCGGCGAACGACACCGTTTCCAGGGGCTTGAGTCTCGCGGCCAGCAGCGCGCCGAGTCCATACAAGAGGGCGATTCCCGCAGCCGTGATACCGAGCAGCACCAGCACCGGCTCCCAGACGCTCATCTCCGTCATGATGCCCACCGAGCCACTTCACATCCAGCAGGCGCGCAGGCTGGGTCCGCGCCCCGGTCAACGGAGAGCGACGACCTCGTCGAAGCGCATCCGGAGAGTGACCTTCCCACTCGGCTTCCAGTGCTTGGTGGGGGCGGAGGGCAGGCGGTGGAGTCCTTCTGTAGGGTCGGGTCCGGAGGTCATAGCTGTGCGTCTGAGCCGGAAGACACAAGCGGCCGGTGCCTGGGGGCACCTGCTGCTCGTCGTCGTGCTCGCGCTGGGGATCTTCGTGATGCACACGCTGGGTCACCCGAAGGACACCTCCGGGACCGGCGCGACCATGGAGATGGGTGCAGCCGCCCACGGTGCTGCCATGAGCGCTTCCGCGGACCATGGCATGCACGCGGCTGCGACGCCGGTTGTCGTGGTCTCCCCGCACGCCTCGGACCACGATGCGAAGGCGCCCTCCCACGCCCCGGGCTCGGGGATGGACATGACCTCGCTGTGTGTGGCCGTGCTCGGCACGTGGGCCCTGGCCGGCCTCCTCTGGGCGGCGCTCCGCCGCAGGGCGGACTGGCTGGTACGGCTTCGTGCCGGCCTTCTGGTCGTCCTGCGTCCCGAGCCGCCACCGCGCAGGCCCCTCCTCGCTCGCCTGTCAGTCCTGCGGATATAGGCCGAACACCACCGCGGGCACTTTCTGCTGCCCGTAATCCCTGTTCAGCGGTCATTCCACAGCGACAGACAGCACGAGGTTTCTTGTCATGAACGCAGTCAAGCGCACCGTCAACCGTCGGCGCACGCGCCGTATCGCCCTGGTCGGCACCGTTGCCGCCGCGGGGCTTCTCCTCGCCGCCTGTGGCGGCAACGACGACATGAGCGGCATGGACCACGGGAGCAAGAGCCCCTCGGCGAGTGCCACCTCCGGGAGCAACCCGGCACCGGGCGCCGCCAACGACGCGGACGTGATGTTCGCGCAGACGATGATCCCCCACCACGAGCAGGCCGTGAAGATGTCGCAACTCGCCGCCGGCCGCGCCAAGGACGCCGAGGTCAAGGACCTCGCCGGGAAGATCGAGAAGGCCCAGGGCCCCGAGATCGAGAAGATGAAGTCCTGGCTCAAGGCGTGGGGCGAGCCCACGTCGCCCGGCGGCGGCATGGATCACAGCAGCATGCCCGGGATGGACCACGGCTCCGGCAGCTCCGAGGGGACCGGCATGTCCGGGATGATGTCCGACAAGGACATGAAGGAGCTCAAGGCCGCCAAGGGCACGGACTTCGACAAGATGTTCGCCAAGATGATGATCGACCACCACAACGGTGCGATCGACATGGCCAAGGACGAGCAGAAGAACGGCAAGAACACCACGGCGAAGAAGCTCGCCGATGACGTGGTCAAGGCCCAGTCCACCGAAGTCGAGCAGCTGAAGAAGATCCTCGACCGGCTCTGACCGAGCGGTTCACGGGCCGGCTGCGGGCCTCGGCAGAGAGGCCCGCAGCCGGCCCGTCGCTCGTGCCTTCCCCCCCCGCCGCCGGCCCGCCACCCCTGCCGACTCAGGCTCGCCGCGCATCTTTTCCGGGAATTCCAGGCCCGCTCGACGGGGCCAGGGATCGGTTCGGTCGTTGTCTCACGCTGAGGCGTCTCACGTGATGCGGTCCGCAAGCCTGGTGGTGCTGTGCACCAGGTACTCCAGTGGTCCTCGCCGGAAGTGCCGGTGCCATGCGACGGCCAGCAGCATGGCGGCCAGGCTGAACGCGGCCAGTACGAGCAGGCTGCTGGGGAGTTCCTCGTCCCACAGTGCCCAGATGGCCACGATGTGCAGAACGTAGAAGGTCAAGGACATCGTGCCGATCGCGATGACGGGAGCGGCCAGTCGCCGTACGCGCGGCAGACGGTCCACGGCGACGAGGCAGCCGGCCAGCACCGCGAGGGCGACGCCGGTGTTGCCCACGATCGAGAACGTGGTCTGGCTGTGCGGCGCCGCCACCAGGAGCCATTCGCGGAACACCCCGTCGGGTTCGCCGACGGTGTCCGACCACCAGGCCGAGCCGGCGGAGTTGCCGTCGGTGCGGGCGGCGATGGTGGCGTACGCGTGGGGGACCAGGTGCAGGGCGAGCCAGGAGCCGCCGTAACCGAGTACGGCCAGCACGCCGCCCGCGACAGCCAGGCGGCCGCGTACGCGGGTGAGGTCGAGCTTGGCCACGGCCATGCCGGCGATCACGAACGGGATCCAGGTGAGGACCGGATAGGCGCCGGTGAAGAGGATCTCGATGAAGCCGTCCGAGTCGGTGATCCTGGCGAGCGGGTCGAGGGCGGTGATGCTGTCGGCCCAGTTCCCCTCCTCGATGGAGACCTTGATGAGATAGAGGTCTTGGGGCAGTACCAGTGCGCTGGCGGCGGCGATCACCGCGAGAGTCCCGGCGCGCAGTCGGTGCAGCGGAAGGGCGAGCAGGAAGAGCAGCGCATAGCAGGCGAGGATCACATCGATCTGGGTGTCCAGCGCGATGAGGGCGATGCCCATCGCGAACAGGACCGCGGCCCGGATCACCACCCTGATCACCGCCTGCCGGCCCGCACGGCCGGTCCGGGGCGTCGGACGGCCGGTGAGCAGGACCAGCGAGAAGCCGGCGAGCACCGCGAAGAGGGCGGAGGCCCTGCCGTACGCGGTCTCGGCCAGAAAGCCCAGCGTTCCGCCGTCCATCGGGTCGGGGCCGACATGAGCGACGTACATGCCCAGTACGGCCAGGCCGCGGGCGAGGTCGACGCCTGTCAGCCTGCGGATGGACGGAGTGGTGCTCGGACGAGCTGATGGGGCCGGTGCGGTGACGGCCGCAACGGCGCGGGACGAATTGGGTGCCATTGATCCAACATGACCTGTTCAGTTGAACCGTTGAACGACTGCGCGGAATGCGGCGACATGGGGCGCCTCCCGCACGCGGTCCTGCGTTGCCCGTTGCTGACGGAGACGTGCGTGAACCCGCAGCTCTCTCCCCTTTCGGTTGGCCGGAAATCAGCGCACGTGAATCGGCCGACCCGACGTGGCGATCGGCCGGGCCCGTGCGGACGAGGACGCCGAGGTCGGCTGCGGCCGTAGCGGGGGGGGGGGGCAGCCGCTGCGTCAGTGGGAAGCGGCGTGGCCCGGGGGGACCCGGCCGGTGGTGTGCAGGGCGTCGGCGACGTGACTGTGGCTGTGTCGCCAGCCGCCCCCGGTCTGTACGGCGTCGGCCAGGTGCGGGTGGTCGGCGGTCAGCGTGGTGTGCAGGTGCGAGCTCCGCTGCGGGGCGTCGGACGGCCACAGCTTCGTGGCCAGTACCACGGCGGTCAGCGCGAGCACCCCCAGCGCCACGACGGCCGACTGCAGCCCCGCTGCCGCGCCGAGCCACCCGGCGAGCGGATACGTCAGCAGCCAGCAGCTGTGGGAGAGGGAGAACTGGGCCGCGAACGCGGAGGTGCGCTGCTCCGGCGGTGCTGCGCGCCGGAGCAGTCGGCCGGTGGGGGTGAGCACCAGGGAACAGGCACCGCCGAACGCGGCCCACGCGGCGAGCAGGGCGGGCCAGCGCCACGCACCCGTACCGGCCGCGGTGAGCACTCCGAGCCCGACGAAGACCATGACCAGGAGCGCGGCGCCCCGCAGCATCACCGTGCGGTCGGCGGCGCGGTCGAGGACGCGGGGCAGCAGCAGCGCGACGGCCATGGAGCCCGCGCCGTACGCGCCCAGCGCGAGCGGTACGTCCCCGGTGGAGCGGCCGAGGTGGTCGCGGACGTAGACGACGGTGTTGACGGTGACGACTGCGCCGGCAGCGGCGACGGCGAGGTCGAGGGCGAGCAGGCCCCGCAGCCGCGGGTCGGCGAGGAACAGCCGCATGCCGCCGGTGGCCTTGGCGTAGGGCCTGCCGGTCCGCGGGGCGTTGGCCTGTTTCGGCAGTACGGCGGAGACCACCAGGGTGGCCGACGCCAGGAAGCCGGCGGTGGTGCCGGCGAACAGCCAGTTGTAGGTGATCAGGGAGAGGAGCGCGGCCGCGAGTGCGGGGCTGAACAGGCTCTCCAGGTCGTATGCGAGCCGGGACAGGGACAGCGCCCGGGTGTAGTCACGCTCTTCGGGCAGGACGTCGGGGATGACGGCCTGGAAGGTGGGGGTGAAGGCGGCGGAGGCGGCCTGCAGGGCGAAGACCAGGACGTACACCTGCCAGACCTGAGCGACGAACGGCAGCATCAGCGCCACCGAGGCGCGTATGAGGTCGCTGCCGACCAGAAGCGCGCGGCGCGGTATCCGGTCGGCGACCGCGCCGATGGCCGGGGCGATCGCGACGTACGCCACCATCTTGATCGCCAGAGCGGTGCCCAGCACCGAACCGGCATCCGCCCCCGCGAGGTCGTAGGCCAGCAGCCCGAGCGCGACGGTCGCCAGGCCGGTCCCCACCAGAGCGATGACCTGGGCGGTGAAGAGCTGGCGGTAGGTGCGGTTGCGCAGTACGGAGAGCATGCGGCAGCCCCTTGGCCGGAAGGTCGGGGGGGGACGAGCACCTCTCACCATACAAACATGTGCGCATCTGTGCACCTATGGACTGCGGCTTTCCGGCAGAAGCGGGGGACCGGGTGGCGTGCGGCGGCTTTACGCTGGTCGCATGCCCCAAAGCGATGCGGCCCCACCTGCACCACATACGCATGTGCAGGCCCCCGACAGCGCCCGGCTCGCCGAGGCGACCGGGGTGTTCGCGCTGCTCGCCGACGAGACCCGGCTCCACCTGCTGTGGCTGCTGGCACAGGACGAATCCGACGTGGGGTCGCTCGCCGAGCGCTGCCCCGCCTCGCGGACCGCGGTGAGCCAGCACCTCGCGAAACTGCGGCTCGCCGGCCTGGTGGAGAAGCGGCGGGAGGGACGGCACATCTACTACCGCCTGAGCGACGGACACCTGCGCCGCCTCGTGCTGGAAGCGCTCAGCCATGCCGACCACCGGGTCAGCGGCCAGGCTCCGCACGACTGAGCGGATGAACCGCGCGGCAACTGATCGGCGGCCGGTGGAGCCCGCCGGAGTCGTCCAGTACAGGTGAGCGAGGCTTTCAGAGCGGTCGGAAGGCGATTTCCCGGCTGTTGTAGGCGAGCACCTCACCGGAGGCGATGTCGTAGAACCAGCCGTGCAGCCGCAGTTGCCGCTGTCGCAGGCGTCGCGCGACGCACGGGTAGGAGCGTAGGTGTTCCAACTGGGTCTTCAGATGATGCTGGGTGGCCACGCCCCTTCGCACCGAGGCGGGCCGGGAGTTGTATTCGGCTCGCTGCAGCCAGCGGCTGAACATCGCCATGCCCGGCCGCGGCCTGCCCACCACCAGGTCCTGCACCGCGTCGCAGCAGGAATGTCCGCACACCACGATGTCGGGCACTCCCAGCGCGATGACGGCGTATTCGAGGGTGGCGCCGACGGCGCAGTTGGCCTCTGTCCGGTGGCGCGGAACGATGTTGCCGGCGGTGCGCAGTTCGATGATCTCGCCCGGCCGGGCGCCGGTGATCAGTGAAGGGACGATGCGCGCGTCCGAGCAGGAGATGAACAGGACTTGAGGGCGTTGCTCCTCGGCGAGTGCGGTGAAGTCACCGCGGCGTTCCGCGACGCTCGACGAGAAAGCCCTGGCGTTTTCGATGAGTGATTGCATGCTGGCTGCCCCGTGCGGTCGGTAGTGGGTGGCTGCGGTGCGCAAACTGTGGATGGGTGTGCCCGATGGCCAGGCCGCGGGGCGGTGGGCGGGGACTCGACTGGCAAGCGGCCGCCGGCCCCGATGCCCTGCTGGCTCGAAGAAGCGGCGCCGCGGTTCCGAGGCGTACGGAACGTACGGCAGGCGCGCCCGCATCCGGTCCTCCGCCGTGCTTACCTGCGGGGTCATCGCATTGTGCGGTCGGGGTGACCACGCTGACGATGAGGTCGACGGTTGAGGTGCCGGCCTGAACGACAAGTGCGCGAACGCGGGGGGACGCGGCATGAACGCCGATGCCGGCGGTGGGGAAGCCCGCCGGGGGGACGCGGCAGTCGGGGGCGGGCGCGCGGTACTTGATGCCTGTCGTCGCCACGGTGCAGCTGTAGTGGGGGTGATACATGCAAGGGCGGCAGCCGCGTGCAGGAGGCGTGGTGGCGGTGGGCGGCAGGCGGTGAGGTGCTACCGCGGCGCATCGAGCGGCATTCACATCCACCAAACTACTACGTCTCGTAGAAGTTCGGGCCGTGTCGCCCGGAGACGTATCGCCAACACCTGGATCGGTCCACCCCGCGAGGAACACGAAGGGCAGGTCGAAGGCGTTGAGAGCATTCGGCGAACTGGAATCGGACATCATGCGTGTGGTGTGGGCGAGCGAAGAGCCGCTCAGTGTCCAGCGCATCACCGACGCCCTCAACGAGAAGCGCTCACTGGCGTACACCACGGTGATGACCGTCACCGAACGCCTCCGCACCAAGGGCTGGTTGGAGCGGGCCAAGCAAGGCCGGTCCTACCGCTACCAGGCGTTGCGCTCGGCGGACGACTACACGGCCGAACTCATGGAGCAGGCCCTGGAGTCCTCCACCGACCGCGCCACCGCACTGCTGCACTTCGCCGGCCGTCTGGACGCGGCCGAGGCCGCGGCCCTGCGCCGGGCGCTGGACACCACTCCCACCGCCGTCCCCGACATCGACAGCTGAGGCCGTCACCGTGATCGTCATCGCTGCGCTATTCGTCTACGCCGTCCTGATCGGCGGGCCGGCCGCCCGCCTGCTGGCCCGTGCCCGGTGGGTCACCCGCTTCCCGCAGGTCGCCCTGCGGAGCTGGCACGCCTGCGCGCTCAGCCTGCTCGCCTCGCTGGTGGCATTCCTGCTCGTGGTCGCCCATGACCTGTGGGAACACGGCATGGTCTGGCTCTTCGACGCCGACGAGCCACTTGTCCATGACGCGTACGGCGGCTCCTGGCTGGTCGCCGACATCCCCAGTGCCGCAATGCTGGTCCTGTACCTGGGGGCCGTGACACTGCTCGGCCTCACCGTGCGGGGCCTGTGGAAGCTCCGCCGGGAGCGTGACCGCCACCGCCTGACCGCCGACACGCTGGGGACGCACGACCGGATCCAGGACCTCGACGTACGCGTGCTGACGCACCAGGCCCCGGTGGTCTTCTGCATTCCCGGGACACGCGCCGGTTCCCGCATCGTCGTGACCAGCGCGGCCCTCGACGTGCTGTCCGAGACCGAGCTCGCGGCCGCTCTCGAACACGAGCGGGCACACTTGAGGTTCCGCCACCACCGGGCGTTCCTCGCCGCCGACGTCCTCACCTCGGCCCTCGGCTGGAGCGGCCTGTCACGCAGGTACGCGCAGCAGGTGCGGCGCCTGGCCGAGATGGCGGCGGACGACCAGGCGGCACAGAAGCACGGTCGGCGCGCGGTGGCTTCGGCGCTGCTGGAGATGTGCACCGCGGGACCTGTGACCACCGTGTCCGGGCTGCCGGCGATGACGGGCACCGATCCCGCCGAGCGCATCCGCCGCCTGATCAAGGCCGCGCCGACCCGGGCCAGGACTCTGGTGCCTGTCCTGAGCCTGGTCGTGGCTGTTGTCGTGCTCGCGCTGCCCGTAGCGCTCGCCCTGGCCCCCGGCGCCTTCCTTGCCGGCACCGCTCATTCAGGTTGTTGACGTCGGTCTCCAGAAAGGCGATGTGCGGAGCGGTGCCTCGGTGTGAGGGGGTAGGTGGCACCGAGGCACCTGGACTCATCGCGGCGGGAGGCCGGTGATGTCCCTGGCGGGGTTGCCTCCCCAGCGCGAGTGCGGAGGTACTTCCTCGCCCTTCATCAGGAAGGAATCGGGGGCGAGTACGACGCCGTCCCCCACCGTCACGCCGTAGTGGACCAGGGTGTTGATCCCGATCGTGCAGCCGTTGCCGATCGAGGTGCGGTCGGACTTGAAACTGCCGTCCTCCTGGGAGTGGCACCGGATGACGGCGCCCGCATCGAGCGTGCAGTCATCACCGACCGTCACGAGGGTGCGCTCCGGCATCTTGCACCCGTCGTCGAAGAGCCGACGTCCGAGGCGGACGCCCAGCAGCCGCCAGAACAGGCCCTTGAAGGGCGAGCGGCGCCGAACCCTCGCTTCCGCCCCACGGGCGGACGTCGCCACGGTGGCCGCGGGCTCCACGGCGGACGGCGGCTATGAGATCCGACTGCGGCTTCCTGCCAAGGGGGCAACGGGCGATGGTCGGCAGCCTTGTGACACATGAGCCGCGATCAGCAGGTGGCTGTGTGCCGGCCGGGTCGAGCTGCCGGGTAGAATTTCTACACGGCATAGGAAGTTGGTTGCGAGGGTCCGATGGCCGACCGGTACGGTCGGCATCCACGGCACGCACCCGGCGGCTGTGGACCGGACAGGCGGGAGCGGAGCCCATGCGGCCATTCGGCGAGCTGGAAGCCGACGTCATGCGGATCATGTGGGCGAGCGACGAGCCGCTCAACATCCATGGGATCGTCGATGCCCTGAACGGCGAGGAACGACAGCTGGCGTACACCACCGTCATGACGGTGACCGAACGCCTCCGCACCAAGGGCTGGCTGGAGCGTGACAAACACGGCCGGTCGTTCCGCTACCGGCCGCTACGTACCGCCGACGACTACTCGGCCGGGCTCATGGAACAGGCGCTGGACTCGTCCACCGACCGCACGAGTGTCCTGCTGCGCTTCGCCGGCGGGCTCGACGCAACCGAGGCCGCGGCGCTGCGCCGGGCGCTGGAGAACATGCCCACTGATCCGGACCCGGAGAGCTGAGACGTCGCACCATGCCGGCCATCGTCCAACCGCCCCTTCACAGCGGACGGTCAGGCGGCGGCCCTCCCTCCCCCACGACCACGGGCTGTCCCTGCGTGGGGCAGTGGGACACGCGGTCAAGCCTGGCGGGAGAGCGTGCGGCGGATGGCGTAGGCGGCGGCTCCGATGGCGAGTACGGCAGCGCCGGTGAGGACGGACGAGACGGGGAGGGCGAACGCCAGGACGAGGCAGCCGGCCAGGCCGACGACCGGGATGATCCGGGCCGGGCGGCCTTCGGCCGGGGTGAGTGTGCACGCGGAGGCGTTGGCGACGGCGTAGTACGCCAGGACGCCGAAGGAGGAGAAGCCGATCGCCCCGCGCACGTCCGCGGTTGCGGCCACCGTGGCGACGACCGCGCCGACGAGGAGTTCGGCGCGGTGCGGGACCTTGAACTTCGGATGCACGGCAGCCAGGACGTGGGGGAGGTGGTGGTCGCGGGCCATGGCCAGCGTCGTGCGGGAGACGCCGAGGATCAGGGCGAGCAGGGAGCCGAGGGCCGAGACCGCCGCGCCGACGCGTACGACCGGCACGAGCCAGTCCGCCCCGGCCGCCCGTGCGGCCTCCGTCAGCGGCGCGCCGGCAGCGGCCAGGCCGTCGGTGCCGAGCAGCAGCAGGACGGAGACGGCGACGGCGGCGTAGACGACGAGGGTGATGCCGAGCGCGATCGGGATGGCGCGCGGGATGGTGCGGGCCGGATCGCGGACCTCCTCGCCGAGGGTGGCGATGCGGGCGTAGCCGGCGAACGCGAAGAACAGCAGTCCGGCCGCCTGCAGGACCCCGCCGAACGTCGCGTCCGCACCGGCATCCAGGTGGGCTGTGTCCACGCCGCCTGAAGTGAGGGAGACAACCACGACGGCGGTGAGAACCGCGAGGACGACGGCCACGACGATGCGGGTCAGCAGGGCGGACTTCTGCACGCCCGCGTAGTTGACGGCGGTCAGCGCCACCACGGCGGCGACGGCGATCGCGTGGGCCTGGCCGGGCCAGACGTAGGAGCCGACGGTCAGGGCCATGGCGGCGCAGGAGGCGGTCTTGCCCACCACGAACGCCCAGCCGGCCAGATACCCCCAGAAGTCGCCCAGCCGCTCCCGTCCGTAGACGTAGGTGCCGCCGGAGGCCGGGTAGAGGGCGGCGAGCCGCGCCGAGGAGGTGGCGTTGCAGTAGGCGACGACGGCGGCGAGGGCCAGGCCGAGCAGCAAGCCGGAACCGGCAGCTCGGGCGGCCGGGGCCAGGGAGGCGAAGATTCCGGCGCCGATCATCGATCCCAGCCCGATCAGCACGGCGTCCGGCACTCCAAGACGCCGTCGAAGTTCTTCCGGTACCCCGGATGGCGGCAAGGGCGTGCTGCTCAACTTCGTCACTCCTCGTCGGCCGTGCTCGCGGACAAGTTCCGCGGTCCGCGCGCACGATAAGGGATCGACGTGAACACGCGCAGGAGGTGGCTGCCGGCAGGCGGGGCCGGAGTCCGGAGGCGGCGGTGAAGGTCGCTGCTGCGATGACCGTGGCGTCGAGGCCGAGGCCGAGGGCGTCGGCGAGGTGGCACGGCGATTCGGTGAACAGTGGACCGCCTACGCCGCACGTACCCACGTGGTTCGAGGGCATCGTCGGAGCCTGCGCCGGTTCGCCCCGCTCCGGGGGCAGTAGGGCAACGCGCCCCGGTGGGCCCGGATTCGCGGTGTGCGGCGGGACTGCGCCTACGTTGGGGCGCATGACGGACTACGTAGCCCTCGGCAACTCCGGCCTGAAGGTGTCGCGCTTCGCCCTCGGCACCCTCACGGCCGGGAACGACCCCAAGTTCGCGCAGATGGCGGGGCTGGACGCCGACGCCTACCGGCGGCTGTTCGACATCGCGCTCGACCACGGCGTGAACCTCGTGGACACGGCGAACATGTACTCCTTCGGGGAGGCGGAGGAGATCACCGCGCAGGCTCTCAGAGGGCGGCGCGACGACGTCGTGCTGACCTCCAAGGTGCGGATGCCGCTCGGCGACGGCCCGAACGACGGCGGCGCGAGCCGCCACCACATCCTCCGCGAGGTCGAGAACAGCCTGCGGAGACTGCGTACCGACCACCTCGACCTGCTCTACACGCACCAGTGGGACGGCGTCACGCCCATCGAGGAGACGCTCGCCGCGCTGGACACCCTCGTGCGCGACGGCAAGGTCCGCTACCTCGGGACGTCCAACTACAGCGCCTGGCAGCTGAGCAAGACGGTGTACACCGCGCGCGCTCTCGGGCTGACCGCGCCCGTCGTCCAGCAGATGTACTACACGCCGGAGGCGCGGGAGATCGAGTACGAGATCCTGCCGGCAGCGCGCGACCTCGGCATCGGCACCTTCGTGTGGAGCCCCCTCGGTGAGGGCCTGCTCACCGGCAAGGTGCGGCGCGGGCAGGAGACGCCGAGCAGTACCCGGCAGGGCACCGACTGGCCCGAGCCGCACGTCACCGACTGGGGCCGGGCCTACGACATCATCGACGCGCTGGACGGCATCGCACGGGAGCGCGGCGTCTCCGTGCCCCGCGTCGTGCTCGCCTGGCTCCTGGGGCGCCCCGGCGTCACCGGCATCGTCCTGGGGGCGCGTACCGAGGACCAGCTGCGCGACAACCTCGCGGCGGCGGATCTGGAGCTGTCCCAGGAGGAGCGCGACACCCTCACCCGGGTCTCGCAGCTGCCGGCCTACTACCCGTGGTGGCACCGCGCCCTCAACGCGACCGACCGCCCCGATCCCGCCGAAGAGCCGTACCTGACGGAGTTCCGCAGGTATGCGACAGGGGGCGGGAGCGGCTCCTGACACGGAGGCGCTGAACGGCACCACGCGCACCGCGGGGCCCTGCCCCCGTCACCCGTTCGGGGGTATCCCGTCCGCGGTGCGTCCTTCGGCGGGTGGCGGTCCGTAGCCGTCCGAACGCACCGGGCCCGTTTCGGTTCGAGGCGGACGGTAACCCACGACGTATGGCACGGATAACGCGACCGGGGGGCCGGGAGGGCCCCACTCATCGCGCCGGTGACGGTCCCGGGGAGCGGACGGCCCGGGTGCCCGCGGCGCGGCAGGAGGCAGGTGCGGCACCGGCTCCGGGCCCGGATCCGCTCGTCAAGGAGCGGGAACCGGACGAGCTGACCGCCCTGCCCAAGAAGTCCTGGTGGGCCGTGCTGCGTGGCACGGTCAAAGAGGTCAAGGGCGATGAGCTGACCGACCGGGCCGCGGCCCTGACCTACTACGCGGTGCTGTCGTTGTTCCCCGCGCTGCTCGTACTGGTCTCCCTGCTGGGCCTGGTGGGGGAGTCGGCCAGCCGGAAGGTGGTGGCCACGCTCCAGCAACTGGCACCCGGCTCCGTGCGGCAGATCATCAGCGACGCCGTGCAGCAGCTGCAGGGCAACGCGGGGGTCGGCTCGCTGATCGCGGTGGTCGGCCTGCTGGGCGGCGTCTGGACGGCCTCGGGCTATGTGGCTGCCTTCATGCGCAGTTCCAATGTCGTGTACGACATGGCCGAGGGCCGCCCGATGTGGAAGGTGCTGTTGGGGCGTCTGGGCCTTACGGTGGTACTGATGTTGCTGGCTCTCCTCAGCGCGCTCATCGTGGTGTTCACCGGCGGCATCGCGCGCCAGGTCGGCGACGCGCTGGGGGTGGGAGCCATCGCGCTGACGGTGTGGTCGATCGCGAAGTGGCCGGTGCTGGTCATCCTGGTGACGACGATGATCGCGTTCCTCTACTGGGGCGCGCCCAACGTGAAGGGCCGCGGCCTGCGGTGGGTCACCCCGGGCAGCTTCCTCGCCCTGGTCATCTGGATGGTGGCTTCCGCCGGATTCGCGGTGTACGTGGGGAACTTCTCTTCCTACAACAAGACCTACGGGACCCTCGCCGGTGTGATCATCTTCCTCGTCTGGCTGTGGATCACCAATCTGGCCATCCTGCTCGGCCTGGAATTCGACGCCGAGATGGCACGGGAGCGAGCGGTCGCCGGCGGCCACCCCGGCAATGACGAGCCGTACGTCGAGCCGCGCGACACCAGCGCGTGGAGTGAGGAGGAACGCGAGCGGGCCGAGAACCCGGGCGAAGTCTGATCCGCACAGGACGCGGCCAGGAAAGGCAGTTGATCGGTGATGAGTACTTCTGAAGACCGGGCGGTGCGTCCCGGTACACCTCCGGACACGGCCTCGCGACCAGAGCACACCGAGGAGTCGGTGGGCGTGCTGGTCTCCCGCGCCTCGCAGCAGCTCTCGCAGCTGGTGCGCGAGGAGATGCAGCTGGCGCAGGCGGAGATGGTGCGGAAGGGCAAACAATTCGGCATCGGCGGCGGACTGTTCGGCGGTGCGGGCGTGGTCGCTTTCCTGGCGCTGGAGGCGCTCGTGGTCACCGTGATCGCGGCCCTCGCGCTGGTACTGCCGGTATGGGCGTCGGCCCTGATCGTCACCGGCGCGCTGCTGGTGCTCGCCGGGATCCTGGCGCTGACCGGCAAGAAGGAGATCGGCCGGGCGACCCCGCCGACGCCCCAGGAGGCGATCGCCGGAGTCAAGGCCGACGTCGCCGAGGTGAGGGAGAAGGCCCACCGATGACCGCTGAACCCCGGAGCAGGAACAAGTCCGAGTCGCTCACGACCGAGCAGCTGCGGGAGCGGGTGGAGCACACCCGCGAGGAGCTGGGCCGGACGGTGGAGGAGCTGGCCGCCAAGGCCGACGTGAAGACGCGGGCCAAGGAGAAGGCCGGCGAGGCCAAGGCCAAGGTGCAGGGCAAGGCCGGCGACGCCAGGGCCAAGGTCCAGCAGGCCGTCGGCCATTCGCGGGCGCGGGCCCAGGACGGCTCGGCGCACGTCGCGCAACGCGGCCCCGTGCCGGCGCTGGCCGTGTCCGCCGCCGCGGCCGTCCTGATATGGCTGCAGGTCCGCCGGCACGGCCGCGACCGCAAGGGCGTCCGGACCGTCGCCATCCGCAGCGGCCGCCCGCGCGGCCTCGCCGGGCACCGCCGCTGCGGCAGCCGTACCAGGAGGTTCCGATGAACGCAGCGAAAGTGGTGTACACGCCGGTCGGCGTGGCACTGGGCGCCTGCAGCGGCATGATCGCCGGGGCGCTGTTCAAGCAGACGTGGAAGCGGCTCGGGCACGACGGGGACACCCCCAGCGCCAGAGACGAGGAGCGGACCTGGAAGGAAGTGCTGCTGGCGGCGGCGCTGCAAGGGGCCATCTTCGCCACGGTCAAGGCCGCGATGGACCGCAGCGGTGCCACTGCCACCCGCCGCCTGACCGGTACCTGGCCCGGCTGACCGCCGGGCTCTCCGGATGCGGGGCGGCCGTGGAGCTGCTTCGCTGAAAGGGCCCGCGCCCTTCCGGACGCGGGCGGTTCGGACGTGGTGTCCCGTACGGGCAAGGAGTGATCATGGGCATGGACGGTGAGGTCGGAGGCCGCATCCGGCAGATGCGGGACAAGGCCAAGGAGCTGTCGGAGGCCGCGGAACGGACCAGCGATCCGCAGGACCGGCAACGGCTGCAGGACAAGGCACGCAAGCTGGAGAGCCAGGCGGAGCAGGAGTCGAGCATGGGCAGCGGGGACATCTTCCCGATGCAGTGACGTCCGTACGGAGCCCGTGACTCGTACGGCCGCGTCCGCCCTCCCACCCGCGGAGGGCGGACGCGCGCATGGGCGGAAGAGGGCGGACGCGCGCAGCGGCGCGACCCGTCCGGCCGGGTCCGGGTGCCGGGCGGGCAGCCGGTAAGCTGGGGACAGCGGTGATCTGCGGGTCCCGCGCGGCGGTGGGGCCCGCCGTACCCGAACCGCGGCAGCGACGTCGCCAACGGTCCCTGCTTGCGACGCGCGCCGGTGCGACGCGTGCCCGTGGCACGCGCATCCGCCGACGCCCCGGCGAGTAGGAGACAGCACGTGACAGAGCCCCACCCCGCCACGCTGCACGAACCGGTCGACCCCGACACCGGCCCGCGCGTCCCGCCGCGGTCCGTCGCGGGCGGTCACCGACAGG
Organism: Streptomyces niger; assembly: GCF_000718305.1. Lineage (GTDB taxonomy): Bacteria > Actinomycetota > Actinomycetes > Streptomycetales > Streptomycetaceae > Streptomyces > Streptomyces niger. Next base: position 101,266 of record NZ_JOFQ01000012.1, read on the forward strand.
GCCCCGTCGTGGCCGCCGTCGCGCTCGGCGGTGCCGCCGGTGCCGTCGCGCGCTACGGGGCCACGCTGCTGTGGCCCACGCCGCCCGGCGCCTTCCCCTGGACGACGCTGACCGTGAACGTGCTCGGTTGCGCCGCCATCGGTGTCCTGATGGCGCTGCTCGCCGAGGCCCGGTCCGTGCACCGGCTGGTCCGGCCGTTCCTCGGCACCGGCGTGCTCGGCGGCTTCACCACCTTCTCCACGTACGCCGTGGACATCCAGCGCATGGTCGAGCACGGCGCGCTCCGCACCGGCCTCGCGTACCTGGCGCTGACCCTGCTCGCGGCGCTGGCCGCGGTGTGGGCCGCGGCCGTCACCACCCGGAGCGTCCTGTCCTGGAGGCATCAGTGACCGCCACCCGCGCCGCCCTCCGCGTCACCGTGTTCGTCTGCGAGGACCGCACCTGGCACCACCGCCCGCTGTACTCCGAGATCGTGCACCGGGCCCATCGCGCGGGCCTCGCGGGCGCCTCGGTCTTCCGCGGCATCGAGGGGTTCGGCGCCTCCTCCAGGATTCATACGAGCCGGCTGCTGTCGCTGGGCGAGGACCTGCCGGTGGCCGTGGTGATCGTCGACACCGAGGAACGGGTACGGGCGTTCCTGCCGCAGCTGGACGAGCTGGTGACCGAGGGGCTGGTGACCCTCGACGCGTGCGAGATCGTCCTTCCCGGCGCCGCACGGCGCCCGGCCGACGGCGGCCGGGACGACGAAGGGGGCCGTACGCGGTGAACTGGCTGCTCGTGATCGCCGGAGCCATGGTCGGGGCCCCGCTGCGCTACCTGACCGACCGTGCGGTGCAGGCCCGGCACGACACCGTCTTCCCCTGGGGCACCTTCGCCGTCAACGTCGTCGGCAGCCTGGTGCTGGGGCTGCTGACCGGCGCGGTCGCCGCGGGCGCCGCCTCCTCGCAGGTGCAGCTGCTGATCGGCACCGGCCTGTGCGGCGCGCTGACCACGTACTCGACGTTCTCCTACGAGACGCTGCGGCTGGCCGAGGGCGGCGCTCGCCTCTTCGCCGCGGCCAACGCGCTGGGGACCGTGGTGGCCGGCCTGTGCGCCGCGTTCGCGGGCGCGGCCGTCGCCCAGGTCTGCTGGGGATAGTCCTACGGGGGACGGCGCCGGCCGCCCCCCGTAGGCGGGCTCACTCGCTGATGTCGATCTTCCCGTTGGAGGCGGCCGGGCCACCGGCGGCCGGCGCGGGGACCGAGGCGTCGCGTCGCTCCGTGATCCCCTTCAGGAGACCCGCGAGGTCGACGCCGGTGGTGGAGCCGAGCAGCTCCATGCCCTGCGCGACGTTGTCGGCGACCGCCCGGGGGAGCCGGCCCGCGCCGTCCGTGGAGATCACGGTCATCTTGTCCACCGCGCTGAGCGGCTCGGACGCCTTGCCGACGACGTCCGGCAGCACCTGGACCAGCATCTGCAGGACCGCGGCGTCGCCGTACTGCGCGAACGCGTCCGCCTTCTGGCGCATGGCCTCGGCCTCGGCGGAGCCCTTCGCGCCGATCGCCGCGGCCTCCGCCTCGCCCTCGATGCGTACCGCGTCGGCGAGCGCCGCACGCTGCGCCTTCTCGCCCTCACCGGTCAGCCGCGCCCGCTCGGCCGCCGCCTCGGCCTCCTTCACCAGCGCGATCCGCCGGGCCTCGGCCTCCTGCTCGGCCTGGTAGCGGGCCGCGTCGGCGGGCTTACGCACCTTCGTGTCCAGCTCGCGGTCGGTCAGCGCGGCCTGGCGCTGCGCCACCTTCTCCTGTTCGGTGAGGACTTCCTGGCGCCGCGCGGCCTCGGCCAGCGGCCCGGCCGCCGCGGCGCGCGCCGCCGCCTCGTCCGTCTCGGCCTTGATCTCCGCCTGCCGCAGCGCGAACGTCCGCTGGGCGACGGCGATCTCCTCCTCGGCCTTCAGCCGGGCCTGCTCGGCCGCGCGCCGGGCCACCGCCTCGGCGATGTCGGCCTCCTGCCTGGCGCGGGCGGCCTCGGGCCGGCCGAGGTCCTCCAGGTACGAGCCCTCGGTCGTGATGTCGTGGATCTGGAAGGCGTCCAGCACCAGGCCCTGGCCCGACAGGCTGGCCTCGGCCTCCTCGGCGACCTGCCCGGCGAACGCGGCCCGGTCCCGGATCACGTCCTCCACCGACATCCGGCCGACGATGGCCCGGAGCGCGCCGGAGAGCACCTCCTGCGTGAACCCGACGATCTCGTCCTGCTGCTGCAGGAACCGCTGGGCCGCGGCGCGGATGCAGTCCTCGGTGCCGCCGACCTTGACGATCGCGACGCCTTCGAGGTTCGCCTTCACGCCGCGCAGGGTCACCGCGCCGCGCACCGCGACGGGGATCTGCCGGCTGGAGAGCTCCAGGGTGAACTTCTGCTGGACGAACGGCACGACGAAGACGCCGCCGCCGACCACGACCTTCTGGCCGCTGTTGTCGGTGAACACCCGCCCCGTCTCGGGGTCGGTGGCCTTCTTGCCGCGCCGGCCGGTGACGATGAAGGCCTCGCTGGGCCCGGCGACCTTGTAGCGCGTGACGACGACCAGCGCGAGAAGGACGATCAGGACGACGATGCCGGCCACCGCTGTCAGGACTGGACTCATGTGCATTCCCCCCTGCCCCCGCGAGACGGACGGCAGATCGGTTCGGTCGGTGAAGTGGGAGCCAAATGGCGAACTAGGTGAAATAGGTGAACTGGACGAACTGGGTGAACTGGGTGAACTGAGGAGCGGAATTCGATCGGTGCAGTGGGGGAGAAGGAAGCGAAGGAAGCGTGTGAGGGCGCGGGTCAGCGCTCGACGGGACGGACCGCGACCGAGGTCGGCGAGAGCGTGGCCGCCACCCACACCTCGGTGCCGCGGGCCAGGGGCACGTCGCCCTTGGCCGCGAGCTTCACGGGCTGGCCCGCGAGCCGCAGCAGCACCTCGCCGTAGCCGTCGGCCGGGATGGCGGTGACGACCGAGCCGGCGGTGCCGAGCAGATCGTCCCCTTGCGGGGTGGCCGCGGTGGGCCCGTGCAGCAGCGCCCGACAGAGCCGCCAGGTCAGCCACCCGGCCGCGAGGCCGGCGAGCGTCCCGGCTGCCGCGGCGGCCCCGGCGCCGAGATCGGTGGTGCCGAGGACGAGCGCGCCCGCGAAGCCGAGCATCGAGACGAACCCGGCGATCACCGGTAGCGACAACACTCCGTCAAACAGACCGTCGAGCGCGCCGATGCCGTCGAAGAGCCCTTCCAGTACGCCGTCGAGGACGAGTGAGAGGGCCAGCACCACGATTCCCGCGATGCCGAGACCGAGAAACCAGACCATCGGAATACCTCCCCCGTTGCGCATTCTCCCCTGGTCAGCGCTGATCTTGTCAGACGGTTCTCGAACAAGTCATTGCCAGAACCCGGCAATCTTTATGCGTTCTTGATGCCGGGTCACCGACGGGCCGCGGGCGGCGTGCAGCGGCACATGCCCCTTTCCGTGGTCGGCCACGGGGTGTGACGACTGCGTGGCAGGATGCCCGTACCAGTACGGGGCGGGTGGGCCAATGGCAGACATCGAAGAGACTCTTCGAGACATCGTGCGCATCGACGGAGTGCTCGGCGCCGCCGTCGTGGACTACTTCAGCCGGCTGACGCTGGGTGCGGTGGGCACGTCGGGACCGGACCTGGAGAAGGTCGCGGTGGGCGACACCGACGTGGTGCGCGCCAAGCTCTTCACCCTCGAACTCCTCGGCTACCGCGAGGAACGCATAGAGGACATCCTCGTCACCCTCGACACCGAGTACCACCTGATCCGTCCGCTCGTCCGTCGCCGGTACGAAGGCGTGTTCCTCTACCTGGTGCTGGACCGCGCCCTGACGAACCCCGACGTCGCCCGGGGCTGGCTGCGCGCGGTCGAGGATCGGCTGGAGCTCTGACCTGCGGGAGCGCGCCGGTCCGAGCGCGCGCCGGCCGCGTTGTCAGTGGCGGGTGCTTCACTCCACCCACGACCGGAACAGTGTGAGCACGGCCTGGGCCGGGCCGGTCAGGCGGTGCGGTAGCGGATCAGCAGCATCGCGGCGTCGTCGCGCAGCGGGCCGCCGGTGTGCTCCACCAGGTCCGCGCGGATGGCGTCCACCGCGGCCTGCGGGTCGGGCTCCTTGAGCAGTCCGGCCCGCTCGTCCAGCGGGTAGAACTGCCCGTCGCCGTTCCGCGCCTCGGTGACCCCGTCGGTGTAGAAGAGCACCTGGTCGCCGGGCGCGAAGTCGACGTCGTACGGTTCCGGGCCGTCCTCCCCGTGCGCGGTGAGGCCGAGCGGGAGCGCCCGGCGCGGCGGCGTCAGGTACGCCACGGCGCCGTCCGGGCGGGCCACCAGCGGTGCGGGATGGCCGTAGTTCAGCAGCGTGATCGTGGGCCCTGCGCCCGCCTCGGCGAGCACGGCGGTCACGAACTTCTCGTCCGGCAGGTCCCGTTCCAGGGCGCGTTCGAGCCGGGTGCCGACGGCGGCGAGGTCCGGTTCGTCGTACGCGGCCTCGCGGAAGGTGCCGACGACCACCGCCGCCGTCTCCACCGCCTCCAGGCCCTTGCCCTGTACGTCCCCGATGAGCGCACGCACGCCGTACGGCGAGGCCACGACCTCGTAGAGATCGCCGCCGATCCGGGCCTCGGCCACCGCGGAGGTGTAGGAGACGGCCACGCTCAGCCGTCCCGCGACGCGCGGCACGGGACGCAGCAGGACGCGCTGCGCGACCTCGGCGATGGAGCGGACGTTCGCCAGCTCCGCCTCCCGACGCCGGCGCATCACCGCGGCCACCACGCCCGCGACGGTGACCCCGGCGACCGAGAGCAGGGCCGTGTGGCCCCGCTGCCCGGTGAACAGCCCGTCGTACATGCCGAGGACGAGGCAGAGGACGAAGGAGAGCACGCCGATCAGGGCGGTCCGCCGCCAGCTGCCGGTCAGCCCGGCGAAGGCAGGCCCCAGGGAGATGAGCGGGAGGAAGCCGGCGGCCGGCCCGGCCGTGAGGTCCACCAACATGACCAGGGCCATCACCGCGTACGGCAGGGCACCCAGAGCCGCCGTGGCGGGGTGTACGCGCCCGCTCACCGCTCGGTCCGCTCCGCAGCTCGCTCCACGCGCACCCGCTCCTGCTCGTCAGTCCTCTCCCGTGGGGCCGCGGCTCGGCATCACCGGGCCGCCGCCAAAGTTACTTTAAGCAACATTTGCACTGTCGAACCAACACATATCCTCCACCGTTACCGAACCGTCGCCGATGAGAGGGTGCCGGGCATCCTCGTCAGACGGTACGGATCGCCGGGTCGCTCACGCCCGGCTCGCCGGTCTCCACGTGGCCAGCGAACCGGCGGAGGAAGGAGGCGTCGGACTCGGAGGTGACCTTCAGGTCGTACCAGCGCTTGCCGGCGCGCAGATCGACGGTGTGGGTGACGGTGGCGCCCGCCCGGACCTTGAAGGTCTGCGTGGGGCTGCCGTACGCGTCGGCCAGCGTGAGGTCGGCGTCGGCGCTGCCGTGGTTGGTGAAGGTCAGCGTCACGTTGCCGCTGGTGGCGTCGTGGCGCGCGGTCACCTCCGGGCCCGCCGTCTTCCCCGGGCCCTTGAAGACGCGCAGGAACCCGTTGGGACCGAAGACCGAGAGATCGTAGACGCCCTTGGAGTACGCGGTGTTCCAGGTGTCGGAGACGGGCTTGCCGGCCGCCGCGGTGTACGTCCAGGGGCCGTCGCCGCGGTTGCCCGCGGTGATGTAGAAGGCGGCGCCCGCCTTGTCGCCGCCGCTGAGGGTGAGCCGGTACTTGCCGGCCGCGGTGTCGGCCGCGCCGTCGACGTACGGGGCGTAGGGCAGCGCACGGGACGGGCGGGAGCCCTTCTCCTGGCGGGGGAGGGACGGGTCGGCGGGCGGCTTGGGCACGTAGTCGTCGTGCCGGTCGCCGTCCGGCGGGCGGTAGCCCGCGGTGTCGGGCAGTTCGGCCGGCCGGGCGTCGGGGTGGGCGAAGTCGAAGGCCGAGGTCAGGTCGCCGCAGACGGCGCGCCGCCAGGGCGAGATGTTCGGCTCGTGGACGCCGAAGCGGCGCTCCATGAAGCGGATGACGGAGGTGTGGTCGAAGGTCTCCGAGCAGACGTAGCCGCCCTTGCTCCAGGGCGAGAGGACCAGCATCGGTACGCGCTGGCCGAGTCCGTACGGGCCCGCGGCGTAGCCCTTGCCGCCCTTGTAGAGGTCCGGGCCGACGTCCACGGTGGACAGGCCCTGGGAGGCGGAGGACGGCGGGTACGGCGGCACGACGTGGTCGAAGAAGCCGTCGTTCTCGTCGTAGGTGAGGAAGAGCGCGGTCCTGCTCCACACCTCGGGGTCGGAGGTGAGCGCGTCGAGGATCTGGGAGACGTACCAGGCGCCGTAGTTCGCGGGCCAGTTGGGGTGCTCGGTGAATGCCTCGGGCGCCACGATCCAGGAGATCTTCGGCAGCCTGCCGCCCTTGACGTCGGCCTTCAGCTGGTCGAAGAGGCCGCCGCCGTGCTTGATGTCCGTGCCCGTACGGGCCTTGTCGTAGAGCGGGTCGCCGGGCTTCGCGTTGCGGTACTGGTTGAAGTACAGCAGCGAGTTGTCGCCGTACGTGCCCCGGTACGCATCGTCGATCCAGCCCCACTTGCCGTCCGCGTCCAGGCCGTCGCCGATGTCCTGGTAGATCTTCCAGGAGACGCCGGCCTTCTCCAGCCGCTCGGGGTAGGTGGTCCAGCTGTAGCCGGCCTCCTCGTTGCCGAGCACCGGTCCGCCGCCCTTGCCGTCGTTGCCGGTGTACCCGGACCACAGGTAGTAGCGGTTGGGGTCGGTGGAGCCGATCAGCGAGCAGTGGTAGGCGTCGCAGATGGTGAAGGTGTCGGCGAGCGCGTAGTGGAAGGGGATGTCCTCGCGCGTCAGGTACGCCATCGTGGTCGCCGACTTGGCGGGTATCCACTGGTCGTACTTGCCGTTGTTCCAGGCCCGGTGGCTGCCGGCCCAGTCGTGGTTGAGGTCCTGGATGAACTGCAGGCCCAGGTTGTCGGCCTCCGGCCGGAAGGGCAGCACTTCCTTGGTGCCGTCCGACTGGTGCCACACCGGCTTGCCGCTGGGCAGCGTCACGGGGCGCGGGTCGCCGAAGCCGCGTACGCCGCTGAGCGAGCCGAAGTAGTGGTCGAAGGACCGGTTCTCCTGCATCAGTACGACGATGTGCTCGACATCCTCGATGGTGCCGGAGCGGTGCTGGGCGGGGATCGCGGCGGCGCGGGCGAGGGAGCCGGACAGCGCGGTGAAGGCGGCCGTGCCTCCGGCGAGTTGCAGGAAGCGGCGGCGGTCCATATGCGGCATGGGCGGGTGACCTCTTCGTCGGTGGGGGTGGACGAGGCGCGTGGTGCGCAGGGCAATTCTTGCGGCGTACGAGGACGCAGCGAAACCCCGCCTCGCGATCATTGCGTGACCAAGAGATGGTGATGACCTGTCCGTGGGCCGAACGATGCGTGCTCCTTCCGGGTGGCGGCCGGGCGCCGGGCGCTGCGGACCGCGGGAAACGCCGTCGGTGGTGACAGGGTGACGGGGACGGACCGGTCGGACGGAGGCAATCGGTGGTCCACGTTGAGCGGCAGGCGCGCGCGGCGGCCGCCGCGACGCGCCGCATCGAGTCCGGCAGCCGGCTCCGCACCTGGCTGACCACCACCGACCACAAGGTCATCGGCAACCTCTACCTCGTGACGGCCTTCGCGTTCTTCCTGTTCGCGGGGGTGCTGGCCATGCTGATGCGGACCGAACTGGCCCGCCCCGGGCTGCAACTGGTCACCAACGAGCAGTACAACCAGCTGTTCACCATCCACGGCACGATCATGATGCTGCTCTTCGCGACCCCGATGTTCGCCGGGTTCGCCAACGCGGTCATGCCGCTGCAGATCGGCGCCCCGGACGTCGCCTTCCCCCGGTTGAACGCGCTCACCTACTGGCTGTTCCTCTTCGGCGGCCTGATGATGGTCGCCGGCTTCCTGACGCCCGGCGGCGCCGCGTCCTTCGGCTGGTTCGCGTACGCGCCGCTCAACGGGGCCGTGCGCACGCCGGGGGAGGGCGGCGACCTGTGGGCGATGGGGCTGATCCTCTCCGGGCTCAGCACGACGCTGGGCTCGGTGAACTTCATCGCGACCATCATGTGCCTGCGCGCGCCCGGCATGACGATGTTCCGGATGCCGATCTTCACCTGGAACGTGCTGTTCACCTCGATCCTCGCGCTGCTGGCCTTCCCGGTCCTCACGGCCGCGCTCTTCGCGCTGCTCGCCGACCGGAAGTTCGGGGCGCACGTCTTCGACGCGGCGAACGGCGGGGCGATCCTCTGGCAGCACCTGTTCTGGTTCTTCGGGCACCCCGAGGTCTACATCGTCGCGCTGCCGTTCTTCGGGGTGATCACCGAGATCGTGCCGGTCTTCAGCCGCAAACCCGTCTTCGGCTACGTCGGCATGGTCGGCGCGACCATCGCCATCACGATGCTCTCCGCGACCGTCTGGGCGCACCACATGTTCGCCACCGGCATGGTGCTGCTGCCGTTCTTCTCGCTGATGTCGTTCCTCATCGCGGCGCCCACCGGGGTGAAGTTCTTCAACTGGATCGGCACGATGTGGCGCGGCAGCCTCTCCTTCGAGACGCCGATGCTGTGGGCCGGCGGCTTTCTGGTGACGTTCCTGCTCGGCGGGCTCAGCGGGGTGCTGATCGCCTCGCCGCCGCTGGACTTCCACGTCACCGACACCTACTTCATCGTCGCCCACCTGCACTACGTCCTCTTCGGGACGGTGGTCTTCGCGATGTTCGGCGGCTTCTACTTCTGGTGGCCCAAGCTGACCGGCCGGATGCTCGACGAACGGCTCGGGAAGATCCACTTCTGGACGCTGTTCGTCGGCTTCCAGACCACCTTCCTCGTCCAGCACTGGCTCGGCGAGATCGGCATGCCCCGGCGGTACGCCGACTACCTCGCCGCCGACGGCTTCACCCTGCTCAACACCGTCTCCTCGATCGGCGCCTTCCTGCTGGGCCTGTCCACGCTGCCGGCCGGCGAGCACGGCGCGCAGGAACCGACCCCCGACCCGCACGGAGAGCCGAGCGCATGAAGATCGAGGCCTACCTGTTCGGCGGCGTCGCGGTGTTCTTCCTCGTCGTCGACGTCGTCTACGCCCTGCTCGCGCTGGAGCCGGCCGGCGTCGCGGCGCTGACGGTGTCCTGCCTGATGGCCGCCCTGGTGTCGCTCTTCTGCACGATGAACCACCGGCGCCGGGGCGCCCGGCCGGAGGACGACAAGCGGGCGGAGATCCGGGAGCGCGCCGGGCGGCTGGCCTTCTTCCCGCCGAAGAGCGGGTTCCCGCCGCTGACCGCGCTGGGCGCCGCGGTGGCGGGGCTGGGCATCGTCTACGGCCTGTGGCTCTTCCTCATCGGCTGCGGCCTGCTGGTGGCCGGCGCCTTCGGGCTGGTCTTCGAGTTCAACGACCGGTAGCGCGGTCCGGCCCCGCGGTCCGCTCGCCGATCTCCCGCCGCTGCTCGGGGGTGACCGGCAGCGGCACGTGATCGCGGTGGTACCAGCCGCTCAGCGCGATCCGCAGCCGCTGCCCGCGCACGGTGCGGCCGTCCGCCGGTGCCGGCAGCGGTGCGGGGACGTCGCGCACGAGGATGCGGTACGTGCGGTCGGCGGAGATGCCGGTGCGGCCCTCGCTCAGCTCGCCGTAGACGTTCTGGACCACGTCGCCGGTCTCCTCGCCCTCGGTGAGCAGCTCGCGGTCGGCCGCCTGGAGGGCCAGGCAGAGGCGCTTGGTGAGGCAGAAGGCGAGGACCGGTGCCAGGACGAGGGCGACGCGCAGCACCCAGGTGAGCGCGTCGACCGAGATCCGGAAGCTGTAGGCGATCACGTCGTTGCCGCCGGCCAGCAGCAGGACCGCGTAGAAGACGACGGCGGCCACGCCCAGCGCGGTGCGGGTGGGGCGGTTCCGGGGCCGGTCGCACAGATGGTGTTCGGTACGGTCGCCGGTCACCCAGCGTTCGAAGAAGTGGTACAGGTACAGCGCGAAAAAGAGCAGTCCGGGGAGTACCAGGGTGGGAATGAGGACGTTCCACATGATGGTGTGCCCCCAGAGGTTCGTCTCGAAAGGCGGCATGAGGCGCAGGCCGCCCTCCAGAAATCCCACGTACCAGTCCGGCTGGGCATCGGTGGCCACCTGGTCCGGGCGGTACGGTCCGTAATCCCAAACCGGATTGATCTGGGCCACGGAGGCGAGTCCGGTCAGTACGCCGAAAACCATCAGGAAGAGGCCGGTGGACTTCGCGATGAACTGCGGGAACATCGGCTGCCCGACCACGTTCCGATTCGTGTGTCCGCGAGCGTTCCAGTGCGTGTGTTTGAGGACGACCACAAGGATCAGATGCAGGGCGACCAGCGCCAGGATGATGCCCGGGATGAGCAGGATGTGCAGCACGTAGAGGCGCGGAACGATGTCCGTCCCCGGAAACGGTCCGCCCCACAGGAAGAAATTCAGATAGGTGCCGGCGAGGGGAATGGAGGTGACGATTGCGTTGGCGGTGCGCAGCCCCGTTCCGGACAGTGAATCGTCCGGGAGGGAGTAGCCCGCGAAACCCTCCAGCATCGCCAGCATGAACAGCGTCACGCCGACCATCCAGTTCACCTCGCGGGGCCGCCGGAACGCCCCGGTGAAAAAGACGCGGAGCAGATGGATGCCGACCGCGGCGACGAACACCAGTGACGACCAGTGATGAATCTGCCGGATCAGCAGTCCGCCGCGTACGTCGAAACTGATGTCGAGCGTCGAGGCGTACGCCTGGGACATCCGGGTGCCGTCGAGCGGAAGGTGGCGGCCGTGGTAAACGGTCTCCGCCATGCTCGGCTCGAAGAACAGCGTGAGATAGGTGCCGGTCAGGACGAGCACTAGAAAGCTGTAGAGCGCGAGCTCTCCGAGCAGGAACGACCAGTGGTCGGGAAAGGCCTTGCGGAGCAGCGCCCGGGCCCCGGAGACGAGCGGAAGCCGCTGCTCAAGGGCGGTGAAAGCGGCGACGGCCGCCCCGTCGGCCCGGTTCGCCGGCCGGGCCCTCCGCCGTCGGAACACCTGCACCGAACTCCCTCCGGGCCCGTGGGCCGACCGCATCGTGCCTTGTCGGCATCTGTGACCGGTCGGGCGCCGGAGCAATCCGCAAAGGGCGCGCCGTGCCGCTTTCCGGAGAGGGTATTCAGCCGTTCGGCGGAGCGGGCGGGCATGGCTGTGAGCGGCCGGTCACGTTCTCCGCGAGCGACCGCTCAGCGGCGGGTGGCTCCACCGCGCCCCGTGGCGTCAGCCGTTACCGAAGGAGCCGCTGTGGCCTTCCTGCCATTTCGGGGGGTCGTCGTCGGACGGGCGGGTACCGCGGGTCTGGTCGAACTCGTACGGCATCCGGCGGTGGCCGTCGGCGGTGACCTCGTCACCTGTCCGCATTCCTGTTTCGTAACCCAGCGGATTGGGTGTGGTCGGCGCGGACGGCGAGGATTGCCGGCGCTTGCGCCGCAGGCCGTATCCCACGGCACCGATGAGAAGGAGCACGACGACGAGGCCCGCGACGAACGGACCGATGCCGACGAGCAGGTCACGGTTGGGAGCCGCCAAGGACTCGTAGCTGGTCATATCGGCCGGGTACCCGCGGGAACCGGAACCGACACGTGTCACACATTTGGACCAGCGCGTATTTTCCGGGCCGGGATCGGGCGTACGCAGGGTGGTACCTGCGCGGCGCTCTTCGCTCGACTGCGGAGAGCGGACGCGCAAAGCCGTGTCCGCGTGCGCGGGGCGGTGAAGTGAGAAAATGTGGACAGCGGACCGAGGGTTCGCCGCCGGGCGGTCCCGGGCTGTTCGGGTACCTGGCCGATGGTTTCGGAAACGAGTGTTTCAGTCGGAAAGTAAAATCTTTTCGACGGTCGGGGCACGGGCGGTCATTGCACGTTCGTTCACGGCGATTCCGCCGGTGCCGGAATCCCGACCGGAAGGGAAGAGCCATGGCCGCCTCCACCGCGCTCCGCCGCCATCCGGATGCCCCGGACACCGACGCCGCATTCCTCCGCCTGGCGACTCTTCCCGACGGCCCGGCCAGGAAGCGGCTGCGCGAGGAGATCGTCTGCGGCTGGCTGCCGATGGCCAATCGGCTCGCCCGCCGCTACAGCGGGCGCGGCGAGACGGAGGAGGACCTGCGGCAGGTCGCCGCGGTCGGCCTGCTCAAGGCCGTCGACCGGTTCGACGCCGCCTCGGGCACGCCCTTCCCGGCGTACGCGATCCCCACCATCCTCGGCGAGTTGCGGCGGCACTTCCGGGACGACCTGTGGGCCGTCCACGTACCCCGCCGGACCCAGGAGCTGCGGGCCACCGTCCACCAGGCCCGCGAACAGCTGGAATTCCGCAACGGCTCCGCCGCCCTCACCATCGGCGACCTGGCCGAGCACACCGGCCTGTCCGAGGAGGACGTGGTGCTGGGACTGGAGGCACAGGGGGCGTACACCGCGCTCTCCCTGGAATGCCCCATGAGCACGGATGCGGGCCACTCCTTCCACCTCGCCGACTTCCTGGGTGACGAGGACCCGGAGCTGGAGCTGGTCGAGGAGCGGCTGTGCGCGGCGCCCGTGCTGCGGGCCCTGCCGCAGCGCGAGCGGATCATCCTCTACCTGCGGTTCTTCCGGGACATGACCCAGAGCCAGATCGCCGAGGAGATCGGCATCTCGCAGATGCACGTCTCCCGCATCCTGCAGCGCTGCTGCCGCCTGGTGCGGGTCGAAGTGACACCGCGGGCTTGAGGGGCACTCGGCGGCGGTGAGAGGTACCGACCACGTTCAGGGGTGGAGCACAGCGATGAGCGACGAGCCGACCGGACCGATGCTGCCGCAGGACCGGGGGCCGGTCTCGGCAGCCATGATCGGCGCGCTGCGGGACGGCGGCCCGCCGGCCGTGGGCGAAGCGGCCGCCACGGCGGACCCGTACGGCGACGACCTGCAGCTGGCGCTGTACGTGGCGTACGAGCTGCACTACCGCGGCTTCGCGGGCGTGGACCCGGCGCGCGAGTGGGACCCGGAACTGCTGCGGGTGCGTGCCGTGCTGGAGCGGCGTTTCCTCGACGCGCTGCGCGCCGACGCCACCGCGCACGAGAGCGCGACGGCCGCGTTGGACGACCTGCTCGTCGAGCCGGTCGGCGGGGACGGCGTCCCGCACGTCCTGGAGCGCTCCGGCACCCGCTCCCAGCTGCGCGAATACGCTGCCCAGCGGTCCCTGTACCACTTGAAGGAGGCCGATCCGCACGCCTGGGTGCTGCCCAGGCTGTGGGGGCGGGCCAAGGCGGGCATGGCGGCGGTGGAGTTCGACGAGTTCGGCGGCGGGCGTGCCGAGCGGGTGCACGCGCAGCTCTTCGCCGACCTGATGGCGGACCTCGGCCTGGACACCACGTACGGGCGCTACGTCGAAGCGGCCGGCGCGGAAATGCTGGCCGTGGTCAACCTGATGTCGCTCTTCGGGCTGCACCGGGCGCTGCGCGGGGCGCTGGTCGGGCACTTCGCCGCGGTGGAGGTGACCTCCTCGCCCGCCTCCCGCCGGCTGGCCGGGGCGATGCGGCGGGCCGGCGCGGGCCCGGCGGCGGAGTTCTTCTACGACGAGCACGTCGAGGCCGACGCGGTGCACGAGCAGGTCGTGCGGCACGAGGTGGTCGACGGGCTGCTGGCGGTCGAGCCGCACCTGGAGCGGGACGTGGCCTTCGGGATCGACGCCACCGGCTTCCTGGACGACCGCTTCGGCGAGCGGCTCCTGAGCGCCTGGCAGGCGGGGGAGTCGTCCCTGCGCAGGGCCATCGAGCTGGACCTCGTGCGCGTGCCGTGACGCCTCCGGTGCCGCACCGTTGAAAGTGAATTATCCGGGTACTCCCTTTTTGTGCCTTTGATAACACTTCCCGGGGTCTACGCCCCGCAGGACGACACGGCCCTGCTGGCCGAGACGTTGCGCCGTGAGCCGCTGGAGCCGGGTGCGCGGGTGCTGGACATCGGCACCGGCACCGGCGCCCTGGCACTCGCCGCCGCCCGGCGCGGCGGCGAGGTCACCGCCGTCGACATCTCTCGGCGCGCGGTCCTGGCGGCCCGTATCAACGCCCGGCTCGCGGGGCTGCCCGTACGCGTGGTGCGCGGCAATCTCCTCGCCCCCGTGGCCGGCCGCTCCTACGAGCTGCTCCTCACCAATCCGCCGTACGTGCCGGCGCCCGCCGCGGTGCTGCCCCGGCGCGGCAGCGCGCGGGCCTGGGACGCCGGCAACGACGGGCGGCTGCTGCTGGACCGGATCTGCCGGGACGCGCCGGGGCTGCTGGCGCCCGGGGGAGTGCTGCTCATGGTGCATTCGGCGCTCAGCGGCACCGAACCGACACTGCGGATGCTGCGCGCCGCCGGGCTGGCGGCCGTGGTGGTCGAGCACCGCTACGTACCCTTCGGGCCCGTGCTGCGGTCCCGGCAGGGCTGGCTGCACAGCCAGGGCCTGATGGCGCCGGACGACGAGAAGGAAGAGCTGGTGGTGATCCGTGCCGAACGAAGCGCCTGACCCCACGGCGGACGTCCGCGAGCGCCCCGCGGCCGACGACGTCCGCCGTATCTATTTGCAGAAGGACGGCCCGATGCTGGTGGAGGGCCCGGTGGAGGTGCAACTGGAGGACGGCGGTGTGGCCACCTCCGACCGCTTCCGCGTGGCCCTGTGCACGTGCCGGCGCAGCCGCCGCTACCCGTGGTGCGACACCAGCCACCGGCGACGCCGGCGGGACCGGTAGCCGGCCGAGGCGGGCGACGGGAAGGGCGGGCGGTCCGTGGACCGCCCGCCCTTCCGCACGTCGCCGCGGTGCGCTCAGCGGCGCAGCGGCGGCCGGTTCCGGTGCCGGTGGGCGCCCACCGCGTCGATGAAGGCCTGCGCGAACTGCTCGCTGGCCGGGCCGATCGGGTGGTGCGTGACGACGCCCTCGTCGGAGACGGTGTGCTCGTGCTCGTCGGCGGTCCGCAGCCGGGCCGGCTCCAGCAGCTTCAACACGTCGATGCCGGTGCCCAGCGCGGCGATGGCCTTGCCGTGCCGGTAGGCGTCCCGGACGAACTTCAGCACCGCCGGGTCCTGCGCCGTACGCGGCACGGAGGCGGGGTCACCGGGGAGCACCACCGCGTCGTAGAGGACCGAGGCGACGGTCGGCAGCGCACGGTCCACCGGGTGGGTGACGCCGTCGGAGCCGGTGAACTCGCCGTCGTGCGGCGCGAGCACCTCGACGTTCGCGCCCTGCGCCGTGAGCGCCGAGCGGATCGTGTCGACCTGGTCGGCGTCCACGCCGTCCGAGACGAGCACCGCGATCTGGCGGGTCGCGATCGAGCCGTCGCCGCGGTTGTTCTCGAAGCTGAGCGCGGGGGACGGGGTCACGTCCGGGGTGTCGTAGCGCTCCGGCGGGGCCACCCCGATGCCCTCGGCGACCGCGACGGCGAGCGTGTGGTCGACCCGGGAGAGCTGGTCGACGGTGCGCGCCCGGACGTCCTTGGACTGCACCTTGCCCAGCTCGAAGCGGAACGCCTCGATGATGTGCTGCTGCTCCCACTCGGCCATCGACCGCCAGAACATCGCGGCCTGGCTGTAGTGGTTCTGGAAGCTGTCACTACGCCGGCGGATCTTGTGGCCGTCGACCCGCTCGGTCAGGTGCCGGAAGGCGGACTCGTCGGCGCCGGCCATCGCCGGGCAGCCGCCGCCCAGGGTGTTCTTGGTGTAGCTGGTCTTGCCGCGGTGGATCTCGCCCTGGTGGTAGCCGTCCCGCTGGTTGTTGCGGACCGGCGCGACCGGACGGTTGACCGGGATCTGCGCGAAGTTCGGGCCGCCGAGCCGGATCAGCTGGGTGTCCAGGTAGGAGAAGTTCCGGGCCTGGAGCAGCGGGTCGTTGGTGAAGTCGATACCGGGAACCACGTTCGCCGTGTGGAAGGCGACCTGCTCGGTCTCGGCGAAGAAATTGTCGGGGTTGCGGTCGAGGACCATCCGGCCGATCGGCTGGACCGGCACCTGCTCCTCCGGAATGATCTTCGTGGCGTCGAGCAGGTCGAAGTCGAAGTTGTGCTCGTCCTCCTCCGGCACCAGCTGCACCCCGAGCTCCCACTCCGGGTAGTCGCCGGCCTCGATGCAGTCCCACAGGTCGCGGCGGTTGAAGTCCGGGTCGCGGCCCATCGTCTCCTGCGCCTCGTCCCACACCAGCGAGTGCACGCCGAGCTTGGGCTTCCAGTGGAACTTCACGAAGGTGCCGCGGCCCTGCGCGTTCACGAACCGGAAGGTGTGGACGCCGAAGCCCTGCATCATGCGGTAGCTGCGCGGGATCGCGCGGTCCGACATCAGCCACATGATCGTGTGCAGCGTCTCGGGCTGGAGCGAGACGAAGTCCCACAGCGTGTCGTGCGCGGAGGCGCCGGTGGGCATCTCGTTGTCCGGCTCCATCTTCACCGCGTGCACGAAGTCGGGGAACTTGATGCCGTCCTGGATGAAGAAGACCGGGAAGTTGTTGCCGACCAGGTCGTAATTGCCCTCGGACGTGTAGAACTTGGTCGCGAAGCCGCGGACGTCACGCACCGTGTCGGCCGAGCCGCGCGGCCCCTGGACGGTGGAGAAGCGGACGAACACCGGCGTCCGCACGCTCGGGTCCTGCAGGAAGGCGGCACTGGTGAACTCCGCGCAGGACCGGTACGGCTGGAAGTAGCCGTACGCGCCCGAGCCGCGCGCGTGGACCACCCGCTCCGGGATCCGTTCATGGTCGAAGCGGGTGAGCTTCTCCCGGAAGTGGAAGTCCTCCATCAGCGTGGGCCCGCGCTCGCCCGCCTGGAGCGAGTCGTCGGTGTGGTCGACCGGCACGCCCTGGTCGGTGGTCAGTGGGCCGTCACTCAGGTCGTGCGCGTAGTACCGCTCCCGTTGCTCCTGTTTCTTGTCCGCCATCTCTGGAGGCTCCTTCCCGCTCCGCGCCGTGCCGGAGTCGCCGACGGGGGCGCCTGGGCATGTGTCTCGGCTCGCCAGGTAACCGCTGCGCGAGGTGCGGAAACCTCACTGGACCAGAAGGCCGAGCCTCGGTAACCAGGAGATTCCGCACCTCAGGCGGGTACGCGGTGACGCGTCGGGCGGATGACGTGCGGCGAAGACGAACTGCATGAATAGTGGCAATCAGGGCACCCCGAAGAGTGATGCACCCACCGCAGCGACGACACCTTCGGAGCGCGGAACCCGTCGGCCCGCGCGGCCCGCCTTCCCGGTTCCGTACCTGGTGAACGCCCCATTCCGAGGAGGATGCGCCATGCGACTCTCGCTCCTGCAACCGATCGTCGAACGACCCGGCCCGTGGGCGTCCGTCTATGCCGACGTCAGTCACGACACGGAGGACGCGGCCAAGCAGCAGGAGCTGTCGGCGCGCGACGCGGCCGACCGGCTGTCGGCCCTCGGCGCCGACGATGCCACCTGCCGCGCCGTACACGATTGCCTGACCTCGCTCCGCCGCCCCGGCCAATCGCTCGCCCACTCGGGCCGCGCGATCTTCGCCACCGGCGGCGAGGTCGTCCTGGACACCCCGCTGGCCGGACCGCCCGTCACCCGCGACGTCACCTGGTCCCCGGTGCCCCGGCTGGCCCCCCTGCTGGACGCGCTGGGCGAGAACCCGGTGTGCCTCGTGGTGTACGTGGACCGGACCGGCGCCGACTTCGAGCTGCGCAGCGACACGGCGCGGAGCGACGCCGGGCAGGTCAGCGGCGACGACTACCCGGTGCACCGGACCGCCACCGGCGACTGGTCCGAGCGCCACTTCCAGCTCAAGGTCGAGAACACCTGGGAGCAGAACGCCGGCGAGATCGCCGACGCCGTCGCCCAGGCCTTCGAGCACTCCGGCGCCGAGCTGATCCTGCTGGCCGGCGACGCCCGCGAGCGCCGCTCCGTGCACGACCGGCTGCCCGAGCAGCTGCGCGCCGTGGCGTACGAGAGCGAGCACGGCGGCCGGGCCCGGGGCGCCGACAGCACCCGGCTGGAACGCGACATCGCCCAGGTGCGCGCCGGCCTCGAACTGGACCACACATCGGACATCATCCAGCGCTTCCAGGCCGGCAGCGGGCGCAGCAACGGCGAGTCCGACGTCGCCGCCGGGGTCCCGAACCTCATCGAGGCCGCCCGCGAGCACCGCATCGACACGCTGCTCATCAGCCCCGACGGCGGGGACGCCGGCCGCGAGGTGTGGGTCGGTCCCGGCCCCGACCAGCTGGCCGTGCGCGGCTCGGAGATGCAGTACCTCGGCGAGGTGCACCCGGCGCCGGCCCGCGCCGACGACGCGCTGCTGCGGGCCGCCGTGGCAGGCGGCGCGCAGGCCGTGATGCTGCACCACACCGACGAGGAGCCGCCCGGCGGCCTCGGTGCCCTGCTGCGCTGGTCCACGCCGGTGACCCACTGACCGGACCGGTTCCGCGGCCGGGTGTTAGCGGCCGGATCCCGCGGGCACCCGTGGAACGCCGGCGGGTCGGCGGGCAGGCGCACTGCCCCCGCCCCCGCCCTGGCGCGACGGCCGCCCGCAGAAGCTGGAGGATCCGTGACCACGCCGCAACCGCCGGGACGCCCCGGCCCCACCCCGCCCGACCCGGTCCCCCCGACGCCGGGCCCGGGACCGGGCTCGCCCGGACCGGAGCCCGGCCCCGCGCCCGGGCCGATGCCGGGGCCGGGACCCGATCCGGTGCCCCCGGCGCCGGGCCCGGGGCCCGAGCCGGACCCGGTACCGCCGAGCCCGACGCCCCCGACGCCGGGCCCGGAGCCCGGCCCCGCGCCCGACCCGCTACCGCCCCCGCACACCCCGGAGGAGTCCGGGCCGGCCGGCTGACGCTCCGTTCGCCGGTACCCGGCGAGGAGGAGAACGCAGATGTCCCAGGGCCAGACCGTCGTCGTCACCGGGGCGAGCGCGGGCGTCGGCCGCGCGGTCGCCCGTGAATTCGCCCGCCGGGGCGCACGCGTCGGGCTGCTGGCGCGCGGGCAGGCCGGGCTGGAGGCCGCCGCCCGAGAGGTGGCGGCGGCCGGCGGCCGGGCCCTGGCGGTACCCACCGATGTCGCCGACCCGGCGCAGGTGGAGGCCGCCGCCGACGCTGTCGAGGCGGAGCTCGGCCCCATCGACGTCTGGGTCAACTGCGCCTTCGCCGGGGTCTTCGCGCCCTTCACCGAGGTGCGTCCGGAGGAGTTCAAGCGGGTCACGGAGGTGACGTACCTGGGCTTCGTGCACGGTACGCAGACGGCGCTGGCCCGGATGAAGCCGCGGGACGCGGGCACCATCGTGCAGGCCGGGTCCGCGCTGGGGGAGCGGTCCATCCCGCTGCAGTCCGCGTACTGCGGGGCCAAGCACGCGATCCTCGGCTTCACGTCCTCGGTGCGCACCGAGCTGATGCACGACAAGAGCAACGTACGGATCACGGTCGTCCAGCTGCCCGCCCTCAACACCCCGCAGTTCTCCTGGGTGCTCTCCCGGCTGCCGCGCCGTCCGCAGCCGGTCCCGCCCATCTACCAGCCGGAGGTCGCCGCGCGCGGCATCGTGCACGCCGCCGGCCACCCCCGCCGCAGGCAGTACTGCGTGGGCGGCTCCACCCTGGCCACGGTGCTCGCCAACCGGTTCGTCCCCGGCCTGCTGGACCGCTACCTGGCACGTACGGGTTACGACTCGCAGCAGACGGACGAGGAGTCCCGGCCGCCGAGCCCGGACAACCTCTGGAAGCCGGTCGACAGCGCGGACGGCCGGGATCACGGTGCCCACGGCTCCTTCGGCGACGCGTCGCACGGACGCTCCGCGCAGCTGTGGGCCACCGAGCACGCCCGCCCCCTGATCGCCGCGGCGACGGCCGGTGCGCTGGCCGGTGCCGGGATCGTGCGGCGGGCCAGGAATTCAAGGAGCTTGTGATGACGGAATTCGGCTACTTCCTCTCCTGCGAGGAACACGACCCGCGCAATCTGGTGGAACAGGCACGTATGGCGGAGCAGGCCGGGTTCACCTCGTTGTGGATCTCCGACCATTTCCATCCCTGGAATGACGAACAGGGCCAGTCGCCCTTCGTCTGGTCGGTGATCGGCGCGCTCGCCGAGGCCACGTCCCTGCCGGTCGAGACCGCCGTGACCTGCCCGACCAAGCGGCTGCATCCGGTGGTCACGGCGCAGGCGGCGGCCACCAGCGCGGTCCTGCTGGACGGCCGGTTCCGGCTCGGCGTGGGCAGCGGCGAGGCGCTCAACGAACAAGTCGTGGGCGGCGAATGGCCGCAGACCTCGGTCCGGCTGGAAATGCTGGAAGAGGCGATACAGGTGATGCGCTCGCTCTTCGAGGGCAAGGAAGTCAGTCACCACGGGAAGCACTACACCGTGCAGAACGCGCGGCTCTACACCGTTCCCGAAGAACCGGTGCAGATCGATGTCTCCGGCTTCGGGCCGACCGCCACGGAACTGGCCGCCCGGATCGGCGACGGATTCATCACCGTCGCACCGGACGCGGACGCCATCGAGCGGTTCCGGCGGGGTGGCGGCGGTGGCAAACCGGTGCACGGCGGCCTCAAGGTCTGCTGGGCAACAGACAAGGAAGAAGCCATCGACACCGCGCACCGACTGTGGGCCAACGAGCAACTGCCGGGCGAACTGGGCCAGGTACTGCCGACTCCGCGCCATTTCGAGCAGGCCTCGACCCTGGTCACCCGCGAGCAGGTGGCCTCCGCCGTGACCTGCGGTGACGACGTGGACGCACATGTCGCGGCGGTCAGTGAGTACGCGAACGCCGGATTCGACACCGTCTACGTGAACCAGATCGGGCAGGACCAGCGGGGATTCTTCGACTTCTATCGCACAAAGGTATTGCCCCAGCTGAAGGACTGAACCGGCCGGCGCTCGGGAAGAAAACAGTGGGGCGAATCCGCATCGAATGCCGTGTGGCGGCGGGCCCTGCGGTGGCGGGGTATCGACCCGCCGCCCTACCGTGGAATTCCCCCGAGCAGAGTGACCGGATATCCGAACGGCACATCAATGCTGCGGACCACGTGTGGGCATATGCATTCCCGCCGGCGCGGCGCGCCGGCCCGGCCGTTCAGGAGCAGTGATGTCCAGTCCTCCCCTGTCTCCCTGGTGCAGTCAGTCGAGTGGCGGGGCCGTCGTGCTCCGCCCGCCGGAGTTCGACTGCGCCCGCGTCGTCCAGACCCGTGAGGAGATGCTCATCCTCCTCAACCGCGGCGCGGCGAGCCTCCTGGTGGACCTCGCCGCCTGCTCCCGGGTGTGTGCCTGCTGCGGGGTGCCGGCGCTGGTCAGGGTCTTCCGGCGGGCCCGGGCGCTGGGCACCGCGTTCCACGTCATCGCGCCGCGGAACGCACAGGCCCGGCGGGCGCTGGACGACGCGCAGCGGGTGAGCCGGGAGCCGTTCCCGCTGGTGTCCACGAGCGAGGCGTAGCGACCCGGGGACCGCGCGGTGCCGGACCGTGCGGTGTTCGACCGCGCGGTGCCGGACCGTGCAATGGGGCGCGTGCGATGTCGTGCGCGCCCCATTGTGCTGCTGTCCGCCCCGGTAGCCCGGTCAGTACGGCCGGGCCCGCTCCTTGAACTCCTTCGCGGGCCGGTCCGAGGACGACTTCGGATAGGAGACCCGGTCCGGATCGCCGTCCGAGGTGTACCGCTTCACCCCACCGTCACGCAGCTCGTCCAACCAGTGCGAGGAACCGAATGCGGCGTCCTGCCCGTGCGCGCCGGTCGACCTGATCCGCGGTATGCCGACCGGGTCGAAGGAGGTGGCGTACGGCGAGGGGGCCGGCCCCGCACCCACGAGGTAGGCACCGGCGTACGCGTACTTCACGCCGTCCGCCGCGCCCTTCAGATCCAGCTCCGGTGGGTTCGGCTGGACACCGAACGGCAGGGCCAGCGAGGTGACCTTCGCGCCGGGCACGCTCTTGGTGACGACCTGCTGGCCGGCGGCTATCTGGTGCTGCGCCTGCCCGGCGGAGCCGTCCCGCAGGTTGGCGTGGTCCAGGGTGTGGTTGCCGACCTCGAAACCGTGACCGTGCAGCCAGCGCAGCGCCTTCTTCGTGCCGGTGGCGGGGAACGCGTCGCCGTTCACGAAGAGGGTGGCGGTCGGCGTGAAACCCGGATGGCGCCCGGCCACATCACGCAGAATGCCGACCGCGGAGTCCGGCTTCGGCTCGCCGTCCTTGCCGAGCGCGAACTGGCTGTCGGTGGAGTCGTCGAAGGTGAGGACGACGGGGTGCCGCCCGGCCGGTATGTCGATCTTTCCCGTGCTGTACGCGCCCGCGGTGACCGGGACGTAGTCCTCTTCGGCCAGCCGCTCCAGCTCCGCGCGGAGCTCCGACGGCTTGCGGTCGTAGGGGCTGGACGGATCCTTGACCATCTGGTGGTACATCAGGACCGGTACCGCGCCGAGCTCATTGGCGTGCACCGAGGCGGGGGACTTCGAATGCGAGGGGTGTTCGGGCCGTGCCGAGGGGGCATCCTGCCGACCACCGGTGGTTTTCGGAGCCGGGTGTTCCGGCGGTGGCGCGCCACCACGGGACCCGGCACAGGAGACGGCTGAAGCGGCCAGCGTCAGCAGGGAGAGGACGACGAGGCCGGGTCGGCGGAGGGGGACGGGACGACGGCTACGGAGATGCACCAGACCTCCTGAAAGGGACGTGTGCCTATGCGGCTCAACTGGAAGAAGCTTTTCCGCAACACCTCGGACAACACTTCCGTGTCCGCTTCATCGACTTCTTCTGCTTCCGCGGATTCCTCCCGTGGCCGCGCCGCGCGCAGACCGCTCGTCATCCTGCTGGCCGGGGTACTGGCCATGGTCCTGGTCGTCGGCGGCGTGCTCCTCGTACGGCAGCACAGCGGCGTCGACTTTCAGCTGGCCGGCGCGTCCGCCGGCGGCGTGGTGAACGCCGACGTCGGCAAGCACGGGGTGGAGGTGACGGCGCCGGACGGGGAGTCGCTGCACGGCGCGGAAGTCACCGTGGACGGCAAGCGGATGCCGGTGCGGTCGACGGGCCGTCACCTGACGGTGGGTCTGAGCGGCCTGCGCGACGGCACGCACGAGCTGAAGGTGGCCTCCGAAGGATCCATGTTCGGCGGCTCCGAACTCACCCGCCGGCTGACGGTCGACACCACACCGCCGAAACTCACGGTCGCCGACACCGAGGGCCGCAGCCTGCGCGGCCCGGTCACGGTCAAGGGCCGAGCGCAGGACGCCACCGAGGTGACCGTCGCGGGCCGGAAGGCGCACGTGGCGAAGGACGGCACGTTCACCGTGACCCTTCCGCGGCCGCCGGCCGAGGCCACGGCCGTGGCCACCGACGAGGCCGGGAACACCGCGCGGGCGGACGCGGTGATCACCGTCCGCCGGCCCGAGCTGCGCGCGGTGCACGTCAGCGGCCAGGCCTGGGCCTCCGACCAGCTGCGCAAGCCGGTGCTGAAGCTGCTGAAGGAGCACAAACTGAACGCGGTCCAGCTCGACATCAAGGACGAGCTGGGCGAGATCGGCTACGACTCCAAGGTGCCGCTGGCCAAGAAGATCGGCGCCGCCAAGGGCTACTACGACGCCAAGAAGGCCATCAAGGAGATCCACGCGGCGGGCGGCTCGGTCGTCGGCCGCATCGTCGCCTTCCGCGACCCGATCCTGGCCTCCGCCTCCTGGAAGGACGGCCACCGCGACCGCGTCGTCCAAACCCCCGACGGCGGCCCGTACGGCGGCGGCTCCAAATACGGCTCGCTGTCCTTCACCAACTTCGCCGACAAGGAGGTCCGCCAGTACCACCTCGACCTCGCCACCGAGGCCGCGAAGCTCGGCTTCGACGACATCCTCTACGACTACATCCGCCGCCCGGACGGCAAGATCAGCACGATGTCCTTCCCCGGCCTCGGCAAGACCTCGCCGGAGGACTCGATAGCGCACCTGGTCGCGCAGACCCGCACGGTCGCCCGCGAACACGGCGCCTTCCTCGGCGTCTCGGTCTTCGGCGTCGCGGTCACCCGCCCGAAGGAGATCGCCCAGGACATCGGCAAGCTCGCCGAGCAGACCGACTACATCGCGCCGATGGTCTACCCCTCGCACTGGGCCGCCGGTGAGTACGGCGTCTCCGACCCCAACTCCCACCCCTACCCCATCACCAAGAAGTCCCTCGCCGACTTCGTGAAGAAGACCCGCCACACCGACGCGCAGATCGTCCCCTGGCTCCAGGACTTCTCCCTCGGCGTCTCCTACGGCGACGCCGAAGTGGCCGCCCAGATCCGCGCCGCGGCGGACGACGGCATCCACTCCTTCCTCCTCTGGAACCCGGCGGTCCGCTACCACGGCGGAGCACTGAAACCGATGGAGTGACCGCGAGGCACTGGAACCGGAGCACCGACCCGCGGGACCGGCCCGGGCTCCCCGCGCACCACGCGGGGGCCCGGGCCGCTGCACATCCCGGCCCCGGCCCCCGACCTGCCCGTCTTGTCCGCTGTTAGGCTGCCGGTGTGTCCCGTGGGGGAAGTCCGGTGAGAGTCCGGCGCTGACCCGCAACGGTGTGCGCGAGGGCGCGGCACGGTCCCGTGACGGGGGTCGTGCGGGGTGTTCGCGTGAGTCCGATGACCCGCGGGGTGGCACATTCCCGACTGCTCGCCGCGGACTGCGAGAGGGATGACGCGACGGGGCCCGGTCGGCACCTGGAGCGCGGCCCCCTGTGCGTACGGACGCGGCCCGAGGTGAAGGACGCCCGCCCGTGCCCGCCATATCCACCGCCCCGGCACCCGCCGCGGCCGGACCGCCCGCGCTTCGCCGCCTCCCGGTGCCCGCCTCCGCCGCCGTGTGCGCCGTTCTGCTGCTGGGCTCCCTCGTGTGCGGCGTCGGCCTCGGCTCGGCCGGGGTGTCGTGGGGCGAGACGCTGCACTTCCTGACCGCCGGGCTGACGGGCGGGACGATACGGAGCGACGAGGTCGCCGCCTACACGATCGTCTGGGAGATCCGGCTGCCCCGCGCCGTCCTCGCCGCGGTGGTCGGCGCGGGGCTCGCCTCGGTCGGCGTGGCCGTGCAGGCCATGGTGCGCAACGCGCTCGCCGACCCCTTCGTGCTCGGCGTCTCCTCCGGCGCCGCGGTCGGCGCCAACGCCGTCCTGCTGCTCGGCGCGTTCGCCGCGCTGGGCGTATGGGCGCTGTCCGTCTCCGCGTTCGTCTCGGCCCTGGCCGCGATGGTGCTCGTCTACCTGGCGGCCCGCACCGCGTACGGGCTGACGCCGCTGCGACTGGTGCTGTCCGGCACCGCCCTGTCGTACGGCTTCTCCGCGCTCACCACGCTGATGGTCTTCCGCGCCGAGCGCGGCGAGGCGGCCAGGTCCGCGATGATGTGGCTGCTCGGCAGCCTGGGCGGCGCGACCTGGGGATCGGTGCCGCTCGCCGCGGTCACCGTGCTCGCCGGGACGGTGTACCTCGGTACTCGGGCCGGGCAGCTCAACGCGCTCGCGATGGGCGACGAGACCGCCGCCGCCCTCGGCGTGCGCGCGGGCCGGCTGCGCACCGAACTGTTCGTGGTCACCGCCGCCGTCACCGCCGCGGTCGTCGCGGTCTCCGGCGCGATCGGGTTCGTCGGCCTGATGGTGCCGCACGTCGTACGGATGCTGGTCGGCGCCGACCACCGGCGGGTGCTGGTCCTCGCGCCACTCGCCGGGGCCGTGCTGCTGGTCTGGGCGGACATCGTCTCCCGGCTGCTGCTGGCGCCCGCCGAGATCCCGGTCGGCGTGGTCACCGCCGTGCTCGGCGTGCCATGCTTCCTGCTGCTCATGCGGCGCGGCGGCTACGCGTTCGGGGGTGGCCGCTGATGCGCGTCGACGTCGAAGGGGTGACGGTCGAGCTCGCGGGCAGCCGGATCGTCGAGGACATCACGGTGCGCGCCGACGCCGGGCAGGTCGTGGGCGTGGTCGGGCCCAACGGCAGCGGCAAGTCCACGCTGCTGCGCTGCGTCTACCGGGCCCTGCGCCCCACCGCGGGCACGGTCCGGCTGGACGGCGACGACCTGCACGCGATGGACGCACGGGCTGCCGCGCGCCGGCTGGCCGCGCTGCCCCAGGAGTCCGCCGCCGAATTCGACTTCACCGCGGCCGAGGTGGTGGCGATGGGCCGACTGCCGCACCACCGCGGCGGCCCGTTCGCCGGCCGCCCGTCCGGGGACGCCGCGCTGTGCGCCGACGCGCTGGACCGGGTCGGCGCCGGGCACCTCGCGGGGCGCGGCTTCCGCTCGCTCTCCGGCGGCGAGAAGCAGCGCGTACTGATCGCCCGGGCCCTCGCCCAGCAGCCGCGGGTCCTCGTCCTCGACGAGCCCACCAACCACCTGGACATCTCCCACCAGCTGGACGTGCTGTCCCTGGTACGCGACAGCGGCCTGACGGTGCTCGCCGCGCTGCACGACCTGAACCTCGCCGCGAGCCACTGCGACCTGCTGTACGTGCTCGACGGCGGCCGCGTCGCCGCCGCCGGCCCGCCGCACGACGTCCTGCGACCACGGCTGCTGGCCGAGGTGTTCGGCGTCCGGGCGCACCGCGTCACGCACCCGGTCACCGGCGCCGTCCAACTGCTCTTCGACCGCATCGACCCCACCGAACTCCCCGACCAGGAGCCCGCATGTCCGTGACCCGTATCCGCCCGGCGGCGGCCCTCGCCGGCACCCTCTGCCTCGTCCTCGCGCTCACCGGCTGCGGGGCGCGCGTCGCCGCCCCGTCCGGGGACGGCAAGGCCACCGGACAGCACCCCGTCACCATCGAGAACTGCGGGAAGAAGGTCACCTACGACAAGGTGCCCGAGCGGGTGGTCACCAACGACGTCGGCATCACCGAGATCATGTTCGCGCTGGGTCTTGAGGACCGGATGGCCGGCTACGTCATGCCGGACGACAAGGGCGACCTGGACCACGTGCCCTGGAAGGGCGCGTACAAGAAGACGAAGTGGCTGTCCAAGGGGGCCATCACCAAGGAGATGGCCGTCGACGCCCACGCCGACCTGGTGTTCGCGGGCTGGGGCTACGGCTTCGGCGAGAACGGGGCCACCCCGGCGTCCCTGAAGAAGTTCGGCATCGACTCCTACGTCCTCACCGAGTCCTGCCGCAACGGCCACGGCTCGGCGCGCGGCGTCATGCCGCCGCTGGACGCCCTCTACACGGACCTCGACCGGCTCGGAAAGCTGTTCGGCGTGCAGGACCGGGCCCGGGAGCTGATCGCGGACTTCAAGAGCCGGGTCGCGGACGTACGGAAGAAGGCGCCGAAGGGGGCCGCCCGGCCGAGCGTGTTCCTGTACGACAGCGGCCAGGACAAGCCGTTCACGGCGGGGCGGTACGCGGCGCCCGACGACATCATCGCCAAGGCGGGCGGCCGCAGCATCACCCACGACCTCGCGGACTCCTGGACGACCGTGGGCTGGGAGACCGTCGTCGAGCGGGACCCGGACGTCATCGTCATCAACGACTACGGAGACACCTCGGCCGCCCGCAAGAAGGACTTCCTGCTGCACTACAAGCCGCTGGCGAACGTCTCCGCGATCAAGCACAGGCGCATCATCACGCTGGACTACGCGGACCTGGTGGAAAGCCCCCGCAACCCGTCAGCGATCGAGCGCCTGGGCGCGTACCTGCGCCCATAAGGGGCGCGGGCCGTGCCGATACGCGGCTCCGCCGCAGGGGCGCGAGCGACCACGATGGTGGCGGGCCCGGGCAGTCCCCTGCACCCCTACGGCGCTGCGTCGGCTACCCGTCCGCCTCGGCGGACACCGGCTTGGGGATCAGGAAGGACGTCATGAACGCGAGAGCGATGACGACCACACCCGCGATCATCGCGGCCGTGTAGTCCGAGGTCGACCCAGGGTTCGCCGGAACGGCGGCCGTCTTCACCGCGTACAGGACCGCGAAGCTCAGCCCCGCACCCAGGTTGAACGCGCCCGCGTTCAGGCCGGGCAGGAAGCCCGGGTTCTCGCGCGGGGACAGGACGATGCCGAGCCCGTTGA
Source organism: Streptomyces niger (assembly GCF_000718305.1). GTDB lineage: Bacteria > Actinomycetota > Actinomycetes > Streptomycetales > Streptomycetaceae > Streptomyces > Streptomyces niger. The sequence goes on from NZ_JOFQ01000012.1 coordinate 129,289, forward strand.
GCACGATGTTGGCCACGCCCGCGTACGTGATGCCGACCAGGAGGGACAGCACCAGGAGCAGCACCCGCGAGAGGCTGCCGCTCGTGACGATGAGCAGCACGATCGCCACCACCGTGCCGACGAGCCCGAACCGCAGGATGCGGCCGTACCCGAAGGTCGCGGAGAGGCGGCCCGCCACCGGGCCCATCGCGAGGCCGGCGAGCGCGTACGGGGTGAGGGTCCACCACGCCGACGCCTCGGCCGACATGCCCAGGCCCGCGTGGGCGTCCTGCGCGAAGGCCGGGATCAGCCCGTTCATGACGGCGAAGACGCCGGTCATGGTGAGGACCGTGGTCAGCAGCAGGGCCCAGGTCGAGCGCTGCTTGAGGTGGTGGGTGGCGACCAGCGGGTGCCCGCTGCGGCCCTCCGTACGCCAGAACAGCGCGAAGGCGAGCGCGGCGACCACGGCGAGCACGGCGATCAGCGGCCAGTTCGCGGCGGCCAGCTTGCCGGCCTCGTTGAACGCGGTCAGCAGCGCGCCGACCGAGACGACGAGGAGGACGACGCCGGGCCAGTCCATCCGGCTCTTCACGGGCGCGGTGGACTCGCGGGTGAGGGTGGCCACCAGGACCGCGGCGACCGCCGCGACGACGGCCATGGCCCAGAAGACCGAGCCGAAGCCGTAGTGGTCGGCGAGGTAGCCGCCGGCGAGCGAGTCCACGCCGGCGATGCCGCCGTTGACCGCGGTGATCACGCCGAGCAGGGTGCCGTACTTCTTCGGCTCGGTGACCTCCACCCGCAGCATGATCAGGCAGAGCGGTACGGTCGGGCCGCTCACGCCCTGGATGACCCGGCCCACGAACAGCATCGGCACGCTCGTCGCGAACGCCGCGATGACGCAGCCGAGCACCATCAGGGCCATCATCCCGGCCAGTACCTTGCGGCGGCCGATGACGTCGCCCAGCCGCGGCAGGAACAGCGAGAAGAGCGCCGCCGAGGTGAAGAACGCGGTCTGGGTGAGACCGATCTCCGCCGAGGTGGCGTGCAGGCTGTCCTCGATGCTCTTCAGCGCGGGGCTCAGCATGGACGCGTTGAGCTGGAAGGCGAAGCACGCCGCCAGCAGCGCCGTGACCAGGACGCCGACCCGGACGCCGGGCCGCTCCGTCAGGCCGCCGGGGGGCGGTCCGGCCGTGGTGGACGCGTTCATGCGAGGACGTCCCCGGGCTTCTGCGGGTTCTCGCCGAGCAGCTCCGGATCGCCGATCCGCTCCAGCGCGTCCACGACGAGGTCCCAGAAGCGGCCGTGGTCCAGCTTGACCGCGACCTGCGTCTTGCAGTCGGCGGGCGCCGGGGCGCGGAAGTCCGTGACGGTCATGCCCTTGGTGAGGGTGCCGGTCAGCTCGATGTCCACGGGGGCGCGGCGCACGGTCATCACGTCCGGGTCGATCACGTACGCGACCGCGCACGGGTCGTGCACCGGCGGCGACTCGAAGCCCTGGTGGTCCCGGTAGGCGGTGCCGAAGAACTCCAGCAGCTCCTCGACGAACTTGCCGGGCTTGGTGCCCAGCGCGGCGATCCGCTCGGCGACCTCGGGGGTGGCGAGCGCCTGGTGGGTGAGGTCCAGGCCGACCATGGTGACCGGCCAGCCCGCGTTGAAGACGATGTGCGCGGCCTCGGGGTCGATGATGATGTTGAACTCGGCGACCGCGCTCCAGTTGCCCTCGTGGTAGCCGCCGCCCATCAGGACGACCTCGCGGACCCGCTCGACGATGCGCGGCTCCTTGCGGGCCGCCAGCGCGATGTTGGTCAGGCCCGCGGTCGGCACGATGGTGATCTCGCCCGGCTCGTGGGACATCACGGTGTCGATGATCAGGTCGACGGCGTGCCGCTCGTCCAGGACGCACGTCGGGTCCGGCAGCACGGGCCCGTCCAGGCCGGTCTCCCCGTGGATGTCGGGTGCGGTCTCGATGGTCCGTACGAGGGGACGCGGGCAGCCGGCCGCGAACGGCACGTCGGTGATGCCCGCGATGCGCGCCACGGACAGCGCGTTGCGGGTGACCTTCTCCAGCGTCTGGTTGCCGACGACGGTGGTCACGGCGACCAGCTCGATGTCGGGGTTGCCGTGGGCCAGCAGCATGGCGATCGCGTCGTCGTGCCCCGGGTCGCAGTCGAGGATGATCTTTCTGGCCAACGGATGAGCCCCTTTGCCCTGTTGAACGGTGGTGCGGTGACCCCGGAGGATGCGATGGGAAATCGTTCTCCGATGTGTCGCGAAGAGTTCACCCGCATACCGGGGCACTTGTCAATGATTCATCCCACAGATCACGGCGGCATCCCGGTGATAACGTTTGCCCGCCGTTTCCGCAGCGTACGCCGGTGCGGGCGGCTCAGCCGAGCCGAGCGAAGGGCACGCCCGTGGCCGAAGTCACCCTCAAGGACGTCGCCCGCGCCTCGGGCTGCTCCGTCGCCACCGTCTCCCGCGTGCTCGCCGGCACCCGCCCCGTCGGGGCCGAGACCGCCCGCACCGTACGGGAGGCCGCCGAGCGTCTGGGCTACCGCCCCAACCATGTCGCCCGCGCGCTGCGCCGCCGCGCCACCGGCACCGTCGGCCTGGTCCTCCCGCAGATCACCAACCCCTTCTTCCCCGCCCTCGTGCAGGAGCTGGAGCACGCGCTGCACGCCGCCGGGCGGGCCGTGCTCCTCGCCGACTGCGACGACGACCCGGCGACCGAGGCGGCCCGGATCGCGGAGTTCCTGGACCGTCAGGTGGACGCGCTGCTGCTGATACCGGTCGACGAGCGGCGCAGCCGGGAGGCGGTGGCGGACGCGGCCCGGCGGGTGCCGGTGGTCCTGCTGGACCGCGGCTGCGGCCCGGGCGTCGCCGACTCGGTCGCGGTGGACAACGCGGCCGGCATGCAGCTGGTGCTGGACCACCTGGCGGCCGCCGGCCGGCGCCGCCCGTGGTTCGTGGGCGCCGCCGGTACGACCACCACGGCGGCCGAGCGGCGTGCCGCGTACGAGGCGGGCGCCGCGGCGCTGGACCCGGAGGCGCCCGGCCGGGTCGAACTGGGCGACTTCTCCGTGGCCTGGGGGCGCGCGGCCGTCGACCGCATCTGGCCGTCCCGCCCGGACGCCGTCGTCTGCGCCAACGACCTGATCGCCGTCGGCGCCCTCCAGCGGCTCCGCCAGCTGGGCGCCGACGTGCCCGGCGAGGTCGCGGTCACCGGCTTCGACGACGTGCCGTTGGCGGGCCTGGCCGACCCGGCGCTCACCACGGTCCGGCAGCCGGTCACCGAACTCGCGGCGGAGGCAGCCCGGTTGCTCGCGGAACGCTCGGCGGACGGGGGCCCGTCCGATGGCGCGGGGCCGAGCCGCGCCATCCGCCTCGCCCCCCAACTGCTCGTCCGCGCCTCCGGCTGAGCCGGGGGCCGCACCCCCACACGGCAGGGACACCCCCGAACAGCAGAGACACCCCCGAACGGCCGCATGCGCGGTGTGCACAAGCGCATTTTCGGAGATATGACCGGATAATGTGCTCATGACGGATGACGTGCTGGATCCCGTGACCCTGGCCGTACGGCCTGTGATGTGCCCGGTGTGGTGCCACCGTGTCCACACCGCGGCCGAGGCCGACGGTCGGGAGGGGATCATGCATCTGGCGGAGCCGGTCAGCTGGAACATTTCGGCACAGCCCGAGCGGAGCTTCCCGCAACTCCTCTTTCACATCATGTGCGAAGAAGGCTCCTCGGGCCGGACGTCCCCGGTGGTCGAGGTGGGCGTGATCGAGGCGGAGGGGCGCCTGCCGTACTCCTGCGACGCGCGGACCGCCGGCGACCTGGACCGGATCACCGGCGAGCTGGAACGGGTGCTGGAGACGCTGCGGGGCTGGCGCGCCGCGCTCCCCGGCGGGGTGTCGGTCTCCTGAGGCGTGGCTGCGGACACGCGTGCGCACCTGCGGGGACGCCGTCACACGTCCGAGGTTGAGCCGCGCAGGCGGGTTTCAAAGAATCTCCACATCGCCCGCGCATCAGCGGCACGGCGTGTGCCCGACGGCGCGCGAGCGCGAGTGGGCGTCCGGGGCTTGACGCGGGTATGTCCGAATGGGTCCGGCGTGTACGCGCGGCCGTTCCGCCGCGCATAAACGACCTTGTGAAGGAGTCGTCACCAAGGCGTGCACAAAACTGCACGCGATCGTCCGGAGACGGTGGAATATGCCGAGTGACCGGTGCAAGCGGGTTGGCCGCGCTACCAGTTGGCGTGCTTGGATCATTTCGACGCGAGGGTCCGGCGAATGCCCGCGGTTTCCGTCCGGTGCCGGGCCGCTCTTTCGACGGCCTGGTGATGTTCTGCCGCTGCCCCGCGTTATTCGAGTACGTCCCACAGCAATTGAAGGGAAGCGCAAGTCATGGACTTCACCCCCCAGGTCGAGACCGCTGAGATCGCCGACGCCGAGCTGGACAACATCGCCGGTGGCCTCGGCGTCGTCGGCCCCGTGGCCGACTCCGTCGTCGGCACCGTCGACGGCGTGACCGGCGGCACCGTCGGCAACGTGCTCGGCACCGTCACCGGCACCGTGCAGCAGGCCACCGGCGTCAACGTGAACGGCGTCGTCGCCGGTCTCTGAGACCCACGGTCACTGTCGGCACTATTGCCGCAGGCATGACTCGACCTATGCGTACATGTCCGTATCCATAGGTTTGCCGTGAGCCCCGGAGCATTCGTTCCGGGGCTCTCGGACGTCAATGACCGATTTCTCCTTCTCCCGTCAAGTGCGGGCTTTTCCGCCTGTGTTACGGTCATGGCTCGGCATGGCCGAACGGCGGGTATTTTCCTGCCTCATAGGGGTGCCATGTCGCCCGTGTCGTCCGTGTCCCATTGGGTCGCCTTTTTCTTCGCTGCCCTTTGGTGGGCGCATCCGCGTTGATCGAGGCAAAAGCAGTCGAGGGAAAAGTTCCGTGCAGTTCCGGCAAAAGGCGCTGGCCAAGCTCCAGTCGCCTGAAGAGCTCGACCTGCCCGTGCGCTACGCCCGGCCGCAGGGTGGCCTCGTCCTCGCCGTCACCGTCATCGTGATGGCCGCCGCAGCCTTCTGGGCGTTCACCGGGTCGGTGTCCTCCAAGCTGACCGCGCCCGGCATCCTCACCCACCCCCAGGGCAGCTACGTCCTGCAGAGCCCGGTCGCCGGCCAGGTCACCGGAGTCTTCGCCAAGGAGGGCCAGACGCTGCGCGCCGGGGCGCCGGTCCTCAAGGTCCGCACCGCGCAGGGCGACCGCGCCGTCCGCGCCGTCGCGCCCGGCCGCGTCACCAGCCTGGTCGGCAAGATCGGCTCGGTGGTCACCGTCGGCGCCGACGTCGCGAGCGTCGAGCGCATCAGCAACGCCCACGAACCGCTGGTGGCCATGGCGTACGTACCCAGCCGCAGCGCCGCCACCGTCCCCGTCGGCGCCACCGTCGACCTCACCGTCCAGTCCGTGCCCACGCAGCAGTACGGCGTGCTGCGCGGCAAGGTCAAGGCGGTCGGCCGGGCCCCGCAGAGCAGCCGGCAGATCGCCGCCTTCCTCGGCGACCGCGAACTGGCCGAGCAGTTCACCGCGCACGGCCAGCCCGTCGCCGTCCTCGTCGAGCTGGACCGCGCGGACACCAAGTCCGGCTACAAGTGGTCCACCGCCGACGGGCCGCCGAACGCGATCGGCTCCATGACACCCGTCACCGGTGCGGTCCACCTGACCGCGCAGCGCCCGATCGATTGGCTCCTCCCGTGACCGCGCAGCCCGAAGCACCGGCGACGCCCCCGCTGCCGCCCGGCGGCCGCGGCCGGCACCGCCCGAACGCCAAGCCCGACCGGCGCCGCACCGACCCCAGGCCCGCGAAGGGCACCGGCCGTACCGTCCGCACGCCCACCGTCCTCCAGATGGAGGCCGTGGAGTGCGGCGCCGCCTCGCTCGCCATGGTCCTCGGCCACTACGGCCGGCACGTCCCGCTGGAGGAGCTGCGCATTGCCTGCGGCGTCTCCCGCGACGGCTCCCGCGCCTCCAACCTTCTCAAGGCGGCCCGCGCCTACGGGCTGACGGCCAAGGGCATGCAGATGGAGCCCGCGGCCCTCGCCGAGGTGCGGTCCCCGGCCATCCTCTTCTGGGAGTTCAACCACTACGTCGTCTTTGACGGCATGGGCCGCCGCTTCGGCCGCCGGGGCGCGTTCATCAACGACCCCGACCGGGGCCGCCGCTTCGTGCCCGCCGAGGACTTCGACACCAGCTTCACCGGCGTGGTGCTGACCTTCGAGCCCGGCGAGGAGTTCCGCAAGGGCGGCCGGAAGCCGGGCGTCCTCGGCGCCCTGCCGCCCCGGCTGCGCGGCACCTCCGGCACCATGCTCGCCGCCGTCCTCGCCAGCTTCCTGCTGGTCGTGGTCGGCGCGACGGTGCCCGCGCTGAGCCGTACGTACATCGACATGTTCCTGATCGGCGACCAGACGTCGCTGCTCGGCGTGTTGTTCGCGTCGATGGGCACCACGCTTCTCCTCACCGCCGCGCTCACCGCGCTGCAACAGGCGAACCTGCTGCGCGGCCGCATCATCTCCTCCACCCTGAGCAGCGCCCGCTTCCTGCGCCACCTGCTCCGGCTGCCGGTCACCTTCTTCGCCCAGCGCAACCCCGCCGACCTCGTCCAGCGGCTGCAGTCCAACGACACCGTCGCCGAGACCCTGGCCCGCGACATCGCAGCGGCCGCCGTGGACGCCGTCGTCGTCGTCCTCTACGCCGTGCTGCTGTGGTCCTACGACCCGCAGCTCACCCTCATCGGCGTGGCCGTGGCGCTGCTCAACGTCGCCGCGATGCGCATCGTCGTACGGATGCGCGCCACGGGGACGCAGAAGCTGCGCGCCGACACCGCCCGGCTCACCAACACCTCCTACAGCGGCCTCCAGCTCATCGAGACGATGAAGGCCACCGGCGGCGAGAACGGCTACTTCCGCCGCTGGGCCGGTCAGCACGCCACCACCCTGGACGGGCAGCAGCGGCTCGGCGTGCCCACCGCCTGGCTCGCCGTCGTCGCGCCCACCCTCGCCGCCCTCAACAGCGCGCTGATCCTCTACATCGGCGGGCTGCGCGCCGTCGAGGGCCACATGTCGGTGGGTCTGCTCGTCGCCTTCCAGGCGCTGGTCACCAACTTCACCCAGCCCATCACCCGGCTCAACGGCATGGCGGGCCGCATCCAGGACTTCGCCGCCGACGTGGCCCGCCTGAAGGACGTCGAGTCCTTCCCCGTGGACTCCCTCTACACCCGGCCCGAGCCGGTCGCGAGCACCCGCCGCCTCAAGGGCCACGTGGAGCTGACCAGCATCACCTTCGGGTACAGCCCGCTGGACAAGCCGCTGCTCACCGACTTCTCGCTGACCGTCGGCCCCGGCCAGCAGGTCGCCCTCGTCGGCGGCTCCGGCAGCGGCAAGTCCACCGTCTCCCGGCTGATATCCGGCCTGTACCGCCCGTGGGAGGGCACCATCCACATCGACGGGCAGCGGCTGGAGGAGATCTCCCGCGGCGCGCTGGCCTCCTCGGTCTCCTTCGTCGACCAGGACGTCTTCCTCTTCGAGGGCACCGTCCGCGACAACGTGGCGCTCTGGGACCCCTCGATCCCCGACGAGGCCGTCATCGAGGCGCTGAAGAACGCCGCTGCCTACGACGTGGTGGCCCGCCGCCCCGGCGGCATCCACAGCCGCGTCGAGCAGGACGGCCGGAACTTCTCCGGCGGCCAGCGGCAGCGCCTGGAGATCGCCCGCGCCCTGGTCCGGCGCCCCTCCATCCTCGTCCTGGACGAGGTCACCAGCGCCCTGGACGCGGAGACCGAACAGATCATCATGGACAACCTGCGGCGCCTGGGCTGTGCCTGCGTCGTCATCGCGCACCGCCTGAGCACCGTGCGCGACAGCGACGAGATCGTGGTCCTGGACCACGGCACGGTCGTCGAGCGCGGGCGGCACGAGGACCTGGTGGCCGCCCAGGGCGCGTACGCAGAGTTGGTCAAGGAGTCCTGAGGTGACGACCTCTCACCCCGCGGCCGCCGGTGCGGCCGCCGACGACAGCGTGCTGCACGCCCTGGGCGGGCTCGGCACCGAGGCCGACCTCACGGGCCTGCGCAACCTGCCCCTCGAAGGGCCGCACGTGCTGTGGCTGGTCACCGCCGGGGCCATGGACCTCTTCGCGGTCGACGCGGCGCAGCAGGGCCACTGGTACTTCCTCGGCCGGCTCGCGCCCGGCACCGTGCTCCTCGGCCCCGTCGAGGGCCCGCAGCACACCCTCGTCGGCCGGCCCCTGCAGGGCTGCGCGGTCCGCCGCATCGCGCTGCGCGAGCTGTTCCGGCCCGAGTACGGCGGCTACGCGGAGTACGACGCGTACGGCCGGTACGTGGGGCAGGCCCCGTATTCGGGCGACGCCGCGTACGACGGTGCGCTCAGCCCGCTGGAGGACGCCTTCGCGCGCGGTGTCGGGCGCAGTCAGCGGGTGCTGTTCGAGGCGCCGCTGGACGGCGAGTACGAGACCGCCGAGGCGGACGGGGTCCTCGATCCGCAGGGCGCGGCCGACGAGAACATCCTGTGGATGCAGGTCGAGCCCGGCAGCCTCCAGTACGGCGCGCACTACAGCGCCGAGGCCGCCGCCGACCTGCTCATCGACGGCACGATGTGGCAGCGCATGGTCGACCAGCAGTACCGGCTGCTGTCGGCCCTGGACCGCTGGATCGAGCGGCTGGAGCGCGCCCACGAGGACCGTACGGCGGCCGGCATCGAGGCGGGTGAGGCAGCCCGCTCGCAGGCCGACCGGACCCTGATCTCCTCCATCGGCGGGCCGGGCCGCGGCGGCGCGCGCACCGGCGCCAGCGACGACGCCACGCTCGCCGTGTGCCGCAAGGTCGCCGACGCCGCCGGCATCGCGCTGACCTCGCCCAAGGAGGGCGGCACGACCGACGACCGGCTGAGCCCGGTCGAGCGGATCGCCGTCAGCTCCCGCATCCGCACCCGCGTCGTCAAGCTCGACGGCCGGTGGTGGAAGGAGAACAGTGGCCCGCTGGTCGGCCACCGCACCGAGACCGGCGAACCGGTCGCGCTGCTGTGGCGCCGCGGCCGCTACGAAGCGGTCAGCGCGAGCGGCACGCGCACCCGCCTCGACGCCGAGACCGCCGCGGTGATCGAACCGCGCGGCGTCATGCTCTACGCGCCGCTGCCGGACCGCCCGATGGGCCCCCTGCGACTGGCCCGCTTCGCGATGCGCGGCACCCGGCTGGACCTGCGCAACCTCGCCATCGGCGGGCTGGTCGCGGTGGTGCTGGGCGCGCTGGTGCCCATCGCCACCGGCAAGGTGCTGGGCGAGTACGTGCCCAACGCCGAGCGCGGCCTCATCGTCCAGACGACCCTCGCGCTGATCGTCACGAGCCTGGTCGCCGCGGTCTTCATGCTGCTGGAGAACACCTCCATCCTGCGCATCGAAGGACGCATCGAGTCCACCCTCCAGCCGGCCGTCTGGGACCGGCTGCTGCGGCTGCCCACCAAGTTCTTCAGCGAGCGCTCCACCGGCGAGCTGGCCAGTGCCGCGATGGGGATCAGCGGCATCCGCCGCATCCTGTCCGGTATCGGCTCGATCGCGGTGCAGGCCTGCACGGTCGGCACCATGAACCTCGTCCTGCTGCTGGTCTACAGCCCGAAGCTGGCCGTCGTCGCGATCGCCATGCTGGTCGCCATCGCCGCGGTCTTCCTGCTGCTCGGGCTGTGGCAGCTGCGCTACCAGCGCCGCCTGATCGAGCTGACCAACAAGCTCAACAACCAGGCGTTCCAGACCCTGCGCGGGCTGCCGAAGCTGCGCGTCGCGGCCGCCGAGTCCTTCGCGTACGGCGCGTGGGCGGGGGAGTTCGCGCGCAGCCGGGAGCTGCAGCAGAAGGTCGGCCGGATCAAGAACCTCACCACCGTGCTCAACGCGATCTACCTGCCGCTGTGCACTCTGGTGATGTTCATGCTGCTCGCGGGCCCGGCCCGCGGTGTGCTGTCGGCCGGCGCCTTCCTCACCTTCAACACCGCCGTGACCATGATGCTGTCCGCGGTGACCCAGCTGACCGGCGCGTTCCTCCAGGCCGCCGCCGTGCTGCCGATGTTCGAGCAGATCAAGCCGGTGCTCGACGAGCGGCCCGAGGTCCGCGGCGGCTCCACCCGGCCCGGCACCCTCACCGGCGCCCTGGAGGCCCGCGGCCTGTCCTTCCGCTACTCCGACGACGGGCCGCTGGTCCTGGACGACGTGTCCTTCCAGGTGCGGCCCGGCGAGTTCGTCGCCGTCGTCGGCGCCAGCGGCTGCGGCAAGTCCACCCTGCTGCGCCTCCTCATCGGCTTCGACCGGCCGGCCGCCGGCAGCGTCCTGTACGACGGCCAGGACCTGGCGGCGCTGGACCAGGCCGCCGTACGCCGGCAGTGCGGCGTGGTGCTGCAGAACGCGCAGCCCTTCAACGGCTCCATCCTGGACTGCATCTGCGGCGCCGAGATGTTCACGCAGGAGGAGGCGTGGGCGGCCGCGGAGATGGCGGGCCTGGCCGAGGACATCAAGCGGATGCCGATGGGCATGCACACCATGCTCTCCGACGGCGGCGGCTCGATCTCCGGTGGCCAGCGGCAGCGGCTGATGATCGCCCAGGCGCTGATCCGGCGGCCGCGCATCCTCTTCTTCGACGAGGCCACCAGCGCGCTGGACAACGAGACGCAGCGGGTGGTGACCGAGAGCACCCGCCAGCTGAACGCCACCCGCGTCGTCATCGCCCACCGGCTCTCCACGATCATGGACGCCGACCGGGTGATCGTCATGGCGGACGGCCGGGTCGCCCAGCAGGGCACCCCCGCCGACCTGCTCGCCGACACCGGCGGCCTCTTCCACGAACTGGTCCGCCGCCAGATCAGCTGACCGGCGGGCCGCCGGTGTGCCCCGCGGTGGGCGATCCGCCCGGAGTGTGGAACGTCACGGCCCGTTTTCCCGTTCGCACGTAAGAATGCCGTGTGCTCCAGCAACTGTTCACGCCCACCGTCCAGCACACGCTCGAACTCATCGGGATCTTCGTCTTCGCGATCTCCGGTGCGCTGCTCGCTGTACGCAAGAACTTCGACATCTTCGGCATCGCGGTGCTCGCCGAGGTGACCGCGCTGGGCGGCGGGCTGTTCCGCGACCTGATCATCGGGGCCGTGCCGCCGGCCGCCTTCACCGACCTCGGGTACTTCCTCACCCCGCTGGTCGCGGCGGTCCTCGTCTTCTTCCTGCATCCGCAGGTGCAGCGGATCCAGACCGGGGTCAACGTCTTCGACGCGGCCGGCCTCGGCCTCTTCACCGTCGCCGGCACCACCAAGGCGTACGAGTACGGCCTCGGCCTCACCGCCTCCGCCACCCTCGGCATGGCCACGGCGGTCGGCGGCGGCGTGCTGCGCGACATCATCGCCAACGAAGTGCCCTCGCTGGTCCGCTGGGACCGTGACCTCTACGCCGTGCCCGCCATCGTCGGCGCGGCCATCGTCGCGCTGTGCATCGAGTTCCGCACCCTCAACCCCGGCACCAGCGCCCTCGCGGCCGTCGTCGCCTTCGCCGTCCGACTGCTCGCCCTCCGCTTCCACTGGCGCGCCCCCCGCGCCTGGAACCGCCGCTCCTCCGCGGTGGAGGTGGACGAGCAGACGCAGGGGGCGGGCCAGGTGGCCGGTGGCCGCTAGGCCGAGGGAGACGAGGTCGGGGCCGGGAAACCGCCGTCCTGACCGTCGTGCTCGGCGTCCGGATCCACGCCCAGGGTGATCGCCGCGTGCACGCCGCGCCCCACCCGCCGCTCGTCGTACCGCAGCGCGAGCATGCCGTCGGCCGCGGTGTCGCCCGTGTGGAGCATGTCCTCGGCGTTGGTGGTGCGCTCGGTGGTGTTGGTGGCGTACGGCTGCGTGCGTGCGACGGCCTCGATGGCCTTCTCGGGGAAGTAGAGCTGCCCGGTGTGGCAGTCGGTGCCGCCCACGTACTTGCCGCCCGTGAACTCCCCGTCGACGTGCACCTTGGTGTGGATGTGCACGGCCCGGCCCCGGTACCAGCCGGGGAAGACCGTCCGGAAGGTGACCCAGCCCGCCCGGTCGGTCAGCTGGAAGCCGCGCAGGTAGGTGGTGTCGCTGTCCGGCTCGACGTGCCCGCCGCCACCGCCGGGCGGCGGGCCGGTGGGGTCGGCGGTCGGGGTGCCGGCCGGCGGTGTGGTGCCGCCGCCGGAGGACGCCTCCTCGTAGCTGGAGTAGACGCCGAGCGCGTCGCAGTGCCAGATGTCGACGGCCACCCGGGACAGGGGGCGGCAGTGCACGGAGTCGAGGACGCGGATGCGGAGCGTCAGCGGGACGCCCGGCTTCCCCTCGGTGACGTCGGAACGGTACTTGTCGTAGTCGAGGTAGTACGGGCCCTCGATGGACTCCTTCGTGAGGCGGAGGCAGTCCGTGGTGGCGGGCTCCTCGGCCGACGCGTCGCCGGCCAGGGCGGCCCCACCGAGACCCGCGACGGCGATACCGGCGCCGCCCGCGGCCAGGAGCCGGCGGCGGCTGAAAAGAGGTGCGCTCTCTTCTGTCATGTTCCGCACGGTACCGAAGGTTCCTGGGAGGGACCTGTGAACTACCTTATGAAACAAGGCTGTTGATGCATCACCGAAGGCCGGCCGTGTGCTGGGCCGCCAGCCGTACCGTGGCGTTGGCCGCGCCGTAGCCCTGGTAGCCGCCGCGCCGCTCCACGAGCTCGAAGAAGACCCGGCCGACGGTGACGGTGTAGCAGTGCAGGAACTCCCCGCCGTCCGCGTCCCGTTCGTAGAGGACACCCAGCTCGCGGAAGGCCGCCAGGGTCTCGGGCGCGAGCGCGTACCGCGCGTCCAGGTCGTCGTAGTAGTTCTCCGGGATCGGCAGGAGGGCGGCGCCGTTCTCCCGGGCCCGGCGCGCGGTCGTGAGGAGGTCGTCGGTGGCCAGTGCGATGTGCTGCGGCCGGACTCCCCGCTCACCTGGTACGGGCGCGACGTTCAGGGCGATGCGCAGGGAGCCGGCGGCGTTCGCGACGGCGCGGCTGCGGAAGAGGCCGTAGGGGTCGGCGAGGTCCAGGCTCTCGTTCGGCCGCAGGCCCAGCACGCTCGCGTAGAAGAGGGCGGCCTCGTCGAAGTGGTGCCAGGGCTGGGTGAGCGCGACGTGGTCGATGCGGGTGATGCCGGCGCCGCCGTCCGGCGCGGCCGGGGCGCCGAAGTCCGCCGTCCAGCTCGGGTGGTCGTCCCGGTCGGTGCGGCAGAAGAACAGCTCGGTGTCGTCCGGCGCGGCCACCGCGTCCAGCGGTACGTCCCCGGGCGCGCGGCGGCGCGGCACGACGGGCGCCCGCAGCGACTCGGCGCGGCGTACGGCGGCGGCCGGCTCCGGGCTCTCCAGGCCGAGGGCGACCAGGCCAGGGCCGTCGCGGCGGGTGCCGCTCACGGTGTTGAGCAGCACCCGGGCCGCGCCCTGCTGCCACAGCTCCACCGGTTTGCCGCCGGTGTGCCGGCCGGTGCGGGTGAAGCCGAGCGAACCGAGCAGGGAGCGCAGCGGTTCGGTGTCGGCCGCGGCCAGTTCGGCGAAGGCGAAGCCGTCCGGGACGACCGGCGCGGGCAGGCTGCTGAGCCCGGCCGCCTCTTCCAGGGCGATCAGCGAGCGCATCGCGTCGACGGCGGTGCGGCCCGCGTCCGCCTGCCGGAACACGTCGTTGAAGACCTCCAGCGAGAGCGGACCGGAGTAACCGGCACGCAGTACGTGGCCGAGCAGCCCGGCGAGGTCGAAGCCGCCCTGGCCGGGGAAGCAGCGGTAGTGCCGGCTCCACTGCAGGACGTCCATCGCCAGCCTGGGCGCGTCCGCCAACTGGAGGAAGAAGATCTTCTCGCCGGGGATGTCCTCGATGCCCTTGGGGTCGGAGCCGCGCGAGAGGATGTGGAAGCTGTCCAGGCAGGTGCCGAGCGCCGGGTGGTCGGCCTGCTCGACGATGCGCCAGGCATGGTCGTAGGTGTTGACGTGCCGGCCCCAGGCCAGCGCCTCGTACGCGAGGCGGATGCCGTGCTCGGCGGCGCGCTCGGCGAGGGCGCGCAGCTGGCGGGCCGCGAGCGCGTCGTCGTCGAGCGCGTCCGGCGAGACGCTGGAGCACACCAGCATCGTGTCGGCGCCGAGCCGTTCCATGACGGCGAACTTCCGCTCGGCGCGCCGCAGGTTGCGTGCGAAGACGTCCTCCGGCACCGCCTCGGCGTCCCGGAACGGCTGGTAGAGGTCGATCGACAGGCCGAGGTCGGCGGCGCGCAGCCGGACCTCCTCGGGGCTGAGCGCGGCGGCCACCAGGTCGTTCTCGAAGATCTCGACGCCGTCGAACCCGGCCGCTGCGATTGCGCTGAGCTTCTCGGAGAGGGAGCCGCTCAGCGACACCGTGGCGATGGACTTGCGCATGGTGGCCTCCTCAGACCGCGGCCGCGCCGACCAGGTCGGCGAGGTCGGCGAGCATTTCTTCGGCGTGCGGCGCGAGGCCCGTGAAGAGCCGGAAGGCGTCGGCGGCCTGGAAGACGGCCATGCCGCCGCCGTCCAGCGTCCGGCAACCCAACTCCCGGGCGGTACGCAGCAGTTCGGTCTCCAGTGGGCGGTAGACGACCTCGGCCACCCACAGGTCGGCGCGGAGCAGCCCGGCGGGGAGCGGCAGGCCCGGGTGGGCCGCCATGCCGGTGGGCGTGGCGTGCACCAGGCCGTCGGCGCCGGACAGTACGGCGGCCAGTTCGTCGGGGGTGGCGGTGGTGGCGCGCCCGGCGCCGAACCGGGCGTCGAGCGTCTCGGCGAGCGCCCCGGACCGCGCCGGGTCGGTGTCGACGAGGACGAGGAGGTCGGTGCCGAGCGAGAGCATGGCGTGCGCCACGGCGGAGCCGGCGCCGCCCGCGCCGATCTGGACGACCTGCCGCGTCGCCGCGCCCGGCAGGCCGCGGGCGAACGACTGGGTGAAGCCGGTGACGTCGGTGTTGTGACCGATCGCCCGGCCGCCCCGGAAGACGACGGTGTTGACCGCGCCCAGCTCGGCGGCGCCGGGCGAGAGCTCGTCGAGGTGCTCGATCACCAGCTGCTTGCAGGGGTGCGTGATGTTGAGTCCATCGAAGCCGAGCGTACGGGCGGCGGCGATCAGATCGCCGACGGACTCGGCGGCCACGCCCAGCGTGTCGAGGTCGAGCGTCCGGTAGAGCAGCCGCAGGCCGTGCCGGTCGGCCTCCCGCTCGTGCAGGGCCGGGCTCAGTGAGGGGCCGATGCCGGAGCCGATGAGGCCGGTCAGATACGAGGGCGTGGACAACGCGACTCCCTGGTGGTGCGCTATGAACGTACTAGTTAGTTAATTATGACGGCGGAGGGCCGCGGGGAAAAGGGGGCCAGCGGCCCTCCGGAACGGGCGCCGGTCAGGCGGAGGCCGTGCGGGCCGGGCTGCCGCTGTCCTCGGGCACGCCCGGCTTCTCGCCGAGCAGCACGGTCGGCACCCGGTACGTCTCCCGGCCCGTCAGCACGGCGAGCGAGCAGATCACGCAGGTGCCGGCGGTGAAGGCGGCGACGCCCAGCCAGTTGTCGCCGGCCGGGCCCGCGATCCGCTCGGCGATGCTCACGGCGAAGCCTGCGACCGCGAAGCCGATCTGCGTGCCGATCGCCATGCCGGACAGCCGGACCCGGGTCGGGAACATCTCGCCGTAGAAGGACGGCCAGATGCCGTTGGCCGCGCTGTAGACCACGCCGAAGAAGAGGATGCCGGTGACGAAGACCAGCGGGTAGCTGCCGGTGGAGACCGCCCACAGGTACACGAAGATCATGACGGCGGAGCCCAGCGAGCCGATCAGGAAGACGGGCTTGCGGCCGATGCGGTCCGAGAGCTTCGCCCACAGCGGGATCGCGAGCAGCGCGACCGCGTTGGCGAGCACGCCGACCCAGAGCATCGCCGACTTGTCCAGGCCGACCGCGTCGCCGGTCGCGTACGCCAGGGCCCAGACCGAGAAGATCGTGCTGACGGTGGCGATCAGGGCGGCCGCGATCACCCGCAGCACGTCGGCCCAGTGGTTGCGGAGCAGGTCCGCGAGCGGCAGCCTGGCCACCGCGTCCTCGGCCGCGGCCTGCTCGAAGACCGGGGTCTCCGAGAGCTTGCGCCGGATGAGGTACCCGGCGGCCGTGACGGCCACGCTGACCAGGAACGGCAGGCGCCAGCCCCAGGTGTGGAGCTGCTCCTCGGGCAGCGCGGCGACGGGGATGAAGACCAGGGTGGCGATGATCTGGCCCGCTTGGGTGCCGTTCAGTGCGAAGCTCGTGTAGTACCCCCGTCGGTCCTCGGGCGCGTGCTCCAGCGTCATCGAATTGGCACTGGCCTGCTCGCCGGCGGCGGAGAGGCCCTGCAGGACGCGCATCAGGACGAGCAGGACCGGCGCGACCGTCCCGACCTGCGCGTACGTCGGCAAACAGCCGATCAGGAAGGTCGACAGGCCCATCAGGATCAGGGTGAAGACCATGATCTTGCGGCGGCCGAGCCGGTCGCCGAAGTGGCCGAGGAAGAGCGCGCCGATCGGGCGCGCCGCGTAGGCGACGCCGAAGGTCGCGAGCGAGATCAGCGTGGCGGTCGCCGGGTCGGACGGGTCGAAGAAGACCTTGGGGAAGACCAGCGCGGCGGCGCTGCCGTAGATGAAGAAGTCGTAGTACTCCAGCGCGCTGCCGATCCAGGCGGCGACGGCGGCCTTGCGGGGCCGGGCGGGGGGCGGGGCCCCGGCCTCGGACGAGAGAGCGGACATGCCTGCTCCACGGGGGGAGGGCCACCGGCGTGAGGGGCGGGTGGCGGCGAGTTAACGTACTAGATAGTTAATTGCGGGGGGTGCAGCGATCGTGAACCGCCCACAGGACACTGTCAAGACATCTCGCCGAAACAATTCCCGCCCGCACGCGGCCGTGCGGCTCAGCCCGCGGCGGGCCCCGTCAGATAGCCGAGCACCATGTCGCCGAGCATCGTGCGGTAGTGCTCCCGCCGGTCCACGGCCGTCAGGTCCCGCTCGAAGAGCGCGCCGAAGGTGTGCCGGTTGGAGACCCGGAAGAAGCAGAACGAGCTGATCATCGCGTGCAGGTCGACCGCGTCCACCTCCGTCGTGAACACGCCCTGCGCGTAGCCCTCTTCGAGGATCCGGCCGATCACCTCGATGGCCGGGGAGTTGAGCCGGCCGATCGTCTCCGAGGCGGCGATGTGCTCCGCCTCGTGGATGTTCTCGATGCTCACCAGGCGGATGAAGTCCGGGTGCGCCTCGTGATGGTCGAAGGTCAGCTCGGCCAGCCGCCGGATCGCCGCGGCAGGATCCAGATGCTCGACGTCCAACTGCTGTTCCTGCTGCCGGATGACCGCGTACGCCTCCTCCAGCACGGCCGTGAACAGCTGCTCCTTGCTGCCGAAGTAGTAGTAGATCATCCGCTTCGTGGTGTGGATGCGGGCCGCGATCTCGTCCACCCGGGCGCCCGTGTACCCCTGCCGCGCGAACTCCTCCGTCGCGACCTTCAAAATCTCCGCCCGGGTCCGCGCCGCGTCGCGCTGCCGGCCTGCGGTACGGGCCGACGGGTGAACGGCGGTCATGCGGCTGGCTCCTCGGCTGCGGTCCACTGGTCGGCCCAGTGTAGGCAGGCCCGCCCGCTGCGCGACGGGCGGCCCGGAGCACCCTCGATGACCCGTACGACTGATACGGCGTCAGTCCGACATGCGAAGGCTACGCCGCGTACGTACGGTGTGACGATGAGTGAGGCGCTGTGGCTGATGTCGACCCGATCGTCCCGCCCGGCACACGTGCCCGATCTGCCGGGCGTGGGCGGCGGACCCGACCGCAGACTCGCGTGGCTGGACGCGCTGCGGGGTATCGGCGCGCTGATGGTCGCGCTGCACCACGCGGCGCCGCGCTACCTCCCGGAGCTCTCCGCCACCGTGCTGCGCTGGTTCAACCCCGGCACGTACGGCGTCATCGTCTTCTTCCTGGTCAGCGGGTACATCATCCCCGCCTCCCTGGAGCGGCGCGGTTCGTTGCGGCGGTTCTGGGTGGGCCGGATCTGCCGCCTCTACCCGCTGCTGATCGTGGCGCTCGCGGCCACGGCGCTGCTCGCCCGGTGGGGCCCGGGACAGCTGCGCGAGGGGCTGGCGGAGCGCGATGCGCTGGGCGTGCTGCTCGCGCACGGGACGATGCTGCAGGACCTCCTCGGGGTGCCCAACGCGCTCAACGTGCTGTGGACCCTCTCCTACGAGATGGCGTTCTACTTCCTCGTCGTGGCGCTCTTCGCGCTCCGGCAGCACCGCCGCTCCGCGCCGATGGCCCTCGGCCTGGCCGCGCTCGGCGTCGCGGCCGGCGGCCTGCTGCCGGCCGCCGCGCTGACCCGCGGCCTGGGCGGCGCACCGGTGATCGCGGCGACCGCGCTCGGGGCGGCCGCCGCGCTGTGCGCCGTGGCCTCGGGCCGGGCCCCGTGGTGCCGGGCCGGCGCGCTGCTCGGGGGCGGGCTGGCGGCCGTGCTGGTCCTCTGCAACGGCCGCATCCCGCCCTGGCAGGGGCTCGCGCTGCTGTCCCTGATGTTCACGGGGACCGTGCTGTACCGGATGGAGCGCGGGCAGCTGAGCAGGGCAGCGGGGACGGCCGTCGCGGGCGCCGTGCTCGCGGCCTGCGTCCTCTCGGCGGCGCTGCACATCGGTACCCGCGGTGACGCGGTCACCGGCGGCGCCACCCCACAGGCGGCCGTGCGGATCTGGGCGTTCACGGTCGGGCTCGCGCTGCTCACGTTCGGTACGGCGATGGCCCTGCGGCGCCACCGCGTACCGCGCTGGCTCGCCTTCTGCGGCGTGATCAGCTACTCCCTCTACCTCCTGCACCCGCTCGTCCTGGAGGTCTGCGACCTGGCCGTGCCGTGGCAGCAGCACGACACGCCCCTGCTCGTGGCCGCCTACCTCGCGCTGCTGCTGCCGCTCGGCATGCTCGCGCACCGGCTGGTCGAGCTGCCGGGACAGCGCCTGGGGAAGGTCCTCGCGGGCCCGCCCGGCGGCTTTCCGGTACCCCGGCAGGAACAGGCGGCGACGCCGGCCCCGGCACGCGGCGAGGCCGTCTGACGGCAGCCGGCCGCGCGGGCGTACGGCGGTTCAGCGGCCCGCGGTCGCCGCGTCCAGATGCACCCGCAGCGCCGCGTCCACCGCGTCCGGCCGCTCCACCCCCGCCAGATGGGCGGCGCCCGTGACCTCCACGAGCGCGGCGCCCGGCACCCCGTCGGCGATCTCCCGGGCGTGCGCGGGCGGCGTCGCCGGGTCCTGGCGCCCGGCGATCACGAGGGTGCGAGCCGTGACCGACCACAGCGCGGACCGTACGTCGTAGCCGGCCAGCGCGTCGCAGCAGGCGGCGTACCCGGCCCGGTCGGCGGCCGAGAGGTCGCCGAGCAGCGCCGTGCCGCGCGGTCCCGCGGCGGTGCCGGGATCGGCGAACCAGCGCCCCGGCGTCGCCTGCAGCACCGCCGCCGTACCGTGCGCGCGCACCGTGGCGGCCCGTTCCCGCCAGCCGGCCGGTTCGCCGAAGCGGGCCGAGGAACAGATCATCGCGAGCGAGGCGAGCCGGTCGGTGTGGTGCACGGCCAGGTGCGCGCCGATCGCCCCGCCCAGCGAGATCCCGGCGTAGTGGAAGGCGTGCCAGCCGTGGTGCGCGGCCAGGTCCAGGACCAGCCGGGCGAGGTGGGCGACGGTGGTGGCGCCGGGTGCCGGGTCGGGGAGCACGCCGACGGGGGTGGCGCCGTGCCCGGGCAGGTCGAACCGGAGCACCCGGTGGGTGCGGGTCAGTTCGGCCAGGTGCGGTTCCCACACGGCGAGCGAGGTGCCCAGGGACGGGCCGAGCACGAGCGGCGGCGCGTCCGCGGGGCCGTCCAGGCGGTGGTGCGGCAGTGGGGGAGCGGTGCGGGTCACGGGGTCTCCTGCGGAACGTACGGGGGGACGGCGGGGCGCGGACAGGACGGAGCGGCCTGCCCGCGCCACCGCCGCCGGGCGTCCGACGGATCCGGACGCCCGTGGCCGGTGCGGGGTCCCGTCGCGCGCCGCATGAGCCGGGCACCCGGCGGGGCGCGTACGGGACCGGATGCCCGCACCGGCCGGGCAGCGCTCCCGCCGGCCGGACGGCTGTCCGGGAGTCCGGCCGGCGGGACGGCGGGTCAGCCGCGTGCGGCGGGGATCCGCACGGGGGCCGCGGTGCGCGCGAGCAGATCCTCGGCGGACACCTCGGGGGCGGTCTCCACCAGGACGAGCCCGTCCTCGGCGACGTCCAGGACGCCGAGGTCGGTGATGATCCGGTGCACACAGCCCTTGCCGGTCAGCGGCAGCGAGCAGCTCTCGACGATCTTCGGGCTGCCGTCCTTGGCGGTGTGGTCCATCACCACGACCACCCGGCGGGCGCCGTGCACGAGGTCCATCGCGCCGCCCATGCCCTTGACCATCTTTCCCGGGATCATCCAGTTCGCCAGGTCGCCGCGCGCGGAGACCTGCATGGCGCCGAGGATCGCGGTGTCGATGTGGCCGCCGCGGATCATGCCGAAGGAGAGCGCGGAGTCGAAGAACGCCGCGCCCGGCAGCACCGTGACGGTCTCCTTGCCCGCGTTGATCAGGTCCGGATCGACCTCGTCCTCGGCCGGGTACGGGCCGACGCCGAGCAGCCCGTTCTCGGACTGCAGCACCACGTCCACGCCCTCGGGCAGATAGCTGGGCACCAGCGTGGGCAGCCCGATGCCCAGGTTCACGTAGTCGCCGTCGCGCAGCTCGCCCGCGGCCCGCGCTGCCATCTCTTCCCTGGCCCAGGCCATCAGGCGCGCACCGTCCCTTCGCCCTTCGGCGGCGCGGCGACCGTCCGCCGCTCCACCTTCTTGTCCGCCGCCTGAGCGGGCGTCAGCTCGACCACCCGCTGGACGAACACGCCCGGCAGCTGCACCTCGTCCGGGTCCAGCACGCCCGGCTCGACCAGCTCCTCCACCTCCGCGACGGTGACCTTGCCGGCCATCGCCGCGAGCGGGTTGAAGTTGCGCGCCGCCTTGTGGAACACGAGGTTCCCGTGCCGGTCGCCCTTCGCCGCTCGGACGAGCGCGAAGTCGGTGGTGATCCCGCGCTCCATCACGTACGGCACGCCATCGAACTCGCGTACCTCCTTGGGCGGCGACGCCTTCGCCACGCCGCCATCCGGCCCGTACCGCAGTGGCATCCCGCCGTCCGCGACGTCCGTGCCCACCCCGGCCGGGGTGTAGAACGCCGGGATGCCGCAGCCGCCGGCCCGCAGCCGCTCGGCGAGCGTGCCCTGCGGGGTCAGCTCCAGCTCCAGTTCGCCCGCGAGGTACTGCCGCGCGAACTCCTTGTTGGCGCCGACGTAGGAGCCGGTGACGTGGGCGATCCGGCCGGCGCCGAGCCAGATGCCCAACCCGCCGCCGTCCACGCCGCAGTTGTTGGAGACCACGCGCAGACCGCTCGCGCCCGTCTCGTACACGGCCTGGATCAGCACGTCGGGGACGCCGCTGAGCCCGAAACCGCCGACGGCGAAGGAGGCGCCGTCCGGCACGTCCGCCACCGCTTCGGCGGCGGACGCCACGACCTTGTCCATGCTCTCCTCCGTCAGGCGTTGATGTCGGAGGGGTGCACCGCCAGCGGCGTCACCTCGATGGACATGTACGGGAAGAGCGGCAGGCCCCAGAGGATGTCGTGCAGCTCGTCGTTGGACTCCACGTCGAAGACGCTGAGGTTGGCGTACTGGCCGACGCACCGCCAGATGTGCGGCCACTTCCCGGACTTCTGCAGCTCCTGGGAGTACGCCTTCTCACGGGCGATCGTGTCGGCCTTGACCTCGGGGTCCAGGTCGGCGGGGAGGTCGACGTCCATCTTCACTGCGAACAGCATGCTTGCTCAGGCCTCCACCGGGTCGAGGACGAAGTCGTAGGTGACCTCGTTGCCCTTCCCGCTCGTCGCGGGCTTCGGGTCCAGGATCAGTTCGGGCTTCACGGCCTGGGCGATGTCGTCCTCGACGTGGCTGCCGCCCTGGAAGTACAGCTGCGTGGTGATCAGCTGGTGGCCGGGCGCCGACACCTTCAGGTGCAGGTGCGCGGGGCGCCAGGCGTGCCAGCCGGCCGCGGCGATCAGCTTGCCGCAGGAGCCGTCGGTGGGGATCTGGTACGGCGCCGGCTGGATCGTGTGGATCTTGAAGTTGCCCTGCGCGTCGGCGACGACGGTGCCGCGCAGGTTCCACTCCGGCAGGTTCGGTGCGTACTGCGAGTACAGCCCGTCGTCGTCGGCGTGCCACATCTCCACGTGCGCGCCCGCCAGCGGCGTACCGTCCACGGCGCGGACCTGGCCCTGGAAGAGCAGCGGGGTGCCGGGCTCGTCCGCGCGCATCGGCAGCGTCGCCTCCGCCTCGTGCCGCGGCGACTCCGGGACGTAGTACGGGCCCTCGATGGTGCCCTTGCTGCCCTGCCGGTTCTCGTTGGCGACCTCCTCGACGACGTGCTCGATCCACACGTCGAGGAAGAGCGGCCACTCGCCGTCCTGGCCGACGCCGATGAGCCACGCCTTCAGTGCGTCGTACTCGGCGTAGGTCACCTTGTGGCGGCGGATGACGTCGTGCACCGCGGTGATGACCTCGGTGGCAAGGGTGGAGACGCGCTCCTGGCTGACGGCGGCCTCGGAGCGCTGCTTGGCGCGGAAGGCCTCGGTCGCCGAGGCGCCGGACGCGGCGGCGGTGGCCTGGGTGGTGTCGGTCATGATGTCGCTCCTCTGGTCGTTCAGGTGTCCTGCCGGTACCGGGCCAGCTTTTCCGGGTCGAGTACGAGTCCCAGGCCCGCGCCCTCGCGGACCCGCAGCGTGCCGTCCTCGATCCGCAGCGGTTCGGCCAGGAGGTCGTCGCTCATGTCGAGGAAGTTGGACAGCTCGCCGGCCCGGCGGGACGTCAGCTCGTACGCCGATCCGAAGGCGGCGGTGCACAACGTGCCGATCTGCCCGTCGATCTGATTGCCCATCACCGCCTCGACGCCCAGGCCCTCGCACAGGTGGTGGACGCGCTGGGAGTACGTGAAGCCGGTACGGGCCGTCTTGATGCTGATGGCGGTCGCGGAACCGCCCAGCAGCTCGCGGGTCACCTCGCCGGGGCGGGTGGCGCTCTCGTCGGCGACGAACGGTATGTCGGTGTGCGCGACCAGCCGGCGACGGCCGAGCACGTCGTCGGCCGGACAGAGCTCCTCGGCCAGCGTCAGGTCGAGTCCGTCCATCGCGCGCAGGGCGCGGGCCGACTCCGCGGCGGTCCAGCCGCGGTTGCCGTCGATGTACAGCTCGACGTCGTTGCCCAGGCCCTCGCGCAGCGCGCGGCAGGCTTCGACGTCGAGCTGGAAGGGGCGGCGGCCGACCTTCACCTTGAAGGTGGTGATGCCGTACGTGTCGCGGAAGCGCCGGGCCTCGTCGACCATCTGCTCCGGCGGTGCGAAGCCGACCATGTGCGAGACCCGCATCCGGTCGGTGAAGCCGCCGAGCAGTTCGGTGACCGGCAGCCCGACGGACTGGCCGATGATGTCCCACAGGGCCATGTCGACGGCCGACTTGGCGGTGGGGTTGCCGACCGTGCGGTTCAGGCGGTGGTGGACCGCCTCGCGTGCGGTCGGGGCCAGGCCGGTGAGCTGCGGCGCGAAGATCTTGTCGAGGACGGCGACGATGGAGTCCTGGGTCTCGCCGTAGGTGAAGGGGCGCGGGGGCGCCTCGGCGACACCCACCAGGCCGTCGTCGGTGTGCACGCGGACGAGGACGTGTTCGGCCGTGTGGACCTCGCCGCTGGCGAACCTCAGCGGCTTCTTGTAGGGGATGGCGAAGGGGATCGCCTCGATGTCGGTGATCTTCATCGGTCCTCGTCTGCGGTGGCTGTCATCCGTCCTCGGGGGCCGGATCGGATGCGGTGGCTTTCAGTGGTCCCCGGCGGCCGGGTCCGGGACGAACACGCCGTGCGTCTCCAGGACGCCGATCAGCTTCTCCAGCAGGGGAGAGGCGTCGTTCTCGCGCCAGGCGAGGGCGAGTCCGACGGTCTCCGCGTCCCGGACGGGCTTGAAGACGACGCCGTCCCGGGAGACCGAGCGGACGGAGTCGGGGAGCAGGGCGATCCCCAGGCCGGCGGCGACGAGCGCCAGCGCGGTCGAGGTCTCGGTGACATCGTGTGCGCAGTGCGGGTAGTAGCCCGCCGCGAGGCAGCTCCGGGTGACGGCGTCGTTGACGACGGACCGGGAGTTGACCGCGTACATGATGAAGTTCTCGTGGCGCAGCTGGCCGACCTCGGCGGCCTCCGCGTCGCTCAGCCAGTGGTCCTCGGGGACCGCCAGCACCAGCGGCTCCCGGGCGACCTCCCGGCAGGCGATGCCCTCCTGGCGGACCGGCGGCCGGAGCATGCCCACGTCGAGACGGTTCTCGGTGAGGGCCAGCTCCTGCGCCGGGGTCAGCAGTTCGGTGTGGATCTCCAGCGCCACCCCGGGCATCTCCTCCTTGACCAGCCGGGCGATCTCCGGGAGCTGCCGGTAGCAGGCGGTCCCGGTGAGACCCAGCCGCAGGATTCCCTCCGCGCCCTTCGCGAAGCGGCGCACGCGGGTGGTGGCCTCGTCGACCGACTGCAGGATGCGTACCGCGTCGGTACGGAAGACCTCGCCGGCCCCGGTCAGGGCCACCTGGCGGGTGGTGCGGGTGAAGAGCTCGACCCCGAGATCCGCCTCCAGCTGCCGGATCGCCTGGGACAGCGGGGGCTGTGCCATGTGCAGGTTCTCCGCGGCGCGGCCGAAGTGCCGGGTCTCGGCGACGGCGACGAAATAGCGCAGGTGGCGCAGTTCCATGGGGGCCTCCTTGGCTTCCTTGCCGCCGGCTGCGGCTCATCGTAGGCAGCGGCTCTCAGACGAGAGAAATACTCTTTTCCCGTCTATTGATATGCAAGGAATCTGAATAGGGCCCTGGGTCAACCCTGGGGGAATGCCCGGGGTGGCGTCGTCACCCCGCTGCCATGGTGCTGACAAGCGGCCGTGAGAGCCCCCGACGGGACGACGGGGCACCGGGCGCAGGTTTGGAGGGACCATGACGCAGACGTCGGTCACCACCCGGGCGATCCTGGACGACGCCCTGGTGGAGGACGAGGAGAACGGAATCCACCGGGCCCGGCGGAAGATCTTCACCGACGAGGAGATCTTCGAGCTGGAGATGAAGTACATCTTCGAGGGCAACTGGGTCTATCTCGCCCACGAGACGCAGATCCCGGAGATCGGCGACTACGTCACGACGTACATCGGCCGCCAGCCCGTGGTGATCTCGCGGAGCAAGGACGGCGAACTGCACGCGTTGATCAACGCGTGCAGCCACCGCGGCGCGATGCTCTGCCGCCGCAAGACGGACAACCGCACCACCTTCACCTGCCCGTTCCACGGCTGGACGTTCAACAACTCCGGCAAGCTGCTGAAGGTCAAGGACGGCCGCGGCGCCGGCTACCCCGAGCAGTTCAACAAGGACGGCTCGCACGACCTCACCAAGGTCCCCCGCTTCGAGAACTACCGCGGCTTCCTCTTCGGCAGCCTCAACCCGGACGTGCTGCCGCTCACCGAGCACCTCGGCGAGGCCACCAAGATCATCGACATGATCGTGGACCAGTCGCCGGAGGGCCTGGAGGTGCTGCGCGGCTCCTCGACCTACACCTACGACGGCAACTGGAAGGTCCAGGCGGAGAACGGCGCCGACGGCTACCACGTCTCCGCCACCCACTGGAACTACGCGGCCACCACCGCGCGCCGCACCTCCGGCGAGTCCGCCAACGACACCAAGAACATGGACGCCGGCAGCTGGGCCCGCCAGAAGGGCGGCTACTACTCCTTCGCACACGGCCACCTGCTGCTGTGGACCCGGTGGGAGGACCCGTCCAACCGCTCCCTCAACGAGCGCCGGGACGAACTGGTCGAGGAGTTCGGCGAGGTCAAGGCCGACTGGATGATCGAGTATTCGCGCAATCTCTGCCTGTACCCGAACGTCTACCTGATGGACCAGTTCAGCTCCCAGATCCGGCACTTCCGCCCGCTCGCCGTGGACAGGACCGAGGTCACCATCTACTGCATCGCCCCCAAGGGCGAGAGCGCCGAGGCCCGCGCCAACCGCATCCGCCAGTACGAGGACTTCTTCAACGCCTCCGGCATGGCCACCCCGGACGACCTGGAGGAGTTCCGCTCCTGCCAGAAGACCTACCTGGCCGGCGCCGCCCCCTGGAACGACCTCAGCCGCGGCGTCGCCCACAAGATCGAGGGCCCGGACGAGGACGCGAAGAAACTCGGCATCAACCCGATCGCCAGCGGCGCGCGCACCGAGGACGAGACCCTCTACCCGATCCAGCACGGGTACTGGCTGGAGACCATGCGCGGCGCGGTGGCCGCCGAGGACGGAGCGACGCCATGACGACCACCACAGACGTCACGGTCGAGGACATCCGCCAGTTCCTCTACCGGGAGGCCCGCCACCTCGACGACCGCGAATTCGAGAAGTGGCTGGAGTGCTACCACCCGGACGTCGAATTCTGGATGCCGGCCTGGGCCGACGACGACGAGCTCACCCGCGACCCCCGGACCGAGATCTCCCTCATCTACTACGCCAACCGCGGCGGCCTGGAGGACCGGGTCTTCCGCATCCGCACGGACCGCTCCAGCGCGACCAGCCTCCCCGAGCCGCGCACCGGCCACCACATCGCCAACGTGGAGGTCGTCGAGCGCCGCGGCGCCGAGATCGACATCCGCTTCAACTGGCACACGCTGTACTACCGCTACCAGAACATCGACCCGTACTTCGGGACGTCGTTCTACACCATCGACTTCTCGGGCGAGACCCCACTGATCAGGAAGAAGAAGGTCGTTCTGAAGAACGACTGCATTCATCACGTGGTCGACATCTACCACATCTGATCACAACGCCCTTCCCCCCGAAGTGAGTTCACCATGAGCAGTTATCAGGTCGCCCTGGCCTTCGAGGACGGCATCACGCGGTTCGTCACCTGCGGACCGGACGAGACCGTCGCCGACGCCTCGTACAAGGCCCGCATCAACATCCCCCTCGACTGCCGCGACGGCGCCTGCGGCACCTGCAAGTCCCGCTGCGAGAGCGGCAGTTACGACGCCGGCGACTACATCGAGGAGGCGCTGACCGACGAGGAGGCCGCGCAGGGGTACGCGCTGCCCTGCCAGATGACCCCGCGGAGCGATCTGGTGCTCCGCATCCCCACCACGTCGGACGCCGCGAAGACGGCAGCCGTCAGGCATCAGGCCACCCTTGTCGGGCTGGAGCGGCTGTCCGCGACGACCGTCGGCTGCACGCTCGAACTCGACGACCGCGACGCGCTGGCCTTCCTCCCCGGCCAGTACGTCAACGTCGCCGTGCCCGGCACGGACGTCACCCGGTCGTACTCGTTCAGCAACGGACCCGCCGAGGGCCTGGGCTCCTTCCTCGTCCGCCTCACCGAGGACGGCGCGATGTCGAGCTATCTGCGGGACCGCGCCCAGGTCGGCGACCGCCTCGAATTCACCGGCCCCATGGGCAGCTTCTACCTGCGCGAGATCCGGCGGCCCGCGCTGCTGCTGGCCGGCGGCACCGGGCTGGCGCCGATGCTGTCCATGCTGGAGAAGATGACCACCGAGCCGCCGTCCCACCCGGTCCACCTGATCTACGGCGTCTCCTCCGACGAGGACCTGGTCCGCCTGGAGACGCTCGCCGATTACGCCGCGGTGATCCCCGGATTCACCTACGACACCTGCGTCAGGGAGTACGTGACCGAGCGGCTGGAGCCGAAGCACCTCCACGACGGCGACGTGGACGTGTACGTCTGCGGACCGCCGCCCATGGTCGAGGGCGTACGCGAACACTTCCGGCGACAGGGCGTCACACCCGCCAATCTCCACCACGAGAAGTTCGCTCCCACCGGAGCCGGTGACCTCGTCGGCGCCGCCCGATGACGCACTTCCCCGGCCGGTTCGCCGGCAAGAAGGCCGTCATCACCGGGGCGGCACAGGGCATCGGCGAGTGCGTCGCCCGCCGGATGGCCGCCGAGGGCGCCGAGGTCGCGCTCGTGGACCGCGCGGAACTCGTACACGAGGTGGCGACGGAGCTGGTCGAGGGCGGTGCCACCGCATACGGGATCACCGCCGACCTGGAGCAGTACACGGGCGCCGAAGCGGCCGTGACCGAGGCCCACCGGGCGCTCGGCGGCCGCATCGACATCCTGGTCAACAACGTCGGCGGCACCATCTGGGCCAAGCCCTACGAGCACTACACCCCGGAGCAGATCCAGGCCGAAGTGCAGCGCTCCCTCTTCCCGACGCTGTGGACCTGCCGCGCAGCTCTCCCGCACCTCATCGCCCGGCGCGCCGGCACCGTCGTGAACGTCTCCTCGGTCGCCACCCGCGGCGTCAACCGCGTCCCGTACGCCGCGGCCAAGGGCGGCGTCAACGGCATCACCTCCGCGCTGGCCCTGGAGGCCGCCCCGTACGGCATCCGCGTCGTCGCCACCGCGCCCGGCGGCACCGACGCGCCGCCCCGCCGGGTCGCCCGCGGCCCGGCCGCCACCGACGCGCAGGAACGCGCCTGGTACCAGCAGATCGTCGACCAGACGGTGGAATTCTCGCTGCTCAAGCGGTACGGGACCCTCGACGAGCAGGCCGCCGCCATCTGCTTCCTGGCCTCCGACGAAGCCTCGTACATCACCGCGTCGGTGCTGCCCGTCGCCGGCGGTGACCAGGGATGAGCGGCCCGCGCGAGCCCGCGGCGCCGCGCGGCTAAGGTGAGTCCCGATGGACGATCACGACGGTTCGCCTCTCCTTCCGGACGGCGTGGGCGGGACGGTCCACCGGGGCCCGGCGGGCCGCCGGGCCGAGCTGGCGGCCCTGCACCGCCTGCTGGCCGACGCGCGCGCCGGACACCCCTCGATCGTGCTGGTCGAGGGGGCCTCCGGCATGGGCAAGACCGCGCTGATCGAGCACTTCGTGCGGGAGAGCGGTCCCGGCGAGCACGGCCCCGCCGGGCAGGGCGCCGTCCGCGTGCACCGCGCCGGCGGCGTGCGCTGGGAGAACGAGCTGGACCTCGGCGTCGCCGACCAGCTGGCCAAGGCGGCGGGCGCCGCCCTGTTCCCGGACGACGCGCCCGCCGAACCGCCCGGTCCGCTCGCCGCCGGCCGCCGGCTGTACGAGATATGGAGCGCCGACCGCGCGGACACCGCCGTCGTCGTCATCGACGACGCCCACTGGGCGGACGCCGCCTCGCTGCGCGCCGTCGCCTCCGCGGTCCGCCGAATGTCCACCGAGAAGGTCCTGGTCGTACTGGCCGCCGCCGACGACGAGCTGCACCGGCTGCCCGTCGACGTACTGGACTTCCTCGCCGGCTACCGCGACGGGGCGCTGCGGCTGGGCCCGCTCACCCCCGAGGACGTCCAGCATCTGGCCTGGAGCGCCGAACGCGTCGACCTCTCGCTCCCCGCCGCCCGCATCCTCTGCCGCCACACCCGCGGCAACCCGCTGCACATCACCGACCTGCTGCAGGAGGTGCCCGCCGGCATCTGGCGCGACTGGCAGCCCGCACTGCCCGCACCCCGGCGGTACGCCTCCGCCGTGCACCGCCGCCTCGACGCCTGCGGCCCGCAGGCCCGCACCCTGATCGAGGCCTGCTCGGCGCTCGGCGAGTCCGTGCCGTTCGCCGAGGCCGCCGAGCTGTCCGGCGTCGCCGACCCGCTCGCGGCCGTCGACGAGGCCCGCCGGGCCGGGCTGCTCACCACCGCCGACGGCCCCGGACTGACCCTCCTCACCTTCCCGCACCCGCTGGTACGGGCCGCCGTGCACGGCGCGCTCGGCCTCGTCGAACGCGGCGACCTGCACCGCCGCGCCGCGGAGATCGTCGAGGACCACGGCCGCCGCCTGATGCACCGGGTCGCCGCCACCCCCACCGCCGACGCCGAGCTGGCCGACGACCTGGACCGGTTCGCCGCCGACCGGGCCGCCGAAGGCGCCTGGTCCCAGGTGGCCGGCGCGCTGGTCGCCGCCAGCCGGCTCACCCCCGCTCGCGCCACCCGCCGCGACCGGCTGCTGCGGGCCGTGGACGCGCTGGTCGGCGCGGGGGACCGGCCGCAGGCCGAGACCTTCGCCGCCGAGCTGGAGAGCTACCCGCCCGGCGCGCTCCGCGACTCCGTCCTCGGCTACCTCGCCATCACCCGCGGCCGCCCCGAAGAGGCCGAGGTGCGCCTCACGCACGCCTGGGAGCGCTGCGACCCGGCCCGCCGGCCCGAGCTGGCCGCCGCCATCTGCCACCGCCGGGTACTGCACTCCCTCGGCCGCTGCCGCGCCGCCGACCTCGTCCACTGGGCCCGCAAGGCCGTCGACCTGGTCGGCCCGATGGAGCCGTCGGCGGTCGAGTCGGAGGCGATCCTCGGGCTCGGACTCGCCGCCATGGGCCGCACCGAGGAGGCCGCGCACGCCTACGACGACGTACTGGCCCGGATCGCGGACAGCGCCCAGTCCCAGCGCGTGCAGATGGGCCGGGGCTGGATGGACCTGGCGAGGGACGAGCCGGAGGCCGCGCGGCGCGAGCTGGAGGGCGCCGTGCCCACCGGCTTCCGCAGCGGCTCCACCCGCATCTCGCTGTGGGCGCAGGCCTGGCTGGCCCGCACCCAGTTCGCGCTGGGCGCCTGGCAGGACGCGGTGCGCACGGTCGACCGGGCCGCGGCGCAGCTCGCCGAGGTCCGGATGGAGCTGCTGCGCCCGCTGGTGCACTGGACGGGCGCGCAGGTCCACGCCCTGCGCGGCGACTGGCCGACCGCGTACCACCACGCCCGGCAGGCCTCCGCCGACATGCAGCACTACGAGGCGATGGTGGTGCCGGCCTGCCTGGCCCGCGCCCAGGTCGCCGAGGCGCGCGGCCAGTACGAGCGGGTGACCGCGGCGCTGGAACCCGTCCTGCGGCTGCGGCACCGCGAGGGCATCGACGAGCCCGGCTTCTGGCCCTGGCCGGACGTCTACGCCAACGCGCTGGTCATGACCAACCGGGTGCCCGAGGCCGACGCCTTCCTCAAGCCCTTCGAAGAGCTGGCCGCCGACCGCGGCCACCGCTCCACGATGGCCCGGCTCGGCTACGTACGCGGCCGCATCGCCGGCTCCGAGGGCGACCTCGACGCGGCCCGCGCCCACTTCGAAGGCGCACTGGCCCACCTCGAACACCTGCCGCTGCCGTACGACCGGGCGCGGGTGAGCTACGCGTACGGGCAGACGCTCCGCCGGGCGGGCAAGCGCCGGGAGGCGGACGCGCTGCTCCAGAACGCCCGGGACGCGTACGTGCTGCTCGGCGCCCGCACGTACGTCGAGCGCTGCGAGCGGGAGCTCCAGGCGGGCGGGCTGAAACGGGACGGCGTGGCGGAGTTCTCCCGGCTCACCGCACAGGAGCGGGCGGTGGCCCGGCTGGTCGCGCGCGGGATGAGCAATGCGCAGGTCGCGTCGGAGCTGTTCCTGTCGGTGAAGACCGTGCAGTACCACCTCACACACGTCTATGCGAAGTTCGGCGTGCGCTCGCGGGGTGAGCTGGCGGCCGTGTTCCGCGATTCCTGACCGAAAAGATATTCGCACAAAAATTCGAACACGGCGTACGCTGGCGCCATGGTCACGACGCATCTGCAGAGCTCGCTCTTCGACGGGGTCGAGGACATCGGTCTGCGGCCGTTGGCGGGGGTCGAGCGCACGACCCTGGGCCTCGGCGCCTGGATCGACGTGCTGCCCGGCTGGCTGACCGGGGCCGACGAGCTGTTCCAAGAGCTGGTGGCAGCCGTCCCCTGGCACGCCGAGCGGCGGCAGATGTACGAGCGGGTGGTCGATGTGCCGCGGCTGCTGTGCCACTACGCAGAGGGCGTGGAGCTGCCGCATCCGGTGCTCGACGAGGCGCGGGAAGAACTCGGCGCGTACTACGCCGAGGAGCTCGGCGAACCGTTCCGCACCGCCGGCCTCTGCTACTACCGCGACGGCGAGGACAGCGTCGCCTGGCACGGCGACCGCATCGGCCGCGGCCGAAGCCAGGACACCATGGTCGCCATCCTCTCCGTCGGCGAACCCAGGGTGCTGGCGCTGCGCCCGCGCGACGGCGGTGGCCCGACCGTCCGCCGCTCCCTCGGGCACGGCGACCTGATCGTCATGGGCGGCTCCTGCCAGCGCACCTGGGACCACGCCATCCCCAAGACCGCACGCGGGGCCGGCCCCCGCATCAGCATCCAGTTCCGGCCTCGTGGGGTGCTCTGAGGGCCTCGCACACATGCGCATGTCGTGCCTTATGGTCCCGCCCCACATCGGTACGGCACCGTGCGCTGCTTAAGGTGACGCCCATGAGCGCCACCTCCACACCAGGTACCGCCCCCGCGTCCGGCCTCGGCGGCCGCACGGCACTCGTCACCGGCGCGGCCGGCGGCATCGGCGCGGCCTGCGCGCTGCGACTGGCCGCCGACGGCGCCACCGTCCGCGCGGTCGACCGGGACGGCGACGGGCTCGCCCGGCTCGCGGAGCGCGCCGACGGCCTGCCCGGTACGCTCCGGCCGGTCACCCTCGACCTCACCGACCTGGACGCCGCAGAGGAGAGCGCGGCCGGCGCCGACATCCTCGTCAACAACGCGGGCATCCAGCTCGTCCGCCCCATCGAGGATTTCCCGCCCGACGTCTTCGCGACCGTACTCAAGGTCATGCTGGAGGCACCCTTCCGCCTCGTACGCGGCGCGCTGCCCCACATGTACGCCCAGGGCTGGGGCCGCATCGTCAACATCTCCTCCGTGCACGGCCTGCGCGCCTCGCCCTACAAGTCCGCCTACGTCGCCGCCAAGCACGGGCTGGAAGGCCTGTCCAAGGTCGCGGCCCTGGAGGGCGCCGAGCACGGCGTCACCTCCAACTGCGTCAACCCCGGCTACGTCCGCACCCCGCTCGTCGAGAAGCAGCTCGCCGACCAGGCCGAAGCGCACGGCATCCCGACCGAGCGGGTGCTGACCGAGGTCCTGCTCAAGGACTCCGCCGTGAAGCGGCTGGTCGAGCCCGACGAGGTCGCCGACGCCGTGGCCTACCTCTGCGGACCGCAGGCCTCCTTCATCACCGGCACCTCACTGGCCATGGACGGCGGATGGACGGCCCACTGACCCCCGGGCCCGGCCCCGCCGGTCCGCCGCCCCGCGCCGCGACTGGCGCACCGCGGCGTACCGGCGGTATCCCTGGGTCCATGCCAGCCCAGCAGCCCGCCGAGCCCGCGGAACCGGCCGAGACCCCCTTCCTCGACCTGCTCGCCACCGGCGCGCCCGCCGAGGACTTCGAACGCGCCGTCCTGCGCGCCCGGGCCGACGGAGCGTCCCCCGAACGGCTCGCCGCCCTGGAACGCGCCAAGCTGCTCGCCCTGCGGGTCCGCACCGAGCTGGAAGGCCGCCGCCGCCGCGAGGCCGAACTGTCCGCGCTGTACGAAACCGCGCACGACCTCGCGGGACTGCGCGACCTCGACGCGGTGCTCCGCGCCATCGTGCAGCGGGCCCGCTCCCTGCTCGGCACCGAGACCGCGTACATGACCCTCAACGACCCCGTCGCGGGCGACACGTACATGCGCGTCACCGACGGCTCGGTCTCCGCCCGCTTCCAGCAGCTGCGCCTGGGCATGGGGGAGGGCCTGGGCGGCCTGGTCGCGCAGACCGCCCGCCCCTACGTCACCGACAGCTACCTCGACGACCCCCGCTTCCAGCACACCCGGACCATCGACACGGGCGTACGGGACGAGGGCCTCGTCGCGATCCTCGGCGTGCCCCTGAAACTCGGCAGCGGCGTCATCGGCGTGCTCTTCGCCGCCGACCGCCGGGTCCGGGTCTTCGACCACGCCGAGATCGCGCTGCTCGCCGCGCACGCGGCCCACGCGGCCGTCGCCATCGACACCGCCAACCTGCTCGCCGAGACCCGCAAGGCGATGACCGAGCTGGAGGCCGCCAACGAGATCATCCGCGACCGCAGCGGCGTCATCGAGCGCGCCTCCGACATCCACGACCGGCTCGCCGAACTGGTGCTGCGCGGCGGCGGAGTGCAGGACGTGGCCGCCGCCGTCGCCGAAGTCCTCGACGGCACCGTGGAGTTCACCGACGTCGACCGGGTCCCGGCCGAAGCCCTGGAGCGCTGCTCGCGCGCCGACGGGCACGCCGTGCGCGACGGCGACGACTGGGTGGCCGCCGTCCGCTCCGGCAGCGAGGTGCTCGGCGCGCTCGTCCTCCGCGGCCATCCCCGCCTGGACCCCGTCGACCAGCGCACCCTGGAGCGGGCCGCGATGGTGACCTCCCTGCTGCTGCTCGCCCGACGCACCGCCGGCGAGGCCGAACAGCGGGTACGCGGCGAACTCCTGGACGACCTGCTGGACGCCCCGGACCGCGACCCGCGGCTGCTGCGCGAGCGCGCCGCCCGCGTCGCCGCCGACCTGGACACGCCGCACGTCGTACTCGCCGCGTGCCTCGAAGACCCGTCGGGCGACGGAACCGCCCCGGCCGACGGCACGGTGCGGGCCGAGGCACCCGGCGCCACCGCCCCGGACGCCGCCGGGGCCACCGGCCGGCAGCGCCTGTGGTCCGCCGCCTCCCACCTCGCCGCCACCCGCCAAGGGCTGGCCGCCGCGCGGGACGCCGGCGTCGTCCTGCTCCTCCCGCTGAGCCGGGACGGCGACCCCGGCGAAGCCGCCGGGAAGGCCGCCCGCCAACTCGGCGCCGCCGTCCACGCGCCGGTCACCGTCGGCGCCTCCGCGCCCGTACCGGCGCCGGCCGCCACGCCCGCCGCCGTCGCCACCGCCTACGCGCAGGCCCGGCGCTGCCGGGAGGCCCTGCGGGTCCTCGGGCGCTGCGGACAGGGCGCCGCCGCCGAGGACTTCGGCTTCCTCGGCCTGCTGCTGGCCGACGGCCGCGACGTGGACGGCTTCGTCCGCCGCACGCTCGGCGAGGTCGTCGACTACGACGAGCGCCGCGGCACGGACCTGCTGCGCACCCTCGACGCCTACTTCGCCAGCGGCATGAGTCCGGCTCGTACGAAGGACGCGCTGCACGTACACGTCAACACGGTCGCCCAACGCCTGGACCGCATCGGCCGCCTGCTCGGCCCGGGCTGGCAGTCGCCTTCGCGAGCGTTGGAGCTTCAACTGGCCCTGCAACTCCACCACTTGTCCTCCGCGCTGGCGGAGTGAGATACGGAGCAGTCGCGGACCGAGCTGCGCGAGGGCGTCTCCCGGGTGCACCGGCTCCCCATCCACGGGGAGAGCTTCCCCACCGGTGGCAACGCCCCTCCTCCACCTCCCTCCCCTCCACACCACACCCGTACCCGTGAAGCTACCGCGTCCCACTGACAGCCGACGCGTTGTCCACAGCCTCCGGTTCGATCGCCGACAGGTCCCGCTGCCGCGTCTCCTTGGCCGCGTACAGGGCGATCAGCGTCAGCACCGCAGCGGCGATGACGTACAGCGCGATCGGCGTCGGGCTGTCGTAGTCCGCCAGCAGCGCGGTCGCGATCAGCGGCGCGGGCGCACCGGCCGCGAGCGAGGAGAACTGCGCGCCGATCGACGCGCCCGAGTACCGCATCCGCGTAGCGAACATCTCCGCGAAGAACGCGGCCTGCGGCGCGTACATCGCCCCGTGGAAGACCAGCCCGACGGTCACCGCGAGCAGCAGCAGCCCGAAGTTCCCGCTGTCGACCAGCGCGAAGAAGGGGAACGCCCATGCCGCGACCCCCAACGCGCCGACGAGATACACCGGCCGCCGGCCCACCCGGTCCGAGAGCGCGCCCCACGCCGGGATCACCGCGAAGTGCAGCGCGGAGGCGATCAGTACGGCGTTCAGCGCGGTCTGCTGGGACAGGCCGCTGTGCTCGGTGGCGTAGACGAGCACGAACGCCGTGATCACGTAGTACGAGATGTTCTCGGCCATCCGTGCGCCCATCGCGATCAGTACGTCGCGCCAGTGGTATCGCAGGACCGCGACGAGCGGCAGCCGTTCCGCCGCCGGTTCCCTGCCCTTGCGCGCCGTGGCCTGTGCCAGCGCCGCCTTGAACACCGGCGACTCGTCCACCGACAGCCGGATCCACAGCCCGAGCAGCACCAGCACGCCGGACAGCAGGAACGGGATCCGCCAGCCCCAGGACACGAACGCCCCGTCCGGCAGCGTCGCGGTCAGCGCCGCGAGCACCCCGGTCGCCAGCAGCTGCCCGGCCGGTGCGCCGGTCTGCGGCCAGGACGCCCAGAAGCCCCGCCGCCGCGCGTCACCGTGCTCGCTCACCAGCAGCACGGCGCCGCCCCACTCGCCGCCCAGCGCGAACCCCTGGACCAGCCGCAGCAGGGTGAGCAGCAGTGGTGCGGCCGACCCGACCGTGGCGTGCGTGGGCAGCAGGCCGATGGCGAACGTCGCGCCGCCCATCATCAGCAGGCTCAGCACCAGCAGCTTCTTGCGGCCCAGCCGGTCGCCGTAGTGGCCGAAGACCAGCGCACCGACCGGCCGGGCCGCGAACCCGACGGCGTACGTCAGGAACGACAGCAGCGTGCCCACCAGCGGATCGGAGTCCGGGAAGAACAGCTTGTTGAAGACCAGCGCGGCGGCCGATCCGTAGAGGAAGAAGTCGTACCACTCGACGGTGGTGCCGATCAGGCTCGCGGCGACGATGCGCCGCAGACCGGCGGGGGAGGGTGGGACGTGCGCGGTGGCGGCCATGGGCTCACTCCGGAACCGGAAGGGGGACGTTGCGATGTCGCCACACGGTAGGAAGCCGGGAACACCGCGCGTATGTGGTGGCACACCACACTTCCCGGGGGCGGTGTGCGGGCGACGGCCATGCCGTCCGTGACGCGTCATCCGCCGGGTGCCGGTTTCCGGGTCGGTCCGCCCGGGCACCCGGCTGCTCTCACTCGTACCGCTGGGCGAGTGACAATGCGCGGACACCCGCTCCTCCCGGTCGCACACGCGATCCCGCGGGGTGAGCCTGGACGGGGACGGTATCCGCGTACGGCTCGACAGGAAGGTTGCACAGTGGACAGCGCGCACCAGGAGACGCAGGCGGAGCACGCGGCGGAAGTCACGGTCGAGTGCAGCGGATGCAAGCCGGAGGATGCGCAAGCCATCTTCACCGCGCTGCGGACGTCCTTCGCGTCCGACCGCAGCGCGGACGACGCGCCCCGCGAGACGGCCGGCGGGGGACCGAGCGTGTGGACCGCGACCTTCGACGTGAACCAGAGTCGCGACACGCCCGGGCCCACTCAGCTCACCGCCCCCTGCACGGTCACCCTGCAAGGCGGCTACCAGGCGGTCGACCAGCTGCGGAAGGCGCTGCTGCCCGCCTTCGTGGTGTCGGTCGTCGGCACGGCCGCGGGCGACCAGGAGGAAGAGGTCCAGCTCCGCCTGGAGAGCCGCTAGGGCCGAGCCGACGGAGAGCCGTCAGGAGCGGTCCGGCGCAGATCCGGCGCAGAACCGGCGCAGAACGGTCAGGAGCGGTCCGGCCGGCGGGCGAAGAAGTTGAGGGCCGTCAGGGTCAGCACCGGCTCGTCCCGCTGGTTGAGCACCTCGATACCGGTGCGCACGATGCCCCGGTCCGGCTTGGACCGGGAGACGCGCGCGTCCAGGATCGTCGTACGGATCGACAGCGCGTCGCCCGGCCGGACGGGCTGCACCCAGCGCAGTTCGTCCACGCCGGGTGACGCCAGGCTCGCCACCTTGCTCACGTAATGGTCGGCGTAGAGCCGCATCATCACCGCGCTCGTGTGCCAGCCGCTCGCGATCAGTCCCTTGAACGGCCCGTCCTCCGCCGCCACCGGGTCGGTGTGGAAGCTCTGCGGATCGAACCGCCGCGCGAAGTCGAGGATCTCCTCCTCGGTGAGCGTGATGCTGCCGTAGGTGTACACCGCGCCCGGGACGTAGTCCTCGAAGTACCGCTCGGCGATGGGCGTGGCGAAGTCCGTGGGGTTCGATGGCGTCGTCGTCATGCCGGCACGGTATTACGGTACTGACGCGTGGCGTCACGGTAGGGACGTGAGGCATCACGGTACCGACGCACACCATTACGGTACTGACACCATGAGCGCGCACCTGTACGGTCCGGACTTCTTCCGCGACCCCTATGCCACCTACGCCCACCTGCGGTCCGCGGCCCCCGTGCATCCCCTGCCACCGCGCGGCGACGGCCCGCCGAGCTTCCTCGTCACCGGCTACGCCGCCGCCCGCGCCGCGCTCGCCGACCCCCGGCTGTCCAAGGACACCGCGCGCTACTTCGCCGACCGCCCCTCCGACCGCCGGCTCCACCCCGCGCTCGCCCACACCATGCTCGCCACCGACCCGCCGGACCACACCCGGCTGCGCCGCCTGGTGGCCCCCGCCTTCACCACGGGCGCCGCCGCCCGGCTGCGCCCCTACGTCGACGAGCTGACCGCCGAACTGACCCGGGACTGGCGCCCCGGGGACACCGTCGACCTCGTCGCCGGGCTCGCCGGGCCGCTCCCGGTCGCCGTCATCTGCCACCTCCTCGGCGTGCCCGAGGCGGATCGCGCACAGCTGCGTGCCTGGTCGGACCAGCTGTTCGAGGCCGGCGCGCCGGACCGCATCGACGCGGCGTCGTACGAGGTGGCGGGGTACTTCGGCCGGCTCGTCGCCGCCAAGCGGGCGGCGCCCGACGAGAGCCTGCTGTCCGCGCTGATCGCCGCGCGCGACGGCGCCGACCGGCTCGGCGAGGACGAACTCGTCTCGCTCGCCGTGCTGATCCTCGTCGCCGGGCACGAGACCACCACGAACCTCATCGGCAACGCGGTGTCGGCCCTGCTCGCCCACCCGGACGCCGCCGCCCGGCTGCGCGACCGCCCCGAACTGATCCCCGCGGCCCTCGACGAACTCCTGCGCTACGACTCCCCGGTGTCCGTCGCGACGTTCCGGTACGCCACCGAGCCGCTGACGCTCGCCGGGACGGACATCCCCGCGGGAGCCCCGGTACTCGTCTCACCCGGCGCGGCCAACCGCGACCCGGCCCGCTACCCCGACCCCGACGCGCTCGACCTCGACCGCGACGCGGCCGGCCACCTCGCCTTCGGCCACGGCATCCACCGTTGCCTGGGGGCCCCGCTCGCCCGCGTCGAGGCCGCGACCGTGCTGACCACCCTGCTGACCCGCTTCCCCCGCCTCCGCCTCGCCGTCCCCGCCGCCGACCTGCGCCACCGCCACACCCGGCTGATGCGGGGACCGGCAGCGCTGCCGGTGGTGCTGTGAGCCGACCACCGGGCGCACGGCAGGGCGATGACAGACTGTCGGCCGTGAGCGAGGCAGGTACGGCGGGCAGCGACGGACGGACGGCGGACACCGGGCGGCCGGCCCGGCTGTCCCGCGACCGGATCGTCGCGGCGGCCCTGGACCTCGTGGCGCGTGGTGGCAGCGAGGCGCTGTCCATGCGGCGGGTCGCCGACGCGCTCGGCTGCTCCCCGATGAGCCTCTACCGGCACGTGCGCGACAAGGAGGAGCTGCTCGTCCTCATGCTGGACCGGATCGTCGACGGACTCCCGCGCCCCGCGCTGCCCGACGACCCCCGGGCCCGGCTGCTGGCCCTGTTGCGGTGGCAGCACGAGGAACTGGCGGCCCGGCCCTGGATCGCACAGGTCCTGCGGCGGGGTGACGTGATGGCCCCCTCGATCCTGTGGCTGCTGGAGGAGATCTACGCCGCGTGGCAGGCGTGCGGGCTGCCCCTCGACCGGGCCGCCACCGCCAACCGGATCGTCTGGAACTTCCTCCTCGGCGACCTCGCCACGCGCGCCGACCCCCCGCGTGACCGCCCTCCGTACCAGGTCAGCGTCCCCGCGGGAGCCGATGCCGAGACGTACCCCACGCTCGCCGCGCTGCGCCCCTACTGGCTCGCGCCGGACCGTCGTGACCGCTTCGCCGACGACCTCGTGACGCTGGTGGACGCGTTGACGGCGGCCGCCGTCCGGGACCCGCCGCGTAACGGTTGACCCTGTAGCGTACGCGTACGCAAAATAGGTCCATGGACCACACCGAGACGGCCGCGGCCCCCCCTGGAGACGCTCTACCGGCGCTGGCTCCTCGACCTCTGGCACGGTGACTTCGCCGTGGCCGAGGACATCCTTGCCCCCGACTTCGTCGGCCACTGGCCCACGTTCGACGTGCACGGGCCGCACGAGACGGCCGAGCAGATCCGCCGCTCGTACACGTACTTCGACGACATCGAGGTCACGCTCGACGCCGGCCCGGTCGTCGGCGACGGCATGGTGGCCGCGCGCTGGACCTTCCACGGTGCCTACCGCGGCGGCATCCCCGGCACCACCGCGCCGCCCGGCACCCGGATCTCCTTCGCCGGCCAGGACCTCTTCCGGGCCGCCGACGGCCGGTTCACCGAGTACTGGGTCGTCTCCGACGGCCTCGGCATGATGACGGCCCTGGGCGCGGTGGGAGCGTAGGGGTAGGGGCGACGGGCCGGCGCAGCGCCCCGAGGCACCGCGCCGGCCCGATGTCGGCAGCTCGACGCCCGC
This sequence comes from Streptomyces niger, assembly GCF_000718305.1. Classification (GTDB taxonomy): domain Bacteria; phylum Actinomycetota; class Actinomycetes; order Streptomycetales; family Streptomycetaceae; genus Streptomyces; species Streptomyces niger. Next base: position 169,862 of record NZ_JOFQ01000012.1, read on the forward strand.
TCACTCCTTGCGGTAGGAGTACGCCTCCGCGGCGGCCGAGGCCACCGCGTCCAGGTCCGCGCCGGCCGAGGCCGTGACCACGGCGGCCACCGCGCCCTCCAGGAACGGCGCGTCCACCAGCCGGGTCCCCTCCGGCAGTTCGTCGCCCTCGGCGAGCAGCGCCTTCACCGTGAGGACGGCACTGCCCAGGTCCACCAGGACGGCCACGCCGGCGCCGCGGTCGACCGTGCGGGCCGCCTTGGTGATCAGCTCGGCGCTCGTCCCGAGCCCGCCGTCGGGCGTGCCGCCCGCCGCCGTGACCGGCGCCTTCGCGTTGCCGCCGGCGAGCCCCACGGCCAGCTCCGCGACCGACTCGGCCACGGCCTTGCCGTGCGAGACCAGCACGATGCCCACCAGCGCCTCGGGACCGCCGTCCGGCCCTTTCCCGGCCGCTGTTTCCGCGCTCATGCCGTCACCTCCGCGAGTGCCGCGAACAACAAGGCCGACGAGGTCGCCCCCGGGTCCTGGTGGCCGATGCTGCGCTCACCCAGGTAGCTGGCGCGGCCCTTGCGGGCCTGCAACGGCGTGGTGTCCACCGCCCCCTTCTCCGCGGCCTCGGCGGCGTCCGCGAAGGAGGTGCCCAGCGCCTCGACCGCCGGGGCCAGCGCGTCCAGCATCGTCTTGTCGCCCACGGCCGAGCCGCCCAGCTGCGCGACCGCGTCGACCCCGCCGCGGAGCGCCGCCTGCAGTTCCTCGGCGGTCACGCCCGGCGCGTCGCCCAGCGCCTTGCCCGCACGGCGCAGCAGCGTCCCGTACAGCGGCCCCGAGGCGCCGCCCACGGTCGAGATCAACTGCCGCCCCGCGGTGGTCAGTACGGCACCGGGCGCCGCCGGCGGTTCCGACTCCAGCGCCTTGGCGACGGAGGTGAAGCCACGCTGCAGGTTGCTGCCGTGGTCGGCGTCGCCGATGGGGGAGTCCAGCTCGGTGAGGCGCTCGGCCTCCCGGTCCACCAGGGCGGCGGCAGCCTGCATCCAGCGGATGAAGAGCGCGGCATCAAGGGCCGTTTCGGTCACGTGCTGCTCCTGAGATCTGCGGTACGCGTAGGGATACGGGTACGGGACGAACTGGGGGGAGGACAGGTACGGGTGCGGAGACGGTACGGGCAGGGGAGCGGTGCTCTCGCGGGCGAACAGTCGGTCCTGGCAGGTCAGCGCCCCCACCGTAGCCCGGGCGTCTGCACCGGCGCGTCCCACAGGCGGAGCGTCTCCTCGTCCGCCTGGCACAGCGTCACCGAGCAGCCCGCCATGTCCAGCGAGGTGACGTAGTTGCCGACGAGCGTACGGGCCACCGGCACACCGCGCTCGGCGAGCACCCGCTGCACCTCCGCGTTGAACCCGTACAGCTCCAGCAGCGGCGTCGCGCCCATTCCATTGACCAGCGCGAGCACCGGTCCCCGCGGCTGCCAGTCGTCGAGGATCGCGCCCACCGAGGCGTCGGCGATCTCGCGCGAGGTCATCATCGGCCGCCGTTCCCGACCCGGCTCGCCGTGGATGCCCACACCGAATTCCAGCTCCCCGGCGGGCAGGTCGAAGGAGGGGGTCCCCTTCGACGGTGTCGTGCAGGCGCTGAGCGCCACCCCGAAGCTGCGCGAGTTCTCCACGACCTGGCGGGCGAGCGCCTCGACCCGGTCCAGCGGCTGCCCCTCCTCGGCCGCGGCGCCGGCCAGCTTCTCCACGAAGAGCGTCGCCCCGGTCCCGCGCCGCCCCGCCGTGAAGGTGGAGTCCACCACCGCCACGTCGTCGTTCACGAGCACGCTGGCGACCTGTACGCCCTCGTCCTCCGCCAGCTCGGCCGCCATCTGGAAGTTCAGTACGTCACCGGTGTAGTTCTTCACGAGGAAGAGCACGCCTTGGCCGCTGTCCACGGCGGCAGCGGCGCGCACCATCTGATCCGGCACCGGCGAGGTGAACACCTCACCCGGACACGCCGCATCCAGCATCCCGGGCCCGACGAACCCCCCGTGCAGCGGCTCGTGCCCACTGCCGCCACCCGACACCAGCGCGACCTTCCCGGCCACCGGCGCGTCCCGCCGGACCACGACGCGCCCCTCCACGTCCACGACCAGGTCCGGATGCGCCGCCGCCATCCCCCGCAACGCGTCCCCGACCACGCTCTCCGGCACATTCATCAGCATCTTCACGGGTACCTCCTGGTGAGACTAGCAGCCTGGCCTCTGGACAGTGTTTCCGCTGGTCGCGGTACGTATGCCCAGCTCTCGATCTTGGCGGTCCATGTCGCTCCGGAAGCGGCTCCCGGCGGGTCTGATGCTGACCCGATGCTGACTTTCCTGATGGGGTGTCAGGGTTGATCGAGTCCCCGCATCGCCGCCTCCCTGAGCCGTTCAGCCCAGTATCGGCCCCATGGCGTTCGAGGTCACGGATCACGCTGGAAGGCGTCCCGGCAGCCTTCGCCCCGCTTCATCGAACCGGGCCTGGAGATCGTGTTTGATCTGCGCGGGCTGTGGGGGTGAGTGCGGTTGACCTCGCCGTTTTGAGGAGAGCGGCCCTCTGCTGGGGGCTGATACGCAGCGGAGGTGGTTCTCCGTGTCAGGATGAGCCAGAAGGGGCGCCTGGACGCGGCCCGCGGGGGCAGGAAATCAGGACCCGCTTCGTGCCACCAAGCAGGCGACCCGGGGGCTAGTGATCTGGGTCGGCAGGTGTCTGGCCTGCGAGTGTTTCCACAGGCATCAGTATTTTTGGACTGTGCGTCGCTCTGCATCGCCTCTTGCGGCCCGCGAAAGCCTTCGCCGCCGCCTCATCAAGCCGCTGTGTCCGTGGCACGGCGGCATTGCCTGCCCTCGGCAGACGGCCACGGCCTGACGCAAGACGGACGTGCCTGTCGATGGCTCGCTGACTCCTCGTCGCTGGGCGCTTGCAATCTCTGGTCTGCGCTCTCTGTGGTAAGGGACAACCCCTCTCATGACGGATGACGTTCCTCCCGAACTTCAAAGTAGGGCGCTCCTAGGAGGCCGAACAGCTCAGCCGCCGCTTGCGCCCTCAGTCGGGGGCGGCCTTGGACGGGTTGGCGGTGGACGCGTGGGCGTGTGGAGCGCCGTCGCCCGGATTCGACAACTGCGCCGCCGACGTCGTGCCGGCCTCGGGCCGACGGCCTGCGGCGATCCCGGCAGTGGCATGGGGGCACCGGGAAGCCGCACGGTTTCTGACGCCCCGCTCTCTCAGCCCAATTGCTCGGCCAGCCCAACGATGATGCCCTCCGGGCCGCGGAGGTAGCAGAGCAGATAGCTGTCCTCGAACCGGGCGATCTCGCCGACGAGCACGGCGCCGTGAGGGCGCAGGCGGGCAACGGTGTCCTCGATGTCGTCGACGGCGAACATGACGCGGTGCGTGCCCAGGATGTTGTGGGGCCGGTTGCGCGGCCCGGCGCTGATTACCGCGGGGCTGAGGTACTTCGCCAGCTCGAGCCGGCTGTGCCCGTCCGGGGTCCGGAGCATCGCGATGGCACAGCGGACGCCGTCGAGTCCGGTGCACTGGTCGGCGACGGGACCTTGGACCTCCGCCCTGCCCTCCAGCTCCATACCGAGTTCCACGAAGAACGCGATGGCGGCATCCAAGTCCTCGACGACGATGCCGACGTTGTCCATCCGCTGAATCGCCATGCTGGTCTCTCCTCTTCCTCGTACGGCCGGCGGTGGCCGCCCATGTCCCTGGGACGGAGCCGGCGGCACCTTCTCGACATCCTCAGACCGCCGGACTCCGAAAATCTCCGATTGTGTCTCAGCACCGCCCCGATGGAGGCGGAAAGCCCCAGCCGCTGACGAACGCCAGCCCGGAGCCACAGCACGTGAACAAAGCCGGTAGCCGAAACCCACTGCCACGATTGCCCCTGGCTCGAAAGTCGGAGAGGGCTCTTCGAGCCGCCTCGCCAACCGACGTACTGGGGAGATCAGCCGACCGGCGTCGGTGCCTGCATGCGACTCTGCACGATGCCTTCGACTCCTCGCAGGGAGATGTCGGAGATCAGTGCCGGGTCGAAGAGGCAGCCCGCCGCCATGGCGCTGTCCCTCAGCATGACCAGGTGGCGCGCGTCGGCGTCCGCGGGAGTGTCGCCGATGCCCGCCCCAACAGGTTTGTGACGGTGTCGAGAAACCACTCCCGGTGCGCAGAACGGCCTGGTGGACGGGGTGGGTCGGGTCGGGGTACTCGGCGACTGCGTTGAGGAATGCGCACCCCCGGAACCCTGGGACCGGATGCCGCCGATGATGGCCTTGGCGACGGCGCGCACGGCGTCGACGGCCGACCCGGTGTCTGCCTGGGCGTCGGCGAGCTGCCCGCGCATCGGAGGACCATCCCCGCTCCCGCGGGGAGCCACTACCTGACCTCGGAGTTCACTCAACCGGACAGCAGCTACGGCTTACTTCCGCCGACTCCGGCATACCGCCCCTACTTCGGCGTTGTCAGGGTGAGGCGGTGGTGTCCGTGTCGAGGGCTGCGGTGCGGAGGGCGGCTGCCACGCGGGTGGCGGAGTCTGTGGGTGGCTGGGGGAGGCGGGCCAGGAGCAGCCGTCGTTGTTCCTGAGGGCCGCCTCGGACGGGGAGGATGCGGACGCCCGGTGGTGCTGCCGGGGCAAGGGTGGAAGGCACGGTGGTCAGTCCCAAGCCGGCCGCCACGAGGTGGAGCTTGGTGAGCCAGTCACGTGCGGTGTGCGCGATGTCGGGCCGCTCGTCCAGGCCCGGCCACACGCCCATCAGCCGGTCTTCTCCCGACGAGGAGCCTGCGATCCAGCGCTGCCCGCGCAGGTCGGCCACGTCGACGAAGTCGCCGCGGGCGAGCGGGTGGGTGGCGGGCACCGCCAGGCGCAGGGCCCGTTCGGCGAGGGTCCGCAGGGTGAGCGGAGGCGTCTCCGTATCCGGCGCTCTGAACGGCGGCGCGGAGCCGAGCAGGGCCAGATCGAGACTGCCGGCCCGCAGAGCGCGCACCAGCGCCGGCGTGCTTCCCTCCCGGCCGACAACCTGCAGGCCGGGGTCTGTCCGGCGAAGGGCGGCAAGGGCCCGCGGCACCAGCACCGCGCCGGCACTGGGGAACCATCCCAGGCGGACCGTCCCGGCCTGACCGGGCAGGCCGGACAGTTCCCGTGCGGTCGCTTCGATCTGGTCGAGCACGATCGTGGCGCGGCGCATGACGACGCGGCCGGCTGCGGTGAGCCGTACTCCCTCACGCCGCCGCTCCAGCAATTCGGCACCTGCCGCCCGTTCGATCGCCGCGATCTGCCGGGACACCGCCGACTGCGTGTAACCCAGCGAGGCGGCGGCCGAGGTGAAGGTCCCCTGCTCGGCCACGGCGCGGAAGACCCGCAGGGCGGTCAACGACACATCCGTGAAATCCATGACGTTAACGCATACCAGACGTGCCAAACTTTCGTTGGACTCATGGAGCGCCGGGTTCCTAGCGTGGCCCGCATGAATGCTTCACGTATCGCCCTGGTCACCGGCGCGAACCAGGGGCTCGGCCGCGCCCTCGTCGAAGGACTGGCGGCCCGCATGAACCCGAACGACCTCGTCCTGCTCACCGGCCGGAACCCCCAGCGGGTGGCGCACGCCGCACGCGAGGTCACGGGACTGCCCGGCACGCGTGCCCGCGTCGAGGGCAGGACCCTGGACGTCACCGACACCGATGCCATCGCCCGTCTCGCCGAAGAGGTCCGGGCTCGGTCCGGAGGGGCCGACGTCGTTGTCTCCAACGCGGTCGCCCGCCTGTTGCCCGACGAGCCGCAGGCGGAGCGGGCAGATGAGTTCATCGACGTCTCCAACGTCGCCACCCACGCGGTCCTGCGCTCCTTCGGCCCGGTCCTGCGGCCAGGGGGCCGGCTGCTCGTCGTGGCCAGCAACCTGGGCACCCTCGGCCACCTCAGCCCGCGCCTGCACCATCTGTTCGACGGCGCGAGCCTCGACCAGGTCCAGTACGCCGTGGAGTCCTGGCGCAGCGCCCTTCACAACGGAACGGCGCAGGAGGCCGGCTGGCCCCGCTGGCTGAACGTGCCCTCGAAGGTGGCGCAGGTCGCCGCCGTCCGCGCCGTCGCCGCCGAGCGCCGCGAGCACGACCTCACCACCGGCACTTTGATCGCGGCCGTGTGCCCCGGCATGGTCGACACCGCCACCTCGCGCCCCTGGTTCAGCGAATACAGCCAGGCCCAGGCACCGGCCCAAGCCGCCGAGGCCCTGTTCGACCTCATCCTCACCGACGGCGTCGACCCCGCCTTGTACGGCGAGTTGGTCCGTTTCGGCAAGGCCCTGCTCTGGCGCGGCGGCACGCCCCCGGTCGAACAGGACCGGATGCTCACCCCCTGACAAGCCGTTCACTCGCTTCGCAGCACACCGTAGGAGTTCATTCATGGGTTCCATCACCACCCCCTTCGGTTTCTCCAGCACCGCAGCGGAAGTCTCGGAAGGCATCGATCTGACCGGCCGTCGTGCGGTGGTCACCGGCGCCTCCTCCGGCCTCGGAGCCGAGACGGCCCGGGCCCTGGCCGCCGCGGGCGCGGCTGTCACCCTCGCCGTCCGGGATGTCACGGCGGGGAAACGCGTCGCCGAGGACATCACCGAGTCGACCGGCAATCAGGAGGTGCACGTCGCGCACCTCGACCTGGCCGATCCCGCGTCGGTCACCGCCTTCACCGCCGCCTGGCGGGGCCCGCTGCACGTCCTGGTGAACAACGCGGGCGTCATGGCCTGCCCCGAGCAGTACACCGAACAGGGTTGGGAATGGCAGTTCGCCACCAACCACCTCGGCCACTTCGCCCTCGCCACCGGCCTCCACGATGCTCTGGCCGTCGACGGCAACGCGCGCATCGTCGTGGTGAGTTCAACGGGCCATCAACGGTCGCCCATCGTGTGGGACGACGTCAACTTCGCCTTCCGCCCCTACGACCCGTGGCTCGCCTACGGTCAGTCCAAGACCGCGAACGTCCTCTTCGCGGTCGAAGCCACCCGCCGCTGGGCCGATGACAACATCACTGCAAACGCCCTCATGCCCGGCGCGATCTACACGAACCTGCAGCGTCACACTGGCGGGCGCGGCAGCGGCAGGGTTCCCGCTCACCTCGTCAAGACCGTCGAACAGGGCGCGGCCACCTCCGTCCTCCTCGCCACCTCACCCCTCCTTGAAGGCGTCGGCGGCCGCTACTTCGTCGACTGCAACGAGACCGAGGTCGTCGACCGTCGCTCCGGCACCCTGCACGGCGTCGCCCGGTACGCCGTCGACCCGGACAACGCCCGACGCCTGTGGGCCCTGTCGCAGGAACTCCTCGCACACGCCCGCTGAGCAGCGGGCCGGACGACACCGCGGGGCTCTCCGTGTGCTCGTCCGGATGCGAAACGTCGGCAGAGTCCTGGCTTGCGGCCTCTGGCGCTGCGGTGGGGTGCGCAGTCCGTCGAGGATGAGCGCGAGCATCCGTGGAGCCCGCGGCGTCCGCGCAACCCGGAACAGGCCTGAGCCGCCATCCGGTCCGGAGCGGTTCACTCTTGCCCGCCCGGCCCCGGGCCGGGCCAGGGAAGGAAGGCCCGCACCGTCTTGCCGCCCTCCTCGGTCGGGAACACGCTGAGCCGGCCGCCGGATGCGGCTGTCAGGGAGCGAACGATGCGCATGCCCCGGCCGTTGTCCTCCTGCACGGCCGCGGGCAGCCGTCGCGGCCAGTTCGGATGGCTGTCGGTGACGCCGACGTGCAGTGCCTTTTCCTGGTCCAGGAGCATGCAGACGGTGAAGGTCGGCGACTGGCCGCGTGTGTGGAGCACGGCGTTGGTCGCGAGCTCGGAGACGATCAACTGTACGGTGTGGTTGGTCTCCGAGTCCTCGGGCAGGCCCCACTTGGAGAGTGTCTGCGCCGCGAACCGGCGCGCCTCACCGACGGATGGGCAAGCGCTGGGCAGGGTGAGGGAAGCCGACTGGCTGGCTGCCATCGCGGTGGTGCTCCATTCCCCGAGGCTTCCGACGCCGGGGCGCACTGTGCTCGACTGGCGGGAGGCAAGGGCGAGCAAGGGCGAGGGAGCCTTCGGAAGACTGCTGTTCTGCGCACAGCGTGGCAGGAGCACCGACGGTTCCGGTCAGGGGAGAAAAACTGTCCGCAAGTGTCTCGCACGACGCTGAAAGGTGCCGTGCAGGACCGGAGTTGGTCGCGATGATGCGCGATTGTGGAAGAATCACGGAAAGCGGCCGTTCCGGGGCGGGAGCGACTTGTTCCCCTCTCTCGGGGACCTCCCCCCGTCGGACGCCGACTGCTGCTCCTGCCTTGAGGGCATTGAGCCGGTGGCTGCGCTGAGCCTCACTGTCGAGCGGTCGGCCAGATGGGCGAGTTCGGTCCGAACCGGGGGTGGTCCATGCGCGGAGCGTGCGGAAACGGGCAGGGCTGCTGACGGGTCCCGGCGATATTCGCACATGGCCTGTACGGCGGCGCGCCGGGCATGACGATGGCCGGGTGAACTCCCCGCACGTACGCGTCCGTCTCCGTGTGGAAGGGGTCGTGCAAGGCGTCGGTTTCCGGCCCTTCGTGCACACGATCGCCGTCCGCCACGGCCTCTCCGGGCTGGTCGCCAACGATCTCGACGGAGTCCTCATCGAGGTGGCGGGGACCACGGACTCCGTAGCGCGGTTCCAGCAGGCCCTGGAGCAGGAGGCACCGCCCCTGGCCGTGATCGAGCGGATCAGCGTGCGCAGCGCCGAACCGGTGTACCTGGGCGGACATCGTGACAGCGGGTTCGTCATCGCGGCCAGCCGCGGCGGCACGACGACGGGCGCCACCGCTCATGACCGTGCGACGCGCGCGAGGCCCGGCCCTGCCGGTGCCCTGATCCCACCGGACATCGCCACCTGCGCAGACTGTCTGCGCGAGCTCTTCGACCCTGCCGACCGCCGCTACCATCACCCCTTCATCAACTGCACCAACTGTGGCCCGCGTTTCACCGTGGTCCGGTCCGTGCCGTACGACCGCCCCCGCACGACGATGGCGGGCTTCCCGATGTGCGCCGCCTGCGCGCGGGAATACCACGATCCGGCCGACCGGCGGTTCCATGCGCAGCCGTTGTGCTGTCCGGAATGCGGCCCCGTACTCCGGCTCGTGGATGCCGGTACGGGCAACGCCGTCGCAGGAGACCCCCTGGTCCAGGCCGCCGGGCTGTTGCGCGACGGCCGGATCGTCGCTGTGAAGGGGCTCGGCGGATATCACCTCGCGGTGGACGCCCTGAACGACCGGGCGGTACGGACACTGCGTTCCCGTAAGCACCGTGCGGAGAAGCCCTTCGCCGTGATGGTGCCCGATCCGGCGGCGGCGGAGCGGCTGTGCGAGGTGCACGAGGCGGAGCGCGGACTGCTCGGCTCGGTCCGCCGTCCCATCGTGCTGATGCCGCGCCGCACGGACGCGGAACTGGCGGCATCGGTCGCTCCCGGCCGCCGCGATCTGGGCCTGGTGCTCCCGTACACCCCCCTGCACCACCTGCTGTGCGCGCAGATGGCCCGGCCGTACGTGCTCACCAGCGGCAACCTGTCCGACGAGCCCATCGCCCACCGCGACGACGAGGCCTTCCACCGGCTCGCGGGTGTCGCCGACGCGTTCCTGACCCATGACCGGCCGATTCACACGCGCGCCGACGACTCGGTGGTACGCGTCGTCGCGGGCAGCCCTCTCCCGGTGCGCCGTGCGCGCGGCCACGCCCCCGAGCCGCTGCCGCTCCCCTCGCCCGCCCCGCGCCCCGTGCTGGCCTGCGGCGCCGAGCTGAAGAGCACCTTCTGCCTGGTCCGGGGGCGGCGCGCCGTCGTCTCCCCGCATCTGGGCGACCTGGAACACCCCGACACGCTGCTGTCCTTCACCGAGGGCATCGCCCACCACCGGCGGCTGTTCGGCATCGATCCGACGCTGATCGCCCATGATCTGCACCCCGAGTACCTGTCCACGAAGTACGCGCACGACCTCGCCGACGCGACCGGAGCGGAGCTGGTCGGTGTGCAGCACCACCATGCGCACATCGCCTCCTGCCTGGTCGACAACGCGGTGTGCGGTCCGGTCATCGGCGTGGCCTTCGACGGCCTGGGGTACGGGTCCGACGGCACCCTGTGGGGCGGCGAGTTCCTGATCGCCGACCTGGGCGGTTTCCGTCGCGCAGGGCACTTCACGCCGGTTCCGCTGCCCGGCGGTGCGGCAGCGGTCAGGGAGCCGTGGCGGATGGCCGTCGCGTACCTGGACGCCTGCGGGGACGAGCGGGACCGACGCGGCGACGGCCTCGCCGTCCGCCGGCGCAACTCCGACCGCTGGGAGCAGGTACGCGCTGTCGCCCGCACCGGAGTACACGCCCCTCTCACCTCCAGCGTGGGGCGGCTCTTCGACGCGGTCGCCGCGCTCCTGGGCCTGCGCGACGCGGTCTCCTACGAGGGGCAGGCCGCCGTCGATCTGGAGCAGTGCGCCGATCCGGCGGTCAGCGAGGCATATGTCGCCCGCGTGCTCGACGACGGCCGGGTCCACGGCGCCGACCTGGTCCGTGAGGTCGTCGCCGACCTGCGTGCGGGCAGCGCCCATGAGGTCGTCGCGGCCCGGTTCCACAACGGTGTCGCACGTGTGGTCCTCGATGTCTGCCGATCCCTGCGGGAGACCACGGGCCTCGCTCTCGTCGCGCTCTCGGGAGGTGTGTTCCAGAACGCCTTTCTTCTCGACCGCACCGCGACCGCGCTGCGACGGCACGGTTTCCGGGTGCTCACGCACCGCCGGGTCCCGCCGAACGACGGCGGGATCAGTCTGGGACAGGCCGCCGTCGCCGCCGCACGCGACGCCGACGCGTGGTCACGGGAGGCCGGCGGGGCGGGCCGTTCGCGCTCCGGAACCTGATCCGTCCGCGTGGGCGGCCGCGGGTCCGTCCTCAGCAGATGCGTGGCAGCGGGTCACCGACGAGGACGTCCACGATCCGGGTGCCGCCGAACTCGGTCCTGCACAGCACCAGCGGCGCCGGATCGGCCACGACATGCCCGATGAGCGCGGCCTCCCGCCCCAGGGGGTGGGCGTGCAACGCGTCGAGCGCCGCCTCGGCGCGGGCCGCGTCCACGACCACGACCATACGGCCCTCGCAGGCGATGTAGAGCGGATCGATGCCGAGGATCTCCGCGGCGCCACGCACCTGCGCCCGGACCGGCACCGCACCCTCGTCGAGGACGACCGCGACGCCGGAGGCACGCGCGATCTCGTTGAGCACGGTGGCCACGCCGCCGCGTGTCGCGTCGCGCAGACACCGCACGCCCTCGCCGCAGGCCCCGAGCAGCGCCGCCACCGGTCCGGCGAGCGGAGCGGTGTCCGATTCCAGGTCGCTTTCGATGCCCAGCTCGCCCCGGGCCAGCAGCACCGTCGTACCGTGCTCGCCGATCGGCCCGGACACCAGGACCGCGTCGCCCGGGCGGGCCCGTGCGGCGCCCAGCTCGAACCGGTGCTCCACGACACCCACTCCGGCCGTGGTGAGGTAGCAGCCGTCGGCCTTGCCCCGCTCCACGACCTTGGTGTCGCCCGTGACGACCTGCACGCCGGCCACGGCGGCGGCCTTCGCCATCGAGGCGGCGATCCGCGTCAGGTCCGCGACGGGGAAGCCTTCTTCCAGGATGAAGCCCGCCGAGAGGTGCAGCGGGCGTGCCCCGGCCATGGCCAGGTCGTTGACCGTCCCGTTGACGGCGAGATCCCCGATGTCGCCGCCGGGGAAGAAGAGGGGGGACACGACGTACGCGTCGGTGGTGAAGGCCAGCCGCGCGCCACCCGCCTCGCACACCGCCTGGTCCTCCAGCCGCGCCAGCACCGGATTGTGAAATGCCGTCAGGAAGACCGCCTCGACGAGTGTCTGCGTGGCCTTGCCGCCGGCGCCGTGGGCCATGGTGATGCGCTCGTCCCGCAGCCGGGCCGGGCGGCCGCGGGTGCGCTCGATGCGCCGCAGCACCTCTTGTTCCCGCTGTTCCTGGTCCGCGGTCATGACCGGGTTGCCTCCCGTACTGCGGCGCGGGTGAACCTGCCGAAGTTGTAGTACGCGGCGCAGGCCCCCTCGGAGGAGACCATGCAGGTGCCGATCGGGGTCTCGGGTGTGCAGGCGGTGCCGAAGACCTTGCACTGCCAGGGTTTGAGCACCCCCTTGAGGACTTCTCCGCACTGGCAGGCCTTCGGGTCGGCGACCCGGATGCCGGGCACCTCGAAGAGCCGTTCCGCGTCGTAGGCGGCGTACTCGTCCTTCAGGCGCAGCGCGGAATGCGAGATGAACCCCAGGCCGCGCCACTCGAAGTGGGGCCGCAGCTCCATCACCCGGCTCAGTGCCCCCAGCGCCTTGGGATTTCCGTCCCAGGGCACGACCCGGCCGTACTGGTTCTCGACAGCCGCACGCCGCTCGGCGAGCTGTCGCAGCAGCAGATGTACCGACTGCAGAATGTCCAGCGGCTCGAACCCCGCGACGACCAGCGGCTTGCCGTGGAGAGCGGCGATGAACTCGTACGGTCGGCAGCCGATGACCGTGGAGACGTGTCCGGGGCCCAGGAACCCGTCCAGGCGCTGATCGGGGGAGTCCAGGATCGCCTTGATCGCCGGGATGATCGTGACGTGGTTGCAGAACACCGAGAAGTTGTCGAGGCCTTCGGCGGCCGCGCGCAGCACCGTCACGGCGGTCGACGGGGCGGTCGTCTCGAAGCCGATGGCCATGAAGACCACCCGCCTGTCCGGGTTGGCGCGGGCGATCCTGAGCGCGTCGAGCGGCGAGTAGACCATGCGGATGTCGGCACCGGCGGCCTTGGCGTCGAGGAAGGAGGCGTCGCCGCCGGGCACGCGCATCATGTCCCCGAACGTCGTCATGATGACGTCGGGCCGCAGGGCGATGTGGACGGCGTCGTCGATCCGGCCCATCGGGATCACGCAGACGGGACAGCCAGGCCCGTGGACGAGGTGGACGGTGTCCGGCAGATGGTCCTCGATCCCGTGCTTGTAGATCGTGTGCGTGTGCCCGCCGCACACCTCCATGAACGTGTACGTGCGGTCCGGCTCGCACAGTGCGGCGATTTCCGCTGCCAGCGCCCGGGCCTTGCCGGCGTCCCGGTACTCGTCGACGTAACGCATCAGTCGCCTCCCGAATCCCGCAGTGCGGCCATCTCGTCCTCGTAGGCCTGTCCCAGCCCTTCGAGGAACTCCATGGCGGCCCGTGCCTCGTCTTCGTCGATCCTGGACAGCGCGAACCCGACGTGGAGGAGGATCCAGTCGCCCGGGACCACTCCTCCGTCCTCCAGCAGCGCGATGTTGACGGCCCGGCGCACGCCGCTGACGTCGACCAGGGCCAGGTCCGGCTGGTCGGCGAGGATCTCGACCACCTCACCCGGGATGCCGAGGCACATCGTCCGTCCCCTCCGCGAGCCGGATGGACTCAAGAACGAAGACGTCACCGTCCACCGTGACCAGATCGATCTCCGCGCCGTCCGCGACGCTGCCCGCCGATACCAGCTCGAACGACTGGGTCAGGGCGGGGCCGGACACCGCGTGCAGGCGACCGATCCGCACCGTGACCCCCGTGACCCGGCGCCCTCTCGCCCTGCGTTCCACGGCGTGGAGAATCGCCTCGCACAGTCCGGTCTCATGCACGGTCCTTCGCCTCCTTCTCTGCGTCCTGGATGTCTTCCGGTACGTCTCCCGGCATGCCGTCACCGGCGCGGGGGCGATCGGCGAGCAGCTGCCGCACGAGCCGCACGGCCTCGTCGACCGCCCCGGACACGGCGGGAGTGAGCCCCATCCCCTCACCGAGCTCGGCGGGTTCGCAGCCCACCACGCGCGCCCATGGCACCCGTACGCCGAGGTGTTGCAGCAGGGAGAGGACCGCTTCGGGGCCCATGTCGTGCGCGTCCATCGGCGGCTCCATGGCCGAGGCCCGCCCCTCGTCGGCGGAGAGCTCCGGGGCCAGGACGCAGACGGTGCCCGGCGGCTGCCCGCACCGCAGCGCGTCGACGAGGACCAGGCCCTCGTAGCCGTCCATCAGCTCGTACGCGAGGTGCACGCCGCGGATGCCGAAGTCGGCCACCCGTGTTCCCTCGGGCAGCGGGACGGGGGCGAGGCGCCGGACGACCTCCACACCGAACCCGTCGTCGCGCAGGAACACGTTGCCCACGCCCGCGACCAGTACCTTCACAGCAGCTCCACCTCATCGGGTGCGAAATACCAATGCCGGCCGACCGCGGCGTGCAGGTCCGCCGCCGGATCGTCGTCGAGGGTCACGGCCAGGTGCGTTGCGCCGTCGACGTCGCGGCGCACCGCCGCAACGCGCGCGGTGCGGCCGCGCAGGAACATGTCCTGGGCGTCGGCGCGACGGCTGCCGGGGCGCAGCCGCACCCGGACGCCCGGGACGGCCCGTCCGCCGGGCACCGCCACGCCCTGCTCCTCCTCCGGTGCGGGCGCGGCCGTGCCGGCACCGGTGTCCTGCGGGCGGTCACGGGTGTCCGTGGTGCCGGGGCGCCGCAGTGTGCCGTGCAGCCGCTCCAGTGCCGGACCCGTCATCGCCTCGGCGTGGTCGACGATCGCCGCCGCTCGGGCGTCGGTGGCCCGTGCCGCGCGTTTCTCCTCGTCGGTGAGGGTCAGCGTGCGCAGGGTCAGCAACTCGTCGATCTCGGTGGCGTCGTACAGGTCGGCCGGGCTCTCCGGCGCGATCCGCGGGCGGTCCGCCAGGATGATCGGGCTGGAGAGCACCGTCGTGTCGTCGATGAGGGCCGGCCATGTGTGCCGGTTGTCGCATCCGGCGGCGGCCTGTGCGGCCCATGCCGGCGGGTCCGCCAGCGACAGGAGCCGGGCGTGGTCGGCCGCGATCAGGGTGTGCGTCCCGATGAGGGAGCCGAGCAGCATCTCCGACCGGGGCGTGACGGGTCCGGCCGTGTGGTTCTCGACCCGTACCCGCACCTTGAGCAGCCCGTCCGTGCCGGGCGGGCGGCCGGTTTCGATCCGTAGGACGCCGGACAACGGCCGACGGGCGCGCTCCTGGCTCTCCTGCCCTGCCGCATGGAAGGGGAAGGTGAGGGCGGCGCCGGTGACGAGGGCCACCCGCGCGTCGACTTCGCGTACCACACCCTCGTCCCACGGCGGCTCTCCGGGGCCGCGCGCCGGTCGCCGCTCGGCCTGCAGGAATCTGATCCTGACGGCGAGGGACGGCATGGCACCGCACGGTACGGCGAGACACTCGGTCTGCGCCGACGAGGTTTCCGAGGGGTCCGCCCCGGGCGGCGCCAGCACTCCGAACTGCCAGCGGAGCCGGTTCTTGGGCGCATCGGCGCGGTAGGGGTAGAGGACGTATCCCTCGAAGAGGACCGCGTCGGCCACTGCCCGGGCGGGCCCGAACCCCGTCGGCTGTCCGCCGGGAGCATCACCGTTCACCGGACGCCTCCTTCGCCGTACTCGCGCGCCCTCAGGCTCTCGAAGAACGCCTCCGTCTCCGCGCGCACCCGGTCGCCTCCGTCGAACCCCTGCCAGTGCACACGCACCCGCGCGACCAGCCGATAGCAGGCGTCGACGGGTACCAGATGGCACTCGATGAGGTCGTTCTCCCGGCGGCGCAGCAGCAGCGCCTCGACGTCGTCCGCCGCATCCGCGACGCGGGCGTTCGCCGTCAGCACCTGCTGCCAGACCGCGGTGGGCAGGAGTGCCTCCGTGGCTCCCGCGGGGCTCGGGTACAGGGCCACGTACCGGCCAAGTCGGGAGTTGCGGAAGACGAAGCAGAATCGGACGGGAATCCGCAGCTCCTCCCACTGGGCGCGGGTCAGCGCCAAGTCCGGGATGTAGCGGTAGCGGTCGGGCACGGTCCGGTAGCGGCCCCGAGCAACGCCACGGCCGGTGAGGAGCAGTCGGCACGCCGGGCAGACACACAGCAGACGGCGGGCGTCGAGGTCCACGGCATGAGCGTGACCGGAGCCGAGGGGGGCGCCGCACAGCTCGCAGCACGCCGCGGCCGGCTGCCTCGCCCCGGCCGGCGCGTCGAGGAACCGGCGCAGGCCGGGAAGGACGGTCACCGTCGCCCCCTCGGGGAGGTGGCGGACCGCGGCGGTCCGGGCAGGATCTGCAGGAGCTCGGGCTCGCGCGGCGGTTGCTCCACCCGGACCTCGGTCACTTCCGGAGCCGCCGCCAGAACGGCTTGCTCGACGACCTGCCGTACGGCGGCGGTGGCGGAGGGGCACGTGCCGAGGGTGCCGCCCAGGCGGACCCTGGCCACGCCGCGGTCGTCCACGTCGAGCAGCACGATGCCGCCCGTGTCGGTGCCCACCCGCGACCTGGCCGCCGCCAGCGCTTCCTCGACCCGGACAGCGGTGGGGCGCGGATGCAGGTCGTGGAGGATGAGGAGGCTGCCCACGAGGTCGTCGGCGGCCAGCCGGGCCACGTCCTCGGGGGTCAGCAGAGCGGTGATACGGGCGAGCCCGGTCCCGTACAGCCGCATCAGCAGCCGCACGAGTTCCTCGGCCTGGTCGCCGATCTGCGGCGAGGAGGAGAGGCGGGTGACGAGCTCCGCCACCCGGGCTTCGACGGCACGCAGTTCGTCCATGGCTCAGCCCCCGCCGGTGTACGCGGTGGGGGAGTGCAGCTTCTTCAGCACGCGGCCCTTGCCCAGGTAGAGGTGGACGCCGCAGGGCAGGCACGGGTCGAAGCTGCGCACGGTCCGCATGATGTCGATGCCCTTGAACGTCTCCGGCGGGTTCTCCTCGAAGATCGGGGTGTTCTGCACCGCGTCCTCGAACGGTCCGGGGGTGCCGTGGACGTCGCGGCCGCTGGCGTTCCACGGCGTCGGCGGGTACGGGTGGTAGTTCGCGATACGGCCGTCCCTGATCACCATGTGGTGGGACAGTGCGCCTCTGACCGCCTCGCTGAACCCGCAGCCGACGGCGTCGTCGGGCACCTCGAAAGGGGTCCAGGTGGCGGTGCGTCCGGCTCGTACCTCGGCGAGTGCCCGCTCCGCGAAGTGCAGGGCCATGGCCGCGGCGTACGCCTGGAAGTAGGTGCGGGCCCGGTTGCGCTCGATGGCATTGCTGAGCGGCTCGCCGCGGTGCTCCGGGATCCGCCACTCGAAGGTGGCCTCGGGCCTGTTGGCGGTGCGCGGCAGGTTGATGAGCACACTGTGCCCGGTGGCCTCGACGTAGCCGATGTCGACGAGCCCCGCCAGGGCCGTGGACCACAGCCTGGCCAGCGGGCCGCCCCCGGTGTCGAGGGCCAGGTGCTCGGTCCCGTCGAACCAACGAGGTGACATCACCCAGGTGTAGTTGCCGCCGAAATCACGCTTCTGGGGGCGCGGCACGGTGTGCTGGTTCCAGGGGTGCCGTCGGTCCACCGGGTTGCCCAGCGGATCGTGGGTCACGAAGGGGTCCCGGTCGTCCCAGTCGTCGTAGAACGAGCTGCCCAGCAGGATGCGGATGCCGAGGTTGATGTCCACCAGGTCGTTGGTCACCAGCCTGCCGTCCACCACCACGCCGGGGGTCACGAACATCCGGCGGCCCCACTCGCCCATCGTCCCGTAGCGGAAGTCGCAGTGCGCCGGGTCGTTCATCCCGCCCCAGCAGGCGAGCAGCACGCGCCGCCGGCCGACCTCCTCGTACCCCGGCATGGCCCGGTAGATGAAGTCGAACAGATCGTCGTGCATGGGGACGACCTTCTTCATGAACTCGATGTAGCGCATCAGCCGGGTGAGGTAATCGGTGAACAACTGGACCGAGGCGATCGTGCCGACGCCCCCCGGGTACACGGTCGAGGGATGCACGTGCCGGCCCTCCATCAGGCAGAACATCTCGCGTGTGGAGCGGCTGATCTGCAGCGCCTCCCGGTAGAACTCACCCTCCATCGGGTTGAGCGACCGCATGATGGCGGCGATCGTCCGGTATCCGTGCCCGGCCGCGTGGGGCGCCTCGGTGCGCTCGGCGAGCTCCAGCACGCCGGGGTTGGTCTCGCGGACCATGCGCTCGCAGTAGTCCACGCCGACCAGGTTCTCCTGGAAGAGATTGTGATCGAACATGTACTCGGCGGATTCGCCGAGATTCAGGATCCATTCCGCCAGCTCCGGGGGCCGGATGCCATAGGCCATGTGCTGCGCGTACACAGAGCACGTGGCGTGGTTGTCTCCGCAGATGCCGCAGATGCGGCTGCTGATGAAGTGCGCGTCCCGCGGGTCCTTGCCCTGCATGAAGACGCTGTAGCCCCGGAAGATCGACGAGGTGCTGTGGCACTCGGCCACCCGTCCCCGACCGAAGTCGATCTTCGTGTGGATGCCGAGGCTCCCCACGATGCGGGTAATGGGGTCCCATGCCATCTCGACCAGACCGTCGTCACCCATGTCCGTCATCTCCTGCCCAGGGGGCCAGATAGCCCGTGGTGAGCGTGTCGCCGCGGCGGCGCCACTCCGGTTCCTTCTCGGCCTCGTGTACGGCGATGGTGTGCAGAGTGCGGACGAGTGTCGTGTACAGGCCCTGTGTGGGTGGCGACGTCGACATACCGGGAGGCTCATCCATGAAAGGCATGAAATTGTCGGGAAAACCCGGCATGGTGCACGCGATGCAGAGCCCCCCGACGTTGGGGCAGCCACCCACTCCGTTGATCCAGCCACGCCGGGGCACGTTGCATTTCACGGCAGGACCCCAGCAGCCGATCTTCACCAGGCACCGGTCCTGCCCGTACCCGGTGGCGAGGTCGCCCTGTTCGTAGTAACCGGCGAGATCGCAGCTCTCGTGCACGCTCCGGCCGAACAGCCAGGCGGGGCGGAGGTTCTCGTCCAGTTCGATCATGGGGGCCCGGCCTGTGATCTGGTACAGCAGGTGGACCAGCGTCTCCGCGAAGCTGTCCGGCTGGACCGGGCAACCCGGCACGCACACGATCGGGACGTCCGCCTTCGACCGCCACCGCCACCCGAGGTAGTCGGGCACCCCCATGGCACCGGTCGGGTTGCCGGCCATGGCGTGGACGCCTCCGTATGCGGCGCACGTGCCCGCGGCGACGACCGCGGTGGCCCCGGGCGCCAGCCGGTCGAGCCACTCGCAGACGGTGATGGGCTGGCCCGTCACGGGGTCGTTCCCGAAGCCGGTCCAGTACCCCTCCTGTTTCACCGCCTCGTTCGGGACGGAGCCTTCGACGATCAGGATGAACGGATCCAGCTCGCCGCGGGCCGCCCGGCGGAACCATTCGATGAAGTCCTCGGCCCCGCCCTGCGGGCCGCACTCGTAGTCGAGCAGCGGCCAGTGCAGCGCCACCGGGGGAAGCCCCGGCAGCGCACTCGTCGCGATCTCCTCGATGCTCGGCTGGGTGGCCGCGGTCAGTGCGACCGAGTCGCCGTCGCAGCTGAGCCCGGCGTTGATCCACAGCACATGGACCAGTCGGTCCTCGGCGCTCGTGGCGTGCGCGGTCACCGCACGTCACCCCGGGCCGTGTGCGATGAGCCGCCCAGTGCATGCTGAGTGAGCTCCCACAGCGTGTGGCACACGGTCGCCTGTGCTTCCTGGATGCGGTGGACGGAGGCCGACGGGATGACGAACAGGTGGTCGAGGACGGCGAGTCCGGCCAGCCGGCCGCCGTCGTGGCCCGCCAGCGCGACGGTCAGCAGCCCGTGCCGTGCCGCCTCTTCGAAAGCCCGTACGACGTTCGCCGAACCGCCACTTGTGGTCAGCCCGACGGCGATGTCGCCACGCCTCCCCAAGGCCGCCAGCTGGCGCGCGAAGACGGACTCGAACCCGACGTCGTTGGACAGCGCGGTGACGACGGCCGCATCGCTGGTCAGCGACAGCGCGGGCAGCGCCCGGGCACTCGGGGGCGGATGCAGGAACGTGGTGGCCAGCCCCTGGGCGTCCGTACTGCTCCCGCCGTTGCCGAAGGCGAACAGGCGCCCCCCGGCGGCGAACCGCTCCGCCATGGCCTCGGCGCATGCGGCGATCTCCCCCGCACAGCCCGCCACGACAGCGCGCCGCAGCGCGGTGATCTCGGCCGCCTTGTCCCGTGCGGCGCGCGCCACTTCGGCCGGCACGGCATCGGGCTCCGCCGGCCGCTGATACAGGAACGGATACAACTCCTGCACGCCGCTGGGGACATCACTCGTCCGCGGTACATCACTCATGCGCCACCTCGCCGTCCGCGGCGCCCGGCAGTGCGGGCGTCCGGGGTACCCGGGCGATGGCCTCCCCGGCGTGGACGAGGACGGTGGCGCCCACCGCCGCCGGGACGAGCGCTACGCTGATCTCCTGGAGCGTCCCCCCGGCGTCGGCCAGGGCCAGATCGCCGGGCAGCAGCTGCACGAGCCGCATCGCGACCGCCTCGTCCGAGCAGGTCGTACAGGCTTCGCCGGAACAGCTCCGCTCCTCCTCGCCGCTTCGTCCGCTCATGCGATCAGCTCCGTCCCGTACCGTTCGAGGAAGACCTGCGCCATTTCCCACAGCAGGTGGTAGAGGGTCATATGGCTCTCCTTGACGACCAGTGGGTCGGCGGACCGCACCACCAGCAGGTGATCGGCGGCAGGGGCGTCCCCGGGGGCGCCGCCGCTCAGGACGACGGTGAGCAGGCCGAGTTCCCGGGCCGCCGCCACAGCGTGGTGCACGTTCGGGCAGCGGCCGTCCGGCGAGATGCCCAGTGCGATGTCCCCCGTCGTGGAGAACGCGCGCAGTTGGTGCTCGAAGACCTCCGCGAACCCCTCCTGCGTCCCGATCCCGCTGAGGGTCGCCGAGTCGTTGCCGAGGGCCACGGCCGGCAGGGCGCGCTTGCCGACGATGGCCGGGTGCATGAACTCGACCGCAAGATGGCTCGCGTCCGTGGCCGAGGCGCCGTTGCCGAACGTGAAAAGCCGGCCGCCGCGCTGGAACCTCGCCGCCATGTCCCGGCAGACCTCGCTCAGCCGGCCGGCTTGTTCCGCGATGCCGTGAACGGCGGGCTCCCGACGGTCGAACGCGCGCCGGACGGCCGCCCCGTCGGTCCGGCGCGGGCCTGTGTCCGGGCCCATGGGTCCGTTGTCCGGGCCTTTGGCCTGGGCCACTTCGCTCACCCCTCCACGTGGAGGACGATGACGCAGGTGTCGTCCTCCGGGTTGGTGTCCAAGGCGGACAGCAGTGTGCTCAGGTGCTGCCCGGGATCGCCCTGTGCGCCCCGCCGCGCGGCGTCCAGGAGAAGGGCCAGGCGTTCGTCGCTGTGGTCGTCGCGGCGCTCCACCAGACCGTCGGTGTAGAGGATCACGCGGTCACCGGGGTGCAGCCGTTCGGTCACCACGCGGTAGCCGGGGTCCATGACGGCGCCCAGCGAGACCCCTTCGGCGTTGCGCAACTCCCGGGCGTGCCCCGCACGAACGAGCACGGGAGGAGGGTGGCCGCCCCGGGCCCAGGTCAGGGTGCGGTCGTCCGGGTCGAAGTGGCCCACCACCGCGGTCGCCATCACGGCTTCCTCCTGGCTGTGCAGGGTGACGAGATTGAGGCAGTGGAGGATCCTGGCCGAGTCGGCTCCGGTGTGGGCGATACCGAGCAGCGCGTTGCGCAACTGGGCCATGGACGCCGCCGCGTGCAGGCCGTGCCCGCTGACGTCCCCGATGGCGATGAGCACTCGTCCGTCCGGCAGCGGAACCGCCTCGAACCAGTCGCCGCCCACGCGTGCGCTGTCCTCCGCGGGCCGGTAGCGCAGGGCGATCCGCAACCCGGGCAGCCGCGCCGACGGCCTGGGCAGCAGCGCCACTTGCAGTTCCTCGGCCCTGCGGAGCCGGTGGCGCTCGGCCTCCTGCCGAGAGGCCTCGAGTGCGGCTTCGATCCGGCGGGTGGCGGAGACGTCCTGCACGACTCCGTGCAGGGCGATCATGTTGCCGAGGCTGTCGCGGACCAGTTCGGCGGTCACGCTGACGTGGCGCGTCTCTCCGGTGTTCGTGATACGTGCCTCGAACGTCACGGGCTCGTCCCCTTCGCACAAGGTCTCCACCGCTGCTGTGACAGCCGGGAGGTCGTTCTCGTGCACGTACTGAGGGAGCACGTCGAGCGGCAGCGGACCCCTCGCCGGATCGGTCGCGAAGATGTCGTGGACACCGCGCGACCAGGTGATCTCGCCGGTGACGAGATTCCACTCCGCCCACCCCAGGTTGACCAGCCTCTCCGCGTCGTGGATACGGGCCGCCATTCGAGCCTGCTGGTCGTGGAACTGCCAGCTGACCAGCAGCCCGCCGCCCACGCGCTGGGCCCGCACACTCATCACGGCGGGATACCTGACCCCGCGCAGTGGCTCCTCGTAGAAAAAAGGACCCTGTTCCAACGGAACACCGGTCTCCAGGACCTTGACGTACGCGTCGAAGATCCCGGCCGGGGCGAGTCCGGGAAACGCCTTCAGCAGCCCGCTGCCGGCGATGTGATCGGGGGTCCGCCCGAGCACGTCCGTGGCGTGCCCGTTGCACCGCTCGATGCGAAACTCCACGACCCGGCACTGCCTGTCCCGGACGGGGAAGAGCAGCGCCGCGGGTATGGGGATCGCATTCAGGACCGCGGCCAGCCACGGCGCCGCGAACTCGTCCTCCGGAAGGCCCAGTTCGGCCAGGCCGCACAGCGCGCGCCCCACGTCGCCGGTGAGCGTCTCCGCACGTTCGGTGACCGTCTGCTCCAGGGGTGGTCCCTTCGGCCAGGTCACGCTCACCACGCAGAGAAACCTCTCTTCCGCGGCCCCGGCGGTCCGAACGCCGCCCGAAGTGGCCACGCCGACCGACTCGTTCCAGGCCGTCACCCAGGTCAGGATCCGGTCTCCGCTCTCGTCGTCCAGCCACAGCAGCTGTTCCTTCGGAGCCAGCCGAGTGAGGGGGAACAGGCATCGCAGCGGTACCCGCGACCAGTCGCTGACAGCTTGTGTCGAGGCACCGGCAACGCCGCTCATCCGAAGCCCGCCCTCACCGTCGATGATCGCCAGCAGTACCGTCGCGGCGCCCCACGGCCCGACACGGTCGTACAACAGCTGTGCCAAGTGCACCGGACTGCGCGCGTCACTCGTCTCCGCGCGGATGTCGCGGCCCTTCGCCATGCGGTCCTCGCTGTGATCCGCGGCGGCCGCCTCCTCGCTCCTCACTACGTCCTCCGCCATGAGGCAGCTGCCGACTGCCGGCGGCCTGTGGACGGAGGAGCCCGCAGGCCAGCCGGATGCAGCCCCGTCGAGCCTCCGTCACACTCCGATGCGTCCACACTCGTCGCCGTGCACGGGACACATCGTGTGATGCGCCTCCGCGCGCTCGGGAGCCACTGGTACCCCGGGCCGTGACGGCGGATCGACGTTGCTGCTACCGCCCTGGGCCATGCCATTTCGTCACCTCCTTCGCCAGGAGTGCCGTCCGTGCCCGTCCCGCGTACTCGGAGACGTGCTCTGGCCGGGGTGCGAGCAGCCAACGGGCAGAGAAGAGTTCTACCAGTGCACGATTGATCACGGCGCGTAGTGACGGGTATTGTCTGGCGAGTAACGGTTATGTCCTTGGCGGTGCATCTCATGACGCATGGGTGACCGCGACCGACGGACAGACGCAAGACGGTACGCACGGCCGGCGCGGGCAGCAGTGCGTTCGGTGCGACGACCAACCTTGACCACGCCGTGGCATGTGCGGCCACCGTACTGTCCTGTGCGCCCCTTCCGCTCCGCCCGGCAGGAGGGTGCCTGTGAAGGCGGGGGGCTTACTTGGATTCGACCCGTCCCACCGGGTCGGGGCCGGTGGTCAGTGCCTCGCACGCGGTCTGCCATGTGGGGGCGCCGGGGTGAAGCCGGGTATGGAGATAGGCCGCGGTGAGTCGGGCGAGGGCGGCGACTCGCTCGGGGTTCTCGTCCGTGGTCTCGGCGGCGTCGTATCCGGCGATCCCGCCAAGTCCGTGCTCCGCGTTGAACAGGGTGAGCAGGGTTTTGGGGCCGGGGGCGAGGGTGTAGGGGTCGGTGTGCCACTCCGGCCCCAGGTCTGTGAAGTGCCGGGAGTCGTCCTTGTCGCCGGCGACGACCAGCGCGGGCGCGGTCATGGTGGAGAAGTCGACGGCCCCGATGATCGGCCACTGTTCGGCCATGGGTCCGTTGAAGACCTCGCCACCTCTGCCGGGCGCGGCGAGCAGTACGCCCGCCTTGATCCGGGGCTCGACGAGGTGCACCACGTTCCCGGTGTCGGGGTCGTTGAGCCCCGCGCCGAGCAGGAGGGCGGCGGTGAAGCCGCCGAGCGAGTGTCCGGCGAGGGCGACCTTGGTGGGATCGATCCGTCCGGCAAGCTGCGGCACGGCGGTCTCGATCGCGTCGAGCCGGTCGAGGATGTGGGTCATGTCCTCGGCGCGGGAGCGCCAGAAGTCGGGCGCGCCGGGTGCGTCGGCGACCAGGTGGCTCAGTGTGCGGGAGGTGAGGTGGGTGGGCTGGACGACGACGAATCCGTGGGCAGCCCAGAAGTTGGCGAGCGGCGCGTAGCCGTTGAGCGAGGAGAGGTTGTTCGAGGGGCCGTGGCCATGGGAGAGGAGGATGACCGGGAGGCCGGTTCCGGTTGCAGGTGCGGAGACGCGCACTTGGAGGTCCACGGGGCGTCCGGGCACGGACAGGACAACGGGGCTGAAGGAGAGGACCGGCGCGGGCGCGCCCAAGGCGTCGGTGGTGGTTGTGCTCATGGTGTGTGTTCCCTTTCGGTGGCGCCTGCCGCCCGCCGGCCTCCTGCGGCCGGCGGGCGGGCAAGGCGGTCAGGGGCGTTCCGTTTCGGCTACACTGAAACGGAACGCTGCTCCATTTAGTATCTGGAGCGCTGCTCCGTTTTGTCAATCGGTGTCGAAGGAGTATGTGATGGCCGCCGAAGGTCCGGCAGGGGGTTCGCCGTCCCGAAGCAAGCGGGCCGACGCTCAGCGCAACCGGGAGACGGTGCTGACTGCCGCGGCCGAGGTGTTCGTCACCTCCGGCGTCGATGCGCCGATCCGCCGGATCGCGGCCCAGGCGGGCGTCGGGATGGCCACCATCTACCGCCACTTCCCGACCAGGGCGGACCTGGTCACCGCCGTGTACCGGCACCAGATCGAGGCCTGTGCCGAAGCCGGCCCGCGCCTGCTGGCCGGTGCCGCCTCCCCGTTCGACGCGCTGCGCCAGTGGATCGACCTCTTCGTCGACTTCCTCGTCACCAAGCACGGACTCGCCGACGCCCTGCAGTCCGACAGCGACCGCTTCGCCGCGCTGCACGCCCACTTCCTCGACCGCCTGCTGCCCGTCTGCGCCCAGTTGCTCGACGCCGCGGTCGAGGCAGGTGACATCAGGCCCGGCACGCAGCCGTACGAGCTGATGCGCGGCATCGGCAACCTCTGCGTCGGACGCGACAACGACCCCCGCTACGACCCCCGACGCCTGATCGCTCTCCTCCTCCAGGGACTCCAGCGACCTCACACGTCCTGATGCCGACGAGCGACATCGCGACCTGAGCTGTTGCCGGCCGACAGGTTGTTGACAGTGCGCACACGAGGGCAGCGTCAGAGGTGAGCAGCGCTGGTCGTGGGGCTCCTGTCCCTGTACCGGGGCGATTCCTCCAGCCAGGCGTCGGCGGCGGTCAGCGGTTGCGGCGGCTCATCGTCGCGCGTGACCGCGTTTTCGGTACTGCGGTGATGGGTGAGCCGCTTGTGGGCCAGGGGCGAAGAGGCGGGCGGGGCCGGTGGCTGTCGGGCGCCTTGTGGTCGCACGGCGAGTCGTCACGGTGCCGTCGCGGCGGCGTGCGGAGCGTGGTTCGTGTCCGTGATGACAGCAACGGCCTGAACGGCTGCGGGGCACTGGAGATGTGCGTTCACGGGTCAGGTTGTGCGTCAGGCGCGTCCGTGGTCCTGGGCGTAGGCGCGGAATATCTGCAGGGTGGTGCCGGCCGTGTGAAGAAAGCGCTGGTCGAGGATGTCGGCGAGATCTTCGAGGGCGGCGGTGAGTGCGGCAGCGGGTACTGCGGCGTCGGTGTGCGGGGCTCGCCGTGCCCGGTCGGCCACCTCCCAGGCGTAGGCGATGTTGAGGGCCAGCGAGGTGTCGTCGTGGCCGTCGTGGAAGTAGTAGGACTCGGCGTACTGGAGGAAATCCACACAGGTGCGCGCGACGTCCGCGGCCAGACCGTCCAGAACGGCCGCCCCCGCAGGGCTGTTCAGCCGGCCCGCGACCGGACTGGCGCGTCGGAGGTGTGCGATCCGGAGCGCAAGAGTTCGCCGTCGCGCGAGAGCCGGGTAGATGCCGAGAATCCAGGAGACGGTGGCGGTCAGGAGGGCGAAGCCGACCAGGGCTTCGACGGGCGCGACGATCCGGAGCCAGCTGTCGGCCGGCGCGATGTCGCCCAGGCCGAGCGTGGCGAGGATGACCAACGAGACGTAGAAGGCGTCCACCGGGCCGGAGTGACCGGCCGGTTCCAAAGCGCTGGAGAAGGTGAACCCCTGCGGCATGTGCGGCCAGTAGATCAGGGCCCACCCCAGGGCCACGGAGCCGGCCCATATCACCACCACCGTCACCATGCCGAGCGGACCGGCGAGGCCGGCTGCCCGCCATCCGGTGCTGAGACGTGAGGAGAGCCGCCACAGCCCCGTCATGATGATCCGGCTCAGACCTCCATGGCGAGTGGGGTGCCACAGAGTGTGGAACACGTCGCGCAGAATGATCAATACGACTGCCGCACCAGCCATCGTGACCAGCCACTTCATGAGTGCCCCCTCGCATGCTCACCAGGCCCGACATGCGGGCTACTGTGCCTGGTGGAAGGGCGGCCGGGCCACCGCGGGGTGGTCCGCCGGACAAGGCAGAAGCCGGCGTTTCGTCACACTGGCGCGAGGCCGGGGACATACCGCCTCCGAGTGACGGATGAGCGTACTGGCTGTTCCCGGCCGTCACGGATCATGCCGGACGGCGGTCCGGTTGTCGTACGCGTGGCGTGGAGATGCCGTCCGTCGAGGGAGCGTCAGGCCGGCTGGGGACTGGGCGCGGCAGCGCGCACGGGGAGGTCGCGCTGCCACGGTTCGGCCCGTCGCACGGTGCGGGGGCGGCGCGCGGAGGTGGGCATCCGGCCGGCGTTCCGGGGGACGGCCGTCTCGGCGGGTCCCGCCGGCCCGATCAGGGACAGGCTCTCGGCCGTCAGGTGGAACTCGAGGCGCTGGGCGGCGCGGCTGATCGCGCTGGCCGGCTCGTCGATGCCCAGACGCTGTTCCGCGTACGCGCGGACCAGGGCGGGCATGCGGAACCGTCCGGGGGCCGACGCCTCCATCAGGTGCTCGGCAGCCAGGGCCGCCAAGTGCTGTGTCGCCGTGTCGGCGGTGGTGCCGAGCAGCGCGGCAGTGGTGGGTACATCGATGTCACGGCACGGGTGCAGCACGAGCAGGCGCAGCAGGTGATGGGCGCTGGCATCGAGCCGGGCGGTCGAGCGGGCCAGGGCGGCGCGCAGGCCGCCTTCCATGGCCAGCATGGTCAGCGGTTCCTTGAGGTAGTCGGCGGGTGCCCAGGCGGGGTGGTCGCGCAGGTGGCGTCCGATGACGGTCAGCGCGAGCGGGTGACAGCCCAGGGTCCGGGTGATGCGCCGGACGTCGTCGGGGTGGGCGTGCAGCCGGTCGGGGCCGGCGGTCCGGTGCAGGAGGTCCGCGGCCTCTTGAGGGGTGAAGGCCGGGACGTGCAGCCGGTGCACGTCGTCGATGCCTCGCAGGTCGTGTCGGCTGGTGACCAGGGTGCGGCAGGTGGAGTCGTGGGGCAGCAGCGGCCGGAGCTGCTCCTCGTCGGCCGCGTCGTCGAGGACCACCAGGGCGCGTCTTCGGTCCAGGAGTTGGTGGAAGAGGGCCGCTCGGGGTGCCAGGCCGCGCGGGACGCGGTCTCCGGTGACCCCGAGCAGGCGGAGGAAGGTGTCCAGGACGGCGGCGGGGTCGGTGGCGGGTGCCTCGTTGTCGCGGCCGTGCAGGTCGGCGTAGAGGATGGGGCCCGGCTGCGGTGTGGCGGTGCGCAGTTGGTGGCCGAGGGCGAGGGCGAGCACGGTCTTCCCGGTGCCGGCCATGCCGTGCAGGACCAGTGTCGGGTGGGCGCTACCGTCGAGCAGCCGTGCGGCCTCCTTGAGCAGCGGGCGGCGGGTGACGTGGTGGGCCGGGAGGTCGGGGAGGCGGTCGGCGGCGGTCGCGCGGGAGGATGCCTCGGCCTCCCCGAGGACGGTGTGCAGGGCCAGTCGCCAGGCGGCGAAGGAGGCCGCGTCGCCGCCGACGAGGGCGTGTACCACCGCGAGCAGGAGGTCGGAGTTGGGGCGGCGGCGCCCGAGCTGGAAGCAGTTCCCGACGGTGGACCGGGCGGGCCATTCGCTGCGCGGGCGCCCGGCGCGCTGCCAGGCGGCGTGGACGCGGCGCGTGATCTCGGTGATCGACGGGTTTCCCGCCCACGCCTTGAGCAGTCTCAGCTCCGCGATGAACTCGTCCATCGTGTGGGCCTTGCCGGGCTGTAGTACCTGCGACACGAACACCCTCCCCCAGGGAAACTCGCCTCAACATCTCGGAACGACTGTTCCAAGTTAGGCCGAGTGCGCGTTCAACTGTCAAGTACATATCAAGGGTTGGCCGCCGGGGCGGTAATCCGTTCGCGTCCAGGATCGTCCACGATCCGAGTGCCCCCGGCCCGCGGCTGCTGATGCTGTGGTCCGTCCCCGACCAGCGCACCGCGGCGCGACCGCCGCACAGCGCACGCCCCGCACCGAGACAGGAGCCGTGGCCCCGCCATGCCTGATATCGCCGTATCCCTGCGTCCCACCGGTGGCAGCGCCGTCGCCGG
This sequence comes from Streptomyces niger, assembly GCF_000718305.1. GTDB lineage: Bacteria > Actinomycetota > Actinomycetes > Streptomycetales > Streptomycetaceae > Streptomyces > Streptomyces niger. The sequence goes on from NZ_JOFQ01000012.1 coordinate 198,590, forward strand.
GCACGCCCGTACCCACTCCGTCACCGTCGACCGCCCCGCCGACAAGGGCGGCAGCGACAGCGGCCCCATGGGCGGCGAGTACCTGCTGCTCGCCCTCGGCGGCTGCTACTTGAGCACCTTCCTCGCCGCCCTGCGGGCCGAGGACGCCGAGGCCGAGGCCACGGATCTCGCGGTGACGGTCACCGGCACCCTCACCCCGGCCCCGACCCGGTTCACCGAGATCACCGTGGCGGTCGGCGCGCCCGCCGCTCGCCGGGATCTGTTCGACAAGCCGCTGCTGAAGGCCGAGCGCGGCTGCATCGTCCACCAGTCCGTGCGCGAGGCGATCACCGTCCGCTTCACGCAGCAATGGCTCTGACCGACCCCCACACCCGAGGAGACAGGACCATGCACACGACGACCATGGGCACGGAGTCCGACCCGACCGCGACGGCGGCCCGGATGCGGCGCGTCGTCCTCGTCGGTGCCGGATTCTCCGGCACCCTCACCGCGATCCGGCTGCTCCAGTTCGCCACCGGACCGCTGGAGATCTGCCTGCTGGAACGCGAAGAGGGCTACCGCTACGGAGGCCTGGCCTTCGGCCGCGCGGCCACCAACTGGGAGCACATGCTCAACATCCAGGCCGGGCGGATCACCCTGCGGCGCGAGCGCCCCGAAGACTTCCTGGAGTGGGCGAACGCCGAAGCGGACCGCTCCGCGTGGCCGCTGAAGTGGCAGTACCACACCTTCGGGGTCGCCTGCGTGGTGCCGCGGCGCATCTTCTCCCAGTACCTGGCCGAGCGGCTGCGCGGCGCCGTCGCCGACGCACGCGCCGACGTCACCCTGCGCGAGCTGAGCGGCGAGACGATCGACGTGCGGGCCACCGGGCACGGCGGCTACGTCGTCAAGTACGCCGACACGACGTGCGAATCCGCCGGCGTGCACGAGCTGGCAGCGGACCAGTTGATCCTGGCCACCGGACACCTCGCCCCCGTACAGGCGCCCTTCTACCACCGCATCCGCGGCCACCAGCGGTTCATCGCCGACCCGTACGCGCCCGACGCGCAGCAGCGGTTCAAGGAGGTGGGCGCCGAGGAGACCGTGCTGGTCACCGGTTCGGCGCTGTCCGCGTTCGACACCGTCGTCTCGCTCGTGCACTCCGGCCACCGGGGGCAGATCCTCATCTGCTCCCGTGGCGGCCACATGCACGACACCTACCCGGTCGACCACGAGCACGACATCTGGCAGGCCCGCCGGCCCCCGTTCCTCGACGCGGCCGAGCTCACCCCGGACGTCGTGGTCGAGGGGGTGACGGCCGAGTTCGCACATCTGCGGGCCGAGCACGGCGAGGGCGTGCCGGACGCGATCTTCGCGGAGCGGGTGATGAAGGCCTGGGAGCCCTACGTCATCGAGCTGATCTCCCGGATGGACGCCGGCGACGTGCGGGCGCTGCTGGACAGGTACAAGAGCCTGATCGTCACCCACCGCACCAGCACGGTGCGCGAGATCGGCGGCGTGGTGCGCGACCGGATGCGCGGCTTCAACGGCGCCCCGCAGACCGTGCACACCATCTCGGCCGCCATCCAGGACATGCGCCCCGCCGAGGACGGCACGAAGATCCGCGTGGTCTTCGCCGACCGGCCGGACGCGGTCGTCGACCGGGTCGTCAACTGCCTGGGCAACAACACCGACTACGAGCACACCGGGAACCCCCTGTGGACCGGCCTGGTCCGGCAGCACCGGTACGCCCGGCCCCAGACCACGACGCACCGCGGCATCGAGGTCGGCGCGCACGGGCAGCTCATCGGCGCCGACGGCGCGGTGACCGACGGCCTGTTCTGCGTCGGGCCGATGCGCCAGGGCGACGAGACCACCCGACGCGGCCGGCTCGGCGCGTTCGTCTTCAGCATCGGCACGCTGCGCAACCAGTGCTTCGACACGGCCATGGAGGTGTTGCGGCGGATGGACGAGAACACCCCGCACGAGGTGCGCATCCCCGAGGACGTCCACCACTGCCTGGTGCGCTCCACCGACTGGATCGTCGCCGACCTCGTCCCGCCGCTGCCGGACCGCGACGCCGCCCGGCTCCGCGAGCGCCTGCTCGCCCACGCCCGCGAACGCGCCTACCCGGCCACCCTCGACTACCTGCACGCCGTGGACCGCACCAGCCGGGACAAGTACCGCAGCGTCCGCGCGGACGAACTGGCCGACTTCACCGTCGCCGTCGCCCGCGAGTTCTCCCTCACCGACGAGCAGGCCCGCCGTCTCGTGTCGCTGCTGACGACGCTGGTGGAGAAGCACGCGGTGCACAACCTGTGCGACATCACGCAGCTGGCGCGCTGGGACTCCCCGTACGCCGAGCAGGTCAAGCACGCGCCGAAGAGGGAGTCCTGACCGTGTCCGCCACCACGCCGCAGACCCCGCCCGACCAGGAGATGCTCAGCCGGCTGTGCATGGTCCGGCACGGCGAGTCGACCTGCAATTCCGTGCACCGCATCGCCGGCCAGCGCGACGCCCCGCTGACGTTCCTGGGCCGTATCCAGGCCGAGCAGGTCGCCCGCCGCCACCGGGGCCGGCACTTCGACCGCGTCTTCGTCTCCCCGCTCACCCGCGCCTACGAGACCGCCGGGATCATCTTCGGCGAGGAGGACGGCGCCGGCCCCGCGCACACGGTGGACGCCCGGCTGATGGAGCGCGACTTCGGCAGCTACACCCTGGAGAGCAAGTCGATCCTCCAGCGCCGCCACGGCATCGCCGAGTACGAGCGCGCCATGAACGCCGACAGCCCCACCCAGCAGGGCGGGGAGAGCTTCGCGCAGTTCACGGGGCGGGTGCGCGCCTTCTACGAGCAGGAACTGCTGCCCGCGCTGCGGCGCGGCGAGACGGTGTGCGTGGTGTCGCACAAGTACGTCGTCGAGCTGATCTGCCGGTTCATCCTCGACCGCCCCGCCGAGGAGTCCTACGACCTGCGGCTGCCCAACTCGCAGATGCTCCAGGGCGACCGGATCCCGTCCTACGTCAAGAACGAGAACGAGACCATGAACATGGTCTACGACTGGATCGTCGTCAACCACCCCAAGGTCTTCTGCGCCGGTCTGGCCGCCGGCCTGCTGGGCAACTGGGCCGGGCTGCACGTGACCACCTCGCCCCTCGTACTGCTTGCGCTGCTGGTGGTGGCGAGTGTGATCACCATGTGCCGGGTCGAACTGGAGCGGGCCCGCGAGTTCGTCACCGACCGGGGCATCGTGCGCTCGGTCGCGGTGCGCTACCTCGCCCTGCCCGTCGCGCTCGCGCTCGCGCTGCGCTGGTGGGACGCGGGTCCGACCAGTACGGCGGTCACCGCGGCGATCTTCCTGGCGACGCCCGGTTCGGTGGTCGCGATGACGGTCAGCCGCTGCCTCGGCGGGATGATCATGCCGACGTTCGCCCAGGTGCTGCTCTCCTCGCTGGCCGCCGCCGGCTCCTTCTCCGCCGTGCTCGCGCTGACCTTGCGCGAGGGGGTGGGGGAGGCCGTCGCCATCAGCGCGGCCGCCTCCACCGGGGTGGTCGCCGCCGCCTTCGTCCTGGTCGGCCGGTTGCGGCGCCGCGCACCGATCCGCACCGCCAAGTTCGGCGAACGCTACGGCTATGTCGCCGTGCTGATCCTCACCGCGTTCATCGTGCTGGTCACCCTGAAGCTCGACCTGGGCGGCTGCACCGCGTACGCGCCCACAGCGGTGGGAGTCGCGGTGGGGCTGCGGCTGGTCGCCGCGGTGTGCAAGCGGCGCGGCCACGTCCAGAGCCTGGACGACTACACCGCCATGACGTACCCGAACGTCTTCGTCGTCGTCATCATCGCGGCGCTGACCGGCAACACCCATCTCGAACAGGTGGCGATCTGGACGCTGCTGCCGATGTTCGTCCTGTCGTTCTTCGACAGCTACTACGCCCGCTTCCTCGTGGTCGCTCCCGACGACGCCCGCTGGCCGGTGGTGCTGGGCCTCAAGGAACGGACCGACCCGCCGGCGCCGCGCGCCGAGCAGCCGCCCACCCCGGGCGCCACCCTTCCTCAGTCGCCTCAACACGTCTGACCGGTACAGGAGTTGACGATGACCACCGCCCCGCCGCCCGCCTCCCTGATACCCCGCCCCGTCCTGTTCTGGAGCGGCGTCGCCCTGACGTCCGCCGGCGTCATCGAGCACCTGTGGATGTTCCTGGAGTGCGCCCCCATGGACTTCGACATGTCGATGATGACCATGACCCCCGCCATGTGGGCGGCGATGGTGGCCATCGTGGTCGGCGTCGTGCTGTCCGCCCTGGCGCTGCGGCAGCCCGCCGGCGCCCGCTCCGCCCCGGCACCGGGCGCCGAAACGACCACGGCCGGCCGTCGTCGGCTCATCGCCATCCTGAGCTTCGCGCTCATCGTGGACCAGATGAAGCCCGCCACCCTCGCCTTCGTGTCCCCCGGCATGCGCCAGGAGTACCACCTCAGCGCCGCCGACGTGGCCTGGCTGCCCACCGTCGCCTTGACCGGCACCGTACTCGGCTCGCTCATCTGGGGGCGGGCCGCCGACCGGATCGGCCGACGCGCCACCATCCTCATCGCTTCCCTGCTCTTCCTGGGGACGACGGTGTGCGGCGCGATGCCCAGCTTCAGCGGCAACCTCATCATGTGCGCCATGATGGGCATGGCCGCCGGCGGCATGCTGCCCGTCGTCTACGCGCTGATGACCGAGAGCCTTCCTCCCGGGCGCCGCGCCGCGATCATGGTGCTGCAGGCCGGACTGACCACCACCGGCGGCTACATGGCCGCCTCCGGGCTCGCCGCGCTGCTGCTGCCGCTCAGCGGCTGGCGCATGCTGTGGTTCGCCCAACTCCCCCCGGTTCTGCTGCTGATCGCCCTGAATCGGTGGATCCCGGAGTCCGCAGCCTTCAGCGCGGGCAAGGAGCGCGCCACCCGCGTACCGGCCGCCACCCTCTTCCGCCGCCCGCAGACCACCAAAACCCTGATCGTCACCGCCTACGGCCTGGCCTGGGGACTGGTCTACTGGGGCTTCATCACCTTCCTGCCCAGCCAGCTGGAGGCCTCGCACAGCCACGGCATGTCCGCTGCCACCTTGCTGTTCCTCTCCTCCCTGCTGGCCATCCCCACCTGCGCCCTGGCCGCCTGGCTCTACACCCGCTGGTCGGCCAGGAACACCATGGTCCTCTACGCCGGCCTGACCGTCGCGTCCCTCGTCGCCCTGGCCGTCCTCGGCCTCGACGACAGCGGCCCCCTCACCCTGGCGGCTGTCATGCTGCTGTTCGCCGGCACCGCCGGTGTCATCGCCCTGCTGGGCCCGTACACGGCCGAGATCTTCCCCACCGCGATCCGCGGCACCGCCGGCGGCTGGGTGGCGGCCGTGGGCAAGTCCGGCGGCGCCTTCGGCCCGCCTCTGATCGCTCTCGTGCTCTCCGCCCCCGGCGGCATGCGCACCGCCGCGGTCTTCGTCGCCCTTCCGATGGCTGCCGCAGGCGTAGCCGTACTGGCCCGCGGCAGCAACCCCCAGGCCGCGCGGGAAGCCACCGACAAGACCCCGCTCGACGCCGAACTCGACAGCCTGCTGCACGACGCGCCGGTCCCCGCCCGCCCGTAGTCAGGCCCGCCCCCCCCGCGACCCCGCCGCACCACACGATCGGAGCTCCCGTGTCCGCAACTGCCTCGTCCCACAACGGAAGTGAGGTCACATGAAGGACGGCGTCAACGGCGTCGCGCTCGCCGTGTTCCTCTTCTTCTTCCTGGTCGTCACGGTCATGGGTTTCCTGGCCACGCGCTGGCGCAAGCCCGATGACGCGGCGTCGCTGGACGAATGGGGGCTGGGCGGCCGCTCCTTCGGTACCTGGATCACCTGGTTCCTGCTCGGCGGCGACGTCTACACCGCCTACACCTTCGTCGCCGTACCGGCCGCGATCTACGCCGCGGGCGCCGCCGGCTTCTTCGCGGTGCCCTACACGATCCTGGTCTACCCGCTGATCTTCACGTTCCTGCCGCGCCTGTGGTCGGTCTCGCACCGCCACGGCTACGTCACCACCGCGGACTTCGTGCGGGGCCGCTTCGGCTCCAAGAGTCTCTCGCTCGCGGTCGCCTTCACCGGCATCCTCGCCCTGATGCCCTACATCGCCCTCCAACTGGTCGGCATCCAGGCCGTGTTGGACGTGCTGGGCGTCGGCGGCGGTGAACACACCAACTGGTTCATGAAGGACCTGCCGCTGCTCATCGCCTTCGCCGTGCTCGCCGCCTACACCTACTCGGCCGGGCTGCGCGCCCCCGCCATGATCGCGTTCGTCAAGGACACGCTGATCTACCTCGTCATCACCGTCGCCATCGTCTACATCCCGATCAAACTCGGCGGTTTCGACGACATCTTCGCCGCCGCCCACCGCGCCTTCGCGCAGACCAACCCGGCCACCGGCGCCCCGCGCGGCGCGCTCGTCAGCGGGTCCGAGGCCCAGTGGACGTACGCGACGCTCGCGCTCGGCTCCGCGATGGCGATGTTCATGTACCCGCATTCGATCACGGCGACCCTGTCGTCGAAGAACCGCAATGTGATCCGCCGCAGCACCACCGTGATGCCCCTGTACACGCTGATGCTGGGACTGCTGGCGCTGCTCGGGTTCATGGCGATCGCGGCCGGGGTCGAGGTCGACAACGGTCAGCTGGCGATCCCCCAGCTGTTCGAGGACATGTTCCCGGACTGGTTCACGGGCGTCGCGTTCGCGGCGATCGGCATCGGCGCGCTGGTCCCCGCGGCCATCATGTCCATCGCCGCGGCGAACCTGTTCACGCGCAACGTCTACAAGGACCTCCTCAAGCCGCACGCGACGGCCGAGCAGGAGACCAAGGTCTCCAAGCTGGTCTCGCTCCTGGTGAAGGTCGGTGCGCTCGCCTTCGTCCTCACCATGGACAAGACCGTCGCCATCAACTTCCAGCTGCTCGGCGGCATCTGGATCCTGCAGACCTTCCCGGCCCTGGTCGGCGGCCTGTTCACGCGCTGGTTCCACCGGTGGGCGCTGCTCGCCGGCTGGGCGGCCGGCATGGCGTACGGCACCCTCGCCGCGTACGGCGTCGCCTCCCCGGCCCAGAAACACTTCGGCGGCTCCGCAGAGGAGATCCCGGGCATCGGCGAGATCGGCTACATCGGCTTGACGGCGTTCGTGCTGAACGCGGTCGTGACCGTGGCCCTCACCTGCGTCCTCAAGGCGCTGAAGGCTCCCGAGGGCGTCGATGAGACGTCGCCGTCGGACTACACGGCCGACGCCGGTGACGAGGGCGTCCGGGCCGAACTGCCGCAGCCCGTGGCGGGATCCGCCCCTTGATGAGGCGCGCGTGAGCGGGGCGGACGGGATGACGGTCTCCCGTCCGCCCCGCTCACGTCGTGCGTGGGAGTTACGCCGCCGCCGGTGCGGGCGCCCCGATCGATTGCAGCGCGGTGGTCACGCTGCGCTTGAGGGAGCGGGCGCTCGCCCCGGCACGGGAGCGCAGGTTCACCCCGTAGGCGACCAGAGCCAGCACGTCGGCCGCCGCTGCCGGATCGGCACCGTCCGTCAGCTGTCCGCGCGCCTGAGCTGTCACCAGGGCGGCGTGCAGAGCGTCGCGCAGCCCGCGATGGTGCCGGTCCAGGATGCGGGCGACCTCCGCGTCCCCGTTCTCCGTGCCCGCGTGCGCGTTGGAGACCATGCAGCCCCACCGTGCGTAGGCGCCCGAGCAGCGCGCCCTGATCAGGCCGCCGAAGAACTCCTCGATGGCGGGCAGGCCCCGCTCGTCCTCGGCGAGCCGGCGGAACATCGGCTGCGAGCGGTGTTCGAGGTAGCGGCGCAGCGCGGCCAGGTACAGCTCCTGCTTGCCGCCGAAGGTGGCGTACAGGCTGGAGCGATTCAGTCCGGTCGCCGCCACGACGTCCTGGATCCCGGTCGAGGCGACGCCCTGCTGCCAGAACAACAGCAGCGCGGTCTCCAGCGCCGCGTCCGGGTCGAAGTGTTTGACGTCCGGCATGGCCCACCTCACCAACTTGAAACAGGGGTTCCAAGATAACTCCGTGCGGCCTGCAGGTACAGGGCCGCGGGAAGGCGCCCGTCCAGGTTCGTCCAGGATCCCGGCGCACGGCCCGCCGTCGCTTCCACCCTGAGCGCATGAACCGCATACCCCCACTGTGGACGGCGGCATACGGCTCGCACGGCTCGTCGGCGCGTCGCTTCCTGGCTCGCCGGGCAGTCAAGACCGCGGCCTTCCTGCGCGCGCTTGCCCTGGCCGACCACCGTCCGTTCACCACGCTGTAAAGCCGTCACTCCGTAAATCCCGCTGAAGAACGTTGTGTTGGCAGGAGGCGCCGCTTGCCCTTATCTTGAAACAGTCATTCCAAGTTTTGGGTGGCCCCGGCTCCTCCCGGCCGGGGCCACGCACCCAGCGCCCACGGAAGGTCACACCCATGTCCCTCAACGCAGAACTGCGCACCTTCTACGAAGCCCGCCAGCAGCAGATCCCCGCCGAGGTGCGAGAGATCATGCAGCGGGCCGGCGCCGAACTCGCCGCCTCCGGCCAGGCCGACCGCGCCCTCGCCGCCGGCGCCCAGGCCCCCGACTTCACCCTGCCCACCGCCACCGGCGACACCAGGACGCTCGGCGAGCTGCTCGCCCAGGGGCCCGTCGTCCTCACCTTCTACCGCGGCGCCTGGTGCCCGTACTGCAACATCGCGCTGCGCTCCCTCCAGCAGCACCACGACGCCCTCACCGAACGCGGCGCCCGCCTCCTCGCCGTCTCCCCGCAGATCCCCGACGAGTCGCTCTCGCTCGCCGAGAAGCACGCACTCGCCTTCGACGTGCTGAGCGACATCGGCTCCGCCGTCGCCAAGACCTACGGCCTCGCCTTCGACCTGCCCGACGACCTCGCGGCCGTCTACGACCGGCTCGGCTTCGACCTGCAGCACGTCAACGGCGGTCACGCCCGCACCCTGCCGCTGCCCGCCACCTACGTCATCGACCGGTCCGGCACCATCCGATGGGCCTTCGCGGACACCGACTACACCACCCGCGCCGAGCCGGCCGACATCCTGGCCGCGCTCGACGCCCTCGGCTGAATCCCGATGCGCTCGGCTGGTCAGGGTTACTCCGTGTCCCAGGTGACGGGCAGGCTCTCGATTCCGTGGATGTCGGAGTCGGTGCGCAGGGGTACCTCCTCCCGCGGAACGGCGAGGCGGAGCGTGGGGAAGCGGGTGAAGAGGGCGGGGAAGGCGACCCGCATCTCGACACGGGCCAGTTGCTGCCCCAGGCACTGGTGGATGCCGTGGCCGAACGCGAGGTGCCCGATGGCCTTGCGCTGCAGGTCGAGGGTGTCGGGGTCGGGGAACCGCTGCGGGTCCCGGTTGGCGGCCTGCAACGACAGCGTGACCGTCTCCCCGGCCCTGATCAACTGACCGTCCAGCTCGACGTCCTCCAGCGCTGCCCGTGCCCCGGTGTGGGCGATGGTCAGGTACCGCATCAGCTCCTCGACGGCCTGGTCGGCGAGGCCGGGGTCGGCGCGCAGGGCGGCCGCCTGCTCGGGATGTTCCAGCAGTGCGAAGGTGCCGAGCGCCAGCATGTTGGCGGTGGTGTCGAGCCCGGCGGCCAGCAGGAACCCGCCCAGGCCGGCCAGCTCCTCGTCGGTCAGGTTCGTGGTGGTCAGGTCGCTGAGCAGGTCGTCGGTCGGCCGGGCACGCTTGGCCACCACCAGCTCACCGATCAGCTCCTGCAGCGCGGACAGGGCCGCGAACTGCTCCGCCACCGGGGCATCGGTACGGAACACGGCGGCGGCCTGGCGCTGGAAGCGGTCGCGGTCGGCGACGGGCACTCCCAGCAGCTCGCAGATCATGAGGGCGGGTACGGGATACGCGTACGCCGTCACCAGCTCCACCGCCGGCCCCTGACGCTCCATCGCATCCAGGTGCTCGGCGACTACCTGTGCCACGCGCTCGGTGAGCGCCCGCATCCGGCGGACCGTGAACTTGCCCATCAGCAGCCGCCGGTAGCGGGTGTGGTGAGGCGGGTCGATCCCGGTCATGTCGCCGACCGGGGCCGGCCCGATCTCCGGCGTGCCCTCGTACGGCATCGGGTGGTGCAGCAACTCGTACCGGGAGCTGAAGCGCGGGTCGCCGGCTATCGCGCGGATCACCGAGTGGCCGGTGGCCAGCCAGCCCAGGTGCCCGTCCGGGTAACGCATCCGGCGCAACGGCCGTTCCGCGCGCAGCCGCCCCAGCGCATCGGGCGGGTCGAAAGGGCAGCCCGCCGGACGCGAGGCCGGCAGCCCGGACAGCGGCGAAAGCGCTGCGGGCCTGGCGTCGGGCAGGGCGTCAGAGGTGGCGTCGGTCATGGTGTATGGCCTCCATCAGGAGTGGAGAAGCAGAGAAGTCGAGCGGGTCACCGGTCGCGCGCCGGCGGCTCCAGGGCCGTGGTGACGGCCCGTACCAGCCAGACGTTGACCGACAGCCCTTCGGCCGTGGCGGCCTCCTCGACCCGGGTCTTGAGGTGGGCCGGCAGACGGAAGTTGATGCGGGCCGTGCCGCCGTCTTTGCCGTCCGCCGGGCCGGGTGGCAGGAGTGTCCGCGGCGAGCTCACCACGAACTCGGGGTCGAGCCCGCGGAGCCGCACGTCCACCGAGCCCGGGGCCAGGTCGCGAGTGACCTCGTCCATGGCGTCGGACAGCGCGTTCAGCAGGGTGAGCCGGACGGCCCGCTCCAGGGGAGCGGTGAGCCGCTCGGCCAGCTTGCGTGCGGCCTCTCCGCCTGCGTCGGCGGCCACTGCGAGCTCCCGCCGGAGGGTGTCGACGTAGGGCGTGAGGTCCATGGCGCCAATATGGCACCATGATGGCGCCATGGCAAGGTGTGAAGGCGCCGCCGCCGTTCGGTGTGCCGACGTACGGCGGTTGGCTGTCCTTGGCTGTCCTTTCGTCATGTTGCGACGGTCGTCGGGTGACGGCGTGAGGCCGGGTGGTGCCATGATGGCGCCACCCGGCCTCGCTTGCCTCGTCAGCTCTTCGCCGGAGAGGAGGGCTAGCTGCCGATGTCGCGGCTGCGCAGATCCTCCAGCGTCTCGCGGCGTACGAGGAGGCGCACCGCACCGTCCCGCACGGCGGCCACCGGCGGGCGGCCGACGAGGTTGTAGGCGGAGGCCATGGACAGGTGGTACGCGCCGGCAGCCGGCACGGCGAGCAGGTCGCCGGGCCGGACGTCGCCGGGCAGCGGCACACCGGCCGCGAGCACGTCACCGGCCTCGCAGTGCCGGCCGACCACGGTCACCGGGGCGGGCTCGGCGTACGAGTGCCGTCCTACGAGGCGCGGCGCGTAGCGCACCCCGTAGAGCGCAGGCCTCGGGTTGTCGCTCATCCCGCCGTCCACGGCCACGAAGGTGTGCGCCTCGGTGCGCTTGACGGCGAGCACCCGGTACAGCGCGACGCCCGAGGGGCCCGCGATGGCCCGTCCCGGTTCGATGACGAGCCGGGGCACGGTGAGGCCGGCCGTCGCGCAGCTCTCGATGAGCTCGGCGCGTACCTTCCTGGCGAGCGCCGGGACGTCCAGCGCGGGCTCGCCCGGCCGGTAGGCGATGCCGTGCCCGCCACCGAGATCCAGCTCGGGCGGCACCACGCCATGGGTGTCGCGGACGCGGGCCATCAGCCCCACCATCCGGCGCACCGCGGCGAGATAGGGCTTGGTGCTCGTGATCTGTGACCCCAAGTGGCAGTGGAGTCCGGCCAGTTCGAGGCCGGGTTGGGTGAGGACCCGGGCGACGGCGTGCTGCGCACTGCCGTCCGCGACCGACAGGCCGAACTTCTGGTCGCCCGTGCCGGTACGGATCTTCTCGTGCGCCCCGGCGGTGATCCCGGGCACCACTCGGACCATGACCTTCACGCGGGTCCGCGCGGCGCCGGCCGCGGCCGCGAGGCGGGCGATCTCCGAGGGGCTGTCGATGACGATGCGACCCACGCCGAGCCGGAGCGCGGTCTCCAGGTCGTACGGGCTCTTGGCGTTGCCGTGCAGCAGGATGCGCTCGGGCGGCACGCCCGCCGCGACCGCCAGCTCCAGCTCGCCCGCCGAGCAGACATCCAGCCCGAGCCCTTCCTCGGCCACCCAGCGCGCCATGGCCCGGCACAGGAAGGCCTTGGCCGCGTACCGGATGTCGGCATCGGGGAAGGCGTGCACGTACGTACGACAGCGGGTCCGTACCTCGTCCTCGTCGAGCAGGTAGAGCGGCGTACCGAAGCGCTCGGCGGCCTCGGCGAGCGGCACGCCGCCCACGGCCAGGTCCCCGGTGGACAGCGGAACGGTGGAGGAGGGCCAGACGGACAGTTCGGCCGGCCCGGCGGGATCGCCCGCCACGGGTGCGGCGGGCGGCAGTCCTACGGTGGTCATGCGGCGCGCCCCCGAAGGAGGAAGGGGGCGGCCGGCGCGGCGGTGCGGTCGGGGACGTCGGTGCGGTGGGGCCTGGCGGCGTGCGGGTTCGGTGCGGCGAAGCGGGGGTCGACGGTGATGCGGGTGACGCCCAGCGGGGCGACGAGGGCGCGCAGCGCCGGCTCGGCCAGCCGGATCCACGCCACGCCGGGGCCGAGCGCCCCCACGAGCCGGTGCTCCGAGGTGAAGCCGACGGCCGTGCGGCAGCCGAGCGGCGTACGGCACAGGCGGGCCGCGTAGCCCATGGGTCCCGGCCGGACGGGCACGTACAGCGGCCCGGCCGGGACGTGTTCGAGGGGCTCCGGGTCTTCGGTGAACAGGCTCTCCGCCATGGCGTTCTCCAGGTGGTACGAGGTGGGTGGCAGCGGCCCCGACGCGGTGAGGGCGAGCCGGGGCCGCTGCAGACGGTATGTCCGGGACGACGGCCGGCCCGGTGGTCCATGACGGGACGCTGACGGTGAGCGGGACGCTCCTGACGGAATGCTGACGCGTTCTGACGAATGCCGGACCGTCGGCGACCGGTCGGGGCGTCACCGTGTGCGCGGGGTATCACCACCTCAGTGGTGGGGCGTCAAGGGGCCGTCAAAGCAGGCCCGTTGCGGTGTCAGTACGGCATCAAGGGGGAGTGCGGCGGCCGGCGGCGTCCTTACCGTCGACGCATGGAGTGCAGCCGCCACGAGTGTCCGCAGCCGCCTGAAGCGTCCGTCCGGGACCGCCGGTGGGCCGCCGGACTACGGGACGCCTGCCGGTACGCCGCGGCGTTCCTGGGGCTTCTGCTCCTGCTCGACAGCGCGTCGGGGCGGCTGACGCCCCTGCGGGCCGCACTGTGGGGGGTGCTTGCGGTGCTGCTGTTCGCCGTGCTGCTGCCGCCCCGCGTCACCGCGGGCCCCGGCCGGCTGGCCGTACGGGGGCTGCTGCGGGAGCGGCGGGTCCGTACCGACCTGCTGGTCTCGGTCCGCAGGACGGACGGGGTCGCGCAGCGGCTGGTGCTGCGTGACGTGTGCGGGGGCCGGGTCGAGATCGATCCGGCGGTGCTGACGGGGGACCCCGCGCTCTGGCGGCTCGTCGAGGCGGGCACCCGGAGGGCGGCCGAGCGCGGGCTCCTGCTCTGCGGTGCGACCGTGCTGCGGCAACTGACGCGGCAGGTCGACAGTGAGACGGCGCGCCTGGTCTTCAAGGTGTCCGGCCTTCGGTAGGCAGCGGGCCTCTGGGGCGACCGGTACGGTTCCGTGCCGGTCCCGGCCGGATCACCGGTCGCGGTGCCGCTCCGTGTCCCGGTCCGTGTCGTCGCCCTCCGCCTGTGACGGCGTGGTGCGGGGCATGTCGCGGCTGCGCCCGGAGCCTTCCGGTCGTCCGCGCTCCGGCTCCTGGCGCTCGCCCTCGGCCTGCGAGGGCGTCGGTTCGTACCTCGGGTCTGCGTCGCGCATGTGCGCCTCCCGGTCTTGCCGGTCGTCTCGTCCGGCACGGGTGCCGGAGCGATCATCGAGTACCCGGTGGCATTCGCTGCAAACCGCTGCAAATACCTGGATGGCGCACGGATGTCGCACCGGCAACGCGCGGAAGTGCGGGAAGGCGTGGCGAGCGGGGGCGGGGCGGGGCGCGTACGGCCTATGCCTCCGCGAGCGCCTTGACGCCCTCCAAAGTGGCCGTCATGCCCGTACGGAGCTCCGCGAGGCGAGCCTCTATGAGGTGCTCCTCGCGGTCGGGCATCCGGGCGATGACCGTGCTGAGCCCGGAGGCGCCGGGCCCGATGCGTACGGAGTGCCGCAGCAGGACGCCCCCAAAGGCGGGCGTCAGGGTGAAGCGCCAGGTGGCGAGCGCCTGCGCAGGGTCCGTGACGGGTGCGCCGAACCGGCCGGCGGTGTCCAGGACCGCCCAACCGAACTCGTGCCCGGCGGCAACGGTGACCAGTTGCGAGACGGTCCGCCACTCGCCGATCTTCGGGTGCCGGTTGTGTCCGGCGAAGCGTGCGCCGACAGCGGGCGCGGTGGCGCCGTCCAGCCACTCCACCCGCTGCAGTTCGGGGCTCAACCGGGCGGGCAGGCCGATGTCGCTGACCAGCCCCCAGACCCGCGGCGCCGCGGCCGCGATCCGTATCTCGCACTCGGCCTTCGGGCCGTCGGCATAACGCATCGTGTGTCCTCGTCTCCTTCGGTCGTGCAGAAAGTATTGGCCAAAGGAGCCGAGTTCATCACCTTCACACATTTCACAGAAAAACCGCTGAATGTTCGACTAGTTCGATATTCTGGTGTCCTGCTGAGTCCTTCCGGGGCTCGGCCCGACATCTGAGGATGCGCGTTGCTTCGTACACGTACGCTCGCCACCGCGGTGACCGCCGCCGCGTGCGCCGGGATCCTTGCCCTGCCCGCCCAGGCCGAGGCGGCCGGCTCGGTCCATCTGTACAAGATCTACTACGACAGCCCGGGCAAGGACACCCGCTCCAACTCCAGCCTGAACGCCGAGTACGTGCAGATACGCAACACCACCGGCCGGAGCGTGAGCTTGAAGGGCTGGACGCTGGTGGACGCCTCGCGCCACAAGTACACCTTCGGTACGTACTCCCTCGGCTCCGGCAAGACCGTGACCGTGCGCACCGGCAAGGGCAGCAACACCCAGGCCACCCGCTATCAGGGCCGGGCCGCCTACGTCTGGAACAACGACAGGGACACCGCGACGCTGCGCACGTCCGCCGGTCGCGTCCAGGACACCTGCTCGTACAACTCCACGCGGTCCGACTACAAGATGTGCTGAGCCGGGCGCAGCGGAGCCGTCCGCCGGGCGCCGAAGCGGCCCGACGGCGGACGGCGCCGCTCCGGGCGTGCCTCCGGGCGGCCCCGCCCGGTCACCGCGAGCGTTGCGGGACGCCTCCGGGCGCGTGATGATGGCTGCCTGGAGCGACGGCGCCGGACGCGGCGCGTCGGTCACAAGGGAGCGAGCGATGACCGAACCCGGTGACCTGCGGCAGACGTACGCATTCAGCTGCACCGGATGCGGGCATGCCTGGAAGCAGACCTACGACATCGTGATCGTCACCGATGCCGAGGGCCGTCGCTCCCAGGCGTACCGCATCGAGGGGCGCAAGGTGCGCTCCCCGCTCACCTCACCCGTCTGCCCGCACTGCGACAGCGGGCGGGTGCACGCGGTGCCGACGGGGCTTGCCGAACGGGCCCTGAAGGCGGAGACCGTGGCGCGGTCCCGCCCCGAACGCGGCGAGCACACGCCGCACTTGCCGCACGGACCCCACCTGCACCTGCGGCGCCGTTCGGGCCGCACGAACGCACAGGAACCCGCGCGCGTGCAGGACCGTACGGACACGAAGGACGAACCCCCGTCGCTGTGACGGGTGCACGGCGGTGTCCGTCGGCCTCCGTATCAGTGGCAACGGGGACCCGGCGAGGACTCGGCCCCCGGGGGCGGCTGGTCCGCCGGGAGCGCGGAGGTCTCGACGAGGGCCCGGTGGAGGCGGTGCACGCCGTCCTCCAGTTGCGCGGTGCCCGGTGCGCTGACGTAGCTCAGCCGCAGGTGCGGGGCGGGCGCTTCGGCGGCCGCGGCCTGCTGGCGGGCCTGCTCACCGCGGTCTGCCTGTGTGCGGCGCGGGTGCCGGTACCGGCACGACGGCACTGGCCCGGTCTGCTCACGGTGGCCGCCGGCTGCGTCATCGGCTTCCCCCTGCTGACCACGTTGGCCCTGCAGACCTCCATCACGGCGCACTCGGCCGTCGTCATCGGCATGCTGCCGCTGGCCACCGCGGTCGTCTCGACCGTCCTGACCGGCCGGCGCCCCTCGCGCCTCTTCTGGGCGGCCGCCGGATTCGGTGCGCTCACCGTGGCCGGGTTCACCCTCCAGCAGAGTCACGGCCTGCCGACCCTCGGGGACGCGTACCTCTTCGCCGCCCTGTTGGTGTGCGCCGCGGGGGTACGCGCAGGGCGGCCGGCTCGCGTCCCACATGCCCGGCTGGCAGGTCATCGCCTGGGGCGTCGTCGCGGCGCTGCCGGTGTCCGCCCTGGTCACCGCCTTCGCCCTGCCCACGGAGCCGGTGCACCTCACGGACCAGGCGGTCCTCGGCATGGCCTACATCGCCGCCGTCTCCCAGTTCGGCGGCTTCGTCATGTGGTACCGCGGGACGGCCGCCATCGGGGTGCCCAGGGCGAGTCGGATCCAGCTCGCGCAGCCTCTGCTCACCCTCGTGTGGTCGGTCCTGCTGATGGGCGAAGAGCCCTCTCCGCCGGCGCCCGTCGCGGCCCTGATCGTCCTCGGTTGCATCGCGGCGACCCAGCGCGCCCGCAGCTGACCTGCCCGGGGCCGGGCACCGGGTGCGCCACGGCGGCGCTCCACCGGGGCTCTCAGGGCGTCACGGCCAGCTCCAGGTACGCCGCGAGCAGGGCGAGGTGGAGGGCGCCCTGGAGGAGCGTGGCGCGGCCGGGAATGACCGTCAGGGTGCCGACGATCATCGTGAGGGCGAGCAGCACCATGTGGGTCGCGCCGAGGCCGAGGACGAGCGGGCCGGCCAGCCAGATGGACGCCGCGGCCACCGCGGGGATGGTGAGGCCGATGCTGGCCATGGCGGAGCCGAGGCCGAGGTTGAGGCTGGTCTGCACCCGGTCGCGGGTGGCCGCGCGCACCGCGGCGATGGTTTCCGGCAGCAGCACCAGCAGTGCGATCACGATGCCGACCACCGCGGCCGGCAGACCGGCGGCCGCCACGCCGGCCTCGATGGTGGGGGAGACCCCTTTGGCGAGCCCCACCACCCCGACCAGCGCCAGGGCCAGCAGCCCCAGGCTGGCCAGGGCCACCCGGCGGCTGGGCGGGTCGGCGTGGTCGTCCTCGTCGACGACCTGGCCGGACGAGGTGACGGGCAGGAAGTAGTCGCGGTGGCGCCTGGTCTGGGTGGTCACGAAGAGCCCGTAGAGCACGATGGCGGCGAGCGCCGCGAACCCCAACTGGGCCGGGGCGAACTCCGGTCCCGGCTTGCTCGTGGTGAACGTGGGCAGCACAAGGCTCAGCCCGGCGAGCGTGGCCACCGTCCCGAACGCCGCCGAGGTGCCCTCGGCGTTGAAGACGGCGACCCGTCGCCGCACCGCGCTGATCAGCAGGGACAGTCCGACGATGCCGTTGCAGGTGATCATCACGGCGGCGAAGACGGTGTCCCGGGCGAGGGAGGCGGCCTTGTCCCCGCCGTCGGTCATCAGGGTGACGATCAGCGCCACCTCGATGATGGTCACCGCCACCGCGAGCACGAGGGACCCGAAAGGCTCGCCCACCCGGTGGGCGACCACCTCCGCGTGGTGCACCGCCGCCAGGACGGCGCCGGCCAGGAAGCACGCCACGAGGGCCACGACCGGGCCGGGCAGCGAACGGCCCCAGGAGAGCGCGAGGAGGACGACGGAGAGGACGGGAAGGGCGGTGGTCCAGTGGCCGGCGACCGCCCGGACGGTACGCAGCATGGCTCGACCCTCTCAGAACACCCGGCGGCCTGCGCGCGGAGGAAGTCCGGCCTGGCCCGTCCGTAGGGCGGCCGGGGCGGACACACGCCCTGCGGGGCTTCCGACGGTCCCTGCCCCTTCCGTATTACTGGAACGCGTTCTACCGTGCGGGCGACCCTACGGACCGCGGGACCGGGACAGGGAGGGGCCGTGCACCTCGAATACACGCCCGAACAACAGCGGCTACGCGCCGAGCTGAGGACCTACTTCGCCGAGTTGGTGCCGGACAACGCGTACGCGCGCTACGCGGCGCCGGCCGATCAGAAACGCTTCTACCGGGAGACGATCCGCCGGCTGGGCGCCGACCGCTGGCTCGGCGTCGGCTGGCCGCAGGAGTACGGCGGCCGCGGCCTCACCCCCGTCGAGCAGTTCGTCTTCTTCGACGAGGCGGCCCAGGCGGGCGTTCCGCTGCCCCTGATGGCGCTGAACACCGTCGGTCCGACGATCATGAAGTACGGCACCGAGGAGCAGAAGGCGTACTTCCTGCCGAAGATCCTCTCAGGCGAGCTGGACTTCGCCATCGGGTACAGCGAACCGGACGCTGGCACCGACCTCGCGGCCCTGAAGACCCGCGCCGTACGGGACGGCGACCATTACGTCGTCAACGGGCAGAAGATCTGGACCACCAACGGGGACACCGCCGACTGGGTGTGGCTGGCCGTCCGCACCGACCCCGAGGCGCCGCCCCACAAGGGCATCACCATGCTCCTCGTGCCCACCGACGACCCCGGCTACAGCTGCACCCTCATCAACACCCTCGCCTCCCACGACACCACCGCCAGCTACTACGAGGACGTTCGCGTCCCCGTGAGCCACCGGGTCGGCGCGGAGAACGAGGGCTGGCGGATCATCACCAACCAGCTCAACCACGAGCGCGTCACGCTCGCCGCACACGGCACGATGGCGATCCGCGCCCTGCACGACGTCCAACGCTGGGCTATGGAGACCAAGCTCGCGGACGGCCGGCGCGTCATCGACCTGGGCTGGGTACGCGCCCGGCTGGCCCGCACGCACACCGAGCTGGAGGCGCTGCGGCTGCTGAACTGGCGCATGGTCGACGCGCTCCAGCGCGCCACCCTCACCCCCCAGGACGCCTCCGCCGTCAAGGTCTACGGCTCGGAGGCGCGGCGCGACGCCTACGCCTGGCTGATGGAGGTCGTCGGCGCCGCGGGACCCTTGAAGGAGGGCTCGGCGGGCGCGGTGCTCCATGGCGAGCTGGAGCGTGGCTACCGGTCCGCCGTCATCTTCACGTTCGGCGGCGGCAACAACGAGATCCAACGGGAGATCATCTCCTGGATCGGCCTCGGGATGCCCCGCGTACGCAGGTGATCCCGTACGGGCGAAGGGGGTACGGCGGTGGCGGACGAAGACCTCGGGAGGGCCGGACGGCGGGCCCCGAAGGCGAGCGGGGGCCGGCCCTCGAAGGCGGACCCCGGGCTCTACGGGCCGGACTCCGTGACCTGGCAGCTGCACGGCGACCCGATGATGTGGATAGCGGGCGTCCGCGCGCTCTACCTCCAGGCGCTGCATCCGCGCGCCGTTCGGGGCGTCATGCAGAACTCCGACTTCCGGCGGGACGCCTGGGGGCGGCTGATGCGCACCGCCGGGTTCGTCGGCACCACCACCTTCGGCACCACGGAGGCCGCCGAGCGGGCCGGGGCCGCGGTCCGCCGGATCCACCGCGGGCTGACCGCCGCCGACCCCGCCACCGGCGAGCGTTACCCCATCGACGAGCCGGGGCTGCTCCTGTGGGTGCACTGCGCCGAGATCGACTCCTACCTGGAGGTCGTCCGCCGCTCCGGATACGCCGCGAGCGCCGCCCTTCACGGGGCCGCCGGCGACGCGTACATACGGGAGAACCGCACCGCCGCCCGACTCGTAGGGCTCGACCCCGCCACCGTTCCAGGGGACCGGGCGCAGCTCGCCGCGTACTTCGAAGAGGTGAGGTCCGAACTGGCCGCGACCCCCGAAGCGGCGGCCGTCGACGACTTCTTGCGGCGGCCGCCCGCCCCCCTTCCGCTGCTCCCCGTCCGCGCGCTGCTCTGGCGCCAGGTGGCTTCCTTGGCGTACGAAGCGCTCCCCCCGTATGCGCACGAGCTGTACGGCAGACCGGCACCGCCTCCGGACACGGTGGACCGGAAGCTGCGCGTCGCAGGACGGGTGCTGCGGTCGGTCCCCGCGACCGTGCGCTGGCAACTGCCCCCGAAACACATCCTCCGCGCGGTGGCCAGACTCGGACCCGGCACGCGCCCGTCGGCCTACAAGCTGTGCCGCCCGGCCGCCATACTGAGGTCTCACGGTGCTCAGGGGGAGCCACGAGGCTGATTACGGGGACGGGGGCGGCGGCAGGCGATGGGGGAGAGCAGGCTGATCCACGGCCGTTACCGGTTGATCGATCTGATCGGGCGCGGGGGGATGGGCGAGGTGTGGCGGGCCCGGGACGAGTCCCTGGGCCGCCGGGTCGCGGTCAAGTGTCTCAAGCCGCTGGGGCAGCAGCAGGACGCGTCGTTCATGCGGGTGCTGCGGGAGCGGTTCCGCCGCGAGGCGCGAGTGGCCGCCGGGCTGCAGCACCGCGGCATCACCGTCGTGCACGACTTCGGCGAGGACGACGGCATTCTGTACATCGTCATGGAGCTGCTGGACGGGCGCAATCTCAGCCAGCTTCTGGAGGACAACCGCCGGAATCCGCTGCCCGTGCCGGACTTCGCCGACATCGCCGACCAGGTGTCGGCAGCGCTCGCGTACACGCACGAGCAGGCGGTCGTGCACCGGGACCTGAAGCCCGCCAACATCGTCCGGATAGCGGACGGGACGGTGAAGATCTGCGACTTCGGCATCGCCCGGCTCGGCCACGACATCGGCTTCACCGCCCGCCTCACCGGTACCGGCGTCGCGATGGGCACGCCGCATTACATGTCGCCGGAGCAGATCGCGGGCGGCACCATCGACCACCGCAGCGACCTGTACTCCCTGGGCTGCGTACTGTACGAACTGGCAACGGGGGCACCGCCGTTCGAATTCGACGACGCCTGGGCGGTGCTCGTGGGCCACCGCGACACGGCGCCCGAACCGCTCCGCAAGCGCCGTCCCGACCTGCCCGAGGCCTACGAGCGCATCGTCCTCGACCTGCTCGCCAAGGACCCCGACGACCGCCCGCGCGACGCCGCCGAACTGGGCAAGCGCATCGCCACGGCGCGCGCCCCGCAGCAGACCGCCGCGGGGCTGCCCGCCTGGACGGCCGGCATGCGGATCGGCGCGGGGGCCCGGCCGGTCCATACGCTCCGCACGCCGCCCCGCGGCGCCGTCGGCGAACTGACGGGCTCCTGGACCGTCGGCTTCGACCTGCGCGGCCCCGACAGCGTCCCGCCCGCCCGCGGGCGTCCCACGCCCTCACCGGCGGTGCTCGCCGCGCTCGCCGGGCGGCACAACGCCGGGTTGAGCCTGGGCCGGCTGGGCCGCTGGGAGGAGGCGGGCGAGGCGCACCGCGCGGTCGCCGCCGAGCGGGAGCACGTGCTGGGGCCCGACCACGCCGACACCCTCGCCAGCCGCTTCGAGGTGGCCTTCACCCTGGCGCGCTCGGGCCGGTTCGCCGACGCGCTGCGCGAGTACGAGACGGTCGCGGCCGGCCGCGAGCGGACGCTCGGCGCCGAGCACGCCGACACGCTCGCCGCCCGCCAGGAGACCGCATACGTACTCGGCCGCCTCGGCCGCCACTTCGAAGCGCACCAGGTCTACACCTCGGTGCTCGCGGCCCGTGACCGCACGATGGGCGCCGACCACCCCGACACCTTGCGCTGCCGCCACAACCTCGCCTACAACCTCAGCCGCCTCGGACGCCTGGAGGACTCCTACGAGATGGCGCGCGAGGTCGCCGCCGCGCGCGCCCGGGTGCTCGGCGAGCGCCACCCCGAGACCCTGGTCACGCGCCACGAGGTCGCGTACACCCTGGGCCGGTTGGGACGCTGGCCCGAAGCGCTGCGCACGTACCGGGAGGTGGCCGCGGCGCGCTCCCAGGCGCTCGGCCCGGACCATCCCGATACGCTCGCCGCGACGTACGAGGTCGGGATAAGCCTCGGGCGGCTGGGCCGCAGCGCGGAGGCGCTGGAGCTCTACCGGGGCCTGGTGGCGGCCCGCACCGAGGCGCAGGGCCCGGAGGACCCGGAGACGCTGCGCGCGCGGCACGGTCTGGGTGTCAACCTCGGGCGGCTCGGGCGCTGGGAGGAGGCGCTGGCCGAGGCCCGCGAGGTGTGTGCGCTGCGCGAGAAGGCGCTCGGTCCGGACCATCCGGACACGCTCGTCAGCCGCCGGGAGGTCGCCGTCGGGCTGGGCTGGCTGAAACGTTGGGACGAGGCCCTGTCGGTCTACCGGCAGGTCGCCGAGGCCCGCGAGCGGGTGCTCGGGCCCGATCATTCGGACGCGCTCGCCAGCCGCACCGACGAGGCGCACTGCCTGGAGCAGCTCGGCCGCGAGGCCGAGGCGGTCGGCCTGTACCGCCGGGTGGCGGCCCTCCGGCAGCACCGGGGGACGCAGGGAGGCTGAGGCGTACCGGGGCCGTGCGGCCGCTGCGGGCGTCGGCCGAGTGACGTGCGGGCGCCGCCCAGGTGTCCGGTCGTGGTCGGGTGGGAACGTTTCGGAGCGCTGCCCTACCGGAGGGAGGCCGACCTCTGGCCGGTTGTGATCGCCCCGTGCTACCAAGAGACATGCCGGAACGGACGTCCTATGACGTGATCATTGTCGGCGGCGGGCACAACGGTCTCGTCGCCGCCGCGTACCTCGCCCGCGCCGGGCGCAGCGTGCTCGTACTGGAACGGCTCGACCACACCGGTGGCGCGGCCGTCTCCACCAGGGCCTTCGCCGGGATCGACGCCCGGCTCTCGCGCTACTCCTACCTTGTCAGCCTGCTGCCGCCGAAGATCGTCCAGGATCTCGGGCTGCGCTTCGCCGTTCGGAAGCGCACCGTCTCCTCGTACACCCCCACCGACCGCGACGGCCGGCCCACCGGGCTCCTCGTGGGCGGCGGTCCGGCCCGCACTCGTGCCGCGTTCGAAGCGCTGACCGGCTCGGACCGCGAGTACGAGGCCTGGGAACGCTTCTACGGGACGACGGCGCGGGTCGCCGCGCGCGTCTTCCCGACCCTCACCGAACCGCTGCCCACTCGTGCGGAGCTCCGCGCCCGCATCGACGACGAGGACGCCTGGCAGGCCCTCTTCGAGCGGCCGATCGGCGAGACCATCGAGAAGACCTTCGCCGACGACCTCGTACGCGGCGTCGTCCTCACCGACGGCCTGATCGGCACCTTCGCCGCCGCGCACGACGAGACGCTGCGGCAGAACCGCTGCTTCCTGTACCACGTCATCGGCGGCGGCACCGGCGACTGGGACGTGCCGCTCGGCGGCATGGGGGCGCTCACGGACGCGCTGGCCCGGGCCGCACGGCAGGCCGGCGCCGAGATCGCCACCGGCCATGAGGTGACCCGGCTCGCCACGGACGGCACGGCAGCCGAAGTCACCTGTGAGCAAGGCACGTTCGGCGCCCGCCACGTGCTGGTGAACGCCTCCCCCGAGGCGCTGGCCGGGCTCCTCGGGGAGCAGCCGCCGGAGCCGGCCGAAGGTGCCCAGCTCAAGGTCAACATGTTGCTGACGCGACTGCCGCGCCTACGGGACGGCGGCGTCGACCCCCGAGAGGCGTTCTCCGGCACCTTCCACATCGCGGAGGGGTACGAACAGCTGGAGACGGCCTACCAACAGGCCGCGGCCGGTGCGCTCCCCACGGCACCGCCCAGCGAGATCTACTGCCACTCCCTGACCGACCCGTCCATCCTCGCCCCCGACCTCGTACGCCAGGGCTACCAGACCCTCACGCTCTTCGGGCTGCACACCCCGGCGCGCCTCTTCGCCGGCGACAACGACGCACAACGGGAGAGCCTGCTGCGGGCCACCGTCGAGCAACTGGACGCGCACCTCGCGGAGCCGCTGGCCGACTGCCTGGCCCACGACGCCGACGGCCGCCCCTGCATCGAGGCGAAGAGCCCGCTGGACCTGGAACGCGACCTCCGCCTTCCCGGCGGCAACATCTTCCACGGCGACCTGTCCTTCCCGTACGCGGAGGACCACGTGGACGACACCCCCGCCGCCCGCTGGGGCGTCGCCACCGGCCACCCCAACGTCCTGCTCTGCGGCGCGGGCGCACCGCGCGGCGGCGGCGTCAGCGGCATCCCCGGCCACAACGCGGCAATGGCCGTCCTGACGACCTGACCGCCCCACCCCGGCCTCCACCACCCCACCCCGGCCTCCACCGCCCCCTCGGCCTCCGCCGGCCCGCCCCGGCCTTCCCCGGCCGGGGCGGAGCCTGTCGGCGGTCCTGGGGCCGTCAGGCACAACCGACAGCCGCAAACTGACGTTGCGTCAGAAAAACTCTTCCCTCGTGTGGCGTGCTGCGGCATCCTGCGCCCATGCAGACGGAGTTGAGCAGCACACTGGGGGCCGAGCACGCCGTCTTCGGGTTCACGCCGTTTCCCGCCGTGGCCGCGGCGATCAGCCGCGCGGGCGGATTCGGGGTGCTCGGCGCGGTACGGTACGGCGCCGCCGACGACCTCGCGCGCGACCTGGACTGGATGCAGGAGCACACCGAAGGCCTGCCGTACGGCCTGGACGTGGTGATGCCCGCGAAGAAGGTCGAGGGCGTCACCGAGGCCGACATCGAAGCGATGATCCCCGAGGCCCACCGCGCGTACGTCGAGGAGACGCTCGCCGCACACGGCGTGCCGCCGCTTCCCGAGGGCGAGGCGTCCGGGTGGCGGATCACCGGATGGCTGGAGCAGGTGGCCCGCTCCCAGCTGGACGTCGCCTTCGACTACCCGATCAAGCTGCTCGCCAACGCGCTCGGCTCGCCGCCGCCCGATGTCGTCCGCCGCGCCCACGACCACGGCGTCCTCGTGGCCGCACTGGCGGGCAGCCCCCGGCACGCCCGGCACCACCAGGAAGCCGGCATCGACGTCATCGTCGCGCAGGGCTACGAGGCGGGCGGGCACACCGGCGAGATCGCCACGATGGTGCTGACCCCCGAAGTCGTACGCGCCGTCGACCCGCTCCCCGTGCTGGCCGCCGGCGGCATCGGCACCGGCGAACAGGTCGCGGCGGGCCTCGCCCTCGGGGCGCAGGGTGTCTGGCTCGGCTCGGTCTGGCTGACCACCGAGGAGGCCGAACTGCACTCGCCGCTGCTCACTCGGAAGCTGCTCGCCGCCGGCCCCGGAGACACCGTCCGCTCGCGCGCCCTCACGGGGAAGCCCGCACGGCAGCTGCGTACGGAGTGGACCGATGCCTGGGACGATCCGACGGGCCCCGGCCCGCTGCCCATGCCGCTGCAGGGCCTGCTGGTCGCCGACGCGCTCACGCGCATCCAGAAGTACGAGACGGAGGCGCTGCTCGGCACCCCGGTCGGCCAGATCGTCGGACAGATGAACAGCACCCGCAGCGTGCAGGCCGTCTTCGACGACCTCACCCGCGGGTTCGAACGCGCCATCGACCGCATCAACCGCATCGCCGGCCGTTGAGGAGGGCTGCACATGAAGGGCGACACCACGACACGAGAGCCGCAACCCGGGACACCGGCCCCCAGCGGCTTCTGGGCCCAGGCCACCGCGGCGCCGGACCGCACCGTGCTCGTCGCACCGGACGGCGAGGAGTGGACGGCGGGCCGCCTGCATGCCGCCTGCAACCGTCTCGTGCACGGCCTGCGCGCCGCCGGACTGCGCCGCGGCGACGCGTTCGCCGTCGTCCTGCCCAACGGGGTGGAGTTCTTCACCGCCTACCTCGCCGCCAGCCAGGCCGGGTTCTACCTCGTGCCCGTCAACCACCACCTCGTCGGCCCGGAGATCGCCTGGATCGTCGCCGACTCCGGCGCCAAGGTGCTCATCACGCACGAGCGCTTCGGGGACGCGGCCCGCTCCGCGGCGGACGAGGCCGGACTGCCCGCCGCACACCGGTACGCGGTCGGCGCCGTCGACGGCTTCCGCCCGTACGCCGAGCTCCTTCAGGGGCAGCCGGAGACGCCCCCC
This sequence comes from Streptomyces niger, assembly GCF_000718305.1. Lineage (GTDB taxonomy): Bacteria > Actinomycetota > Actinomycetes > Streptomycetales > Streptomycetaceae > Streptomyces > Streptomyces niger. The sequence goes on from NZ_JOFQ01000012.1 coordinate 224,542, forward strand.
GAGGAGCGCACGCTCGGCTGGGTCATGAACTACACCTCCGGCACCACCGGACGCCCGCGCGGCATCCGCCGCCCGCTGCCCGGCAAGCCCCCCGAGGAGACCCATCTCGGCGGCTTTCTCGGGATCTTCGGCATCCGGCCCTTCGACGACAACGTGCATCTCGTGTGCTCGCCGCTCTACCACACGGCCGTCCTGCAGTTCTCCGGCGCCTCGCTGCACATCGGCCACCGGCTCGTCCTCATGGACCGCTGGACCCCCGAAGAGATGCTGCGCCTCATCGACACGTACCGCTGCACGCACACCCACATGGTGCCCACCCAGTTCCACCGGCTGCTCGCCCTTCCGGAGGAGATCAGGAACCGGTACGACGTGTCCGCCATGCGGCACGCCATCCACGGTGCGGCGCCCTGCCCGGACCACGTCAAACGCGCCATGATCGACTGGTGGGGAAGCTGCGTCGAGGAGTACTACGCGGCCAGCGAGGGCGGCGGCGCCTTCGCCACCGCCGAGGACTGGCTCAAGAAACCCGGCACGGTCGGCAAAGCCTGGCCCATCAGCGAACTCGCGGTCTTCGACGACGACGGCAACCGCCTCCCGCCCGGCGAGGTCGGCACCGTCTACATGAAGATGGCCACCGGCGGTTTCCGCTATCACAAGGACGACGGCAAGACCGAGAAGAACCGCATCGGCGACTTCTTCACCGTCGGCGACCTCGGCTACCTCGACGAGGACGGCTACCTCTTCCTGCGCGACCGCAAGATCGACATGATCATCTCCGGCGGCGTCAACATCTACCCCGCCGAGATCGAGGCCGCCCTGCTCGCCCACCCCGCCGTCGCCGACGCCGCCGCCTTCGGCATCCCCCACGACGACTGGGGCGAGGAGGTCAAGGCCGTCGTGCAGCCCGAGGAAGGCCGCACAGCGGGCCCGGAACTGGCCGCCGAGATACTGGACCACTGCGCCACCCGACTGGCCGGCTACAAGCGCCCCAAGAGCGTCGACTTCCTCGCCGCCATGCCCCGTGACCCCAACGGCAAGCTCTACAAGAGGCGGCTGCGCGCACCGTACTGGGAGGGCCGCGAACGCGCCCTCTGAGACACGGCGCGGCGGCCGGGGCCACCGGAGCCCGCCGCGCCCCGATGCCGCCTCCCTTGACCCGGACGGAGGCTGGGCACAGGATCGCGCCATGGCTGGAGTGCGGAGCAGTACGGTCGACGGGATGCTGCGGCGGAGCGCCCGGCGGGTGCCGGAGCGCACGGCGGTGCGGTACGCCGAACGCTCCTGGTCCTACCGGGAGCTGGACGAGGCGGTCACCGCCGCCGCCCGGCTGCTTCTCGGCGAGGGACTGCGCCCCGGCGACCGGGTCGGCTCCTACGGACACAACTCCGACGCCTACCTGATCGGCTTCCTCGCCTGCGCCCGCGCCGGCCTCGTCCACGTACCCGTCAACCACCACATCACGGGCGACGACCTCCGCTACATCGTCGAACAATCCGGCAGCTCGCTGGTTCTCACCGACCCCGCCCTCGCGCACGAACTTCCGGCGGGGGCGCCCGCACTGCCGCTGCGCGACGCCGCCGACGGGCTGCTCGCCCGGCTGGACCGGCTGCGCGCCGACCCCTCGGCCCTCGCCGCGCTGCCGCCGCTCGGCGACGTCGACGGGGAGAGCCTCGTCCAGCTGCTCTACACCTCGGGCACCACCGCGCTCCCCAAAGGCGCGATGATGACCCACCGCGCCCTCGTGCACGAATACGTCAGCGCCATCACGGCCCTGCACCTCACCGAAGCCGACCGGCCGCTGCACTCCCTGCCGCTCTACCACTCCGCCCAGATGCACGTCTTCCTGCTGCCCTACCTGGCCGTGGGAGCGGAGAACACCATCCTGGACGCGCCCGCGGCCGACACCATCTTCGAGCTGGTGGGCGCGGGCCGGGCGGACAGCCTCTTCGCGCCGCCCACGGTGTGGATCGGCCTCTCCCACCACCCCGACTTCGCCGCGCGCGACCTCACCGGGCTGCGCAAGGCGTACTACGGGGCGTCGATCATGCCGGTACCCGTACTGGAGCGGCTCCGCGGCCGCCTCCCCGACCTCGCCTTCTACAACTGCTTCGGGCAGAGCGAGATCGGCCCGCTGGCCACGGTGCTGGGGCCCGACGAGCACGAGGGGCGGATGGACTCCTGCGGACGGCCGGTGCTCTTCGTGGAGGCACGGGTCGTCGACGAGGAGGGCCGGGACGTGCCCGACGGGACGCCGGGCGAGGTCGTCTACCGCTCGCCGCAACTGTGCGAGGGCTACTGGGAGAAGCCGGAGGAGACCGCGGCCGCCTTCAGGGACGGCTGGTTCCGCTCCGGCGACCTCGCCGTCCGCGACCCCGACGGGTACCTCACCGTCGTCGACCGGGTGAAGGACGTCATCAACTCGGGCGGTGTGCTGGTCGCCTCACGGCAGGTCGAGGACGTGCTGTACGAGCACCCGAAGGTCGCCGAGGTCGCGGTGATCGGATTGCCGGACGACCGGTGGATCGAGGCGGTCACGGCGGTGGTCGTACCGAAGTCGGACGCCGGAGACCTCGACGAGCAGGAACTGATCGCCGCCGCCCGCACCCGGCTGCCCGCCTTCAAGACGCCCAAGCGCGTCGTCCTCGTCCCCGAGCTCCCGCGCAACGCCAGCGGCAAGATCCTCAAGCGGGAGCTCCGGGACCGGCTGGGACGGCGGAGGGACGGGAGGGCCTGAGGCGCCCGGTGGTTGCGCCGGCCGAGCGGTCGATGCGGCTGCGGCATGCCGCCCGACCTGCGGTGACGAGCCGTTGCGGGGTGACTGTCAGTGGTGCCTGCCATGCTGTGAATCGTTCGGGAAACCGGGTGGTGCGGGCCGTGAACGACCGGCGGCCGGACACCGCCACACAGGCACGACAGCCACGACAGCCACGACAGCTACACAGCCACGACAGCTACGCAGTCACGACAGTCGCGACGGCTACGACAGTCACGACGGCAGTTCACCAGCTTCGCCACACACCGAAGGATCTGTTCATGCTCTCGACCCAGTACGTACCGGGTGCGCCGAACTGGCTGGACCTCGGCGTCCCCGACGTGGACGAGGCCGTCGCCTTCTACAGCGAGGTGTTCGGCTGGACTTTCGAGTCCCTGGGGCCGGACGCAGGTGGCTACGGCTTCTTCCGGCTGGACGGCCGCACCGTCGCCGCGATCGGCCCCCTGGTCGAGGAAGGCGCCCGTCCGGCGTGGACGCTGTACTTCCACACCGCGGACGCGGACGGCACGGCCAAGGCCGTGGCGGCTGCCGGCGGCACGGTCCGGGCCGAGCCGATGGACGTCTTCACCGCGGGCCGGCTGGCCGCGTTCACCGACCCCGCCGGCGCCCGGTTCGCGGTCTGGCAGCCGGGCGAGGTCAAGGGGCTGGAAGCCGTGATGGAGGCCAACGCCCTGTGCTGGACGGAGCTGTACACCACCGACGCCGCCACGGCCAAGGACTTCTACAGCTCGGTCTTCTCCTGGCAGTACCAGGACCTGCCGATGGGCGAAGCGGGCGCGTACACCATCGTCGTCCCGGCAGGTGTCGCGGCGTCCCCCGCGTTCGGTCAGGGCGGCATGATGCAGCTGCCGCAGGAGCATCTCGACCGCGGTTCGACCTCGGAGTGGCACCCGTACTTCGGGGTGGACGACTGCGACGCGACTGCCGCGGCGGCGACGGAGCGCGGCGCGACGGCCCTCATCGCGCCGGTCGACGCGGAGGGGGTCGGCCGCCTGGCGATGTTCCGCGACCCGTACGGCGCCGTCTTCGCCGTCATCAAGGGGGAGCCGCCCACGAGCTGAGAGAGGAGAGGGAAACGGAGTTCGGGACGCGTCCTCGTGGGTACCTTCGGCCCATGGCGGACGTACAGAAGGTGCAGGTGGACGGGGTCGAGCTGGCGTACCGGGTGTGGGGCGAGGCGGAGGCGCCCCCGGCGGTGCTGCTGCACTGTCTCGGCGAGGACGGTGAGGACTGGCGCGGGGTGGTCGGGCAGTTGGCGACCACCCACCGGGTGTACGCGCTGGACCAGCGGGGCCACGGGAAGAGCGAGTGGCCCGGCGAGTACGGCTTCGAGCGGTGGCGGGACGACGCGATCGGCTTCCTTCGCGAGCTGGGCCTCGATCAGGTCACGCTCATCGGCCACTCGCTGGGAGCGGTGGCCGCGCTCCTGCTGGCCGCCGAGCGACCCGAGCTGGTGGCGCGGCTGATCCTCGAAGAGGCGGCCCCGCCGCTGCCCGCCGACCCGCCGCAGCAGGTACCGGAGGCACCGGCCGGCCCGCCGCTGTTCGACTGGGCGGCGAAGGCCACGGTGGTGGCGGAGCGGAACGCGCCGGATCCGGGGTGGTGGGAAGCGCTCGGGCGGATCACCGCGCCCACGCTCGTGATCGGCGGCGGTGCCGACAGCCACATTCCGCAGGAGCGGCTGGCGCGCATGGCGGAACTGATCCCGCACGCCGAACTGGTCACGATCGACGGCGCCGGCCACCTGGTCCATGAGGAGCGGCCGCGCGAATTCCTCGACGCGGTACAGGGCTTCCTGGTGCGGGAGGGCTGACGCCGGGGGCGGGGGAGTTTCTGCACGGCTGTCCGGTCGGCGGACTCCGGTAGCCGTGACGACCCTTGTTCCAGTAGAACAAGGCGATCGAGCAGCCCCTTGCGGGACCGACAGAGAAGGGGAACCGGTGCCACTCAGCTCCTCCGTCCGCCGCCGTTCACCGCGGCACGTCGTCGTCCGCCGCGCGGTGGTCACGACCGTCGCCGCGGCCGCCCTGTTCGCCGGAGCCCCCGGCGCGACCGCGGCCCCGGCAACCCAAGCGGCCCCGGCAACCCAAGCGGCCCCGGCAACCCAAGCTGCCCCGGTGGCTCACTCGGGCTCGCCGGAGCGCACGGCTCCGGCCGCCACCAGGCCCACCGCACGTACGGGCCAGTACACCGCGCTGCGTCCCCTCGCCGCGCTGTCCGCCGAGCGGCTGGCGACCGCCGACCTGGTCGCGGCGGCCAAGTGGGGCACCGACAGCCCCATCGACGACCCGGCGCGCGAGCAGCAGGTGCTCGATGCGGTGGCCCAGCGGGCGCGTGAACTGGGCGCGGACCCCGCGCGTACGGTGGCGGTCTTCCGGGACCAGATCGAGGCGAACAAGATCGTGCAGCGCGGGCTGCACCGCGCCTGGACCGCCGACCCCTCCCGGGCGCCCACCACCCGCCCCGACCTCGCCGAGGTCCGCGAGGAGATCAACCGCATCAACGAGGGGCTGGTACGCGCCCTCGCCGACTCCTCGGCCGCGCGTACGTCCCCGTCCTGCACGCCCGTCCTGGCGGTGGCCTCGGCCGGCGTCGTACGGGACGCGCGCCTGGACCCGCTGCACACGGTGGCCCTGGCCCGCTCCGTGCGCTCGGTCTGCGGCTGACCGGAGGCGGGCACCCCGGCCGGCCCGAGACGCCTCCGTCAGCCGGAGGACGACGCGGCAGCCGTCCCCCGGGGGCCTACTCGCCGCCCGCCACCCGCTTGGCCCACCGGTAGTCGGCCTTGCCGCTGGGGGAGCGTTGGATGTGGTCGGTGAAGACGACCGTGCGGGGAATCTTGTAGCCGGCGAGGTGGCTACGGCAGTGGGCCTGGACGGCGGCCGGATCCACCGGCGCCGCGCCCGGGCGGAGCTGCACCACGGCCGCGACGCGGTTGCCCCAGCGGTCGTCCGGGACGCCCGCGACGAGTGCGTCGTACACGTCGGGGTGGGCCTTGAGGGCCTGTTCGACCTCTTCGGGGTAGACCTTCTCGCCGCCGGAGTTGATGCACTGCGAGCCGCGGCCGAGGACCGTGACCACGCCGTCCTCGTCGACGGTGGCCATGTCGCCGAGCAGTACCCAGCGTTCGCCGTCGGCCTCGAAGAACGTCTCGGCGGTCTTGGCCGGGTCGTTGTAGTAGCCCAGCGGCACGTGGCCGCGCTGGGCCAGCCGGCCGGGCTCGCCGGGCGCCACCGGTGCGTGCGTGACCGGGTCGACCACCGCGGTACGGCCGTTGACGTGCAGCCGGAAGCCGGTGTCGGGGCCCGCGTCGTCGGTGGCGGTGCCGTTGAAGCCGGACTCGGAGGAGCCGAAGTTGTTCAGCAGCATCGCGTGCGGGACCAGGGCGGTGAACTGGGCCCGCACGGTGTCGGAGAGGATCGCGCCGGAGCTGGAGACGGCGAAGAGGGTCGTGCAGTCGGTGCCCTTGAGCGGGCCGGCCAGGGCGTCGGTCAGCGGGCGCAGCATCGCGTCGCCAACGAGGGAGACGCTGGTGACCCGTTCGCGTTCGATCGTTCGCAGGACCTCTTCGGGCACGTACTTGCGGTGGAGGACGACTTTCTGACCGAAGTGGAAGGCTATGAGGGCGGTGAGGGTGGAGGTGCCGTGCATGAGTGGGGGAGTGGGGAAGAAGACCAGCCCTTCGCCGCTCGCGGCGGCCCGTTCGGCCAGTTCCTCGGCGCGTGAGACCGGTTCGCCGGTGGGCGCGCCGCCGCCCGTGCCGGAGAAGAACAGGTCCTCGTGGCGCCAGACCACGCCTTTGGGCATGCCGGTGGTGCCGCCCGTGTAGATGATGACGCGGTCGTCGGCGCTGCGCGGTCCGAAGCCGCGGTCGGGGGAGCCGGCGGCCTCGGCCTCCGTGAAGGGAACGACGGGGCGCGCGGGTTCGGGGGCGCCGGGCGGCGGGGTGCCGACCCGTACGAGGTGGCGCAGGCGCGGCGCCCGGGGCGCGGCGGCGGCCACCCGCTCGGTGAACTCCGCGTCGAAGACGAGCGCGACCAGGTCGGCGTCGCGGTAGAGGTAGGCCAGCTCCTCTTCAACGTAGCGGTAGTTGACGTTGACCGGCACGGCCCGGATCTTCAGGCAGGCGTAGAACGCCTGGAGGTACTCGACGCCGTTGTAGAGGTGCAGGCCGACGTGGTCGCCGGGGCGTACGCCGGAGTCCTGGAGGTGGTGGGCGAGGCGGTTGGCCGCCCGGTCCAGCTGCCGGTAGGTGAGCCGGCGTTCGGCGCCGCTGCCGGGGTGGTCGGTGTACACCAACGCTTCGCGGTCGGGCACCGTGTCGACGATCGACTCGAAGAGGTCGGCAAGGTTGTACTCCACGTCTCCTCCTGATCGCGCGGCCGCTGGTCCGGCGCTCATTAGAGCCGCCGGGGCGGTAAGGGGGAAGGGCCGCGGCCAATAAAACTGACTGAGTGTCAGAAAACTCTTGAAGTCGCCGTGCCGCTCCTGCAACCTGTTCTGCATTCTTCACCCGGGCAGAGCGGATCCTTCATACGGGCAGGACGGGAGAACGGCATGGGCGGCACCCCCGGTACCGGCACCGAACACCTCACCGTGGAGCGCGTCGGCGCGACACTCGTACTCACCCTGAACCGCCCGGCGGCGAAGAACGCCCTCTCGCCGCCGATGCTGGTCGGCCTGTACGACGGCTGGCTGGCCGCCGACGCCGACGACGACATCCGGTCGGTCGTCCTCACCGGCGCGGGCGGTGTCTTCTGCGCCGGCATGGACCTCAAGGCGCTGGCCGGCGGCGGCATGGCCGACGACGCGTACCGCGACCGGATGAAAGCCGATCCCGACCTGCACTGGAAGGCCATGCTCCGGCACCACCGGCCGCGCAAACCCGTCATCGCCGCCGTCGAGGGCCCGTGCGTGGCAGGCGGTACGGAGATCCTGCAGGGCACGGACATCCGGGTGGCCGGTGAGAGCGCGACCTTCGGGCTCTTCGAAGTGCGCCGCGGGCTCTTCCCCATCGGTGGCTCGACCGTCCGCCTGCAGCGCCAGATCCCCCGCACGCACGCCCTGGAGATGCTGCTCACCGGCCGCCCGTACAGCGCGCGGGAAGCCGAACGGACCGGGCTGATCGGTCACGTCGTGCCGGATGGCACCGCCCGTGCCAAGGCCCTGGAGATCGCCGAACAGATCAACGCCTGCGGCCCGCTCGCGGTCGAAGCGGTCAAGTCCTCGGTCTACGCGACCGCGGAGATGACCGAGACCGACGGACTGGCACACGAACTCGAACACGGCTGGCCGATCTTCGGCACCGCCGACGCCAAGGAAGGCGCGAAAGCCTTCGCCGAGAAGCGCCCGCCCGTCTACCGGCGCACCTGAGGAGCAGCCGTGACCACCGAGATCCTCGCCGCCCCACTCGTCGTCGAATTCCCCTTCACCCGCTCCCTCGGGCCCGTGCAGAGCGCCTTCCTCACCGGCCTCCGCGAGCGCACCGTCCTCGGCGTCCGGACCACCGCCGGCACGGTGCTGGTGCCGCCCACCGAGTACGACCCGGCCACCGCCGCCGAGCTGCACGAGATGGTCCAGGTCGCGGAGGTCGGCACCGTCACCACCTGGGCCTGGAACCCGCACCCCACCGGCAAGCCCCCGCTCGACCGGCCCTTCGCCTGGGTGCTCGTCCGGCTCGACGGCACCGACAGCGCCCTGCTGCACGTCCTGGACGCCCCCTCGCCCGACGCGGTCTCCACCGGCATGCGGGTCCGCATCCGGTGGGCGGAGACGCGGACGGGCGCCATCACGGACATCGCCTGCTTCGAGCCGTACGACGGCGCGGCCGGGCCCGCGCCCCGCGACCACGCCGGCGACTTCGCCGACGCCGTCTCCGTCGTCACCCTCCCCGCCCGCCTCGACTACACGTACAGCCCCGGCCGGGCCCAGACCGCGTACCTCCGGGCGCTCGCCGAGCGGCGCACGGTGGGCGAACGCTGCCCTGAGTGCGCCAAGGTCTACGTGCCGCCGCGCGGCGCCTGTCCCACCTGTGGCGTCCCCACCGGCGAACGCGTCGAGGTCGGCCCGAAGGGCACCGTCACCACCTTCTGCATCGTCAACATCAAGGCCAAGGGCCTGGACATCGAAGTGCCCTACGTCTACGGCCACATCGCCCTGGACGGCGCGGGGCTGGCGCTCCACGGCCGCATCGCCGGCATTCCGTACGACCAGGTCCGGATGGGCATGCGGGTCGAGCCGGTCTGGAAGGAAGGCCAGCGCTGGCCCGACCACTACCGGCCCACCGGGGAGCCGGACGCCGACTACGACACGTACAGGGAGCTGGTGTGATGCGAGACGTGGCGATCGTCGCGTTCGGGCAGTCCGATCACGTACCGGACAGCCGCGAGGTCTCCGAGGTGGAGATGCTGATGCCGGTGCTGAAGGAGGTGCTCGACGCGGTCTCCCTGAAGACCGCCGACCTCGGCTTCGTCTGCTCCGGCTCCTGCGACTACCTCGCAGGCCGGGCCTTCTCCTTCACCATGGCCCTGGACGGCGTCGGCGCCTGGCCGCCCGTCGCCGAGTCGCACGTCGAGATGGACGGCGCCTGGGCGCTGTACGAGGCCTGGGTGAAGCTCCTCACCGGCGAGGCCGACACCGCCCTCGTCTACTCCTACGGCAAGTCCTCGCCCGGCGACCTGCGGGAAGTGCTCACCCGCCAGCTCGACCCGTACTACGTGGCGCCGCTGTGGCCCGACTCCGTGGCGCTCGCCGCCCTTCAGGCGCAGGCGCTGTTCGACGCGGGCGCCGCCGACGAGCGGGTCCTGGCGGGGGTCGCCGCGCGCAGCCGTACCGACGCGGCCGCCAACCCGCACGCCCAGCTGCGTGGCGACGTCCCCATGGGCGACCACGTCGTCGCCCCCCTGAGGCGCGGCGACTGCGCGCCCATCGGGGACGGCGCGGCTGCCGTCATCCTGGCCGCCGGGGACAGGGCCCGAGAGCTGTGCGAACGGCCCGCCTGGATACGCGGCATCGACCACCGCATCGAAGCCCACGCCCTGGGCGTACGCGACCTCACCGACTCGCCCTCCACCCGGCTCGCCGCCGAACGTGCCGGGGCCTTCGAGCGCCCCGTGGACACCGCGGAGCTGCACGCGCCCTTCACCTCCCAGGAGATCGTGCTGCGCCGCGCCCTGCGGCTCACCGACGACGTCGCAGTGAACCCCTCGGGCGGCGCCCTGGCAGCCAACCCCATGATGGCCGCCGGACTGATCCGGCTCGGCGAGGCGGCCGCCCGCATCCAGCGCGGCGCGTCCGACCGCGCCCTCGCGCACGCCACCTCGGGCCCGTGCCTGCAGCAGAACCTGGTCGCCGTCCTGGAAGGGGAGTGAGGCCGTCATGAGCAAGGAGCCCGTGGCCGTCGTCGGCATCGGCCAGACCCGGCACGTCGCCGCACGCAAGGACGTCTCGATCGCCGGGCTGGTCCGCGAGGCCGCCCTGCGCGCCCTGGAGGACGCCCAGCTGACCTGGGCCGACATCGACGCCGTCGTCATCGGCAAGGCGCCCGACTTCTTCGAGGGCGTCATGATGCCCGAGCTGTACCTCGCCGACGCGCTCGGCGCCGTCGGCAAGCCCATGCTCCGGGTGCACACCGCGGGTTCCGTGGGCGGCTCCACCGCCCTGGTGGCCGCCAACCTCGTCGCCGCACGGGTACACGGCACCGTCCTCACCCTCGCCTTCGAGAAGCAGTCCGAGTCCAACGCGATGTGGGGCCTGTCCCTGCCCGTCCCCTTCCAGCAGCCGCTGCTGGCCGGGGCCGGCGGCTTCTTCGCCCCGCACGTCCGCGCCTACATGCGCCGCACCGGCGCACCCGACACGATCGGCTCCCTCGTCGCCTACAAGGACCGCCGCAACGCGCTCAAGAACCCGTACGCGCACCTCCACGAGCACGACATCACCCTGGAGAAGGTGCAGGCGTCCCCGATGCTGTGGGACCCCGTCCGGTACTCCGAGACCTGCCCCTCCTCGGACGGCGCGTGCGCGATGGTCCTGACCGGACGGGCCGGCGCCGACCACGCGCCGCACCCGCCGGCATGGGTGCACGGCGGGGCGATGCGCAGCGAACCGACGCTGTTCGCGGGCAAGGACGTCGTCTCGCCGCGCGCCGGGCGGGACTGCGCGGCCGACGTCTACCGGCAGGCCGGCGTCACCGACCCGCGCCGCCAGATCGACGCGGTCGAGATGTACGTGCCGTTCAGCTGGTACGAGCCGATGTGGCTGGAGAACCTCGGCTTCGCCGAGGAGGGCGAGGGCTGGAAGCTCACCGAGGCCGGCGTGACGGAACTGGACGGTGACCTCCCGGTGAATCCTTCGGGCGGCGTCCTCTCCACCAACCCGATCGGCGCGTCGGGCATGCTCCGCTTCGCCGAGGCGGCGCTCCAGGTCCGCGGCCGGGCCGGGGACCACCAAATCCCGGGTGTCCGGCGTGCGTTGGGGCACGCCTACGGGGGTGGCTCGCAGTTCTTCGCGATGTGGCTGGTCGGCGCCGAGCCGCCCGCGACCTGACCGATGCCGTGCGGATCGGGGCCATCCGGCCCGTCGCGGCCTGTCGGTGGCCGGGCACGATGGTTACGCTGGCCGGGACGGCGGACCCCACCGGGGAGGAGCGGTACACGTGGCCGAAAGCACCATCACCGAGCAGCGGATCACCGGCGAGAAGCAGCCCGAACTCGACCTCACACAGGCCCAGTGGCAGCCCAGTGGCCAGGGCGTGGGCGATGTCCAGATCGCCTTCGTCGACGGCTTCATCGCGATGCGGGACCGCCGCAGCCCGGACGGCCCGGCCGTCGTGTTCTCGCCCGGCGAATGGCGTGGCTTCGTGCTGCGCGCCCGGGACGGCGAGTTCGACCTGACGTGACGCCCGGAGGACGGTACGACGCCGCGCGCTGAGCGGGTGCGGCCGCGCCGCCCGGACCGGACCCCGGCCGGGCGGCGCGCCCGTCAGACGAGGACGACGCAGCCGCGGTCCCGCAGGGCACGCAGCACCGGCGCCGCCTCGTCGACGGCGTTCCAGCGCAGATCCAGCTTCTCCAGGGACAGGCACTCCGGCAGCCAGTGGGGGAGTGTGCCGATGCAGTTGGAGCGCAGGTCCAGCCGGCGCAGCAGCGGGAGGCCGCGCAGCACCTCGGGCAGCTCGGCCAAGGCGTTCCCGCGCAGCTCCAGTTCGCGCAGTTCCCGCAGTTCGGCGAAGGTGCGGGGCAGCGCGGTGAGGTGGTTGCCGCGCAGCCACAGCTCCCGCAGCCGGGTCAGCCGGCCGAGCGCCGGCGGCAGCGCGGTCAGGGCGCAGTGCTGGGCCCGCAGTTCGTACAGGCCCGCAAGCCCGCCCAGCGCGTCCGGGAGGCGGCCGAGCGGGTTCTCGCCAACGTTGAGATAGCCGAGGCGGGCCAGCCGCCCCAGTGTGGCCGGCAGTTCGGCCAGTCGGTTGTCGTGCAGGTACAGGCAGCCGGAGAGGCCGGTCAGGTCGCCGAGCGAGGCGGGCAGCCGGGTGAGTGCGTTGTGCCCGAGGTCGAGCGTGCGCAGGCTGGTCAGCCGGCCGATGCGGTCGGGGAGCGCGGTGAGGGCGTTGTCGGCGAGGATCAGCGTGCGCGGCCCCGGCACCGTCTCCCACACCTCCGCCGGTACGGATCCCAGCCCGGCCTTCCAGTAGTTGAGCACCTCGGTCATCGGGGCGGGCCGCCGGTCAGGAGCCGGTCGTACGGTGCGCCGACAGCGTGCCCGGGTCGGCGGCCGCGAAGAGGTCGGCCCAGGGCCGGCTGCGTACGGAGGCGGTGCCGGTGTCGTCGTAGCGCGGGGTCTCCTGCGACCACACGAGATTGCCGCTCATCAGGTGGTGCATGTGCGTGACGTAGTGGCCCACGTGGTCGTGCACCTCGGCCGGTACGCCCAGCTCCTTGAGCGTCGCGGGCAGCGTTGCGGCGATCTGCTGGAACTGGTCCACGCGCGCGTTGGTCGTCCGGACGATCCTGCGCACCGCCTGGTCCAGCGTGCAGCCGGTCGACCGCTGCAGGATGATCACGCTGTTGTTGACGTCCCCGGCCGCCAGCTCCTTGTCCACCGAGACGACGTCGTTGACGAAGATCACCACATCGGCGGTGAGCCGGCGCAGCTCGGCCAGCGGCGGTCTGCCGTGCAGCTCACGCGGGAGGACGTAACCGCCGCAGCGCTCCGCGAAGTCCAGGCACGGCTGTACGCCTATGGAGTCCCGGCGGCCCTTGAGGTACTGCTCCAACGGCAGCACGCCTTTGCGGGTACGGTTCTGCGCCTCCCAGTGGTACGCGCCGAGATACCGCTCCCAGTGGTCCTGGAAGCGCAGCTGCCAGGCGCGGGGCGCCCCGGCGGTGATCCGCAGCCAGATGTCGCGGTAGCCGGCGACCAGCGGGCTGTCGGGCTCCTCGGGCAGCAGATCGGGCGTGTCGTCCATCGTGCGCACCACGCGGTCCACGAAGTGCGCCACCGACTCCGGGCACTGGCCCAGTTCGCCGTCGAACTGGTCGTCGAAGAGGAAGAACCAGGCGTTGAAGTCCGTCGCCAGGGCCAGCTCGGCGGCGCCGGCCTCGGGGTAGAAGTAGGCCATGAGCCGGTCCAGTCGCAGTGCGTCGTACTCCTCCGTCGCCGCCGCACCGCGCAGTATGCCGTGATCGTGCAGCCAGCCGAGGGTGTGCCGCCGCGCCGCTTCCACCCCGGGGTTCAACCGCGCCGGGAAGGGGATGAGGAGGGGCGCGGTACGCCTGGGTACGGGGGGCAACGGTACTACCGTCGCACTCTTGTGGTCGTTCATGGTCCGCCTCCTTCAAGCTGCGCCCCGCGGCGCAGTCAGGGGAGCCTGAGGCTCCTGCGTTGACCAGTCAAGAAGGGAGCAGGTTTATCGGTCAATAAGTTCGCGGACGTCGCCCGCTCGCGCCACCCGCGCAGGTAAGGGGGAGCGCGCCGCGCAATGTCCCGGACAGCGCGCAACCACGGCGTACGCTCCCCCGATTCATGGTCGGAAGTTGCTCGGGCCCGACCATGCGGAGCCACGCGGCGCTAGGCTCGTCGCCATATGCAAAAGGGGTGAGGGCGGAACATGGCGGAGATCACCGGGCGGTCCGGCCGGGCGCGCAGGCCGATGCTCGAGCGGGATACGGAACTGAGCGCACTGGACGGCATGTTGACCGACCTGTGCGGCTCCGGCAAAGAGGACGGAGGGGTGCGGACGGGCGGCCTGATCGCCTTCGCCGGGCCCGCGGGCATGGGCAAGACCGCGCTGATCAACGAGGCCCGCCGGCGCGCCATCGCCCGCGGCTGCACGGTCCTGCTGGCCCGCGGCGGCGAGCAGGAGCAGGAGGTGGCCTTCCATGTGGTACGGCAGCTGGTGCAGCCGGTGTTCGCCGCCGAGTCCCCCGAGGAGCACCGCCGGATCCTGGGCACCTGGTACGACATCGTCGCGCCCGCCGTGGGGCTGGTCGCGGCGGACGGCGACGCCTCCCCCGACCCGCAGGGCGTGCGGGACGGCCTGGACTGGGTCGTCACCCGCTTCGCCGTGCACTTCACGCCCGTCGTCCTCATCCTCGACGACGCCCACTGGGCCGACTCCGAATCCCTCGCCTGGCTCACCGCGTTCGCCGCCCGCGCGGAGGAGCTCCCCATACTGATCATCGTCGGGTACCGCCCCGACGAGCTGCCGGCCGGCGCCGGTCCGCTGCGCCGGATCGCCGAGCGCAGCGGCTCCCGCCCCTTCGAGCTGACCCCACTCACCCCCGCCGCCGTCCGGCGCGTGGTGACCCACATGGTCGGCGAGGGAGCCGACGAGGCGTTCTGCCGCGAGTGCTGGGCCGTCACCGGCGGCAATCCGTACGAGGTCGTCGAGCTGAGCGCCAAGATCCGCGAGCGCGACATCAAGCCGCAGCAGGCCAACGTCTCCCAGCTCCGCGAGCTGGTCATGGCCATCAAGGACAGCGGACTCATCGAACGCCTGGAGCGGCTCGGTACCGCCGCCGTCCGCTTCGCCTGGGCCGCCTCCGTGCTCGGTACGGAGGTCTCCCCGACGCTCGCCGCCAACGTCGCGGGCCTCGGCTCCGTCCAGGCCGCCGACGTCGTGGACAAGCTGCGCGACGCCCGCATCCTCGCCCCGGCCGCCTCCTCGGACAACGGCAACCTCCGGTTCTTCCACCCCCTCGTCGCCAGCGCCGTCTACCAGGCCATCCCCGGCGCGCTGCGGGTCGCGCTGCACGGCCAGGCGGCGGCCGCCGTGGTGGACGCGGGCCACGGCGCCACGGCCGCGGCCCGGCACCTGCTGGAGATGCACCCCGAGCACGACGACTGGGTCGTGCAGCGGCTGCGCGAGGCCGCGAGCGAGTACTTCCGCGCGGGCGCGCCGGACGCGGCCCGCCGCTGCCTGGCCCGTGCGCTGCGCGAGCCCCCTGCTCTGCAGGACCGCGCCCTGGTCCTCTTCGAGCTGGGCTGTTCCTCCCTGCTCAGCGAGCCCGCGACCACGGTGAACCACCTCCGTGCGGCGCTGGAGGAGGAAGAGCTCGACCCGGAACTGCGCGAGACGATCACGTACAAGCTGGCGCAGGCGCTCGCACACGCCGACCGTATGGAGGAGGCGGCGGAGGTGGTCGCAGCGGAGGCGCAGCGGGCCACCAACGCGCGGACGCGGCTGCGCATGCAGGCCGAGCAGTTCATGTGGAACGCCTTCCGGGCCGACGAGCAGGAGTCGCCCGCCCGCTCCCGGCTGCTGGCCAAGCTGGCCGACCATCTCACCGGGCGCGGCATGGCCGAGCGGTACATCCTCGGGCTGCGCGCCTGGGACGCCATGGTGCGCGGCGAGAGCGCGCAGAGGGCGCTGCACTACGCCGAGGAGGCGCTCGGCGACGGCCTGCCGTGGACGGACGAGGAGTAGGGCTTCGAAGTGCCCGTCCTCGTCGCGCTCACCTTCATGTACTGCGACCAGCCGGGCCGTGCCGAGGAGCTGTTCCACAAGGGCATCGCCGAGTGCGAGCGCAAGGGCTGGCGCGGCGCCCACCTCTCCTTCGGGTACACCCTGCTCGGTTACATCCGCTACCGCCGCGGCCGGCTCGCCGAGGCGGAGGACCTGGTCCACGGCGGCCTGCGGATCGCGCACCGGGTGGGGCAGCGGGTGCCCGCCCAGTGGTTCGCGATCGGCATCCTCATCGAGATCCTGCTCGCCCGCGGACGGATCGCCGAGGCCCAGGAGCTGGCCGACACGTACAGCTACGGCGAGGTCGTGCCGAACGCCGTCGTGTACCCCGACTCGCAGACCGTCTACAGCGAGCTGCTGCTCGCGCGCGGACTGCACCGCGACGCGGAACAGCAGCTCACGGCGGTCGGCAGGCGGCTGGAGTCGCGCGCCATGCGCAACCCCGCCTGGTGCCCCTGGCAGCTGCACCTCGCCCGCGCGATCGCCCTCACCGACCGGGCCAGGGCCCTCACCCTGGTCGACGAGGCGCTGCAGCGCGCGCAGGACTTCGGTACGGAGTCGGCCATCGGGCAGGCGCTGTTCTGCAAGGCCGGCGTGGTCGGCGGCGCGGAGGGCATGAAGCTGCTGGCCGAGGCGGTGCGCCACTTCGAGCGTTCCCCGTCCGCCTTCGAGCTGGCCCAGGCGCTGGTGGAGCACGGCGCCGCACTGCGCCGGGCGGGCCTGCCGCAGGACGCCGCCGATCGCCTCTACCGCGGCCTGGACAGCGCCCTGCACTGCGGCGCCGAGGCGCTGGCGGCCCGCGCCCGCGACGAGCTGTCCGCCGCCGGGCTGCGCCCGCTCCAGCTGCGCAGTTCCGGTACGGACACGCTCACCGCGCAGGAGCGGGCGGTGGCCGAGTGGGTCGTGCAGGGCTGGACCAAGGACCGCATCGCCGTGGAGCTGGGCACCCAGGTGCCGGCCGTCAGCCGGCTGCTGTCCGGGGTCTACCGCAAGATGGGCACGGACCGCGGCGGCCTGCCGCGACTGCTGGAGAGCGCGGGCGCCGGCCTCGTGCCGCCGCCCACCGTGCCGGAGGGGTGACGGCCGCCCCGGGACCGCAGCGTGGTGCCGCGGCGCGCCACGTACGATGGCTGTATGTCGTTCCTCCGCCGCCGTAGCGCCGTGCCTGCCGGGCCCGATTTTGATGTGCTTGCCATGGACCCCGGGGACTGGCCCGGCAATCTGGGTGCCGGGCTGCTGCCCGCTCCCGACGGCAGCTGCCAGGGCGTCTTCCTGCGTTACGACCTCTTCGGCGGCCGCGGCCCGGCGATGATCATCGGCAATCTCCCCGAAGGATCCCCGGCGCGGGATCTCGGCGAGGGCGAGGTGCCCTTCGAGGTGGCGCAGCTGCTGGACGCGCTGGGCCACGACGAGGAGGTCACCGTCGTGGAGACCGAGGACCTCCCGGTGATGCACGACAACAACCTGCTGATCGTCAAGCGCATCAAGTGCTCCGAGGGCCGGGTCTCCTGCGTGCAGTTCGACCGGAACGACGGCGTGCTGGTCACCATCGCCAGCTGGGACCGCCCGATCACCGACGACCTGTACGCGCTGCTCAAGCCGCTGCCCGCGGAGATGTTCCAGCAGGGCTGAGCCCGGCATGAGCGCGGCACGGCGGCACGGGCGGGTGCCCCGGGCCCGTACCGCCTCTTCGCGCCAGGAGCGGGCCGTCCTCGGGGCGCGAGGCGGTCACTCGTACGTGTCCGCTCCGGCCCGGCTTCGGGCGGGCGCGTCCGGGGCCGGGCCGGCGGGTTCGGCCGCTTCCGCTGGCCGGTCCCGGGCGGCCGGCCGTGGCGGTGCCGTCGTGGCCCGGGGGATCAACCGGGTGGGGAGGACCAGGTGCCGGGCCCGGTCCGCTTCCGGGTCGTTGATCAGATCGAGGGCCAGCTCGCCCGCCGCCCGTCCGATGTCGGCGGGGGACTGGGCGATCGTGGTGAGGTCCGACCACTCGGCCATCTGATGGTCGTCGAAGCCCAGCACGGACATCCGCGCCGGCACGTCGACATGGGCCTTGCGCAGCGTCCAGACCAGCGAGACGGCGACCTCGTCCTGTTCGGCGAAGATCGCGGTGGGCGGTTCGCGCAGGCTCAGCAGCGTCCCAACGGCTTCGGCGGTACGGCGCTTGTCCCCGGGCGGCGTGGCCACCACCAGATCGTCGTCCGGCGCCACGCCCGCCTCGCTGAGCGCCTGCCGGTAGCCGAGCAGCCGCTCGTGCGAGCTGAAGGTGAAGCCGCTGGCGCCGGTGGTCTGCACGAAGGCGATCCGGCGGTGCCCGAGGCCGAGCAGGTGCCGGGTGCCGGCGCGGGCCCCTGCCACGTCGTCCACGTACACGCTGGGGCGGCCCTTGGCGTGCTGGCTGATGTAGACCACCGGCATCTGGAGGTCGTCCAGGCGCGCGCTCTCCTCCTCGGAGAGGTCGAAGGAGAAGACCAGCAGCGCGTCGGCGTTGCGCCGCGCGGGCAGCCGGTCGAAGAAGTCGGTGCGCTCCGCCAGGTCCGGGATGACATAGACCAGCAGGTCCAGGCCGGCCGCGCGCAGTACCGGCCCCAGGCTGGAGAGTGCCGAGCCGATGAACCAGGAGTTGAGCGTGGGCGCGAGCACGGCGACCACGCCCGTACGGCCGGTGACCAGGCTGGATGCCTGACGGGACACCACGAAGTGCAGTTCCCGTGCGGCCTGTTCGACGCGGGCGCGCACGTCCGGCGAGACCGTGGTCAGGCCGCGCATGGTGCGGGAGACGGTGGAGGCGGACACCCCGGCCCGCTGGGCGACGTCGGCCAGCGTGGGGTGGTGGCGCTGGGCTGGTGGCATGCCCGGACGGTAGCACCCGCCATGGCGCTCGGAAACCTCTCTGAGACAGCGCTGTCACGCTCATGGTGTGACAACGCTGTCCCGGTTACCTGATCACCGGTACGACCCTCAACTACTCGCGTCAAACAGGGGCATAGCATCCGCGAGCGGTCGGGAAATTACCTCGACGTAACGCGTTGACTTCCCTCACGCCTCCTCCTAGCGTGCAAGCGTTGTTACGGAGTGACCGCCGCCTTCCCCCGCTCCTGCACCCCTCTTCCCCTCAATGGCCCTCTATCGGGCGTCTCTTGTTTCTGCTTGCCCGGGATGCGGAAGACAGCGCAGTCACACGGTCGGTGTACCGCACGGCATCCGGTGTGCGGTGCCCAGCTGCCAGGAGAGACAGTGAAGACCAGGACCACCAGAGCCGTCCGGAGCGCCTGTGCCGGGCTCCTCGGACTCACCGCCGTGACCGCCTGCGGCACCTCCGGCGGCGCGCCGCCCGCCGCGAAAGCCGGCACGTTCGAGGGCCGCGGCCCCATCACGTACGTCGCGGGCAAGGACACCACCGGCACCGTGCAAGCCGTGCTCGACCGGTGGAACAAGGCCCACCCCGACGAGAAGGTCACCTTCGTCCAACTGCCCACCGACCCCGACGCGCAGCGCCAGCAAATGATCCAGAACGCCGAGATCAAGTCCGACGCGTTCACGGTGCTCTCCCTCGACGCCGTCTGGACCACGGAGTTCGCCGCTCACCGCTGGGTCGACCGGCTGCCCGCCGACCGCTTTCCGCTCGGCAGGATGCTCGACCCGATCGTGGGGACGGCCACCTACCGGGGCGGCCTGTACGCGGTTCCGGCCACCTCCGACGGCGGCATGCTCTACTACCGCACCGATCTGTTGCGCCGCGCCGGCATCGCCGAACCACCGACCACCTGGGCGGAGATGAAGGCCGACTGCGCGAAGGTGAAGAAGCTGCCCGAGGCGCACGGGATGTCCTGCTACGCCGGCCAGTTCCAGAAGTACGAAGGCCTCACCGTCAACGTCGCCGAGGCCGTCAACTCCGCGGGCGGCACCGTCACCGACGCCCGCGGCCGCCCGCACCTGGACACCCCGCAGGCCAAGGCCGGGCTGGACTTCCTCGTCGACGCCGTCCGGGACGGCACGGTCCCGAAGGAGGCCATCACCTACCAGGAGGAGGACGCCCGGCAGGCCTTCCAGGCCGGGAAGCTGATCTTCGAGCGCCAGTGGCCCTACATGTACCCGCTGGCCGCGAAGAAGGACGGCTCCAGCAAGGTCGCCGGGAAGTTCGGCGTGGCCCCGCTGCCCGGCCTGCACGGGCCCGGCGCCTCCAGCCTCGGCGGCCACAACCTCGCCCTCACCGCCTCCGCCAAGAACAAGGCCACCGCGCTGGACTTCATCGAGTTCTTCACCAACGAGGAGAACCAGCGCTTCTCCCTCAAGTACGCGCCCGCCGCGCCCACGTACGCGTCGCTCTACCAGGACCCCGCCCTGGTGAAGACGTATCCCTACCTCCCCACGCTCAAGCGGTCGATCCTGCACGCCGTGCCGCGCCCGCGCGTCTTCCGGTACGGCGACCTGACCGCGGCCGTGCAGCGCGCGGCGTACGCCGCGCTGACCGGCGAGAAGAGCAGCGTCCAGGCGCTCAAGGACCTCCAGCGGGCGCTGCGGCACCCCATGGCCGAGTAAGGAGCCACGCCCCGATGGCCGAGACACAGACGCCCGCCCGGCCCGCACCGCCGGCCGCGCGCAGCGAACGACCCACCGCGCCCGCCCGGCGCCGCCGCCCGCCCCGGGCCACCGCGGGCACCGCCCGGCTCGCCGCCCTCCTGGTGTCGCCCACCCTGCTCGTCCTCGGCGTCGTCGTGCTCTACCCGACGATCGTCGCCCTGCAGCAGTCGCTGTACGGCACCCGGCGCCTGGACCCGAAGACCGGATTCGTCGAGGACAGCGAGCCGTTCGTCGGGCTCCAGAACTTCGCCGCGATCTTCGACGAGGCCGGCAGCCGCTTCTGGAACGCCTTCTGGAACACCACGTTCCTCACCGTCACCACGGTCCTTCTGGAGACCCTCATCGGGGTGGCCATGGCGCTGATCATGCACCGTGCCTTCCGCGGCCGCGCCCTGGTCCGCGCGAGCATCCTCATCCCGTGGGCCATCCCCACCGCCGTCACGGGCCTGCTCTGGCGCTGGATCTTCCACAGCGACGGCATCGCCAACGCCCTGATCGGCCACCAAGTGCTCTGGACCACCGAGGGGTTCCACGCCAAGGTCGCCGTCATCGTCGCCGACGTGTGGAAGACCGCGCCCTTCGTCGGCCTGCTCGTCCTGGCCGGCCTTCAGGTCATCCCTGACGAGGTGTACGAAGCGGCGCGCATCGACGGAGCCGGGGTGCTGCGCCGGTTCCGGCACATCACCCTGCCGCTGGTGAAGCCGGCGCTGCTGGTGGCCGTGTTGTTCCGTACGCTGGACGCACTCAGGATGTTCGACCTGCCGTACATCCTGATCGGCGCGCAGAAGACCTCGGTGGAGACGCTGTCGATGCTCGCCCAGGACCAGGCCGCCAACGTGCGGTTCGGCCCGGCCTCCGCCTATGCGGTGCTCCTCTTCGTCTACGTGTTCCTCATCGCGCTGGCCTTCGTACGGCTGCTCGGCGCGGACATCGTGGGGGACGACGGCAAGTCCGCGCGGCGCCGCCGGCGGCTGCCGCGCCGTCCTCAGGGGGTTGCGGCGTGACACTCCCGGCAAGCCTCCGCAAGTGCCTGTTGTTCCTCGGTGTCGCCGCGGTCGTGGCCTACTGCCTCGCGCCGTTCGGCTGGATGCTGGTCTCCAGCCTGCGCCGCACCTCCGACATCTTCGACAACTCCCCGCTGCCGTCCCCGCCCTCCCTGGAGAACTACCGCGCGGTCTTCGACCCCTCCCAGGCCTTCACCCGCGCTCTCCTCAACAGCCTGGTCGTGGCGGGCGTGACCACCTGCCTCGCGCTGCTCCTCGCCACGTTCACCGCGTACGCCATGGCCCGGCTGGAGTTCCGCCTCAAGCGGCTGGTGCTCACCCTGATCATCGCGACCTCGATGTTCCCGGTGGTCTCGATCGCCGTGCCGCTGCTGAAGCTCTTCGTGGGCCTGGGCTGGATCAACACCTACCAGGCCATGATCGTGCCCAGCATGTCCTTCACCCTGCCGCTGGCGGTCTGGAACCTCACCGCCTTCTTCCGGCAGCTCCCCGACGATCTGGAACAGGCCGCCATGGTCGACGGCTGCACCCGCGGCCAGGCCTTCCGCAGGGTCATCGTGCCGCTCGCCGCGCCCGGCCTGTTCACCACCGCGATCATCACCTTCATCGCGGCGTGGAACGAGTTCCTCATCGCCCTGTCCATGACCAACAAGCCGGAGATGCAGACCGCGCCCGTCGCGATCTCCAAGTTCTCCGGCGCCACCCGGTTCGAGACGCCGTTCGGCAGCCAGATGGCGGCCGGGGTGCTCGTGACCGTACCGCTCGTCATCGTGGTGCTGCTCTTCCAGCGCCGGATCGTCGCCGGCCTCACCGCCGGTGCCGCGAAGTGACCCAGACTGCCCGTACCTCGTCCGTACCTCGTCCGTGCCTCGCCGTACAAGGAGTACGTCCCATGACCCGCACCGCACCCTGGTGGCGCGACGCCGTCATCTACCAGGTCTACATCCGCAGCTTCGCCGACGGGAACGGCGACGGCATCGGCGACATCGCCGGCATCCGCTCCCGCCTGCCCTACCTGAAGTCGCTCGGCGTGGACGCGATCTGGATCAACCCCTGGTACAAGTCCCCGCAGGCCGACCACGGTTACGACGTGGCCGACTTCCGGGCGATCGACCCGCGGTTCGGCACCGTCGAGGAGGCCGAGGCGCTCATCGAGGAGGCGCACGCCGCAGGCCTCCGCGTCATCCCGGACATCGTGCCGAACCACACCTCCGACCAGCACGCATGGTTCCGCGCCGCGCTGGCCGCCGGGCCCGGCAGCCCCGAGCGCGACCGGTACGTCTTCCGCGACGGCCGCGGCCCCGACGGCGCCGAGCCGCCCAACGACTGGCGGTCCTGCTTCGGCGGCCGCGCCTGGACCCGGGTGCCCGACGGGCAGTGGTACCTCCACCTCTTCGCGCCCGAACAGCCCGACCTCAACTGGGACCACCCCGACGTCCTGGCCGAGTTCGAGGACATCCTGCGGTTCTGGTTCCGGCGCGGCGTCGACGGCTTCCGCATCGACGTCGCCCACGGCCTGGTCAAACACCCCGAGCTGCCCGACCTGCCGGACCTCCCGGCACCGGCCGACCGCGTCCCCGGCGAACACCTGGACCACCCGCACTGGGACCGCGACGAGGTGCACCAGATCTACCGCGCCTGGCGCCGGGTCGCCGACGAGTTCCCCGGCGACCGCGCCTTCGTCGCCGAGGCCTGGGCCGACACCCCCGAACGACTCGCCGCCTACGTACGCAGCGACGGCCTGCACACCGCCTTCAACTTCGACTTCCTCATGGCGAGCTGGGACCCGAAGGAGCTGCGCGCGGTCATCGACCACTCCCTCGCCATGCTCGGCGCGGTCGGCGCCCCCGCCACCTGGGTCCTCTCCAACCACGACGTGGTGCGCCACCCCAGCCGCTACGGCCGCGAGGTCGTCAAGAAGTGGGTCGCCAACGAGACGTACCGGCCCGAAGGCCCGCTCGACCTCGCGCTCGGCACCCGCCGCGCCCGCGCCGCAGCGCTCCTGATGCTCGCGCTGCCCGGCGGCGCCTACGTCTACCAGGGCGAGGAACTGGGCCTGCCCGAGGTCGAGGACCTGCCCGAGGACGTGCTCCAGGACCCCACCTGGGAGCGGTCCGACCACACCGACCGCGGCCGGGACGGCTGCCGGGTGCCGATCCCGTGGTCCGGCGACCGGGCCCCGTACGGCTTCAGCCCGGACGGCGCGACCGGCGAGCCCTGGCTGCCCCAGCCGCCGCTGTGGCGGGAGCTGAGCGTCGCCGCGCAAGAAGACGACGCGGACTCCATGCTGACGCTGTACCGCCGCGCCCTGCGCATCCGCCGCGAGCACCCCGCCCTGGGCGACGGCTCGATGGCCTGGCAGGATGCCCCCGCCGGCGTCCTCGCCTTCCACCGCGAGCCCGGCTTCCTGTGCCTCGTCAACCTCTCGGCCGAGCCGTATCCTCTCCCGGAGCACGCGGAGGTACTGCTGGCCAGCGGCCCGCTCGCGGACGGCCGGCTGGCCCCGGACCACGCGGTGTGGCTCGCCCTGTGACCACCGAAGGAGCACCTGACATGGAGTACCGCACCCTCGGCACCGGAGGATGCGCCGTCTCGGCCCTCGCGCTGGGCACGATGACCTTCGGCCACGAGACCGACGAGGCGGGCGCGCACGCCCAGTTGGACCGGTTCGTCGAGGCCGGCGGCACCCTCGTGGACACCGCCGACGTCTACACCGCCGGCGCCTCCGAGGAGATCATCGGCCGCTGGCTCGCCGCCCGCCCCGCCGACGTCACCGACCGCATCGTCCTCGCCTCCAAGGGCCGCTTCCCCATGGCCGAGGACCCGAACGGCGCCGGGCTCTCCCGCCGCCACCTGCACCGGGCGCTGGACGCGTCGCTGCGCCGCCTCGGCATCGAGACGATCGACCTGTACCAGGTGCACGCCTGGGACCCGCTGACGCCCGTCGAGGAGACCCTGCGCTTCCTGGACGACGCGGTGCGCCAGGGCAAGGTCCACTACATCGGGCTGTCCAACTTCACCGGCTGGCAGCTCCAGAAGACCGTGGACGTCGCCGACTTCCGCGGCCTGGCCCGCCCCGTCACCCTCCAGCCGCAGTACAGCCTGGTCTCCCGCGAGATCGAATGGGAGATCGTGCCGGCCTGCGTCTCCGAAGGGCTCGGCCTGCTCCCGTGGAGCCCGCTGGGCGGCGGCTGGCTGACCGGTAAGTACCGGCGGGACGCCCGGCCTTCCGGCGCGACCCGGCTCGGCGAGAACCCCGAGCGCGGCGTCGAGGCGTACGACCGGCGCGGCGCCGTCGAGCGCACCTGGGACGTCGTCGACGAGGTGCGCGCGGTGGCCGAGGAGCGCGGCGTCTCCATGGCGCAGGTCGCGCTCGCGTGGGTGCGCGACCGGCCGGCCGTGTCCTCGGTGATCCTCGGCGCCCGCACCGTGGCACAGCTGGACGACAACCTCGCCTCGGCCGGCCTCCGGCTGTCGGAGGAGGAACGCGCCCGGCTGGACAAGGCCAGCGACCCCGGTGCCGCCGACTACCCGTACGGCGGCCCGGGCCAGGAGCAGCGCAGCCGGAACGTGGCCGGCGGGCGCTGAGGGACGGGCACGGCGCGGCGGCCGGCGGGCCCGGGAAGGGACCCGCCGGCCGCCGCGGTGGTGTCAGCGCCCGGACCAGCGGACGTCGACGTCCGCCGCCCGGACGTAGCCGACCCGGTGGCCGACCTGGATCTCGTAGTACACGTCCTTGCCGCGCACGACGGCGTGCTTGCTCGTGTCGAACGTGGGCGCGTAGAAGTACTCGCCGTGCGTCCGGCCGCCGATCACGTACCGCTGGCCGGCCTTGAGGGCGTACGGCAGCGGCGAGACCGCCTGGACCGGGACGTCCGCCGGGTACGCCGCCTTCTCCGGGTACGCCCGGCCGTAGACCGGGATCTCGGTCCGGCCCTCCTTGGGCGTGGCCACCCAGCCCTTGGCGTTGACCGCCGTCGGCTCCGACCCGGGGTTCTCGAACCACGCCTTCTGGCCGAGGTACCAGATCGCCGTCCAGTCGCCCTTGCGGTCCGCGACCGCGAACTGCTGGCCGGTGCTGGCACGCGCGCCGGTGTCGTTCACGCCGATGGTGGAGTCGGCGCCGTTCGGATGCAGCCCCTCGTCCTTCACCAGCGGGGCGTCCTCACTGGGCGCGGAGTGCAGCCGCACCGCGCCCGAGCCGTGCGGGGCACACGGCTGGCCCGCCTTCTCGCAGTCGGTGTACGGCGGTTCGTTCATCTCGTAGACCGGGTCGATCGTGACGAGACCGCCGCGTGGGCCCGCGGTGGGCGTCAACGGCCGCCCCAGCAGCGCGAAGTAGTGGTCCCAGTCCCAGTAGGGGCCGGGGTCGGTGTGCATGCCCTTGATCGTCGAGGTGGTGGTGCCCGGCACGTTGTCGTGTCCGAGGATGTGCTGCCGGTCCAGCGGGATGTCGTACTTGTGCGCCAGGTACCGCACCAGCCGCGCCGAGGTCCGGTACATCGCCTCCGTGTACCAGGCGTCCGGCGCGACCAGGAACCCCTCGTGCTCCAGGCCGATGGAGCGGGAGTTGATGTACCAGTTGCCCGCGTGCCAGCCGACGTCCTTGGTCGGCACGTGCTGGGCGATCAGCCCGTCGGAGGAGCGCAGGCTGTAGTGCCAGGACACGTAGGTCGGGTCCTGGACCAGCTTCAGAGTCGTCTCCCACGTCGCCTCCGTGTCGTGGATGACGATGTAGTCGACGCTCTGGTCCTCGGGGCGGTCCGCCAGGTCGTGGTTGCCGTAGTCGTCGTCGGGAAGCTCCTGGTACGGCGCGGGCACCGACTCGCACGCCACGCTCGACGGGCACTCGGTCCGATCCCCGGTCGCCTTGCGCAGGCCCAGCACGCGGGTCTGAGCGCGGTCGGGGGAGAGGCCGGGGGACTTGGCGAGGGTGACGCGCTGCCCCGCGTCGGTCGTGCGGGACGCGCCACCGCGCAGCACGTCGTAGACCTGGTCGGCGAAGACCGTGGCGGTCCGGGAGTCGCTCGCGCCGGAGTAGCGGGCCACGGCGGCGTACCAGTCGGCCGGGTCCGCGCTCGCCTTCAGGCCGAGCCGGCGCTGCTGGTCGGCGAGGAGGGCCGCGCCGCCCCTGACGTTCGCCGCGGCGTTTTCCCGCAGCTCGCGCGCGGAGAGGCCGGTGAGCGCCGCGGCCTTCGGCAGGGTCTTCAGCCGAGCCGGCAGGTCGGCGGCCGCGGGCGGCTTCGCCTCGACGGTCTTCCGGGGGCGCGCGGAGTCGCCGCGGGCGTCCTCACTGCCGTCGCTGTGGTGCGGCGCCTCCTTGGCGAGCGCGGCCCGTGCGTCGGTGAGGTGCATGGGGCCGTAGCCGCCGGCCACGCTGGGCGCGCCACGGTGGCCGTCCCAGCGGGACTCCAGGTACGAGACGGCCAGCAGCACGCTCTGCGGCACGTCGTACCGGGCGGCGGCGTCGGCGAACGCGCGCTGGAGCGAGCCGGTGTCCGAGCCGGCGGTGGCGTGGGGCGCGGCCGAGACCAGGGGCAGCAGGAGCGCGGACGCCGCAACCGCGGTCGCCGCCCTCCTGGTCGTTCTGCGGGTGCGGACGGCGTCACGTCTGGCGACGCCGACGGGAGCGGATCCTCGCAATGCAGCCTCCTCGGGCCGGCCCGTACCGGGCGGTGTGGCGGATGGTGCGCCGTTGGGCGTGCGGGAACCCGACAAGAGGTATCGGTTCACCGACGATCCGTCAATCACCCTGCATCCGGGTGATTCCGCAGGTGGGCACGGGCCCGGAGAGGTTTTCGCGCGCCGGGCTCCGGGCCTGGGACGCGTCAGTGGTGTGGACCAATCGTGGGCAACGTCGAGCCGGTGGACCTCGGGTTCCGCACCGTCGCGTGGTGCGTGTGGGTGATGCCCCGAAGGCCGCGGTGGTACGCCACCCGTGTGAGGCCGTACGCCACCCCTGTGGCGCGGCTGCGTACGCGCACAGAAGCGGCGCGCCCCTGCACAGGCGCGCCGCTCCGTCCCCCCGTCAGCGGATCAGCGGGTGCCGACCGCCGCTCGTACCGCACGCCGCGCCATCTGGGCGTCGTCGTGCAGCCGCCGCAGCAGCAGACGCTGTTCCTCGCCCGCGGCGGGCGCTCCCGGCTGTCCCGGACCGGGGGCGCCGGGCGGCGCCTCTTCCCGCATGGTCCGCTGCACCGCGGTCTCGTAGCGCCGGATCTCCCGGGTCAGCACCAGCATCAGATTGACCAGGAAGGCATCCCGGGCCGTGGGACCCGCGGCCTGCGCGAGCTGACTGATCTGCCGGCGCGCGACCGGTGCGTCACCGAGCACCGACCACAGGGTCGCCAGGTCGTAGCCCGGCAGATACCAGCCGGCGTGCTCCCAGTCCAGCAGCACCGGGCCGGCGGGGGAGAGCAGGACGTTGTTCAGCAGCGCGTCGCCGTGGCAGAACTGGCCCGTGGAGTGCGCGAGGCCGTGCATCAGTTTCTGCAGGTCCCCGAGGTCCCGGTCGGTCAGCAGGCCGAGATCGTGGAACCGCCCGATGCGGTTCGCGTAGTCCAGCGGCGCGTCGAACATGCCGGCCGGGGGGCGCCACAGGTTGATCCGGCAGACCGCGCCGAGCGCGGCCCGGATGTCCGCACGCGGCGGCGCTTCGGTGGGGTGGCGCTGCACGGCGGCCACCCGTCCGGGCATCCGCTCGACGACCAGGGTGCAGTTGTCAGGATCCGCGGCGACCAACCTCGGCACGCGCACCGGCGGACGGTGGCGTACGAAGGCGCGATATGCCGCTATTTCGTGCCGGAACCGCTCGACCCACGCCGGCGAGTGGTCCAGTAAAACCTTCGCGACCGCGGTCGTACGACCGGTCGTGCCGACGAGAAGGACGGACTTTCCGCCGCGCCGCAGCACCTGGACCGGATTGAACTCCGGACAGATGCGCTGGACCGAGGCGACCGCTGCGCGCAGCTGCGCGCCCTGGGGGCCGGACAAGTCGAGTCTCCCGCTGAGCGGTTGGGGTCCAGGACCCTGCGCCCGCCGGAGACGGCCGCCCGTGGGCCCTGCGGCCATCCCCGAGGAGTGGGCGGGATCGAGATACGGACCGCTGCCGGCGGGCTGCGGTCGGTACGGCCGGGAAGGGGCGGTCGCGGCGGACGATGCTGCGTACATGGGTGGATGAGGTCCCTTCGTGCGCCGACGAGTGGCGGTGCGCCACCGGCCCGATGAGGGTCGCGACACCCTGGGGAATGCGTTTCCGCCACCGGGCCGGGGGCTGCATCTCTACAGAACACGCGACTACGGGTGGCAGACCATCTGGCGCACCCTGGCGAACCCTGGCGAATGCTCGCCCGGCACATGACGGCCGGTTACTGTCAACTCAGTCGAGGAACCTGGGGGCTTGACGTGAACAGGGAGCCGAACACCCGTCTCGCGGACCTTTTCCAGCTCGCCGGCTGGTCGAAGGGCGAGCTGGCGAGGTTGGTCAACCGGCAGGCGGCGGCCATGGGCCACCCACAGCTGGCGACCGACACGTCCCGAGTGCGGCGCTGGATCGACATGGGGGAGACCCCGCGCGATCCCGTACCGAAGGTGCTGGCCGCCTTGTTCACCGAGCGCCTCGGCCGTGTCGTAACCATCGAGGACCTCGGTTTTGCACGTTCCGGGCGCGCGGGGAAGCGGCAGGCCGCCGACGGCCTGCCGTGGCCGCCCGACCGTACGGCTGCGGTCCTCACGGAATTCACGGGAATGGACCTCATGCTCAACCGACGCGGCTTGGTGGGCGCGGGCGCGGCGCTCGCCGCGGGCTCCGCGCTCAGCAGCGCCATGCACGACTGGCTGCACGCCGATCCGGCCCTGGCAGCCGACGCACCCAGCACAGACAACCCCCTGTCCGTCCGCACCCTCGATCAGGCCGGCATGGACCGGTACGAAGCGGCCCCCGTGGGCTCCCAGGAGATCGACGCCCTGGAGCGCTCCGTGGAGGTCTTCCGGCGCTGGGACGCGGCCCGCGGCGGCGGACTGCAGCGCAAGGCCGTGGTGGGCCAGTTGAACGAGGTGGGCGGCATGCTCTCCTACCGCCACCCCGACCACCTCCAGCGGCGGCTGTGGGGCGTGGCGGCGAACCTCGCCGTCCTGGCCGGCTGGATGTCCCACGACGTGGGCCTGGAGCCCACCGCCCAGAAGTACTTCGTCATCGCCGCGCACGCCGCGCGTGAGGGCGGCGACCGGCCGCGAGCGGGGGAGGCGCTCTCCCGTGCGGCGCGCCAGATGGTGCACCTGGGCCGTCCCGACGACGCCCTGGACCTCATGAAACTCGCCCAGTCCGGCTCCGGCGACGAGACCCTGCCGCGCACGCGTGCGATGTTGCACACGATCGAGGCGTGGGCGCAGGCGTCGAAGGGCCAGGGGCAGGCGATGCGGCGCACGCTCGGCGAGGCCGAGGAGCTGTTCGTCTCGGACAAGCGGGACGTGCCGCCGCCCAGTTGGATGCAGAGCTTCGACGAGGCCGACCTGCACGGCATGCAGGCGCTGGCGTACCGCACACTGGCCGAGCACGACCCCAAGGCAGCCAAGATCGCCCAAGGGCACGCCCAGCAGGCGCTCGCGCTGCGCCGGGACGGCTACCAGCGCTCGCAGATCTTCGACTATCTGTCGCTGGCCTCCGCCCTGTTCATCGCCCACGACCCGGAGCAGGCGGACCGGTACGCCCGGCTGGCGCTGGTGTCGATCGGGGAGAACTCCTCGCACCGCACCTGGGACCGGCTGCGCGAGATGTACCGGCTCACGGGGCAGTACGCCGACTACCCCAAGGTGCAGGCGCTCCGCGAAGAGATCGAACTCGCCCTGCCCAGGCAGAAGAAGCCGAAGGAACGCAACGGGCGGGCCTGAGCACCCCGCTCCCGGCCGTGGCGGCTCTGCCGCGGAAGTGCGGGACCGCAACAACAGCGTGAAAGACGCCCCCAAGACCTCGGGGCGCCTTCCACCGCGCTGTTCTGCCGTCGTCAACCCACCGCCGCGCGTCAGTAGCCCGTGCGTCAGTACCCGAGTACCCGATCGGCAATCGGTACCCGAGGAGCGGTGTCGCCAGTGGCCCGTCAGCCGCTGTCCACCCGCACCAGGAGAGCGATCAGTCGCAGATCCTGGCGATCAACACGCATGCGTCGTCCTCCCGGTCGGCGTTGCCGAACTCCTCGACGAGGATACGGACGCTGTCCTGCGCGCTCCGTGCCGCGGTGAACCGCGGGGCGAGGGCGAGCAGTCGGTCCGCGCCTTCCTGTGCGCTGTCCGTGCCGTACGTACGACGCCGGCCCACCAGGCCGTCGGTGTACAGCACGAGCAGGTCGCCGGGGGCCAGTTGCTCGCTGCGCTGTGCGTACGTGGCGTGGGAGGTCGCGCCCAGCAGCACGCCCTCGGGCGGCTGCAGCTCCCGTCCTCGCCCGTCCCGGAAGACCAGCGGGGCGGGGTGTCCGGCCTGCGCCCAGTCCAGGCGGCGAGTGGCCGGATCGAAGCGGCAGCACACCGCGCTGCCCAGAGCGGGCTGCGCCGAGGCGTCCAGGAGTTGGTTCAGATAGCCCATCAGGGGGCCCGGGTCCTGACCCGATACGGCCATGCCGCGCAGCGCACCGAGGAGCATCGCCATGCCGGAGGTGGCGGCGACGCCGTGCCCGGTGAGGTCGCCGGCGCTGAGCAGCGTACGCCCGTCGGGGAGCTGCAGTGCGTCGTACCAGTCGCCGCCGATGAGGTCGCTGGAACCGGAGGGGAGGTAGTGGGCGGCCAGGTCGAGGGCGACCGGACCGCCTTGCGGGAACCGCAGGGAGCCGCGCCACGGCGGCAGCACGGCTTCCTGCAGTTCGACCGCAAGCCGGTGCTCGGTCTGCGCGATGTGCCGTTGGCGCTGCAGCGAGTCACGGGTCTCGCGCACCGCCCGCTGGCTGCGGCGCAGCTCGCTGACGTCCCGCAGCACGGCCCACATGCAGGCCGTGCTGCCGTCGGCGTCGAGCACCGGCTCGCCCACCATGTGCACCGTGCGCACGCTCGTGTCGGAGCGCACGATGCGGAATTCGCCGTCGATCGGCTTGCCGTCCACCAGGCAGTCCGTGACCATCGCGGTCAGCTGCGCCTGGTCGTCGGAGAAGACCAACGACGGCAGCTCGTCCAGCGTGAGCGGCCCGTCGGCCGGGTCCCGGCCGAAGATCTCGAAGAGCTCCTCGGACCAGCTGACCTGGTCGGTGAGGAGGTTCCACTCGGCGCTGCCCACCCGGCTCAGCAGCGAGCCGCGGGCCTGGGCCTCGGGGTCCGGGTCGGCTGGGGCCGCCGGCCGCGGCGGGGCGTCGTCCGTACCGTCTGCGGGCCCGGCCGGCAGTCCCTCTCTCAGCTGGTCCAGATGGCCGCCGAGGTCTTCGAGGTGGTGGACCGCGAGGTCGCACAGCGCCCGCTGCCAGCGCAGCCGGGCGTCCTCGTCCGGCAGCCCGCCGGCCGCGGCCTCGCGGCGTACCGCGTCCAGACCGCCACGGAGCCGGCGAGCCTGCGAGATGAGTGCGTCGACCGCGCCGCGCTCGGGCGGCTGCGCGTGATGATGGTCCTCAAAAAGATGGGACGGCATGACGTACTCCGATATCAGGCGGCGCTCGGCCATGTCTCCGGCCTTGTCGGCCATGTCTGACAGAAGGGCCGGTTACGACTGTTGCACAGGCTGCGACCGCGCGTAAGGGATTTGGCATGACCCGATACGGTGGTGCGCATGGCATATGCCTCGGGCTGCGCCTCCGCAATCCTCCCGGACGCTGCGGAATCTGTCGCTCCGGGCTAGGCTTCGGCCGCCGTACGGCAGTCGTTCCGCCGATCCACTCCGGTGAACGACGCATACGGCCCGCAGACACCGGCAAGAATGCCGGTCAGCGGAAATCCCGTTGCCAGCCAGCCCCCCGCACCGGATGCTGACCTCATGTTCGATCCAGACATAGCGCCCAGTGGCACCCTGCTCGGCCTCCTCCAGCGAGGCCGCGGCGACGGGACCCTGCATGCCTTGGCGGCGCCCCGGGCCGAGGCCCTGGCCGCCCTCGACGACTGCGTGCTGCGCGACCCCCGGCGCGACTGGCAGCTGGAGAACCGCTCGCTGTACTACGCACGCCTCTACATGCAGCTCGACGGCGGACTCGAAGAGATCGAACGGCACCTCTTCCACCCCGACGACCGCACCGACACCCGTGAGGAGCGCACCGGCCTCGCGCTCTCCGTGCTCGGCCACCTCGCCTCCTACGGGCGCGACGCCGCGCTGCTCCTCTTGCGCAGCTATGCCGCGGTCGGCGCCAACTGGCGCTGGGCCCTGGACGAGCTCGCCCTGCGCGACACCGACGACGGCCTGCTCTCCCTGGCCCCCGCCGTACTGGCCCGCTTCCCGGAGACCCCCGAGGGGGAGGCCGAGCTGGCCGCCGCCGTACGGGACGCGTTCGAGCCCCGCCCGTGGCGGCTGTGGGCCGAGGACGCCCGGTACGGCGCACGGGTGCGGGCCGCGGGCGAGCAGGGCAGCTTCGACCGCTGGCAGCGCCAGCTCACGCCGAGCGGGCCCCGCCCCGGCTGGAGCGTCCGCGAGATCCTGCAGTGGGCCGAGGACGGCCGGGCCGCCCGGCCCGCCGAGTGGCGCACCGGCGCCGCTGCCCGCTGCCTCGCCGCGGTGGCCGGCCCCGAGGACCGCCCTGAGCTGCTGGCCGCCGCCCGCAGCGGCCCGGACGCGGCCCGCGCCGCGGCCCTGCACCACCTCGCCGAGCGCGGCGACCCGGAGGCGCTCGACCTGATCGAAGCCGCGGTCACCGACCCGCTCGGCTGTGCGGAGCTCACTGAGGCAGCGACCGGCGCGTTCCTGCGTATGCGCGCCGTGGCAGCCGTCGAACGCGCCAGGATCTGGGCCCACCGCCCGGACCGGCTGGGCGCCGTGGCCGCCGGGCTGCTCGCCCGCCGCGGGGGCGTCCAGGACGCCGGTGCGGTGCTCGCCGCGCTGCGCAGGACCGTGCAGGCCGAGGGCCCGGACGCGGACGGCCTGTGGGAGCTGGCCGACGGCGTCGGACGGCTCGGCGTCGAGTGCGCCGCCCCCGTGCTGCGCCACATCTACCGCGAGACCTCCTCCTCCCACCTGCGCGGCCGGGCCGCCGCCGCGCTGGCGGCCACCGATCCCGGCTTCGCCGCCGGGTTCGCCGTCGAGTGCCTGTGGGACTGCGAGGAGACCACCCGGGAGCTCGCCGCACGGACCGCCGCGACCGGCGACGCCCGCGTCGTCGAACAGCTCCGCCGGCTCGCCGCCGACCCGGCCGAGGAGACCGAGGTCCAGACCGCCGTACGCGGTCGCATCGGCCCGGACGCCGCCGAGGTCTGAGGCGAGCAGGGGCTGCGGGACCGCCCCGAAGCGGGCCGACCTCGGCCCCGGTACGGCCTCGGCCCCCGTACGGCCTCGGTACGGCGCCTTGATGTCGCCCCGCCCGGTCGCGGTCGGTAGGGACTCCCCCACCAAGGCGTGGACGGGCCTACGGGGCACGGCGTAGGGCGAGCGGGCAGGAGCGGGCACGGCACCCTTGTGGTGCCAGGGCACTCGTGCCCTGTGAGGCACCCGACCCCCTTCCCGCACTCCGGTGACGACGCAACGCTCATGGGACGTTCCCCCGAAGGAAAGATCCCCTTGGCCCGGTCCACGCCCGGCCCGCCGACAACACGGGTATGCGTGTCGCCATCGTCACCGAATCCTTTCCGCCCGACGTCAACGGCGTCGCACACTGCACCCTGGAGACCGCCCGGCATCTGGTGCGGCGCGGCCACGAGCCACTGGTCGTCGCCCCCGCGGCGGCCCAGGACCCGGAGGCCGGGCGGACCCCGCCGTGCCCGGTGGTGCGGGTGCCCTCGCTCCCGCTGCCCGGCTATCCGCAGGTCCGGGTCGCGCTGCCGGGCCGCAAGCTGGCCGCCGTGCTCGGCGCGCACCGGCCCGACCTCGTCCACCTCGCGAGTCCCTTCGTGCTCGGCGTGCGCGGCATGGCGGCCGCGACGCGCCTCGGGGTGCCCGCCGTCGCCGTCTACCAGACCGACCTGGGCCGCTACGCCCGGACGTACCTGGGCACGGGCAGCGCGGCGGCCTGGCGGCGGCTCCGTGCGGTGCACGGCGCGGCGGACCGCACCCTGGCGCCGTCCACGGCAGCGGCCCGGGAGCTGGCCGAGCACGGCGTCCCACGGGTGCGCCTGTGGCCGCGGGGCGTGGATTCCATGCGGTTCCACCCGGCCCGCCGCGACGAGGTGCTGCGCAGCTCGCTGGCCGCCGGGAGAGACGTGCTGGTGGGCTACATCGGGCGGCTCGCCCCGGAGAAGGAGGTCGGGCTGTTGCGCGAGACGGAGCGGCTGCCCGGCGTACGGACCATCGTGATCGGGGACGGGCCGAGCGCCCCGGGGCTGCGCGGGGCCCTGCCCGGGACCCGCTTCCTGGGTCGCCGCACGGGGGACGAGCTGGCCCGGCTCTTCGCCAGCCTGGACGTCTTCGTGCACACCGGCCCGTACGAAACGTTCGGCCAGACCGTCCAGGAGGCCATGGCGAGCGGGGTGCCGGTGGTGGCGCCGGCGGCGGGCGGCCCGCTGGACCTGGTCTCCCACGGGCGCACCGGGCTGCTCGTCACACCGAGGGACGCCGGCGCGCTGCGGGACGCGGTGCAGGCGCTCGCCGACAGCCCGGGGCTGCGCGCCGCATACGGGGCCGCGGGGCGGGCGGCCGTCGCGGACCGCACATGGGAGGCGGTCGGCGACCGGCTGCTGGCGCACTACGAGGACGTACTGGGACAACGGGAGGCGGTGCCGGCATGAGGCGCGACGGTACGGAGCGGGACCGCACGGAGCACATCCGGAGGTGGCCGTACGAGGACGCCGCCCGGTACGAGGACACCCGGGCCGAGGGGCTGCGCATCGTACGCCTCGCGAATTTCGTCACCCCGGCGTCGGGCGGGCTGCGCACGGCCCTGCGCGAGCTGGGCGAGGGGTACCGGGCGGCCGGCCACGACCCGGTGCTCGTGGTCCCGGGGCCGGCCGCGAGCGATGAACGCACCGCGCAGGGACGCGTGATCACCGTCCCCGGCCCGGTACTGCCCGGCACCGGCGGCTACCGGGTCCTCACCGGGCGCGCCCGGCTGGAGCGCCTGCTGCGCACCCTCGCCCCGGACCGCCTGGAGGTCTCCGACCGCACGACCCTGCGCTGGACGGGGGAGTGGGCCCGGCGCGCCCGGGTGCCGGCGGTGATGGTCTCGCACGAGAGCGTGGACGGAGTGCTGCACACGTGGGGCGTGCCCCGGTACGCCGCCCGCTGGGTCGGTGACCGGCTCAACCTCCGCACCGCGCACGCCTACACGCGCGTCGTCTGCACGGCCGAGTGGGCGGCGGCCGAGTTCACCAGGACGGGCGCGCGCAATGTGGTCACCGCCCCGCTCGGCGTCGACCTGGCCCGCGCCCACCCGGGCTGCCGCAGCGAAGAACTGCGCCGGCGGACCGGCGGCGGCGCGTCCGCCGTGCTCCTGCTCTGCTCCCGGCTGTCGGTGGAGAAGCGCCCGGAGAGGGCCCTGGACGCCCTCTCCCGGCTCCGCGCCGACGGGGTGGACGCCGCGCTGGCCGTGGCCGGTGACGGCCCGCTGCGCGCCCGTCTGGAGGCTCGGGCCCGTGCCGAGCGGCTGCCGGTGGCGTTCCTCGGCCACGTCGCCGACCCCTGCGCGCTCGCCGCCCTCCAGGCCAGCGCCGACGTCCTCCTGGCCCCCGGCCCCGCCGAAACGTTTGGGCTCGCCGCGCTGGAGGCGCTGGCCTGCGGCACCCCGGTGGTCGCCAACGCCGGCTCCGCGCTCGCCGGTCTGATCGGCCCCGCGGGCGAGACCGCCCTCGACGACGGGGACAGCATCGCCGCCGCCGTACGCCGCGTCCTGGCCCGTCCCGAAGAACTCCGCCGCACCGCAGCCCGCCACCGCGCCGAACGCTTCGGCTGGCACGCCGCCGTCAACGCCTTCCTCACCGCCCACGACGCGGCTCCGCTCACCCCGTCCCGGCCGCCGGTGCTCAGGGGGGTGGCCTGAAGCCACCCGGAGATGCCGTCGCACCGCTTCCCCGGGCAACGCGCCGTCCCTTTCGGAGCGCTCCGCCACCCGATTTCGTGGTCACAATGGGCGCATGACGGGACGCTGGGAGTTCTGGATCGACCGGGGCGGGACCTTCACGGACGTCGTGGCGCGGCGGCCCGATGGGGGGCTGGTCACGCGGAAACTGCTGTCGCACCACCCCGAGCGGTACGACGACGCGGCCGTCGCGGGGATCCGGGAGGTACTGGGGCTCGCGCCCGGGGAGGCGGTGCCCGCCGAGCGGGTGGCCGTCGTGAAGATGGGCACCACCGTGGCCACCAACGCCCTTCTGGAACGCAAGGGTGAGCCCACCGTACTCGTCACCACGCGCGGCTTCCGGGACGCGCTGCGCATCGCCTACCAGAACCGGCCCCGGCTGTTCGACCGGCACATCGTGCTGCCGGACGCGCTGTACGACCGGGTGATCGAGGTGCCGGAGCGCGTGGCCGCGCACGGGGAGACGGTCACGCCCTTGGATTCCGGAGCAGCCCGGGAGGCGCTGGCCGCCGCGTACGAAGCGGGCCTCCGCAGCGCCGCCGTCGTCCTGCTCCACGGGTACCGGCACCCGGCGCACGAGAAGGAGCTCGCCGCGCTGGCCACCGAGGCCGGGTTCACCCAGGTCAGTTGCTCGCACGAGGTGAGTCCGCTGATGAAGCTCGTGCCGCGCGGTGACACCACCGTGGTGGACGCCTACCTGTCGCCCATCCTGCGGCGCTACGTGGAGGAGGTCGCCGCACAACTTCCGGGCATCAGGCTGATGTTCATGCAGTCCAACGGAGGGCTGCGGAAGGCCGAGCACTTCAGGGGGAAGGACGCGGTGCTCTCCGGGCCGGCCGGCGGCGTCGTGGGCATGGTCCGCTCCGCCGCCGAGGCCGGGTACGACAAGGTCATCGGGTTCGACATGGGCGGCACGTCCACCGATGTGTCGCACTACGCGGGCGAGTTCGAGCGGGTCCTCGGCAGCGAGGTCGCGGGCGTACGGATGCGCGCGCCCATGATGAACATCCACACGGTCGCGGCCGGCGGCGGCTCCGTACTGCACTTCGACGGGCGCCGCTACCGGGTGGGGCCCGACTCGGCGGGCGCCGTGCCGGGGCCCGCCTGCTACCGCCGCGGCGGCCCCCTCACGGTCACCGACGCGAACGTCATGCTCGGCCGCATCCAGCCCGCCCACTTCCCCGCGGTGTTCGGGCCGCACGGTGACCGGCCCCTGGACGCCGAAGAGGTGCGCGAGCGCTTCGCAGCCCTCGCCCGGGAGGCCGAGAAGGCGGTGGGCGACCGGCGCGGCCCGGAGGAGGTCGCCGCCGGCTTTCTGGAGATCGCCGTGCTCAACATGGCCAACGCGGTCAAGAAGATCTCCGTCCAGCGCGGCCACGACGTGACCCGGTACGCGCTCACCAGCTTCGGCGGCGCGGGCGGCCAGCACGCCTGCGCGGTCGCCGACGCGCTCGGCATCGGCACGGTGATCGTGCCCCCGCTCGCGGGTGTGCTCTCCGCGTACGGCATCGGGGTCGCCGACGCCACCGCGATGCGCGAGCAGGCCATCGAGACCGAGCTGACGGCCGGCGCCATGGACCACATCCGCGCGACCTGTGACGGGCTCGCCGAGCGGACCCGCGACGAACTGCTCGCCGACGGCGTGCCCGAGGACAGCATCACCACCCGGGCCCGCGTCGTCCTCCGGTACGCGGGCACCGACGCCGGCATTCCCGTACCGCTCGCCGGGGCGGACGGGATGGCCGCCGAGTTCGCCCGCGTCCACCGCACCCGCTACGCCTTCACCATGGACAAGCCGCTGATCGCCGAGGCGGCCTCCGTGGAAGCGCTGGGCGCGGCGGGCGGCACCTCCCGCCACCGCAGCCTCGCGGCGGACCGGGAGGGCCCGCTGCGGCCGCTGGACACCGTCCGGATGTTCGTGGGCGGACGGTGGCGCGAGACCCGCCTGTACCGACGTACGGACCTGTGCCCGGGGGACACCGTGACCGGACCGGCGATCGTCGCGGAGGACGACGCCACCACCGTCGTCGACCCGGGCTGGCAGGCGGCCGCGGGGGACCACGGTCATCTGCTGCTCTCCCGGGTCGAGTCGCGCCCGGAACGCACCGCCGTCGGCACCGCGGCCGACCCCGTGATGCTGGAGGTCTTCAACAGCCTCTTCATGGCCATCGCCGAGCAGATGGGGGTGCGCCTCGAACACACCGCACACTCCGTCAACATCAAGGAACGGCTCGACTTCTCCTGTGCGCTGTTCGACGCCGACGGCAACCTGATCGCCAACGCGCCCCACATCCCGGTCCACCTCGGCTCGATGGGCGAGTCCATCAAGGAGGTGCTGCGGCGGCGCGCTGACGACATGCGCCCCGGCGACGTGTATGCGATCAACGACCCCTACCACGGTGGCACGCACCTCCCCGACGTCACGGTCGTCACACCCGTGTTCGACGAGCCGGGCGAAGAGCTGCTTTTCCTGGTGGCCTCCCGCGGCCACCACGCCGAGATCGGCGGCATCACGCCGGGCTCCATGCCGGCCTTCAGCCGCACGGTCCAGGAGGAGGGCGTGCTCTTCGACAACTGGCTCCTCGTGCGCGACGGCCGGCTGCGCGAAGAGGAGACGCGAAGGCTGCTCACCGAAGGGCCGTACCCCTCGCGCTCCCCGGACGCCAACATCGCCGACCTACGGGCGCAGATCGCCGCCAACGAGAAGGGCATCCGTGAACTGCACCGGATGATCGGGCAGTTCGGCCTCGACGTCGTGCGCGCCTACATGGGGCACGTACAGGACAACGCCGAGGAATCGGTGCGCCGCATCATCGCCGGGCTCTCCGACGGCTCCTTCCGGTACGAGACCGACAGCGGAGCGGAGATCCGCGTCGCGCTGACCGTGGACCACGAGGAACGCGGCGCCGTGCTCGACTTCGCCGGCACCTCGCCACAGCAGCCGGGCAACGCCAACGCGCCGAGCTCGGTGGTGATGGCCGCCGTGCTGTACGTCTTCCGTACCCTGGTCGCCGACGACATCCCGCTCAACAGTGGCTGTCTCGAGCCCCTCCAGGTGCGCATCCCCGAAGGGTCGATGCTCGCGCCGGTCTTCCCTGCCGCCACCGTCGCCGGGAACGTGGAGACCTCCCAGGCGGTCACCGGCGCGCTCTACGGGGCGTTGGGCGTCCAGGCCGAGGGTGCCGGCACGATGAACAACGTCACCTTCGGGAACGACCGCGTGCAGTACTACGAGACGGTCGCCAGCGGCTCGGGAGCGGGCGACGGGTTCGACGGCGCCGACGCCGTGCAGACCCACATGACCAACTCCCGGCTCACCGACCCCGAAGTGCTGGAGTGGCGCTACCCGGTACGTGTCGAGGACTTCTCCGTCCGGGAGGGCAGTGGCGGCCGCGGACGATGGCACGGTGGCTGCGGTGTCACCCGCCGCCTCCGCTTCCTGGAGCCGATGACGGTGGCCCTGCTGACCGGGCACCGCAGGGTCCCGCCGTACGGCATGGCGGGCGGCGAGCCGGGCGCCCCGGGCGAGAACCTCGTGGCGCGCGCGGACGGCCGCACGGAGCGGCTGGCGGGCTGTGACGTGGCCGAGATGGCGGCCGGTGACGTGCTGGTGGTCCGTACGCCGGGCGGCGGCGGGTACGGGCCGCAGCACGGCGGTAAGAACTCCTGAGGTGCTGTGCCGCGGCATCCTGTGGGTGATCGACCGGCCCGGCCGCTGACCGACGGAGGCGACGATGACGTGGAACGGCAACATCTCCTTCTGGTACCGCCAGACCGGCGTCCCCAGCCGGCGCGACCCCCTGACCGGCCCCGCAGAGGCCGATGTGTGCATCGTGGGCGCCGGCTTCACCGGTCTGTGGACCGCGTACTACCTCAAGAAGGCCGACCCGGGCCGGGACATCGTCGTACTGGAGCGGGAGTTCGCGGGCTACGGCGCCTCGGGGCGCAACGCCGGCTGGCTCAGCGCGAAGATCGCCGGCTCGCCCGCGACGTACGCCGAGAAGCGGGGGCGGCAGTCCGTCCTGGCGCTGCAACGCGCCATGAACGCCACGGTGGACGAGGTCATCGCGGTGGCCGGGGCCGAAGGGATCGACGCCGACGTGGTCAAGAGCGGCTACCTGAGCGTGGCCCACCGGCCCGCCCAGTTGCCGCGGCTGCGCGCCGCACACGAGAAGTCGCGGTACTGGGGCAACGAGGACGAGGTGCTGCTCTCGGGGCGCGAGGTGCGCGACCGCATCGATGTCGCCGGCGCACTGGGCGGTGTGCACAACCCGCACTGCGCCCGTGTCCATCCGGCCAAGCTGGTCCAGGGACTCGCCCGGGCGGTCGCCGCCCTCGGAGTACGCATCCACGAGTCCACGCCCGTCACCCGCATCGCCCCGGGGCGCGCCGAGACGCCCTTCGGGGCGGTGCGGGCCCACCGCGTCCTGCGGGCCACCGAGGGCTTCACCACGGACCTCCACGGAGAGCGCCGCACGTGGCTGCCGATGAACTCCTCCATGGTCGTCACGGAGCCGCTCCCGGCCGCCGCATGGAAGGCCATCGGCTGGGACGGTCACGAACTGCTCAGCGACCTCACGCACGCCTACACGTACGCGCAGCGCACCGCCGACGGTCGGATCGCGATCGGTGGGCGCGGCGTTCCGTACCGCTTCGGGTCCCACGTGGACCAGGACGGGCGCACCAGCCCGAAGACGGTACGGGCGCTGCGCGACACCCTGAACCGCCTGCTGCCCGCGACCGCCGGGGCGCGGATCGACCACGCCTGGTCCGGAGTGCTCGCCGTGCCGCGCGACTGGTGCGCGTCCGTCTCCTTCGACCGGGCCACGGGACTGGGCTGGGCGGGCGGCTACGTGGGCCACGGCGTCGCGGCCACCAATCTGGCCGGCCGCACCCTGCGCGACCTCGTACTGGAACGGGACACCGAGCTGACGCGGCTCCCGTGGACCGGGCACCGGACGCGGTCCTGGGAGCCGGAGCCGGCCCGCTGGCTCGGCGTGCACGGCATGTACGCCGCCTACCGGGCGGCGGACCGCAGCGAGGCCGTGCGCCGCACCACCACGGCCCCGATCGCGAAGCTCGCCGACCGCATCTCGGGACGCTGACACGCAGCCACTTCGAACGCCGCGGACAGCGCGGTGACACGCGGCCCCTCGGGGGCCACCGACCGCCGCCCCGAAAGGCAGTTACTGACCTTTCCGCTGCGTTGTCGGGAGTGACGTCGGCGGGTGTCCGCGGTATGCCGTTGCTATGCGGTATGCGCAAGGGGGAGGACTGAGGCCGC
>NZ_JOFQ01000013.1 GCF_000718305.1 Streptomyces niger
GGTTGGGGGGTGGCGCGTGGTTGGGGGGCGCGTGGATGGAGGGTGGCGCGTGGATGGGGGGGTAGCGCGTGGATGGGGG
Organism: Streptomyces niger; assembly: GCF_000718305.1. Classification (GTDB taxonomy): domain Bacteria; phylum Actinomycetota; class Actinomycetes; order Streptomycetales; family Streptomycetaceae; genus Streptomyces; species Streptomyces niger. The sequence goes on from NZ_JOFQ01000013.1 coordinate 80, forward strand.
TGCGTGTGGGGTCAGGGGCGGCGGCGGTGGAGGAGGGTGCTGGTTGCCAGGAGGGCTGTGCCGGCGATTGCTGCCGTCCACGGGAGCCAGGAGGTGTCGGTGGCTGCTTGGGCTGTGGGGCCCGGGCCGAAGTAGCGCTTGGTGTAAGTCGTGCGGCTGTCGGAGGTCTGGTTCGTGGGGGCGCCTTTTTTTATGGCTGCTGCGGGGTTCACCAGGCCGGCGCCCAGGTCGTCGTTGCGGCCGTGGGGTGGGGAGTCGCTCGCCGTTTCGGTGAGGAGTTGTTTGATCTGGTCGGGTCCGAGAGTGGGGTGGGCCGCGCGGACCAGGGCGACCGCGCCGGAGACGTATGCGGCGGCGGCGCTCGTGCCCCAGCCCTCGTAGTACTTGCGGTCGGGGTTGGCGATCACGACGTTCACGCCGGGGGCGCTGACCGTGGCGTACCAGCGGCGGGTGGAGAAGGGGGCGTGGGTGCCGTACTTGTCGACGGCGGTCGCCGCGATCACGCCGGGGTAGGCGGCCGGGTAGGAGACGTGGTCGCCGTGCTCGCCGCCGTTGCCGGCCGAGGCGACGACCGGGATGCCCTTGGCGAGGGCGTACTGGACGGCGGCGTCCTCGCGGGGTTCGGGGTGGGCGGAGTCGCTGTCGTCGCCGAGGGAGAGGTTGATGACGTCGGCACCGTGGTCGGCGGCCCAGCGGATGCCGTCGGCGAGGGCGTTGGCGCGCTCGGTGCGGGCCCGCTTCCGTTGGGGGTCGGCGTCTTCGAGGATCACCCGGACGGGGAGGATCTTCGCCTCGGGGGCGATGCCGAGGACGCCGTCGGCGTCGTCCTTGCCGTGGCCGTGTCCGGCGATGATGCCGGACATGGCGGTGCCGTGGTCCGCCCAGGTCTTGTCGCCGCGGGCGGCGCCGAAGCCGATGAGGTCCTTGCCGGGCAGGACCTGGCCCTTCAGGTCGGGGTGGGTGGCGTCCACGCCGGTGTCGAGGACGGCGACGGTGATGCCGTCGCCCTTGGTGGTCCGCCAGGCGTCGTCGACGTGCAGGGCGTCCAGGGCCCATTCCTGGGTGCGGATGCCGTCGGCGTGCGCGGACGGGGCCGCGAGGATCGCCACGGCGGTGGCGGTGAGGGCGGCCGCGAGGGCGCGGCGGGCGCGGGTCATTCTTCCTCCGCGGCCTTGGCCGCCTGCGTGCGGAAGGCGTGTTCGATGCGGTCGGCGACGCCGGCGGCGTCGTGGCCCAGGCCGGACTGGGCGGGCGCCGAGGTGGCACCGGTGCGGGTGGCCTCGTCCGCCGGTTGCGGGGCCGTCACCTCGCGGCCGTCGGCGAAACCGGAGACGGCGTAGACGACGAGCGGCATGTCGGGCAGCACCTGGATGCTCCAGCTGGCGCGCTGTGCCGGGCCGAAGTCCGCGGCGAGGGTGCCGGGCACGGTGTACGGGCGGGGCATCAGGTCGCGGCGGGCGGCCAGCCGCTCGGTGGTGAACCGCTTGTCGAGGGCGCGCATGCCGGAGACGTCGGTACGGGTGGTGACCACGCCCACGGTGATCACGCTGCTGTGGGTGGCGTCCGCGTAGTCGGCGCGCAGCAGCCGCTTGCAGCCGGCCGGGGACAGCGCCTTGGCCAGCAGCGGGTCGAAGGCGTCGGCACAGTTGGTGTCGGGGGCGACCGCGATGCGGTGCCAGGTGCGGTCGGCGCCGCCGGGGCCGGCCGCCGTGCCGTGCAGGGTGCGTGGGAAGAGGCTGTTCACGGGGGCGCTGTGCCACAGGCCGCGGGCGTCGCCGAAGGTGGCGGCGGACGGCCGGCCGCCGGGTTCGCCGGCGAGCCAGCTGCCGGCCGCGGCCCCGCCGATGAGGCCGAGGCCGAGGACGAGGCAGCCGGCGACGAGGGCTCTGCGTACGGCGGGGCGGCGCGGTGGGGTGGGTTCCGCGGGCTGTCCGAGGGTCGCGGCGTCGCGCTCCGGGGGGAGCGGCGTACGGTCGGCCGGCCGCTCCTGGGGGGACGTTTCCGCTCGTGCGGGCTTGCGGGGGGCCTTCGTGGCACTTCTGGTCTGCCAGGCGGCCGCCGCGTTCGCAAGGTGGAAGGACGCGGTGTCGCGGTATCCGGGCGGTGCGGGGCGGCTGGGCTTCGGCGGGACGGTGGGCCGGGGCGGTGCCGACGGTGCGGGGGCGGGTTCCGGCGCGGTGTCGGGCGTGGGCTCGTCCTGGCCGGTCGTCGGGCGGTACGGCGGGGGCGGGGGTATGCGGGGCAGGCGGCGCGGGCCGGCGTAGTTCGCTTCGGTGCTCACCCGCGCTCCCCCTCGCGCAGTCCGGTCCCGTACCCGGACGGCGGCATGCCGGGTGGAACGTATCGATCAGACCTGGTGCCGCGGGTCTGCGGGCCACGGCCTGCGCCACTTTACGGGCTGTCGCTCCCCCTCCCGCAACTCGCGTGCAGTACCGGTCACGCCACCGTGTCCGGTCTGTAGTGATCTCTCCCCTACCCTGCGGTAATGCGGTCTGGCAGGCTGCCGTCATGCACCGGCTGACCTCCGAACCCCATGCCTTGGAGGCCCGTTACGACCGGGCCACCGCTCACCTCGACGCGCCGCTGGCCATCGTCGACCTTCCGGCGTTCGACGCCAATGCCGCCGATCTCGTGCGCCGGGCGCAGGGCAAGCCGATCCGGGTGGCGAGCAAGTCCGTCCGCTGCCGGGCCCTGCTGGAACGCGTGCTGGCGCGGGACGGCTTCGCCGGGATCATGAGCTTCACGCTGGCGGAGTCCCTGTGGCTGGCGCGGTCGGGCTTCTCCGACGTCCTGCTGGCGTATCCGTCGGCGGACCGGGCGGCGTTCGCCGAGTTGACGGACGATCCGAAGCTCGCCACGGCGGTCACGGTGCTGGTCGACGACGTGGCGCAGCTGGAGTTGATCGACGCGGCGCGGGCGGGCGGTCGGGCGGAGATCCGGGTCTGTCTGGAGCTGGACACGTCCTTCCGTACGGCGGGCGGCCGGATGCGGGTGGGCGCGCGCCGCTCGCCGCTGCGGGAGCCTGCGCAACTGGCCGAATTCGCGCGGCTGGTGGCCCGCCGGCCGGGCTTCAAGGTCGTCGGACTGATGGCGTACGAGGGCCATGTGGCGGGCGTGGGCGACGCGGTGGCCGGGCGGCCGCTGTTCTCGCGGTCGGTGCGGGTGATGCAGGCCGCGGCGCGCCGGGAGTTGGCGCGGCGCCGCTGGGAGGCGGTGCGCGCGGTCCGGGCCGAGGCGCCGGATCTGGAGTTCGTCAACGGCGGCGGCACGGGCAGCGTGCAGGGCACCGCTGCGGAGGCGGCGGTGACGGAGGTCGCGGCCGGGTCGGGGCTGTACGTGCCGCGGCTGTTCGACAATTTCCGCTCGTTCAGCGGCCGGCCGGCGGCGCTGTTCGCGCAGCCGGTGGTGCGCCGGCCGGGGCCCGGCGTGGTGACCGTGCTGGGTGGCGGCTATCCGGCGTCCGGTGCGGCGGGTGCCGACCGGCTGCCGGAGCCGTATCTGCCGGCGGGGCTGGCGTACGACCCGCAGGAGGGCGCGGGCGAGGTGCAGACGCCGCTGCTGGGCGCGGCCGCCGACGGGCTGCGGGTGGGCGACAAGGTGTGGTTCCGGCACGCCAAGGCGGGCGAGCTGTGCGAGCGGTTCGACGCGCTGCGGCTGGTGGACGGTGACCGGGTGGTGGCGACCGTGCCGACGTACCGGGGCGAGGGGCACACGTTCCTCTAGGGTGGCGCCGGGCGGGCGCCGCCCGCGGGCGGGTCAGGCGGTCGGCTCGATGCCTTGGAGGATCTTGTCCATGTCGGCGAGCGGCGGGGCCTGTCCGCCGACGTCGAAGTTGAAGCGGACCACGACCATGGAGCCGGAGCCGCCCGGCGAGGGGAAGGCGACGGACTGGGCGATGCCGTCCGGGCCCTTCTTGTTGGTGACCTTCCAGCGGACCAGGTAGCCCTGTTGGCCCGCGACGGTCACCTTCGCCGACTTCAGTTCCTCGTGCTTCTCGATGCCGCCGTAGTAGTCCTTGTCGCCGTACTCGCCCTTGCCGTAGACCGCCTCGACGTTCTTCTGCATGTCGGCCTTGGCGATGCCCTCGGCGGTGGTCTCGGAGAAGCCCGCCGCGGTCTCGGACAGCACCTTGCCGCGCATGCACTGCTTGGCGGTGTCGCCCTTGCACTGGTACGGGCCGATGTACAGGTCGGTGTCGCGGCCGAAGTCGTCCTTGTGCCAGCCGTCGAGCACCGGGATGGCGATGCTGTTCAGGGCGTCGACGAGGGTGTCCTCGTCGTCGGTGGGCACCGGGTCAGGCGCCGCCGAGCTGGTGGCCGGCTCGGGAGAGGGGCTCGCGCTGCTGCTCCTGCTCTCCGTCGGGGCGGCCTTGGGGTCGTCGTGCGGTGCGTCGCCGCCGCCGAGGGTGACGGCGAGGACGGTGCCGGCGGCGGCCACGACGACCACGGCGGCGGCGATCGCCGCGATCATCGGGCCGCGCTTCCGGCCACCGCCGCCCTGGCCGGGGCCGCCGGGCTGGACGGGGCCGAACCCGCCGGGCACGGTCCCCGGGCCCTGGTGGCCGGGGAGCTGCTGCGGGTACCCGTAGGCCCCGGGCGCGCCTTGCTGCGGGTACCCGTACGCCGCCGGTGCGGCCTGTGCTGCGCGGGTCTGCTCGGTCCACGCCGAACCGTCCCACCAGCGTTCGGGCGCGGGACCGTTGCCTGTGTGCCCCGGGTCTGGGTACCAGCCCGGCGGTGTCGTCATGCTCACGCCGGACACCTTATGGCCGGAATCAACCGCCGTACACACTGTCCCGCTGGTCGGGCACCACGCTGCCGTCGGCGCGGCGGACCGGCCCGAAGCCGCCCGCCGGCTCGATGTGCGCGGCGGTGGAGCAGGGGTACGTGCCGGACTTGCGCGGCAGCGGCTCGATGAACATGGGGTTGACCACCCAGCGTCCGTCGGCGTTGTCGTAGGCGCGGCACATGAACTCGTTCTTGTTGCGGTTCAGCACGAGGTGCGCGCCGGTGGCGTCGCCGACGAAGGTGACGTCGGTGTCCGCGTCGCCGCCGCCGAGCGCGATGCGGTGGGAGAAGTCCTGCTGCTGCCAGGCCTTGGCGCCCTTGATGCCGAAGATCTCCTGGTTGACCCAGCAGCGCTTGCCGTCGACGTACGGGATGGCCTCGCCCTTGTTGTCGCCGATGCCGCCGCAGCCCTGGTTCTCGTACGTGATGCGGCCGTGCTTGTCGAGGACGCTGCGGATGGCGATGGTGTGCTGCTTGTCGAAGCCGATGCCGGCCGACCAGACCTCGGTGACGGGCTCGGACCCGGCGGAGACGATGTAGACGTCGAAGCCGGCGCGGCGGAGCGTGTTCACCAGGTCCCGCTGCTGGTCGTAGTAGCGCACGTAGGCGGGGACGGTGTGGCTGCCGACCTTCACCGTGCTGCCGATCGGCGCCTTCAGGGCGCGGGTGCGCGCCGTCGCGGCGTAGGAGCGGAGCTCGGCGACGGTGTGGCCGGCGAACAGCTGCGGGATCCAGGCGTACTGGGGCACGGTGCGACGGTGGTTCCAGGTGCCCGCGAAGGCCTCCGCACCGCCGTGTGTCTTCGCCTCGTCGCGGATCGAGAAGATCTCGTCGGCGCAGGCGGTGTTGGTGGAGGTGTTCAGGGGCGCGCCGACGGGCACGTCGGTGCCGCACGCCTTGGTGAGGGCGCGGTCGGCGGCCGGGGTCAGCCACTTGCTGGTGTCGCGCCAGCGGGCCGGCCGGAGGATCTTGTCGTGCTGCAGGGACCAGACGAGCGTCGCGTCGGTGACGTCGTTCTTGGTGATGGTGTTGTCCCAGTCGAAGGCGGCGACCGGGCGCTGTCCGTGGCCGTGCGCCAGTTCCGGGTGGGAGCAGACGCCGCGTTCGTCGATGGTGCGCTGGAGCTTGTCGCGGTTGGTGCCGTACCACTTCAGGCTCTTCGACAGCTGCGGGCAGCTCGCGTGCCGGGTGGTGGGGGCTGCCGGTGTCGCGGTGGCGGGCACGGCGGCGGCCAGGGTGGCGGTGACGGCCAGGGCCAGGGCCGGCGCGAGGGTGGGCCGGATGCGCATACGTCCTCCTTGACGGTGCGGGCCGGGGCGGGACCCGTCCGGGCCGGCGGCGCGCGGCCGCCGCCCCGAACATGATCGGCAAACCATACCCGTGGGTCCTACACGATGTGCTTACACCGGCGTGACGTACGCCCCGGCGATGCCGCCGTCGACGAGGAATTCGGCCGCGTTGACGAAGGAGGAGTCGTCGCTGGCGAGGAAGGCGACCGCGGCGGCCATCTCCTCGGGCTCGGCGAACCGGCCCACCGGCACGTGCACCAGGCGGCGCGCGGCCCGCTCCGGGTCCTTGGCGAACAGCTCCTTGAGGAGCGGGGTGTTGACGGGCCCGGGGCAGAGCGCGTTCACCCGGATGCCCTCACGGGCGAACTGCACGCCCAGCTCGCGGGACATCGACAGCACGCCGCCCTTGGACGCGGTGTAGCTGATCTGGGAGGTGGCGGCGCCCATGACGGCGACGAAGGAGGCGGTGTTGATGATGGATCCCTTGCCCTGACGCTGCATGTACGGGAGGGCGTACTTGCAGCACAGGTAGACGGAGGTGAGGTTGACCTCCTGGACCCGCTTCCAGGCGTCCAGTCCGGTGGTGAGGATGGAGTCGTCGTCGGGCGGCGAGATGCCCGCGTTGTTGAAGGCCACGTCGACCGAGCCGTAGGTGTCGTACGCGGTCTTGAACAGCGCCTCGACCTGGGCCTCGTCGGTGACGTCGACCTGGACGAAGAGGCCGCCGACCTCGGCCGCGGCGGCCTTGCCCGCGGTCTCGTCGATGTCGGCGCAGACGACGTTGGCGCCTTCGGAGGCGAGGCGGCGGGCGGTGGCCAGGCCGATGCCGCTGCCGGCCCCGGTGATCACGGCGGTGCGGCCGACGAGCCGGCGGCAGACGGGGGCCTCGGTCGCGTCAGGGGTCTCGGTCACGTCACTGCTCCTCGGTGCTGATGAAGACGTTCTTGGTCTCGGTGAAGGCGGCGAGCGCGTCGGGGCCCAGCTCCCGGCCGAGGCCGGACTGCTTGTAGCCGCCGAACGGGGTCCAGTACCGGACGCTGCTGTGCGAGTTGACGGAGAGGTTGCCGGCCGCGACGGCGCCGGAGACGCGCAGCGCCCGGCCCACGTCGCGGGTCCAGATCGAGCCGGAGAGGCCGTAGTCGGTGGCGTTGGCGAGCCGGACGGCCTCGGCCTCGTCCTCGAAGGGCAGCACGACGGCGACGGGGCCGAAGATCTCCTCGACGGCGGCGCGGTCCCCGGGCCGGCCCTCCAGGACGGTCGCCGGGTACCAGAAGCCCTTGCCCTCGGGGGCCTCGCCGCGGATGGCGACGGGGGCGTCGTCGGGGACGTAGGACCGTACGCGGTCGCGCTGGGCGGCGGAGATCAGCGGGCCCATGCCGGTGGCGGGGTCGGCCGGGTCGCCGACGGTGACGGCCTTGACGGCAGGCTCCAGCAGCTCCAGGAAGTGGTCGTACACGGAGGCCTGGACGAGGATGCGGCTGCGGGCGCAGCAGTCCTGGCCGGTGTTGTCGAGGAAGGAGCCGGGCGCGGCGGCCGCGGCCTTCTCGATGTCGGCGTCGGCGAAGACGATGTTGGGGCTCTTGCCGCCGAGTTCGAGGGTCACCCGCTTCACCCCGTCGGCGCACCTGGCCATGATCTGCTTGCCGACGCCGGTGGAGCCGGTGAAGACGACCTTGGCGACGCCGGGGTGCCCGACGAGCGCGCTGCCCGCGACGGGGCCGGCGCCGGGCAGCACCTGGAAGAGGCCTTCGGGCAGGCCGGCCGCGAGACCCAGTTCGGCGAGGCGGAGGGCGGTGAGCGGGGTGGTCTCGGCGGGCTTGAGAAGGACGGCGTTGCCCGCGGCGAGGGCGGGCGCGGTACCCCAGGCGGCGATGGGCATCGGGAAGTTCCACGGCGCGATGACGGCGACGACGCCGAGCGGTTCGTGGAGCGTGATGTTCAGGCCGCCGGCGACCGGGATCTGCGCCCCGGTCAGCCGCTCGATGCCGCCGGCCGCGTATTCGAGCAGATCGCGGGCGTTGCCGGCCTCCCAGCGCGCGTTGCCGACCGGGTGGCCCGCCTCCCGTACCTCCAGCTGGGCGAGCTCTTCGAGGTGGGTGTCGACGGTGGCGGCGAAGCGGCGCAGCAGCCGGGCGCGGTCGCCGGGGGCGAGCGCCGCCCACTGCCGCTGGGCCTCGGCGGCCCGGGTGACGGCGGCGTCGACCTGGTCGGGGGTGGTGGCCGGGACGGTCGCGATGACCTCTTCGGTGGCCGGGTTCAGGATCCGGTGCTCGGCGGGTGCGGGCCCGGCGGGCGGCTGGTGCTCGGAAGACAAGTGACTGGACCTCACATGCGTTCGAAGGAGCGGAACCGCTCCCAGTCGGTCACGGCGGAGTCGTAGGCGTCCAGCTCGACACGGGCCATGTGGAGGTAGTGCGCGACGACCTCGTCACCGAAGGCGGCCTGCGCTATCGGGCTCTTCTCCCACAGGTCGGCGGCTTCGCGGAGGGTGGTGGGGACGTGCTGGGCGTCGCCCGCGTAGGCGTTGCCCGTACAGGCCGCCGGCAGCTCCAGCTTGTGCTCCACGCCGTACAGCCCGGCCGCGACCATGCCGGCCACCGCGAGGTAGGGGTTCACGTCGCCGCCGGGGAGGCGGTTCTCGAAGCGGTGCGCGTGGCCCTGACCGATGACGCGCAGGGCGCAGGTGCGGTTGTCCGGGCCCCACGCGACCGCGGTGGGCGCGAAGGAGCCGGGGCGGAAGCGCTTGTAGGAGTTGATGTTCGGCGCGTACAGCAGCGTGAAGTCGCGCATCGCGGCGATCTGCCCGGCGAGGAAGTGCCGCATCAGCGGCGACATGCCGTACTCGCCGTCCGCGTCGGCCAGTACCGGGACGCCGTCCTCGTCGCGGAGCGAGAGGTGGATGTGGCAGGAGTTGCCCTCGCGCTCGTCGTACTTGGCCATGAAGGTGAGCGCCATGCCCTCCTGGGCGGCGATCTCCTTGGCCCCGGTCTTGTAGACGGAGTGCTGGTCGCAGGTGGTGAGGGCCTCGTCGTAGCGGAACGCGATCTCGTGCTGGCCGAGATTGCACTCGCCCTTGGCGGACTCCACGGTCATGCCGGCCGCGCCCATCTCGTTGCGGATGCGGCGCAGCAGCGGCTCGACGCGGCTGGTACCGAGCACGGAGTAGTCCACGTTGTAGAGGTTGGCCGGGCTCATGTCCCGGTACCCGCGCCGCCACGCGTCCTCGTAGGTGTCCTTGAAGACCATGAACTCCAGCTCGGTGCCGGCGTACGCCTGCCAGCCGTGCTCGGCGAGCCGGTCGAGCTGGCGGCGGAGGATCTGCCGCGGGGAGGCGGCGACGGGGCTGCCGTCGTGCCAGGCGAGGTCGGCGGTGAGCAGCGCGGTGCCGGGGCTCCAGGGCGTGCGGCGCAGGGTCGCGGTGTCGCCGTGCATGCAGAAGTCGCCGTAGCCGCGCTCCCAGGAGGACATGGCGTAGCCGTCGACGGTGTTGAGGTCGACGTCCACGGCGAGCAGGTAGTTGCAGCCCTCCGAGCCGTGCGCCAGCACGTCGTCGAGGAAGAAGCGGGCGGCGAACCGCTTGCCCTGGAGCCTGCCTTGCATGTCGGTGAAGGCGAGGACGACAGTGTCGATCTCCCCGGCGTCGACGAGCCCTCTCAGCTCCTCGACCGAGAGCGGGGGCGTGCGGTCTGCCACGGTGGTGCCTCCTGTCGCTGCATCCGGAGGTCATAAGGTATGCACAGGAACCATTGATTGGGAAGGGGTTGCGGTGGACGGAGCGGCGGATCGGCTGGCGCCGGTGCTGCGCCCGGTGCGGGCGGGCAACGGCTTCGAGGAAGCGCTGGAGCAGATACTCCAGATCGTGCGGCTGGGGCTGGTCCCCCAGGGCGAACGGCTGCCCGCCGAGCGGGAGCTGGCCGAGCGGCTGCAGATCAGCCGGGTCACCCTGCGCGAGGTGCTGAAGGTGCTGCAGGACGAGGGGCTGGTGATCAGCAGACGCGGGCGGTACGGCGGCACGTTCGTACGGGAGCGCGCGGAGACGCCCGGCGAGGACGAGCTGCGCCGCCGCATCGGAAAGGTCGACGTGGAGGATGTGCTGCGGTTCCGCGAGGTGCTGGAGGTGGGCGCCGCCGGGCTGTGCGCGGGGTACGGGCTGGACGGGGCGCAGGCGGAGCGGCTGCGCGCGGCGCTGGCCGCCACGCACGACGCGCCGCTGGCGGACTACCGGCGGCGGGACACGCTGCTGCACCTGACGCTGGCCGAACTGTCCGGCTCGACCACGCTCGCGGCGCAGTACGCGGCCGTCCGGGCGACGGTGAACGACCTGCTGGACTGCATCCCGCTGCTGGTGCGCAACCTGGAACACTCCCAGGCGCAGCACACCGCGCTGGTGGAGGCGGTGCTGGAGGGCGACGCGGACGGGGCGCGGGAGGTGATGCGCGAGCACTGCTGCGGCACGGCGGCGCTGCTGCGCGGCTTCCTCACGGCGCCGCCGGCGGCGTCCTGACCCGGGCGCGACCGGGCAGGCGTCCCCCGCACCGTAATCGTTCTTTTACGGCACGGGTCTTGCCTCCGACGCCCGGACCCCACAAAGGTGTGACGCCGGACCTTTACCCCCCCCCGAGGCAGGAGCGGCTCATGGCCGACAGCACGGAACCGCGCACCGCACCGACCTCTCCCCCACCCGCCGGGGCCGCCGCGCCCGAGGACGCCTACCTGGAGAAGCGCGCGCTGCGCCGGGGCAGCGCCGGCCCGCTGCTGCTGACCGGCCTGGGCGTGGCGTACGTCGTCTCCGGCGACTTCTCCGGCTGGAACAACGGCCTGGCCCAGGGCGGTTTCGGCGGCCTGGCGGTCGCTGCCGTGCTGATGGGCCTGATGTACACCTGCCTGGTCTTCGCGCTCGCCGAGCTGGCGTCCGTGCTGCCCACGGCGGGCGGCGGCTACGGCTTCGCGCGCCGGGCGCTGGGCACCTGGGGCGGCTTCCTGACCGGTACCGCCATCCTCATCGAGTACGTCCTCGCGCCCGCCGCGATCTCCATCTTCATCGGCGACTACGTCGAATCCCTCGGCCTCTTCGGGCTGACCTCCTCCTGGCCCGTCTACCTCGCCTGCTTCGTCATCTTCATCGGCATCCACCTGTGGGGCGTGGGCGAGGCACTGCGCTTCAGCCTCGTCGTCACCGCCATCGCGGTCGCGGCCCTGGTCGTCTTCGCGCTCGCCGCGGCCACCGACTTCCACGTGAGCGCCCTGAACGACATACCGGCCGACGAGCACGCCTTCGGCGCGTCCTCCTGGCTGCCCTTCGGCCTGCTCGGCATCTGGGCGGCGTTCCCGTTCGGCATGTGGTTCTTCCTCGGCATCGAAGGCGTGCCGCTGGCCGCCGAGGAGACCAAGGACCCGGCCCGTACGCTGCCGAAGGCCATGGCCGCCGCGATCGGCGTCCTGCTCCTCCTCGCCCTGGTCACCTTCCTCACCGCGACCGGGGCGCGCGGCGCCGCCGCCATCCGGTCCGTCGGCGACCCCCTCGTCCAGGCGCTCCAACCGCACGGCGAGCCCACCGTCGCCTCCCGCGTCGTCAACTACGCGGGCCTGGCCGGCCTGATCGCCTCCTTCTTCTCCCTCATCTACGCCGGCTCCCGGCAGCTCTTCGCCCTCTCCCGGGCCGGCTACCTGCCCCGCTTCCTCTCCCTCACCAGCCGCCGCAAGGCCCCCTACCTCGGCCTGCTCGTCCCCGGCGCGCTGGGCTTCGCGCTCGCCGCGGCCACCGGCGACGGCGCCCGGATGCTGAACGTCGCGGTCTTCGGCGCCACCATCTCCTACGCCCTGATGGCCCTCTCCCACATCGTGCTGCGCCGCCGCGAGCCGGAGTTGCCGCGCCCGTACCGCACCCCCGGTGGCGTCCTGACCTCCTCGATCGCCTTCGTCCTGGCCTGCTCGGCACTGGTGGCGACATTCTTGGTGGACAAGGAAGCGGCCGTCATCGCACTCGTCGTGTACGCCGTCGCGCTGGCCTACTTCGCGCTCTACTCGCGGCACCGGCTGGTGGCCGCGGCACCCGAGGAGGAGTTCGCCGCGCTGGCGGCGGCCGAGGCCGAACTCGAACGCGACTGACCGTCCGCCCACGACACCGCCCTCACCGACCGGAGGATCCCTTGTCCAAGCCCCTCATCGGCATCAGCACCTACCTGGAGGCCGAGGCCCGCTGGGGTGTCTGGTCTCTCCCGGCCGCACTCCTGCCGGCCGGCTACCACCGCCTCGTACAGAACTCCGGCGGCCTCGCCGCCATGCTGCCGCCGCACGAGCCGGACCTCGACCGGGACGAGGCCCGGGAGGCGGCCGCGGCCGTCGTCGCCCGCCTGGACGGCGTGGTGATCGCCGGCGGCCCGGACGTCCGGCCGGAGCGGTACGGCGCGGAAACCGACCCGCGCACCGGACCGGCCGCCCTCGCCCGCGACGCCTGGGAACTCGCGCTGATCCAGGCGGCGCTGGACTCCGGCACCCCGCTGCTCGGCATCTGCCGCGGCATGCAACTGCTGAACGTCGCCCTCGGCGGCACGCTGCACCAGCACCTGGACGGGCACGGCGGCCCGCCCGGCGTCTTCGCCCGGCACAAGGTCGAACCGGTGCCGAACACCCGGCTCGCCGCGGTCCTGCCCGAGCCGGTGTCCGTACCGACCTACCACCACCAGTCCGTGGACCGGCTCGGCCGCGGGTTGGTGGCTTCCGCGTACGCCGAGGACGGCACGCCGGAGGCGCTGGAGGTACCGGACGCCGAGGCCTTCGCGCTGGCCGTGCAGTGGCACCCGGAGGCGGACGACGACCTGCGGGTGATGCAGGCGCTGGTGACGGCCGCCACCCCCTGACGCACCGTCAACCGCCCGCGATACGTAGCGCTGCCGTACCCGTCCTCCCGGGCGGCGTCAGAGACCGACGTCGTCCGCGACCCCCACCAGCAGCACCCGCGCGCCCGGCTCCTGGGCGCGCCAGCGGTGCGTCACCCCGCCCGTGCAGTACAGGGTGTCGCCGCGGCCCAGCTCGTACCGCTGCCCCTCGGCCTCCGCCTCCACGGCACCCTCGATCACGTACAGCAGCTCGTCGTTCGGGTGCCGGAACTCCCGCCCCCACTCGTGGGTGCCGGTGAACTCCAGCGCGTGCAGCTGCTGCTGGCCGCGGACCAGCGGCCGTACCGCGCCCGCCGCGCCGTCCGCCAGCGCCGCGGCGGGGTCCGCGCGCACCACGTCGACGGCCCGCCGGTCCTCGGCCGCGCCGAGCAGTTGGACCGCCGTGGTCTCCAGGGCGTCGGCGATGCGCTGGAGCGAGCGCATGCTCGGCCGGGCGCGGTCGTTCTCCACCTGGCTCAGGAAGGGCTTGGACAGGTCGGTGCGCCCGGCCAGTTCGGCGAGCGTGAGGTCCAGCGCGCGGCGGCGGCGCCGCACGGCCCGGCCGACCTGCGGCGCCCCCTGATCTTCACGCATCCCGCACTCCTTCTCCCCTTTATCGCCACGTTCACAGCGTTGCAACGAATGCCCTCTAGCATCGAACCTGTTTGACGCCATCAAACAAAGTTTGACGAGAGAGGGCTCCGCCATGACCGCTGTCGATCAAAACACACGCCGCCGCCGCGGCACCGGCCTGCTCGCGCTCGACGAGGACGTCGCGTACCCCGGCTACACCCTCTACGCGCCGCTCACCGGCTCCGGCGAGGTCTACCTCGTCGACCTGCACGGCAAGGTCGTCCACCAGTGGAACCTCCCCTACCGCCCGGGCCGGCACGCCCGCATCCTCCCCAACGGCAACCTGGCCTACAACGGCGTACTGCCCGACCAGGAAGCCCTGTTCCCGATGTGGCACAAGTACCGCGGCGGCGTGATGCAGGAGATCACCCCCGACGGCACCGTCGTCCGCGAGCACATCGACCCGCTCCAGCACCACGACGCGCACCACCTCGGCGACGGCCGCATCCTCTACGCCGCGCTGGAGCCGCTCACGGGCGACGCCGCGGCAGCCGTACGCGGCGGCGTCCCCGGCTCCGAGCCGACCACCGCCGAGGGCCCGACCGTCTGGGCCGACACCATCAAGGAGGTCGACGCGGACGGCAGCGAACTCTGGTCCTGGCGGGTGTCCGACCACCTCGACCGCGACGAGTATCCCCTCCACCCCGACTACTCGCGCGAGCACTACCCCCTCATCAACGCCGTCCTCCCGCTCGCCGACGGCAACATCCTCGCCAGCCTCCGCAGCGCTTCAGCAGTCATCGTCATCAGCCGCGCCACCGGAAAGATCATCTGGCGCACCGAGCCCGGCATCGTCTCCCAGCAGCACAACCCCACCGAACTCCCCAACGGCAACATCCTGATCTTCGACAACGGCGTCTTCCGCCCGCACCGGGACGTCCCCTTCTCCCGCGTCATCGAGGTCGAGCGGTCCTCCGGAAAGATCGCCTGGGAGTACCACGACCCCGCCCGCGAAGCCTTCTTCGCCCCCTTCATGGGCAGCGCGCAACGCCTCCCCAACGGCAACACACTCGTCTGCGACTCCCCCGCGGGCCGTATCTTCGAGGTCACCGCCGACGGCTACCTCTGCTGGGAGTACGTCGTCCCGCACTTCGGCGGCTACCGCGAGCCGGAGGTCGGCCGGATCTTCCCGGCCCAGCACAACGCCCTGTTCCGCGCCTATCGTTACGGCGCCGAGGAACTGCCCTGGCTGCCGGAGCAGGGGTGACCGGTGGCCGTCCCCGCCGGCACCACCCGTACCGGAGGCGACACCCCTGACGGACCGTCCGGTCCCGACGGCCGGCCGGTCCACCCGGTGGACGAACGCCTCCCGCTGCACCGGCTCCTCCCACTGGCCGCGCAGCACGTCCTCGCGATGCTCGCGGCCCCGGTCTCCACGGCCTTCCTGATCGCCACCGGCCTCGGGCTGTCCCCGGACCGCACGGCGGCCCTGCTCAGCGCGACCCTCGCGCTGTGCGGGGCCGGGGCCCTCCTCCAGTCCCTCGGCGTCCTCCGGATCGGCGCCCGGCTGCCGTTCGTCATGCTCCCGGGCGGCGCGGCCGTGGCCATCTTCCTCCAGACCGCGAAGGACCACGGCCCGGCCACCGCCTCCGGCTCCGTCCTCATCGCCGCGGCCTTCCTCCTCGCCGTCCTCCCCCTCTACCGCCGCATCGTCCGCTTCTTCCCACCGGTCGTCCTGGGCACCACCGTCCTCCTCATCGGCATCAACATGGTCGACGTCACCGCGCCGATGATCGCCCACGACACCTGGCTGGCCCTCGTCACCATCGGCGCCACCGCACTCTGCTACCTCGTACTGCCCGGCGTGTGGCGGCAGATGTCCGTACTGATGGGCATCGCAGCGGGCACGGCCGCCGCCCTGTTGACCGATACGGGCACGCACGCCGCCCCGGCCACCGGCCCGGTACTCGCCCTCCCCCACCCCTTCCCGTACGGCGCCCCCCACTTCGACCTGCTCGCCGCCATCCCCCTCATCGTCTTCACCCTCGCCTCCCTCGCCGAGGCCACCGGGCAGACGGTCCTCAACAGCGAGGCGGTGGGCCGCGACCCGGACCCCGCCCGCGACGTCCCCCGCACGGTCCGCGCCGACGCCCTCACCTCCCTCGCGGCAGGCCTGCTGGGCACCTCCATCATGGTCACCAGCGCCGAGAACATCGGCCTCGTCCAACTCACCCGCGTCCGCAGCCGCTTCGTCACCGCCGGCGCCGGCACGCTCCTCATCCTCATCGGCCTGCTCGCCCCGATCTCCCGCCTACTGGCGGCACTCCCCACCCCGGTCGTCGGCGGCGCCGGCCTGGTCATCTACGCCGTCATCGCCGCCATGGGCCTCGGCATGCTCCGCCGCGCCGACACCTTCGAGGGCCCGGTCATCACGGTCGTCGCCCTCACCCTCCTCGCCGGCCTCCTCCCCGTCCTCGCCCCCGAGTTGTACGAGCCCCTCCCCGTCTGGGCCCGCACCCTCTTCGGCAGCGGCGTCCCCGCGGGCGCCATCACGGCGGTGGTGCTGACGGCGGTGTTCACGCACCACGGAACGCGTCCGAAAAGCCCGCCCGCCGACAGCCTCCCGCGCAGACCCGGTGACCCCGGTACGGGCGGTTCCTGACGCGGCGTTAGCCTGGGCGTGCGCCTATTCCTTGAAGGACGCTCCTCCTTCAGGGACTTCTGCGAGACGGTCGGCCGCGAATTCATGCCGTCCGGTGGCACCCTCAGCGGTGCGCAGCTGGACACCTGGCTGTTCTGGGTGGACAACGACCTGATGCCGAGAAACCGCGCGATACAGAATCTACTGGCCGCCAAGGCCCACCTCATCGACGCCGCACACATGCCCGCCTCGTACCTGGCGTTCCTGGACCACCACAACTCCTGGCACGTGAGCCATCTCCGCTGGAAGGAAGAGGGCGTGCCCTACCGCTGGCATTCGAGAACACCGTGGCCCGAGGAGTTCGCATGCGACGTCATCACGGCATTCGAGAACCTGAAGCAACGCCAGGAAGAACTCGCCGGCACCCTGACGGCCTCCTGATGCCCTGTGTCACGAGGGTGCGGGCCGGCTTTCCCCCGCCGATACAACTCGCCACCTGGGCCACGGCAGGCCACCGCTGCGCGCCGCCCGAGGGGCGCCCGTAGGGTGCCGGCATGATCCGAGCTGTGGCTTTCGATATCGGCGAGACGCTGGTGCGCGACGACCGCTACTGGACATCGTGGGCCGACTGGCTCGGCGTTCCCCGGCAAACGCTGTCCGCGCTCGTCGGTGCGGTCGTCGCCCGGGGCCGGAACAACGCCGACGCCGTCGACTGCTACTCCCCGGCATCGACCTCGCCGAGGAATACCGCGCCCGCGAGGCCGCCGGCCAGCGGCGAGCAGCTGGACGAGAGTGACCTGTACGACACGGGCGGTCCTGGGTACCCAACCCACGACGGCAGCGGGATGCTGAGTGCCGGCGGCTGCACACGACACCATCCGCTCCGGCGTCTCCCCCGTGCGGCCTCCTGCAAGTCGGCGGGCGCGCCACACCGTGACGGGACACCACCGTGGTCCGCCCGCCGCACCCTTCGTGGGCATGCGCCCCTCACTCTCGATCGCTCGGAGCCTCGCCTCGACCTGTAGCGGCCGTGCCCCCGCGGCAGTCACAGCAGTCCCCGGTTCGGCCCGCCGCAGACGCAGCGTGCCGCGCAGTTCCTCGACGCCGAACTTCATCGACGCGTCAGCGAGCGGCCCGTGTCGAGACTTCGCCACGTGAGACGTCCTTCAAGGGGGATCGGGCGCCCGGTCGCTGTCGGGGTCCGCGGTGTGTTCGGCTTCGTCCCGGATGAGCAGGGAGAGCAGGCCGGCCACGGTCAGGCCGGACTCGGCCGGGTGGCGCAGCACCCTGCCGGGGTCGACCTTGTACACGTTGCTGCGTCCTTCGCGGGTGCGGGAGAGATACCCCTCGCGCTCCAGGTCACCGATGATGCCGTGGACGGCGCGTTCGGTGAGCCGGCAGTGGGCAGCGAGGTCACGGATGCGGACATGCCGGTTGTCGGCGATGGCGGCCAGTACCCGTGCGTGGTTGGTGACGAACGTCCATCCGGTGTGTGGCTGAGGTACTCCATTCATGGACTTCAACCATAGGGCGCACGCGGTTGCACGCATCCCAAAGCATGCACATTTTTTCCTGTATCAATTGACCTGTGTGGGTCGGAGTGGGCAGCCTGAGTGCGAGCCAGCGCAGACAGGTAGCACAGGGAGTAAGGCCATGCCGGAGCCTGCGTACTCTGAGCAGTCCCTTCCTGGGGGAAGCGGCGCACCCCCGGAGGCCGGCCGGACGCCGCCTTCGGCGGCTACATTCGACATCGCTTCGTCCGGCGATCGAATGAGGGTGACCGTGCATGCGGACCTCGGTCCTGACGACGGCCACCAAGTCTCCTCGATCGTGCAGCAAGCCCTCGGCATCTCGGTCGAAGGCATCGATCTGGACCTGAGCGCAGTGAAGTCGTGCGATTCCTCCGGCGTCTACCTGCTGCTCGACCTGCGCCGACGGGCTTTCGAACGGGGCAAGACCGTCATCATCTGCTCCAGCAGCCCCGCGGTGGAGCGACGGCTTGACCTGACCGGTATCCGGACGCTGTTCGCGCCCCCGAGCCCGAACAACAGGAACACCGCGCAGTCAACCGATCAGGACGCACGCTCCGACCACAACACTGCGCAGGACCCGCATGCCGTCAACGCCCAACTGCGACGGGCCATCCAGACCCGTCCGATCATCGACCTGGCACGCGGCATCCTGATGGTCAGCTTCGGCCTGAGCCCCGACGGAGCCTGGGACGTGCTGGTCACCACCTCACAGAAAACCAACACCAAGCTGCACCGTCTGGCCGGGGACGTGGTGGGCGCCGTTCACGGGCCCGCTCTGTCCAAGGCCGTCCGAGAGCAGTTGGCCGCCGCGGCTGTGAAGGCAACCGCCGAGTCGCCACCCCGGCCGGCCCGAAACTTCACACCGGAATCTCCCGGCCATCACTGACACGCACCCTCTGTCGCCGGCTCTGCGATCCCAGGAGCAGTGCCGGCCCGCACGGCCCAGGACTGCGCGGGCTACGAGTCGCGATGTGGTGTCGATCCGCTGAGGTCTCATGCCGTGCCGGTGGACGTGGTCCCGGCTCATGAGTGTGTGAGCGGGGCGGCGCTGCGCTCGCAGTACCGCCCCGCTCGTACCCACTGAGGCTTTCGCGACGTCGCGGGCTGCACGGCACGCTTTCCCCGAGCGCTGGCATCTGTGCCGTCCCGTGCTCCCGGCGCCTGCCCGGCCCGGCACAGGTCAGACGCCGCCGAACGGTGGAACTACGAGGTGGCCGCGCCCGGGAAACCAGCGCGACCGCGAGGCCGACGAGCGGGCGGACCGGCTCGCCGCGCGGGAAGGCCCGGGAAGGCCGCAGACGCAGCTGGCCGCGACAGCGTCCGCCGGGGCCCGAGAGGCTCTCAGCCCGGTCCGGCTCGGCCTCTGCCCTGCCCGTCACCGCACCGGTCAGGGCACCGCCCGCGTCAGTCCCAGCAACTCCCGCGCCGGCCCCGTAGGGCGTTGGCCTGTGGGCCAGATCGCTCGGAGGTCGCGGCCGAGGGGAATGCCCGGGACCGGGATTTCCACCAGACGGCGGGCTGCCAGTTCTTCGCCGACGGCGAGTTCGCTGAGGACCGAGGGGCCGGCGGCGCTGACTGCGGCGGCTTTCACCGCGGTGGTGGAGGCGAGTTCGAGGAGTGGGGGCGCAAGGGGGCCGCAGAGCGCCAGGGCCGCGTCGAGGACCTGGCGGGTGCCGGAGCCCTGTTCGCGGAGGATCAGGGGGGTGGCGGCCAGTTCGCGGCCGGTCAAGGGGGTGCGACGGCGGGCCCATGGGTGGGACGGGGCGGTGACCACCATCAGGCGGTCGTGGGCGATGACCGCGCCGTCCAGCCCGGGCGGTACGTCCAGGCCCTCGACGAAGCCGAGGTCGGCCTCGGCGGAGAGGACCCGTTCCGCGACCACGGCGGAGTTGCCCGCGGACAGCGACACCGCGGTGTCCGGGCGCTGGGTGCGCAGCGCGATCAGCCAGCCGGGGAGGAGGTACTCGGCGATGGTCATGCTCGCGGCCACGCGGAGCCGGGAGTCGCGCCGGGCCCGCAGCGCCTGCGCGCCCGCGTCGAAGGCCTCGGCCGCCTCCACGATCCGCCGCGCCCAGTCCGTGACGAGCGCGCCGGCATCGGTGAGCCGGGAGCCGCGCGGTGAGCGTTCGACGAGGCCGACGCCCAACTGGCTCTCCATGGCACGGAGTCGGCTGGAGGCGGCGGGCTGGGTGATGCCCAGCTCCTTCGCGGCGCGGCCCAGGCTGCCCAGCCGGGCCACGGCGAGCAGGAGCTCCAGCGCGCCGAGGTCCGGGACGCGGTGCGCCAGCCGGCCACCGTGCGCCGGTCCGCCGTCCTGCGCCGGCCGGCCGCGGTGCGCCGCTTCCGGCACACTTCCTTCCTGTTCCCGCTCCGCTTCGCTCATAAGACCAGCTTATGTCCTCATAGGAGTGAGCCCCCTGGTGGAACCCGGCGTGTGGCGAAACGCTGGTGGCATGGCAACCCTCGCGCATTCCAGTTCCCGTCCGGTGACCGGTTCCGACGGCCGTCCCCGTGGCTCCGTACGGCACCTCGGCCCCAACTGGTACGCCGCCGTCATGGGTACGGCGATCGTCGCCAACGCCGGTGCCACCCTCCCGGTGCACTCAGGCGTACTGCGTTCCGCGTACGAAGCCGTCTGGGCGCTGTCGGCCGTCCTGCTGGCCGTGCTGCTCGCCGCCCGCGCCGCGCACTGGGTCCGCCACACCGACCAGGCCAGGGCGCACCTGCTCGATCCGGCCGTGGCCCCGTTCCACGGCTGCCTGGCGATGGCGCTGCTGGCGGTCGGCGGCGGCACGCTCGCCGTGGGCAAGGACGTGATCGGTCTGTCCCCGGCGGTGGCGGTGGACAGTGTGCTGTGGGTCGCCGGGACCGTGACCGGGCTGGCCGCGGCGGCGGCCGTGCCGTACCTGATGGTGACCCGGCACCGTATCGACGTCGGCTCGGCCTCCCCCGCCTGGCTGCTGCCCATCGTCGCCCCGATGGTCTCCGCGGCCATCGGGCCCGGCCTGATCCCGCATCTGCCGGCCGGTCAGTGGCGGGAGGCGTTGCTGCTGGGCTGCTACGGCATGTTCGGGCTGTCCCTGCTGACCGTGCTGGCCATGCTGCCGCTGGTGCTCTCCCGGCTGATCCACCACGGCCCGCTGCCGCTCGCCGCGACGCCCGCGCTGGTCCTCGTGCTCGGCCCGCTCGGCCAGTCCACGACCGCGGTGGGCAACCTCGCGAACGCCGCGCCCGCCGCCGGCTCCGCGTACAGCGGCGCGATGACCGCCTTCGCCGTGCTGTACGGCGTGCCGGTGATGGGGTTCGCGCTGCTGTGGCTGCTGCTCTCCGCCGCGCTGGTGGCCCGCGCGTTCCGCGGCGGGATGCGCTTCTCGATGACCTGGTGGGCGTTCACCTTCCCTGTCGGTACGTGTGTCACCGGCGCCGCCGGGCTGGCCGGGCACACCGGACTGGTCCTGTACGACTGGCTCACCGTCGGGCTGTACCTGCTCCTGGTGGCGGGCTGGCTGACGGCCTTCGTGTATACGGCCCGCGGGCTCGTCCGGGGCACGCTCCTCGCGCCGCCCGCCTCGGCCGCGGCATCGACGGCTACGGCTACGGCTACAGCCACGGCTACGGCGACGTCTACCTGACGCCCGCCCGGACCCGCGCGCAGGACCGCGCCCGGGCCCGCGCCCAGGCCTGCGCCCCGGGCGGTGTGCCGGCAGGTGGCTGCCGGCGCGCCGCCGCTACCGCCGTACGGCCGCCTCCAGCGCCGTCCGCAGCACCCCGGGAGCCGCCGCCAACGACGGGCCGTACCAGGTGAGATGGCGGCCGCTGACGAGCGCGGCGGGCATCCCCGGGAACGCCTCGGGGCCGTCGTCGGCGGTGAAGCGGTACGGCTCGTCGGGGAGGACGACGAGGTCGGCGCCGCGGGCGTTCAGCTCGTCGAGGGGGATCTTCGGGTAGCGGTCGGCGTGGTCCGCGTACAGGTTGCGGACGCCCAGCCGGGCCAGCAGGTCACCCGCGAAGGTGGCCCGGCCGAGAACCATCCACGGCCGCCGCCAGATCGGCACCACGGCGGTGAGCGGCGGGTCGTACGCCGGGACCTCGCGCCAGGCCGCCTCCGCGTCGTCCAGCCAGCTCGGGCGGGGCAGCCCGCAGCCGCGTACCAGGACACGGTCCAGCTCGCGGAAGGCCTGCGGCAGGTCGCGGACCTCGGTGACGAGCACGTCCAGCCCGGCGGCGCGGAGCGCGGCGAGGTCGGCGGGGCGGTTCTCCTCCTCGTTGGCGATCACCAGGTCGGGGGCGAGCGCCGCGATCCGCGCGGTGTCGGGGTTCTTGGTGCCGCCGATGCGCGGGACGTCGAGGCCGGCGGGGTGGCTGCACCAGTCGGTGACGCCGGCCAGCAGCTCGGGCCCGGTGGCGGCGACGGCCTCAGTCAGGGACGGGACGAGGGAGACCACCTTGCGTACGGGAGCGTGAGAGGTCATCGCCCCACCGTAGGCCCCGCGACAGGGCCTGCCGACCGCGGACGGGCCCCGTCGTCGGAGTGCCGACACGCGGACGGGCCCCGCCACCGGAGTGCGGTGGCGGGGCCCGTACCAGGGAGGGGCGACCGGTCAGGACCGGTTCGGCGTCACGGTGTCACTTCACCGGCGCCATCTTGTCGACGATGCCCGGGTGGGCCTCGACCCACTTCTTGACGCCCTCTTCCTCATGACCGGTGCCGGCCTTGTTGACGGCCTGCTCCAGGCTCGCCAGTTCCTCGGGCTGCATGTGCCAGTTCTTCAGCCACTTGCTGAACTCGGGGAACTTCTTGGGGAAGCTCTTGTTCGCGAGCGACTTGATCTGGTTGTTGGCGCCCCAGGTGCCCTTCGGGTCCTTCAGCTTGGTCAGGTCGTACTTGTCGTACGCCCAGTGCGGCGACCACAGGACGACCGCGATGGGCTCCTTCTTGGCGTAGGACCGCTCCAGCTCGGCGAGCATGGCGCTGGTGCCGGCCTCGGTGACCTTCATGTCCTTGATGCCGTAGGCCGGCAGGACCTTGCTCTTCAGGCGCTTCATCTCACCGGTGCCCGGCTCGATGCCGATGATCTTGCCCTTGAACTCGTCCTTGTGCTCACGCAGATCGTCCATGGTCTTCACGCCCTTCACGTAGGAAGGCACCGCGATCTCCAGGGACGTCTTGTCGTACCACGCACCGAGGTCGACGAGATCGTTCTTGTACTTGTCCCAGTACTGCTTCTGCGCGACCGGCAGCCAGGCGTCCATCTCCACGTCGACCTGGCCGGTGGACATGCCGGTCCACATCGGTCCCACGTCGAGGTTGCGCATCTTCGGCTTGTAGCCGCGCTGCTCCAGGACGTACTTCCACAGGAAGGAGGTGGCGATGCCCTCGTCCCAGGACGGGTAGCCGATGTTCGGCGCGGCGCCGGCGTCCTTGCCCTTGGCGTAGGCGCCCGGGGCCGGGGCCAGCTTGTCGGCCATGCCCGGGTTCTTCTTCAGCCAGGCCTTGACGCCGTCCTGCTCGTGGCCCTTGCCGGCGTCCTGGATCTCCGCCTCCAGGCTGGTGAGCTGCCCCTCGTCCAGGTGGAAGTTCTTCATCCACGAGGCAACCTGCGGCTCGTCCTTGGAGAAGCCCTTGCGGCCGAGGGCGTGGATGCCGTCACCGGAGCCGAAGGAGCCCTTGGGGTCCTTGAGCTTGGTCAGCTTGTACTTGCTGTACGCCCAGTGCGGGGACCACAGGGTCACCGCGACCGGCTTCTTGGCCTTGATCGAGCGGTCCAGCTCGGCCAGCATCGAGGAGGTGCTGGACTGCTGGAGCTTGTACTCGCCGGCCAGGCCGTAGTCCTTGAGGACCTTGTCCTTGACGATCTTCATCTCGCCGGCGCCCGGCTCGATGCCGACGATCTTGCCGCCGAACTCCTTGCCCTTGCCCTTGAGGTCGTCGAGCGTCTTCACGCCCTTGACGTAGGACGGTACGGCGATCTCCAGGGAGGTCTTGTCGTACCAGGCGCCGTAGTCCTCGAGCTTGTTCTTGTACTTCTTCCAGTACGAGGCGTGGGTGACCGGCAGCCAGGAGTTGGTCTGCACGTCGATGTCGCCCTGGGCCTGGCCCGTGTAGAGCGCGCCGGCCTCCAGGGCCTGCGCCTTGGGCTTGAAGCCGCGCTGCTCCAGCAGCTCCTTCCACAGGTACGTGGTGGCCTTGCCCTCGTCCCAGTTGACGTAGCCGAGGTTGATCGTCCGACCGTCGCCGATGCCGGCGGCCGAGTTCTCGCTCTTGCCGCCGAAGGCGTTCATGCCGCCCGCGGCCAGCGCGAGCACGACCACGCCGACCATCGCGAGCGAGGTCGCCGGGCGCCACTGCAGGAACTTCCAGCCGCCGAGCGCGGCCTGCGCCTTGGCCAGCGCGCGCCGGCCGAGCGGCGAGACCCGCTGGTTCAGGGCGCCGGTCATCCGATCCAGGTACATGGCGAGGATGACCACCGCGAGACCGGCCTCGGTGCCCAGACCCACGTCGACGGAGCTGATCGCGTCGTAGACGGAGGAGCCCAGACCGCCGCCGCCGACCATGCCGGCGATGACGACCATGGACAGCGCCAGCATGATGACCTGGTTGATGCCGGCCATGATCGTGGGCAGCGCGAGCGGGATCTGCACGCGGAAGAGCGTGCGGCGCGGGTGCGTGCCGAAGGCGTCGGCCGCCTCCACCAGCTCCGCGTCGACCTGCCGGATGCCCAGCTCGGTCATGCGGACGGCGGGCGGCATGGCGAAGACGATGGTCGCCACGATGCCGGGGACCACGCCGAGGCCGAAGAAGAGGATGCCCGGGATCAGGTACACCATCGCCGGCATCGTCTGCATCAGGTCCAGGACCGGGCGCACCGCGCCGCTGACCGCACGGTTGCGGGCGGCCCAGATGCCCAGCGGCACCGAGATGACGACGATGACCAGGCAGGCCACCAGGACCAGGGAGAGGCTCTCCATGGTCGCGTCCCACTGTTCGATCGAGTCGATCAGTACGAAGCCGAGGAAGGTCAGTACGGCGGCGAGGAAGCCGCGCAGCCACCAGGCGAGCACCGCGAGGATGCCCGCGAGGAACAGCGGCTCGGGCGCCGCGAGCACCATGTGGAAGAAGCCGTACACCGCGTTGAGCACGCTGGTGATGGCGTCGAAGAGCCAGGCGACGTTCGACCGCAGCCAGTCGACTGCGGCGTCGGCCCAGGCGCCGATCTCGATCCTAGGCACCGGCGATCACCTTGCTCCCGTCGGCGGGCTTGTCGTCGCCGGTCTTGTCATCGGCGGACTTGCCGTCGCCGGTCGTGTCCTCGCCGCTCTTCTCCACCGTGTCGGCGTCCGTCGGCTTCGCGTCCTCGGGCTGCTTGTCCTCGGGCGTGACGTCCGCGGGCTTCGCGTCCTCCGGCTGCTTGTCCTCCGGCTGCTTCGCGTCCGCGGAGGCCGGCTGCGCGGGTACGCCGGCGGCCGGTGCGGTGTCCGCCTCGGCCTCGCCGAGCACGGCGAGCAGCCGCTGCGTCGGCACGGCGCCGACCAGCTCACCGGCGGCGTCGACGACGGCCACCGGGACCGTGCTGGCCGAGCAGGGCGCGAACAGGTCGACGAGCGGGGTGTCCTCGGTGACCGTGGCGGGCGCCGCGGCGCGGAACCGCTCGGCGGTGGACATCTCCTGGCCGTTGGCGTCCTTGCCGCCCAGTACCGACGCCACGTCCGTCATGATCGCGCCCGCGGTCAGCACGCGGGTGCGGTCGACGTCCTGGATGAAGGAGGCGACGTAGTCGTTGGAGGGCCGGACGAGGATGTCCTCGGCGGTGCCGTTCTGGACGACCCGGCCGTCGCGCATGACGGCGATCCGGTCGCCGAGCCGCATGGCCTCGTTCAGGTCGTGGGTGATGAAGACGATCGTCTTCTTCAGCGTCTTCTGCAGTTCCAGCAGCTGGTCCTGCATGTCGCGGCGGATCAGCGGGTCCAGCGCGCTGAAGGACTCGTCCATCAGCAGCAGGTCCGCGTCAGTGGCCAGCGCACGGGCCAGGCCCACGCGCTGCTGCATGCCGCCGGACAGCTCGTCGGGCCAAGACTTCTCCCAGCCCTTCAGGCCCGCGAGCTCCAGCGCCTCATGGGCACGCTTCTGCCGCTCGGCCTTCGGTACGCCCTGCACCTCCAGCCCGTACGCGGCGTTCTCCAGCACGCTGCGGTGCGGGAAGAGCGCGAAGTGCTGGAAGACCATGGAGATCTTCTGCGAACGGACCCGGCGCAGCTCTTTCGGGCTGAGCGTGGTCAGGTCCTGGCCGTCGAACCGCACACTGCCCGCGGTCGGCTCCAGCAGCCCGTTCAGCATGCGCAGCAGCGTGGACTTGCCGGAACCCGACAGACCCATGACGACGAAGATCTGGCCTTCGTCCACGGTGAACGACGCATCGATCACCGCTGCCGTCGTACCCTCGGCGCGCAGCTCGTCGCGGGTTGCCCCGCCCTCGAGTTTCCGCACGGCGTCATCGGGTCGTCTGCCGAACACTTTGTACAGGTGCTCGGCTTGCAGCCTGGACACATACACCTCTCGAGTCGAACCAAGGTACGGCCCGTCCCAAGCCATGGGTGATCCCCAGGCCGAAAGGCTGGGGAGGGGCCGTGGAGCGGCACGACTTCGGGCCGCCTGCGCCGGGAAAAGAAAAGTTGAATCCCTTACCGGTTCCGCTCCGGGTGCGCGCATGCCCCCGTTTATTCACGCCAAACACATCAGTGGCATGGCTCACACAGGTCACAGGTTTGATACGGCGTCACATGCGACCCGGACACGCCTGCTCGCGACTCAGACGCGATGCACGGTGAACGGGGACACACGCCGGGCGCTGTCAGTGGCGTGCGGCATCATCGGCGTGTGACTCGACGCCTGATGCTCCTCGACACCGCCTCGCTGTACTTCCGCGCCTACTTCGGCGTGCCCGACTCGGTCCGCGCCCCGGACGGCACGCCCGTCAACGCCGTCCGCGGCCTGCTGGACTTCATCGCCCGCCTCCTCCAGGACCACCACCCGGACGACCTGGTGGCCTGCATGGACGCCGACTGGCGCCCCCAGTGGCGGGTGGACCTGATCCCGACGTACAAGGCGCACCGGGTCGCCGAGGAGGCGCCCGAGGGCTCCGCCGAGCCCGACGCGGAGGAGATCCCCGACACCCTCTCGCCGCAGGTCCCGGTGATCGAGGCGGTGCTGGACGCGCTGGGCATCGCCCGCGTCGGGGTCGCGGGGTACGAGGCGGACGACATCATCGGCACCCTCGCCACGCGGGCCGCGGGGCCGGTCGACATCGTCACCGGCGACCGGGACCTCTACCAACTCGTCGACGACCGGCGCGGGGTCCGCGTGCTGTACCCCCTCAAGGGTGTCGGCACCCTCCAGCTCACCGACGAGGCGTGGCTCCGCGAGAAGTACGGCGTGGACGGCGCGGGCTACGCCGACCTGGCACTGCTGCGCGGCGACCCGAGCGACGGCCTGCCGGGCGTGCCGGGCATCGGCGAGAAGACCGCGGCGAAGCTGCTGGCGTCCTTCGGGGACCTGGCCGGGATCATGGCCGCGGTCGACGACCCGGCGGCGAAGCTGACGCCCACCCAGCGCAAGCGGCTGGCCGAGGCCCGGCCCTACATCGAGGTGGCGCCCCGGGTCGTCCAGGTCGCGAGGGACGTGGCGCTGCCGGAGTTCGACCCGGCGGTGCCGAAGGAACCGGCCGATCCCGCCACGCTGGAGGAGCTGGCCGGCCGATGGGGACTGGGCGGTTCACTCCAGCGCGTCCTCAGCACGCTCTCATGATGTGCTGTTAGGTTAGGTGTACCTAACTTATTCTCAGACCGTCCAGGGGGCCCACCGTGGCAGCAGACCGTCCCGCCGAACGTCCCACCGAGCGTCCCGCCCGCAGGAAGGCCGTCACCCACCGCGCCCGCGTGGTGCACACCGAACGCCTCAGCCCGCACATGATGCGGGTCGTGCTGGGCGGTGCGGAGCTGGCGGAGTTCTCCGCCGGGGAGTACACGGACCACTACGTCAAGCTGCTCTTCCCGGTGCCGGGCGTGACGTACCCGGAGCCGTTCGACATGGCGCAGATCCGGGCGGACTTCCCGCGCGACCAGTGGCCCCGTACCCGTACGTACACGGTGCGCGCCTGGGACCCGCAGAGCCTGGAGATGACCATCGACTTCGTCGTCCACGGCGACGAGGGGCTGGCCGGGCCGTGGGCGCAGCAGGCCGAGGCCGGCGAGGAGATCCGCTTCCTCGGCCCCGGCGGCGCGTACGCCCCCGAGGACTCGGCGGACTGGCACCTGCTGGCCGGCGACGAGAGCGCCCTGCCGGCCATCGCCGCCTCGCTCGCGCGGATGCCGGAGGACGCGGTGGTGCGCGCCTTCATCGAGGTGCCGGACGCCCGCGAGGAGCAGAAGCTGCGGGCCCCGGCCGGCGCGGAGATCGTCTGGCTGCACCGCAACGGCGAGCCGGTCGGCGAGCGGCTGGTCGAGGCCGTGCGCGGCACGGAGTGGCTGCCCGGGCGGGTCCAGGCGTTCGTGCACGGCGAGGCGGGCTTCGTGAAGGAGCTGCGCCGCCTGCTGCGCGTCGAGCGCGAGGTGCCGCGCGCCGACCTGTCCATCTCCGGCTACTGGCGCCGCGGCCACGACGAGGACGGCTGGCAGGCCTCCAAGAAGGAGTGGAACGAAGCGGTCGAGGCGGAGCAGGAGAAGCCGGCCGCCGCGCCGGACGCCTCCTGACCGACGGCCACGCCGGACGCCTCCTGTCCGGCCGGCCCCTCCCCGGGCGCCCGCCCCCGGCGGGCGCCTCAGTCGTCCGCCGCGCCGTACCTCCGGGCCGAGGCGTCCGTGTGCGCCAGCCGCCGCATCGCCGAGAGCACGGCGTCGCCGATGACGGTGCCCACGACGACGCCCTCGACCAGCCGTTCCACGTCCGGGGCCCGCCCGACGTACGTCAGGTCCGCCGTCGCTATCCGCTCGCAGGCATCGGCGTAGGCGTCGAGCACCTCCTCGAATCCGCCGTGCCCCAGGCCTCGCAGCGTGGCCAGCGCACCGGCGAGCGCCTCGCCCGCCGCGCCGTCGGGCGCCGTCTGCCAGCCCCGCCGCGCGACCAGCGCGGCCACGGCCTCGCGGGCCCCGGCCAGCTCCGCGCCGCCGACGGCGTGCGGCGGCGTCAGGCTTTCGTGGGCCGAGCCGAGGACCTTGTGCACGGGCCGGTCCGTGTCCTCGACCGCCGCCAGCACCTCACGCACGGCCGATACGGACAGCCCGCCGACCTCGATCAGACCGCGGACCAGCCGCAGCCGCCGCTCGTGCGTCTCGTCGTAGTCCGCCTGGTTCGGGCTGGTCAGGCGGCCTGCCGGGAGCAGGCCTTCCCGGACGTAGTACTTGATCGTCGGTACCGCCACCCCGGTCCGCCGGCTCAACTCGCCGATGCGCACGCGCCGTTCACTTCCCTTCCAGGCTTGCCAGATCACTCCCCATCATAGATAGTCCCACTATCAGATAGCGGCAAGTGCCACTATCCATTCTCGCGACATGACGATGACGGGGGTCACTCATGCCCGCTCCACTCCTGCCTGCCCTGCGCACCGCGACACCGCACCGCCCACTGCTCTGGTTCTCGCTCGCCATGGCCGCCCTGGCCGTCGTCTCGGCGGTGGGCACGGCGGCCGACGACCGGGTGCTCGTCGGCGCGCCGATCTGGTTCAAGCCGCTGAAGTTCTCGGTCTCGTTCGTCCTCTACGGGCTGACGCTCGCCTGGCTGCTCGGGCGGTCCCCGGCGCGGAGCCGTACCGGCTGGTGGGCCGGCACGGCCGTGGCCGTCACCGGCGCCGTCGAAATGGCCGTCATCGTCGGCCAGACGGTCCGCGGCCGGCGCAGCCACTTCAACTTCGCCACCCCGCTCGACCAGGCGCTCTTCGCGATCATGGGCGTGACCATCGTCGTCCTGTGGCTCGCCACGCTCGTCATCGCCCTGCTCCAGTTCCGCCGCGGCCAGGGCGCCGACCCGGCCGCCACCTGGGCGGTCCGGCTCGGCGTACTGATCGCGCTGGCCGGCCTGGCGCTCGGCGGACTGATGCTCGCGCCCACCCCGGAGCAGCAGGCGGCGGCCGCGCACGGCGTGCGGGAGATCGTCGGCGCGCACAGCGTCGGCGTGCCGGACGGCGGCCCCGCGATGCCCCTGACCGGCTGGAGCACCACCGGCGGCGACCTGCGCATACCGCACTTCGTGGGCATGCACGCGCTGCAGCTGCTGCCCCTCTTCCTGTTCGGCCTCGACGCCCTCGGCCGCCGCATACCGAGGCTGCGTACCGAGCGCGTACGGCTGCGGCTCGTCCTGGTCGCCGCGGGCTTCCTCACCGGACTGCTGGCCCTGATCACCTGGCAGGCACTGCGCGGCCAGCCGCTGATCCACCCGGACGCGCCGACCCTGGGCGCGCTGGCGGCCCTGCTCACGGCCACCGCCCTCGGCACGCTTGCCGCGCTGCGCGCCCCCACCCGCCCGTACGACGAGACCGCGGAGACCGCGGCCCGCCCCCAGGAGCTCACCGCATGACACGCGTCCTCTTCGATCTCGCGTTCTGGCTCGCGGCCCCCTTCTGGGCCCTGCTGATCCTCGCGCCCGGCCGGCGGTGGACCGACCGGATCGCCGCCTCGCCGCTGCCGCTGATACCGGTCCTCGCGGTCTACCTCGCGCTGGCCGTACCGGTCCTCCCGCGGCTCTGGTCCGCGGTGTCGAGCCCCGAACTGGGCGCGTTCCAGGACCTGATGACCGTGGACGGCGGCGCGGCGGCCATCTGGGCGCAGGTCATCGCCTGGGATCTCTTCCTCGGTCAGTGGATGTACCGCGAGGCCCGCCGCCTGGGCATCCACCCGCTGGTCATGGGCCCCCTGCTGGTCCTGACCGTGCTGCTGTCCCCGATCGGCGTCCTGCTCTTCCTGGCCTTGCGGGCACTGCGCAGCCGTACCGCGCAGGGGAACGCCACGGGGCGTGCCGCCGCGGGGCCGAGCGCGGTCAGGGCGTAGGACGCGACCGAGCGGCGGCCGGGACGCGTGTGCGCCTCGGCCGCCGGACGGTGGGGCTCACCCCACCGACGAGTACGCCACGACGCCCCGCAGCACGCCGTCCACCGCCTTGCGCGCTGCCCGGGTCACCGTGCTGCCCTCCGGCGCCGCGGCCGCGATCTGGCCGAGGACATCGATCAGCTGCTTGCACCAGCGCACGAAGTCGCCGGCCGGCATCTCCGCCTCGCGGAGCACCGCGTCCAGGCCGACCCCGGACGCCCACTGGTACGCCGCCCACGCGAAGCCGAGGTCCGGCTCGCGCTGGCCGACGCCCTCCGCCTGGTTGATCCGGTGGTCCTCCTCCAGGGCGTCCAGCCGCCCCCAGATGCGGACCATCTCGCCCAGCGCGGCCCGGGCCTTGCCGGACGGCAGCTTCGGCGCGACCGCGTCGTCCGCCTGGCGCGCCTCGAACACCAGCGCCGACGCGCACGCGGCCAGTTCCTGGGCCGACAGGCCCTCCCAGACGCCCTCGCGCAGGCACTCGCTCGCCAGCAGGTCCAGCTCGCCGTAGAGCCGCGCCAGCCGGCGTCCCTCGTCCGTGACCGTGTCGCCCTGCAGATAGTCCAGCTCGGTCAGGAGCGAGCAGATGCGGTCGAAGGTGCGCGCGATGGTGTTCGTGCGGCCCTCGATGCGGCGCTCCAGCTGCCGCGTGTCCCGCCGCAGCCGGTGGTACCGCTCCGCCCACCGCGCGTGGTCCTCGCGCTCGTCGCAGCCGTGGCACGGATGCGCGCGCAGCGCCGTACGCAGCCGCTTGATCTCCTTGTCGTCGGCGGCCTCCGACCGCTTCTTGCGATGCCGCTCCGGCGGGATGTGCCCGGCCTTGGTGCGCAGCGCGGAGGCCAGGTCGCGGCGCGACTGCGGATTGCGCGCGTTGAACGACTTCGGGATGCGCATCCGGTCCAGCGGCTGCACCGGCACCGGGAAGTCGATCGACGCCAGCCGCTTGACCTGCCGCTCCGCGGTGAGCACCAGCGGCCGCGGGCCGTCCTCGGCGTGGAAGCCGCGATGGCCGTTGGTCCGCCCGGACGGCATACCCGGATCGAGCACCAGCGCCAGCCCCGCGAACTTCCCCGTCGGCACGTGGATCACGTCGCCCGGCTTCAGCTTCTCCAACGCCGCCGCCGCGGCGGCCCGGCGCTGCGCCGCGCCCTGCTTGGCCAGCTCCGTCTCCCGGTCCTTCAGGTCCCGGCGGAGCCGGCTGTACTCCTCGAAGTCGCCGAGGTGGCAGGTCATCGCCTCGCGATAGCCCTCCAGCCCCTCCTCGTTCTTCTGCACCTGGCGCGAGATCCCGACGACCGACTTGTCGGCCTGGAACTGCGCGAAGGACATCTCCAGCAGCTCGCGCGAGCGGTGCCGGCCGAACTGCGAGACGAGGTTGACCGCCATGTTGTACGACGGCTTGAAGGAGGAGCGCAGCGGGTACGTACGGGTGCCCGCCAGGCCCGCGACCGCGGCCGGGTCCATGCCGCGCTGCCACAGCACCACCGCGTGGCCCTCGACGTCGATGCCGCGGCGCCCGGCCCGGCCGGTCAGCTGGGTGTACTCGCCGGGGGTGATGTCGGCGTGCTGCTCGCCGTTCCACTTGACGAGCTTCTCCAGGACCACGGAACGGGCCGGCATGTTGATGCCCAGGGCCAGGGTCTCGGTCGCGAAGACCGCCTTGACCAGGCCCTTCACGAACAGCTCCTCGACCACCTCCTTGAAGGTGGGCAGCATGCCGGCGTGGTGCGCCGCGATGCCGCGCTCCAGGCCCTCCAGCCACTCGAAGTAGCCCAGGACGTGCAGGTCCTCGTCGGGGATGCCGGCCGTACGAGCCTCGACGATCTTGCGGACCTTCTCCCGCGCCGCCTGGTCGTTCAGCCGCAGGCCCGAGTACAGGCACTGCTGCACCGCCGACTCACAGCCGGCCCGGCTGAAGATGAACGTGATCGCGGGGAGCAGGCCCTCGTTGTCCAGCCGGTCGATCACCTCGGCACGGCTGGGCGTCCAGATCCGGCTGCGCTGGCGCCGCTCCCGCTCGCGGTCCGCCTCCCGCAGATTCCGGCCGCGGCGCTTGTCCCGGCCGAAGGTGGGGCGGCTGTTCTCCAGCCGGGCGAGCCGCATCAGGTCGGGGTTGACCTCGCGCCTGCCGCGGCCGGGCTCGCCGCCCTCCTTCTCCTCGAAGAGGTCGTACATCCGGCGGCCGGCCAGGACGTGCTGCCACAGCGGCACGGGGCGGTGCTCGGAGACGATCACCTCGGTGTCGCCGCGCACGGTGTCCAGCCAGTCGCCGAACTCCTCGGCGTTGGAGACCGTCGCCGACAACGAGACCAGCGTCACGGAGTCGGGCAGGTGGATGATCACCTCTTCCCAGACGGCGCCGCGGAAGCGGTCGGAGAGGTAGTGCACCTCGTCCATGACCACGTAACCGAGGCCGTTCAGCGTCTGGGAGCCCGCGTACAGCATGTTCCGCAGGACCTCGGTGGTCATCACGATCACCGGGGCGTCGCCGTTGACGCTGTTGTCGCCGGTCAGCAGGCCGACCTTCTCGGCGCCGTACCGCTTGACCAGGTCCTGGTACTTCTGGTTCGACAGGGCCTTGATGGGGGTGGTGTAGAAACACTTGCGGCCCTGCTCCAGGGCCAGGTGGACGGCGAACTCGCCGACGATCGTCTTGCCGGATCCGGTGGGAGCGGCGACCAGCACACCCTTGCCGGCCTCAAGGGCCTCGCACGCCTCGATCTGGAACGCGTCCAGTGCGAAGTCGTACATCTCCTTGAAAGGGAAGAGTGCGGTGGCCTGCTCGGCCGCGCGAACACGCGCGGCGGCATAGCGCTCAGCAGGGGACATGTCCTCGGTCATCGTGTCTACGAGACTACCGGCCACCTCTGACAGTCACGCGATCTTTATGCCACGCGATCCGCCGCCCCCGTACACGCGGCGAGGGCCGGCCCCACCCCGGGAACCGGCCCTCGTACACCCCGTACCGGAGCGGACGCGTTACGTGATGTCGTCCATGTCGTCGCGGCGGCGCTCCAGCTCGTGGCCGTTCGCGGACTGGGTCGGGAGGGCGCGCGGCGCCTCGACGGGCTCGATGCTCCCGATGTCGTCGGGGGTCAGGTCGAGCTCGGAGGCCTCGTCGTCGTCCGGTCCGGTGCCGGCCAGGCGCGCCCTGCGGCGGTCGTTGGCGAGCGAGATGCCCACGGCGGCGAAGTACAGGACGGCGATGGGGGCCGCCAGCAGGATCATCGACACCGGGTCGACGCTGGGCGTGGCGACCGCGGCGAAGACCGTGATGCCCATGATCATGCCGCGCCACCAGCCGAGCATCCGCTTGCCGGTGAGCACACCGCCCAGGTTGAGCAGGACGAGGAGCAGCGGCAGCTCGAAGGAGAGGCCGAAGACCACGATCATCCGCGTCACGAGGTCGAGCAGCTTCTCCAGCGTCACGAGGTTGTCGACGCCCGGCGGGGTGAACTCGATGAGCACCTTGGCCGTGGTCGGCAGGACGTGGTACGCGAAGTAGCCACCGGCCAGGAAGAGCGGGAAGCCGGCGCCGACGAACGTCAGCGCGTACTTCTTCTCGCTGCGGTGCAGCCCCGGCGCGAGGAACGCCCAGAGTTGGTAGAGCCAGACCGGCGAGGAGAGGATCATGCCCGCCATCAGGGACACCTTCAGCGCGAACGTGAAGGGTCCGAGCAGGTCCATCATCACGATGCGGGCGCAGGTCTCACCGCCCTGCTTCTTCGCCAGCTCGGCGAAGGACAGGTCGCACCCCACCGTCTGCAGCACCGGCTTGGTGATGACGTTGATGATGTCCTGGTAGAAGAACGCCGCGATGACGCTCGCCACGACAATCGCCAGCACGGCCTTCGCGAGCCGGTTGCGGAGCTCACGCAGGTGTTCCGCGAGAGGCATCCGCCCCTCGGGGTCCTTGTTCTTCTTTTCTTTGGTGGGGGCAGACTTGAGCAACCCACGTCCTCATCTCGTGCGGCGGGCAGCGGTACCGGTCCGCCGCCCCAGTCGGCCCTGGATCAGCGCTTGGTGGTGCTGTCGGTCGGCTCGGCGACCGGGCGGGAGCTGTTCACGTCGCCGGGCGAGGCCTGGATCGTCCTCGGCGTCTCCCCCTGCGCGTCGTTCGGCGGGTCGGACGGCGCGGACTGCGACTGTGAGCCCTCGGACTTCATCGCCTTCGCCTCGCTCTTGAGGATGCGCGCCGACTTGCCGAGGGAGCGGGCCATCTCGGGGAGCTTCTTGGCACCGAACAGAAGGATGACGACGACGAGGATGAGGATGATCTCGGGAGCGCCGATCTTGCCAGTGAACATAAGTGGTTACCTTCTCACCGAGGCGGCTGGGGTGGGGCTGCCCGACTGGTCGGACAAGCGTCCGTTTCGCCGTGCTGCCAGCGATCGTAACGCGCGGGGGTTAACCGGCGGCAATCCCCGTGCATACTCCCGATTGCGAGCCGCGCCTCGCTCGTCGACCCGCATCTTGCAGCGTACCGCCCAGGGGCGGACGTTTTTCAGACGCTCTCCCGTCGGGTTCCGGCCATCGCCCCCGCGTCGCCGGTGAGCGGCGCGGCGGCCCGCTCCAGATCCTGGGCGGCCTGCTGGATCCGGCGCGAGGTGTGGTCCACCTGCCGGGCGAGTCGGCGTACCTCGACGAAGACGCGGACGGCCAGGACACCGAGGACGGCGAGGCCGAGGAAGCCGAGGGCGATGGCGATCATGGGCCAGAGCATGGGGCGAGCCTACCGGCGCCTACGGGGCGAATCGAACGAGCCCGCTCCCCCACCGGGGGGTTACCCAGGGGAAGCGCGCCGGAACCGCGTGCGGCCGCCGGTCCTGCAGCCCCGTCGCCGCCGTCACCCCGAAGGCAGCCGTCGTCACCCCGTAGGCAGACGCGGTCACCCCGTATGCAGCCGCAGCGTCCGTACGCCGCCGCCCGTCAGGAGTTCCACGATGCGTTCGCCGGCCGGCTTGCGGACGGCGGAGCCGCAGTCGGGGCAGGTGAAGGAGTAGAAGGTGGTACGGCGGCTGCCGCCTATCGCGAGCCGCAGCGCGTCCGAGGCCAGCTCGAAGCGGCCGCGGCAGTCCGGGCAGGCGGCCTTGAAGACCACAGGCGCGGCCGGCGTCGGCACCGTCGTCATCGCACTCACAGCTCCCCTGCTGTTTCCTCGACTGTCCTGCGCTCCGGGCCGCCGCTCAGCCGCCGTACGCGGCGAGCGCCCGGGCCGCCGCGTCCCGCGCGCTGTCCGCCAGCTCCTGCGGAGCGACGATCCGCCCGTCCCGGCCCAGCCGCAGCGCGAGCCGCCGCAGCGACGCGGGGTCCGGCGTACGGAGGGTGATGCGCAGGCCGCCCTCGGGCAGCTCCTCGGCGGTGTCGTGTGGGTAGTACTCGGCGACCCAGCGGCCGCCGGGCCCCACCTCGATCACGACCTCCGGGTCCTCCGCGGCCGGCTGGACCAGGCCCTCGGACAGGTCCCGCAGCTCGATCGGCGGCGGGTCGGAGGGCGCGTCGAGCAGCTTGATCTCGGCGACCCGGTCCAGCCGGAAGGTGCGGCGCGCCTCGGAGAGCCGGCACCAGGCCTCGACGTAGGTGTGGCCGATGGTGAAGAGGCGGATGGGGTCGACCTCGCGCTCGGTGAGCTCGTCGCGGGCCGGTGAGTAGTAGCGCAGCCACAGCCGGCGGCGTTCGGCGATGGCCCGGTCCACGTCGGCGAAGACGCCGCCCTCGGACTCGAAGGTGACGGCGAGGCGGGAGCTCGCGCCGGCCGCCTCGCCGGCCGCGGCCTCCAGCTTGGCCGTGGCCCGCAGCAGCGCCTGCCGGTCGCCCTCGCGCAGGCCGGGCAGGGTGGCCACGGCGCGCGCCGCCACCAGCAGCGCGGTCGCCTCGTCGGCGGCCAGCCGCAGCGGCTCGGCCACGTCGTCCGGGTTGTGCCACCAGATGCGGTCGCCGTCGGTGTCGATGTCCAGCAGGTCGCCGCCGCGGAAGCTCGTACCGCACATGGGCAGCACGTCCAGGTCGGCGATCAGCTCGTCCTCGCTGATGCCGAAGGCCCGGGCGACGTCGCTGACGTGGGCGCCGGGGCGCTCGCGCAGGTACGTCACCAGGGACAGCATCCGGCGGGTCTGGTCGATGGCGTTCGTCGCCATGATGTGGTCGTTCCCCTCAGCCCTTGGCCACGGCGCGCAGCCGGTCCACGACGTCGGCCCGCAGCTCGGCCGGTTCCAGCACGACCACGTCCGGGCCGAGCTCCACCAGCCAGGCGTCCAGCCCGTGCCCGTACGGGATCTCCAGTTCGTCCCAGCCCTCGCCCGCCGCGCGCACGGACAGCGCGCGGGCGCGCAGCGGGTAGCCGTGATCGGCGCGCAGCTTGATACGGGCGGTGCCGGTGGCGGTCTCGCCCGCCCAGCTCTCCACCGTCTCCCGTACGGTCACGTGGTCGGGCACCTCGGCGGTGAACTTTCCGGCGCGCGAGCGGACCTTGCCGGTGATGCGGGAGAGCCGGAAGACCCGTTCGGCCTTGCGGTCGCGGTCCCAGCCGGCCAGGTACCAGTGGCCGCGCCAGCACTCCAGGATCCAGGGTTCCACCTGGCGCTGCTCGGGCCGCGCCGCGTTGCCCTTGCGGTAGTCGAAGACGACCGGCCGGCGGTCCCGGCAGGCCAGCATCAGTGGTTCGAAGGCCGCCTCGTGGGCGGGGATGCGGGGCTCCAGGGCGCTGTGCGGCTGCGCCGGGTCGTACGGGCCCTCGTCCTCCGACGCCAGCGGCATGCCGGCCGCGCGCAGCTTCTGGAGCGCGCCGCTGGCCGCGCCGGCCAGCCGGGCCTGCTGCCAGATCTTCGCGGCCAGGCCCAGGGCCGCGGCCTCCTCGGCGTCCAGCGTGATCGGCGGGAGGCGGTTGGAGTCCCGGCGGGCGAGGTAGCCGGTGTCGCCGTCCAGACCCTCGACGGTCTCGATGACCATGCCGAGCTCACGCAGGTCGTCCTTGTCCCGCTCGAACATGCGGTTGAACGCTTCGTCGCCCGCGCCCGCCACGGTGTCCCCCGGGCCGAACGCCTCGACGTACGCCTCGATGGATCCGCGCAACTCCCGCTTGGTGAGCGGGCGCCGGGTCCCCAGCAGGCACAGCGCCAGGTTCATCAGCCGCTCGGCCTTGGCAATGGCCATCGACGCCCTTTCTCTAGCTCTCGACCGATGACCGTACCGCTACCGCGAGCCGCTTCAAAAGCCGAGGGCCCATACCCCCGAGGGGGCATGGGCCCTCACTGCTCGCGCCACGCGCCGGGCCGGCGCCGCGAAAGGACGTGACCGGCGGCCGGACACGGTGTCCGCGTGGCCGAAGATCAACGCCGGACCGGGCTCAGCCGGCTCCGGCGTCGCGTCTCAGACCGAGACCAGGTCGCAGACGAAGATCAGCGTCTCGCCCGGGGCGATGCGGCCGCCACCGGCGCCACGGTCGCCGTACGCGAGGTGCGCGGGGATGGTCAGCCGGCGGCGACCGCCGACCTTCATGCCCTGCACGCCCTGGTCCCAGCCCGCGATGACCTGGCCGGCGCCCAGCTGGAACTGCAGCGGCTTGCCGCGGTTCCAGCTCGCGTCGAACTCCTCACCGGTGCTGAAGGAGACGCCGACGTAGTGGACGGAGACGGTGTCCCCCGCCTTGGCGACCGGCCCGTCACCCTCCCACAGGTCCACGATCTCCAGATCGGTGGGTACGGGACCCTCCGGGAAGTCGATCTCGGGCTTGTCGATGCTCACGTATGTGCTCCTACGAACGAATCGTTCTACAACGCGGAACAGTCTCGCAGATCACGGCGGAACGATCACCGCGGCAGGCTGCCGTTCGCCCCGACGGCCTCAGAACGTGCCGAGGATGTCCACCGCGAAGACCAGGGTGTTCTTCGACAGCCCGGACTGCGGGTTGGCACCGTAGGCGTCCTTCGGCGGGGCGACGATCAGGACACGGTCGCCGACGTGCTTGCCGACCAGCGTCTTGTCCCAGCCGGGGATGACACCGTTCGTACCGATCTGGAAGGCCGTCGCGCCACCGTGGTCCCAGGAGGAGTCGAACTTCTTGCCGTCCTCCCACTTCACGCCGGTGTACTGCGCGATCAGGCCCTTGCCGGCCTCGACCTTCGGGCCGTCGCCCTTGATGAGGACCTGCTCCTTCGTCTCCTTCGGCGGCTTCTGCCCCTTCGGGACGGTGATCGTGGCGGCCTTCTTCCCCTCGGCCTTCACCTCGGGCATACCGG
Source organism: Streptomyces niger (assembly GCF_000718305.1). Classification (GTDB taxonomy): domain Bacteria; phylum Actinomycetota; class Actinomycetes; order Streptomycetales; family Streptomycetaceae; genus Streptomyces; species Streptomyces niger. Next base: position 39,091 of record NZ_JOFQ01000013.1, read on the forward strand.
CCTCCGGCGCCGCCTGCTCGCCCTTGGCCGTCGCCTGCTTGTCCGCCTTCTTCGCGGCCGTCACGTCGACGACCCAGACCAGTCCGTCCTCCGGCTTGATCCCGCCGTTGGGCTTCAGCTGGTCCCCGACCAGCGCCTTGGCAGTGCCCTCGATCTCGAAGCGGGTGCCGACCTTCTTCCCCAGCACCTCTTGCGCCACCCGCGGCACCGGCAGCTGCTGAGTGGGCTGGCCGGCCTCGCTCACGGACTGCGAGCGCGGCGCGTCCGCCTTCGCACCCGGCTGCTTCGTCCAGCTGCTGCCCAGCGCCTGGCCCTTCGTCGTCTGCCCGACGAAGTCCAGCCGGACGAAGTCACCCTTGGCGACGGTCGCGCCCGTCCCCTTGTGGAGGGTCTTCACGACCGCCTTGTCCGGCGCCTTGGCCTCCTTGTCGACCTTGATCTTGGGCTGCTCGCCGGCCTTGCCCTCCACCGAAGCGACGCTCGCGGCGGAGTCGTCGTCGGACCCGCACGCGGCGGTGAACAACAGGACGGGCACGGCGATCGCCGCGGCCGCGGCACGGCGGGTGTTCTTCGTGAGCTTCATCAGTCCAACTCGGGCTAGAGGGGTGGGTGGGCAATGCCCGCCACTCTACGACCTGAACCCCGCCCCGCCACGAGCCGAACACCACCGCTTTTCCAGAGACAACACGGCGGTGTGCACCGGCGCAAAGGCCGTTGACACACCGCCGTGGCGCGGGGAACCGGTCACATTCCCGCGATGAGCTTCTCCACCCGGTCGTCCACCGACCGGAACGGATCCTTGCACAGCACCGTACGCTGCGCCTGGTCATTGAGCTTGAGATGCACCCAGTCGACCGTGAAGTCCCTGCGCTGTTCCTGTGCCCGGCGAATGAAATCGCCGCGCAGCCTGGCCCGCGTCGTCTGCGGCGGCACGGACTTGCCCTCGAAGATCTTCAGATCGTTGCACACCCGCGCCGCCTGGCCCTTTTTCTCCAGGAGGTAGTACAGCCCGCGGCGGCGGTGGATGTCGTGGTACGCGAGGTCTATCTGCGCGACCCTCGGGTGCGACATCGTGATGTTGTTCTTGGCGCGGTAACGGTCGATCAGCTGGTACTTCATCACCCAGTCGATCTCGGTCGCGACCCGGTCCAGCTGCTCGTCCCGGATCGCCTCCAGCGTGCGGCCCCACAGCTCCAGGACCCGCTCCACCGTGCCCGTACGGATGCCGCGGCGGTCGCAGAAGTCCACCGCCTTCTCGTAGTACTCCTGCTGGACTTCCAGCGCCGAGGCCTCCCGGCCGCTGGCCAGCCGCACCTTGCGCTGACCGGTGATGTCGTGACTGACCTCGCGGATCGCCCGGATCGGGTTCTCCAGCGTCAGGTCCCGCATCACCGTGCCCGCCTCGATCATGCGCAGCACGAGGTCGGTGGCGCCGACCTTCAGCAGCATGGTCGTCTCGGACATGTTGGAGTCACCCACGATGACGTGCAGGCGGCGGTAGCGCTCGGCGTCCGCGTGCGGCTCGTCGCGGGTGTTGATGATCGGCCGGGACCGGGTCGTCGCGGACGAGACCCCTTCCCAGATGTGTTCGGCACGCTGGCTGACGCAGTACACCGCGCCGCGCGGCGTCTGCAGCACCTTTCCGGCACCGCACAGCAGCTGACGGGTCACCAGGAACGGAATGAGGATGTCCGCGAGCCTGGAGAACTCCCCGTGCCGGGCCACGAGGTAGTTCTCGTGACAGCCGTAGGAGTTTCCCGCCGAATCGGTGTTGTTCTTGAAGAGATAGACGTCTCCGGCGATTCCCTCCTCGTGCAGGCGGCGTTCGGCGTCGACGAGCAGGCCTTCGAGAATGCGCTCGCCGGCCTTGTCATGCGTGACCAGTTCGGTCACGTTGTCGCACTCGGGAGTTGCGTATTCCGGGTGCGATCCCACGTCCAAGTACAGGCGGGCACCGTTCCGCAGGAAGACATTGCTGCTGCGGCCCCATGACACGACACGGCGGAAGAGGTACCGCGCCACTTCGTCGGGAGACAGGCGGCGCTGTCCCCTGAACGTACACGTGACGCCGTACTCGTTCTCCAGCCCGAAAATGCGGCGGTCCATGACTGAACATTACGCCTGATGGCCAGCTCTGAAACCGGGTTCGGCGGCACCGTTCCGATCATTTTCCGCCGGGCCGCCGGCAACCGGCGCCCCGCCGCCCTCACCCGTACGGATCCCGGACGGCAGCAGAAAACGCCGCGCGGCCACCATCACCGCCAGCGCGGCCACACCACCGCCGCCCGCGACCGCGAAACCCGCCGCCGCGCCGCCCAGCTCCACCGCCGGGCCCACTACGGACGTACCCACCGCGGCCCCCACGCCGAACGTCGTGACCAGCCACGAGAACGCCTCCGTCACCGTGCCCCGCGGCGCGTGCCGGTCCACCACGATGAACGCGCACGCCAACGCCGGCGCCAGGAACACCCCCGCGAGCCCCGTCAGCGCGGTCATCCCGACCACCCCCGGCACCAGCGACAACGGCAGATAGCCCAGCGCCAGCAGCCCGATCAGCACCCGCAGCCGGCGCTCCGGCTCCCCCGGCCACTCCCGCGCCCCGTACACCACACCGCCGACCAGCGCCCCCGCACCCAGCGCCGACAGCAGATAGCTGGAGACCATCCCGCCGCCGTGCGTGTCGGCGTACGCCACCGCCGCCACCGCGATCGACCCCAGCGCCAGGCCCACGAAGAAGAACGACCCGATGAGGACGAGCATCCCGGACGAGCGCAGCGCCCCCAGCCAGTGCGCCTCACGCGGCGCGCTGCGCCACTCGCGGGACGGCGGCGAGACCACCACCGACAGCGCGCCCACCACCCCGAGTACGTTGATGACCAGCAGCGCGACCCGTTCGGACCAGGCCGCGACGCTCAGCGTCACCAACAGCGGGCCGACCGCGAACATGACCTCCTGCGCCACCGCGTCCAGCGCGTACGCCGCGTGCACCCGCTCCGGCCGCTTCAGCACCCCGGGCCACAGCGCCCGCAGTCCGCCCTCCAGCGGCGGCGTGAAGAGGCCGGCGACCACCATCGCCGCGTACGCCGTCCACAGCGGCTCGATGCCGACGGCGGCCAGCAGAACCATGCCCAGCGCCGACAGGACGGCCGAGGGCAGCATGACCCGCGGCTGGCCCCACAGGTCCACCGCGCGGCCCAGCAGCGGCTGTCCTACGGCCGTACAGAGGCCGTACACGGCCGACAGCGCCCCCGCCAGGGCGTAACTGCCGCCCTCGGCCCGGGTGAAGAGCACCACCGCCAGCGCCGCCGTGGCGTTCGGCAGCCGTCCGACCAACGTGCCGACCAGCAGCCGCGCCGCGTGGCGCGTCCTGAGCAGCTCCGCGTATCCCGCGGCCATACCCGCCCCTCTCCGCCGGCCGTCCGGGCCGGGAGCCGTCCGGTGGACGTTTCAGTGTTACGTATAACGTGACCCGCCATACGTACCATGGCAGCTGACCGCGGGTCCACCGCGCACACGACAACAGCACACAGGACCACCGCGCACACCACAACAGCACGCGGGACCACCGCGCACACCACAACAGCACGCGGATCCACCGCGCACACCACAACAGCACCGCCGCACGAAGGGCAGCCACACCAGTGACCGAACAGGGGGCGGCGGCAGACGACACCGGAACGCCGGACACGGCGACGCGCGGCACGGCGACGCCCGGCACCGGAACGCACGCGCCGGCCGGCACCGACCGCGCCACCCACCAGGCGGCGGCCGACGCACCCCGCGTCACCAGCAAGGACGTGGCGCGGGCCGCCGGCGTCTCGCAGGCCGCCGTCTCCCTCGTCCTCGGCGACAAATGGCGCGGCCGGGTCTCCACGGCCAAGGCCGACGCCGTCCGCACCGCAGCACGCGAACTCGGCTACCGCCCCAACCTCGCGGCCCGCAGCCTCCGCCTCGGCCGCACCCGCACAGCACTGCTCGTCGTCCCCGCGCTCACCACCGAATTCTTCGCCCGCGTCTACACCGGCGCCGCCCGCATCGCCGCCGACACCGGCTTCGGCCTCGTGCTCTACCCCTCCCCCGAGGGAATCGGCCCGGCCCGCGACCCCTTCGACTCGGCCCGCGCCACCCTCGACGGCGTCATCGCCTCCTCCATGGCCGCCGACGCGCTGACCGCCCTCTACGGCGAGGGCCTCCCCCTGGTCATGCTGGACAGCGACCCCCACAGCACCCCGGCCGCCGCCACCGTCAACCTCGACATCGCCCACGGCGCCCGCCTCGCCGCCCACCACCTGCTCGACCTCGGCCACCGCCGGCTCACCCACCTCGCCGCCGCCGTCGACTCCTGGACCTTCCACCTCCGCGCCCGCGCGCTCGCCGACACCGTGGCCGCCGTATCCGGCGCCACCCTGGCGGTACAGGCCGCACCGCTCAGCGTCGACGCCGGACTGCACGCAGCGCACGCCGCACTGACCGCCCCCGGCCCCCGCCCCACCGCACTCGTCTGCGACGACGACCTCCTCGCCGCCGGCGCCTGCAAAGCCGCCCGCCGCCTCGGCCTGCGCGTCCCCGAAGACGTCTCCGTCACCGGCTTCGACGACCTCGCCCTCGCCACCGCCGTCGAACCCGAGCTGACGACCGTACGACTGCCCGCCGAGGAATTCGGCGCCGCCGGCATGCGCGCCCTCATCGACGTCCTGGCCGGCCGGCCACCCGCCGCGCCCACCACCCTCCCCGTCGAACTGGTCACCCGCGGCTCCACCGCCCCGCCCCCGGCGGAGCCACGCCCCTGAAACGCCGCGTCGCCCCGGCGGGCGGTGACCCACCGGGGCGACGCGGAACGTACCGGAGCCGGAGCTCACTCCTCGGACTCGGAACTCACTCCTCGGACTCGGAGCCCTCCTCGGACTCGCCCTCGGACTCGCCGGCCGACGTCGCCGCCGCACCGTCCGACTCCAGCAACCGGGCCAGCTGACGGCCCAGCACCCGCTTGAACTTCCGCTGCTGCGGCCGCTTACGGTCCAGGACCGCGACCTCCAGCTGCTCGGCGGTCAGCGTGCGCTCACCACCGTTGTTGTCCCGCGACAGCGACTCCACGGCGAGCTTCAGCGCCTCGCCCAGCGTCATGCCGTCCCGGTGGTGCTGATCGAGGTAACTGCTGATCTGATCGGCATTGCCACCGACCGCGACCGAACCGTGCTCGTCCACGATCGAACCGTCATGCGGCAACCGGTAGATCTGGTCGTCCTCCGGGGTCGCCCCCACCTCGGCGACCAGCAACTCCACCTCGTACGGCTTCTCGCCCGCACTGGAGAAGATCGCACCGAGCGTCTGGGCATAGGTGTTGGCCAGCCCGCGCGCGGTCACGTCCTCACGGTCGTAGGTGTACCCCCGCAGATCGGCGTAGCGCACACCACCGATACGAAGGTTCTCGAACTCGTTGTATTTACCGACCGCCGCAAAGGCGATCCGGTCATAGATCTCACTGACTTTGTGCAGTGCACGGGAAGGATTCTCGGCGACGAAAACGACGCCGTCGGCATACTGCAGGACGACAACACTGCGCCCACGCGCGATGCCCTTGCGGGCGTACTCGGCGCGGTCCGCCATGGCCTGCTGGGGTGAGACATAGAACGGCGTCGACACCGGCTATCCGTCCCTTTCTGTCAATGGCTCTCTCACGGCGAAAGCCCCTCCGGATCCGTCATCCGCTGTCGTCACGTCAGAGAAGCCCGGCCCGCGGGCCGTCGGGCTGCTCCATGCGCCGCTCGTGAACGGCACGGACCACCTCGGAGACCTCGTCCTCGGTGAGCTTCTTGAAGCCCTCGTCATTGATCACCGTGACGATGGGATAGATCCGCCGGCCCATGTCCGGACCACCGGTGGCCGAGTCGTCGTCCGCGGCGTCGTACAGCGCCTGCACGACCGCGGTCGCCGCGTCATTCTCCGAGAAGTCGTCCCGGAACAGCTTCTTCAGAGCACTGCGCGCGAACACCGAGCCGGAGCCCGTCGCCGCGTAGTTCCGCTCCTCCGAACGCCCGCCGGTCACGTCGTACGAGAAGATACGGCCCTTCTCACGATCGATGTCGTACCCCGCGAACAGCGGCACCACGGCCAGACCCTGCATGGCCATGCCCAGATTGCTGCGGATCATCGTCGACAGGCGGTTCGCCTTGCCCTCCAGGGACAGCTGCGCGCCCTCGACCTTCTCGTAGTGCTCCAGCTCCAGCTGGAAGAGCTTGACCATCTCGACGGCCAGTCCCGCGGTGCCGGCGATGCCGACCGCGCTGTACTCGTCCGCCGGGAAGACCTTCTCGATGTCCCGCTGCGCGATGACGTTGCCCATCGTCGCGCGGCGGTCACCGGCCAGCACGACGCCCCCGGGGAACGTCGCCGCGACGATCGTCGTGCCGTGCGGCGCCTCGATCGCCCCCTGCACGGGCGGCAGCGGCCGGTTCCCCGGCAGCAGCTCCGGCGAGTGCTCACTGAGAAAGTCCATGAACGAGGAGGACCCAGGCGTCAGGAAGGCAGACGGTAGACGCCCGGTGCTTCGAGTATTGGCTTCCACGGGTTCCCTTCCAGATATGCGATGGCCCGACGCAGCACGTCGGGGTCATCTTGGAACTTGCCCAGTCCCGAATTGCAGTTGAAGCACAGTACGCCCCGGACTTTACCCGTCTTGTGATCGTGATCCACATGCACGGGCACAGGCACGAGACAGATGGGGCAGATGCCGAACTGCTCCTTGATGAGCGCGTCGCGCTCGGCTTCGGTCATGCCGTATTGGCGCTTGAGGTGATCCGCTCGGCCTTGCACGGCACGGCACGCTTTGCAGCGCGTCGACAGACCGTCGGAGGCGGAGCTGTTCCGATGCCACTCACTGTGCGGCTTGACCTCTCCGCACGTGCGGCACTGCTTGTGACCCGCTGGGAGCTCCACCTTCTCGCGTACCGTCTTGCCGAGAGCCTCCCGGCGACGCCGGTAGTGCGCCGCCCCGTATTCGGCTACGCACTGCCGGCACCGCACCTGGAGCCCGTCCCGCCGATTCTTGTCCGCAGCAAACCGGTCAAGCGCTAAGCGCTGCTTGCACCCAGTGCACTGCTTATCGGCAGATTCGGACATTCCGCTCATTCGCCACCTTTTTGCACAAATGAGCGCACGAAGTCCTCGGCATTTTCCTCAAGTACGTCGTCGATCTCGTCCAGCACGGAGTCCACGTCGTCCGACAGCTTTTCCTGGCGCTCCTTGAGGTCCTCGGACGCTTCCGCGTCCTGAGTCTGCTCCTCGACCTCTTCGGTGGTGCGCGAAGCCTTCTGCTGCCCGCCGCCGGTGTCCTTGGTCGCCATATCCCTCACCCCGCTCGGTTCGCCCCGCTCGATGTGACTGTCAAGATCAGACCCTACAAGCTGGGTCCGACATCGGCCCTGCACTTTCCCTCAACGTCCGGGACCCACTTCGATGATTCCCGCCGGGCGGACTTTTCAGCCGCCCGGCGGGGACCGGATCGGTCACGATCGGGCCTCTCATCAGGCCGTGAGCGGCCCGTACGCGGTTTTACCGCCTCAGCCGCCGCTCAGCACCCGCACCAGGTCCTCCGCCGTGCGGCAGCGGTCCAGGAGCTCCTTGACGTGGTTCCGGGTGCCACGAAGGGGTTCCAGGGTCGGGACCCGCTGGAGGGAGTCGCGGCCGGGCAGATCGAAGATCACCGAGTCCCAGGAGGCGGCCGCGACGTCGTCCGCGTACTGCTCCAGGCAGCGGCCCCGGAAGTAGGCCCTGGTGTCCTCCGGCGGCTTGATCTCCGCCTTCTCCACGTCCGCCTCGGTCAGCAGCCGCTGCATCTTGCCGCGGGCCGCCAGCCGGTTGTAGAGGCCCTTGTCGGGCCGTACGTCGGCGTACTGGAGGTCGACCAGGTGCAGCCGGGCCGCGTCCCAGTCGAGGTTGTCGCGGCGCCGGTAGCCCTCCATGAGCTCCCGCTTCGCGACCCAGTCCAGCGTGCCGGACAGGCTCATCGGGTCGTTCTCCAGCCGGCCGAGCACGTCCTCCCAACGGCTGAGGACGTCCTTGGTCTGCTCGTCCGCGTCGGCGCCGAACCGCTCCTCGACGTACTTCCGGGCCAGCTCGTAGTACTCCATCTGGAGCTGTACCGCGGTGAGCGTGCGGCCGCTGCGGAGCGTGATCAGGTGGTGCAGCGACGGGTCGTGCGAGACCTGGTGGAGGGTGCGTACGGGCTGGTCGACGGCGAGGTCGACGTTGATGAAGCCGTCCTCGATCATGGAGAGGACCAGCGCAGTCGTGCCCAGTTTCAGGTACGTGGAGATCTCGGAGAGGTTCGCGTCGCCGATGATCACGTGCAGGCGGCGGTACTTCTCGGCGTCGGCGTGCGGCTCGTCGCGGGTGTTGATGATGGGCCGCTTGAGCGTCGTCTCCAGGCCCACCTCCACCTCGAAGTAGTCGGCGCGCTGGCTGAGCTGGAAGCCGTGCTCGTGGCCGTCCTGGCCGATGCCGACCCGGCCTGCGCCGGTGACGACCTGGCGGGAGACGAAGAAGGGCGTGAGGTGGCGCACGATGTCCGAGAAGGGGGTCTCCCGCTTCATCAGGTAGTTCTCGTGCGTGCCGTAGGAGGCGCCCTTGTTGTCGGTGTTGTTCTTGTAGAGGTGGATCGGCTGGGCCCCGGGGACCTGGGCGGCCTTCTCCGCGGCCTCGGCCATGATGCGCTCGCCGGCCTTGTCCCACAGGACCGCGTCGCGCGGGTTGGTGACCTCGGGGGCGCTGTATTCGGGGTGCGCGTGGTCGACGTAGAGCCGTGCACCGTTGGTGAGGATGACGTTGGCCAGGCCGATGTCCTCGTCGGTGAGCTGGCTGGCGTCGGCGTTCTCGCGCGCGAGGTCGAAGCCGCGGGCGTCCCGCAGCGGGTTCTCCTCCTCGAAGTCCCAGCGGGCGCGGCGCGCCCGGTGCATCGCCGCCGCGTAGGCGTTGACGACTTGGGACGAGGTGAGCATGGCATTGGCGTTGGGGTGGCCGGGGACGGAGATGCCGTACTCCGTCTCGATGCCCATTACTCGCCGTACGGTCATGCGGCCCTCCTTGCCCGGCGGCGCCCCCGGCTGGGGTCGGCGCTCAAGTACCGCTGCGCTTCCGGTCCGTATGCGGTCCCCGCTTCCGCACGTGGTGGTGCGGCGGTACCGAAGAGCCTAGAACGCCGGAACGGCGCTGGGGAGATCATTACAGTCATTGCTCCAGTCCGGTTTTCCCTGTTCCGCCGGGTCCCCTCCAGGGCGCGTCCCACCCCTGGAAATGCGTCCGGCTGCGGACGCCCCGCCTGGGACATCCGCAGCCGGTGAGCGGTGTTACAGGTACTGGCCGGTGTTCGCCACCGTGTCGATGGAGCGGCCGGTGTCCGCGCCCTGCTTGCCGGTGACGAGGGTGCGGATGTAGACGATCCGCTCGCCCTTCTTGCCGGAGATGCGGGCCCAGTCGTCGGGGTTGGTGGTGTTGGGGAGGTCCTCGTTCTCCTTGAACTCGTCCACGCACGCCTGGAGCAGGTGGGCGACCCGGAGGCCCTTCTGGTTCTGTTCGAGGAAGGCCTTGATGGCCATCTTCTTGGCGCGTCCGACGATGTTTTCGATCATGGCGCCGGAGTTGAAGTCCTTGAAGTACAGGACTTCCTTGTCACCGTTGGCGTAAGTGACCTCCAGGAAGCGGTTCTCCTCGGACTCCGCGTACATCTGCTCGACGACCGACTGGATCATGGCGCTGACCGCGGCCTTCGGCGATCCGCCGTGCTCGGCGAGGTCGTCGGCGTGCAGCGGCAGCCGGTCCGTGAGGTACTTCGAGAAGATGTCCTTGGCGGCCTCGGCGTCCGGACGCTCGATCTTGATCTTCACGTCGAGACGGCCGGGGCGCAGGATCGCCGGGTCGATCATGTCCTCGCGGTTCGAGGCACCGATGACGATCACATTTTCCAGGCCCTCCACACCGTCGATCTCGGAGAGCAGCTGCGGGACGATGGTGTTCTCCACGTCCGAGCTGACGCCCGAGCCACGGGTGCGGAAGAGGGAGTCCATCTCGTCGAAGAAGACGATGACGGGCGTGCCCTCGCTGGCCTTCTCCCTGGCCCGCTGGAAGACCAGGCGGATGTGCCGCTCGGTCTCGCCGACGTACTTGTTGAGGAGCTCGGGGCCCTTGATGTTGAGGAAGAAGCTCTTCCCCGCGGGCTTGCCGGTCACCTCGGCGACCTTCTTGGCGAGGGAGTTGGCGACCGCCTTGGCGATGAGCGTCTTGCCGCAGCCGGGCGGGCCGTAGAGCAAGACGCCCTTGGGCGGGCGCAGTTCGTGCTCCTTGAACAGATCGGGGTAGAGATACGGGAGCTCGACGGCGTCCCGGATCAGCTCGATCTGGCCGCCCAGACCGCCGATCTTGGTGTAGTCGATGTCCGGTACCTCTTCGAGGACCAGCTCTTCGACCTCGCTCTTGGGGATGACTTCGTAGACGTAGCCGGAGCGGGGTTCGAGCAGCAGGGCGTCGCCGGGGCGGATGGTGATGTCCAGCAGTGGCTCGGCGAGCCGCACCACCCGCTCCTCGTCGGTGTGCCCGATGACCAGGGCGCGCTCGCCGTCCTCCAGGATTTCCTTGAGGGTGACGATGTCCCCGGCGCTCTCGAACTCCATGGCCTCGACCACGTTGAGCGCTTCGTTGAGCATGACCTCCTGGCCACGCCTGAGCTCTTCGAGCTCGACGCTCGGGCTGACATTGACCCGGAGCTTTCGTCCTCCGGTGAAAATGTCGGCCGTGCCGTCCTCGTTCGCCTGCAGGAAGACACCGAAGCCGGCCGGCGGCTGCGCGAGCCGGTCGACTTCCTCCTTGAGCGCGACGATCTGGTCGCGGGCCTCACGGAGAGTATTGGCGAGTCGCTCGTTCTGAGCCGATACGCCAGCCAGGTTTGTCTGCAGCTCGACGATCCGCTCTTCGAGAATCCTCGTGTGACGCGGAGAGTCGGCGAGCTTGCGTCGCAGGACGGCGATCTCCTGCTCGAGATAGGCAACCTGGCCGGCAGGGTCATCAGACCCCCGCCCCGGCCGGATGCCGCGGTTGATGTCGTCGTCGTGGGCTGCCACGGTCCTCACCTCCTCCAAGGGGAGCTGGACGCTTCCTGACCCTACCTGGGCCGGTGCAGGTTGAAACCCCTAGATCGAAAAGACTGTCGGGGTGTGTCCGATCTTCACCCTTGCGCACGTCCTCACCCCGGGGTGATACCCACCCGACAACATCCGAAAGCGACCGGTTGTATCGTCGACACGGTCAACACCCGTCAGTGCTGGCACTACTTAGTCAACATCGGTTAAACGCACGCAGGAACGGCAGGCGAGATGAGCGCCCAGGAAGAAGCCACCGAGCTAGAGGTCTGGATCGACCAGGACCTGTGCACGGGCGACGGCATCTGTGCGCAGTACGCGCCGGAGGTTTTCGAGCTCGACATCGACGGGCTCGCGTACGTGAAAAGCGCCGACGACGAGCTGCTGCAGGACAAGGGCGCCACCACGCCGGTTCCGCTGCCGCTGCTCAACGACGTGCGGGACTCCGCGAAGGAGTGCCCCGGCGACTGCATCCACGTGCGCCGCGTGTCGGACAAGGCCGAGGTCTACGGGCCGGACGCGGAGTAACGGAGGGCTACGGTCCGGACGTCGGACCGCGGCGGGCCGCTGCCCACGCAGGGGCGCACCGGGCCCGCCGGCCCAGCCCGGTCAGATGCCCTGGGAAGCGGGGAGGTCACCCTCCGCAGCGGAGTGTTCGCTCTGGACGAACTTGCCGTCCTGCCACTGCCACTTGGCGCCCTTGCGGACGTCGGGGCAGCAGCGGGGCACGTCGGTCGCGGAGTATCCCAGGAGCGTGGCGCTCACGGCCCGGCCGCTCAGCGCGAGGCCCTGCACGCTCATCTTGTCGGCCGGGTCGACGAGGGTGGCCACGACGCGCGGCGCCGCTCCTTTCACGGAGGGCGCGGCGAGGACGTACACACCACTGGGCGGGGTGCCCATCTCGGCCTTGCAGCGCACCACGGCGACGGTCTCCGGGCCGCCGTCGCCGTCGAGGTCCCCCGAGACCTTGTCGGTCACCTGGACGGGGTTGGGTCCGCAGTCGAGCGGATAGTGCGCGGCGCGGGCGTCCGGGGCGGTGGCCGCGGGGGCGGGCCGGCTGCCGGCGGAGGTCGCGGCGGAGGCGGTCGCGACCGCGCCGGCAGGCTGGACCAGGGAGGCGAGGGCGACGACACCCGCGACGGCGGTCGCGGTGGCGAGCCACTGCATCAGGCTCGTGCTGGTGTGCGGAAGGTCCGGGCCTGCCAAGGACTGCACGCGGAATAACTCCTGGGAAGAGCTGTGGCGGTGGGGGTTGCCCGGCATCGTTCCACACGACGCCCCGCCACGGAACCAACAAGTCCGGACCGAGAAGAAAACTTGAAGAACTCGATCCTTGTCCTGGAAACGCGGCGGCTCCGCGGGCGGTTCCCGAACGGTGGAAACACGTCGGAACCGGCCATGGGCCCGCGTACCGGCCCGGGCCCTGAAACGCGTCGGCGCCGCCGGTGGTTCCCTGCGGGGAACTCACCGGCGGCGCCGTGCGGTTCGGTATGCGGTGGCGAGCCGTACGCGGTCAGCTCTCGGCGGAGTCCGCGCTGCTCTCCCGGCCTGCCTCCGGCTGCCCGGACTGCTCCTGGCCGGCGGCCTGCTCCTGCTGCTCGCGTTCCTTCTTCTCGCGCAGCTTCTGTGCCGGGGTCTTGTGCACCGGCTGCTCCTCGGCGGGCGCGGACTGGCCACCGGGGCCCGTGTAGTCCTCGCCGTACGCGCCCTTGGCGGGCCGGCGGCGGCGCAGCGGCGGCTCGACGCCGTCCGCGAGGCGGCGGGCGGTGAGCAGGAAGCCGGTGTGGCCGATCATGCGGTGGTCGGGGCGGACGGCGAGGCCCTCGACGTGCCAGGTGCGGACCATGGTCTCCCAGGCCGACGGCTCGTTGAAGGTGCCGTGCTCGCGGATGGCCTCCACCGTGCGGGCCAGCTGCGTCGTGGTGGCGACGTACGCGCAGAGGATGCCGCCCGGGACGAGCGCCTTGGAGACGGCGTCCAGGCACTCCCACGGGGCGAGCATGTCCAGGATGACCCGGTCGACGTCGGTGTCGGAGAGGTTGTCCTGGAGGTCACCGACGGTGAGCGTCCACGCGGGGTGCGGGCCCCCGAAGTACCGCTCGACGTTCTGGGTGGCGATCTCGGCGAAGTCGGCGCGCCGCTCGTAGCTGTGCAGCATGCCCTGGTCGCCGATGGCGCGCAGCAGGAAGCTGCTGAGCGACCCGGAGCCGACTCCGGCCTCGACGACGCGGGCGCCGGGGAAGATGTCGGCCATCGCCAGGATCTGCCCCGCGTCCTTGGGGTAGACCACGGCGGCACCGCGGGGCATGGACAGGACGTAGTCGGGGAGCAGGGGGCGCAGCGCGAGGTAGGCGACGTTCCCGGTGGTACGGACAACACTGCCCTCGGGAGCGCCGATCAGCTCGTCGTGGGGGAAGGCTCCCTTGTGGGTGTGGAAGCTCTTCCCCGCTTCGAGCGTGAACGTGTAGTGGCGACCCTTGGGATCGGTGAGCTGGACCTGGTCCCCGACCTTGAAGGGCCCGCGACGGCGGGCGGCACCGGTCGGTTCGGACATGTGACCAGCCTACCGGGCGTGCGGACCGCTCCGTACCAGGGCGGGGCCGGAGCGGGGCCGGGGCCGGCTGGGCGGGGCCTACGGGGCCGGTCGAACACCCCCGTCCCCCCAGCTGGGGGTTACCCGGGAGCGGGCCGCGGGAATCTTGGCCGGAACCGCTCGGTACGGGTCCGGGGCCGACCGGGACGGACCGCCCGGGGACCCGGTCGGGTACTCGGCAGGGACCGCCCTCGGCATTCCGGGGCGGAACCGTCCTCGGCGTTACGGGGCGGCCGTCCTCGGCGTTACGGGGCGGATCGGCGCGGCGCCTCAGGAGGGCCGGGCCATTGCTGCCACGAAGGCCTTCTCGACGTCGGCGGCGGAGAGGACGCCGTAGATCTCGCCGGTGTCCTCCACGACCAGGTACTCGGTGGCCGGGGTGGTGCGGAGGTGGTCCAGGAGGTCCTCGCCGGCCAGTTCGGCCGGGACCCGCATGCCTTCCTTGAGGTCCTGCGCGAGGCCGCTGACCGCGACCCAGGGGCGGCGGTGCTCGGGGATGGCGACGATCGCCGTCTCGCGGACGACCGCGGTGGGTACGCCGTGCCCGTCCACGACGACCAGCGCGCGGGCGCCCGCTTCGTTGGCGCGGCGCAGCGCTTCGGAGAGCGGCAGGCTCGGCTCCACGGGGACGGCGCGCCGGGTGAGCGCACGGGCCCGGAGGTCGGGGAGGTGTGCGCGGAGCCGGGCCATGCGCAGGCTGTTGCCGGCGCCGGTCCAGATGATCGCGGCGAGGATCGCGGCGAGCAGGGCGTCCGTGAGGGAGTCGACGTCGCCGATCTCGGGGCGTTCGTTGCCCAGGGCCCCGGTGTGGGTGAGCAGCGGCAGGCCGATGAGCACGGTGACGGCGAGCGCGCGGCCGACCCAGGCGGCGGCGACGGTGCCGGTCATCGGCTTGCCGGTGACGGCCCAGACGACGGCGCGGAGCATCCGGCCGCCGTCGAGCGGGAGGCCGGGGAGCAGGTTGAAGATCGCCACTATGAGGTTGGAGATCATCAGGCCGGCGATCAGGACGCCGGGGACCGTGCCGGGCTCGACGAGGTACATCGCGCCGTAGAAGACCCCGGCGAGCACGAGGGAGAGCAAGGGGCCCACGAAGGCGAGGACGAACTCGCGGCCGGGGGTCTCGGACTCCTTCTCGATCTCCGAGACGCCGCCGAAGAACTGGAGCTGGATGCGGCGTACGGGGAGCTTGAAGCGGAGTGCGGCGACGGTGTGCGCCAGCTCGTGCACCAGTACGGAGGCGTAGAAGGCGACGGCGAAGAAGAGGGAGACGAGGTAGCGGGCGGCGCCGAGCTCGGGCAGTACGCGTTCCAGCTGGCCGCCGAAGACCCAGGTGATCAGCGCGGCGACCAGGAACCAGCTGGGGGCGACGTACACGGGCACGCCGAAGGGCTTGCCCATGAGGATGCCGCCGCCGGGACCGCGGCGCCCGTTGGCGGCGCCGTCCACGGACCCCGGGGTGACGGCCGGCCGCTGGGGCGCCCCGCCGGCCGGAGCGCCGGTGGTCTCCTCGTCGCCGTCGCCCTTCGCGGGCGTGCCCTCCGACTCTTCCGTCCCCCTCTCGGGTACGTCCTTCCCCGTCTCCGCCGCCGCTCCGTCCTGCGGTGCGTCCTGGGCGGTTCGCGGTGCGGCGGCGGACTCCTGGGCGTCCTGCGGGCCCTGCGGCTTCCCGCTCTCGTCCACGGTGTCCCCTCGTCGGTGTGCGGCCTTCGCCCTGACCGGTCTGTCCGGTTCGGTACCACGCTCTCGGTACCCCGATCATGCAGGGCGAAGCGGTCCGTCGTCGATGGTATGCGGAATGCTGTCGGTGGCGGGCCGTAGGGTCTATGGCTATGGACACGAGCACCGAGAAGGCCGTACGGGCAGCGCCGGCCGCGGCGCGCCCGGTGGCGCTGTCGCCCTCCCGCGCGAGCGATTTCATGCAGTGCCCCCTGCTGTACCGCTTCCGGGTGATCGACAAGCTGCCGGAGAAGCCCAGTGAGGCGGCCACCCGGGGCACGGTGGTGCACGCGGTCCTGGAGCGGCTCTTCGATGCGCCGGCGGCGGAGCGTACGGCGCCGAGCGCGCGGGCCATGGTGCCGGGCGAGTGGGCGAAGCTGCTGGAGAAGCGGCCGGAGCTCGCGGAGCTGTTCGCCGACGATCCGGAGGGCGAGCGGCTGTCCCGCTGGCTGGCGGACGCCGAGAAGCTGGTGGAGCGGTGGTTCTCGCTGGAGGACCCGACGCGGCTGGAGCCGGCGGACCGCGAGCTGTACGTGGAGACGGTGCTGGAGTCGGGGCTGCAGCTGCGTGGCTTCATCGACCGGGTGGACGTGGCGCCGACGGGCGAGGTGCGCCTGGTGGACTACAAGACGGGCAAGGCCCCGCGCCCGGAGTACAGCGACGGTCCGCTGTTCCAGATGAAGTTCTACGCGCTGGTGCTGTGGCGGCTGCGCGGGCTGGTGCCGCGCCGGCTGCAGCTGGTCTATCTGGGCAGCGGCGACGTGCTGACGTACGACCCGACCGAGGCGGATCTGCGGGGGGTGGAGCGCAAGCTGCTGGCGTTGTGGGACGCGATCCAGCGGGCGACGGATTCGGGTGACTGGCGGCCGCGGCCGACGAAGCTGTGCAACTGGTGCGACCACCAGGCGGTGTGCCCGGAGTTCGGCGGCACTCCCCCGCCGTATCCGCTGGCGACGGGCGCGGCCGTCCCCGGTGGGGTGCTCCCGGTGATCCCGGCGCCGCAGTCCGGGGACGCGCCGGCAGGGCAGAATGGGGCCGCAGGCCAATCGAAGGAGAGTTCGTGACTATCCGCGTCCTGCTGGTCGACGACCAGCCGCTGCTGCGTACCGGCTTCCGGATGATCCTGGAGGCGGAGCAGGACATCGCGGTCGTCGGCGAGGCCGGTGACGGCATGCAGGCGCTGGACCAGGTGCGGGCGCTCCAGCCCGACGTGGTGCTGATGGACATCCGGATGCCGCGGATGGACGGCGTGGAGGCGACCCGCCGGATCACCGGTCCGGCGAAGGACGGCCCGGCGAAGGTCCTGGTGCTGACCACGTTCGACCTGGACGAGTACGTGGTGGAGGCGCTGCGGGCCGGGGCGAGCGGCTTCCTGCTGAAGGACGCGCCGGCGAACGAGCTGGTGCAGGCGATCCGGGTGGTGGCGGCCGGCGAGGCGATGCTCGCGCCGAGCATCACGCGTCGGCTGCTGGACAAGTACGCCACGCATCTGCCGTCGGGCGAGGAGGCGGTGCCGGACACGCTCGGCACGCTGACCGAGCGCGAGGTGGAGGTGTTGAAGCTGGTGGCGCGCGGGCTGTCGAACGCGGAGATCGCGGCGGATCTGTTCGTCAGCGAGACGACGGTGAAGACGCACGTGGGTCATGTGCTGACGAAGCTGGGGCTGCGGGACCGGGTGCAGGCGGCGGTGTACGCGTACGAGAGCGGGCTGGTGCGTCCCGGCGCGCAGTGAGCGAGCGGATGCGGGAAGGCCCGGCGCGGTTCCCCGCGCCGGGCCTTCCTGCGTTCAGGTCCGTCCTTCGGAGTCTCAGTCCTCCGAGCTCTTGCTGATCTCCCAGAAGCGGAAGACCGTCGAGGAGTCCAGCGTCCATTCCAGGCCGGAGACGGTGTCCCGGGCCACGGCGTACTGCTTGCCCTGCCACAGCGGGATCATCGGCAGCTCGTCGGCGACGATCTGCTGCACCTCGCGGTAGTCCTTCTTGGTGGCGCCGCGGTCGGGCTCGGCGGCGGTCCTGGGGAGCAGGCTGCCGGTGATGCGCGGGGAGTCGTAGCCGTTGTTCAGGACGTTGCCCTTGCCGAAGAACGGCTGGGTGAAGTTGTCGGGGTCCGGGTAGTCGGGGACCCAGCCCTTGACGTACACGCCGTACTTGCCGGCGGCCACGCCCTTCTCGTACTGGTCGATCGGCACGCTCTTGACCTTGGCGTCGAAGAGGCCGCTGGAGTTGAGCTGCTGGGCGATCTCCGCCATGGCGGCGTCGGTGTCGGGGCCGTAGCGGGTCGGGGTCGACCAGATGGTGATCTTGGCCTTGCCCTGGATGCCGGCGGAGCGCAGTGCCGCCTCGGCCTTGGCGCGCTGCGGGCGGGACCCGTAGGTGTCGAAGAAGGCCGTGGTGTGGCCGGTGATGCCGGCCGGCACGATGGAGAAGAGCGGCTCGACGGTGCGCTGGTAGACGTCGCGGACCAGCGCGGCGCGGTCGATGGTGTACGCCATGGCCTTGCGGACGCCGAGCTTGCCGGTGACCGGGTCCTTGGTGTTGAGGACCAGGTGCATGACCTCGGCGCTGTCGCCCTCGACGACCTGGGTGTGGCCGCTGTCGACGGCATGGTCGAGGCCGGCGATGTCCTTGTTGGCGAGGCCGCGGTAGGCGACGTCGACCTTGCCGGCCTGCACGGCGTCCTTCAGTGCCGTCTGCGAGTCGAAGAACTTCATGGTCATGCCGGAGTTCTTCACCTTGGCGGGCCCCTTGTATGAGGGGTTGACGGAGAAGACGGCCTGCTTGTCGTTGTAGCTGTTGAGCTTGTAGACGCCGGAGCCGACGGCCTTGCCGTCGGTGCGGAGCTTGTCGGCCGGGTACTGCTTGCGGTCGACGATGGAGCCGGCGCCGGAGGCGATCTTCTGGGGGAAGGTCGCGTCGGGCGTCTTGAGGTGGAAGACGACGGTCTTGTCGTCCGGGGTCTGGATCTTGTCCAGGCCGGCGAGCATGACGGCGGGGCCGTCCTTGTCGTCGATCCGCAGGGTGCGGTCGAAGGAGTACTTCACGTCCTTGGACGTGAGAGGGTCCCCGTTGCTGAACTGCAGCCCGTCCTTGAGGGTGCAGCGGTAGACCTTGCTGCTGTTGTCCGTGAAGGTGCAGCTCTCGGCGGCTTCCGGGCGGGGGGTGGTGCTGCCCTTGGGGAAGCTGATCAGGGACTGGAAGACGTTGTTGAACAGAAGCCAGGAGCCGGGGTCGTAACCGGACGCCGGGTCGATCGACTTGATGGCATCCGTCATGCCCATGACCACAGGTTCGCCGACCCCGGCACCCTCGTCGTCGCCCGAGCCGCAGCCGGCGAGCAGGGCTGCGGCCAGCCCCGCACACAAGGGGGCGGCGAGCAGCTGGTCACGTTTCCTCACGTGCGCGTTCCTCACAGTTGGTGTCGCGGTTGCCTGCCGACGAGGCCGTCGGCCGATGAGAGCGAGCGGCTCGCTCTCCGGGCGGGCCGGCCGGCGCCCGGAGGCGCCGGCCGGCCGTTGCTCGGGCGTCAGTCGGCGACGCCGCGGCCCAGTTCCCAGATCTGCAGCGCGGAGGAGGAGTTCAGCGCCCACTCCACGCCGGTGATGTCGTCACGCGCGGCGACGTACTGCTTGCCCTGCCACAGCGGGAGGACGGGAACGTCGTCGGCCACGATGTTCTGCGCCTGCTTGAAGCTGCCCGCCGCCGCGTTGCGGTCCGCCTGCTGGCGGGTGGCCGGGATCAGCTGGTCCTCGATCTCGCGGTTGCGGTACGGGGAGCCGAGGAAGTTGTTGTTGCCGATGAAGGGCGCCAGGTAGTTGTCGGCGTCCGGGATGTCGGCGTACCAGCCCATGCCCCAGACCGGGTACTTGCCCTTGGCGGAGTCCTCGCGGAACGTCTGCCAGCTGGCCACGCCCTTGAGGGTCACGTCGAACACGCCGTCCTTGTTCAACTGCTTCTGCAGCTCCTTGAACTCGTCCTTGGTGATCGAGCCGTAGTGGTTCTCGGTGTAGGCGAGGGTGATCTTCACCGGCGTGTGGATGCCGGCGCTCCGCAGGAGGCGCTTGGCAGCGGCCGGGTCGGGGTTGCCGTACTTGCTGAAGAAGGAGTTGATGTGGCCGGTGAGGCCGGTCGGCACCAGGGAGTACAGCGGGTCGCCGGTGTGTGCGTACACGTCGCGGACCAGGGCCGGGCGGTCGACCATCTGCGCCATGGCCTGGCGTACCGCCTTGTTGCGCACGGCGGGCGCGTCGGTGTCGAAGGCGAGGTAGCGGATCTCCTGGCCGGGCGTCTCCTGGAGCACGACGTGGGAGTCCCTGGCGTCTTCCAGGCCCTCGATCTGATGCGGCGACAGGGTGCGGTTCATCAGATCGATGTCGCCCTTGCGGAGCGCATTCTCCATGGCGTCGGAGTCCTCGAAGAACCGCATCTCGACCTTGTCGTTCTGCGGGTCGATGCCCCCCTTGTACTCGGGGTTGCGGGTGAAGACGGCCTTGGTGACGCGGTTGCCGCTGTGCTCCGCCTCCAGCTGGTACGGGCCGGAGCCGACCAGGTCGAAGCCCTTGTAGAGGGCGTTGCGCGGGTAGACCTTGTGGTCGACGATCGCGGCGGCGGGGGTGGCGAGCTTCTGCGGGAAGGTCGCGTCGGGCTTCTTGAGGTGGAAGACCACCTCGTGCCGGCCGGAGGTCTCGACGGTGTCGATGTTGTTCATCAGCGTCACCGGACCGTTGGTGTCGTTGATGCGCAGCATCCGGTCGACGGAGAACTTCACGTCGGCCGCGGTCAGCGAGTCGCCGTTGGAGAACTTCAGGCCGTCGCGGAGGGTGCAGCGGTACTGCTCGTTCCGGGTGTCGCGGAAACCGCAGGAGCGGGCCGCCTCGGGGACCGGCGCGGTGCCGGTACGGGGCAGCCGCATCAGGGTCTGGTAGGTGCCGCGCAGGACGTTCCAGGCGCCGACGTCGTAGGTCTGGACGGGGTCGAAGGGGGCCGGTGCGGCCTTGGACGCCTCGATGGTGTCGGTGGTGCCGACGACGATCGCTTTACCGTCCCCACCTGCGCTGTCGCCGCCGCCGCAGGCGGCCAGCACAGGGGCGAGCAGACCGGCCAGGGCCGGCAGCACCAAGGTCTTGCGATTCATCGTCGGCAGGTTCCTTATCAGCGCAGAGGTGTTGCTCGCGTCGACATTAGTAGGAACGGTCAGCGGGTCCGTGACACAGCAGAGTTGAGCGCATATCACGCCGGGATAACACTCCCGGGGTGACCGATATCCGGACACCGGAACGATTCGTACGCCGATTCACCAATCCGGACACTTACCCCCGCCCAACCCCCTCACATACCCGCCTGGAACAGGCTACGCCCCGACTGTCGAGAGGCCGGGGCGTGATAAACGTCACGGATCACAATGCAACCCACAGCATGGGAATTCAGTGGCCGCATTAGTCACGCAAAATGAGCGCTCCGCTCCTCAGCGTCCCGCCGGCCATTCCGCCGGCGACGCTCAGTACCGGGTCACCCCTTTTCCGTGATGAGCGACCGCAGAAAAGGCAGATCGACCTCTTCCAGGGACCCCACGACCGTCCGCGTGGGGGTCGGCTCGATCGGCAGCAGCGACGGCACGGCGACCACCCGGCAGCCGGCCGCCTCGGCGGACGTCACGCCGGTCACGGTGTCCTCCACCACCGCGCAGCGCGCCGGGTCCACGCCGAGCCGGGTCGCGGCGGTCAGGTACGGGTCGGGGTGCGGCTTGGTGCGCGCGAGGTCGTCGCCGGCGAGGGTGAGGTGGAAGTGCTCAGCGCCCAGCGAGTCGAGCATGCGGTCGATGATGTCGCGGTGCGAGGCGGAGACCAGCGCGGTGGGCACCTGGTGTGCCGCCAGCTCGGCCAGCAGCCGGCGGGCGCCGGGCATGAGCGGCACGCCACGGGCGATCCGGGCGGCGAACCGGGCGTTGAGCAGCACGGTCAGCTCGGCGAGCGCGATCGTGGCGCCGGTGGCCTGGATGAGGTACGAGGCGCTGCGGCTCATCGGGCCGCCGACCACCACCTGGCGGTGCGCCTCGTCCAGGATGTACCCGAGGTCGGCGAAGACCTCGGCCTCCGCCTCCCACCAGAAGTTCTCGGTGTCGACGAGGGTGCCGTCCAGATCGAGGAAGACGGCCTGGAGGGTGGAGCCTTCGGCCGTTCGGGTGCCGACGGCGGGGATGCTGCTGGTCATCCGTACACCTCCGTTGCAGGGGTCCCCGGAGGGACAAAAGGGCCGGCCGCCTTTCCGCGGGGAAAGACGACCGGCCGCTACCGGACCGATAAGTGTACGACTGTGCCGGTCCGTACGCTCTCGTCCTCGACCGGAAGCCCGGCTTCGGGCCGGGCCCCGGTCAGTGGTTCACCGCGCTACCGCGCGTTGAAGTACTTCGCCTCCGGGTGGTGGATGACGATGGCGTCGGTGGACTGCTCGGGGTGGAGCT
This sequence comes from Streptomyces niger, assembly GCF_000718305.1. Taxonomy (GTDB): domain Bacteria; phylum Actinomycetota; class Actinomycetes; order Streptomycetales; family Streptomycetaceae; genus Streptomyces; species Streptomyces niger. The sequence continues at coordinate 60,988 of NZ_JOFQ01000013.1, forward strand.
GGAACTCCTCGGAGAGCTGGACGCCGATCCGCTCGGGCTGCAGCAGGTCCGCGATCTTCGCGCGGTCCTCCAGGTTCGGGCAGGCGCCGTACCCGAGGGAGAAGCGCGCGCCGCGGTACTTCAGCGCGAACATGTCCTCCATGTCGCTGGGGTCCTCGCCCTGGAAGCCCAGCTCGGCGCGGACGCGGGCGTGCCAGTACTCGGCGAGGGCCTCGGCGAGCTGGACGGAGAGGCCGTGCAGCTCCAGGTAGTCGCGGTAGGAGTCGGCCGCGAAGAGCTTCGCGGTCTCCTCGCCGATCTTGGAGCCGACGGTGACGACCTGCAGGCCGACCACGTCGGTCTCGCCGGACTCCTCCGGGCGGAAGAAGTCCGCCAGGCACAGCCGGCGGCCGCGGCGCTGGCGCGGGAAGGTGAAGCGGGTCCGCTCGGTGCCGTCCTCGTTCAGCAGGATGAGGTCGTCGCCCTTGGAGTGGCACGGGAAGTAGCCGTGCACGACGGCGGCTTCGAGGAGGTTCTCGGTCTGGAGCTTGTCCAGCCAGCCGCGCAGCCGCGGCCGGCCCTCGGTCTCCACCAGCTCCTCGTACGTCGGGCCATCACCCGTACGGGCCTGCTTCAGGCCCCACTGGCCCTTGAAGAGCGCGCCCTCGTCCAGCCAGGAGGCGTAGTCGGCGAGCTGGATGCCCTTGACCACCCGGGTGCCCCAGAACGGCGGGGTGGGGACGGGGTTGTCGGTGGCGACGTCCGAGCGGACCGAGCCCTCCGGCTCCTCGACCTCCAGTTCCGCGATGTCCCGCTTGGGCACCCGGCGCTGCTTCAGCTCCGGCAGGGTGGCGCCGGGCACGCCGCGCTTGACGGCGATCAGCGCGTCCATCAGGCGCAGGCCCTCGAAGGCGTCGCGGGCGTAGCGGACCTCGCCCTCGTAGATCTCGTGCAGGTCCTGCTCCACGTACGCGCGGGTCAGCGCCGCGCCGCCGAGGATGACGGGGAAGTCGGCGGCCATCTTGCGCTGGTTGAGCTCCTCCAGGTTCTCCTTCATGATCACCGTGGACTTCACCAGCAGCCCGGACATGCCGATCACGTCGGCCTTGTGCTCCTCGGCGGCCTCCAGGATCGCGGAGACCGGCTGCTTGATGCCCAGGTTGACGACGTTGTAGCCGTTGTTGGAGAGGATGATGTCGACGAGGTTCTTGCCGATGTCGTGGACGTCGCCGCGGACGGTGGCCAGCACGATGGTGCCCTTGCCCTCGTCGCCCTCCACCTTCTCCATGTGGGGCTCCAGGTAGGCCACCGCGGTCTTCATGACCTCGGCGGACTGGAGCACGAACGGCAGCTGCATCTGGCCGGAGCCGAAGAGGTCACCGACGACCTTCATGCCGGCCAGGAGGGTGTTGTTGACGATGTCCAGCGCCGGGGTGGTCTCCAGCGCCTCGTCCAGGTCGGCCTCCAGGCCGTTCTTCTCGCCGTCGATGATGCGCCGCTGCAACCGCTCCTCCAGGGGCAGCGCGGCCAGCTCCTCGGCCTTACCCGCCTTCAGCGACTTCGCCGTGGCCCCCTCGAAGAGCTGCATGAGCTTTTGCAGCGGGTCGTACTCGCCCTCGCGCCGGTCATAGATCAGATCCAGCGCGGTGGTCACCTGCTCCTCATCGAACCGCGCGATCGGCAGGATCTTGCTCGCGTGCACGATCGCCGAGTCCAGGCCCGCCTTGACGCACTCATCCAAGAACACGGAGTTCAGCAGGATCCGCGCGGCCGGGTTCAGGCCGAAGGAGATGTTGGACAGACCCAGCGTGGTCTGCACCTCCGGATGGCGCCGCTTCAGCTCGCGGATCGCCTCGATGGTGGCGATGCCGTCCTTGCGGGACTCCTCCTGACCGGTGCAGATGGTGAAGGTCAGGGTGTCGATGAGGATGTCGGACTCGCGGATACCCCAATTGCCGGTCAGATCCTCGATGATCCGCTCGGCGATGGCCACCTTGTGCTCGGGGGTACGGGCCTGGCCCTCCTCATCGATGGTCAACGCGATCAGCGCGGCGCCGTGCTCCTTGGCCAGCGCGGTGACCTTCGCGAAACGCGACTCCGGCCCGTCGCCGTCCTCGTAGTTGACCGAGTTGATCACCGCGCGGCCGCCGAGCTTCTCCAACCCGGCCTGGATGACGGGCACCTCGGTGGAGTCCAGCACGATCGGCAGCGTGGAGGCGGTGGCGAACCGCCCGGCCAGCTCGGCCATGTCGGCCACACCGTCCCGGCCCACATAGTCCACGCACAGGTCCAGCATGTGCGCGCCCTCGCGGATCTGGTCCCGGGCCATCTCCACGCAGTCGTCCCAGCGGCCCTCCAACATGGCCTCACGGAACTTCTTGCTGCCGTTGGCGTTGGTCCGCTCCCCGATCGCCAGGTAGGAGGTGTCCTGGCGGAAGGGGACGGTCTGGTAGAGCGAGGCGGCGCCCGGCTCCGGGCGGGGGCTGCGCTCGGTCGGGGCGGCGCCGCGCACCCGCTCCACGACCTGCCGCAGGTGCTCGGGGGTGGTGCCGCAACAGCCGCCGACCAGCGAGAGGCCGTACTCACCCACGAAGGTCTCCTGCGCGTCGGCCAGCTCGGCCGCCGTCAGGGGGTAGTGCGCGCCGTCCTTGCCCAGGACCGGCAGGCCCGCGTTGGGCATGCAGGAGATCGGGACGCGGGAGTGGCGGGCGAGGTAGCGCAGGTGCTCGCTCATCTCGGCCGGGCCGGTGGCGCAGTTCAGGCCGATCATGTCGATGCCCAGCGGCTCCAGCGCGGTCAGCGCGGCGCCGATCTCGGAGCCCAGCAGCATCGTGCCGGTGGTCTCGACGGTGACGGAGCAGATGATCGGAAGGTGGGTGCCGGTGGCGTCCAGGGCGCGACGGGCGCCGAGGACGGCGGCCTTGGTCTGCAGCAGGTCCTGGGTGGTCTCCACCAGCAGCGCGTCCGCGCCGCCGGCGATCATGCCTTCGGCGTTCTGCTGGTAGGCGTCGCGCAGCGTGGTGTACGGGGCGTGGCCCAGGGTGGGCAGCTTGGTGCCGGGGCCCATGGAGCCGAGCACCCAGCGCTGCCGGCCGGTGGAGGCGGTGAACTCGTCGGCGACCTCGCGGGCGATGCGCGCGCCGGCCTCGGACAGTTCGAAGACCCGCTCGGGGATGTCGTACTCCCCCAGTGCCGCATGGTTCGCGCCGAAGGTGTTGGTCTCGACGCAGTCCACGCCGACCGCGAAGTACTCCTCGTGGACGGAGCGCACGATGTCGGGGCGGGTGAGGTTCAGGATTTCGTTGCAGCCTTCGAGCTGCTGGAAATCGTCCAGGCTGGGGTCCTGGGCCTGGAGCATGGTGCCCATGGCTCCGTCGGCGACCACGACGCGCGAGGCGAGGGCCTCACGGAATGCGTCGATGCGGGCTGAGGGTGTGGTCGTAGGCGTGTGCGAGGCCATGGAGATGCTCCCGTGGTTGCGACGGCTGTCGGCTTTGCGTCCTCCGGTACGAGGACGCACCGGGACAGGGTATCTGCCGCGCGCTTTTCGGTGGTGGGCGTATCACGGCGTGGGACGGCGTCGCACTCGTACGGCAGGGCCGGGCCCGGCTTACGCCGGATCGGTCCCCGGACGGGCGGGTGGGCGCGTCGCTCGCCCGACCATGATCATGGTTCGGTGTACGGCCCACTCCCCTCGGGTCGGCATCGACCGATATCGTTTGGCATTGTCGAACCGCTCTTCCCGGAGGTTGCTCCATGGCACGGACCATTCAGTCGCTGGAGCGCGCCGCGGCCATGCTGCGGTTGCTGGCCGGCGGCGAACGGCGTCTGGGGCTCTCCGACATCGCCTCCTCGCTGGACCTGGCCAAGGGCACGGCCCACGGCATCCTGCGCACCCTCCAGCAGGAGGGCTTCGTGGAGCAGGACGCGGCCTCGGGCCGGTACCAGCTGGGCGCCGAGCTGCTGCGGCTGGGCAACAGCTACCTGGACGTGCACGAGCTGCGGGCGCGCGCCCTCGTGTGGACCGACGACCTGGCCCGCTCCAGTGGCGAGAGCGTCTACCTGGGGGTGCTGCACCAGCAGGGCGTGCTGATCGTGCACCACGTCTTCCGGCCGGACGACAGCCGGCAGGTGCTGGAAGTGGGCGCCATGCAGCCGCTGCACAGCACCGCGCTGGGCAAGGTCCTCTCCGCGTACGACCCGGTGGCGCACAGCGAGGCGGTGGAGGGGGAGCGGGAGGCGTTCACCGCGCGCACCCTCACCGACCTGGAGGCCTTCGAGGGCGTGCTGGATCTCACCCGCGCGCGGGGCTGGGCGGCGGACGTGGAGGAGACCTGGGAGGGCGTGGCGTCGGTGGCCGCGCCGATCCACGACCGGCGGCGGATGCCGGTGGGCGCGGTGGGCATCACCGGTGCCGTGGAGCGGGTGCAGCGGGACGGTGAGCTGCGTCCCGACATCGTCGCCGCGGTGAGGGACTGCGCACGGGCCGTGTCCAGGGATCTGGGCGCACAGCGCTTCTAACCGTTTTGCCCGGTTTTTCGGCTTAGGTTTTCCTTCACAGAACCCTTGACGGGCTACTGGCCGTAAACAAAACTGCCGTTCGTCGGTCGGCATTGTCGAACACCTTACGACGATTGTCGTATGGTGGGCAGTGCCGGATCGCCGATCAATGCCCTCACCGAGGGCTCGGACCACCGGAGGGACCCGGGGTACGGCGCATCTCGGTGTCCATCTGGACGAAGGACAAAGGAGTCGCGGGTGTCCAGCTCCGACATCTTCATCAGCGAGACCATCGGTACCGCTGTGCTGATCCTGCTGGGCGGTGGCGTGTGCGCCGCCGTCACTTTCAAGCGCTCGAAGGCGCACGAGGCCGGCTGGGTGGCGATCTCCCTCGGCTGGGGATTCGCCGTCCTCACCGGCGCGTACATCGCCGCCAAGTCCGGCGCGCACCTGAACCCCGCCGTCACGGTCGGCCTGGCCATCCAGGGCGGCATCGAGTGGAGTCAGGTCCCGGTGTACTTCGCCGGTGAGCTGCTCGGCGCGATGATCGGCGCGGTCTGTGTGTGGCTCGCCTACTACGGCCAGTTCCAGGCCCACCTCACCGACCCCGAGGTGATCAACCCGCCGCGGGGTGACGAGGGTCTCGTCGACCAGGCCGAGGCCCCGAAGGCCGGCCCGGTGCTCGGCGTCTTCTCCACCGGCCCGGAGATCCGCAACGCGTGGCAGAACCTGGTCACCGAGATCATCGCCACGACCGTGCTCATCCTGGCGATCCTGACCCAGGGCCTGAGCGACGACGGCAAGGGCGTCGGCCCGATCGGCGCGCTGCTGACCGCGCTGGTCGTCGTCGGCATCGGCCTCTCGCTGGGCGGCCCGACCGGTTACGCCATCAACCCGGTCCGCGACCTGGGCCCGCGCATCGTGCACGCACTGCTGCCGCTGCCCAACAAGGGCGGCTCGGACTGGGGCTACGCCTGGATCCCGGTCGCCGGCCCGCTGATCGGCGGGGCCATCGCCGGCGGCATCTACAACGTCGCCTTCGCCTGAGACCGAGCCAGAGCCGTAACAGAGCCGCAAGCCACCGCACCTCCTGGAGCACACACCATGAGCGACACCCACCCCACCGGCACTTCCTCCCACGGCCATGGGCCGTTCATCGCCGCCATCGACCAGGGCACGACCTCCAGCCGCTGCATCGTCTTCGACCGCGACGGCCGCATCGTCTCGGTCGACCAGAAGGAACACGAGCAGATCTTCCCCAAGCCCGGCTGGGTCGAACACGACGCCACCGAGATCTGGGAGAACGTCCAGCAGGTCGTGGCCGGCGCCATCGAGAAGGCCGGCATCACCGCCGCCGACGTGAAGGCCATCGGCATCACGAACCAGCGCGAGACCACGCTGCTCTGGGACAAGAACACCGGCGAGCCGGTCCACAACGCCATCGTCTGGCAGGACACCCGCACCGACGCGCTCTGCAAGGAGCTGGGCCGCAACGTCGGCCAGGACCGCTTCCGCCGCGAGACCGGCCTCCCCCTCGCCTCGTACTTCGCCGGGCCGAAGATCCGCTGGCTGCTGGACAACGTCGAGGGCCTGCGTGAGCGCGCCGAGGCCGGCGACATCCTCTTCGGCACCATGGACTCCTGGGTCATCTGGAACCTCACCGGCGGCGTCGACGGCGGCAAGCACGTCACCGACGTCACCAACGCCTCCCGCACCATGCTGATGAACCTCCGCAAGCTGGAGTGGGACCCCAAGATCCTCAGCTCGATGGGCATCCCCGCCGCCGTGCTCCCGGAGATCAGGTCCTCCGCCGAGATCTACGGCGAGACCGCCTCCGGCGTGCTGGCCGGTGTCCCGGTCGCCTCCGCGCTCGGTGACCAGCAGGCCGCCCTCTTCGGCCAGACCTGCTTCGACAAGGGCGAGGCCAAGTCCACGTACGGCACCGGCACCTTCATGCTGATGAACACCGGCGACGAGCCCGTCAACTCCTACAACGGCCTGCTGACCACGGTCGGCTACCGCATCGGCGACCAGGCCCCGGTCTACGCGCTGGAAGGCTCCATCGCCGTCACCGGCTCGCTGGTGCAGTGGATGCGCGACCAGATGGGCCTCATCAACTCCGCCGCCGAGATCGAGACCCTGGCCTCCACGGTCGAGGACAACGGCGGCGCCTACTTCGTACCGGCCTTCTCCGGCCTGTTCGCCCCGTACTGGCGCTCCGACGCGCGCGGCGTGATCGCGGGCCTGACCCGGTACGTCACCAAGGCGCACATCGCGCGCGCCGTCCTCGAGGCCACCGCCTGGCAGACCCGCGAGATCACCGACGCCATGACGAAGGACTCCGGCGTCGAGCTGACCTCGCTGAAGGTCGACGGCGGCATGACCTCCAACAACCTGCTGATGCAGACGATCTCGGACTTCCTGGACGCGCCCGTGGTGCGCCCGATGGTCGCCGAGACCACCTGCCTCGGCGCTGCCTACGCGGCCGGCCTGGCCGTGGGCTTCTGGTCCGGCACCGACGAGCTGCGCGCCAACTGGCGGCGGGCCGCCGAATGGACCCCCCGTATGGACGCGGCCACCCGTGACCGCGAGTACAAGAGCTGGCTCAAGGCCGTCGAGCGGACCATGGGCTGGATCGACGACGAGAGCTGACGAGGAGCAAGATCATGAGCACCCTGCAGAGCGTCCCGGCACTCGGGACGCACCCGGCCGACGGTTCGCTCCCGAGCCGCGCCGAGACCCGGGAGCGGCTCGACAAGGCGACGTACGACCTCCTGGTGATCGGCGGCGGCATCCTGGGCATCTCCACCGCCTGGCACGCCGCGCAGTCGGGGCTGCGGGTTGCGCTGGTGGACGCCGGTGACTTCGCCGGCGCCACCTCCTCCGCCTCCTCCAAGCTGCTCCACGGCGGCCTGCGCTACCTGCAGACCGGCGCGGTGAAGCTGGTGGCGGAGAACCACTTCGAGCGCCGCGCCGTCTCCCGCCAGGTCGCCCCCCACCTGTCGAACCCGCTGACCTTCTACCTGCCGGTCTACAAGGGCGGCCCGCACGGCGCGGCCAAGCTCGGCGCGGGCGTCTTCGCCTACTCCGCGCTCTCCGCGTTCGGCGACGGCGTCGGCCACGTCATCAGCCCGGCCAAGGCCCAGCGCGACGTGCCGGAGCTGCGCACGGAGAACCTCAAGGCCGTGGCCGTGTACGGCGACGACCAGATGAACGACTCCCGGATGGCCCTGATGACGGTCCGCGCGGCCGTCGAGGCCGGCGCGACCGTGCTGAACCACGCCGAGGTCACCGGGCTGCGCTTCACCCAGGGCCGGGTCACCGGCGCCGACCTGAAGGACCGTACCGACGGCACCGAGTTCGGCGTCAACGCCCGCCTGGTGCTGAACGCCACCGGGCCGTGGGTGGACCACCTGCGCAAGATGGAGAACCCCGCCGCGGCCCCCTCCATCCGCCTCTCCAAGGGCGCGCACCTGGTCCTCAAGCGCACCTCCGCCTGGAACGCGGCGCTGGCGACCCCGATCGACAAGTACCGCATCACCTTCGCGCTGCCGTGGGAGGACCAGCTGCTGCTGGGCACCACCGACGAGGAGTACGAGGGCGACCCGGCGGACGTCGCGGTCAACGAGAAGGACATCGCGCAGATCCTGGACGAGGCCGCGTTCTCCGTCCGGGACCAGCAGCTCTCCCGCGACCTGATCACCTACTCCTTCGCGGGCCTGCGGGTGCTGCCGGGCGGTCCCGGCGACACCTCCAAGGCCAAGCGCGAGACGGTCGTCACCGAGGGCGCCGGCGGCATGCTGTCGGTGGCCGGCGGCAAGTGGACGACGTTCCGGCACATCGGACGTACTGTCATGAACAAGCTCGCCGCGCTGCCCGGACACCCGCTCGGCGAGGACATGGAGCCGATCTCGGAGCTGCCGAAGAAGCTGCCGCTGCCGGGCATCGCCAACCCGCAGGCGGTCGCGCACCGGCTGCTGGTCGACGGCGGCAACCCCGGCCCGCACATGTCGGCCGACACCGCCCGGCACCTGGCCACCCACTACGGCTCGCTGTCCTTCGACATCGCGCGCCTGGCGAACGAGGACCCGGCGCTGGCCGAGCGGATCCACCCCGACGCGCCCGAGATCTGGGCCCAGGTCGTCTACGCCCGCGACCACGAGTGGGCGGAGACCGCGGACGACGTGCTGCGTCGCCGTACGACGCTGACGATCCGGGGCCTGGCGACGGACGAGGTCCGCGCGAAGGTCGAGGACGTGCTGGCCGCGCGCAAGGGCTGAGGCCACGCCCGGCGGGCGGTTCCGCCGCCGGGGACGGGGCGGGATTCCGGGTACCGGGTCCCGCCCCGCCGCGTTCCCGCGGGCATACGGGCATAATGGCTCCCCATCAGACATCCGATGTCTGGCGGCGGTTTTCGGGCTTTCAGGCGTTGCGAGCGGGGAGGTCGGCCATGGCGGTCACGGACGAGGCCATCGAGAAGATCAAAGGCATGATCGTCTCGGGCGCGCTGCGCCCCGGCGACCGGCTGCCCAAGGAGAGCGAACTCGCCGCCGAGCTGGGCCTGTCCCGCAACTCCCTGCGCGAGGCCGTCCGCGCCCTGGCGCTGATCCGCATCCTGGACGTGCGCCAGGGCGACGGCACGTACGTCACGAGCCTGGACCCGCAGCTGCTCCTGGAGGCGATGAGTTTCGTCGTGGACTTCCACCGCGACGACACCGTCCTGGAGTTCCTGGCCGTCCGCCGGATCCTGGAGCCGGCCGCCACCGCGATGGCCGCGGCCCGGCTCACGCCCGAGCAGCTGGACGCGCTGGACGCGCAGCTCGACGCGCTCGGCACCGCGCCGGCGGTGGAGGAGCTGGTCGCCTGCGACCTGGAGTTCCACCGCAGCATCGTGGCCGCCTCCGGCAACTCGGTGCTCTGTTCGCTGCTGGACGGCCTCTCCGGGCCCACCACCCGCGCCCGCATCTGGCGCGGGCTGACCCAGAAGGACGCGGTGACCCGCACGCTGACCGAGCACCGGGCCATCGTCGCCGCGCTGCGGGCCCGCGACGCGGAGGCGGCCCGCTCCTGGGCCACCGTGCACATCGCCAGCGTGGAGCAGTGGCTGCGGGCGTCCCTGTGACGGCCGGCTCCCGCTGAGGCCGGCGGGCCGTTCCGGGGGTGGCTCGCGGGCCGTGGAAACCGGCCGTCGTGCCGGGCGCCCCGCGGCCGCCGCCGGGGCCGTACGGTGGTCCGGCCCGGGCGGCGGCGTGGCGGGACATCCGATCTGTCCTGCGCTCCGATGTCTGGCCCGGTCGCTCGGGCATCGCCCGGGAGAGGCCCGTCAGTTGACAGGGACAGATCGGATGAATGAGCACTCGTTAGTGCAGAGGGGCTGCGTTCGGGTACCACGGACGCCGTAGGCTGGGGGCGCACGGAACGGGAACAGTGACCGGTGGCCGCCGAAGAGGGCGCACCGGCCGGAAGGAGGCGTCGGGTGATCGAGCTGGAGGGGGTGCCCGAGCTGATCGATCCGGTCATGGTGGCCGCGTTCGAAGGCTGGAACGACGCCGGCGACGCCGCCTCCGCCGCGGTCGCGCACCTGGACCGGGAGTGGAAGGGCGAGGTCTTCGCCGCGCTGGACGCCGAGGACTACTACGACTTCCAGGTCAACCGCCCCACCGTTTTCCTGGAGGACGGCGTACGCAAGATCACGTGGCCGACGACCCGGCTCTCCGTGGTGCGGGTGGGCGGCGACAAGCCGCGCGACCTGGTGCTGGTGCGCGGCATCGAGCCGAGCATGCGCTGGCGGTCCTTCTGCAACGAGATCCTGGGCTTCGCGCACGAGCTGGGCGTGGAGATGCTCGTCGTGCTCGGCGCGCTGCTCGGCGACACCCCGCACACCCGCCCGGTCCCGGTCAGCGGCGTCACCTCCGACCCCGACCTGGCGCGCACGATGGACCTGGAGGAGAGCAAGTACGAGGGCCCGACGGGCATCGTCGGCATCCTCCAGGAGGCCTGCACGCACGCCGGGGTGCCGGCGGTGAGCCTCTGGGCGGCCGTGCCGCACTACGTCTCGCAGCCGCCCAACCCCAAGGCGACGCTGGCGCTGCTCAACCGCCTGGAGGACCTGCTGGACCTGCGGATCCCGCTGGGCGAGCTGAGCGAGGACGCGCGGGCGTGGCAGCTGGGCGTGGACCAGCTGGCGGCCGAGGACAGCGAGGTCGCCGAGTACGTCCAGTCGTTGGAGGAGGCCCGGGACACCGCCGAGCTGCCGGAGGCGTCGGGCGAGGCCATCGCCCGGGAGTTCGAGCGCTACCTGCGCCGGCGGGACCCGCAGGCCGGGCCTGGGCTGGCCACCGACGGCGGGCTCGGCGACGGCCGCGACGGCGGCTACCTGCGCGACTCCCCCAGCGGGCGGACCCGGCCGCCCAAGCCGCCGAAGGCGGAGGGCGGGCAAGGGCCGGCCCGCGCGGAGGACGGCCCCGCGAAGCAGCAGGGCAAGCCGGACCGCGAGCCGGGCGAGGAGCGGACCGCGGACGCCGGCGGGCCGCCGGCTGCCGAGGGCTCCGAGGACGCGGGCCCGAAGGGATCGGGAGGCGCGGCCTCGACGGAGTCCGAGGGCACGGACGCGAAGGGGTCCGGGAGCGCGGACCCGGCGGACCGGCCGGACTCCCCTGATCCCGATTCCTCGGAGGACTGACCGGAACGGAGCGGGGCGGTGCATTTGCACCGCCCCGCTTCGTCGTTCCCGCCTCCGGCCAGGTGGTCTGCGGGCACTTCCGCCCCAACGTCCCGCGTACGTCTCCGTAGTGTTTGACCGCTTGACGGTGCGTCATACGGTTTCCGGCCGATTCGCCCCCGCTTCCCACTTCGGCCGGATCCCAAACACTCGGGCTTCCGGCGGCTGGACGAAGCCGGACGGAGGTAGCAGGGTGACGCCCCGGAGCCCCGGCGACACGGCGCCGCAACATCTGGGACGCACCGCTGTTGCACGGAGCGGCGTGTGCCGGGTGCGGCACGCACGGGGCGGCAGGGCAGGGCATGGAGCAGCACCCGAAGGGAGCGGTCCCAGCGATGACCGATCAGGCACCTCCCGGTACGGGCCCCGGTATGGCGGGCCCCGGACCCGACGGAGCGGGATTCACCTACCAAGGAGCCGAACCGGAGCTGATCGTCGTCGCGCGGGCCGAGCCCCGGCTCCGCGCCGGCGCGGGCGGCGTGCGGTCGGCCTCCGGAGCGGACGTCTCCGCACTGGAGATGTTCCTCAGTGACCAGCAGCTCACCCTTGAGCCGCTCTTCGGCAACGAGGACCGGATCGCCGCGGCCGCACCCCCGGAGCCCTCCGCGGGCGCCGGTACGCTCCCGGACCTCACGCTCTTCTACCGGGTGAAGGGCGGCGAGAACAGGGCCGTCGAGCTGACCGCCCGGCTCTCCGCCCTCCCGGAGATCGAGACGGCGTACCTCAAGCCGGGTGCCGTGCCCGCCGCCATGCCCGCCCACGATCCCGAGGAGGGCCAGGGACGCAAGGAGCGCAAGGAGGGGGCGCCGGCGACCCCCGACTTCACGGGCCGTCAGGGCCACCTCGGTGCCGCTCCCGAGGGCGTGAACGCCGTATGGGCCTGGCAGCGGCAGGGCGGTGACGGCGAGGGCGTCACCATCATCGACGTCGAGGGCGCCTGGCAGTTGGGCCATGAGGACCTGTCGGAGCGGCTGGCCGGCGTGGTGGTCGGCACCCCGTACCAGGACCTGGCGTGGCGCAACCACGGTACGGCCGTCCTCGGTGTCATCGGGGGCGACCGCAACGACAAGGGTGTGGTGGGCATCGCGCCCGGCGCGGTGACCGCCGCCGCCGCCATCCAGGGCATCGGTTCGGCGGCGGCGATCCACGCGGCGGCCGAGCGGCTGTCGCGCGGCGACATCGTGCTGATCGAACTGCACCGGCCGGGCCCCCGGTTCGACTACGAGCACCGCGACGACCAGCGCGGCTACATCCCGCTGGAGTGGTGGCCGGACGACTTCGCCGCGATCCGCTGGGCGACGGCGAAGGGCGTCGTCGTGGTGGAGGCCGCCGGCAACGGTGCGGAGAGCCTGGACGACGCGCTGTACGAGCGTCGCCCCGACCGCTTCCCGGAGTGGTGGCGCAACCCGTTCAACCCCTCCAACCAGGCATCCGGCGCGATCTTCGTCGGGGCCGGCGCCCCGCCGCCCGGCACCCACGGCCGCGATCACGGTCCGGACCGGTCCCGGCTGGGGTTCTCCAACTACGGGACCCGGTTGGACGCCCAGGGCTGGGGCCGCGAGGTCACCACGACCGGCGGCTTCTGGGACCGGCCGGGCGACCTGCAGGGCGGTACCGAGGAGATCGCCTGGTACACCGACAGCTTCTCGGGCACCTCATCGGCCTCCCCCGTCGTGGTCGGCGCCGTGGCGTCGCTGCAGGGCATGCTCAAGGCCGCGGGCCTGGAGCCGATGGGTCCCGAGCAGGCACGTGAAGTGCTGCGGAACACCGGGTCCCCGCAGCAGGACGCACCGGGCCGGCCGGCCTCCCAACGGATCGGCAACCGGCCCGACATCAGGGCGGCGGTGACGCACCTGGTGCCCACCTCGGTCGGCTCCGGCCAGGCCGAGCGGTACTGGGACGAGTTGCTTCCGTACCCCCGAGAACTCCCTCCGCGGCTCCGGCTGTTCGTGGCCGGCGCGTGGCGGAACCTGAACCGACCGGCGCCCGAGGTGCGCCAGGCGGTGCACTCCGCCTTCGCGGGGGGACGGCCCGACGTACGTGTGTGGTACTCCGACGACGAGGTCGTGGGTCTGGTCATCACAGGCTGACGAGCTGGTCGTCACCGGCTGAAGCACACCAACAAGTCAGGGAAAGGTAGCAATGACCACTCAGATGAACCCGCTCGCGCAGCTCGGTCAGCTCGGCCAGCAGCAGCCCAGCACGTCCCCGTTCGGTCAGCAGGGCATGGGCCAGCAGCAGCCCTTCGGGCAGCAGCAGCCGTTCGGCCAGCAGCAGCCGTTCGGCCAGCAGATGCAGCAGCCCATGGGCGGGCTCGAGCAGCTTCAGCAGCTCGGCCAGCAGCAGCCGTTCCAGCAGCTGCTGCAGCAGCTGGGCGGCGGCCAGCAGCAGTACGGCCAGGCGCAGCAGATGGAGCAGCAGCACGAGCAGCAGTACCAGCAGCAGCTGCAGCAGATCCAGCAGCAGGTCGTCCAGCAGGTGCAGCAGGTCCAGCAGCAGGAGGCGCAGCAGCTGGCCTCCGGTGTGGCGAACGCCTTCATCTCCATCCCGCAGCCGCTTCCGGGCCAGCCGCGGCTGATCGTCCTGCGCATCAACAACCAGCTGCGCGTTCTGCCCAACCCGACCACCGAGACCTTCGACCAGGTCCAGGAGGCCTTCGCCTTCGGTCAGCACGTGGTCGGCATCTGGCACACCCAGGCCCCGAGCGTCCTGCGCAGCATCCGCATCCAGCGGATCTGACGTAGACCGGACGCCACGGCGGCACGCTGCCGGGTGGTCATCGGCTGAACCGGTGCCGGTGACCCGCGGGTGAGCGAGAAAGGGGCGCTTCCTCCTCGGAGGAAGCGCCCCGTTACGTCTGTCCGGTCAGCGGGTCACAGGGCCACGCCGAGCAGCGCGTCCACGGCCCGGGACACCAGGCCCGGCGCGCCCTCGTCGGTGCCGCCCTCGGCCTGCTGCCGCTCGGCCCAGCGGTCGACGGCGGCGAGCGCGGCCGGCGAGTCCAGGTCGTCGGCGAGCGCCTCGCGCAGCTCCTCCAGGAGCGCCTCGGCGGACGGGCCGTCGGGGCGGGAGACGGCGGCGCGCCAGCGGGCGAGCCGGCCCTCGGCGTCCTGCAGGACCTGGTCGGTCCACTCCCAGTCGGCGCGGTAGTGGTGGGCCAGCAGGGCGAGCCGGATCGCGGCCGGGTCGGTGCCGTCCCGGCGCACCTTGGAGACGAAGACGAGGTTGCCCTTGGACTTGGACATCTTCTCGCCGTTCAGGGCGACCATCCCGGCGTGCACGTAGGCCTTGGCGAACGGGTGCTCGCCGGTCAGCGCCTGGGCGTGCGAGGCGCCCATCTCGTGGTGCGGGAAGGCCAGGTCGGACCCGCCGCCCTGCACGTCGAAGCCCATGCCCAGGTGCTCCAGGGCGATGGCGACGCACTCGATGTGCCAGCCGGGGCGGCCCCGGCCGAGCGAGGCGCCGTCCCAGCTGGGCTCGCCGTCGCGGGCCGCCATCCACAGCATCGGGTCCAGGGGGTTCTTCTTGCCCGGACGCTCCGGGTCGCCGCCGCGCTCGGCGGACAGCAGCCGCATCGCCTCGGCGTCGAGGTTCGAGACCCCGCCGAAGTGCGGGTCGGACTCGACGGAGAAGTAGACGTCGCCGTCGAGCTCGTACGTGGCGCCCGCGTCGCGGAGGCGCTCCACCAGCGGCACGATGCCCGGTATGGCCTCGACGGCGCCGATGTAGTGCTGCGGGGGCAGCATCCGCAGGGCGGTCATGTCCTCGCGGAAGAGCGCGGTCTCCCGCTCGGCGAGCGCGGTCCAGTCGTCGCCGGTCGCCACGGCCCGCTCCAGCAGCGGGTCGTCGACGTCGGTGACGTTCTGCACGTAGTGGACCTGTCGCTTCGTGTCGAGCCACACGCGCTGCACGAGGTCGAACGCGTTGTAGGTCGCCGCGTGCCCCATGTGGGTCGCGTCGTACGGCGTGATGCCGCAGACGTAGATACGGGCGACGGGACCGGGGGCGAGGGTCACCCGTCCGCCGGTCGCGGTGTCGTGGATCCTCAGGTCGCGGCCCTGACCGGGCAGGGCGGGGACCTCAGAAGCGGGCCATGCATGCATGACATGAGCGTAACCGGACGCAGCTTCCGGATACGAACCGGAGTGTGGTTCTTGGCCTGATCGGCGGTCTTGCGTCTTCGCCCCGGCTGTGCGTCACCGGTCCTGACAGGTCACACCGGGGGCCAGGGAATGGCGGGCCACTCGCCGCCGGGCTGCGGATGGACGCCGGAGCGCAGCATTCCGGCGATCCGCTCGCGCAGCGCGGCGAGCTCGTCGGCGGTGATGCATTCGGCCAGCCGGGCGGCGAGCGGTTCGCCGTCCGCGACCTCGGCGGCCAGCCGCTCCAGCACCGCGACGGCCTCCTCGGTCAGCGGGTCGCCGGCCCAGCCCCACAGCAGGGTGCGCAGCCGGTCCGCCACGTGGAAGGTCACGCCGTGGTCGATGGCGAGGACCCGGCCGTCGGCGGTGGGCAGCAGGTGGCCGCCCTTGCGGTCGCCGTTGTTGATCACCGCGTCCAGGACGGCGAGCCGGCGCAGCCGCGGGTCGTCGGCGTGCACGAGGAGGGCGGTGCGCCCCTCCTCGACCTGCGCGAAGCCGACCGCCTTCCAGCCGGGCTCCGGCTCCTCGGCCTCGACCAGCGCCAGCAGCTCGGGGCTGTCACCCTCGTCGGAGGGGTCCACCCACTCCTGGACCATGCCGCGCCCGTACGGGCCGTCGCGCAGCACCGTGGGCGGGATGAGGTCCCAGCCCGTGGCGCGGGAGATCTCGTACGCGGCGACCTCGCGCTGGGCGAGCGTGCCGTCGGGGAAGTCCCACAGGGGGCGCTCCCCCGCCTCCGGCTTGTACACGCAGTGACCGGTCCGCTCCTCGTGCGTGATCGAGCAGTACAGGACGGCGTTGGACGCCTCGCGGACCCGGCCGAGGACGGTGAGCTCGCCGTGGACCAGGAGCTCTTCGAGCTCGGCGGGCGTCAGGCGTCCCGACGGTATCCGTTCTGGCGCGGACATACGTGTCCCTCCGGGTCGAGCGGCAGGCTGCACAGCGGGCACGGCGGGCGGCCGGCGTTCACGACCTCCAGGGCCCGCTTGGCGAAGGCGCGGGCCATGGTGCCGGTGAGCCGGACGCGGAGCATCGGGGGGCCGTTCTCGTCGTCCTGGAGCAGCCGTTCCTCGGCCTCGGCGAGGTCCTCGTCGTTGTCGGCGTCCAGCTCCACCAGCGCCTGGGCCTCGACGATCATGCGCTCCTCGTCGCCGTCCCAGGCCAGCGCCATGGTGCCGACGCGGAACTCCTCCTCCACCGGGCTCTCCAGCGGCGCGGTGTCGTCGATCTCCGAGGGGGCGACGGCCGGCACCGGGGCGTTGCCCCCGCTGCGGCGCACCACCTCGTCCAGCAACTCGTCCATGCGCTCGGCGAGTGCGGCGACCTGGGTCTTCTCCAGGGCGACGCTGGTGGTGCGGCCGGCCGCTGTGGCCTGGAGGTAGAAGCTGCGGCGGCCAGGCAGCCCGACCGTGCCGGCCACGAAGCGGTCCGGCGCGTCGTAGAAGAACACCTGACGGGACAAGGTCCTGCTCCGTTTGCTCGACTGCGGGGATCTGTGGTCACGGAAGAGAATCACAGGTGGCGTGGCGGGCAGCGCCGTCGCACCACCCTACTGCGCCCGCTGATCACGATGCTCCCGCGCCACCACCGATCGCCGCGTCGCGCTCCGCGGAGGCCCCGGAGCCGTCCTCCTTGGGGGCCAGCGAGCCGAGGTCCCCGGTGTCGCCGAGCCGGATCAGGTACGGGCGCAGCGGCGTGTAGCGCACGGCCGTCACCGAGCAGGGCTCGACGGACACCCGCTGGAAGAGGTCGAGGTGCATGCCGAGGGCGTCGGCGACGAGGGACTTGATGATGTCCCCGTGCGAGCACATCAGGTACACCGCCTCGGGGCCGTGCTGCTCCTCGATGCGCGCGTTCCAGGACCGCACGGCCTCCACGGCGCGGTTCTGCATGGTGCGCATGGTCTCGCCGCCGGGGAAGCCGGCGGCGGAGGGGTGCTGCTGGACGGTGGTCATCAGCGGCTCGTCGGTCAGTTCGGCGAGCTTGCGCCCCGACCAGCCGCCGTAGTCGCACTCGTTGATGCCGTCCTCGGTGTGCAGCGGGAGGTCCGGGCGCGCCGACAGCAGCGGGGCCAGCGTCTCCCGGCAGCGCTGGAGGGGGCTGGAGACGGCGGCGACGAGCTCCACGCCGGCCAGCCTGTCCGGCAGCGCGGCGGCCTGTGCGGCGCCCCGCTCGTCCAGGGCGACGCCGGGCGTGCGACCCGCGAGGACGCCGGAGTTGTTGGCGGTGGAGCGGCCGTGCCGTACGAGGATCAGCGTGGGCATGGCGACCAGCCTACGTGCCGGACGTGAGCGGAGGACGTGCCGCCCGGGAGCCGCCCTGGCACGAGTGGGCCCTGGCAGCGAGAATGCCCCATGTGATCGTGGATTGTGCCATCTACCGGAACGGCCGGCGGATCGAGAAGCCGGCGGGATACTCCACCGCGCTCGAAGAAGCCCGCGCGGAGGGGCACTCCTTTTTGTGGCTCGGCATGCACGAGCCCAGCGAGGAGGAGTTCGAGCAGGTCAGCGAGGAGTTCGGGCTCCATCCGCTGGCCGTGGAGGACGCACTCAAGGCCCATCAGCGGCCGAAGCTGGAGGTGTACGACGACTCCCTGTTCATGGTTCTGAAGCCGATCGTGTACGACGACGAGGACAGCAGCATCGGCGCGGGCGAGCTGATGCTCTTCATCGGGAACTGCTTCGTGGTGACGGTGCGGCACGGCGAGGGCAGCCCGCTGGCCGCCGTGCGCCGCCGCCTGGAGCACGATCCGGAGGTCCTCAAGCAGGGCCCGACCGCGGTCCTGTACGCGGTCAGCGACGCGGTCGTCGACCACTACATCGACGTGGCCGCGGAACTCCAGCTCGACCTGGAGGAGTTGGAGGCCGACGTCTTCGCGCCGGTGGGCCCGGACGGCAAGAGCGGTGCGGGCGGCAGGAACACCGCACAGACGATCTACGCCTTCAAGCGCGAGGTGCTGGAGTTCCGGCGGGCCACGGGGCCGCTGGCCGAGCCGATGTCGCGGCTGCAGAACCCGGGCGTACCGTTCGTGCACGAGCAGGCGCGGCCGTTCTTCCGCGACGTGGACGACCACCTCACCCGGGCCAACGAGTCCGTGGAGGGCATGGACCGGCTGCTGTCGGACATCCTCTCCGCGCACCTGGCACAGATGGGTGTGCGGCAGAACGACGACATGCGCAAGATCTCGGCCTGGGCCGCGCTGGCCGCCGTACCGACCATGATCGCGGGCATTTACGGCATGAACTTCGCGCACATGCCGGAACTGAAGTGGACCTACGGCTATCCCGCGTGCCTGCTGGTCATGGCCGTCCTGGAAGTGCTGCTTTACCAGATGTTCAAGCGGCGGGGGTGGCTGTAGCAGCGGACCGCGCGGTGCCGCCCCGGGGCCGCCGGTACACGGCGGCTCTCCGACCGCGAACCGGCCCTCGACCCTCGGCCCTCGGCCCTCGGCCCTCGACCACCGACAGCAGCCGTCCGGCGGCCGTCAGGCGAACTCCGGCGGCTCCCCGGCGGTGGTCAGGCGAACTCCGGTGCCGCCGCGGCCGGGCCGCCCAGCGCGTCCCGTCGTTCGGGCATCCGCAGGGTGACCATCCGCCGCCAGCCGGCCGCCCGCTCGTAGGCGTACAGGGCGTGGATGCCGGCCGCGAGCACCGCCCGCTTCGCGCGGGACCAGCGCAGGATGTGGCCCATCCGCTCCATCACCGCGAGGCTGACGTCGCGGTAGACGGCGATCTCGGCCTGCACGCTCTCGCGCAGGACGCGACGGATCTCCTCGGCGTGCCCCGCGTCGGACAGCCGGAGCAGCTCCTCGTGGCAGTACGCGAGGTGGTTGTCCTCGTCCCTGGCGATCATGCGGACCGCCTTGCCGACCTCCGGGTGGTCGCCGAAGTGCTTCAGGAGCAGCGCCATCTGGGCGGCGGCCCGTTCCTCGGTGATCCGGCTGTGCGCCAGGTACGTGACGATGTCCGACTCGGTCAGCGGCTCGTCGCGCTGCAGCTTCTCGTGCGCCAGGCCGATCCCGCGCCGCTCCAGGAGCATGGTGTAGTCCGCGGCGGCCGGGACCGCGACGGCCTGGAGCCCGCGCCGCCGCAGCAGGGCATTGAAGATCCGGCCGTGCTTCTCCTCGTCCGCGCCGTGCCGAGCCACCTTGCGGGCCATCGCCCGCTGGCTCTCCGGGACCAGCGCGGCGATCCGCCCGTTCTCCCAGCCGCCCTGGGTCTCGCCGCTCGCGGCGATGGAGCAGAACAGCCGGAAGGACTCGTCGTGGTCCAGGATTTCTTGGAAGAGACTCTTCGCCGTGAGCATCGACGGACCTCCATGACTCCACCTCGAACAGGACACCCGCAAAGGAAAAGTCAAGTGCGCTGAGGTGTCCGCGGCAACACGGAGCCCGGCGAACTCGCCCGAACGATGGACCGTGGGCACATATGCGGGGCGTAACCACCCCGACCGTCGGCGCGTTGTGTGGGGTGACGGCCGTGGCGGGGAAGACCCCCGAGCCCCCACCACGGCCGCAGCCCTCCGGCCCTGGGGCCGCCCTCCCGCCCCAGGGCCGTTCCCTGCCGCCTGGCCGGGCCGTCAGGCGAGTCCGGCCCGCTCCAGCGCCTCGGTGCCTGCGCGCAGCGCGGCGATCCGCTCGTCCAGCGTGAAGCCCGCCGGGGACAGCGTCAGCGTCGTCACCCCGGCCGCCGCGTAGGCCTGCATGCGGTCCGCGATCCGCTCCACCGAGCCGAGCAGGGTGGTGGAGTCGATCAGCTCGTGCGGGACGGCCGCCGCGGCGGCGTCCTTCTCGCCGGCCAGGTACTTGTCCTGGATCTCGGCCGCCGCCTCCTCGTAGCCCATCCGCTGCGCGAGCCGGTTGTAGAAGTTCTGCTTGCGGCTGCCCATGCCGCCCACGTAGAGCGCGGTGTACGGGCGGAAGGCGTCGGCGAGCGTGCGGACGTCCTTGTCCTCGCCGACCGCCAGCGGCAGCGTCGGGCAGACGTCGAAGCCCTCCATGGTCAGCCCGGCCTTCTCCCGGCCCGCGCGCAGGTGGGAGATCGCCGTGTCCTGGAGGTGCTCGGCGGCGGGGAAGATCAGCAGCGCGCCGTCCGCGATCTCGCCCGTCTGCTCCAGGTTCTTCGGCCCGATCGCCGCGATGTAGAGCGGGATGCGCTCGCGCTCGGGGTGCACCGTGAGCTTGATCGGCTTGCCGGGGCCGCCGGGCAGCGGCAGCGTCCAGTGCTCGCCCTCGTAGGACAGCCGCTCGCGCGACATCGCCTTTCGGACGATCTCCACGTACTCCCGGGTGCGCGCCAGCGGCTTGTCGAACTTGACGCCGTACCAGCCCTCGGAGACCTGCGGCCCCGAGACGCCGAGGCCGAGCCGGAACCGGCCCCCGGAGAGGGAGTCCAGCGTGGCGGCGGTCATCGCCGTCATGGCGGGCGCGCGGGCCGGGATCTGGAAGATCGCCGAGCCGACGTCGATCCGCTCGGTGTGCGCGGCCACCCAGGACAGCACGGTCGGCCCGTCGGACCCGTACGCCTCCGCCGCCCAGCAGACCGAGTACCCGAGCCGGTCGGCCTCCTGCGCGACGGCGAGGTTGTCCCCGTCCATGCCGGCACCCCAGTAACCGAGGTTGATCCCGAGCTTCATGCGGCTCCCCTCACTCATCGATGACGATCATCCGCCGTCATATGCGATGTCCGGTGCCCGGCGCTACGGATAGCGTCGGATCCATCGGATTACTCATCAGTAATGATGCTGTCCGGGGACTGTAACGCGGGGCCGGGACCAGGCGTAAGACCTGCCTCGGCCGACGCCGTGCCGGACGTTGTCCACAGGCCGCCGCACGGCGTTGTCCACAGGTCCCCGCGAGGCCGGGACGGGCCAGTAACCTCAGGGCGCATGGAGCAAAGGCACCTCGGCCGCACCGGCCTGCGCGTGTCCCGTCTCGGCCTGGGCACGCTCACCTGGGCGCGTGACACCGACGACCGCGACGCCGCCGACCAGCTCAAGACGTTCTGGGAAGCGGGCGGCACCCTCGTGGACACCGCCGACGTCTATGCCGACGGCGGCGCCGAGTACCTCCTGGGCCGGCTCGTGGAGGGCATGATCCCCCGCCGGGACCTCGTCATCGCGACCAAGGCCGGCAGCGTCCTGGAGGCCGACCGCAGGGTCGACGGCTCCCGCCGCCACCTCCTCGCGGCGCTCGACGACTCCCTCCAGCGCCTCGGCACCGACTACGTCGACCTGTGGCAGGTGCACGCCTTCGACCCGTACACCCCGCTGGAGGAGACGCTCCAGGCCCTGGACATCGCCGTCAGCAGCGGCCGGGCGCGCTACGTCGGCGTCACCCACTTCTCCGGCTGGCAGCTCGCCAAGGCCGCCACCTGGCAGCTGGCGGCGCCGGCCGTGCGCACCCGGCTGGCGAGCGCGCAGATGGAGTACTCCCTCCTCCAGCGCGGCGTCGAACGCGAGGTGCTGCCGGCCGCCCTCGACCTCGGTCTGGGGCTGCTCCCCTCGTCCCCGCTCGGCCGCGGCGTCCTCACGGGCAAGTACCGGCATGCCACACCGCCCGATTCGCGCGGCGCCTCCGAGCACTTGGCGCCCTTCGTCGCGCCGTACCTCGACGACGCGGCGGGCCGGATCGTCGACGCGGTCGCCACCGCGGCGGACGGCCTCGCGGTCACGCCGCTGCAGGTCGCCCTGTGCTGGCTCCGCGACCGCCCCGGCGTGACCGCCCCGCTCCTCGGCGCACGCACTGCGCAGCAGCTCAGGGCGGCATTGTCAGTGGAGACCCTTAGTCTTCCTGACGAGATCCGGCGTGCACTGGACGACGTCTCCGCGCCCGTGCACCGCTACCCCGACCACGACTGGAGCACCCTGTGAACACCGACCAGCCCACCGGCGCCCCCGCCCCTGCCGAGGCCCCGGACCCACCGGCCCCGGCGGGCGCCCCCGCCCCCCGGCCGGCCTCGGGGGTCGGCACGGAGGAGCCGGCCTCGGGGGTCGGCACGGAGGAGTCGGCCCCGGGGACGGGCGCGGAGGAGTCGACCTCGGGGGTCGACTCGGCGGGCCCGGCCGCGGCGGAAGACGTCGCGGCGGAAGACGTCGCGGCGGAAGACGTCGCAGCGGCGGACGGGACGGCGGAGACGTCCGGGGACGCGGGCGAGTCGACCGGCACGGATGAGTCGACCGGCGCGGGCGACGGGGGCGCGGCCGGTGCGGAGAGTTCGGCGGGTTCGGCGGGCGCTGCGGGTGCGGAGCGTTCGGCGAGCGCCGCGGGCGCCGGTGGCGGGGCCGCCGGTGGCTCGGTGGGTGGCTCCGGCGGTGCGGGTGGCGGCAAGGCGACCGCGGCCGCGCTGGCTGCCGCGGTGCGGGCGGTCGAGAGCGGCGAGCGATCGGCGGCCTCGTTCTTCAACGAGCCCCAGCGCGGACCGGCTCCGTCCTCCCCGAGCGCACAGCGGACGCCGGGCGCACAGCGGTCGCCGGTGGCTCCGGCTCCCGGGGCCCCGGGCACGGGCCCGGCGGGTCGTCCGGGCGGGCCAGGTGCCGCGGGTGCCGCCGGTGGACCGGGAGGGCCCGGCGGCCAGGGTGGTCCGGCGACGGCCCCCGGTGACGTACGTGGCCCGGCAGGTCCGGCGGCGGGCCCCGGTGGCCCCGCCGGGCCCGGCACACCATCGCCTTCCGGGTACGCGTCGGGACCGGCTGACGGCCCGGGAGCAGGCGGCCCGGGAGCAGGCGGCCCGGGCGCCGGAGGACGGGGAGCCGGTGGCCCGGCGGGAGGCTCGGGCGCAGGCGGCCCGGGGACCAGCGGACCCGCAGGTCCGGGTGGCGGCCCCGGAGGCGGCATGAACGGCCCCGGAGGGAGCATGAACGGCCCCGGAGGGAGCATGAACGGTCCCGGAGGTGCCGGCGGCCCGGGAGCTCCCGGCGGTACGTACGGACCCGGTGGCGGCCCGCAGGGGGCACGGTCGGACGGGCCGCGGGGGACGACCGGTACGGCCACGGCCGGCGGCTCGGCTCGGCAGGCGCCGAGCGGTCCCGTGGCGCCCGGGGTCGCCGGGGCGCGCCAGGTCCTCGCCGCGGGCGGCGCGCCCGAGGCCCTCGCGGAGCAGGCCGTACGGGCGCTCGGCGAGCAGGCCGGTGAGACGCTGCGCGAGGACCCGTGGCGGCTCCTCACCGTGACGGGCGTACGGCCCGAGCAGGCCGACACCTTCGCCCGCGCCCTGCTCGGCGCCGAGTGCGGGCCCGGCGACGAACGCCGCGCCCAGGCGCTGATCGGCTGGCTCCTGGAGCAGGCCGCGCTGGCTGGCCACTCCGCCCTGGAGGCGAGCGCCTTGCGTTCCGCGCTGGCCGCCCGCGCCGTCCCGGACCCGGACGAGGCCCTGCAGACCGCGATCGCGGAGGGCGAGGTGCTGGTGTTCCAGGACGCCCTGGACGACCCGTCGGCGGCGCCGCGTCCGGCGGGCGAGGAGGACGACGAGGAACAGCCCGTCCGGCTGCTCTTCGGCCTCGACCGCTTCGCCATGGCCGAGGAGAGCGTCGCGGACGGCCTCTCCCGCCTGCTCAACACCTTCGAACCGGTCCCGGAGACGGACGAGGAAGCCGCCGCCGACGCGCCCGACGCGCCCGGGGCAGCCACTGAAGCGGCCTCGGCGCCTTCCGGAGGCGGCGACGAGCCCACCGGTACCGACGAGCCCACCGGTACCGACGCGGCGACCGGCACCGACGCATCAGCCGGTACCGGCGGGCGCGGCGCTGCGGGATCCGAATCCGAAGACCCGGCCTCCTCGTCGGAGTACCCGGCGGGACCCATCGAGGACATCGAGGACACCGAGGACGCCGATCGCTTCCTCCCCCGTCCCGTCCGGGTGTCGGCCGCCCGTTGGGAGGCCGTCGCGGGGGCCGCGCCGTCGTCCTCCGCCGGAGCGCTGATCCGGGCCGCCGCGCAGAGCGGCCTGGTCGCGCACACCGGCGGCGAAGCCGCACGCGCCGAGCCCGCCGCGCTGATCGCCGCGGCCCGCGCGCTCGGCCTACGGGCCGTCGGTGCGGCGCACACCGCGGACGGCCGCCGTCGCCTCGCCGACCTCGTCGCCGAGGCCACCACGCACTACGACGCCTCCGGCTTCCCCACGTCCGCCTCCCCCGCCGCAGCGGCCGGCGCCGCGCCGGCCGGCACCGCCGCGGAGCCCTCCCCCGCCGCCGTCACGCTCAGCGGGCTGCTCGCGGGGCGCGAAGGCCCCGGCCGGGACGCGGACGGCTCGCTGGCCCTGGACCTGCTCGTCGTCCTGGACGCGCCGCAGCTGGACCTGGAGGCCGCCGCGCTGCTCATCGAGTCGCTGGCCGACGGCGCCCGCCTCGTCCTCAGCGGCGACCCCGGCGTGCTCTGGTCCGCCGGCCCCGGGCGGCTCTTCGCCGACCTGCTGGCCGCCCGCTGCTGCCCGCAGGTCGCCTCCCGTACGCCCGACTTCGGGCCCATCGGCGAGCTGGTCTCCGGCATCGGCATCGGCGAACTGACTCAGGTCGAGGCGCCCGAGAAGGAGGTCGTGATAGTCCCGGTGCGGGACCCCGGCGAGGCGGTGCACCGTACGGTGCAGCTGGTCGCCGACTCCGTACCGCGCGCGATCGGCGTGCCGACGGCGGAGACCCAGGTCATCACCGTGGGCCACGGCGGCGCCGCCGGCACCCGCGCGCTCAACGCCGCGCTCAAGGAGCGCCTGAACCCCGGCCCGGGCCGGTTCGGCGGCTTCGATCCCGGCGACCGCGTGGCGTACAGCCCGGCGCCCGGCCGTACGGTGCCGGGCCAGGTCACCGGCGCGGACGCGGACGGGCTGCGGCTGGAGTGCGGCGGCGCGCCCGTCGTCGTACCGCGCGAGCAGGTGGCGGGCGGCGCGCTGCGGCACGGCTGGGCGCTCACCGCGCACCAGGCGGTGGGGATGCGCTGGCCGGCGGCCGTGGTCGTGGTGCCGGGCGACGCCGCCCCCGGGCTGACCCGCTCCTGGGTCTACACCGCGTTCGGGCGCGGTGAGCGGCACCTGTCCGTGGTCCAGGGCGCGGACCAGGCTTTGCCCCGCGCGGTGGCCGAGATCCCTGCCAAGGAACGCACCACCCGCCTGCGTACGCTGCTCCAGCTCCAGCACACCCAGTGGGAGACGGAACCGGCCTGAGGCAGCACCGCTGGGGCCCGCCCGCAGCACGACGGGCGGGCCCCAGCAGCCACTCACGGCAACCACTCGCGCTTCCCCGGCCGGACCTGGTCGGTCCCGTTCAGCGGTCCCGCAGCCCCGGTCAGCCCGGTCCCTCAGTCCCGGTCAGCGGTCCCGCCGTCCCGGCCGGTCCCCGGTCAGCGGTCCCGCTCCACCGCCTCCAGGGCCGATCCGCCGTCACGGTCGCCGGGGTCCGGGCGGCTTCGGCCCCGGCCGGAGGGGCCGGCGGAGTCGTCGTCCAGGAGGTCCCCGCCGGGGTCGTCCGGTACGTGGGCGATGTGGTCGTCCTCGTCGTCGAAGCCCAGTTCCTCGTCGAAGACGGAGCTGACGTCGAAGCGGCAGACGACGCGCTGCGGGTCGGCCTGCTCGAAGGGGGCGGACAGCCACTCGCCCGGCTCCGGGGGCTCGTCCGCCGCCGCGACCCAGAGCGTGGAATCGCCCTCCTCCAGGCCGAACTCCTTGTGCCGGGAGGCGATCTCGTCGGGCTCGTACTCCCCGAAGAGCACGCCGAGCGCCGCGTGCACGCTGCTGCCGACCACGGCGGACGCCGCGTTCCCGCCGGGCTTCGCCGAGCTCTGCGCGGCACCCGGCTCCGTGGCGGAGCCCGGATCGAGGTCGGCGATGCGCTGCGCCTGCGACAGCAGCCGCTGCGGTTCCACGACGGTGTAGTCCCGGCGGATCAGCACGCTGAGCGCACTCGGCTCCTCGGGCCCCGCGTACGCGGGCAGCCCGTCGCTGCCGGGGATCTCGAAGGGCGTGACCTCGTCGTAGGTGTCGTAGAGCAGCTCGTCGTACGCCTCGGCCGCCGCGGCCAGTTCGTCGAACGCGGCGTAAACGGCGGCATCGTCCTCACCCGAGCGACGCTCGACCGCGTCGAGGTGACGGTCCAGCGCGGCTTTGACCGCCTCGGCGGCGGCACGTACCTCGGCAGCGGAGGGCTGCGCAGCATCAGACATAGTGCAGACGCTATCCGTACCCGGGCCGGTCCCGCACAATAGATGCGATGCCGGAATATGAATTCTGCGATGTGTATGTGCCGCGGGGCGTCTCCCGCAAGGCCGCCACACGCCTGCTGACCGATCACGCCGAGTACGGACACTGGGAGTTGGACCGCCTCCGCCTGAACCCGGACGGCAGCCGCAAGGTACGGCTGCGCCGCCGGATCATCCGCCAGATTCGCGCGACCTGGTGACACGGGCCCGTACGGGCCTGCGTCACCCCCGCTGCCGCGTCGAGCGGGGACAGAAGGCTGCCCCGCCCCCGTTTTCCGGAGGCGGGGCATCACTCGGAGACGCGGATTTTCCCTTCCCATTTGTCCCGGTTCGGGGGGTGGGGTGACGAGAAGGCGAACCGTCTCCCATCGCGCCGGAAAAGGCCGATTCCCTACGCGCGTCGGCCGATAACCACCCTTCGCGAGCCCTCCACGGCATCACGCACGACGACTCCCGACGGCATGACATAAGGCGGGCCTCGACTGCATCACGCACGACGGCCTTCGACAGCCTTCGACGGCCTCACGTCAGACGGTGCTCGCCAGGCCGGCGGCCTCTCGACACCACAGGACCGGAAGCGGCAGGTCCGGCTATTCGCCGCGCGCCCCACTCGCCGTGCGGGCCTTGCGGTACAGGATCACACCCGCGCCGAGCAGCGCCGCGCCGGCCGGAAGCAGCGTGCCGACCGGGCCTGGGCCCGTCTCCGCGAGCTGTTGGCGCCCGGCGGGCCGGGGGTCGGCGGCGGGCGTGGTGACGATCTCGTGGTGCGAGCGCGGCGGCGTCTGCGGGTGGACGTCCCCGCCGCGGTCACCACCGCCCGGGCGCGACGGCTCCTCCGAGTTCCCGGACTGCCCCGGGTGGTCGGGCTGACCGGAGTGGTCGGGCTGACCGGGGTGGTCAGATTCACCAGGGTGGTCAGACTCACCGGGGTGGCCTGGCTCACCCGGGTGGTCCGACTGACCCGGGTGGTCCGGCGAACCCGGGTGGTCCGACTGACCCGGGTGATCCGGCTCACCAGGGTGTTCCGGCTCGTGCCGCGGGGGCGGGGTGTCGTCGCCCGGCGACTGGGGCGGGCCCGGCTCGTCCGGGTGGCCCGGCGACTCGGTGGAGCCCTTGCCGCCGCAGTCGTTGCCGGTGGCGGGGTTGAGTCCGCCGACGACGTTGACGCTGTTGCCGCAGATGTTGACCGGTACGTTCACGGACACCTGGACGGTGTTCCCCGAGCCGACGCCCGGGGAGTCGTGCGTGCCCCCCTGGGCCCCGGCCGAAGGGCCCGAGCCGTGGCCGTGCTGCGCACCCGAGGCTTTTCCGCAGCGGTTGCCGGTGGCCGGGTTGAGCACGCCGACGACGTTCACGGTGTTCCCGCAGACGTTGACCGGAACGTCGACCGGGACCTGGACCGAATTCCCGGACAGCACTCCCGGCGAATGAGCGGTCGCGCCGCTCGCGCCCGAATCCGCATGTGCGTAGCCCCCCGAAGCGGCGAGTGCGCCACCCGCGGCCACGATGGTGATCAGGCTTTTTCTCGCGACCTTACGCATAGGTCGTCCCTTCCCCATTTCGCTTTTCGAAGGGCGGACGGAGCGTGGGTTTCCGTCCCCCCGGAGTGGACGGTCGTGGGTGTCCGTCCACCGAAAGCCGGTCGGCCCCGGAGCGCATGGCATGCGCTGCGGAGCCGACCGGATCACCTCCCCCTGGGGGTGACGCGCAACGTCACTTGTTGACGCAGGTGTTGCCGAAGGCGGGGTTCAGCAGCCCGATCACGGAGATCGTGTTGCCGCAGGCGTTCACCGGCACGTGCACCGGGACCTGAACGACGTTGCCGGAAAGGACACCCGGCGAGTGGACGGCAGCCCCCTGCGCGCCCGAGTCGGCAACGGCCAGACCCGCACCGGCGAGCACCAGACCACCAGCAGCAGCCGCAGCAGCGACGACCTTCTTGATCATTGTTCCTCCTTGTAGGCAGTGCGACCACAAACTTCGGGCCGCATTTCCTGTAACGAGGAAGGCGTAATGAAGCTACGAGCCTATGGTTGCATTCACTCTTTTCAGTTAAGTGCTCACGTAAGGCTGAGCTCGGTTGACGACTGTGGTGGACAGCGGCGTCAGCCCCGCGCATCTCCTTGTCCCCGCTCGGTGGCCGCGTGACCCGGCAGGGTGACCGCTCAGCTCTGGTCGATGAACCGGTCCAGTACGCGCACGCCGAACTTCAGGCCGTCCACCGGCACCCGCTCGTCCACGCCGTGGAACATGCCGGCGAAGTCCAGCTCCGGCGGCAGCTTGAGCGGCGCGAAGCCGAAGCCGCGGATGCCGAGGTCGTCGAAGTGCTTGGCGTCCGTGCCGGCGGAGAGCATGTACGGAATGGCCTTGGCGATC
Source organism: Streptomyces niger (assembly GCF_000718305.1). Lineage (GTDB taxonomy): Bacteria > Actinomycetota > Actinomycetes > Streptomycetales > Streptomycetaceae > Streptomyces > Streptomyces niger. Next base: position 89,888 of record NZ_JOFQ01000013.1, read on the forward strand.
GGGTCCTCGGCCTGCAGCGCCGACTGCATGGCGTTCACCAGCGCGCCGTCGAAGGTGGTCTCCAGCGCCTTGTTCGCGTACACGGGCTCGCGCTTGACCCGCGGCCCGAGGAGGCGGTCCAGGTCGGCCTCGAACTCCTCCTCGAAACCGGGCAGGAAGCGCCCGTCCACGTACGCGGTCGCCTGCTGCGGGATCACGTTGACCTTGTACCCGGCGTCGAGCTGGGTGGGGTTGGCGGTGTTCTTCAGCGAGGCGCCGATGAGCTTGGCGATGCCGCCGAGCTTGGCGAGCGTCTCGTCCATGTTCTCCGGGTCGAGCTCGGTGCCCAGCGCGTCGGAGAGCTCGTCGAGGAAGTGCCGCAGGGTCTTGGTCACGCGGATCGGGAACTCGTGCCGCCCGAGCCGGCCCACGGCCTCGGACAGCTCGGTGATCGCGTTGTCCTTGTGGATCATCGAACCGTGGCCGGCGGTGCCGTCCACGGTCAGCTTCATCCAGTTCATGCCCTTCTGGGCCGTCTCGACGAGGTAGAGCCGCAGGTTCTCGTTGACGGTGAAGGAGAAGCCGCCGACCTCGCTGATCGCCTCGGTCACGCCCTCGAACAGGTGCGGGTGCTCCTTGACGAGGTGGCCGGCACCGTAGACGCCGCCCGCCTCCTCGTCCGCGAGGAACGCCAGCACGATGTCGCGCGGCGGCTTGCGCCCGGAGCGGAGCCGGTCGCGGACGACCGCCAGGGTCATCGCGTCCATGTCCTTCATGTCGACCGCGCCGCGGCCCCACACGCACCCGTCGGCGATCTCGCCGGAGAAGGGGTGGTGGGTCCAGTCCACGGCGTTGGCGGGGACGACGTCGGTGTGCCCGTGGATCAGCAGCGCGGGGCGCGAGGGGTCCTCGCCCGCGATCCGGGCCACGGTGGAGGCCCGCCCCTTGTGGGACTCGAAGATCTGCGGCTCCAGGCCGACCTCGGCCAGCTTCTCCGCCACGTACTCGGCGGCGGCCCGCTCACCCGGACCCGAGTGGTCGCCGTAGTTGCTCGTGTCGATCCGGATCAGGTCGCGGCACAGGTCGACGACCTCGTCCTCGCCGGTGACGGCCGGGACCGGCTTCGTCGCGTCCGGTGCGGGCTTCGACTCGCTCACGCTGCCTCCTCATGCTTCACGGCCGCGGCTCGCGCCGGTACGCGCGGTCACCGCGGCGGGGGTCTTCGGCCATCCTCTCTCTCCCCGGGCCGGGGCCCAAGGCCGCCATACTCCCGACACACGCTGGTCACAGGCGTGCCGGCGGTGAGCGGTGCGGCGTAGGCGGCTGCCGGGCCGGCGCGCCCTCCGAGGCGCCCGGACCGGCCCCTGGGCCGAGCGCGTGATCGACCACCCCCAAATGTTTGCTATGGTTTTCCACGTCGGAAGGGCGCAGACGGCCCGCCCGACAGACACCTTGTCCGGGTGGCGGAATGGCAGACGCGCTAGCTTGAGGTGCTAGTGCCCTTTATCGGGCGTGGGGGTTCAAGTCCCCCCTCGGACACCAACCGGTTCCCCGCGGTCTCCCCGAGACCGTGGGGAATCGTCGTTTCCGGGTCCGTACGAGCACCCGCACGAGCCGCCGCCTCGGCCGCACCGCCGGCCGTACGCTGCGGGCCGTGCGCCCCGTGAATAATCCGGTGCGCCGTGTCGGACGTGCTCATTACGCTGCGCGGGCCGGACGGCCGACGGACGAGTACAGCACGGGAGGGCTGCCTTGGGCGGCACGGAGAAGGTTCTGGTCTTCGACGCGGACGACACCCTCTGGGAGAACAACGTCGTCTTCGAGCGGGTCATCGAGGAGTTCCTGGACTGGATGACCGACCCGGAGATCGGGCTGCGGCTCGGCCGGGAGGGCGTCCGCGCGGCGCTGGACGCCGTCGAGGCGGCGAACGCGAAGACGCACGGCTACGGCAGCAAGGTCTTCCTGCGCAGCCTGGGCGAGTGCCTGGCGCAGCTGCACGGCCGGGACGCCACCGCCGAGGAGCTGGCGCGGATCGCGGCGTGGGCGGCCTCGTTCGACGGCGGCATCGTGGAGCTGATCCCCGGGGTCGCCGAAACGCTCGCCGAGCTGGCCGCCCGGTACGAGCTGCTGCTGCTGACCAAGGGCGACACGGAGGAGCAGCGGCGGAAGGTGGACAACTCCGCGCTGGCACACCACTTCCGGGGTGTGCACATCGTCGCGGAGAAGGACGTGGGCACCTACCGGAACCTGGCGGCGGAGTACGCGCTGACGCCGGAGGCTGTCTGGATGGTCGGCAACTCCCCCCGGTCCGACATCCTGCCCGCGCGGGCCGCCGGGATGAACGCGGTGTTCATCCCGCACGACCACACGTGGGTGCTGGAACACGGTGAGCTGGACCCGGCGGACGAGAAGGTGCTGCGGCTGACCGCCTTCACGGAGCTGCTGCACCACTTCTGAGGCGGCTGCCCGGTGTCCTGAGGGGGCTACTCCATGGGCGGCATGCCTTCCGTCGCGTCGGGGGCCTGGGGCGGGTTGCCCAGGTCCAGCGTGCGGGTGATGCCCACTTCGGCCAGGAATCGTTCGTCGTGGCTCACCACGATCAGCGCTCCTTCGTAGGCGTCGAGTGCGGCGACCAGTTGGCGCACGGACGCCAGGTCGAGATTGTTGGTGGGCTCGTCGAGCAGCAGCAGCTGCGGGGCGGGCTCGGCGAGCATCAGGGCGGCGAGCGTGGCGCGGAAGCGTTCGCCGCCGGAGAGGGCGGCGGCGGGCAGGTCGGCGCGGGCGCCCTTGAAGAGGAACCGGGCCAGCCGGGCCCGTACGCGGTTCTCGGTGGCCTGCGGCGCGAACCGGGCGACGTTCTCCGCGACGGTCAGCCGGTCGTCGAGCACGTCCAGGCGCTGGGGCAGGAAGCGGAGCGGTACGTGGACCGCCGCCCCGCCCGCCGCCGGGGCGAGCTCACCGGTGACCGTGCGGAGCAGGGTGGTCTTGCCGGAGCCGTTCGGTCCGACGAGCGCGAGCCGCTCGGGGCCGCGCAGCTCCATGGTGACCCGGGTGCCGCAGCGGGTCGTCAGGTCCCGGAGGGTGAGCACCTCGCGGCCCGGGGGTACGGCGGTGTGCGGCAGGTCGACGCGGATGGTGTCGTCGTCGCGGACCGCCTCGGCCGCTTCGTTGAGCCGTTCCCTGGCCTCCTGGAGCTTCTCGGTGTGCATGATGCGGTACTTGCCCGCCGAGACCTGGGCCTGGCGCTTGCGCTCGTTCATGATGACCTTGGGCTCGCGCTTGTTGGCGGACATCTTGTTGCCGTAGCGGACCCGGCGGGCCAGTACGACGTGCGCGCCGGTCAGCTCCCGCCGCTGGCGCTGCACGTCGGCCTCGGCGACCCGCACCATGCGCGCGGCGGCCTCCTGCTCGACGGCGAGCGCCGCTTCGTAGGCGCTGTAGTTGCCGCCGTACCAGTGGACCTCGCCCGCCCGGAAGTCGGCGATCTGGTCGACCAGGTCGAGCAGTTCCCGGTCGTGGCTGACCACGACGAGCACGCCGGACCAGCGCTCGACCGTCTCGTACAACCGGGCGCGGGCCCGGCGGTCGAGGTTGTTGGTGGGCTCGTCGAGCAGCAGCACGTCGGGGCGGCGCAGCAGCAGGGCGGCCAGCCGGAGGAGCACGGATTCGCCGCCGGAGACCGAGCCGAGGGTGCGGTCCAGCTCGATGCCGTGCAGGCCGAGCTGGTCGAGGGTGGCGCGGGCGCGCTCCTCGACGTCCCAGTCGTCCCCGACGGCGGTGAAGTGCTCCTCGCTCGCGTCGCCGGCCTCGATGGCGTGCAGCGCGGCGCGGGTGCGGGCGATGCCCAGGACCTCGTCCACGGAGAGGGTGGCGTCCAGGGCGAGGTGTTGCGGCAGGTAGCCGATGTCGCCGGTCGTCTTCACGCTGCCGGCGGTGGGGGCGAGCTCACCGGCGACGAGCTTGAGCAGGGTGGACTTCCCGGCGCCGTTCAGGCCGATGAGACCGGTGCGGCCGGGGCGGACGGTGAACTGGAGGTCGTCGAGGACCTTCGTGCCGTCGGGCCAGGTGAAGGACAGGTCGGTGCAGACGAGGGAGGCGGTGCGGCCGGCACGGTCGTACATGGATGACATACAGGTCTCCTGAAGCGGGCGTGGGCTGACGGGAACAGCACAGGGAGACACCGCTGGAGCGGGGGACCGTGAGGTGCCGGCCACCGGGGAGGCGTACGGAGATGTCGCACGCATCGCGCGTACATGTCCGCGTACGCGGGGCAGCTGGTCGGCCGTCTTGTGGGCACGAAGGCACGCCGAAGTCGGGTCACGCGCTGGAACCAACGCGGTGTCTCAGAACCTCAGGCGAGCAGCAACGGCCTTCTCCTGTCGACGGCAATGGGGCCGGAATTGACGCTACGCCGAGCGCGGCGAAAACGCAAATGCTATTTTCGTAGCGTTTACGCGGAACACCGCGCCCGGCGGGACGGCGGACGGCGTCCGCCGCGGCGTCACGCGCGCGGCCGCAGCCGGACCCGCGCCGGACCCTTGGCCTGCAGGGTGATGCCCGCACCGACCGGCACCTCGGCGTCATCAGCGGCCTCCAGGTCGTAGGCGCGCAGCAGCGTCGCCAGCGCCAGTACCGACTCCAGCATCGAGAAGTGCTGGCCGATGCAGGCCCGCGGACCGCCGCCGAAGGGGAACCACGCGTAGCGGTGTCGCCCGGCCGACCGCTCCGGCGTGAACCGCTCGGGATCGAAGCGCTCCGGGTCCTCCCACAGGTCCGGATTGCGGTGCGTGACCCAGGGGGCGACCACGACGTCGGAGCCGGCCCGGATGCGGTAGCCGCCGATCTCGGTGTCCGCGACGGCCCGGCGGCCGACCACGGGGGCGGCCGGGTAGAGCCGCATGCCCTCCTTGAGCACCCGCGTCAGGTACGGCAGCCGCTCCAGGTCGGCGGCGGTGGGCGCGCGCTCGCCCAGCACCTCGTCGGCCTCCCGCTGGACGCGGGCCCGTTCCTCCGGGTGGCGGGCGAGCAGGTGCAGGGTGAAGGCCATGGAGGTCGCGGTGGTCTCGTGGCCGGCGAGCAGGAAGACCAGGACCTGGTCGCGGATCTCGGTCGCGTCCAGGCTGCCGTCCTCCTCGCTGCCCGCCTGCGCGAGGAGGGTGAGCAGGTCGTCGCCCACGGGGCCGTCGGGGGCCGCGCGGCGCTCGGCGATGATCCGGTCGCAGACCGCGTACACCTCGCCGATCGCGGCCATCGCACGGCGGTTGCCGGGCGTCGGCCACTCGCGCGGCAGGTTCACGGGCGCGTACGCGCGGCTCAGCGCATAGTCGTTGATGACCGGGAAGGAGCGGTGGATGACCTCGACGGCGGCCTCGACGTCGGCCCCGAAGAGGATGCGCGCGACCGTCCGCAGCGCCAGCCGGCTCATCTCTTCGATCAGGTCGACGCCCTCCCGCCCGTGCCAGCGCGCGGTGACCGCGGCGGCCTCCTGGGCGATGGCGTCGGCGTACCCGTCGACCCGGCGCTTGGTGAAGAGCGGCTGCACCAGCCGGCGCTGCCGCAGGTAGTCGGCGTCCTGGCTGGTCAGCAGGCCGTTCCCGAAGGCCACCCGGACCTCTTCGTAAAAGGGGTTGTCCTTGCGGAAGTTCGCCGACTCCGTGGCGAGCACCTGCTGCACACCCTCGGCGGAGAACACGCCGTGCACAACGGTCCGCAGCCCGGGCGGCCCCGCCGAGATGCGCACCACGTCACCGTGGTCGCGGCGGGCCCGGAGGAAGGCCCCGAGGGAGTCCTGCTGCAGCTCGAACATCGACCCGAGGAGGGGCAGGCCCTTGGGTCCGGGGATCGCCTCTACGGGGCGCGCCTCGGCGTGCACATCGGTATCAGTTCCGGTCATGCCTCCGGTCCTACCCCAATCCCTCTCCCGATACGACGAGTTGAGGGCCACACCCGGGGGCCGGTCGGACCGGCGGCGGTGGCCCGTACCATGGACCGGTGATCAACAAGCGTTCCCGCCGACCCGCCGACCGGGCCGCCTCCTGCCGCGTCACGGTGTGCCGTGGCTGCTGCTGCGGCGACGCGAGCAAGATCCCCGGCGTCGACCACGCGGGCCAGATTCCGCGGCTGCGCGCGGCGCTGGACGGTGCAGCGCCGGTGCGCGCCTCGGAGTGCCTGGACGTCTGCGACCAGGCGAACGTGGTCGTGGTCCAGCCGTCGCCCGAGGGGCGTGCGGCGGGCGGCCGGCCCGTCTGGCTGGGCCTGGTCAACGACGACGACGCGCTGGCGGACATCGCGGCCTGGATCCGGGCCGGCGGCCCGGGCATCGCCGAGCCGCCCGGCGTCCTCGACCTGTACGCGATCAAGGTCTCCCGCCGCGTCAGCGAGGGCCTGCCGGGCTGAGGGCGGCCGGGGGCTGCGGTCGCGACCGCGGCCGTCATGGCCGGCGCTCCTCCCGTGCGTCGTTTCCGCATCCCTCGCGTACGTCGTTTCCGCGTCCCTCGCGTACGTCGTTTCCGCATCCCTCCCGTGCGGCGTCTCCGTACCCCTCCCGTACGGCGTTCCCGGGCGACAACCGCGGCTCGGCGGTGGTCGCCTTCTCCGCCTTCTTCGGCTTGTCCGTCTTCTTCAACTTGGCCACCTTGTCCAGCCTGTTCAGTTTGTTCAGTTTGTCCAGCTGGAACGCCTCGTTGCCCAGGCCGATCCGGGCGTGCACCCAGGGACGGACGGCGCGCAGCACGCGGCCGTGCACGAGTCCTGCGACGGCGGCGAGCCCCATGACGGCGGGCAGCCACCGGACGAGCGGCCGGCCCGCGCCGGGCCCGGCCAGCACGCCGAAGTCCTTGACCGCGTAGATCAGGACGACCAGCAGGGCGAGGCCGGCGACGGCGGCTGCGGTGAGCCGGCCGGCCTGGGCACGGCCCGCGCCGCGGCGCACGAAGAAGGCGATGACCGCCGCGCAAGAGGTGGCCATCAGGGCGATGACCCCGAGGGCGCCGAGGCTGCCGCCCCAGGCGAAGAGGCGCAGGACGGGCGTGGTGGGGTCGCCCGCCGGCCTCCGGTCGGTGACCGCGAACGCCACGACGACCAGCAGCGACACGACGGTCTGCAGGAGCGACCCGAGGGCCGGGGCCCCGCCGGTCTTCGAGGTGCGGCCGAAGGGGGCGGGCAGCAGGCCCTCGCGCCCCATGGCGAAGGCGTAGCGGGCCACGACGTGGTGGAAGCTGAGCATCGAGGCGAAGCTGCCGGTCACGAAGGACACGCGCAGGACGTCGGTGAGCAGGCCGCCGAGGCGGGGCTCGGCGAGCGCGAAGAGCAGGCCGGGTCCCTCCTCGCCCGCGGCGGCCACGACGTGGTCCGGGCCGGTGGCGACCCCGAGGAGCCAGGAGCCGGCGGCGAGGAGGACCGCGGAGAAGCCGACGGCGAGGAACATCGCGCGGGCCACGGCGGTCCGGGGCCGGCTGGTCTCCTCGGCGTACACCGGGGCCTGTTCGAAGCCGAGGAAGCCGGCGACGGCGAAGCACAGGGCCGCGCCGAGGCTGGTGCCGCCGAGCGTCGTGGGGTCGAAAGCGTGCAGGGTGAGGCCCTGCGGGCCGGGCCGCGCGGCGAAGGCGAGACCGAGGACGACGAGGAGGGCGACCTCGGCGAGGAGCAGGGCGCCGAGTACTCCGGCCGTGAGGCCGATCTTCCGGGCGCCGAGGGCGCCGGTGAGCAGGACGGCGAGGACGGCGGGGACCCACCACGCGACGGTGCTGCCGAAGAGCGTGCCGAGCAGCGCGGCGCAGGTGAAGCCGAAGAGGCCGTGGATGCCGACCTGGAGGGCGGCGTAGGCGGCGAGCGCGACGAAGGACGCGCCGGCGCCCACGGTGCCGCCGAGCCCCCTGGCGATGCCGGCGTAGAGGGCGCCCGCGTTGTGCACGTGCCGGCTCAGCTCCGCGTACCCCGCGCTGAACAGCGCCATGACCACGCCGAGGACGACGAACAGCAGCGGCTGCCCGACGACGCCCGTCACCTGGTACGCGGTCGCCATGACGCCGGCCACGACCATCAGCGGTGCGCCGGCGGCCAGCACCGACAGCAGGAGGCCGGGGGTGCCGATGCGGTCGGCGCGCAGGGCGCGTTCCTGGCCTTTGAAGGTGCTGATCTCGTGCGGGGCGCCGGTCGGCATGGCGGAGCGGTCCTTTCCGGGGCGGCGGATCAGGTGACCCGCAGGGCGATGTCGCGGGCGGCCCGGAAGGCACGCACCGGGTCGCGGGCGGGGTAGCCCCAGGGCTCGGCGGTGACGTACGGGCCGATGCGGTGGAAGAGGGCCGCCGCCTCGGCCAGGCGCCCTTCGCAGTACTTGGCGTGGGCGAGGAAGTTCAGGTCGACCTTGCCGCGCGGGTGGCCGGCGCCGCCCTCCCACTCCAGCCACCAGTCGAAGGCGGTCTTCATGGCCTGGCGGGCGCGACGGGTGACCCAGTGGCCCGATGCCACCGGGTCGGCGGGCTCCAGGCCCGCGGCGGCCAGGACGCGGTACCGCTCGGCGTGCGCGACGACGGGCAGGACGGCCAGCGGGGAGTCCTCGGGGGCCTGTTCGACGGCCCAGGCGGCGAAGTCGTAGACCTGGTGCAGCGGATCGTCGGTGTCGCCCTGCTGGTGTTCGGCGAGGCAGGCGGCCATGAGGTGGTGGGCGTGGTGGTGGCCGGGGTGGCGGGCGCGTACCTGGTCGAAGGCGTATTCGCAGGCGTCGGGGGTGCCGGTGGCGCGGGCCAGCGACAGGGCGGCGAGCCAGGGGGTGGGGTCGGCGGGCGCCAGCCGGGCGGCGGCCAGGCAGCTCTCGTGGGCGATCTCGGTGGAGGCCCGGCCGCGTAAGGCCCGGTGGACGGTGGCGGTGGCGAGGAAGGCGGCGGCGTCGGGGCTGTCGGGCTCGGCGAGCTGCCACTCGCGGGCCCAGACGCCGCCGGAGCGGGCCGCGCCGAGCGCCATCAGGCGGTGGCCGCGGCGGTCCCAGTCGGTGCCGGTCGCGGCGAGGAGGGAGCGGGCGACGGTCCAGCGGCCCCGGTCGAGGGCGTCCAGGGCCGCGGCCAGCTCGGCGTCGTCGAGCGCGGCACGGACCGCGGCGGGGTCCTTGCGGCGGGCGCGCCCCAGCGGTGGGGGTGGGGGCGGTGGAGTCATGCGAGGCGTCTCTCCACGGCGCTTTCCCTCCGCAACCCCGCGCGGGGCGGACATGTGCAGGTTTGATGAACGGATCGACACGAGGTGATCACAGACAGCAAAGCGGCAGCAGGGGTCCTCGTCAACCCCCGACCGAGCTCCCCCAGATGCCCCCAAAGCCCCTCGGCGCCGCACCGGTTCGGAAGAAACGCGACGGTAACCCCTCCCCTCGCGCACACCGTTCGGCCACCCCTCGCCCGCGCCACCGCAGTCGCCCGCACGCGCACCGCTTCCCACCGCCCTCGCGCAATTAATAATGTCGAGTATTAATATTGCCCGCATGGCGAGAACGTCGGGGACCGAGACCCGGGACAAGCTGATCCGCGCCGCGGAGGAGATCTTCGCGGCACAGGGCGTCGACGGCGCCCGGACCCGCGACATCGTGCGGCTGGCCGGCCAGAGCAACCCCTCGGCCGTGCAGTACCACTTCGGGGACCGCGGGGGCCTGCTGGACGCGGTGATGGCGGGCCGGCTGGAGCGTACGGAGGGGGCGCTGACACCCCTCCTCGAAGAGCTGCCGGACCCGGACCTCGAAGACCTGGTCCGCGCGCTGGTCACGGCCGAGGCGACCCAGCTGAGCGACCTACGGGGGCTGCGCTGCCTGCGAATCTCCGCACAGCTCAGCCACGAGAGCGGCATCCGCACCCGGACGCCGCACCCCACGCTCGCGGGGACCGCGTACTGGCGGCTGATCGAGCGGATCGAGTCCTCGCTCGCGGCCGCCGAACTGCCCGAACCGATCCGGCTGGAGCGTACGGACCTGGCGCTGACGCTGATCGGCGCGGCGCTGGCCGACCGGGCGCGGCAGTACCTCGACGGCGCGCGGCCGCTCACCACGGAGCCCGTCTTCCTCGCCGACCTCGTCACGACCACGGTGGCGCTGCTGCGCGCCCCCGCACCGAAGCCTCAGGGATCCGCAGCGGAGTAGCGCCTCTGCGGGGCCCCTCCCGGAGCGATGGCGCTCCCCTTCCCGACACAGGAGTGCACGATGACCGATCTGTCCGGCAAGACCATTCTCATCACGGGCGGCGCGCGCGGGCTGGGCGCCGAGGCGGCGAAGCAGGCCGTCGAGGCCGGCGCGCACGTCGTCCTCACCGACGTCCTCGCGGAGGAGGGCGCGGCGACCGCGGCGGCGCTGGGTGACCGGGCCCGCTTCCTGGTCCACGACGTGACGTCCGAGGAGGACTGGCAGCGGGTGGCAAACTTCGCGGTCGCGGAGTTCGGCGGCCTCGACGGGCTGGTCAACAACGCGGGGATATCCACCGGCCAGCCGCTGGAGACCATCCCGGTCGAGTTCTTCCGCAAGGTGATCGACATCAACTTGACCGGCGTCTTCATCGGCATGAAGACCGTCATCCCACTGATGCGGGAGCGCGGCGCGGGCTCCGTCGTCAACATCTCCTCGGCGGCCGGGCTGATGGGCCTGGCGATGACCGGCGGCTACGGTGCCTCGAAGTGGGGCATGCGCGGCCTCTCGAAGGTCGCCGCCGTGGAGCTGGGTACGGACCGCATCCGCGTCAACTCCGTGCACCCGGGCATGACGTACACCCCGATGACGGCCGGCGTCGGCATCCAGCAGGGCGAGGGCAACTACCCGAACACCCCGATGGGCCGGGTCGGCGAGCCGCACGAGATCGCGAGCGCGGTGGTGTACCTGCTCTCCGACGCCGCGTCGTACGTGACCGGCGCCGAACTGGCGGTGGACGGCGGCTGGACGACCGGGCCGACGGTGAAGTACGTGATGGGGCAGTGAGGCGCGCCGGGCGACCGGTGCGGCATCCGGCGGCGCGGGCCCACGGCACCGCCCGCCGCCGGGCGTCTGATTGCATGGCCCCATGACCGATCAGCAGCCGGCCGGGCCCGGACCGCAGCAGGGCCGCAACGCGGACGAGATCCTCGACATCGTCGACGAGCACGACCGGGTCGTGGGGCAGGCCCCGCGCGGTGCGGCGTACGCGCGCCGGCTGCGGCACCGGTGCACGTTCATCCTCGCCCGGGACGCGCAGGACCGGATCTTCGTGCACCGCCGCACCGCGCAGAAGCTGGTCTTCCCCTCGCACTACGACATGTTCGTCGGCGGCGTGGTCGGCGCGGGCGAGTCCTACGACGACGCGGCGCTGCGCGAGGCGGAGGAGGAGCTGGGCGTCACCGGACTCCCCCGCCCCGTTCCGCTGTTCAAGTTCCTGTACGAGACGCCGGAGCACACCTGGTGGTCGGCGGTCTACGAGGTGCGCTGCACGCTGCCGGTCGCCCCGCAGGCCGAGGAGGTCGCCTGGCACGCGTTCCTCACGGAAGAGGAGCTGGCGGCCCGGCTGCCGGAGTGGCAGTGGGTGCCGGACGGGCTGGAGGCGTTCCGGCGGCTGCGCGACCGGGAGGCCGCCGGGCGGCCGGCCGGCGGACAGGGCCACGCCTCATGAGCTTCCCCGACCGCGTACGCGCCTTCGCCGTCGACCTGCGGCTGTGGTTCGCGCCCGAACGGCTCCGCAGCGAGGGCAGCACCCCCGACTACCGGTTCTCGCTGGCCAACGAACGCACCTTCCTGGCCTGGCTGCGTACGGCGTTCGCGCTGATCGGCGGCGGCTTCGCGGTCGATCAGTTCCTGCCGTCGCTGCACCAGACGGTGCGCACGGTGTTCACGGTGGCGCTGCTCGCGGGCGGCGCGCTGTGCGCCGTGCGCTCGGTCAACCACTGGGTGCGCTGCGAGCGGGCCATGCGGCGCGGCGAGGACCTGCCGTCCTCGCGCTTCCCCGCCCTGCTGGGCGCCGGCGTCGGGCTGCTCGCCGTGGCCATCGCCGCGGTCGTGCTGCTGGGCTGGACACGCTGACGATGAGCGGTACCGAGGAACGCCCGGAGCCGGCCCGGGACCCGGGCCTGCAGCCCGAGCGGACCCGGATGGCGTGGCGCCGTACGACGCTGTCGTGCGCGGTGGCGGTGGTACTGGCCTGGCGTCAGGTGCTGCTCACCGGCGAGCCCACCGCCGCGGAGGTCGTCCTCGTCGCCCTGCTGGTCCTCGCCGGGCTGGCCTTCCTGACCGCCGCGCACACGCGCATACGGCGGCTGGCCGCCCCCGCTGCGGCGGGCCCGCCCCGGACGATGGGCATCCGCACGGCCCTGCTGGCGGCCGGCTGCACGCTGGTCCTGGTCGGACTGGGCGCGGCGATCACGTTGTAGCGCCGCGGGCACGAGGGCCGTGCTGCAGGACAGCGGGCCCCTTCAGCCCGCGAACACCCCCTTCGCCGCCTCGCGGATCTCCTCGGCCAGCTCTTCGGGCGCGTCGGAGTTCGCGCCGTGCCCCTGCCCCGGAAGCGTCACCACGCGGGCGTCGGGCAGGACCGCCGCCAGGTCGGCCACCCGCTCGTGCAGGTGCGGGAAGCTCCGCTCGCCCTGGAGCAGGGTCACCGGCAGGCGCAGCGCGCCGTATCGGTCCACGCCGAGGCCGAGCGCGTCGATGATCTCGTCCTCGACGATCTGCGCCTCGGCGTGCGTGGCGATGAGCGCCTGGACGTGGGGGTCTGTGAGCGCCCCCGCGACCACCTCGTCCGGCAGGCCGGTGATGGTGCGGAGGTGGATGCGGATCGCCTCGGCCGGGTCGCCGGCGTCCAGCGCGGCGCGGGCGCGCGGCCCCGCCTCCCCCACGAGCAGCGAGCGGGTCGGTATCGGCGGGTCGTAGGCGACCACCCCGGCGAACGGGGACGGGTCGCGCAGCGCGGCCTCCAGGGCGGCGACGGCGCCGGAGGAGTGCCCGACGAGCAGGACGGGTCCGGCGGCGGTCAGCGACTCGGCGACCGCCAGCACGTCCGCGGCCTCGACCGCCATCGAGTGATCGCGGCCGATGCGTACGCCCGGCTCGTAGATCCGGCGCCGTATGCGCACCACCCGGAAGCCCTCGGTCAGCAGGCGGGCGACCTCGTCCCAGGACTCGGGGCCGCGGCCTCCGGGGTGGACGACGAGCACGGTGGGCCCGCTGTCCCCGTCGTCGAGGGCGGTGAGCGGGACGCCGTCAGGGGCGAGGACACGCAGTTCGGTCATGCGCCCGATGATCGTCATCGCCGTCCGGCACGGCATCTCCTTTTTCCGGTTTTTCCGGCCGCCGGATCTCTTTCGTCCGGCCCGCCCCGCGCGCCGCGTGTGACGCGCGGAACATCCCCGGCGCGCAACGGGTTGGCGCTGCCCTCTGGACGCCATACCGACTAGTCGGCATGATCGTGGACGGTCACACTCCACCGACCGGCACACGGAGGCGCACGATGAGCAAGGACAACCCGCCCGGCCTCGATCTGGAGCGGCTCCGCGGCCACCTGGACCGGGAACGCCCGGGCCTGGTCGCCGGCCCGCTGAGCGCCGAGCTGGTCCAGGGCGGCCGGTCCAACCTCACGTACCGCGTCACCGACGGCGCCGGCCGCTGGGTCGTCCGCCGCCCACCGCTCGGCCATGTCCTGGCCACCGCGCACGACATGGCCCGCGAGCACCGCGTCATCAGCGCGCTGCACGATACCCGGGTCCCGGTCCCGGAGACGCTGCTCCTCTGCCAGGACGAGGAGGTCATCGGGTCGCCGTTCTACGTCATGGAGCTGGTCGAGGGCACGCCGTACCGCACGGCCGAGCAGCTGCGGCCGCTCGGCCCCGAGCGCACCCGCGACATCGTGCTGCGCCTCGTGGACACCCTCGTGGACCTGCACGCCGTGGACCCGGAGTCGGTGGGGCTGGGCGACTTCGGGCGCCCCGACGGCTTCCTGGAGCGGCAGCTGCGCCGCTGGGGCAAGCAGCTCGTGGCCTCCAAGAACCGCGAACTGCCCGGCATCGACGAGCTGCACGAGGCGCTGGGCAGGAAGCTGCCCGCCTCCCCCGCGCCCGCGGTCGTGCACGGTGACTACCGCCTGGACAACGTGCTGGTCGGCGCGGACGACCGGATCGCCGCGGTGCTGGACTGGGAGATGTCCACGCTCGGCGACCCGCTCACCGACCTGGGCCTGCTGGCGATGTACAGCGAGCAGGAGGAGTCCCCCGACTCGCCCGTGACCACCACCCGCAGCGCCCCGGGGCACCCCGAACCGGGCGAGCTGATCGAGCGGTACGCGGCCGGCTCCGGGCGCGACGTCTCGCAGGTCGCCTGGTACACCGCGTTCGCGTACTTCAAGCTCGCGGTGATCCTCGAAGGCATCCACTACCGGTACACGCTCGGCCAGACCGTCGGCGCGGGCTTCGACCGGATCGGCGAGGTCGTGCCGCGCTTCATCGACAACGGCCACCGCACCCTGTCCACCCTGTCCGCCTGAAGGAAGGCCGAGGCCGCTCATGGACTTCGCATTCGACGCCCGTACGCAGGAACTCCGCGAGCGGCTGCTCGCGTTCATGGATGAGCACGTGTACCCGGCCGAGCAGGTCGCGCACGAGCAGCGGGCCGCGCTCGCCTCGCCGTGGGACACCCCGGCCGTCGTCGAGGAACTGAAGGCGGAGGCCCGCAAGCAGGGCCTGTGGAACCTCTTCCTGCCCGATGCGAAGCACGGCGCGGGGCTCACCAACCTCCAGTACGCGCCGCTCGCCGAGATCACCGGGCGCAGCCCGCAGCTCGCGCCGACCGCGCTGAACTGCGCGGCGCCGGACACCGGGAACATGGAGGTGCTCGCCCAGTTCGGCAACGAGGCGCAGCAGAAGCAGTGGCTGGAGCCGCTGCTGGCGGGCGAGATCCGCTCCGCGTTCGCGATGACCGAGCCCGAGGTGGCCTCCTCGGACGCCACGAACATCACCACGCACATCGAGCGGGACGGCGACGAGTACGTCATCAACGGCCGGAAGTGGTACATCTCCGGGGCGATGAACCCGCTGTGCCAGATCTTCATCGTGATGGGCAAGACCGACCCGGACGGCGCGGACATCCGCCGCCAGCAGTCGATGATCCTCGTGCCGCGCGACACGCCGGGCCTGACGGTCAAGCGGGCCATGCAGGTCTACGGGTACGAGGACCACTACCACGGCGGCCACGCCGAGGTCCTGTTCGAGAACGTCCGCGTCCCGGCGTCGAACCTCATCGGCGAGGAGGGCGGCGGCTTCGGCATCGCACAGGCCCGCCTCGGCCCGGGCCGGATCCACCACTGCATGCGGCTGATCGGCATGGCGGAGCGGGCCATCGAGCTGATGTGCCGGCGGGCTGTGGCGCGTACCGCCTTCGGCAAGCCGCTCGCCCAGCAGGGCGTCGTGCACAACTGGATCGCGGACGCCCGGGTCGCGGTCGAGCAGCTGCGGCTGCTCGTCCTGAAGACCGCGTGGCTGATGGACACGGTGGGCAACAAGGGCGCGCACACCGAGATCCAGTCGATCAAGATCGCCACGCCGCGCACGGTCGTGGACATCATCGACCAGGCGGTGCAGCTGCACGGCGCGGGCGGCGTCAGCCAGGACTTCCCGCTGGCCGAGCTCTGGGCCGGCGCCCGCACCCTCCGCCTCGCGGACGGCCCCGACGAGGTCCACCAGCGCTCCCTGGCCCGCCGGGAGCTGAAGAAGTACCTGTAGTCGCGGGGGGACGAACGGGGCTCGGGTGGATGCACCCGAGCCCTGTTCGTCCACGGTCCCCGCCTGCGGGGACCGTGGACGAACAGGGCACCTCTCGTGCGACCGAGCCGGACCGAGGGTTGCGCCAGGCGGCCGTCACCAGGTGACCCGCAGGGCGACCCGTCGTTGTCCGGCCGGACAGGCACCGCCGGACCGCTCGGAGGCCACCGTGAGACCTGTACCCCCCGCCCTCGTCCTGGCCGCCTGTACGGCTGTCCTGGCCGCTGCCGCCCCCGCGGTCGCCAGCGGCGCCGGCGAGCTCCTCTCCCCCGCCTACGGCAACGGCTGCGCGAACTTCCACCACGGCGCCACTGCGGACGGCACCATGAACGCCGCCCCCGCCACCGTGGGCGGCGGCCTCCTCGGCCTGCCCGTCGCCGGCCCGCTCAACCAATGCGGTGGCGTCCACTTCAGCCTCGACGGCACCTCCGCCCCGAGCGTGCTGAACGTTCCCGCCGGTCTCTGCACCGTCCCCAGCCATCTCAGCCCCGCCGACTCCTTCGTCTCCCAGAGCACCGGCGTGTCCTGCTAGCACCGGTCGGGCACAGCACTGAGGGCGCAGGAGGCTCGCCCCTACGGCCGCAGCGCCCGCAGCAGCAGGTCCGCCAGGTGGTCGGCGACCTGCTGCGGGGTGAGGGGGCCGCCCTCGCGGTACCAGGTGCCGAGGTGGTGGACCGAGCCGAAGTGGTAGTCGACGATCAGGTCGGCGGGGACATCGGCGGTGAAGACGCCCGCCCGCTGGCCCTCTTCGATCAGCGCGCGGAAGCGTTCGTGGTAGCGGCGCCGCTCCGCGCGCACCTGCTTGTCCTTCTCCGGGGAGAGCTGGTGCATGGAGCGGAAGAAGATCTTCGTGTCGTCGAGGTTCTCGATGGTGGTGACGACCACGTCGGCGGCGGCTTCGCGGAGCCGCCGCTCGACCGGCGCGTCGGCGTTCGCGAAGTGGTCCAGGCGCTCCTGCTGGAGGCGGAGCACCCGCCCGTAGACCTCGTGCAGCAGGTCGTCCTTGGAGCCGAAGTAGTGGTACAGCGCGCCCTTGGTGACGCCCGCCGCCTCGACGATCTCCTGGACCGAGGTCCGGTCGTACCCCTGCTCGGCGAAGAGCCGGGTGGCGGTGGCCAGCAGCCGCTGTGCCACGGGCTTCGTGCTCCCGTCCGTCGTGCCGGCCATCGCCCTCACCTGTCCTTCTCCGTGCTCGTTCGCGTGCTGTGGAGGCTAGCCGCGGTCCCGCAGCTCCCGTCGGAGGATCTTCCCACTCGTGGTCTTCGGCAGTTCCGGCAGGACCTCGACCTCCCGGGGATATTTGTACGCGGCCAGCCGTTCCTTGCAGTAGGCGGTCAGCTCGGCGGGGTCCGGGGACTGGCCGGGGCGGAGGCTGACGTAGGCCTTGACCGATTCCCCGCGGTAGGTGTCCGGGATGCCGACGACGGCCGCTTCGCGGACGGCCGGGTGGCTGTAGAGCACGTCCTCGACCTCGCGCGGCCAGACCTTGAAGCCGGACGCGTTGATCATGTCCTTCTTGCGGTCGACGACGTACAGCCAGCCGTCGGTGTCCATGAAGCCGATGTCGCCGGTGCGCAGCTCGCCGTCGGGTATCGCCTCCGCGGTGGCGTCGGGGCGGCGCCAGTAGCCGGGCACGACCTGGGGGCCGCGGACGGCGATCTCGCCCTGTTCGCCGAAGGGCACGTCCTGACCCTGGTCGTCGATGATGCGGACGACCGTGTCGGGGCCGGGGACGCCGACCGCGAGGGTGCCGGAGACCTTGTCGACCGGGGCCTCAAGGTGCGGCGGCACGCTGGCGCAGGGCGCGGTGCACTCGGTGAGGCCGTAGCCGTTGCGGATGTACGGGCCGAACTCCGCGCGGAACTTCTCCACCAGCGCGGGCGGCAGCGGGGCGCCGCCGGAGGCGAGGGTGGCGAAGGAGGAGAAGTGGTCGCGGGAGACCTCGGGGTGGGCCATCAGGGCCATGAAGGCGGTGGACGGGCCGACGGTGAAGGCCGGGCGGTGCTCCAGGAAGGCGTCCAGGACGACGCCGGCCTCGAAGCGGTAGGCCAGCGCGAGGGTGCCGCCGCCGGTGATGCAGGAGGCCAGTTCGCAGACCATGCCGGTGATGTGGAAGAGGGGTGCGAGGGCGAAGTAGGTGGCCCCGTCGGGGAGGCCGAGGCCGGTGCGCTGGCGTTCGGCGTTGTAGGCGATGTTGCCGTGGGTGTTGGTGGCGCCCTTGGGTGTGCCGCTGGTGCCCGAGGTGTAGCTGATCAGGGCGATGTCGTCGGCGGTGAGTTCGGGGGTGCCGGCGGCGGGGCCGCGGCCGGCGTGCGCGCGGGCGACGGCGAGCAGGTCGTCGGCGCCCTCGCGGGGGCCGAGCCGTTCGCCGCGCAGCACGCGGGCGTCGTCTCTGGTCTGCAGGTCCCGTTCGCAGGCGGTCAGCGCGATGCGTACGGAGGACGCGGCGGCCGCGGTGTCGCGCAGGAAGCCGTCCCAGGTGTGGTCGGCGCAGATCACCGCGGTGACCTCGGCGTCGGTGAGGACGTGCGTCATCTCCGCCGACTTGTACATGGGGTTGACGGGGACGACGATGCCGCCCGCCTTCCAGACGCCGAAGAGGGCGAGCACGAAGTGCGGGGTGTTCTGGAGCATGATCGCGGCCCGGTCGCCGGGCCGGAAGCCTCGGTCGCCGAGGTGCGCTGCGATGCCGTCGGAGAGCGCGTCGGTCTCGGCGTAGGAGAGCCGGCCGTCGAAGTAGGCCAGGGCGGTCCGGTCGGGGACCCGGCGGGCCGCGTCCTGGAAGGCGTGCAGCGTGGAGGGGTGCGGGTGCACGGGGGCGCGCTGGGCCTCGTTCAGCTGCGGCAGCCACGGCATGTCCTGGTACGACGTCATCGGCGTGCGGCCCTTCTCTCGTCTCGTCCCGGGGTGTCGGTACGCGGGCCCGGCGCGCCGTTGCGGCCGGGTCCCGGCGTCCCGTACGGCGCGGCCGTCCCCGCCGTGCCGTACGGGTGGTGTCCGTGCCGCTCAGGCGCCGGCGTCCTCGGCGGCTTCGGCGGCCTCGAACTTGCGCTGGAGGTGGTTCATGCCGCCCAGCCAGCGGCCGGGGTCGGCGGCGCGGGTCGCGTAGTAGCCGGCGACCTCCGGGTGCGGCAGGACCAGGAAGCGGTTCTCGGCGATGGCGTCGAAGAGCGCGTCGGCGACGGCGGCGGGCTCGATGGCGCCTTGGGTGAGGACGAGGTCGCCGGCGGAGCCGGTGCCCGCGAGCATGTCGGTGCGGACGCCCTGCGGGCAGATGGCGTGCACGTCGATGCCGCGGTGCTTGTAGGTGAGCGAGAGCCATTCGGCGAAGGCGTACGCGGCGTGCTTGGACACGCTGTACGGCGCGGAGCCGATCATCGTGAGCAGGCCGGCGGCGGAGACGGTGGCGACGAAGCGGCCGCTGCCGCGCTCCAGCCACTCGGGTATCAGCGCGCGGGCCGCCCGGACGTGGGACATGACGTTGACGTCCCAGGCCAGCTGCCAGTCCTCGTCGGGCGCCTCGGGGCCGCCGCCGGTGCCGACGCCGGCGTTGGCGCAGAAGATGTCGATCCGGCCGCCGAGTGCCTCGCGGGCGGCCGGGAGGATCGCCGAGGCGTCGCCGGGGACGGCGATCGCGCCCAGTTCGGCGGCGGTGCGCTCGGCCTTCTCCTTGTCCAGGTCGTTGATGACCAACCGGGCGCCCTCGGCGATGAAGCGGGCCGCGAGCGCGGCGCCGATGCCACCGCCCGCGCCGGTCACCACCACGGCCTTGTCCCGCACGGCTTCCACTCGTCTCTCCCTCGCCTCGTCGGCACCACGTCAGCAGGCAGACTAACCAGTCGGTATGTCGCTGCGGAAGCCCCCGGCGGGCAGCCGTCCGGGGCAATGTCCCGGCGGCGGGCGGCCCGGCGCATTAGCGTGCGGTGCACGCAAATTCCGATTCCGGAGGTGTGCGCATGTCCCTGTCCAGAAGAAGCCTGCTGGCCGTCACCGGCGCGGTGGGCGCCGCGTCGGCCGCGGGCGCCGTCCCGGCCGCCGCCCACTCCCCCGCCGCGCCGCACGGTCCGGGCGGCCGGGTGCGGACCGGCTTCGACCGGCTCGCCGCCGACGGCTACGCGCTGCTGTCGGGGCAGAAGGTCGGCATGGTCACCAACCCGACCGGCGTGACCTCGGCCGTCGAGCACATCGTGGACGTGCTGCACGCGGACGAGCGGGTGCGGCTGACCGCCGTCTTCGGGCCCGAGCACGGCTTCCGCGGCACGGCGCAGGCGGGCGGTTCGGAAGGCAAGCACGACGACCCGGCGACCGGGCTGCCGGTGTACGACACGTACCAGAAGAGCGGCCGGGCGCTGGCCGACATCTTCACCGGGTCCGGGGTCGACACGGTCGTCTTCGACATCCAGGACGTCGGCGCCCGCTTCTACACCTACATCTGGACGCTGTACGACTGCATGGTGGCGGCGGCCATGGCGGGCAAGCGCTTCGTGGTGCTGGACCGGCCGAACCCGGTGACGGGCCGGTCCGCGAGCGGCCCGGTGCTGGACAAGAAGTTCGCCTCGTTCGTCGGCCGGGAGCCGATCGCGCAGGCGCACGGGATGACCGTGGCGGAGCTGGCGCTGCTGTTCAACGACCGGTTCGTGCCCGCGGCGGCCGGGAAGCCGGTGCGGCTGGACACGGTGCTGATGAAGGGCTGGCGGCGCGGCGACTTCTTCGACGCGACCGGCCTGCCGTGGGTGCCGCCGAGCCCCAACATGCCCACCCCGGACACGGCGCTGGTCTACTCCGGTACGTGTCTCTTCGAGGGCACCAACCTCTCCGAAGGGCGGGGCACCACACGGCCGTTCGAGCTGCTCGGCGCGGAAGGCATCGACCGGAAGTGGGCGGAAGCGGTCAACGCGGAGCGGTTGCCCGGTGTCCGCTTCCGTGAGGCGTACTTCGCGCCGACGTTCTCCAAGTTCCAGGGGAAGACGATCGGCGGGGTGCAGCTGCACGTGCACGACCGGGCGGCGTTCGACCCGGTGCGTACCGGCATCGCGCTGCTGGTGACGGCGAAGAAGGTGTGGCCCGGCTTCGCGTGGCGTCCGGACCACGGGATCGACCGGCTGGCCGGCTCCGACCGGGTCCGCACGATGATCGACGCGGGTGCGGGCACGGCCGAGGTGGTGGCCGCCTGGCGCGGAGAGCTGGCGAAATTCCGCGCGCTGCGGGCGCGTTACCTGCGCTACCACTGAAGGACCCGGGTGGGAAGCCGCCCATCGGACGTCTCAGCACACGAGACCACACGTCCCACCTATTGACTGCCCACTACAACGACCGTGAGCATGCGGCTCGTGCCCAGCGACGCGACAGCAGAAGAGACCACGGCCGGCGCCGCCGCGCCCGACGGCAGTCCGGAGAGCCTGCGGCGGGTGGCCGTGGCCTCGTTCATCGGCACGGCCATCGAGTTCTACGACTTCTACATCTACGGGACGGCGGCCGCGCTCGTACTGAACCAGGCGTTCTTCCCGACCCTGGATCCGGTCAACGCCACCCTGGCCTCCTTCTCCACCTACGCGGTGGCGTTCGCGGCCCGCCCGCTCGGCTCGATCGTCTTCGGGCACTTCGGCGACCGGGTGGGCCGCAAGTCCGTGCTGGTCGTCTCGCTGCTGCTGATGGGCCTGTCCACGGCGTTCGTCGGCCTGCTGCCCGGCTACGCCACGCTGGGCATCTGGGCGCCGCTGCTGCTGATCCTGCTGCGCTTCGTGCAGGGCATCGGGCTGGGCGGCGAGTGGGGCGGCGCCGCGCTGCTCGCGGTCGAGCACGCCCCGAAGAAACGCCGCGGCCTGTACGCCGCCTTCCCGCAACTGGGCCCGTCCGTGGGGTTCTTCGCCGCGACCGGCATCTTCTGGCTGCTCTCCTCCTCCCTGGACGACGCGGCCTTCCGGTCCTGGGGCTGGCGGATCCCGTTCCTCCTGTCGTTCCTGCTGGTCGCCGTCGGCCTGTTCGTCCGCCTGAAGATCAGCGAGACGCCGGTCTTCGCGAGGGCGATGGACGCGCAGGAGGCCAGCAAGGTCCCCACCCTCGACGTGCTCCGCGGGCACTGGCGCGAGCTGCTGCTCGGCGCCGGCGGCATGATCATCGCGTACGGGCTGTTCTACACCGCGACGACGTACTGCCTCGCCTACGCCACCGGCACGCTCGGCATCCCCCGCAGCACCATGCTGGGCCTGTCCCTGGTGGCCTGCCTCTTCCTGGCCGCCGGCACCTGGCTGGCCGCCACCCGCTCCGACGCCGCGGGCCGGCGCAAACTGATCCTGGCCGGCACCGGCCTCGCGATCGTCTGGGGCCTGCTCCTCTTCCCGCTGCTGGACACCGAGTCGCCCGTCCTGGTCGCCCTCGCCCTCGGCGGCGCGCTGTTCTGCATGGGCGTGGTCTACGGCCCGATGGGCGCGTATCTGCCCGAACTGTTCGCCACCAGGGTCCGCTACTCCGGCGCCTCGCTCGCCTACAACCTCGGCGGGGTGCTCGGCGGCGCGGTCTCCCCGCTGATCGCCACCCGCCTGCAGTCCGCCTTCGGGTCCTCCTCCGTCGGCTGGTACGTCTCCGCGATGGCCGTCGTCTCCCTGCTGTGCGTGCTGGTCCTGCCGGAGACCCGGGAGCGCGAGCTCACCTGACCCCCGGGCCCGGCAGTACGCCGCCTTCGGGCCCCCGGTACGACACCCGCCTCCGTCATCCTGCGTATGGCGGTGACGGCCGTTGCGCAGGACGATCGCTGCACGAGCGGCAGCGAGAGGGGTCGTCATGGCGGGTGTCGGGGTGAAGCCGTACTGGGAACTCACATTTGACGCCGGCGGGGACGTCGCGCAGCGGCAACGGGACGCGCTGTTCGCGGGCGCGGTACGGGAGCGGCTGACCGATCTGGTGGTGTTCTCGCACGGGTGGAACAACGACAAGTCGATGGCCACCCGCCTGTACACGCGGTTCTTCGAGCCCTTCCCCGAGCTGCTGGTGGGCGGGCGGGCCCGGGTGGGGTACGTGGGCGTGCTCTGGCCTGCGCTGCGCTTCACCGACGAGCCGATCCCCGACTTCGATCCCTCGCCGCAGGCCCGCGCCGACACCCCTGCGGAGGCCGCGCCCGAACCGGTGCTGACGGACGCCCTGCGGCGGCAGCTGGCGGTGGTCTTCCCCGGCCGGGACCTGTTGCTGGACCGGATCGCGCAGCTGCTGGCCGAACGGCCCGACGCCCGCTCGGCGTTCGACGAGTTCGCGCGGCTGGTGCGGGAGCTGATCGCCGTGCCGGAGGACAGCCCCGACCTCCGGCACGCCACGGACAGCGGGGACGGCACGCCGGGCATGCTCACCGACGACGCGCTGGAGGTCTGCGAGGTGCTCACGGCGGCGCTGCGGTCGGCGGGCGCCGGGGCGTGGCCCGGTGAGACCGCGGAGGTCGAGCGGCAGCCGCTGTTCGGGGGCGGGCTGACCCGGGTGTGGAGCGGCGCGCACGAACTGCTGCGGCAGGGCTGCTACTACGCCATCAAGCGGCGTGCGGGCACGGTGGGCCGGCTCGGACTGGGCCCGGTACTGGGCAAGCTCGCGGACGCCGCGCCGGCGGTGCGGGTGCACCTGGTCGGCCACTCCTTCGGCGGCCGGCTGGTCTCGTACACGCTGAGCGGGTTGCCGCGGGGCGCGCGCAACGTGAAGTCGGTGACGCTGCTGCAAGGGGCGTTCTCGCACTACGCGTTCGCCGCGCGGCTGCCGTTCGACCGGGCCCACGGCGGTGCGCTGAACGGCGTGCAGCGGCGGATCGACGGCCCGTTGGCGGCCTGTTACTCCTCGCACGACGACGCGCTGGGCACGTTCTATCCGCTGGCGTCGAAGCTGGCCGGGGACGCGACGAGCTTCCTCGGCGTGTTCGACCGCTGGGGCGCCGTCGGGTTCGACGGCATTCAGGCCGTGGACGGGGCGCGGCGGATCCGGCTGGGCGAGGCGGTGCCGGCGACGGGCTGCGTGAGCGTGGACGCCTCCGCCGTGGTCCGCCGGGGCGGGCCGCCGGTCGGCGCGCACAGCGACATCTGCCACCCGGAACTGGCCCGGGTGGTCCTGGAGGCCGGGCGGGTCGGCCGGGACTGAACGGCGCGCACGCGCGGGCGCGGGCCGCGGAACCCCCACGGTTCCACGCCCCGCGCCGCTGCCCCGGGCCGCCTAGCGGTGGCTCGGGAACTCCACCACCTGCTGGTAGGTGGGTCGGTTCTGCCAGCTGATGGGGTCGTGCGTGAGGCCGCCGACCGCGCGCTGGATGATCGCGTCGGAGCACCACTGGTCGCCGGCCTTGCAGGAGTCGTCGCCGGGGTAGACCTGCTCGGAGGTCTTCGCAGCGGCCTCGCGCAGCGTGCCGACGACGGTGTCGTGGCAGGCGCTCAGGTCGCCGTTGCCGCAGTACCGCTCGGCCAGTCCGCCGCTGACCTTTTCGCCGAGCACGGCGCGCAGGTCCTTGTCGGCGTAGGACCACCAGCCGTACTGGAAGGCGGAGCCGGCGTGGGCGCCGGTCGGGCCGTGCCCGGCCGAGGGCGACTCGTCGATGGCGATATTGGATTTCAGCGCGTCGTAGAGGTCGTCACCGAGCCCCGGCCGGAACACCTTCTCGATCATGAGCGGCCACCAGGCGTCCATGATCCGTACGGCGTCGGAGTGGGCGTACGTCTTCGACCCGGGGGTGGTCTCGCGGCGCTGCACCCCGTCCTTCCGCCAGGCCTCCAGCTGCTGGACCGCGGTCTTCACCTTCGGGTCCGCGACCGGCGCGGCGCGCAGCACCTTCAGCAGCTCCGGCAGCACGTCCTCGCCGCGCAGGTCGGTGACGGCGGCCTCGCTCATCGCGCGGGTCAGGGCGGCGCGGGTGACCCCGCCGTCCTTCACCAGCTCCTTGACGCGGTCGTCGAGCAGGTTGCCGCGGTGCACGGAGCCGTTGCCGAAGCCGGCCGAGTCGTAGTCCGCGGCCTGCTTGTTGTTCCAGGAGATGTAGTAGTCCTGGCCGACCGACTGCGGGTGCTGCGCTGCCGGGGTGAGCGCCGAGGTGTTGGCCTTCGGATCCCAGTCCTGCCACTCGTAGGCCTTCTCGGCACGTACCGGGAGGGACGGGTCGACGTCCGGGTTGCGGACGGGGTTCAGGCCGCTGTTGTAGTAGGCGATGTCCTTGGAGTCGGCGTAGAACCAGTTGAAGGCGTAGCCGATGTGCTGGGCGGCCTGCTGGAAGGACCTGGCGTCCTTGACGTAGGACGGGTCGTTGAACATCTGGAAGCCGATGATGGAGTCGGCCTCGTGGCGGTAGGTGGAGCGTTGCGAGGTGTAGGCGACGGGCTTGCCGTCGATGGTCGCGCGGTGCGTCACGACGCCGAAGTCGGTGCGGTACACCTGCATCCGGTAGGAACCGGCGGCCGTGGGGTCGGCGACGGTCGGCTGCCAGGAGTTGGTGCGCTCCAGCTTCTCCATCGGGACGCAGCGGCCGTCCTTGCGGTAGCCCGTGGAGTCCTTGGTGGGCGCGGAGCCGTCCGCGTTGCACAGCTCGACGGCGTAGGTGTCGGTGATGTCCTGGCTCGCGGAGGTGGCGCTCCAGGCGTAGTCCTGGCCGCGGCCGAGCTGCACGTACATGCCGACGCCCGCGAAGGAGGCGCCGCGGGCGCTGATGCCGGGTCCCTGGATCTCCTGGAGCATCAGCAGCTGCGGCGCGAAGTAGCCGGTCTGCGGGCCGAAGACGGCGACCGGGTGGCCGGAGGCGGTGTGCTTGCCGGAGACCAGCAGGGCGTTGGACATGCCGCGGTGCCGAGTGTCGTCGAAGCTGCCCTTGGGGAGTACGCCGTCCTGGAAGACGCCCTTGAGGGGCTTGAGCTTCTTCGGGGTCTTCACATCGGCCTGCGGCGGGTCGCTCTTGGCGGTGGCCGCGCCCTTCCGGTCGTACACGAGTGGTTCGGCGGTGACCGAGCCGTCGTCCGGCAGCGCGGTGCCCTTCGCGTGCTCGGGCTTCGTCGCGTACGGGAAGGACTGGCCGTCGTGGAGCGTCATCGCGGCCTCGGGGTCGTTGCGCTCCCGGAAGGACTCCCAGACCTCGGTGCCCTTCTCGACGCCGTACTTCTGCTGGGCCGAGCGCAGCGCGAGGGCCTGTTGCACCTCGCCGCCGCCCCCGTTGCCGAACAGCCCGCCGACGACGGACGCGAGGGCGATGAGGTCGGTGAGCTTGAAGGGGGCGATCTCGCCCTTGTTGGTGATCGCGTCCACATGTCCGGTGAGGACGTACTCGCCGGGGAAGTAGCGGCCCTTCTTGGACTGCTCGCGGTAGGCGTTGATGCCGTCGACGTACGCCTGCGCGTCGGCCATGGCCTGCTCGCCGCGGGCGCCGTTGTTCTTGCGGATCGCGTCGACCTGGTCCTGGAGGTCCTGCTCGGTGTACGGGGCCTTGGGCCAGAACTCCTGCTCCAGGCCCTGGTTGGCGAGCGCGCCGCCGGCGAAGGAGGTCAGTTCGCCGCGGCCGATGTGCCGGAAGAGGTCCATCAGCCACAGCCGGTCCTGGCCGGCGGCGTAGCCCGCGCCGTACTCGGTGCCGTAGCGGGTGGTGCCCTTGATGTGCGGCACCCCGGTCTTCTTGTCGCGGGTGATCGTCACGTCGTCGCGCGGCC
This sequence comes from Streptomyces niger, assembly GCF_000718305.1. GTDB lineage: Bacteria > Actinomycetota > Actinomycetes > Streptomycetales > Streptomycetaceae > Streptomyces > Streptomyces niger. The sequence continues at coordinate 116,251 of NZ_JOFQ01000013.1, forward strand.
GGGTGACCTTGTCGACCTGGTCGGCGGGGACGCCGAAGGAGGCGTCGTTGAAGAAGTTCTCGAGGGTGTCGTCGGTGAGCGACTGGTAGCCGCCGTTCAGTGCGGCGTAGGGGCCGAGCTGGTCGGAGGAGTGCGCGGGGTGGGTGCCGAAGGCCTTGTTGCCGAGGATCTCGGCGAGGGTCGCGTTGCCGTTCTCGCCGGGCGGCAGGATGTCGGCGCACTGGCCCTGGCAGTGGTCGGCGGGGTCGGGGGCGGGGTCGTCGGCGGCGGCCGCCGCGGCGGGGAGGGGCGCCAGGGCGCTGGCACCCAGGGCGCACACGGCTGCCAGGGTGACAGCGGCGCGCCTTCCGGTACGTCGTCGCATTCCTGCTCCTTGGGAGGCGGGTGCGCTGGAGGTTACCGGCGGTAAAAGCGCGACGGAAGATGAACAACAGTCAACTTTCCTTCAACCCACCCGCCCCTTACGGCACATGACCAACAACCCGGATGGGCACAGCAGTTCGATGGATCCGGACGGCGGTCCGCTACGTCCATTCCATGTCCAGTCGGGTCCTCCCCACGGAGGTGGGATGAATTGGCCGGTTTCAGAGCTCTCGCCGAACAGGTCCGCAACCCCCGTCTCGTCGCGACCCAGCGGCGGACAGCACTGCGCAAGTGCCTGGAGCGCTTCGCCCCCTACGGGCACCGCGCGACCTGGCACCACCTGTGCACCCGCGCAGGCATCGGGACGCAGGACCGCAACCCCGACCCGGGCCGGCTCATGGCCGCCCTGGCGGAACTGGAGGAAGCGCGTAACCTCTGGCTCGCTTACGAAGCAGACTTCGCCGCCCGCAGGCGGCGCGAGAAGCACGACGGCATCCGGCAACCGGGTGCCCTGCACGAATGGCACCTGCGCACCTGGGGAGGGTGCGACATCGTGCCGTGCGAATCGCCGGACCGGCACCCCACGGCGCGCCTGGCGGACGTGCTGAGCCGGGTGATCGCCGCCATGGAGTCGGGCCGCCCGCGTACGGACTGCCCGGTGTGCGGCGGCCACCGCTTCGTCTGGCAGACCGACGCCGAGCGCCCGATGGCCGGACCGGTCTGTCAGGAGTGCGGCGTGGTCACCCCGGCCGCGGTGCTCACGGCGGCGACGCTCTCCGCGGCCCGCCGGGCCCGCACGGAGCGCGCGTTCGCGGCCGCCTGAGCGGCGCGCCCGCCGCTGCCGCCGACAGGGCCGCGCGCCCTCGCACGGACCACCACGCGGGACACACCGGTACCGCTTTCGGGACGGGGGACCCGAAGGCCGGGGCAGGAACGGCCGTACCGGGCACGGGGGACCCGCCGGTGCCGTTTCCCGCCGCGCAGCCGGGCATTTTTGGTTGAGTCTTTGACGAGATCTTCCCCTGGCTCATCGCGCGGCACTACGTTCGCGAGCATGCTCGCGCTCGCCCGTTCCGCCACCGTCGCCCCGCCGGGCTGGAGCCGCTGGCTCGTACCGCCGGCCGCGCTCGCCATCCACCTCGCCATCGGACAGGCCTACGCCTGGAGTGTGTTCAAACCGCCCCTGGAATCCTCGCTCGACCTCTCCGGCACCGCCTCCGCGCTCCCCTTCCAGCTCGCCATCGTGATGCTCGGCCTCTCGGCCGCCTTCGGCGGCACGCTCGTCGAACGCCGCGGACCGCGCTGGGCCATGCTCGTCTCCACCGTCTGCTTCTGCTCCGGCTTCCTCGTCTCCGCGCTCGGCGCCGCCACCGGTCAGTACTGGCTCGTCGTCCTCGGCTACGGCTTCATCGGCGGCATCGGCCTGGGCATCGGCTACATCTCCCCCGTCTCCACCCTCATCAAGTGGTTCCCGGACCGCCCCGGCATGGCCACCGGCATCGCCATCATGGGCTTCGGCGGCGGCGCGCTGATCGCCTCCCCCTGGTCCAGCGGACTGCTGGACGCGCTGGGCACCGACTCCGCCGGCATCGCGCAGACGTTCCTGGTGATGGGGCTGGTGTACGCGGTCTTCATGTCACTGGGCGTGCTGCTCATCCGCGTACCGCCGGACGGCTGGCGGCCCCCGGGCGCCGCGCCCGCGGGAAGCGCACCGCGCGCCCTGGTCACCACCGCGCAGGTCTCCGCCCGCAACGCGCTGCGCACCCCGCAGTTCTGGTGCCTGTGGGTCATCCTCTGCATGAACGTCACGGCCGGCATCGGCATCCTGGAGAAGGCCGCCCCGATGATCGCGGACTCCTTCGCCGACACCGCGACGCCGGTGAGCGCGGCCGCGGCAGCCGGCTTCGTCGGCCTGCTCTCGCTCGCCAACATGCTCGGCCGGTTCGCCTGGTCCACCACCTCCGACCTGGTCGGCCGGAAGAACATCTACCGCCTCTACCTCGGCGTGGGCGCCCTGCTCTACCTCGTCCTGGCCACGACCGGCGACGCGTCCAAGCCGCTCTTCGTGGCCTGCGCCGCGGTCATCCTGTCCTTCTACGGCGGCGGCTTCTCCACCGCCCCGGCGTACCTGAAGGACCTCTTCGGCACCTACCAGGTCGGCGCGATCCACGGCCGGCTGCTCACCGCCTGGTCCACCGCCGGCGTCCTCGGCCCGCTGATCGTCAACGCCATCGCGGACTCCCAGCACGCCGCCGGGCGCAGCGGACCCGACCTCTACACCACGTCGTTCTTCATCATGATCGGCCTGCTCGTGGTCGGCTTCGTCGCCAACGAGCTGATCCGTCCGGTGCATCCGCGCCACCACGAGCCGGCCGAGCCGCCCGGCCACGACGCACGGCAAGAAGGAGCCGCCCCGTGACCAGCGCCCGCCGCGCCCTGCTCGCTCTCGTCTGGCTGTGGGTCGGACTGCCCTTCGCCTACGGGCTGTACGAGCTGGGGCTCAAGATGAAGCAGCTCTTCACGGGCTGAGGCACGCCCCCACCGCCCCAACACGGCTTTTCCCGAAGTCGCTTGACAGGTGCCGATCACGGGACGGAAGCATGGTTCCCGGCCGCCCCCCACACTCGGCGCGCGGCCTTGAGTGATCGATGAAAACCGGCACAGCACCGAAAGGCCAGCATGAAGTTCAGCAGGACAGCCGCCCACCTGGCCGTCGCCGGAACGGCCGCACTGACCATGGTCGGCATGAGCGCCGCCACCGCTTCCGCGGGCACCCCCGCCTCCATCCGGATCTCCGGCGGAGGGGTGTACTGGTACGACGGCTCCGACACGTTCTCCGTCTCCGACTACAAGGCCGACGGCTATGCGATCGAGGGCGAGCTGATGCTCAACTCGGGCAAGACGTACACCCTCGAAGCACGCGGCGGCAAGAACGATCACGTCGAGAAGCACATCAACATCGCGGAGGGTCGCGACATCACCCTGCGACTGTGCTACTGGAACGCAGTGGACAACGAGTGCACCGCGACGGCGCACGGCAAGGCATGACGCACACCCGCGCCCGGGGCCGCAGCGAGCGCTGCGGCCCCGGGCGCACGTGTGTCAGGCGTCGCCTCCGCACGGCTCGCGTGCCGCACTCCCCGCCGGGCCACCGACCGTGACCCCGCGGGCCTCCCCCGGCTCGTCCCGCGCGCCGCGGTCCACGCGCAGCCGACGCGCGCCCGGCCCCTGCTCACCCAGTTCGTCGTACGGGTTGGACAGCGCGCACTTCTCCAGGGAGAGGCAGCCGCAGCCGATGCAGTCGGTCAACTTGTCGCGCAGCTCCAGGAGCTGGCCGATGCGCTCGTCCAGCTCGGCGCGCCAGACCTCGGAGAGCCGGGCCCAGTCCTCGCGGTTGGGGGTGCGCTCCTCCGGCAGCTCGGCGAGCGCGTCGCGGATGACGGCGAGCGGGATGCCGACGCGCTGCGCGGCCCGTACGAAGGCGACCCGGCGCAGCGTGTCGCGGGTGAACCGACGCTGGTTGCCCGCGGTGCGGGTGCTGCTGATCAGGCCCTTGGACTCGTAGAAGTGCAGGGCGGAGACCGCGGCACCGCTGCGCGCGGCGAGCTGGCCGACGGTGAGCTCGTGGACTTTACGGGATAGCTGGGGCACGTCCGTCAGCCTAACCGGCAGGTCCGTTGACAGCGGAGCGTCCGCACAGCAAGCTGAGCAAGCGCTTAGTCGATGAGGAGGCATACGGACATGGCAGACCCCCGAGTGTTCGGTTCGCTGGACGAACTGCGTGGCGCGGTCGGCGAGGAGCTCGGCCCGAGCGACTGGCTGGAGGTCGACCAGAAGCGGATCGACCTGTTCGCCGACGCCACCGGCGACCACCAGTGGATCCACGTCGACCAGGAGAAGGCCAAGGCCGGTCCGTTCGGCACCACGATCGCGCACGGCTACCTCACCCTGTCGCTGCTGCCCGCGCTGGTCCCGCAGCTGATGCGCGTCGACAACGTCAAGATGGGCATCAACTACGGCACGAACAAGGTGCGCTTCCCCTCCCCCGTGCCGGTCGGCTCGCGGGTGCGCGCCACGGCGAAGATCGCCGAGGTGGCCGAGGTGGCGGGCGGCGTGCAGCTCACCACGGTGGTGACCGTGGAGCGCGAGGGCGGCGACAAGCCGGCCTGCGTCGCGGAGTCGGTCAGCCGCTTCTACCTCTGAGGGCCGCGTAGCGACCTCACGGGCGGCGCGCGCCCACCATGCCCAGCACCAGGTCGGCGTAGAGCTCGCCGACCTGGTCGGGCGTGCGCTTGCCGTCCGCGGTGAACCACCGCGCGACGTCCACGCAGAGCGAGAGCACCGCCAGCGTCGTGCCGGGCACGTCCCGTACGGAGAACTCCCCGGCGTCCGTGCCGTCCTGGATGATCTCCCGCAGCAGCCGGTCGGTCCGGCGCCGCAGGTCGGCGATCTCGGCGTAGTGCTCCTCGCCGAGCGCCTTCAGCTCGTACTGGATGATGCGCGCGGTCGTGTGCCGCTCGGCGTGCCAGCTGGCGAAGGCGCGCACCGCGCGGCAGAGCCGGTCGGCGGCGGTGCCCTCGGCTTCGGCCGCGGCCGACATGATCTTCAGCGCCCGTTCGTGGCCCGTGACGCTGATGCGGTAGAGCAGCTCTTCCTTGGTCTTGTAGTGGATGTAGAGCGCGGCCGGGCTCATGCCGGCCCGCCCGGCGATGTCACGGGTGGTCGTGGCGTGGTAGCCGCGCTCGGCGAACGCCTCGACGGCGGCCCCCACCAGCCGCTGGGCGGCGTCCGGAGCCACTCCGGCCCACTCCTCGGCGACCTGGTCCGTCCGCTCCGCCTCCGCACCCATCGCGCACTCCGATCCCGCCGTCCGCCACGGTCCGTCCGGGGCGGGCCATCAGATCGAACACCATACCGCCACGACTGAGCAAGCGCTTAGCATGCGCGGGGCCCGGCGCGGTCACGGCTGACCGGGCCGGGCCCTGCCGCTCGGGTACGTACCGTACGCGACCCGCCGCTCAGAAGGCGGAGACGCCCGTCAGCGCGCGCCCGATCAGCAGCTTCTGGATCTGGCTGGTGCCCTCGTAGAGCGTCATCACGCGGGCGTCGCGCAGCAGCTTGCCGACCGGGTACTCGTCGATGTAGCCGTACCCGCCGAAGACCTGCAGGGCGTTGTTGGCGCAGCGCACCGCGGCCTCGGAGGCGAACAGCTTGGCCTTGGACGCCTCGGTGACGAACGGCTCGCCGCGGTCGATGAGGTCGGCGACGCGCCAGGTCAGCAGCCGGGCCGCGGCCACGTCCAGCGCGATGTCGGCGAGCAGCTCCTGGACGAGCTGGTGGTGGGCGATGGTCTTGCCGAACTGGTCGCGCTCGCCGGCGTAACCGACCGCCGCGTCCAGCGCCGCCTGGGCGATGCCCACACAGCCGGCGGCGACCGACATCCGGCCCTTGGCCAGCGCGGACATGGCGACCGAGAAGCCCTTGCCCTCGGGGGCGATCATCGCGGAGGCCGGCACCCGGACGTCCTCCAGGACCAGCTCGGCGGTGGCCTGGCCGCGCAGGCCCAGCTTGCCGTGGATCTCCCGGCGGGACAGGCCGGGGGTGTCGGTGGGGACGAGGAAGGCGCTGACGCCCTTGTGGCCGGGTTCGGCGCCGGTGCGGGCGAAGAGGAGCACCACGTCGGCCCAGGTGCCGTTGGTGATGAACATCTTGGTGCCGCTGATGACCCAGTCCGCGCCGTCCCGGACGGCCTTGGTGGTGAGGTTGCCCGCGTCGGAGCCGGTGCCGGGCTCGGTGAGGCCGAAGCAGCCGATCGCGTCACCGGAGGTGAGCCGGGGCAGCCACTGCTGCTTCTGCTCCTCGCTCCCCCAGGCGGCGATGGACTTCGCCACCAGGCCGAGCGAGACGGAGACGATGCCGCGCACGGCGGAGTCGCCACGCCCCAGCTCCTCGGTGACCAGGGCGTACGCGAAGTGGTCGCCGCCGGAACCGCCGTACTCCTCGGGGATGGTCAGGCCGAGGAAGCCCAGCTCGCCCATGGTCTTCACGATCGCGCGGTCGACCTGTTCGGCCCGGTCCCACTCCGTCGCGTGCGGGGCGACCTCGCGGTCGACGAAGTCCTTGGCGAGCTGCCGGACGGCGGCCTGCTCCTCGGTGAGTTCGAGGTTCATGATGCGTCTTCCTCTGAACGGTGGCAGTGGGGGCGACGGCGGCGACGCCCCGGCGGACGTCCACGCCTTAATTAACACTGCTAGTTTTTCGCGGCAGCCTCTACTATGTGCGCCATGGCCCGACCCCGCAAGCCCCTGCTGAACCGTGAGCGCATCGTCACGGCGGCCCTCGCACTCATCGACGAGGAAGGCCTGCAGGCGCTGTCCACCCGGCGGCTCGCCGCCGAGCTGGGGGTGAGCGGTCCCTCGCTCTACAACCACTTCACGACCAAGGACGAGATCCTGGACGCGGCGGCGGACATGGTGATCGCCAAGGTCGACGTCTCCGGATTCGGCCCGGACCGGGACTGGCGGCGCGGCCTGCTGGAGTGGGCCCGCTCCTACCGCGCGGCGCTCGCCGCGCACCCGAACTTCGTGCCGTTCCTCGCCCAGGGCCCGGGCCGCCGCCCGGCGGGTCTGAAGATGGCCGACGCGGCGTTCGGCGGCATGGTCGAGGCCGGCTGGCCGCCCGCGCAGGCCACCAAGGTCTGCGCGATGGTGCGGTACTTCGTCGCGGGCTCCGCGCTGGGCTCCTTCGCGCGCGGCTTCGTCGACGACGCGGCCGCGTACGACCCGGCCGACTACCCCCACCTCGGCCAGGCCCACCTGCTCGCCGAGCACCAGCAGCAGGTGGACGAGGGCGCCTTCGAGTCCGGGCTGCAGGCACTGGTCGACGGCCTCGCGCTGCAGTTCCAGCCGGCTTCCTGACCGCACGCACCCCGGTGAGAACAACCCTCCCCTGTCATCTACATGTAACACCCATGTAATATCCGGTCCGCCCGTGACGTACCGCGCGCGACAGGAGAACCCACGTGCAGCAGCCGATACCGGACCGCCGGTCCTTCGTCTTCCTGCTGCGGGTACTGCGCGGCCAGGCGCAGGTCGACTTCCTGCCCAGCGCGCCGGCCGGCCTCGTCTTCACCGTCGCGCTCTGCGCGGCGGGCTGGGAGTACGGCGTCTACGGGCTGTGCGGCACCGCGCTGGGCACCGCCACGGCGCAAACGCTCGGCGTGGCCCGCGACCGGGTCACCACGGGCCTGGAGGGTTTCAACTCCTGCCTGGTGGCGGTGGGTTTCGCCGCGTTCCTGGGGGCGGACCACCTCTCGACCGCGCTGCTGGCGGCGGGCGGCTGCGTGGTCGTCACCGTGCTCACCGGAGCCGTCGGCGCCCTGCTGCGGCCCTGGCGCCTGCCCACGCTGACCCTGCCGTACTGCCTCACCGCCAGCGCCATGACCATCGCGGCGCCCGGCTTCACCCACGCCTGGCACCACGGCGCCGGGCTCGCCGCGCTCGCCCGCCCGGCGGCCGGCCGCACCGCGCTCACCTGGACCGACCTCTGGCACGCCTTCTTCGCGAACGTCGCCCAGATCTTCTTCATGCCCCAGTGGTACGTCGGCGCGCTCTTCCTCCTCGGCATCTTCGTCGCCGACCGCCGGCTGGGCGCGCTGGCCTGCCTGGGCAGCGCGGTCGGCATCGTGGCGAGCTGGCTGCTCGGCGCGCCGGCCACGCAGATCGCCGACGGCGGGATGGGGTACAACGCGGTGCTCGTCACGATGGCGCTGGGCGGGGTGTTCCTCGCCACGGGCGGCTGGTCGCTGGCGTACGCGGTGACCGGTGCGGCCGCCGCGACCATCCTGACCTCGGCGGCCGCCGCGCTCTTCGCGCCGTCCGGCGGCCACACCTTCACCTGGCCGTTCGTGCTGACCACGCTGGCGTTCCTGGTGGCGGTACCGGCCTTCCCCCGCCTGCGGAAGGCCGGCGCACCGGACCTCGTCCCGGCGGAGCGCGCTACTCCGCCGGCCGCGGCCGCGTAGCCGGGGCCGCGGCGGCGGGCGTTCCCTCGGCGGCCGCCCGCCGGGCACGCTTGGCCAGGACCGCGATGGAGCCCAGCGCGACCACGGAGAGCAGCATGATGTAGCCGGACACCGCCATCGAGGTGCCGCTCGCCTCCAGCAGCAGCACCATCAGGAACGGCGCGAGGCCGCCGCCCAGGACGGCGCTGATCTGGTAGCCCAGCGAGGCCCCGGTGTAGCGCATCTCCGCCGAGAAGAGCTCGGCGAACAGCGCGGCCTGCGGCCCGTACATGATGCTCAGGAAGCAGCTGGTGACGAACGTGCCGACGGCCAGCCACACCAGCGAGGCGGTGTCGATGAGCAGGAACATCGGTATCGCCCAGACCAGCAGTCCGACCGCGCCGAGCGTGTAGATCCGCAGCCGGCCGACCCGGTCCGAGAGCGCCGCCGCGGCCGGGATCAGGGCGAGCTGGGTGAGGCTGACCAGCAGTGAGACGGTCAGGACGGCCGTGCGCTGCATGGCCAGTTCGCGGGTCGCGTAGTCCAGTACGCCGGTGATCAGGATGTAGAAGGTCGCGGTGTTCACGGCGAAGGAGCCGCCGGCCAGCAGGACCGTGCCGAGGTGGTGGCGGAGGACGGAGCGCAGCGGCGACCGCCGGTCGCCGACCTCCTTCTCGGCGGCGGCCAGCTGCCGTTCCGCCGCCCGGAATTCGGGGGTCTCCTCGACGCGGGTGTGGATGTACCAGGCGAGGATCAGGACGAGGATGCCGACGAAGAAGGGGAGCCGCCAGCCCCAGGTGGCGAACGCCTCGTCCCCGACGACCGCGCCGGCCACCAGGAAGACGGTGTTGGCGGTCACCACGCCGATCGGCACGCCGAGCTGCACCAGCGAGCCGTACAGCCCGCGCTTGCCCTCGGGGGCGTACTCGGTCGCCATCAGCATCGCACCGCCCCACTGGGCGCCGACCGCGATGCCCTGCACGATGCGCAGCGTCACCAGCAGGATCGGCGCGGCGATACCGATCGTGTCGTACGTGGGCAGCAGGCCGATGCCCGTCGTGGCGAGGCCCATCAGGGTCAGCGCGAGGACGAGCATCGGCTTGCGGCCGCGCTTGTCGCCGAGCTGGCCGGCGATCACGCCGCCGATGGGTCTGGCGAGGAAGCCGACGGCGAAGGTCGCGAACGCGGCGAGCACGCCGGCGACCTGGCTGCCGGAGGGGAAGAAGGCGTGGCCCAGGACGAGGGCCGCGGCGATGCCGAAGACGAAGTAGTCGTACCACTCGACGGCGGACGCCAGGGCGGCCGCCGTGGCCACCTTGCGGCGGTGCCGGGCGGTGGGAGTGGGGGTGGTGCCGGGTGCGGCGGAGGAGGCCGTGTCCATGCGTGCACGCTCCGAGGGGTGCGGGGAACGGGGGGCGGCGCCGTGATTGCGGGTGACCGTACCGACCGGCTGGTACGGGGTCAACGGTCCGCGCAACAGGAGTTTTTACGCCGGCATGGTGGGCCCTTTGCCCAGCTCAGCGACCGTTTCCGGGCAGCCCGAAGGCCCCCGGGGCGGCTCGCTCCCGGGGGTCCGGCGGATCGCGTCAGCTCATCAGAAGACGATCAGGGCGCGGCCTCCCTTGCCCGCGAGCATGGCGTCGAAGGCGGCCGGGATGCCCTCCAGGCCGATCCGCTCGGTGACCAGCCCGGAGAGATCCAGGGCGCCGCTGCGTACGTGTTCGGCGATGACGGGCAGGTCCTTGGCCGGGTCGCTGTTGCCGTAGACGCAGCCGGCGAGGGTGCGGCCGAAGTAGAAGAGCTCCAGCGCGGAGAAGGTGACCTGCTGGTCCTGGCCGCCGACGCCGACGACGGTCGTGCGGCCGCCACGGCGGGTCGAGGACCAGGCCGTGCGGATCGTGTCGGCGCGGCCCACGCATTCGAGGGCCACGTCGGCGCCGATCCCGCCGGTGAGCTTGCGGATCGACTTCGCCGTGTCGTCCGCCGCCACCAGGAAGTCGGTGGCGCCCGCCGCGCGCGCCAGCTCCTCCTTCGCCGGGGAGACGTCGACGGCGACGATCGGGCCCGCGCCCGCGATCCGCGCGGCCTGCAGGGTCGCCAGGCCCACGCCGCCGACGCCGAAGACGACGACCGACTCCCCCGCGCGGACCTGCGCGGAGTGGTGGACCGCGCCCCAGCCGGTGAGGACCGCGCAGCCGAGGAGGGCTGCCTCGGTGAGCGGCACGCCTGCCGGCAGCGGCAGCGCGGCGTTCGCCGCGACCACCGTCTCCTCGGCGAACACGGCCGTACCGAGGCCCGGGTACAGCTCGCTGCCGTCCGCCCGGGTGGCGTACGGCTTCGCGGCCGCCGCTGCCGAGTTGGCGCACAGCCACACCTCGCCCAGGCCGCAGAAGTGGCAGTCGCCGCAGGACGGCGCCCAGTTGAGGACGACCGGGTCACCGGGCGCGAGGTGGGTGACGCCGTCGCCGACGGCCGTGACGGTGCCGGCCCCCTCGTGGCCGAGCACCGCGGGGACGGGCTGCTTGAGGGTGCCGTTGGACAGCGACAGGTCGGAGTGGCAGACCCCGGCCGCGGCGAGCTTGACCCGGACCTGGCCGGGTCCGGGGTCGGGCAGCTGGATCTCGGCGATCTCCAGCGGGGCGTTGACGGCGGGCAGTACGGCAGCGCGGACCACGGTGCGGTCTCCTCGGTGGGGAGGCGGAGTACGGGCGGGAACTGCGGTGGCGGGGGGGCGGGGCGCCGGCCCGGCCGGCGCCCCGGTCCGGTCAGAGCTGGAGCGACTTGGTCTGCAGGTACTCGGTCAGGCCGTGCGGGCCCAGTTCGCGGCCGACGCCGGACTGCTTGTACCCGCCGAAGGGCGCGAGGAGGTTGAAGCGGCCGCCGTTGATGTCGACCTGGCCGGTGTCCAGCTTCTTCGCGAAGGCCACCGCGGTCTCCTGGTCCTTCGCCCAGACGCCGCCCGCCAGGCCGTAGACCGTGCCGTTGGCGATCTCCACGGCCTCGTCCTCGTCCCGGTACTTCAGGATCGAGATGACCGGGCCGAAGATCTCCTCTTGCGCGATGGTCATGTCCGGGGTCACGTCGGCGAAGACGGTGGGCCGGACGTAGTAGCCGCTCTCCAGCCCCTCGGGGGCCTCGGCGCCGCCGGCGACCAGCCGCGCGCCCTCCTCCTGGCCCTTGGTGATGAAGCCGCGCACCCGGTCGCGCTGCTTCTCGTTGACGACCGGGCCGAGGCGGCTCGCGTCGTCCTCGGGGTCGCCTGGCGTGTACTTGGCGACGAGCTCGGCGGCCAGCCGCACGGCCTCCTCGTACTGGTCCTCGTGGACCAGCATGCGGGTCAGCGCGTTGCAGGACTGGCCGGAGTTGCGGATCACGTCGGCGACGTTGACCTTCACCGCCTTGGCGAGGTCCGCGCCGGGCAGGATGACGTTGGCGGACTTGCCGCCCAGTTCCAGGGCCACCCGCTTGACCGCGCCGCCGGCGATCGCGCCGATCTTCCTGCCGACCGCGGTGGAGCCGGTGAAGGAGACCAGGTCCACGCCCTCGTGCTCGGCCAGCGCCTGGCCGGCGACCGTGCCGAGGCCGGTGACGAGGTTGAAGACGCCCGCGGGGATGCCGGCCGCGTCCACGCACTCGGCGAAGAGCTGCGCGGTGAGCGGGGTGTCCTCGGCGGGCTTGAGGACGACGGTGCAGCCGGCGGCGAGCGCCGGGGCGACCTTGTTGGTGATCTGGTGCAGCGGGTAGTTCCACGGGGTGATCGCGCCGACGACGCCGACCGGCTCGTGCAGCACGGTGGAGGTGCCGAGCTGCTCCTCGAAGGCGTGCTCGGCGGCGAGTTGGGCGTACGAGGCGGTGACCGCGATCGGCATGCCGGTCTGCACGTTCGCGGCGAACGCCTTCGGCGAGCCCAGCTCGGCGGTGATGGTCTCGGCGATCTCCTCGGCGTGCGCCTTGAGCTGCTCGACCAGCGCGGCGAGCTTCGCGGCGCGCTCGGCGGGGGCGGTGGCGCGCCAGCCGGGCAGTGCGGCGCGTGCCGCGCGTACGGCGGCGTCGATGTCGGCGGCGGTACCGGCCGGAACGGTGGCGATCACCTGCTCGTCGGCGGGGTTGCGCACCTCGATGGTGCCGTCGCCCACCGCGTCCCGCCAGGCTCCGTCGATGTACATGCCGTCGTGTGCCTTCATCTGGCGTCCTCCGGTGCGGTTCGGTGCGGGCCATGCGTCGCGCCCCACAAACTATCGGTGCTAGTTTGCGGGGCGCCACCCCCGTCGGGGGTGCAGCACGTCACGCGCCGCTTCTGCCCGAGGACCTCTCGCGCGAATCGGCCCGGGCCACGCCGCCCGCCCTGCGCCGGGCGCCGCCCGCCTCCTTCGGCGCCCGCAGGGCGACCGCGGCCGAGCCCAGCAGGAGCACGCCGAGCAGTACGAACGGCGCGGCGGCGCCCGCCAGTCCGGCGGCGAGACCGGCTCCGGCCGGCGCCGCGACCTGGCCGAGCCGGTTGCCGGTGAGCCGCAGCGCGAGCGCGGTGGAGCGCGCGTCGTCGGGCGCCGCCTGGACGACGGTGGTCATGGACAGCGGCTGGCCGACGCCCAGGCAGAAGCCCAGTACGGCCAGGACGAGGGCCAGCGCCCAGACCGGCAGCGGCGCGGCGATGGCCGCGCACAGGACGGCGGCCGCCGCGCACGTGGTGGTCAGCAGCACGGTTCGGCCCAGGAACCGCAGCATCGGCGTCATCACCAGCCGGCAGGCGATGGTCGCCGCGGCCCGCAGGCTCAGCAGCAGGCCGATGGTCGCGGGCGCGATGTGGTGCGCCTCGCCGACGACCGGCAGGTAGGCGGTGAGGATGTCGGTGGCGGAGAGCACCGAGAGGCTGATGAAGATGCCGGCGGTGACGCCACGGGTGCGCAGGATGCCGAGGACCGGTACGCGGCCGCCGGCGGCGCCCGCCGCCCCTCCCCCGCGGGCCCCATCCCGCTGTTCCCGCCGTTCCCGCCGCTCCAGCCGCCACAGGGCGGTGCAGGCGCAGGCCGCCGCGGCGGCGGAGACCAGCAGCGCGGTGGCGCTCGTGCGGGCCATCGCGCCGTCGTGCTCGGAGATCAGCAGCCCCGCGCCGATGGGGCCGATGAGCTGGCCGAGCGAGGCGCCGATGGTGAAGTGGCCGAAGTTGCGGTCGCGCTCGTCGGGGGCGCTGCGCCGGGCCACGATCGACTGGGCGCCGATCACGAAGCAGAGGTGGCCGAGGCCCATGACGCCGCTCCACGCGGCCATCGCGGGCAGCGAGGCGACCACGCCGCTCAGTGCGCAGCCGCCGGTGATGAGCGCGACGCCGGCCACCAGCAGGGGCGTGCAGCGGCCGTGGTCGGTGCGGCGGCCGAGGGGGACGGCGACGAGCAGCGGCAGCAGCGCGTACACGCCGGTGATGACGCCGACGGCGGTCTCGTCGGCGCCCAGCGCGAGCGCCCGGTAGGAGACGGCGGGCCGTGCCATGCTCACCGCCGTCTGCGCGAAGGCGAAGGTGAGGACGAGGCGCAGCAGCCAGCCCCTGCCGGGCGTCGGAGCGTTCATGGGTCGGTGGCTTTCCGTTCGGGTCCGTTCGGTCGGCTAGATGATCCCGTACAGCAGGCCTGCGCCGAGCACGACCAGGGAGGTGAGCGCGGCCCATTTCACCGTGAACCTGGTGTGGTCGGCGAACTCGACCTTGGCCATGCCGACCAGGACGTAGACGGCGGGGACCAGCGGGCTGGACATGTGCAGGGCCTGGCCGACGAGGGAGGCGCGGGCGATCTCCAGGGAGGAGACGCCGTGCGCGGCGCCGGCCTCGGCGAGGATCGGGACGATGCCGAAGTAGAAGCCGTCGTTGGACATGAAGTAGGTCAGCGGGATGCTGAGGATGCCGGTGACCAGGCCCATGTGCGGGCCCATCGCGTCGGGGACGTTGGAGACCAGCCAGCGGGCCATGTGCTCGACCATGCCGGTGCCGGTGAGCACGCCGGTGAAGACGGCGGCGGCGAAGACCATGCCGGAGACGTTCAGGACGTTCTCGGCGTGTGCGGCGATTCGCGCCTTCTGGTCCTTCATGTGCGGGAAGTTGACGGTGAGCGCGATGGCCGCGCCGAGCAGGAACAGCACCGGGATGTCCATCACCTGCATGATCAGCAGGGTGAGCAGTGCGACGGTGAGGGCGGCGTTGAACCAGTACAGCTTGGGGCGCAGGGTCGCGCGCCGCGGGTCCAGGCCCTGGAACTCCTCGTCGGGGGCCGGGCCGTGACCGGTGGCGGTGGCCCCGGCGGGGCCACCGGCGGGCAGCGGGCGGCCGGTGCCGGAGCCCTTGCCGCCGGCACCCGCGCCGATGAGGACCTGCTCGGTCTCCTTCTCGGTGACCTCCTCGGTGGCCACGGCCTCGGCGCTGCCGGGCTCGCCCAGGGTGAGGGTGCCGAGCCGCTTGCGCTCGCGGCGGCCCAGGACGTAGGCGAGGGCGAAGACGGCGACCAGGCCGGTGGCCAGCGCGGGGATCATCGGGATGAAGATGTCGCCGGCGTCCAGCTTGAGCGCGGTCGCGGCACGGGCGGTGGGGCCGCCCCAGGGCAGCGTGTTCATCACGCCGTTGGCGGTGGCGGCGACGCCGGTCATCACCACGAGCGACATCTTCAGGCGCTTGTAGAGCGGGTAGAGCGCCGAGACGGTGATCATGAAGGTGGTGGAGCCGTCGCCGTCGAGCGAGACGATCGCGGCGAGCAGCGCCGTGCCGACGACGATACGGACCGGGTCGGCCTTGCAGAACTTGAGGATGCCCCGCACGATCGGGTCGAAGAGCCCGACGTCGATCATCACGCCGAAATAGATGATCGCGAACATCAGCATCGCGGCGGTCGGCGCCAGATCGCCGATGCCCTTGATGACGTAGTCACCGAGCTGTGCGCCCTGTCCCACCAGGACGCAGAAGAGCGCCGGGATGAGCACGAGCGCCGCCATCGGCGACATCTTCTTCATCATGATCAACACCAAGAAGGTGGCAATCATGACAAATCCGAGGATGGTCAGCATTGGGGGTACCTCACGTTCGCCCTTGAACACCTGCCAGGGGGGTGGCGGTCGAGGCGACGTTAGGGGCGGCCAACTTTTGTTAACAAGACCTTGACGCGCGAGCAATACGAGCAAAACCCCAGGTCAATACGGGGGCGTCACCCGGAGGGCGCCGAGCGGTCACCCGGCTGCGGCTCAGTCCAGCACCCGCCCGAGGTACGCCCGCAGCAGCTCCTTGGTCTCCGCGACGATCGCCGGGTCGCCTTCCGGGGCGACCCGGAACGCCAGCTGCACCAGCGCGTCCGCCGCCTCCACGCCCACCAGGAACGCGGTCCGCAGCCGGTGCTCCGCCGGATCCAGGCCGAGCGGCCCGGCCAGCAGCGCCAGCAGCCGGTCCGCGACCAGATGGTTCGCCTCCCGGGTGGCCCGCGGCGCGGGCACCGTGAACTCCACCAGCGCGAAGCCGGGCACCGACCGCTTCATCGCCAGGTACTCGTCGACCACCACGTCCATGGCGTACCGCCAGTCCAGCCGGTCGCCGGCCGCCGCGAGCCCGGCGGTGACCCGGTCCGCGTACCCGTCGAGGTTGCGCAGCGCCAGCGCCTCCGCCATCGCCCGTTTGTTGGGGAAGAAGCGGTAGACGGAGCCGATGGGCACCTCGGCGCGGGCCGCCACCGCGCGGGTGCTCAGGTCGTCGTACCCCTGCTCGTCGAGGACTTCGGCACAGGCGTCGAGGATGCGGGTCAGGCGCTCCGCGCTGCGGCGCTGGACCGGGGCGCGGCGGAGGGACGGGGTATCCACGTACCCATCCTGCACGCCGGCCGGATTCCGGTGCCCCGCGGCGCGTCCTCCGGGCGCACCGTTGACGGCCCCCGCCGCCAATCCTATTGTCTTGCACAGGATTCCCTGAGGTTGTCCCTGAGCGGCGGGAGCACGCGATGACAGGCACGGTCGGCGAGCAGGCGAGGAAGACGGCGCAGGGGCTGAACCACTCCCCCGGCTTCGGCAACGAACACTCCTCCGAGGCCGTGCCCGGCGCCCTGCCCGTCGGCCGCAACTCCCCCCAGCGCGCCCCGCTCGGCCTGTACGCCGAGCAGCTGAGCGGCACCGCGTTCACCGAGCCGCGCGCCCACAACCGCCGCTCCTGGCTCTACCGCATCCGCCCCTCGGCCGCCCACCCGCCCTTCGTACGGACCGACAACGGCGGCGTACGGGGCGCCCCGTTCACCGCGACCGAGCCGGACCCCAACCGGCTCCGCTGGGACCCGCTCCCCGAGCCCCCGGCCGGCACCGACTTCGTCGCCGGACTGTGGACGCTCGGCGGCAACGGCGACGCGATGCAGCGCACCGGCATGGCCGTGCACCTGTACCACGCCAACGCCCCCATGGAGCGGCGGGTGTTCAGCAGCGCCGACGGCGAACTGCTCATCGTCCCCGAACACGGCGGGCTGCTGCTGCGCACGGAGTTCGGCCTGCTCGCCGCCGAGCCGGGGCACGTGGCGCTGATCCCGCGCGGCGTGCGCTTCCGCGTCGAGCCGCTGGCGGCGTCGGCCCGCGGCTACGTCTGCGAGAACTACGGCCGCCCCTTCCAGCTCCCCGACCTCGGCCCGATCGGCGCCAACGGGCTCGCCAACCCCCGGGACTTCCTCGCCCCCGTCGCCGCGTACGAGGACGCGGACGGCGAGTACGAGGTGATCAACAAGTACGGCGGCAACCTCTGGTCGGCGACGTATGACCACTCGCCGCTCGACGTCGTCGCCTGGCACGGCAACTACGCCCCGTACGTCTACGACCTGCGCCGCTTCAACGTCATCGGCTCCATCTCCTACGACCACCCGGACCCGTCGATCTTCACGGTGCTCACCTCGCCGTCCGACACCCCGGGCCTCGCGGGCGTCGACTTCGTGGTCTTCGCGCCCCGCTGGCTGGTGGGCGAGGACACCTTCCGGCCGCCCTACTTCCACCGCAACGTCATGAGCGAGTACATGGGCCTCATCGAGGGCGCGTACGACGCCAAGACGGGCGGCAAGGGGGGCTTCGTCCCGGGCGGCGGCTCGCTGCACAACATGATGTCCGCGCACGGCCCGGACCGCGCCACGTTCGACAAGGCGAGCAGCGCCGAGCTGACGCCCCAGAAGGTGGACGACGGGCTGGCGTTCATGTTCGAGACCCGCTGGCCGGTGCTGCTCACGGAGCAGGCCCGTACCGCCGACCACCTGCAGAGCGGCTACGACACCGTGTGGCAGGGTCTGGAACGCCACTTCTCTTCATAGCCGCAGTGGGGACAACGCCGTGACGACCTTCGCGCCCGACTCGCTCGCCCTGAACCGCAAGCTGCCGCTGTGGTACCAGGTCTCGCAGTCGCTGCGGGCCTCCATATTGGGCCGCCACCCCGACGCCCCCCTGCGGCTGCCCACCGAGGACGCGCTCGCCGCGCACTACGGGGTGAGCGTGCTGACCATGCGGCAGGCGCTGAAGGAGCTGGAGACCGAGGGGCTGATCAGCCGGCACCGGAGGCGCGGCACGTTCATCGAGCCGGACGCGCGGCGCGGCGCCCCGGTCCGGCTGCTGGGCTCGGTCGACGCGATCGTGGCCCAGCAGTCCGGCATGGTCACCACGGTGCTGGAGCACGGCACGGGCCCGGTCCCACCGGAGCTGGCCGAGCACTTCCCCGGCCTCACCCGGGCCGGCTTCTACCGCCGGCTGCGCAGCGACGAGCAGACCGGCGAGCCCACCAACCACGCCGTCAACCACGTCCACCCCGACCTCGCGGCCCGCATCGACCCCGCCGAGCTGGAGCGCCACCCGATGACCAAGGTGCTCCGGGACTCGGTGGGCGTGACCATCAGCCGGATCACCGACACCGTCGAGGCACGCCTCGCGGAGCCGGAGACCGCCCGGCTGCTGGACGTCCCGCTGCTCAGCCCGATCCTGCACTACACCGGCATCACCTACGACGAGGCGGGCAGGGTCGTCGACGTCGCGCGCATCCACTACCGGGGCGACCGCTTCTCCTTCACGGTCACGCTGGACGCGGACTGACGGACCGGGCCGGGCGGGCCGGCCCGGAGGGCGGACGTTCCGGGCGGCCCGGCGCGCGGTGCCGGGCGCGTGGTTACGATGCCCGGGTCATCCGAACCGTCCGGGAGGGTTGCCGCGTGACGGCGAAGCAGGACGTGCCCCTGCTGTCCGACCTGATGCCGTGGTCCGTCGCCGCGCCGCGGCTCGGCCGGGCCTGGATCATGGCCCCGGACACCGGGTCGCTGCGGGCGCGCTGGGACGCGCTGCTGCGAGCCGAGGAGCCGGCGGACCGTGAGCGGCTGTTCCGCCCGTCCCGGGCCCGCACCCTGCACACCGCGGTCGGCCAGCTGCCCGGCCAGGCCACCGCCACCGGCCGGCTGGCCCGGCTGGTCCGCGGCGAGGCGCCCTGCCCGGAGCCCGTACGGGTCCGGCACGGCGCCTACGACCAGCAGTGGCTGCTGCCCGACCACCGCCTCATCGACGCGGCGCGCGCCGAACTGTGGCGGGTCGCCGACGACCACCAGCTCTTCGCCGTCGAACAGCCCCGCGTCCCGCAGGACCCCGGCCCGGCGCTCGCCGTCTCGGCCGTACTGCCGGTCGGCCGCCAGGCCCGCGTCCGCCCCCTCTACCGCCGCCCGGCCGGCGCGGAACCGAACCTCGCCCCCGGCCTCCTGGACCACCTCGCCGACCGCCTCGGCCGGCTCGTCACCGCCGAGGACGCCTTCGCCTACCTGACCGCCGCCGCGCGGCCCGACGGCAAGGGCCTCGCCGTCCCCCTCACCACCGACCCCGACCTGTGGGCCCGCGCGGTGCTGCTGGGGCGCGAGCTGATCCGGCTGCACACCCGGGGCGCGGGCACCGGCGAACGCCCCCGGCTGCCCGGCGGCCGGCGCCCCTACGTCCGGGCCGCGCTGCCCGCCCGCGGACTCCCCACCGCGCTCTCCTACGACCGGGCCGAGGAAGCGCTGTGCCTCGGCGCGGGCCGCATCGCGCCCGTACCGGCCGCGGCCTGGGACGCGCACGCGGGCGGCGTCCGGGTACTGGAGGAGTGGTGCGAGCGGCGCACCGGCGCCGTCGAGCCGGGCACGCTGGAGGCGGTACGCCCCGCCGCCTGGCCCCAGGAGTGGACCACCGACCTGCTGGAGCTGATCACCGTGCTGGCCCTGCTCGGCGAAGTCGGCGCCGAACAGGAGCGGCTGGCCGCGGCGCTCGACACGGCCCCGCTGCTGGATGCCGGGGAGCTGACCGCGGCGGACGTCCTGCCGGCCCCCGCCGCGACCCGCCGCCCGGCCTCCGTCCTGGACCACCACGAGGAGGGCCCGGAGGGTCAGTTCGCGCTGCTCTGACAGCCGGCGGCCCCGGGAACGCCGAACGCGTCCGCCCCGCTCCCCGGGATCGCCGGGAACGGGGCGGACGCGTAGGTCTGTGGCGCTGTGGCGCGCCGGCCGGGCCGTGCGGTGACCGGCGGGGCCGGATCAGCGGCGGGGAGCTGACGGGGCGCGCAGGAGGCGCACCGGAGCACCGCTCGGCACGGCTCGGCTCAGCCGTGACCGCCGAAGAGCGACCGGCGCAGCCGGCGCAGCGGAGCGAAGAGCGACACCCGTGCGCCGCGGTTCTTCCGCGTCCGCGCGTGGTCACGCTTGGTGATCTCCTGCATCAGCGAGGTGGCACCTTCGGTCTCACGCTGCGGTATCGCGGGCCCGCCGAGCACCGCGAGATGGCGGTCCAGGCGGGCGCTGGACGCACCGCCGCATGTGATGGCAGGCACTCGCGGCCTGCTGCGTACTGCAATCTGTTCCATGACACTCCCCACCCGTACGAGGGCACCCGGCCCGGGCAGGGTAACCCTATCTCTCCCGCACGCCCTTCGCGCAGCCCGGTATCCATATTCACCTGCCCTACAAGGGCGTTGACGAACACCATACGGAACGTCAGCGCACCGCACCTACTCCGACCCGGGACGGCGGGCGTACGGGAGCACACAGCGGTCGCGAGCGTGCGCCCCCCATGACGGAGCGTCACCGTCGCCGCCGCCCCGACTCTCCCCGGCCGTCCCCGGATTGCCGCCGAAGGGGCCGCAACCGGTCCCGGGAGAGGTACGTTTTTCCCACATCGCTCCATTTGCGGAGTCGAGGGGGCTCGTGCCATGGACGCAGGTACGGGGAACGGACGGAAACTGGCGGGCCGCTACCGCCTGCTGGCCGAACTGGGCCACGGCGGCATGGGCGTGGTCTGGCGGGCGCGGGACGAACTGCTGCACCGCGAGGTCGCGGTCAAGGAGGTACGGGCGCCCCGCGAACTGCCCGCGCCCGAGGAGCGGTTGCTGTACGCGCGGCTGGAGCGGGAGGCGCTGGCCGCCGCCCGGATCGCGCACCGCAACGTCGTGACCGTCTTCGACGTGGTCACCGAGGACGGCCACGACGGCCGCGACAGCCACGACGGCCGCCCGTGGATCGTGATGGAGCTGATCCGCGGCCGCTCGCTCGCCGAGACGCTGGAGGCCACCGGCCCGCTGCCGCCCCGGCGGGTGGCCGCGGTCGGCGCCGAGGTGCTGGCCGCGCTGCGGGTGGCGCACGCGGCGGGCGTGCTGCACCGCGATGTGAAGCCGGGCAACGTCCTGCTCGCGCACGACGGCCGGGTGGTGCTCACCGACTTCGGGATCGCCACGGTCGAGGGCTCCGCCGCGCTGACCCTGACCGGCGAGCTGATCGGCTCGCCGGAGTTCACCGCGCCGGAGCGGGCGCTCGGCCGGACGCCGGGCCCGGAGTCGGACCTGTGGTCGCTGGGCGTCACCCTGTACGCCGCGGTGGAGGGCCGTTCGCCGTTCCACCGGGACACCCCGCTGGGCACGCTGCGGTCCGTGGTGGACGAGGAGTTGCCGCCCCCGCGCCTGGCGGGGCCGCTGGCGCCCGTGCTGACGGGGCTGCTGCGCAAGGATCCGAAAGAGCGGCTGTCGGCGGCCGGGGCCGGGGAGCTGCTGGCCGCGGTCGCGGGCGGCGCCCGGCAGACCACGGTGACGGCCGCCCCGCCGACGCCCCCGTACTCCCCGACGATCGCCGCGCCGGGCCCGCCCCGGGGCGGCGAGGCGGGCTCGGGCACGGGCGCCGACGGCGGGGGCTCCGGCGACGGTGGGGGCTCCGCCGGAGGTCTTCGGACACCGCCTCCGCCGGGGAGCTACGGACCGCACCCGGCGCCTCCGCTCCCGCCTGCGCCACGTCGCCGCCGCGCGGTCCCGGCCCTGGCGGCGGCCGCGCTGGCCGTCGCGCTGGCGGCCGGCGGGGCGGCGTGGGTGCTGTCGCACGGGGACGGCCACTACGGTCCTGACGGTCCCGCGGCGTCGTGGAGCACCGGGCCGGACGAACAGGACGCCGGACGGCGGACCGGCCAGGGCGCACCGGACGGTTCCCGGGAGCGGCAGGGCGGCGGCGCGCACACCTCCCCGCCCGGGACGCGGATCGGGGTCGTCGTCTCGACCGTGCGCGGCAGTTATACGGGGCGCTGCCCGCCACCCGGCTACGCGGCGCCGGCGTTCTCCGGGGCGATCACGGTCGACCGGGGCCCGGCCGAGGTGGCCTACCGCTGGCGCACCGAGACCGGCACCTGGGATCACGCCAGGGCGTGGCGCACGGTCCGCTTCCCCGGGCGCGGAGCGCAGCGGGTGACGCTCGGCCATACGGAGACGGCGCGCGGTCCGGAGGGCAGCCGGGCGGGCCATGTCGCGCTGGAGGTGAAGAAGGGGGAGCGGACGGTCACCTCCCACCGTGCCGCCTTCTCCGTGCGGTGCGAGCGGGGAACGCCGGGCGGCTCCACCGCCACCGGCCCCCCGCACGAGGAGCCGCGCCCCACGGACACGGGCCACGAGTCGCCGCCACCGGACACCGGCCCCTCCCCCACGTACGGCGAGAGCTCCCCCTCTTACAGCGAGAGCCCTCCCTCCTCCGATGAAGGTTCTCCTTCGGGCTCGTCCGGCGGGAGTTCCCCGCCGGACGGTGCGGTCTCGCCCCCGTCCGGCGAGGAGCCCCCGTCGTACGGCGAGGGCTCTCCTTCGTACGGCGAGGGCCCGTCCTCGTACGGCGAGGGTTCCGGTGCGGGGTGGTGAGCGTCAGGCGGCGGAGCGGAGGACCGGCAGGTAGCCGCTGGACTGTCCGGTGGCGGTCGGGTGGTAGGACTCGTCGACGGGGTACGTGACGCTGTGCAGCCAGGCGCTGCCCGAGCAGATCTCGTGGCCGGTGAAGGTGGAGGTGACGTCGCCGAAGGCGAAGCCGTGGTCGGCGGCGCGCTTGGCGGTGACGCCGTTGATCGCGTCGGCGGCGGCGTTTATGGCGGCCCGCTCCTTCTCCGAGAGGCCGGCGATGCAGCTGCCGCTCAGCTGGTAGAAGCGGGGGTAGCCCAGGACGACCACCCGGGCGGCGGAGGCCTTCGCCGAGATGGCGTTGTAGACCTGGTCGAGCTGGCCGGGGAGGGTGTTGTCGATGTAGGTGCGGGCCTGCTGGACGCGCGAGAGGCAGGTGCTCTCGGACTGGAGCACGCACGTCGTCATGGTGTCGGCGAAGCCGGCGTCGTTGCCGCCGATGGTGATCGACACCAGGCCGGTGGAGGAGTTCAGCGCCCCCAGTTGACCGTTGAGAACATCACCCGTACGGGCCCCCGAACAAGCCGCGAAGGTGAACGAGGCGGGTGAGTTCGCGGCGGCCCAGAGGGCCGGGTACGCCTTGCTGCTGCGCTTGCAGGAGCCGCTGCCACTGTCGTAGCTGCCTGCTCCGAGGCCGGAGGAGTAGGAGTCGCCGAGCGCCACGTAGTTGGTGGCGGCGGGGAGTTGGGCGGAGGAAGCGGGTGCGGCACCGAGGAGCGCGAGGGACGCTGCGGCGAAGAAAGCGGACACCACACCCGCTCGTCTGGAAACTCTCATGGAACCTCCAATAGCAGGATCTCTGCCGCAACCGTGGTAGCAGTACCGACACGTCCATGGAAGTGTTCATGCCAACTTTGCTACTCGCGTAGAGCATTACTGGTCATGCATGACGGTGGATTGCCGCCATATGTCGTGCATATGACATCAGGCCACGTCCTCTTGAATCCTTGAGTACCTCTCGGGGAATCTGTCGTCCGAGCGGACCGATGCACCCTCAGGAACCGCTCCTCGCACACGAATCCGTGTGCCACCCCCCAAGCGCACGCACCACGCGCACCGATGAGGAGGACCCCCTCGCATGGCAGTGATGCGTACCACCGCAAAGGTTTTCGGCCGGATTCCGGCCACGCTCCGCAGCGCCCTCGCGCTCACCACGGCGACGGCCACCGTCACCCTCGGCGCCGTCGTGGCCCCGGCCCAGGCGGCGCCCGCCGAAGGCACGGTCGTCGGCGCCGGCGCGAAGAACGCCGTTCACGGCAGCTACCTCGTCACGCTCAAGAAGGACGCGGGCCTCAAGGCCGCGTCCGCCGACGGCAGACGCCTGATATCCGCGCACGGCGGCACCGTCACGCACACCTACACCAAGGCGCTCAACGGCTACGCGGCCCACCTGTCGGCGGCGGAGGCGAGACGCCTGGCCGCCGACCCGGCCGTGGACCAGGTGTTCCAGGACACCGTGGTGCACGCCACCGGCACCCAGACCAACCCCCCGTCGTGGGGGCTGGACCGCATCGACCAGGCGAATCTGCCGCTGGACCAGCGCTACACGTACCCCGACACCGCCGGCAGCGGTACCACCGTCTACGTCATCGACACCGGAGTACGCGTCACGCATCAGGACTTCGGTGGCCGCGCGGTGAACGGCTACGACGCCGTCGACAACGACAACGTCGCGCAGGACGGCAACGGCCACGGCACCCACGTGGCGGCCACCGCGGCCGGCAGCAGCTACGGCGTCGCGAAGAAGGCGAAGATCGTCGCGGTGCGGGTGCTCAACAACGCGGGGTCCGGCACGACCGCGCAGGTCGTCGCGGGCATCGACTGGGTCACGAAGAACCACAGCGGCCCGTCGGTGGCCAACATGTCGCTGGGCGGCGGCGTCAGCACCGCGCTGGACACCGCCGTGCAGAACTCCATCGCGAGCGGCGTGACGTACGCGATCGCCGCGGGCAACAGCAACGCGGACGCGAACACCTCCTCCCCGGCCCGCGTCCCCGAGGCGATCACCGTCGGCGCCACCACCAGCACCGATGCCCGCGCGAGCTACTCCAACTACGGCTCCCGCCTGGACCTGTTCGCGCCCGGCAGTTCCATCACCAGCGCCTGGCGGACCTCCGACACCGCCACCAACACCATCTCCGGTACGTCGATGGCCACCCCGCACGTGGCCGGCGCCGCCGCCGTCTACCTCGCCGGGCACCCGTCCGCCTCGCCCGCGGCCGTGTCCGGCGCGCTCGTGGCCGGTGCCACGTCCGGCGTCGTGACCGGTGCGGGCAGCGGCTCGCCGAACAAGCTCCTGAAGATCGTTCCGTAACCTCCGGGACCGTCAGCGGCCCGCCGTCCACCACGCTTCCGACACAACCGGAACAGACGGTTCGAGGCCTTGTACCACGGATCGGGAAGGAGCCGCGCCCGCCGCGAACCATGCGCCGGGCGTGGCTCGTTCACGTCTCCTCTGCTCCTTGACGCGCACCCGGCAGGCGCGCCACATTGAAGCCCGGCATCGGGTGCTTATGAGCATCAGGCCGCTTTATGGGGGGCAAAGCTGCCAATGCAGACCAAGACCATCAACAGCAACAGATCCACCGGCAGCAGACCGGCACGAGGGGAAGCCACACCGCTGCTCGCGGGTGCGGCCGTCGCGGTGGGCGGCGTGGGTGCCGTGCTGGCGCTCGCGGACCTCGCCTCGCCGCTGCGCACACCGTTCGCGCTCTTCTTCCTGCTCGCCGCGCCCGCAGCCGCCATCGCCGCCGCCCTGGGGCGTCTGGACCCGCTCAGCCGCACGGTGGTCGCGGGCGCCGGGGCCTTCGCCGTCGACCTGCTGGTCGCCCAGGCCATGCTGGCGCTGCACATCTGGTCGGCGCGCGGCGGGGTCCTCGCCGTCGCGGTGATCAGCGGCACCATCTTCCTGCTGGCGAGCGTGCGGCGCCGCGGGGCGTCCGCGCCAGATGCTCGGACGGACTGACCGTGGACATCAGCGTGTACCGCCCCGGCGAACTGAGCGGCGCCGACCGGGCGGCGTGGGCCGCCGTGCAGTCACAGGCGCATCTTTTGGGCACGCCGGAGCTGGCGAATCCATTCCTCGCACCGGAGTTCGCGCTCGCGGTGGGCCGCTGCCGCCGGGGCGTGCGGATCGCGGTGATCAGGGAGGACGGCGAGCCGGCCGCGTTCCTGCCCTTCCAGCGGACGGCGCTGGGCGTGGGGCGGGCGATCGGCCTGGGGGTGTCGGACGCCCAGGGGCTGGTGCACCGGCCCGGCTTCCAGTGGGACTCGCGCGAGCTGCTGCACGCCTGCGGGCTCGCGGTGCTGGAGTTCGACCATCTGGTGGAGGGCCAGAAGCCCTTCGAGGAGCACCCGCTGCAGCCCTTCCCGTCCCCGGTGATCGACGTGGACCAGGGCTTCGAGGCGTACCTCGCCCGGCTCCGCAAGCAGTCGCCGAAGTTCACCCGCACCACCCTCGCCAAGGAGCGCAAGCTCGGGCGGGACGTGGGCGAGGTGCGGTACGTCCACGACGAGCGGGATCCGGCCGTCCTGCAGCTGCTGATCGACTGGAAATCGGCGCAGTACCGAAGAACGGGACGCAGCGACCGCTTCGCCCGGCCATGGATCACGCACCTCGTGGAGCAGCTCTTCCACACCCGCACCGACTCGTTCGCGGGCGTGCTGTCGGTCCTGTACGCGGGCGGACGGCCGGTCGCCGCGCACTTCGGTCTGCGGTCCGAGCGGATCCTGGCGTGCTGGTTCCCCGCCTACGACCCGACGTACGCGAAGTTCTCGCCGGGACTGATCCTGCATCTGCGGATGGCCGAGGGGGCCGCCGCCGACGCCATGGACCATCTGGACCTCGGGCGGGGTGAGAAGGAATACAAGGACTCCTTCAAGACACGGGACATTCAGGTGTCGGAAGGGTGGGTGACCCGGCGCCATCCGGTGGCGTTCGGACATCGTGCGCGGCGCGCCCCGGTGAAAGCGCTACGGAACACCGTGGTAACTCGGCCGGAATTCTTCGAGCCGGCCGATCGATTTCTCAAACGGATGGGCCGAATCCGTACCGGAAACCACGGAGCGGTCCGCTCCATTTCTATCGGAAAGGCAAAAAGGGATTTGTAGTTCCAACTCTTGCCATAGAGTGTCATTCGTCAATACCGTCGTACAATCCATCCGCACCGGATCGTCACGCAGCGGCTCCAGGGGAGGGCTCAGAAGCCGCGACGAGACCCGGGGCGGGGCGCGGTAGGGGGGTGCCGTGCCCGATCCGCATGCCGGCGTCGGGTCACGAGCCGCGGAAACACGCATGCCAGCTCGCGCTGTTCGTCCGGTGTTCCATGCCGTGCCGAGCAGGGCGTGAACCCCCTTTTCGAACCGGATACACATCCGGGCCGCCCGGGGGTGGGCGGTCCACCGGACGAGAGGGAAAAAGACTCATGAGCTCGTTCCTTCGCCCTGCGAAAACGGAGCCGAATACGAAAACTGCCGCCGCGCGGATACCCGCCCAGGCGCAGTACCGCCCCGTTTCCTCGCACCTGGCGATAGCCCCGCCGGTCAGCGTCGTCATTCCGGCGATGAATGAGGCGGAAAATCTCCCGTACGTATTCAAGACACTGCCGGACTGGATCCACGAAGTGGTCCTGGTGGACGGGAATTCCACCGACGACACGGTGCAGGTCGCGCGGGACCTGCGCCCGGACGTCACGGTCGTCAAGCAGCGCGGCAAGGGCAAGGGGGATGCCCTCATCAGCGGCTTCGCGGCGTGCACCGGCGAGATCATCGTCATGATCGACGCGGACGGCTCGGCCGACGGCGGCGAGATCGTCTCCTACGTCTCGGCGCTGGTCGGCGGCGCCGACTTCGCCAAGGGCTCCCGCTTCGCCAACGGCGGCGGCACCGACGACATGACGCCGATCCGCAAGCTCGGCAACCGCGTGCTGACCACCCTGGTCAACACCAAGTTCGGCGCCCGCTACACCGACCTGTGCTACGGCTACAACGCCTTCTGGCGGCACTGCCTGGACGAGATCGCGCTGGACTGCGCGGGCTTCGAGGTCGAGACGCTGATGAACATCCGCGTCGTCAAGGCCGGGTTACGCGTCCAGGAGATCCCCAGCCACGAGTACAACCGCATCCACGGCGTCAGCAACCTGCGCGCCGTCCGCGACGGCATCCGCGTCCTGAAGGTCATCCTGCGCGAACGCGGCACCCGCAAGCGCGCGGTGCGCCCCGCGATGATCACGGGAGAGGTGTCTTGAGCATCCGCATCTCCGTGGTGATCTGCGTATACACCGAGGACCGCTGGGGCGACATTCTCGCCGCGGCGGCCTCGGTGCGTGACCAGCTGCACCCGGCACACGAGATCCTGCTCGTCGTCGACCACAATCCGGCCCTGCTCACCCGGCTGCGCACGCAGTTCGCCGGGGCCACCGACATCAGCGTGCTGCCCAACGCCGGGCCGAGAGGTCTCTCGGCGGGCCGCAACACCGGCGTCGCGGAGTCCACCGGCGAGGTCATCGCCTTCCTCGACGACGACGCGGTCGCCGAGCGCGAATGGCTGCTGCACTTCGCCGAGGGCTACGCCGACCCGGAGGTGATGGCCATCGGCGGCCGCACCGAGCCGATCTGGGCCTCCGGACGCCGCCCCGACTGGTTCCCCCGGGAGTTCGACTGGGTCGTCGGCTGCACCTACCAGGGCCTGCCGCCGGGCCGCACCCGGGTACGCAACGTCCTCGGCGGCAACGCCTCGTTCCGCCGGGAGGCGTTCGAGATCGCCGGCGGCTTCGCCACCGGCATCGGCCGGGACGGCGACAAACGGCCGCTGGGCTGCGAGGAGACCGAGATGTGCATCCGGCTCACCCGCGCCTGCCCGGAGGCCGTGCTGCTCATCGACGACCGTTCGGTGATCCACCACCGGGTGCCGGCCGGACGCGAGCGCTTCGCCTACTTCCGCACCCGCGCCTACGCCGAAGGCCTGTCCAAGGCCCTGGTCGCGCGGAGCGTCGGCGCGCAGGAAGGGCTGGCCACGGAGCGCCGCTACACCACCCGCGTCCTGCCGGCGGGGGTGGCGCGCGGCCTGCGGGACGCGCTGCTGCGCAGGCCGGGCGGCGCGGGCCGGGCGGGCGCGATCGTGGCGGGCGTGGCGGCGGCGGCCGGCGGCTACCTGGTCGGCACGGCCCGTACCCGCCGCTCGGGCGGCTCGTTCGTGATCGCCGCGGTGCCGGGCCCGACGGCCGTACCGGACGGTACGCGGGACCTCCCGTCCCCGCCGCCGGAAGCGGCCCCCGTGGCGGCCCTGGCCACCGACCGATCCGTGGTGGAACCAGTGGGGCCGGTGGAACCCGTGAGGCCGATGGACGCCCACGGCCCCGCGGTGGCACCGGTGGTCGCCGACCGTCCCCCGGCGGAGCCCGTACGGCTGGCCGTGCGGACCGAGAAGCCGGTGCGCGGCGACGGCGTCCTGCCCGGCGAGACGGTGCTGCACGGCAAGGACGTGCTGCACGGCGGCGAGGGGGCGGTCGCGTGATCACCGCCGCCTTCCCGCCGGCCCCCGTGCCGATCCTCATGTACCACGCGGTGGCCCACAAGCCGGCCCCCGCGACGCACGGCCTGTCCGTCGCGCCCGGCGCGTTCGCCGACCAGATGGCGGTCCTGCACGACGCGGGGTACCACCCGCTGACCACCGCGGAACTGGCGGCGGCCTGGCGGGACGGCGCCCCGCTGCCCGACCGCCCCGTCCTGATCACCTTCGACGACGGCTACGAGGGCGTGCACCGCTACGCCCTGCCCGTCCTGGCCAAGTACGCCTTCCCGGCCACCCTGTTCGTGTCGACCGGCTGGCTGCCCGGCCCGTACGACACCGGCGGCGCGCTGGACACCATGCTCGGCTGGGATCAGGTACGGGAACTGGCCGCCGCCGGCGTGGAGATCGGCGGCCACAGCCACACCCACCCGCAGCTGGACCAGCTCGCCGACGAGCGGCTCTGGTCCGAAGTGCTGCGCTGCAAGGCGATCGTGGCCGAGCAGTTGGGCGCGGCCCCGGTGTCCTTCGCCTACCCGTACGGCTACTCCGACCGCCGGGTGCGGCGGACGGTGCGCGCCGCCGGCTTCCGGCAGTCGCTGGCCGTCGGCAACGACCTGGCCGGCTACCGGCAGGGCCCGTACGCGCTGCGCCGGCTGACCGTACGGCGCAGTACGGAACTGCCGGAGTTCCGGCGGATCGTCGCCGGGGAGGGCCTCGGCCGCGCCTTCGCCATGGGCCGTGCGCTGACCAAGGGTTACGCCGTGCTCCGCAGATCGCGCCAGGCGATCAGGCGCTGCGCTCCGGGGGACTGACCCCGCGCGCAGCGCCGATGAAAGCCGCCAGTGGGGCCCGGCGGCACCGCAGCCGGGCCTCAGGAAAGGGAACCCGAGCCAGTGTCTAACACGACCACCCGGACCGAGGAACGCAGGCAGGACGAGCGGGCGACGGGCGGGCGCAAGCTGCGGTTCCCCGGGGGCGGCGGCGGGGCGCCCCTCTTCCGCAACGCCTACGCGCTGATGCTCAACACGGGCATCTCCGGGCTGCTCGGCCTCGGATTCTGGTTGGTCGCCGCGCGCTACTACACCGAGTCCGCGGTCGGCCAGGGCTCGGCGGCGATCGCCGCGATGAAGCTGCTGGCCGGGCTGACCGCGGTGACCCTGACCGGGGCGCTGGCCCGCTTCATCCCGGTCGCCGGGCGGCGCACCGGCCGGCTGGTGCTCCGTACGTACGCGGGCAGTTCGGTGGTCGTGGCGCTGGCAGCGGGCATCTTCCTGCTGACGCTGGATCTGTGGGGCCCGTCCTACCGCTTCCTGCACGGCACCCTCAACGGCCTGGGCTTCATCGTTGCGGTGATCGCCTGGTCGCTGCTGACGCTCCAGGACGGGGTGCTGACCGGGCTGCGCAGCGCACTGTGGGTACCGCTGGGCAACCTCGCGTTCTCCACCGTGAAGCTGGCCCTCCTGGTCGTGCTGGCAGTGGCGATCCCCACCGCGGGCGTCTTCGTCTCCTGGGTCGCGGCCATCGCGGTGTCCGTGATCCCGCTGGGCTGGCTGGTGTTCCGGCGGCTGATACCCCGGCACGAGGCCGCCACCGCGCGCACCGCACGGCCGCCCTCGCTCCGCGAGGCGGTCCGCTTCCTGGCCGGCGACTACACCGGCTCCCTCTTCTCGCTCGCGGTGGTCTACCTCGTCCCCGTGATCGTCGCCGCGCAGGTCAGCGCGGCCGACAACGCGTACTTCTACATCGCCACCACGATCGGCGGCACGGTCAACCTGCTCGCCATCAACATGGGCGCCTCGCTGACCGTGGAGGGCTCGCACGACCCGGCGCGGCTGGCGGAGAACACCCGCGCCGTGCTGCGCCGGATGGCCCGGATCATGCTGCCGGTGTGCCTCTTCCTCTTCGTGTGCGCGCCGTACGTCCTCGGCGTCTTCGGCAAGGGGTACGCGGACGCGGCGACGCCGCTGCTGCGCTGGTTCGCGGTCGGCGCCGCGCTGCGCGTGGTGATGGAGACCTACTTCGCGGTACTGCGCGCGCAGAGCCGTACCTCGGGGCTGGCGTACCTCCAGGGCCTGCTGTGCGTCCTCGTGCTGGGCCTGACGCTGCTCCTGCTGCCGCGGATGGGGCTGACCGGCGCGGGCGTCGCGGAGATCTGCAGCGTGGCGGTGATCGCGTCGATCGCCACCGTGAAGCTGGCCGGGGTGGTCCGGGGCCGGCCGGCGGCACCGCTGGCCAAGGCGCCGGCCGACGGCGTCCCCCCGGACGGCGACCTGGCGGACCTGGCCGTCCACGGCGATCTGGGCGACGCGGTGCACACGCTCCCGGACGACCGCGCGGCGGCGGAGGGGGACGGGACGCACCGGCCCACGTGGGCGCAGCGGGCCCGGCGCGACGTGGACACGATGCCGCTGGGCGTGCACGTGGACTTCGACCACATGGAACGGCGGCCCGACGTGCGGCCGCCACTGACGGAGGAACAGGTGGCGGACGCGTACCGGGAACCGGAGGCGACGGGCAGTGGTGCCGGTGCGGACGCAGCGCCGCCCGCTCCCGGCAAGCCGTCCTGGGCGGCGGAGCGGCCGCCGGCCGGGGCACCATCGGCCGGCCCGGCGGGAAACAGCAAGGCGGGGGCCGGGCCGGACGGCGCCGACCCGGCGGAGGCGCACACCCTGCGGCTGCCGGCCGTCAGGCCGACGGTCCCGCCACCGGGCGCTTCGGACGCGCACACGGTGCGGCTGCCGGCCGTCACGCCGTCGGGCCCGTCACCGAGCGCTTCGGACGCGCATACGGTGCGGCTGCCGGCCGTCACGCCGTCGGGCGCGCCTTCGGACGCCGCGGAGGCGCACACCGTGCGGCTGCCGGCCGTCTCCGCCGCCCCCCGCGGTGGTACCGCCGGCAGCGGCCCGGCCGGCGCCGTACCGGCCCGCAGCGGCGCCGCCGCCTTCCTCGCCGGCCGGCCCGACCTCGGCGTCTGGGCGCTGCTCGGCGTCGCGCTCGCGCTCTTCTGGCTGCCGCTGCGCGGGATGGGCGACGCCGACCTGGACCGGATGGGCGGGCTCGGCCTGATCTCCGTCCTGCCCGTCGCGACGCTGGCCGGCGCAGCGCTGCTCGCCGTGGCCTTCGCCGCGGCACTGTGGCTCTCCCGGCCGCGCCGGGTCCTGCTGGCGGTGACGCTCGTCCTGACCGTCGTGGCGCTGCACTCGCTGCCCGCCGTGCTGGAGGCCGAGCCGCGCTTCGCCACCGCCTGGCAGCACCTGGGCTTCCTGGATCACATCGGCCGGACCGGCACCGCCGTACCGGACCTGGACGCGCGCTGGAGCTGGCCGGGCTTCTTCGCCGGCGCGCAGTTCCTCGCCGAGGCCTGCGGCGTCACCGACTTCGACGCGCTGCTCCGCTGGTGGCCGCTGACCATGCAACTCCTCTACCTCGCACCGGTGTTCCTGCTGCTGCGCTCCGTGCGGGCGAACTGGCGCGCGAAGTGGAGCGCGGCATGGCTGTTCGCGCTCTGCGGCTGGGTCGGCCAGGACTACTTCTCGCCGCAGGGCTTCACGTACCTGCTCTACCTGGCCTTCGTGGCGATCCTGCTGGTGTGGTTCCGCGACCCGCGGGTGCTGCCCGGCAAGCTGCGCCCCGGCGAGACCGAGGTACGGCCGGCGGACCGCAGGCAACGCGCCGTCCTGCTCTGCGTGCTGATCGCGCTGTTCGCGGTGTCCGTGGCCGGCCACCAGCTCACCCCGTTCGTGATGCTCGGCGTGCTGATCTTCCTGGTGCTGGTCCGCCGCTCGACGCTGCGCGGCCTGCCCCTGCTGCTCGGCGTCATGGTCGTCTGCTGGATCGGTTTCCTCGCCGAGCCCTACTGGTCGGGCCACTTCGACGACCTGTTCGGCGGCATCGGCGGCCTGGGCGCCAACCTGACGTCCTCGGTATCGGGCCGCATCGAGGGCGGCAGCAGCACCCACAAGCTCGTGCTCTACACCCGGGTGCTGCTGGCCGGTTCGGTGCTCGCACTCGCCTGCTGGGGCGTGCTGCGACGGCGCCGCGCGGGCTTCGCCGAACGCTCGCTCCCGGTCCTCGCCTTCGTGCCGTTCCTCGCCTTCGGCATGCAGTCCTACGGTGGCGAGATGGCGCTGCGCGTCTTCATGTTCGCGCTGCCGGGCGCCTGCGTGCTCGGGGCGCTGGCGCTCTTCCCGCGACCCGCTGCCGCTGCCGGCCGCCGCGGTCTCGGGCCGCTCGCCGCCCTGCTGGCGGGGCTGGTCCTGGTCTTCGGCTTCCTCGTGGCCCGCTGGGGCAACGAACCCTTCGAGCGGACCCGGCCGGGCGAGGTCGCGTCGATGGAGTACGTGTACGCGCACGACAAGCCGACCGCACGCCTGCTGTGGCTGACCGACGACCCGGTCGAGAACGTCACCCCGGACATGCCGTGGGGCGCCCGCGACATGGAGCACGTGCTGTACGAGCCGACCCTCGCGCCGCGCGACCCGGGGCGCGTCGGCCCGGTGGTGCGGGCGCTCAAGGAGGCCGGCCCGCAGTCGTACCTGATCGTCAACACCGGCCAGTCCGAGGCGCTGCGGCTGGACGGCGGCTATCCGGACGGCTGGCAGCAGCGGCTGAAGGCCGCCCTGGACCGCCGCTCCGACCTGCGGCAGGTGCTCGTCAACGACGACGCCGTGCTGTACGAGCTGGCGGACCCGCCCACGGGCGCGGTGCCGCAACCCGCCCCGGGTCCGGCCGGTCCGCTGGTCACCTGGACGCCGTGGTCGGTGGCGGGCGGCCTGGCGGCGGTGGCGCTGCTCCTGCTGCTGGGCACCCGGGAGATCGTCCGGGTGGCGCTCCCGGCGAGCATCGGCAAACAGCGCTGGGTGCAGGGCACGTTCTGGTTCGCGATGCCGTTCCTCGTGGTGTTCCTGGCGGCCCTGGTCCAGCGGTTCGTGACGATGTCGTAGGCGGTACGGGCGGTACGGGCGGGACGGCGCCCGGGGCGGCCCCGGGCGCCACGGTTCAGCTCCGCTTCAGCCAGCGCAGTCCGTAGGCCGGCATGTCGAAGGTCCGGCCGTCGATCTTCGCCTGGATGGGGCGGCCGAGGGTGTTGACGACCAGGACGGCATCGTCGTCGGCGAGCACCTTGACGTTGGGCCGGTCGTCCGGCGCGACGGAGACGGACCGGAAGGCGGTGCCCGGCGGGAATTCCTTGCCGAACCGGGCGAGCAGCTTCATCATCGGCAGTTCTTCGCCGCCGCCGTCCAGTTCCGTGCTGCGCCAGAGGCAGCCGGGGCAGTCCGCGTCCTCGTTCTGCGGATTCCAGTACAGCGCGGTGGCGACGCCGGCCTTCGCCATTTCCATCATGGCGGTGGCCTGTACCGCGGTGCGGTGCGTTTCGCTCCAGCCGTTGCGGTCGTCGTTCTCGTCGGCGACCTCGACGTACCACTCCGTCCACCACACCGGCAGCCCGGTCTCCTCACGGAGCCACCGCGTGACGTCACCGAATTTCTTTGTCGCCCCGAATTCGTCCGGCGCGTAGGAGTTGTCACGGGTGTAGCTGGAGCCGTCGACGGCCAGGAAGTCGGCCCCCGCCTTGTGCTGGTTCCAGTAGGAGATGGCGTCCAGTACGCGCTGGTCGACGGAGCCCCAGTCCCCCGAGAGGTCGGACGCGTAGGAGTCCTCACCCGGCCGGTAGCTGTCCATCACGACGTACGGACCGCCGACCTGGATCGCCGGATCGACCTTTTTCAACTCCTCGTAGACGAGGTTGTACAACCGGGTGTAGCCCTCGTAGTCCCAGCGGTTCCGGTCCTCGTCGAAGAATCCCTTGAATTCGTTCCAGACGATGAAGTGCCGGACCTCCGGATAGCGTTTCGCTATCTTCCCCGCCAGTTTCGCGAAGTCCTCGTAATGGTCCGCGTCGGGCGCCTTCTCCAGCTCGCCCCAGTCCGTCTTCCCGGCCTTTCCGCCCTTCATCCAGTCCGGCGAGCAGCACAGGGTGAGGACGGGCGTGCCGCCGGTGCTGCGCATCAGGGCCAGCCGGCGGTCCAGGTCGTGGAAGTCGTATCTCCCCGGGCTCGGTTCGGGATTGCGCGCGCCCCAGCCCATGATGTGCTGGTTCTGCGGCATCGGATCGTCGGTGAGCAGCCGGTCCGCCTCCACCTCGGCGGCGTGCTCGCCGCGGTCGGCGCTGAACTCGGTGTGCGTGAACCCCCAGCCCAGCTGCTCCATCGCCTCGGAGCCGCCGAGCACCCCGTTGTCCGCTCCCCCGCCCC
The DNA here is from genome assembly GCF_000718305.1 of Streptomyces niger. GTDB lineage: Bacteria > Actinomycetota > Actinomycetes > Streptomycetales > Streptomycetaceae > Streptomyces > Streptomyces niger. The sequence goes on from NZ_JOFQ01000013.1 coordinate 151,557, forward strand.
GCTGCCCGCCCGGCGACATCCCACATATGACCAGGAGCAACGCCAGAACCATCGCCCCCGTCCCGAGGAACGCGGCGATCACCCACCGCGCCCGTCCCGGTATCGGCACCCGTAACCCCCCATGACGTCCCACAACGGACAAGCCTAGCCAGGATTCCACCTGTTGAGCCGCAATCGCGCGTAACGGGTGCGTTGTGGACACGAACCCGGGCGCCACCTGTCAAGTGCCCGTCAAGAGCGTGTCCGGTTCCGGGCCGGCCGGGCAATCCGGTAATTCCGTGTACGGCGTGCGGGTCATGCCCGATCATGGCCCCATGTGTGCCGATCACCTTCCGCCGGCCGCCGCCGAGGAGTCGCTGCCGATCCGCCTGACGATGGACGACAGCGACTCCCCGTCCGACGTGGTGGACGCCCTGTTCCTGGGCCGGTTCGCCAACGGACGACAGCCGTACGCCCGCAGCCGCTCCGTGGAGCGGGTCAAGCAGGGCCTGACGCTGCTGCCGCCCGGCGCCGAGGTGCTGCGCTCGGCCCGCGACGACGACCGCAGCGCCACCCTCGCCGAGGGCGACGGCTGGACGCTGCTCATCTCGCGCTGGAGCCGCGGCGCCGACATCACGGTCACGGCGGTCAGCGACGAGCTGGCGGAGAAGGTGCTGGCGCAGTCCGCCGACGGCGCCGAGGACGAGCCGGAGCCGCAGCCCGCCAACGTCTCGATGGGCTTCTGGTACTACTCCCCGCGCCGCGGCCCGTACCGCACCACCCGGCAGATCTCCGCCGGCACCTGGGACGAGATCCGGCCCAACTACACCGCGCCGGTCGCCGACGCGCTCGACGGCCTGATGAAGGTCACCCCCGAGGAGATCGCCGGCCGGCTGCTGCTCCTGCACGGTCCGCCCGGCACGGGCAAGACCTCGGCGCTGCGCACCCTCGCCCGGTCCTGGCGCGACTGGTGCCAGGTGGACTGCGTCCTGGACCCGGAGCGGCTCTTCAACGACGTCGGCTACCTGATGGACATCGCCATCGGCGAGGACGACGCGTCGGGCCGGGGCCGCTGGCGGCTGCTGCTCCTGGAGGACTGCGACGAGCTGATCCGCGGCGAGGCGCGGCACACCGCGGGGCAGGCGCTCTCCCGCCTGCTGAACCTGACGGACGGCCTCCTGGGCCAGGGCCGCAACGTCCTCGTCGGCGTCACGACCAACGAGGACCTGGAGCGGCTGCACCCGGCGGTGGTCCGGCCCGGCCGCTGCCTGGCCCGTATCGAGGTCGGCCCGCTCACCCGTACCGAAGCGGTCGGCTGGCTGGGCTCGGACGAGGGCATCGGCCGCGACGGCGCGAGCCTCGCCGAGCTGTACGCGCTCCGCCGGGGCACCCGCCCCGCCGCCGTCCCGGCCCAGGACACGGGCGCCGACGCGGGGCTGTACCTGTGACCCGTGCCGCTGCCACGAACCGCGCCGCGGCCGGCCGGCGCCTGTCAGCCGCGCCGGCGATCGTCAGTGGACCGCCCGTGCCGATCCTCGGTCGGGCCGCCTCGGACGGAACGGGGGAGAGGGAGGTGGGCCCGTCGGGCCGCCGACTTGCCGACACGTCGGCCATGGGCCCGTCGCCCCCGGCAGGCGCTCGGCCTGTCGGCCCCGGCAGGCGCTCGGTCCGTCGCCCCGGCAGGCGCTCGGTCCCCGGCCCGGTTCACTCCGCGGGCCGGTTCACTCCGCGGGCCGGTTCGCCTCACCGCCCCGGTTCACCTCCGCGGGCCGGTGGACCGCTGCCGTCCCGGTTCACCTCCGCGAGCCGGTGGACCGCTGCCGTCCCGGTTCACCTCCGCGAGCCGGTGGACCGCTGCCGTCCCCGCGGCTTGAGCGGAACCGCCGGCAGGGGCGGCGCCGCCAGTGGCGGACCGTCGTAACCGTGCACCGTCCCGAACCGCTCCCCCGCCATCCACGCCTCACGCGCCGCGGCCACCTCGTCACCGCTGCGCGCGACGAAGTTCCACCACATGACGATCTGCTCCTCGAACGGTTCGCCGCCCAGCAGCATCAGGCTGCTGTCGACATCGGCCCGCACCGGCAACTCGCCGCGCCCGCACCCCAGGTACAGCAGCGAACCGGGCGACAGCCGGACGCCGTCCACCTCGCTCTCGCCCTCGATCGTCAGCACGGCGTACTCGAAGTCGCTCTCCAGCGGCAGCCGTACGTGCGTCCCCGCGCGGAACGTGATGTCCGCCCCGACCAGCGGCGAATAGGTCGTGCCGGGTGACCGCGCCCCCGCCAGCTCCCCGAGGATCACGGTCGCGCTCAGCCCACCGCCCCCGGTGATCACCGGCAGGTCGCTGTGGTGCTCGAACGACGGCATCTTCCCCCGGTGCTCGTTCGGCAACGCGACCCACAGCTGCGCACCGTGCAGCACCCGGCTGTGGTCGCGCGGCGACTCCTCCGAGTGCGCGATCGCCCGCCCCGATGTCATCAGCCCCAGCTCGCGCGGCCGTACGGTCTGCAGCGAGCCGAGACTGTCGCGGTGCAGCACCTCGCCCTCACGCAGCCAACTGACCGTCTGCAGGCCCATGTGCGGATGCGGCGGCACCTGCATCCCGGGCTCCCCGGCGATGTCATCGGGACCGTAGTGGTCCACGAAGCACCAGGCCCCGACCATCCTGCGGCCGAGGTTGGGCAGCAGTCTGCGGACCAGCGTGGACTCCCCCAGCGGCACCTGCTTGCCCGGCTGGACGTCCCGGACCGGTCCGGTCCGGCCGCCACCCCCGCAGAGACTGGCCGCGGGCTTGAGATCGAGGTTGCTCATACCGTCACGATATGGCGGTCATGCCGACAGCTCCCGCAGGCGTACGGACAGACACGTCACGCACCCCTCCAGCTTCTCGAACTCCCCGATGTCGACGGGCACCGGCAGGTACCCAAGATCGGCGAACAGCTCGGCACTCTTGGGCGCACTGGCCGCCATCAGCAGTTTTCCCCCGCCCAGCAGCACCACGTGGGAACCGGACTCCTCCGGTACGGCCAGGAAACGCGGGAAGAGCGCCCGCGCCTCGTCGTCGACGAGCGGTGGGTGTCCGATGACGGTGCCGTCGGGAAGTGCGGTGACGGCCGACTTCAGGTGCAGGACCTTGCTGACCGGTACGGCGACGACCCGTGCCCCCAATGGCTCGAATGCTGCACGGATTTGGCGCACTCCCTCGGCATTGGTACGACCGCCCCGGCCCACGTACACCGTGTCGCCGACCTTCAGTACGTCCCCGCCGTCCAGCGTCCCCGGCTCGCGGACCCGGCCGACGAAGCAACCGAGGGCCGCCACGGTCTCGGCGGCCGCCACGGTCTCCGGCTTCCGCTCGTCCGCGCCGGGCCGCGAGATCAGCGCGGCGTTGCGGTACACCACCATGGTGTCCTCGACGAAGGCGCCGTCCGGGCAGTCGTCGGCGGGCGGCACCTCGATCGTCTCCCAGCCGTGCGCCCGCAACGTCCCGACGTACGTCTCCCACTGCCGCACCGCGAGTCCGGCGTCGACCGGCTGCCGGTCGATGTGCGTGACCAGCCCGTCGGCGAGCCGCGGACTCGGCCGGCGCACAAGAGCCTTCTTGCTGGTCATAGCGGTTCCACCACCCTGCGATTCGAGCCGCCCGGCACCGGCCGGCCGCCCGACCGCACGGCCGTTACTGAACGACGAGTGAGCGGGTGCACCCTACGCGCCCCTCCATCCACCGAACAGGCACATGCCATCCCACCGTCCCACCAGGCGCCGACTTTTGCGGCGCCCCCTGCCTCTGCCCCTGCCCTTACTCCTGCCTCTTCCTCTGCCTCTTCCTCTGCCTCTTCCTCTTCTTCTCCCTCTGCCTCTGCTTCTCCCTCTACCCCGCGTTCGCCTCTCCCGCGTCGCCGTAGGTGGCTCGCAGCGCCGTCACCGCCGCGGACAGCGCGGCCTGATGATCGAGACCGAGCCGCTGTGCCCGCTGCGCGAAGGCCAACGCGGCCTCGGCGGCCTGCTGTGCCCCCGCGTCCCCGGCGGCCGCGATGAACGTGCCGTTGCGGCCGCGCGTCTCGATCACCCCGTCGCTCTCCAGCGCCCGGTACGCCTTGGCCACGGTGTTCGCCGCCAGCCCCAGCTCCCCCGCCAACCCACGCACCGTCGGCAGCCGGAACCCGGCCGGCAACCGCCCACTGCGCGCCTGCTCGGCAATCTGGGTGCGGACCTGCTCGTACGGCGCCTCCGCCGCCTCCTGATCGACAACGAGCTGCAGCGGATGCAGGACCACAGTGACACTCCCAAGAAGACCGAGCCGACGAACCTTTTGTCCCACCCATTGTGCTCCGCCCCGAACCCCTCACCCCGCCACCACACCGGGAGAAGCGCCTCTCGAACCGCATCCCTGAAGCGCGACTTCTGGGGGACGGGGGGTGCGTGCCCGGGGGGCGGGGGCCCTCGTGCCTCGGGACGTGTCACTCGGCTCGCCGCCTTCCGGGGGCCTCCCCCCCCCCCCCCCCCCCCCCCCCCCCCCCTCCCCCCCCCCCCCCCCCCCCCCCCCCCCCCGCGGCTTCGGCCCCAGCCGCGGCTCCGGCTCCGGCTCCGGCTCCGGCCCCAGATCCGACGCCAATCCTGGCCCCGGCCCCGGCCCCAATATTGGGAGGCGTGCGGAGCAGGCGCGGCGTAGCGTCCGGCGGCATGTCACTCTCCGTCCGTGCGTTCCGCCCTTCCGATGCCAAGGCCGTCGCCGAAGTACATCGGGCCGCCGCCTCCTTCCTCGTCTGCACTCCGCAGTCCGTGGCCTGGGAGGCCGCCAACGCCCCGGCCGCCCAACAGTTCCAGATCCTCGTCGCCGAGCTGGACAACCAACTCGTCGGCGCCGCCAAGACCGGCCTGGTCCACGACAGCGCCGTCCCGGGCCAAGCGATCGCGAACCCGATGGTTCACCCCGCACACCGCGGCCACGGCGCCGGTCGCGCCCTGCTCGCTGCTGCCGAGGAGCGTCTCGCGGCCCTCGGTGCCGCCCGGATCTTCGCCTGGGTCCAGGAGGACAGCCGCTCCACTGTCTTCGCCGAGCGCAACGGCTACCACCGCAGCCGCACATCCCGCTTCCTCCGCCTCGACCTGGCCCGTACTCCCTTGCCGCCGCTCCCCGATCACCTCCCTCCTGGTGTGGAGCTGCGTCCCGCCGCCGACTTCGGCGCCGATCCCTATCCGCTGTACCTTCTCGACGCCGAAGCCGCCTGTGACGAGCCGAGTGACGTGCCCGCGGACACCATGTCGTACGAGAACTGGCTCACCGAGACCTGGGAGCATCCGGACATCGACCTCGGCCTCACCACGGTCGCGACGGTCGACGGCGAACCGGCCGCGTTCAGCGCCGTGGCCGCCGACGGCCTCGGCCGCTGCTCGTCCGCCATGACCGGTGCCAAGCGCGCCTTCCGCGGCCGCGGCCTGGCCAAGCTCGCCAAGTTGCGCGCGCTGCACGAGGCCCGGGCGGCCGGCTGTACCGAGGCGTTCACGGGCAACGACGCCACCAACGCGCCGATGCTCGCCATCAACAAGGGCTTCGGTTACGAGCCGTTCGGCACCGAGTGGCGCTGCGTCCGGGGGCTCGACGCCCCGCCACAGCGAGTGGACGCCGGGGATATGCGTGGCCCGGCCTGAACCGCTGTCGTCGTCGCCGATGTCATCGTGGGCCTCCTCCCCGCCTCATGGTGTGGGCGCTCGTCGCCCTGGGCTTCGCATCCTCCGGGGTGTTGTCGCCGGTGTCGTTGCCGGTGTCGCTGCCGGGGTTGTCGCCGGTATGGCTCAGGGGCAGGGGTATCGCTCGGTGGGTACCTGCCGGGTCGTAGGCGATGGTGTCGCCGGGCCGGTGCCAGTGCAGGAGGAAGCGCTGTCCCGCGCGGTACGCGTCCAGACCGGCTCTGCAGTAGGCCACCATGTCGTCCGGCAGGGCGTCCAGCGGGAACCAGTCGAGCTCCGAGCATTTCTCCGGCTCGCGGTTGGCCGGCTCGCCGCCCGCGCCGTACCTCGCCTCGAAGAACCAGCCGACCCGGGGGCGTCCTTCGGGGCTGCGGTGTTGCATGACCAGCGCGACGCGGAGGTCGGACGGGCCCAGCCGAAGTCCGAGCTCCTCTCCGGCTTCTCTGATCATCGCCTCCTGGACGTCCTCGCCGTCTTCGGCGTGCCCGCTGGGTGCGTGCAGCAGCCCGTCGGCGTACCCGGTGTTCGCACGCCGGGCGAGCAGGACCTCGTCTCCGCGACGCAGGATCAGGTGGACATCGATCACCTCCGTATGGCGGGCCGGCGGCGCTGGGTGGACCACGAGGGCGTACCGCTCGTCCGCCACCTCTCTGCCCCACAGTGCGGTGTCTCCCGCGAGCTGCTCCAGGTGCGTGCGGCGGGCCAGCGGCGCGGTCAGGCCTTCCAGTTCGGTGGCGGTGAAGCCGACCGGGTCCGCCTCGCCCCACTGGCCCTCGATCAGGACCAGTCGGCCCCCGGGGCGCAGCAGCCGCGCCCAGCTCCGCAGTACCGTCTCGGGGTCGGGCAGCGCCCACAGCACGTGCCGGACCAGGACCACGTCGAACTGCCGCTCCGTCACCGGTGGTCGGGCGGCGTCACCGATCAGCAGCCGGGCGTCCCACTCCGCGAGCTTGGCGCGGGCCGCCTCGACCATGCGCGGTGAGCGGTCGACGCCGGTGACGCGATGGCCCTGCTCGGCGGCGAGCAGGGCCATGCTGCCCGTGCCGCAGCCGAGGTCGAGAACGTCGGACGGTTCGGCCGGCAGCCAGGACTGCAGCCGGGCCGCCCATGCGGCGCGTACTTCCGGATCGCGGAGTCCGTGATCCGGCTCGTCGTCGAACCGCTCGGCGGCGGATTCCCAGTAACCGGCGTCGGTGACCGGTGTGTCGGTAGCCATGGGTCGATAGTGACAGGGCGCACTGACACTCGCTTCGGCCTGTGGATAACCCCGATTCGGGGTCTGCGGCGCCGGTCAGAGCCGGGGAACGCGCCGCCGGACCGGCCGGGGTCCGCTCCCCGGTCGGCCCGGCGCCGGTTCTCAGTCCTCCGCGCGCGCGGCGCGCCCGCGCGAGAGCACCCGCTTGATCCACGGCCATCCCAGCAGCACCAGGATCACGGCGTACACCGTGATCGAGAACGGCGTGTTGACCAGGCCGGTGACGCTGCCGTCGCTGATCTGCAGCGCACGCCGCAGTTGCTGTTCGGCAGCCGGGCCGAGGATGACTCCGATGACGGCGGGCAGCACCGGCAGGCCGTACCGCCGCATGCCCAGGCCGATGAGCCCGATGATCAGCAGGATGACCAGGTCCAGCGGCTCGCCACCGACCGCGTACGCACCGACCGCCGCGAAGAAGAGGATTCCGGCGTAGAGGTACGGGCGCGGGATGCGCAGCAGTTTCGCCCAGACCGGCGCGAGGGGCAGGTTGAGGACGAGCAGCAGCACCATGCCGACGAACAGCGAGGCGATCAGGCCCCAGACCAGTTCCGGTTCGCGTTCGAAGAGGAGGGGTCCGGGCTGGATGCCGTACTGCTGGAAGGCGGCGAGCATGACCGCGGCGACGGCGGTCGTCGGCAGGCCGAGGGTCAGCATCGACACGAGCGTGCCGGCGGCCGACGCGGAGGACGCGGACTCCGGTCCGGCGACGCCTTCGATGGCACCGCGACCGAATTCGTCGCGGTGCTTGGAGAGCCGCTTCTCGGTGACGTACGAGAGGAAGGTGGGGATTTCGGCGCCGCCGGCCGGGATCGCGCCGAAGGGGAAGCCGATGAGCGGTCCGCGCAGCCACGGCTTCCAGGTGCGCCGCAGTTCGGCCTTGCCCAGCCATGGGCGTCCGACGGGAATCGACTCCCCCGCCGTGCGTCGCAGGTGGGCCGCCACCCACAGTGCCTCGCCGATGGCGAACAGTCCGACGGCGACGATGACGACGTCGATGCCGTCGGCGAGTTGGAGCGAGCCGAAGGTGAGCCGCTGTTGTCCGGTCATCTGGTCCAGGCCGACGAGGCCGAGGGTGAGGCCGATCAGCAGGGAGGCGAAGCCGCGGATGCGGGAGCTGCCGAGTACCGAGGTGACGGCGATGAAGGCGAGCACCATGATGGCGAAGTAGTCGGGCGCCCCGATGTCCACGGCGAGCGAGGCGACCGTGGGGGCGAGGACGACCAGCAGGATCGTGCCGATCATGCCGCCGGCGAAGTGTCCGCAGGCGGCGGCTGCCAGGGCTTGTGCACCGCGCCCGGCGCGGGCCATCGGGTTGCCTTCGATGGCCGCGACCACCGCGGCGCTCTCGCCGGGGGTGTTGAGCAGGATGGAGGTGGTGGAGCCGCCGAACATGCCCCCGTAGTAGATCCCGGCGAACATGATGAACGCGCCGGTCGGGTCGAGCCCGTAGGTGACAGGGAGCAGGAGGGCCACGGCCATGGCGGGGCCGATGCCCGGCAGGACTCCGATGGCGGTGCCGAGCAGCACCCCGATGGCGGCCCACAGGAGGTTGAGCGGGGTGAGCGCCGTACCGAAGCCGTCGATGAGTGAGGACAGGGAGTCCATCGTCTACAGCACCCCCATGAGCGGTCCGCCGGGCAGCGGCACGCCCAGCAGGTTGTTGAACACGACGTAGGTCACCAGGGACAGGACGGCCGCGATGAGCGGGTCCCGGGTGAGGTTGCGGCTGCCCAGCGCGTACGCGGAGCCCCAGAAGAGCAGCGCGCCGGAGATGGGGAAGCCGAGCGGCCCTATGAGAACGGCGTTGGCCAGGAAGACACCGGCCAGGAGGGCGACGGTGCGCCAGTCGCCGGGCTCGGTGAGGTCGATGTCCTCGCCGCCCTCCGCTTCGCCGCGGCCGCCGCGCAGGACGTCGACGGCGAGGAGGACGGCGACGACCAGGAGGAGCACGCCGACGACGATCGGGACGGTGGTGGGCCCGATGGGGCCGCGCTGGGTGATGTCGGTGTCCATCGTGATCGCGTCGGTGAGCACGAGGACGCCGAGGACCAGGAGGATGAGGCAGACGCCCAGTTCGGAACGGCCCCGCAAGAGTGCGCGCAGGCCGCTGTCCCTCGGGGGCGCAGTGGGATCGGTACCTGTGGTGCTCACAGCCCCAGCTCCTTCAGTACGGTGTCGACGCGCCGGTCCTGGGCGGCGAGGAAGGTGCCGAACTTGTCGCCGGTCAGGAAGGCGTCGCTCCATCCGTTGCGCTTGAGTGCGTCCTTCCACTGCTGGGAGCCGTGCAGTTCGGTGAAGAGACGGGTCAGCTTCTCGCGTTCGACGTCGGTGAGCCCCGGGGGCGCCACGATGCCGCGCCAGTTGGTGAACTCGGTGTCGACGCCGGCTTCCTTGAGGGTGGGCGCGTCGAGGCCCTCGACGCGCTTCGGGCCGGTGACGGCCAGCAGGCGCAGTTCGCCGGACTTGATCTGGTCGAGGTACTCGCCGACGCCGGAGACCCCGAAGGCCACCTTGCCGCCCAGCACGGAGGCGAGCAGTTCGCCGCCCCCGTCGAAGGGCACGTAGTTGACGGACTTGGGGGTGATGCCGGCGGCCTTGGCCATGAGCATCGGCGCCAGGTGGTCGGGGCCGCCGGCCGAGGAGCCGCCGCCGACCGGCATCTTGCGCGGGTTCTTCTTCCAGTCGGCGAGGAGCTGTTCGAACGTCTTGTACTTGGAGTCCTTGGCGACGACCACGATGTCCGGCTCCTCGGTGAGCCGGGCGATGGGAGTCGTGTCACCGAGCCCGGAGGGCGCGTGGTTGGTGTGGACGGCGCCGACGACGCCGAGCCCCATGGACATCGCGAGCTTGCCGTTGCCGTGCTCGTTGACCATGCGGCTGAGGCCGACCGTGCCGCCGGCGCCGGGGAGGTTGAAGACCTCGACGTTGTGGTTGAGGCCGGCGTCCTCGATGCTCTTCGCCGCCGTGCGGGCGGTGATGTCGTAACCGCCGCCCGGCGTGTTGGGCACCATGAACTGCAGCCCCGGGATGCTGGTTCCGGTGTCGGTGCCGCTGCCCGATGTCAGCAGGGGCGGCCCGAGGAGGACGATCAGAACCGCCCCCAAGAGGGCGAGGGGTGTGCGCGCACGCACAGATGACACCACCCTTCTCTTGCGTGTGGCTTCGTGGCTCTGTGGGGGGGGGAGATCGTGGTGAGGGCACATGTTGCCCGGGGGTTAACTCCGCGTCTCGCTTCCGGTATTAAGGGTCGTTGTGAACGTTGTGGTCATGGAAGGGATCGTTCGATGACCAAGGTGCTGGTCGTCGACGACGACTTCATGGTGGCCAAGCTGCACAGCCACTACGTGAGTGCCACGGAGGGCTTCACGGTGGCCGGTGTGGCGCATACGGGTGCCGAGGCGCTGCGTGCGGCCGAGCGGCTCCGTCCCGACCTGCTCCTGCTGGACGTCTACCTGCCGGACATGGACGGCATCAGCGTGCTGCGGCGGCTGCGGTCCCTGAAGGGCGGCACGCACGCCGACGCGCTGTTCATCACTGCGGCGCGCGACGCACACGTCATACGGGATGCGCTGCGGGCCGGTGCGCTGCACTATCTCATCAAGCCGTTCGACCGTGCCTCCCTTCAGGAGCAGCTGCGGCACGTGGCCACGGTGCGCGCGCGTCTGGAGCGGCTGGGCGAGGCCAGCCAGGAGGACGTGGACCAGATCTTCGGTACCCGCCCGCGCGCCTCCAAAGGTCTGCCCAAGGGGCTCGCCGCGCATACGGCGGAGCTGATCGAGCGGACGCTGCGGCAGCACGGGGAGGGGCTCTCGGCGTCCGAGTGCGCGGCGGCGGGCGCGCTCTCCCGGGTGAGCGCGCGCCGCTACCTGGAGTACTTCACGGACACCGGGCAGGCGGAGGTCTCACTGCGTTACGGGGGCACGGGTCGCCCCGAACGCCGCTACCGATGGATTGCCTGATCCGCCGCCCGTCAGGTGCGCCGCTCGCCGTCGGGACTTAATCACCGCTGAGTGGTTCCTTAAGCCACCCCTAAAGATCGTCGAAGTGCTGCTGCGACGGGCGAATCCGCTGGTCGGCGCGGCTAGCGTGCTGCCCGCCGGGCGGAGTCGCCGCACGCCGGTGCCGCTTCCCGGGGGGGGACGGCACATGCGTACGACGGTGGCTCCGCCGCGCGCACCACCTCCCGTACGTCATGAAGGAGCCCCCCACGATGTCCGCTCTCCGCAAGGCCGCAGGGATCGCCCTCACCGGTATCGCCCCGCTCGCCCTCACCGTGTTCGCCGCGCACCCGGCGGCCGCCCACGGCTCGATGACGGACCCGGTGAGCCGGATCTCCGCGTGCTACGCCGAGGGGCCGGAGTCCCCGGACTCCGCCGCCTGCAAGGCAATGGTCGCGGCCGGCGGCGTGCAGGCCCTGTACGACTGGAACGGGGTACGGGACGGCGCGGCGGGCGGCCGGTCCAAGTCGCGCATACCGGACGGCAAGCTGTGCAGCGCGAACGGCGAGGAGTACAAGGGCCTGGACCTGGCGCGTGCCGACTGGCCGGCCAGTCCGATGGCGGCGGGCGCACACACCTTCCGGTACAAGGCGACCGCGCCGCACAAGGGGACGTTCGAGCTGTACCTCACGAAGGACAGCTACGACCCGAGCAAGCCGCTGAAGTGGTCGGACCTGGAGGACAAGCCGTTCGCGAAGGTCACCGACCCCAAGTTGACCAACGGTGACTACGTCTTCGAGGGCAAGGTGCCGACCCGCTCCGGCCGCCATCTGATCTACAGCATCTGGCAGCGTTCGGACAGCCCGGAGGCCTTCTACACCTGCTCGGACGTGGTCTTCGGCAAGGACAACGGCAGTTCGGGGACCGCGGCGGGGAACAGTACGGAGCCGCGCTCCGCGGACACGGCGGCGCCCGCCGCCACCGCGCCGACCGAGCAACAGCTCGCGGCCGGTGCGGATAAGTCGACGATGGACCACATGCACCACCGGAACGCGGACAAGGACGTGGACGGCGACGCACACAAGGACGCAGGCACTGCGCACTCGGGCGAGGACACGCACATGAGCACGGAGGGCGTGCGCCCCGCCGGTTCCTCGGGCAAGGAGGTGACCACGAAGCTGGCGGAGACCGGTGGTGACAGTTCGACCGGCCCGCTCGCGATCGGTGGTGCTGCCGTGCTGGCACTGGGCGCCTCGGTACTGTTCGCCGTCGCCCGCCGCAAGGCCGCCCGCAACGGCGGCTGAGGACCGGACGCCGACAACCCAACGGTGCGCTGCTCCACGAAGAGCAGCGCACCGCCGGTCGTACGTGTGCTGATATCCGACACCTGATACCAGCACGAGTCCCGGTACGCGTACCGGGACCGCGGTCAGCGTGACGAGCAGGTCGTCGGGGTCGCGTGGGCCGGGTCCAGAGCGTTGGCCGCCTCGTGGAAGGCGACGCGGTCGGCCAGGCCGATGACCAGGTGTTCGGCGAAGTCGGTCGGGCACAGGTCTTGGACCAGCACGTTCCGCACGTTCGGGCCGTTCAGGAACTGGCTCTTGTACGGCGTGACGACCTCGTCGTACTTGGTGGCGATGACCGTGTAGCGCACGCCGGGCACGGTGTCGCCGCCCTCGTTGAGGCGATTGAGGAAGTCCGAACCCACGATCTGGTCGCTGAGGCCCGGCGCCTGCGACTCGAGGTACTTCTTGGCGCCCGGGATCTGGTCGACGAGGCGGGTCAGTCCGTTCACGTCGGTGCCGTGGTTGTCGGGCGCGATGCCGACCAAGGCGTTCACCTTCGCCGCGCCGCCGAGGAATTTGAGGTAGTAGCGCGGCATCATGCCGCCCTGCGAGTGCCCCACGAGGTCGGCCTTCTCCGCGCCCGTCGCGGCCAGGACTCGATCGACGTACGCGGAGAGCTGTTCGGCCGACTTGTCGATCGGGCCGAGGCCGTGGAAGAGGGGGACGCCGGGCAGTTGGCCGTAGTCGAGGGAGAAGACGCAGTAGCCGCGGGCGATGAGATAGGGCGCCAGGGCGAGCCAGTTGTCCACGGAATTGCCGAGGGTGCCGTGGACGAGGACGACGGGGCGGGGGTGGGCGGCGGACGGCTTGCAGGAGTAGTCGTTCCAGCCGGCGGAGACGGTGGCGTTCGTCGCGGTGGCGGGTGTCGCAGTGGCGTCCGGCGGAGTGGCGGCTGCCGCTGCGGGAGTGGCCGCCGTGACGGCGCCGAGAGCGAGGGCGAGGGCGGAGACGGCGGTTGCCGCACGTCTCCAGGACGGCGCTCGGTGCGTGGACATGGTCATGCGATGCTCCTTGCGGGAGGTGAGGGGACTCCGAAGTGCTCGCCGAGTCATCACCTGCGATCCGGATCGCATGGCTCAACGCTGTGATTGGCCGTCAAGTTACGGCTGAGTAGGTCGAGGGGTCCAGTCGTGTGACAGTGAAGGTTGTGACACACGATTCTCACCGGACGTACGGGTTATCCACAGGCTCCGGCCGCTGTCGGCGGCTCGGCGTAGAGTCATTTCCATGACGCCCACAAACCGCGCGGGCCCGCTGTGGCGCACGGAGACCTGGCAGCCCCAAGCGCTCCCCTCCCGGGCCCGAATATGCAAGGCCCCGGAGGCCCCGAACCTCCCGCTCGAAGCCCTGGAGGCCCACTACGGCCCGCGGTACGCCGACCGCCTGTACGGCTGACCGTAGGTCTGACGGCCCCCGGCCCGCGCGGGAGCGGCCGACGCGGCGGCGGGACGGGCAGCGTGCGGACCGAAACGGGTACGGGCGCGGTCGACGGCGGCTTCGATGCGGCGGGCCTTGTCGTCCGCCGGGTCGAACGACAGCTGCCGAGCGGCGCGTTCGGCCCGGCAGAGGTCCTCGGCCCGCAGTGCCACCGCCCGGACACGCGCGCGTTGCAGACCGAGCGCGGCATGCAACGCGTAGGCGACCTCCGTCAGCGCGGGCCCGTGCGCGGTCGGCTCGGCCAACCGACGGGTGCGGGTCGTGGTGGAACGGTCGGCATAGCGAACGGTGAGCGTGAGCGCGCCCGCCACCTGACCGCCGCCGCGCATCCGGGAGCCGAGTTCGTCCGCGAGCGAGAGCAGCGCCCTACGACGCCGCGTCTCGTCCAGCTCGTCGTGGGCGAAGCGGTGCTCGGCAGCCATCGAGCGGGCCGGGGCGTTCGGGGTCACCGGCGACGGATCGATGCCGCGGGCCCGCTCGTACACCCGGCGACCGGCCTTCGCACCGAGGATGCGCTGCAGGGTGGCGGGCGGAGCCGCGGCGATCCGCCCGACACTGTCGAGCCCGTACGAGCACAGGGCACGGGCCGCCGCGGGACCGATGCCGTGCAGGGCGGCGGCGGGCCTGCGATCCAGAAAGGCCGCGACGCTCTCGGGATCACCGGGAACGACGCGGATCTCGCCGGGCGCCGCGTCCTGGGCGGCCATCCGGGCGAGCAGGGGGTTGCCGGCGATACCGATGGTGCATTCCACGTCGTACCAGGCCAGGGCGCGCAGTCGAAGCAACTCGGCAATGCCGGCGGCGTCTCGGCCGAAGTACCGCTGCGCACCGCGTACGTCGGCGAGCGCGGCATCGGGTGGCAGCGCCTCGACGACGGGGGTGAACTCCCCCAGCAGCGAGAGCAGCCGCTCGTACGTCTCCTCACCGAGAGGCGGGCCGGCCACCTTCCCACCCCCGCCACGGGGAGAGCGGGAGCCGGCGGCCGCTCCGGGAGTCGCGGTCGGGGCGGGTGGAGACGCCGGGCCAGCGGGAGTGTCCGGAGCAGGAGTAGAAGCAGCCGGACCAGTAGGGGTGTCCGGGGAGGGAGGGGTAGCCAGGTCGGCAGGGGCGGCCGGCGCAACAGAGGTGGCTGGAGCGGCAGGGATGGCTGGAGCGACCGGGCGGAACCGTACGTACAGGGCAGCGGCTCCGGACCGGGTACCCGGGACCGCTTGGGGCGGGGCGCCGGGGGTGTCCACCGGAGTGTTCATGGAGGAACCAGCAGAAGGAGGGGAAGGAGGTGAAGGGGATGAAGGGGGGAGGCGTCGGTAGGTGGTCATCCTGCGCTCCCTGGGCTGGCGTGCCAGAGCTTGCGGCCGGTGGCGGCGCGTTCGCCCGCGGGCTGGAGGTCGGCCCACGGATGCAGGGTGTAGCCGGTGGGCAGGCGGATGACCCGTTCGTCGTCCGGGGACGCGGAGTCGTCGGGCACTGCCGGGGCGCCTCCGGGGGTGGCCGGGGAACCTCCGGGGCCGGGGGTGGCCGAGGAGACGCCGGCCTCCGCGGCGGCATACAGCTCACGGTCGGCGGAGCCGCTCCGGCTGTGGGGGTGACCGGTGACGCGCGCACCGGGATCGGCCCCGGCGGCGGCATATGCCGAAGCGGGAGCTGGGGCCGGGGCGGGTGTGGGGGCCGGGGCAGACGTAGGGGCCGGGGCAGGCCCGGGGGTTGAGGCGTGGGTGGGGGGCGGGGGGAGGGCGGGGTGGGAGGCCAAGTGAGCCGTGACCGCCCCCAGCCCGCCCCGTGCCCGCAGTTCCGCCAGTTCCGCCAGGTTCCAGACCGCCGTGCCGACCACGCTGAGGCTGCGCGGGCCACGGCGCTGGACCGTGCCGCGTACCAGCAGCAGCCAGGAATGGAAGACGGTGTGGGCGCACGTTTCGTGGCTGTCGTCGAAGAAGGCGCAGTCGACCAGCCCCGTGCTGTCGTCGAGGGTGGTGAAGATGACCCGCCGCCCGGAGCGGATCGGCGGCGTCTGGGTGGCCGCCTTGGCCCCGGCGACCAGGACCGTGTCGCCGTGCTGGGCTTCGCGCAGCCGCTTGGCGGGGAGCACGCCCAGCTCGTTCAGGAACTGGAGGTGGTCCCCCATCAGGTGTCGGGAGGCGTCCATGCCCAGTACGCCCAGCTCGGCGCTGAGCCGTTCGGCGTCGCTGAGGTCCGGGAGTCCGGCCGGGGCCGATGCCGCCGCGGACAGCGGGAGTTGGGCGTCGGCCGGTGCGCCCCGCTGCTGGCGGTGCAGTTCGGCGATGTGCAGCAGCAGGTCGCGGCGGTTGGCTCCGAAGGAGTCCAGCGCGCCGACCCTGGCGAGGCGTTCGAGTACCGGGCGGCCGGGGTGGGCGCGGCGCCAGAGGTCCTGGAGGGAGGTGTAGGGGCGGCCGGCTGCGATGCGTTCGGCCTCCGTCTCGCTGATGCCGTGCACTTCGGAGAGCGCGAGGCGCAGTCCCCAGCGGTCGGCCGTGCCGGAGGCGGCCGCCGCGCGCTCCCCGGACGTGCGCGTTCCGGTGCGCATGGTGCGCGATTCGCCCCCGCGCGGCTCGACAAACGCTTCGCCGTACGGCGCGGCATGCGATTCAGCCCCACTTAGGCGAGATTCACCAGACACCAGTTCGATTCGGTAAGCGACGTCGGAGTGGTTCACGTCCAAGGGGAGGATCGGGACGCCGCGGCGGCGGGCGTCGGCGAGGAGGAGGCGTTTGGGGTACATGCCGGGGTCGTGGGTGAGCAGGCCGGCGTAGAACGCGGCCGGGTGGTGGGCCTTGAGCCAGGCGGACTGGTAGGTCGGTACGGCGAAGGCCACGGCGTGTGCCTTGCAGAAGCCGTACGAGCCGAACGCTTCGATGATCTCCCAGGTGCGGGTGGTGTCGTCGGCGGAGTAGCCGTGCCGGGCGGCCTGCTCCGCGAACCAGACGCGGATGCGGCCCTGCGACTCGGGGTCGGACAGGCCGCGGCGTACCCGGTCGGCTTCGTCCAGGCCGCAGCCGGTCATGCGGTCGATGATGCGGATGACCTGTTCGTGGAAGACCACGACTCCGTAGGTCTCGCGCAGGGCTTCTTCCAGGTCGGGGTGGGGGTAGCGGATGGGCCTGCGGCCGTGCCGGGATTCGATGAAGGGCCGGACCATGTCGGCGGCGACCGGTCCGGGGCGGAAGAGGGAGATGTCCACGACCAGGTCGTGGAAGGTGGCGGGTTGGAGCCGGCCGATCAGGTCGCGCTGGCCGGGGGACTCGATCTGGAAGCAGCCGAGGGTCTCGGTGGAGCGGATCAGGCCGTACGTGGCGGGGTCGCCGGGCGGTACCTGTGCCGGGTCGTCGAGGTCGGGTGCCGGGCGGCCGGTGGCGCGGCCGATCTCGGCGGTCGCGTGGGCCATCGCGGACTGCATCCGTACGCCGAGTACGTCGAGTTTGAGCAGGCCGAGGTCTTCGACGTCCTCCTTGTCGAACTGGGACATGGGGAAGCCCTCACCGCCGGTGGGGACGACGGGGGTGCGGGCGGTCAGAGTCGCGTCGGAGAGGAGGACGCCGCAGGGGTGCATGGCGGTGCCGCGGGGCAGTGCGTCCAGCCCTTCGACCAGGTCCCAGAACGGCGGGGGCGGCGGGTTGTCCCGTAGATCGCGAAGCTCCGGCAGTTCCTCCAGCGCCGCCCGCGCATCCCTCGCCCGGATGTGCGGGAAGGCCTTGGCGATGCGGTCGACTTCGGCGGGGTCCATGCCGAGGGCGGCGCCGACATCGCGTACGGCGTGGCGTACGCGGTAGGTCTCGGGCATGGCGACGGTGGCGACGCGTTCGGCGCCGAAGCGGTCGAAGATCGCGCGGTAGACCTCCAGGCGGCGCGCTGATTCCACGTCGATGTCGATGTCGGGGAGGACGGCGCGGCGCTTGGAGAGGAAGCGTTCCATGAGCAGGCCGTGTTCGACGGGGTCGGCGTGGGCGATGCCGAGGAGGTGGTTGACGAGGGAGCCGGCGCCGGAGCCGCGTGCGGTGACGCGGATGCCGAGGCGGCGGGTGTCCTCGACGACCTGGGCGACGGTGAGGAAGTAGGACGCGAAGCCGTGGTGGTCGATGATGTCCAGCTCGCGGTGGAGGCGTTCCCAGTACGTGCGGGCCGCCGGGCCGCGGTCGTAGCCGCGGCGGACCATGCCGGCGGCGCTGCGGGAGCGGAGTACGCGGGAGGCGGTGCGGTGCGCGGCGCCGACGAGGCGGGGCTCGGGGAAGTGGACGGTGCCGAGGCCGATGTCGTCCTGGGGGTCGACGAGGCAGGCGGCGGCGGTCTCTTCGGTCATGGTGAGCAGGCGGTGGGCGGTGTCGCGGCGGTGGCCGGCGGCTTCGGCTACGCGTTCGGCGGTGCGGGCCATGGCGTCGGCGTCCTTGAGCCAGCGTTCGCCGCTGTCCCGGGCTTCGGGGCGGTGGCGGTCGATGGGAACGAGGCGGCGGGCGGAGTCGAGGACGTCGGCGACGGGGCCCTGGCCGGGGTCGGCGTAGCGGACGGCGTTGCTGAGGACGGCGCGGACGCCCTGGTCGACGGCGAAGCCGAGGGTGCGGGCTGCGAGCCGGAGGGAGCCGGGGCCGGTGCCGGTGCGGCCGTGGTGGACGACTTCGAGGCGGAGTGCGTCGCCGTAGAGCTCGCGCCAGGGGGCGAGGAGGCGGGCGGCGCGGTCGGGGCGGCCTGCGGCCAGGGCGCGGCCGATGTCGGAGTCGGGTCCGAGGAGGACGAGGACGCCGTCGGTGGGGTCGCCGAGGCGGACCGCGGCTTCGTGGCTGCCGGCTGTGGCGGTGGTGCCGTCGGCCGTTGCGCCTTTTCCGGCGGCCGGGGCTCCCGCCGGGACTCCGGACAGGCCTCCCGTCAGAGCTCCGGACAGTCCTCCCGCCAAGACCCCGGAGGGACCTCCCGCCAAGACCCCGGAGGGACCTCCCGCCAAGGACCCGGACGGGGCTCCTGTCAGGTCTCCCGTCAGGGCTTCCCAGGGGAGGAGGGGGCGTTCGCGGTCGGTGGCGTGTGCGGCGGAGACCAGGCGGCAGAGGGTGGCCCAGCCGCGGGCGCCGTCGCGGGCGAGGAAGACGGCGCGGGGGGCCGATTCGTCGATGAAGGCTCCGCCGCGCACGGGGGTGCGGCGGCGTGCCGTGGGGGTGGGGTCCGGCAGGGGCGCGGCGATCGCCAGTTCGGTGCCGAACAGTGGGCGGATGCCTGCTTCGGCGGCGGCCTTGGCGAAGCGTACGGCGCCGGAGAGGGAGTCCCGGTCGGTGAGGGCGAGGGCGTCCATGCCGCGTTCGGCGGCGCGCTCGGCGAGCCGTTCGGGGTGCGAGGCGCCGTACCGCACGGAGAATCCCGATGCGGTGTGCAGGTGCGTGAACCGGGACATTCGCACCTCCTACCGCGTGAGCACCCCCTGACTTCCATTGCATCCCCCGTCTCACTCACACCATAACGCGTTCTTCGAACGTTCGTACGAACAGAGTCGTGCGCACCCTTCGCGCGCCTCCGCGCGACGCGCCGGGACGCACCCACCCGGCCATATATTTTCCTCCCAAAACGGAAGATAGGTGAGGAATCGCTACGAATACGAGGAGCGGCACATGGCCACAGCGGACGGCGGCACCGACAGCGGGGCCGGTACCGGAAGGGACGGCGACGGCACCCGTACGACCTTCACCGGAGAGCTGAGGGACGCGGTGTCGGCGCGGGCCGCACTGCTGATCATCGGGGTGCTGGCGCTGACGGCCGCGTTCATCGCCTCGTACGCGGGCGCGTTCCACTCCCCCAAGCCCCGGGACGTGGCCTTCGCCGTCGTCGCGCCCCCGCAGGCGCGTGGGCAGCTGGTCGTGAAGCTGGACCGGCTGGCGGGCTCGCCGCTCGACGCGCGGCCGGCCGGGTCCCGGGCCGAGGCCGTGCGGCAGATGAAGGACCGGGAGATCGACGGGGCGCTGGTGTACGACCCGCGCGGCAAGCAGGACGAGCTGCTGGTCGCCGGCGGCAGCGGCAGCGCGCTCTCCGACGCGGTCCAGAAGGTCCTCACCAAGGCGGAGCAGGCGGAGGGGCGGTCGGTCCGGACGTCCGACGTGGTCCCGGCGGACCCGCAGGACACCCGCGGGCTGTCGTCCTTCTACCTGGTGGTGGGGTGGTGCGTGGGCGGCTATCTGTGTGCCGCGATCCTCGCGATCAGCTATGGGGCCCGCCCCACCAACGGCCGGCGGGCCGTCATCCGGCTCGGTGCGCTGCTGCTCTACTCGGTGCTGGCGGGGCTCGCCGGGGCGCTCGTCATCGGCCCGGTGCTCGGGGCGCTGCCCGGCAGCGTGGTGGCGCTGTGGGGGCTGGGTGCGCTGATCGTGTTCGGGGTGGGCGCCACGACCTTCGCGTTCCAGGGCATCGCCGGGATCCTCGGCATCGGGCTGACCATTCTCGTGGTCGTGATCGGTGGCAATCCCAGTGCGGGCGGCGCGTACCCGTATCCGCTGCTGCCGCCCTTCTGGCACGCCATCGGGCCTGCGCTGCCGCCGGGCGCGGGCACCTGGGCGGCCCGTTCGATCGCGTACTTCGACGGGCGGGCGCTGACCGGGCCGCTGCTGGTGCTCGCGGCCTGGGCGGTGGTCGCCGCGGCCTTGACGCTGGTCTTCGCGGTGCTCTCGGTGGGCCGGGGCGCGGTCGACCGGAGCGAGGTGCGGCAGTAGGTATACGGGGAGGGGTGGGCCCGGCCAGCCCCGCCCCGGCCCGCCCCGGGACCGACCGCCGCCCCTGCCCGCGTACAGGCAGCGCCGCCGAGGCGGATCACATGTGCGTACCGCCGTCGATCCGCAGCTCGGTACCCGTGACGAAGGCGCCGTCGTCGGAGGCCAGCATCGCGATGACGCCCGCGACGGTCTCCGGGCCCGCGAAGCCCTCGCCGATGGCCGGCATCAGCTTCGTGAACAGGCTCATGTCGGCGTCCTCGGGCAGCCCCGGACCCCGGCCGGTCGTCATGCCGCTGGCGATGGAGCCGGGCGCGACGCACACCGCGCGCAGCCCCTGCTTGCCGTACTCGCCGGCGATGGCGTGGGTCATCGACTGGATGCCGCCCTTGCTCGCCGCGTACGCCGCCATGTACGGGTGCGCGAACGAGGCGGAGGTGGAGCTGAAGTTGACGATCACCGGCTTCTCGCCCTCGAGCAGGGCGGGCAGCGCCTCGCGGATCATCAGGAACGTGCCGGTCAGGTTGGTCGCGAGGAGCGTGTTCCAGAAGTCCAGCGTGGTCTTGTGGGTGTGCTCGGAGCGCAGGATACCGGCCGCGTTGACCAGCACGTCCAGGCCGCCCAGCGTCCCGACGGCGGACGCCACTCCCGCGATGACCGCGGCCTCGTCGGATATGTCCAGGACCGCGGTCGTGAGCCGGTCGGCCACGCCGTCGGCGGCGGCACGCTCGGCGGTGGCCTTCAGGCCTTCCGCGCTGACGTCCGCGGCCACGACCCGGCCGCCCTCCGCGAGGATCCGGTGCACGGTGGCCCGGCCGATGCCGGATCCGGCGCCGGTGATCAGTACGCGGCGGCCCTCGTAGCGGTTCATGGGGTTCTCCGTTCTCGTCGGTGCGGGGCTCTCCGTCGAGCCCCGGCGCCGACACCGTACGCCTAAGTGGCACAGTGTGCCAGCTCTGCGCGATGCGCCACATCGGCGTACGGCGGCGTACACTCCGGCCATGTCCACCGCACAGTCCTCCCGCTCCGCCACGGCCACGTCCGCCGGCACGGCTGCGTCCACGTCCGCCGGCACGGCTGCGTCCGCCCGATCGGCCGCGGCCCGGCCCGCCTCGCTCACGGAGCGGCGGAAGGCCGCGACCGAGCTGGAGATCGCCCGTACCGCCGCGGCGCTCTTCGCCGAGCGGGGCGCCGCCGTCACCGCCGAGGACATCGCCCGTGCCGCGGGCGTCGCGCCGCGCACCTTCTACCGCTACTTCCGGACCAAGGAGGACGCGGTCGCGCCGATGCTGACCGGCGGCGTACGGGCCTGGACCGACGGGCTGGCCGAGCTGGCCGCGCGGGAGACGGAGCTGCCGTTGGGCGAGGTGCTGGAGCGGGCGGCCCGCGAGGCGTTGACGCCCACCGACGCGCGGGCCGAGGAGGCGCTGGAGTGGACGCGGGGGCTGCTGCACGCGATGCGGGACAACCCGGCGTTGCGTGCGGTGTGGCACCGCGCGCACCACGAATCCGAGCTGGCGCTCATCGAGGTGCTGGCGCGGACGACCACGGCGGGGCCGCTGGAGGTACGGCTGACCGCGGCCGCGGCGGACGGCGCGCTGCGGGCGGCGGTGGAGGCGTGGGCGGCGGGTGAGAGCGAGGAAGCGCCGGCCGAGTTGGCGGTACGGGGGATCCGGCTGGTGGCGGCGGGGCTGCCGTGGCTGACGGAGCGGCGGGGCGCGGGACGCGACTGAACGGCGGCGGTATCGCGCACTCCCGCCGCGCAGCGAGGCGGTCAGCCGGGCGCGTGCATGAGCTGCTGCAACCGTGCGTGGGGGGCGGGGAGGTGCTGGATGAGGCACGCCGCCGCAACGGCTCCCTCGGCGCCGTCGGTGTTCCGGACGAGGAGGCGTTCGCAGTCTTCCGAGCCGGTGGAGAACGCGGTGTCGGTGACGACCCGGTCCATCGCCTGCAGGTAGAGGCGGGCGGCGGTGTCGTCGTCCTCTTCCGCGTAGTGGCGGAAGCGGCGGTGCGGGCCGTCGCGCAGGGCCGGTTCGCCGTGGGCGACTGCCCGGGCCGCGGCGGTGGCCGCGGCGGGGTCGGTGGCGGTCCGGCTGGTGGAGCGGATCTGAGGGGCGGCGTCCGGTGGTCCCGAACGCGCGCCGTCCCGGTCTCCGCTGGTGCGGGGCCGGGACGGTGGGACGGCGGGGCGGGGCTCGGTGCCCCGGGGCTCACTTCTGGACGGGCGGGCAGTAGCCGGTCTTCTCGCCGATGGTGTTGATGACGGCGTTGGAGCGGGCGTCCTCCGCGTAGTTGATCTGGTTGGTGCAGCTGACACCGTCCTTCTTGGGGGTGCCCAGCGGCTTGTCGCCCTTCTGCGGTGCCGGGCAGTGGCCGGTCTCCTCGCCGATCGAGTTGATCTCGGCGTTGGACCGGGAGTCCCCCGCGTAGTTGAGCTGGTCCGTGCAGCGCTCCCCCGACTGCTTCGGGGTGGTGGCCGCCGGGGTGCCGGTGGCGGAGCCCTGGTCGGCCTTGCCCTGGTCGGTCTTGCCCTGGTCGGCCTCGGGCGTGGTGGTGGCGGACTGCGCGGGGTCCGAGGCGGCGGACGAGCTGCCGGCGGACGACGGCGTGTCGGTACCGGAGCCGTCACAGGCCGTCAGTCCGAACGCGGCAACGGCGATCACCATGGCGGCGGCGGCATTGCGGGCGTGGCGCAGAACGGTGCGGTTCGACACGTTCTCTCCCTGTTCTCTTGAGGGTGCTCTCGTGGTGGTGTCCCGGTCCGGCGGACCGGGCTGGTGAGATCAAGACTCGCCGTCGCCGCTGTTGATCCACCGCCGTTCCGCTAACGCCTCACTAACGCGGCGCGTCAGCCGGGAACCGAGGCGGCGTGTCAGCCGAGAGCCGAACGCCTGCCGGGCCCTGCCCGTCCCCGTCAGGCTCCCGCCATGACCGACACCGCGGCGGTAGCCGTCCTGTCCGACATCCATGGCGTCGCGCCCGCACTGGAGGCCGTGCTCGCCGAGCCCGACGTACGGGCGGCGCGTACCGTCGTCCTCGTCGGCGACCTGCTGTCCGGACCGCTCCCCCGCGAGACCCTCGCGCTGCTGCGCGGCCTCGGCGACCGGGCCGTATGGCTCCGCGGCAACGGCGAACGGGAACTGGCCGCGAGCCACGGCGATCCGGCCGCGCCCGTCCCCGACACGGTCACGCCCTGGGCGGCCCGGCAGCTCGACCCCGCCGACGCCGCGTACCTGGCCGCGTTGCCGGCGGACGTGACGCTGGACGTACCGGGTCTCGGCCCGGTGCTCTTCTGCCACGCCACCCCGCGCGACGACACCGAGATGATGCTCGTGGACTCCCGGCCGGAACGCTTCGCCGAGGTCATGGCGGGGGTACCGGCGAAGGTGCGGACGGTGGTGTGCGGCCACACCCACATGCCGTTCGTCCGGATCGTGCACGGGCGGCTGGTGGTGAACCCGGGCAGCATCGGGATGCCGTACGGGCGGGACGGCGCGCACTGGGCGCTGCTCGGACCCGGCGGCGGGGCGGTGACGCTGCGCCGCACGCCGTACGACCGGGAGGCGGCCTGCGCGCGGATCGTGGCGGAGTCCGGGTTTCCGGAGGCGGCCGCGTGGGCGGAGGAGTACGTGCGGCGCACCTACTCGGCGGAGGAGGCACTGGCCGTGTTCGGGCCGCTGGACGGGCGGTGACCAGGGCGGTGCAGCGAAGTGGCCCGGCCCCCGTACGCGGGTGCGTACGGGGGCCGGGCCGTTTCGACCGGGTGGTGCGGGCGTCAGCCGATCTGGGCGCCGTAGGCCTCGAGGGCCTCGGTGACCGGCTGGAAGAAGGTCTCGCCGCCCGCGGAGCAGTCGCCGCTGCCGCCGGAGGTCAGGCCGATGGCCTTGTCGCCGTCGAACAGCGCGCCGCCGCTGTCGCCGGGCTCGGCACAGACGTCGGTCTGGATCAGGCCGTCGACGGTGCCTTCCTGGTAGTTGACGCTGGCGTTCAGGGCCTTGACGGTGCCGTCGTGGACCTGGGTGGTGGAGCCGCTGCGCTGCACCTTCTCGCCGACGGTCGCCTCGGCCGCGCCACTGATGTCCTGGCTGCTGCCGTTGTAGAGGTCGACGGCGCTGGGGTGGTCGGTGTCACCGGTGTACTTCACCAGCGCGTAGTCGTTGCCGGGGAAGCTGGACTCCTCGGTCGTGGCGATCTCGCCACCGCCCTGGGAGTCCGACCAGCTCTTGACCGCGTTGCCGCAGTGGCCGGCGGTCAGGAAGTACGGCTGGCCGTCCTTGACGACGTTGAAGCCGAGCGAGCAGCGCGAGCCGCTCCCCCAGATCGCGTCGCCGCCGGCGATGAAGGGCTTGAACTCTCCCTTGCTGCGGTTGAGCTGCACCTTGCTGCCGAGGCTGTCGACGACCTTGGTGAGCTTCGCCAGCTTCGCGCCCTTGACGGTGCGGTCGGCGGTCACCACGACCTTGTTGGTCCGCGGGTCGACGCCCCAGGAGGTGCCGGGGATGGTGGCCTTGGACTTCAGGGTCTGCCGGGCGCCGTTCAGCTGGGCGAGCGTGTGCTGGACGATTCTGGGCTCGGCTCCCTTGGCCCGTACGGTGTCGGCGGTGGCCTCGTCCACCACGTTGACGACCAGCTTCTTGGCCTTGGCGTCGTAGTAGGAACCGGCCGTGCCGTCGGTGAGCTGCGCGGCGAGCTTGCCGGCCGCCGTCGGCGTCAGGGACAGCGGCGCGGGGGCCGGGCTGGCATTGGCACTGAGCGCGAAGGTGGCGCTGGCGGCCAGGGCGAGGGCGCCGGCGCCGGCCAGGGCTGCGCGTCGCTTGGGTATGCGGCGGTGCTTCAAGTCAGAACCTCCCGTGGGGGGAAGGGCCCGCCATGGTGGGGGAAGTGCGGGCCCTGAGGGGTGGAGATCAAGACACGGACGTGAACGGGCCATCCGTCGCGGACGGTCAGCACGCCCCCGGTACGGCCGGGTGCCGCACGGGTGCGCGGCCCGCATGCGCTGCCCACCGTCGGAAGCCGCGTCCGGCTCGACAGTCGCGTCCATGCCAATGCGCGTCGCCGAGTATTCCCACCCCCCAAGGGCACGCACAAGACCGAGTTCCGGTCTTGCGTACGACGATTCACCGATCGTCCACGGGTCCTGCACACCGATAACCGCGCATGTCCCTCCCCTTTCCGGTGTCCGGTGATCACGGTGAGCGGCCGGCGGTCAGCGCGGGGTGAGGACTACACCTGTCCGGAAACAGACGGTCCGCTTCCGCTCCCCCGCCGGCGGTTCACCGCGCGGTGCCGTCCCCGGGCTTCCCCTCGGCCCCGGGCTTCCCCTCGATCCCGGATTTCCGCTCGATCCCGGGCTTCCCCTCGATCCCGGGCACCTCCACCTCCGGGATCTCCACGCCGGGGACGTCCACCCCCGGCAGGTCGATGCCGGGAAGCTCCTCCGACGCGTCCAGCGCCACCTCTTCACGGCGCACGTCCTCGTGGCGTACGTCCTCGTGGCGTATGTCCTCCTGGTGCGCCTCGACCGGGCCGCTCCCGGGCTCCTCCCGCGTCCGCTCGTACGCCTCCGTCTGGGCCTGGGCCTGGAGTCCCGAGCGCTCCAGGAAGCGCAGCAATTCGACGGGGAAGGGCAGGACGAGGGTGGAGTTCTTCTCGGCGGCGACCGCCACCACGGTCTGCAGCAGGCGCAGTTGCAGGGCGGCGGGCTGGTCGGACATCTGCTGGGCGGCCTCGGCCAGCTTCTTGGAGGCCTGCAGCTCGGCGTCGGCGTTGATCACCCGGGCCCGCCGGTCGCGGGCGGCCTCCGCCTGCCGGGCCATCGAGCGTTTCATGGTCTCCGGCAGCGAGACGTCCTTGATCTCCACCCGGTCGATCTGCACGCCCCAGCCCAGCGCGGGGCTGTCGATCATGACTTCCAGGCCCTGGTTGAGCTTCTCGCGGTTGGAGAGCAGGTCGTCCAGGTCGCTCTTGCCGATGATGGAGCGCAGCGAGGTCTGGGCGACCTGGGAGACGGCGAAGCGGTAGTCCTCGACCTGGACGACCGCGTCGGCGGCGTCCACGACCTTGAAGTAGACCACCGCGTCGACCCGGACCGTGACGTTGTCGTGGGTGATGCCTTCCTGGGCCGGTACGGGCATCGTGACGATCTGCATGTTGACCCGGCGCATCCGGTCCACGAACGGGATGATCATGGTGAAGCCGGGGCCGCGAGCCGGGGAGGTGAGCCGCCCGAGCCGCAGGACGACGCCGCGTTCGTACTGTTTGATGACCCGGGCCGCGGCCGCCGCGTACACGGCGCCCGCCGAGGCCAGCGCCACCCCGGTCGCCACGAGTTCCTCGACCATCACGACCCCCTAGCACAGGCTGCCGGCCGTCCGAGTCGTACGTGGTTACACCGTATGCCCGGTTGCCGGGAGGGTCGAGTCCTATGTTTCTGGAAAACAAATAACGGAGGCGAGCACCACGGACGCAAGGGGCCCCCGCTCGCCGCGGCGAGCGGGGGCCTTACTGCTGCTGGCTGCAGTCCAGTGGCGCAGTATTCCTCAGTACGTGCCCGGGGCCGAGAACGCTCATCCGGCCACAGGGAAGTGCCGGACGTACCCGAGCGGGTTCAGCCTCAGTACACGCTGACGCCGTAGGCGCTCAGCGCCTCCGTGACGGGCTGGAAGAACGTGGTGCCGCCGGAGGTGCAGTCGCCGCTGCCGCCGGAGGTCAGGCCGAGCGCCTTGGTGCCGGAGTACAGCGGGCCTCCGCTGTCGCCGGGCTCGGCGCAGACCGTGGTCTGGATCATGCCGTAGACGACGTCGCCGCCGCCGTAGTTGACGGTCGCGTTCAGGGCGGTGACGCGGCCGCTGTGGATACCGGTGGTGGAGCCGCGGCGGGTGACGGTCTGGCCGACGGTCGGGGTACCGGCGCTGGTGATGTCCTGGCTGCCGACGGTGCCCTCGTGCGAGACGGAGCCGGTGTACTTGATGATGCCGTAGTCGTTGCCGGGGAAGCTGGAGCCGGCGGTCGGGCCGATCGACGCGCCGCTGCCGGTGGTCCACGACGGGTTGCCGTCGGTGCAGTGGCCGGCGGTCAGGGCGTAGTAGGTGGAGCCGTTGCGGACGTTGAAGCCGAGCGAGCAGCGCCAGCTCGGGGCGTAGATGGCGTCGCCGCCCGAGATGTACTTCTCGAACTTGCCGGCCGTGCGCTCGAAGCTGAGGGCGCCGGCGTTGACGCCCGCCGCCTTCTTGATCTTCGCTATCTCGGCCTGGGAGACGGTCTTGTCGACCGTGACGACGACCTTGTTCGTCGCCTTGTCGACCCGCCATGCGGTGCCCGCGACATCCGCCGCGCGGACCGAGTGGTCGGCAGCGGACAGCTGCGTGGCGCTGAACGTGGTGGCCGGCTGCACATCGGCGCTGGCGCTGGGTACGGCCACGGCTCCCGCGACGAGCAGGCCGGACGCCACGGCGATCAGCCGGGTGCGTCTGACGACGCCGCTGCGGGGGGTGATGCGCTCGTTCCTCACTTCTTCCTCCGAGGGGAATCGGGGGTCGCCTGTAGGCGGCCCGTGAGGCGCAGCCAGGCAGCACGGGATTCCGTTTTCCGCGTGCCCCTGACAAGCGCTGGACGGGAGTCTGGAGTGTCCGGGCCCGGTGCGCAAGAGGCTGTTTCCGGTCCGAGGCATGCCACATGGCCCCGGCAGCGGGGGTTTCTGCTGCCGGGGCGGTGGGCCCGGTCCCCTCGGTCGGCGCTTTGACGCGGCGCGGTCCCGGGTGGTTCCGCGTGGCCCGGTCCGCGGGGCGGCCGCGCGTCAGTGACCGGCGCTGAGCTGCCGTTCTCCGGCGCGCAGGGCGAACGGGAGGGTGTTGCCGGGCGGCGGGAACGGGCAGCGGAACTGGTCGGCGAAGGCACACGGCGGGAGCAGTGTGCGGTTCAGATCGACGGTCACCGTGCCGTCGGCGGCGGGCGCGGGCGGCCGCAGGAATCGGAAGCGATAACTGTCGGTTCCGCTGGTGGCGTCCGCGAGCACCGCCCACAGCGAGCCGTCGGCCTCCACCGCGACCTGGAGGGTGTGCTCCTCCCCGGCGACGGTGAAGGCCAGTTCACCGCCGAGGCCGAGGCCGCGCTCCCGGCCGTCGGCGTTCGGCACCTGGATCGTGCGCCTCTGCTCGTACGGGTGGAACCGGCCGGTCAGCCGCCACTCCTCGGCGTAGGGGAACGCATCGATGCCGGTGAACGCGCGCAGCGCGGCGGATTCCGGATCGAAGACCCGGACGGCCCACCGGTCCTCGCGCCGCAGGACGACCAGGCGCCGGCCGCCGTGCGCGACGCGGGCCGCCTCCGGTGCGGAGTCGGGGCCGAGCCGTGCCTCGCCGCTGAACGGGGCGCCGTCCAGCGTCAGCCCGTCCCCCGTGCTGGCGGTCAGTCGCACTGCCTCGCCGGCCTCGGCCCAGTGGCCGGGAACGTTCTCGATCCGGCCGTCGGGATGGTCGGCGAGCCAGTGCGTGCCGGTCAGCGCCAGCGGCCCGTACGGCCCCGAGACGGTCCGTTCGCGCAGCTCACGCCAGGTCCGCCAGTCCTTCTCCGCTTCCGTGCCCATGGCGGTCAACCCTTCCACACCGGGCTGCGTGCGGGCTCGGGGAGCCCCAGGTGCGCGCGGAGCGTGTTCCCCTCGTACTCGGTACGGAACGCGCCCCGCTCCTGCAGCAGCGGTACGACCCGGTCCACGAAGTCGTCCAGCCCGCCGGGGGTGAGATGCGGTACGAGGATGAAGCCGTCGGCGGCGTTCTGGGTGACGAACGCGTCCATCTCGGCGGCGACCGCCTCCGGGGTGCCGATGAAGGACTGCCGGCCGGTCGCCTCGATGACCGTTTCGCGGAGGGACAACCCCTTGGCCTCGGACAGCGCCCGCCAGCGGTCGGCGATCTCCTTCGGGTCGCCGAGCCGGGTCCGGCCCTGGGTGAGCCGCGCGTCGGGGTCGGGGTCGAAGGCGGGGAGCGGCCCGTCGGGGTCGAGGTGGGAGAGGTCGGTGCCCCAGATCTGTTCGGCGGCGAGCAGCGCGTTCTGCGGGGAGACCTGCCGGCGGCGGATGTGGTGGGCCTTCTCCTGGGCCTCGGCCGCGGTGTCCCCGAGCACGAAGGTGACGCCCGGCATGATCTTGAGCGAGTCGGCGGTGCGGCCGTGCGCGGCGAGCCGTCCCTTGACGTCGGCGTAGAAGGCGCGGCCCGCCTCCAGGGTGCCGTGCCGGGTGAAGATCACGTCGGCGGCGGAGGCGGCGAAGTCACGGCCCGCCGGGGAGTCCCCGGCCTGGATGACGACGGGGTGGCCCTGCGGGCTGCGCGGGACGGTGAACTCGCCCCGGATGTCGAAGTGCTGCCCGTGGTGCGCGAACGGCCGGGGCGTGCCGTCCTCGGACCAGGAGTCCCACAGTTCGCGCGCGGTGGCGACGAACTCGGCGGCGCGGGTGTAGCGCTCCGCGTGGTCGAGGTAGCCGCCCCGCCGGAAGTTCTCACCCGTGAACGCGTCGGAGGAGGTGACCACGTTCCAGGCGGCGCGGCCCGCGCTCAGGTGGTCCAGGGTGGCCAGTCGGCGGGCGAGTTCGTAGGGCTCGTTGAAGGTGGCGTTGACGGTCGCGGCGAGGCCCAGCCGGTCGGTGACCGCGGCGAGCGCGTTCAGCACGGTCAGCGACTCGGGCCTGCCCACCACGTCCAGGTCGTGGATGCGGCCCTTGTGCTCGCGCAGCCGCAGCCCCTCGGCGAGGAAGAAGAAGTCGAAGCGGCCGCGTTCGGCGGTGCGGGCGAGGTGGACGAAGGAGTCGAACTCGATCTGACTGCCCGCTTCGGGGGACTGCCAGACCGTGGTGTTGTTCACGCCCGGGAAGTGAGCGGCCAGGTGCAGTCGTTTGCGTGCGGGCGTACGGGAGGTGGTCATGCGGAGGCCTTTCCGGTGCGGGCGGCGTAGCGGCTGACCGGGCGGTCCAGGCCGAGGTGGTCGCGCAGGGTGGTGCCCGCGTACGAGCGGCGCAGCAGGCCGCGGCGGCGGAGGACGGGGACGGTGCCGTCGACGAGGCGGCCGAGGTCGCGTACGGGGTCGGCGGGCCGGAGGTGGAAGCCGTCGGCGGTGTCGGCGGCGTGCCAGTCGGTGAGCAGGTCGGCGAGGCCGGCCGCGTCCCCGGCGGCGGGCAGTTCGATGGGCAGCGAGGCCAGGACGCGCAGGGTGCCCGGGGCGCGGCCCAGCTCCGCGGCGCGGGCGCGCAGTGCGGCGCGGGCCGCGTACGCGGTGTCGGGGTCCTCGGCGCGGACCAGGGCGACGTCGGCGTGGGCCGCCGCGGCCTCGCGGGCGGCGGCGTCGGTGGCGTCGAGGACGATGACGGGCCGGCCCTGCGGGGGTCGGGGGACGATGGAGGGGCCGCGTACGGTGAACGGCTCGCCGGTGGAAGAGGTTCCGCGGAAGTCGACGTGGTGGAGCTTGTCGCGGTCGATGAAGCGGCCGGTGGCGGCGTCCCGGATC
The DNA here is from genome assembly GCF_000718305.1 of Streptomyces niger. Lineage (GTDB taxonomy): Bacteria > Actinomycetota > Actinomycetes > Streptomycetales > Streptomycetaceae > Streptomyces > Streptomyces niger. Next base: position 182,389 of record NZ_JOFQ01000013.1, read on the forward strand.
TCCGCGTCGTCCTCCCAGCTGTCCCAGAGCCGGCCGACCACGTCGGCCACGTCGGCGGCCTCCCGCCACAGCGCTTCGGCGGGGGCCGCGGGGCGGCGTCCGAAGAGCGCGGCTTCGGCCGGGGTGCGGGACACCTCGGCCTGCCAGCCGGCCCGGCCGCGGCTGACCCAGTCCAGGGTCTGTACGGCGGTGGCGACGTGGAACGGTTCGGTGTGGGTGGTGGTCACCGTCGGGACCAGTCCGAGGTGTGCGGTGTGCGGCGCGACCCCGGCCAGGACGGCGAGGGCGTCGGGGCCGGGCCGGGCGAAGGTGTCGCCGAGCGTGGCGAAGTCCAGGGTGGCGCGCTCGGCGAGACGGGCGAGGTGTACGTAGGGCGCCGCCTCGAAGGGGCCCGGTACGCCGGGGGCGTCGAGGGCGACGGCGAGGTGCGGCGGCCGCTGGCTTACGGACATGGGTGTGCGCCTCCCGGTGCGGCGAAAAGGGTGAGCAGTGGTCATCGCGCGGTCCTGGGCAGCCCGCGCGGATTGATCTCCGACTTCGTGACGGCCTCGTTCGCCAGGCCCCAGCGGTCGAGCACCTTCTTGTAGGCGCCGTTGTCGATGACGTGCTGGAGGGCCGCGGCGTAGGGCTTCACCAGCCCGTTGTCCTTCTTCGTGGTGGCGGCGATCTTGCCCTGCACCTGGTCGCCGCCGCCGGAGAAGGTGCCGACGATCTCGGTCTGACCGGCGGTGGCCACGTGGTACGCGGAGGTCGGGTGGGGCCCGAAGTAGGCGTCGATGCGGCCGGACCGGAGGGCGAGGTAGTAGTCGGAGGTGTTCTGGTAGTACGTGATGTCGACCGGCTTGCGGCCCGCCTTCTCGTTCTGCTTGCTCCAGTCGACGAGGATCTTCTCCTGGTTGGTGCCGGAGCTGACGGCGATCTTCTTGCCGGCGACGTCCTTCGCGCCGCGCACCTTCCAGTGGCTGCCCTTGCGGGCCTCCATGGCCAGTTCGTCCAGCCGGTAGGTGGCGAAGTCGTACTTGTCCTTGCGTTCCTCGGTGACCGTGACGTTGGAGAGGACGCCGTCGAGCTTGCCGCTGTCCAGGCCGACGAAGAGGTTCTCCCAGGACAGGGCGTGGAATGCGGGCTTCAGGCCGAGGGTGTCGGCGATGAGGGTGGCGAGGTCCCGTTCGACGCCGATCAGGGTGCGGTCGTCGGTGGCGTAGAAGCCCAGCGGCGGGTTGCTGCCGGTGGACAGGCCGAACCGGAGGGTGCCGCGGTCCCGTATCCGGGCGGGTACCTGTGCGGCGATGTCCGGGGCCTTCTTCACGTGGATGCGGTGCTGGTCGGGGCTGGTGTTGATCTTCGACTTGGCGCCGCTGCTCCCGGGGGCGGCGTCCAGCGGCGCGGCCTCGCCCTTCCCGCAGGCGCTGAGCAGCACCGTTCCGGCGGTGAGCGCGAGGGCGGCGGACAGGGCGCGGCGGCGGTTCACGGGGGTGCTCCTCGGGGGATGCGGCGGGGTGCCGGGACGGTGGTGCGGCATGGTCACAGGACCTTGGAGAGGAAGGCGCGGGTGCGCTCGTGGCGCGGTGCGTCGAGGATCTGGGAGGGCGGGCCCTGTTCGACGATGCGGCCGTCGTCCATGAAGACGACGGTGTCGGCCACCTCGCGCGCGAAGCCGATTTCATGGGTGACGACGATCATGGTGGTGCCCTGCTGCGCGAGGTCCTTGATGACGTCGAGGACCTCGCCGACCAGTTCGGGGTCGAGCGCGGAGGTCGGCTCGTCGAAGAGGAGCAGCTTCGGTTCCAGGGCGAGCGCGCGGGCGATGGCGACGCGCTGCTGCTGGCCGCCGGAGAGCTGTCGGGGGTAGGCGTCGGCCTTGTCGGCGAGGCCGACGCGTTCGAGCAGCCGGCGGGCCGCGGCCTCGGCGTCCTTGCGGGACCGCTTGAGCGCGGCGACCGGCGCCTCGGTGATGTTCTCCAGCACGGTCAGGTGCGGGAAGAGGTGGAAGTTCTGGAAGACGAAGCCGATGTGCGTGCGCTGCTTGAGGATGTCGCGCTCGCGCAGCTCGTAGAGCTTGTCGCCGGACCTCCGGTACCCGACCAACTGTCCGTCCACGCTGACCTGGCCGCTGTCCACCTTCTCCAGGTGGTTGACGGTCCGCAGCAGCGTGGACTTGCCGGACCCGGACGGGCCGAGGACGACGGTGACCTCGCCGGTCCGGACCGTGAGGTCGATGCCGCGCAGCACCTCCACGGACCCGAAGCTCTTGGTCACGGACCTGATGTCGACCATCGCGCTCATCGCGTGGCCCCCTTCGCGAAGTGTCGTTCGATGTAGTGCTGGAGGACGGAGAGCGCGCCGGTGAGCAGGACGTACCAGACGGTGGCGACCATCAGCAGGGGCACCACCCGGCCGTTGCGGCCGTAGACGACCTGGACCTGGTAGAAGAGTTCGCCGATCGCCATGACGGAGACGATCGAGGTGCCCTTGAAGAGGGAGATGACCTCGTTGGCGGCGTTGGGCAGGATGGCGCGCATGGCCTGCGGCAGGACGATGCGCCGCAGTTGGCGCAGCCGGGGGATGCCGAGTGCGGCGGCGGCTGCGAGCTGCCCGTCGTCCACGGCGAGGACGCCGCCGCGCACGATCTCCGCGGCGTAGGCGGCCTGGTGGAGGGCGAGTCCGAGGACCGCCGCGCTCATGGCGCCGACCAGGTTGACCGTGTCGAAGGAGAAGAAGCCGGGGCCGAACGGGATGCCGATGTCGATGCGCTTGTAGAGGTAGGCGAGGTTGAACCAGAACAGCAGCTGGACGATGAGCGGGACCGCGCGGAACACCCAGATGTAGCCGGCCGCCACCGTCTTCAGGAACGGGCTGTCCGACAGCCGCATGAAGGCCAGCACCAGGCCGAGCAGGAAGCCCAGCGCGGTGCCGTAGAGGGTCAGCTGCAGGGTGGTGCCCACCGCGCGCAGGATCGTCTCCGTGGTGAAGAACTGCGCGAAGACCCCCCATTCCCAGCCGGGGTTGGTGACCAGCCCGTGCGCGAACTGGGCGAGGACGACGGCGGTGAGGGCGATGGCCGCCCAGCGCGCCGGGTGGCGTACGGGGACGACCTTCAGGGCGGGAGCTTCGGTGGGTGGTGGTCCGGCGCGCTCCGGGGCGTCTGCGGCGGGTGCGTCACTGGTCAGCGGCATGGTGTTCCTTGGGGGTGCGTGCGGCGAGGAAGGTGAGCAGGGTGCGGGCCGTCGCGTCGTTCTGGCGGAAGGAGGGCGCGTTGGTGCCGGGCCGGGTGAAGGCGCCGGAGGCCCGCGCGTCGGTGTGCGGGCCGAGCGCGAAGCGGCGCGGGTGGGCCCGGCCCGCGCGGTCCAGGACCCGGCCGTCGGCGGCGTCGACGCGCAGCAGCCCGCCGGGAGTGGTGGCGGCCCCGTCGGCGTACAGGCCGCGCAGCAGCGCGTCCCTGCTGTGTGCGACGGAGGGTGCGGGGAGCCGGGCCTCCACCAGGGCGCGGGCGGTGACCTCGGTGTGCGGCAGGCTTGCGCTGCCCGCCCGGAAGAGTCCGGTCGTCCCGTCGGCGGTGACGGTGACGTCGGCGCCGAGGAACCGCACGACGCCGGCCCGGGACAGGGCGAGCAGTTGTTTCAGCCGGGGGCCGGGCGGCCCGGAGGCGAGGTAGCTGAAGAAGCCGTGCCACCACGGGCCGAGGTCGCCGAACCGGGTCAGCTGCCCGTAGACGGACAGCAGCGCGAGGAAGACGGCCTGGTCGGGGCTGTGCGCGGGGTCGTGGCGGCGGTCCAGGTCGGCCTGGATGTAGCCGCGCAGGCCGTCTTGGAGCGCCGCCGCGTTCGGGTAGCGCACGCCGGCCAGTGGACGGTCGAGCGTGTCGAGGTCGAGGCGGTCGGCGGGGTCGGGCACGGAGGCGGCGACCAGGGTGTGGAGTGCGGCGCTGCCGGGGTCGGCGGCGGCGTACTTCTCCTCGAAGTCGGTCCAGTGCACGGCCGTGCGTTCCGGGTGGGCGGTGAACAGCCGGTGGTAGTGGGCGAACCCCAGCTCCTTGGCGATGAGCGGCCAGATGTCGCGGGTGAAGTCGGGGCCGCCGGGCCGGGCGAGCAGTGCGTCCGCCTCGGCGGGCCCGAAAAACCGCGGCAGCGGCGGCCGTTCGCCCGTCCAGTCGTAACCGATCTTGGAGTGGTAGGGGACGCCGCGCCGCGACCCGACGTGCAGCACCGGCTCCTCGCCCGACGGCAGGTACCCGAGCTGCCCGTCGGGCCGGGTGAGGTAGCGGCCGCCGCGGCCCTCGGTGAGCAGGATCATCAGGTCGACGAAGGCCAGGCCCATGCCCCGGACCAGTACCGGTTCGCCGGCGCGCAGCCCGGACAGGTCGCTGTCGGCGGTGAAGTCCGGCGGCAGGTACGTCAGTCCGTGCGTGGCGGCGAAGGAGGCCAGCGCCTGTTCTTCGGGCGGCGGTTCGGAGCCGAGGTGGCCGAGGGTGAGCACGACGAGGTCGGCGACGAGCGGGGCGGGGCGGCCTTCGAGCCAGACCTGCTGGCGGCCGTCGCGCGGCCCGGCGAGCCGGACGGCGTGGTGCCGGTGTTCGTGCACGGCGATCCGGGGTGGCAGGGCCGCGACCGCGCGGTCGTACACCCAGCCGAGGTAGTGGCCCTGGAGCCGGCGGTCGGCGAAGTCCCGCGGCCCCAGCGCGCCGGCCGCCTCGGCCGCGCCGGACGGCACGGTGACCGTGCCGTCCCCGGCCTGCCGCGCCCAGGCGGCGAGGGTGGGTCCGGCGCGTACCGGGCCGACCATCTCCACGGACGCGTCGGTGAACATGGTGATGTCCTCGGCGAGGGAGTTCATCCACAGCAGCGGGGACTGGTCGTGCCGCCAGATCCGGCCGGCGCCGGGCGGGTGCGGGTCGACGAGGTGGATGTCCAGCGGCCGGTCGCCGTAGAGGTCGGCGGCGTTGGCGGCGATGCGTTCCAGCAGCCCGGTCCCCCGCGGCCCGGCCCCCACGATCACCAGCGTCGGGCTCATCGGGCGCGCTCCGCACCGCGTGCGTAGTGCCGCTCCACGTAGTACTGGCCGACGCTGAGCACCGAGGTGATGACGACGTACCAGATGGTGGCGACGAGCAGCAGCGGGATGACCTGGTAGGTGCGGTGGTAGACCAGCTGCACGGAGTACAGCAGGTCCTGGACCGCGATGACGGAGACGATCGAGGTGCCCTTGAGGGTGCCGATCAGCATGTTCCCGGCGGGCGGCACGATCGCGCGCATGGCCTGTGGCAGCACGATCCGCCGGCCGCGCCGCCACCGGCTCAGGCCGAGGGACTGCGCGGCCTCCAGCTGGCCGCGGTCGACGGAGAGGATGCCGCCGCGTACGACCTCGGCGGCGTAGGCGGCCTCGTGCAGGGTGAGGCCGATGAGGGCGACGGTGAGCGGGCCGAAGAGGTGCACCGTCTTCACGCCGAGGATGTGCGGGTACAGCGCGCCGATGTTGAACCAGAAGAGGAGCTGCACCAGGACGGGCATCGACCGGAACAGCCACACGTAGCCCCAGCCGACGCCTCTGAGCACGGGGTTGGCGGACAGTCGCAGCGCGGCGAGCAGGGTGCCCAGCGCGAAGCCGAGCACCATGACCAGCGCGGTGAGCCAGAGCGTGAGCCACAGGCCGCGCAGGACGGCGGTGGTGAAGAAGTAGCTCGCGACCACGTCCCATTGGAAGGCGTCGTTGCGGACGACCGAGGTGGCGGCGAGCGCGAGGAGGACCAGGACGAGCGCCGCGGCGGCCCGTTGGCCGGTGCGGCGGCGCGGGACGATGCGGGGCGCCTCGTCGGGGTCGGTTCTCCCCGGTGGCGGCGGGTGGGCAGGGGTGTCGAGGGTGCCGGGGACCGGCTGGGCGGAAGGCATGCGAAGGCTCCGTCGATGCAGAGATCGAACACGGGAGTGGAGCGCCTTCACACAGGCTCAGAAAACGGTCGCGCCCCTCAGCACGGCCGCCTTTGAGGCTATGGCGACGGTACGGCGCACTGTCAAGCCCGTCCGGATCGTGAGATGTTGGTCTCGTCGGCAGTTGACGCGGAAACGGATGCCTGTTCCACTTGGCGGCATGCACTCATGGCAGCGGCTGGTCACCCGCGACCACATCGACTTCGGTCGAGTGTGGTCGTCGTCCTGTTGAGCTGACCCCCTGCACCACGCCCGCCGTCCTCTTCGGCCGGGCCGTTTCGCGGTTCTGATCACCTCTTCCTGATCCCGCCGCGCCTTCACACGCCTCCGCGCCTCCCTCGGCGCACCCTCCCCTCGCTTCCCCGTTCCTTCGGCCTGCTCGAAGAAGGGCGCGACACCATGCGCTTCGGCGTCATGACATTGATCGACAACGTCCCGGACGCGGTGTCCGGGCGGCTGCTCACGCCGCATCGGCGCCTCCAGGAGGTCGTCGAACTGGCCGTACTGGCAGAGGAGTTGGGCTACGACGCCGTCGGCGTCGGGGAACGGCACGGACCGCCGTTCCTCGCCAGCTCCCCGGCCACGGTCCTGGGCGCGATCGCCGCGCGCACCCACCGCATCCGCCTCTTCACCACCGTCACCGTCCTGTCCACTCTCGACCCGGTCCGGGTCGCCGAGGAGTACGCCACCGTCGACCAGCTCTCCGGCGGCCGCCTGGAGCTGATGATCGGCAAGGGCAATGCACCCGAACCGTGGGCCCTCTTCGGCCGCGACCCGGCCGACCGGTACGACCTCCACGAGGAGAACTACGAACTGTTGCACCGGCTGTGGAGCGAGGAGAAGGTCACCTGGTCAGGGCGGTTCCGCCCACCGCTGACCGACGCGACCACGCTCCCCCGCCCGTACCGGCGGCCGCCCACCGTCTGGCACGGCAGCGCCACCAGCGAACGCTCCGCGGATTTCGCCGCCGTATGGGGCGACCCGCTGTTCACCGCCAACGTCATCCAGCCCGTCGCCGACTACGCCCGGCTGATCGACCACTACCGCGAACGCTGGGCGGAGTACGGCCACGACCCCTCGGCCGCGCTGGTCGGCGCGGGCGGCACCCTGTACGTCGCCCCGAGCGACCGCGCCGCGCGCGAGGAGTTCGCGCCGTACTACGAGGCGGCGGTCGCGGCCCGGGACGTGCCCGGCAACAACACCCCCTACCGCCGTCTCGACGATGCCGCAGCCCACGGGCCCGCCCTCGTCGGCTCGCCGGACCGGGTCATCGACAAGATCCTCCAGCAGCACGCGGCGTACGGGCACGCGGTGCAGTTCTTCGGCGTGGAGAGCGCCGGGCTGCCGTTCGCGCGCAAGGCCGAGGTGCTGCGGCTGGCGGCCGACCAGGTGCTGCCGGCGCTCCGCAAGGAGGCGCCCGACACGCTCCCCTGGGACCGCCCGTGACCGCTCCGGCCCCGCATCCCACCGAACTGACGGTGCATCACACCACCGTCACCGACCCGCTCGCCCGACCGCTGCTCACCGAGCTGACCTACGAGTACAGCACCCGCTACGAGAAGCCGGTGGACCTGGACCGGGAGTACCCACCCGAGGAGTTCGGCCCACCCGGCGGCGCCTTCCTGCTGCTCCTGGAGCACGGCCGGCCGGTCGCCGGCGGCGCGTACCGGCAGTACGACGCGCACACCGCCGAGCTGAAACGGATCTGGACGCACTCGGCGCACCGCCGCCGGGGACTGGCCCGGCGCGTCCTGCACGCCCTGGAGCGGGACGCCGCCGCGCGCGGCTACACCCGCCTCTACCTCACCACCGGCCCGCGCCAGCCCGAGGCCAAGGGCCTTTACCTCGCGGCCGGTTACCGCCCGCTCTTCGATGTGACCGCCGACCCGGAGTCGATCGGCCCGCTGCCCTTCGAGAAGTACCTGGAGATCCCGGCCCCATGAGCCCGAACGCCACCAGAGCCGCCGTACTGCTCGCCGCCGCGGCCCTCGCCCTGACCTCCTGCGCCGCGCCGAAGGAGACGGCGAAGACGGCCGGCGCGGCCGAGGAGAAGATCCCCACCACCGATGTGGTCAAGGACGTCAGGCAGGATCCTGCCGCCGCGAAGCTGCTGCCGGAAGCCGTACGCGAGCGCGGCACCCTCTCCCTCGCCACCAGCGTCGGCACGCCGCCCGGCGCCACCTACCTGCCGGACGGGAAGACCGTGGTGGGGCAGGACATCGACTTCGCCGACGCCGTGGCGAAGGTACTCGGCCTGCGCTTCACGCGCGAGGAAGCCGGCTTCGAAGCGATCCTGCCGGCGTTGGGCAGCGGCAAGTACGACCTGGGGACCGGCAATTTCGGTGTCACCCGGGACCGCAAGAAGACGATCGACTTCGTCACCTACATCAACGACGGCCAGGGCTTCGCGGTCCGCGACGACAGTCCCCTGAAGAAGGTCACCGATCTGACGCAGCTGTGCGGCCTGACCGTGGCGACCTCGGCGGGCACCACCTTCGAGGCGACGCTGGAGCAGAGCCGCTCCCGCTGCACGAAGGCCGGCGAGAAGCCGTACGAGGTCAAGACCTACGCCGAACAGGGCGCGCTGTGGATCTCCCTCCAGCAGGGCCGCAGCGACGTGGTGATGAGCACCATCAACGGGCTGCGCTATGCGGTGCGGCAGCAGGAGGGGCTGCGCTTCCTGAACGAGTACCAGCGACTGGACGTCGGATTCGCCTTCAAGAAGGGCAGCGAGCTGACCCCCGCCTTCCGGGCGGCGGTGAACCGGCTGAAGAAGGACGGCACGTACGACCGCATCCTGAAGAAGTGGGGCACCACGGGCTCGGCGATCGACGCCTCCCGCATCAATCCACCGGCCAAGGGGTGAGGGCGACACGAAGCCGGCCGACGTGACCGCCGCCCCGGTTCCCGCCGCGCAGCTGCATTCTTACCGGTATATTGCGATCTGTCCTGCCGGGCGGGTCCAAGGGAGCGCGCACACCGTGTGACACCCTTCGCACAGTCAGTTCGCGGTCATCGCCTTGAAGCTGACGCTGTGCCATCCTCATTGCACCAGATGTGTCACGAACCCCCCATGCGGCGGCTATCCACTTGGCACATCATCCGCGTCATGGCCGACCATAGAGGGGCGGACAGCACACCGCGGGAGAGAGGAGGCGTCCATGGGATCGGTGCGCAAGGCGAGTGCGTGGCTTGGCCTCGTCGACGACAACGATGACGAGCGTTACTACGACGACGACTACGCCGAGGGGTCCGAGCCCGAACAGACGGGCGGCAACTCCTGGGTGACCGACCCTCGGGTGCGGGTGGCCGACCAGACGGCGCAGGAGCAGGGCACCCGGATCGCCACGGTCACCCCGGACGGCTTCCGGGACGCCCGTGGGATCGGTGAGCTCTTCCGGTCCGGTGTGCCGGTCATCGTCAACCTCACGGCGATGGACTCCGCCGACGCCAAGCGGGTCGTCGACTTCGCGGCGGGGCTGACGTTCGGGCTGCGCGGCTCGATCGAGCGCGTGGCGACGCGGGTCTTCCTCCTCACGCCGCCCGACTACCGGGTGGTGAGCGGCGGCGAGGTCACGGGCCGCCGCCGCGAGGGCGGGTTCTTCAACCAGAGCTGACGTCGCTCTTGCGGATCGGCCGCGGCCGATCCGCAGGAGCACGTCGGCCCGCTCACCGGAAGGCGTCGAGCCCGGTGAGTGCCTTGCCCAGTACGAGCTGGTGCATTTCCACGGTGCCCTCGTAGGTGAGCACCGATTCCAGGTTCGTGGCGTGCCGCATGACGGGGTACTCCAGCGAGATGCCGTTGGCACCCAGGATGGTGCGCGAGGTGCGGCAGATCTCGATCGCCTCCCGCACGTTGTTGAGCTTGCCGAAGCTGACCTGCTCCGGGCGGAGCTTCCCCGCGTCCAGCCGGCGCCCGAGGTGGTGCGCGAGCAGGACGCCCTTGTGCAGCTCCACGGCCATGTCGGCGAGCTTGCCCTGGGTGAGCTGGAAGCCGCCGATCGCCTTGCCGAACTGCTCGCGGGTCTTCGCGTAGCCAAGGGCCGACTCGAAGCTGGCGCGGGCCGCGCCCATGGCGCCCCAGACGATGCCGTACCGGGCGTGGCTGAGGCAGCTGAGGGGGCCGCGCAGGCCCTTGACCTCCGGCAGTACCGCGTCGGCGGGCAGCCGGACGTCGTCCAGGACCAGCTCGCTGGTGACCGAGGCGCGCAGCGACCACTTGTGCTTGATCTCGGGCGCGGAGAAGCCGGGGGCGTCGGTGGGCACGACGAAGCCGCGGACGCCGTCGTCGGTGCGGGCCCAGACCACCGCGACGCCGGCCACCGAGCCGTTGGTGATCCACATCTTGCGGCCGTTGAGGATCCAGTCCGAGCCGTCGCGCTTGGCGAAGGTGCGCATGTTGGCCGGGTCGGAGCCGTGGTCGGGCTCGGTGAGGCCGAAGCAGCCGATGACCTCGCCGGCGGCCATCCGCGGCAGCCACTGCTGCTTCTGCTCCTCGGAGCCGAACTTCCAGATGGCGTACATGGCGAGCGAGCCCTGCACGGAGACCAGCGAGCGGATGCCGGAGTCGGCGGCCTCCAGCTCCAGGCAGGCCAGGCCGTACTGGACGGCGGAGGCACCGGCGCAGCCGTAGCCGGTGAGCGACATGCCGAGCGCGCCGATGGAGCCCAGCTCCCGGGCCAGGTCCTGGATGCCGGGCAGCTCGCCGGCCTCGTACCACTCGGCGATGTGCGGCAGCACGCGGTCGGCGGCCCACTGCCGGACGGTGTCGCGGACGGCCTTGTCCTCGTCGGAGAGGAGGTCGTCGATGCCCAGCGGGTCGGCCGGGTCGAAGGGCGGCAGGGTGGATGCGGACATGACGAGGGCCTCCTGCGGCTGCGCGAAAAACTAGCAGTGGTAGTTATTGCTCACGGCAGACGTTACGACGCGCGCGGACGCGCCACAAGAGGGCCCGTGCCGGACCCGGCGACGGGACGGCTCAGTGCGGGCGGGAGGCGGCGGTGGCACGCTCGGAGCCGTGGCCCGGGCCCGCGGCGTCCCCGTCGGCGCGCTCCGAGGGCTCGGCCGCGCGCCGGGGCAGCCGGAGCGCTATCGCCGCACCGACCAGCAGCAGCACCGCGCTGGCCACGAGAGTGACGTGCAGACCGTGCACGAAGGACGCGCGGGCCGCCTCGCGCAGCGCGCGCCGCGCGTGTGCCCCGAGATCGCCGGCGACCTGGTACGCCTCGCCCAGGGAGTGCCCCGCGGCCCGGCTCGCACGGTGCGGCACGCCCGCGACGTGGTGCAGCCCGGGCGCGTAGACGGCGTTCATCACGCTGCCGAGCAGGGCCACGCCGATGCCGGCGCCGAGCTGGTAGGAGGTCTCCCCGATGGCCGCCGCTCCCCCGGACGCCTCGGCGGGCGCCTCGCTGAGCATCGACTCGTACGCGCCGAAGAGCGTGGACTGGAAGCCGAAGCCGAGCAGGACGAAGCCGGCGGAGAGCTGCCAGGGGTGGTCGTGGGTGCCCATCGTGGTCAGGCAGAGCACGGCGAAGGCGGTGAGTACGAAGCCCGCCGAGACCATCACCCGCGGGCCGAGCCGCGTCAGCATCCGGGAGCCGGTGAGCCCGGCCGCCATCGCGGCGAAGACCAGCGGCAGCATCCGCAGCCCGGTCTCCAGCGGGCTCATGCCGAGCACCAGCTGGAGGTACTGCACGGCTATGAGCTGCAGGCCGACCAGCGCCAGCATGGCCAGCACGATGCAGCCGACGGACGTGCCGAACGCCGGGCGGGCGAAGAGCCGCATGTCGATCAGCGGGTGCTCGCGGCGCCGCTGGCGGCGGACGAAGAGGGCGAGCAGCAGCGCCCCGACGAGGATCGGGAGCAGCGTCGTCCAGCCCAGGACGGGCGCCCCGCTGCCGATCCGCTTCACCCCGAAGACCAGGCCGAGCACGCCGAGCGCCGCGACGACCGCGCCGAGCACGTCCCACGGGCCGTTCCGCTCGCCCCGGGACTCCGGCAGCAGCCAGCGGCCGACCAGCAGCATCACGGCCATCATCGGGATGTTGATGAGGAAGACCGAACCCCACCAGAAGTTCTCGACCAGGAAGCCGCCGAGCACCGGGCCGACGGCCGCGCCGACCGCGGCGACCGCGCTCCACACGCCGATGGCCACGGCCCGCTCCCGCCGGTCGGGGAAGACCTGGCGCAGGATCGACAGCGTCGCCGGCATGATCATCGCGCCGCCGACGCCGAGCAGCGCCCTGGCCACGATGAGGATCTGTGGGTTGGGCGCCAGCGCGGCACCGGCCGAGGCGATCGCGAAGAGCCCGTAGCCGAAGAGCAGTATCCGGCGTCTGCCGACTCTGTCGCCGAGCGTCCCGAAGAGGATCAGCAGGGACGCCGCGATGAGCGGATAGACATCGACGACCCAGAGCAGTTCGACGGGCCCCGGACGCAGATCCTCGGTCACGGCCGGCACGGCGACGTAGAGGATCGTCGTGTCCAGGGCGACGAACAGCAGGCTGACGCAGAGCACGATCAGCACGGTCCAGCGGTTGGCGCCGCCGCCGCGATGCCGGGTGACACCAGCCGTCCGCTCTGCGCCGGACGTGGTTGTCCCGGACATGTACGCACCTCCTGTCGAGCACTCGCAGCCGCGCGCGACGGCACGACGAACACCCCGGGGGAACCGGCGGCACGGGCGAGTTGTGACGAAAGCCTACGCGAGTCGCCGGGCAGGACACATGGCTCACCTCACGATGAGATGCTCATCGCAAGGACCGGTGGGTGTCATACCCACTGCGCAGGGCACTCGCTACCATTCGCCGCCGACTCCTTCGGGTGACCTCCGCACCCCCTGTCCCGGCCCCGTACCCGTGCGGCACCCGCCACGTTCCGGCCATCATGACCACGCGCCCCTCGGGCCACCTGGATAATCGGATTGATGACCGATCTCGCTTTCTCCGCCACCGCGGGTCCGGCTGCGGCAGGCAGAGGGGCCGGGGCCGCGCTGCGCCGCGCCGCGCCCGCCCTGGCGGCGTACGCGGCGATCCGCCTGCTGGGCCTCGTGGTCCTCGCCGCTTGGTCGGCGGCGGCCGGCAAGGACTGGCAGACCCTCCTCGCCGCCCGCTGGGACTCCCTTTGGTACACCCGCGTCGCCGAGCACGGCTACGGCTACGCCGTCCAGCTGCCCGGCGGCGAGGTCCACTCCAACCTCGCCTTCTTCCCGCTGCTGCCGTGGCTGGAGCGGGGCCTCTCGGCGCTGCTGCCGCTGTCGGCGGCCGGCGCCGGGGTGCTGGTGAGCTGGGCCGCCTCGCTGGCCGCCGCCTGGGCCCTGTACGCCACGGGCGAGCGGCTGCACGGCCCACGGGCCGGGGTGACGCTGGCGGCGCTGTGGGCCGCGGTCCCGATAGGCGTCGTGCAGTCCATGGCGTACTCGGAGGCGCTGTTCACCGCGCTCGCGGCCTGGGCGCTGTACGCGGTGCTGTCCGACCGGTGGGTGTGGGCCGGCGTGCTGACGTCGCTGGCGGGGCTGACCCGGCCGGTGGGCGCCGCGGTCGTCGCGGCCGTGTGGGCCGCCGCCGCGCTCACCCTGTGGCGCGCGCGGTCCCCCGAGGGGCGGCCCGCCCGGCGGCGGCGCGGCCGGCTGCCGGCCGGAGTGGCGCTCGCCCCGGTGGGCTGGTGCGCCTTCTTCCTCTGGGTGGGCGCCCGGGAAGGGAGCCCGACCGGCTATCTGGACGTCCAGGCGGGCTGGGACAACGGCTTCGACGGCGGCCTGGCCTTCGCCGCCTTCACCTGGCGGCTGCTGGCGGGGCCCGCCTTCCCCGCCGGGCTGGCGCTGGTGGCCGGGGTCGCGGCGGTGATCTGGCTGTACGTGCTCGGCGTACGGCGGGGGCAGCCGGTGCCGCTGCTGGTCTACGGCGGCCTCGTGCTCGCACTGGCCCTGACCGCCAAGGGCTACTTCGGCTCCAAGCCGCGGCTGATGCTGCCGGCGTACCCGCTGCTGCTGCCGCCCGCCGCGGCGCTGGCCCGGTGGCGCCCCCGGTACGCCGCGGCCGTCCTCGGCGTGCTCGCGACCGGCTCCGCGGTGTACGGCGCGTTCTGGCTCAACGGCTCGGGCCCGCCGTGATCCTCTCGCGGCCGTTCCGGCGGGTGACCAGGAAACTTCCCTCCGTCACCCCGGTGCACCGGCAAACGTTCCGTGACGCCGGGGGAAATCCGCGATAAACACCGCCACGGAGAAATGCATTAGGCCTGCGTACGGTCGGCCACTCGGATGGTGCGCGGGCGAAAGAGCGATTTACTGAATTCTCTTGGCAGGGTCCTGGCGAATGGCTTGTTTGAGACGCATTCCACATCACATCGTCATTACAAAGCCCACGGTTTGACCAGGCACCTACATCACACGCGGTAACGTCGATTGAGTGCGTACCGATGAGAAGCCCGACCAGAGGGAAGGGCGCTGGAGCGAGCTCGCCCGGCCGTATATGACACGAACACGCCACTGGCTGTTCGGCGGCACCGTGGCGGTCTACGCGGCGATCGTGCTGGGCGTGCTGACGACTTCCTGGCTGGTCACCCTCGACTGGCAGATCATGCTCTTCCGGCCGTACAAGCAGTGGCCGGACATCCACGCCTTCCTCGACTACTTCGTGGTCCTGGGCCAGCGCGGCCCGACCGCGGTCGCGGTGGCCGCGTGGCTGCTCTGGCGCTGCTGGCGGCAGCGGAACCTGCACCCGCTGCTGGTGCTCGGCGTCGCCCTGCTGATGCTGAACGTCACCGTGGGCGCCGCGAAGATCGGCATGGGCCGGCTCGGGCCGCACTACGCGACCACCATCGGCACCAACGAGATGGGGCTCGGCGGCGATATATTTCCGTCGGGCCACACGGCGAACGCCGTGGTCACCTGGGGTGTCCTGGCCTACCTGGCGACCACCCCGCTGCGCCGCAGGATCCTTTCGGTCGTGGCCGCGCTCGGCGCGCTCGGCGTGGGCATGACCACCGTCTACCTCGGTACCCACTGGGTCAGCGACGTGCTGCTGGGCTGGGCGGCCGGCGTCCTGGTGATGCTCGCGCTGCCCTGGTGCGAGCCGGGCATGGCCTGGGCCGAAGCCCGGCTGATGGCCGTGTTCTGGCGGCTGCGCGACCGGCTGGGCGGCGCGCCGCGCCCCGTCCCGGTGCCCGCGAGCCCGGCGGGCGTCACCGCCGGTGCCGGGCGGCGGGCCGTCGCCGAGGACGGCGTCCTGGTCCGCGAGCCCGCGGTGGCCGGCGGCCGGCAGGCCCGCGCGCCGGAGGCCTGGCCGCACCACCCCGCGCGGCCGCACACCGCCCGCTCGGAGCGCACTCCGGTCACCCCCTCCGGCAGCCGAAGACCGCCGCACGCGGACCGCGCCCCGCGCACCGCGCCGGTCACCACGACCGTGCGCGGCCGCTCGCAGGGCAGCTGACACGACAGGCCTGCGGGGCCGGTACGCACACACCCCCGCAGCCCACGGCCCCGGCGGCTCCTTCGCGGAGCCGGCCGGGGCCGTCGTCGTACGGGGGTGCGCGGACCGTGCCGGTCAGCCCTTCCAGGAGCGGTACACGGTGCCTTCCCGCACCTCGAAGTTCAGCCGGCCCGCCTGGTACTCCATGGTGATGATCGCGCCCGGCGGCAGCGACCTGACGGTGTTCCAGCCGCGCTCGCGGGCCCGGTCCTCGGCCCGCTGCTGTTCCAGGCCTACGTAGGTCTCCACGTTGTCGTCAGGTTCTTTCGGAAGGTTCGGTACAGGCGCCATGGCGCCACCGTATGCCTCATCCGGCGAGGTGCGGAAGGGCGGTCCTGACATGCCCGGGTGTTCCCGGTGTCCGGCATCGGTCACACTTCTGTCACAGCCTGCCGGGGCCTGTTTGACGCCACTTCCCACCCCCGAACGAGCGGCCCCGTTATCACTCCGGCAACGCGAAAAACCGGCCCGATTTCTTCTTGATCGTATTCTTCGAACCGGTCGCCACAACTGCCTCCGCGGCCCGGAAATCAATCGCCGCGAGGCGCTCGATTCCCCTTACCCGATACGGGATATCGAGCGTCCCGTAATCTTCCGACGGCTCACACTCCGCTCACATTTCCCGCACAACACCCCGGCCCGCGGGAGCCGCACGACGGGCCCGTCGGGGTACGCCGTCCCGGTCGGGGCACCGTGGCGGCAACGTCCGACGCCCCCTCGCGCAAAGGGCGTTACGGCGCGCATGATGAGACGAGCCCCAGTACGTCCTGCCGTAGTGGCGAGCCCTGGTACGTCCTGACGACGAACGAGGTGGCGCGGATGGGAACAGTGGCAGCGGAGGCGACCGCCGGGAAGGTCGTGGTCCGCCGGCCGGGCAAGGTGGTGGTCGACTGGCTGACCACCACGGACCACAAGAAGATCGGTCACCTCTACCTGATCACGTCGTTCGGCTTCTTCCTGGCCGGCGGGGTGCTGGCCCTGCTGATGCGGGCCGAGCTGGCCAGGCCGGGGCTGCAGATCCTCACCAACCAGGAGTTCAACCAGGCGTTCACGCTGCACGGCACGATCATGCTGCTGCTGTTCGCCACCCCGGCCTTCGCGGGCTTCGCCAACGAGATCATGCCGCTGCAGATCGGCTCGCCCGACGTGGCGTTCCCCCGCCTGAACATGCTCTCGTACTGGCTGTTCCTCTTCGGCGGCCTGATCGTGGTGGGCTCGCTGCTGACCCCGACCGGCGGCGCGGCCTTCGGCTGGACCGCGTACGCGCCGCTGAGCTCCATGGTCCGCTCCCCCGGCATCGGCGCCGACATGTGGATCATGGGGCTGGCGCTGTCCGGCTTCGGCACGATCCTGGGCGCGGTGAACTTCCTGACCACGATCATCGGGATGCGCGGCCCCGGCATGACGATGTTCCGGCTGCCGATCTTCACCTGGAACGTGCTCTTCACCTCGATCCTCGTCCTCCTCGCCTTCCCGGTGCTCGCGGCCTCGCTGCTGGTGCTGGAGGCGGACCGGCGGTTCGGCTCGGTGGTCTTCGAGGCGGAGTGGGGCGGCGCGCTGCTGTGGCAGCACCTCTTCTGGTTCTTCGGCCATCCCGAGGTCTACATCATCGCGTTGCCGTTCTTCGGCATCGTCACCGAGATCATCCCGGTCTTCTCGCGGAAGCCGATCTTCGGGTACACCATGCTGGTCGCCGCGACCATGGCGATCACGGCGCTGTCGCTGATGGTCTGGGCGCACCACATGTTCGCCACCGGGGCCGTCCTGCTGCCCTTCTTCTCGTTCCTGACGTTCCTGATCGCGGTGCCGACGGGGGTGAAGTTCTTCAACTGGATCGGCACGATGTGGCGCGGCTCGCTGTCCTTCGAGACGCCGATGCTGTGGGCGGTCGGCTTCCTGGTGAGCTTCCTCTTCGGCGGCCTGACCGGGGTCATCCTCGCCTCACCGCCGCTGGACTTCCACGTCACCGACACCTACTTCGTGGTGGCCCACTTCCACTACGTCGTCTTCGGCACGGTGGTCTTCGCGACCTTCGCCGGCTTCTACTTCTGGTGGCCGAAGTTCACCGGCAAGATGCTCGACGAGCGGCTCGGGAAGATCCATTTCTGGACGCTCTTCGTCGGCTTCCACACCACGTTCCTGGTCCAGCACTGGCTGGGCGCCGAGGGCATGCCGCGCCGGTACGCCGACTACCTCGCGGCCGACGGCTTCACCGCCCTGAACACCCTCTCCTCCATCGGCGCCTTCCTGCTGGGCCTGTCCACGCTGCCGTTCCTCTACAACGTCTGGCGGACCAGCAAGTACGCGCCGAAGGTCGGCCTCGACGACCCCTGGGGGTACGGCCGTTCCCTGGAGTGGGCCACCTCCTCGCCCCCGCCGCGCCACAACTTCCTCACGCTGCCCCGCATCCGCTCCGAGTCCCCGGCCTTCGACCTGCACCACCCGCGGACGGTACGCACCGCCCTCACCGAGGAGGACGCGCGGCTCCGGCCGACGCCCGGGACAGCCGCCGACTGATCTCCCGTATTCGCTCCGTGAGTTCGGCCGGCTCCCTGACCTCGAACTCGAAACCGGTCATCGCCAGCAGCACCACCAGCGCGTCCAGGCTCTGCGCCCCGGTCCGCAGCAGGCAGCTGCGGTCGTCCACCTCCGCCAAGGTGCCGACCGTGGGCGCGATGCGCTGCGCCGCCTCCGCGCGCGGCGCGTGCAGCAGGACGGTCGCGGACACCGCGTACGCGGCCGTGGAGACGCCCTGGGAGACATAGGTCGCGAGGTCCTCGGCGGGCGGCCGGCGGGGCGCCACGCGCGGGCCGTGCGGCGGGGTGGGGGTGATCCGGTCGGCGCGGAAGGTCCGCCAGTCGGCCCGGCCGGTGTCCCAGGCGACGAGGTACCAGCGGCGCTGGGCGCTGACCAGGCGGTGCGGTTCGACGGTGCGGCGGCTGACCGTGCCGTCGTGCGCGGCGTACGCGAAGCGCAGCTGCTGCCCGTCGCGGCAGGCGGCGGCCAGCTCGGTGAGCACGGCGGCGTCCACCCGGGGGCCGGCGCCGCTCACCAGCGGGACGGTGAAGTCGTTCAGGGCGCCGACGCGGCGCCGCAGCCGGGCCGGCAGCACCTGCTCCAGCTTGGCCAGCGCCCGGACGGAGGTCTCCTCGATGCCGGCCACGCCGCCGGCGGCCGCGGTACGCAGCCCGACCGCGACCGCGACGGCCTCCTCGTCGTCCAGCAGCAGCGGCGGGAGCTCGGCGCCCGCACCCAGTTGATAGCCCCCGGCGGTACCGGGGGCCGAGTGCACGGGGTAGCCGAGCTCCCGCAGCCGTTCGACGTCACGGCGGACCGTACGCGGCGTCACGCCCAGCCGGTCGGCGAGGTCCGCCCCGGACCATTCGCGGTGGGCCTGCAACAAGGAGAGCAGGCGGAGCAGGCGTGCCGAGGTCTCCAACATGCGACAGAGTCTGGCAGCGGTTGCGGACACCTGTCGTCCGCAACCGCTGCCTGCCGTGCTCCGTCGTGCGCAGCGTCCGCGCCGCTACCAGCGGTACCAGCGCGCCCGGCCGCCGCCTCCCGTACCCGTCGCACGGAACAGGAAGCCGAGCAGCCACACGACCAGAACCGCTACCGCGACCCACCACAGCGCCTTGAGTGCGAAACCGGCACCGAACAGGATCAATGCGAGCAGCAGGACCAACAGGACAGGAACCATGATTTTGCACCTCCGTCCTCCGAGTGCCCCATTCGTCGCGGGTCAATCGGGGGCGCGTGAGGTACCGGGGGCGCAGCCGCCGCGGGAGGGTCAGGAAGGATCCTGGTCTCCCGCGACCTTGACGGAGAGGTCGTTGTCGACCGTGAAGTACGGGCCGACGCGGACCTGCCCGCCCGGAGCGCCGATCGGCATCGCCGGGTACGTGAAGATCTGCTTCTTGTCCGGTACGTCGTCCAGGATCCGCGAGATGCGGACCGGCTCGGCTCCTTCGCCGGTCCGCACCCACAGGTCCCATCGCTCGGTGCCGGACCGCCAGTGCCCGGCCAGCGGGCCGTGCGGCAGGACGAACGCGAAGTCCGGCCCGTCGCCCCGCAGCGGGATGGTGACCGTGTGCCCGTCGTGCCGGGCCCGGGCCTCGGCGGACGCGCCGGAGGCCAGCGCGGCGCCGTAGAGCCGGCCCTCGACCGTGATGCCGTCGGGGGCGACCAGGATCTCGCCGGCCTCCGCGTGCGGGCCGCGCAGCCAGCTGCGCAGGGCGAGGTTGCCGTACTTGGTGGCGTACGGGATCCGGACGCCGAGCCGGCCGATGGCGGCCAGCGGGCGCCGGTCCACCAGCGACCGCAGGTCGTTCAGGCCGGGCAGCAGGCGCTGCGCGTCCCCGGCGTCCCCGAGGTCGGCGTAGACGTTCCAGCGCCCTTCGGGCAGCGCGACCGTGCTGGGCAGCACGGCCCGCAGCCGGCCCGAGCCGTTCGGCCCGAGCGGCAGCCGGATCTCGTCGGCCGGGGTCTCGCCGCCGCGCAGCCGGAGCACCAGCGCGGCGTTCCAGACCGTGCCGGCCTCCTCGCCGGCCGGCTCGGGAACGGCGATGTCGAAGGTGAGACCGCCCGCGGAGTCCGCGATGCAGTCGGCGCGCAGGGCGGTCCGCCGCGGCTGCCGGGTGCCGGACCCGGTGCCGGTGGCGGGCAGTTGCGTCGACGCGCTCATGCCGTCCGCACTCCTCTCAGTGCGGCGTGCGCCGCGTCCTTGGTGGCGTAGGCGCCGCTCAACAAAGCTCCTCTGGTGCGGTGGACCGTGGCGCGCAGCGCGCCCCGGCCGCCGCCGGTGGTCAGGTCGCCGAAGAGCATTTCGTACCGGCTCGCGATCCGTGCGGGATCGAAGCGGGCGGAGCGCTCCAGCGCGGCCCGGCCCATGCGCTGCCGGCGGTCGTCGTCCTCGATCAGCTCCAGCAGCGCGCCCGCGACGGCGCTCTTCTTCCCGACCGGTACCAGCCGGCCGTCCACGCCGTCCTCGATGATCTCGCCGGGACCGTGCGGGCAGTCGGTGGAGACCACCGGCAGCCCACACCGCATCGCCTCCACAATCGTCATCCCGAAGGACTCCAGGCTGGAAGTGACGGCCGCGATGGAGCCCTTGGCCCATTCCGGGTCCAGCGGGTTGGCCGGGCCCATCAGGTAGACATGGTTGTACAGGCCCAGTTCGTCGATCAGCGCGCGCAGCGCGGGCTTCTCCGCGCCGCCGCCGTAGATCCGCAGCCGCCAGTCCGGGCGCCGCTCGACGACCAGGGCGAAGGCGCGGATCAGCAGGTCGTACCGCTTGACCCTGGCCAGCCGACCGGCCGCGACGACCCATTTGCCGGTGCCGTCGGCGGGCTGGATGCCGGGCGCGGGGACGCTGTTGGGCACCGCCTCGATGCGCACGCCGGGCAGCCGCAGCCGCTTGCGGTAGGACCGGGCGTCCGCCTCGGTCACCGTGGTCACCGCGTCCAGCCGCGGATAGACCGCGCGCAACTGGCGGGTGAGCGCCCGGCCGTGCGTGTCGAGGGTGAGGTGCTCCTGTCCGACGCGTGCCACGCCCCGCTTGGCCTGCCGGGCGATGTGGACGTTCAGACCGGGCCGGGTCCCCACCACGACGTCGGCCTCCAGGGACCGCAGATGGGCGGCGATGCGCCGGTCGGTGAGCTCGCTGTACTGCCGGAAGCGGCCCTCGGCCGACGGGAAGAGACGGGCCTCGCGCAGGAACGCCGGGTCCTCCCCGTCGTATCCGGGGCTGTCCTTGCGGAGGTCGACGAGATGCCGCAACCTGACCCGCGCACCGGGATCGAAGACCGGCGCATCACGGTGGCGGAAGACGGACACGACCTCGACGTCGTGGTGCTCCGCCAGCGTGCGGGCGAGGTTGTACGTCGTCCGGATCGTGCCGCCGATGCCGTATGCGTTGTGAATCAGGAATGAGATCTGCATCCGTCCCCGTATCCCATGGTTTTCGCGCGAACGTAGCCAAGCGTCCGCCTACCAAACGGTTAGACCGAGGCTGGAGGTTTCGGGTTGACTCCTCTCGCTATTTTGTTCCGGAAACGTGAGCAGATCGGTAGCGAGGAGCGGGAACCTCGGGGCGGTGGTTCGCATCAGGGGCGTCGAGGGTCCCCGCTCGCAGCCCGTAGCGCCGGGCGCAGGCCGGCCAGGCGCCCCAGCCCTGCTGGTCCTGCACCCGTTCGGCGACCTGGATCTGCTCCTCGCGGGTGGCCAGGTCCGGCCGGGGGGCGAAGGCGAGGCCGCCGGCCGCCTCCCAGGTCGACTGCGTGAACTGCAGCCCGCCGAACAGGCCGTTGCCGGTGCGGGCGTGCCAGTCACCGCCGCTCTCGCACTGGGCCAGGCACCCCCAGGGCCAGTCCTCGCGGGAGCACTCGGCGGCAGCGGAGGCGCCCCGCGCCGAGAGCGCGGCGGCCGCCGGCGCCCCGGCGGCGGGGCCCACCGCGCCTTCAGCGGCGGATACTCCGGTGCCCCCATGAAGCAGGGCCACGAGCACCGCCGCGGTGAGGGCGGGCCGGCGGGCGGTGCGGACAGCGGTGCGCGCGCGGCGCGCCGTACGGGCCGGCCACGGGCGGGCCGCCGTACGAAGACTCGGGAAGAACTCCGTCGGTTCGAACACCGCCGCAGGCTAGCGGCGGTTCGGCGGAGCGGCCGCGCGGCACGCGCCCGGACACCACGTGCCCCACCCGGTCGGGTGACCGGGTGGGGCACGCCGCCACCGCCGCGCCGCGGGGAGCGGGGGGACGCACGACAGTGGCGGCGGAATCAGAACGTGAGGTGCTGGCCGGGCCTGATCGTGTGCGGATCGCCGCCGATGGCGGACTTGTTGGCCGCGTACAGCGACCGCCAGCTCACGCCACGGGCCGCGGCGATCGAGGCGAGCGTGTCGCCCCGCCGGACCGTGTACGAGCCGTCCTGGCCGCCGCGGGAGCGGCCCCGGTCGGCGCGGCTCTCGCGCACCGCCCGGTTCTCGCTCTTCCGGGCGGCCGAGGCCTCGCCGCCCACCGATGGCGCGCTGCCCGAGGCGTTCGCCCGGGCCGAGCACACCGGCCAGGCGCCCCACCCCTGGGCCGCCTGGACCTTGGACGCCACCGCGATCTGCGCGTCGCGGCCGGCCTGGTGGGCGCTGGGGGCGTACTTCTGGCCGCCGAACGCGCGCCAGGTGGAGTCGGTGAACTGCAGTCCGCCGTAGAAGCCGTTGCCGGTGTTGATGTGCCAGTTCCCGCCGCTTTCGCAGGCCGCGATGCGATCCCAGACGCCGCCGTCGGCGGCGCTCGCCTCGGGGGCGGTGGCGGCCAGCAGTGCGAGCGGTGCCACCAGGGCCGCCCCGACGAGGGCGACGGTTTCGCGACGCATGGAGCCCATTCGAAAAGGCATGGATGTCCTTTCGGAGAACCCGGGCCTCCCCCGGGCGGCGCGCCGCCGGGCGCTCAGGACGCCCGTCCGCCGCTCCGCCCCGCCCGCCGCGGGGTCCTGCGCCGCGCCACTCCGCGCGTCTCGTGGGGCGCGGCGCTGCGCTGGTCGTGCTGTCGTGCTGCGGTACTGCCGGCGTGCGGACGGCGGGCGTCCCCGGGCGGTGCTCGGTGCACACGGCCGGAGAATGTAGGGAGCCGCGCGGCACGGCATCAACCAAAGCGCTGTCGGGGCAGGCCAGTCCCGCGTTACTAGAGGTACCGACGCGTTCCGGCCACCCCATAGATTCCGTGATATCGGGATTTGTCGACCTGACGATCTCCACCCCTGTGAGCCACCTCACGCTGTTCGACTACGTGCCCCGCACATACGGTGGCGGGGAGTGACGGCTTCCGGGGCCGTGTTCACCCTGTGCGCCGATCGGTTCGATTCCGTTCACGCCCGCGCGTGACTCCTGCCACAGATCGCCCGTTGTCTTTTTACACGCCGGGATCCCCCCGGCAGCCGCACACAGATCGAGGAGTCAGCCGTGCCCCGCATGCTCGACGTCAGTGACGACGTTCGCGCCGAGATCGGCGACGAGGAGGCCGACCGCCTGCTGGCCGGCGACAACGCCCCCGGCGCTTACGACTGCACCTCCTGCCGCACCCCGGGCGACAGCGAACAGGAGCGCACCAGCACCGTCCTGTTCATCGGCGAGGAGACCGCCGTGCTGGCGTTCGCCCATGCCACGTGCATCCCGTCGCAGGTGGTCTCGGTGGCCGAGGAGCAGCTCAAGGGCGCCGTCCGCTCCATCACCGGCGAGCCCGCCGACGGCGCGCAGGCCACCGTGCCCGCCCCTGCGGGCCCGGCCGCTCCGGACGCCGCCCCGCCGGCCGCCCGTCAGGCGACCCTGGGCGTGACCTGCGGCCTGGTCCTCGTCGAGGACGACCTGCGCCCCGCCCTGGTCGTGGAGCCCAACAGCCCGATCGCCCGCCCCGGTTCGATCAGCCTCGACGACGACTTCCTCCCGCTGCTGCAGGAGCAGGGCTTCCGCCCGGTCGCCGACGTGTCCGTACTGCCCGTCCGCGGCGCCGGCTGGTCCGTGCTGCTCGCCATGGGCCAGCTGCACGCGGTGCTCCAGGGCAGCGGCGAGGCCGGCAGCCAGAACGCCTGGTGGAAGGCGCACCAGCCGCTCCCGGTCTCCGACGGCTGGCGCGCCGCGGTCAACAAGACGCAGACGGTGCTGGTGTACGCCGCGCCGCACGGCTCGATCGGCCAGCAGCCGCGCGAGGACCTGATGCGCGACGCGCTGGAGAAGGCCGCGGCGCAGGGCCGGCTGGTCGGCATGGCCATGCCGCTCGCCGGCACCTGAGCGGACCCCGCCTGCCCCGCCCTCCGGGTGGCCGCCCCTCCGTCGGGGCGGCCACCCGTCCGCGTACGGATGTCCAGGGAGTCACGCGCAGGGGGCGGAGCCCCTGCGCCATCGGCTCCCCCGGCCCCTCCGCGCTTCCGCGTATGCCCCACGATCAGCCAATTCGCCCGCAAGGCCGCATCCCGCAGGCTCCCGGGTCGTTGGCACAGACGTGCACCCATACGACCCGTCCCCCCGCGCCCCGTTCCACTCCATCCCCGGCATGCGCCCGTCGTACGAGCCCGCCGCGCACCACCTGGACCGTGGCTCGGCCACCCCGATCTACGACGCGCTCTACGCCGAGTACCGCCGCTCCTTCCGGGCCCTGCCCGGGGACCGTACGGGCGAGGACGAACTGAGCCCGGAGGTGCTGCGGCGGATCTGGCGGCGCACCACCCCCTCGGCGACCGGCCGCCGCGAGGTACCGCTGCCGCCGCAGCACTCCCGGAACCACGCCCCGGCGGCGCTGCCCCCCGCGCCCCGCGACCACCGCCCGTACCACCACTGAGCCGCTGCCGCACCCGGCGGGCCCGTCTCGCGGCCCGTACCGAGGAGCCCCGCCCCGGACCCCGGCGGGGGTCCTGGGCGGGGCTCCGGAAGCGGTGGCCGCTGGTGGCTACTTCTTCTTGTTGCGCTTCTCGCGGACCCGCACCGAGATATGGATCGGGGTCCCCTCGAAGCCGAACTCCTCGCGCAGCCGGCGCTCGATGAAGCGGCGGTAGCCGGCCTCCAGGAAGCCGGAGGCGAACAGCACGAACCGCGGCGGCTTGGTGCCCGCCTGCGTGCCGAAGAGGATGCGGGGCTGCTTGCCGCCGCGCACCGGGTGCGGGTGGGACGCCACGATCTCGCCGAGGAAGGCGTTCAGCCGCCCGGTCGGCACCCGGGTCTCCCAGCCGGCGAGCGCCGTCTCGATGGCCGGTACGAGCTTCTCCATGTGCCGTCCGGTACGCGCCGAGACGTTGACCCGCATCGCCCACGGGATCTGCACGAGGTCCCGCTCGATCTCCCGCTCCAGGTAGAAGCGGCGCTCCTCGTCCAGCTGGTCCCACTTGTTGTACGCGATGACCAGCGCGCGGCCGGCCTCGACGGCCATGGTGATGATCCGCTGGTCCTGCACGCTGATCGACTCGCTCGCGTCGATCAGCACGACCGCGACCTCGGCCTTCTCCACGGCGGCCGCCGTGCGCAGCGAGGCGTAGTAGTCGGCGCCCTCCTGGAGGTGGACGCGCTTGCGGATGCCCGCGGTGTCCACGAACTTCCAGGTCTTGCCGCCCAGCTGGATCAGCTCGTCGACCGGGTCGCGGGTGGTGCCGGCCAGCTCGTTGACGACCACCCGCTCCTCGCCGGCGACCTTGTTCAGCAGGGAGGACTTGCCGACGTTGGGGCGGCCGATCAGGGCGATACGGCGCGGGCCGCCGACGGTGGCCCCGAAGGTCTGCTCCGGCGCCTCGGGCAGCGCGTCCAGCGCGGCGTCCAGCAGGTCGCCCGTGCCGCGGCCGTGCAGGGCCGAGACCGGGTGCGGCTCGCCGAGGCCGAGCGACCACAGCATGGCGGCGTCCGCCTCGCCGGAGGGGCCGTCGACCTTGTTGGCGCACAGCACGACCGGCTTGCCGGCCCGGCGCAGCAGCTTGACCACTGCCTCGTCGGTGTCGGTGGCGCCGACCTTGGCGTCCACGACGAAGACCACCGCGTCGGCGGCCTCGATCGCGAACTCGGCCTGGGCGGCCACGGACGCGTCGATGCCGAGCACGTCCTGCTCCCAGCCGCCGGTGTCGACGACCTTGAAGCGGCGGCCGTTCCACTCCGCCTCGTACGTGACGCGGTCGCGGGTGACGCCCGGCTTGTCCTCGACGACGGCCTCACGGCGGCCGATGAAGCGGTTGACGAGAGTCGACTTGCCGACGTTGGGGCGGCCGACGACGGCGAGGCGGGGCAGCGGGCCGTGGCCGGCCGCCGCGATGTCACCCTCGACCTCGTCCGGGTCGAAGCCCTCCTGCGCGGCGAGCTCCATGAACTCCGCGTACTCGGCGTCGCCCAGCGCGCCGTGCTCGACGTGCTCGTCGCCGGTGGGGGTCTGGTCGTTCATGAAGTCCGTTCCTCGTTCTGCGTGGTCGGTGGGTCGCCGTCCCGGCGCCCACTGCTCAAGTGTCGGGGGAGTCCAGGGATTCCCCCGGCGCAACGCGCTGCCGGCCGGTCAGCGGCCGGTGCGCCGCCGCGCGTCGGTCAGGTGGGCGGTCAGCCGCTCCTGGATGCGTACGGTCGCCTCGTCCAGCGCCTTGCGGGTGCGCCGCCCGCTGCCGTCCCCCGCGGCGAACGCGTCACCGAAGACGACATCGACCCGGCCGCGCAGCGGCGGCAGCCCCGGTATCACCCGGCTCCTGCGCTCCGCGCTGCCCAGGACCGCGACCGGCACGATCGGCGCTCCCGAGCGTACGGCGAAGTACGCGAGGCCCGCGCGCAGCGACGCGAAGTCGCCCTCGCCGCGAGTGCCCTCGGGGAAGATCCCGAGGGCCCCGCCGCGCCGCAGGATGCCCAGTGCGTGCGTGACGGCGGTGCGGTCGGTGCTGCTCCGGTCGACCTTCACCTGCCCGATGCCGCGCAGGAAGGGGTCCAGCGGCCCGGCGAACGCTTCCTTCTTGATCAGGAAGTGCACCGGCCGGGGCGCGGTGCCCATGAGCATGGGCCCGTCGATGTTGTGCGAGTGGTTGACCGCGAAGATCACCGGGCCGGCCGCCGGTACCCGCCAGTCGCCCAGCACCCGCGGCTTCCACAGGCCGTTCATCAGGCCGATACCGATCCGCCGCCCGACCGCGGCGCCGCCGGCGCTCGGCAGGCCGCCGTCCTCGGTCACGGGGCGACCTGCCCCGCCTCCGCGGTCGCCGCCGGGCCGGCCTTCTCCGCGATCTTCGCCTCGATGAGGGTGACCACGCACTCGATGACCTGCTCCAGGGTCAGCTCGGTGGTGTCCACCTCGACCGCGTCGTCGGCCTTGGCCAGCGGCGAGGTCTTGCGGGAGGAGTCGGCGGCGTCCCGCTTGATCAGCGCCTCGCGGGTGGCGGCCAGGTCGCTGGCCTCCTTGCCCTTCAGCTCACCGCTGCGGCGGGCCGCACGCGCCTCGGGCGAGGCGGTGAGGAAGATCTTCAGGTCGGCGTCGGGCAGCACGGTCGTACCGATGTCCCGGCCCTCGACGACGATGCCGCGCTCGGCGGAGCCGGCGATGGTCCGCTGCAGGTCCGTGATCAGGCTGCGCACCTCGGGGACGGCGCTGACGGCGCTGACCGCGGAGGTGACCTCCTTCGTACGGATCGGGCCCGCGGCGTCCTGGCCGTCGACCGTGATGGTCGGCGCGGCCGGGTCGATGCCGGAGACGATCGCGGGCTTGCCGGCGGCCGTGGCGATCGCGGTCGGGTCCTGGATGTCGACACCGTTGGACAGCATCCACCAGGTGATCGCGCGGTACTGGGCACCGGTGTCCAGGTAGCTGAGCGCCAGCTTGGCGGCGACCGCCTTGGACGTGCTGGACTTGCCCGTGCCGGAGGGGCCGTCGATGGCGACGATCACTGCTGCCGGGGCGGCGGTTTCCACGGTGACGAACACCTTTCCTTGTGCACGGGGCGGGGATCCTGGGACCCGATGGGCCTCGGTCAAGGTTACCGGGTACACGCAGGCGTGTTTTCCCCGCACGGACGTGGGGGATTTGTGACGCTTCCGGGGGCGTCCGCCGGACCGTCTACTGCCGGATGGACCAGCCGCGCTCGCGGAGCGCCGCGGTCAGCACCGGTACGGCCGAGGGCTCGACCGTGAGCTGGATGAAGCCCGCCTGCTGGCCGGTCGCGTGCTCGATACGGACGTCCTCGATGTTGACGCCTGCCTGCCCGGCGTCCGCGAAGATCCGCGCCAGCTCGCCCGGCTGGTCGCCGATGTGCACGGCGACGATCTCGTACGCGGCCGGCGCCGCGCCGTGCTTGCCCGGCACCCGCTCGCGGCCCGCGTTGCCGCGCCGCAGCACGTCCTCGATGCCGCCGACGCCCGCGCCGCGCTCGGCCTCGTCCGCGGACTGCAGGGCGCGCAGCGACTGCACCGTCTCGTCCAGGTCGGCCGCGATCTCCGACAGGACGTCCGCGACCGGCCCGGGGTTGGCGGAGAGGATATCGATCCACATGCCGGGGTCGGAGGCGGCGATCCGCGTCACATCACGGATGCCCTGGCCGCACAGCCGTACGGCGGTCTCGTCGGCACCCCGCAGGCGCGCCGCGACCAGGCTGGAGACCAGCTGAGGGGTGTGGCTGACCAGGGCCACGGCCCGGTCGTGCGCGTCGGCGTCCATGACGACCGGGACCGCGCGGCAGAGGGCGATGAGTTCGAGGGCGAGGTTGAGGACCTCGGTGTCGCCGTTGGGGGTGGGCGTGAGGACCCAGGGCCGGCCCTCGAAGAGGTCGGCGGTCGCGGCGAGCGGCCCGGACCGCTCCTTGCCGGCCATCGGGTGCGTACCGATGTACGGCGTGAGGTCCAGGCCGAGGTCCGCCAGCTCGCGCCGCGGTCCGCCCTTGACGCTGGCCACGTCCAGGTACGCGCGGGCCGTGCCGCGCCGCATCGCGTCCGCCAGGGTCGCCGCGACGTGTGCCGGCGGCACCGCCACGATCGCCAGGTCGACGGGCGCCTCGGGCTCCTCCACGGTGCCCGCGCCGAGCGCCGCGGCCGTCCGGGCCTGCGCCGCGTCATGGTCGGCGAGGTGCACCCGGACGCCGCGGGCGCTGAGCGCCAGCGCGGCGGACGTGCCGATCAGGCCCGTCCCGATGACGATCGCGGTCCTCACTGGGCGATGTCCTTCCGCAGCGCGCCGGCCGCGCCGAGGTAGACGTGGGCGATCTCGGACTTGTCGCGCGCGCTCTCGACGTGCGCCAGGATCCGCACCACGCGCGGCATGGCCCCCGCGATGTCCAGCTCCTGCGCGCAGATCAGCGGGACGTCGGTGATGCCCAGCTTGCGCGCCGCGACGGCGGGGAAGTCGCTGTGCAGGTCGGGCGTGGCCGTGAACCACACGCTGATCAGGTCGTCCGGCACGAGGCTGTTCCGCTCCAGGATGGCGGTCAGCAGCTCGGCGACCTGCTCGTGCATGTGCTCCGCTTCGTCCCGCTCCAGCTGGACGGCCCCTCGGACCGCACGTACCGCCACGTCCTGCTCCTCGTGTTCGCGTACGCACCGCTCGCGGGCGTACGTCCCTACCTGCCTGATCAGCGTATCGACCGCCGGGCCCGGCCGCCGCGCGCGCCCGCCCTGCGAGACGGGCGTCCCGGCGGTCGGACGGCGGTCAGGCCGCCGCGTCCCACAGCGCGCCCAGCGCCAGCAGCTCCTCGCGGTACTCGATGCGGTCGGTCCAGGCCGTGGGCCAGGCGTCCGCGCCGAGGTGGGCGCCGGCGAAGGCGCCGGCCAGGCAGGCGAGGGAGTCGGAGTCGCCGGCGGAGCAGGCGCCGCGGCGCAGCGCCGACACCGGGTCCTCGGGGAAGAGCAGGAAGCAGAGCAGCCCGGCGGCCAGCGCCTCCTCCGCGATCCAGCCCTCGCCGACGGAGAGGCAGGGGTCGGTCTCCGGGTCGGGCGTGCGCAGGGCGGCGTCCAGCCGGTCCAGGACGCCCCGGCACTCGTCCCAGCCGTACGCGATGAACGCCTCGGGCGACGCGGCACCGGCGTGCTGCCACAGGTCGCCGAGCCAGTCGCCGTGGTAGGTGGTGCGGTTGCCGTGCACGTAGATCCGGAGCAGCGTGGGCAGCTCCGCCGGGTCCGCGCCCTGGGCCAGGAGCCGCACCGCCCACGCCGTGAGGTCGCTGGCCGCGAGGGCGGTGGGGTGGCCGTGGGTGAGGGCCGACTGGAGCTGGGCGGCGCCGGCCCGCTGCTGGTCGGTCAGGCCGGGCGCGAGGCCGATGGGCGCGACCCGCATGTTGGCGCCGCACCCCTTGGAGCCGGTCTGGCTGGCCGCGACCCAGGGGCGGCCGGGCTCGCTGAGCACCCGGCAGGCGGTGAGGCAGGTGTTGCCGGGGGCGCGGTTGTTCTCCGGGGAGCGCCACCAGTCGATGAACTCCTGACGGACCGGGGGCTCCAGCGTCGCGGCGGTGAGCGGGCCGTGCTCCATCGCCGTGCGCAGGCCGCGGCCGAGGGCCAGCGTCATCTGGGTGTCGTCGGTGACGAGGGCCGGCCGGGGCAGCTCCAGCTGCCGCCAGGGGCCGTACGTGGCCTCGATCGACGCCACGCTCCTGAACTCGGTCGGGTAGCCGAGCGCGTCACCGAGGGCGAGCCCGAGCATCGAGCCGGTCGCGGGATCCTTCGCGGACATGAAAAAAACCACCCCTTAGTCGTCACCGTGACGATAAGGGGTGGTCCACCGCTGCCGCAACTGCCGCCGACGGGTACCCCGCCCCGATAGCGGCCCGGTACCGCCTAGAGGTCGACCTCGCGCATCAGCATGCCGACCTCGGTGTTGGTCAGCCGGCGCAGCCAGCCGGACTTCTGGTCGCCCAGCGAGATCGGCCCGAACGAGGTCCGGACGAGCTTGTCGACCGGGAAGCCGGCCTCGGCGAGCATCCGGCGCACGATGTGCTTCCGGCCCTCGTGCAGCGTGACCTCGACGAGGTAGTTCTTGCCGGTCTGCTGCACGACCCGGAAGTGGTCGGCGCGGGCGTAGCCGTCCTCCAGCTGGATGCCGTCCTTGAGCATCCTGCCGATCTCACGCGGCAGCGGGCCCTGGATGGCGGCGAGGTAGGTCTTCTGCACGCCGTACCGCGGGTGGGTCAGGCGGTGCGCCAGCTCCCCGTGGTTGGTGAGCAGGATGATGCCCTCGGTCTCGGTGTCCAGCCGGCCGACGTGGAAGAGCCGGGTCTCGCGGTTGGTGACGTAGTCGCCCAGGCACTGGCGGCCGTCGGGGTCCTCCATGGTGGAGACGACGCCGGCCGGCTTGTTCAGCGCGAAGAAGAGGTAGGACTGGGTGGCGACGGTCAGGCCGTCCACCTTGATCTCGTCCTTCTCCGGGTCGACGCGGACGCCCTGCTCCAGGACGATCTGCCCGTTCACCTCGACGCGGGCCTCGTCGATCAGGTCCTCGCAGGCGCGCCGGGAGCCCATGCCCGCCCGGGCCAGCACCTTCTGCAGCCGCTCGCCCTCCTGGTCACCGAAGGTCTTGGGCGTCTTGATCTCCGGCTTGTCGTACCGGGCGCGGTTGCGCTCCTCGATCTTCGCGTCGTACTCGCGGGGGCGGGCCGGCCCGGAACCGCGGCCGCGGGAGCCCTTGGCGCCCTTGCCCTCCTGGCTCCGAGGGCTGCCCTTGGCGCCGGTCTTCGGGCCGCCCTTGGCGCCGCCGCGGGCCGCCGCGCCGCGCCCCTTGCGGGGCCCGTCGCCGGGGCCGCCCGAGCCGGACCCGCCCACGTCGTAGCGGCGCTCCTCGGGACGCGGCTTCCCCGCGCGCTTCTGCTTCTCGTCGCGCTTGTTGCCCGCGCCCCGGTAGTTGTTGCTACCGCTGCTGTTCCTGCCGCTGCTTCGCATCAATGATCCGTCTGGTTCGTCTGACCCGTGTGGGAGTCGCCGCTGTCGTCTACGTCGAACGACGGCACACCTTCCCGGGAATCGCCCTCGACCGCGTCCGCCTCGGGGAGGAACGGGGCGAGCTCGGGGAGCTCGTCCAGGCCCCG
Organism: Streptomyces niger; assembly: GCF_000718305.1. Taxonomy (GTDB): domain Bacteria; phylum Actinomycetota; class Actinomycetes; order Streptomycetales; family Streptomycetaceae; genus Streptomyces; species Streptomyces niger. The sequence continues at coordinate 214,271 of NZ_JOFQ01000013.1, forward strand.
CAGGCCCATCCGCTCCAGAAAGTAGTTCGTCGTCCTGTACAGGATCGCACCTGTTTCGCCTTCCGTGCCCGCCTCCTCGACCAGACCGCGCTGGAGGAGGGTGCGCATCACGCCGTCGCAGTTGACACCGCGTACGGCAGAGACCCGGGACCGGCTGACCGGTTGACGGTACGCGACCACGGCCAGAGTCTCCAATGCGGCCTGCGTCAGCCGGGCCTGCTGGCCGTCCAGGACGAAGGCCTCCACGGCGTCGGCGTACTCCGGGCGCGTGTAGAACCGCCAGCCGCCCGCGACCAGCCGCAGGTCGAAGCCGCGGCCCTGCCGGGCGTACTCGTCCGACAGTTCGCGCAGCGCGATCGCCACGTCCCGGCGGCGGCGCTGCAGCACCTTGGCGAGGTGCTCCTCGGTGGCGGGCTCGTCGACGACCATCAGGACGGCCTCCAGCGCGGGCTTCAGGTCCAGCGCCGCGACCCCGAGGGCGCCGGGCGGCGCTTCGGGGACCTCGGGGGCCTGCGCCTCGGGGAGGTCGTACGTCTCCTCGGGGCCGACGGCCCCTTCAGGGCTGATCGCCTGTTCGCCGACGGCCTCTCCGCCGCCGACGGCGGGGCCGGTCCGCTCCGTGCTGTGGGCGCTCATGCCGTCTCCGTCTCCTTCTGGGGCTTCTCGTCGGTCCGCTGCTCCGCCGGGCGGTCGAACTCGTCCGTGACGACGGGCTCGGACCCGTCCTCCGTACCGGCCCAGCGGACCATCAGCTCGCCCAGCGCCTCGGGCTGGTCCAGGGCCACCGCGCGCTCGCGGTACAGCTCCAGGAGCGCCAGGAAGCGGGCGACCACCGTGAGGGTGTCCGGGGCGTCCTCGGTCAGCTCCTGGAAGGACGCCTCGCCCGCCACGCGCAGCCGCGCCACCATCACCTCGGCCTGTTCGCGCACGCTGACCAGCGGGGCGTGGATGTGATCGACGTACACCTGCGGCTTGGCCTTGGGCTGCATCGCCTTCACGGCCAGCTTGGCGAACCCCTCGGCACCGATGCTGATGACGACCTCGGGCAGCAGCTCGGCGTGGTGCGGTTCGAGCCCGACGGTACGGGGGTAGCGGCGCGCCTCGTCCTCCAGGCGGCGGCTGAAGATGTCGGCGATCTCCTTGTACGCGCGGTACTGCAGCAGTCGGGCGAAGAGCAGGTCGCGCGCCTCCAGGAGGGCGAGGTCCGCCTCGTCCTCGACCTCGGCGGCGGGCAGCAGCCGGGCGGCCTTCAGGTCCAGCAGGGTCGCCGCGACGACCAGGAACTCCGTCGTCTGGTCCAGGTCCCAGTCCGGGCCCATGGCCCGGATGTGCGCCATGAACTCGTCGGTGACCTGCGAGAGGGCGATCTCGGTGACGTCCAGCTTGTGCTTGGAGATCAGCTGCAGGAGGAGGTCGAAGGGGCCCTCGAAGTTCGCCAGGTGCAGGGTGAACCTGCCGTCCCCGGTGACGGTCGCGTCCGAGGGCCCGGCGGGCCCGCCCTCTTCGGGTACGGCTTCGGGCTCCCCCTCGGGGCCCGCCTCGGCGTCCCCTTCGTGTACGGCCTCGGGCTCCGCCTCTTCGTGTACGGCCTCGGGCTCCGCCTCAAGGGCCTCGACCGTGGCCTCTTCAGGGACCGCGGCCGCTACCGGCTCCGGCTCCGGAGCCTCGGCCGCTGCCCGATCCGGCTCTGGGGTCGCGGCCGCTGCCCGCTCCGGTTCGGGGTCCGCCGGCGTCGCCGCGGCCGGGAGCGCGGGGGCTTCCGGGGCGGGCTCCGGGGGCGGCGGCGTGCCCGGGCCGTGGCCCAGGGAGCGGCGCGGGGTGCGCGGGGCGGGCGCTGAGGGGTCGTCGTGGCTCGTCGGCATCGTGGTCCATACGCTGCGGTCCCGTGCCGCGCACGGCGCCGGGCTGGTCACCGGCGGGCGCCCCCCGCCGGTGCCGGAAGGCTAACCCGCAGGGGCCCCGCGGGCACGGACCCGGCCGCCCGGGCGGCCGGAGTTCCGCAGCATGGCCCTCAGGAGCCGCTCAGCGGCCCCTCAGCCGCCGCACGAGGATGCTGGCGTCCCCGCGGGACTCCAGGTCCGCCAGGACGACCGCGACGGCCTCCCGGACGATCCGGCCGCGGTCCACCGCGAGCCCGTGCTCGCCGCGCAGGACCAGGCGCGCGTGCTCCAGGTCCATCAGCTCCTCGGCGGACACGTAGACGGTGATCTTCTCGTCGTGCCGTTCCCGGCCGCTGGGGCGGCGGTTCGCGCCCCGGCCGCCACGCCGCCGGGCGGGGCTCCCCGCCGCGGGCGCGCCCGCGGCCGCCGCCTCCTGCCGGCGGCGCTCCTTGGCGGCCTCGTCGGCCGTGTCGCGTCCGCTGTGCTGCTCCGCGGGCACCGAGGCCCCGGACGCCGCGGCAGCGGGTTCGCCCTCCGGGCGGCGCTGTGCGGCGCCCCCCTGCTGCGGCGCGGTCGGGTCGGCTTCGCCGCCGGGCGCCGGCACGCGGGGTGCCTCGCCGTTCGCGGGGGTGCCGTTCGCCGGCCGGCGGGGCGAGGAGGACTGCAGCGCCGTCCCCCCGGTGGTGCGGAACAGCTCATCGGCGCCGGGCAGACTCACTCGGCGTGACACCGGGCGAGCACCTCCCTGGCGAGCTGGCGGTAGGCGGCGGCACCCACGGAGTTGGAGGCGTACGTGGTGATGGGCTCGCCCGCGACCGTGGTCTCGGGGAAGCGGACCGTCCGGCCGATCACGGTGTGGTACACGTGATCGTCGAAGGCCTCCACCACGCGCGCGAGCACCTCACGGCTGTGCACGGTGCGCGAGTCGTACATCGTGGCGAGGATGCCGTCCAGCTCCAGTTCGGGGTTGAGCCGTTCCTGGACCTTCTCGATCGTCTCGGTCAGCAGCGCCACACCGCGCAGCGCGAAGAACTCGCACTCCAGCGGGACGATGACCTTGTGAGCCGCCGTCAGCGCGTTGACCGTGAGCAGACCGAGCGAGGGCTGACAGTCGATCACGATGTAGTCGTAGTCGGCCAGCAGCGGCTTCAGGGCGCGCTGCAGGGTCGACTCGCGCGCGACCTCGCTGACGAGCTGCACCTCGGCGGCTGACAAATCGATATTGCTGGGGAGCAGGTCCATGTTGGGGACCGCGGTCTTCAGCAGGACCTCGTCGGCCGACATGCCCCGCTCCATGAGCAGGTTGTAGACCGTCAGGTCCAGCTCCATCGGGTTGACGCCGAGGCCGACCGAGAGGGCGCCCTGCGGGTCGAAGTCGACGAGCAGTACGCGGCGGCCGTATTCGGCGAGCGCGGCACCCAGGTTGATGGTCGAGGTCGTCTTGCCGACCCCGCCCTTCTGGTTGCACATCGCGATGATCTTCGCCGGGCCGTGCTCGGAGAGCGGCCCGGGGATCGGGAAGTAGGGAAGGGGCCGGCCGGTCGGGCCGATGCGCTCGCGGCGCTGGCGCGCGGCGTCCGGCGCGAGCGTCGCCGCGTACTCGGGGTCCGGCTCGTACTCCGCGTCCGGATCGTAGAAGTGCCCCTCGGGCAGGTCGTCGTAGTCGGCGAAACGGGCCGGGTCTGTGCCGCCCTGGTCGCCGGCCATGGCGTTCACTTGATGGCCGTCCATGCTCTGGTGGGCTGTCGTCGTCATGCTCTTCTGGGCTGCGAAGGTGTGGACAGCGACGGAGCCGACAGCCTCGTGCCCCGAGGGACCCTGGCCCCGTGCAACCGCTCCTGGTCGACCACCTCCGGGAGTAAATGTCGACTCATTCACAAGTCGTCTTACCTCCTTGGATGTGACCAGGAAACTTATCGATAGGTCAGCGTGACACCATGCCGACGGTTGGCGACTCTATGGCGTGTCGGGCGTCCGCAGCAACACAATCCACCGGACCCGGCACGATGTGTCGGCAAGGGAACACCTTGATGTCAAGGGCGCGCGGCACACATCCGTGAGGTTTCGGGGGTGTGCGAAAGGGTCGAAGAGAGACGTTCGTTACGAGTTGCGGAGGGCTCGTCGGAGGCCCCCGGCGGACGGTCGCGAAAATCTGTCGCAAACGCGACCGGCCGGGCCCGAAAGTCTCAAGGCCCGGCCGTGCGCGTGGTGTTGACGCGCCGTGTTGACGGATCAGCCCAGCAGCGTGCTCAGCTCGACGGACTCCAGGCCGTGCGCCTCGGCGACCTCGGCGTAGACGACCTTGCCGTCGTGGGTGTTGAGGCCCTTGGCCAGCGCGGGGTCCCGGCGGAGCGCCTCGACCCAGCCGCGGTTGGCCAGCTCGACGATGTAGGGCAGCGTCGCGTTGGTGAGCGCGTGGGTGGAGGTGTTCGGCACCGCGCCCGGCATGTTGGCGACGCAGTAGAAGACCGAGTTGTGGACCTGGAAGGTCGGCTCGGCGTGGGTGGTGGGACGGGAGTCCTCGAAGCAGCCGCCCTGGTCGATCGCGATGTCGACAAGGACACTTCCGGGCTTCATCTTGGCGACGAGCTCGTTGGTGACCAGCTTCGGGGCCTTGGCGCCCGGGATGAGGACCGCACCGACGACGAGGTCGGCCTCGACGACGGCCTTCTCCAGCTCGAAGGCGTTGGAGACGACGGTCTGCACCTTGGTGCCGAAGATCTTGTCGGCCTCGCGGAGCTTGTTGATGTCCTTGTCGAGCAGCGTGACGTGGAAGCCGAGGCCGACCGCGATCTGCACGGCGTTCCAGCCGGAGACGCCGCCGCCGATGACGACGGCCTTGCCCGCGTGGACGCCGGGGACGCCGCCGGGCAGCACGCCGCGGCCGCCGGCCTGGCGCATCAGGTGGTACGCGCCGACCTGCGGGGCGATGCGGCCCGCGACCTCGGACATCGGGGCGAGCAGCGGCAGCTGGCGGTTGGCGGTCTCGACGGTCTCGTACGCGATCGCCGTGGTGCCCGACTCCAGCAGCGCGTCCGTGCACTCCTTGGAGGCGGCCAGGTGCAGGTAGGTGAAGAGCGTCTGGTCCTTGCGGAGGCGGTGGTACTCCTCGGCGATCGGCTCCTTCACCTTCAGCAGCAGGTCGGCGGTGGCCCAGACCTCGTCGGCGGTGTCGAGGATGTTCGCGCCCGCGGAGACGTATTCCTCGTTCGTGATCGAGGAGCCGAGGCCGGCGTCCTTCTCGACGTACACCTGGTGTCCGTTGCGGACGAGCTCGTGGACACCAGCAGGCGTGATGGCCACGCGGAACTCGTTGTTCTTGACCTCGCGGGGGATGCCGACCTTCACGTCGATCACGGTCCTTGAATGAGAGCTTGCAGAGAAATATCCGCACATACAGACGCATGACGGATGTGACCGCGAGAGGCGCGGCTCTGCCAGTCTATTGAAGGAGCTCTTGTTGTCTAGCCTTGCAAAGCAATTTCTTTTCCGTGAACCGCCACCGATTTCGTAGGTCAGGCCGGGTGATCCGCCAGGAGTCCCTCTCCGAGGCCCCGATGCAGCCTTGCCGCCGCCGGGTCACCGAGCCGTTCGAAGGTGTCCGCAATCCGCAGCTGCAGCGCCGCCTCCAGCCGCCCGTCCGCCGCCTTCCTGGCCAGCTCCAGCGCCTCGAAGCAGGTCCGCAGCGCCTGCTCGGGCCGCCCGGCGTACTCCTGCACCCGCGCCGTCTCCCCCATGGCCCGCGCGAGCCCCACCGGGTCACCGGCCCGGCGGTACGCCCCGTGTGCGGCGCGCCACTCCCGGAGCGCCTCGGCCCAGCGGCCGGCCTGCGTGTGCACCGCGCCCAGCCGGCCGTGCAGCCGCGCCGCCTCGGCCGTGTGGCCGCGGGAGAGCCGCAGCTCCAGCGCCCGCCCGTACCAGTCGGCGGCCCGCTGCCAGTCCCCCAGCTCGGCATACGTGGCGCCCAGCGACTCCAGCGCACGGCCGGTCGCGACCGCGTCCTTCACCGCGCGCGCCGACTCCAGCGCCCCCCGGTACCGCCCCAGCGCCTTCCGCGACCGGCCGGCCTGCGCGTCCAGGTCGCCGAGGTTCAGCAGCGCGGCGGCCTTCTCGCGGGCCAGGCCGCGCCGCTCGGCGACCTCCAGGACCAGGCCGTGCAGCCCGTAGAGGTCGGGCGCCGCCGCCTCGGGGGTCTCGTGGGCGAGCAGCGCCCGCACCAGTCCGGCCATCAGCCGCCGGTCCAGGGTGTCCAGCTCGCCGTCCGCGACGGCGATCCGGGCCGAGTCGAGCAGGGCCGGGCGGCGGGTGCGCAGCCAGGCCGCGGCCTCGGGGACGGACCCGAAGCGCAGCGACCGCGGCAGCCCTGAGGTCCGCTCGCGGGCCGGGGATCCGGCGGGCTCGCCCATCGCCCGGCAGGACATCAGCTGCCGTACGGTCCGCTCCAGCATCCGGGCCCGGGAGAGCTGGATCTCGGCGGGGCGCTCGTGGGCCTGGAGCCGGGCGCGCAGCAGCGGCGCGAGGCAGCCGGGCACCCGGTACTGCGGCGGGAGCGCGGCCAGCGGGTCGGGCCCGTCGGCGGACTCCCCCGCTGGGAGCGCTCCCGTCGGCGCCACCGGCCGGAGCAGCCCCATGGCCGCGAAGTCCCGCAGGGTGGATTCGGCGGCCTCCACGGAGCAGCCGGCCAGCGCGGACGCCGTGTGCGCGTCGACGAGGCCGGCCGGGGCGAGCGAGAGCAGCCGCAGTATGCGCGCCGCGGGTGCCGGCAGCGCTTCGTACGTCAACCGGAAGGCACGGGTCAGCGAGCGGGACACCGGTACGGCCTCCTCCTCGTCCGCCGGCAGCAGGAACAGCGCCCGCCGCAGGTCGGAGAGGGAGGACTTGGGGTGCGTCGCGAGCCAGCCGCCGACCAGCACCAGCGCGGCGGGCTGGCCGCCGCAGTCCTGGACGAGCTGCTCGGCGGTGCGCGGGTCGACGGTGATGCGGATGCTGCCCGCGTACCGGGTCAGGATCTCCACCCCGGCCGCGGTGTCCAGGCCGCCGAGGGTGCAGGGCCGGACGTCCGTGATGCCGGTCAGCGGCCCTTCGGAGACCGCGAGGACCAGACAGTCGGGGGCGTCCGGCAGCAGCGGGTCGACCTGCTCGGCGCCGGCCGCGTCGTCCAGCAGGAGCAGGGCGCGCCGGTCGGCCAGGGCGCCGCGCAGCGCCTCGGTCAGCTCGTCCTCCTCCGCGCCCGCCGGCACCCGCTCGCCGAGCTGGGTGAGCAGGTCACGCGCCGCGGACGCGGTGGGTACGGGTTGTCCGTCGGCGGTGCTCAGCGAGGATCGCAGCACGCCGTCCGGGTAGTCGCCGGCCAGGTGCCGGGCGAGTTCGGCGGCGAGGGTGCTGCGTCCCGAGCCGGGCCGGCCGGCGATCAGCAGCACCCGGCTGCGGGCGCCCTTGCGGCCGGAGAGGGTGTCCAGCCCGGCGCGCTCGATGTCGCTGCGCAGGGCGGCCAGTTCGCGGCCGCGGCCGGCGAAGAAGGGTGCCGGCGGGGCGGTCGCCGCCGGGGCGCCGGTCCGGCCCGCTCCTCTACGTCCGGGCCCCGACGCCGTCACCGACCGTCCGGTGTCCACCGCCTGCTCCGCCACGGGCCACGCTCCCGTTCACTTGCGCGCGTACGAGCCGGCCGCCTCTACGGCCGGGATTTGTCGAGCGTAGTTCAAAGGAGGCGCGGATCACGGCGGACATACCGCGTTAATCCGACAAAAATGGGAGACAAGATTCCGGTAAGGACCCAGGGTTCTCCCCGGGTCCCTCCGGTCACGCCGGGGACAGGCGGAGCCTCACGCTGGGAACAGCCGGAGCCTCACGCCTGGAACGGGCGGGCCGGCCAGGGCGCCTCGGCCGGGCGCAGCGCGTCCAGGCCGTCGCCCGACTGCGCGGCCAGCAGCGACAGCACGCCGACGACCAGGCAGTTGTTGTGCAGCTCGCCCGCCAGTACGCCGCGCGCGAGGTCGGCGACCGGGACCCGGGCCAGCTCCATGTCGGCCTCTTCCTCCTCGACCTCGAAGCGCTCGCCCTCCGCCTCGGACAGGCCGCGGGCCAGGAAGATCCGCACGGCCTCGTCGCAGCCGCCGGGCGTGGTGAAGACGTCGGTCAGCACCCGCCAGTCCTCGGCCTTGACGTGCGCCTCTTCGTACAGCTCGCGCTGGGCGGCGTGCAGCGGGTTCTCGCCCGGCACGTCCAGCAGACCGGCCGGGATCTCCCAGAGCTTGTGCCGTACCGGGTGCCGGTACTGGCGCAGCACCAGGACCTTGCCCTCGTCGTCCAGGGCCAGAACGGCCACCGAGCCGGGGTGGACCTGGTAGTCCCGCTTCACGGTGGAGCCGTCCGGCATGACGACCTCGTCCGTGCGGACGCTGGTCTTGTTGCCGGTGAACGGGGTCGCCGTCGCGGTGATCCGCCACTCCTCGGGGGTGTCCTTGATGGCCATGCGCGTCCTCCCAAACAAGCAGAAACCGGGGTACGGGCCGCAAAGCCCGCACCCCGGTAACCGTATCGGTCGGCCGGTTCCCTACTTGCCGGCGGCCTTGCCGGCGCTCTTACCGGTCTGGCCCGCCTCTTCCTGCCGCTGCACGGCCGCCTTCACCAGACCCGCGAAGAGCGGGTGCGGGCGGGTCGGGCGGGAGCGCAGCTCCGGGTGCGCCTGGGTGGCGACCAGGTAGGGGTGCACCTCGCGCGGGTACTCGACGTACTCCACCAGCTTGTTGTCCGGGGAGGTGCCGGAGAACAGCAGGCCCGCCTTCTTCTCCAGCTCGCTGCGGTAGGAGTTGTTGACCTCGTAGCGGTGGCGGTGGCGCTCCTCGACGTACTGCTCGTTGCCGTAGACCTCGCGGACGATGGAGCCCTCGGCGAGCTTGGCCGGGTACATGCCGAGCCGCATCGTGCCGCCCATGTCGCCCTCGCCGGCGACGATGTCCAGCTGCTCGGCCATGGTGGAGATGACCGGGTCGGCGGCGGCCGGGTCGAACTCGGTGGAGTTCGCGCCCTTGATGCCCGCCAGGCTGCGCGCCGCCTCGATGACGACGCACTGCAGGCCCAGGCAGATGCCCAGCAGCGGCACCTTGTTCTCGCGGGCGTAGGTGATGGCCTCCAGCTTGCCCTCCACGCCGCGCTCGCCGAACCCGCCGGGGATCAGGATCGCGTCGCAGTCGCCGAGCTGCTCCTGGGCGCCGGCCGGGGTGCGGCAGTCGTCGGAGGTGACCCACTTGATCTTCACGCGGGCGCGGTTGGCGAAGCCGCCGGCGCGCATCGCCTCGGAGACCGAGAGGTAGGCGTCGGGCAGGTCGATGTACTTGCCGACCAGCGCGACCTTGACCTCGTGGTTCGGGTTGTGGACGCGGTCCAGCAGGTCCTCCCACTGGGTCCAGTCCACGTCCCGGAACGGCAGGTCGAGCTTGCGCACGACGTAGGCGTCCAGGCCCTCGGTGTGCAGCACCTTCGGGATGTCGTAGATCGACGGCGCGTCCTTGCAGGCCACGACGGCGGCCTCGTCCACGTCGCACATCAGCGAGATCTTGCGCTTGATGGAGACGGGCACCTCGCGGTCGGCGCGCAGCACGATCGCGTCGGGCTGGATGCCGATGTTGCGCAGCGCGGCGACGGAGTGCTGGGTCGGCTTGGTCTTCAGCTCGCCGGAGGGGCCGATGTACGGGAGCAGCGAGATGTGCACGACGAAGACGTTGTCCCGGCCGACCTCGTGGCGGACCTGCCGGACGGTCTCCAGGAACGGCAGCGACTCGATGTCGCCGACCGTGCCGCCGACCTCGGTGATGACGACGTCGACGTCCTCGGTCGCCATCCGGCGGATGCGGTGCTTGATCTCGTTGGTGATGTGCGGGATGACCTGCACCGTGTCACCGAGGTACTCGCCGCGCCGCTCCTTGGCGATCACGGTGTTGTAGACCTGGCCGGTGGTGACGTTCGCGGAGCCGTCGAGGTCGACGTCCAGGAAGCGCTCGTAGTGGCCGATGTCCAGGTCGGTCTCGGCGCCGTCGTTGGTGACGAACACCTCGCCGTGCTGGAAGGGGTTCATCGTGCCGGGGTCGACGTTGAGGTACGGGTCCAGCTTCTGCATCGTGACCCGCAGGCCTCGCGCCTTGAGGAGCGCACCCAGGCTGGAGGCGGTGAGCCCCTTGCCGAGCGAGGACGCGACGCCCCCGGTGACGAAGATGTGCTTGGTCGTCGAAACTGTGCTCTTCGGAAAAGCACTGGGCGGCATGGCCAAGAGGGAGCTCCCGTGGTCGCGAGGTGAAAAGCGGAGCGGCGCGATCCCGGATTCCACGGGGTGCCGTCGCTGCGGTCGGGGGTGCCGGGACTTTCTTCCGGCCCACCGGTCCACGGGGTACCAGGCTATCAGCGACGGAGCGTGGTCGCTCCCGCCCGCGCGGGGCGGAATGAATCGCTCCCCGTATCCGGGGCCCGACGTGACGGAGGCCACCCGTTCGGCCCAGTCCCGGGAAGCGGAGGGTCGCGCGGATCTTCCGTACGCGTCGTATCCTGCTCGGGCACTCGCACAGAGCCGTCCGGAAACGGCATCGCCCCGACCCGCTCACCGGACCAGCAGCTCGGCGGGGTTTTCAATGGGCAGGACGGAAGACCGACACGTCCCACGGGGGGCGTCACCCCAGTTCGAACGGGAGTTGTACGTGGCCGGGCGCATCGAGGACTACGCACTCATCGGCGACATGCAGACCGCCGCACTCGTCTGCCGGGACGGCGCGGTCGACTGGCTGTGCCTTCCCCGGTTCGACTCACCCGCGGTGTTCGCGGGCCTCTTGGGCACCGAGGAGCACGGCTTCTGGCGCCTGGGCCCGGCCGCGGAAGCGGAAGGCGAACCGGCCGCCGCCGACCGCCGCCGGTACCGCGACGACTCGCTGATCCTGGAGTCGGAGTGGGACACCCCCGAGGGCACGGCACGAGTGATCGACTTCATGCCGCCGCGCGAGGGCGCCCCGCAGCTGATCCGCATCGTGGAAGGCGTCAGCGGCCGGGTGTCGATGCGCTCGTCGCTGCGGATGCGATTCTCCTACGGCTGGGTGGTGCCGTGGGTGCACCAGGTCGACGGCCGCACCGCCGCGGTCGCGGGCCCGGACTCGGTGTGGTTCGACACCACCGCCGAGACGCACGGCGAGGACCTGACGACATACTCCGACTTCACCGTCGAGGCGGGGCAGCGGATCGCGTTCACGATGAGCTGGCAGCCCTCGCACCGCGAGCAGCCGCCGCTGCCCGAGCCGGAGAACGCGCTCGCCGCCACCGCGGACTTCTGGCGCGAGTGGGTCGAGCAGTGCACGTACCACGGCCCCTACCGGGACGCGGTGATCCGCTCGCTGATCACGCTGAAGGCGCTGACGTACGCGCCGACCGGCGGCATCGTCGCGGCCCCCACCACCTCCCTGCCCGAGGACATCGGCGGCTCCCGCAACTGGGACTACCGCTTCACCTGGCTCCGGGACGCCGCGATCACGCTCTCCTCGCTGCTGCGCACCGGCTACCGCGACGAGGCCCGCGCCTGGCGCGAGTGGCTGCTCCGCGCGGTGGCGGGCGACCCGGAGAACCTGCAGATCATGTACGGCATCGCCGGCGAGCGCGAGCTGGGCGAGAACGAGCTGACCTGGCTGCCCGGTTACGAGGGCTCCCAGCCGGTGCGGGTCGGCAACGGCGCCGCCGACCAGCTCCAGCTGGACGTGTACGGCGAGGTCATCGAGGCCCTGCACCTCGCCCACATGACGGGCCTGGCCCGCAACGACTACGCCTCGCTGCTCCAGCTGAAGCTGATCCGCTGGGTGGAGCAGCACTGGAACGAGCCGGACGAGGGCATCTGGGAGGTGCGCGGGCCGCGCCGGCACTTCGTGCACTCCAAGGTCATGACCTGGGTCGCGGTGGACCGCACCATCAAGCTGATCGAGTCCGGGGACGTCGAGGGGCCGCTGGACCGCTGGAAGGACCTGCGCGACGCGATCCACCGGGACGTGTGCGAGAAGGGCTACGACCCCGAGCGCAACACCTTCACCCAGTCCTACGGCTCCAAGGAGCTGGACGCCTCGCTGCTGCTCATCCCGCAGATGGGCTTCCTGCCGCCGGACGACAAGCGCGTCATCGGCACGATCGAGGCGATCCAGCGCGAGCTGTCCACGCCCGACGGCTTCATCATGCGCTACCCCACCTCCGCCGACGCCGAGGAGGCGAACGTGGACGGCCTGGAGGGTGACGAGGGCGCCTTCCTGGCCTGCTCGTTCTGGATGGCGGACGACCTGGCGATGATCGGCCGGGTCGAGGAGGCCCGCAAGCTCTTCGAGAAGCTGCTCTCGCTCCGCAACGACCTGGGGCTGCTGGCCGAGGAGTGGGACTCCCGCCTCCAGCGGCAGGTCGGCAACTTCCCGCAGGCGTTCAGCCACGTCCCGCTGATCGACACGGCGCTGCGCCTGACGGCCAGCGGCGCGTACGGGGGCTGAGCCCGCGCACGACGGACAGGGCTCCGGCCGTGTGCCGCTGCGGCACGGCCGGAGCCCTGGTTCGTGGGGCTGCGCCGTCTAGAACGGCGTCAGCGTGAGGGTGAAGCGGCTGGGCGCGCCGTCCTCGATGTACGAGGCGAAGCTCGCGACGTCGTCGAAGGCGAAGCCGTAGGCCTTGCCGTCCTTCGTCGCCTCGTGCATCACGCGGGCGTAGTGGTTGGCGAGCTTCTGCTGGTAGAAGGTGGCGGGGTCGGTGGTGGGCTGCTCGGCGTGCGAGGTGAGGGTCCCCCGGTTGAAGGCGGCGCCCAGGATCGCGGCGACCGGGCCGGTGGTGCCGTCGTTCGGGGCGGCCAGGGCCCCGTCGCAGAAGAGCACGTCCTTGGTGCTCGGCTTGTCGAAGGAGACGGACGCCAGGCCGGTGAAGGAGAGCTTCCCGCCGGCGGCGCGCCCGGTGAACGTGCCGGCATTGGTGGTGATCTTGAGGTCTTTGGACTCGTAGGCGGCCCATGCCTCGTCGATGGCGGGGGCCAGGTAGTTCTCGTCGAACCGCCCGGCGCCCAGGCCGTGTCCGGGCGCGATGACCCGCTTGTCGTCGATGACCAGCTTGTCGAAGCCCTCGACGCCGGCGAGGTCGGAGAAGATCTTGTCCCGGGCGCCGTCCTTCAGCAGCCCCGTCGTCTGGTCCTTGGCGCCGGTCAGCTTGATCGCCAGCGGCACGCTGAACATGTCCACCATCGTGGTGTTGCAGTACATTCCGCCGTCGTTGTAGGTGAACTCCGCGCAGTCGTGCAGCACCCCGTAGTTGGGGTCGGAGTCCACCCAGCCCGCCGGGTAGGCGAGCGCGGCCTTGCCGTTGCCGTCCTCGACGGCCTTGAACTTCAGCTTGCCGCCGAGCGAGGTGTAGATGCGGCCGGACATCTTCGGCAGCGTGAGGGTGGTGGTGCCGCTCCCGGCGAGCGGTATCGCGTAGTCGGTGAACCCGTCCGAGCCGTTGTCGGCGACCGCGACCGGCTTCAGTTCGCCCTCGGGTGTGACCCGGACCTGCTGGGTGCCGTCGTTGCCGACGATGTAGACGTATATAGATGAATTGCCGAACTCCCCGGAGTTGTTGACGATCTCCAGGGGGAGGCCGGCGGACCTGCCACGGACCGGTGCGGGGGATCCGACGGCCCGGCTCGCCAGGGTGAGGCCGGCACCGGCGGCGGCGCTCGCGGCGAGGCCGCCGAGCAGGGTACGACGAGAAATCATGAGACGGCTCCTTGTGGGGGGAGGAGATGAGAGCGCTCTCAAATGAAGTAGGGTCACCCTGCCCACTTCTGGCGGTACCGTCAACCCACCCAGACGGAGGAGGAGTTCGCTGATGTCCGTGCCCGGCGGCCCCCGGCCGACCCTGGAGGCGGTGGCCGCGCTGGCCGGCGTCTCCCGCGCCACCGTCTCCCGCGTCGTCAACGGCGGCACCGGCGTCCGCACCGAGATCCGCGAGAAGGTCCGGCGCGCCGTCGACGAACTGGGATACGTCCCCAACAGCGCGGCCCGCTCGCTCGTCACCCGGCGCACCGGAGCCGTCGCCGTGATCATCGCCGAACCGGAGACCCGGGTCTTCTCCGACCCGTTCTTCGCCCAGCAGCTGCGCGGCATCGGCCGCGAACTGGCCGCCGCCGACACCCAGTTGCTGCTGCTGATGGTCGAGAGCGACCGGGACCACGAGCGCATCGGCCGCTACCTGGCCGGCGGGCACGTCGACGGCGCGCTGATGTTCTCGCTGCACCGCGCCGACCCGCTGCCCGCGATGGCCGGCGCCTCGGGACTGCCCACGGTCTTCGGCGGCCGCCCGGACTGGACGGACACCACCGGCCGTGCCGGCGCGGGGCCGCTGTACGTCGACACCGACAACCGCGACGGCGCGCGGCAGGCCGTACGCCACCTGCTCTCCCGAGGGCGGCGCCGCATCGCCGTCATCACCGGGCCGCTGGACCAAACCTCGGCCCAGGACCGGCTGGACGGCTACCGCGAAGCACTCGACGGGCCGGACGCGCCGGCCGCGGACGAGCGACTGGTCGCCGACGGCGGCTTCACCGCGGAGGGCGGCGAGCAGGCCATGGCCGCGCTGCTGGACGCCGTACCGGACCTCGACGCGGTCTTCGCCTGCTCCGACCTGATGGCCACCGGCGCCCTGCGCACGCTGCGCGCCCGCGGCCGGCGGGTCCCGCAGGACGTCGCCGTGGTCGGCTACGACGACCTCGCCCCGGCGGCCTGGGCCGATCCGCCGCTGACCACGGTCCGCCAGGACGTGGAGGGGATGGGCCGCATCATGGCCCGCCTCCTGCTGCGCCGCCTCGCCGCCCCCGGCATCCCCCTCTCCCCCGTCATCACCCCGGCCGAACTGGTGGTCCGCGAGTCCGGCTGACGCCCCACCGCCCGCCGCGGAGCGGCCGCACCGCTCCGGCCCGGTCTCCCGTGGCGGCGGCCGGGCGTCGCCACGGGTAGCGTTCGACGCCATGGGGTCGGAAGTGATGAGCGAAGCCGAGATCACGGTACGCCGGGCGCTGCAGCTGCCCGCGCTGCGGCGCGGGCTGCCCGAGGTGATCACCGGCGAGGACGGGCTGGATCGCGCGGTCCGCTGGGTGCACGCCGGCGAGGTCCCCAACATCGCCTCGCTGCTCAAGGGCGGCGAGCTGCTGCTGACCACCGGCCTCGGGCTCGGCGCCCGCCCCTCCGAGCAGCGGGCCTTCGTCCGCAAGCTCGCGGAGCGCGGGATCGCCGCGCTCGTCGTGGAGCTGGGCGCCCGCTTCGAGTCGCTGCCCACCGCGCTGGTCGAGAGCGCCCGCGCCTGCGGCCTGCCGCTGATCGCGCTGCACCGCGAGGTGCCGTACGTCTCGGTCACCGAGGAGATCCACACCGAGATCGTCAACAGCCACTACACGCTGATGCGCCGCGCCGACGAGGTGCTGCGCCGCTGTACGGACGTCCTGCTGCGCGGCGGCGGCGCCCCCGAAGTGCTGCGGCTGCTCGCCGCCTTCACCGGCAACCCGCTCTGCCTGGAGGCCCCGGACGGCAGCCCGCTGTACGCCGCGGGCCCGGACGACGGCGGCGCGGCCGACGCCGAGCCGCTCCAGGCATGGGAAGGCCTGCGCGAGAAGGGCCTGCGGGTGGACGTGCCCGGCGGCGGCCACGGCCCCGACGCCGTACGGGCCCGGCTCGTCCTGCTCCCCGTCAACGCGGCCCTCGCGCCCGTCCACCGCATCGCCGCCGAACGCGCCGCCGACCTGCTCGCCGTCGTCATGCTCCAGTCCCGCCAGGAGGAGGGGCTGGCGGCGCGCGGCCGCGGCGACTTCCTCGCCGACCTCGCCGAGGGCCGGATCTCCGCCGCCGAGGCGCCGGGCCAGGCCCGGCTGCTGGGCTTCCGGCCCGGTGCGGCGGCGCTGCTGCCGGTGGTGATGCGGCTGCCGTCCGGGCTGCCCACGGCGGCCGGCTGGGCGCTGCTCGCCCAGACGCTGCGCGAGGAGCTGGCCACGCTCGGCGCGCCCGTCCTGCTCGGCGTGCGCCCCGTGGAGGGGCGGGTACCGCTGGTGGTCGGGGTGCGCGAGGGCCAGGACCGGGACGGCGTGGCCGACCGGATCGCGGAGGCCCTGCGGGCCGGCGTCGTACGGGCAGGGCTGGACCGCCCGGCGGCGCAGCGCCCCGTCGTCGTGGTCGGCGTGCCCGGCGACTGGGCCGCGACCGGCCCCGGCCTGCGGCACGCCGCGGAGGCCGCGGCCGCGGCGCAGGGGCTGACGCCGCGCCTGTGGTACGACGCGCGGCGGCTCGACATCGAACTCCTGCTGTGGCGGATGCGGGAGCACGGCGAGGAGGGCATGCTCACCGACTTCGTCGAGCGCGCGATCGGCCCGCTGCTGGTCCACGACCGCACCGCGCGCCAGCCGCTGCTGCCCACCCTGGAGGCGTACCTCGCCAGCGCGGGCCGCAAGGCCGAGACGTCTCGCGATCTGAACGTCAACCGCCAGACCCTCTACGACCGCCTCGCCCGGATCTCCCAGCTCCTCGGCACCGACCTGGACGACCCGCAGACGGTGCTGGGGCTCCGGCTGGCGCTGCACGCGCGGCGCCACACGGAGCGCGGCCAGCGGTACGCGCGCCTGCCGCTCGGGAGGCCGGGCTGAGTACGCGTACTCAGGCGGCTGCGGGTGCCGGACGCGACACTGCGGCCATGACCTCGGCCATGACCTCAGCGCCCGCAGCGTCCCCTCCTCCGCGTCTCCACTGGTTCGCGGACCTCTTCCTCGCGCTGTTCCTGCTCGCGGTGGACGCGGGGCTGCTGTTCGTCATCTGGTTCGGGGCGGCGATGTACGCGTGGCGAAAAGGCGGCTCGGGGGACGACTTCGCCGCGGCCGCGGACGCGGCGGCGGACGCGACGGTCGGGGGGCTGATCGCCGTCGGCGTCCTCGCGGTGCTCACCGCGGTGGCCTCCTACCGGCTCTTCCGCACCCGGCGGCCGATCGCCGCGGTCGCCCAGGCCGTGGCGGCCGCGGTGCTGGTTTTCGGGGCGCTGGCCGGCGCCGCGCTGGAGTACCACGAGAGGCACCGGAAGACCGTTTCCCCGGCCGAGCACCGAGGGCCGGTCGGCTGCCGCAGCGGCGGCGACAGCGGAGAGTGCCGCGACTCCGGCGGCTGACCCGCGGCGCCGCTCAGTCCCGGGCCTGCTGCAGCTCGTCGTAGACGCTCAGCACCTGCGCGACCGTGTCGTCCTCGGTCGGCCAGCCGGCGGCCTGGGCCCGCCCGGCGTCGGTGAGGGCCGTCCGCCGGGCCGGCTCGTCGAGCAGCTCCACGACCGTGCGGGAGAGCAGGGGCGCGTCACCGTACGGGACCAGTTCGGCGGCCCGGCCGACCAGTTCGCGGGTGCCGCCGACATCCGTGGCGACCAGCGGGATGCCGGCGCGCAGCGCCTCCTGGGCGAGTACCGAGCGGGCCTCCCAACGCGCCGTCGCCAGCACCAGGTCGGCGGCGGCCAGCAGCCCCGGCACGTCCTCGCGCCGCCCGAGCAGCAGCACCGGCAGCCCCTCCGCGTCGATGCGCTGCTGCAGCGCGGGCCGTAGCGGCCCCTCCCCCGCGACGGCGACGAGCGGCTGCGGATCGCGGCCGCACCAGCCGTGCGCGGCGTCCAGCAGCATGTCGTGGCCCTGGTGCGCGTCCAGCCGGCCGACGGTGAGCAGCAGCGGCCGGCCCAGCGCGCCCAACTCCGCGCGCCGCTTCTCGCGCCGCCCCAGCTCCTGCGCGTACTCCTCGTCCGTACGCGGCCGCGGGCCGGCCGGCGGCGCCAGCCGCGCGTCCCGGGCGCCCCGCTCGCGGGCCCGGCCGACCAGTTCGACACAGGAGCCCAGCACCACCGCGGCGGCCCGCGCCACCCGGCGTTCCAGCAGCCGCGTCACCTGGGCCCGCGCGCCCTCGCTGTGCACCTTGGTGTGCCAGGTGACCACGAGGGGGACGCGCCGGCCGCGCAGCGCGAGGGAGGCCCGTAGCCCGGCGTGCAGGCCGTGCGCGTGCACCACGTCGGCGTCCGCGCAGGCGGCGCGGAGCGCGGCGATGCTCCCGGGGTCCGTGCGCGGTGGGATCCGTTCGAAGCGCGCGCCCACGCCCGTGAAGCCGTACGTGTCCTCGGCGTCGGACGCGGCGCAGACCGTCACCCGTACCCCGCGCGCAACGAGGCCCGCCGACAGCGCGTGCACATGGGCGGCGCTGCCGGCACTGCCGCGGCCCAGCACCTGGACCGTGCGCAACGAGGGCGCGGGCGGCGGGGCGGGTGTGCTGCTCACGAGTGCGGGGGCTCCTGGATCGGCGTGCGGAGGTGGGGCGGGCGGGAGCGCTGCGCCCAGAATGCCAGCCCGTGCCCTCCGTGGGGCACCGATGACAAGCCGTTGTGCCGCTGCTGCGCGTCAGCGGCCCGCCGGGACCACTCCCATGGGGGACATGTCCCCTTGTGTACGGCTGTTCCGGACGCACCGCGGTGGCGCGGGCGGACGCGAGCGCGCCGGGGCGGTCACCCGACGAGGACGCCCGCCGCCGCGGCCCGGCTGACGCCGTCGC
The DNA here is from genome assembly GCF_000718305.1 of Streptomyces niger. Lineage (GTDB taxonomy): Bacteria > Actinomycetota > Actinomycetes > Streptomycetales > Streptomycetaceae > Streptomyces > Streptomyces niger. Next base: position 232,728 of record NZ_JOFQ01000013.1, read on the forward strand.
CCGAGGCAGCGGCGGCGGTCAGCGCGGCGGCGTGGGCCAGCAGGCCCGGCCGGCCGTTGGTGGCGGCGATCGCCAGTCCGAGGGCCGCGCCCAGGGCGTGCGCCCCGGCGTCCCCGAGCATGGTGCGCTCACCGAGGTCGTCGGCGAGCAGTGCGGCGGCCGCGCCCACGGGTGCGGCGGCCGGTACGCCGTCCGGCCCGCGGCGCAGCAGTCCCGGGACGCCGAGCGCGAGGACCGCCCCGGCCGCCCGGCCGGGGCGCACGTCCACCAGATTCACGAAGTGGGCCGAGCCCGCGATCACCACGCCGGCCAGGAACCGGTCGGCCGGGCGGTCCTTGAGGAGCGCGCCCGCCGCGAGGCCGGCGGCACCGATGCCGAAGAGCTTGACCGCGCCGCTGGTGATCTCGCCGCGACGCAGTGCGGACAGGTGGGCACGGAAGCCGCGCCGGGGATCGTCCGCGCCCGCCACGTCGTCGTACGCGCCGCAGCCGCCGGCCGCCAGCACGGCCAGCGTGCCCGCCGTACGGACCCGGCCGGGCAGTCCGGGCGCGGTCGCGACGGCGGCGGCAGCGCCCAGCGCCGCGGCCGGGCCGCCGTACAGGTCGACGCCGCGGCCCGCGTAGTTCTTGCGCTGCCAGCGCGCGCTGCCGCCCGGTGGCCGCCGCCGCAGCCCCGTGTACGCGGCGCGGGCGGCGCCGGCCGCGGTCAGCAGCACCGCGAGGCGCGCCGTGCCACCGCCCTTCATCGCCCCACCCCTGCCGCCGTCGGCAGGCCGACGTACGCGGCACGAGCCCGCCCGGCCGTCGCCGGCGGTCCCCCGCAGCGCATCGCTCCGACGCCGCGTGTCATCGTCCGTCCCTCGCCGTCTCCAGCAGTTCCTCGGCGTGCGCGCGGGCCGTCTCGGAGTCTTCCTGGCCCGCGAGCATGCGGGAGAGTTCGCGGATGCGGTCCTCGCCTTCCAGGACGGTGACGCCGCTGCGGGTGACCGAGCCGTCGTTGGTCTTCTCGACCAGCAGCTGGCGGTCGGCGAACGCGGCGACCTGCGGGAGGTGGGTGACGACCACGACCTGCGCGGAGCGGGCCAGCCGGGCGAGCCGGCGGCCGACCTCGACCGCGGCCTTGCCGCCGACGCCCGCGTCCACCTCGTCGAAGAGGTAGGTCGGCACCGGGTCGGAGCCGGCGAAGACCACCTCGATGCCGAGCATCACGCGGGAGAGCTCACCGCCGGAGGCGCCCTTGGCGATCGGCCGGGGCTGCGCGCCGGGGTGCGGGGCGAGGAGCAGCTCGACCTCGTCGGCGCCGGCCGGCCCGTAGGCGACGTTGCGGCCGCCGACCTCGACGCCGTCCGCGTCCTCGGCGACCTCGGTCTGCCGGATCTCCACGCTCACCCGGGCGTGCGGCATGGCCAGTTCGGCCAGCTCCGTGGTGACGGCGGCGGCGAACCGCTCGGCCGACGCCACCCGCGCGTCGGTCAGCGCCTGCGCCAGCTCGCCCAGTTCGGCGCGGAGCGCGTCGCGTTCGGCGGTCAGCTCGCCGATCCGGTCGTCGTCGCCCTCCAGCTCCGCGAGGCGCGCGGCGCTCTGCTCGGACCAGGCGAGGACGGCCGCGATGTCCTCGCCGTACTTGCGGGTGAGGCCGGTCAGCGCGGCCCGGCGCTCCTCGACGGCGGCCAGCCGCAGCGGGTCGGCGTCCAGCCCGTCCCCGTAACCGGCCAGCTCGCCGGCCACGTCGGACAGCAGGATGCCGATCTCGCCGAGCCGGTCGGTGAGCCCGGCCAGCACCGGGTCGTGGCTGCGGACCGCCTCCAGTGCGCGGTGCGCCCCGGCGACCAGGGTGGTGGCGTCGACGCCCTCGGGGTCCGCCGGGTCGCCCGCGAGCGCCGCGTGCGCCGCGTTCGCGGCGGAGGCGAGGGCCTCGGCGTGGCCGAGCCGCTCGGCCTCGGCGGCCAGTTCGGTGTCCTCGCCCGCCACCGGCTCGACGGCGGCGATCTCCTCCAGGCCGAAGCGGAGCAGGTCCGCCTCCTGGGCGCGCTCGCGGGCCCTGGTGGTCAGCTCGTCCAGCTCGGCGGCCACGTCCCGGAGCCTGCGGTAGGCGGCGGTGTACTTCTCCAGGGGGACCGAGACGGCGTCCCCGGCGTAACGGTCCAGGGCCTGGCGCTGCCGGGCCGGCCGCAGCAGCCCCTGCTGGTCGGTCTGGCCGTGCACGGCCACCAGGTCGTCCGCCAACTCCCCCAGCAGTCCGACCGGCACGGACCGCCCCCCGACATGCGCCCGGGAGCGGCCTTCGGCGGAGACCGTACGGCTGATGAGCAGCGCGCCGTCGTCCAGCTCGGCGCCGGCCTCCTCGGCGCGGAGCGCGGCCGGCGCGTCGGGGCCGACCGTGATGCGGCCCTCCACCACCGCCGATTTGGCCCCGATGCGTACCAGCGCGGGGTCGGCACGGCCGCCCAGCAGCAGGCCGAGGCTGGTGACGACCATCGTCTTGCCCGCGCCCGTCTCGCCCGTCACCGCCGTGAAACCGGGGGACAGCTCGATGACGGCATCGTCGATGACGCCCAGGGACCGGATCCGCATCTCCTCCAACACGGATACGACCATACGAGGTCAGCGCCCGACCCGCGATGTCCTCCCCACCCCATACCTGGGTGTATTCGGGAAAACCGGCACCATCATTCAGCCCGTCCGGGGGCACCTCCCAGCGGTAGCCGGGGGAGTTTGAGCACAAACGTCCGGACCCGAGCCAGGTCAACGAGGAGCGGTGCACCGTGGCGCCACCACCATCGTCGGCCGACCCGCCTCGCGGGCTAGTGCGGCGCTCCGCGCCACCCCGCCACCGGCAGGGCGAACTTGGCCACCAGGCGGTCGGTGAAGGAGGCGTGGTGGAGGCGGGCCAGACGGACCGGGACGGCGCCCCGGCGGACCTCCACGCGGGCGCCGGCGGGCAGTTCGACCGAGCGGCTGCCGTCGCACCACAGGACGCCGTGCGGGGTCTTGGGCTGGACCTCCACCGCCAGGACGGACTCCGGGGAGGTGACGAGCGGCTTGGCGAACAGGGCGTGCGCGCTGATCGGCACCATCAGCAGCGCCTCGACCTCCGGCCAGACCACCGGGCCGCCCGCGGAGAACGCGTACGCGGTCGAGCCGGTCGGCGTCGCGCAGACCACGCCGTCGCAGCCGAAGCGGGAGACCGGGCGGCCGTCGACCTCGGTGACGACCTCCAGCATCCGCTCCCGCGCGGCCTTCTCCACCGACGCCTCGTTCAGCGCCCAGTCCCGGTGCACCACCGTGCCGTTGTTGCGGACCAGCACGTCGAGGGTCATCCGCTCCTCGACCTCGTAGGAGCGGGTCACCACCCGGTCCACGACCTTGTCCAGGTCGTCCCGCTCGGCCTCGGCGAGGAACCCGACCCGGCCGAGGTTGACGCCGAGCATCGGGACGCCGGAGGTCCGGGCGAAGTCGGCGCCGCGCAGCAGCGTCCCGTCCCCGCCCAACACCACGAGCAGTTCACAGCCCTCGGCCGCGCCCTGTTCGGTGGCCACCTGCTCCACGGAGTCCGGCAGCGGCAGATCGGCGGCCTCGGCCGCCAGCACGCGGACGCCGATGCCGCAGCGCAGCAGTCCCTGGACGACCAGTTCGGCGCTGCGTACGGCCGCGGCCCGGCCGGTGTGGGTGAGCAGGAACACCGTACGGGTCCCGCCGGCGAGCGGCTCGGGAGCGGGCACGGAGACCGTTCCGGTCTGCGGGTCCTGCGGTGCTTCGGACGTTCCAGATGTGGTCAACTCGGCCCCTCCGCCACTGCACGGTCGACATCCGCCGGGTCCAGGGCAGGCGCACCGGCTCGCAGCCACAGAAAGTACTCGACATTGCCGGAAGGTCCAGGCAGGGGGGACGCGGTGACGCCCAGCACACCCAGTCCGAGCTCCGCGGCGCGGGCCCCCACCGCGCGCACCGCCTCGGCCCGCAGCTGCGCGCTGCGCACCACGCCGCCGCTGCCGAGGCGCTCCTTGCCGACCTCGAACTGCGGCTTGACCATCAGGACGAGGTCGGCGTCCGGCGCCGAGCAGCGCACGAGCGCCGGCAGCACGAGGCCCAGCGGGATGAAGGAGAGGTCGCCCACGACGATGTCGACGGGGATGTCGTCGATCTGTTCCAGGGTCAGTTCGCGGACGTTGGTGCGGTCCTTGACGGTGACCCGCTCATCGCTCTGCAGGGACCAGGCGAGCTGCCCGTAGCCGACGTCCACGGCGACGACGTGGCCGGCGCCCGCGCGCAGCAGGACGTCGGTGAAGCCGCCGGTGGAGGCGCCGGCGTCCAGCGCCCGGCGACCCTCGACCTTGAGGCCCCGCGGTACGAAGGCGGCCAGCGCCCCGGCGAGCTTGTGGCCGCCGCGCGAGACGTAGTCCGGGTCGTTCGCGTCCTCGCGGACCACCAGCGCGGCGCTGGTCTCCACCTGGGTGGCGGGCTTGCTCGCCGGCTGCCCGCCGACCGTCACCCGGCCCGCGGCGATCAGCTGGCTCGCGTGCTCGCGGGAGCGGGCCATCTTGCGGCGCACCAGCTCCGCGTCGAGTCGGCGTCGTGCCACACCTGCCACCTGTGGTTCAGCTCCTGAGATCGTTCCGTGCTGCGGGGCGGGGCCCCGGCTGCTGGTCCAAGGAGGCCAGCGTGTCGCGGAGCCCCCGGTGCACATCCTCGTACACCGGGAGGTGGCCGCTGACGGCGAGGTGGTCGGCGTCCGCCAGCCGGGCCAGCCGGTCGTCCACCTCGGCGTGCCCGGTGGGGGTGACCGGTACACCCAGCGGCTGCGGGCCGGCGGGCTGCTCCGGCGGCGGACCGGCGGTGCCGGACTCGTCGGGCCGGCCGGGCCCGCCCTGATCGGGTTCGTCGGGGGCCGGGGCGGCACCGGGTTCGTCGGGCTGCGGTTCCGGCCGCTCGGCGCCGGAGATCGGCTCGTGCATGCCCCGACGCTACCGCGAACCGGCGGGCCACCGGCGGACGAGCCGGCCCGGACCGGCGTATCGTCCCTGTCGATGGCTTCCCTCGAACAGTGCCGCGCCGCCCTGGACCGGCTGGCACACACCATGTCGACGACGGCGGACGGGGCGGTGCGCGGTGCCGCCGCGCTGGACCGCTCGCTGAGCTGCCGCATCACCGACCTCGACGTCACCTTCGTGGGACGGCTCGCGGACGGCACCCTCCGGGACGTCACCCCCGTACCGGGCCCGCCGCGGGAGAAGGCGCAGATCAGACTCGCCATGACCGGCGACGACCTGGTCGCGCTGGTCGACGGCGAGCTGCACTTCGCGCGGGCGTGGGGCAGCGGCCGGGTGAAGCTGGAGGCCGGCCTCCGCGACCTGCTGCGGCTCCGGACGCTGCTCTAGCGGTCCGGGCACGTACCGGCGGGCCGCCGCCTCAGCGGACGGCCGCCTTACGGGGCGTACGCGCCGCCGGGACGATCAGCGGGGTGCCGGTCTCCGGGTCGTCGATGATCTGGCACTTGAGCCGGAAGACCCGCTCCATGAGGTCGGCGGTGACCACCTCGGCCGGCGCGCCCTCCGCGACGACCTCGCCGCCGCGCATCGCGATGATGTGGCTGGCGTAGCGCGCGGCGTGGTTGAGGTCGTGCAGGACGGCGACGAGCGTGCGGCCCTGCTCCTCGTGCAGCTGGGCGCAGAGGTCCAGCACCTCTATCTGGTGCTGGATGTCGAGGTAGGTGGTGGGCTCGTCCAGGAGCAGCAGCGGGGTCTGCTGGGCGAGGGCCATGGCGATCCAGACGCGCTGCCGCTGGCCGCCGGAGAGCTCGTCGACGTACCGCTCCCCCAGCTCGCCGATGCCGGTGGCCTCCATGGACTCCTGCACGATCCGCTCGTCCTCGGCGGACCACTGGCGCAGCAGTCCCTGGTGCGGGTAGCGGCCGCGGGAGACCAGGTCGGCGACGGTGATGCCGTCGGGGGCCGTGGAGGACTGCGGCAGCAGGCCGAGGGTGCGGGCGACCTTCTTGGCGGGCTGCGAGGAGATCGCGGAGCCGTCCAGCAGGACCGAGCCGGCCTGCGGCTTGAGCATCCGGGAGAGCGCGCGCAGCAGGGTGGACTTGCCGCAGGCGTTGGGGCCGACGATGACCGTGAAGGAATTGTCCGGGATCTCGACCGAGAGGTTTTCGGCGATGACCCGCTGGTCGTAGGCGAGGGTGACGTTCTGCGCCGCGAGACGGCTCACTTCGGCTCTCCTGGAGGTGGTACGGCCGGTCGGATGCGGGGTGGTGGCGGTGGGGGCCTCGGGGCGCGCGGTCATACCCGGCCCGCCTTGCGCTCGTTGGCCAGCAGCCACAGCAGGTAGCCGCCGCCGAGTACGCCGGTGACGACGCCGACCGGCACCTGGTCGGCGCCGAAGATCCGCTGCGAGGCGAGGTCGGCGAGGACCAACAGCACGGCGCCCATGAGCGCGGCGGGCAGCAGATTGGGGCCGGTGGTCCGGGTGAGCCGCCGGGCGAGCTGGGGCGCGGTGAGCGCGACGAAGGCGATGGGTCCGGCGGCGGCGGTGGCGGACGCGACCAGGACGACGGCGGCCAGCAGCGCGAGGATGCGGACCCGGCCGGTGCTGACGCCGAGCGCGGCGGCCGAGTCGTCGCCCATCTCCAGCATGGCCAGCGGCCGGCCGCAGAGCAGGATCACGGGGACCAGGATCACGCAGACCGCGGCCAGCGGCCAGACCTGGTCCCAGTCGCGGCCGCTGAGGGAGCCGGTCATCCAGGTGGTGGCCCGGGTCGCCTCGACGATGTTCGCCTTGGTCATCAGGTACAGGACGATGGCGTAGAGCATGGCGGAGGCGCCGATGCCGACAAGCACGAAGCGGTAGCCGTGCACGCCGCGCTTCCAGGCGAGCAGGAAGATCGCGACGCCGGTGACGACGCCGCCGGCCACCGCGCCCATCGCGATGGCGACGGTGGAGCCCTGCAGGTACACGATGACGAGCAGGGCGCCGACGGAGGAGCCCTGCGCGAAGCCGAGCACGTCGGGGCTGCCGAGCGGGTTGCGGGTGATGGTCTGGAAGACCGCGCCGGCCAGGCCGAAGCACGCGCCGACCAGCAGCGCGACCAGCACCCTGGGCAGCCGCAGGTCGTTGACGATCAGCTCCTGGCCCGGGTTGCCGCCGCCCCCGAGGGTGGTGAGGACGTCGCCGAAGGACATCGGGAAGTCGCCGGTGCCGATGAGCAGCACGCCGGCGGCGAGCGCCACGACGAGCAGCAGTACGCCCGTGAGTACCGCCCTGAGGTGGAGCCGCACCGACAGCCCGCCGGCGGTGCGCAGCGCCTTCACGGCGGGGCGCGGGGAGGTCTTGGTGGGAGTGCTCACAGCTGTGCCATCTTCCGTCGCCGTACGAGATGGATGAAGACCGGGCCGCCGATGACGGCCGTGACGATGCCGACCTGGAGTTCGCCGGGGCGGGCCACGACCCGGCCGAGGATGTCGGCGCCGAGCAGCAGCACCGGCGAGAGGACCGCGGAGTACGGCAGGATCCAGCGCATGTCGGGGCCGGTGATGGCGCGTACGGCGTGCGGGACCATCAGGCCGACGTAGACGATCGGCCCGCAGGCGGCGGTGGCCGCGCCGCACAGCAGGGTCACGGCGGCCATGGCGGCGACGCGGGTGCGGGTGAGCTTCGCGCCGAGGGCGCGGGCCTGGTCGTCGCCGAGCGCGACGGCGTTCAGCGGCCGGGCGACGAGGAGCGCGAGCACCACGCCGACCGCGATGAAGGGGACGATCCTCTCGACGGTGGGCATGGTCGCGGAGGCCAGCGAACCGACCGTCCAGAAGCGCATCTTGTCCAGCGACGCGGTGTTCATGAGGTTGACCGCGTTGAGGTAGCCGGTGAGGACGGCGGTGAGCGCGGTGCCGGCGAGCGCGAGCCGTACGGGCGTGGCGTTGCGGGTGCCGCCGAGGATGTAGACCGCGGCGGAGACGACGGCGGCGCCCACGAACGCGAACCACACGTACGAGGTGAGCGAGGTGACGCCGAAGAAGGTGATGCCGGAGACGACGGCGGCGGAGGCGCCGGCGTTGATGCCGAGGACGCCGGGGTCGGCGAGCGGGTTGCGGGTGAGGGCCTGCATGACCGCGCCGGCCAGGCCGAGCGCCGCGCCGGCGAGCAGCCCGAGGAGGGTGCGGGGCAGCCGTACGTCGCGAATGATCACGTCGGTGTCGGTGCCGGAGTAGTGCGTGATGCCGTGCCAGACGTCCCCCAGGGGGATCTGTTTGGACCCGACGGCGATGCCGAGGACGGCGATGGCTCCGAGGACGCAGAGCGCGACGAGGAGTCCCGCGGAGCGGGTGGCCTGCCGTCGTCGGGGCACCACGGGAGCGGCGGCTGCTTCAGGGGGGCTGTCGACCAACACGCGGTTTAGGTTAGCCTAACCTCGCTGCCCCCTCATCAGGCGTCCCCAGAGAGAAGTGCGTCCCTATGAGCATCACCCCCAGACCTTCCCTGTCCCGACGCGGCCTGCTGGCCGCCGGCGGAGCCGTCGGCGTCGGCGCACTGCTCGCCGCCTGTGGCAACGAGAAGGCCTCGGGACCGGCCGGCGGCGGAAGCAAGGGCGGGCCCTGGAGCTTCACCGACGACCGGAAGAAGAAGGTCTCCCTGAAGACTGTGCCACAGCGCATCGTCGCTTTCACGGGCACCGCCGCCGCGCTGGTCGATTTCGGCATCGACGACCAGATCGTCGGCGTCTTCGGTCCGACCAAGCTCAAGAACGGCAAGGCCGACCCGCAGGCCGGCGACCTGGACGTCTCCAAGGTCACCATCATCGGCAACGCCTACGGCCAGTTCAACGTCGAGAAGTACGCCGGGCTCGCCCCCGACCTGCTCGTGACCAACATGTTCGAGCCGGGTGCGCTGTGGTTCGTGCCGGAGGAGAGCAAGGACAAGATCGCCAAGCTCGCCCCGAGCGTCGCGATCACCGCCTCCCGCACCCCGCTGGACAAGATCATCGAGCGGTACTCCGAGCTGGCCGAGTCGCTCGGCGCCGACCTGAAGGCCAAGAAGGTCACCGACGCCAAGGCCCGCTTCGAGAAGGCCGCGGCACGGCTGCGCGCCGCCGCCAAGTCCAAGCCGGTCAAGGTGCTCGCCTGCTCCGGCAGCCCCGACCTCTTCTACGCGTCCAACCCGGGCATCAACGCCGACCTCATGTACTTCAAGTCCCTCGGCGTGGACCTGATCGTGCCCGACAAGCTCGACAAGGGCGGCTACTTCGAGTCCCTGAGCTGGGAGAACGCCGACAAGTACAAGGCGGACGTGCTCCTCCTCGACAACCGCACCGCCACCTTGCAGCCCAAGGACCTGGCCGCCAAGCCGGCCTGGGCCAAGCTGCCCGCCGTCAAGGCGGACCAGATCACCCCGTGGTCCAGCGAGCCCCGCTTCTCCTACGCGGGCGCCGCTCCGCTCCTCGAGGGCCTCGCCAAGGCCATCGAGGACGCCAAGAAGGTCAGCTGACGCACCGGGGCCCGGCGCCGCTCCGCCGGGCCCCCGCCACTCCCCCAAGGAGGTTTCCCCCGCATGACCACGACCGCAGCGCCCACCACAGCGCCGTTCCGCTTCTTCGACCTCTATGTCGTGCGCACCCGCCGGCTGGGCCCCTCGATGGTCCGGATCACCTTCGGCGGCGCGCGCCTGGCGGAACTGCTGACCGGCGGCCGTGACCAGCGGGTGAAACTCTTCTTTCCCCAGCCGCACCAGACCGTCCCGGTCTTCGACGACCAGGGCGACGGCTGGTACGCCGCGTGGCGCGTGCAGGACCCGGCCGAGCGCAGCATCATGCGGACCTACACGGTCCGGGCGCAGCGCCGGCTGCCCGAGCCGGAGTTGGACGTGGACTTCGCACTGCACGGCGCGGAGCAGGGCACCTCGGGGCCGGCCGGCAGCTGGGCGGCGAACGCCGTGCCCGGCGACCGGATCAGCATCCTGGGCCCGGTGGTCGAGGACAACGGCGGCGTGGACTTCCGCCCGCCGCAGGGCACCGACTGGATCCTGCTCAGCGGCGACGAGACGGCCCTGCCGGCGATCGCGGGCATCCTGGAATGGCTGTCCCCGGGCACCAAGGCCAAGGTGTGGATCGAGGTCGCGCACGCGGCGGACCGCCAGGAGCTGCCCTCCTTCGCCGACGCCGATATCACCTGGCTGGTGCGCGAGGAGTCGGACGCCGACCGTACGGACCGCGTGGTGGACGCGATCCGCGGCGCCGAGCTGCCCGAGGGCGTGCCGTACGCCTGGATCGCGGGCGAGTCCGGCACGGTCAAGGCGCTCCGCCGGCACCTGGTCAAGGAGCGCGGCTTCGACCGCAGGGCGGTGAAGTTCACCGGTTACTGGCGCCGCGGCGCGAGCGAGGAGCAGCTGCTCGCCGAGTTCAACGCCGCCGCTGCCGCCGCGCGGGACTGACCGCCCAGGGGCCTGCCCGCCTCCCGGTGGGCGGGCCCTTTCGCATGTCCGCTACAGACCGGTGCGGGCCAGCGCCTTCGCGGCGTCGGCGGTGCACCGGCCGGCCCCGGCCGCCGTCCAGGCGGCCGCGCACAGCGCCCGCAGCCCGTCCAGAGGGGAGCCCTCGCCATCGAGTACGAGTACGTCCTCGGCCACCGAGGCGACCCAGCCACCGCACCGGAAACCGCCGTCCGCGGCCGTCACCTCCGGCTGCGGCCCGAGGATGCCGCGCAGGTCGGCGTCCACGTACGTGGGACGGTGCTGCGGCGGCGCGGCGAGCAGCTCGGCGGCGGTGGTCACGCCGGTGAGCACCAGCAGCGAGTCCACCTCGCCGTTGAACGCGCCCTCGATGTCGGTGTCCAGCCGGTCGCCGACCACCAGCGGCCGCTTCGCCCCCGTGCGCAGCACGGTCTCGCGGTGCATCGGCGGCTGCGGCTTGCCCGCGACCTGCGGGCTGCCGCCGGCGGCGATGCGGACGACCTCCACCAGCGCGCCGTTGCCGGGGGCGATGCCGCGCTCCTTCGGGATCGTCAGATCGGTGTTGGACGCGAACCACGGCACGCCGCGGCCGACCGCGTACGCCGCCTCCGCCAGCCGCTCCCAGTTCAGCTCGGGGTCGTACCCCTGCACCACGGCGGCCGGGTCGTCCTCGGCGGAGTCCACGGGCACCAGGCCCCGTTCGCGCAGCGCGACGCGCAGCCCCTCGCCGCCGATCGCCAGCACCTTCGCCCCTTCGGGCACCTGCCCGGCGATGAGCCGGGCGACCGCCTGCGCGGAGGTGACGACGTCGCCCGCCTCCGTCGGCAGGCCGTACCCGGACAGCTGCGCGGCGACCGTGTCGGGGGTGCGGGCTGCGTTGTTGGTCACGTACGCCAGGTGCATCCCGCCGTCCCGTGCGGTGGTCAGCGACGCCACGGCGTGCGGGATGGCCGACCCGCCCGCGTACACGACGCCGTCCAGGTCCAGCAGCGCCGTGTCGTACGCCGCGCTCAGCGCCGCCGCGCTGCCCTCGGGCCGGGTGCGAACCCGCTCGTCCATGCCGTCCAGCTCCTTCACCGTTCATACCGCGCGCAAAAGGCTTTTTCGCGTCGCTCTGCGCTTCTCCCCCGATCATCCCGCACCACCCCGACCGGCATAGCATTTGCCAATGACCAGCACCGGCGGCCTGAGCCTGCACACGTTTCGCGGACTGCGCTACGCACCTCACCGGGTGAGCAGTCTCACCGCGGTCACCTCGCCCCCGTACGACGTGGTGGTCCGGCCCGACGGGGTCCGGCATCTGGAGACCGCCGATCCGTACAACATCGTCCGGTTGATCCTGCCGCACGCCATCGACCCGGCGACCCGGCACCGCAAGGCCGCGGACACGCTCGCCCGCTGGCGCGCGGAGGGGGTCCTGACGCCCGATCCGACGCCGGCGCTGTACGTGTACGAGCAGCGCAAGGGGGACGTGCTGCAGCGGGGCATCATCGGAGCGCTGTCGCTGGACGGCCCGGTGCTGCCGCACGAGGACGTGATCGCCGAGGTCGTCGAGGACCGGGCCGCGCTGATGCGTGCGGCGGCCGCAAACTTCGAGCCGCTTTTGCTGTCCTACCGCGGCGAAGGCACGGCGAGCGGTGCCACCGCGGTGATCGAGCGCGCGACGGAGCGGCCGCCGCTGCTGGCCACCACGACCGAGGACGGCTTCGCGCACCGGCTGTGGGCGGTGACCGACCCGGCCGAGCTGGCGACGGTGCACGCGGACCTGTCGGGCCGGCAGGCGCTGATCGCCGACGGGCATCACCGCTGGGCGACGTACCAGCGGCTCGCCGCGGAACACGGGGCCGGGTCCGACTCGCCCTGGTCCAGCGGCCTGGTGCTGCTGGTCGACACCGCCCGCTATCCGTTGCGGGTGCGGGCGATCCACCGGGTGCTGCCACATCTGCCGCTGGAGCAGGCGGTCGCGGAGCTGAACGGATCGTTCCGCGTGCGCGAGGTGCCCGGGCCGCTTCCGGAGGCGCTGGCGGCGCTGGAAGAAGCGGAAGGCAACGCGTTCCTGCTCGCCTCCGGTCCGGACACCTTCCGGCTGCTGGACCGGCCCGATCCGGAACTGCTGGAGCGGGCGGTGCGCAGGGACCGGCCCGAGGCGTGGCGGCGGCTGGATGCCACCGTTCTGCACTCCGTTCTGCTGGACGAGGTGTGGCGGATTCCGGACCGCCCGGACGGCATCCGCTACATCCACGACACGGAGGCGGCGCTCGCCCAGGCGGCGAAGCACGGCGGCACGGCGGTGCTGATGCGGGCCGTGGACGAGGACACGGTGCGTCAACTGGCGGCGCAGGGCGTGACGATGCCGCGGAAGTCGACCTCCTTCGGTCCGAAGCCGGCGACCGGACTCGTGCTGCGCACGCTCGACGTCGACGCCTGAGACAGCTCTCCCGACCGCCTCGGCACTTTTCACGCGCGCCTCCCTGAGTACCCCCTGCCCACCCGCACACACGGTTAGGTTAGGCTTACCTCACCAGTCGACGGGACGGGGGGCTTCCCCACCCGTCCAGCGCGGGCGACGCCCGTACCAGGGAGGACACGTTCATGACTTTCCTCGCGCCCACCGCCGAGGACCCGTCGCAGGCACCTGCTTCCGCCCTCACCGGCGGCAAGGGCCACCTGCTCAACGACGCCACGGTTCAGCACTACCGCGACGCAGTGCGGGACGGAGTCGACCGCGTGGCCGCCAAACTCGCGGCCACGGACCGTCCCTTCACCGGCATGACCGCGGACCGGCTCGCCCCCTCGGTGCGCGGCATCGACCTGGAGACCCCGCTCGGCGACGCGTCGGCGGCCCTGGACGAGCTGGAGGACATCTACCTCCGCGACGCCGTCTACTTCCACCACCCGCGCTACCTCGCCCACCTCAACTGCCCGGTGGTCATCCCCGCCGTGGTCGGCGAGGCCGTGCTCTCCGCCGTCAACTCCTCCCTGGACACCTGGGACCAGAGCGCCGGCGGCACCCTCATCGAGCAGCGCCTCATCGAGTGGACCGCGGGCCGCATCGGCTTCGGCGAGACCGCCGACGGCGTCTTCACCAGCGGCGGCACCCAGTCCAACCTGCAGGCCATGCTGCTCGCCCGGGACGAGGCCCGCCGCCTCGCCCGCGAGGAGCACCCGCACCTGGACGACGCCGACGTCCGCACCCGGCTGCGCATCCTCACCTCCCAGGTCAGCCACTTCTCCATCGAGAAGGCCGCCACCCTCCTGGGCCTCGGCCCCGAAGCGGTCATCACGATCCCCGTCGACGACGCCAAGCGCATGCGTACCGACGCCCTGGAGAAGGAGCTGACGCGCTGCGCCGAGGAAGGCCTCATCCCGATGGCCGTCGTCGCCACCGCCGGCACCACGGACTTCGGCTCCATCGACCCGCTCCCCGAGATCGCCGCGCTCTGCGCCCGCGAAGGCGTCTGGATGCACGTCGACGCCGCGTACGGCTGCGGACTCCTGATATCCCGGCGCCGCTCCTACCTCGACGGCATCGAGAACGCCGACTCGGTCACCGTGGACTACCACAAGTCCTTCTTCCAGCCGGTCAGCTCCAGCGCCGTCCTCGTCCGCGACCGCGCCACCCTGCGGCACGTCACGTACCACGCCGACTACCTCAACCCGGAGCGGATGGCCAAGAAGCGCATCCCCAACCAGGTCGACAAGTCGCTCCAGACCACCCGCCGCTTCGACGCGCTCAAGCTCTGGATGACGCTGCGCATCATGGGCGCCGACCAGGTCGGCGCGCTCTTCGACGACGTCGTGGACCGCGCCGACGACGGCTGGCAGCTCCTGCACACCGACGACCGCTACGAGGTCGTCACCCGGCCGCAGCTGTCCACCCTGGTCTTCCGCTACGTCCCCGAGGGCGACGTCGACCCCGAGACCGTCGACCGCATCAACCTCTACGCCCGCGAGGCGCTCGCCGCCTCCGGCGAGGCGGTCATCGCCTCCACCGTCGTGGACGGCCGCCACTACCTCAAGTTCACCCTGCTCAACCCCGAGACGACCCTCGGCGACATCGCCACGGTCCTCGATCTGATCGCCGAGCACGCCGGCTCCGGACTCGCCCGCGAGGCCACGCCGGAACTCACCAGCGCTCACTGACCGTCCCCACCGGAGACCCCCGTGCCTTCCAACGCCCCGCACGCCCCGACCGAACACGACTTCATCGCCATCGGCCTCGGGCCGTTCAACCTCGGTCTGGCCTGCCTGACCGAGCCCCTCGCCGAACTGAACGGCCTCTTCCTGGAGTCCAAGCCCGACTTCGAGTGGCACTCGGGGATGTTCCTCGAAGGCGCCCACCTCCAGACGCCGTTCATGGCCGACCTGGTCACCCTCGCCGACCCGACCTCCGAGTTCTCCTTCCTGAACTACCTCAAGGAGTCCGGCCGGCTGTACTCCTTCTACATCCGCGAGAACTTCTATCCGCTGCGCGAGGAGTACAACGACTACTGCCGCTGGGCCGCCGCCAAACTGAGCAGCGTCCGCTTCGGCTACACGGTCACCTCCGTCGAGTACGACGAGGAAGACCGGCTCTACCTGGTCCACGGCACCGACCTCACGACCGGCGAGCAGCGCACCGACCGCGCCCGCCGCCTCGTGCTGGGCACCGGCACCCCGCCGTACGTCCCCGAGTCCTGCCAGGGCCTCGGCGGCGACCTCACCCACAACTCGCGCTACCTGCCGAACAAGGAAGCGCTCCAGGCCAAGGACTCCATCACCCTGGTCGGCAGCGGCCAGAGCGCCGCGGAGATCTACTACGACCTGCTCTCCGAGATCGACGTCCACGGCTACAAGCTCAATTGGGTCACCCGCTCCCCGCGCTTCTTCCCGCTGGAGTACACCAAGCTCACGCTGGAGATGACCTCCCCCGAGTACGTGGACTACTTCCACGCCCTCCCCGAGGCCACCCGCTACCGCCTGGAGTCGCAGCAGAAGGGCCTCTTCAAGGGCATCGACTCCGAGCTGATCGACGCGATCTTCGACCTGCTCTACCAGAAGAACCTCAAGGGCCCGGTGCAGACCCGGCTCTTCACCAACACCGCGCTCAACGACGCGTCCTACGACGAGGCCACCGGCACCTACACCCTCGGCCTGCGCCACGAGGAGCAGGAGAAGGACTTCTCCCTGGAGACCCAGGGCCTGATCCTCGCCACCGGCTACCGCTACGCGATCCCCGAGTTCCTCGCCCCGGTCAAGGACCGCATCCGGCTGGACGGCCACGGCCGCTTCGACGTCGCCCGCAACTACAGCATCGACCACAGCGGCCAGGGCGTCTTCCTGCAGAACGCCGGCGTGCACACGCACAGCATCACCTCGCCCGACCTGGGCATGGGTCCCTACCGCAACGCGTACATCATCGCCGAGATGCTCGGCCGCCAGCCCTACGCGGTCGAGAAGACCATCGCGTTCCAGGAATTCGGAGCACCGGAAGGCATCGTCCGATGAGCAACACGAACAACGACACCACGGCCGGCACCCTCTTCACCCGTACCGACCCCGCGCTCGGCGAGTTCGCCGTACGCCCGCTCGACCTCACGCGCGACATCGAGCTGCTGCACGGCTGGGTCACCCACCCCAAAGCCTCCTTCTGGATGATGCAGGACGCCTCCCTCGCCGACGTGGAGCGCGAGTACAAGTCCATCGACGCGAACGAGCACCACGACGCGTACATCGGCCTGCACAACGGCACGCCCGCCTTCCTCATGGAGCGCTACGACCCGGCCCACGTCGAACTGGTCGGCCTCTACGAGCCCCGGCCCGGCGACGTCGGCATGCACTTCCTGACCGCGCCCAGCGACACCCCCGTGCACGGCTTCACCAAAGCCGTCATCACCACCGTCATGGCGATGCTCTTCGACGACCCGGCGACCGCCCGCGTCGTCGTCGAGCCCGACGTGCACAACAAGGCCGTCCACGCCCTCAACGAAGCCGTCGGCTTCGAGATCGTCCGGCAGATCGCCAAGCCGGAGAAGGACGCCTACCTCAGCACCTGCACCCGCGAGCAGTACCTTGCGGCGATAGGAGTGACCACCCGATGAACGCCGCCACCGACAGCCGCGCCGCCGTCTCCCACCTCACCCCCGAGCTCTGGGACCGGGCCGGCCGCCTCCTCATCCGCAAGGCCCTCGCGGAGTTCACCCACGAACGGCTCCTCACCCCCCGCCCCCTGCTGGACGGCCGCTACTCCGTCCGCAGCGACGACGGCACCGTGGAGTACCGCTTCGAAGCCCAGGTCCTCACCCTCGACCACTGGCAGATCGACGCCGACTCGATCACCCGCCACCGCGAGGACACCGACCTGCCCCTCGACGCCGTCGAGTTCTTCATCGAGCTGCGCAGCGCCCTCGGCCTCAGCGACGAGATCCTCCCGGTCTACCTGGAGGAGATCAGCTCCACCCTCGCCGGCACCGCGTACAAGCTCACCAAGGACCACGTCCCGGCCGACGAGCTCGCCAAGTCCGACTTCCAGGACATCGAGACCGGCATGACCGAGGGCCACCCCTGCTTCGTGGCCAACAACGGCCGCCTCGGCTTCGGCATCCACGAGTACCGCCAGTACGCCCCTGAGGCCGCGGCCCCCGTCCGCCTCCTCTGGCTCGCGGCCCGCCGCGACCGCGCCACCTTCACCACCGGCGCCGGCCTGGACTACGACTCCCTCATGCGCGCCGAGCTGGGCGAGGCGACGCTGAACCGCTTCGCCTCGGTGCTGTCCGAGCAGGGCCTGGACATCGCGGACTACCTGCTCCTGCCGGTCCACCCCTGGCAGTGGTGGAACAAGCTCGCCGTCACCTTCGCCGCCGAGGTCGCCCAGCAGCGCCTGGTCTGCCTCGGCGAGGGCGACGACGAGTACCTCGCGCAGCAGTCCATCCGCACCTTCTTCAACACCAGCAACCCCGAGCGCCACTACGTCAAGACGGCCCTCTCGGTCCTCAACATGGGCTTCATGCGCGGTCTCTCCGCCGCGTACATGGAGGCCACCCCCGCCATCAACGACTGGCTGGCCGGCCTCATCGAGAGCGACCCGGTCCTCAGCTCCACCGGCCTGACGATCATCCGCGAGCGCGCCGCCGTCGGCTACCACCACCGCCAGTACGAAGAGGCCACCACCAAGGGCTCCCCGTACCGCAAGATGCTCGCCGCGCTCTGGCGCGAGAGCCCGGTGCCGTCCCTCGCCCCCGGCCAGCGCCTCGCCACCATGGCCTCGCTGCTGCACACCGACCGCGACGGCGCCTCCTTCGCGGGCGCGCTGATCCGCGAGTCCGGCCTGAGCGCGGTGGAGTGGCTCCGCCGCTACCTCACGGCGTACTTCACGCCCCTCCTGCACAGCTTCTACGCCTACGACCTGGTGTTCATGCCGCACGGTGAGAACGTCATCCTGGTCATCGAGAACGGCGTCGTGCAGCGCGCGATCTACAAGGACATCGCCGAGGAGATCGCGGTGATGGACCCGGACGCGATCCTCCCGCCGGCCGTCGAGCGCATCCGCGCCGAGGTACCCGAGGACAAGAAGCTGCTGTCGATCTTCACCGACGTCTTCGACTGCTTCTTCCGCTTCCTCAACGGCATCCTCGTCACCGAGGGCATCCTCGACGAGGACACCTTCTGGCGCACGGTCGCCGAGTGCGTGACCGAGTACCAGGAAGCGACGCCCCAGCTGGCGGACAAGTTCGCGCAGTACGACATGTTCGCCGAGGAGTTCGCGCTCTCCTGCCTGAACCGTCTCCAGCTGCGCAACAACAAGGAGATGGTCAACCTCCAGGACCCGGCGGGCGCCCTCCAGCTCATCGGCAACCTGCAGAACCCGATCGCCCGCTTCGCCCCGGGCACGACCCCGGGCAAGGCCGCGGAGACGACCGCGGTGGCGTGACACCGCGGTACCGGCCGGGCGCCCGCTGACAGCGTCCGGCCGAACCCGCCGCCCGCCCCGACGGTCCGGGGCGGGCGGCACGAATGACGAAGAGGGCGGGAACCCATCGGGTTCCCGCCCTCTTCGTCGTGCCTCTGCGGCTCAGCGCTTACTTGTCGCCATCGCGCTCCGCATCGGCGGCGGCGTCCGCTTCCTTGACGCCCGTCTCCTTGACGCCCGTGTCCTTGACGCCCGCCTTCTGGGCGTCCGCTGCCTCGACGGGCGCGTCCTGGGCGAACGGCTGCTGCGGCGCTTCACCCGCGGCGATGGGCGTGTCGACCGCGCTGGAAGCGTCGGAGAAGGTGGGCACGCTGGGAGCGGCGGGCTTGGCCTGGTCGGCGTCGCCGTCCTCTACCGCACCACCCGCTTCCTCGGTGTCGGCCTGCTCATCGGCCCGCTCTTCGGCCTGCTCTTCGGTCTTCTTCCCGACCTCGGTCCGGGCCGCGGTCTCGACCTTGTCCTCGTCCTCGCCGACGCTCAGGTCGTCGGCCTCGGCCGCAGCCTCGTCCTCGTTCCCGTCCGCGTCGTCGTCCTCGTCCGCGTCGTCGTCCTCGTCCGCGTCGTCGTCCTCGTCCGCCATCGCGTCCGTGAACTCCACGCCGTCCAGCTCCGCCAGCCGGTCCGAGGCGTCCGTCATACCGCCCTGGTCGGCCTCCAGCGCCTTGGCGAACCACTCGCGCGCCTCGTCCTCGCGGCCGACCTCCAGCAGCGCGTCGGCGTACGCGTAGCGCAGCCGCGCGGTCCACGGGTGCACCGCGTGGGACGCGAGCTCCGGGCTCTGCAGCGTCACGACCGCGGCATCCGCCTGCCCCATGTCGCGCCGGGCACCGGCCGCGACCAGCCGCATCTCGACCTGCCCGGCCTTGTCCAGCCGCTGCACCTCGGGCTCGCCGGCCATCGCGAGGGCCTTCTCCGGACGGCCCATGCCGCGCTCGCAGTCGGCCATGACCGGCCACAGCTCGGCGCTGCCGGTCATCCGGCGCGCGGCGCGGAACTCGGCCAGCGCCTCGCTGTACTTGCCGAAGGCGTACGCGGCGAAACCGGCCGCCTCACGGACGGCAGCGACACGGGACGCGAGGCGCAGCGCCACGCGGGAGTAGCCGTACGCCTTCTCGGGGTCCTCGTCCAGCAGCTTCGCCACCATCACGAGGTTCCGCGCGACGTCCTCGGCGAGCGTCTTCGGCAGGCTCAGCAGCTCCTGCCGCACGTCCTTGTCGATCTCGTCGCCGGTGACGTCGTCCGGGATCGGCAGCCGCTTGATCGGCTCCCGGTCACGGCGGTCGTCCCGCCGGTCATCGCGGCGGAACCCGCCCCGGTCGCCGTCCCGCCGATCGTCCCGGCGGAACCCACCGCGGTCGTCACGGCGGAACCCACCGCGGTCGTCGCGACCCCGGCCGCCACCCTGCCCGTACGGCCGGCGACCACCCCGGTCGTCGCCTCCCCGGTCATCACGCCGGAAGCCACCGCGGTCACCGTCCCGCCGGTCGTCACGCCGGAAGCCGCCACGGTCGTCGTCCCGACGGGGACCACGAGGACGGTCGTCCCGGCGGAAGCCACCGCGGTCGTCACGCCGGTCGTTGCCGCGGTCTCGGTCGTCGCGGCGGAAGCCGCCACGCTCGCCACCGCGGTCATCGTCCCGGCGCGGCCCGCGCGCACGATCGTCCCGGCGGAAGCCGCCACGGTCACCGTCCCGCCGATCGTCCCGGCGGAAGCCGCCACGGTCGTCGCGACGGTCGTTGCCGCGGTCTCGGTCGTCGCGGCGGAAGCCACCACGGTCGCCACCGCGGTCATCGCGACGGAACCCACCGCGGTCTCCATCACGGCGGTCGTCCCGGCGGAAACCGCCACGGTCGTCGCGACGGTCGTTGCCGCGGTCTCGGTCGTCGCGGCGGAAGCCGCCACGCTCGCCACCGCGGTCATCGTCCCGGCGCGGCCCGCGCGCACGATCGTCCTGGCGGAAGCCACCGCGGTCACCATCACGACGGTCGTCGCGACGGAAGCCGCCACGGTCGTCACGCCGGTCGTTGCCGCGGTCATCACGACGGAACCCACCGCGGTCGCCACCGCGGTCATCGTCCCGGCGCGGCCCACGCGGACGGTCGTCGCGACGGAAGTCGCCGCGCTCCCCGTCACGCCGATCATCGCGACGGAAACCACCGCGGTCACCGCCACGGTCGTCGCGACGGAAACCGCCACGCTCGCCACCGCGGTCATCACGACGGAACCCACCGCGCTCGCCGCCACGGTCGTCGCGACGGAACCCACCGCGCTCGCCGCCACGGTCGTCGTCCCTGCGGGGGCCACGGGCGCGGTCGTCACGGCGGAAGCCGCCCCCCGCACCGCCGCGGTCATCACGGCGGAAACCGCCGCGCTCGCCGCCACGGTCGTCGCGGCGCGGGCCGCGCGGGCGGTCCCCACCGCGATCGTCACGTCGGTCATCGCGGCGGAAGCCGCCACCGTCGCGCCGGTCACCACCATCGCGCCAGCGCGGCTGGCGCTCCGATCGGTCGTCGGGAGAGTTGGTGGACATCGACGTGACTCCTGTCTTCGGTACTGCTGGTCATTCTCGCGCACCGACCACTTCGGCGCGCTTCGACAAAAACAAAAAGGACCCCTGGTCCCAGCATGTCGCTGGGACCAGGGGTCCTGAAAGATTGTTCGGCGGCGTCCTACTCTCCCACAGGGTCCCCCCTGCAGTACCATCGGCGCTGAAAGGCTTAGCTTCCGGGTTCGAAATGTAACCGGGCGGAGGACAAGCCCTCGGCCTATTAGTACCAGTCAACTCCACCCGTTACCGGGCTTCCATATCTGGCCTATCAACCCAGT
>NZ_JOFQ01000014.1 GCF_000718305.1 Streptomyces niger
CTGACCGTCGCGCGCCGTGATCACCTGCTCCAGCCGCGCGATCACCGTCTGGATATTGCCCTGCGCATCCGCCGACGCACCCGTGTCGTACGAACGACGGTCCTGACCCGCAGCACCCATCAACACTCACTCCCCGTAAGTTCCATCAGCTCGACGCCCCGGCTGCCGGGGCCCGTCGAAGGATCGAAGGGTCAACGGCCCGTCCCGGTGGGAGGGCGGGCCGGACTCCCTGTGGCTCAGCGGCCGCCGAAGCGCGCCGCGTCGAAGTTGGCCGCCGACATCTGCTGGCGGGCGTTGTCGCCGTGCTCCTGGTCACCCGAGCTGAACGCCGAGTCCATGCCCTTCTGGCCGCCGAGGATGGCCGACAGCGAACTCTGCAGCGACGCGGCGATCTCGTCGGAACGGGCCTTGAACTGGTCGAAGGCCGCCTTGCCCGAACCGTTGAACTTGCCCTCCAGCGGCGCCGCGGCATCCACCAGCTGACGGATCAGCCCGCCGAGGTCCTCGCTCGACCCCCGCGACTTCGTCTGCAGCGTCGACAGCGTCTGCGCTCCCATGTCGAACTTCATCTGGCTCCCCCTGCCGGGCTGGACGGCTAAATAAGCGGAGTCATGTCTATCAAGACGGTATGGGCGGTGCAATCGAGGGCCAGGGGGCGTAGCTCTCCTGTGACATGAGCGGTACGGGGTCGAAAGTGCCTAATGGGGACATGTCCGGAGTGGAGAGGCTGTTCTGCGTGTGGCTGCCGGGCGGCACGGTGTCCCGGACCGTAACCGGAATGTTCGGCCTCGCCGTGAGCCCCTGGAGACCCTGCAATTCCTGGCGGCCCGGGAGTCCGGGCCGTGGAGCGCCGGGCGGCGCCGGGAGGGGGCCTGCGGCGGCATAGGTTCAAGGCATGCAGATCCTCAGTGTGAATGTCGGGGCGGCGAAGGCGGTCGAGTACACCGACGCGCCGTCCGGGACGACCGGTATCGACAAGCGGCCGGTGTCCGGGCCCGTGCGGGTGGCGGCGCCGGGGCCGGCCGGGGTGGGGGCGAGCGGGGTGGCCGGGGACGCGGTCTGCGACCTGCGGTTCCACGGGGGTGACGACCGGGCCGTCTATGCGTTCGCCCGGGAGGAACTGGACGACTGGGGGCGGGAGTTGGGGCGGACGTTCGCCGACGGGGCGTTCGGCGAGAACCTCACCACCGTGGGCATGAACCTGCGCGACGCGCTCGTCGGCGAGCGGTGGCGGATCGGGGATGAGGTCGTGCTGGAGGTGACCGGCGGCCGGATCCCGTGCCGTACGTTCGCCGGCTGGCTCGGCGAGAAGGGCTGGCTGCCGCGGTTCACGCACGCCGGCTCGCCGGGGGTGATGCTGCGCGTCGTACGGCCCGGGGAGTTCCGCGCCGGGGACCCGGTCGAGGTGGTGAGCCGGCCCGCGCACGAGGTGACCGTCGGGCGGCTGTTCCGCGCTGTGACGACCGAGCGCACCGCACTGCCGGACGTGCTGGCCGCCGCGCCGTGGATGGAGCGCGAGCAGCTCGAGATCGCCCGCACGTACACGGCGAAGTACGGCGGTGGGGAGCGGTGAGGCGGCGCGTTGCGCGCGGCGCCCCGCCCGTTACCGGCCACTCCTGACCCGGCCGCCCCTCGCCCCGCGTGCGGGCCGGACCGTGGCGGCTGAGGAGCGGAGGCGGTCCAGGACCGTCATGTACGAGGTGGGGAAGAGGCGGGACAGCAGATCGGGGACGACGGCGGAGGGGGCGATGAGGAGGCGGGCGCGGCGGGTGCGGACGGCGGCCAGGATCTGTTCGGCGGCCTTGTCGGCGGGGTAGGACAGCAGCTTCGCGAAGCTCTCCTTGCCCGCGCGGGCCTCGGCCTCGGTGGTTCCGGCGGCCAGCCGGGCGGTCTCGGCGATCCGGGTGCGGATGCCGCCGGGGTGGACGGTGGTGACCCCGGTCGCGCGGCCGGCCAACTCGTGGCGGAGGGATTCGCTGAAGCCGCGCAGGCCGAACTTGCTGGCGGCGTACGCCGTCTGGCCGGGCGGCGCGATCAGCCCGAAGACGCTGGAGACGTTGACGATGTGGCTGCCGGGCGAACGCAGCAGGTGCGGGAGGAAGAGGCGGGTGAGGGCCACCGGGGCGCGGAAGTTGACGGCCATGACCCAGTCGAACTCCTCGGCCGTCACCTGCTCGAAGCGACCGCCGAGCGCCACCCCCGCGTTGTTGACGAGCAGGGTGATCCGCGGGTGCGCCGCGGTGATGCGGGCGACGAGCGCGTCCAGCCCCGCGGTGTCCGCGAGGTCGGCCACGTGGGTGTCGACGGGCAGGGTCGGGCGGTCCTCGGCTATCCGGTCGGCGACGGCGGCCAGCCGGTCCGCGTCCCGGTCGATGAGGACCAGGCCGCTGCCGCGTGCGGCGAGACCGTACGCCAGCTGCTCGCCCATGCCGCTGGCGGCTCCGGTCAGCACGGCGGTACCACCGGCGAAGCGGTAGGGCGCGAGGGCGGCGGGCATGGGCTCCTCCAGAGGTCGCTGGGCTGTCCGGGCGCACCAGTCTGCCGGGCGGCGGCCCCGCAGAACTTGACCGTGCGCGACAGAGACTCACCGCTGCCCGGCATCGGCCTCCGCGCCGCCCCTTCGCACCTCGGTGGGCGGCACGCCCCACCACCGCCGGCAGCAGCGGGTGAGGGCCGACTGTTCGGAGAGGCCGAGGAGGGCGGCGATCTGGGTCATGGGGAGGGCGGTGCCGGTGAGGTAGTGGCGGGCGGCCTGGCGGCGCGCGTCGTCGAGGATCGCCGCGTACGTCGTGCCCTCCTCGCGGAGCCGCCGCTGGAGGGTGCGCGGGTGCATGCTGAGCAGCCGGGCCACCGCGCCGATGTCCGGCGGCGCCGTACCCAGCGACTGCTGGACGGCGCCGCGCACGCGGGGGACGAGGCCGGCGCGGTCGTCCGGTGCCTGCTCGGCGAGGAAGGCCAGTGCGAGCCGCCGGAGGTGTTCGTCGCCGCCGGCGAGCGGCCGGTCGCCGAGGCTCTTCGGTACGCGGAGCAGGGCGGCGGGGCGGTCGACGCGTACGGGGGCGCCGAAGAACTCCTCGTGGACGGAGAGGGGCGCGGCGGGGCGGTACGGGAGCTCGACGGTGCGCAGGCCGTAGGGCCCGTCGACGAGGAACCGGATCGCGCGGTGCAGGAAGCCGAGGCCCAGGTCGGTGCCCTGGACGGGGGCCGGCAGGCCGGGGTGCGGGCCGTAGCGCAGGGCGGCGATGCCGGGGGTGCCGTACGGGTCGGGTTCGAGGGTGAGGCTGAGGGCCTGCGCGTGCACGAAGAGGTAGCGCGAGGTGCATTCGAGGGCGTCGGCGACGGTGGGGGAGTGCTGGATGGCCAGGGCGAGCGCGCCGAGCATGCCGAAGTCCTGGCGGGTCGCGACGCGCAGGCCGAGGTCGGGGCGGTCCAGTCCGGCGGCCGCCAGCTCCAGCACCCGGGTCATGGCCAGGTCGTCGACGAGCAGGTCGTCGGTGTCGAGGGCCGCGACGGGGAGCCCGGCGGCCCGGGCGTACTCCTCGGCGTCGCCGCCCAGCTCGGCGACCGTGGCACGGAAGCCGCGCAGCCCGGCCGATCGGATCACCGACATGGCGGCCCGGACGCGGTCGTGCTGCTCGCTGACATGTCGTTCAGGGTCAAATACGTGTCGTACGGAGTCAAGAACGCCGGGGTGCCGTTCCGCAGACTGGGACCATGACGATTTCCGCCGGCTCGCAGCCGATCCCCGAGCGCCCGGCCTCCCCGCGTCCGGATTCCGCGGGCGAGGCCGCCGAGCGCCCGCTCCCCGCGCACCTCGACGTCGTGATCGTCGGCGCCGGACTGTCCGGCGTGGGCGCGGCCTACCGGCTCCGGACCGAGTGCCCCGGCCGGTCGTACGCGCTCCTGGAGGCCCGCGAGTCCATGGGCGGGACCTGGGACCTCTTCCGGTACCCGGGCATCCGCTCGGACTCCGACATGTTCACGCTCGGCTACCCCTTCAAGCCGTGGCGGGACGCGAAGTCCATCGCCGACGGGCCCTCGATCCTGCGGTACATCAAGGAGACGGCCGCCGAGTTCGGCATCGACCGGCACATCCACTACCGCACGAAGGTGGTCTCGGCGGACTGGTCGACCGCGGACGCGCGGTGGACGCTGACCGTGGAGCGGCGGCCGGAAGGCGCGCCGGGAGAGCCGGTACGCACCACGCTGACCTGCGACTTCCTGTACTCCTGCGCGGGGTACTACGACTACGAGCGCGGGCACGCGCCGGACTTCCCGGGCATCGGGAGCTACACCGGGACGGTCGTGCACCCGCAGTTCTGGCCCGAGGACCTGGACCACACGGGCAAGCGCGTGGTCGTCATCGGCAGCGGGGCCACCGCCGTCACGCTCGTGCCGGCGATGGCGGGCCGGGCGGCGCGGGTCACGATGCTGCAGCGCACGCCCACCTGGATCAGCGCCGTGCCGGGCCGGGACAGGATCGCGGACAAGGTGCGGAGCGCGCTGCCGGCAGGCGTGGCCCACCGCGCCGTCCGTACCAAGAACATCCTCTTCGGCATCGGTTTCTACCAGTTCTGCCGTCGCCGCCCGCAGGCCGCGCGGAAGCTGCTGACCCGGCTGAACACCCGCGTCCTGAAGGACGAGCAGGCGGTGCGGGACCACTTCACGCCCTCGTACAACCCCTGGGACCAGCGGCTGTGCGCGGTTCCGGACGCCGACCTCTTCAAGGCGCTGAAGCAGGGCCGGGCCGAGGTCGTCACCGACCACATCGACACCTTCGTGCCCGAGGGCATCCGGCTGAAGTCCGGGAAGGTGCTGGAAGCGGACGTCGTCGTCACCGCCACCGGACTGCAGCTGCTCGCCTTCGGAGGCATCGCGCCGCGGGTCGACGGGGAGCCGGTCGAGCTGTCCCGGCAGTTCGTGTGGCGCGGCGCGATGATGACCGGCGTACCGAACTTCGCCGTCTGCATCGGCTACACCAACGCCTCCTGGACGCTCCGCGCCGACCTCACCTCGCGGCTGGTGTGCAAGGTCCTGAACTTCATGGACCGCAACGACTACGCGGCCGTGGTGCCCGAGCCGGGCGGGCCGCTCGCCGAGCGCCCGCTGCTCGACCTCGCCGCCGGGTACGTCAAGCGCTCCATCGACGCCTTCCCGCGCCAGGGCGACCGCGGCCCGTGGAAGGTACGCCAGAACTACGTGCTGGACGCCGCCACGACGATGCGCACCAACCTCCGGCGCACGCTGCGGCCCACGCCCCGCGCGGCGGTGCCCGGCAGGCGGCAGACACCGGATCGCGCGCCCGGGCACGCGCCGGGCCGGACGCCGGCGCACACGCCCGCCGAGGCCACCCGGTGACCGCCGCCGACACGACGTACGCGGACGTCGGCGGGCACCCCGTCCGGGTACGCGTCAGCGGCCCCGCCGCCGGCCCGCCGGTCGTGCTGCTGCACGGCATCGCCCGCAGCCTGGAGGACTGGCAGTTCAGCCACGACCTGCTCGCCGCGCGCGGGTACCGGGTGATCAGCACCGATCTGCCTGGCTTCGGGCTGACCCGCCGCATGAAGGACCGCGCGGGGCTCGCCGCCTTCGCGCGGGCCGTGGTCGGGGTGCTCGACGCGCTGGGCGAGCGGCGGCCCGTGCACCTGATGGGCAACTCGCTCGGCGGCGCGGTCGCCATGACCGTCGCGACGCGCCACCCGGACCGGGTGGCCACCCTCGTGCTCGCCAACAGCGCCGGCTTCGGGCGCGAGGCCAACCTCTCGCTGCGCTCGATGGGGTACGCGGTGCTGGCCGCGCTGCCCGGGGTCGGGAAGCGCTTCCGGGCGCGGGCCACGGAAGCCGGCATCCAGGTCAACCGGGACCTGTTCCACGACCCGCGGCACGCCACCGAGGAGATGATCCGGCACGCGGGGAAGGTCGGCCGGCAGCCGGACTTCCGGGCCACGTTCACCGCCACGCTGCTGAGCCTGGGCGTGCCCGTCCTCGGGTCGTACCCCGGCTGGCGCCGCACCCTCCTCGCCCGGACCGCGGCGGCCCGGGTGCCCACCCTGGTCGTCTGGGGCGACGCGGACCGGGTCCTGCCGGTGAAGCACTTCCACGCCGCGGTGGCCGCGCTGCCGCACGCCCGGAGTCATCTTTTCCCGGCCACGGGGCACATGCCACAGATCGAACGGGCGGCTGAATTCGTCGCGCTGGCGGCGGAGTTCCTGGACACCGCGGCGGGCCGCGCGAAGGATGCCGTCGAGGACGCCGCCGGGGCGGACACCGGGGCCGCGCCCGTGGCGGAGGCGCCGGACGGGGCCGCGGCGAGAGGGACGGCGAAGGGATGACGTGACGGATGGCGGGGACGCGGGAGACCACTGCGGAGGCACCGGCCCCGGAGGCCGCACCGGTCCCCGCCCCGTTGCGCGCCCGCTACGCGGTCACCCGCTCGGTGGTGGCGGGGTGCCCGGTCCTGCGGCTCACCCCGCGGCGCGGGGCCACCGGCCGCCACCTGCTCTACACGCACGGCGGCGCGTACGCCTTCCCGCTGCAGGAGCCCCACTGGTGGCTCCTCCAGCACGCCGCCAAGGACACCGGTGTCACCCTCACCGTCCCGCTCTACCGGCTCGCGCCCGAGGGCGACGCGCGGCAGGCGTACGCCCTGCTCCGCGAGGTGTACGAAGGCCTGTGCGCCGAGTCGGGGCCCGGCGCCGTCACGCTCGCCGGCGACTCGGCCGGCGGTGGCCTCGCGCTCGGCCAGGCCGTCGCGTACCGGGACACGGGCGCCGGCCGGGCCCGCCAGGTGCTGCTGTTCTCGCCGTGGCTGGACCTCACCATGTCCCACCCCGCGCTGCCCGCCCTCGAACCGCTCGACCCGCTGCTGCGCACCGACGACCTGATCGAGGCGGGGCGGCTGTGGGCGAACGGCGCCGACCCGCGCGACCCGCTGCTGAGCCCGCAGTTCGCCGACGTGACCGGACTGCCCCCGGTGCACGTCTTCCAGGGCGGCCGGGACCTCTTCGCCGCCGACGCGCGACTGCTGGCCGAGCGGCTGGCGGCGGCCGGCAACGGCGGGACGTTCACCTTCGAGCCGGCGGGCGAGCACGTGTATGTGAGCGCCGTGTGGACACACGAGTCGCGCCGCTCGCTGGCAACGGTACGAGGACTGCTGCGGGACGCGCCCCGCAGCGCCTGACGCAACGTCAACTCAGGTCAGCTCATGTCAACTCCTGTCAACTCATGTCGATTCATGTCGATTCATGTCGAATCGTTCTGTCAGTCCGGTGACCGCCCCGGTCCGTGCCGCCGCTCGAACCGGGTGCGGGCGGCGTCGTGAGCGCCGCGCAGGAGGCGTACGACCGTGTCCGTCGTCTTCCCGCCGGGGTTGACGACGGACACCCAACCGAGCGCGCCGTACAGCGGATGGGGCAGCACGCTGTCGGCGGCCGTGTGGTCGCGGGGGCGGCCGTCACCCGGCTCCTCCCCGGTGAGCTGCCGGAACACCGCACGGCCGACCTGGACGTTCACCCGCCAGCGGCCCGGAGGATCGAGGTCGGAGGCCTCGTCGCCGGGGTAGTTCTTCGTGACGATCGTCCCGTACGGCTGAACATTCCGGGGCACGCGGCCGTCGGGGGCGTAGTAGAAGAACGCGTCCCCCCACGCGAGCTCGGGGAAGTCGCCGCCCGGCGCCGGGAGAACCACGAGCGCGCCGTCGAGGCCCCGCACGATCGCGATGATCTGCTCCATACTCATGGTTCAAGCATCAGCTTCAAGTGCTTATGTGGGGTCGGCATGACGGACGAGCCGGCGGACGGTCCGCTCCGGACGGCCGACGTCGCAAGAGAGACGGGGTACTCGGTACAGCAGGTGCGCGACCTGGAACGGCTGGGGGTCCTTCCCCCGGCCCCCCGATCGGGCAACGGCTACCGCTCCTACGCGCCGGTCCACGTGCACGCCCTGCGGGCGTATCGCGGACTCGCAAGTGCCGTCGGGCCGGTCGCGGCCCGGCAACTGCTCCCGGAGCTGCGCACCGCGACACTCGCGGAGGCGGCCTCGGCGGTCGGCGCGGTCCACGTCCGGCTCGCGCGGGAGCGCGACGAGGCGCTGCGCGCTCAGCAAGCGCTGCGTGCGATCAGCGCCGAGGCGGACGTTCCCGGGTGCGACCGGGAGACCGACGCGATGACGATCACGGAGCTCGCCGCGGCGCTCGGAGTACGCCCTTCGACCCTGCGCTTCTGGGAGCAGGAAGGGCTCGTCAGCCCCGAGCGGGTGACGTCGTTGCGCGCCCGTCGCTACGGTCCGCAGGCCATCGGGGCGGCCCGCATCGTCGCGGCCCTCCGCGGCAGCGGTCACGGCATCCCGGCGGTGCGCGAGATCATGGGCTCCCTGCACCGGCTCGACGGCCTGGAAGAGACGCGGCGCATCCTGCAGCAGCGGCTCGACCGGATCGCCGCACGCACCGTGGCGCTGCTCCTCGCGAGCGCGGACCTGGCGGCCGTCGTCACGTCAGTGGAGGAGACGACGGCCACCCGGGAAGGCCGGCGGCGTTCCTGAAAGCGCTCAGCGCGGGAACACCTCGAAGGTGACGGCCGGGCGGCCGTGGTGGCGGTCGCCCGCCGTTCGGAGCATCCGCTCGATGAACTCGCGGGCGTACGCCTCCGGGTCCTCCGTCCCGCTGCCGAGGCCCTTGATGTAGGTGCGGTGCTCGGCGAGCGAGGCGACGGCGCGCTCGATGCCGGGGCCGACCTCGACGGCGTGCGTGGGGTGCGGCGAGCCGGCGACCGCCACCCGGCGCACGCCGTTCCAAGGCGCGAGCCCGTGTTCCGCGAACAGTTCGGGGAAGATCCAGCGGTTGCCCGCGTCACCCGGCGCGTCCAGGACCGCACGCCCGACCACCCGGTGGTCGGGCGTGTTCCAGTGCACGCCGCCCCAGGTGTCGTGGTGGTTGATGGTGAGCAGCAGCTCCGGGCGGTGCCGGCGGATCGCCGCTGCCAGGTCGCGGCGGAGCGGCAGCCCGGCCTCGATGACGCCGTCCGGGTGGCGCAGGAACTCCACGTTCTGCACGCCGACCGCCGCCGCGCTCGCCCGCTGCTCGGCCTCGCGGACCACCGCGCACTCGTCGGGGCCGAGCCCGTCGATGCCCGCCTCACCGTGGGTGACCAGCAGGTACGTGACCTCGCGGCCGGCGTCCGTCCACTCGGCGACCGCCGCGGCCGCGCCGTATTCGAGGTCGTCGGGGTGGGCGACGATCGCCAGGGCGCGCTCCCAGTCGTCGGGCAGCGGGGCGAGTCCGGCCGGGCCGGAGGCGGTGGGTTCGGGTGCGGGCACGGGGGCTCCTTTCCCGGGACGGCGCACGCGTGCGCCGACTCCCTGAACGGCGTGCGGACGGCGGCGTACGCCTGCGCCGATCCTCCCATGGGGCCCTGGGGAGATGGCCGGAAACCGGCCTGTGCGGCGCGGCCGATCCTCGCCGGTCGCAAGGGGGTCACGGGAGGGGCGAATGGTGCGGATGCGGCTGCACTTGAGGACGCGTGTGCGGATGCACATGCGGAAGTGAGGAGAGGGAGGACGCGGGAGGCGCGTGAGACGAGCCGGGGCCGGTCGCTCGCGGGAGCGCCGGCGCGCGTCCGGGGTGCACGCCGGGGCGCGAACGACCTCGCCCGTATGCCTGCTGAGCTGCGTTTCATCACATCGGGTGAATAGCTGGCCCAGGCTTGCGGGTGACAACGGTGGGTTGCCACGCTGTTGCTGACTGTCAAGCCCTTGGGAGGGCATGTGCCTTTCGGTGAGCAGCCCGCGTACCTCCGCGTCGCCGGTGACCTGCGTCAGAAGATCGTCGACGGTGTGCTGCCGCCGCACACTCGCCTCCCCTCACAGGCCCGTATCCGCGAGGAGTACGGCGTTTCGGACACCGTCGCGCTGGAGGCGCGCAAGGTGCTGATGGCCGAAGGACTGGTGGAGGGCCGCTCGGGATCGGGCACGTACGTCCGGGAGCGCCCCGCGCAGCGCCGGGTCGCCCGCGCCGGCTACCGCACCGGCGCCGGCGCGACCCCGTTCCGCCAGGAGCAGTCGGACGAGAAGGTCAAGGGCACCTGGGAGTCCAGCAGCGAGCAGGACGAGGCGAGCGAGGCGATCGCGGACCGGCTGCGCATCAGGCCGGGCGAGCGGGTCATGCGCACCCACTACCTCTTCCGCACCGAGGGCGAGCCGATGATGCTCTCCACCTCCTGGGAGCCGCTGGAGGTGACCGGGCGGACGCCGGTGATGCTGCCCGAGGAGGGGCCGCTGGCCGGGCGCGGCGTGGTCGAGCGGATGGCCGCCATCGACGTGATCGTGGACAACGTCGTCGAGGAGGTCGGGGCGCGGCCGGGACTGGCCGAGGAGGCCATGGCGCTGGGCGGGGTGCCGGGCCACACGGTCCTGGTCGTCTCGCGGACGTACTACGCGGGTGGCCGCCCCGTGGAGACCGCCGACGTGGTCATGCTCGCCGACCGGCACCGGGTCGCGTACCACCTGCCCGTGAAGTGAGGAGGCCGGCAGGCGTCGCAATGCGCCGCAATGCCCAACTTCCGCCGCTCACCGTGCGTACCGGCACGTAACATCCCGCTCGGGCACTCCCTTCTAGGGATATTTGTCCGCATTTGCCGGGCGGGCGGTGATGTTGAAAAACTCACACCCCCTCAGTGGACAGGGGTATTTGACCCAACCTTGGATTCTGATCTTCCGTTTCGCTTTTACGATGGCGAAGTTTGTGCACGGCCGTGGGGGAAGATCAGGAGACCAAGCACGTTGAGCACGCCGAAGACCTCGAGCGCGGAGCAGGGCTCCCACTCGAACTACCGCAGGTCCCTCGGGACCATCGCCCTGACGGCCACGGGACTTGGGTCGATCATCGGCTCCGGCTGGCTGTTCGGGGCCGAGCGGGCCGCCGCCATCGCCGGCCCTGCCGCCATCCTGGCCTGGGTCATCGGCGCGATCGTCGCCCTCACCATCGCCCTCACCTACAGCGAGCTGGGCGCGATGTTCCCCAAGGCCGGCGGCATGGTCCGGTACGGCCAGTACTCGCACGGCTCGCTGGCCGGCTACCTCGCCGCCTGGGCCAACTGGATCGCGATCGTCTCCGTCATCCCCGGTGAGGCGACCGCGTCCGTCCAGTACATGAGCTCGTGGGAGTTCGACTGGGCGCGGGCGCTGTACGACGGCAAGGAGCTGACCGGCTCCGGCGTCGCGGTCGCCAGCGTCCTGCTGATCTTCTACTTCTTCCTCAACTGGTTCGCGATCACCCTGTTCGCGAAGACCAACACCGCGATCACGGTCTTCAAGGTCGTCGTGCCGATCATGACCGCGGGCGCGCTGATGCTGGCGCACTTCGACACCAGCAACGTGAAGCACTTCGGCGGCTTCGCGCCGAACGGCTGGAGCGCCGTCTTCACCGCCGTCGCCCTCTCCGGCATCGTCTGGGCCTACAACGGCTTCCAGTCCCCGCTGAACATGGCGGCCGAGGCGCGCAACCCCGGCAAGTCGCTGCCCAAGGCGGTCATCCTCTCGATCGTCATCGCGCTGGTCATCTACCTGGCGCTGCAGGTCGCCTTCCTGATGGGCGTCCCGGCCGCCGACCTCACCAAGGCCGGCAGCTGGGCCGGGCTCGGCTTCAACTCCCCGCTCGCCGACCTCTCGCTCGCCTGGGGCCTGAACTGGCTGGCGATGCTGCTGTACGCGGACGCCTTCATCTCCCCGTCCGGCACCGGCATGATCTACGCCGCCACCACCTCGCGCATGATCCACGGCGTGCAGGAGAACGGCCACCTGCCCGGCATCTTCGGCAAGGTCGACAAGAAGACCGGCGTGCCGCGCCCGGCCCTGGTCCTCAACCTGGTCATCGCGTTCCTGTTCCTCGCGGTCTTCCGCGGCTGGGGCTCGCTCGCCGAGATCGTCTCCATCGCGACGGTCATCTCCTACATCACGGGCCCCGTCGCCGTGATGTCGCTGCGCCGCCTCTCGCCGGACCTCAAGCGCCCGGTCAAGCTGCGCGCCATGCCGGTCATCGCGCCGATCGCCATGGTCTTCGGCTCGCTGGTCCTGTACTGGGGCCGCTGGCCGCTCACCGGCAAGGTCATCCTGATCATGGCCGTCGGCCTGCCGGTCTGGGCCTGGTACGAGCTGCGCAAGCCGTGGGCCGAGCTCAAGCCGCACCTGAAGGCCGGCGCCTGGGTGGTCGCGTACCTCCTCGTCATGGCCGCGGTGTCGTACTGCGGCGGCACGGAGTTCGGCGGCCGCGGGTTCATCCCGCAGGGCGTGGACCTCGCCGTCGTCGTGGTGCTCGCGCTGGCGTTCTACTACTGGGGCGTCCGCAGCTCCTGGCGCAACCCCTCGCTCGTCGAGGCCGAGACC
Organism: Streptomyces niger; assembly: GCF_000718305.1. Taxonomy (GTDB): domain Bacteria; phylum Actinomycetota; class Actinomycetes; order Streptomycetales; family Streptomycetaceae; genus Streptomyces; species Streptomyces niger. The sequence continues at coordinate 12,376 of NZ_JOFQ01000014.1, forward strand.
GAGGCGCTGGCCGCCGCCGAGCGCGAGGCGGCCACCGACGGTGACGGCGAGGGCCGCGGCCCGGCCGCGAAGGTCGGCGCCGGCGTCTGAGCCGCCGCCCGTACGCCGCCCGGCCGCCCGGCACCTCTCGGTGCCGGGCGGCCGGCTTTTCCGGTCTCCGGAGCCGTCCGCCCGCGACGCGAGTGAGGCAGGTACCCGCATGTGGACGGTGGCATGGCCGGTTCGGTGTCTCTTTGTGCAAAGACGTATCCGGTGCGTGAAGGTCGGGCGTAGGCTCGGGCATATGCGGAACGGGTTTTCGGTGTTAGTGCAGGAGGGGCGCGCCACCGCGCGCAGGACGGCGGACGGAGGAGCGCGATGACCGACAGTGGCGTTGTACTGCCGTGGCTGGTCATCCGCGAGGACGACAACGGCAACCGCTACCGCGTCGGCCGGTACGCCACCCGCGCGGAGGCGGAACAGGTCGCCGACCGGCTCGACGACCGGCGACATCAACGGCTCTACGTGGTCGAACGGGTGGACCGCGCCACCGCCTGAGGCCCCAGGGCCCGGCGGGGGAGGGGAGGACGGCCGCATAGGCTGCGGCGCATGAGTGCGGTGCGTGTGGTGGTCGGCGGAGCGGTACTGGACCAGGGGCGGCTGCTGGCCGCGCGGCGGAGTGCGCCGCCGGAGCTGGCCGGCCGCTGGGAGCTGCCCGGGGGCAAGGTCGAGGCGGGTGAGACGCCCGAACAGGCGCTCGTGCGGGAGCTCCGCGAGGAGCTGGGCGTGGCGGTGGAACCGCTGGCGCGCATTCCCGGGGAGTGGCCGCTGAAGCCGGGGCTGGTGCTCCAGGCGTGGACCGTACGGCTGGTCTCCGGTACGCCGCGGCCGTTGCAGGACCACGATGAGCTGCGCTGGCTGGCGCCCGGCGAGGAGGAGGCGGTGGACTGGCTGGACCAGGACCGGCCGGCCGTGGCGGAGGCCGTGCGGCGGCTCGTGAGGCAGGGGGCGCTCGACTGATCGGCTACGCCGTTCGCGCCACGATGCACCTTGATGACCCTCTTGGGGCGATAACCGAACCCTGATATCGGGTATGTGCTGATTAACCCCCCTCAAAATACACAAACCGCCGGGGGCGCACCGGGCTGGGGAAGTGATCGGCGTGAGCGACAGCGCAGCGGCAGGACCCCCGGGCTCTCCTGCGTCGCAGGCCCGCCGGCTGGGCACGGCAGCGGTCCCCCCGATCGCCGAGTGGAGCTTCCCCGCCGAGCCGGGCGTGGTCCGTACGGCCCGCGCCATGGTCCGCGAGACGCTGCACGACTGGGACCTGGAGCCGGCGGTGGACGTGGCCGTCCTCCTGGTCAGCGAGCTGGTGACGAACTCCCTGCGGTACGCCAGCGGGCCGATCGGCGTACGCATCGTCCGACTGCGCGGGGGCGACCTCCTCGTCGAGGTGTCCGACCCGCTGCCCGACCCGCCCCGCGAGCGCACGGCGGCGCCCGACGACGAAGGTGGCCGGGGACTGCAGCTGGTGGCATGCAGCGCCCGCCGGTGGGGCACCCGACGGGGCAGGAGCGGTAAGACGGTGTGGTTCGAGCTCGCCGAGACCGGCTGAGGCATGCCGGGCGGCCGCGCCCCTCGAGGTCCGTGAGCAGAAATCGCTGCTTCGTGCCTGGTGGGGAGGTTGGAGCGCGCCATGGCTGGTTATGAGTCAGGGTGGGTCGCGATCGTTGCGAATTCATCGAGATCTTGTCGATGACCTGCGATCGAGACTGTGCTGTGATCGTGAAGACCGTGTTCCGGATAGCCGTGTTGCTGGATACTCGGCCTGTCCGGTCCGGGCACGATGAGCTGGAGGGGACGGGGCTCGTGAGCGAGATGTCAGCGGGTGAGGAACACCCTGCTATGAGGGATGGGTCGGACCGGACGGTCGTGCCGGACGGCCCGCCGGTCTGGCAGAGCAGCGCGCCCGGATCGATCTACGACTACATCCGTGTCGCCTCCTTCGCGCTGGGGCCCGACGGCCGTATCGAGCAGTGGAGCCGCCGCGCCGCCGACATGCTGGGCATCCCCGCCAAGGACGCCATCGGCCAGGACCCCGTGGAGGCCTTCGTCCCGCGCGAGCTGCGCGAGACCGGCCACCGCACGGTCAGCGAGATCCTCGACGGCCGCGAGTGGACCGGCCTGGTGCCCTACCGCACCGGCCCGGAAGCGCCCGTCGACGGCCTCGCCGAGATCTACGTCATGCCGTCCGAGACCGGGTCGGGCGAGCGGGCCGCGGTCTGCCTCGTCGTGGACGTACGGGCGCTGCGCGGCATCGAGACCGACCTGGCCGCCGCGCAGGCGGTTTTCGGACAGTCCCCCATAGGGTTCATGCTCTTCGGCACGGATTTGCGACTGCGCCGGGTCAATGAACGTTTCGCCACCGTCTTCGGTGGCACGCCCAACAGCTTCTGCGGCGCGGCGCCCGAGGACTACCTCCCCCGCCCCGAAGCGGACCGGCTCAACGCCGCGCTGCGCAGGGTCCTGGAGACCGGCGAACCGGTCGCCGAGATGCAGCTGGTCGGCACCCCGCACGGCGCGGAGGAGCGCCGCCGCTGGTCGGTGTCGCTGTACCGGCTGCACAGCGCCAGCGGCCGCCCCATCGGCGTCGCCGCGCTCGCCTCCGACGTCACCGGCCGCCGCCGCGCCGAGCGGGAGGCCGCCAACGCCCGCCGGAACCTCGCGCTGCTGAACGAGGCCGGGGCGCGGATAGGCAACTCCCTGGACCTGGAGACCACCGCGCGCACGCTCCTGGACGTCGCGGTGCCGCAGTTCTGCGACCTGGCCTCGGTCGACCTCTACCAAGGGCTGCTGGCCGGGGACGAGGCGCCGCCCGGCATGGCCGACGGCAGCGCCGAGCTGCGCCGGGTCGCCTTCGCCAGCGCCGTGTCCGACGGGCCGCTGCCCCAGGGCGGCAGCGGCGGGGTGCCCGGCGGGGACGCGGCGGACGACGACGGCACGGTCGCGGTCGGCGCCGTGCACCGCTTCCCGTTCAACTCCCCCTGCGCGGGCGCGCTCCGCACGGCCCAGGCGCAGATCATCCCGGGCCGGGAGACCGACGACCGGCCCGAACTGGGCGGCGCCGTCGTGCACTCCACGCTCGCCGTGCCCATGGTCGCCCGGGACACCGTCGTCGGCCTGGTGCAGTTCTCCCGTACGAAGGGCAGCGAGTCCTTCGGCGAACGGGACACCGCGCTCGCCGTGGAGCTGGCCGCGCGCGCCGCCGTCTGCATCGACAACGCCCGGCTGTACCGCCGCGAGCACGAGCGCGCGCTGATCCTGCAGCGCAGCCTGCTGCCGCCCGGCGACCCCGAGGCCGCGGGCCTGGACATCGCCTGCCGCTACCTGCCCGGCACGACCGCCACCGAGGTCGGCGGCGACTGGTTCGACGTCATCGAGCTGCCGGGGCACCGCACCGCGCTGGTCGTCGGCGACGTGATGGGCCGCGGCCTGCGCGCCGCGGTCGCCATGGGCGAACTTCGTACGGCCGTCCGTACGCTCGCCCTGCTCGACCTGGAGCCGGCCGAGGTGCTCTCGGCGCTCGACGAGATCGCGCGCGGGCTCGGCGCCACGGGCGGCGGGGCGCGCTCGGGCCCGCGCGGGCGCGGGGCCGCGGGTGGCGCCGGGCAGCACGCGGGGACGGACATCGGCGCGGAGACCAGAGCGGACGCCGGGGCGCAAGCGGGCGCGGGCGCCCATGTGGGCTCCCGGCGCACCGACCGCGCCGCCGACCTCTCCGAGGTCTACCTCGCCACGTGCGTGTACGCCGTCTACGACCCGGTCACTCGGCGATGTACGTTCGCCAACGCCGGCCACCTGCCGCCCGTCCTGGTGGAGGAGGGCGAGGACGCCCTGCTCCTCGACGTCCCGCCCGGCATGCCGCTGGGCGTCGGCGGCGAGCCCTTCGAGGAGACCGAGGTCGAGCTGCCGGACGGGGCGCTGCTCGCCCTCTACACCGACGGCCTGGTCGAGTCCCGGGACCATCCGCTGGAGGAGGGCCTGCAGGCGTTCCGCGCGGCCCTGTCGGCGGCCGGGCGGCCGCTGGAGGACGCCTGCGACCACGTGCTCTCCGCGCTGGACACCCGGCACGGCGAGGACGACATCGCCCTGCTGATGGCCCGCGTGCACGGCCTGCCCAAGGACGCGGTCGGCGACTGGAACCTCGCCCCCGAGGCCCGCTCGGTCGCCCGCGCCCGCGAACTGGCCCGCGACCAGCTCACCGACTGGGGCCTGGAAGCCCTGGTCGACACGACGGAGCTGCTGGTCAGCGAGCTGGTCACCAACGCCCTGCGGCACGGCCACGGCGACATCCGGCTCCGCCTCCTGCTGGACCGCACCCTGGTCTGCGAGGTGTGGGACGCCGACCTGGCGCAGCCGCGGCGGCGGCGCGCGCGGGACACCGACGAGGGCGGCCGCGGCCTCCAGCTCGTCGGCCTGCTCAGCCGGGGCTGGGGCAGCCGCCGCACCCCCCGCGGCAAGACCGTCTGGTTCGAGCTGGACCTGCCCGACGGCGACGCCGAGCCGGTGGACCCGGCGGACGCGCTGCTCAGCCTGTTCTGAGCAGCGCGCCCCGGCGCGGGGCCGTCACCCCGACCGGCGCCGGCGGATCGTCTTCCCCAGCCAGACCAGGGGGTCGTACTTGCGGTCCACGGCCCGCTCCTTGAGGGGGATCAGCGCGTTGTCGGTGATCCGGATGTGCTCGGGGCAGACCTCGGTGCAGCACTTGGTGATGTTGCAGTAACCCAGGCCGTGCTCCTCCTGCGCGGCGCGCTTGCGGTCCAGGCCCTCGTCGGCCGCGGCGTCCAGGGGGTGCATGTCCAGCTCGGCGACGCGCATGAGGAAGCGGGGGCCGGCGAAGGCCTCCTTGTTCTCCTCGTGGTCCCGGACGACGTGGCAGGTGTCCTGGCACAGGAAGCACTCGATGCACTTGCGGAACTCCTGGGCCCGCCCCACGTCCTCCTGCTGCATCCGGTACTCGCCGGGTTTGAGATCGGCGGGCGGGATGAACGCCGGCACCTCGCGGGCCTTGGCGTAGTTGAAGGAGACGTCCGTGACCAGGTCGCGGACGACGGGGAAGGCACGCATCGGGGTGACGGTGACGGTCTCCGCGCGGTCGAAGACCGACATCCGCGTCATGCACATCAGCCGCGGCCGGCCGTTGATCTCCGCGCTGCACGAGCCGCACTTGCCGGCCTTGCAGTTCCAGCGCACCGCCAGGTCCGGGGCCTGGGTCGCCTGCAGCCGGTGGATGATGTCCAGCACCACCTCGCCCTCGTTCACCTCGACGGTGAAGTCGCCGAGGCCGCCGCCCGTCGCATCCCCCCGCCACACCCTGAAGTGCGCGTCGTACGAACTCACGAGCTCAGCTCCTCGTCGGTCAGGTACTTCGCCAGTTCGTCCCGCTCGAACAGCTCCAGCAGGTCGTCCCGGATCGCCGGCATCTCGCGCCGCTCCAGCCGGATGTGGGCGAGCGCGGGGTCCTCGGGCAGCTCGGGCCGGCCGTCGGTCGTGGCCAGCCGGCACAGCAGGTTGACCCGGCGCCAGCGGCGGTCCATCTCGGGATGGTCGTCCCGGGTGTGGCCGCCGCGGCTCTCCTTGCGCTCCAGCGCGGCCCGCGCCACGCACTCGCTGACCAGCAGCATGTTCCGCAGATCCAGCGAGAGGTGCCAGCCCGGGTTGTACTGCCGGTGACCCTCGACCCCGGCCCGCCGGGCCCGTACCCGCAGGTCCGCCAGTTTCTCCAGCGCCTGCTCCATCTCCGGCTGCCGGCGGATGATGCCGACCAGGTCGTTCATCGCCTGCTGGAGCTCCTGGTGCAGGGTGTACGGGTTCTCCGCCGGCCGCCCGGTGTGCGGGAGGCCCGAGTCCTCCGCGCTGAACGGCCGCAGCGCCTCCGCCTCGGCGGCCCCGGTCTCCCGCGGGTCCACGACGGGCCGCTCGCCGGCCGCCAGCGCGGCGGCGTACTCCGCGGCGTACATCCCGGCCCGCCGCCCGAAGACGAGCAGGTCGGAGAGGGAGTTGCCGCCGAGCCGGTTGGAGCCGTGCATGCCGCCGGCCACCTCGCCCGCGGCGAAGAGGCCGGGGACGCCGGTCGCGGCCGCGGTGTCCGGGTCGACGTCCACGCCGCCCATGACGTAGTGGCAGGTCGGCCCGACCTCCATCGCCTCCGCCGTGATGTCCACGTCCGCCAGCTCCTTGAACTGGTGGTGCATGGACGGCAGCCGGCGCCGGATCACCTCGGCCGGCATGCGGGTGGAGACGTCCAGGAAGACGCCGCCGTGCGGGGAGCCGCGGCCCGCCTTGACCTCGGCGTTGATGGCCCGCGCGACCTCGTCGCGGGGGAGCAGCTCGGGCGGGCGGCGGTTGCTGTCCGGATCCTCGTACCAGCGGTCGCCCTCGTCCTCGGACTGCGCGTACTTCTCCTTGAAGACGTCCGGCACGTAGTCGAACATGAAGCGCTTGCCCTCGCTGTTGCGCAGCACCCCGCCGTCGCCGCGTACCGACTCGGTGACGAGGATGCCCTTCACCGACGGGGGCCAGACCATGCCGGTGGGGTGGAACTGCACGAACTCCATGTTCACCAGCGGTGCCCCGGCGAGCAGCGCCAGCGCGTGCCCGTCGCCGGTGTACTCCCAGGAGTTGGAGGTCACCTTGAAGGACTTGCCGATGCCGCCGGTGGCCAGCACGACGGCCGGCGCCTCCAGTACGAAGAACCGGCCGGACTCGCGCTCGTAACAGAACGTTCCGGCGACCCGGCCGCCCTCCTTCAGGCTGTCTTCTTTCAAGATCCGCGTGACCGTGCACTCCTGGAAGACCTTCAGGCGCGCGTCGTACGCGCCGTGCTCCCGCTCGTCCTCCTGCTGCAGCGAGACGATCTTCTGCTGGAGGGTACGGATCAGCTCCAGCCCCGTACGGTCGCCGACGTGGGCGAGGCGCGGGTACTCGTGCCCGCCGAAGTTGCGCTGCGAGATGCGGCCGTCCGGGGTGCGGTCGAAGAGCGCGCCCCAGGTCTCCAGCTCCCAGACCCGGTCCGGGGCCTCCCGCGCGTGCAGCTCGGCCATCCGCCAGTGGTTCAGGAACTTGCCGCCGCGCATGGTGTCGCGGAAGTGGACCTTCCAGTTGTCGCCCTCGTTGACGTTGCCCATGCTGGCCGCGATGCCGCCCTCGGCCATGACCGTGTGGGCCTTGCCGAACAGGGACTTGCAGATCACCGCCGTCCGCATGCCCTGCTCGCGGGCCTCGATGGCGGCTCGCAGGCCGGCCCCGCCGGCGCCCACCACGACCACGTCCCAGGCCTGCCGTTCGACTTGCGTCATGAAAATGCGCACCCTTCCTGGGAGCTCTAGAAGAACCGCGGATCGTCGAAGGCCCCGACGGACAACAGGTAGACGTAGAAGTCGGCGGCGGCCACGCTGATCAGCGAGGCCCAGGCCAGCACCGCGTGCCGGGCGTTCAGCCGGCTCACCCAGCCCCACATCCGGTACCGCACCGGATGCTTGGAGAAGTGCTTCAGGCGCCCGCCGACGATGTGCCGGCAGGAGTGGCAGGAGAGGGTGTACGCCCAGATCAGGGCGATGTTCACGAGGAAGATCAGGGAGCCCAGGCCCATGTGGCCCCACGCGTAGCTCTCGTCGCGGAAGGCGAGGACGGTGTCGTACGTCAGCACGCCCGCGACCAGCAGCGCGGCATAGAAGAAGTACCGGTGAATGTTCTGCAGGATCAGCGGGAAGCGGGTCTCGCCGCTGTAGCTCTTGTGCGGCTCGGCGACCGCGCACGCCGGGGGCGAGGCCCAGAAGCCGCGGTAGTAGGCCTTGCGGTAGTAGTAGCAGGTCAGCCGGAAGCCCAGCGGGAAGATCAGGATCAGCAGCGCGGGGGACAGGCCCCACCAGCCGCCGAACAGCTCCCAGTTGGGGCCGGCCCGCATGGTCTCGCAGTTCTCCGCGAGGCAGGGGGAGTAGAACGGCGAGACGTACGGCGCGTGGTAGTAGTCGGCGTTCGCGAACGCCCGCCAGGTCGAGTACACGACGAACGCGAGCAGCCCGGCCGCGGTGCTCGCCGGGTAGAGCCACCAGCGCTCGGTGCGCAGGTGACGGGCGGGGATGGCGGCGCGAGTGGGGCCGTGCACCCCGCTCGCGCCGGTCGTGGATGTGGGTTCGGTGCCTGTGGCCAACGTCGGTCTCCTGAGGCGGAGCTGCTGGGTGTGGGGGCGGACGAGGAGGGGGCGGTGCCGGGCACGAGCGGTGCGCCTACGGCGCCCGGCGGTCGCGTGCGCCCAGCCCCTCGTCCTCGGCGTCGGTCCACAGGGAGGCGTCGTACGGCGCGTCGGGGATGGTCACCATGTCGGACACCGCGCGTCCCGCGGTCGGCACCGGCCGGCCGTGGTCGTCGGGCGCGGCCTGAGCACGCAGCAGTTCGAGGCTTTCGCGCAGGTGCTCGGTGTCGCTGCGGACCCGGCGTATCTCCAACCCGCCGCCGACCTGCTGCTCCAGGCGCCCGACCGAGCGGACCAGGTCCTCCAGGCTGCGTTGCACAGCCGTCAGATCATCGTGCAAGGACATGACGAGCCCTCACTTCCGAGGGTGCGGTCGGCAATCTCATGCGCCTGCGAGTGTCGCGCGTCACAGTCGCGGTTGGGAAGGGATAGGGCCGTATTCCGGGTCACGATGGCGCATAGCAGGGCGCCGCCGATCGATCCACGCCCCGTTGGGCCGACCGGGTGGCCTTGGGAAGTCGGCCGCCGTGTCGCCGTGCCGCGCCCCACGCCGTCGTTTTCAGTGGACGGGCCATAGGTGTGATGAGCCGCAAAGTCGGCCGAATGTGATCAGCGGCGGCGGCCGCGCGGGCGAGCCCGGAGGTAACAGAGATGACCGACCACGTCGGACCGCGGGGCGTCGGCGGCGGCCGGCCGGCCGGCCGCGGGCGCCGCCGGGTGGCCCTCCTCACGGCGGGCGCGCTGCTCCCGCTGCCCCTGCTGGCCGGCTGCGGCGGGGACGACGAAGCCCCCGCCGCCGGGGCCGGCAGCCAGGACATCGCCCCCGCGGCGGCGGCCACGCTGCGCGACGGCGGTACGGTGCGCTGGGCCGTGGACGAGCTCCCCGGCACCTTCAACGCCTTCCAGGCGGACGCCGGTGCGAGCACGGACACGGTCGCGGGCGCGGTCCTCCCGGCCCTCTTCACCCTGGACGCCAACGGCGTGCCGCAGCGCAACGCCGACTACCTGGAGGCCGCCGAGGTCACCCAGCGCGAGCCGCGGCAGATCGTGCGGTACACCCTGGCCCCCGGCGCGCGCTGGAGCGACGGCCGGCGGATCTCCGCGGCCGACTTCGCCGCCCAGTGGAAGGCGCTGCGCGGGAAGAACGCCGCCTACTGGACCGCCCGCAACGCCGGCTACGACCGGATCGAGAAGGTCCGGGCCGGCGGGCGGCCCGGCGAGATCGAGGTGGTCTTCGCCCGCCCGTACGCCGACTGGCAGTCGCTCTTCACCCCGCTGTACCCGAAGAACGTGATGCGCTCCCCGGCGGCCTTCAACGACGGCGCGCGGAAGGGGCTCGCGCTCTCCGCCGGGCCGTTCCGGGTACGGGCGAAGGACGGCCGCGAGGACTCCCTCACGCTCGTACGGAATCCGCGGTGGTGGGGCGGCCGGGCCCGGCTGAAGAAGATCGTGCTCACCGACGTGCCCGTGGCGAAGCGGGCGAAGGCGCTGGCCGAGGGCCGGATCGACGTCGCGGCCGTCGACCGCGGCACCGCCAAGGAGATCACCACGGCGCGCGGCACGAACCAGCAGGCCGCCGTCGGGGACGACGCCCCGCGCGGCGCCGTCTCCTCCGAAGCGCTGCGCCACCAGGCGCAGGCCCGCGGCAGCGAGGCCGAGCGCACGACGGAGGCGAAGCGCCGCAAGGAGGCGGCCGCCGCCGCGGCCCGCCGCGCCCACCTGCGCGACTACACCGTCCACCGCGCCCTCTCGCCCTCCTTCACCCAGCTGGCGCTGAACGGCAGCACGGGGCCGCTCACCGACGAGCGGGTCCGCCGCGCGGTGGCCCGCGCCATCGACCGCACCGCGCTGGCGAAGGAGGTGCTGGACCCGCTCCGACTGCCCGCCGCGCCGGTCGGCAGTCACCTCCTCCTGGCGGGGCAGCCCGGGTACCGCGACAACAGCGGCGCGCTGGGCGCCCAGGACACCCAGGCGGCCCAGGCGCTGCTGGCCGACGCCGGCTGGCGCATGCCGGCGGCCGGCGGCGAGCAGCAGACCGACGCGCAGCCCGGCGAGCGGGAGGCCGACCGGGGCCGGTCCGATGCGGACGCCGGCCGGACCGACGGCGAGAACGGGCAGCCGGGCCCGCAGAACGGGGCCGGCCGACCGCATGGCGGCCCCGGTGCCGGCCGGCCCGCCGCGACGGCGCCCGTCACCCTCTCCACGCTGACCGGCGCCGGCTCGGCAGGCGTCCAGCGCGCGGCCCTGCTGCGGCAGAGCGCGGCGCTGTACGACGCGGCGGCCCGTACGGACCGGCACCGCGCCCTGGGGGACCGCAAGTCGGCCGCGTACGCCGCGTACGAGCGGGCGAGCGGCCGGGCCGCGGACGCCTGGGACGAGGCCGACGTCCTCGCGGAGGCCGCCCGGCAGCAGACCACCGCGCTCGCGGCGGGCTGGGACGACACCAAGCCCGGGGCCGGCGGGGACGTCGCGGGTACCGGACCGGCCGGCCCGGTCAGCGCCGTCCAGGCCCGCGAGGCCGCGGCCGCCGCCGAACGGAACCGCCTCGCGGCGCTCGCGGAGCGCACGGACCGGAAGGCGGTCCGGGCCACGCAGGAGGAGAAGGCACCCCTTGCGGGGCGGGCCGTGCGGGCCGGGATGGCCGCCCCCGGTGCCGGGGACGGCCGGGGAGCGGGAGAACACGACGAGAAGGCCGACAAGGCCGACAAGGCCGATAAGGTTGAAAAGGTCGAAAAGAACGACAAAGACGGCAAGGGTGCCGAGCACGGCCGGCACGCGCGCGGCCACGACGACGCGGCGGCCGGCCGGAGCGCCGTCTTCGTGAAGAAGAACGGCCGCCCGCTCATGCTGCGCTTCGTCCTCCCCGACGGCCCCGGCACCGCCCAGCTGCGCACCGTCGCCGACCGGATCTCGGAAATGCTCATGAAGATCGGCGTACGGACGACCGTCAAGAAGGTGGCCGACAAGAGCTACTTCGCGGACCACATCGCGTCCGGCGACTACGACCTGGCGCTCTACTCGTGGCCCGGCAGCGCCTATCCGGCCACCGACGCCCGGCCCATCTACGCCAAGCCCCGGCCCGCCGCGGACGGCTCGCTGACCGTGGAGCAGAACTACACCCGGGTCGGCACCGACCGGATCGACCAGCTCTTCGACCAGGCCTCCACCGAGCTGGACCCGGACGCGGCGCGCGCTCTCGTCGCCCAGGCCGATCAGCGGATCTGGGCCGCCGCCGGGTCGGTCCCGCTGTACCGGCAGCCGCAGCTCGTGGCGGCCAGGTCCGAGCTGGCCAATGTGGGCGCATTCGGCTTCGCGACGCCTCGGTACCAGGACATCGGCTATAAGAAGTAGCAGGTCAGGGCGGGTGCGAACGGGCTGGGGCGGCCGTTGCCGCGCCAGCCCCGTACCATGGGGTGAGGCCGTGGCGTGATGATGCCCGGCGGGCGCGCGTGCCGGACCGTACGCGCCGTCATCCACAATCCGGGAGAAGCGCCGCAAGTATGCCCACGCGCCACGACATTCGTAACGTCGCCATCGTCGCCCACGTCGACCACGGCAAGACCACCCTTGTCGACGCCATGCTCAAGCAGGCGGGAGCCTTCGCCGCGCACGCCGCCGAGAACCTCGACGAGCGCATGATGGACTCCAACGACCTGGAGCGTGAGAAGGGCATCACGATCCTCGCCAAGAACACGGCGGTGAAATACCACCCCAAGAGCGGCGGGGACCCGATCACGATCAACATCATCGACACCCCCGGCCACGCCGACTTCGGTGGCGAGGTCGAGCGCGGTCTGTCGATGGTCGACGCGGTCGTGCTGCTGGTCGACGCGTCCGAGGGCCCGCTGCCGCAGACCCGCTTCGTGCTGCGCAAGGCGCTGGCCGCGAAGATGCCGGTCATCCTGTGCATCAACAAGACCGACCGGCCCGACTCCCGGATCGCCGAGGTCGTCGACGAGACGTACGACCTGTTCCTGGACCTGGACGCGGACGAGGACCAGATCGAGTTCCCGATCGTCTACGCCTGCGCCCGTGACGGCGTCGCGTCGCTGACCAAGCCGGAGGACGGCACCGTCCCGGCCGACAGCACGAACCTGGAGCCGTTCTTCACCACGCTGCTGGAGACCGCCCCGGCCCCCGAGTACGACGAGGAGGCCCCGCTCCAGGCGCACGTCACCAACCTGGACGCCGACAACTTCCTCGGCCGTATCGCGCTGCTCCGCGTCGAGCAGGGCGAGCTGCGCAAGGGCCAGACCGTCGCGTGGATGAAGCGCGACGGGTCGGTGCAGAACGTCCGCATCACCGAGCTGATGATGACCGAGGCGCTCACCCGCAAGCCGGCCGAGGTGGCGGGCCCGGGCGACATCTGCGCGGTCGCCGGTATCCCCGACATCATGATCGGCGAGACGCTGGCCGACCCGGAGAACCCGGTCGCGCTGCCGCTGATCACGGTCGACGAGCCCGCGATCTCGATGACCATCGGTACGAACACCTCGCCGCTGGTCGGCCGCGGCGGCACCGGCAAGGGCGCGGACGCCAAGGCCGCGGTCAAGGACCGCAAGGTCACCGCCCGCCAGGTCAAGGACCGGCTGGACCGCGAGCTGATCGGTAACGTCTCGCTGCGCGTGCTGGACACCGAGCGCCCGGACGCCTGGGAGGTGCAGGGCCGCGGTGAGCTGGCGCTGGCCATCCTGGTCGAGCAGATGCGCCGCGAGGGCTTCGAGATGACCATCGGCAAGCCGCAGGTGGTCACCAAGGAGGTCGACGGCAAGGTCTACGAGCCGACCGAGCGCATGACCATCGACGTGCCCGAGGAGCACATGGGCGCGGTCACGCAGCTCATGGGCGTCCGCAAGGGCCGGATGGACAACATGTCCAACCACGGCTCGGGCTGGGTCCGCATGGAGTTCATCGTGCCCTCCCGCGGTCTGATCGGCTTCCGTACGGAGTTCCTGACCAACACCCGCGGTACGGGCATCGCGCACTCCATCCACGAGGGCCACGAGCCGTGGTTCGGCACCCTGCAGACCCGTAACAACGGTTCGCTGGTCGCCGACCGCGCCGGCACGGTCACCGCGTTCGCGATGACCAACCTCCAGGAGCGTGGCGTGCTCTTCACCGACCCGGGCACCGAGGTGTACGAGGGCATGATCGTCGGCGAGAACAGCCGCTCCGACGACATGGACGTCAACATCACCAAGGAGAAGAAGCTCACGAACATGCGGTCCTCGACCGCGGACGTGACCGAGTCGATCGTGCCGCCGCGCAAGCTCTCCCTGGAGCAGTCGCTGGAGTTCTGCCGCGACGACGAGTGCGTCGAGGTGACCCCGGAGGCCGTGCGCATCCGCAAGGTGAACCTGGACGCCCGCGAGCGCGCCCGCGCCGCCTCCCGCGCCAAGCACAACTGACGCCCGCAGGGCCCCAGTAGAGCGACGCAGCGCCCCGCCGGACTCCTGTCCGGCGGGGCGCTGCCGTATGTCGCCGTGCTCTCGATGGGCGCATTTATCGCACGGGACATCCGCCGTCAAGACGCCGCAGGTCGTGCCGCCACCCCCGCCGGGTGTCGGTACACCGTCAAGGCCTCCTCAAGTCTCTTGATCGTGAATCCCGGGTCGCGTAGCTTTCGTAAATGCGGCGCGATCACCCGCATTTCACCAGCAGGATTACGGGGGAGCACCGCTTGTACAGGAGGAAGTTCGCGGGCGCTCCCGCAAAAGCGTCAAGGTCAAGAGCATTACCGTCTCGTACCGTTCGGCGGTGGGGAGTGAAGGAAATGCGCAATTCCTGCAGCGGGGCAACTGCAAGACGGTGTCGCAGACCCGCTGGGTCGGTTCGGTGCTAGGCGTGCGAGAGAGGTCGCACTCCGTTGCGCCTGTTCACGGGCGGTGACGTCGATTTCCCGACGCCACCGCCCGTTCGCTGCCGCATCAGGGAAATGCCGCTGCTACCGACGGTGCGCGAGTGATAACCGCCCGGTGTCGAGGTGTGCGTCCGATTAACGGGAAGTGCGGCGACGATCCGGCGAGTCTTGTGTCCCTTTCGTTGCTTTCTGTATTGATTGGTTTGTCCGTATTTCGGGCGCCACCCTCCCGGATGTGACCAAAAAGTAACCAGCAACTCGTGGTTTCTCAGCGGAAACTGACCCAGGATGGGGCCATTGAGCTCGGGTCAATGGGTCACGTGCCGTTCAAGGCGTCGACTCGCGAGCGTCGGGGGCTGGTCACGGACTGTCAGGGGTGTCAGTACGAGATCAGCTCCTTTCCATGTCAAGAATGGACTCATGAGGAGGCAGTCCCATGCGCGGTGTCAAAAGCGCCACTTGGGTCGCAGGAGCGATAGTCGTGGCGATGACCGCCACTGCCTGTGGGGGTGGCGGCGGGAGCGACAGCAAGGCGGCTGTCGACCCCAGCGGCACGTACACCTACTACAACACCGAGCCGCAGCACCCGCTCGTCCCGACCAACACCAATGAGGTCGGCGGCCACTACCTCCTCGCCAACCTCTTCCGCGGTCTGGTCGACTACGACGGCAACGGCAAGCTGCGCCTGCAGAACGCCGAGAGCATCGAGTCCAAGGACAACCAGCACTTCACGGTGAAGCTGAAGGACGGCTGGAAGTTCCACAACGGCGAGCCGGTGACCGCCGCCTCCTACGTGGACGCGTGGAACTGGGGTGCCAACGCCAAGAACGCGCAGCTGAACTCCTCGTGGTTCGAGGCCATCAAGGGCTACGAGGACGTCCACCCGGAGAAGGGCGACCCGAAGACCGACAAGATGTCCGGTCTGAAGGTCGTCAACGACCACGAGTTCACCATCGAGCTCTCGCGCCCGGTCTCCACGTTCAAGCAGCGCCTCTTCTACGACGCGTTCTACCCGCTGCCCAAGGCGTTCTTCAAGGACCCCAAGAAGTTCGGCGAGAACCCGATCGGCAACGGCCCGTACCAGCAGGACGGGAACTGGGAGCACAAGGTCCGGTTCAAGGTCAAGAAGTACGCCGGCTACAAGGGTGTGGACAAGCCCAAGAACGGCGGCATCGACTTCAAGTTCTACAACACGGATGACAGCGCCTACAACGACCTGGTCTCGGGCAAGCTGGACATCATGTACAAGGTCCCGAACTCGGCGACCAGCAAGTTCCAGACGGACCTGGGCGACCGCGCGGTGAACGAGCCGTACGGCGGCATCACCACCATCGCCTTCCCCATGTACGACAAGGAGTGGGGCAAGCCGGAGAAGGCCAAGGTCCGCCAGGGCCTGTCCATGGCCATCGACCGCGACACCATCGTCAAGACGGTCCTGAAGGACGCCTACGACGCGGCGGACGGCTGGGTGCCGACGGTCGTCGAGGGCTACAAGAAGGACGCCTGCGGGGAGTACTGCAAGTTCGACCCCAAGAAGGCGAAGAAGCTCATCAAGGAAGGCGGTGGCGTCCCCGGCAACAAGATGACCATCACCTTCAACAACGACGGCGGTCACCGGGACTGGGCCGAGGCGGTCTGCAACGACATCCAGCAGAACACCGGCGTGAAGTGTGCCGCCGAGCCGAAGCCGACCTTCCAGCAGGTGCGTAACGAGATCACCAGCAAGAAGATGAGCAGCGGCTTCCGGATGGCCTGGGTCCAGGACTTCCCGAACATCGCCAACTTCTTCGGTGAGCAGTACCGCACCGGCGCCGGCGCCAACGACATGGGCTTCTCCGACAAGAAGATGGACGAGCTGATGGACAAGGCCGACAAGGCCAAGACCGTCGGCGAGTCCAACGAGCTCTACGCGCAGGCCCAGAAGAGGCTGACGGAGCAGATGCCGTCCATCCCGCTCTTCTTCGACCACACGCTGGGCGGCTACTCGGACAAGGTGCAGAACGTCAAGTTCGACACCTTCCGCCAGGCGATCTGGACCGACGTCGAGGTCAAGAAGTAACCGGGACGCTGCATGTGACACAGGCCCGGTAGCCGCCCCGCCCCTACCCCCGGGTGGGGCGGCCGCCGGGCCGGTCAGCGACAGGAGGAACCATGGGGCGCTACGTCGCGCGGCGACTGCTCCAGATGATCCCGGTCTTCATCGGGACCACGCTGCTCATTTTCCTGATGGTGTATTCGCTGCCGGGCGATCCCATCGCGGCACTCTTCGGCGACAAGGCCGCCGACCCGGCCACCGTCGCCAGACTGCGGCACGAGTACGGGCTGGACCAGCCCCTGCTGGTGCAGTACTGGAACTACCTGACGGGCCTGCTCCAGGGCGACTTCGGGCAGAGCTTCACCGGCCGCCCCGTGGCCGACCTGATGGCCGACGCCTTCCCCGTCACGATCCGCCTGGCCCTCTTCGCCTTCGGCATCGAGGTCGTCCTCGGCATCGCGCTCGGCATGCTCACGGGGCTCAAGCGCGGCAAGTTCATCGACCAGCTCGTCCTGGTCCTGACGCTCGTCGTCATCTCCATCCCGGTGTTCGTGCTCGGCTTCCTCGCGCAGTTCTTCCTGGGCTTCAAGTGGGGAGTGATCACCCCGACCGTCCAGGACTCCATGAACCTGGGGCAGCTGGCCGTACCGGCCGTCGTGCTCGGCGCCCTGTCGCTGGCGTACGTCACCCGCCTCACCCGTACCACCGTCGCGGAGAACCTGCGCGCCGACTACATGCGCACGGCCCTGGCCAAGGGCCTGCCGACCCGTCGGCGCATCGGCGTGCACCTGATGCGCAACTCCCTCATCCCCGTGATCACGTTCCTCGGCACCGACCTCGGCATGCTCATGGGCGGTGCGATCGTGACCGAGGGCATCTTCAACGTCCAGGGCGTGGGCAACACCCTCTACCGGGCCATCCAGACCAGTGAGGGCCCGACCGTGGTCGGCATCGTCACGGTGCTCGTCCTCGTCTACCTCGTCGCCAGCCTGGTCGTCGACCTGCTCTACGCCGTTCTGGACCCGAGGATCCGCTATGCCTGACAAGACGACAGTGACCCCCAGCAGCGTCGCGGGCGCGGGCCCCGGCCAGACCGGCAGCGGTGTGGACGTCTCGGCACCCAGCGTCGCCGCGGCCTCCGAACTCGCTTCCATGGGCGGCGTCAACAAGCCCCGCAGCCTCGGCCAGGACGCCTGGCGCGAGCTGCGCGCCCGCCCCATGTTCTGGACGGCCGGCATCCTGCTGGTGGTCCTCATCCTCATGGCGGCGTTCCCGTTCCTGTTCACGGGCGCCGACCCCGGCCACGCCGACCTGCGGAACCACTACCTCGGTGACCCGCAGTGGACGCACCTCTTCCAGGAGGACTGGTTCGGCTACAACAAGCAGGGCCAGAGCGTCTGGGCCCGTACCGTCTACGGAGCCCGGGCCTCGGTCATCATCGGCATCTGCGTCACCTTCGCGGTGACCGTGCTCGGTGGGTTCCTCGGCATGATCGCCGGCTACTTCGGCGGCTGGTGGGATGCCCTGCTCTCCCGCCTGACCGACATCTTCTTCGGCATCCCGCTGCTGCTCGGCGCGCTCGTCCTGCTGCAGGCGTTCACGCACCGCACGGTGTGGACCGTCGTACTCGGCCTCACGGTCTTCGGCTGGATGCAGATCGCCCGCGTCATGCGCGGTGCGGTCATCACGCAGAAGCAGGCGGACTTCGTGACCGCCGCGCGGGCCCTCGGCGCCGGCAACGGCCGCATCCTGCTGAAGCACATCCTGCCGAACGCCATCGGCCCCGTCATCGTCGTCGCGACCATCGCGCTGGCCGGCTACATCTCCACCGAGGCCACCCTGTCCTACCTGGGCATCGGCCTCCAGCCGCCGGCCATCTCGTGGGGCGTGGACATCGCTTCGGCCAAGGACGTGCTGCGCGACGCCCCGCACGTCCTGCTCGTTCCGTCGACGTTCCTGAGCCTGACGGTGCTGGCGTTCATCCTCCTCGGCGACGCGGTGCGCGACGCCCTCGACCCCAAGCTGCGCTGAGGGAGGCGTACGTGACCACCACCGAGAAGACCGCGGCTGTTTCCGCGCCGCGGACGCCGGAAGCGGCCGGTTCGCCGCTGCTCCAGGTCCGTGACCTGCACGTCGAGTTCCACACCCGGGACGGCGTCGTGAAGGCCGTGAACGGCGTGAACTACAGCGTGAGCGCGGGCGAGACGCTGGCCGTGCTGGGCGAGTCCGGCTCCGGCAAGTCCGTCACCGCTCAGGCGATCATGGGCATCCTCGACATGCCGCCGGCGAAGATCCCGCAGGGCGAGATCCTCTTCCGCGGCGAGGACATGCTGAAGATGACCGTCGAGCAGCGCCGCCGGGTACGCGGCGCGAAGATCGCCATGATCTTCCAGGACGCGCTGTCCTCGCTGAACCCGGTGCTCTCCGTCGGGTACCAGCTCGGCGAGATGTTCCGCGTCCACCAGGGCCTGTCCAAGAAGGACGCGAAGGCCAAGGCCATCGAGCTGATGGACAAGGTCAAGATCCCGGCGGCGAAGAACCGGGTCGGGGACTACCCCCACCAGTTCTCCGGCGGCATGCGCCAGCGCATCATGATCGCGATGGCGCTGGCCCTGGAGCCGGACCTGATCATCGCCGACGAGCCCACCACGGCCCTCGACGTCACCGTCCAGGCCCAGGTCATGGACCTGCTCGCGGAGCTTCAGCGCGAGTACCACATGGGACTGATCCTGATCACCCACGACCTCGGCGTGGTCGCCGACGTCGCCGACAAGATCGCGGTGATGTACGCGGGCCGGATCGTCGAGAACGCACCGGTGCGCGAGCTCTACAAGAACCCCGCGCACCCGTACACCCGCGGTCTGCTGGACTCCATCCCGCGCCTGGACCAGAAGGGCCAGGAGCTGTACGCGATCAAGGGTCTGCCGCCCAACCTGCTCCACGTCCCCAGCGGCTGCGCCTTCAACCCGCGCTGCCCCATGGCCCAGGACGTCTGCCGTACGGACGTCCCGGCACTGGCCAAGGTGGCCGACGGCCGCGGCAGCGCGTGCCACTTCTGGAAGGAGACGCTCCATGGCTGAGTCCCTCACGAAAAGCGCGGACCGCGAGCCGATCCTCCAGGTCCGCAACCTGGTCAAGCACTTCCCCCTCACCCAGGGCGTGCTGTTCAAGAAGCAGGTCGGCGCGGTCAAGGCGGTCGACGGCATCTCCTTCGACCTGTACCGGGGCGAGACGCTGGGCATCGTCGGCGAGTCCGGCTGCGGCAAGTCGACCGTCGCCAAGCTGCTGATGAACCTGGAGCGGGCGACCGCGGGCGAGGTCTTCTACAAGGGCGAGGACATCTCCAAGCTCTCCGGCCGCGCCCTGAAGACCGTCCGCCGCAACATCCAGATGGTCTTCCAGGACCCGTACACCTCGCTGAACCCGCGGATGACGGTCGGCGACATCATCGGCGAACCCTTCGACATCCATCCCGAGGCGGCCCCGAAGGGCGACCGCCGCCGCAAGGTCCAGGAGCTGCTGGACGTGGTCGGCCTCAACCCCGAGTACGTCAACCGCTACCCGCACCAGTTCTCCGGCGGCCAGCGCCAGCGCATCGGCATCGCCCGCGGCCTCGCGCTCAACCCGGAGATCATCATCTGCGACGAGCCGGTCTCCGCGCTCGACGTCTCGGTCCAGGCCCAGGTCATCAACCTGATGGAGCGGCTGCAGGACGAGTTCGACCTCTCCTACGTCTTCATCGCGCACGACCTCTCCATCGTCCGGCACATCTCCGACCGCGTCGGCGTGATGTACCTCGGGCGGATGGCCGAGATCGGCACCGACCAGGAGATCTACGAGCACCCCACGCACCCGTACACCCAGGCGCTCCTCTCGGCCGTCCCGGTCCCCGACCCGGAGGTCAGCGGCGCCCGCGAGCGCATCATCCTCAGCGGCGACGTGCCCTCCCCGGCCAACCCGCCCTCCGGCTGCCGCTTCCGCACCCGCTGCTGGAAGGCCCAGGACAAGTGCGCCGAGGAGACCCCCCTCCTTGCCGTCCCGGCCCCCTTCAAGGACACCGACTCCCCGGCGGCCCACGATTCGGCCTGCCACTTCGCGGAGGAGAAGGACGTGGTGGGGGCGGCGTAGCTCCCTCAGGGGGGTCCTTCCGCGCCCTACTGGGCCATTCGGGTGCAGCGCCCGGGGGAGCTACGGCTCTTCCGGGCGCTGTGTCGTTTTCGGCGGCGGGCGCCGTCCTCGTGCGTTCGGGGGGAATGTGCGGCGTGGCGTGCTCGTACGGGGGAGATGCGGGTGCGGAGAGGCCTTCCATGGGCTGTTATGTGTGCCTACGTACGTAATGGTCGGAGGAGGCACCGGATGCGTGGAGCCACCCGTGCGAAGTGGGCGGTGGGAACGGTGGCCGTCGCTCTCGTGGTGACGGCGTGTGGTGGCGGGGGCGGCGGTGGCGGGGACGGCAAGGGGGTGCTCAGCTCGTCGTGGGGGGATCCGCAGAATCCGCTGGAGCCGGCCAATACCAATGAGGTGCAGGGCGGCAAGGTCCTCAGCATGATCTTTCGGGGGCTGAAGCGGTACGACCCGAAGACCGGCGAGGCCAAGGACGCGATCGCCCAGAAGATCGAGACCGACGATCAGCGGCACTACACGGTCACGATCAAGAAGGGGTGGAAGTTCAGCAACGGTGAACCGGTCACGGCGCGGTCGTTCGTGGACGCGTGGAATTACGGGGCTCATATCGACAACAACCAGAAGAACGCATACTTCTTCGGGTACATCGAGGGGTACGAGAAGGTCCATCCCGAGAGCGGGAAGGCCGGCGCCAAGACACTGTCCGGGCTGAAGGTCAAGAATGACACCACCTTCACCGTGGCGCTGAACCAGAAATTCTCGACGTGGCCGCAGACGCTGGGGTATCCGGCCTTCGCTCCGCTGCCGCAGGCGTTCTTCAAGGACCATGACGGCTGGCTGAAGAAACCGGTCGGGAACGGACCGTACCGGATCGAGTCGTACGACAAGGGCTCGGCCATGAAGCTGCGGAAGTGGAGCAGGTACAAGGGGCCCGACAAGGCGCGGAACGGCGGCGTCGATCTGCGGGTCTACACCGACAACAACACCGCCTACACCGACCTGCAGGCCGGCAACCTCGACCTCACCGACGACATTCCGGCCGCGCAGTTGAAGAACGCGAAGGCGGATCTCGGCGACCGGTACATCAATCAGCCCGCCGGAATCATTCAGACGCTGACCTTCCCGATGCACGACCGCCGATGGGGCGGCGAGAAAATGGCGAAGGTGCGGCAGGGGCTGTCCATGGCGATCAACCGCAAGCAGATCACCCGGCAGATCTTCCAGAACACCCGGACCCCGGCCACCGACTGGACCTCGCCGGTGCTCAAGGCGGACGGCGGCTACAAGGCGGGCCTGTGCGGCAAGGCCTGCGAGTACCGGCCGGCCGCGGCGCGCAAGCTCATCGAGGAGGGCGGCGGGCTGCCCGGCGGCCGGGTCACCGTCACGTACAACGCCGACACCGGCTCGCACAAGGACTGGGTCGACGCGCTCTGCAACAGCGTCAACAAGGTGCTGAAGGACGACAAGGCGTGCGTGGGGAATCCGGTGGGGACGTTCGCGGATTACCGGAACCAGATCACGGCGAAGAAGATGAAGGGGCCGTTCCGGGCCGGCTGGCAGATGGACTATCCGCTGATCCAGAACTTCCTGCAGCCGATGTACTACACCGGCGCCTCCTCCAACGACGGCAAGTACAGCAACAAGCAGTTCGACAAGCTGGTCGACGAGGCGAACGCCGAGCCCGACCGGCAGGCCGCGGTGAAGAAGTTCCAGGACGCGCAGAAGGTACTGGCCAAGGACATGCCGGTGATCCCGCTCTGGTACCAGAACGGCAGCGGGGGATACACGGACCGGCTGAGCGACGTCCGGCTGAACCAGTTCAGCGTGCCCGTATACGAGCAGATCAAGGTCGGCAGCTGACCCCATGGGACGCTATGTCATCCGGCGGCTGCTCCAGATGATCCCGGTGTTCATCGGCAGCACGTTCCTGATCTTCTTCATGGTGTACGCGCTCGGGGACCCGGTCGCGGCGATGTTCGGCGACCGCGCCCCCGACCCCGCCACCGCCGCACGGATCCGCCAGGAACTCCTCCTCGACCAGCCGCTGTGGAAGCAGTACCTGCACTACATGGGCCAGATCTTCCGCGGGGACTTCGGCACCGCCTTCAACGGGCAGCCGGTCACCGAACTGATGGGCACCGCCTTTCCCGTCACCCTGCGGCTGACCCTGGTCGCCATCGTCATCGAGATCGTCGTCGGCATCACGCTGGGGGTGCTGAGCGGGCTGCGGCGCGGGCGCGCGCTGGACACGTCGGTCCTCGTCTTCACGCTCGTCGTGGTGTCCGTCCCGACGTTCGTCAGCGGCTACGTGCTGCAGTTCCTGCTGGGTGTGAAGTGGGAATGGGTGAAGCCGACCGTCTCCACCGACGCGTACCTGAACGAGCTGCTGCTGCCCGGCGTGGTGCTGGCACTGGTCTCGCTCGCGTACGTCACCCGGCTCACCCGCACCACGCTCGCGGAGAACGCCCGCGCGGACTATGTGCGCACGGCGGTGGCCAAGGGCCTGCCGCGCCGCCGGGTCGTCACCCGGCACCTGCTGCGCAACTCCCTGATCCCGGTGGTCACCTTCATCGGCACCGACATCGGCCAGCTGATGGGCGGCGCCATCGTCACCGAGCGGATCTTCAACATCCACGGCGTCGGCTTCCAGCTCTACCAGGGCATCCTGCGGCAGAACTCGCCCACCGTCGTCGGCTTCGTCACCGTCCTCGTGCTGGTCTTCCTCTTCGCCAACCTCGTCGTCGACCTGCTGTACGCCGTACTCGACCCGAGGATCCGCTATGCCTGACGCTTACGTGCCCAAAGAGGCGGTCACGCACGGGGACGGCGGCACCACAGCCCTGGCGATGGCCGAGGCCGAGAGCCTGGAGAGCGGCCGCAACGGCCGCAACGGGAGAAGCGGCCGGGGCGCCGCCCGGCCGAACGGCAGGCCCCGCAGCCTGTGGGGGGACGCCTGGCGCGACCTGCGCCGCAACCCCGTCTTCCTGATCTCCGCGCTGATCATCCTGTTCCTGATCGTCATCGCGATCTGGCCGTCGCTGATCACCGACGGCAACCCGTACCGCGCGGACCTCGCCAAGGCCCAGGAGGGCTCGGCCCCCGGCCACCCGTTCGGCTTCGACACACAAGGGCGGGACGTCTACGCCCGTACCGTCTACGGGGCCCGTGCCTCCATCACCGTCGGCGTCTGCGCCACCGCAGGGGCCGCGCTCCTCGGCAGCCTCCTCGGCGGCCTGGCCGGCTTCTTCGGCGGCTGGTGGGACGCGCTGCTCTCCCGCCTCGCGGACATCTTCTTCGGCATCCCCGTGCTGCTGGGCGGCCTGGTCTTCCTCTCGGTCGTCACCAGCAAGACGGTGTGGCCGGTGGTCGGCTTCATCGTGCTGCTCGGCTGGCCGCAGATCGCCCGGATCGCCCGCGGCTCCGTCGTCACCGCCAAGCAGAACGACTACGTCCAGGCCGCGCGGGCGCTCGGCGCCTCCAACGGCCGGATGCTGCTGCGGCACATCGCGCCCAACGCCGTCGCCCCCGTCATCGTCGTCGCCACCATCGCGCTGGGCACCTACATCTCCCTGGAGGCCACGCTGTCCTACCTCGGCGCGGGCCTGAAGCCGCCCAACGTCTCCTGGGGCATCGACATCTCCACCGCCTCCACCTACATCCGCAACGCGCCGCACATGCTGCTCTATCCCGCGGGCGCGCTGTCGATCACGGTGCTGGCGTTCATCATGCTCGGCGACGCGGTGCGCGACGCCCTCGACCCCAAGCTGCGCTGAGGAGACGGCTGATGGCCACGGCGACCACTCCCGACCCGGCACCGGACGCCGGCGCGGCGTCGCCCGCGCTGCTCGACGTGCGCGACCTGTACGTGGAGTTCCGTACCCGGGACGGCGTCGCCCGGGCCGTCAACGGCGTCAGCTACCGCGTCGACGCGGGCGAGACGCTGGCCGTACTGGGCGAGTCGGGCTCCGGCAAGTCCGTCACCGCGCAGGCCCTCATGGGCATCCTCGACTCGCCGCCCGGCTTCGTCACCGGCGGCGAGATCCGCTTCCGGGGGCAGGACCTGCTCCAGGCCGCCCCCGAGGAGCGGCGCCGGATCCGCGGCGCACGGATGGCGATGATCTTCCAGGACGCGCTGTCGGCGCTGAACCCGGTGCTCTCCGTCGGCACCCAGCTCGGCGAGATGTACGAGGTCCACCAGGGCATGAAGCGGAAGGACGCACGCGCCAAGGCGGTGGAGCTGATGGAGCGGGTGAGGATCCCAGCGGCCCGCAGCCGCGTCGGCGACTATCCGCACCAGTTCTCCGGCGGCATGCGGCAGCGCATCATGATCGCGATGGCGCTGGCCCTGGAGCCGGACCTGATCATCGCGGACGAGCCGACCACCGCGCTGGACGTCACGGTCCAGGCGCAGGTCATGGACCTGCTGGCCGACCTCCAGCGGGAGTACGACATGGGGCTCATCCTGATCACGCACGACCTGGGGGTGGTCGCGGACGTCGCCGACCGGATCGCGGTGATGTACGCGGGCCGGATCGTGGAGCACGCTCCCGTGCACGACCTCTACCGCGCGCCGGCCCACCCGTACACCCGCGGCCTGCTCGACTCGATCCCGCGCCTGGACCAGAAGGGCCAGGAGCTGTACGCGATCAAGGGCCTGCCGCCGAGCCTGACCGCCATCCCGCCCGGCTGCCCCTTCCACCCGCGCTGCCCGCGGGCCCGGGACAGGTGCGCCGTGGACCGGCCGCCGCAGTACGACGTGGCGCCCGGCCGGACCAGCGCCTGCCATTTCTGGGAGGAGACCCTGCGAGACGAGGAGCCCCCGCATGACCGCTGAGGCCATTCTCGAGGTGCGCGATCTGGTCAAGCACTATCCGCTGACCCAGGGCATCGTGCTGAAGCGGCAGGTCGGCGCGGTCAAGGCGGTCGACGGGGTCTCCTTCGACCTGCGCAAGGGCGAGACGCTCGGCATCGTGGGGGAGTCCGGCTGCGGGAAGTCCACCGTCGCCAAGATGCTGGTCGGCCTGGAGCGGCCGACCGCCGGGGCGATCCGCTACCGCGGCGAGGACATCACCAAGCTGTCGGGGCGGGCCCTGAAGGCCGTACGCCGCAACATCCAGATGGTCTTCCAGGACCCCTACACCTCGCTCAACCCGCGCATGACGGTCGGCGACATCATCGGCGAGCCGTACGACATCCACCCCGAGGTCGCCCCGAAGGGCTCGCGGCGCCAGAAGGTGCAGGAGTTGCTGGACGTGGTCGGGCTGAACCCGGAGTACGTCAACCGCTATCCGCACCAGTTCTCCGGCGGCCAGCGGCAGCGCATCGGCATCGCCCGGGGGCTGGCGCTGCGGCCCGAGATCATCGTCGCGGACGAGCCGGTCTCGGCGCTCGACGTCTCGGTCCAGGCGCAGGTGGTGAACCTGCTGGAGCGTCTGCAGAGCGAGTTCGACCTGAGCTACGTCTTCATCGCGCACGACCTGTCGGTGGTGCGGCACATCTCGGACCGGGTGGCGGTGATGTATCTGGGCCGGATCGTGGAGACCGGTACGGAGGACGAGATCTACGGGCATCCGACGCACCCGTACACCCAGGCGCTGCTGTCCGCCGTGCCGGTACCGGACCCGGAGGCGCGGGAGCACCGCGTGGGGGCACCTCCCGGCGGTAGCCGGGGGAGGATCCTGCTCGCGGGGGACGTGCCGTCGCCGGCGGATCCGCCGTCCGGGTGCCGGTTCCGCACGCGGTGTTGGAAGGCGCGGGAGGTCTGTGCGGAGGTCGTTCCGCCCCTTGCCGTTCCCGAGTGGTTCGCCGGGGCCGCGGGTCCGGCGCATCCCTCCGCGTGCCACTTCGCGGAGGAGCGCCACGTCGTGCCGAGCGAGTAGGCGGCGGCCGACCCGGGGACGGGGTGCCCCCCCGGGGACGGGGTGCCCCCTGGCCCCGGTGGCCGGCCGCGGGGAACTGCGCGAGCAACCGGCGCGGCCGGAAAGGTCGCCACGCCCCGGACCACCGCGGCGGTGGGGTCAGTTCTCCTTCGAGACCCCGCCCCCCTCCTCGATCGCCGCCAAGGCCGGGTCCAGGATGATGTCCTCGTCCCGGGCCGCGATCGTCGGCTCCTCGGGGAAGTGGCACGCCGTCAGGTGCCCGGCGGCGTTCCCCGCGATCTGGAGCAGCGGCGGCTCCTCGGAGGCGCACTTCTCCTGCGCCTTCCAGCACCGGGTGCGGAACCGGCAGCCGGAGGGCGGGTTGACCGGTGAGGGGACGTCGCCCGCGAGCCGGATGCGCTCGCGCTCCTCCGCGCCCTCGGTGAGCTTCGCCTCCGGTACGGCGGAGAGCAGGGCGTGGGTGTACGGGTGGCGCGGCCGGGTGTAGATGGAGTCGCGGTCGCCGACCTCGACGATCTTGCCCAGGTACATCACCGCCACCCGCTGGCTGAAGTGGCGCACGATCGCCAGGTCGTGGGCGATGAAGAGGAACGCGATGCCCAGCTCGCGCTGGAGCTCCTGGAGGAGGTTGACGACCTGGGCCTGGATGGAGACGTCCAGCGCCGAGACCGGCTCGTCGGCGACGATCAGCTTCGGCTCCAGGGCCAGCGCGCGGGCCACGCCGATGCGCTGCCGCTGGCCGCCGGAGAACTCGTGCGGGAAGCGGTTGTAGTGCTCCGGGTTGAGGCCGACTGTCTCCAGCAGCTCGCGGACCTTCTTCTCGCGGCCGCCGGGCGGGTTGATCCCGTTGATCTCCATCGGGTCGCCGATGATCGTGCCGACGGTCTTCCGCGGGTTCAGCGAGGCGTACGGATCCTGGAAGATCATCTGGATCTCGGAACGGATCGGCGCGAGCTGCTTGCGGGCGGCGTGGGTGATGTCCTGGCCCCGGTACGAGACCTTCCCGCTGGTGGGTTCCATGAGGCGGGTCAGCAGCCGGCCCGTGGTGGACTTGCCGCACCCCGACTCGCCGACCAGCCCGAAGCTCTCGCCCGCGTGAACCGTCAGGTCGATGCCGTCCACGGCCTGTACGTGGCCGACGGTCCGCTTGAACGGGAAGCCGCCGCGGATCGGGAAGTGCTTGGTCAGCCGCTCGGCGATGAGCAGTGGCTCGCCCTCCGGCGGAGCCGTCTCACGGGGCGCGGGAAGGGTGACGTTCTCAGCCATGGTGGTAGCTCCCTAGCCCAGCCGGGGCTTGATCTGCTCGATGAAGAAGGTCTGCTTCTGCTCGGCGGTCAAATGGCAGGCGGAGGCGCGCCCGGGTGCGAGCGGCGGCCGCTCGTCCGCGCAGCGGGTGCCGCCCACCTCGGCCTTGAAGGTGCAGCGCGGGTGGAAGGGGCAGCCGGTCGGCGGGGAGAGCAGGCTCGGCGGCGTGCCGGGGATCGGGTGCAGCAGTTCGGTCACGTCGGAGGTGAGCCGCGGCATCGAGCTGAGCAGCCCCCACGTGTAGGGGTGCCGGGGCTCGGTGAGGATCTCCTTGACGGTGCCGCGTTCCACGGCCCGGCCGGCGTACATCACCAGCAGGTCGTCAGCGGTGTTCGCGACGACGCCGAGGTCGTGCGTGATCAGGATGATGGCCGAGCCGAACTCCTGCTGAAGGTCCTTGAGGAGGTCCAGGATCTGCGCCTGGACGGTGACGTCCAGCGCGGTGGTCGGCTCGTCCGCGATGAGCAGCGCCGGGTTGCACACCAGGGCCATGGCGATCATCGCGCGCTGGCGCATGCCGCCGGAGAACTGGTGCGGGTAGTCGTCCACCCGCAGGTTCGGCTGCGGGATGCCGACCTTGGCCAGCATCTCGATCGCGCGCTGCCGGCCCTCGCGCTTGGAGGCGCCGGTGTGCTTCATGAACGGCTCGGCGATCTGCCGGCCGACCGTGTAGTACGGCGAGAGCGCGGTGAGCGCGTCCTGGAAGATCATGGCCATCTTGTTGCCGCGGAGCTTCTCCAGGGTCTTCTCCCGGGCCCCGGTCAGCTCCTGCCCTTCCAGCAGGATCTCGCCCTTGATCTCCGTCGCCCTGGGGTTGTGCAGGCCCAGGACGGCCAGGTTGGTGACGGACTTGCCGGAGCCGGACTCGCCGACGATGCCGAGCGTCTTGCCGCGTTCCAGGTCGAAGGAGAGGCCGTCGACCGCCTTGACGATGCCGTCCTCGGTGGAGAACCGCACGTAGAGGTCGCGGACGGAGAGGAAGGGGTCCGCGCCGGTGGGGGCGGCCGCATCCTCGGTCTTGGTGAGTGTGGTCACGTCAGGCTCTCCTAGGACAGGCGCACGCGCGGGTCGATGAAGGCGTACGTCGCGTCCACGATGATGTTGAACAGCAGGATCAGGGCGGAGCTGAAGATCAGGACGCCCAGGATCATGGGGAGGTCGAGGGTGGTGACGGAGGTGATCGCGAGCCGTCCGAGGCCGGCCAGCTGGAAGGTGTACTCCGTGATCATGGCCCCGCCGAACAGCGAACCGAGGTCCATGCCGAGGATGGTGACGATCGGGATGAGCGAGCCCCGCCAGGCGTACCGCAGGAAGACGTAACGCCCGGACATCCCCTTGGCCTTGGCGGTACGGACGTGTTCCTCCTGGAGCTGCTCGACCATGGTCGAGCGGGACATACGCGTGTACTGCGCGGTGAAGATCGTCGCCATCACCAGCCAGGGAATGAGCAGCCCCGCCCCCCAGGCGGCCGGGCCCGAGGTGAAGTCGACGTACCGGGGCGACTCCAGCAGTCCGCTGTAGACGAAGATGCCCATCACGATCGGGCCGAGGATGTAGATCTGCGCCGAGCTCAGCACCATGGAGACCGAGGTGAAGGTCTTGTCGACGAACGTGCCGCGCTTCCAGGCGGCCAGCAGGCCGGTGGCCAGGCCCACGGTCAGGAAGACGACGGCGCCGCCGATGGCCAGCGAGGCCGTGGTGGGCAGCCGGTCGAGCAGGGTCGCCCACACCTGCTGCTTGGTGGCGAAGGAGTAGCCGAAGCAGGGCGCCGGGCAGTGCCCGACGCTGAAGTTGCGGCCGGTGAAGATGCCGACGAGGAAGTCCCAGTACTGCGTGGTGATCGGCTTGTCGAGCCCGAGGTTCTGGTGGATCAGGGCGATGTTGTCCGCGGTGCAGTTCTTGCCGCAGGACATCTGTGCCGGGTCACCCGCGGCGAAGAAGACGAAGAACGTGAAGGTGGTGAGGAGGAAGAGGATGACGAGGGCGCCGAGCGTCCGGCGGAAGAGAAAAGGAAGCATGGCAGTTCGCTGCTCTCAGGACGGCGGCGGCAGTGGGTGAGGGGGCGGGACCGGAAGGCACCGGGGGCGCGCGCTCCGCCGTGCGCGCGCTCCCCGGCTTCGCCTTCCTGCCGGTCGCTTACTTCTTGAGGTACAGCGTGGTCGGGTCCAGGTAGTTGATGTCGGTGTTGTAGCGGGCACCACCGATGTTGGAGCCGTAGAGCTGGAGCATCTTGGTGTAGAAGACCGGCGCGGCGGGGTTGACCTTCTCCACGATGTAGAAGTGGAGCTTCTGCCACTCGTCGGCGGCCTTCGCCGGGTCGGTGATCTGCGAGATGCGCTTGACCTCGTCGGTGACGTGCTGGTCACGGATGTGCGAGTAGTTCGACGAGCCGTCCTGGATGGTGCTGCCGTCGTAGGACGGCGGGATCACGGTGGAGGCGTCGGCCCAGTCCTGGCCCCAGCCGGTCATGTAGATGTCGAAGCCGTTGTCGACCTTGCCCATCTGCTGGTACCAGGAGGCCGCGTCGACCTCCTTCTTCTGCACGTCGAAGCCGGCCTCGTTCAGCGCGGTCTCGATGGCGACGGCTTCCTTCTGGCGGATCTCGGTGTTGGAGTAGGCGTAGACGAGCTTCATGCCCACCTTGCCGGCTTCCTTGAGCAGCTTCTTCGCCTTCTCCGGCTCACCGTTGGGGTGCTTCAGCTTGCCGTAGGGGTCGTAGCCCTTCTTGTACCCCGCGACCGTCGGCGCGAGCAGACCGCCGGCGATCTCACCGCCGTAGCTGCCGCCGTTGATGCGGACGATCTGGCCGTTGGGCAACGCGTAGGTGATCGCATCCCGGATCTTCTTGTCCTTGATGCGGTCCATGTTCATGTTCATCTGCCAGACGTAGGGCTGGTAGCCCTGCACCAGGCGCTTGCTCGCGCTCTTGTCGTCCAGCGCCTGGCGGGTGAGCGTGGGCTCGACCGAGTTGGTGAAGCTGACCGCGTTCTTGGCCTCACCCTGGTCGGAGATCAGACGCTTGGTGGAGTCCGACGCCTGGTGGTTGAAGGTGATGTTGAAGCCGTCCACGTACTGATGGCGCGCCGAGTCCGTCTTGGGGTCCCAGTACGGGTTCCGCTTGAGCTTCATGGACTTGCCCGACTTGAAGTCCGCGATCATGTACGGGCCCGAGCACACCGGGTCGACGTCGTACTTGTCCTTGGTGTCCTTCTTGCTGTCGGGCACCACGCTGTGGCCGGCCATCGCCAGCGCGTACGGCAGCTGCGGCTGGGGCTGCTTGAAGTGGAAGATAATCGTTTTGTCGTTCGGCGTCTCCAGGACGCTGTCCGGCAGGTGCTTGCCCTTGTACGGGCCGTCCGGCAGCGCCTTGCGGTACGTGGTGCCCTCACCCGACAGCCACTGCTGGACGTACATCGGCCCGTCCGTGATGAACTTGGCATACATACGCTCGATGGAATGCCGCATGTCGGCCGAGGTGATCGGCTTGCCGTCGGCGAACTTGATGTTGTCCTTGAGCGTGTACTTCCAGGTCTTGCCCTTGTCGGTCGTCGTGCCCGAGTCGGTGGCCAGGTCGCCGACCAGCGTCGTCTTGCCGTCGTCGTCCTGCTTGTAGGTGGTCAGCCCGCGGAAGATCAGCTTGGCCAGGTCGCGCTGGTCGCTGACGTACATCTGCGCCGGGTCCAGGTGGTTGTAGCTGTCCCGCTGGTAGACCCGGATGGTGCCGCCCTTCCTGGCGCCCTTGACCTCGGGCGCGGGGCCGGTGGAATCCTTGGCGGTGCCCAGCGGTACGGCCTTCGCCTGCGCAGCGGCGTCCTTGTCGGTCTGGGCCTTGTCATTGTTGGTGCTGGAGCCGCTGGTGCAGCCGGTCAGCGCGAGCGACCCGGCCGCGAGAGCCACCACCACCGCGCGAGCTCTGCGCGTAGAAAAGGCATTCATGAGGACGATGCACCTGCCTGTCGGTTGGAATCGGCGCTGCCTGGCGCTATCGGCGGAACCTGGAGCGGGGGTGGCAGCCTTCCCCCGGCAAGTGGGCGATCAGCGCCCGGATTTGGGGTCGAAGGCGTCCCGTACGGAGTCTCCGAGCAGGTTGAAGCAGAGCACGAAGATGACCATGGCCGCGCCCGGGAAGAGCAGGTAGGTCGGGTCGTTCTCGTAGTACCGCGCGGCGTTCTGGAACATGCGGCCCCAGTCGGGGGTCGGTTCCATGATGCCGACGCCCAGGTAGGACAGGCCGGCCTCGGCGGTCACGAAGAGCGGCAGCATGTAGGTGCTCTGTACCAGGATCGGGGTCACCACGTTGGGCAGCAGTTCCTTGCGGATGATCCGCCACTGGGACGCGCCGGTGATGCGTGCCGCCTCGACGAACTCCCGCTCCCGCAGGGAGAGGACCTGGCCGCGCAGCAGCCGGGACAGTCCCATCCAGCCCAGGGCCCACTGCACGATGATCAGCGAGAGGACGCGTACGTACGTCGGTGTCTCCTCGCCCGGCGGCACGAAGAGCGCCACGACGACGGGCATGAAGGCCACGAACGTGAGCTGGCTGGGGAAGGCGAGGAGGAAGTCGATGACCCGGCTCAGCCAGAAGTCCGTGCGGCCGCCGAGATAGCCGGCGGTGATGCCGATGACGGTGCCGGTCAGCACGGTCAGCAGGGTCACGGCCACGGAGATGCCCAGGGACGTCCGGATGCCGTAGACCAGCTGCATGAAGACGTCTCGGCCGAGCTGGGGCTCGATGCCGAACCAATGGGAGCCGGACATACCGCCGTTGGGCCCCGTCGGGTAGCCGAACTCGTCCAGCAGGTTGGCATCGTTGCTGCCGTAGAGCGTGGTCGCATCCTTGCCGTACAGCATCGAGATGACCGGGGCCAGCGCGGCGATCAGGAGGAAGGCCAGGATGACGCAGGCGCAGAAGACGCCGGTGCGGTCACGCTTGAACCGGGTCCACATCAATTGGCCGGGCGAGCGGCCGACCAATTCGCCGCCCTTGCGGTCCTTTCCCTTGCTCAGTCCGTCGGGCCCAAGTCCTGGGGTGTCGGTCTTGGAAACCGCGGTCTGGGATGGACTAGTCATCGCGAAGTGCCCCCGCGCCGAGTTCTCTTGGAACATGGAGCGGCGCTGAGTCGCACCGCTGGTTGAGCGGACTTTCGCAAGTGATTTACGGCGGAGTCAAGAGTCTGCGAAGCGACCGTCATCAGCTTGTTCGCTTCTTGAGCGAAGATTGCGCAGATTGACGCCACGGCGTGCTTGACAGGCATGGAAGCTGTGCGGCATGGGCGACATTTCGTCCCCAACATCCTTAACACGGAGGACACTTGGCCGTCGCAGCACCGATATACGAACGCGCCATCCTGGACAGCGTACGGCCGTGCGGGTGCCGTGTGGACCGGCCGGGAAGATCATTCATCTCCCCGGCCGGTCGCTTTTCCACCCGTCCCGCCCGCCCGCGTGCACATATCCATGCGGGGCGGCACGGGATTCCCGGATCAGGAGAGGCCCAGGCTCCGCTTGAGGAATGCGACTTGCAGGAGAAGCAGGTTTTCGGCCACCTGTTCCTGGGGCGTCATATGGGTCACGCCGGACAACGGAAGGACTTCGTGCGGCCGTCCCGCGGCCAGCAGGGCCGAGGAGAATCGCAGGGAATGTGCCACGACCACATTGTCGTCCGCCAACCCGTGGACGATCATCATCGGCCGGTGCTGCTCGGCGGCGCCGGACAGGCCCTCGTCCGTGACCAGGGAGTTCCGCACGTAGGACGCGGGGTCCTCGTCCGGATGGCCCAAGTACCGCTCCGTGTAGTGCGTGTCGTACAGCCGCTGGTCGGTGACGGGCGCGCCCACCACCGCCGCGTGGAAGACGTCCGGGCGGCGCAGCGCGGCCAGCCCGGCGAGGAGGCCGCCGTAGGACCAGCCGCGGATGGCCACCCGGTCCAGGTCCAGCGGGAACCGCTCCGCCAGCGCGTGCAGCGCGTCGACCTGGTCCTGCAGCGTCACCGCCGCGAGCTCCCGCGAGACGGCCTTCTCCCAGGCGGGGGAGCGGCCCGGCGTGCCCCGGCCGTCCGCCACCACCACGGCGAAGCCCTGGTCGGCGAACCACTGCGAGGTGAGGAAGACGTTGTGCGCCGCGAGCACCCGCTGCGCGTGCGGCCCGCCGTACGGGTCCATCAGGACCGGCAGCGGCCCGTCCCCCTCCTGGTAACCGGTCGGCAGCAGCACCGCGCACGGGATGTCCCGCTCGCCGGCCGTCACGAACCGCGGCCGGGCGGTGAGCACCGGCGTCTCGGCGTACGAGGGGATCTCCGCGAGCCGGGTCTCCTTGCCGTCGGCGGCCAGCCGCAGCACCTCCACCCGAACCCCGGGCCGCTCCGCGCACATGTGCGACACGACCGCGACCTCGCCCACCCGCACCGCGGAGGAGTACGAGGCGTACGGGCGCTCCGTCACGCGCTCCCAGCCGCCCTGGTCGCCGCTGCCGCGGTACCACGCCCGGTAGATCCCGACATCGTGCAGCTCCTCCGCGCTGGCCGAGAACAGCACGTCGTCCTGGCCGATGTCGAGCACCGCTCGCACGTGCAGCGGCGCCGAGGTCAGCGGCCGGTCCCCGACGAAGAGCTTGCGCGCGCCGCCCTCGTCGGCGATCCGCACCAGCCGCCGGTCCGGCGTCCAGGCCGGCACGCCCGGGTACGGCTCGACCCACACCGGATCCTCGTCGGTGTGCACCAGGCGGGTGGCGCCGGTCTCGGTGTCGACCGCCAGATAGCGCTGCGACCGCTGGTCGCGGGACTGGACCAGGAGCAGCGGCGGGCCGGCCGAGGACCAGTGCACCCGGGCCAGATACGGGTAGCGCTCGCGGTCCCAGACCACGTCCGTGCGCTCCCCGGCCAGGTCCAGCAGGGCGAGGGAGACCTCGGCGTTGTCGGTGCCGGCGGCCGGGTAGGCCACCTCGACGGGCGCCTTCTCCGGGTGCGCGGGGTCGGAGATCCACCAGCGGCGCACCGGGGAGTCGTCGACCCGCGCGGTCAGCAGCCGGTCGCTCTCGGGTGACCACCAGAATCCGCGGTACCGGCTCATCTCCTCGGCCGCGATGAACTCCGCGAGACCCCAGGTGACGTTCGGGCCGTCCGGCGTCGCCAGCGCGCGGTCGCCGTCCGCGCCGCCGCCGTCCGCCGTGCCATCGCCGTCCGCCGTGCCGTCGCCCGCCACGGGCACGACCCGCAGCGCGCCCGCCGCGACGTACGCCACGTACCGGCCGTCCGGGGACGGGCGGGGGTCCACCACGGGACCCGGTACGGGCAGTTCGCGGCAGGTGCCGGCCCGCAGCTCGGCGACGAACAGCCGGCCGGAGAGCGGGAAGGCGGCGAGCTCCACGGCCGCGTCGGTGGCGTATCCGACCACGCCGGCCGAGCCCTCCCGGGTCCGCTCGCGGCGCGCCCGCTCCTCCGGGGACAGTTCCTCGTCGGCGCCGCCCAGCAGTTCCGCCGGGTCGGCGGCGGCGTACTCCCGCCCGGCGTCAAGGTCATGGACCCACAACAGATTCGCCCGATCGGTACCGGATCGGGAGCGGAGGAAGACGACGCGCGTACCGTCCGGCGAGATGCTGAAGCCGCGCGGCACGCCCAGGCTGAAGCGCTGGGTGCGCGCGTGCTGCCGGGGAAATGAGAGCTGTCCGGTCATGCGGTCGAGCGTAAGGGCCTTGGGGCTCACGGCCGCCGCATACGTCAAGATCGTGTGCGCCCCCACTCTGCACCCGTGCACCGGCATATGCGCACGCATCGATAGTTATGATCGCTGAGGCGTGTGGGTATGGAGCCATTGGCCAAAGCGGCCCGGGCCCTGCCCGACCCAATCCCGTTCCGTCCGTGCGTACTTGGAGGTGACCGCCGTGGCACTCTCGATTTCGGCGGTGGTGCTGCTGGCGATCATCGTCTTCCTGCTGGTGAAGAAGTCAGGCTTGAAGGCGGGCCACGCAGTCGTCTGCATACTGCTGGGGTTCTACATCGCCAGCTCGTCGATCGCGCCGACCATCAGAGAGTTCACCACGAACGTCGCGGGGATGATCGGCGGCATCAAGTTCTGACCCCGACTCCACGGGCCCGCGCGGTTCGGCCGCCCGCGCCCGTGGCTCCACCACCCGCCCGGCCCTGACCGGCGGACGAAGCGCCCGACCGGGTGGATCACCCGGTCGGGTTCTCCGTGCCCGGCGTGAGGCTCGTACGCTGTCCTCATGTCCGAGCTTCCCGCCCGCCGTCTGCTCCTGGTGCACGCGCACCCCGACGACGAGTCGATCAACAACGGCGCCACCATGGCCAGATACGCGGCCGAGGGTGCCCTCGTCACGCTGGTGACCTGCACGCTGGGTGAGGAAGGCGAGGTGATCCCCGCCGACCTCGCCCATCTGGCCGCCGACAAGGACGACGTGCTCGGCCCGTACCGCAGCGGCGAACTGGCCGCGGCGATGGCGGAGCTGGGCGTCACCGACCACCGTCAGCTCGGCGCCCCGGGCCGCTACCGCGACTCCGGGATGATGGGCGCGCCGCAGAACGACCGCCCGGACGCCTTCTGGCAGGCCGACCTGGACACCGCCGCCGGCGACCTGGTCGCGGTGGTCCGCGAGGTGCGCCCGCAGGTCCTGGTCACCTACGACCCCGACGGCGGCTACGGCCACCCCGACCACATCCAGGCCCACCGCGTCGCGATGCGCGCCGCGGACCTGGCCGCCGACCCCGCCTTCCGGCCGGAGCTCGGCGCGCCGCACGCGATCGAGAAGATCTACTGGAACTGCAACCCGCGCTCCGTGGTCGAGGAGGGCTTCGAGCGGTTGCGCGCCGCCGGGCTGTCCTTCCCCGGCGTGGCGGACGTGGACGACGTGCCGGGCGTGGTGCCGGACGCCGAGGTCACCACCTCGATCCCGGCCGCGCCGGAGTACAGCGCGGCGAAGGCCGCCGCGATGCGCGCGCACGTCACCCAGATCTCGGTCGACGGCCCCTTCTTCGCCCTCTCCAACGACCTCGGGCAGCCGCTGATCAGCGGCGAGCACTACCGGCTCGTGCGCGGCACCTCGGGCGCGAAGGACGGCGAACGGGAGGACGACCTGTTCGCCGGGGTACGGACGCAGGACGGGTCGGACGCGGTGGCGGAGCAGCCGGAGGCGGCGCGATGAGCGGCAAGGACGACAAGCGCAGCCGGGCGTCCGGCGGAGGCGCCGGTAAGCCCGCGGCGGCCGAGCCGCGCCAGCCGGAGACCGCGCCCGCCGGCGCGCTGAAGGCCGGGCTGTACGTCCTGCTGTTCGTCCTCGGCGTGCTGACCGCGGTGGCCGGCGGGCTGCTCCAAGGGGCGTGGTTCCCCGGCGGGCTGCTGCTCGCGCTGGCGGGCGTCGCCGCGCTGTTCACCGGAGGCGCGCGGGCGGCCGTCTCGGTCGTCGGGGCGCTGGTCCCGGCCGCCGGCTGGCTGATCACGGTGATCGGCCTCAGCACGACACGCGCCGAGGGCGATTTCGTCTTCGGTGCCGGACTCGGGGCCTACGTCTACATGCTGGGTGGCATCGCCGTCGCTGTGATCTGCACCACGGCGTCGATGGGCCGCTCGGCGCATCTTGGTACGGCCCGTCGTGGCATGTGACGGGCCGTCCGAGGTCATTGTTCCGCGGCGCGTGCGGACATCCGTACGGGGAGCGTTCGCCCGCACCCCGGTACCCCGCCCGCGCCGGACAGTATGGTGGTGCGCGCCGCCGAGCCGCCCAAGCACGTTGATGACGAGCGGCGGAGCCAACCGGGAGATCCTGCTTTGAGTCGTGAATCTGACAGTTCGTCCTCCGGGCCCCAGGGGCGCGGCGCTGCCGCCTACCCCTCGGGTACCCCGCCGTACGGGCCCCGCCAGGGCGACGCCGACGAGGCGGTAGCAGCGCGGCCGGAGGAGCCCAAGACCGAGACCACGCTGACCACGCGCATCAAGATCAATATTCCGGGATCGCGGCCGATCCCGCCGGTCGTGGTGCGCAAGCCGGTCGGCGAGGACACCGCGGCGAACGGTGCCGACGGCGCGCCGGGCGGCCGCGGTGGCGCCGACCGGACCGCCGAGCGCACCGGCAGCACGCCGCGGCCCCGGCCGCAGGCGGCGCCCGCCGCGCCCGCGGACAGCGCGCCCGAGGAGAAGAAGGACGCCGCGGCCGCCGCCACGAGCGACTGGTTCGCGCCACGCAAGCCCAAGCGCCCCACGGGTGGCCAGGCCCAGGGCGGCACCCCGGCCGGCGGCGTGCCGGCCGCCGGCGGCCACGGCCCCGGCGCGGGCCAGGGTTCCGGCGCAGGCCAGGGCGCTGCCGGGCAGCGGCCTGGCGCCGGCGGCCCTCCGGGACAGCCGGGCCAGGGCCAGGGCCAGGGCCAGGAGTCCGTCCTGCCGTACTTCTCCGACGGCCCGGCCGCACCCGGTGGCGGCGGACCGGCGGGCCTCGGCGGCACCGCGCCCGGTACGCCCGGACCGTCGGGCCCGACGACCGGCCCGGCCACCGGCGACCTCTCCTTCCCGCCGGCCGGCCCCGGCGGCGCCCCCCGGCCGCGCTCCGGACTGGAGGCGCTGGCGGCGGGCGAGACGCTGCCGCCGACCAGCCTCACCGGCGAGCGGCCCGGCGGCGCACCGCACGGTGGTGCGCTCACCGGTGGCGCCACTCCGCCGCCGAGGAGCGACGACACCGCCGAGCTGACCCCGCAGCCGCCGGCCGGTTCCGGCCGGCACGGCGCCGTGGGCCCGGTGGCCGGTGCGGACGGCCGTACCTCCAGCGACACCCTGGTCAGCGGCATCCCCGCGGTCTCCGCCGACGGTCCGGCGCCGTGGCGGCCCGGCGCGCCGAGCGGGGGCCCGGCGGAGTCCGGCGCGGCGGACGCGCCCGCCGCGCCCGCCACGCCGAAGCCCAAGCCGCGCGCGAAGATCCCTGAGCCGATCAACCCGCGCAAGAAGGGTCGGAACAAGCTCGTCCTCGTGCTCGGCGGCATCGTCGTGCTCGCGGGCGTCGCCTACGGCGCCGGGCTGCTGCTGGACCACTCCGACGTACCGGGCGGCACCACGGCGCTCGGCGTGGACATCGGCGGCACGACCAAGGAGCAGGCCACCGAGAAGCTCGACGCGGCGCTGAAGGACACCAGGACCGCGCCGCTGAAGCTGACCGTCGACGGGCAGCCGCAGACCCTGCTCCCCGCCAAGGCGGGCCTGGACATCGACACCCAGGCCACCGTCCGGGGCGCGGCGGGCCGCGACTACAACCCGATCTCCGTCATCGGCTCGCTCTTCGGCGGTGCCCGTACGGCCGAGCCGTCGATGATCGTCGACGACGAGAAGCTGGACATCGCGCTCAAGGCGGTGGCCGGCGAGCAGGGCGCTGCCAAGGACGGCGGCATAGACTTCGTCGCCGGCAAGGCCGTCCCGCACTACGGCAAGCCGTACAAGTCGATCGACGTCGACGCCGCCAAGCAGAAGGTCACGCAGGCGTACGAGGACCGGCTCGCCGGCGGCGGCGGGCAGCCCGTGGCGCTCAAGACCCGCATGCAGCAGCCGACGGTCCCGGACTCCGAGGTGAACCGGGCGCTGAAGACGTTCGCCAAGCCGGCGATGTCCGGGCTGATCACGGTGCGGACGGACGCGCAGCACACGGTGTCCTTCAGCCCCGAGAAGTCCATCCCGAAGTTCGTCTCGATGAAGCCCGTCAACGGCAAGCTGGTCGAGTACTACGACCGGCCGGCGCTGAAGGCCCTGTACGGCGAGACGTTCGAGGGCGTCATGGTCACCAAGGGCGACGGCTCCA
Source organism: Streptomyces niger (assembly GCF_000718305.1). GTDB lineage: Bacteria > Actinomycetota > Actinomycetes > Streptomycetales > Streptomycetaceae > Streptomyces > Streptomyces niger. The sequence continues at coordinate 51,600 of NZ_JOFQ01000014.1, forward strand.
AGAAGCCGGTCAGCGTCGAGGAGGTCGCGAGCGCGGTCGGCCAGGCGCTCCGCGGCACCACCGCGGCGCAGCGGGTCGTCACCATCCCGACGAACCCCAGCTGACCCGCGGCGGACGACGCGCGGAAGAGCCCCGGCGGCACCGGCCACCGGGGCTCGCCCCTGCAGGACGACGGGACCTTCGCCCCTGCAGGACGGTGGCACCTGTGCGCATGCTGGAAGTGCCATGCCTTTCACGCGACTGCAGGATTCCGGCCGCCGGCGCGCGCTGCTGCTGAGCGCCGTGGTCGCGCTGATCGCGACGGCCGATGCGCTCACCGGCCCCCAGGTGCGCCTCATCTCCTTCGCCGGGATCGCGCCGATGTTCGCGGCGCTGCGCTGCTCGGCGCGCTGGACCGCCGTGGTGACGGCCTCCTACGTCGCGGCCGGCGTCGTCCTCTACGCCCGGAACTTCTCCGACTGGACGATGTCGGGCTCGCTCGTGGGTCTCGCCGGCACGCTGGTGGTCGCCGTCTTCGCCCAGTTGCTGTGCCACAACCGGCGGCGGCGCGACGACGCCTTCGACCGCACCCGGCTGGTCGCCGACGAGGTCCAGCGGGCGATGCTGCACGAACTGCCGCTGCGGGCCGGAGGGTACGCCGTGGCCGGCTTCTACGTCTCGGCGCTGGAGGGCGCCCGGGTCGGCGGCGACATCTACGAGGCGGTCGAGACGCCGTACGGCACCCGCCTGGTGATCGGCGACGTGCAGGGCAAGGGCATGCCCGCGATCGGTGCCGGGCACGAGGCGCTGGCGTCCTTCCGGGAGGCCGCGCACTACGAGGCGACGCTGGAGGGCGTCGCGGCGCGTATGGAGGCGTCCCTCCGGCGCCACAACGCGCGGGCCGTCGCGCAGGGCGGCACGGAGCGCTTCGTGACCGCGCTGCTCATCGAGATCGGCCCCGACGGCCACGGGCGCTCGCTGTCCTGCGGACACATTCCCTACTACGTCGTCCGCGGGGGCCGGGTCGTGGAGCGGGACGAGGGGCAGTGGCTGCCGCTGGGCCTGGGCGAGCTGACCGGGGAGCGGCGTCGGGCTCATGACGCGTGGCCGCTGGACGAGGACTGGGCCGTGCTGTGCACGGACGGCGTGACCGAGGCCCGGCGCGGGGACGGCACGTTCTACCCGCTCGGCGAGCGGCTGGCACGCTGGACGGGGATGGCGCCGGCCGAGCTGGCCACCGCCCTCCGCGCGGACCTCACGGAGTTCACCGGCGGCCGGCTCAAGGACGACGCGACCGTCCTGATCGTCCGCCGCAGCCCGGACAGCGCCCCGCTGCGCCCGACCGCCGAACAGCCGCCGCACAGCCACGCGCCGAACCGCTCGCAGCAGGCCCCACCCGCCCCGACCGGCAGTCACTCGGCGGACCACCCGCAGCGCACCCCAGCCGACAGGCGTGCCCCGACCGCGGAGCCGAGGGCTTCGGAGGGCCCGGGGGCCTCCGCGGCTCTGGGGGCCTCCGCCGACGGCGACCGGCCGCGTACCGTCAGTTGAGCATCGCGCGGGCGGCCGCGGCCTGGCGACGGACCGTTTTTGCGGCCCCCGGGTCCACCGCTTCCAGCACCGTCGCGTACTCCTCCAGCTCCGCGGCGCCGCGGAGGAAGTCGCCGCGCTCGACCAGCACCTCGGCGTGCTCGTGCCGCAGCCGCGCCGGATGGCTGGGCAGCAGCAGCGACAGCTCCACCGCCCACAGCCGTACGTCGCTGCGCTCGGGGCGGGCCGTCGCCCAGGCCCGGATGTTGTTCAGGATGCGCAGCACCGTCTCCAGCGGGTCGGCGGGCGCCAGCATCTGCGGCGTCAGCGGCTCGCCGGTCGCGCCCGCGACCAGCAGCCCGGCGTCCTCGTCCGTCAGGATGCGGCCGCCGTCGAACGGGTCCACCAGGACGTGCGCGCCGTACGGATCGCCGAACCCCACGACGTAGTGCCCGGGCAGCGCCACGCCGTACACGGGAGCGCCGGCCCGCCGTGCGACCTCCGTCCACACCACCGACAGCAGGATCGGCAGTCCGCGGCGGCGCCGCAGCACCTCGTGGAGCAGCGAGGACTCCAGCCGCCGGTAGTCGGCGGGCAGGCCGTGGAAGCCGCAGCGGGCGCCGAGCAGCGCGGCGACGCTGTGGGCCCAGGCGTGCGCGTCGTCGCCGGTGCCGCCGTGGGCGCGCCCCGGCCGGAACGGCAGCAGGCCGGCCAGCCGGTCCAGTTCGATCTGGGCGGCGTCGATGCCGTGCTCGTCCAGCTCCGGGTCGGCCTCGGCGGCCAGCAGCAGGCACAGCAGCGTGAGATCGGGCCGCTCCTCGCGGGCGGCCTCGGCGAACTGCCGCCGCCGGGCAGCGCGGGGGGTGTCGGGCTCGGGGTGCATGTCTGGTCCGTACCCGTTCAGCGGGGGCCGCCCTGCGGGGCGCGCCGGTAGTGGTAGTGGTGATGATCGGTGAAGCCGAGGGTGTCGTACAGCGCCCCGGCTTCTTCGTTGTCCGCCTCGACCTGCAGGTATGCCGCCGAGGCGCCCTCCTCCAGGGCCCGCTGGGCGAGCGCGGCCATCACCAGCGTGGCCAGCCCCTGACGGCGGTGGGCCGGGGCGACCTCCACCGCCGCGAAGCCCGCCCAGCGGCCGTCGACCACCATGCGCCCGATGGCGGCGGGCCCGTCCTCGCCCGGCACCGTCGCGAACCACACGGACGGCCCACCGGTCAGGACCTGCGCCGCCTCGGGCGGCGCGTCGGCGCTCCGGTTGTACAGCGCCGTCCACTCGCCGTCCGGTTCCCGGGAGAGCCGTACCCGGCCGGTGTCCGCGTCGGTGTCGGCCAGCGGCGCCAGGGCTCCGACGCGGACGGCGGTGCGCGCCTCGGCCGTCCAGCCGCGCCGCTCCAGCGCGGCGGCGAGCAGCTCGTCACCGCCGGCCGCGCCGGTGGACACGACGACGTACGGGGGCAGGCCGCGAGCTGCGTACCAGTCGCGGACGCGGTCCAGCGCGTCGTCCAGCGGGACGCCGGGGTCGCCGACCGGCAGTACGGAATTCGCCCGCCGGGTGAATCCTCCGGAAGCCCGCAGCGTCCACTCCCCGAGCCGCTCCGTCTCGACAGCCGGCCAGCCGCGCGCGGCGACCTCCGTGAGCTCCCGCGCGCTCGTCGCGGGGCCCCGCCGGCGGGCCGGTGCCATCCAGAGGGGGCGCGAAGCTCCATGAGGGGCGGTGGTCGGGCGACGGGCGGGCACCACCTTGCCCGCGACCAGGGAACTCGCCGCGATCCGTACCTCCTCACCGGTCCGTCGTGTGATGCTCAACACACCGTCGTCCCACGATGTGAGAACACCGACCGTGTCGGTGAATCGCTCCGTGGACTCACCCGGCTCGGCCAGCCTGCGGACCGATACCCTTTTCCCCACGTCAGCAGGGGTGATGGCGACCTCCAGTCGTCCGCCCGTGGTGAATTCCACAGTTGTGCCCGCCCCTCTTGTTCGTCTCGTGCCCGGGACCGGAGATACTAGGTGCGGGCATCGACGACGCCGCGCTCCCGCGCGCCCTGAGGCGGCCGCCCGAACGAGACGGCCCGCCGGCCCTAACGAGGAGGAACGACAGCGTGACCTACGTCATCGCGCAGCCTTGTGTCGACGTCAAGGACAAGGCGTGCATCGAGGAGTGCCCGGTCGACTGCATCTACGAGGGCTCCCGGTCCTTGTACATCCACCCGGACGAATGCGTCGACTGTGGCGCCTGTGAGCCGGTCTGCCCGGTCGAGGCCATCTTCTACGAGGATGACACCCCGGAGGAGTGGAAGGACTACTACAAGGCGAACGTCGAGTTCTTCGACGAGCTCGGCTCGCCCGGTGGTGCGTCGAAGCTGGGTCTGATCGAGAAGGACCACCCCTTCATCGCCGCCCTGCCGCCGCAGAACCAGTAACGGCAGGCAGCAGCGCCGCTCCGGTCCCGTACGGCCGTCACCGCCGTACGGGACCGCGGCGTTCCCCGACACGTACGAAAGAAGAGCAACGTGGGCGCAGTATCCGCACGCCTCCCCGTCTTCCCCTGGGATCGGCTGGAGCCCTACAAGGCGACGGCCGCCGCGCATGCCGACGGCATCGTGGACCTGTCCGTGGGGACCCCGGTCGACCCGGTGCCGGCGCTGATCCAGGACGCGCTCGCCGGTGCGTCGGACAGCCCGGGCTATCCGACCGTGTGGGGCACGCCCGCGCTGCGTGACGCGCTCACCGGCTGGGCGGAGCGCCGGCTCGGCGCCACCGGCCTCGCGCACGAGAACGTGCTGCCGGTCGTCGGCTCCAAGGAACTGGTCGCCTGGGTGCCCACCCAGCTCGGCATCGGCGCCGGTGACAGGGTCGCCTACCCGCGCCTGGCCTACCCGACGTACGAGGTCGGCGCGCGGCTCGCGGGCGCCGAGCCGGTCGTCTACGACACCCCGTGGGAGCTGGACCCGGCAGGCCTGAAGCTGCTGTGGCTCAACTCCCCGTCCAACCCCACCGGCCGCGTGCTGAGCGCCGAGGACCTGCGCCGCACGGTCTCCTGGGCCCGCGAGCACGGCATCCTCGTGTTCAGCGACGAGTGCTACCTGGAGCTGGGCTGGGAGGCCGACCCGGTCTCCGTGCTGCACCCGGAGGTCAACGGCGGCTCGTACGACGGGATCGTCGCCGTCCACTCGCTCTCCAAGCGCTCCAACCTGGCCGGCTACCGCGCGGCCTTCGTGGCCGGCGACGCCGCGGTGCTCGGTGAGCTGCTGCAGATCCGCAAGCACGGCGGCATGATGATCCCCGCGCCCGTCCAGGCGGCCACCATCGCGGCACTGGGCGACGACGCGCACGTGGCGGAGCAGCGGGAGCGTTACGCGCGCCGGCGTGCGGCGCTGCGCACCGCCTTCGAGGCGGCGGGCTTCCGCATCGAGCACAGCGAGGCGTCGCTGTACCTCTGGGCGACCCGCGACGAGCCCTGCTGGGACACCGTCGGCGACCTCTCCAAGCGCGGCATCCTCGTCGCGCCGGGCGACTTCTACGGCCCGGCGGGCGAGCAGTTCGTACGGGTCGCCTTCACGGCCACCGACGAGCGGGTGGACGCGGCGGTCCGCCGGCTCGCCGAGTAGCCGTCACGGGTACGGCCGAAGGGCCCGGGAGCAGCGGCTCCCGGGCCCTTCGTGCGTCCGGCGGTGGCGTCAGCCGCCCAGGCCGCCGAGCGCTTCGGCGACCGGCAGGCCCGCGAGCAGCTTGCCGGCGGGCAGCTTCTCGGCCAGCGGCAGGTCCTTGGTGAGTCCCTCGGTGGGCAGCGCACGGGTGGTGTCGTCCACGGCGTCCTTGGTGTCCGTGACGCGGCCGGTGGCCTTCTTGGCGGTGGGGGCGAGTTCCTGCAGCGTCTCGTTGCCGGTGCGGCCGGCCTCCGGGACGGCCTTCCTCACGGCCTCACCGGCGACCGGGCCGGCCACCGCGCTGGTGTTCTGCAGGGCGTCGCCGGCGGTCTCGGTGACGCTCGACGGGTCCACCTTGGTCAGTCCACCCAGGTCGGCGGCCTTGGGCAGGTCAATGGCGCTCGCGGAGCCGGCGGCACCGACCACGGGAGCCGCGCCCGCTGCGACCAGCAGCGCGGCCCGGGCGATCCGACGCGTAAGGGGGAGGGACATGGTGCTCCTTTGACGGAGAGGGACTTGTTTCTTCTGTGCAGACGTACGGTGCCCGCCGGGCAGCGGCAGTTGGCTGCCGGGCGGACGCAGTGAATACCGCGCCAGAGCCCCGAAGGTTGCGGTGCGCCCGGGTAAAGAATTGGTAATGTGTCGCATTATCCGCTTCGGATGAAAGCGGGTGAAATCCGCACGTCAGGAGTAGGTGGAAGAACGTCACGCCTCAGGTACGCCAAGGAAAACAAGGGGTCACAGCAGGGGTGAGGGAGACGCCGCGAATTGTCGACGCGCATTGACGACATTCCTACTGACGAGGGAATGTCCGGACTAACGCGCGGTCGTGATCCGAACATCCGTCGGGCGAATGCCGCGGGAATCGCCGGTTACCTTCTGCCAGCCCTTCCCTGATTCCTCCGCGGTCCACCGGCGATCGCCGTAAGAGATGCGTTCGATACGCAACTCCGACGCGTGCGCCACCGCCCAGGTCGCCAGCTGCCAGCCGCGCTGGTCCGCCGCCACGCCCGCGGCGGCCGTCACCGGCACCGTGAGCGTCCGTCCGGCCGCACGGGTGGCCGCCGCGGTCCGCGGCAGCACCTCCGGCCCGAACTCCCGCACCAGCCGCTCGCGCACCTGTGCCGTGTCGCCCGGCGCGTTCTCGGCGGGCCGGCTCTGCGCGCAGCTCAGCGCCGCCGGTGTCCGCCCGGTCAGCGCGCCGGTCAGCAGCGCCGCGTTCGCCTCGTGCTTGGCGTACGCCTGCGGATAGGCGCTGCGCTGCACCTTCTGGGCCGCGACGGTCAGCGGCAGCCGGGAGTACCCGGGAACCTGCGCCAGGTGCTTGTAGAACTCCCCGGCCGCGTAGACCGGATCCATGATCTCCTCGGCCGTGCCCCAGTCCTGGGAGGGCCGCTGCTGGAAGAGGCCGACCGAGTCCCGGTCGCCGTACTCGATGTTGCGCAGCCCGGACTCCTGCATGGCGGTCGCCAGCGCGATGGTCACGGCCCGCTCGGGCAGGTCGCGCGAGGCGCCCACGGCCGAGATCGTCGCGGCGTTGGCCGCCTGCTCCGGAGACAGCTCGTACGGCTCGCCGCCGCCCGCGGGCTGCACCGTGCAGCGCGGGGCCCCGGGGCCACCGGTCACGTACTGCACGACGAGGTAGCCCGCGAGTCCGAGCAGCACGGCGAGGGCCGCGAACGCGCGTATGAGGCGCTTGCGGCGGACGGAGGCACGCTGGGGACGGCGAAGCACGCGCCATACGGTACTGGAGCGGAGTGACGGGCCCCGCCGGACCTCGGGGAACGGACAGCGACGGGCAACGGAGGGGCAACGAGCGACCGGTAGGGTCGGGACCATGGAACGCCCCGCGCAGACTCCCGCACTCGACCTGTCGCTCGACGCCGCGCAGCTGACCGCGGCGCTGGTGGACATCCCGTCCGTCAGCCGGGACGAGAAAGTCCTCGCGGACGCCGTCGAGACCGCCCTGCGCGCGCTCCCGCACCTGACCGTGGACCGCGACGGCGACACCCTCGTGGCGCGCACGCACCTCGGGCGCGCCGAGCGGGTCGTCCTCGCCGGCCACCTCGACACCGTGCCGATCGCGGACAACGTGCCCTCCCGGCTGGACGAGAACGGCGTCCTGTGGGGCTGCGGCACGTCCGACATGAAGTCCGGCGTCGCCGTCCAGCTGCGCGTCGCCGCCACCGTGCCCGAGCCCAACCGCGACCTCACCTTCGTCTTCTACGAGGCCGAGGAGATCGCCGCCGAGTACAACGGCCTGAAGCGGATCGCCGAGCAGCACCCCGACTGGCTGGCGGGCGACTTCGCCGTCCTGTTGGAACCGTCGAGCAACCAGGTCGAGGGCGGCTGCCAGGGCACCCTGCGGGTCCTGCTGCGCACCACGGGGGAGCGGGCGCACTCCGCGCGCAGCTGGATGGGGTCCAACGCCATCCACGCCGCGGCGCCGATCCTGGAGCGGCTGGCCGCGTACGAGCCGCGCCGCGTCGTCATCGACGGCCTGGAGTACCGCGAGGGCCTGAACGCCGTGCGTATCGAGGGCGGCGTCGCGGGCAACGTCATCCCGGACGAGTGCACGGTCACCGTCAACTTCCGGTACGCGCCCGACCGCAGCGGTGCGGAGGCGCTCGCCCACGTACGCGAGGTCTTCGCCGGCTGCGAGATCGACGGCTGGACGGTCGACGACCATTCGACCGCGGCACTGCCCGGGCTCTCGCACCCCGCGGCCAAGGCGTTCATCGAGGCCGTCGGCGGGACGCCGATGCCCAAGTTCGGCTGGACGGACGTCTCGCGCTTCTCCGCGCTCGGCGTGCCGGCGGTCAACTACGGCCCGGGCAACGCCCTGCTGGCCCACAAGCGGGACGAGAACGTGGTCGCCGCCGACGTCATCCGGTGCGAGGAGCGGCTGCGCGCCTGGCTGGAGGCCTGAAGCGGCGCCCTGCGGGCAACGGGAATGTGATGACCGGGGTTCCGGTGATCTCGGGTGGTCTGCGCGGGTAGAGGTTCACCGGAGCGCTGCGCGGCGGCCGGGGCCGCCGTCAGACCGAATTCCGCCGCTCGTCACCTTTGTGCACATACGCTTTACCGGCAACGATCTGTCTCCCGCCCCGGCGGGGGACCCTGCGGAGGGAGCACACCATGGCCGATCCTGAGGCAGCCGAGCGCGAGACCATGGCAGCCGAGCGCGATCAGCAGCGACTCGGCCCGGTACTGCGCCGCCGCGACCAGGTGCGAGCCGGCACCACCGATCAGCGGCTGCTGGACTCCGAGGGCCCCTCCGAGTGGGTGCACACCGACCCCTGGCGCGTGATGCGCATCCAGTCGGAGTTCGTCGAGGGCTTCGGCGCGCTGGCCGAACTGGGCCCGGCGATCAGTGTCTTCGGCTCGGCCCGTACGCCCCGTGAGTCGCCCGAGTACGAGGCGGGCGTCGGCCTGGGCCGGGCCCTCGTGGAGGCCGGCTTCTCTGTCATCACCGGCGGCGGCCCCGGCGCCATGGAGGCGGCCAACAAGGGCGCCCACGAAGCGGGCGGTACGTCCGTCGGACTCGGCATCGAGCTGCCCTTCGAACAGGGCATGAACGAGTACGTCAACCTCGGCGTGGACTTCCGGTACTTCTTCGTGCGCAAGACGTGCTTCGTGAAGTACGCCCGCGGCTTCGTGGTCCTCCCCGGCGGCCTCGGCACGCTCGACGAGCTCTTCGAGGCGCTCACTCTCGTACAGACCCGTAAGGTCACCCGCTTCCCCATCGTGCTCTTCGGCACGGACTACTGGGGCGGCCTGGTGGGCTGGCTGCGCGACACGCTCATCGCCCAGGGCAAGGCATCGACCCGCGACCTGGACCTCTTCCACCTCAGTGACGACGTGGACGAGGCGGTCGCGCTGGTCACGAAGGAAGTGGGCCCCGGGCCCTCCCGGTGAACCGCCCCGCGGCCCCCGGAGGACCGGGGGCCGCCCGGCCCGGCTCAGGCCAGGCCGCGACGGGCCACCGCAGGCGGCCGGTGCCCGGCGATGGCGGCGACCATGTCCAGCACCTGCCGGGTCTCGGCGACCTCGTGGACGCGGTAGACCTGGGCGCCCAGCCACGCCGAGACCGCGGTCGTGGCCAGCGTGCCCAGCACCCGCTCCTTGACCGGCTTGTCCAGCGTCTCGCCCACGAAGTCCTTGTTGGACAGCGAGACCAGCACCGGCCACCCGGTGTCCGTCATCTCGTTCAGCCGGCGGGTGGCCTCCAGGCTGTGCCGGGTGTTCTTCCCGAAGTCGTGCCCCGGGTCGATCATGATGCCGTCCCGCCGTACGCCCAGGTCCACGGCGCGCTCCGCGAGCCCGAGGGTGACGTCCAGGATGTCGGCCATCACGTCCTGGTACGTGGTCCGGTGCGGGCGGGTACGCGGCTCGACGCCGCCCGCGTGCGTGCACACCAGGCCCGCCCCGTACCGCGCCGCGACCTCGGCCAGCTTCGGGTCCACCCCGCCCCAGGCGTCGTTGAGCACATCGGCACCGGCCTCGCAGACCGCCTCGCCGACCTCGTGCCGCCAGGTGTCCACGCTGATCACCACGTCCGGGTGGCGCCGACGCACCTCGGCGACGAAGCCGACCGTGCGGCGCGCCTCCTCCTCGGCGGTGACCTCCTCGCCCGGGCCGGCCTTGACCCCGCCGATGTCGATGATCGCCGCGCCCTCCGCGACCGCCTGCTCCACCCGGGCGAGCGCCGGCTCGTCCCGGAACGTGGCGCCCTGGTCGTAGAAGGAGTCCGGCGTCCGGTTCACGATCGCCATGATCACCGGCTCGTGCGCGCCGAACTCGCGATTCCCCAGCCGCAGCATTACCTACTCCCTCTTCATGGTCCTGGGCCCCGTCGGCGACGGGAGAGACCCGCTCACCGCTCGCGGCCGGGCGCCCTCCTGCGACGACAGGACCAGGCGACCTTAACTGTCAGTGGCGCATGGCACGATCAATGGACGACGGAGAGCGTGGGGAGATGGTCGTGTTCTGGTTCTTGCTCATCGCGTTGGTCGCGGTGGTCGCCGTGGTCACGCTCGCCGTGGTCGGCGGCGGTGACGGCGGCGCGCTGCGGGCGGCCGAGCCCGAGCGGTTGTACGACCCACTGCCCGCCGACCGTCCGTGCACCCGGGCCGATGTGGCGGAGGTACGGCTGCCGCCGGCGCTGCGCGGCTATCGGATGAACGACGTGGACGACGTGCTGGACCGCCTCGGCGCCGAGCTGGCCGAGCGGGACGCCCGGATCGCCGAGCTGGAAGCGGCCCTCGCAGGGGCGAACGCCGCGGCGATGAGCGGCGGCCCTGGGCTGATGGCGGACGCCTCTCCCGAGGCCCCGAACGCCGTCCCCGACGCCCCTGACGCGCGCACCGCGGCCCCTGACGCCGGCCCCGCGGCCTCAGACGCCCGTCCTGCATCCCCCGACACGGAGCCGGACGCGGCCCTCGACCTGCGGAAGCCCGCGAGGCCCGGCGAGACCGAGACCCCCGAGGACGGTGAGACCGCATGAGCGGAGTCGAGACCGCGCCGGACGGCCTGCCGCGCTGCCCCTGGGGCATGACGGCCGAGTCGATGGCGGACTACCGCGCGTACCACGACACCGAATGGGGCCGTCCGGTGCGCGGTGATGACGCGCTGTTCGAGCGGATGTCCCTGGAGGCGTTCCAGTCGGGGCTGTCCTGGATCACCATCCTGCGCCGCCGCGAGGGGTTCCGCGCCGCCTTCGCGGACTTCCGGATCGCCGAGGTCGCGCGGTTCACCGAGGAGGACGCGGCCCGGCTCCTGGCCGACACGCGCATCATCCGCAACCGTCTCAAGATTTCCGCGACGCTCGCCAACGCCCGGCTCGCCGCGCAGCTCGCCCCCGGCGAGCTGGAAGCCCTGATCTGGTCCTACGCCCCGGACCGCGCGGACCGCCCGGTGCCCCGCAGCACCGCCGACGTCCCGCCGGTCACCCCGGAGTCGACCGCGCTGGCCAAGGACCTCAAGAAGCGCGGTTTCCGCTTCGTCGGCCCGACGACGGCGTACGCCATGATGCAGGCGTGCGGGCTGGTCAACGACCACCTCGCCGACTGCCACGTCCGGGCGGCCACGGAGACGGCAGCGGCGTCGTGAGCCGTGGCGCGGGACCGGACCGGTCCCGCGCCACGACTCACCGCCCGACGAACCTCGGCTTCTCCTTCTTCACGAACGCCTCCACCGCGATCATGTGGTCTTCCGACGCGCCGGCCCGCGTCTGCAGCTCGTCCTCCTTGGCGAGCGTCTCGGTCAGCGAGTGGTCGGTGCCGTAGGCCAGCGACTCCTTGATCGCGGCGTACGCGGCGGTCGGCCCCTGCGCCAGCCGCAGCGCGAGCGCCCGGGCCTCCGAGGCCAGTTCGGCGGCCGGTACGACCTTGTTCGCGATGCCCAGCTCGTACGCCTCCTGGGCGCTGATGCTGCGGGGGAAGAGCAGCAGGTCGGCGGCGCGGCCGTGGCCGATCAGGCGGGGCAGCGTCCAGGACATGCCGGAGTCGGCGGTCAGCGCGACGCCCGCGAAGGACGTGTTGAAGGAGGCGGTGTCGGCGACGAGGCGGTAGTCCGCCGCCATCGCGAAGCCGGCGCCGGCCCCGGCGGCGACCCCGTTCACGGCCGCGACGACCGGCTTCGCCATGCCGGTCAGCGCCTCGACGATCGGGTTGTAGTGCTCGCGCACCGTGCTCATCGTGGCGCCCGCACCGCTCGCCCGGTCCCTCTCCAGCGAACCGATGTGCTCCTTGAGGTCCTGTCCGACGCAGAAGGCGCGGCCCGTGGCGGTCAGCAGCACGGCGCGTACGGCGGGGTCGGCGGCGGCCTCGCGCGCGGCGTCACGGAGGGCGACCTTGGTCTCCGTGTCGAGCGCGTTCATGGCATCGGGTCGGTTGAGCGTGATCGTGGCAACGCCGTCGGTGACGTCGTGGAGCACGGTGTCGGCCATGGTGGTGGGATCCCCTCCGTCGCGGCTCGGGCTGCGGGAGAAGTGCAGCCGGCGATCAGGATGCCGGAGATCATCCGTGCTGTCGTGTGACGTACATCAAAGAATGGTGGCGTGCCGGGCAACGGCCGGTGGCGCAGTATCGCAGGTGACTCCCCGAATTGGGTGGTTTTGCGAATGTACGTTGCCGAAGGGATGCTCGCTGATGTTGGTCATCGGGTCCTGCGATGCGGGATAATGACATGGAAGCAATGTGTTCGATGCCGGTGACGCGTGCCCCTCTCCAGAGGGCCGTCGGCTGACGATGAGCTGGTTTCAGGAAGGGGAACGAGCATGGCGGCCATGAAGCCGCGGACGGGCGACGGCCCGCTCGAGGTGACCAAGGAGGGGCGGGGCATCGTCATGCGCGTTCCGCTCGAAGGCGGCGGTCGGCTCGTCGTCGAGCTGACTCCCGACGAAGCCAAGGCTCTCGGCGAGGCTCTGGACAAGGTCTGCGTCTGACGCGGCCGAGCCTCTCGATCTGTCCGGCCCCGGCGGACGGCGCGTATCCACTACGCACCGGCTCCCGGGGCCGAGTCGTACCCCCGGCGTAGTGCCGGATTCCGGAAATACGCGTTCGTGTGTACGTGGGTGGACGTACGGGACCTCAGCCCCGGCGTACGCGCTCTCGCTCGTCGCACCCTACGCACCCCTGCTCACCCGGAAGAGGGCGGGCCCCGCCGACGTCCCCTCAGGCGCGCTTGACCGCGCAGAGCAGGCCGTCGCCCACCGGCAGCAGCGACGGGACCAGGTGCGTGCTCTCGCGGATGGACCGCAGCAGCTCCCGCAGCCGCTGTATTTCCGCAGGCTGCTCGCCGGAGTCGACGGTCCGGCCGTCGGCGAAGACGCCCTCGAAGCAGACCACTCCGCCGGGGCGCAGCAGGCGCAACGATTCAGCGAGATAGTCGGCGTACTCCATCCGGTCGCCGTCGCAGAAGACCAGGTCATAGCCGCCGTCGGCGAGCCGGGGGAGGACGTCCAGGGCGCCGCCGGGGATGAAGCGGGCGCGGTTGCCGGCGAAGCCGGCGGCACGGAACGCCTGCCGGGCGAACTGCTGCCGCTCCGGCTCCAGGTCGACGGTGGTCAGCACGCCGTCGGGGCGCATGCCGTGCAGGAGGTAGATGCCGGAGACGCCGGTACCGGTGCCGATCTCCGCGACGGCCTTGGCGTCAGCGGTGGCGGCGAGCAGGCTGAGGGCCGATCCGGTGCCGGTCGAGACCGTGCGGATGCCGGCTTCCCGGGCCCGGTCGCGGGACCAGTGCAGGGCGGCGTCGGCCGTGTCGTCGATGGTCCCGGCGCCGTAGGCCTCGGCGAATGCCAAGCTCGTCTGCCGGTTGCCGGTAATGGCCCTCTCCTGTCCCCGTAGTTGACGCAACCGTGACTGTATCCGCTGAGTGCGGGAACCCGCAGATGGGACCGGGCGTTAGAGAGAAACAGGGGGGATGCGCAGGTGAAGACGGAAGAGAACCGCAAGCCAGACCAAAAGCAGGTCAAAACTGCTTATCCGGAGCTAACGGGTGAGGTGGATATGGTAGGGGCTCTACTGGACACCACCAGAGCCACCAGGGGAGGTGCGGCTGCGGCCGGTGACCGAAGAACGCTGCGGCGTTTTCGAAGGTCGGCCGGCGAGCCGAAATCCGTGACCAACAATGCTGACCGTGCCCGCGCGAACGACTCCGCACCCACCGCGACCTTCGCCGCCGATGCGGAATCGCAGGCGTGGACTCCGCCCAGCTGGGAGGAGATCGTCAGCACCCACAGCGCTCGTGTCTACCGTCTCGCCTACCGCTTGACGGGAAACCAGCACGATGCCGAGGACCTCACCCAGGAGGTCTTCGTCCGCGTCTTCCGTTCGCTCTCGACGTACACCCCCGGTACGTTCGAGGGCTGGCTGCACCGCATCACCACCAACCTCTTCCTGGACATGGTCCGCCGTCGGCAGCGGATCCGCTTCGACGCGCTGGGCGACGACGCCGCCGAGCGGCTGCCCAGCCGCGAGCCGTCGCCGCAGCAGCACTTCAACGACACCCACTTCGACGCCGACGTGCAGCAGGCGCTGGACACCCTGGCGCCGGAGTTCCGCGCCGCCGTCGTCCTCTGCGACATCGAGGGCCTGTCGTACGAAGAGATCGCCGCGACCCTGGGCGTGAAGCTCGGCACGGTCCGCAGCCGGATCCACCGAGGCCGTTCCCACCTGCGCAAGGCGCTCAAGCACCGCTCCCCGGCGGCGCGCGCCGAGGAGCGGGAGCGCGAGCGCCGGCAGCGCGCCTTCGCGCCCCTGGCGACAGGGGAGGTCGGAATCGCGTGAGCGGTAGCGGCGGTCAGTCCCCCGCTGAGCAGCATCTCGGCGACCGCCTTGCGGCTCTGGTCGACGGGGAGCTCGGGCACGATCAGCGTGAGCGCGTGCTCGCCCACCTCGCGACCTGCGGCAGGTGCAAAGCCGAGGCCGACGCCCAGCGGGAACTGAAGAACGTCTTCGCCGAGATGGCTCCGCCCGGGCCCTCGGACGGGTTGCTCGCCCGTCTGCAGGGGCTGCCCGGGGGGGATCCCGGCGCGCCCGCGGGCCGGCTCGGTGAGGGTGGTCTCGGGCGTGGTTCCTTCGGCCGTGGCGGCCTGGACGGCGGCGGCTTCGGCCGCGGCGGCATGTCGTTCACGTACGCCCCGTCCTCGGACGCGCATGCGGCCCCCGGGCTGCTTCCGGAGCCGGGCGGGCGTGGTTTCCGGATACCTGAGCGTGCCGGCGAGCGGCCCGCCGCCGCGGCAGCCGGCTCGACCGGTACGGCTCCCGGCGGATCGCCGCGGCGCCGCTTCGCGTTCGCCGCGGCGGGCGCCGTCTCCTTGGCGGCCTTCGCGCTGAGCGGCGCGCTGCCGCTGGAGGCAGCGGTCGACACGGCTTCGGGGCGCGGCGAGGGCGCGAACACCCCCCTGGCGGCCTCCCCGGCCGCCCAGGCGGGCAGCGCCGTCGGACGTCAGCAGCGACCGGCGGCGGCGCGTGGCTCGCGCGACCGGGACGCCCTGCTCGGCGTCCTGCAGGGCCGGGCGACGCCGGCCGCCGGGTCCGTCGAGTTCTACCCCGCGGCCGCGTCTCTTCCGGTGCGGTACGCCGGCCCTCTGACCGGCGACGGCAGTGCGCGGCTGGGCCCGCTCGCGGCCGCCCGTCCCGGCGTCGCCGGCAGCGGTCCGGCCTCCGGGCTGGACACGGCGGCGGGCACGGGTGCCGCTTCCGGCACGTCGGCGGGCGCGTCCTACGGGGTCTCCGGCGCAACGGCCGGCACCGGCGGCAGCACGGGCGGCTCGGCCCCGTCCGGTGGCCGTGGGCCGCTGCCCTCGGCGCTCGCCCCGCCGTCCGCGCCGGCCACGACCTACCCGGCGCTGCCGGCGCCCCCGCTGGAGCCGAAGCGGCCGCTGTTGACGCACAGCGCCTCCGCCGCTCCCTGACCCGCCGTCAGTTCGACGGTGGGCCCCGCCGCCACCAGGGCCCGGCAGCCGACGGGCTCTGCACGCGGCGGTCCTGAACCTGGTTGAATCGCCGGTGGGCCGCGCTTCGCGCCACCAGCGCACCCAGGGGGGCGCGCGGCCCCGCACGCGGGCGAATTGTGGGGAGAACATGAACGAGGGCACGGCCTCCGGGCCCCACCACGAGAACCGTTCCGGCCAGGACACGGAGGGACGGCCGGTGCCGGCACCGGGATCCGGGCCGACCCGGCAACGGGCGACGGAACCCACCCCGGAAGAGACTTCGGTATCGACGCCGGTGTCGACACCGGCACTGACGCCGACACCGGCTCCCGTGCCGGAGGCGGACGACGGAACGGCCGCGGCGGATGGCTCGGCGGCGGCTCCGGAGCAGGATCGGCCCGCGCGGCCGCTGCATCCAGAGGATCCGTACGGCACCCCGCCGTACGGCGGCCCCGGCCCGTGGGCGCCGGCACCGCCCGTGCAGCGCCCGGTCCCGACACCGCCCCACGGCGTCACGGTCTCGCCCCAGCCGGCGCAGAGCGTCCCGCCCGCCGCCCCGCAGTCGTACCCGGGATCCACGCCCCCGGCCCCCGGTACGCCCCCGATGCCGACGCAGCCAGGGGCAGGCGGGAGCGCGCCACAGCCGCACGCGCAGGCCGGACCCCACGCGCAGGCGGGGCCCCACGGGCAAGCCGGGCCGCAGCCCCATCCGCAGGCCGCACAGCAGCAACCGCATTCCCAGGCCGGGCCGCAGCCCCAGCCCCAGCCGCAGTCCCACCCCCAGGCCGGGCCGCAGCCCCAGCCGTACCCGGAGGGTGGGCCCCAGCCGCACACCGGACCGCAACCGCAGGGCCAGGGCGCGCCGCAGCCGCACGCGCAGGCCGGACCCCACGCGCAGGCCGGGGTGCAGCCGCACGGCGCGTCCCAGCCCCGGCCTCATCCGCAGCCGCAGTTTCCGGTGGCCGGGGTGCAGCCGCATCCGCAGGCCGGTCCGCAAGGACAGGTGCCGTGCGCCGAGTTCCCCGGGGGAGCGACCGGTGGGGGGCCGTGGGAGCGGTACGACCCGTGGGCGGCGCGGGACGGGGCCGGTGTGCCGGCGCCCGTGGAGCGCAAGCGCGGGCGCGGGCGGATCGTCGCCGGTGCGATCGTGCTCGCACTGATCGCGGGCGGCGTGGGCGGCGGCGTCGGCGCGTACATCGAGCGCAGCGGCGGCGTCGGCGACGTCCGGCTGCCGCAGGTCTCCAGTGAGGACACCGGCCGCGCCCCCGACAGCGTGGCCGGCATCGCGCGCAGCGCGCTCCCCGGCGTCGTGACCCTGCACGTGCGCGGCGGCGGCGAGGAGGGCACCGGCACCGGCTTCGTACTGGACCGCCGCGGCCACCTGCTCACCAACAATCACGTCGTCGAGGCCGGCGGGGGCGAGGGCGAGATCACCGTCACGTTCAGCGGCGGCCGATCCGCCACCGGCCGGGTCGTGGGCCGGGACAGCGGCTACGACCTCGCCGTGGTCAAGGTCGACGGCGCCGGCGATCTGAAGCCGCTCACCCTCGGCAACTCCGACGACGTACAGGTCGGCGACCCCGTCGTGGCGATCGGCGCGCCCTTCGACCTCGCCAACACCGTGACCTCGGGGATCATCAGCGCCAAGCAGCGCCCGATCACCGCGGGCGGCGAGAGCGGCGACGGCAGCGACGTCAGCTACGTGGACGCGCTGCAGACGGACGCGCCGATCAACCCCGGTAACTCCGGCGGCCCGCTGGTCGACGGCCGGGCGCACGTCATCGGCATCAACAGCGCCATCCGCGCGGCCGGCAACGGCGACAACCTCGGTGGCGAGCAGGGCGGCAGCATAGGGCTGGGCTTCGCGATACCGATCAACCAGGGCAAGCGCGTCGCCGAGGAGCTGATCAACACCGGCCGGGCGACGCATCCCGTGATCGGCGTGACGCTGGACATGGGGTACACCGGCGACGGCGCGCGGGTCAGCCCCAAGAGCCGGGGCGGCGGCGCCGCGGTCACGCCGGGCGGGCCGGGCGCGCGGGCCGGGATCAAGGCGGGCGATCTGATCACCGAGGTGGACGGCGGCGCGGTGCACAGCGGCGAGGAGCTGATCGTCAAGATCCGCAGCCACCGTCCCGGGGACCGGCTGAAGCTCCGGGTGGAGCGGGACGGCCACCCGCGCACGGTCGCGATCACCCTCGGCTCGTCCACGGACCAGAACTGACCTGACCGGGGGATCGCCGTGAATCGTCCGTGAACCCTCGTTGCGCGAATCTGACCGGAAGTGACGGGCTCGGTGGGCGGCGGACCGATACGGACCGGCACCCGGCAGTCCTGCGGGGCCGACCGGTGCGGACCGGTACCCGGCAGTCCTGCGGGGCCGACCGGTGCGGACCGGCGCCCGGCAGTCCTGCGGGCCGATCGGTATCAGGTGGCCCGCGGGCCCTCTCGGCGTGTGTTCCGGTGCTCGCGCACCGTCACGGGCACGCTGTCGACGACACGACCGTTTGCACGGTGTTGGGGCGGGTGACTCCCGTTGGACGGTCGGGGCCAGGTACCGTGAGAGGCGGCCTGGGCCGGCAGGCCGCAGGAGCCGTAGGGCAGGCCACGGACGGATCAAGGAGCTGCAAGGTGTTCTTCGACATAGGACCCCTAGAGCTGGTGGCGCTCGTGATCCTGGCCATCCTCATCTTCGGCCCCGACAAGCTGCCCAAGGTCATCCAGGATGTGACGGGATTCATCCGCAAGGTGCGGCAGTTCTCCGACAGCGCCAAGGAGGACATCCGTTCCGAGCTCGGCCCCGAGTTCAAGGACTTCGAGTTCGAGGACCTGAACCCGAAGAATTTCGTACGGAAGCACGTCCTGGAGAAGGAGGAGTACGGCCTCCAGGAGATCCGTAACGGCTTCGACGTGAAGCAGGAGATGGCCGAGGTCACCGAGGCCGTCCGGGGTAACGGGAGCGACGCGGGCGGCAGCGTCCGCCACAGCCTTTCCAAGGAGTCGCCGGCTGCCGGGGGCGGCACGTCCGACCGGCTGACCAAGCGCGAAACCCCCGCCTCCGACGACCGTCCGCCGTTCGACGCCGACGCCACCTGATACGCCCGTATGTCCGGCTGTGTTGACTCGTATGGCTATGCTCCCGGTGTCCGGGGTGAGGTCGCCTGAGGGGGGCGGGCCGCCCACGACGCAGGGCAACGAGGAGGCTCCGCGCAGATGGAGACGAAGAGTCGGGCCGGCGTACACGCGGTGTCCGCTGACGCCGGGGAGAAGGTCGACGGCTATCTGATGGCCGATTTCCCGTGGTACGGCCTGGACGAGGCCTTCACGGGCCCGCGCCGGCTGATGCACGCCGGCGTCACCCCCCAAGGCACGGTCGAACACGGTTCGCTCGCGCACGGCGAGGAGCCCACCATTCGGGTGGAGACGGTGCCCGACGCCGAGCGCTTCACGGTGGTGGTCACGGTGCCCTGCCGCCCCGTACGGCGCAGCGAGGACGGCACGGGCGTCCTGGAAGCCACCTCGGTCTCCTCGGCGGCCTGGCTGGCCGGTTCGGGGCTGCTGAACTGCACCTGGCCGGTGCAGATGGAGCGGGCGCTGCGGCAGGACTGGCTGGAACAGCAGACCATGCTCGCGTGGGAGCTGGCGGACGACCTGACCGGTGAGGCCTGGTCGGAGCTCACGCTTCCGGTGGACGGCGTGCCGACGCCGTTCCACTACCGCGAATCGGAGTACGGCTGGGTGCTCGCCGGGTCGACGGGCGACGGCGCGGACGGCGTGCACATCGGCGCGTACGGGCGCGGCATGAGCGCCTACGGCCTCGGCTTCGCCGTCATCAAGGACCTCAGCGCGTACGAGGGCTGAGCGCCCGCAGCTCGCAGCCCGAGGCGCCGACCTCACAGCGCGCACGAAGGCCGCGCGCGAGCGCCAAGACCGCACACAAGCGCCGAAGCCGCGCACAAGCGCCGAGGCCGCGCACGACGAAGGGGCGGACCCGGCGGTCCGCCCCTCGTGACGCCCGGGGATGCCCCGGTGAGCGCTCAGAACTTGTTGCGTGGGGTGATTCCCAGGGACATGCCCGACAGGCCGCGCTGGCGGCCGCCCAGCTTGCCGGCGATCGCGCGGATCGCCGCGCCCGCGCCCGATTCCGGGTCGGTGAGCACGACCGGGTTGCCCGCGTCGCCGCCCTCCCGCAGCCGGACGTCGATCGGGATCGAGCCGAGCACCGGCACCTGCGTACCGGTCGTCTTCGTGAGGCCCTCGGCGACCTGCTGGCCGCCGCCCGTGCCGAAGACGTCGACGACCTCGCCGGTCGGCAGCTCCAGGCCTGCCATGTTCTCGACCACGCCGACGATCTTCTGGTGGGTCTGCACGGCGATGGAGCCGGCCCGCTCGGCGACCTCGGCGGCGGCCTGCTGCGGGGTGGTGACCACCAGGATCTCGGCGTTCGGCACCAGCTGGGCGACGGAGATCGCGATGTCGCCGGTGCCCGGGGGCAGGTCGAGCAGCAGGACGTCCAGGTCGCCCCAGTACACGTCGGCGAGGAACTGCTGGAGCGCGCGGTGCAGCATCGGGCCGCGCCAGACGACCGGCGCGTTGCCCGGGGTGAACATGCCGATCGAGATGACCTTCACGCCGTTCGCCGACGGCGGCATGATCATGTTCTCGACCTGGGTGGGGCGGCCCTCGGCGCCCAGCATGCGCGGCACGCTGTGGCCGTAGATGTCCGCGTCCACGACGCCGACCTTCAGCCCGTCGGCGGCCATCGCCGCGGCGAGGTTCACCGTCACCGAGGACTTGCCGACGCCGCCCTTGCCGGAGGCGACCGCGTACACGCGGGTCAGCGAGCCGGGCTGGGCGAACGGCACCTCGCGCTCGGCGGTGCCGCCGCGCAGCGCCGCGGCCAGCTCCTTGCGCTGCTCGTCGCTCATCACGTCCAGGTCGACGGCGACGCTGGTGACGCCCTCGACCCCGGCGACCGCGTCGCGCACGTTACTGGTGATCGTCTCGCGCATCGGGCAGCCGGAGACGGTGAGGTAGACCACGACCGACACGGCGCCGTCGGCCGCGATGTCCACGGACTTGACCATCCCCAGCTCGGTGATGGGGCGATGGATCTCGGGGTCGTTCACCGTCGCGAGCGCATCGCGGATCGCGTCCTCGCTCGGAACGGCCGTCGTGGGCGTGTCGGTAGCCATGTACTGCATAGTACGGCCGCGTGAAGCGCGTCCCAAAGGGGTGGTGGTCGGGCGACGGGTGGCAGCCGGTGGGGGCCTCCGGAAAGGGCCGTCCGCCGTCGTGTGCGTCACTCCCGGTGACGGCGGCGGGACGGCCGTTCCTCGTACTCGCCGTCCTCGTACTCGGCGTCCCGCCGTTCCTCCAGCTCCTTGAGCATGTCCTGGAGTTCGGAGCGGATCCAGTCGCGGGTGGCGACCTCGCCGAGACCGAGGCGGAGCGCCGCGACCTCACGGGTCAGGTACTCCGTGTCGGCGATCGACCGCTCGTTCTGCTTGCGGTCCTGTTCGCGGCTGACCCGGTCCCGGTCGTCCTGCCGGTTCTGCGCGAGCAGGATCAGCGGCGCGGCGTACGACGCCTGCAGGGACAGCGCGAGGGTCAGGAAGATGAAGGGGTACTCGTCGAAGCGGAGCGGCGCGGGCGCCGTGACGTTCCAGCCGACCCAGACGATGATCAGGACGGTCATCCAGACGATGAACCGGCCGGTGCCCAGGAAGCGGGCGATCTTCTCCGACAGTCGCCCGAACGCTTCCGGGTCGTACTCCGGCAGCAGGCTGCGGCGCGGCGCGCGCGGCACGTCCAGCCGGACCCGGGACCGCTCGCCGGAGACCGCGGCGGCCCGCGCCCGCTCCTTGGTGCTCTCCCGCTCATCCACGCCCATGCGCACCCCCACCCGCGGTGCCGGTGGCGCTGCTCCCCGAAGCGCCGCCGGAGTGTCCGTTCGCCCGGTCGCGCCCGTGCTCGTCCGCGCGGTCGCGCCCGTGTCCGTTCGCCCGCTCGTCGTGCCCGCCGATGTGGTCGGTGGCGTCCACGCCGGGCGCGCCGTGCAGGTCCGTCTCGCGCCAGTCCTCGGGCAGCAGGTGGTCCAGGACGTCGTCGACGGTCACCGCGCCCAGCAGCGACCCGCTCTCGTCCACGACGGGCGCCGCGACCATGTTGTACGTGGCCAGGTAGCTGGTCACGGCGGGCAGCGGGGTGTCCGGCGGCAGCGGCGGCAGATCGCTCTCCACCACCGCGCCCACGAGGGTGAAGGGCGGGTCCCGCAGCAGCCGCTGGAAGTGGGCCACGCCGAGGTACTTTCCGGTCGGCGTCTGGTCCGGCGGCCGGCAGACGTACACCTGGGCGGCGAGCGCGGGGGAGAGGTCGGGGTCGCGCACCCGGGCGAGCGCGTCGGCGACCGTGGCGTCCGGGCTCAGCACGATCGGCTCGGTGGTCATCAGGCCGCCCGCCGTGCGCTCCTCGTACGACATCAGGCGCCGCACGTCGGCCGCGTCGCCGGGCTGCATCAGCGTCAGCAGCCGCTCCTTCTCGTCCTCCGGGAGCTCGGAGAGCAGGTCGGCGGCGTCGTCGGGGTCCATGGCCTCCAGGACGTCGGCGGCCCGCTCGTCCTTCAGCTTGCCGAGGATCTCGACCTGGTCGTCCTCCGGCAGCTCCTCCAGGACGTCGGCGAGGCGGTCGTCGTCCAGCGCGGCGGCCACCTCGACGCGGCGCTTGGGATTGAGGTGGTGCAGGACGCTCGCGAGGTCGGCGGGGTGCAGCTGCTCGAACGTGGCGAGCAGGCTCTCGGCGCCCTGCCCGTGCTCCTCCAGGGAGAAGCCGGTGACCTGCGACCAGTCGAGGGTCAACGTTTCTCCGCGGCGACGCAGGGCACCGCCCTTCCCCTTCCGTACGAAGACCTTCTCGATCTCCCAGTCCCGGCGGGCCGGCAGTTGGGTGATGCCGATGTCCAGGACGGTGGCGTCCTCACCGGTCTCCACGATGCGTACCCGGCGGTCCAGCAGCTCGCCGAGAACGAGGGTCTCCGAGGCGCGCTGCTCGAAGCGGCGCATGTTCACCACGCCGGTCGTGATGACCTGGCCGGACTCCACGCCCGTCACCCGGGTCATCGGCAGGAAGATCCGGCGCCGGCTGATCACCTCGACGACCAGCCCCAGCAGCCGCGGTGGCCGGCCGCCCACCCGCAGTACGGCCACGAGGTCGCGCACCCGGCCGACCTGGTCGCCATTGGGGTCGAACACGGCGATGCCGGAGAGATGCGAGACGAACACCCGGGGGGTGACCACCGCCATGCCGTGCGCCTCCGCTCCTTCTCCTCCGGCTACCGGCGGACCGAGGGCAGCCGTCTCCCGATAAATCAGGTGATATCGCGCTTGGGTCGGCTTCAGGCTAGCGCGCCCAGGTGACGGGTGCCCCGGCAGGCACCACCGTACGGCTGTCCGATCGATGTCCGCCGCCCTCTCCGCCGGACGCCGTGCGGTGCACCGGTACGCTGCCGTACGCCGTCGAGGCACCCCGCGACCGACCAGCGCACCAGGAGGCAGGCAGCCGTGTCCGCTACTTCGTCAGGAACCAGCCGTCGGCCCCGCTCCGTCCGCCGCCGCGCCGGCCGGGCGACGACCGCCGTCACGGCGTGCGCGGGCCTGGCGCTGGCACTGACGGCCTGCGGGGGCTCGGACGACCCGGACGCGGGCACCAACGGCGTCGGCAAGCTGTCCGCCGCCAAGATCCAGCAGAAGACGGTGGCCGCCGCGGAGAGCGCGAACAGCGTGCACGTCACCGGCAAGCTCGTCAGCGGCCGCAGCACCTACGAACTGGACATGCAGCTCGCGCAGAACGGCGGCAAGGGCACGGTCGGCACCAAGGACACCGAGTTCTCCCTGCTGCGCATCGACCGGTCGCTGTGGGTGAAGGCCGACGCCGACTTCTGGGCACATCAGAAGGACGCGGCACCGAGCAAGAGCGACAACGCGGCCGCCGCCAAGCTGGACGGCAAGTACGTGAAGGTGCCCGCCGAGGACCGTACGTACAAGCAGTTCAGCGGCTTCACCGAGAAGGAGTCGCTGCTGGAGACGCTGCTCTCGCTGCACGGCAGCCTCTCCCGCGGCGCCCACGGCGAGCTCGACGGCACCCGCACGATCCGCATCGCGGCGGCGCAGGGCAACGGCGGCACGCTGGACGTCTCTCTCAAGGGCGAGCCCTACCCGCTGCGCCTCCAGCGGGCCGGCGGCGCGGGCGTGGTCCGCTTCGCCGACTGGGGCACGCACATCTCGCTGGAGCGCCCGGCCGACAACCAGGTCGTGGACTACGGGGAGAACCTCGGCAGCGGGAACTGAAGCGCCGGCGCGCGGACCTCTCGAAGCGGCGCCGGGACCGCTGCGTGGAAACCGAGCGCCGGTGCGCGGCGCGCCCCCGGCGACCGCGGCTCAGCCGCGCCGCCTCCGGCGAAGCAGCTTCGGCAGCGCGGCGGGGAGCGGCCCGCGGGTGGTGGCGGCGGACGGCAGCGGCCGGGCGGCCCCCGCGTCCTCGCCGAACTCCGTCCGCACGTCGGGCGCTCCGGCCTCGGTGTGCGGGGTCAGCCGCAGCACCCGGCACTCGCGGGCCCAACGCTCCGGCATGGTGTCCGCGTCCGGCGCGTTCAGCCGCTTGCCCTTCAGCTCGCCGACGGCGGCCTCCCAGGGCTCGCTGTGCGGCGCGACCTCGGCGACCCGGGCCGTCCAGGCGACCAGCCGGCCACCCTTGTCCTTGCTGCGGACGGTGACCGTGGCGGTGGCGCCGTCGGCGAGGCCGAGGTCCGCCAGCGGCTGCTCCAGGGGGCCGTCGCCGACCAGGCACGCGGCGCCGTCGTGCCAGACGTGCCAGAGCGCGCGGGACGGGCCCTCGGTGCCCTGGACCCAGATGAGGCCGGACTTCTTGGTGGCCTCCTCGATGAGCGCCTGGTCGAGCAGCGGCTGGGGCACGGTCTCCGTCATGCCCGTAAGCCTAGTCAGCCGGCGGGCGGGACCGTGCCGCCGCCCCGGCCCGCTACAGCCAGCCGTTGCGCTTGAAGCCGCGGTGGATGCCGACGCAGATGACGACGGTGAGCATCAGGACGGCCGGGTAGCCGAACTTCCAGTGCAGCTCGGGCATGTACTTGAAGTTCATGCCGTAGATCCCGGCGATCATCGTCGGCACCGCGAAGATCGCGGCCCACGAGGTGATCTTGCGCATGTCCTCGTTCTGCGCCACGGTCGCCTGCGCCAGGTTGGCCTGCAGGATGGAGTTCAGCAGGTCGTCGAAGCCGATCACCTGCTCGTTGACGCGCGCCAGGTGGTCGGCGACGTCCCGGAAGTACTTCTGGATGTCGGAGTCGACCAGCCGCATCGGCCGCTCGCTGAGCTGCTGCATCGGGCGCAGCAGCGGCGAGACCGCCCGCTTGAACTCCAGCACCTCGCGCTTGAGCTGGTAGATCCGCCCGGCGTCGCCGCCCTTGGCGGTGGCCCCGGCCTTGCCGCCCTGGGCCTTGCCGTTGGTGCCGGAGCTGAAGACGTCGATCTCCACCTCGTCGATGTCGTCCTGCACCGCGTCGGCGACCGCGATGTAGCCGTCCACGACTTGGTCGGCGATGGCGTGCAGCACGGCCGAGGGGCCCTTGCCGAGCAGCTCGGGGTCGTCCTGGAGGCGGTGCCGCAGCGCGCGCAGCGAGCCCTGGCCGCCGTGCCGGACGGTCACGATGAAGTCCCGGCCGGTGAAGCACATCACCTCGCCGGTCTCCACGACCTCGCTGGTGGCGGTCAGCTCGGCGTGCTCGACGTAGTGGATCGTCTTGAAGACGGTGAAGAGGGTGTCGTCGTACCGCTCCAGCTTGGGCCGCTGGTGGGCGTGGACGGCGTCCTCGACGGCCAGCGGGTGCAGCCCGAACTCCTTGGCGATGCCGGCGAACTCGCGCTCGTTCGGCTCGTGCAGGCCGATCCAGGTGAAGCCGCCGTTCTCCTGCACCTCGGCGATGGCCTCGGCCGGGGAGATGTGCTTCGTGACGCGGCGTCCGTCGCGGTAGACACCGCAGTCGACGATGGCGCTGTTGGTGGCGGCGGTGCGGGTGGTCTCGTACTCGTACGGGGAGTCGCCGCGACGCCGGGAGGGGCGGACGGCGGCGCGCAGGTCGCGGATCATCGACATGGCAGGCTCCTTCACGGGCCGGCCGTCAGGCGCGGGGCGCGGTGCGTAGCGCAACCCGGAACGTGGACGTACGCGGCATCCTCGGCCGTACGTCCGCAAAGCGGGCGGCACTCCGTGCGTCGGTACTGACGGCGGTTCGCAGTGCGGAAAGAACAGGGAAAAGCGCGGTGCAGGCGTTCTTCCGTCAGAAGCTGCGGGTGCGAAGGGACTTCACGCGTTTCGGCGGGACAGGGCCGGGTACGGAAGCTCTCGGAATCAGGAGAGTCGCATCATCAGCGGGACGACGGGAGAACTGCCGGTACTGCACGGTCGACTAGGATCCATGCCAGTCCCACCTCCTCCGGCCGGTCCCTGCTGGGGGACGACGTCTTTCGCTGACCAGATGGCAAGGCTATCAGCCGACTGAACCGTTACGTTCCCGCTGCGCCGCCGCTTTGCCCGTTCCATACGAAGCCGCGTCCCGCGGAAGCGACCGCCGGCCCGCCGCGGTGCCGCCCGTATGCTCGCCGCATGTCTGACGTTCTTGAGCTGGTCGAAGCCCGGTTGCTGATGGCGCTGGGGGAGCCGGACGCGCGCGCGGCGGTGACGTTCCTCGGTACGGACCGCATCGAAGTGCTGCGCTACGCCGACGGCGAGCTGGTGCGGTACGTCACGCTGGGCATGTCGGCCCACCCCATGAACGACCCCTCGGAGGTTCTCGCGGACCCCCTGCGCGGCCCCCGCGCGGAGCTGATCCTCACCGTGCGGAACGGCCGCGCCGACACCGACAAGGTGCTCAGGCCGCTCGCCGTGCTGGGCGCTTCCCCGCAGGTCGAGGGCGTCATCGTGGCCCCCGGCGCCTCCCTGGACGTGGGCGACCCGCTGTGGCCGGGCGCCCCCTTCACCTCGGTACTGGTCAGCGAGGGCGGCGGGCTGGTCGAGGACCTGGAGCTGGACGACCCCATGGAGCCGGTGCGGTTCCTGCCGCTGCTGCCCATGACGCCGAACGAGGCGGCCTGGAAGCGGGTGCACGGCGCCGCGGCCCTGGAGGAGCGCTGGCTGCAGCAGGGCACCGACCTGCGGGACCCGCTGCGCGGCGGCGTCCCCTTGGACTGACGCACAGAGATCGAAACGCCACGATACGAAGTTGGCGTGATATCGGCGCCTCAATGGCTCGAATGTGATCGGTCGGCCCTGTCCACGAGGAACAGCGGGGCCGAGACGTAGGGAAGGACAGACGGATCACCGCGGCGCTTCCCCGCCGGCCGCCGGGGTGGGCGGCCGATACATGGGGCATGCAGATGACGGAGCGGCACGGGCCGCCCCGGACGGGTGATCGTCCTTGACGCGCGGGCGGCCACGGAGGACCGTTGAGCCCTATGAGGGGCGAACCCAGTTGCCCGAAGTGCGGTGGCCGGGTGCGCGCGCCCGGTCTCTTTGCCGACTCCTGGCAGTGCGACGTGCACGGCACCGTGCACCCGCTGCAACCGGTCGTGCCGCCGAGCGTCGAAGCGCTGGCCGTCGTGGTCAACCGCGCGCGCGTCCCGGTGTGGATGCCGTGGCCGCTGCCGGTGGGGTGGCTGTTCACGGGTGTGGCCTGCGCAGGGGACGACCGCAGCGGCGGCCGGGCCACCGCGGTGGCCTGCTCGGGCCCCGGACCGCTGGGCGGCCCGGGCGAGCTGGTGCTGGTCGCCGAGGAACTCGGCGTCGGCCTCGGCGCCCGGTACGCCGGCATCGAGGGACCGGATCCCGGGCCGCGCATGCGAGTGGAGCGCTCGCCGGCCGCCAAGGTGATGGCCGCGGGCCGGCCGACACCGTTGTGGCACGTCGAAGGCGTGCCCGAGGACCGCGCGGTCTTCGCGGGCGAGGCGCGCGGGCTGTGGCTGTGGGCGGTCGTCTGGCCCGAGCAGTCCGGGATGCTGATGTACGACGAGCTGGTCCTCACCGACCTGCGGGACGCGGGCGCCGAGGTGGACCTGCTGCCGTGCGGCGCGCTCTCCCCGCGCATCCTGTCCTGAGCCGACGCGTCCGGTGCGGTCTGTCCTGAGCCGACGGGCCGGCATGCCTTGTCCCGAACCGGCGGGCCGGCGTCCGCGGCACGGAGATGTGCGGCACTGAGAGCGGTGTCACGTGCGACCCGTGAGTGATCGGCCGCGCGGCGGTTATCCTTTGGACGTCCCCTGTCGTCCGGTGCACTGTCCGGCCGTTGCCCGGTCCGCCGTCCCGCCCGTGTCTGGAGTCCGTGTCGTGCGTATCGACCTGCACACCCACTCCACCGCGTCCGACGGCACGGACACCCCGGCCGAACTGGTGCGCAACGCCGCCGACGCCGGCCTGGACGTCGTCGCGCTCACCGACCACGACACCGTCGGCGGACACGCCGAGGCCAAGGCCGCGCTGCCGGCCGGGCTGACCCTCGTGACCGGTGCCGAGCTGTCCTGCCGACTGCCGGCGCGCGACGGCAGCGGCGACGGCATCAGCCTGCACATGCTGGCCTACCTCTTCGACCCCGACGAGCCGGAGCTCGCCCGCGAGCGGGAGCTCGTACGGGACGACCGCATCCCGCGCGCCCAGGGCATGGTCGCCAAGCTCCAGGAGCTGGGCGTGCCCGTCACCTGGGAGCAGGTGGCACGGATCGCCGGGGACGGCGCCGTCGGGCGCCCGCACATCGCCACCGCCATGGTCGAGCTGGGCGTCGTGGCGACCGTCTCCGACGCCTTCACCTCCGAATGGCTGGCCAACGACGGCCGGGCGTACGTCGAGAAGCACGAGCTGGACCCCTTTGACGCGGTCCGGCTGGTCAAGGCCGCGGGCGGGGTCACCGTCTTCGCGCACCCGCTGGCCCTGAAGCGCGGCGTCTGCGTCCCCGAGAGCGCGATCGCCGAGCTGGCCGCCGCCGGGCTGGACGGCATCGAGGTCGACCACATGGACCACGACGCGCCGACCCGCGACCGGCTGCGCGCGATGGCCGCCGACCTCGGCGTGCTCACCACCGGCTCCAGCGACTACCACGGCAGCCGTAAGACCTGCCGGCTCGGCGAGTACACCACCGACCCCGAGATCTACGGGGAGATCGTGCGCCGCGCGACCGGCGCGTTCCCCGTCCCCGGCGCCGGCGGCTGATCCGGCCCGTCCGGCCGCACACCTTCCCGCCCCGTAGGGGCTCCTTCGGCGCTCCGCGCCGCTCTCTTTCCGCTGCCCGCGCGTGCCGCGCGCCGGCTCCCGTACCACCGCAAGGCCATTCACCGTGCTCGACCTCTCCGTCTTCGGATCCCTCTTTCTCACCCTTTTCGTGATTATGGATCCCCCCGGAATCACCCCGATCTTCCTCGCCCTGACCTCGGGCCGTCCCGCCAAGATGCAGCGCCGGATGGCCTGGCAGGCGGCGGCCGTCGCGTTCGGCGTCATCGCCGTCTTCGGCGTCTGCGGCCGCCAGATCCTGGCCTATCTGCACATCTCCACGCCCGCGCTGATGATCGCGGGTGGGCTGCTGCTCCTGCTGATCGCGCTCGACCTGCTGACGGGGAAGTCGGAGGCGCCGACCCAGACCAAGGACGTCAACGTGGCGCTGGTGCCGCTGGGCATGCCGCTGCTGGCCGGGCCCGGTGCGATCGTGTCGGTGATCCTCGCGGTGCAGCACGCGGACGGCGTCACGGGCCAGGTCTCGGTGTGGGCGGCGATCGCCGCGATCCATGTGGTCCTCTGGCTGGTGATGCGCTTCTCGCTGGTGATCATCCGGGTGATCAAGGACGGCGGGGTGGTGCTGGTGACCCGGCTGGCCGGCATGATGCTCTCCGCGCTGGCCGTGCAGCAGATCATCAACGGGGTGACCCAGGTGGTCAACGGCGCCTGAGCCGCCGGCGCCGCCCGTTTCCCCGGCGCCCGGAGCGCCCGAAAGCGCGCCGCCCCCGTACGGACCGTCCGTACGGGGGCGCTGCTGTCGGCGAGCCGGTGAGCCGGCGGCCGGGGGGACCGGGGACCGCGTTACGAAGCGGCCGCCGCGGAATCGGCGGGGCGGATGTAGATGCGCTGGCCGATTGCGGCGGCCTGCTGCACGATCCGGTTGACGGAGGCGGCGTCCACGACGGTGCTGTCCACGGCGGTGCCGTTGACGTCGTCAAGACGCATGATCTCGAAGCGCATAAGGGGCTTCTCCCTTCGTCTGATCCTCCTGAGGAGAACTGCTGGGTGGCGTGGATGCCTGTCATCGGTGTCAGGCGTGCCAATGGGGACAACGAAGTGCTCTGAGCAATAATTCCCTACGCTAAGGAAAATTTTCGAGTGTCTAATTACTCACAGGTAAGTTCACTCGCCCCTCGCCACCCGGCCGGTTGTGTCTCCCCCGTACCCGCCAGGAGAATCGAACCGGTATGAACGACGACGTCCGGCCCGCGGGCCCCACCGACCTCACCGCTGTCGTGGCGGGCATCGAGCGCACCAACGAGCTGCTCAACCGCGTCCTGGCCGAGGTCGCCACGACGCCCTCCACGCACGCGGTCTTCGTCGACGCGGGCTACCTGTACGCGGCGGCCGGCCGGCTGGTGACCGGTACGGAGGACCGCCGCGCCTTCGACCTGGACGCCGAAGGGATCATCGACTCCTTCATCGAGGTGACCCGCACGGTCTTCCCGGACAGCCGGCTGCTGCGGGTGTACTGGTACGACGGCGCGCGCCGCCGCATCCACACCCTGGAGCAGCAGTCCATCGCCGAGCTCCCCGACGTCAAGGTGCGGCTCGGCAACCTCAACGCCAACAACCAGCAGAAGGGCGTCGACTCCCTGATCCGCTCCGACCTGGAGTCGCTCGCCCGGCACCGCGCCATCAGCGACGCCGTCCTCATCGGCGGCGACGAGGACCTGGTCTCCGCGGTCGAGGCGGCGCAGGGCTACGGCGCGCGGGTGCACCTGTGGGGCATCGAGGCGGTGGACGGGCGGAACCAGGCCGAGCCGCTGCTCTGGGAGGTCGACAGCCAGCGCACCTTCGACCTGGAGTTCTGCAAGCCGTACGTCACCGAGCGCACGGTGCACGACGGCGGAGTCGCGGTCGCGGCGGACGACGGTCCGGCGCCCAGCCGCGAGGACGTCCGCTTCGTCGGCGCGCAGGTCGCGGCCCAGTGGCTGGCCTCCCGCGGCCGCGACTGGACGGCGGACCTGCTGCCCGGCCACCCGTACCTCCCGGGCGCCGTCGACCAGGACCTGCTGACCACCGCCGAGGGCCTGCTGCGCCACTCCCTGCGCCCGTACGCCGACCTCCGGCGCGTGCTGCGCGACGGCTTCTGGGAGCACGTCCGGGCGCAGTTCTGAGCCGCACGCGCCGCGTGCGCCCTACCGCCCGGCGTACGCCCTACTGCGCGTCACCCTGCCCGGCACCGTCCCCGGCCTCGTTCCAGAAGGACACCAGGGCCGCCGCCGTCTCCGCCGGCCGCTCGACGTTGGGGGAGTGCTCCGCGCCCGTGATGACGGTACGGCGCGCGCCGAGCCGCTCGGCCATCTCGTCCATCAGCGGCACCGGCCAGGCGTAGTCCACGACGCCGGACAGCACGTGCTTGGGCAGCGGTACGGCGGCCAGCGCGGCCACCCGGTCCGGCTCGCCCGCTATCTGCCGCGCCGTGCCGATCAGCTGCTCCGGCACGGTGCCCAGCCAGCGGCGGTGCAGGAACTCGGCGATCTCCGGCGGGGTGGTCTCGCCCGCCGCCTCCGGCGGGTCCAGCTCCCGCATCGCCTGCCAGACGGCCTCCATGGTCATCGTGGTCAGCGCGTCGATGAGCATCTTGGCGCGGGCCCGCTGCTCGGGGGCGACCGCGGCGGGACCGGAGCTCATCAGGGTCAGCGAGCGGTACGGCGCGGCGTCGTCGAGCACCGCGGCCCGCGCCAGCAGTCCGCCGAGCGAATGGCCCAGCAGATGCACCGGGCCGGCGTCCAGCGCGGCCGCCTGCGCCGCGATGTCCTGTGCCAACTCGGCCTGCGCGTAAGCCTGTTCCGCGCGCGGCCCGGGTGACTCGTACTGGCCTCTGCCGTCCACGGCCACGGCGCGGTACCCCGCCGCCGCCAGCGGTGCGAGCAGCGGGAGGAAGTCCTCCTTGCTGCCGGTGAAGCCCGGTACCAGCAGGACGGTGCCGCGCACCGGACCGTCGGGACGCGCGTCGTGCACCGCGAACTCACCCCGCCCGGTCGCGAGACGGTACGCACCGGCACACGCCGGCAGCTCAAGGAACGGAGGCCTACTCATGGACCCGAGGCTATCCGGGACGGGTGACAGGCGGGTGCCGGAAAGATGGCCTCCGCCGCCGGCCCCGCCGCCCGCACGACCACGGCCCCGCACCGCCTGAGCGGTACGGGGCCGTCGGTGGCCTGCGGATCAGCCCTCCGACGCGGCCTCGGCAGCGGCTGCCGGCTTCTTCGCCGCGGTCTTGCGGGTGCGGCGCGGCTTGGCCGGAACCTCATCCGTCGCGCCGTCCCCGGTGGCCGCTTCGGCCGCCGCGGTGGTCTTCTTGGCGGCGGTCTTGCGGGTGCGGCGGGGCTTGGCGGGGGCCTCGTCGGTCGCCGTGTCGGTGGGCAGGGTGCCCTCGGCGGTGTCCACCGCGGCCTCGGCCCTCGTCGGTCGCCGTGTCGGTGGGCAGGGTGCCCTCGGCGGTGTCCACCGCGGCCTCGGCTGGAAGCCCACCGAGGTGTCCTCCTTGACCACGACCGGGCGCCGGGGCGCCGGAGCCTTGGCGATCCGGGCGGGGGCAGGGGCCTTGTCGACGGGCGCCCGGTCCTCGACGGGGGCGGTCACGGCCGCCTCGGGAGCCGTGCTCTGCGCGGCGCGGGTGCCCCGGCTGCGGCGGCGGCGCGGCTTGGCCGGCGCCTCCTGCGCGGTGTCCGGGCCGGCACCCTGGGCCGGCACGTTCGCGGCCTCGGCGGTGTCCACCGCGGCCGTCGCCTTCTCGGCGGGGGCCGGCGCCGGCTCGGCCACGGCGTGCGCGGTGGCGGCGGGGGCCGTCGCGGCGGCGGACGTGGCGGCGGAGGCGCTGCTGCGGGTGCGCCGGCGGCGGCGCAGCTGGCGCGGGGCGCCCTCGGCGGTGTCGGCCGCGGCCTCGGCGGCCTTCGGGGCGGTGCCGGCTTCGGCACCGGCTTCGGTGCCGGCCTCGGCACCGGCCTCGACCGGGGCGCCGTTGCGGGTACGGCGACGCTTGCGCGGCGTACGCGTGCGCTCCGGACGCTCCTCCTCGCGCTCCCGGCCGCCCCGGCGCGCGCCGCGGCCGCGGCCGCCGGTCTCGCCGAGGTCCTCGACCTCCTCGGCCGCCAGGCCCGCACGGGTGCGCTCCGAGCGCGGCAGGACACCCTTGGTGCCCTCGGGGATGTTCAGCAGCTCGTAGAGGTGCGCGGAGGTGGAGTAGGTCTCCTCCGGGTCGTTGAACGACAGGTCCAGCGCCTTGTTGATCAGCTGCCAGCGGGGGATGTCGTCCCAGTCGACCAGCGTGACCGCGGTGCCCTTGGCGCCCGCGCGGCCCGTACGGCCGATGCGGTGCAGGTAGGTCTTCTCGTCCTCGGGCGTCTGGTAGTTGATGACGTGCGTCACACCCTCGACGTCGATGCCGCGCGCCGCGACATCGGTGCAGACGAGGACGTCGACCTTGCCGTTGCGGAAGGCGCGCAGCGCCTGCTCGCGGGCGCCCTGGCCGAGGTCGCCGTGGACCGCGCCGGAGGCGAAGCCACGCCGCGCGAGCTGGTCGGCGATGTCGGCCGCGGTGCGCTTGGTGCGGCAGAAGATCATCGCAAGCCCGCGGCCCTCGGCCTGCAGGATGCGCGAGACCATTTCCGGCTTGTCCATGGAGTGCGCGCGGAAGACGTGCTGGGTGGTGTTGGCGACCGTCGCGCCCTCGTCGTCGGGCGAGGTGGCGCTGATGTGGGTCGGCTGCGACATGTAGCGCCGGGCCAGCGAGATGACCTGGCCGGGCATGGTCGCGGAGAACAGCATGGTCTGCCGCTTGACGGGCAGCTGCTCGATGATCTTCTCGACGTCCGGCAGGAAGCCGAGGTCGAGCATTTCGTCGGCCTCGTCCAGGACCAGGGCGCGGACCTGGGAGAGGTTCAGCTTCTTCTGGCCCGCCAGGTCCAGCAGGCGGCCCGGGGTGCCGACGACGACGTCGACGCCCTTGTTGAGCGCCTCGACCTGGGGCTCGTACGCGCGGCCGCCGTAGATCGCGAGCACGCGGACGTTACGGACCTTGCCGGCGGTCAGCAGGTCGTTGGTGACCTGCTGGCACAGCTCGCGGGTGGGGACGACGACCAGCGCCTGCGGCGCGTC
The DNA here is from genome assembly GCF_000718305.1 of Streptomyces niger. Taxonomy (GTDB): domain Bacteria; phylum Actinomycetota; class Actinomycetes; order Streptomycetales; family Streptomycetaceae; genus Streptomyces; species Streptomyces niger. Next base: position 85,635 of record NZ_JOFQ01000014.1, read on the forward strand.
GGTCAGCTGCTCGGGCTTCGCCCGGCCCGACTCGACGTCGGCGGGGACGGTGACGCGCTCCAGGAGGGGGAGACCGAAGCCGAGGGTCTTGCCGGTGCCGGTCTTGGCCTGGCCGATGACGTCGGAGCCCGAGAGGGCGACCGGCAGGGTCATGGCCTGGATGGGGAACGGAGTCGTGATGCCGACGGCCTCAAGGGCTTCGGCGGTCTCGGGGAGGATCCCGAGGTCTCGGAACGTAGACAGGATGCTTGCCTCTTCTGTGAGTCGCGGCGCGAGGCGTCGAAGGGGATCAACCGTGCCTTCTCGCCGTCGTACGGGGTCGTACTCGGCGCGGCCCGGCCTCCTAGGGCCGGATGGCGCGGGACCACTGCCTTCGCTCAGGCGCTCGTGCCGCGAGCGGTGTCCCTCCTGCCGCGCGTACGTCTCGTACGCGCCACAACAGAGGGCGGTCGGGTATTGGAGCCGATCGGGCCACCGACCGGGCATCCGCATGCGTGGCAGGCCCACCGATAGTCGGCGGGCTCATTACCACCATACCCCGGATGAGCGCATGTGTGTCCGGGCAATCGTTCGGTCGGGTGGGACCCGAGTGGCTGACCAGGCCCTTCCCCGGGTTGCGGAGCGGGCTATTGTGCGCTCCATGGAGACGCCTGACAACGCCACCGCCACGCCCGACGAGCCCACCGGCATCGCCGCTCAGACCTGGGAGCAGGCGGCCGCCGACCCGCAGTACCGCGCCGCGGTCATCGACCTGCTCGGCGCCCTCGCGTACGGCGAGCTGGCCGCTTTCGAGCGGCTGGCCGAGGACGCCAAGCTGGCCTCCACCGTGGACGACAAGGCGGAGCTGGCGAAGATGGCGTCGGCGGAGTTCCACCACTTCGAGCGGCTGCGGGAGCGGCTCGCGCAGATCGACGCGGAGCCCAGCGCGGCCATGGAGCCGTTCGTCGCGGCACTGGACGAGTTCCACCGCCAGACCGCCCCGTCGGACTGGCTGGAAGGCCTGGTCAAGGCGTATGTCGGCGACTCCATCGCCAGCGACTTCTACCGCGAGGTGGCGGCCCGGCTGGACTCCGACACCAAGGAGCTGGTGCTCGGTGTGCTGGATGACACAGGGCACGCCTCCTTCGCCGTGGAGAAGGTCCGCGCCGCCATCGAGGCCGACCCGCGGGTCGGCGGCCGGCTCGCGCTGTGGGCGCGCCGCCTGATGGGCGAGGCGCTCTCCCAGGCGCAGCGGGTGGTCGCGGAGCGCGACGCGCTGTCGACGATGCTGGTCGGCGGGGTCGCCGACGGCTTCGACCTGGCGGAGGTCGGCCGGATGTTCTCGCGCATCACCGAGGCGCACACGAAGCGGATGGCCGCGCTGGGCCTGGCCGCCTGAGGCGCTGACGCGGGGCCGGCCGGTCGGCTGTCCCGCCCGCCCCCCGGGGTCGCTCGCCCGGCCCGTATGAGGATGCTCACCCGTGGGCCCCGCACCGTCCGGAACGGTGCGGGGCCCACGGTGCGTATTGCGCCGTTTCTCCGTCCGTACATCGGCCGGAAAGCGCCCTCACGGTCCGTCCGCGGTGGAGTCCTCACCGGGCGGTGGCCGGGCCTCCCGCGGCCTCTCAGGCGGGCGCCGACCCTTGCAGTCGACGGGCCGGCCGGGCTCCGGGACGCAGCAGCAGCGAGAGCAGCGCTGCGCACACGCCCACGGCCACGAGCAGCACCGCGGGGGCCCACCCGGGGCCGAGGACCGTGTGGGCCAGCAGCGCCCCGAAGACGGCCGCGCCGGGCCCCGTGGCCAGCGTCAGGCTGCGTGTCGGGAAGCGGCCGGGCAGCCTCCGCACGGCGGCGAGGGCGATGGCGAGGCCCAGGACCGCGGAGCCGAGCACTTCGAAGATCATGTTTCCCCTCCCGCGCGATGACGCCGTTGTGTCACGGCGGTGTCACTGTCGTTCGTGGGCCGTCGTACCCAAGGGGTGCCGCGGGCAATCGTGCCGGGCCGGACAAAGGTGCGATCACTGTCCTGACCAGGGGAAAGTGGCCGACATCGTGCGGTGGTGGGGGAGTGCGCCAGGGAGCGCGCCACGCACAACGGGCGGCGGCCCGGGGAACCGTCTCCCCGGGCCGCCGCCCGTCATGCGTGCTGTGCTGCGGCAGCGTCCTACAGCGCGCCGAAGCCCACCTTGCGCCCGGCCGGCTCGCCGAGCTCGACGTAGGCCAGGCGGTCCGCCGGCACCAGAACCTTGCGGCCGTGTTCGTCCTCCAGGCTCAGCAGCTGCGACTTGCCGCCCAGCGCAGCGGAGACCGCGCTCTCGACCTCCTCGGCAGACTGCGAGCTCTCCAGGACGATCTCGCGGGGCGCGTGCTGCACGCCGATCTTGACCTCCACGGCTTATGTCCCTCCGACGGTCTCGGTCCCCCCGGTCCGACCAGGGGGCGGGGTGCGCGACGATCCGCGCCGTACGCAGCACACATTAGCCCGGTACGGGGACGCACAGGACGTCACGGAGCACGCCCGCAGCGAACACGGAGCATGCCCGCAGCGAGCGCGTGCGGCCCCCGCGGTCCCTCAGTGGCCTTCGACGCCGTGCAGCGGGAAGCCCGCGATGCCCTTCCAGGCCAGCGAGGTCAGCAGCTGCACCGCCGTGTCGCGCGGCACCGTCCGCTCGCTGGAGAGCCAGTACCGCGCGACGACCTGGGACACTCCGCCCAGGCCCACCGCGAGCAGCATGGACTCCTCCTTGGAGAGCCCGGTGTCCTCCGCGATCACGTCGCTGATCGCCTCGGCGCACTGCAGCGAGACCTTGTCCACGCGCTCGCGGACAGCCGTCTCGTTCGTCAGGTCGGACTCGAACACCAGCCGGAACGCGCCGCCCGGGTCCTCCACGTACGCGAAGTACGCGTCCATGGTCGCGGCGACCCGCTGCTTGTTGTCGGTGGTGGAGGCCAGGGCCGTCCGCACCGAGTGCAGCAGCGCCTCGCAGTGCTGGTCCAGCAGCGCGAGGTAGAGGTCGAGCTTGCCGGGGAAGTGCTGGTAGAGCACCGGCTTGCTGACGCCGGCCCGCTCGGCGATGTCGTCCATCGCCGCAGCGTGGTACCCCTGTGCCACGAAGACTTCCTGTGCAGCGCCCAGGAGCTGGTTGCGCCGCGCCCGGCGCGGCAGGCGCGTGCCCCGAGGGCGCGCGGCCTCTGTCTGCTCGATGGCGCTCACGCCGCCTCCCAGTGTCGTTCCGTTCGAGATGCACACAGCCCGGTGCACCGCGCCCGCCATCGTACTTTTGGGTAACGAGGCTGTGCGCGGTCCGGACCGAGAATTTATCCGCCCGGGGTCTGCGGGAAGCCGACATACCGGCTCAGGTCACCGGTAATCGTCTTCGTCGAGCTCGACCGTCCGGGCCTGTTCCGCGCGGTCCGCCTCGTTCGCTGCGTCGGGATCGCCGCCGGTCAGCGCGTCGTCGTGGTGGGGAGCGAGCTCGGTCAGCTGCTCCTGGGCGTCCGCCTCCGGTGCTTCCACGTCCATTTCGGCCGCCTCGTCCTCGTCGAAGGTATCCGGATCTGTGGGGTCGACTGGCATGGTGGCTCCCCTTTCCTGGGCGAGCGTCCTTTACACGAGCCTATGAGAGGGCGATGCCCGGCGCGACGTGGTACGCGCCGCGAACGGGTGGCGCCCTCCCCGGGCCCGTCGTTCCAGAGGCGCGGTGCCCGTCCTGCGCGATGTCAAGCGTGACGCGAGAGACGTGTGATGGCGAACACACCGGAAGGGGTGTGATCGTCTCGTAACATCGACGCATGTCTTCCACGGAGCCGCCGGACACCCGAACCGCGCTCCCGGTGCCGCCCGGGGGGCCGGGCCCGTATGTGGGCGCCGAGGAGACGCTGCGCAGCGTGAGCCTGCGGGGCGTGACGCTCAGTGTGCGCGCGCCTGCCAGGGTGCGCGAGGGGCTGCCGCCCGCCCTGTACGTCCACGGCCTCGGCGGCTCGTCGCAGAACTGGTCGGCCCTGATGTCGCTGCTCGCCGACCGGGTGGACGGCGAAGCGCTGGACCTCCCCGGCTTCGGCGACTCCCCGCCCCCGGACGACGGCAACTACTCCATCAGCGGCCAGGCCCGCACGGTCATCCGGTACCTGGAGCACCGCGGCCGCGGCCCCGTGCACCTCATCGGCAACTCCATGGGCGGCGCGGTCGCCACCCGGGTCGCGGCGGTCCGCCCGGACCTCGTACGGACCCTGACGCTGGTCTCGCCCGCCCTCCCCGAACTGCGGCCGCAGCTCAGCGCGCTGCCCACGGGGCTGCTGGCGCTCCCCGGCGTGACCGGCCTCTTCAGCCGCCTCACCCGGGACTGGACGGCCGAGCGCCGCACCCGTGAGGTGCTGGCCCTCTGCTACGGGGATCCCGGGAAGGCCACGCCCGAAGAGGTGGCGGCGGCGGTCGAGGAGACCGCACGCCGGCTGGAACTCCCGTACTTCTGGGAGGTGATGGAGCGCGCCTCACGCGGCATCGTCAGCGCCTACACGATCGGCGGCCAGCACAACCTGTGGCGGCAGGCGGAACGCGTCCTCGCGCCCACCCTGCTCATCTACGGCGGGCGGGACCGGCTGGTCTCCTTCAGGATGGCCCGCAGGGCCGCCGCGGCCTTCCGGGGCTCCCGTCTGCTCACGATCCCCGAGGCGGGCCACGTCGCGATGATGGAGTACCCGCCGACCGTGGCCCGCGCGGTCCGCGAGCTGCTCGACGACACCGATCACGCGGCCTCCGAGAGCCCGGAGGGTCGCACGACGCCGGACACCCGCGGCGGCGCCGCCCCTCCGGAGGGCGGCGCGGACGGCGCGACGGGAGACACCACCGCCGATGCGAACAGGAGCTGACGGGCCGAGTGGGACGCCATAGCCGCCGAATTCCGGACGGGCCCGCCGACACCACGGAGACCGCCGCCGCGGACGGCCGGGCCGCGGCCGGACCGCCGCCCTGGACGGCCGCGGACGCCCAGGGCGGCGCCCCGGGCCCCCGACCCGACGCGGACCCCGGCAGGGGCCGCCGGCGGCGGCGCGGAGAGGAGGGGCTCGCGGAGGCCCCTCCGGTACGTGGCGGTCATCCGGCCCACCATGAGGACACCGTCGCCCCGCGCCCCCCGCAGGCCCCGCTCGCCCCGGGGCCTCCGTTGGTGCCGCACCAGCGCGGTACGGGCGGCGGGCGCCCCGGCGTGCTCGGCACGCCGGTCGATCCGGGTGGCCGCCGGCCGGGTCCGCGCCAGGAGTACCTGGACGCCTTCGCCGACGACGACCTCTTCGCGGCGGGTGCGTCGGGCGCCGCCCCCGATGGCCCGCCCGCACCGCGTCCCCCGAAGGGGGCGCAGCCTCCGGTGGGGGGCCCGCCCGCCGCGCCCGCGCCGCCTCCGGGGGCAGCGCCGGGTTCACGGAGGGCGCCGGGCTCGCCTCTCGGGCCCTCCGCGCCCTCCTCTCCCGAGGGTGACGAGGGACTCGCCGCATACGAAGCGGAGTTCGCGGACGAAGAGCCGCCCGAGGACGCTCCCGCCCGGCGGCGCGGCGCCAAGGGGCGCACCTTCACCGGAGTGGCCGCCGCCGCGGTGACCACCGTGCTCGCGGTGGTGGTCGCGGGCCAGGTCGCCGATGCCCGCAAGAACGGCGCCGAAGAAGGAGCGCCGGCGAGCGGCGGGAACGCCGCCCCGCAAGCGGACGCCGGCACCGCGGGCCCGCACGCCGGGCACACCGCCGCGCCCGCCACGTACGCCGCCAAGATGTCCAGGCTCTACCCGCTCGCGGCCGACCTGAAGGGGCCGGGGACCTTCCGGCCGGCCGGCGGCGCCGCCGCGGCGCCGGGGCGCGGCCACGTGGTGCGCTACCGCGTCGACGTGGAGGACGGGCTCGGGTTGGACGGTGACCTGTTCGCCGAGGCGGTGCACAAGACGCTGAACGACGCGCGCAGTTGGGCGCACGGAGGGCAGCGGACGTTCGAGCGCGTCGCCTCGGGCAAGGCGGACTTCGTGATCACTCTGGCGAGCCCGGGCACGACGGACGAGTGGTGCGCCAAGTCCGGCCTGGACACCAGCCAGGAGCGCGTCTCCTGTGACTCCGCCGCGACCGAGCGCGTGATGATCAACGCATACCGGTGGGCGCGCGGCGCCAAGACGTACGGCCCCGACAAGATGTACGCGTACCGGCAGATGCTGATCAACCACGAGGTGGGGCACCGGCTGGGCCACGACCACGAGGGCTGTCACCACCAGGGAGCGCTCGCGCCCGTGATGATGCAGCAGACCAAGTTCCTGAGCACGGACGGCGTCACCTGCCGCCCGAACGCCTGGCCTTTCCCGACCGGCTGACGCGCGGCACGTCCGCGACGCCGGGCCGTCGCCCGGGTGGTCGACACTCCCTGTAGCGCGGTGTGCACGTAGCGCATCCGAACGTCGCATTCGGCGGAAAGTTACGCCCCTTCACCCCTTTTGGTGGCGCGATGGACAACCGTCCGTCGCGCCACCGGTGCTTCTGCGTAGCGTCGGGGCGCAGGCGGTGCCGAATCCGGCCACCGTCCGGAAGGTCGCCGATCCGAGGAACGGGGGTGCACTTGTGCGCATAGGTCTGCTCACCGAGAGTGGCGACGCGTATGCGTGTGGTGAGACGCGTGCCTGGTGCGACCGGCTCGTGCGCGGGCTCACCGGTCACGACTTCGAGGTGTACGCGCTCGACCGGGGTACCGCGCCGCAGTCCGGCCCGCAGGGGCTGCCGGAGCGGGGCCACCCGGCGCGTACGGCCCCGCTGTGGGGCGAGTTGCCCGACGCGTACCGCTGGTGGCCGGCCGGCGCCCGGGTCCGCGCGGGACGCCGCGTGCGCAGGCGCTTCGCCCGGCACTTCGCGGACCTCACGGCGGCGTTCTGCGGCGCGCCCGTCGAGCCGCCGGACAGGCCGGCGAAGGCTGCGAAGGCGGTGGAGGTCCGCGGCGGAGCTGCCGTGAGCGGCGGCGCCGGGCCGCAGGCGGACCGTTTCGCCGCCGGTCTGTACGGCCTCGCCGATCTTGCCCGCGGCGACGGCCACCTCCCCGAACTGCTCCGCTCCGAGACGGCCGTTCGCGCCCTCGAAGCGGCCTGTCGAGCCCCCGGCGCCCCGGCCGCCGCGCGCGCCGCCCAGGTGAGCGACCTGCTGGCCGTCACCGAGGCGCTGGAGGTCGCGCTGCGCCCGCTGTCGCTGGACTGGTACGGCGACGGGGAGGGCGGGCGGCACGAGGACACCCAGGATGGGGGGCAAGAGGACCGAGGGCTCGGCGGGGTCGACCTCTGCCACGTCACGAGCGGCGGCCCGGCGGCGCTCGCCGGACTGCTGGCCAAACGCTTCTGCAACACTCCGCTCCTGGTCACGGAGTACGGCGTACGGCTGCGCGAGCACTACCTCGCACGCGGCGCCGCGCCGCTCAGCACGCCCGTGCACGCCCTGCTGGCCGCCTTCGAGGCCGCGCTGGCCACGGAGACGTACCGCGCCGCCGATCTGATCACCCCCGGCAACACCCGCATCCGCCGCTGGCAGGAGCGGTGCGGCGCGCCCCGCGACCGGCTCCGCACGGTCTACCCGGGCATGGACGCCGGGCCGTTCGCCGCCGTCCCGGACGCCGCCGCCGACGGCTCCAAGGCCCTGGTGTGGGTCGGGACCGTCGAACCCGAGAAGGACCTCATCGGGCTGCTGCACGCCTTCGCCCGCGTCCGTGCGGCCGAACCGGAGGCGACCCTGCGCATCATCGGCTCCCCCGCCGAGGGACCGGAGCCGGCCGCCTACCTCGCGCACTGCCGAGCGCTGGCCGCGCAGCTCTTCCCGGACGAGGCCGCCGACGCGGTCACGGTCGGCGAGAGCCCGGTGTCGTTCGAGGAGATCGGCGATCCCGGCCTGCCGCACCAGGCCGACGCCTACGAAGCGGGCGCGGTGTCGGTGCTCTCCAGCGTCGTCGGCGGCTTCCCGAGGACGCTGGTGGAGGCGATGTTCTGCGGCCGGGCCACGGTGTCCACGGACGTGGGCGCGGTCTGCGAAGCCATCGGCGGCACGGGCCTGGTCGTACCGCCGCGCAACCCCCGGGCGCTGGCCGAGGCCTGCGTCGCGCTGCTGGGCGACCCGGCGCGGCGAGCCCGGCTGGGCGCGGCGGCGCGCGCCCGCGCACTCGAACTGTTCACCGTCGAGCAGAACATCACGGCATTTCGTGGCATCTACCTGGAGCTGATGGCGCACACCCCGCTGCTCCCTGCCGAGCGGGACGTGGACGGCGCGCCGCGCCTCTTCGCGCGCACCGCCGAAACACAGCTGCCCGGCCCGTGGTCCGCCGCCGGCCAGGCATCCGGGCCGCAGGACCGCGGCCACACCCCCAGCTGGGCCCGACCGCCCGCGGGACCGGACCCTGCCGGCCCGCGGGTGCCGGCCGGCGTGGCCCGGACGAGAGGAGGAGGCGACGCATGACCGCACACCGGACCCGGGCAGCGCACCGGCCCGACCTGCCCACGACCCCGCGCAGCCCCGGAGGCTGGGACACCCGCTCCAGCGAGCTGCTCGCCGGGATCGCGGGGACCGCCGCCGTGGGCGATGAAGCGGCGGCCTACCGCTCCACCGTCGACGGGAGGGCAGCCGAAAGCGCCGCCGCCTCAGCAGGCGACGCGACCGTCGCCCCACGGGAAGCAGGTCTCGGACGTACCCCTGAGGCGACGCGGATCGCCGCCCACGAAGAGGACCCCCAGGTCGCTCAGGCCGCTGCCCGGGGCCCCGCCCCCGAAGACGGCGCCGCCCCCGAAGAGGGCTCCGCTCGGAAGGTGCCGCCCCGTAGGGGGCCGGCCGACCCCGTACGGGAGCTGATGCACCGCCACCGTGAGCTGTGCGCACGCGCCGTGGACCCGCTGGAGATCGCCGCGGGGCTGGAGGCGCACGGCGTGACCGACCGGACGGCCGCCCGCTTCCGGCACCGCGACGTCTTCTCGCTCGCCGAGGAGCTCTACGCCCGTGTGCCGCGCGCCGACGCCCTCGACGCCGCGCACCCCGCGGACCCGGCACCGCTGCCCTCCCGCCGGGTCCGTGCCGTCCTGCAGGCGCTGCCCGGCGCGCTGGCCGCGGCCACCGTCGTCGCGGTCGCCTCGGTCCAGGGCCCGGCGCCCGCCTCGTACGTCCGCCCTGCGCTGGCCGTCGTCGGCGCGGCGTGCGTCTTCCTGGCGCTGCGGCTGTGCCTGCGGGGCGGGCCGCTGGGCGGCGCGCACCGTACCGGCCGGGTGGCCGCCCTGTGGACCTGCTGGCTCGCCGGTCACGTGCTCTTCGGGGACCGGCTGTTCCACCTGCTGCAGTCCGGCGGCCCCGACGTGCCTACGGGCGGCTGGTCGGCCGCCTTCGAAGCGCTGTTCACCACGGCCCCGGAGGCCGTCGGCCGGCCGCTCCACCTGCCCGGCCTGACGCCGGGCGGTACGGCGACCGCGGTCGCGCTGTGCTGTGCGGTGGTGCCCGCCGCCTGGTGCGCGCGCCGGTTCGCGGTCCACGGGCGGCGCCGGCTCGCGGCCAGCCGCGGTCTCGGCGAGTTCGCGGCCCGGATGCGGCCCCTGTTGATCGGCACCGTGCTGCTCTTCCTGGCCGCGGTCACCGCGCTGCTGGCCGCCGCCACCCTCCTGCCCGGCACGTTCGGGGCCGGCCCCGGCCGGCTGTCGCTCCCCGCGCTCGCCTCCTTCACTGCCGCCCTGGCCCTCTCCGTGCTGCTCTTCCTCGCCCGCCTCCTGGCCGTTCACGGCTTCCCGGCAGCCGCGGGCACCGGGCTCGCCGCGGCCGGCGCGCTGGAGGCCGTGGCCCTCGCGACGCTGCCCGCCGGGCGGCTCCCGGGGCTGGAGGCGGTGGCCCGCCCCGTGGAGGCGGCGGCCGGACTGCTGGGCCCCGCCGTCGTGCCGGCCGTCGCCTGCGCCGCCGCCGCGGTCGGCCTGTTCGCCTACGGACTGCGGGCTCTGACCGGCGCGTCGGCGCACTCCCCGGAGCCCGGCACCGGCGCGCTCCGCACCGGCCCCGCCGGCACCCCGCCGCCCGGCCCGTCCGCGGCGACCGCCCCCTGACCCGCGCGGCCGCGCAGCCACGCAGTCGCCGGCCGCGCACCGCCGCCCCGCTCCGTACTCCTTCGACCCCTTCACGACCCCCTCTGAGGAGCCCTCGCACATGACCGTCCATCACGCCGTACGAGAATTGCTCGTAGGTGAACCGGCCGTACGGAAGCCGGCCGCCGCCCCGGCCCTGCGGGAGCGGGCCGCTGCCCGCCAGGCCGTTCCGGCCGTCCGAGCACCGGGGGGCGCGCGATGAGGGTTCTGCTCGTCGGTGCCAATGGGTACCTCGGCCGGCACGTAGCCGACCGGCTGCTCGCCGATCCGGCCGTCCAGCTCACCGCGCTCGGCCGTGGCGACGACGCCGACGTCCGCTTCGACCTGGCCTCGGGCAGTCCCGGCGCGCTCACCCGCTTCCTCGATGCGGTGCACCCCGGCGTCGTGATCAACTGCGCCGGCGCGACGCGCGGCGGCGCCCGCGACCTGACCCGGCACAACACCGTCGCGGTCGCCACGATCTGCGAGTCCCTGAGGCGCAGCGGTTGCGGCGCCCGACTGGTGCACCTCGGCTGCGCCTCCGAATACGGGCCCTCGCAGCCGGGGTCGTCCACCGCCGAGGACGCGGTGCCGCGCCCCGGAGGCCCGTACGGCGTGAGCAAGCTCGCCGCGACCGAACTGGTGCTGGGCTCCGGCCTGGACGCGGTCGTGCTGCGGGTCTTCTCGCCGGTCGGCCCCGGTACGCCGGCCGGATCCCCGCTGGGCCGGCTCGCCGAGGCGATGCGCCGCGCCATCCAGTCCGGCGAGGGCGAACTGAAGCTCGGCGGGCTCGGTGTGCAGCGCGACTTCGTGGATGTACGCGACGTGGCACGCGCCGTGCACGCCGCCTCGCTCTCCGCTGCCCAGGGAGTGGTGAACATCGGCACGGGCAAAGCCGTACGACTGCGTGAGGCCGCCGCCGTGCTCGCCAGGGTCGCCGGGTTCGGCGGCGCGCTGCACGAACTGGACACCCCGCCCGGGTTCGCGCCGGGCGGCCACGCCCCCGCGCGGGTCGCGATCCCGGGCCAGAGCGGTGAGCACTCCGGCGGTCTGCCCGCCGCTCCGTATCCGGACGGCTGCGGCAGCTGGCAGCAGGCCGACGTCCGCACCGCCCGCGACCGGCTCGGCTGGCGCCCGCGCATCGGGCTGGAGGAATCGCTCGCGGACATCTGGATGGAGGCCGCATGTCGCATCTGACCGCGCCGACCCCGAGCCTGGAGGCGGCGCGCGGCGCCGGCCCGCTCGGGGTGGGGGTCCCCGGGTACGGGCATCCGCTGCTCGCCCCGGCCGAGTGGGGCGAGCTGCACCGGCTGGCCCAGGAGGAGCCGCACCCGTACGGCGGCGGGCCGCTGCACTGGGCCGTGCTGAACGTCGCCGACGGCCCCGGCTCGCGGCCCGACCCGCACTGCCTGGCCGCCGTCGCCCGGCTGCGGGCGGCGGGGCCGGACCGACCGGCCGGCGGGCGACGGCCGGGCCCCCGGTTGCTGGGCCACCTGAACGCGGCGCACGGCTCCCGCGGCTTCGGCGAGCTGGTGTCCGAGGCGCACCGCTACCTCGACTGGTACGCGGTGGACGGCTTCATTCTGGACCGCTGTCCCACGGAGCGGACACATCTCGCCGAGACCCGCCGCGTCGCCACCACGCTGCGGGCGCTGACGGACGACGCGTATCTGGTCTTCCGGCACGGCGAGCACCCATGCGCCGGGTACGCGGAGAACGCCGACCAGCTGGTCACCTTCGCCGGCCCGTGGACGGAATACCGCTGGTCACAGGTGGCGGAGTGGACCGCGGACCATCCGCCGGAGCGGTTCTGCCACCTGGTGCACGGCGTGCCGCGTACGCATCTGGAGGAGGCGCTGCGCATCGCCCGGTGGCAGGGCGCCGGCACCGTGTTCTTCACCGACCGCCGGGACACCGGCAGCGGGGCGGCCTGGCAGACGCTGCCCGGTTACTGGGACGAATTCGTCTCGCGCATCGGACCTGGTGTCTCGGAATGAAGAAGGGCGTGGCAGTGTTACCAGCAGAGCAACTGTCATGAATTACCGACCAACGGAGTCCCCGTGTCGCTGCCACCCCTGGTAGAGCCCGCTTCGGAGCTCACCGTCGACGAGGTCCGCAGGTACTCCCGCCACCTGATCATCCCCGATGTCGGGATGGACGGGCAGAAGCGGCTGAAGAACGCCAAGGTGCTGTGTGTCGGCGCCGGCGGCCTGGGCTCGCCCGCGCTGATGTACCTGGCCGCGGCGGGCGTGGGCACGCTCGGCATCGTGGAGTTCGACGAGGTCGACGAGTCGAACCTGCAGCGCCAGATCATCCACAGCCAGGCGGACATCGGCCGCTCCAAGGCGGAGTCCGCGAAGGACACCGTCCTCGGCATCAACCCGTACACCACGGTCAACCTGCACAAAGAGCGCCTCGACTCCTCCAACGTCATGGAGCTCTTCGCGCAGTACGACCTGATCGTCGACGGTACGGACAACTTCGCCACCCGTTACCTGGTCAACGACGCCTGCGTGCTGCTGAACAAGCCGTACGTGTGGGGTTCGATCTACCGCTTCGACGGCCAGGCCTCGGTCTTCTGGTCCGAGCACGGTCCCTGCTACCGCTGCCTGTACCCGGAGCCCCCGCCGCCGGGCATGGTGCCCTCCTGCGCCGAGGGCGGCGTCCTCGGCGTGCTGTGCGCCTCGATCGGCTCCATCCAGGTCAACGAGGCCATCAAGCTGCTCGCCGGCATCGGCGACCCGCTGGTCGGCCGCCTGATGATCTACGACGCGCTGGAGATGACCTACCGCCAGGTCAAGGTCCGCAAGGACCCGGACTGCGCGGTCTGCGGCCCGAACGCCACGGTCACCGAGCTCATCGACTACGAGGCCTTCTGCGGCGTCGTGTCGGACGAGGCCCAGGAGGCGGCGCTCGGCTCGACGATCACTCCGAAGCAGCTCAAGGAGATGATCGACGGCGACGAGAAGATCGAGATCATCGACGTTCGCGAGCCGAACGAGTACGAGATCGTCTCGATCCCCGGCGCCAAGCTGATCCCGAAGAACGAGTTCCTGATGGGTACCGCCCTCCAGGACCTGCCGCAGGACAAGAAGATCGTCCTGCACTGCAAGACGGGTGTCCGCTCCGCCGAGGTCCTCGCGGTCCTGAAGTCCGCGGGCTTCTCGGACGCGGTGCACGTCGGTGGCGGCGTCATCGGCTGGGTCAACCAGATCGAGCCGGAGAAGCCGGTCTACTGACCGGTCGCGCCCGCTGAGCGCCAAGGTGGCCCGTCCGCATCGCGGACGGGCCATCCGCATGTTGGGCGCGGGGCGAGGCTTCGGTGGTGCGGCGCTCCGCCGCGCCCGTAGGGCAGCCTCCCGTCCGCGCCGTAAACCGGTACCGCGGCGCGAAGGCACCGCCGTACGGTGGCCGCATGGACTTCTTTCCGCCACCCCGGCCGAGGGACGAAGAGCCGGACGAGGAATCGGCGTTCACCCGGGTCCCCTGGGAGGACGCGCCCGAGGACGTCATCGGCGGCATCGTGCCACTGGAGCGGGTGCTGGCCCGCAACGACCACCTCGCGATCGTCGCGACCCAGGCCGTCGCCTACGCGGACGGCGTGGAGATCCGGCTCCGACTGCGTGCCCGGCGCCGTCCCGGCATGGGCCGTGACGAATGGGCGCTCGTCTCCCGCGGGATGTGGGGGTACGACGACGACCCGTGGCAGGTGGCGGCGGCGGAGGAGGCGGCCGCGCAGGGCCGGCACCCGGACGGTCTGCTGCGCTTCGGGGTGCGCTTCGCGGACGGCTCCGTGGTGACCACCGTCGACGAGCGCGATGACGACGACGAGTGGCCCGGGCAGCGCCCGGAGCGGCCGGTGCTGAGCCTGAACGAGGAGGGCGGCGGCAGCTCCGGCGAGAACATCGACAGCGAGTACACGCTCTGGCTCTGGCCGCTGCCCCCGCCGCAGCTCTTCGAGCTGGCGGTCGAGTGGCCCCTGCTGGGCGTGGACCTCACCTTCACGCCCCTGGACGGCGCGGAGATCGCAGCGGCCGCGGCCCGCGCCCGGCCCTTCTGGGACAGCTGACCGAGCGTACGAAGGCGCGCGGTAACGCGATGCACGAGGGCGCGCGGTTCGCTGTGCACGAAGGCGCGCGGTTCGCGATGCACGAAGGCGCGCGGGACGAACCGCGCGCCTTCGTAGGGGCCCATGGCGCCGTGTCCACCGGCACGCCGGCCGGGTCACAGCGCTCCCTTGCGCGTGAGGAACGTGAACGACAGCCAGCCCGGCAGCACCGGCAGCCAGAACGTCATCAGGCGGAAGAGCAGCACCGCCGACAGGGCCGTGTCACTGCCCAGCCCGGCCGCCGTCAGCAGACCCGTCAGGGCCAGTTCCACGGCGCCGACGCCGCCCGGTGTGGGCGCCGCGGAGCCGAGCGCGTTGCCCGCGAGGAAGACGACCGCGATGCTCGCGTAGGAGATCTGGTCGCCGCCCCCGAAGGCGCGGATCGAGGCGTCCAGGCACATCACGTTCGCGGCCGTCAGCAGCAGCATGCCGCCGATGCCGGCGACCAGCTTCTTCGGGCGCTGCAGTACGTCGAGCATGCGCGGCACCACACCGGCGAACAGCGACCGCACCCGGGTCACCACGAACTTGCGCAGCGCCGGGATGGCCGTGACCACCAGGGCCAGCACCGCCGCCGTCAGCAGCCCCGCGATGACCGTGCGGGACGGCGAGAGCGAGGGCGTGCGTTCGGTGCCGGTCAGGTAACCGAAGGTCAGCAGCAGCAGGATGTGGCTGCCGAGGCCGAACAGCTGGGACGCGCCGACGCTCGCCACCGCGAGGCCCGGCCGGATGCCGGCCCGCTGCAGGAAACGGGCGTTGAGCGCCACGCCGCCCACCGCGGCCGGCGCCACCAGCTTCACGAAGTTGCCCGCGACCTGCGCGATCACCGTCCGCAGGAAAGAGACCTTCTCGGGCACGAAGCCCAGCAGGGCGAGGGCCGCCGCGATGTAGGTCAGCGCCGAGAAGAACAGCGCGGTCGCCACCCAGCCCCAGTTCGCCTCGCCGATGACCTGGTCGAACTTCACGTGGGTGAGCTGTGAGAGCAGGAAGTACGCGGCGAACGCGCCCGCGATCCAGCTCACCAGCGTGCGCGGGCTGATCCGCTCCAGTTTGGCCGGCTCCACCGGGGCGGTCGGCCGGATCAGCAGCACCTGGCGGCGGATCTGCGAGAGCAGATCCTCCTCGCGGGCCTCCTCCATCGCCTCGTCCAGCGCCCGCTTCTCGGCGTTCTTCTCGGCACGCAGCGTCTTGCGGTCGGTACGGCCCTCCTCGGCCTTCGCCGCCTTTGCCGCCTGTGAGGCCGCCAGCACCGCCTCACGCTCCCGCTTGGCCCGCTCCCGGGCCAGATGGCGCAGGGTGGCCCTGGTCGTCCGGCTGAGCGCGATCGGCTGGAGCAGCGGCAGGCTGTCCGCCACCGCGTCCGGGCCGAGCACCTCGACCGCCACCTGCACGCTGCGCTCCGCGCCGACCCGGAGGCCCAGCGTGGTGAGCAGCTGTGCGACGTCCATCCGCAGCACCACGTCGCCGGCGGCGATCTCACCGCCGCGCAGGTCGGTGAGGACGACCGTGCCGGAACGATCCACCAGGAGCGCGTCACCGACCAGCCGTCGGTGCGCGATGCGCCGCGACTGCAGCGCCGCGACCTGCTGCCAGGCGTTGTCCATCAGCTCGTCGGTGATCTCCTCGTCCGCGAGCGCGTCCAGGGTGCGGCCCCCGACGTGCTCGTACACGAGCATCACGGCGTCCGGACCCAGCTCGGAGGTGGCGATCAGCTTGGGCGCGTTCGCCCCGGCGGCGATCGCCGCGTACGCCAGCAGCGCCTCCTGCTCCAGCGCCTGGCGCAGCGACTGCAGGCTGCGGCGCTGGTTGATGCCGCGCAACGAGAGCCGGCGCCACACGCGGTAGAAGAAGCCCTGCGCCTGCTGCTCGCGGTCCACGACGGTCACGTCGATGGGCGGGCCGTCCTCCAGCGTGACGATGTACCGGCGGCCCCGGTCGGAGTGTTCCGGGTACGCGGTGTCCTCCGCGCGCAGCGCGCTGACCGGCCGGAAACCGACCCGGCGCAGGCCGGCGAGGAGGTTCTGACCGGTGGGCCGGACGTTCGGGGAGCCGACCGCGTACAGCGTGCCGAAGGCGACCGTGTAGCCGATCAGCACGGTGGTGACGATGGCGAACGGCGTGGTGTACCGGCCCACGAGCACCGCGAAGGCGTCGAGCAGCAGCACGCACCACATGGCCACGCGCCAGCGCGGCCTTCGGGACATGCCGACGGCCGTCATGTAGGCGATGACCGGTGCGAGGTAGCTGTGCACGGGGGCGGTGATCGCCCCGTTGGCCAGCGGCTGGGTGAGCGCGTCCCGGATGGACTCCGGTGCGGCCTCGGCCACCCAGAGGTCGGTCGCGAGCGACACCCCGTGGGCGAGGACGGCGGCGAGTACGCCGTCGGCGATCCGCAGGCCGTCCCGTTTGATCAGCCGTTCGATCGCGAACGCCACCGGAACGATCAGTACCGCGATGCTCGCGGTCAGTCCGGCGAAGGTGATCAGCAGCTGGGGCGCCTGTCCGGCACCCTTGCCGATGTCGTTCTCCAGGCCTTGCGTGGTGCCGTGCGCGAACGTCGCCAGCCCCAGGACCAGCACGACCCCCACGATGCCCAGCAGGAAGCGCAGCAGGTCGAAGGGGCGGTGCACGCGGGCGGGCAGCAAGGGCTCGTCGCCCGAGACGTGGTCGACGTGGAACTCGCTGCCGACGCCCTCGTCGCCGATCCGGTCCCCCTTGACGGCGCGGTCGTCCCGCTCGGTGCGGTCGTCCTTCTCGCGGTGGT
This sequence comes from Streptomyces niger, assembly GCF_000718305.1. Classification (GTDB taxonomy): domain Bacteria; phylum Actinomycetota; class Actinomycetes; order Streptomycetales; family Streptomycetaceae; genus Streptomyces; species Streptomyces niger. Next base: position 102,574 of record NZ_JOFQ01000014.1, read on the forward strand.
CGGCCCCGTCCGGGTGGTCAGCCCCTTCGGGGTGGTCGGTCCGCTGCGTACGGGGGTCCTGCGCGCCGCCAGGTCTGTCGGCGTCCTGGCCGCTCGCGTCGTCGCGCGTCGCACCCGGTGGCGGACGCTCGTCCTTCGGAGTGCGGCCGGCGGCTGCGCTCGCCCCTTCGGGCACGTCGGCCCGTCCGGCCTGCTCGGTCGTGCTTGCCATGTCGGTGGTGGAAGCCCTTCCCCGTTGTAGCGGCTGTCCCGGTGTCTTCTCCGGCTGGTCCGGCTGCTCCGGCTTCCTCTTGATCGTTCCGTCGGTCTCGTGCTCGGTGTCGGGGGCGCTGGTGCCGGCCTCGGCGGGGCGGCTGTCGGCGGTGCTGCCACCGGACCCGGGCAGCGCGTCCGGAGCGCCCGCCTCCCTCGGAGGCGCCGCGCCCTGATGCTGCTCAGCCGTCTCTTCTTGATCTCGTATCACCAGTCACCGCCCGGAAGATGGTGGCACGGCCTCGGTGCGGAGGGGGGCATCAGGGTGCATTTCGGGGGCGCGGGAAGCGCAGCGTACGCCGCGTCGGCCCTTCGCGCACGCGCCGCCACAGGGGTGGCGGGGAACGGTGGGCGTTGTCGGTGGCATACGGCAGGATGGGCCGAATGAGTGGGACCGGAGAGAACGCGAGCGACGCCCCGGGCGGCGAGTTGCCCGAGTACGCGGACCGGGTGCTCGACGTGGCCGAGCGGATTCCGCCGGGCCGGGTGATGACCTACGGAGACGTCGCCGAGTACCTCAATGAGGAAGAGGGGCACCCCGAAGCGCATCCGGAGGCGAGCGGTGGCGAGCGCCGGATAGGCCCGCGGCAGGTGGGGCGCGCGATGGCGCTGTACGGCGGCGCCGTGCCGTGGTGGCGCGTGGTCCGCGCCGACGGCACCCTGCTGCCGGGCAGCGAGCGGCGCGCGCTGCAGCACTACCGCACGGAGGGCACGCCGCTGCGGGAACCCCGGCGCACCGCCGGCTCCCGTGAGGAGCGCACGCTGCCGCGGCTGGACATGGCGCGGGCGCGCTGGGACGGCGGCGAGCCGGATGCGGGCGACGCCCCGGACGTGAGCCGGCGCCGCCACGAGGGCTGAGGGCGCGGCCCCCGGGGGCGCGTACGGGGTGCGCGCGACCGCCGGTTCCCGCCGCCCGGTCGCGGGACGTGCTGCGGCTCGTGCGCCACCTGGCGTAGCGTCGGGCGCAGCCAGCACGACGGACACCAGCACCCATATCACCCGCTCTTCCCGCATCACGCGTACGGACGGCTCTGTCCGTACCACCAGCATCACCGCAGACCGGACGCCCGGCATCACTCACCGGACACCCGTCTCCACCGCATCCGCACACCAGGACCCCAGTACCACCGCAACCCGCACCTCAGACCCCGGCACAGGCGATCCACGTGAGTTCCTCCCCCTCGGCGATTCCGCAGCCCCGGCCGTACCCACGGCCGGAGCGGCGGGGTGCGCCCGGCGCGTACCGTCTGGTCCGCAGCCGGCTCGACGCGGTGCGTCCTCCTGCCTTGGACGCACGTCAGCGCCGAGTGGTTGACCACGAGGACGGCCCGCTGCTCGTGCTCGCCGGTCCCGGTACGGGCAAGACCACGACGCTCGTCGAGGCGGTCACCCGGCGGGTGCGGGAGGGCACCGACCCCGAGCGGATCCTCGTCCTGACCTTCAGCCGCAAGGCCGCCGTCGAACTGCGCGACCGGATGGCGGCCCGGCTGAGCCACGAAGGCCCGTCGGAGTCGGACCACGAGGGCCCGGGAGAGCCGAGACCCGGAGGCGCGGTGGAGGCGGCGGGGGCACCGGGAGCGGGAGAGGAGCCGGCGCAGGCGGCCGTTCGCCGGGCGGGCAGTCCGCAGGCCACCACCTTCCACTCCTTCTGCTACGCGCTGGTCCGCGCCCATCAGGACGCCGACCTCTTCGCCGACCCGCTGCGCCTGCTGTCCGGACCCGAGCAGGACCTCGTCGTGCGCGAGCTGCTCGCGGGCCAGGCGGAGCTGGCCCGGGAGGGCCGCGCCCCGGTCGGCTGGCCGGACGAGCTGCGGGCGTGCCTGACCACCCGCGGCTTCGCCGACGAGGTGCGCGCCGTGCTCGCCCGCAGCCGCGAGCTGGGCCTCGGCCCGAATGCGCTGGGCGAGTTCGCGCGCCGCACGGGGCGGCCCGACTGGGGTGCGGCGGCCGGCTTCCTCGCCGAGTACCTGGACGTCCTGGACGCCCAGGGGGTGCTCGACTACGCCGAGCTGGTGCACCGTGCGGTGCTGCTCGCCGAGCGCCCCGAGGTGGCGGCCGAGCTGGCACGCCGGTACGACGCGGTCTTCGTCGACGAATACCAGGACACCGACGCCGCGCAGGTCCGGCTGCTGCATGCGCTGGCGGGGAACCGCGGGCCCGCGAGCGCCGGGGCCGGCGGCGGCCGCACCCTGGTCGCCTTCGGCGATCCCGACCAGTCCATCTACGCCTTCCGCGGTGCCGACATCAACGGCATCCTCGACTTCCCGGAGACCTTCCGGCGTGCGGACGGGGCGCCCGCACCCGTAGAGGTGCTGCGCACCGCGCGCCGTTCGGGGGCCGCGCTCGTCGCCGCCACGCGGCTGCTCACCCGCCGCATGCCGCTCAATCGGCTGCCTGCCCGGCAGGTCAGGGAGCACCGCGAGCCGGTACCGGCGCGGGACGGCGGTCGGGTCGAGGTCTACACGTACCCGACGGCCGGCGGCGAGCTGGAGAACATCGCCGACATCCTCCGCAGGGCCCACCTGGAGGACGGCGTTCCCTGGCAGGACATGGCCGTCCTCGTACGGGCCGGCGGCCGTTCGATCCCCTCCGCACGCCGCGCCCTCACCTCGGCGGGCGTCCCCCTCGACATCGACGGTGACGACCTCCCGCTGCGGCACGAGCCCGCGGTCGCGCCGCTGCTGCTGGCGCTGCGGGTGGCGGCGACGGACGCGCCGGTGTCCGGCACGCCGAACGGGGATGGGGACGGCGACGGGGACGCGGACGCGGTCGAGGCCGGTGTCGACGTCGGGGCCGGGGAGACCCTGGACGGTCCTGACGACGCGCTGTACGGGGCCGACGGGCTGTACGGGGCCGACGGGCTGGACGGGGGCGACGACGCGCTGGACGGGAGCGGAGACGCGCTGCACGGGGTCGACGGCGCGCCGGACGGGGGCACGGAGCCCGGCACGGCGCCGCCGGACGGCGGGCCGGCCGGGACGCCGGACGAGGCCGCGCGGGGGCGCCTGACGCCCGCCGGGACCGACGGGGGCGCCGAGACCGGCGAAGACGGCGGGAGCGAGTCCGCCGAAGCCGAGCCCGGTGCGTCGCCGGCCTCCGCCACCCGCACGCGCATCGCCCCCGAGGTGGCGACAGAGCTGCTGACCTCGCCGCTCGGCGGGATGGACGCCGCCGATCTGCGGCGGCTCGGGCGCGCGCTCCGGGAGGAGGAGCGGGCCGCCGGCCGGACCGTGCCGCGCGCCTCGGACGTGCTGATCGCCGAGGCGCTGGACGAACCGGAGCGCCTCGTGGCGCACGACCCGGCGTACGCACGAGGCGCGCAGCGGCTCGGCCTGCTGCTCCGCAAGGCCCGCGAGCTGCTCGCGGGCGGCGGCACCGCCGAACAGGCGCTGTGGGAGCTGTGGGACGGGACGCCGTGGCCGGGCCGGCTCGAACGGACCGCCCGGCGCGGCGGTGCCGCGGGCCGCAACGCCGACCGTGACCTGGACGCCGTGGTGGCCCTCTTCGAGACGGCGGCGCGCGCCGAGGAGCGCACCGGGGGCCGGGGCGCCCTGAACTTCCTGGAGGAGCTGGACCATCAGGACATCGCCGCCGACACGCTGACCCGCCGTACGGTGCGGCCGGATGCGGTCCGTCTGATGACCGCGCACCGTTCCAAGGGCCTGGAGTGGCGCCTCGTCGTGGTCGCCGGCGTACAGGAGGGGCTCTGGCCCGACCTGCGCCGCCGCGGCTCGCTGCTGGAGGCCGACCGGATCGGCCGGGACGGCATCGCGGAACCGCTCACCCCCGGTGCGCTGCTCGCCGAGGAACGCCGGCTGTTCTACGTGGCGGCGACCCGGGCCCGGGAACGCCTCGTGGTCACCGCCGTGAAGGCCGCGGCCGACGACGGTGACCAGCCCTCCCGCTTCCTCACCGAGCTGGGCGTCGACCCGGTCGACGTCACCGGGCGCCCCCGCCGCCCGCTCTCGGTGGCCGCCCTCGTCGCCGAGCTGCGCGCCACCGTCGTCGACCCTGCGGCCTCCGAAGCGCTGCGCACGGCCGCCGTGGAGCGGCTCGCCAGGCTGGCCTCGCTCCGGGACGACGAGGGCCGCCCGCTGGTGCCCGCCGCGCACCCGTACCGCTGGTGGGGCCTGTACGAGCCGACGCACAGCTCCGTACCGCTGCGTGACAAGGACGCGCCCGTGGCACTCTCGGGCAGCGCGCTCGACCAGCTCGCCAACACCTGCGCCCTCCAGTGGTTCCTGGGCCGGGAGGTCAAGGCGGACGCGCCCGCGACCGCCGCGCAGGGCTTCGGCAACGTGGTGCACGTGTTGGCCGACGAGGTCGCCTCCGGCCGTACCCCGGCCGACCTCGCCGTCCTGATGGAGCGGCTGGATTCCGTGTGGGACTCGCTCGCCTTCGATGCGCCGTGGAAGTCGCGTCAGGAGAAGGACAGCGCACGCGCCGCCCTGGAGCGCTTCCTGCGCTGGCACGTCATGGAGCGCGAGACGCTCGGCCGCGCCACGGTCGCCACCGAGCACGGCTTCGACGTCACGCTGAAGGCCGGCGCCGCGGAGGAGTACGCGGTGCGTATCCGCGGCAGCATGGACCGTGTCGAGGCCGACGCCGACGGCCGTGCGTACGTCGTGGACTTCAAGACTGGCAAGAGCCGGCCGACCGGCCCTGAGGTGGCCCGGCATCCGCAGCTCGCCGTGTACCAGCTCGCGGTGCGCGAGGGAGCCGTCGACGAGGTCTTCGGGGGGCGCACCCCGGAGCCCGGGGGAGCGGAGCTGGTGCACCTGCGCCAGGGCGCCGCCAAGAAGGACGGCGGCGACGCGCTCCCCGTGGTGCAGGCGCAGCAGCCCCTGGCGGGCGAGGGGGCGGGCGACTGGGTGGGCGACCTGCTGGCCACCGCCGCCGGCCGTGTTCTGGAGGAGCGCTTCGTCCCCTCGACCGGGCAGCACTGCACGCACTGCGCCTTCAAGAGCTCCTGCTCGGCGCGGCCCGAGGGGCAGCACGTCGTCGAGTGACGGTCCGCCCCACTGACCGGCGGGTTTGCTCCGTTGTCAGTGCCGCCCGTTACCGTCTCGGACGTGTCCGCACGCATCACCGACCCCGAACAGCTCAAGGAGCTGCTGGGCATCCCCTTCACCCCGGAGCAGCTGGCCTGCATCACGGCGCCGCCCGCTCCGCAGGTGATCGTGGCCGGCGCGGGGTCCGGCAAGACGACGGTGATGGCCGCGCGCGTGGTGTGGCTGGTGGGCACCGGACAGGTCGCCCCCGAGCGGGTCCTCGGTCTCACCTTCACGAACAAGGCCGCAGGTGAGCTGGGTGAGCGGGTGCGCGCCGCCCTGCTCGCCGCCGGCGTGACCGACCCCGACCCGGCGCCCGGCCACGGGAGCGCCGTCGACGAGGCTCCCGGCGAGCCGCACATCTCCACGTACCACGCTTTCGCAGGCCAACTCCTGAAGGACCACGGCCTGCGCATCGGTGTCGAGCCCAGCGCCCGCCTGCTCGCCGACGCCACCCGCTTCCAGCTCGCCGCCCGGGTGCTGCGCGAGGCGCCGGGCCCGTATCCCGCGCTCACCACCTCGCTGCCCACCCTCGTGGAGGACCTGCTCGCCCTCGACGGCGAGCTGGCCGAACACCTCGTCACCCCCGAGGAGCTGCGCGCGTACGACACCCGGCTGCTCGCCGAGCTGGGTGCCGCCAAACTCAGCAACGCCGAACTGCGCAAGGTCCCCGAAGCGGTGCAGGGCCGCCTGGAGCTGCTCGACCTGGTCGGCGCGTACCGCAGCGAGAAGCGCCGCCGCGACCTCCTCGACTTCGGCGACCAGATCGCCCTCTCCGCGACCCTCGCCACCACCCGCGCCGAAGTGGGCAGCCAGCTGCGCGAGGAGTTCGCCGTCGTCCTGCTGGACGAGTACCAGGACACCTCGGTGGCCCAGCGGCTGCTGCTCTCCGGGCTCTTCGGCGGGGGCACCGGCCACGCCGTCACCGCCGTGGGCGACCCCTGCCAGGCCATCTACGGCTGGCGCGGCGCCTCGGTGGCGAACCTCGACGACTTCCCCCGGCACTTCCCGTTCGCCGACGGCAGTCCGGCGCGCCGCTTCGCACTCAGCGAGAACCGCCGCAGTGGCGGCCGCCTCCTGGACCTCGCCAACGGCCTGGCCGCCCCGCTGCGCGAGCGCCACGAAGGCGTCGAGGCCCTGCGGCCCGCGCCGGGCGCCGAGCGCGACGGCGTCGTGCGCTGCGCCCTGCTGCCCACCCACGCCGACGAGATGCGCTGGCTCGCCGACTCCCTCGCCCACCTCGTCCGTACGGGCACGCCGCCCGGTGAGATCGCCGTCCTGTGCCGTACGGCCGGCGATTTCGCCCGCATCCAGGGCGAGCTGGTGGCCCGCGACATCCCCGTGGAGGTCGTCGGCCTCTCCGGGCTGCTGCACCTCCCCGAGGTCGCCGACCTGGTCGCCGTCTGCGAGGTGCTGCAGGACCCCACGGCCAACGCCGCTCTGGTCCGCCTCCTCGTCGGGCCGCGCTGGCGCATCGGCCCCCGGGACCTCGCCCTGCTGGGCCGCCTCGCCCGTACGCTCGTCCACCGCGACGGGCCCTCCGACGACCCCGAGCGCCGCCTCGCCGAGGCCGTCGAGGGCACCGACCCGGCCGAGGTGATCTCGCTCGCCGACGCCCTGGACACGTTCCTCGGGACGGACGGCGCCGCTCCCGAGGGCGACGCTCCGGGGGCCGGGCTGCCCTTCTCGGCCGACGCCAGGGTCCGCTTCGCTCACCTCGCCGCCGAGCTGCGCGACCTGCGCCGCTCCCTCGGCGACCCGCTGATGGACGTCCTGCACCGTGTCCTGGCCACCACGGGCCTCGACGTCGAGCTGTCCGCCTCGCCGCACGCCTTGGCCGCCCGCCGCCGCGAGACCCTGGGCTCCTTCCTCGACATCGCCGCGGGGTTCGCCGCCCTGGACGGCGAGGCCACGCTGCTCGCCTTCCTCGGGTTCCTCCGCACCGCCGTGCAGCACGAGAAGGGCTTGGACAGCTCCCTCCCGGGGGGCGAGAACACCGTCAAGGTCCTGACCGCGCACAAGTCCAAGGGCCTGGAGTGGGACGTGGTCGCGGTCCCCGGACTGGTCGAGAAGCAGTTCCCCAGCAGCCGGGCCCGCGAGTCCTGGACCAGCCAGGCCAAGGTGCTGCCGCACGCCCTGCGCGGCGACGCCGACACCCTGCCCGACGTACCGGCATGGGACAGCCGCGGCATGAAGGCCTTCAAGGAGGCGATGAAGGACCATCAGGCCACCGAGGAGCTGCGCCTCGGGTACGTCACGTTCACCCGTCCCCGCTCCCTGCTGCTCGGCTCCGGCCACTGGTGGGGGCCCGACCAGAAGAAGCCGCGCGGCCCGTCCGCCTTCCTGGAGGCGCTGCGCACGCACTGCGAGGCGGGCCACGGCGAGATCGAGGAGTGGGCCGACCCGCCCGAGGAGGACGCGGAGAACCCCGCCCTTGTGGCCGCGGACGACGACAAGGGGGAGTGGCCGCTCCCGCTGGACCCGGAGGCGATGGCCCGCCGCCGGTCCGCGGCGGAGGCGGTACTGGCTCGGGTGCGGCGCCTGGAGCAGGCTCCGGGGCCGGCCGGCACGGCCCCTCCCGAGCCGTCGGAACCCCCGATCGCCCCGGGCCCGGCCGACGACCCGGAATGGCCCGCCGAGGAGCCCGCCTACGAGGACGAGGAGCGGTACGGCGACCCGTACGGCGAGGACGGGGACGAGCCCTTCGCCGCGCCGTACGGTGCGGACGCGGACGAGCGGGATGAGCCGCCGCACGACGAGGACGACGCGTACGCCGCGCCGTACGACCCCTCGCACCCCGGCCACCCCGGCCACTCCGACCGTGCCGCCCCCGACCGCACCGTGCACGCACCCACCGTGCCCGCGGCCCGGGACGGCGACGAGGCGGACGCGCGGGCCTCGCTGGCCCCCGAGGAGCGACGGGCCGTCGCGTCCTGGGACCGCGACCTCGACGCGCTGGCGGGCGAGCTGCGCCGGTCCCGGGCCCGCGTCCAGGACGTCCCGCTGCCGTCGTCGCTCAGTGCCTCGCAGATGATGCGGCTGGCCGCCGACCCGGACGGCTTCGCGCGCGAGCTGGCCCGGCCGATGCCGCGCCCCCCGCAGCCCGGCGCGCGCCGCGGCACCCGCTTCCACGCCTGGGTCGAGTCCCGCTTCGAGGAGCTGACGCTGCCGATGCTCGGCCCCGAGGAGCTGCCCGGCGCCGACGAGGAGAGGCCGGCCGAGGAGAGCATCGCCGACGAGCGGGACCTCGCCGCCCTGAAGGAGGCCTTCGCGCGCACCCCGTACGCGCGGCGCACGCCGTACCGGGTGGAGGTGCCCGTCCAGCTCACTCTGGCGGGCCGGCTCGTCCGCGGCCGCATCGACGCCGTCTACCGCCTCGCCCCCGACCCGCAGGCGACGGGCGGTTACGACGGCCCCGTGTACGAGATCGTCGACTGGAAGACCGGCCGCAGCCAGGACGCCGACCCGCTCCAGCTGGCCCTGTACCGCCTGGCCTGGGCGGAGCAGCGCGGCGTCCCACTCACCGCCGTGCGGGCCGCCTTCCTGTACGTGCGCAGCGGCGAGCTGGTCCGGCCCCCGAGGCTCCCCGGCCGCCGTGAGCTGGAACGCATCCTGCTCGGCGAGCACCTGGAGGGCGCCGACGGCGCGACCGCCGCAGCGGCGGTGTACGAGGGCGACGCGGCGTACCCGGCCGGTCACGGAGGTGAGACCGGCGACCGTTCGACCCATAGGGGCCGATAGGCTCAGGGGTATGAGCAGCACCCCGGACAGCGCTGTCCGCACGTACATCAGCAGCCGACGTGAGGCCTTCCTCGACGACCTGCGCGCCTGGCTGCGCATCCCCTCGGTGTCGGCCGACCCCGGCCACGCCCCCGATGTACGCCGCAGCGCCGAATGGCTGGTCGCCAAGCTCACCGAGACCGGCTTCCCGACCGCCGAGGTCTGGGAGACCGAGGGCCTGCCCGCGGTGTTCGCCGAGTGGCCGTCCGGTGACCCGGAGGCCCCGACCGTGCTCGTCTACGGCCACCACGATGTGCAGCCCGCCGCCCTGGAGGACGGCTGGCACACCGACCCCTTCGAGCCGCACACCGCCGACGGCAAGCTGTACGCGCGCGGCGCGGCCGACGACAAGGGCCAGGTCTTCTTCCACACCCTCGGGGTGCGGGCGCACCTCGCCGCCACCGGCCGCACCGCCCCCGCCGTCAACCTCAAGCTGCTCATCGAGGGCGAGGAGGAGTCCGGCTCGCCGAACTTCCCCGCGCTGATCACCAAGCACGCGCACCGCCTCGCGTGCGACGCGGTGATCGTCTCCGACACCGGCATGTGGGCGGCGGACACGCCGACCGTGTGCACGGGCATGCGCGGCCTCACCGACTGCCAGATCGACCTCTACGGGCCCGGCCAGGACATCCACTCCGGCTCCTTCGGCGGTGCCGTGCCGAACCCGGCCACCGAGGCGGCCCGGCTGGCCGCCGCGCTGCACGACGAGGACCGCAGGGTCGCGATCCCCGGCTTCTACGACGGCGTGGTCGAGCTCACCGAACGGGAGCGGGAACTCTTCGCCGAGCTGCCCTTCGACGAGGCGGCGTGGCTGCGTACGGCGCACTCGCACGCCGCGCTCGGCGAGGCCGGCCACACCACCCTGGAACGCATCTGGGCCCGCCCCACGGCCGAGGTCAACGGCATCGGCGGCGGTTACCAGGGCCCCGGCGGCAAGACCATCGTCCCGTCCCGGGCCCAGCTGAAGCTCTCCTTCCGGCTGGTCGCCGGCCAGGACGCGGCCGCCGTCCAGGAGGCCGTCCGCACCTGGGTCGCCGAACGGCTGCCGGCCGGCATCCGCCACGAGATCACCTTCTGGGGCGCCACCCGGCCCTGCCTGACCCCGCTGGACCACCCCGCCCTGCAGTCGGTCGCCCGCGCGATGGGCCGGGCCTTCGAGCAGCAGATCCGCTTCACCCGGGAGGGCGGTTCGGGGCCCGCCGCCGACCTCCAGGACGCGCTCGGCGCCCCGGTGCTCTTCCTCGGCATCTCCGTGCCCTCCGACGGCTGGCACGCGCCCAACGAGAAGGTCGAGCTGGACCTGCTCATGAAGGGCGTCGAGACCGCGGCGTATCTGTGGGGCGACCTGGCGGAGAACTGGCGCCCGGCATGACCCGACCACCGCGGCCTCCCGCCGGCCCGCGCCCCGCATCCGTACGCAGCCCGCACCTCTCGCATAGGGGGAGTTGGAAACACCAGTGACCACCCGGATCGATCACGACGCACACCGGCCCATCACCTTCAGCGCCGACAGCGGCATCGACCGCAGCGCGCATCACCGACTCGACGAGGCCTGGCTCGCCGCGGCGTGGAGCCACCCGACGACGCGCGTCTTCGTGGTCTCCGGCGGCCAGGCCCTGGTGGACGACACCCCTGACGGCCGCACGGAGCTGGTCATGACGCCCTCCTTCGAGGCGCCGATGACCGAGACCCACCGGTACTACCTCGGGCAGGACCAAGACGGCGTCCGCTACTTCGCGCTGCAGAAGGACTCGCTGCCGGGGCGCATGGACCAGTCCGCGCGCCCCGCGGGCCTGCGGGAAGCCGGTCTGCTGCTCTCCGAGCGCGACGCCGGTCTCCTCGTGCACGCCGTCGCGCTGGAGAACTGGCAGCGGCTGCACCGCTTCTGTTCGCGCTGCGGCGAGCGCACGGTCATCGCGGCGGCGGGCCACATCCGCCGCTGCCCGGCCTGCGGGGCCGAGCACTACCCGCGTACCGACCCGGCCGTGATCATGCTCGTCACGGACGAGGAGGACCGCGCGCTCCTGGGCCGCCAGGTGCACTGGCCCGAAGGACGGTTCTCCACGCTCGCCGGCTTCGTGGAGCCGGGCGAGTCCATCGAGCAGTCCGTGCGGCGCGAGGTCTACGAAGAGGCCGGCGTGGTCGTCGGCGACGTCGAGTACGTCGCCAGCCAGCCCTGGCCCTTCCCCTCCAGCCTGATGCTCGGCTTCATGGCGCGTGCCACCCGGCCCGAGATCCAGGTGGACGGCGAGGAGATCGAGGAGGCCCGCTGGTTCTCCCGCGAGGACCTGCGCGACGCCTTCGAATCGGGCGAGGTACTGCCGCCGTACGGCATCTCCATCGCGGCCCGCCTGATCGAGCTCTGGTACGGGAAGCCACTGCCGAAGCCTTAGTGGCCGCGGCATGCGCGAGGGCCGGAACCGTGGGGTTCCGGCCCTCTGCGTGTCCGGCCGCACAGCGCGAGCCGCGCAATGGCGTGCGCGGGCCTCAGGCGCCGAGCTTCTCCTTGATCCACGCGAGCGGCGGGTTGCCCATCGCGTGCTGCTCGCCGCCGCCCTCGGGGACCACGACGACGGTCGGCACCAGCTGGTTGCCGCCGTTCACGGTCTCCACGTACTTCGCGGACTCGGGGTCCTGCTCGATGTTGACCTCGGTGTAAGCGATGCCCTCGCGGTCCATCTGGCCCTTGAGCCGACGGCAATATCCGCACCAGGTGGTGCTGTACATCGTGACAGTGCCCGCCATGAGTCTCGCGCTCCTTCTTGCTGCTGCTCGGCTGGGTGGCGGCGGATTGCCGCGACCGCTGTGGTTCAACGCGCACCTACTCCGGACCATTCCCCGGCCCTTCGGGGCGGGCGCATAAATACGACCACCGGCCGCGGCTGTGGACAGCATTCCCGACCGCCGCCGCGGACCTGGCAGCATGGCGGGGTGACAGCAGCATCGGACCCCACCCTCTTCCCGCAGGCACCGTCAGCGACGAACTTCCCCGCCGCCCCGGCGGACGCCGACGCGGTGCTGGAAGGGCTCGACCCCGAGCAGCGTGAGGTCGCCACCGCGCTGCACGGCCCGGTCTGCGTGCTGGCCGGTGCGGGAACGGGCAAGACCCGCGCGATCACCCACCGCATCGCGTACGGCGTCCGCGCCGGCATCCTCCAGCCGAACACCGTCCTCGCCGTCACTTTCACCAACCGCGCGGCGGGCGAGATGCGCGGCCGGCTGCGTCAGCTCGGTGCGGCCGGCGTCCAGGCCCGTACGTTCCACTCCGCCGCGCTGCGCCAGCTCCAGTACTTCTGGCCCAAGGCCGTCGGCGGCGAGGTCCCGCGGCTGCTGGAGCGCAAGGTCCAGCTGGTCGCCGAGGCCGGTGCCCGCTCCGGCATCCGGCTGGACCGCACCGAGCTGCGGGACGTCACCGGCGAGATCGAATGGTCCAAGGTGACCCAGACCGTGCCCGCCGACTACCCCGCCGCCGTCGTGAAGGCCACCCGCGAAGCCCCCCGCGACCCCGCCGAGATCGCCCAGATCTACCGCACCTACGAGGACCTCAAGCGGGATCGCGGGGTCATCGACTTCGAGGACGTACTGCTGCTCACCGTCGGCGTGCTCCAGGAGCGCCCGGACATCGCCGAGCAGGTCCGCGCCCAGTACCAGCACTTCGTCGTCGACGAGTACCAGGACGTCAGCCCCCTGCAGCAGCGTCTCCTGGACCTGTGGCTCGGCGACCGCGACAGCCTCTGCGTGGTCGGCGACGCCAGCCAGACGATCTACAGCTTCACCGGCGCCACCCCCGACCACCTGCTGAACTTCCGCACCCGCCACCCCGGTGCGACCGTCGTCAAGCTGGTCCGCGACTACCGCTCCAGCCCTCAGATCGTCCATCTCGCCAACGGCCTCCTCGCCCAGGCCCGGGGCCGCGCCGCCGAGCACCGCCTGGAGCTGATCTCCCAGCGCGACGCGGGCCCGGACCCGGTCCACGTCGAGTACGGCGACGAGCCCGCCGAGGCGGAGGGCACCGCGCGCCGCATCCGCGACCTGATCGCCGCCGGCGTGCCCGCCGGCGAGATAGCCGTCCTCTTCCGGATCAACGCCCAGTCCGAGGTCTACGAGCAGGCGCTGGCCGACGCGGGCGTGCCGTACCAGCTCCGCGGGGCCGAGCGGTTCTTCGAGCGCCCCGAGGTGCGCGAGGCCGGGCACAAGCTGCGCGCAGCGGCCCGCTTCGGGGGGAACGACGCGCTGCTGGACGACGCCCAGGACCTGCCCTCCGAGGTGCGGGCCGTACTGAGCGAGATGGGCTGGGGCGACCTGCCGCCGGCAGGGTCGGGCGCCGTGCGCGACCGCTGGGAGTCGCTGGCCGCCCTGGTCCGGCTCGCCGAGGACTTCGCCAAGGCGCGTCCCGAGGCCACCCTCGCCGACCTGGTCACCGAGCTGGACGAGCGGGCCGGTGCCCAGCACGCCCCGACGGTCGACGGTGTGACGCTCGCCTCACTGCACGCCGCCAAGGGCCTGGAGTGGGACGCGGTCTTCCTGGTCGGCCTCACCGACGGCATGCTGCCGATCACGTACGCGAAGACGGACGAGCAGCTGGAGGAGGAGCGCCGCCTGCTGTACGTCGGCATCACCCGCGCGCGGCGCCACCTGAGCCTCTCGTGGGCCCTCTCGCGCTCTCCCGGCGGCCGCGCCCACCGGAGCCCGAGCCGCTTCCTGAAGGGCCTGCGGCCGGGCTCAGGGACCGCGGGGCACCGCTCGCCCGGCGGGGGCGGCGGCATCGAGCGCGGCATCGGCGGCACGGCTGCCGCCCGGGGCGAGGAACGCGAGTCGGTCCGCCGCAAGCGGCGCGGTCCGATCCGCTGCCGGGTGTGCGGCCGGGTGCTCTCCGACGGCGGCGAGATCAAGCTGATGCGCTGCGAGGACTGCCCCTCCGAGCTGGACGAGGGGCTGTACGAACGGCTGCGGGACTGGCGTGAGGCGCAGGCCGCCGCGCTGGGCCAGCCGGCATTCTGCGTCTTCACCGACAAGACGCTCATGGCGATTGCCGAGGCGGTTCCGGGAACCGAACAGGAGCTGGCGGGCATCCCTGGAGTAGTGAGGCGCAAGCTCGGCAGATTCGGTGCCGACGTCCTGGCCCTGTGCGCGGGGGAAGAACTCCCGGGTGGAGAACTCGTGGCGGGCCGGGCCGAAGGTGACGAGGACGCTGCGGAATGAAGGCTTCCGGAGAACGTCTCCGATGACGCGGAAAAGTCGTCGGAAAAATAGTTTGCGCGCGCGGAGCGCATCCCCATAGCCTTCGGAAGCACGGAGACAACGGGCCTTCCGAGAACCGTTGGATTCGTGCTGTACTGAACAACCTGGACCGGTTCGCACCGGCCCCCGAAGACGCCGAAAGGAGGCGAGACCAGTGATCAGCTTCATCGAGACCCAGAAAATGACCGATCTCTCGGTCGTCGCCACCTGCCCGCTCGGCTCTTCGCTCCGTGGCACCGGTCTGTCCGGAGCCGGCCTGTCCGGTTCCGTCCGCCTGTCCGGCGTCGCGGCCGCGCGTCCCGCGTCCCTCGCGATTCTTCCGATTCGCGAGCGCAGCGAGCGACCGACCAAGGCACCTGAGGTAGCAGCAGCGGCGAATGCACATGCCTTTGCGGCGGCCAATGGTGCCGAATCCCGGACGCAGTACGCCACGACCCAGTACACGCAGCAGAACGACATGTGGGCCTTCCGCGGGCTCGAACCCTGGAGTGATCCAGCCTGATCGGCGAGATCAGGTCGGCACCTTCCAGGGCCGCGGAACCCACACCGGGATCCGCGGCCCTTTTGTTTGTCCTTCGCAGCCGGCGGAGGGCGCCATACGACAGCCCAGCCACGAGCCGGGCCGAACAGACGAGGAACACACCACCGTGCAACTCCAGACGCACACCCCGTCCGTCGCCACCGACCTGATTCCTCCGCCCGACCCCCAGGAGAACTCCTTGCTGCCCCTCACCGAGCTCGACGACGAGATCGACCGCCTCGGCGCCGCCGTCCCGTGTCGCACCTACGACCCGGAGGTCTTCTTCGCCGAGTCCCCGGCCGACGTCGAGTACGCCAAGTCGCTGTGCCAGACCTGCCCGGTGCGCGAGGCCTGCCTGGCCGGCGCCAAGGACCGCCGTGAGCCCTGGGGTGTCTGGGGCGGCGAGCTGTTCGTCCAGGGCGTCGTCGTCCCCCGGAAGCGCCCGCGTGGCCGTCCGCGCAAGAACCCGGTCGCGGCATGAACACCATCGGCACAGGAACGATCGACCGTCCCGCCACCCGGGACCCCCAGAAGCAGGACCCGACGATGAACCCATCCCTCACCGACATGCCCACCCCCGCGAACTCCGGCGCGAACGAGCGTCGCCAGAACAGGACCCGCGAAATGCAACTCATCCCAGAAGCCCTGGCTCGCGCGCATATCCATGAGAGGTTGCGCGAGGCCGAGCGGGACCGCAGAGCCCACCGGCTCGCCACGGCCCGCCGTATGCAGCGGCGCGCCGAACGTGTCTCCCTCCGCGCCCGCCGCGCCCTCGCCATGGCCGTCATGCAGTGACCGTCCCCGAACCGTTCGATCCATAGCGCGCCCCACGCCTTCCCGGGCGGTGCGGCGCGCTATGCGCTTTTCGCGCGGCGGGAGGGGAGGGCGGTCGGGGCGCGGGAGCGGAAAGCGCGATACGTGCGCCGGGGCCGCCGTTTTCGTGCACCCGTTGGATGACACATGCGCCCGATGGTCGAACTGTGCGCCGGGTCGACCGGGCCGTGCGCCGGAAAGGCGGACCCGTGCTCCGACACGATCCGCATTACCAGTGCCTTCTGTACGTATTGTCGGCCTTGGCGGAGATATCGTCGGGCAGTGGACGACGATACGCATGAGCGGGCGGAGTTGACCGGCACCACCGACCGGGAGGGCGGCACCCTCAGAACCGACGCACACCCCCGAACGACGGGCCCGCACGTCGGGACGCACCTCGCGCCCGACAGCGGCGAAACGTTTGGACCTGACGAGACCACGGTCTGTGCCCGTTGCGGCGTGGTGGCCGAGGGCGCGCCGGCGACCTGGACCTGTTCCGTCGAGAACAGCACCCGCCGTTACTTCTGTGATACCTGTGCCCGGACCCACCTCCGTGCCATCGAATCCCGCCTGGACTCGGCCTGGTGGTAACCCCGCTCCCCCTGTCAGGCAGACGGCAGGGGCGTGCAGCGGAGCCCTTGCCCAGGGCGATCGGCCGGGGCGGGGAGCGGCGCAGGCGCTCCGGAACGGCGGTGCGATGCCGCTCCCCGAAGGCCACTTGGTACGGAGCCGTCGGCCCCCGTGCCGCCACGACCATGCCCCGCACCCACCGTTTCGTGGTGCGCTTTACCTCACACGCCTTCCTGGGGTCGCTCAGAGGCGTCGCTCCGGTCGCTTGGAGGCATTGCTCCGGCTTGCGCATGCTGGGGCACTGCTCCGGCTTCCGCAGGCTGACGGCCGGAGCGTTGTGCCACGAGGCGCCGCCCGCACGGTGACCACCAGGACGGGGCGAGCGAAGGTCGGTGCAGTGTGATGCGGAGCGAGCGGTGAGGCGGCTCAGGCGGATGATTCCTCGGCGGTGTCTTCTTCTTCCTCCTCCTTCGTGGCCTCGAGGTTGGTGTCGCGGGTGGTCTGGGCGGGGAGCGGGGCGTACTCGGGATCCGGCACGGGGACCGGGGCGGGGTGAACGAAACCCGGGAGCCAGGTGATGAGTTCGTCCCGGAGCCGGACCGTCGCGCCCAGCTGACACAGGACCCCGATCGTGCTCAGCGTCACCCGGTGTATGAGGAGGTACGACGGCGGGAGGTTCAGCTGCTTGCCCAGCTGGTGGGCGGGGGAGCGGGGATCGGCGATCCGGGCGGCCTGGTTGCGCATCCAGCCGCGGGTGAAGGTGAACTCCTCGGCCTGGGCCGGCTCGATGATCGGAAGCAGGTAGTTCAGCACCGCGTCCGGCTCCAGCTCGATGGAGTCCTTGACGAACCCCTCCTCGCACAGCAGCTCATAGACGTCATCCGCCCGGTCGTCCAGCGTCATGCGCAGCGACGTACCGATCGTGGGCGGCAGCCCGTCGGGCAGCCGGTCGACCGTTCCGAAGTCCAGCACCCCCAGCCGCCACTCCTCCGGAGGGCCGTCGGGCGCGTCACCGGTCAACAGACGGAAGTTGCCGGGATGCGGGTCGGCGTGCAGCAGGCCCGTACGGGCGGTGCCGGCGAAGAGGAAGCGGGCCAGCAGCTGGCCGGCACGGTTCCGCTGTTCGGGCGTGCCGTGCGAGATGATCTGGGAAAGCGGGATTCCCTCCATCCACTCCGTGACCAGCACCTCGTCACCTTGATGGACGACGGCCGGCACGACGACGTCCGGGTCGCCGGCGAACTCCTCGGCGTACGTGCGCTGGGCCGCCGCCTCCAGGGCGTAGTCCAACTCCTCCGAGACCCGGTCGCGCAACTCGGTGATCAGCGGCTTGACGTCCATGCCGGGCACCAGCGGGCCCAGTAGGCGGGCGAACCGTCCCAGTTGGGCGAGGTCGGAGAGCAACGCCTCGCCGGCGCCCGGGTACTGCACCTTCACCGCGACCTCGCGGCCGTCGTGCCAGATCGCCCGGTGCACCTGCCCGATCGACGCCGCGGCCGAGGGCTTGTCGTCGAACTGCGCGAACAGCTCCCGCCAGTTTTCGCCCAGGCGCTGGGCGAGGACCGTGTGGACGGTGGCGGAGGGCAGCGGTGGGGCCGCCTCCTGCAGCTTGGTCAACGCGGCGCGGTAGGGTCCGGCGATCTCCTCCGGCAGCGCCGATTCAAACACCGACAGCGCCTGCCCGAACTTCATGGCGCCGCCCTTGAGCTGGCCCAGCGTCGCGAACAGCTGCTCGGCGGTGCGTTGCTGGAGCTCGGTGGCGATCATCTCCGCCGGCCGTCCACCGATGCGCTTGCCCAGACCGAGTGCGGTACGCCCGGCGAAGCCCAGGGGGAGGGCGGCGAGCTTGGCCGTCCGCACGACGGCCTTGCGCGGCAGATCAGACATGTGCGCGTCCTCCCAAGGTCCCCGCTCCGGCGGGGCGCGTCGTTCCCACGTGTCAGGTCAGTGCTCGGATCAATCGGATCGGTTGAACGGGGTGAAGGGGGGTGAAGGGGGTGAAGGGGGTGCATCGGTCGACCGGGGCGAGCCGGCGGAGCCGATCGGTCGGTCGAGGGACGACGGCGGGCTCGTCGGGTCGGTGTCGTGCCGCCATGCTTCCCTCCCACTCGCTCCGGTCCCCTGTGGGGTTACTCGGTCATTGTTGCGCGTCGGGGACGAGGATCCGAGGCGGCTGCGGTGGTAGAGGAGCGCGCCGCGCCACAGGCGCACTCGGGATGCGCCTCGATCCGATCGATGTCCCAGCTCGTACAGGGGAGCGCAAGCTCCGTCCGTGCGCCCGTACAGGGTGGCAGATACCCGTCGAGGAAGGTCAGGACCTGTGTCGCGGCGAGCCCTGCCACCGTCGTCGCCAGCGCCGCGTCACACGCGGGTACGGCCGGGGCGACGCGGCCGGAACGCCACTGGGCCAGCAGCCGGGGCCAGGCCGGCTCGGCCTCCGTACGGCGCAACTCCCAGCAGCCGGCGCAGGCCGTGTCACCAGGGAGCACCAGGGGCCCCACCACGCCGGTCGCCTCGATCACGCCTGCGTACAGATGCGGTATGCCGGAGGTGAGGAGCGGCTCGACGAGCCGGGGATCGGGGGCGTAGGCGGCCAGACCGTCGCGCGGCGCGAGCACCGTGAGGGCGAGGACCGGCTCGTTCGGCACAGGTCGGGGGGAACCGGCAGGTCGAGGGGGCGCGGCAGGCCGGGCGGGGCGGACGGCCGGCGCGGTTCCGGGCGGCTCGGCTGCGGGGGACGAGCGGGGGCGCTTGGTCCATGGGGAGCATGCGTTGACCAGATGTCGCGCGGAGACGTCCCGGCGGGTGCCGACGCGGTCGGCGGAGAAGCCGGCGGGCAGCACGTCCCACGGTTCGACCCGGCCGCCGTCCAGCACTTCCACGTGCCCGACGCCCGCCGCGGAGAGCAGCGCCGCGATCGACGCGCCCACCCGGCCGGTACCGCGCACGCGGACCCGCG
This sequence comes from Streptomyces niger, assembly GCF_000718305.1. GTDB lineage: Bacteria > Actinomycetota > Actinomycetes > Streptomycetales > Streptomycetaceae > Streptomyces > Streptomyces niger. Next base: position 121,760 of record NZ_JOFQ01000014.1, read on the forward strand.
CCGAGCGGCGTGCCCACATCCGTGCGTCCGCACCCGTCCTGTCGCGATGGTGTACCGACAGCCCGGCCAGGTCCGGGCGTAACCGGTCGAACGCGGGGAGGTCGGTGGGGAGCGTTTCGTCGGCCGGTGGGTCGGACGCAGGGGTAGGGGTGTTCAGGAGTCCGGCCTTGTCCAGTCGGCTCACGACCTCCCTGGTGTGCTCAGGGGGAAGCTGCAGCGCGGAAGTGGCCTCGCGTTCCAACTGCTCCATGCTGCGGGTGCCGTCGAGCAGACTCAGCAGGCTGCCGGTCGCACTGTCCACCGGCCCCAGCACCAGGGAATGGGCGGGGGCGACGCCGAAGCGCACGGTGGACCTGTCCCGCCAGCCGCGCCGCAGGGCCGGCTTGATCATCGGACGTGGACCGGGGCGGGGAGCCGGACGCGAGGGGGGAGGAGAAGGGGCTGGCGTGGTCTGGTGTGGGTGTCGCATGTCGTCCCCCGTTGGTGTGGTGCTGGTCGGTGCATGACCGGGCGGTGGTGCCGTGCGACGCGGGACTCACTGAGCTCTGTGCCGGTCGTTCGCTGAGGCCCGGATCCGTCGCACGGATCGAGCATGCGGCAGGAGCCGGTACCGGCATCCGGACTTATCCACAGGTGGCGGAGTTAGTCGTATGAACGCCGAGCGTCTCTGTGTACCAGTGCCGGGCGCTCGCGTACTCGTCATGGAGGGATTCGCCGGCAACCCGGCTCGGGGACGGGACTTCGCCCGCCGCCAACAGGTAACGTCGGGGCGTGCCCGCCGACCCACTGCACCGTGCCGCCGACCCGCAGCGCCGGAACGCCGCGAGCCCGCAGGGCAGCGGCGCCGCGACCAGCGCGGTCGAGGTCCGCAGAAGCTCACGCAGGCGGCGCACCGTCTCGGCGTACAGAGAGGGTGACCGGACGGTCGTCCTGATCCCGGCCCGGATGTCCGAGGCCGAGGAGCGCCGCTGGGTGACGGTCATGCTGGACAAGCTGGCCGCGCAGGAGAGCAAGCGGATACTGGGCGACGACGAGCTCGCCGAGCGTGCCGAGCGGCTGTCGGCGCAGTACCTGGGCGGCCGGGCGCGCCCCGCTTCGGTGCGCTGGGTCACCAACCAGAACACCCGCTGGGGGTCGTGCACTCCGGCCGAGGGCAGCATCCGGCTCTCGCACCGGCTGCAGGGCATGCCGGAGTACGTCATCGACTACGTGCTGTTGCACGAGCTGGCCCATCTGCTCGTTCCGGGACACGGCCCCAGTTTCTGGGAGCTGTTGACGGCCTACCCCCGTACGGAGCGAGCGCGCGGCTATCTCGAAGGCGTGGTCGCCGCCCCCAGGCTGCCGCATCTGCCTGCCGCGCGCAGCGAATGAACCGTTCGGCCGTGCCGCCGGCCGACGCGGATATTTCGTGACCGAACCGTCGAGCCCCGGCATCGTGCCGGGTCCGGGCCAGCCGTTAGCCTGACGCGCAACGCAATCAAGCAAGCTCGGATGGGGGACGGTCGTTACGTATGGCCAGGGAATTCCAACGTGGCCACAAGGCCAGGATCAGTGATCTGACCGCGGGGACCGATCTGTACGTGGGCGTACAGATCGCCGCTCCCGGTCTGACTTTCGACATCAGCTGTTTCGGCCTGGACGCCGATGAACGGCTGTCCGACGACCGGTACTTCATCTTCTTCAACCAGCCGAAGTCGCCCGAGGAGTCCCTCCAGCAACTCGGCCCGCAGGCCGGCGACACCGAGTCCTTCCGGGTCACGCTCGACCGGATCCCGCAGCACATCCAGAAGCTGTCCTTCACCGCGGCCATCGACGGCGCGGGCCAGATGTCGCAGATCGGTCCGGGGTACATCCGGATCGTCGCCGGCGGGCAGGAAGTCGCGCGCTACTCCTTCACGGGGTCGGAGTTCAGCACGGAGCGGGCTGTCATGCTCGGCGACTTCTACATGAAGGACGTGTGGCGCTTCGCCGCCGTCGGGCAGGGCTTCGACGGCGGACTGGAAGCGCTGCTGAGGAACTTCGGCGGCGAGGTCGCCGAGGAGGCCGAGGCCGCGCCGCAGGCGGACGCCGCGCCGGGGTTCGCGCCGCCCACGGCCTCCGAAGCGCCGCCTGCCTTCGGGCCGCCCGCCGCTCCCGAACCCGCCCCGGCCCCGCCCCCGGGCTTCGGCGTCCCGTCCCAGCAGGCCGCCCCTGCCCCGGCGCCCGCGCCGCAGCCCCCCACGCAGCCGGAGCCCGTGGCCCAGCAGCCCGACGTGCCGCAGCCGGCTCCCCAGCCGCCCGGTGCCCCGCACTTGGACCAGCAGGCACAGATGCACGCGGCGCCGACCATCGCCGCGCCCCTGGCACCGCCCGCCGCCGCGCCCCCGCCGCCGGCCCCCTATGGAGCGCAACCCCAGCCCGCTCCCTACGGAGCGCCCGGCGCGCACCCGGGGCAGTCGGTGCCGCCGCCCGCCCAGCCCGGACCGTACGGCCAGCAGCCGCCCGCCTACGGGCAGCCGGCCGCGCAGGGCAGCGGGGCGTACGCCGTGCCGCAGCAGGGCCCGGGCGCGGGCCTGGAGGCCTCGCTGCAGAAGTACCGCGAGGCCGCCACCGGGCAGCGCTGGACGCCGCAGAGCGAGAAGCTGATCCGCGCCGACCTCGGCATCGACGGACAGCCGGTGCTGGCCCGGCAGGGCAGCATGGTGCTCTACCAGGGCAAGGTCGACTTCAGCTACAAGGGAGCCGGCTTCCGCGGCCGCATCGTGGGCAACGCCACCGGCCAGGAGATGCAGCTGATGCGCTGCTCCGGGCAGGGCCAGGTCTTCTTCGCCGAGAACAGCGCCCACGTGCACCCCATCGAGCTCCAGGGCGACGCGATCTGCGTCAACGCCGAGAGCGTGCTGGCCTTCGACGAGTCGCTCCAGCACGAGGTGCGCCGCATCGAAGGACACGGCATCCCTGGAGGCGCGCTGTTCACCATGCAGTTCCAGGGCACCGGCACGGTCGTGGTGAAAACCGCCGGCACTCCGGTGGTACTGCCCGTCACGCCGACCACTTTCGCGGACGCCAACGCCATCGTCGCGTGGTCCGCCGGTTCCCAGGTGATCATCTCCAGTCAGGTGCGGCTGCGCCGCAACGCGTATCCCGGGCACTCCGGCGAGACCGTGAACCTCCAGTTCCGGGGCGCCCCCGGCAACTTCATCGTCGTCCAGCCCTACGAGGTCTGAGGGAGCCCGTCATGACTCAGCAGCAGCTTTCGGGCCACGCCCCGACCGCACCCGCGGCCCGCATGGAGAACCACGGCAGTGCGATGGTGAAGATCGCCATGCAGAGCGGCCAGGACGTCTTCTGCCGCACCGGTTCGATGGTCGCCTACGAGGGCTTCGTCCAGTACGAGCCGAACCCGCCCGCCGTCCGCCAGATGGCCTCCCAATGGCTGACCGGCGAGGGCGCGCCTCTTATGAAGGCCGGCGGAGACGGTCTTCTCTACCTCGCCGACTACGGCGCGGACGTCGTGTGCCTCAACCTCAACGATGACGCGATCTCCGTGAACGGCACCAACCTGCTCGCCTTCGACGCGCACCTCCAGTGGGGCGTGCAGCGCGTCAAGGGGATGGCGAAGTTCGCCGGCCAAGGGTTGTTCAACGTGGGGATCGCCGGCTCCGGATGGGTCGCGCTCACCTCGCGCGGCACTCCGATCGTCGTCGACTGCGGCCGCGGCGAGGACGAGACCTACGTGGACCCGGACGCGCTCGTGGCCTGGTCGACGAACCTGAACGTGAAGGGCAAGCGCAGCTTCAAGGCGTCCTCGATGATCGGGCGCGGCAGCGGCGAGGCGTACCAGCTCGGCTTCTCCGGCCAGGGCTTCGTGGTCGTACAGCCCAGCGAGGACAGCGCCGACCGGCTCCGGGCCCGGGGCTGAGGGGGAGGACTTCCGTAACCATGCAGAGCCCGCTTTTCGCCTACACAGAGGCGCAGACGCAGGACCGGTACGCACTGCAGAACCCGCAGCTGCTGCGGGTCGCGCTGACCGGCCACGAGGACCTGCTCGCCCGTAAGGGCACGATGGTCGCCTACCAGGGGCTGCTCGAATTCGACGGGGAGTACCAGACCCCGAACCAGCACCGGCAGCGCGCCCGGGCCGGTGAGGGCCTGGACCTGATGCGCGTCTCCGGGCAGGGCACGGTCTACCTGGCCAACCTCGCCCAGCACGTGCACCTCGTGGACGTCGACCACGACGGGCTGACCGTCGACAGCAACTACGTGCTCGCACTGGACTCCACGCTCCACTGGGAGGTCATCTCCGTGGACAGCCAGTACGGCATCTCGGGCACCGGCAAGTACCAGCTCAACATCTCAGGGCAGGGCAAGGTCGCGCTGATGACCTCAGGACAGCCGCTGATGATGCAGGTCACGCCCGACAAGTACGTCAACGCCGACGCGGACGCGGTGGTCGCCTGGTCCACCTCGTTGCGCGTGCAGATGCAGGCGCAGACGCATTCCTCGGGGGTGTGGCGGCGCCGCGGCAGCACCGGAGAAGGCTGGGAGCTCAGCTTCCTCGGACAGGGCTACGCCCTGGTGCAGCCCAGCGAGTTGCTGCCGCCGCAGAACGCGGTCATCGGGCAGGGCCTCGCCGCCCAGTACGGCATGGGCCAGCACGGCGCCCGCGGCCAGAACCAGGGCAACATCTTCACGAACTGACCGGGTACCGCCGGGGAGGCCGCACAGGGCGCCTGGCCGCCTCCTCCGGACCGGCTGGACGCCCGCCAGGGACACGCGAGAGGGCCCGGCACCTTCCCGGTGCCGGGCCCTCTCGTCCCGTCTCAGAGCAGCGCCCTGGTCCGTTCCACGAGCCGGACCACCGACTCGTCGGCCACGTCCGGCACCTCGTCGTACGGGAACCAGCGCAGATCCAGCGACTCGTCGCTGATCGCCTCCGTGGCGCCCTCGGGGGCCAGCGCGGCGTACTGCACGTCCAGATGCCACGCGCACGGCGTGTGATGGCGGTCCAGGCGCACCGGGCCGCCCGGCAGCAGCGTCAGCCCCCGGGCGATGCCGGACTCCTCACGCGCCTCGCGCAGCGCCGCGTCCGCCAGCGTGGCGTCCTCGGGCTCGCAGTGGCCGCCCATCTGCAGCCACATCCGCAGCTTCTTGTGCAGCGTGAGCAGCACCCGGCCGCGCGACGGGTCGATCACCAGGGCGCTCGCCGTAATGTGCCCGTCGCCGCAGGGCTTCCACATGCCGTCGGGGTGCGCGGCCAGGTGGTCCAGGTAGGCCAGGCGCAGCTGCTCCTGGTCGGGGGCGGGCGCGGGCCACTCCTTCAGGACCCGCGCCGCGTCCTCATGAAGGCTCACGGTCACTTGCCGCCGTCGCCCTCGTCGCCGTCCTCGCCCTTGGCCGTGTCGCCCTCGGCACCCTCGCGCTTGGTCAGGTCCGGCTTGCCGCCCTCGGTGCCCTTCGCCGCCTCGCCGAGCATCGCGTCGAGCTCGGAGAAGTCCAGCTGCTCGCGGTGCACGAAGCCGTCCGGGTCGTCCAGGTCCTGCGCCGTGGGCAGCATGTCCGGGTGCGACCACAGGGCGTCCCGGCCCTCCAGGCCGCGCGCGTCCGTGAGCGAGGCCCACAGCCGCGAGGCGTCCCGCAGACGCCGCGGGCGCAGCTCCAGGCCGATCAGGGTGGCGAAGGTTTGCTCGGCGGGACCGCCGGTCGCCCGGCGCCGCCGCAACGTTTCTCGCAGCGCGTCGGCGGACGGGAGGTGCGGCGCGGCGGCGGCGTGCACCACCGCGTCCACCCAGCCCTCGACGAGCGCCAGCGCCGTCTCCAGGCGGGCCAGCGCGGCCTTCTGCTCGGGGGTGTCCTCGGGCTGGAACATGCCCTGCTGCAGCGCGTCCTGCAGCTGCTCGGGGTGGGCCGGGTCGAGCTGGCCGACCGCGTCCTCCAGCTTGCTGGTGTCGACCTTGATGCCGCGTGCGTAGCCCTCGACCGCACCGAAGAGGTGCGAGCGCAGCCACGGCACGTGAGCGAAGAGGCGCTGGTGGGCGGCCTCGCGCAGGGCCAGGTACAGCCGCACCTCCTCGGGCGGCACGCCCAGGCCGGAACCGAGCGCCTCGACGTTGCCCGGCAGCAGGGCGGCCTTGCCGGCCGGGCCCAGCGGCAGCCCGACATCCGTGGAGCCGACGACCTCGCCGGCCAGGGTGCCGAGCGCCTGCCCGATCTGCGTACCGAACATCGCGCCGCCCATGGAGCGCATCATCCCGAGCAGCGGGCCCGCCATGGCCTGCATCTCCTCGGGGAGCACATCACCCATCGCGGCGCCGACGCGCTCGGCGACCGGGTCCACCAGCTCCCGCCACACCGGGAGGGTCTCCTCGACCCACTCGGCACGGCTCCAGGCCACCACGCCGGCCGCACCCGACGGCAGCGACGTCGCGCCGTCCAGCCACAGGTCGGCCAGGCGCACGGCCTCCTCGACCGCGGCCCGCTCGCCGGGCGCCACGCTGGCGTCCTTGCTGCCGTCCTGGGCGCCCTGCGCCACCGTCTGCCGGGCGATGTCCTTGGCCATCTCCCAGTTCACCGGGCCGCCCTCGTAGGAGAGCATCTGGCCGAGCTTCTGGAAGGCGGCTCCGAGGTCGCCGGGGTTCATCTGGCCCCCGGGCCCGCCCATGCCGCCGAAGAGCGCCGCGAACGGGTTGTCCGCGCCGCCGCTCCCGCCGCCGAACCCGAACGGATTCGCGGGGCCCTGGCCACCTCCCTGGCCGCCCTTCTGCTTGCCGTTGTCGCCGTCCTCCGGCTCCTCCGGCGGAAGGCCGAATCCGAATGGGTTGTCACTCACGGGTTTCCTCGGCTCGTAGGGCCGCCGGCCCCGGGCCGACGGCGGCTGCCCGACATTCCCTTCCAGCCTAGAGGGTGGCCGGCCGTTCTCCGCGGCCGCGGAGAAGACGGTCCGAACCCTTGTGTCACCCCGCGCCGCTCAGGGGCTGGGTGCTTGGCTGTCGGGGTGCCTGCGGCAGGATGGACGCACGCTGGTCCGTACGCGCCGGTGCGCATACGTACTGAAGACAACCGCTGGAGACGCCCGGTGAGTTCCCCAGATCCGACCGTTCGCGCAGCGCGAAACGACGCTGCCGGCTCCGAGAAGACGCCCGAGACGACCGTCCCCGCGGCAGGCACGCCGCAGCACCGCCCTGTCGTGGCGGTCACCGGCGCCGCGTCCGGCATCGGCACGCTGCTGACCCGTGCCCTGCTGGAATCCGACGAGGTCAAGCGGGTCGTGGCCATCGACGAGCGACGCGGGGACGAGGAGAGCGCCGACTGGCACGTACTGGACGTCCGCGACCCCGCCATCGCCGAGAAGCTGCGGGGCGCCGACGTCGTGGTCCACCTCGCGCTCGACCTCGACCTGGAGACCGACCCGGCCGCCCGCACCGCGTACAACGTGCGCGGCACCCAGACCGTCCTCACGGCGGCCGCCGCGGCCGGCGTGCACCGCGTCGTGCTGTGCACCTCGGCGATGGTCTACGGGGCGCTGCCCGACAACGACGTCCCGCTCTCCGAGGACGCCGAGCTCCGTGCCACCGCCGACGCCACAGGGGTCGGCGACCTCCTGGAGATCGAGCGCCTCGCCCACCGGGCGCCGCGTGCGCACCCGGGACTGAACGTCACGGTGCTGCGCCCCACCGTCCTCGTGGGCGGCACCGACACCGCACTCACCCGGTACTTCGAGTCGCCGCGCCTCCTGGTCGTCGCCGGGTCCCGCCCCACGTGGCAGTTCTGTCACGTGGAGGACCTGGTCAGCGCGCTCGAATACGCGGCGCTGGAGAAGGTCGAGGGCGAGCTCGCGGTCGGCTGCGACGGCTGGCTGGAGCAGGAGGAGGTAGAGGAGCTCACCGGCATCCGCAGGATGGAGCTGCCGTCCTCGGTCGCCCTGGGCGCCGCGGCCCGGCTGCACCGCATCGGGCTCACGCCGTCGCCCGCCGGCGACCTCGCGTACACGATGCACCCGTGGGTGGTCAGCGGCAGCCGGCTGCACGAGGCGGGCTGGCGGCCGCGCTGGACCAATGAGGAGGTGCTCGCCGAGCTCCTGGAGGAGGTCGCCGGACGGCACACCGTGGCGGGGCGCCGGCTGGGCCGCAAGGACGCCACCGCCGCCGGTGCCGCGGGCGCGACCGTCGCCCTCCTGGGCACCGCTGCGCTCGTGCGCCGCGCGCGCAAGGCGCGGCGGCGCCTCTGAGGGCGCGAGGCGTCGCCTTCGATACGGGCGGCCGGTGACGCGTCGGCGCCCCTCGGGTCACGCGCGCTCCGCCGGTTCCGGGAACCGTACGGAAGCGGTGGCTCCCTCCGGACGGCGGGAAGGCGTCGTCCGTACCCGCCGTCCGTCCCCCTACGGTCTGGTAGGACCCTCCATACGGCGGTCCGTACACCAGGTGAAACAGCCATTCCCTCGCGCCGCGTCCGTGGGGCACGATGGGCGCATGCCAGGTACGAACCACCACTCGTCGACACATCCCGACCACCCCGGTGAGCAGGGGGCGGCGGATCCGATCCGGCTGCTGGGCATCCGGGACACGCCGCTGTCCGTGGACGAGGTCTTCGCGGCCGTGGGGGACGCCGCGTCCGGCGGGACCGCCCTGTTCGTCGGCACGGTCCGCTCGCACGACGGCGGCTCGGACGTCGACGGGCTCGGCTACTCCGCCCACCCGACGGCCGAGGCGGAGCTCCGCCGGATCGCGGAGAAGGTGGCGGCGGACTTCCCCGTACGGGCACTGGCCGCGGTCCATCGGGTGGGCGACCTGGCCATCGGGGACCTTGCGGTCGTCGTCGCGGTGTCCTGTCCGCACCGGGCGGAGGCCTTCGAGGCGTGCAGACGGCTGATCGACGACCTCAAGCACGAAGTGCCGATCTGGAAGCACCAGACCTTCTCGGACGGGACCGAAGAATGGGTGGGGGCGTAGCGCCCGTCCTGGGGTGAAGGTCGGAGCCAACCCCGCCTCGGTCGGAGTGCCGCGCCCCGAATGGCGTAAAGAAAGCGTGTAGGACGCATTCATAGGGCGCAGGGGCGCGATGGGGCGGCGTGAAGTGGGTACGCGCCCTCCACGGGTGCCCCGCCGCAGTCGCCCGTTGATCAGCCGGACAGCCGACACCGTCCTCCGGTTGCGTAACCCGCACCCGGACCTGAGCGTTGAGCTGGCGGATGGTTAATCTGCTTATTCGTCGTTGCGGTTGTACAAGGGGTCGGGAGGCCGCTATGGGTGCGCTCCTCTGGTTGCTGATTCCACTTCTCGCCGCGCTGGCCGCCACGGTGTGGAGCAGTTGGACGACGCGTAATCGCAAGACCGGTGATGTGGCCGAGCTGGCCGGTTACGCCCGGTTCCGCGAAGCGATGGAGCGGTCCGAGGACGAGCGTCCCAGGGAGCATTCGGACGCGGCCTGAGCCGCCGGAGCGCGGCGGGACCCGTACGGACGGCCCCGCGGGTCGCTTGTCATACTCGTCCCGTACTGTCGTTCCATGCCACGCCGGACCGCGACGCTCCTCGCCTCGACCCTCATGCTGATCGCGCTGCTGTGCGCCGGGGTCTTGATCCCCGTGCCGTACGCGCAGATGACGCCGGGGCCGACGGTCAACACCCTGGGCGACCACGCCGGCGAGCCGGTGCTCCAGATCGAGGGCCGCAAGACGTATCCGACGACCGGTCATCTGAACATGACGACGGTCCGCGTCACCGGCCCCGACTACCGCATGAACCTCTTCGAGGCGGCGTACGGATGGCTGGCCCACGACAACGCCGTGGTGCCGCACAAGACGCTCTACCCGGACAACCAGACCGCTGAGCAGGCCGACCAGGAGAACGCCGAGGAGTTCAGCCAGTCCCAGGAGAGCGCCAAGGTGGCGGCCCTGAAGGAGCTGCACATCCCGGTCGACGCGCAGGTCGTGGTCGCCTCCGTCATGAAGGACACCCCGGCCGACGGCGTGCTGCACGCCGGTGACGTGATCAAGGCGGTGGACGGCAAGGCCGTGAAGCAGCCGGCCGACGTCGCCGGGATGGTCACGAAGCACAAGGCGGGCGAGAAGGTCACCTTCACGCTGATCCCGGCCAAGCAGGCGGCCGCGGCGGAGAAGAAGGGCAAGAAGCCCACGGGCGGCCGTGCGGTCACGGTGACGACCAAGAAGGCCACCGACGGCCGGGCGATCGTCGGCATCCAGGCCGGGCTCGACCACACGTTCCCGTTCGACATCGACATCAAGCTCGCCGACGTGGGCGGCCCCAGCGCCGGCCTGATGTTCGCCCTCGGGATCGTCGACAAGCTCACGCCGACCGATCTGACCGGCGGGAAGTTCGTGGCCGGTACGGGCACGATCGACGACAAGGGCGTGGTCGGGCCGATCGGCGGCATCTCCATGAAGATCGTCGCGGCCCGCGACAAGGGCGCCGAGTACTTCCTGACGCCGAAGGACAACTGCGCGACCGCGGCCAAGGACACCCCGGACGGCCTCCGCCTCGTCAAGGTGAACACCATTCACGACGCGACGAAGGCCCTCGCGAAGATCCGCAAGGGCGACACGGAGCACCTGCCCAGCTGCACGCCGGCCGCGCACTCCTGACGAGGGGACGGTCTCTCCGGCGGGGCCGCACCCCGAGCGCCCCGCCGGGCGCGCGCAAGCACCATCGGCGCGCCCACGTCACCGAGCACCGAGCCCTGCCAGGCGCTCGCCCCGGCAGCCCGGAGCGCCCCGGTTGCCCGAAGCGCCACCAGCACCCGGAGCGCCCCCGGCACCCGGAGCGCCCCGCACCCGGGCATCCGGGCACTCGTCGCCCGGTGCCAAGCCCCCCCAGGTACCCGAGCCCCCCATAAGCTCGCCCCCCCCGGACGCCCCAGCGCCCCGAACGAACTCGGAGCGGTTACTCCTCGAACGTCGCCGTCAGCGCCTCGGCCAGTCCCGGTACGAGGTCGGCGCCGGTGAGCACCTCGGCGGTGGAGTCCTTCTCCCGCAGCCGCAGCGCCGATTCGCGCCGGCCGTCCCGAAGCACCGCCACGGTCATCCGGACCTCCTGGCGATCGGGGTGCTCGGCGACCCACTTGGCGAGCGCCTCCTCGTCCATGCCGGCCGGCACGGACTCCTCGGCGGACGGCGGCAGCATCAGCCGCTCCACGGTCATGGCGCAGCCGGCCACCGCGTCGGGCCAGGCGATGGTGGCGAGGAATTCGTCGAGCGGAACGGTGGCGGGCACCTCGTCCTGCTCCACAGGGGTCAAGGAGGCGTCGGCGGTCTCGTCGATGCCCAGCTGGGCGGCGAGCGCGGGTTCCTCGTCGCGCAGGCGCGCGGTGTCCACGAGGGCGAAAAGTCGGGCGGGCTGGTCCCAGCCGATCCCGGCCGCGTACTCGTCGATTTCGAGCACGGCGCGGGTCAGCGGGTCGGCGGCGAGAGGGGTGCCGTCCACGGGGAGGTTGGTCATGTGGAATATCGTGCCCTGAACTTCCCGGAAAACGGGAACCGGGTAAAGCCTTAGTAAGTTGCAAGAGTGGGTCCTAGTATCGCCGGGCCCGCTTCATACGACAGCGAACTTCGAGGTGCGCACCTTGGCTTTCCAGATGCCGGACCGCGGCTCAGGCCCTTCGGGGCCACGGACGAGAGTGGGCCGCCCGTCCCGGCGGATGCGGACCGGGCTTTTGACCCTGGGCGTGCTGGCCGTGCTGGCCATGCTCTTCGTGATGTTCTCCGGGTTCTGGACCGACTGGCTGTGGTACCGGTCGGTGAGGTACTCCTCGGTCTTCACCACGACCCTGTGGACCAAGGTCGGTCTGTTCTTCTTCTTCGGCGTGCTGATGGCGGTGGCCATCGCGGTCAACGTCTGGCTGGCCCACCGGCTCCGCCCGCCGCTCAGCGCCATGTCGCTGGAGCAGCAGAGCCTGGACCGCTACCGGATGAGCATCGCGCCGTACAAGAAGTGGGTGCTGATCGCGGTCACCGCGCTGGTCGGCCTGATCGCGGGTGCGTCCGCCTCCAGTCAGTGGCGCACCTGGCTGCAGTGGGTCAACGGGGTGCCGTTCGGTCAGAAGGACCCGCAGTTCCACGAGGACATCTCGTTCTACGCGTTCGACCTGCCGTGGTTCCGCTTCCTGCTGAGCTTCGGGTTCGCCTGTGTGGTGCTGTGCCTGATCGCCGCGGCGCTCACGCACTACCTGTACGGCGGCCTCCGCGTGACGAGCCCGGGTTCGCGGGCCACGGCCGCGGCCACCGGCCACCTCTCGGTGCTGCTGGGCATCTTCGTGTCGCTGAAGGCGATCGCGTACTGGCTGGACCGGTACGGCCTCGCGGTGAAGTCCAGCGGGCTCAAGTCCGCCGAGGGCTGGACGGGCCTGCGGTACGTCGACGCGCACGCGTACCTGCCGGCGAAGACGATCCTGTTCTTCATCGCGGCGATCTGCGCCGTGCTCTTCTTCGCCACCCTGTGGCGGCGGACCTGGCAGCTGCCGGTCATCGGCTTCGGCCTGATGGTGCTCTCCGCCGTCCTGATCGGCGGGCTGTACCCGGCCATCGTGCAGAAGTTCCAGGTCCAGCCGAACGAGCAGGCCAAGGAAGCGCCGTACATCAAGGAGAACATCCAGGCCACCCGGGACGCCTACGGCATCGACGGCTCCAAGGTCACCGGCTACAAGGGCGACTACAAGCCCCAGAACAAGACGGACAACGAGCGGCTGCGCGCTGACGCGGACACCACGGCGAGCATGCGCCTGCTGGACCCGAACGTCGTCTCGCCCACGTTCCAGCAGCAGCAACAGGTCCGCGGTTACTACCAGTTCCCCGCCACCCTCGACGTCGACCGGTACAAGGACGACAAGGGCAAGGAGCAGGACACCGTCATCGGCCTGCGCGAGCTGAACATCGCCGGCATCCCCGAGCGCAACTGGATCAACGACCACTTCAAGTACACCCACGGATACGGCGCGGTCACCGCCAAGGGGACCGGCACGGTCAACGAGGGCGAGCCGGACTACACCGAGAAGAACCTCCCGGCAAAGGGCCACCTGGGCAAGTACCAGCAGCGCATCTACTACGGCGAGAAGACCACGCAGTACTCCATCGTCGGCGGTCCGCAGAAGGAGCTGGACTACTCCGACGACAGCGGCGAGAAGAGCTACAGCTACACCGGCAAGAGCGGGGTGAACCTCGCCAACCCGGTCAACCGGGCGGCGTACGCCGTGGCCTTCGGTGAGCCGCAGATCCTGTACTCGGGTGCCATCGGCGAGGGCTCGCGCATCCTCTACAACCGCACGCCCAAGGAGCGCGTGGAGTCGGTCGCGCCGTGGCTCACCATCGACGGCGACGCCTACCCGGCGGTGGTCGACGGCCGCATCAAGTGGATCGTGGACGCCTACACCACGAGCAACGGCTATCCGTACTCCTCGCGGACCACGCTCGGCGACACCACGGCGGACTCGCTGACCGACGGCCAGCGCGCGGTGGTGGCCCAGCAGAACCAGGTCAACTACATCCGCAACTCCGTGAAGGCGACGGTCGACGCGTACGACGGCTCCGTCAAGCTCTACCAGTGGGACGAGAAGGACCCGGTCCTCAAGACCTGGATGAAGTCCTTCCCCGGCACGGTCGAGCCGAAGTCGAAGATCAGCAACGACCTGATGGAGCACCTGCGGTACCCGCAGGACCTGTTCAAGGTGCAGCGCCAGCTGCTGACCACCTACCACGTCACCGACGCGAACACCTTCTACACCGGCAGCGAGCGCTGGCAGATCCCGAACGACCCGACGACCAAGTCGGCGACCGCGGTCCCGCCGTACTACCTCAGCATGAAGATGCCGGACCAGAAGGACCAGACGTTCTCGCTGACGACGACGTTCACGCCGAACAAGCGGGACAACCTGGGCGCGTTCATGGCGGTCGACGCCAACGCCAAGAGTCCGGACTACGGGAAGATCAGAATCCTCAAACTCCCGTCCGAGACCACGGTGCCGGGCCCGCAGCAGGTGCAGTCGAAGTTCAACTCCGACGACACGGTGGCCAAGACGCTCAACATCCTCAAGAAGGGTGACTCGGAGATCGAGTACGGCAATCTGCTCACCGTCCCCCTGGACGGCGGCCTGCTGTACGTCGAGCCGGTCTACCTGAGGGGCGCGGGCACCAACTACCCGCTGCTCAAGAAGGTGCTCGTCAGCTACGGGAACAAGGCGGCCTTCGAGAACAGTCTCGGGGAGGCGCTGGACGTGGTGTTCGGCAAGAAGGCGCCGAACATCGGTGACGGCGACGGGGAGACCACGCCGCCGGACGAGGGCAGTACGACACCGCCCTCCGACCAGAGCGTCCAGGAAGCCCTGGACGACGCCCAGCAGGCCTACGAGGACGGCGAGAAGGCCCGGATCGACGGCGACTGGAGCGGCTACGGCGAGGCGCAGAAGAAGCTGAAGGCCGCGCTGGACCGGGCGGCGGCCGCCGAGAAGAAGGCGGGCGAGAAGGCCGGTTCGTCGGACAAGGGCGGTTCGGACAAGGGGGACAAGCAGGGCGGCTGACCGTCGATTACGGCTCCACCTCCGTGCCGTGGTACCTTGGATACACAACGGCGCGGGGTGGAGCAGCTCGGTAGCTCGCTGGGCTCATAACCCAGAGGTCGCAGGTTCAAATCCTGTCCCCGCTACTGCAGAACGAAGGCCCGGATCCTCTTGGATCCGGGCCTTCGTCATGTGTGGGGTCACCTATGTGCGCGTTAAACCACTCGCATTGGGGAGACTCGTGTTCCGAGCGTTTGGCATGTCGTCGTGTCGGGAAGTCGACAAAACGCTGTAGTGACCTCACTGGCTGCGGTATACCAGGTGTACCCGGGCTTCGGGTGGTGCGACGATGGCCCTTATGGGGGACAAGGCAAGGTTGTTGGAGACAGGACCGTTTGTGCATGCGCCCGACGACGGGCGCGAATCCGAGCTGCCGCAGGTCGCGGACGAGGCGATGGACGCGGCCGAGGCCGCTGAGCCGCCCGAGGCCGTCGAGGTCCTGGACGAGGTGGGGCACCGCAAGGCGGCCGCCGCCGGCGATCCCGCGGCGGCGAGCATGCTCGGTGCGATGCTGTTGCGCCGCGGCGACCTGGACGGTGCCGAACCGTGCCTGCGCACCGCCACCGTCGCGGGCGACCGGGCCGCGGCCAACAACCTCGGAGTCCTGCTGCACCAGCGCGGTTACGCCGACGAGGCGGCCGGCTGGTGGCGCATCGCCGCCGTCGCCGGCTCCGCCGCCGCGGCGCACGCACTGGGCCGCCACTACCGCGAACGCGGCGACGAGCCCGCCGCCGAGTACTGGCTGCGGCAGGCCGCCGAGTCCGGCCACTGCCTGGGCGCGTACGCGCTGGCGGACCTGCTGGACCACCGCGGTGAGGAGGGCGCCGAGCAGTGGTTCGTGGCCGCCGCCGAGCGCGGCCACCGCGAAGCGGCGTACCGCCTCGCGCGCATCCTGGACGAGCGGGAGGTCGACGGCACCGCATACGGCGAGCACGCCGAACCGCGGGCCGCAGCCGAGCAGTGGTACCGCCAGGCCGCGGCCCGCGGTCACCGCCGGGCCGCGCTGCACCTCGGCACGCTGCTGGAGGAGCGCGGCGAGTTGAAGGAGGCCGGGCGCTGGTACCTCATCGCGGCCAAGGACGGTGAGCCGCGCGCCGCGTGCGCGCTCGGCTTCCTGCTCAAGGACGCGGGCGACGAGGAGAGCGCGGCCGAGTGGTGGCGCCGGGCGGCCCAGGAGGGCGACGGCAACGCCGCCAACGCGCTGGGCGCGCTGCACGCCGACCGCGGCGAGCTGCAGACCGCCGAGCGCTGGTACCGCGCCGCGCTGGAGGCCGGCGACGTCAACGGCGCGTACAACATCGGCCTGCTCTGCGCCCAGCAGGGCAGCGACGGCCGCAGCGAGCAGTGGTACCGCCGCGCCGCCTACGCGGGGCACCGGGAGGCGTCCAACGCGCTCGCCGTACTGCTGCTGCAGCGGGGCGACGCTTCCGGTGCCGAGCCGTGGTTCTCCAAGGCGGCCGAGGCCGGCAGCGTGGACGCCGCGTTCAACCTCGGCATCCTGCACGCGGGCCGGGGCGCCGACCGTACCTCCCGCAAGTGGTACGAGCGGGCCGCCGACGCCGGGCACACCGAGGCCGCGCTCCAGGCCGCCCTCTCCTTCCTGAAGGAGGGCGAGTGGCAGGACGCCGAGCGGCATCTGCGGCGTGCCGCGGGCGCGGGCAGCGCCGAGGCGGCCTACCGGCTCGCCGCGCTGCTGGACCGTGAGGCTCGCGGCCCGGAGGAGTCGGGGAGCGAGAGCGAGGAGTGGTACGAGCGCGCCGCCGAGCAGGGGCACCGCGGTGCCCAGGTGCGGATGGGCATGCTCGCCGCCTCCCGGGGCGACGCGGTGGCGGCCGCCGACTGGTACCGCGCGGCGGCCGAGGCCGGCAGCCGCAACGCGGCCTTCAACCTCGGGCTGCTGCTGGCGCGCGAGGGCAGCCTCCCGGAGGCCGCCCTGTGGTGGACGCGGGCCGCCGAGGCCGGGCACGGCCGTGCGGCGCTGCGCCTCGCCCTGCTGGCGGCCCGCCGGGGCGCGCTCGCGGAGAGCCAGCGGTGGTGTGCGCGGGCCGTGGAGCTGGGTCCGCCGGAGGTCACCCAGCGTGCCTCGCGGCTGAGCGAAGCGCTCAAGGAAGAGCTGAGCGCGTGAGGTCCGGCCGGCCCCCCGAGGGCCGGCCGGACACCGGGCGCGCGGGGCCACGGGATACGAATTTGCGCTGGTCGTCGGCTTGGGGTTAGAGTTGTGAACACAACGGCGCGGGGTGGAGCAGCTCGGTAGCTCGCTGGGCTCATAACCCAGAGGTCGCAGGTTCAAATCCTGTCCCCGCTACTGAAGGCGAAGGCCCGGATCCTCAAGGATCCGGGCCTTCGTCCTGTGTGCGGTGCTTCCCGCGTGCGATGCCGGTCACGGCCGGTGGCCGACCGCCTCCGCGTGGAAGGCGCGGTCCACGAGCCGGTTCTCCGGGACCGGCGGTCCCTCGGTGACCCCCGCGTCCCGGTAGGCGCGCTGCAGCCGGTCCGCTGTGCCCTTGCGGATCTCCCAGTCCATCCGCAGCGACGGCACCGCGGTCAGCGTGTCGGCGTCCACCTTCAGCAGCTTCGCCAGCTCGGCGACGAACGCCCCGTCGGCCTTGTAGCCGCCGCGGAAGTAGGTGTTGACGGTACGGATGTACGCGCGGAGGAAGGCGACGCCGGCGTCCGGGTCCCGCTGCAGCAGGTTCGGGCCGTACAGGGCGCCGCCGAGCGGTTCGCCCTGCGACCTGGCGCGGAGGGCGGGTGGGGGCGGCGTCCCGGGGGTGGCCGGGCGCGGGACGGCGGACGGGGTCGGCGGGTGCGGCTCTCCCACGGTGTGCTCCTCGCGGAGTGCGGGCGGGCCGCCGCGGCGGTCCCGGACAGCCGTGGGGGTGGCGCGCACGATATGACGTACCGCCAGAAACGGGAGGAGGCGTGCGGTCGTCCACCGGGCGACCGCGGCCGGGGAAAGGTGTCGGCCGTCAGCGGTAGGCCGAAAACCGCTGGTCGGCGACCCCGGCGGAGGCGGGCATGCCGAAAAGCCCGCCGTGGGGACGGCGGGCTGAAAAGATCGGCGACGGGCGAGGGGTGGGGCGCGGTGACTCGCGCGTCAGGCGCTCGCGCAGTTCGGGCAGACGCCGCGGTAGGTGACCGAGACCTCCGACACCGCGAAGCCGAACCGTTCCGGCTCGGGGAGGGCCGCCATCGGGTCGCTCGCGATGTGCACGTCGCGGATCGTGCCGCACTGCGAACAGATGAGGTGGTGGTGGTCGTGGTGGGCGTTGGGGTCGTACCGCTTGGCGCGGCCGTCCGTGCTCACCTCCAGCACCTCACCGAGCGAGACGAGCTCGCCGAGCGTGTTGTAGACGGTGGCGCGGGAGATCTCCGGCAGGCGCTCGGTCGCCCGCGCGTGCACCTCGTCGGCGGTGTAGTGGACGTGGTCCCCGTCCAGGACCTCGGCGACGACGCGGCGCTGGGCGGTCAGCCGCCAGCCGCGTCCCCGGAGTCGTTCGAGCAGGTCACTCATCGCAATCACCCATCAGTCAGATATGAGCCAGGGTACCAGTGGTGTCCATCACTGGAACGCGTGCGAGTCTCGCTCTCTTCTGAAAGTCGCACCCTTCTGAAATTCATAAGCTTCTTGACTTGGACTTTGTCCAATGTAGGATCGAGTACGGCGCAAGCCAAGGGCAGGTATTTCACACAGGAGGCGCACGTGTCGGTAGAAAGCACCACGGGACCGCTGACCACGGAGTCCGGTGCTCCGGTCGCGGACAACCAGAACAGCGAGACGGCCGGCATCGGCGGTCCCGGTCTGATCCAGGACCAGCTGCTGATCGAGAAGCTCGCGCACTTCAACCGTGAGCGGATCCCGGAGCGGATCGTGCACGCCCGCGGCGCCGGCGCGTACGGCACCTTCACCGTCACCGCCGATGTGACCAAGTACACCCGCGCGAAGTTCCTCTCCGAGGTCGGCAAGCAGACCGAGACGTTCCTGCGCTTCTCGACCGTGGCCGGCAACCTCGGCGCGGCGGACGCGGTGCGTGACCCCCGCGGCTTCGCGCTGAAGTTCTACACCGAAGAGGGCAACTACGACCTCGTCGGCAACAACACCCCGGTGTTCTTCATCAAGGACGCCATCAAGTTCCCCGACTTCATCCACACCCAGAAGCGCGACCCGTACACCGGCTCGCAGGAGGCGGACAACGTCTGGGACTTCTGGGGCCTGTCGCCGGAGTCGACGCACCAGGTGACCTGGCTGTTCGGCGACCGCGGCATCCCCGCCTCGTACCGCCACATGGACGGCTTCGGCTCGCACACCTTCCAGTGGAACAACGAGGCCGGCGAGGTCTTCTGGGTCAAGTACCACTTCAAGACCGACCAGGGCATCAAGTGCCTGACCACCGAGGAAGCGGAGGTGCTGGCGGGCAAGGACCCCGACAGCCACCAGCGCGACCTGCGCGAGGCGATCGAGCGCGGGGAGTTCCCGAGCTGGACCGTCGGCGTGCAGATCATGCCCGCCGCGGAGGCCGCGCACTACCGCTTCAACCCGTTCGACCTGACCAAGGTGTGGCCGCACGCGGACTACCCGGTCATCGAGATCGGCAAGCTGGAGCTGAACCGCAATCCGCAGAACATCTTCGCCGAGGTCGAGCAGTCGATCTTCTCCCCGCACCACTTCGTGCCGGGCATCGGCCCCTCGCCCGACAAGATGCTGCAGGGCCGCCTCTTCGCGTACGGCGACGCCCACCGCTACCGCGTCGGCATCAACGCCGACCACCTGCCGGTGAACCGCCCGCACGCCACCGAGGCGCGCAGCCACGGCCGGGACGGCGCGCTGTACGACGGCCGGCACGGCGGTCAGAAGAACTACGAGCCGAACAGCTTCGGTGGCCCGGCCGAGACCGGCCGCGCGCTGTGGCAGCCGGTGACCGTGTCCGGTGCCACCGGTGAGCTGGCGGCGGCCTCGCACGCCGAGGACGACGACTTCGTGCAGGCGGGCAACCTCTACCGCCTGATGTCCGAGGACGAGAAGGACCGCCTGATCAACAACCTCGCGGGCTTCATCTCGAAGGTCTCGCGCGACGACATCGCGCAGCGCGCCATCGAGAACTTCCGCAAGGCGGACGCGGACTACGGCAAGCGGCTGGAGGTCGCGGTCCAGGCCCTGCGCGGCTGACCGGCCACTGAAGCGGCCCGCGTCGTCCGGGGCCCCTTCACCCCGGACAGCGGAGACCGGGCACCCGAGGGTGCCCGGCCTCCGCGGCGTTCCGGGCGCGGGCCGTCGCGGTCCGCGCCCCGATCAGACCGGTACGGCCGTGGTCGCCCGCTCCCGGACGGCGGAGCGGCAGCGGATGATGTCCCGTACGGACACCACGCCGACCGGCTCCCGTTCGTTCAGGACGATCAGGTGCCGGAAGCCGCCGTGCACCATCGCGGCGGCGGCTTCCTCCAGGGTCCAGTCCGGAGCGGCGAAGACGACGTCGGTGGTGGTGTGGGTCTGTGCGGTCTCGTGGTCGGGATTCTCGCCGGCGCCGAGGGAGTTGAGGATGTCGCGTTCGGTGAGGATGCCGAGCCCTTCGGCGTCGGTGTCGAGGACCACGGCGGCGCCGACGCGCCGTGCCGCCATCAGATGTGCTGCCTGCCGGAGCGTGTGTGCGGGCCCGATGGTGAGGACCACCGTGCTCATGGCGTCGCGGACGTACATGGGCATGGAGTGGAGCCACCTCCTTGGTGAACCCCCGGAGGACTTCCCTGCGCCGGAGGCGCCTGGAGAAAAATTTCACAAATGCACAAGCGGGGGGATTCTCATGTTCACATGCCCCGTGGTGTGCGACAAGGGGCGCGCGAAGGCTGGTCTGCCGTTCACGCGCCCCAAGGCGCCGTTTGACGGTCCGCGAGCGGGAGGCGGGGGAGCCGCCGGCGGCGGTGTGCCGGGCGCTCAGCCCCGCAGGTAGTTCAGCAGGTCCTCGTGGAGCAGCCCGTTGGAGGCCGCCGCGTTGCCGCTGTGCGGGCCCGGCGTCCCGTCCAGGCCCGTGAAGCGCCCGCCGGCCTCCTGTACGACCACGGCGCAGGCGGCCATGTCCCACAGCGACAGCTCCGGCTCGGCGCAGATGTCCACGGAGCCCTCGGCCACCATCATGTACGGCCAGAAGTCGCCGTACGCGCGGGTGCGCCACACCTCGCGCGACAGGTCCATGAAGCCGCCCAGCGTGCCGCGCTCCTCCCACCCGGTGAGCGAGGAGTAGGCGAACGACGCGTCCTGCATACGCCCCACGCTCGACACCTGGAGACGCTGAGCGGAGGTCAGGCTGCGGCCGGTGTAGGCCCCGAGCCCCTCGGCGGCCCACCAGCGGCGGTGCAGCGCGGGCGCGGAGACCACGCCGACGACCGGGCGGTCGCCCCCCTCGCCGCGCTCCATCAGCGCGATCAGGGTGGCCCACACGGGTACGCCGCGCACGTAGTTCTTCGTGCCGTCGATCGGGTCGATGATCCAGCGGCGCGGTCCCGAGCCCTCCGAGCCGAACTCCTCGCCGAGCACCGCGTCCCGCGGCCTGGCGCGGGCGAGGTGGCCGCGGATGAGCTCTTCGGCCGCCTTGTCCGCCTCGCTCACCGGCGTCATGTCCGGTTTGGTCTCGACCTTCAGGTCGAGCGCCTTGAACCGTTCCATGGTCGCGGCGTCCGCGGCGTCCGCGAGGACGTGGGCGAGACGGAGATCATCGTGATAGTCGGCCATGAGCGCAGACTATCTTTTTCATTGGCGACGCAATGAACATGTGCTGCGCCGCGGGGCGCGTGGCGATCTCGGCCCGGCCTTCCCGGGCCCGTCCGCAGGCCTTCGCTCCGGACCCTTGACACCACCTGGCGGGGCGTCAATTCTGTGCGCACACAAGGCCATATGGGCACTACGGCCTGGGAGGCGACGATGCCCGCAGCGCGTGATTCCTTACTGGACGCCGCCTACGCGGCGCTCGAAGTGCGGCCCTGGGCAGGCGTCCGGATGGTCGATGTCGCCGCCGCGGCGGGCGTCTCCCGGCAGACCCTGTACAACGAGTTCGGCAGCAAACAGGGGCTCGCGCGCGCCCTCGTGCGAAGGGAGACCGAGGGCTACCTGGCGGGCGTGGAGCGCATCCTTGCCCGGCCCGCCGCGGACGCACCGCCCGAAGGCCGGGACCCGGAGAGCGCCGCCGAGCGTGGCGGGCCGGCCGGCGTCCCCGAGGAGGCGCAGGCCAGGCTGGCCGCCGCGGCCGACTGGACGCTGCGCACCGCCCGCGCCAACCCCCTCGTACGGGCCGTGCTGACCGGCTGCTGGAACGAGCGGCTGCCGTCGCCCGCCGACCAGTCGCTCCCGTTGCCCGTGCCGGGGGCCCGTACCGGCTTTCCCATGGTGCCGCCGCCGGTGGAGGCGCCGCTGCCCGGACCGAGCGAGCTGGTCGGCCGGTTCAGCGACCGCGCGGTGGCCGCACTGGAGGCGGACTGGCCCAAGGAGGAGCTGACCGAGCTGGGGAGCGCGTGCACGGCGGCGGTCCGGCTCACCCTGTCCTGCGTGGTCGCACCCGCCGACCCCGAAGAGGTCGGCCGGCTCGTACGCGGCGCGTTCGCGGGGCTGCCGCGCCACCCGGTCGCGCACTGAGCCCGGCGTGCGGGGCCGGCGGTCGGGCGCCCGGCCCGGTCAGTGCGCCGAGCCGGAGAACTGCAGCCCGATCGCGCCGGCGATGACGAGCGTGATCGAGACGATCTTGACGGTCGACACCACGTCGCCGAGGAAGATCATGCCGTAGGCCGCCGTACCGGCAGCCCCGAGACCGGTCCACACCGCGTACGCCGGGCCCACGTCCAGCTTCTTCAGCGACAGCGTCAGCAGTCCGAAGCTGCCGAGCGCGAAGGCGCAGAAGGCAACCGTGGGCCACAGCCGGGTGAAGCCGTGCGACAGCTTCAGGCACACCGCGAAGCCCGTCTCCAGAAGTCCAGCCACCACGACGAGCAGCCACGCCATCAGTTTGCCTCCGTCAGTCCGGCGACCGCTTCGCCCGTTCTGAGAGCCCGTGCCTGATGTGATTATGCAGTTGATACCGGTTCGCGGCAGCCATCTTCCGCCCGCCCGTCGCCCGGACCGACGGCCCGTCAGTCGCCCTCGCGCCGCTCCCTGGTGGCCAGCAGCCGGCGCAGCGAGTAGAGCCGGGCCGGGTCGGCGTGGCCCTCGGCGACCCATTGGTCCAGCGCACAGTCCGGCTCGTCGTGGCTGCACGCGCGCGGGCAGTCGGCCGTGCCCGGCTCCAGGTCGGGGAAGGCGTGGATGACCCGCGAGGGGTCGATGTGGTGCAGTCCGAAGGACCGCACGCCGGGCGTGTCGATCACCCAGCCCCCGTCGGCCGCGAGCGGCAGGGCCAGTGCCGAGGTGGTCGTGTGCCGGCCGCGCCCGGTGACCGCGTTGACGTGCCCGGTGGCCCGCCGCCGCTCCGGCACCAGGGCGTTGACCAGCGTGGTCTTGCCCACCCCGGAGTGCCCGACGAAGGCGGTGATGCGCCCGGTCAGCCGCTCGCGCACCCGGTCGGCGGCGGCGCCGTCGGCCAGTTCCTCGCGGTTGGTCACGACGTACGGGACGCCCAGCGCGCCGTAGGACTCCAACAGGGTGTCCGGCGGCGCCAGGTCGGACTTGGTGAGCACCAGCAGCGGCTCCAGGCCCGCGTCGTACGCCGCGACCAGGCAGCGGTCGATCAGCCGGGGCCGCGGCTCGGGGTCGGCGAGCGCGGTGACGATCGCCAGCTGGTCCGCGTTGGCGACCACCACCCGCTCGTACGGGTCGTCGTCGTCGGCCGTGCGCCGCAGCACGGAACTGCGCGGCTGGACCCGGACGATGCGGGCCAGGGTGTCCTTGGCACCGGAGAGGTCGCCGACGACCATCACCCGGTCGCCGACCACCACTCCCTTGCGGCCCAGCTCACGTGCCTTCATCGCGGTGACCGTGCGGTCCTCGATCAGGCAGGTGATGCGGCCCCGGTCGACCGTGAGGACCAGCCCCTCGCTGGCGTCCTCGTGCTTGGGCCGGATGTTCGAACGGGGCCGGTTCCCCTTGCGGTTCGGGCGGACCCGGACGTCGTCCTCGTCGGTGTGCTTGCCGTAGCGGCGCATCGGGCGGAACTCTCAGGCTCTCCGGGCGGTGGCCGTCACCGGACCGAGCATGTCCGTCCACATCTCGGGGAAGTCGGGCAGCGTCTTGGCCGTGGTGGCGACGTTCTCCACCTGGACCCCCTCGACGGCCAGGCCGATGATCGCGCCGGCCGTGGCCATGCGGTGGTCGTCGTAGGTGTGGAACACCCCGCCGCGCAGCGGACGCGGCCGGATGTGCAGGCCGTCCGCGGTCTCGGTGACGTCGCCGCCGAGGCCGTTGATCTCCTTGGTGAGCGCCGCGAGCCGGTCGGTCTCGTGCAGCCGCAGGTGGGCCACGCCGCGCAGCACGGACTCGGAGTCCGCCAGCGCCGCGACGGCCGCGATGCCCGGGGTCAGCTCGCCGACCTCGCTCAGGTCGATGTCGATGCCGTGGATCCGGCCGCTGCCGGTGAAGGTCAGGCCCTGCTCGGTCAGCTCGCAGGAACCGCCCATTTCGGTGAAGATCTCGCGCAGCGCGTCGCCCGGCTGAGTGGTGTGCTCGGGCCAGTCGGGGATGGTGACGCGGCCGCCCGTGACCAGCGCGGCGGCCAGGAACGGCTGCGCGTTGGACAGGTCGGGCTCGACGGTCAGGTCGCGGCCGAGCAGCGCGCCGGGGGTGACCCGCCAGACGTTCGGCTCACCGCCGGCCTCCGGGGTGTCCACCTGCGCGCCGGCGATCCGCAGCATGTCCACGGTCATCCGGATGTGCGGCATGGACGGCAGCGTGTCGCCCACGTGCCGCACCTCCACGCCCTGGTTGAAGCGCGGCGCGGAGAGCAGCAGGGCGCTGACGAACTGGGAGGAGGACGAGGCGTCGATCTCGACCCGGCCGCCGTCCAGGCCGCCGCTGCCGTGCACGGTCATCGGGAGCGCGCCGCGGTGGTCGTCGTCGATGCGTGCGCCCAGGGCGCGCAGGCCGTCGATCACGCCGCCCAGCGGACGCTCGTACGACCGGGGGTCGCCGTCGAAGCGGATCGGGCCGTCGGCCAGCGCCGCGACCGGCGGCAGGAAGCGCATGACCGTACCGGCGTTGCCGACGTCGACGGTGGCCGGGCCGCGCAGGCCGGCGGGGATGATGCGCCAGGCCTCACCGCCGCCCGTCTCGCCGGACGGCGCGGAGCTGGAGGAGACGGTCTCGTCGATCCCCACGCCCAGGGTGCGCAGCGCCTGCGCCATCAGGAGGGTGTCGCGGGACCGCAACGGGCGGCGCAGCCAGCCGGGTTCGGAGGAGAGGGCGGCCAGAACCAGGCCACGGTTGGTGACCGACTTGGACCCGGGCACGGTGACGGTCGCGTCGACCGCCCCGGGCGCGGTGGGGGCTGGCCAGAGGGCGGAGTGTGCGGGGCTCTCGGTCATGTAGCTCACTTTAATGGCTCACCAGGGGTGCAGATCTTGATCAAATGGGTAGCAACCTGCGCGAAACATGGCACTGGTAAAGCAACGGCGCGCGAACCGGTGCCGCACCACCCGGCTCGGCGGGCCCGCACCTCACAGGTTCAGCAGCCATCGACCGCCGCCGATCAGCGAGCAGAGCGTCACCACGTGGAAGAGTCCCAGCCAGACGGCGGCGGGCACGTTCGTCAGCCGCGCGAGCTGGTCGGGGTCGGAGTCCACCCGGCCGCCGGAGCGCCGCCGCTTCCCCTGGATCTCGAACGGCGGCCGTACCCCGCCCAGCAGCAGGAACCACACCACCGCGTACGCGAACGCGGCCTGCACGTCCGCGTTCGTCAGCCAGGAGACCAGGAGGAACGCGGCGCCGGCGAGCACCACCGTGAGCACGCCGTACGCGTTGCGGATCATCACCAGCATCGCCAGCAGCAGGGCCGTCGCGCCCCACAGCAGGGCCGTGATGTGCCCCGCGGCGAGCAGCGCGGCGCCGGCCAGGCCGAGCAGCGAGGGGGCGAGGTAGCCCGCCGCCGCGGTCAGGATCATGCCGAGTCCGTGCGGCTTGCCGCGGCTGACGGTCAGCCCGGAGGTGTCGGAGTGCAGCCGGATGCCGTCCAGTTTCCGGCCGGTCAGCAGGGCCACCAGGCCGTGGCCGCCTTCGTGCGCGATGGTGATGGCGTTACGGGCCATCCGCCAGGCGCCGTAGGGGAGCACCACCGCCAGTGCGACCACGGCGGTGGCCACCACCAGCCAGACCGACGGGTCGGGCTGGGTGGCGAAAACCCGGTCCCATACGTCTGTGATGTGATCGGTGTCCATCTCTCCCCTTGCTGTGGCGTGGCACTGTGGCATACATGTGCGGACGGTATGCGGCGAGCAGGCGGCCCGAGGACCTGGTGGGGATCTTCGAGGTCGAGAAGTGGGAGCCCGAGGAGACCCTCGCTCCCGACTGGAATGTCGCACCCACCAAGAACGTCTACGCGGTGCTCGAACGCCCCGTCAAAGACGCCGATGACCGTCGTCCGGTTCGCCAGCTGCGGCCTTTGAAGTGGGGTCTGGTGCCGTCGTGGGCGAAATCACCCGACGTCGGCGTGAAGATGATCAACGCCAGGGCGGAGACGGTCCACGAGAAGCCGTCCTTCCGCAAGCCCTTCGCGGCCCGCCGCTGCCTGCTGCCCGGCGACGGCTATTTCGAGTGGGTCACGGGCGCCGGGGAGCGGCAGCTGGAGGAGCAGGGACGCAAGAAGCGGCCCCGCAAGCAGCCGTACTTCGTCACCCCGGCTGGGGGCGCGGTGATGGCGATGGCCGGGCTGTACGAGTTCTGGCGCGACCCGACGCTGCCCCCGGACCACCCGCAGGCCTGGTGGGCTACCTGCTCCGTGGTCACCACCGCCGCCGAGACCACGCCGCTGGCCGGCGCGACCGGCGGCCCGGGCCCGCAGTCGCTCGCCGACATCCACCCCCGGATGCCGCTGGTCCTCCCGCCCGACCGCTGGGACGCCTGGCTCGACCCGGGCACCACCGACCTGGACCGGCTGCGCGACCTGCTCGCGCCGCCGCCCGCCGGCATGATGCGCGCGTACCCCGTCTCCACGGAGGTCAGCAACGTCCGCAACAACAGCCCCGAGCTGGTGAAGGAGCTGGCCGTGCCGGAGGAGGAGACGCTCTTCTGACCGGCCGGCCGCCCGCCCCGGGGCCCGCCGGGGCAGGATGGGCCCATGAGTGAGAGCGAGACGGTCGGCACACCCGTGGGCGACGCCCGGATCACCTGGCACGAGGCGCAGGGCACGGCCCGCTCCGTGCTCGCCGTGAGCCACGGCGCGGGCGGCGGCATCGAGGCCCGCGACCTGGCGGCGCTGGCCGCGGCCCTCCCGGAGCGCGGCGTCACCGTCGCCCTCGTGGAGCAGCCCTGGCGGGTGGCGGGCAAGAAGCTGGCGCCCGCCCCGAAGACCCTGGACGCCGCCTGGACGGCGCTGTGGCCCGCGCTGCGGAAGCCGGGCCTGCCGGTGGTCGCGGGCGGGCGCAGCGCCGGGGCGCGGGTGGCCTGCCGTACGGCGCGGGAGCTCGGCGCGCACGCCGTTCTCGCCCTCAGCTTCCCGCTGCACCCGCCGGGCAGGCCCGAGAAGTCCCGCGCCGACGAGCTCACCGGCGCCGGCGTGCCCACCCTGGTGATCCAGGGCGGCCGCGACCCCTTCGGGCGCCCCGAGGAGTTCCCCGACGGCACCGGAATCGTCGAGGTGCCGCACGCCGACCACGGCTTCGCCGTGCCGAAGAAGGCCCCCATCGGCCAGGACGAGGCGCTGATGCTCATCGTGGAGGCCGCCGCCGAGTGGCTGGTCGGGCTGCCCGACTGACCCGCCCGCCCCCGACTACCGGGGGCGGGAATGCACGGCGGGCCCGCTTCGTTGTGGGTGGCGTAGGCAGCAGCCACGTACTGGTACGCACGAGGAATGGGAGTCCACCGCATGGGGATCGCATGCCCGGCCCGACCGCAGGGGACCGGCTGGTCGATGCCGCAGCCAGCACAGGTCCAGGCGGGACACCACGTCACGGCTGGAGCGGCGGTGGTACCGGATCGTCGTCTATTCTCCGATTCGAGCGGATCCGCATCCGGGTCCGGCACGGTGTTGGAGGAGGTGGGTCCGGTCACCGGTACCGACGCAGGGACCGACGGGACGGCACGAGCACGTAACGAGGACCAGGCGGACGCTGCCCGCGCGCAGACGACGGGTGAGTCGGAGGCCGAGCGCAACGCGCGCTTCGAGCGCGACGCGCTGACCTTCCTGGACCAGATGTACTCCGCCGCGCTGCGCATGACGCGCAATCCGGCGGACGCGGAGGACCTGGTGCAGGAGACGTACGCCAAGGCGTACGCGTCCTTCCATCAGTTCCGGGAGGGCACCAACCTCAAGGCCTGGCTGTACCGCATCCTGACCAACACCTTCATCAACTCCTACCGCAAGAAGCAGCGGGAGCCGCAGCGCAGCGCGGCCGAGGAGATCGAGGACTGGCAGCTGGCACGCGCCGAGTCACACATGTCCACGGGGCTGCGCTCCGCGGAGTCACAGGCGCTGGACCACCTGCCGGACTCGGACGTGAAGGAGGCCCTGCAGGCGATTCCCGAGGAGTTCCGCATAGCGGTCTACCTCGCGGACGTGGAGGGCTTTGCGTACAAGGAGATCGCCGACATCATGGGAACTCCCATCGGCACGGTGATGTCCCGCCTGCATCGTGGCCGCCGACAGCTGCGCGGCATGCTGGAGGACTACGCCCGGGACCGCGGGCTCGTCCCGGCCGGCGCGGGCGCTGCGGCTTCGACGAAGCAGCCGCACGATCGGAAAGGCTCCTCATCATGAGCTGCGGTGACCCGCACGAGACGGATTGCTCCGAGGTCCTGGACCACCTGTACGAGTACCTCGACCGCGAGATGCCGGACGGGGAGTGCACCAAGTTCGAGGAGCACTTCGACGAGTGCTCGCCCTGCCTGGAGAAGTACGGCCTCGAACAGGCCGTCAAGAAGCTCGTGAAGCGCTGCTGCGGCCACGACGACGTCCCCACCGACCTGCGGTCGAAGGTCATGGGACGGATCGAGCTCATCCGGGCCGGCGAGGCCGTGCCCGAGAAGAGCGTGCTGGAGCAGGCGCAACAGGAGTCCGCCGCCGCTGAGGGCCCCGGCCACCAGGCCGGCCCGACGGACACCGGTGCACCCACCGAGGCCGCCCGCGCCGAATAGCGCGCCGGATCACCCCATCGGGTGAGGGCGGGCGCGAGAGCCCGCCCAATCCGCCGATGCGCCCGCACCGCGCCGCCGACGCCTTCTAAGCTCACCGGATCCGGGAGCCGTGGGGGAGGAGGCGCCATGCGGCAGCTGTCCGTGGCCGCGTACGCGTACATCGGATGTGCCGTGCTGGCGGCGGTCGGCTGCGCCGTCCCCGCCGCCCTGCCGTCCGCCTCCACCCCCTGGCCCACCGTGGGCCTGCTCGCCGTGCTCTACGCCGCCTGCGAGCGGATGCGGAGCTGCCCGCTGTCCCGGGCGCTGGCCCGCGGCGCCCGCTCCGGCGGCGCCCCGGGCCACGCCGAGGGCATGCCGCCCAGGTGGGGCTGTCCCGTGCTGCTCGCCGGGGTCTTCCTGCTGCCGCCCGCGGCGGCCGCCCTGGCCGTCCTCCCCGGCGCGCTGCTCTCCCGTACCGAGGAGCGCGCGGCCACCGCCCGCCGCGTCTGGCACGCCGCCGAACTGGCCCTGGCCGCCCGGGCCGCCGCCGAGGTCTTCGGCGCGGGCGGCAGCCGTGCCGTCCTCGCCCCGGAGTTCCCCTACGCGCTGCTGCCCGCGGCGGCCGCCACCACGGTCTTCTGCGCCGTACTGGCCGCCCTGGACGGCGGCGTCCTGATCGCCGCCGAGCGGCACCCGCCCCGCACGGCCTGGCGCGGCCTGCTGCTCCGCTCCCTCGCCCCGCACCTGGTGCACGGCCTGGCCGGGCTGATGATGGCCGTCCTGTGGCGCAGCTCCTACGGGCCGCCCGCAGCCCTGCTCGTGCTGCTGCCCATGTACATCTCCTGCTGGGTCTTCGCGCAGTACCACCGCGAACGCGCGGCGCACCAGGCCACCATCCGCGCCCTCGTCCAGGCCGTCGACCTCAAGGACCGCTACACCCGCGGGCACAGCGAACGCGTCGGCCGCGCCTCCGTCATGATCGCCCGCGAGCTGGGCATGGCCGAGGACCGCCTCGACGTGATCCGCTTCGCCGGCATCCTGCACGACGTCGGCAAGCTCGGCGTGCCCACCCGGCTGCTGCGCAAGGACGGCCCGCTCACCCCCGAGGAGCGCCGCGTCATCGAGCTGCACCCGGAGTACGGCCACGAGATCGTCCGCGGCATCGGCTTCCTCGGCGAGGCCCGGGCCGCGATCCTGCACCACCACGAACGCATGGACGGCACGGGCTACCCCTACGGTCTGCGGGGCCGCGAGATCCCCGAATCCGCCCGGGTGGTCGCCGTCGCCGACGCCTTCGACGCGATGACCTCCACCCGCTCCTACCGGCGCGCCCGCCCGGTCGCCGCCGCCGTCACCGAGCTGCGCCGCAGCGCCGGCGCCCAGCTCGACCCGCGCATGGTCCGCGCCCTGGTCGCCGCGTTGGCACGGCACGGCTGGCAGCCCGAGGTCGTCACCGCGGGCACCGAGGGGCCCGCCGTGCCGCCGCCCCGCCCCGCGCTCCACCGGCACCCCGCCCCGGAGGCCGGGCCCGTCCCCGGTACGGCCGCCCTGCCCGGCACCGCGACGGCGCCCCACCCCGGGCCCGCCGGGGGCGAGCGATGAGCGCCGACGGGCCCGGTGACCCGCTCGCCGTCCCGTACCGCACCGGCACACCCCGCGCCGTCGTCCTCGTCCATGCCGCCGCCGGCGCCCTCGCCTGCCTCGCGCTGGGGCACACCCTCTGGCGCGGCCTCTCCGACCCCGGCATCGCCCTCGCGTTCGGCGCCCTCATAGCGGTCGGCGAGCTGGCCCGCGGGGGCTCGGCACCGCCCGCGCGCGGCGGTGCCGGCACGCTGCCCGGCGACCGCGAGAGCGCCCCGCTCGGCGTCGCCGGAGCCCTGGCCTACGCGCTGCTCGGCGAGGTCGGCGGCCGCGCCACCTCGCACGGCGTCCTGCAGGCCGTCGCCGTCGTCGTCGCGGCCGGCCTCGTCGGCCTCGTCCCCCACGTGGCGCTCGGCCGCGGCCCGGCGCTGGACCACATCGCCCGCCGCGTCCTGACCGTCGGCTTCGCCGCCACCTGCTTCCAGCCGCTCTACACCACCGGCCGGCTGGCCGCCTGGATCGGCAACGGCAGCTACTACATCTGCTACCTCCTCGGCCTGCTCGCGCTCACCGCCCTGTGCGACGCGGTGCTCGCCGCGGCGCTCGCCAGGGCCCGCACCGGCTGGCCGTACGGCCCGCTGCTCCGCGACGAACTGCGCTCCCTGCTCGGCATCGGCTCCGCGATCTGCGCGACGGGCCTGGTCATCGCGCTGGCCACGGCCGTCGCCGGGCTCTGGGCGCTGCCCGTCTTCTGCCTGCCGCTGCTCCTCACCCAGCTCTCCTTCCGCCGTTACGCCGCCGTCCGCGCCACCTACCGGCAGACCATCGCCTCGCTCGCCCGCGCCACCGAGATCGCCGGTTACACCCCGCAGGGGCACGCCCGCCGGGTCGCCGTCCTCAGCCGTGCGGTGGGCCGGGAACTGGGACTGGGCGAGGCCGACCTGAGCGTCCTGGAGTACGCGGCGCTGATGCACGACATCGGACAGCTCTCGCTGGTGGACCCGGTGACCGGCGGTGCCACCGCCGGCCTGCCGCCCGCCGAACAGCGCAGGATCGCCCTGCTCGGCGGGGCCGTCGTCCGCCGGACCGGGGTGCCCGCCGAGGTCGCGATGATCGTCGAGCGGCAGGCCGACCCCTTCCGTGACCAGCCGCTGCCCGCCCGCATCGTGCGCACCGTCAACGCCTACGACGACCTCGCCGGCGGGGACGGCGGCCCCGGGGGCACGCTGCGCGCCCTGGAACGGCTCCGCCTGTCGACCGCACAGGACTTCGAGCCCCGTGTGGTGGAGGCGCTCGCCCGGGTCCTCGCGCGGCCCTTCGGCGCGCTCTGACCGGTTGCGCCGCCCGAGTGCCGGGTGCCGCCGGGGTAGCCGTCGCGTCTCGGGGTACCGGTTCAAGGTCATGGAACCGATGGGTAATGAGCGGCCCCGGATATGGGCATGGTTGGATGCGAAGAGGGCCCCGAAAATCGGGGTCCAGGGGGGCTGCACAAGGCAAGGAGCAGCAGGGGGCACCGGCCATCGGGCTGAGCCCGGCGGCAAACTGTGGCAGGTTGTCGAGTAGGCCCCTCGGCCGTCCGGCGGACGGCACCAAGGAACCAATCGGCAGGCGGGAATCGTGAGGATCTTCGGCAAGGTACGGCACCGGCCCTCCGCCTCGTGGCGGCAGGCGACCGACCGCGCTTTCACGCTGATCGGCGACGGCCGTTACGAGGACGCGGGTGCCCTGCTCACCCGCGCCGCCGACATGGAGCCGTGGCTGTCGGAGTCGTGGTTCAACCTCGCCCTGCTGCACAAGTTCCGGCACGACTGGGAGCAGGCCCGTACCGCAGGACTGCGCGCCGTGGCCCTGCTGGAGCGCGAGAGCGGGGCGCCCGACTGGTGGAACGTCGGCATCGCGGCCACCGCCCTCCAGGACTGGCCGCTGGCCCGCCGCGCCTGGCAGGCGTACGGCCTGCACGTGCCGGGCGAGGGCGCGCCCTCCGGGGAGCCCCGCGGCATGCAGCTGGGCAGCGCCGCGGTCCGCCTCTCGCCCGAGGGCGAGGCCGAGGTCGTCTGGGGCCGCCGGCTGGACCCGGCCCGTATCGAGGTGCTCTCCATCCCGCTGCCGTCCTCCGGACGCCGCTGGGGCGAGGTCGTCCTGCACGACGGCGTCCCGCACGGCGAGCGCACCACCACCGCCGGACCCTCCTATCCCGTCTTCGACGAGATCGAGCTGTGGGCGCCCTCCCCGGTGCCCACCTGGGTCGTCCTGCTGGAGGCCGCGGGCGAGGCCGACCGGGACGCCCTGGAACGGCTGGCGGCGGACGCCGGGTACGCCGCCGAGGACTGGTCGTCCTCCGTCCGCCTGCTGTGCCGTACGTGCTCCGAGAGCCGGATGCCCAGCGACGAGGGCGACGGCGCGCATCTGGACCCGCACGACCACAGCGAGCCCGGCCATCCGGGTCCGCTGGGGCACCGCACCGCCGGCTCCGGATCCCTGTGGGTACCCGAGCGCGAGTGCGGCATCGCCGCGCCCGCCGGCCTGGTGCGGGGCCTGCTGGACGGCTGGGTGGCCGACAGCCCGGACACCCGCGAGTGGCGGGACCTCGAAGAGGTCTGCTGAGTCCTGCGCGGTTCCGTCGACGGGCGCCCGGCGGGCCCCCGTACCCTGTACGGGCAGCTAAGAAGAATCTTTGCGGAAAATCGCGGAAGGCGTGCGGCGGACATGGCGCAGCAGGTGTTTGATCAAGACGGCGAGCAGCAGGTGGACGACGAGTTCATCGACGACGTGACCGACGCGGACGCGCGCGAGACGGCCTACCGCGAGCGCGGCACGTCGCGCCCGATCACCGTGGTCGGCAACCCGGTGCTGCACAAGGAGTGCAAGGACGTCACCGAGTTCGACGACGAGCTGGCGAAGCTCATCGACGACATGTTCGCCTCCCAGCGCACCGCCGAGGGCGTGGGCCTGGCCGCCAACCAGATCGGCGTCGACCTGAAGGTCTTCGTCTACGACTGCATGGACGACCAGGGCGTACGCCACGTCGGCGTGGTCTGCAACCCGGTGCTGGACGAGCTGCCCGCCGAGCGCCGGGTGCTGGACGACTCCAACGAGGGCTGCCTGTCGGTCCCCGGCGCGTACGCCGAGCTGGCCCGCCCCGACTACGCCGTGGTCCGCGGCCAGGACGCGCAGGGCAACCCCATCGCCGTCCAGGGCACCGGCTACTTCGCGCGCTGCCTCCAGCACGAGACCGACCACCTCTACGGCTACCTCTACATCGACCGCCTCTCCAAGCGCGACCGCAAGGACGTCCTCAAGCAGATGGCCGAGCGCGAGCCCCGTTACCCCGTCGTCGCCAACGACTGACGCGGCCGGCACCCGCCGCCCGCTCACCGCTGCGTGCCGATGGCGTACGCGCCCCAGATCCGGGGCGGGATGCCGTTGCCGAACCGGTGGTCGCCGCCCACGCCCTCCATGGGCAGCAGCTGCGGCGTCCCCGGCTCGGTGCGGAAGACGGTGACGGCGGTGGTCAGGCCGCCGCCGGGCGCGCCGTCGTTGCCGATGAACCAGCACGACCGCATGCGGTCCTGCGGGCCGGTGCCGCCCGCGGTGACGCCGCGCGCCAGCTTCGCGGTGATCTCCCGGGGCAGCGTCTTCGCGGCGAACGCGCCCAGCGCCCGATCGATGGTGCGGGCCGCTTCCGGGGTCAGCACGCGGCGTGGTTCCGGCGGCGTGAGCCCCGGCAGCGGCTTGCCGTCGCGCACCACCTTCGTCACCGAGTACGGCTCGGTCCGCCGGCCGTCGTTGCCGAACAGCGAGTACGCGCCGGCCAGCCGGATCGCGCTGGGTGTGGAGGTACCGAGGGGAAACGTCG
The DNA here is from genome assembly GCF_000718305.1 of Streptomyces niger. Classification (GTDB taxonomy): domain Bacteria; phylum Actinomycetota; class Actinomycetes; order Streptomycetales; family Streptomycetaceae; genus Streptomyces; species Streptomyces niger. The sequence goes on from NZ_JOFQ01000014.1 coordinate 155,971, forward strand.
GCTCCAGGCGGGCCAGGCTCTCCTTGCGCAGGCCCGCGTCGAGCGCCAGGTCCCGTATCGCCGTCAGCCCCGGACGCCGGCCCGCGGCGACGAACGGCGGATGGGCCGAGGTCACGAGGCCCTCGTACAGGGCCTGCAGCGTCGCATCCGCCCGCTCGGCCGGGAAGGTGGGGACGGGCACGGTGACGTCCCCGGTGGGCGGGGCGCTGCCCTGCTCGCGGACCGCGGCGGCCAGCACGAACGGCTTGAAGGCGGAGCCGGCCGGCACGCCCGCGGTGTCCGCGTTGTTCGCGAAGTGCTTCGTCGCGTCCGTGCCGCCGTAGAGCGCGACGATCGCGCCGTCCCGGGGCCGTACGGACGCGGCACCGAATTCGACATGCGAGTCGGCGGCCCGCTTCTTCGGATCGATGCGGCGGCGACGCTCGTCCGCCACCGCCTTCGCCAGCAGCGCCACCTTGTCCTTCTCGAAGGTGGTGTGGACGCGATAACCGCCGCGGGCGAGATCGCGGTCGGTCAGGCCCGTACGGCTGCGCAGGTATTTCTTCGCGGCATCGACGAGATAGCCGGTCTGCCCCTTCTGGCTGGTCGGGGTGGTGGGTTTCCGCGGCTCCGGGTATGTCGTCCAGCGGGCGCGCTCCGCCCGGCTCATCAGGCCGTTCTCCACCTCACGGTCCAGGATCCACTTCCAGCGTGCCACGGCGCGCCGGTGGTTGGCCCTGCTCAGCGCCGGGTCGTACTGTTCGGCGCCTTTGAGCAGCGCGGCCAGCGCCGCGCCCTGGCTGGGGTTCAGGCGCTCGGCCGGAACGCCGTAATACGCGTTCGCGGCGGCCTGGATGCCGAAGGAATGCCGCCCGAAAAAGCTGGTGTTGAGATACCCCTGCAGGATTTCCTGCTTGGTCTTGCGGTTGTCCAGCTTCAGCGCGATGAAGAACTCCTTCACCTTGCGCTCCAGGGTCTGGTCCTGCGAGAGGTAGGTGTTCTTCACGTACTGCTGGGTGATGGTGGAACCGCCCTGGGCATTCTGCCCCTTCACCATGTTCACCGCGGCCCGGGCGATGCCGGAGAACGAGACCCCGGAATCGGAGTAGAAACTCGCGTTCTCCGCGGCGATGACGGCGTGTTCCACGGAATCGGGCACCTGCGAGAGGGGGACGTTCTGCCGGTTGACGGCGCCCTCGCTCACCATCTGGCTGCCGTCCGACCAGTAGTAGACGGTGGCCTCCTGGCGCGCGGCGTCCTTCTCGTTCGGGATGCCGACCTGCGCGTATCCGACGGCGAAGAGCCCGGCGAGGCCGGCCGCGCCGACGACGGCGGCGCCGAGCTGCTGTCGCCAGGACGGCAGCCAGCGCCGCAGCCGGCCCCGGCCGCGGCGCGGATAGTCGATGAACCGTTTCCTTGGCTGCTCACTGCCCTTCATGCCAGGGGAGAGCCGGCCTGCGGCGGCCGGGTTTCCGACCGCCGCGGGCTGTCATCGACTCATCAAACGCGGCTCATCGACTCATCACATCCGGTCCCGATTCGCCGGACATGAAGAGCCGGTCCGGAACTCGGCGCCGTCGGAATCCGTCGACTCGGAATCCGTCGACTCGGAATCCGACGACGTGATATCCGTCGACTCAGAACTCGTCGTCGAAGGAGACCGAGCCCTCCACCGCGACCTGGTACGCGGACGCACGTCGCTCGAAGAAGTTGGTCAGCTCCTGGACGTTCTGCAGCTCCATGAAGGAGAAGGGGTTCTCCGAGCCGTACACCGGAGCGAAGCCGAGCCGCTGGAGCCGCTGGTCCGCGACGCACTGCAGGTACTCGCGCATCGACTCGGTGTTCATGCCGGGCAGGCCCTCGCCGCACAGGTCGCGGGCGAACTGCAACTCCGCCTCCACGGCCTCCTTCAGCATGTCGGTGACCTGCTGCTCCAGCTCTGCATCGAAGAGGTCGGGCTCTTCTTCGCGGACGGTGTCGACGACTGCGAACGCGGCGTCCATGTGGCCCGTCTCGTCGCGGAACACCCAGTTGGTGCCGGTGGCCAGGCCGTGCAGCAGACCGCGCGAGCGGAACCAGTACACGTACGCGAACGCGCCGTAGAAGAACAGGCCCTCGATACACGCCGCGAAGCAGATCAGGTTCAGCAGGAAGCGGCGCCGGTCGGCCTTGGACTCCAGCCGGTCGATCTGCTCGACGGAGTCCATCCACTTGAAGCAGAACTCCGCCTTCTCCCGGATGGAGGGGATGTTCTCGACGGCGGCGAACGCGGCGGCGCGGTCGTCCGGGTCGGGCAGGTAGGTGTCCAGCAGCGTCAGATAGAACTGGACGTGCACGGCCTCCTCGAAGAGCTGGCGGCTCAGGTACAGCCGCGCCTCCGGGGAGTTGATGTGCTTGTAGAGCGTCAGCACGAGGTTGTTCGCCACGATCGAGTCGCCGGTCGCGAAGAAGGCGACCAGCCGGCCGATCATGTGCTGCTCGCCCGGCGAGAGCTTGGCGAGGTCGGCCACGTCCGAGTGGAGGTCGACCTCCTCCACGGTCCAGGTGTTCTTGATCGCGTCGCGGTAGCGGTCGTAGAACTCCGGGTACCGCATGGGCCGCAGGGTCAGCTCGAAGCCGGGGTCGAGGAGGTTCTTGACGGCTCCCGCAGCGGTGCTGACGGTGGTCTTTTCGGCGGCGGTGGTCACTGGCAGGCCTCGCAGGATTCGGGGTTTTCCAGGGAGCAGGCGACCGCCTCGGGGTCGGCCGTCTGCTGGGGGACGGGGGTGTTGGCGGCGCCCGTGGCACGCGCGGACTGCGCGATCCGGGTCGCCGGGCGCGACCGCAGGTAGTACGTGGTCTTGATGCCGCGCTTCCAGGCGTAGGCGTACATCGAGCTGAGCTTGCCGATGGTCGGCGCGGCCATGAAGAGGTTCAGGGACTGGCTCTGGTCCAGGTACGGCGTGCGGTCGGCGGCCATGTCGATCAGCGCGCGCTGCGGGACCTCCCAGGCGGTCCGGTACAGCGCCCGGATCTCCTCGGGGATCCACGGCACGTCCTGCACCGAGCCGTTGCCCTCGCGCAGCGCCTCACGGGTGCGCGCGTCCCAGCTGCCCGCCTTCTTCAGGTCCTCCACCAGGTACGCGTTGACCTGCAGGAACTCCCCGCTCAGCGTCTCCCGCTTGAAGAGGTTGGAGACCTGCGGCTCGATGCATTCGTACACGCCCGCGATGGAGGCGATGGTCGCGGTGGGGGCGATCGCCAGGAGGAGTGAGTTTCGCATCCCGGTCGCCGCGATACGGGTGCGCAGCGCGGCCCAGCGGTCGGTCCAGCGCGGCTCGGCGTTCGGGTAGTGGTCCGGGTGCAGCACCCCGCGGGCGGTCCGGGTCGCGGACCAGTTCGGGTGCGGTCCGTGCCGCTCGGCGAGGTCGGCGGACGCCTCGTACGCGGCCAGCATGATCCGCTCGGAGATCCGGGTGGACAGCTCGCGCGCCTCGGGGGAGTCGAACGGCAGGCGGAGGCGGAAGAAGACGTCCTGGAGGCCCATCAGGCCCAGACCCACCGGGCGCCAGCGCGAGTTGGACGCGCCGGCCTGCTCGGTCGGGTAGAAGTTGATGTCCACGACGCGGTCGAGGAAGGTCACGGCCGTACGGACGGTGGCGTCCAGCTTGTCCCAGTCCATCGCCTCCTCCCAGCCGGCGGCCTCATCGCCGAGGTGCGCGGCGAGGTTGACGGAGCCGAGGTTACAGACGGCGGTCTCGCTGTCGTCCGTGACCTCCAGGATCTCCGTGCAAAGGTTGGAGGAGTGGACGACGCGGCCGGGCTCGGCGGTCTGGTTCGCGGTGCGGTTGGCGGCGTCCTTGAAGGTCATCCAGCCGTTGCCGGTCTGCGCGAGCGTGCGCATCATCCGCGCGTACAGCGTGCGCGCCGACACCGCCTTGACGGCCTTCCCCTCGGCCTCCGCCTTCCGGTACGCGGCGTCGAACTCTTCGCCGTACAGGTCCACCAGCTCCGGCGCGTCCGCCGGCGAGAACAGCGACCAGTCCCCGTCCGCCTCCACCCGGCGCATGAACTCGTCCGGGATCCAGTGCGCGATGTTCAGGTTGTGCGTACGCCGCGCCTCCTCACCCGTGTTGTCGCGCAGCTCCAGGAACTCTTCGATGTCCGCGTGCCAGGTCTCCAGGTACACGCAGGCCGCGCCCTTGCGACGGCCGCCCTGGTTCACCGCGGCGACCGAGGCGTCCAGCGTGCGCAGGAACGGCACGATGCCGTTGGAGTGCCCGTTGGTGCCGCGGATCAGCGAACCGCGGGCGCGCACCCGGGAGTACGACAGGCCGATGCCGCCCGCGTGCTTCGAGAGGCGCGCGACCTGGTGGTACCGGTCGTAGATCGAGTCCAGCTCGTCCAGCGGCGAGTCCAGCAGATAGCAGGAGGACATCTGCGGGTGCCGGGTGCCGGAGTTGAAGAGTGTGGGGGAGGACGGCAGGTAGGAGAGCGTGCTGGTCAGCCCGTACAGCTCCGCGACGTCCGCGAGCGCCCGCTCGGAGTGGTCCTCGGCCAGGCCGCACGCCACCCGCAGCAGGAAGTGCTGCGGGGTCTCGATGACCTTGCGGGTGAGTGGGTGGCGCAGCAGGTAGCGCGAGTACACCGTGCGCAGCCCGAAGTAGCCGAAACGGTCGTCGGCGCCGCCGGCGCGGGCCTCGTCCACCAGGGCGTCCAGCCGGGCGGCGTGGGTGCGGACGAACTCCGCGGTGCCGTCCGCGATCAGGCCCTCACGGTGGCCCGTGGCGACCGAAGCGGCGAAGCCCGTCGCGCCCTGGCTCGCGGCCTCCTCGGCGATCGCGGCCGTCAGCAGCCGCGCGGCCAGCTTGGAGTACTGCGGTTCGTCGCCGATCAGCCCCGCCGCGGCCTCCATCGCCAGCTCGCGCAGCTCCGCCTCGTCCGAACGGGCGTTGCGGCCGCGGAGCGCGGCCGCCGCGACCTTGCCCGGGTCGGTGGCCGGCAGATCCGCGGTGAGGTCGGTCAGCGTGCGCAGCAGGGCCGTACCGGGACCGTCGTGAGTCTGCGCGACTGCGGGCCGCGCCTCCTGTGCCGACTGCGCCTGTTGTGCTGACTCGGCTGGCGCGATGGTCACCTTGTGCTCTCCCTCACTCGGCCGGTGCCAGGGGAGGAGCGACGGAGGCGTACGGGCAGCCGCGCCGGACTATCTTCCGGGCACGCGGACACACCACGCAGCGTCCACCGGCCCAACCCACGGAGCCCGGACGTCTCGACGCCCGCACCGGGACGGCTGCGGGCGTACCGTCGGCAGGTCATCGGACTCGCGAGCGGGCGGAAAATGCCTACTCAGCACACCGTTGCGGGACAGTTCCGGATTCGCACCGGATTCCCCTGCGGCGACAGCGAGGACGAGCATACATCTTGTGCCGCCCCTCGCGACCATCCCTATATCTAGTGTCGCCAGGCTGCGGTACGTGCTGCCCTGCGCACGGATGGTCACCTTCCCCGGAGGCCGCCGGGCCCATCGGCCCCACCGTCCCTCACCCGTCCCCCACCGCCCCCCTCACAGGGCGTCAGTTGCCGGGCGCCTCCCGGGACAACGGCTCCAGGGCGAACGTCAGCAGATCCGCCAGCCCCGGTACCGGGGACCAGTCGCGCTCCGGCGTCCGCCTGAAGCCCAGCCGCCGGTAGATCCGCTGCGCGCCGTGCATCGAAGGTTGCGAGGACAGCACGACACGTACACAGCCCTCGGTCTCCCGCGCACGGTCCAGGCACGCGCGCACCAACGCCTCGCCCACCCCGCGGCCGCGTGCCTCCTTCGCGACCGCCAGCATCCGGAACTCCGCCTCACCCGGCCGCGCGATGTCCGCCCACACCCCGCCCGCCGGCACGAACGTCACCCCGCCCAGCACCTCGCCGTCCGCCACGGCCACCAGCACCTCCGCCTCGGCGGCCCGCCGCGCCACGTCCCGCAGCACCGGCAGGTAAGCGTCGTCCTCCCCGAACGTCAGCAACCCGTCACCGAGATACGCCTGTGCGGTGATCTCACCCAGCCGCGCGTGCTCCTCCGTGCGTATCCGTCTGATCACGACATCCATGGGGTCCATGACCCTCAGTGTGCACCGGGGGTACGACAACGGGCCGCCGGTTTCCCACCGGCGGCCCGTCGGGCGGGAGGTTCAGCCGTGACTCAGTGCACGGACCCCGCCGTGGCCGGCGGCAGCTCCACCTGGACGCCCTTGTCGCCGGCGTCCGCCGTGTAGTCCTCGGGCGAGGTCTCGTCGACCCCGGCCGGCGCCTTCGCGGCCCGCAGCACGACCGTCAGCACGACCGTGACCAGGACGTTCAACACGAACGCGGTCAGGCCGATGTAGCCGATCTCGCCGATGCCGGGGATCTCCGCGTTCGAACCGCCGAAGTGCTTCTGCGTCGGACTGGCCACGCCGTACGCCGCGACCGTGCCGTACACCATGCCGACCGCCCAGCCGGCGAGCAGTGCCCAGCGGTGGAACCACCGGGTGAACAGGCCGCCCACCAGCGCCGGCATGGTCTGCAGGATCCAGATGCCGCCCAGCAGCTGGAAGTTGATCGCCACCGTCTTGTCCATCGTCAGGACGAAGACCAGCGCACCCACCTTCACCAGCAGCGACACCAACTTGGCCACCTTGTGCTCCTGCGCGGGCGTGGCGCCGGGCTTGAGGAAGTCCTTGTAGATGTTGCGGGTGAAGAGGTTCGCCGCGGCGATCGACATGATGGCCGCGGGCACCAGCGCGCCGATGCCGATCGCAGCGAACGCCACGCCCGTGAACCAGTCGGGGAACATGTTCTCGAACAGCTGCGGAATCGCCAGCTGCCCGTTCTGCACCTTGATCCCGGCCGCGATCGCCATGAAGCCCAGCAGCGCGAGCAGGCCCAGCATCAGCGAGTACAGCGGCAGGATCGTGGTGTTGCGGCGGATCACGTTGCGGCTCTGCGAGGAGAGCGTCGCCGTGATCGAGTGCGGGTACATGAACAGCGCCAGCGCCGAGCCCAGCGCCAGCGTCGCGTACGCCCACTGCGCGTTCGGGCCGCTCGCCAGCTCGCCGCGCGGCTTCCCGGTCGCCGGGTTCGTCTGCGCGAACGCATCGCCCGCCACGTGGAAGATGTGGTCGAACCCGCCCAGCTTGATCGGGATGTAGATGATCGCCACCGCGATGACGATGTAGATCAGTCCGTCCTTGACGAACGCGATCAGCGCGGGCGCGCGCAGGCCGGAGGAGTAGGTGTACGCGGCCAGCACGCCGAAGGCGATCAGCAGCGGCAGGTCCTTGATGAACCAGTTCGTGCTCTCGCCGCCGCCGACGCCCATCACGTCCAGCACCGCCTGGATGCCGACGAGCTGCAGCGCGATGTACGGCATCGTGGCGAGGATGCCGGTGAGCGCCACCGCCAGCGACAGGGCCTTGGAGCCGAAGCGGCCGCGCACGAAGTCCGAGGTGGTGACGTACCCGTGCTTGTGCGACACCGACCACAGCCGCGGCAGGAAGGTGAAGATCAACGGGTACACGAGGATCGTGTACGGCACGGCGAAGAAGCCGGCGGCGCCCGCCGCGTAGATCGCCGCGGGCACGGCGACGAAGGTGTACGCGGTGTACAGGTCGCCGCCGAGCAGGAACCACGTCACCCACGTGCCGAAGCTGCGGCCGCCCAGGCCCCACTCGTCGAGGTTGTCGGACTGCTCGGCCTTGCGCCAGCGCGCGGCCAGGAAGCCCATGACCGTCACGGCGAGGAAGAAGAAGATGAAGACGGCGAGCGCGATGCCGTTCACGCCGCCGGAGGCGTCGGCCGCGAGGACGTGCCCGGACGCCGACGGGGCCTGCATTGCCAGGGGCATCACTGGGAGCCCCCGTCCTTGCGGGCGCGCAGCGCACGCTGCTCACGCCGCACGAGCTTGTACGCGGTCATCGTCAGCGCCGTCGAGATCAGCACCCACAGCATCTGGTACCAGTAGAAGAACGGGATGCCGATCAGGGTCGGTTCGACCTTCGCGTACGAACTCACCCAGAGCATGGCCACGAACGGAATGAACAGGCACAGGCCGGCCACCACACGCGTGGGCGTGACGATCGGCCCGGACCGGGGTGTTTCGGCTGGCTCTGTCATATCCGCTGCTCCATCCCTGGCGATCACCTATGCAATGGCCAGGAATCTAAGCGCCCCGAGCGACGTCCGTCACCCACCGTCCGCATATCGGTACGGACACGGTTTGGGTGCGGGGTGGGGGTGCGGGGGTGAGTCCCGTCAGCAGCAGCGGAAGCCCGCGCCGGGGTCTCCCTCCTGGGCGTCCGTGCGGCGGCGTTCGAACTCGCGGCGCGTGGGCACCGGCGCGTCCGGGTCGTGCCGACGGAGGTGGCCGACATACCGTTCGTACGCCGACTCGCCGGTCAACTCCCGTACGTACCATCGGATGCCACGGCCCCACCGCGCCACCGCGGCCACCCACCGAGGACTCCGGGGGGCGGCCCGTCCCGCCTGTGCCGCCCCGGTGGCTCGCGCCCCGTGCGCCGTACCTCCCGACTGTGCTGCCGCCATGGCCCGCACCCTCCGCGTCGCACCTGCCGCCCGTGTCGCACTCATCGCCGCCTCACGACCTCACCTCGTCTTCCCTTGCACCCTCGTGTCCTCACCTCGTGTCCTCACCTGATCACCCCTCGCTCCGGTCGTCGCCCGTCCCCGTCCCCGTCCTCGCTGTCCTCGCTCCCGCTCCCGCTGCCGCCAGGAGTTCCGTCTTCTCCTCGCGTGTGGTGATCAGGCCGGCCGGGGCCACGAGGCGGGAGGCGACGTACGGGGCCTCGTGCAGCGGGGTCGCGTCCGGGGTGCGGAGGTGACGTATGCAGACGCGGGTCGCGTCGGCGATGACGACGACGATCAGCAGGGCGAGCACCGCCGACAGCACGCCGTCCACCGTGGAGTTGGTGACGACCGTGTGCATGTCGTCCATCGACTTCGCGGGCGGCAGCACCTTTCCCGCGTCGATCGCGTCCTGGTAGACCGCGCGCTGCGTGAAGAACCCGACCTTCGGGTCACCGGAGAACACCTTCTGCCAGCTCGCGGTCAGCGTGACCACCGCGTCCCAGGCCAGCGGCACGCCCGTGATCCAGGCCCATTTCACCCGTCCCGACTTCACCAGCAGCGTCGTACACACCGCCAGCGCGACCGCCGCCAGCAGCTGGTTGGAGATGCCGAAGATCGGAAAGAGCTGGTTGATGCCGCCCAGCGGCTCATGGACGCCCACCCACAGGAAGTACCCCCACAGGCCGACCACGGCCGCGCTGCTCAGCAGCAGCCCCGGCTTCCAGCTGATGTCGCGAAACGGTTTCCAGGCGTTGCCCAGCATGTCCTGGAGCATGAAGCGGCCGACCCGGGTGCCCGCGTCCAGTGCCGTCAGGATGAACAGCGCCTCGAACATGATCGCGAAGTGGTACCAGAACGCCTTCATCCCGGAACCGCCCACCACCTGGGAGAAGATCTCGGACACGCCGACGGCGAGCGTCGGCGCGCCGCCCGTCCGGGACAGCAGCGTCTGTTCCTCCACGGCCTTGGCCGCGGCGGTCAGCTGGTCGGGGGAGATCGCGTAGCCGAACTGGGCGACCGCGTGCGAGGCGGACTGGACCGTGTCGCCGATGACGCCGGCCGGCGCGTTCATCGCGAAGTACAGGCCGGGGTCGATGATGGAGGCCGCCACCAGCGCCATCACCGCGACGAACGACTCCATGAGCATCGAGCCGTACCCGATCATCCGGATCTGGGTCTCCTTCTGCACCATCTTCGGTGTGGTACCCGAGGAGATCAGGGCATGGAAGCCGGACAGGGCGCCGCAGGCGATGGTGATGAAGGCGAACGGGAAGAGGGAACCGGCGAAGACCGGGCCGTCGCCGCGGCTCGCGAAGTCCGTCACCGCGTCCATCTTCAGCGTCGGGAGGGTGACCACCACGCCCAGCGCCAGCAGGCCGATGGTGCCGATCTTCATGAAGGTGGAGAGGTAGTCACGGGGCGCGAGCAGGGTCCAGACGGGCAGCACCGAGGCGATGAAACCGTACGCCACCAGCCAGATCACCAGGGTTTTCGGCTGGAGGGTGAAGGTGTCGGCCCAGGAGGACTCCGCGACCCAGCGACCGCCGACGAGGGCGAGGAGCAGGAGGGCGATGCCGATGAGGGAGACCTCGGTGATCCGGCCGGGACGGAGGAAGCGCAGGTAGATCCCCATGAGGAGGGCGATGGGAATCGTCATGCCGATGGAGAAGGTGCCCCAGGGGGACGCGGCCAGCGCGTTGACGATCACCAGCGCGAGCACGCCGAGCAGGATGATCATGATGGCGAAGGCGGCGAGCAGTGCCGCGGCACCGCCGAACGGGCCGATCTCCTCGCGCGCCATCTGCCCCAGCGACTTGCCGTCCCGCCGGGTGGAGAAGAAGAGGACCACCATGTCCTGCACGGCCCCGGCGAAGACCACCCCGACGATGATCCAGATCGTGCCGGGGAGGTAGCCCATCTGCGCGGCGAGCACCGGCCCGACCAGGGGCCCGGCGCCCGCGATCGCCGCGAAGTGGTGGCCGAGCAGCACGCGGCGGTCGGTGGGGTGGAAGTCGATGCCGTTGTTCAGCCGCTCGGCCGGCGTCGCGCGGGTCTTGTCGACCCGCAGGACGCGCGTGGCGATGAAGCGGGAGTAGAAGCGGTAGCCGATGGCGTACGTGCCGAGCGCTGCGGCGACCATCCAGGCCGCCGACACCTCCTCGCCGCGGCTCAGCGCGAGGAGGGTCCAGCCGGTCGCGCCGATCAGCGCAACGGCTGTCCAGATGACGATCGTTCGGATGGATGTCGTACGCACTGGCCGTCCTCCCGTCCCGACGGTGACGGAAGGACCGTAGGACAGGGGATGTGACGTGCGCTACACCCTGTGGAAAACCCGGGTGACGGGGATGTGCGGTTCCGTTTCGTCCGGGTCCGCTCCGCTTCAGTCGCCGACGCCTCCACTTCAGTCGCCGGCTCCTCCACTTCAGTCGCCGGCTCCTCCGCTTCGTTCGCCGGCGTCTCCGCTCCGTTCGTCGATGTCCCCGCGCCCGCGGGGTGGCGGCCACCGCCTCGGGCCGTGGCCGTCGCCCCGCCCGTGCCGGTCAGCCGGTGGGCCGCTGGAGCCTGGCCACGAACTTGTACCGGTCGCCGCGGTAGACCGAGCGCACCCACTCCACCGGGCGCCCCTCGTGGTCCAGGGAGTGCCGGGAGAGCAGCAGCATCGGCAGGCCGACGTCCGTGGCCAGCAGGCCGGCCTCGCGCGGGGTGGCCAGCGAGGTCTCGATGGTCTCCTCGGCCTCCGCCGGGCGGACGTCGTAGACCTCGGCGAGCGCGGTGTAGAGGGAGGTGTACTTGACCAGGTTGCGGCGGAGCGCCGGGAAGCGCTTGGCCGAAAGGTGCGTGGTCTCGATGGCCATCGGTTCGCCGCTGGCCAGTCGCAGCCGTTCGATGCGCAGCACCCGGCCGCCGGCCGCTATGTCCAGCAGCCCGGCCAGCCGGTCGTCGGCGGTGACGTACCCGATGTCCAGCAGCTGCGAGGTGGGCTCCAGGCCCTGGGCCCGCATGTCCTCGGTGTAGGAGGTCAATTGCAGGGCCTGGGAGACCTTGGGCTTGGCGACGAAGGTGCCCTTGCCCTGGATGCGCTCCAGCCGTCCTTCGACGACCAGCTCCTGCAGGGCCTGCCGCACGGTCGTCCGCGAGGTGTCGAACTCGGCGGCGAGGGTGCGCTCGGGCGGCACCGGCGTGCCCGGCGGCAGGGTCTCGGTGATTTCCAGCAAGTGCCGCTTGAGCCGGTAGTACTTGGGCACGCGAGCGGTGCGTGCGGCTCCGCTGCCGGGCTCCGCTCCGGCCCCGTCGGTCTCCATGGCCCGCCCTTCCGACTCCACTCGTGCTGTCGTCACCGGCTCCTCCGTACGTAGCGGCTCACATGGTGGCACGGGTGGGGTGCCGATGCTCCCTCGCAGGTCCGCGCCTGCCGGATGTCGGTCCGGTAACGGAGCCGACTGCGACCCTTATACACCTCTTGACACCCCTAAAGGTCTAGGCCAAGCTTCGGGCACTGGTCTAAACCATTAAAGACCACACCCAGCCATTAGGGGAGTGTGCTGTGAAGCGTGGGCTGATCGCGGCGACAGCTGTCGCGGGAATGCTGGTAAGTGTCGCGGCCTGCGGGTCCGGCGGGTCGGCGGGGGCGGACGACAAGACGCTCACCGTCTGGGCCATGGACGGCTCCACACCGGCGGGGTGGACGAAGGACGTCAAGGCGGCCTTCGAGAAGAAGACCGGCGCGAAGCTGAAGATCGAGATCCAGAAGTGGAACGGGATCCAGCAGAAGATCACCACCGCGCTGTCCGAGGAGAACCCGCCGGACGTCATCGAGGTCGGCAACACCCAGACCGCCGGTTACGCCAAGACCCAGGGGCTCGCGGAACTGGACGACCTGAAGAAGGACATCGGCGCCGACTGGACGCCGTCCATCAACAAGTCGGCCGTCTACCAGGGCAAGCAGTACGCCGCCCCCTGGTTCGTCGCCAACCGCGTCGTCATCTACAACAAGAAGATCTGGGCCGACGCCGGCATCAAGGGCACCCCGAAGACCCGCACCGAGTTCTTCAAGGACCTGGCGCAGATCGAAAAGAAGACCGATGCCGAGCCGCTCTACCTGCCCGGCCAGAACTGGTACTTCTTCGACGGCCTCACCATCGGCACCGACGCCGACCTGGTCAAGAAGCAGGGCGGCAAGTGGGTCTCCAACCTGGCCGACCCCAAGGTCTCCAAGGCCATGGACATCTACAAGCAGTACCAGTCCTTCAGCAAGGCCCCCAAGGACAAGGACGAGGCCACCCCGCAGCAGGGCGAGGTCTTCGCGAAGGGCAAGACCGGCGCGTTCATCGGCATGGGCTGGGAATCCGCCATCGCGATCAAGGCCAACCCGAAGATCGAGAAGGACATCGGCTACTTCACCATCCCCGGTGAGACCGTCGACAAGCCCGAGGGCGTCTTCCTCGGCGGCTCCAACCTCGCCGTCGCCGCCGGCAGCCGGAAGCAGGACCTCGCCAAGGAGTTCCTGAAGATCGCGCTCTCCGACAAGTTCGAGGGACAGCTCGCCGAAGAAGGCGGCGTCATGCCCAACAAGGAGTCGCTGCAGACCGCTCTGAAGGGCAACCTCGCGGGCGAGGCGGCGGCCCCCGCCGTCGAGGGCGGCGGTACCACCCCGCTCATCCCCGAATGGGGCGCGGTGGAGAACCCGCCCAACCCGATCAGGACGTACATGACCGCCGTCCTCAACGGCAAGAGCCCCGAGGACGCCGCCCAGCAGGTCGAGGGCGAATTCAACAAGCGGCTCAGCCAGCAGCAGTAAGCACCGACACCTGCCGGGGACGTACCGCGCCCCCGGCAGGTGTACCGCCGGGGAGGGCGCGAACGAGATGGCAGCCATGTCAGTACAGAGCAGACGGACCGGGGAACCGCCCGGCACCGTCGGTGAGGAGAAGGCCGGCGGCCCGCCCCGGCCACCGCACCGGCCCCGCGCGTGGGCGGCCGGTCGTGCGCCGTACCTCCTGCTGCTCCCCGCCCTCGCCGTCACCGTGGCCCTCCTCGGTTATCCGATGGTCACCAACGGCGTGCTGTCCTTCCAGAACCTCAACATGGGGCAGCTCATCCAGCACGTCACGGAGTGGAACGGCGTCGACAACTACCGCCAGATCCTCGGCAGCGCCGAATTCTGGCGGGTCACCGGCCGCTCCCTCCTCTTCACCGCCGCCAACGTCCTGCTCATCATGGTCGTCGGCACCCTGGTCGGACTTCTTCTCGCCCGGCTCGGCCCCCGGATGCGGCTCACGCTCCTCTTCGGCCTCGTCCTCGCCTGGGCCATGCCGCCCATCGCCGCCACCACCGTCTACCAGTGGCTCTTCGCCCAGCGGTTCGGCGTCGTCAACTGGGTACTGGACCGCCTCGGCTGGCACGGTATGGCGGACTTCAACTGGACCGGCAGCCAGTTCTCCACCTTCTTCGTCATCATCGTGCTGATCGTCTGGCAGTCCGTCCCCTTCGTCGCGATCAACCTCTACGCCGCGACGACCACCATCCCCAAGGAGCTCTACGAAGCCGCCGCCCTCGACGGCGCCGGCGTGTGGAAGAGCTTCGCCTCGGTCACGCTGCCGTTCATCAGGCCGTTCCTCTACGCGACGACCTTCCTCGAAGTCATCTGGGTGTTCAAAGCCTTCACCCAGGTGTTCGCCGTCAACGAGGGCGGTCCCGACCGGCTCACCGAGATCCTCCCCGTCTACGCCTTCATCGAGGGCATGGGCGGCCAGCACTACGGCATGGGGGCGGCGATCTCCCTGCTGACCATCGTCATCCTGCTCGCGCTCACCTCGTACTACCTCCGCATCGTGCTCCGACAAGAGGAGGACGAGCGATGAAGCGCACCCTCTTCGGCCGCATCTGGCCCAACGCCACGGCCCTGTTCCTGACCGTCGGCTTCCTCTTTCCCGTCTACTGGATGTTCAGTACGGCGCTGAAGCCCACCGGCGACATCATCAGCGAGGACCCCGTGTGGTTCCCGCTCAGCCCGACCCTGGAACACTTCCGGACCGCCGTCACCGCGCCCCACTTCTGGACGTACGTCGGCAACTCCGTCACCGTGACCGTCCTCGCCGTCGGCATGTCCCTCGTCATCGCGCTGCTCGCGTCGTTCGCGATCGCCAGGATGCGCTTCAAGGGACGCCGTGGCGTCATCATCACTTTCATGATCGCCCAGATGGCGCCCTGGGAAGTCATGGTCATCGCGATCTACATGATCGTCCGGGACGGCGCCATGCTGAACAGCCTGGTACCGCTCACCTTCTTCTACATGGTGATGGTGCTGCCCTTCACGATCCTCACCCTCCGCGGCTACATCGCCGCCGTCCCCAAGGAGCTGGAGGAGTCCGCCATGGTCGACGGCTGCTCCCGCCCGCAGGCCTTCGTGAAGGTCATCCTGCCGCTGCTCGCGCCCGGACTGATGGCCACCTCGCTCTTCGGCTTCATCACCGCCTGGAACGAGTTCCCCCTCGTCCTCATCCTCAACAAGCAGACCGAAGCGCAGACCCTGCCCCTCTGGCTCTCCGGCTTCCAGACGAACTTCGGCGACGACTGGGGCGCCACCATGGCCGCCGCCTCCCTCTTCGCCCTCCCCATCCTGATCCTCTTCCTCTTCCTCCAGCGCAAGGCGGTCGGCGGACTCACCTCGGGCGCGGTCAAGGGATGAGGGCAACGACCCCGCCGCACCGTGGCACACCGACGAGGGCGGCCCTCCCGGGTACGCCGCCGTCGGCGTGGCACGGCTCGATACCGCCGACCTCCGGCCCGCGCCCGCCCGAATGCGGTCTGATGAAGGCCGCCACCGGCCTTGTACGGGCCACTCCCGGCCGTACCGCCGCCCGCCCGCCTGCTCGCCCCAGCGCAGTGAAGGGACACGCCGCCCCATGACGACGCTCGCCCGCTCCGCCGACACCCTCACCCGCGACGCGCTGGCCGTCCTCCAGCCCGGCTTCACCGGCACCGAGGCACCGGACTGGCTGCTGCGCCGCCTCGGCGAGGGCCTCACCTCGGTCGGCCTGTTCGGACGCAACGTCCACACCCCCGAACAGCTCGCCGCCCTCAACACCCGCCTGCGCGCCGAGACCGACGGCATCCTCATCGCCATCGACGAAGAAGGCGGCGACGTCACCCGCCTGGAAGTGCGCGGCGGCTCCTCCTTCCCCGGCAACCTCGCCCTCGGTGCCGTCGACGATCCAGCGCTCACCCAGGCCGTCGCCCGCGAACTCGGCCGCCGCCTCGCGGAGTGCGGCGTCAACCTCAACTGGGCCCCCAGCGCCGACGTCAACTCCAACCCCGGCAACCCCGTCATCGGCGTACGGTCCTTCGGCGCCGACCCCGGCCTCGTCGCCCGGCACACCGCCGCCTACGTCCGGGGCATGCAGTCCGCCGGCGTCGCCGCCTGCACCAAGCACTTCCCCGGGCACGGCGACACCGCCGTCGACTCCCACCACGACATGCCCCGCATCGACGCCGGCCTGGACACCCTGCACGCCCGCGAACTCGTGCCCTTCAAGGCCGCCGTCGACGCCGGCACCAAGGCCGTCATGAGCGCCCACATCCTCGTACCGGCCCTCGACGACGACCTGCCCGCCACCCTCAGCCCGGCCGCCCTGCACGGCCTGCTGCGCGCACCCGCGGCGGCCGGCGGCCTCGGCTTCGACGGCCTGATCGTCACCGACGCCGTCGAGATGCAGGCCATCGCCGCCACCTACGGCATCGAACGCGGCAGCGTGCTCGCCATCGCCGCGGGCGCCGACGCCATCTGCGTCGGCGGCGGCCTCGCCGACGAGCACACCGTCCTCCGCCTCCGCGACGCCCTCGTGCACGCCGTGCGCTCCGGCGACCTCCCCGAGGAACGCCTCGCCGACGCCGCCGCCCGGGTCCGCACCCTGTCGCAGTGGACCCGGGACACCGCGCAGTGGATCCGGACCACGGGGGAGAGCACGACAGCGCCGTACCGCACGGCCGCCGCGACGGCGTCCGGCCCGGCCGCCGACTCCGAGGTCGGACTGCGGGCCGCCCGGCGGGCACTACGGCTGACGGCGGGCAGCACCCCGTACGAGCCGCTGAACACGCCGGCGTACGTCGCGGCCTTCACCCCGGTCGCCAACATCGCCGTGGGCGACGAGACGCCCTGGGGCGTGGCCGCCGAACTCACGCGGTTGCTCCCCGGAACCGAGACCGGCTCCTTCAGCGCCGCGCAGGCCGCCGAGACCGGTACGCCCGCAATGATCTCAAATGTGCTCCGCGAGGCGGCGGATCGTAGGATCGTCGCAGTGGTACGCGACGTTCACCGGCACCCCTGGATGGCCGACGCCCTCGCCGCTCTCGTCGCCGATCGGCCCGACACCGTCGTGGTCGAGATGGGAGTCCCGCAGGCGCCGCCCACCGGAGCGCTGCACATCGCGACTCACGGGGCCGCCCGCGTTTGCGGACGGGCCGCCGCGGAGGTCATCGCCGGCAGCACTGCCGGCCGCTGACGCCCGCGGGCACACGAACCGCATAGAACTGCCACCTGGAGGCACCCAGCATGTCCGCCACGACGCCGGCCCAGCACAGTGAGCAGCCGGGCCGGATCATGTCCGGTGAGATGGCCGAACAGCCCGCCGTGCTGCGCCGCATCCTCACCGAGGGTGCTCCCAAGATCCGTGAGGTCGCCGAGCGGATCGCCGCCCGCAACCCGCGCTTCGTCCTGCTCACCGCCCGCGGTACCTCCGACAACGCGGCGCTGTACGCCAAGTACCTGCTGGAAGTGCAGCTCGGCAAGCCCTGCGGCCTCACCTCCATGTCCACCACCACCGCCTACGGTGCCCGGCCCGACCTCACCGACTGCCTGGTCATCACCGTCAGCCAGTCCGGCGGCTCGCCCGACCTGGTCGCCTCCACCAAGGCAGCCCGCGCGGCCGGCGCGATCACCCTCGCGGTGACCAACAACGCCGACTCCCCGCTCGCCGAGGTCAGCGAGTTCCACATCGACGTGCTCGCCGGCTCGGAGAAGGCGCTGCCGGCCACGAAGACGTACACCGCCGAGCTGCTGGCCCTGTACCTCTTCGTGGAGGGGCTGCGCGGCGGCGACGGGGCGGCCGCCAAGGCGCTGCCCGACCTCGCCGAGTCCGTCCTGGCCCGCCAGGACGAGGTCAAGGCGCTCGCCGCCCGCTACCGCTTCGCGGAGCGGATGGTCCTCACCTCCCGCGGTTACGGCTACCCGACCGCCAAGGAAGCCGCGCTGAAGCTGATGGAGACCAGCTACATCCCGGCGCTGTCCTACTCCGGCGCCGACCTGCTGCACGGCCCCCTGGCCATGGTCGACAACATCTCGCCGGTCATCGCGATCGTCACCGAGGGCAAGGGCGGCGAGGCCCTCCAGCCGGTGCTGGAGCGGCTCCGCGGCCGCGGCGCCGACCTGGTCGTCGTCGGCAGCCAGAGCGAGGTCGACAAGGCCGCCGCGGGCTTCGCACTGCCCACCGACGGTGTCGCCGAGGAGGTCCAGCCGATCCTGGAGATCCTGCCCCTGCAGATGCTCGCGTACGAGGTGACCATCGCCCGCGGCCAGGACCCGGACGCGCCCCGCTCCCTCGCCAAGGTCACCGAGACCCGCTGACCGGGGGAGGGGCGGACATCGTCCTCCCCGGCGGTCCGCGCCGGCTCCGTCCGGCCGGCGCCCCTCCCTCACCTGTGCGGCCCCTGCTCCTCCGGGAGCGGGGGCCGCGTCGCGTCGCGTGTCGAAAGGCCCGCCCGATCACCCGCACGGGGGAGCGGCAGAGGGCCGGGAGCAGGAAAAAGACTCCGAAAAACACCCGCGGGCCGCGGCGCCGGGACAGGACCCTCAACCTGTCCGGCACCGCAGCCCGGAGCTGACATCGGCCGGTGCACGCCGTGAGGTGTGCGGTTCCTCGCGGCGCCCGGTCCGGCCGATCGGAGGCCGCGGCGCAGTCAGGGCAGAGAGCGCCTCGGTCCTCTATCCGCCTTCCTGTGCGGGGAAGGCGGAGGCCTTTACCGATTCATTGTGGACTAGACCAGGCTCATGCGTCCATGCCTGTGCGCGGTCAACGCCTACACCGTACGCCGGTAGGCTCGCATACGTGCCCTCCATGAACGATCTCGTCCGCCAGCACACCGCCCTGAGCGACTCCGACCTGGAGTGGCTCCACACGCTGGTCTCCGAATGGCAGCTGCTCTCGGACCTGTCCTTCGCCGACCTCGTCCTGTGGGTGCCGACCCTGGACGGCACCCGGTACGTGTCGGTCGCGCAGATGCGCCCGAACACCGGGCCCACCTCGTACCAGGACGACATGGTCGGCCATCTGGTGCCGCGCGGGCGCCGCCCCATGCTCGACTCCGCGCTGGACGAGGGCCGCATCGTGCGCGAGGGCGACCCCGAGTGGCGCGAGGAGGTACCGGTACGGGTGGAGTCCATCCCCGTGCGCCGCGAGGGCCGGGTGCTGGGCGTCATCGCGCGGAACACCAACCTGCTGACCGTGCGGACGCCCAGCCGGCTGGAGCTGACCTACCTGCAGAGCGCGTCCGACCTGGCGCAGATGATCGCTGCAGGATCGTTTCCCTTCCCCGGCCAGCAGGTCGACATGGACGCCTCGCCACGCGCCGGCGACGGGCTCATCCGGCTCGACGCCGACGGCGTCGTCCAGTACGCCAGCCCCAACGCGCTCTCCGCCTACCACCGCCTCGGACTCGCCGCCGACCTCGTGGGCCATCACCTCGGCCGCGCCACCGCCGAACTGGCGCCGGCGCGCGGCCCCGTCGACGAGGCCCTGGTGAAGCTCGCCAGCGGCTGGGCGCCGCGCGAATTCGAGGTGGAGGGGGAGGACGGCGTCATTCAATTGCGCGCCATCCCGCTCAAACCGAAGGGCACGCACATCGGTTCACTCGTGCTGCTGCGCGACGTCACCGAATTGCGACGCCGAGAGCGCGAATTGATTACGAAGGACGCGACCATCCGGGAAATCCACCACCGGGTGAAGAACAACCTGCAGACCGTGGCCGCCCTCTTGCGGCTGCAGGCCCGTCGGATGGATTCGCTCCAAGGGCGCGAGGCGCTCAACGAGGCCGTCCGCAGGGTCGGTTCGATCGCCATCGTGCACGAGACGCTCTCCCAGACGCTGGACGAGCGGGTGGAGTTCGACGAGATCGCCGACCGGGTGCTGGCCATGGTGGCGGAGATCTCGCCGGGGAAGGTCGCCGGGCGGCGTACCGGCCGCTTCGGGATCCTGGACGCCGAGGTCGCGACGCCGCTGTCGATGGTGCTCACCGAAGTGCTGCAGAACGCCCTGGAGCACGCCTTCGCGCCGGGCGAGCTGGGCACGGTCGAGGTGGGCGCGGTACGCGGCGGCAGCCCCGCGGAGCCGCGGCTGCGGGTCACCGTCCAGGACGACGGCCGCGGGCTGCCCGAGGGCTTCGACCCGCAGCGGGCCGGCAACCTCGGCCTGCAGATCGTGCGCACGCTGGTCGAGGGCGAGATGGGCGGCACCTTCGACATGCTGCCGGCGCCCGAGCGCGGCACCCAGGTGGTGCTGGACATCCCGGTACGGGCCGACAAGCACTGAGGAGCGCGCCGGGCGACGCGCCGACTCCGTACGTGCCTCCGTGCGCCCCCGGCGTGCGTCGGCCGTACGGGGCGGCAGCGGCTCCGGCCGCGAGCCGGTCTCGGCCCCGCACCCGGCTCAGGACAGCAGTAAGCCCCGGACCGAGTTACGGTCCGGGGCTCAAAGCTCATCTTGCGGTGGGGGTACCTCCCATGCCCTTCAGGCTATGGGGGAGCATCGGGGGTACTGCGCGCTGCGGCTCGGATGCCACGGGGCGTCTGGTTCAGGCGCTGGCGTTCCGCGCCCGGTTACGAGCCGCACGGCGCTTCATTGCGCGGCGCTCGTCCTCGCTCAGACCACCCCAGACGCCGGAGTCCTGGCCGGACTCGAGCGCCCACTGCAGGCACTGCTCCATGACGGGGCAGCGGCGGCAGACGGCCTTGGCTTCCTCGATCTGCAGCAGCGCAGGACCGGTGTTGCCGATGGGGAAGAAGAGCTCGGGGTCTTCCTCGCGGCAAACGGCGCGGTGACGCCAGTCCATGGCTGCTCCATCTCCTCGTATTACGGGAAAGTTGCTTGTGAATGTGAACGCTTTCACGAATCCCTCCGCAAGGGAAGGGCCGACGCCCGCATGGGCTGGTGCGGTCCTGGAAAAGAGGAGGGGGTTCGGGCTCTCAAGGGGGCCGGTAGAGCGGCCGTCCCGATCGCCATGAAGAGACTCGCAAACCTCGGCGACGGATACAACCCCTTCCGGAAACTTTTTTTTGATTCCTTGGTGTCGCCTAGGTCACAGCCGTACTTCTAGGGGGTGGAAGTCAGCCTAAACGTTCGACTGAAAGGACTTTAGGCTCTACTGCTCACACAATCACACGCAGTGCACGGCGTACGCCTGTGAACGTCACGCTGGAACGCAGTCCCAGGTGGTCGCCGTCCATCTGAAAGGGCAGTGGAACCTGTGAATGCAAGGTGAAGTCGGTCTGATCATGGAGCGATACGGCGTGCTTTCCCTGTGGCCCGCGATCGGGGGTTGACGCGAGCAGCTGGGTGGCGTAGCGCGCGACCGCCGGCGTGGACAACCGGGTCAGCGCGAAGACGTCCAGAGCGGTGTCGAAGGACGCCCGCGGGGCCGGGTACACCGGGCGATTGCCCAGGTAGGTCCAGGGGGCGGTGTTGCAGATTATGGAGAGGACGAGATCTTCGATCACCTCCGTCGTGCCTGGTTCGGCGCCCGGGTGCTCCAGCGTGATCGTGCCGTGCCGGCGGTGCGGGTCACCCATGAACTGGCGCATGACCTGCCGCACGTACAGCGCGTGGGTCGAACGCTTGCCACGTTCGCGCTGCTGTTCGACTCGACCCACGACACCGGCGTCGAAGCCGAAGCCCGCGCAGAAGGTGAACCAGCGCTCGGGAATCATTTCGTCCTGGGTGTCCGCTGTGCCGGCGGCCAAACCCAGCCCGACCGTTCTTTCGTTGCCGTCCCGCAAGGCGTCCAGCAACGCGCCGGTGGCCTCCACGGCGTCGTTCGGCAGGCCGAGGGCGCGGGCGAAGACGTTGGTGGAGCCGCCGGGGACCACGGCGAGGCGCGGCAGGCCCTCCGGGTCGGGGCCGTGTGTCAGCAGACCGTTGACGACCTCGTTGACCGTGCCGTCGCCGCCGAGCGCGACCACCAGCTCCGTCTCGCCGCTCTCCGCGGCCCGGCGGGCCAGGTCGCGCGCGTGACCGCGGTACTCGGTCTGCGCGACCTCCAGCTTCAGGTCGCTGGCCAGTGCGTGGGCCAGTACGTCACGGGTGCGCGCACTGGTGGTGGTTGCCGCGGGGTTGACCACAAGAAGTGCACGCATGGGATGCAGCGTACCTACCTGCTGGTACGGGGGCCCAGCCCTGCCCGTCAGGTGGACCGGGCCCCGGCGCTACCCTTCAGGGGTGAGCAGCAGCAAGCAGAACCGGACCGCAGCCGCCCCCACGCCCGCCCCCGGACCGGCGGGGCCGCGGCCGCGCCGGCTGACCGCGGCGGCCGTGCTCACGGGCCTGAAAGGGCTCGCGCTGGCGGCCCTCGGGATCTACATGCTGGTCGACGGGCTCACCGGCGCACCGGACAGCCCGCAGCAGGCCGAGATGGGCGGGATCACCCTCATCGTGCTGGCGCTGCTGCCGCTGATCGCCGCGCGCGGGCTGTGGCTGCGGCGACGCTGGAGCCGCGGGCCCTCGATGATCACTCAGATCGTGGCGTTGCCGGTGGCCTGGACGCTGATCAACGGCGGCGGTGGGTTGCTCGCGGGCGGCATCGTGCTGGGCGTGGTGGCCCTCGTCGTCCTCGCCCTCCTGATCAATCCGACCGCCACCGAGGCCCTGGGCATCGGTCCGCGCGAGGACGCGTAGCAGCCCCTCGGACGAAGGAAGGACAGGCGTGCGGCGACCGCTCGGCCGTACGGGGAGCCTTCGGCGCCGTACGAGGAGTCTTCGGCTCTGTGTGCGCGGTCGGCTGCGCGGGCGCGTGGCCGCAGGCGGGCCCAGGCCGGCGCGATGGTGCGCGCGGGCGCGCCGGAGGCCCGTACGCCCGGGTTCGCGCGGGCGCGCAGGGCAAGTGGGCGCCGTGGAACGGGCCCGGCGCGGGCATGAGCGCCGGCTCACGGCGGGAGCGGGCGCCCGTACGCGAAGGGCGCGGGCCGCGCCGAGGTCCGCGGGGCCCGGTGAGCCCCTTGTGGTCCGTCGGTGCGGCCCGCGCCCAAGGGTCGCGCGGCCGGGAAAGCGATCCGGCGGTCTCCCGCCCCGCCGGGGTCGGCTACTCCTCGACCAGCAACTTGTCGCGGAGCTGGGCCAGCGTGCGGGCCAGCAGCCGGGAGACGTGCATCTGCGAGATGCCGACCTCCTGGGCGATCTGCGACTGGGTCATGTTGCCGAAGAAGCGCAGCAGCAGGATCTTCTTCTCGCGCGGCGGCAGGTCCTCCAGCAGCGGCTTGAGGGATTCGCGGTACTCCACGCCCTCCAGCGCCTCGTCCTCGGCGCCCAGGGTGTCGGCGACCGCGGGAGACTCGTCGTCGGTGTCGGGAACGTCCAGCGAGAGGGTGCTGTAGGCATTGGCCGATTCCAGGCCCTCCAGCACCTCCTCCTCCGAGATGCGCAGATGCTCGGCCAGCTCGTGCACCGTGGGCGCACGGCCGTGCCGCTGGGAGAGCTCCGCGGTCGCCGTGGTCAGCGACAGTCGCAGCTCCTGCAGCCGGCGAGGCACCCGGACCGCCCAGCCCTTGTCGCGGAAGTGCCGCTTGATCTCGCCGACCACGGTCGGGGTGGCGTACGTGGAGAACTCCACGCCGCGCTCGGGATCGAACCGGTCCACCGACTTGATCAGGCCGATCGTGGCGACCTGGGTCAGGTCGTCCAGCGGCTCGCCGCGGTTGCGGAAGCGCCGGGCGAGATGCTCCACCAGGGGCAGGTGCATCCGGACCAGGGTGTTGCGCAGTTCCGCGCGTTCGTCGGAGCCCTCCGGAAGCTTGCGCAGCTCGTAGAACATCGCGCGGGCACCGCTGCGGTCCTGCGGATCGTGCGCATCATGGGGGTGATGCTGCGGATCCTGCTGCTGCCGCTGCTGCTCGCTGTGGTCCATGTGGTCCGCCCGCTCTGCCTGCTCCGCCGCGTTCAACCGGCCGCTGAGGTCGTCCGTGCCCATCGGATGCGGCCGGGCCTGCTGCTCGGGGATGGCCAGTCTCGGCTCCATCCGCGCGCCGCGCTCCAGATCCTTCACAGGGCCCCCTCTTCGGTCATGACGGTCCGGGACCGGCGCCGCGCTCCTTGTACAGACTGATGCTGACCGTCTGGTCCTCTGCGACGGTGGAGTCGACCTTGCCGGCCAGTGCCGAGAGCACCGTCCAGGCGAAGGTGTCGCGCTCGGGGGCGCGGCCGTCGGTGGTGGGAGCCGACACGGTCACCTGCAGCGCGTCGTCGATCAGGCGGAAGACGCAGCTCAGCACACTGCCGGGGACGGCTTGCTGGAGGAGGATCGCGCACGCCTCGTCGACGGCGATACGTAGATCCTCGATCTCGTCGAGGGTGAAGTCCAACCGGGCTGCCAGTCCGGCCGTGGCCGTACGCAGCACCGAAAGGTAGGCACCCGCAGCGGGCAGCCGGACTTCCACGAAGTCCTGATTCCCGGGCTCGCCTGCGATCTGGGACACCCTCACCTCCAAGGTGACACAAGCTGTTTGAGCTGATATTCATGCCGGACCGGATCCTCCCGGCGGAAGGAACGGCCACCCGGCACCGCGCATGCGCTGTGTGACGCTATCGCGATCTGCGGTGCGATGTCGCCCGGGATCGGCGTGGCTGCCTACCTGGCACGACGATGGGACTCGCAGTGTCCCGCAAACCCACGAGTGTCACTCATTGTAAGCCTACGGGTACGGACAGTGGCTAGGGGTCTGCACTGCCAAATCGGCTCCGGTTACGCTGCGTTGACATCTGCAGTTGCTGCGAGCGCGTGCAGTGCCTCTCCAGTGAGCCGGAAGACGGTCCATTCGTCCATGGGCTGTGCACCGATCGACTTGTATATACCGATGGACGGTTCATTCCAATCCAGGACTGACCATTCAAAACGTCCGTACCCCCGGCTGACGCACAGCTGCGCCAGGGCGGCCAGGAGCGCCTTGCCGTGTCCGCCACCGCGGTGCTCGGGGCGGACGTACAGGTCCTCCAGATAAACACCGTGCGTGCCCGTCCACGTGGAGAAGTTCCGAAACCACAGGGCAAAGCCCACGGGCTCGCCCGACTCCTCCGCGATCAGTCCGAAGACGGCCGGGTGGTCACCGAAAAGAGCGTCGTGCAGTTGCTCCACGGTCGCCTTCGCCGACTCAGGTTCGCGCTCGTACTCCGCGAGTTCGCGAATCATGGCGTGAATGGCGGGTACGTCGGCGGGCTGCGCAGTGCGGATCATGCTCTGAAGGCTAGCGGCCACCACTGACAATCAGCCGTGGCGAAGGCCACCGGCAAGCGGGACGGAGGTCCCGTGCACGCGCCGCCGAACGCCACCGACCGCGCGGCGCCCGCGCTCAGACCAGGGACTTGTCGGCGAAGCACCAGCGCCAGTCGTCGCCGGCGTGGAAGGAGCGCATCACCGGGTGCCCGGTCGTCTCGAAGTGTGCGGTGGCGTGCCGGTACGGCGAGGAGTCGCAGCAGCCGACGTGGCCGCAGACCAGACAGAGTCGCAGCTGCACGGGGTGGCTGCCGATGGCGAGGCACTCGGGGCAGGTGTCGCTCAGCGCGGCCGGTTCGGGGCGCGGCAGTTCGAGAACGTGCGGGCACTCGCTCATGATTGCCAGGTTAGCCGGAACGTGGGGACGGGGTCGTGCCATGGACGTGATGCCACTGCTGTTGCTGGTCGCCGGGAGCGCGGCGGTGGCGGGACTGGCGCGGCGCACCCCGGTGCCCGCACCCCTGCTGCTCGTCGCGGCCGGGCTCGGTGCCGGATACCTGCCCGGCGTCCCCGACTACCCGCTCGACCCGCACGTCGTGCTGCCCCTGTTGCTGCCGCCGCTGCTGCACACGGCGGCGCTGGACAGCTCCTACCTGGACCTGCGGGCCAATCTGCGCCCCGTGGCGCTGCTGTCGATCGGCTACGTGCTCTTCGCGACGGTGGCCGTCGGGTACGCCGCGTACCTCGTGATCCCGGACCTGCCGCTGACCGCGGCCCTCGTGCTGGGTGCGGTCGTCGCGCCCCCGGACGCGGTGGCGGCCACCGCCATCGCGCGCCGGCTGCGGCTGCCCGGCCGGATCACGACCATCCTGCAGGGTGAGTCGCTGGTCAACGACGCCACCGCGATCACCGCCTACAAGGTGGCGCTGGCCGCCGTCGTCGGCGCGGGGGCGACCTGGGCGGGCGGGCTGAAGGAGTTCGCGATCGCGTCGGTCGGCGGCGTCGGGATCGGGCTGGTCCTCATGGGGCCGCTGCACTGGCTGCGCTGCAAGCTGCGGGACAACGCACTGTTGGAGAACACCCTGTCGCTGCTCATCCCGTTCGTGGCGTACGCGGCGGCGGAGCAGGTCGGCGCCTCCGGAGTGCTCGCCGTCGTGGTGGTCGGGCTCTATCTCGGGCACCGCTCCTGGCAGGTGAACTTCGAGACGCGACTCCAGGAGGCCGCGGTGTGGTCGATGGTCTCCTTCGTGCTGGAGTCCGCGGTGTTCGCGCTCATCGGGCTGCAGCTGCCGGTCGTCCTGCGCGGGCTGGGGCAGTTCAGCACGGCGCAGGCCCTCGCGTATGCCGCGGTGGTCTTCGTGGTGGTCGTGCTCGCGCGCTTCGTGTGGGTCTTCCCCGCGACCTATCTGCCCCGGTGGCTGTCGGCGCGCATCCGGGAGCGCGAGCCCGGGGTGACCCGGGCGACGCCGGTGATCGTGGGGTGGGCCGGGATGCGCGGCGTGGTCTCGCTGGCCATCGCCTTCTCCATCCCCGTGGCGGTACACGGGGAGCCGTTCCCGGCGCGCAATCTGGTGCTGTTCCTGACCTTCAGCACCGTCATCGGCACCCTCGTGATCCAGGGGCTGACGCTGCCGCCGCTGATCCGGGCCCTGAAGCTGCCCGGCCCTGATCCGCAGGCCCAGACGCTCGCCGAGGCGCAGGCCCAGAACGACGCGTCGGACGCGGCGGAAGAGCGACTGCGCAAGCTCCTGGAGGACCCGCGCAACGCCTTGCCGGGGCCGCTGGAGGACCGGTTGCGCACCGTCCTGGAACGGCGCCGCAACGCGGTGTGGGAGCGGCTGGGACCGCCGAACGCGGCGACGGGGGAGTCGGTGGAGGCCACCTACCTTCGGCTCTCGCGGGAGATGATCGGCGCGGAGCGCGAGGTCTTCGTGCAGCTGCGGGACGCGCGGCGCATCGACGACGAGATGCTGCGGACCCTGCTGCGCCGCCTGGACCTGGAGGAGGCGGCGGCCTATCGGGAGACGGTGAGCCCGGAGTAGCGGCAGAGGCCGGGCCCCAGGAGGCACTCGAACACCGCCCTACGGAACACGCCGTACGCGGCCGTACGAGGCACGCCGTACGCGGTCTTACGAGGCACGCCGTACGCCGCGCTACGGGATGCGCCGCCCCACAAGACAGGCCGCGTCACGGTGTGCCGGTGATCACCGCGGCCACGGTGGTGCCCGGCGCGAAGGCGCCCTCCTCGGCCCGCGTCACGAGGCCCAGCAGCAGCTTCGCCACGTAGACGCGCTCCAGCGGCAGGTCGTGCCGCGCTTCGAAGTCGGCGGCGAACGCCTCCAGCGCGGGCGTGGTGCGCGCGTAGCCGCCGCAGTGGAAGTCCGCGTCCAGCCGCCAGTCGCCGCGCCGGCCCCCGAAGGCCGCCTCCTGGAGGCGCAGCACGTCCGCCGCCAGGAAGTGGTCCGGCCCGGGGCCGCCCTTCAGTACGGGGAAGCCGACCGCCCGCTGTCCCGGGGCGAGCCCGGCGGCCAGGCCTGCGAGGGTGCCACCGGTGCCGCAGGCCACGGCCACGACGTCGGCGGCCCCGGCCAGCTCGTGGCCCAGCGCTGCGCAGCCGCGGGCGGCGAGCGCGTTGCTGCCGCCCTCGGGGACCAGGCGGTACGGCCCGAAGCGGGCGCGGAGCGCGTCGAGCACCTCGGGGGCGTCCTTGCGGCGGTAGCGGGCCCGGTCGAGGAAGTGCAGCCGCATGCCGTCGGCCGCGCAGCGGGCCAGGGATCCGTTCAGCGGCCGGTCCGCCAGCTCCTCGCCCCGTACGACGCCTATCGTGTCCAGGCCCAGCAGGCGGCCTGCCGCGGCCGTGGCCCGCAGATGGTTGGAGTACGCGCCGCCGAACGTGAGGAGCGTGCGGTCCCCGGCCGCCGCGGCGGCGCGGAGGTTGGGCTCCAGCTTCCGCCATTTGTTGCCCGGCAGGTCCGGGTGGATCAGGTCGTCCCGCTTGAGCAGCAGGCGTATGCCGCGGCGCGCGAACCGGTCGTCCTCGATCTCCTGGACCGGGGAGGGCAGGCGCGGCCGCAGCGTCATCGGGTCGGGGACGGTGCCGGTCACGCCCCCATTGTCGGTGCGGCAGCCGCCGCGAATCGAATCGGTGTCCGGGCCACTGCCGTGCCGAGCTCCGGCCCGCCCGGCGGCCGCGGCCGGACACCGGTCCGGGTCACCACGACCGTGGGCCGCTGCGGCTCATGGTGGTCGTGGGCCGGTCCGGGTCACTGCAGCCGCTTACCGATGCGCTCGCGCAGCGCGTCCATCGTGAAGCCGCGCGGGTCGACCTTGCCCGGCTGCCACTCCAGGTGGCCGATGACCGAGCGCTCGGTCCAGCCGTGCACCCGGCACAGCGCGGCCGCCGCCTTCTCGATGGCCTCGACCTGGACGTCCGGCCAGGGATCCGCGCCGTCGCCCAGGTTCTCGCACTCGAAGCCGTAGAAGACGCGGTTGCCGTCGGTGTCGGCCTCGTTGTCCGGCGGCAGCCGCTTCTCGGCGATCACCGCCCGCAGGACGTCGCCGTCGCCGAGTCCCGCGTGGTTGGCGCGGCCGTGGCCGACCAGGTGGACCGTACCGTCCTTGGTGATCACGCCGTGGCACAGCGGACCCGGCAGCTCCGGGTGGCCGTCGTAGCAGAGCTGCACGGTCTCCTCCGAGCCCGAGGTCACGGTGTGGTGGATCATCACGCCGTGCACGCCGCCCCAGGGCCCCTTGTGGTTGCGGTTGTGGGTGCGCCAGTCGCCGACCTCGACGACGCGCAGCCCTTCGTCCCGCAGCGCTTCGAGGAATCTGTCCGCCGACATGGGTGAGGCCATGGACGCCTCCGTTCCAGGTGCACGGCGGCCACCGATCGCGTACCGCCTCGTAAATCGCTTGTACTGGAACGGGAGGTTCGGGGTCAGCAGTTCGCGGCCAATGCGAGCCGAACCGGCCGCTTACGGGGCATACGCTGGACATATGTCCCCGCAGGCCGGGTTTCGCGCGAGGGCACCCAGGGAACTCCGCCACACGGCGCGCGCCGGTGCCCGCTGCGGCGCACGACCCGCGCCCGCCGTCGTCAGGTGCCGCGCAGGAAGCCGTCCCCGTGCACCGCGATGTGGGCTTCGAGGGCCTGCACCGCCGCCGCCGTGGCCTCCGGGGAACCGCTGCCGCGCCGCTCCGCGTAGTACGCGGCACCCAGCCGCTTCAGCAGGTCGGCGCCCGCGCGCTGCTGCTGCACCTCGTCCACCTTCTGCTTGCCCTGAGCCAGGCCGCGCTGCGCCTGCTCCTTGGCACGGTCCAGGAATCCCGCCATCGTGCTGCCTCCTGCGTCGGTCCTTCGGTGCGCAGACACCGGCGCCCGTCCTGCCCGGGCCGGTGCGTGCCGTACCCGAACAACGGGCGGGGCACGGCGGCGGTTCCCGTGCCAGGCTGGGGACGTGTACCGGGAACGGCCGTCCGAGCTGCCCGGCGCGGTCGTGTGGACCAAGTCCCCGGAACCGGCGCCACGCCCCGTGCTGCCCGACGGCTGCACGGACCTGATCTGGTACGACGGCCGGCTGCTGGTCGCGGGGCCGGACACCCGTGCCCACCTGCCGCAGCCTCCCGAGCGCGCCCCGGAGTCGCCGGTCGTCGGCCTGCGCTTCGCCCCGGGACAGGGCCCCGCCGTCTTCGGGGTGCCCGCGCACGTACTCCGTGATCTGCGCGTCCCCCTCGACGACCTGTGGCCGGCGAGCCGGGTGCGGCGGCTGGCCGACGAGCTGGCCGAGGCCACCCGACCGGCCGGGAACGGCACGCCCGGCCGGCTTCTGGAGGCGGTGGCCGCCGGCCGGCTGCGCGAGGGGGCCGCCCCCGACCCGGCCGGTGCCCTCATCGCGCGGGCGGCGGCCCGGGGCACACCGGTCGGCGAGCTGGCCGACGCGGTGGGCGTGGGCGAGCGCCAGCTGCACCGCCGCTGCCTGGCCGCCTTCGGGTACGGCCCCAAGACCCTCGGCCGGGTGCTGCGCCTGGTGCGTGCCCTGGACCTGGCCCGCTCCGGCATGCCGTACGCACAGGTCGCCGCGGTCGCCGGGTATGCCGACCAGGCCCACCTGGCGCGTGAGGTGAAGACGCTGGCAGGTGCTCCGCTGGGGGTGGTCATCGCGCCGGGATAGCGTATGGACCATGGACTACCAGGGCGTTCTGGAGGAGGTGGCGGCACACGCGAAGCCGCTCGTGCGGCAGGGGAAGGTCGCCGACTACATCCCCGCGCTGGAGCGGGTCTCGCCGGACCGCTTCGGGATCGCGCTGGCCGACATCAACGGGGACGTCTACGGGGTCGGGGACTGGGAGGTCCCGTTCTCCGTGCAGTCCGTCTCCAAGGCGTTCTCGCTCGCCCTCGTCCTGGCGGAGGGGGACCAGAGCATCTGGGAGCGGGTGGGCCGCGAGCCCTCGGGTACGCCGTTCAACTCCCTCGTGCAGCTGGAGTGGGAGCACGGCATCCCGCGGAACCCGTTCATCAACGCCGGAGCGCTGGTCGTCACCGACCGGCTGCAGACCCTCACCGGCGACGCCTCCACCGCGATGCTGGACTTCCTGCGGGAGGAGAGCGGCAACCCGGACATCGGCTTCGACCGGGCGGTGGCCGGCTCCGAGGCCGACCACGGGGACCGGAACGCCGCGCTGGCCCACTTCATGGCGAGCTTCGGCAACCTGGAGAACCCGGTGCCCAGCGTCATCGAGCACTACTTCTGGCAGTGCTCGATAGAGATGAGCTGCCGGGACCTGGCCACGGCCGGCGGCTTCCTCGCCCGTCACGGACTGCGCGCCGACGGGTCCCGGCTGCTGGCGGCCCGTGATGCCAAGCGGATCAACGCGGTGATGCTGACCTGCGGCACGTACGACGCCGCGGGCGAGTTCGCGTACCGGGTGGGGCTGCCCGCCAAGAGCGGCGTGGGCGGCGGCATCGTGGCGATCGTCCCCGGGCGCTGCACGCTGTGCGTATGGAGCCCGGGGCTGGACGCGCGCGGCAACTCGGTCGCCGGCGCGGCGGCCCTGGACCACTTCACGACGCTCACCGGGTGGTCGGTGTTCTGAGGTGACGGGCCCGGCCGAGGCCGGCGCGTTGTCAGGGCAGCGGCGCGAAGAGGTCGACGCCGTGGCCGTCCGGGTCCAGGACGACGGCGTAACGCTGGCCCCAGACGGCGTCCCACGGCTTCTTCTCGCCGCGGTACCCGACGCCGGTCAACTCCGCGTACAGGGCGTCGACCGCCGCCGGGGCCGCGCACTCGAAGGCGAGCCCGGGTGAGTTCCCGTGGGCCGGCGTCCAGTCGGGGGCGAAGGAGCGCACCGTCTCGTAGGTGTCCCACATCAGCCGCAGCCCGCCGGGCAGCTGCGCCTCGGCGTGCGGGGCGGAGTCGGCCTCCGCCGGGATGTCCAGGCCGAGGCGCCGGTAGAAGGCGAGCGAGGCGGCCATGTCGGCGGTGACCAGGCCGATCGCGGCGAACCGGGGCGCGGGGACGGACCGCTCGGCGGGGTTCTCGGACGTGTGGTGGGCAGTGGTTCGGTCAGTCATGGGCCGAGCGTACGAAGGCGTGAGGCGGCCGTCTTGAACGAATCGGACGTCCCCCGCGCCGTGCACTCGTGCGGGCACTGCGCAGTCTCCAAGGGCGTACGGGCACCGCGCCGCACCTACGGGCAGCGGACGATCTGGCCCGCGTAGGAGAGGTTGCCGCCGAACCCGAAGAGGAGGACCGGCGCGCCCGAGGGGACCTCGCGCCGTTCGACCAGCTTCGAGAAGGCCAGCGGTACCGACGCCGCCGAGGTGTTGCCGGACTCCACGACGTCCCGGGAGATCACCGCGTTGACCGCACCGATGCGCTCCGCGACCGGTTCGATGATCCGCAGGTTGGCCTGGTGCAGGACCACGCCGGCCAGCTCCTCGGGGCGTACGCCGGAGCGCTCGCACACCTGCCGGGCGATGGCTGGCAGCTGGGTGGTGGCCCAGCGGTACACCGTCTGGCCCGCCTGGGAGAAGCGCGCGGGCTCGCCCTCGATGCGCACCGCGTCGCCCATCTCGGGCACCGAGCCCCACAGCACAGGGCCGATCTCCGGTTCCGCCGCGGCCGTCACCACGGCGGCGCCCGCGCCGTCGCCCACCAGGATGCAGGTCGAGCGGTCCGTCCAGTCCACGACGTCGGTGAACTTCTCGGCGCCGATCACCAGCGCATTGCGCGCCGAGCCGGCCCGGATGGCGTGGTCGGCGGTGGCCAGGGCATGGGTGAAGCCCGCGCACACCACGTTGACGTCCATCGCGGCGGGCGCCGGGAGGCCGAGCCGGGCGGCCACCCGGGCGGCCGTGTTCGGCGAGCGGTCCGTGGCCGTGCAGGTGGCGACGAGTACGAGGTCGATGTCGGCCGGGGCCAGGCCGCTCGCCGCGAGCGCCTTCGCCGCGGCCGCCGACGCCATCGCGTCCACGGTCTCGTCGGGCGCCGCGATGTGGCGTGTACGGATGCCGACCCGGCTGGTGATCCAGGCGTCGTCGGTGTCGACGAACTCGGCCAGGTCGTCGTTGGTGAGCACCTTGGCGGGCTGATAGTGGCCCAGCGCCAGGACGCGCGACCCGGTCATCTCTCCCCCTGCGGGCGAATGGAAGCGGAATATCGACCTCACAAGTGTTGGCGGTGCGAGCGCGCCAGGCGGTGTGACTCCCTACAGTCTTCGGCGCGCGGTTCTGGAGACTTCCGACCGTCACCTGCCGATTCCGCTCACAGCGAGGTGCGGTGCGACCGAACGGCCGTGCGGGCAGAGTCAGCGCCATGAGACTGCTGATATTGGGTGGTACGGAGTTCGTCGGGCGGGCCGTGACCGAGGCCGCGCTCGCGAAGGGATGGCAGGTCACGGTCTTCCACCGGGGCCGGCACGAGGCACCGCGGGGCGCGGCGGTGCTGCACGGGGACCGCACCGCCCCGGAGGGGCTCGCCGCGCTGCGCACGGGGGAGTGGGACGCGGTCGTGGACACCTGGAGCTGGGCGCCCTCTGCGGTGCGGGACACGGCCCGGCTGCTGTCGGGCCGCGTGGAGCGCTACGCCTACGTGTCCAGCGGTTCGGTCTACGAGTTCCCGAAGGCGCCGGGGCTGGGCGAGGAGGCCCCGGTGGTGGCGGGCGCGCCGGACGCGGGCGACGTGCCGTACGCGGAGGCCAAGCGGGGCGGTGAGCTGGCGGCCCTGGAGTCCTTCGGCGCCGAGGGGGCGCTGTTCGCGCGGGCCGGGCTGATCCTCGGCCCGTACGAGAACGTCGGACGGCTGCCGTGGTGGCTGTCGCGCATCGCCCGCGGCGGCCCCGTCCTGGCGCCGGGCCCGGCCGGGCTCCCGCTCCAGTACATCGACGTCCGCGACCTCGCCGACTGGATCCTGCACGCCGTCGAGGCGGGCCTGTCCGGCCCGTACAACCTGGTCTGCCGGAGCGGGCACGCCACCATGGGCAGCCTGCTGGAGGCCTGCGTGGCGGCCACGGGAGCCGCCGCCGAGCTGCGCTGGACCGCGCCCGAGGACGTGTTGGCCGCCGGCATCGAGCCGTGGACGGAGCTGCCGGTGTGGGTGCCACCGGAGGGCCCGGAGTACGCGGGGTACCACGACACCCTCCACCGGACCGGGGTGGAGAAGGCCCACGCGGCGGGGCTGCGCTGCCGGCCGGTGGCGGAGACGGTGGCGGACACCTGGGAGTGGCTGCGGTCCCTGGGCGGACAGGCGCCGCAGCGGCCGGACCGCCCGCAGAAGGGCGTGCCCCCGGAGAAGGAGGCCAAGGCGCTGGGCACGGCCGGGCACTGAGCGACGCGGGCCGTGCCGCCGCGTACCGGCGCGGCCCGCGCGCGACGCCGCCCGCGCGCCGCTACAGCCAGCCGTTGCGCTTGAAGCCCCGGTGGATCACCGCGCAGGCCGCCACGATGACGACCATGACCACCGGATATCCGTAGACCGAGTCCTTGCCCCACAGGTGCTCGAAGTTCATGCCGTACACGCCGCACACCATGGTCGGCACGGCCAGGATCGCGACCCATGCGCTGATGCGGCGCATGTCCTCGTTCTGCGCGATGGTGACCTGCGCGAGGTGCGCCTGGAGTATGGAGTTCAGCAGCTCGTCGAAGGCGGTGATGCGCTCGCTGACCCGCGCCAGGTGGTCGGCGACGTCCCGGAAGTAGGTCCGTATCCGCGGGTCGACCTGCGCCAGCTGCTCGGTGGAGAGCCGGTCCAGCGGGCGGTCCAGCGGGGCCACGGCCCGCTTCAGCTCCAGCAGTTCCCGCTTGAGCTGGTAGATCCGCCCGGCGTCGACGTTCCGCCCGTTCTCGGCGAAGACCGCGCTCTCCACCTCGTCGATGTCGTCCTGGACCGCCGCGGTGGCCTCCAGGTAGTCGTCGACGACGTGGTCGGCGATGGCGTGCAGCACGGCGGACGGGCCGAGCGCGAGCTGCTCCGGCACCGCCTCCAGGGACTCGCGCAGCGGGCCGAGCGAGCCGTGCCCGCCGTGCCGGACGGTGATCACGAAGTCCTCGCCGGTGAAGACCATGATCTCGCCGGTGTCCACCACCTCGCTGGTCGCGGTGAGCCGCTCGTGGTCGACGTAGCAGGCCGTCTTGAAGACGGTGAACAGGTTCGTCTCGTACTGCTCCAGCTTGGGGCGCTGGTGGGCGACGACCGCGTCCTCCACGGCCAGCGGGTGCAGCCCGAACAGCTCCACGATGTCGGCGAACTCCGCCTCGGACGGCTCGTGCAGCCCGATCCACACGAAGCCGTCGCCCGAGGAGCGGACCAGGCGGACCGCCTCCTCCACGGGGTGCTGGCCGGCCAGCCGGGCCCCGTCCGCGTACACCGCGCAGTTGACGACCGCGGTGCCGAGGGGCGAGCGCGCCGGGTGCGCGAGGTCGACCCCGCGGCTGCGCTGCTGGGGCAGGCGTACCGCCCGGCGGAGGTGGCTGATCATCGACATGGGCGGCTCCCGGGCGATTACGGTCGGGCGCCGCCCAGTATGCCGATCACGGCGTTCCGGTTCACCCCTTGCCGGCCACGTGCCGGTCCCGGGCGGCCCCGAGACCCGTGAGGACCTGCGGGACGAGCAGCACGAGGAGGACGACGACCGGGACGGTCCACGTACCGGAGGCGTCGTGCACGGCCCCCAGTACGGCCGGGCCGGTCGCCGCCAGGATGTACCCGAAGCACTGCGCCATGCTGGACAGCTGGGACGCGTGCCTCGTGTCCGGCGCGCGCTGCACTATGAAGAGCAGCGCGAGGCTGATCGCGGCGCCCTGGCCGAGGCCGAGCAGCGTCATCCATACGTACGCGCCGGACACCGGAGCGGCCAGCACTCCGGCCAGCCCGGCGGCGCACAGCACCGCGCCCAGCGTGGCCAGGTGGCCGGTCCGCAGCCGGCGGCCCGCGATCACGGGCGCCAGGAAGGAGCCCGCGATGCCCAGCAGCGAGGAGAAGGACAGCATCCAGCCCGCGTCGCCCGCGCTCATCCCGGCGTCGGTGAGCATGGTCGGCAGCCAGGCGGCCGCCGCGTAGTAGCTCAGCGACTGCAGCCCCATGTAGCCGGTGACCTGCCAGGCCAGCGGGGACCGCCACAGGCCCCGCACCGGATGCGCGGCCTGCCGCGCGGCGTCCGCCGGCACCCGCGTACGGGAGCGGGCCTGCGGCAGCCACACCAGCAGCGCGAGCACCGCGAGCGAGCCCCAGCAGGCCAGCGTGGCCTGCCAGCCGAGCCCGGTGGCGGTCCGCAGCGGCACGGTCACGCCCGCGGCGAGGGCCGCGCCGCCGAACAGCGACATCGAGTACAGCCCGGTCATCAGGCCGGTCCGGGTGGGGAAGTCCCGCTTGATGAGGCCGGGGAGCAGCACGTTGGCGACGGCGATGCCGGCGCCGATGACGACGGTGCCGGCGAACAGCGCGGCCACCTGGTCGGCCAGCCGCAGCGCGGTCCCGGCGCAGATCAGCACCATCGTGCCGAGCAGCGATCGCTCCAGGCCGAAGCGCCGGCCGAGCCGCGGCGCGACGGGTGCGAGCAGGCCGAAGCAGAGCAGCGGCAGCGCGGTCAGCAGGCTGGTGGCGGCGGCCGACATGCCGCTGTCGGCGCGGATGGTGTCGGCCAGCGGGGAGACGGCGACCAGCGCCGGGCGCAGGTTCAGGGCGAGCAGGACGACGCCCGCCGCCAGATAGAGCGTGCCGCGCACGGCACTCGGGGGGACGGCCGCCGGCTCTCTCGTAGGAGCGGCGGCCCCGGCCCCTTCCGTGCGTATCGCCGTCCTGGTCTCCTGTGCTGTCATGCCTGCTCCCGAAGGGCCGTGGCCGCCTCGTCGAGGTGCGCCAGCGCGGCCCGTTCCGCGGCGTCCGCGTCCCCGGCCTCGATGGCGTCGACGATCGCGGCGTGCGCGTCGAACTGGTGGCGTACCGCGTCGGGCACGGGCGTCGCGACGACGGACCGCAGCGTGGCGCGCAGCGCGTCGGTGAGGTGCCCGTAGAGGTCGGCCAGGACGCTGTTGTGCGCGGCGGCGGCGACGGCGCGGTGGAAGGCGATGTCGGCCTCGATGAAGGCCGCGGTGTCGCCCGCCCGCCAGGCGCCGTCGCGGTCGGCGAGGGCGGCGCGCAGCGCGGCGACGTCCTCCTCGGTGCGGCGCAGCGCCGCGTACCGGGCCGCGTCCCGCTCCAGGGAGGCGCGGACCTCGTAGGCCTCCAGCTCGCAGGAGCGGCGCAGCCTGCGCTGTACGGCGGCGCCGAAGTCGCTGCTGGCGCGCACGTACGTGCCGTCGCCCTGGCGCGGCTCCAGCATGCCGGTGTGCACGAGGGCGCGGACCGCCTCGCGGACGGTGTTGCGGCCGACGTCGAGCTGCTCGACGAGCACCGGCTCCGCCGGGATCTTCGTGCCGACCGCCCACTCGCCGGCGGCTATCAGGCCCTCCATCTGGTCGATGACCAGGTCCACCAGGCTGGTGCGGGTGGTGCTGCGCAACGGCATCGGCTGCCGTCCCCTTTCGGTGTCCGGGCGTCGTGTCGATGACGTGAGGTGTCGCTGACGTGAGGCGTCGCTGACGCGAGGTATCGAAGACGCGAGTACACCGGTGATAGGAACATCCCATGTTTGGGCGTGTCAAAAAGTAGCCCCGGGCCGCAGGGGCCCGGGGCTGTGCCCGGCTCGTGGTGGCCGGCCGTCGGCCCATGGTCATCGGCGGTCGGCCGACGGCCGACGGTCCCTGTGGGTCAGGACGCCGTGCCGGACCGGACGGCCTTCAGACCGTTCGCCCAGAGCTGGTCGACCTTCGCGCGCTCGTTGGCGTCCGGCTGGGAGTTGGTGCAGGACGGGCCGGGGCCGCCACCGGACATCAGCTCGCTGCACGGGCCCTCGTAGTGGTCCGGCAGGCCGAGGACGTGGCCGGTCTCGTGCGCGGTCACGCGGGTGGAGTCGTACTCCTGGTTCTGCTGGTAGTCCAGGAAGACGTAGCCGCTGCCGTGGCCGTCGGTGCTGGCGTAGGAGCCGCGCGGGTCGTTGCCCTCGCGGTACGAGAAGTCCGCGCCACTGCTGCTCGCCTGGAGCTTGACGTTGGAGACGGCGCTGTTCCAGATCTGCGCGCTCGCGGATATCTGCTGCGCGAAGGTGGGCGCGCCGCTCGGGTTGTACGTCACCGTCACCGAGGCGGCGCCGGTCTTCTTCTGCTTGGCGAGCGCCGACTTCATGACGGCCTCGAAGAACCGCTTGGTGTCGGCCTTCTCGGCGGCCGAGCCGACGTACTGCGCCGCGGTGACCCGGTTGTCCGTCGGGGCGGCCGAGGGGCTGGCCACGGCGGGCACGGCGGCGGCGAGGCTCGCGGCCAGACCCAGGCCGAGGGCAGCGGACAGCACCGTCTTAGGAGATCTCATGTGGGGGGCTCCTTAGTGTCCGGGGGCCCGGCCGAGGTGTGGGGCAACGGCCGGGGCCCGCGGATGAACTGTGGTGCCGCTGAGTCTGCGCGAGATGTGCACGGCCGCGGAGATTTCATGTGGCGATAAGACAATCCAATAACCCGCGGGGAATGTGAGGTTCGTGGGGTTTGGGTGGCTGGTGCGGCGCGTCAAGACGTCGTTATGCTCCGCGCGTGGAGCTTGAGGTGAGGCACCTACGCGCACTGTGCGCCATCGCCGACACCGGCAGCGTACGCAAGGCCGCCCGGCAACTGGGTATGACCCAGCCCTCCTTGACCACGCAGCTGCGGCGTATCGAGAACGCCCTGGGTGGCCAGCTCTTCTTCCGTGAGCGCTCCGGCAGCCGGCCGACCCCGCTTGGCCACGCCGTCCTGCACCGCGCCCGGCCGATCGTCGCAGAGATGACCGCGCTGGTCGACGAGGTGCGCTCGACGGTCGTGCGCGAATACGGCACGCGCCTACGGGTGGGCAGCACGGGGAGCCGCGCGGTGGCCGGTTGGCTGCGCCGGCTGCGGGCCCGGCTGCCCGAGACCGACACCACCATCCGCATCGACCTCTCCGGGAACGCCCTGCTGCAGATGGTCGCGGGCGGCCAGCTCGACGCGGCCTTCGTGCACGAGGTCGAGGGCTCGCCGCTGCGCGTCCCCGACGGCTTGGTCGAGCGCGAACTCCTCGCCCGGGAGCCGCAGTTCATGGCCCTCCCGGAGACGCACCCGGCGGCCGCACTGGAGTGCGTCACGCTGGCCGACCTCGCCGACGACCAGTGGATGGTCGACCCGTCGGTGGACGGCGAGTGGGCGGGGCTGCGGCGGATCTTCGCCGCGGCCGGGATGGACCCGCGCGTGATGCACGGCGACTATCTCGCGGCGGCCGACCTGGTCGCGGCCGGCGAGGTCGTCACGCCCTGTCAGCCGACCTCCCGCCCCCGCCACGGGATGGTGGTCCGCCCGCTGTGCGGCGACCCGTTGGCCGTACGCCTGTTCCTGGCGTACCGGGGCGGCGGCCGGGACACCGAGTGGGTCGATGCGCTCTTCGCCGACCTGCGGTCCGCCTACATGGAAGTGGCCTGGGCGAGCGCCGCCTACCGCAAGTGGCTGGCGCGCAACGAGAGCCTGCTCGCGGTGGGGTACTGATCCCCGGGAGCCCGCTGCCGACGGGGTGTTGCTCCCGGGGGCCTTCCCGCCATGGGGTGCTGATCTCCGAGGGCCTTCTTGCGGTGGGGAACTGACCTCCTCGAAGACGCGCGCGCCGCGGTGCCCCGTATGCCGTGCGGCGGGCCTTCGGGGCGAGGAGAATCCGAAGCGGAGACGCGTGCGCGGTGGAGCGGAAGGGCGTTCGGAAAAAACTTCGGGGAATTCTCCGACCGGTGTCGAGGACCGGCCGCCGGCTCCGACGTCTCCACGAGAGGCGCCCAGCGGGGACGCCGGCAGCTCCTCAAGGAGTGAGCGACATGAAGTACATGCTGATGATCCAGGCGAGCCAGGCCCACTACGACGCCATGAACGGCAAGGACTCCGGCGCGGTGCGGTGGACCGAGGCCGACCTGAAGGCGATGTTCCGGTTCATGGGGGACCTCAACGCCGAGCTCGCCGCGAACGGCGAGATGATCGACGGGCAGGGACTGAGCGAGCCCGCGCAGGCCCGTGTCGTGACCCTCGGCGAGGGCGGCGTGCCGGCCGTCGTCGACGGGCCGTACGGCGAGACCGAAGAGGTGCTCTGCGGCTACTGGCTGCTGGAGTGCGCCTCCCTGGAGCGCGCCACCGAGATCGCGCAGCGCATCCTCCGGTGCCCGGTGCCGGAGGGTGCCGGGCACGGCCCCGTCACCATCCGGTCGGTCCCCGAAGCCCCGCCCTGCGATGCCTGAGCGGCCGCGTGCCGTGGTCAGAGGCGGCGTATACGGGCGGCGATGCCGTGCCCCACGAGGAGGTAGATGACGGCCGGCAGACCGTGATCGAGGACGACCCGGAGGCCTGCGGTGTCCGTGGTGAAGATGTCCTGCGACCACCACGCGAACCCGCCCGCGACGCTTTCCACGAAGTCGACGAAGACGTTCGCCCGGTTCGCGCCGAGCAGGTACAGCAGGATCCACAGCACGAGGAATGCCGCGGCGATGTCGGCGATCGTGTGGACGATCAGCGCGGTCCGGGCCGCGCCCGCGCCGTCGCGGGGGCGCCGGTACCGCTCGCGGGGGCGGTCGTCGTAGCCCGGCTGCGGCTGCGGCTGCGGCGGCGGCCCCTGGCCGTAGGGGGCGTACCCGGCGTCGTAGGGAGCCTGCGGGGGTGCGGGCCGGGCACCGGTGCGGAGTCGTGGGGGTAGGTCACGGGAGGTCCAATCCGGCGCAGCACGCCTCTGCGGGAAGGAAAACGAGCACGGCCGGTGGCACGCGTGCCCGGCCGGGGAATTCCGCGGCTGCTCTCGGCATCCGCACTTCCGTCTGCGCCGGGTGGCCCCCGCGGCGTTACGCCCGTCCGCGATACGCACCCAAAAGACCACATGGAATCCCCGGGCGGAATGCCTGGGGACATCCGTCCGGAACCTCCCGCACCAGGAACCTGGTCGGGGCCCGGCAGGCGCCCCGGGACGCGACGCGGAGGCAGGCGTTCCGGTCCGGCTGTCCACAGGCCACCGATCGTGCGGAACCAGCGGATAGGCTGGGCGTGGGCCCGCTGCGATGGGGCAGGAGCCGTCGTCACGGCGAGTACGGGAGAGCGGGTGAAGACCGGTGGGCACGAGCGCACGGATGGCCGCCGTGCTGCAGTCCTTGCACCCCGCCCGCGGCGATCGGGGGCTGATCGGCAGCGACCCGGAGGTCTGCGCCCGCGCACTGGGCGTGGACGGGGTGGCCCTGTCCCTGCTGAGCAGCGACCAGGCGTCCGAGCTGGTGTGGGTCTCCCGGGACGGGGTGAGCGGCCCGCTGGAGGACCTGCAGTTCACGCTGGGCGAGGGCCCGGGAGTCGACGCGGTGGCCCGAGGTGCCGTCGTGCTCGAACCGGACCTGGCGCGGCTGCCCGCCGACCGCTGGCCCATGCTGCTGCCCGAGCTGGCGTCCCTCGGGGTCGGCGCGGTCTTCTGCTTCCCGCTGCTGGTCGGCCGCGTCTGTCTGGGCGCGCTGACCCTCCAGCGACGGCAGGTGGGACCGCTGTCCGAGGCCGGCATGGACGACGCGCTCATACTGACCGGTGCGCTGACCGCCGTGCTCCTGGACGGCGGGGCCGCGAGCGACGCGCTCATGGCCACGGAACGCCCGTCCGACCTCTATCGTGCGGCCGTCCACCAGGCGACCGGCATGATCAGTGTGCAGGCGGAGATCCCGCTGGCCCAGGCGCTGCTCCGGCTGCGTGCGTACGCCTACCGACACGGACGGCCCATCCTGGAGGTCGCCGAGGACGTGGTCGCCAGACGCCTGGACTTCCGAAACGATGGACCCGAGCCGGACGTGGCCGGCCGGAAGAGGGGATGATGGCGGTGGCTCCGCAGGAAAGGGTGCTGCAGGCGTTCGGTGAAGCGGTCGGCGTACTGATCGACGACTTCGACCTGATCGACGCCCTGCACCGGCTGTGTGCCCGGGGCGTCGAGCTCCTCGACGCCACCGCGGTCGGCATCATGCTCGCCGATCCCCACGACGACCTGCAGGTGCTCGCCGTCTCCGATGAACACACCCCCGTGCTGGAGCTGTTCACGCTGCTGGGTGACGGCGGTCCGTGCGCGGAGGCCTTCCGTACGGGCGAGCCCCGGGTGAACGTCGGCCTCCCGGCGGCCGCCGGTGCGGTCGCGCCCCCGGCCTTCGCCGTACGCGCCGTGCAGGCCGGGTACGCCACCGCCCACGCGCTGCCGCTGCGGCTGCGGCAGCGGTCCATCGGGGCGATCGGGCTGCTGCACGCGGGGCCGCACACGCTCGGCCCCGCGGACATACGCCTGGGCCAGACCCTCGCCGACGTGGCGACGATCGCCGTCCTCCAGCAGCACACCGCGGAGCGGAGCAACGTCGAGCGGGCGCAGGTGCAGGCGGCCCTCGTCAGCCGCACGGTCGTCGAGCAGGCCAAGGGGGTCCTCGCGGAGCACTGGGGCACCGGTGTGGACGAGGCGTTCGAGGCGCTGCGCGGTCACGCCAGGACGCGCCGCGAACCCCTCGCCGACGTGTCCCGCAAGGTCCTCGACGGCACGCTCGCCCCGGCCGCGCTCAGGCCCGCGGACCGGCCCTGACGATCCCGGCCGACCGGGCCGGGACGCCGCACGCCGCGCCCCGCCGACCGGGCTCGGTGGACCGGACCGGCTCGCCTCAAGCCGAGCCCCGTGGCCCGTGGCCGTGGCCGTCCTCGGCCGCCCCGCCGAGCAGCCGGGCCAGCGTCTCCTCGGCGATGTCGGGCAGTGGCCGGCCGCTGCCGAAGGCATCCGCGCGCATCCGGGCGAGCGCCTCGTCGACCGATACGCCCATCCGCTGCGAGAGCACGCCGGCCGCCCGGTGCGTACGTCCCCAGTGGGCCTCCATCGCCGGCGTCGGGTCCCACGGCAGGACGGCCGGAGCCGTCAGCAGCGCCAGCCCCACGGCGTGCGCCGCCGCGGCGCACTCCTGCAGGGTCGCCTCGTCGGGGTCCCACGGCTCCAGCCGCAGCAGGTCCACCGAGCCGACGGGGTGTCCGCCATCGCCGTCCGTTATCGGGAAGGCGTAGACCGCACCGATCTCCGGGAGCCGTTCGCGGGCCGCCGGACCGAAGAGCGGCCACTGCGTCAGCCGGCCGTGCAGGTCGGCCACGATCACCGGTCTGCCGGTCGCCGCGGCCGTCACGCACGGCCCCTCGCCCATCTCGAACTGCACCTGTTCCAGCCGGAACGCCGCGGTCCCGCTCGCGTGCAGCAGCTGCCGGTCGGGCGTGTCGGTGAGCAGCGAGAGGGTCGCCCCGTCCACCGGCAGGGCCCGGCACAGCGTGGTGCACAGGACTTCCGGCAGGTCCCGCGGGTCCGCTTCGGCGGCAGCGGCCATCACCTGCTCCGCCGCGGCGGACGGCTTTCTCATACGATCACTTGCCCCGGTCGGAGGTCCGCGTGGACGGCGTACCCCGACGGGTAACCCACCCGGCACCGGGGCAAACCCGCTGACCGTACGCGTCCAGGGCCGAAGCGGGCCCGGCCCGGGCCTTCGCGCCGGACTTCCGCCTTCCTCCGCACTCCCGGACGCAAAGACCGCACCCGGTCCGCCGGTGCCGCCGAAGGTGGCGGCTCGCGGACCGGGTGCGGTCGAAGCAACTGCGCGCGGCGCAGGACAGCGGGCCCGGGTCAGGCCTTCTTGGTCTCCCAGAAGATCTTGTCGATCTGGGCGATGTAGTCCAGCGCCTTCTGGCCGGTGGCCGGGTCGTTCGAGCCCTTGGCGGCCGAGAGGGCCTTCAGGGTGTCGTTGACCAGCTGGTGCAGCTCCGGGTACTTCTCGAAGTGCGGGGGCTTGAAGTAGTCGCTCCACAGCACCGAGACGTGGTGCTTGGCCAGCTCCGCGCGCTGCTCCTTGATGAGGACCGCGCGGGTGCGGAAGTCCGCATCCTCGTTGGCCTGGTACTTCTCCTGCACGGCCTTGACCGACTCGGCCTCGATGCGGGCCTGGGCAGGGTCGTAGACACCGCAGGGCAGGTCGCAGTGGGCGCTGACCTTCACCTTGGGGGCGAACAGGCGGGAAAGCATGTTCAGTCCTTCCTCGTGATCGTCTTCTCAGGTGCGAGATTACTCGGTACGGGAAGGCTTTTCTCGGGTGGGCCGGGGGTCTTAGGGCAAAAGTCCGGTGGGAAGCTGGGGCTGGTGGAGGATTGGACCGGGAGGTGCCGGATGCCGGAGCAGGT
The DNA here is from genome assembly GCF_000718305.1 of Streptomyces niger. Taxonomy (GTDB): domain Bacteria; phylum Actinomycetota; class Actinomycetes; order Streptomycetales; family Streptomycetaceae; genus Streptomyces; species Streptomyces niger. The sequence goes on from NZ_JOFQ01000014.1 coordinate 199,778, forward strand.
GCATGAGCGCTGGCCCGATCAGGGGCAGGAACAGGGCCGGGAGGGCCGGGGACCGCTCCGCACGATCGGCCTGGCCGAGGTGTACAACCCCTCGATGGTGCCCACCTTGCACCCCGGCGACCAGCTGGTGGTCAAGTACGGCGCGGCGGTGCGGCCGGGTGACGTGGTCGTCCTGAAACACCCCTTCCGGCAGGATCTGCTCATCGTCAAACGGGCGGTGGAACGGCGCGACGGAGGCTGGTGGGTCCAGGGGGACAACCCCTACGTGGCGAACGACAGCCGCGAGTTCGGCACCGTGCCGGACGAGCTGGTCGTGGCCAGGGCGTGGCTGCGGGTGCGCCCGCCGCGCGAGGTCCGGCGGTCGGTCACCGGTGTGCTGTCCTGGGCGCTGACGGCGGTGCGGCCGGTTCGCCCGCTGCGTCCGGCGCGGGGCGCCCGGCGCTAGGGACCGTGGCACGGGTGGGCGTCAGGCCTCCGCGTTCTCCGGTCCGCCGGCGGTCGCGTTCGGCGAGGCGTGGGCGCCGGCGGCCTCCTGGCGCTTGCGGGCGCGGTACGCCGCGACGTTGGCGCGGGTGGCGCAGCGGTCGGAGCAGTAGCGCCGGGAGCGGTTGGTCGAGGTGTCGAGGTAGGCGTTGCGGCACGGTGCCGCCTGGCAGATGCCGAGCCGGTCCACGCCCAGTTCGGTGAGGTGGACGGCCAGTCCCATGCAGGCGGTGGCCGTGTAGCCGGCGGTGGCGTTGGCGGCGTGGTCGGCGATGTGCAGGTGCCAGTCGGGGCGGCCGTCGGCGTCCCGCATCTCGTGCCCGGAGATCTGCGGGCTGACCGGGAACTCCATCAGCAGGGCGTTGAGCAGGTCGACGGCCAGTACCTCGTCGCCGGCGGCGGCCGCCTCGAAGATCGCGCGCAGCCGGGTCCGTACGCCGCGCAGCCGGGTCACGTCGGCCTCCGTGGCCCGCCGGGCGGTGTGCTGGGCGGGGCCGAAGAGGGCGCGTACGGCCTCGACCGACGTCAGGGTGTCGGTGCCACGCTCCGGCTGCTCGCTGTTGACCAGCCGCACGGCGTAGTCCGAGTAATAGGCCAGTTCCACTTGTAGTCCTTACCGGGCGCGGGTTAGTCTGCGTACTGAGCTCGTAATGGGCGTTGCCTGTTCGAGGGTATTACAGGCGGGAGGGGTTCCGGTGACCGAGGCCATGGCGGGGACGGACTGGCGGGCCTGGCAGGAGAGTTGGGACCGGCAGCAGGAGTGGTACCTGCCGGACCGCGAGGAGCGGTTCCGGGTGATGGTGGACATGGTCGAGGCGGTCGTGGGCCCCGAACCGCGCGTCCTGGACCTCGCGTGCGGCACCGGCAGTATCACGGACCGACTGCTCAAGCGGCTGCCGGGGGCCGTCAGCACCGGCGTCGACCTCGACCCGGCGCTGCTGGCCATCGCGGAGGGGTACTTCGAGGGCGAGGACCGGGTGACCTTCGTCCGCGCCGACCTGAAGGACCCGCAGTGGACGGCGAAGCTGCCGTACGCCACGTACGACGCGGTGCTCACCGCCACCGCGCTGCACTGGCTGCACACCGACGACCTGCGTGTGCTGTACGGGCAGCTGGCGGGGCTGGTCCGGGAGGGCGGCGTCTTCCTGAACGCCGACCACATGCCGGACCCGGCGACGCCCCGGCTGAACGCCGCCGACCGGGCGCAGCGGCACGCGCGCATGGAGGCGGCCAAGGCCGACGGCGCGGTGGACTGGAAGGAGTGGTGGCAGCTGGCCGCCGCCGATCCGGTGCTGGCCGGGCCGACCGCCGAGCGCTTCAAGATCTACGGCGAGCACGCGGAGGGTGACACGCCCTCGACCGAGTGGCACGCGCGCACCCTCCGGGAGGCCGGTTTCGGGGAGGCCCGCACGGTCTGGGCCTCGCCGTCGGACGCGATGGTGCTCGGGCTCAGGTAACCGGGAGACGGACGGCGGGGCGGTGCGGACCGGACCGGTCCGCACCGCCCCGCCGGACATCCTCAGAGCACCTTGGACAGGAACGACTTCGTGCGCTCGTGCTGCGGCTTGGTCAGCACGTCGCGCGGGTGGCCGGACTCCACGACCACGCCGTCGTCCATGAAGACCAGCGAGTCGCCGACCTCACGGGCGAAGCCCATCTCGTGGGTGACGACGACCATGGTCATGCCGTCGGCGGCCAGGTCCTTCATGACGTCCAGGACGTCGCCGACCAGCTCGGGGTCGAGCGCCGAGGTCGGCTCGTCGAAGAGCATCAGCTTCGGCTCCATGGCGAGCGCGCGGGCGATCGCCACGCGCTGCTGCTGGCCGCCGGAGAGCTGCGAGGGGTAGTTGCCGGTCTTGTCGCCGAGGCCCACCCGGTCCAGGAGCTTGCGGGCCCGCTCGCGGGCGCCGGCCTTGGACTCGCGCTTGACCTGGACCGGCGCCTCCATGACGTTCTCCAGCGCCGTCATGTGCGGGAAGAGGTTGAAGCGCTGGAAGACCATGCCGATGTCGCGGCGGCGCGCTGCGACCTCCCGGTCGCGCAGCTCGTAGAGCTTGCCGTTCTTCTCCCGGTAGCCGACCAGCTCGCCGTCGACCGACAGCCGGCCTGCGCTGACCTGCTCCAGGTGGTTGATGCAGCGCAGGAAGGTGGACTTGCCGGAGCCGGACGGGCCGATCAGGCAGAAGACCTCCCCGGGCGCGACCTCCAGGTCGATGCCCTTGAGGATGTGCGCGGTGCCGAAGGACTTGTGGACGCCCTCGGCCTTGACCATGGGGACGGCCTTCGAGGCGGTCTTGCCGGCGGTCATGCGACACCTCCGGGGTGGTTGGAGCCGCCGGACAGCTTGGCCTTGGCGCGCTGCAGCGGGGTGAGCGGGAGCTGGCGGCTGGAGCCGCGTGCGTAGTAGCGCTCCAGGTAGTACTGGCCGACGCTCAGCACGCTGGTGGCGACGAGGTACCAGGCGGCGGCCAGGATGAGCATCTCGACGACGGCGCCGGAGTCCCGGCCGATGTTCTGGGCCGCCTGCAGCAGGTCGTAGTACTGGACCGCGATCACCAGCGAGGAGGTCTTGAGCATGTTGATGACCTCGTTGCCGGTCGGCGGCACGATCACGCGCATCGCCTGCGGCACCACGATCCGGCGCAGCGTCTTCCCCTGGCTCATGCCGAGGGCGTGCGCGGCCTCGGTCTGGCCCTCGTCGACGGCGTTCAGGCCGGCCCGGCAGATCTCCGCCATGTACGCGGCCTCGTTCAGGCCCAGGCCGAGCAGCGCGCACAGGAACGGGGTCATGAAGTCCGACCACTCGTCCTTGTAGATCGGCATGATGTCGATGTACTGGAAGACCAGGCCGAGGCTGAACCACAGGAACAGCTGGACGTACACCGGGGTGCCGCGGAAGAACCAGATGTAGACCCAGGCGACGGTGGCCGTCACCGGGTTCTTGGACTGGCGCATCACGGCGAGGATCACGCCGAGGACGATGCCGATCACCATCGCGAGCACGGTGATGATCAGGGTGTTGCGCAGGCCCTTGAGGATGTCGGCGTTGAAGAAGTACTGCGGTATCGCACCCCAGTTGACGTCGCCGGAGGCGAAGGCCCGGATCAGCAGGGCCAGCAGGCCGATGACGACGACGGCCGCGATCCAGCGGCCGTAGTGGCGCACCGGTACGGCCTTGATCGGCTCGGGCATGGGTGGGGGAGCGTCCTGGGGCGGCCTGGCCGCCTTGTCGACGTCGACAGACACGGGAGTTGCCTTTCGGGTTCGGCGGAGTTCGGTGGGCGGAAGGGGGTGGGCGGCTCAGGAGCCGCCGTTGAGCTTCACTTCCTTGACCCCCGCGTCCTTGACCTGCCACTTCTTGAGGATCTTGGCGTAGTCCCCGTTCTTGATCGTCGCCTCCAGCGCGGCCTTGAGGGCGTCCCGCAGCTGCGGCTGGCTCTTGGGGACGGCGATGCCGTACGGGGCGGCCTCGACCTGGTCGCCGACCACCTTGAAGTCCTTGCCGCCGCCGGAGGTCTTCACGGCGTACGCGGCGACCGGGTAGTCGCTGGAGACCGCGTCCACACCGCCGGTGCGCAGCCGGGTCTGGGCCTCGGAGTCGTTGTCGAACGCCTCGATGGAGATCGTCTTCTCACCGTCCTTCTTGCACTTCTCCGCCTGGTCCTTGGCGTAGTCGTGGGAGACGGTGCCGCGCTGCACGGCGATGGACTTCCCGCAGAGGTCGGCCCAGTCCGTGACGGTGCTGCCCTTGCCCTGCTGGACGTAGAGGGAGACGCCGGCGTTGAAGTAGTCGACGAAGTCGACGCCCTCGCTGATCTTCTTGCCGGTGGTGGAGTCGATGCCCTTCTGGCGCTCCTTGGTGTCCGTCATCGCCGACATCGCGATGTCGTACCGGCGGGATTTCAGGCCGCCCATGAGGGTGTCGAAGGTGGCGTTGTTGAAGTTGAGCTTGACGCCCAGTTGCTTGCTCATGGCGGTGGCGAGGTCGGGGTCGATGCCGACGATCGCACCGTTCTTACGGAATTCCACCGGCTTGTACGTGGCGTCCGAGCCGACCTGGAGGAATCCCTTGTCCTGGACGGCCTTGGGGAGCTTCTTGAAGAGCGGGGCGTGGACGTCCCGGGTCTTGGCGGCCTCGCGGCGGGCGATGGCGGCGTCCGTCTGGTCGCCGCAGCCGCTGAGCAGGAGGGCGGCCACGACCGCTGTCGCCGCGCCGGCGACCGTGCGTGACCTGCCGGAAGCCGGGCGACGGGTGGAGCTTGCGGTCATGCGTTTCCTCCTGCGGATCGGAATGAGCCGACTGCGGACCGAGGCGTGAAAAGCCGGCGGGAGTGGGGCCGGGCGCACACCTTCGGGCATCGCGACCTCGTTCGGTCACGGAATCTTGCCATCCGGACTCCGTTATTCGGACTGTCACTCAGGTCAAAATCGCATAACGGACGTGGCGTAGCAGGTCAACGACCGATGACGGGTCGGGTCGGCGAGTGGATGACGACTTCACCGGACTCACATTCTCGGAATGTGGACGGGAGGTGAATCCCTCTCCCGCATTCCGCGTCATTCGCGTCTATTGTCGGAATCGCGAACGCGAGGGTCATCAATCCGACTCGTCGGGGCGCACGCCCGTCGGGTACAAAGGGTCGTTACACCCCTCATCCGGGGCTCAGGGCGCATGTGCGGTGCGCCCGGCGTCCGTACCTCCCCCCGCGCGGTGGTCATTCCCCGCTCAGGGCGCGGACGCGGTGCCCGCCCACCCCTCAACCAGGGAGTGGCCACCCTCAACTGATTTACGACAAAGGGGTCAAAACAGTGGCAGCGGAGATCGTCAATCCTCGCAGCGACAGCGACAGCACGGACGGAGAGCCGTTCGATCCGGCCTTCGCGCTCCACCGCGGCGGCAAGATGGCCGTCCAGGCGACGGTGCCGGTGCGCGACCGGGACGACCTGTCCCTCGCGTACACGCCCGGCGTGGCCAAGGTGTGCAGCGCGATCGCCGAGCAGCCCGAACTGGTCCACGACTACACCTGGAAGTCCCAGGTCGTCGCCGTGGTCACGGACGGCACCGCGGTGCTCGGGCTCGGCGACATCGGCCCGGAGGCCTCCCTTCCCGTGATGGAAGGCAAGGCCATCCTCTTCAAGCAGTTCGGCGGGGTCGACGCGGTGCCGATCGCGCTCGGCACGACCGACACCGACGAGATCGTCGACACAGTGGTGCGGCTCGCGCCCTCCTTCGGAGGCGTGAACCTGGAGGACATCTCCGCGCCGCGCTGCTTCGAGATCGAGCGCCGGCTTCAGGAGAAGCTGGACATCCCGATCTTCCACGACGACCAGCACGGCACCGCCGTGGTCACGCTGGCCGCGCTGCGCAACGCCGCCAAGCTCACCGACCGCTCCCTCGGGCAGCTGCGGGCGGTGATCTCCGGCGCCGGTGCGGCGGGCGTCGCCATCGCCAAGATCCTCATCGAGGCCGGCATCGGCGACGTCGCGGTGTGCGACCGCAAGGGCGTCGTCTCGGCGGACCGCGAGGACCTCACCGACGTCAAGCGCGAGGTCGCCGGCTTCACGAACAAGGGCGGGCTCACCGGCTCCCTGGAGTCGGCGCTGGACGGTGCGGACGTGTTCATCGGCGTCTCCGGCGGCACGGTCCCCGAGGAGGCGGTGGCGAAGATGGCGAAGGACTCGCTGATCTTCGCGATGGCCAACCCGAACCCGGAGATCCACCCCGACGTGGCGCACAAGTACGCCGCCGTCGTCGCCACCGGGCGCAGCGACTACCCGAACCAGATCAACAACGTGCTCGCCTTCCCGGGCATCTTCGCGGGCGCCCTCCAGGTGCGCGCCTCGCAGATCACCGAGGGCATGAAGCTCGCCGCCGCCGAGGCGCTGGCCGCCGTCGTCGCCGACGAGCTGAGCGCGGACAAGGTCATCCCCTCGCCGTTCGACGATCGGGTCGCGCCTGCGGTCACGGCCGCGGTCGCCGCCGCCGCGCGTGCGGAGGGCGTCGCGCGGCGCTGAGACGGCCGGAGGCCGTCGTGCCGCCGAATGTTCCGGGCCCGCTCCCTTCGGGGAGCGGGCCCGGACCCGTCAGGGGCGCGGCCGGACGCCGTAGGGGTACGCCTCTGCTGCCGAGCGCGGCCACGTCGTGGCTGAGCGCGCAGTTCCCCGCGCCCCTGAAGGGGCGCGTGTCACATCGCGTAGTGGTTCCGCAACGGCGCATCCGAGACCTACGTTGGGATCATGTTCGCTGCCTACGCCGCCCGAATCGACCGTGACGATCCGCTCAGCGGCCTGGAGTTGGGCGAGCGCCCGGCTCCCGAGGTCCGCCCCGGCTGGACGACCGTCAACGTCAAGGCCGCCTCCCTCAACCACCACGACCTCTGGTCGCTGCGCGGTGTGGGGCTCGGCGAAGAAGCCCTCCCGATGATCCTCGGCTGCGACGCGGCCGGCACCGACGCGGACGGCAACGAGGTCGTCGTCCACTCGGTGATCGGCCAGACCGGCCACGGCGTCGGCCCGAAGGAGCCGCGCTCGATCCTCACCGAGCGCTACCAGGGCACCTTCGCCGAGCAGGTCGCCGTCCCGGCCTGGAACGTGCTGCCCAAGCCGAAGGGGCTCACCTTCGCCGAGGCCGCCTGCCTGCCGACCGCCTGGCTCACCGCGTACCGGATGCTCTTCACCAACGCCGACGTGCGCCCCGGCGACTCGGTGCTGGTCCAGGGCGCGGGCGGCGGCGTGGCCACCGCGGCGATCGCGCTCGGCGCGGCCGCGGGCCTGCGGGTCTTCGCCACCAGCCGGGACGAGGCCAAGCGCAAGCGGGCGCTGGAGCTGGGTGCCGAGGGCGTCTTCGCGTCCGGCGAGCGGCTGCCGCAGCGGGTCGACGCGGTCATCGAGACCGTCGGCGCCGCCACCTGGTCGCACTCGGTGAAGTCCCTCAAGCCCGGCGGCACCCTCGTGATCTCCGGCGCCACCAGCGGCTTCAACCCCGAGAAGACCGAGCTGAACCGGATCTTCTTCCTGGAGCTGAAGGTCGTCGGCTCCACGATGGGCAGCAAGGAGGAGCTCGCCGGGCTGCTGGACTTCTGTGCCGCCAAGGGCGTCAAGCCGGTCATCGACTCCGAGCTGCCGCTGGACCGGGCCCGCGAGGGCTTCGCGAAGATGGCGGAGGGCGACCTCTTCGGCAAGGTCGTGCTGACCGTCTGATGGACCCGGCACCGCTGCTCGACCCCGTACGGCTGCTGCCGGCCGCCGGACGCGCCGCCGCCCCCTGGAGCAACGGGGGCGGCACCACCCGGGAGATCGCCGCCGGGCCGCCCGGCGCCGGCTGGTCCACCTTCGCCTGGCGGGTGAGCCTGGCGGACGTGGACCGGGACGGCCCGTACTCGCCGCTGCCCGGCGTCCGGCGCATCCTCACCATGGTGGCCGGGGCCGGCATGGAGCTGACCGTCGACGGGGTGCGGACGCCCGTCACCGAGCGGTTCCGGCCGGTGTCGTTCGCCGGTGGCGCCGCCACGGACTGCCGGCTCGCCGCGGGGCCCGTCGTCAACTTCAACGTCATGGTCCGGGACGGCCGGTGCACCGCCGACGTGGTGATGGCCCGCGGCCGGCACGCGGTGAGCGCCGCGCTGGGCCCGGACGGGGCGGTGCTGGTCGTGGCGGTGGCCGGCGAGGCGCTGCTGACGCCGGCGGCGGCCGGGGAGCCGGTGCGGCTCGGCCGGTACGACGCCGCGCTGCTGGCCGCCGGGACGGCTGCCGACCTCGACGCGGGCCCGGACGGTGTCGCCGCCGTCGTCACACTCGTCCCGTCCGTCACACCCGTCGGCGGCTGATTCCCGCGCCCCTGCGCCGGCCGTGGGTGACCATGTGCCCAGGGATGGCGGAGGGGCGGCCGGGGGGCACCACTCGTTCGCCGGTGGGGATTTCGGCACAGGGGCGGACATGGGCTTACGGCGGCGTCGCGGGTTCTCACGCGGGACGGGACGGGCGACATCCGAGACGGCGCGGAGAGCCGGTCTCCGGTACGCGGCGGCGGGGGCGGCCACCGCGCTGGCGTTGACGCTCGGCGCGTGCGGCACGGGTGGTCCGGGGAGCGCGGACGTCACCCTGAAGGTGGTGGTGGCCGACGACGGCGCGGACGGCGACCATGCCACCACCGCGTACTGGAAGAGCCTGGTCGCCGCCTTCGAGAAGCGCCACCCGGACATCGCGGTCGACCTGGACCCGGTGGAGCGCAGCCGGCTGACCGAGGTGGTGGCGGACCGCGTCGCGGCCGGGGACGCGCCGGACATCGCGCAGACCGGCGCCTTCGCCTCGTACGCGCGGTCCGAACGGCTCTACAGCGCGGACCACCTGCTCTCCATCGCCACCCAGGCGGACTTCGTCCCCGCGCTGGCCAGGGCGGGCGAGATCAGCCACGTGCAGTACGGACTGCCGTTCCACGCGAGCACGCCGCGCCTCTTCTACCACACGAAGCTGTTCAAGAAGGCCGGTCTCGACGGCCCGCCGACCTCCTGGGCCAAACTGGCCGCGGACGCCGCCGCGCTGCGGGAAGCGGGTGTGCGCACGCCGTACGCGCTGCAGCTGGGGCCCGAGGCCGCCGAGGACGAGGCGCTGAGCTGGCTGCTCGGCAACGGCGGCGGCTACGTCGGGCTCGGCGGCAGCTGGATCCTGGACTCCCCGCAGAACGTCACCGCGCTCCGCGCCGTCCGCGACCGGCTCGTGGCCCCCGGCCTGACCGGCCCGAAGGGCGCCACCATGGACCGCAGCGAGGCGTACCGGGAGTTCGTCGACGGGAAGGTGGGGATGCTGCTCGCCCACCCGGCGCTGATGGCGCGCGCCGACCGGGCGCACGTGCCGTACCGGACGGCCCCGTTCCCGCGGCGGCAGGACGGCACCGCGACGCCGACCGGCCGCACGGACTGGCTGGTGGCGTTCCAGCAGCGCGGGCACCCCCGGGAGGCGGGCGCGTTCCTGGACTTCCTCTACAGCAGGCCGAACGTCACCCGGTACGCCGAGCAGCAGGGCACGCTGCCGGTCACCGTCCCGGCCGCGGAGGCGATGCGCGGCGACGGCCGCCGACGTGCGCTGTGGCCCTTCGTCGATCAGCTGCCGGACGCGCAGTTCCCGCAGTTGGACACGGTCGGCGGCCCGAAGGTGACCGCCGCGCTCCAGCAGCGGCTGGCCCGCGCCGTCAGCGAAGGCGGGGATCCCAAGGCCCTGCTCTCCGCGATCCAGCACACGGCGGACAGCGAGATGTCGCAGGTCTCGTGAGCGGCCGTACCGGCGGCCCGTGTCGTACGGCGGAAGGGCCGGCGTCGCACCCCGCCGTGTCAACTACGGTTGACGCGGCGGGCGTGTCAACCTACATTGACACCATGACCGAAGCAACGGAACTCGCCGAGCGGGCGGGCGATCGGGACCCGCGCATCGGTTTGCGGGCCGTCGCCGCACTGCGCCGGCTGCTGGAGCAGCTGGAGGCCGTACAGGTGCGCAGCGCCCGCGCGAAGGGCTGGTCGTGGCAGGAGATCGCCGACGAGCTGGGCGTCAGCCGGCAGGCGGTCCACAAGAAGCACGGGAGGCGCTGATGTTCGAGAAGTTCACGGCAAGCGCGCGGGAGGTCGTGCGGGGTGCCGTCGCCTGCGCCGACCGTACGGGCAGCGGCACGGTGGGCGAGGAGGAGCTGCTCCTCGCCCTGCTGGACCGCGAGGGCACGCCGGCGGCCGGCGCACTGGCGGCGCTCGGGGTGACCGCGCGCCGGGCGGCGGTGACGGAGGCGCTGGCGCAGGCGCGCCGCCGCGGCGACCCGCCGTCGGAGGTGTCGGCCGACACCGTGGCCCTGGCCGGGCTCGGCATCGACGTCGAGGAGATCGTCTCGCGGGTGGAGGCCGAGCACGGCGTCGGCGCGCTGGCGCGGCCGAAGGCGCGCGGGCGGTTCGGGCGGCGCCCGTTCAGCCGCGAGGCGAAGAGCGTCCTGGAGCGTTCGCTGCGGATCGCCCTCGGCCGCGGCGAGAAGCACATCGGCGACGAGCACCTGCTGCTCGCGCTGACCACGGGCACCGGCGTGGCCACGGCCGTCCTGGCGGACCACGGCGTGACCCGCGCCGAGGTCGAGCGGGTGCTCGCCGAACCGTCCCGGGCGGCCTGACGGCGACGGCCCGGCGGGCGCCGCGGGCGGGGCGTCAGTAGGCGACCCGGATCCGACCGATGCCGAGGGTGGTGGTCTTCGGCAGGTGCCCGGACTCGAAGACGGCGGCCAGCAGCGGGTTGATCAGCTGGGCGAGGCGGTCGGCGCGGGCCCGGCCCAGCGCCCGCCAGGGACCCGCGGCCAGCCGGTCCGTCAGCCGCTCGATCTCCTCCCGGCCCTCGCGGGCCCGGTCGGTGGCCTGCCCGTCGGGCGCTATCCAGCCGCGCGCGGCGAGCCGGTCCCGGGCCTGGCGCCACTCCTGCGGGGTCCAGCCACGGCTGCGGAAGCGCTCCTCGGGGGCCGCGCCCACCGCGGCGAAGGAGACCAGGGACTCGCACGGGTCGAGGCCGGCGGTGAGCAGCGCGGCCAGATGCCCGTCGCCGCGGTGCTCGCGCAACACGGTCAGCGCCTGCCACAGCTCCAGGTGCGGCTCGGTGGGCCAGGGCAGGTCCAGGTTGGCGGCGGCCAGCGGGCGGGCGGCGGGGATCGCGTTCTCCGCGGCCTGTCGGGCGAGCCGGGCCGCCTCGGCGAGCTGATCCGGGGTCAGCCGGTCGCCCGCCAGTCGGCGCAGCACCCGGTCCATCGCCCGCAACCGGGCCTCAAGGACCTTGGCGGGGGCGGCGGTCGACCAGATCAGCGGCACGTACTGCTCGACCATCCGCGGGCTGAAGCTGTAGTAGGTGGCGGAGACCAGTTCGGGCCCGGCGGCCCCCAGGGGTGCGGTGCGCCAGGCGAAGTAGCTGGGCCAGCGGGTACCGATGTCGTACCCGAGCGCCGCCGCTTCCTCGAACGCCTCGGGGGAGTAGTAGAGGGTGGCGTGCAGCGGTTCGAGCTGGTGCCACAGCCGACGGGCAACCGCGGGATATTCGGACATCGCACACCTCATGGCCTTCAAGATCCCTATGAGCGAGAAGAGTTGACTCTAAGCGTGGGCAAGGCCAGGGGTCTACGGAACGCCGTAGTCGGTCCGAAGGGGACGAACGGCCCTGCGAAGGGCCGGGTGCCCCGATTACGCGGGGTGAACCCGGCCCTTCGAAAATGACCGTGTGTGACTATCGTGCGGAGCGACGCAAGAGCGCATTGATGTGCGCCGCGGTGGCCGCGAGCTGTCGGCGCGCCTCCGCCACCTGCTCCTCGTCGACGCCGTGGTCGCGCGCGGCGTCGCGGACGTCGTCCCGGAACCGGTCCAGCAGTCGGTCCAGGTCGCGGGCCGGGTCGCCGGTGGTCGGATCGTTCGCCCACGCCGGGGTGGGCGGGGCGGCCGCGGCGGTCCCGGGGGCCGGCTCCTTGGTGAGGTCGGTGGGGCCCGCGGGCCCGGCCGGGCCGGTGAGGCCGTCCGTGAAACGGCCGACCTCGCGGGAGACCTCGGACAGCGCCTCGCGCACCGCCCCCTGCCAGTCGCCCGCGCGCACATGGTCCTGGGTCTTCTCCTGCACCCGCCGGATGGCCTCCTGCACCTCCTCGCGCGCGGAGTCCTTGGCGGTCCTGGCCTGCTTGCGGGCGCGCTGCGCCTCCTGCTTGGCCCGCCGGCTCTCCTCCTTGGCCCGCCGGGCCTGCTCCTTCCACTCCTCCTTGGCGCGGCGGAACTCCTCCTTGGCCTGCCGCCAGGCGTCCGGGTCGCCGTAGGCGCGGTCGAAGAAGTCCGACGGGCCGGGGGATCCCTGCGGCGCGCCTCCGCCGGGGCGCGCACCGCCCCGGCGGGTGGCCTGCGCGGCCTCGCGCAGCTCGCGGCGCAGGTCGCGTGCCGAGCCGCTGACGTCCTCGCGGATGTCGGAGGCCAGTGCGGCCACCGACTCCCGGATCTCCAGCTCCAGTTCGGCCAGTTCGCCGCCGCGCGCGGCCAGTTCGGCGCGGCCCGCGTCGGTGATGGAGTACACCTTGCGGCCGCCCTCGGTGGCGTGCGTGACCAGGCCCTCGTCGGAGAGCTTGGCCAGCCGCGGGTAGACGGTGCCGGCGGAGGGCGCGTACAGGCCCTGGAAGCGCTCCTCCAGCAGCCGGATGATCTCGTAGCCGTGGCGGGGCGCCTCGTCCAGCAGCTTCAGCAGGTACAGGCGGAGGCGGCCGTGTGCGAAGACGGGGGGCATGGCTTACAGCACCTTCTTGTCGGCGGGCGGGTCGGCGGGGGCGTCCTCGGCGGGCGGGCGGCTCAGCAGCGCCAGGGAGCCGGAGACGGTGGTGACCTTCAGGCGGCCGGTGCCCGCGCCGAGCCGCCCGGTGATGCTCTTGGTGCCCCACTGGCCGCCGACCCGCAGATCGTCGAAGGCGTTGGAGACGGAGCCGCTGGTGGTACTGGCCTCCACCTCGGCGTCGGCCGGGTCCGGCAGTCGGATGGCGACCTCGCCGGAGACCGTCGTCAGGTGCACGTCGGTGCCCTTGGCCGCCGGGTCCAGGTCCACGACCATGCCGCCGGTGACCGTCTCGGCGCGCACCGAACTGCCGCCGCCGTCGATGACGGTCAGGTCCCCGGAGACGGACTGGAACCGCAGGTCGCCGGTGACGGCCTGGGCCTCGACCGTGCCGGTGACGGTCTCGGCCCTGACCGGCCCGGTGAGCCGGACCAGAGTGCTGTCGCCGGAGACGCCGCGCAGCTCCGTGCGCCCGGCGACGCCGGAGACCACCGCGCTCGCGCCGACCGCGCCGACCTCGACCCGGGCGGCGGCCGGCACGGTCACCGAGACGACGGCCGAGCGCTGCCACCCGCGGCCGTCGAGGAACTTCAGCAGCCCGCGCCAGGGCAGGTCCTCGTAGCCGACGGTGAGGGTGCCGCGGTCGTAGGAGACGACCAGCGGCGGGCCCTTGATCTCGGTGACCTCGATGCGCGTACGGTCGGCCGTCGCGCTGCCGACGACGTTGACCGTGCCGCCGTACAGCCGTACCTGCAGCGCGTTCACCGGTACGTCGACGTCGAGCGTGCGCGGCCCGGTCACCTCGACCGGGCCGTCCGGCCACTCTTCCCTGACGGACATGACGGGCCTCCCCTGTGTGGACGGGCAACGCAACATATCGTGTTCCCTGCAGAACACGATATATCGCGGTGTCGCCACGTCAAGCACCGCGCGGTCGGCCCTCCTCGCCCGCTCCTACTCGTCGTCGTCCTCGTCGTCCAGGCGCGCCAGCCACGTCGCCAGTCGCTCCACCGGGACCTCGAAGTCGGGGTTGAGGTCGACGAACGTGCGCAGCTGCTCGGCGACCCAGCCGAGGGTCACCTCCTCCTCGCCGCGCCGGCTCTCCAGCTCCTCGATGCCTCGGTCGGTGAAATACACGTGAGTGCTCCGCTAAAGGGGTAGGGGTAAGACATTCCAGGTCAGGATAGGCAGCCGCGGTCCGGTGGGCCGCATCGGCACCGACCGCCCGGCCGCCCTCCTGGCGCAGTTGCAGCGGGGGGTGGCATGAGCGAGGACACCAAGCGTGTCGCACGCATAGAACTGCCGGACGGCACGCCCGTCTGGGCCCGGATATCCGGCGCCGAAGCGCTCCTGCCGGCGCAGCGGAGCGCGGCGTACGTGGACAGCGGCCGGCGCGCGGGAGAAGGCGCCGACTACGCCGACAGCGGCTTCCTCACCGATCGCGTCCTCGGCCGGATGGAGAGCCTGGACGGGCTGGTGCACGGCGTCGCCCGGTCGCTGGCGGGGGCGCTGCGGGGGCTGCGGCCCGACGAGGTCAGCGTGCAGTTCGGGATCGAGCTGAGCGGCAAGTCCGGCAGCCTGGTCGGGCTGCTCGCGGACGGCGAGGCCAAGGCCGCCATCAACGTCACCCTCACCTGGCAGGGCGGCCCGCCCGCCGACCTGGCGGAGGGCGGGACCGGGGGCGGCGCATGAACGGGGCGCACGATCCGGACGCGTACTTCTCCCGGCGCTTCGCCCCGCTCGTCAAGGCCGCCACCGTGCGCATCCACGCCGCTCGCGACGGGTATCCCCACGAAGGGCCACCGGAGCCGCCCCTGTACGGCAGCGGTTTCTTCGTCGCCCCCAACTGGGTGCTCACCTGCGCCCATGTGGCGCTGGAGGGCGAGGGGGGCGAGGTGGGGGTCAGCTTCGAAGGGGGCAGCGCGCGCGGCCGCGTCGAATGGGCCGAGCCCGCCGTGCGCACCGGCGGCCTGCTGCCCGCGCCCGACCTCGCCCTGATCCGGCTGCTCCGGCCCACCGCCCACGCCTGCTGCTGGCTCTCGCCGCGCACGGTCCGGGCGCACGGCGGCGAGCGGGTCGCCTACTTCGGGTACACCGAGATCGCGGGGACGGTCGGCGCGTTCGACGGACGGTGCACGGTGCGCGGCGAGTTCGGCGGCGACGGGCTGCTGCGGCTGGGCAACGAGGACGAGATGCCGGCGGGGCTGTCCGGCGGCCCGCTCGTCGACGTGGCGCGCGGCGAGGTGATCGGCGTGCTCAAGGGGCGGCGCGGCAGCGCGCAGGACGGCGGCCTCGGGGTCGCGCTGGCCCAGCTGCGCCGCATCGGCGTCCCCGGTGCCCGGATCGCCCGCGAGGAGGACGATCCGTACCACCGTGTGCTGCACGCCCACGACCGGTACCACGCCGATCTGCACGCCGACGTCAGCGAGGCCCGGGACACCTGGACCGAGGCGCAGAGCGGGCTGCCCGCCTCGGCCGCCACCGTCGCCGCGCTGACGCCGAAACGCCGGGTGGTGCTGCACGGCCTGCTCGCCCAGCTGCCCCCGCCGGCCGGCACGCCCGCGCTGGTGGCCCTGGTCGACGAGTTGCTGCCGCGGCGCGGCGAGGAGCTGCGGCTCGCGCCCCGCTGCTGGCGCGAGGGCCTGGAGGTCTACCTCGACCGGCTCGAACTGCGGGATGCGCAAGGCGAGTTGGAGGCGGTGCTGCGGTACGCCGTGTACGCCGCGACTGCCGAGCACCCCTATCCGGCGGCGGCCGAGGCGGCGGACGCGGTCTGGGACTGGGTGCGCGGCCTGGCCATGACCGAACTGCCCCCGCTGGCCAGGAATCGGCTCGGCGCGGAGTGGCACGCCCGGGTGCGGGCCCGCGCGGTCGGCCGTTCCCGGCGCCCGGCGGACGCCGCGGCCGCCGGACCGCTGCCCTCCGTGCTGCTGGAGATCACCGAACGCGCCTGGGAACAGGGCCGGTTCGACTGGTACGTCACCGTGTCCAGACCCGCCGGCGACCTGCCGCTGGGCGAGGGCCGGCACGGCACGGCGCTGGCCGACCTGCCCACCGAGCTGGCCGGGCCGCTGGGTGAGGCGTTCCGCCGCAGCGACGAGCCCGGCCGCCCCGCCGTCCTGGAGGTCGCCCTCCGGCAGGCGCTGCTGGACCTGGCCGTGGAGACCTGGCGGATACCGCCCGGCGCCC
Organism: Streptomyces niger; assembly: GCF_000718305.1. Lineage (GTDB taxonomy): Bacteria > Actinomycetota > Actinomycetes > Streptomycetales > Streptomycetaceae > Streptomyces > Streptomyces niger. The sequence goes on from NZ_JOFQ01000014.1 coordinate 215,756, forward strand.
CGCCGGTGGGCGAGCTGCGCCCGGTGGTGGTGCGCTGCGCCGACCGGCCCGCCGGCGAGCAGCAGGAGGGTACGGAGCCGGGGATCGCGCCGCAGGAGCGCTGGACGCGGCTGCACGAGGACGGCATGGAACACGCCTGCCTCGACTGCGACGAGGGCCGCCCCGAGGACGTCACCGCCGACGCGCTGCGCGACCTGGAGCCGCGGACCTTCCCCGTGCTGTGCCGGGTGCCCGGCGGCGACGGCGGGCGCGAGGCGATCCGCCGGATCGTCGGCAGCGGCCACCCGGTGGCACTGTGGCGCAGGGAGCGCACGGACCCGGTGTGCGGGGAGTACCACCGCGGGATCCTGCGCACGGTGAAGAGCGGGACGACCGCGCACCGACTGCCCGCCGCCGTCCGTGAGCTGCGCGCCGGCATCGGCGCGGCGGAGCCGGAAGCATACTGGTCACGTGGGATCACGCTGTTGTACGACGATCCCGGGCGGCCGCTGCCGGGGGACGACGACGTGCTGGAGACGCCGTGAGGAACGCGCGTCTTTCCGTGTGCTCCTACCGGGCCGCCGCCGGTCCCGATACGGTCGGGACGTGGCCGGTGCGTAACCGCCGATGACCCACCAGTGACGAGGAGTTCGCAGTGAGCGAACCGAACGAATGGCTCATCTACCGCGGCACGGGCGAGCCCCACGACGGCATCGCGGCGCTCCCCGGCCCGCCGCCCTGGCGGGACTTCGACGGCGGCCCGCTCGTCGGGCCGGGCCCCGCCACCGACAGCTCCTCCACCCGACGGCTCGGCGAGCACGTCGCGGAGATGCACCGGCCCAGCGCCGAGGAGCTGGAGATCGTCAACGCGGCCCTCTACCTGCGCCGTCCGCTGCTGGTCACCGGCAACCCGGGCACCGGCAAGAGCACCCTCGCGCACGCCGTGGCGCACGAGCTGAAGCTCGGCCGGGTGCTGCGCTGGCCGATCGTGAGCCGGACGACGCTGGGCGACGGGCTGTACCACTACGACGCCATCGCCCGGCTCCAGGACGTGCAGATCGCCGCGAGCAGCCGAGCGGCCGGCGGGCCCGGCGCGCAGGCGGCGGCGCCCGGCGGCATCGGCAGCTACATCCGGCTCGGCCCGCTCGGCACGGCCCTGCTGCCCACCGCGCAGCCGCGCGTGCTGCTCGTCGACGAGCTGGACAAGAGCGACATCGACCTCCCCAACGACCTGCTGAACGTCCTGGAGGAGGGCGAGTTCTCGATACCCGAGCTGGAACGATTGGCCGAACGGGAGCCCGAGGTCGAGGTGCTCACCGACGACGGGCAGAAGGTGCGCATCCGCGACGGCCGGGTGCGCTGCCACGCCTTCCCCTTCGTCATCCTCACCAGCAACGGCGAACGCGACTTCCCCGCACCGCTGTTGCGCCGCTGCATCCACCTGGAGCTGGGGCAGCCCGACCACAAGCGGCTCGCCACCGTCGTACGGGCGCACCTCGGCGAGGAGGCGGCCCGCGCGGGGGACGACCTGATCGCCCGCTTCCTGGAACGCTCCCGCAGCGAACTGCTCGCCGCCGACCAGCTGCTGAACGCCATCTACCTCACCCACCAGGCGGCCCCCACCACCCGCGACCGGCTCGCCGACCTCCTCATCCAGCGCCTCGACCGGCCGAGGTGACGGCGTGACGGCGGACCGTGCAGGACGCCCCACCGCCCCGCAGAGCTGGGCCGACGTGGTCGCCGCGCTGCGCGGCGCGGGCCTGGACCCCGATGCCGGGGAGCTGGCCGACGCCCTGTGGCTGGCGCAGTGGTACCGGCCGCGCGAGGGCGCGGCGGAACGGGAGGGCGACGCCGGCCCGGCGGCGACCGGCACCGGGGCGCCCGGGGAGCGGTCGGCGGCGCCCGCGCGCGCCGACCGGCCCGCGACCGGCAGCGGCACCGGTGCCGGCACCGGCACCGACACCGGCACCGGCACTGACCAGGAGCCGCCGGACGGCCGGCCGGGCGGTACGAACGGCGCCTCCCGCGTCGCGCTCTACCCGGCCGGCCAGGAGTCGCCCGGGGCGGGCGGTACGGAGGGCTCCGGCGCGCCCGCCGGCTCGTACGGCACCGGCCTGCCGGTCGGCGTGCCCGCCGCGTCCGCGCTGCCCGACCTGCTCGCCCTCCAACGCGCCCTGCGCCCGCTCCAGCGGTACCGCAGCGCGGCGCCCGCGGTGCGGCACGTGCTGGACGAGCGGGCGACGGCGGAGCGCAGCGCACGGTCGGGCGGGCTGGTGATGCCGGTGTTCCGGGCGGTGCCGCGGGCCGAGGCGTCCCTGCAGCTGGTGATGGACGCCTCCTCCTCGATGTGCGTCTGGGACCGGCTGCTGCACGAACTCCAGCAGGTCTTCGGCCAGTTGGGCGCCTTCCGCGACGTACAGGTGCAGTTCCTGCACCAGGGGCCGGACGGCCGGCCCGCGGTCTCCCGCCGCTTCGAGCCGGGCGACGCACCGTTACGCTCCGCCGACCAGCTCAGCGACCCCACGGGGCGCCAGGTCACCGTCCTCGTCAGCGACTGCGCCGGCCCCCTGTGGCGCAGCGGCCACGCCCACCGGCTGCTGCACCGCCTCGCCCGGCAGGGCCCGCTCGCCGTCCTCCAGCCGCTTCCGCAACGCATGTGGTCCCGCACCCGGCTGCCCGTCTCCTACGGCACGCTGCGCCGCGGCGAGGGCCCCTCGTACGCCACCGCGCTGCACTTCACGGGCGACACCCCGCAGGCCGCGCCCGGCGCGCTGCCGGTCCCCGTGCTGCCGCCCGCCGCGGGCGCCCTCGCGGCCTGGGCGAAACTGCTGTCCGGCACGGGCGCGGGCCAGGTACCGGCGGCCGTCGGCCGGCTCCGCGCCGACCAGCCGCCGGCCCCCGCGCCGCGCCCCCGCGAGCCGCTGCCCGCCACCGAGGTCGTCGCGCGCTTCCGGCGCGCCGCCTCGCCCGGTGCGGCGCAGCTCGCCGGCTACCTGGCGGCGGCGCCGCTGTGCCTGCCGGTCATGCAGTTGGTGCAGCGCACGATGCTGCCCGGCACCGGTCCGGCCGAGCTGTCGGAGGTGCTGCTCGGCGGGTTGCTGACGCGCACGGACGGCGAGTCGATGACGGGCGGCCCCTGGTACGAGTTCGTCAAGGGCGTGCAGGAGGTGCTGCTCGCGCCGCTGGGCAGGGACGAGGCGCTGCTCGTGCTCAAGCACTGCTCCGCGTATGTGGAGCAACGGTTCGGCAAGGGCGGCCCGAACTTCCCGGCGCTCGCCATCGCGCAGCTGACCGGCGACCGGCTCGCGGACGCCGTGGAGTCGGTGGCGCGGCTGCGCACCCACCCGCTGCCCGACGGGCCCGGCGCGCGCGTGCCGCAGCCGTTCGCCGAGGTCGCGGCGCACGTCCTGGAGCGGTTCATCCCGTTGCGCAGCGTCTCCGCCGACGCGCACGAGGGGCCGGGCGGCCCGGCGTCCTCGGAGGCGGTACGCCGCTCCCAGGCCCTGGTGCGGCGGTTCGCCGCCGACGGCATGGTGCGGAACCTCATCGACGCGGTGCAGCTGCTGCGCCACGCCACCGAGAGCGAACGGCACCGCGGCGCCGACACCGTGCTGTGGAGCGAGCTGGCGGAGACCCTGCTGCGGCTGTGGGAACTGCAGGGCGGCCGGTCACTCCTGCGCGAGGCGCACGAGGCGGCACGCACGGCGGCGCAGTCCGGCGCCGCGCGGGCCCGTACGGCGCTGGGTCGGGTGCTGCACAGGGAGGCGGCGGAGCGCCGCGCGGCGGGTGACCCGCGCGGTGCGCTGGACCTGCTGCGCCGCGCCGACCGGGAGTTCACCGCCGTGTGCGCGACGGCGGGTCTGGAACCGTGGCACGCCCTGGAGATCACCCTGGAGCGGGTGCGGGTCCTGGAGGAGCAGTGGCGGCTCGGCGGCGACAGCGGGCTGCTCCAGGAGACCGTCGGGATGCTGGAGGCGTTCGCCGACGCCTGGCCGTACGACGAGGCGCAGCCCTTCGGCCTGCCGCTGGCGCACGGCCGGGCGCTGCTGCGGCTGTCCGGCACGGCCGCCGACCGCGAGCAGGCCGAGGCGTACGCCCAGCAGGCGGCGGCCTCGCTGGCGCACGCGACCGACGCGATGGCCGCCGAGGGCGCGCCCGAGGAGGCCCGGCTGTGGGCCCGGCTGGACCTGGTCGACGCGCTGCTGACGCTCACCGGTGATGCGCTGGACCGCGCGGGGCTGCTGGTCACCGAGGTGGGGGAGGCCGCGCAGGGGCCGGACGAGAAGGCCGCCGTCCTGGTGCGCGCCGCCCGGCTGGCGGTGCGGCGCTTCGAGGCGGACGGCGACGTGGCCCACCTGGCGGAGGCCGACCGCGGCTACGAAGCGGCCTGCCGGGCGGTGCCCCGGGACCGCGAGGGTTACGGCGACCTGATCGAGGAGTGGGGCGAGGCGCTGATGCGCCGGGCCCGCGAGCCCGGCGGCCGGGCCGTCATCCACCGCACCGTCCGGGTGCTGCGGGACTGCCGGATGGAGACCGCGGCCGGCGATCCTCGGCTGGCCCGGCGGCTGCTGACCCTCGGCCGCGCGCTGATGCTGCGCAGGACCGACGACGACCGGGTGGACCTGCGGGAGGCCGAGCACCTCTTCGGGCTCGCCGCGCAGTCCGCCGCCGACCCGATGGTGCGGGCCGAGAGCTGGCTGGAGCTGGGCGCCACGCACCGGCTGGCCCACCGCCGCACCCGGCTGGACGCGCAGTTGGAGCAGGCGGCGGACGCCTTCCGACGGGCCGCCGAAGCGGCGCGCGCCGCCCGGGACGACGCCGCCGATCCGGTCCCCGCCGTACGGCTGCGCGCCCGCGCGTACCACCTGCGCGGCGAGGTGTACGAGGACGCGCGCCGGCCGCGCGCGGCCCGGGACGCCTACCGGCTGGCCCTGGAGGAGTGGCGGCGGCTGCCGGACGGGGGCGGGGCGGCGGCCGAGGAGACCTCGCGCCGGATCGTGGACATCGGCAGGTGACAGACGGCAGCCTGTAAGCGACCTCGCAACGGGGGCAGTTGGCGGGAAGGGGCAAGGCGATGAGCGCGAGCGGCAAGGACACGGAGGCGCGGCCGGCGGACGGCGCCGAGGCGGCCGGGACCGCGGTGCCGCGCGCCGGTGAGCTGCCCGAGCTGCCGGACCTGCTCGCGCTGGACCTCGCGGAGCTGCGGACCGTGGAGCACCCGGTACTGGCCGAGGTGCTGGAGCGGATACGGACGCGGGTGGATGAACCCACCGAAATGCTCTGGGGATTCAACAGCGCCTTCTGACGTGGAACCCACCACGCTTTCGGAAGCGTTCCGCTGTGACGCGAACATTTTCGGTCGCTGGGGCCGACGGAACCGGACACGACCGATCGAAGCCGGTTTGATGACGCCGCCCCGCAGGGATACTCCGCCACGGGCCGGCGACGGGGGCCGTCCCTGCGCGGGCCGCGGCTTGGGGGGTGCCGACGTGGCGCAGCAGACCGTACGGGACGCGGACCCGGCGGCGGACCGGCCGGCCGTCCCCTCCTTGGGGCACCCTTTCCGGCACCCTTTCCGGCACCCTTTTCGGCAGTTCATCCTCAAGGTGCACGGCCACTGCAACCTCGCCTGCCGCTACTGCTACCTCTACGAAGCCGCCGACCACGGCTGGCGGGACCGGCCGGCGCTGATGAGCGACGCGGTACTGGACCGCACGGCCCGGCGCATCGCCGACCACGCGGCGGCCCACCGCCTCCGGCACGCGGCCCTCGTCCTGCACGGCGGCGAACCCCTGCTGGCCGGCGCCGGCCGGCTCGGCCACGCCGTGGACCGGCTGCGCGCACTGCTGCCCGGGGACTGCACCCTGCACCCCACCGTGCAGACCAACGGCACCCTGCTCACCCGCGACCGGCTGCACGCCCTCGCGGACCACGGCATACGGGTGGGCGTCAGCCTCGACGGCGGGCTGCCCGCGCACAACACCGCGCGCGTGGACCACGCGGGCCGCCCCGCCTGGTCCCGCGCGGTTCGAGGCCTCCGCCTCCTCGCCGAGGAACGGCCGGACGCGTACGCCGGCCTCCTCGCCGTCGTCGACCCGCGCACCGACCCCGCCGAGACCTACGCCTCGCTCGCGGCCCTCCGCCCCCCGCGCCTGGACCTGCTGCTCCCGCACGGCAACTGGACCGCCCCGCCACCGGGTGTCACCCCCGACGCCGCCGACCGCCCCACCCCGTACGGCGACTGGCTCGTCACCGCCTTCGACGCCTGGTGGGACGGCGGCCCGGGACAGCCCGGCGTCCGGCTCTTCGAGGAGTGCCTGGCGCTGCTGATGGGCGCGCCGGCCGGCGGCGAGTCGCTGGGCCTGACCCCGTTCACCGCCGTCGTGGTGGAGACCGACGGCAGCATCGAGCAGGTCGACTCCCTGAAGTCCGCGTACGAGGGCGCCGCCGCCACCGGCCTGGACGTCTTCCGGCACACCTTCGACGAAGCCCTCGCACACCCCGGGATCGCCGCCCGGCACGCGGGCGCCGCGGCCCTCGCCCCCGTGTGCCGCGCCTGCCCGCTGGTACGGGTGTGCGGCGGCGGCCAGTACGCGCACCGCTACCGGCGCGGCAGCGGCTTCGCCAACCCCTCGGTGTACTGCGCCGACCTCCAGCGCCTGATCCGGCACGCCGCGGGGCGGCTGGCCGCCGCCACCCGGGGGCCCGCCCGATGAGCAGTCGCATACCGCAGGACCTGCTGCGCGAGCTGGGGCGGTGCGAAGGCGGCGCACAGGCGCTGGGGCTGCTGGTGGACGACCAGCGCACCCGGCGGCTGCTGTTGCTGCGGGCACTGCTGGACGCGGTGGACAGCGCCCGCGCGCCGAGCGTGCCGCGGCCCGCCGCCGCCCGGGTGGCGGAGCACTGGGCACTGTTGGAGGCCGCCGACCGCGCCGCCCGCGACACCACCCGGCAGGTGCTGTACTACCCGCTGCTCGGACCCTGGGTGCGGCGCGTGCTGCGCGGTCTGGCGGCCGCCGTGCCGCCGCCCGGACTCCTGGCCGACCTCGAACACCTCGGGGCCGTCGCCGCCGCGGCCGCGGCCCGCGCCCGGCTGCCGTTCACCCTGACGCTGCGGGCCCCGGACACCACGCTGGTGCTGCCCACCCTCGGCGCCTACACCCTGCCCGGCCGCGCCCCCGACCGCGCGGGACCGCAGCCCGAACTCCGACTCGGCTGCCACGACGGCACGTTGACCATCCGGCCGCCCGTCGGCCCGCCCGCCGTGCTGCTGCCCCGGCCCGACGGCGCCTGGGAGTCCGCCGACCCCGCGTGGCGGCCCCTGCGCCCGCTCACCGGCGGCCCGCGCCCGGTACTGCTGGACGACCTCGATCCCTTCCGTACGGCCGACAGCGGGCTGGAGCGGCACGGGCTCAAGCCCGCCGAGCCGCTCACCGCCGCCGAACGGGACCGCTGGCAGACGGCCTGGGCCGGGGCCTGGCCGCTGCTGGAACGCGGCGGCCCGACCCGCGCCCTGGAGACGGGCGTCCTGCTGGACTGCATGGTGCCGCTCGCCCCGCCGCCCAACCCGGGCCCGCACGCGTCAGGGCCCGGGCACTGCAGCGGCACCCGCCGCGAGGCCTTCGGTGCGGTCCTCAGCTCCACCCCGCAGACCCCCGCCTTCCTCGCCGCGACGCTCGTCCACGAGCTCCAGCACGCCAAGCTCTCCGCGCTCACCGAGCTGACGCCGCTGCACCGGGACACCGGCACGGCCCGGCACTGGGCGCCCTGGCGGCCCGACCCGCGCCCCTTCGACGGGCTGCTCCAGGGCACGTACTCCCATCTCGCGCTCGCCGACTACTGGCAGCGCTTCGCGCAGACCGCGGACACCGCGCTGGAGCGCCACACCGCGTGGGCCGAGCACTCCCGCTGCCGGGAACAGGTCGGCGCCGCGCTGCCCACGCTGGTCGGCTCGCGCGCCCTCACCCCGGCCGGCCGCGTGCTGACGGCGGCGATGGCCGACCTGCTCACCCGATTGCGGGAACGCCCGCCCCCGGAGGGCTACTTGGCCCGCGCGAGCGCCTACGTGGAGACGTCGCGGACGATGTGGCGACGCCGGTACGCACGATGACCGCCGACCGTCGGTGTGCCGGTGTATGTTCCCCACGAGGGCAGCTCTGACGGTCCTTGCCCGGCCGTTCGTTCGTACGTAAGACGAGGGAGTCGTTCGAATGCCCGCAGCGCGCAGGACCATCTCGCACGGAGGCCGCCCGCCCGTCACGGTCAGCTTCGCGGGCTTCAACCGCGCCTGGGCCGCCTGGATCGGCGACCGGCTGGAACGCCACGGGATGCGGGTCTCGCTCCAGCGCTGGGACCCGCGGGCCGGCACCCCGCTGGAGGACGCGCTGAGCGACCTCGCGCTCGCCGAGGGCACCGTCCTGATCGTGCTCAGCGACTGGTACATCCAGCTCGGCCCGCGCAGCCACGAGGAGTGGAACACCGCGCTGCGCACCGTCGTCGCCGACCGCCAGGACAAGTTCGCCGCGGTCTCCATCACCACCAACGCGCTGCCCACCGCCACCGCCGTCTTCGGCGCCGCCGAGCTGGCCGACGTCGGCGCCCGCGAGGCCGAGCGGCGGCTGCTGGCCCGGCTCGGCATCGAGCCCGACCCGCACGCCGAGCCCGAGGAGGACGGCAGCGGCCCCCGCTACCCCCAGGAGCAGCCGCGCGTCTGGGGCGGCGTGCCGCGCCGCAACACCCGCTTCACCGGCCGCGAGAACCTCCTCGCGGACGTCTACCACCGCCTCCAGCAGGCCGAGCGCGGCGCCGCCGTGTGCACGCTGTACGGCATGTCCGGCGTCGGCAAGACCCAGCTGGCCACCGAGTACGTCTACCGCTTCGGCTCCGAGTACGACGTGGTGTGGTGGGTCTCGGCGGGCGAACGCACCCCCATGCGCCAGCGGCTGGCCGAACTGGCCCCCGCGCTGGGCCTGACCACCGGCCAGGAGTACGGCGAGCGGCTGCGCGCCGTCCGCGACGCGCTCCGCCGCGGCGAGCCGTCGCACCGCTGGCTGCTCGTCCTGGACGGCGCCGACCAGCCCGAACACGTCGCCGACATGCTGCCCTCGGGCCCCGGCCATGTGCTGCTCACCTCGCAGAACCGCGAGTGGAGCGAGCACAACACCATGATGTTCGAGGTCCCGGTCTACACCCGCGAGGAGTCCATCGCCTTCGTCCGCCGCCGCGCCCCGCGGCTGGACCGCGCCGAGGCGAACCAGCTGGCCGAGGCGCTGGAGGACCTGCCGCTGCTGCTCGACCAGACCGCCGGCTGGCTCAGCGACTCCACGATGACCGTCGACGAGTACGTCGAACTGCTGGAGAGCGGCGCCGACGCCGAGGTCGTCCGGGTCGCCCACGACTTCCCGATGACCTACCAGACCTCCTGGTCGATACTGCAGAACCGGCTCAGCGAAGCCGTGCCCGCCTCCGTCGACCTGCTGCGGCTGTGCTCCTTCTTCGCCCCCGCCGCCATCCCCGTACGGCTGCTCCGCGACCTCCCGCCCGGCGACCTGCCGGAGGAGCTGACCGGGCTGATGAACGACCCGCTGCTGTGGAACCAGGCCCTCAGCAAGCTCCTGCAGTACTCCGTCGTCCGCATCGAGGCGCACGACCCCACCGCCGACGACGCGTCCCCCGGCGGCGAGATCCTCTACATGCACCGCATGGTCCACCAGACCGTCCGCGCCCTGATGCCGGACCGGCAGCTGGCGGAGTACGGCCGCGTCGCGCGGCGCGCCCTGGCCGCCGCCGACCCGCTGCGCCCCACCGACACCCGGCTCTGGCCCCGGTTCGCCGAGCTCGCCCAGCACCTCAAGGCCGCCGACGTCCTGGTGAGCAAGGACGCCGACGTCCAGAACCTGGTCCTGAACGTCCTGCGGTACATGTACCTCTCCGGCGAGTACCGCTCGGGCCTCAAGCTCGCCGAACGCGCCCTGACCGCCTGGCGTGAACTGCTCGGCCCCACCCACGCGCGGATCTGGGACCTCAGCTACCACTACGCCAACCTGCTCCGCGCCACCGGCGACTACGCCGCCACCGAGGCGCTGGACCGCGTCGTCCTGGACCACCTGCGCGAGACCCAGGGCCCGCGCGACCTGGACACGCTGCGCGCCGCCAGCGGGCTCGCCGCCGATCTGCGCGGCCTCGGCCGCTTCGACGAGGCCCTGGAGCTGTCCACCACCGTCCTGCAGGGCTACACCGACCTCGTCGGCGAACAGGACTCGCGCACCCTGAACGCGCAGAACAACCTCGCCGTCTCGCTCCGCCTGCTCGGCCGCTACAGCGACTCCCTGGCGCTGAACCGGCGCACCCTGGAGGCCCGCCGAGAGGTGCTGCGCGCCCGCCACAACTGGACGCTGTTCTCCGAGATCCACGTCGCCACCGACATGCGGCTGCTCGGCCGCTACGCCGAGGCCACCTCCGTGCAGGAACACAGCGTCCGGGTGCACCGCATCGTCATGGGCAACGACAACCCCCAGACGCTGCGCGCCGAGCACAACCTCGCGCTGTGCTACTACCGTTCGGGCGAGCGCGGCAAGGCCGGGCGGCTGCTGGCCCGGGTGCTGGAGCGCAGCGAACGCGTCCTGGGCGAGGCCGACCCGCTCACCCTGATGGTCGGGGTCAGCTACTCCTGCTTCGCCCGCGAACACGGCAGCCTGGACCAGGCCCGCGAGATCGGCGAGCAGGTCACCGACCGGTACCGCATCCAACTGGGCGCGGACCACCCGTACACGACCGGTGCGCTCGCCAACCACGCGCTGGTGCTGCGCGCGGCCGGCGAACGGCAGCAGGCGCTGCTGCTCACCGAGGAGGCGCTGGAGGGGATGCGCCGCGCGGTCGGCGCCGACCACCCCTGGACGCTGGGCTGCGCCGTGAACGCCGCGGCGGCCCGCAACTTCGCGAGCGACCCGGAGAGCGCCGCCGAACTCGGCCGGGACACCCTCACCCGCGCCACCGGCACGCTCGGCCCGCGCCACCCGCTCACCCTCTCCGCCCAGATCGCGCTCGCCGCCGACCTGCGTGGCCTGCGCAAACGGCAGGAGGCCGACAAGCTGGAGGAAGAGGCGCTGACGGGGCTGAGCACGGTACTGGGCGCACAGCATGCGCACACCGTCTCGGCGCGCGCCCGCACCCGGCCGTTCTGGGATTTCGAGCCGCAGATCATCTGACCCGCCGTCGCCGTACGCCGCCCGGCCGCGGTATCAGGAACCACCGGCCGGGGTACGACCAGGGGACAGTGATCGGGGAGGGGGAACGGACATGACGGTAGTGGTACGGCCGGGCGACCCGGACGGCACCGCCAGGCCCGCGGGCCGGCGGCCGGTACCGGTCGAGGTCGCGGCGCCCCCCGCGGCCGACGGGCTGGAGGCCGTGTACGGCGGCGAGACCACGCGCGGCCCCGCCTCCCGCGTCCTGGACATCGCCCGCGACGTCTACCAGGACGGCCTCGACTTGGCCAGAACCTGCGCCGAGCAGGCCCGCGAGCAGCTGGACCGGCTGTCCGACGCAGCGCGCCCCGACGAGATAGAACTGCAGCTGGCCATCAAGCTGGACGCGTCGCTGGGCGCCGTCCTGGCGTCCTCCGGCGCCGAGGCCCAGCTCCAGGTGACCTTCCGCTGGCAGCCCGGAGGCGACCGGTGACCGCACGCGACATCCGGATCCTGCCGTACAGCTACGTCGTGGCGCAGCGCGAAGTGAAGCTCGCGCTCGAACTGAACCACATCGAGCCCGCCATCGGCGGCGTCCTCATCAGCGGCCAGCGCGGCACCGCGAAGTCCACCCTGGTCCGCGCCTTCTCGCTGATGGCCCGCGGGGAACTGCCCGTCACCCTGCCCATCAACGCCACCGACGACCGGGTGTTGGGCGGCTGGGAGCTGGACGCGCTGATGCGCGGCGAGCCCAAGGAACAGCCCGGCCTCCTCGAAGCCGCCGCCGTCAACGGCCTGCTCTACATCGACGAGGTCAACCTCCTGGAGGACCACGTCGTCAACATCATCCTGGACGTGGCGTCCACCGGAGTGCTCAGCGTGCAGCGCGAGGCCATCTCCCGGGTGCGGCAGCTGCAGTTCGGCATCGTCGGGACCATGAACCCGGAAGAGGGCGGCCTGCGGCCGCAGCTGCTGGACCGGTTCGGCCTGATGGTCACCGCCGCCGAGCTGACCGCCGCCGAACGCCGGGAGGTCGTCCGTACCGCGCTGCGCTTCGAGGACGAGTCCCGCGCACCCCGCTCGGAGTGGCTGGCGGCAGGGCTGGCCGCCGACCGCAGGCTGCGCGAGCGGCTGGACGCGGCCCGCGGCGCCGTGCAGGAGGTCGTGGTCAGCGACGCCGCCACCGAGCTGTGCATCGAGGCCGCGACCCGGCTGCGGTCGGTCGGCCAGCGCGGCGAGACCGTGACCGCGCTGAGCGCCCGCGCCCTGGCAGCCCGCGAGGGCGCGCGCGAGGTGCTGCCCGCGCACATCCGTACGGCGGCGCTCATGGCCCTCCGGCACCGCAGACCGGAATCCGCGCACGGCGGGCCCGACGAGTGGGATACGGAGGAACTGGGCAGCATCGACGGGCTCTTCGCATGAATGACGGGCGCTCCCGGGGGAGCGGGAACACGGCACGGCCGGCGGCGGCGACGACGGGGGAGCGGCTGATGCGCGCCTTCGCCTGCGCCGCGCTGGAGCCGGGCACGGGCGGACTGCTGCTCCTCGGCCTGGACCCGGCACACGCGCCGGCGGTCGCCGAGGCCTGCGCCCGCGTCCTGGAAGCCGTCCGCGGCACCCCCGTTCCCCGCCTCACCCTGGGCGCCGCCGACCGGGACGAGGACCTGTGGCTGCGGACCCGGCCGCAACGGTCCGGCGGCGTCCTCTCCTTCGTGCGCGGGCCGGGGCCGCTGACCGGCGACTCCCTCGTCCTCGTCCCCGACCTGGCCCGGCTGAGCCTGGCCGGGATGCGCGCGGCCGTGCAGACGGCCGGCGCGGACGTGGCCGTCGTCGAGCACGCCGTCGTCAGCCGGACCTGGCGGCCCCGCGCCCTGTGGCTCGTCTGCTGCGGCCACGAGGACGCCCGCCGGCTCTCGCCCCACCTGCTGGACCGCTTCCCCCTGCGACTGCACGCCGGGCCGCCCACCGGGCCGGGGCGGCGGCGGACGGAGTCCGGCGGCCCGTTCGGCGGGGCCGACCCGATGGACCTGCTGCCCCCGGGCTGGCACGCGGTGCTGACCGGCCCACCTGCCGCCCGCGCCGCCCTCACCGAGGAGGCCGTCGACTTCGCAGTGGAGCGAGCGGGCGGCGCACCCGGCATGCGCCGCGCCCTCTGCCTGGCGCGTACGGCCCGCGCGCTGGCCACCCTCGACGGCGACCCCGTCGCGGGGCCCGAGCGGATCTCCGAGGCGCTGCGCCTCACCGGCCTGCCGACGTCCGGCCTCCCGCCGTTCGCCGGCGCCCTCCCGGCCACCGCCGGGCCGCCGACCGCGACGGGGCCGGCCGGTACCGGCCCGGAGGGCGGCCCCCGCGGCGGACCGTCCGGCACGGGCGGCGAGCAGACCGGCCGGAGCGTCCGCGAGGCAGCGCCCGGCGAGCTGCTCGACGCCTTCCCGGCCCCGGCCCGGCCGCCGACCGCGTACCCCGAGGACGACCCGGACCCCCTGCGCGCCCACGCCCCCTTGCGACCCGTATGGCGGCATCGGCCGGGTCCGGCGGGCACCGCGGGGCGCGGACCCGTCGTCGGCATCAGGGCCGCCACCGACCTGCGGGACCTCGCCTGGGTCGCGACCGTCGTGGAGGCCGCCAAGTACCGCAACGTGCCCGGCCGCCGGGCCGCGCGCGGGGCCGGCGACCCGCTGACCGTCGCCGCCACGGACCTGCGCGGCTACGCCAGGGCGCCGGAGCCGGAACGGCTGCTGGTCCTGCTCCTGGACCACACCTGCCGCGCCGGCTGGGACCGGCGGCGGGCCCTGGCCCCGTACCTGCAATGGGCGTACGCGGAGCGGGCCGGGGTCTGCGTGGTCGAGACCGGACACCGCGACGCCGTCGACGAGTTGCGGGCCGAGAGCTTCCTGGCGCGCGGGGTGCTCGACCCCCGGGTCGCCGCGGCGCTGCACCGCGCCCCCGGCCGTGCCACCCCGCTCGCGCACGCGCTCGTCCAGGCCGACCAGGCGCTGCTGCGGGCCTTCCGGAGCCGGCGGGCCGGGCTGGTGGAGGCCTGGCTGGTGGTCGCCACCGACGGGCGGGGCAACGTCCCGCTGACGGCCTCCGTCGTGGGCCGGGCCGGCCCGCCCGCCGGGCGGCAGGGCGTCGACGACGCGCTGGCGGCCGCGCGTGACATCGGCGCGCGGGAACGGATGCGGCTGCGGCGGACCGTGCTCGCGCCGCGGGTCACGCCCTACGCCGGGCTGCCGGCGGAGCTGGCCGACGCACTGGGCGGGGTGCTGGACCGGCCGCCGGGCGACCGGGACGGGGCGCAGCCGGCGGGCGAGGGGGCGACGCGTGCCGGGTAGCACGGGCCACGGTCCGCTCGACAGGCTGCGCCGGGCGGCGCTGGGCTCCGCACCGGGCCGGCCCGGTGGCGCCTCCCGGCACTTACGGCCGCCGGAGGGCGTACGCGCCGGCGCCCCGGAACCGGTGGCGCTGGGCACGGTGCAGGTCGCCCCGGAGGAGCAGCTGCCGCCGGGCATGGCGCTGCTCAAGGTCCAGCGGGACGCCCGCGCGGACGGCACGACCGGCTTCACCCTGGAAGGCCACTGCGGGGACTCGCGGCTGCCGCACGTACCCGGCGACGTACGGGGGCGCCCCTGGCGCATCCGGCTGGACGCCGCCCGGCTGGACGGCCGCAGCCCGGGCCACATCCTGCAGGACATCCGCGACTGGTCCGCCAACCAGCGCGAACTGGTGCGCTGGCTGAACGACCTGCGGCACCGGTACCGCCACCGGCTGCACCTGGTGATCCAGGACGACACCGGCTTCGGCATACCGTGGGAACTCCTCGCCCTGGGCGAGGACGAGGACGGCCCGGAGGCGGACCGGGCACCCTGGCACGACTACCTCGGCGGGCTGGTCACCATGTCGCGCTGGACGACCATCCGGCACCAGCGGATCACCCTGCCGACCCGCCCCGAGCACTGCACCGGACGGGTGCTGGCGTACTTCGCCGAGGACATGCGCGGCGACGCCGCCGTCTTCGAGGGGTTCGCCCGCCACCCCTGCGAGGAGCTGACCCCGTTCCTGGCGGAGCTGGAGCGCCTCGACGTGGACACCGGGCTGGCCTACATGGGCTGCCACGGGGAGGGCGGCCCGGACGCCGACCTCAGCGAGTTCACGCTGGACGTCCGGCGCTGGAGCGAGCTGAACCGGCGGCCCATGAAAGCGCTCGGCGCCCGCCGCACCCTGGTCTGCCTCAACGCCTGCCACTCCGGGCACCTGGTCGTCAACGAGGGGCTCGGCGAACAGACCGCGCTGCGCGGCTTCCCCGAACTCTTCCTGCGCAAGGGCGCCCCCGCCTGCATCGCCACCACCGGCGCGGTGGGCGACGACGGGGTCCGCCGCTTCCTCAGGGACGTCATCGCGCACGTCGCCGCGCGGCCCACCGTGCCGGTGGCCCAGGCGCTGCGCGGCTTCCGCGCCGAGGCCGCCGCCGAGGCCGCCGAACTCCCGTACATCCCGGACACCGTGCGGGACGACCGAACAGTGGATGCCGAAGGACAGACGAAGGTTCTACGCTTCCTGTACAGCTTCATGTTCGTCTATTACGGACACCCGCACACCACGCTCCGGCTGACGGGCGACGCAGGGAGGGAGCATGACCGCTGACGCGGCCCGGCTGACCCTGGAACCCCTCGTCAGCTGGCCACGCGAGGCCGAGGCGGGCGTCGGATACCTCGTCACCGTCGACCTCCGCTGCCCGCACACGGCCGAGGAATGGCCCTTCGAGCAGGAGGAGTTCACCTTCGGCGTGACGCTGGACGGCGCGCCGGAGTTCGTCTGCGAGGTACTGGACGACCCCGGGGTGGTGCTGCACCGCTTCGGCGGCACCTACGGCCCGGCCCGCTTCGTCGTCACCGCGGCCGGCCCGCCCGGCCCGGCCGCCCTGTGGCTGACCATCAGCAACCGCTGGGGCGTACCGGTCCGCAAGGCCGAACTGCCCTCCCGCATCGTGCCTCCGGCCGACGCGCCGGAGCCGCGGCCGGCGGCCGGCCCGCCCGGTCGCAGACCGGCCCCCGGCACCGGCCGCGGAACGCCCGCACCCCACACGGCACCGGCCACCCGCCCGGCCCCGGCTCCGCCAACGGCCGGCGGAGCCGCCGGCCACGTCACCGTCAGCTTCGCCGGGGTCAACCGCGCCTGGGCCGTCTGGATCGCGGACCGGCTGGAGCGGCACGGGCTGCGGGCCTCCCTGCACCGCTGGGACCCGCCCGCCGACATGCCGCTGTCCGCCGCGCTCGGCGACCTCACCCTCACCGGCGGACGCGTCCTCCTCGTCCTCAGCGCCGGCTGGTTCCAGCCCGGCGTACGCTCCACCGAGGAGTGGAACACCGCACTCGCCGGCCTCACCGCCCGCCTGCCGGACCGCTTCGCCGCCGTCTCCCTCGCGGACCCGGCGCGGCTGCCGTCCGCCGCGGCCGCCCTGCGCCCCGCCCCGCTCACCGAGGGGACCGACGCGGCGGACCGGCTCACCGCCGAACAGGCCGAACGGCTGCTGCTGCGCACCCTCGGCCTCGCCGGGACGCCCGCCACCGGGGCCACCGGCGACAAGGGCCCGCGCTTCCCGCTGGACGCGCCCGCCATCTGGGGCGGGGTGCCGCGCCGCAACGCGCGGTTCACCGGCCGGGACACGCTCCTCGGCCACGTCCACGACCGCCTGGAGAGATCCGTACGGGGCGCCGCGGTCTGCACGCTGCTCGGCATGCCCGGCGTCGGCAAGACCCAGCTGGCCACCGAGTACGCGCACCGCTTCGCCTCCGAGTACGACGTGGTGTGGTGGATCCGGGCCGACACCTGGGGCGAGGCCCGACAGCAGCTCGCCGCACTCGCCCCGCACCTGGGCCTGGCCACGGGCCCGGAGTACGGCGAACGGCTGCGGGCCGTGGCCGACGCGCTGCGCCGCGGCAGCCCGTACCGCCGCTGGCTCCTCGTCCTGGACGGCGCCGACGACCCCGAGGCGGTGTCCTACCTGCTGCCCAGCGGCTCCGGACACGTGCTGATCACCTCCCGCAACCGCTCCTGGGCCGAGTACAACACCCTGCTGCTGGAGATCCCCGTCTACGAGCGCGCGGAGTCCGTCGCCTTCGTCCGCCGCCGCGCCCCGCGCCTGGACCGCGACGAGGCCGACCGGCTGGCGGAGGCCCTCGAAGACCTGCCGCTCCTGCTGGACCAGGCGGCGGGCTGGCTCGACGAGGCGACCATGACGGTGGACGCGTACGTACGCCTGCTGGAGGACGGGATGCAGGAGGCCGGCGCGGTGGTCGCCGCCGACTTCCCGATGACCTTCTCCACCGCCTGGACGATCCTCCTCCACCGCCTCCGCCAGGTCTCCCCCGACGCCGTGGACCTGCTGTACCTGTGCTCCTTCTTCGCGCCCGGTGTGGTGCCGGCCGGGCTGCTGGGCCGGGTGCGCGGCGAGTTCGCCGGGCTGACCGGCACCCCACAGCGGCTGCACGACGCGATCGGGCTGCTCGTCCTGTACTCCGTGCTGGGCGCCGAGGAGCACGAGGACGGCACGGAGACCGTCTACCTGCACCGGATGGTCCACCTCTTCCTCCGGGACAGCCTCTCCGCCGCCGACCGCGAGCGCTACGGCCACGCCGTACGCCGGGCGCTGGCCGACGCGGACCCCGGGGAGCCCTCCCGGATCGACCGCTGGCCCGCGTACGCCGCACTGGTGCCGCACCTCCTGCCGTCCGGCGCGCTGGACGTCGAAGCGGCCGACATGGCCGGGCTGGTGCTCAACTGTCTGCGCTACACCTACCTCTCGGGGGAGTACCGCAGCGGCCTGGAAGTGGCCCGCCGGGCCGACCGCTCCTGGCGGCGGCTGCTCCCCGACGACCACCCGCGCCGCTTCACGCTCGACCACCACTACGCCAACCTGCTCCGGATCACCGGCGACTACGCCGCCTCCGAAGGCATCGACCGGGCCGCGCTGGACCAACTGCACCGGCAGCGCGGCGCGTACGACCCGGACACGCTGCGCGCGGCCACCGGACTCGCCGCCGACCTGCGCGGCCTGGCCCGCTTCCAAGAGGCGCTGGACCTCTCCGGATACGTCCTGGACGGCAGTCGGCGCACCTTCGGCGAGGAGCACCCGCGCACCCTCGCCGCGCAGAACAACGTCGCCGTGTCGCTGCGGCTGCTCGGCGACTACGACCAGGCCCTGGAGCTGGACCGGCAGACACTGCTGGCGCGTCGCGAGGTGCTCTCCCCGGAACACAACTGGACGCTCTTCTCCGAGATCCACTACGCCACCGACCTGCGGCTGACCGGTCAGCACGGCGCAGCGCTGGCCCTCCAGGAACGGAACCTGCGCAGCCACCGCCGGGTCATGGGCGAGGACAACCCGCAGACGCTGCGGGCCGGACTGAGCCTCGCCCTGTGCCGGTACCACGCCGGGCAGGGACAGCGGGCCCGGCAGGACCTGGACCGGCTGCTGGAGCGCGCCGAACGCGTGGTGGGCCGCGGGGACCCGCTCGCCCTGATGACCGCGGCCGGCTTCTCCTGCGCCGAGCGGGAGTTCGGCGACCTGGACCGCGCCTGGGCCGTGGGCGAGCGCGCGTACCACAGCTACCGGGAACTGCTCGGCACCGGCCACCCGTACACCATCGGCACCCGCGCCAACCACGCCCTGGTGCTGCTCGCCGCCGGGGAGACCGAGGAGGGACGGGCCGTCCTGGGCGCCGCACTCCGGGAGATGAGAGCCGCGGTGGGCCCGGACCACCCGTGGACCCGGGACCTGGCCCACAACACCGCGGTGACCCGCAGCGGCCCGGCCCCGCACCCGGTGCGCAACTTCGAGCCGCTGATCATCTGAACGCGAGCCGGCACGCGGCGGGCCGCGCACTACTCGGCCGGAACCCGCTCGCACCCGCACGGCGCGGTGGGATACGGAAGAACAGGGCCGTGCCGACGGCCCCTTCGGAGAGAGCAGGACCGGTATGGCGCAGCCGGCGGGCACGACGCATCCGCAGCAGCCGACGGGTCTCCGGGTCACCGTGAGTGTCGCCGGGGACAGTCGTGCCTGGGGAGACTGGATCACCGACCGGCTGGAGCGCCACGGGCTGCGTGCCCCGCTGCACCACTGGGACCCGCCCGCCGCCATGGACCTGCGCTCCGCGCTCGCCGGCCTCACCCTCTCCGGCGGCCGGATCCTGCTGGTCTTCAGCACCGGCTACTTCCAGCCCGGCGTCCGCACCGGCCGGGAGTGGGACGCCGCGCTCGCCGCCGTCACCGCCGCGTACCCCGGCCGCTTCGCCGCCGTCTCCGTCACCGACCCCGGCAACCTCCCGGCCGGCGCCGCCGCGCTCGGCCCGGCACAGCTCACCGAGGCCGGCGCACACCACGCCGAACGCCTCCTGCTGCGCCGCCTCGGCCTGCCGGACACCCCGGCGCCCGGCACCGGCGGGCCGCGCTTCCCGCTGGACGCCCCCGCCGTCCGGGGCGGGGTGCCCCGCCGCAACCCCCGCTTCACCGGCCGCGCCGCGCTCCTCGCCCACATGCACCGCCGCCTGGAACGCTCCGTACGCGGCGCCGCCGTCTGCACCCTGGTGGGCATGGCGGGCGTCGGGAAGACCCAGCTGGCCGCCGAGTACGTGCACCGCTTCGCGACCGAGTACGACGTGGTGTGGTGGGTCAACGCCGCCCGAGCCGACCGTGCCCGGCGCAAGATGGCGGCGCTCGCCCCGGAGCTGGGGCTGCGCGCCGGCCCGGCGGAGCGGCTCGGCGCGGTCGTCGACGCGTTGCGCCGCGGCGAGCCGTACCGCCGCTGGCTGCTCGTCCTGGACGGCGCCGACGACCCGGCGGCGGTGGCGGACCTGCTGCCCAGCGGCTCCGGCCACACCCTGGTCACCTCCCGCAACCGCGCCTGGGCAACCCACCACACCCTCCTCCCGGTCCCCGTCTACGGCCGCCCGGAGAGCGTCGCCTTCGTCCGCCGCCGCGCCCCGCGCCTGACCGCGGCCGACGCCGACCGGCTGGCCGCCGCGCTGGAGGACCTGCCGCTCCTGCTGGACCAGACGGCGGGCTGGCTGAACGACTCCGACATGAGCGTCGACCGGTACCTGCGCCTCTTGGAGGGCGGGACGACGGATGCCCGTACGGTGGTCGCCGACGACTATCCGAAGACCTTCGCCGCGGTCTGGACCGCCCTGCTGGACCGCATCGCGGAGACCGCGCCGGACGCCGCCGAAGTGCTGCGGCTGTGCGCCGTCCTCGCGCCCGGCACCGTGCCGGTCGCGCTCCTCACCCGGATCCGCGGCGACTTCACCCCGGTCACCGGCGACCCCCGGCGGCTGCAGGAAGCCCTGCGGCTGCTCGTCCGCCACTCGATCGTGGAGGCCACCGGGTCCGCCGACGGCACCGAGGTGGCCGGCGTCCACCTGCACCGCAT
Source organism: Streptomyces niger (assembly GCF_000718305.1). Classification (GTDB taxonomy): domain Bacteria; phylum Actinomycetota; class Actinomycetes; order Streptomycetales; family Streptomycetaceae; genus Streptomyces; species Streptomyces niger. Next base: position 236,351 of record NZ_JOFQ01000014.1, read on the forward strand.
GGTGCGCCTCCTGGTCCGCGAGGGCATCCCGGCGCCGGAGCGGGAGCGGTACGCCCGGGCCGTGCGCGGCGCGCTCGCCGCCGCCGACCCCGGCCACCCCGACGACCCCGCCCACTGGCCCACATACGCCGCGCTGCTCCCGCACCTGCTGCCCGCCGGCGCCCTGGACGCCGACCCCGCGGAGACCGCCGCACCCGTACTGCACTGCCTGCGCTACGCCTACCTCACCGGCACCCAGGACACCGGCCTCGCCCTCGCCCGGCGCGCCGCCCTCACCTGGGAGCGGCTGCTGCCCGAGGACCACCCGTACCGCCTGGACCTGCTGCACGCGCACACCAACCTGCTGCGGGCCACGGGGCAGTACGCGGCCTGCGAGGCGCTGGACCGGCCCGCGCTGGAACGGCTGCTCGGCCGGCGCGGCTCCCCGGACGCCGAGATACTGCGCGCCGCCGCCGGCCTCGCCGCCGACCTGCGCGGCCTCGCCCGCTACCAGGAGGCGCTGGAACTCTCCCGGTACGTCCTCGACGGCAGCCGGCAGACCTTCGGCGAGCGGGGCGCCCGCACCCTGGAGGCCCAGAACAACCTGGCGGTCTCCCTCCGGCTGCTCGGCGCCCACGACGAGGCCGCCGAGCTGGACCTGCAGACCCTGCGGGCGCGCCGCGAGGTCCTCGGCCCGGACCACCCCTGGACGCTCTACTCCGCGCTGCACCACGCCACAGACCTGCGGCTCACCGGCCGCATCGACCAGGCCCTGGAGACCCAGGAGCGGAACGCCCGGGCCCACCACCGGCTCCTCGGCGCCGACCACCCGCAGACGCTGCGCGCCGCACACAACCTGGCGCTCTGCCGCCGGGGCGCGGGCCAGGGCGACCGCGCCCGGCAGGGCATGGCCGCGCTGCTGGAACGGGCGGCGCTGCTGCTGGGCCGCCGGGACCCGCTCACCCTGATGATCGCGTCCGGCGCCGGCTGCCTGGAGCGGGAGTCCGGCGACCCGGAACGCGCCCTGGCCATGGCCGAGGACACCTACCGGGCCTACCGCGACCTGCTCGGTCCGGCGCACCCGTACACCGTCGGCAGCGACGCCAACCACGCGCTGGCACTGCTCGCGACGGGCGACCGCGCCGCGGCCCTGAGCACGCTCGCGCGCGCCCTGCCCGCCATGGAGATCGCCGTCGGCCCCGGCCACCCCTGGACGGTCGCGCTGGCGCACGACACCCGCGCCACCGAGGCGGACCTGCCGCCGTACCAGCTCCGCGACTTCGAGCCGCTGACGATCTGAGGGCGCACACCGAAAGGGGCGGGGGGCCCCCCCCACCGATGGGTTGGGGGCCGGCCCC
>NZ_JOFQ01000015.1 GCF_000718305.1 Streptomyces niger
GCGAACCGTCGGAGCCACTTGTGTGCGGTGGTCCGTGAGACGCCCATCTCGGCCGCGACATGCGCGACCGGACGGCCAAGACGGACCCGCTCGACCAGCAGCCGCCTGCCATGAACGGTCAATCGGGCATACGGTGGGACACGAAGACCTCCGTTGTGCGGTGAAGCCTAGACACCTCCACCACACCGGAGGTCTTCGCCATTGATCAAGCCCTGCGAGTGTCAACAAGCGCGCCGTCCTTGCCGGACCGCTTGCCGTCCTTGGCCTCCGCCTCGGCGGTGCCGCGCCGGCCGCGGGTGCTGTTCACGGTCCGGCCGCGGACGATCCCGATGAAGTCGTCCACCAGGTCCGTGGTCGCGTCCTCCGGCCAGGACAGCGCGATGCCCGACTCGGGGACGCCGGTGATCGGCCGGTAGGTGAGGTCCTTGCGGTGGTACAGGCGGGCCAGCGACTGCGGGACGACGAGCAGGCCGATCCCGGCCGCCACCAGTTCGACGGCGTCCTCGGTCCTGGCGGGCCGCTCGAAGGCGGGCTGTCCCGGCGGGCGCTCCCAGCCCAGGGTGTCGTCGAGCGGGTGCAGCACGACCTCGTCGGCCAGCTCCTCGGCGGCCACCTGGTCGACCGCGGCCACGATGTGGTCCTTCGGGACCACGACCACGGTCGTCTCGGTGTACAGAGGGATCGCGCTGAAGACCGTACGGTCCACCGGGAGCCGCACCAGGCCCGCGTCCGCGCGGCCGTCCCGCAGCACCTCGGGGGCCTCGGCGGCGGACACCTGGAGGAGCTCCAGGGGGACGTCGGGCAGGCGGTCCTGCCAGATCCGTACCCACTTGCCCGGCGTCACGCCTGGGACGTAGGCGAGCCGGAACGAGGGGGCCGCCTGCGGCGATGCCGCGGCGGGGGTGGATGCCGAGGGGGGAACTACCGAGCCTGTCACTACGCCAGGCTACCGGTCGTGGTCAGCGGCGGCGCGCACGATCGATACCCTTGTCCCATGACGTCGCACCACCAGAACACCCAGACCATGAAGCCCGCCACCGCGGCGAAGAAGCTGGGTGTGTACCTCGAGGCCACCCCCGCCGAGTTCCGGGAGGGTGTGGTCTCGCGCACCGAGCTGAACGCACTGCAGTCCGACCCGCCCGAGTGGCTGCGTGAGCTGCGGCGCAACGGTCCGCACCCGCGCCCGGTGGTCGCGTCGAAGCTGGGCGTCTCCATCTCGGGTCTGGCCCGTGGCGGCGTCACCGAGGCCCTCACCACGGAGCAGATCGACGCGCTGAAGGCGGAGAACCCGGAGTGGCTGCAGAAGGAGCGCGCCACGCAGGCCGAGGTCCGCAAGGAAGCCGTCCGGATCAAGGAGAAGAACGCCCAGCGCCGCGAGCAGGAGAGCTGAGGCCACCGCGCGCGAGCGCTCAGCCACCTCCGTCCCTTTTGCCCCCTGCCGCCGAGGGGCGGGCACCTGGACGGCACCTGAGCGGGCGGACCGGTACATCCGTCCGCCCGCCGGGTCGCGCGGACGTCCGCGCCCGCGCAGTACCGCCGTACCCTCCGGCCTACTGCACGGCGGCCCCCCGCCCCGATCGGAATAAGTCGGCGTCCCCCTCTTGACCGACTCCACCGCCGCTCGCCCCGTCGATCGGGCCGGGCGGCGCACACCAGATGCGGGGCCCTTTCCCTACGCGTTGCGTACCCGCCGCCGGCGCACCCGAGGAATCCGGCCAGGTGAGCGCTTTGTCGCCAACCGTCGGCAGGAGTGCCGCCGCGCCGCCCGTTGCGAGCTACACCTACAAGCGAAGGACGCTCTTTCCTGACGGGAGGGCCGGCCGGATGCTGACGATCAACGTGGCATTACTGCTCGCCGTCATCCTCTTCCTGCTGTTGTTCCGTCCGGTACAGGCCAGAAGCCGGGGCTACCAGACGATGGTCGTGGTCATCGCGGTGGTGCTGGGCGTGCTGATCGCCCCGACGGGGTTGGGGCAGGGAATCCTGAACGGCATGGCCCAGCTCTCGCAGGGCATCTCCAACTTCGGCCATTGAGTCACCGCCCCGCCTGCCTCGTCCCGTACGAGCAGGCGGGGCGGCTCAGCCGGGCCCGGCCCGGTCGGCCGGGTCCGTCACCGCCTCGCGTACCGGCGTGATGGAGACTACGGACGCCACACTGTCATCGACAGATCCACGACGATGCGGAGCGCCCATGCAGACCATCACCGTCGGCCCCGCCCGGATCCGCGAGGCCGTCACCATGCGCGAGGCCATCGACGCGGTACGCGCCGGCTTCCGTGACCTGGCCGCCGGGGAGTTCGAGATGCCCACGCGCACCGCGCTGCGGGACGGGCAGTTCCTGGTGATGTCGGCGCACCACCGCGCCACCGCCTCGGCCATGATCAAGACGCTGAGCCTGAATTTCGCGCGCACGCCCGCCATCACCGGCACCGTGGTGTGGACCGAGACCGGCCGAGTCGACGGCCTGGTCGCCGATGCCGGTGCGGTGACCACCCTGCGCACCGGCGCCGCCGTGGGGGTGGCCACCGATCTCCTCGCGCCCGTCGACGCCGGACGCCTGACGCTCATCGGTGCCGGTGCTCAGGCGCCCGACCAGGTCCGCGCCGTCCATGCCGTACGGCCGCTGCGCGAACTGACCGTGGTGGCCACCGACCCGCGCCGCGCGGAGAAGCTCGCGGAGACGCTGGCCCCGGATCTGCCCGGCACGCAGCTGCGCACCGCCACCGACGCGGAGGCCGCGGTGGCGGAGGCCGACATCGTCTGCTGCGCCACCAACACGAGCGACCCGCTCTTCTCCGCGTCGGCCCTGCCCGCCCGGGTACACGTCAACGCCATCGGTTCCTTCCGCCCCACGATGCGCGAACTGCCCGACGAGCTCCTCGCGCACAGCACCGTGGTCATCGACGAACTCGACGCGATCCTCGCGGAGTCCGGCGAGATCCTGCACGCGCTCGAAGCGGGCGCCCTCACCCGGAACGACCTCACCGAACTCGGCACGGCGCTGGCCACGCCCGACGCCCCGCGGAGCGAGCGGACCGTGTTCAAGTCGGTCGGCGTCGCCATGCAGGACTGGGCCATCGCCCGCCTGCTGGCGGACAAGTTCCTGGCCTGACCGGCTTTCCCGGCCCGACCGGCTTCGGGCCGCGGGACCGCCCCGGGACGCAGGACCGCCCCCGGGCGCGGGGTCGTCGCCCGAGGGCGACCGCGGAGACCCCGACTCGATCAGGCGCCGACGTACGAGGCGAGGTGCTTGCCCGTGAGGGTGGGGCGGGCCGCGACGAGGTCGGCGGGGGTGCCCTCGAAGACGATGCGGCCGCCGTCGTGGCCGGCGCCCGGGCCGAGGTCGATGATCCAGTCGGCGTGCGCCATGACGGCCTGATGGTGTTCGACGACGATGACGGACTTACCGGCGTCGACGAGCCGGTCGAGGAGGCCGAGCAGCTGCTCGACGTCGGCGAGGTGCAGACCGGCGGTCGGCTCGTCGAGGACGTACACGCCGCCCTTCTCCCCCATGTGCGTAGCCAGCTTCAGGCGCTGTCGCTCACCGCCGGACAGCGTGGTGAGCGGCTGGCCGAGGGTGAGGTAGCCGAGCCCCACGTCGGCGAGGCGCTGGAGGATCTTGTGGGCGGCCGGGGTGCGCGCCTCGCCGTCGGCGAAGAACTCCAGGGCCTCCGCCACCGGCATCGCGAGCGCCTCGGAGATGTCCCGCCCACCGAGGCGGTACTCCAGGACCGAGGCGTCGAACCGCTTGCCCTCGCAGTCCTCGCAGGTACTGGCGACACCGGCCATCATCCCCAGGTCGGTGTAGATGACGCCGGCGCCGTTGCAGGTGGGGCAGGCGCCCTCGGAGTTGGCGCTGAACAGCGCCGGCTTGACGCCGTTGGCCTTGGCGAACGCCTTGCGGATGGGGTCGAGCAGCCCGGTGTACGTCGCCGGATTGCTGCGCCGCGAACCGCGGATCGGGCTCTGGTCGACGGAGACGACCCCGAGGTCGGCGGGGACCGACCCATGCACGAGCGAGCTCTTGCCGGACCCGGCGACGCCGGTGACCACGGTGAGCACGCCGAGCGGGATGTCGACGTCCACGTCCTGCAGGTTGTTCGCGGTGGCGCCACGGATCTCCAGGGTGCCGGTGGGTTCGCGTACCGCGTCCTTGAGCGAGGTACGGTCGTCGAGGTGGCGCCCCGTGACGGTGTCGCTGCCGCGCAACCCGTCGACGGTGCCTTCGAAGCAGACGGTGCCGCCTCCGGTTCCGGCGCCGGGGCCGAGGTCGACGACGTGGTCCGCGATCTCGATGACCTCCGGCTTGTGCTCCACGACGAGGACCGTGTTGCCCTTGTCGCGGAGCCGCAGCAGCAGGTCGTTCATCCGCTGGATGTCGTGCGGGTGCAGGCCCGCCGTCGGCTCGTCGAAGACGTACGTGACGTCGGTGAGCGAGGATCCGAGGTGGCGGATCATCTTGACGCGCTGCGCCTCGCCGCCGGAGAGGGTGCCCGCGGGCCGGTCGAGCGAGAGGTAGCCGAGGCCGATCTCGACGAACGAGTCGAGCGTCTGCTGCAAGGCGGTCAGCAGCGGCGCCACCGACGGTTCCGTGAGCCCGCGCACCCAGTCGGCCAGGTCCCTGATCTCCATCCGGCAGGCGTCCGCGATGGACATCTTCTCGATCTTCGAGGAGCGGGCGTGCTCGGCGAGCCGGGTGCCGTCGCACTCGGGGCAGGTGGCGAAGGTGACCGCGCGCTCCACGAACGCCCGGATGTGCGGCTGCATCGCCTCCTTGTCCTTGGAGAGCATCGACTTCTGGATCCGCGGGATCAGCCCCTCGTAGGTCATGTTGATGCCGGCGATCTTCATCCGGGTCGGCTCGCGGTGCAGCAGGTCGTGCAGTTGCCGCTCGGTGAAGGTACGGATCGGCTTGTCCGGGTCGAAGAAGCCGGACTCCGCGTAGAGCCGCGAGTTCCAGCCGCCTCCGGTGTAGCCGGGGATGGTGAACGCACCCTCGTTGATCGACTTGCTGTCGTCGTACAACTGGGAGAGGTCGAGGTCGGAGACCGAACCCCGGCCCTCGCAGCGCGGACACATCCCGCCGACCTTGTTGAACGTGACCTTCTCCGCCTTCTTGGCGCCGCGCTCCACCTTGATCGCGCCGGACGCCGAGACGGACGGCACGTTGAAGGCGAACGCGCCGGGCGGGCCGACGTACGGCTTGCCGAGCCGGCTGAAGAGGATGCGCAGCATCGCGTTGGCGTCGGTGGCGGTGCCCACCGTCGAGCGCGGGTCGGCGCCCATCCGCTGCTGGTCCACGATGATCGCGGTGGTCAGCCCGTCGAGCACATCGACCTCGGGCCGCGCCAGAGTCGGCAGGAAGCCCTGGACGAAGGCGCTGTACGTCTCGTTGATCAGCCGCTGCGACTCCGCGGCGACCGTGCCGAACACCAGCGAGCTCTTGCCCGATCCGGAGACGCCGGTGAAGACCGTCAGCCGGCGCTTCGGGAGCTCGACACTGACGTCCTTGAGGTTGTTCACGCGCGCGCCGTGCACGCGGATCACGTCGTGGCTGTCGGCGGCGTGCGGCGCGGACGACTGCGAGTCCGTTCTCGGGGCCATGCTCATCGTGTCTCCATCTGTGGGGCGGGGCCGCCTGCGCGGTCTCCGTCGGCATCGCCCGGCTCGGCGCACCGGCGCCGAGCGGGTCGCCTGATTCTCCTTCGTCGGCGTCACCGCCGCCCCCGAGTTCCACTTTTCACCACTTCCCGGGCAGCGCACGATGCTCACCGTGTCACTTCACGGGGTCGGGGGAGCCACGGTCGACGTAGCTGCCCCGGAACAGGGCGCGGACGCTGCCGTGCGCGGTGGACGCGCTCCATTCCGCCAGCTCCACGAAGACCTGCCCTGACAGCCCTGCCCCGGCGCGGGCTTCCTCAGGACTCCTCGGTCGCGGCGTCGCGCGGGGCCGGAGCGGCGCGCCGCCGGTACACCACCACACCGCACACCGCGAGCAGGAGAACGACGACCGCGGCCACCCCGAGTGCCGTCCGCTCGGCGAACAGCCGCGCCAGCACTTCGAGCGCGCCCAGCCCCACCGTCGCGTAGAGCAGCGCCCAGCCCGCTCCCCCCACGAACAGTGCGGGGAGGTAGCGCGGCAGGGGCATGCGCAGGCTGCCGGCGAGGAAATTGGCGGCGGTCTGGAAACCGACGGTCAGGAACGAGACGGCCACCACCGGCGCGCCCCATCGCTGGATCGCCCGCTCGACGCGCTGGAACTTCGTCGAGGAGATCCGCCCGCCGAACCTGCTGCGCCGGGCGCCGGCACCGGCGAGCCATCCGACGGCGAACGTTCCGCCGGCCCGCAGCAGAACGATCACGTAGAGACCGGCGGCCGTGAGCGCGACCTTGTCCACGACGCCTCGTCTCCATGTCTCACCTGCAGCTTGCTTCCCCAGCCAGGTTAACCGACCGTCCATGCCCCGCACACACCACGCCGAACGGCCCCGACCGGGCCTCATCAGCGGCTGGGCGCGCGCCTCGGGCCGCACACCTGGATGCATAAAGATGATTGAAAGAGCCTTGACCGCGTCAACTTCGAGCAAATAGCGTCCGGATCATGACGGCACTGCCCCTCAGGAAGGCTCCGCGTGCGTAGACGTTCCCTTCTCACGGCAGCCGCCGCCTCGACGCTCGCGGCGGCCCCGCTCGCGGCCGGCTGCGGCCCCGCCTCGTCGCCATCCGCCTCCGGCGGCGGCTCCCGGCGCGGCCATCTCACCTACGGCGTCTGGGACGTCTACCAGGTGCCCGCCATGAAGCGGGTGGCGCGGGAGTTCGAGCGCTCCCGGCCGGGGGTGACCGTCGACGTCCAGCTCACCCCCAACGGCACGTACTGGACCAAGCTCCGTACCGCGTGCACCGGCGGATCCGCCCCGGACGTCTTCTGGATGAACGGTCCCAACTTCGGTATGTACGCGGACGCCGGGCAGCTCCTCCCGCTGGAGACCGACGGCCCCGAGCCCGTGCTGCGGTCCGCCGACTTCCCGCCCGACCTGGTCTCCCTCTACCGCTGGAAGGGCGTCCAGTACGGCGTCCCGAAGGACTTCGACACGGTCGCGCTGTGGTTCAACAAGGAGATCTTCGACCGGGCCAAGGTCGACTACCCGGACGCCTCCTGGAGCTGGCAGGACCTGATAACCAACGCGCAGCGGCTCACCGACCGCAAGCGCGGGATCTACGGCGTCGGGGCCCCGGTCCGCGAGCAGGAGAACTACTACAACTCGGTACCGCAGGCCGGCGGTTGGGTCATCTCCCCGGACAAGCGGCGCTCCGGCTACTCCGACGAGCGCACCCTCGAAGGGCTGCGGCTGTGGATCGACCTGATCCACCGCTACCGCGCCTCGCCGACCCTGCAGCAGATGACCGACACCGATCCCACCCAGATGTTCCAGTCCGGGACGCTGGCCATGACCTACGAGGCGAGCTACAACGCGGCGACGTTCCACGCCGACCGCGAGCTGCGGGCCAAGGTGGACGTCGCGCCGATGCCCAAGGGCCGGCGACGTGCCACCGTCCTGCACGGTCTGGCCAATGTCATCTACGCCCGCACGCCGCAGCCCGAGCTGGCCCGGGAGTTCGTCCGGTTCCTGGGCGGGAAGCGCGCCTCGTTGCTCCAGGGCAAGTACGGCACCGCCATCCCGGCGCGCAACGGCACCGCCGAACCGTGGGCCGCCGGCATGCCGCGCTTCGACCTCCAGGTGCACCTGGACGCGCTCGACTACGCGGTGCCCTACCCCAGTTCCGCCAACAGCGCCGCCTGGCAGCACAAGGACCAGATGTGGCTCGCCAAGGCGTGGAGCGGCGACCTGAGCCTCAAGGAGGCCACCAGCTCCCTGACCACGGCGATGAACCAGCTGCTCGCGCAGGAGAGGAAGGGCGAATCCTGATGAGTGTCGAGGCGCGTACGGGGCCGGTCGTACCAGGGCGGCGCGCCCGTGCGAGCGCCGTGGTCGGGCGGGAGCTGCGCCGCCGTGAGCGTCGCTTCCGGCACCGCGACAAGTGGTGGGGTTACGCGCTGATCGCCCCGGCCGGGCTGGGCCTCGCCGTCTTCTACCTGTGGCCCGTCGTGCAGACGGTGTATTACAGCCTCACCCGGTGGGGGGCCTTCGGCGGGACGACCTGGATCGGCCTGTCCAACTACCGCACGCTCGTGGCCGACCCCGAGTTCTGGCAGTCGCTGGCCAACACCGGCATCTACACCGGGCTGGTCCTGCTGGGCATCCCCCTGTCGATGGTGCTGGCGGTGCTGCTCAACCTCAAGGGCCTGCGCGGTACCGGCGTCTACCGCACGCTCTACTTCCTGCCGGTGGTCACGATGCCCGCCGCGGTCGCGGTGGTCTGGCGCTGGCTCTACAACGGCGACGTCGGGATCCTCAACCAGGCACTGTCCGCGCTCGGCATCGACGGCACCTACTGGGTGTCCGACCCGGACACGATCCGCTTCGCGGTGGCCGTCGTCGGCGTGTGGATGACCGTCGGCCACCACATGATCCTGCTGCTGGCCGGCCTGCAGAGCATCCCCGCCGACTACTACGAGGCCGCGTCGCTCGACGGTGCGGGACGCATCCGGCAGTTCTTCTCGGTCACCCTGCCGCTGCTGAGTCCCACGCTGTTCTTCACCACCGTGCTGTCGGTCATCCAGTCCCTGCAGGTCTTCGACCTGGTGTATCTGATCATCGGCGCCAACACGCAGAACTCGCTGCAGAACCCGGCCTTCGGCGAGGGCCAGACCGTCGTGATGCTCTTCTTCCAGAAGGCCTTCTTCGACAACCAGCGCGGCTACGGCGCGGCGATCGTGTGTGTGCTGTTCGTTCTGATCATGGCGCTGACCGCCGTCCAGTTCCGGTTGCAGAAGAGGTGGGTCCACTATGCGTAGGACGGCTGCGCGCGAGGGGCGGATCCGGCCCGCCCATGTTCTGCTGGCGCTGGGCGCGGTCATCACCGTCTTCCCGTTGGTGTGGGAGGTGCTGACCTCCTTCAAGAGCTTCGGCGAGTCCGTACGGATGCCGCCGACGATCCTTCCCGCGCACTGGGACCGGTCGAACTACGCGAAGGTCTTCGAGGCGGTTCCGTTCGGCCGGCAGTTCGTGAACACGGTGGTGATGGCGCTGCTGCGTACCGCGGCCCAGCTGCTGCTGTGCGCGATGGCGGCCTACGCCTTCGCCCGTATCCGCTTCCCCGGCCGCGGGGCGCTCTTCCTCGGGTTCCTCGCCGTGCTGATGGTGCCGGGCCAGCTCTTTCTGCTGCCGCAGTACCAGATCATGCAGAGCCTGGGCTGGCTGGACTCCATGCAGGCGCTGGTGGTGCCGGGGATGTTCTCCGCCTTCGGCACCTTCCTGCTGCGGCAGTTCTTCATGGGGCTGCCCGAGGAGCTGGAGGAGGCGGCGCGGCTGGACGGCGCCAATCCGTTCACCGTCTTCTGGCGGATCGCGCTGCCGCTGGCCCGGCCGGGCCTGCTGGCGCTCGGCATCCTCACGTTCCTGTGGTCCTGGAACGACCTGATGTGGCCACTGATCGTCAACACCGACCCGGCCAAGATGCCGCTGTCGGCCGGGCTGGCCTCCCTCCAGGGCGCCCATCTGACCGAGTACCCGGTGCTGATGGCCGGGTCCCTCCTCGCCACGCTCCCGGTGATCGTGGTGTTCGTCGCGATGCAACGCCAGTTCATCCAGGGCATCGCGTTCTCCGGAATGAAGGGCTGAGCACACATGACCGACGCCTCCGTCGCCCCGACGGAACACCGTCCGCACACCCGCGACCTGCGGCTGGGCGTCATCGGGCTCGGCCTGCGCGCCACCCTCGCCAAGGAGGCCCACCACCCCGGCGCGGGCTCCGCCGTGGTGGCCGCCGCCGACACCGCGCCCGGCATGTTCGGCCGGGCCCGCAAGTGGTTCGGCGACGACGTGCGCGTCTACCCCGACCACCGGCGGATGCTGGCCGCCGAGGACCTGGACGCGGTCTTCGTCATCACCCCCGACCACACCCACGAGGCCCTCGCGGTGGACCTGTTGGAGGCCGGGGTCGCCGTCTTCGTGGAGAAGCCGCTCGCCATCACCACCGAGGGCTGCGACCGCGTTCTGGAGGCCGCGCGGACCGGCCGCACCCGGCTGTACGTGGGCCACAACATGCGGCACATGCCGGTGGTGCGGGTCATGCGCGACCTCATCCGGGGCGGCGAGATCGGCGAGGTCAAGGCCGTGTGGTGCCGGCACTTCGTCGGCCACGGCGGCGACTTCTACTTCAAGGACTGGCACGCCGACCGCCGCAACACCACGAGCCTGCTCCTCCAGAAGGGCGCCCACGACCTGGACGTCATCCACTGGCTGGCCGGCGCGTACACCGAGCGTGTCACCGCGCTCGGCGGCCTGACCGTCTACGGCGACATCGCCGACCGCTCGGGCCAGGCCCCCGGTGCCGTCATGCCCGACTGGTACGACCCCGAGCGCAACTGGCCCCCGCTCTCCCTCACCGGGCTGAACCCCGTCGTCGACGTCGAGGACCTGTCGATGATGGTGATGCGGCTGGAGGGCGGCATCCACGCCAGCTACCAGCAGTGCCACTACACCCCCGACTACTGGCGCAACTACACGGTCATCGGCACCGAGGGCCGGCTGGAGAACTTCGGTGACCACGGGGAGACCGCCGAGGTCCGGGTGTGGAAACACCGCAGCGGCTACCGTGCCGACGCGGACCTCGTCGTCCCGATGCCGTCGCCCGGCGAGGGTGGGCACGGCGGCTCCGACCCGATGCTGGTGGCCGAGTTCCTGCGCTTCGTCCGCTCCGGTGGGACGACGGACACCAGCCCGGTCGCCGCCCGTGAGGCGGTCGCCGCCGGCGTCGCCGCGACCGAGTCACTGCGCGCCGACGGCCGCCCCGTCACGGTGCCGCGGGTCGCCCCCGACCTGGCGGACTGGTTCGCGAACGGCCAGAGCTGACCGCTGACCTTCACAAACCCGTGGACACCTTCCGGACAAGCGACGAACACGCACCATGACTTCTTGTAAGGGACTTGTTCAGGGAATTTGAGGCGTCCTGATACACCCGGTCCGAGGTTTTGCGACCTTGACGGGAATCAGCACGGACGGATATCCAGTTCAACGAGCAGGAAAAATCCAAGAAGCACGGGAGGCCTCACCCATGGCTGGTCCTTTTCGCCTCGCCCCCCAGGAAGTACAGGGACACATCCCCACCTGGGCCTTCGGCCGACAGACCAAGGTGATCGTCGACTGCAAGGCCGACGGGAACTTCGAGATGACGGCCGGCGGGTCCGCGACCGAGGTCAACGCGCTCCGAGTGGGACGAAATGAATTCGAGCGCTCTTTCGGCGGCGTCGAGTTATCCGTCAAGAATCTGACTCTGGAGGACATCACGGTGACGACGGAATAGGCGCGGCGATGCCGTGGACGTTCGACAAAAGCCGGATGGAAGTCGTCGGCCAGCTCACCAAATCCGAGCAGGAGACGTTCGACATTTTCCAGAACGCGATCCAGAGCGAGGGGCTCCACCCCGCCCAGGCAGCCGCGCGGGCCGGCGACACGAACTACAAGCGGTTGCTGGGCGATCAGTTCCAGATCCGCTTGAGCCAGAGCTCGCGCGCCACATTCCTGGTCCTTGACGAAGGAGGCGGCAACGGGAGGGTCGAGATGCTCCAGCTCGCCGGCCATACGTAGCAGCTCCTGAGAGCCGAGACGCGGCCAGGCCCCTGCCCGGCATTCGGGCAGGGGCCGGCCGGCACCCGCTGGATCTGCCGTGTTTTCTCCGCCGATCACCGGGCACCTGCACCGGTGATCGGCCGTGCAGCGGCAAGCCGTACCCGGCGCACCGCGCTGGAGGAGGACGGAGGTCCACCGTGTTGAGCACAATCGCAGATGTTCTCCGGTCCATCGGCGGGGCCATCGCCACCGTCGTCACCCTGCCTTTCCGGGCAGTGGCCCGACTGTTCGGCGGTGCCGCGAGCTCCGCCCACGGACACCACTGACAGGGCAGTCACGCGTCGATACGAAGCGCTTCCAGGACCGAGGCCCGGCTGGTACCCCCGTCCAGCCGGGCCTGCGCGCGCCGGGGTGCGGAGCTGACGTCCCCGAGGTCTCAGAGAGAGCCGAGGGGGTGCGGGGCCGTCGCCGGGAGCGGGGGCCAGGCGCGGGGGGCGAGGATGCCGAGGACGTAGGCGCGGGCGACGAGGGCGGGCCTGGTCGCGGCGCCCAAGAGGTCCCGCAGCCGACTGAGGTGGTAGTCCACCGCTTGCCGGGAGAGCTTCAGCGAGGTGGCGATCTCGCCGTTGGTGCTGCCCCCCGCGAGGAGGGACAGTATGCGGACCTGCGCCGCGGTGAGCGGGGGGTGTGCCTCATGGGCGATGCTCTGGTGGGTGACGACGGCCCACACGTGCGCAACGCGGCCGGCGGGCCCGATCACCGAGGTCAGGTGCAGCTGCGCGCGGCGCTGACGCCCCGCGGTGTCGAGGAGTACGGCGGAGGTCTCCACCCGTCTGACGCGGCGCGTGATCAGCGCCTCCCAGGCGAGGCGCAGCGGGCGGAGGTCGGGCGTGGCGGCGAGCAGGGTGTGCGCGCGGCGGCCGACGAGGTCGGACAGGCGCGTCCGGAACAGTTCGGCGGTGGCCGGGCCCGCCTGCTCGATGCGGCCGTTGACCGAGAGCAGCGCGCAGGGCAGACCGCTGTGGTCCCGCAGCGCCCGCAGGTTCTCCTCGGCCTCCCGCCGCTGGTCCATCGCGCGGGCGTGCTCGGTGATGTCGACGTAGATCCCGGCCACACAGGCCTGGCCGTCCTCCTCGACCGGGAAGCGGTGGCCGGCCGCCTGCCCCGTGCTGCCGTCCGAGCGGTGGTACCTCAGGTGGTGGCGTACCGGCTTGCCGCGGCTGAGGATCTCCTGGTCCAGGGCCCGGAACTGTGCGGCGTCGGAGGGGGTGTCGAAGTCCTCGATACGGCTGCCGACGACCCGCTCCGCCGTGGTGCCGTAGAGGTGCGCGTAGGAATGGTTGGCCCATAGATAGCAGCCGTCGCGGTCCCGGATGAAGGCCGCGGCCGGGGCGAAGTCGGCGAATTCCGCGAAGGCGGCGTACCGGCGGCCGCCCGCGGGCTGCGTATCGGTCTCCACGGCGATTCCACGGGTACGGCCGCTGCTTCGACGCTCGCCCAGGGGCCACGTCACACGGAAGGTCCGACCGTCGAACGGAACCAGGAAGTGGTCGTCTCCGCAGTCCTCCCCCTGGCCGTCGTCGCGGGAGTTTCTCTGAGCGGACATCTCCTGGCGCGCACGGTCGAGGAAGCGTTGCGTGGTGGGCAGATCGGTGAAGGCACCGCCGCCCCTCTCCACGACGCGCCCCTGCTCGTCGGCCTCCCACCAGGACACGGGGAGGTGCTCCAGCAGTGCTCTGAGACCGGAATCATCCACGAGGGCCTTTCCGTCCGAGTTCCCGCCGGTCGGCGGGGAATGACATCGCGATGTCTATCCCGTGCGTGATCCTTCCAATGCTCGGTTCTCGGCCGACTGCGTCGCGTGAGCGCGACCCCGCACAGCCGGCCGTAGGTGCCCCCTTTTTTCGTCTTTTTCCGTCTGCGCTCGACGCCGTGCGCGACTTTGGCATTTGCCTGACCGGTGGCCGTCCGCTGCGGCGGTTTCGAGGATCGCCGTCTGATTCCCTTGGGTGCGCCACCGGTCACCCGTCGTGTTCTACGCGGGTTGCGCCAGGTGCAGCGAGTCGACATCCCGTACCCGGCACGTCGATATCTCCGGCAGGACGAACGATGGGAGACGAACTTCAGTGAGCACGGTGCTGTTGGTGCACGCCAAGGGTGGTCCGCCGCTCGGCCATGTCCTGTCACGGGCAGCAGCGAGAGCGGAAGTGCACCTGTTGGCGCTCAGCGCGCTTCCGTCAGCGGTCGCCGCGTCCGCGAGCAGTCTGTGCGCCTCCGTCGTGACGCCCACCGACGCGGAGCGGTTCGACCTGGTCTCACTGATCGTCTCGCGGGCCGAGGCGGTCGGTGCGGACGCGGTCCTCACCTTCTCCGAGTACGCGGTCGTGGCCGTCGCCGAGGCTTGTGCGGCGCTCGGTCTCGCCGGCGCGGGAGGCGCCGCCGCGCTCGCCCGCGACAAGCGGATGATGCGGTACACCTGGCATCGGCACGGCCTGCCGCAGCCTGCGTTCCGTCCCGTCACCACGCGGGCCGATCTACACGAAGCCGCCGCCGCCCTGCCGTTCCCCATGCTGCTGAAGGCGGCCTGGAGCGCGGGTTCCACCGCCCACCAGGTCATCGCCTCGCCGCGGGAGGCCGACGGCGCCTGGCGGCGCTCGCGCGAGGTGATGGCGGAGTCCGCCCGGTTGGGGTTCGCCGAACTCCATGTGGCCGAGGCGGCGGCGCACTTCGTGGTCGAGGAGATCGTGACCGGTGACGCCGCGCAGTGGTTCGACGAGCCCGGCTGGGGCGACTACGTCAGCGTCGAGGGCGTGGTGGCCGGCGGCGTCTTCCACCCGGTCTGCGTCAGTGGCCGGATGCCGACGGTGGAACCGTTCACCGAGCGCGCCGGCATCACCCCCGCGTTGCTTCCCGCGGATCTCCAGGACCGCGTCGTGGCCCTCGCCCGGAAGGCCGTCGACGCCCTCGGCCTGCGCGACTGCGGTACACACACCGAGATCAAGCTCGGCGCCGACGGGCGCATGTGGCTGATCGAGACGGCCGCCCGGTTCGGTGGCGCGATGACCGTCCCGCAGATCGAGCAGGTCTTCCGACTCGACCTCGTCGGCATGCTCGTGGACCACCTGCTGGGCCGCCCGGTCGCCTGGCCGGAGCGGGCCCTCGGCCCCGAGCAGGCGCGCGGCGCCGCGGGTTCCCTCGTCGTCCTCGCGGTGGACGGCCGCGGCGAGGCCTGGCGGGACCGCAGGGTGTGGGACTTCCCCGCGGTGACGGAGGCCGTCACGCTCAGTGAGGGCAGCACCCTCTCGGTGGTACCGGAGAGTTCGCTGCCGGACGGCAGCACCGTGCCGGTCTACGACCCCGCCGGCGGTGCCAACACGATGGCGGCCCTGTGCCTGCTCTCCGCCGCCGACGCGCGCACCGTGCTCCGCGACTTCACCACCCTGGTGGACGCGCTGCCCACCGTGCTGCCGCCGGCCGCCTCCGCCGCCCCGCAACCACTGTCCACCACCCCTCAACTCCTGTCCGGCACACCGCAGTTGACGTCCGCCGCACCGCAGCCCGAAGGAGTCCGCGCATGAGCACCGCTCCGCTCCCCCTCGGCGACACCGGCGCTCCGGAACCCGCGACCGACCGCACGGTGATCGGCGAGAACCTCTCGCTGCCGCTGTTCCGCACCCTGTCCGGCGTGCTGGCCGGCCATCCCTACCTCAAGGTCGTCGTCGACCGCGCCGAGGCCACCTGGCACCTGCTCGACACGGCCGCCCACCCCTTCCACGTCAACTACATCGCCACCCATGTCATCGGCATGGACCTCGCCGAACTCGACGCCGCGCTGGACGAGTTCAATGCGTCCGTCTACATGGACCCCGAGCGCCGCTTCCTGCTCGGGGTGCTGTCCCTGCACACCGAGCAGGAAGCGGAGGGCCGCGAGCGCACCTTCCTCGTGCTGGAGACGACCGAGGCCGACACCATGCACGGGGAGTTGCTGGAGTTCTTCTACTCCTTCGTCCGGGAGCGCGTCGACGGCCGGCTGCCGCTCCTGCTCAAGCCCGCCAATCACGGCCAGGAAGAAGAACTGGCCGCGGTCAGCGAGCAGCGGGTGCCGCGCATCCTCAGCCACGAACTCTTCGGCACCAGGACCCGCACGCCGCTCAACCTCGGGGACGCCACGGGCCGGTTACGTCACTTCCGGACGGTGCAGGAGTATGAAGCGGCGGCCGGCGGGCTCGGCTGGTCGGACATCGTCGCCATGCCCTGCCTGCCGGACGACGTACGAAGAGTGGCCGGGTTCATCAACACCGCGCCCATCACCCCGCTGTCCCACACCAACGTCCTCGCCTCCGGATGGGGCATCCCCAACGCGATCGTCCGCGACCTGGAACAGCTCATCGAGAAGGACGGCCTGGACGGCGCCTGGGTCCGCTACCGGGTCCGTGAGGACGAGATCACCCTGGAGCGGTTGGCGCGCGCTCCCGAGCTGCGGGCCCCGGCCTGGCACCAACAGCGCATCCGGCTGGAGCCCCCGCTCCTGGCGGACGCCCCCGTACTCTCCCTGCACCGGCTGCGCAGCGCCGATCGGGACCGTTACGGCACCAAGGCGGCCAACCTCGGCGAGCTGTACCACGTGCTCGACAGCCGCACGGCGGATCTCACCGCGTTCCACGGCCGCCCCCGCCCGCCGCGGGAGAACCTGTACGGGCACCTCGCGGCCCGGCTCGGCCTGCGCGCGCCCGCCGCCGCCGAACTCCGCGTGGCCGCCGTCTCCTTCGTGGCCGGCACGGTCGGGGCCCCCGAAGGGGTCGCCCTGCCGTTCTCCCTCCTGCACCGTTTCCTCACCTCCTCCCCCGCGCTCCAGCAGGGCATCGGCAAGCTGAAGATGGCGCTCGAACTCGACGCCACCGACGTGCTCGACCCGCTCTGCCTGCAGCTCCAGCAGTTGGTCCGGCACACCCCGATGCCCGAGTCCGTCGCCGGGGAGATCACCCGGGCCCTCCCGGCGCCGCTCGCCACGGGCGTCCGCCTCGTGGTCCGCTCCTCCTCCAACGCCGAGGACCTGCCGGGCTTCTCCGCGGCCGGTGTCTACGACTCGGTCACCACTGTCCGCGGTACCGACGAACTCCTCGACGCCGTGCGGCAGGTGTGGGCCTCGTTGCTCTCTCCGCGCAGCGTGCGACTGCGCCAGCAGGTGGGCATCTCCCTGGACGACACGTACATGGGCGTGATCATCCAGGTGTACGTCCCCGCCGCACTCGGCGGCGTCCTGGTGACCTGCAATCCCACCCGGCGCGAGGACTTCCGCAACGTCTATCTCAACTGCTCGCCGGGCTCGCCGGAGAAGGTCGTCGAGGGCGAGGTCCTGCCGCAGCAGTACCTGTACAACACCGTCGAGGGCGGCGGGCGCACCGTCGCCCTCGGCTCCTGGACCGAGGGGCTGCCCGCCGCCACGCGCGCCCGGCTCGCGGACCTGTCCCTGGCCGGGCGGCTGCTGCAGTCCCACTTCAGCGCGCCCGAGGTGGACGCCCCGTTGGACATCGAGTGGCTGCTGACCGATCAGGGCGACTTCCGCCTGGTCCAGATCCGTCCCTACGCGCTGTGAGCCCCCGGCTCCGGCGCTCCGCGGCGCGGCCCGCCCGTACGCCACGGCCTGCGGCCACGTCCCTGACCGGCACCGCCCGCCGCATCATCCGGCTCAACCACGGCTTCCAGCTGCTGTTCAACCTGCTGTGGTGGATGCCGGTCTTCTACGCCTACCAGAAGGCCGCCGGACTCACCGACGGGCAGATCTTCGGCATCCAGAGCATCTACTACGTGGCCTTCTGCCTCTTCGAGATTCCCACCGGGCTGATCGCCGACCGTATCGGCGCCCGCAACTGCCTGCGGGCCGGCGCCGTCGTGATGACGGCGGCGAACCTCGCCCCGGTGTTCAGCGCCTCGTACACCGGGTTCCTCGTGCACTTCCTGGCCATCGCCGCGGGGCGCTCCCTCACCTCGGGGGCGGCCAGCGCCTACCTGTACGACGGGTTGCGCGCCGAGCGGTGCGAGGAGCACTACCTCAAGGCGGAGGGCACGGCACGGGCGCTCGGGCTCGCCGCGAAGGTGCTGTGCTGGCCGCTGGTCGGTCCGCTGATGGCCCTCGCGCATCCTGCCCCGTACGTCCTGAGCGCCGTGAGCGCGGCGGGTTCCCTCGCGTGCGCCGTGGCCCTGCCCCGGTCCGCCGCCTCCGTCGGGGCGCGCGATGCGGCGTCGTCGGACCGGACCGGAAAGGCGTCCGGAGCGGCGAGGGGCGGCCGGGGCGCCTCGCTGGCTGAGGCGAAGGCCGCGCTGCGTTGCCTCGCCTCCTCGCCGTGGCTGGCGCTGGTGATGGTGCAGGGCGTCGCCGTGTTCACCCTGTCCCGGATCTGCCAGGTCAACCTCTTCC
Source organism: Streptomyces niger (assembly GCF_000718305.1). Classification (GTDB taxonomy): domain Bacteria; phylum Actinomycetota; class Actinomycetes; order Streptomycetales; family Streptomycetaceae; genus Streptomyces; species Streptomyces niger. Next base: position 18,112 of record NZ_JOFQ01000015.1, read on the forward strand.
AGCCGATCCTGCTCGACCACGGCATCGGCGAGGCCTCGCACGGCGGAGTGCTCGCCGCCATGACGGTGGCGGAGGCCGTGGGCTCGGCGCGCCCCCAGTGGCTCGGTCGCCGCCTGACGCCGGTGGCCTGGGTCTCCGTCCTCAGTCTCGCCCTCGCGGGCACCCTGGCCGGCAGCACGCTCGGCGGGCCCTGGGCGGTCGTCACCCTGCTCTGTCTGTTCGCCGCTGCCGCCGGCTTCGCCTACCCGGTCCAGCGCAAGTTGGTCAACGACGCCGTGCCCGCCCACGCCCCGCGGGCGACGCTGCTGTCGGTCGAGTCGATCGTGGACCGCGCGGTGTGCGCGCTGGCAGCCGTCGCCGTGGGCGCCTACCTCTCCGCGGGGCACCTGGATGCCCTGCTCTGGCACAGCGCCCTGGCGACCGCGGTGCTGCTCGGCGCCTTCCAACTGGTCCTGCGCAGCGGAGGAGTGCGGCGCGGTCCCGGAGGGACGGCAGAAGCCGCGCCCCGAGCACCCGGCGCGGGCGCACGGGAAGCCGTTCAGGCGCGTCAGCGGGACCGGTGCGCCGGCATCTCGATCACACGGACCGGGAGGTAGGCGGGGCGGGACGGCTGCCCGGTCTGATAGGCCAGGTATCCGAGCGAGGCCGCGACGCCGGTCTCCTCGGCGGTCTCGGCCTCGTAGACGAGGCGGCAGCCGTTCGCCTGCCCCTTGGCACGCTCCCACAGTGCGGGCGCCGGTTTGCGCTCCGCTTCGGTGCGCGGGGTGCGGATCCGGTCGCCGAAGTCCTTCCAGGCGAAGGGTACGGAGCCCGTCCAGGCACCGTCGACCTCCCTCTTCAGCGCGGCGGCACGCTCGGCGTCCGTCGCGCCCCAGGAGGGCGGCACGTTGGTGATCAGGCCGACCTTGATGTGGCGCTGCCGCAGCTCGCGCAAGTACGCGGCGGCGCCCGGCAGATAGCTCGTACTGCCGTCCTCGGCCGTGTGCACCAGGGTCTCGCCCAGGTCGAAGTAGACGACGGCGCAGCCACGCGCGGCTTCCGCCCGCGCCCCGGAGGGCACGTCGTGCGACACGTCCGCGGGCACGGCCGCACTCGCCGCGGTACCCGGCACGGTCGACAACGCCACGGCGCCCAGGAGCGCAAGGCCGGTACGGACAAGGCCGCGGAAGGAGCGTAAGGGGGATCTGTTCATGGCGTTCGGCGCCTTTCTCTTCGACGCTCCCGCCATACCCCTGAACCACACCCCCCACTCGCCGCACGCGAGTCGCCCTCGGATCGACCGTACGCGAGCTGTTCCACAAGCCCTGACGAATGCCTGCACACCATCTCCACAGTGCGGCACACCGTTACCCGACCATGACATAGCGATCTTGACAGTGGCTGCCATCGCGCAAGTAGGTTCAGCATGAAACGAATCTTTACCTCAAACCGGCGTCCCCGCGCCGGGAGAAGGGACGTCCATGGGTTCCCACGCCCGCCCCAACCGAATACACCGGACCGGAGTCCGGATCGCGACGGTGGCACTCTTCGGTGCCGCCCTGCCGATCACCGCCGGCGGCCTGGCCCAGGCCGCCACCCCCGGCACCGCGCACGCCGTCGACGAGAGCGGCCGGCAGACCGATGCGGCCGCCGCTGCCGTCAGCCAGGACCAGACCACCCCCCAGCTCCACACCGACCACGCCTTCCTGCTGGATGCCCGCGACGGCAGCCAGGAGCGGGAGCTGTGGGCGGGGGCCAAGGCGGACGAGAGCGTACCGATGGCCAGCACCACCAAGATCATGACCGCCTTGGTGGTACTGAAGCACCCCGAGTGGCTGAACCGGCAGATCACGGTGAAGCAGGAGTACCGCGACTACGTCCAGGAGAACGGCAGCAGCACCGCCGACCTCCAGACCGGCGACAAGCTGACCGTCGAGCAACTCCTGTACGCCATGCTGCTCCCGTCCGGCGGTGACGCCGCGATGGCACTGGCCGACAACTACGGAGTCGGCGACACCCAGGACGCGCGGATCGCCGACTTCGTGCGCCAGATGAACGCCGAGGCGCAGCAACTCGGCCTGGCCGGCACGCACTTCGACACGTTCGACGGCATCTCGCACGGCAACAACCACAGCACCGCCCGCGACCTGGCCAAGCTCGGCCAGCGCGCGATGCTGCAGCCGGTGTTCGCCGACGTGGTGAAGAACAAGCAGTTCAAGGCGGAGGCCCCGGCGGCCAACGGCCACACCCGGTACTACACCTGGACCAACACCAACGAGCTGCTGAGCAGTTACGACGGCGCCCTGGGCATCAAGACCGGCAGTGGCCCGGAGGACGGCTACTGTGTCGTCTTCGCCGCCCAGCGGGACAACCGCACCCTGGTCGGCGCGATCCTCAAGGACGACACGGACCAGCACCGCTTCGAGGACGCCGCCAAGATGCTCGACTGGGGCTTCGCCCACTGAGCAGGCGGCACACCCGGCGCCGAGCGGACGCCGTCCGGCGTACGAGCCCGGCCCTGACGCGGACCTTTCCGTGCGTCAGGGCCGGGTGATGTGTCACCCGTCCAGGTCTGCGAGGGCGGCTGCCAGGACGGGGCCGAGTTGCCTCAGGGCAGGGGTGCGCATCATGCGGTAGTGGGTCGTGTCGATGTCGTGTGTGGTGATGCGCTCGATCGTGGCGTCCGGGAGGCCGGCCTCACGTCCTCGTCGGCGAAGCAGCCGCCAAAGGGGCCAAGACCCGCTTCCGGTGGTAATCAGCCGCCCGGATCCGGGAACCCATCACCCGGCATTCCGTCGTCCCCCATCGAAAGGCGCCGCCATGACCACCGTGCGTCACACCACGCTCGGCCCCGCCAGCGACCTGGCCGACCTCTTCGAGCTCGCGCAGCAGCTGCGCGTGGACTCGGTGCGAGCCAGCACCGCCGCCGGTTCCGGGCACCCCACCTCCAGTCTGTCCGCGGCCGATCTGATGGCTGTCCTGATGGCCCGCCACCTGCGTTACGACTGGGACGCGCCCGAAAATCGCGCGGGCGACCACCTGATCTTCTCCAAGGGCCACGCGTCGCCCCTGCTGTACGCCATGTTCAAGGCCGCGGGCGTGGTGAGCGATGAGGAGTTGACGACGACCTACCGCCGCTTCGGCCACCGCCTGCAGGGCCACCCCACGCCGGTGCTGCCGTGGGTGGACGTGGCCACCGGCTCCCTCGGCCAAGGCATCGCCTACGGCGTCGGCATCGCACTGGCCGGCCGGGACCTGGAGAAGCAGCCCTACCGGGTGTGGGTGCTGTGCGGGGACAGCGAGATGGCCGAAGGCTCCGTATGGGAGGCGCTCGACAAGGCCGGCCACCATCAGCTGGCCAACTTCACCGCCGTCATCGACGTCAATCGCCTCGGCCAGAGCGGCCCCACCGAGCTGGAGTGGGACACCGGCGCCTACGCCCGCCGCGCCGAGGCGTTCGGCTGCCGCGCGATCGTCGTCGACGGTCACGATCTCGAAGCGATCGACCAGGCCCTGACCACCGCCGCCGACGGGCGGGCCCCCACCGTCATCGTCGCCAGGACGGTCAAGGGCCGCGGCGTGACCGAGGTCGCCGACAAGGACGGCTGGCACGGCAAGCCGCTGCCCGAGGACATGGCCGAGCGCGCCGTCGCCGAACTGGGTGGCATCCGCGATCTGCGGGTGCGCGGCCCCCAGCCGCCCGCCACCGCGCCCACCCCGGCCCCGACGCCCGGCCCCGTGGAGCTGCCCCGCTTCGACATCGGCGACAAGGTCGCCACCCGCGTCGCCTTCGGGAAGGCGCTGGTCGCCCTCGGCGCCCGCCCGGACGTCGTCGCGCTGGATGCCGAGGTCGGCAACTCCACCCACGCCGACGACTTCAAGAAGGCGTACCCCGACCGGTTCTTCCAGACCTATATCGCCGAGCAGCAGATGATCGCCGACGCCGTCGGCATGGCCGTACGCGGCTACCGCCCGTACGCCACCACCTTCGCCGCCTTCCTCACCCGCGCACACGATTTCATCCGGATGGCTGCCGTCTCCGAGGTCACCATGGCGCTGTGCGGTACCCACAGCGGTGTGGAGATCGGTGCCGACGGGCCGTCCCAGATGGGCGTCGAAGACCTCGCCATGATGCGTGCGGTCCGCGGCTCCACCGTCTTCTACCCCAGCGACGCCACCTCCGCGGCCGCCCTGACCGTGGCCATGGCCGACCTCGACGGGATCTCCTACCTGCGCACCACCCGCGGTGGCTACCCCGTCCTCTACGGCAGCGACGAGTCGTTCCCGGTCGGCGGCTCCAAGACCCTGCGACACAGCGGGGACGACCAGGTCACCCTCATCGGCGCCGGCGTCACCCTGCACGAATGCCTCGCCGCCGCCGACGACCTGGCCGGCGACGGCATCCCGGCCCGCGTCATCGACCTGTACTCCGTGAAACCCGTCGACGCGGACGCCCTCGCCCGCGCCGCCCGGGACACCGGTGCCCTCGTCGTGGCGGAGGACCACCACCCCGAAGGCGGCATCGGTGAGGCCGTCCTCTCGGCGCTCGCCGCATCCGCCGGCCATCCGGCCTTCGCCCACCTCGCCGGTACCGACCTGCCGGGGTCCGGCACCACCGACGAACTGCTCGACGCGGCCGGCATCTCCCGTACCCACATCGCCGAGGCAGCCCGGGCACTGCTCAAGCGGTAGCCCGGCCGGTGGCGGCCGGCCCGAGCCTTGTTCATGGCCCCGCGATGTACGCCAAGATGAGGCATCTGGCTTCGGGGACGTCACGGAACGGGGGCTCACAGTGGATCGCCTGGCAGAGACGGGGCGCAGGACGGCCGGGCGCGGCGGGCGGATGACCGGCCGGGCGGCGCCCGCGGTGCTGCCCCCGTCGCTGCGCGCGTGGCTCGGCCCCGTCGCGGCCCTCGCCGCGCTGGTGGTCGTCGTGCTCGGGGTCCTGTACGCCGGCCACAGCCGGCCCGGCAGGGTGGACAGGTGGTTCGTCGACCCGACGGCGGACAGCGTACGGCCACCGTGGCGGGGCGTCGCTCTGGCCATGGACTTCCTCGGGGAACCCGCCGGAGCGGCGACGCTGGTCGTGGCCGTCGCGACGGGCTGCCTGCTGCTTCGGCGTCCTCGCGCGGCGGCGCTCGTCGTTGCCGGGACCGGCGGCACCGTGGTGTCGGCGACGCTGCTCAAGCCCCTGGTGGGACGCACCATCCACGGCGACAACCTGTCCTTCCCGAGCGGGCACACCGCCTTCCTCACCGCGCTCGCCCTTGTCGTGGCGCTGCTCGCGACCGGCCGGCTCGGCCTCGGCAGGACGGCCGGCACGTCACTCGTGCTCGCCGCGGCGCTGATGGGCGGCGCCGCGATGGGGTGGGCCCAGGTCGCCCTGGGCGCGCACTACCCGACCGACGCCGTCGGCGGCTGGTGCACCGCGCTGGCGGTGGTTCCGGCGGCCGCATGGCTGGTCGACCGCGCTGCCGATCGCGCAGCCGACCGGCAGCAACGTCGCTGACGTCACGCCTTGCGCCGGAAGACCGGCTGCACAGGTCGTCCGCCCAGCCAGGGGGTGGGGTCGGCGGTGTCGAGTGCCTTCCGGTACACCGCGCAGGCCTGGGCCACCACGTCGACGGTGCGGTCGATGTCGGTGTCGTCGAGCGCGCTGCTCACCACGAACGACGGGGCCAGCACGCCGCCCGCGAGGAGTCGGCGCAGGAACAGCGTGCGGTACTCCTGCGAGGGCCGGCCGTTCCCGTCGAGGGTGGCGAAGACGAGGTTGCTGGCCCGGCCCCGGACGACGAGGTGGTCGGCGACGCCCATGCTCGCCGCGGCATCGCGGACACCGGCGGCCAGCTTCTCGCCGAGGGCGTGCAGCCGCGCGGTGATGCCCTCCTCGGTGTACGTGGTTTGCACGGCCATCGCGGCGGCCAGGGAGTGTGTTTCCGCGCCGTGGGTGGTGGACAGCAGGAACACCCGGTCGTCGGAGTGGCGCAGCCCGCCCCGCTCCATCAGCTCGCGGCGCCCGGCCAGTGCGGAGACGGCGAATCCGTTGCCCAGTGCCTTGCCGAACGTGGAGAGGTCGGGGACGACGCCGTACAGGCCCTGGGCGCCCGCCTCGGACCAGCGCAGGCCGGTGATCATCTCGTCGAAGACCAGTACGCAGCGGTGCCGGTCGGCCAGTTCGCGCAGCCCTGCAAGGTAGCCGGGCGGGGGCTCGGTGTGGGTGGCGGGTTCGAGGATAAGGCAGGCGACCTCGTCCCGGTACCGGCCGAGCAGCTCCTCCGTGGCAGCCAGGTCTCCGTACGGGAACGTCAGGGTGAGGTCCGTGGTCGCCGCCGGGATGCCGGCGTGCATCGGTGTGGTGCCGATGAACCAGTCGTCGGTCGAGAAGAAGGGGTGGTCGCGGCAGACCGCCACCCGTGGGCGGCCGGTGACGGCGCGGGCGAGGCGCACCGCGGCGGTGGTGGCGTCGGAGCCGTTCTTCGTGAACTTCACCATCTCGGCCGTCGGGACCGTGGCGAGGAAGCGCTCCGCGGCGTCCGCCTCCACGATGGACGGCCGGACGAAGTTGCTGCCGCGGTCGAGTTCCCGCCGGACCGCCTCGGTCACGCGCGGGTGGGCGTGACCGAGGCTGACCGACCGCAGTCCCGAGCCGTACTCGATGTAGCGGTTGCCGTCGACGTCCCATACGTGGGCACCGCGGCCGTGGCTGATGACCGGGGCCAGGTTCTCGGGGTACTGGTCGTCGCCCTTGGCGTAGGTGTGCGCGCCTCCGGGGACCATCGCGTGCAGCCGCTCGTTCGCCGCCCGCGACCGGGGCAGCGCGAACTCGCCGGTGGATACGGGGTGTTCGGTGTCCACGCCGGACCTCAGCTCTCGCGGTTCTGCAGGACCTCGGCGAGGCTGGGTGCCTCCCGGTCCCGCTGGGACTTCGAGGTGACCGGCAGCGGCCAGGGGATGGCCAGCTCCGGGTCGTCGAAGGCGATCGTGACGTCCTCGGCCGGATCGTGCGGACGGTCGATGCGGTACGAGGTGTCCGCGGTCTCGGTCAGTGCCTGGAAGCCGTGCGCGCAGCCCGCCGGGATGTACAACGTCACCTGCGTCTCGCCGGACAGCTCGAAGGTGGCCACGCCGAGGTAGGTCGGCGAGTCCGCCCGCAGGTCCACGACGACGTCGAAGATCCTCCCGTACGAGCAGCGCACCAGTTTGGCCTCGCCGGCGCCGGAGCGCAGATGCATGCCGCGCAGCACGCCACGGGCGGAGCGGGAGACGCTGTCCTGGACGAAGGTGTGCGGGTCCAGGCCCACCGAGCGGACCACGTCGGCGTCGAAGGTGCGGCAGAAGAAACCGCGCTCGTCGGCGTGGGGTGTCGGCTCGAAGAGGTACGCGCCGGCGATCTCCGGGACTTCGGTCGCTTTCATGGTGTCTCCCGCGGGGGCGTGAGGGCGTGGTCGGTCGCCGGGAACAGGGCCGCGGACAGGGCGTCGAACTGGCGCTCCAGGCACCGTGCCGCGGCCCGGTTCCGCTCGGTGAGGGTCTGCCGCAGCTCGGCCGATCGCTTCTCCAGCGACCGGAACTGCTCCAGAAGCCGGTCGGCATCGACCTCGCGTGCCGGGTGGCAGTACGCGCCGAGCCCCATCTGCGCCATGAGTGCGTCGCTCTTCGCCGCGTAGCTGAGGGCGAGCACGGGCGTGCCGGTCTTCAGCGCGCAGATCAGGTTGTGGTACCGGACCGCCACCACGGTGTCGGCGGCCACCATCTCGTTCATCAGGTCGGCGAGTGCGGCCGGTTCGGCGGCGGTGACCAGCGGCGACGGCACCGCGTCGAGGATCGCGGCGACCACCGTCGCGTCGCACGTGTCGCCGGTGAGCAGCCGGACCGGCCTGCCCTCCTCGACCAGCGCACGGACGAACCGGATCGTCCCGTCGAGGTAGCGGCGGTGGATCTCCGCGGCCCGGGCGCGGTCGTCGTTGCCGCCGTGGAAGTCCATGACGCCGACGCAGACCGGGCCGGGCGCGCCCGCGGGCGGGCTCGCAGGCGGAGTCGGCAGGGAGAACGCGAGGTCCGGGTAGACCTCGTCGCGCGCGGTGTCCACGCCCATCGCCCGCATCGCGTCGCGGGACCGGGCGTCCCGGTACGAGCGGTACGCGGCCAGCCGCGCCGACCAGCGCACCAGAACCCGGGTCGGCCGGTTGCGGATCTCGGCGGCGCCGACGCTGACCAGCGCGACCCGGGTGCCGAGCAGCCGGCCGCTCGCGCAGAGCAGGAACAGCGCGTACGGGAAGCCCCACGGCCGCAGTGGCAGTGTGGCCTCCAGAACGCCCATACCCGGCACGATCACCACGTCGTGCTTGCGCACCCAGGCGGCGGTGCGGAAGACGTCGACGAGTTTGCCCAGCCCCTTCCCCGCGATCGCGCCCGCGCGGGACGCGGTGCGGTACTCCCCGCGGTACCAGTGCAGCCGCGTCGCGGGGATCCCGAACCGGGCCGTGACGGTCTCGGGTCCGCCGCACAGCGCGTCCACGACCGCCTCCGGGTGCGCGGCACGGAGGTACCCGAGCACGGCTTCGAGCGATCCGTCGTTGCCGAGGTTGCCGGAGCCGAGCAGACCGAACACCCCCACCCGTGTCGCGGTCCTCATGCCTGCCTCCCCGCACGGCCGGCGACGAGGGCGTCGACGGAGACCGTGAACCGGCCCGGGTCGACCGGGGCACGGTCCTCGACCCGCTCCCCCGCGCCCGGCCGGGCCCGGCTGGTCATCCATGCGGCCAGGTGGCGGTAGCACGCGCGCCGGTCGGCCGCGGACAGCGGCGCCCGCCGGATCGCCGAGGCGAAGCCCCACAGGTACTCGGCGAGCAGCCGGGGCGTGGGGTGCAGCGGGCCCGCTCGGCGCGGATCCAGGTTGACGCACCGGGAGCGCTTGGAGGGGTTCGCGCGTTCGGCGCGGGTGGGGTGGTCGCGGCGGAAGTACAGCAGCTCCGGCACCTGGTGGAAGGGGCCGTGCAGGGTGATCTCGGCGACGAACGTGCGGTCCGCGTGGTGGTAGCTGTCGAGCGGCTTCACCCGGCGCAGCATGTCGGCCCGCAGCACCCCGTAGAAGTCGTCGCCCCCGGGCTCGAACAGCAGGCTGCGGAAGCGCTCCGGCGCGTGCGGCGAGTCGGTGGCGAGCCCGTACTCGTAGGGCACCTTCACCCGGCCGTCGCCGTCGATGACCGCCTGGCCGGAGTGCGCGAGGATCACGTCAGGGTGTTCGTCCAGCGCCTCCACGCAGCGCCGCAGCAGGTCACGCGCGTACAGGTCGTCGTGCGAGGCCCACTTGAACAGCTCGCCGCGGCACTGGGTGAACACGTAGTTGTGGTTCGGCGTGGCGCCGACGTTCCGGGACAGCCTCAGGTAGCGGATGCGCGAGTCCTGCGCGGCGTACTTGCGGCAGATGGCCTCGGTCCCGTCGGTCGAGGCGTTGTCGGAGATGACCAGCTCGAAGTCCTCGTAGGTCTGGCCGAGCAGCGCTTCGAGCGACTCGGCGAGGTACTCCTCGCCGTTGTATACGGGTAGGCCGATACTCAGCCGGGGGTGCGCGGTCATGGTGTTCTCACTTCGTTCAGGGGGTTCTGGTTCCGGTGGTGCTCGCGCAGCGCGGACCGCAGTTGCAGCCACCACACGGCCGAGCCGCTGAGGGTCGCGGCGGCGACGCCCCAGGCCGAGCCGACGGTGCCGGCGACGGCCGCCCCGCCGAGCCCGCCGCCGACGTAACACACCGAGGCGAGCAGCTGGCAGCGCAGGCTGCGCCGGGCCGCGGCGAGTGCGCGCAGCCCGGCCGCCGCGCCGGTGCCGAGCCCCGCCCCCGCGACGGCGAGCGTGACGGGCACGATGAGCTGCGAGGCGGCGGGCCATACGCCGCCGAGCACCAGCTCGCCGAGCCGGTCGGGCATCAGCAGCAGCGCCCCGCCCCAGAGCAGCGCGGCGGCGGCCTGCCCGGCGCCCAGCAGGAGGCAGAAGGAGCCGAGGCGGTGCGGGGTCTGCCGCAGCACCCGTGCCGCCTCCGGGACGGTGACCAGCGAGAGGCCCATCAGCACCGCGAGGAACGGGCCGAGCAGCAGCTCGGCGCCCCGGACCGCACCCACGGCGCCGACCCCGACGAGCACGCCGAGCCCGTAGGCGCGGAGCTGGCTCGCGCCGCTGAGGGCGACGTTCTCGACCAGGTACCGGTAGCCGAGGTCACGCTGCTCGCGGAGCCATCCCCGCGCTTCGGTCAGCCGGGGCCGGATGCCGGACTGGAGGCAGCCGTACCCCGCGGCCACCGCGGCGGCGGCGCCCCAGGCGAGCAGGAATGCGGCCACGCTGCCGACGCGGGCCGCCACCACCATGGCCGGGACGAGCGCGACGCCGCACACGAGGTCGTTGACGAACGCCTTCCGCCCGGCCCCCGCGGCGAAGAACGCGAACCGCCAGGCGTCCTGCAGCAGCAGCGCCGGCAGGACGACGCCGAGGCAGGCGAACGCGGTCCCCACGCTGCCGCCGAGAGCGAGCCCGGCCACCAGGGACGCCGCGCCGAGGGCCGCACCGAGGCCGAGCGCGGTGCCCGACGACCGGGCCGCCGCCGCGCGCCAGGACGCGGTCGGCACGCCGCTGAAGCGCACCACGAGCGGGTCGGTGGCGAGGCCGCGGGAGACGTTGAGCACCACGCCGTACGTCACCCAGGCCAGGCTGAACACACCGAACGCGGCCACTCCCAGCGAGCGTGCCACGTACACGCCCACCACGAAGTTGGACAGGCTGGAGGCCGCCTGGTCGGCCAGTCCCCAGGACAGCCGGCCGGCGAGGGCCCGCTTGGCGGATCCGGCGGATGGCTTCGTGGCCCCCTCCCCCTCGGTGGTCGTCGACGTCATGCCTTGACCAGCCCCGCTCCGTGCAGGGCGTCGGCCGCGGCGGCGACGGTGTCGAACGGCAGCCCGGACCGCTCGGCGACGTCCAGCAGGCTGTGTTCGCCGTCGGAGAGGTTGAGCACCCAGAGCATGGCCAGCTGGGCCTGCTTGGTGTCACTGCGGCCGCCGAGCGCGTCGTAGAGCCCGCGGCGGCCCAGCTGCGGTTCGCCGTACGGGCTGAGGTTGAGGTACCTCCGGTTGCGGTCGAGGACGGCGAATGCCTCGCGGCAGACCGCAAGGGTGTCAGCCATCGCCTCCGGGGAGACGAAGTCCAGGTTGTCCGCCGAGGTGTGGTACTCGGGGTAGCCCGCGTACGGGGTCCGGGTGAGCGATCCCACGCCGAGGTCGAACCCGGGCGAGCAGTACTGCCGCTCGTCGTATCCGTACGGGGTGAACTCAGCCACGCGGTGCGGCCGTTCGGATGCGGTCAGCACGTGCTCCAGCACCCGGTCGATCTCCGCGTCGCCGCGTCTGCTCCGCTTGTACGTGAGCCCGCCCGGGTCGCCGGCGCAGGCCAGCACAAGGCCGTGCTTCACCCTGCCCACCCGCTCCGCGTTGCGGGCCAGCCAGGTGATCGCGCCGATGGTGCCGGGCGCGAAGATGAACCGGTAGGTGTAGTACGGGGTGTGCTCGGCCAGCGCCCGCGCCAGGAATGTCGCCACCGCGACGCCGGCCATGTTGTCGTTGGCCAGCGAGGGGTGGCAGACGTGGCAGGAGACGATCACCTCGTCCGGGACCCGGCCGTGGACCACGTGCTCGGCATAGGTGAGGTGACCGTCTTCCAAGGTGGAGTCGATGCGCACCTCGTACTCGCCGTCCGGCATCGCGTCGAGGGTGTCCTGGGCCAGGCAGAACCCCCAGTCGGGCTTGTAGTAGCTCGTGCGATACGGAATCCAGCTCGGCCGGTCCGGCAAGGTGTGCAGGTGCGCGCGCAGCTCGGACAGCGGCATCGTCGCCGACACCGGGACGCTGTAGCCGAGCACGTGCAGGCTGGACGCGGCGAAGTCGACGACCCGGTTGCCGGCGCTGTCGGCGACGTACGCGTCCCGGATGTTCCACTCCTGCGGCACCGTCCAGTCGAGGACCTGGGTGCCGGTCGGTACCTCGTGCACGTCGAGCGGGATGTACTCGCCGACGATGTCCAGGGTGGCGCGCACCCCGTCACCGGTGATGCTCCGGCAGAGCGGATACAACCGCTCCACCAGGGCGTACATCTCCTCGCCGAGCGCGGTCACGGGCGCCGCCGCAGGGTGTCGTCGACGACGCCGGCCGCGGACGCCGCGCGGAGCACGGCGAGGCGGGTGAAGCGATTGTCGAAGGCGTCCTTGGCGAGGCCGAACTTCCGGTAGGCATCGGCGAGTTCGAGCGCGCCCTGCTTCACGGTCCACTCGCAGTCGAAGCCGGGTATCGCGGCGCGGAACCGGGAGAAGTCCACCCGGTACGACCGCGGGTCGGCACCGGTCTCGCCGGTGATGTTCACCCGCGAGCCGGGCACCGCCTCGGCGACCTGCTCGGCGATCTCGGCGACCGTGACGTTGTTGGCCTCGCTGCCGATGTTGAACGCCCGGTCGTGCACCGCTTCGCGCGGTGCGGTCAGCGCGGCCGTGAAGGCCCGTGCGATGTCGGCGGCGTGCACCAGCGGGCGCCAGGGAGTGCCGTCGGAGAGGACCAGCACCTCGCCGGACAGGAGCGCGTGGCCGACCAGGTTGTTCAGCACGATGTCGGCGCGCAGCCGGGGTGAGTAGCCGAAGGCGGTGGCGTTGCGCATGTACACCGGGGTGAAGTCGGCGTCGGCGAGCGCGTGCAGGTCGTCCTCGACGCGCACCTTGGACTCGGCGTACGGCGTCACGGGGCGCAGGGGGGCGTCCTCGCCCACGAGCTCGTCGCCGCCCGCGGCTCCGTAGACCGAGCACGTCGAGGCGTACAGGAAGCGCTTGACTCCGGCGTCGCGGGCCAGCCGGGCAAGGCGTACGGACGCGTGGTGGTTGATGTCGTAGGTGAGCTCCGGCGCCAGCGATCCCAGCGGGTCGTTGGAGAGCGCGGCCAGGTGGATCACGGCGTCCACCCCGGCCACGTGTTCGGCCGTGACGTCGCGCAGGTCCACCCGGTGTCCCTGCGGGTCGTCGGGCGTCGGGCCGAGGAGGCAGTCGGCGAACAGGCCGGCGTCGAGGCCGACGACTTCGTGTCCGGCGGCCGTGAGGACCGGGGCCATCACGGTGCCCAGGTAGCCCTGGTGTCCGGTGAGCAGTACGCGCAAGGTTCAGTCCCCCAGAGTGGAAGTGCCGAGGTGGAGAGTGAGTTTGGTGACGGCGAACGCCTCGGCGTAGCGCGCGTGGCATTCGATGCCGCGGATCCGGGCGAGGCCGAGGAAGGCCTCGCGGTCGTACCAGGGCCGGTGCCGTTGGGACGGGTAGTGCTCCTGCAGCAGCCGCACCTTGTCCTCGGCGGTCTCCGGCGACAGCGGTTGGTACGCCGCCATCCGGCCGAGGTCGCCGTCCCACTTGACGATCTCGTAGCCGAGCACGAGGTGGTCGCGGAACGCGGTGGGTATCAGCTGCGCCAGGCCGCGGTGGTCCTGGTGCGCGTCCTCGGTGCGCGGGGCCAGGATCAGGTCCGGGTCGGTCTGCCCACGCAGCTCCTCGACCGCGGCCTTGGCCTCGTCCCAGTGCACGGGCAGCCGGCCGTCCGGCAGCTTGAGCACGGTCAGCCGCAGGTCGGCACCCGGGCAGAAGGCGGCGAGCGCGGCCCGCTCCTCCTGCTCGCGCTCGCTGCCGCCGCCGGAGAGCACCAGCGCGTCGACGCGGAGGCCCGGCCGGGCCTGACACAACGTCAGCAGCGTGCCGCCGGCGCCGATGGCGATGTCGTCGCAGTGCGCGCCCACCGCGACGATCCGGTCCAGGGGTCCGGCCCCGAGGCGGATCATGCGTTCACCCCGGCGCCGTCCCGCTCCCACACGGCCCACGGGCGCTCGCCGCGAGCGTACGCGGCGTCCAGTGCGGCCCGTTCCTTCACCGTGTCGGTCGGCTTCCAGAAGCCGCGGTGCCGGTGCGCCACCAGCCGCCCCTGCTTGGCCAGTTGGGCGCAGCCGTCGGCGACCAGGTCGCCGTTCTCCGGGATGTGGTCGAAGACCTCCTGGCGGAGCACGAAGTAGCCGCCGTTCTCCCACAGCGGCATGTCGCTCACCGCGGTGATGCCCCCTACCAGGCCGTCCTCGCCCAGGTCCACGCAGTGGAAGGAGGACTGCGGCGGCACCACCATCATCGACGCCCCGGCGTCGCGCCGGGCGAAGTTCTCGATCATCTCCGGCAGCGGGGCGTCGGTGAGCACGTCGGCGTAGTTGGCGAGGAACATCTCGTCGCCGTCCAAGTGGTGCCGCACCCGGCGCAGCCGCTCCCCGATCGGCGACTCGACGCCGGTCTGCGCGAACGTGATGGTCCAGTCGGAGATGTCGGTGGACAGCAGCTCGGTCCGCCCGCCGCGCAGCACGAAGTCGTTGGACGTCGTCTCCTCGTAGTTGAGGAAGAAGTCCTTGATGTGGTGGGCCCCGTAGCCGAGGCACAGGATGAACTCCGTGTGCCCGAAGTGTGCGTAGTAGCGCATGACGTGCCAGATCAGCGGTCGCGGACCGACCATCGCCATCGGCTTGGGCACGTCGTCCGCGGCGCCGCTCCGCATCCGCATCCCGTAACCGCCGCAGAACAGTACGACCTTCATGACTTCTCGACCTCGACAATGCTCAGTTCCGGAATGGGGAAGACCAGCCGGCCGCCCCAGTCGTGGACGAAGGACAGCTGCTCGACCAGCTCGGCCCGCAGGTTCCACGGGAGGACCAGGACGTAGTCCGGCTTGTCGGCGGCTATCCGCTCGGGCGGCAGGATCGGGATGCGGGTGCCCGGGGTGAACCTGCCGTGCTTGTAGGGGTTGCGGTCGACCGTGTACGCGAGCAGGTCGGGCCGGATGCCGCAGTGGTTGAGCAGGGTGTTGCCCTTGCCCGGGGCGCCGTAGCCGACCACCGTCTCGCCGCGCTCGGCGGCCTCGATGAGGAACCGCAGCAGGTCCCGGCGCACCTTGGCCACCCGGTCGGAGAACTCGGTGTAGCCGGACAGCTCCTGCAGCCCGGCGGCCTTCTCCCGGGCCAGCACGTCGGCCACTCGCGGGGTCGGTTCCCCGGCCACCGCCGCCGGCCGGGCCCACAGCCGGATGGAGCCGCCGTGGGTGGGCAGCAACTCGACGTCGACGAGCGCGAGTCCGCCGCTGGCAAGGGCGCGGATCGCGGACGCGACCGTGTAGTACTGGAAGTGCTCGTGGTAGATCGTGTCGTACTGGTTCTCCTCGATCAGCGTCAGCAGGTGCTGCACCTCGATGGAGACCCAGCCGTCGTCGGCGACCAGGGCGCGCAGCCCTTGCGTGAACCCGACCACGTCGGGGATGTGTGCGTACACGTTGTTGGCGACGACCAGGTCTGCCGGGCCGTGCTCGGCGCGGACGGCCGCGCCGGTGTCCGGGGACAGGAACGCCGTGCGCGTGGGCACGCCCGCGTCCCGGGCCGCGGCGCCGACGTTCACCGACGGCTCGATGCCGAGGCAGCGGATCCCCCGGTCCACGACGTGCTTGAGCAGGTAGCCGTCGTTGCTCGCCACCTCGACCACGAAGGCGTCCTTCTCCCCGGAGTCGAGCGCGAGGCGCTGTACGGCGTCGGTGACGAACGTGCGCGCGTGCTCCACCCAGGAGGTCGAGAAGGAGGAGAAGTACGCGTACTCGCTGAACGTCTCCTCCGGCGTGATCAGCGGCGGGATCTGCGCCAGCCAGCAGTCGGTGCAGACCCGCAGGTGCAGCGGGTACGCCGGCTCCGGCTTGTCCAGTTGGTCAGCGGCGAGAAAGCTCTCGCACGGTGGCGTCGCGCCGAGATCGACGACGCTCTCCAGCGCCGCCGAGCCGCAGAGTCGGCATCGTGTCATTTGGTGCCCCCCATTGTTTTCGTCCCCCATTGATCCGTCCGACCCGCGATCGCGGTGCGGTACTCGTTCACCAGGCGCTCCAGGCCGACGGCCGGGCTGAAGCCCTGTTCGTAACGGCGCCGGGCCGCCTGTCCCATCTCCCGGTTGCGGCCCGGTTCGGCCGCGATCCGGCGTATGCAGGACGTGAGCGAGGCGGTCTCGCCCGGCCGGTGCAGCAGCCCGGTCGCCCCGTCCTCGACGAGTTCGACGAAGGCGCCGTGGCCGGCGGCGACGACCGGGACCCCGGCCGCCATCGCCTCCACGACCACCAGGCCGAACGCCTCCAGCCACGTCGAGGGAGCCACCACGGCGACCGACCGCGCGATGGCCTTTCGGCACTCCGCCGTGTCGTACAGACCGACGTACCGCACGTCGTCCCGGCCCGCCGCCCAGGCGGCCACCTCCGACTCCAGCGGCCCCGTACCGGCGATCACGAGCGGTACGCCCACACCGCCCGCCGCGGCGAGCTCGTCCCACGCGGCCATGAGCAGCCGTACGCCCTTGGCCTCCGCGAGCCGGCCGAGGTAGAGCACGTGCTCGCCGGCGCCGGACCGGCGGTCCTCCGGGTCGGGCACGAAGTTGTGCTTCACCGCCAGCCGCTCGGCCGGCATGCCGGCCCGCACCAGGACGTCGCGCTGCGCCGCGGAGATGCAGAAGAACCGCTCCACGCCCGACCACCACCGCCGCCGGTTGACCGACAGGCTGACCGCGAGCGGTACGGTCGCCAGCCGGGAGTTGCGGTAGCAGCCGTGCCGGACGGCGGGCAGCGGCGCCGCTGACCCGACGCACTCGGTACACGGCCGGCCGTCCCGCTGCAGCGTGCCGGGCGGGCAGACCTGGGTGTAGTTGTGCAGTGTGGCGACGGCGGGCACGCCGGCGTCCGCGCAGGCGGCCAGGACCGCGGGCGACAGCAGCGGGAAGACGTTGTGGACGTGGACCACGTCGGGGCGCTGGGCGCGGAGTCGCGCGGCGAGCTCGGTGCGGACCGCGGGATTCCACGGCACGAGCAGCGGCACCTTGGCCTTGCCCAGCAGGGACCGGGCGGCGATGTCGTCGCTGCGCCGCTCGAACACCTCGACCCGGTGGCCGGCGCCGCGCAGCAGCGCCACCTCCTGGTCGACCACCTTGTTCTCGCCGCTCGGCTGGGCCGAGGAGTAGCGGTTGTGCACTACCAACACGTGCATGCTCAGATCACCTCCGATCTCTGGGCCCGTCGCGCGCTACGTGGTCGAGGGCCTTCGGGCGTGGCGAGGGGGTCGGCCGCGGCAGGCGCCGCCAGCAGCGAGGCGGCGACGGCCAGGTGCAGCAGATACGGCGAGGCGTCGCCAAGGCCCGCCTCGGTGTACGACGCGATCGCGCAGTAGCTGATCAGGAAGATCGCGCAGGCCCGCGACAGCGACGGTGGCCGCAGCAGGGCGACGCCACCGAGCACGGTGATGATCGCCGCCACCAGGACGACGCCGGTCAGGCCCTGCTCCTGGTAGACGGCCAGCCAGCTGTTGTCGATCGGCAGCCCGCCGAACGACTTGTCGCCCAGGCCCACTCCGAACAGCTGCTCCACGGCCGACCGGGGCGCTGCCAGCAGGGCGTCCCAGACCTTGGCCCGGCCGGTGAGGCTGGAGAAGTTCTCCTCGCTCTGTCCGCGCAGGAACCACTCCGCCAGCGCGGAGCTGAACGCCACCGCGGCCACCGCGGCGCACAGCACCGCCCAGGTGACGAACCGGCGCGCTGCGGCGCTGGTCAGGAGGAGCGAGCCGATCGCGAGCGCCAGCCCGACGAGCAGGCCGAGCGTGGCCGTCCGGGTATGGGTCAGCACGAGCAGGACGAGTGACGGCACGATGATCACCGCCGCGCCGGCCCGGTCGGTCCGGCCGCCCAGCAGGAGCAGCACGGTGAGCCCGATGATCACTGCGGCGTACTGGCCGATCTGCGGTGGCGTGAGCGGCCACACCGCGCCGACCAGACGCCCGCCGTAGAGATCGGGCAGCGCTGCGCCCGGCGAGACGACCAGCCCCGCGGCCACCGACCCGAGCACCGCGAAGTACATCCGGATGTGGTGCCGGACGAACGTCGGGCCGCCGTCCCACCAGCGGCTGAGCAGCCACAGTGTGCCGACGAAGAGAGCCAGCCGAGCGCACCGGAACAACGCGCCGAGCCCCGATTCCAGATGCGCGCTGGAGAGCACGCTCGTCACCAGCAGCAGGGTGAGCAGGCTCAAGTAGGCGCCGGCTCGGATGCGCAGCCGGTGATTGAGCGTGAGCGCCAGCGCGAACGCGGTGACCAGCGCGCCCATGGTGACCATCTGGATGAGTGAGCGGGGCAGCGGGACGATGGTCTTGGCCCCGGCGGAGCCGAGCGTGTTGAGGACCAGCAGCCCCCAGACGATCCCGACGGCCTTCGGCGGGTCCGCGCGCCTCGGTGTGTCCGCGTCCATCGGTGTGTCCGCGCTCATCGGTGTGTCCGCACCCATCGGTGTGTTCCCGGCCATCTCAACCACCGTCCCGTGCGCGGAAGGTGCTGCCCGCGTCCTGCCGGTACGGCATGGCCTGCCACTCCGCGAAGTCGAGGATCCGGCTCGGGTCGTGGGCGACGAACTTCCACGGTCCGCGGTAGACGTTGTCGTGCCAGCGGTTGTGCTGCTTGCCGGTGATCGCCTCGGCCACCCGCTCGCCGTGGTACGGCGACCAGTCGGGATAGGTGCCGTAATTGGCCAGCACCGCCATCCGGTCGCACTTCGCCGTGCACATGACGACGGACTTGTCGAGCACGAAGCGGTTGTCGTGGATGTCCACCCGTTGGGTCTTCCACCGGCAGTCGGCGTAGAGCGGTGCGGTGCCGATCGACGGTTTCGCGCAGCGGTCGGTGTTCCGCACCAGCAGTGTGCAGTCACCGGAGGAGGTGTTGGCGGGGCTGTTGCAGAACCGGTCGGCGTTCTCCCACAGGGTGATCCCGGACCAGTTGTCCCGCAGTACGTTCCGGTAGATCTCGATCTTGTCGGTGCGGGCCCTGATCCGGGGTTCGCCGCCGGATTCGGACAGGTAGACGGTCGCGAACGGGAAGGTGTCGCCGCGGTCGGCCGCCCGGCGGCCCTCGACCCAGTTGTTCCGCCGGATCGTGTTGTTCCGGATGACCGCGTTGTAGCTGGTCTCGTAGATCAGCGCGGCACCGTCGTTGGTTTCGAGCAGGTTGTTCTCGATGCGGAAGTCGTTGTTGTTGGTGTCCGCCCACAACCCTGTTCCGCGGTTGTCGTGCACCCAGTTGCCGCGTACGTCGGCGCCGTCGACGGCCCAGAACTTGATGCCCCCGGTACAGCCGCAGCCCGACCGCCGCCGCTCCCAGTCGCCGGTGTTGTTGCCCACGATCTCGTTGCCCTCGACCACCAGGTCGCCGATACGGCCACCGGACTTGTACGCGTTCATGCCGTACTGGCCGTTGTCGCGCAGGCAGCTCGCGCGGACCCGCTGGCGGTCGCCGGCCATCAGCCCGGCGCCGGTGTTGTGCTGGATCGTCACGTGCTCGATCACCCAGCCGTCGGCCGAGTCGTGGTTGACCACGCCCTCGTTCTGCGGCGCGACGAAACCCTGCACGGTCAGGTGGCGGAGGGTGACGTCGGGCGCGTCACCGCCGAACGCGTACTGGTTCGTCTTCCCGCCGTCGAGCACCGCGCCCGGCGCACCGAGGTAGCGGTCCCCCTCCTTGGGGACGACCTGGGCGTAGCGGTCCGCGTCGAGGCGGTGCCTGCCCGGCCGGAGCCAGAACGTGGTGTGCGGCGGGCTGCTCCTGGTCTTCGCAGCCAGGTCACCCACCACCGCGGGGTCGACCGGCACCGCGCCCGCAGGTGGCTTCGCCGGCCCGGTGACGGGCTCGGCGCACACCCGGGCCGCGGGCGTGGCCGGTGCCCCGGACGCGGCCGGCGCGCCGGCCGCCTTCGCCGGCGTCTCCGGCGTGCTCGTACAGCCGGCCGTCGCCAGCAGGGCAACCGCCATCGGCAACGCCCGATTTCGCCACTTCATTCCCACGCGCCCCTCAGCCGCCGAACCTGAGCACGGTGGTGAACTCCCCCGACAGCACAGCACTGTCGGTGAAGCCGGTGCCGATCAGCGTGGTGGTGGGTTCCTTGCGCCCGAAGCCGGCGGAGTACCAGCCCAGCGGCGGCGCGGTCTCCCCGCGGTGCGCCCGCCAGGCCAGCTCCGCGGGCAGTTCCAGCTCCGCGGAGCGCTCCTCGCCGTCCACGGTCCAGGTGAGCACCGCACGGTCGCCCGTCAGGTGCGCGGTGATCGCGGGGCCGAGGTGGAACGCCAGACGTACGTCGCGGCCCGGGCCGCGCACCTCGTCGACGATCCTCAACTCTCTTTTCACGTCGGCGAGTTCGACCCGGCGTCGGTGCACGGCACCCTGGTAGCCGTCGTGCTCGGCAGACCAACGGGCCGCACCCGCCTCCAGGACGCGAGTGCGCGCATGCCGGGTCCACAGGAACGGGCCGCCGGAGACGGACTGGTCGGCGCCGTCCAGCTGCAGGGTGTTGTGGCCGAGGGTCGAGCGGAAGTACTGCCGCCACTCGCTCTGCCCGTGGTAGCAGTACGTCCCGGGGTCGGCGAGCACGTCGACCCCGTCGTGCCGTACCTCCACGGACAGCGCGTCGGCGTGGGCATGCGCGGCGATGGACAGGAAGCCGTGCGGACCGCCGTCGCAGCGGGCCCAGATCTCCCCCGGGCCGCGCAGGATGGTCATGCCCGCGTCGGCGAAGTGCGCGGGGCGGCTTGCCGGTCGGGACACGGGCAGCGCGGTGGGCTTGATGAGCGCGGCCAGCAGCGGAGTACGCACATCGGTGCCGGTCACCGTCGGCCACCAGGCGAGCCGGCCGAACACGGCCTCGCCGGTGGCCAGCAGCGAGCCCCAGCGGTCGGTGCCCGCGCCGTCCACGATCAGACCGTGTCCGTCGTCCGCGTCCCCCTGGCGCGGTGGCCGCAGCCGGTTGTCCACAACGGCGGCGAGCGCGTCGGTCATCCGCAGCAGGACGATGCGTACGGTCGCGGGGACCGGCACGCCGGCGGCATCCGCCTCGGCCAGCGCGGCAAGGCCGAGTTCCAGCACGAGGCCGTGGTACTCGGTGGCCAGCTCCCGGTTGAGGCCGGAGTGGAAGGTGTTGGCGCGCAAGTGCCGCTCCAGTGACCGCAGCGCGCCGGCCCGCCAGCGGGCCGAGTCGGGGAACCACCCGAACGCGCAGGCCGCGGCGGTCTGCCCGGCAGCTTCGGCGATGACATGGTTGTTCGCCGACGATCCCCGGCTGGGGAAGGCGGCCAGCCAACGCTGGTGGTGCCAGATCTGGTTGCGCGCCACCGGGTTGTCCTCGAACAGCCCGGCCGCGCCCGGCCAGCCGTCGAGCAGCCGGCGGATCCACACCCAGGACAGCAGCCGGATGCCCAGCTCGATGCCGCTGATCCAGTGCACGCCGCGCAACGGTGGGTTGGCCGCCCACCACGACCGCAGGTGCGTGGCCACGCGCTCGGCGTACCGCTCGTCCCCGGTGACCGCGTAGGCGGCGGCGAGCACGGTGAGGTACTGGTGCCGGGACGGCTCCCAGATCTGCTTGATGTCCCCGACCGCGTCCTCGTTGCGGTACGGCACGTCGAAGGCGTAGCCGGACGGGGCCCGGCGGCCGGTCTTCGGGTCGTACGACCAGTCCGGGTCGACCAGGTCCTCGCGGGCCACCCCGAAGAACTCGGCGTGCCCGGCCATCAGCCGATCCGCCTCGGCGAGGAGGCGCTTCACGGCATCCGGAGGGATCGCGGCGACGGTCCCGGCGGGCAGTGCCGCACGGAACCGGGCGCCGGTGACGTTCGGGCAGTCGGGCGGCGACGTCCGCCACCGCCGCCTGCGCACCGCGTCGCCCACCCGGCCGCCGACCTCCCGCGGTCCCATCCGGGACAGCCGGCGTAAGTACCAGCCCGCGCTCCCCGAGATCACAGTCATCGCGCGCTCGCCAACGCCACCGGCGCGCCGCCGGCCAGGGCGGTCCGCACGGCGAGGGTGGCCGCCGTGGTGGCGACGAGCGACTCCAGCGGCACCGGCATCGGCCCACCGGTCCGCACGGCCTTGACGAACGCGGCCAGCTCGGCGTTCTGGCCCTTGTCGCGGGCCTTGGGCAGCCGCGAGCTGACCCACCGCTTGCGGCCGTACACCGATGCCCGGACGAAGTCGTCGAGCCGCAGCGCCTTGCCGTCCGCGACCAGGTCAAGGGTCTCCTTGGGGAGACTGGCCGGGCCGGTGGTGACGTAGCTGAGGGTGGCGGTGGATCCGTCCGGGTAGCGCAGTACGACCTGCAGGTCCTCGTTGCCGGGCGTGCCGACCGCGTACACCGAGACCGGGTCGGCCCCGAGCAGCCAGCTCGCCGTGTCGATGAAGTGTCCGCCCTCACCGGCGAACCGCGAGCCTTCGGTGCCCTGCTGGAGGTACCAACTGCCGTGCTGGAGTTGGCCCGCGTTGACCAGGTAGCGCAGGCTCGCGGGCCCGGTGCGGGTACCGAACCGCTCCTTGGCCTCGTTCAGCAGCGGCGCGAACCGGCGGTTGAAGCCCACCTGGAGCCGGTCGTTGCCGGACTCCTCCACCGCCGCGAGCACGCCGGCCAGCTCGTCCTCGGTGAGGGCCAGCGGCTTCTCCGCGAAGACCGCCTTGCCGGCCAGCAGCGCCTTGCGCGTCAGTTCGGCGTGCGAGCTGTGCCGGGTGACGACGAACACCGCGTCGATGGACTTGTCACCGAGCACGGCGTCGAGGTCGGTGGTCGCCTCGGCGAAGCCGAACTTCCGCCGCGCGTTGGCAGCGGACAGCGCCGTCGTGGTGACGACGGTCGACAGCTCGACGCCGTCGCGCTGTGCCAGGTGGGGCAGGAGCATCGACGTGGCGTAGTTGCCGGCGCCGACGAACGCGAGGCGGACCGGGGTCTTGACTGCCCGAGCCGGCTTCCGCGGTACGTTCACCGCGGGTACGGCCACCTCCGGAGCTTGCACCTCCCCCGCCTGTTCGGGGTACCGGAACAACACCGCCACGGCCTTCAGCTCGCCGTCCTTCAGGCGCCGGTACGTCTCCACGGCGTCGTCGAAGTCGGCGATATGGGAGATCAGAGGCTCGACGTCGACGCGACCGCGGGCGAGGAGGTCGAGGAAGCACGCCAGGTTGCGGCGCTCGGTCCAGCGCACGTAGCCGATCGGGTAGTCCCGGCCCGCCAGCTCGTACTCCGGGTCGTAGCGCCCAGGGCCGTACGAGCGGGAGAACCGGACGTCCAACTCCTTCTCGTAGTACGCGTTCCAGGGCAGGTCCAGGCGGCACTTGCCGATGTCCACGACCCGGCCCCGGTCGCGGCAGAGCCGCGCCGCCAGCTCGACGGGCTGATTGCTGCCGCCGCCGGCGGCCAGGTACACCTGGTCCACGCCGTGGCCGCCGGTCAGCTCGGCGACGGCCGTCTCGACGGTCGCGGACGCGGGATCGCCGCAGGCCGCTGCGCCCAGCCGCTCGGCCAGCTCGCAGCGCGCCGGGTCGGGGTCGGCCCCGACGACGCGGACTCCCGAGGCGGCGAGGAGCTGCACCACCAGCTGCCCGATCAGCCCGAGGCCGATGACCAGCGCCACATCGCCGAGGTGTGACTCGCCCTGGCGGACGCCCTGCATCGCGATCGACCCGACGGTGCCGAAGGCCGCGTGCCGCGGCGCGAGGCCGTCCGGCACCGGCGCGTAGAGGTTCTTCGGCACCCAGTTCAGCTCGGCGTGCAGCGCGTGCTCGTTGCCGGCGCAGGCCACGAGGTCGCCGACCTTCACGTCGTCGATCCCGGTGCCGACCTGCTCGACCACCCCGCACAGCGAGTAGCCCAGCGGCGTGTAGGAGTCCAGCTTGCCCATCACCTTGCGGTAGGTGGCGGGCACCCCGTTGGTGGCCACGCTCTGCATGACCTTGGCCACCTGGTCGGGGCGGGAGCGGGCCTTGCCCAGCATCGACATGCCGGCCTCGGACACCTTCATCAGCTCGGTCCCGGTGGAGATCAGCGAAAAGGCGCTGCGGACCAGCACACCCCCCGGCTTGCACCCCGGCTCCGGCACGTCGAGCACCGCCAGCTCGCCGCTCTTGTAGTTCTGCACAACCTGCTTCACGCGTTCTCCCCAGAAGTCGCGCCCCGATACCAGTGCTCGAGGGTCAGCACATGCCACAGATGCTTGGAGTTGTCCCGCTGACCGGCGGCGTCCTCGGCGACGAGCCGGCGCAGCGCGTCGCGGCGCAGGAACCCGGAGCGGACGAGTTCGCCGTCGTTG
Organism: Streptomyces niger; assembly: GCF_000718305.1. Taxonomy (GTDB): domain Bacteria; phylum Actinomycetota; class Actinomycetes; order Streptomycetales; family Streptomycetaceae; genus Streptomyces; species Streptomyces niger. The sequence goes on from NZ_JOFQ01000015.1 coordinate 42,307, forward strand.
ACGACCTCGCGCACCAGCGGCGCGAGGTCCCGGCTCATCCAGGCCCGCAGCGGGGCGCTGAACAGGCCCTTGGGCCGGTAGACGATCTCCTTGGGCAGGATCGAGGTGGCCGCTTCCTTGAGGACGGCTTTGCCCTGCCGTCCCACGATCTTGCGGTCGCCGGGCACGGTGAACGCCGCCCTGACCACCTCGACGTCCACGTACGGCACCCGTACCTCGGTCGACGCGGCCATGCTGGAGCGGTCCGTGTAGGCGAGGTTCAGGCCCGGCAGGAACATCCGGGCGTCGCCCAGGCACATCCGGTTGACGAAGTCGTCGAGGTCGTTGTCCTCGTAGGTGTCCGCGTGTTCGGTCAGCACGTCGTCGACCGTCCCCGCCAGGTCCGGGTTGATCAGGCCCAGCAGCTCGCTCCGGTCGTACATGGTGTAGCTGCGCCGGAACGCGGTCTCCTCCGGCAGCTCGGCGAAGGAGAGGAACCGCTTGGCGAAGCGCACCGACCGGTATCCCCGGCGGCTCGTCGCGACCGGCAGCCGGTCCACGGCCGCGGACACGCCGCGCCGCAGGGGGCGCGGGACGCGCTGGTAGCGCAGCGCGAGCAGGTTGGCCAGGTGCTTGCGGTAGCCGGCGAACAGCTCGTCGGCGCCCATCCCCGAGAGCATCACCTTGACCCCGGCCTCCCGGGCTGCCGAGCAGATCAGGTACGTGTTGATCGCGGCGGGGTCGCCGATCGGCTCGTCCAGGTGGTACGTCATCTGCGGCAGCAGGTCGAGCACGTCGGGCGCGATCTCGATCTCCCGCAGGTCGACGCCGAACCGCTCGGCCACCTGCCGGGCGTAGCGCAGGTCGTCCGGCATCGCCTCGAACCTGGCGTCCTCGGCGCGGAAGCCGATCGTGTAGGCGGAGATCCCGGGCTGGTGGCGGGCCGCCAGCGCGGTCAGCCAGCTGGAGTCGAGGCCGCCGGAGAGGAAGGTGGCCACGGGTACGTCGGAGAGCAGGTGGCGCCGGGTCGACTCCTCGACGATGGCGGCCAGGTCCGGCCGCTCGCCGGCCCGGGCCCGCGCCCGGCCCTCGGCGGCGACGTCCTTGAGGTGCCAGTACCGGCCGCGCTCCACCCGGCCGTCGGGCCGGATCCGCAGCCAGCTCCCCGGCGGCAGCTTCTCCGCCTCGCGGAACGCGCAGCGGGAGTCCGGCACCCAGTAGTACAGCAGCGAGGCCACCAGCGCCGCGTGGTCCACCTCCAGCGACCCACCGGTGGCGGCGGCCAGCGCCTTGAGTTCGGAGGCGAACACCAGGCCTTCGCCGCGCCGGACCAGGAACAGCGGCTTGATGCCCAACTGGTCCCGTGCCAGCACCAGTTCGCCGGTCCGCTCGTCGAGGATGCCGAACGCGAACATGCCGCGCAGCCGGGGCAGGCAGTCCGTGCCCCAGCGCCGCCAGGCCTCCAGGAGCACCTCGGTGTCGGAGGTGCCGCGGAAGCGCGCCCCGGCGGCGGTCAGCTCGGCGCGCAGCTCGGGCGCGTTGTAGAGCTCGCCGTTGTACGTCAGGGCGAGGCCGTCCTCGACCATCGGCTGGGCGCCGTTCTCGGACAGGTCGAGGATGGCCAGCCGCCGGTGGCCGAGGTGCACTTCGCCGTCGCCGAGGGAGTGGCTGTAGCGGCCCGCCCCGTCCGGGCCGCGGTGGGCGAGGATGTCGGTGAGCCGGTCGGTCACGGCCTTGCCGTCCGGCCATCGGTATGTGCCTGCGATGCCGCACATGTGCTACCGCACCTCCTGGTCGTTGTCCGGGACCCTTCCCCGAGCTCTCAACTCCGTTCGAGCAGGGGAGGCCCCACTGGCCCACACCGGCTGACCCTCGGGCCGCCGCCGTTTGCCGGTGCCGGTCTGCCGGGCCGGCCGCTCGCTGTGACCCCGCAGCGCGGTGTGCAGCCCGTCCCACAGCGTGCCGTCGGTCCGGTCCCGCGGGTCGGGGTCGATCAGCACCACACCGAGCACCGCGATGCACTGGTCCGCGAGTTGTCGCGCCACGGTGTGCAGCCATGCGGCGCTGCCGTGCCCGGCACGTACGACGAGCACGGTCCGGGTGCCGAGGTACGGGAGGTCGGTCCACGCGGTGCCGGGTGCGACCGAGCCGACGCCGACCACCGGCCCCTCAGCGCCCAGTGCCGTGGTCAGGTCCGTGGCGAGCGCGCTCGTGTCGCGCGCGCAGCCCAGTTCCAGCAGCGACACCTGCTCGGTGGAGCCGCGCACGGTGCGGGCCAGGGTCGTGGTGAGGCGTTCGCGTGTCGCCCGGGTCCGTCGGCGCTGCCACCGCCCGCCCGACCGGTGGGGCAGCTCCGCGATGACCGAGGCGCCCAGGTGCGTCGCGATGTCCCGGCGCAGCACGGGGCGGTCCGCCACCACCGCGCCGACCGCGGCCAGCGCGAGTCCGAGGACGAGCCCGAGGGCGAGCCCGATCGCGCCGTCGGTGGCGACGGCCTTGGGCAGCGAGTGCCGCACCGCGTGCGGGGCGTCCACGATCTGCGTGCCGGCGACGACCTTGGGCGTGCCGGTGCCCGCCTCGGCGGCCCGCTCGTCGAAATCGGAGATCCGGGAGTTGAGCTCGGCCCGGCGGGCGAAGAGCGTCTCGATGCTCGCCGCCTCTTTCGGGTCGTCGCTCTCCGGCGAGCGGTCCCCGATCGCCTTGTTGACCTTGGTGAGCTCGTCCCGCATGCGGTCCCGCTGGTCGGTCAGGGCCGCGGCCTCGGCCTTCGCGGCTTCCCGCATCCGGCTCACATGGTCCGCGATGAACGCGTCGGCCAGCGCCTCGGCCCGGGCCACCGCTTCCGCGTCGCTGTCACCGGTCACCTCGATCTGCAGCAGGTTGTTGGTCAAGCCGGTGCCCAGGTAGTCCGCCATGAAGTCCGCCGGCTTCTCGGAGGACTTGAGGGACCGCAGGGCCTTGCCGGCGATCCGCGAGGTCTTCAGTACCGCGGCGTCGGTGCGGATCAGCGTTCCGGTGTCGTTCGGCTGGTCATCCTCATGTGCGACCAGCACCGTGGTCACCGCGCTCGGCGCGGGCGGCAGCAGGACCGCCACCGCCGCGCCGGCCAACAGTCCCAGCAGCGCCAAGGAGGACCAGAGGCGGCGGCGTCTGCGCACCGCTGCCACCAGCGCCTGGAGGTCGAGCAGCGGGACGGCGGCCGGCCACGCCGAAGTCGTACGCGTCGTCACAGCGCACCTCCCGCCGCGTGGCCGCGCATCGCGAGCGCCGGAGCGCCGGTGTCCGGAGGATCGCCGGCAGGCCGCGTCGGACGGGCGTCCACCGGGTCGGCGACGACGGTGCCGACGACCTCGTGCCCACCGTCCGCGCACGCCTCGGCGAGGCCGGCGAGCTCCTCCGCGGTCCAGCTGCCCGCGCTGAGGACCACCAGGGCACCGGACTCGGTGTCGCGGTCCGGCACGATCGGCCGGTCCACCGACACCTCCACCACCCGCAGCAGGGGGAATCCCCTGCTCGAAGAGGACGGGGAGAGGTCGCTCCCGGCCTCGGCGGCGAGCTGCCCGGCGGCCCGGCGGGCGATCTCGTCGCCGTCCGGTACGACGACGAGCAGCCGCCGTGGGGCCGGGATCCGGTCGCGGAGGCGCACGCACACCCGCCGGTAGCGGATCAGCATGCCGGCCTCGTCCCCGGGGCCCTGCTGGATCGGTACGTCCCACGGGGTGTCGGCGCCGAGGAGTCGGCGGATCCGGGCCCACGGGCCGCGGTTCTCCGCCCGGTGCGCGCGCGGTTCACCCGGTACGTCGACGGTGCCGAGGACCGCCGAGCCCAGCGCCGCTGCGATGTCCGCTTCGGTGCGCAGCCGGCGGTTCATCCGTGCGGCGACGAGGTGGCCGACGACCGCGAGCAGGAAGAACAGCAGCGCCCCTGCCGCGATGAGCTGGCCCCTCGTCGGTGGCGCCGCACCGGTCGGCCGGGCCGCGGCATCCATGACGACCATGCCGGCCTTGTCGCTCGCCCGGTCGGCCTCGGCCAGCTTCGTCATGGCCTCTTCCAGGGAGGTGCGCAGCTTTTCGAGCGAGGTGCGCGCCTGCGCGCCCTCCACGGTCCGGCCCGGGTCGGCCGCGGCGGCCAGGTCGGTGATGCGGCGGTCGGTCTCCACCACCTTCTGCCGCAGCGCGTCGGTCCCCGTGGCCGCGTCGGGGTCCGTGCTGCCGCCCGCGATCCGCCTGGCGAATCCGACGAACTGCTGGGCCACCTGGTCGGCGAGGCGCTGTGCGCGTGCCGGGGTGTCGGCCGTACCCGAGATCGTGATGATGTTCCCGTCGGCGGCCTGGGCGGTCACCCGCTCCCGCAGTTCCTCGCCGCTGACGTCCGGCCGGCCGAGCTTGGCGGCCGCGAGGTCGACCACCGACGAGCTGGTCGCGATGTCCACCTGCGTCAGCAGCTCACGCTCTTCCCACTGCCCCGGCAGCAGTACCGATGCGGACGCCGTGTACCGCGGTGGAAACACCACCGAGGTGCCGTAGCCGGCGAGCGCGCCCACCACGGTGAGAACGGCGAGGAGCCGCCAGCGCCCGCGAAATATCCGCCCGAGGGTGACCAGGCGGATCGTGTCGTCGCTCAACTGCCCGGCCTCTTCCTCGTACGGACCGGGCCGCCGTCCGACACCGGAGTGCGGCCGTCGCATGCGGCGGCGTAGGCGGCGAGCAGCGATGTCTGCGAGTTGCTCCAGGAGAGCGGCCCGCCGACCCGCTCCTGGCCGAGCTTGCCCATCAGGGCCCGCCGCTCGGGGTCGTCCAGCAGCAGCGCGATGAGCTCGGCGAACTCGGCCTCGTCGTTGGCGGCCGCGTAGACGGCGGCGTCGCCGGCGGAGACCCGCGCCTCCCGCAGGTCGAACGAGACGATCGGTCGGCCCATCGCCATGTACTCCAGGACCTTGTTCATGGTCGACACGTCGTTGAGCGGATTACGTGGGTCGGGGGAGAGGCACACGTCCGCGGTGGACAGGTAGCGCACCAGGTCGGCGTCCGGTATGCGCCCGGTGAACTGCACCTGTTCGGCGAGCCCGAGCCGCCGGGACAGGTCCACCATCGCGTCGAAGGCGTCGCCGGCGCCGACGAACACCGCATGCCAGTCGGTACGTCCGAGTTCGTCGCGCAGCTTCGCCAGGGACCGCAGGGCGTAGTCGACGCCGTCCTGCGGGCCCATGACACCGAGGTAGCACAGCAGGTGCGGCTTGCCGCGCTTCAACTCCGGCTCCGGCGGCACCGGTCTGAACCGCTCGACGGCGGGCGCGCTGCGTACCACGAAGACGTCCGCAGGGCGCTTGCCGCCGCGGCGCAGCGCGACGTCCCGGTAGCTCTCGTTCGTGGCGAGCACGATGTCCGCGGCACGGTAGGTGAACCGTTCCAGCGCGCACACGGCGCGGTAGAGCAGGTCCGCACCGCGGTCGAACCGGGAGAGGTACAGCTCGGGTACGAGGTCGTGCTGGTCGAAGACGAACCGCGCGCCGCGCCGCTTCATCCACAACGCCGGCAGGAACAGCAGATCGGGCGGGTTGCAGGCGTGGACCACGTCGACCGGGCCGACCTTGCGGGCCAGCCGGAGCGTGTGCCACAGCGCCGATCCGTACTCCCGCAGGTAGCCGGCAGGGCCTCCGGTGGCCGCGCGCAACGGGTAGCGGTGGATCCGCACCCCGTCGATCACGGCCGCCGCCTCCGTGTCCCGCTTGCTGCCCTTCGGGCAGATGACGTGCACTTCCCAGCCCGCGTCGCGCAGCGTCGTGCACTCCTGCCACACCCGCCGGTCGAACGGCACCGACAGGTTCTCCACCAGGATCAGCGCGCGCCGGCCCGGTCGTTCGTCACTGACTGCGTCACCAAGCAAGGCCCACGTACCCCGGTTCGGTCCGGCGCGCGTCGGCGTCGGGAAGGCGGATGAGATCGATCAGTACGGGGCCGTCGCCACCGTGGGGCAGCGCCGACAGCACGGCCACATCCCTGGTCCCGACCAGGCACACCTCGGCATGGTCGAGCACTTCCTCGACGGAGTCCGCGAGCAGCTGCGCGAGGTGCGGCAGCCGGGTCTCGATGTACTCGCGGTTCGCGCCGATCAGCCGGGAGAGGCTCACATTGGCGTCGTAGATCTTGAGTTCGTACCCCTTGCCGAAGAGCCGCTCCGCCAGCTCGACGAGCGGGCTCTCGCGGAGGTCGTCGGTGCCGGGTTTGAAGGACAGCCCGAACAGGCCCACCCGGCGCTTGCCGGTGCGCTCGACCAGCTCCACCGCGCGTTGCAGGTGGTCGGCGTTGGAGGGCAGTACGTGGGCGAGGATGGGCACCGAGACGTCGGCCCGCCGCGCCGCGTGGACCAGGCTGCGCAGGTCCTTGGGCAGGCAGGAGCCGCCGAACGCGAAGCCGGGACGCAGGTAGGCGGGGCTGATGTTCAGCTTGCGGTCGGCCAGGAACACGTCCATCACCTGGTGCGAGTCCACCCCGAGCGCCTGGCACACCGCGCCCAGCTCGTTCGCGAAGCCGATCTTGAGGCCGTGGAACGCGTTGTCCGCGTACTTGATCGCCTCGGCCACCGGGACCGGCACCCGGAACACCTCGCCGGGCAGGCCGTCGTACAGCGCCGCGACCACGTCGCCGCTCGCCGCGTCGAGCTCGCCGATGACGGTCTTGGGCGGATCGAAGAAGTCCCGCACGCTCGTGCCCTCGCGCAGGAACTCCGGGTTGACCGCGACCCCGATGTCCACCCCGGCCGTACCGCCGACGGACTTCTCCAGGATCGGTACCAGCAGGTTCAGGCAGGTGCCCGGGAGCATGGTGCTGCGGAACACGACGGTGTGCCGCCCACTGCGCCCACTGCGCCCACTGCGATCCGCCAGCGCGGCGCCGATCTCCTCGGTGACCCGCTCCAGATACGTGGTGCACAGGCTGCCGTTGGGCTCCGACGGGGTGCCCACGCAGATCAGCGACACCTCGCTGCCCATGATCGCCTCGTGGACGTCGGTGGTGGCACGTAACGCGCCGGTCCGCACGACCTCGGCGGTGAGCTCGCCGATCCGCTCCTCGACCACAGGGGCCTTGCCGTCGTTGACCAGGTCGACCTTCACCTGGTTCACGTCCACCCCGATGACCTGGTGGCCCATGCCGGCCAGGCACGCGGCCGACACGCAGCCCACGTAGCCGAGCCCGAAGACGCTTACTCTCATTGCTCGTTCCTCCCCCGGGCAGGCCCCTGCGGCCTGCGGTCCGTGCGTCGGCCGTTCGCCGACCCCCCGTGCATCAACAGGCCGCATCAGTAGGCCCCCTGGCCGTGCAGGACCGCGCGCAGCGTCTTCCACAAGATCACCGTGTCCAGGGCGAGCGACCAGTCCTCCACGTACCGCAGGTCGAGGCGGACCGCCTCCTCCCACGGCAGGTCGCTACGTCCGCTGATCTGCCACAGGCCGGTGAGCCCGGGCTTGACCAGCAACCGCCGCCGGATGTCCGGGTCGTACGCGGCACACTCCTCCGGCAACGGAGGCCGGGGACCGACGAGCGACATCGATCCGGTGAGCACGTTGAAGAGCTGCGGAAGCTCATCGAGCGAGTACCGGCGCAGCACCGTGCCCACCCGGGTCACCCGCGGATCCCGCCGGAGCTTGAACAGCAGCCCCGCGCCCTCGTTGCGGTCGGCCAGCTCGGCACGTGCCCCGTGCGCGCCGGCGACCATGGTGCGGAACTTGAGAATGGTGAACTCGCGCCCGTCCTTGCCGACTCTGCGCTGGCGGTAGAACACGCCACCCCGGCTGTCCATCAGGACGAGCAGCCCGACGAGCACCATCAGCGGCGCGAAGAGCACCAACAGGATCGCCGCGCCCAACCGGTCGACGACCTCCTTGACCGCGCGGCGCCCCCCGGTGAAGGTCGGCATGCTGACCCGCAGCAGGGGGATGCCGAGCACCGCGTCGACGTGCAGTCGCGGCCCCGCCACCTCCATCAGCACGGGGGCCACGACCATCTCGGCATCGCTGCCTTCGAGGTTCCACGCCAGCCGCTGCAGCCGGTCCGGTGACCAGTACGGGTCCGGTGTGACGGCGACGACCCGGTAGCCGCCGCGACGGACGTGGCCCGCGACGTCCGCCAGTCCGCCGACGACCGGCACTCCGTCCAGCTGGTCACCGTCGAGCGGCGGGCCGTCGTCGAGCCCGCGGCCGTCCGTCGTGCACACCGCGTCCACCCGCCAGCCGAGGTGCGGGAACTTGCGGGTGCGGGTGATCAGGTCGTGCACGGTGGCCGGGCTCCCGGCAGCGAGCACCGGCCTCAGGCACAGCCCCTGCTTCCGCTGTTTGTGCAGCCGGAGACGGAGCAGATACCGCTCGGTCATGGTGACGAGCGCGATCGCCGGGATCGCGACGAAGATCCAGAGCTTGATGTTGCGCGAGGTGAGGGCGATCCCGCCGAGCGCGAGCACGACCGTCGCCGTGAAGAGTGAGCGTCCGAGCCGGCGGAACTCCTCGGCTCCCTGGCCCAGCACGGCCGGCGCCCACGCCCGGCTCACCCACAGCGCTCCCAGCACCAGCAGCTCGGTGCCGAAAGCGAGGATGCCCCACTTCTCGTGCCAGTTGGCCGCGTCCCGGACCCCGAAGAAGTTGCCGATCGCCGCCACCACCGAGCCGGTGGCCACGGTGTCGCTGGTGAGCACGGTACGGCGGTACCGCTGCTCCCAGTCGCTCGCCGGCTGGCTGATCGCGCCGTCCGCCAGACGCCCGCGCGCCGACGGAAATGGGCCGACTAATCCCCCCTGCCGCACAGAAACCCCCCGGTTCCCAGTGGTACGTAGCCGAACAACGCCGTTTCTCCCCCACGGGAAGCCCCGCCCCCGCACCACGCATGACACTTCGGCTGGTTCGGCGTCACTTGAGCAATCCAGCCGGACGGCAGGAACCCGCACGCCCTGCCGAACTTTCGGAGACTCCGTTGCTGGCCGTCCGTAGCGCAGACCCATAGAGCCCCATAGAGGCCCATAGATCAACGTTTGTCGCTTCGTGTCACAGCATGCGAAGCACGGTCAATCTAGACCATCGAGGCCCGTCTGAAGAGAGGGATGTGTGGGATTTGTGCTCAAGATTTGGAGACGATTCGACCGGCCAGTGACGGACCCGTGACCACCAACGACCCCCGAATGACCAGAACCTGCCCCCTGAGCTGCGATGACGGGCGCTCTCGAAGCGCCGGACACCGGCAACCCGGAGGCCTGCCGGCGGGTTTGGACGGGATGACCGATCCACGAAACGGCCTGGGGCCGTCATCCGGGCTGGAGTGATCTTCCGAGCCGATACGGTTGCCTGCCGGCTACACCGGGTGAAGTCGCGGGGCGGCTCCACCCGACCCGGCCCGGCCGAGCGCCGGGTACGGGCCTCGCCCGAGATGCGTGGCCGCAGCCTCTCGCCCTCTCCCGCTTCGTCGCCGGGGATCCAACTCTTGACAGCACCGTCGCGTAACCCGCAGGATCACTCGCATGAACCTGTCAGACAGCCAGACAGGCGGCCGGGTACCGCGGCGCGTCAGCGCGATGGAAGCGGTGCTCGCCCACCTCCGCGGCGCCATCGAACGCGGCGACTACGCCATCGGTGACAAGCTCCCCTCCGAAGCGGAGCTGTGCCGCACTCTGGAGGTCAGCCGGCCCGTGCTGCGCGAGGCCCTCCGGGCCCTGCAGACCATGGGCCTGACCGTCTCCAGGACCGGCAGGGGCACCTTCGTGGTCGCGACCACCGTCGAGGACCCCACCTTCGGCGACTACGCGGCCAGCGACCTGCTGGAGGTACGCCGCCACATCGAGATTCCGGTCGCCCGGTACGCGGCACTGCGCCGCACCCCGGAAAACCTGGACCACCTGTCCCACCTCCTCGACCGGATGGAGCGGGAGACGGACACGACCGCGTGGGTCGCGATGGACAGCCTCTTCCACCTCGCCGTGGCCGAGGCGGCTCAGAACCCGGTCTTCCGCCGGGTCATCGAGGAGATCCGCGACGCGCTGGCGCGTCAGTCGGCGTTCCTCAACGAGCTGGGCGGCCGGCGCGAGCGGTCCAACCAGGAGCACCGGGCGATCGTCGAGGCGTTGATCGACGGTTCCGAGCACGACGCGGTGGCGGCCATGTCCCACCATCTCGACCGCGTCGACACCACCCTCACCGACATCGTGCGCCCCACACGTACGGACATACCTACGGAAGGCAGACCCGAGGCGTGAGCGAACAGCATCTCAAAGGCGAGACGCGCCCCTCGTCCGGCCACACGTCCGACCCTTCGTCCGGCCACACGTCCCACCCCTCCCCCGGCCACATCGACGCCGGAGACGCGGGTTACAGCAAGTCCCTGAAGTCCCGGCACGTCAACATGATCGCCATCGGCGGTGCCATCGGCACCGGCCTCTTCCTCGGCGCCGGCGGCCGGCTCGCCGACGCCGGACCGTCCCTCTTCCTCGCATACGCCGTCTGCGGCCTCTTCGCCTTCCTCGTCGTACGAGCCCTCGGCGAACTGGTCCTGTATCGCCCGTCCTCCGGCGCCTTCGTGTCGTACGCCCGGGAGTTCATGGGCGAGAAGGGCGCGTACACCGCGGGCTGGATGTACTTCCTCAACTGGGCGACCACCGGCATCGCCGACATCACCGCCGTGGCCACCTACACCCACTACTGGAGCATGTTCTCCGACATTCCGCAGTGGGTGATCGCCCTCATCGCCCTGGCCGTGGTCCTCACCGTGAACCTCATCTCGGTGCGGATCTTCGGCGAACTGGAATTCTGGTTCGCCATCATCAAGGTCAGCGCACTGGTGATCTTCATGTGTATCGGCATCTTCCTGCTGGTGACCCAGCAACCGGTCGACGGCACCACGCCCGGCCCTGCCCTGATCACCGACCACGGCGGCATCTTCCCCGGCGGCCTGCTGCCCATGCTGCTGATCATCCAGGGCGTCGTCTTCGCGTACGCCTCCGTCGAGCTGGTCGGCGTCGCGGCCGGGGAGACCGAGAACCCCGAGAAGATCATGCCGAAGGCGATCAACTCGATCATGTGGCGGGTGGGTCTCTTCTACGTCGGCTCGGTCGTCCTGCTGTCGATGCTGCTGCCCTGGACCGCGTACAGCGCCGACGAGAGCCCCTTCGTGACCGTGCTGTCCCGCATCGGCGTCCCGGCGGCCGGCGGCGTGATGAACCTCGTCGTGCTCACCGCGGCCATGTCCTCGCTCAACTCCGGCCTGTACTCCACCGGGCGCATCCTGCGCTCCATGGCCGTCAGCGGCTCGGCGCCGCGGTTCACCGCCCGGATGAGCCGCAGCCAGGTGCCGTACGGCGGCATTCTGCTCACCAGCGGCATCTGCGTCCTCGGCGTCGGCCTCAACTACGTGGTCCCCGCCGACGCGTTCGAGATCGTGCTCAACTTCGCGGCGATCGGCATCCTGGCCACCTGGGGCATGATCATGCTCTGTCATCTGCTCTTCTGGCAGAAGACCCGGAAGGGCGAGCTGACCCGCCCCGGCTTCCGCCTGCCGGGCTCCCCCTGGACCGAACTCGTGACGCTGGCCTTCCTCGCCTCCGTCCTGGTCCTCATGTACGCAGACGGCGGCGCCGGCCGCACCACCGTGCTGTGCCTGCCGCTGATCATCGCAGCGCTGGTCGCGGGCTGGTACGGCATCCGCGGCCGCATCGGGCGCACCTCCACCGGGACCGACGCGTGACCCGCGGACCGGTCACGGGTCACGGCAAACCGGCCCATGTTCGACACTCATGATCGAGACACTGATGCACACCCTGCAGAACCGTTCCCTCGCGGACTCCCGTTCCCTCGCGGACGCGCCCGCCATCCGCGAACCCCGCCACGCTCCCGTCGCCCACGTCCTCCGTGGCGGCGTGATCGAGGGCCTCCATCACGGTTCCGTCGCCGTACTCGGCTCCGACGGCGAAGTCCGCTTCCACCTCGGCGACATCGAGACCGCTTTCCACCCGCGCTCGGCCCTCAAGCCCGTTCAGGCCGTCGCCATGGTGCGGGCCGGGCTCCCGCTCGACGGCGAACTGCTCTCGCTCGCCGCGGCCAGCCACTCCGGCGAGGAACGTCACCTCGCCGGAACCCGGCGGATCCTCGATCTCGCCGGCGCCACCGAGGACGACCTGCGCAACGTCCCGGACCTGCCGTACGACCCGGCCGTCCGGGACGGCTGGGTCCGCGAGCACCGCCCGGCCTCCCGGCTCGCCCAGAACTGCTCCGGCAAGCACGCCGCGATGCTCTACACCTGCCTGCTCAACGGCTGGCCGCTGGAGAGCTACCTCGCACCCGACCACCCGCTCCAGACCGCGATCGCCGAGACCGTCGAGGACCTCACGGGCCAGCGCATCGCGCAGGTCACCATCGACGGCTGCGGCGCCCCGCTGTTCGCCGTCTCCCTGCACGGCCTCGCCCGCGCCGCCGCCCGCATCACCACCGCCGCGACCGGCACCCCCGAGGCGCGAGTGGCGGACGCCATGCGCGAGTACCCCGAGATGGCCTCCGGCGCCGGACGGGACGTCGCCGCGCTGATGCGCGCGGTTCCCGCACTGCTGGCCAAGGACGGTTTCGAGGGCGTCCAGGTCGCCGCGCTGCCGGACGGCAGCGCCATCGCCGTGAAGATCGCCGACGGGGCGAACCGGGCGCGCATACCCGTCGCCGCTGCCGCCCTGGCACACGCGGGCGTCGAACCGGAACTCCTCACCGCGTTCGCCGGGGAGCTGATGCTCGGCGGCGGCCGGCCCGTCGGCAGCGTACGGCCGGTCCCCGATCTGCTCCCCCGGGCCGTCGCCACCCCCGCGTGACCCTGACCCGACACAGGTCAAGCACCTGGCTCAGCCCACCTCACGAGCCCGACTCAGCCCCCTCACGAGCCCGACTGAGCCATCTCATAAGCCCGACTCACTCACCTCGAAGAAGAGGAACCGCCCACCCATGACCGCCGCCACCCGCAGCGAACACGACCTGCTCGGAGACCGGGAGATACCCACCGACGCGTACTGGGGCGTCCACACCCTGCGCGCCACGGAGAACTTCCCCATCACCGGCACCCCGATCTCCGCCTACCCGCACCTGATCGACGCCCTGGCCACCGTCAAGGAAGCCGCCGCCCTCGCCAACGAGGAACTCGGCCTGCTGGAGCCCCGGAAGGCGGCCGCGATCGTCGCCGCCTGCCGCGAGATCCGCGACGGCAAGCTGCACGACCAGTTCGTCGTCGACGTCATCCAGGGCGGCGCCGGCACCTCGACCAACATGAACGCCAACGAGGTCGTCGCCAACCGTGCGCTGGAGCTGCTGGGGTACGCCAAGGGGCAGTATCAGCACCTGCATCCCAACGAGGACGTCAACCTCGGCCAGTCCACCAACGACGTCTACCCGACCGCCGTCAAGATCGCGACGGCGTTCGCGGTGCGTGGTCTGCTCAAAGCGATGGCCGTACTCCAGGACGCCTTCGCCGCCAAGGCGGTCGAGTTCCGCGACGTGCTGAAGATGGGCCGTACTCAGCTCCAGGACGCGGTCCCCATGACCCTCGGGCAGGAGTTCTCGGCGTACGCCGTGATGCTCGACGAGGACCGCAGCCGGCTCGCCGAGGCCGTCGAGCTGATACACGAGATCAACCTCGGCGCCACAGCAATCGGCACGGGCCTCAACGCCCACGCCGGATACGCGGAGGCGGCCCGCCGCCACCTCGCCGACATCACCGGCCTGCCCCTCGTCACCGCCGCCAACCTGGTCGAGGCGACTCAGGACTGCGGCGCGTTCGTCCAGATGTCCGGCGTGCTCAAGCGCATCGCCGTCAAGCTCTCCAAGAGCTGCAACGACCTGCGCCTGCTCTCCTCCGGCCCGCGTGCGGGCCTCGCGGAGATCAACCTGCCGCCGGTCCAGGCCGGTTCCAGCATCATGCCCGGCAAGGTCAACCCCGTGATCCCCGAGGTCGTCAACCAGGTCGCCTTCGAGGTGATCGGCAACGACGTCACCATCACCATGGCCGCCGAAGCCGGACAGCTCCAGCTCAACGCCTTCGAACCGATCATCCTGCACTCCCTCTCGGAGTCCGTCACGCACTTGCGCGCCGCCTGCCTCACCCTCGCCGAACGCTGCGTGGCGGGCATCACCGCCAACACGGAGCAACTGCGCGCGACCGTTGAGAACTCCATCGGCCTGGTGACCGCCCTCAACCCGCACATCGGATACACGGCCGCCACCGACATCGCCAAGGAGGCCCTCGTCAGCGGCCGCGGCGTGGCCGAACTCGTCCTGGAGAAGGGGCTGCTCCCGGCCGACAAGCTCGCCGCCCTGCTGCGCCCGGAAGTCCTCGCGGGCAGCGGCGCGCCTCTGTCCTGATGCGGAACCGGGCGGCGCCCGCATTGCCGAGTGCCGCCCGGCCTGCTCCCTGTCACTGCCTGCCGACCGGCCACCGCCACGAGGCGGCGTTCCGACTCGGGCCCACTCGGCGTCTCATGTGAGCCGCCAAGTGGGCCCGACCGCCGTACCCCTCGTCCGGAGCGGGCTCGATCCGGTACAGCAGCAGATGGATGAGCAACATCGCGCCGGCCGCGACGAACATGCGGTCCCGCCAGATTTGCACGGGATTTCTCGGGCCCCGTGCATGCCCGGCCCGGACCGGGTGGGCCGTCCGGTGAAGGCGCGGGTAACGGTGATCGTGGGGAAGGCCGGGTCGACCAGGGCCGCCTTGTGCGGTGCGGAGGCGTCGACGGGTAGCAGCGGGGTGACCAGGCCAGGGCCCGGGTGAGGGGGCGTGCCACTCACCCGGGCCGGCTGGTCACCGCCGTGCCACGGCGGGCGCGGTGTGCGTCACCAGGCGGTGCACGCGCCGACGGTGGGCGGTGCGGCGTTGCCGTTGGTCATGACGGTGAACCCGAAGCTGGTCGAGGCGCCGGCCGAGAGGCTGCCGTTGCCGTTCGGCGTCATCGTCATGACGTTCCCCGTGCTGTCCCAGCTCGGCGTGCCGTTCCAGGTGGCGGAGATCTTCTGCCCCGAGGCGACGGTCACCGGCACGCTCCAGCCGCTGGTCCCGGACGATCCGGCGGTCACGGTCACCTTGCCGTTGTACCGGTCGCCCCACTGCTCCTGCTTCGCGTAGGAGACGGTGCAGGTGCGGGTACCACCATCGCCGCCACTCGTGCCACCGAGCGCGGACAGCACCGCGTCGTACGCCGGCTTCTTGCCGTAGTTGTCGTCGAAGAGCAGCGGTGTGCCACTGCTGCGCCACGAGTACTTGTCCGTGATGCCCCACGTGGTGATGCCGGTGCAGCGGGACACCGCAAGACACGCCTTGACCACGTTGCCGTAGCTGGTGGCCTGCGCGGAGCCGGAGCCCTCGATGTCCAGCTCGGTGATCTGCACGTCGACCCCGAGGTCGGCGAAGCGCTGCAGGTTCTGCCGGTAGTCGGACGGCACGGGGGAGTTGCTGTTGAAATGGCTCTGGAAGCCGACGCAGTCGATGGGGACGCCGCGTTGCTTGAAGTCCTTGACCATGGCGTAGACGGCGTTGGACTTCGCGTTCACGCCGTCGGTGTTGTAGTCGTTGTAGCAGAGCTTGGCGTTGGGATCGGTGGCCCGGGCGGTGCGGAACGCCTCCTCGATGAAGCCGTTGCCCAGCTTGTCCTGGAAGGGGGAACTGCGCCGCGCCCCGCTGCTGCCGTCCTGGAACGCCTCGTTGACGACGTCCCAGGAGTGAATCTTGCCCTGGTAGTGCTGCATGACCTTGGTGATGTGGTTGTTCATGGCGCTACGCAGGTCGGAGGCGGACAGACCGCCCACCCAGCCGGGCAGCTGGGAGTGCCAGACCAGGGTGTGGCCGCGAACCTTCATGCCCTTGCCTTGGGCGTGCGCGACGATCCTGTCCGCGGCGTCGAAGGTGAAGGAGCCGCGTGAGCTCTCGACGGCGTCCCACTTCATCTCGTTCTCCGGTGTCACCGAGGTGAACTCGGCGTCCAGTGTGGAGACGTACGGCGATTCCCCGAGGTGACTCGCGGCCACCGCCGTACCGAAGTAGCGGCCTTGGGCGGCTGCCGCCGTGCCGAGGGTGCTCGCGGCCTGCGCCGAGCCGGAGAGTGTGACGACGCCCGTTGCGGCGAGCAAACCCGTCGTGCCGAGCGCAAGGACCCGGTGGACGATGGCGGAGGCTCTGCTGTTCATGACGGACCTCTTTTCGATGGTGAGGGGTCGAGAACTTTCTGCGGAAAGCGGCCTGCCTGGCCGGGCCTTGTCATGCGCCTGACAAGGCGAAAGCCGAAGTGAGCATGCGGAACATGCGCAATGACGGCAGGTGCGGCGTTTCAAGCGAGCAGCCAGGGGCTTGCGTGAATCCTGGAGCAGGAGAGCGGCCGAAACAATCCCGGTGACGGAACGAAAGTTTTTCGCCCCTTTCCGCTCTTCGAGCCATCTCGCGCCCGCATTCCGAGGCAGGTTGCGCGGAATGCCTTGGGCGCGCCCACCGCCTCGGAATGCACGAGTCACAGGCCGCTGCCGCACCGGCGGAGACGCGCTCCTGGCCGGTGCGGCAGCTGCTCCTGCTGCCCGTTCGGGTCAGCAGGTGGAGTTGGCCTGGGTGAGCAGCCCCATGCGGTAGGGCAGTTGTGAGTAGTCGCCGCTGGAACTCGGGTCCCGGCCCTGATAGACGTACTGCAGGTGGCAGGGGTCGATCGGCAGGGTCTGGTCGTTGCCCGAGCGGATCATCTCGCCGTGGCTGATGTCGGCGGTCCAGGCGGGACCGTTGAAGGAGACGTTGGCCTTGCCGGCGAACGGCGCGCTCTCGGTGGTCGCGAGCGGGGTCCAGGCGCCGGTGAGGCTGGTGGAGGTCCAGGAACGGAAGTAGCGGCCGTTCGATCCGATGGCCTCGACCAGCAGCAGGTACTTGTTCGTGCCGGACACCTTGTAGACGTTGGATGCCTCGAACAGGGCGTACTTGGAGTCGGACATCACGAGCGTGGTGTTGCCGAACCCGTTGGGGAAGTTCGCGAGCGTGGTCTGGGCGCGGTAGAGGTGCCCGTTGTCGTCACTGAAGAACAGGTAGCAGTTCGCGCTGTCGCAGACGGTCCAGAAGTCGATCCATCCGCCGTTGCCCTTGTTCTGCCTGACCACATCGGGTTCCGAGGCGATGAAGGTCTTCGGGGCCGACCAGGAGGAGGGGTTGGACGGGTCGGTCGTCGTGGAGTAGGTGGGCGGGCCGGTCTGGTAGACCATGTACCACAGTTTCTGCGGGGCGAAGTAGAAGACCTGGGGCGCGGCCCGGTAACCGGTGCCGATGGCGGAGGAGTCCAGATAGTGCTGGGTCGCCGAGGCGGCGTTGGCCCACTTGTCGAAGCTGAAGTACTCCAGGTTCCAGCCCCCGGACGTGTTCGCCGTGGTCGCGTAGACGTGGTACTTGCCGTTGTACCGGATGACCGAGTAATCCTTGATCGACACCAGGTTGTGGGAGGAGTTCGACTGCGGGCCCGCCAGTACCCCGGTCGACACCCACGAGTACGACGACGGCAGGGAGTTCGAGACGGTCCCCACCTTGACCAGTTGCCACTGCTGGTGGATTCCGCCCTGGTCCGCGTACTGGTCGACGGCCGCGGCGTCGGCCGTGGCGGCGCCCGCGACCTCGACGGCCTTGCCGCTGTTGTGGTTGATCAGGCGGACGTACCCGCCGGCGGAATCCGCCAGGGAGAACTGCTGGTTGGTCCCGTTCGCGTCGTCCCACTGCTGGATGCGGGCCCCGTCGGCCGTCGACTGGGCGGACACGTCGAGGACCTTGCCGGTGAAGCGGGAACGCAACCGGTAGTGGCCGTCCCCGGAGTCGACGAAGCGCCACTGCTGCCAGGCGCCGTCGTTGCGGGTGTACTGCTGCAGTCCGACGCCGTTGTCGGCATTGCGGTCGGTGACGTCCAGCGCCTTGCCGCTGTTGCGGTTGACCAGCACGTACCAGGCGCTGGTGTCGACCGAGGCCGCCGACGCCGGCGTCGCGGTGAGGGCGAGACACAGGCCGGCGAGCAGCGCCGTCACGGTGATCCCGATCGTGCTTCGTCGCCAACGCCACAGCACGCCTTCGCGTCTCTTCCTGCCTGTAGCCATGTGGTTTCTCCTGAATTCGCGGTCCTGCCGCCTCGCGGCGCGAGACGGGTGCGGGG
This sequence comes from Streptomyces niger, assembly GCF_000718305.1. Lineage (GTDB taxonomy): Bacteria > Actinomycetota > Actinomycetes > Streptomycetales > Streptomycetaceae > Streptomyces > Streptomyces niger. The sequence continues at coordinate 60,448 of NZ_JOFQ01000015.1, forward strand.
ACGAGGAGGTCAGGGGGCGGTTACTTCGAACCGCGTGATCCGGACGGAGCCGCCGAGAGCCCCGGTGGTGAAGTTGAAGAGGGCGTAGCGGTAGCCCATGAAGAACTGCCAGGCGTTGTTCAGGGTGAAGGCGGGTCCTAACGGGATGAATTCGGCGCCGTCGGTGCTGTAGGAGAACCTGGCGGTGCGGTTCGCACCCGGGGTGATGTCGGCTTTCACGCGAAGCCAGATCCGACTGCCCGAGACGCCGGTGCTCGCTCGCACGGTGCCGGTGCCGGTGGTGTTCCAGTTGGCGTCCATGGTGAGACCGTCCACCATGACCACCTGGGTGCCGCTGCTGTTGCGCAGGAGGCCGATACAGGCGGAGGAGTCGCGCAGCACGGCCAGACCTGCCCGATCCCCGTTCCGCATCCCGGTGTACTCCAGCAGCACCGTCGCGGTGGAGGTCGGTCCCGGGATGCGGTGAGTGAGAGTGTTGCGGGCCCAGTACAGGTCGCTGGTGACGGTCGCAGTGCTCAGCGTGAGACCGTTGCCCACCGACCACTTGCTGTTGTCGGGGTTGTGATTCCACTCCCACCTGGGCGCCAGGGACGTACCGGTGAAGTTCTCGACGCCCGTCATCGGCTCGACCGGGCGAGGCGGAGCGGGCACGGCGGGGCTGGGATAGGAGCCGCCCCAGGCGCCGTCCACGAGCTGGACGACGGGCCAGCCGTCGGAGGTCCAGGTGACCGGGGCCAGGACGGGGATGCGGCCGCCGGGGTAGGCGTCGACGAAAGCCATGTAGTACCACGCCCCGTTCGGCGTCTGCACGAGCCCGCCCTGGTGGGGAATGCCACCGCCGGCGACCGGACCGGGCAGGTCGAGCAGCACCTGCCGGAGCGTGTAGGGACCGAAGGGCCCGCTCGTCGACTTCAGGATGTACTGGCCGTTCGCGGGGCGGGTCAGGAAGATGTAGTAACTGCCGTTGATCTTGTAGAAACGGGAGCCCTCCAGGGTGCCGATGCTGGACGGGGTGCTGAACACCTGCTGGCTACGGACCTGGGTGCGGCCGTCCGCGGAGAGCTGTGCCACATGGATGGCCGTGTTGCCGTACGCCACGTAGAGGGTGTCGTCGGTGTCGACGAGCATGCCCGCGTCGTAGTAGGCGGTGCCGATCGTGGTCAGCCGGCTCCAGGGTCCCTCTACGGAGGAGGCTGTGTAGAGGTAGCTTTTCGCGAAGTCGATCTGGCCCACCCAGTAGAACTTCCGGTTGGACGGGCGGTACGCCAGTGACGATGCCCAGATGCCCCGGACGTAGCCGCGGGCGCCTTGGAGGTCGTACTTGGCACCGAAGTCCAGCACCGGCACCGAGTGACCGGCGAACTCCCAGTTCACGAGGTCGTACGAGCGCAGGATCGGCGCGCCGGGCGAGTAGTGCATGGTCGAGGCCGAGCAGTAGTACGTGTCGCCGACGCGGATGACGTCGATGTCCGCGAAGTCCTGCCAGAGCACGGGGTTGGCGTAGGTCGTGGCCAGGGCTGGGGAATGCGCCGCGGGCTGTGCTGCGGATGCCTGTTCGGCCGTCGCAGCGGGCAGCACACTTCCTGCCAGCAGGCCGGTACCCGTCGCGAGTACCGCACGACGATTCACAGAATGACGAGTCCATGACATATGCGGTACTCCTTGCCGCATCGAGGTCAGACAGGGGACTTGCCGTCCAGTTGTTCGTTATCTCGAACGCACTTCGATTCTTCGGACGCTTAGCATCGTTGACAGCACCCGAGGCGCGTCAACCCCTCTGCATCATTCGGTCAATACTTCGAAACTGTTTCGCTCACCCAGGCATGCCTGCCGGGATGTACCCGGCAGGCGCAGTCCGCGACGAACGGCGCACCGCGCCTGCGCCTGCGCCTGCGCAGGATGTCGATTACGGTCCTACCGGTCGTGGCGACGGCTGTGACCCAAGCCGTGGAAACAGCGGCCGGTTCGAGGGCGGGCGAGCGCACACCGGTTCGATGTGCCGCATGAGCTCGGGTCATGTGGTGACGTCGGCGGCGATGAAGGCCAGGGCCGAGGAGCGACGTGATTCCAAGAAGTGGGCACGTCATTGCTCACTGGTTGCGGGGTCGGAGCGCGTCGCTTCGCTTCGCCGCAGCGCATCCGGTTCGCGGCTGACCCACCGCTCGGCCTGGCTCGAATGCCCCGGGCGAACTGCCTGTCATCGCGGGCACCTTGAGGGGGCTTCAGGTCGAGCGCCTGTCGAAGGGCCGCAACGCGTCGCCGGCGTGGTTGTGATCCTCCCGTTCCGGAGCCACCACCGCCACAGCTTCGACTCTCTCGCCCCCTCACCCCCTCACCCCCTCGGCGCTGGCCCCCGACGCCCGACGCCCGTAGGAGGTACCGGCAGGGCGCTCGCCGAGGGCCTGCACACCCCTGCGCCGCCGATCGCGCGAGAGGAGGGGCAAACGATCGTTCGGCACTCGAACGCGAGTGCAGTTTCCGGGCGGGCCGGTTGAGTGAGGCATGTCGGCCGACATGCCTCCGTCATGGGGCCACCGCCGGACCGCTCCGAGGTGGCTCATGGCCTCAACCTGCCTACATGTCAAGAAAATATGCCAAAGGAAAGACGGGAGCCTTCGGGCAGATCGTCCGTCGTCCGCTGGGCCAGACACGCAATCAGGCCGTTTATACGCTCGGGGCGCGGGTTACTGGTCGGCCTTGTCGGCTCCCCACATTCCGGAGCGGGCCACCAGCTCTTCACGGGTTTGTCCGAGAGCGGTGCACGACAAGGTGCAAGGACTGACTGTGTCGAAGACGACTCCTTCCCGTGCCGCCGAACCCTGTCGACCACCAGACGCCGAGACACTGCTGGCCCGACCGTCCTGGCCTCTTCGTACCGGCGAGGAAGAGTCCCTGCTGCGCGGCAGGCGGGTCCTGGTGACCGGGGCCGGCGGCACCATCGGCAGCGCCCTCGCGCGCAGAGCCGTCGACTGCGGGGCGGGCCCGGTCTTCCTGCTGGACCAGGACGAGTGCGCCCTGCACAGCACGGTGCTGGCGCTGAGCGGCAGGGGGTTCCACGAGAACGACCGTGCTCTGCTGGCGGACATCCGGGATGCGGCCAGGATGCAACGGCTCTTCCGGCGGACCCGGCCGGAGATCGTCTACCACGCCGCTGCGCTGAAGCATCTGCCACTGCTGGAACGCAACCCGGCCGAAGCGGTCAAGACCAACGTGTTGGGCACGCGGAACCTGGTCGATGCCGCACTGCAGACGGGTGTCGAACGATTCACCCTCGTCTCCACCGACAAAGCCGCCGATCCGGCTTCGGTGCTCGGGGCGACGAAGCGTTTGGCCGAGGAGGTCCTACGGGCCGGTGCGGCGCAGGGTGCGCGACGCATCGCGTTCGCCTCGGTACGTTTCGGCAACGTCCTGGGCAGCCGTGGTTCCTTCCTCGGCACCGTACTGGAGCAGTTGCGGCGTGGACTGCCGATCACGGTGACCGACCCCGAGGCGACCCGGTTCTTCATGACCGTCTCGGAAGCCGTGTCCCTGCTGATCCAGGCATCGGCCATGGCGTCACACGGCGAGGTGTACTCACTGGACATGGGCGAACCCGTCCGGATCATCCAGCTCGTCGAGCGGCTGGCCGCCCTCCAGGGCATCAGCGTGCCACCGGTCCGGGTCACCGGCCTGCAGCCGGGCGAGAAGCTGCGCGAGGAACTCGTCGGAACCCAGGAGCTGCGCAATCCAACCGCTCACCCGCGCATCTGGAACCTCGGCCTGAAGCCGGTACGGCCGGATCTGGCCCAGCGGCTGGACGAACTGCGGGCCGCGGCCGAGCAGGGACACCGTAAGGCGCTCATCCGCACGCTCGGCGAGCTCTGCGACACCTACCGGCTACCGGCCGAGCCCCCTGCGCCACCGGCCGGCACCACGACACCGGCACCGTGGGCGGCCCTCCGACCGACCGGCACCACCGCACCACGGACCGGCACCACCGCACCACGGACCGGCACCACCGCACCGCGGAAGGAACCGCCCCGGATCCGGCGGGAGCTGATCCCCGAACCGGGTGGCGCCACCCCCGCTCCGGTCGCGGTGCACCCGGAGCGCACCATGACTACCGCCCCGGCCGCAGCAGCGGAGTGGTGACCGATCGTGCCGGCTGCCCTGCTGATCGCCGTGGTGGTGCTCCCCGCTGCGGTGGCGGCCATCGATCTGCTGACGCCGCTGTTCGCCGACCGGGAGCGCCTCGTCGACATCGGGCCGTGGACGAGGCCCTGCCAGGACTTCGAGGTCCTGGTGCCGATCTACGGAAGCATCTCCTACCTGGAGAACGTCGAGTTCCTGCGCCCCTACGGCAGTCGCGTGCTGCTGTGCACCACCGACTCCGAGACGGACGAGTTCTACGCCGGTCTGATGTCGGTGGCTCGTGCGCACGGCTTCCGGGTGATGCGCCAGGAGGTCCGGGAGGCCGGGCGGGTGACGGGCGCGCGTCGCCGGGTGTCCGGGACGGTACGGGACTGTCTGATCAGGGAGGCCCTGCGCATCGTGCGAGCCCCGTACGAGGTCTGCATCGATGCGGACACCGTGACCAAGGAGCCGCTGGAGCTGCTGATGGGTGCCTTCCGGGACAGTGGCCGGGACTTCGCTTCGGTACGGCTGGTCCCGACCGGTGCGCCCGGGCTGCTCCTGCGATTGCAGAGGCACGAATACCGACTGGCCATGCGACGTCGGATGACCCACCCGTGGATGGTCTCCGGGGCCTGCCACATCGCGCGTACCGAGGCGCACCTCGCCATCATGGAGCGGCACTCGCTGTTCTTCCAGGGCAACGACGTGGAGATGGGCCTGCTGGGTGACGCACTGGGCTACACCTCCACGCATCTGCGCACCGAGGTGCTGACCACCGTCCCGGACGAGCTGGGCCCGTGGTTGCGCCAGCGGCTTGCGTGGGCCGGTGGCGAGTTCCGGGTACTGGGCGTGAACGCCTTCGTGCTGCTCCGGCATCCGGGCGTGCTGGCGTACGGCCTGGGGATCACCATCGCGCTGACCCCGTGGCGGTGGCACTCCGTCGTGGCGTTCAGCTGGCCGCTGCTGTCCGTGTACCTGGTGTACGCGGGCATGCTGGCGGTGTGCGACCGGCGGCACCTGGACTGGACGTTGCTGTGCTATCCCCTCTACGCGGTGGTCAACGGGCTGGTACTGGTGCCCTTCGGGTGGATCTGGTACCTGAAGATGGCCGTTCAGGACAGGAACGCCGGTGTCATCCGGGTCGGTCCTCGTCCGGCAGCGGTCCGATCGGCCGGGCGATGACGACGAGGACCGGCATCCGCTGGGGCGGGCTGCTGCTGGCGTCCGTCCTGTCCCTCGCCACGGTGAGCACGGCCGCCTGGCACGATCGGGTTCCGGAGGCCGTACGCGGGCACGTGGGACAGCCGCAGGCCGTACCGGGGCACCACGCGCCGGGGCCGGACACCGGTCGTCCGGTACCGACCTCGTCCGCCGACTGGGACGAGGTGGGGAACATCCTCGGCCGGCCGGGAAAGATCACACCGGACAACCTCACCTACCGGGTCTTCTTTCCTCGCAGCGACCTCTCCGTCACCAGCCTGGGGGTGCAACTGGCCCTCGGCACCGACCTCTCCAACTTCGCCGCGTTCACCGTGTACGCCGACGGCCAGGTGATGATGATGGGCGATCTGGTGGTGACCGAGCAGGAGTTGGAGCCGGTGATCGATGCCATCCAGGCTGGGAATTTCGCCCAGCACGGCATCCACAAGCACCTGCTCGCGTCCCGGCCCGCCCTGTGGTGGCTGCACTTCGACGGCATGGGCGGCGCCGGGGCGCTCGCCCGGGGATTCATGTCCGTCCTGCGCGCCACCGGCACGCCCCTGGCCCCGGTGCCCGCCGGGCGGCCGGTGACCGGCCTGGACACGGCAGGGATCAACGCCGCCCTGGGCTACAAGGGTTCCTCCTTTTTCGGTACCTACGTACTGGAGCCCCCGCGTCGCGACACCTTCGCCCACCACCGCAGGGTGCTGCCTCCCCTCCCGGGCCCGGCGAGTTCACTGCGCTTCCAACCCCTGCCGGACGGCCGGGCACTGGCCAACGGGGACATCGCCGTACGGGAGCAAGAGGTTCAGCCCGTCCTCCGGGCCCTGCGTGCCGCTCGTATCACCGTGGTCAGCCTGCACAATCACTTCCTGGACATCAGCCCCTCCTTGTACTTCACCCACTTCTGGGCCGTCGGTGACGAGGTGCGGCTGGCCCGGGTGTTGCGGAAGGTACTCGACCGGACGAACAGCCCACGATGACGGGCCCGCCGTTCCTGGATGCCCTGCGCCGCGCGCTGCCCGGCCGGGTGCTCGGCCTGGGCAGCGTTCCCGGCGTCGACAACGGCCGAGTGCGGCTCGCCCCCGCCTGTACCGTCCGCCCCGGGTCGGCCGACGACATCGGGACGACCCTGCGATTCGCGCGGGACGAGGGCCTGCCGCTGACCGTACGGGGCGGTGGCCACAGCACCGCCGGATACTGCCTCAACAGAACCGGCGTCGTCCTGGACATGTCGTCCATGCGGGGCGTACGGCTGGACGCCGACCGGCAGACCGTCCGGGTCGGCGGCGGGGCCCGCTGGCAGGACATCCACCCTCACCTGAGGGGCGACCGTCAGGGGCTCATCGCGGTCGGCTGCAGCAGCCCGCAGGTGGGGGTGGCGGGCGCGCTGCTGGGCGGCGGCTTGAGCTTCACCTCACGCGCGCACGGCCTCGGCAGTGACAATGTCACCGCGATCGAACTGGTCCTGGCGAACGGGGCCCGCGCTCGTGTCGAAGAGCATTCCGTCAGCCCGGCCGACCGGGAGCTGTTCTGGGCCTGCCGCGGCGGCGGGGGAGGCAACTTCGGCGTCGTCACCGCCGTGGAACTGCGTCTGCACCGACCACGAACGGAACACATGTTCGGCGGCCAGATCGTCTTCCCGTTGCGGCGGGCACCGGAGATCCTGCCCTTGTACGGCGAGTGGACCGCAGCACTGCCCGACACACTGGCGGCGTACCTCCACATCAGCAACCGGCGAGACACTCACGAACGCACCCGGCGGCTGTGGGCCATGACGGTCACGGTGATTCACGACGGCGCCCGCGAGGAGGCCACCGAGCTGCTGCGCCCTCTGCTGACCGCCGGACCACTTCGGGCATGGTCGGCGACGGCGCCCCTGCACGACTGGGAGGCCCGGGTGGGGGCCGCGTCCGCCGTCGCGCACCGGCTCGCCTACATCCGCTCCGGCGTCCTGCCGGCCCGGGCCTTCACCCCGGACTTCGTGAACACCGTCTGCGACTTCATGCCCCGCTCCCCCTCGCCGGAGTCCTTCCTGCTCTGGGTCCACACCGGGGGCCGGATGGCGACAGCCCCGGAAGCAGGCGCCTACCCGCACCGCAGCAGCGGATCCATCTACGAGCTGAAGTCCATCTGGCGGGACGAGGCCGCCGCGCGAGCGAACGTGACCTGGGCGTACGACTTCGGCGAGGCGCTGCGGCCCCACAGCACCGGCGCCTACGTCAACCAGCACGATCCGCTGCTGACGGGCTGGCGCACGGCGTACCACGGCCCGCACTACGACCGGCTGGTCGCCGTCAAACGGCGGGTCGACCCCACCCGCGTCCTGCGCTTCCCACAGGCCATCGGATCCACCTACGAGCCCCCCGGTACCTCCCCTCCCGACCTGCACCTGCTGGACCCCGACCCCGCGCGCCTCCGGGGCCGGTGAGCTGCCCCTGCTCCCCCGCGAATGCCTGCCCCGGCGCACCGCGCCCTGCTCGGTCTGCGGGACCGCGGTGCGTCTCTCCACCGGAGCCCTCCGATACGTCTTCGGTCGCCCGGCCGCCCGGCCGGGTGACCGGGCGACCGAAGGCGTGACCAGGGATCATTCCGCCATGTGAGCAGCGCCCATCGGGAACGGGAAGACGCTCGCTCCGTTGTAGATGCCGCCTTTGCAGAGAGTCTCACGGGTGAAGGTGTTGGTCACGAGATGTCCGCCCCCAGTGATGCACTGGAGCGAGTCGACGGGATCGGCGTAGGGATCGGCGGACGCACCGGGCGCGGCAGTGAGGGCCAGGCCGACCGCGGTCACGACCGCGACGGCGAAGGACACGAGGCGTTGACGTTGCACAGGACCTCCAGGGTCCGAGAAGGGGTGTACCTTCCGCCTACGCTGCTGGGCCGCCGCCCTTGGTGCGCCCTGGACTCGTCCGTCCCAGTGACCGGACCAGGCCGCGCACGGCTCCGAAGGGGTGGTCAGGGATGTCGCCCCAGTCGTCGGCCCAGCCGACGATGTGCCCGCGAACGGCCCTTTCCCCGACAGCGGACAATGGGCTCTCCGGGAGGCTCTGGAAGTTGGGGCCCGAGCAGGATCAGGGCAGGGGCCGCGGATCATGTCGGGGCCACGGGCAGATGGCTGGCACGGCGACTGTGCCGTGGCCACCCCCGGATCCTCTACGGATACGATCCGCCGGACAGCACCTCAGGAGGGGAAAACGTGGCCGAGACCAGCACCACCCGATCCGTCGCCGGTGAAGAGCAAGAGGCGCCACGAAGTCGGCTGCGGCGCCTGATGCGCTACCTCCCCCTGATCGCCCCCGTCCTGCTGTGGGCCGTGCCGTGCTGGGTTCTGCTGCACACCGGCCAGCACTGGCCGCTCCCCGTCACACTGATCGGCACCACACTGTTCGCCCTCGGCCTGATCGGTATGCCGCTCGCGATGGTGCGCGGCCACGGTCGGCGCCAGCAGGACCGGGCGGCGATCGTCGGTGACACGCTGCTGGGCAGCATATGGACCCTGTTCACCTGGTCCGTTCTGCTCGGCGCCCTGCTGCGGCCCGCCCTGACCGTGGCCGGCGTCGGTGACGGACAGGATCGCGCACGCATCGTCAGCTGGGCCGTCCTCGGCGTATCCGCCGTGCTGCTCGCCTGGGGGTACGCCGAGGCCCGACGCGTGCCACGCGTGCGCCGACTCGACGTGCAACTCCCGCGTCTGGGAGCCGGGTTGGACGGCACCCGAGTCGTCCTGATCACCGACACCCACTACGGTCCGCTCGACCGCACCCGATGGTCGGCACGGGTCTGCGAGACGGTGAACACCCTGGAAGCCGACCTGGTCTGCCACACCGGCGACATCGCGGACGGCACGGCCGAACGCCGTCGCGCCCAGGCCGCCCCACTGGGCACCGTGCAGGCGACTCGGGCCCGGGTCTACGTCACCGGCAATCACGAGTACTACAGCGAGGCCCAGGGCTGGGTCGACCTGATGGACGAGCTGGGCTGGGAGCCGCTGCGCAACCGCCATCTGCTGCTCGAACGCGGCGGTGACACCCTCGTGGTCGCCGGCGTCGATGACGTCACCGCCGAGTCCTCCGGACTGGCGGGCCACCGCGCCCATCTCGCCGGAGCCCTCGACGGCGCCGACTCCGACCTCCCCGTCCTCCTCCTCGCCCACCAGCCCAAGTTCATCGACCGCGCGGCAGCCCACGGCGTCGACCTCCAGCTCTCCGGCCACACCCACGGCGGCCAGATCTGGCCCTTCCACCACCTGGTCCGCCTCGACCAACCAGCCCTCGCCGGCCTCAGCCACCACGGCACCCGCACCCTCCTCTACACCAGCCGCGGCACCGGCTTCTGGGGCCCGCCCTTCCGCGTCTTCGCCCCCAGCGAGATCACCCTGCTCGTACTCCGCTCCCCACAGCGATCCACCTCGTCCTAGCACGGCGGCCGGGTCATCCATCCCGGCCTGGCCCCGGTGCAAAAACTCTTCCAGGTCGGTGTCGGAGAACACCGTGCCAGGATCCGGTCCGGGCCCCGGGCGTGCGCGGTCACCCGGCGGCCGCCGTCGGCCGATGATCGGTGGTTTCCGGCGGACGCCGCCTGCTCGGAAAGGGCTCCTCACGATTTGACTAGAGTCCCACTCTAGTGTTTCACTCCAGTCACCGGATGCACCGCTCACTCACCTCGACCGAGGGGGAGTCATGGCAGGTCCGCTACACGGCAAGAGGGGGCACTGTTACTGCTCACCTCGGTGGAACTGGTGGTGTCTCTTGACGTGTCGATCGTCAACGTCGCGCTGCCCGCCATCGGGGCCGCGTTGGGCATGACCGTCGTCGGGCTGGCCTGGGTGGGCACCGCTTACCAGGTGACGTTCGGCGGCTTCCAGTTGGGTGCGGGCCGGCCCACGGACGTCCTGGGCAGAAGGCGGCTCTTCCAGGCGGGTCTTGTGGTCTTCACGGCCGGTTCGCTGCTCGCCGGGATGGCGGCCCGGCCGTGGCTACTGCTCGCTGCACGGGCTCTGCAGGGGGTGGGAGCGGCCATCCTCGTACCTGCCGAACTGTCGCTGCTCACCGCGATGTTCACGGAACCGGCCGCCTACCGCCGGGCGTTCGGCTGGTGGAGTGCGATGGGCGCTGTCGGCGCGGCCGGCGGTGTCGTACTCGGTGGCCTGATCGTCGAGCTGCTCAGCTGGCCCTGGATCTTCCTGATCAATGTGCCGATCGGGATAGCGGGGCTCATGGCCGGTGGGCGGCTGCTGCCCGGCGACGACGCACGCTCCCCGGCCGCCGCACGAAGCCGGCTCGACCTGCCCGGCATCGTCACCGGAACCGGCGCCTTGCTGCTGCTGGTCTACGTCGTCACGGTCGCCGCCGAAAGACGTCTCGACGCTTTCGCCGGCCTGCTGGGCGGCCTCGCGGTGCTGCCGATCGCCATCGGGAACCTTCTGGTCTCACATTTTGCCGTTCCCCGGGCGCTGGCCCGGCTCGGACCCCGCACGGTACTGACCCTGGGCATGGGCTTCATGGCCCTCGGCCTGGCCCTGTTGAGCAGGATGCCGGTCGACGCGGATTTCGTCACCGACTACCTTCCCGGAGCGCTGCTCTTCGCCGTCGGTCTGCCTGCCGTCTTCGTCGGCTCGACCCTGCCCGCCGTCAAGGCGGTGGCCGAGCACGAGACATGCGTCGTCTCCGGCCTGGTCAACACCGCTCAGCGGATCGGTGCCGGGCTCGGAGTCGCTGTCCTGGCAGCGCTGGCGGAGCAGCATACGAACGCCTCCTCGGGCCCGGAAGCGGTATCGCTGCACGAGGGTTACCGCCTCACCTTCCTCGCCGCCGCGGCCATCGCCCTTGCGGGCCTGATGGTCGGCCTGTGGCTCGTCCGCCGTGGACGGAACGCTGTTGGCGCCGGCCGACGGGGCAGCGGCGAAGACCGGGCCCGAGACCCCTTCCTCCGCCTCCGAGCACGTCTCGTAACGGGCGGGTGGTCAGAAGCATTTCTGCACGTGAGGCCCAACGGAAAAGAGGCAATGGCGAATAGAGTCCTGCTTTAGATTGCAACTACAACGACTGGCGGTGACGCCTCATGGCAGTACAGCAGGGAGCCCGGAAGCGGCAGGCGAAGGAAACCAGGAACCGGATGCTCGAAGGGGCACTTCGGCTCTTCATCGCCCACGGGTACGAGGGCACCACAATCGAGGCCATTGCCCGCGAGGCGGGGGTCGCGATCCAGACCGTCTACTTCAAATTCGGCAACAAGCAGACGATCCTCAAAGAACTCGTGGACGTTCGCGTCGCCGGCGACGACGAGCCCATCCCCACACTGGAGCGCCAGTGGGCTCGCGAGGCAATGGGCGCAGCGGATGTGTCCACACAGCTGCGTCACCAGGTCGAGGGCGCACGGGAGATTTACGCGCGGGTCGGGGGCCTGCTGGAGGTGCTGCGCAACGCGGCCTTGTCGAACGAGGAGATCGCCACGCTGTGGGAGCGCAACAAACAACAGCGTTTCGAGGTGCAACTGCACTTCATCAAAGCCTTCGCAGAAAAGCAGCCCCTGCCTTCCGGGCTCACCCCCGAGCGGGCCGCCGACATCAGCTACGGCCTGCTCGGCCCTGAGCTGTACAACCTGCTGGTTTCCGAGCGTGGCTGGACTCCTCAAGAATGGGCGGACTGGGTGCATTCAGGCCTGTGCCACCACTTGCAGTGTGAGGGGTAAGACCGTCCACATTGCAGTTGCGAACGCGGTCGGGCCGGCCTGCGGTCACGAAACGCACGCCACCGGATGCACTGAGTGGAGCAGCCATGACGATTTCGGCGCACCCGCGCTCACACCCCTCCGAGGAAGAGCCGTCGCCACCGCCCGCGTCAGGCCGCCTGGCAGCGGTCGCGCGCCTGTTGGCGCGTCGCAGAGTGCCCGTCTTCCTGCTGGTCGCGGCGGTGACCGTGGCCGCGGCCGGGTTCGGTTCGAGCGTGGTCGAACACCTGCGCAACGGTGGCTACACCCCGGAGAAGTCCGAGTCCGCCCGGGCCGACCGAATACTGGCCGACCGCTTCGACGCCGGCGCGCCCAACATGGTGCTGCTGGTCTCCGCGAGGTTACCGGTGGGCTACGCCTCGGTCGCCGAGGCCGGGGGCGCCCTCACGCGGGATGCTGCCTCGCGCCCCGGTGTGGTCTTCGCGCAGTCGTTCTGGACCACACACGACCCGTCGCTGCGTTCCGAGAACGGCCGTAAGGCACTGGTGCTGGTCAAACTCGCCGGAGACGAGGACCGCGCCACCCGTACGGCAAAGGAACTGGTCCCCGAACTGACCGGGGAGCGCGGGCCGATCGAGGTCACCGTCACCGGGCAGGCTCCGGTCAACCATCTGCTGGAGAAGCAGAGCGACGAGGACCTCACCCGCGCGGAGCTCCTGGCGGCCCCGCTGACCCTGCTCATCCTGCTGGCCGCCTTCGGCTCCCTCGTCGCCGCCTCCCTCCCCATGCTCGTGGGCGTGGTGTCCGTGGTGGGAACGCTCGCGGTGCTGCGCCTGCTGGCAGGGTTCACCGACGTGTCGCTGTTCGCGATGAACGTCACCACCGCGCTCGGCTTCGGACTGGCCGTCGACTACAGCCTCTTCATCGTCACCCGCTACCGCGAAGAGCTGGCGCGGGGGCGCGAGGTGCGGGAGGCCATCGCCGAGAGTCTGCGCACCGCGGGGCGTACGGTGCTCTTCTCCGCGCTCACCGTCGCCCTGTCCCTCGCCGCACTGCTGGTCTTTCCCGTCTACTTCCTGCAGTCCCTCGCGTACGCCGGTATCGCGGTGGTCGTCCTGGCGGCCCTGACCTCCCTGCTCATCCTGCCCGCGATACTCGCCCTCATCGGCCGGCGCATCGACCGACTCGATGTGTTCGCGCCACTGCGACGCCGCTTCGCCGGCTCCGGTCCCGGCTCGGCCAAGGCGAGCGTGTGGCACCGGCTGGTGACCGGGGTGATGCGCCGTCCCGTGCTGGCCGGCACAGGCGTGGCCGCTCTTCTCGTACTGCTGGCACTGCCCTTCGGACATGCGCGTTTCGGCCTCACCGACGACCGGATCCTGCCGCGCGGCAGCAGTGCCCAGCTCGCGGCCGAATCCGTCCGCAGCGAATTCGACCGGGCTGCCACCTCACCGGTGACCGTGGTCATGCCCGGTCTCGACCCCCGTGCGGAGCAGCGGGAACTGACCGACTACGCGCGCACGCTCTCCCAACTGCCCCACACCGTACGGGTGGACAGCGCGGCGGGCACCTGGGCCGAGGGCGAGCGCACGGCGGCGCCGGGCGCGGCCTCGGCCGCCTACGCCGCCCGTGACGACGACCGCGGCACCGGGCTGTCGGTGATCTCCGATGCGGGTGCCAACTCGGCCCAGGGCGAGGACCACGTCCGTGCCGTACGCCAGATCCCGGCCCCCTCCCCCGCTCTCGTGGGCGGTGAGGCCGCCTCCCTGGTGGACACCAAGGCCACCCTGGGGGACCGTCTGCCCTGGGCGGCCGCAGTGATCGCCGTGAGCATGTTCGCCCTGCTCTTCCTCTTCACCGGCAGTGTGGTGGTGCCGCTCAAAGCACTGGTGATCAACCTGCTCAGCCTGACTGCCTCGTTCGGCGCGATGGTCCACGTCTTCCAGGACGGTCATCTCAAGTGGCTGGTCGGCGACTTCGTCCACACCGGGCAGCTCGAGGTCACCGTCCCCATCCTGATGTTCTGCGTGGCCTTCGGGCTGTCCATGGACTACACCGTCTTCCTTCTCTCCCGCATCCGTGAGAAGTACCTGGTCACCTCCGACAACACCCGCGCGGTGGTCTTCGGCATCGACCACACCGGCCGGCTCATCACCGCCGCCGCCCTCGTCGTCGCCACCGTCCTGGCCGCACTCGCCACCTCGCAGCTCAGCCTGCTGAAACTGCTGGGCGCAGGTCTCGCACTGGCCGTCCTCGTCGACGCCACCCTCGTACGCGGCCTGCTCGTCCCGGCCACCATGCGACTCCTGGGACACGCCAACTGGTGGGCCCCACGCCCCCTCCGAAAGCTGCACGACAGGACCGGCCTCCACGACGCCTGACACACAGCCGCACCTGCCACGCGTACGTATGCCCCGTGCTCGCGGGCCGCCCCCGGCTCACGAGCACGGGGCATGCACACGCTCCCGGGAAGTGCTCGCGGCGCGCAACATTTCCCATGTCTGACTTGAGCTGCTCACCACTCCGCCGATTCTTCAGGCGGCCTCCCTTCCCCCGGTGGTCACAACTCCGGCCGTGGGTGGTGCTCGAGCCAGTGCTCGGCAATAGCGCCCCGAGTGACCACCCACACCCCGTCCTTGGCGGTGATGTAGTCGAGGAAGCGGCGCAGGGCGGGAAGCCGGCCAGGGCGTCCGACCATCCGGCAGTGCAGTCCGATGCTCATCATCTTCGGGCGGGCCAGCCCATTCGGATCGCCCTCGTCGTAGAGCGTGTCGAACTGATCGCGGAGGTACCGGTAGAACGGTTCGGCGTCGCTGTAGCCCTGGGGCAGGCCGAAACGCATGTCGTTGCAGTCGAGCGTGTAGGGCACCACGAGATGTGGTTTTTTGTCGCCGTCGGAGTTCTTCACCAGCATCCAGAACGGCAGGTCGTCACCGTAATAGTCGGAGTCGTAGAGCAGCCGTCCGTCATCGACGACGAGGCGGCGGGTATTCGGCGAATCCCGTCCCGTGTACCAGCCCAGCGGCCGCCTGCCGGTAAGCCTCTCGATGATGTCGAGTGCCTGCTGCATGTGGGCCCGTTCGATCTCCTCGGGCACCTCCTGGTAGTGGATCCACTTGAGTCCGTGGCAGACGATGTCGTGGCCACGGTCGAGGAAGGCTTCGGTGACGTCTGGAGCGCGTTCGAGGGCCGTGGCGACTCCGAACACGGTGAGAGGCAGGTTGAACCGGTCGAATTCCCGCAGGATTCGCCAGACCCCTTGACGCGAGCCGTACTCGTATACCCCGTCCATCGACATGTGCCGCTCGGGGTAGGGGCTGGGATTGAACATCTCGGACAGGAACGTCTCGGCCGTCGGATCGCCGTGGAGCACATTGTTCTCCCCGCCCTCTTCGTAGTTGAGGACGAACTGCACGGCGATGCGCGCTCCCCCGGGCCATTTCGGGTCATACCCGTCCTGCCCGTAACCGACAAGGTCGCGGGGGTAGTCAGCGGTGCTGTCATAGAACGGCGATTGCGACATCAGGATCCTTTCACGAGCGTGCACCGATCGACAGAAAACAGGTCGGTGACTGAAGGAGCGTTCGGGGGCCCTCAGCGACATGGGTTACTTCGGCGACCACCTCCAGGCCTATGAGGGCCGGACGTTGGCGACGCCGGTGGTGAGTCGAGATGCTGCCGGTCGACCGCCGGTGGCACTGTGGGGTCGACGCCAGTTGTAGCGGATGTTCCACCCGTCGAGGGCGGCTATGCGTTCGTCCTCGCAGTTGTACGTGCGGGCGTGGAGGAGCCCCTCGGCCATGATCCGCGGTTGACGCTCGACCTTGCCGTTGCGGCGTGGGGTGCAGGGCTTGGTGTGTTGTTTTCGGGTCTTGGCTCCGACGATGCTGGCGAAGCCGCCGGACCTGCAGCAAGCGCCGTTGTCAGTGCCGCGGTGGATGTGAGTGATGCCGTGCGCGGCGAAGCAGCCCTTGGTCCCGCTGCGAAACCGCCCAACTCGGAGCATGCGGGCCGCGGGCGCTTCCTGTCCAGCAGCGCCCCGCATCACCGGTCCGCCACGCCGCTGAGCGCGACCGACGGCCCCGTAGTGATCCTCCGACAGTTTTCCGGACATGTGTCAGATGGCACGACGGAAGTACTCCGGCCAACCTCCGCCCCCGGGTCACCAGCGACGCACTGACAAGAACTGGAACGGGAGTGGTCCCCCTCCACCGCACGTGCGCGCAGATCCATTCGTTGCCGCAGAACAGAGGAGGCTGAGTCGGCCGAACTTCCCCTCTACGGTCCCACCGAAGCGGCCGGCCAACGGAGGAAGCTCAGCCGGACCTGGCGTCGCGGGTTGCCCCCGTTCGTGTCCGCCAGCCTCCGCTGAAGCAACTCTGTCCCTATCCCCTCGGCGCAGAGGGCCCAAGGTGCGGCCGCGGCTGGCGCGGCCGGTCGACGGCGGGGCTCCCAGCCAGCCAGTACTCACTCAGAGGTCGCGCGGGTAGGCACGGGGCGCCGATGCGGAGAAGGCAAGCACGGGGTTCCGGTGATCACGGGGTTGTGACGCCACGTGATCATAGATGTGAGTGTTGTTGTGGGTACCTCCTCACTCGGTGGCCACCGTCGCCTGCCACGCGCCCGGGCGTTTGCCTGTGGCCTTGTGGAAGAACACCGAGAAGTTGGATGCGTCGGGGAAGCCGAGTATGTCGGCGCAGCGGGCGGCGGTGAGGCGGTCGTGTGCGAGGAGCCGCTTCGCTTCCAGAGTGATCCGTTCGACGATGTACGCCTTCGCGGTGCGGCCGGTGGCCTGTTGCACCGCTCGTGAGAGGGTGCGAGGCGCGTAACCCAGGGTGCGGGCGTAGTAGCCGGCGTCGTGGTGTTGCCGGAAGTGTGCTTCGACGCTGGAGCGGAACAACCGGAACGCCGGATGAGTGAGCCGTGCTTCGGCGTGCGGTGGGTGCAGCCGGGTGATGAGCGCGGAGAGCAGGATTTCGGGCAGCTCCGTCGAGGAGTCACTGGGTGGGGCGGATGCTTCGAGGAGGAGATGGCTGCGCGCCGCGTCGGCGAAGGGCCAGTCGGCGTCGGGGATGCTCCAGTGCGCGGCCGGGTCCGGGGAGGCGACGAGTTCTCGGGTGGCGTGGGTGACCGGCGCGGTCGGCACGAACAGCACGAGGTGCCCTGCCACGTCGGCGATGTCGTCCCACCGGTGCACCGCGCCGGGTGGGATCCACACCGCGGATCGATCTCGGAGCGGGTGGCGGTGGAAATCGACGGTGACTGAGCCGGGTCCGGTGTCGATGACGGCAAGGACGTGGAAGTCGGCGCGCTGCGTGCCGCCGTCGTTCAGCTCGCGAAGGCGGCCGAACGTCATCGTCTCGACCGCGGCGGCGCGGCGTGCCGCGGGCTGGTAGGTCATTTGCCGGATCACGCTCACGTGTCCAGTTTCCACCATCGGGCGACCAGTCTCGCCGATGCCCCGTCCGGGTGCGGAAGTTTCAATGAATACACAGGGCAGCCGCCCAGAGCACCGACCGGAAGAGCCACCGTGAACACGACGCAGCAGACGCTTCTGCCCACTTACGACCATCGGCCGGGGACCGGACCGACCCTGGTGTTCCTGCACTATTGGGGCGGTTCCGCCCGCACCTGGGACCTCGTCGTCGACCGCCTGGCGGGCCGTGACGTGCTCACGGTCGACTTTCGCGGATGGAGCCGGTCGAGCGCTCTGCCCGGTCCCTACACGCTCGGTCGGCTCGCCGACGACACGCTCGCCGTGCTCGCGGATGCGGGGGTCACCGACTACGTCCTGGTGGGGCATTCGATGGGGGGCAAGGTCGCACAGCTGGTCGCGGCCACCCGGCCCGCCGGCCTGCGCGGCATCGTCCTCGTCGGTTCCGGCCCGGCGAAGCCCGCCGCACAGGTCACTCCCGAGTACCAGGAAGCCCTGTCGCACGCCTACGACTCCGCCGAGTCCGTGGCCGAGGCACGGGATCACGTCCTCACCGCGACCGAGCTGCCCGCGCCGGTCAAGGCGCAGATCGTGACCGATTCGCGGACCGTTACCGACGCCGCCCGCACCGAGTGGCCGCTGCACGGCATCGCGCAGGACATCACCGAGCACACGCGCATGGTCAGTGTGCCCGCTCTCGTCGTCGCCGGAGAACACGACCAGGTGGAACCCGTCGGCGTGCTCCGCGACAACCTGGTGCCCTACCTCTCCCACGCCGACTTCGTGGTGGTCCCCCGCACCGGTCACCTGATCCCGCTGGAAGCCCCGGCCGCCCTCGTCGACGCCATCACCGCATTCGCGCCGGCCGCCTGACCGTCCCCGCGGCCCGACGACGGGCTGTGCTCCTGATCACCCGCCCACGGGGCCGGGTCTACCGAGCGGGCGGGGTCAGCGCCCCGTGCCTGCCGATCGGGCTGCTCGGACGTCCCTTCGTCCACTCCGCGAGGGCGCGCGAGACCACCGAGCCGTTGGAGCCGGACCCCCTCATCAGGGGTGCGACCCGCCTGTCAGATCTCGGTGTCGGGGCCCGCATCATGCCGAGCCGGGGCACACCGCCGGCTCCGTCTCTGTCCTCACCGACCACGGCGATCTGGTCGCCGGAGACCTCGTGGCCACCCCGTTCCTGGGCTTCGGCAAGCGACCCGCCAACCCGCCCTTCCACGACGACCGGCTCGGCAACCTCGCCGGCCTGCGCGAGATGCCGGCCCTGGCCCCCACCGAACTCGACCTGCTCGGCCACCACAATCCGTAACCGTCGCAACGAGTGGATTCGTCTCGGAGTCCTCGCTCGATTGAAGCAGATCGCGCTGGAGTCCTACGACCGAATCGTTGGTCCGGTTCTCGACCAGATCGCCGTCGATGGATCGATCACCAAAGCCCCGGCGGCGGCGAGACGGCCGGACGTTCCCCGGTCGACCGCGGCAAGCAAGCCATCAAACGCTCCGGCATGACAGACGGTCACGGCATCTCACTGGGCCATGTCCTGGCTGGGGCCAACCGCCACGACTCACCATCGCTCGCCCCGCCCCTGGACCGCCTCGACGAACTTGGGTCGTTACCCGACGACATCACCATCCGTCTGGACGCCGGCTACTACTCCGCCACAACCCGCACCCTGCTCGACGGCCGCAACTTGCGCGGCCGGATTGCATGCGAAGGAGAGAAAGGACCGATTCAGGCAAGTCGACGGTGGCACGTGGAGCGCACCCACGCCCGGCAAAACGCCTTCCACCGCCTCGCCCGATCCTGCGAGCGTCGACTCACCGTGATTGACGGCTCCTTCGACCTCGCCGACGCCGTCATCACCGTACGTGGCCTGATCCGCCAAGCATGGAGGACCCACCGCTGGAAGGCACGCCCTCACCTGCGCCCATGAGCAGACGCCCTGTCTGCCCATCTGCGCGAGTTCTTAAGGCGATCTCCAGCCAGGCCCCTTCGGCGTGAGGCCCATGGCAACCGGGAGCCAGCAGGCATCAACCAGTCCGGAAGCATGCCGTCGCCGTGCGAGGAAACCGGGTCACGTGCGGCTCTGCTGTAGGCACCTCCGGCCCACATGTCTGACCCGTTTGGCGCGGCCGGACTCCATCTCTGGAGTCGTCACCCCGCGCCCCCTTCAGCCAAGAAACGACAGCCGGACCTGACGCCGCGGATTATCCCCGTTCGTGTCCACCAGACATACCGACTGCCACGTGCCCAGGGCCAGGTCGCCGTTTACTACGGGGAGGGTGGCGTGGGGTGGGACGAAGGCCGGGAGGACGTGGTCGCGGCCGTGGCCGGGGCTGCCGTGGCGGTGGCGCCAGCGGTCGTCGGCCGGGAGCAGGTCGCGCAGGGCGCCGAGCAGGTCGTCGTCGCTGCCGGCGCCGGTCTCGATGATGGCGATGCCGGCGGTGGCGTGCGGGACGAAGACGTTCAGCAGTCCGTCCCGGCCGGCGGCCGCTTCGGCGAGGAAGGCCGAGCAGTCGCGGGTGAGGTCGTACACGGTCTCGTTGGAACCGGTGCTGACGTTCAGTACGTGGGTCGTGAAGGCGTTACTCATACTTCCCATGATCGGTGATTCATCGGGGCGGAGACGGGCTGACACACTGCCGCAACAAAGGTCCACTGACCGAGACGGTAATTGACCGGTCTTCGTCCACGCGGCTACGTTCTGCGACATGTCTACGTCAGCCTTGCTCACCACGCGCGGTCACATCGACCTGCTGCGGGTGGCCTCCGCCGCCTGTCGCGGCTGCTGACGCACTTTCAGAGGCGACCCTCGGCTGCTGCCCTTCAGCGTACGTAGCGTTGTTCAACTCGATGCCTGTCGTGCCTGTCGCGATCGTTGTGCCTGGCGCGTTCGTCGTGCCTGGCGCGTTCGTCGTGCCTGGCGCGTTCGCTGTACCCGTTGCGCCTGTTGTGCTCATTGCCTTCAGCGGGGCCTCTTTGTCCGGATGGCTGGACGTAGCTCCCCTTTCTTGCCTCTTGCCTCTCGCTCGTGGAGCCTTCATGTCACTCGATCAGGCCATCGTGGCCGATCAGTCTTCTGCGCCGCCCGATAAATCCCTCGTATCGGCTTCTTCGGCCCCGGGCCCGGAGTCGTCCTCGGCTTCCGCCGGGCCCGAGCTCGTCACGCTCGTGCCGGTTTCGGCGCGGCGTCGGGCCGTGCCGCGCTGGTTGCGGCGCACCGTGGGGCCGGTGGGGTTGCTCGTGCTGTGGCAGGTGCTGAGCGGGACGGGCGTACTGCACCCCGACATCCTCGCCTCCCCCGGCACCATCGCCCGTACCGCCGGCAGCCTCGTCTCCGACGGCACGCTGCCCTCGGCCATGCTGGTGTCGGTTCAGCGCGTACTGGTCGGCCTGGTGCTCGGCGGTATCGCCGGCGTCGCGTTGGCACTCGCGTCCGGGCTGTCGCGGCTGGGTGAGGACCTGGTGGACGCGACCGTACAGATGCTGCGGTCCATCCCGTGGGTCGGCGTCATCCCGCTGTTCATCATCTGGCTGGGCATCGGCGAGGCGCCGAAGATCGCGCTGATCGCGCTGGGTGTCGCCTTCCATCTGTACCTGAACGTGTACGCCGGGATCCGTGGCGTGGACGCCCATCTGGTCGAGGCGGGGTCCTCGCTGGGGCTCGGGCGCTGGGGCCTGGTCCGGCACGTCGTACTGCCGGGCGCGCTGCCAGGTGCCATGACCGGCCTGCGGTACTCGCTGGCCACCGCGTGGCTCGCACTCGTCTTCGGCGAATCGGTCAACGCCGACGACGGCATCGGCTTCCTCATGAACCAGGCACGGGAGTTCTTCCGTACCGACGTGATCGTCGTCTGCCTGATCGTCTACGCGCTGCTCGGCCTGTTCGCCGATTTCCTCGTCCGTACCCTCGAAAGGTTTCTGCTGCAATGGCGACCGACGTTCACGGGACAGTGAGCCCGAAGTCCGTGGGGGCGCCCGCCGCGGGCACTGCGCTCGCCCCCTCCCCCACCGACTTCGACACCGCTCCCGATGTCGATACCGATACCGATACCGATACCAATGATGTCGAGGTCGAGGGAGGTGTTGGTGTCGAGGGCGGTACCGATGCCGGGTTTGTGGAGGGTGGCTCCGCGGCCGTACGGGTGGCGGGGCTGACCCGGTCGTTCGACGGACGGGCGGTCATCGACGGTCTCGACCTGACCGTGCGGCCGGGCGAGTTCGTCGCGCTGCTCGGCCGCAGCGGCTGCGGCAAGTCGACCCTGCTGCGGGTGCTGGCCGGGCTGGACCGGGAGATCGAGGGCGAGGTGTCGGTACCG
The DNA here is from genome assembly GCF_000718305.1 of Streptomyces niger. Lineage (GTDB taxonomy): Bacteria > Actinomycetota > Actinomycetes > Streptomycetales > Streptomycetaceae > Streptomyces > Streptomyces niger. The sequence goes on from NZ_JOFQ01000015.1 coordinate 82,189, forward strand.
CGCCGCTCGGCCGTCGCCTTCCAGGCACCGCGTCTGATGCCGTGGAAGAGGGTGTGGCGCAACGTCCTGCTCGGGTTGCCCGGCCGCGCCGAACGCGCCGTCGCCGAGCGGGCGTTGGGGGAAGTGGGGCTCTCGCACCGTACCGACGCGTGGCCCAAGACGCTCTCCGGCGGCGAGGCCCAGCGCGCATCGCTGGCCCGCGCCCTGGTGCGCGAGCCCGACCTGCTCCTGCTCGACGAACCGTTCGGCGCGCTGGACGCACTGACCCGTATCAAGGCGCAGCGACTGGTGGCGGAGCTGTGGCAGCGGCGCGGGTGCGCGGTGCTGCTGGTCACCCATGACGTGGAGGAGGCGCTGCTGCTCGCGGACCGCGCGGTGGTCATGGACCGGGGCGTGATCGCGTACGAGACCGCCATCGACCTGCCGCGCCCTCGGGACATCACCGACCCGCGGTTCGCGGCACTGCGCGGCCGGCTGCTGGAACGGCTGGGCGTGGACGACACGGAGATCACCCACGAGAGTCCCGATGCCTGACGACACGGCGACTGCCTGACGACATGGCGGTTGCCTGACGCCCTGGCGGCTGCCTGACGCCCTGGCGGTTTGAGGACATGTCGGCATGACGATCCGGCGACCCGACGGCCCAGCGAACGGTGACCGCTGACCGACGACCGGTGACCGGCGACCGGTGACCGGCGACCGGCGACCGGCGACCTGATGAACGACCTGACGACCTGGCGGTCCGATGTGTCGCCGTCCCGATGACCCGCCCCGATGCCCCGCCTCGATGGCCCGTCCCGGTGACCCGCGTCAGCCCGACGCCCCGTCCCGAACCGAACCGAACCGATGAACAGAACGACGAACGGAAACGCTGTGATGAGAACCCGCCGACCGGCCCCGGCGCTCGCGCCCGCCGCCCTGCTGCTCCCGCTCGCGCTGCTGCTGACGGCTTGCGGTGGCGCGTCCCGGGCGGACGGCGGCGCGGCGAGCGGCAAGGGCAGCGGCTCCGACGGCAAGGGCTCGCTGACCCTGCACGTCGGCGATCAGAAGGGCGGTTCGGAGGCGGTGCTGCGTGCCGCCGGGGAACTGGACGACCTGCCGTACCGCATCGAGTGGTCGACCTTCACCTCCGGTCCGCCGTTGCTGGAGGCACTCAACGCGGGTGCCGTCGACATCGGCGGGGTCGGCAACACACCGCCGGTCTTCGCCGCCGCCGCGCAGCAGAAACTCAAGGTCATCGCCGCCACGCACAGCTCCTCGGCGGGCGAGACGATCCTGGTGAAGAAGGACTCGCCGCTGAAGCGGCCGGCCCAGCTCAAGGGGAAGACGATCGCCGTGGCGCAGGGCAGCTCGGCCAATTACCAGCTCGTCGCCTCGCTCAAGAAGGCCGGCCTGACGACGAAGGACGTCAAGCTGAGCTATCTGCAGCCGGCCGACGCACTGGCCGCGTTCACGCGGGGCCGGGTGGACGCCTGGGCGGTGTGGGATCCATACACCTCGCAGGCGCTGGACCAGGCCGACGCCCGCGTCCTGACCACCGGGAAGGGCGTCGTCAACGGCCTGTCCTTCCAGGTGGCCGCGCCCGCCGCGCTGCAGGACAAGAAGAAGGCCAAGGCCCTCAAGGACTACAACGAGCGGTTGCGGCGCGCCCAGGCCTGGGTGTTCAAGCACCCGCAACGGTGGGCCGAGGTGTGGGCTAAGGAGACGGGGCTGCCGGAGAAGGTGGCGCTGGACGCGGTTCGGCGGACCCGCGGCACGGCCGTACCGGTCGCCATCGACAAGGCAGCCATCGCTTCCGAACAGCAGATCGTTGACACGTTCGCCGATATCAAGCTGATCCCGCGCTCGTACTCCTTCGAGAAGTACGTCGACACCCGCTTCAACGGCGACCTGCCGCCGTCGAGCACGGCGCCGCGGTCATACGGCAAGGTGGACTGAGCGGGCAGGAGGCCCCTCACCACGGATCGGGCGATGCCCGTGCGGGAAGACAGGGCGATGCCCGTGCGGGAAGACAACGGCCTCCGTCTCCGTTGGTACCGACATGAACTACGCCAGCGGAGCCCATGACGTCGACGTTGTCGTCATCGGTGCAGGTCAGGCCGGGCTGGCCGCCGCATTTCACCTGCGGCGGCTCGGCTACGTGCCCGACCGGGACTTCGTGGTCCTCGATCACGCGCCGCGGCCGGGCGGCGCGTGGCAGTTCCGCTGGCCGACCCTGACCTACGGCAGGGTCCACGGCATGCACGCGCTCCCCGGTATGGAACTGACCGACGCCGACCCCGCCCGCCCCTCCGCCGAGGTCATCGGCGAGTACTTCACCGCCTACGAGGACGCCTACGGGCTGCGCGTCCACCGGCCTGTGCACGTCACCGCGGTGCGCCCGGGGCCGGAACCCGGCGGCCGGCTGCTCGTCGAGTCCTCGGAGGGGGTGTACGCGGCCCGGGCGCTGGTGAACGCGACCGGTACCTGGGACCGCCCGTTCTGGCCCCACTTCCCCGGTCAGGCGCGCTTCCGCGGTCGCCTGCTGCACACCGCCGGCTACCGGGGGCCACAGGAGTTCGCCGGGCAGCGCGTCGTCGTGGTCGGCGGCGGCACCTCCGCCGTACAGCATCTGATGGAGATCGCCGAGGTCGCTGCGGACACGGCCTGGGTGACCCGGCGGCCGCCGGCCTTCCGGGAGGGGCCGTTCGACGAGGACCGGGGGCGCGCCGCGGTGGCCCTGGTGGAGGACCGCGTCCGCCAGGGGCTGCCGCCGCGCAGCGTGGTCTCGGTCACGGGCCTGCCGATGTCCGAGGAACTACGCCGGGCCCGGGAGCGGGGCGTACTCGTGCGCCGGCCGATGTTCGACCGGATCACCGAGACCGGCGTCCACTGGCCCGAGGGCGCGCGGGAGGATGGCGTCACCGCCTTCGACGCCGACGCCATCCTGCTCGCCACCGGTTTCCGCCCCGTCATCGACCATCTCGCCCCGCTCCGCCTTCGGGGCGCCGGCGGCGGCATCCGCATGGCCGGTACCCGTGTCGCGGACGACCCGCGCATCCATCTCGTCGGCTACGGCCCCTCGGCCAGCACCATCGGCGCGAACCGAGCGGGCCGGGCGGCGGCACGCGAGATCCACCGGCTCCTGGAAGCCGACGTCCCGGCCGCCGCCTGAGCGGCTACCGGTGACGACATCCGGCCATCACCCGATATCACTCGAAATCGCAATCGAAATCGCTCGAGATCGCTCGGACCACGGAAGCGCCGCCCGCTGATCACTCGAACCGCGAGACGGCGACCATCGGTCACTCGAACCGCGAGACGTCGCCCGCTCCCCTGCGGACGATCTCGGGTTCGTCGCCGGAGAAGTCGATGACCGTGGTCGGCTCGGTGCCGCAGTCGCCGGAGTCGACGACCGCGTCCACCACGTGGTCGAGCCGTTCCTTGATCTCCCAGCCCTGCGTCAGCGGCTCCTCCTCGCCGGGCAGCAGCAGGGTGCTGGAGAGCAGCGGCTCGCCCAGCTCGGCGAGGAGGGCCTGCGCGACGGTGTGGTCCGGGATGCGGACGCCCACGGTCTTCTTCTTCACGTGCAGCAGCTTGCGCGGCACTTCCTTCGTCGCCGGGAGGATGAAGGTGTAGCTGCCGGGAGTCGCGGCTCTGATCGCCCGGAACACGTCGTTGTCGACGTGGACGAACTGCCCGAGCTGCGCGAAGTTCTGGCATACGAGCGTGAAGTGGTGGCGGTCGTCGAGGTGCCGGACCGACCGGATCCGGTCGATGCCGTCGCGGCTGCCCAGCTGGCAGCCGAGGGCGAAACAGGAGTCCGTCGGGTAGGCGACGAGCGCACCGGACCGGATGTTGTCGGCCACGGTCGTGATGGTGCGCGGTTGCGGGTTGTCGGGGTGCACGTCGAAGTACTTCGCCATCCACCGACCTTAGGTGATGTGATCGAAACCCGCATCAAGGTACGGGTGCGGCCGGATACCGCTTTCCTCAGCCCTTTCCGCCGCTCAGCCGGGGAAGCGGTGGGTGTTGCGGAGGTGCCAGCGGCGTTCGGCGTAGGCCAGGTCGTCGCGCCAGAGGCGTCCGGCGACGGCTCGCATGAGGGGGCGCAGTACGGGGGCCGCCTTGCGGGCCGCCGCGAAGCCGGGGCGGTCGGAGGCGGCCACCACCGCTTCGATCACCGCGGTCCGCGGGCGACCGCGGTCGTCGGGCGCGAGCGGGGTGGCGTGGGTCTCGACCACGGAGCTCTGGCCTTCTCCGTCGGTGATGTGCATGACCACCGTGCGGGGTTCGGGTGCGGTGAACACCGCCCGGACGGGCACCACGAGGCGGCCGGCGAGCCGGAAGGACACATCCACCGCGAAGCCGTCGTCGGAGGCAGCGAGCCCGTCGCCGGGGGCTGCGAAGCCGTCCTCATCGGTGTCCGCACCGTCCGCGGAGGCGTGCTCCTCGGCGTCCTTTCCGTCCGGGGCCGTCACGACGGTGAGGTCGACGAAGGAGTACGGGTGGAACCAGGCGCCGTGCCAGGGGTCGAGGCGGTTGGCCACGACATCTTCCGGTTCGCACATGCCGAAGCCGGTGTAGACCGCCGCCACCGCTTCGGCCGGCGGTGGGCGTCGCGGGATCACCGGTTCGGCCAGCGGCTGCTCGCCGCCGACGGCGTCCAGGCGTACCCAGACCAGTACGCCGTCGTCGTGCACGGGCAGCGGTGACCAGCCCGCGAACGGGTGGCCGTCCAGGGCGAGTCCGTGCCAGTGGCAGACGAGCCTGCCGCAGCGTACGGGGCTGTCGCGCAGGGGCGCGCCCAGGTGGGGGCAGGCGCCCGGGCCGGCGACCAGGCGTCCTTCGGGGCCGCGCCAGATGACGACTTCGTGTCCCGCGACGGTACGGGCCAAGGGGCGCGCGGGGCCGACGTCCCGGGTGGCGCCGACCACGTACCAGTTGCCCGAGGGGCGGGCCGATGCACGCTTCAGCGCCGCGGCGATCACCGTGGGCCTGGCGTCGCGCCAGGTCGGCCGCTGACGGTCCCAGGGTACGGGGGAACGGCGCAGGCTGAGCGGGTAACGTCCGCGTGCGGGGCGGCCGTCGGCGGTCATCCGGCCTCTCCCGTTCCGGCGGGGCGCAGAGGGGGCTTGCTGATGGCCGACTGCCGAAGGAGGGGCCTGCTCTCGCCCGCCCGAAGGAGAGCTGCGCCCGCGGCACCTGGTAGTGGCGGGGTGCTGCCTGCCCGTAGGCGGGCGGCCGTGACGCGGGCGAGGCCGTCCAGGGCCACGGCAGCCCGGCGGCGCCTCGGGACGACGGCGCGTCGGTGGAGTACGGCGTGGCCCTCGGCGGCGATGGTGTCCAGGATCGCCCCGTAGAGCACGAAGGCGGTGCGGATGCAGGGGCGCGCCACCGGGTCCAGCATCGCCAGTCCGGGGGCGGCCTCCCGGTAGACGCCGCGGGTGAGGTGCTCGGCGGCGCGCAGCGCTTCGGTGATGCGCCGGTCGGCCCGTCCGGTGTCCCGGCTCCACCGGAGCAGCGCGCGGTCGACGTCGTACGCGGCGAGGAGGTCCGCCGGCAGGTAGATCCGGCCCCGGTCCAGGTCCTCCCCCACGTCCCGGAGGAAGTTGGTGAGCTGGAAGGCCATGCCCAGCGCGGCGGCGTGCGGGGCCGCCCGTTCGCGTGGCACGACCGTGCCGAGCACGGGCAGCATCTGCAGTCCGATCACCGCGGCGGAACCGTGCATGTAGCCACGCAGCTCTTCGTAGGTGGCGTAGTCGGTGACCACCAGGTCGTCGCGCATGGACGCCATGAAGTCGGTGAAGTGGCGGTGGTCGATCCCGTACCGTGCGGCGGTGTCGGCGAGGGCGTGCACCACGGGCTCGGTGCTGTGCCCGTCGCGCAGCCCCGCCTCCAGGGCTTGTCCGAGGCGCAGCAGGGCCGCACGCCGCTCTGTGGGGGGCGTGCCGTCGTCCAGGTGGTCCACGATGTCGTCGGCCCAGCGGGCGAAGCCGTACAGGGCGTGCACGGCGGGGCGGCGGGCCGGCGGCAGCAGGCGCGTGGCGAGGAAGTACGTCCTGCCGTGCCGGGCGTTCAGGTACCGGCAGCGGGTGTACGCGTCGCGTAGGGCCGGGTCGGTGATGCCGGCGGCATCCAGCTCGCGGTCGGTCATCGCCGGGTGCCTTCCGTGGCCGGACGCAGGGCCCGGGGGCGCGCGCGGGGGCGGGGCGGCGGGCCGGTCACCCGGTGGGCCGCCAGTTTGCCGGAGAGCAGGACCGTCGGTACGCCGACTCCCGGGGTGGTGCCGCAGCCCGCGAGGACGGCGTTCTCGGTGCCGCCGACCAGGTTGCGCGGGCGGAACGGGCCGGTCTGCGCGAAGGTGTGGGCAGCGGAGAACGGGGTGCCGGCGGCGTGCCCTTGCGCGTGCCAGTCGGCCGGTGTGACCAGGCACTCCTCTTCGACTGCGGCGGCCAGGCCGTCGAGTCCGCGGCGTTCCAGTTCGCCGAGGAGCCGCGCCCTGTAGCGCGGCGCGAGGTCGCTCCACTGAGCCGCGCTCGGCCCGATGTCCGTGTTGGGGCAGGGCGCCAGGATGTAGTGCAGGTGGCGCCCCGGTGGCGCGAGTGCGGGGTCGGTGGCGGTGGGGCGGGTGATGAGCAGGGACGGGTCGGTCATCGGGCGGCCGGTCCTGGTGAGCTCCTCGAAGGTGCGCCGCCAGGCGTGCCCGAAGGACAGCGTGTGGTGCGCGAGGTCCGGCCAGGTGCGGTCGGTGCCCGCGTGCAGGACGACCGCGGAGGGCGAGTGGCGCAGCCGTACGGGGCGCCGCGGGCGGCGGCCCAGCAGCCGGTAGGCGACGGGCAGATCGGGGGTGAGGACGACCGCGTCGCACGAGATGCGGCCCTGTGAGGTGACGACGGCGGTGATGCGGTCGCCGGAGCGTTCCAGCCGGGTGACGTCGTGTGCGTACCGCAGGTCGGCGCCCGCCTCGGCGGCGGCGTCCGCCATGGCCTGAGGAAGGGCGTGCATGCCGCCGCGCGGGAAGTACACGCCGGCAACGGTGTCCATGTACGCGATGACGGCGTACGCGGCCAGGGCGCGGGCCGGCGGGACGCCCGCGTACAGGGCCTGGAAGGTGAAGACCCGGCGCAGCCGCTCGTCGCTCAGGTGGCGGCCGATCCGGGCGTCGAGCCGGCCGAAGCCGCCCAGTGCGGCGAGCCGGGCCAGGTCCGGGTTGAGCAGTTGGAGCGGCGAGTCGAAGTTGGCGTCGATGAAGCGCCGCATCTGGGCCCGGTAGACCTGCTCCAGCCAGCCGCGCAGGCGTCGGTAACCGGCCGCCTCCCGGGGCCCGGCGAAGCGTTCGATCTCGGCCTCCATCGCCTCGGCGCCGGTGTGCACGTCGAGCCGGCTGCCGTCGGCGAAGTGCGCGCGGTAGGCCGGGTGCAGGGGCACGAGGTCGACGCGGTCGCGGAGGCTGTCGCCGACCGCAGCGAAGGCCTCGTCGGCGAGGTCGGGCATGGTCAGGACGGTGGGGCCGGTGTCGATGCGGTAGCCGCCGCGCTCGATCCGTCCGGCCCGGCCGCCGGGCAGCGCGCCGCGTTCGACGACCGTGACCCGTCGCCCGGCGCCGAGCAGGTGCAGGGTGGCGGCGAGTCCGGCGAGTCCGGCGCCGACCACCACGACGTGGTCGGTACGGCCGGGCAGGGTCCTGGTCATCGTGTTCCTCCGTCGGCCGCGGCGGGGTGGCGGACGCTGTGCGCGACGAGCCGTTCCATCTTCACTGCCGGTGCCCCGCGAACGGCGATCGACACGAGGGCGGGCCGTACTTCGGCGAGAACCGCCTCTCGGTGCGGTGCGGGCAGCGCCCGTAAGGTCGCGCTCACCGCATCCCCGTGTGGCGAGAACAGCGCCCTACATGGGTGCGCCTCCGCGTGCCGCGTCTCTTACGGGCCGTGTGGCACGGGATCCTTCGGGCAGCCGCGTGTCGGGCGCCCGAACGGCGGGCCGCGCGCTCGGGTGGCCCGCGCCGTCGTACCGGAGGAGGAAGTGCCGTGCTCGATGCCGATGTCGCCGTCGTGGGGGCGGGGGCCGCCGGCCTCTCCCTGGCCCACCGGCTCTCGGCACCCGGGGGCGGCGGCCGGCGGCCCACGGTGGCGCTCATCGACGCGCCGCCCGGCCCGCTGCGCCCACCCCGGCGGACCTGGTGCTTCTGGGAGCCGGGCGACGGTGCGTACGAGGCGGCGGTCACCGCGTCCTGGCAGCGGCTGTCCGTGCACGACCATCGGGGCGGCACCACGTCCGGCTGCATCGCGCCGCTGCGCTACAAGATGATCCGGTCGGAGGACTTCGAGGCGCTGGTGGCGCGCGACCTGGCGGAGCGGCCCGGGGTCCGCCGCATCGAGGCGGCGGTCGAGGAGGTGCGGGACGTACCCGAAGGCGCCGAGGTGCGCGGCACCACGGCCGAGGGAAGCCGGGTGTCCGTGACCGCCCGGTGGGTGTTCGACTCGCGGCCCCTCGGAAGGCTGCCGGCGGCCCGCACCACGCTGCTCCAGCACTTCCGCGGCTGGTTCGTCCGCACCGAGCGGCCCGTCTTCGACCCTCAGGTGGTGCGCCTGATGGACTTCCGTACCCCGCAGCCCCCGCACGGCCTGTCGTTCGGATACGTGCTGCCCACGGGGCCGCACACCGCCCTGGTGGAGTACACCGAGTTCTCGTCGGCGCCGCTGACCACGGAGGCGTACGAAGCGGCGCTGCGCCACTACACCGAGGACGTGCTCCGCCTGGGCGGCCTGTCCGTCACCGGCACGGAGACGGGCGTGATCCCCATGACGGACGCCCCGTTCGCGCGGCGGACCGGGCCCGCCGTCTTCCGTATCGGCGCGGCCGGCGGTGCCACGCGGCCCGCCACGGGGTACACCTTCGCGGCCGTCCAGCGGCAGACGCGGGCCATCGCCGCCGCCTGCCGCGCGGGACGCCACCCCGTTCCGCCCCCGCCGCACCGGGCGCGGTCCCGGGCGATGGACTCCGTACTGCTGCGCGCGCTGGACACCGGGAGGGTGGACGGGGCCGACTTCTTCGCTCGGCTGTTCCGCCGCGTGCCCGCGGAGCGGCTGCTGCGCTTCCTGGACGGCCGTACGCGGCTGCACGAGGACCTGGCGATCGGGCTGCACACCCCCGTCCTGCCGATGCTCCGCACGGTGGCCGAGCTGCCGCTGCTGCCCCGCCGCCCCTTCCCGGGGCCGTGAACCGCCCCCACCACCACGCACCTTCGGGTGACCAAGGAGGCTCCATGCTCGTGCCGCGCGACGAGGCACCCGTCGCCGCCCGCCGTGGCCGCGACCGGCGCGCCCGCGTCCTGCCGCCCCGTCCGGGCCGCCCCCGTATCGAGGGCGCACCGCCCACCACGGCGGTGGTCGGCGGGGGCATCGCCGGACTGGCCGCCGCCACCGCCCTCGCCGAGCGCGGCGTACGGGTGACGCTGCACGAGCGGGAGGCGGCCCTCGGGGGTCGCCTCGCCGGCCGGCCCACGGAGCTCGCCGACGGCAGCGGGGTGACGATGAGCCGGGGCTTCCACGCGTTCTTCCGGCAGTACTACAACCTGCGGGGGCTGCTGCGTCGGGCCGACCCCGGACTGGAGGCGCTGACCGCGCTGCCCGACTACCCGCTGCGGCACAGCAGCGGACTGCGGGACGGCTTCCGCCGGGTACCGCGGACGCCGCCCTGGAGCGCGCTGGGTTTCGTGGCGCTCAGCCCGACCTTCCGCGCCCGCGACCTGCTGCGCATGAATCCGGTGGCCGCCCTGCCGCTGCTGGACGTCCGGGTGCCCGACGTCTACGAAAGGCTGGACGGCGTCAGCGCGCGGGACTTCCTCGATGCCATCCGTTTTCCGGCGGCCGCGCACCACCTCGCCTTTGAGGTCTTCTCGCGCAGCTTCTTCGCCGACCCTCGCGAGCTGTCGGCCGCGGAGATGGTCCTCATGTTCCACATCTACTTCCTCGGGTCCAGCGAAGGGCTGCTCTTCGATGTGCCCGGCGAACCGTTCCCGGCCGCCCTCTGGGAGCCGCTGGCGCGCTACCTACGGGGCCACGGTGCCGAGTTGCGTACGGGCAGCCCGGTGGACGGCGTGGCGCCCGCGCCGGACGGCGGGTTCACCGTGACCGGTCCGGCGGGCTCCCGGCACCACGACGCGGTGGTGCTCGCACTGGACACCGGAGGGCTGCGCTCGCTGGTCGACCGCTCCCCCGGTCTGGGGGACGCCCGGTGGCGCGGGCAGGTGGCCCGGCTGCGTACGGCACCGCCGTTCCTGGTGTCGCGGCTGTGGCTGGACCGGCCCGTCGCGCCGGAGCGGCCCGGCTTCCTCGGGACGAGCGGCTTCGGCTCCCTGGACAACGTCAGCGTGCTGGACCGCTGGGAGGGCGAGGCGGCCCGCTGGGCCGCGCGCACCGGCGGCTCCGTGGTGGAGCTGCACGCATACGCGCTGCCCGAAGGGGCCGACCGCGCGCGGGAACAGGAGCGGCTGGTCGGGCAGTTGCACGCGGTCTACCCGGAGACGCGCGCGGCCCGGGTGGTCGACGCACGGCACGAGTGGCGCGCGGACTGCCCGCTGTTCCCCGTGGGCGGGCACACCGACCGGCCCACGGTGCGCACACCGCACCCAGCCCTGATGGTCGCGGGCGACCTCGTCCGTACGGATCTGCCGGTGGCGCTCATGGAGCGCGCGGCGACCTCCGGCTTCCTCGCCGCCAACGCCCTCCTGGAGCGCTGGGGAGTACGGGGCCAGACCCTGTGGACCGTGCCGGACCGGGGGCGTTCCGCCCCGCTGCGGGCACTGGCCAAGTGGCGGCGGGGCGGATGACGAGCCGGTCGGGCAGGGCAACGGCCGGTCACCCGGGCCGTTCCGGGTCCGGCGGCGGCATGCTGTCGATGTGGGCGGCCAGCGCCTCGTGGGCCCGGTGGAGCACGCCGGTCGCCCGGGGGAAGTCCTTCACCTGCCCGCCGATGAGGTTCAGGGCGGGGAACAGGCAGTCGGGCGGCACGTCACGGGCGGCGAGGATGTCGGCGGTCCAGCGGATGAAGTCGCCGAAGAGGGCGTCGTCGTCCACGTAGAGGGCGGTGGCGAGGAAGTTCACGATGTGCGCGACGTCCTCGGCGGTGTACTGGCGCTGCCGCTCGGTGTAGGTCTTCATGGCCGGCACGTGGTCCTCCAGCGCGGCCAGCGTGTGCTGGACCAGTTGCACCGTGGACCGGGTGAGGAGCGTGTACTCCTGGTCGTCGAGGTGGGCCAGGTCGTCGACCGGCTGCCGTACGGCCGTGGGGTCGGGCCGTACGAGCCCCTCCTCCAGCCGGTCGGCAGCGCCGCGCGCGTCACCGGCCCAGGCCGCGCCGAGCAGGCGTGCGTACCGGCCGTCGCGCCCCAAGGCGGCGCCGCCCGCCAGCACGGGAACCCCCGCCGACCGGCAGGCGTTGAGGGTGGTGTGGACGGTGGGGAGCCGGTCGGCTAGGGAGGCGGAGAGAGCGACGGCAGCGGCGCCGGTGTGGTGAAGGTGCGCGATGAGGTGCGGAGTGGGGACGTGGGCGCCGAGGAAGTCCACCTGCCAGCCCCGCAGTGTGAGGACCTCGGCGAGCAGTCGCGCGGGCAGCGCGTGCCACTCACCCGCCACGCAGGCGATCGTCAGCCGCCGGTCGGTGGACCGGCCGTTCCTGGGGGCGCGGTCGGGGCGGTCGGCGACGCGGAGGGCGAGCGCGGCCACCACGCGGTCGTTGACGGCCGTGGCGGCGTGTTCCTGCGCGACGGTGATCCGGTTGGCGGCCCACTCGGTACCGACCCGTCGCTGGACGTGTGTGACCGCGTCGAGCAGGACCGTCTCGACGGTCAGGCCGTCGTCGACGGCGGCGTGGGCGGCCCGGACGGCGGCGTGCTCGTCGCCCACCGAGACGGCGTCCCACAGCCGGGTTCGTGCGGTGTCCAGTGCCGGAGCGGCATCGGAGGACGAGGAGGAAGAAGAGGAGGAAGAAGGAGAACTGGTCATGTCGTGCACCTACCTGGTGGGTGTTCGCTCGCCGCGGTGTGGGCGGTGCGGGGAGCGGTGATCGCGACGACGGCCATGTCGTCGTGACGTCCCTGACCGATCCACTGCGTGGCGAGCATCTGAATCCGTTCGACGACCGCCTCGGCGGGCATGCCCAGGCACTCCGCCAGGGCGTTCCGCAGCCGCCGCTCACCGAACATGGCTCCGCCCAGCGGTCCGCCCTTGGCTTCCGTGATGCCGTCGGTGTACATCAGGCACGTCTCGCCCGGCGCGAGCTCGACCTCGACCGTCTGCGCCTCGATCTCCGACAGCACCCCGACGAGCGTTCCCCGGGTGTCGGCCTCCTCGACCGTGCCGTCGGTCCGCACGATCATCGGTGCCGGATGTCCGGCGCAGGTCAGTCGTAGCCTGACCCGGTCGGGCAGGCGCAGCGCCGAGGCCAGTACGAGCGTGGCGAAGCGGGCGTGCTGGGAGGCGACGAGCGCGCCGTTGAGGAGGCTGAGGACGCGGTGGTGGTCGTCGGCCATGGGCAGCAGCGCCTGCAGCGTGTTGCGGATCTTGCCGGTGAGGACGGCGGCGTCCAGACCCTTGCCGCACACGTCGCCCAGGACGACGAAGGTCTCCTGCCCGCAGTCGCTGCCGGGGTGGACGTCGTAGAAGTCGCCGCCCACCCGGGTGCCGTGGCCCGACGGGCGGTAGCCGCCGGCGAACTGCACGCCGTGCACCTGACGCAGGGTGGGCGGCAGCAGCTCCCGCATCAGGGTAGCGGTGATGCTCGCCTGCTCGGCGTAGAGCCTGACGACCGACCACGCGGCTCCGGCCCGGGCTGCGAACAACCGGGCGAAGGCTTCCTCGCTCTCGCTGAAGCCGGCGTTCTCCCGGCCGCGCAGCAGGACCAGCGCGCCGGTGGGTACGCCGTGCCCCGGGAGCGGGGTGACCACGACCGAGCCGACGGAGCCGGCCAGGGCGCCGGGCACCAGCCAGTCGGGGAGTGCGCCGGGGTCGATCCAGCGTCCGGACACCGGTGGCAGCCCCTGCAGTGCTTCGCTCAGCCCGGGCACGTGACCGGGGTCCGCGTCGACCGTCCGGCGCACCACGCCGCCCGTGGCGCTGCTGGAGATGACGGACAGCCGGTGGTTGGTCGTCGAGGGGATCACCACCGCCGCGTCCGCGAGGTGACGCGCGGCCAGTTGCGCGGTCACCGTCGTGCACCGTTCGACGTTCATGCAGGCCAGCAGGGCGTTGGAGACCTCGGACAGCAGCAGGGCGCGTTGCCGCTCGGTCCGTAGGGCGGTTTCGGCCAGCCTGCGGTCGGTGATGTCGATGAGCCACCACGCGACCTCCCCCTCCTCGCCGACGGTCGGGTACGCCTCGAAGGCCCGTCCGCCGGCGTCGCCGTACATCGGCCGCATGGATTCGTGTCCGGGGGACAGCAGGGCTTCCTGTCCCCCGGAGAGAACGAGATCGGTGAGGTAGCGGTGGGCATCGGCCAGCCATGCCGGTGCGACGTCCTGCAGCCACGCCCCGTCGACGGCACGGGGGAAAAGGAGCAAAGCCGCGCGGTTCACCTCCCGCACGGCGCCTGAGGTGTCCGCCACCAGTACGGGGTACGGAGCGGCGCCCCTTGCGGTACCGAGTCCGACCCCGTGGTGGTCGGCAGCAGCACCCTTGAAAGTCTCCACGAGTCTCCACAAGCGGACACGAGTCCCCGAGCGGGGCGCACGGCTGCGGCCCCCCACCTCCCGGCTTCCGGCTTCCGGCTTCACACCGTTCTGGGGACCCTCCCGTACCTGCCCCGCCGCGGCAACCGCTCCTCCGGATAACTTCGATGCCGCAGCAAAGCTGATTGAACACCCGCTCATGATGGGCCGATTCATGCCCACCTCTGCCCGTATGGGATTCCGCTTCTGACCGGCCACCAGGTGCCGCGAGGTCAGGCGTCGACCCGACCGACGCCGCCGGAAGCCCTGCCGGCGCTGAGGGAGGCCGGCGACGGGCACGGCGGTGGTGCTTCCTCGGTCGACCGTGGACGAGCGCCTTACCTCTGCGGCGGCACGCCGTCGATCGGGCGGCCGAGTACGCCGGGGCGGCGCTGCCGGGGCAGCGGGCCGCCGGGCGGGCGGTAGTCGACGCCGAGGGCGTCCAGGCGGGCGTAATGGGCGGTCATACGGGTCTCGAACGCGGCGTAGTCCCGCTCCGCCGGCGCCGGGAGCCGCGACCAGGCGACCTCGGCGAACGCCGCGAGCCGGGGGAAGACCTGGTAGTCGACGCGGGCGCGGTTCTGCATGACCTCGGTCCAGACGTTGGCCTGGGTGCCCAGTACGTGGCGGGCCGCCTCGGGAGAGAGCCCCGGCGGCAGGGGTTCGAACCGGTACACGTCCTCCAGGGTGCGGACGTAGCCGATGGGCATCGGCTCGTCGGGGCCGCCGTGTTGCCGGTGGTCCAGATACACCTGCTGCTCGGGGCACATCACGACGTCGTGCCCGGCCTCGGCGGCGGCGACGCCGCCCGCATAGCCGCGCCAGGAGGAGACCGCCGCGCTCCCGGGGAGGCCGCCTTCCAGGATCTCGTCCCAGCCGATGAGGCGGCGTCCGCGGGCGGTCAGCCAGTCGTCGAAGTGGCGGAGGAACCAGGACTGGAGGGCGTCCTCGTCGGCCAGGCCGAGGTCCGCGATCCGCGCCTGGGCCGTCGGGGAGCGCCGCCATTCGTCCTTGGGGCACTCGTCGCCGCCGAGGTGCACGAAGGGTGAGACCTCCACCGGGAAGAGGTCGAGCACCTCCTCCAGGACGCCTTCGTAGAAGCGCAGGGTGGCGTCGGTCGGCGCGAGGAGGTGCGGGCTGACGCCCCAGCTGTCCCAGACCTCCAGCGCCGAGGTGTCGACGGCGTCGGTATTGCCCAATTCCGGGTAGGCGGCGATGGCGGCCTGCGAGTGGCCGGGTATGTCGATCTCCGGGACGACGCGGATGTGCCGTGCGGCGGCGTAGGCGACGATCTCTCGGATGTCGTCCTGCGTGTAGTACCCGCCGTGCGGCGTCTCGTCCCACAGCTCCGAAGCGCGGTGGCCCCACTTGGTCCGCGGGCGCCAGGACCCGATCTCGGTCAGGCGCGGGTACCGCTCGATCTCGATACGCCAGCCCTGATCGTCGGTGAGGTGGAAGTGGAAGACGTTCAGCTTGTGCGCGGCGAGCAGGTCGAGACAGCGCAGGACGTCGTCCTTGGGCAGGAAGTGCCGCGCCACGTCGAGCATCAGGCCGCGCCAGCCGAACCGGGGCCCGTCCTCGATCCGTACGGCGGGCAGGCTCCGGCCCCCTTCGGGGGCGATGGGCGCGCGGCGGAAGGCGTCGGGGCCGAGGAGTTGGCGCAGGGTCTGGGCGCCCCAGAAGACGCCGGCCGGGTCGCCACCGGTGATCCGTACGGAGCCGTCGACGGTGTCGAGCCGGTAGTGCTCCGCGGGGAGTTCGGGGTTGACGGTGAGGGTGATCGTGCCGGGCGCACCGGCGCGGCCGGGCGGCAGCGGCAGGTCGAGCGCGCCGCCCAGGGTGGTGCGCAACCACCGTTCGGTGGTCGCGGTGCCGGGGCCGGCCGCGAGTGCGGTGCCGGCGTCCAGCGTGCAGCCGGCGCCTGGGGCGGCGTCCATGTGCACGGGTGCGGGGAGGAGTGCGGGGTGCGTGGTGCCGGTCGTCGAACGCTTCATGGAATCAGTCCTTGACCGCGCCGCCGAGCCCGGAGACCAGGCGGCGCTGTACGAGTACGAAGAAGACCAGGACCGGGACGGTCATCACCGTGGAGGCGGCCATGATTCCGCCCCAGTCGTTCTCGTCGGGCTTGAAGAAGACCAGCAGTGCCATGGGCAGTGTGGACTGAGAGACGTCGCTGATGAGGAACGACTTCGCGAACAGGAAGTCGTTCCAGGTGGAGATGAAGGAGAAGACGCTGGTCGCGGCCAGGCCGGGGAAGACCAGCGGGAAGAGGATGCGCCACAGGAAGCGGGCGCGGCTCGCGCCGTCGATGGCGGCCTGTTCCTCCAGGGCCTCGGGCACCGCCTTGACGAAGCCGCGCAGCATCCAGATGGCGAACGGCAGCGAGAAGGCGAGGTGCGGCAGGATCAGCGAGCCGAGGGTGTTGAGCTGGCCGAAGTCGCGCATGAGGAAGAACAGCGGGATGGTCAGCGCCTCGACCGGCACCATCTGTGCCACCAGGAACATGATCAGCAGGGTGGTGCGGAACCGGAAGCGGAAGCGGGTGACCGCGACGGCGGCCAGGAAGGCGATCAGCGCGGAGGCGACGACGACCGTGCCCGCCACGAGCAGGCTGTTGAGGAAGTACCGGCCGAAGTCCTGCTGCGCGAAGACGCGCCGGAAGGCGTCGAGGGAAGGGTCGAGGGTCCAGGGGCGTGGCTCGGTGGACTGGATCTCGCCGGCCGGTTTGAAGGCCGAGAGCACCATCCAGTACAGCGGGAAGGCGACGAGGGCGGCGATGAGGACGGCGGCGGCCTCGGCGGCGAGCCGGCCGGGCCGTCGGATGCGGAGACGACGGGCGCGGGGACTACGCATGTGGAACGTTCCGGGCGGGCTCACAGTTCCTCCCCCTGGCGTCGCACGATGCGCAGGTGGACCAGCGTGACGGCGAGCAGGATCAGCAGCATCACCACGCCGATCGCCGAGCCGAGGCTGTACTGCGAGGAGGCGAACGCCTTCTGGTACGCGTAGACGTTGAGCACGAGGTTCTGCCGGGCGATGCCGCCGCCGTTCGTCATCACGTAGATCTGGGTGAAGATCTTGAAGTCCCAGATGATCGACTGGATGGTGACAACGAGGAGGATCGGCCGGAGCATCGGCGCCATGACGGAGCGCCAGGTACGCCACTGCGAGGCGCCGTCCAGCGCGGCGGCCTCCAGCACTTCGGAAGGGATCGCGCGGATTCCGGCGTAGACGGTCACCATCACGAAGGGGAACGAGCACCAGACGACTTCGAAGAGGACAAGTGCGAAGGCGCTGTAGCGCCCGTACGTCCAGGAGAAGTCCCCGAGCCCGAGCACCCGGTTGACCGGGCCGAAGTCGGGGTCGAAGAGGAAGACCCAGACGGTGGAGCCGGTGATGGCGGGGGTGGCCCAGGCGCCGAGCGCGGCCAGCATCAGGAGGAGCCGGGGCAGCGCCCGGACGCGGGTCAGCAGGACGGCGAGGGCGCAGCCGACGAGCAGGGTGGAGAGCACGCAGGCGGCGGCGAACAGCACGGTGGCGAGCAGCACCCGCCAGAACTCACCGTCGCCGAACAGCGTCGCGTAGTTGGCGAGCCCCTGGAAGGAGGTCGGCTGCCCGCCGCTGACCTGGGCCTGGGTGTACTCCAGGAAGGAGATCAGGCCGAGCTGGTAGATCGGATAGACGAGCAGCGCGACGAGTACGGCGAGCGCGGGCAGCAGATAGAGCCAGGGCGTCCAGCGAGGGTGGCGCAGGCGTGCGGCGGTCAAAGGCGCGGTCCTCACTGCGCGGCGGTGAACGCGGCGTCCATCTTGCCGGCCGCGTCGTCGGAGGCCCGGCCCACTCCCTTACGGCCGCTGACGATCTCCTGGAACATGGTGGGGAGGATCAGCGAGGCGTCGATCTGGCCCCAGGCGGGCGAGGCGGGCACGGATTTGGCCCCGGCGTGCAGGGTCTTCACGAACGGCTCGACGAACGGTTCCTTCTCCGCCGCCTCGTCGAGCACGTCGGTGTAGGTGGGCAGGAAGCCCATGGCGTCGAACAGCCGGCGCTGGGAGTCCTTGCCGGCCAGCGACTTCATCAGGTCGACGGCCAGGGTGCGGTGCGAGGTGCTCTTCAGGACGCCGATGTTGTTGCCGCCGGCGAAGGCCGGGGCGATGGAGTTCTTCCTCACGCCGGGCAGCGGGACGACCGCGTACCTGCCCTTGACCTTGCTCGCTTCGACGGCGGCGTGGCTGAAATCGCCGCCGATCGCCATGGCGGCCTTGCCCGAGGTGAAGGCGGTGACGGTGGCGTTGCCGCCCAGCGAAGCGCACTTGTCGGCCGGGCAGTTGGCGTCCCCGAAGAGCGAGGCGTACGCGGCGATGCCCTTGCGGGCCTGCGGGGTGTTGACGGCCGCCTTGTAGGTACCGTCCTTCCGCACCGCGAGTTCGCCGCCGTTGGCCCAGAGGAAGGGCAGGGCGCCGTAGGTGTACGCGCCGCCGACCGCGAGGCCGTAGAGCCCGGGTCTGGCCTTGTGCACCTTCTTCGCGGCGGAGATCAGTTCGTCCTGCGAGCGCGGCGGCTCGATGTTCAGGTCGTTCAGAACGTCGGTGCGGTAGTACAGCGCGCGGACGCCGACGAAGAACGGCGCACCGTAGACCTTGCCGTCGACGGTCACCGACTGCTGTGCGGTGGGGTCGGCGTCCGCGGCATCGTCCCAGGCCTTGAACTCGGTGGTGACGTCGGCGAGTCCGCCGTCCCGGACGTAGCCGGCGGTGTCCGTGTTGCCGTACTCGATGAGGTCCGGCGCGCTCTCGGGGTCGTTGAAGGCGGCCTTGATGCGCTGGGCGCGGGTGTCGACCGGGATGTACTCGACCTGGACGTCGGTGCCCTTGTGCTGCTTCTCGAAGGCGGCGACGGCCGCGTCGACCACCTTCTCCTTGGGCTTGTTGCCGACCTCGCGGAACAGCCACACGCGAAGGGTCCCGCTCTTCTCGTCCTCGGGTGCCCGGCTCCCGGAGGTCTGGGGCGCGCAGGCGGTGACGGTGAGGCCGGCGAGGGCAAGTGCGGCCAGCGGAGCGGCTATTCGGGCGAACGGCTTCATCGATTCCCCTACGGATCGAGCGTTGCAATATACGCAATGAACGTTTCGCTCTGCACAACTGGCCCGGAGCATAGGGCGACCGCGAGGCGGCGACAAGGTCTACACCAATCGCGATCCAGGTACGGGGCCGCGTCTACACCAATTCGCGATCCAGGTGCGGGGCCGCACGGGGAGGCAATATCGGCCAATCAACTTAAGACGATTGTCTTAGTAAGACACGCGTCTTACGGTGGCCGGGAAGCCGACGCCCGGAGGAGCCCCCCATGACCGACGAGGCCACACCGATCCCTGACTACCCGTTCGACCAGCCCCACGTGTTGGAGCCGCCGCGCGAATGGGCCGAGAGCCGGTCCAAGTGCCCGGTCGCGCACGTGCGGATGCCCAGCGGCGACGTCGTGGGCCTGCTGACCGGGTACGACGAGGTCCGTACCCTGCTCGCCGACCCGCGGTTCAGCCGCGACCTGTCCCGCAAGGGCGCGGCCCGCCTGTCCAACACCGAGGACGGCGGCCTGTTCAGCCGGACCACCGCCGGCACCGCCGACATCCAGGAGGGCCCCGGGCACCAGCGGTGGCGGCGGCTGCTCAGCCGGGCGTTCACCGTGAAGAAGATGGAGGCCTGGCGGCCCCGCGTCCAGGAGATGGCGGACGAGCTGATCGACGCCATGCTCGCCAAGGGAGCCCCGGTCGACCTCCGGCAGGAGCTGGCGCTGCCGCTGCCCGTCCGCGTCATCTGCGCGCTGCTGGGCGCGCCGAGCGAGGACCAGGAGAAGTTCGCGTACTGGTCCGAGGTGGCACTGACGCTCACCAAGTACTCGCAGGACGAGGTCGACGCCGCACAGCAGGCCTTCATGGACTACGCGTCGGACCTGGTGGAGCAGAAGCGCGCGCACCCCGGTGACGACCTGCTCAGTGAGCTGACCCAGATATCCGACAGCCAGGACGGCCGGCTCAGCCACGAGGAGTTGGTCTCCACCGCGCGCGGACTGCTGCTCGCGGGGCACGAGACCACCTCGAACATGATCCTGAAGATGACGGCGCTGCTGCTGTCCGAGCGGGAGCGGTACGAGGCCGTGGTCGCCGACCCGGAGCTGGTCACCGGCACCGTGGAGGAGTGCCTGCGGATGGACCCCCTCGCCGGTGTGGGCATCCCCCGCTTCATCACCGAGGACATCGAGGTCGGCGGGGAGCCGGTCGGCTCGGGCAGCAGCCTGCTGGTCAACCTGGCGGCCGCCAACCGGGACGCGCGCAAGTTCCCCGAGCCCGACCGCTTCGACGCGCACCGCGACAACAGCAGTCAGCACGTCACCTTCGGTGCCGGGCCGCACTTCTGCGTCGGCCAGACGCTGGCCCGGGTGGAGCTGAAGGTCGTACTGGACACCTTCGCCCGCCGGCTGCCCGGCCTGCGGCTGCGGGACACTCCGGAACAGCTGCGCCAGCGCGAGGGCGTGGCGGCCGGTGGTCTGCAGGAACTGTGGGTCACGTGGTGACGCGGCGCACCACCGGACGGCAGGGAGCGAGGAGGTAGCATGAAGATCACCGTGGACCAGGACGCGTGCTGCGGCAGCGGACTGTGCGTCCTCAGGGCCGACCGGGTGTTCGACCAGCGGGAGGAGGACGGCGTCGTGATGTTGCTGGAAGAGGCGCCGTCGACGGAGGACTTCGAAGACGTGCGCGCCGCGGCCGCGGGGTGCCCGACCGGAGCCATCCGACTCGCGGAATGAACACGACCGCGCCGGCCGCCTCGCCGTCCCCCCGCTCGGTGCTCGCACGGAACAAGCTGATGCGCACCGCGGAGCGGCTCTATGCCGAAAGGGGCTTCGCGAACGTCTCCGTACGGCAGATCAGCGAGGCGGCCGGCCAGCGCAACAACTCCGCCGTGCAGTACCACTTCCACGGCCGCGACGAGCTCATCAAGGCGATCCTGTCGCGCTACACGGACGTCATCGAGGAGCGGCGCATCGCGATGGTCGAGGCGCTCGGCACCGAGCGGACGGTGTCCCTGGAGGAGCACTTCACGTGCCTCATCATGCCGGGCGTCGAGTACCACATCGAGGCCCCGGGGCCGACCTGGGGCGCCCGGTTCTTCGCCCAGGCGCTCGTCGAGCCGGCGCTGCGCGCGTACGTGATCCAGGAGCACCTGAACACCCCGTCGCACCGCATCCTGGACACCTACGGCGCGGTGCGGCGGAAGGACGTCGATCCCGGCCTGCTCCAGCGGCACAACGCGATGGTGCGCCAGCTCAGCGTGCACGCCTTCGCCGAGCTGGAGCACGACCTGGCGAACGGCCGGATCGACCGTTCCGAGACGGAGGCCCGCTGGCGCCAGCTCGGCCAGGACCTCATCACGGCCCTGTGCGGTCTCTCCGCGGCACTGCTGGGCCGAAGCTGAGCCGGCCGCCGGCCGGCCCGGACCACCGGCAGGGCACAGCCGTCACCGCCGCCCGGCGGCCCGCACCGCGCGCGGCCCGTACCAGCGCCGCGTTGTCCGGTAACGACACAGGCCCGGCGGACGGGGCGCCGCGTCACCCGGGGCCGCCGGGCAGGACGTAGGAGGATCCGTCTTCCGCCCCCCAACCCACTTCTACCGTGCACCTGTTGAGTGGGTCGGCGTCGGCGAACACGCACAGGGCGCGCAAGCGCTGCCGGAGGCGGCGGGGGTCGGCGGGCGGGCCGCCGGGCGAGATGTCGGCGGCCAGCTTGTACGACCCGCGGCTGCCGGCGCGCAGCAGGTACGTCAGGTGCCAGACGTCGGTGCCGGGCAGTCGGTCCAGCAGCGAGCCGGTCAGGTCGTCGTGGTCGGTGAGGCCGTCGGCGAGCAGCAGTACATGGCCGGTGGCCCGGTGGCCGCGCCAGAGGAACGTCACCGCGCGGTCGCCGGACTCCCCCGCGGCCTCTTCGATCAGGGGCGTGCCGCGCCGTTCGGCGTCCGCCCAGAACGCGGCGAGCAGGGCGCCGCGTTCGGCTTCGGTGGCGGCGGTGGCGAGCCGGGCGGCGAGGCGTTCGACGCAGGGACCGGCCGTGCGGAACGGCCGCGAGTCCTGAGCGCCGGGACCGACGAGGACGTACATCTTTCCCGCTTTCCTGAGCGGCGGGCGGCCCCTGTGACCGCCCTGCCGCGACCATACATAGTTAGGTTAGCCTAAGCTAACTTCATTGGTCCTACGGATTTGTCCCGCCCGGGAGGCCGCCCATGCGTCTGCTCGTCACCGGCCGCGCCGGATTCACCGGCTCGCCCTTTCTCAGGGCACTGCTGTCCGCCACCCCTGTGAGCGCCCCGCGCGCCGTCACCGTGCTCGACCCGTCCGCCGGCCGCGGCCCCGCCGGGCCACCGCCCTTCGCCGGCCGGGCCTGCGTCGACCACGTACCCGGCGACGTCCACGACGGCCCGTTGGTACAGGAACTGATGCGCCACCACGAGCTCGTCGTCCACCTCGCCGAAGAACCCGAAGCGGCCCGCACCGGCTCCGACCTGCCGGGCACCCGCACCCTCCTCCGGTCGGCCGTGCACGCCGGGGTGACCCGGTTCGTCTACGTCTACGACCACTACCGGGCGTTGCGGCTGACACTCGACGGCGGCGCGGCCGGACAGGTCCACGACCTCGGCGACGGGGCCGAACTGACCGCCGCCGAGCTGACCGGCCGGCTGCTCGCCGAGTGCGGCCGCTCGGGAGGCGCGCGATGAGCTGCTGGCTGGTGACCGGAGCGGACGGCGAGGTCGGGCGCGGGCTGTGCGCGCTGCTGCGCGCGAACGGCCAGCGGTTCCTGCCGCTGGGCCGGGACGACCTCGACCTCGGCGACGCGGCGGCCGTGCAGACCACCCTGCTGCGCACGCGACCCGCCGTGGTCGCGCACTGCGACGCCCGGCCCGGCCCGGGCGAGCCGCCCTCCGGGCCACGGGCCGTCCGCGGCGAACTCGACGCCCTGCGGGTGCTCGCCCGGGCCTGCGGCCGGCTCGACGCCTGCCTGCTGCACCTGGCCGCGGGCCGGACGCTGTGCACGACCTCGCTGTACGCGGCACACGGCCGCTCCGTGGTGCACGAGGAACTGCCGGACACCGCGCCCGGCGCCCCGCGGCGGCACCCCGACGGCGGCTGCCGGGCACCGGATTGGGTGTGTGACGTGGCCGAACGGCTCTACGCACTGGGCAGTACGCCGGGTGGCCGGGCGGCCGGCGGGCTTCGCCCGGCCCCCGCCGTCAGCGGCGCGCCCGGGCACCGCTGAGCGGCCGCCGGCCGGCGCGGGCGGCGCGGCCCGGCACACCGAGCGGGGTGTGCGGGCCGCACTCCGCCACCACGTCGAACAGGCCCGCCACATGCGTCCGCAGGCGCACCGCCGTGTAGAGCCCCGGGTGGGCGGCGCAGGCGATGCGCAGCTCCGAACCGCCGTCGCAGAGGGTCACGGCGAGGTCGTGGACGGGCCCGTCGGTGAGGGGGTGGGCGACCGTGGGCGCGCCTGCGAGGAGGATGTCGTCACCGGGCTCCCGTGCCGCGACGATCGGGCCCACCAGGGCCGGCCCCGTAGCGCTCCGTCCGAGGTCGCGCCGGAGGTCGGCCAGGGGGTAGCGCTGGTGGCGCCGGGCGGCCCGGAGGCCGAGGACGGTCTGCCGGATCAGCGTCGCGAAGGTGTCGTGCGGACGCACCGTCAGACGCAGCGGGAGTACGGTGCGCAGCACGCCGGGGACGCTCAGCGCCGTCGGTCCGGTGCGGCCGGACATCGGCACGCCGAGCAGGACGTCGGTCGCGCCCGTGGTGCGCGCGACATGCAGCCCCAGCGCGGCGGTGAGCACCTCGGCCCGGGAGGCGTCCAGGTCCGCCGACAACCGGCCGATTCTTCGGGCGAGATGACCGGGTACGGCCACGTCGTCACGGAGGGCCGTGCGGGCGGGCGGCGCGGTGCGGCCCGCGAGCACGGGCGGCACGGGGCGGTCGCCCAGGGTGGCGGACCAATGGACCCGGTCGGCCGTGTACCGGTCGGACGCGCCGTACGCCGCCTCGTCCGCGATCAGTGCCGAGAGGCGGCCGAAGGGGCTGTCCGGAGGGCGCAGGCCGGCGGCGAGCGCGTCGTACACCTCGGCGGTCCGCCGGACGAGGAGGTCGCGCCCGAAGTCGTCCACGACGAGGTGGTGGATGCGTCGGTACCAGAGCCAGCGGTCCTCCCCCACCCGGAACAGCGCGTACCGGAAGTACGGGCCGTCCGGCGGGAACGGGCGGGCCAGGTCCGCCGCCATCCAGCGTTGCGCCTCGGCGTCCGGATCCGGCCGGTCGCGCAGGTCCGCGCGGTGCAGGGGGAAGCCCTTGCCCGGCGCCTCGATGACGCGCGCGCACTGCCGGGGCCCGTCAGTCGTGACGAAGAACCGCATACGCAGCGCGCTCGCCTCGCCGACCGTGCGCTGGAGCGCCTGCGCGAACAACCGGGGTTCCAACGGGCCGTGGATCTCCCGGTACTCGGCGCTTTGGTACGCCGGATCCTCCGGGCCGTGCCGCGTCTCCCACACCTCGCGCTGGGCCGCGGTGAGCGGCAGGGCGCGGGGGCACGCGGACGACGGGACGCATGTCGCGCCGGCGAGCGGTTCCGGTATCGGCATGACCCACCCCGATCTCAGTAAGGTAAGGCTAACCTAACACGATCGATCGAGGCGGCAAGAGGCGCCGCGGCGGCGCCCGCCGGGCCGCGGCGCGCGGCCGGTGCGGTCACCGCCGCCGCGGCGCTCGCCCCTCAACGGCCTCAGACGAAGAAGGCGTTCATGCCGGGGACGTCGGACAGGTACGTCTCGATGCTCGCTATCCTGCCGTCGCGCAGGCGGCAGACGGTGCTCAGGTACTCGTCCAGCTTGACGTCGTCCCGCTGAGCGGTGTTGTGCAGGGACAGCGCCATGTTCTCGCGGCTGACGAGGATGTGCAGCAACTCGAAGCGCAGGCCGTACGAGGCGATCTTCTTCGCCCGCTCCACGACCTCGTCCGCGCCGCGCGCCGTGCCGGAGACGGTGTTGTCACCCGGCAGCGTCCAGGTGACGTCGTCGGTGAGCAGCGTCCGGATGCCGGCCCAGTCTCCGGCGGTGAGGAAGGCGTGGAACTGCTCGCCGAGCCGGTGGGCGGCCTCGTGCTGAGACATGGATCCTCCAAGAAATGATTTAAAGCAATGAACTTTGCTTTTGGCAGCCTAAAGAGGCGCACCCTTAAAGCGCAACTCTTTGCTTTAAGATGGAGTCATGCCCGCCAAAAGCAAAGACACCCGGCCCGGCGGCCGGAGCGCCCGCGTACGCGCCGCCGTGCACCGGGCGACGGTCGACCTCGTGCAGGAAGTCGGCGCCGACAAGGTGACCCTCCCCGCGGTGGCGCGCCGCGCCGGCGTCAACCCCAGCTCGGTCTACCGCCGCTGGGGCACGACTTCCGCGCTCCTGGCGGACGTGGCCGCCCAGCGCAAGGACGAGGCGGCTCCGGAACTCCTCGGCGACCTGCGCGCCGACCTCGGCCACGCCGCGGTGTGGACGCTCACCGACCTGTCCCGGCCCGGCGGCGTGGCGTTCTTCCGCGCCGAGGTGGCACCGGACGTGGATGACCGCAGGGCCGGCCTGCGGGAGTGCCTGGAGCGGGTCAGCACACGGTTCCAGGCCGCGCTGGAGGCCGCGGCCCGGCGGGGCGAGGAGACGCCGTCCCTGGACCGGGTACTGGACCGCGTGGTCGCTCCGCTCTATTTCCGGGTCGTGTTCTCCCTTCCGGAGACGGACGAGGAGTACGCGCGCGGGCTCGTCGCCGAGTTGTGCGACGGCCTGCCGGCCTCCGGACAACTCCCGGACAGCCCCCGGACAACCCCCGAATAACCCCCGGACCTCGGCTTCCCCGCGGACGGGTCCTGGGTACCAAGGCGGTGGTCATGGGATGCTGGGGCCTCCATGGATCATGGCGAGCAACGGGAGAGTACGGCAGCGTGATGGCAGCGATACGGCGGGCCCGTACCGGCACCTGGGACCGTTTCGCGGCGTCCGACCCCGGACTGCTGCGGTTGATGGCGGGGTTGCGGACGGTCGGTGCGATCACCCTGACCCTCGCCGTCCTCGCCCTGCTCGGCACGGACGTCACACACATGGTGGCGGGCGCCATGGCGGCGATGGTCGGCACCTTCGCCATCAAGGAGAAGGAGGTGCGCGGGCAGGCCGTCACGCTCGCCTGCGCGCTGCCCGTCGCCCTCGCCTCGATGTCGCTGGGGGCACTGCTGCACGCCCAGGTCATCGCGGGTGACGTCTTCTTCGTCCTGTTGATCTTCGGCGCGGTCTACGGCCGCAGGTTCGGCGACCGCGGCACGGCGCTCGGCCTGATCGGCTTCCAGGTCTACTTCGTCTCGCTGTTCGTCCGCGCCACCGTCGACACGCTGCCGGAGCTGTACCTGACGCTGACCGTCGCGTTCGCGTGCAGCGCGGTCGTACGGTTCGCCGTGGTGCCGGAGACCCCGCAACGCACGCTGGGACGGCTCCGCGAGGCGTTCCGGGCGCGGCTCGCGCAGCTGGTGGCGGCCCAGGTCGAGCTGCTGGACAGCACCCCGGAGGAGCTGGACAAGGTCCTGGACACCCTGCGGCAGCGCACCGCCCGGCTGCACGAGGCGGCCCTGATGATCCAGGGCCGGCTGGAGGAGGGCACCCGGGACGCGGCCACCGCCGCCCGGTTGCAGCGCCGCATCGCCGACGCCGAGATCGCCGCCGAGCGGCTGGGCGTCACCCTGCTCAACGCCCGCAGCTCCGAACGCGCCGACACCATCACGCTGCACCTGCCGCACGCGCCGGTGCCGGTCGCCGCGCACCGTACGCCGACCGAGGACGCCACGACCGGCACCCTGCGCCGTGACCTCAACGCCCTGCACCTGCTGATCGCACGCCCCGCCGGGGGCGGGGGCGGCATGGCCGTGGCCCACGTACGGAACCGGCTGCTCGGCTACCGGGACGAGGAGAAGCTGCCGACGGCCTCCCCCGCCACCCAGGACGTCTTCCGCGGCATCGGTGAGGCCGCGCGCGCCGTGCTGGGTCTGCGCCTCGCGCTGGACGGGCCGCAGGACCAGTCCGACGACAGCCCCGCGACGGCCCGCTCCCGCGAGGAGTTCGACGCCGAGGACGTCGCCATGGCCGGCCTCGACGAGGAGGCGGAGGAGAAGGCGGGCGACGAGCGCACCGGGCTGCGGCGGCCCACCACGCGGGCCGCGTTCCAGGTCGCGGTGGGTTCGACGCTGGCCATCATCGGCGGCGAGTTCCTCTCCAGCCAGCGCTGGTACTGGGCGGTGCTGACCTGCTGGGTCGTCTTCCTCAACACCGCCTCGACGGGCGAGATCATGGTCAAGGGGTACCGCCGGCTGGTGGGCACCGTCCTCGGCGTGGTCGCCGGTGTGGCGCTCGCCGGGCTGGTCGGCAACAACACCTGGCTCGCGTTCGGCCTGGTCCTGCTCTTCATCTTCGGGATGTTCTTCACGGCCCCGCTGTCGTACGCGCTGATGTCCTTCTGCGTCACCGCGATGCTCGGCCTGCTCTACACGCTG
The DNA here is from genome assembly GCF_000718305.1 of Streptomyces niger. Taxonomy (GTDB): domain Bacteria; phylum Actinomycetota; class Actinomycetes; order Streptomycetales; family Streptomycetaceae; genus Streptomyces; species Streptomyces niger. The sequence goes on from NZ_JOFQ01000015.1 coordinate 109,479, forward strand.
CTGAACACCTACAGCCTGGACGTGCTGATCCTGCGCATCGAGGAGACGGCGCTCGGCGCGGCCTGCGGCATCATCGCGGCCGTGCTGGTGCTGCCGGTGCACACCGACAGCCGGACGGACGAACTGCTGGGCACGGTGCTGGAGCGGCTGCGGGACGTGGTGTCGGCCGCGGTGGAGCAGCTCAGTGGCGGCCCCGCCGTCGACCTGCTGGACAAGGCGCGGGACCTGGACACCGCGCTGGACGACCTGCGCGCCTCCACCCAGCCGCTGACGCACCCGATCACGCCGCTGCGGGTCCGCCGGCAGACCGCCCGCTACCTGGTGGCGCTGCTGGAGACCTGCGCGTACCACGCCCGTTCGCTCGCGGCGACCGCCGAGCTGGTGCCGTACAGCAAGACCGTCGCGGCCGACCCGCGGCTGGAGCGGGCGGGCCGGCGCATCGCCCGCAACATCGACGTCATCGTCGCCCGGGTGGTGGACGAGAACACCCGCGGCGAGGTCACCGCCGGCGCGAGCATCGCCTCGATCCTGGACGTGGACGACACCGGCACCCCGCGCTCCGGCACCGTCACCTACCGCGTGCTGCGCCACCTCCAGCGCCTCGACGAGGGCGTGGTCGGCCTCGCCCGGCCGCTGGACGTGCCGGTGGCCGGACGCAACGTGGGCTCGACCGGCTGAGGCGCCCGCCCCTGCGCGGGCCCGGGCGGACGCGGTCGGCGCCCTCAGCCGCCGGTCGTGCGGCTGCCCGCGGTCGCGGCCGGCGTGGGGGCCTCCTCGGCCGGCCGGGCGGGTGCTTGACGGCGCGCGAGCGGCATGCGGAAGGCCCAGTCCATCCGGGGCTCCATGACCGGGCGGAAGAAACGGCGTACCGGGGCCGAGGTGAGGATCAGTGCGAGGGCGACGCCGAAGACGGTGACGGCCAGTTCACCGGCCGGGGTGTGCCAGAACGCCGCGTCGAACCAGCCCTTCCAGGCGGCGGTGCGCACGAAGAAGCCGTGCAGCAGATAGGCGCAGAGCGTGCCGGCGCCGAGCGAGGTGAACCACGTGCGGCGACGCGGTACGAGCGCCAGGAACGCCGCCGAGAGCACGAGCGAGCAGAGCGTCGTGCCCAGCACCATCGCCACGCCGATCGGCCAGGAGACGTGCAGTTCGCCCCAACTGTGGTTGTGCATGGCCCACTGCGCCGTCATCCGGCCCTTGGCCCAGTACGCGAAGGCCGCGCCCGCCACCAGCACCGGTACGGAGGCGATCCGCACCCACCGGGCGCCCAGCAGTTGCCAGTGCTCGGGGCGCAGCACCAGGCCGATGACGAAGAAGGGCAGGAACTGCAGCACGCGGTCGAGGTTGAGGATGCCGCTCACCGAGGTGGCGGCGCCGATCAGCGCGACGGCGAAGGCGAGTCCGACCGCGACGTAGGGGTGCATCGCCCGCCACACGGGAGCCGTGAGCCGCCATACGAAGAGCGCGGCGAGGAACCAGGTGAGGTACCACGGGGAGAGCAGGCTGAGGTCGTTGTGCCGGCCGTCGACGTTGTTGCCGTACAGCGTGTAGGCGGTTTCGAAGACGAGGTACGGGAGCGCGACGCCCGTGAGGAGCCGCTTGCCCTGTTCGGGCTTGAGGACGAAACTCCGCGAGAAATAGCCGGAGATCACGATGAACAGCGGCATGTGGAACATGTAAAGGAACAGGTACGCGGACCACACGGCGTGACTGTCCTTGAGCGGCTGCCAGGCGTGTCCCGCCACGACCAGCACCATGGCCAGCAGTTTCGCGTTGTCGAAGAACGGATCGCGTCCTGTGCCCGGCACCTCCGGCGCGCGCTGTCCCACGTACCCTCCTCAGCGATGACCGCGGCGTCCCGCCCGCTGCTCCACCGGTCACCGTGAGCGGGTCGGCCCACCCTCCTCCTACACGTTGTAGGGCACGACCCTAGGGCCCCATGGGGCGCGGCGTCGAATGGCGGTCCACCGTGTCGGGCGGGGGCCGGACGGCTCAGCGGGTTTCATAGGCGCGTTCGACCGTCTCCTCGGGGGTACCGTCGATCACGCCCGCGCCACCCACCGCCGCCTCGGTCTCCGCCTCGCGGCCGTCGGCCCCGTAGACGATGCGGTCGTCCACGACCCGCATCGGGGCGGCGGCCGGCGCGTCGGCGGGCACCTTGAGCACCTTCAGGTTCTGCCGCTGCCGTCGCGGGTCGGCGTGGAGCAGGATTTCCTCCGGGGTGCTCTCCAGCTCCACCGGTTCGGCGTGGATGTGGAGGACGGTGCCGGTGTCCCCGTCGTAGACGACATAGCTGACCGTTTTCATCGTGCTGTGCCCTTTCTCGTCGACCACTGGGCTTTCAGGTGATGTCGTAGAGGATTCCCTCGGCACGGTGTCCGCCGCCGTCGCTGCGGAGTTTCACGGTCACTCGCGTCGCGTTCTCCAGGAATTCGTCGATGTTCAGCCGACGAATGTTGTCCGCCGGGGAGTCGGCGGGATCGTCCCGTACCCCACAGAGCACCTGGTCACTGCCGCGCCGCACGCACACCGTCGAGATGAACACCTGCCCGTATTCGGCACCGTATTTTCCGGTGAGGCCGCCGGTGAGGAGATAGCGGCGGCCCGGATCGAGCCTGAGCGTCACGGAAGTCGTCAGGCGCCCCGTCACCCACAGGAAATACCGACTGACCACGAACACAGCTACCTCCCCCGGCAGATTCCGATGGCGGCAGCATAAAAATGGGGGAAGAGCCCGGCAATCCCGGAATTCGCCGTGCCGGAAACCCCGCGGGCGCGCCGGGCCGCACGACGCGGCGGCCGGGCGTGACACTGACCGCATGGACTGGTACCCCCTGCGACTGACGACGCCCGTCAAACAACACGTCTTCGGCGGCCGCGCGATCCCCGACCAACTCGGGCGCGGCGGGCTGCCCGAAGGCCCCGTCGCGGAGACCTGGGAGGTCAGCGACGTGGACGGCGACGGCGCGCGGATCGGGAACGGCCCACTGGCCGGCCGGCCCCTGCGGCAACTGACCTTGGAACACCCCGAGGAGCTGGTCGGGCGGGGCCGGCACGGCACGCGCTTTCCGCTGCTGACCAAATTCATCGACGGACACCGCCCGCTCCCGGTCCATCTGCACCCCGACGACACCGCGGCCCGCGAACGGGAGGGCGAGCCGAACGGCAAGACCGAGGCGTGGCACATCCTGGACGCGCCGCCCGGGACGGTCGCCTACGCGGGCGTGCTGCCCGGGGTGGACCGGGCGCGGCTGCGGCAGACGCTGCTCGACCAGGACTTCGAGGCGGTGCTGCGGCGGCTGCCGGTGCGCCCGGGCGACACCCTGTACGTGCCGGCGGGGACGCTGCACCGCTTCGGCCCCGACACGTTGGTGTACGAGATCGAGCAGACCTCGGATCTGCAGCAGCACGCGATGCGGCACCGGATGGAGGACGGCTCGGCGCTCGATGAAGCGGAGTGGCGGGCGAACATCGAGGCGCTGCTCGCGGAGTGGCGACCGGACGCCCGGCCGGACTTCCACCCGGGCCTGCGCCTCCCGTCACCCGACGGGGCGACGGGCCGAATGCTCTGCGCCGGCCCGTACTTCGCGCTGGAGCGGTGGCGGGTGGGCGCGCAGACGCCGGCGCCGCTGGTCCGCCCCTTCGACACCGCGCTCGTGCTGAGCAACGCGGGGCCCGCGGTGACCGTGGCGTACGGGGCGGGCAGCGAGACCCTCGGGCGCGCCGAGACGCTGCTGCTGCCCGCGGCGCTCGGCCGGGTGGAGATCCACGGCCCCGCCGACGTCCTCCTCGGCCACCTGCCCGACCTCGACCGCGACGTCCGCGCCCCGCTGCTCGCCGCGGGCCACGACCCGGCCGCGATCGCCGCCCTGGGCGAAGGGCTCGACTGAGCCGGCACGCACCCGGCTACGAACACACGAACACGGGAGCGGTTGTTCCCCGGAACGCGTGATCGCCCACCAAAGGGCTTTCATTGGTTGCTTGAGGCAGGTGAAGCTTACGGGGCGCAAGCGACGGGCTGCAGACCGTCACCGCGCCGCCCTCGGCCGAAGTCCCTTTCCGGCGCGGGGGCGTGTCCCGCAAACGCACCATGTACTAGGAGAACGACCCGATGAACTTCCTCACCAACGTGCTGGCCGGCGTCATCCACTTCGTGGGCTGGCTCGTCTGACGGAACCGCACCACCGGGCGCCGCTCCTCCTCGTCCCAGGGAGGAGCGGCGCCCGCCGTCGTACTCGGACCTGACGGCAACTCAGGTCTCCATCAGCTGCTTCGTGACCGGCAGCGAGGCCGGGCAATGCGGCTCCAGCCGCGTCACCGACCTCTCAGACACGGCCTAGCGGAGGGCGGTGGCGTTGGCCGGTGAGCCGACGCCGCCGGTCAGGTTGAGGGGCTTGACGGTGAGGAGACTGTCCCAGCGGCCGGTGGCGCGGCAGTCCTGGGCGAGGGCCGTGAGGTTCCACAGTTCGCCCAAGGGCAGGCCGAGTTTGGCGATGAGTTCCTGGTGCATCATGCCGTCGTCCTCGGGAGCACTGTCGCGGAAGTCGCTGTCGGCGAGTACGGGCAGGACTTCGACGGCGAAGGTGTCGGTTGCCATCAGTGCGATGCGGTGGTCCCAGCACCAGGCGGCGAACGCGCGGCTCTGGGCGAAGCCGGTGGCACACCTTCGGGCGCGGGTCTCGGCGCGCTGCTCGGGCGTCGTGGTGAGGTACCAGTCCGCCCAGCCGGTGTGAACCAGCACCAGATCCCCTGGCTCGACGTGGCAGCCCTGTGCGTCGAGGGCCTCGTCCAGCAGGTCGATGGTGAGCGCTGGGCCGTCGGTGTGGTGCAGCGGGGTGCCGCGGTCGCGGAGCAGTCCGTCGACGTCGATCAGCAGCCCGCGGCCGGCCAGGGGGACTTCGGCCCACATCTGTACGCCCAGGCGCGGGTTGCCGGGGACGATCTCGTGGTCGGGTACGCCGTTGTAGAAGCCGTGGCCTGACGCGCGGCGGTGGCGCAGGCCGTCGACCTGGGTGGCGGCCTGGAGGTGGAAGCCGTCCAGGACGTCGTCGCGGGCCTGGTCGTGCTTGGCGGTGATGCGGTGGCGGGGGACGCCGCGGGACTTGGACATGGGCGGGTCGAAGGCGTCCAGGGCGTAGTCCAGGTTGAACGCGTGGCCGTGCACGACGCTGCCCGCGGCGCGGAGCAGTTCGTGCGGTCCGGCGAAGTTGGCCATGCCGCGTTCGGGATGGTCGGTGAAGAGGTACCAGCTGGATCCGGCGGGAGCGTCGGTGCGCTCGGTGAGTTGTCGGTACGTGGGCAGTGGCACGGGAACTGGCACGGGAGGCTTTCTGTCAGGGGCAGCGGGCGGCGATGGCGTCGGCTGCCCGGCGTACTTCGCCGATGAGGCGGGCGTGGTCGTCCTCGGTGAGCTCGCCGCTGGTTCCGGTGATGCTGAGTGCGCCCAGGACGTGGTCGTCGCGGTGGATGGGCGCGCTGACGGCGGTGACGTTGAGGACGCGTTCGCTCAGGGAGAGGGCGTAACCGTCCTGCTTGATCCGGCGCAGGTCGGCTGCCAGGTCGTCGGCGGTGACCTGCTGGCCGGAGATCCACGTGAAGGGCGTGGTCCGCTCGATGAGAGTGTCGAGTTCCGCGTCGGGGAGCCATGCGGCCAGCGCCTTGCCGGCACCGAGGTGCAGGGGCAGCTTCTCACCGATGGGGAGTTGGTAGCGCAGGGGGTTGCGTCCCTGGACGCGGGCGATGAGGACGCGGGCGAGTGCCACGCGTACGTACAGGCTGGCCGTCAGGCTGGTGGTCGCGGCCAGTTCCTGCAGGACGGGCAGGGCCACCTGGCTGAGGCGGTTGTTGACCAGGAAGGCGTGGGCCGTGGCGAGGGCGGCGGGTCCGGCGACGTAACCGGCCTCCTCCTTCGCTGCGTAGCCGCGTTCGACGAGCACGTTGAGGATGCGCTGGGCGGTGGCCACGTGCAGGTCCGCGCGGCGGGCGACCTCGCTGAGGCGCAGTGGCTGCCGGCCGTCGTCCAGGACGCCCAGAACATCGAAGGCCCGGTCGAGGGATCGCATGGTGGACGCGGGCGCGGTGGTCATCGATCGGCTCCTGGATGGTCTGCTCGGCGCACGGAGGTGGCGATGCGGTCTTGATAAGACCTATCAGTGTGCGAGCAGGGAGTGGATCGCACAAGGTCCACCCAGGAGGCTCGGCGCGGGCGAGCTCAGTCCGAGCGGCGCGTGGTGACGGCCTGCTCGGCGGGGCGGTCGCCGGCCCCGGGACCCTGGGGCCGGTCGGGCCTGCGGTAGGAGAGGGCGAAGGAGAGGATGCCGCAGATGCTCGCGGCGATGCAGGTGGACGGCTGGACGCCGCTTTCCATCGCCGCCACCCAGCGGGCGTCGCCGAGGACGATGCCGAGGGCCTGGCCGAGCACGATGACGAGGCCACCGGTCAGGAAGACGAGGATGCTGAGGCGGAAGAGTGGTTGCAGCAGACGGTGGGGCATGGCGCGGCCTCTCGGTTCAGACGGGCAGGACGCCGGTGGCCACCGCGGCGCCGATGAGCAGGATGGGAACGCAGTAGTACGTGGCCAGCGGCACGAAGGTGCGGGCCGGGTCGATGCCGGCGATGCCGCTGGCGACGTAGATGGGGGCGCCGGACGGCGGCGAGGCGCCCTCGGTCGAGGCGAAGATGAGGACCGCGACGCAGGCGGTGGCGGGTGGCACCCCGGCGTCGACCAGTGAGGAGACCGCTACCGGGCCGATGGCGGCCATGGTGGCGCTGGCGGTGAGCGGGATCGCCACGCCGACCACGAGGACGCCCACGATCAGCGCCATGGCCCACAGGGGAGCGTCCACTCCGGCCAGCAGCTCGGTCAGTTGCTGCGGCAGCCCGAGCTCGCCGAGCACGTTGGATGCGGAGAAGGCGGCCACGATGGTGACGCCGATGACCCCGAACTGCGGAGCCGCGCCGCCCAGCACCTGCCACCACTCCCGGCCCGTACGCGGCAGGTGGCGTCGGCCCAGGATCAGTACGGTGGCGATCAGCAGGACGGGTATCCAGGTGATCAGGCTGATCGCGTCCGACATCTTCGTGCCGACCCAGTCGCCCAGGGCACCGCCGGAGGGGCCCCTGGTCAGCAGCAGCGGCACCACGATCCCGACGAACAGGAACAGGCTCGTCCAGCCCGCGCCCAGACTGGCGCGCAGCGGGAGCAGGTCGGCGCGGTCCATGGGCTGCACCTTGTGGCGGCGCACCATGACGAAGGCGGCGACCAGGCGGTATCCGAGGCACCACAGGCCACCCAGGAACAGGGGCAGGACGATGTCGTCGGTGGTGGCCAGGGACGCCACACCGGCCGTGCCCATGAGGATGAACATCGTGGAGCTGAAGGGGAAGGTCACGCCCATGCCGGCACCGCCGGCCGCGACAGTGGCCGCGAGTTCGCCGCTGACCTTCGAGCGCTTCATCCAGGGGATCGTCACCGACCCCACGGCCGCGGTCACCGCCGCGCCGACGTGGGCGATGGCGCCGAAGACGCCGGCGGCGACGGTGGAGGTGTAGACCGGGCCGCCGCGCAGTCGGCCCAGCAGCGAATTCAGGATGCCCAGCAGCTGGTCCAGTACGGGGGTACGGGCGAGCAGGTAGCTCATGAAGACGAAGGCCAGGGCGGCGAAGGTGACCTCCTCCTGCATGGCCTCGGCGAAGCCGCGCCACATGACGTGCCCGATGTCGCCCCCGGCGAACAGGCCCGTGACCACGAAGCCGACGATCAGCGCCTCGCCGATGTTGCGTCTCAGGACGGCGTTCCACACGATGATGGCCGCGATGTAGCAGCCCAGTGCCCATACGGCGATCATGATGCTCCTCCTGGTACGGCAGCGGCCGCGGCGCGGATGTCGGCACGTCGTCGTGCTTCGTCTGCCTCCACCTCGCGCGCGGCGACCAGGACGGCGGCCGCACGGTCGGCCGGGACGACCGCGACACCATCGCCGTCCCCCACGACCAGGTCACCGGGGTGGCAGACCACACCGCCGACGGCGACCGGCACACCGACCCGGCCGGGCCCGGACTTGTAGGGGCCGGCGGGGGTGACCGCACGTGCCCACACGGGGAAGCCCATCTCGGCGAGTACCTCGACGTCACGGGCGGCGCCGTCCAGCACCATGCCGACCACGCCCCGGGCCCGGGCCCGCTCGGCGATCAGCTCTCCGATCAGTGCGCGCGAGGTGTCTCCCTCGCCGTTGACGACCATGATGTCACCGGGCTCGGCGAGCTTGACGGCCTGGTGCAGCACCTGGTTGTCCCCGGCCCTGGTCCACACCGTCAACGCGCGGCCCACCGCCCGCGCGCCGGGCCACAGTGCGCTGATGCCGGAGTCCAGCAGCCCCAGCCGGTCGGTGGCGTCACCGATGTTCGCCGTCGCCAGCCCCGCGTACGCCGACAGCAACTCAGGCGTCAGCCGGGAAGTGTCCCGCAACCCCTCGGAGCGGCCGGCGAGCGCGTGCAGTTCGCCGATGGCCCGCGCCAGTCCGGTATCGAGGCCGAGTTCGGCTACGAGTTCCGCGGCCGCCGACACCTCCCGGGCCCGCCGGTCGGCATGCTTGTACGTCCCGTCGTACAGCCGGTCCAAGGCGCCCTCGCCGTCCACGAGCTCCTTCGCGATCTGCTCGCGAACCCACAGCTCGTCGCCGGCCGCCCGGCCCGCTTCCACGGCCTCCACGATGATGGCGCCCAGCCCTTTCATGAACAGGCTGCGCAGCAACTTGCGCGCCGAGGCCGCCCCGGCCTCCGCCCCCAGGTCCTCCACCGGGGCGCCGAGAGCGCCGAAGTAGTCGGCGACCAATGAGGCCCCTCGGCCGCTGACGACCAGGGCGGTCCGATGGCGGTACTTCGGCACCGACCCGATCACCGAGACATCGGCGAAGACCGCGGCAGACGCTTCGCCGACCACCTCGGCGATCTTCCGCTTCAGCTCAGGGGCTGCCGCGTTCAAGTCCGCATAGACGGTCGTCGACCGCAGATGCGGTGCCGCTTCCCTCGCCACGGCCAGCGCCGCCTTCGCACCCGTCAGGCCGAGCACCAGGTCACACCCCTGCACCGCCTCCTGAGTGGTGACCGCCCGCGTGACGCCCGCCGGCGTGGGCACCTCGCCCGGATCGAAGCCGACCACCTCCCAGCCATGCTCCACGAATCCCGCCGCATACAGGGCACCAGCCTCACCCAGGCCCAGAATCCCGACCTTCACCCTCACGCTCCTTGCTCTTGCCGACCTCTTGCGATTTCTTGCCGACTTACGATTCGCATAGAGTGATAATTTCTCTCACTCAGTGCGGGAGGATGTTGCTTGGCCATGACGAGCACGTCAAGAGCTGAGAAATGATCGATCAAACGCCCGGGGTGAGATGCACAGAGAAACCCGCGGCGAGATGCACGGAGGAAGCGAACGGCCGACTTCGCCCACCCATCCCTTACGCGACCGTCAACTCGCTCGCCCGCAGGCGGAGTTGACGAGCACGCTCACAAGCATCGGCAGCCTTGCGGATACTCCACCCCAGTGGCGCGATGGCATGGAAAATTGCTCGCAGCGCCGACCGCGGGAACAGCGGGAATAGTTGCCCGGCCCTTGCCCTTGTCCGAGCCATGACTGTCACGGAAGACATCGGCACCATCGGCATCTGGACCGGCGCGTACGGGGCGCGGTACTCGGAGGACGCATCGCGCCGCGCGGAGATCGCGGACGCCGCGGCGGAGCTGGACGAACTGGGCTACGGAACGCTCTGGCTCGGGGGCAACCCGGGCGTGGCGAACGCCGTACCGATCCTGGAGGCCACCCGGAACCTCCGCGTCGCCACCGGCATCCTCAGCATCTGGGAACACCAGCCGGCCGCCGTCGCCGCGCAGTACGCGGAGGCCGACGCCGCCTTCGACCACCGCTTCCTGCTGGGACTGGGCGTCAGCCACGCGCAGCTCGCCGACGCCTACGCCCGCCCGTACTCCGCCATGAAAGACTTCCTGACCGCTCTGGACGAGGCGCCGGTGCCCGTACCGGCCGGCCGACGGGTGCTGGCCGCCCTCGGCCCCAAGATGCTGAAGCTCTCCCGCGACCGGGCGGCGGGCGCACACCCCTACCTGGTCACGGTCGAGTACACCGCGCAGGCCCGGGCGGCGCTCGGCGAGCACGCCACGCTCGCCCCCGAGCACAAGGTCGTCCTCGACACCGACCTCGCCCGCGGCCGGCAGACGGCCCGCGACTACCTCTCGTTCTACCTGGCGATGCCCAACTACACCAACAACCTCCAGCGACTCGGCTTCACCGAGGAGGACTTCAAGGACGGCGGCAGCGACCGGCTCATCGACGCCGTGTTCGCCATCGGCGACGTCGACGCGGTCCGCCGCCGCACCGACGAGTTCTTCGCGGCCGGCGCGGACCACGTCGCACTGCAGGTCGTCACCGCCAACCCACTGGGAGACATCCCGCGCACCGAATGGCGACGCCTGGCGGAGGCACTACCGCTGACCTCCCGCTGACCGCCTCCAGGCGCCAGACACCCCCGGGCCCGCTCGGGGACACCGGCTCAGCCCTCGCGGCGCCCCGCGCCCTCACCGCTCCAGCGGGCGGTGAGCGGTCTCGGGCAGGCGGAGGTAGCCGGCGGAGGAGACCCGCCGTCGGCAACCAATCGAGTCCAGCGGTCCGCGACGGTGATCGTCGCGGACCGCTGCTCCTGGAATGCGATGTGCCTCAGAGCAGGTCGCGTTCCATCATGTCCCTGGCGTCCTCCCAGCTGATGAAGGAGCACGATCCGGTGCCCATGTCGACTGCCACGGGGAGATTGCCGCCCAGCCGCATGTCGTCACGGCCGTGATCGAGGTAGCCGACGTGGTCGTAGGGAGCGATGAACCGCCCTTCGTCCGTGAAGCAGTACTCAGAGATGATCCTCACGTCGGAGGATTGCCCCCACGCCCTGCTCCGTTCCGCGAGGAACTCCGCGGCCCTGCGCTCGGCTTCTTCCCGGTCCAGCATGTCAGGTCCTCCTCAATCGGCCGCCGGGGCGTCATTCCACCAGAGTGAGCTCTTCGGTTGCTTCGAGTCCCGCCGCCCGCACTGCTGCCTGGCAGAACTCCTCGGGCGGGCAGTACTGGTGCTCGGTGATGTAGTGGAGCACCAAGTTCGGCGCGGCGTAACATGTGCCGCTTTCCCCTTCCACGCGGATTTCCGCCGAACCGAGCAGGACCTTCGTGTCGCCGGCTGGCCCACCGAAGACGAAAGGCCTGTCGGCGTCACAGAACTCGCAGTGGTGGACGCCGCGCATCTGGTTCTCGTAGGAGGCGCAGAGGATGCTCAAGGCCTCCACCACACGCTCGTCCACGAGTCCCTTGCGGTACCGGTGCTCCGCCGACAGCCATCCGACGTTGAGCATGTCGCGCGACGACTGGTCGTAGGAGTAGCGGGACAGGTCGGGGTAGTAGGTCATCTGTTGCTCCTCAGGTGCCGCGGGTCGCGGTGCTTCCGGCAGATCGACAACCGCGCGATCCCGCGGACGTGACATGCCGCGCCGCACAACATGCTGGAGCAGGCACGGGCTGGGAGTAGGGCATGACACGGATGCCCAGGTCGTCACCTTCGACGCCCTGGAGGAAGGAGCCGCCCTAGTACCGGCGCCCGCGCCCTCACCGCTCCAGCGGCCGGTGAGCCGTCTCGGGCAGCCGAAGGTAGACGGCCGAGGAGACCAGGCACAGCACGGCCACGTACACGGGGAAGAGACCGGCCTGCCCCATGTCCTTGAAGAGCGTGCCGATGTAGGGCGCCGTACCACCGAACAGAGCGACGGTGAGCGAGTAGGGGAACCCGATGCCCGCGGCGCGCACCCGGGCCGGGAACGTCTCCGCGTTCACGGCCGCCGAGATGGCCGTGAAGCCGCTCAGCAGGATCATGCCGGCGCACTGCACGAGCAGCAGCGTGACGAAGGAGTCGTCGAGCGCGCGCAGCAGCGGCACGCTCAGCAGCGCGAAGCCGAGTCCGAACATCAGCAGCAGCGGCTTGCGCCCGAAGCGGTCGGACACGATGCCGGTGAGGGGCTGGAGCACGGCGAAGAACGTCAGCGAGAGGGTGCCCGCCAGCAGCGCGTCCGACTTCGTCACCCCGGCGTTGAGCTCGGCGTACGTCGGCAGGTACGACGTCCACGTGTAGTACGCGAGCGTGCCGCCCGCGGTGATGCCGCAGATCAGCAGCGACTCACGCGGATGGCGGCGCAGCGCCTCGAAGAGACCGGGGCGGGGCGCCTTCGCCTGCTCCTCACTGCGCGTCTCCTCCGCTCCGCGCCGGACCCAGAAGCCCACCAGGCTCAGAACGGCGCCCAGTACGAACGGGACCCGCCAGCCCCAGCTGTCCATGGTCGCGGGGGCGAGGTTCGCGACGAGCAGCGCCGCGACGCCGGACGCGACGAGCTGTCCGATGGTCGTCGAGACGTACTGGAAGCTGGAGAAGAGTCCGCGCCGGCCGGGCCCGGCCGACTCCACGAGGAATGTGGTCGAGGCGGCGAACTCCCCGCCCACCGAGAGCCCTTGCAGCAGCCGGGCCAGGACGAGGATGACCGGCGCGAGGACTCCGGCGGCGGCGTACGTCGGCGTCAGGCCCACCAGGAGGCTGCTGCCGCCCATCAGCAGAATGGTCACCGTCAGCGCCGCACGCCGCCCGCGCCGGTCGGCGACCGCGCCCATCAGCAGCCCGCCGACGGGCCGCATGAAGAACCCCACCGCGAAGACCGCGAACGTCGACAGCAACGGCACCAGCGAATTCCCCGCGCTCTTAGGGAAGATCTGCGCGGCGATGTACGTGGCAAGGAAGGTATATGCATACCAATCATACCATTCAACCGCATTACCGACCGAGGCGGCGAACAGTTGTCGAACAGGACGCGCCGGAGGGGTCACAGCACCCGCACGAGACGCCTCATCGGTGGCGGCAACTGACCCATCCTCGGGCGCGGGCCCTTTTCTGGAAGCTGTCATGATCCGAATCTCCCCGTCTACGGGCACGGCGATTACGCCGCGCCAACCTCTCCAGAAGTCGTAGCGCTACACGCCACGGACGAACCTTCACCGGCGACCGCTTCATCGAGACCGCCTGACAACAAGAGCGAGAACCTCCACGCCCGCAAGGGCTCAGCTCAGGCGCTCGCAGCAGCCCTGACTATCCGTCAGCTAAGTCAGCAAACAGTCAGCATCGATCCGGCCAGACGCGGCGACACCCAGCGACACCTGCACATGAATGAACGCTCATGTATCTATGCCGACCTGCGTTGATGCAGGTACGGGGCGCTCAAGTAGACTGCCTGAGCGTCCGTGCAGGAGAACCAGTCGTACCATTCGACCGCATTGCCCACGGACGCCGCCGCGAGTTGCCGTGCTGCGGACACCGGGCGCCGCGTCCCCGGCGCCCGTTCCGCCATCTTGTTCTCCGCGCTCGACATGCGCCTCCGCTCCCGGGTCCTTCACGTGACCCTGCCGCTCGGGCAGGATGAGCCATCAGGTGATCATGCCCCCGCGAGGCCGGTGGCCGCCAGGTCCGAGTGCGGCCGAAAGGAGATGGCAACGTGCGCGTAGCACTGTTCGTCACCTGCATCAACGACACGCTCTACCCACGGACCGGCCGCGCGGTGGTCACGCTGCTGGAACGCCTGGGGGTGGAGGTCGGCTTCCCGGCGGCGCAGAGCTGTTGCGGGCAGCCGCAGTTCAACACCGGCTACCGGCACGCCACGGAGCCGCTGGCGCTCCGGTACGCGCGGGCCTTCCGCGACTACGAGTACGTGGTGGTGCCTTCCGGATCGTGCGCGGCGATGGTGCGGGACAACTATCCGCGGCTGGGTGAGAAGGCCGCGGCGGAGGGTCGCGGCGGTGCGTTGGCCGAGGCGGCGGCGGAGGCCGTGCCCAAGACGTATGAGCTGACGGAGTTCCTGGTCGACGTGTTGCGGGTGACGGACGTGGGCGCGTACTACCCGCATGCGGTCACCTACCACCCGACCTGCCACGGGCTGCGGATGCTGGGGCTCGGGGACCGGCCGCGCGCCCTGCTGTCGCACGTAAAGGGGTTGGAGCTGCGGGAGCTGGAGGGGGCGCAGGAGTGCTGCGGCTTCGGCGGCACGTTCGCGGTGAAGAACCCGGCGGTGTCCGCCGCGATGGGCGCCGACAAGACCCGGCACATCCGGGAGACCGGCGCGGCGGCGGTCTGCACGGTCGACAACTCCTGCCTGATGCACATCGGCGGCATGCTCTCGCGGCAGGGCTCGACGGTCCGGCCGGTCCACATCGCCGAGATCCTGGCCGGTACGGAAGGGGACGTGCTGTGACGGCAAGGGCCGATTCCGCTGACTCGCCGAGCGAAGGGAACGCGCTGTGAGCGTCACCGACCTGGGCATGCCGGCCTTTCCGGCGGCCGCTGCCCGCGCCACCCGCGACACCCGCCTGCGCGCCAATCTGCGCCACGCCACGCACACCATCCGGGACAAGCGGGCCAGGGCGGTCGGCGAGCTGGCGGACTGGGCGGAGCTGCGCGCGGCGGGGCGTGCGATCAAGGACCGTACGCTGCGCCATCTGGACCACTACCTGGAACGCCTGGAGGAGGCGGTGACCGCGGCGGGCGGCCGGGTGCACTGGGCTGCCGACGCGGCGGAGGCCAACCGCATCGTGACGCGTCTCGTCCGGGCCACCGGCGAGCGCGAGGTCGTCAAGGTCAAGTCGATGGCCACGCAGGAGATCGGGCTGAACGAGGCGCTGGCCGAGGCGGGGATCAGCGCGTACGAGACGGACCTCGCGGAGCTGATCGTGCAGCTCGGCAAGGACCGCCCGTCGCACATCCTGGTCCCGGCGATCCACCGCAACCGCTCCGAGATCAGGGACATCTTCCGCTCGGAGATGGGCGATTGGGGGCGGCCCGCGCCGGAGGGGCTGACCGACCGGCCCGGCGATCTGGCGGAGGCGGCGCGGCTGCACCTGCGCGAGAAGTTCCTGCGTGCCAAGGTCGGCATCTCGGGCGCCAACTTCATGGTGGCGGAGACCGGGACGCTGGTCGTCGTGGAGTCCGAGGGCAACGGCCGGATGTGCCTGACGCTGCCGGAGACCCTGATCTCGGTCGTGGGCATCGAGAAGGTGGTGCCTACCTGGCAGGACCTGGAGGTCTTCCTGCAGTTGCTGCCGCGCTCCTCCACGGCCGAGCGGATGAACCCGTACACCTCGATGTGGACCGGCACCACGGACGGGGACGGGCCGCGGACGTTCCACCTGGTCCTGCTGGACAACGGGCGGACGGACACGCTCGCGGACACGGTGGGCCGGCAGGCGCTGCGCTGCATCCGGTGCTCCGCGTGCCTGAACGTGTGCCCGGTGTACGAGCGGGCCGGCGGCCACGCGTACGGCTCGGCCTACCCGGGGCCGATCGGCGCGATCCTGACGCCGCAGCTGCGCGGCACGGCGAGCGAGCTGGACGCCTCGCTGCCGTACGCGTCGTCGCTGTGCGGGGCGTGCTACGAGGTGTGTCCGGTGGCGATCGACATCCCGGAGGTGCTGGTGCATTTGCGGGAGCGGGTGGTGGAGGGCGGCCGGGTCACCCGGCGCGGGGTGCGGACGGTGATCCGGCCCGCGAAGGGGCACGCGGCGGAGCGGGCGGCGATGCGGGCCGCGGCGTTCGCGTTCGACCGGCCCGGGGTGCTGCGCGCAGGGCAGCGGCTGGCGGCGCGTACCCGGCGGCTGCATCCGCGGCGGTTGCCGGGCCCGGGGCGCGCCTGGACCGACACCCGGGACCTGCCGCCGGTCGAGGCGGAGTCGTTCCGGGACTGGTGGCAGCGCACCCGGGGCGGGGAGCGCGGCAGCGGACAGGAGGGCGCGAAGTGAGCAGCCGGGACGTGGTACTGGCAAGGGTGCGCCGGGCGCTGGCGGACGTACCGCGCGCCGCCGGCCCCGAGGAGGCGCCGGTACCGAGGGACTACCTGCGGGCGCACGGCGACGAGTCGGCGGCGGACACCGTCCGGCTGCTGGCGGAGAACCTCGCCGACTACCGTGCGGTGGTCCACGACATCCACGCCGCCGGGTTGCCGGCGCTGCTCGCGCACCTGCTGGGCGAGCGGGGCTCGCGGTCGGTGGTGGTGCCGGCGGGGCTGCCCGCGGAGTGGCTGGCGAAGTGCGACGTGGAGGTGGTGCCGGACGCGCCGGAGAGGACGCCGGGCGAACTGGATGCGATCGACAGCGTGGTGACGGGCTGTGCGGTGGCGATCGCCGAGACCGGCACGATCGTCCTGGACGCGGGCCCGGACCAGGGGCGCCGCCGCATCACCCTGGTGCCGGACCACCACATCTGTGTCGTACGGGTGCCGGAGCAGGTCGTGGCGTCCGTGCCGCAGGCGCTGGAGCGGCTGTCCCCGCGACGCCCGCTGACCTGGATCTCCGGCCCGTCGGCGACGAGCGACATCGAGCTGGATCGGGTGGAGGGCGTGCACGGGCCGCGCACGCTGGAGGTGGTGCTGATGACGCCATGAGGGGGCTGCGTGATTTCCCGAGTGAAGGGGCCTGCGTGACTTTCTGAGTGAAATGGCGTGCGTGAGGCTTGTGTTGTCGAGGATTCGCGTTCGATCCTGACGCTTCCTGTTGCCTTACGTTCGGAGCTGTCGCATGACGTCGCGTCGTTTCAGCCGCCGCTCGTTCCTCGCCACCGGCACCGCGCTGGCCGGCTGGGCCGCCTTCGCCGCACAGAAAGAGGCCTTCGCCGCGGTGGTGTCCGGGAAGGCCACCACCGCGGCGGCGGGCCAGGAGTGGGACGGCGCGCCCGGCACGTTCCAGGTCAACCGCGAGCCCGCCCGCCCGCGCCTCATCCCCTTCCCGAACACCGCGGCGGCGCTCGCGGGCGAAGCCGACAGATCCCCGTACCACCGCTCCCTGAACGGCACATGGCGCTTCCACTGGGCCAAGAACCCCGACCAGCGCCCGGCCGGCTTCCACGCGCCCGGCTTCGACGACAGTTCCTGGGACCGCATCCCCGTGCCGTCCAACTGGGAGATCGAGGGCTACCCCGAGCCGATCTACCTCAACATCAAGTACCCGTGGATCGGCTACGAGGACCCGCAGCCGCCCCAGGCCCCGCACGACTTCAATCCGGTCGGCTCCTACCGCCGCACCTTCACCGTCCCCCGGGACTGGGACGGCCGCCGCACCCTGCTCTCCTTCCAGGGCGTGAAGTCCGCGTTCTTCGTGTGGGTCAACGGCGAGAAGATCGGCTACAGCGAGGACAGCTACACGCCCGCCGAGTTCGACATCACCGCTGCGCTCAAAAAGGGCGAGAACAGCCTGGCGGTCGAGGTCTACCGCTGGTCCGACGGCAGCTGGCTGGAGGACCAGGACATGATCGACCTGTCCGGGATCTTCCGCGAGGTCTACCTGTACTCCGTGCCGCGCGTCCATGTGCACGACCTCTTCGTGCACACCGAACTGGACGCGGCGTACCGCGACGCGACGCTGAAGGTCGCGGTGGCCGTACGGAACAGCGGCGGCGCCACGCCCGGCGACCACCGGCTCTCCGCGGTGCTGTACGACGCGAAGGGCCGGCCGGCGCTGCCCCGGCCGCTCACCGCCGACGTGCGGTTCGGCGCCGACGAGCGGGTCACGGTCGAGGTGGCCGCCGACGTCCGGGCGCCTGCCCTCTGGTCGGCCGAGGACCCGAACCTCTACACGCTCGTGACCACCCTGGCCGGCCCGGACGGCAAGGCCGTCGACATCCAGCGCACCCGCGTCGGCTTCCGTTCGGTCGTGTGCGAGCCGGGGAAGTTCACCGTCAACGGCGTGCCGATCGTCTTCCGCGGGGTCAACCGCCACGAGTCCGACCCGGACCACGGCCAGGCCGTGCCCGAGGAGCGGATGGTCCAGGACATCCGCATCATGAAGCAGCACAACATCAACGCGGTACGCACCTCCCACTACCCGAACGCCACGCGCTGGCTGGAGCTGTGCGACGAGTACGGGCTCTACGTCATCGGCGAGGCGAACCTGGAGACGCACGGCGTCCGCGACCGGCTCCCGGCCAGCCTCCCGGAGTGGACCGACGCCTGCCTGGACCGCATGCGCTCGATGGTCGAGCGCGACAAGAACCACCCCTCGATCGTGGTCTGGTCGCTGGGCAACGAGGCGGGCCAGGGCGACAACTTCAAGGCGATGACGGACTGGACGCACGACCGCGACCCCTCGCGGCCGGTGCACTACGAAGGCCAGAGCGCTGTCGCCGACATGGAGAGCCAGATGTACACCAAGCCGGCCGACGTCGAGAAGTACGGCAGATCCGGCAACCCCAAGCCCTTCATCCTGTGCGAATACGCGCACTCCATGGGCAACAGCACCGGGAACTTCCGCGAGTACTGGGAGATCTTCGAGCGCTACCCGAACCTGCACGGCGGGTTCATCTGGGACTTCTGCGACCAGGCGATCCGGCTCCCGGTCCCCGGCGACCGCCGGCGCACCTACCTCTCCTACGGCGGCGACTGGAAGCCCGGCTACCCCACCGACGGCAACTTCAGCTGCAACGGCATCGTCTCCTCGGACCGCGTGCTGCACCCGGCGATCCACGAGGTCAAGAAGTGCTACCAGGCCATCCGGATGGCCGCCGCCGACCTGGCCTCCGGCACCGTGAAGGTCACCAACAAGCAGCTCTTCCTCGGCCTGGACGCCTACGAGCTGCGCTGGGAGGTGACGCGTGACGGGGAGCGCATCCAGCACGGCACGCTGCCCGCGCCCGAGGTGAAGCCCGGCCAGGACACGACCGTGCGCATTCCGTACCGGCGCCCGGCGCGGCCCGAGCCCGGTGCCGAGTACTGGCTGAACCTGTCGTTCGTGCTGCGCCGCGGCACCCGCTGGGCGGAGGCCGGGCACAGCGTCGCCGCCGAGCAGCTGGCGCTGCCCTGGCACGCGAAGGCCCCCGCCGATGCCGCGCCGTCCGCCCTCCCGCCCCTGAAGCTCGCCGAGACCGCCGAGGCGGTCACGGTCAACGGCAAGGACGTGGAGGTCGTCCTCGACAAGTCCACGGGAACGCTGTCCGCCTACCGCCACCGGGGGCGGACGCTGCTGGCCGGCGGCCCGGTCCCCAACTTCTGGCGCGGGCCCACCGACAACGACATCGGCCGCAAGGCGCACGAGTCCCTGCGCACCTGGCGGGACGCGGGCACGAAACGCACCGTCGACTCCGTGAAGGCCGGGCAGCCGTCCGCCTCCGAGGTGACCATCGAGGTCAGCGCCACACTGCCCACCTCGCCCGCCACCTCCACCTGGCACACCGTCTTCACCGTGCGCGGCGACGGCGAGGTCCGTGTGGCGCACACCCTGAAGCCGGGCGCCGGCCTCCCCGACCTGCCGATGGTCGGCGCGCTCCTGACCGTACCGGCCGGCTTCGAGAAGCTGTCGTGGTACGGCCGCGGGCCGCACGAGAACTACCAGGACCGGCGCACCGCCGCGTTCGTCGGCCGCTACCGCTCCACCGTGGACGACCAGTACGGCCCGTACGTACGGCCGCAGCAGACCGGCAACCTGGTGGACGTGCGGCACGCCGCGCTCACCGGCCGGGACGGCGCGGGGCTGACCGTGCGCGCCGAGCCGGGCGACGACGCGCCGCTGCTGGAGATCAGTGCGCTCCACTACACGCCGCACGACCTGGACGGGCCGCGCCACCCGTACGAACTGAAGCCGCGCCCGGAGACCGTGCTCGGCGTCAACCACCGCCAGATGGGCGTCGGCGGCAACGACTCCTGGGGCGCGCCCCCGCTGGAGCAGTACCTCCTGCACGCCGACCGGGAGTACACCTACGCGTACCGGCTGACGCCCGCGTAAGGGAGGCCGACCGGTCAGCGGCGCTCGACGACGCGGAACCGCTCGGCGACGACCAACGTGTCGTCGCCGACGGTGAACTCCGGGTCGCCGAGCGCCGCGCGCAGCTCCGGGCCGTGCCAGAACTCCTCGTGCGCGGCACGCCATGCGGCGACCGTGGTGTGCCCTTCGCCCTCGTCCACGCAGTGCGCCTGGTCGACATCCGCGAGCCGCAGCACGCGCACCTCGGTCACCTCGACGACCGCCACCACGCGGCCGGCCGAGTCGGGCACCGCCCGGCGCTCCCCCACCTCGGGCAGCGGCTCCCCTTCGTGCGCGTACGCGTCGGCGAGCCCCGTCGTCGCCGTCTTGGCGCCGGAGAGCACCGCCGCCACCAGCCGGTCCCGCAGCTCGCCGGGGAAGCCGAGTCCGAACGCGGGCAGCGCGTCGTGAGTGGTCATGGCGCCCAGCCTAGGGCGCCGGCCGGGACAGCGTCACCGGCTTTCCCGGGGCGTGCGGGGCCCGGTCGACGCCGGTGCCCGCGTTGCCGTTCGGCGCTTCGGCCGGTGCCTCGGCGAAGGTTTCCGCCGGCGGTGTCCCGCCCGGTACGTCGGCCGGCGCGGCGTGCGCGTCCCGGCGTACCAAGGCGGCGTAGCGGCCGTCGGCGGCCAGCAGTTCGTCGTGCGTGCCGCGTTCGGCTATCCGGCCGGCGTCCAGGACGACGATCTGGTCGGCGTCGCGGACGGTGGAGAGCCGGTGCGCGATGGTGATCGTCGTACGGCCCGCCGAGAGCTTGTCGATGGCCTGCTGGACGGCGTGCTCGGTACGGGTGTCCAGCGCGCTGGTGGCCTCGTCGAGCACCAGCACCGGCGGGTCGCGCAGGATGGTGCGGGCGATGGCCAGGCGCTGCTTCTCGCCGCCGGAGAAGCGGTAGCCGCGCTCGCCCACGACGGTGTCGTAGCCCTCGGGCAGGGCCGCGATGTGGTCGTGGATCTGGGCGGCCCGCGCGGCGCGCTCGATCTCCTCGTCGGTCGCGTCGGGCTTGGCGAAGCGCAGGTTCTCGGCGACCGAGGCGTGGAAGAGGTAGGTCTCCTGGGAGACCACGCCGACCGAGCGGGCGAGGGTGTCGAAGTCCAGCTCGCGGACGTCCACCCCGTCCAGGGTCACCCTGCCACCGGTCACGTCGTACAGCCGCGGCACCAGATAGCTGAGCGTGGACTTGCCGCTGCCGGTCGGGCCGACCACGGCGAGGCTGCCGCCGGCCGGGACGGTCAGGTCGACGCCGCTGAGCGTGGGTGCGGCGGCAGGGTCGTACGCGAAGGACACGTTCTCGAAGCGGACCTCGCCGCGGGGCGCCGCCAGCCGCACCGGCCGCTCGGGCTCGGTGATGGCCACGGGCAGGTCGAGGTACTCGAAGATGCGCTGGAAGAGCGCGAGCGAGGTCTGCATCTGCACGCCGGTGGTCAGCAGCGAGGTGGTCGGGCGCAGCAGGCCCTGCTGGAGGGAGACGAAGGCGACGAGCGTGCCGAGGGAGAAGACCGGGCCACCGAGCTGGAGCACGAGGCCCGCCGCCCAGTAGATCAGGGCGGGCATAGCGGCCATCACGATGCCGATGGTGGCCATCCGCCAGCGGCCCGCCATGTTGGCACGCACCTCCAGATCGACCAGGCGCTCGGACTCCGCGGTGAAGTTGCGGGTCAGCGAGTCGGCGCGGCCCATCGTGCGGCCGAGCAGGATGCCCGAGACGGAGAGCGATTCGGTGACGATCGCGGACATCGTGGCCATCTGCTTCTGCCGCTTGGTGGTGATGCGCTTGCGCTCGTTGCCGACGCGGCGGCTGACCCAGACGAAGAGCGGCAGCAGGAGGAGGGAGACGACGGTGAGCCGCCAGTCCAGGGCGATCATGGCCACGACGGTGGCGACGACGCTGGTGAGGTTGGAGACCAGGGAGGTCGCGGTGGAGGTGACGGTGGCCTGCATGCCGCCGATGTCGTTGGCGATGCGGGACTGCACCTCGCCGGTGCGCGTACGGGTGAAGAACGCCAGCGGCATCCGCTGCAGCTTGGCGTAGACGCCGGTCCGCAGGTCGTGCATGACGCGCTGGCCGACGGTGGTGGAGATCAGGGTCTGCAGCACGCCGAAGACGCTGTTCAGCACCGCGGTGGCGATCATGCCGAGCGCGAGCAGGCTGAGCAGTCCGGTGCGCCGCTCCGGGATCGCCACGTCCAGGACCTCGCGCAGCAGGAACGGCGACGCGACGGACACCAGCGAGGCGGCGGCCACGAGCGCGCCCACCAGGGCCAGCCGGCCGCGGTACGGGCGGAAGAGGCGGAGGATCCGGCGCATCTGGACGGGCTGCTGCTCGTCCTTGGGCGGTGGGGTCCAGTCAACGGTTTCGGGACGCAATGAGCTCCTTCGGAGGATGCGGAGGGGTCGGGTAGGGGCACGGGCGCCGGGCGGCGCCCATGGCAGCAGTCGAGCCTAACCTATTGTTACCTATACTCACAATGAACCATGTCCTGATAGCCTTGCCGCATGCCCTCGCCCCACAACGGCACGAGCACCGGCCCACGCGCCGGCAGCCGCACCGCACCCGACGCCGACCTCGCCGAACAGCTGGTACGGCTCACCCGGCGCATGCACCGCGCCCAGAAGCGGCACCTGGAACCGCTCGCCCTCACCCCCGCCCAGTCCCGACTGCTGCGCATCGTGGCGCACT
This sequence comes from Streptomyces niger, assembly GCF_000718305.1. Lineage (GTDB taxonomy): Bacteria > Actinomycetota > Actinomycetes > Streptomycetales > Streptomycetaceae > Streptomyces > Streptomyces niger. Next base: position 132,019 of record NZ_JOFQ01000015.1, read on the forward strand.
GCGACACCCCGCCCCGGATGGCGGACCTGGCAGCGCGGCTGGACGTCGTCCCGCGTGCGGTGACCACCCTGGTGGACGCCCTGGAAGCGGCGGACGCGGTACGCCGGGTGCCGGATCCGACCAACCGCCGGGTGGTGCGCATCGAGCTGACCGAGACCGGCCGGACGACACTCGGGGCGCTGCGAAGCGCGCGCCGGGCCGCCGCGGAGGACATCCTTGCTCCATTGACCGCCGACCAGCGCGAGGTGCTCGGCGGACTGCTGGCCACCCTGGTCGACGGTCCGGGGCGGCGCTGCTGACCCGACGGGCCGCTGACGAGGCGGCCGACGAGGAGGAGCCATGCCGTTGCTGGAGCCGGAACCGACCGCACTGCGGCCCGCCACGACCGAGGGCCCGGCGGTCGACCGGGTGCCGGATGAGCAGGCGACCGGCACCCCCGAGCCACTGCGCGGCGACCTGATCGCGCTGCTCGGCCCGGAGAAGGTCCTGTACGGCCTCTCCGACCTGGTGAAGTACGCCTCCGACGCCAGCCCGTACCGGTTCGTCCCGCAGGTGGTCGTGATCGCCGAGGACATCGACGACGTCTCGGCCGTCTTCTCCTACGCGCACGGCCACGGCCGGCAGGTCGTCCTGCGCGCCGCGGGCACCTCGCTCAACGGTCAGGCGCAGGGCGAGGACATCCTCGTCGACGTACGCCGCCACTGGGACGGCATCGAGGTGCTGGGCAACGGCGAGCGCGCCCGCATCGGCCCCGGGACGACCGTCGCCCGGGCCAACACCACGCTCGCCCGGCACGGCCGACTGCTCGGCCCCGACCCCGCGAGCGCCCTCGCCTGCACCGTCGGCGGCGTCGTCGCCAACAACGCCTCCGGGATGACCGCCGGCACCACCCGGAACTCCTACCGCACCCTGGCCTCCGCCACCGTCGTCCTCCCCTCCGGCACCGTCGTGGACACCGCGGAGCCGACCGCCGACGAGGAGCTGGCCCACGCCGAACCGGCGCTGTGCGAAGGGCTCATGGCCCTGAAGGCGGAGATCGAGGCGGACCCGGAGCTGGTCGCCCGTATCCGCGCCAAGTACGCGCTCAAGAACACCAACGGCTACCGGCTCGACGCCTTCCTCGACGGCGCCACCCCCGTCGAGATCCTGCGCGGCCTGATCGTCGGCTCACAGGGCACCCTCGGCTTCATCGCGGAGACGGTATTCGACACCCTCCCGCTGGACCGCCACACCTCCACTGCATTGCTCTTCTTCCCCGATCTGCGGGCCGCGGCCGCCGCCGTCCCGCGCTTCAACGAAGCGGGCGCGCTCGCCGTGGAGCTGATGGACGGCAACACGCTGCGCGCCTCGGTGCGCGTCGCCGGAGTGCCCGCCGACTGGGCGGCACTCCCTACGGAAACGACCGCGCTGCTCGTGGAGTTCCGCGCGCCGGACGAGGAGCGGCAGGTGGCGTTCGAAGCCGCCGCCGAGCAGCTGCTGAACGACCTGGAACTGGTCGCGCCGGTCGACTCCGTCACCAACGGGTTCACCCGCGACCCGGGCACCATCGCGGGATACTGGAAGGCCCGCAAGGCGTTCGTCACCGCGGTCGGCGGCTCCCGGCCCTCCGGTACGACGCTGGTCACCGAGGACTTCGCCGTACCGCCGGCACGCCTGGCCGACGCCTGTACCGCGCTGCTGGAACTGCAGCGCCGGCACGGCTTCGACGCCGCGGTCGCCGGCCACGCCGCCCACGGCAACCTGCACTTCCTGCTCGCGTTCGACGCCTCGAAACCCGAGGACGTGGCGCGCTACGCGGCCTTCATGGACGACTTCTGCCGGATGACGGTGGAGCGCTTCGACGGCTCGCTCAAGGCCGAGCACGCCACCGGACGCAACATCGCGCCCTTCCTGGAGCTGGAGTGGGGCCCGCGCGCCACGGACCTCATGTGGCGGATCAAGGACCTGTTCGACCCGCACGGCATCCTCGCGCCGCACGTCGTCCTGGACCGCGACCCGAAGGCCCACCTCCGCGGCCTGAAGACCATCCCCGAGGTCGAGGCCGTCGCCGACCCCTGCATCGAGTGCGGCTTCTGCGAGCCGGTCTGCCCCAGCCGCGACCTCACCACCACGCCCCGCCAGCGCATCGTGCTGCGCCGCGAGATGATGCGCCAGCACCCGGACTCGCCCGTGACCGGCGCGCTCCTGGATGCGTACGGGTACGACGCGGTGGACACCTGCGCGGGCGACTCCACCTGCAAGCTGGCCTGTCCGGTGGGCATCGACACCGGCGCGATGATGAAGGACTTCCGGCACCGGCGGCACTCGCCGCGCGAGGAGAAGGCCGCCGCGCTCTCCGCGAAGCGCTTCAAGGCGGTCGAGGCGTCGGCACGGCTCGCGGTGGCGGCGGCCGACCGGATCGGCGAGCGGATCGGCAACCGGCTGCTGGAGACCGTCACGGACGCGGCCCGCAAAGCCGTGCACCCCGACCTGGTCCCGCGCTGGCTCCCCGAGATCCCCGGCGCCGCTGCCCGCCGGCTGCCGCCCACCCGCAAGCAGGACGCGGTCGCCGTCTACTACCCGGCCTGCGTCAACCGCATCTTCGGCGAACCGGACGGATACGAAGGGCCCACCCTCCCCGAGGCCGTCGTCGCGGTCTCCCGGCGGGCCGGCAAGCCGGTATGGATCCCGGACGACGTCGCCGGCACCTGCTGCGCCACGATCTGGCACTCCAAGGGCTACGACGAGGGCAACGCCGTCATGGCGAACCGGATCGTCGAGGCGGCCTGGGGCTGGACCGCGGGCGGCCGGCTGCCCCTCGTGGTGGACGCCTCCTCGTGCACCCTCGGCCTCGCCCACGAGGTCGTCCCGTACCTCACCGAGGACAACAAGCAGCTGCACGCCGAGCTGACGGTCGTGGACTCCGTCGTCTGGGCGGCCGAGGAGCTGCTGCCGCACCTGGAGGTGGTGCGGACCGTGGGCTCCGCGGTGCTGCACCCCACCTGTTCGATGCGCCACCTGGGCGACGAGGCGCAGCTGCGTACGGTCGCGGAGGCGTGCGCCCGGGAGGTCGTGGTGCCGGACGACGCGGGCTGCTGCGCCTTCGCCGGTGACCGCGGGATGCTGCACAAGGAGCTCACCGAGTCGGCGACGGCTCGCGAGGCGGCCGAGGTGACCTCCCGTCACTTCGACGCGCACCTGTCGGCGAACCGCATGTGCGAGGTGGGCATGGACCACGCGACGCGGGGCCGCGGGTACTACTCCGTGCTCATGGAGCTGGAACGCGCCACGCGGCCCGTCTGAGGGACGGACCGCGCGGCGCCGCGTGGGTTCAGCTCTTGGCGTCCACGTGCAGGGCGACCGCGCCCTTGGCGGGCACGGTCAGCTCGGCCTTGCCGTCGTCGCCGACCGTGACGGTGTTGCCGTCGCAGTCGTCCGGCGCGGCCTTGGCGACGTTGCAGTACGTACCGGCGGCCAGCGAGGTGGCGAAGGTCTGCTTCAGTTCGCCGTCCCCGGCATTGAGCGCGACGAAGCCCTTGTCACCGCGTCCGAAGGCGATCGCGCTCGACCCGTTGTCCCACCAGTCGGTCAGTTCGGCGCCGCCGACGGCGTTGCGGAAGCCCACCATTCCGGTGATCTCCTGCTTCGCGTGCATGTCCGTCCAGCCGTCGGCGCCGCTGGGCGGGCCCGCGTCCTTGTCGGACCACTCGTAGCCGGAGAAGACGTTCGGCGAGCCGTAGGACGAGGCCAGCATGAAGACATTGGCGAGCGTGTAGGTCGCGCCGTCCTTGTAGGTGAGCGTCGAGCCGTTACGCTCGGTGTCCCAGTTGTCGACAAAGGTACGTGCCGACTCGCTGCCGAGCTTCCCGTCGGCGATGGTCTTGAGCTGAGCGATGCTGCCGCCCTGGAAGGCGCTCTTGAGGTGGCCCCCGTAACGGAACTCGTCGACGTCGCCGATGCCCGTGTACTCGTCGGGCTGCACCACCTCGCCGCCCCCGTAGATGACTTCGGAGACCCAGAAACCGGGATCGCTCATCTTGCCCTTGATCGCGGCCATGTCGTCGGCCGCCATGTGCTTGGCGGCGTCGATGCGGAAGCCGTCCACGCCGAGCGAGCGCAGGTCGTCGAGGTACTTGGCGATGGTGGTCCGGACGGCGTCGCTGCCGGTGTCCAGGTCCGACAGCCCGACCAGTTCGCAGTTCTGCACGTCGTCGCGGTCGCCGTAGTCGGAGATGTCCTTGCGGCAGGAGTGGAAGTCCTGGTCCTTGAAGTACCCGGGGTAGTCGTACTTCGTGTACTGCGTGCCGCCGGTCCCGGTGCCGGACCCGGACGACATGTGGTTGATGACGGCGTCGGCGACGACCTTGACACCCGCCTTGTGGCAGGCGGAAACCATGGACGCGAACGCGTCGCGGTCGCCGAGCCGGCCCGCGATCTTGTAGCTCACCGGCTGGTACGACGTCCACCACTGGTCGCCCTTGATGTGCTCCGAGGCGGGCGAGACCTCGACGTAGCCGTAACCGGCCGGGCCGAGCTGGTCGGTGCAGATCTTGGCGACGTCCGCGTACGGCCGCTCGAACAGCGTGGCCGTGACGGTCTTCTTGCCGGGCGGGGTGGCCTGCGAGCTCCAGGGGGCGAGCGCGGCGAGGCCGCCGGCGACGAGCACACCGGCCAGCGTGCCGCCGAGTATCCGGGAACGATGCTGCAACATGCGGCTCCTTCAGCATTCGGGCGCGGCGCACCACGCCCTCGAAGGCAGCCACGCGCCGAGGCCGCCGTGGGGGGAATCCGCGAGGGAGCCTGCCTTTACGAAGTGAACACGTCAACCCATTCCGCAAGAAATTCCAGTCGCTTGCGCAAGAGAAGAGTCCAAGTGTTCGCCTCAGGAGTCCAATTCGCCCCCTTGTGGCGCGTCCGTATCAACCGCCAGGGTCCTCACCGAGGTTCGCGCACGTACGTCGGCATACGTCGCGCCGAGCCTCGTTCGCACGCGCATGTCCGTACACGGAGGCCGGGGCGCACGCAGCCGTCCGTGCCGAGCTCCGCCCGTACGCAGCCCCACCCGAGGTCCACGCACGCAGCCGCCGGGCACCGTCCGCACTCCAGGAGGCCCCATGCATGACGCAAGACCCGAGCAGCACGACGACGAGAGCCGCCACCAGGGCGCCCCGGACGGCGCGGAGCCGTTCGGCACACCCGACGAGGCCGGGCCGAGCCGCCGCTCGGTCCTGCGGACCGCGGGCACGGCCGGAGCCGGGCTCGGGCTCGCCGGGCTGGGCGCGTTCGGCGCGAGCGGCACGGCGGCGGCCGCACCGGCGCCCGGCGGGGCCGCCGACACCGCCGCGGCACCGAAGCGACGCGGCAAGACCATGATCGGTGTGCCGTTCGAGGGCCGCAGCACCGTACGCATCGGCATCATCGGCCTCGGCAACCGCGGCGGCTCCATGATCGACCTCTTCCTCGCCGTGCCGAACACCCGGGTCGTGGCGGTGTGCGACCCGGTCAAGGAGAAGACCGCCAAGGCCGCGAAGAAGGTCACCGACGCGGGTCAGCCGGCGCCCGCCGTCTACGCCAAGGGCGACCGCGACTTCGAGAACCTCTGCAAGCGCGGCGACATCGACTTCGTGTACGTCGCGTCGCCCTGGGACTGGCACTTCGAGATGGCGAAGACCGCCCTGCTCAACGGGAAGCACGTGGGCGTCGAATGCCCGATAGCGCTCCGGCTGGAGCAGCTGTGGGAGCTGGTCGACCTCTCGGAGTACACCCGTAAGCACTGTCTCCAGCTGGAGAACTGCTGTTACGGGCGGAACGAGATGCGGGTGCTGCGGATGGCGCACGCGGGCCTCTTCGGCGAGCTGCTGCACGGCGCCGGTGCCTACAACCACGACCTGCGCGGCCTGATGTTCGACCCGGACTACTACGAGGGGCCGTGGCGCCGGCTGTGGCACACCCGGCTGCGCGGCGACCTGTACCCCAACCACGGCTTCGGGCCCGTCGCCAACTACATGGACGTCAACCGCGGCGACCGCGCCGTACGGATCTCCAGCTTCGGCACGCCCGCCCGGGGCCTGGCCGCGTACCGCGAGGAGCACATGCCGGCGGGCGACCCGAGCTGGAAGGAGACGTACATCGAGAGCGACCGGACGATCTCCCTCGTCCAGACCGCCAAGGGCCGGGTGATCCGCCTGGAGCACGACGTCTCGACCCCGCACCCGTACAGCCGCATCAACAGCCTCGGCGGCACGAAGGGCGTCTTCGAGGACTACCCGGAGCGGATCTACATCGAGCCGGACCACAACAACGACGAGTGGGGCGACTTCGGCGCGTACGCCGAGTGGGACCACTGGCTCTGGAAGGAGCACGCCAACCCGCCCGGCGGCCACGGCGGCATGGACTACATGCTGGTCTTCCGGCTGACCCAGTGCCTGCACCTGGGCCTAGTGCCCGACTTCGACGTGTACGACGCGGCGACCTGGACCTCACCGGTGCCGCTGAGCGACCTGTCGATCAAGGCGCACGGCAAGCCGATGGAGATCCCGGACTTCACGCGCGGCGACTGGCAGAAGGCCCGGCCGGGGATGGACTCGGAGAAGCCGAAGGCCTGACGGCCGAGGCCGTCAGGCGGCCACGGAGCCCCTGAGGGACGCCGGGGCCCGGCGGGCGTACGCCGGCCGGGCCCCGTTCGCCGTCGCTCACCTCCGCGGCCGGCTCCGCTCTCCGGCGCTCACTTCTCGACCGACGCGTCCCTGGCGGAGGGCTCGGAGGACGCCTCGGAAGGCGTCTCGGAAGGCGTCTCGGGGGCGGCAGGCGCCTGGGGAACGCCGGGCGCCTCCGGCGCCGCGGCCGCCGCCCCGTCCAGCACATGCCTCGCCGTCACCCGGTCCAGCGCCCCCTCCCAGCGGGAGACCGCGAAGACCGCGACGCAGTTGCCGAGCAGGTTGGTCGCCACCCGCATCGAGTCCATGATCCGGTCGACGCCGAGCAGCAGCGCCACCGCGGCCGCGGGGATGACACCCAGCGCGGACGCGGTCGCCGACAGCGCGAGGAACGCCGAACCGGGCACGCCGGCCATGCCCTTGCTGGTCAGCATCAGCACCAACACCACGGTGATTTGCTGACCTGTCGACAGGTCGACCCCGACGGCCTGCGCGATGAAGAGCGTGCCGATGGAGAGGTAGATCGACGCACCGTCGAGGTTGAAGGAGTAGCCGGTCGGCAGGACCAGGCCCACCGCGTCGTCCCGGCAGCCCGCGGCCCGCAGCTTCTGCATCATCCGCGGCATCACCGTCTCGCTGGACCCCGTACCGAGGGCCAGCAGCAGCTCCTCACGGGTGTAGCGGACGAACTTCCACAGGCTGAGCCCCGTCACGGCCTTGAGCGCGAGCCCCAGCAGGACGAGAAAGGCGAGCGCGACGCCGTAACAGACGGCGATCAGCTTCGCGTACGTCGTCATCGCGCCGAGGCCGTACTCCCCCACGAGGTGGGCGGTGGCCCCGAAGACGGCGAGCGGCGCGAGGCGCATGATGTAGCCGACGATCGTGAAGACGACCTCCTGCGCCTGCTCGATGAACGGCAGGATCTGCGGCACCTTCGTCTGTCCGAGGTGCAGCAGCGCCGCGCCCGTCAGGCAGGCCAGGACGAGCACCTGGAGCAGGGAGTTCTCGGCGAACGCCCCGACCGCGCTGTCCGGCAGCGCTTCGAGGACGAACTGCGCCGTGGAAGGCAGATGTCCGCCGCCGGTCTTCGCGTCCACGGCGCCCTGGTCGAGCGAGGCCGGGTCGACGTGCATGCCCCTACCGGGCCCGAAGACGTTGCCCGCGAGCAGGCCGATGACGAGCGCGACGGTGGTCGCCACCTCGAACCAGATCAGCGCCTTGAGGCCGATCCGGCCGAAGGCCTTGAGATCGCCCGCCTTGGTGATGCCGGCGACGACGACGCAGAACACGAGCGGGGCGATCATCGCCTTGATGAGGCGGACGAAGCCGTCGCCGAGCGGCTGGACGGCCGAGCCGAACTCCGGCCACAGCCGCCCGACGAGGACTCCGAGGAGCAGGGCCACAAGGACCTGCGTGAACAGACTGGTGCGCAGCATGCGGCCGGCCCGGCGAGCGAGCGATCCGGTGGCGAGCGGCACGGACTCTCCCTAGGACGGATTCTGAGATACGGAAGAGGACTTCCGCGATCCGCCACTATGGTCGAGCCCCAGGCCGCACAGAAGAGCCCGGTACCGCATGGAAAAAATCTTGGAGATTGATCCAAGTAACCCGCGGTACACGCCCTCAGACCTCGGGCGTCAGACCTCCTGCCTCAGGCCTCACGCCTCCAGGTCGGACTTGTCCCCCATGACCACGACCGGGTGCTGGGCGGGGTCGAGCGTACGCAGCAGGTACTGCATCCCGGACTTGGGGATGCTCACGCAGCCTGACGTCCCGCTCCCGTGATCCATGTGCAGCCAGATGCTGCCGCCCTTGGACTGCCCCTCGGGCCGGGCCGGGTCCAGGGGCGAGACGCCCTTGGCACGGTTGTAGTCGATGGCGATGACGTAGTCGAAGTCGTGCCGGGTCTTCTTCGCCCAGTACGAGGGCGGGGTGAAGGCCGCGCTCGCGGTGTACGGCAACTTGGCGCCCGGGTCGGGCAGCACGCCACCCGCGTCGGACAGCGAGTACACCCCCACCGGGCTGCGCTTGTCCCCCTCGTGATGGTCCAGGGTCCAGCCGCGCTTGCCGTTGTGCGCCTGCCAGCTGCGGACGCGGCTCCAGGTACTCCCGGCGGTGTCCTTGCGACCCGCCGCGCCCTGTACGGCCTTCGCCGGCTTCTGGTCCGTCGAGCCGCTCTCGCCCTTCACCCCCTTCGCCCTCTTCTCGTTCTTCTCGCCCTGCTCGTCCTTCGTGCCCTGCTCGTCCTTCGTGCCTTTCGTGTACAGCACGACGGTCGAGGTGGTGGCGTTCCTGCCGTCCCCGTACACCGCGATCACCTGCCGGGAATCAGCAGGGATCCGGGACTGCAGCCGCTCGCCCACCCCGGGAATGCGGGTCAGCCCCGTGGCCGGCGTGGCACCCGAGTACCCCGCACGCCCGGCGGACTTCTCCCCCTGGTGCCCCGATCCGCCACAGCCGGCGACCAGAACGAGCCCCGCAGCGGCCAGCGCGCCCGCCCGTGTCACCGTGACCGTCCGTGCCTGTCCGGCCGTCTTACGTGTGCTTCGCATGCCCCCTATGGTCGCACCGACGACCGCCGCATGATCGGTCGACTTGACACCCCGCGGACGCAGCGACACACGGGACCGCACATCGTGGCCCGATCCATGCGTTGCGCCAGAAAAACGATTGAAATTCCCGGCCATTCCACGCCAACCTTCCATGGCTCCGCCCTGCTCCTGTCACGGGCGGCAGGGCAGCGAGTGGCACAGCCCTGCCCTGCTCCGCTGCGCCCACCGCGCCGGCGGGAGCGCCCGGCCCGTTCTCCGGCCGGCGCTCCGCCCGGCCCCTCATCCGACGAAACGCTTGGACGTCATGCAGATTCGCGATCTACCGCATCCCGACCCGGGTGTCCCCGACGTCCGTACCGGTGGCCGCTTCCTGGTATGGCTCTACCGCCGACAACTGGGTGGCCAGCTCAAAGCCATGGCCTGGGGACTGGTGCACACCGGCGCCGTCGCCTCCTTCCCGCTGCCGGTGGGCATCGCCGTACAGGCCGTCGCCGACCGCTCCGGCGCCCGACTCGCCCTCGCGGGCGGACTGTTGATGCTGCTGGGCGTGCTCGTCGCGGTCGGTGACACGATGCTGCACCGCGCCGCCGTCACCAACTGGATCACCGCCGTCGCCCGTATTCAGCAGCTGCTCGCCCGCAAGACCGCGGAGCTGGGCTCGGCCCTGACCCGGCGGGTCGCGGCCGGCGAAGTGGTCGCGGTCAGCACGGGTGACCTGGAAAAGATCGGATGGTTCGTCGAGGCCATCTCCCGCTTCTCGGCCGCCGCGCTCACCTCCATCGGCGTGTGCGTGGCGCTGGTGATCTACCAGCCCACGCTGGGTGTCGTGGTCGCGGTCGGGGTACCGGTGGTGGCGCTCGCCGTGCTGCCGCTGCTGCCCCGCGCGACGCGCCGCGCCGACGAACAGCGCGAGAAGGCCGGATACGCCACGGAACTGGCCTCCGACACCGTCGCGGGCCTTCGCGTGCTGCGCGGCATCGGCGGCGAGGAACTCTTCCTCGGCCGCTACCGCACCGCCTCCCAGGACGTCCGCAAGGCCGCGGTGCGCAGTGCCCGCATGTGGTCGCTGATCTCGGCCGTCCAGGTCGCACTGCCCGGCCTGCTGCTGATCGCCGTCGTCTGGTACGGCGCGCGGCTGGCCCTGGACGGCCGCATCGAGGTCGGCGCGCTGGTCACGATGTACAGCGCGGTCACCTTCCTGCTCTATCCCCTGCAGCACTTCGAGGAGATCGCGCAGGCGTACTCCTTCTCCCGGCCGTCCGCGAAGCGGGCCGCCCGCGTCCTGGCGCTCAGCCGCCCGGTCGACGGCCGCATCACCGACCACGCCCCTCTCAGCGGCGACCTGTACGACCCGACCACCGGCCTGCTGGCCCCGGCCGGCCGCTTCACCGCGGTGGTCTGCGGCGACCCGGACGCGGCGGGCCGGCTCGCGGAACGCCTCGGCGGCCATCCGGCCAGCGCGGCGGACGTGGAGGAGGACGTGACCGGGGACGTGGGCGAGGACGTGGGCGAGGACACTGTGGGCTCCGTGGCTCCCGTGGGCCTCGTGGACGCCGTAGGCCCCATGGACGCCGTGGACCCCGTGGACACTGTGGACGCTGTGAACGCCGCGAACGGCATGGCCAAGGAGACCGCGAAAGCGGACGAGGCCGTGCGGGGAGGAACGCGTGCGCGTGCAACTGCGCGTGTAATGGGAGGTACGCGGGCGCGTGCAGTTGAGGGGGCGCAGGAGGCCGTGTCTCCAGGTACGGATTCGGCGGAGGCCGTGTCGTCGCGCCCGGGCTCGGCGGAAGAGGTCGTGTCGTCGCGCCGGGAGCCGGCGGAAGAGGCCGTGTCGTTGCGCCGGGAGCCGGCGGAAGAGGCCGTGTCGTTGCGCCGGGAGCCGGCGGAAGAGGTCGCTTCCCCGGCGACGGAATCGGCGGCCCCGGCGATGGCCACGAGCAGCCCGCTTCCCTCCGTGCAGCTGGGCGGCATCGCCCTGGACGACGTACCGCGGGACGCCGCCCGCCAAGCCGTACTGGTCCAGGACAAGGATCCGGTGCTGCTGTCGGGGACGCTGCAGGAGCTCTTCGACGTACCGTCCTCCGGCGCCGTCACCGCGCGCCAGGCCCTGGCCGCCGCGCAGTGCGACGACGTGCTGGCCGCGCTCGCCCAGGCCGGCACCGGCGGGACGGACGACCCGATGCGCAGCCGCCTCACCGAACGCGGCCGCTCGCTCTCCGGCGGCCAGCGCCAGCGGCTCGCGCTGGCCCGGTCGCTGGTCACCGACCCGGAGGTGCTGGTGCTCGACGAGCCGACCAGCGCGGTCGACTCGCACACCGAGGCGCGGATCGCCGACGGCCTGCGCGCCCTGCGCGACGGTCGGACCACGGTCGTCCTGACCTCCAGCCCCCTGGTGCTGGACCGCGCGGACCAGGTGGTCTTCCTGCCCGACGGCAAGGTCGTCGCCGTCGGCCCGCACCGCGAACTCCTCCGCAGCAACCCGGCCTACCACGCGGTCGTCACCCGCGAGACCGACGAGGAACGCGCCCGTAAGAAGGGTGCCACCGGCACCCCGCTGCAGGACGGCCCGGGTGCGACAGGCCGGAACAGCGCGGGCACGCCACGGCAGGACGACCCGGGCACGACAGGGCAGGACAGCTCGGGCACGACACGGCGCGACCCGGGTGCGACACGGCGGGGCGGCCCAGGTGCGACAGGTCGGGACGGCTCGCCTGCGGCATCGGCGGACGTTCCGCGCGACCGTCCTGATGACCACCCGGATGAGCGTCCCGATGGGCCTCCGGATGGGCGTCCCGATGGGCGTCCGGATGATCGCCCCGAGGGGCTCCTGCAGAAGACCGACGACTCCAGCCCCACGCGCGCCCGGATGGGCACGCTCGAAACGATCGAGGAGACGGCATGATCGGCCTGGCGCCGCCGGAGCACGATCCGGAAGCCGCACGTACGACGACCATCCTTCCCGTCGGCTCCCCCGCGACCGTACGCAGCTACGTCGCCGGACTGATCCGCCGTCATCGCAAGGCATTCGTCCTCCTCGTCACCGTCAACGCCATCGCCGTCATCGCCTCGATGGTCGGCCCGTATCTCCTCGGCGACCTCGTGGAAGACCTCGCCGACGGCGCGCGCAGCATCCCTCTGCAGCGCACCATCGCCCTGTTCGCGCTCGCCCTGGTCATCCAGACCTTCTTCGTACGCATGGTCCGGCTGCGCGGCGCGATGCTCGGCGAGCGGATGTTGGCAGACCTGCGCGAGGACTTCCTCGTGCGGTCCGTCGCACTGCCGCCCGGCGTGCTGGAGCGGGCAGGCACCGGAGACCTGCTCTCCCGGATCACCACGGACATCGACCGGCTGGCCAACGCGATGCGCGAGGCCGTGCCGCAGCTGTCCATCGGTGTGGTCTGGATCGGGCTGCTGGTCGGGGCGCTCGGCCTGACCGCACCGCCGCTCGCCCTGTCCGTGCTCGTCCCGCTGCCCCTGCTGATCGTCGGGTGCCGCTGGTATTTCAAACGGGCGCCGGCTGCTTATCGTTCCGAGGCCGCCGGATACGCCGCGGTGTCCGCCGCACTCACCGAGACGGTTGACGCGGGGCGCACCATCGAGGCGCACCGGCTCGGCGACCGCCGCACCCTGCTCTCGGAGCGGCGCATCCGCGAGTGGACGCAGTGGGAGCGGTACACGCTCTACCTCCGCTCGGTCCTCTTCCCGGTGATCAACGGCACCCACACCCTGAACCTCGGTGCCGTGCTGATGTTCGGCGGCGCCTTCGTCCTCCAGGGCTGGATGACGATCGGCCAGCTGACCACCGGTGCGCTGCTCTCCCAGATGATGGTCGAGCCGATCGGCATGGTCCTGCGGTGGTACGACGAACTGCAGGTGGCCCAGGTGTCGATCGCCCGGCTCGTCGGCGTGCGGGAGATCGAACCCGAGGCGGTGGACGAACGCATCGCCCCCGACGGCCGGCACGTCCGCGCCGACGGCGTCCGCTTCGGCTACCGGGCCGATGTCGACGTCCTGCACGATGTGTCGCTGCGGGTACGCCCCGGTAGCCGCGTGGCGCTCGTCGGCCCCTCGGGCGCGGGCAAGTCGACCCTCGGCCGGCTCCTCGCCGGGATCTACGCGCCCCGCACGGGGGAGGTCACCCTCGGCGGCGCCGCACTGTCCCGGATGCCCGCCGAGCGGGTACGTGCCCATGTGGCCCTGGTCAACCAGGAACACCACGTTTTCGTGGGCTCGTTGCGCGACAACCTGCTGCTGGCCCGTACCGGCGCGACCGACACCGACCTGTGGGCGGCACTGTCCGCGGTCGACGCGGACGACTGGGCGAAGGGGCTGGACGAGGGGCTCGACACGGAGGTCGGCTCCGGCGGTTACGCGCTGACTCCGGCGCAGGCCCAGCAGATCGCCCTGGCCCGGCTGGTCCTGGCGGATCCGCACACCCTGGTCCTGGACGAGGCCACATCGCTCCTCGACCCGCGAGCCGCCCGCCACCTGGAGCGCTCGCTCGGCAAGGTGCTGGACGGTCGGACGGTCGTCGCCATCGCCCACCGACTGCACACGGCCCACGACGCGGACGTCATCGCGGTGGTCGAGGACGGCCGCATCACCGAACTCGGCAGCCACGACGAACTGGTCTCCGCGAACGGCCCCTATGCCGCCCTCTGGCACTCCTGGCACGCCTGAGCACCCCGCCGGTCCCCCTACCTCGCCTCCGGCAAGCCGGACCTCGTCGCCCCGAGGAGGGCCCGGGACCGGCCGAGGTGGATCCGGGGCCGGCCGAGGTGGATCCGGGGACGCCCGAGGTGGATCCGGGGACGCCCGAGGTGGATGCGGGGCCGGCCGAGGTGGGTCCGGGGACGCCCGAATCGGATCGGGGGCCCGGCGGCTCGGACGAGGGGGAAGCGCAGCGGCCGCCCAGCCACATCGACCGCCATGAAGACCCGGTGTCGGTCGATGCACTCGCCGGTGACCCGGTAGCCGCCGGTGATCGACGCATACCTCCCTCGGTACGCATCGGACGCCTGCGTCAGGGCGGTCAAGCGCTTCGCGTCCCGCCTGCCGGTCCATCCGATGAATCCGGCCCGTCCGACGAATCCGGCCCGTCCGATGGATGCGGCCCGTCCGATGGATATGGACTGCATCCGCCGGGATGCAGAGGCAACGACAGGCCGAGCCTCTTACCTCTACGGGCCGGCGGCCTAGGTCGTTTCTGATGGCTCTTGGACTGTGTCGCGGAGCCAGATGACGATCGCGGCGACGGTCAGTGTGCCGTTGAAGAGGTAGTCGCGCTTGTCGAA
>NZ_JOFQ01000016.1 GCF_000718305.1 Streptomyces niger
TGCGCGTCGCTCAGTTCATGTCGTCGCACCATGCCGGACGCATGCCCTCACCACGGCCTGGTCCACCCTGCTGACAAGAGCCATCAGAAACGACCTAGGGAGGCGATCCAGCGCCGCTCTTCGGGTGCGATCTCGTAGAAGTAGTCGGCGGGGTACTCGCTGCGCAGCGGGTACGTGCGGTCGGTGCCGCCGGACTCGGGCACGGGGACGCGGCGCAGGGTGCGCTCGTACCCGATGGGGGTACCTCCCAGGCCCTTAAGGCACTGGGGGAGCCAGGCCTCGTCGGCCGGGGCGAGGACGCGGGTCCCCTCGCCCTCGGGGACGGCGATGTTGGACCACCAGTAGACGGGCGCGGTGTGGTGGTGGGGATTGAGGATGCGCACGCCGACGTACAGGAAGTCGGAGCCGTCGGGGAGCCAGAGGTCGACCTGGAAGGGGAGGTCCCGCAGCCGTTCCCACTCCCACAGGCGCAGCATCTCCCCGCCGTCCGGCGCCGGCACGCGTGCGGCGTGCACGGGCGCGCAGGAGAGCGTGGTGTGTCCGGTCGCGCCGATGTTCCACTCGATGCCGCCGGAGAACCACGCGCCGTTGAGGGCGAAGTCCGCGGGCTGGAACACCGGGTTGCGGTAGAGGAGTTCGCGGCCCGTGGGCTTGTGGTGCAGGGAGTGGACGCGGCCGCCGAGGCCGGGCAGGACGGTGGCGCGCAGCCGGTCGTTCTCGATGACCAGCGCGTCGAGAGCGGTGGGGGTGCGGTGCCGGGAGTATCCGTCCCGGCGGCGTACGGGGAGCAGCGATTCCAGTGGTCGGTACGCCAGTTGCCGGGCCATGTCGGCGGGCACGTCCGTGCCCTCGGGGACGGTGCTGCGGTGCACGTCCCGGGGGCCGGCCAGCGCGGGCAGCGGGTTGTCCGGGCCGACGGCCGCCGCGGGCAGGGTGAGGGTCGTGCGTCGCACGCTCGTGGTCACGGCGCCTCGCAGTCGGAGCGGGCCGCCCCGGTCACGGCGGCCGTCTGGTGACCATGGAACCCTCTCGTGCCCGCCCTGAACAGGGCGTCCTCCGGTCAGGGTTGCGCAAAAAGAAATGCGCGCGACAGGGCCGTGCAAGATGATGGATGCTGACCTCGTACACCGTACGAGGCGGCGTTGCGCCACGACGAAGGCGAGGACGGACGGGATGGCCACCGAGCACACCTACCGCGTGATCGTGCGCGGCACGTGGGACGGGCTGACCGAGGAGGCCAGCGCCCGGCTGCTGGCCGAGGCCGACGACCACGGCCTGGCGCAGCTGCGGTTCACCCCCGAGGGGTCGCTCGCGTACGACCGGTCGCTCACCTCGTTCACGTACCGCTACGTCATCGTCTCGGACGCGGCCGACGGCGAGGAGCTGGCGGCCGCGCTCGCGGAGGAGAAGGCCGAGCAGGCGCTGCGCGCCGCCGGGCTCGGCCACCGTGGCCTGCGCTCCTCGGCCACGGACATGGACACGATGAAGGTCAACCGGAAACGGCGCTGAGGGGGCGGACCGGCGATGCGGGGTTCACGGGGCTTCCGGGGGGAGCATCTCGGCGGTGATCGCCCAGCGCTCGTGGTCCCGCCAGGCGCCGTCGACGAAGAGGAAGTCGGGCGAGTAGCCCTCCTTGCGGAAGCCGTTGCGGCGGGCGAGCGCGATGGAGGCGGTGTTCTCCGGCTGCACGTTGATCTCGATGCGGTGCAGCCCGAGCGGCCCGAAGGCGTACCGCAGGACCAGTTGCAGGCCCTCGCTCATCAGGCCGCGGCCCGCCGCGTGCGCGAAGGCTCCGTAGCCGGCCGCGCCGCAGCGGAAGGCGCCGTGCACGATGTTGTTGACGGTGAGGTAGCCCGCGATGGAGCCGCCGTCGAGCTCGCAGATCAGGAAGCCTTCGCGCCCGGGCTCCTGCAGCCGCGCGTAGTACGCGTCGTACGTCGCCTCGTCGGC
This sequence comes from Streptomyces niger, assembly GCF_000718305.1. Classification (GTDB taxonomy): domain Bacteria; phylum Actinomycetota; class Actinomycetes; order Streptomycetales; family Streptomycetaceae; genus Streptomyces; species Streptomyces niger. The sequence continues at coordinate 1,951 of NZ_JOFQ01000016.1, forward strand.
GGGCGGGGCGAGCCAGGGCCGGTGCAGCTCCGCGCTCTCCCGGACCCGCGCGGTGAACTCCGCCCGGTCCTCGGGCCGGAACGGTCGGATGCCCACGCGCGCGCCGCGGGCGAGGTAACGGTCGGCATCCGGGACGGCAGCGGTCGAAGGGCGTCGGTCGTCGGTCACCGTCGGATGGTATCGGTCGGGCGTACGGAGTTCCGGACGCTCGGGACGTCCGTGCCCTCACCGCCACGCAGGCGCGTCGGCGCCCCACTCCCCCGGCGGCCGGGACCAGTTGGCGGGTCCGCCGGCGAAGGAGACCGGCGGCAGCGCGTGCCGCAGCCGGCCGAGGGGGCTCGCGGTCTCCGCGAGCCGGGCGGCCGGGTCGTACGTGTCGGCGGGGGCGGGGGCGCGCCGCGGCAGGACATCGGTGAGCAGCGCGGCGGTCTGCGCGAGGGCCAGCGTCGCCAGCCGCGCGCCGCCCGTACGGGACCGCTCCGTCAGCGCCCGCAGCACGGCGGCGGCCAGCAGATAGCCGGTGCCGTGGTCCAGTGCCTGCGCGGGCAGCGCTCCGGGGGTGCCGTCGGCCGCCGCCTCGGTCACGGCGATGCCGGTGGCGGCCTGGACGAGGCTGTCGAAACCGCGGCGGGCGCCCCAGGGGCCGTGGTCGCCCCAGGCGGACAAGCGCGCGACAACGATGCCGGGGCGGCGCTCGGCGAGCGCTTCCGGCGCCAGTCCGAAGCGGTCCAGGGCGCCCGGCCGGTACCCGGTGACGACCACGTCGGCGGACGACAGCAGCTCCTCGAACGTCGCGCGCCCGGCCCGCGCATCGAGGTCCAGTACGGCCGAGCGCTTCCCGAAACCGGTGTCGGCGTGCGTGTCCCGGCTCTCCGGCAGGCCGGGCGCGTCGATCCGCAGCACATCGGCGCCGAGCAGCGCGAGCGTACGGGTGGCGACCGGCCCGGCGAGCACCCGCGACAGGTCCAGCACGCGCAGCCCGGCCGCCGGCAGCAGTGGATCGCCGGTCGGGCCGGGCGCGCGGCGGGGCGGCGTGGCGGGGCCGAGCGGTTCGAGGCGCAGCAGCGGCCGGCGGGCCACGGCGGCACCCTGCGGGTGACCGGCCCATTCCTTCGCGTCCCGGACGGCGACGGCGAGGCCGCCCGCCGCGTACACCGCCTCTTCGGTCTCCCCCGCCCGCCGGTCCGCCAGTTCGGCGGCGAGCGCGACGGGCCCGGCGGACTCCGGCAGGCCGAGCGCTGCGAGCAGCCGGGCGCGGTGGTGGGGGTAGTTGGCGTGGGTGCGCAGCCAGCCGTCGGCGGTGCGCCAGAAGCCGGAGAGCGGCGCGAAGGCCGTGGGCGCCCGGCCGTCGATGCGCAGGTGCCGTTCGCTGAGGAAGGCGGTGGCCACGGCCCCGTCGTCGACCTCGACGGCCGGCAGGGCGCCGCCGGTACGGGCCGCCGCGAGCTCCGCGCCGGCCAGCGCGCAGACCGTGACGGTCGCCCGGGCCAGGTCCATGACCGGGAGCCGCGCGGGCAGCAGCCCCCGCGCACCGCTGTGGCGCACCCGTCCGGTCAGGCCGGCCTCGCCGCCGAGCGCGGCCCAGGCCAGGGCCGCCGCGTCGTCCCGGTACTGCGTGTCGTCACTCATGGCGCCAGTGTGGCACTGAGTGCCACTCGCGAGAAGAGCGCCTGCCGGGGCGCGGTGACCGGAACCGGGTCGGCGCGAACCGTTCGCCACACCCGGCACTTCTCGGCCACGCGAGGGCCGGTTCACGCGACATCCTCGGCGCGCGGCGGACTCGGCTCGGCCGCCTTGCGGTCACCGCAACGCCCCATCTCGCACCGGAACGTCCTGTTCGGTCACCGCCTACCAGAAGGAGCGGCAACTCTTGGCAGTAGCTGACCACTTGGCTGAACTTGGCGTAGTGATTTCTCCTGACCTGACATGAAATGAGAAGTGGCACAACCGAGTCACCGCACCGGAGGTACGCCGTGTCGGAAGTCATATCGGAAGCGGTTCCGGAGACCGTCGCGTTTCCGCAGGACCGCACCTGTCCCTACCACCCGCCCACCGCCTACGCACCCCTGCGTGACCAGGGGCAGCCCCTCAGCCGCGTCCACCTCTACGACGGACGGGAGGTGTGGATGGTGACAGGGCACGCCGAGGCACGCGCCCTGCTCACCGACCAGCGGCTCTCGTCCGACCGCATGAACCCCGATTTCCCGGCCCCCAGCCCCCGGTTCGAGGGCCTGCGGACCGAGGACCGCAAGAGCCGCACCACGCTCCTCGGGGTCGACGACCCCGAGCACAACGTACAGCGGCGGATGCTCATCCCCAGCTTCGGCCTGAAGCGGATCGCGGCGATGCGCCCGCGCATCCAGCAGATCGTCGACCGGCTGCTGGACGACATGGAGGCCGGCGGTCACCCGGCCGAGCTGGTGTCGGCGTTCGCGCTGCCGGTGCCGTCCATGGTCATCTGCGAGCTGCTGGGCGTCCCGTACACCGACCACGAGTTCTTCGAGGACGCCTCGCGCCGGCTGCTGCGCGGCCCGACCGCTGCCGACTCCCGCAAGGCGCTGGACGACCTGGAGGAGTACTTCGGCGAGCTGATCACCCGGAAGGAGGCCGAGCCGGGCGACGGGCTGCTGGACGAGCTGATCGCCGACCGGCTGCGCACCGGCGACCTGTCGCGCGAGATGTTGGTCAGCATGGCGATGATCCTGCTGGTGGCCGGGCACGAGACGACCGCCAACATGATCTCGCTGGGCACCTTCACGCTGCTCCAGCACCCCGAGAAGCTCGCGGCGCTGCGCGCGGACGCCGCGCTGATGCCCGCCGCCGTCGAGGAGCTGCTGCGCTACCTCTCCATCGCGGACGGCATGCTCCGGGTGGCGGCCGAGGACATCGAGGTCGGCGGCGTGACCATCCGCAAGGGTGAGGGCGTGGTGCTGTCCACCTCGCTGGTCAACCGTGACGCCACGGCGTACGCGGCGCCGGACGAGCTGGACTGGGACCGCTCCGCGCGGCACCACATCGCCTTCGGCTTCGGCATCCACCAGTGCCTCGGGCAGAACCTCGCCCGCGCCGAGCTGGAGATCGCGCTGCACTCGCTCTTCGTCCGGTTCCCCGGCCTCCGCCTCGCGGCGCCGGCCGAGGAGATCCCGTTCAAGCCCGGCGACACCATCCAGGGCATGGTGGAACTCCCCGTCGCCTGGTAGCAGTTGACAGCACACCGCTCAGCACCACCGGAGCCGGCCCCGTCCCCGACACGGCAGCACCACCACCGCGCCGGGCCGGCCCCTTCCCCGCAAGCCACCCACGGATTCAGGGACCGACCATGCCGACCACCCAGCACATCAGCATCGACACGGACCGCTGCATCGGCTCGGGGCAGTGCGCCCTGACCGCGCCGAAGACGTTCACGCAGGACGACGACGGTTTCAGCGCACTGCTGCCGCCCGACGAGAGGGCGTCCGAAGACCCCCTCGCGCGCGAGGCCGCCCGCGCCTGCCCGGTGCAGGCGATCACGGTCGCCGAGGACTGACCCGACCGGCTACCGGCCCGCCAGCGGGAGTTCGAGCGTGCCCGTGTCCTCGGGTGCGCTGACGACGGTGACCGGCTTGACGCCCTTGTTGCCGTAGTACGCCGTGTCGCTCGCCGCGAGGACGAACCGCAGGCGGTGGCCGGGCTGGTAGCGATGTACGAGGGCGGGCAGCTCGACGGTGAACGGACGGGTCACGTCCGGGACCCGAGCGGGCGCCACCAGCCGGTGCACCAGCGTCTTGGAGCCGTCCGGCGCGATGTCGTACAGCTTCGCGAAGAGGACCAGCTTGTCGGCGGCGTCACCGGAGTGCTGCACCCGCTCCGTACGCGGCGAGACCACCTTCAGGGTGGCCTTCGGCGCGCCGACCACGTCGACCGGCCGGCCCTCGACCGGCTCGGAGGTCCAGTCCAGGTACGTGCCCTTGATGTCGTACGGCGCGGGGTCCGGCAGCCCCAGGAGGCCCGCGAGCTGGGACTCCGAATGGCTGGTGGGCAGCAGCCCGTTGCGGTACTCGCGGCTGCCGCGCGCCACCTCCGCGCGGTCGTCGACGAGCTTGCCGTCACCGGAGAGGTAAAGCTTCCAGGAGTCGCCGCTCGCGGGGAACGTGGCGGACGTGCCGTACGTCTGCCCGACCGGCATCCAGTCGCGGTAGTAGGCGAAGGCGGGCCCGGTGTCGGTGCCCTTCTCGTGCCGGAGGTAGCGGTCGAACCAGGCGAGGATGCGCTGCCCGACGTAGCTCGTCTCCAGGTTCCCCTCGGACAGGTTCAGCTCGCCCGAGGCCGGATCCGTCATGCCGCCGCTGTGGCCCCAGGACTGCCAGATCATCTTGGTCTCGGTGCCCTGTGCCTTCAGCGTCCGGTAGGTGGCCGCCGCCTCGTTGAGGTTGAACAGGCTGTCCGCCTGGCCCTGTACGAGCAGGGTCGGGGCCTTCACGTCCTTCAGGTACGAGACCGGGCTGACGCTGCGCGCGTAGTCGAGGATCGGCTTCGTGCTGTCGGCCGGGTACCGGCCCGAGTCCAGCCACCGCTTGGTCTCGCAGGCCTTCGCGACGAAGTGCAGGCAGCCGGCGCCGCCCAGCCGGGACGGGTCCAGGCCGGGGTGGAGCAGCCCCTGCGCCTCGCCGATCAGGAAGAAGCCGTTCGTCCACTCCTTCTTGTAGACGCCCGGGACGTCGTTGTTGACGCTGCCCGCGGGCTGCTCGGCGTTGTTGGGGTCCAGCGCGTACGCCAGGTCGTTCCAGGTGATCAGCGGTACGAGCGCGTCCACACGGTGGTCGACGGCGGCGGTGGCCATCTGGATCGCGCCGCCGTACGAGCCGCCGATCATGCCGACGCGCGGATCGGCGGCCGCCGTCCCGCCCTTGCCTTCTTTGGTGACGTAGTCGACGCGGGTGCCGTCGTCGGCGGTGCGCGTGCCGGCGAGGAAGTCGATGAGCCGGCTCGCGGCTCTGCCGTCGAGCGAGGGGTCGTCCAGCGAGATCGGACAGCCCGACTTGCCGAAGCCGAGGCCCGAATAGGACAGCGCGACATAACCGCGCGCGGCGAACGCCTGGGCCGTGGCGGCGGTCGAACCGTCCGCCTTGTCGCCGCCGAAGCCGTTGGTGGTGAGGATCGCGGGCGCGGGGTGTGCCGCGTCGACGCCGGCGGGACGGTAGAGGTCGGCGTCCACGGTGCAGTCGCGGTCACCGGCGTCCACGGTCAGCTGCACGGCGGTGACGTCGTACGGTGCGGCGGCCGCTGACGCGGCGGACGCGAGGGCGAGCGGGGCGGCCAGGGAGCCGGCGGCCAACAGGGCGAGTGACGTGCGGAGAAGGGGGCGGGGCACTGCTCGGTACACGCTGACCTCCACAGAGACACGCCATACCTACCAGTCAGTACGGCGCGCTCATGGTCCGACATGCGTTTTGGACATGTCAACGGAGTTGACGAGAGTTCTTACCCGAGCGTCAGTTACCGCTGCTCACACCGTTGTTGACATGCGCACCGTAGGGGTCGCACCGCCGTGCGACGCACCGCCGCCCGGTGGCACCGGGCCCGTCAGAACAGTGGAGGAACGTCGAACGTCAAGGTGCCCGCGTCCGCGTCCAGTGTGGCCGGGACGCCCAGCGGCACCGTGAGCGCCGAGTCGCCGTGGCCGAAGCCGAACTCCTCCACCACCGGCACCCCGAGGCCGCCCAGCCGGTCCGCCAGCACCGCCCGGATCCGGTCGTACGGACCGCACCGCGCCCAGGACCCGAGTACGACCCCGGCGACCCCGGCCAGCGTGCCGGAGCGGAGCAACTGGGTCAGCGCCCGGTCGACGGCGTACGGCTGCTCGCCCACGTCCTCCAGCAGCAGGAGGCCGCCCGCCGCGTCGCGCCGGGCGTCCGGCGTGCCCGCCTCGCTCGCCAGCAACGCCAGGCAGCCGCCGAAGGTGACGCCGTGCGCCCGCCCGGGTACGAGCGTGCGCGCCGTGCCGGGCGCCAGGGTCGTCACGGCCGGGTCCTCGGGAGTGAAGAGCGTGCGCCGCAGCTGGTCCCGGGTCGGCTCGTCCTTGAGGAAGACCTCGCCGGCCACCGCGGGCCCGTGCAGCGTCGCGACGCCGGCGCGCAGCGCGAACGCCTCGTGCACCACCGTCACATCGCTGAACCCGACCAGCGGCTTGGGCCGCGCCGCCCGGACCGCCGCCCAGTCCAGCAGGTCCACCATCCGCTGGGCGCCGTACCCGCCGCGGGCGGCGAACACCGCGGCCACCTCGGGGTCGCACCAGGCGTCCTGGAGGTCCCGGGCCCGGCACTCGTCCGGCGCCGCGAGGTACGCCAACTCCGGGTGCCCGGTGCGGACATGCGGCGCCGGCACCGGTTCGAGGTCCCAGCCGCGCAGGATGTCCAGGCCCGCGTCCAGCCGTTCGGGGGCGACCGGGCCGCTGGGCGCGACCACCGCCACCCGGTCCCCGGGGCGCAGTCGCGGCGGCCTGGCCCCCGCCCGCACGGTCACCGCGGCGCCTTCCGTATGTGCACCCTCACCACTGCCTCTCCCCTACCGGCGGCCCGGCCCTCATTTGCCCAACTCCAGCGCGGGCACGTCCGCACGCTCGATGCCGAAGGCCTGCGCGTACAGGGAGAGCTCCGCCTCGACGGCGCGGACGAGGGTGTCCTCGCGGCGGAAGCCGTGCCCCTCCCCCTCGAACGTCAGGTAGGCGTGCGGGATCCCGCAGCGGGTGGCCTCGGCGAGGAACCGCTCGGCCTGCGCGGGCGGGCAGATCACGTCGTCCAGCCCCTGGAGCAGCAGGAACGGTACGGAGATCCGGTCCACCCGGTGCGCCGGCGAGCGGTCGCGGTACCGGTCGGGGACCTCGTCCGGCGGCCCGACCAGCGAGTGCAGGTACCGCGACTCGAAGTCGTGGGTCTCCCCGTCCGCCCAGGAGGCCAGGTCCAGAACGGGGTAGCTGATCGTGCCGCAGGCGTAGAGGTCCGTGCCGGCCAGCGAGGCCGCGGTGGTCCAGCCGCCGGCGCTGCCCCCGCGGATGGCGAGCCGGGAGCGGTCGGCGGTGCCCTCCTCGGCCAGCGCCTCGGCGACCGCCGCGCAGTCCGCCACGTCCACCACGCCCCACTGCTCGCGCAGCCGCTCGCGGTACTCCCGGCCGTACCCCGTCGAGCCGCCGTAGTTGACCTCCGCGACGCCGAAGCCGCGCGAGGTGAAGTAGGCGATCTCCAGGTCGAGGACGAGCGGGGCGTGGCCGGTCGGGCCGCCGTGCGCCCACACCACGAAGGGGGCCGGCGCACCGTCCGGCGCGGCGTGCGTGGGGCTGTGCGGCGGGTAGATGTGCGCGTGGATGTCGCGCCCGTCGGGGCCGGTGAACGTGCGCTCCTGCGGTTCGGGGTAGTACGCCGGATCCAGCGCGTCGGTATGGGGCGCCGCTATCACCCGCGCCCGGCCCGTCACCGTGTCCAGCTCGACGATCTCGTACGCGCTGCGCGGGCTCGCGGCGATGCCGATCACCCGGCTGCCGTGCACGGCGAGCGAGGGCGCCCACTCCGTCCAGGGCCCGGCCGCGTCGACCAGCTCGCCGCCGACCGGGTCGAGGATGCCCAGGCAGTTCGTGCCGTGGCCGTGCAACGTGGCGATCGTGCCGTCCTCCAGCGGCAGGAACCAGCGCAGCCCGACCTTCCACAGCGGCCCGCCGAACTCCTCCCGGCGGGCCGGGCACAGCCGGGTGCTCGGCGCGCTGCCGTCGCCCGCCGCGTCCGGGTGGACGCGGCGCAGCTCCCACCAGCCGTCGGCGTCGGACACGAACAGCAGCGAGCCGTCCGCGGCCCACTCGATCTGAGCGACGGACTCGTCGACGCCCCCGGCCAGCGGCCGGATGCCGGTGAAGCCGCCGTCCTCGGTGACGTCCGCGTGCAGCACGACCGTGCCGTCCCAGGGCATCCGCGGGTGGTCCCAGGCGAGCCACGCGGCACGCCGGCCGTCCGGGGAGAGCCGCGGGCCGGTGACGAAGCGGTGCCGGTCGTCGCTCAGCTCACGCACGGCCGAGCGGTCCCGCGCCGCCGAACCGTCCAGCGGCACGGCGGCGATGACCCGGCGCACGTCCGACGGGCCCTCGCCGGTGAACTCCTCCAGTACGCACCAGACTTCGCCGCGCTCCGGCAGCACCACCGGATCCGCCCAGCGCAGCCCGCCACCGACGGCGGAGAGCGGGGTGAGCGGCCGGGGCTCGCCGCCCTCGTCCGGCGCGTACGCGTACAACCGCTGGTCGGCGAAGTGCACGAAGACCAGGAGGGTGGCGCCCCGGGCGTCCTGCGCACCGGCCCAGGGCTGGCCGCCGTACTCGATGACCCGACTGCGGACGTTCCACGGCGGCGGCAGCACCGACTCCTCGGTACCCTCGGGGCCGCGGCGGATCAGCGCGCGGCGGCCGCCCTCCTCGGGCCGCGGCGCGGTCCACCACACCTCGTCGCCCACCACGCCGAGGTACTCCGGACGGCCGTCGTGGGCGGCCACCAGCCGGCCGTCGATGGGGGACGGCCAGGTCCCGTAGGGCGCCGTGGTCACCATGGCGGTGTTCCTCTCAGTCCGTTCGTCTCCGTCGGTCCGGTCGTCGCCGGCGGCCCGTTCGCCTCCGGCGGTGCGGTCCTCGCCGGTGGTGCCGGTCGGCTCCGCCGCTGCGTGGGGCTGCTCCCGCGCGTCCTCGCCTCCTCACCCCGTGCTGTGCACCAGGAAGTCGTCCAGCACCCGCACCCCGAAGTGCAGCGCCTCCACCGGCACCCGCTCGTCGACGCCGTGGAAGAGCGCCTGGTAGTCGAAGCCCTCGGGAAGCTTCAGCGGCGAGAAGCCGTACCCCCTGATGCCCAGCCGGGAGAACTGCTTGGCGTCCGTGCCGCCCGACATGCAGTACGGCACGACCCTGGCCTGCGGGTCGAAGCGCTCGATGGAGTCCCGCATCGCGGCGTACGTCTTCCCGTCCACGGGCGCCTGCAGCGCCACCTCGCCGTGGTGGACCTCCCACTCCACCTCCGGGCCCGTGAGCCGGTCCAGGGTGGTGCGGAACTCCTCCTCGCCGCCGGGCAGCACCCGCCCGTCCACGAAGGCCGTGGCACTGCCGGGGATCACATTGACCTTGTAACCGGCGTCCAGCATCGTCGGGTTGGCGCTGTTGCGCACCGTCGGCGCGACCAGATCGGCGGCCGGGCCGAGCGCGGCCAGCAGCGCGTCGACGTCCCGCGCGAGATCCCGCTGTTCGGCGGCGTCCAGCCGGGCCTCGACGCCGTGCAGCGCGGCCAGCTCCTGGAGCGCCGCCCGGACGGTGGGGGTGAGCCGCACCGGCCATTCGTGCGCCCCGATGCGGGCGACGGCGGCGGCGAGCCGGCTCACGGCATTGCTGTGGTTCACCTTGGAGCCGTGGCCGGCCTTGCCCTTCGCGGTCAGCTTCAGCCAGGCCGTGCCCCGCTCCCCCGCCGCGATCGGGTACAGCTGGAGCCCGTCGCCCGCGTGGAAGGTGAAGGCGCCGGACTCGCTGATGCCCTCCGTGCAGCCTTCGAAGAGGCCGGGGTGCTCGTCGGCGAGGAAGCCGGAGCCGTCCTCGGCGCTGGCCTCCTCGTCCGCGGTGAAGGCGAGCACGACGTCCCGGCGGGGGCGGGCCCCGGCGCGCGCCCAGGCCCGCACCGTGGCCAGCATCATCGCGTCCATGTTCTTCATGTCGATCGCGCCGCGGCCCCAGACCACGCCGTCCACGACCTCGCCGGAGAAGGGGTGCACGCTCCAGTCGTGCGGCGCGGCCGGCACCACGTCCAGGTGGCCGTGGACCAGCAGCGCGTCGGCGCCCCGGTCGGTGCCCTCGATACGGGCCACGACGTTCGTCCGCCCGGGGCTGCGCTCCAGCAGCGTGGGCTCGATCCCGGCGTCCGCCAGCCGCTCCGCGACGTACTCGGCGGCCGGCCGCTCCAGGCAGTCCCCGTTGCCCCGGTTGGTGGTGTCGATCCGGATCAGCTCGGAGGTGAAGCGGACCACCTCCTCCAGCGCCCGGGCGTCCACGGCACTGTCCGGACGGGCGCCCGGCACGGATCTGTCGCCGTCGACCAGCTCCTCCACATCGGTCATCTGCTCAGCCATACTGCTCCTCCACGGCGGACGAGACGAGGGTGGTGACCGCTTTGAAGCAGCGGATACCTTCGTACATGGTCGGGCTCTCGTAACTGACGCGGCGGGTGCCGCTGCGCTCCACGCCCGGCACGACCGTGGCGGCTCCCACGAGGTGCTCGGCGTCGAACTCGACTTCCACGGTGAACGGGCCGCGCCGCGCGGGCGCGTGCCGCCGCGCCAGCGCCGCCGCCTCGCGGGCGCCGGCCCTGATGTCGGCCGCGGTACGCGCCGGCGGGCGGCACACCGCCGCATACCGCGACACGTAGTCCTTCACTGCGATGCCCCGCGCCTGCGGGGCATATCCCTGCGCGTCGGCGCACGTCCGGTCGTCCCCGGTCACCAGCACCACCGGGACGCCGTACTCGGCGACCACGAGGGAGTTCAGATACCCCTCGCTCGCCGGGACGCCGTCGACCCACACGCCGGTGATCGAATTGGCGAGGTAGGTGTGTGCGAGCACGCCTTCCGTCCCGGCACCGGTGTGATAGCCGACGAACGCCAGGCCGTCCACATCGCCGTGCTGCACGCCTTCGACCATGCTCAGCGACTTGTGCCGGCCGGTCAGCATCTGCGCCCGTTCGTCCAGCTTCTCCAGCAGCAGATTGCGCATCGTCCAGTGCGCCTCGTTCACCAGGACGTCGTCGGCACCGCCGTCGAAGAACCCGGCGATCGCGGCATTGACGTCGGAGGTGAACAGGTGACGGCAGCGCTCCCACTGACTCGTCCCCGGCAGCACGTCAGCGGGCCAGGTCACGCCCGTGGCGCCCTCCATGTCGGCGGAGATGAGGATCTTCACCATGCACCAGTCCTATCGCAGGTCAGGCCCGTGACGCGGACGACCCCCGCGCGGCGCGGGGATCTTCACACTCCGTCACGTTACGCGACCCCACCGGACCGGGCCATGCCTGTGGAAAACTCCTGAGGTCCAGACCACCGGCGCTCCACCGCGGGCCGTCGCCGAGGCGGCCCGCTCCGCGCGTGACCTGCGAGGGAGTCGCGCAAAAGGCCGTCACCGCAGGTGGCTTGGCCGGTATCGTGCGGGCGTGACCGAGACCTGGAAGCCCACTGACGAGGGCGTGCTGCAACTGCCTTCCGGGCTGCTGGTGCGCGGGCGGGGGCTGCGGCGACCGCGGCCCGCCGGGCCGGATCCCACGTACGGCGTCTATCTGCTCGGCAAGCCGCCGCCGGAGCTGCCCTGGGAGTCCCGGTGGCTGCGCTGGCCCGATTTCCGGCTGCCCGGCGACCGCGCCCGGACCTCGGCCGTGCTCACCGAGGCGTGGGAGCGGGCCGGCACCGAACGGGTCGAGGTCGCCTGCGGTGGGGGCCGCGGCCGGACGGGTACGGCCCTGGCCTGCCTTGCCGTACTGGACGGCGTCCCGGCCGACCGGGCGGTGGAGTTCGTACGGCGCCACTACGACCGGCACGCCGTCGAGACGCCCTGGCAGAAGCGGTACGTCCGCCGCTTCGCGGGCTGAGGGCACCCGGCGCCCCCGTACGTACGGCGCCGCTCCCGGCCGGTCAGGGGACGAGGCGCTCCCAGAGCAGCAGGGCGCCGATGAGGATCATGGCGGCGCCCGAGACGCGGGTGACCGCGCGGGCGACGACGGGCCGGGCGCGCAGGACGGTACGGGCGAGCACGCCGACTCCCGTGTAGACCGCGCCGCAGTTGGCCATGTGGACCAGGCCCAGCACGGCGATCTGGGCCGCGAGCGGCCAGCTGCTGCCGCCGGCGTGGGCGGCGGCGAACTGCGGCAGCAGGGCGAGGTAGAGCAGCAGCGCCTTGGGGTTGAGGCCACTGATGCCGGCCCCCTTGAGGAGCCGCGCCCCGGCGCCGGCGCCCGCCGGCACCTCGGACGGCTCGGCCGAAGCGGGCGCCGCGGGCCGGAGCAGGGTCAGGACCCCGAGCCGGACGAGGTACAGGGCGCCGAGCACCGTCAGGGCGGTGAGCACCGCCGGATTGCTCGCTACCAGGGCGGCCACGCCGGCGACGACCACGAGGGTGAGCCCCACGTAGCCGAGCATCAGGCCGCCGACCGCCGGCAGGACGGACCGGTCGCGGAGGCCGGCGGTGATGGCGTACGCCCAGTCCGCGCCCGGCACGAGGACGAGGAGGACGGACACTGCCCAGAAGGCGGCTATGGAGCTGGCGGCCATGACGTGGTTCTCGCTGGTTCTCTCTGTGCGGACGGCGGCAGAGAGGGAGATTAGTCACGGAAACGCGAAAAGTGTTTCCCGATATTGTCGTCCCGCGGGATGCCTGTGGAAGGATTTTCCCCATGGACGACTTGGACCGGACGATTCTTGCGGAGCTCCAGGAGGACGGCCGCCTCACGGTCACGGAGCTGGCGGCGCGGGTCGGGCTCAGCCTCTCGCCGTGCCACCGCCGGCTGCGTGAGCTGGAGCGCAGCGGCGCGATCCGCGGCTACCGCGCGGTCGTGGACGCCGAGGTGGTCGGGTTGAAGTTCGAGGCGCTGGTCTTCGTCACCATGCGCCAGGAGGACCGCAGCACCGTCTCCTCCTTCGAGGAGGCCGTCGCGGGCATCCCTCAGGTGCTGCAGGCGCAGCGTCTCTTCGGCGACCCGGACTACCTGCTGCGCATCGTGAGCGCCGACCTGCCGGCCTTCCAGCGGCTCTACGACGAGAAGCTGGCCACGCTGCCGGGGGTGCAGCGGCTCAGCTCCACCCTCGTGATGAAACACGTGGTGTACGAGCGCCCGCTCCCGGCGTGAGACGGCCGCACGGCCCGGGGTTCGGAGGCCGTGCGGCCGCCCGGCTCCGGGCCGTACGGGACGTTCCCGGGCCGGTCGGGAGGCACGGGATTCAGCCGGCCGTGTCGGCGCCCGTGGGGAGCGGCGGCTCGGCCTCGATCCGGGCCAGTTCCTCGTCGGTGAGCAGCCGGGACCGGATCAGGAAGCGGACCCCCTCGGGAGCCTCCAACGAGAAGCCGCTGCCCCGGCCCGGCACCACGTCGACCGTGAGGTGCGTGTGCTGCCAGTAGGTGAACTGGTCGGCACTCATCCAGAACGGCGCGTCCCCGGCGACGTGGCCGAGGAGCACGTCGGCACCCCCGACCCGGAACTCGCCCCGCGGATAGCACATCGGGGCGCTGCCGTCGCAACAACCACCGGACTGGTGAAACATCACCGGGCCATGCGTCTCCGTCAGCCGAGCCACCAGCTCCTCGGCGGCCGGCGTCAGTTCGACGCGTCGGGTGGGGGCGTCCATCAGAAGAACCCGAGCTTCTTAGCCGAGTAGCTGACCAGCAGGTTCTTGGTCTGCTGGTAGTGGTCGAGCATCATCTTGTGGTTCTCGCGGCCGATGCCGGAGTTCTTGTAGCCGCCGAAGGCCGCGTGCGCGGGGTAGGCGTGGTAGCAGTTGGTCCACACGCGCCCGGCCTTGATCTCGCGGCCGAGACGGTAGGCGGTGTTGCCGTCCCGGGTCCACACGCCGGCGCCGAGGCCGTAGAGCGTGTCGTTAGCGATCTTCAGGGCCTCGTCGACCGAGTCGTACGTGGTCACCGAGACGACCGGGCCGAAGATCTCCTCCTGGAAGATCCGCATGTCGTTGGTGCCGCGGAAGATCGTCGGCTCGATGTAGTAGCCGCCCTCGAAGCCGTCGACGGTCCGGGCGGCACCGCCGGTGACCAGCTCGGCGCCCTCCTTCTTGCCGATGTCGATGTAGGAGAGGATCTTCTCGAACTGGTCGTTGCTGGCCTGCGCGCCGATCATGGTCGCGGGGTCCAGCGGGTTGCCGCTGACGATGGCCTTCGTGCGCTCCACGCAGCGGGCCATGAAGTCGTCGTAGATCGAGGAGGGGATCAGCGCGCGGGACGGGCAGGTGCAGACCTCGCCCTGGTTGAGCGCGAACATCACGAACCCCTCGACGGCCTTGTCCAGGAAGTCGTCGTCGGCGGCCATGACGTCCGGCAGGAAGATGTTCGGGCTCTTGCCGCCCAGCTCCAGCGTGACCGGGATGATGTTCTCGCTGGCGTACTGCATGATCAGGCGGCCCGTGGTGGTCTCGCCGGTGAACGCCACCTTGGCGATCCGCGGGCTGGACGCGAGCGGCTTGCCGGCCTCCACGCCGAAGCCGTTCACGACGTTGACCACGCCCGCCGGCAGCAGGTCGGCGATCAGCTCGACGAGGACCAGGATGCTGGCGGGGGTCTGCTCGGCGGGCTTGAGGACCACGCAGTTGCCGGCGGCCAGCGCCGGGGCCAGCTTCCAGATGGCCATGAGCAGCGGGAAGTTCCACGGGATGATCTGGCCGACCACGCCCAGCGGCTCGTGGAAGTGGTACGCGACGGTGTCGGCGTCGATCTCGGAGATCGAGCCCTCCTGGCCGCGTACGGCGCCCGCGAAGTAGCGGAAGTGGTCCACGGCCAGCGGCAGGTCGGCGGCCAGCGTCTCGCGGACCGGCTTGCCGTTCTCCCACGTCTCGGCGACCGCGAGCCTTTCGAGGTTCTCCTCGATGCGGTCGGCGATCTTGTTGAGGAGGTTGGCGCGTTCGGTGGTGGAGGTGCGGCTCCACTTCGGCGCGGCCGCGTGCGCGGCGTCCAGCGCGAGCTCGACGTCGGCCGCGGTGGACCGCGCGACCTGGGTGAACGTCCGGCCGTCGATCGGCGAGGGGTTGTCGAAGTACTGCCCCTTCACGGGGGCGACCCAATCGCCGCCGATGAAATTGTCGTAGCGCTGCTTGAAGCTGACGACGCTGCCTTCGCTGCCGGGCTGCGCGTACACCATGGTGCGCTCCTCAGAAGTGCGGGTTTCTACGGGGTGCGGCACACCCTCACCCCGTGAGGTTGGCGAAAGGTTGGCGTAACCTTTCCGTGGCCGGCGGGGACCGTTCCGCGGTCCGGCGGGGGCCTCTCCGCGGTCCGCCGGGCCGGCATCCGCTGGGGCCGTCAGTCGCGCAGTGCGGTGCTCAGCCGGCCGGCCGCGAGGGCGCGGCGGGGGTCGCCGGCCGGCAGGACGCGCAGCGCGTGTTCGTGGATCTCGGCGTCGTGCGGGACGCGCTCGCCGTATACGAGGGCGTGGTCCGGGACGGGACTGGCGAGGGCGGCCTCGCGGACCGCGACCTCCAGGTGCTCCCGCCAGGCCTCGATGCCCGGCGCCTCGGACTGCGGCAGCAGCGGCCCTCTGTACCGGGCGAGCGCCCCGTCCGTGTCACCCGCCGCCAGCGCCCGCAGCACCTCCACGGCATCGCACTCGACGGGCGTGGTCAGCGCGTACCGGCGGGTCGCGACCCCACCGCCGAGGGCGCGCCGCAGGTGGGAGACCTCGGCCTTGAAGGTGGACGCGGTCACCGGGCGTTCGCCGTACAGCGCGTCCCGCAGCCGCTCGGAGGTGAAACCCGCCGGCTCCAGCGCGAGCAGCGTGAGGATCTCCAATTGGCGGGGGCGCAGCCGCAGCCGGACGCCACCGCGCTCCGCCTCCTCGGCCCCCAGGCAGGTCAGCCGGACACCGGCCGGTGGGCCCGGGACGGCGGCCGTGCCGCTTCCCCGGTGGTCGCCGAGGTCGGCGCGGAGCCGGGTCTCGATGGTGGAGACCAGGGTGCGGACGGTGGACATGGCGAGCGGGTGCGAGCGGTCCCAGGTGGTGGAGAGGTCCAGTACGCCGAGGATGCGGCCGTCGGGGGCGTGGATCGGGGCGCAGTAGCAGGCCCAGCCGTGCAACGCGGCGACCAGGTGCTCGGCGGAGAAGACGGCGCTGGGGCGGCCGGTGCGCAGCGCGAGGGAGAGCGCGTTGGTGCCCATGGCCTGCTCGTCCCAGCGACCGCCGGGCGCGAAGTTGACCCGCTCGGCGCGGCGCCGCATGACGCGGCCGCCGCAGGTCCACAGGAGGGTGCCGGACTCGTCGGTGACGCCGGCGACGAACCCGGCGTCGTCGGCGATGCTGTTCAGCTCGTCGGCGAGGTCGATGACCGGGCGCCGCAGTGGCGAGTCGGCCCACCGCGGGCGCACCTCGCCGCCGTCCGTCACCGGGGCGCTGGCGGCGCCCGGGTCGACGGTGTGCAGCGAGCGGACCCAGGAGTCGGCCACCTCCCGGCGCAGCGGGGCCTCGCCTTCCAGTACCCGCCGGGCCTCGCGCAGCTCCGGTACCCAGCGGGCCCACTCGCTCTCCAGCGCGGCTCTGCGCTGCCGGAGGTCACTCCGCACTGATGACATGAGCGTCCCGAACCTTGTCGTCTCCAGCAGGGTCAACCAATAATCGTCTCCCGGAAACCGCCGGGGCGCACCTGTCCGGACGGACAGGACGTCCCCGTCCCGGAGGACGGTACTGCCCCCACCCCCGCCGCCCGTAGCGTTGTGCGCATGTGACAGGGGTGTTATTGATCGGTGAACGCAAAAATACTGCGCTCCGCGCACGGAGCACAGACCCCCAGCCCAGGAGGGTGCATGCCGCTGTCGGACGGCGCCGTGACGGCCGGCGGTACGGAGGCGTCCCCCGTGCAACTGGCCAAATTCCATGCGCCCGAAGTGGTGTTCGGTACGGGCTCGCTGGCCGAGCTGGGCCACTGCGCGCTGCGCGTCGGCGGTCGACGCCCGTTCCTCGTCACGGACCCGGGCCTGATCGAGGCCGGCTGGGTGGACGAGGCGGTCGGCCATCTGCGGCAGGTCGGACTGCGGCCCGTGGTGTGGCACGAGCTGACGCCGAACCCCAAGGACCACGAGGTGGAGGCCGGTTTCCAGCGGTACGCGGAGAGCGGCAGCGACGTGATCGTCGCGCTGGGCGGCGGGTCGTGCATCGACGCGGCGAAGGGCGTGGCGATCCTGGCCAGCAATGGTGGCCGGATCCTGGATTTCGAGGGCGTGGACCTGGTGGGGCTGCCGATCCCGCCGACCGTGATGGTGCCGTCCACGTCCGGTACGGGCGCGGACGTCTCGCAGTTCGCGGTGATCACCGACACCGCCGAGCAGGTCAAGATCACGATCATCAGCCGGACGCTGGTCCCGGAGATCTCGCTGATCGACCCGCGGCTGCTGACCACCATGCCGGACTGGCTGAACGCCGCGACCGGCCTGGACGCCCTCACGCACGCCATCGAGTCCTTCGTCTCCCGGGCCCACAACCCGCTCACCGACACCCTCGCGCTGCACGCCGTACAGCTGATCACCGGCCATCTGCGGGGTACCCAGACCCGGCCCAAGGAGGTCAGCCCGCGGCTGGCGATGGCACAGGGCTCACTGGAGGCCGGCATGGCCTTCACCAATGCGATCCTCGGCGCGACGCACGCCATGAGCCACCAGGTCGGCGGGTTGCTGGACGCGCCGCACGGCGTGGTCAACGGCGTGCTGCTGCCGCACGTGATCCGCTTCAACGCGGCGGCCCGGCCGGACCGTTTCGTCGCGCTCGCCTCGGCCGCCGGGCTGGCCACCGACGGCGTCCCGCCGGAGGAGGCGGCGCTGGCGCTGGCCGAGCGGGTCAGAACGCTCGCGGACGACGTGGGCGTGCCGAAGGGCCTGGCCAGCCTCGGCGTCGCCGAGGCCGACCTGCCCCGGCTGGCCCGGACCACGCTCAAGGACGCCTGTCTGGCCACCAACCCGCGGGACGCCGGGGCGCAGGACATCGAAGCGCTCTTCCGGGCCGCACTGTGAGGCGGGCCGCATGAATGTCTACGGTCGGGCGCCGGGCAGCGGGACGGACCTGGGCGCGCTCACCGGGCTCCGCTCGGGCAAGCGGTCCTTCTACCCCGCGTACGTGCGCTCCAACGAGCGCCTGGAGCGGGCCGTGGAGGCGCTGGACGGCATCTCGCGCGCCCTGGTCCGCACGGCCGAGGGGCCGCGGGCACTGGTCGAGGCGGTGGTGCGGGCCGCCGCCGAGCACCTGCGGGCGCGCCGGCTGCTGCTGGCCGTGGCGGACGGCGCGCTCCGTGCGGCCCGCCCGCGCTTCCTGCTGCTCGCCGACGACGTGCTGATCGACGACGAGACGATGCTCCCCGCAGATGTACGCGCGCACCTGGCGGTGTTGCGGACCCGGCCGTGGGAGGCGGAGTCGGCGGACGGCGGCGACGGCTGGGTACGGGCGCCCATGACGCTGGACGACGAGCCGGTGGGCGGGATCGCGGCGCAGCCCGGTACCGGCCTCGAAGTCGCCGACACGGACCTGGCGATCCTGCGCGTCCTGGCGAACCAGGCGGCCGTCGCGCTGCACAACTCCTACCTCTTCCACTCCGCGACCCGGCTGCGCGGCCGTACGGAGCAGCTCTCCGAGGCGGCGGCCCGGCAGGCCAAGGACCTCGCGGCACGCAGCGCCGAGCTGGCCGAGACGCAGGCGCGGCTGGTCGAGGCGATGCAGCGGCAGGCGCTGGACGACGAACGGCACCGGATCGCCCGCGAACTGCACGACAGTGTCACGCAGTACGTGCTCAGCGCGGGCATGACCATGGAGGTGTGCCGGGCCGAACTGGCGGCCCTGGGCGACCCGGTGGCGGAGATCGCCGACCGGCTCGCGGCCGCCAAGGACCTCAACCGGCAGGCCGTGGAGCGGCTGCGGGCCGCCATCTACGCGCTGCACCACACCGCCGACGAACCGCCCGGCCCGCTCCCGGTGATGCTGGAACGGCTGTCCACGGTGCACCTCCGGTCGGACCTGGAGGTCCGCGTACGAGTGGCGGGCAGTCCCGTACCGCTGCCGCCGCGCGCCGAGCAGTCGCTGCTGCGGCTGACGGGCGAGGCGCTGTTCAACGCGGGCGCGCACGGCGGCGCCCGCCAAGCCGTGGTGCGCCTGGGGTACCGCCCGGACACGGTCGTCCTGAGCGTGTCGGACGACGGTACGGGCGAGCCGGCGCAGCTGCGGCGAGCGCTGCGGCTGTGCCGGGCCGCCGACCTCTCGGGCCGCCACCGCGGGCTGGCCAACATGCTGGCCAGGGCCGAGGAGCTGGGCGGCACCCTGTCGATCCGGCGGGCGCGGCTGGGCGGCATCCAGCTGCGGGTGCAGATCCCGCTGCCGGTCCCTACCGATCCGGAGATCGCCGATGACGAGTGAGACCCAGATGACCACCGAACAGCGCACGTCCGGCACCACGCAGACCGCCGCGCCCACCGCCCGGGTGCGGGTCGTCCTCGTCGACGACCACGCCATCGTGCGGCAGGGGCTGCGGTCCATCCTGGAGCGGGAACCGGACCTGGAGATCGTCGGCGAGGCCAGTACGGCGGCGGAGGCCACCGCCGTCACCGAGCGCACCCGGCCCGACATCGTGCTGCTGGACCTGAAGCTGTCCACCGGCGCCGACGCGGAGGGCCTGGAGCTGTGCGCGCGGCTCACCGGGGACCACCCCGGCCTGGCGGTCCTCGTCCTGACGACCTTCCTCGACGACGCGCTGGTGGTGGGCGCGATCCAGCACGGCGCGCGCGGTTACGTCGTCAAGGACGTGGACACCACCGAACTGCTGCGCTCCATCCGGGCCGTGGCCCGCAACGAGAGCGCCTTCGACTCCCGTTCGGCGGCCGCGATGGTGCGCTCCCTGCGGCCGCCCGCCGACCGGCCGGTCTTCACCGAGCGGGAGCTGCGGGTCCTGGAGCTGCTCGCCCGCGGCCTGAGCAACCGCGACATCGGCACCCGGCTCTACATCTCCGAGACCACGGTGAAGTTCCACGTCCGCAACATCATGCGGAAGCTGGACGCGGCGAGCCGGGCCGAGGCGGTGTACGAGGCGAGCAAGATGGGCGTGATCTGACCGCCGGCCCGGCGTCCCTCACTCCGTGTCGAGCACCAGCCAGCCGCCGTGGAAGTCGCTGACCGTGAAGGGGCGTCCCGTGCCGCGGCCGAGCGCGCCGAGCTGGTCCCGGTCGAAGCAGCGGACGTGCCCGTACGCGGCGGTCGGCTCGTCCTCGTACGGCACCGCGACCACCACCCGGTGCCGGGCCAGCCGCAGGGCCTCGGTCAGGACCGCGGCGCCGTGCCGGGGGTCGAGGTGTTCCAGCAGGTGGATGGCGGTGACGGTGTCCACGGCGCGGTCCGGCAGCGGTACGCGCGCGGCGTCGCAGGTGAGGGTGCGCAGCGGCGTACCGCGGGCGTCGGCGACCGCTTCGAGCAGCCGCATCGTGCCGGACGACACGTCGGAGGCGAGGACGGTGCGGTCCGGCTTCCGCGCGAGCAGCAGGGCGAGGAAGCCGAAGCAGGCGCCGAGGTCCAGGACGCTGCCCGGCGGCACCAGGTCCAGGGTGCGGCGGTAGACCGGCGCGAATCCGGCGATCGAGGAGTGGCCGGCCGGCGCCGGGCCCTGCCAGCAGGCGCGGATGCGGGCCAGGGTGTTGTCGTAGAAGCGGGCCCAGGAGGCGACCGGGCCGGGCACGCAGGAGCGCACCACGCCGGTGAAGACCCGCTCGAAGACGTCGGGCCCGGACAGCCAGCCGGGCGCGAACAGCTCGCCCGCGAGCAGCCCGGCCAGGTCGTTGTCGAGCGCTTCGGGGGTGATCCGGTGGGTCACCTCGATGCGGTGGGCGCGGCGGCGCAGGCAGAAGTGGTCGGTACGGACCACCGGTGGCTCCGGGGCGCGGGCGGCGCCCCCGTCATCGCGGACCACGCTGACCAGGTGGTCGGCGTAGTGGCCAGGGCGGTGCGGGGCGAGCGGGTCGATGGCGGTGGCGGCGAGCCGCAGCCGGTCGGCCCCGGTCACCGGCCCGTCACCTCCGCCGAGATCCGGTCCGCCGTGCGCCGTAGCCCGGCGAGGTCGCCGACGACCTGGACGCGGTCGCAGAACTCCGCGTACCGCGGCAGGTCGCAGGCGCCCAGCCCCCAGGAGTAGCGGGGTTCGGGCGTGAGCCAGAGGGTCTGCCGGACCCGGCGGGTCAGCTCGGCGAAGGCGTCGATGCCCGGGTCGTTGCCGTTGCCGCGGCCGTCGCCGAGGACGAGGAACGTGGTGCGGCGGTTGAAGGCGCCGCCGTGGTCCTGCAGCAGCGCTTCGAAGGCCCGGCCGTAGTCGGAGTTGGCGTCGGTGTCGAGCAGGCCGCCGGCCGGGAGGCCGTCGAAGACCAGGCCGAGCGCGCGCTCCAGCGGATGCTCGGCGAACAGCTCGGTGATCTCGGCCGGTTCGTCGACGAAGGCGAAGGTCCGCACCTGCGCGAAGAGCGACTGGAGGCCGTGCACGAGGTGCAGGGTGAAGCGTGCGGTGGACCGTACGGAGAGCGACACGTCGGTGAGGACGACGAGCCGGGGCTTGTCCTCGGCGCGGGTGACGGTGACCGGGCGGAACGGCACGCCGTCGTACCGCATGTTGCGGCGCATCGTCCGCCCCGGATGCACCCGCCCTCGCGGGGTGTTGCGCTTGCGGCTGGTCAGCGCGCCGTGCAGGGAGTGCGCCAGCCGGCGCAGCGCGTCCTCCAGGTCGGCCCGTTCGTCCTCGTCGACGCGCTCGGCCCGTACCTGTTCGGCGATCCGGGTCTCCACGGCGGCCGACTCCAGTTCCGCGAGCCGGTCCAGGTGGCGTTTGAGGAGTTCGGGGAGGTTGTCGAGGGTGCCGGCGAGGCGGCGGCGCAGCGCGTTCAGCGCCTCCCGGTCGAGGTCGTCGGAGTCCTCGCCACCGGAGAGCCGGCCGAGGAGGGCGTCCTGCTGAGCGACGGACAGTTCGGTGTCGATGCGGTGGCCGGTGGCGGCGGACAGCTCGCCGGGGACGCCGGCGCCGTGCAGCCGCTCGGTCTCCAGCTGCACGGAGGGCACGTCGTCGCCGCCCGCCCGCGCACCGTCCTTGGACAGCACGATCTCGTCGGTCATGGCGGCCAGGTCGATCTTGTTGGCCTCCTGGTGGAGGTTGTACTGCTCGGCCAGGTCCCGCTGGTCGAAGTAGTCGCGGATGTCGGAAGGCTTGCCGTGGCTGTGGCCCTGCTGCGGGGTCTCCGAGGGCTCCTCGGAGACGGTGAAGGAGTCCAGCGCGCCGGTGTCGGTGAGGTCGTCGTGCTCATGGCTGTGGCCGTGCCCGTCGTCCCGGCCGCCCACCGGGCGCAGCGAGAAGAACGCGGTGAACAGCTCGTCGAACACCGGGTCGTCCCGCCGGTCCTTCACCAGCGCCAGCCGCAGCGCCTCACGCAGCGTCGGCCGGTCGGCCAGCACGCCGGGCTGGGCCGCGCAGCGCATCGCGTCCCTCGCCTCCGACACCGACACCCGCAGGCCGTACAGGCGCAGGATGCGGACGAACCGGTGCAGGCTGCTCTCCACGTCACCGCCCCCTATGCCTTGCGGCGGGTGATCGCGGAGAACGCGCGGGCGCCCTGACCGGAGCCGACGGCGGGAGCCGCGGACGCCGACGCCGCCGCCGACGCCGACGCCGCGGGGGTCGGGCCGCTAGTCACCGGCGCATCGTCGTGATGATGCCCGTGGTCGTGGTCGTGGTCGTGGCCGTGGTCGTGGCCGTGGTGGTGGCCGTGCGGTACGGGCAGTTCGGCGTTCGGGTCGACGAGACGGGGCAGGATCCCCAAGGCCCGGTCCATGTCGCGCTCGTACTTCAGGACCACGTTGGCGGTCTCGGCGAGCACCTCGGCGTCCAGCTCCTCGACGCCGAGCACGGCGAGGGTACGGGCCCAGTCGACGGTCTCGGAGATGCTGGGGCTCTTGCGCAGGTCCAGCTCGCGCAGCCCGCGCACCACGTCCACCAGCCGGCGCACCGCGGCCTCCGGCAGCCCGGTGTCCTTCGACCGCAGGATGGCCAACTCCCGTTCGGCGTCCGGGTAGTCCAGGAAAAGATGCAGACAGCGGCGCTTGAGCGCGGCGGACAGGTCGCGGGTGTTGTTGGAGGTGAGCACCACGTACGGCGGGACCTTCGCGAGGTACGTGCCGATCTCCGGCACCGAGACCTGGAACTCCGCCAGGCACTCCAGCAGCACCGCCTCCAGCGCCTCGTCGGCGCGGTCCACCTCGTCGATCAGCAGCACGGCGGGCTGCTCGCCGCGGATGGCGTCGAGCAGCGGGCGCGGAGCCAGGAAGCGGTCGGAGAAGAAGACGCTGTCCTGTCCGCCGATGCGCTCCACGGCGCCGGCCAGGTCGGGCGCGTCGGCGGTGATGTCACTGATCTTGTCGCGCAGCATCTGGGTGTAGAGCAGCTGCTTGCCGTAGTCCCACTCGTACAGCGCCTTGCTCTCGTCCTGGCCTTCGTAGCACTGCAGGCGGAGCAGCCGGCGGCCGGTGGCCGCGGCGAGGGTCTTGGCCAGCTCGGTCTTGCCGACGCCGGCCGGGCCCTCCAGCAGTACCGGCTTGTCCAGCCGGGACTGCAGGAAGACGGTGGTGGCCAGGCGGCGGTCGGTGAGGTAACCGTGCGCGGCGAACCGCTCGGCCACGTCCTCGACCGAGGCGAAGGGGGTGGTGGTGTCGTCCGTGGGGGCAGGTGTTGCGGGCACGGCTCCTCCGTCCGTCCGGGGGCGGGCGGGGCCGGTGTGCGGCCGGCCCCGCCCGACGCGGGGGTGGTGGGTCAGCTGAGCAGGTCGTCCAGGTCGCCGGTCATGCAGTGCTCTACGACCGGGCGGACGGTGTCGAAGGTGCACTCCTTGGCGTTGCCCGGGGTGCAGGCGTCGCCGAGGACGTGCCGGGTGATGCGGTCGACGTCGGCGGCGTCGCCGCTGATCACGGAGGCCTTCTCGTAGTACGCGGTCGGGCCCGTGCCCAGCCGGTTCTTGGAGTACGAGTCCTGCTTGACGTCCACGAACCGCTCGGGGATGCCGACGTCGCGCAGCAGCCGGATCCCGGCCGCCAGCGCCGCCTCGGCGGCCTGCACCTTGGTCATGCCGTGCGTGTCCACGCCCATCGCCTCGGCGATGTCGGCGAACCGCTCGTAGTGCGCCGGCATGTTGAACGCCCACACCCGGGGCAGCGCGATGGCGTTGTTGAGCCCGTGGTGGGTGTCGTAGAAGGCGCTGACGGCGTGCGAGATGGAGTGGATGATGCCCAGGCCGCCCGAGTTGAAGGCCTGCGCCGCGATGTACTGCGCGTACATCATGCCCTCGCGCCCGGCCAGGTCCTGGCCGTTCCAGACCGCCTGCCGCAGGCTCTTCGCGGTCAGCTTGATGGCGTGCAGCGCGTTGCCCAGCGAGGGCTGGAAGTCGAGCCGGGAGACGTACGGCTCGGAGGCGTGCGCGAGGACGTCGAAGCCGCACTGGGCGGTGTAGTCCAGCGGGCAGTCGTAGTACAGCGTCGGGTCGTCGATCGCGAGGGTGGCGACGGAGGCGTCGTCGAACGCCACGTACTTGTGCGGGTTCTCCGGGTCGGTGGTGGTGTCGGTGATGACGTAGGCCCAGGAGGTCTCCGAACCGGTGCCGGCGGTGGTGGAGACCGCGATGTGCGGCGGGTTCTTGGGGTTCTCGGACTTGTTGAAGCCCTCGAACTCGTTGACGCTGCGGCCGTCGTGGGCCACGGAGATCCGCGCGCCCTTGCAGGCGTCGTGCGAGGATCCGCCGCCGATCGAGACGAAGGAGTCGCACTTGTTCTGCTGGTACAGCGCCACGGCGTCCATGACGTTGTAGTCCTTGGGGTTGGACTCGACCTGGTCGTACACCACGACCTCCAGGCCGTGGTACTTCATCGACTCCACGATCTTGTGCACGGTGTCGCTGCCGCGCAGACCGGTGGTCATCACCAGCGTCTTCCTGAAGCCCAGCTTCTTGGCCTCGGGGCCGATCAACTCGTGGGCGCCGGGGCCCAGGAGGGCCCGCGGGAACGGGTGGAACTCCTTGATCGGGAATGGCTTGAGAAGTTCGTCGACCTGCATGGGGACTCGTTTCCTCTCCGCGGTGGGGAGCCCGTGAGCTCGGACGGGCCGAACGTAGGCGCGCCGCTTCCCGCCGTGGAAGCGGTGCGGGAGCGATCCCGGTCGACCGGCGGCCCGTACGGCACGGACGCAGGGCACGGGCCCCCTCCGAACGGAGGGGGCGACGGCGGCCGAAGTTACGGCGAGGCGGTGCGGGCCGCCGTCCTAGCGTCGTTTCCAGGAGCACGACGGCTCCCCGACTCCCCTGTCCCGGAAGGAACTGCGATGCACGAGGACGCCCGTACCACCGAGCCCGCCACCGCCACCGACCCCACCGCCGCGCCGGAGGACGGCATCATCGAGGAACTGCTCGTCGAGGAGGTCTCCATCGACGGCATGTGCGGCGTCTACTAGGCCGCCGCCGTGCACTCGACGTTCGACGCCGGACGGCCCTACCGGCTGAACCCGAGTGTCGCGCTGCGCCCCGAGCCGTTCGGGGCGCTGGCGTACCACTTCGGCAACCGCCGGCTGTCCTTTCTGAAGGCCCCCGAACTCGTCGAGCTCGTCACCGGGCTCGACCGGCACCCCAGCGTGACCGAGGCGCTGGACCGCGTCCCCGGGCAGCGGCGCACCGCCTTCCTGCGCGCCCTCGCCTCGCTGGCCGCCGCCGACATGATCATCCCGCAGTGATGCGGAAGAGAAGCGGAAGAGGAGTCCGGTGATGACCACCCTCTACGAAGCCCCGCCCGAAGCCCCACACGAAGCCCCGCACGACGGGCCGGTGCCGGCCCTGGTCGAGCAGTTCAAGGGCGGCCTGCACGCCCCGATCTGCCTGACCTGGGAGTGGACCTACGCGTGCAACCTGTCCTGCGCCCACTGCCTGTCCTCCTCGGGCCGCCGGGACCCGATGGAGCTGACCACCGACGAGATCAAGTCGGTGATCCGGGAGCTGCAGCGGATGCAGGTGTTCTACGTGAACGTCGGCGGCGGCGAGCCGACCGTACGCCCGGACTTCTGGGAGCTGCTGGACTACGCGATCGCGCACCAGGTGGGCGTGAAGTTCTCCACCAACGGGCTGCGGCTTACGCCGGAGCGCGCGGAGCGGCTGGCCGCCACCGACTACGTCGACATCCAGATCTCCCTGGACGGCGCGACCCGCGAGGTCAACGACGCGGTGCGCGGGCCCGGCTCGTACGACATGGCCATACGCGCGATGGAGAACCTGGCGGCCGCCGGCTTCGCCGACTTCAAGATCTCGGTGGTGATGACCCGGCAGAACATCCCCCAGCTGGACGACTTCGCCGCGCTCGCCGACCGGTTCGGGGCGCAGCTGCGGCTCACCCGGCTGCGTCCCTCGGGGCGCGGCGCGGACGTGTGGGACGAGCTGCACCCCACGGACGCGCAGCAGCGCGAGCTGTACCAGTGGCTGGTCGCCAACGGCGAGAAGGTGCTGACCGGCGACTCCTTCTTCCACCTCAACGCGCTCGGCTCGACGCCGATCCCGGGCCTGAACCTGTGCGGCGCGGGGCGGGTGGTGTGCCTGATCGACCCGGTGGGCGACGTGTACGCCTGCCCGTTCGCGATCCACGACGCCTTCAAGGCGGGCAACATCCGCGCGCCCGGCGGCTTCGACGAGGTGTGGCGCTCCTCGGCGCTCTTCGCGCAGCTGCGCGGTGAGCAGTCCTCCGGCGCGTGCACGTCCTGCTCTGCCTTCGACGTCTGCCAAGGCGGCTGCATGGCCGCGAAGTTCTTCACCGGGCTCCCGCTGGACGGCCCGGACCCCGAGTGCGTCAAGGGCCACGGCGCCGCCGCGCTGGCCGCCGTCGACCGGCAGGGCCTGCCGCCGCAGGGCAAGGACCACTCGCACCGTACGAGCCCGGCGCCGCGCCCGGTGTCCCTCGGCATGCCCGCGCTGCGGACCGGCCGGCCCGACCGCATCTGCGACGAGAGCCCGCTGGCCGGCGTGGACGGCATGGCCGGCATGGACCTGCGGTGAGCGGTCGCCACGTCGCGCGCACGGGCAGAGACGACCAGAGAGGAAGATCATGAGCGGTTGGTTCGAGACGGTGACGGAGGCGCAGCGCAGGGCCAGGAAGCGGCTGCCGAAGTCCGTCTACAGCGCGTTGCTCGCCGGGTCCGAGAAGGGCGTCTCCTACGACGACAACACCGCGGCCTTCGCGCAGCTCGGGTTCGCCCCGCACGTCGCCGGGCTGTCGGCCAAGCGGGAGCTGGCGACGACGGTCCTGGGCCAGCAGATAGCCCTGCCGGTGCTCATCTCCCCGACCGGGGTGCAGGCGGTGCACCCCGACGGCGAGGTGGCCGTGGCCCGCGCGGCCGCGGCCCGCGGCACGGCGATGGGCCTGAGCTCCTTCGCCAGCAAGCCGCTGCGGGACGTCGTCGCGGCCAACCCGCAGACGTTCTTCCAGATGTACTGGATGGGGACCCGGGACGACATGCGCCGGCGGATGGAGCAGGCCCGCGAGGCCGGGGCCAAGGCGCTGATCGCCACTCTGGACTGGTCCTTCTCGCACGGCCGGGACTGGGGCAGCCCGAAGATCCCCGAACGGCTGGACCTCAAGGCGATGGTGCGGTTCGCCCCGGAGGCGCTCGCGCGCCCGCGCTGGCTGGCGGACTTCGTCAGGTCCCGCAGCCTGCCCGACCTGACGACACCCAACCTCGCCGAGCCGGGGCACGAGGCACCCACGTTCTTCGGGGCCTACGGCGAGTGGATGCAGACCCCGCCGCCCTCGTGGGAGGACGTGCGCTGGCTGCGCGAGCAGTGGGACGGGCCGTTCCTGCTCAAGGGCGTCTGCCGGGTGGACGACGCCCGGCGCGCGGTGGACGCCGGTGTCACCGCGATCTCGGTGACCAACCACGGCGGCAACAACCTCGACGGCACCCCGGCCCCGATCCGCGTGCTGCCGGCCGTCGCGGACGCGGTGGGCGACCGGATCGAGGTACTGCTCGACAGCGGTGTCCGCCGCGGCAGCGACGTGGTCAAGGCGCTGGCGCTCGGCGCCAAGGCCGTCATGATCGGCCGCGCCTACCTCTGGGGCCTGGCCGCGAACGGTCAGGCGGGGGTGGAGAACGTGCTGGACATCCTGCGCGGCGGCATCGACTCGGCGCTGCTGGGCCTCGGCCGCTCCTCCGTCCACGAGCTGACCCGCGACGACGTGGTGGTCCCGCCCGGCTTCACCCGCACCCTGGGCGCGGTCTGAGATGCCGGCCGAGCCCGCCACGGCCCGGTCGGCGCCGCACCTCGCCGACCTGGCCTGGCCGAACCTCACGGACCGCAGGGCGCTGGTGCTCCTCCCCCTCGGCTCCTGCGAGCAGCACGGCCCGCACCTGCCGCTGGACACCGACGCCGCGGTGGCGGGAGCGGTCGCCGAGCGGTCCGCCGCGCGGCTCCTGGGCGCGGAAGACCCGCTGGACGTCGTGGTCGCGCCGGTCCAGCCGTACGGCGCGAGCGGCGAGCACGAGGGCTTCGCCGGCACGGTCTCCCTCGGGCAGGCCGCGCTGGAACTCCTCGTCGTGGAGCTGGGGCGCTCGCTGCTGCGCTGGGCGGGGCGGCTGCTGGTGGTGAACGGGCACGGCGGCAACGTCGAGGCGCTGTCCCGTGCGGTGACCCTGCTGCGGTACGAGGGTCGGGACGCCGCCTGGTGGCCGTGCGTGCCGCCGGGCTCCGACGCGCACGCCGGGCGCACCGAGACGTCGATGATGCTGCGGGTGCGGCCTGCTTCGGTACGCATCGGCCGCGCGGTCGCCGGGTGCACCGACCCCATCGAGCGGCTGCTGCCCCGGTTGCGGGCGAGTTCGGTCCGCGCGGTCAGCCCGTCGGGCGTCCTCGGCGATCCGGCCGGTGCGCACGCGGCGGAGGGCGAACGGCTGCTCGCCGGGATGGCCGAGCGGCTGGCGGCCGACGCCGGCGGCTGGCGGGTGGGCGAGGACGGCCGGCTGGGCGGGCGGACCGCGCAGCCGGCCGGAGCGGCGCGGGAGGCGACGCGATGACGCGGCCGGAGCGGCGGGTGGCCGTGGTCACCGGAGCCGCGCGGGGCATCGGCGCCGCGGTCGTACGGCGGCTGGCCGGCGAGGGCTGGGCGGTGGTCGCGGTCGACGCCTGCACGGACGACCCCGGTGTTCCCTACGCCCTCGCCACACCGGAGCAACTGGCCTCGTTGGGCGCGGAGTTCACCGACGTACGCACCGTACGGGCCGACGTCCGCGACGCCGACGCCGTGCGCCACGCCGTGGAGCTGGCCGAGCGGGAGTTCGGCGGGTTGGACGCGGCGGTGGGTGCCGCCGCGGTGATCCTGGGCGGCGGCCCGGTCTGGGAGCAGCCCGAAGCGGAGTGGCGGACGCTCTTCGACGTGGACGTCACCGGCGTACTGAACCTGGCGCGCGCCGCCGTGCCCGCGCTGCTCCGCAGACCGGCGCCCCGGCACGGCCGGTTCGTCGCCCTCGCCTCGGCCGCCGCGCACCGCGGCCTGTGGGGCCTGGGCGGCTACTGCGCGGCCAAGCACGCCGTACTGGGCCTGGTCCGCGGCCTCGCCTGCGACCTCCGGGACACCGGTGTCAACGCGGTCGCGGTCTCGCCCGGCTCCACCGACACCGCCATGCTGCGGGCCACCGCCGCCCTGTACGGCCTCGACGACACCGCCGAACTCGCCGCGAGTCAACTGGTCGGGCGGGTGCTGGCACCGGAGGAGGTGGCCACCGTGGTCGCCTGGGCCTGCGCCCGCGAGGCCGGCGCCGTCACCGGGTCGGTCCTGCACGCGGACGGAGGCTTCACCGGATGACCGCCACGCCCCTGCCCCCGCCTCTGCCCGGCCCCTGGGACACCCGCCTCCCCGTCGGCTTCGCCGTCGAACTGGCCGGTGACGCGCACCGGTCGCGTGACGGGCGGCTGCTGCTCGGCGGCGCGCCGCCGCGGCTGCTGCGGCTCGGGCCGACGGCCGCGCGGCTGCTGGACGGCGGCCGGTTCACCGTGACCGGCCGGACCTCGGCAGCGCTCGCCCGGCGGCTGCTGGACATCGGTGCGGTACGTCCCCGGCCGCCCCTCGGCACCGGCCCTGCGGGCACCACGACCGGTACCACCGTGGTGGTGCCCGCCCGCGACCGGGCGGAGCTGGTGGACGCGTTGCTGGCCCGGCTGCGGGCCGCCCCGGAGACCGCACCGCTGCCGGTGCTCGTCGTCGACGACGGCTCGCGCGACCCCGCGGCGCTGGCGGCGGCCGCGGCCCGGCACGGCGCCACCCTGCTCCGCCATCCCCGCAACCTCGGCCCCGCCGCGGCCCGCAACACCGGGCTGCGGCACGCGGCCACCCCGTACGTCGCGTTCCTGGACTCCGACGTGGCGCCCGGACCGGGCTGGCTGGCGCCGCTGCTGGCGCAGTTCGCCGATCCAGCGGTGGCGCTCGTCGCGCCCCGGATCGTCGCGGCACCGGCCCCCGGCGGGCGGCGCGGCGTCCTGCACCGCTACGAGGACGTGCGGTCACCGCTGGACATGGGCGCGCGGGAGGGCCCCGTCGTGCCGCTGTCGGCGCTCGCGTACGTACCGAGCGCCACGCTCGTCGTCCGGCGGGCCGCGCTGGGCACCGGCTTCGATCCCCGGCTCCGCGTGGCCGAGGACGTGGACCTCTGCATGCGGCTGCACGCGGCGGGCTGGCGGCTGCGGTACGTGCCCGAGGTCACCGTGGGCCACCACCACCGCACCGGGCTGCGGGACTGGCTCGGGCAGCGGGCCGGCTACGGCACCGGCGCTGCCGAACTGGCGCTGCGGCACCCGGGACAGGTGCCGCCGCTGCACGCCGCGCCCTGGTCGGTGGCCGCCTGCGCCCTGCTGCTGCGCGGACGCCCGCTGCCGGCGGCCGCCGCGGTCGCACTGACCGGGGTGACCGCGGTACGGCTGGCCCGCCGGATGCCGGACGCCGACACTCCCGTACGCGCCGCCGCGCTGCTGACCCTCGCCGGACTGCGCGGCACCGCCGAGCAGTTGCTGCGCTGCGCGACCCGGCACCACTGGCCGCTGGCGGTGGCGGCCGGCGCGGCGAGCCGCCGGGCCCGCCGGGTGCTGCTCGCCGCCGCGCTCGCCGAGGGACTCCTCGACCACCGGCGCGCCGCCTCCGGCCTCGACCCGCTGACGCACACGGCCGTCCGCCGTCTGGACGACCTCGCGTACGGCTGGGGCGTGTGGCGCGGCGCGTTCCGCCGCCGGACCGCGGGGCCGCTGCTGCCGCGGATCGTACGGACCGCCGCCGTACCGGCCCGGCCGCCCGCCGCGTCCCCGCCCTCCCATACGCCGCGCTCCGCACACCAACCTTCCGCCAACCTCCCCGCGCCACATTGAGTACACCCTCGCTCGCTTGAGCGCTCCCACCTCTCCCCGCTGTCCGACGTCCCGCCCGGAGGCCCCCTGATGTCCGTTCCGCCGCCCACCGAACAGACCGCCGGCAACGCGCAGTCCGGCCCGGCCGGCGACCCGCTCGCCCAGCCCGACCCGGCGCTGACGGCCTTCTGGGCCGGGCAGGCCCGGCAGCTGCACTGGGAACGGCCCTGGGCCGAGGTGCTGGACTGGTCCGACGCACCGTTCGCGCAGTGGTTCTCCGGCGGCCGGCTGAACGTCGCGTACAACTGCGTCGACCGCCACGTCGCGGCCGGCCACGGCGAGCAGGTCGCCTTCCACTGGGAGGGCGAGCCGGGCGACACCCGCACGATCACCTACGCCGACCTTCAGCGCGAGGTGTGCCGCACCGCCAACGCCCTGCTCTCGCTGGGCCTGACGGCCGGCGACCGGGTGGCGATCCAGCTGCCGATGATCCCCGAGGCGGTCTTCGCGATGCTGGCCTGCGCACGGCTCGGGCTGCCGCACAGCGTGGTGTTCGGCGGGTTCTCGCCGGCGGCGCTGCGGTCCCGGATCGCGGACGCGGAGGCGAAGCTGCTGATCACGGCGGACGGGCAGTACCGCAGGGGCACCGCCGTACCGATGAAGGACGGCACGGACGAGGCCACGGCAGACACCCCGAGCATCGAGCACGTGCTCGTCGTCCGGCGCACCGGCGGCGAGGTGGCATGGACCGAGGGGCGCGACCTGTGGTGGCACGAGCTGGTCGACGCGCAGTCCGACACGCACGAAGCGGAGGCGTTCGACGCCGAGCACCCGCTGTTCATCCTCTACACCTCGGGCACGACGGGCAGCCCCAAGGGCATCCTGCACACCTCCGGCGGCTACCTCACCCAGGCCGCCTACACCCACCGCACGATCTTCGACCACCGCCCCGGCGACGACGTCTACTGGTGCACCGCCGACATCGGCTGGATCACGGGGCACACCTACATCGTGTACGGACCGCTGGCCAACCGCGCGACCTCCGTCCTCTACGAAGGCACGCCCAACACCCCGCACGAAGGGCGGCACTTCGAGATCATCCAGAAGTACGGCGTCTCGCTCTACTACACCGCGCCCACCTTGATTCGCTCCTTCATGAAGTGGGGCGAGGAGCTGCCGGGCCGGTACGACCTGTCCACGCTGCGCGTGCTGGGCAGCGTCGGCGAGCCGATCAACCCGGAGGCGTGGCGGTGGTACCGGAAGCATCTGGGCGCCGACCGGGCACCTGTGGTGGACACCTGGTGGCAGACCGAGACCGGCGCCGTCATGATCTCCCCGCTGCCGGCGGAGGCGGACACGAAGCCGCTCAAGCCCGGCTCGGCGCAGGCTCCGCTGCCCGGCATCTCGGCCGCCGTCGTCAACGACCGGGGCGAGCCGGTCGGCCGCGGCGAGAGCGGCTACCTCGTACTGGACCGGCCCTGGCCCGCGATGCTGCGCGGCATCTGGGGCGACGAGGAGCGGTTCCGGGAGACGTACTGGTCGCGCTTCGCCCGCCAGGGCTACTACTTCGCCGGGGACGGCGCGCGCTACGACGAGGACGGCGACCTCTGGCTGCTGGGCCGGGTGGACGACGTCATGAACGTCTCCGGGCACCGGATCTCCACCGCCGAGGTCGAGTCGGCGCTGGTCGCGCACCCGAGCGTGGCCGAGGCCGCGGTGGTCGGCGCGGCCGACGCGACCACCGGGCAGGCCATCGTCGCGTTCGTCGTGCTGCGCGGCGACGCGCAGCACGACGAACGCGACAACGGCACGGACGTGGTGGGCCCGCTGCGTGCGCACGTCGCCGCGGAGATCGGGCCGATCGCCAAGCCCCGGCAGATCATGGTCGTGCCGGAGCTGCCGAAGACCCGCTCGGGCAAGATCATGCGGCGGCTGCTGCGGGACGTGGCCGACAACCGCGAGATCGGGGACGTCACCACGCTGGCCGACGCCTCCGTCATGGCCTCGATCCAGCAGGGCCTCGCCGACGGCTGACGCGCCCGCGCCCGTCCCTCTTTCCTCCTCGAAAGGCACCCTCACCCATGCGTTTCGTGCTCATCGGCCCGCCCGGCGCGGGCAAAGGCACCCAGGCGGCCGTGTTGAGCGAACGGCTCGGCGTTCCGCACCTGTCCACCGGCGACCTGTTCCGGACCCACCTCGCGGCCGGCACCCGGCTGGGCCGGGCCGCCCGGCGCTACCTCGACGCCGGCGAGCTCGTCCCCGACGAACTGACCGACGACATGGTGCGCGGCCGGCTGGCCGAGCCCGACGCCCGCGACGGCTTCCTGCTCGACGGCTATCCGCGCACCGTCCGGCAGGCCGGCGTACTCGCGGACCTGCTCGCCGAGGACGGCACCGGGCTGACCGCCGTACTGGAATTCGCCGCGCCCGAGGAGGTCGTGGTGGACCGCCTGCTGGGCCGCGGCCGCCCCGACGACACCGAGGACGTCATCCGCAACCGGCTACGGGTGTACCGCAGGCAGACCGCGCCGCTGCTCGCCACGTACGCGGATCTGCTGGTGACGGTCGACGCCGCGGGCACGGTGGCGGAGACTGCCGAGCGGGTGCGGGACGCCGTCGCCGCCGCGGCGGGCCCTGCCTGAGCCCGGCACGGGTCCTTCGCGTACCCCGCCTCACGCTCCCCGGGGTCTCGCCAGCAGCCAGTTGGTGGGGACCTCGACGCGGGTGCCGTCGGCGCGGGTCTCGGTGGTGATCAGGGGGAGGCGGCCCGAGGCGGCGGTTTCCAGGCCATGGGCGGCCAGCAGATCCGGTATCGCGCTGTCGGGCATCTCGGCGGGCGCGATGCCGTGGGAGAAGATCGCGCGCACCTTGGGCGGCGGGCCGTCCGGGCGCTGCACCAGGGACATCAGGACGTTCTTGGCGTCCTCGGAGAGCTCCACGAGGAAGGCCCGGCCGCGGCTGCCGAGGAGCCGGGCGATGTTCGCGACGATGCGCGGCCGGTCCTCGGGGGCGCACTGGTGCAGTACGCCGCGTACGTAGACGTTCGCCTCGCCCACGTCCTCGTGCAACGCCGTCACCTGCTCGGCGTCCGCCGCGTCCACCTGTCGGTATTCGGCCACCCGCGCCGGATCCTCCCGACGGGCCCGGTCAATTGCGGACGCCGAGACGTCAACACCGATCGCACGGGGAAACCGTTGCGCCAGAAAGCGGGTCTGTGTGCCGTTCCCGCATCCCAGGTCGATCACCGGCAGGGCGGGGTCGAAGTGCTCGGCGAAGAACGGGAGATGACGGGCGACCGCCAGTGACGGCGCCGCGTCCCAGAAGACCTCGCCCTCGCCTGCCGGCGCATCGCGCCAGAAGCCTTCCCATGCCGTCGGACCGTGGCTCGATGCGCTCATGGCCAATTGCTACTGCTCGGTCTCGGCAACCCGCAAGACCGGCAACGATTCTTTCAAAAGTGATGGACGCTCTTTCACCTCTTGTTCGAACGTGATCCCCGATGCGTCCTCGGCAGCGACTGCTCGAACCAGACCGTCTTGCCCGTGGCCGTCCGGCTCGTGCCCCACTCGCGGGCCAGCCGGCTCACCACCCGCAGACCGCGCCCGTACTCGTCCTCGTCCGTCACGCTCAGCAGCTGCGGCAGACTGTGATCGTCGTCCGACACCTCGCACAGCAGCGCGTCCGTCCGCACCAGGCGCAGCACCACGTGCTGGGTGTGGGCGTGCCGCACGGCGTTGGTCACGACCTCGCTGACCAGCAGCTCGGCGGTGTCCGCCGCGGACTCCAGGCCCCAGTCGGCGAGCTGGTCGCGGACCAGACGGCGGGCCCGGGACGCCTCGCTCGCCGCTATGGGCAGCCGCCACTCGGCCACGTCCGCGCGCTCGATGCCGTTCAGCCGGGCCATCAACAGCGCCACGTCGTCCTTGCGGCCGCCCCGGCCCGCGTTCAGCGTGGCTGCCAGCGCCCGGATGATCGTGTCGCAGGCGTCGTCCATGGAGGCCGCCGGATGCGCGGCGGACTCGGCGAGCGCCGCCAGCCCGACGCCGATGTCCTCGCCCCGCACCTCCACCAGGCCGTCCGTGCACAGCACGAGACGGTCACCCGGCGCCACGGGCACGGTCACCGCTTCGAAGGGCACGCCGCCGACGCCGATCGGCGCACCCGTCGGCAGGTCCAGC
Source organism: Streptomyces niger (assembly GCF_000718305.1). Lineage (GTDB taxonomy): Bacteria > Actinomycetota > Actinomycetes > Streptomycetales > Streptomycetaceae > Streptomyces > Streptomyces niger. The sequence goes on from NZ_JOFQ01000016.1 coordinate 37,273, forward strand.
AGCTCGCTGCGGCCGTCCGCCGCGCGCACCACGACAGGCGGGATGTGCCCGGCGTTGGCGAGGGTCAGCCGGGACTCGATCGGGTCGTAGACGACGTACAGACACGTCGCGAGATAGTTGTCGCCGAGGCGCTGGGCGAGGTCGTCCAGACTGCGCAGCAGCTGCGCCGGCTGCATGTCGATGGCGGCCATGGTCTGTACGGCGGTCCGCAACTGGCCCATCATCGCCGCGGAGTTCAGACCGTGTCCCATGACGTCCCCGACCACCAGCGCGGTACGTGACCCGGGCAGCTTGATGGTGTCGAACCAGTCGCCGCCGACCCGGCCGAGGCGGGTGCCGGGCAGATAGCGGGTGGCGGTGTCGCAGCCCGCCATCCGGGGCTCGATGTGCGGGAGCATGCTGTCCTGCAGCGTCTCCGCGACGTTCTCCTGGTAGGTGTACATGCGGGCGTTGTCGAGCACCAGGCCGGCGCGCGCGGCCAGTTCCGCACCGGTGACCCGGTCCATGTCGTTGAACTCGGCGCGCTCCGGGTGGCGCAGCAGGATCATGAAGCCCAGCACGACGTTCCGCGCCTTCAGCGGGACGACCAGCATGGAACGCAGGTTGATCAGCGGGCTGATGTCGCGCTTGTCGAACTGCGCCGCGATGGCGTTGCCCATCTGCTCGCTGATCCGCGGGATCAGCACGGGCTCGCCGGTCGTCATGCACTGGAAGAACGGGGTGTGCGCCGGGAACGGCATCGACTCGCCGACCGGCACCACGTCGTCCCAGCGCCCCGGCTCGTCGTTGTGCTCCACCGCCACGCGGTGCCACATGGTCGTGGTGTCCGGCGGACCGTCGGGGAAGCCCTCGCCTGCGATGACCTGCTCGCGGAGGTAGGTGCCCGCGACGTCGGTGAAGCGGGGCACGACCGCCTCGCTGACCTCCTGGATCGTGCGGGCCAGGTCCAGCGAGGAGCCGATCCGGCCGCTGACCTCGTTCAGGAACTCCAGGCGCTCGCGGACCGCGGCATATTCGAGGTCCGACTCCAGTTCCGCGGTGGCCGCCTCGGCGGCCCGCGAATCGGCGGCCGACTCGGAGGCGGCGCGCAGCAGCCGGGCCCGCCGCTCCACGCGCCGCGGCACGCCCCAGTCCGGCGTGACCGGAAAGCGCTCCTGCTGACTGATCTCCAGTACCGGATAGCCCAGTTCGAGCACCTGCGAGACGATCCGGGCGCTCTCCTGCGGGCTCATGCTCGGCAGGATCTCGGGCAGCCGCCGGGCCAGCTCCTCGAAGCCGGGGAAGTCCGTGTGCAGCGCGAACCCCGGCGCGTACCGCTCCCGCTCCCGGCCGCCCTGCGCGCCGGCCTCCCCCTCCTCGCCGCCCTCGCCGTGCAACTGCCCCGCGTCGGCCGCCAGTACGAGCAGCCGCTCGGCACCGGGCCCGACAAGGGGGTACGCCCACCACAGGATGTCGACCTGGCCGCGCTCCGGAGTCGCCATCCGGGCCCGCCCGGCCCGCGGATAGGAGGTCTCGCCGCCGAGCGCGGACTCCAGGTCGGGGCCGGGGCCGTCCGGATCCTCGTCGCCGTCCGGGCCGCGCCACTCGTCGGAGCCCAGCGCTCCGGAGACCGGCATCAGCTCCACGGCGGGCGCGCCCACCGCGTCCTCGCGCGAGGGGCCGAAGAGCCGGCGCGCGCCCCGACTCCAGTGGGACACCAGACCGCGGGCGTCGACCACGACCACGGCCAGGGGGATCCGGCCGGGCTCGGGGCCCCGCGGCGTGGGCACTCCCGGCACCGCACTCACCATGTCGTCGCCGTGCGACGGGCCACGCTCCATGGGCGGTTGCTCCTTCGTACGCGTACGCATGATCTGCGTCCCGCTACCACGGTACGGCCACACGTTGCCTGACGGGGCGCATTCCGGGAAGTGCCGTACCCGGGCGAAGGGCGTCCTGCCTCGCGTTACTCCACGACACACCCGCCGTTCCCACCGCCCGCACACCTCCCGCCGGTCCCGTGGACGACCGTCGTCCACGAGCACGGGACCGTAGCGGAAAGCGGCGCCGCGCGGTGGCCGCCGACGCACGAAGGTGCATATTTCCGCCGAGTGCGCCCCGCGGATGCGCGTGCACTCCGGAGGCCCGCGCTCCGGGGCACCTCGCGGCGGGCTCCCGGGGCCCAGCGGTCAGTCCTCGTGCCCCAGTTGGAGGTCGCGCTCCGTCCGGCCGCCGCCCGCGACCTGGAGGACGGTGGCCACCGGCGGATAGCCCGCGGCGACGACGGTGTACTCGCCGGCGGCCATGTCCACGAAGCGGAACAGGCCGTCGGGGCCCGTGGTCGCGGTGTCCACGACGTTGCCGCCCGCATCCAGGAGCGTGACCCGGGCGTCCTCCACGGGCCGCCCGCCGCCGGCCCGTACGGTGCCGCGCAGCACCGCGCCGCCCGCCAGCTCGACGTCCTGCCGGGTCTCACGGGACGCCTGCACGGACACCGGCAGCGCGGCCGGCCGGAAGGCGGGGGCACTGGAGGCGAGCGTGTACTCCCCCGCCACCAACTCGCCGATCACGTAAGCGCCCTCGCGCCCGCTGCGCGTCGTGGCCACCACCTCGCCGCGCACGTCCGTCAGCGTCACCATGGCGTCGCGCACGGGTGTGCCGTCGGCCGTGGTGACCGTGCCCGCGAGCCGCCCCGCGCCGCCCAGGACGACGTCCAGGTCGACCGGCCGGTCCCCGACCGTGACGCTGACGGCCCGCGGCTGGTGGCCGCCGGCCGCCGCGATCAGCACGTACGGCCCGGCGCCCGGCGTGCTCAGCGCGTACCGCCCGTCCTCGCCGGTCGCGCCGCGCCCGATCTGCCGCCCGGTGACGTCGATGAGGGTGAGCGCGGCGCGCGGCACGACGGAGCCGTCGTGGTGCTGCACGGTGCCGCAGATCGGCACGCCGGCCGGGGAGTACGGGGTCGCCGCGGGCGCGGTGCGGGCGGCGGGAACGGTCGCGACGGCCTCCGCGCCGCCCTCGCCGGGGGCGGTCTGCGGGCCGTGCGGGGAGTAGGCAGCGTGGGACACGTGGGGGTTCTCCTTGAGGAAGAAGGCGAGCAACAGCCCGAGGAGGAGCACGGGCACGAGGTGGCGCAGGAGGCCGGGCACGGCCTCGGCGGAGACGGCGGGGTGGGCATCGCGAAGCGGCCCCGCCGTCCGTACGGCGAGCACGGCACCCAGGGCGGCCGCGCCGGCGGCGGCGCCGAGCTGTCGCGCGTACGTACTGGCGGCGAGGGCGGTGGTGCCGCCGTGGGGGCGCCCGGCGTGCCGTACGGCCACGGGGAGGACCGGCAGGGCGAAGCCGAGGCCGAGCCCGAGGATGCCCGTCCAGAGCGCGCACGTGGCGCGTGCGGTGTCCGCCTGGAGGTGGGAGAGGAGCCACATGCCCTCGGCGGCCAGCGCGCAGCCCAGTACCGGGAACAGCCTGTGGTGACCGGTGCGGCCGACGAGCCGGTCGGCGACGGCGGCTGCCAGGACGAAACCGCCCGCCATCGGGAGCAGCGAGATGCCGGCCTCCAGGGGCGAGGCGCCGCCCCTCCCTTGAAGGAAGGCCGGGAGTTGTACGGCGACCCCGAGGAGCGCGGCGCCGGCCGCGGCGCCCACCGCACCGGCGGCGAGCACCGTCCGGTCGCGGAGGAGGCGCGCCGGCAGGATCGGTTCGGCGGTGGCGTACCCGACGGCCACGAGGAGCAGGGCGCTGCCGAGCGCGCCGCACGAGAGGCCGAGAACGACCCGCGAGTCCCAGGCGTACGCCGTGCCGGCCCAGCAGGCGAGCAGGACGGCGCACACGGAGAAGGCGGCGAGCAGCAGGGCGCCCAGGGGGTCGGTCCCCGGCCGCCGGGCGGACCGCGGTGCTTTCAGGGCGACGGCCACCACGAGGAGGGCGAAGAGCCCGAGGGGCACGTTCACCGCGAAGCACCAGCGCCAGGAGGCGTGTTGGGCGAGGAGGCCGCCGATCAGCGGGCCCGCGGCGGTGGCGAGGCCGTAGGCGGTGCCGGTGAGGACCGTGGCGCGGACGCGCGTCCGGTGGTGCGCGGTCTCGGCGGCCAGGGCCTGGACGCCGCCCATGATGCCGCCGGCACCGAAGCCCTGGAGGGCGCGGCCGGCGAGCAGCGCGTCCATCGTGTGCGCCCGAGTGGCCAGCGCGGACCCGGCCACGAAGGCGAGGAGGGCGAGGAGGAGCGCCGGCTTGCGGCCGAAGCGGTCGCCGAGCCTGCCGTACAGGGGCAGGGCCACGGCCGAGGCGAGGAGGTACCCGGGCACCAGCCACGCCGTCCGGTCGGCGCCGGGCAGCCGGTCGGCGATCTCCGGCAGCGGGAGGGCCACGACGGTCTGGCCCAGCGCCGCGAGGAGCAGCGCCGGGGCCAGGCCGAGTACGGCCGCCAGGCGGACGCGGCGGGGACCGGGCCGGTCCGCCTCCGTGGCGCCGGGCCGAGCCGGCGGTGCCGCGTCCGCCTCGTCCGTGGTCGCGCCGGACGCCGGCGGTTCCGACCTCTCGTCCGGCTCCGCCAGGGTGGTCCCTCCCACGTGCTGCTCCCCTCGTCACGCCTGTGCCGCGCCCTGTTCTCGCATCGGGCGACAACTGCGATCAAGCGTGACGAAAGGGTGTGTACGGGGCGGGAGCCGCCGTCAACCGCCGTACGGGGGTGGCGCGCCCGGCCCTCATCAGGGCTTTAGCGCCGCGCGCGGGAACGGCGCGCGTCATGCGGACGCGAGAGGAAACCACCCGATCCAGCGAGGCGCGCGACCCCGTTCCCGCTCCCCCGCGAGCGCGGTCACTTCTCCACGTGCGCCGCGAGGTTGGCGAGCATCGCGTCGTAGATCCGGCCGAGCCCCTTGGGTGCGAAGGTCCGCTCGAAGAAGCCGCCGACACCGCCCGCGCCCTGCCAGGTGGTGGTCACGGTGACGCGGGCGCGCTTCTCGCCTGCCGGGGTGACGATCCAGGTGGTGACCATGGAGGAGTTGCGGTCCTTCTCCACCAGCTGTCCGTCGGTCGGCTCGTCGACGTCCAGCAGGCAGTCGCGGACGCGCTTGCTGGTCGCCTGGAGCTTCCAGTGCACCAGCGTGCCCTTGCCGTCGCCGCCTTCGCGGACCTCGTACTCGCTGAAGTGCTCGGGCAGCAGCTTCGGGCGGGTGCCGGAGTAGTCCGCGAGCGCGTCGAAGACGTCCTCCGGATCCGCCGCGATCTCGCGCTGCGTGGTGGCTTCGACCTGGCCCATGTGTGTCGCCCTCCGGGGTGCTCGCTTGCTGGTGGTCCGGTGTGCGGCAAGCCAACCACTCCGGCGCTGCGCGCCCAAATCCGGGTTGACAGCACCGATGGGAACGCCTGTTCTATTATCGACGGCGGGGGGCCGCAGCACCCATGAGGAGGCGCAATGCGCTGGGAGAACTTGAGCGAGGGCTCGGCGGACCCGTCCGGTCCGGCGCGCACGCCCGCGCTCTTCGGCACGGACGTGGTGACCCGGACCGTCGACACCCCGGAGTTCGCCGGGGTGACGTTCCACGAAGTACGGGCCAGGTCGATCGTCAACCGGGTGCCGGGCGCCTCCCGCATGCCGTTCGAATGGACGGTGAACCCGTACCGGGGCTGTACTCACGCTTGCGTGTACTGCTTCGCCAGGCGCACCCACAGCTACCTGGACCTGGACACCGGGCTCGGCTTCGACAGCCAGATCGTGGTCAAGGTCAACGCGCCCGACCTGCTCAGACGCGAACTGTCCGGAAGACGCTGGCGCGGCGAGCACATCGCCATGGGCACCAACGTCGACTGCTATCAGCGGGCCGAGGGCCGCTACCGACTGATGCCCGGCATCATCGAGACCCTCCGCGACCACGCGAACCCCTTCTCGATCCTCACCAAGGGCACGCTGATCCTCCGCGACCTGGACCTGCTCCGCGAGGCGGCCGAGGTCACCGACGTCGGCATCTCGATGTCGGTCGGCTTCCTGGACCGCGAGCTGTGGCGCACGGTGGAGCCCGGCACGCCGTCCCCGGAGCGCCGCCTGGACGCCGTCCGCACCCTCACCGAGCACGGCATCGGCTGCGGCGTCCTGATGGCGCCGGTCATCCCCTTCCTGGGCGACCATCCCGATCAGCTGCGCGCCACCGTGCGGGCCGTCGCGGCGGCCGGCGCCTCCTCCGTGACGCCGCTGGTGCTGCACCTGCGGCCGGGCGCACGTGAGTGGTTCATGGCCTGGCTGGAGCGCCACCACCCCCATCTGGTGCGGCGGTACGAGCGCCTGTATGCGGACGGTGCGTACGCCCCGAAGTGGTACCAGCGGCGGATCACCCGTCAGGTCCACGAGCTGGCCGCCGAGTACGGCATCGGCCCCGCGCACGCCGCCGGGCACCGCCGCGGCACGCGCCGCCCGGCGCCCCGGGTACCGGCCCAGGCCGGCCCGGTGGAGCCGGACTCCCCCACCGGCCCCGCGGCGGCCGGGGCCACCCAGCTGACGCTGCTCTGACCGGCTCCCGGCCCGCCCCGTGATCGTCCGGGAGGTGCGCCGGCTGCGTTCCCGGTACGGCGTGACGCTGCGGGCGGCGCTGGGCCGGTGAGCGCGGCAGGCGCCGGCGCCGTACGCTGAGCCGGTGCGCATCGGGGAACTGGCGGCGGCCACGGGGACGACTTCTCGGGCGCTGCGCCACTACGAGCATGAGGGGCTGATCGGCTCCGTACGCGAGGCCAACGGCTACCGCGTCTACGACGAACGGGCGGCGGTGCGGGTCCGGAACATCCGGCACCTGCTCGACGCCGGGCTCACGCTGGCCGACGTACGCTGCTTCGCCGGCTGCCTGGACGGGGACATGACGACCGCGCAGCCGTCCCCTGTAGGCCTGCGCATCGCCCGGGAGCGACTCGCCCTGATCGACGCACGGCTCGCCGCGCAGACGGCGGCACGCGACCGGCTGGCCCGCGCGCTGGCCGCGGCGCAGCCCCCGCCCGAGGCGCAGCTCACACCAGAGGCGCAGCCCCCGCCCGGGGCGCCGTTCACGCCACCACCGCGCCCCCGTCCACCGGCAGGATCGCGCCCGTGACGAACGCGGACTCCGGGGAGGCCAGTCGCAGCACCGCATGGGCCACCTCCTCCGGGCGGCCCAGCCGGCCCAGTGGAGTGTGGTCGATCTGCCAGGCGCGTACGGCCGCCAGGCGCTCGGCCGACAGGCCCTGGTGCGCGCCGATCGGCGTCTCCACGGCGCCCGGTGCTACGCCGACGACCCGTATGCCGCGCGGCGCCAGCTCCACCGCCCAGCTGCGGGTCAGCGTGTCGAGCCCGGCCTTGCTCGCGGCGTAGACGGCGTTGCCGGGCCAGGCCCGCTGCCCCACGGACGTCGAGATGTTGACCACGACGCCGCCGGCGCGCTCCAGGTGGGGCAGCGCCGCCCGGGTCAGCAGCACGGGCGCCACCAGGTTGGTCGCGAGCTGCGGTCCGATCGATTCCTTCGTGCAGGTCGCCAGCGCCCCGCTTCTTACGATCCCCGCGTTGTTGACCAGCACGTCCAGTCGCCCGTACGTGGCCACCGCATGCGCGGCGATCCTTTCCGCGGCCCCGTCGGCGGTGATGTCGGCCGCGTACGGTGTGATCACCGAGTGGCCCGCGGCGGCCTCCGCCAGCGGCTCCGGGCGCCGCCCGACCGCCACCACACGCGCCCCCGCCGCCGCGAAGGCCCGCGCGGTGGCCCGCCCGATGCCGGTGCCGGCCCCCGTGACCACCACGACCCGCCCGCCGAACTCCTGCTTCTCTGTGCTCATGCCGGGCAGTCTGGAACCCTGCCGCCTGCGTCAAGGTCAACCCCGAGGCGACGCGCCCGCGGAAACACCGACCACACCCGGTGCCTGCGCGCCTAGCCTGCCGCCATGGATGAGCTGCGGATACGACGGATGACCGAGGACGACATCGGGGCGGTCTGCGCGGTCCGGGTCCGCGGTTGGCAGTGGGCCTACGCCGGGTTGGTGCCGCAGCACTTCCTCGACGGGCTGGACGTCGAGGAAGAGGCGCAGCGTCGGCGCGACTTGTTCACCAAGGCGCCCGCCGAGGTGGTCAACCTCGTGGCGGAGCGCGCCGGTTCGGTGACCGGGTGGGCCGCCGTCGGGCCGTACCGCGACGAGACGACCGGCCGGCGGGACGATGCGCTCGCGGAGCTGTACGCCCTGTACGTGATGCCCGAGCAGGTCGGCACCGGTATCGGCCGCGCGCTGATGGCCTCGTCCCTCGACCTCACCAGGGAGCGGGGTTACCCCGGCATGCGCCTGTGGGTGCTCGAACACAACGTCCGGGCGCGCCGCTTCTACGAGCGGGCGGGGTTCGCGCCGGACGGCGCGGAGGAGTCCTTCGAGCTGGCGGGCGTCCTCGTACCGGAGGTCCGGTACGCCCGCTCCCTGTAGCGCGCCGGTCAGCGGCTCCCGTTGCCCGCGCTGTCCAGTCTCGCCAGCGAGGCCGCCGCGGCGGCGGCCAGGCGCGGGTGGTCCAGCGCCGAGGTGAGGGCCGGGACGGCGCGCCGGTCGCCGAGCGCCCCCAGGCCCTCCACGCAGGCCAGCGCGACGCGCCAGTACGGGGTGTGCGGGGTGAGGAGGCGTTCGAGGGTGGAGATCAGGGCCGGGACGGACTCCGGAGCGCGGAGATCGACCAGGAGGCGCACGGGGTGCAGCGCATAGGCGGTGCGGAGGGGGTTGGTGGCGAGGGCCGCGGCGGCACGCGCCGTGCGGGGGTCGCCGAGGCGGGCCAGCGCGTGCGCGGCCGTGGCGCAGCGGACGGGGTCGCGGTAGTTCAGCAGCAGGACGAGCGTCTCGAAGGCGCGGCGGTCGCCGGCGCAGCCCAATGAGAAGGCGGCGATCTCGCGGGTCCACAGGGGACGCTCGACGGCGGTGAGCATTCTGGCCAGCTCCTCGCGCCCGGCCGGGGTGTTCTTGCGGGCGAGGCCCAGGAGGCGCTCGTAGGTGACGAGATCGGCGGGTGACCGCAGCTCGCCCCGTACCCGGTCGGTCAACTCGTGGAAGTGGTCTTCCATTTGTGTGGCTCCTCCCCCACTGCCTCGACGTGGCCCGCGCCACAGATTAATTCCCCCTTTTCCCCCTGGCGCTTGCCGTTACCCGCGAGTTAATCTGCTGGCACGAGCAGCACCCCTGCTCCGGCGGCCTGGTGACGCAGCCGCCATGAGTGAAGTCGGTTCGGCACCGCACAGCACGACACACAGCGAGTGACCGGCAGCGATCCCGGGACAGGGTCCGCCGCGCAGCTCCCTCCGTACGCGCCTCTCGACCGCGTCGACCGCGTGTGCGCCTCACCCTCAGTCGTCACTTCTCCCCTGCCCGCAGGGGAACACCCTCAGGAGTCTCGCGATGGGCCTCTCGTCCACCCCTGATTCGCAGCTGCCCCCCGCCACCGCCGCCTCCGGTATCGCCACGGTCGCCGTCGTCGGCCTGGGCACGATGGGCACCGGCATCGCCGAGGTGCTCGCCCGCGCCGGCCGCGAGGTCATCGGCATCGACATCGACGACGCCGCGGTCCGCCGCTCCGTCGCCACCCTGGAGTCCTCCACCGCCCGCGCCGTGCGCCGCGAGCGGCTCACCGAGCGGGAGCGGGCCGACGCGCTCGCCCGGTTCCGTACCTTCTCCGACCTGCAGGCGGCCGCCGAGGCCGACCTGGTGATCGAGGTGGTGCCGGAGGACTACGAGCTCAAGCGGCAGATCTTCACCGCGCTGGACTCCATCGTCCGCCCGGACACGGTCCTGGCCACCGGCACCAACTCCCTCTCGGTGACCCGGCTCGCCGCCGACTCCCAGCGCCCCGAGCGCGTGCTCGGCCTGCACTTCTTCGCCCCGGCGCCGGCCATGAAACTGGTCGAGGTGGCCTCCTCCGTGCTCACCGCGCCGACCGCCGTCGCGGCCGTCACCGAACTCGCCCGCGAGCTGGGCAAGGACCCGATCGCGGTGGGCGACCGCCCCGGCTTCGTCGCCGACGGCCTGCTCTTCGGCTACCTGAACCAGGCCGCCGCCATGTACGAGGCCAAGTACGCGACCCGTGAGGACATCGACGCGGCCATGCGGCTGGGCTGCGGCCTGCCCATGGGCCCGCTGGCGCTGCTGGACCTGATCGGCATCGACACCGCCCGTACGGTGCTGCAGGCCATGTACGCCGCCTCACACGACCGGCTGCACGCGCCCGCGCCGATCCTCGGCCAGCTCGCCGAGGCCGGGCTGACCGGCCGCAAGGCGGGCCGCGGCTTCTACACGTACGAGACGCCCGGCTCCGCGACGGTCGTGCCGGACGGCGGGACCCCCGACGCGCAGCACGAGCAGGCCGGCTCGCGCACGGTGCGCAGCGTCGGCGTGGCCGGGTCCGGGACGATGGCGAGCGGCATCGCGGAGGTCTTCGCGAAGTCCGGCTTCCAGGTCGTGCTCGCGGCCCGCAGCCAGGAGAAGGCGGACCGGGCCAAGGCCCTGGTCGAGAAGTCGCTGAACCGGTCGGTGGCCAAGGGCCGGCTGACCGAGGAGGCCCGGGACGCGGCGCTGGCGGCGATCACCCCCGCGGACTCGCTGGACGCCTTCGCCGACGTGGACCTGGCCGTCGAGGCGGTGGCCGAGGACCTGGCGGTCAAGCAGCAGCTGTTCGCGACGCTGGACAAGGTCTGCAAGCCGGGCGCGGTGCTGGCCACCACCACCTCCTCGCTGCCGGTCGTGGCGTGCGCGCGGGCCACCTCGCGCCCGCAGGACGTCATCGGGATGCACTTCTTCAACCCGGCGCCCGCCATGAAGCTGGTCGAGGTCGTCCGGACGGTGCTGACCGCCGACGACGTGCACGCCACCGTGCGCGCGGTCTGCGCCAAGGTCCGCAAGCACCCCGTGGACTGCGGCGACCGGGCGGGCTTCATCGTGAACGCGCTGCTCTTCCCGTACCTGAACAACGCGGTGAAGATGGTGCAGGAGCACTACGCCTCGCCGGACGACATCGACACCGCGATGAAGCTGGGCGGCGGTTACCCGATGGGCCCCTTCGAACTGCTCGACGTGGTGGGCCTGGACGTCTCGCTGGCCATCGAGAAGGTGCTGCACCAGGAGTTCCGCGACCCGGGCCTGGCTCCGGCGCCGCTGCTGGAGCACCTCGTCGCCGCGGGCTGCCTCGGCCGCAAGACCGGCCGCGGCTTCCGTGAGTACGCCAAGCGCTGACGCCGGGGGCGGCTGGGGCGGGCTGCTCGACCCTCGGGGCGGCCCGTCCGCTCCCTCCTGGCCGCCCGTCACCCGGGCTGATGGCGCAGGCCGCGGCAATATGAAGTACCGTCCCCACATGTCCCAGCCCGCTCGTACGCAGCCCTCCGACGGAAACGACACCACCCCCGGCTCTCGCCGCGCGGCCGCTCAGCGGCTCAAGATGCGCCGCGAATTGGCGGCGGCGGCGATGGAACTGTTCGCGACCAAGGGCTACGAAGCGACGACCGTCGACGAGATCGCCGCGGCGGCGGGCGTCGCGCGACGGACGTTTTTCCGCCACTTCCGCTCCAAGGAAGAGGCGATCTTCCCCGACCACGACGACACCCTCGTACGGGCCGAAGCGGTGCTGGACGCGGCGCCCGCGCACGAGAACCCGCTGGACACGGTCTGCCGTGGCATCAAGGAAGTCATGCGGATGTACGCGGCCTCGCCGGCCGTGTCGGTGGCCCGCTACCGCCTGACCCGCGAGGTGCCGACGCTGCGCGAGGCGGAGATCGCCTCGGTGGCCCGGTACGAGCGGCTCTTCACGCGCTACCTGCTGGGCCACTTCGACGAGGGCGCGCACCGCGAGGGCAACGACGACCCGCTGCTGGCCGAGGTCGCCGCCTCCGCGGTCGTCACCGCGCACAACCACGTCCTGCGGCGCTGGCTCCGCGCGGGCGCCCAGGGCGATGTGGAATCGCAGCTCGACCACGCCTTCGCGATCGTCCGCGAGACGTTCGGCACCGGCATCGGGGCCGGCCGGACGCCCGCGGGCCCGCCGCCGGCCGCGACGGCGGCCCGGGAGGGCGAGGTGCTGGTGACGGTGGCGCGGACGGACGCGCCGCTCAGCGAGGTCATGCGCACGATCCAGAAGGCGCTGCGCGAGCACAACAGCTGAGCAACGGAGCTGAGGAGCGCCGTCACGTCCTGGACGTGGCGGCGCTTCGCTATGCGACCCGTCAGTAACAAACATCACGCCGACCTCGCCACCCGTACCGAATCGTCCGCTTTCGCGGCGGTTTATGTTGCTCATGCGTGCCGGGCGGATGACATCTGAGAGAAATTGTTGGCACCGAGTGCCTTGTCGGCTGGCACGCGGTGTCATACGTTGATGTTGTCCGGGCGGCCGGCCCACCGAGATCTTCGGCGTACCGGTTGTCCCCGCGTTCCACTGGTCCGCGCGCCCGGATGCCTGCGTCACAGGCAACCTCCCGCGCACACCCGCGCCTGCCGAGCACCATCACAGCCGAACCGACGGCACCGCCTTCGCACCACCCCCGACGTTCCCTCAAGCCGTCCCTCATATGGCTTCGCCGGAGGCACACCGTGAACCACATTCTTGACGCCATCACCGCGCAGGACAGCACCCGCGAGGACTTCGCGAACCTGCCCCTCCCCGATTCGTACCGCGCGGTCACCGTGCACAAGGACGAGGCCGACATGTTCGCCGGCCTCCCCAGCAACGAGAAGGACCCGCGCAAGTCGCTGCACGTCGAGGACGTGCCGGTGCCGGAGCTGGGCCCGGGCGAGGCCCTGGTCGCCGTCATGGCGTCCTCGGTCAACTACAACTCCGTCTGGACCTCGATCTTCGAGCCGGTGTCGACCTTCAGCTTCCTGGAGCGCTACGGCAAGCTCTCCCCGCTGGCCAAGCGGCACGACCTGCCGTACCACATCATCGGCTCCGACCTGGCCGGCGTCGTGCTGCGCACCGGCCCCGGCGTGAACTCCTGGCACCCCGGTGACGAGGTCGTCGCGCACTGCCTCTCCGTCGAGCTGGAGTCCTCCGACGGCCACAACGACACGATGCTCGACCCCGAGCAGCGCATCTGGGGCTTCGAGACCAACTTCGGCGGCCTCGCCGAGATCGCGCTCGTGAAGTCCAACCAGCTCATGCCGAAGCCGGACCACCTGAGCTGGGAGGAGGCGGCGGCCCCCGGCCTGGTGAACTCCACCGCGTACCGCCAGCTGGTCTCCCGCAACGGCGCCGGCATGAAGCAGGGCGACAACGTCCTGATCTGGGGCGCCTCCGGCGGCCTCGGCAGTTACGCCACCCAGTTCGCGCTGGCCGGCGGCGCCAACCCGATCTGCGTCGTCTCCAGCGAGGACAAGGCGGAGATCTGCCGGAAGATGGGCGCCGAGGCGATCATCGACCGCAAGGCCGAGGGCTACAAGTTCTGGAAGGACGAGGAGAACCAGGACCCGCGCGAGTGGAAGCGCTTCGGCAAGCGCATCCGCGAGCTCACCGGCGGCGAGGACATCGACATCGTCTTCGAGCACCCGGGCCGCGAGACCTTCGGCGCCTCCGTGTACGTCACCCGCAAGGGCGGCACCATCACCACCTGCGCCTCGACCTCCGGCTACATGCACCAGTACGACAACCGCTACCTGTGGATGTCCCTGAAGCGCATCATCGGCTCGCACTTCGCCAACTACCGCGAGGCGTGGGAGGCCAACCGCCTGATCGCCAAGGGCAAGATCCACCCGACGCTGTCGAAGACCTACTCCCTGGAGGAGACCGGTCAGGCCGCGTACGACGTGCACCGCAACCTCCACCAGGGCAAGGTCGGCGTCCTCGCGCTGGCCCCCGAGGAGGGCATGGGCGTCCGCGACCACGAGAAGCGCGCGAAGCACCTCGACGCCATCAACCGCTTCCGGAACGTCTGAACCGTCTAAGAGGGCGAAGACACATGACTGAGCGTCAGAAGGATCGTCCGTGGCTGATGCGGACGTACGCCGGGCACTCCACCGCCGAGGCGTCCAACGAGCTGTACCGGCGTAACCTCGCCAAGGGCCAGACCGGCCTGTCGGTCGCGTTCGACCTCCCGACGCAGACCGGTTACGACCCCGACCACGTGCTCGCCCGCGGCGAGGTCGGGCGGGTCGGGGTCCCGGTCTCCCACCTCGGCGACATGCGCCGGCTGTTCCAGGACATCCCCCTGGAGCAGATGAACACCTCGATGACCATCAACGCGACCGCCATGTGGCTGCTGGCGCTGTACGAGGTGGTCGCCGAGGAGCAGGGCGCGGACATCTCCAAGCTGTCCGGGACCACGCAGAACGACATCGTGAAGGAGTACCTGTCGCGGGGCACGCACGTGTTCCCGCCCGGGCCCTCCCTGCGGCTGACCACCGACATGATCACGTACACGGTGGCGCACATCCCGAAGTGGAACCCGATCAACATCTGCAGCTACCACCTGCAGGAGGCCGGGGCCACGCCGGTGCAGGAGGTCGCGTACGCGATGTCCACCGCCATCGCGGTGCTGGACGCCGTGCGGGACTCCGGGCAGGTGCCGGCGGAGAAGTTCGGCGACGTCGTCGCGCGGATCTCCTTCTTCGTCAACGCGGGCGTCCGGTTCGTCGAGGAGATGTGCAAGATGCGCGCCTTCGGCCGCATCTGGGACAAGATCACGCGTGAGCGGTACGGCGTGGAGAACCCCAAGCAGCGCCGCTTCCGCTACGGCGTCCAGGTCAACTCGCTCGGCCTCACCGAGGCGCAGCCCGAGAACAACGTCCAGCGCATCGTCCTGGAAATGCTGGCCGTCACGCTCTCCAAGGACGCCCGCGCCCGCGCCGTGCAACTGCCCGCCTGGAACGAGGCGCTGGGCCTGCCCCGCCCCTGGGACCAGCAGTGGTCGCTCCGTATCCAGCAGGTCCTCGCGCACGAGAGCGATCTGCTGGAGTACGAGGACATCTTCGCCGGGTCGCACGTCATCGAGGCGAAGGTGGATGCGCTGGTCGAGGAGGCGCTGGCCGAGATCGACCGGATCCAGGAGATGGGCGGCGCGATGGCCGCCGTCGAGTCCGGCTACCTGAAGTCGCAGCTGGTCGCCTCGCACGCGGAGCGGCGCGGCCGGATCGAGGCCGGCGAGGAGAAGATCGTCGGCGTCAACTGCTACGAGTCCACCGAGCCCAACCCGCTCACCGCCGACCTGGACACCGCCATCATGACGGTGGACCCGGAGAACGAGGCGCGGGTCGTGCAGGCGCTGCACGAGTGGCGGGACTCCCGGGACGAGCACCGGGCGCAGGAGGCCCTGTCCGCGCTGAAGAAGGCGGCGGCCGGGGACACCAACCTCTTCGCCGCCACGCTGGAGTGCGCCAGGGCCGGTGTGACGACCGGGGAGTGGGCCTGGGCCCTCCGGGACGTCTTCGGCGAGTTCCGGGCCCCCACGGGCGTCTCCAGCGCCCCGCTGGCGGTCCCCGCCGAGGCGGGCAGCCCCCTCGCGGCCGTCCGCGAGAAGGTGGCCCGTACCGCCGAGGAGCTGGGCAGCGGCAAGCTGCGCCTGCTGGTCGGAAAGCCGGGCCTGGACGGGCACAGCAACGGCGCCGAGCAGATCGCCGTACGGGCCCGCGACGCCGGCTTCGAAGTGGTCTACCAGGGCATCCGGCTGACCCCCGAGCAGATCGTCTCCGCGGCCGTCGCGGAGGACGTGCACTGCGTCGGCCTGTCCATCCTCTCCGGCTCGCACGCCGAGCTGGTGCCGGACGTGCTCGCCCGGCTCCGCCGCACCGGCGTGGACGACATCCCCGTCATCGTCGGCGGCATCATCCCCTCGGCCGACGCGGCAGCGCTGCGCGAGGCCGGTGTCGCCGCCGTCTTCACCCCGAAGGACTTCGGTATCACGGAGATCATCGGCCGTATCGTCGACGAGATCCGTACCGCGAACAAGCTCGACCCCCTGGAGGTCCCCGCATGACTGCCCCTGTGAACCGTCTGCGTCCGCGCCGCTCCTGCCTCGCGGTCCCGGGCAGCAACCCGCGCTTCCTGGAGAAGGCCCAGGGCCTCGCCGCCGACCAGGTCTTCCTGGACCTGGAGGACGCCTGCGCGCCGCTCGCCAAGCCGGAGGCCCGGCACACCATCGTGAAGTTCCTCAACGAGGGCGACTGGACGGGCAAGACGCGCGTCGTGCGGGTCAACGACTGGACGACCGAGTGGACGTACCGCGACGTCGTGACCGTCGTCGAGGGCGCGGGCCAGAACCTCGACTGCATCATGCTGCCGAAGGTGCAGAGCGCCGACCAGGTCGTCGCCCTCGACCTCCTGCTCACGCAGATCGAGAAGACGATGGGCTTCGAGGTCGGCCGGATCGGCATCGAGGCGCAGATCGAGAACGCCCAGGGCCTGAACAACGTCAACGAGATCGCGGCGGCCTCGCCCCGCACCGAGACGATCATCTTCGGCCCGGCCGACTTCATGGCCTCCATCAACATGAAGTCGCTGGTCGTCGGCGAGCAGCCGCCCGGCTACCCGGCGGACGCCTACCACTTCATCCTGATGAAGATCCTGATGGCGGCCCGCGCCAACGACCTCCAGGCGATCGACGGTCCCTACCTCCAGATCAAGAACGTGGACGGCTTCCGCGAGGTCGCCGGGCGCGCCGCGGCGCTGGGCTTCGACGGCAAGTGGGTGCTGCACCCGGGCCAGGTCGAGGCGGCCAACGAGGTCTTCTCGCCCTCGCAGGAGGACTACGACCACGCCGAGCTGATCCTCGACGCGTACGAGTACTGCACCTCCGAGGCGGGCGGCAAGAAGGGCTCCGCGATGCTCGGCGACGAGATGATCGACGAGGCCAGCCGCAAGATGGCGCTGGTCATCGCGGGCAAGGGCCGGGCCGCCGGCATGGAGCGCACCAGCAAGTTCGAAGCCCCGGAGGCGTGAGCGACATGCAGTTCGGCCGCACCTACGAAGAGTTCACCGTCGGCGACGTCTACAAGCACTGGCCCGGCAAGACGGTCACCGAGTACGACGACCACCTCTTCTGCCTGCTCACCATGAACCACCACCCGCTCCACATGGACAGCAATTACGCGGAGTCCACGACGGACTTCGGCAAGAACGTGGTGGTCGGCAACTACATCTACTCGCTCCTGCTCGGCATGTCCGTGCCGGACGTCTCCGGGAAGGCCATCGCCAACCTGGAGATCGAGTCGCTGAAGCACGTGGCGCCCACCTTCCACGGCGACACGATCTACGGCGAGACGACCGTGCTGGACAAGACGCCGTCGAAGTCGAAGAACGACCGCGGCATCGTCCACGTCGAGACCAAGGGCTACAAGCAGGACGGCACGCTCGTCTGCGTCTTCCGGCGCAAGGTGATGGTGCCGACCGCCACGTACATCAAGGAGCGCGGCGGCGAGCAGCCCGGCCGCCCCGAGCTGCAGGTCAAGGAGAAGTAGCCATGGCGCGTCTCGCACAGACCGAGGGGCTGACCGACATCCAGCGGGAAATCCTCTCCACCGTCCGCGATTTCGTGGACAAGGAGATCCTCCCGGTCGCCACCGAGCTGGAGCACAAGGACGAGTACCCGACGCAGATCGTCGAGGGCCTCAAGGAACTGGGCGTCTTCGGGCTGATGATCCCCGAGGAGTACGGCGGCCTCGGCGAGTCGCTGCTCACCTACGCGCTGACGGTCGAGGAGATCGCCCGCGGCTGGATGAGCGTCTCCGGCATCATCAACACCCATTTCATCGTCGCCTACATGCTCAAGCAGCACGGCACGCAGGAGCAGAAGGACCACTTCCTCCCCCGGATGGCGGCCGGCGAGATCCGGGGCGCCTTCTCGATGTCGGAGCCGGCGCTCGGCTCGGACGTCTCGGCCATCAGCTCCAAGGGCGTGCGGGACGGCGAGGAGTACGTTCTGAACGGCCAGAAGATGTGGCTCACCAACGGTGGTTCGTCGACGCTGGTGGCCGTGCTCTGCCGGACGGACGAGGGGCATCCGGAAGGCACGGCGCCGCACAAGTCGATGACGACCTTCCTCGTGGAGAAGGAGCCCGGCTTCGGCGAGGTGCGCCCCGGACTGACCATCCCGGGCAAGATCGAGAAGATGGGCTACAAGGGCGTCGACACGACCGAGCTCATCATGCAGGACCTCCGGATCCCGGCGAACCGGGTGCTCGGCGGCGAGACCGGACGTGGTTTCTATCACATGATGGACGGCGTCGAGGTCGGCCGGGTGAACGTCGCCGCGCGTGGCTGCGGCGTCGCGCAGCGTGCGTTCGAACTGGGCGTGGACTACGCGCAGCAGCGCCACACCTTCGGTAAGCCGATCGCAAAGCATCAGGCCATCCAGTTCAAATTGGCCGAAATGGCGACAAAGGTCGAGGCGGCCCATGCAATGATGGTCAACGCCGCTCGCAAGAAGGACTCGGGTCAGCGGAACGACCTGGAAGCGGGCATGGCGAAGTACCTCGCCTCCGAGTACTGCAAGGAGGTCGTGGAGGACGCCTTCCGCATCCACGGCGGTTACGGCTTCTCCAAGGAATATGAAATCGAACGCCTGTACCGCGAGGCGCCCATGCTGCTCATCGGTGAAGGTACCGCTGAGATCCAGAAAATGATCATTGGGCGCCGGCTACTGGAGGAGTACCGAATCCAGGGCTGAATGTCCGTTTCGGGGTGTTTTCTTCGAGAAGAAGATCACACCCCGTCACGGGACTTCGGCCACGGATTGGCGTTGGCTCTTGGCCAGTTGCCGCTCGCAACCGATAGCATCCCCGGAAAGCCGCGCGTCCCCCATTCCTACGCGGCATCCTCCGCTACGAAGGTCATCCATGCCCCACAGCCAATCCTCTGCTCACCGTGGTCGCGTCCGCCTCGCGCGCGGAGCGTCGCCGTGGCTCCTGCCGACCGTCGCGACGGCAGCGGTCAGCCTGGCCCGCTCCCGGCGCTCGGGACGCTGGGCCGCCGTAGCCGTGCCCACCACCGCTCTGGCGGCGGGCATGCTGTGGTTCTTCCGCGACCCCGAGCGCGACATCGCCCAGGGCCGCGTCATCTCCCCGGCCGACGGCGTGGTGCAGAGCATCATGCCGTGGAAGGACGGGCGCACCCGCGTCGCGATCTTCATGAGCCCGCTGAACGTCCACGTGAACCGCGCGCCGCTGGCCGGCACGGTCACGTCCGTCGAGCACATCCCCGGCGGCTTCGTTCCGGCGTTCAACAAGGAGAGCGAGAACAACGAGCGGGTCGTCTGGCACTTCGACACCGAGCTCGGTGACGTGGAGATGGTGCAGATCGCCGGTGCGGTGGCCCGCCGCATCGTTCCTTACGTCCCGCAGGGCACCAAGGTCGAGCAGGGTGAGCGCATCGGTCTGATCCGCTTCGGCTCGCGCGTGGACGTGTACCTGCCCGAGGGCGTCGAGGCCGCGGTCGAGGTCGGCCAGGCCACCACAGCGGGGGTGACTCGTCTTGACCGTGATTGATCCCGATACCCAGGCGGGCTGGGTGGCCGAGGAAGAGGAAGACGATGACATGCCGCTGTCGACGCGGCTGTCGATAGCGGACACGCTCACCCTCGGCAACGCGATCTGCGGCTTCATGGCCGTCTACTTCACGACCACCGGCGTCCTGATCCCGCACCTCACGGGCACGGACGACGGCGGCATGGCGCGGCACAGCGCCGCCATGGTCGTGATCCTGATGCTGCTCGCCTCGGTCTTCGATCTGTTCGACGGACTGGTCGCGCGCAAGCTGCGGGCCTCGGCGATGGGGGCCGAGCTCGACAACCTCTCCGACCTGATCAGCTTCGGCCTGGCGCCCGCGTACTTCGTCGTGACCTGGGGCATGGTCGCCCAGGACGCGAACCAGCGGGTCTCGGTGGTCGCGGCGGTGGTGGTGCTGCTGGCGGTGATCCTCCGCCTCGCCCGCTTCTCGTGCGTGACGGTGCCGAACGGGATGTTCCAGGGCATGCCGAGCCCGTTCGGCGCGCTGACGGTCGTGGCGATCGTGCTGCTGGAGCTGCCGTTCCTGCCGACGCTCCTCGCCATCATCGGCGTGGCGTGGCTGATGGTCAGCCGGGTGGAGTACCCGAAGCCGCGCGGGCGCCTCGCGGTCGCGATGCTCTCGTGGATCGTGCTGAGCATGGGCATGCTCGCGGCGTGGGCGCTGGACGCGCCGGCCGGCCAGCTGCTGCTGCAGACCGGCTGCGCGCTGCAGGTCGTGACGGCGGCGATGATCCCGCTCTTCGCGACGGCGCGCCGGGTGAACACCTTCCGCGACAACCGCCGCGAGGCGAGGGCAGCGCAGCTGCCGTAGTTCCGGCGGCGGACGGCCGACGTGCGGAGGCCCGGTACGAACCTTGGGGTTCGTACCGGGCCTCCGGCGTTGGGGGGGGCGGCCGCGTAGCGGCGCCCAGGGGCGCGGGGAACTGCGCGCCCAGCCCACTCGCTCCCGCACGGGGCCACCGGCCTCACGGGGCTGGTCCCGCCTGCGGCCCACTGCGGCGCCGCTGTGCTTGCTCGCGCAGTTCCCCGCGCCCCTGACGGGGCTAGGCCAAGAAGTCCCGCGCGAGGGACTCCGCCGCCTGTTCCAGAAGCGGGCCCGCCTGGGCCATGGAGCGGGCCGGGTCCGGCTCCAGCGCGGAGAGGGGGTACGCGCGGGCGATACCCGCCTGGAGGAGCGCCGAGGGCGGAAGGGCGAGGCGGCCGCAGACCGCGACGACGGTCAGGCCCCGGGCGCGCGCGGCAGCGGCGACGCCCGCCGGTGCCTTGCCGTGCAGCGTCTGCTCGTCCAGCGAGCCCTCGCCGGTGATGACGAACGTGGCCCGCTCCAGCGCCGGCCCGAAGCCGAGCACGTCGAGCATGACGTCGATGCCGGGCCGGAACTCCGCGCCGAGCCCGACCAGCGCGCCGTACCCGATGCCGCCCGCGGCCCCCGCGCCGGGCGCCACCGCGTACTCGGCGGCCTTCGGACCCACCGCCGCCTCCAGCACCTTCGCGTAGTGCGCCAGCGCCGCGTCCAGCGTGGCGACGTCCGCCTCGGTCGCGCCCTTCTGCGGGCCGTAGACGGCGGGCGCGCCCTTCGGGCCGGTCAGCGGGTTGTCCACGTCGCTGGCGAGCACGATCTCGGTGGTGGCCAGGCGCGGGTCGAGCCCGCTGAGGTCGGCGGTGGCGAGGCCGGCGAGCGGGCCGCCGCCCGGCGCCACCGGCTCCCCCGCCCGGTCCAGGAAGCGCGCGCCGAGCGCGGCGAGCATGCCGGCGCCGCCGTCGTTCGTGGCGCTGCCGCCGACGCCGAAGACGACGCTGCGGGCGCCCGCGTCCAGCGCGGCCAGCAGCAGCTCTCCGGTGCCGTACGTGGTGGCCGTGAGCGGCGCGAAGACGCCCTCGGGGAGGTGCTGGAGGCCGGACGCCTCGGCCATCTCCACCACCGCGGTCCCGTCCTCGTGCAGCGCGAACGTGGCCGTGACGGGTGTGCCGGTCGGCCCGGTGACCCGCACCTCGTGCCGGGCGAAGCCGGCCGCCAGCGCCGCCGCGACCGTGCCGTCGCCGCCGTCGGCGACCGGGACGGCGGCCACGGACAGCTCCGGTACGGCGCGCCGCAGACCGGCCGTGACGTGCTCGGCGACCTGGACGGCCGTCAGCGAGCCCTTGAACTTGTCCGCGGCGATCAGCACGTGTGCTGCCGGCTTCCCTGTCGTTGCTGCGTCCACGTCCGCCACTCTGACTCCCCTTGCCGTCGAACTGCCGTCGCGCCGCTGAGACCCTATCCGCCGGGGGACGGGGAGAACAGGGACGTCGATGGAGTTTTCCACGAAGCGGATTTGTTTTTCCACTCCTCCTACGGTCGTACGGTACCCCGCACGCGCCTGCCGCGTCCCGGTTCGGCGCGTTCGGGTCCGCGCACACCCCCGCGGACTTCGGTACACCTGGAGACATGACTGAAGGCAGGACGCCGTCGCACCCGGCGCACAGCAGTGCCTCCCCCACCGCTTCGCGACCCGGGCTCGCCGACCGGATCCACGGCGGCTGGCTCGGCCGGATCGCCGGGAACATGCTCGGCAAGCCCGTCGAGCAGGGCGACCGCTGGACCCGCGAGCGCATCGACCACTACCTGCGCCGCGCCGATGCGCTGCCGCTCACCGATTACCTGCCCCCGCCGCCGAGCGCCGAGGACGCGGCGGAGCTGCGCCCGGAGTGGCGCCAGTGCGTACGCGGCGGGATCGACGGCAGCTGCCGGGACGACGACATCGACTACTCGGTGCTGGTCCTGGAGCTGCTGGAGACCCACGGCACCGACTTCACCACCGAACAGCTCGGCACCCTCTGGCTGCGCCGGCTGCCGTACCTGCAGACCTTCACCGCCGAGCGCGCCGCGTACCGCAATCTCGCCGCCGGCATCCGGCCCCCGCTGGCCGCCACCACCGACAACCCGTACCAGGAGTGGATCGGCGCGCTGATCAGGGCGGACGTGTACGGCTGGGTGTCACCGGGGCAGCCGCGCCGGGCGGCCGCGCTGGCCCGCAGGGACGCGGTCCTCTCGCACACCGGCAACGGCGTGTACGGCGCGATGTGGGCGGCCGCGCTGATC
Source organism: Streptomyces niger (assembly GCF_000718305.1). Classification (GTDB taxonomy): domain Bacteria; phylum Actinomycetota; class Actinomycetes; order Streptomycetales; family Streptomycetaceae; genus Streptomyces; species Streptomyces niger. The sequence continues at coordinate 59,789 of NZ_JOFQ01000016.1, forward strand.
GCCGCGGCGTTCGAGGCCGGCGGCCCGCGCGAGGCCGTGGAGGCGGCGCTCGCCCGCATCCCCGCGGGCAGCCGGCTGTCCCGCGCGGTCCGGCACACCGCGGCGCTGTACGACGCGGGGGCCGGCTGGGCCGACACGCTCACCGAGATGGCGCGCGAGGTCGGCCACCTGCACTGGATCCACGTCGTCCCGAACGCCGCCGTGCTCACCGCCGGACTGCTCTACGGCGAGGGCGACTTCACCTCGACAGTCGCGCTGACCGTACGCGGCGGCCTGGACACCGACTCCAACGGCGCGACGGCCGGCTCGGTGGCGGGCGTGCTGTGCGGTGCAGCCGCGATCCCGCCGCAGTGGACCGAACCGCTCCACGACCGCCTGCGCACGGCCGTCTTCGGCTTCGACGGCGTACGGATCAGCGAACTGGCCGAGCGGACGTACCGGCTGGCGGTCGGCAGCCCGGACAGCCCCACCGGTCCAGTTGGTATGGAGAATTCCTGAACATGCCTGAACATGCCTGAACGTGCCTGAACGTGTCTGCCGCCTGAACGCCCGTGCCCCGTGCGGCGGATGAGGTTAGGCTCGCGGGCGTGACCTCGGATTACGCCGCTTACATCGCAAGCCTGCCCCGGGTGCTCGCGGGCGCCGGCACCGTCTTCCGCGACGCCGCCGGGCGCGTCCTGCTCGTCGAGCCCAACTACAAGGACACCTGGATCCTGCCCGGCGGGACGGTGGAGTCCGACCAGGGCGAGTCGCCACGGCAGGCGGCCCGCCGGGAGACCGCCGAGGAGATCGGCCTGGACATCGAGCCGGGCCGGCTGCTGGCCGTGGACTGGGTGCGCGGCCCGGCGCGACCGCCGCTGGTGTCGTACCTCTTCGACGGCGGTGTCCTGGACGAGGCGCAGCTCGCCGCGATCCGTCTCCAGGAGGAGGAGCTGCTCTCCTGGAGACTGGTGAACCCGGCAGAGCTGGGCGGTTATGTGGACGGCCCGATGGCGCTGCGGCTGGGCGCCGCGCTGGGCGCGCTGGCGGACGGCCGCGGTCCGGCCGAACTGGAGGACGGCGTACCGCCGCAGCACTCGGCCTAGACCGCGACCGCACGGCCGCCGGGTCACACGGCCGCCGCGCCCCGCTCGAAGTCCAGCAGGTGGCGCTTGCGGTCCAGGCCGCCGCCGTAACCGGTCAGGCTGCCGCTCGCGCCGACGACGCGGTGGCAGGGCACGATGATGCCGATCGGGTTCCTGCCGTTGGCCAGTCCGACGGCGCGGGCCGCCGACGGCTTGCCGAGCCGGTCGGCCAGTGCGCCGTACGAGACGGTCGCGCCGTACGGGATCTCGCGCAGCGCCGCCCAGACGCGCTGCTGGAACGGCGTGCCGTCGAGGCGGAGCGGCAGGTCGAAGACGGTCAGCTCGCCGGCGAAGTAGGCCCGGAGCTGTGCGATCGCGGTGGCGAAGGGCTCGGTACCGGGTTTCTCCGGGTGCCCGAAGGACTCCTGCGGCGGCCGGTGCCGCTGGTCGGTCATGTACAGGCCGGTGAGCGCGCCGCCGCGGGCGACCAGGGTGAGCGGCCCCACCGGTGTGCCGGTCACGACGGTATGCGTGGCCACGGACGTGGAGCCTGTGCGCGCGGCGGTGGTGCTGGCTGTGCTGCCGATGGCGGTAGTGCTGCCGATGGCTGTGGTGCTGCTGGCTGTGCTGCTGACAGACATGGTGCTTCCCTCAGTCGGCGGGGAGGTGGTTGATCGGGTGGTCGTCGGTGGCCCAGAGGTACTGGACCGCGTAGGCACGCCAGGGGCGCCAGGCGGCGGCCCGGGCGAGCAGGGCGGCCGGCGTGCCGGGCAGCCCCAGGCCCTGCGCGGCGCGCCGCACGCCGAGGTCGGTGGCGGTGAACGCGTCGGGGTCGCCGAGCGCCCGCATCGCGATGCACTCGACGGTCCACGGGCCGAAGCCGGGCAGCGCGGCGAGCGCTGCACGGGCCCGTTCGCGGTCGCCGCCGGGCCCGAGTTGCAGGTCGCCCGCGGCCAGCGCGGCGATCAGGCCGGTGAGCGTGGCACGCCGGGTACGGGGCATCGCGAGCGTCTCCGGGTCGAGCCCGGCCAGCGCGTCCACGCTCGGGAAGAGGTGGGTGAGCCCGCCCTCGGGGTCGTCGATCCGCTCCCCGTGCGCCGCGGCCAGCCGCCCCGCGTGCGTACGCGCCGCCGCGGTGGAGACCTGCTGCCCGATCACCGCCCGTACGGCGAACTCGTCGGCGTCCACGGTGCGCGGCACCCGCCGTCCGGGCGCCTTCGCGACGAGCGGCGCCAGTACCGGGTCCTCGGCCAGCAGCGCGTCCACCGCCTCGGGGTCGGCGTCCAGGTCGAGCAGCCGCCGGCAGCGCGCGATGGCGCCCGCGAGGTCCCGCAGGTCGGTCAGGGACAGCCGGCACTCCACGTGCTCCGGGCGCGGGGTGAGCGCCACGATGCCGTGCCCGTACGGGAGACGCAGGGTGCGACGGTACGCGCCGTCCCGCCACTCCTCCACGCCGGGGACGGCGGTGGCGGCGAGGTGCCCGAAGAGGTTGTCCGGACACAGCGGCTTACGGAAGGGGAGGCGGAGGGCGAGCGTGGTGGGTGCCGGGGAGCCCGGCGCGGCCGCCTGCGGGCCCGGAACGGCGGCCGGGTGCGCGGGCCGCACCCGCTGTCGCAGCTCGCTCGGCGACAGCGCGAAGACCTCCCGCACGGTGTCGTTGAACGATCGAATACTGGCGAACCCCGCGGCGAAGGCAACCTCCGCCATCGGCAGCGCGCTGGTCTCGATGAGCAGCCGGGCGGTCTGGGCGCGCTGGGCCCGCGCGAGGGCGAGTGGTCCGGCCCCCAGCTCGGCCAGCAGTTGGCGTTCGACCTGGCGCGGGCTGTACCCGAGGCGCGCGGCCAGCCCCGGTACCCCGTCCCGGTCCACGACCCCGTCGCCGATGAGGCGCATGGCCCGCGCGACCAGGTCGGCGCGCTCGTCCCACTGCGGGGAGCCGGGCGCGGCGTCCGGCCGGCACCGCTTGCACGCCCGGAACCCGGCCTGCTGCGCGGCCGCGGCGCTGGGGTAGAAGCGCATGTTCGCGGGCTTGGGCGGGACCACCGGGCAGCTGGGCCGGCAGTAGATCTTCGTCGTGGTGACGGCGGTGAAGAACCACCCGTCGAAACGGGCGTCCTTGGACTGCACGGCGCGTACGCACCGCTCGGTGTCGGTGTGCATGCTCCAAGGATTCCGCAGGCGGCAACGGGTGGCTGGCGAGAATCCGACATGGACGTGGGGCGCCGGGTCACCTTCCCAGCGCCGCCGCGAAGGCCTGCTCCCCCCGGACGTCGAACACGACGAACCGCACCTCGTCGAACGGGCCCGTACCGGCGGCGAGCGCCTCCCGTACCGTCCGGACCGCGATCCGCGCCCCGTCCTCCAGCGGCCAGCCGTACACGCCCGTCGAGATCGCGGGGAAGGCCACCGTCCGCGCGCCCAGTCCGGCCGCCACCCCCAGCGACTCCCGGTAGCAGGAGGCGAGCAGCGCCGACCGGTCCTCCTCCCGCGAGTACACGGGCCCGACCGTGTGCACCACCCACCGGGCCGGCAACTCCCCCGCGGTGGTGGCCACGGCCTGCCCGGTCGGCAGCCCCCGCCCGTACCGGGAGGCCCGCAGCGCCCGGCACTCCTCCAGAATGCGCGGCCCGCCGCGCCGGTGGATCGCCCCGTCCACTCCCCCGCCGCCCAGCAGCGAGGAGTTGGCGGCGTTCACGACGACGTCGACGTCCTGCTGAGTGATGTCCCCCAGCACGAGCGTCAGCCCGCCCTCGCCGTACGTGTCCTCGGCTTTGCTCATGAAGGCATCATGACGCAGCGGACAAGCCTCCGGCAGGACACGGGGCACCCCCGCCGGTTGCGGGACGCCGTCAGCGCCGGGTCTCGCGGATGCGGCGCCAGGCTGCGCGGGCGGCGTTGTGGCCGCACATGCCGTGGACGCCGCCGCCGGGTGGGGTGGCCGAGGAGCAGAGGAAGACGGCGGGGTGGGAGGTGGCGTACGGGATGCGGCGGGGCTTGGGGCGGAGCAGGGTCTGGAGGCCGGAGAAGGAGCCGACGCCGATGTCGCCGCCGACGTAGTTGGCGTTGCGTGCGGCCAGTTCGGGCGGGCCGGCGGTCGCGCGGGCCAGGACGAGGTCGCGGAAGCCCGGGGCGAAGCGTTCCAGCTGGGCTTCGACGGCGTCGGTGAGGTTGCCCGTCCAGCCGTTGGGGGCGTGGCCGTACGCCCAGAAGGTGTGCTTGCCCTCGGGGGCGCGGCTCGGGTCGGTCAGGGTCGGCTGCGAGGTGATCAGGAAGGGGCGCTCGGGGGCGCGGCCCTGGTGGACGTCGCGGAGCGCCCGGCCGATGTCGGCGGCGGTCGGGCCGACATGGACCGTGCCGGCGCGGCGGGCCGCCTCCGAGGTCCAGGGGACGGGGCCTGACAGGGCGTAGTCGATCTTGAAGGCGGAGGGGCCGTAGCGGTACCGGCTGAAGGCATTTCCGAGCCCCGCGATGCGGGCCAGCGCCGTGGGCGAGGTGTCGAAGATGTACGCGCGGGCGGGCGGCAGGTCGTCCAGCCGCTTGACCTCGTAGTCGGTGTGGATCTCGCCGCCCTGGTCCCGGAGGTACCCGGCCAGCGCGTCGGGGATGGCCTGCGAACCGCCGCGCGCGATGGGCCAGCCGTAGGCGTGCGCGGCCAGCACGAAGGTCAGGGCGATGGCGCCGGTGGCGATCCCGGAGAGCGGGTGGATGACGTGGGCCGCGCAGCCGGCGAGGACGGCGCGCGCCTTCTCGTCCCGGAAGCGGCTGTTGAGCACGGTCACCGGGGGGACGCCGGCCAGCCCGAAGCGGGCCAGGGTGACCGGGTCGCGGGGGAAGCCCTCCAGGACGCCGCGCATCATGTCCCGCGCGAGCGTGTCCCACTTGCCGCGGAACGGTTCGACCAGACGGCGGTACGTGCCGGCGTCGCGGACGCCGAGGGACCGCGCGGTCTCGCCCACGGAGCGGGCCAGCACCGCGGCGCTGCCGTCCGGGAAGGGGTGGGCCATGGGCAGCTCGGGGTGCAGCCACTCCAGGCCGTACCGCTCCAGGGGGAGGGCGCGGAAGGCGGGCGAGCCGATCCCGGTCGGGTGCACGGCCGAGCACGGGTCGTGCCGGAAGCCCGGGAGGGTCAGCTCCTCCGTACGGGCGCCGCCTCCGATGGTGTCCCGGGCCTCGAAGACCTCGACGGACATGCCCCGGCGGGCCAGTTCGACCGCCGCGGTCAGGCCGTTCGGTCCGGCCCCGATCACCACGGCATCGAGCATCGTCGGCACCTGCGCCACTCCCCTCGTATCGACCCTCGCCGTCGAGGATCAGCCGGCGGCCGCCAGCAGATCGAGGATACGCCGGGCGGTGGCCTCGTCCCGCGCCGCGGTGAACGGCAGGGTGTTGCCGCCGGATATCCGGAACGGCGCGCCGGAGAGGGTGGCGCTGCTGCCGCCCGCTTCGTGGACGAGCAGCAGGCCGGCCGCGTGGTCCCAGGGGTTCTCCCACGTGAAGGCGATGGCCTCCAGGGTGCCGCGGGCGATGGCGAGGTACTCCAGGCCCGCCGAGCCGCAGGGGCGCGGCGCGATGCCCTCACAGGCCAGGCCGGACAGCGCCTTCTTCTCGGCGACGGTGGTGAAGTCGAAGTGCGACATGGCGACTTCGAGGGTCTTGCCTTCGTGCGGCGAACCGGCGCGCAGCCGGCGGCCGTTCAGCGAGGCACCGGCGCCGCGGACCGCGACGGCCATCTCGTCCAGCGCGGGCGCGTACGTCCAGGAGGCCAGCAGCTCACCGCGGTGCGCGAGCGCGACCAGGGTCGCGAAGCCGGGGTCACCGTGCACGAACTGCCGGGTGCCGTCGACCGGGTCGACGATCCACACCGGCGCGTCGCCCTGCAGCGCCTCCAGCACCGCGGGATCGGCGTGCACCGCCTCCTCGCCCACCACGGCCGAGCCGGGGAGCAGCGCCTTCAGGGCGGCCGTGAGGTGCTCCTCGGCGCGCCGGTCGGCGATGGTGACCAGGTCGTGCGGGCCGTTCTTCTCGACCACCTCATGGGCGGCGAGCTGCCGGAAGCGGGGCAGGACCTCCGCCGCCGCGGCCTCGCGGACGGCCTTCTCGACGGCGTCGAGGTCGACCGCGGCGAGGACCGCCTCGGCCGCCGTGGTGGCGGTCGCGCCGGCCGTCCCGGCCGCCGTCATGTCCTTACCGTCCGCCCTGTCCGTCCTGTCATCGTTGTTTGCAGGAATCGCAGGAATTGCTTCGATCATGTCTCCATGGAAACACGGGGCACCGACACGACAGCTGGAATGCAGGTGAACCCCGGGTGAAGCGGGCCGGGCGGGGCGGGCGGGTCGACCGGGCCGACCGGGACCGCCCCGCCCCTGGGCTCAGCGCCCGACCGCGTACCCCTGCATGCCGCGCGGGTTCGCGCCGGCGGAGAGCACGCCGGTCTCCGGGTCCCGGGCGACCGCGCAGAGGCGCCCCTCGGACCAGGCGTCACCCACGGTCACGTCGTGACCACGGGCCCGCAGCCCCTCGACGACCTCGCCACCGATCCGGGACTCCACGGTCACGCTGCCCGGCCGCATGGCGCGCGGGAAGAACGACCCCGGGAAGGAGTCGGTGTGCCAGTTCGGCGCGTCGATGGCGCCCTGGAGGTCGAGCCCGCCGCGTACGGGGGCGCGCTCCACGACGGCCAGGAAGAAGTGCAGCTGCCACTGGTCCTGCTGGTCGCCGCCGGGCGTACCGAAGGCCATGACCGGCACCCCGTCGCGCAGCGCGAGGGACGGCGTGAGGGTGGTGCGGGGGCGGCGGCCCGGGGTGAGGGAGTTCGGCAGCCCCTCCTCCAGCCAGGCCATCTGCAGGCGCGTGCCGAGCGGGAAGCCGAGGCCCGGGATCACCGGGTTGGACTGGAGCCAGCCGCCGGAGGGCGTCGCCGAGACCATGTTGCCCCAGCGGTCGACGACGTCGATGTGGCAGGTGTCGCCCCGGGTGGCCCCGGTGCGGTCCACCTCGGGGGCGACGGCGGGCGGCGCCGCGGCCTCCTGCACGGCGGCCTTCTGTGCCGCGTCGCCCGGGCTCTTGGCCACCGTGGGCTCACCCGCACCGCTGCCCGAGACGCCCAGCGCGTCGAAGCCCGCCTCTCCGGAGGCCACCGCCGCCGCGTGCTTGCTGAGGCGCGGGGTGCGGCCCCCGGGGCGGCCGGGACGCAGCTCGTAGGAGGCGGTGGAGGCGATCAGCGCCCGCCGCTCGGCGTTGTACTCCGGGGAGAGCAGCGTCTCCACCGGTACGTCCGCCGCGCCGGCACCGTCCGCGTCGCCGTACCAGGCCTCGCGATCGGCCATGGCCAGCTTGGTGCCCTCCACGAGGGTGTGGACGTACTCGGCACTCCCGTAGGCGGGCAGTTCCTCGGGCAGCAGCGCGAGCTGCTGGAGGAAGGCCGGGCCCTGGGACCAGGCGCCCGCCTTGGCCACGGTCCAGCCGTTGCGCTCGTACGTCACGGGCGCCTCGTAGGTGGCCCGGAAGGCGGCCAGGTCGTCGCCGGTCAGGGTGCCCGCGTGCCGCTCGCCGGAGGTGTCCATGGCCGGGCGCGCGGCGAACGCCGCCATCGCCTCGCCGATGAAGCCCTCGCGCCAGATCCGGCGGGCCGCGTCGATCTGCGCCTCCCGCCCGGACCCCGCGGCCTCGGCCTCGCGGACCAGTCGCTCCCAGGTGTCGGCGAGCGGCTGGTTGCGCAGGAGCCCGCCGGGGGCCACGGAGCGGCCGCCGGGCAGGTACACCTCGGCCGAGGTCGTCCACTCGTTCTCGAAGAGCTCGCGGACGGTCTCCACGGTCTCGCCGACGCGTTCGACGGCCGGGTGGCCGTGGCGCGCGTACCCGATGGCGTACGACAGGACCTCGGCGAGCGTCTTCGTGCCGTGGTCGCGGAGCAGCACCATCCAGGCGTCGAACGCGCCCGGTACGGCGGCGGCGAGCGGGCCCGTACCGGGGACGAGGTCGAGGCCGAAGGAGGTGTAGTGCGCGACGGTGGCGCCGGCCGGGGCCGGGCCCTGGCCGCACAGCACCCGCACGGGTCCGTCGGCCGGGGCCAGGATGATCGGGACCTCGCCGGCCGGGCCGTTCAGGTGGGGCTCGACGACGTGCAGCACGAAGCCGGCGGCGACCGCGGCGTCGTAGGCGTTGCCGCCGCCCTCCAGTACCGCCATGGCGGACTGGGACGCCAGCCAGTGCGTGGTGGAGGCCATCCCGAAGGTGCCGTTGAGGGTGGGGCGGGTGGTGAACACTGGGCTCCCTTGCGGTCGCGGTTGTACGGATGGTGCGGGTGGCGCTGTGGCGCGCCGGAGTCGCCCTACGGGCTCGTCCTCGATCTCCCCCGGCTACCGCTGGGAGGTGCCCCCGGACGGGCTCGAATGTTCCGGGCTGGGTCCCTCACCCGACAAGCGGGAATCGGGATGTGCCAGATGGCACGCCACTCTCCTGCCCTGCGGCAGCTCCCGTAGCGCCGGGGGTTCCGTGCGGCAGCGGTCCACCGCCACCGGGCAGCGGGTGTGGAAGTGGCAGCCCGGGGGCGGGGCGAGGGGGCTGGGGAGGTCGCCGCTGAGGACGATGCGTTCGCGGGTGCGCTGGAGGGCGGGGTCCGGCACCGGGGCGGCGGAGAGGAGCGCCTGCGTGTACGGGTGCAGGGGCTCGGCGAAGAGGCGGGCCGTCGGGGCCTCCTCGACGATGCGGCCCAGGTACATCACGGCGATGCGGTCCGCCAGGAACTCCACGGCGGCCAGGTCGTGGGTGATGAACAGGCAGCCGAAGCCGCGGTCCCGCTGGAGGTCGGCGAGGAGGTTGAGGACCGAGGCCTGGACCGAGACGTCCAGCGCGGAGGTCGGCTCGTCGGCGATCAGCAGGTCCGGGCCCACGGAGAGCGCGCGGGCGAGGGAGATGCGCTGGCGCTGCCCCCCGGAGAGCTCGTGCGGGTGCCGGTCGGCGTGTTCGGGGCGCAGCCCGACCTGGCCGAGGAGTTCCTCGACCCGGGCCCGCAGGCCGGACCTGGGCACCAGGCGGTGCAGCCGCAGCGGCTCGGCGACGATCTGCCCGATGGTCATGCGCGGGTCGAGCGAGGAGGACGGGTCCTGGAAGACCAGGTGCATGTCGGTGCGGAGCGGGCGCAGGGCGCGGCGTGAGAGGTGCGTGATGTCGGTGCCCTTGAGGGCGACGCTGCCGCCGGTCGGCTCGTCCAGGCGGACCACGCAGCGTCCGACGGTGGACTTGCCGCTGCCCGACTCGCCCACCAGGCCGAGGACTTCGCCCCGCCCGATGGTCAGGCTGACGCCGTCCACGGCCCGTACGGTGCCGCCGGAGGCGGGGAAGTGGCGTTCCAGGTCGCGTACTTCGAGTACGGGGACGGCGTCCCCTTCGTGTGCGGAGCCCTCGCGCGGGGCCGGCGCCTCGCGTACGGCACTCATCTGACGGCCTCCTCATAGGCGCTCATCGGGCGGCCTCCTCGTGTGCGGGGGCGGTCGCGGCCACGGGGTGCCAGCACGCCACCCGGTGGCCCGTGTCCGGGGTCAGTGCGGGACGTGCGGTGCCGCACCGTTCGTCCGCGTGGGTGCAGCGTGCGGCGAAGGTGCAGGCGTCCGGCTGGGCGGCCAGGCTCGGGACCAGGCCCGGGATCTCCGGCAGCCGGCGCTTGCCTTCCTGGCCGGGCCGGAGCACGGCGCTGAGCAGGCCGCGGGTGTACGGGTGCCGGGGCGCGGTGAACAGCTCGTCCGCCGGCGCCTGTTCGACGGCCCGGCCCGCGTACATCACGAGCACCCGGTCCGCGGCGTCGGCGACCACGCCCAGGTCGTGGGTGATCAGGACGATGGCGGTGCCGAGGCGTTCGCGCAGCGACTGGAGGACTTCGAGGATGCCGGCCTGGACGGTGACGTCCAGCGCGGTGGTCGGCTCGTCGGCGATGAGGACGGCCGGGTCGCAGGCCACCGCGATGGCGATCATCACGCGCTGCCGCATGCCGCCGCTGAGCTGGTGCGGGTACTCCGCCACCCGCCGCTCCGGCGCGGGGATGCCGACCAGCGCGAGCAGCTCGACGGCCCGCTCCTTGGCCTCCTTGCGGCTCAGGCCCTGGTGGCGGCGGAGCACCTCGCCGATCTGCCGGCCGATGGTGAGGACCGGGTTCAGCGAGGTCATCGGCTCCTGGAAGATCATGGCGAGGTCCTTGCCGCGGACCGCCGAGAGCTCCTTCTCCGTGGCGCCGGCCAGCTCCCGGCCGCCGAGCCGTACGGATCCGGTGACGGTCGCGGTGGGCGGCAGCAGGCCCATGACGGCCATGGAGGTCACGGACTTGCCGCAGCCGGACTCGCCGACGATCGCGAGCACCTCGCCGGCCGCCACCTCGTACGAGAGGGAGTCGACGGCGTGCACGGTACGGGTGTCGGAACGGAAGGAGACGGACAGGTCGCGGACGCTCAGTACGGGCGTGCCGGGAACCGCGGACGCCGGCTCGGCGTTCTTCGGGTGTGCGGTCTTCGGGTGTGCGGTGCTCATCGGGTGGCTCCACGGGGGTCGAGGACGTCCCGCAGGCCGTCGCCGAGCAGGTTGAAGGCCAGCGTCGCGGCGACGATGGCGAGGCCGGGGAAGACCGCCATCCAGGGCGCGGGGCCGAGGAAGGGCTGGGCCCCGGAGAGCATCACGCCGAGCGAGGGTGCCGGGGGCTGGACGCCGAGGCCGAGGAAGCTCAGCAGCGCCTCGCCGATGATCGCGGAGGGGATGCCGACGGTGGCTTGGACGATCAGTGCGGAGGTGGCGTTGGGGAGGATGTGCCGGAAGAGGGCGGTGGCGTCGCCGCCCCCGTTGACCAGCGCGGCGCCCACGTAGTCCAGGTGTTTCAAGCGCAGCGTCTCGGCGCGGGCGATGCGGATCACCGCCGGTACCTGCGAGATGCCGATGGCGATGGTGGCGTTGAGCAGGGACGGGCCGAGGACCGCCGCGAGGCCGACCGCGAGGACGAGGAAGGGGAAGGCGAGCAGGGTGTCGGTGAGCCGGGAGACGGCGGAGTCGGCGTACTTCCCGTAGAAGCCGGCGGCCAGCCCCAGCGGTACGCCGACGAGGAAGGCCAGCACGACGGCGAGCAGCCCCACCTGCATGGATGCGCGGGCGCCGTGGATCACTCGGGAGAGCTGGTCGCGGCCGAGGTCGTCGGTGCCGAGCCAGTGTGCCCAGGAGGGCGGCGCGAGGGCGGCGCCGAAGTCGGGGCGGGCCGGGTCGTACGGGGCGATCAGTGGGGCGCAGAGCGCGACCAGTACGAAGACGGCGGCGATCACGGCTCCGGTGAGGGCGAGCCGGTTCCGGCGCAGGGCGCGCAGCCGGGTGCGCAGCGTGCCGGGGCGCGGTGCGGCGGCGGACCCGTCCGCGGCGGCCGGGGAGCCCGCGCCGGAGGCGGTGGCGATCACCGCAGTGGCGCCCGAGGTGGCGCCCGAGGGGATGTCCGAGGTGCTGTCCGAGGGAGTGGTCATCGGGCGCCTCCGAGCCGGATCCGCGGGTCGATGACCGAATAGAGCACATCGACCGCGAGGTTGACGAGGATGTAGGCGGCGGAGGTGCACAGCACCACGCCCTGGAGCATCGTGTAGTCGCGGGTGAAGACGGCGTCGATGGTGAGCTTGCCGAAGCCGGGCAGGACGAAGATCTGCTCGGTGACGACGGCGCCGGAGATCAGGTGGCCGAGCTGGAGGCCGAGGACGGTCACCACGGTCACCAGGCTGTTGCGCAGTGCGTGCCCGCCGACGACCTGGCGGCGCGAGAGGCCCTTGGCGCGCGCGGTGCGCACGTAGTCGGCGGAGAGGTTGTCGAGCATCGCGCCGCGGGTCTGCCGCATCACGACGGCCGCGAGCCCGGAGCCGAGCACGATCGCGGGCAGCACCATGCGCCGCAGGTTGTCCAGCGGATCGGTGCCGAAGGGCACGTACCCGGAGGCGGCGAAGATCGGTACGGCGATGGCGAAGGCCAGCACGAGGACGATGCCGAGCCAGAAGGTCGGTACGGAGAGGCCCAGCAGGGCGATCGCGTTGGCCAGCCACTCCGTGGCCTTCCCGCGCCGGACGGCCGCGAGCACGCCCGCGCCGATGCCGAGGACGACGGCCAGCAGGAGGGAGAGCGCGGCGAGTTCGAGCGTGACGGGGAGGGCGTCGAGGATGGAGTCCAGGACGGGGAGGCCGGTGCGGGCCGAGGTGCCGAGGTCGCCGGTGAGGGCGTGGCCGACGAACCGGCCGTACTGGACCACGATGTTGTCGTTCAGCCCGTACGCCTCGCGGATCGCGGCGAGCGCCTGGGGGCTGCGCTCCTCGCCGGCCAGCGCGAGGGCCGGGTCGCCGGGCAGCGCGCGGATGCCGGCGAAGACGACGACGCTGACGAGGAAGAGGGTGATCAGGGACTGGCGCAGCCGGGTGAGGAGGTAGCGGTTCACAGGGCGCTCCCCACATCCATGAGGTGGTTCATCGGGCGCCCCGCATCGGTGGAACGGCTCATCGGACGTACCCCGCATCCTTGACGCGTACCAGGCCGTCGCCGTAGACCCGCAGGCCCGCCACGTCCTTCCGCGCCACGACGTAGTTCTTCTGCCGGTAGAGGTAGAGCAGTGCGTGCTGGTCGCGGATGCGGTCGGTGAGCTGCCCGTAGACGCGGGCGCGTGCGGCGGGGTCCGCGGTGGTGCGGCCCTTGGCGATCAGCCGGTCGATGGCCGGTTCGGAGATGCCGTAGGTGTTCATGGCGCCGGCCGTGCCCACGAAGGAGGCGATGTTGCCGTCCGGGTCGAGCCGGCCCGACCAGCCGCTGACGTAGGCGTCGAACCGCCCGGCATCGGTCTCCTCCAGCAGGGTGGCGTACTCCATGGGCCGCAGCCGTACGTCGAAGTCGGCCTCGCGGGCCATGGCCTGGATGACCTGGCCGAGGCGGCTGTCCTCGGGCGAGGTGGAGACCTTCAGCTCGACGGGGACCGGCAGCGTGACGCCGGCTTCCTTCAACAGCTTCTTCGCGCGCGCCAGATCGCGTCCCGGGCAGTCGGCCGCACCCGGCGCGATGGCCGACTCCGGCGAGACGGGGCCGCAGGCCGGCTCGTACATGTCCTGGAAGACGACCTTGTTGATGACCTTGCGGTCCAGGGCGAGTTCGAAGGCCTCGCGGACTCGCGGCTCGCGGGCGAAGACGGTGTCGAGCTTCCCGGGCTTCTGCCCCGTGCCGTGCACGTTGCCGGTGTTGAAGCCGAGGCCCTGGTAGCCGAGCGAGGGCGAGGTGAAGAGCTGGAGCTGCTTCTCGGTGAGCGAGCTCTGCACCTCCACGGGGCCCATCTGGTCGCCGGCCTGGATGTCACCGGAACGGAGGTTGGCGAGCCGGACGCCGCCGTCGGTGATGGTCTTGTAGACGACCTTGTCCAGGTGGACCTTGTCCGCGTCGTAGTACCGGGGGTCCTTCGCCAGCACGATGCGGTCGCCCGCGACGCGTTCGACGTACTTGAACGGGCCGACGCACGACGGGTGGTTGGTGAAGTTCTTGCCGTACTTCTTCAGTGCCGTGGGGGACATGACCATGCCGGCGCGGTCCGCGAGCACGCCGGTGAGCGGAACGTAGGGCTCCTTGAGGCGGATGCGGACGGTGTAGGCGCCGGTGGCCTCGGCCTTGACCAGCGGGCCGAGTTCGGTGGCGCGCGCCGAGCCGGGGAGGGTGCGGTGGCGTTCGAGGGAGCGGGCGACGGCGGCCGCGTCGAGGTGCGTGCCGTCGCTGAAGGTCAGGTCGTGGCGGACCGTGATGGTCACCGTCCGGCCGCCGTCGGAGGTCTTCGGCAGCGCCGCCGCCAGCTGCGGCACGACCTTGCCGGTGCGGTCGGTGTCGTACAGCTTCTCGCACATGCCGGCGAAGACGGTGCGGCCGACGAGGGTCTGGGCGAGGGACGGGTCGAGCTTGTCGGGGTCGGATTTGAGGGCGACGGTGAGCGTGCCGCCGTCCCGTACGGGGCGCGGGTCCGTCATCCGGTCCCCGCCCACCTCGGTGGCGGCCGAGGTCAGCGACCCGCATCCCGTAGCCCCGGCCAGCAGGCCGGCCACCCCCAGAAAAGCCGCTGTTCGGCGCACGTGGCCCTACCTCCCGCATGAGTGGTGCAGACGGCGAACGCTCACCTGGTGAGGAGTGCGCACACGAACGGTCGGCACGCATGACGATGTCGACACCCGCGAAGATGCCGACACGCATGACGATGCGGTCGCGAACGATCACCAAGAGCGAATGCAGCAGACCGTATTTCGCATACAGATGACCGGCAAGAGGTTGTCCCGGATCTTGACCAGTTTCTGGTTACATCTAAATAACCGGAGCGGACAACCCGGCCAAGTCCCCCTTCGGCGCCCTCTCCGCACTGCGTACGCTGGCCGCATGAGCAGCACGGTCGACTCCCCCGACGACGCGGCCCGGCGGCCCCTGATCGCCCTCCTCAGCGGCGCCGGGATCTCCACCGACTCCGGCATCCCCGACTACCGCGGGCCGAACGGGGTGTGGCGGCGCGACCCGGAAGCCGAGAAGCTCGTCACGTACGACCACTACATGACCGACCCCGAGATCCGGCGCCGGTCCTGGCTGATGCGGCGCGACGGCCCGGCGCTCAAGGCCCGGCCGAACGCCGCGCACGAAGCCGTCGCGCGCCTGGCGCGCTCCGGCGCCCCCGTCCGCGTCATCACCCAGAACGTCGACGGCCTCCACCAGCTCGCCGGAATGCCCGACCGCAAGGTCCTGGAGTTGCACGGCACCGCGCGCACCGCGCTCTGCACCCAGTGCGACGCGCGGACCCCGATGACCGACGCGCTGGCCCGGGTGACCGCCGGCGAGCCGGACCCGAAGTGCCTCGACTGCGGCGGAATCATGAAGTCGGCGACCGTGATGTTCGGCGAGCACCTGGACCCGGAGGTGCTGGGCGCGGCGGTCACGGTCGCGAAGAGCTGCGACGTCTTCGTGGCGGTCGGCACGAGCCTGTCCGTACAGCCCGCCGCCTCGCTCGCGGGCCTGGCCGCCGAGCACGGCGCCCGCCTGATCATCGTCAACGCCGAACCGACCCCGTACGACGCGCTCGCCGACGAGATCGTCCGCGACCCGATCGGCGAAGCGCTCCCCCGGCTGCTGGCCGATTTGCACCCTTGAGGCGGTGGCTTGCCCCTTTCGGGGGGAATGGCGGCCTCGACGATACGGTTGTCCGGGCGGCGGGCCGGACGGACGGCCTGCGAAAACGTGGAGGGTGAGCGCCGTGCAGAGCAGGCATCACGGTGAGTACAAGGTGCCCGGCGGCAAGCTGGTCGTCGTCGATCTCGACGTCACGGACGGCGCGCTGCGCCACGTCCGCGTCGCCGGTGACTTCTTCCTGGAGCCGGACGAGGCCCTGCTCGACATCAACGCGGCCCTGGAGGGCGCACCCGCCGACACCGGCGCCCGGGGCCTGGCCGACCGCATCGAGGCGGCGCTGCCCGCCGGCGTCGCGCTGATCGGCTTCACCGCCGAGGCGGTCGGCATCGCGGTGCGCCGGGCCGTCGCCCGGGCCACCGACTGGACCGACCACGACTGGCAGATCATCCACGAGCCGCCGCAGGAGCCCGCGCTGCACATGGCGCTGGACGAGGTGCTGACCACCGAGGTCGCCGAGGGCCGTCGGCCGCCGACGCTCCGCGTCTGGGAGTGGGACCGCCCCGCCGTGATCATCGGCAGCTTCCAGTCGCTGCGCAACGAGGTCGACGCGGCAGGCGCCGAGAAGCACGGCATCACGGTCGTCCGCCGGATCAGCGGCGGCGGTGCCATGTTCGTCGAACCGGGCAACACCATCACCTACTCGCTCTGCGTCCCCGAGTCGCTCGTCCACGGGCTGACCTTCGCGGAGAGCTACGCGTATCTCGACGACTGGGTGCTCGCGGCCCTCGGTGACATGGGCATCAACGCCTGGTACAAGCCGCTCAACGACATCGCGACGGATGCCGGGAAGATCGCCGGCGCGGCGCAGAAGCGGATCGTCGCGGGCTCCGGGGCCGTGCTGCACCACGTGACCATGTCCTACGACATCGACGCGGACAAGATGGTCGAGGTGCTCCGCATCGGTAAGGAGAAGCTCTCCGACAAGGGCACCACCAGCGCCAAGAAGCGGGTGGACCCGTTGCGTCGCCAGACGGGCCTGCCCCGTGCCCAGGTCATCGACCGCATGATCACCTCTTTCCGCACCCGCTACGGCGGCACGGACGCCACGGTGACGGACGAGGAGTTCGCCCGCGCCCGCGAGCTGGCCACCACCAAGTTCAGCTCGGCGGAGTGGACGACGCGAGTGCCATGAGCAACACCCGCGGAGGCCGACGAACCTCGCGCACACCTTCACCGGTTCTACTGGATCGATGAAGCGGACGACCGCGATGGTCGACCATCGATCACGTCCCTGACCTCGCTTCGTTGCGTCAACGCGCGTGCGAGTACGGCTCACCAGATCCTCGGCCAGTGCCTCACCGAACCGACGAGGACCGGCAGGCGCGGCGTTCAGGTCGGTGCGGGGGTCCGCCGGCCCGATGATGTTCAACCGGTGTCCGGCTTTCCGTCAGTGAAGCCCGCGTTCGGAAACGCGCACTCGCCCACCAGGTGTTCGCCGGTGTCCAGCAGTTCGCGGTGTCGCCGGATACTCGGCCGGCGCATCGATCACCGGAACGCGTCGTCCGGGCCGCCAGCGGCAACGCCTCGGCAGTGGTGTGCGCCAGCACGGCACCGTGCCGCAGCGGCGAGAGCCCTGCCCACCACGTTCACTTGCGGAAGGACGGCCGGCGCCTCGTACGCGTCCATCAGCTCCGGCCACCGGACCACCTCGCTGGCGAGACCGGCAGCGTCACCACCCGCTGACGGTGCGTCCGATTCGCGCCCCTGGCCTTCCAGGGCGACCTGGAGACGGCCGGATCGACGTCTGCTCAGGGGTCCGCTCCCTGCACGGGACGCACGGCGAGCGCTGGGCCAAGGCCTACGCCCTCTACGTGCTCTCCTTCGCGGCCTGGGCCGCGGGCCGCCGTGCTACAGGGCGCGGTCTGGCGCATCTGGCGCAAGGCCGGACTGCCCCTGTCGGTTCCGTCCATTTCAACGCCCCGCACGACAGCGCCGTCGCCCTCGCCCGTGCGGCCCTGGGCGACGTGGACTATGCGGCGGCCTTCAAGTACGGCGTCGGTCTCACACTGGGTGAGAGCGTCACCTCCGCCTTGGGCGAGGTGCACGAGCTGTTCTGAGCGCGTCTCCAGAAGTTCTGCGCGCCATGAGAGCCGGTACGGCTGGATGCGGGGGGCACATGGCCGTTGCCGGGCGTTGGATCGAGGTGTCAGCATCGTCCGCCCGCCCGGCGAGCTTGTGGTCAGCGTGCGCCCGCCCACGGTGTTCGCCGATGCGTCCGTCAACGAGTGCGAACGGTTGCGCGACCTGCTGCGGGGACGATGGGGATCGGCGATGCGGGCGACGGTACTGCTGTCGCTGCAGGCCCTGTCGTCGTCGCAGATCGCCGTGCTGGTGAAGTGCGACCCGGCCACAGTGCGGCGCTGGATCGGGCGCTTCTGGTGACCCGATCGGGGAATTCACCGCTGTGCTGAAGAACCACGCACGGATTCGCAAGACCGAGCCGAAGAATAACGAAACAAACGCGGTCTTGAATGGCCGCCGAATCGTCGCGAAGAGGCATCGGGCCACGGTCGGTGGCGAACGCGACCGGTATAGGGGCGCGAGGGAGCCGGGAGGTGCCGACCCCGGCCAGGGGGAGCGGCAGACGATATGCCGCTCGCTCGCCGCTGCGGGCGGAAGTCCGTCGCCGCGGGCGAGCGTGAATAACGCAACGAGCCGGGGCCGCACGCAGGTGCGTGCCCCAGCTCGTCGTGCGCGTCAGCGTCAGGCGGGAACGATGTTCTCCGCCTGCGGGCCCTTCTGGCCCTGCGTGACGTCGAAGCTTACCTTCTGGCCTTCGAGCAGCTCACGGAAGCCGGCGGCGTTGATGTTCGAGTAGTGGGCGAACACGTCAGCGCCGCCACCGTCCTGCTCGATGAAGCCGAAGCCCTTTTCCGCGTTGAACCACTTCACGGTGCCAGTAGTCAAAATACATCTCCTTCGGGGTGCTACCCGGAACCCGCACTGTACAGGGACCGGAGTTACCGCAATGATCGCCATTCCGGGAATACCGAAATACACAAGACTCCCCCAGAAACCCGGGAGAAACACTTGAAGCTTTGCGAACCACCACTGCAACTGACGTAACCGTAGCACGGCCACTTCAGGAGAGGCCACACTTCCAAGGAGCGCATTCGCCGGGCCGAAAATTCTCACCACGCATACTCCATATATCTGCAACGGCGAGTCCAGGTATTTCCCTCCAGGGGCTGTCAGAATTCCCCGGCAGGCTGCTGTCGCGCCCTGTCCACCGCCCGGACCCCGCCGCCCCCTTGAGGGCAGCTTCGCCCGCTTGAGCACGCTTCTTCTCGGCCCCCTGAAAACAGGGGCCACCCCCGGCCCGTCACACAAGGGGCTGCGCGCCTCAGGCATCGACTGCGAGCCCGAGGGCACCGCCGAATCGCGCAGTTGCCCGCTGAGGGGCTGGGCTCTTCGAGCTGTTCTTCGAGGATGCAGCGGGCAGCAGGCGTAGGTGTAGCCGGACCGCGGGAATCATGCCTCCGGTGAGAGCGGTTCTCACCAGCGAGGCGGCCGCCGAGATCCGCCGGTACGCGGTCGAGCGGCCCTACAGCTTCGCCGGAGCGGAGCGGCAGTCGGCATCGAAGCGCCAAGGTGCTACCGGGCGAGAACCGCACTGACGGTCTTGCCACCGGACGGCCGGCGGAGGACCGAGGCGGTGCGGACGCGGCGACCGACCATGGGCCGGCCGAAGCCTCCGGTGCCGCCGTTCAGGTCGGAGGTGCCCATGTGTGGCGCCTGCGGGCTGCGGTCGTGCGCGGCCATCTCGGCGCTGTCCGGGTGAGCGGTCAGGCCCAGGGTGCAGGGCATCGGTGACGAGCCCCGGGACGACCAGGGCCACGGCTTCGGCGGTCTCGGCCGCGATCGGACGTACGAGCCCTTCGAGGAAGGACCGGGCGCCCTCGCGTGCGACAGCTGCGGACGCCGCGGACCCTCGCGGCGCCGCCGCTCGAGGCCGATTACCTCCTCACCGCGCGTCCGAAAATCTATGCTGGCCGAGGTAGACATTCGATCTCTGTCTGGCTAGGGTTTCTCTCGTAACCGAGGAAGTCAGCAGGATCTGGCAGAGACGGACTGCCAGGTAGCAGTACCCGCAGTTGCAGTTGGCAGGACGGTGCGGTGGCGGAGTTCCGAAGCCAGGTTCGTTGCAGGACGGCGACGGGACCGGCAACCGGACCGGGTGGCCCGCAGCGGTCAGGGGCCGCCGTGAGCGGTACCGCAGTATCCGTAAGTGCAGTTCGCGGTACCAGCTACGCAGTTGTTCACCGAGGGAAGAACGGAGGAGCAGACGCCATCAGGATCGCCCGGGCGGAAGCCTTGAGTCCGGGTACCGCAGGACATCGTTAGTGAGGTGGTCTTCGGTCAAGCAACCGCGATCCCCGCACCCCCGACAGCATTCCCGTCGGGTCAGCGGAAACAGGACGCCGGCGCAGTACCAGGGCCGGCAGATGGTGTAGCAGTTCCTTCGGGGCCCTGGTGCCACATGGCACCAGGGCCCCTCAAGCATTTCGCCGAAACCGCCGCACCACATCCCCGCATACGGTAGGCAACTGACCCGCGATCCGTGGCGATGCGCCGGTACCGTGCCCTTGCACAGACTTCTTAATATGAGCGCATGATCGCTGAAGGATCCCAGCCGCCGACACACGGACGGGAGCACCGGCGCCGCTCCGTCACCACGCCCGACACCTACCGTGCATCGGCGGCTGATTCGCCTGCCGGCACAACCGGCAGGCGGACTGCCGGGCGGACAGCCACCGGCCTGGAAGGCGGGGTGGAGCGCGCGGCGGCTGTGCTGAAGCCGAGGATGCGCGGCTGGCTGCACGCCGGAATGTTCCCCCTCTCGCTGGCCGGCGGCGTCGTCCTGATAGCCCTTTCCCGCTCGGCGGCGGCAGTGGCGGCCTGCTCGGCGTACGCGCTGTCGGCCTGCCTGCTGTTCGGCACCAGCGCGCTGTACCACCGCCGCAACTGGGGCCCGCGTGGAGAGGCGGTCCTGCGGCGGCTGGACCACGCGAACATCTTCCTGATCATCGCCGGCACGTACACGCCCCTGGCGGTACTGCTGCTGCCCGCGCGCCCGCAGGTGGTCCTGCTTTCCCTGGTATGGGCCGGGGCCGCGGCCGGCGTCGCCTTCCGTGTCTGGTGGATCAGGGCACCGCGCTGGCTCTACACCCTGTGCTACATCGTCCTGGGCTGGGCAGCAGTCTTCTACCTGCCGGAATTCACGCGCACCGGCGGCGCCGCGGTCGTCGTCCTTCTCATCGTCGGCGGCCTGCTCTACACCGCGGGCGCCGTTGTCTACGGAGTCAAGCGTCCTGACCCTTGGCCGCGCTGGTTCGGTTTCCACGAGGTCTTCCACACTTTCACCATCGCCGCCTTCATCGCGCACTACACGGCCATCCTCCTGGCAGCCACATGACCAGGGGCCCCGCTCCACAGAAGGCCACGGCCGGCGAAGTCCGATGAGCGGCGTCCGGACGCCCAGCGCATCAGCGCCGCATACCGCCGCGCCGCCGGACCGACAGCCACGGCCTGACACAGCTGGGGCCTGCAGTTTTCCGGCAGCCAGCCGCAAGCACTCAGGGCATCACGCCTCGCCCTTGGGCCATCGACGCAGGGAACGCGCGAACGCACCCGGAAGAACGACCGTCCCTCACCGCTGGAGGAAGACGTTGGCTGTTGGCTCGCCGGGAGTCGCCGCGGACAGTCGCGCTCACCGCGGCGGATTCGCCGGAGCCTGCCCCCTCGGCCGACCGCTGGGAGGAGACAGGCTCGATGCGTGACCACGATGGGCAACGGGGGACGTTGCGCTCCCGTCACCGCCTCGCGGTCAGACTGGGGTCTGTGGCTGCGGACCGGTGGTCCGGGTGCGCAGTTCCTCGTTGATGCGTTGGGCTTCTTCGAGCTGGTCTTCGAGGATGATGATGCGGCAGGCGGCGTCGATCTGGGTGCCGGCGTCGACGAGTTCGCGGGCGCGGGCGGCGATGCGCAGCTGGTAGCGGGAGTAGCGGCGGTGGCCGCCTTCGGAGCGCAGCGGTGTGATCAGACGGTGTTCGCCGAGGGTGCGGAGGAAGGCGGGGGTGGTGCCGAGCATTTCGGCGGCCCGGCCCATGGTGTAGGCGGGGTAATCGTCGTCGTCGAACTTGTCGACGGGGTGGGTACTGCGAGGGGGCATAGACCTCTTCTTTCGGGGACGCGTCGAGGGGCTCGGGTGCCGTGTGGCACCCGAGCCCCGAGCTTTCAACACCATCTACCGGCCGACTTCACGCCGGCCTTCGTTTTCCGTGGTTCCGCCTGAGAGGGCAGAGGTACGGGGATCGCGAATGCGTGACCGGGGACCACCTTCCGTTCTGGGGCCTGCGGCACCCGAACGACTTCTCCTTCGCCCGGGCGATCCTGATGGTGTCTGCTCCTTACCTCGTTGAATCAACCAGAGAGTACTGCTGGATGGAGCGCTCCTGCTTGCGGCCCCTGAGGCCGCCCGGCCCGGCAGCCAGTGAAGGAACCCACCACTTTCGGCCCCTCCCTCCGCTGCCGTTCCCTTCTTGCTCGATCCGCTTGCGCAGCAGTTCATGTCTGCTGCGCCTTCTTTCGACTTCCTGAGTACGAGAGAAACGCTACGCCTGGCACGCATCCATGTCTACAGTCACCGTGACAGTTTTTTTCCAGAGGGCAGGCTCGACTTCCGCTGCACCTACATCCGTGAAGGTGTTCCGGTGGTCAGGATCCGATCTGTCGCCCATCCGGTCCACGCCGGCCGGTCCCACCGCCGTTCCCGTTCCACCGATGCGGCTCGCAGGGGCCTGCGAGAGGCGTGCGTCCATCAAACGGGCGGCCTCGGCCACGCGGCTTCCATGCGGCTGGGTGAGGTGACCAAGCGGCAGGGAGCGCCCGCCGGCGCCTTCCTTCAGTCGGTTCCGACACCCCGCGCCAGTGCCACCGTCGCCGCCGGTGGACCTCGCACTTCCGGGGTTCGCGCCGCCCGGTGGGTGGCATTGCCGGAGCCACCGGTACTGAACGTGAGCAGGTGGGGCCTGCCCTGAAGTCGTCCACGCCCTTGCAGGGTGGCACCCGCGGAGACGGCGTCGAGGTGGCGCAGGGCCTACAGCAGCGACTGGGGCATGGTGGCCTGACGACAACTGCGCAGAGCCGGCCGAGGAAGGGGCGATGTAGCTACGAATGCGGTAGCGCCCGGCATCCGGGGCGGGATCCGGACCCAGCAGCACCTTCACCGCCCCCATGAAGTCGTACGACCGGAGCGCCGCATGCGCACGGACGGCCATCATCAAGTTGAGCTCCAACGCTTCCCGATGACAGCAAAGTCGCTGGTGACTGTCCGCAGACACTTCCAGAATGAATACGTTGGGTGTCACCACCCGCCCCCGCCGCATGATCAAGGCATTGTCGTCGCAGACCTGCCGCAGTATCGACACCACCTCCAACGGCTCCCGCCGCGCGGCAGAACGGCGCGTCCACCAGCCGAAAACCCAGCCCTCGATGCGGCGTTCAAAGCCGCTCACGCCTCCCATTGCTCCCGGCTGCCCAACACCGGAGCGGCCATGTTCACCCATTGAGGTGGTGCCCCTGCGAGACCTCGGCCCCGCCCCGATTCTCTTCGGTCGGTGGTCCGGCCGTAGGTATCGTCGCCGGCCACACCGCCCCTCGGCTCAGCACTCCAGCACTGAGCCACCCTCATCTGTTGACTCGCGGGAAGCGCAAGAGAAAGGGCACCTGCGTGCCTGAGCTTTCGCGTCACCCGAGACGCACGACAGTGAGGGTTCGACCGGCATGTGCCGGTCGAACCCTCACTGTCGTTCTGGTGTCGGCTTGCGCCTGTCCGTAGGTCAGCCGGACAGGGGGGAACCGAGCATCGCGGAAGCGCGCTGGAAGGGGCTGAGGGTGTGCGTGGGAGCCACCGACTGGGGAAGGCCGACGCAGGTGAAGCCGAGTCGGGTCATAGCACGGACGACTTCACCGATGCTGAAATCACGGCGGTCCTGCCTGGTGATCACCCCGCCCACCTGCTTGACGGGGTAGGTACGCCGCCCGATGATCACGGACTCACCGGTGACCGGCTCGGGCATGACACCCTCCATCGATTCCAGCACGCCGCTCCTGGTCAGGTCGAAGGGGAAGCGGGCGATGACACAGCGCATGATGCCTCACAGGGGAGAAGGGGAGCGGTCCGGCCGGGCGAGATGGTTCAGCGGGAGCAGGCCAGGACGCCCGGAGCGCTGCCGTGCTCGGCGGTCACGGTAGACACCGCGAGCCGGCGACCGTGCGTCGCATGCACGGCTTCAGCCGTCGTGGTGAACGAGGAAGCACCGAGGATGTCGCGCAGGCGGACCCGGTCCGTGTACGCGCAGCCGTCGCGGACGGCGGTGAGCTGGGCCTGGATGACCAGGCCGGTGCACTGGCCGTCCGCGTCGCAGACGAGCAGATGCCCCGTACGGGCGGCGGCCATGACGGACAGGGCCACCTCGACGGTCATGTCGTCGCAGACGTGCGGTCCGGCCTCGTTCATGGCCTCGACCACCACCGAGGTGGCTTCCGTCGAGCGGTGCTGTATCTGAACCAGTGTCAAAAAGGGTCTCCTACAGAGATGGGCCAGCTTTCTGAGTACGACGGTTCTAGGCCGCCGCTCCGGTGGCGGCAGACGTCGCCGGCGCGCGCCGGGGTGCCGAAGCAGGCCGGCGTCGGCCGCGAGAGGCAGCTCTGCGCTTGGTGCGTTCGGCTACCGGTGCGGTGATGACGACCGGGACGCCGGAGGGGGCCTGGGCGCCGGTGATGCGGCTCAGCGCTGCTCCGCCGGAGTGAATTGGCGTGGTCTGCGGGGTGATACCCGCGGCCGCCATGAGGCGGCTCATGCCGCGACGCTGATTCGGGGTGACCAGTGTGACGACGCTGCCGGACTCACCGGCGCGGGCGGTGCGCCCGCCGCGGTGCAGGTAGTCCTTGTGGTCGGCCGGCGGGTCGACGTTGACGACCAGGTCGAGGTTGTCGACGTGAATGCCGCGTGCCGCGACGTTCGTGGCGACGAGCACGGTCACGTGGCCGGTCTTGAAGTGCTCCAATGTGCGCGTGCGCTGGGACTGCGACTTTCCGCCATGCAGAGCGGCGGCGCGTACCCCGCTGTTCAGCAGATGCCCGGTGAGGCGGTCGACGGCGTGCTTGGTGTCCAGGAACATGATCACCCGGCCGTCGCGGGCGGCGATCTCCGTGGTGGCCGTGTGCTTGTCAGCGCCGTGGACATGCAGTACGTGGTGCTCCATTGTCGTGACCGCACCGGCCGACGGGTCGACGGAGTGCACCACGGGGTCGGTCAGGTAGCGGCGGACCAGCAGATCGACGTTGCGGTCCAGGGTCGCGGAGAACAGCATGCGCTGGCCATCGGGGCGTACCTGGTCGAGCAGCGCGGTGACCTGCGGCATGAAGCCCATGTCGGCCATCTGGTCGGCCTCGTCCAGCACCGTGATGTTCACCTGGCTGAGCAGGCAGTCGCCCCGCTCGATCAGGTCTTTCAACCGTCCGGGGGTCGCGACGACGACCTCTGCGCCGGCGTTCAGCGCACGGGCCTGCTTACCGATCGGCATCCCGCCGACGACCGTGGCCAACCGCAGCTTCACCGAGCGGGCGTACGGGGCCAGCGCGTCCGTCACCTGCTGTGCCAGCTCACGCGTCGGTACCAGGACCAGGCCCAGCGGCCGGCGGGGCTCGGCGCGCTGTCCGGCCGTGCGGGCCAGCAGAGCCAGCCCGAAGGCGAGCGTCTTGCCCGAACCCGTACGCCCGCGGCCCAGTACGTCGCGGCCCGCAAGGGAGTTCGGGAGCGTCGCGCCCTGGATCGGGAACGGTACGGTCACGCCCTCCGAGCCGAGCGCGGCCAGCAGTTGCTCGGGCATGCCGAGATCGGCGAAGTGCTCCGCGGCCGGAAGCGCCGGCGTGATCGTCTTGGGGAGCGCGAATTCACCCTGGGGTGCGACGGGCCGGCTGCGGGGACCACCGGAACGGCGCGGAGCTGACGAGCCGAATCGGCTCCTGCCCTTACTGGATCCGGCACTGCCGTCACGAGTGCGTGCGAAGCGGTCATTCGTGCGTGTGCGGTTCATACGGAACCTTCCTCGATGCGACACATATCAAGGAATTCCCGCAGCAATGAGCAGCATGCAGAATCGCAAGAATGAGCCGAATTGAATGCGAAAAGCTGAAGCGTCCGGCAGGGACGCCGTGCGGCGCAGCCGTCGACTTGGGGACACGGAATGTCCACGGGGTTCGAGGCGCTGTCTGCGTGCAACTCTGAACGGGTACGTCTGCAACCCTGAACGAGGACCCGTGCACGGCGGGAAGGCGAACCTCGATGAGGCATCCCGCCGGTGAACTTGACGCGGGAGAAGCTTGCAGCTGGGGCCCGCACCCCGAAAGATGCGGGCCCCAGCTGCAAAGTCGCGTTCAGCGTCAGGCGGGAACGATGTTCTCGGCCATCGGGCCCTTCTGGCCCTGTGCGATGTCGAAGCTCACCTTCTGGCCTTCGAGCAGCTCACGGAAACCCTGGGCGGCGATGTTCGAGTAGTGGGCGAACACGTCAGCGCCGCCACCCTCCTGCTCGATGAAGCCGAAGCCCTTTTCCGCATTGAACCACTTCACAGTACCAGCAGCCATGTCATCTCTCCTTTGGGGCAGTGCACCGGGGTCCGCGCTGCGCGGACCCCATGTCGCCGCGATGATTACCCCGACCGGAAAAGACCGGAATACAAAAGCCCTTCCAGCGGCACAGAATCCGACCAGAGGGGCTTGAAGTTTGGGAACCACAACTGCAACCGAGACCGACAGTAGCACGCCGCAACGGCCTGCGTACGTCGAATAATTCCATCCCGTCCATTGGTATAAAAACCCTCTCCGCGCGGCCCGCCAAACTCTCATCCCGCGGGCACAGATATTGATTCTCCGAAGCGCAATGTTTCGGGAAGAGCGGCGAGCACGTTCAGCGCGGATACTCACCTCGGTCCGCAAGCCTTCGACGCCCTGACCAGGACTCTGCTACTGGGTGGGGCGAGTACGGGCACTGCATGAGTCGGTCCAGGCGGCAGGGCGTGGGATCCGAGCGGGCGGAGCTCCCAGGCACAACCGGGCGACGGACGAGGCTGTCGCTGTCGACGGCAGCGAGGGAACACCGCACTCGCCCCTGATCACCACACCGCTCGTCCACGGGCTGACCTTCGCCGAGAGCTACGCCTACCTCGACGACTGGGTCCTCGCGGCCCTCGGCGACATGGGCATCAACGCCTGGTACAAGCCGCTCAACGACATCGCGACGGACGCCGGGAAGATCGCCGGCGCGGCCCAGAAGCGCATCGTCGCCGGCTCCGGCGCCGTACTGCACCACGTGACGATGTCCTACGACATCGACGCGGGCAAAATGGTCGAGGTACTCCGCATCGGCAAGGAAAAGCTCTCCGACAAGGGCACCACCAGCGCCAAGAAGCGCGTCGACCCACTACGACGCCGGACCGGCCTCCCCCGCGCCCAGGTCATCGACCGCATGATCACCTCCTTCCGCACCCGCTACGGCGGCACGGACGCCACGGTGACGGCCCAGGAGTTCACCCGCGCCCGCGAGCTGGCCACCACCAAGTTCAGCTCGGCGGAGTGGACGACGCGAGTGCCGTAGAACGGCTTCCCACACCCCGCACAACTCCCTCTTGAGCACGGTCCCCGTCGGCGAGCGCGGCCGCCAGGACGGGACCGATCTGGGCCAACGCCGGGGAGCGCATCATCCGGAGGTGGGTGGTGGCGATCTCGTGGGTCGTGATGCGGCCGCCGATGTACGGGCGCCAGAGCTCGGCCAGTGCCTTGGGTCCGGCGGTGCACAGCAGCAGATCGCCGCCGAACCGGCCGGGAGTGAAGCGGTCACGCAGCCGGCCGCTGTGCTCGACGGTGGCGGTGATCCGGGCGATGGTCTCCTCCGGCAGGCTGACGTTGCCGATCTCCTCAGCGAGTGCCTCGTCGAACGCGTCGTCGGCGAGGTCCTCCGCCCGCGTGCCCTCGGTCTCCTCGGCCACCGGCGTCACGTCCAGAATGGCCAGCAGCGCCACCTGCTCCCCTTCCCGCTCGAGTTGGGCTGCCATCGCCTGGGCCACCAAACCGCCGAACGACCAGCCGAGCAGCCGGTACGGTCCGCTCGGTTGCACCGTACGGATGCGGCCCAGATAGTCCGCCGCCAACTGCTCGATGGTCTGCGGCAGGTCGGTGTCGCCGCTCAAGCCCGGTGCCTGCAGTCCGTACAGCGGCGTCTCCGGGTCGAGGTGGTGCAGCAGAGCGGCGTAGGACCAGCTCATCCCGCTGGACGGATGCATGCAGAACAGCGGTGGCCGGCTGCCGTGCCCGCGCAGCTCGAGCAGTACGTCGAGCGCCCCGCCCCCCGTGCTCCGCCCCGCGATCAGCCGCGCGAGCGCGGCCGGTGTCGGTGCCTCGAACACGGCGCTGACTCCCAGTTCCACTCCCAGCGCGGCCCGCACCCGGCGCACCAGCCTCGTCGCCACCAGCGAGTGCCCGCCGAGGTCGAAGAACCCGTCGTCCGGACCGACGTCGTCGATGCCGAGCGCGTCTGCGAACAGCGTGCACAACACGGCCTCCACCGGCGAGCGGGGGCGACTGTCCGACGCGTCGAACGCCGGGGCGGGAAGCGCCCGCCGGTCGACCTTGCCGGTGGGCGACAACGGGAACTCGGCGGAGACCATGACCACCGCCGGCACCATGTGGGCGGGCAGGTAGCGGGAGGTGAACGCCCGTGCGACGGCGCCCAGTTGAGACGGGTTCACCGCACCGGCCGTCCTGGCCGGCGTGACATGCCCGACCAGGCAGGGCTCGCCCCGGCCGTTCGCACCGGCGACGACCACCGCATCCGCCACACCGGGGCACCGGGCCAGCACCGACTCGACCTCGCCCAGCTCGATCCGGAACCCCCGGATCTTCACCTGGTCGTCCAGCCGCCCCGAGTACTCCAGGCCCCAGCGTCCCCAGCGCACGAGGTCGCCGGTCCGGTACAGCCGCTCACCGGCCCCGCCGAAGGGATCCGGCACGAACCGGTCGGCCGTCAGCCCTCCACGGCCCCAGTAGCCCCACCCCACGCCCACGCCGCCCACGTACAGCTCGCCCACCACACCGGGTGGTACCAGGTTCATCCCCTCGTCCAGGACGTAGCATCGGACGCCGGGCAGCGGCTGGCCGATCAGGCCGGTCGTGGCCGTCCGGTCCCGGTCGAGGGCGGCGTGGGTGCTGAGCACGGTGGTCTCGGTGATGCCGTACATGTTCACCAGCTCGGGCTTGCCCGGGTCGTGCCGCTCGTACCACTCCTTCAGTTTCGCCAGGTCGAGCGCCTCGCCGCCGAAGATCACATAGCGCAGGGCCAACTGGCCCGAGGTGGCCGGGTCCTCGGCATCGGACCGCATCAACTCGTAGAACACCGACGGGGTCTGGTTGAGGACGGTGACCCGCTGGTCGGCCAGCAGCCGCAGGAAGTCCGGCGCGGACCGGGCGGTGTCGACCGGAACCACCACCAGCGTGCCGCCGTGGAGGAGCGCGCCCCACAGCTCCCAGACCGAGAAGTCGAACGCGTAGGAGTGGAGCAGCGTCCAGACATCGTCCTCGCGGAAGTCGAACAGGTCGCAGGTGGCGGCGAACAACGCCAAGACGTTGGCGTGCGCGACGACGACTCCCTTCGGCCGTCCCGTCGACCCGGAGGTGTAGATCATGTAGGCGGCGTCGCCGGGATCCCGCACGACCGGCGGAGCGACGTCCCGGGTGTCCGCCAGCCGGGCCGCCACGGCCGGATCGTCCAGCAGGAGCACGGCGTCCCCGGCCGGGAGCACCTCCGAGGTGCCGACGACCACGACCGGGTCCGCGTCCTGCATCATCCACGCGACCCGTTCCTCGGGATAGCTCGGGTCCAGCGGCAGATAGGCCGCGCCGGTCTTCAACACGGCGAGCAGCGCCACCGGCAGGTCCAAGGACCTCGGCAGGCACACCCCGACGAACGCGCCGGGGCGGGCGCCGGACCCGGCCAGCAGGTGGGCCAGCCGGTTCGCCCGGCTGTCGAGCTCCCGATAGGACAGTGACAGTTCGCCGCACACCACCGCGACAGCGTCCGGGCGTCGGCGCGCCTGCTCCTCGAACAGGTCGATCAGGTTGGCATTCGTCATCGAAGACACTCCCTTTTCCTCGGCGCCGGATGAGCAGACGCACTGAGCCGGACCCAGGTGGCCTGCGCCCGGCCGAACTCGGTGCCGTCAGGACCGAACAGCGCGCTGGTCACGCGCGCGGTCCGTCCGACGGTCGCGATGTGCTGGGCCACGACGATCGTGGGCTCGCCGGGCGGTGGGACCAGGTGGACGCGCGCGGACATCCTGCCGAGCACGTAAGGAGAGCCGCTCTGGTCGAGGGCCCAGCCGCCGGGGCAGTCCAGCACGGCCCACACGGTGTCGAGGTCCGGGCCGCCAGGGGTCCAGGTGCACGCGACGACACCCGGAAAACCGTCCACACTCCCAGGAGTCAGATGCAGTGCAGCCGGGTCGGTCCTGGCGGTGCCGCACACCACGCACTGCGGGAACGGGTGCGCCGTCTCCCCCGCGAAGGAGGCGCTGGCTCGTTCCGCGGCGGCGACGGTGACGAACGGCGCCACCGCCGGCTGGTCGTGCACCGCGGCGGAGACCGTCGCGACGAGCTCGTCCTCGTGCCAGACGAGCGCTCGCCCGCGGTGTGGGTGGACGGTCAGCTCGGTGTCGAGCGGCGGGGCCGCGTGCAACTGGACCACCGCGGTCGTCCCGACCACGTCGACGGCGGCCCTGGCGAACATCCCGCACGCGTATCCACCGTTCGCGCTGCCGGATGGGCCGTTGTGGGTCCCAGGGATCCGGCAGGTCCGCGCCTCAGTCATCCGAGGCCATTCCGTCGGCGAACTGCGTCAGCAGCGCGGCCGGGGCGTCGAGGAACGTGTGGTGCACGCCCGGCAGCACCACCCGGTGGACCCTCTTGGAGTACTGGTCCCACCCGGCCATGCGCTCGGGAGCGACCTCGTGGTCGGCCGACCAGCCGATCGTGGTGATCGCGGTGTCCAGCAGCACCGGCTCGGCCGGCCTGTAGGCCTTGTTGGCCTCGACGTCCGCTCTCAGCACCTCGGTGACGACGTCCAGGACGCTGTCGTCGAGCTCGCTGTCACTCAGCGCGATCAGTTCCGCGCGGAGTTGTTCGTCGGTCATCGTCAAGTAGCTGCCGTAGGGACCTTCGTGCGGCGCGACCTGGGAGGAGCAGAACAACCGCCGTGGCATCGGCAACCCCTCGCGGTGCAGCACGGCGGCGATCTCGAACGCGATCAGCGCGGAACTGCAGTGCCCGAACAGTCCGAAGGGACGGTCCATGGCGGGCAGCAGCGCCTCGACCAAGTCCTCCGCGAGCTGTTCATAGGTCCCGAAGTGCGGTTCCCGCAGCCGGCTCTCCCGGCCCGGCAACTGCACCGGGCAGAGACCGGTATCGCCCGCGGCGTCCGGCCACCGGCCGAACATGGAGGCACCCGCGCCCGAGTAGGGCAGGCAGAAGATCCGCGACGGAGTCTCCTGCAGCGGCCGGGGCAGCCACCTGCGCTGGGGAACAGCCGATCCGTTCGTCATGGCCGTACTCCTCGTGCCGTCACCGGCAGACTGGTATGTCCCGCAATGAAGTTCGACCGCAGCCGCACGGGTTCGCCGACGACCTCGATGTCGGCGAAGCCGGTCAGCAGCTCGTGGAACAGGGCACGCAGCGCGACCCTGGCGACGGTGTGCCCGACGCAGTAGTGCGGGCCGACGCCGAAGGCGAGATGCTTGTTGGGGCGCCTGCGGATGTCGAACGTGTCGGACCGCGAGAACACGGCCTCGTCCCGGTTGGCCGAACCCAGCCACGCGACGACCGCGTCGCCCGCGCGCACCCTGACGTCACGGATCTGCACGTCCCGTCTGGCGTAGCGCATGAAGTGCTGCGCGGGTGAAGACCAGCGCAACGCTTCCTCCACCCCGCTCACCAGCAGGTCCGGATGGGCCGCCCAGTCGGCCAGCGCGTCGGTCCCGGCGAGCTCGAGCAATGCGGCGCTCGGCGGCTGGGCGGTGGTCACGTTGGCGCCGAGCAGCAGGCTGTAGCAGTTGGACACGATCTCACTCGGCGTGAGCCTCGCCCCGTCGATACGCATACCCAGCAGCACGCCGATCAGGTCGTCGCCGGGGGCGGCGTGCCGCTCCGCGACCACGTCCTGGAAGTAGGCGAACAGCTCGCGGTGCGCTCTGACGAGTGTCCTCCCCGGGCCGCCCGGGCCGACGTAGGCCGGGTCGTCCGGAGCGATGGACGCGGCCGTCAGCCGGGTCAGCTCGGGCCAGTCCGACCGGGGCAGCCGCATCCACGAACCGATGACCGCCATCGGCATGGCCGCCATGGCCGCGGCGAAGTCGAACACGCCGCCGTCCTTCATGGGGGCCAGCAGTTCGCGGATCAGGGACCGGATACGCGGCAGGTCGCGCTCCACCTCCTTGACCGACAGGGCGCGCTGCAACGGTTCCCGCAGCCTCGCGTGCCGCGGCGGGTCGGTGACCGCCATCTGCCTGCCGCCGGCCGGGTCGCCCTTGCCGAGGAGGGTGAGCAGCGATCCCTGCTCGGAGGTGAACGTGCCGTGATCGCGCAGCACGTGTTGTACGTCGTCGTACCGGGTCACGGACCAGAACCCGTCGTCGCCGACCGGATGCCAGCTGACCGGCGCCTCCCGTCGCAGGGTGCGCCAGACGGCGTGGATGTCCGCGGTGGCGAACGTGCCCGACTCGAACAGGTCGATCTCCGGGGTGGCGTGCATCGGGCACCGGCCCGCCTCTACGGCAACGGTCATCGCTGCGCTCCGCTCCGCATGGCGGTTTCCAGCTGCTCGCCGAGCTCGCTGAGGGTCGGCTGCAGGTAGAGGACGCGCGCCGGAATCGTGACACCGAATTCCGCCCGCACCGCGCCGAGCAGTTCCGTGGCGTTCAGCGAATGGCCGCCGAGGTCGAAGAAGTCGTCGTCGGCGCCGATCGGCTCCACACCGAGCACGCCTTCCCACAGCCCGGCCAGCCGGTGCTCGACGTCGGTCCGCGGCGCGACGAACTCGTTCGGCACGTTGCGTGCTGTCAGGTCGGGCACCGGAAGTGCCTCACGGTCGGTCTTCCCGTTGCTGGTCAGCGGCAAGGTGTCCCGTACCAGGACGGCCCACGGGATCAACGGCGCCGGCAGGGTCGCGCGCAACTGTTCGCGTAGGCGCTCGCCCCAGTGCGGCGGTGGCACGTCCTCCGGTACGACGTAGGCCACCAGTCGTTTCGCGCCGTCGGCGGCGGTCCGCACCACGACGGCGGTTCGGCTGACCCCCGGCAGGCGGTGCAACGCGGTTTCGACCGCGCCCGGCTCGACCCGGTGACCGAGGATCTTGACCTGGTCGTCGACCCGGCCGACGAACTCGCAGGCGCCGTCGGGCCGCAGCCGGACGATGTCGCCGGTGCGGTACATCCTCGCCCCTGGCTCACTCGAGAACGGGTCGGGGAGGAACCGGTCGGCCGTGGCGCCCGGCTGACCGAGATATCCGCGGGCAAGCCCGGCTCCCGACACGTACAGCTCGCCGCAGGCGCCTGCCTCGACCGGCTGCAGTTCGGCGTCCAGCACCGCGATCCGAGTGCCGTTGACGGGCGTGCCGATCGGGATCGTGTCGAGGCCGTCCCCGGCAGCGGCGCTGGTCGTCCAGGTCGTGGTGAAGGTCGTGTTCTCGGTCGGACCGTATCCGTTGGTGAACGTGATGCCGGGATGCGCCGCGAGCAGCCGCCCGACCGGACCCGGCTGGATCACGTCGCCGCCCGCGACGAGGTGACGCACGCCGGCGAACGCACCGATGTCGTGCGCGACCATCTCGTGGAACAGGCCGGCCGTCAGCCACAGCACCGTCACGCCGTGCTCACGTACGGTCTCCGCCACTCCCTCCAAGGTCAACCGGCCGGACGGCGCCATCACGAGGTGGCAGCCGTGGGCCAACGGTGCCCAGATCTCGAAGGTGGAGGCGTCGAACGCCAGTGGAGCCGCCTGGAGGAACACGTCGTCGCGGCGTACGTCCATCCAGTTCATGTCCGTGATCAGCCGGAGGACCGCGCGGTGCGGGACCATCACGCCCTTCGGCCGCCCGGTCGAGCCGGACGTGAAGCTGACGTAGGCGAGGTCGTCCCCGGTGGTGCTCACCGCGGCGCCGGAGGACCGGCTGACGGCCGACGGCGAGAGCGTGGTGAACCGGCCGGGAACGCCCTCGCGCAGCGGGTCGTCCGCCACGACGAACTCCACGCCGGCGTCCGTCAGCAGGTCGTTGCGCCGCTGTGGCGGGTCGTCGGGGTCGACCCCGACGTAGGCGGCACCGGCACGCAGGATCGCCAGCAGCGCCGTGATCATGTCGGTGGACCGTCGCATCAGGACACCGACGACATCGCCCCGCCGGACGCCGGCCGTCGTCAGGACGTCCGACAGCCCGTCTGCCCGGCGAACGAGCTGTTCGTAGGTCAGCGTCTCGCCGTCGCACGTGACCGCGGGAGCCGAAGGATTCCGAAGGGCCTGCCGGACGACGCGTTCGTACAGCATCGCTAATTCCCTTCCATGCGCCTGCGGACACTCAGCGGCCTCATGTCGGTCCACACGACGTCGATGTGGTCCAGGCATTCCTGCCGGGGTCCGCGGAATCCCTCGGCGACCCAGCCTGCCGGAATTTCCCGGTCGGCCAGCAGAATCGAGTACTGTTCCTCACCGTTGAGCACGACGATGTAATCGACCTTTTCGTCGATGTCCACCATGATCGACCTCCGCATTTCGTCGACAAAACGTTCTCTACTTCCGCGGGCCGCGAGTCGTCATCACCACCACGACCGCGACCAGGGGTGCCAGTCCCGCCAGGAGCAGACCCGCCCCGGCGCCGAATCGCGTCACGAACCAACCGGTCACCGGGCTGGCGAGCGCTATGCCCACGTAACCGATGGCGGAGAAGTATCCGTAGGCCTCCGCCAACCGCTCCGGCGGAGCCTGTTCGGAGACCAGCAGGATGACCGCGCTGTCGCCCGGTGCGAAGGCCAGCCCGGCAACCAGGAGACAGGCGACGGAAACCCACAACTGAGGTGCTCCGACAGCGCTCGCCATGACGACGCCGTACGCGGCCATCAGCACGCACGCCACCGTGTGGGTCTTCACCTTCCGCAAGGGGTTCGTCGAGGGCAGTGCGGCATAGACCGCACCGCTGATCGCACTCGTGGCGAAGAGGCCGGCGAGCACCAGGCCGCCGTTCGTCGCGGCCTCGCCGTGATCGGTCATCAAGGCCGGCAGCGCCACGTCGAGCGCGCCGAGGTTGATCCCGATCCCCGCGTTGAGCACGAGCGGCGCCCACAGCCATCCGAGCAGCGCGCGCACCGAGGCGTGCTGCCGC
This sequence comes from Streptomyces niger, assembly GCF_000718305.1. Taxonomy (GTDB): domain Bacteria; phylum Actinomycetota; class Actinomycetes; order Streptomycetales; family Streptomycetaceae; genus Streptomyces; species Streptomyces niger. The sequence goes on from NZ_JOFQ01000016.1 coordinate 94,526, forward strand.
GTCGGGCTGCCCGGCTCCCTCCGCGGCAGCGTCCAGCTGAGCAGGGCGCCCCCGGCCGTCACCGCGGCCACGACGCCGACGCATGCCTGCGGTCCGATCGCGGCGGCCACCACGGCCGCGAGCGCCGGGCCACCGATCCAGGCCACCTGCACCGCGACCGCGTCGACCGCATAGGCCTGGGTGAGCTGGGTGGGGTGGAGGAAGTGGGGCAGGACCGACCGGTAAGCCCCGCCCACCCCGGAGCCGGCGCACGCGGCCAGGACGACGAACACCAGCAGCAGCCACAAGGGAGCGCCCGCGACCGCCGCGATCGACGTGGCGACGAGCCCGGCGGTCGCCGCGAGCAGCGACCACCCAAGAGCGTGGGGCAGCACGGCCCGGTCCATCTGCCGGCCGCGCCACGGGGCGCACAGCGCGTACGTCATCGCACTCGCGCCGCTGAGCAGTCCGCTGCCCACGAACGACCCGGTCGCCTCGTGCGCGGTGAGTACCAACGCGACCGGAAGCGCGGTCTGCGGCAGCCTGGCCAGCGACGCCGCGGCCAGCCACCGCAACCAGACCGGATGGATCCGCAGCCGCTTGACCGGCGCGTCCACCGGTGCACTGACAGTGCCCTGCACGGGGAGCCTCCTCAACTCAGATGGGCATCGCGCCGCTGAGCAGCGCTTCGCGCTCGCTGGGCAGCAACACATCGGCCGTGTCGAGCCGGGCCGCCGGATCGGCCACCGCGGCACGCATCACCTGGACCAGTCGCTCGGTCAGCGCGACGACCGTCTCCCGGTCGAAGACGTCACCGGCGAACTCGACCAGCCCTGCCATGCCTTCCGGACTGCCGTCGGCGCCGCGTCGTTCGGTGAACGAGAACGACAGGTCGAACTTGGCGGTCTGCACGTCGACCTGCCGCCTGGTCACCGCGACGCCGGGGAGGTCGAGCGTGGCCTCGCCCGCGCTCTGCAGTGTGAGCGTCACCTGGAACAGCGGGTTGTGGCTCAGCGAGCGGGTCGGCCTGAGCGCCTCGACCAGCCGCTCGAACGGCACGTCCTGGTTGGCGTACGCGGCCAGGTTGGTCTCGCGCACCCGCGCCAGCAAGGTGCGGAACGTCGGGTTGCCGCTGGTGTCGGTGCGCAGGACCAGAGTGTTGACGAAGAAGCCGACCAGGTCGTCGAGCGCGTCGTCGTTGCGCCCGGCGATCGGCGCGCCGATCGGGATGTCGTGGCCCGCGCCGATCCGGGTGAGCAGACCGGCCAGTGCCGTCTGCAGTGCCATGAACAGGCTGGCACGGCCGGCGCCGGCGAATCGCGCGAGACCGGCGTGCAGGTCGGCGTCCAGTTCGAAGTGCACGGTCTCGCCCTGATGACCGCGCACAGCCGGCCGCGGCCGGTCCAGCGGCAGCTCCAACTGCTCGGGAGTACCGGCCAGTTGCTCGGTCCAGTACGCCAGCTCGTTCGTGGCGGCCCCGCCGTCCGCGCCGAGGATCTCCCGCTGCCACAGCGTGTAATCCGCGTACTGGACCGGCAACGGCGCCCAGTCCGGTGCGTTGCCCGCACGCCGGGCCGTGTAGGCGGTGGACAGGTCCCGCAGCAGCGGCTGCATCGACCAGTAGTCGGTGGCGATGTGGTGGAGGCAGAGCAGCAGCACATGCCGGTTGGGGCCGAGCCGGAAGAGCACGGCCCGCATCGGTGGCGCGCCGGCGAGATCGAACCGGCGCTCCACTTCAGCGGTCATCGCGTCGGTGATTTCGGACTCCGAGGAGTCCACCACGGTCAGCGCAGGGCCCCCGGGGTCGAGGACGTGCTGCCACGGCTCGTCGCCGGACACCGGGAACGTGGTACGCAGGCTTTCGTGCCGGGTCATCACGTCACCGATCGCCGCGCGCAGTGCGGCCACGTCCAGCTCACCGGTCAGCGAGAACGCCGACGGGAGGTGGTAGGCGGAACCGTGGCCCGCCGACGTCTCCAGCTGCTCGACGAACCACAGCCGGCGCTGCGCGAAGGACAACGGCACCCGCTCCGGGCGGTGCATGACTCTGGCGGACGGCCTGCTCGGCGCCAGGTCGTCGATGGCGTTGGCGATGCCTGCAACGGTCTGCCGTTCGAAGATCACTCGCACCGGCAGGTCCACGCCCAGCACCGAACGCACCCGGCTCGCCACCCTGGCGACCTGCAACGAGTGACCACCGAGCTCGAAGAAGTCGTCGTCGACCCCGACCTCGGCGATCTTCAGCACGTCGGCGACCAGCCGACACAGGATCTCTTCCTGCGGCGTGCGCGGGGCGCGGCCGCTGACCGTCCACTGTGGTGCCGGCAGTGCCGCGACATCCACTTTGCCGTTGGCGGTCATCGGCATCCGGTCCAGCACGACGAACGACGCCGGGACCATGAACGCAGGAAGGGTGTCGGCGACGTACCGCCGCAGCCGCGCCGGTACGAGCCGGGTGCCGTCCACCCCCACCGCGTAGGCCACCAGCCGGACGTCCCCCGGCGCCTGCTCGACCGCGGTCACGACCGCACGTGCCACGTCGGGGTGCTTGAGCAGAGTCGCCTCGACCTCTCCCGGCTCGACCCGGTAACCCCGGATCTTGACCTGGTGGTCGGCGCGGCCGACGAAGACCAGGGTGCCGTCGCCGGCCCACCTCGCCAGGTCGCCGGTGCGGTACATCCGCTCACCGGTGCCCGCGAACGGATCGGGCAGGAACCGCTCCGCGGTGAGTCCCGGCTTGGCCAGATAGCCGCGGGCGACGCCCGCACCGGCGATGAAGATCTCGCCGACCACTCCCGGCGGGACCGGCCGCGACTCCCCGTCCAGCAGGTAGATCCGCTGGTTCCACACCGGACGGCCGATCGGAACGGCCGGGGAACGCCCCTCGGCGGCCACCTGACCGGACTGGACGAGCATGGTCGCGGCGTGCGTCTCGGTCGGGCCGTAGTAGTTGAGCAGCCTGCGCTCCGCGGGACCGCTGCTCAGCAGCGAACGCATGTCATCGCTCAGCATCAGGGGCGACCCTGCCTGCGCGACGTCGGTGAACGCGGGCAGTTCGAGGCCCTCGGCGACAGCGGCCGAGCAGATGCTGTCGATCATCAGTGTCGGCGCGATGACCATGGTCACCCGGTGCCGGTCCATCCAGTGCACCAGTCGTACCGGATCGGTGCGCACATCCGGTTCGGGAATCGCGATCGTGCCACCGCTGACCAGAGCCGGCAGGGTTTCCTCCAGGGACACGTCGAACCCCACGCTCGCCAGCTGCGCGATGACGCCGCTGGAGCTCCCCGTATCGCGGTCCGCCTGCCAGCACACCATGTTGAGCAGGCCGGCGGCCGGCATGACCACGCCCTTGGGCGCGCCGGTCGAGCCGGAGGTGTAGATCAGGTAGGCCGCGGCGGCGGGGTCGCCGGTGCGGCATTCGTCCTCGGTGAGTGCCGTCGCCGGGTGCCGCTCGATCCGCGTCATGTCGCCGGGGGAGTCGACGACCAGCGCGCCGGGCACCCGGTGCGCGTGCTCGCGGTGGGTCACCACGACCACCGGCGCGGCATCATCGATCAGGAAACCGAGCCGTTCGTCGGGGTACTCCGGATCCATCGGCAGGTAGACCGCACCGGCCTTGACCGTGGCCAGCAGCGCGACCAGGAGGTCCACGGACCGCTCCAGCAGCACCGCGACAACCCGCTCCTGGCCCGCTCCCCGGCTGATCAGCTCCCTGGCCATTCGGTTGGCCCTGGCGTGCAGTTCCGCGTACGTGACGCTGGTCGTGTCCGTGACGGCGGCGATCGCCGACGGCGTCCGCGCGGCCTGGTCATCGAGCAACGTCACCAGGTCGGCAGCCGGAAGGGGCCGGGCGGAGTCGTTCCACTCCGTCAGCACCCGGTGCCTGCCGGCTGCGGACAGCAGTTCCCCCCGCAGCACCGGCCGGTCCGGATCGGCGACGGCCTGCGCCAGCACCTGGCAGAACTGCTCGACCATGGCCTCTACGGTGCCCTGGTCGTACAGGTCGGCGGAGTACTCGACCGTTCCGTCGATCCCGCACGGCGTGCCGTCGGCGGACCGCCGTTCCTGGAGCGAGAAGAACAGTTCGAACCGGGACATCCCGATGTCGACGGGGTCGAACCGGGACACGACGCCGGGCGCGTCGAGCGCGGGATCGACGTGCGTCTGCACCGCGAGCATCACCTGGAAAAGCGGGTTCATGCCGAGCGAACGGACCGGGTTGAGCGCCTCGACCACGTGCTCGAACGGCACGTCCTGCGCGTCGTACGCGGCAAGATCGGTCGCCCGGACGCGCTCGACCAACTCGCGGAAGGTCGGCTCGCCAGAGGTGTCGGTGCGCAGCACCAGCGTGTTGACGAAGAAACCGATGAGGTCGTCGAGCGCCGCGTCCGTGCGCCCGGCGGCCGGTGCACCGATCGGCAGGTCGGTGCCCGCGCCGAGCCGGGTCAGCAAAGCACCGAGGCCCGCATGCAGGAGCATGAACAACGTCGCCTGGTGCTCCCGGCCGAGCTCGGTGAGCCGCTGGTGCAGTTCCGCGTCGAGGTGGAAGGGCACTCGTCCGCCGCGGTAGCTGGTGGTGGCGGAACGGGAGCGGTCGACGGGCAAGGCGATCTGCGCAGGCAGGTCTTCGAGCGTCGTCAGCCAGTAACCCAGCTGCTCGGCCAGCATGCCGTCGGTGTCGTTGTCGGCGAACTCCCGCTGCCACTGGGCGTAGTCGGTGTATTGCACGGGCAGGTCCGGCCACGTCGGAGCTTCACCGGCCAGCCGGGAACGGTAGGCGGCGGACAGGTCGTGCCGCAACGGCGCGAACGACCAGCCGTCGACCGCGATGTGGTGGAACGACAGCAGGAGCACGTGCTCCCTCGGTCCGAGGACGAACAGGCACGCCCGCAGTGGGACGTCGACGGTCAGGTCGAAGCCCTCGGCCGCACGCCGCCGGACCGCCGCTGCCGCCTCGCCGGGCTCGACGTGGACCACCGGCATGACGGTCTCCAGGTCAGGCACCTCCAGGACCTTCTGTCGCGGCGTGTCCGACTCGGCCGGGAAGATCGCCCGGAGCGATTCGTGCCGGGAGATCACGTCACGCACCGCGTGCCGGAGTGCGTCGCGGTCCAGCTCGCCCGACAGCCACAGCGCCACCGGGATGTTGTAGCCGGCCCCGCCACCGGCGACCTGGTTGAGGAACCACAGGCGTTGCTGCGCGTACGACAACGGGATCTGCGCTGGCTGCCGTTTCGGTTCGACGGGCGGACGGGTCGTCCGGTACGAGTCGAGCTTGCCCGTCAGACCGATCGGAGTCGGCGAAGAAAAGAACTCTCGCGCGGTGACGTCGACCCCGAAGGCGGCACGCAACCGGCCGAGAACGCGGGAGGCCAGCAGCGACTGGCCGCCCAGTTCGAAGAAGTCGTCGTCCGGAGCCACCGCAGGGAGACCGAGGAGCTCGGCGAATATCGACCGGACGAGATCGGTTCTCGGGTCCATTCCCGATCGCTCCCTCGTGGAGTCGTGATACACGGACATTGACGCCCCCCTTGTGCGGCAGGATGGTGCTGGCATATCCAGCAGCCGTTCACGTTCCGGCCAGTTGAACAGTGCTGGAAGAAAGGTCAGTTGAGCTGGGAAATTCTGATCACTTGGAATAGAACGCGAGGGGCAGGCAGTCGAGACTGTTGGTGACGTAGGACGGCGTGCGTCGCACCTCACCGACCTGCTCGATCCTCGCCACGCTGCGCATCATTTCTTCGAGGAAGACCCTGATCATCACCCTGGCCAGCGGTGCGCCGATGCAGAAATGGCGACCGCCGCCGAAACTCACGTGCCGGTTGGGGCTCCTGTCCAGCTGGAGCTCCATCGGCCGGTCGAACACCTTCTCGTCCCGGTTGAGCGACGGCAACCACACGCTCACCGCCTGACCTTCCTTGATCTCGACGCCACCGAGAGAGGTGTCGGCGACAGCGGTGCGCATGAGGTGATTCACCGGCGTCGTCCAGCGCACGAGCTCCTCGATGGCCGGCTTGAGCGAGACCGCCCCGGAGCGCAGCGCGGCCATCTGCACCGGGTTGGCGAGCAGCGCGAGCAGCCCGCCGCTCAGCACCTGGCGCGTCGTCTCCCCGGAGGCCACAGCCAGGTTGTCGCAGGTCAGGATGATCTCGTCGTCGGTGATGTCCAGCCCGTCCGCCTGCGCGAGGACGAACGCCGACACCACGTCGTTGGTGGGTCGCGCCCTGCGCTCCTCGATCGCGTCGGCGTAGTAGGCGAGCACCTCGAGGTGCGCCCGCTGCGCGGCCGTCCCGTCCAGGTCCACGATGTTGCCCACGGCCGCTTCGGCGTAGCCGGCGATCCGCTCCACATCCTCACCCTCGACACCGAGCAGACCGGCGATGACCTGGAGCGGGTACGGTGCCACGACGTCGTTGACGAAGTCGTGGGGCCCGGCGTCGACGACACCACTCAACAGCGCCCGCGACACCTCTGTCGCCCTGGCCCGGAACCTGGCGGCCGCCTTGGGCGTGAAAAGGGCTGCTGCCGCCTTTCGGATCACATCGTGCCGGGGCGGGTCGGAAAGCGTCATCATCACCCCCGCACCGGGGTACGGATCGGAGAGGTTGGGCCGCAGGAACGTTCCCCTGGTCGAGGTGAACCGCTTCCAGTCGCTCAGTACCTCAAGGCCCTCGTCATAGGTCGTGACCGCCCAGAACGGTTCGTGATCCGGTTCGTCGTGCCAGGAGACCGGGCATTCTCTGCGCAGCCGTGCCCAGGTGGCATGCGGATCGCCGTGGGAATAGAGATGGGGATCGGTCAGCCCGGTGATGACGGGGGCAGTCACGTGTCAGCTCCTTCGCGTGGTGAGTGTCGAACGCTTTCTTCGGCGGAGACCGCATGGGTCACTGAGAACCCCCTTGTCGGACTGGACTGTCCGCACCAGCGCTCGACGGTCATCGACCGGATGCCGGCACCGCCTGCCGGACGGTCGGGGGCGATCGGCTCGCCCCGTGGGCGGCCACGGAACGCGTGCCGGCGTTCGGTCCCGCCGCCGCGCCGACCGCGCGCGGCACGGGTCGTACGCGATGACCGACCGGTCAGGTCCCCGTTCCGGCTCGATGTCGTGCACGCCGTCGCTGGTCTCGTCCGCCGCGGCCGGCGGTACGGCGGGCGGTACCGGGTCCGCCTGGCGCCCCCGGTACGGTGCGTGGGGCAAGCGCGCGGAAGAGCCCGGCGAGCAGCCAGGACATGGGGCTCCCTGTCATGGCGGCGTCCGGTCGTCCGCATCCCGTGGCAGTACGCACCGCATCGGCGATGACGGAGGCCACGGCAGTCACTTCTCCCTAGATGCGTCCGGAAGGCGCGATCATCCCGGTCTCGACGGCCAGCCGGTCGAAGAAGGCGGTCCAGCGACGCCACATCTCCTCGGCGGAGTCGAGGACCGCCCGTTCCTGTTCCGGAGTGAGCCCCGAGAAGAGGGCGTTGGTCGCCTGGTCGACGTGGTCGGGTTCCTGTGTGACGTGGATGTCGACCCACGCGTTGCGCTCCGTGCCGGACTCCCGCCTGACCGCCTCGCCGATCGCCGAGACCATCAGCAGGTCCGTGACCTCGGTGGCAAAGATGCCGCCGAGCGCGGAGCACTGCTCCGCCGAGCACTTCTCGTACCAGGCCAACAGCTCGGCGGTCTCCGCGAACGGCGCGGAACCGGTCACCGTCCGGCGGTCGTAGCCCGCCTTCTCCATGCTGTCGGCATAGATCACCTCGTGGGCGGCCTTGACCGACCGGACACCGGCCTCCTGCGAAAGGATCCGTGTGATCGCGCTCTTGGACTCGATGTCGGGCAGAACCGAGATGCAGCGCGCGAGGAAGGTCGGGAAGTAATGCAGCGGGTGCCACCACTGGCCCAGGAAGGTCTCCACCTGCTCGTGTGAGAGATCGCGGTCGTGTACCTGCTGGAAGAACTCGTGGTCGACGAAGGCGCGGTGCGCCTCGGTTCCGACGAGCCGATCGGATATCGATTCAACGGTTTCGACGGTCATGATATTCGTCCCCTTCTCCAGGTCGGCCCGCGCCGCCCGAGATTCCCGGCAAGGTGCGGAATGGCTCACCCAAATGTTTTCTGATTACGCGACCCCGTTGCACGCAACCGGTGCATTGTGTCGATGACGCGGTCAGTGGTCAGGTCACGACTGTCGACAGTCCACCTCCGACAGCGAAGGACCCCTGCGTGCGCCACGCTCTCGCCGGCCCGTCCCGGTGCGTCCGATGCAAGCAGGGATTCGGTCGGGAGCCATTCCCCGGAATAGTGACGTCCCGCTTCTCCCGGCCGATTTTTCGGCACACCTTCGCGTCCTTCCTCTGCGCACTGCGACGGGGAGCTCCCCCGCGCCGAGAACCAGCATGAGAGAATCGGTCGACCGGAAACAGCAGCATCAGGTTTATCCGGTGCCATCGCCACGATTACCCACTCTGCGCACTGCCACTACCAGCAGGATTTTCGCGCGCCTCCTGCCATTGAGCCGTTTCCGGCCTCACTCCGAGCCGGCCAGGTGCAGGGTGCGGACCGCCTGGAAGAGGCTCGTGATGCCGACTTCGGCGAAGGCGTCGATGACGCCGTGCTCCCGGGCGGCCGGACGTCGTGGGCGGCGCCGGGCGAAGTCGGTGGGGCCCACGGCGGTCGGCCGGACGGATCGGCGAGGAGCTGGACGTCCGTTCCGTGCCTCGCGTGTCCGCCGGAGCGGAAGGGGCGGTCCACAGCGATCCGGCCGACCGGCAGGAGCCGAGGCGGCCAAGAGGCGGGCGGAGCGATGCCGTTGAGCGCGCCGGGGCGGTGCAGGGCATGGTGGGGAAAACCCGACCCTCAAGTCTCGACCTGGCTGTCATGACCCTCAAGGCTGCTCCCGCTGCAATGGGTGTGTGCTGACTCACCAGGCTCATAAGTGTGCGAGAACCCGCAAGTTGTGGTGCGGCGGGTGGCTGGTGGCCGCCGTGTGGGCCGCCGTGTTCCCGCTGATCACGGCGCCCGAGCCGCACCGTGTGTGGGGCATGAGCGCCTGCGTGGGCTACGTCTGCGCGGCGGGTGCCGTCCTGTCGTCGCGCCCGTACGGCCGGGTCGCCTCGGTCTGGCTGGCTTCCGGCGGCGCCGTCGTCGTGCCCCTCGTCGCGCTCCTGGTGACCGGCGGAGCGCAGAGCGAGGTCGGTGTGATCGAGCGCTCCGGCATCCTGACGATGCATCAGGCCACCCCGTACCTCGCCGATCCGCACACGGTCACGGAGGTCACCCCGTACCTGCCGGGCATGGCGGTGTTCGGCCTGCCGCGGGCGGTCCTGGGCGAGGGCGGCGGGTTGCTCGGCTTCCTGGGCGACGCCCGGCTCTGGTGCGCCGCGGTGTTCCTCGGCTGCCTGTGGGGCGCACGCCGCGTGCTCGGCCCGGACGGCGCCGGCCGGCTCGCCATCGGCGTCCTGATCGCCTCGCCGGTCGTGGCGCTGCCGCTGTCGGTCAGCGGCGTCGACCTGCCGATGACCGGGCTGCTCTGCCTGGCGCTCGCGTGCGCCGCCCGGCAACGGCCGGTCGCCGCCGGGCTCGCGCTCGCCCTGGCCTGCTCGATGAAGTGGACCGCGTGGCCCGCGGTCGCGGTCGCGGTGGCTCTCCTCGGCCACCGTGCGGGGCTGCGGGCAGCGGTGCGCGGTGCGGCCGTCGCGGTGGCCGGAACGCTCGTACTGGTCCTGCCCAGCGCCGTGCTGTCGCCGGGGCCGCTGGTGCAGCAGGTGTTCGCCTTCCCCCTCGGGCAGGGCAAGTGGGAGACCCCGGCCGCCAGTCCGCTGCCCGGCCGGCTGCTCGCCGACCTCGGCCCGGCCGGCTGGTGCGCGGCGGTGGGCCTGCTGCTGACCGGCGGGCTGGCCGTCGCCGTTTCCCTCTTCGTCCGGCCACCGCACGACCTCGTGACCGCGGCGGACCGGCTCGCCCTCGGGCTCTGCGTGGCCTTCCTCCTGGCGCCCGCCGGACGGTTCGGCTACCTCGCCCTGCCGGTCTTCCTCGCCGGGTGGGCCCGGCTGGTGCGGGGCGTCCGGCGCACCGCCCCCGCGCGGAGCCTCGTCGTGGCGGCCTCCGTGCCGGCCCGGTCGGTACCGGTCGGGGACGGCCGGTGAGCGCCCGGCGCACCGCCGCGGTGGCGGCGGCGCTGCGCTGGGGCGCGCGCCGGCGGCCGTTCGTCGAGGACGAGGTCGTCGGCCCGCGCGCGTTCGTACGTCCCGGTGCGGTGTGCGTGGACATCGGTGCCGAGTACGGCCTCTGCACCTGGGCCCTGTCCGCGCTCGCCGGGCCCTCCGGCCAGGTGCACGGTGTGGAGCCGCTGCCCGTGCCCAGCCGCCGGCTGCGCACGGCCGCCCGGCTCCTCGGCGCACACCACGTCACCGCGTACCGCACCGCCCTGGGCGCCCGACCCGGCTCCGGCGTGCTCAGCCTGCCGGTCCGCCGGGGGCTGCCGGTGCACGGCCGGGCGTACGTCACCGAGGGCGCCGAACAACCGGGGCCGAACGCGGAGTTCCGCACCCCGCGCCACGTGCGGACTCCTGTGCGCATCCTCGACCAGCTCGCCGACGAGGCGGGCCTGGAGGCACTCGCGTTCGTCAAGGCCGACGTGGAGGGTGCCGAACTCGCGGTGCTCCGGGGCGGCACGGCGACGTTGTGGCGCCACCGGCCCGTGCTGCTGGAGACCGAGCAGCGGCACCTGGCCAAGTACGGCGGAGCGCCCGCCGAGGTGCTCCAGCACCTCGGGGACCTCGGCTACCGCGCCCACCACCGGCACCACTGCAGCTGGACATCCGCCCCGCGCGTCACCGGCGACTGCCGTAACCACCTCTTCACCACCTGACCCCCCTCAGTGAGGCAGCGACCACTCATGAGCACCACTCTGATCGTCACCAACGACTTCCCGCCCCGTCAGGGAGGCATCGAGACGTTCGTGTACGCCATGGCGGCGCGGATGCCCGGCAACGACGTGGTCGTCTACACGTCCGACGAACCGGGCGGTGCCGCGTACGACTCCACACTGCCCTTCCCGGTGATCAGAGACCGCAGCCGCATGCTGCTGCCCACGCCGCGTGTCACCCGCCGCGTCCTGGAGATCGCCCGGACGCACGGCTGCGACCGGGTCTGGTTCGGGGCCGCTGCGCCGCTCGCCGCCATGGCTCCGGCGCTGCGGCAGGGCGGCATCCGGCGGATGGTCGCCACCACGCACGGCCACGAGATCTGGTGGGCCCGCACACCGGGAGCGCGCCGGGTGATGCGGCGCATAGGCGAGCACGTGGACGTCGTCACGTACCTGGGTGAGTACACCCGGCGCCGCATCGCCCCCGCGCTGGGGCCGCGCGCCGAACTCGTACGGCTGGTGCCGGGCGTGGACGCGTCGGCGTTCCGGCCCGCGGACGGCCAGGCCCGGCAGGTCCGTGAGCGGCACGGCATCGAGGACCGCAGGATCGTCCTGTGCGTCTCGCGGCTGGTGACGCGCAAGGGCCAGGACACGCTGATACGGGCGCTGCCGGCCATCCGGCGGGCCGTGCCCGAGGCGGTGCTCGTGATCGTGGGCGACGGCCCGGACATGGGGCGGCTGCGCAGGCTCGCGGCCAAGCACGCCGACGGGCACGTGGTGTTCGCCGGGGGCCTGGACCACGCCGCGACGGCCGCGTACTACGCGGCGGCCGACGTGTTCGCCATGCCGTGCCGGACGCGGAAGGCGGGGCTGGAGGCGGAGGGTCTGGGCATCGTGTTCCTGGAGGCGTCCGCCAGCGGGCTGCCGGTCGTCGTGGGCGACTCGGGCGGCGCGCCGGACACCGTCGTCGACGGACGGACCGGCACCGTGGTGGACGGCACGGACGTACAGGGCGTGGCCGACGCCGTCTCGGCCGTGCTGCGCGACCCCGACCGGGCCGCCGCGATGGGCGAGGCGGGCCGCGCGTGGGTGGCGGAGCACTGGTCCTGGGACGCGTCGGCGGAGCGCCTGGCCCGGCTGCTCGACCCGGAGACGGACCGGCTGCGGGCCGCATCCGCGAAAGACTGACCGTCCGGGGCCCGCGCACCGCCCGGGCCCCGGGCTCTCAGGCCGGCGGGTCTTCGCGGCGGAGGTGGGCGAGGACCGCCAGCACCCGCCGGTTGCCCTCGGCCGGGTCGAGTTCCAGCTTCATGAAGATGTTGCTGGAGTGCTTCACCACCGACGCCTCGGTGATGGTGAGCCGCTGCGCGATGGCCTGGTTGTTCAGGCCCTCCGCCATCAGGGTCAGCACCTCCCGCTCCCGGGGGGTGAGCCGCTGGAGCGGTTCGTCCGCGGTCCGCTGCTGGAGGAGCACCCGTACCACCTCGGGGTCGATCACGGTCTGCCCGCCGGCGACCCGGGCCAGCGCGTCGAGGAAGTCCGTGACCTCCCCGACCCGGTCCTTCAGCAGGTACCCGAGGCCGCCGGCGGCCGACGAGCCGCCGCTGAGCAGCTGCGTCGCGTAGGCGGTGGCGACGTACTGCGACAGTACGAGCACGGGCAGGCCCGGGTGCCGCTCGCGCAGCTCCAGCGCCGCCTTCAGCCCCTCGTCCTGGAAGCCGGGCGGCATCCGTACGTCGGTGATGACCACGTCCGGACGGTCGGCGTCCACGGCGCGGGCCAGTTCCTCGGCGTCCCCGACGGCGGCGACCACCTCGTGCCCGACCCGGGAGAGCAGCTCGACGAGGCCGGCGCGGAGCAGGACGGCGTCCTCTGCGAGCACTATGCGGAGCACGGCACCTCCACCCGCAGTTGCGTCGGTCCGCCGACGGGGCTGGTCACGATGAGCCTGCCTTTCAGAATCGCCACCCGGTCCGCCAATCCCTGCAGACCGGCGCCGGCGGCCGGATCGGCGCCGCCGTGGCCGTTGTCGGTGATCAGGAGGACGAGTTTGTCGTTGCTGAGCTGTCCGACGACGGACACCTGGTCCGCGCCGCTGTGCTTGGAGGCGTTGGTCAGCGCCTCGGTGATGGTGAAGTACGCCGTCGACTCCACCCCGGTGGGCAGTCGGTGCGGCAGGTCCATCTCCACCGTCACCGGTATCGGGTTGCGCAGTGCGAGTTCGGCGACCGCGGCGGGCAGCCCGTGGTCGGTGAGGACCTGTGGGTGGATGCCGCGCACCAGGGAGCGCAGCTGTTCCAAGGCCTGGCGGGCCTCGTCCCGGGCCCGGGCGATGAGCGGCCGGGCGGGCGACTCCGCTCCCTTCAGCTCCAGTTCGGCCAGGCCCAGGGTCATCGTCAGTGCGACGAGCTGCTGTTGGGCGCCGTCGTGCAGGTCCCGCTCGATGCGCCGCCGCTCCGCCTCGAAGGCATCGACCAACCGGGCGCGTGAACGGGTGAGTTCGATGACCCGGCTCTTGAGGTCCTCGTCCCGGGCCGACAACAGGTGCTGCGCGATCCGTACCTGGCCGCCCGCCAGCAGTCCGCCCACGTACGCCGAGACGAGGAGCCCGAAGAGGCCGACGGCGCTGCCCGGCAGGGCCGCGACCGGGTCGGACAGCGGCTCCCCGGGCACCAGCATCACCGTGTCCGGAGCGATCGCCCACACGATGACGGGTGTCACCGTCAGGATCGCCGAGAGTCCCAGCAGGGCGGTGAAGCCGATGCCCGTGGCCGTGAACACGGCGCCCAGGATCAGCGTGTACGCCAGTTCACGCCAGGTGGCCGGTTCGCGCAGTCGGCTGCGTACCCACGGCACGGCGCCCGTACCGGGCAGCGAGCCGTGCGGGTCGAGCAGCGGCTCCGGTTCGACCAGCAGCAGCCGCCGCCGTTCCAGGGCGGCGACCGGGATGCCGAAGACGGCCCAAGCGGCGAGGAGCACCAGGCCGATGCCCACCACCGACAGGCCGAGACCGGCGCAGAGCAACGCGGCGAACAGGAACAGCACCACGGACCCGAAGACCGTGCCACTCAGCAGGAACGCCCAGGCGCGCAGCGGCCAGGCGGAGAGGGCGAAGCGCAGCGGGCGCCGTCGCATGGCCTCCCAGACGGCGACGGTCATGATGCGGTCCCTCCGGGATACCGTGCGGCGGACTGGTCCAGCAGGAACTCTAACCGGCCCGGCGGCCCGGCCGGTGGTAGGGAAAACCCTCCCCCCATGATTCGCCGAAGCCCCACTGACCAGGACCGCCGCTTCTGTTGGACTGGAAGCATGGCACTGCTCACCGACATCCGGCTCCCCGCCGTCCAGCTGGCCGCCGTCTCCAAGAGCTACCCGAGCGCCGCCGGCGCCGTACCCGTGCTCCGCGAGGTCAGCCTGGGCTTCCCCCAGCGGGCGCTGACCGCGGTGATGGGGCCGTCCGGGTCCGGCAAGACCACCCTGCTGAACTGCGCCGCCGGTCTCGACAAGCCCGACAGCGGCAAGGTACTGCTCGGCGACACCGATCTGGCGAAGTGCGGCGAGCGCGAGCTGACGGTGGTGCGCCGCAGCCGTATCGGCTTCGTCTTCCAGCAGTTCAACCTGCTGCCCATGCTGACGGCCTACGAGAACGTGGCGCTGCCCCTGCGGCTGCAGCGCGGCCGGGTCAAGCGCGACCGGGTACGGGAGGCGTTGCGTCAGGTGGGGCTGGAGGACAAGGCGGACCGGCGGCCCGCTCAGCTGTCCGGCGGTCAGCAGCAGCGGGTGGCGATCGCCCGGACGCTGGTGGCCGAACCCGAGATCGTCTTCGCCGACGAGCCGACCGGCTCGCTGGACCGGCGCAGCGGCCGGCAGATCATGGAGCTGCTGCGCGACTCCGTCGACCGGGTGGGCAGCACGGTGGTGATGGTGACGCACGACCCGGCCGCCGCCGCGTGCGCCGACCGCGTGGTGTTCCTGTCGGACGGCAAGGTCGTCGGCCGGCTCGACCACCCGACGGCCGAGGCCGTCGCTCAGCAGCTGAGCCTGTGGGAGCGGTGATGTGGCGCATCTCGGTGCGGTCGGTGCGCCACTACTGGGCGCTGTTCGCCGGTACGTTCGTGGCGCTGGCGCTCGGTGTGGCGCTGATCGGTGTGTCGGCCGCGGCGCTCGCCGCCACTTGGGCGGTGCCCGCGGCACCGCGGGCCGAGAGCGCGTCGGTGACCCTGACCGACGGCCACGGCACCGCCCGCACCCTGTCCAGCGGCGACGTGGACATGGGCGGGGTGCAGAGCGTACTGGCGATGGCCGGCGTGGTCTCGGCATTCGTCACCGTCTTCGTCATCGCGGGCACCTGCGCCTTCGGCATCGCGCTGCGTCGCCGCGACATGGGGCTGCTGCGCCTGGTCGGCGCGGGCGGCCCGCAGGTGCGCCGGATGGTGCTCGGTGAGTCCCTGGCCGTGGCGGTGCCGGCCGCGTCGGTCGGCTGCGCGGTGGCGGCCGGGACCGCCCCGGTCGTCGTGAAGGCCCTCAACGGGACCGGGCTGTCGCCGGTCGAGCTGCACCTGGGTCCCCTGTGGTGGCCCCTGCTGTTCGCCGCGGGCAGCGGTCTGGTCATCGCCGTACTGGGCATGCTGGCCGCCTCGAAGCGGGCCGCCCGGGTGCGGCCGACCGAGGCGCTGCGCGAGGCGGACCTGGACGCCCGGACGATGACCGCGGGGCGCGGTGTGATGGGTGCGCTGGCGCTGGTCGCCGGTGCGGTGATGGTGGCGCTCGCCCCCGGTGCCGGTGCCGAAGCGGCCACCCCGCTGGCACTCTTCGGCACGATGGCGCTGGCGGTGGCGGCCACCGCGTTCGGGCCGCTGTACCTGCCGCCGTTGCTGCGGCTGATGGCGCTGCCGCTGCGCTGGGCGGACCCGGTGGCCGGGCGGCTCGCCGCGGAGTCGGTGCGCACCTCGCGCCGCCGCACCGCCTCCCTCGTGGGCCCGGTGCTGGCCATCCTCGCGATCGTCGGCGTCTTCACCACGGTGCTCTCCACAACGGGGGCGGCGACCGAGGCCGACGACCGGGCGCGCACCGCGGCGCAGCTCGTCGTCGAACCCGCCACCGGTGGTGCCACGCTGGGGCGGGACGTCCTCCACCGGTTGCGGTCCGACGACCGGGTGGCCGCGGTCTCCGCGCCGGCCCCGCTGGAGGTGGCGGTGGCCGGGCCCGACTCGGTGTGGAAGGAACAGGCGGCGGTGGCCGACCCGGTGGCACTGGCCCGGACCCACCGGGTCACCGTGGTGGACGGCGCCCTCGGTCACCTCGGGCCCGGGAAGGTCGCTGTCTCCCGGGAGTTCGCCGACTGGTACGGGTACCACGTGGGCTCCGTGGTCAGGTACGGCCTCTTCGGCGGGAAGCCGATGACGGGCCGGGTGACCGCGGTACTGGACGGCGGGTCGGCTGTGCCCCCGCTGCTGCTGCCCTCCGGCTCCCGGGGAACCCCCGCCCCGGGGCCGGAGCGTGCGGCGGTGCTGCTTGACGAGGAGACCGCGGGCTCCGCCGCGGCGGAGGCCGCGGACCTGGCCGAGCGGCTGGGTCCGGACCGGGTGCGGGTGACGCCGACCGCCGACTGGTTCGGCCGGACGGCGACCGGTCAGGACCGGCTCAACCGGCTGGTTCTGGGCGTCCTGACAGTGCCCGCTTCGCTGTACGCACTGATCGCGGTCGCAAGCACTTTGGTGATGTCGTACAGCCGGCGCAGCCGGGAGATCGCGGGCATGCGGATGATCGGCGTCAGCGCGGCGCAGGTGCGCCGGATGGCGCTGTGGGAGACGCTCTCCACGACGCTGCTGGGAGTGGTGATCGCCGGTGTGGTGGTGGCACTCGGTGTGCGTGCCCACCGGGCGTCGCTGGACGTGCTCGGCGGCGCGGCGCCGCTGAGCGTGCCGTGGGCGATGCTCGGAACGCTCACGGCCGCGTGTGCAGTCGTGGGCGTGGTGGTGAGCCTCGCGGCATCCGGACGTTTGCTCCGGCAAGTGAGCGTGGCAACGGTCACTTCTCGCCAGTAACATCTTCCACACTGTGGACTTACGAGACACCACGTAGCGTCATCGGTCGTGCCGCGCCTATGCTGAGGCAGTCCCCACAGCTCCACTTTGTCCACACCATTCGGCGGCACGCGTCCGCGAGTTGGTTGGCACGATCCTTACGAGCAGGAGTCTCCCATGCGCGTCGTGATCGCCGAGGATTCCGCGCTCTTGCGAGCCGGAATGGCGAGGCTGCTGTCCGATGAGGGAATCGATGTCGTCGCTTCCCTCGGTGACGCCACAGAGGTGCTGGAAGTCGTCCGCGAAACCCGGCCGCACGTGGTGACCATGGACGTCCGTATGCCTCCGACGTTCACGGACGAAGGCATTCGCGCCGCCCTTGAGATTCAGAAACTCGGCCCCGGGACGGCGGTCCTGCTGCTGTCCCAGTACGTGGAGCCCACGTACGCGGAAGAGCTGGTCCGGGACGCGCCGGCCGGGGTGGGGTACCTGCTGAAGCAGCGCGTGGGGGACTTCGAGGAGTTCCTTTCCGCACTGCACCGGGTGCGGCGCGGGGAGACCGTACTGGATTCCGATATCTTCAAGCAGTTCATCGGCAGCCCTCGCGAAAAGCATGCCACCGAGCTGCTGACACCGCGCGAACGCCAGGTTCTCGAACTCATGGCGACCGGGCTGACCAACAGCGGAATCGTCAACCGGCTCGGTATATCCGAGCGTGCCGTGGAGAAACACGTCACGTCGATCCTCAGCAAGCTGCGCATCCCCAGTTCGGGCGAGGACCATCGGCGGGTACTGGCGGTATTGAACTACCTGCGGGGCAGAGAAAAAGTCCAGGACCTAGCCGAATAACACACGGATGCGCGTAGTCCTGTGACTTTTCCGACTTCATACCGCGTGGCGGCCGGCCTCATCTATCTCTCCGTCGGCAGCCTGGTGGGCCTGTTGCTCGCCCCTTTGCTCGTGGTCTCACTGGCGTTGCGTGCCGCCTCCTGGCTGCTGCTCGTCGGCCTGCCGATGGCGGTGGTCCTCGGCGTGCGCGCCGTGACCGCCGCGGTCCGGTTCGTGACCGCCGCGGGGGAACGGCGGCCGGGCCGGCCCGACACCCCGCTGCGGGAAGTGCTGCGGCAGCTTCCGGGCCGGGTGGCGCACCTGCGGGACGGCCTCTCCTTCAGCCTGCCGCTGCTGCGGGCCGTCGCCGACCTGGAGCGGCTGCTCGCCCACTCGGTCGCCGCCGACCCCGGACAAGGGGACGGCACACCCCGCGCCGCCGCCGAGGAACGGGAGTGGGTGCACCGCGGCGCGAAGGCGAGCTGGGACGACATCGGTTACCTCGGCCTGTTGCTCCTCGGCACGGTGTGGTTGCTGCCGCTGGCCGCCCTGGCGCTCCCGGTGGTGGTGTTCCTCATCGCCCTGCCCATCGGACCGCCCGAACAGCTGGCGTTCGGCCCCGGCAACACCTTGCTGGTGACCGGGGTGGTGACGCGTTCGTCGGTGGCGCTGGCCTCCGTGGTGCTCTTCGCGGTGCTCCTGCGGCTGTTGTTCTGGATGGGGAAACTGCGCGCCCGGATGGTGCGCCGCATCCTGAGCCGTATCGACGTGGCCGAAGCGCAGCGCAGGGAGGACGCGGCGGAACGTCAGCGCGTCGCGGCGCTCCGGGTGAACGACGCCGATTACCGCCGTCTGGAAAGGGATCTGCACGACGGGGCACAGGCGCGGCTGGCCGTGCTGCTCATGCACCTTTCGCGCGCCAAGAGCCGGCGCACGGACGACGTGGCGTATCTGTGCGGGCTCATCGAACGGACCCACGAGGAAATCGGCAAAGCGCTCGATGACATACGCGATCTGGTCCGGGGTATTCAGCCGCCCATTTTGAGCGACCGCGGCCTGGAAGCGGCCGTGACGGCTCTGACCGAACGATTCCATGTACCGGTGACGGTGCACAGCAGCCTCGACCGGCGTCCGAATGTGAACGTGGAGTCGACCGCGTATTACATCACCGCTGAATGCCTGGCCAATACCGTCAAGCACGCGTCGGCCACGCGTATTCACGTGTGCCTGGAAGAAGAGGACAACCAGCTGGTCGTCTCGGTGACGGACGACGGCGCCGGCGGCGCCTCCATGGCGGCCGGCACGGGGCTGCGCGGGCTCGAGGACCGGGCCGCCGCGCTCGGCGGACGCCTGGAACTCAGCAGTCCGCCCGGCGGCCCGACCACCGTCCGGGCCGCCCTCCCCTGGTCGGCGCACACCTTCTGACGTGCGAGTTTTCCTCTGATCGAAAGCCCTTGCCGCGCGACGGCCACCTGATCGATCATTGGGGTGGTACGGCTACCCGCACCCCACACGGTGCGGGTAGCCGTACTGTGGAGCTTCTATAAGGGGGAAATGTGGAAGCGCATCTCGCGGCGGACCGATTGCGCGAACTCGCGCACGACCACTCGGTCCCCGGCGCACAGCTGACGATCCAGCAGGCCGGGAGACGCCGGTCGCTGTGCACCGGCGTGGCCCGGGCCGGCACCGCGGAACCGGTGACCGGGGAAATGGCTTTCGCCTACGGCTCGGTCACCAAGATTTTCACGGCCACCCTGGTGGCCCAGCTCGTTTCCGAGGGCGACCTGGAATGGGACGATCCGGTCGGCGAGTACGTGGCGGAGTTCGACGGGGCGGTGGACGAGGCTTTCTCGTCCGTCACCCTGCGGCGACTGCTCGGCCACACCGCCGGACTGGTCGCCGACCATGAACTCGACGATGTCGAGGAGTCCTCGCTCGTCCGTTACACCGCGAGCCTCGCGACCACCCGGACCCTGCATGAACCGGGCCATTGCTTCTCGTACTCGAATTCCGGTTACAACATTCTGGGCCGGGTCATCGAGGCGGTCACGGACATGAAATGGCAGGCCGCCCTGGAGAACAGGGTCCTCCGACCGCTCGGCATCGACCCGGTGTTCGTGAACGGCCCCTCGGCCGGGCAGCGCCCCCTCGCCGACGGCCACGCCGTCCCGCCCGGAGGCGGCCAACCGGCCCGGCCCGTCGGCCTGTTCCTCCCGCACAGCTGGGCCCCGGCGAGCGGCCTCGCCGGCAGCGCCGACGACCTGGCCGACCTCGCCGCACTGCACCTCGGCGTCCACCCCGACTCCGGCGCGCTGCTCCCCGAGGAGCAACGCGCCGAGATGGCCGGCCGGTTGCCCGCCGCCGACGCCTTCGGCATGGCCGACGGCTGGGGCATGGGCCCCGCCCACTACGCCTCGCCCGCCGGGCACTGGCTCGGCCACGACGGCACCGTCGACGGCGGCACCGCCCACGTGCGGTGGCATTCGGCGAGCGGCACCGCCGTCGCCCTGACCACCAACGCGACCACCGGCACCCGGATGTGGGCCGACCTCGTCGACGTGCTCCGCGAACAGGGGATCCCGGTCGGCGACCACCGTCCCGGTACCCCCGCCGCACCGGCCCTCTCCTCCGGTCTCGGCCGCTTCGCCGGCGACTACCGCAACGGCGACACCTCGTTCGCCGTACGCACCCACCACGACGGCGCCACGCTCCGCCTGACGGACGCCACCGGGCTCACCGCCGACCTGACCGTCCACGCCGACCTGGTCTTCACCGCCCGGCGGACGGACACCGGCACCGCGCCCTTCTCCGGCCGGTTCGTCACCGACCCCGCCACCGGCGACGTCACTCTCATGCAGCTCGGCGGTCGTTCCGCCCGGCGGACGACGGCTGCGTAACCGCACCCGTCCCGCCGGCACCCCGCCACGGTCCGCGCACCGGCCGGCCCCGGCCCCGGACCGCTCCCCCTTCGCTCCCCTTCCGACGTTCCTTTGTCGGCTTCCGGCTCCTTGCCCTGGCACGCCCATGTCCGGAAGCCGCCTTCCCTGGAGGTACAGACGTGGCTCGCGCCGACGCGCCGGTGAACCGGGCAGTCCCCGACCCGACCGAGTTCTGGCGGGACCGACTGGACGGCGTTCCGCCCCTGGAGCTGCCGGCCGACCGGCCGCGCCCGGTCGTCCGGTCGGCCGGCACCGCCGCCTACGAGTGCGCCCTGCCCGACCGAGCCGCGGCGGCCCTCGCGGACCTGGCACAACGTCAGGACAGCACCCCCGGTGCGGTTCTCGCGGCAGCCGTCGCCGCCCTGCTCACCCGCTACACCGGGCAGGAGGACATCGCCCTCGGCACCGTCTCGCCGCGCACCGGCCACACCGTCGTCCTGCGCACCGGCGTCGAGCCGGCCGCGTCCTTCGCCACGCTGCTCGGCAGCGCCTCCCGGGCGCTGACCGACGCCCTCGCGCACGACGGTGTCCCCTTCGCCGAGCTCGTCGACGCACTCGCCCCCCAGCGGGACACCAGCATCACCCCGTACATCCAGGCCATGACCGCCGTACTCGACGAACTCCCGCCCGCGGCACGGGACTTCGACCCGCTCGACCTATCGGTGGAGGTCTCCGCCGCCGCGCTGCGCATCCGTATCCGGCACAGCACGGCCCTCTTCGACGAGGCGACCGTCGCCCGGTTCGCCGGTCACCTCGCCGTGCTGCTCACCGGCGCAGCCGAGGACCCGTCGCTGCCGCTCTCCGCGCTGCCGCTGCTCACCGACGAGGAGTTCGCGCACGTCGTGCGCGACTGGAACGACACCGCGCGGGACGTGCCCACCGGCACCTTCCCCGAGCTGTTCGCCGCTCAGGTCGCCGCGCGCCCCGACGCCACCGCCGTCATCGACGAGGACGGCTCCGTCACCTACCGCGAACTGGACGAGCGCGCCAACCGCATCGCGCACCACCTCATCGAACGCGGCGCGGGACGCGACCGGTTGATCGGCCTCTGCGTCGAGCGCGGCGCCGCCATGGCGGCCGGCCTGCTCGGCATCATGAAGGCCGGTGCCGCGTACCTGCCGCTCGACCCCGCCTATCCGGCCGACCGGCTCGCGTACATGCTGCAGGACTCCGGCGCCCGCATCGTCGTCACCCAGCGCGAACTGCGCGACCGGCTGCCGGACACCGGCGCTGCCCTCGTGGATCTCACCGCCGACCGGGCCGCGCTGGACGCCCACCCGGCCACCGCCCCCGACACGGACCCCGTACTCGAGGACCTCGCGTACGCCATCTACACCTCCGGCTCCACCGGTCGCCCCAAGGGTGTGCTCGTCTCCCACTCCGGCATCGGCAACCTGGCCGCCGTGCAGGCCGAGGCGTTCGACGTCACGCCCGGCAGCCGCGTCCTCCAGTTCGCCTCCGCCAGCTTCGATGCGGCGTTCTGGGAGGTGTGCATGGGACTGCTGACCGGCGCCGCGCTCGTCATGGGAAGCAAGGAGACCCTCGCGCCGGGCGAGCCGCTCGCCGCCTACGCCGCCGCGCACGGCGTCACCCACGCCACCCTCACCCCGGCGACCGTCGCGGTGCTCCCCGAGGGCCGCGGCCTGCCCGACGGCGCCACGCTCGTCGTCGCCGGCGAGGCCAGCACCGCCGACCTGGTCGCCCGCTGGTCCCGCGGCCGCCGGATGATCAACGCGTACGGGCCCACCGAGACGACCGTCTGCGCGACCATGAGCGCCCCGCTCAGCGGCGCGACGGTCCCGCCGATCGGCACGCCCATCGCCAACTTCGCGGTGTACGTCCTCGACGAGACACTGCGCCCGGTGCCCGCGGGGGTGCGCGGCGAGCTGTACATCGCCGGCGCCGGCCTCGCCCGCGGCTACCACGGCCGGCCCGGCCTCACCGCGGAACGCTTCGTCGCCAATCCCTACGGTGCGCCCGGCGAGCGCATGTACCGCTCCGGCGACATCGCCCGCTGGCGCGCCGACGGCACCCTGGAGTACCTCGGCCGCGCCGACGACCAGGTCAAGGTGCGCGGCTTCCGCATCGAACTCGGCGAGATCGAGAGCGCCCTCGCGCTCCACCCCGACGTCGCCCAGGCCGTCGTCCTCACCCACAACACCAACCTGCTGGCCTACGTCTCCCCCTCCGGCGAGCGCCGCCCCGCACCGGACGACCTCCGTGCACACCTCGCCGCGGGCCTGCCCGACCACATGGTCCCCACGACGATCGTGGTCCTGGACACCCTGCCGCTCACCCCGAACGGCAAGGTGGACCGGAAGGCGCTGCCCGACCCCGCCACGGTGCAGGAGAACACCGGCACCGACCGCGCCGCACCGCGCAACCCCGTCGAGGAGACCCTCGCCGGCGTCTGGACCGACGTGCTCGGCATCGAGGACATCGGCATCCACGACGACTTCTTCGCCCTCGGCGGCAACTCCATCCTCTCCGTCCGCGCCGTCTCCCGCATGCGCACGGCGCTGGGCATCACGCTGCCGCCGCGCGTCCTCTTCGACCACCCGACGATCGCCGGTCTCGCCGCGTCGGTGACCCCGGAGGAGTCCGCCGGCGACACCTCCATCCCCGTCGTCTCCCGCGACGGCGCCCTGCCGATGTCGTACGGCCAGCAGCGGCTGTGGTTCCTGCAGGACTTCGACCCCGAGAGCGCCGAGTACCACACCGTCACCGGCCTGCGGCTGACCGGCGCCCTCGACGCGGCGGCCCTGCACGCCGCCGTGCAGGACCTCACCGCCCGCCACGAGTCGCTGCGCACCACCTTCGGTGTCGTCGGCGGCCACGGCGTCCAGGTCGTGCATCCCCAGCTCGCTCCCGAGTGGCGTACCGAGGACCTCAGCGGCATCGACGAGGCGCTCCGCGAGGACCGGCTGCGGGAGCTCACCCGCGCCGAGACGAACCGCCCCTACGACCTGACGGCCGGCCCGCTGGCTCGCGTGCTGCTCGTCCGGCTCGGCGAGGTCGAGCACGTGTGCGTCCTCGGCATGCACCACATCGTCACCGACGGCTGGTCCATGGGCATCGTCACGCGGGAGCTCGGTGAGCTGTACGCCGCCCGCACCGAGGGGCGAGCGCCCCGGCTGGACGACGTGGCCGTGCAGTACCCCGACTTCGCCGCCTGGCAGCGGGGCCGCCTCGAAGGCGGCGGCCTGCTCGACCGGCACCTGGACTGGTGGCGCGAGCGCCTCGCGGACCTCGCCCCGCTGGAGCTGCCCACGGACCGGCCGCGCCCGGCCGTACGCTCCTCCGCCGGCGCCGTCCACACCTTCCCCGTCCCCGCCGGCACCACCGACGCCCTCAGGGACCTCGCGCAGCGACAGGGCGCGACCCTCTTCATGGCGCTGACCGCGGCCGTGAAGGCGGTCTTCGCCCGCTGGTCCGGCCAGCAGGACATCGCCGTCGGCACCGCCTCCTCCGGCCGCAACCACAGTGACCTCGAAGGCCTCGTCGGCTTCCTGGTCAACACGGTGGTGCTGCGTTCCCGCGTCGACCCCGACATGACGTTCCAGCAGTTGCTGGGACAGCTGAAGGAAACCGTCCTGGAGGCCTTCGCGCATGAGGACGTGCCCTTCGAACGGCTCGTCGACGCCGTCGGTGCGGCGCGCGACACCAGCCGCACGCCTCTGGTGCAGGCCATGGTCGTCCTGCAGAACGCCCCCGGCGACCGCGTCCGGCTGCCGGGCCTGGAGACCGCCGACCACCCGGTGCCCCGCGAGGCCGCACCGTTCGACCTGACCGTGGAGTTCTTCGAGACCGGGGACGGGCTCACCGCCCAGGTGAGCTACAGCACCGCCCTGTTCGACGAGGCGACCATCGCCCGCTTCGCCGGTCACCTGAACACCGTGCTGGCCGCGGCCGCCACCGGGCCCGACCGGGCCCTCGGCACGCTCCCGATGCTGACGGAAGGCGAGTACGAACAGGTCCTGCGCGGCTGGAACGGCGCCCGCGCCGACACCCTGACCGGCACCCTTCCGCAGCTCGTCCAGGCGAGCGCGCGCCGCAGGCCCGACGCGCCGGCCGTGGAGGACACCCGCGGCGTCCTCAGCTACCAGGAGCTCGACGAGCGGGCCAACCAGCTCGCCCACCACCTCCGGTCGCTCGGCGCGGGGCCCGGCACCTTCGTCGGCCTGTGTCTCGAACGCGGTGCCGAGACCGTCGTCGGTCTGCTCGGCATCATGAAGTCCGGCGCCGCCTACCTGCCGCTGGACCCCGGCTACCCGGCCGACCGGCTCGCCTTCATGGTGCAGGACTCCGGCGCCCGCATCGTCGTCACCCGCACCGAGCTCGTGCGGCGGCTGCCGGACACCGGGGCCACCGTCGTGGACCTCGCCCGGGACGGCGGGACGCTCGCCGCGCTGCCCACCACCGCGCCCGAGCCCGGCCCGGCCCTCGACGACCTCGCGTACGTCATCTACACCTCCGGTTCCACCGGTACGCCCAAGGGTGTCCTCGTCCCGCACCGCGGCATCGGCAACCTCGCCTCCGCCGAGATCGACCGGCTGGCCGTCACCGAGGACAGCCGCGTCCTGCAGTTCGCCTCCTCGTCGTTCGACGGCGCGATCATGGAAGTCGTGATGGCGCTGCCGGCGGGGGCCACCCTGGTCCTGCCGCCGCACGGCCCGGTCGTCGGCGAGGCCCTCCAGGGCTTCCTGCGCGAGCGCCGGATCACGCACACCCTGCTGGCGCCGTCCGCCGTGGCGACCCTGACGCCCGAGGGCCTCGACGGGCTGCGCACCCTCGTCGTCGGCGGCGAGGCCAGCACCGGCGACCTGGTGGCCCGCTGGTCGGCCGGCCGCCGCATGATCAACGCGTACGGACCCACCGAGTCCACCGTCGTCGCCACCATGAGCGCACCGCTCACCGGCGGCGCGGTCCCCCCGATCGGCACCCCGCTGCCCAACACCCGCGTCCGGCTGCTCGACGCGGCACTCCAGCCCGTGCCCGTCGGCGTCCCCGGCGAGCTGTACATCGCCGGTCCGCACCTGGCCCGCGGCTACCACGGCCGGCCCGGCCTCACCGCGGAACGCTTCGTCGCCGACCCGTACGGCGGCCCCGGCGAGCGCATGTACCGCTCCGGCGACGTGGCCCGCTGGCGCGCCGACGGCACCCTGGAGTACCTCGGCCGCGCCGACGACCAGGTCAAGGTGCGCGGCTTCCGCATCGAACTCGGCGAGATCGAGACGGCGCTCGGCCGTCACCCGGAGGTGCGGGACGCGGTGGTCGTCGTCCACCACGACGAGGCCGGCCGGGGGCGTCTGGTCGCCTACCTGGTGGCCGACCGCGATCTCACCACCGGCGAGCTCCGCACCCACCTGGCCGGTTCGCTGCCGGACTACATGGTGCCCGCGCTGTACGTCCCGCTGGAGCGGCTGCCGCTCACCCCGAGCGGCAAGGTCGACCGGCGGGCCCTGCCGGCGCCGGACGTACGGGCCGGGCAACAGGGCTCGGACCACACCCCGCCCCGCGACCGTACCGAAGAGGTCCTCGCCGCCGTCTGGGCCGATGTCCTCGGAGTCGAACGGGTCGGCATCCACGACAACTTCTTCGACCTGGGCGGCGACTCCATCCTGTCCATCCAGGTCGTCTCCCGCGCCCGCCAGGCCGGGCTGCGCCTCACCTCCCGGCTGCTGTTCCTGCACCAGAGCATCGCCGCTCTGGCCGGTGCCGTCGGCACCACGGAGGAGGCGTCCGCCGAGCCGTCCGAGGTGGCGGGCGAAGTCCTGCTCACCCCCATCCAGGACTGGTTCTTCACCGAACACACCGTCAACCCCGATCACTACGGCATGTCGGCTCAGGTCGAACTGGCCCCCGACACCGACACCGCCCTCCTGGGGCGGGCCCTCGGCGCGGTCGTCACCCACCACGACGCCCTGCGCATGCGGTACACCCGCAAGGACGGCCGGTGGGTCCAGGAGTACGGCGACGCCCCCGTTCCGCCGCTGACCGTGCAGGACCTGTCGGCCCTCGCCGACGACGAGCGGGACGCCGCCCTGCACGAGGCGGCCCTGGCGGCGCAGCGCTCCCTCGACCTCGCGAGCGGCGCCCTGGTCAAGGGTGTGTTCTTCCGCCTCGGCCCGTCCCGGCCGCCGCGGCTGTTCCTGGCGGTGCACCACCTGGTGATGGACGGCGTCTCCTGGCGCATCGTGCTGGAGGACCTGGCCACCGCCTACAGCCGGCTCGCCGAAGGGCTCCCCGCCGACCTGGGTGCCCGGACGAGCAGCTACCAGCAGTGGGCACAGCGCCTGACCGACCACGTGCGCTCCGGAGCCTTCGACCGGGAGATCGCCCACTGGCAGGAGACATCCGCCGCGGTCCGCCCGCTGCCCCGTGACGGCCGGCCGGGCCCGGACGCCGGCACCTTCGGCGAGACGGCGACCGCATCGGTACGTCTCGGCCGGGCCGAGACCGAGGCCCTGCTGCAGCGGGTGCCCGCCGCGTACCGCACCCAGATCAACGACGTCCTGCTGACCGCGCTCGGCCGGGTCCTGCACGACTGGGCCGGTGCCCCGGTCACCGTCGCGCTCGAAGGCCACGGGCGTGAGGAGCTCTTCGACGACATCGACCTGTCCCGCACCGTCGGCTGGTTCACCACCATCCACCCCGTCACGCTGGACGCCCCCGGCGGCGACTGGGGACAGGCCCTGAAGTCCGTGAAGGAGCGGCTGCGGGCCGTACCGGGACGCGGCATCGGCCACGGCGCCCTGCGGCACCTGTCCGAGCCGGGCAGCGCCGCGCACACCGCCCTCGCGACGGCCCCGCACCCCGAGATCAGCTTCAACTACCTCGGTCAGTGGGACGGCACCGCCGACGACGGCGGCCTCGTACGCGCCCGGCTGGCGGCGCTCGGCGCCGACCAGGCCCCGGAGCAGCCCCGTCCGCACCTCATCGACATCGTCGCCGCCGTCGGCGACGGTGAACTGCGCATCGACTGGATCCACTCCCCCGCCGCGCACCGCACCGAGACCGTCCAGCGGCTGGCCGACGCGTTCCGCGCGGCGCTGTGCGAGGTGGTGGAACACTGCCTGCAGCCCGGGAACGGCGGGGCGACGCCGTCCGACTTCCCGCTGGCCGGGCTCGACCAGGCGGCAGTCGACCGGATCGCCGGCAACGGCCGCGACATCGAGGACATCCACCCGCTCACCCCGATGCAGAGCGGCATGCTCTTCCACACCCTGTCCGACCCGGCCGCCTACGCCGAGCAGATGACCTTCGAGCTCGACGGCGTCACCGACCCGGCCCTGCTCGCCCGGGCCTGGCAGCAGGTCGCCGACCGCGTCGGCGTGCTGCGTTCGTCGCTGGAGTGGCAGGACGTCGAGCGCCCGCTGATGGTGGTACGGCGCCAGGTCACCATGCCCGTGACACACCTCGACCTGCGCGCGCTGTCCGCCGGGGAGCGCGACGAGGCGGTCCGCCGCTTCGTCGCCGAGGACCGGGCACGCCCCGTCGACCTGACGAGCGCGCCGCTGATGCGGCTCACCGTCATCCGGCTCACGGACACCACGGTCCGGCTGGTGTGCGCCTTCCACCACATCCTGCTCGACGGGTGGTCCACCTTCGACCTCCTCGCCCAGACGCACTCCGCGTACGCGGACCTCGCCGCCGGCCGGGAACCGGTACTGCCCGCCCGCCGGCCCTTCCGGGCGTACGTGGACTGGCTGGAGCGGCAGGACATGGCCGCTGCCGAGGGCTACTGGCGGGACACCCTGGCCGGCTTCTCGACACCGACCCCGCTGCCGGTGCTGCGGCACACCGCGCCCGGCCACCGCACCGGCTCCACCGGGCGGCTCTCGCGCTGCTTGTCGCCGGAGGCCTCCCGGAAGGTGTTCGACTTCGCCCGCCGGCACCGGCTCACCGTCAACACCGTGCTGCAGGGCGCCTGGGCGCTGCTGCTGGCCCGGCACTCGGGACAGCAGGACGTGGTCTTCGGTGCCACCGTCTCCGGCCGTCCGGCCGGTCTGCCCGGGGCCGAGTCGATGATCGGCATGCTCATCAACACCCTGCCGGTCCGGGTGCGCGTGGACGGGAGCGCACCGGTCACCGACTGGCTCGCGGACATCCAGCAGTCCCAGGCCGAGGCGCGCCAGTACGAGTACGTACCGCTGCCGCGCATCCAGGCGTGCAGTGACGTCGAGCGCGGTGACGATCTCTTCCGCAGTCTGGTCGTCTTCGAGAACTACCCGATGGACGACGAGTCGGCCGCCGCCAACGGGCTGCGCCTGCGCGGCCTTTCGGGAACCGAGGCCACCAACTACCCGCTCAACCTGATCGCCTACGCGGGCGACGAGTTGACCTACACCCTCGCGTACGACACCGAGCTGTACGACGACGGGACCGCAGGCCGGCTCTGCGGCCACCTGGAGGCGCTGCTCGTCTCCCTCGCCGCCGGTGCCGACGGGACGCAGGTCGCCGCGGTGCCGATGCGCACCGCCGCCGAGACCGAGCTGACCGTGCGGGCCTGGAACGACACCGCCCACGAGCTGCCCGAGGCAGCGCTGCCGGAGCTGTTCGCCGCGCGGGTCGCCGCGCATCCCGACGCGGTGGCCCTGACCCACGCGGGCCAGGAGCTGACCTACCGTCAGCTGGATGAGCGGGCCAACCGGCTCGCCCACCACCTCGTCTCCCTCGGCGCCGGTCCGGACGCCCTCGTGGGTCTGTGCCTGGAGCGCGGCGCGCAGGCGGTCACCGCACTGCTCGCCGTCCTCAAGGCGGGTGCCGCCTACGTACCGCTGGACCCTGACTACCCGGCCGACCGGCTGGCGTACATGATCGCGGACGCCGGGGTGGAACTGCTGGTCACCGAGGAGCGGCTGCGCGACCGGCTGCCCGCCTCCGGGGCCCGCGTCGTCGATCTGGACCGCGACGCCGCGGCCGTTGCCGCCCGGCCGGGCGGCACGGCACCCGCGCCGCCGCCGGCACCGGACGACCTGGCCTACGTCCTCTACACCTCCGGCTCGACCGGTACTCCCAAGGGCGTGCTCACCCCGCACCGGGCCGTCGTCCGCCTGGTGCACGGCACCGAGTACACCGACATCGGTCCGGGCGACACCGTCGCGCAGTTCGCCTCGCTGTCCTTCGACGCCTCGACGTTCGAACTGTGGGCGGCGCTGCTCCGCGGGGCACGGCTGGCCGTGCACCCGCCGCAGCTGCCCACCACGGCTGAGCTGGGCCGGTGGCTGAAGGAAGGCGGCGTCACCCACCTGTGGCTCACCGCGGGCCTGTTCCACCAGATCACCGACGACGACATCGGTGTGTTCGCCGGGCTGCGCCAGCTCGTCGCGGGCGGCGACCGGCTCTCCTCCGACCACTGCGCGCGGGTTCTGGACGCGCACCCCGCACTGCGGCTGACCAACGGGTACGGGCCCACCGAAGCCACCACCTTCACCACCACGCACGACCTGCGCGACGCTCTGGGCTCCGGTTCCGTGCCGCTGGGTGTCCCGCTCGCCAACACCAGGGTGTACGTGCTGACCGAGACCCTGGAGCCGGCGCCCATCGGCGTGCCGGGCGAGCTGTGCATCGCCGGTGCGGGGCTGGCCCGCGGCTACCACGGCCGGGCCGGGCTGACCGCGGAACGCTTCGTCGCCGACCCGTTCGGTGCCCCCGGCACGCGGATGTACCGCTCCGGCGACCTGGTGGCGTGGCGGCCGGACGGCACCCTGGAGTTCCTCGGCCGCACCGACGGCCAGGTCAAGATCCGCGGCTTCCGCGTGGAGACGGGCGAGATCGAGGCCGCGCTGGTGGCCCACCCCGCCGTCGGCGACGCCGCCGTCGTGCCGCACACCGACCCCGAGTCGGGCCGGACGGTCCTGGTCGGCCACCTGGTCCCGGCCGGCGGCACCCCGCTGCCCGGCACTGCCGAGCTGCGCGCGCACCTGGCGGCCGCGCTGCCGGAGCACATGCTCCCGGCGGCGTACACCACGCTGACGGCCCTGCCGCTGACCGCCAACGGCAAGGTCGACCGGAAGGCGCTGCCGGCGCCGGAGCAGCGGATCGGCACCGGCACGGAGTACGTGGCCCCGAGGACGCCCACCGAGGAGCTGATCGCCGAGGTCTGGCAGGAAGTGCTCGGCGCCGAACGGGTCGGCGTCCACGACACCTTCTTCGAGCTCGGCGGGGACTCGCTGGTCGCCCTGCGCACGGTGGCGCGGCTCAACTCCCTGTTCGGCACCGGCATGTCACCGCGGGCCCTCTTCGACCGGCCGACGGTCGCCGAGACCGCCGCCGGCATCGAGGAACTGATCCTGGCGGAGCTGGAGGCGTCCGCCGGCACCACCCCCTGACCCCTTCTTTTCCGAACCGAAAGGCTCACCGTGTCCAACCCCTTCGAGCAGTCCGACCGCTCCTACGACGTCCTCGTCAACGAGGAGGGCCAGCACTCGCTGTGGCCCACCGGCACGGCCGTCCCGGCCGGCTGGGAGACCGTGCTCGCCGACCGCCCCCGCGAGGAGTGCCTCGCGTACGTCGAGACCCACTGGACCGACATGCGCCCGCGCACCCTGCGCACCGGCGCCGCCTGACGCCCCGCGCGGCGAGGCGGCGGGCACCACCCGCGGCCGCCGCCCCGCCGCGCGGCCCATGACCAGCACACCGACGGTCCGGCCCGGTGGCCACCACCACCGCTGTGACCCGCTCGTCGAGCACCGACCGTACTTTCCAGGGGGAACCTGCCCATGAACACGCCGTCTGACCACGCGGACCGGATAGCCGCGCTCCCCGACCACCTCCGCGAAGCGCTCGCCCAGCGCCTGGCCGGCCGGGCAGGGGCCGCGGCGGCCGCCGCGGCACCGCTGGTGCCGGCGGTGCCGCGCGACGGTGACCTGCGCATGTCCTTCGGTCAGGAGCGCCTGTGGTTCCTGGAGGACTTCGCGCCGGAGAGCGCCGACTACCACTCCGCGCTGCCCGTGCGGATCGGCGGGCCCCTCGACGCGGATGCGCTGCGCGCCGCCGTCGGCGACCTCGTGGCCCGTCACGAGGCGCTGCGGACGACGTTCGGGTCCCGGGACGGCGTGGGGGTGCAGATCGTCCACGACCGGCTCGACCCGGAGTGGGTGACCGTCGAAGCCGACGGTGAGGACGCCGCCCGCGAGGCCGTACGGGCGGAGATGACACGGCCGTACGATCTGGCGGCCGGGCCGCTGGTCCGTGTGCTGCTCGTGCGTCTCGCCGACGACGACCACATCTGCATCCTGGGGATGCACCACATCGTCACCGATGGCTGGTCCATGGGTGTCATCGCCAGGGAGCTGGGCGAGCTCTGCACGGCCCGGTCCGAGGGCCGCCCGGCCCGGCTGCCCGAGGTCGCCGTCCAGTACCCGGACTTCGCCGCCTGGCAGCGCGGCCGGATGGCCGACGGCGAACTCCTCGACCGGCAGCTCGCGTGGTGGCGCGACCGGTTGAAGGGCATCTCCCCGCTGGAACTGCCCACCGACCGGCCGCGCCCCGCGGTGCGCTCCTCCGCCGGTGCGGTGCACGAGTTCGACCTGCCCGCCGGGACCGTCACCGCGCTCAAGGAGCTCGCCCGCACGCAGGGTGCGACGCTCTTCATGGCGCTGACGGCCGCCGTGAAGGCCGTCTTCGCGCGCTGGTCGGGGCAGGAGGACATCGCGGTCGGCACCTCGTCCGCCGGCCGCGGGCACAAGGACCTGGAACAGCTCGTCGGTTTCCTCGTCAACACCGTCGTGCTGCGCACCCAGGCGACGCCCGAGCTGACCTTCACCGAGCTGCTGGCCCGGGTCAAGGACACCGTCCTGGACGCCTTCGCGCACGAGGACGTGCCGTTCGACAAGCTCGTGGAAGCGCTCCAGCCGGAGCGCGACCCCAGCCGCACGGCGCTCGTGCAGGCCATGGTCGTCCTCCAGAACGCCCCCACCGACACCCTCGCCCTCCCCGGCGCCACCGTCGCGCCGTACCCGCTCGAACGGGACGCCTCGCTGTTCGACCTCACCTTCGAGTTCGAGGAGCGCGACGGGCGCCTGCACGGCCTGGTCGAGTACAGCACCGAACTCTTCGACGCGGACACCATCGCCCGGATGACCGGCCACCTCGGCGTCCTGCTCGCCGGTGCGGTCGCCGACCCGGACCGGCCGGTGGCCGGCCTCCCGCTCCTCACCGAGGACGAGCGGCACGAGCTCGCCGTCGAGTGGAACGCCACCGGCCTGCCGGCCGGCGACCCCGCGCTCCTCCACGAGCGGCTGACCGCACAGGCCGCCCGGACACCCGACGCGGTCGCGCTGGTCGCCGAGGACGCCACGCTCACCCACCGGGAGCTGGACGAGCGCGCCAACCAGCTCGCCCACCACCTCGTCACCCTGGGTGCCGGCCCCGGTTCGCTGGTCGGGCTGAGCGTCGAGCGGGGGTCCGCCATGGCCGTCGGCCTCCTCGGCATCCTCCGGGCGGGCGCCGCCTACGTCCCGCTCGACCCGGCCTTCCCCGACGACCGGCTCGCCTACATGCTGGCGGACTCCGGGGCCCGGATCGTGGTGAG
Source organism: Streptomyces niger (assembly GCF_000718305.1). GTDB lineage: Bacteria > Actinomycetota > Actinomycetes > Streptomycetales > Streptomycetaceae > Streptomyces > Streptomyces niger. The sequence continues at coordinate 127,692 of NZ_JOFQ01000016.1, forward strand.
CCGCACCGCGGTGCGCGGCCGGCTGCCCGGCGGGAACGGCCTGCGGATCGTCGACCTCGACGCGGAGCGGGAGGAGATCGGGCGGCTGCCCGTCACCCCGCCGCCGGTCACCGTCGCCCCGGAGGACCTGGCGTACGTCATCTACACCTCGGGCTCCACCGGCAACCCCAAGGGCGTCGCCGTGGAGCACCGCAACGTACGGCACATCCTCACCGCCTGGGACGAGCGGTACGGACTCGCGGACCTGAAACTGCGCTTCCTGTCGGTGTCCAGCCTCTCTGTCGACCTCTTCTTCGCCGACCTCATCCGGTCCCTGCCCTTCGGCGGCGCGCTGATCATTGCCTCGAAGGACGTCACCACGGAGCCGCCCGCGCTCCTCGACCTGGTCGCCGAGACCGGCGCCACCGGCCTGGAGATCGTGCCGTCCCTGCTCAACGCCGTCGTGCAGGAGGTCGAGCGGCGCGGCGAGGACTTCCCCGCGCTGCGGCTGATCTCCGTCGGCTCCGAGGGGTGGCGCGTGGAGGACTGCCGCGCCCTGCTGCGCCGCATCCCGCCCCGCTGCGTCGTGGTGAACGCGTACGGCGGCACCGAGGCCACCGTCGACTCCACGGTCTTCGTGCCGACCGAGGAGAGCCTGCGCCACAGCGTGTACGTGCCCATCGGCCGCCCGCTGCCCAACACCCGCGTGTACGTCCTGGACGCGCACCGGAACCTGGTCCCGCGGGGCGTGCCCGGCGAGATCTGGATTGGCGGTGAGGGCATCGCCCGCGGCTACCACGGGCGCCCGGAGCTGACCGCCGAGCGGTTCACCGACAACCCCTTCGTACCCGGGGACCGGCTGTACCGCACCGGCGACCGGGCCCGCCGGCTGGCCTCCGGGGACCTGGAGTTCCTCGGGCGCGCCGACGACCAGGTCAAGATCCGCGGCTTCCGCATCGAGCTCGGCGAGGTCGAGAGCGCCCTGCTCACCCACCCGGACGTGCGGGACGCCGTGGTGCTGGCCCGGCAGGAGGACTCCGGCCGGCGGCGCCTGGTGGCGTACGTGGTGCCGGAGCGCGCCGAGGCGGAGCCGGGCATCTCCGAGCTGCGCACCCACCTGTCCGGCCGGCTGCCCGACTACATGGTCCCCGCGCTCTTCGTCACGCTGGACCGGCTGCCGCGCACGCCGAACGGCAAGGTCGACCGGCGGTCGCTGCCCGAGCCCGAGGCCCAGGCCGACCGGCACGCGACGGAGTACACCGCGCCCCGCGACGCGACCGAGGAGACCCTCGCCGCAGTCTGGGCCGATGTGCTCGGCGTCGAACGCGTCGGCATCCACGACAACTTCTTCGACCTGGGCGGCGACTCGATCCTCTCCATCCAGGTCGTCTCGCGCGCCCGCCAGGCGGGCCTGCTCCTCACGTCCAAACTGCTCTTCCTGCACCAGACCGTGGCCGCTCTCGCGGGCGTCGTCACCACCGCCGGACAGCCGTCGTCCGCGGCACCCCAGGAGATCACCGGGCGGGTCGAACTCACGCCCATCCAGCGCTGGTTCCTCGACGAGCACACCGTCGACCCCGACCACTACGCGATGTCCGTGCACCTCGCACTCGCCCCGGACACGGACGCCGCGCTGCTGGAGCGCGCCCTCCACGCCGTCGTCGCCCACCACGACGCGCTGCGCCTGCGCTTCACCCGCCAGGGCGCCGAGTGGGTACAGGAGTACGGCGACCGGCCCACGGACATCCTCACCGTCCGCGACCTCGGCGGTGCCGAAGACGTCGAGCAGGCCCTGAACGACGCCGCGCTGGAGGCCCAGCGCGCACTGGACCTGTCCACCGGCACGCTGATCAAGGGCGTCCACTTCCTGCTCGGCGACGACACGGCCCCGCGCCTCTTCCTCGCCGTCCACCACATCGTCATGGACGGCGTGTCCTGGCGGGTCCTCCTGGAGGACCTGGCGACCGCGTACGACAAGCTCGCGCAGGGGCAGGCCGCCGACTTCGGGCCCAGGACGAGCAGTTACCAGCAGTGGGCCGCACGCCTCACCGCACACGTCCGCGACGGCGGCCTCGACCACGAGATCGGCCACTGGCGCTCCGTCGACCCCCGCAACGCCCCCGCCCTCCCCGTCGACCACCCGGCCGGCCGCAACATCACCGCCGCCGAGCAGACCGTCGAGGTGCGCCTCGGCCGCGAGGAGACCGCGGCGCTGTTGCACCGCGTCCCGTCCGTGTACCGGACGCAGATCAACGACATTCTGGTCACCGCCCTCGGCCGCACCCTGTCCGGATGGACGGGTGCCGACCGGCTCGTCCTCGGCCTGGAGGGGCACGGCCGCGAAGAGCTCTTCGACGACGTCGACCTCTCCCGCACCGTCGGCTGGTTCACCACGCACTTCCCGGTGGCGCTCACGCTGCCCGCGGGCGGCTGGGACGTGGCGGTCAAGTCCGTCAAGGAGCAGCTGCGGGCCGTACCGGGCCGCGGCCTCGGCTACGACGCCCTGCGGTTCCTCTCCCTGCCCGGTGCCCCGGGCCACGCCCTGCACGCCGACCCGCTGCCCCCGGTCAGCTTCAACTACCTCGGTCAGTGGGACGGCACCACGGCGCAGGACGGGCTGGTCCGCGACCGGCTGCCGGCCCTCGGCCAGGACCACGCGGCGGACGAGCCCCGCCCGTACCTGCTCGACATCGTCGGCATGGTCGAGGACGGCAGCCTGGGCTTCACCTGGATCTTCTCCGGCGAGGTCTTCGACCGGCCGACGGTGGAGCGGGTGGCGCACGCACACCTCACCGCCCTGCGGGCGTTGCTGGACCACTGCCAGGACCCGGCGAGCGGCGGCGCCACCCCGTCCGACTTCCCGCTCGCCGGCCTGGACCAGGCCGCCGTGGACCGGATCGCCGGGGACGGCCGGGACGTCGAGGACATCTACCCGCTCACCCCCATGCAGAGCGGCATGCTCTTCCACACCCTCGCCGAACCGGGTTCCGGTGCCTATTTCGAGCAGATGAGCTTCGTCCTGGACGGCGTCACCGACCCCCGGCTCCTGGAGCGGGCCTGGCACCACGTCACCGACCACCTGGAGATCCTGCGCGGCAGTGTGGTGTGGGAGCAGGTGGACCGCCCACTGATGGTGGTCCGAAGACGCGTGGCGACGCCGGTCACCCACCTGGACTGGCGCGGCCTGAGCGCTGACGAGCAGGCCGAGGCGCTGGCCCGCCACCTGGCGGAGGACCGGGCGCGCGGCATCGACCTGTCGGCCACCCCGCTGGTGCGGATCGCCCTCGCCCGGACGTCCGACACCGCGGTCCGCGTCCTGCGCACCTCCCACCACGTGCTGCTGGACGGCTGGAGCACCTTCCAGATGCTCGACGAGCTGACCACGACCTACCGGGCGCTGCAGGCCGGCGAGCGGCCCGCCCTGCCCGCACGGCGCCCCTTCAGCGCCTACGTGGAGTGGCTGGAGCACCAGGACCTGACGGAGGCGGAGGCGTACTGGCGCGCGCTGCTGGACGGCTTCGACGAGCCGACGGCGCTGCCGTACGACCGTCGCCCCACCACCTCCCACCGCGCGCAGTCCGCCGAGCGGCTGGTGACCCGCCTCCCGGCCGGCGCCTCGCGGCAGCTCTACGACTTCGCGCGCGCTCACCGGCTCACCGTCAACGCCGTCGTCCAGGGTGCCTGGGCGCTGCTGCTGTCCCGGTACGCGGGCGAGCAGGACGTCGTCTTCGGCGCCACCGTCTCGGGCCGCCCCGCCGACCTCCCCGGCGCGGACTCCATGGTCGGCATGCTCATCAACACGCTTCCGGTGCGGGTCGCCGTCGACGGTGATCTGCCGGTCGGCGAGTGGCTGGCCGGTGTGCAGGAGGCGCAGGTCGAGGCGCGGCAGTACGAGTACGTGCCGCTGCCGCGCATCCAGGGCTGGAGCGGCGTCGAACGGGGCACCAACCTCTTCGAGAGCCTGGTCGCCTTCGAGAACTTCCCCGTGGACGGCGACACCGGGCAGGCCGACGACGGTGTCCGGCTGCACGGCCTCGAAGGCGCGGACGTCACCAACTTCCCGCTGAACCTCATCGCGTACGCCGGTGACGAGCTGGCGTTCGCCCTCGCCTACGACCCCGAGCTGTTCGATGCGGCCACCGTCGAGCGGCTGGCGGCGCATCTGACCGCACTGCTCACCGGCATGGCCGCCACGCCGGAGCAGCCGGTCTCGGCTGTTTCCATGCTGGCCGCAGGCGAGTGGGACCGGTTGGTTCGGGAGTGGGGTGTCACGGAGGGCACGGCCCCCTGGGAGGGCACGATCCACGAGCGGGTGGCCCAGCGGGCCGCGCTCACCCCGGACGCGCTCGCCGTCTCCTGCGCGGGCGAGACACTGACCTACCGAGAGCTGGACGAGGCGGCGAACCGGCTGGCCCACCACCTGCTGTCCCACGGCGCCGGCCCGGAGCAGCTCATCGCCCTCTCGGTCGAGCGCAGCCTCCAGACGGCCGTCGGCCTGCTCGCCATCCTCAAGACCGGCGCGGCCTACGCCGTCGAACACCACACCGTCCTGCACCTGCTGGCCAACTGCGTCTGGGAACTGTGGGGCGCCCTGGCCACCGGCGGCCGCGCCGTCATCGTCAGCCACGACACCACCCGCAACGCCGACGCCATGTGGCAACTCCTCCGGGACGAGCACGTGACGGT
>NZ_JOFQ01000017.1 GCF_000718305.1 Streptomyces niger
TCGACTTCCCACGGCTTCGGCCGAGCCACCCCACGCCCCCAGATCATCAGTCCCGGAGCGATCCAACCACCTCGAAGATCATTTCGTTAGGAGTTCTAAGCGCGTCACTCACATCTTCGCAGGTCATAGAGCTTCTAGACATCGACCACTGCCCACCCCTACACCTGGCCAGCATCCATGGCGCAGTCGGGCGCCGGAGACCTCTGAGCCCAGATTAGCTATGGCTATCGTGCAAGGAAGACGCAATCGAAGGACTACGCCTCCCCCTTCCTTCAGCACGCTCTCTTGGGTGACGCCCTGTCAGGAAAGTCGGCAAGAGGTCAGCATGAGGTCGACTGAAGCTGACCGCAGAAGACCACACACCTGAAGACGAGTGACCCCGCCCCGGCCGCTGCGATGCGCCCACATCCACCTTGGCCCGACGGATACCGAACTATCGAGTCGGCGCCTTCGGTTCCGCCAGCCACTGGACATCAGGCCAGGTCAGCCCTACTTTCAGGGCCGCTTCACGTCCGTGTGGATGGCCAGCTTGAACTGGGCGTGGGTGATGGGGACCGGCACCTTGGTGTCGCCGGTTCCGCGGGCGGAGATCTTGAGGCCGAGCGGGGTGCCGGGGTGGACGAAGATCTGCCACATGTAGGTCTTGTACTGGCCGCCGCCGGTCTTCCAGGTGTCCGTGGTGGCCGTGGAGTCGTATCCGCTGCCGGTGCCGAGCGGGTCGCGGACGAAGCGGGCGCGGTACTCGTTGGGGCGGGCGTCGGCGGCCCAGAAGACCATCGCGGACAGGACGCCCCAGCCGTCGTGGCTGGGCCAGATCAGCCCGGAGCGGGCGTCGGGGAAGGTCGAGGCGGAGCCGCCGCCGTTGGCCGGGTCGTGCATGCGCCACGGGTCGTAGTTCTCGTCCGTCTCGCCGTACGGGAACCGGACGAGGTGGTAGCCGTCGCTGCCGTACGAGATCTTCTGGGTACCGGCGCCGTGCCGGTTCGCGTCCCACAGCAGGGAGCAGATGGTGACGGACACCTGGGCCTCCTTCGGACGGCGCGCCACTCGGGGGCGCGGGACAGAGGGGGAGGGCGCTGCGCACGTGCGTCGTCGGCCGGTCGGTGGCACACGTGTCGCACCGCGCGCCGAGGCTCGAACGTATGGGTCGGCGCTCCGCCGGTCAATGGGCCCGTGCGCGGTCCTGCGTCCGGCGGACAGCGGAGGGTTGACGTCCGCTCTACGGCGCGGCGATCCGGCGCGGCGATCCGCCCGGCCCGGGTCCGCGCGACGCCGGGTGGCCGGCCCTCGTCCCGTCGCGGGCACGGTGGTCAGCCTTCGTCCCGTAGCGGACAAGGTGGCTGGCCCTCCTGCCGTAGCGGGCGAGGTGGTCAGGGCTTGTCAGCTGCCGGGCCCGGGGTGGGGCGCGCGGCCCAGGCGGCGAGGGTGTCGAAGTCGTCCGGGCGCAGGCCGACCGCCGGGTCGACCCGGTACAGCAGCGCGGGCCCGGTGTGGTGGCGGGCCACCCAGCGGCGGTCCGTCGGGCCGATCTCGTCGTCCACCCAGATGAAGGGGCGGCCTGCCACACAGCGCACCAGGTGCCGGGTCTTCCAGTGCACGCCGGTGGGGTCCACGTGGTGACCGTCGGGCCAGTCGAGGTAGGGCAGCGCGGGCAGGCCGAGGACCGGCGCGATCCAGGCGTTGGCGGCGTCCTTCCACGTCGTGGCCCACACCAGTTCGCAACCGAGGGCGAGGAGCGCCGGGCCGTGCGCGGGGTTGAGCCGGACGAGCAGCGGATCGTGCGGCGGCTCCCAGCCCGGCGGCCGCATCCGGTGCACGGCGTAACCGGCGAGGCGCGCCTCCGGCGCGAGCCAGGGGTTGAGCGGGCCGTCGACGTCGAGCATGAGCAGCGGTCGCGAATCCGTCACCCACCGATGGTCCCTTCCTCCGGTGTCCGCCGCCACCGGATCGGCCGCAGGGGGCGGAACGTTCGGCCCGACCGTTCGGCCGGACCGTTCGGCCGCCGCGGGGACGACGGCGATCGCGGGGACGACGGCGATCGCGGGGACGACGGCGATCGCGGGGACGACGGCGATCGCGGGGACGACGGCGGCCTCGGGAAGGCAGCCGCGGGATGGCGGTAGCGGGCGGCGGCCGCGCCTCGGGAAGGCGCCGACAGCATGGCGCCGACAGCATCGGTGGGTATACGGCATCGGATCGGTCGGATGTGGGCTCAGCCGGTCGGTTGTGCGACACACTCGTGCAGTTGCCGGTCGGGCGGGCTGCGGCACGGGCCGGTTCGCCTATGTTCTGCTGCGGCAGTGACGTGGGTGCGCTCCGGACGGCGGCGCGACGGGAGGCGACGGGTGATGGCCGGGGAGCAGCGACGCCGCGGCACGTTGCCTGTCCAACGGATGCGCTCGGGGGACCATGCGTTCTGCCGGTACGCGGCGCGGCCGGCGTGGGACCTGGTGGCCGCCTTCGTCTGGCGGGGCCTGGAGCGCGGTGAGCGGGTGCTCGTCTGTCCCCCGCCGCAGACCGGCGAGCACGAGGTCCGCGCACATCTGGAGGAGTACGGGGCCCCGCTGGACTTCGCGTGCGAGCGAGGGCAGTTGGAGTTCTCCAGCATGCGCAGGCTGCTCCACCCCGCTCCCCGCTTCACCGCGGCCCGTCAGTGGCAGCGCATCCGGGAGGAGACCGAGCAGGCCCTGGCGAATCGCTACTCCGGACTGCGCACCTACCTCGACATGCACTGGGTCAGCGACCTCGGCGCGGACGTGGAGGAGGTGGTGGCCGGTGAGGCGAACGCGGCGCACCTGTTCACCGCCCGCCCGTACAGCGAGGTCTGCGCGTACGACACCGGCGCGTTCGAGCCGGCCGTGCTCGCTGCCGTGCGCGCGGCCCACCCGCAGAACCTGCTCGAAGCGCCCGGCATGCTGCGGGCGCTGCACACGGCGGGGCGCGTCCGGCTCATCGGCGAGGCCGACCTGGCCACCCGGGTCGACTGGCTGGCCGCGCTGCGCGAGGCGTTCACGCGCGTGGCACCCGGCGGCGGCCTGGTCGTGGACCTGTCCCGGCTGCACTTCCTCAGCGTGGGCTGCGCCTCCGATCTGCTGAACCTCGCGACCGACGCGCGCCACGACCGGATCGAGGTGCGCTTGGACCGCCATCAGGCCGGCCTGCTCGTCCGGCTCGGCTGCCACTACCTCCGCCACATCGTCCTGGTCGAGGACCGGGACTCCTGACGCCGCCGCCTCCCCCCGTGTCCGTCTCTTCCCCAGTGGCCGTCCCCTCCCCCGGTGGCCGACGCCTCCCCCCATCGCCGACGCCTCCCCCCCCCGTGGCCGACGCCCGCCGGCATGGGCAGTGGCTCCCGGTCGTTCTCCTGCCGCGGCGGGCGTCAGCGCGCCCAGCGCAGTACCAGCGGGTCGTGGCGGCGGGCCAGTTCGAGGAGGCCTTCGCGGGTCTCGGGCGGCACCGGGCCGAACGGGGCGCGGGTGCGGTCCGAGCCGATGACGCCGCCCTCCGCGAGCAGGATCTTCTGCGCGCGCAGCCCGCACTGCCGGTTCTCGTAGTGGATCAGCGGCAGCAGCGCCTCCCAGTCCTCGACCGCGCCCTGCCGGTCGCCCGCGTGGTAGCGGCGCACGATCCGGCCGAGCCGGTCGGGCACCGTCGAGCTGGACATGGTGCCGACCGCGCCGGCGTCCAGGTCCGGTATGAGGGTGACCGCCTCCTCGCCGTCGAACGGGCCCTCCAGCTGGTCGCCGACGGCGGCGATGAGGGTACGGAGCTTGTCGGCGGCGCCGGGCGTCTCGATCTTGGCGTACCGCAGCTGCGGCACCTCCTTGATCAGGTGGACGAGGAGGCCGACGGGGAGCGGGGTGGTGGACATCGGGGCGTCCTGGACCATGAGCGGCAGGTCGGTGGCGGCGGCAACGGTGGTGAAGTAGTCGGTCAGTGCCGCCTCGGGGACGGCCATCGTGGCGCCGAAGAACGGCGGCATCAGCATGACCATGTCGGCGCCCATGGCCTGCGCCTCCTTGCTGCGGCGGGCGGCGATGCGGGCGCTGTAGTGGCTGGTGGTCACGACCGTCGGGACGCGTCCCGCGGTGTGTTCGAGGACGGTACGGCAGACCTGGTCGCGCTCCTCGTCGGTCAGCGAGAACTGCTCGGAGTAGTTGGCGAGGAGGCACAGCGCGTCGGCGCCACCGTCGATGAGGTAGTCGACGACCCGGGCCAGGCCGGCGAGGTCCAGCTCCTCGTCGTCGTCGAAGATCGTCGGGACGACCGGGATCACACCGCTCAGGGGCGTCGTCAGCATGGGAGCCTCTCTGCTTACGTTCGATATTTCGAACGCTGTCCGACCTGTTGAGCGGGAGCGTAAAGCCGCCCTCTGAGCGGCGTCAATGAGCGGGGAGCGGGCCGCTTTTGAGGGCACATCAGGGTGCGCCCGCCCGCGGAGCGAGCGGGGAGGCATCGTTGACACCCCCTCGCCCCCGGTCCTAGCGTGCTCCGGATATCAACCGCTGACCGATATCTCGAACACCCGACAGTCCGGTCGCCCGCTCCGTCCCCGTATCGAGGTGCTCATGGTCCCGCCCGCCACCGCCCGCACCCTCCGCCTCCAGCCGCAGGACGATGTCGCGACCGCGGTCACCGACCTGCCGGCGGGCACCCCGGTCGACGCGGACGGCCGGGCCGTACCGCTCCGGGCCGACGTCCCCCGCGGCCACAAGGTCGCGCTGCGCGCCGTCCGCCGGGGCGCGCCGGTCCTGCGGTACGGCCAGATCATCGGCTTCGCAGCCGTGGACATCGAGCCCGGCGACCATGTCCACCTGCACAATCTGGAGTACCGGGAGTTCGAGCGGGACTGCGAGTTCTCGGTGGACGCCCGGCCCACGGAGCTGCTGCCGGAGTCCGAGCGGGCCACCTTCCAGGGGTACGTACGCGCCGACGGCACGGTCGGTACCCGCAACTACCTGGGGATCCTCACCAGCGTCAACTGCTCGGCCACCGCCGCCAAGCAGATCGCGGCACGGCTGCGGCACTCCGGCATCCTGGACGACTACCACCACATCGACGGCGTGGTGGCGCTCACCCACGGCCAGGGCTGCGGGCTGGCGGCGGACGGCGAGGGCATCGAGGTACTGCGGCGCGTGATGCGCGGCTACCTGACGCACCCGAATTTCGCCGGCTTCCTGCTCCTCGGGCTGGGCTGTGAGGACAACCAGGTCAAGACGCTGACCGACGGGCTGCCGCTCCGCGCCGACCTGCCGGTCTTCGCGAGCACCATCCAGGAGCTGGGCGGCACGCGGAAGACCGTGGCGGCCGGCGTCGAGCGGCTGACCGACATGCTGCCCGAAGCCGACCGCGCCCGCCGGACGACCGTGCCGGCGAGCGCGCTGATCCTCGGCACGAACTGCGGCGGCTCCGACTCCGCCTCCGGCATCACCGCCAATCCGGCGCTCGGCAACGCCGTGGACCGGCTGGTCCGGCACGGCGGCACCGGGGTGGTCGGCGAGACCCCGGAGATCTACGGCACGGAGCAGCTGCTCGTGCGCCGCGCGGTCACCCGGGAGGTCGGCGAGAAGCTGCTGGAGCGGATCGCGTGGTGGCGCGAGTACACCGCGAAGAACGGCGGCTCGATGGACAACAACCCCTCCCCCGGCAACAAGGTCGGCGGCCTCACCACCATCCTGGAGAAATCGCTCGGCGCCGTCGCCAAGGGCGGCACCACCGCGCTCACCGACGTCGTCGACTACGCCGCGCCGGTCACCGCCAAGGGCTTCGTCTTCATGGACACCCCCGGCTACGACCCGGTCTCGGTGACCGGCATCGTCGCCGGCGGCGCCCAGGTGGTCTGTTTCACCACGGGGCGCGGCTCGGCTTTCGGCTGCGCGCCCGTACCGAGCCTGAAAATCGCCACGAATACCCCGCTCTTCGCGCACATGGCCGAAGACATGGACATCAACGCCGGCGGCATCATTGACGGCACCGGTACCGTCGAGGAAACGGGGCGGGCCATTTTCGAACGCGTCCTCGCGGTCGCCTCGGGAGAGCCGACGAAGAGCGAATCGATGGAATACGGCGAGGAAGAATTCGTGCCGTGGCACATCGGTACGGTGATGTGACCGGACACATACGGGCACGGAAAATACGTATCACCATGTGAGACACCGGGGCGTCGCGTTGCGGTGAGCTGCGCGACTGTCCGACACTCCCTGGTCGGGGACACCACCCTCTGTTCCCGGGTAACCCTGAGAGTTCGGAAAAACACCGTGAGTCTGCTACGAAAAAAGCCCCTCGAACGCGCAATGAAGGAGGCTCGCGGAGAAGGCGAACAGCGCCTGCGCCGTGATCTTTCCGCGCTGGATCTCACCGTCCTCGGGGTAGGTGTCATTCTCGGCACCGGAATCTTCGTACTGACCGGCACGGTGGCCCGGAACATGGCGGGCCCGGCCGTCGCGCTCTCCTTCGTCGTCGCCGCCGCGGTCTGCGGCTGCGCGGCGCTGTGTTACGCGGAATTCGCGTCCTCGGTGCCGGTCGCCGGGTCCGCGTACTCCTACTCCTACACCTCGCTCGGCGAGCTGCCCGCCTGGATCATCGGCTGGGCCCTGAGCCTGGAGCTGATGCTGGCGACCTCGGTGGTCGCGGTCGGCTGGTCCGGCTATCTGAATTCGATGCTGCACGGCATCGGCCTGCACCTGCCGGCCGCCGTGAGCGGCGGCGACGGCTCCGTCATGAACCTGCCGGCCGCACTGCTCATCCTCGTGCTGACCGGTGTGCTCATCGCCGGCGGCAAGCTGTCCAAGGGCGTCACGAACGTGCTCGTCGCGGTCAAGCTGGCCATCGTGCTGCTGGTGATCGTCGCGGGCGCGTTCCTCATCGACACCGCGAACTACCACCCCTTCATCCCCGACGCGCAGCCGACCGGCAAGGTCTCCGGGCTCCAGGCCCCGCTGCTGCAGGTGCTGACGGGCATCACCCCGACCGCGTTCGGCGTGTCCGGCATCCTCAGCGCCGCCGCGCTGGTCTTCTTCGCGTACATCGGCTTCGACATGGTCGCCACCACCGCCGAGGAGACCCGCAAGCCGCAGCGCGACCTGCCGATCGGCATCATCGCCTCGCTGGTCATCGTCACCGTGCTCTACGTCGCGGTGTGCCTGGTGGTCACCGGCATGCAGCACTACTCGGAGCTGTCGGTGCAGGCGCCGCTCGCCGATGCCTTCACGGCCAAGGGGCACCCGGGCTTCGCCACCGTCATCAGCGTGGGCGCGGTGGTCGGCCTGACCGCCGTGAGCCTGATCTGCTTCCGCTCCCAGAGCCGGGTGGTCTTCGCGATGGCCCGCGACGGGCTGCTGCCGAAGGCGCTGTGCAAGGTCGACCCGAAGCACGGCACCCCGAAGATCAACCTGTGGGTGCTGGGCGCCCTCATGGCGTGCCTGGCCGCGTTCCTGAAGTTCGACCTGCTCGCCGAGATGGTCAACATCGGCACGCTCTTCGCCTTCGGCGCGGTCTCCGCGAGCGTGCTCATCCTCCGGCGGACAGCGCCCGACCTGCCGCGGGCCTTCCGTACGCCCTGGGTGCCGGTCATCCCGCTGGTCTCGCTCCTGTGCTGCCTGTACCTGATGCTCAACCTCCAGGTCTTCACCTGGATCGGCTTCCTGGTCTGGCTGGCGGTCGGCCTGGCGCTGTACTTCGGCTACGGGCGACGCCACAGCGTGCTGGGGAAGCAGCCGGCAACCCCGGCGGCGGAGACCGAAGCGGGCTGACGGCTTGGTGTGCCACGGGCACACCGCCGGCCGTGAGCCGGCACGAGGAAGGGGCGGCACCGGAATCCTCCGGTGCCGCCCCTTCCGGTTACCCGTCCGCCGGCTCAGGAGCCCGACATGGCGTCCCCGAACATGGGGTCCTCCCCCGACTTCCCGATGCCGACGGACGACGCACCGAAGCTCACGGCGCCGGTGGCCGTGGTGCCTCCGGCGGAGCCGCGCAGGACCCACACCGCGCCGTCGTCACTGTTCTCGCCGCCCGCGCCCACCGACAGGTCGGCGCGGCCGTCCTTGTCGTGGTCGGCGAGGTGGACCGCGGTGCCGAACATGTCCGACGACTCGTTGGCGCCCGGGACACCCGGGGTGCCCTGGTGGAAGGACTGGGCGCCGGCCCCCGTCAGACCGGCGGCGCCACCGCGCAGCACCCAGACGTTGCCGACGTGGGACGCGGAGCCGATGGACTCGAAGACCGCGCCGACGGCGAGGTCCGGGTAGCCGTCACCGTTGACGTCGCCCGCGGCGAGTGTGCCACCGAACATGTCGTCGGACTCGTCCGCTCCCGGCACACCCGCGGTCGCCTGGCTGAAGACGGCGCTGCGCGTGGTGTCGACGCCCGCCGCGCCGCCGTAGAACACGGTGGCGTAGCCGCCCTCGGCCGGCCGGTCGAAGAGGTCGAGGAAGTCGGTGCCGACGACCAGGTCGTCGTGCCCGTCGCGGTCGAAGTCGGCCACGGTGAGCGCGCCCGCGTAGCCCGGGCCCGCCTCGGTCTGGAAGGTGGGCCCGGTCGGGGCGCCGCGGTAGACGAAGTTGCCCGCGGCGGACCCCACCACCACGTCGTCGGCGCCGTCGCCGTCGAAGTCCCCGGCGGCCAGGTGAACGGCGCCCTTGGGGTACCCGCCGGACTCGATCTGCGCGTCGAAGCGCAGCTTCCCGGCCGCGCCGCCGGACTTGCTGAAGCCGCCCTTGAAGATCCACACGTCCTTGCCGGTGGAACCGACCGCCAGATCGGCCTTCCCGTCACCGGTGAAGTCGCCGACCGCGAGGGACTGGCCGAACCGGTCGTGGCCCGAGGGGTTCGGATCGCTGACCGTCGTGCCGCCCGACAGGCCGGAGGCGCCGCCCCACAGGATGGTGACCGAACCGCCGTCGGCATCGCCGCCGACGTCCTCCAGCGGTGTGCCCACGACGAGATCGCCGTAGCCGTCGTCGTTGAGGTCGCCGTGCGCGAGTTCGGTGCCGAAGCGGTCGGAGGCCTCCGAGGCGCCCGGCACGCCGGCGGAACTCTGCGTCGTGGTCTTGTGGCGCGCGGCACCGATCCCGCTCGACGAGCCGTAGTTGACGACCACGGCACCCGCCTTGGCCTTCCCGTTCGCGACCGCGCCCGGGGCGGCGGTCGCCAGATCGCGGTAGCCGTCGCCGTTGAAGTCGTCGGCGAGGCCCGACGCGGCGGCACTCGCGCTGCCGGGCAGGGCGATGAGCAGGCCGCCGGCCAGGGCGGCAGCGACGACGGTGGCGCCCAGGGCGACGGGACGCCGGGAGCGCTTGCGAGGGGGCTGGGACATGGTTCCTCTCCGGTACGTACATACGAACTTCGAGATGACCCACGGCGAGCCTGAAGGGTTGTACGGATAGGGGGAGGCTCCGGTGGCCACGCGGTAGCCTCCCGCCGAGGCCGCGGCACGGGCGCGGCACGGGGGAAGCACGAGGGGAACACGAGGGAGGAGCATCGGTGACCACCGAAAGTGCCGGCGGTGTCGAACGGATCGGACCGCCCCCGCGCGGCGGCGAGCGGGAGACGCTGCGCGCCTTCCTCGACTTCCACCGCGCCACGCTCGCGATGAAGTGCGAGGGCCTGACCGACGAGGAGCTGCGCCACCGCTCCAGCCCGCCGTCCACGCTCAGCCTGCTCGGCCTCGTACGGCACATGGCCGAGGTCGAGCGCTCCTGGTTCCGCCGGGTGATCGACGCCGAGGACGTCCCCCTCGTCTGGTCGGACGAGGGGGACTACCAGGTCGCGTACGACGCGCGCACCGCCACCCGCGAGGAGGCGTTCGCGGCCTGGCAGGCGGAGGTCGCGCACGCCCGCCGCATCGAGGCGGCGGCGCCCTCGCTCGACGTCACCGCCCACGCCGCGCGATGGGGCGAGGACGTCTCGCTCCGCCTCGTCATGCTCCACGTCATCCTGGAGTACGCCCGCCACAACGGCCACGCGGACTTCCTCCGCGAGGCCATCGATGGCACGGTGGGCCCCTGAGGGAGGCGTCATGGGGGAGCCGGAAGAGCAACAGGAGGCGTGGCAGGGCGCGCCCCCGCCCGAGGGGCACGGACACGGCTACCCGCCCGCGCAGGGATACGGGTATTCACAGCCACCCGGGCAGGGGTACGGGTATCCACAGCCGCCCGGGCAGTCGTACGGGTACCCGCAGCCCGGCAGCGGCATGGCGGACCTGGTCACCACCGCCGCGGTGACCATGGCCGTGACGCCCTTCCTCCAGGCGGTCGCCGCGCACTTCGGCACCAAGCTGGCGGGGGCGATCGACGACGGCACCCGGGCCGCGGTACGCCGGTTCCTGCGCCGCGAGTCGGGGCGGCGCGCGGAGGTCCCGCAGGCCGAGTCGCCCCGGCCCCTCGGCCTGCGCACCGAGCAGGGCTGGCACGTGCTGATCCCGGTGGACATCCCGGCCGAGGCACTGCCGCAGCTCGACGTCGTGGGGCTCGCTCCGCCGCCGCCGCTCGCGGCCGAGCCCATCCCCTGCATCCAGTGGATCGGGAACGCGTGGCACGTGATGGGCGCGCAGGACGGGGTCACGGTGCTGTGGCGCTGGGACGCCGCCACGAGCCGCTGGACGCGCTAGGCCGCCGCCCGCTCCGCCGTGACCTGACGTACCAGGTCCACCGCGCGCCCCAGGGTGGCGAGGCGGGCGGCCGGGGTGTCGCCCGCGGGGTAGAGGCGTACGGTGTCCACGCCCGCTGCCTGCCAGATCCGCAGCCGCTCCCGGACCATGTCCTCGGTGCCGATGAGCGTGGTGGCGAGCACCATCGCGTCGGTGACCAGCCCGGCCGCGCCGTCCCGGTCGCCGGCCTGCCAGCGCTCCCGTACCGCGGCCGCGGCCTCGGCCCAGCCCTGGCGGCTGTAGGCGGCGTTGTAGAAGTTGGTGTGCGTCGAGCCCATGCCGCCCAGGCTGAAGGCCAGTTCCTTCTTCCGCCCGGCCACCATGGCGCGCAGCGCGTCCTCGTCCTCCGCGAACGCCACCTCGGCGCCCTGGCAGACGTCCAGGTCCGCGCGCGTCCGGCCGGCGGCGGCCAACCCCGCGTCCAGGTGGTCGAAGTACGCCTCCTTCGCCCCCTCGGGCACGAAGGAGGTGCCGAGCCAGCCGTCGGCGATCTCGCCGGTCAGCCGGAGCGTCTTCGGCGAGAGGGTGGCGAGGTGGATCGGGATGTCGTGTTCGGCGCGCAGCGACAGGCGCATCGGCCGGCCCTCGCCGCCCGGCAGCGGGACGGTGAACTCCCGTCCCGAGTAGTCGATCTTCTCGCCGGCCACCGCCTGCCGCACGATCTCGACGGTCTCCCGCATCCGGGTCAGCGGCCGGGCGAACGGCACGCCGTGCAGCCCCTCGATCACCTGTGGCCCGGACGGCCCGAGGCCGAGCAGGAAGCGGCCCTCGGAGAGCTGCGAGAGGGTGAGCGCGGCGCGGGCGATGGCCACCGGGGTGCGGGTGGCGAGCTGGATGACGCCCGAGCCGAGCAGGATGCGGTCGGTGCGCGCGGCGAGGTAGCCCAGCGCGGACGGCGCCTCGGCGCCCCAGGCCTCGGCCACCCAGCAGATGTCCAGGCCCAGCCGCTCGGCCTCGGTGACGTACTGGACCAGTTCCGGCCAGGGGGCGCCGGACGCCTCGATGGTGGTGGCGGTACGCATCAGGCGCCCGCCGTCCCGGCAGCGGCGCCCGCGCCCTCGGCCCGTTCCTTGAGCGCGCCGAGGGTGGCGGTGATGTTCCGTTCGAACTCCCGCAGCCGTACGTGGACGATCTTCTGCTCCTTCTCCGGCATCCGCTCGATGGCCTGTGAGAGACCGGACCGGCCGGGGCCCAGCCGGACCCACTGCCGCAGCCGGGTGCCGCCGCCCTCGGGGGCGAGGGTGAACCGCCAGGTCGCCGCGGGGTGTTCGGGGTCCTCGACGGCCCAGGCGAAGGCGCGCGGCGGGGCGCACTCCACGACGTAGGAGGTGGTCCGCCACTCCCCGAGCGCCTCGTGCGCGCTGCTGCCGGTGAAGCGGGCGCCGAGGGCCGGGCCGGTCACGCCGTCCAGCCACCGTGCGGCCTGCAGTTCGCCGCTCAGCTCGGGCATCAGCTCGATGTCGGACACCAGGTCCCAGACCCGCTCCGGCGGCGCTCCGATCCAGGTGTCCACCTCGACCGTCGGCCCGTCCACGTACCGTGCGCCCGTCCACTCCATGCCTGGCAAGCCTCCTCAGTACCGCCCCTGGCAGGGCTCTGACCTCCAAAGTTTCGTAGATGGACTTACCTGTCAAGGGTTACCGCCGCCCGCGCGGAGTAAGCGGCTCAGCGGGCGAACCGCTCCCGTACGTCCGGGCGTTCGGCCAGTTCGGTCGGGTAGCCGGGGCCCATCCGGGCGTGGGTGTTCGCCGCCGTCATCGGCTCGCCGCAGTCGGCGCAGACCACCTCGGGGCGGCTCTCGTGCCCGCACGCGTCGTGCCGGAAGACGACCGGCGGCCCCTGCTCACCGGCCAGCCAGCGGTCGCCCCAGCGGTTCATGGCCAGCAGCACGGTGAAGAAGTCGCGGCCCTTCTCGGTGAGGACGTAGTCGTAGCGCACCGGCTCGGTCTGGTACGGCCGCTTCTCCAGCAGCCCTTCCGTCACCAGCCGGCGCAGCCGGTCCGTCAGGGTGTTGCGGGCGATGCCCAGCGCCTCCTGGAACGCGTCGAACCGCTGGATACCGTAGAACGCCTCGCGCAGCACCAGCGGCGTCCACCAGTCGCCCAGCAGGTCCATCGTGCGGGCGATCGAGCAGGGCCAGTGGGCAAAGGAAGTGCGCCTCATGACCGCCAGGATACGGAAGGCTCGACGCCAGGTCTTTTGACGAGACCCAGGAGGCAGGAGGCCGCTACGCCCGCCTGCCGCGCGCGAGGAGGCCGACGACGGAGAGGGCGCCCCAGCCCACGGAGACGGCGACGGCCTTGCGGCGGGTCGACCGGTCCGGGAGCGTGCCGCCGAGCAGGACGGCGTCCCCGAAGTCGGCGGCGATCCGGACCAGGGCGGCCGTCCGCAGCGCCGGTCCCTCGGGAGCCAGCGCCAGCGCGGCGCCGCTCGCCGCGTCGCGCCAGGCGAGCGGCCGCAGGGAGACCCGGGTCGCCTCCGCCACCCGGCCGTCCGCGTCCGCCAGCCCCGAAGGGCGGGCGAGCAGGTCGGGCACGGCTGTCACGGCCACGCCGTACAGGGCCGTCGCCGCGCCCACCGCTCGTAGCAACCCCACCCGCATGTCCCCGCCTCGCTCTCCGCCGCCGTCCGCCACCGTCCGCGCCTCCGGCCATTGTCACGGTACGGACGCCGGAAGCCCGGCCGGACACGCGACCGACGCATACCAAGCGGTACCTGCCGAATGCACCTTTCTCTGTCGCAAGGGTGGACGTCGCTGATCAGCGCGCTCTAGCGTGGTGACGCGCCGAGGAGCCGGAGGAGCCGGCCGAGGAGCCGGAGGAGCCGAGTGAACGACGTGAGCGGGACGCCCGAGACCCAGGTGCACACCACCACTCCCGCACCGGGCGTGCTGCAGATCGTCCTGGACGGTCCGGCCCGCCGCAACGCGCTGGGCAACGGCGCGATCCGCGGCCTGGACGACGCGGTGCACGAGGCCGCGGACGACGAGGTGCGGGCCGTCGTCCTGACCGGCACCGGCGGTCACTTCTGCGCGGGCGCCGACCTCAAGGCGCCCCGCATGCCGGGCCGCGGCGTCGCGGGCCCGGCCAAGCGGCTGGGGCTGCTGCAGGGCACGGTCGACCGGCTGCACCGGCTGCCCAAACCGGTGCTCGCGGCGGTGGAGGGCGCGGCGGTCGGCATCGGCTGGTCCTACGCGCTGGCCTGCGACATGACCGTGGCCGGCGAAAGTGCCTTCTTCGCCTCGCCGTTCGTGGAGCGCGGCCTCGTACCGGACGGCGGCTGCGCGTGGTTCCTGGCCCAGGCGGTCGGCACCCGGCGCGCCGCGGAGCTGACGATGCTGGGCGAACGGCTGCCGGCCGCCAGGGCGGAGGCGCTGGGGCTGGTCAACCGGGTGGTGCCGGACGGCAGCGCGCTCAAGGAGGCGCTGGAGCTGGCGGTCCGGCTGGCCGCCGGGGCGCCCGACGCCCTGATGCTCACCAAGCGGATGCTGACCGCGGCCGGCAACTCGCCCTCGCTGCGCGACTATCTGGACCAGGAGTGGCTCGCGGCGGCGCTGGACCTCACCGGCCCGGACCCGGTGGAGGGCGTCGCGGCCTTCCGCGAGCGCCGCGCGCCCGACTTCAGCGGCCACCGCTGACGGCCGCTACGCGGCCCCGTCCGCGAAACGGGCGCGCAGTTCGCGCTTGAGGACCTTGTGGCTGGGGCCGAGCGGGTAGGCGTCGACGAACTCGACGCGGCGCGGGTACTTGTACTTCGCCAGCCGCTCCCGGGACCAGTCGATGATCTCCTCGGCGGTGGGCGCCGCAGCCGCGTGCTCGTCCCGGATGACGACAGCGCAGACCTCTTCGCCGTGGGTCGGGTGCGGCAGCCCGATCACCGCGGCCTCCGCGATGCCCGGGTGGCGCAGCAGCGCCTCCTCCACCTCGCGCGGGTAGACGTTGAACCCACCGCGGATGATCAGGTCCTTCTTGCGGTCGACGATGCGCAGGAACCCGTCGTCGTCCTTCGTACCGAGGTCCCCGGTGCGGAACCAGCCGTCGACCAGCGCCGCCTCGGTCTCCTCGGGCCGCCCGAGGTAGCCGGCGAAGACGTTGTGGCCGCGGACGACGACCTCGCCCGGCTCGCCGGCGGGCAGCAGCTCGATGCGGTCGGCCGGTTCGGGCGCGGCGATCTCCACGTCCACACCCCAGATCGCGTGGCCGACGGTGCCCGCGCGGGTGCCGAAGACCGGCTGGTTCACGGCCGCGGTCGGCGAGGTCTCGGAAAGCCCGTACCCCTCGTACACCTCGGTGTCGAAGACCTCGGTGAACTTCTCCAGCACCGGCACCGGGAGCGAGGCGCCGCCCGAGACGCACCGCCGCAGCCGGGGCAGTTCGGCCGCCTCGCCCGCGGCCTCCAGGAGCCGTACGTACATCGTCGGCACGCCCTGGAAGGTGTTGACGCCCTCGCGCACCATCAGCTCCAGGGCCGCCGCGGCGTCGAAGCGCGGCTGGAGGACGAGCGTGGCCCCGCGCCGCCAGGAGGAGTTCATGCTCGCCGTCTGCCCGAAGGTGTGGTACAGCGGCAGCGCCCCGAGAGTGATGTCGTCCTGCTGCACCTCATGGGAGTCGAAGGCGTTGGTGGTGGCGTTCATGACCAGGCTGAGGTGGGTGAGGACGGCACCCTTGGGGACGCCGGTCGTGCCGCTGGTGTAGAAGACCACGGCCGGGTCCTCGGCCTCGCGGGTGACGTAGGTGGGCAGCGGCTCCACGGTCTCCGCCAGGTCCTCCAGGCGGCCGTCGGCGCCGGGCACTCGGATCTCGGGGCCGATGGTGACCATCCGCGCGTCCGTGGCGGCCGCGGCCTCGCCGCCGGTCGCCGCCTGGCCGGCGTGGCAGAGCAGCAGCTTCGCGCCGCTGTCGCGGAGCACGTGCGCCACCTCGCCCGCGGAGAGCAGCAGGTGCACGGGGACCACGACCGCGCCCGCGGCGAGGATCGCGTAGTAGGCGCGCGGGAATTCGGCGGTGTTCGGCGCCATCAGGGCCACCTTGTCGCCGGGCCGTACGCCCAGTGCGCCGAGCGCCGCGGCCTGCGTCCTGGCCTGCTGCCACAGCTCCGCGAACGTGAGCCGCCGCTCGCCCTCGACGAGCGCGAGGTGGTCGGGGCGGCGGCGGGCGGCCTCGGCGAGGATCGTGGCCAGGGACAGGGTGGTCATGTGCGGATGCTCCTGTTCGCCGTGTACGACGCTGTGTACGACGGCACCGCTGATCCATAAACTAGCGGTGCAAGTTTTTCGCACCCTACTCCGCCGTAACGCCGCTGAAAAGGGGTGTTCCGCGACCGTCCGGACACGCACCGTGCAGGTCCGCCGCCGGCCGGCCCCGCCTGCCGCACAGCCGTAGAGGTGCCCCGCGGCCCGCCCGCGCCGGCCACTGCTCAGCCGCGACCGCAGCACCGGAGCGGCTTTGCGGACCGTCGTCGTCGGCACGGCGGAAAATCCCCGGTCCGGGGCCGCGCGATGATGGCATGCTGTGGGGGTGAACGGTCCGGAGATCACCATCGACTTCGCCCCTGAGCTGCACGCTCTCGCCGCCCCCGCCCGCCGCGGCGGCCCCACCGCCCTCCGCACCGACGGGTCGTCCACGCTCGGCCACCTCGTCGAATCGCTCGGTGTGCCGCTCACGGAGGTCGGCGCGGTGCTCGTCGACGGCCGCGAGCGGCCGGTCTCGCACGTGCCGCGGGAGAAGGAGCGCGTCGAGGTGCTGGCCGTCCGCCGGCCGCAGCAGGTGCCCGGCGCGCCGCTGCGCTTCCTGCTCGACGTCCATCTCGGCACGCTCGCGCGCCGGTTGCGGCTGCTGGGCGTGGACGCGGCGTACGAGAGCGAGGACATCGGTGATCCCGAGCTGGCCAGCCGCTCCGCGGCGCAGCGCCGGGTCCTGCTCTCCCGGGACCGCGGCCTGCTGCGCCGCCGGGAGCTGTGGGCCGGCGCGTTCGTCTACAGCGACCGGCCGGACGAGCAACTCCCGGACGTACTGGGGCGGTTCGCGCCCCGGCTGGCCCCCTGGACGCGCTGCACCGCGTGCAACGGCGAGCTGACGGACGCGGACAAGGAGTCGGTGCGCGAGCGGCTGGAGCACGGCACGCGGCGCACGTACGACGTGTTCGCGCAGTGCACCGCCTGCGACCGGGTGTACTGGCGCGGGGCCCACCACGCCAAGCTCCAGACCATCGTGGACGAGGCGGTACGGGAGTTCGGGGACGCGGTGGCCTGACGGGAGCGCCCGCGGGCCGCCACCCGGGTCCGGCCGCGGGCCCGCGTCCCCGCCCGGCTCAGCTCAGCAGTGTCGGTGCCGCCCGGTCCAGCACGCTCCCGATCCGGTCCCAGGCCTCCTGATCGCGCGGCAGCGGCGGTAGCGCTTCGCCCTCGCCCGCGCCCCAGGCGGCCGCGACGGCCACCGGGTCGTCGCCGGTCACCGCGCCGGCGGCCAGTGCCGCGGCGCCGAGCGCGACCAGTTCGGTGTGGTGCGGCACGACGAGCGGGCGTCCGGAGAGCCGCCGTACGGTGTCCCGCCAGAACCGGCCCTGCGCGCCGCCGCCGGTCAGCCGCAGCGGGCGGTCCCGTACTTCGGGCGCCGCGGGGTCCAGGCCGCAGGCGCGCAGCAGTTCGTCCAGGGCGCGCAGCACGGTGAAGGCGGCGCCTTCGTAGGCCGCGCCGAGCAGCTGCCGCGGGGTGGTGTCGTGGCGGATGCCGGTGAGGAGCCCGGAGGCGTGCGGCAGGTCGGGGGTGCGCTCGCCGTCGAGGTACGGGAGGAGGACGGCCGCGCCGCCCGGCTCGGCGTCCGCGCGGTCCAGGCCGAGCAGCGCCGCGATCCGGTCGACGGCGAGCGTGCAGTTCAGGGTGCAGCCGAGCGGGAGGTAGCCGCCGTCGGCGGCGGCGAAGCCGGCGATGCCGGGCGCGGCGGGCCGGGTGCGGCTGGCGGCGAAGACGGTGCCGGAGGTGCCGAGGCTGACCACGGGGTGGTCGAGCAGGCCGGCGCCGCCCAGGCCGAGGCCGACGGCGGCGGCCATGTTGTCCCCGGTGCCCGCGGCCACGACGGTCCCGGCGGGCAGGCCCAGCGCTTCGGCGGCGGCCGGGGTCAGCGTCCCGACGCGGGCCGCGCCGGTCGGCGCGACCTCGGGCAGCAGGTTCGCGTCCATGCCGACGAGGTCGAGGAGTTCGGGGTCGTAGCCGCCGGTCGTGGTGGCGTACCAGAGGGTGCCCGAGGCGTCGCCGGGGTCGGTCACGGCCGTACCGGCAAGGCGTTCGGTGAGGAAGTCGTGCGGCAGCCGGACGGCGGCAGCGGCGTCGGCGGCGGCCGGCTCGTGCTCCCGCAGCCACTGCCATTTGGTGGCGGTCATGGAGGCGACCGGCTCGGAGCCGGTGCGGGCGAGCCAGGCGCCGGGGCCGCCGAGCGCCTCGGTGAGGGCGGCGGCCTGCGGCGCCGAGCGGGTGTCGTTCCACAGCAGCGCGGGGCGCACGGGGCGGCCGGCCGCGTCCAGGACGACGAGTCCGTGCTGCTGCCCCGCGACCGCGATGCCGGTGACGGCCGAGGGGTCGGCGCCCGCGTCCTTCAGCCCGGCGGCGACGGCCTCGCCGAGCGCGCTCCACCACGCTTCCGGGTCGCTCTCCCGGGCGCCGTCCGCGCCGGTGACGGTGTGCGGGGCGCGCCCCTGCCCCTGGATACGGCCGGTCTCGACGTCGACGACGACGGCCTTGGTGGCCTGCGTCGAGCTGTCCA
The DNA here is from genome assembly GCF_000718305.1 of Streptomyces niger. Taxonomy (GTDB): domain Bacteria; phylum Actinomycetota; class Actinomycetes; order Streptomycetales; family Streptomycetaceae; genus Streptomyces; species Streptomyces niger. The sequence continues at coordinate 18,403 of NZ_JOFQ01000017.1, forward strand.
CACCGATGACCACGCGCTGCTGTCCGCGCACGTTTCCTCCTTGACGGATTTCCCGGTCGGCCCGCCGCGGGGGCTTCCCCGTGACTGCGTCGCATACTAATTTGTTTCCTGCCTTTACTAATAGGTGCGACGCAAGAGAGGTGCCCCATGAGCTTCACCCCCACCCCCGAGGACCGATTCACGTTCGGCCTGTGGACCGTCGGCTGGACCGGCATCGACCCCTTCGGCGTGGCCACCCGCGCGGCCCTGGACCCGGTGGAGTCCGTCGAGCGGCTGGCGGAGCTGGGCGCGTACGGCGTCACCTTCCACGACGACGACCTGATCCCCTTCGGCACGCCGGACGCCGAGCGCGACGCGATCGTCAAGCGGTTCCGCGCCGCGCTGGAGGCCACCGGCATGAAGGTGCCGATGGCGACCACCAACCTGTTCACCCAGCCGGTCTTCAAGGACGGCGGCTTCACCGCCAACGACCGCGACGTCCGCCGCTACGCGCTCCGCAAGACCATGCGCAACATCGACCTCGCGGCCGAGCTGGGCGCCGAGACGTACGTGGCGTGGGGCGGCCGGGAGGGCGCGGAGTCCGGCGGCGCGAAGGACGTGCGGTGCGCCCTGGACCGCATGAAGGAGGCCTTCGACCTGCTGGCGGAGTACGTCACCGAGCAGGGCTACGGGCTGCGCTTCGCCATCGAGCCGAAGCCCAACGAGCCGCGCGGCGACATCCTGCTGCCCACCGTCGGGCACGCGCTGGCCTTCATCGAGCGGCTGGAGAAGCCCGAGCTGTTCGGCGTGAACCCGGAGGTCGGCCACGAGCAGATGGCCGGGCTGAACTTCCCGCACGGCATCGCGCAGGCCCTGTGGGCGGGCAAGCTCTTCCACCTCGACCTCAACGGCCAGAACGGCATCAAGTACGACCAGGACCTGCGCTTCGGCGCCGGCGACCTGCGGCAGGCGTTCTGGCTGGTGGACCTGTTGGAGACCGCCGGGTACGCGGGCCCGCGCCACTTCGACTTCAAGCCGGTGCGCACCGACGGCTACGACGGCGTGTGGGAGTCCGCGAAGAACTGCATGCGCAACTACCTCATCCTGCGCGAGCGCGCCGCCGCCTTCCGCGCCGACCCCGAGGTCCAGCAGGCGCTGCGCGACTCCCGCCTGGACGAGCTGGCGCAGCCCACCGCCGCCGACGGCCTCGCCGCGCTGCGTGCCGACCGCAGCGCCTTCGAGGAGTTCGACGTGGCGGCGGCGGCCGGCCGCTCGATGGCCTTCGAGCGCCTCGACCAGCTCGCGATGGAGCACCTGCTCGCGGTCCGCTGACGCACCGTCAGGACACGGGGCCGCGCGTCCCCCGGGGGCAGCCGGTCAGCCCGGCTGCCCCTCCGTGTACGCCACCGGGTCCGCCAGGACCTCCCGTACCACCTGGGCCGCGGCGCCCCGCGCGGCGTCACCCGAGGAGGACGAGGCGCGCAGCCGCCCGCCGTCCGCGCTCCACAGGCCCGACACCACCCGCCGGGCCAGTTCGGCGTGGGTGGCGGGCGCCAGCCACGGCATGAGCAGCCGGTAACTGCCGCCCAGCACCACGGCGTCCGGGTCGAAGAGGTTCACCGCGCCGGAGAGCACCAGCCCCAGCCGCCGCCCGGCTTCCTCGATCGCCGCGACCGCGCGCGGTTCGCCCTGCCGCGCCCGCCGCTCCAGTTCCGTGACGGCCGGCGCGCCTGCCGCGCCCTGCTCCAGCCCCGCGTTGCGCAGCAGCGCCGCCTGACCCGCGTACTGCTCCAGGCAGCCGCGCGCCCCGCAGCGGCACTCGGGCCCGTCCGGGTCCACCACCACGTGCCCGATCTCGCCGGCGAAACCGTGCGCCCCGCGCAGCAGTTCACCGTCCAGGACGAGCGCGCCGCCGACGCCGGTCTCGCCCGTGAGGTACAGGAAGCTGCGTGCCCGGTCCAGGCCGCCGAACCACAGCTCGGCGAGGGCCGCGCTGTTCGCCTCGTTGTCCGAGCCGACCGGCAGCGCGCGTGCCCCGGGCCGCAGCCGGGCCAACGCCTGCGCGAACATCCCCTCGGCCGCCACCCCGTTCCAGCCGAGGTTGGGGGCCTGGCGCACGGTGCCGCCGGAGACCAGGCCCGGCACCGCGAGCCGCACCCCGGCCGGGCGCAGCTCCTGCTCCGCCGCCGAGTCCAGGGTGCGCGCGGCGATCCGGGCGGCCCGGTCGAGGACCTCCTCGGGCGCCGCGCCTCGGTTGTCGAGGTGCGTGGTCAGCCGGACCCGGTCGGTGCCCGCGAGGTCCACCACGCACACCGAGACGTAGTCGATGTTGATCTCGACGCCGAGCCCGGCCGGGCCGGTGCCCGCGACCTTCAGCACGGTGCCGGGGCGGCCCGCCTGGCCGCTGAACGTCTTGCCCGACTCGACCAGGAAGCCGCCCGCCAGCAACTGCTCGACCAGCGAGGACACCGCCGCGCGGGTCAGCCCCACGCGCGCCGCCACCGCCGCGCGGGTGACCTCGCCCTCGTCGTGCACCACCCGCAGCACCAGACTGAGGTTGTGCCGCCGCACGGTGGATCTGTCCGCCTTCGCCGCCGGCGGCACCTGAGTGTTCTTCATCGCCCGGTGAGCCTATGCGACCGGGCCGCGGGGCGGACCACGTGTACCGTGACGAGCCCGTACGTCACAGGGAGGCCGCCGGTGCGTCTGCTGCTGACCGCCGACACCCATCTGCCCAAGCGCGCCAAGGTCCTGCCGGACCCGCTCCTCGCGGAGATCGAGCGCGCCGACGCCGTGCTGCACGCCGGCGACTGGGTGGACGCCGCGACGCTGGACCTGCTGGAGGCGCGGGCCCGCCGGGTCATCGGGGTGTACGGCAACAACGACGGGCCGGAGCTGCGGGCCCGGCTGCCGGAGGTGGCGCGCGCCGAGCTGGGCGGCCTGCGCTTCGGCGTGGTGCACGAGACGGGCGCGGCGCAGGGCCGCGAGCGCCGGTGCGCCGAGCGCTTCCCCGACCTGGACGTGCTGGTCTTCGGACACAGCCACATCCCCTGGGACACCGTCGCGCCGGGCGGCCTGCGGCTGCTCAACCCCGGCTCCCCCACGGACCGGCGCCGCCAGCCGTACTGCACGTACCTGACCCTGACGGCGGCGGACGGCCGGCTGAGTGACGTGACGCTGCACCGGCTGCCGCCGCGCCGCTGAACGGCGCATCGGATCCTGCTCCATCGGGGCGGTACGGGGCCGGCGGGCGCAGCGCGGGCCGGCCGCCCGGGTACCTCCGCCACATGGACAACAACGTGGACCCCATCGAAATGCAGAAGTGCCTGGGCGGCGTCAGCTACCCGGCCTCCAAGGACGAGATCATGCGGCAGGCCGAGCAGCACGGCGCGAACAAGGACATCATGGGCGCGCTCAAGAACCTGCCGGAGTCGGAGTACGACTCCCCCGCCGCGGTGAACAGGGAGGTCGGCAAGGAGTAAGCCAGGGAGCGGAACATCCGAGGGAGCCGGCCGCGGTCAGCGGCCGGCTCCCTCGTGTCGTGGCGTCAACCGGGGGCAATACGGGCCGGGTTGGTCCGGACCTCTTGACGGTGAACGCTCAAGCAATGAACATGCGTCGAGCAAGAGAGCGCTCCCAGGAAATTCCACTGTTCATTTCCTGAACTCAGGAGAGTCGCCATGCCCGCACGCCGCACCGTCCTGGCCGCCATGGCCGCCGCACTCCCCGCAGCCGGTCTCCCGGCCCTCGCCACCACCGCCTCCGCGGCCCCCGCCGCACCCGCCGCCGGCGCGCTGCCCGGCGGCGGCGACCTCGGCCCCAACGTCATCGTCTTCGACCCCGGCACGCCCGACATCCAAGGCAAGCTGGACGAAATCTTCCGGAAGCAGGAGAGAGCCCAGTTCGGCACCGGCCGGTACGCCCTGTTCTTCAAGCCGGGCACGTACAGCGGCCTCAACGCCCAGCTCGGCTTCTACACCTCCATCGCCGGCCTCGGCCTCTCCCCCGACGACACCGCCATCAACGGCGACGTCACCGTGGACGCCGGCTGGTTCGACGGCAACGCCACGCAGAACTTCTGGCGCTCCGCCGAGAACCTCGCCCTCACCCCGGTCAACGGCACCAACCGCTGGGCCGTCGCGCAGGCGGCGCCGTTCCGCCGGATGCACATCCGCGGCGGGCTGAACCTGGCGCCCGACGGCTACGGCTGGGCCAGCGGCGGCTACATCGCCGACAGCCGCATCGACGGCACCGTGGGGCCGTACTCGCAGCAGCAGTGGTACACCCGCGACAGCTCGGTGGGTGGCTGGACCAACGCCGTCTGGAACATGGTCTTCTCCGGCGTCGAGGGTGCCCCCGCGCAGAGCTTCCCCAACCCGCCGTACACCACCTTGAACACCACGCCGGTCTCCCGCGAGAAGCCGTTCCTGTACCTGGACGGCGGCGCGTACCGGGTCTTCCTCCCCGAGAAGCGCACCGACGCGCGCGGCACCACCTGGGGCAGCGGCACCCCGCGCGGCACGTCCGTGCCGCTGAGCCAGTTCTACGTCGCCAAGCCCGGTGTCACCGCCGCCACCCTGAACGCCGCCCTCGACCAGGGCCTGCACCTGCTGCTCACGCCCGGCATCTACCACCTGGACCGGGCGGTCGAGGTCAAACGCGCCAACACGGTGGTGCTCGGCCTGGGCTACGCGACCCTCGTCCCGGACAACGGCGTGACGGCCCTGAAGGTCGCCGACGTGGACGGGGTACGGCTGGCCGGCTTCCTGATCGACGCCGGTACGGTCAACTCCACCACGCTGCTGGAGGTCGGGCCCCAGGGCGCGTCGGCGAACCACGCCGCCAACCCGACCACCGTGCAGGACGTGTTCCTCCGGATCGGCGGCGCCGGCCCCGGCAAGGCCACCACCAGCATGGTGATCAACAGCAACCACACCATCGTCGACCACACCTGGGTCTGGCGCGCCGACCACGGCGACGGCGTGGGCTGGGAGACCAACCGCGCCGACTACGGCGTCCGCGTCAACGGCGCCGACGTCCTCGCCACCGGCCTGTTCGTGGAACATTTCAACAAGTACGACGTGGAGTGGCACGGCGAGCGCGGCCGCACCATCTTCTTCCAGAACGAGAAGTCCTACGACGCGCCGAACCAGGCCGCCGTCCAGGACGGCGCCACCAAAGGGTTCGCGGCGTACAAGGTCGCCGACGCGGTCACCACGCACGAGGGCTGGGGCCTGGGCAGCTACTGCTACTACAACGTGGACCCGTCCATCCGCCAGGACCACGCCTTCGCGGCGCCCCGCAAGTCCGGCGTGAAGTTCCACGACCTGCTCGTGGTCTCGCTCAGCGGTCACGGCCAGTTCGAGCACGTCATCAACGACACCGGTGCCGGCACCTCGGGCACCGACACGGTGCCGTCGACGGTGGTCTCCTACCCCTGAGCCGGCCGGGGACGGCCGCGGGGGCTCACAGCATGAGCGCGTAGGCGATGAAGAAGACCGCGATGAGCACGACCACGATGCCGATCGCGATCAGTGGCCCCTTGGACCACCCCTTGGCCGGGTTGTAGGTCTCCTCCGGACCCGCCCAGGGCGTGCTGCCCTCGGCGGGCGGCGTCTCGCCCGGCGGCACACCGCCGCCGGGCTCCAGTCCCGGCGTGCGCCGCGGGTCCGGGTCCGGATTCTGCTCGGTCATGCGCATTCTCCTGTCCACGGCGCGGGGCAAGCAACATCTACCACGGCGGTACCGCGCCGACGGGGTACCGGCGCGTGCCTCAGCGCGGCGCCCCGCCGGGTGGCGGAACCCCCGGTGCGCACAGGATCCGGCACCCGGGGGTGGGGCCCGTTCACATTGCCGTGCGCCGTGCCCGCGCGCAGGATCCGGTGCGGTGGTGGACGACGGGTGCCCGGAGGTGCGCATGCGACACGTTCTTTCCTGCACGGCGGCGGGGCTGCTCCTGCTGCTCGGCACCGTGCCGGCGCCCCCGGCGCACGGCGCGGCCCCCTCGGACTGCGCGGGCCTCCGGGGCACGGCGGTACCGGCCACCGCGATCGGACTGCCCACCACGGGCGGCGAGGTGACGGCGGCCCAGGAGGTGCCCGGCACCCCGGCCCTCGGCGCGTACTGCCGCGTGGAGCTGGCCGTGCACCCCGTGGACCCGGCGGCGCCGGACATCACCGTACGGATCGGGCTGCCGGCCGACTGGAACCACAAGGCGGTCATGTTCGGCGGCGGGGGCTACGACGGCGCCGTGCCGGACGTCGCGGGCAACGTGCCGTTCGGGCCGGCCGGCGGCCCGACGCCGCTGGCGCGCGGGTACGCCACCTTCGCGAGCGACTCCGGCCACCGCTCGACGGCGGCCGATCCCTCGCTGGACGGCGCGTTCGCGCGCAACGACGAGGCGCTGCGCAACTTCGCCGGCGACGCGCTGAAGAAGACCCGGGACGCGGCGCTGTACGTCATCGGGAAGCGGTACGGCGACGGGCCGCCCGCACGCGCCTACTTCGCGGGCGGTTCGACCGGCGGCCGGGAGGCGCTGGCCGTCGCGCAGCGCCGGCCGCGCGACTTCGACGGGGTGATCTCCGCGTACCCGGCCTGGAACGCGGCGAGCCTGGACCTGTTCTTCGGGTACGAGGCGCAGGTCCTCGCGCGCCCCGGCGCCTTCCTGAACCAGGCGGAACAGCGCCTGCTGTACGAGGGGGTGCTGGCGGCCTGCGACGGCGACGACGGGCTCCGCGACGGGGTGGTCTCGGATGAGGCTGGCTGCCGGTTCGACCCGCGCGTGCTGCGCTGCCGGGGCGGCGCCGACCGCGGTGACGGCTGCCTCTCCGACCGGCAGATCCGCGCCGTCCGCACGCTGTCCTCCCGCTTCACCTGGCCGTACCGGATCGCGAGCGGCGAGACCGGCTATCCCGGCTTCCCGTTCCTCTCCGGGGCCGACATGACGACGCCGCGGCTGGGCATGGGCACCGCCGCGCCGGCCGACCCGATGCCGGCGACCGCCGGGTACGGCGTCAAGTTCTGGGACCAGTGGGTGAAGCACTTCGTCACCCGCGATCCGGACCGGTCGGCGCTGTCGGTGGACCCGCGCCGCCCCGGCGCCTGGCGGGACCGGATCAGCGCGCTCTCGGCCCTGCAGGACGTCAACGACGCGGACCTGCGTCCCTTCGCGGCGGCCGGCGGCCGGCTGCTGCTCCTGCACGGCACCGCGGACGAACTGGTCAGCCACCGGTCGACCGTGGAGTACGTCGAGCGGATGCGGAAGACCATGGGGAAGCGCGCCGCGGACGCGTTCTCGCGCTTCTACCTCGTGCCCGGCGCCAACCACGCCAACGTCGACGCCGCGTTCGCCGCGGGCTGGGACTCGCTCGGCGCCCTCGACACCTGGGTGGAGCGGGGCACCGCACCCGCGCACCCGGTGGTCGCCGACAACTCCCCCGCCGGGCACGGCCGTACGCGTCCGCTCTGCGCCTGGCCGACGTGGCCGCGCTATGCCGGCGGCGACCCCGGCCGCGCGGACGGTTTCCGGTGCGTCGGGTGATCCGGCGGTCGAGGCGGGCGTCCGCGCCGTGGTCAGCGGCTCTGCCGGGCGGCGAGGGCGTGCACGACGTCCGCAGTCGCCGGGTAGAGGTCGCGGTAGAGCCCGTACAGCTCGGCGTACTCCGCGGCGGCCTCGGGGTCCGGTACGACGGTCTCCCGTACCGGGTTCCAGTCGTCGGCCGAGACGTCGCCGAGGAGTTGGGCGGCGAGCAGCGCGCCGCCGTAGCTCGCGCCGATGGACGTGGTGCGCACCTCCTGCTCCCGGCCGGTGACGTCGGAGACGATCTGCGTCCAGAGCCGGCCCTGGGTGCCGCCGCCCACCGCGACGACCCGCCGGATGTCGCCGCCGACCGCCTCGATGGCCTCGATGTTGTGCCGCACGCCGTACGCGGTGGCCTCCAGCGCCGCGCGGTAGAGGTCGCCGCGGGTGTGGGAGAGGGTGAGGCCCGCGAGGACGCCGCGGGCCTCGGGGTCCATGAGCGGGGTGCGTTCGCCCGCGAAGTAGGGGAGCATCAACAGGCCGTTGGCCCCGGTGCCGGACGCGTCGGCCTCCCGCAGCAGGTCGGCGTAGTCGGGTGCGCCGGTCAGGTCGCGCAGCCAACCGGTGACGGCGCCGGACGTGGCCATGCCGCCGGCGAGGTTGCGGGTGCCGGGCAGGGCGCCGACGGTGCTCCACAGCGCGGGCGCGGTCAGCAGGTCGGGGACGGTGTGGACGAGGAACATCGTCGTGCCGTACATCAGCATCAGGTCGCCGACGGCGTGCGCGCCGACACTGAGGGCCTCGGCCCAGGCGTCGACGGTGCCGGTGATGACGGGGATGCCGGCGGGCAGTCCGGTCAGCCGGGCGGCCTCGGCGGTGACGGTGCCGGCGGCCTCGCCGGACCAGCGCAGCGGCGGAAGTTCCAGGTCCGGGCAGATCAGCTCGGCCCACGGCGCGTACCAGGTGCGGGCGGTGGTGTCGTAGAGCGGCGTGGTCTGGCTCGCGGAGTGGTGGTCCAGGACGTAGGCACCGGTGAGCCGGCGGACCAGCCAGGAGCTGGGCATGTAGAGGCGGCGGGCGCGCGCGAACACCTCCGGCTCCTCGTCCGCGACCCACGCGATCTTCGCTCCGGCGGCCTGGCTGCTGAGCCCTGAGCCGCAGCGTGCCCTGATCTCCTCCTCGCCGAGGCGGTCGGTGAGCCGGGTGATCTGCTCGGTGGCGCGGGTGTCGACGCCGTAGAGGATCGCGGGCCGCAGCGGTACGTCGTCGGCGTCGGTGAGCAGGACGCAGGGGCCCATGCCGCTGACGCCGACGGCGCCCACCGGCGGCGCGCCGTCCGCGGTCAGTTCGCGGACGAGCGAGCCGAACTCCTCCCACCACACGGCGGCGTCCATCTCGACGTGGCCCGGTGCCGGCCGGTCGACGGCGTGCTCGCGGACGGCCGAGCGGAGCAGTGTGCCGTCCGGCCCGACCAGGACGCCCTTGCTGCTGGAGGTGCCGATGTCGACACCGATCACTGCGTGCGGAATCATGCGCACACGTTCGCAGAGTGCGCCGGCACCGGCCGGGCCGGGTGGCGTCAGAGGTGGACGGCGGGCACCCGCTCCACGTCGCGGGCCGCGTTCCCCGCGTCCTCCGGTACCGCCTTGATCGCGAGGGCCGTCACCATGGCGAGGGCCAGCAGGACGAGGGCGACCACGAACGCGCCGGTGTACGCGGCGGAGCCGGTGGCGCCGCCGGCGCCGGCCGCGGTGATCAGCCCGGAGGCGAGTGCGGTGCCGAGGGAGGCGCCGATGCCGAAGCACGCGCCGGTCAGGCCGGTGAGCGCGCCCTGCTGGTCCTTGGGCGCTGAGACGACGGCGAAGCCGTTCAGCCCGGTGATGCTGAGGCCGTTGTACGTCAGGCCCAGGACGACGAGCGCGGCGAAGAGCACCCAGGGCTGGTCCCGGAACGGCACGGCGACGGCGAAGGCCAGCAGCGAGCCGGCGGAGCCGGCCAGGGCGACGCGGCGCCAGCCGACGCGCGGCCCGAAGTAGCCCGCGAGCGGGGCGCCGATCACGCCGATCGCCGCGGCGGGCGTCGCGTACAGCAGCGCCGCGCGGGTCGCGGAGAGGCCGTAGCCGGCGTGCGGGTCCTGGGTGAAGAGCGGCACCGTCAGGGCGAGGGCGCCGAACGCGCCGGCGAGGGTGAGGGTCACGGTCAGCAGCAGCGGCCAGGCCCGGCGCGAGGCGAGCAGCCGGATGTCGATGACGGGGGTGGTGGTGCGGGCGCCGGTACCGGATGCCGTGCCGGGGCCCGTGCCGCCGCCGGTCGAGCGGGCCCGCTGGACCAGGACGAAGGCGGTCAGCGCGGCCAGGCCGCCGAGGACGCAGCCGAGCGTGGCCGCCGAGGTCCAGCCCCAGCCGGCGCCCTGCGCCAGGCCGACGAGCAGGCCGGAGAGGCCCAGCGCGAGCAGCGTCGCGCCCAGCCAGTCCATGGTCCCCTGGGCCTTCGGCGCCACGTTCGGCACGTACCGGGCCACGGCCGCCGTGCCCGCGACCGACAGCAGCAGGCCGCCGAGGAAGATGGCGCGGAAGCCGACCGTGTCGGCGAGCCGGCCGCCGACGATGGCGTCCACGCCCGCGAAGCCGCCGTTGACGGCGCTGATGATGCCGGCGGCGCGGCCGAAGGCGGCGGGCGGGAGCAGGTCGTTCAGGGTGAGGAAGGAGAGCGAGAACATCGCGGCCGACACGCCCTGGAAGACGCGTCCGGCGAGGTAGACGGAGATGTCGGGCGCCAGGGCGCAGGCGAGGTTGCCGAGGATGAGCAGCGCGCCGCAGAGCAGCATGATCGGCTTGCGGCCGCGGTAGTCGCTGAGCCGCGCCATGGTGACCTGCCCGACGGCGGCGAGCAGGAAGAACAGCGTCTGCGACAGGCCGACCAGGCTGCTGCTGGTGTCCAGCCGACGGGCGATGTCGGGCAGCGCCGGGCTGAGCATCGTCGCGTTGATCTGGTACCCGAGCACGGCCAGCACCAGCGCGGGCAGCAGGAAGCGCGGGGTGGCGGGCGGCGGCGCGGTGCGAGCGCGCTCGCGGCTCCGGAAAGGCATGACGGCTCCTGGGGCTGAGGGGCGGGACGGCGGGCGGACGCGTCGCACCGGTCGCGGCCGGTTCGCGGCCCGCTGCACCGGGCGCCCGTCCCGCACGGAGGGCGCCGGCGACGCTCGTGCGCGTCACGTGGCATCGGCGACGCTCGTTCGGCGTCACTTGTCAGACAGGAACGCGTCGTGCGCTCTGGTCTACCCCGCGCCCCTGAGGGTGTCAAGAGTCCGCCGGAAGATCACCGACGCTGCGCCCGGCACCGGACGGCCCACCGTTCGAGCTGCGTACGGCCGCTTCCCGCGATGCGAAACTGGGGCCGCGCGCTTCCGCGAGCGCGCGGAGCGCCACCCCTCGCGGGGGCGACGTCGGACCGCGGCCCCAGGGAGATGAACATGGCCGGCAGACAGCCCGCACCGCCACAACGGCGGCCGGTCGTCGCGCTGTACGAGCGCATGATCGAGGCCATCCGGGACGGCACCTACCCGCCGGGCTCCACGCTGCCGACCGAGCCGCGGCTCGCCGCCGAGCTCGGCGTCAGCCGCCCCGCGCTGCGCGAGGCGCTGATCCTGCTGCAGGAGGACGGCGCGATCACCGTACGGCGCGGGGTGGGCCGTACGGTCAGCCCGCACCTGCCGCCGCGCGGCTTCGAGTACCTCAAGTCCGTCGAGCAGCTGCTCAGCGAGGGCCGGCAGGTGCGGACCTCGGCGCTGGCCCGCGCCTACGAGGAGCCGACCGACTTCTCCACCCAGCACCTGCTGCTGCCGGGCACCAGCCGGGTGCGCTTCTGGGAGAGCCTGATAGAGGTCGACGGGTTGCCGGCCTGCCTGACCCAGGAGTGGGCGGCCCGCGACGAGACGCTGGCCGAGCTGCTGCCGGACGCGGCGGCCGCCTTCGACGGGCCCGCCTCGACGACCTCGTCCATGCTGCGGCTCCTCCTGGAGGCCGGCCGCGAACTGCCGCTGACGGGCAGCAGCAGCATCGTGGCGACCACGCTCGGCCGCCAGCGCGGCGAGCAGCTCGGCCGCCCGGCGGACTCCCCCGCCGTCCTGGTCACCCAGGTCGTACGGCTGGACCGCACCCCGCTGCTCGCGGCCAAGCACATGCTGCCGCCGGGGGCGCCGGCGCTTCCGGTGTGGCAGGCGCGCTGACGCCGCCTCGTTCCGAACTCCCGGGTGCCGACGGGGCTCTCGCCGGGCGCCTCGGGTGCGGTGCGGACCGCCCGTCACTGAGACGCGGTCGCCCGCACCCGGGACGCCGTGTCATACTCCGGCCCCATGACGCTGTCTGACAAGTACACCGATGCTCTCCCGCACTCCCCGGCGCACCCCCTGCCCGAGGACCTGGTCCGCCAGGCCCCCAAGGTGCTGCTCCACGACCACCTCGACGGCGGCCTCCGCCCGCGCACCGTCGTGGAACTGGCCCAGGAGGCCGGCTACGACGCGCTGCCCACCACCGACCCCGCCGCGCTGGGCGAGTGGTTCCGCGACGCCGCCGACTCCGGTTCGCTGGAGCGCTACCTGGAGACCTTCGCGCACACCTGCGCCGTGATGCAGACCGCCCCCGCGCTGTTCCGCATCGCCGCCGAGTGCGCCGAGGACCTGGCCGCCGACGGCGTGGTCTACGCCGAGGTGCGCTTCGCGCCCGAGCAGCACCTCGCCGCCGGCCTGACCCTGGACGAGGTCGTCGACGCGGTGAACGCCGGCTTCCGCGAGGGCGAGCGCCGGGCCGCGGCCGCCGGCCGGCGGATCCGCGTCTCCACGCTGCTGTGCGCCATGCGGCACGCCGACCGCGCGCTGGAGATCGCCGAGCTGGCCGTCGCCCACCGCGACCGCGGGGTGGCCGGCTTCGACATCGCGGGCGGCGAGATCGGCAACCCGGCGAGCCGGCACGCCGCGGCCTTCGACCACCTGCGCAGCGAGGGCGCCCGGGTGACCGTGCACGCCGGCGAGGCCGTCGGCATGGAGTCCATCCGGGAGGCGGTGCTGCGCTGCGGCGCCCACCGCATCGGCCACGGCGTCCGCATCACCGACGACATCGAGATCGCCGCGGACGGTTCGGTACGCCTCGGCCGGCTCGCCTCCTACGTACGCGACATGCGGATCGCGCTGGAGGTCTGCCCCACCTCCAACCTGCAGACCGGCGCCGCGACGAGCTACCCCGGCCACCCGATCGACCTGCTCCGCCGGCTCGGCTTCCGGGTCTGCCTCAACACCGACAACCGCCTGGTCAGCGGTACCACGATGACCCAGGAGTTCCAGCACCTGGCCACCGCGTTCGGCTACGGCCCGGCGGAGCTGGAGGAATTCACCGTCAACGCGGCCAAGGCGGCCTTCCTGCCCTTCGACGAGCGCACCGCCCTCGTCGACGAGGTCATCCGCCCCGGCTACGCCCGGCTGCGCTCCCGCTCGCTGGGCCACGTACCGGTACGTGACGCGGCCGCGGCCTGACGGCCGCGGAAGACCGCCGAAGACCGCTGAAGGCCGCTGAAGACCGCCGAAGACCGCCGAAGAAGGGGCCGGACCGGCGCGGGGGACGCGCCCCCGGCCGGCCCGGCCCCTTCCGTGCTGCACTTACTTCTTGAAGCTGTAGTCCATCTACTTCTTGAAGCCGTAGTCCATCAGCTTCTTCGCGTCGGCGGTGCGGTTGGCCACCGAGGAGGACGCGAGGACGGTGCCGATGACGGTCTTGCCGCTGCGGGTGGCCGCGAAGACCAGGCAGTACTTGGCCTCCGGACCCGAACCGGTCTTGACGCCGATGGTGCCGGAGTAGCTGCCGAGCAGATTGTTGGTGTTGGTCCACGACATGTAGCGGTAGCCGCCGCTCTTCGTCGTGACCTTCTGCTTGGTGGACTTCGTCTTCACGACCGTACGGAACGTGGAGTACTTCATCGCGCTGCTGGCCAGCTTCGTCAGGTCGCGCGCGGTCGAGTAGTTCGCGCCCTTCCCGATGCCGTCGAACGAGTCGAAGTGGGTGTTCTTCAGCCCGAGGCTCTTGGCCGTGGTGTTCATCTTGCCGATGAAGGACTTCACGCGCGCGGCCCGGGTGGACCCGGTGCCGAACTTGTCGGCCAGCGCGTACGCGGCGTCGCAGCCCGAGGGGAGCATCAGCCCGTACAGCAGCTGGCGGACCGTGACCTTGTCGCCGACGATCAGCTTGGCCGAGGAGGCCCAGTTGTTGTCGACGATGTAGTCGCTGTACGCCTTCTGGACCGTGACCTTCGAGTCCAGGTTCAGGTTCTTCTGCGCGAGCACCACCCGAGCGGTCATGATCTTGGTGGTGGACCCGGTGGACAGCCGGGTGTCGGCGGCCTTGGTGAAGAGACTCTTCCCCGTGCCGTTGTTCATCACGAACCCGCCCTTGGCGGTGATCGAGGGCGCCTTGGGCGTGGCGGCCTGCGCGGGAGCGGCGAACGCCCCCGCGGCCAGGACCGCTCCCGCGGTCACCAGGACCGCGGACGCACGACGCGTGCCATTGATGCCAATGTTCAAATCGACTACTCCATTACCCTGCCGTGCGGTCACACGAGAGTGCCGCTCACTCTTGAGACGCACGAATCGCAGCAATGGATGCACTCCCCCGTCCGCCTCACCCTTCGCACACCAGTCGGACGAGCCGGCGGGCCGGGAGGTACGGAAGTGACGCGCGTGGCCGTGGCCGATTGCGAGCGGCCCGCGTGACAAGGCAGTGTTACGCCATGTCCTACGTGCGGCTTGAAGCCTGGATCGGGGGTGCATGGCTCGAGGTGAACTGCGTGAGCGTCACCGTCATGGACTCTGCGCTCACCCTGTCCTTCGAACGCCAGCGAACCGAGTCCGGCTACCAGGAGCTCATCTGGCAGCCCCTGGAGAAATTCCTCAAGGAGTACCGCGACGAGCCCCTCGTCGTCGTCCCCCGGGGCCAGGACCTGCCGGCCATGTACGGCCCCGGCGCGGCGGGCCCCTTCCGCCTGACCAAGATCACCGACTGACCTCCGGAGCGGAGGGCCGCCCGTCCCCCGGCACACCCCTCCGCCCCGGGCCGGCTGCCTGCCCCGGGCCCCGCAGGCGCCACCGGGCAGCAACACAAGTGAGACCCGGGAGCATCCAGCGGTCCGCCTTTTTGAACTAACATGAAAATAGAGTTTCTTGACGCGTGGGGCTCGTCAGGATGCGGACACTCGGGGGGACACGTGGACGTCGTGGTGACGATCGAGGGCGGGCGCGCGGACGAGCTCGGCAGTCTTGAGCGAGCCGTGAAGAACAAGCTGAAGCCGCAGGGCGTCAGAACGGTGCGCACCGTCAGCGAGGTGCAGCAGGGCGCGCTCGGAGCCGTCGAGGTGCTCCAGTTCCTCGGGGAGAACGTCGCGCTCCCCATCGTCCTCCAGGCGCTGTACGACTACACGGCACAGCGGCTCTGGCAGCCAAAGCGTGCGGACCTCAAGATCCACGCCGTGCGGACCGACCTCCCCGACGGCACCCGCCGCACCGAGCTGATATTGGAGGGGAAGGCGAAGGACGTCACTGCGGCTCTCAAGGAACTGCAGTGAACACCGAAGCCAATCCGGACGAGGAGCGGGTGGACCCGTCCCGCTCCGCCGTGCTCCTGCTGGGCGGAAGCGAGTATCCGGGGACCCAGCTGGCGCCCGTCCCCGCCGCCGGGACCAACCTCCGCGAGCTCGCCGAGGCCTTCGAGAACCCCGAGCTGTGGGGTGTCGAAGACCAGGTGCAGTCACACCTCGACCTGACGCGCAGCCGGATGCTGAAGGCGATCCGCAACACCTACCGGATGACGGACCCGGGTGGTCTGTTCGTCCTCTACTTCGTGGGCCACGCGCAGCAGGACAGCAAGGGCATGCTGTACCTGGCGCCGCACGACGCCGGGAACCCGCTGTTCCCCGAAGAGTCCATGGTGTCGATCACCGACATCTACGAGACGGTGGCCGCACAGGAGCGGATGGCCGACCGGCTGCTGCTCATCCTCGACTGCTGCTTCTCCGGCAGCGCCATCAAGGCCATGCCGGCGGAGGCGTCCACGGCCGGCAGCGAGAACGGCTGGCACGTCATCACCGCGTGCGCGCCGGAGGAGTTCGCCCGCGCGGATGCCGACCGCAGGACCACTTTCTTCACCGGAGCCCTGCTCAAGTCGTTCGAGGGTGTGCCGCTCACTCAGCCCAGCCTCTCCGTCCAGTGGGTCTTCGAGGCCGTCAGCGACATCATCGCCCGCACGGCCGGAGCGGACGGCGCCAAGATGCTGCCGCACCACGCACCGGCCGCCTGGGCACAACGGCCGTGGCTGCGCAACCGCCGGCACGTCAGACCGACCCGTACCCCGTACGACTACGCAGACCTCGCCACCGGCCGGCCGGCCGGACCCCAGCCGGCCGTCCCGCACGGGTTCTCCGCCTGGCCGGTCCCCGAAGCCCTCTTCGTCGGCCGCACCACAGAGCTGGAGCAAGCGCGGAACCGCTTCCGGCAACGTACGGTACTGCCGGTGTACGGGCCGCGCTACGCCGGTAAGTCGGCCTTCGTCCGCCAGCTGCTGGCCGCCTCCGAGGTGAAGGGCTCCGAGCCCGTCGAACAGCCCTGGCTGCTGCTGGAGCTGACGGTCATCAACGCCAGTGCCGAGTCCCCGGTCATGGAGGCCCTGGCCTCCGCCCTGGACGTCGGGCTCCAGGACCTCCAGGGCGGCGGCCAGGGCACCGAGGCCGACGGCGACTCGCGCCGTGACCTGGTCATCGACCGGCTCCGCGAGCGTGCGCGTGGCCGCACTCTGCTGCTGGTCATCGACTGCGGACGCCTCGGGTACGACTCGCACCGCATCAGCGCCGAGCTGGACGAGCTGCTCGCGCACCCGTACTTCCGGGACACCGCCAACATCGTCATCTCCCGTGTCGAGCTGAACGAGCCCGTCCACAGCGAAGAACAACTCGACCACCAGATCCCCGTGCTGCTGGAGGAGCTGCCCCCCGAAGAGGCCGCCGACCTGCTCACCGCCCTCATGGCCCAGGAACGCGTGACGGTCGACGGCGCGGAGGTGATGAACGGCATCGCGGACCGCCGGTTGCGCCTCCCGGGCGTACTGAGCCAGAGCGCCAAGGACTACCTCCGCCGCAACAGGGCCGGCGGTACGGGCGTGCACGACGCGGTCGCCATGGCCGCCGGCCTGGTGGAAGGCACCACTTCCAGCACGATCCGGACCCTGCGGGAACTCGGCTGCGGCCTTCCCGCCACCCCCGGCGTGCCCGGTGCCCCGGAGCCGCTCGCCGTGCTCGCGGCGTGGGCGCTCGCGGACCAACTGCCGTTGCCGCAGCACGTTCTGCTCGACCCCGCCGTCGGCTTCCCGCGCGACATCCTGGACCAGTTGTTGGACGCCCGCGTCCTCTCCCGGACCGACTCCGGGCAGCTCCTGCTCGGCCAGGCCGGCGAACAGGCGCTGCGCAACGTCGTCCTCGCCGCGGTCCACCGCGACCTGGACGAGGCGGACAAGCCCGGCCGGCCACTCGTCGATGCCGCGCTCCTCCAGGCGCTGATCCCCAAGGGGCTCACCCCGACCGACCTGGACCACCGGCTGGCCACGGCCGCCCTGCCGCTCTTCACGGCCGGCGCGCCGAAGAACGACGAGGTGGACGGCGCCTACCGGGTGAAGCTGCGGCAGGCGCTCGGCTGGATCGAGGACGAAGGCGACCAACGCCTGCCGGCTCTGCACGAGGCCATCCGCCCGCTCGTCCTCGCCCCCTCCGGCGACGCCAGCTACCGGCCCACGTCGGGCGAGCCGCTGGCGCCCCCGACCACCACCGAGCAGCAGACCGTCCCCCGACCCGAGCCCGCCCCGGCCGAGCAGCCGGCCGAGGAGGAGGGCGTCACCTCTCTGGCCGCGCTCTACCGCCTGTACCACGCCGTGGCGTCGCTGACCCTGGCCGCCCGTGCCGAGGGGCCGGCCGAGCAGACGGGTGCGCGCTTCACCACCGCCGCGGAGGAGGTCTCCGCGGCACTCGCCGACTGCGACGCCGAGCAGGTCCCGCACACCCTGCTGCGCTCCGCGGACGCCTCGCTGGCGTTCACCGGCAACCGGCTCGGCCTGCGGACACGACTCCTCGGCGTCCGGCTCGCCGCGGTCGACATGCTGCTGACGGGGGCGCGCCGGCGCGGCCCCGGACAGGCCGGGAGGATCACCCTGACGGTGTCCTGGCTGCTGAACACGGCCGACGCGCTGATCGACGCCGACCGCATCGAGGAGGCCGGGACCCTGGTCGAGCAGGCCGACCTTCTGGTGCGGGAGGAGCTTCCGCAGGACGACGCGCCGCGCAGCGTGTCGTCCAGGCTCCAGCTCCACAGCCGTACGGCCCGGCTGCGCGGCCGTCTGCTGACCGACACCGCGGAGAGCCGGCAGGCGCTGCTCGACGGCGCGCTCAGCGTCGTCGCCGGCCTGCGACTCGCGCATGCCCAGGGCGATTCGCCGGCGTTGTGGACCTCGCGGCTGTTCGACGCGGCGCTGCTGGTGGTCCAGCAGAGTCGCACCGACGAGGAGCTGAGCGAAGCCCGGCTCCTCGTCACGGACGCCCTGGAGGAATGCTGGGGCGATCGTGCGTGCTGGCCGCCGAGCGTCAGCGTGCCCGCGGCCCGCTTCCTGCGCAAGCTCCACCTGCGCTGCTCCGATCCCGCCCTGCGGCAGAGCGGCGCCAAAGAGGCCGTCGACCTGCTGGAGCAGCTGCCCGAGGCGCGGAGTGCGGACCCCGCCGCCGGCACCCCCGCGAACGGCAAGGAGGCCGCGAAGGTCCTCAGCGCCCTCGCCCAGGCATACGGCTTCTCCTCCTACGTCCTCCGGGAGAACGGGCGGACCGGCGCGGCACGCAACCGTCTGGAGCGCGCCGCGCACTGCGCCCACACCGCGGTGCGGCTCTCCCCGAGCACGTTCTCCTACTCGGTCTGGCTGCGGCAGATCCTCGACATCCGACGGATGACACCGCGCACCGGGGCGGCCGGGGACGCCGCGGCCAAGCGCCGGCGGGCCTGCGTCAAGGAGGTACGCGGCTGGCTGGCCGAGCAGGACAGCCGCTCGTACGCGCATGCCATGCTCGACATCTCCTGCATCGATTCCGACTGGGCCGAGGAGGGCAGCCTGCGGGGTGCCGCCCAGCGACGCCTGCCGGGGGGCGAGGACTTCCTGCAGATCAAGGTCCATCGGCAGCGGCTGCTCATCGATGCGCTGCACCGTGAGCGCCGGCAGAAGCTGCAGACCCACCGGCACCGGTACGGCCCTTCGATCGCCCTCTGCGCCCTGGAGTCCCGGCTGGAACGCGAGTACCGCCGTTGGTCGAGCGTCCTGGACTTCAAACAGGCGAAGCAGGACGCCAAGTACGGTCGCGGCCCCGGCCCCGCGACGAGGACCCCGCAGGTCGACAACGCCCCCCTGTTCGCCATCTACCGCGATGCCGCGACCCGATGGCCCGGTGACGCCCGGCTGATCGCCGCCGAAGCCGCCCTCCACCGCTATGTGTGGGACTACGCCAAGGCCGTCTCCTTGTACGAGTACCTCGCCCGGACCGCGCCGAACGGCGAGGTCAGGCGCAGCGCACACCTGTCCGCGGCGGAAGCGCTGCTGGCCGACCTGGAGTACACGCCCCGGGCGCAGCGGCGCGACGAGCACGACCGGCTGGTCGCCGCCCAGAACCACCTCGACGCCGCGTTCAGCCCGAACATCCAGGGCGGGCTGGTCATGGTGTTGCGGGAGCGGTTGGCGCTCCGGCTGGGCCAGCCGGTGAACTGGGCCCCCGTCGACGAGGCCTTCGAATCCGTCGTCGGCGGTGATTACGCGGGGACGGTGGGACGCTTCCTGGACCGCCGCCGTTACGGCCGGGACCGGACCTCCGACCAGGTCGGCGACCGCGCCCGCTTCACCGTCAAGGGCGGCGCCGGTTCGGTGGACCCGGACCAACTCACCCAACTCCTGCGCAAATACGGCTACGTCCCCGAGGCCACCGCCGCCCCCACCACCACCGCCACCGCCACCGCCAACAGCCCGTCCGGTGACGGCGACGATCCCGCGCTGTCCCCGGACAACGACCAGGAGGGCGCTCTGCCGACCGACCCGGCGGAGGCACTCGTCGGGGTCGAGGATCCGGGCCAGTACGCGTCCGAGCTGCTCGGCGAATTACTGCTGACGGAATTCACCAGCGTGCGGCTGCTGAGCGGGCTCGGCAAGCTGTACCTGCACCGGGCGGACGACCTCATCACCGGCTACCAGAAGACGCACGGTCTCGCCCCGGAGCCCGGCTCCGACACCGCACAACAGGCAGCCGACCATGCCCGGCGGGCGTACGACTGCTTCGATGCGTGCCGGGTGCTGCAGGAAGCACACGGCAATGAATCCATCGTGACGAAGTTCGAGCGGGGACGCGCCATCACCTTGGCCGCGAGATACCTCGGCGACCCGAACCCGATCTCCCGTCCGCTCCCCCATGAGCGGGACGCCCAACTCCGCCAGGCCTTCTGGCTCCTGAACGCCGCCAGGGAACACAGCGTCGGCGGCTTCAACAAGGTCTGCTCCGTGGCCGCAGCCGACAACAACGAGGTCCAGGGCCGCCTCGGCCTGAGGTAGTCCGCCCCGCGAAAGCCACCAACGGGGAGGCGGCCACCGCTTGTGGGCCACACCCTGGGAAACCCCGGGGCGACGGCGACGGCGACGGCAACCACAACGAGATCTACGACTCGTCCGGCCGGCCTTTCCAGCTCACCTACGACGAGCACGCGCGTATCACGCCCTGAACCGCGTCCATGCGGATTGCCCCAGGCGCTTTCCGCGGCACTGCATGAGGGCAGGGACCCCCTGCGACAGCTGCAAGGCGCTGGTCCGCCATGACGGAATCGACTTCATCACAGGAGGGTGAGGATGGCAGCGAATTTCTCCCCAGAAGTAGCGGACGTCCTCCGCTCATCCGGCTGGACCCCTCAGCGAACCGTGGACACCGCGCAATGGACGAATGCGTTCGAGGAGCGAGGAATCCAAGCACACCAAGCGGTGCGGAATTTCCTCGCCGAATTCGGCGGCCTGAACGTCGACATCTCGGGCCCCGGTATCAACTGCGCCCGTGAGCCGTTCGAACTGGAACCGCTACTCTGCCTGGGCGAGGAAGACCGCTTCTCCGAATGGGGTGAAGAGCTGGGGCTTCAGCTGTTCCCGCTCGGGGAGCTGGACCAGGGGCGGTTCTTCCTCGGCATGGACGAGAACGGGGTGATCTACCTGGTAGCCGACTGGGTAGCACGATTCGGACCATGGCCACAGGCCATCGACGCCTTGGTACGGGGGGTGGCACCCGCGGAGGTGTCCGAGTAATCCCCACCGATGGCGGCGAACGCGACCTTCCAAGCCTTGAAGATCTCCGGCACAAGTGGGCGACCGTGACCTTGACGAATGGGGTGTCCCTTCACGAGGCGCCCCGATGGCTCGGGCACCGGTCGATCAAGATCACGGTCGGCCGCTGTCACCTGCCGCTGGAAGTGGGTTCAGGTGCGGTTACGCGCAGATCCCCAGCTCCCGCAGCGCACGCTTCTGGGGTCCCGTGGGGTTGGCCGGGAAGTAGAGGTAGCAGACACCGCCGGTGCCGGACTTGACCTTGCCGCTGGCGTCCTTGCGCTTGGTGCGGAGCCAGATGTTCTCCCACTGGCGGCGGTTGTAGACGTGGCGGACGGCGGCGTTGGTGGGGGAGTTCGGGTCGTTGGCGATGATGTCGCCGGACTGGGTGAAGCCGATGACCGTCATCAGGTGGCCCGATGTGCCGTAGCCCGCGCCGTCCAGTTCCGAGGCGATGAAGGACTGGGAGGTGATGACGGGGATGCCGACGTGGATGAGCTTCTCGATGTCGGTGAGGGAGCGCAGGCGGGTCACCACGCCCTGGAGGTCGTGGTACGTCGCGGCGTAGGCGGCGTTGAAGGGCCAGTTGCCGCAGCCCTCGTACTGGTAGTCGAAGGTGTAGCGGGCGGCGTGGCAGACCTGCGGGTCGGCGTAGTCGGGGTTGACCCAGGCGAGGTCGTCGGGGCTGGGCCGGCGGCCCCAGGACTCGATGATCATCTGGGAGGAGGTGGGGCTGCACCATGCCTCTCCCCCGTTGTCGTACTCGGGGTACTGGCCCTTGTGGATCTCCTGGGAGTAGCACGGCACCGCGAGTTCACGGCCCCTGGCGATGCCCGGCTTGGAGGCCGGGACGGTGTAGCGGTCCGGGATGTCGGAGCCCATGGCGCCCACCCGCCACACCGTGGGCGTGAGGTCGGTACCGGGCTTGCGGTAGAGGGTGACGCGGAGTTCGTACGAGACCAGGCGGAGGCCGCTCGCCGGGGAGTCCACCGAGAGGGTGTCGGTGTAGACCGTGCTCTTGTCGTCGGTCTGGCCGTCCACGGACGTACGGCGGATGTCCTGGTCGCCCGCGGCCCAGCGGCCCATGACGTACCACGGGGTGCGGGTCTTGTCGGAGTACGTGCCGCGCACCTCGACGGCGATCCAGGTGCCGGCGGGGGTGTGCGCGTTCCAGGACGCGATCAGCTCGGTGGCGGGGACCCGGAGCTCGTGCACCGGGGCCGTCCAGGTGGCGTACTCCCAGGTGGAGGTCTTGTTCAGGTGCGGGTCGCGGTAGTCGATGGTGCCGATCGGGACCGCGATCTGCACGCCGGGGCGAGCGCCGGGCTCGATGCGGGTGCCCTGTCCCGATCCCGCGAGCCAGTCGGCCACGCCGGTCCAGCCGTGGTAGTCCACGAGCGGGCCGGCGTCGGGGTGCGCGGCGCCCTGCGGGTCGGGCGTCCCGGGGCGGCCGGCGGCGAAGGCGGGGAGCGGGGCCGCCGCTCCGGCGGCGACGGCGAGGGCCGCGGCGAGCACGGTGCGGCGGGGAGCGTATCTGGTCATGGGCGTCAGGTCCCCCAGTCGGGTGCGGGATGAGCGTCACGGCAGTCGTGGCTCAACTATCACCGCACGATCGCTGTTCGGCCAGCGGTTCGACGCGCGTCGCGGGACGAAATATTGGTGTGGACCAGTGTCGTACGCTGGCGTGATGGAAAGCCCCGTCGATCACGGTCTCGGCGCGCTCGCGGCGCGTCTGCGCGCCCTGCCCCCGTCGTGCGGTCCGGTGCGGCTGGTGGCCGTGGACGGGCATGCGGGGTCGGGCAAGAGCACGTTCGCGGGGCGGCTGGCGGCGACGCTCGGCGAGGCCGCGGCGGCCGGAACGGGGGCGGGGGTGAGGGCCGAGGAGGCGGCGGCGACCGGTTCCCCAAGGAGCGGCGGCCCCGCCACCGCCGTTCCCGTCGTTCACCTCGATGACCTGGCCACGCACGAGGAGCTGTTCGCGTGGGACGGGCGGTTGCGGGAACAGGTGATCGAACCGTTCTCCGCCGGGCGGAGTGCGCGGTACGGCGTGTACGACTGGGTGGAACGGCGCTTCGCGCGGGAGCGCACGCTGGCGCCTGCCCCGATCGTGCTCCTGGAAGGCGTGGGAGCCGGCCGCCGCGCACTGCGCCCGCATCTGGCATGTCTGCTGTGGATGGAGCTGGCCGAAGATACCGCCTGGTCACGGGGGCGGCGGCGGGACGGGCCGCAGCAGGCAGCGTTCTGGGATGGCTGGATTCCTGCGGAGCGCGCGCACTTCGCGGTCGATCCTTCCCGCCCCTACGCCGACCTACTGGTGACACAGGGACAGGTGAGATACGAGTGGCGTGCGAGGTCGGTGGACGCGCGTTGACTCCCCCATTCCTTCACACTCCGTGACGGGTCGGGGCCGGTACACGGAGGAGGGCCGACAGGCTCCCGCCGAGTGCCTCAACTCGGCTTGACCTGGGGGCCGTACAGGACTTACGTTCTCAATGTGCGGTTCTGACGGACCGCCCGCAGACGCGAAGCCCCCGGTTGTTCCCCCGTGATCGGGGGCTTCGTTCTGTCCTCATCCCCCGAATCCCGCGCTTCGCGCCGCTTCCCCCTCACCCTCGGTCACCGGCCCCTTCGCGCCGCCGAGTCCCAGCTTCCCCGCTGCGTCCCTCTACGGCAGGGGTCCGCACCGCAGGTACGATGCCAGTTCGTGCCATACCTTGGCCCCGGGCCATTTGATACGGACACGAATCGACGGGCGCGCGACGGCGTGCAGATCCCGTCCACAGCACGCCGCTTCGATCACGCCGCTGCCGGGTAGCCACCTGGCGGGCAGGGCGTGGGGGATCTTTTGTGGGGGACAGGATGGATTGTGGCGCGCAGGGCACGGCGGCCCCGGCCGAACTCGCCTGGCTGCGCGCGGTGGACGCGTACACCATGGGCGCGTACGCGCAGGCCGAGGAGGAGTTCCGGGCCGCGGTGCGGATCGACCCCACGATGGCGGACGCCTGGCTCGGGCTGCACGCACTGCGCGCGGACACCACCACGGCGCTGCTGCGCATGTACCGGCACCGCGACCGCTTCGGCGAGCAGCGCGCCCGCCACCGCCGCACCCTGAACTCCTGGTACTGGCTGGGCTGGTGGGTGCAGCCGGTGCTGGAGACCGGCCGCGACCTGCTGCTCGCGCACGCCTCGCACTGGCTCGACGGCCGGCACGTCGCCGAGCTGGACCAGGCGCTGGCCGGCTGCCCGCCGGTCGACACCGACCCGCAGGTACGTTTCCTGCACGCCTGCCGCGCCTACCTGGTCAAGGACTGGGAGCAGCTCGTACGGCACACCGAGCCGCTGATCGACGACCCGCTGCTGGGCATCGAGTCGGGGCTGTTCGGCGGCATGGCCCGGGTCCGGCTGGAGATGTACGGACAGGCCGAGCCGCTGCTGTCGGCCGCGCTGATGCGGTGCCGCAGCGAGCAGCCGCAGCGCAAGGAGCTGCGGTACTGGCTGGCGCGGGCGCACGAGGGCACGGGGCGCAGCGCCGCGGCGCTCCCGCTGTATCGCGCCGTGCACCGCGTGGATCCGGCCTTCATGGACACCGCGGCCCGGCTCGCGGCCATCGCCGAGTGCGACGGGCTGGAGGAGGGCGCCGACCTGGCCACCGTGTCGGCCGGGCTGGGCCAGGAGAACGCCGGGGACCTCGATCCGCTGGCGCCGCTGGACCCGATGGACGGCCGGGACCTGCTGACGACGGCCGATCCGGACGGGCCGGACGACGGTGACCTGCTCGGCACGCCGGCCGCCGGCGCCGGACCGGCCCGCTTCAAGAGCGTGCCGGAGCAGCGCGGCTCCGATCAGCTGCCGGCCGGGCCCGCCGATCCCGTCCTGCTGGAGCAGGCGCTCCAGGAGCTGGAGCGGATGGTCGGCCTGGAGCCGGTGAAGCGGCAGGTGCGGGCGCTGTCGGCGCAGCTGCGGATGGCGCGGCTGCGGGCCGGCCAGGGGCTGCCCGTCCAGCCGCCCAAGCGGCACTTCGTCTTCTCGGGCCCGTCCGGGACCGGCAAGACGACCGTGGCCCGGATACTCGGGCGGGTCTTCTACGCGCTGGGGCTGCTCGGCGGCGACCATCTCGTGGAGGCCCAACGCGCCGATCTGGTGGGCGAGTTCCTCGGCCAGACGGCGGTGAAGGCGAACGAACTGATCGACTCGGCGCTGGGCGGCGTGCTCTTCGTCGACGAGGCGTACTCCCTCTCCAACTCCGGCTACACCAAGGGCGACGCGTACGGCGACGAGGCCCTGCAGGTGCTGCTGAAGCGCGCCGAGGACAACCGCGACCGGCTGGTGGTGATCCTCGCCGGCTATCCGGAGGGCATGGACCGGCTGCTGGCCGCGAACCCCGGCCTCTCCTCGCGCTTCACCACCAGGGTGGACTTCCCCAGCTACCGGCCGCTGGAGCTGACGGCCATCGGCGAGGTGCTGGCCGCGGACAACGGCGACCGCTGGGATGAGGAGTCGCTGGACGAGCTGCGCAGCATCGCCGGGCACGTCGTCGACCAGGGCTGGATCGACGAGCTGGGCAACGGCCGCTTCCTGCGCACGCTGTACGAGAAGAGCTGCGCCTACCGGGACCTGCGGCTGTCGACGTGGTCGGGCACGCCGTCCCGCGAGGACCTGGCCACGCTGCGGCTGCCGGACCTGATGCAGGCGTACGGCGAGGTGCTGTCGGGGCGGGGGCCGACGCCGGACCCGGGGCCGTGACCTGAGCCTGCTCCGAGACCGGAGCCGACGCCGGAGCCGAGGCCGTGACCTGAGCGCGGTCCGAGACCGGAGCCGACGCCGGAGCCGAGGCCGTGACCTGAGCGCGGTCCGAGACCGGAGCCGACGCCGGGGTCGAGGCCGAGACCGGAGCCGACGCCCGTGCCGAAGCCGTGACCGGGGCCGGCCCGGCGGTGCGCACCGGGCCGGCCCCGTAGCCCGTGGTCAGCCCGCCATCGCCCGCTCCCCTGGCTGCACTTCCCGGGGCCGGGCATCGCCGGCGCCGCGCGGTTCGGCGATCCGGACCGGCTCCGCCGCTTCGCGGTGGGCCGGGTCGCGGTGGGCCGGGTCGCGGTGGGCCGGGTCGCGCATCTCGCCGACCAGCTTCTCCAGTACGTCCTCCAGCGCGACCAGGCCGAGCGCCCGGCCCGCGCCGTCGGAGACCGCCGCGAGGTGCGAGGCGGCCCGGCGCATCGCCGTCAGCGCGTCGTCCAGCGGGAGTTCGGCGCGCAGCGTGGTCATCGGGTGCCAGATGTGCTGCGGCACGGCCCGGTCCCGCTCCTCCAGGTCCAGTACGTCCTTGACGTGCAGGTAGCCCATGTAGGCGCCGCCCGGCGCGCACACCGGGAAGCGCGAGAAGCCGGTCTTCACGGTCAGCTCCTCGACCTGCCGCGGCGTGACGGACGGGTCGACGGTGACCAGGGACGCACGGTCGATCAGCACCTCGGTGACCGGGCGGCGGCCCAGTTCCAGGGCGTCGGAGAGGCGCTCCTGCTCCCCCGGGTCCAGCAGCCCGGCCTGTCCCGCGTCGGCCACGAGGTGGGTGAGCTGCTCGGTGGTGAACACCGCCTCGACCTCGTCCTTGGGCTCGACTCGGAAGAGCCGCAGGACGCCGCGGGCGCACGCGCCCAGCAGGGCGGTGACCGGGCGGCACAGCCGGGCGAAGACGACCAGGCCCGGGCTGAACCAGAGGGCGGCCTTCTCCGGCGCGGCCATCGCCAGGTTCTTCGGCACCATCTCGCCGATGACCAGGTGGAGGAAGACCACCAGGGCGAGGGCGAGGGCGTAGCCGAGCGGGTGGATCAGTGCCTCGGGGAGGTGTACGGCGTGGAAGAGCGGCTCCAGCAGCCGGGCCACGGTCGGCTCGGCGACCGCGCCCAGCGTCAGCGAGCAGACGGTGATGCCGAACTGCGCGGCGGCCATCATCTGCGGCAGGTTCTCCAGGCCGTACAGCACCCGCTTCGCGCGCTTGGATCCCTCGGAGGCGAGCGGCTCGATCTGGCTGCGGCGTACGGAGACCAGCGCGAACTCCGCGCCGACGAAGAAGCCGTTGACGAGGACGAGGAGGGCGGCGAAGAACAGCTGCAGTGCGCTCATCGGACACCTGCCCGCTCGCCGGCCTGCGCGGCGACAGCGGGCTGCGCCGGCCCCGTCCGTATCAGGCGCACCCGGTCGGCACGGTGGTGCGCGACCAGCCGGACCCGCAGCCGCCAGCCGTCCAGTTCGGCGGTGTCCCCGGGCGCGGGGATCCGGCCGAGAATGTGGGCGACCAGTCCGGCCACCGTCTCGTACGGGCCGTCCGGCGCGGTCAGCCCTATCCTGCGGAGGGTGTCGACGCGGCAGCCGCCGTCGGCGTCCCAGGCGGAGTGGCCGTCCTCGGCGGGCGCGAGCACCAGTTCCGGCAGGTCCGCGCGGTCGTGCTCGTCGCGGACCTCGCCGACCAGCTCTTCGATGATGTCCTCCAGGGTCACCACGCCGGCGGTGCCGCCGTACTCGTCGACGACCACGGCGATGGGCTGTTCGCTGCGCAGCCGCTCCAGCAGCGGCTGCACCGGCAGGCTCTCCGGGACCAGCAGCGGGGCGACCGTCATCCGGCCGACGGGGGTGCGCAGCCGCTCCTCGGCGGGCACGGCGAGCGCGTCCTTGAGGTGCACCATGCCGACGATCTCGTCGATCCGCGTGTGGTAGACGGGGAAGCGGGACAGGCCGGTGGCGCGGGTGAGGTTCAGGACGTCCTCGGCGGTCGCGGAGGACTGCAGCGCGGAGACCCGTACCCGCGGGGTCATCACGTTCTCCGCGGTCAGCTCGCCGAGCGAGAGGGTCCGTACGAAGAGGTCGGCGGTGTCCTGCTCGATGGCGCCGGCCTGTGCGGAGTGCCGGGCCAGCGAGACCAGTTCGCCGGGGGTGCGGGCCGAGGCCAGCTCGTCGGTGGGCTCGACGCCGAGGGCCCGCACGAGGCGGTTGGCCACGGTGTTGAGCAGCGCGATGACCGGGCGGAAGAACCGCGAGAAGGCGTTCTGCGGCCCGGCGACGAAGCGCGCGACGGTGAGCGGCTTGGAGACCGCCCAGTTCTTCGGGACCAGTTCGCCGATCACCATCTGGACGGCGGAGGCCAGCAGCATGCCGATGACGACGGCGATGCCGGGCACCGCGCCGGCGGGCAGCCCGATCGCGGCGAGCGGCCCGCCGAGCAGGTCGGCCAGCGCGGGCTCGGCGAGCATGCCGACCACCAGCGAGGTGATGGTGATGCCCAACTGGGTTCCGGAGAGCTGGAAGGAGAGCTCGCTCAGCGCGGTGACGACCGTACGGGCGCGGCGGTCACCGGCCTCGGCGGCCCGTTCGGCCGCCGCCTTCTCCACGGTGACGAGGCCGAACTCGGCGGCCACGAAGAAGCCGTTCGCCAGGATCAGCACGAAGGCCGCGGCGAGCAACAGCAGGGGGACTGTCATGCCGCCGCCTCCGTGGTACGCAGGACAGCCGCGGTGCGCGGGCGCTGTCCGGGAGGGGCGGCGCAGGTACTACAGGACGATCCGTCCATTGCTGGAAGGAGTCACTCCTCGGGTCGCAGGGTCCCCGCGTGGGGGGCGGGGCCGCGGCACGGCCCCGGCTACAGAGTAAACAGGCCGGGCGCGGCAAGGGGAGAGCGGACGGGCGTGCGGTATGCCGCAGATCCGGTCCGTCCGGATACGTACGGGGCGGCGGAACCGGTCAGCCGGCGTGGTCGCCGCTGCCGTGCGCCTCGGCGAGAGCGCGCAGCGTACGGGCGTCCTGAACGGCCTGCTGCTTGGCGATGCCGGGCTGGATGCCCATCGCCGGCAGGCTCGTGCCGTCGGCGAGGTCGAGATGGACCCAGGCGTCGCCGACCCGCAGATTCACCCGCAGGACCTCGGCCCAGGCCAGCGTCCGCTTGGTCGTGAGGTTGACGACGGTGATCCCGTGCTCGGTGGCGACGACCTTGGGCCGGGCGAGCAGCAGCAGCACGGCCAGCACGATCAGGCCGGTGAACACGAAGCTGATCCGCTCGCCGCCGCTGAGGGCCGGCAGCAGGAACGCGATGACCGTCAGGGCCACCAGCTGGGCGATGCCGACGACGTACAGGACGGCACGGGTGCGGGCGGGCCGGAAGGTCACCGGCAGGTCGGGCAGGGACGCGGACACGTCGTCGTCTTCCGTGGCGGGGGTGGCGGCGCGGGCCGTACGTAAAGGTACGTACGGCCCGGCCGTAAGGGGTCAGAGGCGGCAGGCGTGGATGCCGGTGGTCAGGATCGCGCGGGCGCCGAGGGCGTAGAGCTCGTCCATGATGCGCTGGGCGTCCTTGGAGGGGACCATCGAGCGGACCGCGACCCAGCCCTCGTGGTGCAGCGGGGAGACGGTCGGCGACTCCAGGCCCGGGGTGAGGGCCACGGCCTTCTCCACGTGCTCGACGCGGATGTCGTAGTCCATCATCACGTAGCGGCGGGCCACCAGGACGCCCTGCATGCGGCGGAGGAACTGCTGCACCTTCGGGTCGTCGACGGGCGCGCCCTTGCCGCGGATGACGACGGCCTCGGACTTGAGGATCGGCTCGCCGATGATCTCCAGGCCGGCGTTGCGCAGCGTGGTGCCGGTCTCCACGACGTCCGCGATGATCTCGGCGACGCCGAGCTGGATGGCGGTCTCCACCGCGCCGTCCAGGTGCACGACGGAGGCGTCCACGCCGTTGTCGGCGAGGTGCTGGGTGACCAGGC
This sequence comes from Streptomyces niger, assembly GCF_000718305.1. Lineage (GTDB taxonomy): Bacteria > Actinomycetota > Actinomycetes > Streptomycetales > Streptomycetaceae > Streptomyces > Streptomyces niger. The sequence continues at coordinate 48,057 of NZ_JOFQ01000017.1, forward strand.
CGGAGAAGGACGTGGCGACGGTCATGCCGCCGAACTCGCTGACGTCCTTGGCGGTGCCGGGCGTGGTGGCGTACCGGAAGGTCGAGCCGGCGAAGCCGAGCTGCATGATCTCCTCGGCCTTGGCCCCGGAGTCCAGCAGCAGGTCACGCCCGGTGATGCCGATGTCCAGCTTGCCGGAGCCGACGTAGACCGCGATGTCGCGGGGGCGCAGGAAGAAGAACTCGACCTCGTTCTCGGCGTCGACCAGGACCAGCTCCCTGCGGTCCTTGCGCTGGCGGTAGCCGGCCTCATGGAGCATCGCCGACGCAGGCTCGGACAGTGAACCCTTGTTCGGGACGGCGATGCGCAGCATGAGGGAATCTTCCTTCGGGGGAGGTGGGTGTTCGGTGTGACCGGGTGGAACGGGAGCGGTGCGAGAAGGCTCAGAGGTGGGCGTAGACATCGTCCAGGCTGATGCCCTTGGCGACCATCATCACCTGAAGGTGGTAGAGGAGCTGGGAGATCTCCTCGGCGGCGGCGTCGTGGGACTCGTACTCCGCCGCCATCCACACCTCGGCGGCCTCTTCGACGACCTTCTTGCCGATCGCATGGACGCCGGACTGGACCAGCTCGGCGGTGCGGGAAGTGGCGGGGTCGCCGGTGGCGGCCTTCTGCTGGAGCTCGGCGAAGAGCTCCTCGAACGTCTTCTTGGACATGGTGGTACCTACCCTAGCGGTCGCCCGCCCCGGACTAACGCCAGGGTTCGGATACTGAACGGAGCGTGGCGGCCGTGGCGACGGCCGCGGTGACCGCCTCGTGGCCCTTGTCCTCGCGGGAGCCTTCGAGGCCCGCGCGGTCCAGCGCCTGCTGCTCGTCGTCACAGGTCAGCACGCCGAAGCCGATGGGCACGCCGGTATCGATCGAGACCTGGGTCAGGCCCTGGGTGACGCCCTGGCAGACGTACTCGAAGTGCGGGGTGCCGCCGCGGATGACCACGCCGAGCGCGACGACCGCGTCGTAGCCGCGGCCGGCGAGAACCTTGGCGACCACCGGCAGCTCGAAGCTGCCCGGCACGCGGAGCAGGGTCGGCTCGTCGATGCCCAGCTCGGAGAGGGCGCGCAGCGCGCCGTTCACCAGACCGTCCATGACCTGGGTGTGCCACTGGGCCGCGATGACGGCCACCCGCAGGTCGCCACAGTTCTTCACGGACAGTTCGGGTGCGCCCTTGCCGCTCACGTTGCTCCTCGTGCTGATGGTGCGAAATCGGGGGTGGGTGTGTACGTACGTGTCTTGCCGGCTGCCGTGGCCTACTGGCTGCCGCAGGCCGAGGCGCGGTCCGCCGGGTCCAGCCACGGCAGGTCGTGCCCCATCCGGTCCCGCTTGGTGCGCAGGTACCGCAGGTTGTGCTCGCCGGCCTGGACCGGCATCGGCTCGCGGCCGGTGATGTGCAGGCCGTACCCGGCCAGGGCCGCGGTCTTCTCGGGGTTGTTCGTCATCAGGCGCAGCGAGCGCACGCCCAGGTCGGTGAGGATCTGGGCGCCGGCCGCGTAGTCCCGCGCGTCGGCGGGCAGGCCCAGCTCCAGGTTGGCGTCCAGGGTGTCCCGGCCACGCTCCTGGAGCTCGTAGGCGCGCAGCTTGGACAGCAGTCCGATGCCGCGTCCCTCGTGGCCGCGTAGGTAGATGACCACGCCGCGCCCCGCCTCGCTGATGCGGCGCAGCGACTCCTGGAGCTGCGGGCCGCAGTCGCAGCGCAGCGAGTGGAAGATGTCGCCGGTCAGGCACTCGGAGTGGACCCGGACCAGGACGTCCTCGCCGTCGTCGAGGTCGCCGGCGACCAGCGCGACGTGCTCGACGCCGTCGACGATGGAGCGGTAGCCGTGCGCGGTGAAGTCGCCGAAGGCGGTGGGCAGTCTCGTCGTGGCCTCGCGGCGGACGGTGGGCTCGGAGCTGCGCCGGTACGCGATGAGGTCCTCGATGGAGATGATCGCAAGACCGTGCTTGCGGGCGAACGGGATCAGCTCGGGCAACCGCAGCATGGTGCCGTCCTCGCCCGCGATCTCCACGATGGCGGCGGCGGGGCGCAGCCCGGCGAGCCGGGCGAGGTCCACGCCGGCCTCGGTGTGGCCGTTGCGTACGAGGACGCCGCCGGGCTTGGCGCGCAGCGGGAAGATGTGGCCGGGGCGCACGAAGTCGCCGGGCGCGGACTCACCGGAGGCCAGCAGGCGCAGCGTCATGGCGCGGTCGGCGGCGGAGATGCCGGTGGTCACGCCGTGCTCGCCGGTGGCGTCCACGGAGACGGTGAAGGCCGTCTGCATGGACTCGGTGTTGTGCTGGACCATCTGCGGGAGCTCCAGCCGGTCCAGCTCCGGGCCCTCCATGGGGGCGCAGATCAGGCCGCGGCACTCGCTCATCATGAAGGCGACGATCTCGGGCGTGGCCATTTCGGCGGCCATGACCAGGTCGCCCTCGTTCTCGCGGTTCTCGTCGTCGACGACCACGACGGGGCGGCCGGCCGCGATGTCGGCGATGGCGCGCTCGACGGGGTCGAGGGTGAGGTCGGTCGCGTCGGGGCCTTCGTACCAGTTCTGCTGTGCGGTCATGCCGCCGCTCCTTCCAGGACGGGCTGCGGGCTCGTGCGGGAGCGCAGCCACCAGTCGCGCAGGCCCCACAGGACGAGACCGAGGTAGACGACGTAGACCAGGCCGGAGAAGGCCAGGCCGCTGCTGAAGGCCAGCGGGACGCCGACCACGTCGACCAGCAGCCAGGCGAACCAGAACTCCACGAGGCCGCGGGCCTGGGCCACCATCGCGGCGAGCGTGCCGACGAAGATGTAGGCGTCCGGCCAGGGGTTCCAGCTCAGCTGCGGTACTTGGGTGAAGAGGAAGCCGACGGCGAGGGTGCCGACGGCGGTGCCGGCGAGGAGGGTGGAGCGCTCGCGCCAGGTGGCGAAGCGGACGGCGATGGTGCCGTCCTGGGCCTGCTGCCGGCCGCGCTGCCACTGCCGCCAGCCCCACAGGGCGACGCCGATGACCAGCAGCTGCTTGCCGACCCCGCCGCTGAGCTGCGCGGAGGCGTAGGCGGCGACGAGGATGACGCCGGAGAGGAACTGCGCGGGCCAGGTCCATATGGAGCGCCGCCAGCCGAGCGCCAGGGCGATCAGGCCGACGGTGTTGCCGATCATGTCGGACCAGATGACGTGCTGGCCGAAGGCGGCGAACGCCTCGCCGTTCAGCCAGTTCAGTGCGGTCATCGCGCGCCTCCGTCGCTGTCCTTGCCGGCCTTGCCGAGCAGCCGCTCGACGTACTTGGCGAGGACGTCGACCTCCAGGTTGACCGGGTCGCCGATCTTCTTGATGCCGAGGGTGGTGAGGTCGAGGGTGGTGGGGATGAGGCTGATGGTGAAGTAGTCGTCCCCGGCCTCGACGACCGTGAGGCTGACGCCGTCGACGGTGATGGAGCCCTTCTCGACGACGTACCGGGCCAGCCCGTCCGGCAGGGCGATCTTCACGATCTCCCAGTGCTCGCCGGGGGTGCGCTCGGCGATGGTGCCCGTACCGTCCACGTGCCCCTGGACGAGGTGGCCGCCGAGCCGCCCGCCGAGCGCCATCGGACGCTCCAGGTTGACCCGGGAGCCCTTCTCCAGCGCGCCCAGGCTGGACCGCTTCAGCGTCTCGGCCATCACGTCGGCGGTGAATTCACCGTGCTCGGTCTCCACGACGGTCAGACAGACGCCGTTGACGGCGATGGAATCGCCGTGCTTGGCGCCCTCCGTGACGACGGGGCCGCGCAGCCGGAAGCGGGAGGCGTCGGTCAGCTCCTCGACGGCGACGACCTCACCCAGTTCTTCGACGATTCCGGTGAACACTTCAGTTCTCCTCGTGGAGGGCGGGGGTGGCGGTGATGCGCAGGTCGGGACCGAGCCGTTCGGTGTCGGTCACGTCGAGGCGCAACGCCCGGGCGATGGTGGAGATTCCGGCGTCGCCCAGCGCGGCCGGGCCGGCGCCGAGCAGTGCGGGGGCGAGATAGCCGACGACCTTGTCGACGGCGCGGGCGGCGAGGAAGGACCCGGCGAGGGTCGGTCCGCCCTCCAGGAGGACGGAGCGCACGCCGCGGTCGTAGAGCGCGCCGAGCAGGGCGGTGACGTCCAGGCCCCGCCCCCCGGCGGCACGCGGCAGCCGGACGACCGTCGCGAGCGCTTCGAGGTGGGTGGCGTCGGCGTCCTCGGCGACCGCGATCAGGGTCGGGGCCGTACCGTCCAGGACCCGGGCGCCGGGCTTCACGGCCGTCGCCGAGGAGTCGACGACCACCCGCAGCGGCTGGGTGACCTCGGCGTCCAGCAGCCGGGCGGCGAGCTGGGGGTCGTCGGCGCGGGCGGTGCCGGAGCCGATGATCACCGCGTCGGCCTCGGCGCGCAGCCGGTGCACGTCGGCGCGGGACTGCGGGGAGGTGATCCATCGGCTGGTGCCGTCGGCGGCGGCGCTGCGGCCGTCCAGGGTGGCGGCGTACTTCCACAGCACGAAGGGGCGGCGGCGCAGTACGGAGGTCAGCCAGGCCTCGTTCCCGGCGGCGGCCTCGTCGACCAGCAGCCCGCCCTCGACGTCGACGCCGGCCGCCCGCAGGGTGGTGGCGCCGCCGGTCGCGGCGGGGTTGGGGTCCGGTACGGCGTAGACGACCCGGGCGACGCCGGCGTCGATGAGGGCCTGGGCGCAGGGACCGGTACGGCCGGTGTGGTTGCAGGGCTCCAGGGTGACCAGGGCCGTACCGCCGCGGGCACGCTCGCCGGCCGCCCGCAGGGCGTGGATCTCGGCGTGCGGGCCGCCCGCCTTCCGGTGCCAGCCTTCACCGGCGACGACGCCGTGCGCGTCGAGGATCACGCAGCCGACGACGGGGTTGGGGCTGGTGTGCCCGAGGCCGCGCGCCGCGAGCTCGATGGCCCGGCGCATCGCCGTGGTCTCAGCGGGGGCTGTGGCGGCCACCGGGTCCTCCTGCCTCTTCGGGCACGGACTCCGGGGCTGTCGCGAGCGACAGGAGCGGTACGGAACAGCACGATCACCGAGGCCGGGCGGGTGATCCCGACTTTCGTGGACGGGACCGCCGGCGGCGGTGTACCGGTGTTGCTCGACCGCCGCGCACTGCCTCCCATCCGGACTTTAACCGTCGGTGCAGGAATTTCACCTGCTCAACCGGCCGCTGGCTGCGGACGGGTCGCGGACTGTAACCGCCGGTTCGGACTTTCACCGACCCCGGAGTGCGCTGCGTATGTCAGTACCCCTCCAGTCTGCCACGTCTGATCGTCGGCCATGAAGGGGCGTCCCTGTGGGCTGACTCACACCGGGTAGCGGTGCGGGTACGCACCGGCCCCGGGAGTTTCCCGCGCGTTCCCGGGGAGTTCTTACGGTGACGGACCGCGCCCCGGCGCGGTCGAATGACAGGACAGTCTCCGGGAGGAGCGGGCGATGACGACGTTTCTGGTGACCGGCGGCACGGGGACCTTGGGGCGGGTCGTGGTGGACCGGCTGCTGGCCGACGGGCACACCGTCCGGGTGCTCAGCCGCCGGCCGCACACCCGGACGGAACACCCCAGGCTGCGCGCGTACGCGGTCGACCTGCGCAATGGTGTGGGGCTCGCGAACGCGACGGCCGGCGTCGAGGTGATCGTGCACTGCGCCTCCTCGCCGACCGGGGGCGACCTGGCCGCGGCAGGACAATTGGTGGACGCGGCCCGGACGGCGGGCGTACGGCATCTGGTGTATATCTCCATCGTCGGCGTGGACCGGGTGCCGTTGCGCTACTACCGCACCAAGCGCGAGGTGGAGCGACTCCTGGCGGAGTCGGACGTGCCGTGGACGGTGCTGCGCACGACGCAGTTCCACGATCTGGTGCTGCGGCTGGTGAAGGCCGGTGCGCGGTCGCCGGTGCTGCCGGCCCCGGCGGGCGTACGCGTGCAGCCCGTCGACGTCCGCGAGGTGGGCGCGCGGCTGGTGGAGCTGGCGTACGGGGAGCCGGCCGGGCACGTCCCGGAAATGGGCGGCCCCGAGGTGCTCGCCGCCCGTGACCTGGTCGCTCTCACGCTGCGCGCGGGCGGGCGCCGCCGCCTGGCGCTACCGGTGCTGCTGCCGGGCGCGACCTACCGGGCGCTGCGGGCGGGCGGGAACCTGACCCCCGACCATGCGGTCGGCAAGCTCCGCTACGCGGACTTCCTGGCCGAGCGCGGCGGGCACATACCGGGACTGCGGGTGGTGGGAACCGACGAAGCGACGGACGGCTGAGCACCTGACACACCCGCACTCCGCACGAGGTGACCTGCCATGGCTCAGGGGCCCGACGACCGGGACCGCACCGCTGCCCACGTCCCCGCCGCACCGGACTACCACGCGCTGTTCGACGCGGCCCCCTCGCCGTACCTGGTCCTCGACCCCGGACTGCGCATCGTCGAGGTCAACCGGGCGTACCTGGCCGCCACCGCCACCGAACGCCGGTCCCTCATCGGCCGGCCGATCCTCGAAGTTCTCCCCGACGACCCGGCCCACCCGGCAGCGGACGGCGTCCGCAACCTGGCCCGCTCCCTGCGCACCGTGCTGGCGACCGGCCGGCCCGACACGATGGCCACGCAGCGGTACGACATCCCGGCCGGCCCCGGCGGCGCCTTCGTGGAGCGGTACTGGTCGCCGGTCAACACCCCCGTCCTGGACGCCGCCGGCACGCTCACGCACATCATCCACCGGGTCGAGGACGTCACCGAGTCCGTGCGGGTGCGCCGTGCCGGGCGGCGCCGGCGGCGGCGGGCGGCCGCCGAACCGCGGCAGTGCGCCGACCGGATGGACGGCGAACTCTTCGCCCGCAGCCGTGCGGTGCGGGCGGCGAACCAGCGGCTGCGGCAGGCCAACGAGGCGCTGACCACCGCCGGGGCCGCGCTGCGCGAGCAGCAGGAGGCCAAGAACCGGTTCCTCGCCGCCCTCTCGCACGAACTGCGCAACCCGCTGGCCGCCCTCCAGGCCGCCGGCGAGCTGCTCTGCGTGGACGGTCCGCCCGCGCGCGAGGCGCTGGCCGCCCTGCAGCGGCAGATCACGCACACGGCGCGGATGACCGACGACCTGCTGGACGCGACCAGGGCGCTGACCGGCCGGCTGAACCTGGCGCGCGAGCGGCTCGACCTGCGTTCCGTGGTCACCACCGCGGCCGAGGACATGCTGCCCGAGTTCTCCCGGACGCGGCGCAGGCTGTTGGTGGTGATGCCGTCCGGCCCCGTGCCCGTCGAAGGGGACCGGGCCCGGCTCGCGCAGCTGACGGCCGATCTGCTCAACAACGGCCGCAAGTACACCGGGCCCAACGGCAGGGTGGAGCTCGAACTGGAGACGGTGGCCGGCTCCGCTGCGACGGACTCCGGCCATGCGGTGCTGACCGTGCGCGACGACGGGATCGGCTTCGACCCGGCCGTCGCCGACACCCTCTTCGGCGCCTTCGTCCGCGCCGCTCCGCCCTCGGACACCACGGCCGGCGGGCTCGGCCTGCCCGTCGTCCGCGGCCTCGTCGAGCTGCACGGCGGCACCGTACGGGCACACAGCGACGGCCCCGACAGCGGCGCGTGCTTCCGCATCCGCCTGCCGCTGGCCTCCCCCGCTCCCCCGCCGCAGCGCCCGCCCGACGAGCGGATCACGGCGCTCCACCACCCGTCGCTGCGCATCCTGGTGATCGAGGGCAACGCCGACCTGGCCGCCGGCCACCGCGCCCTGCTGGAGCGCGGCGGCCACCGGGTGACGGTGCGTCACACGGGCGTGGCAGGGCTGGCCGCCGCCCGCGCCGCCCCCTTCGACCTGGTACTGAGCGACCTGGCGCTGCCCGATGTGCACGGCCACGACATGGCCCGCCGGCTGCGGGAGTCCCTGCCGGCCGACCGTACGCGGCTGATCGCCGTCTCCGGATTCAGCCAACAGGCCGACCGCGACCGGTCGCCCCGGGCCGGTTTCGACGCGCACCTGGCCACGCCGTTGAGCCTGACCGCCCTCGACCGCCTGCTTTCCGACTGGGCCGGCGATCCGTCCCCGTGGCCGCAGGACGCGCCCGAGTCGCCGACGCCGTGAGGGTTCTTCTCGCCTCGACGGGCGCGGTTCAGCGTGCCGCGTCGTCCGGGGCGAACAGGTCGTCCTGAGCCGCGTCCTTGGCCGCGAGCACGGCACCGCGCAACACGGCACCGCCGCCGACGGTGCTCGCCCGTACCTCGGTGCACAGCGGTGACATGCCGGCCGCCCGGGCCGCCACTCTCGTGGCGAGCGCCGCACCGCCCGCCCGGCCGATCTCGCCGCCGAGCACGACGCAGCCGGGGTCGAGCACGGCGGTCACCGCCGCCACACCCACGGCGATCCGCCGCGCCAACGCGTCGAGGAAGTCCGCCCCGGCGGCCCCGGCGGCCACCGCGGCCCGGACGACGCGCTCGGCGGCGGGCGCGTCGTCGTCGGCACCGGACCCCGCCTCGTACCCGGCTGCGGCGGGGCCGTCGGATGCGGCAGCGAAGCCGTACTCCCCGGCCAGTTCGACGATCGCCCCGGAGGCGGCCAGCGAGTGGAAGCCGCCGTCGCAGCCGGTGGCGCTGGGCAGGGCCGGCGTACCGGGCACGGGCAGGAAGCCGATCTCGCCGGTGCCACCGGAGGCACCGCGGCGCAGCCGGCCGTCCAGCACGACCGCGGCCCCCACCCCGTGCCCCAGCCACAGCAGGACGAAGGTGTCCCGGTCCCGGGCCGCGCCGTCCCGCCGTTCGGCGATGGCGGCGAGGTTGACCTCGTTCTCCAGGAGCAGCGGTGCGCCGAGCCGGTCGCGCAACCCCGCGACCAGCGCGCCGTGCCACGAGGGCAGCGTTCCGGTGCCGGTCAGCCGGCCGGTGGCGGGATCGACGAGGCCGGGCGCACCGACCGCGACGGTGTGCGGCCGGACCCCGCCCGCACGCGCCAGCGCCCGGTCCAGCGCGGCGTACGCCCGCGCCACCGCCTCCTCGGGCAGGGCGTCCTCGGCGACCGGCACGGATTCCTGCGCGCGGACGGTGCCGAGCAGGTCGGCGACGGCGACGGTGACACCGTGCGTGCGGACGTCGATCCCGGCGAGGTGGGCGCGGCCGGCGACGATGCCGTAGAGCCGGGCGTTGGGGCCGCGGCGGTCGGCGCCCGCCTCGCCGACGACCTCGATCAGCCCGGCGGCGCCCAGCCGGTCCACGAGATCGGCCACCGTAGGCCGCGACAGTCCGGTCCGCTCCTTGAGCTGATGGGCCGTCAACGGCCCGTCCGCTTCGAGGAGCTGGAGCGCGAGACGGTCGTTGATGGCCCGCGCGGTGCGCGGCGACGCCGTACGGGACCGGGCCCGGGGGGCGGCACGTGCGGGCGTACGGCCGGGTCGCGCGGTGGTGTCAGGCATGGCGGAATCCTTCCAGACCGTGCGCACCGCCTTGTTCGGAGGTTGACAGCGATACGGAGGCTGACAGTGATGCGGCGGCTGGCCAGTTATTCGGAAGCTAATAGGAAGGGACCCTGATAGTTTCCTCGTCATGCCAGCCAACGGTGGTTCCCCCACGGCCGCACCGCCCCGCCAACTGCGCCGCGCACGCTGGTCGGTGGCGCTTGTCTTTCTCGTGCACGGCGCGGTGACCGGCAACTTCGCCACCCGCGTTCCCTGGATTCAGGAGCACACCGGGGTCAGCACGGGGCAGCTCGGGATCGCGCTCGCCTTTCCCGCGATCGGCGCGTCCCTGGCGATGCCGCTGGCGGGCCGGATCAGCCACCGCTTCGGCGCCCGTGCGGCGCTGCGCGGCCTCCTGGCCCTCTGGACGCTCTCGCTGATCCTTCCGGCGGTCGCCCCGAACCTCCTCACGCTGTGCGGCGCCCTGCTCGTCTACGGAGCCACCGCCGGGATGTCCGACGTGGCGATGAACGCGCTGGGCGTCGAGGTCGAGCAGCGCCTCGACAAACCGATCATGTCGGGGCTGCACGGCATGTGGAGCGTGGGCTCGCTGCTCGGTTCGGCGGCCGGTACCGTCGCCGCGCACGCCGAGACCGACGCCCGGCTGCACCTCGCGCTCGCGGCGGGCGTGCTGACCGTGCTCGGCACGGTCTCCTGCCAGGGCGTACTGGACCTGCGCAGCGCCCCGGACGAGCACCCGCCGCCGCGGTTCGCGCTGCCGCCGAAGTCGGCGCTGATCATCGGTGCCGTGGGGTTCTGCGCGGTGTTCGCCGAGGGGGCGAGCCTGGACTGGTCGGCGGTGTACCTGCGGGACGTGCTGGGCACGTCGGCCGGGCTCGCTGCGGCCTCGACGACCGCGTTCACCTGCATGATGGCGGCGGCCCGGCTGGCCGGCGACCACGTGGTGGCCCGGTTCGGCCCGGTGCGCACGGTGCGCGCGAGCGGCCTGCTGGCCACGGCGGGCGGGCTGCTGATCGTGACGGCGCGGCACCCGGCCATGGCGGTGGCGGGCTTCGCGCTGATCGGCCTGGGCATCGCGGTGGTCGTGCCGCTGGCGTTCGCCGCGGCGGGGCGCAGCGGCCCGGCACCGAGCCAGGCCATCGCGGGCGTCGCGACGATCACCTACACCTCGGGCCTGATCGCGCCCTCCGCGATCGGTTCGATCGCCCAGGCCACCTCGCTCACCGGCTCCTTCCTCCTGGTCACGGCGCTGGCCGCGGGCCTGGTGCTGGCCGCGGGCGTCCTCCGCGTACCGGAGCGCCGCGCCTCGGTCAGCTCCGCCACCTTCGATCTCAAGGGTTCGTGACGGCCGCCCGAGGCCGGGGCGAGGCCGGGGCGAGGCCGGGGGCGGGCCAACCGAGGCCGGGGCGGGCCGACCGAGGCCGGGGCGGGGGTCGGGGCGGGGCCGGGCCCCGCGGCCGCGGTCAGCTCGCGTCGGGCAGCGCCTCCGGGCGGGCCAGCTTGCGGGCGATCGCACGGGCCTCGTCGGTCCAGGGCGTGGGGCGCAGGGTCTGCGCGTCGACGCGGACCAGGATGCGGTGGCCCTGCGCGTACGTGGTAGCGCCGTCCGCCGAGCAGATCCGGAAACCGTAGGTGAGGCTGGTCCGGCCCAGCTTCTCGACCCACAGGTGGGCGGCGAAGGTGCCGGGGCGGGTGATCGGCGCTTCGTAGGAGACGCGCATCTCCTTGATGACGTTGGCCATGTCGCCCGCGGTCGCCCAGTCGCCGGTGAACCCGAAGCCGTAGGAGTGCCAGTACGCGCCCCAGGCGCGCTCGACGAGCAGCGGGTAGCGCGAGTTGTGGAGCATGCCCAGCGCGTCGAGGTCGTCGAAGTGAACCGTCACGGGGACCAGCTCGCCGTACGGGAGGGTCTCGGCGGTATACGGGGCGGGGGCGCTCACGGTCGTACTCCTGATGCTGCGGTGCGGTCGGACGGGATCGAACGGGGTCGGTCACGCCCGAGCCGATACGGCGGGACATGGCCGGCACGCTCGGGACCGAGGCGACGAGGCATGGCCGGGTGCTCGGGACCGAGGCGTACAGAGGCGTTCAAAAGTTGAACCATCTCATCGTAAGCATGCGCTTAGACTGCTGCGGCGCCGGGCCGCGTGACCGAGACCATGCGCGCTCAATCCGCCCATAGCCGGAGGAAGCGGACCTGGCCCGCACTAACATTGGCCGGTCACCGCCGGTCGGTGGCCTCACGACGACTTGACGAGAACGGGAGCTTCCATGGGCCTCGGCGTGCGCTGGACCCTCCACGGAGACGGGCGCACCCCCGCGCCGGGAGCCGTGGTCAGACCCGACGAGCGACTGTCCTGGCCGCGCACCGCGGGCCTCGGCGCGCAGCACGTCGTGGCGATGTTCGGCGCATCGTTCGTGGCCCCGGTCCTCATGGGCCTGGACCCGAACCTCGCCATCATGATGTCCGGCGTCGCGACGATGATCTTCCTGCTCGCGACCCGCGGCCGGGTGCCTTCCTACCTCGGGTGCAGCCTCTCCTTCGTGGGCGTCGCGGCCGTCATCCGGGCCCAGGGCGGTACGAGCGCCACCGTGACCGGCGCGGTGCTCGTGGTCGGCGCGGTGCTGTTCGCCATCGGGCTGGCCGTGCAGCGGTTCGGCGCGCGGATCATCCACGCGGCCATGCCGCCGGTCGTCACCGGCGCGGTCGTCATGCTCATCGGCTTCAACCTCGCCCCCGTGACCGCGAGCACCTACTTCCCGCAGGACCAGTGGGTGGCGCTGCTGACCATGCTGTTCACCGGGCTGGCCGTGGTCTGCCTGCGCGGCTTCTGGTCCCGCATCGCGATCTTCCTCGGGCTGGTCTTCGGGTACCTCGTCTCCTGGCTCTTCGACCTGGTCTTCGGGATGATCCACTCCCAGAACGGCGCCGGAAAGGTCACCGACCACTGGCGGCTGGACTTCTCCGCCGTCGCCAAGGCCGACTGGGTGGGCCTGCCGTCCTTCCACGGGCCGAGCTTCCAGTGGTCGGCCGTGCTGGTCGCGCTGCCGGTCGTGATCGCGCTGGTCGCCGAGAACGCCGGGCACGTGAAGGCCGTCGGCGAGATGACCGGTGATCCGCTGGACGACAAGCTCGGCACCGCGATCTCCGCCGACGGCGCCGCCTCCGTGCTCTCCACCGCGCTCGGCGGTCCGCCGAACACCACGTACTCCGAGAACATCGGCGTCATGGCGGCCACCCGCGTCTACTCCACCGCCGCCTACTGGGCCGCCGCCTGCTTCGCCCTCCTCTTCGGCCTCTGCCCGAAGTTCGGTGCGGTGGTCGCCGCGGTCCCGGGCGGGGTGCTCGGCGGCATCACGGTCATCCTGTACGGCATGATCGGCCTGCTCGGCGCGCAGATCTGGGTCCACAACAAGGTCGATCTGCGCAATCCGCTGAACCTCGTGCCGGTCGCGGCAGGCGTCATCATCGGCGTCGGCGGCGTCAGCCTGAAGATCTCCGACAACTTCGAGCTGGGCGGCATCGCCCTCGGCACGATCGTCGTCCTCTCCGGCTACCACGTCCTGCGCGCACTGGCCCCGGCCCATCTCAAGACCCAGCAGCCTCTCCTGGACGAGGGCACGTCGGCATACGACGAGGAATCGGCGGAGTCGGCGGAGTCGGCGGAGTCGGCGGGGTCGGCGGGGTCGGCGGAGAAGTAGCCGCTGGGCGCGGCGGGGCTCAGCCGCGCAGCGGCGTCAGCAGTATGCGGCCGGCCAGGCCGACGCCCGCGTCGAGCCGCTGCACGAATTCCTCCGCCACCTCCGGCAGCCCGCGCAGGCTCCACAGCGCGCGGGCCGCCGTCCACGCACCGTCCCGGGCGGCCTCCAGGCTCCACGCACCGGCCAGGTGGGTCAGCGGGTCGGCGATGTCCAACAGGTCGGGCCCCGGCATCAGCCGCTCCCGCACCCGTTCCTCCAGGCCGGTGAGCACCTGCCCCACCCGGTCGAAGTCCGCCTCCAGCGCGGCCGGTTCGCACCCCAGCGCCCGGCAGGTGTCCACCAGGGCGAGCGCCAGGTCGTGCCCGATGTGGGCGTTGATCCCGGCCAGCGCGAACTGCAGCGGCTTGACGCCGGGATGGCAGCGCAGCTGGAACAGCGGGCGCCAGCACGCCGGTGGCCGGAGCCCGGCAGTGACGGCGTCCACCGCGCCCAGATACCGCAGCGCGAACCGTACGTCCAGCTCGGCGGCCGCGCCCGCGTCCCGGAAGCCGCCCGCCCCGATCTGCCGCCCGACCTCCTCGGTGGCCTGCAGGTACACCCGGTTGAAGACCGCGACGCCGTCGCGCGGCGGCAGCGTCGCGTCCAGCGTGCGCATCCGTGCCAGGACCCGTGCCACGCCCACCGTCGCGCCTGTCGGCTGCATCGTCGTCATGCCGATCAGCTCGGCTGCATCGTCGTCATGCCGATCAGCGTGGCAGGGGCGGGCGGGCGGCAGGGACGGCGCGGTGGGGGTGTGACCGGATCGGACCAAAGCCATGCCCGGAACCTCACCGGCAGTGCACGCCGGTGCCGCGCGCCATTGCGCCCCCGGCGGCCGGAACTCCTGCGCGTACGGCGGACGTTGATCGCACGTAACCCGCCGGCGAACCGGATCCGAAGGAGCACGGTATGACTGTCCGACTCGGACTGAGCCTCCCGCAGATGCGCCAGTACGACCTCGGCCGCGACGTGCCGGACGTGGCGCGCGCCGCGGAGCAGACCGGTTACGACAGCCTCTGGGTCTTCGAGCGCGTGCTCTTCCCCGAGCCCGCGACCCAGGGGCTGTACGGCATACCGGGTCTGCCCTGGCCCGATCAGTACCGCTCGGTGGCCGATCCGCTGGTGACACTGACGCTGGCGGCGGCGGCCACGGAGCGGGCCCGGCTGGGCACGAGCGTGCTCGTCGCCCCGCTGCACGTGCCGTTCCAGCTCGCCCGCAGCCTTGCCTCGCTGGACGCGGCGAGCGGCGGCCGGGTGGTCGCCGGGCTCGGCACGGGCTGGTCCCTGGACGAGTACGCGGCGGCCGCGGTGGCTCCGTTCGAGAAGCGCGGCAAGGTGCTGGACGAGCTGCTGGACGTGTGCCGCGCGGTGTGGGGCCCGGACCCGGTGGCGTACGAGGGCGAGCTGACCACGATCGCGCCGTCCGAGGTCGGCCCCAAGCCGGCCCGGCCGATCCCGGTGCTGCTGCCGGCCAACAGCCCGCGGGCGCAGCGGCGGCTGGTGGACCGCGCCGACGGCTGGATGCCGGCGGCGATGGGCGCCGACAAGCTGGCCGAGCAGTGGCGGCAGCTGCAGGAGCTGGCCGCCGAGCGCGGCCGCACGGCCCCGTTCGACAACGTGGTGCGGGTGAACACCCAGCACACGGCGAAGGCGTACGAAGGCCAGGACCGCGCCCCGTTCCAGGGCAGCGTCGCGCAGATCGTGGCGGACCTGGCGGCCCATGCCGAGGTGGGTGTCGGGGAGATCCTGCTCGACCTCCAGGGCCGGTGCCGGGATGCGGAGGAGCTGAAGGACCTGGCGGCGGAGGTGTACGAAGCGGCGCGCGCGGCCGGGATATGACGGCGGTCCGGGAGCTCGCACCGGCTCCCGGACCGCGGTGGACCAGCGGCTGACGACCGCCGGGGCTCCCCCTCCGAACCCCGGCGAGCGCGGGCCGCCGCCCCGGATCAGTCCTCCGGCAGCTCGATCGGGGCGATCTCGTCGTACACGTCGCCCGGGCCCGGGTTGGTGGCGTCCGTGCCGCCGCCGAGGTGGTGCATCACGCCCCACACGGCGTTCAGCGCGGTCTGCACGGCGCCCTCGGCCCAGCCAGCGGTCCAGGAGATGTCGTCACCGGCGAGGAAGATGCCGCGCTTGTCCTCGGGAAGGAGGTCCTGCATGAAGTGCGTGAACAGACGGCGCTGGTAGCGGTAGTGGCCCGGCAGGTTGGCCTTGAACGCGCCCATGAAGTAGGGCTCGTTCTCCCAGGACACGGTCACCGGGTTGCCGATGATGTGCTTCCGGATGTCGACCTTCGGATAGATCTCCGAGAGCGACTTGAGCATGACCTCCATGCGCTCGTTGGCGTTCAGCGGCAGCCACTTCAGGCTGTCGTCGCACCAGGTGTAGGAGAGGCAGATGACCGCCGGCTCGTCCGGGCCGTTGTCGAGGAGGTAGGTGCCACGGGTCATCCGGTCCGTCAGCGTCATCGACATGACGTCGCGGCCGGTCGGGTTCCCGTTGTCGTCGACGGCCTTGTCCAGCCAGAACGGCCGGTCGACGGGCACGAACAGCTTGGAGGACTCCATGTAGTGGGTGCGCTCCATCGCCGTCCAGTGGTCGATGGGGAACAGTGCGTCGTCGCACTCGATCTTTGACAACAGCATCCAGGACTGCGCGGTGAAGACCGCCGCCCGGAAGGTGCGGATGTCGCCGGAGGCGTCGGTGACGGTGATCCGGTTGCCGGCCGTGCGGTGCAGCCGGGTGACGGCCGGGCGGGGCGTGCCGTCGTGCAGCGAGGAGAGGGACGTGCCCTGGGCCCAGTGCACGATCTTCGCGGGCTCGCGCTCCCACAGGCGCAGCGGGAGCTGCTGGCTGCCGCCGACGATGCCGCGGTGGTGGTCGTCGGCCTCGGTGTAGACGACGCGGAGGATCTCCAGGATGGAGTTGGGGAAGTCGGTGTCCCAGCCGCCGGTGCCGAAGCCGACCTGGCCGAAGATCTCCCGGTGCCGGAAGGACTTGAAGGAGCTGGAGTCGCAGAGGAAGCCGTAGAAGGTCTGGTTGTCGAGCTTCTCGACGAGCTTGCCCCAGATCTCGCGGATGCGCGGGACGTCGCGCTCACGGAGGGCCCGGTTCATGTCGGAGAAGTCGGCGCCCTCCTCCAGGCAGGCGTTCCAGGCCTCGGCCACCTGACGGTAGACCTCGGGCAGGTCGTCGACGGTCTCGGCGTAGTGCGACTCGCCCTTGAGGTCGACGACGGTGGAGGGCGTCTCGGGCGCGAGCGGGTTCGGGAACGGCTTGGTCTCCAGCCCCACCAGGTCGATGTAGTGCTGCAGCGCCGTGGAGGACGGCGGGAAGCGCATGGCGCCCATCTCGGCGGTGAGCGAGGGGTCGCAGCCCTCGAAGCCGACGGTGCGCAGCCGGCCGCCGATCTGATCGGCCTCGTAGACGACGGGCTTGAGGCCCATCTTCATCAGCTCGTAGGCGGTGACGATGCCGGAGAGGCCGCCGCCGATGACCGCGACCTCGGTGCCGTGCTCGGTCGCGGGTATCTGGCCCAGGCCCGCGGGGTGGGCGAGGAAGTCGTCGTACGCGAAGGGGAAGTCCGGTCCGAACATGGTGATCGGCGGCAGGGGGCGCCCCCGGCCGTCGGCCGGTGGAGCGTCGGTGTGCTGGACAGCGGTGGGCACCGTGGACGTCATGAGGGCGGGGCTCCTTGGAAAACCATGCGGGAAGGGAGGAAACGGGCAGGCGAGAGCCGCACCGGGGCGGCCGGGGCCGGACGGCCGGGAGGCGGGCGGGGCGGGCTCAGCCCAGGGAGCCGTACAGCTCCGGGCGGCGGTCCGACAGGTAGGTGTTGGCCTCGCGGGAGGCCGCGAGGAAGCCGGGGTCGACGTCACCGAGGACCATCTCCTCGCCGCGCCCGGCGCGGGCCCGTACGACCCCGTCGGGCCCGGCCAGGGTGGAGAGCCCGACGAACTCGAACTCGCCCTCGGGGCCGGTGCGGTTGACGTACGCGACGTAGAGCTGGCTCTCGAAGGCGCGGACCGGGATCATCGCTTCGGCGACGAACTGGTACGGGTGCATCTGCGCGGTGGGCACCACGAGGAAGTCGGTGCCGGCCAGGGCGTGGGCCCGGACGTTCTCCGGGAACTCCACGTCGTAGCAGATCAGGAGGCCGATCCGGACGCCGGCCAGCTCGGCCTGGACGACGGGCTCGTCGCCGGGGGTGAACATCTCCTGCTCGAAGCAGCCGAAGAGGTGGGTCTTGCGGTAGTTCGCGAGGCGCGTGCCGTCCGGGCCGATCAGCTGCACGGAGTTGTGCACCTCCGTGCCGGCGCGCTCCGGGTAGCCGTAGGCGACGGCGATGCCGTGCTCGGCGGCGATCCGCGCGATCTCGTCGGCGCTCTCGCCGTCGGCGGGCTCGGCGAGCTCGCGTACGCCGGAGCCGATGGCGTAACCGGTCAGGTACAGCTCCGGGCAGGCCAGCAGCCCGGCGCCGGCAGCGGCCGCGTCCTCGGCGGCCCGGGCCAGCGCCTTGAGGTTGTACGCCACGTCGCCGGGCCGTCCCGAACTCTGGAGCAGGGCGGTGCGCAGCGCAGACATGGGACCCCTCGGATGGTGCGTACGGCAGCTACGTGCCGTACGGGTGTGCGGAAGACGTCGCCCGGGAGGCGCCCCGCCGAAGGGGCGCGCTGCCGGAGGACCGGAAGACGTCTAGACGGTACGGTCCGCGGAGCAAGTGGTACAAGGCTGCACCATTGCGCTCCACGTACCGATTCGTTGCGCCTTTCGAGCCGCTTTCGGCGATTCGTTGCGCTCCCGCGCGCGTCCGTACGCCCGACAGGGGGCAGGTCCGCACGCCCGAGGCCCGAGGGGGGTCAGGTCTGTACGCCCGAGGGGGCAGGTCCGTACGCCCGAGGGGGTCGGGGCGGGGGTGTCAGACGGGGGAGCCGGAGGAGAAGCGCCGCAGGAGCGGCGAGAGCACCAGGACGGACTTGGTCCGCTCGACGAAGTGCTCGCCCGCGATGCGTTCCAGGACCCGCTCGAAGTGGCGCATGTCGGAGGCGAAGACCTGAACGAGGGCGTCCGCCTCACCGGTCACGGTGGAGGCGGACGCCACTTCGGGATAGCGCGCGAGGCCGCGGTGGATGGCCTCGGGCGAGGTGTTGCGACGGCAGTACAGCTCGACGAAGCCCTCGGTCTCCCAGCCGAGCACCGCCGGGTCCACCCGTACGGTGAACCCGGTGATGGCTCCCTCGGTCCGCAGCCGGTCCACCCGGCGTTTGACGGCCGGTGCGGAGAGCCCGACCTCCTGTCCGATGTCGGCGTAGGAGCGGCGGGCGTCTTCCGCGAGGGCGTGGACGATGCGTTCGTCGAGGTCGTTCAGTCGCACGAGGGGTTGTTCACTTCTGGTCGGTGGCCAATCGGGAGCGGCGCATGCCGTAAGCGAAGTAGAACACGAGACCGGCCACCATCCAGACTCCGAACACCACCCAGGTGATCAGGTCGAGGCTGCCCATCATCCAGAGGCAGAGCACGAAGCCGATCGCGGGGAAGAGCGGCGACAGCGGCGTACGGAAGGTCCGCGGCATGTCGGGGCGGGTCTTGCGGAGCACGATGACCGCGACGTTGACCAGCGCGAACGCGAAGAGCGTACCGATGCTGGTGGCGTCCGCCAGCTGGCCGAGCGGCACGGCGGCGGCCAGGATGCCGCAGAACAGCGAGACGATGACGGTGTTGGCGCGGGGCGCGCCGGTCTTCGGGTGGACCTTGGAGAAGACCTTGGGCACCAGGCCGTCGCGGGACATCGCGAAGAGGATGCGGGTCTGGCCGTAGAGCACGGTCAGCACGACGGAGGCGATGGCGACGACCGCGCCGAGGGCGAGCAGCACGGCCCAGAAGTTCTGGCCGGTGACGTTCTTCATGATCCCGGCGAGCGCGGCCTCGGTGCCGGAGAACTTCTTCCAGGGCAGCGCGCCCACGGCGACCGCGGCGACCAGGCAGTACAGCGCCGTGACGATGACCAGCGAGAGCATGATGGCGCGCGGCAGGTCGCGCTGCGGGTTCTTGGCCTCCTCGCCGGCGGTGGAGGCGGCGTCGAAGCCGATGTAGGAGAAGAAGAGGGTGGCGCCGGCGGCGCTGACACCGGCCATGCCGAGCGGCATGAAGGGGGCGTAGTTGCCGGCCCGGATGCCCTGGAAGGCGACGCCGCAGAAGAGCAGCAGCGCGGCGATCTTCACGGCGACCATGATGGCGTTGGCCCGGGCGCTCTCCTTGGCGCCGCCCAGCAGGAAGACCATCGCGAGCAGCACGACCAGCAGCGCCGGCAGGTTGAAGATGCCGCCGTCACCGGGCGGCGCGGCGATCACGTCGGGGATGGTGAAGCCCACGGTGCCCGACAGCAGCTCGTTGAGGTACTGCCCCCAGCCGACCGCGACCGCGGCCACCGAGACGCCGTACTCCAGGATCAGGCACCAGCCGCAGACCCAGGCGACCAGCTCACCGAGCGTGGCGTACGCGTAGGAGTAGGAGGAGCCGGAGACCGGGATGGTGCCGGCCAGCTCGGCGTAGGACAGCGCCGAGAAGAGCGCGGTGATGCCCGCGATCACGAAAGAGATGACGACGGCGGGGCCCGCGTCGGGGACGGCCTCGCCCAGCACCACGAAGATGCCGGTGCCGAGCGTGGCGCCGATGCTGATCATCGTCAGCTGCCACATGCCCAGCGAGCGGCGGAGGCTGCCGCCCTCACCGTGGCCGGCATCGGCCACCAGGCGTTCGACGGGCTTGCGCCGCATCAGGGCGCCGAGCGTGCCGGTTTTGCCCCCGCGGGGCGGCGGGGGCGGGGAGTAGCTGCTGGTACCCAGGTCAGGCGGGGCGCCGGTGTCCGACACGGGGTGGCTCCTTAATCGCTGCCAATCAGGCGGCGGTGACCGAGGCGGTCCACATTCGGGCAGCACGAAGCAACCCGCACGGGGGGAACCGCCGAGCGGACGGTCCCCGCCACTCCACGTAACTTGCCTGACCTTAAGGCCCGCGCGCGACCTGCCGTAATGCGGGT
Organism: Streptomyces niger; assembly: GCF_000718305.1. GTDB lineage: Bacteria > Actinomycetota > Actinomycetes > Streptomycetales > Streptomycetaceae > Streptomyces > Streptomyces niger. Next base: position 68,220 of record NZ_JOFQ01000017.1, read on the forward strand.
TCCTTGCGCATTCGCGCACGATCCTTGCGCACGAACGGCCACGGCGGCCATTTGTTGCGCCTTGGCGGCGTGTTGAGGCCATGGATTCCAAGGGCGGCGATATCGGGCGTGCAGCCGTGTCGGCCCGGAAGTAAGCGATCTCACGCCGCGCGGTCCCCGCGATGCCGCCCGGGACCCGGCAGAATGCGGGCCCCACCACGCGCACGGGCCCGGTCCCACGCGGCGTGCGCGCGGGACCGGGCCCGTGAGGCGGGACGGCCGGCCGCTCGGAGCGGTCGTCGGCCGTGCCGTCGGATCAGCTCCAGCTGTTGTGCAGCGGCTTGCCCTCGGCGTAGCCGGCCGCGCTCTGCACGCCGACCACGGCCTTCTCGGCGAACTCCGCGAGGTTGGAGGCGCCCGCGTAGGTGCAGGACGAGCGCACGCCCGCGATGATCGAGTCGATCACGTCCTCGACGCCGGGCCGGGCCGGGTCGATGAACATCCGCGAGGTGGAGATGCCCTCCTCGAAGAGGCCCTTGCGGGCGCGGTCGTACGCCGACTCCTCGCTGGTGCGGTTGCGCACCGCGCGGGCCGACGCCATGCCGAAGCTCTCCTTGTAGAGCCGGCCGTCGGCGGTCTGCTGGAGGTCGCCGGGCGACTCGTACGTACCGGCGAACCACGAGCCGACCATGACGTTGGACGCGCCGGCGGCGAGCGCCATGGCGACGTCGCGCGGGTGCCGGATGCCGCCGTCGGCCCAGACGTGCTTGCCGTACTTCTTCGCCTCGGCGGCGCACTCCAGGACGGCGGAGAACTGCGGACGGCCCACGCCGGTCATCATGCGGGTGGTGCACATCGCGCCCGGTCCGACACCGACCTTGATGATGTCGGCGCCGGCGTCGATGAGGTCGCGCACGCCGTCGGCGGCGACGATGTTGCCCGCCACGATCGGGACCTGCGGGTCCAGCGCCCGGACCGCCTTGATCGCGCTGATCATGGATTCCTGGTGGCCGTGTGCGGTGTCCACCACGAGGGTGTCCACGCCGGCGTCGAGGAGCTGCTTGGCCTTGCCCGCGACGTCGCCGTTGATGCCGACGGCGGCGGCGATGCGCAGCTTGCCGTTCGCGTCGGTGGCGGGCGTGTAGAGGGTCGCGCGCAGCGCGCCCTTGCGGGTCAGGATGCCGACCAGCTGACCGTCCTTGCCGACCGCGGGGGCGAGCTTGCGGTTGGCGGCGTCGAGCTGGTTGAACGCCTCGCGCGGGTCGATGTCGGCGTCCAGGACCAGCGGGTCCTTGGACATGACCTCGGCGACCTGGGTGAAGCGGTCCACGCCGGTCAGATCGTGCTCGGTGACGATGCCGATGGGCCGGCCGCCCTCGACGACGATGCCCGCGCCGTGCGCCCGCTTGGGCAGCAGGGCCAGCGCGTCGGCGACGGTCGCGATCGGCGAGAGCACGATCGGGGTGTCGAAGATCAGGTGGCGCCGCTTGACCCAGCTGACGACGTCGGTGACGACGTCGATCGGGATGTCCTGCGGGATGACGACGAGACCGCCGCGGCGGGCCACCGTCTCGGCCATCCGGCGGCCGGCGATCGCGGTCATGTTCGCCACGACCAGCGGGATGGTGGTGCCCGTGCCGTCCGGCGAGGAGAGGTCCACGCCCTGCCGGGAGCCGACCGCGGAGCGGTTCGGCACCATGAACACGTCGTCGTACGTCAGGTCGTACGGCGGCTTCGAATCGTTCAGAAATCGCATGCTAACTCTCTCACCTGCGGTTGTGCTTCGGTAGCGGGCGGGGAGTCAGCACCGGTCCGGCGGCGGGTACGGCTGTGCCGGCAGCGGATCAGGCATCAAGCTCCTAGTCCATCATCGCCGATCGGGCACCGGATTGACGAGCTTCGGCCGCCGTTCGGCCAGGTTCTGTGTCATCACCCGACCGGTGCTCGCGCAGGCTGTGGCTTCACCCGAAATTGTGCGGGTGAAGGTAAACCCTCTGCATACGGACGGCTTGCGGAGCGACATGCTCGCTTACCGTGCCGTGATGATCAGAAAAGCACTTCTCGCGTCGGGCATCGCCGGCGTGTCCCTCGCGACCATCGCAGCCACCGTCGCCTTCGCCGACGGCACCGAGCGGCCGGCCACCGCGGCGTCCGGGTGGCAGAAGGTCGGCGACGGGATGACCGGCGGCGTCAGCGGGCTGGCCGTCGCCGGTACCGGTCACGGCCGGATCGACACGATCGTGGCGCGGGACAACAAGGAAGCGGGCCAGGTCCGGCTGTCGGCCGTACGGCTGGCGCCCGGCCACGCACCCGTCGTACGGGATCTGCAGTGGGCCGGGAGCGAGGTGCCCAAGGATCTGGAGTCGGTGGCCGCGGTGCCCGGCCGGCCGGGCGAGTACACCACGCTGAGCAGCGGCGACGGCGGGAAGTTCCGCCCGACGGTCTACGGCCTGAAGATCAGTGGCGACACGGCGACGGTCCGCTGGTCGACCCCGCTGCCCGAGACGAGGCACTACAAGGGCGACGACACGCAGAACTACGAGGCGTTCGCGGTCCACCGGGACCGGGCCACCGGGAAGGACGTCGCCGTCTGGGCGACCCGGGGCAGCAACGGCACCGCTTCGCAGGTGCGGTCGGCCGTCCTGCACCCGTCGGCGTCCGCGAAGGCGGTGTTCTCGCACGTCACCGACCCGGTCGCGTTCCGCGCGCCGTGGCCGGCGCGGGACGAGGTGCGGCACATCAGCGACCTGAAGATCGCGGCGGACGGGACCGTGGTGCTGTCGGCGGCCCAGGACCCGAACAAGAACTCCGGACCGTTCAGCTCCGCGGTCTTCGAAGCGGGCCGGCTGGCGGTCGACAAGGGCCGCCCCGAGCTGAAGCTGAGCAGGCCGAAGGAGGTCCGGCGGTACACCACGGCGGACAACCGCAAGATCGAGGCGGTCGCGCTGCTGCCCGGCGACCGGGCGCTGTGGGGCACCGACGACGAGGACTTCGGCGGCTCGGTGCTGCTGGACCACCTCGACGACTGACCCGTTCTGCGAGGGCCCCGCGGCGTAACGCACCCGAAACGCGGCGTCGGCAGAATCCCGGCCATGAAGATCGAGCAGGTGGCCTGGGAGGATCCGGACGCGGCCGTGCTGCGGGCCCGGCAGCGGACGGAGATCGCCGAGATCTACGGGACCCCGGACAGCGAGCCCGGGGTCCCGCCCTCGGCGGCGGACAGCGCCGCGTTCTTCGTCGCGTACGAGGACGACGGCATACCGGTCGGCTGCGGCGGCCTGCGCGCCCTCGGCGACGGGACCGGTGAGATCAAGCGGATGTACGTGGTGCCGGACCGGCGCGGTTCGGGCGCCGCGGCGGAGATCCTGCGCGCCCTGGAGGACTGGGCACGCGGCCGGGGCTGGCACCGGCTCCGGCTGGAGACCGGCGACCGCCAGGACGCCGCGGTGCGCTTCTACACCCGCGCGGGGTATGCCCGCATACCCAACTTCGGGGCGTACGCGGGCGCGGCGTCGTCGTGGTGCTTCGAGCGGGTGCTGTAAGCGGTCGGCGCGGGCTGTTCAGCGGCGGGCCGCCGCCGGGCCGCCCGCGTCGCGGGTCAGCAGCACGGCCAGCCCGGTGTCCGTGTCCCGCCAGCGGGCCACCGCGTCCGCGAGGACCGACTCCGCCACCCGCCACTCCTCGGGCTCGGCCGCGGCGTACCCCTGCCAGGCCCGTACGGCCAGCAGCCGGCCGCCGTGCTCGGCGGGCCACCAGGACAGGTCGCCGAGGCAGTCGGCGAGCGCGTCCCAGTTGGCTCCGAACCAGGACGGCAGTCGCAGCGCCGTCGCGGCGCGCGTCATGAACTCCGCCTTGTCGGTGACGCCTTCGAGGTCGAGCACCGTGCCCTGCCAGCCGGCGGCGAGCGCCGCGTCCAACGCCTCCTGCACGGGCCGGCCCGCGGGCCAGGACAGCACGCCCGGCAGCGTCCGTCCGTCGAGCACGGCGGACAGCGACCTGGGCACGCCGTCCTTCTCGGTGCGGGCGCCGTCGCGCGGGCCGGCACCTTGGCCGGGAACTCCGGGGGTTTCGGGCATGCCGCGATGCTGTCACAGCCCCGGCCGCCGCGCCGGGCGAACGGCCGCCGTACGGATCACCGCGTACGGCGGCCGGGGTGGCGCGTGGCGGTCAGGAGCCGTCCGGGTCCGCGCGGTCCAGGGCCGGGCGCGGCCCGGGGGTGGCCTCCAGGAGGAGGTGGTCGGCCGCTGCGGTGTCCGTGACCAGGCTCGTGACCAGGCCGGACTTGAGGACCGCGCCGATCGCGTGGGCCTTGCGGTGGCCGCCGGCGATCGCGACCACCTCGGGGATGCGGCGCAGCCGGTCGGCCTCGACCGTGATGCAGCGCTCCCCCAGGTCGCGGCCGATGCGCCGGCCCTCGGCGTCGAAGAGGTGCGCCGACATCTCCGCGGCGGCGCCGAGCGAGGCGTAGTGCTCGCGCTCGCCCTCCGAGAGCATGTCGTAGACCGTCGAGATGCCGGGCGCCCAGGAGCCGATGGAGACGCAGGCGACGGTGACCTTGTCGAAGTAGTCGAACGCCCGCGCGATGCCCGTCTGGCCCCGCAGCGCCGCCGCCGTGGCCGAATCGGGCAGCAGCATCGGCGCGTAAATGGGGTGCGCCTCGCCGCCGGAGACGTCGGCGGCGCGGCGCACCGCCTCCACCGAGCCGCGGTCGGCGGTGCCCGCGTCGTACACCCCGGTCAGCTGGACGACGGTGCACGGGGGCAGCCGGTGCAGCGCCGAGGCCATGTGGATCGTCGCCCGGCCCCAGGCGAGGCCGAGCACGTCGCCCTCGGTGACCAGCTCGCCGAGCAGGTCGGCGGCGACCTCACCGAGGTTCTCCGGGTCGGGCGCGTCGTCGGAGTCGGCGGCGGACTCCACGACGACGGCGTGCCGCAGGCCGTACCGGGCCCGCAGCGCGTCCGAGCGCTCGGCGTCCAGTTCGGCCGGCACCCGGATCTCGATCCGCACCAGGTCACGCTCCAGTGCCGTCTCCAGCACCCGCGCGACCTTGAAGCGGCTGACGCCGAACTCCTCGGCGATCTGGATCTTGGACTTGCCCTCGAGATAGAACCGGCGGGCCATGGCCGCAGCCTGCACCAGCTCGGCGGGGCCCATCCCGGAATGTGGGCGGCTGGCAACCACGAAAATCTCCCCTACTGCGCACCTGATCGACTCTGCGCTCATCCTTCCAGAAACCCGAGGTCGGCGTGGACCGTGACCGCTCGGTCCGCGATGAACGCTGCATGGCCGCGAGGTCAATCCCCGTCGCCCGGCAGCGCCGCCCCAGGTAGGGGGCCACGCCGTGCGCGCGGCCCCTCGGCCGCGTCAGTGTGCGCAGCCCCAGCCGGCCGCCGCGGTGGCGGCGTCGGCCTTGTCCCGCAGATCGCGCACGGCCTTCGCCGGGTCCTCGGCGCCGTACACGGCCGACCCCGCGACGAAGACGTCGGCACCCGCCTCGGCGCAGCGCTCGATCGTCGTGGCGGACACCCCACCGTCCACCTGCAACCACAGCTCCAGGCCGTGCTTGGCGATCAGCGCGCGGGTGCGGCGGATCTTCGGAAGCATAATGTCGAGGAACGCCTGCCCGCCGAAGCCCGGTTCAACCGTCATGATCAACAGCATGTCGAGTTCGGGGAGCAGATCCTCGTACGGCTCGATGGGCGTGGCGGGCTTCAGGGCCATCGACGCACGGGCGCCCTTGGCCCGGATCTCCCGCGCGAGGCGGACCGGCGCGGCCGCGGCCTCGGCGTGGAAGGTGACCGAGCCGGCCCCCGCCTCGACGTACTGCGGCGCCCAGCGGTCCGGGTCCTCGATCATCAGGTGGCAGTCGAGGGGGGTGTCGGTCGCCTTCCGCAGCGACTCCACGACGGGGACGCCGAGCGTCAGATTGGGCACGAAGTGGTTGTCCATGACGTCGACATGGAGCCAGTCCGCGCCCTCGACGGCCTTCGCCTCCTCGGCGAGCCGGGCGAAGTCGGCGGACAGAATGCTGGGGTTGATCAAGGCCATGCCACCTAGTATGTCGCGCCGGCCGCGACAACCATAAGCGGGTCAAGGACGCGGACCGCCTCGTCCCCTGCCGCGCGCTCCCGCTCGGCGGCGGCACCCCGCCCCCCTCCACCCGCAACCGACTCCCCCTTCGGGAACAGAGCGTCCCCCAACTGCCCCTCAGGCCGTGCGGCGCAGCAGGGCCAGGTACATCGCGTCCGTGCCGTGCAGGTGCGGCCAGAGCTGCACGTCGGGCCCGTCCCCCAGAGCAGGCACGCCGGGCATCAGCGGCCGGGCGTCGATCAGCTCGGCGGTCGCCTCGCCGTGCTCCTTCAGCACGTCGTCCACCACCGCGCGGGTCTCCGCCAGGTGCGGCGAGCAGGTCGCGTACCCGACGACCCCGCCGACCCGTACGGCGTTCAGCGCCTGCCGCAGCAGATCGCGCTGGAGCGGCGCGAAACCGTCCAGGTCCTCGGGCCGCCGCCGCCAGCGCGCCTCGGGACGGCGGCGCAGCGCCCCCAGCCCCGTGCACGGCACGTCCACCAGCGCCCGGTCGAAGGAGCCGGGCCGCCACACCGGACGCGTACCGTCCGCGGCGACCACCTCGTACGGCCCCGGGTTGCCCGCCAGCGCCCGCGCCACCAGCCGGGCGCGGTGCGGCTGCTTCTCCGCGGCGAGCAGCGAAGCCCCCCGCTCCGCGGCCAGCGCCCCCAGCAGCGCCGCCTTGCCGCCGGGCCCCGCACAGGCATCCAGCCAGCGCTCGTCGGCCCCGTCCACCGGCGCATTGGCCAGCGCGACGGCCACCAGCTGACTGCCCTCGTCCTGCACACCCGCGCGGCCTTCCCGTACCGCGTCCAGCGTGCCCGGCTCACCGCCCTCGCTGAGCCGCACCGCGTACGGCGACCAGCGCCCCGGCAGCCCGTTCTCCTCGCCGACCGCGTCGAGCAGCTCCTCGGGGGTCGCCCGCCCGGGCCGCGCGACCAGCGTCACCTCGGGCCGCTCGTTGTCCGCCGCCAGCAGATCCTCGATCCCGGCCCGGCCGCCACCCAGCGAGTCCCACAGCGCGGAGACGACCCACCGCGGATGCGAGTGCACCACACCCAAATGATCTTCCGGGTCCTCGTCGTACGGCGGCGCGACCCGCTCCAGCCAGCCGTCCAGGTCCTCCGCGGCGATCTTCCGCAGCACCGCGTTGACGAACTTCGCGCGCCCGTCCCCCAGCACGACCCGCGCCAGCTCGACACTGGCGCTGACCGCGGCATGCGTCGGGATCCGCGTACCCAGCAGCTGGTGCGCCCCCAGGCTCAGCACGTCCAGCACCGGCGGATCGACCTCCCGCAGCGGCCGGTCCACACACGCCGCGATGATCGCGTCGTACGTGCCCTGCCGGCGCAGCGTCCCGTAGACCAGCTCGGTCGCCAGCGCGGCGTCACGCGCGTCGAAATCCCCCTTCTCGCGCGCCTTGCGCAGCAACGGCGGCAGGACGAGGTTCGCGTACGCGTCCCGCTCGTCGACCGCACGCAGGGCCTCGAACGCGAGGATGCGTACGGGGTCCTTCTTCGGCCTCCGATGGGGCTTGCCGGGACGACGACGAGGCTGGTCGCTCACGAGTAAGGTGCTCCGCTGCTGACGAGGACGAATCCCCACCAGCCTACCGTCGCAGCAGGTCACCCCAGCCGCCCTGGATCATGGTCTGGAACGCCCACCCCCCGTCCCGCCTGACCAGCACGTCCGCGTACCGCACCGACTGCGACCGCCCGCCCACGGTGAACACCGCGTCCGTGAACACCACCACGATCCCCGCACTCAGAAAGTGCGGTGTCCGCACCGAGTCGAAAGACACCTCCTCGTCACCGCCCATCACCTCCCGCATCGTCCGCACGAACTCCGCGCGGCCCCACTGCCCGGTCCAGCCGTTGCCGTCCGAGCCGTCGCTGACGAGGTTGAGCGGAAAGACGGCCATGTCCGCCATCCCCTCGACATCCACCCCCACACTCAACGCGTCATACCGCGCGAACCACTCCTCGACCTCCCGCAGCTCCCGCTCCGTAGGCACGTAACCGCCCGCCTCGGGCACCAAGAACTCCCCCATCACAACCCCCTCTATTCAAACTTGACTACTCAATCCACCCTCTACCCGATCCCCCCCTAGTCAAACTTGAGCAATCACCGGCCGGGACCGCTCAGTCCCCGACCCGCTCGCCCTCCGCGATGCGCACGCCGCGGGCCCAGTCCGCCGCGGCCATCGGCTTCTTGCCCTGCGGCTGCACCCACTGCAGCTGCACCGCATGGCTGCCGGTCCCCACGAACACGGCCTTCTTCGTGGCCGCGACCTCACCGACCGCGAGATCCGTACGGTCGGGCACCAGCGCCACCGACATCACCTTCAGCCGCTCCCCACGGAACAGCGTCCACGCACCCGGCGCGGGCGCGCAGCCCCGGACCACCCGGTCCACCCGCAGCGCGGGCGCCGACCAGTCGATCTTCGCGTCCTCGACCTCGATCTTCGGCGCGAGCGTGACGCCCTCGGCCGGCTGCGGCACCGCCTTCAGCGAGCCGTCCTCGATGCCGTCCATGGTCGCGGCGAGCAGCCCGGCCCCGGCGAACGCCAGCCGGGTCAGCAGATCGCCGCTGGTATCGGTCGCCCGGACCTCCTCGGTCAGCACGCCGTACACCGGCCCGGAGTCCAGCCCCTCCTCGATCCGGAAGGTGGAGGCTCCGGTCACTTCGTCGCCCGCCAGCACCGCGTGCTGCACGGGTGCCGCGCCGCGCCACGCGGGCAGCAGCGAGAAGTGCAGGTTCACCCACCCGTGGACGGGAATCTCCAGCGCGGCCTTCGGGAGCAGCGCGCCGTACGCGACGACCGGGCAGCAGTCCGGCGCGATCTCGCGCAGCCGGGCCAGGAAGTCCTCGTCCCGCGGCCGCGCGGGCTTGAGCACCTCGATGCCGGCCTCCTCGGCACGCTGCGCGACCGGGCTGGCGACGAGCCGGCGACCGCGACCGGCCGGCGCGTCGGGCCTGGTCACGACGGCCACCACCTCGTGCCGGTCCGACGCGATCAGGGCGTCCAGGGCGGGAAGGGCGACCTCGGGGGTGCCGGCGAAGACGAGCTTCATGGGTGGCGTACTACCTCTCAGCGCTGCGGAAGGACACACCAGTCTATGGGGCGTCAGACACGGGGGCGTACGGGTTACCGCGCGCCCCAGCTGAAAGCTCGTACGCCCCCATACCGTGACCCCACCCGGCGCTGCCGCGTTGGTCAAACGACATTGACCACACCGGGCCGCCAGCCGGTCCACGCATTCACCTTCCGCATCAACGCCGGTTCGAGAGGCTTGTTCATGGCCGACCACGCAACCCACGACGCCCAGGCACGCGCCAGTCTTCATCTACTGGTGCGGGACATCGAGCGGGTCCGCCGGCAGGTGGACGCACTGCGTACGCTGACCGCGCAGCTCGGTAACGTCTACCGTCCGCGGCGCACCGGCCCGTCCACGGGTTTCGTCGTGTACGGACGCGCCCCGGCACCCACGGTGCGCCTCGCCCAGGAGCTGCGGGACAGCGTCGAAACGCTCGTCACGGCCGCGGTCGACTTCGACCGCTCGCTCGGCTTCTCGTGGGACGCGGTCGGCTCGGCACTCGGCGTCACCAAACAGGCCGTCCACCGCCGCTACGGCGCCCGCCGCGCCGCGGCCCAGCCCCCGGCCGACACCCCGGACGCGCCCCGCACCCCCGACGCCGCAGCCGCCCGCGCCGTCTCCGTGACCCCCGCGTCCGTCCCCGCCGCCCGCGCCATGCCGCCCCACCCCGCCCAGGACCGCCCCAACGCCTTCCCGGGCCCCCGCAACGGTTGACACACCGACGCCCCGTACGCACGCCGACGTACTACGGAACGACACCGCCCCACCCACGCGCGCCACAACACACCGTGCACCCTCCCCCCGACGGGAGGGGGTGGACCGCAGCGGGTGGGGGTTCGGACGTCAAGCGAAGCAGTCCGAACCCCCACCCGCGGAGGGCCGCCACCGCACCCAGCACAACCCAGCCCGTCCTGGGGGCACCTCCCAGCGGTAGCTGGGGGAGCTTGAGGACAACGCCCCGAGGCGCGCCCCGACGAAACGGCACCGCTGGGGGCACCAGCCCAGCCACAAGCCAAAAGCCAAAAGCCACAACAGGCACCGACTACCCCACATCCAGCGGATCGATCCGCAACCGAACCGCACCCCCCTCCCGCCGCACCATCCGAGCCGCCCAAGCGGCCTTCAAAGAGGCGGCCATCGCGGCCCCCTCCCCCGGCGGCACCCGGACCAGCACCCGCTCCCACTCCTCGCCCACCGGCGGCTCCCCCGCCCGCCGCGGACGACCGGAGGCGGGAGCCGACACCGGCACCGGCCCCAGCACCTCGGCCGACGGCGGCAGAGCCGCCCCCCGCACCAGCGACGCCACGTCCTCCGCCCGCCCCGCGACCGAAGCCATCCGGGACACCGGCGGAAACCCGAGCTCCGCCCGCTCCGCGAGCTCCCGTACCGCGTGCCCGACGGGGTCCCACCGCACCAGCGCCTGCACGGGCCGCAACGTGGGCTCCCCGGTCACCACGACGACGCCCCCGTCCTCAGCCCCGCGCACCAGCGCCGCCGCGCCCAGCCACCGCCGCAACGCCTCCTCCCCGGCCCGCAGATCGGGTCGGTTCAACAACGCCCAGCCGTCCAGCAGCAACGCCGCCGCATAGCCCCCCACCGCGACCGGCTCCGCACCCGGCGTCGACACGACGATCGCCGGCCGGTCGGGCACCGTGTCCAGCACATGATCCCGCCCGGACGTCCGCACCGGTACGCCGGGGAACGCCCGCCCGAGCTCCTCCGCCGTCCGCCGCGCCCCCACGACCTGCGCCCGCAGCCGCGCGTTCCCGCACTCCGCACAGTGCCAGTCCGGCGCCTCCTGTCCGCACCAGCCGCAGCACAGCGCCGCGTCCTGGTCCTGCGCCTCCAGCGGCCCCGCGCAGTGCCGGCAGCGCGCGGGCTCGCGGCACCGGGCGCAGGCCAGCCGGGGTACGTAGCCCCGCCGCGGGACCTGGACCAGTACCGGGCCGCGGGCCAGTCCCGCGCGCGCCGTCTGCCAGGCGAGCGAGGGCAGCCGGGCCGCGCGCGCCGCCTCGTCGCGGGCGGTCTCCGCATCGCCGATCGTGCGGACCAGCGGCGCCGCGGCGCGCACCTGGTCGCGGCCGGCCTCCAGGGAGCGCGCCCAGCCGTTCTCCACGAGCTGCGCTGCCTCGACGGTGCGCCCCAGGTCGCCGATCAGGCACGCCGCCTTCTCGTGCACGGCACGCAGCAGCAGGACGTCGCGCGCGTGCGGATACGGCGCATGGTCGTCGCTGTGCGCCGAATGTCCGTCGTCCCAGATCGCCACGAGCCCGAGATCCGCCACCGGCGCGTACATCGCCGCGCGGGTCCCCACCACCGCGCGCACCGCACCCCGACGTATCGCCAGCCAGCGGCGGTACCGCTCCTCGGGGCCCGAATCCGCCACCAGTACCGCATGCATTCCGCGCCCGACCAGCTCGGTGAGCGCGGCGTCCACCCGGGCCACCGACCGCCCGTCGGGCAGCACGACCAGCGCGCCCCGCCCGGACGCCAGCGTCGCCGCCACCGCGGCGGCCAGCTCCCACGGCCAGTGCGGCCCCGACAGCGCGGTCCACACCGCCCGGGGCGAGCCGCCGCCGGCCAGGGTCTCGATGAACCCGGGCCCGTCCGGGTAGCGCTCCCAGCTGGCCAGGGACGGCACCGGAGGCGGGGGCGGCGGCGCGGGGAAGCGCTCCGCCTCGGGCTTGGCGTGCCGCGGCGGGATGGCGAGCTGTAGTACGTCGGCGAGCGAGCCGGCGTACCGGTCGGCCACCGCGCGGCACAGCGCCAGCAGCTCCGGCGTCAGCACCGGCTCCGGCGAGACGACCTGGGCGAGGGCGGCCAGCGGGCCGCGGTAGTCGGACTCGGCGATGCGCTCGACGATGTACCCGTCCAGGAGGCCGCCGCCCTCGCGCCGGCCCTCGCGCACCCGGCCGGTCCCGGCGCCGAACCGGACCCGGACCCGGACACCGGGCTGCGCCTTCTCGTCCATCGCGGCGGGCACGGCGTAGTCCCAGAGCTTGTCGAGGTGGACCGGGCCCTTGTCCACCAGCACCCGCGCCACCGGCCGCTCCTTGGCCAGCTCGGCGCCGCGCCAGGTCCGCGGCCGGGCCTTCGGCGCCTTCTTCTTGGCCTCCCGGACGGTCTCCCGGATCAGGGCCAGCTGCTCTCCCTGCTCCCCGGCCCCCGCCCCGTTCTCGCTGCTCACACCCCCAGTCTTAGCAGACCCCACCGACAGTGGCCGCGGGGCGACGGGGGCCGGAAACGCCTCCGGGCCCGTACCGCGCGACGGCGGTACGGGCCCGGAGGCGTGAAACCGGGGAAAGCCCAGGGAAAGCCCAGGGAAAGCCCAGGAAAAGCCCGGGAAAAGCGGAGCCTCAACGGCTCACGGGTCCTACAGACCCGCCGCCTTGCGGAGCGCGTCGACGCGGTCCGTGCGCTCCCAGGTGAAGGCGTCCAGCTCGCGGCCGAAGTGGCCGTAGGCGGCGGTCTCGGCGTAGATCGGGCGGAGCAGGTCGAGGTCGCGGATGATCGCGGCCGGGCGGAGGTCGAAGACCTCGGAGATGGCCTGCTCGATCTTCTCCACGTCGACCGTGGCGGTGCCGAAGGTCTCCACGAAGAGACCGACCGGCTCGGCCTTGCCGATCGCGTAGGCGACCTGGACCTCGCAGCGCTGGGCCAGGCCCGCGGCCACGACGTTCTTCGCGACGTAGCGCATGGCGTACGCGGCGGAGCGGTCGACCTTGGACGGGTCCTTGCCGGAGAAGGCGCCGCCGCCGTGGCGGGCCATGCCGCCGTAGGTGTCGATGATGATCTTGCGGCCGGTGAGGCCCGCGTCGCCCATCGGGCCGCCGATCTCGAAGCGGCCGGTCGGGTTGACCAGGAGGCGGTAACCCTCGGTGTCGAGCTTGATGCCGTCCTCGATCAGCTCGTTCAGCACGTGCTCGACGACGAACTCGCGGATGTCGGGAGCGAGCAGCGAGTCCAGGTCGATGTCCGAGGCGTGCTGCGAGGAGACGACCACGGTGTCCAGCCGGACCGCCTTGTGGCCGTCGTACTCGATGGTGACCTGGGTCTTGCCGTCGGGACGGAGGTAGGGGATGGTGCCGTTCTTCCGCACGTCGGACAGCCGCTTGGACAGGCGGTGCGCGAGGTTGATCGGGAGCGGCATCAGCTCCGGGGTCTCGTCGCAGGCGTACCCGAACATCAGGCCCTGGTCGCCGGCGCCCTGCTTGTCCAGCTCGTCGCCATCCTCACCTGCGGCGGCACCTTCGACCCGCTTCTCGTAGGCGGTGTCGACGCCCTGGGCGATGTCCGGGGACTGCGCGCCGATCGATACGGAGACACCACAGGAAGCGCCGTCGAAGCCCTTCTTGGAGGAGTCGTAACCGATCTCCAGGATCTTGTTCCGTACGAGGTTGGGGATGTCGGCGTAGGCCTTCGTGGTCACCTCGCCGGCCACGTGGACCAGGCCGGTGGTGATCAGCGTCTCGACGGCGACCCGGGAGGCGGGGTCCTCCTTCAGGAGGGCGTCGAGGATGGTGTCGCTGATCTGGTCAGCGATCTTGTCGGGGTGGCCCTCGGTGACGGACTCCGAGGTGAACAGGCGGCGGGACACATCGCTCCCTGGGGTTGCAGCGGCTGCTGTCTGATCATTGACGGATCTGCCGAGAGCTGCGCTCGGCGCGATCCACGGCCAGTTTATCGGTCGGACGCCCTGTTCGGGCACGGAGTCTCGTTCTGTGGATGCGCCGTGACCAGGGACACCCTGCCCGCCGGCCCCGGTGCGCCACCCAACGGCAGGTCGCGACAAGGGATTTTGCCGTGACGCACGGGCCGGAACGGGCTCGTCCGCCGATCAGGAAAATCGTTCGGCGACCAGGTCCCAGACCGTGTCGGCCAGGGCTTCCTTGGGCCCGTGCGGCACCGGGGTCTCCGTGCCGTCGGCGGCCAGTACGACCGCCTCGTTCTCGGCGGAGCCGAAGGTCCTGTGCTCCCCGACCTCGTTGACGACCAGCAGGTCACAGCCCTTGCGGGCGAGCTTCTTGCGGCCGTTCGCCAGGACGTCGTCGGTCTCGGCGGCGAACCCGACGACGATCTGTCCGGGACGCGCCCGATCGGCAGAGATTTCGGCGAGGATGTCCGGATTGCGGACCAGGTCGAGCGGCGGCTGCTCCACGTCGTCCTGCTTCTTGATCTTTCCGGGGGCGTACCGGGCCGGACGGAAGTCGGCCACGGCCGCCGCCATGACCACCGCGTCCGCGTCGGCCGCCGCCTTCAGCACCGCCTCGCGCAGCTGCACGGCCGTGCCGATGCGGACGACGTCCACGCCGGCCGGGTCGGGCAGCCCGGTCTCCGCCGCGACCAGCGTGACCCTGGCGCCGCGCGCCACGGCCGTACGGGCGAGCGCGTAGCCCTGCTTCCCCGAGGAGCGGTTGCCGAGGTAGCGGACGGGGTCCAGCGGCTCGCGGGTGCCGCCCGCGCTGATCACGACGTGCCGGCCGGACAGATCGGCGGTGACCGCCTCGGGGCCGCGGGCCAGCACCCGGCGGCAGACCTCGAAGATCTCGGCCGGGTCGGGGAAGCGGCCCTTGCCGGTGTCGACGCCGGTCAGGCGGCCCACGGCGGGCTCGATGACGATTGCGCCGCGGGCGCGGAGGGTGGCGACGTTCTCCTGGGTGGCCGGGTGCTCCCACATTTCGGTGTGCATCGCCGGGGCGAAGATCACCGGGCAGCGGGCGGTCAGCAGCGTGTTCGTCAGCAGGTCGTCGGCGAGGCCGTGCGCCGCCTTGGCCAGCATGTCGGCCGTACAGGGAGCCACCACGACCAGGTCGGCGCCCTGCCCGATGCGGACGTGCGGCACCTCGTGGACCGACTCCCAGACCTCGGTGGAGGCCGGGTTCCCGGAGAGCGCGGCCCAGGTGGCCTCACCCACGAAGTGCAGCGCGGAGGCCGTCGGCACCACGCGGACGTCGTGCCCGGACTCGCTCAGCCGCCGCAGCAGCTCGCACGCCTTGTACGCGGCGATCCCGCCGCTGACTCCCAGGACGACCTTGGGCTTGTCCATCGTCTTCGCTGCTCCCGAGCCAGGGCGCCCATGCGCCGAACACTTCCACCCGTACGCGGTGTACGTACCCATGACACACCAAGGGCCCGGCAGCGCGGCCGCCGGGCCCTTGGTCCATGAAACTTTTCGCCGGAGCAGGCCCTTACTGGGCCGGGCCCTCCACGGCCTCGGAGGTCAGCAGACCCGCGTTGATCTCGCGCAGCGCGATGGAGAGGGGCTTCTCGTGGACGTGGGTGTCCACCAGGGGGCCGACGTACTCGAGCAGGCCCTCGCCGAGCTGCGAGTAGTACGCGTTGATCTGGCGCGCACGCTTCGCGGCGTAGATCACGAGGCTGTACTTCGAGTCGGTGGCCTCGAGAAGCTCATCAATCGGCGGGTTGATGATGCCCTCGGGCGTGGTGATGGAAGAGGACACTCTCTGCCTTCCGAAGGGTGTGATCAGGGAATTTCCGGGAATTCCGCGTCTTCCGCAAAGAAGAGCGCGAAGATCATTCTCCGGAGTTATTCAGCATCAAGGCTAGCAGCTCACGCGAGACATCCTCGACGGAGGTGTTGACGAGCGTCTCGTCGAACTCCTTCTCCGCCGCCAGCTCGACACGCGCGGCCGCCAGCCGGCGCTCGATCACCTCGGGCGACTCCGTGCCGCGGCCGGTGAGCCGGCGGACCAGCTCGTCCCAGCTCGGCGGGGCCAGGAAGACCAGCCGCGCCTCGGGCATGGACTCACGGACCAGCCGGGCGCCCTGGAGGTCGATCTCCAGCAGGACCGGCTCGCCCGCCGCCAGGTGGTCCAGGACCGCCTGGCGGGGGGTGCCGTAGCGGTTGCCCGCGAATTCGGCCCACTCCAGCAGCTCGCCGTTGGCGATCAGCTTGTCGAACTCCTCGTCCTCGACGAAGAAGTACTGGACTCCGTGCCGCTCGCCGGGACGCGGCTTACGGGTGGTGGCCGAGACGGACAGCCACACCTCGGGGTGGACCTTGCGCATATGGGCGACGACCGTGCTCTTGCCGACCCCGGAGGGGCCGGAGAGCACGGTCAGCCGCGGTTGTCTGTCCGGGGTTGCCGGGGTCGCCCCCCGGGAGACTGCAGAACTCATGCAGCAATTATTCCAGCTTCCGGGTAGTGCCCCGGCACTAGCTGGCTGCGCTGCTGCCGAACTCACGCTCAAGTGCGGCGATCTGGTTGGACCCGAGACCGCGCACACGACGGCTCTCGGAGATGCCCAGCTTCTCCATGAGCTGCTTGGCGCGGACCTTGCCCACGCCGGGCAGCGACTCGAGCAGTGCGGAGACCTTCATCTTGCCGATGACGTCGTTCTCCTGGCCCTGCTTGATGACCTCGTGGAGGGAGGCACCGGAGTGCTTGAGCCGATTCTTGACCTCGGCGCGCTCCCGGCGAGCCGCGGCGGCCTTCTCGAGCGCGGCTGCGCGCTGTTCAGGGGTAAGGGGCGGAAGAGCCACGCCTACGTCACCTCGGATGTCGAACTGTCGGATACGGACCGGTGTGGAACCTAGTCGCCCCGCACCTGCGGAGCAACGAACAACGCGCTTACGTGCGGTGCTCTCGTCGGAGACTAGCGGGCGAGGGCGCCGGAGTCAGCGAGAACAGACGAAAAGTCCTGGTCAGCCTCTGCCGACCAGGACATTTCGGGACCAAAGCACCGGTGAAAGTGCCGGTGCCTGCCACTAACCGACCGCTGCGGCCACATCCGCGGCGATCCGAGCCGCCGCATCGCGCAGACCTGCGGCGTCCGGACCGTGACGGAGAACACCCCGGCTGACACTCGGCACCACATTGCGCACGGCGTCCCCGAAGACCGTCGGCAGGTCGGCGGGCGTCGCCCCCTGGGCCCCGATGCCGGGTGCCAGCAGCGGCCCGTTCACGGCGAGGTCGTACGCGGACAGATCGCCCAGCGTCGCGCCCACGACCGCACCGAAGGAGCCCAGCGGCTCGGCGCCGGCGTTCTCGGCCTTGAGGTGGGCGAGCATGGTGGCGGCGACGGTCGAGCCGTCGGCCCGTACCGCGTGCTGCACCTCCTGGCCCTCGGGGTTGGAGGTCAGTGCCAGCACGAAGAGGCCGCAGCCGTTCTCCTTGGCCAGCTCCACGGCGGGCTTCAGGGAGCCGTAGCCCAGGTACGGGCTGACCGTGAGCGCGTCGGAGAAGAGCGGGCTGTCCTTGCCGAGGAAGGTGTCGGCGTAGGCGGCCATCGTGGAGCCGATGTCGCCGCGCTTGGCGTCCATCAGGACCAGCGCGCCCCGCTCCCGTGCCTCGACGACGGCCGTCTCCAGTACGGCGAGGCCGCGCGACCCGAAGCGCTCGAAGAACGCGGCCTGCGGCTTGAAGACCGCGACGGTCTCGCCGAGCGCCTCGACGACGGTACGGGTGAACCGCGCCAGGCCCGCCACGTCGTCGTTCAGGCCCCAGTCGGCCAGCAGGGAGGCGTGCGGGTCGATGCCGACGCAGAGCGGGCCGCGGGTGTCCATGGCGCGGCGCAGCCGGGCGCCGAACGGCTCCGGAGCCCCGTTCGCGGTGTCCTGGGAGGTCATGCGGTCACCTTCTTGTGCTCGGCGCCGACGGCCTCGGCGAGGGTGGCGTACGGGCTGTTCCGCAGTCGCGCGGCCAGGCCCTTGTGGATCGCGCGGCACCAGAACGGGCCCTCGTAGATGAAGGCGCTGTAGCCCTGCACGAGGGTGGCGCCCGCCAGGATGCGCTGCCAGGCGTCCTCGGCGTTCTCGATGCCGCCGACCCCGATGAGGGTGATGCGGTCGCCGACACGGGCGTACAGGCGGCGCAGCACCTGGAGGGAGCGCTCCTTGACGGGGCGGCCGGAGAGCCCGCCGGTCTCCTGGACGAGCGCGGGGTCGGACTTCAGGCCCAGCCCGTCCCGCGCGATGGTGGTGTTGGTGGCGATGATGCCGTCCAGGCCCAGCTCCACGGCGAGGTCGGCGACGGCGTCGACGTCCTCGTCGGCCAGGTCGGGAGCGATCTTGACGAGGAGCGGGACGCGGCGGCCGGTGACCGTGCGGTCGGCGGCCTCGCGCACGGCGGACAGCAGCGGGCGCAGGTGGTCGACGGCCTGGAGGTTGCGCAGCCCGGGGGTGTTCGGCGAGGAGACGTTGACGACGAGGTAGTCGGCGTGGCCGGCCAGCCGCTCGGTCGAGGTCACGTAGTCGCCGACCGCCTCGGCCTCAGGCACGACCTTGGTCTTGCCGATGTTGACGCCGAGGGTGGTCCTGAACACCGGGTTGCGAGCCGCCAGGCGGGCCGCCACGGCCGCGGAGCCCTCGTTGTTGAACCCCATGCGGTTGATGAGCGCGCGGTCCTTCACGAGGCGGAAGAGGCGCTTCTTGGGGTTGCCGGGCTGCGGCTGCGCGGTGACCGTGCCGATCTCGACGTGGTCGAAGCCGAGCATGGTCATGCCGTCGATCGCGACGGCGTTCTTGTCGAAGCCGGCGGCGAGCCCGAAGGGGCCGTGCATGCGGCGCCCGAGGGCCTCGACGCGCAGCTCCTTGTAGCGGGGCGCGAGGACGGCGGCCACGAAGGTCCGCAGGACGGGGATGCGCGCGGCCAGCCGGATCCAGCCGAAGGCCAGGTGGTGGGCCTGTTCGGGGTCCATGCGCTTGAAGATCAGGTTGAAGAACAGCTTGTACACAGGGGTGTCCTCATGAAGAGGGGGACACCGGGTGGCCGGTGTCCCCCTCGATCGACGGGCTGCTTAGTCGCGGGCCGCGGTCAGGTGCTCCGCGTGCTCCTGGAGGGAGCGCACGCCCACCTCGCCGCGGGACATCGCCTCGATGCCCTGTACGGCGGCCGCGAGGGCCTGGACCGTGGTCAGGCAGGGCACGGAGCGGGCCACCGCCGCCGTACGGATGTCGTAGCCGTCCAGGCGGCCGCCGGTGCCGTACGGCGTGTTGACGATCAGATCGACCTCGCCGTCGTGGATCAGCTGGACGATGGTCTTCTCGCCGTTCGGGCCCTCGCCCTCGGACTGCTTGCGCACGACGGTGGCGTTGATGCCGTTGCGCTTGAGGACCTCGGCCGTACCGGAGGTGGCGAGCAGCTCGAAGCCGTGCTGGACCAGCTCGCGGGCCGGGAAGATCATCGCGCGCTTGTCGCGGTTGGCGACGGAGACGAACGCGCGACCCTTCGTGGGCAGCGCGCCGTACGCGCCGGCCTGGGACTTGGCGTACGCCGTGCCGAAGACCGAGTCGATGCCCATGACCTCGCCGGTGGAGCGCATCTCCGGGCCGAGGACGGTGTCCACGCCGCGGCCCTGCATGTCGCGGAAGCGCGACCAGGGCATCACGGCCTCCTTGACGGAGATCGGCGCATCCATGGGGAGCGTGCCGCCGTCGCCGGTCTTCGGGAGCATGCCCTCCGCGCGCAGCTCGGCGATGGTCGCGCCCAGCGAGATCCGGGCGGCGGCCTTGGCCAGCGGTACCGCGGTGGCCTTCGAGGTGAAGGGCACCGTACGGGAGGCGCGCGGGTTGGCCTCCAAGACGTACAGGATGTCGCCGGCCATGGCGAACTGGATGTTGATCAGGCCGCGGACGCCGACGCCCTTGGCGATGGCCTCGGTGGAGGCGCGCAGCCGCTTGATGTCGAAGCCGCCGAGGGTGATCGGGGGCAGCGCGCAGGCGGAGTCGCCGGAGTGGATGCCGGCCTCCTCGATGTGCTCCATGACGCCGCCGAGGTAGAGCTCCTGGCCGTCGTAGAGCGCGTCGACGTCGATCTCGATCGCGTCGTCGAGGAAGCGGTCGATCAGCACCGGGTGCTGGTCGATGAGGCCGGCGTGCCGCTCCAGGTACTCGCCGAGCGACGGCTCGTCGTAGACGATCTCCATGCCGCGGCCGCCGAGCACGTAGGACGGACGCACCATGACCGGGTAGCCGATCTCGGCGGCGATCTTCTTGGCGTCGTCGTACGAGAAAGCGGTGCCGTACTTCGGGGCGGGCAGGCCGGCCTCGGTGAGCACGCGGCCGAAGGCGCCGCGCTCCTCGGCGAGGTCGATGGCCTCGGGCGAGGTGCCGACGATCGGCACGCCGTTGTCCTTCAGGGCCTGCGCGAGGCCCAGCGGGGTCTGGCCGCCGAGCTGCACGACGACGCCCGCGACCGGGCCCGCGGCCTGCTCGGCGTGCACGATCTCCAGCACGTCTTCCAGCGTCAGCGGCTCGAAGTACAGGCGGTCGGAGGTGTCGTAGTCCGTCGAGACGGTCTCCGGGTTGCAGTTGACCATCACGGTCTCGTAGCCCGCGTCGCTGAGCGCGAAGGAGGCGTGGACGCAGGAGTAGTCGAACTCGATGCCCTGGCCGATGCGGTTCGGGCCGGAGCCCAGGATGATCACCGCGGGCTTCTCGCGCGGCGCGACCTCGGTCTCCTCGTCGTAGGAGGAGTAGAAGTACGGCGTCTTCGCGGCGAACTCGGCGGCGCAGGTGTCGACCGTCTTGTAGACCGGGCGGACGCCGAGCGCGTGCCGGACCTCGCGGACGACGTCCTCGCGCAGCTCGCGGATGCCGGCGATCTGGGCGTCGGAGAAGCCGTGCCGCTTGGCCTCGGCGAGGATCTCGGGGCCGAGCTTGTCGGCGGCCGCGATCTCGTCGGCGATCTCCTTGATCAGGAAGAGCTGGTCGACGAACCACGGGTCGATCTTCGTGGCGTCGAAGACCTCCTGCGGGGTGGCCCCGGCGCGGATGGCCTGCATGACGGTGTTGATCCGGCCGTCGGTCGGGATCTGCGCCTTGGCCAGCAGCTCGGCCTTGTCACCGGGGTCGCCGGTGAAGGTGAAGGAGCTGCCCTTCTTCTCGGTCGAGCGGAGCGCCTTCTGCATGGCCTCGGTGAAGTTGCGGCCGATGGCCATGGCCTCGCCGACCGACTTCATGGTCGTGGTCAGCGTGGCGTCGGCGGCCGGGAACTTCTCGAAGGCGAAGCGCGGCACCTTGACCACGACGTAGTCGAGCGTGGGCTCGAAGGACGCCGGGGTCTTCTCGGTGATGTCGTTCGGGATCTCGTCCAGCGTGTAGCCGACGGCGAGCCGGGCGGCGATCTTGGCGATCGGGAAGCCGGTGGCCTTCGAGGCGAGCGCGGAGGACCGGGAGACGCGCGGGTTCATCTCGATGACGATGACCCGGCCGTCCACGGGGTTGACCGCGAACTGGATGTTGCAGCCGCCGGTGTCGACGCCGACCTCGCGGATGATCGCGATGCCGACGTCGCGCAGGATCTGGTACTCGCGGTCGGTCAGCGTCATCGCCGGGGCGACGGTGATCGAGTCACCGGTGTGCACGCCCATCGGGTCGAAGTTCTCGATGGAGCAGACGACCACGACGTTGTCGTTCTTGTCGCGCATCAGCTCCAGCTCGTACTCCTTCCAGCCGAGGATGGACTCCTCCAGGAGCACCTCGGTGGTCGGGGAGAGCGTGAGGCCCTGGCCCGCGATGCGGCGCAGCTCCTCCTCGTTGTGCGCGAAGCCGGAGCCCGCGCCGCCCATGGTGAAGGAGGGGCGGACGACGACGGGGTAGCCGCCCAGCTCCTCGACGCCCTTCATGACGTCGTCCATGGAGTGGCAGATGTAGGAGCGCGCGGACTCGCCGTGGCCGATCTTCTTGCGGACCTCCTCGACGACCTCCTTGAACAGGTCGCGGTCCTCGCCCTTGTTGATCGCCTCGACGTTGGCGCCGATCAGCTCGACGCCGTACTTGTCGAGGACGCCCTGCTCGTGCATGGAGATCGCCGTGTTGAGGGCCGTCTGGCCGCCCAGCGTCGGCAGCAGCGCGTCGGGGCGCTCCTTGGCGATGATCTTCTCGACGAACTCGGGGGTGATCGGCTCGACGTACGTGGCGTCGGCGATCTCCGGGTCGGTCATGATCGTCGCCGGGTTGGAGTTCACGAGGATCACACGGAGACCCTCGGACTTCAGGACCCGGCAGGCCTGGGTGCCGGAGTAGTCGAACTCGGCGGCCTGGCCGATGACGATCGGGCCGGAGCCGATGACCAGGACGGACTGGATATCGGTGCGCTTAGGCACGCTGGCCCTCCATCAGGCTAACGAAGCGGTCGAACAGGTAGGCGGCGTCGTGCGGGCCGGCCGCCGCTTCGGGGTGGTACTGGACGCTGAAGGCCGGCTGGTCGAGCAGCTGGAGCCCCTCCACCACGTTGTCGTTCAGGCAGACGTGGGAGACCTCGGCGCGGCCGTAGGGGGTGTCGGAGACCTTGTCGAGTGGCGCGTCGACGGCGAAGCCGTGGTTGTGCGCGGTGACCTCGACCTTGCCGGTGACGCGGTCCTGCACCGGCTGGTTGATGCCGCGGTGGCCGTACTTCAGCTTGAAGGTGCCGAAGCCGAGCGCGCGGCCCAGGATCTGGTTGCCGAAGCAGATGCCGAACAGCGGGGTCTTCCGCTCCAGGACGCCCTGCATGAGGGCGACCGGGTGGTCGGCGGTGGCGGGGTCGCCGGGGCCGTTCGAGAAGAACACGCCGTCCGGGTCGACCGCGTAGACGTCCTCGATCGTGGCGGTGGCGGGCAGCACGTGCACCTCGATGCCGCGCTCGGCCATGCGGTGCGGGGTCATGCCCTTGATGCCCAGGTCGATCGCGGCGACGGTGAACTTCTTCGTACCGATCGCCGGGACGACGTACGTCTCCTGGGTGGCGACCTCGGCGGAGAGGTTCGCGCCCTTCATCTCGGGGGCCTGGCGGACCTTCTCCAGCAGCGTGCCCTCGTCGGGCAGCGCCTCGCCGGAGAAGATGCCGACGCGCATGGCGCCGCGCTCGCGCAGGTGGCGGGTGAGCGCGCGGGTGTCGACGCCGCTGATGCCGACGACGCCCTGGGCGGCCAGCTCGTCGTCCAGGGTGCGGACCGAGCGCCAGTTGGAGGGCACCCGGGCGGGGTCGCGGACGACGTAGCCGGAGACCCAGATCTTCTTGGACTCGGGGTCCTCGTCGTTGACGCCGGTGTTGCCGATGTGCGGGGCGGTCATGACGACCACCTGGCGGTGGTAGGAGGGGTCGGTCAGGGTCTCCTGGTAGCCGGTCATGCCGGTGGAGAACACCGCCTCGCCGAAGGTCTCCCCCACGGCCCCGTAAGCACGGCCGCGGAAGCTGCGGCCGTCCTCCAGGACGAGTACGGCGGGAACCTTCTCGGTTCCCCGGGTGGAGGTCGTCATCGTGCGCCTTCCGTTTCGGTGGTCGTGCTGGTCAGCGCCTCGTTGCGCTGAATGGTCTCGTTGAGTGCGGTCACCCAGGCGGGGTGCTCGGCGGCCTGGTCGGAGCGGAAACCGGAGTCGATCTCCTTGTCACCCAGCCGCCAGGTGATCACCAGCAGCCCGCCCTCGGGCAGGACCTTGCCGGCGATGCCCTTGTCCAGGCGGGCGCCGCTCAGGTCGGCTGCCGGGATGAAGAAGTCCTGGGCACCGGGCCGTACGACGTCCACGCCCTGGTCCGTGAGCGTGACCTCGACCCGGCTGCGGGTGCCGAGCCCGCGCGCCACGATCCGGTCGAGCCACTGCCCCGCGGTGGTGGAGCCGTGGTACCGGCCGGCCATCGTGAGCCGCGGCTCACCGAGGGCCTCGGGGGTCTGCGGAAGTTCGGGCAGGTCGCCCTGGAGCGTGCCGCGCCACTTCCAGCCCTCGCGCATCAGCCAGTACAGCAGCGCGATGAAGAGCAGCAGGCCGACGACCCAGCCGATGCGCGCGGGCCAGTTGGTGACCTCGGCCGACTTCTGCGCGGCGGCCAGAGGGATCAAGGTCAAATCAGGTGTCACGCCAGCTTCCCGTCCACGACCGTTGCCCGGCCCCGCAGGAACGTGTGGGTGACGCGGCCCGGCAGCTCGCGGCCCTCGTACGGGGTGTTGCGGCTGCGGGAGGCGAACCCTGCGGGGTCCACAGGTCCACGGTAAGCGGAATCGACCAGGGTGAGGTTGGCGGGCTCGCCAGCCGAGACGGGACGGCCGTGGCCCGCCAGGCGGCCGATGGCCGCGGGGCGTACGGACATCCGGTCGGCGACCTGCGCCCAGGTCAGCAGGCCGGTGTCGACCATCGTGTGCTGGATCACGGACAGCGCGGTCTCCAGGCCGACCATGCCCATGGCCGCCGCGCCCCACTCGCAGTCCTTGTCCTCGTGCGGGTGCGGGGCGTGGTCGGTGGCGACGATGTCGATCGTGCCGTCGGCGAGGGCCTCGCGCAGCGCCATAACGTCGCGCTCGGTGCGCAGCGGCGGGTTGACCTTGTAGACCGGGTTGTACGTGCGCACCAGCTCGTCGGTGAGGAGGAGGTGGTGCGGGGTGACCTCGGCGGTCACGTCGATGCCGCGGGACTTGGCCCAGCGGATGATCTCGACGGAGCCGGCGGTGGAGAGGTGGCAGATGTGCACGCGGGAGCCGACGTGCTCGGCGAGCAGCACGTCGCGGGCGATGATCGACTCCTCGGCGACGGCCGGCCAGCCGCCCAGGCCCAGCTCGGCGGAGACGACACCCTCGTTCATCTGGGCGCCCTCGGTGAGGCGGGGCTCCTGGGCGTGCTGTGCGACGACGCCGTCGAAGGCCTTCACGTACTCCAGGGCGCGGCGCATGATCACCGCGTCGTCGACGCACTTGCCGTCGTCGGAGAAGACCCGGACGTTCGCGGCGGAGTCGTGCATGGCGCCCAGCTCGGCGAGCTTCTTGCCCTCCAGGCCGACCGTGACGGCGCCGACCGGCTGCACGTCGCAGTAGCCGGACTCCTTGCCCAGCCGCCAGACCTGCTCGACGACGCCGGCGGTGTCGGCGACCGGGAAGGTGTTGGCCATCGCGTGCACGGAGGTGTATCCGCCGACCGCGGCGGCCCTGGTGCCGGTCAGGACCGTCTCGGAGTCCTCGCGGCCGGGCTCGCGCAGGTGGGTGTGGAGGTCGACCAGGCCCGGCAGCAGGATCTTGCCGTCGGCCTCGATCACCTGGGCGTCGCCCGCCTCGATGCCGGTGCCCACCTCGGCGATGGACTCGCCGTCGATCAGCACGTCCTGCGGCTCGCCGCCGAGGACCTTCGCGCCGCGGATAAGGATCTTGCCCATGGTTACTTGCTCTCCTCGGTGCGAGTGGTGCTGGTCGTGCTGGGGGTCGAGAGGGCCGGCTCGTTGCCGCCCAGAAGCAGGTACATGACCGCCATACGGATGCTGACGCCGTTGGTGACCTGCTCGACGGCGGTGCAGCGCGGCGAGTCGGCGACCTCGGCGGTGATCTCCATGCCGCGGTTCATCGGGCCGGGGTGCATCACGACGGCGTGCTCGGGCATCCGGGCCATCCGCTCGCCGTCCAGGCCGTACCGGCGCGCGTACTCCCGCTCGGTCGGGAAGAACGCGGCGTTCATCCGCTCGCGCTGGACGCGCAGCATCATCACCGCGTCGGACTTGGCGAGCACGGCGTCCAGGTCATAGGAGACCTCGCAGGGCCAGGTCTCGACGCCGACCGGGACGAGGGTGGGCGGCGCGACGAGCGTGACCTCGGCGCCCAGCGTCGTCAGCAGGTGGACGTTGGAGCGCGCGACGCGGCTGTGCAGGATGTCGCCGACGATCGTGATGCGGCGGCCGTTCAGGTCGCCCTCGCCGCCCGCCAGCCGGCGGCGCATGGTGAAGGCGTCCAGGAGGGCCTGGGTGGGGTGCTCGTGGGTGCCGTCCCCGGCGTTGATCACCGAGCCGCCGATCCAGCCGGAGGTGGCCAGGCGGTGCGGCGCGCCGGAGTCGTGGTGCCTTATGACGACGGCGTCGGCGCCCATCGCCTCCAGGGTCAGCGCGGTGTCCTTCAGCGACTCGCCCTTGGAGACGGACGAGCCCTTGGCGGAGAAGTTGATGACGTCCGCGGAGAGCCGCTTGGCGGCGGCCTCGAAGGAGATCCGGGTACGGGTGGAGTCCTCGAAGAAGAGGTTGACGACGGTGCGCCCGCGCAGGGTGGGCAGCTTCTTGATCGGCCGGTCGGCGACCCGGGCCATCTCCTCGGCGGTGTCGAGGATCAGGACGGCGTCGTCGCGCGAGAGATCGGCGGCCGAGATGAGATGACGCTTCATCCGGTTACTCCGTGAGTGAGGCAGGTATGCGGAAATGTCCGTCGAGCGGGCATGGCTACGCACCCGGGCACGGCCGGGGCGTACGGGAGGGCCTAGCGCTCGGCGGCCTGAGCGGCCTGCGCCTGCTTGTCCTGCTTGACGCCGAGCAGCACGGCGTCCCGGCCGTCCTCCTCGGCGAGCTGGACCTTGACCGTCTCCCGCAGCGACGTGGGGAGGTTCTTGCCGACGTAGTCGGCGCGGATCGGCAGCTCGCGGTGGCCGCGGTCGACCAGGACGGCGAGCTGCACGGCACGCGGCCGGCCGATGTCGTTCAGGGCGTCCAGGGCCGCGCGGATCGTGCGGCCCGAGAAGAGCACGTCGTCGACGAGGAGGACCACGCGGCCCTCGATGCCGTCACCGGGGATGTCGGTGCGCGCGAGCGTACGGGCGGGGCCCAGGCGCAGGTCGTCGCGGTACATGGTGATGTCGAGCGAGCCGACGGGGACCGCGCGGCCGGTGATCTCTTCGAGCTTGGCGGCGAGCCGGCGGGCGAGGAAGACCCCGCGGGTGGGAATGCCGAGCAGGACCACATCCTCGGCGCCCTTGGCGCGCTCCACGATCTCGTGGGCGATGCGGGTCAGCATCCGCGCGATGTCCGGGCCTTCCAGAACGGGGCGCGCCGGAGTCGCAGGTGTTGCGTCCATACGAAACGGACCTCCTTCTCCGCCTCACGGGACGGACCTTAAAGGACGTCGGATTTACCGCATTCACGGTACCAGGGGCCCGAACATCGGCCGTAAGCACCCCTGCCGTTACACGGTATGCCTCATTCGGCTTGACGAAGCCAAATTACGCTGCGTAACCTCACAGTGAGTTACCAGCCGCGCGGCCGAGCCGCATATCGAGACAGCTGTCTGGGGAGCTTTATGTCCAGCGAATACGCTAAACAGCTCGGGGCCAAGCTCCGCGCCATCCGCACCCAGCAGGGCCTCTCCCTCCACGGTGTCGAGGAGAAGTCCCAGGGTCGCTGGAAGGCCGTGGTGGTCGGCTCGTACGAGCGCGGCGACCGTGCCGTGACCGTGCAGCGCCTGGCCGAGCTGGCGGACTTCTACGGCGTGCCGGTCCAGGAGCTGCTTCCGGGCACGACCCCGGGCGGCGCCGCCGAGCCCCCGCCGAAGCTGGTGCTGGACCTGGAGCGGCTCGCCCACGTCCCGCAGGAGAAGGCCGGCCCGCTGCAGCGCTACGCCGCGACGATCCAGAGCCAGCGCGGCGACTACAACGGCAAGGTGCTGTCGATCCGCCAGGACGACCTGCGCACGCTCGCGGTCATCTACGACCAGTCCCCCTCGGTCCTCACCGAGCAGCTGATCAGCTGGGGCGTCCTGGACGCCGACGCGCGCCGCGCGGTACAGCACGAGGACATCTGAGCCTCGGCACCGCAGCAGAAACGACACGCCTCGGGGCGGGAGCCGCTTGCTCCCGCCCCGAGGCGTCTCCATGGGCGGCCACCGCTCACTCCGCCGCCCGGTACAGCCGCCCGATGACCTCGGGCAGCAGCCGTTCGGTGAGCCGGGGCGGCATCGCCTGCAGGACCGCGAGCACCGGCGCCATACGGTCGGGCAGCGCCCCTGACGTGCCGATTCCGGCCGAACCGAGCGCCACGTCGATCTCCTCGGGCGTCAGCGCGTCCGGGTCCGACGCAGCCGCGGCGGCCCGCAGCGCGGGGTCCACCACCGCCGGGCCGCGCTCGCGGGCCCGCGCCACCGCCGCCGTCAGCGCCTCCAGCAGCGCGGCGACGCTCTCCTCCCCCGCCACCGCCGCCGTGACCGTCAGATGCAGGGTCGCGGGCGAGCTCCCGTACGCCGGCTGCGGCTGCAGGTACCAGCCGGCCTGCCGGATCTCGTCGGCGACCACGAACGGGTCGAGGCCCGGCTCGTCCGCCGCCACCGCGACGAGCGAGGCGTCCGGCGACCCGAGCACCCGTAGGCCGTCGATGGCGCCGATGCCGCGCACCAGTTCGCCGGTCGCCCGGTGCACCCGCCGCGCCAGCTCCGTGTAGCCCTCGGTACCGATGTGTTCCACGACTGCCCAGGCCGCGGCCGGCAGCCCCGCGGACTTGGTGCCCTGCAGGGTGGCGTTGACGACCGGACAGCCGGGCCAGGCGGCGTGCGCGAACCAGCCGTACCGGCGCAGCTCCGCGTTCCGCAGCAGCAGGATCGAGGCGCCCTTGGGCGTGTAGCCGTACTTGTGCAGGTCCACCGAGAGCGAGCTGACGCCGGGGACGGACAGGTCGAAGGGCGGCAGCTCCGGCGCGTCGGGGGCCCGCCGCAGATGGCCCAGGTACCAGCCGCCGATGCAGGCGTCCACGTGGCAGAGCACGCCGCGCGCCGCGGCGACCGCCGCGACCTCGGCGACCGGGTCGATCACCCCGTGCGCGTACGAGGGCGCGGAGGCCACCACGAGCGCGGTGCGGTCGGTGAGCGCCGCGGCGACGTCCGCGGCGCGCACCCGGAACGTGGCCGGGTCGACGGGGACGGTTACTGCGCGCAGTCCGAAGAGGGCCGCTGCCTTGTGGAAGGCGGCGTGCGCCGTCTCGGGGAGGAGCACTTCGGGCGCGTCGACCCCGCGCGTACGCCGCGCGTGCTCACGCGCCGTGAGCACGGCCAGGAGGCAGCTCTCCGTGCCACCGCTCGTGAAGGTGCCGGCGGTGGCCCCCGTCCCGCCCAGCAGCCGGGCGGCGGCGCGTACGAGGTCGTTCTCCAGCGCCACGACGCTCGGGAAGGCCGTCATGTCCAGGCCGTGGACCCCGGCGAAGCGGGCGTACGCGGCGGTCGCCAGCTCCTCGGTGCCGGGCAGCCCGGAGTCGTAGACGTACGCCATGGTCCGGCCGCCGCGCACGGGCAGGTCGGCGGCGCGCAGCGCGTCCAGGCGGGCGAGGAGGGTGCCGGGGTCGTCCCCGGCGGCGCGAGGTGCGGCAGATGCGGACATCCGGCCGAACGTAGGGCAGGCGCCGCAACGGCACCAGGCCCGGGCGGAAGAAACCCCTTCCGTCTCCGGGCCCGGTGGATGCGTGCGGAGCCTGGGCGCCGGCGTCAGCCCCGGCGCAGGCTCGGCTTGAGGTCCTTCAGGCGGCCGAGCATGCCGTTCACGAAGGACGGCGAATCGTCGGTGGAGAACTCCTTGGCCAGCTGCACGGCCTCGTCTATCACGACCGCGTCGGGAGTCGCGTCCACCCAGATCAGCTCATAGGCGCCGAGCCGCAGGATGTTGCGGTCGACGACCGGCATCCGGTCGAGCGTCCAGCCGACCGCGTACTGCGCGATCAGCTCGTCGATGCGCTCGACGTGGTCCGCGTACCCCTCGACGAGCTCCAGGGTGTACTCGTTGACCGGGGGCTGCCGGGGGTCGGTCCGGGCGTGCCGCATCCAGTCCGCGAGCACGGTCTGCACGTCGGCGCCGCGCTGGTCGGCCTCGAAGAGGATCTGGAAGGCGCGCTTGCGGGCCTTGTTACGGGCAGCCACGGTTAGCTGTTCACCCGACCGAGGTACTCGCCGGAGCGGGTGTCGACCTTGATCTTCTCACCCGTGGTGATGAAGAGCGGAACCTGGATGACGTGGTCGGTCTCCAGCGTGGCGGGCTTGGTGCCGCCGGTGGAGCGGTCGCCCTGGACGCCCGGCTCGGTCTCCTTGATGGTCAGCTCGACCGCGGCGGGCAGCTCGACGTAGAGCACCTCGCCGTCGTGCTGCGCCACGACGGCCTCGAAGCCCTCGATGAGGTAGTTCGCGGCGTCACCGACGGTCTTGCGGTCGACGTGCAGCTGGTCGTAGGTGTCCATGTCCATGAAGACGAAGTACTCGCCGTCCATGTACGAGAACTGCATCCCGCGCTTGTCGACGTTGGCCGTCTCGACCTTCACGCCGGCGTTGAAGGTCTTGTCCACCACCTTGCCGGAGAGCACGTTCTTCAGCTTGGTACGGACGAAGGCCGGGCCCTTGCCGGGCTTGACGTGCTGGAACTCGACAACGGACCACAGCTGGCCCCCTTCGAGCTTGAGCACCATGCCGTTCTTGAGGTCGTTCGTGGATGCCACGGTTGCGGTATCTCCTGGACTGCAGGTGGTGGGGACCCGGAAGACGCACGCTCCGAGCCCGTCAAGGCTCAGAGGGCGAGCAGCTCCTTGGTCGTGATCGTGAGTAGCTCTGGCCCGCCGTCCGCCTCGGGGCGGACGACGAGTGTGTCGTCGATCCGGACACCGCCGCGGCCCGGGAGGTGGACCCCCGGATCGACGGTGACCGGCACGCAAGCGTCCAGTTTACCCATGGCCGCAGGTGACAGCTGAGGGTCCTCGGCGATTTCGAGCCCGACACCGTGTCCGGTCCACGGTCCGAGGCCCTCTTCGTGCCCCCCTGAAGCCAGCACCTGACGCGCCGCGCGGTCCACTTCGCGACACTCGACCCCCGGCGCGAGAGCCTCCCTCCCGGCCCTCTGGGCTGCGAAGACGAGGTCGTAGAGCTCGATCTGCCAGTCCGCCGGCGTGGTGCCGATGACGAACGTGCGGCCGATCTCGCAACGGTAACCGCGGTAGTCGGCGCCCAGGCTCACGGTGAGAAAGTCGCCTTCCTCGACCCGTCGATCGGTGGGCAGATGGCCCGGGCGGCCGGAGTTCGGGCCGGTGGCCACGGAGGTGGCGAAGGCCGGGCCGTCCGCGCCGTGGTCGACGAGCCGGCGCTCCAGCTCCAACGCGAGATGGCGCTCGGTGCGGCCCACGAGGATCGACTCCAGCAGTTCGCCCAGGGCCTGGTCGGTGATCTCCGCCGCGATGCGCAGGCACGCGATCTCGTCCTGGTCCTTCACCAGCCGCTGCGCCTCCACCGCGCAGCCCAGATCCGCCAGGCGCAGGTCGGGCGCCACGGAGCGCAGCGCGCGGTGGCGGGCCACGGTGAGGTGGTGCTCCTCCACGGCGAGCGCCTCGGCCCCGGCCTTCACGGCGAGGTCGGCGGCGGCGACGACCGGGTCGCCGGTGTGCGCGGGCAGCAGGCTGATCCGCAGGTCCTCCGCCGGCCGCCCCTCCGAGGGCTCGCCGGTGGGGGCGCTGGGACAGAGCAGGGTGTCGCCGCCACCGTGCAGCAGCAGAGCGGCCCCGCGCGGCGCGCAGCCGGCGAGGTAGCGGATGTTGGCGGGGCTCGAAACGAGCGCCGCCGCGGTGTCGGGCGCGCCCGCGCCGGTGCCGGCCGCGGCATAGCGGTCACGCAACCGGGCGCGTCGGGTTGCGTACATGTCTGGCATGTACCGAGCGTACGAGTACGTCGGGCCTCGCGCGCTTTGAGCGCGTCTGAGGGGGTTCCCGGCCCGGTGGGTGCGGGCGGTCGCGGCCGTACGGTGCGGCCGCCCGCGACGGCACCGGGCCGGCAGCCCGTCACCGGGCCGTCAGCCCGTCACCAGGCCGTCAGCCGGTCACCAGGCCGGCGGGCTGGCCAGGCTGCGGGCCACGACCTCGTCGAGCATCCGGGCGGTGGTCGCGACGTCGTGCTGGGAGTTGTCGATGATCGGCAGCCCCGAGCTGTACCAGCCGGCCATCCGGCCGTGGATACGGGCCACCTCTTCGTCGGTCAGCCGGCGGTTTCCGCTGCGCTGGGCGTTGCGTTCCAGCACGATCTCCAGGCCGGGCAGGAGGACGACGGGCAGCAGGCCCGGGCCCACATGGCGCTTCCAGCCGCCGAGCCCGACGACCGGGCGGTCGGGGAAGACGGCGTCGTCGAGGATGCAGGAGATGCCGTTGGCGAGGAAGTTGCGCGCGGCGAAGCCGCAGGTACGGCGCGCGAGGCGGTACTGCGCCTCGGAGTGGTCGTTCCAGCCCTGCTGCGGGTCGGCGAACCCCGAGCGGACCCATTCGCGCACGTCGTCCAGGCTGATGTGCGCGGTGGGGACGCGGCGGATGTCGGCCCAGTGCCGGGCGACGCTGGTCTTGCCGGCGCCGGCCGGGCCGATGAGCAGCACCGCGACGGCGGCGTGCGCGGCGTCGGGCGTGGCCGTGCCGGGCGGCGGCGTGGGCAGCGCGACGGGGTTGCCGGTGGGCAGCTGGATGTGGCCCGTGGTTTCCGGCCGCGGCGCCTGGTGGTTACCGGTCCAGCCCGCGGGCGCGCCCTGCGGCGGGGGCGGCGGGCCCGTGGGCGCCCCTTGCGGGGGCGGCGGGCCCGTCGGTGCACCCTGCGGCGGAGGCGGCGGCGCGACGGGCGCCGGGGGCCGCTGCGGCCCGGAGGGTATGGAACGGGCCTGGGGCTCGGCCCAGGCGCCGGCACCGCCCGGCTGGTGAGGCGATGGCAGCGGAGCCCCCCCTGGGTGCTGCATCCGGTGGCTCTCCGTCTCGTGGGGTGAGGTGGTGGGGTCGTCAGGCCCGGGATTCTCCCGAACGGTACAACCCCCGGCCGTAGTTGTGGGAACGGCCGGGGGCGGCGGGAAGTGCCCGGCGGGCGTCAGGCGGCGATCTCGGCGTGCGCCGCGAGGAGCATCGCCGGGTCCGGGCCCTCCAGCACGGTCGGCTTGGCCAGCCCGTCCAGCACGATGAAGCGCAGCAGGTCGCCCCGGGACTTCTTGTCGACCTTCATGGTCTCCAGCAGCTTGGGCCACTGGTCACCGCGGTAGGTCAGCGGCAGGCCGACGGAGCCGAGGACGGCACGGTGCCGGTCGGCGGTCGCGTCGTCCAGCCGCCCGGCGATCCGGCCCAGTTCGGCGGCGAAGACCATGCCCACCGAAACGGCGGCGCCGTGCCGCCAGTTGTACCGCTCGTTCTTCTCGATGGCGTGCGCGAGCGTGTGGCCGTAGTTGAGGATCTCCCGCAGGCCCGACTCCTTGAGGTCGGAGGAGACCACCTCGGCCTTGACGCGGATGGCGCGCTCGATCAGCTCGGCGGTGTGCGGCCCGTCGGGCCGCTTCGCGCCCTCCGGGTCGCCCTCGATCAGGTCCAGGATGGCCGGGTCGGCGATGAAGCCCGCCTTGATGACCTCGGCCAGCCCCGAGACGTAGTCGTGCACCGGCAGCGAGTCCAGCGCCGCCAGGTCGCACAGCACGCCGGCCGGCGGGTGGAAGGCGCCGACGAGGTTCTTGCCCTCGGCGGTGTTGATGCCCGTCTTGCCGCCCACGGCCGCGTCCACCATGCCCAGCACGGTGGTCGGCACGGCGATCCAGCGCACCCCGCGCAGCCAGGTGGCCGCGACGAAGCCCGCGACGTCGGTGGTGGCGCCGCCGCCGACGCCGATCACGACGTCGGTACGGGTGAAGCCGGTCTGGCCCAGCGCCTTCCAGCAGTACGCCGCGACCTCGGCGGTCTTGGCCTCCTCGGCGTTCGGCAGCTGGATCGCGATGGCCTCGTAGCCCTGGCCCGCGAGGTCCTCGCGCAGCGCCTCACCGGTGGTGGCCAGCGCCTCGGGGTGCAGGACCGCGACGCGCTTGGCCTGGTGGCCGATCAGCTCGGGCAGCTCGCCCAGCAGCTGCCGGCCGACCAGCACGTCGTACGGGTCCGCACCGGCGGAGCCGCCGACGTGGATGCGAGTGGGTGCGTCGGTCATGCTTTCCTCAGCTCCAATGCGTCAAGGACGGCCTCGGCGACGTCCTCGGGGGTGCGCCCCTCCGTGGACACCACCGCGCGGGACACCTCCATGTACAGCGGCCGGCGCTCGGCCATCAGCTCGCGCCAGCGCTGCCGGGGGTTGACGGCCAGCAGCGGGCGCGGCGCGTCCAGGCCCACCCGCTTCACGGCCTCGGCGACGCCCATCTCCAGGAAGACGACGGGCAGTCCGGACAGCAGCTCGCGGGTGGACGCGTCCAGGATCGCGCCGCCGCCGAGCGCCAGGACCCCGGCGTGGTCGCGCACCGCGGCGGCCACGGCCTGCCGCTCCAGCTCCCGGAAGTGCGGCTCGCCCTCGTCGATGAAGATCTCGGAGATCGGCTTGCCGGCGCCCGCGACGATGTCCGCGTCGGTGTCCCGGAAGGTGGTGCCCAGCCGCTCGGCCAGCGCCATGCCGGTCGTGGTCTTGCCCACGCCCATGGGGCCGACCAGCACGACGGCCGGCCCGGTCACCGGCTCGCTCACCGGATCGCCAGGTTGTCGAGGAAGGACTGCACGTTGCGGCGGGTCTCCGGCACGCTGTCGCCACCGAACTTCTCCGCGACGGCGTCCGCGAGGACCAGGGCCACCATGGCCTCGGCGACGATGCCGGCCGCCGGCACGGCGCACACGTCGGAGCGCTGGTGGTGGGCCGCGGCGGCCTCGCCGGTCGTCACGTCGATGGTGGCCAGGGCGCGCGGCACGGTGGCGATCGGCTTCATCGCGGCGCGGACGCGCAGCAGCTCGCCGGTCGTCAGGCCGCCCTCGGTACCGCCGGAGCGGCCCGACGCGCGCTTGATCCCGTCGTCCGTCGCCAGGATCTCGTCGTGCGCCTTCGAGCCGGGCACCCGGGCCAGGTCGAAGCCGTCGCCGACCTCGACGCCCTTGATCGCCTGGATGCCCATGAGGGCACCGGCCAGCCGGGCGTCCAGCCGGCGGTCCCAGTGGACGTGGGAGCCGAGGCCGACCGGTACGCCGTACGCCAGCACCTCGACGACACCGCCGAGGGTGTCGCCGTCCTTGTGGGCCTGGTCGATCTCCTCGACCATCGCCTTCGAGGCTTCCTCGTCGAGGCAGCGCACCGGGTCGGCGTCCAGCTTCTCGACGTCGGAGGGCTTGGGGTACACGCCGTACGGGGCCTTGGCGGCGGCCAGCTCGACGACGTGGCTGACGATCTCGATGCCGGCCGTCTCCTTGAGGAAGGAGCGGGCCACGGCGCCCAGCGCGACACGGGCCGCGGTCTCGCGCGCCGAGGCGCGCTCCAGCACCGGGCGGGCCTCGTCGAAGCCGTACTTCTGCATGCCCGCCAGGTCCGCGTGGCCGGGGCGCGGGCGGGTCAGCGGCGCGTTACGGGCCAGCTCGGCCAGCTCCGCCTCGTCGACCGGGTCGGCCGCCATGACCTTCTCCCACTTGGGCCACTCGGTGTTGCCCACCATGATCGCGATGGGCGAGCCCAGCGACAGACCGTGCCGGACGCCGCCGAGGAAGGTCACCTCGTCGCGCTCGAACTTCATCCGGGCACCGCGGCCATAGCCGAGCCGGCGACGGGCCAGGGCGTCCGCCACCATGTCCGTGGTCACGGGGACGCCGGCCGGAAGGCCCTCCAGCGTCGCCACCAGTGCGGGGCCGTGCGACTCCCCCGCCGTCAGCCAGCGCAACCTGCTCAACTGCCTGGTGGACCAGGAGGTCCAGGCCGCCGACGACCGCGCCGCCGCGCTCGGACCAGGCCGCGGCCAGCGCGGTGGGCCACGGCTCGTACAGCACGTCGAAGAGGGTGCCGGGCCGGGCGGGCACGGCCGCGGCCAGCGCGTCGGTGGTCCCGGCCGGGGTCGTGGCGATCACCAGCGGCGCGTCGAAGGCGCCCGCCGCCTCGTCCCAGGGGGCGGTGCGGACGGCGACGCCCAGCCGCTCGCCCCAGCCGCGCATCTCATCGGCGCGCGCCTGGCTGCGCACGTAGACGGTCACCTCGCCGGTGCAGATCCGGGCGAGCGCGGCCAGCGCCGAGGAGGCGGTGGCGCCGGCGCCGAGGATGGCGGCGCTTTCGACGCTCGTCACGCCGCGCTCGCGCAGCGCCTCCTGGATGCCGGGGATGTCGGTGTTGTCGCCGAGGCGGCGGCCGTCCTCGGTGAAGACGACGGTGTTGACCGCCTCGACGGAGGCGGCGGTGTCGCTGATGGCGTCCAGCAGCGGGATGACCGCGCGCTTGAGCGGCATGGTCAGCGAGAGGCCCGCCCACTCGGCGTCGTCCAGTCCCGCCAGGAAGCCGGGCAGCGCCGCCTCGTCGACCTCGAAGCGGCCGTACTCGCGGCCGGCCAGCCCCAGTTCGTCGTACGCGGCGCGGTGCAGCACCGGGGAGAGCGAATGGGCGATGGGCGATCCGAGGACCGCCGCCTTGTGGTGGGTTCCTGACACGGGTACTGCCCTCAGCCGTTCTCTCACGGGTCCTGTCCTGGCGGTCGCCAGGGCTAACGGGTCTTGTTGAATTCCGCGACGAGCCTTTCGTGCTCGGCGTAGGTCTTGGCGAACTTCGTCTTTCCGTCGATGGCGACGAAGTAGTACCAGCCGTCGTCGGTCGGGTTGACCGCGGCCTTCAGCGCATCGTCACCGGGGTTGCCGATCGGGCCCGGCGGCAGCCCCTTGTAGTAATACGTGTTGTAGGGGTTGTTGTAGTTCTTGATGGCGCTGATCGGAATGTCGAGTTCGCTCTGGTTCTTGATGTAGTTGTACGTCGAGTCGAATTCGAGCTTGCCGTAGGTCTCGGGATTGGCCGGGTCCAGGCGGTTGTAGACCACCTCGGCCATCTTCCGGAAGTCGTCGTGGCTGGTGCCCTCGGCCTGGGTGAGGCTGGCCACCGTGACGAGCTGCATCGGGGATTTCAGCCCGAATTTCTTCGCGTTCGCCGCCAGGTCGTAGCGGGCGTAATTCTGTTTGGCCCGCGCGACCATCTGCTTGAGGACGTCCGCCGGTTTCGCCTTCGGACTCACCGCGTAGGTCGAGGGATAGAGGAAGCCCTCCAGCGGGTCCTTTATGTCGGGGTCGTCGTCCGCCCAGGACGGCAGGCCGAGGTTTTTCGCCTCGCTCGCGGCGACGCTCTTGGTCGTACCGGCCTTCACGTCGAGCTTCTTGTCGATGCGCTCGTAGACCGAGACCGCCCGCATGCCCTCCGGGATCGTCAGGCCGTTGCGGCTCGCCGGGCTGAGCATCAGCTCCACCGCCGACGCGGCCGACATCCCCTTGCGCAGCGTGTAGGCGCCGGGCTGGAGCCCCGCCTTCGCCTTGGGGTTCTCGGTGACCGCGGCGGTGAACGCATCGGCGCTCTTGACCACGCCTTCCTTCTTGAGGAGCAGCCCCATCTGGAGCACGGGCGAGCCGTCCGGGATCTCCACCTGGACGCTGCCGGAACCCTCGCCCTCGAAGTCCGGCGGCGGGGCGAAGCGGTCGTAGGCGAGGTAGCCACCGCCGCCGATCACCGCGAGGGCGACGATCGCGGCGACCGCCCGGCCGCGCCGCTTCGGGCGCTGCTCCCGGCCGCGGCGGTCACCCACCGACCGGCGCTTCTCGCGCGGCGCGGGCTCCTCGTCGGGATCGCCGTCCGCGTCCCCGCCGGAGAAGAAGGCATGGTCCGGCTCGGGTTCGGGCCGGGCCGGCTCGTCCTGCCAGGGCGCGTCGTGCCCGGCCTCCTGCCAGTCGTCGCCCTGCGCGCCGCCGGGGACGGCGGGCATGGGCGCCGTCTGGTCGTGCCGCACCGGCTGGGCCTGGTGCGGCGCCGGGTAGCCGTCGGGCGTGCCGTAGTGGTCCGGTCCGGCGCCGCCGTAGGGGTCGGGCTGCCGGCCGTACGGGTCGGCCTGGCCGTAGTAGGGGTCGGGCTGCTGACCGTAGGGGTCGGCCTGACCGTACGGGTCGGACTGGTGGCCGTACGGGTCGTACGGCACGCCGCCGTTCTGTCCGGCCTGACTGTACGGGTCGTACTGCTGCTGGTGGCCGTACTGGTGCTGCTGCGGGTCGGGGGCGCCGCCCCAGCCCTGCTGCTGACCCTGCCCCGCGTAGGGGTCCTGGTTCCCGTAGGAAGCCTGGCCGCCGTAGGCGCCCTGGTCACCGTAGGACTCTCCGTAGAGAGGGTCCTCCGGATGCCAGGGTTCGGAGCCGTAGCCCCGGCCGTACTCAGTCATCGATCCCCTAGAGCCGCGAGGCGGTGCGCTCCGTGGTCGCAGCGCGGCTTATTTTCTGACCGCCTCTTCTTGCGCGCGCCACTGTTCGAACGCGGCCGGTCGCGCGGAACGTTACCGTACCGCGATCAGCCGCCCGCCTCGACGCTCTCACCAGGGACCTGTCCGGACGTGCGTTCGGTTTCCAGTGCACTCTGAAGGATGACCACGGCCGCCGCCTGATCGATGGCGGAACGGCCCTTTTTGGCCTTCACGCCGGAGGCGCGCATCCCCTGGGCCGCGGTGACCGTCGACATCCGCTCGTCGACCAGCCGCACCGGCACCGGCGCGATGTTCTTCGCCATCTCCTTGGCGAAGGCCCGCACCTTGGCCGCGGCCGGCCCCTCTCCCCCGTTCAGGGAGCGGGGCAGGCCGACGACGACCTCCAGCGGTTCGTACTCCTCGATGATCGCCTTCAGGCGCCGGTGGGCGGCCGGGACGTCACGTCCCGGCACGGTCTCCACCGGGGTCGCGAGGACCCCGTCGGGGTCGCACGAGGCGACCCCGATCCGGGCGTCCCCGACGTCGACGGCGATCCGCCTGCCGCGTCGCATACCGCTCACGTGCCTCAGCCGGCCTGCGCGACGAGGCGCTCGACGGCCTCCAGGGCCTCGGGCACGGCCGCGGCGTTCTGGCCGCCACCCTGGGCGACGTCCGGCTTGCCGCCGCCACCGCCGCCGAGCGTCTTGGCGGCCGTACGGACCAGGTCGCCGGCCTTGATGCCGCGCTCGCGGGCCGCCTCGTTGGTGGCGATCACGGTCAGCGGGCGGCCGTTGGCCACCGAGAACAGGGCGACGACCGCCGGGCGGTCGGACGGGATCCGGCCGCGCACGTCCAGGACGAGCTTGCGCAGGTCGTCGGCGGAGGTGCCGTCGGGCACCTGACCGGAGGCCAGCGCGATGCCACCGACGTTCTTGGCGCCCTCGGCGAGCCCGGCCGCGGCCTGCAGGACCTTCTCCGCGCGGAACTGCTCGATCTGCTTCTCGGCGTCCTTGAGCTTGGCCAGCACGCCGGAGATCTTCTCCGGCAGCTCCTCGGGCCGGCCCTTGACCAGCTCGGTCAGCTGCGAGACGACCGTGTGCTCACGGGCGAGGAAGTTGTACGCGTCGACGCCCACGAGGGCCTCCACGCGGCGCACGCCGGAGCCGATGGAGGACTCGCCGAGCAGCTTCACCAGGCCCAGCTGGGCGGTGTTGTGGACGTGCGTACCGCCGCACAGCTCCTTGGAGAAGTCGCCGATGGTGACCACGCGCACGCGGTCGCCGTACTTCTCGCCGAACTCGGCGATGGCGCCCTGCTTCTTGGCGTCGTCCATGCTCATCACCTCGGCGGTGACGTCCAGTTCGCGCGAGAGCACCTCGTTGATCTTCTGCTCGACGTCCGTGAGGACCGTGCCGGGCACGGCGGTCGGCGAGCCGAAGTCGAACCGGAAGCGGCCCGGGGAGTTCTCCGAACCGGCCTGCGCGGCCGTGGGGCCGAGGGCGTCGCGCAGCGCCTGGTGGGTGAGGTGGGTGGCGCTGTGGGCGCGGGCGATGGCCCGGCGGCGCTTGACGTCGATGGTGGCGAACGCGGGCGAGCCCACGGTGATCTCGCCGACCTGGACCGAGCCCTTGTGGACGGTGACGCCCGGGACCGGCTGCTGGACGTCGCGGACCTCGATCACGGCGCCGGTGTCGGTCTTGATGCGGCCGGTGTCGGCGAGCTGGCCGCCGCCCTCGGCGTAGAACGGGGTGCGGTCCAGGACGACCTCGACCTCGTCGCCCTCGTGGGCGGCCGGGGCGGAGGCGCCGTTGACGACCAGGCCGACGACCGTGGACTCGCCATCGGTGTCGGTGTAGCCGGTGAAGACGGTGGAGCCGGACTTGTCGGCGACCTCGCGGTAGGCCGACATGTCGGCGTGGCCGTGCTTCTTGGCCTGGGCGTCGGCCTTGGCGCGCTCCCGCTGCTCCTTCATCAGGCGGCGGAAGCCGTTCTCGTCCACCGAAAGGCCCTGCTCGGCGGCCATTTCGAGGGTGAGGTCGATCGGGAAGCCCCAGGTGTCGTGGAGCAGGAACGCCTTGTCGCCGGCGAGGACCGTGCCGCCGGCGGCCTTGGTCTCGCTGACGGCGGTGTCGAGGATGTTGGTGCCGGCCTTCAGCGTCTTGAGGAAGGCGGCCTCCTCGGCGAGGGCGACGGTCTCGATGCGCTTGCGGTCCTGGATGAGCTCCGGGTACTGCTGGCCCATCGTCTTGATGACCACGTCGACCAGGTCGGCGACGACCGGGTCGGTGGCGCCGAGGATGCGCATGTTACGGATGGCGCGGCGCATGATGCGGCGCAGCACGTAGCCGCGGCCCTCGTTGCCGGGCGTGACGCCGTCACCGATGAGCATGACGGAGGTGCGCATGTGGTCGGCGACGACGCGGAGCGAGACGTCCGTGTCCTTGCCGGCACCGTAGGCGACGCCGGTGAGGTCGGTGGCCTTGTCGATGACGACGCGCAGGGTGTCGGTCTCGTACATGTTCTGTACGCCCTGCAGGATCATGGCGAGGCGTTCGAGACCGAGGCCGGTGTCGATGTTCTTGCTGGGCAGCTCGCCGAGGATCTCGAAGTCCTCCTTGCCGGTGCCCTCGCCGCGCTCGTACTGCATGAAGACCAGGTTCCAGATCTCCACGTAGCGCTCGTCGTTGACGGCCGGGCCGCCCTCGATGCCGAACTCCGGGCCGCGGTCGTAGTTGATCTCGGAGCACGGGCCGCACGGGCCGGGCACGCCCATGGACCAGTAGTTCTCCTTCTTGCCCAGGCGCTGGATGCGCTCCTTGGGCACGCCGACGACCTCGTGCCAGATGCGCTCGGCCTCGTCGTCGTCCAGGTAGACGGTGATCCAGAGCTTCTCCGGGTCCAGGCCGTAGCCGCCGTCCGCCTGCGAGCTGGTCAGCAGCTCCCAGGCGTACGTGATGGCGCCTTCCTTGAAGTAGTCGCCGAAGGAGAAGTTGCCGCACATCTGGAAGAACGTGCCGTGCCGGGTGGTCTTGCCGACCTCTTCGATGTCGGGCGTGCGCACGCACTTCTGGACGCTGGTGGCGCGCGGGGCCGGCGGCTTGACCTCGCCGAGGAAGTACGGCTTGAAGGGCACCATGCCCGCGGGGACCAGCAGCAGCGTCGGGTCGTCCGCGATGAGC
Organism: Streptomyces niger; assembly: GCF_000718305.1. GTDB lineage: Bacteria > Actinomycetota > Actinomycetes > Streptomycetales > Streptomycetaceae > Streptomyces > Streptomyces niger. Next base: position 109,385 of record NZ_JOFQ01000017.1, read on the forward strand.
GACGCCGAGGGCACGACGGTGTGCCCGCGCTCCTCGAAGAAGCTCAGCCAGCGGCGGCGGATTTCAGCCGACTCCATCAGTGGTCCTCGTTTCGGTTCGGTCCGGTTGTCCGGGTGATACGTGTCGTGGGGTGGTGTGGCGCGAGCGCTTCGGTCCGGCGGGCAGGCGGCAGTTCGCGCGCCGCCCCGGTCTCCGTCAGACCGAGCGCTTCGTGCAACTGCTCTTCACGGTCCGCCATTCCGTCGCGTACGTCCAATGCAAATCGGCGCAGCCGGTGGCCGGTCTCCACCGCCTTGTCCGCTGCCTGGGCCGCGAGGCTGTCGGGCTGGAGCTTGCGCAGCTTGCTGTGGACCTTGTTGGTGGCCCACACCCCGGCGGCGGCGCCGGTGGTGAACCAGAATGCGCGGCGGAACATCGCGGTGATCAGTCCTTGGTACGGCGGTTGCGGCGCCCGTTGCGGCGGGCGGCGGGCAGGGTGCGGCCGACGACGACGGGGGGCTCGGGCGCGGGCGCGCCCTTCCGGCCGATCGCGCGGCGGACGCCGTAGCCGAACGCCGCGACCTTGACCAGCGGTCCGCCGAAGGCGGAGGAGACGGTCGAGGAGAGCGCGGAGGCGTTGGCCGTGACCTCTTGCACGTCGGAGGTGATCGCATCGACGCGCGCGAGCTGGGTGTGCGCGGAGCGGACCGTCTCGGACGCGTCGGCGAGCAGCGGCACGGCCTTCTCGGACACCTCGGAGACCATCTTCGTCGTCGCCTTCAGCGTCTGTGCGAGCCTCACCAGCACGAGGGCGAGGAACGACACGAGGATCGCCCAGAAGACGGCCACGAGGATCCCGGCCACCTCTCCACCGGACACGCGCACACCACTTTCCGACTGGTTCTCTGCTTGTCTCGTCCTGCTCGATCGGCAGGTGTCGACCCTATCGCGCCGGGGCTCCCCGTCCGCACCGTGTTCCCGTGTGCCACGGCCGGTCCCGAGGGTTCGCCACGCGGCAGCGACCGCGTACCGGCAGCACCGCGGCGCGATTGTACGGTCCGCACAGTGCCGAGTACGCTCCGTGTGCCATGCGACGCTCCCGGGGACCGGATCCCGCCTTCCGAGACCACCGCAGCCGACCACCGCACCCGGGAAATCTGCCCGCGGAACTGAACCGGTTCGTCGGACGCGCGGACGAACTGGCCGCCCTGACCGCGGGGGTGGCGGAGGCGCGGCTGGTGACGCTCACGGGCATGGGCGGGGTCGGCAAGACGCGGCTCGCCACGCAGGCCGGCCGGGCGCTGCGGGACCGCTTCCGCGACGGCGTGTGGCTGGTCGAGCTGTCCGACGTGCGGGAGCCGCACCTGCTGGACCACGCCGTGGCGGAGGCGCTGGAGCTGGCCGACCACAGCGGCCGGCCGACGCGGGACGCGCTCTGCAACGACCTCGCCGACTGCGAGCTGCTGCTGATCCTGGACGGCTACGAGCACCTGGTGGACGCGTGCGCCCCGCTGGTGGCGCGGCTGCTGCGGCGGGCCCCTGAGCTCCGGGTGCTGGCGGCGGGGCGGCGCCCGCTGGGCCTGCCCGGGGAGCACAACCAGCCGCTGCTGCCGCTGCCCGACGCGGACGCCGGGGAGCTGTTCGCCGACCGGGCGGGCTGCGTGGTCGCCGGCTTCACCGTGGACGACTCGAACAGTGCCGCGGTGGCCGAGCTGTGCCACCGGCTCGACGGCATCCCGCTGGCCCTGGAGCTGGCCGCCGGCCGGCTGCGGGTGCTCTCCGTCCAGCAGGTGGTGGACCGCCTGGACGACCGCTTCCGGCTGCTGACCGGGGCCGACCGGCTCGCCCTCCCCCGCCATCAGACGCTGCGCACGGCCATCGGCTGGAGCCATGAGCTGTGCACGCCGGCGGAGCGGCTGCTCTGGGCGCGGCTGTCGGTGTTCGGCGGGCAGTTCGACCTGGCGGCGGTCGAGTACGTGTGCTCGGGGCCCGACCTGCCGGCCGAGGACCTGATGGACGTGGTGTCCGAGCTCGTCGGGCAGTCGGTGGTGGTCCGCGAGGAGACCCGGGCCGGGGTGCGGTACCGGCTGCTGGACACCGTACGGGCCTACGGCGCCGACTGGCTGGCGGCGCTGGGCGACACCGAGCGGCTGCGGCGCCGCCACCGCGACTGGTACGTGGGCCTGGCCACCTGGTGCGAGCTGGACTGGTTCGGGCCCCGGCAGGACGAGGTGGCGACGCGGATCGACGTGGAGCTGCCCAACGTACGGCTGGCGCTGGAGCACAGCCTGGAGGTGCCGGAGGAGGCGTACCTGGGGCAGTTCCTGGCGGGGACGCTGTGGTTCTTCTGGGTGGGCTGCGGCCGGCTCTCGGAGGGGCGGCACTGGCTGGAGCGGTCCCTGGCGCTGCCCGCCGACCACCACGACGCGCGGCTGAAGGCGCTGTGGGTGACCGGCTACGTCGCGGTCCTCCAGGGTGATCCGGCCAGGGCCCGGCGCGTCCTGGAGCAGTGCTGGTCGGAGGCGCGGTACGCGGGGAACGCGCGGGCCGCCGCCTACGCGCAGCACAGGCTGGGCTGCCTGGCGCTGACCGGCGACGACATGCCGCGCGCCGAGACGCTGCTGCGGGCCGCGCTGGCCGCCTACCGGGAGGTCGGCGAGCTGAACAGCAACGTGCTGATGGCGCAGGTCGAGCTGGCGATGGCGGTGGCGTTCGGCGGGGACCTGGCGGCGGCGGAGGAGCTGTGCGCCGAGGTGCGGGAGGTGTGCGCGGAGCACGGTGAGCGCTGGGCACGGGCGTACGCGCTGTACGTGCTGGCCTATGCGGCCTGGACGCGGCGGGACCTGGCGGGCGCCCGCCGGCTGCTGACCGAGTGCCTGGCGATCGACCACGCCTTCCACGACCTGCTGGGCGCGGTCCTGGCGGTGGAGCTGCTGGCACTGGTCACGGCGGACGAGGGGGACGCGGCGGAGGCGGCGGTGCTGCAGGGCGTCGCGGCGCGGATCTGGCCGTCGGTCGGGCCGCAGCTGTTCGGCTCGCGCAGCTTCAACCGGCCGCACGAGCTGTGCGAGCGGCTGGCGCGTGCGGAGCTGGGTGACGCGGGGTACGCGGCGGCCGTGCGGCGGGGCGAGGCGCTGGGCCTGGACGCGGCCGTGCGGCGGGTGCTGGGCGGCCTGCCGCGGCCGCGTGGCTCCGCCGCGGGCGAGCGGGCCCCGGAAACGGGCGAGCCCGCCGTTTCCCCGGCCACGAACGGCGGGGAGACGGCGGGCTGACGCGGTGCGCGCCGGAGTGCGGCGCGCGAGCCGTGCGCTGCCGGGCGAGTCGCCCGGCGCGCGGAGCACCGGGCTCGCTCAGCGGGCGTAGTACTCGACGACCAGCTGCTCGTCGCAGATGACCGGGATCTCCTTGCGGTTGGGGTCCCGGTCCAGGCGGAACGCCAGCGCCTGGAGGTTGACCTCCAGGTAGCGCGGGGTCTCGCCCTCACCCGCGTAGCCACCCTCGCGGGCGACCTGGAAGGGGTGCTTCTCGCGGCTGCGCTCGCGGACCATCACCACGTCGCCGGGGCGGACGCGGAAGGACGGCTTGTCGACCTTGCGGTCGTTCACCGAGATGTGGCCGTGGACCACCATCTGGCGGGCCTGGTAGATCGTCCGGGCGAGACCCGAACGCAGGACGAGCGCGTCCAGACGGCGCTCAAGCTCGATGATCAGCGCTTCGCCTGTCTTGCTGTCGACCTTCCGAGCGCGGTCGTAGGCGCGCACCATCTGGCGCTCGCTGATGTCGTACTGCGCACGCAGACGCTGCTTCTCCAGCAGGCGGACCTTGTAGTCACTGTTCTGCTTGCGGCCACGGCCGTGCTCGCCGGGCGGGTAGGGACGGGCCTCGAAGTACTTGACGGCCTTCGGCGTCAGGGCGATGCCGAGCGCGCGGGACTTCTTGACCTTGGGACGCGACTGGTTCACGTGGAACGGACCTCCATGTAAGTTAGGTGAGGCTTACCTTAGCAGCGCGAGGAGACCGCATGTTTCGACCTGGGAACCCCCTGCCCAGTGCAGACCAGAGCACAGAGGCGGGTCAGCCGCGTCCCACGGAAGACGCCCAGCAGCCCACCGCCGCCGAGCGTGTGCGAACCCTCGTGGATTCCCATGCTATGGCGTCCCTGACCATTCCCGGAGTCCACGATCCCGACGACACCGGCTTCGCCGCGCCCGCCTGCAGAACGGTCGACGGCTCAGGAGACGTGCTGTTGCTGGTTCCTGGGGACTCGGCAGCCGCTCGCGCCGCAGCTCACGCGCAGGACGACGACGTCACCGCCGTGATGGAACTCACGGACGTCGCACCCGTTTCGGTGCCCCACCGCATCCGCGGCCGGGCCTGGATCGCCGGCTGGCTCACCCCCGTACGCGGCGAGGACCGGGCCCACGCCGCCCGGCTGCTCGCCGAGCGGCACCCCGTCGGGGAGCTGCTGGGCATCGGCGAGGCACTGCGCCCCGACCCGTCCCCGGGCGCCGTGCAGCGCGCCCCCTGGATGATGCTGCGCCTGGAGGTCGGCGAGGCCACCGTGGACGACCTGTGGGGCGCCGCCTCCGTCGAGCCGGAGGAGTTCGCGCAGGCCGCCCCGGACCCCGTGGCGGGCCACGAGGCCGAGCTCCTGCAGCACCTGCACACCGCCCACGGCGAGCAGGTACGCGACCTGTGCGGGCTGCTCGGCGACCGGGCCGGGCAGATCTGCGCGGCGCGCGGCTCCGTCGTCCCCGTGGCGCTGGACCGCTTCGGTCTGCGGGTGCGCTTCTCGGACCCCGAGACGCAGACCTTCGACGCCCGCTTCGACTTCCCCACGCCCGTGCGGGACCTGATGGGGCTCCGGCGGGCGATGCACCACCTCTTCGACGCCGCGGCGTGAGCGCCCGCGACGGCAACGGCGCCGTCCCGGTCATCGCGTCCGCGCGGCGCCGCCTCCCGCAGAAAGGGACCGCCCCTCCCGGCACGGAGCCGGGAGGGGCGGTTCGCGTACGGCGACGGGGCCGGGGCGCGTCAGGCGCTGAGCGCGGCGAGGGCCTTGTTCAGCGTCGCGGACGGGCGCATGACGGCCGCGGCCTTCGCCGAGTCGGGCTGGTAGTAGCCGCCGATGTCGGCCGGCTTGCCCTGGACGGCGATCAGCTCGTCGACGATCGTCTGCTCCTGCTCGGCCAGCGTCTTGGCCAGCTCCGCGAACGCCTCGGCCAGCTTGGCGTCCTCGGTCTGCTTGGCCAGCTCCTGGGCCCAGTACAGGGCCAGGTAGAAGTGGCTGCCGCGGTTGTCGATGCCGCCGAGCTTGCGGCTGGGCGACTTGTTCTCGGCCAGGAACGTGCCGGTGGCGCGGTCGAGGGTGTCGGCGAGGATCTGGGCACGCGCGTTGCCCGTCTTCTGCGCGAGGTGCTCGAAGCTCACCGCGAGCGCGAGGAACTCACCCAGGCTGTCCCAGCGCAGGTAGTTCTCCTTGACCAGCTGCTGGACGTGCTTGGGCGCGGAGCCGCCGGCGCCGGTCTCGAAGAGACCGCCGCCGTTGATCAGCGGTACGACCGAGAGCATCTTGGCGCTGGTGCCCAGCTCCAGGATCGGGAACAGGTCGGTGAGGTAGTCACGCAGCACGTTGCCGGTCACCGAGATGGTGTTCTCACCGCGGCGGATGCGCTCCACCGAGAACTTCGTCGCCTCGACCGGGGACATGATCTCGATCTGCAGGCCCTCGGTGTCGTGCTCGGGGAGGTACTGCTTGACCTTGGCGATCAGGTTCGCGTCGTGCGCACGGCCCTCGTCCAGCCAGAACACGGCCGGGTCGCCGGTGGCGCGGGCGCGGGTGACGGCCAGCTTCACCCAGTCGCGGATCGGGATGTCCTTGGTCTGGCAGGCGCGGAAGATGTCGCCGGCGCTGACCGTCTGCTCCAGCAGCGCGGTGCCGTTGGAGTCGACGACCCGCACGGTGCCGGTGGCGGGCACCTCGAAGGTCTTGTCGTGGCTGCCGTACTCCTCGGCCTTCTGCGCCATCAGGCCGACGTTGGGCACCGAGCCCATGGTGGACGGGTCGTACGCGCCGTTGGCCTTGCAGTCGTCGATGACGGCCTGGTAGATGCCGGCGTAGCTGCTGTCCGGGATGACGGCCAGGGCGTCCTGCTCCTGGTCGTCCTTGTTCCACATGTGGCCCGAGGTGCGGATCATCGCCGGCATGGAGGCGTCGACGATGACGTCGCTGGGGACGTGCAGGTTGGTGATGCCGCGGTGCGAGTCGACCATCGCCAGGTCCGGGCCCTCGGCGAGCTCGGCGTCGAAGGAGGCCTTGATCTCCTCGCCCTGGGGCAGGGCCTCCAGGCCCTTCCAGATGCCGCCGAGACCGTCGTTCGGGGTCAGGCCCGCGCCGGCGAGCACGTCGGCGTACTTCGCGAAGGTCTTCGGGAAGAAGGCGCGCACCACGTGACCGAAGATGATCGGGTCGGAGACCTTCATCATCGTGGCCTTGAGGTGCACCGAGAACAGCACGCCCTCAGCCTTGGCGTGGGCGACCTGCTCCTTGAGGAACTCGCGCAGCGCGCCGACGCGCATGACGGAGGCGTCCACGACCTCGCCGGCCAGGACCGGTACCGACTCGCGCAGCACGGTGGTGGAGCCGTCGTCACCGACCAGCTCGATCTTCAGCGCGCCGTCCTCGGCGATGACGACCGACTTCTCGGTGGAGCGGAAGTCGTCGCCGGTCATGTGCGCGACATTCGTCTTGGAGTCGGCGCTCCAGGCACCCATGCGGTGCGGGTTGGCCTTGGCGTAGTTCTTGACCGACGCGGGGGCGCGGCGGTCGGAGTTGCCCTCGCGCAGGACCGGGTTGACGGCCGAGCCCTTGACCTTGTCGTAGCGGGCGCGGATGTCGCGCTCCTCGTCGGTCTTCGGGTCGTCCGGGTAGTCCGGGAGTGCGTAGCCCTGCTCCTGCAGCTCGGCGATCGCGGCCTTGAGCTGCGGGATCGAGGCCGAGATGTTCGGCAGCTTGATGATGTTCGCCTCGGGCGTCTTCGCCAGCTCGCCGAGCTCGGCCAGCGCGTCGTCGATGCGCTGGTCCTCCCGAAGACGCTCGGGGAAGCTGGCGATGATCCGGCCCGCCAGCGAGATGTCACGGCTCTCCACGGCGACACCGGCCGTCGAGGCGTAGGCCTCGATCACCGGCATGAAGGAATACGTCGCCAGGGCCGGGGCCTCGTCGGTGTGCGTATAGATGATGGTCGAGTCAGTCACCGGTGCTCCGCTCCACGTCTGCAACATTGCTCGACATCAAGATATCTCGTGGCGGGCCCCCGTTCGACAGGGCCCTGCCGCGCGGCGACGGAACGCCGCCTTCCGTACACCGCTCACTCCCCCGACGTGCCCGCCTCCCCCGCCAGCCGGCCGCGCACCCGCTCCACCACGTCGTAGTACCGCGCCTCGGAGCCGTAGCGCGTGGGGGCGTAGTACCGCTTGCCGTGCACCTCGTCCGGCGCGTACTGCTGGGCCGCGATGCCGCCGGGCAGGTCGTGCGGGTACTGGTAGCCCTTGCCGTGGCCGAGCTTCTCCGCGCCCTTGTAGTGCGAGTCGCGCAGATGCGTCGGTACCGGGCCTGCCAGGCCCGCGCGGACGTCCGCGAGCGCCGCGTCGATGGCCAGGTACGCGGCATTGGACTTGGGCGCGAGGGCCAGCGCGATCGTCGCCTGGCTGAGCGTGATCCGGGCCTCGGGAAAGCCGATCATCGCGACGGCCTGCGCGGCGGCCACCGCCGTCTGCAGCGCGGAGGGGTCGGCCAGCCCGATGTCCTCGCTCGCGGAGATCATCAGCCGCCGGGCGATGAACCGCGGGTCCTCGCCCGCCTCGATCATGCGCGCCAGATAGTGCAGCGCCGCGTCCACGTCCGAGCCGCGGATGGACTTGATCAGCGCGCTGGCCACGTCGTAGTGCTGGTCACCGGCCCGGTCGTACTTCACCGCGGCCCGGTCCACGGACTCCTCCAGCGTCTGGAGGGAGATCTCCTTCTCGCCCTTGGAGATCGCGGACCCGGCGCCGGCCTCCAGGGCCGTCAGCGCCCGGCGCGCGTCGCCGCCCGCGATCCGCAGCAGGTGCTTCTCGGTGTCCTCGGGCAGCGTCACCGCGCCCGCCAGCCCCCGCGCGTCGGTCAGCGCGCGCCGCAGCAGGCCGCGCAGGTCGTCGTCGGTGAGCGGCTCCAGCGTCAGCAGCAGCGAGCGGGAGAGCAGCGGGGAGATCACCGAGAAGTACGGGTTCTCCGTGGTCGCCGCGATCAGGGTCACCCAGCGGTTCTCCACCGCCGGGAGCAGGGAGTCCTGCTGGGCCTTGCTGAAGCGGTGGATCTCGTCCAGGAAGAGGACGGTCTCTTTCCCGTATCCCCCGGAGGCGCGGCGGGCGCCGTCGATGACGGACCGCACCTCCTTCACCCCCGCGGTGATGGCGGAGAGCTCCACGAAGCGCTTGTTGGTCGCCTGGCTGACGACGTACGCGAGGGTGGTCTTGCCGATGCCGGGCGGGCCCCACAGGAACACCGAGGACGGCCCGGCCGGGCCGCTCTCCCCCTCGCCGACCAGCCGCCGCAGCGGCGATCCGGGCTTGAGCAGATGCTGCTGGCCGACCACCTCGTCCAGGGTGCGCGGGCGCATCCGTACGGCGAGCGGGGACCCCGCGGGGTCCTTCTCCTGGCGGTCTTCGGCGGCGGCGGTGAACAGGTCGGGCTCCACGCTTCGACCTTAATTCACAGCACTGACAACGCGTCCGGGCGCCCGATCGGAAGGCGCCTCAGAGCAGCGTGCTCCAGTACTGCGTCCACCACTTGGTCAGGATGAGCACCGCGATCACGCCGTACCAGAGCACCGGGACGACCCAGTGGAACTCCAGGACCGCGTTCCGCAGGCCCGCGGGCACCTTGATGATGCCGTGCTTGATGTTGTGCACGGTGGTGTACCAGAACATCAGGATCGTGATGATCCACGTCAGCGTGCACCACAGGCACAGCGCGTTGATGACGTACAGGGTCTGGGACATCAGCCACATGCAGAAGACCGTGCCGAGCAGCGTGCCGATGTTCAGGCCGATCCAGTACCAGGCGCGGAAGCGGGCCCGGGCGAGCACCGCCATGCCGATGGCGACCACCACGCCGAAGCAGACCAGCCCGGCCATCGGGTTCGGGAAGCCGAAGACGGTGGCCTGGGCGCTCTTCATGACGCTGCCGCAGGAGATGATCGGGTTGATGCTGCAGGCCGGCTTGAAGTTCGGGTCCTTCAGCAGCTCGTGCTCGTCGAGCGTGATGATCCAGGACGCGAGGAGGCCGAGCGCGCCGGTGATCACGAGCAGGAGGGCGAACGGACGGCCCGCGCCGATGGTGCGGTCGCCGGCGCCGTCGGAGGCGTGGTCGGTGGACACGTCATCAAGCGTAGTCGTCGTCATATCGCCGTTCCGTCGATCAGGATGGCCAGTCGGCCCGGTGGGCCTCACATTGTGCCGCAAGGGTCCCACCGAGGGGCGTTGAGCCGAGATAAAGCCACCCGCACCCGACAAGTGTTCTCGTACGACGAAGGGCCCGGTTTCCCTCCCGGGCCCTTCATTGTCACGCTGCATCAACCATCAATTGGCGCACCCCCACGGCGAGCAACCAGGTCCGCGAGAGCGGCGGCGGCTTAGCCGCAAAGAGGGGCCAGCTTGCGCCGGACCTCCTCGACGACCTTGTCCAGCGCGATCGGCGACTGCTCGCCGCTCTCCAGGTCCTTGAGCTGGACGACGCCCTCGGCGAGGTCCCGCTCGCCCGCGACGATCGCGAGGCGCGCGCCCGAGCGGTTCGCGGACTTCATCGCGTTCTTCAGGCCCTTGCCGCCGTACGCGAAGTCGGTCGCGAGACCGGCCCTGCGCAGCTCGGTGACCGTGCCGAAGAGCACCCGGCGGGCCTCCTCGCCCAGCGGCACCGCGAAGACGGCGGTGCTGGCCGGGATCTCCAGCTCCACGCCCTCGGCCTCCAGCGCCAGGACCGTGCGGTCCACGCCCAGCGCCCAGCCGACGGACGGCAGCGCGGGGCCGCCGATCATCTCGGACAGGCCGTCGTACCGGCCGCCGCCGCCCACCGCGGACTGCGAGCCGAGCCCGTCGTGGACGAACTCGAAGGTGGTGCGGGTGTAGTAGTCCAGCCCTCGCACCAGCTTGGGGTCGTCCTCGTAGGCCACGCCCGCCGCGGTCAGCAGCTCGCGCACCTGCTCGTGGTACGCCTTGCAGTTCTCGCAGAGGTGGTCGCGCAGCAGCGGGGCGCCGACCAGCTGCTTCTGTACGTCCGCGCGCTTGTCGTCGAGCACCCGCAGCGGGTTGATCTCGATCCGGCGGCGGGTGTCCTCGTCCAGGTCCAGGGCGCGCAGGAAGTCCTGCAGCGCGGCCCGGTAGGCGGGGCGGCACTCCTTGTCGCCGAGGCTGTTCAGCAGGATGCGGAAGTTGCGCAGGCCCAGCGAGCGGTACGCGTCGTTCGCCAGAATGATCAGCTCGGCGTCCAGCGCCGGGTCCTCGGCCCCGATGGCCTCGGCGCCGACCTGCGAGAAGTGCCGGTAGCGGCCCTTCTGCGGGCGCTCGTAGCGGTAGTACGAGCCGGAGTACCAGAGCTTGACCGGGAGGTTGCCGGCCTTGTGGAGGTTGGCCTCCAGCGCGGCGCGCAGCACGGATGCGGTGCCCTCGGGGCGCAGCGCGAGCTTGTCGCCGCCCTTGGTCTCGAAGGCGTACATCTCCTTGGTGACGATGTCGGTGGACTCGCCGACGCCCCGCGCGAACAGCTCGACGTTCTCGAAGCCGGGGGTCTCGATGTAGCCGTAGCCGGAGCGCTTGAGGGGTCCGGAGATCGCGTCGCGGACCGCCAGGTAGGTCGCGGACTGCGGCGGGATCAGGTCGTAGGTGCCCTTGGGGGCCTTGAAGGTGCTCACGGAAGCTTTCGTCACATTCCTCGTCGCGGAGCCGGGCTCTGGGTCCCGTCTCCAAGTCGGCCGGCGGCCTCGGGGGTCTGGGGGTGTCCCCCAGAAGACACAGCCCGCAGGAAGGGGTTGGTGGCGCGCTCCTGGCCGATGGTGGTCTGGGGGCCGTGTCCTGACAGCACCACGGTCGAGTCGTCCAGCGGGAGGCATACGCGCTCCAGCGACCGGAGGATCTCGGCGTGGTCGCCGCCGGGCAGGTCGGTGCGTCCGATGGAGCCGGCGAAGAGCAGGTCGCCCGAGAAGAAGACCGGCGGGATGTCCGCCTGCTCCGGCATCCCGAACGTCACCGACCCCTTGGTATGGCCCGGCGCGTGCGCGACGGAGAACTCCATCCCGGCGAGCGACAGCGTGCCGCCGTCCGCCAGCTCCTTGACGTCGTCCGGCTCGCCCACGGTCAGCTCGCCCATCAGCTGCTGTCCGATGGAGCGGCCCAGCGCCTTCTCCGGATCGCTCATCATGTAGCGGTCCTCGGGGTGGATCCAGGCGGGGACGTCGTGCGCGCCGCAGACGGGGACGACCGAGGCGACGTGGTCGATGTGGCCGTGGGTGAGGACGACGGCGACGGGCTTGAGGCGATGCTTCCTCACCGCTTCCTCGACCCCTTGGGTGGCCTGGTGGCCCGGATCGATGATCACGCACTCCTCACCCGCGGCGGGGGCGACCAAGTAGCAATTGGTGCCCCAGGCCCCGGCGGGGAACCCGGCAATCAGCACGTTCGTCCTTCTATCGTCCGGCGACGGATGATCCTGGCGGGCCCCGGCAGGCGGCCCTGGCGGATCTCACAGAAACATGCTGCAAGATCTCTGCTGTTCAGAGCCTACCGGCGGGACTCCCGCAGGTGCGAACCCGTATACGGTACGGCCACGGCAGAGCACACAGACCAAGGAGACGGCCCGGTGGTCAAGGGGGAGCAGCGGCGCAAGCAGCTCGCGCGCCAGAAGTACGAGCGTCAGGCCCGGCGCCGGGCCGAGACCCGGCAGAAGACCAAGCGGCGCAACGTGATCATCGCGTCGGTGCTCGCGGTGGTGGTGGCCGCGGGCGCGACGGCGTACGCGACGGCGGGACTGGTCGGCGCGGACAACAAGAATGACGCGAAGGCGTCGGCCGCCGACCGGCCGAAGGACCCGTGCGCCGCGCCCGCCAAGGGCGAGCCGTCGAAGAAGCAGTGGAAGAAGGAGCCGAAGCTGACGGTGGACGGCTCCGCGTCGTACACCGCGAAGCTCGCCACCACCTGCGGCGACATCTCCCTGAAGCTGGACGCGGAGAAGGCCCCGCACACGGTCAACTCCTTCGACTTCCTGACCCGGCAGGGCTACTTCGACCACAGCCCGTGCCACCGCCTGGTCGACAGCGACCTGCACGTCCTGCAGTGCGGCGACCCCACCGGCACCGGCCAGGGCACCCCCGGCTACACCATCCCGGACGAGAACCTCAAGGACCCGCGGCTCAAGGGCGGCGTCTACCCGGCCGGCACGGTCGCGATGGCCAACCGGTACGACGGCCGGAGCGAGAAGACCCGGAACACCGGCGGCAGCCAGTTCTTCCTGGTCTTCCAGGACAGCAAGCTGCCGGCGAACTACACCCCGTTCGGGACGATCACGCAGGGCATGGACGTCCTGAAGAAGATCGCCAAGGCCGGCTACACCACCGATCCGCAGACGCAGAACACCGCGCCGAACGCCACCGTCGTCATCGACCGCGCCCGCATCACGAAGTCCTGACGTACGCCGGCCTTCCTTGCCCGGACCACGGAATTTCGGTCGTACGGGATGCGGACAGCCGGGCCGCCGGTCGCCTAGATTGGCGTTGGGTAGGGTGCCTGCTCCGACGGCTGCCACCCTCACCCGCAAGAACAGTCCGTCGGACCGGCCGGGGCGCAGTCCCGCCGGACAGAAACTGTGGACGATGCCCGGGGCCTCGTGGCCCCGCCGGCATCATGTGGAGGAGGCGCTGTGAGCAGCGACCCATGGGGCCGCGTCGATGAGACGGGGACCGTTTACGTGCGTACCGCCGACGGCGAGCAGGTCGTCGGATCGTGGCAGGCGGGATCTCCCGAGGAGGCCCTCGCCTACTTCGAGCGCAAGTATGAGGGCCTGGTCGTCGAGATCGGCCTCCTCGAGCGGCGGGTCAAGACCACCGACCTGTCGGCCAAGGACGCCATGACCGCCATCGACCACCTGCGTCAGCAGGTGGACGAGCACCACGCGGTGGGTGACCTGGACGCCCTGCGCAAGCGCCTGGACGGGCTCGTGCAGACGGTCGAGGCCCGCCGCGAGGAGCGCAAGGCGGTCAAGGCCCGGCAGGCGGACGAGGCCAGGGACGCCAAGGAGAAGCTGGTCGCCGAGGCCGAGGAGCTGGCCGCGAGCGAGCAGTGGCGGGCGGCCGGCGAGCGGCTGCGGGCGCTGGTCGACACCTGGAAGGGGCTGCCGCGCCTGGACCGCAAGTCCGACGACGAGCTGTGGCACCGCTTCTCGCACGCCCGGTCGGCGTTCTCCAAGCGGCGCAAGGCGCACTTCGCGTCGCTGGACGCGCAGCGCGAACAGGCCAGGCAGACCAAGGAGAAGCTGGTCGCGGACGCCGAGGCGCTGTCGAACTCCACGGACTGGGGCCCGACGGCCGCCCGGTACCGCGAGCTGATGCAGGAGTGGAAGGCCGCGGGCCGCGCCCAGCGCGAGCACGAGGACGACCTGTGGAACCGCTTCCGCGGCGCCCAGGACGTGTTCTTCCAGGCCCGCAGCGAGGTCTTCGCGGAGCGGGACGCCGAGCAGCGGGAGAACCTCACCAAGAAGGAGGAGCTGGCCGTCGAGGCCGAGAAGCTGCTCCCGGTCTCGGACCTCAAGGCCGCGCGGGCCGCGTTCCGTTCGATCAACGAGCGGTGGGAGGCCATCGGCCACGTGCCGCGGGACGCCCGCCCGAAGATCGAGGGCCGGATGCACGCGGTCGAGCGCGCCATCCAGGAGGCCGAGGAGGCCGAGTGGCGGCGGACCAACCCCGAGGCGCGGGCGCGTGCCGCGGGGCTGACCGGCCAGCTCCAGGACGCCGTCGACAAGCTCCAGAAGCAGATCGACACGGCCCGGGCCGCCGGCAACGACGCCAAGGCCGACAAGCTCGCCCGTGAGCTGGAGGGCCGCCAGGCCCTGCTGGACCAGGCCCAGAAGGGCCTGCAGGAGTTCGGCGGCTGAGCGCGAGCCCCAGAGCGCACGAGGAGGGCCCCGGTACGAGACCGTACCGGGGCCCTCCTCGTCGCGTACGGCGGCCAGTTGGGCCGCTAGTTGGGCCGCCGGGCCGACGTCACTCGGTAGACGTCGTAGACGCCCTCCACGCCCCGTACCGCCTTCAGGACGTGCCCGAGGTGCTTGGGGTCGCCCATCTCGAAGGTGAAGCGGGAGGTGGCCACCCGGTCGCGGGACGTCTGCACGGCCGCGGACAGGATGTTGACATGCTGGTCGGACAGGACCCGCGTGACGTCGGAGAGGAGCCGGGAGCGGTCCAGCGCCTCGACCTGGATGGCGACCAGGAAGACCGAGGACTGGGTCGGCGCCCACTCGACGTCGAGAATCCGCTCCGGCTGCTTGGACAGCGAGTCGACGTTGACGCAGTCGGCGCGGTGCACCGAGACGCCCGAACCGCGGGTCACGAAGCCGATGATCGGGTCGCCCGGCACCGGTGTGCAGCAGCGCGCGAGCTTGACCCAGACGTCCTCGACGCCCTTGACGACCACGCCCGGGTCCGCGCTGGAGCGCCGCTTGGAGCGGCGGATCGGCGTGGACTCGGCGATGTCCTCGGTGGCCTCGTCCTGGCCGCCGAGCGCCTGCACCAGCTTCTGCACGACGGACTGCGCGGTGACGTGGCCCTCGCCGATCGCCGCGTACAGCGAGGAGATGTCGGGGTACCGCATCTCGTGCGCGAGCGTGACGAGCGAGTCGCCGGTCAGGATGCGCTGGATCGGCAAGTTCTGCTTGCGCATGGCCCGCGCGATGGCGTCCTTGCCCTGCTCGATCGCCTCGTCGCGGCGCTCCTTGGAGAACCACGCGCGGATCTTGTTGCGGGCCCGCGGGGACTTGACGAAGCCCAGCCAGTCGCGGGACGGCCCGGCGCCCGGCGCCTTGGAGGTGAAGACCTCGACCAGGTCGCCGTTGTCGAGGGTCGATTCCAGCGGTACGAGGCGGCCGTTGACGCGCGCGCCTATCGTGCGGTGGCCGACCTCGGTGTGCACGGCGTACGCGAAGTCCACGGGCGTGGCACCGGCCGGCAGCGCTATGACGTCGCCCTTGGGCGTGAAGACGAAGACCTCGTTGCGGGAGAGGTCGAAGCGCAGCGACTCCAGGAACTCGCCCGGGTCCTCGGTCTCCTTCTGCCAGTCCAGCAGCTGCCGCAGCCACGCCATGTCGTTGACCGCGTCGTCCTTGCCGGCCTTGCCCTTGGGCACGTCGGTGCGGACCTTGGAGGCGCCGGCCACGGCCTCCTGCTTGTACTTCCAGTGCGCGGCGATGCCGTACTCGGCGCGGCGGTGCATGTCGAAGGTGCGGATCTGCAGCTCGACCGGCTTGCCGTTGGGCCCGATGACCGTCGTGTGCAGCGACTGGTACATGTTGAACTTGGGCATCGCGATGTAGTCCTTGAACCGGCCGGGGACCGGATTCCACCGCGCGTGCACCGTGCCGAGCGCCGCGTAACAGTCACGGACCGTGTCGACGAGGACGCGGATGCCCACCAGGTCGTAGATCTCCGCGAAGTCCCGCCCCCGCACGATCATCTTCTGGTAGACGCTGTAGTAGTGCTTCGGGCGCCCCGTGACGGTGGCCTTGATCCGGGCCGAGCGCAGATCCGCCTGGACCTCGTCGGTCACTATGGCCAAGTACTCGTCACGTTTGGGCGCCCGCTCGGCGACCAGCCGCACGATCTCGTCGTACATCTTGGGGTAGAGGATCGCGAAGGCGAGGTCCTCCAGCTCCCACTTGATGGTGTTCATGCCCAGCCGGTGCGCCAGCGGGGCGTAGATCTCCAGCGTCTCGCGGGCCTTCTTCTCCTGCTTCTCCCGCTTGAGGTAGCGCATCGTGCGCATGTTGTGCAGCCGGTCGGCGAGCTTGATCACCAGGACCCGGGGGTCCTTGGCCATCGCCACGACCATCTTGCGCACCGTCTCGGCCTGCGCGGCCTCGCCGAACTTGACCTTGTCCAGCTTGGTGACGCCGTCCACCAGCAGCGCGACCTGGTCGCCGAAGTCCCGGCGGAGCGTGTCCAGGCCGTACTCGGTGTCCTCGACGGTGTCGTGCAGCAGCCCGGCCATCAGCGTCGCCGGGTCCATGCCCAGCTCGGCGAGGATCGTCGTGACCGCGAGCGGATGCGTGATGTACGGGTCGCCGCTCTTGCGCTTCTGGCCGCGGTGCCAGCGCTCGGCGACCTGGTAGGCCCGCTCCACCTGGCGCAGCGTGGCCGTCTCGATCTTGGGGTCGTTGCTGCGCACGATCCGCAGCAGCGGCTCCAGCACCGGGTTGTACGGGCTCTGGCGCTGCACGCCGAGCCGGGCCAGGCGGGCCCTCACCCGGTTGGACGAACCGGAGCGGCCGCCGGGCTGGCCGGTGTGGCCGGGCGGCAGCGGCTTGGGGGCCGAGGGCGGCACGGCGGGCTTGGCCGCCGGAGCGGCCGGCCGGGCAGCCGTCGGGCCGGGCCCTGCCGGTGCTGCCTTCCCGCCGTTCTTCGACGCGTCCGGTGTGCCGCCCGCGGGCCGGGCGTCCGGATGCGCGGCGGGGCTGCCCCCCGGCGTGCGGGGGGAGAGCGGCTGGGCCTCGTCTGGCAAGAGCAACTCCTCGCTGGGACCTTTCCCGCCGGCGAACGGGCGGAAAAGAGCGGTGCCGGACCACCGGTCCACGGAGTGGCCGGGCTGCCATGGTATCCATGCCTACAGCCACGGCTCCTCCGCGGGCCGGTGCTCCTGTGGACACAGCAAAAGGGCATCCGCATTTATGCCGGATGCCCTTTTGCGTGCACTTTGCTCGAATTTCGAGCGTCCGAGGCGGCCCGCGACCGCCTCCCCGGGCCCGTACGGACCCGGCCTCAGACCGTGATGAGCGCCTCCAGCGGGGCGCCGTCCAGCCCGACCGCCAGCTTCTCGCGGCCGTCCAGGAAGCCCAGCTCCAGCAGGACCGCCACGCCCGCGACCTCGGCGCCGGAGCGGCGGATCAGGGTCAGCGAGGCATCGGCCGTACCGCCGGTGGCCAGGACGTCGTCGATCACCAGCACCCGGTCGCCCGGGCCCAGCGCGTCGGCCTGGATCTCGATCGTCGCGTGCCCGTACTCCAGCGCGTAGCTCTGGCCGAGGGTCGCCCCGGGGAGCTTGCCGGCCTTGCGTACGGGCACGAAGCCGACGCCCGCCTTCACCGCGACCGGGGCCGCGAGGATGAAGCCGCGCGCCTCCAGCGCCACGATCTTCGTCGCACCGAACTCCGCGCTGACCCCCGCCAGCGCGTCGGTCAGCTTCCCGAAGGCGTCCGGGTCGGCCAGCAGCGGGGTGATGTCCTTGAACACCACCCCCGCCTGCGGGTAGTCCGGCACGTCGGCGATCTTGCTCAGCAGCAGCTCGCGCAGGTCCGCGGGGGCGCTCATCGGCGCTTGCCCGACGGACGGCCGCGGCCGCGGCTGCGGTCGGCGGGCCGGCTGCGCGGGCCGGCGGCCGAGCTGCCGGCCGCCGCCGGGGCGCCGTCCTGCGGCTCCTCGCCCTCCTGCACCGCGCCCTCGGCCTCGCCCGCACCGGGATCGGCCTTGGCGGCGGCCGCGGAGCGCTTGGCGCGGACCCGCCGGGCCAGCGCCTTCATCTGCGGCTCGCGCTCCTTGAAGTCGGCGACCAGCGGGGTGGCGATGAAGATCGAGCTGTACGCACCGGCCGCGAGACCCACGAACAGGGCCAGCGAGATGTCGTTCAGCATGCCCGCGCCCAGGAAACCGCCGCCCACGAAGAGCAGACCGGCCACCGGGAGCAGCGCCACGACCGTGGTGTTGATCGACCGGACCAGCGTGGAGTTGATCGAGCGGTTGGCGATCTCGCCGTAGGTGTACCGGGACTGCTTCGTGACGCCCCGGGACGCCTCCTTGAGGCTGTCGAACACCACGACCGTGTCGTACAGCGAGTAACCGAGGATCGTCAGCAGACCGATGACCGTACCCGGCGTGACCTCGAAGCCGACCAGCGCGTACACGCCGACCGTGATCGTCAGGTCGTGGATCAGCGCGATCAGGGCCGCCAGCGCCATGCGCCACTCGAAGGCGATGGCGAGATAGATGACCACGAGGACCATGAAGATCCCCAGGCCCAGCCAGGCCTTGTTCGCGATCTCCTCACCCCAGCTGGGGCCGACCAGCTGGGTGTTGACGTCCTGGACCGGGACGTTCAGGTCCTTGGCCAGCTCCTCCTGGACCGGCAGGGCCTCCTTGGTGTCCAGCTCGCTGATCTGGATCCGCAGAGTGCCGTTGCCGAGCTTCTGGACCACGGCCTGGTGACCGCCCGAGGCGGACTCGGCGTGGTGCTGGGCCTGGCTCGCCGAGACGGAGGTCTCCGGAGTGGTGAAGACCGCGCCGCCGGAGAACTCGATGCCCATGTTCAGGCCGCGCACCGCGAGGCCCACGATCGCCGTGATGGTGATCAGGATCGAGATGCCGTACCAGATCTTGCGCTTGCCGATGAAGTCGTAGCCGACCTCACCTCGGTACAGCCGGGCGCCGATGTTGCCGAGCTTGGACATCTCACGCCTCCTTCGTCTCGATGGGGGCGGAGGTGCGCCGGCCGCGTCGCAGCGGCGGCTTCGCGCCGAGGCGCGTGGGGTCCAGACCCGACCAGGGGTGTCCCGAGTGGAAGAACTTCCGCCGGGCCAGCAGCGTCATCAGCGGCTTGGTAAAGAAGAACACCACCACGACGTCCAGCAGGGTGGTCAGGCCGAGCGTGAACGCGAAGCCCTGGACCTTGCCGACGGTGACGATGAACAGCACCGCGGCGGCCAGGAACGACACGAAGTCCGAGACCAGGATCGTGCGCCGGGCACGCGGCCAGGCCCGCTCGACGGACGGCCGCAGCGTACGGCCCTCCCGGATCTCGTCCCGGATGCGTTCGAAGTACACGATGAAGGAGTCGGCGGTGATACCGATCGCCACGATCGCACCGCAGACGGCCGGGAGGTTCAACGCGAACCCGATGGCGGGGCCGAGCAGCGTCATGAGCGTGTACGTCAGGGCCGCCGACACCACGAGGCTGGCCAGCGCGACCAGCGACAGGCCGCGGTAGTAGGCCACGAGGTAGATGACGACCAGGGCGAGGCCGATGGCGCCCGCGATCAGACCCGCGTTCAGCTGCTCGCCGCCGAGGGCCGCGGTGACGGTGGTCTCGTCCGCGATCTTGAAGGAGAGCGGCAGCGCACCGTAGGACAGCATGTTGCCCAGGTCCTCGGCGGACTGCTGGGTGAAGCCACCGCTGATCTGGGCGTTGCCGCCGGCGATGGCGCTGCTCACCTGCGGCGCCGAGACGACCTGACCGTCCAGCGTGATGGCGAACTGGTTCTGCGGCGGGGCCTTGGTGGCGATGTCGCCGGTGACGTCCGCGAACTTCTTGCCGCCCGCGGAGTTGAAGTTCATCTGGACGATCCAGCCCTGGCCGCCCTGCTGGTCGAAGGTGGCCTTCGCGTCGTCCACGTCGGTGCCCTCGACCTTGACCGGGCCGAGCGCGTACTTCCGCGAGCCGTCCTTCTCGCAGGCGACGACCTGGTCGCTGGGCTTGGCCCGGGCGGCCTGTGCCGCGGCGTCCGCGCGGCCCTTCTTGGTGGAGCAGTCCAGCGCCGCGAGCTTCTTCTGCAGCGCCGCGGGGATGCCGGCACCCTGGGGCTGCTGCTGGGCCGGAGGAGCGCTGGGCGTCTTGGAGGCGGACGGCGTGGGGGTGTCGTCCTTCTTCAGCGCGTCGCCGACGGCCCGGCCCTGGGGGGTGGACTTGCCGGAGGGGGTGGCCGAAGCGGAGCTGTCGCCCTTCTCCTTCTCGCCACTGCCCGCCTTGGGGCTCTCGGAGGAGCCCGGCGTGGGCGTCTTCGCACCGGCCGCGGCCGTCAGCACCGTACGGAACCCGAGCTGAGCGGTGGTACCGATCTGCTCCCGGGCCTGCTTCGCGTCCGTCCCCTTGGGGATGTTCACGATGATGTGGTTGGTGCCCTGCGTCTGCACCTCGGCCTCGGAGACGCCGAGACCGTTGACCCGCTGATTCATGATGTCAGCGGCGGTCTTCATGTTGGTCTCGTTGATCGCGTTGGGCTTGCCCGGCATGTTCTGGGCTTCCAGCGTGAAGCTCGTACCGCCCGCGAGGTCGATGCCCAGTCGCGGCGTCATCGTGCCGGAGTAGAACATCCCCCCGACCAACGCCGCGATGACGACCACGATCAGGGCCAGGGCGCGCCCCGGCCTGCCCTGGGCCGCAGGCGACCTTCGGCCCTTGTTCGGTGCTGCCACCTTCTCGTATCTCCCTGTCCAACCGCCCGAGTCAGGTCAGTGCCGGACGGCCACGAAGTGTTGTGGGGACGTGCCCCCGCCGGAGCCTAAACGGTCCAGGAACCGCGGTGCACCGCACTCGATGCACACCGCGGTTCCCTGAGAGGCGGGCTTACTTCGCGTCGGCGCCGCCGTCCTTCTTTGCGTCCTTGGCCTCGGCGGTCTTGGCGTCGGCGTCCTCCGCCGGGGTCGCGTCGGCCTTCGGCTCGTCGGCGTCGGCCTCGGCGGCCTTCTCCGCGGGAGCTTCCTTGCCCAGGTCGATCTTTTCGGCGGCGTCACCCTTATCGGTGGCGTCGTCGTCCGCGGCGTTGACGGTGGAGGCGCCGGTCAGGGAGGACACGTCGTCCGGGACGACGGTGCCCTTCTCGGCGCCGTCGATGATGCGGTTGTACTCGTCGTCGGGCAGCACGGCGCCCACGGCGTTCTTCGCGTACAGCGCGTGCACGCCGGGCGCGACCTCAAGGAGGACGGAGTCCTCGTGGATCTCCTTGACGGTGGCGTACATGCCTCCGATCGTGCGGATGCCCGTACCGGGCTGCATTTCGTTCCGCATCTGCACTGCCGCCTGCTGCTTCTTCTTGGCGGAGCGCGTCATCAGGAACATGGCCCCGATGAGCACGATGAACGGGAGGAGAGTCATGATATTCACGGGACGGACATTCCTTCGCACGACCGCGGAGGTGCGGCCTGGTATACGGGGGTTGGTATGCCGGACCGTACGGACGGCATCGGCGGAGTCTAAGCGAGTCCGCACCAGTGGAACAACGCCCAGCATCGCACCGCAGTTCCTGACCCGGCGAGTCCCCGCGCCGTCACGCCCCGAACAGCCCCTGCTGTCCGTTTCCGCCCGTCATCTGCTGCGGCGGCACCAGCCCCATGTGCGCCCATGCGGCGGGGGTGGCGATGCGGCCACGGGGGGTACGCGCGAGCAGCCCCTCACGCACGAGGAACGGCTCCGCGACCTCCTCGACCGTCTCACGCTCCTCCCCCACGGCCACCGCCAGGGTCGACAGGCCCACCGGCCCGCCGCTGAACAGCTTGAGCAGCGCGGTGAGCACCGCACGGTCCAGCCGATCCAGGCCGCGCTGGTCCACCTCGTACACGTCCAGGGCCTGCGCCGCGATCTCCCGGGTGATCAGACCGTCCGCCTTGACCTGGGCGTAGTCCCGTACGCGGCGCAGCAGGCGGTTGGCGATACGGGGCGTACCGCGGGACCGGCCGGCGATCTCGGCGGCGCCCTCGGTCTCTATGTCGACATCCAGCAGGCCGGCGGAGCGGTGGATGACCCGCTCCAGCTCGACCGGCGCGTAGAACTCCATGTGCCCGGTGAATCCGAAGCGGTCGCGCAGCGGCGGCGGCAGCAGGCCGGCCCGCGTCGTCGCTCCGACCAGCGTGAACGGCGGCAGCTCCAGCGGGATGGCGGTGGCGCCCGGGCCCTTGCCGACGATCACGTCGACGCGGAAGTCCTCCATCGCCATGTAGAGCATCTCCTCGGCGGGCCGCGACATCCGGTGGATCTCGTCGAGGAAGAGCACCTCACCCTCCTGGAGGGAGGAGAGGATGGCGGCGAGGTCGCCGGCGTGCTGGATGGCGGGGCCCGAGGTGATGCGGATCGGGGCGCCCATCTCCGCCGCAATGATCATCGACAGGGTGGTCTTGCCGAGGCCCGGCGCACCGGAGAGCAGTACGTGGTCGGCGGTGGCGCCGCGCGCCCGAGCCGCCCGCAGCACCAGGTCCAGCTGCTCGCGCACCCGCTCCTGGCCGACGAACTCCGCCAGGTCCTTCGGGCGCAGCGCCGCCTCGACGGCCGTGTCCTCACCATCGGCGTCCGCGCCCACCAGCCGGTCGGCGCCGCCCGGCGGCAGGCCGGGGTCCTCTCCGTCCGCGGTGTCGGTGCTGTCGTCCCAGTTCACTTGCGTACTGCCTCGCGTCGTCGGTGGATGGACTGCCGGATCGTAGGGGTACCCGCTCGGGCGCCCGGTCAGCGGGTCCGGTTCAAGGACTGCAGGGCTGCCTTGAGCAACTGGCTGACCTGCGGCTTCGTGCCCTCCGCCACAGCCGCCTCGGCCTGCGGGGCGACCGCGCCCACCGCCTCGTCGGCCTCCCGGGTGGCGTACCCGAGGCCGATCAGCGCGGCGTGCAGCTGATCGCGCCAACCGGCCGTGACCGGGCTGCCGATCGCGGGCCCGGCGCTGCCGAGCGGCTCGCCGAGGCGGTCCTTCAGCTCCAGCAGCAGCTTCTGCGCGCCCTTCTTGCCGATGCCGGGCACGGCCGTGAGCGCCTTCTCGTCGCCCGTGGAGACCGCGCGGCGCAGCGCGTCCGGGGAGTGCACGGCGAGCATGGCCTGGGCCAGCCGCGGCCCGACGCCGCTCGCCGTCTGGAGCAGTTCGAAGGTCTGCCGCTCGTCGTCGTCCGCGAAGCCGTACAGCGTGAGACTGTCCTCCCGTACGACGAGGGAGGTGGCGAGCCGGGTCTGCTCCCCTATGCGCAGCCCCGACAGGGTGCCGGGCGTGCACTGGACGGCCATGCCGATACCGCCGACCTCGACGACGGCGGCATCGGGAGCGAGGGCCGCGACCGGGCCGGAGACGAAGGCGATCATGACGTGCCCTTCGGGATGCGGGTGGTGCTGCGTACGGGGGCGGGGGTGCGGGAGACCCCGGCGGGGCGCGCGGCGGCCGGGGTGCGGCGCGCCGCGGTCCGTGCCTGCGCCTGGGCCTGCTGGAGCCGGTTGACCGCGGGGGCGCGCCAGATGTGGCAGATGGCCAGCGCCAGCGCGTCGGCGGCGTCGGCCGGCTTCGGCGGCGCCGAGAGCCGCAGCAGCCGGGTCACCATGGCGCCGACCTGCGCCTTGTCGGCCCGGCCCGAGCCGGTGACGGCGGCCTTGACCTCGCTGGGGGTGTGCAGCGCGACGGGCAGTCCGCGCCGGGCCGCGCACAGCATCGCCACCGCGCTGGCCTGGGCCGTCCCCATCACCGTCCGCACATTGTGCTGGCTGAAGACGCGCTCCACGGCGACGTACTCGGGGCGGTGCGCGTCGAGCCACTCGTCGATGCCGCGCTCGATGAGGACGAGGCGGTGCGCGACGTCGGCGTCGGCGGGGGTTCGGACGACGCCGACCCCGGCCATGGTCAGCGGCCGCCCGGCGACGCCCTCGACCACCCCGACACCGCACCGCGTCAACCCCGGGTCGACGCCCAGTACCTTCACGGGTGTTCCCCTCCCCTCGTGGCGCGCTGTGACCACCGCCGCCGTACCGTTTCGGCCCTCCACCCCCACCACGGAGGAGCGGAGATCCCCTGCTCAGCACAGTATCGGGTGGCACTGACAACGCATGACGGGCCGGCAGGGCGTGTTCCCTGCCGGCCCGTCATGTCACGTCGGCTGCCGCCGTGGCCGTAGGTGGGCGCTTACGCGTCCACCTTCGCCATGACCTCGTCCGAGACGTCGAAGTTGGCGAAGACGTTCTGCACGTCGTCGCTGTCCTCCAGCGCGTCGATCAGCTTGAAGATCTTCTTGGCGCCTTCCTCGTCCAGCTCGACCTGCATGGTCGGGACGAAGTTGGTGTCGGCCGAGTCGTAGTCGATGCCGGCCTCCTGCAGCGCGGTACGGACCGCGACCACGTCGGTGGCCTCGCTGAGCACCTCGAAGGACTCACCGAGGTCGTTGACCTCCTCGGCACCGGCGTCCAGCACCGCGGCGAGCACGTCGTCCTCGGAGAGCTCGCCCTTGGGGACGATGACGACGCCCTTGCGGTTGAACAGGTAAGACACCGAGCCCGGGTCGGCCATCGAGCCGCCGTTACGGGTCATGGCGACGCGCACGTCCGAGGCGGCACGGTTGCGGTTGTCGGTGAGGCACTCGATGAGCACCGCGACACCGTTCGGGCCGTAACCCTCGTACATGATCGTCTCGTAGTCGGCGCCGCCGGCCTCCAGGCCGCCGCCGCGCTTGACCGCGGAGTCGATGTTCTTGTTCGGGACCGACTGCTTCTTCGCCTTCTGGATGGCGTCGTACAGCGTCGGGTTGCCCTCGACGTCCACGCCACCCATGCGGGCCGCGACCTCGATGTTCTTGATCAGCTTCGCGAAGAGCTTGCCGCGCTTGGCATCGATCACGGCCTTCTTGTGCTTCGTCGTAGCCCATTTAGAGTGGCCGGACATCCGCCTGTCTCCTTCGCGTAACCAATTTCTGAAAACGAACGCCCTAGATCCTACCGGGATCGCCGCACGCGGCGTTGCGCACCATGTCCACGAAGAACGCGTGGACGCGGTGGTCGCCGGTGAGCTCCGGATGGAAGGACGTGGCAAGGACGTTACCCTGCCGGACGGCCACCGTGTGGCCGCCGTGCTCGGCAAGTACCTCGACCTCGGCGCCGACCGACTCGACCCAGGGCGCGCGGATGAAGACGCCCTCGACCGGTCCGCCGTCGATCCCGGCGACCTCGACGGCCGCCTCGAAGGACTCGTTCTGCCGCCCGAAGGCGTTACGGCGCACGATCATGTCGACGCCGCCGAACGTCTCCTGGTCCTCCCGGCCGTCCAGGATCTTCTCCGCGACCATGATCATGCCCGCGCAGGTGCCGTAGACCGGCTTGCCCGCGCGGATGAACGCACGCAGCGGCTCCAGCATGCCGAAGACGCCCGCCAGCTTGGACATGGTCGTGGACTCGCCACCGGGGATGACCAGACCGTCGATGTCGTCCAGTTCCTCGGCGCGACGCACCGGGCGCGCCAGGGCGTCGGCGGTCGCGAGCGCCGTGAGGTGCTCGCGAACGTCGCCCTGGAGCGCCAGCACGCCGATGGTGGGGGTGCGGTCACTCATGCACCGGCCTCGCTTCGCTCACTCGTGCTCGTGTACGTACTCACCTGCTCCGTGGTCACCAGCCGCGGTTGGCGTACCGCTCCGCCTCGGGGAGGGTGTCGCAGTTGATGCCGACCATGGCCTCGCCCAGGTTGCGGGAGGCGTCCGCGATGACCTTCGGGTCGTCGTAGAAGGTGGTGGCCTTCACGATCGCGGCGGCGCGCTTGGCGGGGTCGCCGGACTTGAAGATGCCGG
Source organism: Streptomyces niger (assembly GCF_000718305.1). Lineage (GTDB taxonomy): Bacteria > Actinomycetota > Actinomycetes > Streptomycetales > Streptomycetaceae > Streptomyces > Streptomyces niger. Next base: position 134,938 of record NZ_JOFQ01000017.1, read on the forward strand.
AGCCGACGAAGACGCCCTCGGCGCCGAGCTGGCGCATCAGCGCGGCGTCGGCGGGGGTGGCCACACCGCCGGCGGAGAAGAGGACGACGGGCAGCTTGCCCAGCTCCGCGACCTCCTTGACCAGCTCGTACGGGGCGCGCAGCTCCTTGGCGGCGGCGAACAGCTCGTTGTTGTCGCAGCCGCGCAGCTTGGCGATCTCGCCCTTGATCTGGCGGAGGTGGCGGACGGCCTCGACGACGTTGCCGGTGCCGGCCTCGCCCTTGGAGCGGATCATGGCCGCGCCCTCGGCGATGCGGCGCAGGGCCTCACCGAGGTTGGTGGCGCCGCACACGAAGGGGGTGGTGAAGGCCCACTTGTCGGAGTGGTTGACCTCGTCGGCCGGGGTGAGGACCTCGGACTCGTCGATGTAGTCCACGCCGAGGGACTGCAGGACCTGGGCCTCGACGAAGTGGCCGATGCGGGACTTGGCCATGACGGGGATGGAAACGGCGTTGATGATGCCGTCGATCATGTCCGGGTCGGACATCCGCGCCACGCCGCCGTCCTTGCGGATGTCCGCGGGGACGCGCTCCAGGGCCATGACCGCGACGGCGCCGGCGTCCTCGGCGATCTTCGCCTCTTCCGGCGTGACGACGTCCATGATCACGCCGCCCTTGAGCTGCTCGGCCATGCCGCGCTTGACGCGGGCGGTACCGGTCTCCGGGGTCTGGGGCGTGGTGGGCGTGGTGGACACGATTGACCTCACTAAGTGCGGGTGGTTGTGCTGCTGCACCTAGAGAACCGTTTGTGTACGGGAGGTGAAAAGGGCCAATTGCAGGGCGGTGGCTCCTGGGCGGCCCCCGCGGCCCCGGGGCTCAGGCCGCTGTGCGCTCCGTCAGACCCGCCGGGCTCAGGCCGCCGTGCGCTCCGTCAGACCCGCCGGGCTCAGGCCGCCGTGCGCTCCGTCAGACCCACCGGGGCCTCGTCGTCCATCTCGAAGGCCAGCGGGAACGGGGCGTGGCCCGCGAGCCGGAACCAGCGTACGACGCGGTGCCGGCGGACGGCCCGGGCCGCGCGCACGGCGTCGTTGTGGAAACGGCGGGCCATCGGTACGCGCCGGACCGCCGCGGTCAGCTCGGCGAGCGTCTGCTCGCCGCCGGGCGCCTCGCGTACGGCGTCGGCCTGCTCGGCCTCGTCGAAGACCGCGCGCAGCGCCTGGCTGAGCGCGCTCTCGGCGACCTCCCGCTGGTCCTCCTCGGCCTGCCGTGCCTCGTGTGCGGCCTGGTACAGCACGATCGAGGCGGCGGGGTCGAGGATGCCGGACGTCCCGAGCTCCTGCGCGACGGAGGCACGCCGGAGCAGCTGTGCGTCCAGCGCGGCGCGGGCGGCGTCGATGCGCGCGTGCAGCCGGTCCAGACGGCCGGCCGTCCAGCTCAGGTACACGCCGATGACGATCAGCGCCGCGAGGATCCAGATGAGAGTGGTCACGGGGCGTCACGTTACCGGTCCGGGTTCCGGGGGCCGGGGGCGTCTGTTTTTTGGCGGGTGCGGTCGTTGCCGGGTGCGGTCGTTGCCGGGTGCGGTCGTTGCCGGGGTGCGCCCCGGTGCCGTTGCGCCTGTGCCGGGTGCGGCGCCGTTTCGCCTGCGGCGGGCGGGGTCCGCTGCGCGGGGCTTGGCGTCACGGGGTCGGTCCTCCGCGGTAGGGGGTCCGGACTGCTTCGCTTTACGTCCGGACCCCCTACCGCTGCGGCCCGCCCCCTCCCCCCGGTGGGTGGGGAAAAGATGGGTGGGTGGGGGCGGAGGAGGGTGGGTGGGAGCAGGGAGGGAGGGTGGGTGGGACGTGGGTGCGGGAGGGTGGGACGTGGGTGTGGGTGGAGGCGAGGGGGACGGGTGGGATGACACTTAGGTGGAGTGGCGCGTGGGGTGTCGGGCCGTTTCAGTCCCTGGCCAGACCCCAGCGGGCTCGGAGGCCTACTCGTTCGTCCGTGTCGACCGATGCCGCTCCGTCCGTGACCGTCTCGTACACCGCGAGGATGTCCGCGCCTACCGTCGACCAGTCGAAGCGGCGTACGTGGCGGGCTCCTCGGTCGCGGAGTTCTGCCAGGCGCGCCGGGTCGCGGAGGAGTCGTACGGCGGACGCGGCGAGCGCGGCCGCGTCCTCGTTGGTGAAGAGTTCGCCTGCTTCGCCCTGGTCCAGGACCTGGGCGAAGGCGTCCAGGTCGGAGGCGAGGACGGGGGCCGCCGCTGACATCGCCTCGACGAGGATGATGCCGAAGGACTCGCCGCCGGTGTTGGGGGCCACGTAGAGGTCGACGCTGCGGAGCAGGCGGGCCTTGTCCTCGTCGGAGACCATGCCGAGGAATTCGACGCGGGAGCGGAGTTCGGCGGGGAGGTCCGCGACGGCTTCCTTCTCGTCGCCGCGGCCGGCGACCAGCAACCGCGCGTCGGGGACCTCCGCGAGGATCTCCGGGAGGGCCTTCATCAGGACGGGGAGGCCCTTGCGGGGCTCGTCGATGCGGCCTATGAAGCCGATGGTCCGGCCCTGCCACTCCTTCTTCGGCTCGGCGCGGGCGAAGAAGTCGACGTCGACGCCGTTGGGGATGACGACCGCGTCGCCGCCGAGGTGTTCGACGAGGGTGCGGCGGGCGTACTCGCTGACCGCGATGCGAGCGCTGATCTTCTCCAGGGCCGGCTGGAGGATCGGGTACGCGGCGATCATGGCGCGCGAGCGCGGGTTCGAGGTGTGGAATGTGGCCACGATGGGGCCCTGGGCCGCCCAGCAGGCCAGGAGGCCGAGGGAGGGGGACGCCGGTTCGTGGATGTGGATGACCTCGAAGGCGCCGTCGTGCAACCAGCGGCGTACGCGGGCTGCGGAGAGGAAGCCGAAGTTGAGCCGCGCGACCGAACCGTTGTACGGGACGGGGACGGCACGTCCGGCGGAGACGACGTACGGCGGGAGCGGGGTCTCGTCGTCGGCCGGGGCGAGTACGGAGACCTCGTGGCCCAGCCGGATGAGGTGCTCGGCGAGGTCGCGGATGTGGAACTGGACGCCGCCGGGGACGTCCCACGAGTAGGGGCAGACGATGCCGATCCTCACGCCGCCTCCGTCCCTCGGTCGCCGGCATCGCGCGGCTCCAGGTCGGTGAGCCACAGGCGCTGCAGCATGTGCCAGTCCTCCGGGTGCTCGGCGATGCCCGAGGCGAAGGCGTCGGCCAGTGCCTGGGTCATCGCGGCGGCCTTTTCGGGGCGCGTACCGGTCTCGGGTACCTCGATCCCGGGGTGCACACGGGCCCGCATGACGGGCGTACCGTCGTACCACAGGGTGACGGGCAGGAGCACCGCGTTGGTCTGCAGGGCGAGCATGGCGGGTCCTGCGGGCATCTTGGCGGGCTCGCCGAAGAACTTCACCTCGATGCCGGAGGCGGACAGGTCGCGGTCGGCGACCAGGCAGATGAGGCCGCCGGCGCGGAGCCGCCGGGCGAGTATGCCGAAGGCCGCGCCGCCGGTGTGCGGGAGCACCTCCATGCCCAGGCTCTCGCGGTAGGCGACGAACCGGTCGTAGAGGGATTCGGGCTTCAGGCGCTCGGCGACGGTGGTGAAGGGCACGCCGAGGGCGCGGGTGACCCAGACGCCGGCGAGGTCGTAGTTGCCCATGTGGGGCAGGGCGAGGATGACGCCGCGGCCGCTTTCCAGGGCCTCGGTGAGGAGGTGGGCCTGCTGGACGTCCACGCTGTCGCGGACCTTGTCCCGGCTCCAGGTCGGGAGGCGGAAGGACTCCATCCAGTAGCGCATGTAGGAGCGCATGCCGGTCCGGGAGAGCCGGGAGAGGGCGTGAGGGGTGGCGTCGGGGACGACCCGCGCGAGGTTGGCCTCAAGGCGCTGCACGCCCTTGCCGCGCTTCTTCCAGACGGTGTCGGCGATGCGGTCGCCGAGGCGTGCGGCGACGGGTTCGGGGAGCTTCTTGACCGCGGCCCAGCCCAGTCCGTACAGGGCGTCGGTGAGCTTCTCCCTGTCCAGACCGGTCAGCCTGCCGATGTTTGGCTTCATGCGTGCTCTCCCCCTGCGGCGTCCGCCTCGTCGGACTCGCGTCGTACGGTGACCACCCGCTGGCCGAGGGTGACCGCGCTGCCGACGGCGACGATCCACAGGGCGATCGGCAGGAGGTGCTGGATCCAGGGGACGCCGAACTTGTGCAGGCCGGAGAAGCCGCAGGCGACGAGGGAGATGACCAGGCGTTCGGCGCGTTCGACGAGGCCGTTGACGTTGACCGGGAGGCCGATGCTCTCGCCGCGCGCCTTGGTGTACGAGACGACCTGGCCGGAGGCGAGGCAGAAGATCGTCACGGCGGTGAGCAGCAGGTCGTCGCCGCGGCCCGCGTACCAGAGGGCGAGGCCGCCGAAGATGGCGGCGTCGGCGACCCGGTCCAGGGTGGAGTCCAGGAAGGCGCCCCAGCGGCTGGAGCGGCCCAGCTGCCGTGCCATGTTGCCGTCGACCAGGTCCGAGAAGACGAACAGGGTGATGACGACGGTGCCCCAGAAGAACTCGCCGAGCGGGTAGAAGACCAGGGCTCCGGCGACCACCCCGGCGGTGCCGAGGACGGTGACCACGTCGGGGCTGATGCCGAGACGGATGAGCAGGGCGGCGAACGGCGTGAGAACACGCGTGAAGAACGCACGCGCGTACTTGTTCAGCATGGCCTTCCCGGAGGTTGTGTGCGGGCCGCGCGGTCAATGGGGCCACCGGCTGGCCCATCGTAGCCAGGCACCCTCGGCGCTTTGCGAACGCACCACGGCTCGCGGACGACCCGCCCACCCGCCGGCGCCTCCCCCGCCACCCGCCCGGCGCACTCCCCGGCGAGCGCGCGGAAGGCCATGAGCACGGCGGACGACCGCAGTTGGCGGCCGCGCAGACATGTCCGTACCACCCGTTCGGGCTTGTACGGGGTGCTCCCCGGACATCCTCAAGATCCCTTATCGTCCCTTGTGCGATGTATGGACGCACCAGTACCTCGGTGGAAAGCTCGGAGCACCGCAGAGTGTCGACCTGGAGGCGAGACACATGGGCGACAAGACGAGCACACATCCAGGAGCCGCCGGCAGGGCAGCGGCGGTCGACCACCCCTCCTCCGTACGGAACGTGGTGCTGGTCGGCCACAGCGGATCGGGGAAGACGACCCTGGTCGAAGCCCTCGCGCTGGCGTCGGGCGCGGTCAACAGGGCGGGCCGGGTGGAGGACGGCGGCTGCCTCTCCGACTACGACGAGATCGAGCACCGCCAGCAACGCTCGGTACAGCTCTCCCTGGTCCCTGTCGAATGGGACGGCATCAAAATCAATCTCTTGGACACTCCCGGATACGCCGACTTCGTCGGGGAGCTGAGGGCCGGTCTGCGAGCAGCGGACGCGGCCCTCTTCGTCGTCTCGGCCGCGGACGGCGTGGACGGCGCGACCCGCATGGTCTGGGACGAGTGCGCGGCGGTCGGCATGCCCCGCGCCATAGTGATCACCCACCTCGAAGCGGCCCGCGCCGACTTCGACTCGATGACCGGTACCTGCGGCACGACCTTCGGCGGTGACGACCCCGACGCCGTACTGCCGCTGTACCTCCCGCTGTACGGCGAGGCCGGCGCCGACGGCCACGCCCCCGTGCACGGCCTGATCGGGCTGCTCTCCCAGCGGGTGTACGACTACTCCGCCGGCACCCGGAAGGAGCGTGATCCCGAGCCCGGCGAGCTGCCCCTCATCGAGGAGGCCAGGAACCGCCTGATCGAGGGGATCATCGCCGAGAGCGAGGACGAGTCCCTGATGGACCGCTACCTCGGCGGCGAGGACATCGACATCAAGACGCTCATCGGCGACCTGGAGACCGCCGTGGCACGCGGCACCTTCCACCCCGTACTCGCCGCCGCACCCGCCGCCGAGGGCAGCAAGGAGGGGCTGGGCACCGTCGAACTGCTGGAGCTGATCACCAGGGGGTTCCCCACCCCGGCCGAGCGGGAGGCGCCCGCCGTCACCACCCCCGAGGGCAAGCCCCGGCCGGCCCTCACCTGCGACCCCGAAGGGCCGCTGGTCGCCGAGGTGGTCAAGACCTCGTCCGACCCCTACGTCGGCCGGCTGTCGCTCGTACGGGTCTTCTCCGGCACCCTGTACCCCGACCGGACCGTGCACGTCTCCGGCCACGGACTGGCCGACCGCGGCCACGAGGACCACGACGTCGACGAGCGCATCGGCGCCCTCTCGGCGCCCTTCGGCAAGCAGCAGCGGCCGGTCACCCATGCCGTCGCCGGCGACCTGGCGTGCGTGGCCAAGCTGTCCCGCGCCGAGACCGGCGACACCCTCTCCGCCAAAGAAGCGCCGCTGCTGATGGCGCCCTGGGACATGCCCGACCCGCTGCTGCCGGTCGCCATCCAGGCGCACAGCAAGGCCGACGAGGACAAGCTCTCCCAGGGCCTCGCGCGACTCGTCGCCGAGGACCCCACGATGCGCCTGGAGCAGAACCAGGACACCCACCAGGTCGTCCTGTGGTGCCTCGGCGAGGCCCACGTGGACGTGGCCCTGGAACGGCTGCGCTCCCGGTACGGGGTGCAGGTCGACGCCGTGCCGTACAAGGTCTCGCTCCGGGAGACGTTCGGCGCGAAGGCCGCCGGGCGCGGCCGGCACGTCAAGCAGTCCGGCGGCCACGGCCAGTACGCGATCTGCGAGATCGAGGTCGAGCCACTGCCCGGCGGCAGCGGCATCGAGTTCGTGGACAAGGTCGTGGGCGGCGCGGTACCCCGCCAGTTCATCCCGTCCGTGGAGAAGGGCGTACGGGCCCAGGCGGCGCGCGGCGTCGCGGCCGGGTATCCGCTCGTCGACGTCCGGGTGACGCTCCTGGACGGCAAGGCGCACTCCGTCGACTCCTCCGACGCCGCGTTCCAGACCGCGGGCTCCCTCGCGCTGCGGGAGGCCGCCGCCGACGCCCGCATCGATCTGCTGGAGCCGGTCGCCGAGATCACCGTCCTGGTCGCCGACGACTACGTGGGCCCGGTCATGAGCGACCTGTCCGGGCGGCGCGGCCGCGTCGTGGGCACCGAACAGTCCGGTGCGGGCCGCACCCTCGTGCGCGCCGAGGTACCGGAGATCGAAATCGGCCGCTACGCCGTCGATCTTCGGTCACTGTCGCACGGTACCGGCCGTTTCCAGCGCCGCTACGCCCGGCACGAACCCATGCCGCCGCAGCTCGCGACCAAGATCCGGGAGGATCGCGAAAAGCAGGAGAACGGCGGTTAGTTCGCAGACCGCGGGCCGGTGGCACAGCCGGCGTCCTGCCCGGGGACGTACGCTCAACTCCCTTGGGCAGCACGCCGGCTGTACGCTGAGGTCCAGCTCAGCAGGTGTGCCGGAGGCGGCCGGCGGGAAGGGCGCCTAAGGGCGTCCACCGGGAGCACGCCCACGGCAGGGGCAGACGGCGGCGAGGGGGCCTTGGTGACGACGATGGACGGCTTCGATTTCAGTCCGGGGGCACAGGTCCCGATAGCCGGCGGCGCAGGCCAGACCGCGGCGACCCAGGCGCTGGCCTCGGCCGCCTACCGGGACAGTCCGCTCTCGGACATCTCCAAGGCCGACTCCGACACCGCCAAGTCCGACATCAAGAAGCCCAAGCTCTCGCTCTTCGAGCCGAACCTCGGCGAGGCGTTCTCGCGCGCCGTCCAGGTCCGCATGCTCGGCGGCGGCCGCAAGGCGCTGATCCAGTCCTTCGGCATCGAGCCGCAGACCGTCGTCGAGCACTGCCTCGCCGCCAGCCGCATCCGCAAGGAACGGGACACCAAGCTGACGATCCTGATGGTCGTCTTCGGGCTGCTCTTCCTGCCCGGCGTCCTCCTCTGGCTCGGCCTCTTCCAGCTCAAGCGGATGCTGGACAAGGCCACCACCAAGGGCAGGAGCGCACTGGGCACGGTGCTGCTCGTCGCGCTCGCCGGCGTCATCCTGATCTTCCTGATCAAGCTGCCCCTCGACAGCTTCTGGATGATCTACGTCCGGCTGATGCTCATCGCCCCCGTCATAGGCTGGTGGTGGGCCAAGCGGATCTGCGAACGCACCGCGGTCGACCTGCGCGAATCCTGGAGCGGCATCCTGGGCGGCGGCGGCATCGGCGCGAAGATCCCCGAGGCGGTCCCCCAGGACCCCACCCAGACCGCCGCCGAACAGCTCCGCCAGAACCTCGCCAAGCTCAGCGCCGAACAGAACAGCAACGTCGTCTTCTACGCCGGCCCCAAGGGCATACTCGGCATGGGCACCCGCTGGGGCAGCTGGCAACTCGCCGAAGAGCTCCGCCCCGCCGACGAAGGCGCCGAGATCCACCCCTTCCGCAGCTGGGACGTCATCCGCGTCATCCACGACCGGCTCAAGCTCCTGGAACGCAGCCCGCTGCACACCGGAGGCTTCGGCCAGCCCCCCTCCGTACGCCACTGGATCGTCGTCCCCGTCGCCGAGGGCGCCGACGCGGTCGCCCGCCCCGAGGGCACCGACACCGACGCGTACCAGATCCGCCCGCACGAGATAGAGCGGATCTGCAACGAGCAGCAGTTCGGCGCCGGCAACCGCCACTACCTGGGCGTGCAGTTCGTCCTCTGGGACGGCCAGCTCGTACTGACCCTGCTGATCACCGTCACCGTGCTGCACGAGACGCTGCGCATCGAGGTCACCGGCCACGCCCTCGGCCCGGTCAACGGCCTGTTCCTCGGCAAGCCCAGCCCCAAGACCGTCACGGTCAACAAGACGGTGAAGTTCTGGGAGACCAAGACCTCCACCTTGCCGCTCATCGACACGACCGAGGTGGTCCGCCTCGCCGCCCGCGCCCCGCTGACCTGGTTCCCCCCGGTCCTGGACTTCCTCGGCGGCAAGCTCGCCCTCCCCGAGCCCTTCGGACTGCGCCACGTCTGGGCCGACAAGCCCTGGCGGCACCGCTTCATGGCGGACGACGCGCTGCGCGCCGCCACCCCCGTCCTGCGCGTGGTGCACTCCGCGGCGATGAGCGTGCTGCAGGAGAACGGCGTGGACATCACCCGTTTCGACAACCGCTCCCTGGTCCTCAGCGGGGCGGTGCAGGACCCGACGCCGCGGAAGGCGGACTCCTACGACGCGTGACGGCGGCGGCACACACGGCATGCGGGTGGCCGGTACGGATCCCCGTACCGGCCACCCGCATGATCAGCTGCGTCGCGTCAGGCCGTCGGCCAGGCGTCCGCCAGCATCGCGCGGGTGTCCGCCAGCAGCTGCGGCAGCACCTTGGTGTGCCCCACGACCGGCATGAAGTTGGTGTCGCCGCCCCAGCGCGGGACGACATGCTGGTGCAGGTGGGCTGCGATGCCGGCGCCGGCGACGCCGCCCTGGTTCATGCCGATGTTGAAACCGTGCGCGCCGGACGCCGCGCGCAGCGCCGCCATCGCCTGCTTCGTGAGCTTCGCCAGCTCCACCGTCTCGGCGTCGTCCAGCTCCGTGTAGTCGGCGACGTGGCGGTAGGGCACGACCATGAGGTGGCCGCCGTTGTACGGGTAGAGGTTGAGCACCGCGTAGACGTGCTCGCCGCGGGCGACGACCAGCCCGTCCTCATCGGACTTCGACGGGATCGTGCAGAACGGACAGCCGTCGTCGGACCCCGGCCCGGTCGGCTTGTTCTCACCCTGGATGTAGGCCATCCGGTGCGGCGTCCACAGGCGCTGGAAGGCGTCCTGGGTCCCGACTCCGATCTGCTGCTCCGGCTCAGTCGTCATGATGAGCAGCATATGACTTCGCCCCCGGAGGACACGCTGCCGGGGCGCCCTGACCGCACCGCCCGGTGACGCCGGACGCACGGCCGACGACCACCGCGGCCTGAGCGCGCTGCTGCTCGGCTTCGCGGCGTCACCGGGTACGGCGGTGTCGTTCCGGTGACGCCCGCGGGCCGGGTGGCCGCCGTGGCGCTGAGGCCTGCGGGGTCGGGCTGCTCTCCGCCGGTGACCGGCGCCTTCTCCTCCTGGCTGATCAGGAGCTTCCGCACGGAGGACGAGAAACGGCCCCCGGAGGGCGCGTGAGACGCGCTCCGGGGGCCGCCCACGGCGGTACGGATCAGACCTGGGCCCGGTCCTCGACCGCCTTGAGGATCTTGGCGATGGCCTCGTCCTTCGGGATGCCGTTCTCCTGCGAACCGTCGCGGTAGCGGAAGGAGACCGCGCCGTTCTCCATGTCCTCGTCACCCGCGATGATCATGTACGGGACCTTGCTGCGCTGCGCGTTGCGGATCTTCTTCTGCATCCGGTCCGAGGACGAGTCGACCTCGACGCGCAGGCCCTGCTTGCGGGCCTCCGCGGCGAACTCCTCCAGGTACGGGACGTGGGTGTCGCCGATCGGGATGCCGGTGGCCTGGACGGGCGCCAGCCAGACCGGGAACGCACCCGCGTAGTGCTCCAGCAGCACGCCGAAGAACCGCTCGATCGAGCCGAACAGGGCGCGGTGCAGCATGACGGGCTGCTGCTTGGAGCCGTCCGCCGCGGTGTACTCCAGGCCGAACCGCTTGGGCTGGTTGAAGTCCACCTGCAGGGTCGACATCTGCCAGGACCGGCCGATCGCGTCGCGCGCCTGCACGGAGATCTTCGGGCCGTAGTACGCGGCGCCGCCCGGGTCCGGGACCAGCGGGAGTCCCTGCTTCTCGGCCGCCTGGCGGAGCGCCTCGGTGGCCTCCTCCCAGTCCTCGTCCGAGCCGATGAACTTGTCCGACTCGGGGTCGCGGGTGGACAGCTCCAGCTCGAAGTCGTTCAGGCCGTAGTCGCGCAGCAGGTCGAGCACGAAGGTCAGGAGCGTGTCCAGCTCCTCCGGCATCTGCTCCTTGGTGCAGTAGATGTGCGCGTCGTCCTGGGTGAAGCCGCGGGAGCGGGTCAGGCCGTGCACCACGCCGGACTTCTCGTACCGGTACACCGTGCCGAACTCGAAGGCGCGCAGGGGCAGCTCACGGTAGGAACGGCCGCGCGACTTGAAGATCAGGTTGTGCATCGGGCAGTTCATGGCCTTGAGGCGGTAGTTCTGCCCGTCGAACTCGATGGGCGGGAACATGCCCTCCGCGTAGTGCGGGAGGTGCCCCGAGGTCTCGAAGAGGTGCTCCTTCGAGATGTGCGGGGTGTTCACGAACTCGTAGCCCGCGTCCTCGTGCCGCTTGCGGGAGTAGTCCTCCATCACCTTGCGGATCACGCCGCCCTTGGGGTGGAAGACCGCGAGGCCGGGGCCCAGCTCGTCCGGGAAGGAGAACAGGTCCAGCTCGGCGCCCAGCTTGCGATGGTCGCGCTTCTCGGCCTCGGCGAGGAACTCCAGGTACGCCTTGAGCTCGTCCTTGGTCGGCCAGGCGGTGCCGTAGATGCGCTGGAGCTGCTTGTTCTTCTCGCTGCCGCGCCAGTACGCCGCGGCGGAGCGCATCAGCTTGAACGCCGGGATGTTCCGGGTGGTGGGCAGGTGCGGGCCTCGGCAGAGGTCCTTCCAGCACAGGTCGCCGGTCTTGGCGTCGAGGTTGTCGTAGATGGTCAGCTCGCCCGCGCCGACCTCCGCGTCCGCGCCCTCGGCGGCCTCGCCGGCCTTGCCCTTGAGGCCGATCAGCTCCAGCTTGTACGGCTCGGCCGCCAGCTCCTCGCGGGCGTCCTCGTCGGTGGTGACCCGGCGCGCGAAGCGCTGGCCCCGCTTCTGGATCTCCTGCATCTTCTTCTCGATGCGCTTGAGGTCCTCGGGGGTGAACGGGGTCTCGACGTCGAAGTCGTAGTAGAAGCCGTCCTTGATGGGCGGGCCGATGCCGAGCTTGGCCTCGGGGAACAGCTCCTGCACGGCCTGGGCCATCACGTGCGCGGTGGAGTGCCGCAGGATGTTCAGGCCGTCCTCGGAGGTGATCTCCACGGGCTCGACGGTCTCGCCGTCGGCGACCTCGTACGCGAGGTCCTTGAGCTCTCCGGCCACCCGCGCCGCGACGATGCTGCGCTCGCCCTGGAAGAGGTCGGCGGCCGTAGTGCCCGTGGTCACCACGCGTTCTTCCCGCTCGGAATCGCGTTGGATGGTCACACGGACGTCTGACACCGGTCTCTCCTGACGTATGTCTGCTGGACGGCAGCGATCGCTGCGCTCACCGAATCGTACCGAGCCACCGGCCCGCCTCGCGAAACGGTATTCCGGCGGTGCTCCCCGTCCGGCGTGCGCGGGGCAGGGGCGCCGCTACCGTCGGGCCGTGACCACCCACTGGAACGACAGGTTGACGGAGCGGCTCGACCGGCACTGGCGGCACCAGCTGCGCGAGCGCCTGGAAGGGCTGAGCGACGAGGAGTACTTCTGCGAGCCGGTGCCGGACGCCTGGAGTGTCCGGCGTTGACGGGTCCCGGTGACGGAGCCCGGCGTGCGGAAGCGGGGCGCGCCGCGGCCGAGAGCGGCGCGCCCCGCCGGCTCACTCGCCCCCGCACGCCTCCTCGAAGTGGTCCAGGTTCTCCTGGAGCGACTTCAGCAACCGGTCCCGCTCGGCCTCGTCGACCTGTACGGGGGTGACGTCCCGGGCGCCCGTGATCCGGCGGAAGCCGCCGCGGCTCTCCAGCCGGCCGGTCACCCGCACCGGCAGCCCGAGCAGGTGCGCGTGGCCCGCGATCCGGTAGTCCTCCTCGCCGAGCGCGACCCTGACCTGTGCCACGTCGGCCCCGGCCAGCACCCGCAGCCGTACGGCGCCCGGGCCGTCGGGGCGGTCGCGGCGCATCCGGACGACCGTGCCGGTGACCCGTACGGCCAGCGAGGGCTCGTCCCGGACGTACCGCTGGGCGGCCTGCTGCAGTGCGGGCAGGTCGCCGGGGGTGAACTCGACCGGTTCGGGCCGGGCCGGGCAGCCCGGGGGCGGCCCCTCGGCCGGTGACCAGGCGAGCGAGATCCGGACCCCTTCGGCGCCGCGCACCAGGGAGATCAGCGCCTCGGTCAGCTCGTGGCAGACGCCCAGCTCGACGGCTGCCTCGTAGGCCTCCATGCCACCGGTGGCGCGTTGGTAGTCGGTGGCGTCACGCGCCGCGTGCAGCGCCCGCTGGAGCCCGGCGACCGTGCCGCGGCCCGCACGGACCGGTACGTACGCGGTGAGGCGGCGCCCGGCGGGGGCCGGGCCGACCAGCACCTGGTCGAGGAGCGCCTCGGCCTGCCGCTTGTGCCGGGCGCCGTAGTACCCGGCCCGGCCGTACGTGCCGAGCGCCCCGGCGACCAGCAGGGCGCGGGCGGCGGCGCGCAGCCGTTCCTGTGCGGTCCACAGGGTGGCGCCGGAGCCCTCGTCGGGGGTGTCGCGTTCCCAGCGCACCTCGTCGCTGGGCAGCGCGAGACCGACCAGGACCTCGCGGGCGGAGGGCGCGGCGCTGCGGGAGAGCGCCGCCAGCGCCTCGGTGAGGAGGTCGACGCTGTCGGGGTAGTCGGTGGCGGCGGGCACGAGGAGGCTGGTGGAGCCGGTGCCGCCGGGCGGTGTCCAGCGTGCGTACCGCCCCTGGGGGCCGCCCCGGCGGCGCCAGCCGTGCCGTGCGAGGAGGGCGGTGAGGACGCCCGGGTCGACCCGGGCGGGGTCGGGGAAGGGGTGATCTTCGGTCGGCCGGTACATCAGGGTCTCCCTCCCGCCCCGACCCGCGTCATGATCTCGCTGAGCGCGCGGTCGTCGAAGACCCGCGTGGTCGGGATCCGCACTGTGGTCTTGCGCCTGCCGGTGGCCTGCCGGCCCGCCAGGTTGATCCAGTAGCAGCAGTGCCGCAGTTCGAGCCGGTCGTGGCTCGCGCGCAGCCAGTCCTCGGGGTCGCGCGGTACGAGCATCACGACGAGGATCTTGTGCACCGCGACGGGGGTTCTGGCGAGCTTCACGAGGTGCTCGTTGTCCAGCGTGAAGCCGAAGCTGGCCCCCGGGGGGCGGGGCCGTACCTGGTAGGTGCATTTGAGCTGCACCTTGATGGTCACTTCGTCGTCGATGGCGTGGCCGGGCGCGCTGTGGCTGACGTGCCAGTCGATGCCGTTGTCCGGGAACGGCTGGGCGAGCGAACAGCCGGCGGCAGCGGCCACGGCGTGGAGGTAGCCCACCTGGAGGGTCTCCATGGAGGCGGTGATGGCGAGCTGGCCGCGCAGCGGTACCGGTCCCCCTTCGGGCTGGGGGTACCGCCCGCCTGCGGCTGACAGCCCACCCGGTTCGGGCTGCGCGAGCGTCATCGCTCCTGTGCCTTCCGGGCGTTGCGGTGGTGCGGGTCGGGTGGGGAAGGGGGGTGTCCGGGCCGCGTGGCGGTCCGGCGGACCGCGGCTGTGGCGGCGGTCCCCTCTGTGTTGTCTCCGTGTCAAGTGGTCCGCAAACAAGGACGGTTCGACAACCGGGAGGGCCGGGTATCACCAGCTCGGGCGGCCCGGGGCAGGCCACCCGCCGCAGGAGCGCGAGGAGTTGGGACAATGCCGAGCTGGTTCGACGGGCCACTTGCCGCCTTCGACACGGAGACCACGGGGATCGATGTGGAGCAGGACCGCATCGTCTCCGCCGCCCTGGTCGTCCAGGAGACGCCCCGCTCGACCCCTCGGGTCACGCGCTGGCTGGTCAACCCCGGGGTGGACATCCCGGAGGCGGCGACGGCGGTGCACGGCCTGACGGCCGGGCACCTGGCGATGAACGGGCGCTGGCCGGCGCCGGTGATGGAGGAGATAGCGCGGGCCCTGGCGGAGCAGGCGATGGCGGGGCGGCCGCTGGTCGTGATGAACGCGCCGTTCGATCTGACGCTGCTGGACCGCGAGTTGCGGCGGCACCGCGCGTCGTCGCTGGCGGCGTATCTCGGTACGCAGTCGTTGTGCGTGCTGGATCCGCGGGTGCTGGACAAGCATCTGGACCGGTACCGCAAGGGCCGCCGGACGCTGGCGGATCTGTGCGGGCAGTACGGCGTCGAGCTGTCGGGCGCGCACGAGGCGGCGGCGGACGCGTCGGCGGCGCTGCAGGTCGTACGGGCCCTGGGGCAGACGTTCGCGGCGCGCCTCGAAGGGCTGAGCGTGGCGGAGCTGCACGCGCTGCAGGCGGTGTGGCATGCGGCGCAGGCGCGGGGCCTGCAGGCGTGGTTCGCGCGCAACGGCACCGAAGAGGCGGTCGACCCGCACTGGCCGCTCCGCCCGGACCTGCCGGCGGCTGCCTGAGCGTGCGGAGACCTCCGCTCTCGTGCGAACACATGCAGAAGGCCGGACCGTTGTGACGGTCCGGCCTTCTGTCCGGGTGGGCGATACTGGGTTCGAACCAGTGACCTCTTCGGTGTGAACGAAGCGCTCTCCCACTGAGCTAATCGCCCGGGGTTCTTGGGGTGTCCCCCGCGAACGACCTGAACAATACAGGTCGCGGGGCCTTCCGTTCAAATCCCTTGCCGGCCGTCCAGCCGGGCAGCCAGCCCGCGCCGGCCGGCCCGCATCATCAGGGCGTGGTTGAGGCGGAAGAACGGGCGTCCCGGGTAGGCCAGCCACCGCATGAAGGGCCTGCGCACCTCCACCTCCTGTTCGTAGAGCGCACGGGTGCCGGAGCCGTGCGGGGTGATCGTCCAGCGGGCCCAGCCGTCGACGTCGCCGCGCAGCGCCGTCTGCAGAATGCCGGCAACCGGGTCGCGGCGGGTCTCGCTGACGGTGATGCGCAGGCTGAACGGCAGGACGGAGCGGATGCGTGCGGTGCCGGAGCGCGCGTCGATCCGGTGCGCTTCGGCGATCTGCGGCCACCACCGCGGGTAGGCCTCGGCGTGCTCCAGGGCGGCGTACACGACCCCGGGCGGCGCATCGAGGAGCCAGCGGCTGCGGAACCGGTAGTGGTGGGCGCGGAGCGGCCAGTCGGGCATGGGGGCCAGTGTGCCGGTCCGGAACGCCGAAGGTCCCGGAGACGTGGAGTCTCCGGGACCTGGTCCGGGTGGGCGATACTGGGTTCGAACCAGTGACCTCTTCGGTGTGAACGAAGCGCTCTCCCACTGAGCTAATCGCCCGGGGCGCCGGTGCCTCGCGGCCTGGCGCACCGCCAACATTACCGCATGTCAGCGGGGCTCATGACCACGGTCACCGGCCGATGTTCCAGGGCATGGCGAAACCGAACTGCCACACGTAGACCGCGAGGCCCGCGACGATGATCACGGCGCCGATCGTGGTGAGGATGATGTTGCGGCGGCGCACCTTGGGGTCGAGGGCCTTGTGCGCGGCCTCGGTGACCTTGCGCTTGGTCCAGCGCAGGACGAGCTGCGCCCAGACGAACTCGGTCGCCCAGATCGCCATGCCGGCGAAGATCACCAGCCAGCCGGGGCCCGGCAGCGGCAGCATGATGATGCCGCCGACGACCACCGCGAGCCCGACGATGAAGATCCCGACCTGCCAGCTCATGTGGAGGGTCCGGGAGCGCTTCACGAAATGCGGCGCCTTGGACCCGAGCTTCTGCGGGACCGCCGTCGCGCCTCCGGTGCTCGCGCCACGACCCCCGTCACTCTCCGCATTCATACTCGCAAACCTACCCGACGCCCCACTCCCTCGCATGAACGCGCGGGAGGATCCAGGACTCCGCCGTAAGAGGTACTCGAAGCCACCCAAAACAGTCAGAGGGGTTTACAACACCACCGTAGGTGGCATGTCGATTTCGCCGACGTGCGAACCCCCGAGCGCACACTGAGCGAAAGGCCCTGGCGTATGAACACCACGGTCAGCTGCGAGCTGCACCTGCGCCTCGTTGTGTCGAGCGAGTCCTCACTGCCTGTACCTGCGGGCCTGCGGTATGACACGGCCGATCCTTATGCCGTGCACGCCACCTTCCACACCGGAGCCGAGGAGACGGTCGAGTGGGTATTCGCCCGTGATCTCCTCGCCGAGGGCCTGCACCGGCCCACCGGCACCGGAGACGTCCGCGTCTGGCCGTCCCGGAGCCACGGTCAGGGCGTTGTCTGCATCGCCCTGAGCTCGCCGGAGGGCGAGGCACTGCTCGAGGCCCCGGCGCGGGCCCTGGAATCCTTCCTGAAGCGCACGGATGCCGCGGTTCCGCCGGGCACCGAGCACCGGCACTTCGATCTCGACACGGAGCTCTCCCACATCCTCGCGGAGAGCTGAGGAGACCCGCGGCCGCAAACCGCGTCAACCCGCTCACCACTCGCGCCGTCCGACTCGGGGAGACGGCGCAGGACGGACAAGTTCATACGGCAAGCACCGGCGCCGCCGCCGCGGAATCCACCGTGGCGGCGGCGCCGTCCGTGCTGACCGGCCCGGACGCCGGGCGCCGGAAGCCGGACGGACCTCCGGCAGGCTGTCCGCCCGGCCTTGTTGGAAGCGCTAGAGTCGGCGACCATTCGGCACAAGGGGGTGGCCGGCCGATCGCTGTCGATCCGCCGGCCACCGCCCATTGATCCCGGGGGCGGCAGGGCCCGCCCCTCCCGGCCTGGGAGCAACCGTGATGATCACCCACGACAGCCGGTGCGCGCTGGAGGCGGTCGTCGACCTCCTGAACACCGCACCCGAGGACGGGGCCCCGGCGGCCCCCGACAGCCTCAGCGACCTGGCGGACCTGCAGGATTTCGTCGCCCGCAACAGCATCAGCGACGTGGGCTCCCTCGGCGAACGGGACGTCGCTTCCGTACGGTCCGTACGGGCGCGCTTCGCGGAGGTCTTCGCGGCGGAGGACGACCGGACGGCGGCGGAACTGCTGAACGCCCTGGTCGCGGCGGCCGGGACCACCCCGCGCCTGACCGACCACGACAGTTACGACTGGCACGTGCACTACTTCGCGCCGGGCGCCTCGGTGGCCGACCATCTCGCGGCGGACGGCGGGATGGCGCTGGCGTTCCTGGTCGTCGCCGGCGAGCGGGAGCGGCTGCGGCGCTGTGAGGCGCCGGACTGCCGGCACGCCTTCGTCGACCTCTCGCGCAACCGCTCGCGCCGCTACTGCGACAGCCGGACCTGCGGGAACCGGCTGCACGTCGCCGCGTACCGGGCCCGCCGCCGGGAGGCGGCCGGCTGAGGGAGCGGGGGCTCGGCCGCGGGGGCGGCCGCCCGCTCACGACGGCCCGCGCACGGACGGCCCGCTCACAGCAGGAAGAGGTCGTGCACGGCGCCGATCAGGAGCAGGACGCCGATCACGGTGAGGAAGAGCATCAGGGGCGGCTGGGACAGCGCGAACAGGCAGCCGCGGGACGGAGAAGCTGGGTCGGAGGCCCGGGGAGTGTTCTCCCGGGGCAGGGCGCACTCGTCGTTCATCTCGCGGAGATCATGACGCAGTCGATCTCCACGAGTGGCGGGAAAGTCCCCCGGAGGAGGGGGACTTCCTCAGATCCCGTGCTTTTTGAGGATGGCTTCGATATCGGAGAAGTCATCGGCGCCGCCCTGCCGGGCCGGCTCCGCCGCTGGCCGGCGGCCGGGCTCGCGGCCCGCGCCCAGGGACGGCGCGGAAGCGGCCGGGGCGACCGCGCTGCCGGGCTGTGCGGCGGCCGCCGCCCGACGCTCCGTGCGCCGCCCGGAGCGGCGCTCGGCGAAGCGGCTCACCAGGAACAGCAGGACCGAGAGGGCCAGCAGGCCGAACCCCGCCCACACGGTCGGCTTGAGGACCAGCCCCGTGATCCAGTCGATGATGCCGGTCATGACCAGCCCGGCGGGGATCAGCGCGAAGGCGGCGATGCGCGTCGCGGCCAGGAAGCGCCGGCGGAAGGCGGCCAGCGCGGCGATGCCCAGGCCGGCCACCGACAGCGCGGCACAGACGGTCGAGGTCAGCATCGGTTCCTCCTGCGGTGAGCGGTCTCCCCTCCATCGTGCCCCCTCGCCCGCCGTACCGGCCACGGTCCGGGGCGGCCTCGGGGTCTTCTCGGGGTCCGGATCCTCCGCAGGTGCCGGTGGGGAGCGGCCGTGGGATCGTCCGGCCGAGGGCTCGGGGGTTGTGCGGCCGGGGCCGCGGAGGCTGGAAGACTGGTCCCCATGAACGATGCTTCCTCCCCCGCCGCCCTCCCCCAGGCCCCCCTCGTCCTGGACGTCTGGTGCGAGCTGCAGTGCCCGGACTGCCACGTCGCCCTCGCCGACCTGCACGCGCTCCGTGCGCGCTACGGCGACCGGCTGGACATCCGGCTGCGCCACTTCCCGCTGGAGAAGCACAAGCACGCCTACGCTGCCGCCCAGGCCGCGGAGGAGGCCATCGAGCAGGGCCAGGGCTGGCCGTACGTGGAGGCCGTGCTCGGGCGGACGGACGAGCTGGCGAAGCAGGGCGAGAAGCTGCTGGTGAAGGTGGCCGGGGAGCTGGGCCTGGACGCCGAGGAGCTGGACACCGCGCTGATCGACGGACGGCACCTGCTGATCGTCGACGCGGACCAGGCCGAGGGCAAGGCGATCGGCGTGACCGGCACGCCCACCTACGTCATCGGCGGCGAGCGGCTGGACGGCAGCAAGAGCCAGGAGGGGCTGCGCGCCCGTATCGAGGAGATCGCGGACCGGCTGCTGGCCGAGGCCGACCAGCGACAGTAGCGACGGTCGCGGCACGCAGCGGAGCGGCCGTCCCGGCCGGGAGGCCCGGCGCCCCGGTGCCGGGCGCGGCCGGGCCGTCCCTCACAGCAGGGGCTTCCACAGCCAGTGGGCCGTGTCCCGGTAGCCCAGCGACGCGTACAGCCGGCGCGCCACCGGGTTGTCGGCGTACACGTTGAGTCCGAGTACGCGGTGCCCGGCGGCCAGGCACTCCCGCTCGGCGATGCCCATGAGGGTGCGGCCGTGGCCCCGACCGCGGTGCTCGGGAGCGACCTGGACGTCGTACACGTAGCCGCCGTCCTCCCCCGGTACGTCGAGCGCGGTCCACACCGTCCCCACGTCCGTGCCGTGGTGACTCAGGACGCGCAGGCTCTGGCCCGGCGTGTGGACCCCGTCGGGCAGCAGGCGGCGGTGGTTGTCGGCCACCAGCTCCGCGACCCGGTCGGCCGGTTCGCCCTGCGCGGTCATGACGCGTACGAACTCGGCCTGCGCCGACGCCTGCCAGCCGGGGTACTCCGCCTCGTCCAGCGGCCGGTCGGTGCTGCCGGGCGGCAGCGCGGGCGGCGTGGTGAGGTCCTTGCGCATCCGGTGGGCACGCTCGGTGTAGCCGAGCGCGGCGCTGAGCCGCAGCGCGGGCGTGGCGTCGGCGGGCACGAAGAACTCGATGCGCCGGCAGCCCCAGCCGCGGAGCACTTCCTCGGCGGCCAGGGCGGCGACGGTGGCGCGGCCCCGTCGCCGGTCGGGCTCGTCGATCCAGAGGTCGGCGAGGCGGCCCGTGGGCAGCGCCGACCGCGGGTCGGTGGCGAGCCGGAGCCGGCCCACGGGACGGCTGTTGACGCAGACGTCGTAAGAACGGGCCCGGGCGCCACCCTCCAGGTGCTCCTCCGGGCCGGTGGGGCGCAGCGTTGTGGTCACGCTGTTGTTCTGTCCCCGCGCGCGCCCCCTCAGACATCCGCCTGGTCAGGCGGGCCTCAGCGGGGGTCGAAGTCGGCCGCGGCGCGCTCGGCGAAGATCCGCATGGCCTTGGCGGTCACCGGCCCCGGGCCGTCCCCGAGCTGCCGGCCGTCGTTGCGGGTGACGGCCTGGACGTCGCGCAGGGTGGAGGTCAGGAAGATCTCCTCGGCCCGCTCCAGGACGTCCAGCGGCAGGTCGGTCTCCTTGGCGCCGGTCCATTCGACGGTCAGCGCGCGGGTGATGCCGGCCAGGCAGCCGGACTCCACGGGCGGGGTGTGCAGTTCGCCGTCGAGGACGACGAAGACGTTGGAGCCGGTGCCCTCGCACAGCTGCCCCACCGTGTTGGCGAACAGCGCCTCGCTGGCGCCCTGCTGGCGGGCGCGGGCCAGCGCGACGACGTTCTCGGCGTACGAGGTGGTCTTCAGGCCGGTGAGCGCGCCACGCTCGTTGCGGGTCCAGGGGACGGTGATCGTCGCCGTGGTGTCGGGCCGGCGGGTGGTCTCGCCCAGCGCGACGACGAGGGTGGGGCCGGCCTCGCCGCGGTCGGAGCCGAGCGGGGAGTGGCCACCGGTGTAGGTGATGCGCAGCCGGCCGAGCGGCACGGGGTTGGCGGCCAGGACGGCGTCGCAGGCGCGGCGTACCTCGTCCTCGTCCGGGTCGGGCAGCCCGAGACCGCGGGCCGAGGCGGTCAGTCGGTGGAGGTGTCGGGTGAGCGCGAAGGCGCGGCCGTCCTCGGCCTTGAGGGTCTCGAAGACGCCGTCCCCGACCGTCAGTCCGTGGTCGAAGACGGAGACCCGGGCACTGTCCGCGTCCCGCAGTTCCCCGTCGAGCCAGATCTTCATCGCGTCGTTCCTCCAGTCGTTTCGTACGTATCCGACGCTACCGCCAGCAGCCGGGCCGCTTTGAGCTCGGTCTCGTCCCACTCGCGGTCGGGGTCGGAGCCCCAGGTGATGCCGGCGCCGGTGCCGAAGCGCAGGACGGGGCCCGCGGCGGCCTGCCGGTCCACCCAGAAGGTGCGGATGCCCACCGCCAGCTCGCCGGTGCCCCGGTCGGCGTCCACCCAGCCGACGCCGCCGCAGTACGGGCCGCGGGGCGCGGTCTCCAGGGCTTCGATGATGTCCAGGGCGCTGCGCTTGGGCGCGCCGGTGACGGAGCCGGGCGGGAAGGTGCCGATGAGCAGCTCGGGCCAGCCCGCCCCTTCGGCCAGCTCGCCGCGCACGGTGGACACGAGGTGCACCAGCCCCGGGTGGGCCTCGATCGCGCACAGCGCGGGGACGGTCACGGAGCCGGTGGCGCACACCCGCCCCATGTCGTTGCGGACCAGGTCCACGATCATCACGTTCTCGGCGTGGTCCTTCTCCAGCAGATCCGCCGCCGTGCGCCCGGTGCCCTTGATCGGGCCGGACTCGACCGTACGGCCGGTCCGGCGCAGGTACAGCTCGGGCGAGGCGGTGGCCACCTCCACCCCGTGCGCGGGCAGGCGGACCGTGCCGGCGTACGGCGCCGGGTTGCCCCGGGCCAGCAGCGCGGTCAGCGCGTCGACGTCGGCGCGGCCGGGATCGGGCAGCGGCGCGGAGAGGATGCGGCAGAGGTTCGCCTGGTAGACCTCGCCCGCCGCGATGTGCTCGCGTATGCGGCGGACGCCCGCGGTGTAGGCGGCGCGGTCCAGGGAGGAGGTCCAGGCCTCGCGCGCGGGTCCGCGCCAGGCGCCGCGGGGGCGGTGGCCGGGGTCCTCCCGTACGTCGCCGAAGCGCGCGCACACGAGGCGGCCCTCGAAGTCGGCGACGACGGCCCACCAGCCCGCGGAGTCCAGGGCCGCGGGGTCACTCGTGACGTCGCGCAGGTCAGAGGCGATGCGGCCGCCGAAGCGGGCCAATGGAGGCAGGTCGTGCACGCCGTCGAGTCTAGGACGGCGGCCCCGGCGCCGGGCCGGTCGAGCGACCACCGCAGCACGCTGCACAAACGCGTTTTTGTACTGGCCCAGGAATCCGCTAGAGTTCAACACGTCGCCGGGACGCGGAAGCGAAAAGCGGAAGCCGATCGAAGACAGCAGCTCTCAGACGTTAGTCTGGGGGAGGCACCTGCGGACATAGCTCAGTTGGTAGAGCGCAACCTTGCCAAGGTTGAGGTCGCGAGTTCGAGCCTCGTTGTCCGCTCTGAGTGGGGGATCTTCCCGAACCCCTGCGCTCCAGGTGGAGTGGCCGAGAGGCGAGGCAACGGCCTGCAAAGCCGTCTACACGGGTTCAAATCCCGTCTCCACCTCCAAGGACGATTAGCTCAGCGGGAGAGCGCTTCCCTGACACGGAAGAGGTCACTGGTTCAATCCCAGTATCGTCCACTGGTCCGCAAGGCTCAGCGCCTGAACGACCCGGTACGAAAATGATCTTGATCTGCTAGGATCGGATCGATTCGGACCCCCGCGCGATTAGCTCAGCGGGAGAGCGCTTCCCTGACACGGAAGAGGTCACTGGTTCAATCCCAGTATCGCGCACGCAGTACCCCCATGACTCACTTCGCGGAGTGACCATGGTCCCGAGGACGATTAGCTCAGCGGGAGAGCGCTTCCCTGACACGGAAGAGGTCACTGGTTCAATCCCAGTATCGTCCACACGACAGGCGAAGGGCCGGAGCGGAAGCTCCGGCCCTTCGTCGTTGCCGTGGGCAGCCTCGCCGGGCGCCCGGCCCGCCGGGGGCCGGGCGGGCACCGGCGATCAGGAGGAGAAGAGCATCCGGCCGAAGCTGCGGTGGCCGTGGTGTCCATGGTGGCCGTGGTGCCCGTGGTGCGGGGCTCCCCAGGCCGGGGCCGCCGGGTAGGCCTGCGGCGCGGGCGCCGGCGGGGGCGGCGGGGCCTGCTGCGACCACTGGGACTCCAGCCGGGTCAGCGACTCCAGCTCGCCGTAGTCCAGGAAGATCCCGCGGCAGCCGGAGCACTGCTCGATCTGGACCCCGTTCCGGTTGTACGTATGCATCGGCGCATGGCACTTGGGACACTGCATGTCGGTTTCAACTCCTGTGATCGCACGGCGGCGGCAACGAACCTCCGTCCACCGTTGGTGTGTTCACCCTACGACGCAAAACCGCACCTCAACTGCCCCGGTACGTAACAGCTTGTCACCAGAGCAGCCGGTCCGTCAGCGGACCATCCGGGCACAGGAGTCGACGAGCGCGCTCTCCACCTCGTCCAGCGGGCGGCCTTCGGGAGCGGCCTTGGCGACGGCGAGGGCGGCGGTCTGAATCGTCAGGGCACGCGCCGGCACGTCCAGTTCCGGCCACGGATCGCCCTCGGCCCGTACGGCACGGCCGCCGGCCGCCCGGTACGCGCCGAGGAAGCGCGCCCAGACCTCCGGGGCGAGCAGCCCGCTCGCGAACCAGGCGGCCGGTCGCGCGAGGTCCCAGCCCGGCTCCCCCACCCCGAGATCGTCCACGTCGATGAGCAGCCAGCGCCCGTCGGGCACGGGGTACCGCACGAGCTGGCCCAGGTGCAGATCGCCGTGGCAGAGCAGGCCGGGCCCCGGCGCGGGCGCCTCGTCGCGCGCCCAGGCCGGCAGCGCGGCCCAGCCGGCCGCCACCGTGCGGGCCGCGGCGGCGAGCGACGGCACGGCCTCGATGGACGCGGCCCGCATCCGGGCCAGCGCGCGGGCGGCCTTGGCCGGGCCGCGCATCGGCGGCACCGGGCCCGGCAGCGTCTCCGGGTCCACGGCGTGCAGCCGTGCGAGGAGCCGGGCCGCGTCCTCCCAGGGCGCGCCGTCCGGATCGTCCGGCGCGACCGGGAGGCCGTACGGCCAGCGGGTGAGCGGGCGGCCGTCGTCGTACCGGGCGAGATGGCCGTCCGGCCCCGTGACCGGCAGCGGGGGCAGCAGCGTCCCGTGCAGCCGCGGGTGGGCGGCGATGCGCAGCCGGACGGCGAGCGCGGCGGCGTCGCAATCGGGCGCGTGCGCCTTGGCGACGGTACGCCCGGCGCGGACCACGGTCCCGTCGGGACGGTCGGCGAGGACCACGGGGGCGGGGAGCGAGCCCTCGACCACGAGGGACGAGGGCTCGCGCGGGCCGGGGACGCCCGGCGGCGCGGCTGCCTCGTGGGCCTCGGAGAGTGCCGTCAGGCGGCGTATCAGGGCGCGGGACATCATTCCCCCTCGGTTCGTACGGACCCGGCTCGCGCAGAGCGCACCGGCCGGCTCCGCCGCTCGGATCGTACGCACCGCCGGTGGGGCGGCCCGAGCCGCCCCGGACGCGCGAAGGCCGGGCATCTCCCCAGATGCCCGGCCGTTCGTGCCGTCCGCCGCACCCCCGTCCCCACGGGGTCAATCGGCCGGAGGCTTGTCCCCGGGGCGCTGTACGCGCTCCGCTCCCGGACCGCTCTTCCGGGACCGGAGCCCTCAGCGCCCCAGCATTCCGGCCACGGACGACGCCTGTGTCATGACGGCGTCCCAGCCGCCGAAAACGACGGCCAGCAGCACCGCCAGGGGGAGCGCCATGGCCACCGCCACCAGCGGGTGGCGGGTGCCCGAGGGCTCGTGCACGCCGAGCACGGCGGCCACCCTGCGCCCCTGCTCACGGAGGTCCGTCCGTCCCGCCGTGTCCGCCATCGCCCCGCTCCCCTCGTTCACAGCGGCGGGCGTCCGACCTCGGGGGACGAGTACCGCGCCCACCGCTTGACCTCCACACTAGGCAGCGCGCGGCTGTGCCGCGTCAGTCCGACGTACCGATCCACAGGCCTCCAGGAGGATGACGGCAGCCGCCGGCATCTACTCCCCTGGGTGGAGACCCGGCCTCGGCATTCAGGGAGATCCCGGACGGGGCGGTCGGCCGGGTCCCCGTCGGGTGCCGGTAGGCCCGTCCGATGCCCGGCCGCCGAGATGCCCGGATGCCCGCCCCGATGCCCGGGTGTGTCCCAGGTCCGCCGCTTCGCGTGACTTCGGTCACTTCCGCCACTCCCCCGCCCGCCGCCTCCCGGGGCCGGCCGGTGGGCCGCCCCGGGACCCCGTCGCGCCCCGTCCCGGTTCCGCTGCGACGTCCACCGTTCGGGCGCCGCCCCCGCCGGGCCGCCAATCCCCGTGCCGGGGCCGACCCTTGGGCCCGTGCCGCGGAACTCCGCACGCACACAGGCACATTCCGGCTGCGCGGCGCTCACCGTACGCGCGCCGCCGACAATCCATGGCCGACGCATGCGCGGCCTGACAGCGCAGCGCGCCGTCAATCCGTAAGCTGTGGCACGTCAGACGGATGCAGCGGAGTGGGGCCTCCCCACCGCAGGTAGGGGACGGACATGGCGATGATGCGGCTCCGGCGCGAGGATCCGCGGGTCGTCGGCTCGTTCCGGCTGCACCGGCGGCTGGGCGCCGGCGGCATGGGCGTGGTCTACCTCGGGTCCGACAAGCGCGGCCAGCGGGTGGCCCTGAAGGTGATCCGCCCCGACCTGGCCGAGGACCACGAATTCCGCTCCCGCTTCGCGCGCGAGGTGCAGGCCGCGCGGCGGATCCGGGGCGGCTGCACGGCGCGGCTGGTGGCGGCCGACCTGGACGCGGACCGGCCGTGGTTCGCCACGCAGTACGTTCCCGGGCCCTCCCTCCACGACAAGGTCAACGACGAGGGTCCGCTGCCGCCGACGCAGGTCGCGACGATCGGTGCGGCGCTCTCCGAGGGGCTGCTCGCCGTCCACGACGCGGGCGTGGTCCACCGTGACCTGAAGCCGTCGAACATCCTGCTGTCCCCGAAGGGCCCGCGGATCATCGACTTCGGCATCGCCTGGGCGACCGGCGCGAGCACGCTGACGCACGTCGGCACGGCCGTCGGTTCGCCCGGCTTCCTGGCGCCCGAGCAGGTGCGCGGCGCGGCCGTCACGCCCGCCACGGACATCTTCGCGCTCGGGGCGACGCTGGCGTACGCCTGTACCGCGGACTCTCCTTTCGGCCATGGCAGTTCCGAGGTCATGCTCTACCGGGTGGTGCACGAGGAGGCGCAGCTGGCCGGGGTGCCCGACGCGCTGGTGCCGCTGATCGAGTCCTGTCTGGCCAAGGACCCCGCCGAGCGCCCCAGCACCCTGTCGCTGTCGCTGCGGCTGAAGGAGATCGCCGCGCGCGAGGCGCACGGGCTGTCCGACGGGCCGGTGGACGGGCTGCCCGGCGAGGCGCTGGTACGGACGGACCGGGCCGCGCCGGACCGTGCCTCGGGGCGCCGGGCGGAGGAGTTCGTACGCCAGCGCGGGGACGAGCGGGGTGTGCCGGGGCAGGGGCCCAGTACGCCGCGTCCGCAGTCCTCCTCGCGGCCTTCCGTGTCCCGCCCGTCCGGTTCCCGCTCGGCAGGCACGAACGGCAGCTGGCCGCCGGCCCCGGGCCAGAGCGGCGGCCGGCCCGCGACGGGGAGCAGCGGTGCGCGTCCCGCTTCCCCGTCTCCCGCCCCCTCCTCCAACGGGCGTTCCTCCGGTTCGGCGCCCGCCGGGTCGAACGGCAGGTCGGCGCCTGCGAGCAGCAACGGCCGCTCGGCCACCGGCTCGAACGGCCGCTCCGCAGCGGCGAACTCGAACGGCCGGTCGGCCTCCAACGCCCCCGGCCGCTCCGGCCCCGGCTCCAACGGCAGGTCCGCGGCGCCGCACTCCGAAGGGCGCTCGGGCGGCCGCGCTGCGGGACGGGTGCCGGGCGCGCGTTCGACGGGGCGAAACGGTTCACGCCCGGCCGCGCGCTCCACGTCGGGCGGCCGCCGTCCGGCGGGCCCGGACCGCCGGCTGCTCCGCCAGCGGCTCATCGTGTTCGTGACGGTGACCCTGCTCGTGGCCCTCGGCATCGCAGCTGCCCAAGGCTGCCAGGGCCCCACCCGCGGCCTGGGCGTACTCGGCTCGGCCCACGACCGGGGGACGCACGGGACGCACTCGGTGGGTGCGCGGGTGGCGGATACCCCGGCGACGCATGCGCCTCAGGCGCGGGGAACGGGCGCGGACGACGCGGCGGGGACGCCGGGAACATCGGGCGTCAGCGGGGGCTGAGGGGCTGAGGGGGCCGTCCGTGGAGGAACGCTTCGGAACGCTGAAACACGCTGAAACGCTCCTCGTACGACGCCGCTCAACGCTCCTCGTACGGGCACACCCTCAGCGCTCCTCGTATGGGCCCCTCAACGCTCCACGTGCGGGCACCCTAAGCGCTCATGGTGCGGGCACCCTCAGCCCTCCTCGTGCGGCGGGCGGCGGGCCCGTGGAACGCACGCTCCCGTGAACCGCACGCTCCCGTGGGTCGGGCCCACGCCGTGCTTTCAGGCCGTGTCCGGGCGTCCCGTGGCCACCGCGTAGAAGGCGACCGCCGCGGCCGCGCCGACGTTCAGCGAGTCGACACCGTGGGCCATCGGGATGCGGACCCATTCGTCGGCCGCGACCAGGGCCTGGCGGGACAGCCCGTCGCCCTCGGCCCCGAGCATGAGCGCGGCCCGCTCCAGACGGTGCGGGGCCGCCTCGTCGATGGCGGTGGCCTTCTCGTCGGGCGTGAGCGCGAGTAGCTTGAAGCCCGCTTCCCGTACGGTCTCCAGGCTCCGCGGCCACTGCTCCAGCCGCGCGTACGGCACGGAGAACACCGCGCCCATCGACACCTTCACCGACCGCCGGTAGAGCGGATCGGCGCAGTCCGGCGAGAGCAGTACGGCGTCCATGCCGAGCGCCGCGGCGCTGCGGAAGATCGCGCCGATGTTGGTGTGGTCGTTGACCGCTTCCATGACGACGACACGGCGCGCGGAGGCGAGCAGCTCGCTCGCCTCCGGGAGCGGCTTGCGCTGCATGGAGGCGAGCGCGCCACGGTGCACGTGGTAGCCCGTCACCTGCTCGGCGAGCTCGGGATCGACGGCGTACACCGGGGCCGGCACCTCGTCGATGACGTCGCGCATGACATCGACCCATTTGGCGGAGAGCAGCATGGACCGCATCTCGTATCCGGCCTGCTTGGCGCGCCGGATCACCTTCTCGCCCTCGGCGATGAACAGCCCCTCGGCCGGTTCGCGCCTGCGGCGCAGCTCCACGTCGGTGAGGCCGATGTAGTCGCGCAGCCGGGGGTCGTCGGGGTCGTCGACGGTGATGATGTCTGCCACGGGTCGATGGTGCCTTGTCGTCGTTGTGGTTCCCATGCCGGGAGCCGGATTTGTTACCTACGGTTACGGCCGGCTGCGCCCTGTGGACAACTGCGGCTCGCGCGCGTACCCCCTGTATAACCCCAGCAAAGGGGGACCAGGTGGCGAAGCGTCACTTCACGCCGCGACGCTCACGGCCTGAAGGTCTGCGCCGCGTTCACCACGTCGCCGATGACGATGACGGCGGGCGGGCGGACGTCCTCTTCCTTGACCCGCGCCCCGACCGTCTCCAGCGTGGCGTCGACGCGGCGCTGGGTCGCCATCGTGCCCTCCTGGACCACGGCGACCGGAGTGTCGGCGCCCCGCCCGTGCCGCACCAGCGCCGCGGCGATGGCGCCGATCTTGTCCACGCCCATGAGGATCACGAGCGTGCCGCGCAGCTTGGCCAGCGACGACCAGTCGACCAGCGAGCGCGGGTCGTCGGGCGCGACATGGCCGGACACGACCGTGAACTCGTGGGCCACGCCGCGGTGCGTGACGGGCACGCCGACCGCGCCCGGCACGCTGATGGAGCTGGAGATGCCCGGCACGACCGTGCAGGTGATGCCCTCGGCGGCCAGCGCCTCGGCCTCCTCCATCCCCCGTCCGAAGACGAACGGGTCGCCGCCCTTGAGGCGCACCACGGCCTTGCCGGCCTTGGCGTGCTCGATGAGCGCGTTGTTGATGGCCTCCTGCGCCATGAACCGGCCGTACGGGATCTTCGCCGCGTCGATCACCTCGACGTGCGGCGGCAGCTCGTCCAGCAGGTCGCGGGGGCCGAGCCGGTCGGCGATCACCACGTCCGCCTCGGCGAGCAGCCGGCGGCCGCGCACGGTGATCAGGTCGGGGTCGCCGGGGCCGCCGCCGACCAGGGCGACGCCCGCGGTACGCCGCCGGTGGTGCGGCGCGGCGATCGTGCCGTCCCGCAGGCCCTCGACGATGGCGTCCCGCACGGCGGCGGCGCGGCGCGGGTCGCGACCGGCGGAGGCGGTGTTGAGGACGGCGACGGTGACGCCTTCGCTGCGGCCGGTGGCCGGCGTCCAGGCGGTGGCCGCCTCGGCATCGTCGGAGCGTACGGCCCAGACGCGGTGCTCCTCGGCCTCCTGGGAGGCGGCGGCGTTGGCCGCGTCGTCGTCGGTGGAGATCAGCGCGTACCAGGCGTCCGCGAGGTCGCCCGGCTGGTACGTACGCCGCTCCCAGGCCAGCTCGCCGGCGTCGGCCATGGCCTCGACGGAGGGCGTGGCGGACGGCGAGATCAGCAGGATGTCGGCGCCGGCGGCGATCAGCGCGGGCAGCCGGCGCTGGGCGACCTGCCCGCCGCCCAGCACCACGACCCGGCGGCCGGTCAGGCGCAGGCCGACGGGATAGGCGGCGTGCTCGGAGGGAACGGCCATGGCGGTACGGCTCCTTGTGCGGGTGATGCGGGGCCGCTTCGGCGCTGGAGCGGCGTGAGGGTGGTGGTGCGGCCGGTACGGGCGGCCACGCGTTCCGGCCCACAGCCTATTTGGCCGCGGGCCGGTGGTCATGCGCGGGCATGGGACGACGGGGTTCGGGCCGGCCGGACCAGGGCACGGCCGCAACGGCCGACGCGGCGCCTCCCGCTCCACGCGATCCGCGTGCGTCGGGACGGCCCGCGTGCGCGAGACCCGGCCCATGTGCGTGGGGGCACGGCCCGCGTACGCAGGACGGACCCGCGTACCCGCGTACGCAGGGCGGGCTCACGTACCCGCGTACGCAGGGCGGGCTCACGTACGCCGGAGCGATGCGGTCCGCGTGCGTGGGGGAGCGGCCACCTCCGGGCGGCCGCTCCCCCACCGGCTCAGCCCCGCTCAGCCCTTTTCGGTGACTCCGGCGGAGTCGAACGTGGCGACCTCGTGCATCGCACGCGCCGCGCTCTGCACGATCGGCAGGGCGAGCAGCGCGCCGGTGCCCTCGCCGAGGCGCAGGTCGAGGTCGACCAGCGGGCGCAGGCCCAGCTTGGTCAGGGCCGCGACATGGCCGGGCTCGGCGCTGCGGTGGCCCGCGATGCAGGCGGCCAGCGCCTCGGGGGCCACGGCCCGCGCCACCAGCGCAGCCGCGCCGGCGCTCACGCCGTCCAGGATCACCGGCGTACGCAGCGACGCGCCGCCGAGGATCAGGCCGACCAGCGCGGCGTGCTCCAGGCCGCCGATGGCCGCGAGGACGCCGATCGGGTCGCCCGGGTCCGGCTGATGCAGTTCGAGCGCGCGGCGGACGACGTCGACCTTGCGGGCGTGCGTCTCGTCGTTGATGCCCGTGCCACGCCCGGTGACCTCGGCGGGGTCGGTGCCGGTGTAGACGGAGATCAGCGCCGCGGACGCGGTGGTGTTCGCGATCCCCATCTCGCCCGTGAGCAGCGCCTTGTTCCCGGCCGAGACCAGGTCGCGGGCGGTCTCGATGCCCACCTCGATGGCCTTGAGCACGTCCTCGCGGGACATGGCCGGCCCGGCGGTCATGTCGTCCGTACCGGGGCGTACGTTGCGGGGCAGCAGGCCGGGGGTGGCCGGCAGCTCCGACTTCACGCCGACGTCCACGACGCAGACCTCGGCGCCGACCTGGTTGGCGAAGGCGTTGCAGACCGCGCCGCCGCCGAGGAAGTTGGCGACCATCTGGCCGGTGACCTCCTGGGGCCACGGGGTGACGCCCTGGGCGTGCACGCCGTGGTCACCCGCGAAGATCGCCACGGCGGCGGGCTCCGGGATGGGCGGCGGGCACTTTCGCGACAGGCCGCACAGCTGCGCCGAGATGATCTCCAGCATGCCGAGCGCGCCGGCCGGCTTGGTCATCCGCTTCTGCCGCTCCCAGGCCTCGCCGAGCGCCTTGGCGTCCAGCGGGCGGATGCCCTGCAGGGTCTCCTGGAGCAGGTCGTGCGGCTCGGCCCCGGGCAGCGCACGGCGCCCGTACGTCTCCTCGTGCACGACCCAGGACAGCGGGCGGCGCTTGGACCACCCGGCCTGCATCAGCTCGGGCTCCTCCGGGAACTCGTCGACGTACCCGACGCACAGGTACGCGACGATCTCCAGGTGGTCGGGCAGGCCCAGCTCGCGGACCATCTCGCGCTCGTCGAAGAAGCTGACCCAGCCGACGCCGAGGCCCTCGGCGCGCGCCGCGAGCCAGAGGTTCTCCACGGCGAGCGCGGAGCTGTACGGGGCCATCTGCGGCTGGGTGTACCGGCCGAGCGTGTGGCGGCCGCCGCGGGTGGGGTCGGCGGTGACGACGATGTTGATCGGGGTGTCGAGGATCGCCTCGATCTTCAGCTCGCGGAACTGCTTCGCGCGCGCCTTGGGCAGCGACTTGGCGTACGCCTCGCGCTGCTGCATCGCCAGCTCGTGCATCCGCTCGCGCGTCTCGGCGGACCGGATGACGACGAAGTCCCAGGGCTGGGAGTGGCCGACGCTGGGTGCGGTGTGCGCCGCCTCCAGGACGCGCAGCAGTACGTCGTTGGGGATCGGGTCGCTGCGGAAGCCGTTGCGGATGTCCCGGCGCTCCCGCATGACGCGGTGTACGGCCGCACGCTCCTCGTCGCCGTAACCGGCGGCGGGGTCGACGGGCCGGGGCGCCTCCGCGCCTTCGGCTGCGGCTGCGGCTGCGGCTGCGGCTGCGGCTGCGGCTGCGACTGCGTCGGGTGCTTCGGCCTCGGCCGTGGGCTCCTCGACACCGGCCTCGGTGGCGGTTTCCGCGTCGGGCGCCGCAGCCGGGGCGAGCTCGGGCTCGCCTTCCGGAGCCTCCGCGTCGGCCGCCGGTGCGGCTTCGGCCTCGGCCTCGGCCTCGGGAGCGTCGTCGGAACCAGTCTCAGGTGCCGGTCCCGGTGCCGTGGACGGCTCCGCCTCGGCGGTGCCGTCGGCCGCATCCGTGGCCGCGGCGGTCTCGACAGGCCCGGCGGGTTCGGTGGCCTCGGCGGCCTCGGCCTGCGCAGGCTCGGCGTCCACAGAGGTCGTGTCCGCAGGCTCCGCATCCGCAGTCGTCGTGTCCGCAGCGGGCGTCTCCTCGGCTGCCTGCTCCCCGGCTGCCGGCTCCTCGACGGCCTCGTTCGCGGCTGCTGCCGCATCCGGCGAGGCCGGCGCCTCGGGCTGCGCAACTGTCTCGGCCTGCGCCGCCTCAGAAGACTCAGCAGCCTCAGGAGTCTCGGCGGTCTCAGGAGAATCAGCAGTCTCGGTGACCTCGGGAGCCTCAGCCACCGCAGGCGTCTCCACCGCTGCCGCCGGGTCCGCCTCAGGAGCGACCTCCGGAACGGCATCGGACTCGGCGACCGGGGCGACCTCGGGCCCGGCCTCGGCCTCAGGCTCGGCGACCGGAGCCGCCTCGGCCACGCCCTCCTCAGCAACGGTCTCGGTCGGTGCGGCGGCCTCGACCGGCGCGGCGGGCTCAGCAGGCGCGGCGGGCTCAGCCGGGGCAGCGGCGTCGACCGGTACCACCGGCTCCACCGGATCCGCCGCGAAGGCGGCGTCGATCGCTGCCTGGGTGGCCTTCGCCTTGGCCGAGCGTGCCGAACGGGCCCGGGGCACCTTCGCGCCGGCCGTGTCCTCCGCGCCGTCCTCGCCGAGCTGGACCAGCTCGGCGGCGTCCTGCGGGGCGGGCTCGGCGGCCTGGGCGTCCGCTGCGGGCTGCGCCTCGGCGGGCGCGGTGACCGGGGCCGGCTCGGCCACGGCCTGTTCTTCGTCGTGCACGTGTTCCTCTGCTGCGGGCTCGGCGTCGGGCTGCTCCGCGGCTGCCGGTGCGGCTTCGGCCGTACCGTCCGCGGGGCCCTGCTCGCCCTCGGTGTCGTTCTGCGGCGCGGCCGTCTCGGCCTCGGGCCGGTCGGAGGCGGCGTGCTCGGCCGCCTCGGCCTCGGGGAGCGGCGCCGCGACCGCGTGCTGCACGTCCGCCTGGGGCTGCTCGACCGGGGTCTGAGCCTGGTCCTGGGCCTGGGTCTCCGCGGGCGCCCCGGCCGCGACAGGACCGACTGCGGCGTCCTGGCGTGTCTCCGAAACGCCCTGGGGCGCCCCCGAAATGTCCTGGGTCTCCCCCGGGCCCTCCTGGCCCGCGTCCGGAGCGTCCACCGCGGCCGCCGCGGCGACCGCGGCCTGCTGCGACTGCTCGTCGGCGACCTCAGCCACCTCGGCAGCCACCTCAGTCGCCTCAGCAGTCTCGGCCGCCTCGGCAGCCACCTCAGCAGTCTCGGCAGCCGTCTCCGCGACGGTGCCCGCCGCCGGGTCGCTTCCCGCGCCCGCCGGCTCCGCCCCGACCGGCTCCGCGCCCCACGCCGGCAGCTGCGCCGGAATGGTCACGCCACCGGGTGCGGCAGCCTGTCCGGGCTGCTCGACCGGCGCCGGCTGCTCGATCGGCGCGGGCTGCTCGGCCGCCGCCGGCTGGACGGTCTGCTCGCCCTGTTCGGCCGGCGTGACCGACTCGGCCTCCGGCATCGGCTGCGGAGCGGCCGGAGCCGCCTGCGAGCCCGCCGCCTGCTGGTCGGTGCCCTGCTGGGCGTCCTCCGCCGGCAGCGCGCCCGGGGTCGGCTCCGGCAGCGGCCCGGGGGTCGCCGCCGGCAGCGGGCCCGGCTCGTCGCGCGGGATGTCGAGGTACTCGGGGCCGACGGTCGGCGGGCCCGCGTGCCGCTGAGGCGGCTGCGGGGTGCCGGCGGGGCCGCGGTCGGCGAGCGAACGCACCACGCCGCCGGTGTGCGCCTCGGGGACGGGCGGGCCCATGTGCAGCGGCCGGCGGGCCGGCGTGCTCTGCTTCGGCAGCGCGGCCTGGCCCGGCATGGCGCCCGGCTGCGGGGCGCCCGCGTGGGGCGCGTCCGGCTGCGGCTGCGCGGCCTCGGGCTCCCGTACGCCGCTGACGTCGACGGAGCCGGTGTCCCGGCCGCCGTGCTCGTGCGCACCGGCGGGCGGGTGGACCTCGGCCGATGGCACATCGGCGCCGGGGTCAGGAGCCGAGGGCCGGGCCGCCGGCTGTTCCTCGGCGTACGCCATCGGCTCGTACGGGGTCGGGTCGTACGCCGCCACCGGGTCGTACACCGCGCCGCGCCCGGGGGTGTAGTCGACGTACGGGGTCTGCTGCTCGGCGTGCGCCTGCTGCTCGCTGCCCCAGGCGCCCTGGGCGCCCGGCATCAGCAGGTCGTCGTCCTCGGCCTGCTCGGCGGTGTCGAGGTAGGCGTACGCGTCGTGCGGCTGCTGGCCGGCGTCGGCAGGGGCGGGAGCGGCCGCAGGCAACGGCCCTCCGGGATGTCCGCCTGCGTTCTCCGGCAGTCCCTCGCCCGGGACCTGGCCGGTGTCGGTCATGCGTACCCCTCGCCCATCGGTAGTGCTCCTTCCAACCGCTCGTCCGACGCGCTCGACCGCGGCACGCGCCGACCGCCCCCATAGCTAGAACGAGCGAGCGCGCCTCGCGGCACGTCCGCCCTCAAGAGCATCTTGTGCGGCCAAAACCTCGGATTTTTCCGGTTTTTGACCTAGGGCTCCGATCGCGGAACGGCGGCGCAACGATCCGCCAGCCTACCTCCCACGGGTGACCGTTCGGGTCAGGGGTGATGCACGCGGTAACCGCACACGAGGAAGACGACGGCCCGCTCCCGCTCCACCCATACGGAGGTGTCCAGCTCGACGGACTGCAGCAGCGCGCACTCCACTTCGTAGCCCCCGTCGGCCAGTGCGCGGCCGAGCGCCTCGGCCTCGTCGCGGGTGGCGGCGTGGGTGACGATGCGTTCGGGGCGGCGCGCCGCGCAGGCGGTGACGACGGCCGTGCCGCCGCCTCCGATGCGGACGACGTCCGGCTCGGGCAGGTCTTCGAGCACCTGGGGCGCCCGGCCGTGCACGACCTGGAGCTGTACGCCGTACCTGCGGGCCACGGCCGTCGTACGGGCGCAGGCGTCCTCGTCGGCGTCGACGGCGATGACGGCCGCGCCGAAGCGGGCGGCCTCCACGGCGGCGGCGCCGGAACCGGAGCCGATGTCCCAGACCAGGTCGCCGACGGCGGGTCCGAGGCGGGCGAGCTGGGCGGTGCGTAGCTGGCCGGACTCGCCTTCGGAGAGGCCGCCACCGTACGCGCTGTCGGAGAGGCCCCAGCCGCGGGGGCCGGTGGGGTAGCCGACCTCGTGGCCGGCGAGCCAGCCCGTGCCCTGGGTGGCGGCGCTGCCGGCCGGCCCGCCCACCACGATGACGACGTTGGGGTCGCGCCATACGTGGTCGGCGGCCTTGTCGGACGTGAGGACGGTCACCTGCTCCTGGGTGGTGCCCAGTGCCTCGCAGATGACGAAGGTGCGGTGCACGTCGCGCAGCAGGAGGGCCAGTTCGGCGGGGCCCGCGCCGGGCGAGGTGAGGACGGCGACCTTGGTGTGGGCGCGGCAGACGTTGACGGCGCGCCGCAGGTCGCGGCTGTGGGCGACGACGATCTGGGCGTCGTCCCAGGGCATGCCGGCGCGGGCGAAGGCGGCGGCGACGGAGGAGACGGCCGGGACGACCTCGACTTCGAGGCCGTGTTCGGGGGCGCGCAGGGTGCGGACGACGCCGAAGAAGCCGGGGTCGCCGTCGGCGAGGACGACGGCGGTGCCGCGGTGCTGGGCGATCCGGCGGGCCGCCAGTTCGACACTGCCGAGTCTGATGCGTTCGGCGGCGGGCGGCACTTCTTTGAGCGCCAGGTGGTGGGCGGCGCCGGCCACCAGGGTCGCCGCGCTCAGTGCGGAGCGTGCGGCGGCGGTCAGAGGCGAGCCGTCCCACCCGATCACGGTGACGCGGTCGGCCATCTGC
Source organism: Streptomyces niger (assembly GCF_000718305.1). GTDB lineage: Bacteria > Actinomycetota > Actinomycetes > Streptomycetales > Streptomycetaceae > Streptomyces > Streptomyces niger. The sequence continues at coordinate 171,153 of NZ_JOFQ01000017.1, forward strand.
AGCTGTCTCCCTGGTCTCGTCGTGCGGTTGTCCGTACGGCTGATCGTGCAGCCGTCCGTGCGGTCGGCCCGGCGGTGCGGGGGTGGATCAGGTGAGCGTACCCCGAGCGTCGGGCGGTGCCGCCGGGCGTGGGCGCCGGGGGCGCGGGCCCGGCTCGGTGGCCGGTTCCTCAGTTCCACTCCGGGTAGGCGAAGCCGCCGGCGTCGGCGGTCTGCTCGGGGAGACCGTCGAAGTCCTCGGGCAGCAGGCTCCAGACGATGAGGTCGGTGCGGATGTCGGTCCAGCCGCCGTCCTCGGTGCGGGAGCGGGCTATCCAGGCGTTGCGGAGGACGCCTTCGCTGATGCAGCCGAGCTTCTGGGCGACCTGTTGGGCCGCGGTGTTGCCGGCGGCGGTGCGGAGCTCCAGCCGCTCGAACTTCTGGTCGCGGAAGAGCCACTGGGCGACGGCCAGCGCGGATTCGCAGGCGTAACCCTCGCCGCGGGCCCAGGGCGCGGTGATGTAGGAGAGTTCGGCGCCGCGTATCCGCCAGTCGGGGCGGTCGATCCGGACGGTGCCGACCAGGCGCTGGGTGAGGAATTCGGTGACGGCGAGGACGAGGCCGCGGCCGGAGGTGCGGACGGCGGGGGCGCCTTCGGTCACCCACTCCTCGGCGTGTGCCGTGGTGTACGGGAAGGGCTGCGCGGTCCAGGCGACGACGGCTTCGTCGTTCATCATGTCGCCGAGGGCGGGGACGTCCGTGTCCTCGAAGGGCCGCAGCACCAGACGCTCCGTGCTGATGGAGATGTCCGGAAAGGTGGATGTCATGCAGCCTGCTCCCACGCCGTGGACGTAGAGCTCCGCGAAGCGCCGTACGGCTTCGTGCAGCTCCGTGAATACGTTCGGGCTGTCCTGCCCGTCTTTGAGTGCACAAGCATGCAGCATCTGCCTGCGAATGTGCCAAGTATGACGGCCCGTATCTGCGCTGATAAGGCAGGTACGGGCCGTCGTGAGCCGTGGCGGGGTCAGCTCGTCCTGCCGAAGGAGGGCAGCACGGAGCCGTCCTTGTAGTGCGTCTCGATGAACTTCTTGACCTGGTCGGAGTTGAGCAGCTTCGCGAGCTTCTGCACGCGCTCGTCGTTCTTCTTGCTCTTGTCGACGGCGAGGAAGTTGGCGTAGGGGCTGTTCTTGGCCGACTCCAGCGCAAGGGAGTCTTTCTTCGGGCTCAGCTTGCCGGCGATGGCGTAGTTGCCGTTGATCACTGCGGCGTCGTAGTCGGGCAGCGTCGGCGCCAGCGTCTCGGCCTTGGCCTCGGTGATCTTCAGGCCCTTCTTGTCACCGATGTCGTTCAGGCCGGGCACCGCGGGGGCGCCGGCCTTCAGCTCGATGACGCCCTCCTTGTCGAGCAGCTTCAGGGCGCGAGCCTGGTTGGGCGCGTCCGAGGGCACGCCGATGGTGTCGCCGGAACCCAGGTCGGAGAGGCTCTTGTGCTTCTTGGAGTACAGGCCCATCGGCTCGACGTGGACGTTGGCGACGGGCACGATGTCGCCGTCGTTCTTCTTGTTCCAGTCGTCGAGGAACTCCTTCGTCTGGAAGTAGTTCGCGTCGAGGGTGTTGTCCTTGGTGGCCGGGTTGATGAGCTGGTAGTCGTCGTAGATCTTGACGTCCAGCTTCAGCTTCTCCTTGGGCGCCAGGTCCTTCTTGACGTACTCCAGGATCTCGGCGTGCGGGACGGAGGTCGCGCCGACGACGAGCGGGCTGCTCGCGCTGTCGGAGCGGTCGACGTCCGGGTCGGAGGGCGCGCTGCAGGCGCCGAGGGCGAGGGTGAGCGCGGCGGCGGCCGCGACGGCGCCGGTGAGCTTGACGGTGTTGCGCACGAAGAGTGCCTTCCTTACAGGTGGTGTTCCGCCCGGCAAAGGGTCCGGGCTCCAGGGGGTCGGTGGCTCAGGCGGCCTCGTCCGCGGTCTCGCGGACCTTGGCCGTGTCGGCGCGGGCCTCGGGCTCGGGGTCCGGTGCCGCGGTGCGGGACTTCGGCGACTTCAGGAGGCGTACGGGGGCCGAGGCGCGGGAGCCGCGGGCGCTCAGCCGGCGGACCACCAGGTCACCGATCAGCTGGATGACGGTCACGATGATGACGATCAGTACCACGGTCACGCCCACGAAACGCATGTCGTTGCGCTGCTGGCCGTAGGTGATCGCGACGCTGCCCAGGCCGCCGGCGCCGACCGCGCCGGCCATCGCGGAGTAGCTGATGAGCGTGACGATCGTGTTGACGAGGCCGGCGATCAACGAGGGCAGCGCCTGCGGCAGCAGCACCTTGAAGATGATCGTCCAGGTGCCGCCGCCCATCGACTGGGCGGCCTCCACCAGACCGCCGTCCACCTCGCGGACGGCCGTCTCGACCAGGCGGGCGAAGAAGGGGATCGCGCCGATCGCCAGCGGGACGACGGCGGCGCTGGGACCGCTGGCCGTGCCGATCAGGTACCGCGTGAAGGGGATCAGCGCGATGATCAGGATCAGGAAGGGGATCGAGCGGCCGATGTTGACGATCGCGCCGAGCACCTTGTTCACCGGGGAGTTCTGCAGCTGCCTGCCCGGACCGGTGAGGACCAGCAGGATGCCGATCGGCAGGCCGCCGATGACGGCCCACACCGTGGACCACCAGACCATGAACAGGGTGTCCAGGGTCGCGATGGACAGCACGTCCCGCATCGCGTTCCAGCTCACTTCGCGACCTCCTTGGTCAGCACGGCCGCGGACGCCGCGTTCGGCGTGCCCCGCTCCACGACGTCCACCTGCAGGCCCTGCTCGCGCAGGAAGCCGATCGGTACGACGTTGTCCTCGAAGCGGCCGGGCAGCTCGATGCGCATCCGGCCGATCTGCTTGCCGGCCACGGTGTCCATGGCGGCGCCGAGGATCGACACGTCGACGTTGTAGGTCCGCGAGAGGGTGGAGATGACCGGCTCGGTGGCCGCCTCGCCGTGGAAGGTGACGTCCACGACGGTGCGGTCGTCGGCCGAGGCGTCGCCGGTGACCGGGAACAGTTCGGTGGCGAGCTCGGAGCCGGGGGTGGCCAGCAGCTCGGAGACGGTGCCCTGCTCGACGACGCGGCCGCCCTTCATGAGGGCAGCGGAGTCGCAGATGGACTTCACGACGTCCATCTCGTGCGTGATGAGGAGGACGGTCAGGCCCAGCTGCCGGTTGAGGTCGCGCAGCAGCTGGAGGATGGAGCGGGTGGTCTCCGGGTCCAGGGCGCTGGTGGCCTCGTCGGAGAGCAGCACCTTCGGGTCGCCGGCGAGGGCGCGGGCGATGCCGACGCGCTGCTTCTGGCCGCCGGAGAGCTGGGCGGGGTACGCCTTGGCCTTGTCGGCGAGGCCGACCAGGTCCAGCAGCTCCAGCGCCTTGCGGCGGCGCTCGCGGCGGGAGACCTTCAGGATCTCCAGCGGGAACTCGATGTTGTCCTGGACGGTGCGCGAGGACAGCAGGTTGAAGTGCTGGAAGACCATGCCGATGTGGCTGCGCGCGGCCCGGAGCGCGGGGTTCGCCCGCTGGCCGCTGCCGGCGAGCGCGGTGAGGTCCTGGCCGGCCACGGTGACCGTGCCGGAGGTGGGGCGCTCCAGGAGGTTCACGCAGCGGATGAGCGTCGACTTGCCGGCGCCGCTCTGGCCGATGACGCCGTACACCTCGCCCTCGCGGACGTGCAGGTCGACGCCGTCCAGCGCGGTGACCTCGCGGTCACCCGATCGGTAGACCTTGGTGAGGCCTGTTGTGGTGATCACAGGGATATCCGTCACGGTTGAGTGCTCGGCGGCTCGTCCGCCGGGCACGGGGCATTCATTGCGGGGTGCGGCATGGGGATCGCGGAGGCACGCGGGCGGCAGGGCGCCCGGGTCCGGGGTCCGGTGACGCGGGGCGGCCGGGGGGCTTGCGTACGGAGGCCCGGCGTACGGGAGGTACGGGGCGCGTCTGTACGGGTCGTCCGGCGCATGGCAGCGGGTCTCGCTTCGGGGCGCGAGGCTCAGGCGGGGGCCCTCAGCGGTCACACATTCGACACATGCGACGAGCACCGGGCGCTTTGTGCGCCTCGGTCGCAGGGGTGCGGCAGCTCGTCGTGGTCATGATGGCCAGTAAACCAGACAGGCGTACGGACCGATCAAGCCTGTCCGGATTACGGACGGGCCTGATCAGTCCGTGGACAGCGGCTCAGTCCGCTGTCGTGATCTCCACTCCGTCCGCCGTGGCCTGCGCGGACACCGCCGACAGGTCGGGGACGATCACGTCGGCCACCAGTTCCTCGGCCGGGGCCGTTGTGGTCAACGCCACGGTCTTCGCGCCGGCCGCACGGCCCGCCGCGAGCCCGGCCGGCGCGTCCTCGAAGACGGCGCAGCGGGCCGGGTCGACGCCCAGGTGCCGGGCGGCGAGGAGGAACGGCTCGGGGTCGGGCTTGCCGCGGGTGATGTCGTCCGCGGTGATCAGGTGCTTGGGGCGGATGCCGACGGCCGCGAGGCGGGCCTCGGCGAGCTTGCGGGTGGCGGAGGTGACCACGGCCCAGCGGTCGGCCGGATGGGGGTCCCCCCTGCTCCTTCAGAGCTTGGGGGAGAGTCCAGCAGCTCACGGGTACCGGGCAGCAGCACCACGCCGTCCGCGTCCTCGGTCTCCAGCTCCTCGATGCGGGCCAGCGCCTCCGGTATGCGCTCCGCGGGCAGCAGGTCGGCGACGATGTCGGCGGCGGGCCGGCCGTGCAGCTCGACGCGGGCGAACGCCTCGGTGACGCCGTACTCCTCGGCCCACCGGCCCCAGCAGCGCCGCACCGAGTCCATGGAGGAGACGAGCGTGCCGTCGTTGTCGAACAGGAGGGCGTCAACCGAGAGCTTCATGGTCGCCGAGGGTACGCGGTACCGCAGGTGGCGTGCGGCGCAGGGCGCGAGGCCGGGCCCGCGCGCGGACTCGCCTCGGGGGCCGATTAAAGTCGAGGGCATGCCCCACAGCCCCGCCGCGCACTGCCGCGCCGCCGTGCGGAGGTCCCGGTGATCGACGCGCTGACGGTCACGGTCGGTGTGACCGCCCTCGTTCTCGCCGCCTGGTGCGGCTTCGCCGCGTACCGCGACGAGCCGACCAAGGACTGGCACTTCATCGGGATGGCCGTCGTCTCGCTGCTCGCCCTCGTGCAGCTGGTGGTCGCCGTTGTCCAGCTGGCGGGCGGCGCGAAGCCCGATGACGGTACGGCGATCTTCCTCGCCTATCTGATCGGCGCCGCGGCCTGCGTGCCCGCCGCCGGATTCCTGTCGCTGTCCGAGCGGACCCGCTGGGGCTCGGTGACCGTGGCGGCCGGCGGCGTGGTGCTGGCCGTGCTGGAGGTACGGCTGTACGACATCTGGGGAGGCGGCCATGGCTGAGCCCGCGACGACCACCACGAAGCCCGCGCCCGCCAAGGGCGACCGTCTCTCGCTGGGCTCGGGCCCCGGCCGGCTGCTGGTCTGGCTGTACGGCGTCTTCACCGTCGGCGCCGCCTCGCGGGCCGCGTACCAGTTGATCGCCCAGTACGACAAGGCGCCGCTGTCGTACATCCTGTCGGCGGTCTCCGCCGTGGTGTACGCCGTCATCCTCTTCTCACTGGTGCGCGGCGGCGAGGCGGCACGCAGGGTGGGGCTGGTCTGCTGCTGCCTGGAGCTGCTGGGCGTGCTCGGCGTCGGCACCTGGACGCTGCTGGAGCCGTCCGCGTTCCCCGACGCCACGGTCTGGTCGGGCTACGGCTACGGCTACCTCTTCATCCCCGTCTTCCTGCCGGTCACCGGACTGCTCTGGCTGCGCCGCGGCCGCCGCGCCGGCTGACCCCCTCCGCTCACGGCCGCGGGCCCCGTACGTGCGGATGCACGTACGGGGCCCGCGGCACTGCTGTGGGAAGGCTCAGGCGCTCGCGACGTATTTCTGCGCCGACGCGTCCTTCTCCAGCGTGATCAGGCTGAGCCGGCGGCTGACCTCTTCGGTGCCGACCTGGGCGTAACCGCGGCTGCGGTACAGCCGGAGGTTGCCCTCGCTGCGGTGGCCGGTGAGGAGGCGGAAGCGGGTGACGCCGTGCTCGGCGGACAGCCGCTCCTCGACGGCGGACAGCAGGCGGCTGCCGAGCCCGTGCCGCTGCATCCGCGGATGCACGATCAGCTTGTCGATGCTGCCCACGCCGTCCGCGTCGACCGCGCCCCGCACCGAGCCGACGACCTCGTCGCCGAGGCGGGCGACCACCACGCAGCCGTCGCGCATCTCCGCACGCAACTCATCGAACGTCTGCGTGAGCGGCTCGATCGAGTAGTCGTCGTACAGCGCGGCCTCGGACTGGTAGCACAGGTACTGCAGCTTGAGGATCTGCTCGGCGTCCGCGTCGGTCGCCGCAGAGATGGTCACGCTCATGCCCATGCGTGCTGGCCTCCCCTTTTCGGTTCGGTGAGCCCGGGCGCCATGAGGGTGAGGTGCGGCGCCCGGACGGATCTGCCCTGACTTGATGGCACCACGGGATGCGCGGCGCCGCCATGGCGGGGTCATCGCTCCTTTCCCCGGAGTTCAGGAACTCCAACCTCCGCCGTCAGCATTCTGCGCAGACATCCCAGACAACGGGAACGGAGCGGCCCCATGCTCCCCTGTGACATTCCCAACTCAGATGAGATCTCACGGTAGGTCGGATCCGTCCCGGACAACAGGGCGCGTAGCAACGCGGGGCAGCGACCGGGGAGTTGTCCGGCCACGGCGAGCAGCGCGCGGCGCCGCTCGGCATCGAGGACGAGCGGTTCGGCGACGGCGTCGACCCGCGGCTGGGCGCCGGTCGGGTCGTAGGGGATCTCGCGGCGGGACCGCCGCAGGGCGCCGCGGGCCTCGGCCCGAACGGCCCGGCGCAGCCAGCGCGCGGGATCGGCCGGCGGACCGGCCGTTCGGGTGTACCGGAGCAGGCGCGCCCACACGTCCTGCTCGATGTCCTCGGCGTCGGCCCCGGCGGCGGGCGCCTCGGCCGCCGCCTCCGCGGTGAGGAGCGGGCGCAGCGCGGTGATCAGTTCGCGGTCGCGGTCCGTCATACCTGCGCCGACAGCGCCGCGCGGGCCCGTGGTTTCGCCGGGTCAACGCGGTCGTGCCCCGCGTGGGTGCACGGTGCGGCCGGGCGACGCGCGGGCCGGGGACACCACCCCGGGCCCGCCCGTCGCGCGCTCCGGGCCGGTCAGCTCTTGCGGAACTCCGCGGCGGCCAGCAGCGCGGTGTCCGGGTTGTCGGAGAAGAGCCCGTCGATGCCGGTGGCGAAGAGCGCCTTGAAGTAGGCGAGGGAGTCGCCGTACGCGTTCGGGTCGCTGCCCTTGCGCAGGTCGACCGGCAGGAAGGTGTTCTCGTTGCGGACCGTGTACGGGTGCAGGACCAGGCCCGCGTCATGCGCGTCCTTGACCACCGAGGACGGCTTGCCGAGCTTGCCGTCCGACGTGCGCGGGATGATCACGGTGAGGTCCGGGCCGATGCCCTGCGCGAAGGAGGCGATCCAGCGCAGCCCCTCGGGCTTGACCAGGTCGGCGACGGTGCGCTTGTCACCGGCTTCCTTGAAGTCCCACGGCTGGTCCTTGAGCGTGCCGAGCAGCACGACCTTCGGGCAGTCGACGAGCTTGTCCAGCCGCTGGATGCTGGACGGCTCGAAGGACTGGAGGAAGTTCGGGGAGTTCTTCTTGTGCCGGCCGTACTGGCGCAGCAGCTTGGTGAGCCGCTCCTCCAGGCCGAGCCCCAGCTTGCGGAAGTAGGTGGGGTGCTTGGTCTCGATGTGCAGCCAGATGTGGCGGCCGCGCTTGCGGCCCTCGCGCTCGGCCCACTGCAGCACTTCTTCGAAGGTCGGGACGTCCCAGCGGCCGTTGTAAAGGGTGTTGTGCTGCCGGGTCTGCGGGATGCGCTCCTTGGCGCGCAGCGTCTTCAGCTCGGCGAGCGTGAAGTCCTCGGTGAACCAGCCGGTGAGCTTCACGCCGTCCACCGTCTTGGTGGTCTTGCGGCCGGCGAACTCCGGGTGGTCGGCGACGTCGGTGGTGGCCGTGATGTCGTTCTCGTGGCGGCAGACCAGGTGGCCGTCCTTGGTGGGGACGAGGTCCTGCTCGATGACGTCGGCCCCCATGTCCAGCGCGAGCTGGTAGGAGCCGAAGGTGTGCTCGGGGCGGTAGCCGCTTGCGCCGCGGTGGCCGACGACCAGCGGGAAGGGCAGTTCGCCGTTGCTGTGGCTGCCGTGTCCGCGCCCGGCCGCGACGGCCGTACCGGCCCCGCCGCCCAGCACCGCCGCTCCGGCGCCGAGCGCCGCAACGCTCAGTACGGTCCGTCGCCCGGGTCGCTGCGCCTTGTCCATGTCCCCGACTCCTCAAACTCCTGTGATGTGCCGCACCTGCCGGTGCGGGGCCGATGTTAGGCCCGTACACCTTTCCGGTGGGGGACATCCGTCCGAACACGCGGGTGAACGCGAGTGACGTATGGGATTCCTGGGCTCGGCCGGAGGCGCATCCGTCCCACGGCGGGCCCGTGCGGCGGGCGGCATTCCACAGGTCAGGGGCGCCGTTTTCCGGTCGTGCGCTGATCTTCGTACGCATCATCGGTCGCGCAGGCGGAGTAGCCGCGTCCCCTGTGTTCGTCGCATGGCGGGCCGGTTAACCACCCGTGACGCACAGGAAGGGCGTGTCAACTCTGCGTATCGATCGCATGAACCCGATGTGCGATCGAGGTTGGGCCGCGAGTATCGTCCTCACCTGCAGACTCCTGCACTGACCAGTCAACCCGGAGGACCCGTTGTCCCGCATGCTGCTGAAGGCGATTCTCGGATTCGTCATGCGTGTCCTGTTCCGCCCGAAGGTCGAGGGACTCGACGGCATCCCAGGCAGCGGACCGGTGATTCTGGCCGGCAACCACGTCACCTTCATCGACTCGCTGTTCCTGTCGCTGATCGTGGAGCGGCGGACCAAGCGTCAGGTGTACTTCATCGCCAAGGACGAGTACGTCAAGGGCAAGGGCGTCAAGGGCCGCCTGATGGCCTGGTTCTTCACCACCGCCGGCATGATCCCGGTGGACCGGGACGGCGGGCACGGCGGCGTGGCCGCGCTGATGACCGGCCGCCGCGTCCTGGAGGAGGGCAAGCTCTTCGGCATCTACCCCGAGGGCACCCGTTCCCCCGACGGCCGCCTGTACCGGGGCCGTACCGGCATCGCCCGCCTGACGCTGATGACCGGCGCGCCCGTCGTCCCGTTCGCGCTGATCGGCACCGACAAGGTCCAGCCCGGCGGCAAGGGCATGCCCCGCGTCGCGCCGGTGACCTGCCGCTTCGGCGCGCCGCTGGACTTCAGCCGGTACGACGGCATGGACCGCGACCGCTACGTCCTGCGCGCCGTCACCGACGAGGTCATGAGCGAGGTCATGCGCCTGTCGGGCCAGGAGTACGTCGACGTGTACGCCACCAAGGCCAAGGCCGCCTGACGCTCCGCCAACTCCCGGGCCCCCTGCCGCGATGTGCGGCAGGGGGCCCGCTGCGTGGGACCGGCCCGTTCGGCCTGTTGTCTGGGATCGGCCTGTTGTTTGGGGGCGGCCTGTTGTCTGAGAACGGGCCGTTGCCCGGGAACGGGCCGTTGCGAGGACGACGCCGGTGACTGCCCGGGGTCGGCGACTGCCCGGGCTCGGTGACGGCGTGGCCCGCGTCACCGTCCTCCCCGCACGTTCGCCGCGACGGTTCAGGCGTCGCCGCCGTCCAGCCGGTGGCCGCGCAGCAGTATCCACGCGGCGGCCGCGGCGGACAGGGAGATGACGCCGCCGACCACGGCCGCCGTCTCCATGCCGTCGGTGAACGCCCCTTGCGCGGCGTGCAGCAGCGCCTCGCCCGCGCGGTGCGGCAGGTCACCCGCCGTCTCCACCGCGCCGCCCAGCGACTCGCGGGCCGCGCCGAGCGCTTCGCCCGGCACGCCCTCGGGCGCCGTGAAGTTCCGGTAGACGCCGGTGACCACCGAGCCGAGCAGTGCGATACCGAGCGCGGAGCCCAGTTCGTACGCCGTCTCGGAGACCGCGGAGGCGGCGCCCGCCTGCTCCTTCGGCACGCTGGAGAGGATCACGTCGGCGGTGACGGTGAAGGAGAAGCCCGCGCCGACACCGACCACGAAGAGGATGGTGCCGAGCACCGGCGTCCCGGTGGTGGCGCTCACCCAGGCGCACGCGCCGAGCCCCAGCCCCACCAGGACCAGCCCGCCGGAGACCACCGCCCGCACCGACAGCCGGCGCGCGACGTGCCCCGCGGCCAGCCCCGCGCCCATCGCGCCGACGGCGGCGGGCAGTTCGACCAGCCCCGCGTTGAGCGGCGAGCGGCCCTGCACCATCTGCAGGAACTGGGACAGGAAGAACAGCAGCCCGGCCAGGCCCAGGATGGTCAGCAGGTCGGCCAGTACGGCGCCGGAGAAGCCGCGGTTGCCGAAGAGCTTCATGTCCAGCAGCGGCGTGGGCAGCCGCAGTTGGCGGCGGACGAAGCCGACGAGCGCGAGCACGCCGATGACCGCCGCGACGACCACCCCGACGCCGATGCCGTGCGCCGCCGCCTCCTTCACCGCGTAGACCACGCCGATCATGCCGACCAGCGACAGCCCGACGCTGGCCAGGTCCCACGGCCCCGGCTTCGGATTGCGGGACTCCGGCAGCACCTTGATGCCGACGGCGACCAGCACCACCATCACCGGCAGGTTGATCAGGAAGACCGAGCCCCACCAGAAGTGGCCCAGCAGGAAGCCGCCGAGCACCGGGCCGACGGCCGTCCCCGCGGAGGCCGCCGCGCCCCAGACACCCACGGCCAGGCTGCGCTCGCGCGGGTCGTGGAAGAGGTTGCGGATCAGCGCGAGGGTGGACGGCATCAGCGTCGCGCCGGCCACGCCCTGCAGGGCCCGCGCCGCGATCATCATCTCCGGCGTCGTCGCGTACGCCGCCAGCGCCGACATCGCGCCGAACGCCACCGACCCGGTCAGCAGCAGCTTCTTGCGCCCGATCCGGTCGCCGAGGCTGCCCATCGACACCAGCAGACCGGCGATGACGAACGAGTACACGTCGCCGATCCACAGCAGTTGGGTGCCCGACGGGCGCAGGTCCTCGCTGAGGTACGGCGCGGCCAGGCCCAGCACGGTGGCGTCGACGCCGACCAGCAGCACCGCCAGGACCAGTACGCCGAGCGCGAGCCAGCGCCCCGGGCGCGGCTGTTCCTCCGTCCGCTGCTCCGCCGCCCCCACGGCAGTCGCCCCGCTCATCGGGTGCTCTCCCTTCGTACGCCGCCGAGCAGCAGCTCGGCGATGGAGTGGTTACGGTCGGCGCGGGCCAGCCGGCCCTCGTGCACCGACCAGGCGCCCGCGCACATCAGCCCGTACAGCGCCTCGGTCAGCCAGGCCGGGGTGAGGTCGATGCGGAAGATCCCCTCTTCCTGACCCCGCCGGAACAGCGCGTGTATCCGGGCGTCGAGCCCCGTCCACCCCTCGTTGATCTCCTCGCCCTCGAAGAGCTGGTTCTCGGTGTAGAGGAACGCCAGTACCCCGGCGACCGGCTCGATCTCGGCGATCAGCCGGCGCAGCGCGGCCTCGGCGTCGTCCTCCTCCAGCCGGGCGGCGTCCAGCGCCTGCCCGGACTCCCTGATCCCCAGCTCCTCCAGCGCCCGGATGAGCGCGTCCCGGCCCGCGAAGTGCCGGTGCAGCGTCGCCCGGCTGATCCCGGCGGCCCGCGCGATGTCATCCATCGAAGCGGTGCTCTTCCGGGTGAGCAGGGCGGCGGCATCTTTCAGTACGCGATCTCGATCCACAGCCATGAGACAGAGAGTACCCGAATGAGACATAGGTGTCTCATTAGAAAGACTCAGGTATCATCGCGCCGTGCAAGGGCGCGAGGGGAGCCTCTGCCGTCACGCCGGCGGTGTAGCTCCCGGCAGCTCCCCCACCGGCCCCGATCCGGCCGGCAGACGCAGCACCACAGCACTCACCTCACCGGCCGGCCCCTGGGAGATCTGCTGCAGACTCGCCGAGAGGTCGGCCTCCATCCCGCCGGGCAGCTTGACCCGTACCAGCGCCGGCATGACGAGCCCCAGCACCACCAGGCCGACGAGCAGCGGCGTGAGGGTACTGACCATGACGACGGTCACCCGCTCGCCGATCAGGAAAGCCACCCAGGTCGTCAGCAGGATCAGGACGGACACCGTCACGAGGACCACACTGCCGAGCCAGCCACTGCGGGCCGGCGCCGATTCCTGGTCCAGCAGCCGACGCGCCCGCTGCGCCTCGACGTGCCCGCCGGCGCGCTGCTCGCAGCGTCGGAAGTGCCCCACGGCGCGCACCCGGTGCAGCGCGCGCAGCCTCATGGCACTGGTGTCGGCCGCGAGCTTCTGCTCGGCCACTCCCGCCACGTAGTGCGCCTCGGCATCCCGCTCGTCCGCGTCCAGCGCGGCCTCCGCTTCGCTCAGCGCGTCCTCGTACAGTACGCCGCGCTTCGTCGCGTCCCCGGCGTACACGAGCAGCCGCGCCAGCGCGAGGTGCAGCGCATGCCGGTCCGCCGACTTCCGGCTGCAGCACAGCGCCTGGCGCAGCACGTCCTCCGCGTCACCGAGCGCTCCCGAAGCGCGCACCAGCGACAGGCACAGGCCGATCGCGGCACTCCGGCTGTCCGGCTGCAGCCGAAGCGCCCGCCTGAACTCGTCGGCGGCCCGCTCCCCGAGCGCGCCCGCCGCCTCCGGGGCGCTGGCCGACTCCGCCCGCTGGAGATGCAGGTTGCCCAGCTCGACCAGGGCGTGGACGTTGTACGCATCCAGCTCCACGGCCCGTTGCAGCACGGGCTCGGCCTCGTCGTAGCGGGCCAGCTGTACGAGGAGCGCACCGAGGTCGGTATGGCCCGCGCCGTACGGGCACACCGTGACGGCGTGCCGGAAGTGCGCCTCGGCCTCCGCCATCCGCTTCTCCCGGTACGCCACCATGCCGCGGCAGACGAGCGCACTGCCGGCGGAGTCGCCGGACGCCTCGCGCAACGCCTCCCGGCACAGCCGGTCAGCCTCGAACAAGTCCACCGCTCCGCGCGGAACCTCCGGATTGCCGAGCCGCAGCCGGGCCCAGGCCTGCCCGATCACGTAGTCCTCGTCCTCCGGGTCGAGGCTCGCGGCCTCCTCGAAGAACCGCAGCGCGTCCTCGTTGCGGCCGCGCGTCAGCTCGATGTCGCCAAGGCACGACAGGACCATTGCTTTCTCCTGCAGTCCCACCGCGCTCTTCCGCATCTCCGCCAACAGCTCCACAGCCTCGTCGAACGCCTTCCTGTCCGCCAGGACATAGGCCAGCTCGGTCCCGAAAGCCCACTCGTGCGGCTGCCGTTCCCAGGCACCGCGGACGAGCCGTTCGGCCTCGTCGTAGCAGTGCAGTGCGCAGAGCGTGCCGGACATGCCGACGAGTGCGTCGGTGTCGTGCGGAGCGGTGTGCCGTCCTCGCTCCCATTCGGCCAGTGCCGCGCGGTACTGATGCTGCGCGTGCAGCGCGGTGGCCAGCAGGAAGCGTGCGTCGGCCCACCCGGGATGGCGGTGCACGACCCGTCGGGCCTGCTCTGTCGCTTCGTCGTGCCGGGCGAGCACACGCAGCCGGTGGGAACGGACCCGCAACGCCCACAGATGGTCGGGGTCCCTCCGCAGCGCCTCGTCGACGGCCGCCAAGGCCTCCTGGTCACGACGGCGCTGTCCCAGCAGTCTGGCCAGCTCCACGCGGAGATCCAGATCGTCCGGACGGGTCCGGATCGCCTCCCGCGCGACCGACTCGGCTTCCGTCCAGCGCCCCAGCTCCTGCAGCGCATCGCAGTGCCGCCGTAAGACGAAGGGGTCGTAGGGATGGAGCTCGACAGCGCGCTCGGACGCCGCCAACCACTCTTCCGCGCGCTCCATGCCCGCGTACAGCTCGGCGAGCGCCAAATAACACCGGACCTCTCCGGCGTCCACTGTCACCGCCCGCCGGGCGGCCTGTTCCGCCTCGGCCCACCGACGCAGATCGCGCAGTGCTGTCGCCTGATTCCGGAACACCCACTCCGCATCCGCCTCGATGCGCAGCGCTTCGTCGAATTCGCGAAGCGCGTCTTCCGCCCGACCCTGGTAGCGAAACAGCTGTCCCAGGTGCACGCGGATGTCAGCGGGGTTCGAGCTCTTGTCCAAGGCCGTGCGCGCCACCTCTTCACTCTCCGCGAAGCGGCCGAGGTCTGCCAGCGCGAACATGGCGCAGACATACGGCCGTACCAGGTCGGGTGACTGCCGGGAAGCCTCGGCGAACTCTTCCAGAGCCAGGTCCGGTCGGTGCCGGGCGTCCAACACCTCGCCCAGCGCCACCCTCAGTTCGGCATTCTCCGGAAGCCGGTGGACGGCCTGCCGGGCGCATTCCTCGGCTTCCTCCCCCCGCCTCAGGTCGGACAGTGCCTCCACTCGGCCCCTCAGGGCGCCCACATGCTCAGGCCCTTGTCGCAGCACATGGTCGTACTGATCGAGCGCTTCCTGCGGGCGGCCACGGGCAGTGAGTGCGGAGGCCGTACACATCCGGAGGTCCGCGCGCTCCGGGAGCAATTCGACTGCCTCCAAACCCGCCTGCACCGCTTCGTCCAGCCGGTTGAGGTGTTCCAGCAACCCGATCCGCCGCTCCCAAGCGCTGGGATGTCCCGGCTGCGCGGCCAGCGCCCGTTCCACGCACTGCAGGCCGTCTTCGAGCCGCTTCCGGTCGGTCCACACCTCTTCGACGACCAACAGGGCCGAGGCGCTGCGAGGGTGTGCTGCCAGCAGGGTTCGCGCCGCTGCCTCGGCCTCGTCCATCCGCTTCAGGCACCGCAGCAGGACCAGTCTCTCCTGCAGAGCTCTCTCGTGCGCGGGTTGCATGCGCAGCGCCGCATCGGTGACGTCGAGCGCCTCCTCCAGCTGGTTCAGCCTCGCCAGCGTGCCGGCCAGTTCCACCTGAAGCGGGACGTCCTGGGGCCGCCGACGCAGAGCTTCCTCGGCGGCCTCCCGCGCCTCTTGGAGGCGGCCGCAGTAACGCAGGCCCGCGACGTGCAGGGCCAGTGCCTCACCGTGCCACGGATCCGTCCGCACGGCCTCTTCCAATGCCACCAGGGCCGTGTCGTCCCGGTCCTGGGCCCAGCGGAGCCGCCCGAGCAGCACATGCGGAGTGGCACTGTAGGGATACGCATCGCAGAAGGTTCGGACACCGGTCTCCGCCTCGTTCCAGCGATGTGCGATGCGCAGCGTGAACGCCGCTCCGGAGAGGGCCGCGAACCAATGCGGATCGTTGTCCCGTGCCCTGGCGAACGCCTCCAGTGCTTGATCCGTGCGACCGCGTCGCGCCGAGTGCCAACCGCGCAGGGTCCAGGGCTGCGGACGCGACGGGTACGCCTCGCAGGCCCGGCAGACCGCGATCGCCGCCTCCTCCCAGCGCCCCAGCTCCGCCAGCACATCGCATCGCTCGCTCAGCAGCGGAAGATGCTCCGGGTCATGGTGCAGTCCGCGATCACAGGCTTCCAAGGCCTGCTCCGGATTCCGTGCCTTCAAGGTGGACGCCAGCTTCATCCAGCGGCCCGGGTCCACCGGCCTCCTCATGAGGAAGCCCTCCGCCGCGGATACCGCCTCCGCGTGCCGTCCTGCATGGACCAGTGCGTCGATCTCCCGCTGCCGGGCCACAGAGTGGTGCGAATCAAGCTCCGACGCCCGCCGCGCGCGCTCCAAAGCCTCATCAGTACGGCCGAGGTGAAGGGAAAGCCTGCTGGACCGGCACAGAAGTCCGGGCAGTCGTGGCCGGACGGCGAGTCCGTCCACGGCTGCCCGCTCGGCCTCGTCCCAGCGATTGACGATGCCGAGGACGTGAACCCGGGCCTCCAAAGCCCACCCGTGCTCCGGATCCACCCGCAGCGCCTGGTCCACCAGCCCCACGGCCCGGTCCGCGTCCCGGTCGCCCGCGTCGATGAGCGCAAGCGCGCAGTCGGCCAGCAGCTCCGGCTCCTCCGGGCAGAGCTCCGCGGCCTCCGTCGCCCGCAGCTTGACCTCGTCCCAGCGGCCGAGATCACCCAGCGCCCCGAGCCGATCCGCCAGCGTCGACGGATCGCCCGGATGCCCTTGCAGCACCCGCTCGTAGTGCCGCAGCGCTTCTTCGTACCGCCAGCGCCCCGCATACAGCTTGGCCGTCGCCCTGTGGACGTCCCGCCCGTCAGGAAAGCGGGTGCACGCCTCCTCGGCCGCCGCGAACGCCTCGTCGTAACGGAACAGCCGGTCGAGGCACGCGATCCGCCAAGCCGCAGCCGACTGCCGTGACTCGTCCCCGGCCTCATCGGCCGTCAACAGGCCGTCGAACAACGTCAGCGCATCGCCCGGGCGCCCCTGCCCCAGCCGTACCCTGCCCAGCTCGTGCAGCGCATCCCGGTCAGCCGGACATTCCGCCAGCCGGCGGTCGATCAGCTCCTCGGCCCGGTCGAACCGGCAGTCCTCCCGCAGTCTGCGCAGGACGGCCGTATCAAAGCCGGGGCCGTTTCCGGAAGCGTGCCTGTTCTCCCCGTTTCCATGAACTCCCCCGTTCATCCCCCATGGCCGGTGGCCGGTTCTCCATGGTGGAAACCACGGTAGCCGGGACCACCGACAGCGGCTACTCAGCTGCTGCCCGCGTTCCCGGCTACCGCGGAGGGAGGTACCGCAGGTACCTCAGGGGTTACTTCTGCTTGGCCGTCGCCCAAGCCTGCTGTGTCGCCAGGTCCGCCTTGACCTCGGCGAGCTGGGTGGCGACCGCCGAGGGGGCCGTGCCGCCGCGGCCGCTGCGGGAGGCGAGCGCGCCGGGGACGTTCAGGACGGTGCGGACCTCGGGCGTCAGGTGCTCGGAGATCTTCGCGAACTGCTCGTCGGTGAGGTCGTCCAGCTCCTTGCCCTCGGCCTCGGCGACCTTGACGCACTCGCCCGCGACCTCGTGCGCGACACGGAACGGCACGCCCTGCTTGACGAGCCACTCCGCGATGTCGGTGGCCAGCGAGAAGCCGGCCGGGGCCAGCTCCTCCATGCGCGCGCGGTTGACGGTCAGGGTGGCCATCATGCCGGTGAAGGCCGGCAGCAGGGTCTCCAGCTGGTCGCAGGAGTCGAAGACCGGCTCCTTGTCCTCCTGGAGGTCCCGGTTGTACGCGAGCGGGAGGGCCTTGAGGGTCGCCATCAGGCCCGTCAGGTTGCCGATGAGGCGGCCGGACTTGCCGCGCGCCAGCTCGGCGATGTCCGGGTTCTTCTTCTGCGGCATGATCGAGGAGCCGGTGGAGAAGGCGTCGTGCAGGGTCACGAAGGAGAACTCCTTCGTGTTCCAGATGATGACCTCCTCGGCGATCCGGGAGAGGTCCACGCCGATCATCGCGGTGATGAAGGCGAACTCCGCGACGAAGTCACGGGACGCCGTGCCGTCGATGGAGTTGCCCGCCGAGCCGTGCTCGAAGCCCAGGTCGGCGGCGACCGCCTCGGGGTCCAGGCCGAGCGAGGAGCCGGCCAGCGCGCCCGAGCCGTACGGCGAGACGGCCGTGCGGTCGTCCCACTGACGCAGCCGCTCGGCGTTCCGGGACAGCGCCTGGACGTGCGCGAGGACGTGGTGCGCGAAGAGGACCGGCTGGGCGTGCTGAAGGTGCGTACGGCCGGGCATCGCGACGTCCGGGTGCGCCTCGGCCAGCCCCACCAGCGCCTCCTGGAGCTCGGCGAGCAGGCCGCCGAGGATCCGGGCGTGGTCCCGCAGGTACATCCGGAAGAGGGTCGCGACCTGGTCGTTGCGGGACCGGCCGGCGCGCAGCTTGCCGCCCAGGTCGGGGCCCAGCCGCTCCAGCAGGCCGCGCTCCAGCGCGGTGTGCACGTCCTCGTCGGCGATGGTGCCCACGAACGAGCCGTCGGCGACGTCGCGTTCGAGCTGGTCGAGGCCGGCGATCATGCGGGTCAGCTCGTCGTCCGTGAGCAGTCCGGCCTTGTTCAGCACGCGGGCGTGGGCGCGCGAACCGGCGATGTCGTACGGGGCCAGCCGCCAGTCGAAGTGGACGGACGCGGACAGTTTGGCGAGGGCCTCGGCCGGTCCGTCGGCGAAGCGGCCGCCCCAGAGCCGGACGTCGCCGTTGCTGCCGTTGCTCACTTGCTGCTCCTCGTAGGTGATGAGAGACGACCGGCCCGGTTCGGGCCAGGTTCCGTCGGGCTACGCCCGCAGATCGCGCCGCGCGGCGATCTTGCTCGACATGCCGAAGATCTCGATGAAGCCCTTCGACAGCGACTGGTCGAAGGTGTCCCCGGTGTCGTACGTGGCCAGGTTGAAGTCGTACAGCGACTGGTCGGACCTCCGGCCGGTCACGACGGCGCGGCCGCCGTGCAGGGTCATCCGGATGTCACCGGAGACGGCCTGGTTGGCCTCGGCGACGAAGCCGTCCAGGGCGCGCTTGAGCGGCGAGAACCACAGGCCGTCGTAGACCAGCTCGCCCCAGCGCTGCTCGACCTGCCGCTTGTAGCGGGCCAGCTCGCGCTCGACGGTGACGCTCTCCAGCTCCTGGTGGGCGGTGATCAGGGCGATCGCGCCGGGGGCCTCGTAGACCTCGCGGGACTTGATGCCGACCAGCCGGTCCTCGACCATGTCGATCCGGCCGATGCCCTGGGCGCCGGCCCGCTCGTTCAGCTGCTGGATGGCCTGGAGGACGGTGACGGGCGTGCCGTCGATCGCGACCGGCACGCCTTCCTTGAAGGTGATCACGACCTCGTCGGCCTCGCGCGGCGCGGCCGGGTCGGCGGTGTACTCGTACACGTCCTCGATGGGCGCGTTCCAGATGTCCTCCAGGAAGCCGGTCTCCACGGCCCGCCCGAAGACGTTCTGGTCGATGGAGTACGGCGACTTCTTGGTCGTCGCGATCGGGAGGTTCTTCTCCTCGCAGAAGGCGATCGCCTTGTCCCGGGTCATCGCGTAGTCGCGGACGGGGGCGATGCAGTTCAGGTCGGGGGCGAGGGAGGAGATGCCGGCCTCGAAGCGGACCTGGTCGTTGCCCTTGCCGGTGCAGCCGTGCGCGACGGTTGTCGCGCCGTGCTTCTTCGCGGCGGCGACCAGGTGCTTGACGATGGCCGGCCGGGAGAGCGCGGAGACCAGCGGGTACCGGTCCATGTAGAGCGCGTTGGCCTGGATCGCCGGGAGGCAGTACTCGTCGGCGAACTCGTCCTTGGCGTCCGCCACCTCGGCCTCGACCGCACCGCAGGCGAGCGCGCGCTTGCGGATGACGTCCAGGTCCTCGCCGCCCTGGCCTACGTCCACCGCGACGGCGATGACCTCGGCGCCCGTCTCCTCGGCGATCCAGCCGATGCAGACGGAGGTGTCCAGACCGCCCGAGTAGGCGAGCACGACGCGCTCGGTCACGGTGTCCTCCTCAATCCATGCACTGATGGGTATAACTATGCAGTACTCCGTATGTTTCGTCAACGCAGCAGGTCAGAGAGGGGACAGCAGGCCGCCGACAGGCCGTTTCCGCCCCTCAGGAGCGGTGCCGGAGCACGTCCTCCAGCACCGTCACGTGGCTGAGGTCCAGCTCCTTGGTCGCCGTGAGCAGGGTGACCGGCCCGTCCGCCGCCATCTCCCGCAGCCGCTCCAGCGCCCCGCTCCCCGGCTCGTCCGCGAGCTCCGCCCGGTACCGCTCGGCGAACTCCTCGTACGCCTCCTCCCGGTGCCCGTACCACTTGCGCAGCTCGTTCGAGGGCGCGACGTCCTTCAGCCACTCGTCCAGCCGCGCCGCGTCCTTCGCCAACCCGCGCGGCCACAGCCGGTCCACCAGCACCCGGGCCCCGTCGTCGGGGTCCACCGCGTCGTACACACGCCGCATTCGTACCGTTACGCGCTTGCTCATGGCCGCATTCAAACACCGCACGCACCGCGGCGCCCGCACCTCGGACCGCGCCCCGCCCACCCCCGGTTTTGGATTCCGGGCCCCGGACAGGTATTTTTCTTCTGCACGCACCGACCGGGCCCGCCCGGACGGACGGCGAGCACCGGGACGTGGCGCAGCTTGGTAGCGCACTTGACTGGGGGTCAAGGGGTCGCAGGTTCAAATCCTGTCGTCCCGACACGGTGTTTTCGCAGCTCAGGGGCCATCTTCGGATGGCCCCTGAGGCGTTTCCGGCCTACTGCGGCCGTACGGACCAGGTCAGCCGCGGACGCGGATGAGGCCCCACACCCCCTCCGACAGGGGCCAGCGCAGCACGCCGCTGCGGTACGCGTAGTCGCCGGGACCGCCGGCCGTCAGATTCAGGGTCCGTACGCTGCCGGGGCTCAACGCCCCGAGGGAGCCGACCCGCGGCCGGACGCCAGCGGTCCGCCGGTGACCGGGTCGGTCCAGGTCGCGCCGCGCAGGTCGGCGAGGTCGCCGAAGAAGAACGTGCCTTCCTCGTCGCACCGCCAGACGTAGGTGCGGCGGCCGCCGTCCGGGCCGGTGGCGGAGTCGGGATTCCTGCCGACCTTGCCGCCGTCCGCTTCGTGGACGTCGTAGCCGACGCCCTGGGCGTGGATGCCGGCGCGCCCCTCCGTGCCTTCCCGGCTCAGTCCTCCGGCTCCCGGTCCGCGCGGTGCACGAGGGTGGTGGTGGCGCCGCCGGGCAGGTGGCCGGCGGAGTCGCGGCGGCCGACCGTGCCGTGGCCGAGGACGCCGTGGTCGTAGGCGGTCTCGGCGTGGATCGTCTGGTCCAGGCCGGTCCGCTCGTGGTCCGGATCGGCACGGAAGCCCATGGCCTTGTCGATGGCCTTGCCGAGGGCGTACGTGATGAGGAAGGCGTAGGCGCCGGTGGCGAGGACCGCGACGAGCTGCTTGAGCAGCTGCCCCGCTCCGCCGCCGGAGAAGAGGCCGGCCGGGCCGTCGGTCATGGCCGAGGTCGCGAAGAAGCCGATCAGCAGGGTGCCGATGACGCCGGCGACGAGGTGGACGCCCACCACGTCCAAGGAGTCGTCGTAGCCGAAGCGGAACTTCCAGTTCACGGCGTACGAGCAGACCACGCCGGCGACCAGGCCGATGGCGAGAGCGCCCCAGATGCCGACCGAACCGCAGGACGGGGTGATGGCGACCAGGCCCGCGACCGCGCCGGAGGCCGCGCCGAGGGTGGTGGCGTGCGCGTCCCGGCGCTTCTCCACCAGCAGCCAGCCGAGCAGGCCGGTGCAGCCCGCGGCCTGAGTGTTCAGCAGCGCCATGGCCGCCTTGCCGTCCGCGGCGACCGCCGACCCGGCGTTGAAGCCGAACCAGCCGAACCACAGCAGCCCGGCACCGAGGATCACCAGCGGCAGGCTGTGCGGGCGCATCGCCTCCTTGCCGAAGCCGAGGCGCGGCCCGAGGACGAGGGCGAGGGCCAGGCCGGACGCGCCGCAGTTGACCTCGACGACCGTGCCGCCCGCGAAGTCCAGCGCGCCCAGCTTGTCCAGGATCCAGCCGCCGGGCGCGAAGACCCAGTGCGCGACCGGTACGTACACCAGCAGCGTCCAGAGGGCGGCGAAGGCCACCCACGCGCCGAAGCGGGCGCGGTCCGCGATGGCACCGCTGATCAGCGAGACGGTGAGGATCGCGAAGGTGAGCTGGAAGGCGGCGAAGAGGGCGGTCGGTACGTGTCCGGTGACGCTCTTCGGACCGATACCGTGCATCCCGAGGTGGTCCAGGCCGCCGATCAGCCCGGCGCCGGTGTCCGGGGCGAAGACCAGACTGTATCCGATCGCGAGCCAGACGACGGTGACGACGGCGATCGCGACGAAGCTCATCATCAGCATGTTCAGCACGCTCTTGGAACGCACCATGCCGCCGTAGAAAAGCGCCAGGCCCGGCGTCATCAACAGGACCAAGGCGGTGGCTGCCAGCAGCCAGGCGGTGTCTCCGGAGTCGATTCCGGCAGGCATGTGTGTCAACCTTCCCGCCCGGCGGGGGTGACAGGGGGCGACGCCGGGCCAGGGAAGAGAGTGACCCGCCGCAATTTCCGGTCTCGAACATCGACGTTTCGACGATGTTTCGCGTTACCTCGGCGTTTCCCTGGCCCGGTCCGGTGTGACCGTGCGGTGTCAGGCGCGCACGTCCCGCAGTTCCCGGCGCAGGATCTTGCCCGTGGCCGTTTTCGGCAGATCATCCAGGAAGGATATGGAGCGCGGGTATTTGTAGGCCGCCATCTGCTCCTTGCAGTACCCGATCAGCTCCTCCTCGGTGACGGATTCGCCCCGTTTGACGGACACGAACGCCTTCACCGTCTCGCCCCGGTACGCGTCCGGCACGCCGACCACCGCCGCCTCCCGGACCGCCGGATGCCCGTACAGCACGTCCTCCACCTCGCGCGGCCACACCTTGTACCCGGCCGCGTTGATCATGTCCTTCTTGCGGTCCACGAGGTAGAACCAGCCCTCGGCGTCCATGAAGCCGACGTCCCCGGTACGCAGCTCACCGCCCGGCAGCGCCGCGGCCGTGGCCTCGGGCTTGTTCCAGTACCCCGGCACCACCTGCGGCCCCGACGTGGCGATCTCACCGATCTCCCCGACCGGCACCTCCGCCCCCTCCTCGTCGAGAATCCGCACGACCGTGTTGAAGACCGGCACACCCACCGACAGGGCACCCGACTCCGGGTCGACGGGCGCCTGCGCGCCGAGCGGGACGGCGTGCGTGGGCGAGTTGGTCTCCGTCAGCCCGTAGATGTTGTGGATGTACCGCCCCGTCGCCTTCTCGAACTGCTCGGTGACGGCCGGGGCGATGGGCGCGCCACCGGAGTAGACGACGCGGAGTGAGGCGAAGTCCTCCCGGGTGGCGTCCGGGGCGCCGGCCAGGCTGATGAAGACGGTGATGGCGCCGACCGTGAACGTCGGCCGGTGCTCGCGCAGCGCGTCCAGCACGACGCCGGGGTGGAAGCGGTGGGCGAGGACCAGCGGGCAGGGCAGCAGCAGGGCGAGCGCGAGATGCCCGATCAGCCCGGTGATATGGAACAGCGGCGCCACACCCAGGATGCTGTCCTCGCTGGTCAGCCGCATCCACTCCCGGTACGTACAGGCGTTGAAGAGCATCGTGCCGTGCGTGTTCAGTGCGCCCTTGGGCTCGCCGGTCGTACCGGAGGTGTAGGTGAGGACGGCGACGTCACCGGGGGCGGGGGCCGCGGGCTCGGGGGCCCGGCCCGCGTACTGCCCGACGAGGGTGCGGAGGTCGAGCGTGCCCCGCGGACGGGTCCGCCGCACGCCGTCGAAGAGCCGCGGGTCATCGCGCGTCTGCCAGTCCAGCGGCGAGCAGGTGACGACGGTGGCGACCTGCGTGGCGCCGCCGCCGATGACGCCCCTGGCCACGCTCTCGTACAGCTCGTCCAGGCACAGCAGCGCACTCGCGCCGGAGTCGGTGAGCAGGTACGTCAGCTCGCGGGCCTTGTTCATCGGATTGACGGCGACCGCGGCGCCGCCGGCCTTCCAGGCGGCGAGCAGGCCGATGACGAACGCGGGGTCGTTCTGCACGTACAGCGCGAGCCGGTCGCCCGGCGCGAAGCCGCGCTCGGCCAGCGCGACCGCGAGCGCGTCGGACGCGGCGTCCAGCTCGGCGAGGGTGAGGACGCCGTCGAAGTAGCGGATCGCCTCGGTGCCGGGACTGCGCGCGACGGACGCCCGGAAGGCGTGCAGCAGGGTGGGGTGCTCGGGGGTGATGTCGGCCGGCGCCCCCTCGGCATACCGCGCCAGCCAGGGACGCTCCCGGTACGCGCTGGTCGTGACGTCGGTCATAGCATCGCGCCTTCCTCACTCACGGAGCACGCCAAGGGGCACCCGCCAGGCACCGGCCAACCGCTCGGGCCGACGTCGCGCTGGCCACTGTGAATCAGCTTTCAACCAACCGTCAACAGGTCGGTGTCGGTTGCCGCCGCGGAGACCCGATCAAGCTGAGCCGCAACCCGCTCGACTTCGAACGTGCCAGTGACAATTGACAACTTCGGAGAGTGACGGAATGCGTGCTGCGCATAACCTCGCCGAATGGCGAACGAGAACGGCGAACGACCGGCCATCTGGGTCGGCTACGGCAAGCTGCTGAAGCTCTTCCGCGAGCGGGCCGGCCTGACGCAACAGCAACTCGCGGAGTCGGTGGACTATTCGTACGAACTCGTGGCATCGGTCGAGCAGGGCCGCCGTCCCGCGAAGGCCGCATTCACCGAGGCGGTGGAGAGCGTGCTGGACGCGGACGGCACGCTCCGCACGCTGCAACCGCAGGTCGAACTGGCCAAGTTCCCCGCGTTCTTCCAGAACTTCGCGCTGCTGGAGACGGAGGCGGTGAGCCGGTTCTCCTACGACCCGTTGCTGATCCCCGGGTTGCTCCAGACCGAGGAGTACGCGCGTGGACTGCTGGAGGCGCACTACCCGCCACTGGACGACGAGGCTGTCGAACAGCACGTCTCCGCCCGCATGGCTCGACAAGCCCTGCTCACGCGCAAGAAACCGCCGCTCGCGCTGGCATTCGTGATTGAGGAGGCGGCGCTGCGCCGGGCTGCCGGTGTCGCGTCGGTCATGAAGGGCCAGCTCGAAGGGCTGCGGGACTGCGGGCAGCTGCGCAACGTTGACGTCCAGATCATGCCGACCACTCGGCCCACGCACAGCGGACTCAACGGGGGGCCGATGGTGTTCCTGGAGACCTCGGACCACCGACAGGCTGTCTACCTCGAATCCCACGGCATCAGCACGTTGGTGTTCGACCGCGCACGAGTCAGTGAACTGTCGCTCTGCTATGGCATGCTGCGGGCGCGGGCCCTCAGTACGGAGGATTCCGCGGCCCTCATCGATCGCCTGGCAGGGGAGCTATGAGCACCGAACTGGTCTGGGTCAAGAGCAGCTACAGCGGCACCAACGGCGGCGACTGCATCGAAATAGCCGCGGCCTCCCACACAGAGACCGTCCACGTGCGCGACTCAAAGGACATACGCGGGCCCCGGCTGAGCGTTTCGCACGCCTCGTGGGCCGACTTCCTCGTATACGTGAGGGCCGGGGCCGGACAGCGATGACCAGCCGAATCGTCTGGTTCAAAAGCAGTCACAGCGGCACGAGCGGCGGCGACTGCGTCGAGGTCGCGGTGGTGCCCGGCACGGATACCGTCCATATACGCGACTCCAAGCGGATACGCGGGGCCGAGCTGCGCGTCTCGTACGCATCGTGGGCCGACTTTCTCGCTCACGCGGTGACGGCACGGTCCGACTGAGAGGCGGCCGCGCCCCCTCCATCGAATTGACCGGATTCGCCTTGGCGTGAGTGGTCGGCCGGCGGGATCGTGACCGGGTCCCGGCTACCGACAGGAGGCTCCGTGAAGGTCGGAATCCCGCGCGAGATCAAGAACCACGAGTACCGGGTGGCCATCACGCCCTCGGGCGTGCACGAGCTGGTCCGGCACGGTCATTCCGTGTACGTCGAGCGGGACGCCGGTGCCGGGTCCTCGATCCCGGACGGGGAGTACGCCGCGGCCGGGGCCACCGTTCTGCGCGACGCCGATCAGGTGTGGGACACCGCCGACCTGGTGCTGAAGGTCAAGGAGCCGGTTGCCGAGGAGTATCACCGGATGCGCGAGGGGCAGTTGCTCTTCACGTATCTGCACCTGGCGGCCTCCAAGGAGTGCACGCAGGCGATGCTGGAGTCCGGGATCACCGGCGTCGCGTACGAGACGGTGCAGCCCGCGGACGGCTCGCTGCCGCTGCTGTTCCCGATGTCGGAGGTCGCGGGCCGGCTGGCCCCGCAGGTCGGCGCGTACCACCTGATGCGCGCCGCCGGCGGCCGGGGCGTGCTGATGGGCGGGGTGTCCGGCACCCTGCCCGCCAAGGTCGTGGTCGTCGGCGCCGGCGTCTCCGGCATGAACGCGGTGGCCGTGGCCACCGGCATGTGGGCCGACGTCACGCTGCTGGACCTGAACATCGAGAAGCTGCGCGCCGCCGACCGGATGTACCAGGGCCGTATCCGGACCGTCGCCTCCAACGCGTTCGCGCTGGAGCGGGCGGTGCTGGAGGCGGATCTGGTCATCGGTGCGGTGCTGGTGCCCGGCGCCCGCGCGCCCAAGCTGATCAGCAACGAGCTGGTTGCCCGGATGAAGGAGGGTTCGGTTCTGGTCGACATCGCCATCGACCAGGGCGGCTGCTTCGCGGACTCCCGGCCGACCACGCACGCCGACCCCACGTACCGGGTGCACGACTCGGTCTTCTACTGCGTCGCGAACATGCCGGGCGCGGTTCCGAACACCTCCACGTACGCGCTGACCAACGTGACCCTGCCCTACGTCCTGGCCATCGCCGACCACGGCCTCGCGGCCGCGGCGGCCGCCGATCCGGCCGTCAAGCGGGGCATCAACGTGGTGGGCGGCCAGGTCACCTACGAGCCGGTGGCCGAGGCGCACGACCTGAAGTACGTGGACGTGGACGAGGTTCTCGTCTGAGACACGGCCGGCCCGCGCCCCTTTTGGCGTACGGCCGGCCGATTTGGCGTACGGCCGGCCGATCGCCACGCAACCCGCCTGCAACACCGACGCCACGTCCGCGTTCTAGGCTCCCCTGGTACCGCGATATCGCCGCTCCATTCGACGAAATTGGGAACCCGTGGGAGAGAAGAACACCGGAGCCACCGAAACCCCCGAGAGATCGGGGCTGCGGGGCGAACTCAAACAGCGTCATATGCGGCTGATCGCCCTCGGCGGTGTCATCGGCGCGGGGCTCTTCGTCGGCAGCGGCGTGGTCATCGAGGACGCCGGGCCGGCCGCCGTCATCTCGTTCATACTGGCCGGCGGGCTGGTCATCCTGGTCATGCGGATGCTCGGCGAAATGGCGGTGGCCCGGCCCTCGGTCGGTTCCTTCTACGCCTATGCGCGTCTCGCCCTGGGCGATTGGGGCGGATTCACCATCGGCTGGCTCTACTGGTATTTCTGGGTGAATGTGGTGGCCCTGGAGGCGGTGGCCGGCGCCGGTCAGCTGCACGTCTGGCTGCCGGGTGTGCCACTGTGGGTCATCAGTCTCTGCCTGATGGTCGTCCTCACCGCGGTCAACATGTTCTCGGTGAAATCCTTCGGAGAATTCGAGTACTGGTTCTCCTCCATCAAGGTCGCCGCCATCACCGTATTCCTCGTCGTCGGTCTCGTCTTCGTCCTGGGGCTGTGGCCGGGCGCGCACGCCGACGCGTCGAACCTGACCGCGCACCACGGATTCGCGCCGCAGGGCATCGGCCCGGTGCTCGCCGCCGTCATTCCCGCGGTCGGCTTCTTCACCGGTGCCGAGATCGCCGCGCTGGCCGCCGCCGAGTCCAGCGAGCCGCGCAAGAACGTCGCCAAGGCCACCCAGTCCGTCGTCGTGCGCGTCCTGCTCTTCTACGTCGGCTCGATCTTTCTGGTCATCGCGATCGTGCCGTGGAACGACCCGGACGTGGCCGACGGTCCGTACGTCGCGGCCCTCCAGGCGATCGGCATCCCCGCCGCCGGCACCCTGATGCGGGTCCTGATCCTGGTCGCCGTGCTCTCCTCGCTCAACGCCGGGCTCTACAGCGCCTCCCGCATCGTCTTCGCGCTCACCGGGAACGGCGACGCGCCGCACGGCCTGACCAAGCTGAGCAGGCGGGGTGTGCCGCGCCGCGCGATCCTCCTCGCGACGACGCTCGGCTACGTCTCGGTGATCATCGCGTACGTCTCGCCGGATGCGGTCTTCTCCTTCATCGTGCACTCCTACGGCGCGGTCGCCCTCTTCGTGTACCTGCTCGTCGCCCTTTCCCAACTGCGGCTGCGCCGCCGCCTGGAGCGCGAGGACCCGGCGTCGCTCCAGCTGAAGATGTGGTGGTACCCGTACCTGAGCTGGTTCACGGTGGCCGCGATGGCGGTGGTGATCGTCACGATGGCCGTACTGCCCTCGACGCGGATGGACTTCGCGGCCAGCGCCGTCACGCTCGTGGTCGTGCTCGCGGCGTACGGCGTGCGCGCGTACCGGCGGCGCGGCCGGGGCGGGCCCGCAGACGAAGCGGCCGGCGCCGCGCCCGCGGGGGTGCCGGGGTCGGGTGCCACGGCGCTGTCGGCCTCGGAGGCGGAGCGTCGGTCCTGAGGGCGCCGGTCCTGAGGGCATCGGTGCTGAGGCGGAACGGGCGCGGGCCGTGCGGGTGACGGCCCGCGCCCTCGGTGGCGCAGCGGGTCAGACCACGGCGCCGGTGTCGTCCGCGCGGCTCGCGCCCGCCCGGCGGCGCTGCCCCGACCGGGTCGGGGCGGGCCTACGGCGCGTGACCGGCCGAGGCGGCGGCGCCGCGCTGCGGGCCTCCAGCGAGATCGCCAGCGGCA
Source organism: Streptomyces niger (assembly GCF_000718305.1). Classification (GTDB taxonomy): domain Bacteria; phylum Actinomycetota; class Actinomycetes; order Streptomycetales; family Streptomycetaceae; genus Streptomyces; species Streptomyces niger. The sequence continues at coordinate 199,413 of NZ_JOFQ01000017.1, forward strand.
TGGCCGTGAACAGCGACGAGTACGTGCCGACGCCGATGCCGATGAGCAGCGCCACCGCGAAGTCGGTGAGCGTGTCACCGCCCAGGAACGCGAGCGCCGCCAGGATGAGGACGGCGCCGATGCCGGTGTTCACCGTGCGCGGCAGGGTCTGCAGGATCGCGGAGTTGGCGATCCGGTCGAACCGTGCGCGGCGGTCGGCGCCCCAGAGCTCGCGTACCCGGTCGAAGACCACGACGGAGTCGTTGACGGAGTACCCGATGACGGTGAGCAGGGCCGCCAGGAACACCCCGTCCACGGGCTTGCCGAGCCAGGCGAAGATGCCGACCAGGATCAGCACGTCGTGTGCCATGGCGGCCACCGCCGAGGTGCCGAAGGTCCAGCGGAAGCGGACCGCGAGGTAGCCGAGCTGGGCGAGCAGCGCCACGCCGAGGGCGATCAGCGCGTTGCGCCGCAGCTCGTCCCCCAGGCTCGGGCCGACCAGTTCGTCCCGCACCTTCTCGGTCTTCCCGCCCAGCCCGGCGACGGCCGCCCGAATCTCGCCTTCCTGGGCGGCGGTCAGCTTCTCGGTGCGTACGGTGAGGTCGCCGTCGCCCGAGGAGTTCACCACCGCGCGCGGGAAGCCGGCGTCGGCGAGCGCCGTACGCGCCGCGCCGGGCTCCACCCGGGTGGCGGTGGCGTACTCGACCATCCGCCCGCCGGTGAACTCCACGCCGAAGTTCAGGCCGCGCAGCCCGATGCCGGCGGCGGCGAGGACGAGGACGAGTGCGGAGCCGGCGAGCCAGCGGCGCCGGTGGCGCATCAGGTCGGGCGAGCGGCGGGTGAGCCAGGTGCGGACCAGGCCCTCGTTCGCCAGCCCGGTGATCCGCGGCGCGGCCCGTACGAGGTCCCGGCCGACGGCGAATTCGGCGAGGACGCGGGTGACGACCAGGGCGCTGATCATCGAGGCGAGGACGCCGAGGGAGAGGGTGACGCCGAAGCCGCGTACCGGGCCCGAGGCGAAGAAGAACAGCAGGCCGGCGGCGAGCAGGGTGGTGATGTTGGAGTCGGCGACGGCGCTGAAGGCATTGCGGAAGCCGGCGGTGAGGGCGGTACGAATGCCGGGCCGTGCGGCGTCGGCCGGGCCGCCGCCCCGCTTCCGCTTGCGGCCGGTCATCGCGTACTCCTCCCTGGCCCGCTCGAAGACGAGGACGTTGGCGTCCACCGCCATGCCGATGGCCAGCACGAAACCGGCGAGGCCGGGGAGGGTGAGGGTCGCGCCGAGGGCCAGCAGCGCGGCGTAGGAGATGAGCGCGTAGCAGGCCAGGGCGAGCGCGGCGAGGGCGCCGAGCAGCCGGTAGACGACGATGATGAAGAGTGCGGTCAGGGTGATGCCGATGACGGCGGCCCGGGCGCTGGCCTCGATGGCGTCGGCGCCAAGCGTCGGCCCGACGGTGCGCTGTTCGACCAGCTCGACGGGTACGGGCAGGGCGCCGCCCTTGATGAGCAGCGCGAGGTCCTGGGCCTCCTGCTGGGTGAAGCTGCCGGTGATCTGGGTGGCGCCGCCGGTGATGCCGGTGCCGCAGGCCACCGACTCGTTGACCTGCGGGGAGGAGATGACCTTGTCGTCCAGGACGATGGCGGCGCGGCGGGCCGGGTCGCCGGCCGGCTTGCAGGCGGCCTCGCCGGTGAGCTGCGCCCACTTGCGTTCGCCGGTGCCGCGCAGGTCGACGGAGACGTACCAGCCGCTGCCGCGCTCGGCGTCGAAGCCGGCCTCGGCGCCGTCGACCTGTTCGCCGGTCAGCGCGGCCGGGCCGATCCGCAGCGGCTGCCCGGATTCGTCGCGCAGGGTGCGCTCGTCCTTGGGTCCCTGCTGCCGGGAGTCGGCGGGATCGGTGGAGCGTACGGGGTGGAAGGTGAGTTGGGCGGTGCGGCCGAGGACCTGCGCGGCCTCGCGCGGGTCCTGGAGGCCGGGGAGTTCGACGACGATGCGGTTCTCGCCGGAGCGGGCGAGGTTCGGTTCGGAGACGCCGAGGCCGTCGACGCGGCGGCGCAGGACTTCCAGCGTGCGGTCGGTGGCCTCCCGGCCGGCCTTGGTGGTGGGGGTGTCGCGGGTCTCCAGGACGAGCTGCGTGCCGCCGCGGAGGTCGAGTCCGAGGCGTGGCGACTGGGTGAGGGTGAGGTAGAGCGACAGGGCGAGGACGGCGAGCGCGAGCAGCGCGCGCAGCCTCGAAGCGCGGTTCATGGGCGTGGGCCTCCAGCAGGCGGTGCCGCGTGCTCGGTTGCGTACCGGCGCGGCGGGGATCCGTGCCGGTACGCGAGGGCGTGCGGGCACGGTGGGGAACGCCGCGGCCGGTGCGTACGGGCGCGGCGGGACGCACGGCGGACGCCCGCGCGGCCGGTGGCCGGGTCAGGGGCGTGCCGTGGTGGGAGGTGGTCACCTGCTGGAGAGGGGCGGGGCGCGGGCCGGCCGCAGGCCCACGCAGCACTGCTGCCGGTCGGCGGGGCCCCCGCGCGCCGGCGGCCGGGCGAGGGCCGGCAGTCGGGGTGCGAAGCGGCCGACCGGGCCGAGCCCGGGCACCGGGTGGGCCACGTGCTGCTCGGCCGGTGCGGAGCGGCCGGCGGTACGCAGGACGGCATGCAGCTGCGCGGAGTGCGCGGAGCCGTCGTGCGCGTGCGGGGGCCCGGCCGGGTACGTGGTGGCGTACGGGGCGCCGTCGGCGTGCGGGGGCGGGGTGGCCGCCGCGGCGGTGGGGCTCAGTCCGCCGAGGACGAGCGCGAGGGTCGCGAGCAGTGCCCGCAGGGCGGTCGCCGGCCGCATCCGCCGGTCCATGCTGCTCCCTCCCGTCCGACCCGCCGCCCGGGGTGTGCCGGCTGCTCGCCGTACCCGGGCGGGTGTCCGGCACACTCTGCCACGGCCGGGCGGTTTTGGGAGCCCGCCGGGCCGGGGCCCGGCTCTGCTCGTCAGGCGGCCCCGGCCGTGGCCATGGCGTCGGTCATCACGGCGGTGACGGTGTCGTACAGCGCCGCCCAGGACGCCTCGATGTCGGGGGTCCAGGCGTCCCCCGCGAAGTGGGCCAGGGCGGCGAGGAGGCTGGCGCCGACGGCGGGGAAGTGCTCGGGGCGTGCGCCGTACCCGGCGTGCCGGGCGCCGAGCCCCTGAAGGATGCGGACCACGGTGTCGGTGTCCTCCAGGTTGGCCACCAGCCCGCCGATCGCGTTCCAGAGCCGGTCCTCCTGCTCCTCCAGGTGCCGGGCGAAGAGCGGCCGCACCTCCGGGTGGTGCGTGAAGAGGTGCTCGTAGAAGTACTTCGTCACGGCGGTTCCGTGCGGCTCGACGGCGGCGTAACTGCTTTTGATGAGCGTGAGGTCGAAGGTCATGCACGGGACGGTAGGAACGCCGCGTTTCGACGGTTCCGCGTCTTCGGTGACGCCGAGGAAAGCGCTCCCTCACCTCCGTGCCGCCGCCGCTGTGAGGGCCGGGCGAATTCGGCATGGCCCCCAACTGCCGCGTGGTGAGCGGGTACTGAGCCGTATGGGAAAGGTCTACGAACGCATCGACGGCAGGCTGCGCGCGTTCATCGAGGCGCAGAAGATCTTCTTCGTCGCGACCGCGCCGCTGTCCGGGGACGGCACGGTCAACCTCTCGCCCAAGGGCCTGTCCGGGCCCTTCGCGGTGCTGGACGACCGCACCGTCGCGTACCTGGACTTCGCGGGCAGCAACGCGGAGACCATCGCGCACCTGCGCGAGAACGGCCGCATCACGCTGATGTGGTGCGCCTTCGAGGGCCCGCCGACCATAGTCCGCGTGCACGGCCGCGGCGAACCGGTCTTCCGCGACGACCCGCGGTGGGCGGAGCTGCTCGCCCGCTTCCCCGGCGTCGACGGCGCCGCGCACGGGCTGCGCGCGGTCATCGTCGTCTCCGCCGAGCCGGTCCGCGACACCTGCGGCTACGCCGTGCCGTTCATGACGTACGAGGAGGACCGGCCGCTGCACCGCTCGCGGTTCGCGCGCGAGACCGACGACAGCCTGGACGCGTACTTCCGCAAGAAGGAGCACGTCGCGCAGAGCATCGACGGGCTGCCGGGCCTGCCCCTGCCGCTGCCGCCGCTGTCGGCCCCCTGACCCGCACGGCCCGCCCCGGGAGGGAGCGGGCCGTGCGGGTGCCGGCTCAGCCGGTCTTCTGGGCCAGTCGGAGCAGGTGGTCGGCGAGCGCCTGGCCGCCGTCCGGGTCGCGGCTGATGAGCAGCAGGGTGTCGTCGCCGGCGATGGTGCCGAGGATGACGTGCAGTTCGGCCTGGTCGATGGCCGAGGCGAGGAACTGGGCCGCGCCGGGCGGGGTGCGCAGCACCACCAGGTTCGCCGACGCCTCCGCGGAGATCAGCAGCTCGCCGGAGAGGCGGCGCATCCGCTCCTCCTTGGCCGACTCGCCCAGCGGCGCCTTGGGCGTGCGGAAGCCGCCCTCGCTGGGCACCGCGTAGATCAGCTCACCGTTGGTGTTGCGGATCTTCACCGCGCCCAGCTCGTCCAGGTCGCGGGAGAGCGTCGCCTGGGTGACGCTCAGCCCGTCGTCGGCCAGCAGCTTGGCCAGCTGGCTCTGCGACCTGACCGGATCGCGGTTGAGGATGTCCACGATCCGGCGGTGCCGGGCGGTCCGGGTCTGCGGTACGGCAGGGCCGTGCAGCGAATCGTTGTCCTGCGCCTCGGTCATGGTCTTCGTCAGTCTCCGGCTCGTCGTTCCCCGTCGGCCGCCTCGCCGGCCGCGTCGAGGACGCCGGGGAGCTTCCGGAGGAACGTATCCACTTCAGCGTCGGAGACGATCAGCGGCGGCGCGAGCCGGACCACGTCCGGCGCGACGGCGTTCACCAGGAGGCCTGCGTCCTGTGCGGCCTGCTGCGCTTCCTGCGCGTGCGGCCCGCTCAAGACGATACCCAGCAGCAGGCCCGCGCCGCGGACCGAGCCGACCAGCGGGTGTCCCAGGGCCTCGATCCCGGCCCGCAGCCGCTCCCCGGTCTGCTTCACGCGCTCCAGCAGCCCGTCCGCCTCGATGGTGTCCAGGACGGCCAGTGCGGCGGCGCAGACGACCGGGTTGCCGCTGAAGGTGGAGCCGTGCGCGCCGGGCGTGAGCAGCTCGGCGGCCTTCCCGTACGCGAGGGTGGCGCCGATCGGCAGGCCGCCGCCCAGGCCCTTGGCGAGGGTGACGATGTCGGCCTCGACGCCATGGGCCTGCGACTCCAGCCAGTGCCCGGTCCGGCCGATGCCGGTCTGGATCTCGTCCAGGACGAGCAGGGTGCCGGTGGCACTGGTGATCTCGCGGGCGGCCTGCAGGTATCCGGCCGGGGGCACGACGACGCCGTTCTCACCCTGGAGGGGCTCCAGGATCACGAAGGCCGTCTCGTTGGTGACGGCGGCTCGCAGCGCCTCTGTGTCGCCGTACGGGACGTATGTGACGTCGCCGGGCAGCGGTCGGAAGGGGTCCTGCTTGGTGGGCTGGCCCGTCAGCGCGAGGGAGCCCATGGTGCGGCCGTGGAAGCCGCCCACGGTGGAGACGATGTGGGTCCGGCCGGTCAGCCGGCCGATCTTGAAGGCGGCCTCGTTGGCCTCGGCGCCGGAATTGGAGAAGTACACCCGCCCCGGCCGGCCGCCGGCGATCCGCAGCAGCCGCTCGGCGAGCGCCACGGTGGGCTCGGCGACGAAGAAGTTCGAGACGTGGCCGAGGGTGGCGACCTGGTCGGAGACGGCGCGGACGACGGCCGGGTGGGCGTGGCCGAGGGCGTTGACCGCGATGCCGCCGAGGAAGTCCAGGTACTCGGCGCCGTCGGCGTCCCAGACCTTGGTGCCCTCGCCGCGCACCAGCGGGATGCGGGGCGTGCCGAAGTTGTCCATCATGGCGCCCTGCCAGCGCCGGGTGAGGTCCGTGTTGGTCGCGCCGTCCGTCATGCCGCTGCCCCCTCGTCGGTGGTTACGTCCTTGGCGTCCGGGAGGACCATCGTGCCGATGCCCTCGTCGGTGAAGATCTCCAGCAGGATGGAGTGCTGGACGCGCCCGTCGATCACCCGGGCGGTGTGCACGCCGTTGCGTACCGCGTGCAGGCAGCCGCGCATCTTGGGCACCATGCCGCTGGCCAGGTCCGGCAGCAGCTTCTCCAGCTCGGTGGCGGTGAGCCGGGAGATGACCTCGTCGCTGTGCGGCCAGTCCTCGTACAGGCCCTCGACGTCGGTGAGGACCATCAGCGTCTCGGCGTTCAGCGCGGCGGCCAGCGCCGCGGCGGCGGTGTCGGCGTTCACGTTGTAGACGTGGCCGTCGTCGGCGCTCCGGGCGACCGAGGAGATCACCGGGATGCGGCCGTCGTCGAGCAGGGCCTGGACGGCGCCGGGGTCGATGGCGGTGATCTCGCCGACCCGGCCGATGTCGACCAGCTCGCCGTCGATGTCGGCGTAGTGCTTGGTGGCGGTCATCAGGTGGGCGTCCTCGCCGGTCATGCCGACGGCGAGCGGCCCGTGCTGGTTGAGCAGCCCGACCAGCTCCCGCTGGACCTGTCCGGCCAGCACCATCCGGACGACGTCCATGGCCTCGGGCGTGGTGACCCGCAGCCCGCCCTTGAACTCCGACGCGATGCCGAGCGCGTCGAGCTGCTTGCTGATCTGCGGGCCGCCGCCGTGCACGACGACCGGGCGCAGTCCCGCGTGGCGCAGGAAGACGACGTCCTGCGCGAAGGCGGCCTTCAGTTCCTCGTCGATCATGGCGTTGCCGCCGAACTTGATGACGACGGTCTTGCCGTGGTGCCGGGTCAGCCAGGGCAGCGCCTCGATGAGGATGCGGGCCTTGGGCAGCGCGGTGTGCTTGCGGGTGGCCCCCGAGCCTGCGGGGGTGGACTGCTCGCTCATGACGAGTACGCGCTGTTCTCGTGGACGTAGTCGGCGGTGAGGTCGTTGGCCCAGATGACCGCGGACTCGGACCCGGCGGCGAGGTCGGCGGTGATCCTGACCTCGCGGTAGCGCATGTCGACCAGGTCGCGGTCCTCCCCCACCGAGCCGTTCTTGCAGACCCAGACGTCGTTGATCGCGACGTTCAGCCGGTCCGGCTCGAAGGCGGCGGAGGTGGTGCCGATGGCGGACAGCACCCGGCCCCAGTTCGGGTCCTCGCCGTGGATGGCGCACTTCAGGAGGTTGTTCCGCGCGATGGACCGGCCGACCTCGACGGCGTCGTCCTCGCTCGCCGCGTTGATCACCTCGATGCGGATGTCCTTGCTGGCGCCCTCGGCGTCGCCGATGAGCTGCCGCGCGAGGTCGTCGCAGACCTCCCGCACGGCCTCGGCGAACTCCTCGTACGCCGGGGTGGTGCCGGACGCGCCCGAGGCGAGCAGCAGCACGGTGTCGTTGGTGGACATGCAGCCGTCGGAGTCCACCCGGTCGAAGGTCGTACGGGTCGCCCCGCGCAGCGCCTTGTCCAGGTCCTCGGCCGGCACGTCGGCGTCGGTGGTGAGCACGACGAGCATCGTGGCCAGCCCCGGCGCGAGCATGCCCGCACCCTTGGCCATGCCGCCGACGGTCCAGCCTCCGCGCTCGGCGACCGCGGTCTTGTGCACGCTGTCGGTGGTCTTGATCGCGATGGCGGCCTTCTCGCCGCCGTGCGAGCTGAGCTCGGTGGCGGCCTTCTCCACGCCCGACAGCACCTTGTCCATCGGCAGCAGCTCGCCGATCAGCCCGGTCGAGCAGACCGCGACCTCGCCGGCGTTCTGACCGAGCACCTCGGCGACCTTCTCCGCGGTGGCGTGGGTGTCCTGGAAGCCCTTCGGCCCGGTGCACGCGTTGGCGCCGCCGGAGTTCAGCACCACGGCACCGACCTGTCCGGCCTTGAGCACCTGCTGGGACCAGAGGACCGGCGCCGCCTTGACGCGGTTGGCGGTGAAGACGCCGGCGGCGGCCAGTCGCGGACCGGTGTTCACCACGAGGGCGAGGTCCGCGTTCCCGTTCTCCTTGATCCCGGCGGCGATGCCCGCCGCCGTGAATCCCTTGGCTGCCGTAACGCTCACTGCATCTCCTTGTTCGCTTCTCCGCCCGCGCAGCGCAGCGGTGCGGGCCTCGTCGCCGTCTGCCGTCCGGCGGCTGCGCGTGCGTCGCTCACGGCGCGACTCCGATCGTGGAAAGTCCCGTGTCCTCGGGGAGCCCGAGGGCGATGTTCATGCTCTGTACGGCGCCACCGGCCGTACCCTTCGCGAGGTTGTCGATCGCGGCGATCACGATGATCCGCCCCGCCGCCTCGTCGTACGCCACCTGCAACTGCGCCGCGTTCGAGCCGTACACGGCGGCGGTCGCCGGCCAGCGGCCCTCGGGCAGCAGCTGCACGAAGGGCTCGTCGGCGAAGGCCTTCTCGTACGCGGCCCGCAGGTCCTCGGCCGTCAGGCCCGGCTTCGCCTTGGCCGTGCAGGTCGCGAGGATGCCGCGGGGCATGGGCGCGAGGGTCGGCGTGAAGGAGACGCTGACCGGCTCGCCGGCCGCGGCGCTGAGGTTCTGGATCATCTCGGGGGTGTGCCGGTGCACGCCGCCCACGCCGTACGGGCTCATCGAGCCCATGACCTCGGAGCCGAGCAGGTGCGGCTTCGCGGCCTTGCCCGCGCCCGAGGTGCCGGACGCCGCGACGATCACGGCCTCCGGCTCGGCCAGCCCGGCGGCGTACGCCGGGAACAGCGCGAGCGAGACGGCGGTGGGGTAACAGCCCGGGACGGCGATGCGCTTGGACCCCTCCAGCGCGGCGCGCGCCCCGGGAAGCTCGGGGAGGCCGTACGGCCAGGTGCCGGCGTGCGGCGAGCCGTAGAACTTCTCCCAGTCGGCCGCGTCGGTCAGCCGGAAGTCGGCGCCGCAGTCCACGACCAGCACGTCCGGGCCCAGCTCCTCGGCCACGGCCGCCGACTGCCCGTGCGGCAGCGCGAGAAAGACGACGTCGTGCCCGGCCAGCGCCTCGGTGGTGGTCTGCTCCAGCACCCGGTCCGCCAGTGGCAGCAGGTGCGGCTGGAGCGCGCCGAGTCGCTGTCCGGCGTTGGAGTTCCCGGTCAGCGCCCCGATCTCGACCTCGGGGTGCGCCAGCAGCAGACGCAGGACTTCCCCGCCCGCATACCCGCTGGCCCCGGCCACCGCCGCTCGTACAGTCATCGAATCCTCCTCATCGATGGCATGACTATACGGACCAGTGAAGTTTTATGCAACGTCATGCAGGAGGATGCGGGGAAGGGGGCGACGGTGCCGGTGCGGCTCCGGTACGCCGCGCGGTTCCGGGACCGGGCCCCGGCCCACTGCCACGACCGACAACCGGACTGCTTCCCACGACTTCCCACGACCGACAACCGGACTGCTTCACGCGACTGACAAGAAGCCGTCACATGCGGACGGAATGGGGCCGGGGCGGGGGCGGTTCTCGGGAGCATGACTGTGGGAGCAGCAATCGACGCGACCGGTTACGACAACCAGATCGACGCCAGTGTGCGGCTGGCCGAGGAGGCCGCGGCCGCCGGACTGCGGTCCGTGTGGTTCGGGCAGACCCTCGGCGCCGACTCGCCGCAGCTCGCGGCGATCGCCGGGCGCGCGGCCCCCGGCCTCCAGGTGGGCACGTCCGCGATCCCCGTCTTCGGACGCCACCCGCTGACCGTCGCGAGCCAGGCCCTGACGGCGCAGGCGGCCACCCACGGCCGCTACCACCTCGGGCTCGCCCTCGGCACGAAGCTGCTGACGGAGGGCGGCTTCGGCATCCCGTTCGAACGGCCCGTCGCCCGCCTGCGGGAGTTCCTCACCGCGCTGCGGCAGCTCACCGAGACCGGCAGCGCCGACTTCCGCGGCGAGTTGCTCACCGCTGCCACCCCGATCCCCGCACGGGTACCGGGCGCGGACACCGGCGTGCCGCTGCTCGTCGCCGCGATGGGTCCGCAGGCGCTGCGGGCGAGCGGGGAGCTGGCGGACGGCATCCTGCCGTACCTCGCCGGGCCGCGCGCCCTGGCCGAGCACATCGTCCCGGCCGTCACCGCGGCGGCGGAGGCCGCCGGACGGCCCGCGCCCCGCATCGTGGCGCTCGTGCACGGGGTGGTCACCGACGACGCCGACGCGGTGCGCGAGACGGCCGCCGAGCGGCTCGCCTTCTACGAGCAGATCCCCTCCTACGCCCGGGTCATCGAACTCTCCGGCGCCGAGCGGGCGGCCGACGTGGCCGTGATCGGCGACGAGCGCACGGTCGCCGCGGAGGTACGGCGCTACCGCGACGCCGGCGCCACGGAGGTGATCTTCGCGGGCACGGAGCTCACCGGAGACGCCGGCCGGCGCCGCACCTGGCAGCTCCTGGGGGAGCTGGCGACGGGCTGAGGGGCCGCGGCCGGTGGCAGGGGGCTGATCCGGCGGGGCCGGTGGCAGGTGGGCCGAGGGTGCCGCCGCGCCCGGTGACCGGCGGGGCCCGCCGGTCACCGGGCGCGTTCACCGCGTCAGCCCCGGCACGGCACCGTCACCGCGTCAGACCCCGAAGGCCGCCGGGTACTGGATCACTCCGCCCGGTACCGGCCGGGCCGCGTCCAGCGGGAGGGCCATCATCGCCTCGTCCGGCACCTCGAACGGCGCCCCGATGCCCCAGCGAGAGGCCGGCGCGAAGCCGAACCTGGGGTAGTAGCCGGGGTGGCCCAGGACCACCGCCAGGTGCTCCCCCGCCGCCCGGGCGGCATCGAGCGCGGCCCGGACCACCGCCGAACCGGCGCCCTTGCCCTGGTGGGCGGGGTCCACCGCGACGGGTGCGAGCGCGAGCGCGGGGTGTCCGCCGACGTGGCAGCGGGTGAGCAGCGCGTGCCCGGCGAGCGTGCCGTCGGCAGCCTCGGCCACCCACGACAGCCCGTCGAGCCACGCGCCGGGATCGGCACGCAGCGCGTCGACGACGTCCGCCTCCTCCGCGGTGGGAAAGGCGGCCAGGTCGATCGCGCGGACGGCCGCGGCGTCCCGAGGCGTCTCGGGACGGGTGCGCCATCCGGAGGCGGCCCCGGGGCTCGGGTGAGGCCGCAGGACGTAGCCCGCGTAGCCGTACTCGCCGCCGTGCTCCCGGCGGAGGGCGATCTCCTCCCGCGCTGCGGCGACGGCCTGCGTCATGCCGGGCCGTGCGAGGTCGGCGGCGGCGATCCGCTCGGCGAGCGGGTCGTAGTACTCCGCCCACCAGTCGCCGTCCGGCTGCGGCAGCCGGGCGACGACCCGGTGGCCGGCGGCCTCGGCGAGCGCGGTGTTCCCCGCGGCCGTACGCAGCGGGTACGTGGCGTCCCAGAAGGCCCGCGCCCGCGGGGACGGGTCGGGGACGGACCACTCGGGCTCGGTGACGACCAGGGCGCCGCCCGGCGCGACGAGCCGGCGCCAGCTCCGCAGCGCCGCCTCGAAGCCCATGAGGTACGCCGAACCCTCGGCCCAGACCAGGTCGAAGGCATGGTCGGGGAAGGGCAGGCGGTCCATCGAGCAGTGGACCGCGGTGATCCGCGCCGCCAGGCCGCGGCGCGAGGCGGCGGCGGTCAGCTCGTCCAGGAACGGCTGGTGCAGGTCGACGCAGGTGACGTGCGCGCCGACCTCGGCGGCCAGCAACAGCGCGGAGCGGCCGGGGCCGCAGCCCACGTCCAGTACGCGCGGGCGCGCCGGCAGCGGTCCGGCCAGCCGGAGCAGCCGCCGGGTGGTGTCGTCCGACCCGGGGCCCTGCCGGGGCAGCCCGCGGTGCAGGGCGAAGAACGCCTCGGTGACGGCGTCGGGGGAGGGATCAGCAGAAGAACGAGACAACGTGGAAACCCTTGTGATCAGGGTCCCGGTACGCACGGGGGCGTGCCCGACGGCACCGGACGGGTGACGCGGGTCAGGCCGGGACCCGGGAGGTGAGGATGGCCCGGGCGCCGCGCACAGCGGCGGTCTCCACGACAGTCATCGACCCACCTCCTCCCCACTCGCTCAAGACTCGCTCAAGCGCTCGGTCTACGAGCCGACGCTAGCACGCGCCCCGGTCGCCCCGCCGGGATACGGCGGGACGGGCGACCGGGGCGCGCGGGCCGCCGTCAGGGGGCCGGGGTGAAGACCAGCGACGCGTTGTGGCCGCCGAAGCCGAAGGAGTTGGTCAGGGCCGCGCCTACGGCGGTGCGGCGCGCGGCGCCGGTCACGACGTCGAGCTTGACCTCCGGGTCGAGGGTGTCGACGTTGAGGGTCGCGGGGACGACGCCGTCCCGTACCGCGAGGATCGTCGCCAGCGCGCCGAGGGAGCCGGCGGCGCCGAAGAGGTGACCGGTCATCGACTTGGTCGCGGTGACGGCCGGGTGGGTGCCCACCGCCTCCGTCACCGACTGCGCCTCGGCCAGGTCCCCCTTGGGCGTGGACGTCGCGTGGGTGTGCACGAGCCCGATGTCCTGCGGCGCGAGACCGGCGTCGGAGAGCGCCCGGCGCATGGCGCGGACCTGGCCTTCGGGGTGGGCCGCCGTGATGTGGAAGGCGTCCGAGGTGATGCCGGCCCCCGCGAGCGTGGCGTGCGCGCGGGCGGTGCGCGCGGCGGCGAACTCCGCCCGTTCCAGGACGACCACCGCGGCCCCCTCGCCGATGACGAACCCGTCCCGGTCCACATCGAACGGGCGGGAGGCCCGCTGCGGCGCGTCGTTACGCGTCGAGTGCGCCTTGGCCTGCGCGAATCCCGCCATCGTCAGCGCGCAGACGCACGCCTCGGCGCCGCCCGCCACGACCACGTCGGCGCGGCCGAGCCGGATCAGGTCCGCGCCCATGGCGATCGCCTCGGCACCGGACGCGCAGGCACTGACCGGGGTGTGGGCGCCGCCGCGGGCGCCGAGTTCGATGCTGACCCAGGCGGCGGGGCCGTTGGCCATCAGCATCGGCACGGTGTGCGGCGACACCCGCCGTACGCCGGAGGCCTCCAGGACGTCGTCCTGGCCCAGCATGGTCAGCGCGCCGCCGGTGCCCGTGCCGATCACCACGGCCAGCCGCTCGGGGTCCACGTCGGGCGCGCCCGCGTCGGCCCACGCCTCGCGCGCCGCGACCAGCGCGACCTGCTCGCAGCGGTCCATCCGGCGGGCCTGCACCCGGTCCAGCACCTCGGTGGGTTCGGTCGCGAGCCGGCCCGCGATCCGCCCGGGCAGCTGCGCCGCCCACTCCTCCTGGAGGGGGCCGATGCCGGAGCGGCCGGCGAGCATCGCGGCCCAGGTCGACACGGCGTCCCCGCCGAGCGGGGTGGTGGCGCCCAGGCCGGTGATCAGAACGTTGTCGGTGTCCATACGCATGGACGAGCCCCCTTTGTAGTGGAGAGACAACACACCACGCGGACGATCGTCTCGACTGCGGGATGGGCCGTCGGGTCATCTGCCACCTTCCCAAGCGATTTGCCGCACGACAGGTACCGCAATCAACCGAGTCGAGCGGGTGGGGATTGTAAGGTTCCGCCATATCGAAGGACAAGATCGACAGGTGCCGCGCGGGGCCGCCGGGCGGCGGTGGGAGAGACTGGCCGGCACGGAGCGTCGGCGGCAGGAGGGGCGGAAGATGAAGCTGCGGTGTGCGGTGCTCGACGACTACCAGGGAGTCGCGCTGTCCATGGCGGACTGGGGCGCGGTGGCGGACGAGGTCGACGTGCGGGTGGTACGCGAGTACATCGGCGACCGGGACCGGCTCGTCGAGACGATCGAGGACTGCGAGATCCTCGTCGTGATGCGCGAACGGACGCCGTTCCCCGCCGAGTTGTTCGCGCGCCTGCCCCGCCTGCGGCTGCTGATCACCTCCGGTATGCGCAACGCCTCGATCGACCTGGCGGCGGCGGCCCGGCACGGCGTGACCGTGTGCGGGACGGCCAGCAACTCCGAGCCGCCGGTGGAGCTGACCTGGGCACTGCTGCTGGGCCTCGCGCGCGGCGTGGTCCGGGAGAACACCGCCCTGCGGACGGGCGGGCCGTGGCAGAGCACGGTGGGGGCCGACCTGTACGGGCGGCGCCTCGGCCTGCTGGGCCTCGGGAAGATCGGTGCGCGGGTTGCGGCGGTCGGGCAGGCCTTCGGGATGGACGTGGTGGCCTGGAGCCGGAACCTGACGGACGAGCGGGCGGAAGAGGCGAGGGCACGGCGGGCCGCCTCCCTCGAAGATCTACTGGAGAGCAGCGACTTCGTCTCCGTGCACCTGGTGCTCGGCGAGCGTACGCGGGGGCTGATCGGCGAGGCCGAGCTGAAGCGGATGCGGCCGACGGCGTACCTCGTCAACACCTCACGGGCCGCGATCGTCGACCAGGACGCGCTCGCGACGGCGTTGCGCGAGGGCTGGATCGCGGGCGCCGGGACCGACGTGTTCGACCAGGAGCCGCTGCCGGCCGACCACCCGTACCGGTCGCTGCCGAACCTGCTGACCACCCCGCACCTGGGCTATGTGACGCGGCGGAACTACGAGGGGTACTTCCGGCAGGCGGTGGCGGACATCGCGGCGTTCCTCGCGGGGGAGCCGGTGCGGCGGCTGGGCTGAGGGCCGGCGGACGGCCGGTCCGGCGGGCGCTCAGGACGACAGGACCAGCGTCCAGGAGTGCGGGTGGCCGTGCAGGGTGGTGACCGAGAGGGGGAGCACGTCCAGGCGCCAGTAGGCGTGCGGCGGGACGCGGAGGGCGTAGATGACGGCGGCGCGGATGACGCCCGGCTCGGCGACGGCGAGGACGCTGCCGCCGTCGCCCACCGGGCGGGTGTCCAGCCAGCCGCCGATGCGCGTGATGAATGCCAGCAGGGACTCGCCGCCGTGCGGCGCTGCGCGCGGGTCGGCCAGCCAGGCGTCGACGGCCTGGGGTTCGGCGGCCGCCACGTCGCGCAGCGTGCGCCCGCGCCACCGGCCCATGTCGCAATCGCGTAGCGCGGGTTGGACCAGCGGGGTGAAGCCGAGCAGCTCGCCGGTCTCGCGGCTGCGGGCAGCCGGCGAGCAGTAGCGCAGCTCGGCGGCGGCCAGCGGGCTGAGCGCGGGGGCCGCCCGCTCGACCTCGTGCCACCCCATCGTGTCCAGCGGCCGGTCGTCGTCGAAGCGGGCTTCGAGCAACGAGGAGCTGCGCCCGGCAGCGACCAGCGTGAGGCGAACAGTCATTCGGTGATGGTAAGAGCGCCGATGCCGCTGTGAACCCCCCTCAACTCACATATTTACTGGGCAAGTTCGCTATCGACCGCCGGAGTGTGATGTTCCGCCCCGGGACCGGCCGCGGCAGCCTCCGTGACGGCGAGCGCCATCCACTTCTCCGGGTCCGTGATCCGCCGGAAGCCGACGCGTTCGTACACGCCGTGCGCGTCCTCCGTGGCGAGCATGATCCGGCGCAGGCCGCTGGGCGCCAGGTGGTCGCGGACGGCGGTGGCCAGTGCCGCGCCCAGCCCCCTGCCGCGCGCGGCGCGGTCGATGTAGACGTCGCAGAGCCAGCCGAAGGTGGCGTGGTCGGTGACCACCCGGGCGTACCCGACCTGGCGGCCCGACGCCGTCTCGTACACCCCGAAGTTGAGCGACCCGTCGATCGCCCGCTCCTGGCGTTCACGGTCCCTACCGAGCGCCCAGTACGCGTCCGTCGACAGCCAGTGGTGGACCAAGGGGCGGTCCAGGCGGGCGGGGTCGGTGGAGATCTCGTGGCCGTCGGGGGCCGGGTACGTCCGGTCAGCGGTTTCGATCATGGCGGGAGCCTGGCAGACGGGCCCGGGAGCGTCGACGGATTTTCGGCGGCGCGGGAACGGGGCCCGGCAAAGGTCGTCGGGCCCCGTTGCGCTCGGTCGCCGTCAGTCGGCCGCCAGGTCCTGGTGGCGTACGACGGTGTCGGGACCGGGCGACATGATCGATTCGTGGCCGTCCTCGAAGCGGACACGGTACGGCGGGGTCCCGCCCTCGCCGAGCACTTCGACCACCTCGGCAACCCTGTCGTGCTGCCCGACGATCCTGCCGTGCATCAGCAATCGGTCGCCTTCCTTGGCCTGCATGGGGGTGACCTCCATCCGGATGGTCGGGGTGCGCCCGGTCGCACCGGTCGCAGTCGTCGGGGACGCGAGCCCGTACTGCCGGGGCCGCGCCCTTGTGGTCAGTCTAGGGCCGGCGGCCGTTCCTGGCGCCGGTCGCGGCCGGCTCAGCGCGGTGGCCGCACCCGGGAGGGGTAGTGGTCGGCCACCACGCGGGCCATCGCCCCGGTGGGGTCCGTGGCCACTTCTTTGGCGGAGAAGTAGACGTTGCCGCGCACCTGCTTGTAGCGGTCGTCGAAGGTGAGGTGGCGGGAGAGTTCGGCCGGATCCTGCCAGGGGGCGGGCTGGGCCGGGTCGCCCGCCTTGTAGAGCGCCTCGCCGATGTAGAGGTGCACCCGGGTGCCGTCCACGGTCCGCGCCCACCACGGCACGAGCTCGGCGTAGTCGGCGGCGGCGAAGCCGATGTTCCAGTAGACCTGCGGAACGATGTAGTCGATCCACCCCTGGCGGACCCACTTACGGGTGTCGGCGTAGAGATCGTCGTACGTCTGTACGCCCGCTCGGGTGTCGGAGCCGGTCGGGTCGGTGGCCTTGTTGCGCCAGACGGCGAACGGGCTGACCCCGAAGCGGGCGGTGCGCCGGGTCGCGCGTACCCGTTCCCCCAGCTCCCGCACCAGCCGGTCGATGTTGTCCCGGCGCCAGCTCGCCCGGTCCGGGAAGGCGCCGCCGTGCGCCTCGTAGGCCGCGTCGTCGTTCAGCGTCCGGCCCGCCACCGGATAGGGGTAGAAGTAGTCGTCGAAGTGCACGCCGTCCACGGGGTAGCGGCGTACCGCGTCCATGATCGCGTCGAGGACGAAGGCGCGGACCTCGGGCAGGCCGGGGTTGTAGTAGAGCTTGCCGCCGTAGGAGAGCACCCAGTCGGGGTGCAGCCGGGCGGGGTGGGTGGCGATCAGCTTCGACGGGTCGGCGTGGTTGGCGATCCGGTACGGGTTGAACCAGGCGTGCAGTTCCAGGCCGCGCTCGTGCGCCTCCCGGAGGGCGCAGCCCAGCGGGTCCCAGCCGGGGTCGCGGCCCTGGACGCCGGTGAGGTACTGCGCCCACGGCTCGTAGGGCGAGGGCCAGAGCGCGTCGGCCGTGGGACGGACCTGGAAGAGCACCGCGTTCAGGCGGGCGGCCGCCGCCTTGTCGAGGTAGGCCACCAGCTCGGCCTGCTGTTGCGCGGCGGTCAGGCCCGGTTTCGAGGGCCAGTCGCGGTTGGCGACGGTGGCCAGCCACATCCCCCGGAACTCCGGGCGGTGGCTGTTCCCGCCCCCCGGCTCCCGGCGGCGGTCCGCGGTGTCGGCGGCTCCGCCGTGCCGGCGCGGCGTGCTCGCCGCGGCCTCCGGTGTCCACAGCGCCGAGGACGCCACCCCCAGCGCGGCCACGGCAAACCCTCTTCGGGTGAAATTTCCTATTCGTCGCATGCCACCACCCCAATCCGTCCGGTAAATGAGGCTCTCCACGCTCAGAATGCCCGCCCCGCCCGCCCCGGCGCACCAGCGCGCGGAGTAACGTCGGGGCCGAGGCGGGCGTCGGACCCTTACGGCTCCCGCCGGTCCCGAAGATCAGCGAAAGGCACGATGTGACCGACATCGAACGCGTCGGAGTGGTCGGCTGCGGCCAAATGGGCGCCGGCATCGCGGAGGTATGTGCCCGGTCCGGCCTGGAGGTCATGGTCGCCGAGACCACCGGCGAGGCCCTGGAGATCGGCCGCACCCGCCTGACCAATTCGCTCGGCAAGGCCGCCGAACGCGGCAAGATCACTGCCGCCGAGCGCGACGCGACGCTCGACCGCCTCAGCTTCACGACCGACCTGGGCGAGTTCGCCGACCGGGACCTGGTCATCGAGGCCGTCGTGGAGAACGAGCAGGTCAAGACCGAGATCTTCCAGGTCCTGGACCAGGTGGTGACGCGTCCGGACGCGATCCTCGCCTCCAACACCTCCTCCATCCCGCTGGTGAAGCTGGCCGTCGCGACCGCCCGCCCCGAGCAGGTCATCGGCATCCACTTCTTCAACCCGGCCCCGGTGCAGAAGCTGGTCGAGCTCATCCCCGCGCTCACCACCGGCGAGGAGACGATCAAGCGCGCCGAGGCGCTGGTCCAGAACCACCTCGGCAAGCACGCCATCCGCGCCCAGGACCGCTCCGGCTTCGTCGTCAACGCGCTCCTGATCCCCTACCTCCTCTCCGCGATCCGGATGTTCGAGTCGGGCATCGCCAGCCGCGAGGACATCGACAACGGCATGGAGCTCGGCTGCGCCCACCCGATGGGTCCGCTGAAGCTGTCCGACCTGATCGGCCTCGACACCGTCGCCTCGGTCGCCGACTCGATGTACGAGGAGTTCAAGGAGCCGCTGTACGCCGCTCCCCCGCTGCTCCAGCGGATGGTCGACGCGGGCCGCCTGGGCCGCAAGACCGGCTCGGGCTTCTACCCGTACTGAGAGCCCGGCCCATGTACTGAAGGGCCCGGCCCATGTACTGAAAGGGCCCGCGGCCCACGCGCGCACCGGCCCGTGCCGCTCCTTCTCTCACGGAGCGGCACGGGCCGTCGTCGTTCCACGGGGGCGCCGGACGGCGTCTGAAGGCGTGGGCCGTCCGGCCGTCCGCCGCCGCTCGGGGGAAGGACGGCGGTCGGACACCGCCGGCGGGGCGCCCGGTCCGCCGGCTGGTGCCCCCGTGGCGTCTCAGAGTCAACTCCACCGCCGCCGTGCGCGGCACCGTGTGAACCGCCCTGATTCGGGTGTGCGGTTCACACCCCGTGTGCGGCCCGCACACCCCCGCCGGTGGCGTCGGCTCCACCGGATTCACACGGGGTGTGCGACGTTGACACGCATATTCCTCCCGCACACTCTCCCGTCCCTCTCCCCAAAGGAGTTCACTGTCAGTAGCAAGAAAAACACCGAGTATCGAGAGGAATGAGGAGCGGACCGTGACCGCCCACCCAGAAACCGATCCAGTGACCAGCGACGTGGCGGAGCTCAGACGCTGCTGTGACGTGCGCACGGCTCGCGTCGACGGCCAGCTCGCGCTGCTCGCCCAGCGCACCGAGCAGTACGAGCGCGAGGCGGACGAACTGCACAGCAGGCTCACCCGCATCGAACACGGACGGTGGCCGCTGCCGTCCGTCGCCGCACTCACCGGGATCGCGGCCCTGGCGGTCGCCGTGTGGCAGGTTCTGGCGCCCTGACCGTCGGCCGGGCCGGCCGCGCCAGTGGCGGCCGGCCCGGCCGGGGCGCTCAGCCCAGCCGGGAGGCTCAGCCCAGGCGGAGGTGGTGCAGCATCAGCAGCGCCGCCGCCATGTTGGCGGCCGGCACCTCACCCCGCGCCACCATGTCCGGCACCAGCTTGAGCGGGACCCACTCGCGCCGGTCGGACTCGAAGTCGTCCTCGGGGTGGCCGACGTACTCCGCCTCTTCGGACCAGTAGATGTGGTGCCGGGCGTCCGTGAGGCCGTTGGACGGCTCCACGGTCATCAGGTGCTGGAGGGGGCCGGGCCGCCAGCCCGTCTCCTCCTCCATCTCACGGGCGGCCGCGACGGCCACGTCCTCGCCGTCCTCGACCACCCCGGCGGCCAGCTCCCAGCCCCAGGCGTCGGTGATGAAGCGGTGCCGCCACAGCAGCAGCACCTCGTTGGCCTCGTTGACCACCGTGGCCACGGCCACCGCGCGCATACGGATCAGGTAGTGGTCCAGATGCCGCCCGTCCGGGAGTTCCACATCGGCGAGATTGACCCGGAACCAGCGGTTCTCGTACACGGTCTGCTCCTTGAGGTTCTGCCATCGCACGTGTCTGCCACCTTCCGCCGTAGAGATGGCACGTGGACACGAGCCATCCGTCAGAGCGGAACGCGCAACGCCTCGTCGATCAAGTCGGCCGCGGCGTCGGTGGCGCTGCTTCCGGTTTCGGCAAGGAGTTCGCGTACCGCCCGCAGGCGGTCCCGTAACCGCTGCGACTCCATGCCCCGTGCCAGCTCAGCCATTTGCGTCGCACTGGCCACGGCACGCTCGGTCTCTCCTTGTCTCAACTCGATGTGCGCGAGCATGGCCAGCCGGTGCACCCGTCCGCGGTCGTGCGCGGGGGTGTCGACGGCGGCGGTCGCCTGCTCCTGCGCGGCCCGGAGGTCCCCCAGGCTGAGCAGCGCCTCCGCCACCTGAACATTGACCAGGCCGGGCTGGACGTACCCCGTCTCGTCCGGCTCCTGGCCCGGCCGGATCCGCTCCGCCGCGGCCTCGGCCCGGCGGATGCAGGACAGCGCGCCCGTCCCGTCGCCCAGCCGTGCGTAGGCCTTCGCCTGCATCGCGTACAGGTCGGTGGCCAGCGCCGGGGTGATGTGCGGCCCCGCCGCGCGCAACGCCGCCTCGGCGAAGGCGACCGCCTGGCGGTACTCCCGGGTGAACAGCGACTGGTTCACCAGCAGGGCGATGATGTACGCGCCGAGCCCCCGGTCGCCGCTCGCCTTGGCCAGCCGGAGCGCCTGGTGGAAGTAGCGCTGCGCGAGCCCGAAAGCGTCCGAGTCGTACGCGCAGATGCCGGCCACGGCCACCAGGCCGCCGGTGGCCCGGTGCAGCTGGCGGCCGGTGGCGTCGGTGTAGCTGCCCCGCAGCAGCGGCGCCGCCTCGGTGTTGAGGAAGCCGACGATGCGCGACCTGGTCGCCACCCCGCCGGCCTTGCGGTACATCTGCTCGTAGTGCGTGCGCGCCGACCGCAGCATCTCGATGTCGGCCATGGACACCCTGGTCAGGCCGGAGCGCGAGACGTCGGAGTCCTCCGGCGGGTTCTCCCACTCCCAGACGGGCATGACGGCGGAGGTGCCGGTGAGCGCGGGCGCGCTGAGGACGTGCGGGCGCTGCTGCTCGTCGGAGCGCCACAGGGCGGTGGCCCGCTCGACGAAGCCGGAGAGCGGGGTGTCCGCGGCGCGGCGGGTGCCGGGCCGGCTCAGCCCTATGTCGTCCAGGCTGACCGGGCGGTGCAGCCGTTCGCTGAGGATCTCGCAGATCAGGTCGGGGACCTGGCCGCGCGGCCGCTGTCCTTTCAGCCAGCGGGCCACCGCGGTGTGTTCGTACCGCAGGGTCAGGCCGCGCCGGCGGCCCAGCTGGTTGATGTGCACGGCCAGACCGGCGTGCGAGATGCCCGCCTCGTCCAGGATCGCATCGAGCAGGGTGTTGGGCTCCATGGCCCCCTCCGGTCCGCGCCGTCGTCTGCGGCGGGCGCGCTTCGCCTCGTCTCCAGCGTAGGCAGGGGAAGTTCACACGGGGTGTGAACCGTGCTGCCCCCGTGGGACGTCCGGGGTACGCGGTGCCCCCTGGGCCGGGACGCGCGGCCCCTCGGCGAGCGCGGCGCGAGGGCGGCCCGGGGCGAGGGCCAGCAGGGCGACGTCGTCGGTCAGCCGGCCCGCCGCGTGCCGCACGATCCGGTCGCGTACGGCCGTGACCAGCGCACGCGGGGCGGGCGCCACCTCCCCGGACAGGTAGGCGCGCAGCTCCGTTTCGAGCGGGAAGAAGGCACCGTCGGCGTCGCGGGCGTCCTCCGCACCGTCCGTGTAGAGCAACAGCCCTTCGCCGTCGGCCAGTCGGCCGGCCAGCGGCCGGAGCCGGTCCGGCAGCGGGAACAGGCCCAGCGGCGGCAACGGGTCGTCCTCGGCGACCGGTTCGGCCACGCCACTGCTGAACCGATACGGCCAGGGATGACCGCAGTTCAGCGCCGTGAACTCGCCACTCGGCGCGAGCTGGAGCACCAGCACCGTGACGAACTCCTCCGCCGCCGGGCCGCCCGCCGCCGCCCCCTCCGGCACCGCGCCCCCGGACGCCGGATGTTCGGCGCGGGCCCGCTCGGCGAGGTGCCGGGCCAGCGTGCGGTCCAGCCGGCGCAGCACGCCCGACAGCGCCGGCTCGTCGTGCACGGCCTCCCGGAAGCAGCCGAGCATGACCGAGACCGTGCCGATCGCCGCAAGGCCGTGGCCGCGTACGTCGCCGATGACCACCCGCAGGCCGTACCGCGTCACCACCGCGTCGTACAGGTCTCCGCCGATCAACGCGCCCTCGCCCGCGGAGAGATGGCCGGCGGCGACCCGGACGGAGCCGAGCCGCTCCGGCAGCGGGCGCAGCACCAGCCGCTGCGCCGCCTCCGCCACGTCACGGGTGCGGTCCAGCTCGCGGAGCAGCCGGGCGCGGCGGCCGGCCGTCAGATAGCTGGCCGCGACCACGGTGAGGACGGCGGCGCAGGTGGCCAGCCGGGTGGCGGGCGGGTCGATCCCGCTGCCCGGGCCGAACGGCACCAGCGCCAGCAGGGCGCACACCCCGCCGAGCAGCACGCACTCCCGGCGGCCGGAACCCGCGCAGGCGATGGCCGGGGCCGCGGCGAGGAGCTGGAGCGGCCGGCCGTCACCGGGGCCGGCCAGCTCCCAGGCGAGGACGCCGGCCACCCAGAGGCCGGGCAGCACCAGGACGAAGAGCCGGCGGGCGAAGCCGCGGAACGTCTCGCCCTCCACCGCCGGCAGGGGGCGCCACGCCGGAACGCAGCGGCGGATCCGGCCGCACCGCCGCGCCCACGTGCGGATCATCCGGGTCCCCCTCGCCGTACCGTCGCGTGCTCGTCCGCCTGCGCCCCTCGTCCGCCCGCCCGGCGCCGCGGCGTACGCGCCCTCACGGCGTGATCGATTCTGGCCACACACGGTGGCGACCTCGCCACCCACCGCTCCCCTCTCACCCGAACGAGTGAGGTGTGGCGTTGACGTCACCCGACCGGGCCCCGGCACGGAAAAGCGGGTGGCGGTACCGGTCGGAACCGGTGCCGCCACCCGCTCGGGGTGGGCTCGCTCAGCCGCGCAGGCTCGCGCCCGTCCGCTCGACGGCCGCCGCCACCGCGGCGTCCCGGGCCGCGGAGGCCTCGTCGGCCTTCAGGGTGCGGTCCGGGGCGCGGAAACGCAGCGCGTACGCCAGCGACTTCTTGCCCTCGCCGACCTGCTCGCCGGTGAAGACGTCGAACAGCCGCAGGTCCTCCAGCAGCTCACCGGCGCCGGACCGCAGCGCGTCCTCGACGTCGGCGGCCGGGACCGCGGAGTCGACGATCAGCGCGACGTCCTGGGTGGCGACCGGGAAGGTGGAGATCCGCGGCGCGGGGACCGTGCCGCCGCCGGCCCGCTCCAGGCGGTCCAGGTCGATCTCCATCGCGCAGGTGCGCTCCGGCAGGCCGAGCGCCTTGATGACGCGCGGGTGCAGCTCACCGGCGTTGCCGACGAGCACCTCCGCACCGTCCACGACGGCGAGCAGCGCGGCGCACCGGCCCGGGTGCCAGGGCGCGTGCTGGTCCTGGCGGACGATCAGCTCCACGCCTGCCTCACGGGCCACGACACGGCCCGCCTCGACGGCGTCCGCCCAGGTCGCCGGGCGGCCCTTGCCCCACCAGCCGGCCTGCTCGCGGGCGCCCGCGAGGACCACGGCGGCGCGGCGCGGCTGCTCGGGCAGTGCACCGTTCAGCGCGGCGATCTCCGCGTCCGTCGGACGGCGGTCGACGGGCAGCCGGGCGGCCGGCTTCTCGTCGCCGGTCGGCCGGAAGACCAGGCCCGTCTCGAAGAGCGCCAGGTCGTGCGAGCCGCGGCCGTCGTTGCGGCGCAGCGCGGACAGCAGGCCCGGGAGCAGCGTCGTACGGAGCGCGGGCTCCTCGTCGGAGAGCGGGTTGACCAGCTTGACCGTGCGGCGGCGCGGGTCGTCCGCCTCGATGCCGAGCTGGTCCAGGACCGTCTCGCCGATGAAGGGGTAGTTCAGCGCCTCGACATACCCGGCCCCTGCCAGCGCGCGGCCGGCCCGGCGGTGCAGCCGCTGCCGCTCGGTCAGGCCGGTGCCCGCGGGCGGTGTCGGCAGCGTGGCGGGCAGGTTCTCGTAGCCCTCCAGCCGGATGACCTCTTCGGCGAGGTCGTTCGGGTCGGTCAGGTCCGGCCGCCACGACGGCACCGTGACCATGAGCTCGTCCTGGCCGTACACGTCGCAGCCCACCTGCTGCAGGCGGCGGACGACGGTCTCGCGGCCGTACGCCACGCCCGCGACCTTGTCCGGGTGGTCCGCCGGGATGGTGATCGTGTGCGGCCCGCTGGGCGCCACGATCTCCGTCACGCCGGCCTCGGCGGTGCCGCCCGCGAGCAGTACGAGCAGGTCGACGGTCCGCTGGGCCGCGGCGGACGCGGCCTCGGGGTCGACGCCGCGCTCGAAGCGCTTGGACGCCTCGGAGGACAGCTTGTGGCGACGGGCCGTGCGCGCGATGGTCAGCGCGTTGAAGTGCGCGGCCTCGATGACGACCTCGGTCGTGCCCCGCACCTCACCGGTCTCGGGGTCGGCCGCGTGGTCGGCGATCTCGGTGTTGGCGCCGCCCATGACGCCCGCCAGGCCGATCGGCCCGCGGTTGTCGGTGATGACCAGGTCCTCGGCGTCCAGCACGCGCTTGGTGCCGTCGAGGGTGACGATCTCCTCGCCGGGCTCGGCGCGGCGCACCCCGATCGTGCCCTCGATGAGGGAACGGTCGTAGGCGTGCAGCGGCTGGCCCAGCTCCAGCATCACGTAGTTGGTGACGTCCACGGCCAGCGAGATCGGCCGCATGCCGGCCTTCTGCAGGCGGCGCTGGAGCCAGATCGGCGAGCGCGCCTCCGGCTGCAGGCCGACGACCGTACGGGCCGTGAAGCGGTCACAGCCGATCGGGTCGGAGACCTTGACCGGGTAGCCGTAGCTGTTCGGCGGCGGCACGTCCAGCAGCGCCGGGTCGCGCAGCGGCAGGCCGTACGCGGTGCCGGTCTCGCGGGCGACGCCGCGCATCGAGAGGCAGTAGCCGCGGTCGGGCGTGACCGCGATGTCCAGGACCTCGTCGACC
The DNA here is from genome assembly GCF_000718305.1 of Streptomyces niger. Taxonomy (GTDB): domain Bacteria; phylum Actinomycetota; class Actinomycetes; order Streptomycetales; family Streptomycetaceae; genus Streptomyces; species Streptomyces niger. The sequence continues at coordinate 224,221 of NZ_JOFQ01000017.1, forward strand.
AGCTGCAGCAGCTCGATGGCGTCGGTGCCGACCTCGACCTCGGGCGGCAGCACGATGATGCCGCCGCTGCCGTCGTCGCCCATGCCCAGCTCGTCGCCGGAGCAGATCATGCCGTGCGAGACCTTGCCGTACGTCTTGCGCGCGGCGATCTTGAAGTCGCCGGGCAGGGTGGCGCCCGGGAGGACCACGACGACCTTGTCGCCGACGGCGAAGTTGCGGGCGCCGCAGACGATCTCCTGCGGCTCGCCCGTGCCGTTGGCCTGGCCGACGTCGACCGTGCAGAAGCGGATCGGCTTCTTGAAGCCCTCCAGCTCCTCGATCGTGAGCACCTGGCCGACGACCAGCGGGCCCTCGATGCCGGCGCCCAGCTGCTCGACGGTCTCCACCTCCAAACCGGAGGCAATCAGCTTGGCCTGCACGTCACGACCGGTCTCACCGGCCGGCAGGTCGACGTACTCCCGCAGCCAAGAAAGCGGGACCCGCATCAGATCTCCATCCCGAAAGGCCGGGTGAAGCGCACGTCACCCTCGACCATGTCTCGCATGTCCTCGACGTTGTGGCGGAACATCAGCATCCGCTCGATGCCGAACCCGAAGGCGAATCCGCTGTACTTCTCCGGGTCGACGCCGCAGGCCGTCAGCACCCGCGGGTTGACCATGCCGCAGCCGCCCAGCTCGATCCAGCCCTCGCTGGAGCAGGTGCGGCAGGGCGCGTCCGGGTTGCCGACGGACGCGCCGCGGCACACGTAGCACACCATGTCCATCTCGGCGGACGGCTCGGTGAACGGGAAGTAGTTCGGGCGCAGCCGGGTCTCCATGCCCTCGCCGAACAGCGCCCGGACCATGTGGTCCAGCGTGCCCTTGAGGTCCGCCATGGTCAGGCCCTCGTCGATGGCGAGCAGCTCGACCTGGTTGAAGACCGGGGTGTGCGTCGCGTCCAGCTCGTCGGTGCGGTAGACGCGGCCCGGGCAGATCACGTACAGCGGGGGCTCGCGGTCCAGCATCGAGCGGATCTGCACCGGCGAGGTGTGCGTGCGCAGCACCACACCGGTCTGCTTCTCGTCGCCGTCGGCGGCCGACTCGACGAAGAAGGTGTCCTGCATCGTGCGGGCCGGGTGGTCCGGGGCGATGTTCAGCGCGTCGAAGTTCAGCCACTCCGACTCCACCTCGGGGCCCTCGGCGACGGAGTAGCCCATCGCCACGAAGACGTCCTCGATGCGCTCCGAGAGCGTGGTGAGCGGGTGCCGGGCGCCGGTCTGCACACGGTCGTACGGCAGCGTGACGTCCACCGCCTCCTCGACCAGCACGCGGGCGTCCCGCTCGGCCTCCAGCTCCTCCTGGCGGGCCTTGAGGGCCTGGTTCACCCGGCCACGGGCCTGGCCGACGCGCTTGCCGGCGTCCGCCTTGGCCTGCGGGGGCAGGGCGCCGATCTCCCGGTTGGCGAGCGCGAGCGGCGAGGTCCCGCCGGTGTGCGCGGTCTTCGCCTGGGCGAGCTCGTCGAGGTCCTTCGCGGCGGCGAACGCGGCGAGTGCCTCGCCCTGCATCCGCTCGATCTCTTCCGGTTTCAGGGCCTCGACCTCAACAGGGTCGTACGACTTGTTCGGTGCCGACATCTCTTCCCGTGCTTCCGATGGTCTTGGCGCGCGGCTTGCCCCCGACGCTTGAGTGCCAAAGGTGCCAAAGGTCAAGTCTAAGGGGCGCCGCGGCCACGCCTCACCGGCGCCCCGATCGGAACTGCGCCCGTCGGACCCGGTCAGGCCATGAAGGCCGGGGTGCCGACGGGCAGGCTAAATCGGAACTGCGCGCCGCCGGCCGGGGCCCGGCCGACCGTGATCGTGCCGCCGTGCGCCTCGACGATGCCCTTGACGATGTACAGCCCCAGGCCGGTGCCGCCGCGTTTGCTGCCCCGCCAGAAGCGGGTGAAGACGCGGTTCATCGAATCCTCCGGGATGCCGGGGCCCTCGTCGCTCACCGTGACGGTCGTCCCGGTGCTCGTCCGCTCGGGCGGAGCGGGCGCCGAGGGCGCCACCTCGATTGTGACCGTCCCCTCGCCGTGGCGCACCGCGTTTTCCAGCAGGTTGCCCAGCACCTGGTCGACCTTGTCCGGATCTGCCCACAACTCGGGCAGCGGCTCCAGCATCCGGATCAGGAAGCGGTCGGGCCGCTGCCCCGCCGTCGTCTGCGCCTGGACGTGCCGCCGTACCGCCGCGATCATGTCGACCCGCTGCCGGCGGACCTCCAGGCGTCCGGAGTCGATCCGCGAGATGTCCAGCAGCTCCGCGATCAGCCGGGTGACGCGGTTGGCGTCCGCGTCGACGGTCTCCAGCATCAGCCGCTTCTGGTCGTCGGTGAACCGCTCCCACTTCTGCAGCAGCGTCGCCGTGAAGCCCTTCACGGACGTCAGCGGCGACCGCAGCTCGTGCGCGACGGTCGCGATCAGCTCGGCGTGGCTCAGCTCCGTACGGCGGCGCGCCTCGGTGCCACGCAGCGTGACGACCAGGCGGCGCACCGGTCCGGTCGGCCGGCTGCGCACGTACCGCGCGGAGACCAGCAGCTCCCGCCCGCCGAGCAGCAGGTTGCGCTCCGGCTGGCCGGTACGGATGGCCAGCCCGCCGTACGGATCGGTGAGCTGCCACCAGCGGCGGCCCTCCATGTCCTGGAGCGGCAGGGCGTCGTCCAGGGGCTGCCCGAGCGCGTCGGCGGGGTCCACGGCCGTCAGCCGCGCGGCGGCGACGTTGAAGCAGACCACCCGGCCCGTCTCGTCGGCCACCACGAGGCCGTCGGGGAGCTCGTCCGGATCCAGCCCGTCGGCCGTGGCGGCCGGGTTGTACGGGAGCGGAGGGTTCTCGCCGGGATCACCCGAGAGACAGATGTCCACGACGGATGTCCGTGTGCCGGAAGTCCTCACATTCATCCCGCTACCCCCTCCCGGGATCTGGGCACGCAACCCTACTAGCCCGCGGCGGTGGAGCGGCACCCTCCGGCCGACCGCTGGGCACGCGCGGAGGCGTACAGGCACACTGCGGCGGCGGTCGCGAGGTTCAGGCTCTCGGCCTTCCCGTGGATGGGCACCCGGACCACCGCGTCGGCCAGCGCCCGGGTCTCCGCCGGCAGCCCCCAGGCCTCGTTGCCGAAGACCCAGGCCGTCGGGGAGCCCATGGTGCCCGCGTCCAGCTCGGCGTCCAGGTCGTCGGCGCCCGCGCCGTCCGCGGCCAGGATGCGCACGCCCGCGCCCCGCAGGCCCTCGACGACCCGCTCGACCGGCACGCCCACCGCCACCGGGAGGTGGAAGATCGATCCGACGGAGGCCCGTACGGACTTGGGGTTGTACAGGTCCACGGAGGCGTCGGTGAGGACGACGGCGTCGGCGCCCGCGGCGTCCGCGCAGCGCAGCACCGTACCGGCGTTCCCGGGGTCGCGGACGTTGGCCAGCACCGCGACCAGCTGGGGGCGGGCGGCCAGGATCTCCTCGAAGGGCGAGTCCAGGAAACGGCAGACGCCGACCAGGCCCTGCGGGGTGACCGTCTGCGAGAGGTCGGCGATGGTGTCGTCGTCGGCGAGCAGCACCCGCACCCCGGCGTCCCGGGCGGCGGCCACGATGCCCTCGTGGCGCTCGGCGGCCTCGGGCGTGGCGAAGACCTCGATCAGCGTCGGCTCGCCGCCGCTGCTGTGCCGTACGGCCTCTCTGACCGCCTGCGGGCCCTCGGCGATGAACCGGCGCTCCTTGCCGCGGAAGTTGCGGCGGGCCAGCCGCCGCGCTGCGGCGACGCGTGCGGAACGCGGGGAGATCAGCTCGGGGGTGCCCATGGGCGGCGGCTCACTTCTGCGGGACGTGCGTACGGAGGGGGTACCGGGGGTGCAAACGGCGGCGGACCCGCAGGCCGGGGCCTACGGGTCCGCGCGACGACTGCCTCAGGCTGTGGTTCAGGCAGCCTTGGGAGCGTTCACGTCGCTCGGCAGCGCCTTCTGCGCCACCTCGACCAGCGCGGCGAACGCGTTCTGGTCGTTGACCGCGAGGTCGGCCAGGATCTTGCGGTCCACCTCGACGTTGGCGGCCTTCAGACCCTGGATGAAGCGGTTGTAGGTCATGCCGTTGGCGCGGGCAGCGGCGTTGATGCGCTGGATCCACAGCTGACGGAAGTCGCCCTTGCGCTTCTTGCGGTCGTTGTAGTTGTAGACGAGGGAGTGGGTGACCTGCTCCTTCGCCTTGCGGTACAGACGCGACCGCTGGCCGCGGTAGCCGCTGGCCTGCTCGAGGATCGCCCGGCGCTTCTTGTGGGCGTTGACTGCCCGCTTGACGCGTGCCACTTGTTAACTCCTTGTAGCGGGGCCGTGGTGGTCGGCACACGGCCCGGTTCGATTCTGGTCCCGGTCTCGGTCGCGCGCCGCCTTGTCAGGGGCGCGGCGACTCACTTGCCGAGAAGCTTCTTGATCTTCTTGGCGTCGCCCGGGGCCATCTCGGCGTTGCCGGTGAGGCGACGCGTCAGCTTGGACGACTTGTGCTCGAGCAGGTGGCGCTTGCCGGCGCGCTCGCGGAGCACCTTGCCGGAGCCCGTGATCTTGAAGCGCTTGCTGGAGCCGCTGTGCGTCTTGTTCTTCGGCATGCGCCGTTCTCTCCTCGTCAGTGGCGCTCCCGCCGGCCGGTGGGCCGGCATACGGGAGCGTCAGATGTCTCGATTGGTGTCCGGGGCGGTGACCCCGGCGCTCTCCGGGGCGTGGGCCCCTGGATCACGCCTCGGCGGGCTCCTCGGCGGCCTGCTCCTGCTCGGCAGGGGCACCACCCTGGCGCTCCGCCTTGCGGGCGGCCTGCGCCTCGCGGGCCTCGGCCATCGCCTCGGTCTTCTTCTTGTGCGGACCGAGGACCATGATCATGTTCCGGCCGTCCTGCTTCGGGTTCGACTCGACGAAACCGAGGTCCTGGACGTCCTCCGCGAGCCGCTGCAGCAGCCGGAAGCCGAGCTCCGGGCGGGACTGCTCGCGACCACGGAACATGATCGTGATCTTGACCTTGTCACCCTGCTTGAGGAACCGGACGACGTGACCCTTCTTGGTGTCATAGTCGTGCGGGTCGATCTTCGGCCGGAGCTTCATCTCCTTGATGACCGTGTGCGCCTGGTTCTTGCGCGCCTCACGGGCCTTCATGGCCGACTCGTACTTGAACTTTCCGTAGTCCATGAGCTTGCAGACCGGCGGACGGGCGTTCGCCGCCACCTCGACCAGGTCGAGGTCGTACTCCTGCGCAAGCTCCAGGGCCTTGGCAAGCGGCACAATGCCGACCTGCTCGCCACTGGGACCGACGAGTCGCACCTCGGGGACGCGAATCCGGTCGTTGATGCGGGGCTCGGCGCTGATGGATCCTCCTCGGTTTAGCACCACACGACCGCCTGGCGGACAGCCGCGTAACGTCTGTTCGGTGTGACCATCTCGCCGAAAGCACGAAAAACGCCCCGGACGGGACACAGGCGGGGCTCCTCAAAAGATCGGGGAGCACCGCCGCGAATCACCGCGGGGCGCAGCCTGACCGTTGACCCGCCTGCCCTGAGGGCTGGAATCGGGTGGGAGATCGGAGCCTCCACTTGTGGGCCGGGCACATAGATGACCGGCCGGTCGCAGTCAATGGTACACGACCCGGGCGTGCCCTGTACCGGCCGTACGCGCGTACGGCCGGTACGTGTACGCGGGCCCTTCCGGTTCAGGGCCCGGTTCGTACCGGTACGAGGTGCCCCATGCGCGGGCGGGCGGGCGCGGGCGCCTAGTCTGTGGGCAGCGCACCGGCCGCACGGAGCGGGCGCACCGATCGTACGGACAGATAGAGAGCCATGAGCGACGCCACCCCTCCCCCCTCCGACCCCGCGGCAGCGCAGGGCGCGCAGCCCGCGGACTTCGACGCGATGACCCGCGACATCGCCGACGTGCCGGCCGTCGAGGTGATCACCACGGTCGCGGTGCACCTGATGAGCTCGGCCGCGGTCAACCTCGGCCTCGCCGAGGACGGCGAGCAGCACAAGGACCTGGACGAGGCGCGCAAGCTGATCCAGGCGCTGGCCGGGCTGGTCACCGCCAGCGCCACGGAGATCGGCTCGTACCACGCCGCGCCGCTCCGGGACGGGCTGAAGTCGCTGCAGCTGGCGTTCCGCGAGGCGTCGGTCGTGCCGGACGAGCCGGGCCAGGGGCCCGGCGAGAAGTACACGGGGCCGGTGTTCGGTTGAGTGGTGCGCCGTGCGCTGCGCGGCGTGATGCCGTATGACAGTGGCCCCCCGATCCTGATGGATCGGGGGGCCACTGTCGTGTCCCGTGCGGCACGTCCTACGGTCAGAGCGCCGCGCGTTCGTCCGCCGGGGGCTCCTGTTCGGCCGGGGGCCGCAGCGGGCTGTACGGGGTGTGCGTGAGCCGGTGCGCCAGGGCCGCCAGCACGCCGCCGATCAGCGGCGCGACGATGAACAGCCACAGCTGCGAGAGCGCCCCGCCGCCCGCGAAGAGCGCCGGGCCGAAGGACCGGGCCGGGTTCACGGACGTACCGGTGAGCGGGATGCCGATGAGGTGGATGGTGGCCAGCGCGATACCGATGGCCAGGCCGTCGAAGCCGACCAGGGCCACCTTGTGGGTGACCGCGAGGACCACGAAGACCAGCAGGAACGTGAGCACGATCTCGGCGACGAACGCACCGCCGAGGTTGATGTGCACCGCCGAGCGGTCGCCGAAGCCGTTGCTGCCGAAGGCGCCGTCGGTCTTCAGGCCCGGCACCTGCTTGGCCACCAGGAAGAGGATCGCGGCACCGACGATGCCGCCCAGCAGCTGGGCGATCCAGTACTCGACGGCCGTACGGAGGGTGATGCGGTGGGCGACGAGCATGCCGAGCGTCACCGCGGGGTTGACGTGGCAGCCCGAGATGGGGCCGAGCGCGTAGGCCAGGGCCAGCAGGGTGAAGCCGAAGGACAGGGCGATGCCGAAGGTCCCGATGTACTCCCCGGCCAGCACGGCAGCGCCGACCGCGAAGAACACCAGGAGCAGCGTGCCCAGGAACTCGGATACGACCGAGCGGGTCTCCGGGGTGTCCATGTAGGGGCCTTCCTCGAAGGGATCTTGCACCTGGTGCGATTCTGCGTCGGCCGCGGTGTTGGCGCCTGTCGGCGGGGGCCGACGGGGGTGCGGGGGCCCGCGCTGCGGGCCGGTGCGGTGCGGGGGCCCGCGCTGCGGGCCGGTGCGGTGCGGGCCGGTGCGGTGCGGGCCGGTGCGGTGCGGGCCGGTGCGGTGCGGGCCGGTGCGGTGCGGGCCGGTGCGGGCCGGTGGGTGCTGGTCAGGAAGGCGTGGGTGCTGCACGGGCCCTGTGCGGGCCGGTGGGGATTCAGCGCGTGAACAGCGGCTCGCCCTGGGGAGCCGAGTCCGGGTGGAGCAAGGCCAGGTCGAGGCCGCGTACGAGGCGTTCGCGGAGGACCGCGTCCGTGGCCAGCGCGTTGGCCACGCGTTGGGCGACCTCGCCGGCCGGGGCGTTCGGGACGAGGCCGAGGGCCAGCGTGGCATCCGTGTCGGCGGACGGCGCCAGATGGGCGACCCGGACGCCGGGCTCCGCCGCCAGTACGGCCCGCAGCGCTTCGGTGACGCGGGGGTCCGCGAGCGGGTCGGCGCTGGTCCGGCCCTCGGCGAGGGCGCGCAGGGCCGCGCCGGTCAGCGGGTACGTCACGGGGCCCGCGAGGTCGATCACCACGGTGTCGGCCTTCTCGTGGGCCGCGGCGAGCAGCGCCTGCTCCAGCGGAACGGCGACCGGACGGGCGTCCGGGCGCCAGCGGTGCAGGGTGTCCATGGACGTGAAGGCGGGCAGCGCGCGGCGGCCGTCCGGGGCCTGGAGGGTCGGCACGGCCATGTCGCTGGTCTTCTCGCGCTGGAGCCCGTCCGGGCCGGTCTCCACCTCTCCCAGCAGGGCGACCACCGGTACGAGCAGCCGTGTGCCGCGGAGAGCGGCGAGGAGGCGGGGCTCGGCGGTGCGGTCCGCGGACCAGGCGGCGAGGGCGGCCGTCAGTTCGGGGTCGGCGGTGCCGTTGTCGTCGGAGAAGCCGGGGTCGGGGATGTTCTTCAGGTCCACGGGGCGAGCCTATCCGCTGCGCTGGGCCCGGTCCGAAGGGGGCGCTTGCGGTCGTTGGCGGGTGCGGTTCGCTGCCGCGGGGGGGGGTGCCCGGACTGTGCCGGGTGCGGTCGTTGCCGGGTGCTCCGCCGTTTCGCCTGCGGCGCGGTGCCGCTGCGCGGGGCTTGGCGTCACGGGGTCGGTCCTCCGCGGCAGGGGGTCCGGACTGCTTCGCTTTACGTCCGGACCCCCTACCGCTGCGGCCCGCCC
>NZ_JOFQ01000018.1 GCF_000718305.1 Streptomyces niger
TCAGATCCTTGCGGTTCCGATTTTCGCCGGTGCGTTTCGGCCTTTCGGCTTCTTCGCGGTTCCAACCTTACCAGATCCGCTTCGCGTTTCCGGCCCCTGTTGGAGCGGGGTTGCTTTCCGGTCCGGCCCTTTCGAGCTTTTCCTTCCGGCGCTTCCGACTTTACCAGATCCTCGTCCGCGTCCTGCTTCTCGAAAGTCGCAGTCGACTCGGATTTGTTTCCGATTCCCTGTCGGTGGGCCCGCCGTAAAGCTTCAGCTTTTGCTGGGCTTTTCGGCGTGACCACCACTTTAGCGGCTTCCCTTGATTGCTCATAATCGGCGTCGACCAGGTCGGACCGAAACAGCCGGAGCCTGATTTTCGACATCGCGAAAATGACCCGGTTGAGGGAGTCGTTCGAAGTGATGGTTGTGCCGCCTGCGGCGTGCGCCCATAGCGCTGCCCGTCTCAAGCGGCTCGGGCTACGTTACGGGCATGCTACGGCGGAGTCAAGCAGCCCTGGTCCGGCGCTTCCGCGGCACGTGCGCGCGGTACGGGCTGACCGTCGGGTCGCCCTCGATCCAGAAGCGCCAGGGGTGGGTCGCGCCCTCGCCGCCGACGCCTGTGCGCGGGCCGTTCCGTATCCGGCCCCGGTCCGCAGGCGTGCCCGTCAGGACGGAGAGCGGCGCTTCGGGGCCCGCACACACGTCCGTGCCGTTCAGCTGCCGGTCGATGGCGAGGCCGGTGGCCAGCCGGGCAGGTCCTTGGGCCAGTTCAGTGGTGCGGCGGGACTTCGGGCGGCGCTCCGCCACCTGGTCCGTGCCGGAGAGCACCTCGCCGGCGCGGAGCAGGACACCGCTCGCGTAGCCGTCGGGGCCGCAGACCAGGTTGAGGCTGAACCACATGCCGTAGATGAAGTACACGTACGCGTGACCGGGCGGACCGAACATCGATGCGTTCCGCTCCGTGCGGCCGCGGTAGGCGTGCGAGCCGGGGTCGTTCTCACCGTCGTACGCCTCGACCTCCGTGAGGCGCAGCTCGACGGGGCCCTCCGGCGTGTTGCGCACCAGAGTGCGGCCGAGCAGGTCGGGAGCTACTTCGAGTACGGGGCGGTCGAAGAATGTCCGCGGGAGCGGCATTCGTGTGGCTTCGGAGGTCATGCGTTCCCAGGGTAGTGGACCTCCGCGCGTTTCTTATGGGGTGCCGGTGTGGCCCGTGAGCACCGCGTCTTGGCAGGGTGTGGGCATGCGGCGGCCGGCCGCCGGGGGAACCGCCGTACGCCGTTTCGCGTTCGTAGGGGGCGAACCCGGACCGGGCGGGCTCGTCGCGGCCGGAGAACTACGGACATCAGGCGCGTGCCTGGGGAGGACGATCAATGGGGTTCAAGAAGCTGCTGGCGAGTCTGGGTGCGGGGGGCGCGTCCGTGGAGACGGTGCTCTTCGAGGAGAACGTCGTGCCCGGCGGCGTCGTGCAGGGTGAGGTGCGCATCCAGGGCGGGTCGGTCGCGCAGCAGATCGAGGGCCTGTCGGTCGGTCTGCAGGCCCGGGTCGAGGTCGAGGGGCAGGACCAGGAGTACAAGCAGGACATCGAGTTCACCCGGCAGAAGCTGGGTGGCGCCTTCGAGGTGCAGGCCGGCGCCACGCACACCGTGCCGTTCGGGCTGGAGATTCCGTGGGAGACGCCGGTCACGATGTTCCTCGGGCAGCACCTGCACGGGATGAACGTCGGCGTCACCACGGAGCTGGCGATCGCCCGTGCGGTCGACTCGGGTGACCTCGATCCGGTGAACGTGCACCCGCTGCCGGCGCAGCAGGCGATCCTGGACGCCTTCGGGCAGCTCGGGTTCCGCTTCAAGAGTGCGGACCTGGAGCGCGGGCACATTCGGGGCACGCGGCAGAAGCTGCCCTTCTACCAGGAGATCGAGTTCTTCGCGCCGCAGCAGTACCGGGGCCTGAACCAGGTCGAGCTGTCCTTCGTGGCGGACGACCGGGCGATGGACGTCGTCCTGGAGATGGACAAGAAGCCGGGGCTGTTCACCGAGGGCAGCGACACCTACCGCGCCTTCGAGGTCGGGCTGCACGACTTCCAGAACACGGACTGGGCGGCGTACCTGAACCAGTGGCTGGCCGAGGTCGGCGGCAAGCGCAACTGGTTCTGAGCCGCGGCGGCCGCGGCGTACCGATGTCCGGCGCGCGGGCATGAGTTCCCGCCGGGCCGGGCACCGGTTTCGTCGCGAAGAGGTTCTAACCTGGCCGGACGGTCTCCGAACGCGATCAGGAGGTGTCGAAGTGTCCGAGCAGAAGCGCCGGCCGCTCCCGCACGACTTTCATCCGCAGGTGCCCTCGTTCACGGTGGTGAGCGACGATCTGCAGGAGGGCGGGACGCTGGCGGACGCCCAGGTGTTCAGCGCGGGGAACACCTCGCCGCACCTGCGGTGGGAGGGTGCCCCGGAGGGCACCGGAAGCTACGCCGTCACCTGCTTCGACCCGGACGCGCCGACCGGCAGCGGTTTCTGGCACTGGTCGGTGTTCGACATCCCGGCGTCGGTGACGGAGCTGCCTGCCGGTGCGGGCTCCGGTGACATGAAGGGCCTGCCCGAGGGCGCGGTCCACGTACGCAACGACTACGGGACGCGGGACTTCGGGGGCGCTGCGCCGCCGCCCGGTGACGGCCCGCACCGGTACGTCTTCACGGTGTACGCGGTGGACCAGGAGAAGCTCGGTCCGGACGCGGACGCCTCGCCCGCCGTGGTGGGCTTCAACCTGCGGTTCCACACGCTGGGCCGGGCCCAGCTGATCGGCGAGTACGAGATCCCCGCCGAGGGGTGACGCGGGCTCGTCCGTAATTCCGTTGCGCCCCGGCGCCCCGGATCGCACAGTGGTGTTCGGCCGACGGTTGCCACATGGCCGTCGGGCAGTCGGCACCGCAGTGGCGGGGGCGGCGGGGCGCAGGTGTGTCGCCCGCCGTCTGCCGGAGTCCGCTTCGTGTCGGATGTCCGCGCCGGCTGCCGTGGGCGCTCCGGGTCTCTGTCACGGGGGACGAGGCCCGGAGCGTCCTCTTGCTTTTCCTTCTTCCCGCGCCACTCCCTCGCCGCTCACTCCCTTCACCTCTCCCCTCGTCTCTCCCCTCGCCTCACGTCTCCCTTCCCGGTTCGCCGTTCGTTCGTTTTCCGCTCACCCGTCATCTCCTTTGCGGCATACGGAAATTGCGTTGTCCAGGGGATCACTGGAACTGCACAGTGGAGCCACTTCGCCGAGCGGCGGACGGATGCGGGAGGTGGTCGGGATGCGCGAGACGCTGGTCCTCAATGCAAGCTTCGAGCCGCTGTCGACGGTGTCGCTGCGGCGTGCGGTGGTGCTGGTCATGCAGGACAAGGCCGTGGTCGAGCAGGCCCACCCGGGGCTCCGTCTCCGGGCCGCTTCGCTGGAGCTTCCGGTGCCGCAGGTGATCAGGCTCAGCAGGTACGTACGGGTGCCGTTCCGAAGACAGGCGCCGTGGTCGCGGCGGGGTGTGCTGGTGCGGGACCAGCACCGCTGCGCGTACTGCGGGCGGCGTGCGACGACGGTGGACCACGTGGTGCCGCGGGCGCACGGTGGCGGTGACACCTGGCTGAATACGGTCGCCTCGTGTGCCGAGGACAACCACCGCAAGGCGGACCGTACGCCGGAGCAGGCGGGGATGGAGCTGCTGAAGCGGCCGTTCGTGCCGACGCCGGCGGACGCGATGCTGGCGGCGCTGGGCGGGTCCGCTCGGGAGGAGCTGCCGGACTGGCTGGTGCAGACGGCGTAGCGCCGGCGCACTGGTGCATGCGTGGGGGTGCGGGGAGACCCGCACCCCCTTCGTCGTGCGCGTACTGCCCGGCTCCGTCGTCCATGTACTGCCCGCCTCCGTCGTCCGCGTACTACCCGGACTCCGCCGCCCGCGTACCGCCCGGCCTCGTCGTTCGTGCGCTGCTCAGCGCAGCAGCAGCTGCGCGATGGCCACGAGGCCGACGGCGACGATGACGCCGCGCAGGACGGTGGGCGGCAGCCGGCGGCCGATCTTCGCGCCGATCTGGCCGCCGAGCGCGGAGCCGACGGCGATCAGGACGACGGCGGTCCAGTCGAAGTCGGCGACGAAGAGGAAGAAGATCGCGGCGACGCCGTTGACGAACAACACGAGCACGTTCTTGAGGCCGTTGATGCGCTGCAGGTCCTCGTCGAGCAGCAGGCCCATCAGGGAGATGTACAGGACGCCCTGGGCGGCGCCGAAGTAGCCGCCGTAGGCGCTGGCGAGCAGCAGCCCGACCAGGAGGCCGAGGCCGCCGTCGCGGTGCGGGGTGGTGCCGTTGCGGGCGCGGCGGGCCTTGACCGCGGCGGAGAGCCGGGGCTGCAGGACGACGAGGACGAGCGCGACGGCGATGAGTGCGGGCACGATCGCGTCGAAGGCGTCGGAGGGCAGGGCGAGCAGCAGGACGGCGCCGGTCAGGCCGCCTACGAGGGCGGCGCCGCCGAAGCGGACGACGCGGCGGCGCTGGCCGCGCAGCTCGCGCCGGTAGCCGATGGCGCCGCTGATGGTGCCCGGTACGAGGCCGAGGTTGTTGGAGACGTTGGCGGTGATGGGCGGCAGGCCGACGCCGAGCAGTACGGGGAAGGTGATGAGGGTCCCGGACCCGACGACGGCGTTGATGGCGCCCGCGCCCATCCCGGCGGCGAGGACGGCGAGCGCTTCCCAGACGGTCATGCCGAACCCCTGGCGCGTGATCGATGCGTCATGAACCGATCATGCAACAGGGGCGCGGTGGGTGTGCTGTGGGACCACGGTCCGAGACGGCCGCGGTGGGGCGTCAGTCGATCGGCGGCTGCTGGCGGGGCGGGGCCGCCGGGGCGGCGGGGGCGCCGCCGCCCGGGGTGAAGCTGTTGATGGCGCCGCCCAGGCCCTTGAGCGCGTCGCCGATCTCGCTGGGCACGATCCAGAGCTTGTTGGCGTCGCCCTCGGCGATCTTCGGGAGCATCTGGAGGTACTGGTAGGAGAGCAGCTTCTGGTCCGGGTCACCGGCGTGGATGGACTCGAAGACCGTACGGATCGCCTGGGCCTCACCCTCGGCGCGCAGGGCCGCGGCCTTGGCCTCACCTTCGGCGCGCAGGATGGCGGACTGCTTCTCACCCTCGGCGCGGAGGATCTCGGACTGCCGGACACCCTCGGCCTGGAGGATCGCGGCGCGCTTGTCACGGTCGGCGCGCATCTGCTTCTCCATCGAGTCCTGGATGGAGGTCGGCGGCTCGATGGCCTTGAGCTCGACGCGGTTGACGCGGATGCCCCACTTGCCGGTGGCCTCGTCCAGGACGCCGCGGAGCGCCGCGTTGATCTCCTCGCGGGAGGTCAGGGTGCGCTCCAGGTCCATGCCGCCGATGATGTTGCGGAGCGTGGTGACGGTGAGCTGCTCGATCGCCTGGATGTAGCTGGCGACCTCGTACGTCGCGGCGCGCGCGTCGGTCACCTGGTAGTAGATGACCGTGTCGATGTTCACGACCAGGTTGTCCTGGGTGATGACCGGCTGCGGCGGGAACGGGACGACCTGTTCACGCAGGTCGATGCGGTTCCGGATGGAGTCGATGAACGGCACGACGATGTTCAGGCCCGCGTTCAGGGTGCGGGTGTAGCGGCCGAACCGCTCCACGATGGCGGCGCTGGCCTGCGGAATGACCTGGATCGTCTTGATGAGTGCGACGAACACCAGCACCACCAGGATGATCAGGACGATGATGATCGGTTCCACAGTGGCTCCCCGTGTCCCTTTCGTAGCTGTCGGCCGGTCCCGCCCGGCGTGTCGGTGATCGAGTCTTTCAGAGACTCACCCTTCGTGCAGGCCATTCTCCGGGCCCGCACGGGTCAGTTGATCAAGGCCGTCACATCACGACGGCAGTTGCTCCCTCGATGTCCACGACGTCCACTTTCTGTCCTGGCTCGTAGACCTGCCCCTCGTCCAGCGCGCGTGCGGACCAGACCTCGCCGTTCAGCTTGATCCGCCCCCCGCCGGAGCTGTCTACCCGCTCCAGGACGGTGGCCTGGCGGCCTTTCAGGGCGTCGACGCCGGAGGCCATGCCGGGCCGCCTGGAGCGGGCGCGGTTGGCGATCGGGCGGACGACGGCGACCAGCGCGACCGAGACGGCAGCGAAGACGATGACCTGCATCACCGTGCCGCCGCCGAGGGCGGCCACCACGGCACCGGCCACAGCGCCGACCGCGAACATCCCGAATTCGGGCATCGCGGTGACGACGAGAGGAATACCCAGCCCTACGGCGGCGATGAGCCACCACACCCATGCATCCACGGTGTCATGGTAGATCGGCGGACGGCATCGCGGACAGGGTGCGATCGATCGCGGCCGGATCGTGCGGGGCTTTTCGGCCCCGACCGCGCGCCGGGGCCCTACGCCACGTCAACCGTCAGGCGAGCGGCAGGCCTTGGGCCGTCCAGCGGTCGCCGTTGCGCTCGACGACCAGCGGGAGGCCGAAGCAGCGCGAGAGGTTGCTGGAGGTCAGCTCCAGGTCGATGGGGCCGGCGGCGAGCACCTTGCCCTGACGGATCATCAGGACGTGGGTGAAGCCCGGCGCGATCTCCTCGACGTGGTGCGTAACCATGATCATCGACGGCGCGAACGGGTCACGGGCGAGCCTGCCGAGCCGGCGTACGAGGTCCTCGCGGCCGCCGAGGTCCAGGCCCGCGGCCGGCTCGTCCAGCAGGAGCAGTTCGGGGTCGGTCATCATCGCGCGGGCGATGAGGGTCCGCTTGCGCTCGCCCTCGGAGAGGGTGCCGAACTTCCGGTCGAGGTACGGGGTCATGCCCAGCCGGTCGAGGAAGGCGCGGGCGCGCTGCTCGTCGACCTCGTCGTAGTGCTCCTGCCAGGTGGCGGTCATGCCGTACGCGGCGGTGAGCACGGTCTGCAGCACGGTCTGGCGGCGCGGCAGCTTGTCGGCGAGCGCGATGCCGGCCATGCCGATGCGCGGCCGGAGGTCGAAGACGTCGACCTTGCCGAGGGTCTCGCCCAGGATCGTGCTGGTCCCCGTGGTCGGGAAGACGTAGCTGGAGGCGACGTTCAGGAGGGTGGTCTTGCCGGCGCCGTTCGGGCCCAGGATCACCCAGCGCTCTCCCTCCTTCACCGACCAGGAGACCTGGTCCACCAGAGCCCGGCCCTCGCGGACCACGGATACGTCCACCAGCTCCAGAACATCGCTCATGAGCGCGTTGTCTCCCATTGCATCTCGGTCCTCGCGTGCACCTGTAGGCGCAGCCCCCCTGCAAACCTACGCCACCCATTGTCAGTGCCTGTCCTTAGGCTGGGTCCATGCTCGATGAACCTCGCTCAGGACGGTTGGCCGCGTGGGGAAATGCCCTTTTGGCCGGGCTTGTCCCACCTGATGATGCAGCAACGCGAATCGCGGAGGGTGACGCGGTGCACCGTGTCGCCGGGCTGCCCGGCGAATCGAGGCCGGTGGGGCTGACGCTCGCGCTGGGCCGGCTGCGGGCGCTGGGCGCGACCGGTCTGCGGGTGGCGCTGCCGGTGCCGGGCCACCCCCTGGGGCTGAGCGGACCGCCGGAGTTCAATGCGCGGGCGCTGGCGGCGGAGGAGGCGGTGACCGCCTGCGGGGTGGCGCTGGGGCTGGTGCCGGAGGTGTACGAGGCCGGGCCCGAGGGCGATGTGCACGTCGAGGTCGTATGGCAGTGCATGGCCATCCGGGACGCGCCGCCGGCCGACGTGCCCTCGCTGGGCGAGGCGGAGCGGGAGCTGGCGCAGGCGCTGCGGGAGGCGACGGAGCTGCTGGCGAAGCTGGACGTGGCCGGATCCGGACCGGTCGCCCAGGCGGCGCTGGACGCGTACCGGGCACGTGCGGAAGCCGGCCGGCAGCTGCTGGCCCCCGGGTACCCGCCGCGGGCCGTGCGGGTGCTGGAGCTGGCGCAGAAGGTGGGGGCGCTGATCGGCATCGCCCAGGGATCCGGCGGGGACGAGCACGGTGCGGCCGTCAGCTCCTCACAGATCGCGGCGCGGGCGGAAGCGCTCCGTCCGGTGGAGCGGACGGCCCGGCGGGCCCAGGTGGCGGCGTACAACGCGTTCGTGGAGGAGCGGATGACCCCGTAGGGGCCGGTTTCTCCGACGGGAGCCGTGGGCCTGCGTACGCGGCCGGGTGCGGCGCCGCGGGGGCTGCTCGCGCAGTTCCCCGCGCCCCTGAGGCGGCGGCTACGCGCCGCGGCCTGCCCGGTCGGACGGCCGGGTACGCCACCGTCCTGGTTGCTCGCGCAGTTCCCCGCGCCCGTTGCAGGGGCGCTACGTGCCCACTCCGTGGCGGACTGCCCAGAGGGCGGCCTGGGTGCGGTCTGCGAGGTCCAGCTTCATGAGGATGTTGGAGACGTGGGTCTTGACGGTCTTCTCGGAGAGGACCAGGGCCCGGGCGATCTCGCGGTTGGAGCGGCCGTCCGCTATCAGGGCCAGCACCTCGCGCTCGCGCTCGGTGAGGGAGCCGCCGCGGCCCTGTCCGTTGCCCGCCTCCTCCTGGCTGAGCAGCGCGTCGGCCACCTCCGGCTGCAGCAGGACGTGCCCGGCGTGCACGGACCGGATGGCGCCGGCCAGCGCTTCGGGGTCGATGTCCTTGTAGACGTAGCCGGCGGCGCCCGCCCGGAGCGCCGGGATCACGGTCCGCTGCTCGGTGAAGCTGGTCACGATCAGCACCCGGGCCGGGCTGCGCTGCTCGCGCAGCAGCCGCAGCGCCTCCACGCCGTCCATGCCGGGCATCTTGATGTCCATCAGGACGACGTCGGGCCTCAGACGCTCGGCCGCGGCGACGCCCTCCTCGCCGTCGGCGGCCTCGCCGACGACCTCGATGTCGTCCTGGACCTCCAGGAACGTGCGCAGGCCCCGCCGCACGACCTGGTGGTCGTCGACGAGCAGCACCTTGATGGGGCCGCCGAGCGAGCCCCTGTCTCCGTCAGCCACCGGGGACCTCCATCTCGACAGCGGTGCCCTTGCCGGGCGCCGATTCCACCGTGAGCGTGCCACCGACGCCGCTCGCCCGGTCCCGCATCGACACCAGACCCAGATGGCGTCCGGCCCGGCGGACGGCGCCGGGATCGAAGCCGCGGCCGTCGTCGGCGACCCGCAGCACGACCCCTTGCCGATGGCGTACGAGAGTCACGTCGACACGCTGGGCGTCGGCGTGCCGCAGCGCGTTGTGCAGCGCTTCCTGCGCCACCCGCAGCAGCGCTTCCTCCTGGGCCGCGGGCAGCGCCCGTAGCCCGTGTGCGGCGAAGGTGACCTTGGCGCTGTGCGCGCGGTCCAGGACCTGTACCTGGGTACGGAGCGTGGCGATGAGGCCGTCCTCGTCCAGGGCCGCCGGCCGCAGCTCCACGACGGCGGCGCGCAGCTCGTCGGCGGCCTCCGCGGCGAGCCGGGTGACCTGCTGCAGCTCGTCCTTGGCGCGGACCGGGTCGCGGTCGACGAGCGCGGTGGCGGCCTGCGCGGTCAGCCGCAGCGAGAAGAGCTTCTGGGAGACGGCGTCGTGCAGCTCGTGCGCCAGCCGCGCCCGCTCCCCCGCGATGGTCAGCTCCCGGCTGCGCTCGTAGAGCCGGGCGTTGGTCAGGGCGATGGCGGCGTGCTGGGCGAGCATGCCGAGCAGCGCCTCGTCCTCGGCGGTGAAGTTGCAGCCGCCGGTCGGCCGCGGGCACCGCTTGTTGGCGAGGAAGATCGCGCCGAGGATCTCGTCGCCGTCGGCCACCGGCATGCCCAGGAAGTCCGCCATGTCGGGGTGGGCGGCGGGCCAGCCTTCGAAGCGGGGGTCCTTGCGGACGTCGCCGAGGCGCTCCGGGGTGGCGTTCCGGAGCATCGCGGCGAGGATGCCGTGCTGGCGGGGCAGCGGGCCGATGGCCTTCCACTGCTCCTCGCTCACCCCGTCCACGACGAACTGCGCGAAGCCGCCGTGGTCGTCCGGCACGCCGAGCGCCGCGTACTCGGCGTCCAGCAGCTCGCGGGCCGAGGCGACGATCGTCTTGAGTACGTCGCGCACCTCCAGGTGCCGGCTCATGGCGAGGATCGCGCTGCTCACCGCGGCGAGCCCGGCACCCCGCTCCGCCCCTGGTCCCTTGGTCATGCACTCACGGTACCGGCGGCCCGTACCGTCCGTATCCGTCCGCGGCGGGGCCCGCGCCGGGCCCCGGGACGTAGGTCGGAGGTCCCGGTGCCGAGCGCCGGGCCGGGCGGGTGCGTCCGCTCCGGGTACGGGGACCATGGCCACCCCGGGAGCGGGACTTTCTGCTCCCCTATATATAGGGGGAAAGAAAAGGTGGTGTTCAGCGGTCGCCCGAGCGGGCACCCGGGCGCCTTTTCACGGCCGCCGGAGCGGGCCCGCAGAAGGCGGTCTTTCGCGGCCGGCCGGAACGGGCCACACTCCCGGCCATGACGACTTCTCCGAAAAGCTGGTCCCCCGTCCACGGCGAGCCGTACCGCCCCGTCCCCTATCGGCCCGCGCGGATACCGGCCGCGGAATCCCTGGCGCGCGCCGCCGAGCTGCGGGAGCGGATGGCGGAGCGCCGTACGGTGCGGCGTTTCGCGCCCGATCCGGTTCCCGAGCAGTTGGTCAGGGACGCCATTGCGTGCGCCGCCACCGCGCCTTCCGGTGCGCATCAGCAGCCCTGGACATTCGTCCTGGTCAAAGATCCGGAAGTACGGCAGCGCATTCGGGCGGCAGCGGAGGCCGAGGAGCGCCTCTCGTACGACGGGCGGCTGGGCGAGGAGTGGCTGACGGCGCTGCGGCCGCTGGGTACCGACGAGGTCAAGCCGCACCTGACCGACGCGCCGCACCTGATCGTGGTCTTCCAGCAGCGCTACTGGCTGGGCCCCGACGGCGCCAGGCGCAAGCACTACTACGTGGACGAATCGGTGGGGATCGCGGTCGGCATGCTGCTGTCGGCGCTCCACCTGTCGGGCCTGGCGGCGCTGGTGCACACCCCCAGCCCGATGGGCTTCCTGCGGGAGGAGCTGGGGCGGCCGGTGAACGAGAAGGCGTTCGCGGTGATCCCGGTGGGATACCCCACCGCGGACTGCGAGGTGCCGGATCTGGTGCGGAAAACGCTGGCTCAGGTTCTGGTGGAGCGCTGACGCTCACGGTCCGTGCCGCCGCAATGACATAACGCCATACGGCCTCCCTAAACATGTGAGCCCGCACATAGGGCGTACATCACTTACGAAGCAGGTTAGTGGGGTACGAATGCGGGGATTCGTGGGAGTTGATCCGAGACACCCCTTGAACTGAGCGCCGCCGGATGCATTTCGGCGGCCCCCGGTTCCACTAAACAGCTTCGTACGTCACATGATTGCAGGGTCAAATTCCGACCGCTAACAATGGCTGACGTCGCCCGGCGCCGTGGAAAAGGATCTCGGCGTTACCGCGCCAATCCGGCCCACGCGACGTCCCCCATTCGAAGAGGTTTCTTTCCGCATGCCCCTGCACGCCATTCCTGGCTACAGCCGCCTGAACCGGAATCACAAGCTCTCCGCCGCTGCCGTGGCTGCCGGCGGTGCCGCCGCCGTCGTCTTCTCCGTCGTTCCGGGTTCGGCCAACGCCGAGCCGGCGCACAACGCCGCGTCGGCTCAGAACGTGAAGCCCGTCGCCTACCACGTGGTCGACGACTCCTCGGCCTACAGCCTGGTCGACAACGCCGCCGCCAAGGCCCAGAACGCCGAGCTGACCCAGAGCAGCACCCGCGCCGCCGACCAGGCCGGTGCCGAGGCCTTCGCCGCGAAGAAGCAGGCCGAGGGTGACGCCAAGGCCGCCGCCCAGGCCAAGGCCAAGGCTGCCGCCGACGCGGCCGCCCGGGCCAAGGAGGACGCCAAGAACCAGCGCACGACGCAGGCCGCGAGCCGGTCCAGCGAGCGCAAGCCGGTCACCTACGCCAACAACCTCGACGGCTGGATCCGTGAGTCCCTCTCGATCATGAAGAAGAACGGGATCCCCGGCTCCTACGAGGGCATCAAGCGCAACGTCATGCGTGAGTCCGGCGGTAACCCGCGCGCGATCAACAACTGGGACGTCAACGCCCAGATGGGTATCCCGTCCAAGGGTCTGCTCCAGGTCATCCAGCCGACCTTCGAGCAGTACCACGTGGCCGGCACCGCGAACGACCTGTACGACCCGGTCGCCAACATCGTCGCCGCCTGCAACTACGCGGCCGACAAGTACGGCTCGATGGACAACGTCGACTCGGCGTACTGAGCCACCTCGGCGCGCCGGAGCACCGGCGCCGGACGATGAACGCCGCGAGGGGCGGCACCCGCAATCGGGTGCCGCCCCTCGCGGCTGTCGCATGTCCGCCGCTACTTGCGCATGACCTCGGGCTCGTGGCGGCGCAGCAGGCGCGCCACCGCGACGGCGAGGACGACGCCGAGCACCAGCATGAAGACCATGTCCATCACGAAGACGCCGGTCTGGTGCTGCCACAGCGGGTCGGGGTCGCTCTTGTCCCACGGCAGGAGCGTGTTCAGGTCGGCGGTGGCGCCCAGCGCCGCGACCGCCCAGCGCGAGGGCATCAGCCAGGAGACCTGCGCCACACCCGGGGTGTTGTAGAGCTGGAAGAGCACGCCGGTGAAGACGACCTGCACGATGGCGAACATGACCAGCAGCGGCATGGTCTTCTCGGCGGTCTTGACCAGCGAGGAGATCAGTAGGCCGAACATCATCGAGGTGAAGCCGAGCGCGATGATCGCCACCGTCATCTCGACGGCGGGCAGGTCCTTCACGATCAGGCCCTCGGCGGGCATGTTGCGGGTCGAGAAGCCGATCGCGGCGATGATCACGCCCTGTACGGCGGTGACCAGGCCGAGCACAATCACCTTCGACATCAGATACGCCGAGCGGGACAGGCCGGTCGCCCGTTCGCGCTCGTAGATCACGCGTTCCTTGATCAGTTCTCGTACCGAGTTGGCCGCGCCGGAGAAGCACATGCCCACCGTGAGGATCAGCAGGATCGTCGCGGCGTCGCGGTTGGTGCGGCCGCGGTTCAGCGGGCCGTACCCCAGGCCGAAGTCGCTGGGGATCAGCATGGAGACCACGCCGAGCACGGCCGGCAGGATCAGCATCAGCCCCAGGAAGCCGCGGTCGGAGGCGATCACGGAGACGTACCGCCGCATCAGCGTCCACAGCTGCGAGCCCCAGCTCTGGGACTTCTGCATGCGGGCCGGGGGCGGCTGGACGTTCACCGACTGCGGCGCTACGGCGTCGATGTCCGCCGCGTACATCTGGTAGTGCGGAGAACCGCGCCAGCGGCCCATCCAGTCGTAGTCACGGAAGTTCTCGAACGCCGAGAAGACGTCCGCCCAGGACTCGTACTGGAAGAAGTTCAGCGCCTCCTCGGGCGGGCCGAAGTAGGCGACGCCGCCGCCCGGCGCCATGACCAGCAGCTTGTCGCAGAGCGCGAGCTCCGCGACGGAGTGCGTGACGACGAGGACCGTGCGGCCGTCGTCGGCGAGGTCGCGCAGCAGCTTCATGACGTCGCGGTCCATGCCCGGGTCGAGGCCGGAGGTCGGCTCGTCCAGGAAGATCAGCGACGGCTTGGTCAGCAGCTCCAGGGCGACCGAGACGCGCTTGCGCTGGCCGCCGGAGAGCGAGGTGACCTTCTTCTCCTTGTGCACGTGCAGCTTGAGCTCGTGCAGCACCTCGTCGATCCGGGCCTCGCGCTCGGCCTCCGCGGTGTCACCGGGGAAGCGGAGCTTGGCGGCGTACCGCAGCGCCTTCTGGACGGTCAGCTCCTTGTGCAGGATGTCGTCCTGCGGGACCAGTCCGATGCGCTGCCGCAGCTCGGCGAACTGCTTGTAGAGGTTCCGGTTGTCGTAGAGGACGTCGCCCTCGTTGGCGGGGCGGTAGCCGGTGAGCGCCTTCAGCAGCGTGGACTTGCCGGAACCGGACGGGCCGATGACCGCGACCAGCGACTTCTCGGGCACGCCGAAGGAGACGTCCCGCAGGATCTGCTTGCCGCCGTCGACCGTGACGGTCAGGTGGCGCGCGGAGAAGGAGACCTCGCCGGTGTCGACGAACTCTTCCAGCCGGTCGCCGACCAGCCGGAACGTGGAGTGGCCGACGCCGACCGTGTCGTTCGGGCCGATGAGGGCCGAGCCGCTCTTGGGGACCGGCTGGCCGTTGACGTACGTACCGTTGTGGCTGCCCAGGTCATGAATCTCGAAGCGGCCGTCGGGCGTGGCCCGGAACTCCGCGTGGTGCCGCGAGACTTGCAGGTCGGAGACGACCAGCTCGTTCTCCAGCGCACGGCCGATGCGCATGACACGGCCGAGGTCCAGCTGGTGGAAGGTGGTCGGGCTGCGGTCCCCCGCTGCCTGCGGTGCCGCGCCGCCCTGTGCCGGGGGCTGCTGCGGCCCGCCCTGCGGCGGAATGCCGGCGCCGTGCGCGGGCGGGCCCTGGTGGGGCGGGCCCTGCTGCGGCGGCGCGCCCTGCCATCCCTGCTGCTGCGCCGGCGGCTGCTGGGCTCCGGGCCAACCGGCGGCGCCCTGCTGAGCGGGGGCCGCGGCCGCCGGCTGGGCGACATAGGCGTCGTTGGCCGGTGCGGTGGGCTGCGCCGCGTAGGCATCGGCGGCGGCCGCGGCGGCACCGCTGAGGGTCAGCCGGGGACCGTCGGTGGCATTGCCGAGGTGCACGGTGACGCCGGGGCCGATCTCCAGCTGGTGGATCCGCTGCCCCTGCACGTACGTGCCGTTGGTGCTGCCGTGGTCCTCGATGACCCAACTGCGCCCTCCCCAGCGCACGGTCGCGTGCCGCCAGGACACGCGCGCGTCGTCCAGCACCATGTCGCCCTGCGGATCGCGGCCCAGGCTGTACGACCGGGACGGATCGAGCGTCCAGGTCATTCCGTTGATTTCGAGTACGAGTTCAGGCACTCCATGCCCCACTAGTTGTCCCCCGAGTGACCCCCTGCACGGGAAGTCTAGGGATGGTGAACATCGTGAGGAACTATTCCAGGCAGAGGCCTGCGACCGAAAGCCGGGCCGTGACAAGAGCATGAAGCGGACAGCGTTGACGTCGCCGGAAGCCCCCCGGAGAGTGGGAGAAACCCGCGGATCCGTACGGATGCCATGCGATGCGGGCAACTCGGGGCAGGCGGGGCCGGGGAGCGAGGGGCATCGATCGGGGGTCGCGATGAGCGTGACCGCAAGTCCGCACACCGGAGCGGCCGCTGTGCTGTTCTCCGCCGTCGCCACGGTCTGCTGGACGTTCCTGGCGATGACCGGCCTCGCGGCCCTCGGTCTGCACCTGCTGGGCACCGACGCGTACGGCTCGCTGGGCCCGATGACGGCCGCCGTCATGGTGCTGGCGGTGGGCGGAACGGTGACCCCGCACGGTGCCGTCTCGGCCTTCGGGGTGTCCGGCGTCACGGCTGAAACCGCCATTGACATCGTGCCGTTGGGCGTCTCCGTGCTCGGCGCGCTGCTGCTGGGGCTGTTGTTCCTGAGGTCGCTGCGGGCCGTGCCGGGCGGGGTCACGTGGAGCGGGCTGGCGGCACGGGGCGGCGCGGTCGCCGCGCTGTTCACCGCACTGGTCGGCGGCCTCGCCTGGGCCGGACACGACTCCGTAACGATCCCGGCCCGCCGGCTGATCCCGGGGTCGGCAGGCGGGGGCGGCGGGCCGCTCGACCGGCTGCCGGACCTGCCGGGCCTGGGCGACCTCCCCGGCCTGGGCGACCTCCCGGGGCTCGGGGACCTCGGCAATCTGCCCGGCCTCGGAGACCTGGGCGGGCTGCCGGAGCTGGCGCTGCCCGGCGGGCTGGCCCGCCTCGCGGACGCCCGGCTGCGCGTGGACTTCGCGGTGGCCGCCGGGCCCTCGCTCGTGGCCGGCGCGCTGTGGGTGCTCGGCGTCCTGCTGATCGCGCTCGCGGCCTCCCGGCGCACCCCGCTCCCCCACGCGGCGGCCGGCGCCGACCGCGTCGTCCGGCCCGCGGCGTCCGCGCTGACCCAGGTACTGCTCGTCGCGGTGCTCCTCGGGCTGGCCGCCGGGCTGTACGGCGTCACCGAGGGCGGGCAGCCGCTGCGTGCGCTGGGCGCGGCGCTGCTCGGCGCGCCCAACGGGGCGTGGCTCGCGCTGACCCTGGGCCTGCTCGTGCCCTGGTACGGCTCGGCGGGCGGCGCGCTTCTCCAGGTGCTGCCGGCGTCCCTGCGGGAGCTGCTCGGCGGCGGGGGCGAGCGGCCGGTCACGCTGTCGCGGCTGGCGGAGCAGACCCCGTCGGTGTGGGCGGCGGCGCTGGTGGCGATGGTGCTGATGCTGGCCGCGGGGGTGCTCACGGCGACGCGTACGGCCCGCACGGGGACCGGCGTCATGGCGTACGCGGGCGGCTGCGCGCTGCGGCTGGGCACGGCCACCGCGCTCGCCCTCCCTCTGCTGGTGCGGCTGACGGAGGCGTCGGTGGCCGTCCGGCTGAACCTCTTCGGCATCGGCGTCCACGAAACCGGCCTGGGCCTGCGCGGCAGCCTGGGCACCAGTGCGGTGCTGGGGGCCCTCTGGGGCGGCGCGGCGGGGCTGGCGGGCGCGCTGCTGGCGACCGGGACGGGGCTCGCGGGGCGGCACGCGGCGGTCCCGCCGGTTCCGGCGCACAGGCCGCCGTCCGGGTCGGGCGGCGGCCCGGGGCCGTACACGCCGTCCCGCCCCTACCGGCAGCCGAACCCGGACACCAATCCGTACTTGCGGACGCTGCCACCCCACGAGCCGGAGCCCCGCGAACCGGAGCGCCGTGCGCCCGAGCGCCCCGGGTCCGAGCGCCGTGTGCCGCCCCCACCGGCCGGCCCCCCGCCCGGAGCCTCCCCGCCGGACCGGCCGCCTCCCGGAGTCCCCCCTCCGCCGGATCGCCCACCGCCCGGAGTCCCCCCTCGGCCGGATCGCCCGCCGCACGGCAGCGACACCGCCTCGGCGCCGACCGTGAGCGGCACCCCGCTGCCGCGTCCCGGCCGGCCGCGTCCCCGCCCGAAGCGGCGGTGGGACGAGCCGCCGCCGGAGCCCCCGCCCCCGGGGCGCCCGGGCGCGGGCCGCTGAGGCGTGTCGCTGACAGGCGGGGCCGCTGCAAGCACGCCACCGGACGCGTCGGAGCCCCGGCGGCACGGGCCGTGGAGCACCCCGTGCGTCCCTTCGGCCCCACCCGGCCGCGTGGTGGGAGACGTCCACTCGGCGGGACACCTGTACGGTCCCGCGGCGGGTCCGGATACCGTTAGAGCACCATGAGCGCATCGCAGACACCGCCTGCCACCGCCGTACCGGGCGACGACGTACCGACCCTTCTCGTCAAGATCTTCGGCAAGGACCGGCCCGGCATCACCGCCGGCCTCTTCGACACCCTCGCCGCCTACTCCGTCGACGTCGTCGACATCGAGCAGGTCGTGACCCGGGGCCGCATCGTGCTGTGCGCCCTGGTCACGACGCCGACGGGGAGCGCGTCGAACGGTGCCACCGAAGGCGACCTGCGCGCGACTGTGCACAGCTGGGCCGAGTCGCTGCACCTCCAGGCCGAGATCATCTCGGGTACCGGCGACAACCGCCCGCGCGGCATCGGGCGTTCGCACGTCACCGTGCTCGGCCACCCGCTCACCGCCGAGTCCACCTCCGCCATCGCGGCCGCCATAACGGCCACCGGCGGCAACATCGACCGTATCTTCCGGCTCGCCAAGTACCCCGTGACCGCCGTGGAGTTCGCGGTCTCCGGCACCCCGACCGACACCCTGCGCACCGCACTCGCCACCGAAGCCGCCGTGCTCGGCGTGGACATCGCCGTGAGCGCCTCCGGACTCCAGCGCCGGGCCCAGCGCCTGGTCGTCATGGACGTCGACTCCACGCTGATCCAGGACGAGGTCATCGAGCTGTTCGCGGCGCACGCGGGCTGCGAGCAGGAGGTCGCCGAGGTGACCGCCAGGGCGATGCGCGGCGAGCTGGACTTCGAGCAGTCGCTGCACGCCCGGGTGGAGCTGCTGGCGGGGTTGGACGCCTCCGTCGTGGAGCAGGTGCGCAAGGAGGTGCGGCTGACACCCGGCGCGCGCACCCTGGTACGTACCCTCAAGCGCCTCGGCTACCAGGTCGGCGTGGTCTCCGGCGGCTTCACGCAGGTCACCGACGCGCTCCAGGACGAGCTGGGGCTGGACTTCGCCTCGGCCAACACCCTGGAGATCGTGGACGGCAAGCTCACCGGCAAGGTCACCGGCGACATCGTGGACCGCGCGGGCAAGGCCCGGCTGCTGCGCTCCTTCGCCCAGCAGGCCGGGGTGCCGCTGGCACAGACGGTGGCGATCGGCGACGGCGCC
Source organism: Streptomyces niger (assembly GCF_000718305.1). Taxonomy (GTDB): domain Bacteria; phylum Actinomycetota; class Actinomycetes; order Streptomycetales; family Streptomycetaceae; genus Streptomyces; species Streptomyces niger. Next base: position 18,292 of record NZ_JOFQ01000018.1, read on the forward strand.
AACGACCTGGACATGCTGAACACCGCGGGCCTGGGCGTCGCCTTCAACGCCAAGCCGGTCGTCCGGGAGGCCGCGCACACCGCCGTGAACGTGCCGTTCCTGGACACCGTGCTGTACCTGCTCGGGATCACCCGCGAAGAGGTCGAGGCCGCCGACACGATGGCGGACTGAACGGTCACCCGCGGTAGGCGGGACCACTCGCCGCACCGAAGGAACGCCCGAGGCAGCGGGCTCGCACGACACGACGACGTCTCGCACGACATCCCGCACGACATACGGAAGGGCCCCGGCACGGAGCGTGCCGGGGCCCTTCGGCGTATGCGGTCGGCGGCGGGTCAGTCCTGCGGCGTCCAGTACGCGACCAGGCGGCCGATGCCGTGCTCGACGGACTTCCACGAGCCGTTGAAGGACACCACCGCCATCGAGGCGGTCGGGAAACCACTGCGGTTCATCCGGGTCAGCAGCTCGCCGTCCGCCTCTCCGGACAGGGCGTCGGCGAGGGCGTGCATGCCGGGGTTGTGGCCGACCAGCAGCAGGTCGCTCACCTCGTCCGGGACCTCGTTGACCACCGCGATCAGCTCGCCGAGCGAGGCTTCGTACAGCCTCTCCTCATAGACGGTCTTGGGACGCTGGGGCAGTTCGTGAACGCAGAGCTTCCACGTTTCGCGGGTGCGCAGGGCCGTGGAGCAGAGGGTCAGATCGGGGTGGACGCCCGCTCCCGCGAGCCATCGTCCAGCGGTGGGGGCGTCCCGGCGGCCGCGCTCGGCGAGCGGCCGCTCGTGGTCGCTCTCCTGCGACCACTCGGCCTTGGCATGTCGGAGAAGAACAATCCGGCGAGGAGAATCGACGCTCATGTGTCCCAGCTTCGCACGAAACGCGGCGCGGGGCGCGGGGTGTTGACAGCCTCGTCCCACGAGGCGGAACGCGGAAGCGGAAGCTACACTCCGGCGCCGACCAGCCGCGCGAGCAGGTGGAGCACGGACAGCACGGCGGGCGGGGCGTCGGCCGCACGCGCCTCGGCGGCGGGGGTCATCACGAAGAGCAGCGTCACGAACGAGACCACCGGCAGGGCCACGGCCCACCACGGCAGCCGCACGGGCCGGGCGCCGTTCTCGGCGTGCCTGGGGTGAGCGGCGGACATGGGATCGCCTCCGTGGGTCGAGCGGCCGCGCGGCCGTCTCGCGGGCCGCGCCCACCGCGGTGGCGCGGTGTCCTTCGAACCTACGGGCCCGGTGTCGCGCGGCCCATCAGGTGCACCACCCACTTGCCCCTGACCCCGACCCCCTAAGGGGTGGTGGGGGCAGCCCCACCCGGCGCCCCGCGGCGCCGGGTCACGGGGCGGCGATGCTGGCGATGATCCCTACGACGACGGTGACGGCGAGCATCGCGCCCAGCACGAGGAGCAGCTTCTTCTGTCCGCCCTGCGGATTCGGTTCGAGCACTGGCATGTGCCCAGTGTCGCAAACGCCTCCGGGCCGCCGGTCGGCAGTACCGGGTGAGCGGCGTCCGGGGCCGCCCGGCAGGCTCCCGTCAGCGCTCGTCCTCGATGCGGCGGTCCCGGCCGGCCAGCACGCCCATCACGATCTGCGGCACCATCAGCCCCGCCATCAGCGCGATCGGCAGGCCCCAGCCGCCGCTGTGCTGGTACAGCGTGCCCACCAGGAGCGGCCCGGGGATGGAGATCAGGTAGCCGATGCACTGGGCGAAGGCGGAGAGCTTGACGACGCCCGCGGCGCTGCGGGCCCGCATGCCGATCATGGTGAGGGCCAGCGGGAACGCGCAGTTCGATATGCCGAGCAGCAGCGCCCAGCCCCAGGCGCCGGCCGAGGGCGCCAGCCACAGGCCCGCGTACCCGGCGAGCCCGCAGGCCCCGAGGAGCACGGCCAGCGGCCCCTGGTGGCGCATCCGGGCGGCCAGTCGCGGCAGCACGAAGGACAGCGGGATGCCCATCGCCATGGTGATCGCGAGCAGCACGCCGGCGGTCCCCGCGGGCACGCCGGCATCGCGGAAGATCTGCGGCAGCCAGCCCATGGTGATGTACGCGGCGGTGGCCTGCAGGCCGAAGAAGACGGCGAGCGACCAGGCGGTGGGCGAGCGGCTGATCCGGACGGCGGGGGCGTCCTGCTGCGGCGCGCCGGCCGCCGGTGCCGGCCGGGGCGCACGGTGGCGCAGCACGACGAGCCAGGGCACGACGGCGAGGGCGCCGAGCACCGCCCAGATCGCGAGGCCGGCCTGCCAGCCGCCGCCGAGCGCGCCGGTGACCGGGACGGTGAGGGCGGCGGCGAGCGAGGTGCCCAGGGCCAGCGCCATGGAGTACAGGCCGGTCATCGAGCCGACCCGGTCCGGGAAGAACGTCTTGATGACCACGGGCAGCAGGATGTTGCTGACCGCGATGCCGGCGAGCGCGAGGGCGCTGGCGGCGAGGAACCCGGCCGTGCCGCCGGCGAAGGGTCGGACCACGACGCCGATGGTGATCGCGGCCATGCCGGCGCACACGATGGCGCCCGGGCCGAAGCGGCGGGCGAGGCGGGGGGCCGCGACGCCGAAGACGGCGAAGCAGAGGGCCGGTACGGAGGTGAGCAGGCCCGCGACGGTGCCGCTCATGCCGAGTCCGTCCCGCACCTCCTCCATGAGGGCGCCCAGGCTGGTGATGGCCGGGCGGAGGTTGAGCGCGGCGAGGACGAGACCGACGGTCAGGACCGCGCCGAGCCGGCTCGGTACGGGCGCGGGCGCGCGGTCGAGCGGGTCGCCGCCGGGCGTCGCGGTGGTCTGAGGTGCCTCGGTGGCGGTGCCGAGGGTCGCGAGGTCGTCGTCTGCCATAGGCACATCATAGAATCATGGGATGAATGCTTGTCCAGGTGATTCCCGCCTCCCGGTGACGGGCCGGGAAACCCTCCGGGTAACGGGCCGGGGAACCCTCCCAGCGCCCCCTAGCATCGGCGGTGCCGTATCCGTGCCCGTGCCGTCAGGAGCGCTCGCATGCCGCTGACCTCACCCCGGCGTTCCGCCCTGGCCGACCAGGTGATCGCGCAGCTGCGCGCCCAGATCACCTCGGGCGAGTGGCCGGTCGGCGCGCGCATCCCCACCGAGCCGGAGCTGGTCGAGCAGCTCGGCGTGGCCCGCAACACCGTCCGCGAGGCGGTCCGGGCGCTGGCCCACAACGGCCTTCTGGACATCCGCCAGGGCTCCGGCACGTACGTGGTCGCCACCAGCGAGCTCGCGGGCGTGATGAACCGCAGGTTCGCCGACGCCGACCCGCGCCACGTCGCCGAGCTGCGCAGCGCGCTGGAGGCCGAGGCCGCCCGCCGGGCCGCCGAGCGCCGTACGGAGACCGACCTCAAGCAGCTGGACGCGGCCCTGCAGCGGCGCGAGCAGGCCTGGGAGTCCGGGGCCGCCGCGGCCTTCGTGGAGGCGGACGCCAACCTGCACATGGCGATCGTGGCGGCCTCGCACAACGACGTACTGGCCGAGCTGTACGCGGACCTCGGCGGCGTGCTGCGCGAGTTCCTCCGCGCCGACGTGGGCGACGAGCTGCGCCCGGAGGCCCACCTGGACCACTCCCGGCTGGTGGACGCGATCCGGGAGGGCGACGGCGATCGCGCGGCGGCGGAGGCCAGCACCCACCCGTACGGCTGCCGGCTGGGGCGGATCTGAGAAGGACGCGTGCGGTTCTCTCCCGCTCCCCTCGGGTAACCCCCTGCTGGGGGGACGATCCCGTTCGATTCGCCCCGTAGGCAGCGCAGCAGGGCCGTGGCCCGTCCCGTACGCGACGTACGGGACGGGCCACGGCCCTTGCTCACGGTCGGGCGGGTCAGGCGCCCATCATGTGCACGCCGCCGTCGACGTGCACGATCTCGCCGGTGGTCTTCGGGAAGAAGTCCGAGAGCAGCGCGACGACGCCCTTGCCGGCCGGCTCCGGGTCGCCCATGTCCCAGTTCAGCGGGGAGCGGGTGTCCCAGACCTTGGCGAGCTCGGAGAAGCCCGGGATGGACTTGGCGGCCATCGAGCCGATCGGGCCGGCGGAGACCAGGTTGCAGCGGACGTTGCGCGCGCCCAGGTCACGGGCCAGGTAGCGGCTGGTGGCCTCCAGCGCGGCCTTGGCCGGGCCCATCCAGTCGTACTGCGGCCAGGCGAACTGCGCGTCGAAGGTCAGGCCGACGACGGCGCCGCCCTCCTCCGGCATCAGCGGCAGGCAGGCCATGGTCAGCGCCTTCAGCGAGAACGCCGAGACGTGCATGGCCGTGGAGACCGACTCGAAGGAGGTCTTCAGGAAGTTGCCGCCGAGCGCGTCCTGCGGGGCGAAGCCGATGGAGTGGACGACACCGTCCAGCCCGCCGAGCTCCTCGCGGACCTTGGCCTCCAGGCCGTCCAGGTGCTCCTGGTTGGTCACGTCCAGCTCGATGACCTTGGCGGGCTTGGGCAGCTTCTTCGCGATGCGCTCGGTGAGCGTGGGCCGCGGGAAGGCCGTGAGGATGACCTCGGCGCCCTGCTCCTGCGCGACCTTGGCCGCGTGGAAGGCGATGGAGGACTCCATCAGCACACCGGTGATCAGAATGCGCTTGCCGGCGAGGATTCCGCTCATATCGATCAGTGACCCATGCCCAATCCGCCGTCGACGGGAATGACGGCTCCAGTGATGTACGCGGCCTCGTCGGAGGCCAGGAAGCGGACCGAGGCGGCGATCTCCTCGGGCTGCGCGTAACGCGCGAGCGGTACCTGCTTCACGATGTTCTCGCGCTGCTCGTCGCTGAGCGCGCGCGTCATGTCCGTGTCGACGAAGCCGGGCGCGACGACGTTGCAGGTGATGTTGCGGGAGCCCAGCTCACGGGCGATCGAGCGGGCGAAGCCGACGAGGCCGGCCTTGGACGCCGCGTAGTTCGCCTGGCCCGCCGAGCCCAGCAGGCCCACGACGGAGGAGATCAGCACGATACGGCCCTTGCGCGCCCGCAGCATGCCGCGGTTGGCCCGCTTGACCACGCGGAACGTGCCGGTGAGGTTGGTCTCCAGGACCGAGGCGAAGTCGTCCTCCGACATCCGCATCAGCAGCTGGTCGCGGGTGACGCCGGCGTTGGCCACCAGCACCTCGACCGCGCCGTGCTTCTCCTCGATCTCCTTGTAGGCCTGCTCGACCTGCTCCGTGTCGGTGATGTCGCACTTCACGGCCAAGAACCCCGCCGGGGGTTCGCCGGAGCGGTAGGTGATGGCGACCTTGTCGCCTGCCTCGGCGAAGGCGCGGGCGATGGCGAGGCCGATGCCGCGATTGCCTCCGGTGACCAGAACCGAGCGGCTCAAGAGATCACCCTTTCCGTGTCCTGTCCGACGTGTGTTCCCTACGAAACTAGCGGTCAGCGGCCCGATACGGAGAATCCACCTCGCACAGGGGCACATCCCGGTCACTGTGGGGTCCCTACAGAACCGACCGCGCCACGCCCCGGCGGAACACCTGCGCGTACCGGACGGGGCGCCCCCGCTCCACCGGAAGGGCGTCCTGTGCGCCGGAGCTCCGGCACGGCATGATGCGTGGCGCCGACCACGGGAGGGATGCCGTGCCTGCTACACCTCGTTCCGTAGACGAGAGCTTCCTCGCGCTGCCGATGCGCGCGCTGGCCGACGCCGCGCTCGCACGGGCCCGGGCGCTCGGGGCCGACCACGCCGACTTCCGGCTGGAACGCATCCGGTACGCGTCCTGGCGGCTGCGGGACGCGAAGACCGCCGGCTCCTCGGACACCACCGACCTGGGGTACGCGGTACGGGTCGTGCACGGCGGGGCCTGGGGCTTCGCGTCCGGGGTCGACCTGACCATGGACGCGGCGGCGCGGGTCGCCGCGCAGGCGGTCGCGATGGCCAAGCTGTCGGCGAAGGTGATCGACGCGGCCGGGTCCCGGGAAAAGGTGGAGCTGGCCGACGAGCCCGCCCATCCGGACCGCACCTGGGTCTCCTCGTACGACGTGGACCCCTTCGAGGTGCCGGACGCGGAGAAGAGCGGGCTGCTGGCGGAGTGGAGCGGGCGGCTGCTGGCCGCACCGGGCGTGACGCACGCGGACGCCTCGCTGCTCACGATCCGGGAGAACAAGTTCTACGCCGACACCGCGGGCACCACGACCACGCAGCAGCGGGTCCGGCTGCACCCGGAGCTGACGGCCGTCGCGGTGGACGGGCGCACCGGCGAGTTCGACTCGATGCGGACGATCGCACCGCCCGTCGGCCGGGGCTGGGAGTACCTGACCGACGGCCGGTACGACTGGGACGCGGAGCTGGCGCAGATGCCGGAGCTGCTCGCGGAGAAGATGCGCGCGCCGAGCGTCCGGGCCGGGCGGTACGACCTGGTGGTGGATCCCTCCAACCTCTGGTTGACGATCCACGAGTCGATCGGGCACGCCACCGAGCTGGACCGGGCGCTGGGCTACGAAGCGGCGTACGCGGGCACCTCGTTCGCCACCTTCGACCAGCTGGGCACCTTGAAGTACGGCTCGGAGCTCATGCACGTGACGGGCGACCGGACGGCCGAGCACGGGCTGGCGACGATCGGGTACGACGACGAGGGCGTCCGGACGCAGTCCTGGGACCTGGTCAAGGACGGTGTGCTGGTCGGCTACCAGCTGGACCGCAGGATCGCGAAACTGACCGGTTTCGAGCGGTCCAACGGCTGCGCGTACGCGGACTCGCCGGGCCACGTACCGGTGCAGCGGATGGCCAACGTCTCACTGCGGCCGGCGGACGGCGGCCCGTCCACCGAGGAGCTGATCGGGGGCGTGGAGCACGGCATCTACGTGGTCGGCGACCGGTCGTGGTCCATCGATCAGCAGCGGTACAACTTCCAGTTCACCGGGCAGCGGTTCTTCCGGATCGAGCACGGGCGGCTCGCGGGCCAGTTGCGGGACGTGGCGTACCAGGCCACCACCACCGACTTCTGGGGCTCGATGGCCGCGGTGGGCGGTCCGCAGACGTACGTGCTGGGCGGCGCCTTCAACTGCGGCAAGGCCCAGCCGGGCCAGGTCGCCGCCGTCTCGCACGGCTGCCCCGCAGCCCTCTTCACGGGCGTCAACATCCTGAACACGACGCAGGAGGCCGGTCGATGAGCACGCGTACCCCGCGGACGAACGCGCCGCACGAGGTCGTCGAGCGGGCGCTGGCGCTCTCGCGGGCCGACGGCTGCGTGGTGATCGCGGACGAGACGACCACCGCCAATCTGCGCTGGGCGGGAAACGCGCTCACCACCAACGGCGTCACCCGCGGCCGCAACCTCACGGTCATCGCCACCGTGGACGGCAAGGAGGGCACCGCCTCCGGTGTCGTGTCCCGTGCCGCGGTCACCGTGGACGATCTGGAGTCGCTGGTGCGGTCCGCCGAGGCCGCCGCCAGGGCCGCCGGGCCCGCCGACGACGCGCGGCCGCTCGTTGCGGGCGGCGCGCCCTCGCCCGGCTTCACCGAGCCGCCCGCCGAGACCTCCTCCGAGGTCTTCGCGGACTTCGCGCCCGCACTGGGCGAGTCCTTCCGGCGGGCCCGGGACGGCGGCCGCGAGCTGTACGGGTTCGCCAGCCACCAGGTGGTCTCCTCGTACGTGGGCTCCTCCACGGGGCTGCGGCTCCGGCACGACCAGCCCACCGGCACGCTGGAGCTGAACGCCAAATCGCCCGACCGCACCCGCTCCGCCTGGGCGGGCCGCGCCACCCGCGACTTCCGGGACGTCGACCCGCTGGCCATGGATGCCGAGCTGGCGCGCCGGCTGGGCTGGGCGGAGCGGCGGACGGAGCTGCCGGCGGGCCGGTACGAGACGCTGCTGCCGCCCACCGCCGTCGCCGACCTGCTGGTGTACCAGATGTGGTCCTCCGGGGCCCGGGACGCCGCCGAGGGCCGTACGGTCTTCTCGGCGCCCGGGGGCGCCACCCGGATCGGCGAGAAGCTGTCCGCCCTGCCGATGACGCTGCGCAGCGATCCGGGGGCCGCGGGTCTGGAGTGCGCGCCCTTCGTACTGGCGCACAGCTCGGGGGACGACGCCTCGATCTTCGACAACGGGCTGCCGCTGGAGCCGACGGACTGGATCCGGGACGGCGCGCTGAACCAGCTCGTCACCACCCGGCACAGCGCGGCCCTGACCGGCCTGCCGGTCGCCCCGGCCGTCGACAACCTGCTGCTGGAGGCGGGCGGCGGCAAGTCCCTGGACGAGCTGGTGGCCGGCACCGAGCGCGGGCTGCTGCTGACCTGCCTGTGGTACATCCGCGAGGTGGACCCGGCGACGCTGCTGCTCACGGGGCTGACCCGGGACGGCGTGTACCTCGTGGAGGGCGGCGAGGTGGTCGGCGAGGTGAACAACTTCCGGTTCAACGAGTCGCCGGTGAGCCTGCTGGGGCGGGCGGTCGAGGCGGGCCGTACGGAGCGCACGCTGCCGCGCGAGTGGAGCGACTACTTCACGCGCGCCGCGATGCCCGCGCTGCGCATCCCGGACTTCAACATGAGCTCGGTGAGCCCGGGGGTGTGAGCACGGGAGTGTGAGCGCGGGCACGTGCCTCATCAAGGCGTGCGCATTCGTCGTACCGGCGTGGCCGGCCTGTGGATACTCGGTCGGTCACGCTTCGCACGGCTAATAGAATCGGTTCCGTCCTCCCGTTTGGGATCAACGACCGATCAGGAACGCCATGACACGCCTCGGCGAATCCGTCGCCCGCGCCAGCTCGCTGCTCTCCGCAGACCTCTCCGCCGACACCACCGTCGCGGAGCTGCTGAAGGAGACCGGCTCGCGGCGCTATCTCGACCTGACGGACCTGCCGGCCAAGGAGCAGGCCGAGCTGATCGCCTCCCGTACGGTCGAGGTGCTGCCGGGCGTGGACCAGCTCGCCGAGCGGATCGAGGAGCGCAAGGCCGCCGGCAAGGGCCTGCACATCAAGCTGGGCATCGACCCGACGGCGACCGACGTGCACCTGGGGCACGCGGTCCCGCTGATCGTCCTGTCCCGCTTCCAGCGGCTCGGCCACGACGTCACGCTGATCATCGGCGACTTCACGGCCAAGATCGGCGACCCCTCGGGCCGCACGGCCGAGCGCCCGCCGCTGACCGACGAGGACATCGCGCACAACCTGGCGAGCTACCGCGAGCAGGTCCGGCCGTTCTTCGACTTCGAGAAGGTCAGCTTCCGGCAGAACAGCGAGTGGCTGGCGCCGTACACCTTCCCGGAGCTGCTGAGCCTGCTCTCCAAGGTGCCGGCCTCCCAGCTGCTCCAGCGCGAGGACTTCCGCACCCGCCTGGCCGCGGGCTCGGGCCTGACCATGACGGAGATGCTGTACCCGATCGCGCAGGGCCTGGACTCCGTGGCGCTGGAGTGCGACGTGGAGCTCGGCGGCGCCGACCAGCTGCTGAACCTCCAGATGGGCCGCAAGCTCATGGAGCTCAAGGGCCAGCAGCCGCAGCTGGTCGTCACGATGCCGCTGATCGAGGGCACCGACGGCACCGGCGCGAAGATGTCCAAGTCCAAGGGCAACTACGTCGGGCTGACGGCCACCGCCGACGACGTCTTCGGCAAGATCATGTCGGTCCCGGACCGGCTGATGGAGCCGTACCTCAAGGCGTGGACCGAGTGGACGGACGAGGAGATCGCCCAGGCGCTCGGCCGCATCGAGGCGAAGACGCTGCACCCGATGGATCTGAAGAAGATCCTCGCGGGTGAGGTCGTGGCCGCGCTGTACGGCATCGAGGCGGCGATGGCGGCCCGTGCCGGGTTCGTCGCGCAGTTCTCCAAGAAGTCCTTCGCCGACGTCTCCACGCTGCCGTCGGTGGACCTCGCGGAGCACGGCGCGGAGACGGTGGCCACGGTGCTGACGCAGGTGCTGGAGTTCACCCAGAGCGCGTCGGCGGCCCGCCGGCTGGCGAAGCAGAACGCGCTGCGGCTGGTCATCGAGGCCGAGTCGGGCCAGGAGGCCGTGGTGCTGGCCGAGGCGGACGCGGTGCGCCCGCTGGCCGAGGTGGTGGCGGAGAAGCTGGCCGGCACGCCCGGCACGCCGTACCTCAAGGCGGGCCGCAAGCTGGCTCAGCTGCAGGGCGACGCGTAGCCGCCGCTGTCACAGGACGAGGCGAGACGGCAGCCGTCGCCGGGGCGCGACGAGGCGGCAGCTATCGCCAAGGCGAGGTGAGGCGGGAACTGTCGCCGGGGCGCGGCGAGGCGGCAGCTATCGCCAAGGCGAGGCGTGGCCGCCGCTGTCGCAGGGCCACGCGTGGCCGCCGCCGTCCTTCGGAACGATCGCCCGGGGCGCGGGAGCTGCCTGCTCGGCGCCCCGGGCGGCACCGTTCCGGCGGGCCTGTGCACCAGGCCCGCCGGGACGGTCTGCGGCTGCGGGGTCAGGCCCGCTGTTGGTGGTGCGACCTCCCGCGCACCATGGCCCACAACCGGCTGCCCACGGCGACGACGATCACCGCGCCGATCAGCTGGAGCAGGTGCCGGGTCCAGTCGATGCCCTTGGTGTCCTCGACTCCGATACCGGTGGCCGCCCAGTTGCCCAGCACGCTGCCGAGCATGCCGAAGATCACGGTCAGCCAGAGCGGAATCGCCTGTTTCCCGGGGATCAGGGCCCTCGCGATCACGCCCAGGACCAGACCCAGAATGATGGCCCACAACCAATTCATGTCGCCTCCCAGTGGGGCGCGGTGGACAAGGTCGTGCATCGTTCAGTTTCCTGCCGCCACCCGTACGGCGCACGTCGGAGCCGTCTGTACGCATGAGACCGCTGTGCGCCCGGCCGAGGTTGTCACGCCCCGGTCTCGAACGCTGCGCAGGCCCGGCGTAACGTGGGACAGGTCCGGCATGAGGGGTGTGCCCGGTATGACAACAGGTGGTGGAACGTGATGCGGAAGCAGAGCAGCGCCCAGACCTTCCGGATCACGGGAGCCCGCCAGGGGCTGACCGAGGACGTCCGCGGGCGGCAGCGACGCTATGTGATCTCGATGTCCGTACGGACGGTGGCGGTGATCCTCACCGCCGTGCTCTGGAACGTCGAGCGACCCGTCGCCATTATCACCCTGATCGCGGGTCTGGTACTGCCCTACATCGCGGTAGTCATCGCCAACGCGGGCCGGGAGAACGTGACTTCACTTCCGTCGAGCTTCATCGCGGCGCCGACGCGGCCGGAGTTGACCGCTCGGTCGGGTGACGCCCCGGCGGAACCCGCGCCGGAAGCGGAGCAGCAGGGCTCCACCGAACACCGCGGTGACCACGGCTGACCGTCCGACGGTACGCAAAGCTCAAGAAAAGCTCAGATCAATCATGTGGTTCCGGTGCACCCGGCACGGTCCCCCGTGACATACTTCGTACGCGCTCCGCATCCCCCGTCGGAGCGACGGACCGACGCCGGGCGGCTCCCCCCGTGGCTGCCCGGCGTCGCCATGTCCGGATGCGGCGGCGTCGGACAGGGGGACGTAGGGTTGAGGCTGTGAACTCCCCTGACACCACAGTGATCTGCTCCGCCAAGGGCTGCCGTGCGGCCGCGGTGTGGGTACTGGCCTGGAACAACCCGAAGATCCACACGCCCGACCGTCGCAAGACCTGGCTCGCATGTGAGGAACACCGCGAGCACCTCTCCCAATTCCTCAGCGTCCGCAGCTTCTTGAAGGACGTCGTGAAACTGGAGGAGTGGGAGGCTCGCGAGAGCTGAGCCGCACCCTGCCGGCCGGCTCGCCTGCCGAGCGGTCAGCCAGGCGATCAGCCGGGCGGTCAGCCGCCGATCGAGGACATCGGCCGGTCCGGCTGCAGGAAGCTCGGGTCGTCCAGGCCCGAGCCCGCCTTCTTGCCCCACATCGCGCCCTTCCATATGCGCGCGAGCTCCTCGTCCGGCGCGTCCGAGCGGAGCGCCGCCCGCAGGTCGGTCTCCTCCGTGGCGAACAGGCAGGTGCGCACCTGGCCGTCGGCGGTCAGGCGGGTACGGTCGCAGGCCCGGCAGAAGGGGCGGGTGACCGAGGCGATGACGCCCACGCGGTGCGGGCCACCGTCCACGAGCCACCGCTCGGCGGGCGCGGAGCCGCGCTCCCCCTCGCCCTCGGGGGTCAGCTCGAAGCGGGTGCGCAGCGACGCGAGGATGTCACCGGCGGTGATCATGCCTTCACGCTTCCAGCCGTGCTGCGCGTCGAGCGGCATCTGCTCGATGAAGCGGAGCTCGTAGTCGTTCTCCACCGCCCAGGCGAGGAGGTCGGGCGCTTCGTCGGCGTTGAGCCCCGGCATGAGGACGGAGTTGACCTTGACCGGGGTGAGGCCGGCGGCGCGGGCGGCGGCCAGGCCGCGCAGCACGTCGTCGTGGCGCTTGCGGCGGGTCAGGGCCTGGAAGACGTCCGGGCGCAGGGTGTCCAGCGAGACGTTGACCCGGTCCAGGCCGGCGTCGCGCAGCGCGGTGGCGGTGCGCTCCAGGCCGATGCCGTTGGTCGTGAGGGACATCCGCGGGCGCGGTTCGAGGGCCGCGACGCGCTCGACGATGGAGACGAGGCCGGGGCGGAGCAGCGGCTCGCCGCCGGTGAACCGGACCTCGTCGATGCCGAGGTGCGTGACCGCGATGCGGATGAGGCGGACGATCTCGTCGTCCGTGAGCAGGTCGGGCTTGGCGAGCCACTGCAGGCCCTCTTCGGGCATGCAGTACGTGCACCGCAGGTTGCACCGGTCGGTCAGCGAAACCCGCAGGTCGGTGGCTACCCGCCCGAATGTGTCGATGAGCACGAGGCCCTCCCCCCTCCCCCGGTGTCGGATCAGTACGTTGTCGAGCCTACGCGATGGGTGTGACAACGAGCACGGCTGTGATGCCACGATGCGCGGCCGGCCGCGTCGTAGGGATCTACGACGCGGCCGGCCTCCCGTGGGGGCGGAATGCGGGTCAGTGCGCTCCGGTGCCGGTCAGGGAGCGGACCTCCAGCTCGGCGTACTTCTTCACGTCCGGCTCCTCCTTGGAGAGCAGGGAGCCGAGCCAGCCGAGCAGGAAGCCCAGCGGGATGGAGATCAGGCCCGGGTTCTCCAGCGGGAAGAAGGCGAAGTCGGCGCCGGGGAACATCGAGGTCTCCTTGCCGGAGACGACCGGCGAGAAGAGCACGAGGAACACCGAGGAGATCAGGCCGCCGTAGATCGACCACAGCGCCCCGGAGGTGGTGAAGCGCTTCCAGAAGAGGCTGTAGAGGATCGTGGGCAGGTTGGCGGAGGCGGCGACCGCGAAGGCCAGCGCGACCAGTCCCGCGACGTTCAGTCCGCGGGCGAAGACGCCGAGCACGATCGCGACCGCGCCGATGCCGACGGTGGCCCAGCGCGCGGCCCTGACCTCCTCCTTCTCCGACGCCTTGCCCTTCTTGATCACGTTGACGTAGAGGTCGTGCGCGAAGGACGAGGACGAGGCGAGGGTGAGGCCCGCGACCACGGCGAGGATGGTGGCGAAGGCGACGGCCGAGATGACGGCCAGCAGGATCGCGCCGCCGGTGGAGTCCGCGCCGCCGCCGATCGCCTGGGCGAGCTGGGGCGCCGCGGTGTTGCCCGCGGGGTTGGCCTCGGTGATCGCCTTCGGGCCGACCAGGGCCGCTGCGCCGAAGCCGAGCGCGATGGTCATCAGGTAGAAGACGCCGATGATGCCGATGGCCCAGTTCACGGACTTCCGGGCGGCCTTGGCGGTGGGCACGGTGTAGAAGCGGATCAGGATGTGCGGCAGCCCCGCGGTGCCCAGGACCAGCGCGATGCCCAGCGACAGGAAGTCGATCTTCGAGGTGGCGGTGGCGCCATACTTCAGCCCCGGCTCCAGGAACGCCGCGCCCTTACCGCTCTCCTCGGCGGCCCTGCCGAGCAGCTCGGAGATGTTGAAATTGAACTTGAGCATCACCAGGAACGTGATGAGCAGGGTGCCCACGATCAGCAGGACGGCCTTGACCATCTGCACCCAGGTGGTGCCCTTCATGCCGCCGATCGTGACGTACAGGATCATCACGATGCCGACGAGGACGACGACGAGGATCTTGCCTGTTTCGCTGGTGATGCCGAGCAGCAGCGTGACGAGCGCGCCGGCGCCTGCCATCTGGGCCAGCAGGTAGAAGATCGAGACGACGATGGTGGAGACGCCGGCCGCGGTGCGCACGGGGCGCTGCCGCATCCGGTAGGCGAGCACGTCGCCCATGGTGAAGCGGCCGGAGTTGCGCAGCGGCTCGGCGACCAGCAGCAGCGCGACCAGCCAGGCCACGAGGAAGCCGATGGAGTACAGGAAGCCGTCGTACCCGAAGAGGGCGATGGCGCCCGCGATGCCGAGGAACGAGGCGGCGGACATGTAGTCGCCGGAGATCGCCAGGCCGTTCTGGAAGCCGGAGAACTGCCGGCCGCCGGCGTAGAAGTCCTCGGCGCCCTTGGTCTGCCGGCCGGCCCACACCGTGATGCCGAGGGTGGCGGCCACGAAGACCGCGAACAGCGTGATGATCAGCGCCCGGTGCTGGCTCGCGCCCTCGGCGGCCAGCGCCGGCATCCCGGCGGCGAGCTGGTACGTGCGGCTCATGCGTCACCCTCCCCGCGCGGGGCGTCGTTCTCCAGCCGGGCCCTGATCGCCTCGGCCTTGGGGTCGAGCTTCGCGGCGGCGTGCCGGGAGTACCACCAGGCGATGAGGAAGGTGGTGACGAACTGGGCGAGACCGAAGACGAAGGCGACGTTGACGTTGCCGACCACCTTGGTGCCCATGAAGCCGCCCGCGTAGTTGCTGAGCAGCACGTACAGCAGGTACCAGAGCACGAAGCCGATGGTCAGCGGGAAGGCGAACGAGCGGTAGGAGCGGCGCAGTTCGGTGAACTCCGCGCCGGACTGCACTTCGGTGAACGGCAGCGCTTCGTGCGGCGCGTCGGGCGGCGCCTCGTGCGCCTTGTGCGGCCCGTGATCGGCGGGCGGCTGGGCGGCGGTGCTCACGCGGTCTCCTGAATTCTCGCGGTGTCCGGCGGGTGACGGCCGGCGACATAAAGTCCAGATCAGTGATGCGGATCACGCATGCTAGAGGTGCGCGACCTCCTTACGACAGGGGCTGGGCCCGAAATCCCCAGGAAATCGGGGGGTACGGCCGCCACCGGCCGCAGCGCCGATCGTTGTCCGGGTGTGACGCCTTCGCCGCCCCGGCAGCCACCGGAACCGGGCCGACTGCCGTACGGCGCCGTCCGGTTGCCCTTCCCGGTCGCCGCCGCTCCTCCGATACCACCCCGCCCCACCAGCAGCGACACCCGCGGCTGGGACGGCCGGCGGATCACCCTGCCGCTGTTGAGCATCGGTGCGCTACGCCGCCGCCGCTGTGGTTGACGGCCCCCACGCCTGCGGCAGTTGACGGGTTTTCCCCGCCGACCGGCGGGTTTTCTTTACCGACCGTTGAACTGTTCGGGTGATCACGGTTAGCTTCACTCGTCACGAACCGGCTCGCGCGCGACCTGCCCGCGAGCGGTCACAGATGATGTGGAGTACCCATGGCACATCGGAGATCCAGACGGGTGCGCGCGCTCGGCGTACCGGTCGGACTGGCCCTCGTGGCCTCCCTCGGCTTCCTCCCGCAGGCGGCCACCGCCGCTCCTCAGGAGGCGCCCCGGACCACGGCAGCGGCCGACGGCCCGCTCCTCTCGTACGTCGTCAACGCCACGCCCGGCAAGGCCTCGGCGGCCCGGATCGGCAAGGCGATACGCGCGGCCGGCGGCAAGGTGGTCGTCGCGCACGAGAAGATAGGCGTGTTCGTCGTCCACTCGGCGAACCCGCAGTTCGCCGAGACGATACGCACGGTGCGCGGCGTCCAGTCGGCCGGCGCCACCCGCACCGCCCCCTTGAAGGCCTCCGGCACCACCGACATCGGGAAGCCGCAGAAGGCCGAGCTGAGCAAGGCCGCGCGGCTGGCCGGCGCCAAGGCCAAGGCCGCCGGCGAGGAGCCCCTGGAGTCCCTGCAGTGGGACCTGCCGGCCATCAAGGCCGACCAGGCCGCGAAGGTGAACCCCGGCAGCAAGAAGGTCACCGTCGCGGTGATCGACACCGGTGTGGACGACACCCACCCGGACCTGAAGCCCAACTTCTCCGCCAAGCAGTCGGCGAACTGCGTGGGCGGCGTGGCCGACACCACGCCCGGCTCCTGGCGCCCGTACGACCCCGCCGAGGACTACCACGGCACGCACGTCGCCGGCACGATCGCCGCGGCGCGCAACGGTGTCGGCGTGGCCGGCGTCGCGCCGGGCGTGAAGATCTCCGCCATCAAGGTCAGCGAGCCGAAGACGAGCCTGTTCTACGCCGAGAACGTGGTCTGTGCCTTCGTGTTCGCGGCCGACCACGGCGTCGAGGTCACCAACAACAGCTACTACGTCGACCCGTGGATGTTCAACTGCAAGGACGACGCCGACCAGGGCGCGATCGTCGACGCGGTGGGCCGGGCGGCCAAGTACGCCGAGGGCAAGGGCATCATCAACGTCGCGGCGGCGGGCAACTCCAACCTCGACCTGGCGGCGAAGGAACTCACCGACAAGTCGAGCCCGAACGACACGACTCCGGTGGAGCGGAAGATCGACCCGGCCAAGTGCTGGGACGTGCCCACCCAGCTCCCGGGCACCGTCACGGTCGCCGCGACGGGCGTGAAGAAGCTGAAGTCGTACTACTCCAACTACGGCAACGGCGTGATCGATGTGGCCGCGCCGGGCGGCGACAGCCGACAGGTCCCCGACCTGCCCGCGAAGAACGGCAACATCCTCTCCACCATGCCGGGCGGCGACTGGGCCTACCTGGCGGGCACCTCGATGGCCTCGCCCCACGTGGCGGGCGTCGCGGCGCTGGTGAAGAGCGCGCACCCGAAGAGCAGCCCGCAGGAGATCCAGTGGCTGCTGAAGAAGGACGCCGACAACCCGGGCTGCCCGCAGGGTGACGCGACGTGCACCGGTACGGCGCACGTCAACGGCCACTACGGCTACGGGATCGTGGACGCGCTGGACGCCGTCGAACAGCGCTGACGAAGCGGCGCCGGGACCCGTGGCAGCCGGGTCCCGGCGGCCGGGCGGTCCGCCCGTCCCTGGGGCGGGCGGACCGCGACGGCTCAGGCCGCGTCGGCCTCCGGTGCCACGGCGCGGCGCACCGGCCCACCGGGGACGGCTGCCCGTGCGGCCCCCAGGGGGCCCGTCGTCCGCAGCACTCCCTCGGCCAGCAGCCACTGGGCCGCGAGGTAGCCGAGCATGATGCAGAACTGCGGGGCCGGCGGCTGCGGCCAGTGCGCGATGCCCGTCGCGATCAGAGTGTCGGAGCCCAGGAAGAGCAGGCCGCCGAAGAGGGCCCGCGGCCCGGCCCGCAGCGCCCCGTACGCCATCGCGGTGAGCAGCAGGCTGTACCCGGCGACCGGGCCGCGCAGCCCGGCCGGCAGGTCCGGCCACAGCAGCGCCACGGTGCCGAGCCAGGCCACGGCGTATCCGGCGGTCACCGCGGCGAGCGGGCCCCGGCGGGCCCATACGGGCGCGGTGCCCCGCCGTACGAACAGCACCAGGTAGCAGACGTGTCCGGCCGCGAAGGACGCCATCCCCACCAGGAAGGCGGTGTCGCCGCCCACTTGGAGGAGGGTGTCGCCGCCGCATCCGAAGAGCAGCGCGGCGACGAGCAGTACGGGTCCGCCGCGGGCGAGCACGTATGCGGCGAGGACCGGCATCAGTACCGGCTTGGTCAGCACGTCCACCGTCCCGGCGCCGGCGAGCAGCGCACCCAGGTGCACGACCGTGAGCGCCCCGAAGGCGGTCAGGAGGACGCGGGCAGCGGTGCCGCGGGTCATACGGCGGACGCCTCGGCGCCGGCGTCGGGCACCCGGGCCGCGGCGTCCTCGCCGCTTCGTGCGGGCTGCCACCCCGGCCCCCGGAAGACGCGCCCGGCGCGCTCCCGCCAGCTGCCGGCCGCCCGTACGTCCCGGGCGATCGCCGCGTATTCGTGCGTGGCGACGCGCAGCGGGTTGAAGGTGTCGATGTTCTTGGTGAGGCCGAAGACGGGCCGTTCGCCCTCCGCGACGAACGAGCCGAACATCCGGTCCCAGACGATGAGGATGCCCCCGAAGTTGCGGTCCAGGTAGCCGCCCTGGGAGGCGTGGTGGACCCGGTGGTGCGAGGGCGTGTTGAGCACGTACTCGAACGGGCGGGGCAGCTTGCCGATCCGCTCGGTGTGCACCCAGAACTGGTACACGAGGTTCGTGGAGGAGCAGAACGCGAGCGCTGCCGGGTGCACGCCGAGGGCGATCAGCGGGACGTAGAACGGCCAGACGGTCCAGCTGGTCCAGGGCTGGCGGAGCGCGGTGCTGAGGTTGAACTTGCGGCTGGAGTGGTGCACCACGTGGCAGGCCCACAGGATGCGGATCACGTGGTGCCCGCGGTGCGACCAGTAGTAGAAGAAGTCCTGCCCGAGCAGCATCAGGGGCAGCGTCCACCACAGCACGGGGATGCGCAGCGGGGTCAGCTCGTAGACGGCGGCGTAGATCGCCACGATCGGGATCTTCCAGAGTGCGTCGAAGACCAGGCTGCCGAGCCCCATGCCGATGCTGGTGGCGGCGTCCTTGGCCTCGTATCCGGCGGCGTCCTCGTCCGGGTGCAGCCGGTAGCTCACCATCTCCAGGACGGTGAGCAGGACGAAGGCCGGTATCGACCACAACACGACATCGGGCAGGTGCGGCATGTGGGGCACCATAGGTCGGCGTACGGCGGCTCGGCTAGAGGTTGTTACCAACGAGTATCAGCCGAAGTTACCGCCGGTACGCCGAGCGGCGTGCCAGGCACCGCCGTCCCCTCAGTGGCGCCGCGTCACTCGCCCATGCCCACGAAGGGGAAGTCGAAGCCCGTCAGCCAGTGCCGCCCGGTCTCCCTGGCCCGCCGCCAGGAGGCCTCCACCGGCGCCTGGTTGCGCGGCTGCCCGAGGTCGTCCGGGGTGGGCCCGATGCGGCACGCGACCGGCGTGAGCTTCCGCTTGTCGAAGCCGAAGGCCTCGGCGGCGGACTCGCCCAGCATCCGGCGGGTCTCCCCCACCGGGATGTCGTGGAAGGCCCTGCGCAGCCACTCCCTCGTATGCGGCCAGGTGCCCTCGGGGTGCGGGAAGCCGGAGCCCCAGAGGATGTTGTCCACGCCGATCTCGTAGCGCCGCGCCAGCTCGTGACGGGAGGGAGCGGTGGCGCACACGAAGACCTGGCGGTCCAGGTACTCGTGCGGGGAGCGCTTCAGTGCGGCGTACGGCGAACCCGTCCGGCCGCCGTGCCCGAGGTAGAGCCGGTCCATGTGCCACAGCAGGTCCGGCAGCCACCAGCAGCCGGCCCCCACCACTCCGAAGCGCAGCCCCGGGTGGCGTTCGAAGACGCCGGACCACAGCAGGAACCACAGCGGGCGGGCCGGCCACCACGCCGCCTCGGAGAGCTGGATGCCGAGATGGCCGCCGTATTCGGGACGGGGCCCCGCGCCCGCGCACGTGAGGACGGGCATGGCCGTCTCGGCAGCGGCCGCCCACACCGGGTCGTACCGGCGGTCGTGATAGGGCGCCGCGTCGTCCCATCCGGCGGGGATCAGCAGCGCGCCGAGGCCGGACTCGCGGGCCCGGTGGACCTCCGCGACCACCGCGTCCGTCTCGGCGCCGGCCGGGAGCAGCGCGACACCGCAGTGCCGCTCGGGGTCGGTGGCGCAGAACTCCGCGAGCCAGCGGTTGTACGCCCTGGCGCCCGCCACGGCCGTCTCCGGGTCGGCACCGGCGGCCGGGTCCAGGCCCGCACCGAAGGGCGGCACCGTGCCGCCGTCCGCGGTGCCCGCGTCGGGGAACACCACCTCGGCGGCCACCCCGTCGCCGTCCAGTTCCTTGACGCGCCGGCCGGCGTCCCAGCCGCCGCGCAGGCCTTCCTCGTTGTCCTCGTACCACTTCAGCGCGGAGGTGTGGTGCCGGGCGCCGTACCGGGCCGCTTCGGCGCGCCGGGCGTCCCGCCGCCCGAGGAAGTCGTCGAAGGCCCGGTGGTGCCCGGCCTCCAGGTAGGGCCGGTACCGCTCGGTGGGCAGCCCGGCGTGGCAGGCGGCAGAGATGATCAGGTACGGGTCGGTCGGGTCCGTCATCGCGGCTCCTCGGTCGGTCCGGAAGGAAACGTTCGAGGTGATCCCGCACGCTGGTGACGCGTGCATGTCGTGCCCGTGCTGCACCAGAGGTACAGCGCGAGCCCGCGAGGGTAAAGAGACGCGCACCGGCCGCGGCACCGTGGCGCGATCCGCACCACCGACTCCTCGGCACGGCAGCCGGCCCCGTCAACGGGCCGCGTCGTCCCGGACGTTCGCGCCCGCCCGGCCGGCGCACAACCGGAAAGCGCACGCCACGGGCCGGTCGGGGGCACGCGCCCCGCGGCGGCGAACCCACAGGGGCCACGCGGCACAGGCCACCTGACACCCTTTCGAGGACCGTACGCACACGGGGCGCATGATGTCCGAAACATCCCCGAGCGCGAATCTGCGCGCCCCCGCAGGGCGGCGCTGTCAGTCCCGGCCCGTATCCTCATGGACCATGCTCGAAGACCGCACGGCAGCCGACCGCCCGCTCTCCCCGGAGATCATGCGGCAGCCGGCCCCGCAGGAGGAACCGGCCCCCTGGCCCACCGCGTACCCACAGGGGTATGCGGTGGTCGACGTGGAGACCACCGGACTGGCCCGCGACGACCGGATCATCTCTGCCGCCGTGTATCAACTGGACGCCCGCGGCGAGGTCCAGGACCGCTGGTACACCCTCGTCAACCCCGAGCGCGATCCGGGCCCCGTCTGGATCCACGGGCTGACGAGCGAGGTGCTGGAGAGCGCCCCGCTCTTCCCGGAGATCGTCCCCGAGCTGTCCCGGCGCCTGGAAGACCGCGTCCTCGTCGCGCACAACGCGATGTTCGACTGGTCGATGATCGCCCGGGAGTACGCCCGCGCGAAGGCCGAGGCGCCGGTGCGCCAGCGGCTGTGCACGATCGCCCTCTCCAAGGAGCTGAAGCTCCCCCTGCCCAACCACAAGCTGGAGTCCCTCGCGGCGCACTACGGCGTCGTGCAGGAACACGCGCACCACGCGCTGGACGACGCCCGGGTGCTCGCCGAGGCGTTCCGGCCGAGCCTCCTGCGGGCCGCCCGGGAGAACGTCCGGCTGCCGCTGCTGGCCTGCCAGCCGCTGACCGAGTGGTCCGACACGCCGCGCCCTCCGGCGCAGCGCTCCGGGTACGGCTCCTCCTACCGCCCGACGACCTGGCGCCCCTCCCGCAAGCGCCCGGCCTGCCCGTACCCCAACCCCGGGCGGTACGAGCCGGGCGGCCGGCTGCAGCAGGGCATGCGGGTCGCCTTCTCCGGCGACACCTCCGTGGACCGCGAGCTGCTGGAGGACCGCGCCATCGAGGCCGGGCTGCACGTCGCGACCAGCGTCTCCCGGCTCACCAGCCTGCTGGTCACCAACGACCCGGACTCCCCCACCTCCAAGACCGCCAAGGCCCGCTCCTTCGGCACCCCGGTCATCGACGAGCCCGCCTTCATGCAACTCCTCCAGGACGTCCTCCCCGCAGACTGACCCGCGGGAAGCGCCCCGCAAGGGGCGCGGGGAACTGCGCGACCAGCCGGCACGGCGCGGTCGCCGGCCGACGGCAGCAACCGCCACGGCGGGCGGCCGAGCGCCCCACCCACCGTCCGGGTGAAGCCGTACAACACACCCCCGCCCGGGCCGGGGCCGTCGGAATCCCGCGCCCATCCTGGGCGCATGGCACGTTGCGAGGTCTGCGGAAACGACTACGGCATGACGTTCGAGGTGCACGCGCAGGGCGCGGTGCACGTCTTCGACTGCTTCTCCTGCGCCATCCACCGCATGGCGCCCATCTGCGAGCACTGCCGGTGCCAGGTGATCGGCCACGGCGTCGAGGCCGAAGGCCGCTGGTTCTGCTGTGCCCACTGCGCCCGCGCGGAGGGGATGGTGGGCATCGTCGACCGGGTCTGACGGCCGGGCGCGGGGCTCCGGGCGGCCCTCGGCGGGACCCTGTCGTCGGGGGCCGAATCGTGACAGGTACCGTCAATACCGTGTACCGCTTCCTGTTGTCCCGGCAGTGGGTGATCCTCACCCTCATCGCCCTCGTCCTGATCCCTGTGATGATCAAGCTGGGCTTCTGGCAGCTGCACCGCCACGAGCACAAGGTCGCGCAGAACGCCCAGATCGCGAAGGCACTGAACGCGAAGCCGGTGCCGGTCACCGACCTTGCGAAGCCGGGGCGCGACCTGCCGGAGGCGGACCGCTGGCACCCGGTGAAGGCCACCGGCCGGTACGACACCAAGGGCGAGGTCGTGGTGCGCAACCGCACCGCCGCCGACGAGCAGTCCATCGGCTACTACGTCCTCACCCCGCTGCGGCTGACCGGCGGCTCCACCGTGCTGGTCAACCGCGGCTGGATCGCACCCAGCGGCGGCGCGCTCACCACCTTCCCCGACGTGCCGCCGGCACCGAAGGGCACGGTCACCGTCACCGGCCGGGCGATCCCCGACGAGACCACCGCCGAGAGCGGCATCAAGGACACCAAGGGCCTGCCCGACCGCCAGGTCATGCTGATCAACAGCAAGCAGGCGGCCGAACGGCTGCACCGCCCGGTGCTCGGCGGCTACATCGAGCAGACCGCGCCGGATCCCGCGGGCGGCAAGCCCGAGCTGGTCCCCGAGCCGGACCACAGCAGCATCGGCCCGCACATGGCGTACGCCGTCCAGTGGTGGCTGTTCGCCGCCGCGGTGCCGGTCGGCTGGGTGGTCCTCGTACGCCGCGAGCGCCGGGACCGCGCGTCGGCCGCCGCGTCCGAGGCGGCCGACGACACCGCCGCACCGGCCGAACCGGAGCGGCCCAAGGAGGCGGCCGGGGCCGCCGTCGAGGACCGGTCGGGGCCGGGTACTGCATAGCCCCCGCCCCCTGGGGGCAGTCGTGTGAGCGTGCATCCACCTATCGAGGACTACGCGCTCATCGGGGACCTGCAGACCGCCGGGCTCGTCGGCCGCGACGGCTCCATCGACTGGCTGTGTCTGCCCCGCTTCGACTCGGCCGCCTGCTTCGCCGCGCTGCTGGGCAACCGGGACAACGGCCACTGGCGGCTCGCGCCCACCGACCACGAGGCCCGCGCCACACGCGCGTACCGGGGCGACTCGCTCGTCCTGGACACCGAGTGGACGACCGGTACCGGCCGCGTACGGGTCACCGACTTCATGCCGCAGCGGGACCGCGCGCCCGACGTCGTCCGCATCGTCGAGGGCCTGGAGGGCAGCGTCGAGATGCGCGGCGTACTCCGGCTGCGCTTCGACTACGGGCGCGTCGTCCCCTGGGTGCGGCACGTCGAGGACTGCCGGGTGGCCGTCGCCGGCCCCGACTCCGTGTGGCTGCACGCCGAGCCGGAGGTGACGACGTACGGCCAGGGCTTCAGTACCCGCTCGGACTTCACCGTGGCGGCCGGCGAGAAGGTCGCCTTCGTCCTCACCTGGCACCCCTCGCACCAGCCCCGCCCCCGCCGCATCGACCCGTACGAGGCGCTGCGGTGCACGCTGGACGACTGGGAGCAGTGGGCGGCGCGCTGCACGTACGACGGGCCGCACCGGGACGCCGTCATCCGCTCCCTGATCACGCTCAAGGCGCTGACGTACGCGCCCACCGGCGGCATCGTCGCGGCGCCCACCTCCTCGCTGCCCGAGGAGATCGGCGGCGTCCGCAACTGGGACTACCGCTACTGCTGGTTGCGCGACGCCACCCTCACCCTCAACGCCCTGCTCTCCGCCGGATACACCGAGGAGGCCGCGGCCTGGCGCGACTGGCTGCTGCGCGCGGTGGCCGGCTCCCCCGTCGACCTGCAGATCATGTACGGCCTGGCGGGCGAGCGGCGGCTCCCCGAGGCGGAGCTGCCCTGGCTGGAGGGGTACTCCGGCTCCACGCCCGTCCGCATCGGCAACGCCGCCGTCGACCAGCTCCAGCTCGACGTCTACGGCGAGGTCCTGGACTCGCTCTTCCTCGCCCGGAACGCGGGTCTGGAGGACAAGCCGCACGCCTGGAACATCCAGGTCGCGCTGCTCGCCTTCCTCCAGAAGAACTGGCGGGAGCCGGACGAGGGCCTGTGGGAGGTGCGCGGCCCGCGCCGGCACTTCGTGCACTCCAAGGTCATGGCCTGGGCCGCCGCCGACCGCGCCATCCGCACCGCCGAAGCGCACCCTCACCTCAAGGCGGACCTGGACGCCTGGCGGGAGATGCGGGACGAGGTGCACCGCGAGGTGTGCGAGAAGGGGTACGACCCGGAGCGCGGGACGTTCACCCAGTACTACGGCTCCCGGGAGCTGGACGCCGCGACGCTCCTGATTCCGCGCGTCGGTTTTCTGCCGGGCGACGACCCGCGCGTCATCGGCACGGTCGACGCGATCCGCCGCGAGCTCACGTTCCCCCATGGCCCTGAAGGCACAGGAGGTGCCCCCGCCGGACTCGTGCGCCGCTACAGCGCCCGGCATGCCGACGGCGAGCACGCTACCGACGGTCTGCCGGGCGAGGAGGGCGCCTTCCTGGTGTGCTCCTTCTGGCTCGCCGACGCGCTGCACCTCACCGGGCGGCAGAAGGAGGCCCGAGAGCTCTTCGACCGGCTGCTGGACCTCCGTACCGACCTCGGGCTGCTGGCCGAGGAGTACGACCCGGCCAGCGGCTGCCAGCTCGGCAACTTCCCGCAGGCGTTCAGCCATGTCGGCCTGATCGGTACCGCCTTCACCATGGCGGGGATGTCCAAGGCAGACTGACCCCATGGATCTTGGACTCACCGACCGGACGTACATCGTCACCGGCGCCACCCGCGGCCTGGGGCACGCCACCGCCGGTGCGCTCGTCGCCGACGGCGCGAACGTCGTGCTCACCGGCCGTACGGACGAGGCGGCCGCCGAGGCCGCGAAGAAGCTGGGGCCGCGCGCCCTGGGCGTCGGCGCGGACAACGCCGACCCGGCCGCTGCACAGCGCCTGGTGGACGCCGCCCGGGACCGCTTCGGCGGCCTGGACGGCATCCTCATCAGCGTCGGCGGCCCGCCGCCCGGCAGCGGTGCCACGGGGGACTCGGCCAACACCGACGAGCAGTGGCAGGCGGCGTTCGACTCCGTCTTCCTGGGCGCGGTGCGGCTGGCCCGTACGGCGGCCGGGGAGCTCGGCGAGGGTGGCGTCATCGGCTTCGTGCTCTCCGGCTCCGTGCACGAGCCGATCCCCGGCCTCACCATCTCCAACGGGCTCCGCCCGGGCCTGGCCGGCTTCGCCAAGTCGCTCTCCGTCGAGCTGGGCCCGAAGGGCATCCGGGTCATCGGCGTGCTGCCCGGCCGCATCGCGACCGACCGCATGACGCAGCTGGACGAGCTGTCGGGGGACGCGGAGGCCTCGCGGGCCCGCAACTCCGCGTCGATCCCGCTGCGCCGCTACGGCTCCCCGGAGGAGTTCGGCCGCACCGCCGCCTTCCTGCTCTCCCCGGCGGCGTCCTACGTCACCGGCGTCATGGTGCCCATCGACGGCGGCGCGCGGCACGGCTTCTGACCGTCCCGACCCGCAGGCCCCGTCCCGTATGCCCGGGAGCGCCGCCGTCCGGTGGCGCTCCCGTTCAGCGTCGGAGGCTCAGGTGACCCGTTCGGCCCGGTGCCGTACGGCGCGCAGCCGTACCTCGGCCGGCAGCTCCGCCAGGCCGGTCGACGCCTGGGCCGCGGCCACCGCCCGGGTGCCCAGGAGGTGGACGGCGCCGGCCGGGTCCGCGTGCGGCTCCAGCAGCAGGCGGGCCCGTACGTGCGGCTCGCGGCGGCGGCCGGCCAGGCGCACGAGGGCGCGGTGCACCCCCTCCGCGCTCTCCGCCTCGGCGGCGAGGACCTCCTCCAGGGCGCGCCCGCGCAGCAGTGCTCCCTCGCCGTCCCCGGTGTCGACGAGGACCTCCCGCAGCCGGCGGTTGCGGAACTGGGCCAGCAGCCACCACAGCGCGAGCAGTACCAGCACGGCCAGCGCGGCGATCACCGCCGGCCACCACCAGCCCGCGTCCGTCCACCGGGTCCGGTCCGCGTTCCGGAGCAGGACGTCACCGGGCGCGTCCCACGGCCACCCGGCCGGCAGCCCGGCGTGCCACTTCTGCGGCAGCGCGAGGCCGGCGAAGAGCACCGTTCCGCCCGTCCCCAGCAGCACCAGTCCGGCCAGTCCGAGCAGCACCCGGTTGACCGTCCGCCGTACCTGACGCATCGCCACGGCTCACCTCTTCCCGGCCCGGCGTACGTGGACGGACATGCCCGGCGGCCGGGCGAGACCGAGCCGGTCCAGGCCGTCGGCGAGCGCGGCGGCCACGTCGCCGCGTACCTCGTCCAGTTCGCGGAAGTGCGCGACCGCGCGCGCCGTCACCTTGCGGCGCGACATCGAGATCCGTACGGCCTGCACGCCCGACACCTCCATCACCCGGTCGCGCAGCACCAGCGCGGCGGCCGAGCGGTCCAGGCCCGCCCGTATCCCGGGCGTCGCGGGCCGCATCGGCAGGACGCCGCGCAGTCCGGGCGTCACCGCGAGCACGAGCAGCCAGAGGCCGAGGGCCATGGCGAGCGCGGCGGCGGCCAGCACCCAGGTGTCCTCCAGGGGGCGGCTCGCCAGCTCGTCGGCGAGGCGGCGGCGCCAGGCCATCGCGGGCCGCCCGGTGCGTACGGCGGCCACGTCGTACAGGAACAGCCCGGCCACCGCGAGCACCACCAGCGCCACCAGTCCGGCCGGCAGCCGCCGGGCCGACCAGAAGCGCCCGGCCCGGTCGCCGGCGGCGGAGGTGTACGCGGCGGCGGAGGCCGACTGCTCGGGGCCGTCCGCCCGGCGGTCGGTCTTCTCCAGCGTCGGGAGGCGTCGCGTCGTGTCCGGTTCGCTCATGTCCCGGGTCCCGTCGCCCGGGTGACCGTACGTGTCATCGCACTCTCCCCTGC
The DNA here is from genome assembly GCF_000718305.1 of Streptomyces niger. GTDB lineage: Bacteria > Actinomycetota > Actinomycetes > Streptomycetales > Streptomycetaceae > Streptomyces > Streptomyces niger. Next base: position 45,190 of record NZ_JOFQ01000018.1, read on the forward strand.
CCGGCCCGCGTCGTGTGCGGCGAGTGCAGGCGGGTCACCTGGATCGCCACCTCGGGCACCGTCATGCCCGCCAACGCCCATACCCGTTCGGTCACCCGCCGACGCACGGCGCCGCACTGCGCACCGATGTCGCCGGGGTAGCCGAGCTCGACGGTGACCCGTACGCGGGCCTCGCCGAAGGTGTCCTGAGTGGTGTGCCGCCGTACGACGACGGTGGCGTCGGCATCACCGGAACGGACCTCACCCGAACGGGAGCCGCCGGCGGGCGGCCCACCGCCCGACGCCTCGGCATCGGGCGGTCCGTCCCCGGGCGCATCGTTTCCGCGCGCCGGGGTGGTGCCGGCGTCCGCGGCGTCGCGGACCGGTGCGCCGGGGGACGGGCGGCCGGCGGCGTGCGCGCCGCTGCCGTTCACGGCGACGCCCTCCGGGCCGTGCCGCAGCGCCTCCCGTGCGGCCTGCGCCGCGATCTTGGCGACCACCTGGTCGGCGATCCGCGTCGCGCCGCGCTGCCCCGCCTCGACGGCGGGCTCCGGAAGCTGTCCGGCCACGCCTCACCGCCGCCGGGCGTCGCGGTCACGGCCTCCCGGGCGCCGGAAGAACTCGCCGGCCTCCAGGTCGCCGTCCAGGAACCGCCCGGCCACGAAACCGACCGCGCCCAACGCCGCCACCAGCAAGAAGGCCCCGAATCCGCCGAAGTACCCGGCGAAGCCCAGCGCCATGCCGGCCAACAGACCGGCCACGGCCATGCTCATCGTGCACTCCTTCGCTGCCATCCCGGCCGGGATGGCGGACCTGCCGGAACGGTGCCGGAACCCGGCCGCCGGCATCGGTGCCGTTCGGCCGGCCGGGCCGCCCGAACGGCTCGAACCGCTACTGGAGCCGGGGCTCCGGCTCCTCTTCCTCTTCCTCGTCCGGCAGCTTCACGTCGCTGACCGCGATGTTGACCTCGACGACCTCCAGGCCCGCCATCCGCTCGACCGCCGCGATGACGTTCTCCCGTACCGCCTTGGCCACCTCGCCGATCGCCACGCCGTACTCGACGACGATCTCCAGGTCCAGCGCCGTCTGCACCTCGCCGACCTCGGCCTTCACGCCGCGCGTGACCGACTTGCCGCCGGGCACCCGGTCGCGCACCGCGCCGAAGGTGCGGGACAGGCCGCTGCCCATCGCATGGACGCCGACGACGTCCCGGGCGGCCATCCCGGCGATCTTCTCGACGACGCCGTCCGCGATGGTCGTGCGCCCGCGTGTCGCCGGGTCGCCGCCGCCGCGCTCGGAGCCGAGGGTCTTGCGGGCGGCGCCTTCGCCGTGCGGCCGGCCGCCCTGTGCGGTGTCGCTCATCGCATCGTCCCTTTCCTCGGGGAGGAGCGGGCACACCTGGCATGCGCTCCGAGGCCCACACTAGGCGCGGTCGGCACGGTCCGCCGCCGGGATGCCATCGGGATACGCCGAGTGGACGGGGCGCGGGCGGGCGAACGGCGCGGAGCGGGTAAGCGCGTGCCCGGGGCACGCCACAGCGCGCCCCGGGCACGGGGGAAGTGCGCGGCCCGGAACCAGAGGTTCCCGGCACGCAGCCGTTCGTCCGGGGGGTTACTCGCCCGCGCCGGCGAGGTCGCGCAGCCGGCGGCCCTGCGCCGCCCGCTCCGCGGCACGCTGCTCGTCGAGCGTGCGCGCGCCGGCCCCGGCCAGCAGGGCCTTGGTCTCGATGACGGCGTCCCGGGGCGCGGCCAGCAGCGCGCCGGCGAGGTCCGCGACGGCACCGTCGAGCTGGTCGCCGGGCACGACGAGGTTGGCGAGGCCGGTGCGCTCGGCCTCCTCGGCGTGGACGTACCGCCCGGTGGCGCAGATCTCCAGGGCGCGGGCATAGCCCACCAGGTGGACGAGCGGCTTGGTGCCGGTCAGGTCCGGCACCAGGCCCAGGCTCGTCTCACGCATCGCGAACTGCACGTCCTCCGCGACGACCCGCAGGTCGCAGGAGAGCGCGAGCTGGAAGCCGGCACCGATGGCATGCCCCTGGACGGCCGCGATGGAGAGGATGTCGTTCCGCCGCCACCACGTGAAGGCTTCCTGGTACTCGGCTATCAGCGCGTCCAGCTCGGACTCCGGGCCGCGCCCCATGTCCAGGAAGGACGGCTCGCCCGGGAAGCCCTCGGGGGTGAAGGCCTGCCGGTCCAGGCCTGCGGAGAAGGACTTGCCCTCTCCGCGCAGCACGACGACCCGCACGCTCCCCGGCAGCTGCTGTCCCGCCTCCGCCAGGGCCCGCCACAGGGCGGGCGACTGGGCATTGCGCTTGGCGGGGTTGGTCAGGGTCACCGTGGCGACGGCGTCGTCAACGGTGAGCCGGACGCCGTCCTTGTCGAGCAGGGTCATGGAGCGCCTCCGAGTCTGCCTCAGCTACTGAACCGCTAAGTTAACTGAACAGTAACCACCCGGTCGATGACTTCTTCGACCGGGTGGCACCGTCGGCTCTTCGGAGTCGCGGGCCGCCTCAGTTCAGGCCGAGGCGGCCTTCTTGCCCCTCGTCGCCCCGCCACGACCACGCAGGACCACACCGGATTCGCTGAGCATCCGGTGCACGAACCCGTAGGAGCGGCCGGTTTCCTCGGCCAGCGCCCGGATGCTCGCTCCGGAGTCGTACTTCTTCTTCAGGTCAGCCGCGAGCTTCTCGCGCGCGGCGCCGGTCACCCGGCTGCCCTTCTTCAGAGTCTCGGCCACCCGTGCCTCCTCATGGGAAGTGCGCTCTGGACTCTCATGATCACCCCTCCCGCCCGTCCTGGCCACCCATTCGGCAAGGTCCGTAGGACATGGTTTGGCGCGCGGAGCGGCGCACAGCGGCCTGGAATCAGCGATTCCAAGGACCTTACGGAGCGTTCTCGGCCGGGCCGCGGGAAGAAGCGCCAGGTCACGGAGGCGTGGCGGAAAAAGAGCACGCACGCGGCCGTCCGCCGGGCCCCGCACGGAGCGGCGCGCCGGGTACGAGCCGTTCTCACTCAGATGATGGATCACCCGTCGGCCGAATGATCCATACCGCGTTGATCAAGATGCGCTACGGCCCGTGCCGCGCGGTGCCGGACCCCGCGCCGGGGCCCGCGCGGGCCTCAGGCCAGCGCCACCAGATCCGCGTAGTCCGGGCCCCACAGGTCCTCCACGCCGTCCGGCAGCAGGATGATCCGCTCCGGCTCCAGCGCGTCCACCGCGCCCTCGTCGTGGGTCACCAGGACCACCGCGCCCTCGTACGTGCGCAGCGCCCCGAGGATCTCCTCGCGGCTGGCCGGGTCGAGGTTGTTGGTGGGCTCGTCCAGGAGGAGGACGTTGGCGGAGGAGACGACCAGCGTCGCGAGCGCGAGCCGGGTCTTCTCGCCGCCGGAGAGCACGCCGGCGGGCTTGTCCACGTCGTCGCCGGAGAACAGGAAGGAGCCCAGGGTCTTGCGGACCTGCACCAGGTCCAGGTCCGGGGCCGCCGAGCGCATGTTCTCCAGGACCGTGCGGTCCGGGTCCAGCGTCTCGTGCTCCTGCGCGTAGTAGCCGAGCTTGAGGCCGTGCCCCTCGACGACCCGGCCGGTGTCGGGCTTCTCGGCGCCGGCCAGCAGGCGCAGCAGAGTCGTTTTGCCCGCACCGTTCAGGCCGAGGATGACCACCCGGGAGCCCTTGTCGATGGCCAGGTCGACGTCGGTGAAGATCTCCAGCGAGCCGTACGACTTCGACAGGCCCTCGGCCGTGAGCGGGGTCTTGCCGCACGGCGCGGGCTTCGGGAAGCGCAGCTTGGCGACCTTGTCGGACTGCCGCACCTCCTCCAGGCCGGCCAGCAGCTTCTCGGCGCGGCGGGCCATGTTCTGCGCGGCGACGGTCTTGGTCGCCTTCGCGCGCATCTTGTCGGCCTGCGTGTTCAGCGCGGCGGCCTTCTTCTCGGCGTTGGCGCGCTCGCGCTTGCGGCGCTTCTCGTCGGCCTCGCGCTGCTGCTGGTACAGCTTCCAGCCCATGTTGTAGATGTCGATCGTGGAGCGGTTGGCGTCCAGGTAGAACACCTTGTTGACCACGGTCTCGACGAGGTCCACGTCGTGGGAGATGACGATGAAGCCACCGCGGTAGGTCTTGAGATAGTCCCGCAGCCAGAGGATCGAGTCGGCGTCGAGATGGTTGGTCGGCTCGTCCAGGAGGAGCGTGTCGGAGTCCGAGAAGAGGATCCGGGCCAGCTCGACACGGCGGCGCTGACCACCGGAGAGGGTGTGCAGCGGCTGGCCGAGGACGCGGTCCGGCAGGCCGAGGCTGGCGCAGATGGTCGCGGCCTCCGCCTCGGCGGCGTACCCGCCCTTGGTCAGGAACTCCGTCTCCAGGCGCTCGTACTTCTTCATCGCGCGCTCGCGGGTGGCGCCCTTGCCGTTGGACATCCGGTCCTCGTTCTCGCGCATCTTGCGCAGGACCTCGTCCAGGCCGCGGGCGGAGAGCACGCGGTCGCGGGCCAGCACGTCCAGGTCGCCGGTGCGCGGGTCCTGCGGCAGATAGCCGACCTCGCCGGACCGGGTGACCGTGCCCGACGCGGGGATGCCCTGGCCGGCCAGCACCTTGGTCAGGGTGGTCTTGCCCGCGCCGTTGCGGCCGACCAGGCCGATGCGGTCGCCCTTGGCGATACGGAAGGACGCGGACTCGATGAGGACTCGGGCGCCGGCGCGCAGCTCGAGGCCGGAGGCGGTGATCACGGAAAGACTCCAGGGCAGGGTGGACGGCGGGACGGACGGGCGGGAAAGCCGCAACGCGGCGCGCTCCGCGAGGAGCGCGGACGGGCCTGCGCCGTCTAATGCACAAGGAGAATTGCCATGGGGCCAGTCTAACGGTGGCGTGCAAGCAGTTTTCCCCGCCGGCGCCGGCGCCGCGGCGCGCTTGTCGCGGCGGCCTCAGGACAGGGCGTACGCCCAGGTCACACGGCGTTGTCAGACCTCACTGGCAGACTGATGTGAGTCAGGCCACACCGGCTCGCGAAGGGACCGAGACCATGTCCGCCACGCCCTCTCCCTCGATCTGCCCGACCCTGCTCTACCGCGATCCGAAGGCCGCGATCGAGCTCCTGACGGCCGCCTTCGGCTTCACCCGCGGCGCGCTGTACGAGGACGAGTCCGGCACGGTGCTGCACGCCGAACTCTCCTACGGCAACGGCACGGTCATGCTCGGCGCGAAGGGCCGCGGCGGCGTCTTCGCCGAGGCGATGGGCGACGCCGGGCCGACCGGGGTCTACGTCGCCGTGCCCGACGTCGACGCCCATCACGCGCAGGCCGCGGCGGCCGGCGCGGAGATCCTCCTGCCGCCCACCGACCAGGACTACGGCTCACGCGACTACATGGCACGGGACAAGGAGGGCAACATCTGGAGCTTCGGCACGTACGCACCGACGACCACGGACGCCGACGGCGCGGACGCCTGAGCCCCGCCCGGCAGCGACCGGACGGGGTACGGGCGGGCGGCTGTCAGGCCGGCGGTCAGGCGCCGCCGGTGTGGACCTGGAACGCCGCGCGGCGGACGGCCTTGGCGAGCGCCGGGTCCGGGTGCGCGGCGGCCAGCGCCACGAGGACCTGGACGGTGCGCGGGTGCCCGACCGCGCGCACCTCCTCCAGCAGGCGCGGCACGGAGCCCTGCACGGCGGAGTCCAGGTGGCGGACGAGCAGCCGGCTCTCGCCGTGGTCGGCGACGGCGGCCGCGGTGTCCACCCAGAGCCAGGTGGACTCCTCGCGGGTGAGCACGTCCGGCGCGGTCTCCGGGTCGCCCCCTTCGTGCTCCACCAGCCACAGCAGGGCGTAGGGCCGCAGCACCGGCTCGTCGGCCGCCGCCCGTACGGCCGGCTCGGCCGGTGCGCCGACCGTGCGCAGCGCCTCGAAGGCGAGCCCGCGCAGCAGGGCGTCCTCGCCGCGGGCGACCGCCAGCAGCTCCTCGACCGCGCTGCCGGCGGAGCGCGCGGCCAGCCATGCCCGGTACTCCGCCCGGGCGGGCCCCGGGGTGAGCCGCGCGCAGCCGCGCAGCATCGCCTCGGCGGACTGCTCGATGTTGCCGGCGGGGCTCTGCGCGGCCACGCAGATCTGCTCCAGCTTGACCCAGACCGCCCAGCTGCCGAGCGGGGTGAGCCGGGCCTGCCGCTCGCCGGCCGGTTCGCCGCCGCGCAGCAGTGCGGCGGCGTCCCCGGCGCCGCGCGTACGGCCGCCGCTGCCGCCCGGTACGGCCAGCGCGCCGACGGCGGCCAGTGCGTCCAGCGCCCAGTCCAGCAGGGCGGCGGACGACGCCCCCGCGCCGTCGGCCGCAGCCCCCGGAGCCGGCCGCCCGTCCGCATGATCAGTGGTCTGGCCACCGGCATCCGGGGCGGCGCCGCCGTCCGGTGCCGCGCTCAGGACCGCGGCGTCGTCCGGCTCCTCGGAGTCGGCACCCTGCCCGGCCGCCTCGACCGGCACCGGGCCGGCCACGGCGTCGGGGTCCGGCGCACCGCGGACCGCGCGCTCGTAGGGCACCTCGCAGCGCTCCGTGCGGAGTTCGGCGATCCGCTGGTCGAGGAGTTCCTGGAGGTCGGCGACCTGGACCGGGCCCGCCGAGAGGTAGAGCAGCGACAGCACCTGCGGCAGCGCCTCGATCACCTCGGCGACCGCCCCCGGCCCGGCGTCGGCGGGCGCGGGGCGCGCCAGCGACCAGGCGTCGAAGAGCGCGACCCAGCCGCGCAGGGCGGCGGAGTCGTCACGGTCCCAGGCGCGCAGCCGCCAGCCCGGCCGGGCCACGCCGCCGTGCAGTTCGATGAGGCCGGCGAGCCGGGCCCGGTCCCAGTCGGCCCGGACCTGCTGCGGCGTCAGGTCCAGCGCGTCGGCCGCCTGCTGGGCAGCGGCGTCCGGGAGCGAGCCGTCGGCGGCGGCGCGCGCGCCGGTGCCCTCGCCCCGCTCGCGGGCGGCCCAGCGGGCCACCCGGACGGCGTCCGCCAACGCGCCGCGTGCCATCCGGGCCAGCTCCCCCGGCGGCGGAGTGCCCTCGGGCGGCCGTGGCGCGGGCCTGGTGGTCCGCGTGCTCACCGCTCGGCGGGCGGCGGCGATCGGTTGTCTGGGGACGAGGCGGAGCCGGGAGTCGCGCGGAGTACGGGACGTCACAGGAGCAGTCTTGCTCTTGTGAGCCCGAAAACCCAATCGGGCGTCCGGTTGCGTTCATCGGAGGGGCTCCGCATGCCCGATCCGCCCGTGATCACCCCGTTCCCCGCGACACCCCGTGCCACTCCTCCGACTCTCCGTGCCACCCGCCGCGCGATCAGCCGGGCAGCAGCCCGTGGCCACCCCGGCCCCGGCTCCGCCGGCGCCTACATCAACGGCGTCAGAAACCGCCGCAGCGCCTCTTCGTAGCCCTCGGGACCGGCGTTCCACATGGCGCCGTGCGGGGCGTCCCTGACGGTGTGCAGGCTGACCAGGTCCGGGCGGGCGGCCGCCAGCCGGCGGGAGGCGGACCACGGCGCGACGGTGTCGCCGGGGCCGTGGAAGATCAGCGTGGGGACGGCGAGCAGCGCGGGGTCGCGCGCCTCGGCCAGCCGGTCGGAGTGCAGGCCCGTGCTGCCCTCCGCGGCCCGTACCGCCAGCGGCAGCACCGGCCGCGGCACCCGTCGGGCCGCCGCCAGCGCCCGTACCGTCGCGCGCCAGTCCAGTACCGGCGAGTCCAGCACCAGTCCGGCGATCCGGTCCCGCAGCGCGGAGTGTGCCGCGGCGTGCAGCGCCATCGTCGCGCCGGTGGACCAGCCGTGCAGGATCACCCGGCGCGCGCCGTACCGGAGGGCGTACCGGATCACCGCGTCCACGTCGCGCCACTCGGCGTCCCCGAGGTGCCCGATGCCGTCGGCGGTGCGCGGGGCACCGAGGTCGTTGCGGTAGGCCGGGGCGAGCACGGGGAAGTGCTGGCGGTGCAGGAACGGCATGACGACCATCGGGTGCTCCCGGGTCGTGCCGAGGCCGTGCACCGCGACGACCCACGTCTCCCGCTCGCCGGGCAGGAACCACGTCGGCAGCGCGCCCAGTTCGCCGGGCACGTCGACGTCGGCGCACTCCAGGCCGAGCGCGTCGGAGGGGTTGCCGACGTGCACCTGAGGGGTCAGCCACACGCGCGTGCCGCGCTCCAGGGTCCCGTGGGTGACCCGTTCCAGGCGCCGGACGACGGTATCGGCCTCGTGCGGTTCGTCGTCCAGCACGGGGCCGACGACGGCGTGGCAGCCACGGCCCGCCAGCCCGTACCGGCCCGGCCGCAGCGCGGACAGGCTGCGGGTGAGGGTGATCCGGTCGGCGGTGGTGGCGTGCACCGTCAGCCGCCCGTCGCCCGGCAACGGCCGGTCGGGGGCGGGCTTCAGGGCGACGTCGCTGGCGTACCGGCCGGCCGCGAGCGCGGCCGCACCGGTACCGATCACGGTGGTGGCGGCCGCTGCCGCCGCGGTACCCAGGCGCACCCTCCCCAGTCTGGGGAGGACCACCGCCCGTGGCCAGTGGGCCCGCGCGCCCGAGTGACGGACCGAGCCGGGCGCGACCGGGCCGCCGGGCACGTCGATCCGGCTGCGCGGGGTCAGTTCCGCTGCCCGTATCCCTGCAGCCGTTCGGCCGCCTCGGCCAGCTGGGCAGCAGAGAGCAGGGACGGGGTGCGGCCGGGAACGGACGCGGCGGTCAGCCAGAGCCGGCACATCCATTCCAGCTGCGCCGCACGGTCGTAGGCCTGGTCCAGGGTGTCGCCGTAGGTGAGCGTCCCGTGGTTCTGCAGCAGCACTCCCGTGCGGTCGCGCAGCGCGTGCAGCATGTTGTCGGCCAACTCCTGGCTGCCGTACGTCGCATACGGGGCGACCCGGACGGTACCTCCGAGGGCCGCGGTCATGTAGTGCACCGGCGGGAGTTCCGGTACCAGTGTGGAGACCGCGGTGGCGTGCACCGCGTGGGTGTGGACGACAGCGGTGGCACCGGTGTGGCGGTACACCGCGAGGTGCATCGGCAACTCGCTCGTCGGCCTCAGCTCCCCGGCCACCTGCCGCCCGTCCGCCGGGTCCACGGCCACCAGGTCGTCCGGGCCCAGCCGGTCGTACGGGACGCCGGTGGGGGTGACGAGCACCAGCCCGCCGACGCGCATCGACACATTGCCCGACGTGCCGACCACCAGCCCGTCGGTCACCGTGCGCCGCGCGGCGGCCACCAGCGCGTCCCACGCCTCCGCCATCTCTCCCGCCGGTCCCGGCCCGCGATCCGTCATGCCGCCCCGCTCCCTCCTGGAACCCCCGCGCCGCGCACCGTACCGGGGGTACCCCGGGCAGCCGCCGCACTGTAAGGCGGATCATGCCCCGCCGGTATCCCCCAAACCGGGGCATCTCGGCTTTGGCCAGTGATTGGCCGGAGCCGATCCGGCATCTCGGGATCTTCCCCTAGCCTCAGGATGATTTGTCATGCACGTCGCCATCCGGGGGGAATCATGGCTCGTGACCGCAAACCCACCCCTAGCAGCTCCACCAGCGACCCGGCACCCAGCGACCCCGCACCCGGCGCACCGCGCCGGCGGCGCCGTCCGGCCTCCGTCGCCGCCGCAACCGCCCTCGCACTGGCCGCGCTGGCCGGCACGGCGCTGACCGAGCTCGCCGCGGCGAGCCCTTCGGCGGCGGCCGGCGTGCCGCACGGCCACGACGTCTCCTCGCACCAGAAGAACGTCAACTGGGCCAAGGCCCGCGCGAAGGGCGCGCGCTTCGTCTACGTCAAGGCCAGCGAGTCCACCGACTACACCAATCCCTACTTCGGCCAGCAGTACGACGGCGCCCGCGGGGCCGGCCTGCTGCGCGGCGCGTACCACTTCGCGGTGCCCAACCAGTCCTCCGGCGCGGCGCAGGCCCGGTACTTCCTGCGCAACGGCGGCGGCTGGACGGCGGACGGCTGGACGCTGCCGCCGGCCCTGGACATCGAGCACAACCCGTACAGCAAGAAGCACAAGTGTTACGGCGTGAGCAAGAAGAAGATGGTCGCCTGGATCTGGGACTTCAGCGATGAGGTCAAGCGGCAGACCGGGCGCCGACCGGTGATCTACACGACCGCCCGCTGGTGGAACACCTGCACCGGCGGCAGCGGGGCCTTCGCGCAGAGCCACCCGCTGTGGCTGGCGTCCTGGCACGGCGAGCCGGGCGACCTGCCGAAGGGCTGGTCCTTCCTGAGCATCTGGCAGTACTCGAACAAAGGGGAGTTGCCGGGCGACCAGAACGCCTGGAACGGCTCCTACGGACAGCTCCGCAAGTTCGCCGGCGGCTAGGCCGAGCGGGGCCCCAAGCACCTCAAAGGCACCACGGAATGAACCCTGAGTGACAGGTGAGACGCCTCCGCACGAAAACGGCGGGGGCGTCACCACCAGGCCCGTTGTCGTTCATCTTCCGTTCACCCACCCTCCTTACGGTCGTTCGCGTCACTGACCATCGAACTGATTGCCTGGGTGAATGGAACACATCACGCTTCTCATCGGGATCGTGATCGTCACGGCCTTGGTGTTCGACTTCACGAACGGCTTCCACGACACGGCCAACGCGATGGCCACCACCATCTCCACCGGGGCACTCAAGCCCAAGATCGCGGTGGCGATGTCGGCGGTGCTCAACCTCGTCGGCGCGTTCCTCTCCGTGGAGGTCGCCAAGACCATTTCCGGCGGCATCATCGACGAAGGCGCCGGCATCAGACCAGAGGTGATCTTCGCCGGCCTCGTCGGCGCCATCGTCTGGAACCTCCTGACCTGGCTCGCCGGTCTCCCCTCCAGCTCCTCGCACGCCCTCTTCGGCGGCCTCATCGGCGCGACCCTGGTGTCCGTCGGCACGAGCGGGGTCAACGCGGACGCCGTCGTCATGAAGGTCCTCATACCGGCCGTGGCCGCGCCGATCGTCGCGGGCATCGCCGCGACCGCCGCCACCCGGCTCACCTACCGGCTGGCCCGCCACCGCGCCGAGGAGGACACCGCCAAGGGTTACCGCGCGGGGCAGATCGCCTCGGCGGCCCTGGTCTCCCTCGCCCACGGCACCAACGACGCCCAGAAGACGATGGGCGTCATCACCCTCGCCCTGATCACCGGCGGCGCGCTCGCCCCGCAGGCCGACCCGCCGATGTGAGTCATCGCCTCGGCCGGCCTCGCCATCGCCCTCGGCACGTACCTGGGCGGCTGGCGCATCATCCGGACGATGGGCAAGGGCATCACCGACATCCAGCCGCCGCAGGGCTTCGCCGCCCAGACCGGCGCGGCCGTCACCATCCTGGCCTCCTCGCACCTCGGCTTCGCGCTCTCCACCACCCAGGTCTGCTCCGGCGCCGTCATGGGCTCCGGCCTCGGCCGCAAGGGCGGCGTCGTGCGCTGGTCGACGGCCGGCCGCATGGTGATCGCCTGGGGCCTGACGCTGCCGGCCGCCGGGCTGGTCTCCGCGGGCGCGGCGTTCCTGGCCGGCCAGGGCGACTGGGGCATCACCACGGTCGCCGTGCTGGGCCTCGCCATCTGCGGCGCCATCTGGGCCGCCTCCCGCCGCAAGCCGGTGGACAGCAGCAACGTCAACGACGTGACACCCGTCGAGTCCGCCGAGCCGGCCGGTGTCGTCACCGCCGCGCTCCAGACGGTCTCCCCGCCGCCCGCGGGCACGACCACGACCGGAGCCGGCACCATCGACGGCATCCCGGCGCAGGCCGCGCCGCACTCCCCCACCCCCGCCACCACGGCCGTCCGCTGACCGCGGCCGCTCCCGTTAAGGAACCGACGCCATGAACATCGACTGGGCTGCACTCGGCCAGGTCTTCGGCACCACGCTCGCGGTGACCGTCGGCATGGTGGGCCTGTTCACCCTGGGCATCGTGGGGACCTCCCGCAAGGCCGCGCAGGAGGGCGAGGCGGGCGGCACCGCGGTCGCCGGCAGCGGCTCCTCGGCCGCAACCCGCGCCGGCGGATACGTCTGCTTCGCGCTCTGCCTCGCGGCCGTCGGCTACGGCATCTTCCTGATCGTCGCCGGCTGACCGGCGGGCGCGCCCGCGCCCGGACGCCCCGCACCACCCGAAGGCGCTCAGCCGCCGCGTTCCCCGCGGCCGCTGAGCGCCTTCGTCGCTTCCTCGGCGAGCTCGTCGGCGATCGAGGCATCGTCCTTGCCGGTGAGGTAGGCGGAGACGTACAGCTGGACGACCTTGCTGTACGTGGCGTAGTGCGCGCTCCGCGGGCGGGGCGCCGCGTCGTCGAGCGCGCGGTGCAGCAGGTCCGTGTACGGCGGGTCCTGCCCTGCCGGCGCGGCGCCGTGCCGGGCGCCGTCGTCCTCCTCCCGCCGGGCGTCCTCGGGCGGCAGGTCGCACGCGGGCGCCGTGCCGTCGTACGCCGAGGCGCGGGTGGCCGCGAAGCCGCGCTGCAGCAGGCAGCGCTCGCTGCGGGCCGAGGTGAGGGCGGTGATCAGGGAGCGGGCCTCGGCCGGGTGCGCGGCGTCGGCCGCCACGGCGAGGTTCTGGCCGCCCAGGACCGTGCGGTGCCGGCCCTCCGGCGAGCCCGCGGGCAGCTGGGCCACGTCGAACTGCCGGCCCGGTGCCAGTTTCTCGGCGACCGAGGCGTACTCCACCGGCCAGTTCCGCATGAACAGCGCCCGGCCCTCGGCGAACCACTGCCGGCTGGCGGTCTCGTCCATCGCCGTCGCCTCCTGCGGCATGATCGTGCGCAACCGCTCCTTGAGCGCGTACACGCCCTGCTGCAACGCCCCGGCGAGATGGGCGGTCCGCTCCGGGTCGCCGCCGGACGCCCAGACCGACTCCAGGGTGTTGACCGTGAGGCCTTCGTAGGGCCGCAGCTGGGCGACCATGCCGTACAGCTTCTCGTCCGCCGGGCGGTGGGCGTTCTCCTCGGCCATGATCTTCTGCGACCAGGTCCGCAGCTGCTCCCAGGTGTCGGGCGGCCCGTCGTACCCGTACTTCGCCAGCAGGTCGCTGCGGTAGTAGAGCAGCCCGGCGTCGGTGTTGAAGGGGACGGCCCAGACGGTGCCGTCGGAGCCGGTGGTGGTCGTCTTCTTGACGCTGGCGAGGAAGTCGCCGCTCAGCTCCCTGCCCCAGGGCCGGATGATGCCCGCCGCGGCGAACTCCGCGGTCCAGGCCACGTCGATGTTGAGCACGTCGTACCCGCCGTTGCCGGACTGGCCCGCGGCCAGCAGCTGGCTGCGCTGCGCGTCGGCGGTGTCCGGCAGCTTCACGATGCGGACGTGCTTGCCGGTCCGCCGCTCCCACGCGCGGATCAGTTCGCGGCGCACCCCCGTACTGCTGAGATCGCTGCCGGTGGCCAGGACGATGTCGCCGTCCGCCGCGGGTGTCGGCCCCGGGTCCGTACAGCCCCCCGCGAGCAGGCAGAGCACGGCGGCGACCGCCGCGGCCACGCGCTTCACCGGCCCGCCTCCTGTCCGCCCGTACCGAAGGAGGCCACCAACCCGGCCAGGGTGTCCGCGGCTCCCGGACCACCGGCCACGCAGTTGCCGCCCGAGCCCTCGACGACGTGCCGCACCGGGGCCGCGTCGCAGCCGCCCTTGCCGGCCGCCAGCACGACCACGGGAATCCGGGGGTGCGCGGCGAGCGCGTCGGAGAGCGCCTCGCGCGCCGCCGCCGACCGCTTGCCCGCGCCGTCGTCCTCGTCCAGGACGAGCACCACGGCCTTCGTCCGCTCGGCCGGGCCGTCGCGCAGCCGGTCCAGCGCGGCGGTGAGCGCCTCCTGCATCCACGCGCCCTGGTCGACGAGGCCGCCGTCGTCCCGCTGGAGGCGGTCCAGCACTTCGCGCCCCGCTGCCGGGTCGGTGCTGCCGGCCCTGACCCGTTCGACGGGGCGCTCGCGGTCCCGGGCCGCGGTGCCGGCCCGGGGGTAGGTCCACAGTCCGTACGTGTCCTTCGGCCCGAGCACCTCCAGGGCGCGGCCGACCGCGTCCGCCGCCACGGAGATCCGGCCCCCGTCCGCCATGGAGGTGGAGGTGTCGAGGAGGAAGAGGAGCTGACCGGGGCGGTGCGCCGAGTCGTACGCCGCCAGCACCTGGGAGACCCGCTGCCGCCCTGCGGTGTACGGCTCCACGCCGATGTCCGGCAGGACGCCGGCGCGGCTGTCCCGGAGCGGGGAGTCGGTGGGTGCCGGGGCGGCGGCGCCTTTCGCGTTCACTCCGCGGTACCCGGCCCGCGTGATCACCTTCTGGCCACCGTCCGGCCGCCGCAGCCAGTCGGCGAACCGGTCCGAGGCGGCCCGCCGGCGGGCGGCGTCCGCCGCCCCCTTCCAGGCCACCCGGATCAGCGGGTGGTCCAGGCCCGGCACGCCGGACGGGTAGTAGGCCTCGTAGCGGTCCTCCTTCTCGGGAACGGTGGCGAGGGCCGGGCAGTTCCCGACGGCGTGCCCGAGATTGGCGTCGGTGAGGGACTTCTCCGTGACCAGCGGCGCCGCGGTGGCGCGTGACACCGCGCCGGCCGACGCCGCACCCGGGCGCAGGGAGCACAGCAGCTCCGCGCTGCCGGCGTACTGGCTGCCCGGCGCCCGCAGCCGGTTCTCGGCGCGCTCGGCCACGCCCGTCCGGGGCGCGCCGCCGTCCAGCGCGACGGGGGTGCCGTCGTCGGCCAGGTAGAGGCCGATGGTGTGCATCAGCCCGACGCCGGACAGTACGGGGCTGGGGCGGAGCAGCCGCAGCTTCCGGTCGGCCGCGTCGTCCAGGATCTCGTGCCAGCTGCTGCCGGCCTGTTCCACGTCGGACAGGCCGCGCGTCTCGGGGACGCCGACGACGAGCGGGGTGTAGGCGACCGGGCCGACCCGGTGCAGGGTGACGGGGGCGTGTGCGGCCATGCCCTGGCGGACCTGGAGGTGGTCGACGGTCGATTCGGGCACCCACAGGTCGGGCTGGGGACCGGGGCGATACAGCGGCTCGACGGCCTCGCCGCCGGCGCCTCCCTCCGGGGCCTCGTCCTCCCCCTCGGCCTCGCCCCGCCAGCGGTCCGCCGCGGCGAAGCCCTGTGCCACCTGGTCCTTGGCGGCGGAGTAGACGGTGATCTGGGTGCGCCGGCAGCCGTCGGGGACGTCGTCCTCGCCCGGCACGGGCGCGGTGTTGAGGTCGGACATCTCGTACGCGAGGGCCGCGGCGCGCAGCGTCGGTTCGGCCTCGGGGGCGGTGAGCAGCCGCAGTTCCTGGGCGGGCGGGCAGTCCCCCGGCGGCCGCAGCCGGTCGGTGACCACCAGGGCGGTGGCGACGAGGGCCAGCGCGGCGGCGGCGGACAGCAGCTGTAACCGGCGCCGCGGGCGGGAGCGCCACCAGCGTCGGGCGCGGACGACGAACGGCGTACGAGGGCGCGCTTCCCTGGTGGCGAAGGAGACGACCACGTCGTCGACGGTGTTCCGCTTGGAGGCGCGCGGCACCCAGGCGCCGCCCTGCGGGGTGGTGTGGTCGGCGAGTCGCCGACGCAGCTCACCGGCCAGGTCCTCGAAGGTGACGCACTCCTTGCCCTCGATGCCGTGTTCGAGGATGTCGAGCACGGCCCGGGTGAAGGTGGTGCCGCCGCCGGGCTCGGTGCCGCTGAAGATCCGGCGGTTCGGCTGCGCGGCCATCAGCAGTGAGACCGGCTTGTCGTCGGTGCGGAAGCTGTCGTCCGCGTTGCCCGCGAAGCAGCATTCGAGCACGACGACGACGCGGTCGGCGCGCGACCTCTCCAGGCGCGGCAGGACGTCCTTGACCCAGGAGACCGCTTCGTACGAGGCGACCCGGGGCTTGTCCTGCGCCACCCGCGACGTCTCGACCAGCAGGTGCAGGTCGCCGCCGTCGCGCCGGACCCGGCCGTGTCCGGAGAAGTAGACCAGCAGCAGTCCGCGGGCCTCGTGGGCCGCGGTGCGCAGCGCGGCGGTCAGCTCCTCCGGGGTCTTCGGGCGCAGCGGCGTCACTTCCTGGGGCAGGAAGAGGTCGGTGGCCGGGGCGCACAGCACCCGGCCCAGCTCGTCGGGGTTGGCGAAGACCGCGTCGAGGTCGGGCAGCCGAGGGTCCTGGTAGCTGCTGACGCCGATGAGGAGCGCGCGGTTCTGCTTGCCCCGCGCGTCGTAGAGGGGCATGCCGGTTACTCCGTGCCGACGCGGCCACCCTGGTCGCCGCGTTCGGCACGCGGATCGGGGTCGTCGAGGCGGTGGAGTCCGGAGGCATCACTGATGTCGAGTGCCGGTGTCTCGCCGTCGGCGGCGGTCTCCCTGCGGTGGGCGAGCCACTCCCGCAGGGCGATGAGGAGCTGCTCGGTCATCGGCGCGGCGACCGCGCCGATGAGGACCAGGACGAGGTCGTCGACGCCGACGGCCATCTCGGGTCCCTGGCCCGCCGCGTCCGCGCCGGTGGGCGGGGCGGTCCCCGCGCCCGGTGCCCGGCGCCAGCCGTGGTTGTCGGGCGTCAGCCACGACTCGCGCTCCAGCCACCGCCGGAGGTCTTCCAGATCCTGGCCCCCGTCATGGGTCCCGGTGACTCTCATGCGTACTTCGTGACGCTGCCGGCTCTCCGTCATCCCGTCCCCCTCCTGCGGCACCTTTGCCATAGGTGCACCGATGGTGTCGCGCCGGACGCGCGGCAGGCAACAGGCCGTCAACAACGGTCCACGCTGTGTCCTTGACCACAGGCCGTGCCATACGACTGCGTCGCAGGTCAAGGGTGAGTTGACGGCATTCGCGGCACGTGGTGGACTGCCCGGTGCCATTCGGCGACAGATGAGGAAGTCCGGTGAGAATCCGGCGCGGTCCCGCCACTGTCACCGGGGAGCGCTCCTCCAGAGAAGCCACGGCCCGTCGCGAGCACGGGCTGGAAGGCCGGGGGAAGCGTCGATCCGGGAGCCAGGAGACTCTCGTCGCCGGTCACGTCGAGCCAGGGCGCGGACCCTGAGTGAGGACACACGCCATGCCGGGCTCCGAGCCGAGACCCCAGCCCTCCGCCGTACGCCCGGCACACCGCCGCGTACGGCCGTCCGACCGAGGCACGGCGGGCTGATCCGATCATGCGTGCCGAACACGCCACCTATGCGTGCGGCGCGGCCCTGGGCTTCCTCGGCGACCTGGCCGTGGGCGACCCCCGCCGCGGCCACCCGGTGGCCGCCTTCGGGCGGGCCGCCGCCGCCGTGGAGCGCGGGCTGTGGCGCGACCACCGCGGATACGGCGCGGCGCACACCGCGCTGTGCGCCGGCGGTGCCGCCCTGGGCGCCGCCCTGCTCGCCCGTTCCGTACGCCGCTGCGCCCCCGCACGGGTGGCGCTGACCGCCGCCGCCACCTGGGCCGTACTGGGCGGCACCACGCTGGGCCGGGAGGCGCGCGCCCTCGGCAGCGCGCTGGAGGCCGGCGACCTGGATGTGGCGCGCGAGCTCCTCCCCCACCTGTGCGGCCGCGACCCGCAGGCCCTGGACGGGCAGCAGATGGCGCGCGCCGTCGTGGAGTCCGTCGCCGAGAACACCTCCGACGCGGTCGTGGGCGCACTGGTCTGGGGCGCCGTCGGCGGCGTACCGGGCCTGGTCGCCTTCCGCGCGGTGAACACGCTGGACGCGATGGTGGGCCACAAGTCCGACCGCTACCGCCGCTACGGCTGGGCCTCCGCCCGGCTGGACGACGTGGCGGGCTGGCCCGGAGCGCGGCTGACCGCGCTGCTGGCCACCGTCGCCGGGCCCGATCCGCGCGGCGCGTGGCGCGCCTGGCGGGCCGACGGCGGGCGCCACCCCAGCCCCAACGCGGGCCCCGTGGAGGCGTCGTTCGCCGGGGCGCTCGGCGTACGGCTGGGCGGCACGCTGGCGTACGCGGGGCGGGTCGAGCACCGCCCGGTGCTCAACGACGGCGGCCGCACCGTCGAAGGCGCGGACATCGCGCGCGCGGTGCGCCTCTCGCGCCGGGTGAGCGCACTGGCGCTGGCGACGACGGTCGGAGCGCGGATCGCCGTGGGCGCGGTCCGTACGGCCCGGAAGGCGAGGAGATCCCGGTGAGCGGTACGGACAGGACTCTCGGCGGCGGCCTGCTGGTCGCGGGGACGACGTCGGACGCGGGCAAGAGCGTGGTGACGGCGGGCATCTGCCGCTGGCTGGCGCGCAAGGGCGTCAAGGTCGCGCCCTTCAAGGCGCAGAACATGTCGCTCAACTCGTACGTGACACGCGAGGGCGCGGAGATCGGGCGGGCCCAGGCCATGCAGGCCGCGGCGGCCCGGGTCGAGCCGACCGCGCTGATGAACCCGGTGCTGCTCAAGCCCGGCAGCGACCGCAGCAGCCAGGTCGTCCTGCTGGGCAAGCCGGTGGGCGAGCTGAGCGCGCGCGGCTACCACTCGGGGCGCCAGGAGCGGCTCCTCGGTACGGTCACCGACTGCCTGACCGAGCTGCGGCGTACGCACGACGCGGTGATCTGCGAGGGTGCGGGCAGCCCGGCCGAGATCAACCTGCGCCGTACCGACATCGTGAACATGGGCCTCGCACGCGCCGCGAACCTCCCCGTGGTCGTCGTCGGCGACATCGACCGCGGCGGCGTCTTCGCGTCCTTCTTCGGCACCACCGCGCTGCTCTCCGAGGCCGACCAGGCGCACCTGGCGGGCTTCCTGGTGAACAAGTTCCGCGGCGACGTGACGCTGCTGGAGCCGGGCCTGGACATGCTCAAGAAGCTGAGCGGCCGGCCGACGCTGGGCGTGCTGCCCTTCCGGCACGGGCTCGGCATCGACGAGGAGGACGGCCTGCGCGTCTCGCTGCGCGGCGCGGTCCGCGAGAGCGTGGTCGCGGCGCCGCACGGCGCCGACATCCTCCGCGTCGCCGTCGCCGCGGTCCCCCTGATGTCCAACTTCACCGACGTGGACGCGCTCGCCGCCGAACCGGGCGTCGTCGTCCGCTTCGTGGACCGCCCCGAGGAGCTGGCCGACGCCGACCTGGTCGTGCTGCCCGGCACCCGCGGCACCGTACGGGCCCTCCAGTGGCTGCGTGAGCGTGGCATCGCGGACGCGGTGGCCCGCCGGGCCGCCGAGGGCCGTCCGGTGCTGGGCATCTGCGGCGGCTTCCAGATGCTCGCCGAGCACATCGAGGACGAGGTGGAGTCGCGGGCCGGCGCGGTCGACGGGCTCGGCCTGCTGCCCGTACGGGTGCGGTTCGCCGCCGAGAAGACCCTCGCCAGGCCCGAGGGTGAGGCCCTGGGCGAGCCGGTGGCCGGGTACGAGATCCACCACGGCGTCGCCGACGTCCGGGCGGGCGACGAGCCCTTCCTGGACGGCTGCCGCGTCGGCTCCGTATGGGGCACGCACTGGCACGGCTCCCTGGAGAGCGACGGCTTCCGGCGCGCTTTCCTGCGCCGGGTGGCCGCGGCCGCGGGGCGCGCGTTCGTGCCCGCGCCGGACACCTGCTTCGACGCGCTGCGCGAGGAACAGCTCGACGCGCTGGGCGACCTGATCGAGGAACACGCGGACACGGAGGCCCTGCTGCGCCTGATCGAGAACGGCGTCCCCGAGGGCCTGCCGTTCGTACCACCGGGGGCGCCGTGACCGACGACCGATTCCCGTACGCACACGCAGACGCAGACCCGAAGCCACTCGAAGGAGTGATCAGCACGTGAGCACCCGGTACCCGTTCACCGCCGTCGTCGGCATGGACGACCTGCGGCTGGCGCTGCTGCTCAACGCCGTCAGCCCGGCGGTGGGCGGCGTCCTGGTACGCGGCGAGAAGGGCACCGCCAAGTCGACGGCGGTACGTGCCCTGGCCGCGCTGCTGCCCGACGTCCCGGTCGTTCCCGGCTGCCGCTTCAGCTGCGACCCCGCGGCCCCGGACCCGCAGTGCCCCGACGGGCCGCACGGGGCGGGGCCCACGGAACACCGTGACGCCCGCATGGTCGAGCTGCCCGTGGGCGCCTCGGAGGACCGCCTCGTGGGCGCCCTCGACATCGAGCGGGCGCTGTCCGAGGGGGTCAAGGCGTTCGAGCCGGGCCTGCTCGCCGACGCGCACCGCGGCATCCTCTACGTCGACGAGGTCAACCTGCTCCACGACCACCTGATCGACCTCCTCCTGGACGCCGCCGCCATGGGATCCTCCTACGTGGAGCGCGAGGGCGTCTCCGTGCGGCACGCGGCGCGCTTCCTGCTGGTCGGCACGATGAACCCCGAAGAGGGCGAGCTCCGGCCGCAGTTGCTGGACCGCTTCGGGCTGACCGTGGAGGTCGCCGCCTCCCGCGAGCCCGACCAGCGGGTCGAGGTCGTCCGGCGGCGGCTCGCGTACGACGCCGACCCGGCCGGCTTCGCGGCGCGCTGGGCCGACGAGGAGGAGGCGCTGCGGCAGCGGATCGCCACGGCCCGCGCGCTGCTCCCGGACGTCGTGCTCGGCGACGCGGCGCTCCGCCAGATCTCCGCGACCTGCGCGGCGTTCGAGGTGGACGGCATGCGCGCGGACATCGTGATGGCGCGTACCGCGACGGCGCTGGCCGCCTGGGCGGGCCGGGCCGAGGTGGCCGAGGAGGACGTGCGGCAGGCCGCGCTGCTCGCGCTGCCGCACCGGCGCCGCCGCAACCCCTTCGACGCCCCCGGCCTCGACGAGGACAAGCTCGACCGGACGCTGGAGGAGTACGGCCCCCAGGAGGACGCCCAGGACCCCCAGGACTCGCCGGACGACGAGCCGGACCCCGAGCCGGAGGGCCCGGACGACGGCCCCGACGGTGGCGGCCCGGACGGTGGCGGCGGGCTGCCGCCGCAGGACGGTCCGGACGACGCGCCGCAGCCGTCCGGCGCGGACGCGGGCCCCGAGCAGCCCTCCGTACCGGACCAGCGCTCGGACAGCGCTCCGGAACAGCAGCCCGCCCAGCCCGGGAACCCCGGGAACGACGCCGCCGAGGGCGGCACCGCGCCCGAGAAGGCCGCGGTCGGTGCCGCCGAGCCGTTCAAGACCAAGCGGTTCGACGTGCCGGGGCTCGGCGAGGGCGCCGACGGCCGCCGTTCGCGGGCCCGTACCGCGCACGGCCGTACCACCGGCTCGCGTCGCCCCCAGGGTGCGCTGGGCAAGCTGCACCTGGCCGCGACCGTGCAGGCCGCGGCGCCGCACCAGAAGGTGCGCGGGCGCAGCGGCCGTGGGCTCGTCGTCCGCCGGGACGACCTGCGCGAGGCCGTACGGGAGGGCCGCGAGGGCAATTTGGTGCTGTTCGTCGTGGACGCGTCCGGTTCGATGGCCGCGCGGAAGCGGATGACCGCGGTCAAGGGCGCGGTGCTGTCGCTGCTGATGGACGCGTACCAGCGGCGCGACAAGGTCGGCATGATCACCTTCCGGGGCGCGGACGCCGCGCTCGCGCTGCCGCCCACCTCCTCCGTCGAGGCGGGCGCGGCCCGGCTGGAGCAGCTGCCGACCGGCGGCCGGACGCCGTTGGCCGCGGGCCTGCTGAAGGCCCATGAGGTGCTGCGCGTGGAGCGGTTGCGGGACGCCTCGCGTCGCCCGCTGGTCGTGGTCGTCACGGACGGCCGGGCGACCGGCGGCGTGGAGCCGCGCCCGCGTGCTTCGAAGGCGGCGCAGCTGCTGGCCTCCGAGGGCGTCGCCTCGGTGGTCGTGGACTGCGAGACGGGCCCGGTCCGCCTCGGGCTGGCCGGGGAGCTGGCCCGCGATCTGCAGGGCACCGCCGTCACCCTCGACGAGCTGCGCGCGGACAGCGTCTCCGCGCTCGTACGAAACGTCACCGACACCACCCACCGGAGGGCCGCCTGATGCCGCAGGGACAGCCGACCGTCGTACCGAACGACGGCCTCACCACCCGTCAGCGCCGCAACCGCCCGCTCGTCTTCGTCCACACCGGCACCGGCAAGGGCAAGTCCACCGCCGCGTTCGGGCTGGCGCTGCGGGCGTGGAACCAGGGCTGGCCGGTCGGGGTGTTCCAGTTCGTGAAGTCCGCCAAGTGGAAGGTCGGCGAGGAGCGTGCGCTGCGCGTCCTGGGCGAGACCGGCGAGGGCGGCACGGTGGCCTGGCACAAGATGGGTGAGGGCTGGTCGTGGGTCCAGCGCGACATCGAGTCCAGCGAGGAGGCGGCCCGCGAGGGCTGGGAGCAGGTCAAGCGGGACCTGGCGGCGGAGTCGTACAAGCTGTACGTGCTGGACGAGTTCGCGTACCCGATGCACTGGGGCTGGATCGACACCGCGGAGGTGATCGAGGTGCTGCGGAACCGTCCCGGCACCCAGCACGTGGTGATCACGGGCCGTAACGCGCCGCAGGAGCTCCAGGACTTCGCCGACCTGGTCACCGACATGACCAAGGTCAAGCACCCGATGGACGCGGGTCAGAAGGGCCAGCGGGGCATCGAGTGGTGACGACCGCAGCGATGACCGAAGTGATGATCCAGTGGTGAACGTTCCGCGCCTGGTGATCGCCGCGCCCTCCTCGGGCAGCGGCAAGACCACCGTCGCCACCGGCCTGATGGCGGCGTTCCGCGAGGCGGGCCTCGCGGTGTCGCCGCACAAGGTCGGCCCCGACTACATCGACCCGGGCTACCACGCGCTCGCGACCGGGCGTCCGGGCCGCAATCTCGACGCGTACCTGTGCGGTCCGGAGCGGATCGAGCCGCTGTTCCTGCACGGTGCGGCGGGTGCGGACCTGGCGCTCGTCGAGGGCGTCATGGGCATGTTCGACGGTGCCTCGGGGATGGGCGAGCTGGGCTCGACGGCGCAGGTGGCGAAGTTGCTGCGGGCGCCGGTCGTGCTGGTCGTGGACGCGTCCTCGCAGTCCCGCTCGGTGGCCGCGCTGGTGCACGGCTTCGCGTCCTGGGACCCGGAGGTGCGGCTGGCCGGGGTGATCCTCAACAAGGTCGGCTCCGACCGGCACGAGGCGCTGCTGCGCGAGGCGCTGGGCGGCGCGGGCGTACCGGTGCTGGGCTGTCTGCGGCGCGCGCCGCGGATGAACACCCCGGCCCGGCACCTGGGTCTGGTCCCGGTCGCGGAGCGGGCTCCGGAGGCGGTGGACTCGGTGGCGGCGCTCGCGGAGCAGATCCGTACCGGCTGCGACCTTCAGGGGCTGCTGGCGCTGGCGCACAGCGCGCCGGAGCTGTCCGGCCCGGCGTGGGAGCCGCAGGCCCCGGAAGCGCCCGCCGCGGGCCGACCGGTGATCGCGGTGGCGGGCGGCGCCGCCTTCACGTTCTCCTACGCCGAGCACGCCGAGCTGCTGACGGCGGCCGGCGCCGAGGTGGTCACCTTCGACCCGTTGCGGGACGAGAAGCTGCCGGCGGGCACCGCGGGGCTGGTGATCGGCGGCGGCTTCCCCGAGGTGTACGCGCCGGAGCTGTCGGCGAACGAGCCGCTGCGCGCGGAGGTCGCCCGGCTGGCCGCTGCGGGTGCCCCGGTCGCCGCGGAGTGCGCGGGTCTGCTGTACCTGTCCCGGTCACTGGACGGGAAGCCGATGTGCGGGGTGCTGCCGGCGGACGGGCGGATGTCGGAGCGGCTGACGCTGGGCTACCGGGAGGCGGTGGCGGTCGGCGACAGCGCGCTGGCGGCGGCCGGGACGCGGGTGCGCGGCCACGAGTTCCACCGCACGGTCCTGGAGCCGGGCACGGGCGACAGCCCGGCGTGGGGGTTCGTGCGCCCCGAGCGGCGTACCGAGGGCTTCGTGCGGGACGGGGTGCACGCCTCGTACCTGCATGTGCACTGGGCCGCCGAGCCGTCGCTGGCGCACCGCCTGGCGGCGCGCGCCGCGGCATGGGCGGCGAGCGCCTGATGACCGCCGCGGCGTCCGGCTGCCGGGCCTCAGCCCGATACGCCGACCACCAGCCACATGAAGCCCACGCCCGCGACCGTGCAGGCCAGCGTCGACAGGGCCGGGTGGTCGTGGTGGGCCTCGGGCAGGATGTCGGAGGTCGCGAGGTAGAGCAGGACGCCGCCGAAGAAACCGAGGTAGAACCCGAGGGGTTGCTCCGGCAGGGTGACCAGGAGCGTGGCCGCCGCGCCCACGAGGGGGGCCAGCGCGTCCGCGGAGAGCAGCAGCAGCGCCTTGCGCCGGGCGTTCCCGTAGAGGCTGGCGATGGTGTACGTGTTGAAGCCGTCGGCGAAGTCGTGGGCGATCACGGCGAGTGCCACGGCCACCGCCATGTCGCTGCCCACCTGGTAGGCCGCGCCGATCGCGAAGCCGTCCATCAGGCTGTGCACGACCATCGCGGCGGCGGCCGTCAGCCCTACCTGCGGGACGCGTTCCTCCGGGTCCATGCCGTGCGCGGCTTTCCGTACGGCCAGCAGGCGTTCGGCGGCGTGCGCGGCGAGGAAGCCGAGCACGAAGCAGAGCAGCGCGGCGGGCACCCCGAGGAGCTGCACACCGGCCGCCTCCAGGGCCTCCGGCAGCAGGTCGAGGCCGACGACGCCGAGCATCAGGCCGCCGGCGAGGCCGAGGACGAGGTGGCGGCGGTCGGTGACCCGGTGGGCGACCCAGCCCCCGATGAGGGTCATCAGGAACGCGCCGACCGCGATGACCACAGGCACTGTGCCGCCCCTCTCGCCGACGGTTGCGGACCGGTACCGCTGCCGGTACCCGTGTCACCTGCTTACTGATCCCCGGCCGGTCCCGCATGTCCGGCTCCCTCCCCCTGAAAGGACCCGCCGTGCCTGCTGAGCGTGGTGTGCACGGGCCGCGGCGGGACCTGGTGGTGGGGGTCGGCGCACGGCCCGGAATACCGGCGGAGGAGCTGACGGCGCTGGTCAGGGCCGTACTCGCGGAGTCCGCGCTGCCGCTCGCCGCGGTGGGCGCGCTGGCCACCGTGGACGCCAGGGCCCGGGAGCCGGGGCTGCGGGCCGCCGCTGCACTGCTTGGGGTGGAGCTGCTGGCGTACCCGCCCGCCCTGCTGGCCACCGTGCCGGTGCCGCATCCCTCGGGCACGGTGCTGGCCGCCACCGGGACGCCCTCCGTCGCCGAGGCCGCCGCGCTGGCCGCGGCCGGCCCCGACGGCACACTGGCCGTCCCGAAGCGGACCGCCGCGCCCGCGGGCGGCGGCACGGCCCGGGCCACCTGTGCGGTCGCCCGCCGCGCCGCGCCCCACGACAGCGGCACGCAAAAGACCGTACGCACGCACGAGGAGATGCCGTGACCCCCCTGCCCGACCTTCGCCACCACGGGGACGCCGAGGTACGCGGCGCCGCGGCCGGCCTGACCGACCTGGCCGTCAACGTCCGTACGGGCACCCCGCCGGCCTGGCTCAAGGCCCGGATCGCCGCGTCGCTGGACGGGCTGGCCGCGTACCCGGACGGCACGGCGGCGCGCGCAGCGGTCGCGGCGCGGCACGGGCTGCCGGTGTCCCGGGTGCTGCTGACGGCCGGCGCCGCCGAGGCGTTCGTGCTGCTCGCGCGGGCCGTGGGCGCCGCGCGGCCGGTCGTGGTGCATCCCCAGTTCACCGAGCCGGAGGCGGCCCTGCGGGACGCCGGGCACGAGGTGCAGCGCGTGCTGCTGCCCGAGGGGGACGGCTTCCGGCTGACTCCGGAGGCGGTACCGGACGACGCGGACCTGGTGGTGCTCGGCAACCCGACCAACCCCACGTCCGTGCTGCACCCCGCCGAGGCCGTGGCGGCGCTGGCGCGGCCGGGCCGCACGCTGGTGGTCGACGAGGCGTTCATGGACGCGGTGCCGGGCGAGGCGGAGTCGCTGGCCTCCCGTACGGACCTGCCGGGCCTGGTGGTGCTGCGCAGCCTGACCAAGACCTGGGGGCTGGCCGGGCTGCGGGTCGGTTACGTGCTGGCCGAGCCGGAGGTCGTCGCCGCGCTGGAGCGGGCCCAGCCCCTGTGGCCGGTCTCCTCGCCCGCGCTCACCGCCGCTGAGGCGTGCTGCGGGCCGGAGGCGCTCGCGGAGGCCGAGGCGGCGGCCGCGGACATCGCCGCCGACCGCGCGTACCTGATCGCGCGGCTGGCCGAGTTCCCGGCCGTCACCGTGGCGGAGCCGGCCGCCGGGCCGTTCGTACTGATCCGGCTGCCGGACGCGGCAGGCGTACGGGAGCGGCTGCGGCAGCTGGGCTTCGCGGCCCGGCGCGGCGACACGTTCCCCGGCCTCGGGACCGACTGGCTGCGGCTGGCGGTGCGGGACCGGGACACCACCGACCGGTTCGTGACAGCCCTGGCGAAGGCGGTCTGAGCGCCGACCGAAGGCGGTCCGAGGGCCGATCGAAGGCGGTCCGAGGGCTGTCCACCATCCGGAACCCCGTTGCTCGTTACACGTAAGGTCGCCGTAAGGTGCGGCCGTGACGAACGAGCAGACGAACCAGAAGCCAGCGGCGGCCCCTCATCCGGCCGGCGACGACCTCCCCGCGTCCGACCGCGCCGCGCGGCGCGCCGTCACCCTCTTTCCGCTGCTCGTGATCGTGGCCGGGCTGATCGGCCTGTTCCGGCCTGCGCACTTCACCGGCTGGGCCCCGGCCGTGCCGTGGCTGCTGGGCGTCGTGATGTTCTCCATGGGCCTCACGCTCACCGTCCCGGACTTCGCCGCGGTCGCCAAGCGGCCGTGGGCGGTCGGGCTGGGCCTGGTGGCGCACTACGTGATCATGCCAGGACTGGGCTGGCTGGTGGCCACCGTGCTGGACCTGCCGCCCGCGCTGGCGGCCGGCGTGATCCTGGTGGGCTGCGCCCCGAGCGGCACGGCCTCCAACGTCGTGACGTTCCTGGCACGCGGCGACGTGGCCCTGTCGGTGTCGGTGGCCACCGTCTCCACCGTGGTCGCGCCGTTCGTGACGCCGCCGCTGACGTACCTGCTCGCCGGCCAGTTCATGCATGTGGACGCCGGGGTGATGGTGACCGACATCCTCAAGACCGTCCTGCTGCCGGTCTTCGCGGGCCTGCTGGTGCGGCTGGTCGCCGGCCGCTTCATCGCCCGGCTGCTGCGCGCGCTGCCCTGGCTGTCGGCGCTGACCATCGCGGTGATCGTGCTGGTCGTGGTCGCGGGCAGCGCGGCGCAGATCAAGGACGCGGCGGCGCTGGTGCTGCTGGCCGTGGTGCTGCACAACGGGCTGGGCCTGGCGCTCGGCTACGGGGCCGGCTCGCTGGCCCGGCTGGGCCGCCCGGCGAGCCGCGCGATGGCCTTCGAGGTCGGCATGCAGAACTCCGGCCTGGCGGCGTCCCTGGCCACGGCCCACTTCAGCCCCGCCGCCGCGCTCCCGGCAGCGGTGTTCTCGGTCTGGCACAACATCTCCGGCGCGGTGGTCGCGGCCTGGATGGCCCGCGGCGCCCGGAGGGACGGCGCGTAAGCGCGCGTCCCCCTCCAGCCCGTCCGGCGTTTGCGGACGGCCCGGTACCGGCCACCGGCCCGCAGCCGCCCATCGAGCGCCCCCGCACCGCAGGCGTCAGCTCACCACCCGCCCCCGCAGAATCACCCGCCGCGGCGTACCGAGAACCCGTACGTCCGCCCGCGGATCGGCCTCGTACACCACCAGGTCGGCAGAGGCACCCTCGGTGAGCCCGGGACGGCCCAGCCACTCCCGCGCACCCCAGGCGGCAGCCGACACCGCGTCCAGAGCCGGGATACCGGCCTTGACCAGCTCTCCCACCTCCTGGGCGACGAGACCGTGCGCGAGCGCCCCGCCCGCGTCCGTACCGACGTACACCGGCACCCCGGCGTCGTACGCCGCCCGTACGGTGTCGTAACGACGCTCGTGCAGCCGCCGCATGTGGTCGGCCCAGCGCGGGTACTTCTTCTCGCCGCCGGCCGCCAGCTGCGGGAAGGTCGCGATGTTCACCAGGGTCGGCACGATCGCGACGCCGCGCTCGGCGAAGAGCGGAATGGTCTCCTCGGTGAGGCCCGTCGCGTGCTCGATGCAGTCGATGCCGGCCTCCACGAGGGGCGCGAGGGACTCCTCGGCGAAGCAGTGGGCCGTGACGCGTGCCCCGAGGCGGTGCGCCTCGGCGATCGCGGCCGCCACCGCGCCGGGCGGCCAGCAGGACGACAGGTCGCCGGTCTCGCGGTCGATCCAGTCGCCGACGAGCTTGACCCAGCCGTCGCCCCGCCGCGCTTCCTGGGCGACGTACGCCACCAGGTCCTCGGGCTCGATCTCGTGCGCGTAGTTGCGGATGTAGCGACGGGTGCGCGCGATGTGCCGCCCGGCGCGGATGATCCGCGGCAGGTCCTCGCGGTCGTCGATCCAGCGGGTGTCCGCGGGCGAGCCGGCGTCCCGGATGAGCAGCGTGCCCGCCTCCCGGTCGGTGAGCGCCTGCTTCTCGCTGGTCGCCTCGTCGACCGCGCCGTGCGCGTCCAGGCCCACGTGGCAGTGGGCGTCGACCAGGCCCGGCAGCGCCCAGCCCTCGACGGTGGTGATCTCCCGCGATTCGGCCGGTCGGGTGAACGTGACGCGTCCGCCGACGACCCACAGATCCTCACGTACGTCGTCGGGCCCGGCCAGGACCCTCCCCTTGATGTGCAGCACGGCGCTATCGGTCATGCACGCACTGTACGAGCCGGGCGCCGCGGCCTGGACGGGGCGGTCCCGGCGGAAGAATCACGGAAACCCCATGGCGCTCCGGGCTTTCCTTGCTGTACACCTGTTACCGAAGAATTTCCAATTCTTCGGGTGCGCAGCTTCCCGTATTCTTC
The DNA here is from genome assembly GCF_000718305.1 of Streptomyces niger. Taxonomy (GTDB): domain Bacteria; phylum Actinomycetota; class Actinomycetes; order Streptomycetales; family Streptomycetaceae; genus Streptomyces; species Streptomyces niger. The sequence goes on from NZ_JOFQ01000018.1 coordinate 73,686, forward strand.
TGCCCGCTTTTCCGCAGCTCAAACGCGTCGATTCGGGTGACCGGCAAGGCCCGTAATTCGGACGGATCTCGCGGTCGTTACGCACATGTGACCGACCACACAAGCGGGGTGATTTGCCCAGTATTTTCCGGGCAAACCAAGACATCCCAGAGGTCATTCGTGCGCCCGTGCGCCCCCGCGCGATAACACAGAACCCCCCGTCTCCGTAACCCCAACCCGCGATGCATTTTCCAATTTCCCTCGGTAAATTTAATTCCCATGACCGCCGCACAAGCAGACCTTGCACGTGCCCGAAGCGAATTCAGAGAAATGCCGGAGGGCTTCAAGCTCGATGCCCCGCGAGTGGAGGACGGGGCGGCCATCTGGCGCATAGCCCGGGACTCCCGGACGCTGGACCTCAACTCGTCCTACAGCTACCTGCTGTGGTGTCGTGACTTCGCCGCCACCTCCGTCGTCGCCCGCGACACGGAGGGCGAGCCGGCCGCCTTCATCACCGGCTACATCCGGCCCGCCCGCCCCGAGACCCTCGTCGTCTGGCAGGTCGCCGTCGACGACGCGCACCGGGGCCGCGGACTGGCAGCAGCTCTCCTGGACGGCCTGGCCGGCCGTGTCGCGCAGGAGCAGGGTGTCACTCGCCTCGAGACCACGATCTCACCGGACAACACCGCGTCGAACCGGCTCTTCGCCGCCTTCGCCGAGCGCCACCACGCCTCCGTGGAGCGCGACGTCCTCTTCGACGCCGGTGTGTTCCCCGAAGAGGGACACGAGCCGGAGGTCCTGCACCGCATCGGTCCCTTCGCTCCTCCTGCACCGTCGCAGCGCTGAGCCCACCCCAAGACTTCCCCTCTCCGTCACACCCCACATCTCCCAGGAGCATGCTGTGACCATCACCCAGCCGGACCTGAGCGTCTTCGAGACCGTCGAATCCGAGGTGCGGAGCTACTGCCGCGGCTGGCCCACCGTCTTCGACCGGGCCCAGGGCAGCCGTCTCTACGACGAGGACGGCCACGCGTACCTCGACTTCTTCGCCGGTGCCGGGTCGCTGAACTACGGCCACAACAACCCGGTGCTGAAACGCGCGCTGATCGACTACATCGAGCGCGACGGCATCACCCACGGCCTGGACATGTCCACCACGGCCAAGCGGGCGTTCCTGGAGTCCTTCCAGAACGTCATCCTGCGCCCGCGTGACCTGCCGTACAAGGTCATGTTCCCGGGCCCGACGGGCACCAACGCGGTCGAGGCCGCGCTGAAGCTGGCCCGCAAGGTCAAGGGCCGCGAGTCGATCGTGTCCTTCACCAACGCCTTCCACGGCATGTCGCTCGGCTCGCTCGCCGTCACCGGCAACGCCTTCAAGCGCGCCGGCGCCGGCATCCCGCTGGTCCACGGCACCCCGATGCCGTTCGACCACTACCTCGACGGCCGCTACCCGGACTTCCTCTGGTTCGAGCGGCTGCTGGAGGACCAGGGCTCCGGCCTGAACACCCCCGCCGCCGTGATCGTCGAGACGGTCCAGGGCGAGGGCGGCATCAACGTCGCCCGGCCCGAGTGGCTGCGCGCGCTCGCCGACCTGTGCCAGCGCCGCGACATGCTGCTCATCGTCGACGACATCCAGATGGGCTGCGGCCGAACGGGTGCCTTCTTCTCCTTCGAGGAGGCGGGCATCGTGCCGGACATCGTCACCGTCTCCAAGTCCATCAGCGGCTACGGCCTGCCGCTGGCGCTCACGATGTTCAAGCCGGAGCTGGACATCTGGGAGCCGGGCGAGCACAACGGCACCTTCCGTGGCAACAACCCGGCCTTCGTCACGGCCGCCGCGACCCTGGACACGTACTGGGCCGACGGTCAGATGGAGAAGCAGACCATCGCCCGCGGTGAGATCATCGAGTCGCACCTGCGAGCCATCGCCGAGGAGCACCCGCGGGCCGGCGTGGACTACCGCGGCCGCGGCATGGTCTGGGGGATGGAGTTCGAGGACAAGAGTCTCGCGAACAAGATCTCCAAGCGGGCCTTCGAACTGGGTCTGCTCATCGAGACTTCGGGGCCGGAGAGCGAGGTCGTGAAGCTGCTTCCGGCGCTCACCACCACCCCCGAGGAACTGGACGAGGGTCTGCGCATCCTCGCCCGCGCGGTCCGCGACAGCGTCTGACGGACGCTCTTCGGAGGGGTCGGCCATCCGGCCGGCCCCTCCGTTCGGACCTCACCACCCGCAGAACAGAAAGGCACAACCACGTGATCGTTCGCTCGTTCAAGGACATCGAAGGCACCGACCGCCACGTCAAGTCCGCTTCGGGGACCTGGGAGAGCAAGCGCATCGTGCTCGCCAAGGAGCGCGTCGGTTTCTCGCTGCACGAGACCATCCTTTACGCGGGCACCGAGACCGACATGTGGTACGCGAACCACATCGAGGCCGTACTGTGCGTAGAGGGCGAGGCGGAGCTGGAGAACCGGGAGACCGGGGAGAAGCACTGGATCGAGCCCGGCACGATGTACCTGCTCAACGGCCACGAGAAGCACACCCTGCGGCCGAAGACGGACTTCCGTTGCGTGTGTGTCTTCAACCCGCCGGTCACCGGTCGCGAGGACCACGACGAGAACGGCGTGTACCCGCTGCTCACCGAGCCCGAGACGAGCTGACGCCGCTGGAATCAGGCCCGCTGCCCCGTCCGGCAGTTGAGGAAGGCACGTACGAGAGGAGAGGAAGGCAACACCATGACCACCGCACCCGAGCGCACCGCCGACCTGTACCCGACCCGTGGGGCCACCGAGGTGATCACCCCGCGGCAGGACCCGGTGGTGTGGTCGCAGCCCGGCACGGCAGGCCCTTTCCAGCCGTCCGAGCTGAGCGACTTCGAACGCGACGGCTTCTTCGCCCAAGAGGAACTCATCACGGCGGACGAGGTCGCGGTGTACCGCGCCGAACTGGACCGGCTCACCCATGACCCGGAGGTCAAGGCCGACCCGCGCTCGATCGTCGAGGCGAAGTCGGACAAGGTCCGGTCCGTGTTCGAGGTGCACAAGATCAGCGAGGTGTTCGCCAAGCTGGTCTCCGACCCGCGCGTAGTGGGACGCGCCCGTCAGATCCTCGGCTCCGACGTCTACGTCCACCAGTCGCGGATCAACGTCAAGCCGGGATTCGGTGCGTCCGGGTTCTACTGGCACTCGGACTTCGAGACCTGGCACGCCGAGGACGGCCTGCCGAACATGCGGACGGTGTCCGTCTCGATCGCGCTGACCGAGAACTACGACACCAACGGCGGTCTCATGATCATGCCGGGGTCGCACAAGTTCTTCCTGGGGTGCTCGGGCGAGACGCCCGTGGACAACTACAAGAAGTCGCTGCAGATGCAGGACGCGGGCACGCCCTCGGACGAGGCGCTGACCAAGCTGGCCGACCAGTACGGCATCAAGCTGTTCACCGGCAAGGCCGGCTCGGCGACCTGGTTCGACTGCAACTGCATGCACGGTTCCGGCGACAACATCACGCCGTACCCGCGCAGCAACGTCTTCATCGTGTTCAACAGCGTGGAGAACGCCGCCGTGGAGCCCTTCGCGGCCCCGGTACGGCGCCCGGAGTACATCGGTGCCCGGGACTTCACCCCGGTCAAGTGACGCGCGAGTCCGTGGTGTCCGCTCCCTCGTGAGCAGGAGCCCGGTTCCGGGCCGGGGGGTCTTGGCCCCGCCAGGGGTCCCCGGCTCACAACCAGGCCAGTGACGCGGCCGTCGCCAGCACGTGCTGAGCGGCGGCCGCGTCGCCTGCCTGGCCCCGGCTCACCTCCTGCGGGGTGAGCCGGCCGCCCACCAGCAGGCAGAGGTCGACCGCGTCCAGCACCAGTTCGGCGGCGACCGGCTCGGCGGCCGGGCCCAGCACCCAGTCGCCGCCCGCCGCACCCTCCACCCCCAGCAGCACGGGCCGGGTACCGTCCCCCAGCGCCAGGTCCACGATCCGCACCGCGAGCACCACCAGCCGCTGCAGGTGCACGGACGGCGGCGAGGGCACGGTCAGCCCCAGCGCCCGCCCGATGTCCCGGGTGTGGATCCAGGTCTCGAACGCCCGGATCACGTAGTGGTCGGCGACCGGCAGCCGCTTGCCCATCAGCGCGGTGGGCAGGGACGCCGGCTCCTCCGCCCTGGCCTCCGGCAGGTCCAGCAGGCCGTGCGCCTGGGTCCGCCACGCCTCGGCGGTCTCGGTCGGCGGCCGGGTGTGCTCGTACGCCACCACCTCTTCCGTACGGGCCGCCCAGCGCACCTCCCAGGGCGCCGCGTCCCCGGTGCCGCCCGCCTCGGCCCGCGTCACCGGCAGCATCCCCAGCCGCTCGGCCAGCGGCTCGTCCGCCGCGACGAGGTGCGCGACCGTGCCCTGGACGTCCCAGTCGTGCACCACCGGCGTGCCCCAGCGCGCAGGCGTACCGTCCAGCTCGCGCAGCAGCGCCTCCAGGCTCGCGACCGCGGCGGCGTACGGCGCCGCGTGCGCGGCCGGCGCGTCGTGCCCGGTGCGCGCCGCCCGGGCCGCCGCCATCAGCCGCCCCCGGCCGACCTTGTCCGCACCCCGGCGGGCGCCCTTGGCCGGCGCGGCGGGCGGCCCGTCCAGCCGGTGCACCGCCTCCCGCAGCCGCCCCAGTTCCTCCGCGCAGTCCGCGCAGTCCTCGACGTGCGCACGGATGCGTTCCGCGTCCCCGGACATCACCGCGTCCAGCGCCCAGGCGGCGAGCAGCTCGGCGATCTCGGGGTGCTCCTCCGCGGGGTCCCAGCCCATCACATGCCCTTCTCGACGGCCGGATCCGGCGGGTCGGCCAGCCGGTCGGCGAGGCTGCGCAGCGCGACGCGGAGCCTGGTCTTGGCAGTGCCTTCGGGAATGCCCAGTTCCACCGCGGCCTGGCGGTAGGTGCGCCCGGCGAAGTAGGCGAGGTGGAGCACCTGCCGCTGGGCCGGCGGGAGTTCGGCGAGCGCGGCGTGCGGCAGCAGCGCCGTGCCGGCCGGCAGGGTGCCGCACCCCGCCGCCTCGGACATCCGGTCCACGGCCCGCCGGTGGGCCTGCATGCTGAGCCAGGCCCGCAGCGAGCCGCGTGCCGGGTCGAACGCGTAGGGGCGGGCCCACAGGTGGGTGAGGACCTCCTGGACGACCTCCTCCGCGGTGTGCGTGCTGCGCGTGACGCGGTGGGCCACGGCGTGCGCCAGCCCGCCGAAGGCGTCGTACGCCTCGCCGAGGGCGGACTCGTCGCCGTACACCAGTCGCCGGTGCAGGTCCTCGTCGCGCGGCGGAGTTGATGGGCTTGCAGCTCTCCGGTCCACCGGCACCACCTCGTGAGGTCGTGCTGCCATTCCTAGCCGTCCGCGCCGCCGCGCGGTAGCCGTCCGCCCGGCCGAATTGCCCGGCGCGCACCGGAGGCTAGCCTGACGTGGCGCCGTCCCGGCAGGGAACAAGCGGACACACCTCAGCGACTCGAACCGAGGGAGCCACATGACCGTCGACCGCCGCCCGGGGGTCGTTCTGACCGATCACGTCCTACAGGTCCCGCTGGACCATGCCGCGCCCGACGGCGAGCGGATCGAGGTGTTCGCGCGGGAGGCGGTGGCGGCCGGACGGGAGCGGGAGCGGCTGCCGTGGCTGCTGTACCTGCGCGGCGGCCCGGGGCTCGCGACGCCCCGCCCACTGGCCCGCGACTCCTGGCTGAACCGCGCGCTGCGCGATTATCGCGTGCTGTTCCTGGACCAGCGCGGCACGGGGCGTTCCACGCCCGCGACCCGGCAGACCCTCGCGCGCCGCGGCTCGCCGCGGGAACAGGCCGACTACCTCGCCCACTTCCGCGCCGACTCGATCGTCCGGGACGCCGAGCTGTTCCGCCGCCACCTGATCGGCGAGGAGCCGTGGAGCGTGCTGGGCCAGAGCTTCGGCGGCTTCTGTACCGTCCACTACCTCTCGTACGCCCCCGAAGGGCTGCGCGAGGCGTTCGTCACCGGCGGCCTGCCGGGCCTGGACGTGAGCGCCCGGGACGTCTACCGGGCGGCGTATCCGCGGATCGCGCGCAAGAACGCGGCGCACTACGCCCGTTACCCGCAGGACGTGGCGGCGGTGCTGCGGATCGCCGCGCGCCTGCGGGAGCGGGAGGTGCGGCTGCCGGGCGGCGGGCGGCTGACCGCCGAGGCGTTCCAGGGGCTCGGGATGATGCTGGGCGCCGGCAGCGGCTCGTACGCGCTGCACGACCTCCTGGCCGAGGCCTGGGTGACCGGGGTGTCCGGGCCCGAGCTGTCGGACGCGTTCCTGGAGCGGGTGCGGGCGCGGCTGTCGTTCGCCGAGTCCCCGATGTTCGCCGTGCTGCACGAGTCGATCTACGGCCAGCGGTCGGTGGACGCGAAGGGCACGGGCTGGGCGGCCGAGGCGGTGCGCGGCGAGTTCCCGCAGTTCGACGTGGACCGGGCGCTGGCGGACGGCGGCCCGCTGCATTTCACAGGCGAGACGATCTTCCCCTGGCTGTTCGACACCGACCCGGCGCTGCGGCCGCTCAAGGAGACCGCCCATGCGCTGGCCGAGCGCACCGACTGGCCCGACCTGTACGACGTGGAGCGGCTGGCGGCGTGCGAGGTGCCGGTCGTGGCGGCGGTGTACGCGGACGACATGTACGTCGACGCCGGGCACTCGCTGCGTACCGCGGAGCGCATCCGTGGCCTGCGGGCGTGGGTGACCAACGAGTGGGAGCACGACGGGCTGACCGCCGGCGACGGCGCGGTCCTGGACCGGCTGCTGCGGATGGCGCGCGGCGAGGTCTGAGGACCGGCCGGTGCGGAGCCGGGGCGACCGGGGCGGGTCCTGGACGACCGGCGCGGGCTCGGGCGGCCGGTCGCGGTGCGCGGCCGGGCGCCCGGGGTCCCGCGGGGACGTCAGCCGGTCAACGCGGGGTAATCAGCCGGTCAGCGCGGGGTAATCCACGTAGCCGCTGTCGTCGCCGCCGTAGAAGGCCTCCCGTACGGGCTCGTTGAACGGGCCGCCGGCCGCGAGGCGCGCGGGGAGGTCGGGGTTGGCGAGGAAGAGCCGGCCGTACGCCAGCAGGTCGGCCTCGCCGTCCTCGACCACGGACAGCACCTCGGGCCCTGCGGGGGCGCCGTCGGTGGCGGGGTTCAGCATGAACATGCCGCCGAAGCGCTTCCGCAGCCGGGCCAGCAGCTCGGTGTCGCGCACGTCGCAGGCGTGCAGGTAGGCCAGGCCGAGCGGGGCGATCGCCTCGACCAGCGTGGTGTAGGTGGCCTCGGGCTCGGGCGCCGTCATGCCGTTGAAGGGGTTGCCGGGCGAGATGCGCAGGGCGGTGCGGTACGCGCCGATCTCCGCGGCGACGGCCTTGACGACCTCGACGGCGAACCGGGCGCGGGCCTCGTCCGAGCCGCCCCAGTCGTCGGTGCGCAGGTTGCTCGCGGGCGAGAGGAACTGGTGGATCAGGTAGCCGTTGCCGCCGTGCAGCTCCACCCCGTCGAAGCCGGCCTCGATGGCGTTGCGCGCGGCGGCCGCGAAGTCCGCGATGGTCTCGCGTATCTCCTCGTCGGTCAGCTCGCGCGGGACGACGCAGTCCTTCAGGCCCTCGTCGGTGAAGACCCGCTGGTCGGCGACGACGGCCGAGGGCGCGACCGGTATCAGGCCGTCGGGCAGCGTGACGGGGTGGCCGATGCGGCCGCCGTGCCACAGCTGCGCGAAGATCTTGCCGCCCGCGGCGTGCACGGAGTCGGTGACCTCGCGCCAGCCCGCGATCTGCTCGGGGGTGTGCAGCCCGGGGGTGAGCGGGTAGCCGCGGCCCACCACGTTCGGCTGGGTGGCCTCGGTGATGATCAGGCCGGCCGTGGCGCGCTGCGTGTAGTAGCGGACCATGGACGGGGTGGGGACGCCGTCGGCGGTGGCGCGGTTGCGCGTCATCGGTGCCATGACGAGGCGGTTGGCGAGCGTCAGCCCGGCCAGGTCGACGGGGTCGAAAGCAGTGGTCAAGGGTTACCTTTCACGGGCGGTGCGGTCACGGGGACCAACGAGCCGGACCGCCGCGGAATTCCCGCCCCGCCCGCGCCACGTCAACTCCTCGGCAGGTCGAGCCTCTTGACGACCTCCAGCATCCGGTCCACGTCCTCCGCCGTGTTGTACAGGTGGAACCCGGCCCGCAGCTTCCCCGCCCGGACGGCGGTCAGGATCCCCTCCTCGGCCAGCGCGTCGTGCGCGGCGGCCAGCGCCGGGACGGTGACGATCGCCGACCCCGACGCGGGCAGCGGCGCGTACCCCAACTCGGCGAGCCCGGCGCGGTACCGCTCGGCCAGCGCGGTGTCGTGGGCATGCACCGCGGCCACCCCGACCTCTTCGAGGAGCGCGAGGGAGTGCTGGGCACCGACGTGGACGAGGTGGCCGTGCGGCTCGTCGTACCGGCGGGCGTCCTCGGCCAGGTGCGCGATCGGCCCGTAGTTGGCCTCGCCCGGGTCGGCGCCGGCCACCCAGCCCGCGTGGGACGCGGGCGGCTGCGGCGCGTCCTCGGCGACCACCAGGAACGAGGTGCCGCGCGGGCACAGCAGCCACTTGTACGCGCCGCACACGACGTAGTCGTACTGCTCGGCGTCCAGCGGCAGCCAGCCCGCGCCCTGTGTCATGTCCACCAGGGTGCGGGCGCCGTGCGCGCGGGCCGCCTCCCGGACGGCCGCGAGGTCGGCGAGCCGGCCGTCCAGCGCCTGCACCGCGCTGCAGGCGACCAGCGCGGTGCCCGGTCGTACCGCCTCGGCCAGCCGCGCCAGCGGCGCGAAGCGCACCCGCAGCCCGGCGCGGACGGTGAAGGGATTGACCAGCGAGCTGAAGTCGTCCTCGGGAAGCAGCACTTCGGCACCCTCGGGCAGCGAGGCCGCGATCACCGCGGTGGACACGGCGACCGAGCTGCCGACGGCGACCCGCTCGGGGGTCGTGCCGACGAGCCGCGCGAAGGAGGCCCGGGCAGCGGCGGCCGGGCCGAAGTAGTCCCGGCCCATCGTGCCGTAGGAGGCGGCCGCCTCGGCCTCGTCCCGTAGCGCATCGATGGCCCTGGCGGGCAGCAGGCCGCTGCCCGGGGTGTTCAGGTACGTCGTCTCGGGCGCGAACTCCGCGCCGGCCAGTCGCTTCATGGCCCCCACTGTGATCGCCGGCGGTCCGGCCGTCCATCCCGTTTCGCCTTGGGGACGCTCCAAGGACGGCTTGGAGTACCGCGTCCAGCAGGCGCCCTGCGCCGCCTCCCCCGATGGGTCAGCAATAACTTTTACCCATTCATGGGCGGTTTTCCGCTGTCCTTGCCCGCCCGCCGATGCAAGTGCCGTGCATTCGGCGGTCCGCGCCGTCGCGCCCCGGTACGGTCCCGCACATGAGGACGCCGCAGGGACGTCTCGGCTCATGGGAGACGGCCGGGACCGCCACCACCGACAGCCACCCCTTCGACCCCGCCGTCCTGCGCGCACAACTGGCGCCCGGCGCGCGGATCCTGGACCTCGGCTGCGGCCGCGGCCGGCGGGTCGCGGCGCTGGTGTCCTTGGGGTACGCGGCCGAAGGCGTCGACGGGTCACGGACGCCGGTCGAGCACGGACGGCGCGAGCACCCGGGGGTGCGGCTGACGCACTGCCCCGGGCTGCCGCTGCCCTTCGAGGCCGGCCGCTTCGCGGCGGCGCTGCTCTTCGGAGTGCTCACCCGCATCCCGGAGGACGCGGGGCAGCGGGCGGTCCTCGGGGAGTCGGCGCGCCTGGTACGCCCCGGCGGCCTGCTCCACCTCAGTGACGTGCCGCTGCAGACCGACCCGCGCGCACGCGCCCGGTACGCCGCGTACGAGGACGAGTTCGGCGCGTACGGGGTGTTCCGCACCGAGGACGGCGCGGTGGTCCGGCACCACGAGCCGGAGCGGCTGCGGCGGCTGCTCCGGATGCACGGCTTCGCCGTGACCGAGGAGCGCAGCGTCACCGTCGGCGCGCTGCACGGTCACTCCGTACGGCGGGTGCAGCTCATCGCGCGCCGGGAGTCAGCGTGAGCAGCAGGCTGAGGTGGGTGGCGTCGGGCACCGGGCGGCGCACCTCGTCCGGCCGCCAGCCGTGCCGGGCGTAGAAGTCCCGCGCCCGGCGGTTGTGCCAGTACACCTGGAGCCGGGCGGTGGTGTGGCCCGCCTCGTGCCACGCGGCGACGCAGGCGTCGTGCAGGGCGCTGCCGACGCCGCTGCGCCAGTAGGCGGGGTCGACGTGGAGTTGACTCAGTTCCACGTCGGTCACGGGCGCGCCCGTGCCGGGCCGGTACGCGGCGACGCCGACGGGCGCCCCGGACCGGTCGGCGCACAGCACGGCCGTCCCGGGGCAGGTCAGCGCCTGCTCCCAGGTCTCCCGCCAGCGGGCCCGCTCGGCGGGGGTGTCCAGCATCGTGTCGGGCAGCCGCCCGCGGAAGTACTGGGCGCGGGCCCTGGAGTGCAGCGCTGCCAGCGCATCGAGGTCGGCCGTGGCAGCGGCCCGGACGGTGAGGTCCGGGCCGCTCGCGGTGTTCCGCACGGTGTCGTGTCCGCCCGCTACGCCTCGCGCACGCCGTCGATCCGCCGGGGCAGGCCCAGCGGGTTCTCCTCGCGCAGCTCGGGGGGCAGCAGCGCGGGCGGGGTGTCCTGGTAGGCGACCGGGCGCAGCCAGCGCTCGATGGCCGTGCCGCCCACGGAGGTGGAGGTGGACGTGGTCGCCGGGTAGGGGCCGCCGTGGTGCTGGGCGGGGGCCACGGCGACGCCGGTGGGCCAGCCGTTGACCACGACGCGGCCGGCGAGCGCGGTGACCTCGGCGAGCAGTTCGCCGCCCCGGCCCTCGCCCGCGCCCTCGGCGGTGGAGAGCTGCAGGGTGGCGGTGAGGTTGCCGGGGAGCCGGCCGAGGACGGCGGTCGCCTCGGCGTCGTCGGCGTACCGCGCGACGACGGTCACCGGGCCGAAGCACTCCTCCAGGAGGAGGTCGTGCGGGCCCTCGGTGGCCAGCCGGGCGGCGGGGAGGGTGAGGAAGCCGGCGGAGACGGTGTGCTCGCCGCCCGCGCCGGGCGTCACCGGGGCCTCCACGTCGGGGAGTTCGGCGCGCGCCTGGACCCCGGCGACGAAGGCGTCCCGCATCCGGTGGTCCAGCAGTACGCCGGCCTCGGTGTCGCTGACCTTGGCGGTCAGCTCCTTGACGAGCCCGTCGCCGGCCGCGCCCTCGGGCACCAGCACCAGGCCGGGCTTCACGCAGAACTGTCCGACGCCCAGCGTCATCGCACCGGCCAGGCCCGCGCCGATCTGCTCGGGGCGCTCCTCGGCGGCGTCCCGGGTGACGACGACGGGGTTGAGGCTGCCGAGTTCGCCGTGGAAGGGGATCGGGTGCGGGCGGGCCGCCGCCGCGTCGTAGAGGGCGCGACCGCCGCGTACGGAGCCGGTGAAGCCGGCGGCGGAGATCAGCGGGTGGCGGACCAGCTCGACGCCGGCGTCGAAGCCGTGCACCAAACCGACCACGGCAGCGGGCAGGCCGGACTCGGTGGCGGCGCGGCGCAGCAGGGCCGCGCACAGCTCGGAGGTGGCGGGGTGGTCGGGGTGGGCCTTGACGACGACCGGGCAGCCCGCGGCCAGGGCGCTGGCGGTGTCGCCGCCGGGCACCGAGAAGGCGAGCGGGAAGTTGGAGGCCGAGTAGACGGCGACCACGCCGAGCGGGATCTTGTAGCGCCGCAGGTCGGGCCGGGGCGGGGTCTGCTGCGGGTCCGCGTGGTCGATGAGCACGTCCAGGAAGGCGCCCTCGTCGACGATGTCCGCGAAGGCGCGCAACTGCGCGGTGGTACGGGCCAGTTCACCGGTGAGCCGGCCGGGGCCGAGCGCGGTCTCCGCGTCGGCGGCCTCGATGACCGAATCGCCCGCCTGGTCCAGCAGGTCGGCGGCGCGGCGCAGGAAGGCGGCGCGCACGGTCCGGTCGGCGAGGGAGCCGCGCGCCTCGTGCGCGGCCCGTACGGTCGCGTCCACCTCCTCGGCTGTGGCCTCGGCCGCAACCTCTTCCCGCTGCTTCCCGCTACGGGGGTCGACGCTCCAGACTGGTGCTGCCACCGTGCATTCCTCCCGGGCCGAGTACTTGCTGCACACCGGGCGTTGTTCGATATACTGAACTCCGTCCCGGAGTGTGAACACCGGTGACTCTATGACTGTCCGAACTGAGGGGTCAAGGGCGATGCCGGCTGCCGAGACCGGGGGATCACAGGTCAAGTCCGCAGTGCGGACGGTCGAACTGCTGGAGTACTTCGCGGGCCGCCCCGGGATGCACAGCCTCGCCTCCGTACAAGAGGCCGTCGGCTATCCGAAGTCCAGCCTCTACATGCTGTTGCGCACGCTCGTGGACCTCGGCTGGGTGGAGACGGACGCCACCGGCACGCGGTACGGCATCGGGGTGCGGGCCCTGCTCGTCGGCACGTCCTACATCGACGGCGACGAGGTCGTGGCGGCCGCTCGGCCGACCCTGGACCGGCTCTCGGACGACACCACCGAGACCATCCACCTCGCCCGCCTGGACGGCACCAACGTCGTCTACCTGGCCACCCGGCAGTCCCAGCACTACCTCCGCCCGTTCACCCGGGTCGGCCGCCGGCTGCCCGCGCACTCCACGTCCCTGGGCAAGGCGCTGCTCGCGACGCACACGGACGAGCAGGTCCGCAAGCTGCTCCCGGAGACGCTGCCGCAGCTCACCGAGCACACCACGACCGACCGGGAGCAGCTGATCGAGGAGCTGCACGCGGTGCGGGAGCAGGGGTACGCCGTGGACCGCGAGGAGAACACCCTCGGGCTGCGCTGCTTCGGTGTCGCGATCCCGTACCGCACGCCGGCCCGCGACGCCATCAGCTGCTCGGTGCCGGTCGCCCGGCTCACCCCGGCACACGAGCAGATGATCAAGGACGCGCTCTTCGACGCACGGGACCGTCTGACGCTGGCGACGCGGCGCCTCTAGGGCGCCGGGGAAGCGGCTCCCTCGGACACCGGGGGCGCAGCCTCTTCAAGGGCCGCGGAGCTCGCCTTCAAGAGCCGCGTGGCTCACCCCTCTCAGGAGCCGGAGCCGCGCCGCTCCTCAGGCGCCCGAACCGCTCAGCTCCGTGAGCGCCGTGCGCACCGCCTCCAGGTCCGCGTCCGAGGCCAGCCCCGCGTGGTAGAGGCGGAGTTCATCGGCGCCGGCCGCGGCCGCGTGGGCGGCGTCCGCCGCGAGCGTCTCCGGGCTGCCCCCCATCCCCCGCACGACGGTGAAGTTCGCCGCCCGTACGCCGCGCCCCTCGAACGGCGTCAGCGCGGCGGTCCGTTCCGCCGCGCTCCCCGTGCACGGCACGACCACGCCGTCCGCGTAGGCGAAGACCTGGCGGGATGCGACGCCGACGTTGGCGCCGCAGCGGTGCGGGGCGGGGTCGGCGTGCAGCATGACGCGGAAGTCGGGCCCGGCGGCGGCCCGTACGGCGGCCACGGCCGCGCGCCGCAGCTCCCCGGCGGCCCGGTTCCGCCAGTCGGCGACGGTTCGCGCGTACTCCTCCCCCAGCGCCTCGACGACGTCGGCCCACTCCCCGTCGCGGCCTGCCGCTCCCCCGGTGCCGCCGCCCGCCCACACGGGCTCCAGGGCGCGCAGCACTGTCTGCCGCAGCTCCTCGGGATCGGCGCCCAGCGCCGCGTAACCGTCGCGGCACGCGCCACAGAAGCACAGCGACATCAGGTACTGCGCCGCGCCGCTCAGCGGGACGCCGCCGGTCTTGTCGTGCGCGTGCAGATGCGCGAGGCCGTACCAGCCGCACGACTCCAGTTCGGTGCCGCGGGTGTGCGGCCGTACGGCGGCCTCGGCGGCCAGCGTCACCAGGTACTCGTGCACCTCGGCGCGGGCGATACAGGGGGCCCACGGGTAGGCGTCCCCGTAGGCGTTGCGGACCACGGACTCCGGATGCTCGGCGCCCAGCCGGGAGTTGTGCGCGAGCACGACCCAGGAGTGCACCTCCAGGCCCGCGTCCGTGAGCGCGCGGGCGGCCTCCGTGTACGGGTCGGCCTCCGGGAGCCAGTCCTGCGCGTACGGGCGCAGCGCGCGGCCCGCCCAGCGCTCCGGGGCCGCCGGGTAGAGGACGGCGGAGTGCCGGGCGGTGACGACGCGGTGGCGGGGGTGGCGCGGGGTGAGGGCCCGGGTGGAGTGGTAGGCGGAGGCGAGGGTGACCTGCGCGACCCCGAGGCCGGCGATCCGGCGCGCGGCGTCCGGATCCCCGACGACGTCCCAGGGGTAGAGGAAGGCGGCGGCGCGCATCGGGCTCCCTTCGAAGAATCACGTCCACCGAGGCTGCGGCGGACGCATTCATGGCCGTTGTCCATGTGCATGAACGCGATGACGCTAAGACAGCCCGTACGGCCGGTCAAGAGCCCTCCCGCGTCCACCATCTTGACCGGGACACCGCACTTCTTTACGTTGACGACCATGACCGCACCCCGCACCGTTCTGCTGACCGGCGCCGCCGGCGGCCTCGGCACCCTGATGCGAGAACTGCTGCCCCCTTACGGCTACCGGCTGCGGCTCTTCGACCGGCTGCCCATCGAGGGCGAGCCGGACGCGATCGTCGCCGACCTCGCCGACCGGGACGCGCTGCGCAAGGCCGTGGAGGGCGTCGACGCGGTGATCCACCTGGCGGGCATCTCCCTGGAGTCCTCCTTCGAGAAGATCCTCGCGGCGAACATCGAGGGCACGTACCACCTCTACGAAGCGGCCCGCGAGGCCGGCGTGCGGCGGATCGTCTTCGCCTCCTCCAACCACGCCGTCGGCTTCACCCCGCGTCCCGAGGACGGCTCCGGCGCCATCCCGCTGAACACCCCGCGCCGCCCGGACACCTTCTACGGCCTGTCCAAGGGCTTCGGTGAGGACCTGGCCTCGCTCTACTGGGACCTGCACGGCATCGAGACCGTCTCCGTCCGCATCGGCTCCTGCTTCCCGCGCCCCACGTCGGTGCGCATGCTGTCCATCTGGATGAGCCCCGGCGACGGCGCCCGGCTGCTGCACGCGGCGCTCACCGCACAGGACGTCGGCCACACTGTCGTCTACGGTTCCTCGGCCAACACCCGCCTGTGGTGGGACCTCTCCAGCGCCCGTGCCCTCGGGTACGAGCCGCAGGACGACTCCGAGGCGTACGCCGCCGAACTCCTGGCGGAACAGGGCCCGCTGGACCCGGACAACCCCGAACACGCGCACCTCGGCGGCGCCTTCTGCACGGACCCGCCGATCTGGCCGTACTGAGCACGGCCCGCCGGCCGGCGGCAGGTAGCGGTATACCGCACGGAACTCCGGGCGGCCTCCTCGCGTCCTTGAAGGCGTAACAACCCCTGTGCAGAAACTGCAGGAACGAGGAACACCATCATGGGCATCGTCAGCTGGCTCGTACTGGGGCTGGTCGCCGGCGTCATCGCCAAGATCCTGCTGCCTGGCCGGGACCCGGGTGGCCTGGTCGGCACCACGTTGACCGGCATCGTGGGCTCGTTCGTCGGCGGCTGGCTCTCCACCAAGCTCCTCGACCGGCCGATACCGAAGGACTTCTTCGAGCCGTCCATGTGGATCGCCTCCATCGCCGGCGCCCTGGTCCTGCTGATCATCTACCGGCTGCTCTTCGGCAACTCCCGCGAACGGCACTGAGACTCCGGCGGCGTGCGCGGGTTGCTCCGCTGGTAATGGAACCGTAAAGCGGCGCCGGTCGTTACCCAGGACATGACCGCTATGACTCCTGGCTCGAACCTCCCGCTCTCCGCAGCGCGGGTGGCGGTGGACGTCACCGCACCCGTGCGGCTGGACGTGTCGGGCCTGCTGCTGACCGCCGACGGCAAGGTGCGCTCGGACGACGACTTCGTCTTCTACAACCAACCGAGCGGCCCCGGCGTGACCCACACCGCGGGCGGGGGCGGCAGCGGCGACACCATCACGGTGGACACCGCCGCCGTGCCGCCCGGCATCGAGAAGATCGTCGTCACGGCCAGCCTCGACGCGCCGGGCGCCACCTTCGCGGGCACGGAGCCGACGGCCACGGTCCGCAGCGCCGACGACGGCAGCGTGCTCGCCACCTTCACCCCGCCCCGGCTGGGCCCCGAGACCGCCCTCGTGGTGGTCGAGGTCTACCGCCGCAACGGCGCCTGGAAGGTCCGCGCCGTCGGCCAGGGGTACGCCAACGGCCTGGCCGGCATCGCCACCGACTTCGGCGTGACCGTCGAGGAGCCCGCGGTGCCCACGGCCACTCCGGTGCAGCCGCAGCAGCCCGTCACGCCGCCCGCGCCGCCGCACCCGGGCGCGCCGACCGCCCCGGGCGCCCCCGACACCCCGGGCGTCCCGGCCGCCGGCCAGTGGGGACCGCCCAGCGGCGCCCCCGCCCCGCTCGCCCCGCCGACCGCCGTCCCCGGCGCACCGGGCTCCATGGGCACTCCCGCGCCGCCGCCGGCCGCCCCGCAGGCGCCCGCTCCCGGCGCCGGGAAGATCAACCTCGACAAGGGGCGGGTCAGCCTCCAGAAGAACCAGACGGTCTCCCTGGTCAAGGGCGGCAAGCCGCTGCTCTCCTCGGTCCGGATGGGCCTCGGCTGGGAGCCCGCCTTCCGCGGCAGGAGCGTCGACCTGGACGCCTCGGTCATCGCGTACGGCCCGGACCGCAAGAAGATCGACAACTGCTTCTTCGGCAAGCTCGCGATCCTCAACGGCGCGATCCAGCACTCGGGGGACAATCTCACGGGCGAAGGCGCGGGCGACGACGAGGCGATCACCGTCCACCTCGGCGGCCTCCCCCCGGAGGTCACAGGCCTGGTCTTCACGGTGAACAGCTTCTCCGGCCAGAAGTTCACCGACGTGGCCAAGGCCTACTGCCGCCTCCTCGACGCCCAGTCCGGCGAGGAGCTGGTCCGCTTCGACCTGACCGGCTCGGAGAAGCGCACGGGCGTCCTGATGGCCAAGCTCATCCGCCAGTACAGCGGCGAGTGGGAGATGACGGCCCTCGGCGAATACGTCGATTCCCGCACGGTCCGCGGCATGATCAAGCCGGGCGCGCAGGCGCTCTGACGGACGCGCCGGGGCGACGCCAACGAGCCGCCGCCCCGGCGAGCCAAGCCCTTGTCGGCCACGTGCGCCGACTGCGTGTGTCGGCTACGCCTCCGCACCCCCCAGCCGCTCCGCCCGCAGGTCGGCGACCAGAGCCGCGTCCTCGACCGCGCGAGCGAGGTACCAGACCGCCCCGCGCAGCTCCACCCCACACGCCGCCGGATCATCGGCGAGGGCCCGCCCCCGCGAGGCATCGGCTCGGGCCATCCCCAGCATCTCCGCCTCCACGGCGTCGGCGAGGTCATTCACCAGCCCGTCCCCGGGCGGGACGAACGCCGCCCGCCCCTCATCGGTCCACGGGAGTCGTCGTAGGCTCTGCATGTCTTCGCTCCTTCGAAGCGAGGGCCACGCCCCGGGGCCGGGTCCGATCCGGCCGCCGGGGTCTCCTTCGTCTAGCCTACGCGCACTGTGCACAGCCTGCACAGTGCGCACAGGGTGCTCCCCACCGCGCGCAGCGCACGGCGTGCGCGGAGACTGGTAGGCGTGGAAATCGTCTACGAGTACGTCCGCGTCGCTGAGGCCCTGGCCCGCCAGATCGAGGCTGGGGAGATCCCGAAAGGTGGCCGCCTGCCGAATGAGCGGGAGCTGGCGGAGGTCTACCGCGTCTCTGCCGGAACGGTGCGCCGCGCCGTCCAGGAACTACGCGCTCGGGGCCTGGTGGCAACCCTCGCCGGCAAGGGCACGTTCGTCATCGCCGGAGCGGCTGACGAATCGTGAGCGAGCTGCCGCGCTATCGGTACGAAGAGCTGGCCGACCAGATCCAGGAGGAGGTCCGGTCGGGGAAGCTGGCGACGGGCGCTGCCCTGCCTGCGGAACGCCGCATGACGGAGGTCTACGGGGTCAGCATCGGGACCGTGCGCCGCGCCGTCGCGCTGCTCCGGGAGCGCGGTGTGGTGGCGACTCTGCCTGCGAAGGGCACGTTCATTCTCGGCGCCGGCCGCTAGAGCCCGGCCAGCCCCGCCAGCCGTCGGTACGAGTCCAGTTGGGCCGCTCGGTCATACGTGCTCGTGGTGACCAGCAGCTCATCCGCGCCCGTGGTGGCGAAGAGGTCGGTGAGGGCCGTGCGGACCTCGGCCTCCGTGCCGTGGATCTGGCCCCTCAGCGCCGCCTCGTAGAAGTCGCGTTCCTTGGGCGTCATGGCCGGCTCGCGGGCGAGTACGTCCTCGGCCGGTTCCAGGGGCGGGAAGACGCCGTGGGTACGGGAGTAGGCCATGGACCAGGCTTCCGGGAGCAGGAGCCGGCGGGCCTCCTCCGTGGTGGCGGCGACCGCCACGGTCGCGGAGACGACGACGTAGGGGCGCGGCCACAGCGCCGAGGGACGGAAGGCGGCGCGGTAGCGCTCGATCGCGCGCAGCAGCGCGTCCCGGCCGCGTACGTCGCCGATGACCAGGGCCAGCCCGGCCTCCGCCGCGATGTCCGCGCCCGCGCCGGTGGCCAGGACGAAGGCGGGCACGGTCAGGCCCTCGGCGGGCCGCGCGTGCACCTGCGGGTGGGCGGTCTGGGTGCCGGTGAAATAGCCGGTCAGCTCGGCGAGCTGTGCACCGAAGTCCTCGGTGGCGTCCTTCTCCGTCCCCAGCGCCCGGCGGATGCCGTCGGTGAAGCCGACCGAGCGGCCCAGGCCCATGTCGATGCGGCCGGGGAAGAGCGAGGCGAGTACGCCGAACTGCTCGGCGACGACCAGCGGCCGGTGGTTGGGCAGCATCACCCCGCCCGTGCCGACGCGGATGCGGTCGGTGGCGGCGGCGACGGCCGCGGCGAGCACGGTGGGCGCGGAGCCGGCCACGCCGGGCACGCTGTGGTGCTCGGAGACGAAGAAGCGGTGGTAGCCGAGTGCCTCCGCCTCCTGCGCGAAGCGCACCGTCTCCTGAAGGGCTTCGGCCTGCGGCCGTCCCGCTCTGGTGCGGGACCGGTCCAGGACCGAGAATCGTGGGGCCGCTGTCGTGGAGTTCACCTTCCGTACAACGTTCTCGGGCGCACGGGATTCCGCACCGGTCTTCCGGGCCCCGCCGAGCAGCGAGGAGCCCCCGATGCCCGCCGACCAGCCGCCCACCGTCCCACCCCTGGATCAGATCTACGGGGAGTTCGACCTCAGTACCATCCCCGCGTTCGCCGGCGGGTTCATCAACTTCGGCTACTGGGCGGACGCGCCGACCGGCCGCCCGTTGACCGAGGCCGACCGGATCTCCACGGAGCAGGAGCTCTACCGACTCGTGCTGCGCGACCTCGGCCGGACCGAGGGGCGGGACGCCGTCGAGGTCGGCTGCGGGCTGGGCCTCGGTTCGGCGCTGGCGCTCCGCGAATACGGCTTCGCCTCGGTGACCGGCCTGGACGTCCACCCCGACCAGGTGGAGCGGGCTCGCCAGCGGAACGCCGACGCGCGAGCCGCGCACCCCGACCGGCTGGAGTACCGGCGCGGCGCCGCCGAGCGCATGCCGCTGCCGGACGCCTCCGTCGACTGCCTGTTCTCGGTCGAGGCGGCCCAGCACTTCCCCGACGTGCCGGGCTTCGCGCGCGAGGCGGCGCGCGTGCTGCGCGCGGGCGGCCGGCTGGCGCTGACGACGTTCTTCGCCACCGGCCAGGAGGCCGCCCGCGCGCTGCCCGGACTGCTGCCCACCTACGCCGACGGCCTCGACCTCGCCCACGTGGCGGACGAGGTGGCCGCCACGCTGGCGGCGGCCGGGCTGTCGGACGTGCGGGTCCGGGCGATCGGGGAGTCGGTGTGGGCCGCGTACGACCGTTACCTGGGTCAGCTGCCGGAGCTGTGCGACCTGTGGCCGCGCCGGTTCCTGACCGCGTACGAGAAGGGACTGCTGGACTACTACGTGCTCACCGCGGACCGGCCGGGTTCCCCTGACCCGGACGCACTCACCGCGGACCGGCCGGGTTCCCCCTGAAACCGGCCGGTCCGGCGGCGCGTCGGCACGAGCGTCAGCGCTGGCGGCGCCAGGGGCCGGTGATGGCGAGCATGATGCCCGGCTCCTGGATGTTGGCGAACAGCGTCTGCCCGTCGGGCGAGAAGACCGGCCCGGTGAACTCGCTGTACTCCGGCTCCTCGGCGGTGCCGATGTTGATCTCGTTGCGGGCGACCGGGTAGGTGCGGCCGTCCTCGGTGGCACCGAAGAGGTGCTGCACGCCCTCGCCGTCCTCGGCGATGATCAGCCCGCCGTAGGGCGAGACGCTGATGTTGTCGGGGCCGTCGAAGGCGCCGTCCTGCTCGGGGTGCGGGTTGACGCCGAAGCGGACCTTCAAGGTCAGCGTGCGGCGCGCGGGGTTGTAGAACCACACCTGGCCGTCGTGCTGGACCGGGCTCTCCTCGCGAGCGTAGGAGGAGACGACGTACGCGCCGCCGTCCGCCCACCACATGCCCTCCAGCTTGCGGGCGCGGGTGACCTCGCCGTCCTTGAACTGCTTGCGGACCGAGGTGGTGCGGGCGTCCCGGTCGGGCACCTCGACCCAGTCCACGCCGTAGACCGTGCCCGGCTCGGTGGCGCGGGAGAGGTCGTCGACGAAGCGGCCGCCGGAGTCGAAGCACTTGAAGGCGGCGAGCACGCCGGCGTCGTCGGCGAGGGTGCGCAGCTGCCCGCGGCCGTGCCGGAAGCCCTGCGGCGGGGTCCAGCGGTAGAAGAGGCCGTTCGGGCCGGAGGCATCCTCGGTGAGGAAGACGTGGCCGCGCTTGGGGTCGACGACGACGGCCTCGTGCGGGTAGCGGCCGAACGCCTTGACGGGCTTCGGGTCGCGGGCGGCCCGGTGGTCGCGCGGGTCGACCTCGAAGACGTAGCCGTGATCCTTGGTCATGCCGTTCTGGCCGGCCTTGTCCTCGGTCTCCTCGCCGCTCAGCCAGGTGCCCCAGGGGGTGCGCCCGCCGGCGCAGTTGGTGGAGGTGCCGGCGACGCCGACCCACTCACTGATGTGCTCGCCGTCCTTGGAGACCTCCACGACGGTGCAGCCGCCGGCCGCCGCCGGGTCGTAGACCAGTCCCTCGACGAGTGGCACCGGGTGCTCCGCCTTGCTGCGCGGGCCCTTGACCTCGTGGTTGTTCACGAGCAGGGTCGCGCCGCGCGGGCCCTCGAAGGTGGCGGTGCCGTCGTGCTTGGCGGGCGTGTACTCGCCGCTCTCCAGCTTGGTGACGCCGGTACGAGTGATGATCTTGTAGCTGAAACCGGCGGGAAGGGCCAGGACGCCCTTCGGGTCGTCGATCAGCGGGCCGTAGCCGAGCTGCCGCTTCCCGTCGTCACCGGCGGCCTCCCCGGCCTCCTCGCCGATGGCCCCGGGAGCCGTGGCCAGCACCCCGACGCTGCCGGCGAGCGCCACTCCGGCGCCGGTGTACGTCGCGCGCTTGGCGAAGTCCCTGCGGGTGAGGGGCATGGTCATCTCCTGGCTGGCTGGATTCTTTCCTTGCTTCCGCGCGCCAGGCTGGCGGGTCCGCCCGAATTCCAGTTGAACGGGGCACTACGTCCAGGAACCGTTTCCCTCCCCCGTCGGCGCGGCCCCGCCCGCAACGGGAACGGCCCGCCGCCCGTACGCCTGAGCACGTACGGCGGCGGGCCGCTGCGGCCGAGGGCTTGCGGTCAGTCGCTCTTCTTGGAGCGCGCCTTGAAGGCCGCCTTGCGGGCCTCCTTCGCCGCCTTCTTGTCCGGGTGCAGCCGGCCCATCGCCTCCAGGACGTCGGCGGTCGCCGGGTGGTCCACCCGCCAGACCGCGTCGAAGAAGCCGGCGTGCTGGCCCACCAGCCCCTCGACCAGGTCGCGCAGCTCGGCCGCGTCCTCGTCGGCGGTGCCCAGCTGCGCCGCGAGCGTGTCCACAGTGAGCCAGAAGATCATGTCCTGGGACGGCTCGGGGATGCCGGGCGCGCCGTGCTCGGCAAGCCACACCCGCGCCAGCCCGCCCAGCTGCCGGTCGTCCAGCACCTCGCGCAGCGCGGGCTCGGCCTCCGCGCCGACCAGCGACAGCGTCTGCTGGCAGGCGAGCCGGCGCTGCGGCGCCCGCTCGTCGTCGCCGCGTGCCGCGGACAGCAGGTCGCGCGCCGCGGTGCGGGCGTCGCGGGCCGCGAGCCACTGCTCGGACTCGGCCTGCGCGAGGTTCTCCGGGTAGTCGGGCAGGGCGGCGAGCAGGACGTCGGCGCCCTTGTCGACGAGGTCGCCGACGGCCGGGGCCTCGACGCCTGCGTCCAGCATCCGCGCCCGGACCGCGTACATGCCCAGCGGGGTGAGGCGGACCATGCCGTACCGGCTGACGTCCTCTTCCTCCAGCGGCTCGGAAGCCCGGACCGTCTCGCCGTCCTCGTCCAGCTCCTCGATGAGCGCCTCGTCCACCGGCTGGTACGCGACCAGGCCGATCGGCTCCAGGACCCGGAACTGGTCGTCCAGGCGCATCATCGCCTCGGAGACCTCTTCGAGGATGTCGTCGGTGGGCTCGTCCATGTCGGCCGGGACGATCATGGAGGCGGCGAGGGCCGGCAGCGGGACGCTCTGCTCCGGGTCCTCGGCCAGCGCGCAGAGCATGTAGAGGTTGCCGAGGATGCCGTCCAGCAGCTCGGCCTCGTCCTCCGGGTTCCAGTCGATGGAGTCCAGGTCGAGCTCGCCGCCCTCGGCGATCTGCTCGACGATGTCGCCGAGGTCCGGCGCCGCGGCGTCGGCCAGCACGGTCTCCATGCCGCCGAGCCAGATCGCCAGCACGTCCTGCGGGCTGCCGGCGGTCAGCAGGCGCAGCTCCTCGCCGGGCGTCGCGGTGCCGGCCGGAGCGCCGTCGGGCAGGTCCTCGTCGTCGCCGGCCTGCTCCTCGATCTCGACGAGGCCGGTGTCCACGGCGAGCTGCCAGGCCTCGGCGGCGTAGCCGGTGCCGTCCTCGTCGACGGCGAGGCCCAGGTGGGTCGCGGCCTCGGCGAGCTGCTCTTCGAGGAGGTCGCCGCCGACGCCGACCGGTACCTCGCGCTCGGCCCAGCGGGCGAGCTTCGCCGCGCGGGCGAAGAGGGGGGCGCTCAGTGCGTCCCCGGCCAGCTCCGCTTCAGGGTGCAGCCGCACCGGGGGAAGGGTGGGGCGCTCGTCGGACATCTACGGTTCAGCTCCTCGGGCGGACTACAGCTGGTGCGCCGCCCAGCGTAGACGGAATCGTGACGATCCCGGGCGGTTCACCGGTCCGCCCGCCCCCGTACACCGGACGAGCCTTGACAACTTCCGTGCGCACGCAAGAGATTGACGCGCGTAGCGGACCGTCCTCCGATACGCAGTTCCTGAGCTTGACGCGCGTAGCGGGCCGTCGCCCGATACGCAGTTCCTCCCTCGTTTCCCCACGCTTCCGGAGGCAGCCATGCCGTCCCGCCGTACGCTCCGCCGACCGCTCACGCTCTCCGCGGTGGCCGCAGCGGCCCTCGCCGCCGGCCTGCTCGCGGTCCCGCAGTCCGCCGCGGCCGCCGAGGCCAGGATCCACGACATCCAGGGCACCACCCGCATATCCCCGCTGGCCGGCAAGCAGGTCACGGGGGTACCCGGGGTGGTCACCGCGGTACGCGCCTTCGGCTCGGCGCGGGGCTTCTGGTTCCAGGACCCGCATCCGGACCGCGACGCGGCCACCAGCGAGGCGATCTTCGTCTTCACCGGAAAGGAGACCCCGGACGTCGCCGTGGGCGACGCGGTGGACGTGACCGGCACGGTCAGCGAGTACTACCCCGGCGGCAAGGACGCGGGGCTGCAGTCCGTCACCGAGATCACCGGCGCGAAGTGGACGGTGACCTCGGCGAAGAATCGTCTCCCCGCGGCGTTCCGGCTGGACCCGGCGTCCGTGCCGAATCGATACGCCCCGAGCAACGGCGGCAAGGACATCGAGCCGCTGAAGCTCCGCCCCGGCTCCTACGCGCTGGATCGCTACGAGTCGCTGGAGGGCATGCGGGTCGCGGTCTCCGACGCGCCGGTCGTCGGCCCGACGAACTCGTACCACGAGCTGTGGGTGACCGCCGAGCCCAAGCACCACCGCACCGCCCGCGGCGGCACGCTCTACAGCTCGTACGCCGACCCGAACGCGGGCCGGCTGAAGGTCGCCTCGCTGATTCCGTTCGCCGAGCGGCCCTTCCCCGTCGCCGACGTCGGTGACGCGCTGCGGGGCACCACCGCGGGCCCGCTGGACTACGACAACTTCGGCGGCTACACGATCGAGGCCACCGACCTGGGCGACCTCGCCGACCACGGGCCGCAGCGCGAGACGACGCGCAAGCAGTCGGCCGACGAGCTGTCGGTGGCCACGTACAACGTCGAGAACCTCTCGCCGAAGACCGCGCAGGCGAAGTTCGACCGGCTGGCCGAGGCGCTGGTGAAGAACCTCGCCGCGCCCGACGTCGTCGCCCTGGAGGAGGTCCAGGACGACAACGGGCCCACGGACAACGGGGTGGTGACCGCCGGCGCCACGCTGAAGAAGCTGACCGACGCCATCGCGAAGGCGGGCGGTCCCGCGTACAAGTGGGCGCAGATCGACCCGGCGAACGACCAGGACGGCGGCCAGCCGGGCGGCAACATCCGCGTCGCGTTCCTCTACAACCCCGACCGGGTCTCCTTCACCGACATCCCCGGCGGCGACGCGACGACGCCGGTGAAGGTCGAGAAGAAGAACGGGCACGCGGCCCTGTCCGTCTCCCCCGGCCGGATCGACCCGGCCAACGCGGCCTGGAAGGACAGCCGCAAGCCGCTCGCGGGCCAGTTC
This sequence comes from Streptomyces niger, assembly GCF_000718305.1. Lineage (GTDB taxonomy): Bacteria > Actinomycetota > Actinomycetes > Streptomycetales > Streptomycetaceae > Streptomyces > Streptomyces niger. The sequence continues at coordinate 98,445 of NZ_JOFQ01000018.1, forward strand.
TCCTTCCGCGGCAAGCCGGTCTTCGTGGTCGCCAACCACTTCAACTCCAAGGGCGGCGACCAGGGCCTGGACAGCCGGTTCCAGCCGCCGGCCCGCACCTCGGAGACGCAGCGCACCGCGCAGGCCGAGGCCGTGCACGGCTTCGTGGCGGACGTGCTCGCCGCCGACCCGAAGGCGGCCGTGATCGTCGCGGGCGACCTGAACGACTACCAGTTCTCCCCGGCGCTCAAGAAGCTCACCGCGGGCGGCGTCCTCACCGACCAGGTGAACCGGCTCCCGAAGGCCGAGCGCTACGGCTACGTCTACAACGGCAACTCCCAGGCCCTGGACCACATGCTCACCAGCCCGGCCCTGACCCGTACCGACTACGACATCGTCCACCTCAACGCCGAGTTCGCCGACCAGGCCAGCGACCACGACCCGCAGGTGCTGCGCGTGAAGCCGTGAGCCGCGTCAGGCCGTGAATCCGCGGTGCGGCGCGGGAACCTCCCCCGTGCCGCCCGCGAAGCCCTGTTCCGGCTCCGGCGCCGGCTCCCCCACCAGGTCCCGGACCAGCAGCGTGGCGCCCGCGACCGCGCCCGGCATCAGGACGACGGCGATGAACGGCACCAGGAACAGCAGCACGAGCGGGGTGCCGAAGCCGACCGCGAGCCCCTTGCGGGTACGCAGCAGGCGCAGGCGCTCGCGGACGGGTATGCCGCGGCGCTGCATGGCCACGGAGGTCAGCTCGACGGCGAGGAAGAAACCCGAGACGCAGAACCCGATCGCCGAGATCACGGTCTGGCCGATGACGGGCAGGAACCCGAGAAGGAAGAAGAGCAGTCCGAAGCCGACCGCGCGCAGCAGCACGTACACACTGTCCTTCAGCGCGATCCATATCTCCGCCCACAGCGAGCGGTCCGGCCCGTCCGGGCAGTCCCCCTCCGACTGCTCGACCTTCTCCGACAGCGATTCGTAGAAGGGGTCGCCGATGAGCAGCGTCACGGCGGTGAAGGTGAGAACGGCCAGCAGCAGCCCGCCGCCGAAGAGCAGGGCGACGAAGAGCCCGCGCAGCAGCCCCTGCCAGGGCGAGCCCCAGCCGTCGGCGAAGGGCGTCGCCCAGGCCGCGATGTCGTCCGTCCAGAAGGCGAAGACGGTCAGCACCGCGGCGTACAGCACCAGCGCGATGAGCGCGGGAATCAACCCGAACCCCCACCACCTGCCATGCTGTGCGACCCAGCGCTGCCCCTTCCCCAAGTACCGCACCCCGGCTACAAGATCACGCATGAGGCAACCCTAGCCGGTGCCACCGACAGCGGCGGGCGGTCCGTACGGACCGCCCGCCGTCTGCCGTCACACTGCTCAGTTGTGGTGCAGCACGTCGTTCAGGCCGCCCCACTCCGCGTTGTTCGGGCGGGCCTCCACCACGCCGGTGGTGGAGTTGCGGCGGAAGAGGATGTTGTCGGCGCCGGACAGCTCGGCGGCCTTGACGATCTGCCCGTCGGGCATCGTCACGCGGGTACCGGCGGTGATGTAGAGACCCGCCTCGACCACGCACTCGTTGCCCAGCGCGATGCCGACACCGGCCTCGGCGCCGACCAGGCTGCGCTCGCCGATGCGGATGCGCTCCTTGCCGCCGCCGGAGAGCGTGCCCATGGTGGACGCGCCGCCGCCGATGTCCGAGCCGTCGCCGACCACGACGCCCTGGCTGATGCGGCCCTCGACCATGGAGGTGCCCAGCGTGCCGGCGTTGAAGTTGACGAAGCCCTCGTGCATGACGGTGGTGCCGGCCGCGAGGTGCGCGCCCAGGCGGACCCGGTCGGCGTCGGCGATGCGGACACCGGCCGGGGCGACGTAGTCGGTCATGCGCGGGAACTTGTCGACACCGAAGACGGAGAGGTGCAGGCCCTCGGCGCGGGCGTTGAGACGCACGGTCTCCAGGCTGTCCACGGCGACCGGGCCGATCGAGGTCCACGCGACGTTGGCCATCAGGCCGAAGATGCCGTCCAGGTTCTGGCCGTTCGGCTGGACCAGGCGGTGGCTGAGCAGGTGCAGGCGCAGGTAGACGTCGTGCGCGTCGAGCGGCTTGTCGTCCAGGGAGGAGATGACCGTACGCACGGCCACGATCTCCACGCCGCGGCGGGCGTCGGTGCCGAGCGCCTTGGGTGCGGCATCGCCCAGCAGCTCGGCGGCGCGCTCGGCGCTGAGCCGCTCGGTGCCGGCCGGGCCGGGCTCGGCGACGAGCTCGGGCGCCGGGAACCAGGTGTCCAGGACGGTGCCGTCGGTGGTGACGGTGGCGAGGCCGGCGGCGACGGCGCCGGTGGTGCGGGAGGTTGCTTCGGTCATGCGGAAAACCTAACCGGCGCGCCCCCGGCCTGGCGAACCGGTCTCAGCCGTCAGACGTGCGAGGGCGCCCGGTGGGCGGCTCGCCGGTCACCCGGGCCAGCTCGGCCCGCACCTCGTCCCGGTCGAACGGCCGGCCGGTGAGCAGCAGCTGCAGCAGCAGCCCGTCGATCAGCGCGCCCAGCACGCGCGCCGTGCCGGTGTCGGTGTACCGGCCGAGCACGTCCAGCGTGCTGTCCAGCCACTCGGCGGCCACCGGGCTCAGCGCGGGCCGCCGCAGCGCCGCGAGGTAGAGCTCGTACTCCATCCGCACGCGCCCGCCCGTCGCCCGGCCACCGCCCCCGGCGGACGCGCTGCGCGCGGCATCGCTGTCCCGGCTCTCGTCCATGTAGGCGGCCAGCAGGTCGGCGATCCGGTCCGCGAGCGGCGCGTCGCGGTCCAGGTACTCCGTCCAGCCCTCGACCGTGGTGCCCGCCTCGCCGCACACCTGCCGCAACGCGGCCACCAGCAGGTCGTCCAGGGACGCGAAGTGGTACGTGGTCGAGCCCAGCGGGACGTCCGCCGCGCGGGCCACCACGCGGTGGGTGAGCGCCCCGATGCCCTGCTCCTCGACCACCCGGATCGCCGCGTCGATGATCCGCTGCCGCCGCTCGGGGTCGTAGCGCCGGGGCATCAGTGGGCCCCGCCGAGGTTCAGGAGCACCACACCGCCGATGATCAGCGCGATGCCGATCAGCCGCGCGGCATTGGCCGCCTCCCCGAGGAACAGCATGCCGATGGCGGCGATCACGGCGGTGCCGGCCCCGGACCAGATCGCGTACGTGGTGCCCACGCTCATCGTCTTCAGCGTCTGCGCGAGCAGCACGAAGGCGACCAGGTAGCCCGCCGCGGTGCCCAGCGAAGGCCACAGCTTCGTGAACCCCTCGCTGTACTTCATCGCGGTGGTCGCGAGCACCTCCACCAGAATCGCCGCACCGAGCGTCACGTAAGCCATGCGTACAAGCGTACACAACGATGCGTACGACCGTACACAAACCCTTCCGGAGCCCTGGCCGGGCAGCTCGCTCCTCTCACTGGCGGACCCGGGCAGCTCGACTCCCTCACTCCCAGACCTGGACCCAGACCACCACCGCCAGCGCCTCCACGGCCATCGGCCGCACCAGCGCGGTCCGACCGCGGCGCGTGATCACCGCGAGCCAGCGCTCCAGAGGCCGCACCGGCACCAGACACGGCGCACCCGGGTGGGCCGTGGCCAGGCTCTTCCTGGCCACGGCCGCCTCGGGGGCCACCACTCCCGGCCCCAGGTCCACGCATCGGCCGGAGGCCACCTGGATCCGGTCGCGGCTCATGCGCAGATCGTCCTCGACCCCGGTCACCATGGCCGGCACCGCGTCCAGGGCGAAGCCGTACCCGTACCAGGCACCGCCGTGGCTCCGCTCCAGCGGCAGCAGCAGCTCACCCCGCCAGCGCACCCGCGGCGGGCGCCGGACCAACGTCCTCAGCTGCATCGCCCGCTCCCCTCCCCTCCTGCCCCGGTACGGATCGGCTGTCCGGGTGCGCCGGCCGGCTCGCGTGGGGGCCGATGCCACCGGCCGTCCGGTCCCTGGCCGTCGACGCCGCAGGTCTCGGTCAGGTCGGCGGCGACGGCACGGGCAAGGTCGCGGAACTCGGCGAGCATGGCGGCCGATGCGTCGTCGCCGTCGCGCTCGGCACGGTCCCGCGCCCCTTCCAGCGCATCGGCACTCGCGGCGTACCGGGACCGTGCCGTGAACAGCAGCCCTTCGGCCGCGTCCAGCCCCGCCATCAGGTACAGCGCCCGCGCCACGGTGCCGGAGCAGGACGCGGGGGCGGCGCCGGTCGCACGCAGCAACCGCTCCACCCGCCTGCGGGCCGTGTCCATGTCGTGGCGTTCCACGGCCTCCAGCGCCCTCCGGTACGTCTCGTCCTCCCAACTCGGGCTCTCCGTACGGGTCGCTGTTCCCCACCACAGGTGGCGCATCTCGGCACCCCTCTCCCCGATTTTCCCCGGGTTTCCCCGGTTTCCCCGGTCCTTGCCGGGTGTCAGCCTTCGCCGTACGGTCCGGACCGGCGACGCGCCACGGGGGCCGGGTGCCGCACGCCGTTCCCGGCCGCTCCCGAGGGAGAGGCCGGGACGACCGGACCGTCCTGCACAGCATGCGAGCCGGTCCGCCGCGCGTCGATTACCGACCCCCCTCTACCCTTAAGCGGACCGTTCCCGCGCGGGCGGCGGCCCGGTCACACCGGCCCGAGGCCCGGCCAGGGCAGATCACCCAGGGCTTCCCGGGTGACGCCGAGGAGCCCGTAGATCGTCGTGAGGTGCTTGGCAACGGTGTGGGTCGAGATGACCAGCCGGTTCGCGATGTCCTGGTTGGTCAGGCCGGCCGCGGCCAGCGCCCCCACCTCGCACTGCCGCTCGGTCAGTCCTTCCAGGCCGGGGACGATCCGCGTGCGGTCCCGGCCACCCGCCAGCCGCCGCGCCGCTCGCGCGCGCTCGGCGAGCTTCTCGGCGCCCGCCCGGCACGCCGTCGCCCGGCCCTCCCGCAGCACCTTCCGGGCCTCGGCCGACCGTCCGGCACGGCGCAGCGCGTCACCGTACTCGGTCAGCGCCTGCGCCCGGCGGTACGTGTCGTCGGTCCCTCGGAGAAGCTCCACCGCCTCGGCCAGCAGCCGCAGCCCGGCCATGCCGCCGTACGCGACCCCGGCACGGGACAGTGCCTCACCGGTCGCGGCAGGTTCACCGAACACCCGGGCGCGTCGCACTGCCTCGTCGGCACGGTCCCGTGCCGCCGCCCGGTCGCGCCCCGACAGGACCTGGGCGAGCAGGGACTGCCACGGGTACACCGCGGGGTTCTCCGCCAGGCGGGCCCACTGTCGCTGCCCCGCCTCCATCAGCAGCTTCACGGCCTCCGCGGTCCGGCCCTGCTCGGCGCGCAACTCGGCCAGCACGCACCGCGGCGTGGGCAGCACCACCGCCGCCGGGAACGGTGCGTCGAAGCGCTCGCGTGCGCACAGCTCCGCCGCCTGCGCCGCCTTCCCTCGGGCCAGCAGCACACTGAGCGCGGTACTCAGCGCGTACCACCGGGCATAGGCCATCGGCCGCAGCCCCGCAGCGATCCGCAGGGCACATTCGCTCTCGGCCTGGGCTGCGGCGAGCCGTCCGGTGTGCAGCAGGACCAGGGCACGCAGCGCGAGCGCGAGCGCGAGGTGGCCGCCACACCACCGCCGGGCCCGCAGTTCGGCGATGCCGTCGTCGAGGATCTGCTCGGCGCGCCCGGTCCGCCCGCAGTAGAAGTACACCAGCGCCGCCAGGAGGCCGCAGTCGAAGTCCCCTCGGTCGCCGGTCCACACAAGCCCCATGCAGGTGCCCGGCCGGACCGCGGCGAGCACGCCGGCCACCGGATCACCCCGCAGGGTGGCGTACCAGGCCCGCAGGATCAGCAACCGGCGGTGCTCGACGGTGTCACCGGTGAGCCGGTCGGTCAGCTTGCCCAGCAGCCGGTGCTGGTCGGCGGCGTCCGGGGCGTCCTCCCAGAAGGCGCTCCACAGGAAGCGCTCGGCGAGCAGCCGTCTCCTGCTGCCCGAGGTGGTGCTCCGGCGGGACTCCTGGTGCAGCATGCCGACCGCCTGGGGCAGCCGGTTCTCGTGAGCGAGTGCCTTGGCCAACAGCCGTACCGCCGCATCGCGGGGCCTGCCGTCGGCGAGCGCGGCCCGTAGGTGGGCGGCCGAGCGCTGCGGGTCGACGGGGAAAGTGGCGACGCCCCGTTCATAATGCAGGTCCCCGCGGAGACCGGGCATCGGTGGCTCTTCCTGGGCGCGGGCCAGCAGCAGGTCGGCGTCCTCGGGAGCGCCCGCCGCCAGGCTCTGGGCGGCCGCGGCCCGCAAGTGCTCGACGGCCCACTCCGAGCCTTCCGACGGGGCGGCCAGCAGGTGGACCGCGGCCACTTCGGGGCCGTGCCCGGCCTCGACGAGAAGTCTGGCGGCCCTGGCGTGCAGCCGGCCGCGCTCCCCCTGGGGAATCGCGTCGTACACGGCGTCGGCGAACGGCGGATGGACGAACGCCGTCCGCTCGTTCGCCAGCAGGAGGGCGTTGCGCAGCCGGTCCAGGCTGGCGGCGGCCCGGTCAGGGGTGAGCCCGGCCAGCCGTCCGGTCAGGACGGGCGTGGCGTTCGGTCCGAGTACGGCGAGCGCGCGAGCCGTACGCATGTGCACCGCGCCGAGGCGGCCGAGCAATCGGATCAGCCCCTCCCCGATCCCGGGCAGCGCATATCCCTCGATCAGCTGCGCGTTCCCGGCAACCGGCCGTATCCCGTCCGCCGCGGCCCGCCGGCAGGTGTCGACGACGGTGAAGGGCACGCCGCCGGTGGCCCGGTAGAGCGCGCTGCCGAAGGCGGGGTCGGGCGGCGCGCGCAACAGGTCCTCGGCCATCGAGCAGACCGCGGCGTACGTCAGCGGGCGCAGCGCCATGCGCACGGCGCCGGGCAGCCCGGCCAGCTCGGTGAGCGGGCGGTGGGTGCGCGACGGTTCCTCCGTGCGGCGCGCGAGGGCCACCAGCAGCGGGCGGCCGGGCTGCTGCCGGATGAGCCGGTGCAGCCAGTCCAGACTGTACGGATCGGCCCAGTGTGCATCGTCCAGCAGCAGGACCAAGGGGCCGCGCAGTCCTACGACACCGGCCGCGATGCCGTCCCAGGCGTCCAGGACGACGGCTCTCTCCAGCGGCGCGAAGACGCTGTTCACGCTGCGATCGACCAGCCGGCCCGGTGGTTCGAGGCCGAGCAGACGGCGTTCCAGCGGCGTCAGCGCCAGCTCCCGCGCGACGTCGAGGAACCACTGCCGCGCCATGAGGTAGGCCCGGTCGCTGTGCGGGAAGCCCACGGCCCCGAGCGTGCTGAGGCCGAGTCCCGCGGCCTGTCGCCGCACCACGTCCAGCAGGGTCGTCTTGCCCATCCCGGACATGCCTTCCAGCAGCAGCGGACCGTGCCGCGCGCTGGGGTCGGCGGCAAACGCCCTGAGCATGTTGCCGATCGTCCGTAGTTCGGCCCGGCGGTCCAGCAGCGGAGTCTGGGCGGCGGAGTCGCTCAGGCCGGCGTTATCAGCCGTCATCGGCCCGCCGTCCTCGTCGTCCCCGGAAAAAGCCAGTGGGGCACTACTCAGCGTAGTACCCCACTGGCTTGTTGTACGCGGCCCGGCCGCCGGGAAACGTCAGACGTTGAACCCCAGCGCGCGCAGCTGCTCGCGGCCGTCGTCGGTGATCTTGTCGGGGCCCCACGGGGGCATCCAGACCCAGTTGATCCGCAGCTCGTTGACGATGCCGTCCGTGGCGGACTTCGCCTGGTCCTCGATGACGTCGGTCAGCGGGCAGGCCGCCGAGGTGAGCGTCATGTCGATGGTGGCGATGTTGGCGTCGTCGATGTGGATGCCGTAGATCAGGCCGAGGTTGACCACGTCGATGCCCAGCTCGGGGTCGACGACGTCGTACAGGGCCTCGCGGACCTCTTCCTCGGTGGCCGGCTTCAGGGCGGCTGCCCCGGCCGGCGCCTCCGTGGCGCTTGCGTTCTCGGTCATGCGGTCTTCGCCTCCTCGGAGAGGGCCTTGGCGGTCGCGTCCTTCCACGCCATCCAGGACAGGAGGGCGCACTTGACGCGGGCGGGGTACTTCGAGACGCCGGCGAACGCGACGGCGTCCTCCAGCACCTCCTCCATGGCGTCGTCGGGCTCGATCTGGCCCTTGGACTGCATCAGCTCCAGGAAGGTCTCCTGGATCTTCTGCGCCTCGCCGAGCTCCTTCCCGACCAGGAGTTCATTGAGGACGGACGCGGAGGCCTGGCTGATCGAGCAGCCCTGGCCTTCGTACGACACGTCTTCAATGGTCGCGCCGTCCAGGCGGACGCGCAGGGTGATCTCGTCACCGCAGGTCGGGTTGACGTGGTGCACCTCGGCGTCGCCGTCCCGCAAGCCCCGGCCGTGCGGGTGCTTGTAGTGGTCCAGGATGACGTCCTGGTACATGGAATCCAGCTTCACGGGTCAGTCAGTCCTCGTCCTCATCCGAAGAAATTACGGACGTGCTCCAGGCCCTCGACCAGAGCGTCGACCTCGGCCGGCGTGGAGTACAGATAGAACGACGCTCGTGTCGTCGCAGGAATTCCGTACCGCAGGCAGACCGGGCGGGCGCAGTGGTGGCCGACCCGGACCGCGATGCCCTGCTCGTCGAGCACCTGACCCACGTCGTGGGGGTGGATGTCACCGAGCGTGAAGGAGATCGCGGCGCCCCGGTCCTCGGCCGTGGTCGGGCCGATGATCCGCAGGTCGGGGACCTCCAGCAGCCGCTTGACCGCGTACTCGGTGAGCGCGTGCTCGTGCGCCGCGACGTTCTCCATGCCGATGGAGTTGAGGTAGTCCACCGCCGCGCCGAGGCCGACGGCCTGGGCGATCGGGGGCGTACCGGCCTCGAACTTGTGCGGCGCCGGGGCGTAGGTGGAGGAGTTCATCGAGACGGTCTCGATCATCTCGCCGCCACCGAGGAACGGCGGCAGGTCCTCCAGCAGCTCCTGGCGGCCCCACAGCACGCCGATGCCGGTCGGGCCGCACATCTTGTGGCCGGTGAAGGCCACGAAGTCGGCCTGGAGCGCCTGGACGTCCAGCGGCATGTGCGGCGCGGCCTGCGAGGCGTCGAAGACGACCAGCGCGCCGACGTCCTGCGCCTTGCGGACGATGGCCTCGACCGGGTTGACCGTGCCCATCAGGTTGGAGACCAGGGTCAGGGAGACGACCTTGGTCTTCTCCGTGATGATCTCGTCCATGTTGGAGAGGTCGAGCCGGCCGTCCTCGGTCAGCCCGAACCACTTCAGCTTCGCGCCCGTGCGCTGCGAGAGCAGCTGCCACGGCACGATGTTGGAGTGGTGCTCCATCTCCGTGATGACGATCTCGGTCTCGTGGTCCACGCGGTAGGGCTCGTCGGCCCAGCCCAGCATGTTGGCGACGAGGTTGAGCGACTCCGAGGCGTTCTTGGTGAAGATCACCTCGTCCCGGCTCGGTGCGTTGATGAACTCGGCGACCTTGTCGCGAGCACCTTCGTACAGCGCCGTGGCCTCCTCGGCGAGCACATGCACGCCGCGGTGGACATTGGCGTTGTAGCGTTCGTAGTACTCGCTCAGCACGTCGATGACCTGGCTGGGCGTCTGCGAGGTCGCAGCGCTGTCCAGGTAGACGAGCTTCTTCCCGTCATGGAGCTCGCGCCCCAGGATGGGGAAGTCCTTACGGATCGCCTCTGTGTCGAGGAGGCCCGGCAGCTGTGTCACGCGGTTGCGCCACCCTTCACGTATGCCTCGTAGCCCTCGGCCTCCAGCTTGTCCGCCAGCTCCGGGCCGCCGGACTCGGCGATCCGGCCGTTGGCGAACACGTGGACGTGGTCGGGCTTGATGTAACGGAGGATCCGCGTGTAGTGGGTGATCAGCAGGGTGCCGACCTCGCCGGACTCGCGGACCCGGTTCACGCCCTCGGAGACGATGCGCAGCGCGTCGACGTCCAGGCCGGAGTCGGTCTCGTCGAGGATCGCGATCTTCGGCTTGAGCAGCTCCAGCTGGAGGATCTCGTGGCGCTTCTTCTCACCGCCGGAGAAGCCCTCGTTGACGTTGCGCTCGGCGAACGCCGGGTCCATCGAGAGGCGCTCCATGGCCTCCTTGACCTCCTTGACCCACGTCCGCAGCTTGGGAGCCTCACCGCGGACGGCGGTGGCGGAGGTGCGCAGGAAGTTGGAGACGGAGACGCCGGGGACCTCGACCGGGTACTGCATGGCGAGGAAGACGCCGGCGCGGGCGCGCTCGTCGACGGACATCTCCAGGACGTCCTCGCCGTCGAGGGTGACGGTGCCACCGGTGATCGTGTACTTGGGGTGACCCGCGAGCGAGTAGGCGAGGGTGGACTTGCCGGAGCCGTTGGGGCCCATGATGGCGTGCGTCTCGCCCTGCTTCACGGTCAGGTCGACGCCCTTCAGGATCTCGCGCGGGCCGTTCTCGGCCTCGACGGAGACGTGCAGGTCGTGAATCTCAAGCGTTGCCATGGGGAACTCAGGACTCCTGGGTGACGGAGACGAGCACGTCGTCCCCTTCGATCTTTACGGGGTACACGGGGACGGGCTGCGTCGCGGGAAGGCCGGACGGCTTGCCGGTGCGGAGGTCGAAGCTGGAGCCGTGCAGCCAGCATTCGATGGAGCAGTCCTCCACCTCGCCCTCCGAAAGGGAGACGTTCGCGTGCGAGCAGATGTCGTTGATCGCGAACACCTCGCCCTCGGTGCGGACGACCGAGACCGGGGTGCCGTCGAGCTCGACCCGCTTCGGGGTGTCCTCTTCGAGCTCGCTCAGCCCACAGACTCGTACGTAGGTGGCGGTCATGCTACGGACGCCTCCAGCTCTTCATCGATCTTGGCGATGAGGCGCTCCTCGACGTCCGGCAGGCCGATCTGCTGGACGAGCTCGGCGAAGAAGCCGCGGACCACCAGGCGGCGGGCCTCCTCGGCCGGGATGCCGCGCGCCATCAGGTAGAACAGCTGCTCGTCGTCGAAGCGGCCGGTCGCCGAGGCGTGGCCGGCGCCGACGATCTCGCCGGTCTCGATCTCCAGGTTCGGCACCGAGTCCACCCGCGCGCCGTCGGTGAGGACGAGGTTGCGGTTGAGCTCGTAGGTGTCCGTGCCGGTCGCCGCGGCACGGATGAGGACGTCGCCGATCCACACGGCGTGCGCGTCCTCGCCCTGGAGGGCGCCCTTGTAGACGACGTTGGAGCGGCAGTTGGCCGCCTCGTGGTCGACGAAGAGGCGGTGCTCCTGGTGCTGGCCGTTGTCGGTGAAGTACAGGCCGTAGAACTCGGCCTCGCCGCCGGGAGCGGCGTACGTCACGCGGGGGTTCAGCCGGACCAGGTCGCCGCCGAAGGTGACGACCACGGACTTGAAGGAGGCGTCCCGGCCGACCAGGGCGTTGTGCTGGCCGGCGTGGACCGCCGTGTCGTCCCAGTCCTGGACGGAGACGACGGTGAGCTTCGCGCCGTCGCCGAGGAGGTAGTCGACGTTGGCGGCGAGGGTGGCGTCACCGGTGTGGTCGATGACGACGACGGCCTCGGCGAAGGCTCCCAGCTCGATGACCTGGTGGCCGTAGGCGACCCCGCCCTCGCCGTGGACGGCGATGCGGATGGGCTCGCTGAGCACGGTCTCCTTGGGCACGGAGACCACGGAGGCCTTCTCGAAGGAGCTGTAGGCCTGCGCGGCGATGCGGTCGATGGGCTTGCCGGCCTTGCCGACCCGCGCGTCGTCCCGGTCCACGGCCTCGACCGTCACGCCCTCCGGCGCGTTGATCTCGACCGAGACACCGCCGGTGGCGGTGGCGGTGCCGTCGTGGAGGCCCTTCAGGCGCTCCAGCGGCGTGAAGCGCCACTCCTCCTCGCGGCCGTGCGGCACGGGGAAGTCCGCCACGTCGTAGGACGGCGGGGCGCTCATCCGGGTGGCGACGGTGGACTCCGCGGCCACCGCGATCGAGCCGGCGGTGGAGGAGCCCACCGGGGTGTTCTGAGCCTCAGCCATGGCTGTCGTCGTGCTCACTTTCTGGGTCAAGAAGTTTGCTGCGGGCGGAGGGGGCCGGCTGCCCGGCCCCCGGGGGACGGTCGGTCAGCCGACCGAGCCCTCCATCTGCAGCTCGATCAGCCGGTTGAGCTCCAGCGCGTACTCCATGGGCAGCTCGCGGGCGATCGGCTCGACGAAGCCGCGCACGATCATGGCCATGGCCTCGTCCTCGGAGAGGCCGCGCGCCATGAGGTAGAAGAGCTGGTCGTCGCTGACCTTGGAGACGGTCGCCTCGTGGCCCATGGACACGTCGTCCTCGCGGACGTCGACGTAGGGGTAGGTGTCCGAGCGCGAGATGGTGTCGACCAGCAGGGCGTCGCAGAGCACGTTGGACTTGGAGCCGGCCGCGCCCTCGCCGATCTCGACCAGGCCGCGGTAGGAGGTCCGGCCGCCGCCTCGCGCCACCGACTTGGAGACGATGTTGGAGGAGGTGTTCGGCGCCATGTGGACCATCTTGGAGCCGGCGTCCTGGTGCTGGCCCTCGCCCGCGAAGGCGATGGACAGCGTCTCGCCCTTGGCGTGCTCGCCCATCAGGTAGACGGCCGGGTACTTCATCGTCACCTTGGAGCCGAGGTTGCCGTCGACCCACTCCATGGTCGCGCCCTCGTAGGCCACGGCACGCTTGGTGACCAGGTTGTAGACGTTGTTCGACCAGTTCTGGATCGTCGTGTAGCGGCAGCGGCCGCCCTTCTTGACGATGATCTCCACGACGGCGGAGTGCAGCGAGTCCGACTTGTAGATCGGCGCGGTGCAGCCCTCGACGTAGTGGACGTAGGCGTCCTCGTCGACGATGATCAGCGTCCGCTCGAACTGGCCCATGTTCTCGGTGTTGATCCGGAAGTAGGCCTGCAGCGGGATGTCGACGTGCACGCCCGGGGGCACGTAGATGAACGAGCCGCCGGACCACACCGCGGTGTTCAGCGAGGCGAACTTGTTGTCGCCCGCGGGGATCACCGTGCCGAAGTACTCCTTGAAGAGCTCCGGGTGCTCCTTGAGCGCGGTGTCGGTGTCCAGGAACAGGACGCCCTGCTCCTCCAGGTCCTCACGGATCTGGTGGTAGACGACCTCGGACTCGTACTGCGCGGCGACACCGGCGACCAGGCGCTGCTTCTCCGCCTCCGGGATGCCGAGCTTGTCGTAGGTGTTCTTGATGTCCTCGGGCAGGTCCTCCCAGGAAGCAGCCTGCTGCTCCGTGGACCGCACGAAGTACTTGATGTTGTCGAAGTCGATGCCGGAGAGGTCCGAGCCCCAGTTCGGCATGGGCTTCTTGTCGAAGAGCTTCAGGCCCTTGAGGCGAAGCTTGAGCATCCACTCCGGCTCGTTCTTCTTCGCCGAGATGTCGCGGACGACCTCCTCGGAGAGGCCGCGCTTGGCGGACGCGCCGGCGACGTCGGAGTCGGCCCAGCCGTATTCGTAGTTGCCCAGACCCTCGAGCTCAGGGTGAGCAGTCTCCGTAGGGAGCGTCATGCGGGGTTCCTCCCGGCCGTGCTTGCAGATGCGGTGGTGGTCTTTGTGGTGCGGTGATCGGCCTTGCCGGTGGCCTTCGGCGTCCGCGGCGGGCCCTGGGCCTTGGGGGCGCCCTGAGCGGTCGCCTTCGGTACGAAGGTCGTGCAGACACCGTCGCCGTGGGCGATGGTGGCAAGACGCTGCACATGGGTCCCGAGCAGGCGCGAGAAGACCTCGGTCTCCGCCTCGCACAGCTGAGGGAACTGCTCGGCCACATGGGCGACCGGACAGTGGTGCTGGCAGAGCTGTTCACCTTGCTGCAGATGGGGGGCGCTGCGCGCCGTAGCAGCGTACCCGTCCGCGGTCAATGCCTTCGCCAGGGCCTTCGTACGCTCCTCGGGCGACGCGGCCTCGACCGCCGTGCGGTACTCCTCGGCCTGCGCCTCCAGCCGGGCGCGGGCGAACTCCGCGACCGCGGCCTCGCCGCGCTCGCCGCCGCCCGCTATCTGCGCGATCCAGCGCAGGGCGTCGGAGGCAAGGCTGTCATAGGCCTGGTCGAAGGCGTCCCGGCCGCAGTCCGTCAGCGCGAAGGCCTTCGCGGGACGGCCGCGGGAACGCGTGCCGTACACCCGCTTCTCGCGGGGCTCGACGACACCCTCGGCAACGAGGGCGTCGAGATGGCGGCGTACGGCTGCCTGGGTGAGCTCCAGCCGCAGCGCCAGCTCGGCGGCGGTGGAGGGGCCGTGGTCCAGGATGGAGCGGGCGACGCGATTGCGCGTGCCGTGCGCTTCGTCCTGGGGGGTGACCTGCGCAGAGGCTGAGGCCACCGGCCCGGCGGCCGGTGCGGCCTCGGGTACCTGTCGATCCTCGCTCGCGTATTTCACAACGACATTGTTGCGTAATTCTTCAGACCAGGACAAGCCTCGCCCCGACCTTCGCGTGGTGGCCTCTATCACTTAGGTGAGCCTAAGTGCAAGGCCGCATCGCGCCGCGGCGCGGGAGCCCCCGTGGGAGCGGCGGGGCGCCCCTTCGTAGACTGCCGGTCATGCGCAGCACCTCCCCGGGGGACGCCCCCCGGACCCACGGGCGCGAGCCTGCCGTCGAGGTCACGGGTCTGGTCAAGCGGTACGGCCCGAAGACCGCCGTGAACGGCCTCGACCTCACCGTCGCCCGCGGCGGGATCACCGCCGTCCTCGGCCCGAACGGCGCCGGAAAGACCACCACCGTCGAGACCTGCGAGGGCTACCGGCGCGCCGACGCCGGCACCGTCCGCGTCCTCGGCCTGGACCCGGTTGCCGACGCCGCCGCGCTGCGCCCCCGTATCGGCGTGATGCTGCAGTCCGGGGGCGTGTACGCGGGAGCCCGCGCCGAGGAAATGCTGCGACACACCGCTTCGCTGCACGCCCACCCCGTCGACGTCGACCTCCTGATCGAGCGGCTGGGCCTGGACTCCTGCGGCCGCACGAGCTACCGGCGGCTCTCCGGCGGCCAGCAGCAGCGCCTCGCGCTCGCCATGGCCGTCGTCGGCCGCCCCGAGCTGGTCTTCCTGGACGAGCCGACCGCGGGCCTGGACCCGCAGGCCCGCCACGCCACCTGGGACCTCGTACGGGAGCTGCGCGCCGACGGCGTCAGCGTGGTGTTGACCACCCACTTCATGGACGAGGCCGAGCAGCTCGCCGACGATGTCGCGATCATCGACGGCGGCCGGGTCATCGCCCAGGGCAGCCCCGAGACGCTGTGCAAGGGGGGCGCGGAGAACACGCTGCGCTTCACCGGCCGGCCGGGCCTGGATCTCGCCTCGCTCCTCAAGGCGCTGCCCCCGCACTGCGCGGCGGTCGAGCTGACATCCGGCGCGTACCGGGTCACCGGCACGATCGACCCGCAGCTGCTGGCCACCGTCACCTCCTGGTGCGCCCAGAACGGCGTCATGCCGGACCGCATAGCGGTCGAGCGGCACACCTTGGAGGACGTCTTCTTGGAGCTGACCGGTAAGGAGCTGCGCGCGTGAGTGCGACCACGGGTGTGTTCACCCCGAAGCCGGGCGCGGCGCCGCTCCCCCGGATGATCCGCGCGCAGGCCCTTCTCGAAACGAAGATGCTGCTGCGCAACGGGGAGCAGCTGCTGCTCACCGTCGTCATCCCGACGCTGCTGCTGGTCCTCTTCTCGGCCGTGGACATCGTCGACACGGGGAAGGGCAAGTCGGTGGACTTCCTGGCCCCCGGCATCCTCGCGCTGGCCGTGATGTCCACCGCCTTCACCGGGCAGGCCATCGCCACCGGCTTCGAGCGGCGCTACGGCGTGCTGAAGCGGCTCGGCGCCTCGCCGCTGCCCCGCTGGGCGCTGATGACCGCCAAGACCTGCTCCGTGCTGGTCACCGAGGTCCTGCAGATCGTGCTGCTGACCGTGGTCGCCTTCGCGCTCGGCTGGTCCCCGCACGGCAACCCCGTATGGGTTGTCCTGCTGCTGGTCCTCGGTACGGCGGCCTTCTCCGGCCTCGGCCTGCTCATGGCCGGCACGCTCAAGGCCGAGGCCACTCTCGCCGCGGCCAACCTGGTCTTCCTGCTCCTGCTGGTCGGCGGCGGCGTCATCGTGCCGCTGGAGAAGTTCCCCGGCGCCGTGCAGTCCGTGCTCCAGCTGCTGCCGATCTCGGCGCTCTCGGACGGGCTGCGCGACGTCCTCCAGCACGGCGCCGGCCTCCCCCTGGCCGACCTCGGCATCCTCGCCGTGTGGACCGTGCTGGGGCTGGGCGCGGCGGCGAAGTTCTTCCGCTGGGAGTGACGCCTGGGCCACGCAGAGTACGCGGTACGCACCGTTTCGCACCCCTCGTGAAAAGACGCACAAGCCGCCGCCTACGATGAGCCCGTGCCGAATTCGCTGAACCCCCTCGAGCAGATCGCCCGCCGCTGGCAGCCGTCCGCGGCCTTCGTGCGACGCGCCGCGCTGGCCACGGTCGTGATGGCCGTCATCATCGTCGTGACGGGCGGCGCGGTCCGGCTCTCCGAGTCGGGCCTGGGCTGCGAGACCTGGCCCAAGTGCACGTCCGAGAGCCTGACGCCGACCGCCGACATGGGTATCCACGGCCTCATCGAGTTCGGCAACCGGCTGCTGACCTACGTGCTGTGCGTCGTCGTCGGGCTGTTCATCATCGCCGCCCGCGCCCGCGCGCCCCGGCGCCGCTCGCTCACCCGCCTCGGCTGGGCCCAGTTCTGGCTCGTCATGAGCAACGCCGTCATCGGCGGCATCACCGTGCTGACCGGCCTGAATCCGTACATCGTCAGCTCGCACTTCTTGGCGGCCACGGCGCTTCTCACCGTCGCCGTACTGTCCTGGATCCGGGCGAACGAGGGGGACGACGAGCCGCGTGACCTGGTCGCGCGGCCGGTCCGCCAGCTGTCCTGGCTGCTGGTGCTGGCCACCGCGGCGCTGACCGTGATCGGCACGGTCGTCAGCGGCGCGGGCCCGCACGCGGGCGACGCGCGCAAGGTGCACCGCATTCCGCTCGACTGGCAGGAGATCACCCAGCTGCACGTGGACTTCGTGTACATCGTGGTCGGCCTGAGCGTCGCCCTGTGGTTCACGCTGCGTGCCGTGAAGGCGCCGGCCGCGCCCCGCCGCGTCGTGCTGGAGCTCTTCGCCTGCCTCGCCTTCCAGGGCGTCATCGGCTACGTGCAGTACTTCCTGCACCTGCCGGAGCTGATCGTCGGCATCCACATGTTCGGCTCCACGCTGGTGTGGATCTGCGTGCTGCGGGTCTTCCTCTCGCTGCGCGAGCGCGGCCCGCTGCCGGCCGTTCCGGCCCCCGCCGGGGAGCAGGCGCCGGTCGAGGCTCCCGAGGCCGCCACGGCGGTCTGAGGCGCCTTCCCGCGCCCGTACGAAAGCCCGTCGGCCACGGTCCGAGACCGTGGCCGACGGGCTTCTGCGTGCGCGGGCGCGTCCGGATCAGCCGGCCGACGCCTCGGCGGTTCAGTCGTTCGACGGTCCGCCCACCTGGATGCCCGCCATCCGGGACCACTCGTAGCGGCCGGTGCGCACCTTGGCGGCCAGGTCGCCGTCGAAGTCGTCGTGGAGGGTGATCCCGGCCTTCTCGGCGGCCTTCTCGGCGGCCTCGTGCGTGCGGGCCACGAGGTTGCCCCACTCGCCGTTGGCGCCGACCAGGGCGACGCGGATACGGCCGCGGCCGATGTGCGCCAGCTGGCCCTCGGCGCTGCCGCCGTGGCTCTTGGCGAAGGCCTGCATCTCCCGGGCGAGCTTGGCGGCCTGCTTCTCGGAGCGCTTGGCCTGCCGCTCGTCCGCCTGCGTGGTGTCTGCCATGAGCCGCATGCTACCCGCCGGTAATAGAACGCGGAAGAGGCCGTCCACCGAACGGCCTCACGGCCACCGGCGAACGGCCTCCACGGGGAGTGCGGGGGTCAGAAGCGCAGGAACGGGTCCACCGCGACCGCCACGAAGAGCAGCGACACGTAGGTGATCGACCAGTGGAAGAGCCGCATCTCCTTGAGCTTCGCCCCGGTGATCTCGGCCTTGGCGCGGGACTGGAGGCCGTGCGCCTCCTTGAGCCAGAAGGCTCCGCACAGGACTGCGACGATCGTGTAGAACCAACCGGTGTAGCCCAGCGGCTGCAGCAGCAGCGACACGCCGACCATCACCCAGCTGTAGAGCACGATCTGACGCGCGACCACCTTGTTGGAGGCCAGGACGGGGAGCATCGGCACGCCGACGCGCGCGTAGTCGTCCTTCACCTTCATGGACAGCGGCCAGTAGTGCGGCGGCGTCCAGAAGAACATGACCAGGAAGAGGATGATCGGCGCCCAGGACATCGAGTTGGTCACGGAGGACCAGCCGATGAGGACCGGCAGGCAGCCGGCGATCCCGCCCCAGACGATGTTCTGGGAGGTGCGGCGCTTCAGGATCATCGTGTAGACGACCACGTAGAACAGCAGCGCGCCGAGCGAGAGCCACGCCGACAGCCAGTTGACGGTCAGTCCGAAGAGCAGCGTGGAGACCACCGCGAGCGAGACGCCGAAGACCAGGCACTCGCGCGGGCTGACCATGCCGGTGACCAGCGGACGCTGCGACGTGCGCTCCATGAGCGCGTCGATGTCGCGGTCGATGTACATGTTCAGGGCATTGGCGCCGCCCGCCGAGAGGTAGCCGCCGACGCAGGTGAGGAGCACCAGCATCAGGTCGGGCACGCCCTGTTCGGCGAGGAACATCACCGGAACGGTGGTGATGAGCAGCAGTTCGATGATCCGCGGCTTGGTCAGTGCCACGAATGCCATGATCCGGGCCCCGAACGGCCGGTTCACGGGACCGGGATTCCCCGGGCTCCGAGAAGGCGCCCCCATGGCTTGAAGAGCATGGGAGGTGCCCCCACCCGCAGGACGGGATTCGA
The DNA here is from genome assembly GCF_000718305.1 of Streptomyces niger. GTDB lineage: Bacteria > Actinomycetota > Actinomycetes > Streptomycetales > Streptomycetaceae > Streptomyces > Streptomyces niger. The sequence goes on from NZ_JOFQ01000018.1 coordinate 117,228, forward strand.
CGGCCGTCACGCACACCCCTGGAAGTAACTTCTGCGGCTGTTGCACCGCGGAGATAAAGGCCAGCAAGCTCTTCCGGGCGATGAAGACCCGGTGAAGACTTGCGCGTACCACGCCACTCTAGACGTTGCGGGTAGCGCGACCTTCGCGGGGGTGGGGTCGTGTTGGCGCCGCCCCGGCCGGGAGGAATGGCACCCGAGTGCCCGGACACGCGGATGATCAGCGGGCGAAAGGGGGCGCCGGGCGGCAGTCTGAAAGCAGGGTCGACACCCCCCGTCTCCTGGGCGTTCACCTGCTCATTCGGGCGCTCGTTCGGCAGCCGGAAAACTCATGTGTTGCAGGGGGCGTCGACCGGGGTTCCGGCGGAAAATTGCGCCTCGTGCGCAGGTAGGCTCGACAGCGTCCGAGGGCATTTCCGACCCCCGGCATTCGACATGTGGAGAGGAGCCCTGACCCAGGGTGAGCACCAAGCCGACCACCACAGGTCTTGAGTGGACCGAAATGGACCAGCGGGCCGTCGATACCGTCCGCGTTCTGGCAGCAGATGCCGTGCAGAAGGTCGGTAACGGCCACCCGGGCACGGCCATGAG
>NZ_JOFQ01000019.1 GCF_000718305.1 Streptomyces niger
CCGCATCGACCTGCACCACAAGGACATGGGCATCGTCACCGACGCCGCCCGCAACGTCGGCGCGGCCCTCCCCGTCGGCGCCGTCGTCGCCAACCTCGTTGCGTCGTTGCGCGCCCAGGGCGACGGCGGCCTGGACCACTCCGCCCTCCTGCGCGGCGTCGAGCGCCTCTCCGGCCTCCCCACCCAGGCCTGAGCGACGGGCCGAGAGGGGGAGCGACCGATGCCGACACCGAGGACGACCGCAGCGGCGGCGGCCGCCCGGATCGTCCGGGACGAGGGCGTCGACCACGCCTTCGGCTGCCCGGACGCGCCCGGCGCCCCGCTGTACGCGGCGTTCGCGGCGGCGGGCCTCGGTCGCCTGACGGCCCGTCACCCCCAGTCGGCCGTGCACATGGCCGACGGCTGGGCCCGTGCGAGCGGGCGTACCGGGGTGGTCGTCGCGGGCGCGGCGTCCGGGCCGGGGCTGGTGCCCGGCCTGCACACCGCGCAGGCCGACGGCGTGCCGCTGGTCTGCCTCGCGGCCGGGCCCGGCGCCGCCGGACCGGCCCGGCCGGTGACCAAGCAGGTGCTGCCGGCCGCCTCGGCCGCCCGCCTGCCGTGGGCGCTGCGCGAGGCGTTCCGCACGGCCCGCGAGGGCCGGCCGGGTCCGGTCCTGGTGGAGCTGTCCCCGGGAACGGCCGAGGCGGAGCTCGCGTACGCGTCGGCGGCGGACGCACCGCTGCCGGTACGGAGCGGCGCCCCACGGCCGAACCAGGTCACGGAGACCGTCTCCACGCGGCGTCCGGTGCTGGTCTCCGTCCTGGCCGCACCCGAGGTCTGATGCCTCGCACACAGACTCCGGCGGCGGCACCGACACCTGTCCTGTCGCGCCCAGGTGCCGCCGCCGGGACCCTTTTCCGGCCGCTGCGTGCGGTGGTAGAAGGACCCCCAGCAAGTTTTCAACAAACTGTTGACGTTTGGTTGGAGCCCTCCATACGCTCCAACATGCGGAAGTCGGCTTCCGCGCTCTTCGTACGGAAGGTCACCATGTCGAAGCCCACGCTGACGGCGCGCACACTCACCACGGAGTCGGGCGCCCCCGTCGCCGACAACCAGAACTCCGCCACCGCCGGCGTCGGTGGCCCGATCGTCCTGCAGGACCAGCACCTCATCGAGAAGCTCGCCCGCTTCAACCGGGAGCGCATCCCGGAGCGTGTGGTGCACGCCCGCGGTTCCGGTGCTTACGGCTACTTCGAGGTGACCGACGACGTCACCGGCTTCACCCGCGCCGACTTCCTGAACACCGTCGGCAAGCGGACCGAGCTGTTCATCCGCTTCTCGACCGTCGCCGACAGCCTCGGCGGCCCGGACGCGGCGCGTGACCCGCGCGGCTTCGCGGTCAAGTTCTACACCGAAGAGGGCAACTACGACCTCGTCGGCAACAACACCCCGGTGTTCTTCATCAAGGACCCGATCAAGTTCCCCGACTTCATCCACTCCCAGAAGCGCGACCCCTTCACGGGCAAGCAGGAGCCGGACAACGTCTGGGACTTCTGGGCGCACTCGCCCGAGGCGATCCACCAGGTCACCTGGCTGATGGGCGACCGCGGCATCCCGGCCTCCTACCGCCACATGCACGGCTTCGGTTCACACACCTACCAGTGGACCAACGCCAAGGGCGAGCAGTTCTTCGTCAAGTACCACTTCAAGACCAACCAGGGCATCCGCTGCCTGGACGCCGAGCAGGGCGCCGAGCTGTCGGGCACCGACCCGAACTCGCACCAGACCGACCTGCTCCAGTCCATCGAGCGCGGCGTGTACCCGTCCTGGACGCTGTACGTGCAGATCATGCCGGCGGCCGAGGCGGCGGACTACCGCTTCAACCCGTTCGACCTGACCAAGGTGTGGCCGCACAAGGACTACCCGCTGCAGCGCGTGGGCCGGATGGTCCTGGACCGCAACCCGGACAACGTCTTCGCCGAGGTCGAGCAGGCCGCGTTCTCGCCGAACAACTTCGTGCCCGGCATCGGCCCGTCGCCCGACAAGATGCTGCAGGGCCGGCTCTTCGCCTACGCCGACGCGCAGCGCTACCGCCTGGGCGTCAACCACACCCTGCTGCCGGTCAACGCGCCCAAGGCCACCAAGGCGAACAACTACGGCCGGGACGGCTTCATGGCCGCCAACGCGTACGACCGCAACGCCAAGAACTACGAGCCGAACAGCTACGGCGGCCCGGTGCAGACGAACGAGGCGCTGTCCGCCCCGTTCGCCGTCAACGGGCACACCGGCACCCACGAGGCGCCGCAGCACACCAAGGACGACGACTACTTCCAGGCCGGCGAGCTGTACCGGCTGATGTCGGAGGACGAGAAGCAGCGTCTGGTGGCGAACATCGCCGGCGGCCTCTCGCAGGTCTCCCGCGACGACGTCATCGAAAAGATGATCGCGCACTTCAGCGCGGCGGACCAGGACTACGGCAAGCGCGTCGAGGCCAAGGTCCGCGAGCTGCGCGAGGACTGACACCGGTCCGGCAGACGGCGTGAGGACTGACGGGAGGTCAGCACCCTTACGCGTCCGTACCGTCCGGCCCGTTGAGGGGTGGCCGGGCGGTACGGACCGGCCGGCGGCCTCGGCCGCCGGCCGACGGTGGCTCCGCGGTGCCACGGGAGAAGCCAGTGCGGTGGTACGGGCGCGTCCCATAGGGAAGGGCGCGTCCTCTCCCCGCACCGCGGAGCACCCCCTTCCCACCCCTCCCCCAGACTCCGTCCGGTGGCGCGTGTCCTGTCGCGCCTGTATCCCGTGTCACCGGACGGGTACCACCCGCAGGGCCCGGCGCTCCGTACGGTCACGGAGCGCCGGGCCCTGTGTCGCTCTCCGCGCGTTTCGCCGCGCGAACGACGCGTTCCGGGGGACCATGGGCGGTGATGAACCGACCAACCCGCCAGGAGCCGAACATGGCCGACAGCGTGCCGGTGCGCTGCCCCACGTGCCGCCGCGAGAACGCCTTCACGCCGCCCACCTTCCCGTGCGCCTGCGGGGCGCCCCTGACCATGCCCGTCCTGCGCGGCGGGGTGCCCGTCGAGATCCAGCACCGCACCTGGCAGAGCTCCTGGGTCGAGGTGCGGTGCGAGTCCTGCGGCCGGCTGGACGAGTGGCCGGCGCCGGAGTCGGCGTGCGCCTGCGGCACCGTCGCCCGGGTCCCGGTCATACCGGCACCGGGACCCCCCGCCCCGGAGACCACCCCGCCCGGCCGTGCCGCGCACCGCTACCGCTCCCCCACGCCCCCGGCCACGCTGCGGCCCGCCTTCCGCCCCGTGACGATACGGACCGCCCGGGACTGCGTCACCGCCGCCGTCCAGTACCTGAAGTGGCTGGGCTTCACCGAGGTCGTACGCGCCCCCGAGCGCAGCGCGTCGGGGGTGGACGTACGGGGCCGCGGGCTGGTCGCCCAGGTCGACCCGACCACCCGTCCCACCCGCCTCCGCGAGATCGAGACGGTCTGGCTGAACGGCCTCAACGACTCGGCGCTCGCGGTGTTCTTCTCGCTCGCCGGGTACGCCAAGGACGCCCGGTCCCGCGCCGACGCACTGCACGTGCCGCTGTTCGTCATGGACCTCACGGGCACCCCGCAGCCGGTGAACGACGCGGCGGACGAGCTGATCAGGAACGGCCCGTGAGCCGGCCCCGGGCGGCGTCCGAACGCCCCGGACGCTCCTGCGAGTTGCGGTAACCGAACAGCGCGTACACGATCATGCCGACCGCCATCCAGCCCGCGAAGCGCAGCCAGGTCACCGGGTCCAGGTTGGCGATCAGCCAGCCGGAGAAGGCCACGCCGACGGCCGGGAGGAGCGGCACCAGCGGCGTACGGAAGGCCCGCGGCAGATCGGGCCGCGTGCGCCGCATGACCACGACCGCCACCGCGACCACGATGAACGCCATCAGGATGCCGATGTTGGTGAGATCGGCGGCCTCCCGGATCGGCAGGAACCCGGCGATCAGCGCCGAGCCGATGCCGACCGGCCAGATCACCCGCGTCGGCACCTGCCGCTCGGGGTGGTTCCGCGCGAAGTACCGCGGCAGCAGCCCGTCCCGACTCATCGAGTACCACACCCGCGACACCGCCAGCATGTTGGCGAAGGCCGAGGTGGTGATGCCGATGATGGCACCGACGGCGACCACCATGCCGAGCCCGCCGAGGCCTACGGAGGCCAGCGCGCTGGAGAACGGGCTGTGCACGTCGATGCGCCGGTAGTCCTGCATGCCGAGCAGCACGACGCAGACCAGGAGGTAGACGACCGCGGCGATGGCGAGGGAGAGCACGATGGCCTTCGGCAGCACCTTCTTCGCCTCGGCGCTCTCCTCCGCGGCCGCGCTCATCGCGTCGTACCCGTAGACCGCGAAGAACGTGGTCGCGGCGCCAGTGAACGCGCCACCGAGGCCGTACGGCAGGAACGGGCTGTAGTTGCCCGCCGAGATGTGGAAGGCCCCGGCGACCACGACCAGCGCCACGATGCCCAGCTTGACCACGACCAGGACCGTCTCGAAGCGCGCCGACTCCTTCGTACCGCGCGAGAGGACGAAAGCCAGCAGCAGGCAGAGCAGCGCGGCGAGCAGGTCGACGCGGTGCCCGGCGCCGGTGCCGGGCGCGCCGAGCATCCAGGCCGGCAGGTCGAGGCCGACGCCGTGCAGGACGTAGGAGAAGTAGCCGGAGACGGCGATGGCCACCACGGCGACGATCGCGGTGTACTCCAGCAGCAGGTCCCAGCCGATGGCCCAGCCGACGATCTCGCCGAGCGCCGCGTAGGAGTAGGTGTACGCGGAGCCCGCCTTCGGGATGGTGCCGGCGAACTCGGCGTAGCAGAGCGCCGCCGCGCTGCTGGCGATGATCGCGATCAGGAAGGACAGCATGACGCCGGGCCCGGCGTCCTCGTGCGCGACCACCCCGGCCAGCGAGAAGACGCCCGCGCCGACGAGGCCGCCCAGGCTCAGCGCGACCAGTTGCCACAGCCCCATCGTGCGGCGCAGCCCGCCCGCGCTCTCCTCCTCGGAGGAGTCCACGGGCTTGCGGCGGAAGATCTCTCTCGCGACGCTCACAGGACGAACCCCTCGGGGAAGGGGTCCCGGGGGTCCAGCAGGTAGTTGGCGGTGCCGGTGATCCACGCGCGGCCCGCGAACTCCGGTACGACACCCGGCAGTCCGCCGACCTCGGTGGTGCCGACGAGCCGCCCCGTGAACCGCGTCCCGATGAACGACTCGTTCACGAAGTCGGTGTGGAGGGGGAGTTCGCCGCGGGCGTGCAGCTGGGCCATGCGGGCCGAGGTGCCCGTACCGCAGGGCGAGCGGTCGAACCAGCCGGGGTGGATGGCCATGGCGTTGCGCGAGTGCCGGGCGTCGGAGCCGGGCGCGACGAACTGCACGTGCTTGCAGCCGGAGATGAGCGGGTCGACCGGGTGCGCCGGGCGGTTCTGCTCGTTGACCGCGCCCATGATCGCCAGGCCGGCGGAGAGAATCTCGTCCTTGCGGGCCCGGTCGAACGGCAGCCCCAGCCGGTCCAGCTCCACGATCGCGTAGAAGTTGCCGCCGTACGCCATGTCGTAGCGGACCTCGCCGAGGCCCGGCACGTCGACCTCGGCGTCCAGTTCGAGCGCGAAGGCATCCACGTTGCGCAGCGTGACCTTCTCGGCGGCCCCGTCGTGCACCGTCACCCGCGCCTCGACGAGCCCGGCCGGGGTGTCCAGCCGGACGACGGTCTCCGGCTCGGTGACCGGGACCATGCCGGTCTCGACCAGGACCGTGGCGACGCCGATCGTGCCGTGCCCGCACATCGGCAGGAAGCCGCTGACCTCGATGTAGAGGACGCCCCAGTCGGCGTCGTCGCGGGTGGGCGGCTGCAGCAGGGCGCCGCTCATGGCGGGATGGCCGCGCGGCTCGTCGACGAGGAACCGGCGCAGTCCGTCGAGGTGTTCGACGGCGTACCGGCGGCGGTCGGCCATGGTGGCGCCCGGGACCGGGGCGACCCCGCCGGTCACCACCCGGGTCGGCATGCCTTCGGTGTGCGAGTCGACGGCGGTGAGGGTGCGGAGGGATCTCATCAGGCGGCCGCCAGCTTGTCGAGAGCGATGATCGCGCGGGCCATGTCGGCCCGGACCTGCTCGCGGTGCTCGGGGACGAGCGGGCCGCGCGGCGGGCGGCACGGCCCGCCGTACCGGCCGACCTGGTCCATGCCGGCCTTGATGGCCTGTACGAACTCCGTGCGGGAGTCCCAGCGGAAGGCGGCGACCAGCGGCTCGTACAGCGCGCGGGCCTCCGCCAGCCGCCCGGCCCCGGCCAACGCGTAGAGCTTCGCGGACTCGGCGGGGAAGACGTTCGGGAAGCCGGCGAACCAGCCGACGGCGCCCATCAGCAGGCTCTCCAGCACCACGTCGTCCGCGCCGCTGATGACGTCCAGTCCGGGTGCGTGCTCCTTGATCTCCAGCACCCGGCGCACGTCGCCGGAGAACTCCTTGACCGCCACGACGTTGTCGATCTGCGCGATCTCACCGAGGAGTTGCGGGGTGAGGTCGACCTTGGTGTCGATGGGGTTGTTGTAGACCATGACGGGCAGGCCGACGCCGGCCACCGCCTCGAAGTGGGCGATGACCTCGCCGGGGTTGGCGCGGTACATGGTCGGCGGGAGGCAGAGCACCCCGTCGGCGCCGTCCTCCGCGGCGATCTCGGCCCAGTGCCGGGCCTGGTGGCTGCCGACGCCGTGCACGCCGACGATCACGGTGCCGTCGCCGTTCGCGGCTTCGACCGCCGTCCGGGCGACCGCGCGGCGCTCGGCGTCGGTGAGCGAGGAGTACTCCCCCAGCGAGCCGTTCGGGCCGATGCCGTCGCAGCCGCTGTCCAGCAGCCAGCGGCAGTGCTCGGCGTACCGATCCAGGTCGACGGCGAGCCCGGCCGGGGCCGCCGGGTCCGCGCGGTACGGCAGCGCGGTCGCGACGACGACGCCGCCGAGGCCGGCGGGGCGGTGGGAGGCGGTGCTGTTCATGCGGTGCTCTCCTTCGAGTCGGTCGGTTCGCTCGGATGGCTCGGATCGGTCGGATCGCTCGGATCGGTCGTGCCGGTGTCCGGTGCGTCGGGGGTACGGGCCAGCTCACCGAGGCGGATGGGCTGGGCGAGGGGGCGGCGGTGCGGCGCCGCGGACGGCAGGCCCTCCGCCGGGCCGCCCGGCGGGGCGCCGCGCAACCGGGTGGTGAGCTCGGCGACGATGGGACCGCAGATCCGGGCCTGGCAGGGGCCGAGGCCCGCGCGGGTGGCGAGCTTCGTGACGCGCGGCGCGGCGCCCGCTTCGTCGGCGGCGGCCCGGCACAGCGCGCCGTAGTCCGTCTCCTCGCAGCGGCAGATCACCGTCTCAGAGCGCAGCCAGCCGGGCCAGGCGGCGCCGACGGGGTGGGCGGCGGCGAGCCGTGCGGCGAAGGCCCGGCCGCGGTCGCGGTTGCGGCGGACCCGGCGCAGCGCGGGGGCAGCGGGCTCGCCGCCGGCGGCGAGCCAGCCGGCCAGCGCGCCTTCGGTACGGGCGGCGGGCGCGCCCGCGATGCCGGTGATCTCCCCCGCCGCGTACACGCCGGGGACGCTGGTCAGCTGGTCACCGTCGACGGCGACGAACTCGCCGGCCGGGCCGGCCGGGGTGCGCAGCAGCGTGCAGCCCGCGGCGAGCGGCAGTTCCAGCTGCGGGCTGAAGCCGTGGCCGACGCAGAGCGCGTCCACGGCGACGGTCCGCTCGGTGCCCGGGACCACCGACCAGTCGGGCCGCAGCCGTGCGGTGACGGCCTCCTCGACGCGACCCTCGCCGCGTGCCTCGATGACGGTCCGGCCCGTGCGGTACGGGACGCGGTGGCGCGCCAACAGTGTGGCGTACCGGGCGAGTTCGGCGGCCTTGCCCGGTTGCGCCGTCAGCTCCCAGGGGCGGCGCGCCCAGCCGCGGGCGACCGTCGCTGCCGGGTTGGCCTCCAGCACCTCCCGCAGCCCGGCGCCGGCGGCCAGCAGCGAGGCGGCGACCGGGAGCAGGAACGGGCCGGTGCCCGCGAGCAGTACGGCGTCGCCGATCACCAGCCGTTCGCCCTTGACGAGCGCCTGCGCGGCACCGGCCGCGTACACCCCGGGCAGGTCCCAGCCGGGGAACGGCAGGACGCGGTCGTGGGCGCCGGGGGCGAGCACCAGGGCGTCCGGGGTGAGGACGCGGCGCCGCCGACCGTTGCCGTCGGCGGGGCCGGTCAGGGTGTGGACGAGGGGCGGGCCCGGCTGCTCGGGGTCCGGCCGCTCCAGTGCCCAGACGGAGGTCTCCGCGCGCCACGTGCAGCGCGGGTGGCCGAGGACGCGGCGACGGAGGCGCGCGAAGGGGGACCCGCCGTCGTGCGGCCCGCCGAACTCCTCGGCGAGCGTGCGGTGGTACTGGCCACCGGGCCGCTCGGCCGCGTCGACCAGGGTGACCCGCGCCCCGGCGGCCAGCGCGGCAGCCGCGGCGGCAAGGCCCGCGGGCCCGGCCCCGACGACGACCACGTGACGACGGGCGTCCTCGCGCGAAGCGGCCGTCATGCCCGATCCCCCCGACTCTCCGGCGCCGTACGCGCCCGAACGGCCGGCTCGTCCCCGTCCCCCGCCGCCCCCGTCTGCGTGGTCACCGCGTCCTCGTCCTCCGCCGCCCGCGTCTGGGTGGTCACCGCATCCCCGTCCGCGGCGCGGCGGCGGCAGGCTCTCACGTCGGGGACGTCGTTGACGGTCAGGACGCAGTCGAAGCAGACGCCGATGCCGCAGAAGACGCCGCGCGGGGCGCCCGAGCGGGCGGTGCGCCAGGAGGTGCGGCCGGCCGCGAGCAGCACGCCCGCGATGCTCTGGCCCGCGACGCCGTCGACCGGCTCGCCGTCCACGGTGATGCGCAGGGGGCGTTCGGGCCGCTGCCCGGGGGTGTCGGACGGGGCGCGGAACAGTCGGGGGCTCATGCGCTCTCCTCACTCGGGGCGGTGGCCGAGGCGCCCAGTACGGCCGGGCGGTCCACCCGGAACGGGGCCGGGTCGATCTCCGGCTCCGCACCGCACACCAGGTCGCGCAGCAGGCGGGCGGTGCCGAGGGAGAGGCCGATGCCGGCGCCTTCGTGGCCGCTCGCGTGCCACAGGCCCGGCAGCCGCGGGTCGGCGCCGATGACGGGCAGGTGGTCGGGGACGTACGGGCGGAAGCCGCCGTAGGCGCGCATGACGGCCACGCCGGCGAGGCCGGGGAAGAGCCGGAGGGCCTTGGCGGCGAGCGCGGACAGCACGTCGGGGCGCAGCCGGTCGTCGAAGCCGGTACGACGGCGGGAGGAGCCGAGCAGCACGCTGCCGCCGCGGGTGGCCTCGACGACGGCCGAGGTCTGCAGGTCCTCGGCGCTGCTGCCGACCGCGCCCACGTAGTCGGCGTCGTAGACCTTGTGGAAGACGGTGGGCGGCAGCGGGGCCGTGACGAGGATGTCGCCGCGGCGCGGGCGGACGTCCACGGGGGCGCCGAGGCGGGCGGCGAGCCGTCCGGACCAGGGGCCCGCCGCGTTGATGACGAGGTCGGCGGCCAGGTCGCCCTCGGTGGTGCGGACGGCGGTGAGCCGGCCGCCGCGGGTACGGGCGCCGCGCACCTCGCATCCGGTGCGGAGCGTGGCGCCGTGCGCGAGGGCGTCGCCGAGCAGTGCGGCGGCCGCGGCGGCGGGCTGGACCTGGGCGTCCTCGGGGTAGTGCAGGGCCGCGGCGTGGTCGCGGGTGAGGTGCGGCTCGGCGGCGGCGAGCGCGGCGGCGTCCAGCGGTTCGGCCCGTACGCCGGCCGCGCGTTGGGCGGCGGCGAAGCGGGTGAGCTCCGCGGCGCCGGCCTCGGTGGTGGCGACGACGATGCCGCCCTTGGGGTCCCATTCGACGGCGCGTACGACATCGGCGGCGCGGGGCGAGCGCGCCGCGACGGCGGCCAGTGTCTCGGGCCACAGGCGGCGGGAGAGCTGGGCGAGCCGGAGTTCGGGGCCGGGGCCCTTGTCGGAGACGAGGACGTTGCCCTCGCCGTGCGCGGTGGTCGCCTCGGCCGCGCCGCCCCGGTCCACGACCGTCACCTGGAAGCCGCCGGTCAGGGCGAGTTCGCGGGCGCAGGCCGCGCCGACGATGCCGGCGCCGATGACCACCACCCGCGTTCCGTTCATCGACCGCATAGGCCGCTCCTTCGTTCGCTTTACCGAACGTTGTGAGGCTAGGAGAGGCCCAGGGGGATGGTCAATGGGGCGGACCGGGATCGCACCTGACGAAGCATCAGCTGCGCCGCATCAGCTGCACTGCATCAGCTGCGCCGCATCCAGGCCGGCGCACGGGCCCTCAGGCGTGCGGGCCCAGCGCCGGGTGCGCTTCCCCGTCCGCCGGCCGCCCGCCCGCCCGGTAGTGCAGCAGCAGCACCGAGCGGACCGGGCCGCCCAGCGCCGTGTAGGCGTGCGGCCGCGAGGCGTCGAAGCCGATGTAGTCGCCGGGCCCGAGCTCGACGCGCTCGCCCTCGACGTCCACGGCGAGCCGGCCGGCCTGCACGATCGTGTGCTCGGTGCCGACATGCCCCAGCGAGTCCTGCCGGGCCCCCTCGCGCACCTGCTGGTCGTACACCTCGAAGCCGCCCTCGCCCAGCTCGAACCGGCGCAGCGGGCGCAGGTCCACCGCGTCGCCGCTGAGCACCTCCACGTCCGCGGCGCGCACCACGGTCGGGCCGTCGGCGGGGCTGGTGTCCAGCAGCCCGGAGATCGGCACCGCCAGCGCGCGGGAGAGGCTGAACACCGTCTCGATGGTGGGGTTCCCGGTGCCGGACTCCAGCTGCGAGAGGGTCGCCTTGCCGATCCTGGAGCGCCGGGACAGCTCGGAGAGCGAGAGCCCGCGCTGCGCCCTGGCGCGCTTCAGGTTCGCCGCCAGCATGTCCCGGATCGAGCCTTCGGGGACGTCCACCGTGCCGCCCTTCCGCGGCGACGCGGCCGCGCTCCTGTTCCGTCAACCGAACGGCCCGACCGAGGCACCGTTCGCCACTGTTCGCCTTCCCGAACAGTCTACGGACTGCCGCGGCAGCAAGAAGGGCGCACGGAACCGGTCGTGAACCAGCCGGTACCGTGCGCCCGTTCTGTCGTGCCACGCCCCCTTCGCCCCTGCGGGCGCGGTGGGCGAGAGTTATCCCACAGCGGCCGCCTCGCCCTGCACGGCGGCCGGCGGCACCGGGCCCGCCGACGAGCCGCCGTCCACGGCGATCTCGGCGCCGGTCAGGTAGGCGGAGGCGTCCGAGGCGAGGAAGGCGACCAGGCCCGCGACGTCGTCCGGCAGGCCGATGCGGCCGAGCGCGACGGCCGGTGCCACGCCCGCGTCCGCCGTGGCCGCCACCTCGGCGAGCATCGGGGTGTCGATGACGCCCGGGTGTACGGAGTTGACCCGGATGCCGTACTGGCCCAGCTCCAGCGCCGCGACCTTCGTCAGGCCGCGCAGGCCCCACTTGGACGCGCCGTAGCCGCCGGTGCGGGGGATGCCGGTGAGCCCGCCGACGGAGGAGATGTTGACGATCGAGCCGCCGCCGGCCGCGATCATCGCCTCGCGGACCGCCTTGATGCCGAGGAACGGGCCGACGAGGTTGATCCGCAGCGTGCGTTCGAAGTTCTCCATGGTCTCGTCGGCCAGCGGCATCGAGCGCAGCACGCCGGCGTTGTTGATCAGTACGTCCACGCCGCCGAACTCCGCGGTCGCGGCGGCCACGACCGTCTGCCAGCCCGCCTCGTCGGTGACGTCGAGGTGGACGTAGCGCGCCGCCTCACCGATCTCGTCGGCGACCCGCTTCCCGGGCTCGTCCAGCACGTCGGCCAGGACCACCCGTCCGCCGAGCCGCGCGAACAGCCGGGCCTCCGCCTCTCCCTGGCCGCGGGCCGCACCCGTGATGACCGCGGTCTTGCCTTCGAGCGTGAGCACAGAGCTTTCCTCCATCACCTCGTCAAGGGCCTCTCAATCAGCCATATGACGAGTAGACAGGTCAAGAGCTCTGCGCGATCAAGAGCGCCTCGGTCCGCCCGGCCCGGCCTCCTTCTCCGTTTGGGGGAACTTGGCCGGTCATGTGCTTGCCGACGGCAGCACGCGGGCCCGGCCGGATAATGGCCGCATGATCGACCACCGCGCCCTGCGCGCCTTCTGCCTGGAGTTCAACGGCGCCGTCGAGGAGTACCCCTTCAACCCCGACGTGGCGGTCTACAAGGTGGGCGGCAAGATCTTCGCGCTCTCCGCGCTGGACGCCGCCGACCCGCTCACCGTGAGCCTCAAGTGCGACCCCGAGGAAGCGGTACGGCTGCGCGCGGCACACCCCGAGATCGTCCCCGGCTACCACCTCAACAAGCGGCACTGGAACACCGTCACCCTCACCGGCGCCCTCCCGGACCACCGGATCAGGGAGCTGATCGAGGACTCCTACGACCTGGTGGTCGCCGGGCTGCCGCGCGCGCAGCGCCTCAGGCTGGACCGGCCCTGAGCTCCTCGGCCAGCCGGTCGCGGAGTTCGACCTTGCGGACCTTGCCGCTGACCGTCATCGGGAAGGCGTCGAGCACGTCGACGTAGCGCGGGACCTTGTAGTGGGCGAGGCGGTCGCGGCAGAAGTCGGCCAGCTCCGCCTGCGTGAGGGTGGTGTCCGGGTCCTTGAGGATGACGCAGGCGGCGATCTCCTCGCCGTACTTCTCGTCCGGTACGCCGACCACCTGCACATCCGCGATCTTGGGGTGGGAGTAGAGGAACTCCTCGATCTCGCGCGGATACACGTTCTCGCCGCCCCGGATGATCATGTCCTTGATGCGGCCGACGATCCGGAGGTAGCCGTCGTCGTTCATGACGGCCAGGTCGCCGGTGTGCATCCAGCCGTCCGCGTCGATGGCCTCCGCGGTGCGCTCGGGCTCCTCCCAGTAGCCGAGCATCACGCTGTACGCGCGGGTGCACAGTTCGCCGGGCTCGCCGCGCTCCACCGTCTCCCCCGTCGCCGGGTCGACGACCTTGACCTCGACGTGCGGCAGCACCCGGCCGACGGTCTCCGTGCGGTGCTCCAGGTCGTCGTCGCGGCGGGTCTGGGTGGAGACGGGCGAGGTCTCGGTCATGCCGTAGCAGATGGAGACCTCCGCCATGTGCATCTCGGCGACCACCCGCTTCATGACCTCTACCGGGCAGGGTGAGCCGGCCATGATGCCGGTGCGCAGCGAGGAGAGGTCGTAGGAGGCGAAGTCGGGGAGGTTCAGCTCGGCGATGAACATGGTCGGGACGCCGTAGAGGGAGGTGCAGCGCTCCTGCTGCACGGCGCGGAGCGTCGCGGCGGGGTCGAAGGAGGGGGCGGGGATGACCGAGCAGGCGCCGTGCGAGGTGATCGCGAGGTTGCCCATGACCATGCCGAAGCAGTGGTAGAAGGGCACCGGCAGGCAGACCCGGTCCTGTTCGGTGTAGCCGACGGCCTCGCCCACCCAGTAGCCGTTGTTGAGGATGTTGCGGTGCGAGAGGGTGGCGCCTTTGGGGAAGCCGGTGGTGCCGGAGGTGTACTGGATGTTGATCGGGTCGTCGGGGGTGAGGGTCGCCGCGATCTCCGCCAGTCTCGCCGCGGGCACCGACGTGCCGGCCGCGAGCAGCTCCTCCCAGGTGGGGTCGGCGATGTGGACGACCTCGCGGAGGCTCCCGGCGTCCGGGCGCACCTCCTCGACCATGCGCCGGTAGTCGCTGGTCTTGTGCGCGGTCGCGGAGACCAGCAGCGCGATGCCCGACTGGTTGAGCACGTACGCCAGTTCGTGCACCCGGTAGGCCGGGTTGATGTTGACCATGATGGCCCCGATACGGGCCGTGGCGTACTGGACCAGCGTCCATTCGGCGCAGTTGGGCGCCCAGATGCCCACCCGGTCGCCCTTGCCGATGCCCTTGGCGAGCAGGCCGAGCGCGACCTCGTCGACGGCGCGGCCGAACTGCTCGTACGTCCAGCGCCGGCCGCCGGCCACGTCGACCAGCGCCTCACGGTCGCCGAACCGCTCGATGGCCAGCTCCAGGTCGGCTCCGATGGTGCGGTCCAGCAGCGGGCGGTCGCGCTCGCCGCTCTCATAGGACAGCGGCCGGCCGTCCGGTGCGGTGGCGTTCTCGGTTGCGCTCATCGATGGTCCTCCTCGCGGTACTCGGCGGAGCGGTCGCCGCCGGCGGTGCGCTCGCGCAGCTCGATGCGGCGGATCTTGCCGGACACGGTCTTGGGCAGCTCGGCGAACTCCAGGACCCGGACGCGCTTGTAGGGGGCCAGCACCTCGCGGGAGTGCTCGAAGAGCGCCTTGGCGGTCGCCGGGCCGGGCTCCCAGCCGGCGGCCAGCACGATGTACGCCTTGGGCACGGCCAGCCGCAGCGGGTCGGGCGCGGGGACGACGGCGGCCTCGGCGACCGCCTCGTGCTCCAGCAGCGCGCTCTCCAGCTCGAAAGGGCTGATCTTGTAGTCGGAGGCCTTGAAGACGTCGTCGGCGCGGCCGATGTACGTCAGGTAGCCGTCGCCGTCCCGGGCGCCGATGTCGCCGGTGCGGTAGTAGCCGCCGGCCATCGCCTCGGCGGTGCGCTCGGGGTCGCCGTGGTAGCCGGCCATCAGGCCGACCGGGCGGTCCCGCAGGTCGAGCGCGATCTCGCCCTCGTCGCCCGGCTCGCCGGTCACCGGGTCCAGCAGGACCACGTCGTAGCCGGGCGTGGGGCGGCCCATCGAACCGGGCTTGAGCGGCTGGCCGGGGGTGTTGGCGACCTGGACGGCGGTCTCGGTCTGGCCGAAGCCGTCCCGGATGGTCACGCCCCAGCTCTGGCGGACCTGCTCGATGATCTCCGGGTTGAGCGGCTCGCCGGCCGCGACGGTCTCGCGGGGCGCGGTCTTCAGGGCGCTCAGGTCGGCCTGGATGAGCATCCGCCAGACGGTGGGCGGCGCGCAGAAGGTGGTGACGTGCGCCCGGTCCATCTCCGCCATCAGCCGGGCCGCGTCGAACCGGGTGTAGTTGTAGAGGAAGACGGTGGCCTCGGCGTTCCAGGGCGCGAAGAGGTTGGACCAGGCGTGCTTGGCCCAGCCCGGCGAGGAGATGTTCAGGTGCACGTCGCCCGGCCGGAGGCCGATCCAGTACATCGTCGCCAGGTGGCCGACCGGGTACGAGGTGTGGGTGTGCTCGACCAGCTTGGGCCGGGCCGTCGTCCCGGAGGTGAAGTACAGCATCAGCGGGTCGTCCGGCGCGGTCTCGCCGACGGGCTCGAAGGCGTCGGAGCTGTCGTACGCGTCCTCGTAGGCGAGCCAGCCGGGCGCCGCGCCGCCCACCGCGATCCGGGTGTACTCGCCGGGCACGCCGTCGAACTTGGCCGTGTCGGCGGACCGCACGATCACGTGCCGGGCGCGGCCCCGCTCGACGCGGTCGGTGAGGTCGGCGGGGCCGAGCAGCGGCGTCGCGGGGATGACGACGGCGCGCAGCTTCATCGCGGCGAGCGCGGTCTCCCACAGCTCGGCCTGGTTGCCGAGCATGACGATGATGCGGTCGCCGGCGCGTACTCCTTTCGAGGCCAGCCAGTTCGCCGCCCGGTTCGACCGGCGGCGCATCTCCTCGAAGGTCAGCCGGGTCTCCCGGCCGTCCTCCTCGACGATGTGCAGCGCGAGCCGTTCGTTGTCCCGGGCGATGGCGTCGAACCAGTCCAGTGCCCAGTTGAAGCGCTCGGGGCGCGGCCAACTGAAGCCCTCGCGTGCGGCGTCGTAGTTCTCCCGGTGCCGCAGCAGGAAGTCCCGTGCTGCCCGGAACGTCTCCGTCGCGCTCGATCCGCGCGTGTCCGCCATGTGTCCTCCTCATTGCCCCGCGGCTTCCGGCCATCGTGTAATCAGTGACGCAGGTCTCACCACCCCCGAATGGGGGGAAGCGGAGGTTGACGCGTGCGGAACGATGCGGAGCGGAACGAGTCCGCCGAAGTCGGGGCGGCGCTGCTGCGGCTACGCAGGGCCAGCGGGCTGCCCGTGGCCTTCGGTGGTCTGCTCTCGGGCAGTGGCCGCTTCCGCATCGAGGAGATGACCGGCACCGCCACCACCGCGCTGCACGGCCTGCACATCCACTCGGGCAACGGGCTGGGCGGCAAGGCCGCGGCCCGCTCCCGGCCGTTCGCGGTGACCGACTACCACTCCTCGGTGGTGATCAGCCACGAGTACGACGCGGCGGTGGCGGCGGAGGGCCTGAAGTCCGTCCTGGCCGTGCCGGTCGTGGTACGGCGGCGGGTGCGCGGCGTGCTGTACGGGGCGCTGCGGCAGCCGCTGCAACTGGGTGACCGGCCGCTGTCGGCCGCGCTGGAGGCGGCCAGGGAGCTGGAGCAGGCGCTGGTGGTGCAGGACGAGGTGGCGCGGCTGCTGTCGGTGGCCCGGCAGCCGACCGCCGCCGATCCGGTGATGTGGGAAGAGGTCAGGGAGGCGCACAGCGCCCTGCGTGCCCTGGCCCACCGGATCGGCGACCCGGCGCTGCGGCAGGAGATGCTGGCGGCCTGCGGCCGGCTCGCGGCGGCCTCGGGCGAGGCCCGCGGCGGCCCCGCGGTGTCCCTCGCGCCGCGCGAGGTGGACGTGCTGTCCTGGGTGGCCTCCGGTGCGACGAATGCGGAGGTCGCCGAGCGGCTGGGGCTGCGTCCGGAGACGGTCAAGGGATACCTGCGCTCCGCCATGCGCAAGCTGGGCGCCCGCACCCGGCTGCAGGCGGTCGTCGCGGCCCGCCGGGCCGGCCTGCTGCCCTGACGCCCCGGGCCGCGCTCACGCCACTCCCCCGGCGCTCCCGGGCAGGCCACGGCCGCGATCCTGCGAGACGCTGGAGACGGCCGTCGGTCGGTGTGGCGTCAGTGAGGAGGGCCGCCCGTGTCAGGTCCCGCGACCGGGAGCGAGGGAGAACCCGCCCTGCCGGCGGGGCTGGCGGCCGGGGTCTACGTCCAGGACGCCTTCGGGCGGATCTCCTACGTCAACGCCAAGGCCGAGGAGCTGCTGGGCCGGCCGGCCGCCGAACTGCTGGGCGGCGACCCGCACGAGCTGCTGCACCGCAACGCGGACGGCAGCCGGCTGCCGCGGCCGAACTGCCGGCTGCTCCAGGCGTTCCTGGCCGGCGAGACCGTCTCCCTGGACGGCTGCCAGTGGTTCGCGCGCGGGGACGGCGAGCTGATCTGCGTCGGCGGGCTGTCCGTGCCGTACGAGGTGGACGGCGCGCCGGGCGGCGCCGCCGTGGTCTTCTTCCGCCGGCCGCCCGAGGAGGAGCGCGAGCCCGCCGACGCGGCGAACGTCGCGGCGCTCACCGACCTCGCCGACCGGCTGACCATGGTCGCCGAGACCACCGCCGTGCTGACCTCCACCCTGGACCTGGACGAATCGCTGAAGCGGCTCGTCCGGCTGGTCGTGCCCCGATTGGCGGACTGGGCGGTGGTGGATCTGCTGGAGGAGCAGAACTCGCTGCGCCGGGTCGCCGTCGTGCACCACGTGAACGGGCAGCACGTACGGGTGGACGAGCTGGCCGGCCCGATGCCGCCGGTGCTGGAGTCCTCGCGGATGCCGCTGTCCAGCGTGTTGCGCGGGGCCGCGCCGCGCATCGTCTCACCGGACGACTACGCGGGACCACCGGACTCCGGGGTCGCCGTCCAGCAGCGCGAGATGTTCCGGGCGATCGGCATGCGGTCCGCGGTGATCGCGCCGCTGCGCGGTCCGGGCAAGGTGCTCGGCGCGCTGACCCTGGTCCGTACGGACCAGGAGACTCCGTTCGACGCGGCGGAGCTGGCGCTGGTCGACGACATCGCCCGCCGGGCCGGGCTCGCCGTGGACAACGCGCAGCTCTACGAGCGGCAGCGGCGGGTCGCCGAGACCATGCAGCGCCACCTGCTGCCGCCGCTCCCCCGCATCGAGGGCCTGGAGATGACGGTGCGCTACCATCCGGCGCCGCACGCCTCGCGGGTCGGCGGCGACTGGTACGACGTCTTCGCGCTGCCCGACGGGAAGACGGCGCTGGTCATCGGGGATGTGGTGGGCCATGACCTGCAGGCGGCGGCCTGTATGGCCCAGGTGCGCAACATGCTGCGGGCGTTCGCCTGGGAGCACACGGAGGCGCCATCGGTCACCGTCGACCGGCTGGACCGGGCGCTCACGCACATCAGCGACGTCCAACTGGCGACCATGATCCTGGCCCAGGTCGAACGGGACGGCGACTGGTGGCTGCGCTGGACCAACGCCGGGCACCCGCCGCCGCTGCTGGTCCACCAGGACGGCCGGGTGTGCTTCCTGGAACAGGACGCGGCCGACCTGGTGCTCGGCACGGACCTGTCACCGGGGCGCACCGATTTCCGGCAGGCGCTCCCGCCGCGCAGCACGGTCGTGCTCTACACCGACGGCCTGATCGAGGCGCGCGGCCTGCCGCTGAGCGAGGGGCTGGAGCAGCTGGCGAGCTTCGCCGCCGCGCTCGCCGACCGCTCGCTGGACGAGTTCTGCGACCAGCTCATCAGCCGCGCCCTGTACGCCGCGAACGAGGACGACGTGGCACTGCTGGCGCTGCGCGTGCCGGGGGGCGGCTGAAGCCGGCCGCTACTGCGCCGAGGGCGCGGGCATGCCGAAGTCCAGGACCTCGTTGGCTTCCCGCTCGGTCTTCTCGGCGTACTCGCGTGCCTCGGTGGCGACATCACCGTGCTCGGTGATGAGCTGATCGTAGATCGGGGTGAGGGGTCTGTCCGGCGAGTTCATCGTGCAGTGTTCCTTCGTTCTCGGACATGGCAACAGCCGCCCACAACTGGCGCGGACGGCCGGCAGCCGATCTTATCGTCCACCTACCGGGAGCGGCACCCACCGTCTCAGGCAACGGACCCGATACGGCGTGCGGTGACCGATGTGTCGTGATGGATCGGCGTATGTGCGCCGGTGAGCGGCGTTCCCGTGCCCCCGCGGCGGGCGGCGACGATCTCGGCGGCGATCGACAGAGCGGTCTCCTCGGGCGTACGGGCGCCGAGGTCGAGACCGATCGGGGACCGGAGCCGGTTCAGCTCCGGGTCGCCCAGGCCCGCCTCCCGCAGGCGGCTCAGCCGGTCCAGGTGGGTGCGGCGGGAGCCCATGGCGCCCACGTAGGCGACGGGGAGCCGCAGGGCCCGCTCCAGCAGCGGGACGTCGAACTTGGCGTCGTGGGTGAGCACGCAGAGCACCGCGCGGGAGTCCAGTTCCTGGGACGCCAGGTAGCGGTGCGGCCAGTCGACCACGATGTCGTCGGCGTCGGGGAAGCGCGCCCGCGTCGCGAAGACGGGCCGGGCGTCGCAGACGGTGACTCGGTAGCCGAGGAACTTCCCGGCCCGGGCCAGCGCGGCGGCGAAGTCGACGGCGCCGAAGACGAGCATCCGCGGGGCCGGCACGGACGACTCGACGAGCAGGGTCAGGGGGACCCCGCACCGGCTGCCGGCCGCGCCGATCTCCACGGTGGTGGTGCGGCCCGCGTCCAGCAGGGCGCGGGTCTCCTGGAGCGCGGTGCGGTCCAGGTCGGGAGGGCCGCCGAGGCTGCCGGTGCGGCTGCCGTCGGCGCGCACGAGCAGGGCCCGGCCGAGCAGGTCGGCCGGGCCCGAGACGATGCGCGCGAGGGCCGCCGCCTCGGCGGAGACGGCGGCGGCCACCGCGGCCGCGAGCGTCCTGGAGGTGCTGTCCACCGGGGCCGGGGGGTCGTCCGGCCCCTTCGATGGCTCCGGGGCCCTCGCGCGTACCGGGGTGACGAGGATGTCGATGGTGCCGCCGCAGGTCAGGCCGACCGCGAAGGCGTCCTCGTCGCTGTACCCGAACCGCTGGAGCACCGGCGTACCGGACTCCAGGGCTTGCCGGCACAGCTCGTACACCGCGCCCTCCACGCAACCGCCGGAGACGGACCCGATCGCCGTGCCGCCGCGGTCGACGGCGAGTGCGGCGCCCGGTTGCCGGGGTGCGCTGCCGCCGGTGCCCACCACGGTGGCCACGGCGAAGTCGCGTCCCTGCTCGACCCACCGGTTCAGCTCGTCGGCGATGTCCAGCATGCCCAGCTCCCTGTCTGCGGTTGCGCGGAGGGCCGATGCGGCCTCCGGCCGGGCGGGTCTCCCCTACCCGATGTTGTTGAACGCGAAGTTGGCGATGAACACCAACGCGAGGACCCACATCAGCGGGCCCGGCTCGCGCCACTTGCCCTGCGCGAGCTTGATCGCGCAGTACGAGATGATGCCGACGGCCACCCCGTTCACGATCGAGTACGTGAACGGCATGATCACCACGGTCAGGAAGACCGGGATCGCCACGGACCGGTCGCGCCAGTCCACGTGCCGTGCGTTCTGCATCATCATCGAGCCGATGACGACCAGCGCGGCGGACGCCACCTGGGCGGGCACGATCTCCGCCAGCGGGGTGAAGAGCAGCGCCAGGCCGAAGAGCAGACCCGTGACGGTGGCCGACAGGCCGGTACGGGCGCCCTCGCCGACGCCGCTGGCGGACTCGATGAAGACGGTCTGGCCCGAGGCGCCGGAGACGCCGCCGATCGCGCCGCCCGCGCCGTCGATGAGCAGCGCCTTGTTCAGGCCCGGCATCCGGCCGAGGTGGTCGGCGAGCTTGGCCTCCTGGCCGACGGCGATGATCGTGGCCATGGCGTCGAAGAAGCCCGCCAGAACCAGGGTGAAGACGACCATCGCGACGGTGGTGGCCCCGAGCTCGGCGAAGCCGCCGAACTCGATCTTGCCGAACAGGCTGAAGTCCGGCGACGAGACCACGGTGTCCGGGAGCGCCGGCGTGGCCAGGCCCCACTGCTTGTCGCCCAGCCCGAAGGCCGCGGTGACGATCAGCGAGAACACCGTGCCGACGGCGATGCCGATCAGGATCGCGCCGGGGACGTTGCGGGCCAGCAGCATGAAGATGACGACGAGGGTGATGCAGAAGGCGAGCACGGGCCAGCCGGCGAGGTGGCCGTGCACGCCGAGGGTGACCGGCGCCGAGGCGTTGCCGAGGCCGACGAACCCGGCCTTGACCAGGCCGATCATGGTGACGAAGAGCCCGATGCCGATGGTGATGGCGTGCTTGAGGCCGAGCGGGATCGCGTTCATGATCTTCTCGCGGAGGCCGCTGATCACCAGGAGCATGATCACCACGCCGTAGATCACGCACATGCCCATGGCCTGCGGCCAGGACATGTCGCTGATCACCTGCGTGCCGAGCACGCCGGAGACGCTGAGTCCCGCGGCGAGCGCCAGCGGCACCTTGCCGACGACGCCCATCAACAGGGTCGCGATCGCGGCGGCGAAGGCCGTCGCCGTGATGACGGCGCTCGGTGCGAGCGTGCCGCCGACCGCGTCCTTGCCGCTGAGCAGGACGGGGTTGAGCAGCAGGATGTACGCCATCGCCATGAAGGTGGTGATGCCGCCGCGCAGCTCCCGGCCGAGGGTCGAACCGCGCTCGGATATGTGGAAGTACCGGTCGAGCCAGGACCGTCCGGAGGGCTGACGCGTGCCCGCGCCGGCGTCCTCCGCCGTGGTCGGCTCGATGGTGGGCTGGGTCATGGTGCCTATCTCCCAAGGTTCATAGGGGCACTCACAAGGGGGGAATGTGAGATTTGGGATGGAGCGGGCCGCACGACCCGGGGGACGGCCCGAGACGAACGTTTTTCAGCCAGATGCGGCGCCGAGGACGGATCCTAGGAGCCCTGGCTGACGTGGGGAAACTCCGGGCGGCACGAATCGCGGGAGGACGGACAGGACACCCCAAACCGTCCGTACCGCCCGGAGGCTTCACGTGCCGGTGAGGCGTTCCGGCCGCACCGGCGTTTTCGTGAGCGCCGGACCTGTCGCCACCCGGATGGCGGAGAGGACAGCCGGGGTCGACGACAGGGTCGGCGCCTCGCCGACGCCACGCAGCCCGTGGGGAGCGTGCTCATCGGCAAGCAAGAGGACGCCCACCGGAAGGGTGGGGGTGTCCGACATCGTGGGGATCAGGTGGTCGGTGAGGCTTGGGGATCCTCCCGCAGCGCACCGATGCGGTCCGGACCCATCGGGTACTCCGGGCGGCGGTGGTCGAAGGCGATCTCGACCAGCACGTCCGTGCCACCCGCGATCGGCACGGCGGTGGGGTGCTCGGCCTTCGCGGCGAGCGCCTCCTCCCAGCTGGCGGGGCGAAGGAAGTCCATGTGCGGCTCTCTTCTCCGAATCGTGTCCTCACCACTGCGGTCGGCGGTGTCAACAGGGCCGGCGGTGACGGGGCCGCCGCCGTAGTCATCCGGCCGCCGTCCCTCGGGTTGTTCATCTGTCGTTCACGCGATGCGACCCAGTACACGCGCCCGGCACCTGCCCGGTGCAGTCACCGAAACCATGAAGCGGTTGGCTGGCCAGGTCACCTGTCTTGTAGATTCGAACGAAAAGCGGGGAGCGGCAACCTCGCGGTATTTCACCGGCAACACGAGACGGAAAAGATCGGCGGGCGAGGTCATGCGGCTCCGTGCACTTCTGGACACCGACTCCCTTGGCCTGCGGCTTCTCGGGGGCGAGGACGAGCTGGACCGCACGGTACGGGGGGTGATGACCACCGACCTGCGGGACCCCAGCCGGTACCTCTCCGGGGGCGAACTGGTCCTCTCCGGCCTCGCCTGGCGGCGGGAGCCCGAGGACTCGGAGAAGTTCGTCCGAATCCTTACCACCGCCGGAGTGGCCGGGCTGGCCGCCGGCACGGCGGAGCTGGGCCCGGTCCCCGAGGACCTGATCGCGGCCTGTGCGCGGCACCGCCTGCCGCTCTTCTCCGTCGCCGAGTCGGTCTCCTTCGCCACGGTCACGGAGTACGTCGTGCGGCAGGTCTCCGGCGAGCGCGCCGGCGACCTGGCCGCCGTCGTGGACCGGCACCGCCGCCTGATGACGTCGGGACCGGCCGGCGGCGGCCCCGAGGTCGTCCTGGACCTGCTCGGCTCCGACCTCGACCTGCGCGCCTGGGTCCTCTCCCCCACCGGACGGCGGATCGCGGGCGCGACGCCCGGCGGCGAGGCGGGGGACGCCGGGGACGCCGCCGCGGCCGGCGCCCGGCTGGCGGGCGAGCACCTGGCGGCGGCCCGCAGCGGGCGCCGCGCCCCGCACCGGGTCCTGCTGGGCAACACCACCTACTCCCTCTTCCCCATCCGCAGCGGCTCCCGCGACCTGCGCGAGACCCTCCTCTCGGACTGGCTGCTGGCGGTCGAGGCGGACGCCGGCGACTGGCCGGCGGAGCGGCTGGACCTGCTGCACGGCGTCACCCAGCTGATCGCCGTCGAACGGGACCGGCGCGACGCGGCCCGTACGGTGCGCCGCCGACTCGCCCAGGAGGTCCTGGAGCTCGTCCAGACGGGTGCGGCGCCCGCCGAGATCGCCGCCCGGCTGCGGGTCGCCGCGCCCGTGCTCCTGCCGGGCCTCGGCACCGCGCCGCACTGGCAGGTCGTCGTCGCCCGCGTGGAGTGGGACGGCGGCGACCTCCCCGGCGGCCCGGTCGCCCAGTCCCTCCTGGAGGAAGTCCTGGTCGACCCCGGCGCCGCGGGGCCCGATCCGGCCGACCGGATCGCCGTGGCGCACACCGGGGACGAGGCGGTCGCGCTGGTACCGCTGCCCGCCCTGCACGACGACGACTCCGACGCCAAGGCCGCGGGGCTGCACGCCGACGCGCTGCTCGCCGCGGTCCAGGAGCCGCTCTCCCGCGGGCTGGCCGACGACGGCCGGCTCACCCTCGGCGTGAGCGCCGCCGTGCACTCGGCGGAGGGCCTGCGCGGCGCGCTGGAGGAGGCCCGGCACGCCCGCCGGGTCGCGGCGGCCCGGCCGGGGCCGGTGTGCGCCGCCGGCCACGAGGAGCTGGCCTCGCACGTCCTGCTGCTGCCCTTCGTGCCCGACGACGTGCGCCGGGCCTTCACCGCCCGGCTGCTGGACCCGCTCCGGGACTACGACCGGCGGCACCGTGCCGAGCTGATCCCGACCCTGGAGGCGTTCCTGGACAGCGACGGCTCCTGGACCCGCTGCGCCGGCCGGCTCCACCTGCACGTCAACACGCTCCGCTACCGCGTCGGGCGCATCGAGCAGCTCACCGGCCGCGACCTCTCCCGCCTGGAGGACAAGCTCGACTTCTTCCTGGCCCTGCGGATGACGTGACGACCGGCCCTGCGGATGACGTGACGACCGGCCCTGTGGGTGACGTGACGACCAGCCCTGTGGGTGACTGACGACCCGACGTGACCTGCCCGGCGGAGGTCGCGCCGGGCCCCGCGCACCCCCTGATCACGGCTCGATAAGGTTTTCCCATGGCGATGACGGACGGGCCGGAGGCGGCCGCCGAACCGGGGCCGGCGGAACCGGCGGCCCCGGCCTGGCAGGCGCCGAGCGAGGTCGAGCAGCAGTTGTACGACGCGAAGGTGCGCGGGGACTGGTCCGCGTACTTCGACGTGCTGGCCCGCACCGAGCTGTTCATCGCCGACTCCCGGGCCGCGGCCGACGCGCATCCGGGGACGGTGCGCTTCCAGCCGTACTGGGACCGGCGGACCGGCACGCCGTGCCTGGCCGCCTTCACCACCGGCATGCTGCCCGCGCCCGTGGCCGACCCGGTCTTCTGGTCCGGCTCGCTGGACTGGTACGCGCGCAACTGGGAACCGCACGACCCGCCGTGGCTGGCCATCAATCCCGGCAGCCCCTGCGAGGCGTACTTCCCCACCTCCCCCGAGCACCGCGCCCTGTGGCAGCGGCACGCCGCGGCCGCCGCCTCCGCCGAGGAGGAGCCCATCCGGCTGCGCGCGCTGCACGTGGGCGGGCCGCTGCACGGCCCGGTGGCGCACGGGCTGGCCTGCGGGGCGCTGCTGTTCGTCAAGAACGGCCAGCCGTGGAACGCCATGGCCCACCACGGCCGGGGCTACTACCCGGAGAAGAAGCAGCTCGCCGACTTCTGGGGCGTCACCGACCGGGCGTCCTGGCAGCAGGCCCAGGAGCGGCTCACCGCCGCCGACATGGTCAGCGAGGTCTGGGAGTTCGCGCTCGCCGTACGGCGCTCGCTGGCGCTCGACTTCGCGGGCGCCGTGAGCGTGGACCACTGGCGCGGGGTGGCCGAGCGGGTGCTGCGGCACAACGCCTCCAAGGGCGCCGAGGTCAAGCTCACCCCGGAGGGCGTGACGAAGACCGAGCCGCCGAGCGAGGCGGAGATCGCCTCGCAGGTCGCGGGCGTACAGCGGCTGATCGGCCGGATCGCCCGGTACGAGGCGCGGTTCCGCGCGGACGGCGTGCTGCCCGAAGGGAAGTTCGTCCGGTCCACCGAGGCCTGGGACTACGGGCGCGCCTCCGGCATGGCGCGCTGGGGGCTCGGCGCGCGCTACTGCGACCTGCAGGAGGCGGAGCAGGCCGTGCTGCGGGCCGGCCGGGCGAGCCGGAACGCGTACCGCTCCTGGGAGGACTTCTCGGCCGGCTTCATCCTCGGCCGCTGCCTGCAGTTCGATGAGGAGGAGTTCGGCCACTGGTACGCGGACATGGTCACGGCGCACCGCATCCTCACCACCGACCCGGCCAGCCCGTGGCGGAACATCCCCTGGGAGTGACGCCCCGCCACCGGTGACGCACGGCCCTCGACACACACGTCATCCGGCGCGCGTCCCGGCGCCCGGCGCGCACCCTTCGATGCGGTGGTCCGGCCCCCGTCAGGCGTCCACCGCCGCGTCCCCCAGCGGGACCGGCCGACGGGATCACGGCGCGGAGGGTGAGCGGCGCACGGCGCACGAACGACGGCACGACTCCGGGTCACTCCTTCGAGCGGCTTTTCCGTGCCGCCGCGCGGCGATCGAAGCGGCAGGTCAGACCATTCCGTGCCGGACCGCCCGGTCCGTCGCCCCCACCGCAGAGCCGCGGCCGGCTCTCCTAGCGGCTCAACTCCGCTCCGTACACGGCCCGCGGGAGATTGTGAAATCATTCACTCAACCCCTTGGCCGCGCGCCGAAATTCGTGCTGAGATTCGCCCACTGCTTCCAGTCCAGGCTCAAAGGTGCGCTCGGGGAGGGCAATGTGGCGGATACCGCCATGCCGGAATCTGCGGAATCCGACGGCTCCGAAGGGACCGTCGAACGACTGCCGGTGCCGGGAGCACCGGTGACAGGATTGCCGGCCGCGCGGACGGCCGGCCGGGCCGCCGACGGGGACGACCCACTGGACCGGGCCGTCTGGCGACTCCGCTCCCGCGGCTGCTGGGAGGACGCGGCCGCCCTGCTGGAACCACACACCGCCGCACACGCGCCCACCGCGCTGCACCGTGCGGCGCTCCTCGTGGAGCGCTGCATGTTCACCTGCGCCGGCTGGGCCGAGGCCGAGGACGCCCTGCGGTACGCCGAGGCCCGCGCGGCCACCGACGACGAACGCGGCGACGCGGCCTGCGAGCGCGGCCATCTCGCCTACACCGCCACGGTGCTGGGCGTACGGGACCGCGCCGACGAGGCCCGCGCCGCACTCGGCCGCGCCGCCGCCCTGCTGCCGCCCACGGCGCCGGGGCGCGCGCTGCTGGACTACCGGCGCGGCCTGATGGCCGAGCACATCGCCGACAGCCCGCAGTCCGCGCGCGCCGCCTACCGCCGCGCGCACGCCGCCGCCACCGCCCAGGAAGACCCGCTGCTGCTCTCCTTCACCTGGCGGCACCTGGCCGGACTCGCCCTCCGCGACGGCGAGTTGGCCGAAGCCCGGCACGGCTTCGCCGAATCCCTGCGGATCCGCGAGGAACTGGGCTACCTCATCGGCACGGCCCCGGCCCTCGCCGCCCTTGCCGACGCCGCGCCCGAAGAGGAGGCGCCCCGCCTCCGCGCCGAGGCCGCCCGCCTCTTCCGCCTCATGGGCGGCGTCCCCACCTGGCTCGCGGACCACCTGCCGACGGCGGCGTAGGAACGCGCCGGCGGACGCCACGGGGCCGGGCCGGAAGACTGCGACTCAGCGGCGGGACGGCCGCGGCCGAGCCGTCGGACGGCCGCGGCCCGGTGGCCGGACGGCCGCGCCTCAGTGCGGCAGCCGCGCGCTCGTGAGGTGGTCGCGGAGGATGCGTTCGGCGAGGGCCGGGTCCTGGGCCGCGAGGGCGTCGAGGAGCGCCATGTGATCGGCGGCGTCGGCCAGGAGGTCGGCGACGCCCGCCGTCGCACCGCCGCAGGGCCGGCCCGCGCGGCGGTGCAGGTCGTCGGCGACCAGCGTCAGCTGCCGGTTGCCGGTCAGGGCGAGGAGCGCACGGTGGAAGGCCCGGTCGGCCTCCGCGTACGCCACGCAGTCGCCGTGGCCCGCGGCCGTGACGGTCGCGGCGGCCGACGGGCGCAGCTCCTCCCACCGCTCGGGCGGCAGCGCGCGGGCCAGCCGCAGCACGGCCGGTATCTCCAGCATCGCCCGCACCTCGGCCAGCTCGGCGAGGTCACGAGGGGTGCGCTCGGCGACCCGGAAACCGCGGTTGGGCACCACCTCGACCGCGCCCTCGACGGCGAGCTGCTGCATCGCCTCGCGGACCGGGGTGGGGGACACGCCGAAGCTCTCGGCGAGCGCGGGCGCCGAGTAGACGGCGCCGGGCGCCAGCTCGCCGGAGAGCAGGGAGTCGCGCAGCGCCGCCAGGACCTGCGCGCGTACGGAGTGCCGCTGGGGCTTGCGTACGGCCGCGGCGGGGGGCGGCGCGGCCACGGCGTGGGTGCGTGCGGCGGGCCCGGTGTCCCCGCGGGAGTCGCTGCCCGGCGCCGGCGCTGCCGGTACCCGCTGCGCGCCGTCCGCGTCGGCGGGATGGCGCCCGCGGGCCGCCTCGGCGCGCCCCCGAGCGGGCACGCGGGCGCGTATTCGCGGGGGCTGCTCTGCCGCGCGCTGCTCCATGGGGTACCTCCTGAATGTCCTGTTGCACCCTAGGCGGCCCCCGCCGCAGGTCAAACCCCGGAGTCATCCGCTAAGGTAAGCCTTACCTGCCAACGACAGCGATTCGGTGGTCCTCCGCATGGCTTCTTCCGCTCTCGCCGCCCCGCCGTCCCCTTCCCCCGTCACGGGGGCCTATGCCCGGCTCACCGAGGTGTTCCCCCACCTGCGCGTCACCGAGCTCGGCCCGGCGGACCCGGCCCCGGCGGGCGAGCGCTGGACCGGCGCGGCGGAGCTGGCGGCCGGCGGCGCGACCCTGGACGCCTTCCTGGCCTGGGACGCCGCGCAGGTGGTCGAGAACTACGGGAAGCAGGCGCGTCCCGACGTGGTCGCCAGCTTCGGACTGCACCGCTACGCCTGGCCCGCCTGCCTGCTGATCACCATGCCGTGGTTCCTGCACCGCCGGGTGCCCCGGCTCCCCGCCGACGCCGTCTTCTTCCCGCGCGAGCTGGGCCACGCGGTCGTACGGATCACCTCCTTCGCGTGCCTGCCCGGCGATCCGGCGGCCGAGCTGCCGGGCGCCGCGGTCGTCCCCGACGAGGAGGCCCTGCGCGCCGAGGTGCGGTCCGCCGTGGCCGAACACCTCGCACCCGTACTGGACGGCTTCCGCCCCCGCGTACGGCGCGGGCCGCGCGCCCTGTGGGGCATGGCGACGGACGAGATCGTCGAGGGCCTGTGGTACCTCGGCCACCTGCTCGGCGAGGAGCCGCGCGCGGTGGCCGAAGTGGAGCGGCTGCTGCCGGGCGCGACGGCGCCGTACGTGGGCGGCGCGGGCTTCCGCGAGCTGACCGGCCCGGCCGGGGAGAAGCTCGCGACGCGGGACCGTGCGAGCTGCTGCATGTTCTACACGGTGCGTCCGGAGGACACCTGCGTCACCTGTCCGCGTACTTGTGACGCGGACCGGGTCGCGCGACTGACCGCGAGCGCCTGACCCCGAGCCAGTTCCCCGCCGTCACCTGAACGAGTGACGGTAATCGAACTCAACTGCCGCCCCTCTCAAGGGTGTGCGAACAGTTCCCCCCTCCTGGCGGGCCCGTGCGCCTCCTTGGTGTCCTCTTGCCCCGAAAGCCCCTGCGGATCCGGCCGACTCCGTCAGGATGTCGCGCGAAAACGCGTATCGCGAAGCAAGGGGTCCCAGATGGCAATGACGGACATATCGCTGGACTGGCTCGTCCCGGGAGCCCTGCTGCTCATCGGCGTCTCCGCAGCCGTCGCCGTGGTGCTGCGCGGCAAGCGCGGCCCGGCGAAGACGGCGACCGAGGATTCCTGGGAGCGCAGCGAGGAGCGCCGGCGCCGCAAGGAGGCCGTCTACGGCTCGGCGGCCTACCTGCTGCTCTTCTGCTGTGCCGCGGTGGCCGCCGCACTCTCCTTCCACGGCCTGGTCGGCTTCGGCCGGCAGAACCTCAACCTCTCCGGGGGCTGGGAGTACCTGGTGCCGTTCGGCCTCGACGGCGCCGCGATGTTCTGCTCCGTACTCGCCGTGCGCGAGGCCAGCCACGGTGACGCGGCGCTCGGCTCCCGGATGCTGGTGTGGACGTTCGCGGGCGCGGCCGCGTGGTTCAACTGGGTGCACGCGCCGCGCGGCCTGGACCACGCGGGCGCACCGCAGTTCTTCGCGGGCATGTCGCTGTCGGCCGCCGTCCTCTTCGACCGCGCGCTGAAGCAGACCCGCCGGGCGGCGCTGCGTGAACAGGGCCTGGTGCCGCGGCCGCTGCCGCAGATCCGCATGGTGCGCTGGCTCCGCGCCCCGCGCGAGACCTTCGCCGCCTGGTCGCTGATGCTGCTGGAGGGTGTGCGGAGCCTGGACGAGGCGGTCGAGGAGGTACGCGAGGACCGCCGCGAGCGGGAGCGCAGCCGGCGGCGCCGGCGCGAGCACCGGAAGCTGGACCGGGCCCGGGTACGGGCACTGAACCGGCAGCACCGGTGGGGCCGCGGCGCCCGCCAGGTGCCGGCCGTGGACGCCGGGCGGCCCGCTGCGCAGCAGCCCGGGGCGCCGGCCATCGAGGGCCAGGCGGCCGGAGCACCGGCAGCGGGGGGCCGGGCCGCCGAGAACCCCGCACTCGACGGCCCGGCGGCCGGCGACGGCACGGCCGTCGGTGACGCGTCCCGGTCCCGTCCCACGCTGAAAGCCGTGACCGGCCGCGCCGGCGGCGGTGCCGAGCGGCCCGGCGGGCGGACCGTCGACCTCACCTCCGAGGACGACACCCAGGCGCTTCCGCGGCTGGACTCCCTGGAGGAGAAGCTCGCCGAGATCGAGCGGCAGTTCGGCTGAGCACACCGTGTCCCGGGGCACGGGAGAGCGGCGGGGGGGGGGGCGGGGGCCGGCGCCCCCCCCCCCCGCGGGGGGCGGGGGCCGCTCGGTGTGCACCAGCGCGTTGGTCACCAGCTCGCTGATGAGCAGCTCCGCGATGTCCGACCTGCCGGTCTCCCCCCAGTGGAGCAGCAGGTGACGCAGGTCCTTGCGGACGTCCGCGACCGCCGTGAGGTCGGCGCGGCGCAGCCGGCGCCGGATGGCTCTCGGCCGCTGCCCTTCGGTCCATGTGTCGATGCAGGTGTCGACAGGCCCGGTGATCGGCCCGTCGCCCCGTCCGTGCACCTGCTCGCCCCGTACAGGCTGACGATTCATCCTCCCCGCCCCGAGCGTTTCCGTGTCGCCGATCTTCCGGACAACCTCACGGTGATCCATGCCCACCGGCGGACCCCCCAAGCTTCGTCCCGTGCTTCCGCATATGCCATGGGATGCCCGATTGGTACCGACCAAGCGCCGGCCGGGCGGCCATGACAAGGGCGGAGTCCCGGCCGCCGCGCCGCCGTCCGTAGGGCGAATTCGCCTCCGCTGCCGACCGGCCCGCTGCCGCAGCCGGTGCGCCGCCTCCGGTGGAGCCGTCGAGGGGGTGGCTCCATCGAGTGGCCCGGTGCGTCTACGTCCGCGTCCGGGCGGCTACGGCAGGCCGTCGCAGCCCGGAAGCTCCTGACGTCTCCTGCCACCGCCGGGCACACGTGCGGGGCATGTGCCCCGCTGGGCGGTGACGGCTCACATGCGCGGGATGTTGCGGAGATTGGACCGGGCCATCTGCACCATCCGACCCACTCCCCCGTCCAGCACGATCTTGCCGGCGGAGAGCGCGAACCCGGTCACCATGTCCGCGCTGATCTTCGGCGGAATGGACAGCGCGTTCGGGTCGGTGACGACGTCCACGAGCGCGGGACCGTTGTGCTTGAAGGCGTCCCGCAGCGCGCCGCGCAGCTGCTTCGGCTTCTCCACCCGGACGCCGTACGCGCCCGCGGCCCTGGCGATGGCGGCGAAGTCGGGGTTGTGGTTGTCGGTGCCGTACGAGGGCAGCCCGGCCACCAGCATCTCCAGCTCGACCATGCCGAGCGAGGAGTTGTTGAACAGTACGACCTTCACCGGCAGGTTGTGCTGCACCAGGGTGAGGAAGTCGCCCATGAGCATGGCGAAGCCGCCGTCCCCCGACATCGAGACGACCTGCCGCCGGCGGTCCGTCAGCTGGGCGCCGATCGCCTGCGGCAGGGCGTTGGCCATCGAGCCGTGGGTGAACGAACCGATGACGCGGCGGCGCCCGTTGGGGGTGAGGTAGCGCGCCGCCCAGACGTTGCACATGCCCGTGTCGACCGTGAAGACCGCATCGTCGGAGGCCTCCTCGTCCAGCACGGAGGCGACGAACTCGGGGTGGATCGGCACGTGCTTGTCGACCTTGCGGGTGTACGCCTTGACCACGCCTTCCAGCGCGTCGGCGTGCTTCTTCAGCATCCGGTCCAGGAAGCGGCGGTTCTTCTTCTCCTCGACCAGCGGGGTCAGGCAGCGCAAGGTCTCGCGCACGTCGCCCCAGACGGCGAGGTCGAGCGTGGAGCGGCGGCCGAGGTGCTCGGCGCGCACGTCCACCTGCACGATCGGCACGTCCTTCGGCAGGAAGGCGTTGTACGGGAAGTCCGTGCCGAGCAGGATCAGCAGATCGCATTCGTGCGTGGCCTCGTAGGCGGCGCCGTATCCGAGCAGACCGCTCATCCCGACGTCGAAAGGATTGTCGTACTGGATCCACTCCTTGCCGCGCAGTGCGTGGCCGACCGGTGACTTGATCTTCTCGGCCAGTTCCATGACCTCGGCGTGCGCGCCCGCCGTACCGCTGCCGCAGAACAGCGTGACCTTGCCGGCCTCGTCGATCATGCGGGCGAGCTGGGCGATCTCCGCATCACCCGGGCGGACGGAGGGCCGCGAGGTGACGAGCGCGTGCTCCTCGGCGCGCTCGGGCGCCGCCTCCCCCGCGATGTCGCCGGGCAGCGCGACCACCGAGACGCCGCTGCGGCCCACCGCGTGCTGGATCGCGGTCTGCAGGACGCGCGGCATCTGGCGGGTGTTGGAGATCAGCTCGCAGTAATGGCTGCACTCCTGGAAGAGCTGGTCGGGATGGGTCTCCTGGAAGAAGCTCGTGCCGATCTCGCTGGAGGGGATGTGCGAGGCCAGGGCCAGGACGGGGGCCATCGAACGGTGCGCGTCGAAGAGGCCGTTGATGAGGTGGAGGTTGCCCGGGCCGCAGGACCCGGCGCAGGCCGCGAGCCGGCCGGTGATCTGCGCCTCGGCGCCGGCCGCGAACGCCGCGACCTCCTCGTGCCGGACCTGGACCCACTCGACGGCCGAGGTGCGGCGGATGGCGTCGACGACGGGGTTCAGGCTGTCGCCGACGACCCCGTAGAGCCGCTTGACCCCGGCGCGCGCCAGGATGTCGACGAACTGCTCGGCCACGGTCTGCTTCGCCATCGCGCGCACGCCCTTCGGGTGGGGATCAGTGGCTCGCACCGCTCGCGGG
Source organism: Streptomyces niger (assembly GCF_000718305.1). Classification (GTDB taxonomy): domain Bacteria; phylum Actinomycetota; class Actinomycetes; order Streptomycetales; family Streptomycetaceae; genus Streptomyces; species Streptomyces niger. Next base: position 32,690 of record NZ_JOFQ01000019.1, read on the forward strand.
ATTTTGCCCGCTTTTGCGGCATCGGATCGGTTCTACCACTGAACTCCGGGGCGGCCCCGGAAGGCGTACGGCGTGCTGCGGGGCCCGGCCCCCGCGTCCCCCGGCTGCCCTTCAGCTGTCCCAGACCGCGGCGGCCGTACGGTCCTTCGCGTGCCCCTGGAGGCGCAGCTGGGCGTCGGCCAGGAAGGCGGTCAGCCCCGGCGGCTCGGTCTCGGCCCACCGCCCGGCCAGCCGCGCGGCGAAGTCGGGCGCCTCGCGCAGCGGCTCGGCGAGGCCCGCGCTGCACAGCAGCAGGGTGTCCCCGGCACGGGCCACGGAGGCACGGAAGCGGAACGGTTCGCCTGCCGTGCCGGAAGGACCGCCGGCCATGGACCCGGCCGCCGGACCGGCCTCGCCGGTCGCCGGGCCGGCCCCTCCCGCTGCCGTACCTGCGGCTCCTTCCGCTGCCGTACCGGTCGCCCCCTCGGCCGGCTTCCCCGCGAACTCGGCGGCATCCGGCGCCGGGGTGATCCCGAGGTCCATCGTCGACTCCGGGTCGGCGAGGCCGCGCTGCGCCGGGATGCCGGCCGGCCGCGTGCCGTACCCGACGACCGGCCCGCCGGTCGCCCCCGCCGGGGGCGGCGGCTCCAGGTCCTGCCAGACGCCGTCCCGGAGCCGGAAGAGGCCGCCCCCGCCGACACCGAAGAAGACCCGGGTGCGGCAGGCCGGATCGGCGGGCAGCAGCAGGCAGCGCAGCGACGCGGTGTACGCGTGCGGCTCCAGGCCCAGCTCGGCGGCGCGGGCCCGCAGCCGGCCGTAGCCGCGGTCGGTGAGGCGCTGGAGCCCGGACCTGAGGGCTTCCCTGCGGCCGGTGCGGATGTCGTCGGCCAGCCGGGCTCCGGAGCGGCCGACGGCGGCACCGATCCACCGGCAGGCGTCCCGGGCTGCGCGGTGCCCCTCGGGCGAACCGTGCGCGCCGGAGGCGACCGCGACCAGGATCAGGGTCTGCCGCCCGGCGCCGAACCGGGCGGTGAGCAGGGCGTCGCGGCGCGGTTCGCCGCGGTAGCGCGCGGAGTCGCCCCGTATGGAGGCGGCGCGCAGCGTGAGCGTGCCGTACTGGGCGCCGTCCAGCTCGGTGTCCGGGACCAGCCCGGCGAGGTCGGCCGGGTCGGCGGCGGGCAGCGCGACGGGCTCCGCCGCGTACGCGGGCGGCCGGGCCCCGACGAACTCCACGGCGGGCGGCGGCGGGTCGGTCCGGGGCCCGGCGGCCCGCGCGGCGACCGGCCACGGCTCGCCGGCCGGCGGCGCGGTGGGCGGCGGCACGACGGGCGGCGGCGCGGCAGGCGGGAAGTCCTCGACGGGCGACGGCGCGGTGGGCGGGGACTCGGCGACGGATGGCGGCACGGTGGGCGGGGCCTCCGCGACAGGCGGCGGCGCGGCAGGCGGGAACTCCTCGACGGGCTCGGGGTCGGTGGCGCCGACCGCGCGCAGGGCGGAGTCCACGCGGTCGTCGAGCGAGTCCGGCGCGCCCGAGGGCCCCGCGTCACCGGGTTCGCCGTCACCCGCTTCGTACAGTTCGCGCCACCAGTCGTCCTCGTGTCCGCGTGTGTCCCCCTGCTGACTCATGCCCCGTATTGTCCCTCGCGGGCCCGCCGCGAAACAGTGCACAAAAGAGTGCTGGACGACGCGTCAGCGGGCCACGGCGACGCCCTCCAGGGACAGCAGCGCACGCTTGCGGTCCAGGCCGCCCGCGTAGCCGGTGAGCGAACCGTCCGCGCCGATGACGCGGTGACAGGGGCGCAGGACCAGCAGCGGGTTGGCGCCGATCGCGGTGCCGATGGCCCGCACCGCGGGCCGCGCCGCGCCGATGCGCCGGGCGATCTCGCCGTAGCTGACGGTCTCGCCGTACGGCACGTCGTCCAGCGCCGTCCAGACGCGCTCGCGGAAGGCCGTGCCGCGCGCCGCGAGCGCCAGGTCGAACTCCCGCCGCTCGCCCGCGAAGTACTCCTTCAGCTGCCGCTCCGCCTCGGCGAAGGCGGCCGGTTCGCGGATCCAGTCCGGCGCGGGCACGACGCCGCGCTTCTGCTCCGGGACGGAGAGGGCGGTCAGCGCCGTGCCGCCGGGGGCGTCGGCCGACGGTTCGCCCACCAGGGTGAGCCGGCCGAGCGGGCTGTCAAGCAGCGTGTAGAGCGGCATGGTCGCGGATGTCCTTCGGGTCGTGGTCGTCGGGTTCGCGTGCGGCACCGGCGCCGAGGCCGGCGTGCCGGAGGTACTGCAGGGCGTACGAGCGCCACGGCCGCCGGCATTCCGCCTCGGCGGGCGCCGGGCCCGGCGGGCCCACGTCCGGGTCGCCCAGTGCGCGCCGCCTGATGACGGCCGCCGCGGCCGGGCCGACGCCCGGGAGGGCGGCGAGGGCGCGTTCGGCGGCGTCCCGGTCGGCGCCGGCTTCGAGGTCGACGGTGCCGTCGGCGAGCGCGGCGCACAGGGCCCGCACGCCCTCTCCGGCGTCGGCCGCCGCCAATTCGTCCGCGGTCGGGAACAGGTGGGTGAGCGTGCCGTCGGGGGCGTCCAGGGGCTTGCCGTAGGCCCGAACGAGGGCGGCGGCACGCTCCGGAGGCCCGCCGAGCACGGTGCGTACGGCCAGCTCGGCCGGGTCCGCCGCGCCCGGCGAGCGGAGTCCGGGCCGGGCGGCGACCAGCGGCCGGAGCAGCGGGTCGGCCGCCAGCCGGGCCGCCACCGCGTACGGGTCGGCGTCCAGGTCGAACAGGCGGCGCAGCCGCTGGCTCGCGGTCGGCAGGTCGCGCAGGTCGGTGAGGTGCAGCCGGCAGTCGAGCCAGCCGGAGCCGGCCGGCCCGCCGGGCCTGCCGGGCCGCTCGCCGACCTCGGCGACGGCGCTGCCGTACGTGAGGCGGAGGGTGCGGCGGTACGTGCGGGACCCGGGGCTGCCGGTGATCTCCTCGATGCCCGGTACGGCCGCGGCCGCCAGGTCGTCGAAGATCTCCCGGGCGGCGTACGGGCCGCGGAAGGCCAGCCGGAGGGGGATGCCGCCGGGCGCGCCGCCGCTCCCCGGTGCGGCGTGGCCGCGGGCGCGGGCGCGCAGCTCGCTGGGCGTGGCCCCGTAGATCTCCCGCATGGTCGCGTTGAATTGGCGAACGCTGGCGAACCCGGCCGCGAAAGCCAGCCCGGTGACCGGCAGGGCCGTGGCCTGGAGCAGGATGCGCGCGGTGTGGGCGCGGCGGGCGCGGGCCAGGGCGACCGGGCCCGCACCCAGCTCGGCGGTGAGCTGGCGCTGCACCTGGCGGGCGCTGTAGCCGAGCCGCGTGGCGAGGCCCGCGACGCCCTCCCGGTCGACGACGCCGTCGTCGATGAAGCGCATGGCGCGGCCCACGAGGTCGGCCCGGACGTTCCAGTCGGCCGAGCCGGGGACGGCGTCCGGACGGCAGCGGCGGCAGGCGCGGAAGCCCGCGCCCTGGGCGGCCGCGGCGGACGGGAAGAACCGTACGTTGACGCGTTTCGGGGTGACCGCGGGGCAGCTCGGGCGGCAGTAGATGCCGGTCGTGACCACGGCGAAGAAGAACTCTCCGTCGAAGCGCGCGTCCCGGCTCGCCACCGCCTCGTACCTGCTGCTCTCGTCCATCACACCGTCCAGTGTGCGGGATGCGGGCGGCCGCCTCCGGCGGAAATCGGACATGGCGTCCGGGCCGCCCGCGCACGGGCGGCCCGGAGCCCCGGCTACCGCCGCGTCCCGCGCTTCCGCTCGCCCATGTGCCGGCCGAGCGCCTGCTTCTGCTTCCAGTCCCGGCGCAGCTCGGCGCGGAGCCGGGCGTCGGTCTTGGCGATCAGGCGCTGGTTCTCCCGGAGCAGCTTGCGGTAGCTGTCCAGCCGACGCTCCGCCAGCTCACCGGCGTCCACCGCGGCCAGCACCGCGCAGCCGGGCTCGGTGGTGTGCGCGCAGTCGTGGAACCGGCAGTCGGCGGCCAGCTCCTCGACATCGGTGAAGGTGCGCGCGAGGCCTTCCTCGGCGTCCCACATGCCGACGCCGCGCAGCCCCGGGGTGTCGATCAGCACCCCGCCGGCGGGCAGGACCAGCAGGTCACGGGTGGTCGTGGTGTGCCGGCCCTTGCCGTCCCGGTCGCGTACCGCGTGCACGTCCTGCACGTCGGCGCCGATCAGCGCGTTGGCGAGGGTGGACTTGCCGGCGCCGGACCGGCCGAGCAGGACGGCCGTGCCGCCGGCCAGCGCCGCGGCGAGGACGTCCAGGCCCGCGCCCGTGGCGGCACTCACCGCCAGCACCTGCACGCCGGGCGCCGCGCCCTCGGTGTCGGCGACGAGGTGGGTCAGCCCCGCCCCGTCCGGCACCACGTCGGCCTTGGTCAGGGCGACGAGCGGGGTGGCGCCGCTCTCCCAGGCCAGGGACACGAAGCGTTCGACGCGACCGAGGTCGAGGGGCTCGGCGAGCGAGACGGCGATGACGGCGGTGTCGAGGTTGGCGGCCAGGATCTGGCCCTCGGACCGCTTGGAGGAGGCGGACCGCACCAGCGCTGTCCGCCGCGGGAGCAGCGCGCGGACGACGGCGTCCGGCCCGCTGCCGGGATCGATGGCGGCCCAGTCGCCGGTACAGGGCACCTTGAGCGGATCGCCGGTGGCCACCGGCGCGGTGGCGGCGAGAACGGTGCGGACGCCGGTCGCGTCGGGTACGACGGCGTCCACCCGGCCGCGGTCGATGCGCACCAGACGGCCGGGCAGCAGGCCCTGTGCGGCAAAGGGAGCGAAGCTCGCGGCGAATCCGTCGTCCCAGCCGTACGACGACAGGGGGCTCGACGAAGACGCGGCAGATGAAGCAGAAGAGCCAGAGGAGCCAGAAAAGCGAGTCAAGGGAAACCCTTCACAAGGGCGGCCCCGGCACCGCGCGCCGCAGAGGGCGCGGAAGAGAAAATCGAAGAGGTCAGCCGGAGGTCGCGGAAGCGGAACTGATGATCGTCTGAGTGCGGGCAGCGTCCATCGCAACGACAGCCATCGGTCACACCTCCTTCGTCATCCTCAGCCGAAACACACGCCGTAGCACAGCAACCGGACGGTCGCCGTGACGTGTGCTGCCACCCTAGCCAGGCGACCGGCCGGCACGCCAAGCATTTTTCCGCGACCGGACCTCAGCCCGCCGCGCCGGACGATGTCGCGCGCCCACCGGTTACGGAAGTCCGGGACGGCCAACGGCTTCTCACCCGGAACATCTGAGCCGCGCCCACGCCAGGTTCTCCCCTCGCGCCGCCACGAAACTCCGTCCCTCCGGTGGCCCGGCGTGCTCCGGTGTGAACACCTCGCCGTCCAGCGTGCGCAGTTCGGCCCCGGCCTCGGCGGCCAGCAACGCCCCGGCCGGCAGGTCCACCCCCTCGGCGCAGTACCCCACGAACGCGTCGATCGTCCCCCGCGCCAGCAGCACCCACCCCAGCAGCGGCGCCCACAACTGGAGCACCCGCCAGGACTCGCGCTCCAGCTCGGCACGTATCCGGGCAGCGGTCGGCGCACGGCCCACGCCGTACCCCTGCGTCCAGGCGACCACGGGCCCTGCCTCGGGGAGGACCGAGGCAGGCCCGGGGAGCCGACCGGCGGGGCCGTACGCGCCCCGGCCCGCGACGGCGTGGAAGGTGGCGCCGGTCACGGGCTCGTGGACGACGCCGAGGACGGGTGCCCCGCCGCTCATCAGGCCGATGCCGACGGCGTACGCGGGCAGCCCGATGGCCACGTTGTTCGTTCCGTCGAGCGGGTCCACCAGCCAGGTGCGGCCGCCCTGCGGCCCCTGGTCCCCGGCCTCCTCGGAAAGGATGTGGTCGTCCGGGAACGCCTCCCGCAACCGCGACACGATGATCTTCTCGGCGGCCAGGTCGAGGTCCAGCACCACGTCCCGGCCGCCTTTGGCGTGCACGGTGTGCGCGGAGTGGAAGGAGGCGGCGAGCAGGGCGCCGGCCTCCTCGGCGGCGGCCACGGCGACGCGGCGTTCACGGTCCAGATCACCCGGCATGCAGCCTCCTCAGGGCCGTGCGCAGCAGTCGCGAGGTGTCGGCGCCGGCACAGCGGCGCCGGGTGGTGGTACGGCCGCGGCCCCGGGCGTCGACCGGGCCGAGCGACAGGTCCCGGCCGCCGGGGCGGGAGCGGCCCAGGACGAGGGTGGCGGCGGGCCCGTCCGCGCGGGAGGCGTGGAAGAGACCCGCGGGAAGGCGGTACGTTTCGCCTGCCGTGCACACTTGGGGCGGGCACGCCTCGCCGTGCACCAGGGTGTCGGTGGGGTGCACTTCGTCCCTGCCGCCCGCCTCGCTGAGCACCTCGTATATCCGGTGTGTCGGCTCCCCGGACCCGGCCACGTCCATGGGCTCGTGCGCGACGCGCCCGTACAGGACGTGGCTGGTCAGGTCCCAGCTGTGGGCGTGGTGCGGTTCGACACCCGGCTCGGTGTCGGTGCCGTGGCCGAAGAAGTGGAGACAGACGCCCAGTTCGCCGTCGCGGACGACGGGCAGGCACACGAAACCCAGCGGGTGGTGGACGACAGGTACGTCGAGGGTCGCGGCCGACATCTGCTCCAGCAGGCGCGCGGAGTATGCGGTGGCAGCGGCGGCGGCCATGGGGCCGTCCAGCTGCTGCTCCAGGTCGTGGAAGTGCATGTCACCTCCGGTACGGGTCCACGCCGTTCAGGGCCAGTTCGATGATCTCGCTCACCTCGGAGTCGGAGTACGACGGCAGCGGCTTGCCCACGGCGTCGAAGAACGTCCGGGCCTCGTCGGCGGTCGGGTAGTCCGACAGCTCCGTCGCCCCCGAGAAGTCGATGCGCGGTGCGTGGTTCCGGCTCTGGTGGAGCTCGATCTCGAAGTATTTGTAGAGGAGTGATTCCCGCTCGATGAGGAAGTTCTCCCTCGTCGGGTCGTCCTGCGTGAGGATCAGGTACCTGTCGGAGAGGTCGTAGCGCAGGGCGCTGACACGGGTGGTGGTGTGCACGCTGATGTCGAGCGTGGGCAGCCGGTTCAGGTGCCAGAACGCCGCCAGGACCGTGGCGTACGAGCCCTTGCGGGTGCGGTCGAGCGTCCAGGGGCTGCCGCTGCCCGGCGGGCTGAAGCTCTGCCGGAAGCGGGAGTACTCCTGACAGGATTCGGTCGAGCCCGGGTCGATGATCTCGATGTGGACGGTGAGCCGGGAACGGCGTTCGCGGGCGGCCTGGACCAGCTCGGGCAGGGTGACCGGGCGGATGTGGGAGCCCGTGCCGCCCTTGAACTGCCACTGCGTGGTGTCCTGCCGGGCACGGCGGTGGACGTCGTACATCTCGTCGGGGCGGACGGTCCGGATGAGCGCGTTGTCCTCCAGGCTGCGGGCGGTCCGCTCGACCTGCTCCTCCAGGGGATGTACGGACCGGGTGACCGCATCCTCCACGGTCTTGCCGTGCGCGGAACGGTCCTTGAAGCTGGCGATGGCCATGATGCCGAGGACGGCCATGGTGAAACCGAAGCGCGCGTCCTCGGGAACCAGGTCGCTGGTGAAGTCGATGAGGCCGACGCTGAAGGCCAGCACGATGGGCAGCAGGACGTCGAGGTAGTCGTACAGCCAGCGCAGCGCGCGCTGCAGGCGGCGCGAGCGCCGCTGGTCCGTGGTGCTCACGCGTTACTCCCGGTGGTCTCCAGGCCGGGCAGTACCTCGCCCATGGCCATGCGGCGGACCGCGGGCAGGTGTTCCTCGAGGTCGCCGGGTTCGAAGCGCGTCATGCCGATGACGTGCCAGAACTCGTCGCTGACGGTGCCGTGGGACTTGTAGCGACCGGTGGGCGAGAGGGCGGCCCAGCCCTCGGCGAGGCCCAGGAAGGTGCCGCGCAGGGCGGGCTCCCCGTCCAGGGACCACAACCGTGCCACGCCGTCCTCCCCGCCGCTGACCAGCAGCGCGCCGTCCGGGGAGAAGTCGAGGGAGAGGACCCGGCCGGTGTGCCCGGTCAGGGCGTGCACCTCGGCGCCGGTCTCCGCGTGCCAGATGCGGATGACGCGGTCGTCGCCCGCGGCCGCCAGCAGGGGTTGGGACGGGTGGGCGGCCAACGCCCAGAGACGCTCGCCGGATCCGCGCAGCCGCAGGGCCTCGGCGCCGTCGCGCCAGATGATGACGTCGCCGTCCCAGCCGGCGCTCGCCAGCCAGGAGTTGTCGTGGCCGAACGCCACCCCGTACACCCGGTCCCGGTGGCCGCGGAGCGTGTGCCGGATGGCGCCGCCCCGCACGTCCCAGATGCGCACCACGCTGTCGTCGCAGCCCGTGGCGAGGCGCTCGGAGCCGCGGCGGAAGGCGATGGAGCGGACCCGTCCCGCGTGCTCGGCGAGGGTGGTGACGTGACCGCCGGAGCTGCGGAGGTTCCACACTCCGACCGTGTCGTCGTCGTTGGCGGTGGCCAGGAGTTCGCCGTCGCCGCCGAAGGCCAGTGCCCACACGTGCTCGGTGTTGGCGTCGAACTGCCGCTGGTACTCGCCGTCGGACGAGCTGAACAGGTACACGTCGCCGTCGTTGCTGGCGGCCGCCACCTGGCCCTCCGGGGCGGGACTGAACAGGGCCGACACCAGCCGGTCGCCACGCCCGTGCAGGGTGGCCAGGCACTTGCCGGTACGGGCCGCCCACACGCGCACCGCACCGTCGTTGCCGCCCACGCTGATCCGCTCGCCGTCCGAGCTGAAGCTGACGGCGACGACCCGGCGGTTGTGCCCGTTCACCAGCCGCTTGCCGCGTCCGGCGGCGATCTCCCAGATGTGGGCCCCGCCGTCGTTGCCGACCGTGACCAGTTGGGACCTGCCCGACGAGGCGTCGGCGGCGCGCGAGGGCCGGAAGGCGACGCACCAGGCGGACCCACGGTGTGGCTCCGGCTGCTTCGGGTGCTGCCGCAGGTCCGGGGTCGACGTGCCGGTCACCGTCCACAGCCGTACGGAGCCGTTGCTGCCGCAGGCCGCCAGGTGCGTGCCCGCCGGGTCGAAGCGGACCTGGTACACGCCGCCTCCCAGCGTCTCCAGGCAGCCCAGGGAGGCACCGACCGAGACGTCCCACAGCCGCACCTGGCCGGAGGTGTCGCCGCTGGCCAGCCACTTGCCGCCGGGGTGGAAGGAGAGGGTGTAGACGCGCTCCGGGTGGCCGGCGAAGTCGTGCAGCAGCCGTCCGGTCCCCGTCTCCCACACCCGGACGTGTCCGCCCTCGCCGTCGCCGTTGTCCGCGGTGACGAAGCGCCGGCCGTCCGGGGCGAACGCGGCCCGGTACACCGAGCCGCGGTGCCCGTCGATCTCGCGGACGCACTGCCCGGTGGCCAGGTCCCACATCCGGACCCGGCTGGAGGCGTCGCCGGTGAGCAGCAGCGTGCCGTCCGGGCTGAAACCGGCGGTGTAGACCGGAGCCGCGTGCCCGGCCAGGTGGTGGACCGGGCGGCCGGCGGCCGGGTCCCACACGGTGACCAGGCCTTCCTTGTCGCCGGTCACCAGCAGCTTGCCGCTCGGCTCGACCACGACGGGCCAGACGCCGTCGGGATGCACTTCGAGGCGGTGTCGCTCCCTGCCGGTGGCCGGGTCCCAGATGACCACGTGGCCGTCGGCGCCGCCCGTCACCAGCAGGTCGTGCGCGAACTTCACCGCGTACACGCGCCCGTGGTGCCCGCGCAGGGTGCGCAGCGGCCGCCCGTCGTCCGGATCGCACATGAGGACGCCGCCGTCCTCGGTGCCCACGGCCAGCAGCTCACCGTCGCGCGCGTACGCCATGGGCTCGGGCAGCCGGACGTGGTTGATGTCGAAGCCGTACGGGACGCCGACGGCCGCGGGCCGCAGGCCCACGTCGACGGGCATGCCCGGGGCGAGCGCGGCGGACCGCAGCTCGGGCGCGGACTGCTGCTCGGGGTCCATGCGGGCGCTGACCAGGGCGGCTCTGGCCCAACGGCTGCCGGACAGGCGCGCGCCGCGCAGGTCGGCACGGATCAAGCGAGCCCGGGAGAGGTCCGCGCCCTCCAGGCAGGCGCCGGACAGGTCGGCGTCGTCGAGGTTGGCAGCCGTCAGGTTGACGCCGGTGAGGTCCGCTCCGGCGAGCTTCGCCCCCGTCAGTACGGTTTCGCCGAGGTCGGCGCCGGTGAAGTCGACGCCGGAGAAGTCGCGGTGGGAGAGGTTCTCCCCGCGCAGCACGACGCCGCGCAGGGCCACGTCGGTGGGGATGCGCAGCCGGTGATTGACGCGCACCGCGTTCTGCCGGGCGGGACTGTCCGGGGAGGTGTCGTCGCCGAGGACCTGGCGCACCCAGGCCTGGCAGTCGCCCCGGTCGGCCAGGTCGCAGAAGAACTCCACGGCCAGCTGCGTCAGCGGCCGCGCCGCCAGCAGCGGCGGCGTGCCCTCCGCCGGTCCGGCCAGTTGGCGTGCGGCTTCGCGGGCGATCAGCCACTCCACGACGGAGGAGTGGATGAACTGGAACAGGTCGTCCTCGGTCCGCACCAGAAGGCTGCCCGCGCCGACGGCCTGCGCCCGCTCCTCGGCCGTCATGTGCGACCGGGTGAGGCCGTCCAGGGCCCGCCCGGTGGTCTCGGCCAGTTCGTCCAGCCGCAGCACGTTGCGCCGCGTCTCCCACAGCCGTACGGCCAGCGAGGTCACGGCCTTCCACAGGTCCTCCAGCGACAGGCCCGGTGCCGCTCCCGGCCCGCCGCTGCCCCGCTCGACCTCGAACTCCAGCCACGCGGTGAGCACTTCCTCGTACAGTCCGGCGGCGCTCAGGGTCCGCCCGGCGCCGGCCACGGACTGCAGCTGCTCGTGGCTGAGGGCGGTGACGAAGGACAGCAGCCGCGGGTTGCCGCACAGCTCCAGCAGGTTGGGGATGCCGGCGAGGAGGTCGTACCGCTGCTCGGCCTTCTCCCGGGAGTGGTACGTGCGCTCCAGGTACTCCTTGATCTGCTGCGGCTGGAAGCTCTCCACGGTCAGCACGCGGCGCTGCGGCAGGGCGCCGACGCGCTCGCCGAGGGCGGTGAAGACCTGCTCGGTGGACTTGAAGTGCTGGGTGCGGCTGGTCACCACGATCTTGGTGTTGTCGACCGCGGCGTCCAGGAGTGCCTGCAGGTGGTCGGCGGCGCGGTCGTAGCTGACGCGGTTGACCAGTTCGTCGAAGCCGTCGAAGAGCAGCACGATGCGGCCCTGGCGGATCATGTACTGCAGGGCGTTGGTGTCGATGCGGGTCACACCGTGATTGGCGAGGTGCGTGGTCACCAGGCCCATGAGGCTGTGCGCCCGGTCGAAGGTGTTGAGGGGGATGAACACCGGCGTCAGGTGCGCGGACTGCTCGGGCAGCCGCCGGGCCAGCTCCCGCAGGGAGAAGGTCTTGCCGTGGCCGAAGTCGCCGAGGAGCAGCACGAACCGGCCGTGTTCGGTGTCCAGGGTGTCCAGCAGTTCGTCCACGAGGCGGCCGTGCCCCCCGCCCTCGGACCGGGGAGTGATTTCCCGGTACCGCTGCGGCAGGTACAGCTCCGGCCGGTAGGCGCGGTCGGAACTCAGCCGCGCGGTCTGGTCGGCCACGTAGGCGCGCAGATCGATCAGGCCCTGGAACTCCAGGAAGCTCCGTACCCGGATGCGGTCGGCGAAGCGTTCCACCACGTCCCGCGGTGGCGCCTGGCCGCCGTACACCAGCACGTTCTCCGCCGTGGTGCCCTCGGCCGCGCGGACCTGCTCGGCGAAGCGCGCCAGGTCCTCCTCGCGGGGGTCACCGGGCAGCGCGGCGATACGGGACTGGAACACGAGGCCGTCGCGCTTCCAGGTGGCGACGAACTGGGTGGTGGGGTCGTCGCTGCGCCGCACGGTGACATCGCGGATGCCCACGTCCTGCCACTTGGCGCGGCAGATCTCCTTCACCTGGTCGGTGAACGTGTCGCGGACCGGGTCGGGCTCCTGCCGCGGTGCCTGCGAGGGGAACGCCTGCGGGCCCAGCGGGGTGCGGACGCGCCGCCACTCCTCGCGGAACTCCGCGGCGGGGGCGGTGGGGGAGTGCCAGCGGGTGACCCCGGAGGCGGAGACCTTCAGCAGCTGGAAGCGGGCCGGTGCCGCGGCGCCGAAGACGGGGAGCGTGCCGAGACGGGTGTCGACGGGGTCGCGGCGGGTGGTGCGCGGGTCGTTGACCGGACCGTGCAGCAGCAGGTTGAGCCGGGGCGCGGCCAGCCGCTGGAACGCCTCGGCGTCGCGGATCGCACCGACCCCCGAGCCGCCTGTCGCCGCGGGTGTCTCCAGCGGGTGCCGTATCGCGCCGATGCGCAGCCAGCCGTCCCGCTCGTACTGGTGGAGGGCCTCGGCGAACCAGGTGATCTGGTCCCGGCCCACGTAGCCGAACTGGTCCTCGGGCCGGTGGCTGTACGCCATCGTCGAGTTGAAGCCGGCGACGACGGTGTTGAGCTCCGGTACGGGGAACAGCGTCCAGGGCTGGTCGGCGGCGAAGACCCGGTCGATGCCCTCGTAGAACTCGTGGAACAGCTTCGCGTAGTGCCGCCACTTCTCCCAGTACGGCGGCTGCGGCGTGACCTCGTCGGCCTCGCAGGAGGAGAAGTAGGAGCTGCACGCCTTCAGGCTGACGTCCTCCGCGCCCGGTACGAGGACGACTTGGTGGGGGCGGAGGTCGAGCTGGGCGCGCAGGGAGGTCAGGAAGGAGAGCGCCTGCCCGCACTCGCGGGGCGTGCCGGAGGCCGTCAGATTGCCGGTGACCACGACGAGGTCCGGTCTGGGAGCCTCGGCGTCCTGCAGCTCCAGCAGGTCGCCGCGCAGCTCGTGGAGCGTGTCGTCCGGCTCGTTGCCGCGCCCGAAGTCCGGGCCGGGCAGGTGCAGAATGCTGATGTGGTCGCCCTCGCGCTCCGGAGCGTTCAGCGGGAAGGCCGGTGCGGTCCGCGGCCGGAGCCGCCCGGGGTACCACGGGTCGCCGTTGCGGGTCGACCCCGTCCGCTGCGGTGGCACCGGCGGGGGACTCGCCGCCGATCCGGGAGAACCTGGAGAACCTGGAGAACCTGGAAAACGCGGACGTCCCGACGCCGGCGCCCGCCCGTTCAGCGCATCCCGCGCGCGGGTCAGCAGCATCTCCCGCGCCTCCGCCTCGCCCCGGGCGGCCACCAGGTCGATGTAGGTGATGGTGGCGAGCAGCCCGTCGATCGGCGCCTCGTCGATCCGTACGGTGATCAGGCGCTGCTCCGGGTTGTCCGGGGAGGCACGCAGGGCGGCCTGCCACTCCATCCGCCCGTACCGGGAGCGCGCGTAGTTCTGCGACAGCACCGCGATCACCGCGGCGGACTCGCTCACCCCGCGGTCCATGTAGTCGATGAAGTTCGTCCCCGCGGTGAAGTCCCATGCCTGGATGACCGTGCGGTATCCCTCGCGCTCCAGCGTCCACGCGATCCACGTCGCCCAGGCCTCGTCCGCGGGCGAATAGCTCACGAAGAAGAGCGGGCGCTCGCCGGGACTGCTCTGCGTTCCCCCCTCGGATAACATGCGCACCATGGTAGGAGACCTGAGCCTCCGTGGCAGGTGGGCGAGCGCGATCTCCTCACCTGCCGGCACTTTTCTGCGGAGACGCGTCCTCAATCTCGACGGGCTGGCGGTGGCACTGCTCGCGGCCGGCCTTCTGCTGTGGGGTACCGGTGCCCTGCCCTCCGAGCGGGCGTGGGAGGTGGGCGAGCGCATCGCCCCGCTGCTCGCCTTTCTCCTCACCGCCGTGGTGCTGGCCGAACTGGCCGGTCGGGCCCAGGTGTTCGACGTCGCCGCCACGTGGGTCGCGCGCCTGGCGCGCGGCAGCTATCCGCTGCTGTTCCTGTGGTGCGTCGCCCTCGCCTCGGCCACCACCATCGCCCTGAACCTCGATACGACGGCGGTGCTGCTGACCCCCGTCATGCTGGCCCTGGCCTCCCGCGTGGGCATCCGCCCGGTGCCGCTGGCCATGACCACCGTGTGGCTCGCCAACACCGCGAGCCTGCTGCTGCCGGTGTCCAACCTGACGAACCTGCTGGCCGCTCAGCGAGTGGTGCTGGTGCCCACGGAGATGGCCGCCGTCATGTGGGCGCCTCAACTCGCGGCCATCGTCGTGACGATGGCCTGCCTGTGGGGCTTCTACTGGCGGCGGTCGGCGCGCGGCGACGAGGTGTACGTGCCGCCGGAGCGCCCGGCGGCCGCCGATCCGTGGCTGTTCGGCGTGTGCGCCGCGGCATGCGGGCTGTTCCTGCTGGCCATCATCGGCTTCGACGTCGCGCTCCCGGCGGCGTCCGCGGGGGCCGCGCTCCTCGCCGCCGCCGCGTTCTTCGTGCGGCGCCGGGGCGAGCTGCGCTGGTCGCTGGTGCCGTGGCGGCTGCTGGCCCTGGTACCGGGGATGTTCCTCGTCGTGGACTGGATCAGTTCGCTGGGGCTGCGGGACCTGCTGATGTCCGCTGTCGGGAGTGACGGCGGCTTCGCCGGTCTGCTGCGTACGGCCGCCGTCGGTGCGGGCCTCTCGAACGTGCTGAACAACCTGCCTGCCTACCTGTCGACGGAGTCGGTGATCCCGGCCGACGCGCACACGCAGTTGCTCGCTCTGCTGATCGGGGTCAACGTCGGGCCGCTGGTGACGCCGTTCGCCTCGCTGGCCACGCTGATCTGGTTCGAGCGGTGCCGGGCGCACGGCGTCCGGATCGCGAAGTTGCCGTTCGCCGGGGCCGGACTGGTGCTGGCGAGTGCCGGAGTGGTGGCCGCCACGGGAGCCCTGCATCTGGTGGCCTGAGCACCCTTGACCCGCGTCCGAGTTCCCCCGGCCGGCAGCCGGTTCTTGTTCTCCGTGTCGTCGGTCGCCGTCGGTCGCCGTCGGTCACGGTGTGCCTCCACGAGCCGGAGTTCATGGCCCCGGAGAGAAATATTCCACCGACAATCCGGTTTCCTGAGTGCATGCTTTCGGTCCGTGTGGCACCTGAGTAAGGTGTGGCGTCAGTCGGGCCCTCGGAGCAATTCCGACCACGCCGCGGGCCCCGCAATTCCGCATCGCCGGACAACGGGGAAAGGAACGGCACGCAGCATGGCCGCTGGCCTGTTCGAAGGGCAGTACGTATGGCATCCGGCGGCCGATGATCGCCGACTGGCGAGCGCCTGTGTGGATGTGCGCGCCGGACGCTACTTCAGCGCCCGGGAGGTGTTGCGGGAGACCCGACGCGATTTCGGAGCACGTGCCCACCGTTCGCTGGTGCTCGCCTCCGAAGCGGCCGATTCGGACCTGACCGAGCGCTGGCTCGCCGAGGAACCGGGCACCGAGGCGGCCCTGTTGTGGGCGCGGGTCGCGGCGCTGCGCGCCACCCGCGCCGCCGAGACCGGCGACCGGCACGCCAACGCGCTGAGCCGGATAGCGCTCTCCGCCTGCGACCGGGCGGCGGAGCTGGCCCCGCTGGACCCGACCCCGTGGGCCGCCAAGCTGTCGCTGGCCCGCTTCCAGCGCCATCTGGACCCGGCGCCGGAGGGGTTGATCACCGCGCCGCCCGGCCCGTGGTCGCTGTTCTCGCACATCCTGCGGCTGGATCCCTGGCACCGCGAGGCCCACCACCGCTTCCTGTCCTGCTTCTTCACCCGGCACGGCGGTTCGGCCGGTGCCTCCTGGGACGTCGCCGCGTTCCTCGCCCAGCGCGCGCCCGCGAACTCCGCGCTGCGGGTACTGCCGCTGGTGGCCGCGGTCGACGCGTACGACCCCGCGGCGCCGCTGGCCGACCACACGTGGGAGCAGCCGCAGTGGCGGACGACGGCGCTGCGGATCTACCAGCACTGGCTGCCGGAGGTGGCGGGCTACCGCTTCACACCCGTGTTGGACCTGGCGTATCTGGCACACGCGCTGTGCATGGCGCGGCACGAGTTCGAAGCGCGGGCGGTCTTCACGGCCATGGGCCCGTACGCCTCGCGGATGCCCTGGAGCGTGTTCGGCGACCCGGCCGAGCAGCTGAGCAGGGCACGGCGCCGGTGCGGGCTCCCGGTCCCGCACGCGCCGGACTCCTCCTGAAACCGGTTCCGACCCGCCGGCTCCCCCCACTGTGCGGCCGGCGCGCACCGCCCATCCCCCCAGAAAGGTACGTCCGTGTCCGACTCCGCGTCCGATTCCGCATTCCTCGCACGGGTGCGTTCACCGAAGCCGGCGGCTCCGCCGGCCGCCCTGGACGACGACGCCACGCTGCATGCCATGGGTTATCCGCGGAAACTCACCCGCAGATTCCGCGCGTTCGACAATTTCGCGATCTCGTTCACGATCATCAACATCATATCCGGCATCTTTTCGTCGTTCGGATTCGGCATGAATGCCGGCGGACCGCGCATCCTGGTGTTCGGCTGGATCGCGGTGTCGATCCTCGTACTGTTCATCGGCGCCTCGATGGCGGAAATCACCTCCGCCTATCCCACGAGTGGCGCGCTGTATTTCTCTGCGGGCAAACTCGCCAAGCGGCACCGCGGCGCCTGGTCCTGGTACACGGGTTGGTTGAATTTCGTGGGCCAGGTCGGCGGGACCGCCGCCACCGGCTACGCGGCGGCCACCTTCATCCAGGCGTTCCTCGCGATGCAGTGGCCGTCCTACCAGGTGTCCGAACAGCGCACGGTCCTCATCACGGCGGCGATCCTGCTGGTCCAGGCGTTGGCCAACACCTACACCGTGCACCTGGTCGCGATCCTGAACCGCATCTCGGTGTGGTGGCTGCTGATCGGCATGGTGGTCATCGTGGTGGCCCTGACGGTGCTGCCGGAGCACCACCGGTCCGCGTCGTTCGTGACGCATTTCGCCAACAACACCGGCTTCACGAACGGGCTTTACGGCGCGCTGCTGGGGCTGCTCGTCACCAGCTGGACGTTCACCGGTTTCGACGGCAGCTTCCACATGTCGGAAGAAACGGTGGGCGCCACCGTCAACGCGCCCAAGGGAATCATGCGGGCGATCGGCTACTCCGCGATCACCGGCCTGATCCTCATGCTCGCCCTGGTCTACGCGATCCGCGATTACGCAGCGGAGGCGAGCGCTGACGCACCGCCCGTGCAAATTCTCCTCGACGCGCTCGGCACCGGCACCGCCAAGTTCCTGCTGCTGATCGTGATCGGCGCGATGCTCTTCTGCGGGCTGGCCAATATGACGAGCAACACACGGCAGATCTTCGCCTTTTCGCGGGACGGCGCGATGCCCGGCTCGCGCTGGTGGCACTCGGTCTCCCCGCGCACCCGTACGCCCGTCAAGGCCGTGTGGCTCGCCGCCGCCTGCTCGCTGGTGCTGGTGATCCCCGGCTGGTGGTCGCACACCGCCTTCACCGCCATCGTCAGCGTCAACGTCGTCGGCCTCTTCCTCGCGTACGGCGTGCCGATCTTCCTGCGGCTGCGGCTGGACACCTTCGAGCCGGGGCCGTGGAACCTGGGCCGCTGGGGCAAGCCCGTCGCGGCCGTCGCGGTGGTCTGGATCGTGCTCAGCAACGTGCTGTTCATGCTGCCGCAGGCCTCCCCCATCACGCCGGGCTCGTTCAACTACGCGCCGATCGCGCTCGCGGTGGTGCTGGTCATCGCCACGGTGTGGTGGTTCGCCACCGCCCGGCACCGCTTCCAGGGCCCGGTCAGCTACGGCCGCCCCGACGAGGTGGCGGCGATGGACCTGATCTGACGGCCCGCGGCCGGCGCCGACGGCTCGGGCCGTCGGCGCCGCCGTGTCACCGGCCCCGGACGGTGACCCCGAGGATCCGCGCCCCCGTGTCCGTCCGCGGTCGGTGGCTGCTGCCTGGTGCGAACACCACGTAGGTGCCGGGTCCGTGTCGTTCGTCGCCCTCGATGACCTCCCCGTCGAGCACGAAGTACCGCTCCTCGGTGGGGTGGTGGTCCACCACCGGCCACTCCGCGCCCGGGGCGAACTCGATCAGCCAGCCGCGCGCGTGATCGGTCCGCTGGAACCGGCGGGCCACGATGCCGGGGCCGATCTCCTGCGTCTCCGCGTCCTCGATGTGCAGCACGGTCTTCAGCTCTTGTGTCTCGCTCTGTTCGCTCATGGCTCCACCCTCGCCGGACGCGCGACGCCGGAGGAGAGTCGGAAAAGACATCATCGGGTACTTTCCTGCCATGACCCCGCACCGTGTGGTGGCCCTGCTCCGCGAGCCGCAGGGCGCCTTCGAACTCGGCGGTGCCGCCGAGGTGTTCGGCGCGCCCCGGGACGGCGCCGCGCCGTACTACGACTTCTCCGTGTGCGCCGAGCGGCCGGGCCCGCTGCGCACCACCGCCGGGTACACGATGGTCGTCGAGGCCGGGCTCGACGCGCTGGAGACCGCGGACACCGTGCTCGTACCGGGCTGGCTGCCGACCGGCGTGCCCGCCTCCCCCGCCGTGCGGGCCGCGCTGCGCGCCGCGCACCGCCGGGGCGCCCGGGTCGCGAGCATCTGCAGCGGCGCGTTCGCACTGGCCGAGGCCGGGCTGCTGGACGGCCGCGGGGCGACCACGCACTGGCAGCGCACCGCCCGGCTGGCCGCCGAGTTCCCCGCCGTACAGGTGGCGGCGGACGTGCTGTACGTGGACCACGGGGACGTGGCGACCAGTGCGGGCAGCGGCGCCGGCATCGACCTGTGCCTGCACCTGGTGCGCACGGACCACGGGGCCGCGTACGCAGCCCGGATCGCGCGGAGCATGGTGCTGCCGCCGCACCGGGAGGGCAGCCAGTTGCAGTACGCGGCGGCGCCCGCCGCACCGGCCCGCGGGGACGTCTCGCTGGCCCCGGTGCTGGAGTGGGCGCTGACCCGGCTGGACGACGGGCTGGGCGTGGCCCGGCTCGCCGCGCGTGCCGGGCTGTCCGAACGGACCCTCGCCCGCCGGTTCGCCGAGCAGCTCGGCGTCAGCCCCGGGCAGTGGCTGCTGGCCCGGCGCATCGACGCGGCGCGCGTGTTGCTGGAGGAGACCGATCTCGCGGTGGACGCGATCGCCGCCCGGGTCGGGCTCTCCTCCGCCGTCAATCTGCGGCGCCGCTTCCGTGCGGCCGTGGGGACGACGCCGGGCGCGTACCGGCGGGTGTTCGGCGAGCGGCGGTGAACCGCGCCGCACCGCCCCGGGCCCGGCGCGTCACTCCTCCTGCTCGCCCTTCCCGGGGGGACGCCGCCCCTCCCCCGAGCCGACGCCGCCGTCCTCGGCGCCCTCGGTGCCGTCCTCGTTGCCCCCGTCGTTCTCGGCGTTCTCGGCGTTCTCGGCGTTCTCGTCGTCCAGTTCGTGCGCGCGCTCGGCCTCTTCGCGGGCGCGGCGCAGCACTTCGGCCTCCTTCTTGCGGCGCTCCTCGCGTTCGGCGCGGCCCGCCGCGGTGGCGAGCGAGGGCCAGACCCGGTCCAGAGCCGCGTTGACCGCCGCGCCGACCAGTACGGCGAAGGCCGAGACGCCGATCCAGAGCAGGACCGCGACGGGGGCGGCGAGCGAGCCGTAGATGGTCGGCCCCTCGACCGTGGAAGCGAGGTAGACACGCAGCAGCAGGCTGCCCAGTACCCACATCGCGAGCGCGACCACCGCGCCGGGGATGTCCTCCTGCCACGGCGAGCGGACCGGCACGGACACGTGGTACAGCGTGGTGAGGAAGACGACCGAGAGCAGCAGGACCACCGGCCAGTACAGCACCCGGACGGCGTTCTCGCTGGCCGGCAGCAGGTGCACGACCGTGTCCGGGCCCGCGACCATCAGCGGCAGCGCGATGGCGCCGAGGACCAGCGCGACGAGGTACAGGACGAACGCCAGCAGGCGGGTGGCCACGATGCCGCGCTTGCCCTCCAGGCCGTACATGATCGTAATGGTGTCGACGAAGACGTTCAGGGCGCGGGAGCCGGACCACAGGGCGATGGCGAAGCCGAGGGAGATGACGTCGGGGCGGCCACCGCGGAAGACGTCGTCCAGCAGCGGCCGGGCGATCTGGTCCACGCCCTGGTCGGAGAGGACGGCGGCGGACGCGTGGAGGATGTTCTGCCGGATGGTGTCGATGGTGTCGTGGCCGATCCAGGGCTCCAGATAGCCCAGCAGGCCGATCAGGCCGAGGAGCAGCGGGGGCAGCGAGAGCAGGCAGAAGAAGGCGGCTTCCGCGGCGAGCCCGGTGACGCGGTACTCCATGCAGGAGTTGACGGTGTCCTTGAGCAGCAGCCAGCCGAGGCGGCGTTTGGACACGTGGCGGTACAGGACGCGAGCCCTGTGCAGACGGCCCCGGTGCTGGTCGGGTGGTTCGTTCGCTTGCTGCACCTCCTCACCGTATCCGGCACGAAAGGTACGACTCGCACCCTGTCCGGCCCGGTCGGGTCAGGTCGCGGGCGGGGCGCGCGGCGCGGCGGAGGGGCGCGGCGGCCGGGCCGTGCCTCTGCTCGGGGTGAGAGGCACGGCGCCCGGCCGCTGCGTCCCGGCACGGAAGCGGTGCCGCGCCGACTCGGCACCGCTTCCGACGGGACAGCCGGACCTGGCGCGGGCGGGCCCGCCAAGGGGCCCGGCCGCCGGCGCACGGGGACGGCTCGCGCCCACCCTTTCCGCTGATGACGGGTAAGGACAACCGTTGCACGACGTTGCATTGGATCTGCCGATTCCGTACGCGGCGGGGGCGCCGCACCGGCACGATGGGCCGCGGCGATTCACCAGAACTGCACAAGCGGAGCGATGTTGAGCACACGGCACCACGACAGGACCCGGACCCCCGTCCTGCCAACGGCGCTGGACTCCCGGGAAGCGGCCCGCCGGCTGGCTTCCGTACGGGAGGCCACCCTCGCGGGGGACGAGCCGCCCGACGCCCCCCGCGCGGTGATCGGGGAATCCTGGCGGCGGATGCTCGGCAGCGGACTGGACCCGGAGCGGGACCGCCGCGAACGGCCGCTGTCCCTCGCCGAACTGGCGGAACGCCGGCACCGCTCGCAGCTCGCGCAGCTGCTGCCGGTGCTGCACGCCCACCTCCTGCCGGTCGCCGAGGCCGCCCAGCAGATCCTGGTGGTGACCGACCCGGAAGGGCGGGTGCTGTGGCGCCAGGGCGCGGCGACGGTACGGCGGATGGCCGACCGGCACGGCTTCGAGCCGGGTGCCGCCTGGGCCGAGGACGTGGTCGGCACCAACGGGATCGGTACGGCGCTGGTCACCCGGCAGCCGGTGCTCGTGCACTCCGCCGAGCACTACGTCCGCACCCACCACCGGTGGACCTGCGCCGGCGCCCCGCTGCACGACCCGCGCGACGGGCGGCTGCTCGGCGTGGTCGACCTCAGCGGCCCCGCCCACTCCTTCCACCCGACCACCCTCCCGCTGGTCTCCGCGGTCGCCCGGCTCGCCGAGTCCGAACAGCGCACCCGCCACCTGGCGACGCTGGACCGGTTGCGGGCGAGCGCGACGCCGCTGCTGGCCCGGCTCGGCGGCCGGGCGCTGGCGGTGGACCGGGACGGCTGGACCGCGGCGGCCCTCGGCACGGCCCCGCCGGAGCGGGTGGCGCTGCCCCGGTACCCGCAGGCCGGGCCGGTGTGGCTGCCCCGGTACGGCAGCTGCGTACTGGAGCCGCTGCCGGGCGGTTGGCTGGTGCGGATCGGGGACGACGGGCCGCTGGATCCGGAGCCGAGCCGGGTGGTGCTCGACCTCAGCGGCCGGGACCGCTGGACGGTGACGGTCTCCGGGCCGGCCGGCAGCTGGTCGCACGAGCTGAGCCCGCGCCACGCCGAACTGCTCTTCATCCTGGCCACGCACCCCGACGGCCGGACCGCCGCGCAGCTCTCCCTCGACCTGTTCGGCGACGACCGCCGCACGACGACGGTCCGCGCCGAGCTCTCCCGGCTGCGCCGCACCTTCGGCTGTGTGCTCGCCCACCGCCCGTACCGCTTCGCCGACGGCATCCAGGTGGAGTTGCGCCGCCCGGCCCACCCCGCGGCGCTCCTCCCCCACTCCCTCGCCCCGGCCGTACGGGTGGTCCGCGGACCCGCGCCCCGCACCTGAACGTGGCCCAGCAAAAAACCGGTTGCCGCGGCCGGCGGCCCCTGCGTACGGTGAGCGCACTTCGAATTCAGCTCCCCAGAAGGACGTCGCAGAACGGGAGCGGCCGGCGCGCGGCAAGCGCCGCGCATGGGTCGAGCGAGCGGGCGACACGACACGTTGTGCTCACCGCTGCCCTTCTGGAGGCACCTCCCATGCACGTTGGTCTCGGCCTGCCCATCGCCGACCCCGTCACCCTGCCGGTCTGGGCCCGGCGCGCGGATGCCGGCCCCTTCCGCACCCTCGCGCTGCTCGACCGGCTGGTGTACGACAACCCCGAGCCCCTGATCACCCTGGCCGCACTGGCCGGCGCGACCTCCCGCATCCGGCTGCAGACCGAGGTGCTGCTCGCGCCGCTGCACCGCACCGCCCACCCCGCGCAGCGGGCGCTGCTGGCCGAGCGGCCGGAGCTGTGGCCGCGGGCCGTGGAGGAGACGCTGCGCCGGAACGGCAGTGTGGTCATGGCCGTCCACCGCTTCCCGGTCGAGGACGTGGAGATCGGCGGGGTGCGGGTACCGGCCGGCGAGCCGGTGATGATCCCACTGCCGGGCGCGGGGCGCGATCCCCGACGGCACGCGGATCCCGACGTCTTCGACGTCGCGCGCGAGGACCAAGGCCATCTCGCCTTCGGGCACGGCATCCACCACTGCCTCGGCGCCCCGCTCGCCCGCCTGGAGGCCGCCGTCGCGCTGCCGGCCCTCTTCGCGCGCTTTCCGGAACTGCGGCTCGCGACGGAACCGGAACGCATCCGGTGGCGCGAGTCGGTCGTCTCCCGCGGTCCGGTGGCGGTGCCGGTGCGGCTCGCCCGAGGCGGCGGCCGGCGTGATCCGGGGACCGGCGGTCCGCGCCGATCCCCGCCATGATTGGCTGACGGCCATGAGCGTCACCGTCACCACGTGGTACCTGGAGCAGACCGCCCCCTCGGATCTCGTGCCCGCCGCCGAACCGCCCGCCGAGCAGGAGGTGCGGATCGTGCGGTCCGGGACGCCGCTGCCGGAGTTCAGCCGGTTCCTCTACACGGCGGTGGGCGGGGACGTCACCTGGACCGACCGGCTGCCGTGGACGTACGCGGAGTGGGAGGCGCACCTGGGGCGCCCCGGCACGGAGACCTGGGTGGCGTACGAGCGGGGGACGCCGACCGGTTTCATCGAGCTCCAGGCGGACTCCGCGGGCTCGGTGGAGGTGGTCTACTTCGGGCTGATACCGGCGTTCCGCGGCCGGCGGATCGGCGGCCACCTGCTCTCGTACGGCCTCGCGCGCGCCTGGGACCTGGCCGAGCGGTGGCCGGAGTGCCCGCCGACGAAGCGGGTGTGGGTGCACACCTGCAGCAAGGACGGCCGCTACGCGATGAACAACTACGAGCGCCGCGGTTTCCGGCTCTACGACACGACCGTCGAGGAGGAGCCCGACGTGCCCACGCCGGGCCCGTGGCCGGGCGCCTGAACCACCCCTCGACCGCCGGTCACCCCAAGCGGAACGTGACCGGCGCCACAATGTCTCACTGTACGAGACGTCTGCGTCCGGATTCTGGACGACGGTGGACTGGCCCAAGAGCGTCGTGACACGCTTCCGTCATGGATCGAGCTGGAAATGCCTTGGTGAGTCGACGCCACGTCGACCTTGCGCGCGTGTCCAGCGCCATTTGTCTGGCGCGCTGACGCTGTACCGCACAGGGGTTCTTCGCCCCTGACAGCACCCAGCTCCACCGATTTTCCCTCGCCGTCCCCATCGTCGCGGACGTGCGACCACCCCTGATCCGGCAAGTCATGCCAAGGCGCGCTCCGACGCGTCGTGAACCGGCACGTCTTCGCAGGTCACAGTGGGTGCACCCGGCTTGAAACCGCATCCCCTGCAGCCGCCGAGAAGGACGTATTCACCATGGCCGCCACCCCGGAACGCCCCGCCACGACCCGCCGCAAGGTCGGACGCCATCGCGGTGAGGGACAGTGGGCCGTTGGTCACCACACTCCGCTCAACGGCAACGAGCAGTTCAAGAAGGATGACGACGGTCTCAATGTGCGGACACGCATTGACACGATCTACTCCAAGCGCGGCTTCGACGCGATCGACCCCAACGACCTGCGCGGCCGTATGCGCTGGTGGGGTCTGTACACCCAGCGCCGGCCCGGCATCGACGGCGGCAAGACCGCGGTCCTGGAGCCGGAGGAGCTGGAGGACAAGTACTTCATGATGCGCGTGCGCGTGGACGGCGGCCGGCTGACCGTCGCCCAGCTGCGCGCCATCGGCGAGGTCTCCGAGCAGTACGCCCGCGGCACCGCTGACATCACCGACCGGCAGAACATCCAGCTGCACTGGGTACGCATCGAGGATGTGCCCGCCATCTGGGACAAGCTGGAGTCCGTCGGGCTGTCCACGACCGAGGCCTGCGGCGACTGCCCGCGTGTGATCATCGGCTCCCCGGTGGCCGGCATCGCCGCCGACGAGATCATCGACGGCACCCCGGCCGTGAACGAGATCCACGAGCGGTACATCGGCAGCAAGGAGTTCTCCAACCTGCCGCGCAAGTTCAAGACCGCGGTCTCGGGCTCCCCTGTCCAGGATGTGGTCCACGAGATCAACGACGTCGCGTTCGTCGGCGTGAACCACCCCGAGCACGGCCCCGGCTTCGACCTCTGGGTCGGCGGCGGCCTGTCCACCAACCCCAAGCTCGCCCAGCGACTGGGCACCTGGGTCCCGCTGGACGAGGTGGCCGAGGTCTGGGCCGGCGTGGTCGGCATCTTCCGCGACTACGGCTACCGCCGGCTGCGCAACCGCGCCCGCCTGAAGTTCCTGGTCGCCGACTGGGGCGTGGAGAAGTTCCGCCAGGTGCTGGAGGACGAGTACCTCAAGCGCAAGATGGTGGACGGCCCGGCGCCCGACGCGCCCGTCTCGAAGTGGCGCGACCACATCGGCGTGCACGAGCAGCAGGACGGCCGCTTCTACGTGGGCTTCGCGCCGCGCGTCGGCCGCGTGGACGGCAAGACCCTCACCAAGCTCGCCGAGCTGGCCGCCGAGCACGGCTCGGACCGGCTGAACACCACCGTCGAGCAGAAGATGATCATCCTCGACGTGGCCGCTGACCAGGTCGACTCGCTCGTCGCCGGGCTGGAGGCGCTGGACTTCCAGGTCAAGCCCTCGCCGTTCCGGCGCGGCACGATGGCCTGCACCGGCATCGAGTTCTGCAAGCTGGCCATCGTCGAGACCAAGGGCCGCGGCGCCGCCCTCATCGACGAACTGGAGCGCCGGATGCCGGAGTTCCAGGAGCCGATCACCATCAACCTGAACGGCTGCCCGAACGCCTGCGCCCGTATCCAGACCGCGGACATCGGCCTCAAGGGCCAGCTGGTCCTGGACGACGACGGCAACCAGGTCGAGGGCTACCAGGTGCACCTCGGCGGCGCGCTGGCCCTGGACGCCGGCTTCGGCCGCAAGGTCCGCGGCCTGAAGGTCACCGCCGACGAGCTCCCCGACTACGTCGAGCGGGTGCTGCGCAACTTCGAGGCGGAGCGCACCGACGGCGAGCGGTTCGCCCAGTGGGCGGCCCGCGCCGAAGAGGGTGCTCTCAAGTGAGCGAGCGCGCTGCCCCGTTCTTCTGCCCGTACTGCGGGGACGAGGACCTGAGGCCTTCGGAAGAAGGGACCTCCCGCGGAGAGGGCGCAGCCTGGGAATGCCGGTCGTGCAGCCGTGCGTTCCGGCTGAAGTTCCTGGGCCTGCTGGCCCCTGGCGCGGCCGGCCCGTCCCCCGCTTCCGACGGAGGTGCGTCATGACCACCGCTACCGACCTCCAGCAGCTCGCCGAGCAGGCGGGCCGCGACCTGGAGGACGCTCCCGCGCTGGAGATCCTCAAGTGGGCCGCCGAGACCTTCGGTCCGCGCTTCTGCGTCACCTCCTCGATGGAGGACGCGGTCGTCGCGCACCTGGCCTCGCGTGCCTACCCCGGCGTGGACGTGGTGTTCCTGGACACCGGCTACCACTTCCCGGAGACCCTCGGCACCCGGGACGCGGTCGCGGAGGTGATGGACGTCAACGTCCTCACCCTGACGCCGCGTCAGACGGTCGCCGAGCAGGACGCCGAGTACGGCCCGAAGCTGCACGACCGCGACCCCGACCTGTGCTGCGCGCTGCGCAAGGTCAAGCCCCTCGAAGAGGGCCTGGCCGGATACGACGCGTGGGCGACGGGCCTGCGCCGGGACGAGTCGCCCACCCGGGCGAACACCCCGGTCGTCGGCTGGGATCCCAAGCGGCAGAAGGTGAAGGTCTCGCCGATCGCCAAGTGGACGCAGGCCGACGTGGACGCCTACGTCACCGAGCACGGCGTACTCACCAACCCGCTGCTCCAGGACGGCTACGCCTCGGTCGGCTGCGCGCCCTGCACGCGGCGCGTGCTGGAAGGCGAGGACGCCCGCGCCGGCCGCTGGGCCGGCAGCAACAAGACCGAGTGCGGACTGCACGGATAAGGCCGCTGACCGCACGATGACGGACACTCAGGAGATACGAATGACGGGCGCCACGATCTGGCTGACCGGTCTGCCGAGCGCGGGCAAGACGACCATCGCGCGCGAGCTGGCCGAGCGGCTGCGCGGCGAGGGCCACCGCGTCGAGGTGCTCGACGGCGACGAGATCCGGGAGTTCCTCTCCGCGGGTCTCGGCTTCAGCCGGGAGGACCGGCACACCAACGTCCAGCGCATCGGCTTCGTCGCCGAGCTGCTGGCCAGCAACGGCGTCAAGGCGCTGGTGCCGGTGATCGCGCCGTACGCGGACAGCCGGGAGGCGGTCCGCAAGCGCCACCAGCAGGAGGGCACCCCCTACCTGGAGGTGCACGTGGCCACGCCCGTCGACGTCTGCTCCGAGCGGGACGTGAAGGGCCTGTACGCCAAGCAGGCGGCGGGCGAGATCTCCGGGCTGACCGGCGTGGACGACCCGTACGAGGCTCCCGAGTCGCCCGATCTGCGGATCGAGTCGCACACCCAGACCGTGCAGGAGTCCGCGGCGGCGCTGCACGCGCTGCTCACCGAAAGGGGACTGGCATGACGACGGCAACGGCCATCACCGGTACCGGCCCGACCCCGGAGGGCGACGACTCTCCGTACGCGCTGTCCCACCTGGACGCGCTGGAGTCCGAGGCGGTGCACATCTTCCGCGAGGTGGCGGGCGAGTTCGAGCGGCCGGTGATCCTCTTCTCCGGTGGCAAGGACTCCATCGTCATGCTGCACCTGGCGCTGAAGGCGTTCGCGCCCGCGCCGGTGCCGTTCTCCCTGCTGCACGTGGACACCGGGCACAACTTTCCCGAGGTCCTGGAGTACCGGGACCGTACGGTCGAGAAGCACGGGCTGCGGCTGCATGTCGCGTCCGTACAGGACTACATCGACCGCGGCGTCCTCAAGGAGCGCCCGGACGGCACCCGTAACCCGCTGCAGACCGTGCCGCTGACCGAGGCCATCCAGCAGCACCGCTTCGACGCCGTGTTCGGCGGCGGGCGGCGCGACGAGGAGAAGGCCCGCGCCAAGGAGCGCGTCTTCTCGCTGCGGGACGAGTTCTCGCAGTGGGACCCGCGCCGCCAGCGCCCCGAGCTGTGGCAGCTCTACAACGGCCGGCACGCGCCCGGCGAGCACGTCCGCGTCTTCCCGCTGTCCAACTGGACCGAGCTGGACGTGTGGCAGTACATCGCCCGCGAGGGCATCGAGCTGCCCCAGATCTACTTCGCCCACAAGCGCCAGGTCTTCCGGCGCAGCGGCATGTGGCTGACGGCCGGCGAGTGGGGCGGCCCCAAGGACGACGAGACCGTCGAGACCCGCCAGGTCCGCTACCGCACCGTCGGCGACATGTCCTGCACCGGCGCCGTCGACTCCGACGCGACGACGCTGGACGCGGTGATCACCGAGATCGCCGCCTCCCGGCTCACCGAGCGGGGCGCGACCCGGGCCGACGACAAGATGTCCGAGGCCGCGATGGAAGACCGCAAGCGCGAGGGGTACTTCTAACCATGAGCACGATCACGAACGAGGTTCTCGCGGAGACCACCCTGCTGCGGTTC
The DNA here is from genome assembly GCF_000718305.1 of Streptomyces niger. GTDB lineage: Bacteria > Actinomycetota > Actinomycetes > Streptomycetales > Streptomycetaceae > Streptomyces > Streptomyces niger. The sequence continues at coordinate 60,661 of NZ_JOFQ01000019.1, forward strand.
GCCACCGCCGGTTCCGTCGACGACGGCAAGTCCACCCTGGTCGGGCGGCTGCTGCACGACTCCAAGTCGGTCCTCACCGACCAGCTGGAGGCCGTCGAGCACGCCTCCCGCAACCGCGGCCAGGAGGCGCCCGACCTGGCGCTGCTCACCGACGGGCTGCGCGCCGAGCGCGAGCAGGGCATCACCATCGACGTCGCCTACCGCTACTTCGCCACGCCCCGGCGCCGGTTCATCCTGGCCGACACCCCGGGCCATGTGCAGTACACCCGCAACATGGTCACCGGTGCGTCCACCGCCGAGCTGACGGTGATCCTCGTCGACGCCCGCAACGGTGTCGTCGAGCAGACCCGCCGGCACGCCGCGATCGCCGCGCTGCTCCGCGTCCCGCACGTCGTCCTCGCGGTCAACAAGATGGACCTCGTCGGGTACGAGGAGTCCGTCTTCGCGAACATCGCCGAGGAGTTCACCTCGTACGCCGGTGAGCTGGGCGTCCCCGAGGTCACCGCGATCCCGATCTCCGCGCTCGCCGGTGACAACGTCGTGGATCCGTCCTCGAACATGGACTGGTACGGCGGCCCGACGGTGCTGGAGCACCTGGAGACCGTCGCGGTCAGCCACGACATGGCGCACTGCCACGCCCGGCTGCCCGTGCAGGTCGTCATCCGCCCGCAGACCCCCGAGCTCCCCGACTACCGCGGTTACGCGGGCCAGATCGCGGCCGGTACGTTCCGCATCGGCGACGACGTCACCGTGCTGCCGTCCGGCAAGAAGTCGAAGATCAGCGGGATCGACCTGCTCGGCAAGCCGGTCGACGCCGCCTGGTCCCCGCAGTCGGTCACCCTCCAGCTGGCGGACGACATCGACATCTCACGCGGCGACCTGATCGTGCCGACCCCGGACGCGCCCGCGACCACGCAGGACATCGAGGCGACCGTCTGCCACGTGGCCGACCACCCGCTCACCGTCGGCCACCGGGTCCTGCTCAAGCACGGCACCCGGACGGTCAAGGCGATCGTCAAGGACATCCCGTCCCGGCTGACCCTCGACGACCTGTCGCTGCACCCGCACCCGGGTCAGCTGGTCGCCAACGACATCGGCCGGGTCAAGATCCGTACCGCCGAGCCGCTGCCGGTCGACTCCTACGCCGACTCGCGGCGTACCGGTTCGTTCATCCTGATCGACCCGAACGACGGCACCACGCTCACCGCCGGCATGGTCGGCGAGTCCTTCGCCGCGCCGGAGCCGGTGAAGACCGAGGCCGACGACGAGGGCTGGGACTTCTGACCATGGCGGGCGAGGTGTTCTCGACCTTCGCGAAGGAGGGCGGCCGCGTCGGCAGCGGCGCCCTGGGAAGCGGTCAGGGCGGAGTCGGCCGATGTGTGCGCTGACCCCGCTCCGCTCCCCCCTGCCCACCGGATCCTTCCGAAGATCACCCGACCGGGCGGGCGCCCCGTAAGAGGGCGTACCGCCCCGGCCCACCGAGAGGAAACCCTCCCGTGCTGCCTGCCGCTCGCCCCCGCTCCGCCGCTCGCCGCCTGATGGCGGCGGCCGCCGCCGTCCCGCTGCTGGTCGGGGCGCTGGGGGCCTGCGGTTACGGGTCCAAGGCGCCGAAGAGCACCGCGCCGGTGGCGGCGAAGGGGCCGAAGACGGACGGGCTGGACTCGGTGAAGATCGGCTACTTCGGGAACGTCACGCACGCGACGCCCATGGTCGACCGGCAGAAGGGCTTCCTCCAGAAGGAGCTGGGCGGCACGCAGATCAAGCCGTACATCTTCAACGCCGGTCCCTCGGAGATCGAGGCGCTGAACACGAAGACGATCGACATCGGCTGGATCGGCCCGTCCCCGGCGATCAACGGTTACGTGCAGTCCCACGGCGACAACCTGAAGATCATCGGGGGCTCCGCCTCGGGCGGTGTCTCGCTCGTGGTGAACCCGAAGAAGATCAAGTCCCTCAAGGACCTCAAGGGCAAGCGGATCGCCTCGCCCCAGCTCGGCAACACCCAGGACGTGGCCCTCCTCAACTACCTGCGCGAGAAGGGCTACCAGGTCGATCCGGACACCGGGAAGGGCGAGGTCGGGGTCCTCCGGCAGGACAACAAGGAGATCCCCAACACCTTCCGGCAGGGCGGCGTCGACGGCGCGTGGGTGCCCGAGCCGACCGCGTCCAAGCTGGTCGCCGAGGGCGGCCGCACCCTGCTGGACGAGAAGCAGCTGTGGAAGGACGGGAAGTTCGTCATCACGAACATCGTCGTCCGCAAGCAGTTCCTCAAGGAGCACCCCAAGGCCGTCGAGGCGGTGCTGCGCGGCTCGGTGAAGACCAACGACTGGATCAAGGGCCACCCGTCCGAGGCGGCCCAGGCGGTCAACACCTCGCTCGCCGACCCCAAGGTTTCCGGCACCCGGCTCCCGGACCAGGTGCTCCACAACGCTTTCCGGAACGTCCAGGTCACCGACGACCCCCTCGCCTCCACCCTCAAGGAAGAGGCACGGCACGCGGTCAAGGCCGGGCTGCTGAAGAAGCCCGACCTGCACGGCATCTACGACCTGCGACTCCTCAACAAGATCCTCAAGGCCGAGGGCAAGCCACCGGTCGACGCCGCCGGGCTCGGCGCACAGTAACCGATCGATCCGTACGGTCCCAGGAGGTGACACCGATGACGACCCCTACCCTCACCCAGCAGGCCGCCACGGCCGGCACGCAGGAGACGGCGGGCTACGCGGCGCGTATCGACCACGTCTCGAAGTCCTTCGGCCGCCCCGGCGCGCAGCACGTACTGGACGACATCACGGTCGATGTCGCGCCGGGCGAGTTCGTCTGCCTCCTGGGCGCGTCGGGCTGCGGCAAGTCCACGCTGCTCAACCTCGTGGCCGGGCTGGATGAGCCGACCACCGGGACCATCGACGTGCCCGGCAGCCGGCCGGCCCTGATGTTCCAGGAGCACGCGCTCTTCCCGTGGCTGACCGCCGGCAAGAACATCGAACTGGCCCTGAAGCTGCGCGGGATGCCGCGCGCCGAGCGCCGTCCCGAGGCCGAGCGGCTGCTGGAGCTGGTACGGCTCAAGGGCGCGTACGGCAAGCGGGTGCACGAGCTGTCCGGCGGCATGCGGCAGCGGGTCGCGATGGCCCGCGCGCTCGCCCAGGACAGCGGGCTGCTGCTGATGGACGAGCCGTTCGCCGCGCTGGACGCCATCACCCGCGACGTGCTGCACGACGAGCTGACCCGCATCTGGGGGGAGACCAACCTCTCGGTCCTCTTCGTCACGCACAACGTCCGCGAGGCCGTGCGGCTCGCGGAGCGCGTCGTGCTGCTGTCCTCCCGGCCCGGGCGCATCGCCCGGCAGTGGGAGGTCGACATCCCGCAGCCGCGCCGCATCGAGGACGCCGCCGTCGCCGAACTCTCCGTAGAGATCACCGAACAGCTCCGTGGGGAGATCCGCCGCCATGGCCAGCACTGACACCACCACCGAGACCCGCAACGCGGCCGACGCCAAGGCGGCCGACGCGCGCGGCAGCGAGACCGCCGGGCTGGAGGCCGGGCTGGACGCGCTGGAGACCCGGGTCGTCAGCCGCCCGCCGGTGCTGCGCACGCTGCTCACCAAGGCGCTGCCGCCGCTCGTCGCCGTCGTCATCGTGCTGGCGCTCTGGCAGCTCGCGTACCACTTCGAGGTCAAGCCGCACTACCAGCTGCCCAGCCCGGTGGACGTGTGGGGCTCGCTCCGCGAGAAGTGGCTGGAGGGCACGCTCCTCAGCTACGTCTGGGAGTCCGTCTCGCGCGGCGCGCTCGGCTTCGTGGCCTCGCTGATCATCGGTACGCCGCTGGGCCTGCTGGTCGCCCGGGTACGCCCGGTGCGCGCGGCGATCGGCCCGATCCTCTCCGGCCTGCAGTCGCTGCCGTCGGTGGCGTGGGTGCCCGCCGCGATCATCTGGTTCGGCATCACCGACGCCACGATCTACGCGGTGGTCCTGCTGGGCGCGGTGCCGTCCATCGCCAACGGCCTGGTCTCCGGTGTCGACCGCATCCCGCCGCTGTTCCTGCGCGCGGGCCGGACGATCGGCGCGACCGGGATGAAGGGCGTACGCCACGTGCTGCTGCCCGCCGCGCTGCCCGGCTACATCTCGGGCCTGAAGCAGGGCTGGGCGTTCTCCTGGCGGTCGCTGATGGCCGCCGAGCTGATCGCCACCTCGCCCGACCTGGGCGCGGGCCTCGGCCAGCTGCTGGACCAGGGCCGGGTCGGCTCCGACATGTCCCTCGTGCTCGCCGCGATCCTGCTCATCCTGATCGTCGGCATCGGCATCGAGTTGCTGATCTTCGCCCCGATCGAGCGCCGCGTGCTGCGCAGCCGCGGCCTCCTCGCCCACGCCCGCTGACCCCTCCGAACGGAACGCTCATGCGACCCCACCTGCTCGCCCCCACCCCCGGCACCGCCTCGGCCGCCGGCCGGTGCGGGCTGCGCGCGCGGCCCGCGCTGCTGGTGATCGCGCACGGCAGCCGGGACCCGCGGCACGCGGCGACCGTCGGCGCACTGTGCGCACGGGTCCGCGAGCTCCACCCGGAACTGCGCGTCGAGGTCGGCTACCTGGACTTCAACGCGCCGAGCGTGCCGCAGGTGCTGGAGCGGCTGCACGCGGACGGCGTACGGGAGGTGGTGGCGCTGCCGCTGCTGCTCACCCGCGCCTTCCACGCCAAGACCGACATCCCGGCAGTACTGCGCGAGGCATGCGCGCGGCTGCCCCGGCTGACCGTCCAGCAGGCCGATGTCCTCGGCCCGGCCCCCCTGTTGGTGGGCGCGCTGGAGCGGCGGCTTTCCGAGGCGGGGCTCGACCCCGCCGACCGTGCCTCGACCGGGGTCGTACTGGCCTCGGCGGGCTCCTCAGACCCGGAGGCGATCGCAGTGATCGCTGAAATCGCGCGGGAGTGGCGGCGTACCACTGGTTGGTGTGCCGTGCGGCCTGCGTTCGCCTCCGCATCCCTTCCCCGCACGGCGGACGCCGTACGGGAACTGCGGGCCGAGGGCGTCGCGCGCGTCGCCGTCGCGCCGTACGTCATCGCGCCCGGCCGCCTCCCGGACCGCATCGTGGCCGGGGCCCGGGAGGCGGGCGCCGACGTGCTCGCCGACGTACTGGGCCCGGCCCCGGAGCTGGCCCACCTGCTGGCCCTGCGCTACGCGGAGACGCTGCGGCGGCCGGCGGCGGCGCTGACCGCCTGAGGCCGGCCGTCAGTCCCGCCAGTGGGCGGGGCGGGCCAGGTCGTCCGGCAGCCGGGTGCGGGCGTCGCCCCTGGCCGCGGTCAGCTGGGACTGGGTGAGGAAGACGGCGTCGGTCAGGTCGGCGCCGCTCAGGTCCGCGTCCCGGAAGTCGGCGCCGATCACGTCGGCCGAGCGCAGGTCGGCACCGGAGAGGTCGGCGGCGATCAGGCACGCGCCGCGGAGGCAGGCGCCGCTCAGCTTCGCGTTCTTCAGCCGGGCGCCGAAGAGGTCGGCGCCGCGGTGGTTCTTCTTCTTGCCGGGTACGGCCGTCCGCACCAGCTCGCCGGCCCGTACGAGCAGCGCGTTGACCTCGTCGCGGACCGCTTCGGTGGCCAGCTCGGCGAGCACCTCGGCGGGACCGAGGGTGAGCCGTTCCAGCTTCTCGGCGGCGCGGCGGAGCCCGGCGTGCGCCGGCCGGCACTCCGGCCGGTCCAGCGCCTCCGTCACGTACGCCAGCAGTTCGTGCAGCTGCCGCATGACGGGGAAGACGGCGAACATCTGCCGGGCGGTGCCCGGGTGCGTCCGCCAGTCCCGGCCGCCGAAGGTGTGCTGCGAGACCTTCTGGCCGGCGCCGAAGCAGTCGAAGACCGTGCAGCCGCGGAAGCCCTTGGCGCGCAGTTGCGCGTGGATGCCGCAGCGGAAGTCGGCCTGGAGGTTGCCGCAGGGCGTCCCGGCTTCCTTGTCCACCGCGAAGTCGTTCGAGGCGGCGAAGGGGAGCGCCACGCAGCACAGGCCGAAGCACTCGGCGCAGTTCGCCTGGAGGCCAGCTGGGGGCATGGGGGTCGTTCTCCTGCTGCGGGGCGGGTGCGGCGACTGTCCGCCGCACCCGGGTCGAACTGCCATTCTCCCCCATGGCCCGTCGGCTCAGCGCACTCCGAAGGAGTGCACGGTCGTCGTCCGGTAGGTCTGCCCCGGGCGCAGCACCGTGGAGGGGAAGGCCGGCCGGTTCGGCGAGTCCGGGAAGTGCTGGGTCTCCAGGCAGAGGCCGTCGGCCTGCCGGTAGAGCGCGCCCGAGGTACCGCGCAGGGTGCCGTCCAGGCCGTTGCCGCTGTAGAACTGCACGCCCGGCTCGGTGGTGGCGATGTCCATGACGCGCCCGGAGGCCGGGTCGGCGAGGGTGGCGGCGTGCTCGGCGCGTGCGGTGACGCCCTTGTCCAGCGCGAAGTTGTGGTCGTAGCCGCCGCCGAAGACGAGCTGCTGATCGCCGTTGCGGATGTCCTGGCCGATCCGCTTGGCCCGCCGGAAGTCGAAGGGGGTGCCGGCGACCTTCGGCAGCTCGCCGGTCGGGATGAGGGTCGCGTCGACGGGCGTGTAGCGGGCCGCGGCGATCTGCAGGGTGTGGCCGAGGACGTCGCCGTTCCCCTCGCCCGCGAGGTTGAAGTAGGTGTGGTTGGTGAGGTTGACGACGGTGGCCTTGTCCGTCGTCGCCTCGTACGAGATGCGCAGGTCGCCGCGGCGGTCGAGGACGTAGTCGACGCGGACGGACAGCGTGCCGGGATACCCCATCTCGCCATCCGGACTTACGCGTCGGAGAGTGAGACCGGTGCCGGAGTTCCCGGCGTACGGCTCGACGTCCCACACCCGCTTGTCGAAGCCCTTGTCTCCGCCGTGCAGGCTGTTCGGGCCGTCGTTGACGGGCAGCTGGTACGTCTTCCCGTCGAGGGTGAAGGTGCCGCGCGCTATGCGGTTGCCGTAGCGGCCGATGAGGGCACCGAAGTAGGTGGTGGCGGTGAGGTAGTCGGCGAGGTTGTCGAAGCCGAGCGACACGTTGGCCCGTCGGCCGTGCCGGTCGGGGAGCTCCAGGGTCTGGACGATGCCGCCGTAGGACAGCACGCCCAGCCGGGTCCCGCCGCTCTCCACCGTCCACCGGTCGACGCGGGTGCCGTCGGGCAGGGTGCCGAAGTGCTCCTTGCGGGGTCGGTTGCCGCCGCCGCCCGAGGCGGGTGCCGTGGCGAAGGCCGGCGCGGCACCGACGGCGGTCGCCGCGAGCCCGGCCGCCGCCGCGGTCATCACGGTACGTCTGCTGGTCGTCATGGGCAGTCTCTCCTCATGAGGTGCGGGGGCCGGGCCCCTCGTCCTGTCAGGAACCGGCCTTGCGCTTGTTGTAGATGTCGAAGCCGACCGCGGCGAGCAGCACCAGGCCCTTGATGACCTGCTGGTAGTCGGTGCCGATGCCGACCAGCGACATGCCGTTGTTGAGGACGCCGAGGACGAGGCCGCCGATCACGGCGCCCATCACCGTGCCGACGCCGCCGCTCATCGAGGCGCCGCCGATGAACGAGGCGGCGATCGCCTCCAGTTCGAAGTTCAGGCCCGCCTGCGTGGTGCCCGCGTTCAGCCGCGCCGCGTACACGCAGCCCGCGAGGGCCGCCAGGACGCCCATGTTGACGAAGACCAGGAAGGTGACGCGCTTGTCCTTGACGCCGGAGAGCTTGGCCGCGGCCTTGTTGCCGCCCAGCGCGTACACATGGCGGCCGATGACCGCGTTGCGCATGACGTATCCGAGGCCGAGCAGCAGCGCGCACATCACCAGCATGACCACCGGCACGCCGTGGAAGGACGCCAGGGTCAGGGTGAAGGCGACGACCGCGGCGGTGAGCGCGACGCACTTGGTGACCCACAGCCCGGTGGGCAGCACGTCCAGCTCCAGGGCGAGCTGGCGGCGCCGGTCGCGCCACTCGCGCAGCAGCAGGAAGACGACGGCGGCGAGCCCGAGGAGCAGGGTGGGGTTGTGGTACTGGGTGTACGGGCCCACCTCGGGGATGAAGCCCTTGGCGAGGTCCTGGAAGCCCTCGGGGAACGGGGCGATGGACTGCCCCTCGAGCACGATCTGCGTCAGGCCGCGGAAGAGCAGCATGCCGGCCAGGGTGACGATGAAGGACGGGATGCCGACGTAGGCGATGAAGAAGCCCTGCCAGGCGCCCGCGACCGCGCCGATCAGCAGCGACAGCACCAGGGCCAGGACCCAGGGCACGTCCTGTTTCACCATCATCACCGCCGCCATGGCGCCGACGAAGGCGACCAGGGAGCCGACGGAGAGGTCGATGTGGCCCGCGATGATGACGATCATCATGCCCATGGCCAGGATCAGGATGTAGCTGTTCTGCTGGATCAGGTTGGAGACGTTGTTCGGCAGCAGCAGCGTGCCGTCGGTCCATATCTGGAACAGCACGACGATGGCGGCCAGCGCGGTGAGCATGCCGTACTGGCGCATGTTGTTCCGCACGCTCTGCAGCAGGAGCGCGCCGGCCGAGCGGGCGGCGCCCTGGACCGGCGTCTGGGAGTCCTTGGGTGGGGTGGTCGTGGTCGTCATCGCGGGCCTCAGCTTCTGTTCATGGTCATCTGGCGCATCAGGACTTCCTGCGTGGCATCGGCGCGAGCGACCTCACCGGTCAGCCGGCCCTCGGCCATGGTGTAGATCCGGTCGCACATGCCGAGCAGTTCGGGCAGTTCGGAGGAGATGAAGAGCACCGCCTTGCCCTGTGCCGCGAGCCGGTCGATGACGGTGTAGATCTCGTACTTGGCGCCGACGTCGATGCCGCGGGTCGGCTCGTCGAGGATCAGCACCTCGGGGTCGGCGTGGATCCACTTGCTCAGCACGACCTTCTGCTGGTTGCCGCCGGAGAGCCGCCCCACCTGCTCGAAGACGGTGGGCGCCTTGATGTTCATGGACGTGCGGTAGCGCTCGGCGACGGACCGCTCGTGGTGCTCGTCGACGGCGCCGCGGCGGGTCATGCCGCGCAGCGAGGCCAGCGAGACGTTGCGGTGGATGGTGTCGATGAGGTTCAGGCCGTACTGCTTGCGGTCCTCGGTGACGTACGCGATACCGGCGGCGATGGCGTGCGGCACCGTCGCGGTGTTCACCTCGCGGCCGCCGACCTGGACGGTGCCGCCCTCGTGCAGCCCGTAGGAGCGGCCGAAGACGGACATGGCCAGCTCGGTGCGGCCCGCGCCCATCAGGCCCGCGATGCCGACGATCTCGCCGCGCCGGACGGTCAGCGACGCGCCGTCGACCACCTTGCGGGTGCGGTCGACGGGGTGCCGTACGGTCCAGTCCCGCACCGTCAGCGCGATCTCCCCGGCGTCGTCGCCCTCGTACGCGGTGCGCTCGGGGAAGCGGTGGTCCAGGTCGCGGCCGACCATGCCGCGGATGATGCGGTCCTCGGACAGCTCCGGCGCGGCCTCCGGGGTCGCGCGAACGGGCAGCGTCTCGATGGTGCGGCCGTCGCGCAGGATCGTCACCGTGTCGGCGATCTCCCGGATCTCGTTGAGCTTGTGGGAGATGATGATGCAGGCGATGCCCTGGTCGCGCAGTTCGCGGATCAGGTTCAGCAGGGTGGCGCTGTCCTCGTCGTTCAGCGCCGCGGTGGGCTCGTCGAGGATGAGCAGCCGGACCTCCTTGGACAGCGCCTTGGCGATCTCCACGAGCTGCTGCTTGCCGACGCCGATGTCGGCGACGGGGGTCTGCGGGTTCTCGCGCAGCCCGACCCGCTTGAGCAGTTTCGCGGCGCCGCTGAGGGTGCTGGTCCAGTCGATGACGCCGCGCCTGGCCTGCTCGTTGCCGAGGTAGATGTTCTCCGCGATCGACAGGAAGGGGACCAGGGCCAGCTCCTGGTGGATGATGACGATGCCGCGCCGCTCGCTGGCGTTGATGTCCTTGAAGGCCACCGGCTCGCCGGCGAAGCGGATCTCGCCCTCGTAACTGCCGTGCGGGTGGACGCCGCTGACCACCTTCATCAGGGTGGACTTGCCCGCGCCGTTCTCGCCGCAGATGGCGTGGATCTCGCCGGCCCGCACGGTCAGGTTCACGTCGGAGAGGGCGGTGACGCCGGGGAAGGTCTTGGTGATGCCCCGCATCTCCAGTACGGGACGCTCCGGGGTGGCGTCGCGGCCCGTCACTTGAGCTGTCCCGCCGTGAAATAGCCCTCGTCCACGAGGAGCTGGGTGTTGGACTTGTCGACGGAGACGGGGTTGAGGAGGTAGGCCGGGACGACCCGCTTGCCGTTGTCGTAGTCGGTGCGGTTGTTGACCTCCGGCTTCTTGCCGGTGAGCACCGCGTCGCCCATCTGGACGGCCTGCTTGGCGAGCTTGCGGGTGTCCTTGAAGACCGTCTGGGTCTGCTCGCCCCGGGCGATGGACTTCACCGAGGCCAGCTCGGCGTCCTGCCCGGTGACGACCGGCAGGTCCTTGGCGTCGTAACCGGCGCTCTTCAGCGCGGAGATGATGCCGAGCGACATGCCGTCGTACGGGGACAGGACCGCGTCGACCTTCTCGTCGCCGTAGCTCTTGCTGATGAGGTCGTCCATGCGCTTCTGCGCGATGCCGCCGTTCCAGTCCTGCGTGGTCGCCTGGTTCATCTCCGTCTGCTTGCTGCGGACCACGAGCTGACCGGACTTGAAGTAGGGATCGAGGACCTTCATGGCCCCGCCCCAGAAGTACTTCGTGTTGTTGTCGTTCGGCGAACCGGCGAACAGCTCGATGTTGTAGTGCTTCTCCGCACCCTTGTCGGGCTTCTTCAGCTTCAGCCGGTCCAGGATGTACTGCCCCTGCAGCCGGCCGACCTTCTCGTTGTCGAAGGACGCGTAGTAGTCGACGTACGGCGTGCCCAGGATGAGCCGGTCGTAGGAGATCACGGGGATGCCCGCGTCGTGCGCGCGCTGGAGGACGTCGGTGAGTGCGGAGCCGTTGATGGCGGCGACGACCAGCAGCCGGTGACCCTTGGTGATCATGTTCTCGATCTGGGCGACCTGGTTCTCGACCTTGTCGTCGCCGTACTGCAGGTCGGTCTTGTAGCCGGCCTTGTGGAACTGCTCGGCCATGTTCTTGCCGTCGGCTATCCACCGCTCGGAGGACTTGGTGGGCATCGCCAGGCCGATGGTGCCGCCCTTGCCCTTCTCCGGGACGTAGCGGCTGCCGCCGCGGGCCTCCTGGCCACAGGCGGTGAGCGAGCCGATGAGGAGGACGGCGGCCAGGGCGGCGGCTCGTCTGCGGGTGGGCATGGTCGGTTCCCTTCGGGTGATGGAGCGGAGCGCGTCGAGGTGCCCGACGGACGGGCGGCGATTACGGGTGGAGCAGCACCTTTCCCGCGCCCGGCCGGCCGGCGATCCCGACCGCCTCGGCGAAGGCGTCCAGCGGCAGTCGGTGGGTGACCAGCGGCAGCAGGTCCAGCAGCCCGGCGTCGAAGGCGCGGACGGCGTGGGCCCAGGCGGCGGGCGGGGCGCCGAAGACGGTCCGCACCTCGGCCTGGCGGACCACCAGGTCGGTCGGGTCCAGACCGGTGGCGCCCGCGGCCGGGAGCCCGGTGAGGACCAGCCGGCCGCCGCGCCGCAGCAGTCCCAGCGCGGTGGCGGCCGCGTCGGCCGACCCGGCGGCCTCCACGACCACGTCGGCGTCGTCCGGCAGCGGCTCGTCCGCCGTACGGAAGGCGGTCGCCCCGAAGTCCAGCGCGCGCTTCTCCCGCTCCCGGCCCCGGCCGACGACCAGCAGTTCGGCGGGCGAGGCGGCGGCGAGGAACTGTACGGCGATCATGCCGAGCGTGCCCGTGCCGACCACCGCGACCCGGTCGCCGGGCCGGACCTCCGCCTTGAGCGCGGCGGCCGCGACGCAGGCGGCGGGCTCCAGCAGCGCGGCGGCCGTGAGGTCGGCCCCGTCGGCGAGCGGGTGCAGCAGCCGGGCGGGCAACACGAGCGTGTCGGCCATCGCGCCGGGCCGGGTGAACCCGGTCTCCTCGTACCCGGCCGCGCACAGCGTGGTCTCGCCCGCGTGGCAGCGGGCGCACACCTGGCAGTTGCGGAACCCCTCCCCGACGGTCTTCCGGCCGAGCAGCGCCTCGGGGACGCCGGCGCCGACCGCCTCGACCGTGCCGGACCACTCGTGGCCGGGGATCACCGGGTAGCGCACGTACCCCGCGGGCCGGTGGCCTTCCCACAGCTCCCGATCGCTGCCGCAGATCCCGGAGGCGTGCACCCTGACGCGTACCTCGCCGGGCCCGGGGTCGGCCGGTGCCGCGTCCGTGAGGCGGTACGCGCCGGGGCCGTCCAGGACGAGCGCGCGGCCGGTCACCGGCCGGCCCCGGTGGGGTCGCGCTTCTCCCAGCCCTCGGCCCACAGGTCGAAGCGGGCCTGCTGCTGGGGGAACTCGGCGGCCGCGTCGGTGTCCAGCTCGACGCCGAGTCCGGGCGCGTCGGAGAGCTGGAAGTAGCCGTCGACGACCTGCGGGGCGCCCTTGACGACCTTCTTGATCTCGGCGTCGGCGAAGTCGTTGAAGTGCTCCAGGATCTTGAAGTTGGGGGTGCAGCCGGCGACCTGGAGGGAGGCGGCGGTGAGCACGGAGCCGCCGACGTTGTGCGGCGCGACCAGCATGTAGTGGGTCTCGGCGGTGGCGGCGAGCTTGCGGGTCTCCAGGATGCCGCCGAGGTGGCCGACGTCGGGCTGGATGATGTCGACCGCCTGCGACTCGAAGAGCTCACGGAACTCGATGCGGTCGTGGATGCGCTCACCGGTGGCGATCGGCATGTCGACCTTCGCGGCGACCTTCTCCAGCGCCTTGAGGTTCTCCGGTGGTACCGGCTCCTCCAGCCAGGCGGGCTTGAAGGGCGCCATCTCGTGGGCCAGCCGGACGGCGGTGGAGGGGCTGAACCGGCCGTGCATCTCCAGCATCAGCTCGCGCTCGGGCCCGATCGCGTCCCGTACGGCTTCGATCAGGGAGACCGCGTAGCCGGTCTGCTCGTGGTCCAGCTCGAAGTGGCCGGTGCCGAACGGGTCGATCTTCAGCGCCCGGTAGCCGCGCTCCACGACCGCCTGCGCGGCCTTGTGGTAGGCCTCCGGGGTGCGTTCGGTGGTGTACCAGCCGTTGGCGTACGCCTTGACCCTGTCGGTGACCTTGCCGCCCAGCAGCTGCCAGACGGGCACGCCCAGCGCCTTGCCCTTGATGTCCCAGCAGGCCATCTCCACGCACGCGATGCCGGACATCACGATCTCGCCGGCCCGCCCGTAGTCGCCGTACTTCAGGCGGCGCACCAGGTCCTCGACGGCGAACGGGTCGGAGCCCGCGATGTGATTGGCCTCCGCCTCGCGGAGATAGCCGAGGAGCGCGTCGGTGTGGCCGAGCATGCGGGTCTCGCCGACGCCGGTGAGCCCCTCGTCGGTGTGGACCTGGACGTACGTCAGGTTGCGCCAGGGCGTTCCGACGACATGAGTGGTGATTCCGGTGATGCGCACGGGAAGTGCCCCTTCACGGCTCGCGGTGTCCGACTGCTTCTCGTTCGAGATTTCGTCACACGTTCGAAATGCTGCGAGACAGGTAATGCCACGACGCGAGCGGTGTCAACGGTCGCGGCACGGATTTCCCGGATATGCAGGGGTGTTGACGGCGTGGTGGCGCTGACGCCATTCTCACCGGGCGATATCCCGAGCACTGTCCGATATATCGAACAGCCCGTCAGGAGCGCACATGCCCACCACGGCACCCGCATCCGTCGCCGCGCGGCCCCGGCCGCGAAGACGCGGCCGGCTCGCCCTCCTCACCGGGGCGCTGACCGTCGCGCTCGCGGCGCCCGCCCTCGCCGCTCCCCCGGCGGCGGACGTCACCGACTACACCCTCGCCGTCGACCCGACCCGTCGGGGCCCGGCCATCGACGACACGATGTACGGGGTCTTCTTCGAGGACATCAACCGGGCCGCGGACGGCGGTTTGTACGCCGAGCTCGTGCAGAATCGCTCGTTCGAGTACGACCGCGCCGACAACGCCTCCTACACGCCGCTGACCTCGTGGGACACCACCGGCTCCGCGAAGGTGGTGAACGACGACGGCCGGCTGAACGCGCGCAACCGCAGCTACCTCTCCCTCGGCGGCGGCTCCTCGGTCACCAACTCCGGGTACGGCACCGGCATCACGGTCCGCAAGGGTGAGCGGTACGACTTCTCCGTCTGGGCCCGCACCGACCGCGCCACCGCGCTCACCGTCACCCTCCGGGACGCCGGCGGTGAGCTGGCCCGCGCCCGCAAGGTCGCCGTGCGGGGCGGCTGGACCAAGTACACGGCGGCCTTCACCGCCACCCGGGCGAGCACCACCGGCCGGCTGGCCGTCGCCGCCGACGGGCCGGTCGCGCTCGACATGGTCTCGCTCTTCCCGAAGGACACCTACAAGGGCCGCCCGAACGGGCTCCGCAAGGACCTCGCCGAGAAGATCGCCGCGCTCGACCCCGGCTTCGTCCGCTTCCCCGGCGGCTGCCTGGTCAACACCGGCAGCCACGAGGGGTACGACGAGGCGTCCGGCTACCAGCGCAAGCGCTCGTACCAGTGGAAGGACACCGTCGGCCCGGTCGAGGAGCGCGCCACCAACGCCAACTTCTGGGGCTACAACCAGTCCTACGGCCTCGGCTACTACGAGTACTTCCAGTTCGCCGAGGACATCGGCGCGATGCCGCTGCCGGTCGTCCCGGCGCTGGTCACCGGCTGCGGCCAGAACAAGGCCACCAACGACCCGGCGCTGCTGAAGCGGCACGTCCAGGACACCCTGGACCTGATCGAGTTCGCCAACGGCCCGGTGACCTCGAAGTGGGGCAGGAAGCGCGCCGAGATGGGCCACCCGAAGCCCTTCCACCTCACCCACCTCGAAGTGGGCAACGAGGAGAACCTCCCCGACGAGTTCTTCGCCCGCTTCAAGGAGTTCCGCGCCGCCATCGAGGCGAAGTACCCGGACGTCACCGTCATCAGCAACTCCGGGCCCGACGACAGCGGCACCACCTTCGACCGCGCCTGGCAGCTCAACCGCGACGCCGAGGTCGACATGGTCGACGAGCACTACTACAACAGTCCGCAGTGGTTCCTGGAGAACAACGCACGCTACGACTCCTACGACCGCAACGGCCCCAAGGTCTTCCTCGGCGAGTACGCCTCCCAGGACAACCGCTTCCGCAACGCGCTCTCCGAGGCCGCGTTCATGACAGGGCTGGAACGCAACGCCGACGTCATCAAGCTCGCCTCGTACGCCCCGCTGCTCGCGCGCACCGACTCCGTGCAGTGGCGCCCCGACATGGTCTGGTTCGACGGCCGGAAGTCCTGGGGCTCGACCAGCTACGAGGTCCAGAAGCTGTTCATGAACAACACCGGTGACCGCGTCGTGCCGAGCACCGCCTCCGGCACCCCGGCCACCACCGCCCCGATCACCGGCGCCGTCGGCCTGTCCACCTGGGCCACCTCCGCCGCGTACGACGACGTCAAGGTTACCGGCGCGGACGGGAAGACGCTGCTCAGCGACGACTTCTCGGCCGGCGACGGCAAGTGGACCAGGGCCGCCGGGCGCGGCACCTGGAAGGTCGAGGACGGCGCGTACGTCCAGTCCGACACCGCGGCCGAGGACACCCTCGTCACCGCGGGCGACCCCGGCTGGCAGAACTACGACCTGCACGTGAAGGCCACCAAGAAGGCCGGCAAGGAGGGCTTCCTGGTCGCCTTCGGCGTCCAGGACACCGGCAACCACTACTGGTGGAACCTCGGCGGCTGGGGCAACACCCGCTCCGCCGTGGAGAAGACCACCGGCGGCGCCAAGCAGACGCTGGCCGGGACCGAGGACGGCACGAAGATCGAGGCCGGCCGGAGCTACGACCTCGACGTCAAGGTCCGCGGCCGGCAGGTCACGCTCTACCTCGACGGCAAGAAGTGGGGCGAGTTCACCGACGACGCCGAGGCCGAGCCGTTCCGCCAGGTCGTCACCGAGGACGAGAAGACCGGCGAGCTGATCGTCAAGGTCGTCAACGCCCAGGACACGGCCGCCCGGACCCGGATCGACCTGGGCACGCGGAACGTGGCGCCGACCGCCCGGCTGACCACGCTCCAGGGCGCCCCGGACGCCGAGAACACCGCCGAGGACCAGCCCATCGCGCCCCGCACCTCGACCCTGCGCGGCATCGGCGGACGGTTCACGTACACCTTCCCGGCCGACTCGGTCACCTTCCTGCGGATCAAGACCCGCGGCTGACGTTCCCGGGGCGGTCGCCACACCCGCGGCCGCCCCGCCGACCCCGGAGGAGAGCACCATGCACGCACCCACCCGAAGAGGCGTCCTGCTGGGCACGCTGGCCGTGGGCGCCGCCGCCGCGCTGCCGGGCACAGCACACGCCGCGGCCACCGGTCGGCACCGTCCCGCGGCGCCCTACCCCAACCCCCTCGTCCGCCAACACGCCGACCCGCACGTCTTCAAGCACACCGACGGCTTCTACTACTTCACCGCCACCGTCCCGGAGTACGACCGCATCGTCCTGCGCCGCTCCCGCACGCTGCGCGGCCTCGCGGACGCGCCCGAGACGGTGCTGTGGCGCAAGCACACCACCGGCGAGATGGGGGCCCACATCTGGGCGCCGGAGATCCACCACATCGACGGCCGCTGGTACATCTACTTCGCCGCGGGCAGCACCGAGGACATCTGGAAGATCCGGATGTACGTCCTGGAGAACAGCCACCCGAACCCCTTCGAGGGCACCTGGACGGAGAAGGGCCGCATCACCACCGCCTGGGACACCTTCTCCCTGGACGCCTCCACCTTCACCCACCGCGGCGTCCGCCACCTGATCTGGGCCCAGCAGGAGCCCGGCATCGAGAACAACTCCAACCTCTACATCGCGCGGCTGCGCAACCCCTGGACGCTCGGCAGCCCGCCGGTCCGGCTCTCCTCCCCGACCCTGGACTGGGAGACCATCGGCTTCAAGGTCAACGAGGGTCCGTCGGTCCTCGTACGCAACGGCCGGGTCTTCATGACGTACTCCGCCAGCGCCACCGACGCCAACTACTGCATGGGCCTGCTGACCGCGGACGCCCGTGCCGACCTGCTCGATCCGGCCTCCTGGACCAAGTCCCCCGAACCGGTCTTCACCAGCAACGACACCACCGGTCAGTACGGCCCCGGGCACAACAGCTTCACGGTGGCCGAGGACGGCCGCACCGACGTCCTCGTCTACCACGCACGGCAGTACAAGGACATCACCGGCGACCCGCTGAACGATCCCAACCGGCACACCCGCGTCCAGGCCCTCGGCTGGCACGCCGACGGCACGCCCGACTTCGGCGTGCCGGTGCCGGACACGGTCCGCCAGGGGTGAGCCCGCCGCCCGGATGTCAGTCGCGGCGCGGGCGCAGCCCCGCGGACGCGGCCGCCGCGTGCAGGGAGCGGAGCGCCAGCAGCAGGATGCCGATGTCGTCGAGGTACACGGGATCCGGCAGCAGGTCGACCGGCGAGACGAGGTAGAGCACGGCACCCCAGAAGACCGCCTTGTTCTGCACGGGGATGCCGGCCTCACGCAGCAGCCCGCGGGCCTTGACCAGCCGCACCAGGAGGCGGACGGCGAGGACGAGCGTCGCCAGGACGAGCACCCCCGCGACCACCACGACGATCCACGCTTCGGTGCTCATCCCGCCTCCTCGGTCCGCCACCGCGCTGCCCTGCACTCCAGCTTGGCACCTCGGCGGGGCGAACCGGCGCGTGGACGCCCCGGCGCGGCCGGGGAGGGCGGGCGCTCAGGCCCGGCCGGGGAGGGTGGACGCGCGGACCACCAGCTCCGGCGCGAGCACGACCTGCCGGTGCTCGTGGGCCGCCGCCTCCTCGCCGGTCTCCTCGATCAGCATCTCGGCCGCCGTCCGGCCCATCTGCCGGGCGGGCTGCCGTACGGAGGTGAGCGGCACGGCGGCGGCCGCGGCGAACTCGATGTCGTCGTAGCCCACCAACGCGATGTCGTCGGGGACCGCCACCCCGGCGTTGTAGAGCGCCTGGAAGACCCCGAGGGCGAGCAGGTCGTTGGCGCAGAACACGGCGGTCGGCCGGGGCGACATGCCCAGCAGCCGGGCGGCCGCGTCCCGGCCCGCCGCCACGTCCATCCGCTCGGTCTCGATGTGCCGCAGCGCCGACTCGGGCAGCCCCGCCTCGCGCAGCGCCCGCAACGCCCCCGTACGCCGGTCCTGGCACTGGGTCAGGAACATCGGCCCGCTGATGTAGACCAGCCCTTCGTGGCCCTGCTCGACGAGGTGCCGGGCCGCCAGCGCGCCGCCGGCCACGTCGTCCACGGAGACCGAGCAGCCCTCGGCGCTGCCGAGGACGCGGTCGACGAAGACGAGCGGGATGCCGCGCGGCCGGAACCGCGCGAGCGTGCCACCGGTCAGGTCGGCCGGGGTGATCATCACGCCCCGTACCTGCTGCTCGGCGAAGAGGGAGAGGTAGTCCGACTCCTCGGCCGGGCTCTGCGCGCTGTTGCAGAGCATCACGCCGAGCCCCGCCTTGCGCGCGGCGCGCTCCGCGCCCGCCGCGACGTCGACGAAGAAGGGGTTGGCCATGTCGAGCACGAGCAGCGCGATGATCCGGCTGCGGCCCGCGCGCAGCTGCCGGGCCGACTCGCTGCGGACGTAGCCGAGCGCCGTGATCGCCGCCTGGACCCGCTCCCGGGTCTCCCGCGCGACCATGTCGGGCCGGTTGATCACATTGGAGACCGTGCCGATGGAGACGCCGGCCTGGCGTGCCACATCCTTGATACCCACCGTGTGCGCCACATGCGCCATGCTACGCACTCCGTTCCGGGCACTCGACGCCGCCGGCCGCCGCGCCCCGTGGGGGCGGGCGCGGCGGCCGGCGGCCGGGCCCGGCAGGGGCGCCCCTGCCGGGCGGCGTCGCGGAACCGGTCCGCGAACTGCCGAGTGTCCTGCTGCACGACCCCCTCGGGGGCCTCCTCTTCCTGCTCTTCCTACTCCACGACCTTCAGGAGCTTGTTCGGCGTGCCCTCACCCGGATTGGAGATCTTGTCCGGGGTGGCGCCGTCGGTCAGCGCCTTGGCGACGTCGGCCGGCTTGGCGTCCTGGTGACCGGCCAGGTAGACCGCGGCGGCGCCCACGACGTGCGGGGTGGCCATCGAGGTGCCCGAGATGGTGTTGGTCGCGTCGTCGCCCTCGTTCCAGTCCGAGGTGATGTCGGTGCCGGGGGCGTAGATGTCGACGACCTTGCCGTAGTTCGAGTAGTCCGCCTGCTTGTCGTCCTTGTCGCTGGCGGCCACCGTGATGGCGTCCGCGACGCGGGACGGCGAGCCCTGGCCCGCGTCGGTGGACTCGTTGCCGGCCGCGACACCGAAGGTGACACCGGAGTCGATGGCCTTCTGCACGGCCGCGTCGAGCGCCTCGTCCGCGCCGCCGCCGAGGGACATGTTGGCGACCGAGGGGCCCTTGTGGTTCTTGGTCACCCAGTCGATGCCGGCCACGACCTGCTCGGTGGTGCCGGAGCCCTGGTCGTCCAGCACGCGGACGGCCACGATCTTGGCCTTCTTGGCGACGCCGTGTGCCTTGCCGGCGATGGTGCCCGCGACGTGGGTGCCGTGGCCGTTGCCGTCAGTGGCGTCGTCGTCGTTGTCGACCGCGTCGAAGCCGGAGGTCGCACGGCCCTCGAAGTCCTTGTGCGTGGTGCGCACACCGGTGTCGATGACGTACGCGGTGACGCCCTCGCCCGCGCTGTCCGGGTAGGCGTACTTCTTGTCGCCCGCGGTGTCCTCCTGGTCGATGCGGTCCAGGCCCCACGACGGCGGGTTGTCCTGGGTGGCGTCGATGGAGAACTTCTTGTTCTGGACGACCTTGTCGACGGCCGGGTCGGCGGCCAGCTGCTTGGCCTCGGTCTCGCTCAGCCCGGTGGCGGAGAAACCGTCGATGGCCGCGCTGTAGGTGCGCTTGACCTTGCCGCCGTACTCCGCGGCGAGGTCCTTGCTCTCCGCCGTACGGACCTGGTCCTTGAGCATGACGATGTAGCTGCCGCTGACGGCGGACTTGGCGCTCGCGCCGTAGATCTTCCCCTCTGCGGGGGTCGCGTCGGCGGTGACCGCGGTGACGGCCGCGATGCCGGTGGCGGCGACGACGGCGGTTATGCCGGTGATCAGCCGCTTCTTGCTGGAACGCTTGTGAGCCATGGCGAGGGTTCTCCTCGTTCGTGGTGTGGGGGGAAAGCGTTGCGTGATCGCCCGGCGAAACGAGAAGATCTCCTCCGGGCTGGTTCGAAACCCTGACTGATTGACGCGTCCAATTCAAGGGCCCCTCTCCGGTGTGACATAGACAACAACCTTGCAAAAATGCAAATACCGTCACACACGGGCAAATTGAGCACTCGGATTGACTCCGGTTGCCTCAACATCCGTCACAGTGCTGCAACATGGGGAAATAATCGCCGTCCCGGGGTGGAGAAAGCTCAGCGCTGTTAATGCGCAAGAGAACAAGGGTCAGCGCTGATAACGGGCGAGCACGAGGTTGCCGTCCTCGACCAGCCGCCCCCGCAGCTCCGCCATATCGATCGCGCCGCTGTAGTACTCCTGCAGCCCCGGCGTGGCGATCTTGTCCTTCCACTCCGGATAGCCGCGCACCGACTGGGCCGGCGCGGCGTGCAGCGAGCCGGCCAGCGCCGTACCGGTGGCCCAGCCGTACGTCCGCACCCGCAGCCGCGGGTCCCGGAGCGCGGTCGTGCCCGTCGGCAGCATCCAGTCGCCGAGCGCGAGACGCGCCATGTTCGCCGGCTCCAGCAGGAAGGCGATGAAGGCCATCGCCGCTTCCTTCCGCGGGCAGTCGGCGGCGATCGAGAGCGTCTGCGGGCTCACGCCCTGGGCGGGCGCGCCGTCCGCGGGGGCCGGCAGCACGGTCCAGTCGAACCCCTTGGGGGCTTGTTGAACGATCTGCTGCCGGTACGAGAAGCCGAGCGGCACCATCGCGTACCGCCCGGCGAAGAACCCCGGGAGCGTGTCCGAGCCGCCCATGCCCAGCGTGGTGCGCGCCGCACTGCCGTCGACGTTCACCTGGTCGTGGATCGTCCGCGGTACGACCTCGTCGGCGGCGCCGAACCGGACCTCGGCCCGGCCGTCGGCGCGGCGGTGGAAGAGCCGGCCGCCGGTGGAGAGCGCGAGGTTGAGGGTGGCCGACACCGGCTCCTTGAGCGGCCAGGCGACTCCGTACCGGGCGCCCTGGCGGCCCTGGCTCAGCTTCTTCGCCGCCGCCCGGAACTCCGGCCAGCTCCAGGGGTCCTCCGGCGTGGGGACGCGCACCCCTGAAGCTGCGCGCAGCAGCTCCCGGTTGGCGATCAGGACGCGCGGCTCCTGAAGGAACGGCACCCCGTACAGCCGCCCCCCGAAGGTCGCCGTTCGCAAGCTGTGCTCGGGGATGTCGGTGGCGAGACGGTCGGGCAGCAACGGCGTGAGGTCGGCGAGCCGGCCGCCGTACGCGAAGTCCGCGAGGTCGTCGGAGGCGTCGTGGATGATGTCGGGCGCCTCCCCGCCCTCGAAGGCGGTCAGCAGCTGGTCGTGCACGGTGGGCCAGGCGCCCTGCACGTACTGGACGGGAGTGCGCGGGTGGAGCCGGTTCCACTCCGCCACCAGCGCCTTGTTGGCCGCCACGGACTCCGTCTGCCAGGCGAGCGACTGGAACCGCAGGGGGCGGCTGTCCTCCCCCGTCCGGCGGTGCGCGCACCCGGAGAACAGGGGGACGGCCGCGGCACCTACGGAGGCGGCGGCGCCCAGGAACGTACGGCGGCGCATCGCGGCGCGGACCGGCGCGGGCATCAGTGCTTCACCGCCCCGGCGAGCATGCCGCCCGTGATGCGGCGCTGGATGACCGCGAAGAGCACCAGCCCCGGCACCGTGGCGAGCAGGGCGGCGGCCGCCAACGGGCCGAGGTCGGCGACGCCCTCGGCGCCGAGGAAGTGCGTGAGCACGACCGGCATCGTCTGCTTCTCCGGCGACTTCAGCAGAACGAGCGCGAAGAAGAACTCGTTCCAGGCGGTGATGAACGCGAACAGCCCCGTCGCGACGATCCCCGGCACGAGGAGCGGCGCGGTCACGGACACGAGGGTGCGGACCCGGCCGGCCCCGTCCACGGCCGCCGCCTCCTCCAGCTCGACCGGCACGGCCCGTACGTACCCGGTGAGCATCCACAGCGCGAACGGCAGCGACCACACCAGGTACACCAGGGTGAGCCCGCCGAGCGAGTCCACCAACCCCACCGCCTTGAGCAGCAGGAACAGCGGGATGATGACGAGGACCAGCGGGAACGCCTGGCTGACCACCACCCACCCGGTCGCCGCCCGCGCCGCCCGGGTGCGGAAGCGCGCGAGGACGTACGCCATCGGCGTGGCCACCACGACGGACAGCACCGCGGCCCCGGCCGCCGCGAGCAGGCTGTTGGCGGCCGAGCGCAGCAGCGGCTGCTCGGCGAAGGCGGCCCGGAAGTTGGCGAGGGTGGGGTCGTGCGGAATCCAGCCGGGGTCGATGCTGCCCAGCTCGCGCGGCGGCTTGAAGGCCGTCGACACCAGCCACAGGAAGGGCACGAGCAGAAAGATCAGGTAACCGAGGAGGGCGAGGTACTGACCGGAACGGGTCGCGGCGGCACGCCTGCGACGGCCGGCGGCAGTACGTCCGCGGCGGGCGGTCATCAGGCGTCCTCCTCGGTGCGCAGGCGGCCTGCCAGATAGACGGCCAGCAGGACGGCGATGACGGTGACCATCGCGAGGCCCATCGCCGCCGCGTATCCGAACTGGCCGTAGCGGAAGGCCTCCTCGTACGCGAACAGCATCGGCAGCCGGGTGCGCCCGCCGGGACCGCCGTCCGTCAGCACGAAGACCAGCGCGAACGAGTTGAAGTTCCAGATGAAGTTCAGCGCGGTGATCGCCAGCGCCACCGGCCGCAACGCGGGCCAGGTGACCGTGCGGAACCGTCGCCAGGCGCCCGCGCCGTCCATGGCAGCCGCCTCGTGCAGTTCGCGCGGCACGTTCTGCAGACCGGCCAGGAGCGGCACGGTGGTCTGCGGCAGACCGGCCCAGACGCCGACGACGATGACGGCGGGCAGCGCCGTGGCGAGGCCGCTCAGCCAGTCGCGGCCGTCGCCGAGCCCGAAGGTGCGCAGTGTGTCGTTCAGTACGCCCGCGTCCGGGTGGTACACGAGCCGCCACATGATGCCGACCACGACCTCGGGCATCGCCCACGGCACGATGGCCAGCGCCCGGGCCAGCCAGCGCAGCCGCAGCTTCTCGTTGAGCAGCAGGGCGAGGCCCAGCGCCAGGAAGAACTGCGGGACGGTGACGCCCACCGCCCAGACCAGCCCGATGCGGAAGGACTCCCAGAAGAGGGTGTCCCGCAGCAGATCACCGAAGTTCAGCAGCCCCACCCAGCGGGTGGGCTCGGTACGCCCGGACTGCGCGTCCGTGAAGGCCAGCGACACGCCGTACAGGAGCGGACCGACGCTCAGCACGAGGATCGGTATCAGCGCGGGCAGTACGAGGAACCACACGCCGTGGTCACGGCGCGGTCCCGCACCGCCCGAACGGCGCGCTGACCGCCGTGGCGCGGTCCCGAGGCTCACGAGGAGGCTCCTCGGCGCGGCTCGATCAGCAGAGTCACGACGGGGCTCCTCGGCGCGGCTCGATCAGCAGAGTCACGACGGGGCTCCTTGGGCGGCTCGGTCCGGCACGTCCGGTACATCCGACACGGAACGGCCGCGCGCGCCCAACCGCGCGGACAGCCGACGTCATCGTCGTGACACCACGGGACGCCGTCAACAGGGAGGACCGGGAGAACCGGGGAGAACCGGCACGGACGCCTACCGGACGACCATGGGGGACGTGTCAGGAAGCGCCCTCCAGAGGGCCACCGGACCTCCACAGGGCCGCCGAATCTCCGCAGGGCAGGGTCCCGAGGGAAAGTGCACGCGAGGGAGCGGAGCGATACCCGCCCAGGCACCGGATGTCAGTGCCGCCTGAGAGACTGTGGGGGATCGAGACACCGGGGCGGCCGGGGCAGCCGAAGCGCACCGGGGTACTCACGGAGCGCAGGAGGCAGCACCATGACCGAGGCGAGCGGCGGAGCGGGTTCCGTGCCGGGCACGCCCTTCACCGAGGCGCGCGCACGGGAGGTGCTGGCCGCGGCCGGCCGACCGGACGCCGCGGCGGACGCCCAGCTGCTCGCCCTCGGCGAGAACGCCGTCTTCGCGCTCGGCGACGCCGGCCCCGTGATCCGGGTCGGCCGCAGCGCCGAACTGCTCGCCCGCGCCGAGCGGGAGCTGCGGGTGGCCCGTTGGCTGGCCGACTCGGGTGTCCCGGCGGTGCGCGCCGCCGAGCCCGAAGCGCGGCTGGTGGACGGCCACCCCGTCACCTTCTGGCAGCGGCTCCCCGAGGTCGTGCGCCCCGCGGGCCCCGCCGACCTCGCCGAGCTGCTGCGCCTCGTACACGCTCTGCCCGAGCCGCCGTTCGAGCTGCCCCGGCGGGAGCTGCTGGGCGGCGTGGAGCGCTGGCTGCGGCTGGCGGGGGACGCGGTGACGCGGGAGGACGCGGAGTACCTGCGTGGGCGCCGGGACGCGTTCGCCGCCGCGGCGACGGCCCTGGAGCCGCACCTGCCACGCGGCCCCATCCACGGTGACGCGCTGCCGCGGAACGTCCATGTCGGCCCCGACGGCCCGGTCCTGGTCGACCTGGAGACCTTCTCCCGCGACCTGCGCGAGCACGACCTCGTGGTCATGGCCCTCAGCCGCGACCGGTACGGCCTGGGCGCCGAGGCGTACGACACCTTCGTACGGGCCTACGGCTGGGACGTGCGGGACTGGGAGGGCTGCGCCGTCCTGCGCGGCTCCCGCGAGACCGCCAGCTGCGCCTGGGTCTCCCAGCACGCCCCGGGCAACCCCGCGGCCCTGAAGGAGTTCCGCCGCCGCATCACCTCCCTCCGCGAAGGCGACGCCTCGGTGCGCTGGTACCCGTTCTGACGCCCTCGGCATCGAAGAAGCAGTCACCGGCCACCGGCCCCGGCCGGCCGGACGAGCCGCCGACCCGGTCGGCCGGTTGGGCTGCCGGCTTCGGTCGACCGGTTGAGCTGCCGACCCGGTCAGCCGGTGGGGCTGCCGGCTTCGATCGACCGGTCGAGCTGCCGACCCGGTCAGCCGGTGGGGCTGCCGGCTTCGGTCGGCCGATTAATCGGTACCGTCCGTACCCCTTCGCGGGCTAACGTCCCGCCCCATGCCCGAGACCCCGCCTCCCGCGTCTCCCGCACCTGCCGTGCGCCCCGTGCCTCCCACGTCTTCCGTGCCCTCCGTGCCCTCCGTGCCCTCCGTGCCCTCCGCGGATGCGACGCACCCGGCGCCGCCGGACCACGGCTCGGGCCGCGAGCCCGGTGGTGACGGGCCACCCCGGCTCACCCGGCTCGACTTCCACGGGCCGCTGTCCGAAGCACGCGCCGGGCTGCTGGTGCGGCGGCTCGCCGCCGCCCGCCCGGCCACCGTGCTGGACATCGGCTGCGGTTGGGGCGAATTCATGCTGCGGATCCTCGACGCCACGCCCGGCGCCACCGGACTCGGCATCGACCTCGCCGCGGACGACCTGGCCAGAGGCCGGGCCAACGCCGCGGCTCGCGGACTCGCCGACCGCGTGGAGTTCGCCGAGGAGTCCGGGCACGGGACCACCCGCGGCCCCGCCGACCTCGTCCTCTGCCTCGGCGCCGGCCACGCCCTGAGCGGCCCCGAGACGCCGCACAACATCCGCGCCGTACTGCGCGAACTGCGCCGTCTCGTCGCCCCCGGCGGCCGCGTGCTGTACGGCGAGGGGTTCTGGCAGCGCCCGCCGACCACGGCGGAGCTGAGCCGCATGTGGCCCGGCGCCACCGCCGAGGAGCACGTGAGCCTGGCGGAGCTCGTCGAACTCGCCGTCGCCGCAGGCTTCCGTCCCGCCTGGGTGGAGACGGCGAACAGCGACGAATGGGAGACGTTCGAGTCGGCCTACCGCTGCGACGCGGAGGAGTGGCTGGCCACCCACCCCGACCACCCGCTCGCCCCCGAAACCCGCGAACGCGTCGACGCACACCGCAGCTCCTGGCTCAGCGGCTACCGTGACGTACTCGGCATCGCCTACCTCACCCTCGTCCCGACACCCCGCACCTCGCCCCCCTAAAGCGCCCGTTCTTCCCTGTCCCCCGCCCCTCTCCCTCCCCCTCCCCCAACCCCGTCTCGTGCCCTTTCTCATGATTGATTGGAGTCAGCGATGGCCGTTCGACGTGTCATGCCCAATGTCACCTCCGAAGCGATGGAGGAGAGCCGGGACTTCTACGGGCTACTGGGCTTCGAGGAGGTCATGAACCACGGATGGATCACGACGCTCGCCTCGCCCGCCCACCCGGCCGCGCAGGTCAGCTTCATGACGGCCGACCGGACGGCGCCGGTCGTCCCTGACATGAGCGTGGAGGTGGACGACGTGGACGCGGCCTACGCCGCGATGCGCGAGCAGGGCGCGGAGATCATCCACCCGTTGCAGGACGAGGAATGGGGCGTACGGCGCTTCTTCGTCCGCGACCCCAACGGCCGGGTGGTCAACATCCTGAGCCACCGCTGACACCCACCCACCCGGTCCGGTACCCCAGCCTCCAGTCGCCCTCAGTCCAACCCCCAGCCCTCAGCTCCCTCGCCCCTCGCCCCTCGTCGCGGCGTTGTCAGCGCTCCTTCGGTATCAGCGGCCAGGCCGGTTCCACGTGGGCCGTCGGATCGGCCGTGCGGCGCAAGTAGCGCTGGAAGGACGCGGCCTGGTCGGCTGCTGCCTGGCGCTGGAGGGCGTGGAGGGCGGGCCGGGTGAGCCCGGCGACCTCCGGGTGCTTGGCGCCTATTCGGCGGGCCACGCCCACCGCGGCCACGGCGTCCGCCCCCGCTTCATGGGCCGCGTCCAGCACCACTCCGTAGTGCGCGCACAGCGCCTGGAGGGTGCGCTTCCCCTTGCGGTAGGGGTCGAGGTGCTTGTCGAGGACAAGTGGGTCGACGACCGGCGCCGGGTCCGTCCCCAGCCGCTCCGACAGCGGCACCACGCCGTGCCGTCGGCACTCGCGGTCCAACAGCGACAGGTCGTACCGGGCGTTCATCACCACGAGCGGGGTGCCCTCGCCCAGCGCCGCGGCGAGCGCCTCGGTGATCTCTGTCAGGCCCGCGGCGGCCGGACGGCCGTACTGCCGCACGTAGTCGGTCGAGAAGCCGTGGATGGCGGAGGCTTCGGGCGGTATCGGCACGCCCGGGTCGAGAATCCAGCTCAGTGCCGGTGCCGCCCGTCCCGCCGCGTCGAGCCGGATGACGGCGGCCGTGACGACCCGGTCGGTCTCGACGTCGGTGCCCGTGGTCTCCAGGTCGAAGCCGACCAGTGGTTCCTTGTGCCAGCTCATGCGGCCTCCTTCGGTGGTGCGTCCCCCGTGTCGCACGTGATCGTCCGCCGCGTCCCGCGCGGCCCTGATCTCGTGTTCCCTCACTCTCGCACGCACCACTGACAACGCCGCCGGCTCCCGCCGTCGGCCCTTGTTCTTCCCGGTTCTTCCCGCCCGCCCGGCTCGCCCCCCTCCCCTAGGGTGGCCGGTATGGATCTTCAACTGGCCGGACGGCGTGCGGTGGTGACGGGGAGCAGCGGCGGCATCGGGGCGGCGGTTGCCGACATGCTGGCGGCCGAGGGCTGCGACGTGCTGGTGCACGGGCGGAACGCGGAGGCCGCCGCCGAGGTCGCGCGCCGGGCGGCGGACCACGGGGTCCGTGCGGACGTGGTGCTCGGCGACCTCGGTGAGCCGGGCGGCGTGGAACGGGTAGCCGCCACGGCGCGCGACTTCGGGGTGCACATCCTGGTCAACAACGCCGGGCCGTTCGTGGAGCACGACTGGGACGCCGTACGGCCCGAGGACTGGCGGGCGGCGTTCGAGGGGAACGTGTTCTCGGCGGCGCGGCTCACGCAGGCGCTGCTGCCCTCGCTCCGCGCGGACGGCTGGGGCCGGGTGATCAACATCGGCACCCGGGCTGTGCGGACCCCGCTGCCCAACATGGTCGAGTACTCCGCCGCCAAGGCCGCGGTGGTGAACATGACGACCAGTCTGGCCGGGCACCTGGCCGGCACGGGGGTCACCGCGAACTGCGTCAGTCCCGGCGTCATCGCCACGCCCTCGATGCACCGGATGTTCGAGGAACGCGGCGAGACCTCGGCGGACGCGGCCGCTCGGTACGCGCCCAATCCGGTGGGCCGACTGGGGCGCGCCGAGGACATCGCGGGCGCGGTGCTGTACCTCGCGAGCCCCCTGGCCGACTACGTCAACGGCATCGAGCTGCGCGTGGACGGCGGCATCACCGGCACTCCCTGAGCCAGCCGGACCGGCACCCCTGGACGAGAACCCGCGGGAGGTCACGTCCCGGGAGGGCGCCCGGTAGCTGGACGCCCGGGTGGCTGGACGCCCGGGTGGCTGGCACCTGGGCGTCCGGGCACCTCGTCTCAGGACATCCGGGCACCTCGTCTCAGGACACCGGCCGCGCGTCCGCCCACACGCTCTCGAACTCCTCGCGGTACACCTCGAAGAGGCCGTGGTCGCTCTCCCGGCCGTCCTCATGGCGGACGACCTCCCGGCCGCCGCCGCGCAGCACCAGGACCGGCGCCTCTATGCCCCGGCTCCTGCGCAGGTAGGACTGGACGACGGCCAGGCCGTCCGGGCCGTCGCCGTCGACGAGGTACGCCGTGAAGCGCGGGGTCTCGTCGAAGACCTGGATCTC
Organism: Streptomyces niger; assembly: GCF_000718305.1. Taxonomy (GTDB): domain Bacteria; phylum Actinomycetota; class Actinomycetes; order Streptomycetales; family Streptomycetaceae; genus Streptomyces; species Streptomyces niger. The sequence goes on from NZ_JOFQ01000019.1 coordinate 89,440, forward strand.
GAAGGCACCGGGGTCGCGCAGCCGGGCCCGTACCCGCCGCATGTGCATGATGTTCATCTCGATCGACCGGCTCATCTCGCCCTTCTTCAGGCCCAGCTCCCGCTCGCGGCGGCGGACCGCGCTGCTGGCCGGGTTGAGGAAGAGCAGCCGTACCCGGCAGCCGGACTCGGCGAGCCGGACCAGCCGGCGGCCCGAGTAGTTCTGGACGAGCAGGTTCAGGCCTATGCCGACCGCGTCGAGGCGGCGCGCGCCCCCGAAGAGGTCCTCGGCGGGCAGCTGCCGCTGGAGGCGTACCCGGTCGGGGTGGACGCCCACGACATCGGCGTAGCGGTCGCCCACCAGGTCCTCGACGGCGTCGATGGGGAGCCGTCCGGCCGTACGGGTGCCGATGCCGGAGCCCAGTATCTCCAGGAGGCGTGCGGAGGCGCGTTCGGCCTGCGCGAGCACCGTCTCGGAGAGCGCGCGGTTGCGGGAGACGATGTTGCGGGCGACCTCCAGCTCGTCCAGGGCGAGCTCGACGTCGCGCCGGTCGTCGAAGTACGGCTCGAAGCAGGGCCAGTGCTGGACCATCAGCTCGCGCAGCTGCGGAAGGGTGAGGAAGCTGATGATGTTGTCGTCGGCCGGGTCGAGGAGGTAGCCCTTGCGGCGGCTGACCTCGCGTACGGCGACGGCGCGCTGCACCCACTCCTGACCGGCGGGCCCGGCCGCCGCGACCACCCATTCGTCGCCGTGCACCGGTTCGTAGATGGGGCGCAGCACGGCCGCCACGACGGCACGCAGCCGTTGTTCGACCAGATTCAGCCAGATGTAGGCACGCCCGGCGCGTCTGGCGCGGGTGCGTACCTCGCTCCAGGCCTCGGCGTCCCACTCCAGCTCCGCCCCGATCTCCAGGGGACGTGCGAGGGACACCGCGCCGGGCGGTGCGTCGATGGAGCCGCCCTCATGACCATCGTCACCAGGAGGCAACTCCAACCCGCCCGAGCTCACCTGTACACCGCCTTCCGAACCTCCGTGCCAACGATCAAGGCACCCTACTGCGGGTCCGGGAGAGGGTGCAGCCGGATGCGCCGACTCTTCCACCAACTCCCCTTATTCGCCGTGCCCGTTGTGTCCGGAAAGGGCAGCGGGCGTGAGCGGAGTCATAGTCGCGCCGCGGGGAGCCACGCCGGAGTCCCGGCGGCCTCTCCCCTCGTCACGCGCCTCGCGAGGGGTTCGGGGTGGCTCCGGAGACGGCTGGGAACGAGGCCGAAAGTGATCGCTCGGTCGCCGCGACACGCCCAGGACGCACCTTCCTGCGCATTATGTCGCTATACATCGTGATTACGGTCGGACACCTGATCGTTCCCCCGGTCGGAGGACCCTCTTTCGCGGCAGGTTGCCTGACTTTCGGCGAAGATCTCGCGAACGTCCCACTGTTTGCCGCTCATCGGGGAAGAATTCCGGTTCGGTCCGCGGTCGTCAGTCCGTCGCGGCGCCCCTCGAGGAAGTGGAAGAGTCGACGCATGCAGGTCTGGCCTGGACAGGCGTATCCGCTAGGTGCCACGTACGACGGTGCGGGCACCAATTTCGCGGTGTTCTCCGAGGCGGCACAACGTATCGAGCTGTGTCTGCTGCACGACGACGGTTCGGAGACGGCGGTCGAGCTCCGCGAGTCCGACGCGTTCGTCCGTCACGCTTATCTGCCCGGCATCATGCCGGGGCAGCGGTACGGCTTCCGGGCGCACGGCCCGTACGAGCCGGCGCAAGGACTCCGCTGCAATTCCGCGAAGCTGCTGCTGGACCCCTACGCCAGGGCGGTCAGCGGCACCATCGACTGGGACGAGGCGGTCTACGGCTACCACTTCGGCAAGCCGGACAGCCGCAACGACCTGGACTCGGCGCCGCACACGATGGCGTCCGTCGTCGTGAACCCGTATTTCGACTGGGGCGACGACCGTCCGCCGCGTACGGACTACCACGAGACCGTCATGTACGAGGCACACGTCAAGGGCCTGACGATGCTGCACCCGGAGCTGCCCCAGGAGCTGCGCGGTACGTACGCGGCGCTGGCGCACCCCGTGATCATCGAGCACCTGCGGGAGCTGGGGGTCACGGCCCTGGAGCTGATGCCCGTACACCAGTTCGTCAACGACCACCGGCTGGCGGACGAGGGGCTGGCCAACTACTGGGGTTACAACACCATCGGCTTCTTCGCGCCGCACAACGCGTACGCCTCCTGGGGCGACCGCGGCCAGCAGGTGCTGGAGTTCAAGTCGGCGGTGCGCGCGCTGCACCAGGCGGGCATCGAGGTCATCCTCGACGTGGTCTACAACCACACCGCCGAGGGCAACCACATGGGACCCACGCTGTCCTTCCGGGGACTGGACAACCTGTCGTACTACCGGTTGACCGACGACCCGCGGTACTACATGGACACCACGGGCACCGGCAACAGCCTCTTGATGCGCAGCCCGCACGTGCTCCAACTGATCATGGATTCGCTGCGCTACTGGGTGACCGAGATGCGCGTCGACGGCTTCCGCTTCGACCTCGCGGCGACCCTGGCCCGGCAGTTCCACGAGGTCGACCGGCTGTCGTCCTTCTTCGACCTGGTGCAGCAGGACCCGGTGGTCAGCCAGGTGAAGCTGATCGCGGAGCCGTGGGACGTCGGCGAGGGCGGCTATCAGGTGGGCAACTTCCCGCCGCTGTGGACGGAGTGGAACGGCAAGTACCGCGACACGGTGCGGGACCTCTGGCGCGGCGAGCCCCGAACGCTCGCGGAGTTCGGCTCCCGGCTGACCGGCTCCTCCGACCTGTACCAGGGCGACGGGCGCCGGCCGCTGGCCTCCGTCAACTTCGTGACCTGCCACGACGGCTTCACCCTGCGCGACCTGGTCTCGTACAACGAGAAGCACAACGAGGCCAACGGCGAGGACAACCGGGACGGCGAGAGCCACAACCGCTCCTGGAACTGCGGCGCGGAGGGCGAGACGGACGACCCCGAGGTGCTGGAGCTGCGGACCCGGCAGATCCGCAACTTCATCGCCACTTTGATGTTCTCGCAGGGCGTGCCCATGCTCAGCCACGGGGACGAGTTCGGCCGTACCCAGCAGGGCAACAACAACGCCTACTGCCAGGACAACGAGCTGGCCTGGGTGCACTGGCCCAAGGACGGCGAGGGCGGCGAGGGCGGCGAGGGCAAGGAAGCGCTGGAACTGCTGGAGTTCGTGCGCCAGATGGTGTGGCTGCGGCGCAACCACCCGGTGTTCCGGCGGCGCCGCTTCTTCCACGGGCGGCCCATGGAGGGCACGCACGACGAGCTGTCGGACATCGCGTGGTTCACGGCCGAGGGCGAGGAGATGGAGCAGCGCGACTGGCAGGCGGCGCACGCCAAGTCGCTGATGGTCTTCCTCAACGGCAACGCGATCACCGAGCCGGGCAAGCGGGGCGAGCGCATCACCGACGACTCCTTCCTGCTGCTGTTCAACGCGCACGGCGAGGAGAAGGAGTTCACCGTCCCGATCGACCACGGGCGGCAGTGGCAGGCGGTGGTGGACACGGCGGACCCGAAGGCGGTCGCCGAGAGCGGCCCGAAGGTGCGCGCCGGCGACACGCTCACGCTGGTGGCGCGGAGTCTGATGGTGCTCCAGCGGCCCGCCTGAGGAGCGCCGCGTCCGCTTCCGCGCCCGGCCGGTCGCTGCCGTACGAAGACGTGCTCGCCGGCCGGCTGCGGAAGCGGACGGTCAGCGCGAGGCACAGCACGAGGCCGGCGGCGGCGACCGCGACGGCGAACGCGGCCGCCGGGCCGTACGTCTCCGCCAGCCGCCCGGACAGGGCCAGCGCGAGGGCCTGCCCGCCGACGATCGAACTGGTCAGGAAGGCCATCGACTCGGCCATTCGACGCGCCGGCACGAGCCGTTCGGTGAGCGCGAAGATCGTGATGAGGTGCGGTGCGAAGGCGACCCCGAGCACCACGGCCACCGCGTACAGCGCGCCGAGGGAGCCGACGAAGAGCAGCGGCACGGAGAGCGCGGTCAGGCCGACGGCGGCGGCCCGCCAGCGGGCGGGCAGGCCGATGCGGGCCGGGACGAGGACCAGCGACAGTCCCGCCACGGCGCTCATCACGCCCATGGCGGCGTAGACCAGGCCCGCGTGGCCGGGGACGCCGAGCCGTTCGGTGAGCGCGGTGATGCCTGCCTGCGAAGCGCCGAACATGGCGCCCTGCAGGGCCATGGAGACGCGCAGGACGTGCGCGGCCCGCGGAATGCCGGGGCGGTCGCGCCGGGCCGTCCTGCGGCGTTCTCGCGCCTCGGCGTGTCGCTGCCGCCACGTGCGTCGGTCGGGGTGCGCGGTACGGCCACGCGGCGTGACAGCGTCCGACGTGCGTGTGCCGGGGGCCGTCAGCCGGGCCGTCCGGTGCAGCGCGAACGCCGAGCCGCAGCCGGCCAGGAGGAGCGCCGCCAGGGCCAGGGCTACGGCGGGATGGGCGATCGACGCGGCCACGCCCACCAGGGCCGGGCCCAGCACGAAGGACACCTCGTCCAGCGTGCCCTCCCAGGAGAGCGCGGCATTCACCGTGCGCTCGTCGGCGCCGCCGCGCCGGACGAGTGCGACCGTCCGGGTCCTGGCGAGCGGCCCCACCTGGGGGACGGTCAGGCCGGCGAGCAGCCCGAGGAGGGCCAGCGGAAGCGTGGCCACGTGGGCCGGCGCGGCGAGCACGAGGGCGGCGACGGCGACGGCGTTGGCCCAGCAGGCCGCGAGGACCACCGGGCGCTGGCCGAGCCGGTCGGCGAGCCGGCCGATGAGCGGGCCCGCCACGGTCTGCCCGGCGGCCAGTGCGCCGCCGACCACGCCCGCCGCCGCCAGGCTGCCGCTGGTCTCCGCGACCAGCAGGACGCTGCCGAGCTGGCACATGGCGGTGGGCAGCCGGCCGAGGAAGGAGACGACGGGCAGCACGGGGCCGCAGGCGGCGAGCACGGTGCGGTAAGTGGCCAGTACAGCGGTCATCGCCCGACGCTATCGGGCCGGCCGGCCCGGCCAGTACGGGCAGGACGTACGAACGAAAATCGGGGCACACCCCGCCCGATCGGATGAAGCAACAAGGCACCGTGCGGGTACGTGTGTCCCCATGACGCCCGAATTCAGCGCGCCGCCCACCGCCACCTACCGGTTGCAGCTCCAGCCCGGCTTCCCGTTCGCCGCGGCCGAGAAGGCCGTGCCGTACCTCGCCGACCTGGGCGTCTCGCATCTGCATCTGTCGCCCGTGCTCGGCGCCGTCCCCGGGTCCACGCACGGGTACGACGTGGTGGACCACTCCGTGGTGCGCGCCGAACTGGGCGGGGAGGAGGGGCTGCGCGCGCTGGCGCGGACCGCCGCCGCACACGGCCTGCGGCTCGTGGTGGACCTGGTGCCCAACCACATGGCCCGGCCGGCGCCCGCTTCCTTGAACGGGCCGCTGTGGTCCGTTCTGCGGGACGGGCCCGCCTCACCGTACGCCCGCTGGTTCGACATCGACTGGGAGGGCGGGCACGGCGGGCGGCTGCTGATGCCCGTACTGGGCGGCAGGTTGGCCGACGAGCTGCCCACGATGCGCATCGAAGGGGACGTGCTGCGCTACCACGAACACGCGTTCCCCATCCGGCCGGGTACGGAGCGGCTGCCGCTCCCCCAGCTCCTCGATGCGCAGTGGTACCGGCTCTCCTGGTGGCGGCTGGCCCGCACGGAGTTGAACTACCGGCGCTTCTTCACCATCTCCGAACTGATCGCGGTCCGCGTCGAGGACCCGGAAGTCTTCCGGGCGACGCACGCGACGGTGCTGCGGCTCGTCGAGGACGGCGTGATCGACGGGCTGCGCATCGACCACCCGGACGGGCTGGCGGACCCCGCGGGCTACCTGACGCGGCTGAGCCAGGCCACGGGCGGGCGCTGGACCGTCGTGGAGAAGATCCTCACCGGCGACGAACGGCTGCCGCGGAGCTGGGCGTGCGCGGGCACCACGGGATACGACGCGCTGCGCCACATCGACGGGCTCTTCGTGTGCCCGGAGGGTGCCGAGTTGCTTTTCGGGGCCTACCGGGATGCCGTGGCACCGCTGGCGGACCGCGGCGGCGACTGGGAGGAAACGGTACGGCAGGCCGCGTACGAAGTCGTCACCCACGACCTGGCGGCCGAGGTCGACCGCCTGGTGCGGACGGCGACGCGTATCAGTGAGCGCGCCCCGCACCACGGGGACCACGCGCCTTGGGCCGTGCGCCGCGCCCTGCACGAACTGCTCGTCCGGCTGCCCGTGTACCGCCCGTACGCACAGGACCCGTGGTGCGCGGAACGGGACGCGGCGATGCTGGAGTCCGCCGCGGAGGGGGCTGCCGCCGCCTTCGAGGTGCGCGAGGAGGCCCGCTCCGTGGAGCTGGTGCGGGACCTGGCGCTGGACCGCCGGGGCGGCGACGCCGAGGGCGACGACGCCGCGGACCGCGCCGACTTCGCCGCCCGCTTCGCGCAGACCGCCGCGGCGCTGCACGCCAAGTCGGTCGAGGACCGCGCGTTCTACCGCTACACGCCGCTGCTGTCGGCCTGCGAGGTCGGCGGCGACCCCGGCTGCCCGGCGGTCACCGTGGACGCGTTCCACGCCTTCTGCGGCCATCTGCAGGAGAACTGGCCGACGTCCGGCACGGTGCTGTCCACCCACGACACGAAGCGCAGCTCCGACGTCCGCGCCCGCATCGCCGCGCTGAGCGAGTGCCCCGAAGGCTGGCGCGAGGTCCTGACCCGTCTGAACACCCGTACGGCGCTCACCCTGGACGGCCCGGAGCCCGATCCGCAGATGGCCTGGGCGGCCTGGCAGACGGCCTTCGGGATGGCGCGCCCGGGGGCGGGTGCGGAGCCGGGGACGGCGGCCGCTCCGCGTACGTGCGCCGGCACCGACCTGTACCGGCAGAACGGCATCGCCCCGTATCGGCAGAACGACGTCACCTCGTACCCGCAGGACGGCGTCACCTCGTACCCGCAGGACGGTGTCTCCTTCGAAAGGCTCGAACCGGCGATCCTGAAGGCCGTGCGGGAGTCGGCACTGCACACCACGTGGACCGAGCAGGACTCCGCCTACGAGGAGGCGGTCACCGACTTCTTGGAGGCGGGCCCGTGCAGCCCGGCCGCCGCCGCCGAACTGGCCGCGTTCGCCGACGAGCTGTCCCCCTTCGTCCGCGCCAACGTGCTCGGTGCGGCGCTGCTGCACCTCACCATGCCGGGCGTGCCGGACCTGTATCAGGGCACCGAGCGCGAGTACACGGCGCTCGTCGACCCCGACAACCGTGCGCCCGCGCGCTACTCCCCGGAGTTCCTGGCCGACGTGGACGGTGGCACGGACGGCGGGGCGGCGGCCGGCGACCCGCACGGCTTCCCGGACCTCTCCGCCGAGAAGCTGCGGCTGACCGCTGCCGCGCTGCGGCTGCGCCGCGCGCACCCCGACTGGTTCGGCCCGGAAGGCACCTACCGGCCGCTGCACGCCGAGGGGGATCCGGACCGGCACTGCGTGGCGTTCGCCCGCGCGGACCGCGCGGTGACCGTGGCCACCCGGCTCTCGCTCCGCCTCGCGGAGTCCGGTGGGTGGCACTCGGCCGCCCTGCGGCTGCCGGAGGCGCCGTCCGGGGTCTGGCACGACCTGCTCACGGGCCGCGACTTCGAGGGCCCGTCCGTACCGCTGGCCGCGCTCCTGGACCGGCTTCCGGTCGCGCTCCTCGTGCTCAGCGCCCGGTGAGCACGTAGGCGACGCTGCCGAAGCTGACGTGGTCGCCGGGGGCCACGGCGACCTCACCCAGGACCCGGCGGCCGTTGACGTACGTGCCGTTCATGGAGCCGAGGTCGCGCAGCAACCAGGTGCCCCCGGAGGTGCGGAGCTGCGCGTGGCTACGGGAGACCGTGTCGTGGTGGAGGCGCAGCCCGGCCCCCGGAGCGCGGCCTATCAGGAGGGGGATCGGTCCGGGGTCGGGCAGCAGCAGCTTGGGGAGGCGCTCCGTGCGCCACGCTCTGCGGACCGTGAGGTGGAAGGAGGACGCCTTGCCGACCGCGCGCAGCACGGCGGCCTGGAAGCGGCCGCGGGTGGCCAAGTCGCCGGTCGCCCGGTCCAGTTCGGCGCGGTGTCGGGCGGATAGCACCAGCTCCAGGCGGCGCAGGAAGGTGTCCTGGGACAGCCGCCCGTCGGCCGCGCCCTCGCGCAGCAGCTCCAGCGCGCGGTCCCGCTCGGCATCCGACAACCGGGCCGGCCGTGCCGGGAATTCGAGCGATGACATGTCCATGATTCTCCGGCCGGCCTGCGTTCCTGTCCAGATGAGGCCTGACCGTCACCCGGCCTCCCCTCGGAGGACGACTCCGGGGCCCGGTCAGTTCCCCGGAAAACACCTGGTGTGCCGCACGGTACGACGGATAAGGTCCCACCACAGTACGGGAACGTACGAGCGAAAGGAGGCGAAACGGCATGTACGGCACCGCCGATGACCTGTTCGCGCACTCCCGCTCCGCCCGCTCGCTACGCTGACGGGCCGTCGGGAGCGCGCCTCCCGAGGGGACCCCACCCGTGACCGATCCGGTCATCCGCGCGCTCACCGAGGACGACGCGCATCTCTTCCACACCCTGGACGACCCCACGGCCCCGCTCCTGGGCCACGAACGCTTCGGCCGCCCCTACGCCACGCGTGCGGCCGGCGGCGAGTACCGCCCCGACTGGACGTGGGTCGCGCTGCGCGACGGCGTCGTCGTGGCACGCGCCGCGTGGTGGGCGGGACCGGACGACGCCCGCCCGCTCTCCCTGGACCGGCTGGACTTCGCGCCCGGCGAGGCGGCCGCCGCGACGGAGCTGTTGCGCACCGCGCCGCTGTCGGCCGAGTACGTGCTGATGCTGCCACCCGGATGGCGGGATCTGCCCACCGTACGGGCCGCCGCCGCGGCCCGCACCGCTGTCGTGCGGGCCGCGGGGCTGCGTCTCATGGTCGAGCGCTTCCGGTACACCTGGACCCCCGAATGCGGCGTGCCGGCGGCCCCCGGGCGGCTGGTCTTCCGGCCGGAGCCGGACGACGAGGTGCTCCTGGACGTGCTCCGGGAGGTCGAGCGGGGCTCGCTGGACGCACACGCCCGACAGACCGTCGCCGCGGGCGGCATCGAGCGGGCCGCCCGCGAGGAGCTGGAGTTCTTCCACTGGTGCCCGTCGCCGCGCGAGTGGTGGCGGGTGGCGTACACGCCCGCGGGCGACGTGGTGGGGCTGCATGTCCCCGCCCGCAACCACACCTCCCCGATCGTCGGCTTCATCGGGGTGGTTCCCGGCCAACGTGGCCACGGCTACGCCTACGACCTGCTGGTCGACTGCACACGGCGGCTGGCCTCGCTCGGCGTGGACCGCATCGTCGCCGATACGGACCAGCACAACACCCCAATGGCGGCGGCATTCGCCAAGGCGGGGTACCCGGTCACCCAGGAGCGTGCTTTCTTCGACAGGTAGGCGTGCGCAGGTGCATCGGGTCCGAGGGGCGCGTCGCCGTGCTGTGGCGAGGAGGGAGAGGCCATCGTGCTCTTCGAGGTGTGGGCTCCGGAGGCCGAGCGGGTCGAGCTCGAACGGTGGGACGGCGACGGGGGCCGGGACGCGACCCCCGCGACCGCGCCCCTGGCGCGCTGCCCCTCCCGTACGGGCTGGTGGCGGGTCGAGGCACCGGCCCGCCACGGGGACCGGTACGCCTTCCGGCTGGACGGCGGTGAGCCGCTGCCCGACCCGCGCGCCGCCCGGCTGCCGGACGGACCCGACGGCCCGGCGGCGGTCGTGGACCACGCCCGGTACGCCTGGCAGCACGACTGGCCGGGCCGCGGGCTGCCCGGCGCGGTCCTCTACGAGCTGCACGTAGGCACGTTCACCCCCGGCGGCACGTTCGATTCGGCCGTCGAACGGCTGCCGCACCTGAAGGATCTCGGCATCACGCACATCGAAGTGATGCCGGTCTGCCCCTTCCCGGGCACCCACGGCTGGGGGTACGAGGGCATAGCGCCCTGGGCGGTGCACGAGCCGTACGGCGGCCCGGACGGGCTGAAGCGCTTCGTGGACGCCGCGCACGGCCTCGGGCTCGGCATCGTCCTGGACGTCGTGCACAACCACCTCGGCCCGCACGGCAACCACCTGCCCGCCTTCGGGCCGTACTTCACCGACACCCACCACACCCCCTGGGGCGCCGCCGTCAACCTCGACGCCCCCGGGTCCGACGAGGTCCGCGCCTACTTCCTCGGCAGCGCCCTGGCCTGGCTGCGCGACTACCGCATCGACGGGCTGCGCCTGGACGCCGTGCACGCGCTGCACGACAGCCGGGCCCGGCACTTCCTCGCCGAGCTCTCGGAGGCCGTGGACGCGCTCGGCGCGCAGCTGCGCCGGCCGCTGTTCCTGATCGCCGAGTCCGACCTCAACGACCCTCGTACCACCGCGCCACGCCCCTACGGGGGGCACGGCCTGCACGCACAGTGGAACGACGACTTCCACCACGCCCTGCACGCCGCACTGACCGGCGAGTCGCAGGGCTACTACGCGGACTTCGCGCAGGCCCCGATGGCGGCCCTGGCCACTACCTTGACCAGCGGCTTCTTCCACGCCGGCACGTACTCCAGCTTCCGGGGACGCACGCACGGCGCGCCGCTGGACACGCACACCGTCCCCGCGCACCGCTTGCTCGGTTACGTCCAGACGCACGACCAGATCGGGAACCGCGCGCTCGGCGACCGCCTCTCGGACCGGCTCTCGCCCGCCCTCCAGGCCTGCGCCGCGGCCCTCGTGCTGTGCGCTCCGTACACGCCGATGCTCTTCATGGGTGAGGAGTGGGGCGCCGGCACGCCCTGGCAGTTCTTCACCGACCACACCGACCCCGAGCTGGCGGCGGCGGTGCGCGACGGGCGGCGCCGCGAGTTCGCCGCGCACGGATGGCAGGCGGAGGAGATCCCCGACCCGCAGGACCCGGCCACGCGGGAGCGCTCCTGCCTGGACTGGGCGGAGCCGGGCCGGGCACCGCACGCCGGCCTGCTCGGCTGGTACCGCACGCTGCTCGCGCTCCGTCGCGACCGTGCCGCGCTCACCGACCCCGACCTGACGCGGACGCGGGTGGCGTACGACGAGGAGGGGCGGTGGCTGCGGCTGGACCGTACGGCGGTGCGGGCGGCACCCCGGTCACAGGCGGTGACCGGGGTGCATGTCGCAGTCAATCTGCACCCGTCCCGGACGGCCTCGATCCAGCTGCCGGACACGGCCGCCGAGCCGCTGGCCGGCTGGCCCGCGAAGCCGGCCCCCGTGGCGGGCGGGGCGCTGGAACTGCCGCCGGAGTCGGTGGCGATCCTCGCGTCGTGAGGACCATAGCGTTCACCTCTTGAAGTGATGCGGATGGTTCCGAATCCCTTGACGCCCCTTCGCGCGCCGAGTTAACTCAAGGCGTGAATTAGGTCTGGACCAGCGCGAGTTGCGCGAATCCTGAGCCATTCCCGGCCGTCCTGACGCGGCCTGACCGGCCGTGCACCGCCGGGGAAGGAGTACGACGTCCATGACGTGAGCGTCCAGGACTTCAATGCTCCGGTGCACACGCACTTCTGACGGCAGTGCGGCCGTCCTCGGGTCTCCCCCGCTCCCCCCCACACCGCACAGGAGCCCTTATGCGTTCATCTGCACGACACGGAAGCAGGAAACGGCGCATACGCGCCGTCCGCCGGGGCGCGATCGGCGTCGCCGCAGCGGCGGTCATCGGCGGCACCACCATGGCGGTGGCCGGCGCCGCCCCGGCCGCCGGCCCGAAGGCGGCCGACGCGCCGCAGGCCGTCGCCCCGTACCTGTACAACGGGTGGGGCGACACGCCCGATCCCGCCACGGTCATGGACGCCACCGGCGTCAAGTGGTTCACCCTGGCCTTCGTGCTCAGCAACGGCGAGTGCGACCCCCAGTGGGACGGCAGCCGCCCCCTGACCGGCGGCGTCGACGCGAAGACCGTGGAAGCGGTCCGCGCCAAGGGCGGCGACGTCATCCCCTCCTTCGGCGGCGCGAGCGGCAACAAGCTGGAACAGACCTGCTCGGACGCCTCGGCACTGGCGGGCGCGTACCAGAAGGTGATCGACGCCTACGGCCTCAAGGCCATCGACATCGACATCGAGGGCGACGCCTACAGCGACCCCGACGTACAGCAGAAGACCATCGACGCGCTGAAGCAGGTGAAGGCCGACAACTCCGGTCTGACGACGTACGTCACGTTCCCCAGCGCCCAGGACGGCCCGGACGACACCATGATCAAGCGGGCCGCCGACTCGGGGCTGGAGGTCGACGGTTGGACGATCATGCCGTTCGACTTCGGCGACGCGGGCGGCCAGGACATGGGCGAACTGACCAAGAAGGCCGCCGAGGGCCTGAAGAACACCGTCAAGGACGCCTACGGCTACAGCGACGACGCGGCCTACCGGCACAGCGGCATCTCCTCGATGAACGGCATCACCGACGCCGACGAGCGGGTCACCACGAAGAACTTCGAGGCCATCCGCGCCTACGCCCAGGAGCACCACCTCGCCCGGCTCACCTACTGGTCGGCCAACCACGACCGGCCGTGTGCCGGCGACTACCCCAACGACGACACCTGCTCCGGAGTGGACCAGGAGCCCTGGCAGTTCGCCAACATCTTCGCCGGATACACGGGCTGAGGAGGCCGCCACATGAAGCCGATCACGCCCCGCACCGCGGCCGGCGGCCCGCGCCACCGCAGGCGCCGCGCCCTGCCCGCCGCTGCCGTCGCCCTCGTCCTGACGACCGGTACGGCCGCCCTGCTCTCCACCGAGAGTGCGAGCGCGAAGCCCGAACATGCCGCGTCCCGGCAGAACATCACCGCGGCCGACGCCCCCGACCTCGGCCCGAACGTCGACGTCTTCGACCCATCGATGTCCAAGGACAAGATCCAGTCCCGGCTCGACGCGGTCTTCAAGGAGCAGGAGAAGAACCAGTTCGGCGAGGAGCGGCACGCTCTGCTGTTCAAGCCGGGCAAGTACGACGTGGACGCCAACGTCGGCTTCTACACGCAGGTCGCCGGGCTCGGCCTGTCGCCCGACGACACCGACATCAACGGTGATGTGCACGCCGAAGCCGACTGGTTCGACGACAACGCCACGCAGAACTTCTGGCGGGGCGCCGAGAACCTGGCGGTGACGCCGGCGAACGGCACCGACCGGTGGGCCGTCTCCCAGGCCGCGCCGTTCCGCCGGATGCACGTGAAGGGCAACCTCCAACTGGACCCGAGGAACCACGGCTGGTCCAGCGGTGGTCTGCTCGCCGACACCAAGGTCGACGGTTCGGTCTCCTCCGGGTCGCAGCAGCAGTACCTCTCCCGCAACACCGAGTGGAGCGGCTGGGAAGGCGCCAACTGGAACATGGTGTTCGTCGGCGCGACGAACCCGCCCTCCGGCGACTTCCCCGAGCCGCCGTACACCACGGTGGCCAAGACCCCGAAGTCCCGGGAGAAGCCGTTCCTCTACGTCGACGAGGCGGGCGCGTACAAGGTCTTCGTCCCCGACGTCGCCACGGACTCCCAGGGCACCACATGGGCCGGCGGCGCCCCGAAGGGCACGTCCCTGCCGATCGGCGACTTCTTCATCGCCAAGCCCGGTGTGCAGGCGTCCGAGATCAACGCCGCCCTGGACGCGGGCAAGCACCTGCTGTTCACGCCCGGCGTCTACCACCTGGACGACACGATCAAGGTGACGAAGCCGGACACCGTGGTGTTGGGCCTCGGGCTCGCCACCCTCGTCCCGGACGGCGGCGTCACCGCCCTCTCGGTGGCCGACGTCGACGGTGCGAAGATCGCCGGCCTGCTGATCGACGCCGGCAAGGAGAACTCCGACACGCTGATGGAGATGGGTCAGAAGGGCGCTTCCGCAGATCACTCCGCCGATCCGTCCTCCCTCCACGACGTCTACTTCCGGGTCGGCGGCGCGGGCGTCGGCAAGGCGACCAGGAGCCTCGTCATCAACAGCTCGGACGTCATCGGCGACCACACCTGGATCTGGCGTGCCGACCACGGCGACGGCGTCGGCTGGACGGCGAACACCGCCGACAACGGCCTGACCGTCAACGGTGACGACGTCACGATGTACGGCCTCTTCGTCGAGCACTACCAGAAGGACCAGGTCGTCTGGAACGGCAACGGCGGCCGGACGTACTTCTTCCAGAACGAGATGCCCTACGACCCGCCGGACCAGGGCTCCTGGATGGACGGCGACACCAAGGGCTACGCCGCGTACAAGGTGGCCGACGGGGTCACCGACCACCAGGCGTACGGTCTCGGCAGCTACTGCTTCTTCAACGTCGACAAGTCCGTGGCCGCCGACCGCGCATTCCAGGTGCCGCAGGCGGACGGCGTGACGTTCCACCACATGGTGGCGGTCTCGCTCGGCGGTACGGGCACCATCCACCACGTCATCAACGACAAGGGCGGTCCGGCGAACACGGACAGCCAGGAGGCGTACGTGGTGGACGGCCCGTAAGTCCGGGTCCATGCCCTCCAGCCCTCCCCGCCCCACCCCCCACAGCGAACGGCCGCCGGGTCCACCGGCGGCCGTTCGTGTTCCCGCTGTTCTCGCGCGTTCCTACGGTGCGGTGGCCTCTGCCGGCTCCACCGCGTCCGCCGGCTCCGGGTCGCCGTCCAGCTCGCGCTCGCTCGCCTCGACCGCGGCCTGCTCGGCGGCCAGGTCGAGGTTGCGGTTGAGCAGGTAGTACAGCCCGCCGCCGATGAGCAGACCGGGCACGAAGGAGAGGTCCGCGCCGCCCAAGGCCTTGGCGGCCGGGCCTTCCCAGGCGTGCGTGGCGAAGAACGGGATCATCGTGACGAAGCCGACGGCGTAGGAGACGATGCCGCGCCAGGACCAGCGACCGTAGATGCCGCCGTTCGAGTCGAAGATCGCGGTGACCGCGTAGTGGCCGCGCCGCACGCAGTAGAAGTCCACCAGGTTGACCGCGGTCCACGGCACCAGGAAGTACAGCATCATCAGCACGAAGGTGTTGAAGCTCTCCAGGTAGTTCTCCGGGAGCAGCATGGCGACGGTGAAGATCACGACGCCGACCGCCGCGATGCCGGCGACCCGCAGCCGGACGGTCGGCTTGACCGTACGGAAGGCGTCCACGGCGCTGGTGGTGGTGAGCATCGCGCCGTACGCGTTGACGGCCGTGATGCCGATCAGGGCGACGGAGGAGACCACCACGGCGAAGGTGCCGAAGCCGGGCAGGATGTCGTTGCCGACCTGGCGGATACCGGTGATCGCGCCCGGCTCGGGCAGCGCGGAGGACAGCAGCGCGCCGAGCGACATCAGCCAGACGGCGGAACCGGCCGCGCCGGCGTAGGTCCACCAGATGACCTTGCGGGCCGGGACGTCCTTCGGCAGGTAGCGCGAGTAGTCCGAGACGTAGATCGCGTAGCTGATCTGGTAGCCGGCCGCGGCGGAGAAGACGACCAGGAAGGAGGTCCAGGTCGAACCGCCACCGGACGCGGCGGCGTGCGCGGTACCCGGGTCCAGCTGAACGAACGCCCCGATGGTGAGCACGCCGAAGACGGCGATCAGTACGTACGTCAGCCAGCGCTGCACGAGGTGCAGCAGATCGTGGCCGACGACCGCGAGAACGATCGCGAGGGCGATGATCAGGGCGTACCAGAGGGTGGTGCCACCGGGCAGGACCGTCTGCAGCCCCTCCGTGGCCAGCACCACATTGAAGACGTTGAAGCCGACGTACACGAAGACGACGGCGGCGAAGGGCACGATGGCGCCGCGGGTGCCGAACTGGGCGCGCGACTGGATCATCTGCGGCAGGCCCATCCGGGGGCCCTGGTTCGCGTGGAACGCCATGAAGAAGGTGCCGAAACAGGCACCGAGAATCACGGCCAGCACGGACATGCCCAGGCTCAGGCCCAGCTCGGGGCCGAGGAAGCCGGTGACCATCGTGGTGAGCACGAAGTTCCCGGTGAACCAGAACGGCCCCTGGTGCCATACCTTGCCGTGGCGCTCGCGCACGGGCACGTAGTCGATCGAGCGTTGTTCGATGACCCTGGGGGCGGCATCCATGGGTCCTCCTCGGGTGGTGCGGTGCTCGGCTCGGGGGCCGTAGTACGGGGACGGTGGGGGCCTACGGGGGTGGTGCGGCCCGGGGGTCAGCGCGGTGGTGTGAACCTACGGTCCGTTCGGAGCCGCTTCGATCGCCCGATCGTCCATCCGATAGATATGTGATGGACACTATGTCTATGCCGTTGTACCTGACCGACCTCCTCGCCCGTGCCGACCTGAACCTCTCGGTCACCGGCGCCCCGGCGCCCGGGCTACTGGACCGCACGATCGAGGCCGCCACCGTCTCCGACCTGCTGCATCCCGGAGAGTGGCTGCAGGGCGGCGAGCTGCTGATGACCATCGGCCTGCTGCTCCCGATGGAGCCCGCCGACTGCCGGGCGTACGTCGCCGACGTGGCGGCCGGCGGCGCCGCGGCCCTGGCGCTCGGCCTCGGGCACGGCCTGCCGTACCAGGCGGCGCCGCAGCCCCTGGTGGACGCGGCGCAGGAGGCCGGGCTGCCGCTGCTCACCGTCCCGGACGAGGTGCCGTTCATCGCCGTCACGAAGGCCGTCTTCGAGGCGCGCGCCCACGAGGAGCGGCAGGTGCTCCAGCGGGCCTTCGCGACCCAGCGGCGGCTGACCGCGGCGGCCACCGACAACGGGCTGCGCCCGATGCTGGAGGAGTGGACGGCCGCCACCGGGGTCGGCGCAGCAGTCCTGGACCCGATGGGCCGACTGCTCGCTTCGGGCGGGGCGGACGCCGCCCCTGTAGTGGAGGACGCCCGCGACCTCGTCGACCGGGTGGCCTCCCGAGGGCTGCGCGGCAGCGCCGCCAGCACGGCCGGCGGGCGGCAACTGGAGGTGCAGCCGCTGGGCGCCCGTAGGCTGCGCGGCCTGCTCCTCCTCAGTGGCGGCCCCGACGCCGCGGCCCGCGCCGTCGTACCCGGCCTGGTCTCGCTCCTCTCCCTGGAGCTGGAGCGTCGCCACCTCATGGACGAGCCCGAACGGCGCCGCCGTTCCGCGCTGCTCGCCGAACTTCTCACCGAACCGGAGGCCGGCCAGGAGCGTGCGGCGGGCCGCGCGCGGGACATCCTCGCCTCCGTGGGCCTGGCCGCCGACCGCGTACGTGGCGTGGTGTTCGAGGCGCCACGAGAAAGCGCCCAGGAGTCGGCCGCCGATCTCGCCCTCGCCGTACCGGGCGGCCTGGTGCGGGTCACCGAGAAGGGCCTCGTCGAGGCCGTGGTCGGCGCGGAGCTGGACGTACGGGACGTGCTCGGCCGCTTCGCGCCGGGCTGCCCGGCGGGCCTCGGCCCGCTGACGGCCCCGGAGACCGTACGGACGTCCCTGCGGCAGGCCGCCGGGCTGCTGAGCCTCAGCCGGGCCGCGGGCGAGCCCGTGGAGGCCCGGGAGAGCCAGGCCAGCCGGCTGCTGCTGGACCTGGGCGACCGGCGCACCCTCCTCGGCTACGCGGACGCCGTCCTCGGCCCTCTCGACCTCACGGACAACGGCGAGGAGCTGATCGCGACGCTGGCCGCCTGGCTGGAGTCCGGCGGCTCCTGGGACACCACCAGCCGCCGCCTGGGCGTGCACCGCCACACCGTCCGCAACCGCCTCGACAAGGCGATGTCCCTCACCGGCCGCCGCCTGGACGACGCCGACGACCGCTTCGACCTGTGGCTGGCCACCCGGATCCGGCGCGGCGGGCAGGTGTGACACCGCGGCGCCCGTGGCGGGCGGGCCCGCCCGCGCCACGGGTACGGCCCGCCGTCCACAAGGGAGCGGGCGCGGCCCTTCGGGGGTAGCCTCCCGGCGGAACGAGGGGGCAGGAGGTTCCGTGAGCGACGAGTCCTTCCGCGCCGAGGCGCGCGGCGACGGCCGCGTCCACCAGTCGGGCCGGGATCAGTACATCATCGAGGACCGCCGGACGTTCCACGTGCACCGCGCGCCACCGGGCCACGCATCCGCGCCCACGTCCGCGGAACAGCTGGCCCGGGGCGAAGAGCTGCTGGCCTCGGGCGAGTTCGCCCAAGCCGCCGCCGTCCTGCGCGAGGCGCTGCGTGCGGCCGAGTCGGACGCGCGCGAGCAGGGCCTCTCACTGGCCGGCCGGCAGGGACCGCGGGCCGAACAGACCGACTGGGACACGGCGCGGTCCGCCGCCCGGCGGAGCGAACGGGCCTGCGCCGCCGCGTACGGGGAGACCCATCCGTACACGGAGGCGGCACGAGCGCTGCGCCTTCGGGCGGAGCGGGGCGCGTGACACGAGTGACGCGGGGCGCGAGCCACCTGGGGGTGCGGGAGGCGCCGCACGAGAGTGGGCCGAAAGGCCGCCCCTGAGAGCCGGCCGATGCCCCGCCTCAGTGCCGGGCGCGGCTCGGCTGGACGCGGGTGGGCTCGCCGGGCATCTTCGGGTGGTCGGGCGGGTAGGGCAGGTCGCCGAGTTCGGCATCGCGCTCGGCGAGTGCGAACACGGGCTCCAGTCCGAAGGCCTGGTCGGCCATGTCGGCGTGCACGTCGCCCCGTTCCGCGTACCGGGCCGGCATCGTGGCCAGGTCGAAGTCGAGCGGCTCGGCGTCGTCCAGCTCGTCCCAGCGCAGCGGCGCGGACACCGTGGCCTGCGGCCGGGGCCGCACCGAGTAGGCGGAGGCGATGGTGCGGTCCCGCGCCATCTGGTTGTAGTCCACGAAGACCCGGGTGCCGCGCTCCTCCTTCCACCAGGCCGTGGTGACCTGGTCGGGCATCCGGCGGGCCAGCTCGCGGCCGAGCGTGATGGCCGCGCGCCGCACCTCGGTGAAGGTCCAGCGCGGCTCGATCGGCACGTAGACGTGCAGGCCGCGACCCCCGGAGGTCTTCGGCCAGCCGCGCAGCCCGAGCTCGTCCAGGAGCGCGTGCAGCTCGTGTGCGGCCCGTACGGCGTCCGCGTAGTCGGTGCCCGGCTGCGGGTCGAGGTCGATGCGCAGCTCGTCGGGGTGGTCGGGCCGGTCGCGGCGGACCGGCCAGGGGTGGAAGGTCAGGCAGCCGAGGTTGGCCGCCCAGAGCACGGCGGCGAGTTCGGTGGGGCAGATCTCGTCGGCGGACCGGCCGCTGGGGAAGGTGATGTGCGCCGTCGGGAGCCAGTCGGGCTTGTTCTTCGGGGCGCGCTTCTGGAAGAACGATTCGCCGGTGACGCCGTCCGGGTACCGCTCCAGGGTCGTCGGCCGGTCGTGCAGCGCGCGGAGGATGCCGTCGCCGACGGCCAGGTAGTACTGCGCCACGTCCAGCTTGGTGAAGCCGCGCTCCGGGAAGTAGACCTTGTCCGGATGCGACAGCCGTACGGTACGGCCGCCGGCCTCGATCTCCGTCGCCGCGCCGCCCGCACGCTTTCGGCTGCCCTTCGCGCCGCCTTCGGCGTCGTTCGCACCCTTGGCACCGCTCGTGGCTCCGGCGCCACCTGAACCGCCCATGAGCGCCACGGTAAGGGCACCCGGGTGGGGGCGCTCGTCGGGCGCCGGCCGCGCGGCCGGGTGCACTCGTCGGGCGACATGTGGGACGTACGAGCACAATCGAGGCATGGATCTCCCGGTGATGCCACCCGTGAAGCCGATGCTGGCGAAGCCGGCGGCGAAGATCCCGCCCGGCATGCAGTACGAGGCCAAGTGGGACGGCTTCCGGGCCATCGTCTTCCGGGACGGCGACGAGGTGGAGCTCGGCAGCCGTACCGGCAAGTCCCTCACCCGCTACTTCCCCGAGCTGGTCGAGGCGGTGCGCGCCAATCTGCCCGCGCGCTGCGTCCTCGACGGCGAGATCGTGATCGCGCGCGGCGACCGGCTGGACTTCGATGCGCTCACCGAGCGCATCCACCCCGCCAAGTCCCGGGTGGACACGCTGGCCGAGCGGACCCCGGCCGGCTTCGTGGCGTTCGACCTGCTGGCGCTGGACAACGAAGCGCTGCTGCGCACGCCCCAGAAGGAGCGGCGGGCGCGGCTCACCGAAGCGCTGCGGGGCGCCGAGGCCCCCGTGCACCTCGCACCCGCCACCACGGACCCCGATGTCGCGGCCGAGTGGTTCACGCAGTACGAGGGCGCGGGGCTGGACGGCGTGCTCGCCAAGCCGCTGGACATGCCGTACCGGCCCGACGAACGGGTCATGGTCAAGGTCAAGCACGAGCGCACGGCGGACTGCGTACTGGCCGGCTTCCGCTACCACAAGAGCGGCCCGGTGGTCGGCTCACTGCTGCTGGGCCTCTACGATGCGGCCGGCGCGCTGCAGCACGTAGGCGTGTGCGCCGCGTTCTCCATGAAGCGCCGCGAGGAGCTGGTGGCGGAGCTGGAACCGCTGCGCATGGAGTCGGCGGCGGGCCACCCGTGGGCGGACTGGGCGAACGCCGAGGCGCACGAGTCCGCGCGGATGCCCGGCGCGCCCAGCCGCTGGAGCGGCAAGAAGGACCTGTCCTGGCTGCCGCTGCGCCCGGAGCGCGTCCTGGAGGTGGCGTACGACCACATGGAGAACGAGCAGCGCTTCCGGCACACGGCCCAGTTCCGCCGCTGGCGCCCGGACCGCGCCCCGGAGAGCTGCACGTACGCCCAGCTGGAGGAGCCGGTGCGGTACGACCTGGGGAAGGTACTGACGCGCACCGTGCAGTGAGGCCGTGCGCAGGCCCACGGGCCGCCGAAACGTCACGCCAGGTCGGCGCCCTTCGGTACGACGACGCCGTAGAGGTCCCCGATCGTGGCGAGCGCACTGTGGTGGATCTGCTCGGCGGTCAGCTCGGTACCGCCGCCCGTCAGGGGCCGCGTGGCGCAGGCGTCGGCGACGACGGTGGGCGCGTAGCCGCGCAGGAACGCACCTTCGGCGGTGAAGGTGACGCACATGTGCGTCATAAAGCCGGCGATGATCACGTCCTTGCGACCGGCGGCCTCGATCTGCTGCTGGAGGTCGGTGCCGTGGAACGAGTTCGGCGCGTGCTTCACCACGACCGGCTCCCCGTCCACGGGGGCCACGTCGGGGTGGACGGCGCCGATCTCCGCACGGATGTCGTACGGGGTGTCCGGACCGCCGTCGTGGACGACGTGGACGACCGGCGTCCCCGCCTCGCGCGCCCGCGCCAGCAGCGCCGCCGCGGCGTCCAGGGCGGCGCGCCAGCCGGTCAGCTCCATCACGCCCCGCGTGTAGGTGTTCTGGAAGTCGACCATGATCAGTGTGGCGTCGGCGAGGGACGCCGGGGTCTCGTCGAATCCGTTGACCTGGCGCAGCGTCGTCGTAGGCATGGCAGAAGCCCTTCTCAGGCGGGGTGTTGGGGCGCCGGCCGCCTGGCGGCGCCGACGTGTTCGACGCTACGATCCGCGCGCTGATGTCTGCAATGTCATCCGACTTGCAGATCCGGACACCCAGGGGGAAGCGTGGCCGCACCGAAACGCCTCGTCGTCATCGTCGTCTTCGACGGGGTCGACCTGTTGGACATCACCGGCCCGCCGGAGGTGTTCGCCCTCTTGCAGCGCGAGGTCGACTCCGACACCGGCTACGAGGTGCTACTGGCCGCCGAGACCGCGGAGCCGGTCACCACCGCGGCCGGCGTGCGGGTCCTGCCCGACACCACGTTCGAGGAGGTGACCGGCCGGAGCATCGACACGCTCCTGGTCCCCGGCTCCGTCCGCATCGACGCCGACCGGCGCGTGACCGCCCTGGCGGACCCGGCCGTCACCGCACGCGTCGCACAGCTCGCGGGCGCCGCGCGCCGCATCGCCTCCGTGTGCGTCGGCGCCCACCTCTTGGCCGCCGCGGGCCTGCTCGACGGGAAGCGCGCGACCACGCACTGGTCGACCGCCCGCCAGCTCGCCGCCGACCACCCCGCCGTCACCGTGGACGCCGACCCGATCTTCATCCGCGACGGCGCCGTGTGGACCGGCGCGGGCATCAGCTCCTGCCTGGATTTGTCCCTGGCCCTGGTCGCCGAGGACTTCGGCGAGGCCGCCGCCCTTCGGGTGGCCCGCCAGCTCGTGATGTACCTCAAGCGCCCCGGCGGGCAGAGCCAGTTCTCCGTACCCCTCGAACCGGTCTCCCCGACCCGCCGCATCGAGGACCTGCGGCAGTACATCGGCCGCAACCTGTCCCGGCCTCTCGGCCTCGCCGACCTGGCCGCGTACGCCCACGTCTCCGAGCGGCAGCTCTCGCGCATCTTCAAGGCCGACCTCGGCACGACACCGGCCGCCTACATCGAGTCCGCCCGCGTCGAACTCGCCCGCAACCGGCTGGAGTCGACCGACGAGACCCTCGAACGCATCGCCGCGACCTGCGGCTTCGGCACCGTCGACACCCTCATCCGGGCCTTCCGCCGCCAACTGGCGACCACGCCGACCGAGTACCGCAACGGTTTCCGGTACGCCGCGCGGTGAAGCGCGGCGCAGCCTGCCGCCGGCCGACTCCCGCACCCGCCCGGCGGCAGGCTACGAGGCACATGCGAGCGAGGCCCCGCCTCTCGGGCAGGGCCTCGTCACTCACCTGCGGGAAGCGGGCCCGGGCCGCTCGGCCGGCCCACGGGCTCAGCCCTCTTCCGGAGCCAGCCGCAGCGAGATGGAGTTGATGCAGTAGCGCTGGTCGGTGGGGGTGGGGTAGCCCTCGCCCTCGAAGACGTGACCCAGGTGGGAGCCGCAGCGGGCGCAGCGCACCTCCGTACGGACCATTCCGTGGCTACGGTCCTCCAGCAGCTCGACGGCGTCGGAGTCCTTCGGGTCGTAGAAGGACGGCCAGCCGCAGTGGCTGGCGAACTTCGTGTCCGAGCGGAACAGTTCGGCGCCGCACGCCCGGCAGGAGTAGACGCCGGGCGTCTCGGTGTCGGTGTACTCGCCGACGAAGGCGGGCTCCGTGCCGGCCTCGCGCAGGACGTGGTACTCCGCGGGGCTCAGCTCGGCGCGCCACTGCTCGTCGGGCTTGTCGATCTCGTAGGCCATGGTCTCGCTCCTTCGGGCCGGTGGGTGTCCGGTGGGGCCGCCTCAGGCGTCGAGGCGGGCCAGGATCTCGGGTCCCAGCTCCGTCACGTCACCCGCGCCCATGGTCAGAACAAGGTCACCCGGGCCTGCCATTCCGGCGATGACCTCGGGGATCGCGGCCTTGTCGTGCTCGGCGGTCACCGTCGCGCCGGCCGCCTCGGCGGCCTTGACGATCATGTCGCTGGTCACGCCCGGGATCGGGTCCTCGCGGGCCGGGTAGATGTCCAGGACCACGGAGGCGTCGGCCAGCGCCAGCGCCTGGCCCATCTCGCGGCCCAGCTCCTGGGTGCGGGAGAAGAGATGCGGCTGGAAGACGACGAGGACGCGGGAACCGGCCGCGGCGCCGCGGATCGCCTCCAGGTCGGCGGTCATCTCGGTGGGGTGGTGCGCGTAGGAATCGATGACCTGGACGCCCTTGGCCTCGCCCTTGAGCTGGAGGCGGCGCTTGACGCCGGTGTACGAGCCGAGGGCCGATGCCAGGTTGTGCGGCGGGAGGCCGAGCGCGGTGCCGGCGGCGAGGGCCGCGACGGCGTTGAGGGCGTAGTGCCGGCCGGGCACCGAGACGGTGAAGGTGAGGACCTTGCCGTTCGCGAGGGTGACGGTGACCTCGCTGGTCAGCCCGCGCTGGTTGATCTTGAAGACCCGTACGTCGGCGTCCTCGGCCTCGCCGTACGTGACCACCTGGACGTCGGCGCGACCGGCGAGGCGGGAGGTCAGCTCGCGGGCGCCGGGGTGGTCGGCGGAGACGACGAGGGTGCCGCCGGGGCGGACCCGGGCCACGAACGTCTCGAAGGACTCGTAGATCTCCTCCATCGAGGCGTAGTTGGCGTGGTGGTCCAGCTCGACGTTGAGGATGATCGCGACTTCCGGGGCGTACTTGTGGAAGCTGCGGTCCGACTCGTCGGCCTCGGCCACGAAGATCTCGCCGGCGCCGTGCCGGGCGTTGGAGCCGGGCGCGTCGAGGTCGCCCCCGATGGCGTACGACGGGTCGAGACCCAGGGTGGTGAGCGCGACGGCCAGCATGGAGGTGGTGGTCGTCTTGCCGTGCGTGCCGGCGACGGCGATCGGGCGGGCGCCGTCCATCAGGGCGGCCAGCGCGTCGGAGCGGTGCACGACGGGGATGCCTCGCTCGGCCGCCGCGGCCAGCTCCGGGTTGTCGGCGCGGATGGCGGAGGAGACGACGACGCTGGTGGCGTCCGCGCCGAGATGCTCGGCGGCGTGGCCGATGTGGACCGTGGCGCCGGCCTCACGGAGGGCCAGGACGGTCGCCGACTCCCGGGCGTCGCTGCCCGCGACGGCGGCGCCGCGCTGCGCCAGGATCTTCGCGATGCCGGACATGCCGGCGCCGCCGATGCCGATGAAGTGCGGTCGGTCCATCGCGGCGGGGATGCCGGGTGCCATCGTGACGTCTCCCTGGTCGGTCTGCTCGGCCGGCGGTCGCCGGCGGGCTTGTCGGTCGGGCTCGATTCTCGCACCCCGCACCGACAAACCCGGCCGCGGCCGGTCGGCACCCGCCACCACGGCGCGGATCAGCGCCGGACGATCCCCTGCGCCGTCGCCGCCGCGACCGCGGACGTGCGCGAGTCGACCCCCAGCTTGGTGTAGATGTGCACGAGGTGGGACTTCACGGTCGCCTGGCTGAGGAAGAGCCGCTTGCTGATCTGCGCGTTGGACAGGCCGTCGGCGACCAGTTGCAGCACCTCGGTCTCGCGGCGCGAGAGCGCGGCCGCCGGAGTGCGCATGCGGTCCATCAGGCGCAGCGCGACGGCCGGCGCGAGTGCCGACTTCCCCGCCGCTGCCGTGCGGACGGCGGCGGCCAGCTCCTCGGGCGGCGCGTCCTTGAGGAGGTAGCCGGTGGCGCCTGCCTCGATGGCGGCGAGGATGTCGGCGTCCGTGTCGTACGTGGTGAGCACCAGGACGCGCGGGGCGCCGTCCCGGGCGGTGATCTCCGCGGTGGCCTGCGGGCCGCGCATCTCACCGGCGAACTGGAGGTCCATGAGGACCACGTCGACGCCGGGCCGGGCCGCGAGCGCCACGGCTTCCTCGGCGGTGGGCACGTCGGCGACCACTTCGAAGTCCGGTTCGGTCTCCAGTACGGCCCGCAGCCCGGCGCGTACGACAGGGTGGTCGTCGGCCAGCAGGAGGCGGATGCGGCCGCCTTCCGGTGCGGCGGGACTGCCGGTGTACGGGGCGTCGGTCACGTGCGGTCCTGTTCGGAGGGGCCGGACGGCGTGGTGGCGGTGGACGGGTGCGCGAACGGCAGGGTGACCGCGACGGCCGTGCCCTCCCCCGGCGCCGATTCGACCACGAAGGTGCCGTGCAGAGCCCGCGCCCGGGCACGCATCGCGGCAAGGCCGAAGCCGGAGCCTTCGGTGTCGGTGCCGGGCGCCGGGACCGCGTCGGGCCGGAAACCGGCGCCGTCGTCCACGACATCGAGGGCGACCTCGGTGTCCATGTAGCTGAGGGTCAGTTCCACCCGTTGTGCCGCGGCGTGCCGCACCGTGTTGGCCAGCGCCGACTGGGCGATACGGAGCAGGGCGACCTCCTGGGCGGTGGGCAGCCCCGCGGGCGTACCGGACACCTGGCAGTGCACGGCCAGCCCCGAGGCGCGTGCCGTGGTGGCGCACAGCCGTTCCAGGGCGGCGGGCAGCGAGCTGTGGTCCAGGCCCGGCGGGCTCAGGGCGTGCACGAAGCGGCGGGCCTCGGCGAGGTTGTCGACGGCGGCCTCGCGGGCGTGCCGTACGTGGCCGAGGGCGTCTCCCGGCCGGTCGGGCAGGGAGCGTTCCGCGGCGCGCAGCAGCAGCTGGATGCTGGACAGGCCTTGGGCGAGGGTGTCGTGGATCTCGCGGGCCAGCCGTTCGCGCTCGGCCAGGACGCCCGCGGTGCGTTCGGCGGCGGCCAGCTCGCCGCGGGTCGCCGTCAGCTCCTCGACGACACGGCGGCGCTGCTCGCTCTCCCGGTACAGCGCCTGGTACCCGAGGACGACGGCGACCGCGACGGCCGCGCCGAGGGCGGGTCCGAGCACCGTGCCCACGGTGAGTGTGCCGGCGTGCCACCCGAAGCCCCCGACGGCCACGGCGGTGGTGGCCGCGACGAGCGGCAGCGCCCACCTCAGGGGCAGCAGGTGGAGCTGCACGAAGAAGAGCGGGAAGGCGAGCCACACGCCGTCCGGGGTGAGCAGGACCAGGGTCGCCCATACGGCCAGTACGGCGGCCAGCCAGAGGGCTGCGGCGGCCGGTGCCGCGGAGACCTTGGGGAGTACCGGACCGAGCGCGTACACGAGGGCGAGCACGACCGTCGCCCCGATGACGGCCGGCGCGTCGGGCGTGTGCGCGGCGGTCGCGCGGGCCCCGGCGAGCGCCAGCAGCGCGGCGACCATCAGGTGCAGGCAGAGGCGCAGCACACGGAGTACGGGGGTGAGGGAGTGCGGGTTCACGTGCTCATTCCGGTCGCGTACTCGTGCGGCGCGTCACCGCGCTCCTACGAAGCATCGATCCGCCCCGAAGGGGCCGGGCCGATGCCCCTCAAGGCTAGGCGGAGCCCGCCCCTCAGGCATCAACCGAAAGATTGACCGTTCCTGCCCCCTTCCGATCCGCGTGAAGCCCTCCACGGCGCGATGCCCGGGACACCCCGGCCCGGCGAGATTGGACGACAGCCGCCGGGCACCGGGCCCGGCACCGTACGCAAAGGACATCCGAGGGCCGTGTTCGTCGCCTGGAGAGATCTGAGGTTCGCCAAGGGCCGGTTCGCCCTGATGGGGACCGTCATCGTGCTGATCACCGTGCTGGTGGGGCTGCTGTCCGGCCTGACGGCCGGCCTGGGCCGGGAGAACACCTCGGCGATCACCGACCTGCCCGCCGACCGCCTCGTCTTCTCCTCCCCCGCCGGGGGCGACGACGTATCGTTCGCCGACTCGCACGTCAGCGCGGAGACGGCCGAGCGCTGGGCCGCCGTACCCGGGGTCGAGCGGGCCGAGCCGCTGGGCATCGCCACCACGAAGGCCGAGTCCGGCGCACGGAACGCGGCGGTGTCCGCCTTCGGAGTCCGCCCCGGCTCCCGTACGGCCCCGGACGCC
The DNA here is from genome assembly GCF_000718305.1 of Streptomyces niger. GTDB lineage: Bacteria > Actinomycetota > Actinomycetes > Streptomycetales > Streptomycetaceae > Streptomyces > Streptomyces niger. The sequence goes on from NZ_JOFQ01000019.1 coordinate 116,526, forward strand.
CGGCGGATCGCGACCGGCAGCGCCGTGCTCTCCCGGAAGGCCGCCGAGACACTGGGCCTACGGGCCGGCGACCGGCTCGCACTCGCCGGGCAGCGCCTACAGGTGGCCGCCGTCGCAGGCGAGGGGATGTACAGCCACACCCCCGTCGTGTGGCTCTCCCTCCACGACTGGCAGCGGGTGAGCGGCGGCACGAAGGGCTCGACCGTCCTCGCCCTGAACACCCGGGCCGCCGCCGGCGACCTGGCGGCGGCCGACCGACGGCTCGGCACCAGAACAGTGACTCCCACCGACGCCCTGCAGGCCATCGGCTCCTACACCGCCGAGAACGGCTCGCTCCAAATGATGCGCGGCTTCCTCTTCGTCATCTCGGCGCTGGTCATCGGAGCGTTCTTCACCGTGTGGACGATCCAGCGCAGCGGCGACGTGGCCGTACTGAAGGCGCTCGGCGCCTCGACCCGCTACCTCCTCAGGGACGCGCTGGGACAGGCCGTCGTCCTGCTGGCCCTCGGTACGGGCCTGGGCACCGCACTCACCGTCGGCGTGGGCGCGGCGGTCGCCGGCGCCGTCCCCTTCGTACTCGACCCGACCACCGTCCTCGTACCGGCGCTGATCATGATCGCCCTGGGCGCCCTGGGCGCCGCGCTGGCCGTCCGCCGCATCACCTCCGTAGACCCGCTGACGGCCCTGGGAAGCGCCCGGTGACGCCCGACCATCACCCCGACCCCCGCATCGCCCCGAAGCCCCCGTGGAGCGCCCCGTGAGCCTCGATCTGACCGACGTCACCCTGACCTACCCCGACGGCGACACCCGCCTGACCGCACTGGACGCCGTCTCACTCCACGTGCCGGCCGGCACGACGACCGCCGTCATCGGCCCCTCGGGGTCCGGCAAGTCCAGCCTGCTGGCGGTGGCCGCCACCCTGATCACCCCGGACCGCGGCACCGTCACGATCGACGGCGTACCCACCACCGGGCTGAGCCGCGCGCAGCTGGCCTCGCTCCGCCGTGACAAGGTCGGCACCGTGTTCCAGCAGCCCAACCTGCTGCCTTCCTTGACCGCGGCCGAACAGCTCCAGGCGATGGCCCACCTGGCCGGTCGATCACCCCGCAAGGCGGCGTCACGAGCGCGCGACCTCCTGGCCGCGGTAGGCCTGGCCGACCTCGCCGGCCGCCGACCCCACCAGCTCTCGGGCGGCCAACGCCAACGGGTCAACATCGCGCGGGCCCTCATGAACGAGCCGGCCGTCCTCCTGGTCGACGAACCGACCAGCGCCCTGGACCAGGAACGCGGCACGGCCGTACTGAACCTGCTGACCACCCTCACCCACGAACGCGCCACAGCCACCGTGCTGGTCACCCACGACCACACCCACCTGACCGCAGCAGACACCGTCGCAGAGGTCCTGGACGGCAAACTCGGCACACCACTGGCCATGTGACGGCGGACAGCAGACCGCTCAGCGGCACCCCTTCCGGCCCTGTTTTTCACCCACCACGACGGGAGGGGGCGGGCCGCAGCGGTAGGGGGCCCGGACGTAAAGCGAAGCAGTCCGGACCCCCTGCCGCGGAGGACCGACCCCGTGACGCCAAGCCCCGCGCAGCGGACCCCGCCCGCCGCAGGCGAAACGGCGCCGCACCCGCCAAAAAGTCAGACGCCCCCGCGGCAGCAAACAACCCCGCACCCGGCAACGACAGGCAAGGGACACCAACCGCCCCTCAGGACCTCAGGACCTCAGCCCTCCGCCCGCTCGTCCCGCTCCCCTGCCGGCTCCCCCGCCGGCCCCGGCTCACCCGCCGGCCCCAGCTCCCCTGCCGACCCCGCCGACCCCGCCGGCCCCGGCTCACCCGGCGCATGGGAAAACAGCTTCAGCACAGGCACGCCGACCTTGTGCCGAGCGCGCGAGGCCCAGTCCCGGTGGAAGAACTCCTCCACGAAGTGCGGCGCGGTCAGCACGATCACCTCGTCGGCCCCCGTCTGGTCGACCACCGACCGCAGCAGGTCCAGCGGGTGGTTCTCGACCACCTGTCCGATGGCCTCGGCGCCCGCGTTCCGGAGCTGTTGCAGCGTGTACGACAAGGCGCGCTCCGCAGGCGGCTCCGCCTCCTCGCCCTCGGGCTCGTCCCCCTCCCGCACCGCCTCGTCGAACTCGCCGAGGGCGACGTCGTCGATGGCCCGCAGCAAGACGTCCTGCTCGCCGCGCGGCTGCATGAGGACGACGAAGGAGACCTCGTCGTCGCCGTGCAGCGTGGTGACGAACTCCACGTCAGCGGGCGTCAGAGGCTTCTCGATCATCAATACGCTCGTGAACACGACGCGTGCCCTTCTTCTCCGCTTCATGGGCCGCCCGGGGGAACGGCCCGACAGAAACCATCCTGCCCCGCCGAGGAGCGGGGCCTTTGTCCTTCAGTGTGCCCAATGGAAGCTAAGCGGAACGAAGAATTCCGCCGATCGCCGAGGACGCTCGATGAAACGGTTCACGGCCGCCGGTAGCGGGTGAACAGGAACCCGTCCTCCTCCAGCACCGACACCAGCCGGAACCGCTCCGGCACCGCCAGGCCCGGCGCGTTCATGATCCGCGGCGCGTCTCCCGCCGCCACCAGCGGCGCCAGCGACAGGCACAGCTCGTCCAGCGCGCCGGCCGCGGCGAACTGGCCGAGCAGCCGCGGTCCGCCCTCCGTGAGCAGCCGGGTGAGCCCCCGGTCCGCGAGCGCGCCGGTCACCCGGGCGGGGTCCACCCCCGCGCCCTCGCCGACGAAGACCACCTCGGCGCCGGCCGCGCGCGCCTCCCGCACCCGGTCCGCGTCGGCGCCCGCGCCGGTCAGCACCACGGTGGGGACCAGCGGCTGCGTGAAGAGCGGCAGCGAGAAGTCCAGGTCCAGGCTCGCGGTCACCACGGCGATCGCCGGGGCCGGACCCTGCCCGGCCGCCGCCCGACGCGCCGCGAACGCCTCCCGCGCCTTCGCCGGCCGGTACCCCTCCTTGCGCACGGTCTCCGCACCGACCACCACCGCGTCGGCCAGCCCCCGCAGCACCCCGAAGATGCGCATGTCGGCGTCGCTGGAGAGCGGCTGCGAGCGGCCTTCGTGATGCGCGGCGCCGTCCACGGAGGACACCATGTTGGCGCGCAGCCATCCGTGTGCCGCCGTGCCCGCGTCCGCCGCACCCGTCCCTACCGGGTACGCGTAGGCCTCGGCCAGCTCGTCCAGCGTCCATTCCCGTTCGTCCATCCACTCCCGGTACCCCTCGGACGGCGATGACATCACCGCTTCGGCGGCCCCTTCGGGCGAACCGCTCTTGGACGGCGCGGGCTGGGCTGGGGAAAGGAACAGACGTCGCATAGGCCGCAGTGTGGCACGGAGAAGGCCGTGTGACATGTCTCGCTCAGCGGTCCGGTCGCCACCCGGCAGCGACTACGCTGGAGCGCTGTGTCACCTTCGAACCCCTCGTCGCCCTCGCAGCCCTCTCCGATAGCCGGCCGGGCCGCCGCCGGACCGTCGGACGACGCGGCTCCGGCCGCGCTCACCTCGCGCGCCCCGCACGTCCCCGCCGACCGGCTGGTCGCCGAGATGGTGCCACCGCCGCGCTTCCAGAGCGCGCGCTTCGAGACGTACATCCCGGACCCGGCACAGCCCAGCCAGGCCGAGGCGGTTCAGGTGCTCAGCTCCTTCGCGGCGAGCATCGGGGGTGCCGCGAGCGCTTCGGGGGGCAAGCGGCGCTGGTTCTCGAAGAAGCCCGAGGCGCCCAAGGGGCCGCGCGGCGTCTACCTGGACGGCGGCTACGGCGTCGGCAAGACCCACCTGCTGGCCTCCCTGTGGCACGCCACGCCGGCCGCCCCGGAGCTCAAGGCGTTCGGCACCTTCGTGGAGCTGACCAACCTGGTCGGCGCGCTCGGCTTCCAGGAGACGGTCCGCACCCTCAGCGGGCACCGCCTGCTGTGCATCGACGAGTTCGAACTGGACGACCCCGGCGACACGGTGCTGGTCTCCTCCCTGCTCGCCAAGCTGGTCGAGCACGGCGTGGCACTGGCCGCCACCTCGAACACGCTGCCCGGCAAGCTCGGCGAGGGCCGCTTCGCCGCCGCCGACTTCCTGCGCGAGATCCAGGGCCTGAGCGCGCACTTCCGGCCGCTGCGCATCGATGGCGAGGACTACCGCCACCGCGGTCTGCCCGAGGCGCCCGCGCCGTTCGACGACGAGACCGTCACCCGCGTCGCGTACGCCACCCCCGGCGCCTCGCTCGACGACTTCCCCGCGCTGCTGGACCACCTCTCGAAGGTGCACCCGAGCCGGTACGGCGCCATGTGCGACGGCATCCAGGCGGTCTGCCTCACCGACGTGCAGGCGGTACCGGACCAGTCCACGGCGCTGCGGCTGGTCGTGCTGGCCGACCGGCTCTACGACCGCGAGGTGCCGGTACTGGCGTCCGGCAAGCCCTTCGACGAGCTGTTCAGCGAGGAGATGCTCAACGGCGGCTACCGCAAGAAGTACTTCCGCGCGATATCGCGTCTGACGGCGCTGGCGCGGGACGCGAAGCAGCTGACGGAGAAGTAGGCCCCGGCGCCCCCGCGAGGGCGCCGGAGACCCGGTCAGGGCTTCCCACGATGCCTCTACGCGCGTGGTTCCCGGCGGACGTGTGGCGTGGTACACACATGCGGTCATCACCTGTCCGCCAGCAGGGAGTTGCCTCATGTCCGCAACACGACGTCAGATCCTCGCAAGAACCGGCGCGGTGGGAGCGGGGATCGTCTTCTCCGGCGCCGTCTCGGAGATCTTCGCCGGCACCGCCAGCGCGCAGACCATGGGCCGCGGCGGTTACGGACCGCTGGTTCCCGACCCGGACGGCCTGCTCGACCTCCCCAAGGGCTTCCGCTACAAGGTGCTGTCCCGGGAGGGCGACCCGCTGCGCTCCGGAGAGGGCAAGGTGCCGAGCAACTGCGACGGCATGGCGGCCTTCCGCGGCCGCCGGGGCCACACCCACCTCGTGCGGAACCACGAGAACCGCCGCAAGTCCCGCTCCGCGGTGCCCACCGTGCCCGGCATCACGTACGACCCGATGGGCGAGGGCGGCTGTACGGCCATCGAGGTCGACGCGCACAACGGGGTGGTCTCCGAACGGGTCGCCATCGCCGGCACCTCCACCAACTGCGCAGGCGGGCCCACCCCGTGGAACACCTGGCTGACCTGCGAGGAGACCGAGTTCAAGGCGGGCGAGGAGGGCTACACCAAGGACCACGGCTTCATCTTCGAGGTCGACCCGTACGACCCGCGCCGCACCGGGGCCGTACCCCTCACGGACATGGGCCGCTTCCAGCACGAGGCGATAGCCATCGACCCACGGGACGGCACGGTCTACGAGACCGAGGACGCCTTCGAGAAGCCCTTCGGGCTCTTCTACCGCTTCCACCCGAAGAAGCCGATGGGCGGCATCGGTTCACTGCGCGCGGGCGGCCGGCTCCAGGCGATGCGCGTTCCGGGGGTGAAGGACCTCTCCGCCATCCAGGAGACGGGCGCGACGTTCGACCGCATCGAATGGGTGGACGTCCCGGACCCGCTCGCCAAGGAAACCGCCATCCGCTTCCAGGACTTCGGGCCCAAGGGCATCACCCACGCCCAGAAGCTGGAGGGCTGCTACTGGGGCGGCTCCTGCGTGTACTTCGTGTCCAGCTTCGCGCACCGGGACCAGGGCTCGGCCGCCGACCACTACGGGCAGGTGTGGCGGTACGACCCGAAGGCGCGGCGGCTGACCCTCGTGGTCGTCTTCGGGCCCGACACGGACCTGCAACTCCCCGGTGAATCCCCGGACAACATATGCCTCGCGCCCAGCGGCGGCCTGATGGTGTGCGAGGACGGCGAAGGCGCCCAGCACGTCTTCGGCGTGACGCGCAAGGGCGCGGTGTACCCGATGGCGCGCGGCCGGCAGAACATCGGGACGGCGGAGAAGCCGGAGTGGGGCGAGTTCGCCGGCGTCACCTTCGCGCCGGACGGGCGCACGATGTACGTGAACTGCTACACGCCGGGGACGACGTTCGCGGTGACCGGGCCGTTCTGATCCGACCCGGCCGCCGTACGCCCGCGGTGACCGCGCGCCGCCTGCCCGCTAACCGGAGCAGGCGGTGCGCTGGGCCTCCTCCCACTCACAGCGCGGGCACAGCACGATGCCCCGCGTGGACTCCGGGTACTCGGTGGGCGCACGGCACAGGACGCACTCCGCGAACGGCTCCTCAGGGGCGGCGGATGTCTCCTCCGGGGAGGTGGCGGGTGGCTCCTGCTGAGAGGCGCCGGGTGCCTCCCCTTGGTGGGCGGCGGGTGTCTTCTCTTCGGAGCTCGCGGGCGGTGCGGTTGCGGGAGCGGGGCGCTGGCTGTCGGACGGCATGGTCCCGAGCCTAGAGGGCCCGGGCTCCCGTTCCCCCGCGCGGCTCAGGTGCGCCGGGAGCTGAGCGCGCAGGCCCCGGCCACGGCCGCCGCAGTGATCATGGCGGCGATGCCCAGCGGCAGCCAGGGCACGGTCACCGTGCCGCGCGGCGAGCCGGTCACCAGACCGCTGACCGCGGCGTTCGCGGGCGATCCCGCGGCGACGAGCAGCAGCAGGGCGGCCAGCGCGGCGGTGGGGATCGCCCGGCCGGGGCTGCGCACCACCGGCCGGTTGGCCAGCGCCCCCACGGCCGTGCCCAGCAGGACGCAGCACAGGGCCGTGAACGTCCCGGCGAGGGTCGCGGGCCCCATCGGGACGGCGACCCGGTGATCGGCGCTGTGCGGGTCGGAGACGAGCGCGGTGAAGGCCGTACCGAGCGCCCCGAGCGCCGTCGCGGCCAGCGCGGCGGTCGACACGGCCGCCAGGTGTGCGCGGCCGGGGCCGGCGGCCGCCGCGGTGCAGGCCCGGGCGGCGGGCGGCTCGGCGGTCACGCCGGCCCGCACCAGCCACGCGGCCACGGGCAGCAGGGGCGCCGCGACGTACCCGAATCCGTCGAGCACCGGGTCGCCGGCCCGGATGCCGATCGCCACGTACGCGGCGTACAGGATGGTGGGCGGCAGCCAGCGGTGCGAACCGACGAGCAGCGCGAAGTGGTAACGGAGCAGCGGGATCACGGGGATTCGGGCCTCGGTGCGGTCCGGTCGGGGCGGGCTTCTTCGGGAGTCACGGCGTGGATGTGCCAGGGCGGACGGGCCGTCAGCAGGGCGTGCAGCAGCGTGTCGGAGTGCGCGGCGGGCACGGTGAGTCGGGTCGTGCCGTCCGGGCCGGGTGCGGTGGTGGGCGCCCCGGGGAGGCCGGCGGGCGGGTCGGCGCCGGGCGGTCCCTGCGCCACGACGGTGACGCACGGCCCCGTGGTGGCCCCTGCCGCGCGCGTGGCCGTCTCCTGCGGCCGCAGGCCCGCGTCCACGACCCGGTAGCAGGCATCCGCGGCACCGGCCAGGCGCGCCGGGTCGTGGTCCACGAAGACGACGGTGCCACCTGCCGTGACGCGCTCGGCCACCGCGCGGTCCAGGGTGCCCCGCGCCGTGCGGTCCAGGCCGGTCCACGCCTCGTCCAGGACGAGCAGTTCGGGCTCGGCGAGCAGCGCCTGGGCCACGGCGACCTTCTGGCTGGTGCCCTTGGAGAGCTCGGCGAGCGGCGTACGGGCGTGGCCGGCCGCCCCGAAGCGCTCCAGCCACTCCGTGGCCCGGCGGGCGGGCTCGGCGCCGCGCAGCCCGTGGACGCGCCCGAGGTGGCTGAGGTACTCGAGGGCGGTGAACGGCAGTGCGGCGGGGAAGCGCTCCGGTACGTACGCGGTACGGGGGCGCCCCGTGACACGGCCCGTACTGGGCGCGTCGATGCCGGCGCACAGGCGCAGCAGCGTGGATTTGCCGCTGCCGTTCGTGCCCTCGAAGCGCAGCAGCGCGCCGCGCGGCACTTCGAGGTCGACGTCGCGCAGCACCCAGGGGCCGCGCAGCCCGTACCGCCGCCCGACCTTGTGCAGCTTCATCAAGGGATCCGCTTTCGTGCCGGCGCTCGGTCCTCAGCCGTTGGAGGCCGTGGCGGGCTTGGCCTCGCTCGGGCGCACGATCACGAAGCCCTCTCCGTCGAGACGCAGTTGTACGGCCTCCCCCGAGCCGCCGCGGATCATCGATCCGACGCTCTGGGAGCGGTGCAGCGAGGTCGCCAGGGAGGCGCTCCAACCGACCACCGCGTCGGTGTCGACGAACACCGGCATCTGCGGGCTGACGGGGATGACGATCGGGTTGCCCTCGCACATCACACCGAGCCGGCCGTGCCCGGTGAACACGGAGTTGAAGAGTCCCCCGCCGGTCATGCCGGCACCCTTCACGACCTTTATCTCGTAGGACAGCGTGGGGTCGAAGCAGAGGATGTTGCGCCCGTTGAGGGTGATGCTGTCACCGGGGGCGAGATCGACGACGAAGCAGTTCTGCGCCTCGTGCGCGAACCACACCTCGCCCTGGCCGCGCACGGCCATCAGGGCCAGCCCTTCCCCGGTGACCGCACGCTTGAGGAATTTGCCCACCCCCTGGCCCTGCTTCTCGAACTGGAGGTTGCCGCGGAAGGCGACCATGGAGCCCTGGCGCGCGTAGCACTCACCGTCCACCGCGTACTTGATGGACTTGGCGTTCTGCAGCGTCATGCCGGGGGTGGTGGCCTGCGTGACCAAGTGCTCGGACGAGAACAGTTCGCTCTGCATGAAGAGGATGATCACCCGGAACGTTTCCCTCCGCCAAGAGCGGCCGGGCGGACGGCGGGCCCGACCGCCTCTTCGGGGGAATGTCGGTGGCGGCTGGCAGACTGAATCCGTGAGCAACACCGAGACCACCGTGAGCAGCACCGACACTCCTGGCACCCCGGCCGCGGCCGACAGCGGGCCGCCGTCCGGCGATCCGCGCCGTACGGAGACCGACCGCGACGCGGCACCGCAGTTCGTGCTGCCGCTGGTCGTCCACCTGGAGAAGACCGCACCGCCGGCGCGTACGGACGCGCTGGAGACGGCTGCGCGGGCGGTCCTCGTGCTGCTCTCGGACGAGCGGGCGCACGGCGAGGGTGAGTGGGCCGCGGCCGTGCGGGACTGGCAGGACGCCCGGATCCGCAAGGTGGTGCGGCGAGCGCGGGGCTCCGAGTGGCGCCGGGCGGCGGCGTTGCCGGGCATCACGGTCGACGGCGGCTCCGCCGAGGTGCGGGTCTTCCCGCCGGTGCCGCTGGACGGCTGGCCCAAGGAGCTCGCCAAGCTCCAGGTCTCGGGGACCGAGCTGGACGACCCGGAGCCGCCGGCCGCGCCCGACCCGGCCGGGCCGGTGCTGTGGCTGAGCCCGGACCTGGAGATGTCGGCGGGCAAGGCGATGGCCCAGGCGGGCCACGGCGCGCAGCTCGCGTGGTGGGAGCTGTCCGGGGCCGAGCGGGCGGCCTGGCGCGCGGCCGGCTTCCCGCTGGCCGTCCGTACGGCGGACGCGGACCACTGGGCGGAGCTGACGCGCAGCGGCCTCCCCGTCGTCCGCGACGCGGGCTACACGGAGATCGCCCCGGGCTCCTGCACGGTGGTCGCCGACCATCCGGCGCTGCGGTAGCGGCCGACGCCGTCACGGTGCCCGGCGCCGCGGTGGAGGGCCGTCCGGCGACCTCCTGTCCGCCGGCCGTCCGGCGGCCCGTCACGGGCCGTCCAGGCGCCGTCGGAGGCTGCTCGAAGGTCGCCCGGGCGCCGCTCAGAGCCCGTTCCACGTGCGGCGGTCACGGGCGACGGTGTGAATGCGGTCGACGGCCGCCGGGGGCAGTACGCCGCCGAGTGCGCCGAGCGCCATGACCGCCTGCGCGCCGGCCATCAGGTGTACCTCCGGCTCGCCGTGTGCGCCGGCCTCCTGCTCCTCCGGGAGCCGTTCGATGTGGCGGGGCCCGACGAGCACGAGTACGGGGCGGACCGGTACGGGGAAGCCGCAGCCGCGGGTCAGCGCGTACGTCGCGCGCACCGTGCGCTGCCGGGTCCGGCGCACGTACGGCAGGGGGCGCCGGCCGCGTCCGGGGTGCACGTCGGTGGTGTCGACCCGTACCCGCGCGCCGCGCACCGCCTCCGTGGCGAGGCAGAAGACCCCGCCCGGCCCGATGAGGAGATGGCTGATCTCGCTGCCGGGCGGCAGCGGCAGCGAGTGCAGCACGTGCCAGCCGCCCCGGCCCAGCCGCTCCAGCTCCGCGCCCACCGCGCTCTCCGCGGCCAGCCGGCGCCGCCAGTCGTCCTGTACGGGACGACGGCCGAGAAGGCGGGCCCCGAGGAGGGCGGGGCCGTCCAGCGGGTGTTCGGCGAGGAAGGTGCGCAGCGTCTCCCCCGGGCGGTTCGGCGCGAGGTCGTCGTCCGGCGGCAGGAAGAGCCGGTCGGGGTCGTGCGGAAGGAAGAGCCGGCCCGGGGCGCGCGGCGGGAAGAGCCGATCGGGGTCGTCCGGTGTCGGCTTCACGGACATCACCCCTTGGGGGACTCGCCTACGACGGGCGACCGCCGCTCTGCGGGGCCCGCCCTTCACCATGGGACCAGGCACGTACGGCGGGGGCAAGAGCGAGTGAAGCTACGTCGAAGGGGGGCCGTCGGCGTCCGCAAAGGGGTGGGAACAGACGTCCGTGCGTGGTACATCGTGATGATGCCGATGTCGACGTTGAAGGAAGCGGACCTCGCGGATCCGTCCCGGCTCGAAGCCGCCCTGCGCGCCAATCTGACGGCGTTCGAGCGCCGCGCGGTACCCGTACCCGAGGGCGTACGGAGCGCCGCCGTGTGCCTCACCGTGGTCCCGTTCCGCGACGAGCCGCACATCCTGGTGATCAAGCGGGCGCCGCGCGGCCGTAACGCCGGACAGTGGGCCCTCCCGGGCGGGCGCCTGGACGAGGCCGAGTCGGCGCAGGAGGCGGCGCTACGGGAACTGGCCGAGGAGACCGGCGTCGAGGCCGGTCCCGCGGAGGTCGCCGGGCTGCTGGACGACTTCCGTACCGAGTCCGGCTTCGTGATCACGCCGCTGGTCGTCGTCCCACGAGGCCCGGTGCAGCCGCGCCCCGATCCGAAGGAGGTGCAGTCGCTGCACCACGTACCGCTGCGGCGGCTGATGAAGCCGGACCTGCCGCGGTGGGTGACGGCTGCGGACGGCGGGCCGCTGCTGCAGATGCCGCTGCGCCCGGGGATGGTGATCCACGCGCCGACCGGCGCGTTGCTGTGGCAGTTCCGCGAGGTGGCCCTCCTCGGGCGCGCGACCCGCGTCGACACGGTGACCCAGCCGGAGTTCACCTGGCGGTGAGCCGTCGCGGCGGCTTCGGCCCCGTAGGGCGAGGGTCGGTGCCACAGGCCGGGGCCGGTGCCACAGGGGACCATGGGGCACGTACCGTTTCTTACGTGCTCACTTCATTTCTCGGCTGCACGGTCGTGGCCGCGCTGCCGACCGTCTCCCCCGGTCCGGATTTCGCGATCGTGCTCCGCACGGCGCTCGGCTCGGGGCGGCGCGCCGCGCTGTGCTCCGCCCTCGGCACGGCGACCGGGTGCTTCGTGTGGGGGCCGGCGGGCGCGGCCGGGCTCACGGCGATGCTGTCGGCGTCCCGGGTGGCGTACGACGCACTGCGGATCGCGGGTGCCGCGTACCTGATGTGGGTCCGCCGCCGCCTCGAACAGGTCACCGGGACGGTCCTCTTCGGACTCGGCGCCGCGGTGGCCGTGGAGACCGCCCGCTGACGCTGCGGGAGGCGCTTCCCCGTACGCGGCGGAGGCGGTGCCTCTGGCGGCCGTGCGCGCTGCGCCTACGTACACGGCGTGCCGCAGCACATACAGGCGCCGAGCACACCGCGCCTCCGTACGCCGCGGGCGGCGCGTATTCGTACGCCGTGCAAAGGCGGGGAAAAGCTCAGATCCGGCTCTGAACTCGGCGGACCGACGGTTCGTCCTCCTCAGAGGGGTGATGAGTACGGAAACACTCGGGAGTCGGAGCGGAGGGGGAACGATGGAGCAGCCAGGGCGAACCGGGCAGGTGGAAGGGCGCCGGGAGCGGCGCACCGGCCCGGGACCCGGTCACCGGCTGGGCACCGGCATCGGATGGCGGCCCGAGATCGCCGACGGGATCGCCGGGCTGCCCGGGATCGACTGGGTCGAGGTCGTCGCGGAGAACATCTGCCCGGGCCATCTCCCCCGTGCCCTCGAAGCGCTGCGCGCCCGGGGCACCACCGTCGTCCCGCACGGTGTCTCCCTCGGACTGGGTGGCGCCGAGCGGCCGGACGCCGGCCGGCTGGCCGCCCTGGCGGAGCGCGCCGAGGCCCTCGCCGCGCCCCTCGTGACCGAGCACATCGCCTTCGTGCGGGCCGGCGGCGAGCTGACCGGCGGGCCACGTATGGAGGCGGGGCACCTGCTGCCCGTGCCGCGTACGTACGACGCGCTCGACGTGCTGTGCGAGAACGTACGCATCGCACAGGAGGCGCTGCCGGTACCGCTGGCCCTGGAGAACATCGCGGCGCTGATCAACTGGCCCGGCGAGGAGCTGACCGAGGGTCAGTTCCTCGCCGAGCTCGTCGAGCGGACCGGCGTACGGCTCCTCATCGACGTGGCGAACCTGCACACCAACCACGTCAACCGGGGTGAGGACCCGGCGGCGGCGCTGGACGCGCTGCCCGTGGAGGCGATCGCCTACGTCCACGTGGCGGGCGGCTTCGAACGCGACGGGGTGTGGCACGACAGCCACGCGCACCCCGTGACGCAGCCCGTTCTGGACGTGCTGGCCGAGCTGTGCGCCCGCGTCAGCCCGCCGGGCGTCCTCCTCGAACGCGACGAGAACTTCCCGCCCGTGGCGGAGCTCGCCGCCGAACTGGACGCCGTACGCACCGTCCTGAAGGAGGCCGGGCCCCGTGACCGAGCGACTGCCTGACCCCCGGCCCGGCGACGCCCTGCCCGGTGACGACCGACCCGGCGATGCCCGGAACGCCCGCGACCGGAGCGCCTCCGCCTCCGGAGGGACCGAGGCGGCACGCAGGCGGCTGGCCGCTGCCCAGGAGGAGCTGCTGGCCTCACTGGTGGCGGGCGGCGCCGTCCCGTCGGGGTTCGACGCGGAGCGGCTGACCGTGCAGCGCCGCGCGCTGGCCGCCAAACGGGCGGACGTGATCGCCGCGGTCGCGCCGGAGCTCCCCGCCATCCTCGGGGCGGACTACCGCACCGCCTTCCTGGACTACGCGCAGGGCCGCCCGATGCGCGGCGGCTACCGTCGCGACGCGCTGGACTTCGCCGGCCATCTGCTCGCCCTGGGCCTGCCGGCGCACCCCACGGCGCGGCGACAGCTGACACAGTGGTGGCGCGACCGTGCGGGCCCCACCCCGCCGTCGGCCCGCCCCGCGGCGCGGCTGAGTCGGCTGGCCCGCACGCTGACCGGCCTCCTGCCCCGGCCCAAGGAGCAGCGGCCTGTCGGGGACGACGTGGTGGGCGACGGCCGGAGCGGGACCCTGGACGTGCCGGAAGGCGCCTCGCGGGTGGAGTATGTCGACAGATCCCGGAGTGGGAGGTAATCACGTTGTCCTTCGCGCAGTTGGTGTACCTGGCCGTGGCCGCGTCCTCAGTGGTGCTCATCGCCGGTACGGTCCACACCCGCCGCGCCTCGCCGTCCCCCCGGACGGACCTCGTCGACGTGCCCTCGCACGACCTCTGGGAGAACGCCTTCCTCGCCGGCGGCCCCGGCCGGGTCGCCGACGCGGCGATCGCCGGGATGCACGGCGACGGCCGGCTGGCGATCGGCGGCCCGGGAACGGTCTCCGCGCGCCGTCCCGCCGTCTCGCACGACACGGTCGAGTCCGCGGTGCTGGAGGCGCTCGCGCGGACGCCCGGCGGCTCGCTGGCGCGGCTGCGCCCGACGGTCATGCGGAGCGGGGCCGTCCAGCAGATCGGCGACCGGCTGGCGGACCGCGGCCTACTGCGCCGCCCGGAGGCCGGCCGGCCGTGGCGGCAGCTGGCCCGGCTGCAGATCGGCGCATGCATGGGCATCTTCTTCCTCGGCATCTTCCAGTCGGTGACGGGTGCGCTGGACGACGGCGCTCCGCAGTACCCGCAGAACATGCCGTTCGTGCTCAAGGTGACGCCCGCGGTGTTCGCGGGGATCTTCATCGGCACGCTGTGCCGGAATGCCGTACGCCGTCGCATCACGAAGGACGGGAAGCGCGCCCTGAAGCGCTTCCGGACGGCCAACAAGGCGGCCGCCACCGGTCCGGCGGCGATGCCTGCGCTCGCCGTGGCCATCGGCGGCGCGGCGCTGCTGACGGACCGGGCGCTGCGTGAGCACCTGCTGGAGGCGCAGCGGGCGGCGAGAGGGCCCGCGGCGGCCTCCGCGGTGTCCGCCTCCGGGGCGGCCTCGGGAGCGGGCTGGAGCGCGGCGGGTGACGCCGGCGGGCTGTGGTGCGGCTCCTCCGGCGGGGGCACGGGCTGCGGCAACTCTTCCTGCGGCGGCTCCGCCTCGGGCACCGGCGGCTCCTCGTGCGGCGGTTCCTCCTCCGGCGGCAGCTCCTCTTGTGGAGGCGGCAGCAGCTGACCACCCGGGGCAGCACGTACGCACGGCCTCAGGGCAGCGACGCGCACGGCCCCAGGAGGTCACGGGGCGCGTGCCGTCTCCGTGCACCCCGTGGCGGCCTCGGAAACCCGTCAACGTACCAACGGGTGACGACCCTTGAGTCCGGGTTCGGGGAACAGGGTCCGGGCGCGGGGCGGCCGGCATAGCGTGCGGGACCGCACCAGGAGGCACCATGCGATCCGTCACCGGAACCGGACTCGTCGTCGCCGCACTCGTCGCGACGGCAGCCGCACTGCTCTTCCCCGTCCTGTCCTTCGCCGGGCTCTCCGCGGCCGGCACCGACATCAACGCGGGCACCATGGCCACCCGCTTCGGCCCGCTCTCCCCCCTCGACCGCGACTTCGTCACCAAGGTCCGGCTGGCCGGGCTGTGGGAGCTGCCGGCCGGGCAGCAGGCGCAGGAGCGCGGCACCACGAAGGCCGTGCGCACCGCGGGCAAGCACCTCGTGGGCGGTCACGCGGCACTCGACCGCCACGTGCTGCGGGTGGCGGCGCAGCTCGGCGTCGACCTGCCCAACCAGCCCAACCCCCAGCAGCAGGGCTGGCTGGCGGAGCTGGAGGCGGCACGCGGTACCGAGTACGACCGCAAGTTCGCCAACATCCTGCGGCTGGCACACGGCAAGGTCTTCACGGTCGTCGCGCAGGTCCGCGCGACCACCCGCAACTCGCTGGTCCGCGGGCTGGCGGACGATGCCAACACGACCGTGCTCGACCACATCACCGTGCTGGAACGCACCGGCGACGTGGACTTCGACGGCATCGCCCGGGACACCCAGGCCTCCGGCTCCCCGACGCCGCCGGCCCAGCCCGCACCGCCGGCCCCGGCTCCGGCCTCGCCGGCGGCACCCGCCACCCCGTCCGCGGACTTCTCCCTGCCGCCGGCCGTATCGGCGCCTCCACCGTCCGCTGCCGGCCACTAGGGAGGCCACAGCCGGGGAGGGAGGGGCGTACGAGGGCCTTCGGGTATCCGCCGTGCGCCCCTTCAAGGTCTCTTCCGGGGCATCCCCCACGACACCGGCGCCCGGTGCTTTACTTCATCAAACCCCCGCTCAAGTATCCCTTTTGTCACACCCGATGGCGCCCGGCCGGAGGCGGCACGGTGACCCACGAAGGGACGGCTTGTGAAGGCAGTAGCGTTGTTCGGCACCATCGGGTCGCTGGTCCTGGGCTCCCTGGCGGCCGCACCGGCGACCGGGCTCCCCGCGCCCGCGGCCGACCCCTCGCCCGCTCTTCCGTCCGCGCTCTCGCCCGCGCCGGCCCCCGAGCCCGCGAAGGTCTCCTGGGGCCGCTGCCCCGCCGCCGAGCACCTGCCGTCCGGCGTGGAGTGCGGCAAGGTCCGCGTGCCCCTGGACTACGCGCGCCCCGAAGGCAAGAAGATCGACCTGACCGTCAGCAGGCGGCGCGCCACCGGCCCCGAGAAGGAGCGGCAGGGCGCCCTCCTGTACAACCCCGGCGGCCCCGGGGGCAGCGCGATGCCGTTCCCCATGTACACCGAGCTGCCCGAGTGGCGCCGTACGGCCCGGGCGTACGACTTCGTGGGCTACGCGCCGCGCGGCGTGGGCCGGTCGGCACCGCTGTCCTGCGAGGACCCGAAGGAGAGCGCCGGCAAGGCGCCCTCGGACAGCCCGGTGCACCCCTCGGAGCACTTCAAGCAGAAGAAGATCGAGGAGGCACAGAAGTACGCCGCGGGCTGCGCACACCGGGCCGGCGCGGCGCTGAAGCACTACAACACGCTGAACAACGCGCGTGACCTGGAGATGCTGCGGGCCGCGCTGGGCGAGAAGAAGCTCACCTTCATGGGCGCGTCGTACGGCACCTACCTGGGGGCGGTGTACGCGACGCTCTTCCCGGGGCACGTGCGCCGCATGGTCTTCGACAGCGTGGTGAACCCGGACCCGGACCAGATCTGGTACCGGAACAACCTCCAGCAGAACATCGCCTTCGAGGGGCGCTGGAAGGACTGGCGCACCTGGGTCGCCAAGCACGACAAGGCCTACGGCCTGGGGAAGACGGCGGAGGCGGTCGGCCGGTCGTACGACCGGGCAGCCACGCAGCTGCGGCGCAAGCCGGCGGGCGGCAAGGTCGGCCCGGCGGAGTTGCAGTCCGCGTTCCTGACGGCCGGCTACAGCGACCACTACTGGCCCATCCGGGCGGCCGCGCTCTCCCGCTACCTCAAGGGCGACCCGAAGCCCCTGATCGCGCAGGCGGCGCCGGATCCGGGGGACGCGGCGTCGGACGAGAACGGCGACGCGGTCTACACGGCCGTGGAGTGCAACGACGCCGTCTGGCCGCGGGACTGGGCCACGTGGGACCGCGACAACACGATGGTGGCGCAGGTCGCGCCGTTCGAGACCTGGGACAACGCGTGGATGAACCTGCCCTGCGCGTTCTGGCCGCGGGCGCCGCACGAGATGGGGCAGCGCCCGCTGGACGTCCGTACGGCCCCCGGCGCGCTGCCCCCCGTACTGCTGCTGGCCGCGGAGCGGGACGGAGCCACGCCGTACTCGGGCGCGCTGGAGCTGAAGCGGAGGCTGGCGGGGTCGCGGCTCGTCACCGAGCGCGACGCCGGGCAGCACGGCATCGCCTTCAGCAAGAACGACTGCGTGAACAAGTACACCGAGGACTACCTGCTCACCGGGCGGGTCCCGGCGCACGACGCGTTCTGCAAGCCGCATGCGGAGCCCGAGCCCGGCGAGAAGTGAGCCCGGCGGGCCGCCGCCCTTCCGCGGGCGTGCGGCCCGTCGGCCTGGCGCCAGGCCGACCCGGCGCCAGGCCGACCCGGCGTCAGGCCAGGCCCGCCACCAGCTCCGCGACCGGCTTGCGGCGGCCCGTGTAGAACGGGACCTCCTCGCGGACGTGCATCCGCGCCTCGGAGCCGCGCAGGTGGCGCATGAGGTCGACGATGCGGTACAGCTCGTCGGCCTCGAAGGCGAGGATCCACTCGTAGTCGCCGAGCGAGAAGGACGGCACGGTGTTGGCGCGCACGTCCGGGAAGCCGCGGGCCATCTTGCCGTGGTCCGCGAGCATGCGGCGGCGGTCCTCGTCGGGCAGCAGGTACCAGTCGTACGAGCGCACGAACGGGTACACGCTGACGTAGTTGCGCGCCTGCTCGTCGGCGAGGAAGGCCGGGATGTGCGACTTGTTGAACTCGGCGGGGCGGTGCAGCGCCATGTTCGACCAGACCGGCTCCAGGGCACGGCCGAGCTTGGTGCGGCGGAAGAGGTTGTACGCCTCCTGGAGCGCGTCCGAGCTCTCCGAGTGCCACCAGATCATCACGTCGGCGTCGGCGCGCAGACCGGACACGTCGTACGTGCCGCGGACCACGACGTCCTTGGCGGCGAGCTGCTCGAAGAGCTCGTCGACCTCCTCGGCGTAGCCGCTGCGGTCCTCGGGGAGGGCGGCACGCAGCTTGAACACCGACCAGAGCGTGTAGCGGATGACCTCGTTGAGGTCCTTCGCCTTCTTGCCGGCGTTCGGGGTCTTCTCGGGCGCGGGCCCAGGGGTGGCGTCAGTCATGTCGTCCATTCTCACTCGCTCGCCGGGGTGCCCGGCGCCGGGGTCGCCGCGCCGGGCGGCGTCAGGGTGGCCAGTACGGCGTCGGCGGCCTTCGTGGCGCTCGCGACACAGGCCGGGATGCCGACGCCCTCGTAGAGCGCGCCGCACACCCGGAGGCCGGGCAGGTGGCCGACGGCCTCGTGGATGCGGGCCATCCGCGCCAGGTGGCCCACGGGGTACTGCGGCAGGCCGCCGTCCCACCGGGTGACGGCGGTGGCCACGGGGCGGGCGGCCAGGCCCACCGCCTCCCCCAGGTCGCGCAGCGAGAGGTCCACCAGCTCGGCGTCCTCGCGCGCCAGGTCGGCGGTGTCGCCGTAGCGTCCGATGGAGGTGCGCAGCACGAAGAGGTCCGGGTCGGCGGCGTCGATCCAGCCCCACTTGTTGCTCGCGAACGTGGCGGCCTTGATCTTGTGGCCGTCGACCGGCGGCACCAGGAAGCCACTACCGGTGAGCCGGTCCGCGACGTCGGCGCGCCGGAAAGCCATGGTGACCAGGGCCATGGAGGCGTACTCGACGCCGTCCAGCTCCGTGGCGGCGGCGGGGCTCTCGTGGCGGAGGATGCGGGCCGCGGCGGGCGCGGGGCAGGCCAGCACGACGGCGTCGGCCGTCAGGGCCCGGCCATCCGTGTGGACCTCCCACGCCTCGCCGGCGCGTCGTACCGCCGCCACGGCCGTGTTCAGGAGGATCTCGCCGCCCTTGGCGCGCACCGCGTCGGCGACCGCGCCGGGGAGCGTGCCGATGCCCCCGTCGATGCCCATGAAGACCGGCCCCGAGGCGGCGGGCCCGGTCTGGTGCACGGTGGCGGCCGTGCGCGCCTGCAGGGCCCGCACCCCCTCCGTCAGAGAGCGGTGGTTCCGCGCGGCTTCGAAGAGCTGCGGTACGGCGGCCCTCATGGAGATGCGGTACGCGTCCCCCGCGTAGACGCCGCCGAGCAGCGGCTCGATGAGCCGGTCGACGACCTCGCGGCCCAGGCGCTCGGCCACGTATGCGCCGACTGCCACGTCCGCGCCGACCTCGGTGCGCGGCAGCTCCGCGTCCTCCTCGATGCGCGCGAGACCGGCCTCCGAGAGCACTCCGGAGGCGGCGAGCGGCGCCGGGTCTCCGGGGACGCCCATGACGTGGCCCTTGGGCATCGGGCGCAGCGCGCCGCGCGTCCAGAGGGAGGCCGTGGCGGTGGACGGCGGCTGCAGTCGCTCACCGAGGCCGACGGCGCGCGCGAGCTCGACCGCCTCCGGGCGCCTGGCCAGCATCGACTCGGCGCCGAGGTCGACCGGTACGCCCGCGACCGCGCCGGCCTTCAGCTTGCCGCCGAGCCGTGCTGACGCCTCCAGTACGGTCACCCGCGCGCCGCCGTCCAACGCGCGGTGCGCGGCTGCGAGGCCCGAGATGCCGCCGCCGATCACGACGACGTGACCGGGCGCGTGGCCCGAACGACCGGGTGCCTGACCCGTACCGGTATGCGCAGTGCTCATGCCCCCACTCTCTCAGAGCCCGTGCGGCGCCCGAACGGCACCTCACCGGCGGTCGGGGTGGGACGGCACGGGCGGGGCCCTGGAGGCCGTGCCTCTGGGCGCCGTCCCCGGCCGCAACTATGCTCACGGCTTCACGACCGGCCGAGCGGCCGAGCGGCCGAGCGGAGGGGGGACTCGATGGCGTTGGGCGACCCGCGGCCGAAGGCCGACGCGCGCCCCGAGCGGTCGGCTGCCGACCGGGTCCTCGCGCTGCTCGGCGCCTTCGACGACGCGCACCGCAGCCTGACCCTGACCGCGCTGGCGCGGCGGGCCGGCCTGCCGCTCGCCACCGCGCACCGGTTCGCCGGCAAGCTGACGGAGTGGGGCGCGCTGGAGCGCGGCGCGGACGGCCGGTACGAGATCGGGCTGCGGCTGTGGGAGATCGCCGTACTGGCACGGCGCGGCGTCGGGCTGCGCCAGGCCGCGCTGCCCTTCATGGAGGACCTGTACGAGGCGACGCACGAGAACGTCCAGCTCGCCGTGCGGGACGGCCTGGAGACGGTGTACATCGAGCTGATCTCGGGGCGTTCCGCGGTCGGGGTACGCACCCGGGTCGGCGCGCGCTGGCCGCTGCACGCCACGGGTGTGGGCCTGGCGCTCCTTGCGTACGCGCCGCCCGCCGTGGTCGCGCAGGTCTGCGCCGCCCCGCTGCGCCGCTTCACCGAGCGCACGATCGGCGACCCGGCACTGCTGAGGTCGGTCCTGGCCGACGTGCGCGCTTCGGGGGTGGCGGTCAGCGAGCGGCAGATCACGATGGACGCGGTGTCCGTGGCGGCGCCTGTCCGCGGCCCGAACGGGCAGGCGGTCGCCGCGCTCTCGGTCGTCGTCCCAGTGCGCGAGGGGCGGGCTGCGCTGCTGGCACCGGCGGTACGCGTCGCCGCGCAGGGCATCGCGCGCAGCCTGCTGGCCCACTGAACACCACGCGCGGGCTTCCCTTGCCCAGCGGGGCCCCTGTGCGCCGGAAGCCCCACGCCCACCGGACACCCCAGCACGTCGGGAACTGCCGCCCACCGAGAACCCCTTGCGTATCGAGGGACGGTGCGCAACCCCCGTGCACGCATGTTTCCAGCTGCTGGAAGGGCCCCTTGCCGGCTCCTGAGGCGCGCCGCACAGTCGGGTGCACCCCGGGGGCCGCCCGGGGCCCTGTACGTCGAGGAGGCCGCTGCCATGCCCGTTCCCACCGCATTCGCCCGCGACCAGTGGTACGTCGCCGCGTACGGCAGCGAGGTCGGCGGCGAGGAGGTGCTCGCCCGTACCGTCTGCGGGGAGCCGCTGGCCCTCTACCGCACGCCGGACGGCCAGGCCGTCGCGCTCGCCGACCGCTGCGTCCACCGCCGCTACCCGCTCTCCGAAGGCACGCTGGAGGACGGGCGGCTGGTCTGCGGCTATCACGGCTTCACGTACGACCGGGCCGGCACCTGCGTCTCCGTACCGGGCCAGACCCGCGTGCCGCGCACCGCCCGCGTCGCCTCGTACCCGCTCGCCGAGCTGGACGGGTTCGTCTGGGTGTGGATCGGCGACCCGGCGCGCGCCGACGCGTCCGCCGTACCGCGCGCCCCCTGGCTCGCCGACCCCGGCTGGACGGTCGTCCGCGGCATGGAACCGCTCGCCGCGCGCTACGGGCTGCTGGTCGACAACCTCCTGGACCTCTCGCACGAGACGTTCCTGCACGCCGGGTACATCGGCACCCCCGAGGTCGCCGCCACCCCGATCACCACCGAGGCCGACGAGGAGCGCGGCATCGTCCGGGTCAGCCGGCACATGGACGACGCCGAGTGCCCGCCCTTCTACGCCGACTCCACCGGCCTGAAGGGACGCGTCAGCCGCTGGCAGGACATCGAGTACCACGCGCCCTGCCTGTACCTGCTGCACAGCCGGATCGCACCGGTCGGCTCGGTGCCGGGCGCGGACGGCAGTGATCCGGACGGCTTCCACACCGAGATCGCGTACGCCATCACGCCGTCCACCGAGACCACCACGTACGACTTCTGGCTGGTGGCCCGGGACTTCGCCCTCGAGGACGAGGGCGTCAGCAGCTTCCTCCACGAGTTCAACCGCACCGTCGTCCTGCAGGACGTGACGGCGCTGGACATCCTGGAGCGGGTGACCGCCGAGGAGGCGGACCGCCAGGTGCAGGAGTTGAGCGTCGGCATCGATGCGGGCGGCCTGGCGGCACGGCGCATCCTGGAGCGCATGATCGCCCGGTCGGCGGAGCCCGCGCCTGAACCGGCGGCGGCCGTGCCGACCGCCGGCACCCCGGGCACGCCCGGCACGCCGGAAGCGGTGGCCGCCCGATGAGCGACGCCACCTCGACTCCCGTAAGGCGCGCCACCTCCACCCCCGTAAGGCGCGCCGCCTCCTCCCCCGTCCTCGATCTCCTCGTCGCCCGCAAACGAGACGTCGCCGAGGGCGTGTGCGAGCTGTCGCTGCGCCTGCCGGACGGCGGCGCGCTGCCCGACTGGTCCCCCGGCGCACACCTCGACCTGCACCTCGCGCCGGGCCTCGCACGCCCGTACTCGCTGTGCGGCGATCCCGGCGTACGGGAGGAGTGGCGGGTCGCGGTCCTGCGCGAACGCGCCGGCACGGGCGGCTCTTCGTACGTCCACGACCGGCTCGCAGCCGGCGACAAGGTCACCGTCTCCGCGCCCCGCAACCACTTCCCCTTCGAGCCCCCGTCCGACCCCGCGGCGCGCTGCCTCTTCCTCGCCGGCGGCATCGGCATCACCCCGCTGCTGCCGATGATCGCCCGCGCGCACGCTGCCGGCGCCGACTGGCGGCTGCTGTACGGCGGCCGCACTCGCGCCTCGATGGCGTACGCCGACCACCTCGCCGCATACGGGGAGCGCGTCACGCTGCGCCCGGAGGACGAGTTCGGCCTGCTGGACCTGGCGGCCTTCCTGGCGCACGCCGACGCGGCGGCACACGTGTACGCGTGCGGGCCCGAGCCGCTGCTCGCCGCGATCGAGGAGCGGTGTCGCGCGGCGGGCCTGCCCGACGGCGCACTACACATGGAGCGCTTCCGCCCGGCCCCCGCCACGTCGGCTCCCCTCGACGGGGGCCCGGCAGACGGGGCCAACGCCGACGCGGTCTCCGCCGACACGCTCTCCGCCGACGCGGCCTTCGACGTCGAACTGGCCGACTCGGGCCGCACCGTACGCGTGGCACCGGGCCGTACGATCCTGGAGGCGGTGGAGGAGGCCGGCGTACAGGTGCTCTCCTCCTGCCGCGCCGGCACCTGCGGCACCTGCGAGACCGAGGTCCTGGCCGGCACCCCCGACCACCGCGACCAGTTGCTCACGGACGCGGAACGCGCGGCGGGCGACACCATGCTCATCTGCGTCTCCCGCGCCCGCACCCCGCACCTGAAGCTGGCTCTCTGAACCCTCTGAACGCCCCGTCAGCGGTCCGTACGCCAGTCCTTCATGAGCCGGCCCCTCGTCGTCCCACCGGCGCTCCTCCAGCCTCCGGAAACCGTCGTCGGAGGACACGCTTTCCACGGCGAGGGCGCCGTGGGGAAGACGCAGATATTCGGTCGGTTCCCGCGCACGCGACCGCCGGTGCTCATCAGCTGTTTCCGGTGAGCTTTTCCGTCGTCGTGTCGATGAAAGCGGCGGCCTCGGCCTCGGAGATCTCCACGTGGTCGATGTCGTTGTGCCCCAGCTCGTGAAGGCGCAGGTACTCGGTCGGCTCCCAGCGGAGATTGCGGGTGAACGCCTCGTCGTGCGTCTCTTCCGCATTGCCGATGACGCGCCGCCGTACGATTCCCCGGGGGCTGCTCCGCGGAAAACCATCGCTGATCTTCGCGTAATACGTGATCCGCCCCCGGCCGTCGAGCTCGTCGAGCGTGGCGGGCGCGAGGGTGGACCGGGCATGGAGGAGCGACACGTTGACATCGTCGTCCCAGGTGATGCCACGCAGGCGGGCAAGCACCAGGCGCGGTTCTCGTGCGGTCACTTCAGGTTCGGCCACGTCGGCCCTACCGGAGGACGCGGACGCCCAGCGCTTCGAGCAGGGCCGAACACACCGGGCACGGCTCCGTGACCTCCCCGTGCTCCGGATTCCCCGGCTCCCTGATCTTCCGGGACGTCATGGCCGCTCCCACGAAATGCGGAGCCGCCTGGGAGAGCGTTGTCGTGCGCCCGAGCTCTCGGCCGGCGTCGAGCTGCCACAGCTGATCGGAGAGCAGAGCGGATTCAGCGCAGCGTCCCGTGAAAGATTCCCGCTGCCCAGCCGGCAGCTCCGCCACGAAATCCCGGATGGCCGGATGCAGATTCGGGGACCCAGGGCCGATGAGACTGGTGTGGCTCAGCACCTTGCCATGAATCAACAGGGAAGAGGCGACAGCAGGCAGCTGCTCAGACAAAGTAGTCCTCCACATCCGGCGTGTCACCGTTGGTGATGAACCTGGTGAACGCGTCCTGCTCGTCCTGCCCCAAGAAATACCCTCCGGTGTGGTGCAGCAGGAACCACCGAGCCGTTTCCCCCACGAGCAGAATGCCGAATTCCGACGATTCGAAACCGACCGGGAAAAGCTTCTCGCCGAGCCCGGTCGACATCTCTGCGATTTCGCGGGCGTCGCCGTCGTAGCCCCCGGTCGGGTCCATCTCGAACGCGGAGTCCGATGCTCTGGGATGAGCGAGCTTCAGCCCCCCGTACGTGCGGATCACACGCACGGCGGCGTCCACGGGCTCCATCGGGAAACCCTGCTCGGTGGCGTCCCGCACCCGCACGGAGATGAAGTCGTCGACCTCCTCGTCCCCGATGTCACGACCGGGGAACCAACCGTGCTGTGCCAGCCAGTCGGACACTTGAGGGGAGGGGACGGTGGGGGACATCAGGACATTTCCTTTTCTCTGGGCACCGGGTCAGGAGTGCACGTGAATACCGAGCTGCGGGAGAACATGCCGGCACGTCTCGCACGGCGGGAAGAAATCGCCGTGTCGGCCTCGCACCTCACCGGTCTTCTTGATGACGAAGTCCCCGATGCGCCTGGTATGCATGACGCTCCCTTCGAGTACTCGACGGGCGTCATCGATTGTACGGATCTGCGTCCCGGTGGGATCCAGCTGCCGCAGCCGGTCACTGATCAGTGAGATTTCAGCACACTTCCCGTGGCCGCCACCCTTCTTCTCGATGACACCCGCCTTGGCGTCGTCGTCGATCTGCTTCAGGATGCCCTCCAGAACCTGGTGGGTGTGCGGCAGGGTCTGCCCTCGCATCTTGGTGGTACTGGAGTGCGCTGTTACCACGTTGTCGTGCAGGAAACTGCCCGCACAGCCGCTCTCCAGCCGGTTCTGCCCGGACGGCGCTTCGCCCGCGGGCAGTTCGCGGGCTTCGTCGGCCAGCGTGGACGCCTCACGTTCGAGCACGGCGAGCTGCTCGTCCGGGGTCAGATGAGACACGTCCAGAGCGGGCCGTCGGTAGTGGCGCATCTGATCGGCGCTCTGCCCGTGCCAGCCCGGCTGCGGCTCGAGCGGCGCCCCCTCCGGGCCGTGGCCGGTGTCATTCGAGTCGTGGTGTGTGGGGCCGTCACCACCCCCGTCGCCGGCATGACCGCCCTCGTCGGCGGCCGGTCCGTCATCGGGGTGGCCCGGAGATGCGTCATGTTCGCTCGCCGGGTGGTGCGGAGCCCCGTCGTCACCATGATGGCCCGGGCCTCCACCGTCATTGTCCCCATGAGGTCGTTCAGGGTCGTGCGGACCGCTCGGCCCGTCGCCGTGCCCGCCGGAGCGGCCGCCATCCGGCGTGTGGTCCCCGCCCGGCGTGTGGTCCCCGCCCGTCGGTCCGTCGCCGTGCCCGCCGGAGTGGCTGCCGCCCGTGGGCGGTTCGTGGCTTGCGGAGGGACCGTGGCCCAGGTCGTGGGCGGTGCCGCCGGGGAGGTGGCCGGCCTTGCCGCCGGGTGTGTCGCCGATACGGCCGGGCAGGCCGTCAGGCGTGTCGCCGATGTGGCCGGGGGCGCGGCCGCCCGGCATGTTGTCACCTGCGTGGGCGCCCGGTGTGGTGGCGTCGTCGGCGAGGCGGCCCGGGTCGCCGAGCCGGGTGTCGAGGCTGTTGCCCAGGTGGACGTGGCTCGCGTTGTCGGCGGCGTGCGCGCCGGCGCCGGCCATGGCCGGGACCTTGGCCGGGCTGTCGGCGTCCACCCGGGGCAGGTCGGAGTGCGCGGGCGGATCGACGTGCGGGGAGCCCTCCTTGGGCGCGTTGTCGATGCTGTCCACGACGTTGCCGTGCTCGTCCAGCAGGTTGCCCTTCCCGTCGAAGTACTGGGCAGGCTCACCCGGATTCGTGGGTAGCTTGGTGGCGTCCTCGGGGAGCGCCGGGACGTCGTCGGGGAGCTTGACGGAACCGTTCGGGAGCCTGGTCGCGCCTTCCGGGACGGCCGCGCCCTCGGGAAGGTGCACGGTGCCGTCGGGGAGCTTGAGCGACCCCTCGGGCAGCTTGATGGCGTCGGCGGGGAGAGCCGGTACGTCGATCTTGCCGATGCCCTTGATGCTCTTGGCGATGTCGCCGACCTTGGACAGGCCCGCGCCGGCGCCCTTGGCGACATACGTCATCGGGTCGATGACCTTGCCCGGGAATGGAGGAGATCGCCAGGCCGGTGGCCAGCTGCGCCAGGCCCTTCCAGGCCTGCCCCATCGCATCCCAGCCGCCGAACCCCACCAGAGTGCCCAGGCCCTTGATGGTGCCCCAGATCCCATCCACGATCAGGCCGTCCCACACGAAGGACTTCACCCAGTGGCCGACCTCGTACCAGTGGTGCTTC
>NZ_JOFQ01000020.1 GCF_000718305.1 Streptomyces niger
CCAGGGTGTAGCCGGTGACGGAGTAGCCGGCCTTGATCAGGTTCTCCGCCATCGGGGAGCCCATGATGCCCAGACCGATCCACGCAACCTTGGGAAGAGTACTCACGGGAGGGTGCCTTTCGTCGGTCGGGATCAGTGCTGGTCGGCGGCGCGCAGCGGGGCGGGCAGCCACTCGAAGGCGCCGGCGCTCGGGCGGTCGCCGGGCTTGTACTCCAGACCGACCCAGCCGTCGTAACCCGCCTTCCGCAGGCGGTTGAGCAGGTCGGCGAAGTCCAGGTGGCCGGTGCCGGGCGCGCCGCGGCCGGGGTTGTCGGCGATCTGCACGTGCCCGGTCTTGTCGGTGTACTTCTCGATGACCTCGCCCAGGTCCTCGCCGTTCATGGCCAGGTGGTACAGGTCCATCAGGAACTTCGCGTTGCCCAGTCCGGTGGCCGTGTTGACCTTGTCGACGACCTCGATGGCCTTGGGCGCGGAGACGATCGGGCAGAGCGGCGACTCGGGCTGGTTGAGCGCCTCGATCAGCAGCGTCGCGCCGATGGAGTCGGCGGCGCGGGCGGCATAGGTGAGGTTGGCGAGGGCCACCTCGTCCTGCAGGGCCGGGTCGACGCCCTCGATACGGTTGCCGTAGAGCGCGTTGAGCGCCGTGCAGCCCATCGTGCGGGCGAACTCCACCGCGACCGGCACGTTGGCGCGGAACTTCTCGGACTCCTCGCCCGGCAGGGAGAGGGCGCCGCGGTCCGGGCCCGGCAGCCGGCCGGCGTAGAAGTTCAGCCCGACCAGCTGCGTGCCGGCCTCGTTCAGCGCGTCCCGCAGGGCGTCCAGCTCGGACTGCGCGGGCACCGGCGCGTCGACCCACGGCCACCACAGCTCGACCGCGGTGAAGCCGGCGGCGGCAGCCGCGGCGGGCCGCTCCAGCAGCGGGAGCTCGGTGAAGAGGATCGACAGATTGACGTCGTAGCGCGTGTCGGTGAAGCCCATGCGGGGTAGGAGCCTTCCGTATTACGAAACTTTCTTTCTGCTTATTGGAAGACTGCCCGCGGGGAGGGGAGCTGTCAAGGGGTCCCCGGCGGCCGATTGTGGTGGCCGGCCCGAGGTCGGCAGTAGGTTGACGGTGTGCGATTGAGAGTTGAGTTCACAACGGAACCGTTCGATCTGGACGAGGCTCCGGACCACGCCGTGGTGGCCCGTGAGGTGGTCACGGGGGCCGAGCTGGACGCCGTCGATGTCGGCCCCTTCGGCAACACCGCCGAAGGCGAGGCGGAGCGGGTGCTCACCGCGGTGGACGCGCTGCTGCGGCAGTCCCTGGCGGCCGGCGCCACCCGCGTCTCGCTCCAGGTCAACGTCGTCCCCGGCGGCGCGGCCGGCGACGGCAGCGGGGAGGCGGAGCGGTGACCGAGCCTGCCGACCACCCCTTCGTCCAGGCGGTGAAGCCGCTGGTGGACGCGATGGGTGGGGAGATGGTCGCGCCCGAGCTGGCGCAGGGGGACGACGTCGTGCTGACCTGGGAGGGCGCCGACCGTGTGGCCGTCCGGCTGCCGCACCTCTCCGACTCCCTCGACCACCTGCTGGCCGACCTGGAGCGCCGGCACGGCTGCCCCCTCTCGGAGCTGGACCGCAAGACCAAACAGTCGGTCGTGCGCATCCTGGAGACCCGTGGGGCCTTCTCCGTACGGCACGGCGTGGAGACCGTCGCGAGCGCGCTCGGGGTCTCCAGGTTCACCGTTTACAACTACCTGAACAGGGAGAATGCGGCCAAGGCCGAGAGCTGACGGGCTCCCGCCGCTTACCTCGCTGCAAACCGTCACAAGCCGCCGCTCCGGGTTTCCGGAGCGGCGGCTTTTGTGTTGCCGAGTTTTCAACAAAGTGTTGACGTGGTGTTGCCGGGGGACTTAGCTATGGCCAGCCCGTTCAACGCACAGCACGACGCAGCCACGGAGGCTTCCCGTGTCTTCGAGTCCGACTCCGGGGCTTTCCCGGTTCAACGCCGCCGACGTCAGCGAGGCCAAGGCCGCGCTGCACGAGGTGTGTGCCAGCGAGGCGTGGGGGAGCAAGATCCTCGCGCAGCGCCCGTACGCCGACGCCGACGCCCTCTTCGCCGCCAGCGACGCCGCCATGGCCGAGCTGACGGCGGACGATCTGGCGGAGGCGATGGCGGGGCACCCGCCGATCGGCCGCCCCAAGCCGGGGGATCCCACCTCCTCCCGCGAACAGCGCGGGATGGCGGGGGCTTCCGAAGAGCTGAAGGCCGAAATGCTCGAACTGAACCTGGCCTACCAGGAGCGCTTCGGGCACGTCTTCCTCATCTGCGCCACCGGCCTGACGGCCGAGCAGATGCGGGACGCCGTCCGTAACCGGATCGACAACGCGCCGGAACACGAACGAGAGATCGTGCGTGGGGAGCTCGTCAAGATCAACCGCATCCGCCTGACCCGCCTCGCAGAAGGAGACGCAGCATGAGCAGCGACACGGCTGCCGACCGGACGTCGGTGTCCACGCACATCCTGGACACCAGCGTCGGCCGCCCCGCCGAGGGCGTGGCCCTCACGCTCTCGGTGCGCTCCGGCTTCGAGGGGGCGTGGACCGCACACGGCGCGTCCAAGACGGACGCGGACGGGCGCTGCAAGGACCTGCCGGCCCTGCCGGAAGGCACCACCCACGTACGCCTCGACTTCGAGACCGAGGCGTACTTCTCTGCCCACCAGCAGAGTTCGAACAAGCAAGCCGAGGAACAGCAGGACGCCCCCGCGCTACGGGACAGCGGAGCCTTCTTCCCGGAGGTGGCAATCACCTTTGCCGTCAAGCCGGGCGAGCACTACCACGTACCGCTGCTGCTCAACCCGTTCGGCTACTCCGTATACCGAGGGAGCTAGCACCGACATGCCCACGATTCTCGGCCAGAACCAGTACGGCAAGGCGGAAAACCGGGTCGTCAAGATCACCCGGGACGGCGACACCCACCACATCAAGGACGTCAACGTCTCGGTCGCCCTCTCCGGCGACCTGGAGGAGGTCCACCTCTCCGGCTCCAACGCCAACTGCCTGCCGACGGACACGACGAAGAACACCTGCTTCGCGTTCGCCAAGGAATACGGCATCGAGTCCATCGAGCAGTACGGCATCCACCTCGCCCGGCACTTCGTCGACAGCCAGCCGTCCATCCACCGGGCGCGCATCCGCCTGGAGGAGTACGCCTGGGAGCGCATCGCCGGCTCCGACGCCAACTCCAAGTTCATCGGCGCCGACGAGGTCAAGCACTCCTTCGTCCGCAAGGGCCAGGAGATCCGCCTCGCGCAGATCACCTACTCCGCCGAAGGTGACGGGGGGCCGAAGTTCGAGGTCCTCTCGGGCCTGAAGGACCTGACCGTGATGAACTCCACGAACTCCGAGTTCTGGGGCTACATCAAGGACAAGTACACGACGCTGCAGGAGGACTACGACCGTATCCTCGCGACGTCGCTGTCCACCTGGTGGCGCCACAACTGGACGTCGGACGACGAGCGGATGCCCAACTGGGAGCGGTCCTACGAGCAGGCCAAGAAGCACATCCTGCAGGCCTTCGTGGAGACCTACTCGCTCTCGCTGCAGCAGACGCTGTACCAAATGGGTTCGCGGGTCATCAACAACCGCAGCGAGATAGACGAGATCCGCTTCTCGGCCCCGAACAAGCACCACTTCCGCCAGGACCTCTCGCCCTTCGGTCTCGACAACGAGGCCAAGGACGGGGCCGTCTACTACGCGGCGGACCGCCCGTACGGGCTCATCGAAGCCACCATCCTGCGCGACGGCGTCGACGCCCGCATCCCGGTGGACATGACCAACCTCTGACGGCTCTCCCACGCCGCGAAGTGCCTCGTATCCCCCTCCCGTGATCCCGCACGGCGGGAGGGGGCCGCGAATCCTGAGGGGAACGACCCATGGCACAGCAAGCGCACGTAGAGAAACACCCCGTACCACCCGTTCCCGTCCACCCCGTGGACGAGAAGTTGGGTCCCAAGCGGCTCGTCCCCGCCGCCCTGCAGCACATCGCCGCCATGTACGCCGGTGTGGTCACCCCTCCACTCATCATCGGCCAGGCCGCCCACCTGGACTCCGCCGGGCAGACCCGGCTGATCGCCGCGAGCCTCCTCATCGCCGGGCTCGCCACGCTCCTGCAGACCCTCGGCATCCGGAAGTTCGCCGGAAACCGGCTGCCCTTCGTGAACGCCGCCTCCTCGGCCGGCATCACCCCCATGCTCGCCATCGCCGAGACCACCGCCAAAGGGCACCAACTGCCCGCGATCTACGGCGCGGTCATGGTCGCCGGCGTCTTCTGCCTCGCCGTCGGCCCGTTCTTCGGCAAGCTGCTGAGGTTCTTCCCGCCGCTGGTCACCGGTGTCGTGATCACCCTCATCGGGGTGACGCTGATGCCCGTACCGGTCGGCTGGGCCCAGGGCGGCGACAAGCAGGCCGCCGACTACGGCGACATGAAGCACCTGGCCCTCGCCGGCTTCACGCTCGTCGTCATCCTGCTGATCCAGCGCTTCACCCAAGGCTTCCTCAAGCAGATCGCGCTCCTCCTCGGCCTGGTCATCGGCACGCTCGCCGCGATCCCGTTCGGCATGGCGGACTTCTCCTCGCTGCGCGAGGCGCCCGTCGCCGCGCTGCCCACGCCCTTCGCCTTCGGCCCGCCGGAGTTCCAGCCCGCCGCGATCCTCTCGCTGTGCATCGTCATGCTCGTCCTGATGACCGAGTCCTCGGCCGGGATGCTGGCCCTCGGCGAGATCTGCGACCGCGAGTGCACCAGCCGGACCATCACCCGCGGCCTGCGCACGGACGGCATCGCCACGCTCATCGGACCGATCTTCGGCGGCTTTCCCACCAGCGCCTTCGCGCAGAACGTGGGCGTCGTGTCGCTGACGAAGGTACGCAGCCGCTACGTCGTCGCCGTCGCGGGCGGCGCCCTCATCGTGCTCGGTGCCTTCCCCGTCCTCGGCGCGGTCGTCAACCTCGTGCCCATGCCCGTCCTCGGCGGTGCCGGCATCGTCCTCTTCGGCTCCATAGCGGTCAGCGGCATCCGCACGCTCTCCGAGGCCGGCCTGGACGACAGCTCCAACATCATCCTCGTGGCCGTGTCGCTCGGCGCCGGCATCATCCCGCTCGCGGCGCCGACCTTCTACGCGGACTTCCCCGCCTGGGCGCAGACCGTGCTCGGCTCCGGGATCAGCGCCGGCGCGCTCGTCGCGGTCCTGCTCAACCTGTTCTTCCATCATCTCGGCACCCGGAGCACCACACGGGCGGCAGTACTGTCAGCTGCCTCGCCCGGTTCCGGCACTCACATCCCCTAGGGCCATGCCGTGCCCACCGCCCAGATCGAAGGAACCGCCATGGCAGCATCGGCATCCCCTGACAGCGGGATCGCGCGCCTCGTCATCGAGAACTGCGCGATCGCGACCGTCGACGCCGACGACACGGAGTACGCCTCCGGCCACGTCGTCGTCGCCGGCAACCGGATCGAGTCGGTGGGCGCGGGGCCCGCACCCGAGGGCCTGGACGGTGTCGCCCGCCGGATCGACGGCACCGGGCACCTGCTCACCCCCGGCCTGGTCAACACCCATCACCACTTCTACCAGTGGCTCACCCGCGGCCTCGCGACCGACCACAACCTCTTCAACTGGCTGGTCGCGCTGTACCCCACCTGGGCCCGCATCGACGAGCCGATGGCGGCCGCGGCGGCGCGGGGCTCGCTGGCGATGATGGCCCGCGGCGGTGTCACCACCGCCATGGACCACCACTACGTCTACCCGCGCGGTGCCGGCGACCTGTCGGGGGCCATCATCCGGGCCGCGTCCGACCTGGGCGTACGCTTCACGCTCGCGCGCGGCTCGATGGACCGCGGGGAGTCCGACGGCGGGCTGCCGCCGGACTTCGCGGTGGAGACCCTGAAGGGTGCGCTCGCCGCCACCGAGGAGACCATCGACAAGTACCACGACGCCTCCTTCGACGCGATGACGCAGGTCGCCGTCGCGCCCTGCTCGCCGTTCTCCGTCTCCACCGACCTGCTGCGACAGGGCGCCGAACTGGCCCGCCACAAGGGCGTACGCCTCCACACCCACGGCAGCGAGACCGTGGAGGAGGAGAAGTTCTGCCACGAGCTGTTCGGCATGGGCCCGACCGAGTACTTCGAGTCCACCGGCTGGCTCGGCGAGGACGTGTGGATGGCGCACTGCGTCCACATGAACGACTCCGACATCGACGCCTTCGCCCGCACCGGCACCGGCGTCGCGCACTGCCCGTCCTCCAACGCCCGGCTCGCGGCCGGCATCGCCCGGGTACCGGACATGCTCGCGGCGGGCGTCCCGGTCGGCCTCGGCGTGGACGGCACCGCCTCCAACGAGTCCGGCGAGCTGCACACCGAACTCCGCAACGCGCTGCTCATCAACCGCCTCGGCCCGCACCGCGAGGCCGCCCTGACCGCCCGTCAGGCGCTCCGCCTGGGCACGTACGGCGGCGCGCGGGTGCTCGGCCGGGCCGACCGGATCGGCTCGGTCGAGGCGGGCAAGCTCGCCGACCTGGTGCTGTGGAAGCTGGACGGTCTGGGCCACTCCACCATCGCCGATCCGGTCACCGCGCTGGTCTTAGGCGCGGCGGCCCCGGTGACCCTCTCGCTCGTCAACGGCAGGCCGGTGGTGGCGGACAACCGCCTCACCACCGTCGACGAGGACGAGATCGCCCACACCGCACGCGCCGAGGCGCAGCGGCTCGCCCGCATCGCCGCCGAGGGCTGACCTCGGCGCCACGAAGAACCCGTACGGCACGGCCCGTACGGCACACCTGAAGACTCGGCCGGGGGGGACGGCCCCCGGCTGAGCTTGTGGATCCGAGCGGGATCCACAAGCGCCGTACCCGGGGACGCGGGCACACCCGCGTCCCCGGGCCGGTTCCTTCCGCGTACCGCGTACCACGCATCTCCGCTCCGTACGTTCCGTGGCACCCCGCACAGCCCCCCACGCGCGCCAAGAGCGCCCACTCGCAGCCGCACCTGCACCGCATCCGCACTCGCACGGCAACACCAGGCAGAACCTCCGTGACAGGCTCGTGCCACCGGCCTCCGGTGGCACAGAAATCGAAGGAGGCCCGCAGTGGCCGCAACTCCCGGGCAGCACGTGGAGAGGGACCGGAAACACCCGGTCGACGAGACCCTTCCGCCCTTCAAAATGTTCACCAGTGGCCTGCAGCACGTGGCCGCGATGTACGCGGGCGTGGTGGCCCCGCCGATGATCGTCGGGCCGGCCTGCGGGCTGAGCGCCACCGAGACCGCGTTCCTCATGGGCGCCAGCCTCTTCACCGCCGGCATCGCGACCCTCCTGCAGACGCTCGGCTTCTGGAAGGTCGGCGCCAAGCTCCCGTTCGTCAACGGCGTCTCGTTCGCCGGCGTCACCCCGATGGTCGCCATCGGCAAGGCGCAGAGCCCCGAGAACGCGCTGCCGATCATCTTCGGCGCGGTGATCGTCGCGGGCGTGCTGGGGTTCCTCCTCGCCCCGTACTTCTCCAAACTGGTCCGCTTCTTCCCGCCGGTCGTCACCGGCACCGTGATCACCCTGATCGGCGTCTCGCTGCTCCCGGTGGCCTTCAACTGGTCCCAGGGCGGCAACGCGGCGGCACCCGACTACGGTTCGCTGACCAACATCGGCATGGCGGCTCTGACGTTCGTCATCGTGCTGGTGCTGCGGCGCACGCTGCGCGGCTTCCTGCAGCAGATATCCATCCTGCTCGGCCTGATCGCCGGCACCCTGATCGCGATACCCGTCGGCATCACCGACTTCGGTGTGATCACCAAGGCGGACGTCATCGGCTTCCCGACGCCGTTCCACTTCGGTGCCCCGCAGTTCGACATCGCCGCGATCATCTCGATGTGCATCGTGATGCTGGTCTGCATGACCGAGTCGACCGCCGACATGCTGGCGCTCGGGAAGATCGTCGGGCGGCCCGCCGACGAGCGGACCATCGAGGGCGGCCTGCGCGCCGACACCCTCGGCACGGCCATCAGCCCGCTCTTCAACGGCTTCGCCAACAGCGCGTTCGCGCAGAACATCGGCCTGGTCGCGATGACCAAGGTACGCAGCCGCTTCGTCGTCGCCACCGGCGGCCTGATCCTGATCGTCCTCGGCCTCTGCCCGATCGCCGCCTCCGTCATCTCCCTCGTCCCGCTGCCGGTCCTCGGCGGCGCGGGCATCGTCCTCTTCGGCTCGGTCGCGGCGAGCGGCATCCAGACGCTCTCCACCGCGGCGCTGGAGAAGGGCGAGAACGCGCTGATCGTCGCGGCGGCCGTCGGCATCGGCCTGATACCGATCGCGGCGCCCGACTTCTACCACAACTTCCCGAAGGACCTGTTGGTCGTCCTGGACTCCGGCATCTCCACCGGCTGCCTCGTCGCCATCGTCCTCAACCTCCTCTTCAACCACCTTCGCGCAGGTCGTGAAGGTGAACAGGAGACGTCGGCAGGGCTTCTGGAGGATGGCATCCCGTCGCAGCGACCGGCAGAAGGGTCTTCCGCTGCCGGGGTGCACTGACGTAACGTCGTGCCGCCCAGCGCAGACGGAAGTTACTTTCCAGTCTTGAGGCCGGTCCGCCCCGGGCTCCCCGTACGCATGCCGTACGCAGGTGGAGCCCGGAGGCGGCCGGCCGCATCCCGTACGAGACGGAAGAAGCGCCACCCATGAGTTCTGCCCGCGTCCCGTCCGACGCCCCCGCACCTCCCGCGGACGCCACCGCCGCCGTTCACCCCGTCGACGAGGTGCTGCCGGCCGGCCGCATGCTCGTCGCGAGCCTCCAGCACGTCGCCTCGATGTATGCCGGCGCCGTCTCCGTACCGCTCGTCGTCGCGGTCGCGGCCAAGATGTCCGCCGCCGACACCGCCGTCCTGATGGGCGGCAGCCTCCTGATGGCCGGCATCGCCACGCTCCTGCAGACGCTCGGCATCGGCAACTTCATCGGCTCCCGCCTGCCGTTCGTCAACGGCGTCTCCTTCGCGGGCGTCGGCGTGATGCTGACGATCCTCACCACCCAGGGGGGCGTGCAGGCGGGCATGCCCGTCGTCTTCGGCGCGATCATCGTCTCCAGCCTCTTCGGCTTCCTGGTCAGCTCCTACTTCTCCCGCCTCGTCCGCTTCTTCCCGCCGGTCGTCACCGGATCGGTCATCCTCCTCATCGGCGTCTCCCTGATCCCGGTCGCCTACGAGTGGATCGTGGACGGCGCCCCGTCCGGCACCCCGGACCCGAAGAACATCGCCCTGGCGGCGGCGACGATCGTGGTGATGCTGCTCCTCCAGCGCTTCACGCGCGGGTTCCTCAAGCAGATCAGCATGCTGTTCGCGATGCTCTTCGGCACGCTGCTGGCCATCCCGATGGGGCTCGCCGACTTCTCGAAGCTGGACGGCGCCGCCGCCTTCGGCATCCCGGCCCCGCTGCACTTCGGGGCCCCGCAGTTCTCGCTCCCCGCGATCGTCTCCATGTGCGTGGTGATGCTGGTGATCCTCACCGAGTCCACCGCCGACATGATCGCCCTGGGCAAGATCGTGGACAAGGAGGTCGACGAGCGGACCATCGCCCGCGGCCTGCGCGCCGACAGCCTCGGCTCCGCGCTGAGCCCGCTCTTCAACGCCTTCCACGCGAGCGCCTTCGCGCAGAACATCGGCCTGGTCGTCATCTCCAACGTCCGCAGCCGCTTCGTCGTCGCGCTCAGCGGCGGCCTGCTCGTCCTGATCGGCCTGAGCCCGGCCGCGGCAGCCCTGATCTCCGTCGTCCCGATGCCGGTACTGGCCGCCGTCAGCCTCTTCCTCTTCGGCTCCATCGCCGTCAGCGGCATCCAGACCCTGCTCCAGGCCGACCTGCACCGCGGTGACAACGCGCTGATCGTCGTCGTCACCCTCGGCGCCGGCCTCGCGCCCGCCCTCTCCAAGGGCTTCTACGACGCGTTCCCCTCCTGGGCGCAGATCGTCCTCGGCTCCGGCATCTCCACCGGCTGCCTGCTGGCCGTCACCCTGAACCTGGTCTTCAACCACCTGGGGAAGCGCGCCCGCGCCGCGGAAGAGCCGGCGGCAGCTGTGTCCGCACACTGACCGCCGCACGGACGCCGGCGGGCGGGGGCGCGTGGGGGTGCCCGGCCCGCCGGCGTACGCGCACGTCCGCGGCCTGACCGGTCAGCCGATGTGGTACGGGTCCCCGTACACCTTCCAGTCCAGCGGCGGGTCCAGGTTCAGGTTCCCCTTGTTCAGGAACACGCGCTGGGCGGTGTCCACCCGGCTCGTGTCGCTGTGCGCCTCCTCCTGCTTCATCGCCCAGACGCGCGCGTCCAGGAAGGCGCTCAGGTACTTCTTCTCGTCGCCGCCCTGGGCCGGCGGCTTCGCCTTGGCCAGCGCCTTCTTCCGTATGCTCCCGAAGCTGGTCGCGTCGCCCCCGTCCCCGTGCATCACGATCGCGTCGTAGTACGCGAACTGGCCGAGCGTCCCGAGCCCGTCCGCCTTCCCCTGCTTCACCGCCGGATTGAAGTACACCCGGTCCCGCTCGTCGTTCTGCGCCTGCTGGAAGGCCGTGTCCTTGGCCGCCTTCTTCCAGGCGTCGGTGAAGCCCGAGCCCAGCCCCGCGTGCGAGTCGCTGCCGTCCACCTTCCGCAGCGCGGGCAGGTACTTGGCGAGCACGTTCCCCGGCTTCCGCTTCGTGTAGAGCTCCACCAGCTCCAGCATGTCGTGCGTACCGGAGCAGAATCCGATGATGCCGCCGGTGTACCCGCGGCCGTCCCCGATGTCCTCGATGTAGCCGTACTGCGCCTTCCAGTCCAGCGAGGAGTTCTCCGCGCTGGACACCAACTGCATAGCGATCTCCTTCTTCGCCGGGTCGTCGAGCCCGGCCGCGGCCCGGGACGCGACGGCCCCGTGCCGGGCGGCGGAGTGAGTGGTGCCGTGGGCGTCACCGGGCAGCCCCGTGGCCGCCACCGCCGTGGCGGGCACGGCCAGCAACGCCAG
Organism: Streptomyces niger; assembly: GCF_000718305.1. GTDB lineage: Bacteria > Actinomycetota > Actinomycetes > Streptomycetales > Streptomycetaceae > Streptomyces > Streptomyces niger. The sequence continues at coordinate 11,000 of NZ_JOFQ01000020.1, forward strand.
CCCCAGCGCCACACGGGCGGCGGGCCTGCCGAACGCCGCGGTCTTCGATCGGGTGCGCATGGTGGATCGCCTCCAGTCAGGAGAGTTCCGTGGGGGGTTCCCCAATCGTTAGGAAGCTTTCCTACCAGACCCGGGAGTTGACGTATACCCGTCAGAATTAGGGGAGTTGGGTGACGCGGCTCGGCGCACGCGCACGCGGACGCCCCCGCCGCGGCGTGCGGCGGGGGCGTCGGGCGTGCGGGCGGCGTCAGACCAGCTGGTCGTAGGCCGGGAGGGTGAGGAAGGCGGCGTAGTCGGTGTCGAGGGAGACCTGGAGGAGGAGGTCGTGGGCCTGCTGCCACTTGCCGGCGGCGAAGGCCTCCTCGCCGATCTCCTTGCGGATCGCGGCGAGTTCCTCGGCGGCGACCTCGCGGGCGAGCTCGGCGGTGGCCTTCTTGCCGTTCTCGAACTCCACGCCCGCGTTGATCCACTGCCAGATCTGGGAGCGGGAGATCTCGGCGGTGGCCGCGTCCTCCATGAGGTTGAAGATGGCGACGGCGCCGAGGCCGCGCAGCCACGCCTCGATGTAACGGATGCCGACCTGGACGGCGTTGACGAGCCCGTCGTACGTGGGCTTCGCGTCGAGCGAGTCGATGGCGATCAGGTCGGCGGCCTTGACGTCGACGTCCTCGCGCAGCCGGTCCTTCTGGTTCGGCTTCTCGCCGAGGACCTTGTCGAAGGACTCCATGGCGATCGGGACCAGGTCGGGGTGGGCCACCCACGAGCCGTCGAAGCCGTCGCCGGCCTCGCGGTCCTTGTCGGCGCGGACCTTCTCGAACGCGACCTTGTTGACCTCCGCGTCCCGGCGGGACGGGATGAAGGCCGCCATGCCGCCGATCGCGTGGGCGCCGCGCTTGTGGCAGGTGCGCACGAGGAGTTCGGTGTACGCGCGCATGAACGGGGCCGTCATCGTGACCGCGTTGCGGTCCGGGAGGACGAACTTGGCGCCGCCGTCACGGAAGTTCTTGACGATGGAGAAGAGGTAGTCCCAGCGGCCCGCGTTCAGGCCCGAGGCGTGGTCGCGCAACTCGTAGAGGATCTCCTCCATCTCGTACGCCGCGGTGATCGTCTCGATGAGGACGGTGGCGCGGATGGTGCCCTGCGGGACGCCGACGTAGTCCTGCGCGAAGACGAAGATCTCGTTCCAGAGGCGGGCCTCCAGGTGCGACTCGGTCTTGGGCAGGTAGAAGTACGGGCCCTTGCCGAGGTCGAGCAGGCGCTTGGCGTTGTGGAAGAAGTACAGGCCGAAGTCGACCAGGGCGCCGGGGACGGGCTTGCCGTCGAGCTGGAGGTGGCGCTCGTCGAGGTGCCAGCCGCGGGGGCGCATCACGACGGTCGCGAGCTCCTCGGCGGGCTTCAGCGCGTACGACTTGCCGCTGCGCTCGTCGGTGAAGTCGATCCGGCGCTCGTAGGCGTCGGTCAGGTTGAGCTGGCCGGAGACGACGTTCTCCCAGGTGGGGGCCGAGGCGTCCTCGAAGTCGGCGAGCCAGACCTTGGCGCCCGAGTTGAGCGCGTTGATGGTCATCTTGCGGTCGGTGGGACCGGTGATCTCCACGCGGCGGTCGTTGAGGGCCGCGGGGGCCTCGGCGACCTTCCAGGAGTCGTCCGCGCGGATGTGCGCGGTCTCGGGCAGGAAGTCCAGCGTGCTGGTCCGGGCGATCTCCGCGCGGCGCTCGTCGCGGCGCTTCAGAAGCTCGTCGCGGCGGGGGGTGAACCGGCGGTGCAGCTCAGCCACGAAGGCCAGGGCGGCCTCGGTGAGGACCTCGTCCTGGCGCGCGGGCGCCTTGGCGGGGTCGACGTCGACGATGGCCAGCGGGGACGGCGCTGGTGCGGACATGGGCTGTCACTCCAATTCGGCGGCGGTGCCTGGCGGCCGCCGGGGCGCCCTGGCGGCACTGGGTGCCGAGGGCTCCGAGATACGGTCGCGGGCGCCGTCTGGGGTTCAGGGCGCTTCTGACCAGTGGAGAGTAGTTTCCTTATAGCGGAAGTTCAATGGTTTGTTGACGTCGAGATTCTTTTGATCGACAGATGGCGTGATCGAATGGCGCTGAGTGCCATCGCGGTCACGCTCCATCACCACCGCGCCCGGCGCACCCCGCCGCGAGTCGCGGCAGGTCCGCGGGCGTGTCGATGTCGTACGGCTCGGCCACGTCCCCGCATTCGACGAGGGTGAGCGCGTCCGCGTGTGCCGCGAGGTAGTCCCGCGCGCCGCGGTCGCCCGACGCGCTCTCCGCGATCGCCCTCCAGCGCTCCGCGCCGAACAGCACGGGGTGCCCGCGCCGCCCCTCGTACGCGGCGGCGGCCAGCTCGGCGCCCGCCTCGTACGCCGCCACCAGCCGGGCCACCGCGGCGGGCCCGATGCCCGGCTGGTCGACCAGCGAGACGAGCACGGCGCCCGCATCCGTGCCGGTCAGCGCGGCCAGGCCCGCCCGGAGGGACGTGCCCATGCCCGCCGCCCAGTCGGGGTTCTCGGTGACGGCGTACGCGGACAGCTCGGCCCGCGCGCGGACCGCGTCGGCCGCCGCGCCCAGCACGATGTGCACGGGCCCGCAGCCGCCGTCCCGCAGCACCCGCGCGGCGTTCTCCACCAGCGGCCGGCCGCGGAAGTCCAGCAGCGCCTTGGGCCGCCCGCCCAGCCGCCGGCCGCCACCGGCCGCGAGCAGCAGCCCGGCGACGGGCGGCCGGCCGGCTCCCGCGGGCGGTGCGGGCGGGGGAGTGGTGGGGTGCGGGTCCGCGCCGGAAGTCGTCATGGAGCCTGCTTACCGCATCCCGGTGCATCGCAGCACGCGGCGTCGCGCGCACCCGCCAAGCGCGCCCCGCGCACCACGGGCGCGCCCCCGAACGTCACGTCACCCGTGCGACAACGGCGATTCTGCGACAGATTTGTCCATGGAGGCGACGCGAACAGCGCCGGTCACGGTCGTGACGCCGCCGGCTGCGGGGGCGCAGGACCCGGGCCGCGCGCCGGACGTGCCGGTCGGGCGTCCTGTGGCGGCCGGGGAAAGGACCAACCGAATTTCGCTCTCCGTATGGCGCGAATAGCGCACCGTGGCGTTAACTGATCCGCGTCTTCGCAAGGGAGCGGGGTCGCGTGAGGGGGCGATGTGGTGCGGTGCGAACCAACGGCCGTGGAAGGTGCTGTCGTTGTGGAGCAGTGGCAGAGGCAGAGGTCGAAGCAGGGGGCCGGGGTCGAGGACGACCCGCGCGTCGAAGCGCTGCGCGTGTCCGTCGCCCGGCTCCGCCGTGAACTGGCCGCGTACCCGGCGGAGCTGCCCGACCGGGGCGTCGCCGAGGAGGAGCTCGCCGCGCTGGACGCCATGGTGAGCGGCGGCACGCCCGAAGTGCCGCGGTTGCGCCGCTGCCTGCTGCTGATCGCGGGCGCCGTCGGTTCGGTCAGCGCGCTGTCGCCGACGCTCACCGAGGTGCGCAAGGTCATCGACCTCTTCGGCGACCTCCCGCGGGGCTGAGCGGGGCGAACCGCCCGGGCGCCGGCCGTGCGGACCGCCCTCGCCGAAGCCCTCGGTGTCTCCCTCGCCGAAGCGCTCGGCGACGCCCTCGTCGCACGGAAGCCCTCAGCGCGCCGGACGCACCTGGCACGGACCAGCATGGATCAGTACGGACCAGCATGGATCAGCACCGCGGCACGGACCAGCACGGACCGACGAAGCGGGGCGCGGGGCTCATCGCCCCGCGCCCCGCTTCGTACGTGTCCGGGATTCCTCGATGGATCGGTTCCCCGATGGCTCGATTCCCCGACTCCCCGAGTCCGGGAATCCGCTGCGCCGCTACGCCGGATTCTGGTTCGCCAGTGCCACCGACAGCTCGCGGGCGACTTCCTGGAGGACCGGCACGATCTTGTCCGTGGCGGCCTCGGTGACCCGGCCGGTCGGGCCGGAGATCGAGATGGCCGCTGCGGTGGGCGAGTCGGGGACCGGCACGGCGATGCAGCGGACGCCGATCTCCTGCTCGTTGTCGTCCACGGCGAAGCCCTGCCCGCGCACCTCTTCGAGGGCGCTCAGGAACGCGTCCGGCTCGGTGATCGTCTTCTCGGTCGCGGCCGGCATGCCCGTCCGCCCGAGCAGCGCGCGGACCTCTTCGGGCGCGTGGTTGGCCAGCAGCGCCTTGCCCACGCCGGTGGTGTGCGGCAGCACCCGCCGGCCGACCTCGGTGAACATGCGTACCGCGTGCCGGGACGGCACCTGGGCGACGTACACGATCTCGTCACCGTCGAGCAGCGCCATGTTCGCCGTCTCGCCGGTCTCCTCGACCAGGCGGGCCAGGTACGGCCGGGCCCAGGTGCCGAGCAGCCGTGCGGCGCTCTCGCCGAGGCGGATCAGGCGGGGGCCCAGCGCGTACCGGCGGTTGGGCTGCTGCCGGACGTAGCCGCAGGCCACCAGCGTGCGCATCAGGCGGTGGATGGTGGGCAGGGGCAGTCCGCTGCTGGCCGACAGCTCGCTGAGGCCGACCTCGCCGCCGGCATCTGCCATCCGTTCCAGCAGGTCGAAGGCGCGCTCAAGGGACTGGACGCCCCCGCTCGCGGCTGCGGGCTTGGCTGCGTCGGAGGGGCTGGCGCTGGACGGCGGCACGTCTCGTTCCTTTCGGATCAGGTGGTGTCGGGCCCGGCGCGAGCAGAGGGGGGTTCCGCGTCCGACCGGGAGCAGCCTACCGTTCCCCTGCTGTCGACACACTGTCTATCGCACAGTCGTTCCCGCCGGTCAGCACGCGTTTGGGGAGTGACCGGGCGGGCGACCTGGGTTACTTGCCAGGATCCCTTGACGGTCCTGATGGGCGAAGCTACGTTCTGCAACTCGAAAGCTACTGCCCATTCTGTGGAATCCTCCAATTCACCGAAGCGCCGGGCCGTCCGCTGCCGCCGCCCCGAACCGGTTGGCCGTACCGGCCCCCCGTGCCGCTTCTCCGCGTTGGAGCCTCCGGCTTCCTGGAGTGTCATGCGCATTCTCGTCATGAACCCGAACACCACGGCCTCCATGACCGCGTCCATCCGCGCCACCGCCACCGCCGTCGCGTCACCCGACACCGAGATCATCGCCACCGAGCCGCTCTGGGGCCCGGAGTCGATCGAGGGCCACTTCGAGGGCTACCTCAGCGCAGCGGCGGTCCTGGACCGCCTCACCACCCTGGACTTCCCCTTCGACGCCCTGGTCATGGCCGGGTTCGGGGAGCCGGGCCGGGAAGGCGCCCAGGAGCTGCTGGACGTGCCCGTCCTGGACATCACCGAGAGCGCCGCCCAGATGGCGATGATGCTCGGCCACTCCTACGGCGTCGTGACCACCCTGGACCGCGCCGTCCCGCAGATCCGCGACCGGCTGCTGACCGCCGGCCTGCTGCAGCGCTGCGCCGGCGTCCGCGGCACCGGGCTCGGCGTCCTGGAGCTGGAGGAGGACGCGGAACGGACCACCCGGATCGTCGTCGAGAGCGCCCGCGAGGTCGTGCGCGACGGCGCCGAGGTGATCTGCCTGGGTTGCGGCGGTATGGCCGGGCTCCAGGAGCGGGTCTCCGCCGAGCTGGGCGTGCCGGTGGTCGACGGCGTCGCGGCGGCCGTGAAGTTCGCCGAGGCGGTGGCCGGACTCGGGCTCGCCACCAGCGCCGTGCGGAGCTTCGCGCCGCCGCGCCCCAAGCGCATCGGCTCCTGGCCGCTCAGTACGCAGCTGTCCCTTTCGACCGCCTCGTCCCCGCGTAACGTCGATTTTTCTTCCCAGACATCAGGCATCTGACATCTGAGGTCTATCTCTAGACATCAGGCATCTGACGTCTGAACATCTGGAACCACGCCCCGCACGGCACCCGACAGCAGTGAGTTCCGTTCCCATCCGCCGGGAGGATCACGTGGCAACACCTGCACCACCACCCCTGAAGCCGGACCCGCGCCTCTTCAACGAGGACCTGGCCCCGGCGCCGGAACGCAAATGGGGCACGTACAGCGTCTTCGCGCTGTGGATGTCCGACACCCACGCGATCAGCAACTACGCCTTCGCCGCCAGCCTCTTCGTCCTGGGCCTGCCGGCCTGGGAGGTGTTCCTCGCCCTGCTGGCCGGCATCACGCTCGTGTACTGGCTGATGAACCGGATGGGGCACGCGGGCCACCGCACCGGTGTCACGTACCCCGTGCTCGCCCGCGCCAGCTGGGGCGTGTACGGCGCGAACATCCCCGCGCTGCTGCGTGCCGTGATGGCGGTCGCCTGGTACGGCATCCAGACCTGGCTGGCCTCGACCGCGGTGGTGCTGCTCGCCATCCAGATCGCGCCGGGTCTGGACGCCTACCACCACAACTCGTTCCTGGGCCTGTCCACCCTGGGCTGGGTCTCCTTCATGTTCATGTGGGGGCTGCAGGCGCTGCTGCTGACCCGCGGCATGGAGTTCATCCGCAAGGTCCAGGACTTCGCGACCGGCCCCGTCGTCTGGCTCGTCGTCCTCGCGCTCGCCGTCTACCTGGTGGTGAAGGCGGGCGGCGACATCTCGCTCACCCGCAGCCTGACCGGCCTGAGCGGTGCCGAGCAGGCGCACCAGAGCCTGATCGCGGTCAGCCTCACGGTCGCCACCTTCCTCACGCTCGTCCTCAATTACGCCGACTTCGCGCGGTTCACGCCCGACCACCGCTCCTACCGGCGCGGCAACCTCATCGGCCTGCCGGTGAACTTCACCGCCTTCGCGGTCGTCGCGGTCCTCGTCACGGCGGGCACGATCTCGGTGTTCGGCGAGGCGATCTACGATCCGGTGAAGGTGATCCAGAAGATCGACAACCCCGTGGTGACGGTGGTCGGCGCGCTCTCCTTCATCGTGGCCACGATCGGCATCAACGTCGTCGCCAACTTCGTCTCGCCCGCGTACGACTTCGCCAACCTCGCGCCGAAGTACCTGAACTTCAAGCGCGGCGGGCTGATCACGGCGGTCCTCGCGGTCGTCGTGCTGCCGTGGAAGCTGTACTCCTCGGCGCTGGTGATCCAGTACTTCCTGGGCGGCCTCGGCGCGTTCCTCGGGCCGCTGGTGGCGATCCTGCTGGTGGACTACTACTTCATCCGCCGCGGGCGGATCGACGTGGACGCGCTGTTCGCGGCCGACGCGGCGGGCGCATACCACTACCGCAAGGGCTACAACCCCAAGGCCGTCCTGGCCTTCGTGCCGTCCGCCTCGGTCGCCGCGGTGATCGCCCTGGTGCCCGCCTTCCACGCCGTCGCCCCGTTCTCCTGGATCTTCGGCATGGGGGTGGCCGGCGGGCTGTACCACGCGGTGTCCCGGCGCGGCCGGGTGGCCGGCGGCGCGATCCCGGACGAGATCATCCCCTCGCAGGTCAGGGAGGTGCCCGCGGACCCCGCGCCGGCGGTGGACGAGGTGCGGGTGACGGCCGCCGAGGGCTCCTGAGGGGCTCCTGAGGGGTCTTGACGGGCCGCCGCTCGGCGGGAAAACTCTTCAACAGAACGTTGAATTCCGCACTGCGGAAAATTCATGACTGCGGTGCCGATCCGCAGTGGGCAACACCTACCGGAAAGGGGACCGGGTGTCCGACGCACAGCTGGTGCTGCGCTCCACGCGAGTCATCACACCTGAGGGGACGCGGGCCGCGTCCGTCACCGTCAAGGACGGCCGTATCGCTGCCGTGCTGCCGCACGACGCCGAGCCCTCCGCCGGGGCGCGGGTCGAGGACTTCGGTGACGACGTCCTCCTCCCCGGGCTCGTCGACACCCACGTCCACGTCAACGACCCGGGGCGTACGGAGTGGGAAGGCTTCTGGACCGCCACCCGCGCGGCCGCGGCCGGCGGCATCACCACCCTCGTGGACATGCCGCTCAACAGTCTCCCGCCGACCACCACGACCGAGAACCTCGACACCAAGCGCGAGGTCGCCCGGTCCAAGGCGCACATCGACGTCGGATTCTGGGGCGGCGCCATTCCGGGCAACGTCAAGGACCTGCGGCCGCTGTACGACGCCGGCGTCTTCGGCTTCAAGTGCTTCCTCTCGCCCTCCGGCGTGGACGAGTTCCCGCAGCTGGACCAGGAGCAGTTGGCCGCCGCGATGGGGGAGATCGCCGGCTTCGACGGGCTGCTCATCGTGCACGCGGAGGACCCGGGCCACCTGAGGAGCGCGCCGCCCGTCAGCGGCCCCAAGTACGCCGACTTCCTCGCCTCCCGCCCCCGCGTCTCCGAAAACGAGGCGATCGCCGGCCTGATCGCGCTCGCCAAGCGCCTGGACGCGCGCGTCCACGTCCTGCACCTCTCCTCCTCCGACGCGCTGCCGCTGATCGCGGCCGCCAAGGCGGAGGGCGTCAAGGTCACGGTCGAGACCTGCCCGCACTTCCTCACCCTGACCGCCGAGGAGATCCCGGACGGCGCCACGGAGTTCAAGTGCTGCCCGCCGATCCGTGAGTCCGCGAACCAGGACGCGCTGTGGCAGGGCCTGGCCGACGGCACGATCGACTGCATCGTCTCCGACCACTCGCCGTCCACCACCGACCTGAAGACCCCGGACTTCGGCAACGCCTGGGGCGGCATCTCCTCCCTCCAGCTCGGCCTGCCCGCGATCTGGACCGCGGCGCGCGCCCGCGGCCACTCCCTGGAGGACGTGGTCCGCTGGATGTCGGCGGCGCCTGCCGCGCTGGTCGGCCTGGACCGCAAGGGCGCCATCGCGCCGGGCCGCGACGCCGACTTCGCGGTGCTGGACCCGGAGGCGACCTTCACGGTCGACCCGGAGCACCTCCAGCACCGCAACAAGATCACCGCCTACGCCGGCAAGACCCTGCACGGCGTGGTCCGCTCCACCTGGCTCCGCGGCCACCGGATCAACGACGCCGGCGACCTGACCGAGCCGACGGGCGAGCTCCTCGTACGCGACTGAGCGGCACGGCTCGTACGAGCACCGGCGGGCGGTCCTCAGGGGCCGCCCGCCGCGCCGTGTCACCACACGGGGCGCAGCGGCGGAGGTGTGTCGCCCGCCATGGCCCGGACGAGCTGGGTCAGTTCGGTACGCAGGGTGGCCAGGTCGCCGGTGCCGGTGCGGCGCGCCAGCTCCGCCTCCAGGTCGTGGAGGGTGCGGCCGGCCACGGCCAGGTGCGCGTGCGCGGCGTCGGTGAGGACGACCAGCTTGCGCCGCCCGCCCTCCGGGTGCGGCTCCCGGCGTACGTAGCCGCGCTGTTCCAGGTCGTCGACGAGCTGGCCGGCGGCCTGCTTGGTCACCCCGAGCCGCTGGGCGAGCTCCGTCCCGGTGGCGCCCTCGCTCCGCAGGATCTGGAAGACCATGCCGTGCACGGGCCGTAGGTCCGCCTGGCCGGCCTCGGCCAGCCGCTCGGTGAACTCGGCGAGCAGCAACTGGAAGGCCATGCCGAGCAGGAAGGTCAGTTCGGCTTCGGGAAGCCGGTCGTCGGTGTGCACGTCCTTATCGTGACACATGCGAGTCAAGCTGCTTTACTCAGTGCGAGTAAAGCAGCTTGACTCGCTGTGTGGTCGCCGTTGACTCGTCGTGCGGTCGCTGCGGGAACGTCCGAGGGAGAAGCCATGCAGGTCGTCACGCCGTCACCGGACCACGTCACCACCACCCCCAACGCCGTCATGACCGGCCTCGCCGCGCCCAGCCGGGGCAGCACCGAACTGAGCACGTGGCAGGTCCGGATGGCGCCCGGCAGCAGCGGACCGGAGCACATCGTCGACCGCGAGCAGGTGTGGACCGTGACGGCCGGCGCGCTGGAAGTCACCGCCGGGGGCCGGACCGAGACGCTGGGCGCGGGGGACACCCTGATCCTCCCGGCGGGCGTCCTCCGCCAAGTGCGCACCGCGGCGGAAGCGGTGGAGGCGCTGGTCGCCATGCGCAGCGACGGGCAGGTGTCCGTGCCGGGTGGCGCGGAGGCACGGCCGCTGCCCTGGGCGCAGTGACCGGCGCGCCGGACCGGGGCGCGCTCACCTCTCCTCCAGCGACCCCCAGAACATCAGCTCGTAAGCCTGCAGCAGGCGGCCGTACCGGAGGGCCATGGGCTCGTTGAGGGTCTCGGAGTCCAGGGCGTGCTGGAGGGCGGCCCGGGTGCGGTCGGCCAGTTCGGGGGCGGGGGTGGCGAAGAAGTCGAAGAACGCGCAGGCCTCGTCGGTGAAGCCGTAGCGGTGGCGCATGGCCTGGCCGACGGCGCGGCAGTAGCCGCCCCAGGCGGCGAAGTTGGCGGCGAAGGCCAGTACGGCGTCGGCCGGTTCGGCGCCGAGGGCGAGCCAGGCCGCGTACGCCGGGTACGCCTGGCAGCCGGGGCGCGGCTCGTACCCGGTGATGTCCCGCTCCGTCAGGCCGCAGGCGGCGGCGAGCGTGCCGACGTGCTCCAGCGCGACGCGCTCGCCGTCGGCCAGGAACGTGAAGAACGCGGCGACCGGCGGCTCGGCGGCGGCCCGCCCGGCGAGATGCCGGAAGCTGCGCCGGTCCGAGGCGATGACGTGGTGCTGTTCCAGGGCGAGCGTGGTGAAGACCTCGCGCGGGGCCTCACCCGCGGCGATCGCCGGGACGAGGGGGTTGGCGCGGGGGTCGGGGGACAGTGCCCGTACGGCGGAGTCCAGGACGTCGGACGCGGAACGGGCCATGGGCGGCCTCCTCGGGCGGCGGGCGGGGCGGCGCCCCGCGTGGCCCCTCCAGTGTGGCGCCGACGCCCGCCGGAGGGGCGGCGACACGGACCGGTTGCCTGTGCGGGTGGCGGCCGCCGGCCAGGAGGACGCCCAACTCCCCGCGCTGTGAAGGCTCGACCGACGGGGCCTTAATCGTCGCGTCACGCGGCCGTAGGAGTGGTGTCACAGTGACGGGTGAGCCTGGTGGAGTCGACGTCGTCCCCACGGCGCCGTCGGCACGCACGAACGCATCACCCGGACAAAACGGTCCTCCCCCCACGATCCGAACAGGATGGGACCACACAGATGGTGAACACGCTGGAACGCCCTTCCCGCGCCGGTGCCCACCGCGCCGGCCCGCATGCGTCGCGCCGAAGAAGCCGAAGAACCGGCCACGCCGGCTGAGCAACCACCCTGCCCCGGTCCGGGCCGCCCGTGCTGCGGCCCGGCCCGGTTCTTCGCGCGCCCTCATGCAAGGAAGGAACCGCCACGGTGCTCATATCGCACCAGGAGAACCCCACCGACCTGCCCGCCGGACCGCCGGCCGGGCAGCTCGTCCACCCTTCGACCGAGGATGCGGCCGGCGCCCGCCGCATCCTCGCCGTCGGCCGGCCCGGACCCCGGCTCGACCGGCTCACCCACACCCTGCGGGCCACCGGCCATGAAGTGCGGCAGGCGGCGCCCGGCCGGGTGTCCACCCAGGTCCGGCAGGCCACGCCGGACGCCGTGGTCGCCCTGAACGACGAGCACGGCGGCCTGGAGGTGATCCGCGAGGTCCGTGCGGCGCCCGCCGGCCGCGCGCTGCCGCTCGTCATGGTCACCTCGGAACCCGCCCCGGCCGAGGCCGCCGACCTGCTGCGGAACGGGGCCGACGACTGCGTGCCCGAAGCCTCCGACCCGGTCGAACTCGCCGCCCGTATCGAGGCGAAGCTGCACCGCGTCCCCGTACCGGTCGAACAGTTACTGCTGGACCCGCGTACCGGGCTGTACTCCCGCCGGCACTTCCTGGACGAACTGGAGCGGGAGTTCCGGCGTCCGGGGGCCGGGCGGCGCACCGGCCCCGCCGGCGTCCTGGCCATGGTCGCCGTCGCCGAAACAGGCGCGCTGGAGCGCCGGTTGGGCCACCGTGTCCGCCGGGAGGCCGCCGAGCGCCTGGCCGGCGTCGCCGAGCGGCTGGGCAGCGCCTGCGACCGGCTCGGCCGGGACGAGGACGGGCACCTGCTGATGCTGCTGCCCGGCGTCGACGAGGAGACCGCCCGGCGCGCCCTGGAGAAGTTGGCGCACGCCGTCGCCGCCACCCGTTTCGTCATCGCCGACGAGAACGTCCGGCTCACCCCGGCCATCGGCCTCGTCCCGCTGGCCGACTGCACCGGGCCCGAGGAGGCCGTCGAGAAGGCGCTCGCGGCGGTCGCCGAGTCCACCAGCCACCGGGACCTGCGGCCGGTGGCGTACGCGCCCTGGATGCGCGCCACGCACCGCCGCCGCCACCCCTTCGGCGCGGCCCTGCGCGCCCGGCTGACCTCGCTCTCCTCGCTGATCGTCCTGCCGCTGGGCGTGGGCCTGCCGTTCCTGGTCTACCGGCAGGCCTACGGCTGGGGCTGGGACGTGGGCTCGGTGATGTACTGGGTGGTGGTGGCCGGACTGCTGATCTCCGCCGCGCTGATCGTCGTGGAGTGCCTGTTCGCGCTGGACGCGCCGCGCCGCCCGGCGGAGCCCGCGCAGCCGTACCCGCCCGCCAGCGCCGTCATCGCCGCGTACCTCCCCAACGAGGCGGCGACCATCGTCGACACCGTGGAGTCCTTCCTCCGCCTGGACTACCCGAACGACTTCGAGGTGGTGCTCGCGTACAACACGCCGCACCCGCTGCCGATCGAGGACACCCTGCGCGAGATGGCGGCGCGCGACCCCCGGTTGGTGCTGCTGCCGGTCGCGGGCTCCACCTCCAAGGCGCAGAACGTCAACGCGGCCGTGACCCGGGTGCGCGGCGAGATCGTCGGCATCTTCGACGCCGACCACCACCCGGCCCGGGACGCCTTCCAGCACGCCTGGCACTGGCTCTCGCACGGCTACGACGTCGTCCAGGGCCACTGCGTGGTCCGCAACGGCGACAGCTCCTGGGTGGCGAAGCTGGTCGCCGTGGAGTTCGAGGCGATCTACGCGGTGAGCCACCCCGGCCGCACCCGGCTGTACGGCTTCGGTGTGTTCGGCGGCTCCAACGGCTTCTGGCGCACCGACCTGCTCGCCCGCACCCGCATGCACGGCTCGATGCTCACCGAGGACATCGACTCCACGATGCGCGCGCTGGGCGAGGGCGCCCGCTTCACCGTCGACCGCACCCTGATCTCCCGCGAGCTCGCGCCGACCCTGCTCAAGCCGCTGTGGAACCAGCGCTCGCGCTGGGCGCAGGGCTGGCTCCAGGTCTCCCTCAAGCACCTGTGGCGCGGCCTGCGTTCGCCGCGGTTCACGCCCCGTCAGAAGGCGGGCCTGCTGGTCCTGCTGGGCTGGCGCGAGGTGCAGCCCTGGCTGACGCTCCAGATGTGGCCCATCCTGCTGTACTCAATGTGGAAGGCCGGCGGCCCGGCCGGCCTGGACTGGACCGTGCCGGTGTGCCTGCTGGCGATGGTGCTCACGCTCTCGGCGGGCCTGGTGCAGGCGGCGTTCGCGCGGCGGCTCGCCGTACCCGAACTGCGCCGCCGCCGCGGCTGGTTCTGGAGCTACGCGGTCCTCTCGACGTTCTTCTACACGCACTTCAAGAACACCCTCGCGCGTCAGGCCTGCATGAAGGAGGCGCTGGGGGACCGGCGCTGGCGGGTCACCCCGCGCGCGGCGGCGACGGCCGCCGCACCGGCCGCGGTGGCGGGTGAGCGCCCGTGACGGCCACCGGAACCGGGCCGCGCAGCGAGGAGTCGACGGCCGCCCGCGGCAAGGCGAAGGAGCTCCAGGGCTTCCGCGGCATCGCCGCGCTGAGCACGGTCGTCTTCCACGTCTGGCAGCAGTACCACGTGTACGACGCGGCCGGCTCCCACTCGCCGGTGGACAGCCCGTATCTCGACTCGCTGCTCTCGCTCGAAGTGATCGACTTCTTCTTCGTGGTCTCCGCGTACCTGCTCACGCTCTCGTACGCGCGGGCCGCCATCGACGGCGGTTCGACCCGGCCCGGACGGCTGTTCCTCTTCCGGCGTGCGGTGCGCATCGTGCCGCTGTACTTCCTGGCGGTGCTCGTCGTCTGGTCGACCCGGAACCCACAACTGGCCGGCAACTGGCGGGACCTGCTGGAGCACCTCACCTTCACCCACGTCTTCGACCGCGCGCAGATCTTCTACACGCTCGGCCCGGCCTGGTCGCTCTCCCTGGAGGTCGCCTTCTACCTCGCGCTCGTCGCGCTGGGGCCGCTCGCCGTACGGGCCTGCCGCCCGCTGCGCCGCCGCGGCGCGCGCGTCGCGGTGTGCGCGGGCGGCTGCCTGCTGCTGTTCGTGCTGCCGGTGGTGTGGGTGGCCGTGGCGCGGTACGGGTACGGCGTGCCGCACACCGACTGGACGGTGTACTTCGGCCCGCAGGCCCGCTTCGGCGGCTTCGCGGCCGGCATGGGCCTGGCCGTGCTGACGGTGGCGCTCGGCGGGCGGGGCCGGCTGCGGCCCGTACCGGCGACGGCGCCGGCCGTCCTGGCGCCGGCCGGGGTCTACTGGCTGTCCTGGGACTCCCGGCCGGAGAACGCCACGTTCACCTTCTACCACCCGCTCGCCTCGCTGCTGTGGGTGGTGCTGCTCTTCGCCGTCCTGCACGTGACCGGCACGGTGCGCTGGCACGCACTGCTGCGGGCGCGCTGGCTCACCCACCTCGGCCTGGTCAGCTACAGCCTCTTCATCTGGCACGAGCCGGTCATGCTGCAGCTGTTCCGGTGGGGCCTGCTGCCCGGCCGGCCGGACGGCTTCTGGTGGGCGGTGGCGATCGTGCTGCTGGTGGCCGTGCCCTTCGCGACGGCCAGCTACTGGGTCGTCGAGTACCCGTCGAGCCTGCTGTACCGGCTCAGGGACGGCAGCGGCCGGCGGCGGGACTTCTACGCGGGGGTGGTGACCCGATAGCCGTCCCTCAGGTGGCGGACTTGAGCATGACCACGATGAAGCTCAGGAACGCCAGGAGGACGTGCGTGCCGACGACGTAGAGCGCGACCCGTACGGACAGGCCGCGCGGGGCCCGGTCCTCGACATCGTTCTTACGGGCTCCGGCGGTCGCCGGCGCGGGACGGGGCTGCTCGGTCACGGTGGTGATCCTTTCTGGGAGCGGGCACGGCCCGGAGGCGGGTCACAGGCCGCGGCGGGCGCCGTCGCCCAGGCACAGCTCGGCCGTGCCGCTCTGCATGAGGGTGTGGACGAACAGCAGCTCCGTGCCGTCGGGGGAGGCCGCGGCGATGCGGTGCGGGGTGAGCGAGTCGAAGTGCGCGGCGTCGCCCGGGTCCAGGAGCTGCACCGTGTCGCCGAGGGTGAGCCGCAGCCGCCCCTTGAGGACGTACAGCCACTCCTCGCCGGGGTGCACCCGCACCAGCGTGGCCTGGCCGTCGTGCGGCGGTACGAAGACGCGCAGCGCCTGCATGGCCCGGCCGGCGCCACCCATCGGCCAGTAGGTCCAGCCGCCGGCCTCGGAGGCCTGGGCCTCGCCGCCACGGAACACCGGCTGCTGTTCCGGTGCCACTTCGCCGAGGAGGTCGGATACCGTGGTGGAGTAGGTGCGCGCCAAGGAGAGCAGCATCGGCAGCGAGGGCTGCCGGCGCCCGGTCTCCAGGCGCGAGAGGTGAGCAGGGGACAGACCGACCCGCCGGGCCGCGGTCTCCAGCGTGAGGCCGGCGCGTCGTCGCAGGTCACGCAGGCGCGGCGCGACGACGGGCAGCTCCTCGGCCGGGCTGTCGGCCGCGTGGTCGTCCACAGGTTCGGTCATATCTCTGGTATAGCCAGACCCGACCCGAGAGGCAAAAGTTTTGCCTCAGAGGCAAGAACGTCGGCGACCTCGTCCTTCCGCCCATTTCCTCCGCCCCGCTCCCGTGAACGCCCGGGAAACTTCCGGCACTTGCATTGACAGGAACATGTCTACGCGCGTCATGCTGTACGGCATGAGAATCCCCCCACGGATCACCCGCATCGGCGCGCTCGGCGCCCTCGCCTCGGCCCTGTTCCTCGCGGGCCCCGCCGTCGCCGCCACGCCCACGGCCGCCGTCCCCGCAGCGGTGGCACACGCCGCGCCCGTGCACGCGGCCGCCGTCGGCGACATCTGCTACTCCGAGCTGCCCGACGAGGCCCACCAGACGCTGGACCTCATCGACAAGGGCGGCCCCTACCCCTATCCGCAGGACGGCACCGTCTTCTCCAACCGCGAGGGCGTCCTGCCGCAGCAGTCCAGCGGCTACTACCACGAGTACACCGTCGAGACCCCGGGCTCCCCGGACCGCGGCGCCCGCCGCATCGTCACCGGCGAGAAGCAGGACGAGGACTACTACACCGCCGACCACTACGAGTCCTTCGACCTGGTGGACCGCGGCTGCTGAGCGGTCCGGGAACGAAGCGGCGGCCGGGGCGGTGCCCCGGCCGCCGCCGTTTTTTCGATCTCTTCCCGGCTCCTTCCCGGTCCCTTCCCGGCTCCTTCCCGGCCCGTCCGGCGGCGCGTACCCCGGCGTACGGCGCCGCGCGGACGTCGCCAGGCGCGCTCGTCGCACCCCCCACTGAGGGTTTGTCAGCCGTTGCCGGTAGCGTTTCGGTGGAAACAGCGACCGGGCGGGCATCGGCGGCGAAAGTGGCCTCAAGGCGGCCACCTGCGGCGGAGCCCGACCACCGGCGCACCGGAACAGTTCCCGGGGGGCACGGCGGCGACGCCGTGTGCGGGACGGATCAAGAAAGGGCGGCGAGCTGTCGTGTACCGCTGGGAGATCACCCGGGCCGCACTGGCTCAGCGCGTTTTCGCCATCGTCCGCAGCGAGACCTACGACGAGGCCAGCGCCACCGCCGACACACTGCTGTCGGCCGGCATCACCAGCCTGGAGATCTCCCTGACCACGCCTTTCGCGTTGGAGGCGGTCACCACGCTCGCCCGTGAGCTGGGCGACGACGCGATCATAGGCGCGGGCACCGTCCTGGACGCGGCCTCCGCGCGGATGGCCGTGGACGCCGGTGCCCGCTTCCTCGTCTCCCCCCATCTGGACGCCGAGGTGATCCGTACGGGCCACCGCTACGGCATCCCGGTCTTCGCCGGCGTCGCCTCGCCCACCGAAATGGTGCGCGGCCTGGAGCTGGGCGCCGACGCCCTCAAGCTCTTCCCGGCCGCCGGCCACAGCCCCGGCTGGCTCCGGGACGTCCGCGCGGCGCTGCCGCAGGCGCCGCTGGTGCCGACGGGCGGCGTGACCGTCGAGAACGCCCCGGAGTGGATCGCCGCCGGCGCCGTGGCGGTCGGCATGGGCGCCGCGCTCTCCGCGGGCGACCGCGACACGGTCACCAAGCGCGCCGCCGCCCTCCTCCCGCTCCTCGCCGACGCCGCCCCGCCGTCCATGACGCCCGGCCTCGGCTCCCTGGACCTGTACGAGGCCTGAGCCCACCGGTACGCGGCGCCCGGCTCAGATCCCCCCGCGCAGCATCCGCGACAGCCCCAGGGCCGCCGTACGGACCGCCGGGGCGAGCGGGGCCGGGCGGAAGCGGGCGCGCGGCACGGCGACCGAGAGCGCGGCCACGGCGTCGCCGCCCGCGAAGACCGGCGCCGCGATGCAGCTGACCCCGAGCACCGCCTCCTGCTCCTCGTAGGCCAGCCCGGACACCTGCGTCTTCTCCAAGGCCGTCCGCAGGCGCGCCGGAGCGGTGATCGAGTGCGCCGTCAGGCTCGGCAGCGGGCACGACAGCACCTCCTCGGTCAGCTCGGTCCCGCCGAAGGCCAGCAGCGCCTTGCCCACCCCCGTGCAGCTCAGCGGCAGGCTGTGGCCGATGTGCGAGGGCAGTTGGAGCGCGTCGTGCCCGTGGATGCGCTCCAGGTAGACCACCTTCATGCCCTCGCGCACCCCCAGGTGCACGGTCTCCCGGGTGGCCTCGAAGAGGTCCTGGAGGAACGGCAGCGCCGCCTCGCGCAGGTCCCGCCGCCGCGGCACCAGCGAGCCCAGCTCGAACAGCCGGCCGCCGAGCCGGTAGCGGCCCTCGTCGGTGCGCTCCAGCCAGCCCAGCCGGACGAGTTCGGCCGCCAGCCGGTGGACGGTCGGCTTGGGCAGCCCCGACCGCTGTGCCAGTTCCGCCAGCCGGTACGGACCGCCGGTCGGACGGAAGGACTCCACGATCAGCGCGGCCTTGTCGAGCATGCTGGTGCCCGTCTCGTTCCGTGTCACGGAACGAACATTGTCCCTTCCGCGGCGCCACGTCTATACCGGAGCCACCGATCGGGGCCCCGCGTCCGGGAACCCCGCCTCCTTCTCGCCCGTTCGACCAGGAGACCGCGCATGCCGATCCCGCCCGAGTCCGTACCGCCGGACGACGCGCCGCCCGCCGTCGTCAAGGCCGCCGACATCCTGGCGGAGGCCGCCCGAACCGGCGTCGCCTGCCCGCCCGTTCGCGGCCTGCTGCCCGAAGGCGACCTCGATGCCGCGTACGCCGTCCAGCGGCTCACCGTGCGGCGCGAGGTCGCCGCCGGCGGCCGGATCGTCGGCCGCAAGACCGGACTGACCTCCCCCGCCGTACAGGCCCAGCTCGGCGTGGACCGCCCGGACTTCGGGGCGCTGTTCGCCGGCGCGGCGGTGCCCGAGGGCACGCCCGTAGTGGCCGGCCGGCTGCTCCAGCCCAAGGTCGAGGCCGAGGTCGCGCTCGTCCTCGCCGAGGACCTGCCGCACCGGGACTGCACGATCGCCGACGTGCTGCGCGCGACGGACTTCGCGCTGGCCGCGCTGGAGATCGTGGACAGCCGGGTGGCCGGCTGGGACATCTCCATCGTCGACACCATCGCCGACAACGCCTCCTCCGGCCTCTTCGTCCTGGGCAGCGCGCCCGTGCCGGTGACCCGGCTGGACCTGCGCGGCATACGGATGACCCTGACCCGCAACGGCGCGCAGGCGTCCGCGGGGACCGGCGCCGACTGCCTCGGCAGCCCGCTCAACGCCGCCGCGTGGCTGGCCTCCTCGCTCGCCGCCGCCGGCGACCCGCTGCGCGCCGGCGACCTCGTGCTGACCGGCGCGCTCGGCCCGATGGTGGCCGCCGCGCCCGGCGACCTGTTCGAGGCGCACCTCTCCGGCCTCGGCTCCGTACAGGCGTACTTCGCGGCGGAGACCGAAGAGGCGGGGACCGAGGTCACCACGGCCGACGAGACGGCAGGGGAGCGCCGATGACCACCGACAGCCTCGCCGGCCCCGGTACGCCCCGGGCGCGCACCAAGGTCGCGATCATCGGCTCCGGCAACATCGGCACCGACCTGATGATCAAGGTGTTGCGGCTCTCCGACAGCCTGGAGATCGTCGCCCTGGCCGGCATCGACCCGGACTCCGACGGCCTCGCCAGGGCCCGCCGCCTCAACGTTGCCACCACCCACGAGGGCGTCGAGGGGCTGGTGAGGCTCCCCGAGTTCGCCGACGTGGAGATCGTCTTCGAGGCGACCTCCGCCGGCGCCCACCGCCGCCACGACGAGACGCTGCGCGCCCTCGGCCGCACGGTCGTGGACCTGACCTTCGCCGCGCTCGGCCCGTACGTCGTGCCGCCGGTCAACCTCGACGCGCACCTGGACGCGCCCAACGTCAACATGGTCACCTGCGGCGGCCAGGCCACCATCCCGGTCGTCGCCGCCGTCTCGGCCGTCACGCCCGTCCACTACGGCGAGATCGTCGCCGCCATCTCCTCGCGCTCCGCCGGGCCCGGCACCCGCGCCAACATCGACGAGTTCACCGAGACCACCGCCGCCGCCATCGAGCAGGTCGGCGGCGCGGCCCGCGGCAAGGCGGTGATCGTCCTCAACCCCGCCGAGCCGCCGCTCCTCATGCGCGACACCGTGCACTGCCTGGTCTCGGCGTGCGACCGCGACGCCGTCACCGCGTCCGTCGAAGAGATGATCGCCCGCGTCCGGGCGTACGTACCCGGCTACCGGCTCAAGCAGCGCGTGCAGTTCGAGGCCGTGGACACCGGCGACCCGCTGCGCGGACTGCTGCCGCCGGCCGCGGCGGCCGGCGACGCCACGAAGGTCTCCGTCTTCCTCGAAGTGGCGGGCGCGGCCCACTACCTCCCGGCCTACGCGGGGAACCTCGACATCATGACCTCGGCCGCGCTGCGCACCGCTGAGCGCATCGCCGCACACCGCTCCAGCGAGGTGGCAGCACGATGACCACGCAACCGGCCGCGGCACGCACCCTCTACGTCCAGGACGTCACCCTCCGGGACGGCATGCACGCCGTCCGGCACCGCTACACGGTCGACCAGGCCCGCGCCATCGCCGCGGCGTTGGACGCGGCCGGCGTCGCCGCCATCGAGATCGCCCACGGCGACGGCCTGTCCGGCTCCAGCATCACCTACGGCGTCGGCGCGCACACCGACTGGGAGTGGATCGAGGCCGTCGCGGACGCGGCGCGCACCGCCGTGCCGACCACGCTCCTGCTCCCCGGCATCGGCACCGTCCAGGACCTTCGGCAGGCGCACGCGCTCGGCATCCGCTCCGTGCGCGTGGCCACCCACTGCACCGAGGCCGACGTCTCGGCCCAGCACATCGCGGCAGCCCGCGAGCTGGGCATGGACGTGGCCGGCTTCCTGATGATGTCCCATATGGCCGAGCCCGCCGAACTCGCCCGCCAGGCCGGGCTCATGGAGTCCTACGGCGCCCACTGCGTCTACGTCACCGACTCCGGCGGCCGGCTGACCATGGACGGCGTACGGGACCGCTGCCGCGCCTACCGCGACGTCCTCGACCCGGCCACCGAACTGGGCATCCACGCCCACCACAACCTCGCGCTCGGCGTGGCCAACACCGTCGTCGCCGTGGAGAACGGCGTGACCCGCGTGGACGCCTCGCTGGCCGGCCAGGGAGCGGGCGCGGGCAACTGCCCCCTGGAGGCATTCGTGGCCGTCGCCGACCTGATGGGCTGGAAACACGGCTGCGCCCTCTTCCCGCTGATGGACGCAGCCGACGACCTCGTGCGCCCGCTCCAGGACCGCGAGGTGCGGGTGGACCGGGAGACGCTGACCCTGGGGTACGCGGGCGTCTACTCCAGCTTCCTGCGGCACGCCGAGGCCGCCGCCGAACGGTACGGCCTGGACACCCGCGCCGTCCTGGTCGAGGTGGGCCGCCGGGGTCTGGTCGGCGGCCAGGAGGACATGATCACCGACGTCGCCCTGGACCTGGCGGCGACGCGGGGCTGAGGCCGCGGGGGAGGGGCCGCCGGCCCGCTCCGGACGTGCCCAGCCGGAGCGGGCGACAGCCGCAGCCAGTGCGGTCAGCGCATGCGGCCGAGGTGGATGACACTGATGCGGACCTGCCGATCGATGACCTCGTACATCACGCGGTAGCGGCCGACGTGGATGCGCAGCACGCCGGTGCCGCCGGACGCGCCCTCGGGTCTCGGGTCCTCGGTGAGACGGTCGACGGTGCTGAACACCTGCCGTATGCCGGTCGGATCATCCTTGGCGAACCGCTCTGCCTGGGCGAGAGCCTCGGGCTCCCAAATGATCTCGTAGCTCACGCCTCATCTCCGCCGAATACTCGGCGGTACGCCTCGGCCTGTGGGACACCGGCGCTCTCACCCCGGGCCTGACGCGCGCGGTAGGCGGACAGTGCCCGCAGCTCCTCCAGCTCCAGGGCATCGGCGGGGCTGACCAGTATGGCAATGGTCTGCCCGTGGTCGGTGATCGCGACCGGTTCGCGGGTGGCGCTGACCTCGCGTGCGATGGCGCCCAGCCGGGCACGGGCCTCCACGATCGAGTAGGTGCTCTCCGTCATGCGCACTACCTTACAATAGTGTGCACTTTCTTCCCGGGTGTCCGAGTCTTTCGGCGGTGACAGCTTCTGACGTCGCGGGTGGGCCGGCGCCCGGGCGCCGGCCCCCGTGGGGTCACGGCAGCAGCGACTCCGCCACGTCGGCGGCGCGGGCCGTGCCGCCCTCGGCGCGGAGTTCGGTCCGCAGTGCGGCCGACCGGCGGGCCACCTCCGGGTCGGAGGTCAGCTCCAGCAGCGCGGTGCGCAGCGCCTCGGGCGTGGCGTCCGCGGTGTCGATCCGCCGGGCCACGCCCAGCGACACCAGCTGGTCGGCGTTGCCGAACTGATCGGCGCTCTGCGGTACCGCGATCATCGGCACGCCCGCGTGCAGCCCTTCACTGGAGCCGCCCATGCCGGCGTGCGTGACGAACGCGTCGGCCTGCTCCAGGATCGCCAACTGCGGAACCCACGAGTGCACTTCGACGTTGGACGGAACGGTGCCCAGCTCCGCCGGATCGGTGTCCTTCCCGATCTGCAGGACGACGTGCCAGTCCGGCAGGTCCCCGAAGGCGGCCAGGCACCGCCGGTAGAAGTCCGGCAGCCGGGTGTAGGCCGAGCCCAGCGAGATCAGCAGGACTTTTCGGGCGCCGGCGGGGCGGGTCCAGGTGCCCTGGTCGCTCCGGTCGCCGAAACACGGGCCGACGAAGGTCACGGCGTCGTGGTCCACGGCGTCGGCGTGCGGCTGCATGGCCCGCGGGATCATGGCCACCGCGCGCACCGGCCGGCCGGAGAAGTCGCCCGGGTCCGGCGTGGTGGCCCCGTTGCCGGCCAGCCAGGCGGCGAACTTCGCGAAGTAGGCGTCGGCCCCGGGCAGCGCGCGGATCCGCGCGCCGATGTCGTCCGCTTCGCTCCGCCACCCCACGTACGTCGGCGAGAGCTGGAGCGTGGGACGCCCCTGGGACTCGGCCAGCGCGCGGCCCGCGTAGCCGCCGATGTCGTACAGGTACAGGTCGGCGGGGTCGTCGTCGTACAGCTCGTGCAGCTGCGGCAGCATCTCGATGGCGTCGTCGAGGAAGGTGGTCATCCCCGCGACCGGCTCCTCGGGCCAGGCGCTGCCGGTCACCGGGGGAAGGGTGGAGCGGTACGGGCGCAGCTCGGCGCCGGTGGCGGTGACCACGTCGCGCAGGAACGGGTCGTTGGCGTAGGTGACGCGGTGACCGCGGGCCACCAGCTCCCGGATGATCTCGATGCCGGGCAGGGTGTGGCTGATCACGGGGTTGCCGATCATCGCGATGTGGGCGCGGCGCGGCGACGTGCCGGAGGCGGGGGAGGCCCCGGGGGTACGGGAACGCATGAAGGATCACTCGATTCAGGTCTACGGAAGAGCAGGACACGGCGGCCCGTCGCCTGTCAGAAGGCGCGGGCGGGGGCGCGGCGGCAGCGAACCGCCGGCGGGGCCGTGTCAGCCGTAGAGCTGGACCTGGTGGTAACCCATGGCCCCACCGTAGCCTGATGTGACGGAAGTGACCAACTGAATTACGCATGCCCGGCAAGGGGGAGCCACGTGACGGACACCGTCGAACTAACCGCACTCGTACCGGACTTCAACACCGACCCGTACCCGCACTACGCCGCGCTGCGCGACCGGGGTCCGGTGCACCGGGTGCGGCTGCCCGACGGCCGGGAGGTCTGGCTGATCGTCGGCCACGACGAGGGCAGAGCCGCCCTCGTCGACCCGCGGCTGCGGAAGGACTGGTCGGCGCACCCCCAATGGCAGCCCGCCGAAGGCAGCGGCCAGCTCCTCGCCAACATGCTGCAGAGCGACCCGCCCCGCCACACCCGGCTGCGCAAGCTGGTCACCAGGGCGTTCACCGCCCGCGCCGTCGAGGCCCTGCGCCCCGCCGTCCAGCGGATCACCGACGACCTGATCGACGCCATGCTCGCGAAGGCCGGCGACGGCCGCGCCGACCTCGTCGAAGGGCTCGCCTACCCGCTGCCCATGACGGTGATCTGCGAGCTGCTGGGCGTGCCCGACCTGGACCGGGAGCGGTTCCGGCGCTGGTCGGACGCGTTCGTCACCACCGACGGGCCGGGCGGCACCGAGAACACGGAGGCCGAGCTCGCGCGCTACGTCGGGCAGCTCGTCGAGGACAAGCGGCGCTCCCCGGGCGCGGACCTCTTCAGTACGCTCGTCCGCACCACCGACGAGGACGGCGACCGGCTCTCCGGCGACGAACTGGTGGGCATGGCCTTCCTCTTGTTGGTTGCCGGGCACGAGACGACCGTCGGACTGATCGCCAACGGCGTGCTCGCGCTGCTCCGCCACCCCGACCAGCTCGCCGCGCTGCGCGCCGACTGGGGGCTGCTGGACAACGCCGTCGAGGAGATGCTGCGGTACGACGGGCCCGTGGAGACCACCACCTGGCGGTACGCCGCCGAGCCGGTCGAGATCGGCGGCACGGTGCTGCCGGCCGGGGACACCGTGGTCGTCGCGCTGGGCTCGGCCGACCGGGAGAGCAGCCGGTTCGCCGCCGCCGACCGCTTCGACATCACCCGCGACACCCGCGGCCACCTGGCCTTCGGCCACGGCATCCACTACTGCCTGGGCGCCCCGCTGGCCCGCATGGAGGCGCGCATCGCCGTCCGCACGCTCCTGGAGCGCTGCCCGGACCTGGCCCTGGACGCCGACCCCGCCGCGCTGGCCTGGCGCCCCGGCATCCTCATGCGCGGTCCGGTCCGCCTCCCGGTGCGGGTGCGCTGAACGGCACTCCGTACGCCGGGACCACTCCGTACGCCGGGACCACCGGCTCCGGGACGGGCCGCGTGGCCCGTCTCCGTATCCGGGCGCCGCGTTTCAGTCACTGGGCCACCCCTTCACCGACCGGGCCGCATCTGCCAGCCTTAAGCTCTTGATCTTGCCAGTCTCGATCTCGCCGCAGCCCCCGCCGCGTCACAGGAGCCGTCATGAAGCGTGCCGTCACGCTGTCCGCCCTCGCCTGCCTTCTCGCCGCCACCGCGGCGGCGCCCACCGTGTTCGCCGACGGCGCCACGCCGGACGCGTCCGGCGCGCCGACCGCCAAGGCCGCCAAGGCCGCCAAGGTGAGGACGAAGGTCGTGTACCGGACCGCGCCCACCCTGCTGGACACCGTGCCGCGCCGCGGCACCCTGCGGGTCTGCACCACCGGCGACTACCGCCCCTTCACGTCCCGGGACCGCAAGACCGAGAAGTACAGCGGCATCGACATCGACATGGCGCGGGACCTGGCGAAGAGCCTGGACGCCAAGGCGACCTTCGTGCCCACCACCTGGGCGAGCCTGGTCGCCGACCTCGACGGCGGGCGCTGCGACATAGCCGTGGGCGGCGTCTCGGTCACCCTGCCGCGCGCCCGCAAGCTCGCCTTCAGCGAGCCGACCCGGACCGACGGCAAGACGCCCATCGTGCGCTGCGACGACAAGAAGAAGTACCGCACGCTGAAGGACATCGACAAGCCGGAGACGACCGTCGTCGTCAACCCGGGCGGCACCAACGAGGAGTTCGCCAGGGCCCAGCTCGACAAGGCGAAGATCAAGGTCCACAAGGACAACAACACGATCTTCGACGAGATCGTCGAGGGCCGCGCCGACGTGATGATGACCGACGCCAGCGAGACGCTCTACCAGGCCAAGCTCCACCCCGAGCTGTGCTCCGTGCACCCGGACAAGCCCTTCACCTTCGCCGAGAAGGCCTACGCGCTGCCGCGCGACGACACCCGGTTCAAGGAGTACGTCGATCAGTTCGTGCACCTGGCGACCCACGACGGCACGTACGAGAAGTACGAGGACGAGTGGATGAAGTGACACCGGGGCCCGTCGCCCCGGCGCGGCATCAGCCGTCCGTGTCGTAGAGCATCGCGCACGTCGCGCCCCAGCCGCCCGGGTAGTGGTCGTCGAGGGCGGTGAGCGCGTGCCTGAGGGCGGGGAGCAGCGTGCCGTACGGGTCGGTCAGCGGGTCGAAGTAGGGGTGGCCGGGCAGGGCGCCCGGCCGCCCGCCGGGCGTCCCGGACCCGGCCGGGAACCGGGCCGGCTCCGGGCCGAGCCAGGCGGCGCCCAGCGCCCGCGCCATCGCCGCCGTCGGGTCGGACGGGGCGAGCGGCCGGACGAGACGGTGGTACCGGCGGACCGGCGAGTCCTCGGAGAAGAGCACGTAGTCGCGTACGGGCGCGTGCCGCACCAGGTGGAACGCCTCGTTCCTGGCGGCCGGGTCGGCGGTCTGCTCGAAGACCCGGCCGAGGAACGCCGCTGCCGCCGGCAGGTCGCCCAGCGCCAGCGCGTGGTACGCGGCCACCGCGCCCTGCCCGTGGTCGCGGGCGCGCAGCCGCAGTGCGTCGTGCGAGTGCCACCAGGTGAACCCGGCGGTCTCCGGCCGCCCCGCCAGGTCGCGCAGCAGCAGGTGGCGCAGCAGGGGATGCAGCTGGTCGGACTGGCTGTCCTGCACCGGCGGGGTGAGCAGGCCGTGCGAGCGGAAGTGCGCCAGGGCGCCCTGCGTGCCCGTGCCGGCGTCGCCCCACAGCCCCCAGGCGGTGAAGGCGTGGTCCAGGTCGACCGCGGCGGCGACCCGCGGCAGCAGCTCCCGCACCTCCGGTGGCACGTCCCGCAGCAGCGTGTCGAGCAGGTCCCCGGCCAGGTCCCAGCCGTCCCCGGCGGGCCGCTGCCCGGCCGGCGTGAGCAGGCGGCGCAGCCGGTACGCCCAGTCGGTGTCCTCCGGGAAGAGGGGCAGCGCGTCCAGCAGCGCGGCGACCGCGCCGGGGTGGCCGCGGGTCAGGTCGTGCACGATACGGCCGAGCCAGGCGGCCGGGCGGGCCACCGGCGGCCGGGGCAGGCCGCGGGTGCCGTCGAGCGTCTCGGCGGCCAGCTCGGTGACCTCCTGCAGGGTGGCCCCGGCGAGCTGCGCGACGACCAGATCGTCCGCCGTCCGCGTCTCCTGGCGGTGCGTCAGGCGCCAGTGGGTCAGCTGGTAGCGCAGGTCGGACCCGGCCAGCTGCTCGGGGTCGACCTGCCGGGGCACGGTCCCGGCGGTGGCCACGGCCAGCAGTGGGTCCCAGGCCGGGGTGGTGCCGCTGTCCAGCGCCCGCGCCTCGGCCAGCGCCTGCAGGAACCTCTCGCCCACCGGGCAGTCGGCGTTGTCCAGCAACAGGAGGCTGTGCACGGCGCGATCGGAGGCGCGGTAGGCGGCACGGAGGTCCGACAGCAGCGCCCGCAGCAGCACCTCGTCCACGACGGCGGCGTCCCCCGGCCGGTCCGCCAGCTGCCGCCGCAGGAACCGCAGCAGGTCGTGGTGGGTGCCGGTGCTGCGCCGGGCGACGCCGGCCAGCGCCCGTTCCAGGGAGCGCAGCCGCAGCCGGGGCTCGCCGAGCAGCGGCAGCAGCGTCCCGATGCCGGGCGGCGGCCGGTCGTCGCCGAGCGTGTCGAGGGCGTGCTGCAGGCCCCTGCGTACGGTGCCGGTGACGTCGCCGAGCGGGAAGCGGCCGAGCGCCCCGCGTGCCGCCTCGCCCAGTTCCCGTACGGACCGCGGTGCGGGCGCCAGCGCGAAGGCGATGAGCAGCCCGGTGAAGGAGGGGAAGGTCAGCGCCGGGTGCCGGGGGACCGGGAGGTGGAGCTGGCGGGCCGCCTCCAGCGCCAGTTCGGTGACCGAGGCGTACGTGCCGTCGGGGCCGTCCAGGTCGAGCCAGGCCAGCGGCGCGGACAGCTCCTGGGCGCGCGCCGCCAACTGCCGCAGCAACGTGGTCTTGCCACCGCCCGGCGGCCCGAGGAAGAGGTACGAGGGCAGCTCGCTGTGCGCGTGCGGGCCGCGGTCCAGCGACTCCAGCACCGCGGCCTTGAGGAGCCGTTCGCCGCGCGCGTCGGCCAGGTCGACGGCGCCCGGCCAGGGCACGGAGGCGGCGTGGTCGGGAACGCGCGGGCCGGCCAGGACGCCACGGGCGGGGGCGCCCTGCCGGCCCCCGGGCCGCCCGGGGGAAGCGGGCCGGGCGGCGGGGGCCGTCCCGCCGCCCGGCTCCGGCCGCCGCGGCAGCGGGGTGTCGGTGCGCCCGATCCCCAGCCGCACCAGCAGCGCGTCGTTCACCCAGGCGAACGCCCTGGCGTGGTCCGGCAGCCGGTCCGGGCCGTCCGGGTGGGCCAGCCAGGCCGGGAAGTCCGGGGAGCGGCCGACCAGTTCGTCCATCCGGCGGCCCACCGACAGCCCGGTCTCCAGCAGTTCGGCGGTGGGCACGGTGTCGAAGAGTATGGCCTTCGTCGCGGCGGGGAAGTCGAACTGCCGCAGCCGCTCGGGCACGTCGTACTCCACCGGGTGCGGCACCGCGCGCAGCAGCCCGCCGGAGAACACCTCCGCCAGGTGCGCGGTCTCTGCGGGCCACGGCACCGACTCCTGCACCAGCCGCATGGCCGGTACCGACACCGGCGCGAGCGCCGCGAGGTGGGCGGCGAGCCGGTACGCCGCGGGCGAGACGGTGTCCCGGAACCGCAGCACGGCCGCGGCGGCGGCGTCGGCGGTCGGGGGCGGTGCCGGCGCCGCCGCGGCGACCTCGCCCAGCCCGTCGTCCGCGGCCGGTGCGGTGCGCAGCAAAGGCAGTACGGCCGTGCCGCCGGGCGAGGCGACGAGGCGGGCCCACTCCGCGACCGAGGCCGGGCGCGGCGCCAGCACGGGGATCGGCACGCCGCGGAAGGACGCCAGCTCCGGCGGCAGTCCGGAGGCGGTGACCTGCCAGGTGGCGTTGGCCGAGGCCCGGCCGCGCGAGGTCACCTCCCAGCGGTCGGCGCGCACCCCCGAGCCCTTCCACATCTGCGGCGGCAGCACCTGCAGCACCGCCGTCGGGCCGCACCGTCCCCACCCGGCGAGCACCTCCTGCGCCCGGCCGCTGCGCCAGGCCGAGCCGATGCCGTCGGTGACGACGAGCACCATCGTGGCGCCGGAGGGGTCGGCGAGCACGGCCGGGTCGCCGTTGGCCGGGCCGTCCCCGAAGGGGCTGCCGCGCAGCGCCGGCCGGCCGCCGCCGCGGGTGTGCAGCCCGTACACCCGTACGTCGCGGAAGGCGCCGAGTCGTTCCAGCACGCCGCGCAGCTCGCCGCAGAGCCGCTGCCACAGCAGCATGGACGTGCCGTCGTCGATGACCAGCGCCAGGTCCAGCCAGCGTTCGCGGGCCGGCAGGATCGCCACGTCCGGGAGCCCGGTCTCGGCCATCGCGTCCACCGTCGCGGCCTCGTCGACCTCCGTACGGACCGGGCTGGGGCGCTGCTGCTGGAGCGGGCGCAGCGCGCGGGAGAGGGCGAGCGCGTCGGTGACGGCCTTGCCCTCGGGGGCGCGGACGGACACGGCCGGGCGGCCGCCGTCCCTGCCGCGCGTGACGGTGTGCTGCGAGCCCCCGTGCAGGCCGTGTCCGGCGTCCGCGCGACGGGGCGTGCGGGCGGGCGGCGAGGGGTGGGCCGTGCGGCCCGGGGCGCGGCTGGGCGGCACGGACGCCGGCCCGGCGGGACCGGCCGGGCGTGCGGTGTCGCCGGGCTCCGGTGGCGGGGCGCCGTCCTCGGGTGGCGACTCCGGGGGAGCGGCGTCCGCCGCCGGCGCGGGCAGCCGGGTGGCCAGCCAGAGCGCGTCCAGCAACTCCTGGGGCGACAGCGGCAGTCCGCTGTCGTCCAGGATGCGGCGGGCACGCTCGGGCACGGCGCTACACCGTCCCGCCGAGCCGGTGCAGTACGGCCTTGCGTACCGCCTCGGCGTCGATGTCCACGCCGCCCGCACGCAGGAAGACGGCGTTGAGGAGCTGGTCGGTGGCGAGTTCGCCGAGCGCGCGGCGGTTGAGGAACGCGGTGAGCAGGTCGTCGACCTCGGGCAGGACGTCAGGGCCGAGGTGGGCCGCGATGATCTCGCGCAGCCGGGTCTCGTCCGGGTCGGGCAGGTCCAGCCGGACGCAGCGGCGCAGGAAGGCGGGCGGGAAGTCCCGCTCGCCGTTGCTGGTGATCACCACGACCGGGAACTCCCGGCAGCGGACCCGGCCGCGGTGCACCGGCTCGGTGACGCCGGGGTCGGCGGTGAGCACGTCCACGTCGGCCTGGTCCTCGGGCAGCCGGGCCAGCTCCGGGATCTCGAACTCGCCGCTCTCGAAGACCGCGAGCAGGTCGTTGGGCAGGTCCACGTCGCCCTTGTCCAGCTCGTCGACGAGCAGGACGCGCGGCCGGTCGCGGGGCGCGAGGGCCGTGCCGAGCGGGCCGAGTCGGACGAACGTGCCGATGCCCGGCTCCGGTTCGTCCCGGTCCCGGCGGAGCGACGCCTCGCGCAGCCGGCCCACCGCGTCGTACCGGTAGAGCGCGTCCTGCAGCGTGGCGCGGCTGTTGACCGGCCAGTGCAGCACCGGGCCGAGGGACAGCTCGTGCGCGACGGCCTGCGCGAGCGAGGACTTGCCCGTACCGGGGTGGCCGGTGACCAGCAGCGGGCGGCGCAGGTGCAGCGCGGCGCTCACCACGTCGGCCTGCTCGGGGCCGATCAGGTACGGGCTGCCGCCCGGGCCCGCGCCGCCGGGCGGCGCCGTATCGGCGTGCCCGAACCGGCGCCAGGGCGGCGCCTCGGGCATCGCGGGCCGGCGGGCCGTACCGTCGCCGCGGAACAGCCGCCAGCCGTCCGCTGTGCCGGCGCCGCCGGTCGGCCGGGCGGGCCCGGGGACGGCGGCGTCCGGGGTGTGGGGGTCGGCGGATGCGTTCTCGGTGCTCATGGCTCCCTGGGCTTCCTACAGTTCCGCTCGCTCGGAGGGGTCGGTCAGATGGGCGGTCAGCGGCAGCGGGCGGCCCGGATCGTCCCACACCAGGACCGGCCGGGCCCGGTGCTCGTCGGGGGAGCTGCGGGCCTTGGCGCGGTACTCCCGTACCGCTTCCGGCAATCGGTGCACCCGCGAGGGCGGTTCCAGCCGGAAGGTGCCGACGCCGTCGGGGGCGTGCTCGGCGCGGTCCCACAGCAGCACCGGAACCCCGCAGGCCAGGCACCAGGTGGCGGTCCTGGCGCGGGTGCCGTGCGGGGTGCCGACCACGACGACGGACGCGTCCAGGTCCTCGTCCAGCAGCCCGGCCACCCGGCCCGGGTCGTCGTGCGTGTCGTCCAGCCGCATCGCGCTCTTCCTGCCCAGCGCCCGCCAGCGCCGCCGCCACACCCCGTCGCTGTCGGCCAGCCGCCGGATGCTGGGGCAGCGCAGCACCATCGGGTAGCGGGTGCCGACGACCTTGGGCGGCAGCGGGCCCGCGTCCGCCGCGCCCAGGGAGTCCAGGTCGATCTCCAGGTCGCCGTGTTCCACGATCAGTTCGACGGTCGGCCAGGCCTGCCCGACGGAGGCGCCGGCCAGCCGGTCGAGGTGCCTGTGCAGGATCTTGACGATCTCGGCCGGGGCCAGCGGGTCGGCGCCCGCGCCCGCCGCCGGCTGCAGCCGCCCGTCGCCCACGTCCGTCCAGAAGCCCGCGTCGTACCGGCGGGTGCGGCCGTGGCCCGTGCCGCCGGTCAGCTCGACCACCAGCCGGGGCGGGGCGCTCACCGCGGCCTGCGCCCACTGGTCGGCGTCGGCGCGCCGGTCGGCCAGCGTGGCGCCGTCGATGCCGAGGTGGGCGGCCATCCGCTCGTTCCACTGCCGCAGTTCGGTGCGCCGGTCGAGCGGGTTGCTGAGGGCCGCGACGAACTCCACCGCGCGCAGCAGCGCCGGTACGCCCGGCGTGCCGGCGGGGACCTGCCGCCCGTCGCCGGCCCGGCACTCCAGCGCGGCCACCCAGCGCCGCGTGTAGGCGGCGAAGACCTTCGGGTCGCTGAGGCCCGTGGCGTCGACCACCTCGTCGGGCAGCGGATACGGGAACGCGCTGCGGGTGGCTTCGGGGACGCGCCGCCGTACGTCGTCGGGGAGCGTGTCCAGCAGCTGCAGCAGCGCCCGCTCCTCCCACGGCGACATCCAGTGGGCGGTCAGCCGCGGGGTGAGGCGGGCCAGGTCGCGCAGCTTGCGGGCGTGCGCGGGGTCGTAGGGCGCGAGCACCTCGGCGAGCGCGGGCACCGCCCGCTCGACGGTGAGGAGCACCTCCGTCCACTCCTCCAGGGACGGCAGCGAGCCGTCCTCGGGGTGCGGCAGCAGGCACCGTTCGGCGAAGCGCGTGGCGTGCTTGCGGACGTGCGCCTCGTCGGGCAGCGCCCGGTCCAGCAGGAGGCGCAGGTCCTCGCGGAGCCGGTCGGGGGCGCGCTGCCGGTGCACCTGGTCCGCGCACTCCGGCAGCAGGCCGTCGGCGCCCGCCGCGGTCAGCTCGTCCTTGACGGCCTGCCAGGAGAAGGACCAGCTCAGCCGGGTGGTCATGGTGGGGTCGTAGGGCCCGGCGCCGTGCGTGACCATGGCGGCGACCAGACCGACCGCGCGCTGCTCCGCCACCGACCAGACCGGGCCGCCGCTGTAACCGCCGCGGATCGCCGCGCCGGTGGGTCCCCCGTGCACGTAGCCGATGCCGTCCTCGAAGGAGGCGACGCGGCCGTACGCGGTGTGCTCGGGGTCGCCGGTGCCGTACCGGGCGCGCACGCGCTGGGAGCCGGCCATCGGGGCCCAGCGAAGCGGTACGACGCCGGGCGGCGGGTCGCAGGTCAGCTCCAGTACGGCGAGGTCGCCGCGCCAGCGCCGGGCGCCGTGCGGCACGGCGCAGTGGCGCTCGGGGGACCGCTCGGCACGCGGCGGTATCCAGTGCGTGAGCCGGGCGGTGGAGCGGGCGACCCCGTCGGCGCCGGGGAAGCCGACCGTCAGCTCCACCGCACCCGGGTGCGCGTACGCCAACTTGTCCCGGCCGACCGCGAGGTTGACGACGTGTGCGCAGGTGAGGACGTGCCGCGGGGTGAGGCAGGCGCCGGCGCCGACGGTGCGCAGGGCGCTCCGGGGAATCGCGCGGGAGGGGGCGGGTTGGGTGCCGAGCGCGGCGCCGCCGAGGGGGGCGGCCGCGTACGCCGTGCCGGCGGTCGGGGGTCGCTCGCCGGCAGCCGGGCCGTCCTCGCTGCCGTACACCGTGACCAGCCCGGCCCGCTCGTCCGGCGCCCCGTCCTCCCCGGCCCCGTCCGGGCCCGCGCCGAACCACCGCACGCTCAGCCGTCCTGAGGGGCCGCGCCCGGCAGCTGCCAGCTGGCGGTGATCTTCATGGCGGCCTGGGCGCTGCCACCGGCGATGCCGAGCTTGAGGTCCTGCCCGATCTGCACGCCGAACTCGACGGAGAGCTCCTGCGGGGGGTTCTCCGTGTGCGCGACGGAGTCGTGCACTTCCTGGAGGAGCGGGCCGAGCGGGCTGAGGACCGCGCGCAGCCCGTCCCCGGCGAGCGCGGCCACCCGTTCCCGGCCCCGGCCCACCGGTTCGACGGTGCCGGCGCCGTCGGGCAGATCCGCGCGTGCGGCGGGCACGACGGGCGCCGGCGCCCCGACGGGGGCGAGGGCGAGGCGGACCAACGTGCGGTCGGACAATTGCAGTTCGGCGTACTCCGGCATTCGTCCATTGTGCCGTCCGGTACCCCTGTGGCCACCCGTTTCTCACGATCCGGGCGCGTCCGTACGCGGACATGACCGTCAGGGCGGCGGGCGGCGGCGCGACGCCGGAGCCGGACGTCCGTACCGAGCCGGAGCAGCGGCACGCCTTCCGTTTCATGTCCTGACAATGTGACCTCTGGACTTCCCGTCATGGACCTGGGCGGATACCCTCAACCACGTGGGGAAACAAGAAGCAGTCACCGAGGGCGCCGAAAGCCCTGTCCAGTTCAGCGTCGACCGGAGCAGCCCGGTCCCGCTGTACTTCCAGCTGTCCCAGCAGCTGGAGGCCGCGATCGAGACCGGCAAGCTGGCCCCGGGCAGTCTGCTCGGCAACGAGATCGAGCTGGCGGGCCGGCTGGGCCTGTCCCGGCCGACCGTCCGGCAGGCCATCCAGTCGCTGGTCGACAAGGGGCTGCTCGTCCGCCGCCGGGGCATCGGCACCCAGGTCGTACACAGCCAGGTCAAGCGTCCGCTGGAGCTGAGCAGCCTCTACGACGACCTGGAGGCGGCCGGCCAGAAGCCCGCCACGAAGGTGCTGCTGAACACCACCACGGAGGCCACCGCCGAGGTCGCCGCCGCGCTCGGCGTCGCCGAGGGCGCGGAGGTCGCGCTCGTCGAGCGGCTCCGGCTCACCCACGGCGAGCCCATGGCCCACCTGCGCAACCACCTCCCGCTCGGCCTGATCGACCTGGAGACCGAGCAGCTGGAGACCACCGGCCTGTACCGGCTCATGCGCGGCGCCGGCATCACCCTGCACAGCGCCCGCCAGACGGTCGGCGCCCGGGTCGCCGACGCGGCCGAGGCCGAGCGGCTCGCCGAGGAGGCGGGCGCCCCGCTGCTCACCATGCAGCGCACGACCTTCGACGACACCGGCCGCGCCGTCGAATTCGGCTCCCACGTCTACCGCGCCTCCCGCTACGCCTTCGAGTTCCAGCTCCTGGTGCGCCCCTGAGGTGCGGTGTCGCCCGCGGGCCTGAGCGCGGCACCGCCCGCGGGTCAGGATGTTCTGACAAACCATTGACGTGGTGTGTCGTACGCCGCTAGAACTCCTCCTGCCGCCATCGGGCGGCGGGGGAACGGAGGCGGTTCACGATGCGTACCGTGCGCAGGACCCGTACGGCCCATCCGCGGGGACGCGCCGCCGCGGCCGCGCTCGCGGCGCTCGCGCTGGCCGCCGGCTGCAGCGGCTCGGGCGGCAGGAACGCCGAGGATGCCGCGTCCGACGCCGCGGGGAGGACCGCGGACACCCCGCGCACGACCATCGGCATGGTCAGCCACTCCGGGGAGGGCGACACCTTCTGGGACATCGTCCAGACCGGCGCCGAGCAGGCGGCGAAGAAGGACAATGTGAAATTTCTCTACGCCAACGACAAGGAGGGGTCGCGCCAGGCCGAGCTGGTCCGCAGCATGACGGACCAGAAGGTCGACGGGCTGATCGTGACGCTCGCCAAGCCGCAGGCGCTGAAGTCGGCGGTGCAGGCGGCCGTCCGGGCCGGGATACCGGTGATCACCATCAACTCCGGCGGCGAGTTCTCCAAGGCGTACGGCGCGCTCACCCACATCGGCCAGGACGAGACCGTCGCGGGCCGGGCGGTCGGTGACGAGCTGACCGCGCGCCACCGCAAGAAGGCGCTCTGCATCGTCCACGAACAGGGGAACGTCTCGCTGGAGGACCGTTGCGCCGGGGTGCAGAAAGCATTCCGCGGTACGGTCGAGAATCTGAACGTCGACGGGGCCAACGCACCGTCCTCCCAGTCGTCGATCGAGGCCAAGCTCCAGTCGGACGAGGACATCGACGCGATCGTCACGCTCGGCGCACCCATGGCCGCGATCTCGATCAAGGCCAGGGAGCAGGCCGGCAGTGCCGCACAACTGGCGACCTTCGACCTGAACGCCGCCGTGGTGAAGGGCCTCAAGGCGAAGGACATCACCTTCGCCGTCGACCAGCAGCCCTACCTCCAGGGGTACGAAGCGGTCGATCTGCTCTGGCTGAACCGGACCAATGCGAACGTACTGGGCGGCGGCCGTCCGGTGCTCACCGGCCCCGCAGTCGTCACCGGGAAGGACGTACCCGAGCTGGCGGAGTACACCGCTCGCGGGACCCGCTGACCCCGCGACGAACAGGCATAACGGATACTTGGCGGTTGGGCCCGATGCGTCGGGCCCCGCAGAACGACTACGCACAGTGAGATCCGCGGGATCCCATCGATCCAGCGCTCCAACGAGAAGGGCACGACCTCGTGGCAAGGGTTCGGACAGGGGCACGCGCGCTCGGCGCGGTGCTGGCAGGGGTGCTCGGCCTGGCCCTGGCGGGCTGCAGCGCCACCGGCGGCAAGCGGGCCGAGGAGGCGCGCAACGCCCAGGTGGCCGGCGGCCGGGCGGCCGTGAACACCCCGAAGTGGACCTTCGCCATGGTCAGCCACTCGGGTGACGGCGACACCTTCTGGGACATCGTGCAGAACGGTGCCAAGCAGGCCGCGGCCAAGGACAACATCAAGTTCGTCTACGGCCACGACGAGGAGGGCAGCCGCCAGGCCCAGCTCGTGCAGTCCTACATCGACCAGAAGGTCGACGGGCTGATCGTCACGCTCGCCAAGCCCGACGCCATGAAGGGCGTACTGGCCAAGGCCGAGAAGGCCGGCATCCCGGTGATCACCGTGAACTCCGGCTCCGAGGTCTCCGAGAAGTACGGCGCGCTCTCCCACATCGGCCAGGACGAGTCCATCGCCGGCGAGGCGGTCGGCGAGGAGCTGAACAAGCGGCACAAGAAGAAGGCCCTGTGCGTCCTGCACGAGCAGGGCAACGTCGGCCACGAGCAGCGCTGCGACGGCGCCGCGAAGACCTTCAAGGGCAAGCTGAAGCGGCTCTACGTCGAGGGCACCAACATGCCCGACGTGCAGTCCTCCATCGAGTCCCAGCTCCAGGCCGACCCGAAGATCGACTCCGTGGTCACCCTCGGCGCGCCCTTCGCGCCCACCGCCGTGAAGGCCAAGGAGCAGGCGAACAGCGACGCCGAGATCGACACCTTCGACCTGAACGCGCAGGTCGCCGACGGGCTGAAGGACGGCTCGCTCGGCTTCGCCGTCGACCAGCAGCCCTACCTCCAGGGCTACCAGGCGGTGGACCTGCTCTGGCTGTACAAGTACAACTCCGACGTCCTGGGCGGCGGCCGTCCCGTGCTCACCGGACCTCAGGTGGTCACCAAGAAGGACGCCGGCGCGCTGGCCGAATACACGAAGCGGGGGACCCGATGAGCACCGCCGCACCACCCGCGGAACCGCAGCCCGCCAAGCCGACCGAGGGCCCGGACGAGCGCCTCGTGCACCGCTCGCTCGCCCGCCGCCTGATGGGCCGCCCCGAGCTGGGCGCGGTGGTCGGCGCGATCGCCGTGTTCCTGTTCTTCTCGTTCGCGGCCGACACCTTCCTGCAGGCGGACAGCCTCTCGACGGTGCTGTACGCGTCCTCCACGATCGGCATCATGGCCGTACCGGTCGCGCTGCTGATGATCGGCGGCGAGTTCGACCTGTCGGCCGGCGTGATGGTCGTCAGCTCGGCGCTGATCTCCTCGATGTTCAGCTACCAGATGACGGCGAACACCTGGGTGGGCGTCGGGGTGTCCCTGCTGGTCACCCTCGCCATCGGCGTCTTCAACGGGTTCCTCCTCACCCGTACGAAGCTGCCCAGCTTCATCATCACGCTCGGCACGTTCTTCATGCTGACCGGCCTGAACCTCGGCTTCACCAAGCTGATCAGCGGCACGGTCTCCACGAAGTCCATCGCCGACATGGAGGGCTTCGAGTCGGCCCGGGTGCTCTTCGCCTCGCACCTCACGATCGGCGGCGTGGACATCCAGGTCACGATCCTGTGGTGGATCGCGCTGATCGCGCTCGCCACCTGGATCCTGCTGCGCACCCGCGTCGGCAACTGGATCTTCGCGGTGGGCGGCAACGCGGACGCGGCCCGCGCGGTCGGCGTCCCGGTCACCAAGACCAAGATCGGCCTGTACATGGGCGTCGCCTTCGCCGCCTGGATCTCGGGTCAGCACCTGCTGTTCTCCTACGACGCGATCCAGTCCGGCGACGGCGTCGGCAACGAATTCCTCTACATCATCGCGGCGGCCGTCGGCGGCTGCCTGATGACCGGCGGCTACGGCTCGGCGATCGGCGCCGCGGTCGGCGCCTTCATCTTCGGCATGACCAGCAAGGGCATCGTGTACGCCCAGTGGAACCCGGACTGGTACAAGTTCTTCCTCGGGGCGATGCTGCTGCTCGCCACGCTGCTGAACGCCTGGGTACGCAAGCGCGCGGAGGCGAGCAAATGAGTACCGCGACCGACCGTGACCCCGTCGACGAGACCCGTACGCCACTGGTCGAGCTGAGCGACGTCAGCAAGTTCTACGGCAACGTCAAGGCCCTCGAAGGGGTCTCGCTGGAGGTGCACCCGGGGGAGATCTCCTGCGTGCTCGGCGACAACGGCGCCGGCAAGTCCACCCTCATCAAGATCATCGCGGGGCTGCACCAGCACGACGCCGGCACCTTCACCATCGAGGGCGAGGAGGCCCGGCTCTCCTCCCCGCGCGAGGCCCTGGACCGCGGCATCGCCACCGTCTACCAGGACCTCGCCGTCGTCCCCCTGATGCCGGTCTGGCGGAACTTCTTCCTCGGCTCCGAGCCCACGAAGGGGTTCGGCCCCTTCAAACACCTCGACGCCCGCGCGATGCGCGAGACCACCCGGTCCGAGCTGGCGCGGATGGGCATCGACCTGCGCGACGTGGACCAGCCGATCGGCACGCTCTCCGGCGGTGAGCGGCAGTGCGTGGCCATCGCCCGCGCGGTCTACTTCGGCGCGAAGGTCCTCGTCCTGGACGAGCCGACCGCGGCGCTCGGCGTCAAGCAGTCCGGCGTGGTCCTCAAGTACGTGGCCGCCGCCCGGGACGCGGGCCTCGGCGTCGTGCTGATCACCCACAACCCGCACCACGCCTACCTGGTCGGCGACCGCTTCGTGCTCCTCAAGCGCGGCACGATGGCCGGCAGCCACCTGAAGTCGGAGATCGCGCTGGAGGAGCTGACCCGCCAGATGGCCGGCGGCAGCGAGCTGGAGCAGCTCAGCCACGAGCTGGAGCGCGCGCCGTCCCCGGAACACCTGGGCGGCCACCCCCGGCACTGAGCGGTTTCCGGGAGGGGTGTGCGGAAACGCGAAAAACCGAAAAAGCGGAAAAGGGGACACGGGTACCGGTGCGGCGCGCGGGGCGGCTTCCGCGGGGGCACCGGTTCCCGGCGGTAGCTTCGCGGTGCGGGCGTCCGCGCTCCGCGGCACCCGCCCCGTACCGCCCACGCACAGGAGGCCCGACATGACCAGCGCCCCGAGCGGCGAGACCACCATGCGCGCGATCACCCAGGACGCACTCGGCGGACCCGACGTGCTGCGGATGACCGAGGTGCCGCGGCCCGCGCCGCTGCCGACCGAGGTGCTCGTACGGGTGCACGCGGCGGGCGTGAACCCGGTGGACTGGAAGACCCGCCAGGGCGGCGGCATGGCGGCCGTGCTCGGCGATCCGCCGTTCACCGTGGGCTGGGACGTCTCCGGCGTGGTCGAGGAGGTCGGCTTCGGCGTGCACACCCTCGCCGTGGGCGACGAGGTGTACGGCATGCCGTGGTTCCCGCGCCAGGCCGCCGCGTACGCGGAGTACGTCACGGCCCCCTCCCGGCACTTCGCCCGCAAGCCGGCGCTGCTGGACCACGAGCACGCGGCCGCGGTGCCGCTCGCCGCGCTCACCGCCTGGCAGACGCTGGTCGACGCGGCGCAGGTGACGGCCGGCCAGCGGGTGCTGATCCACGCGGCGGCCGGCGGCGTCGGCCACTTCGCCGTGCAGTTCGCCAAGTACCTGGGCGCCCATGTCATCGGCACGGCGAGCGCGGCCAAGCACGACTGGCTGCGCGGCCTGGGCGCGGACGAACTGGTCGACTACACCGCCGTCCGGTTCGAGGAGGCGGTCAGCGACGTCGACGTCGTCATCGACCTGGTCGGCGACGACAAGGACGACACCAGCACCCGGTCGCTGGGCACCCTCCGCTCCGGCGGCCTGCTGATCGCCGTGCCCTCCGGCGTCGCGCCCGAGCTGGTGGACACCGCCCGCCAGCTGGGGCTGCGGGCGTGCGGCTTCCTCGTGGAGCCGGACGGCGCAGCGCTCACCCGGATCGCCGAGCTGATCGACGGGGGCGTGGTGAAGGCCGAGGTGGAGGACGTGCTCCCGCTGGAGCACGCGGCCGAGGCGCACCGCCGCGGCGAGGCGGGCCGCACCCGCGGCAAGCTCGTCCTGCGCGTCGCGGGCTGACGGCCGCGGGGGCGCGACCCGCGAAGGCGCGGTCAGCGCCCCGACAGCGCCAGCTCCCTGGCGTGGCGCGCCGCCGCCGCGGCCTCGCCCCGGTGCACCGGACCGTGCCCGGGCAGCACGACGTCCGCGTCCAGCTTCTCCACGATCGACAGCGACTCCAGCGCCCGCGCGCGGTCGGTGTCGAACATCCGGGGGAGCAGCTGCGGGCCACGCAGCCGCGCGGCGGTGGGGTGACCGGTGACCAGCCCGTCGCCGGTGATCACCACGCCGGCGTCCGGGAGGTGGTACGCGCAGTGCCCGCCGGTGTGCCCCGGCGTGTGCACGGGCACGGGACGGCCCGGCAGGTCCAGCGCACCGTCCCGCGGGAACGGCTGCGGGTCGGTCATCCGTACGTCCGTGAGACCGCCCGACCGTACGGCGTGCACGAGCCACGGGAGGACGCCGGGCCGCCAGGCGTTCTTCAGCACGTCGCCCACCGCCACCTGGTGCAGGAACTCGCGCCGCGCGTGCGGCACCTCCGCCGCGTGCATCAGCACCGGCACCTTGTGCTCGCGCGCGAACCGATCGGCCGAGCCGATGTGGTCGCTGTGCGCGTGGGTGATCAGGATCGCCGCCACGGCGGACGGCCGGTGCCCCAGCGCGGCCAGCGACGCCACCACCTGGTCGTGGTCGCCGGGGTAGCCGGTGTCCACCAGCGTCACGGCGTCGCCGTCCGCCATGATCACCCAGTTGGTGTTCGAGCCGTGCACCAGATACGTGCCGGTGCCGACCTGTACGAGCGCGTCGTCGCGCATCGTCCGCCCCCTCCGTGCCCTGAAGGGCCGTATGGATCTTGTGGTCGTCCCGAGCGTAGACGTCCGGTCGCGAACGGCGGAACCGGGATGCCGGTCAGCCGCGGCGCCGGTACGCGGCGACCGCGCGCCGGGTGTCCTCCTCCACCAGGTCCGAGTTGATCGCCTGGGCGGCCTGCACGCCGGCCGCCGCGGCGCCGATCACCTGGTCGCTCAGGGAGGTGACGTTGCCGGCCACCCAGACCCCGGGGACGTCCGTGGCCCCCGAGGGCGCCGCCGCGACCGAGCTGCCCACCACCTCGCCGGCCGACCGCTCCTCCGCGGCGGCCAGCCCCAGGGCCGCGAGGGCCTCGGCGCGTGCGGTGAACCGCGGCTCGACCACGAGGGCCCGGCAGGCAAGCCGCCGGCCGTCCGCCAGCCGCACGCCGGCCAGCCGGTCGTCCGCCACCTCCAGCTCAGCCACCCGGCCCGGCACCACGTCGACGGAGCGGGCGGCGAGCCGCTCGCGCTCCTCGGCGCCGGGCTCCGGCGAGCCGTGCAGCAACAGCGTCACCGTCGCGCTCCACTGGCGCCACATCAGGGCCTGCCGGGCGGCGAGCGGCCCGGTGGCCAGCACGCCGATCGCCCGGTCGCGGGCCTCCCAGCCGTGGCAGTAAGGACAGTGCAGCACGTCCCGTCCCCACCGCTCCGCGAGTCCCGGCACGTCGGGCAGCTCGTCGACGAGGCCGGTGGCCACCAGCAGCCGGCGGGCCACGACCGGCGGGCCCGACGCCAGGGAGACGCGGAAGCCGTCGGGGCACCGTTCCGCCGCCACCACCACGCCCGCTTCGATTCCGCCGCCGTAGGCGGTCACCTCCGCCCGCCCGGCCGCCAGCAGCTCGGCCGGCGGGGTGCCGTCCCGGGTCAGGAAGTTGTGGGTACGGTCGGCCATCGCGTTGCGCGGCCGGCCGTCGTCCAGCACCAGCACGGAGCGGCGCGCCCGTACGAGGGCCAGCGCACCGCTCAGTCCGGCCGCGCCACCGCCGACGACCACGACGTCGTACCGGCGTTCCGCCCGTCCGTGCTCACCCATGGTCCGACTCTCCTCCGGGCCCGCGCCGGGCACCACCTGACGGCTGGTAAAACACGTACTCCCGACGGGT
Organism: Streptomyces niger; assembly: GCF_000718305.1. Lineage (GTDB taxonomy): Bacteria > Actinomycetota > Actinomycetes > Streptomycetales > Streptomycetaceae > Streptomyces > Streptomyces niger. The sequence continues at coordinate 52,337 of NZ_JOFQ01000020.1, forward strand.
GATCGTTGGTACCGTCCGGGCATGTCCGACAGCCCCGGAACACCCACCGGTCCCGTCACCGCAGCCGATGTCGAGCAGGCCGTCCGGCTGGCGGTCAGCACCCTGCGCGAGGCGGTCACCGCCGACTGGAGCGGGCCCGCCGGCACCCTGGAATGGGACTGCTGGGAGACCACCGAGCACCTCGCCGACGATCTCTTCTGCTACGCGGCCCAAGTGGGCCCGGAGAATCCGCCGGTGGACACGCACGTGCCGTTCCAGTGGGCGCAGGCGCGGCCCGGCGGCCCGGGGAACGCCTTCTTCGCGGACCGCGCGGCGGGCCCGGCCGGGCTGCTCGTGCTGCTGGAGGCCAGCGGCGCGATCCTGACGGCCGTCGTCCGCGCGGCGCCGCCGGACAGGCGCGCCTTCCACGTCTTCGGGGTGTCGGACCCCGAGGGGTTCGCGGCGATGGGGGTCGTCGAGACCCTGGTCCACGTGCACGACATCGCCGAGGGCCTGGGCCTCGGCTGGACGCCGCCGGCGGACCTGTGCGACCGGGCGCTGGCCCGGCTCTTCCCGGACGCCCCCGAGGTCCCGGACCGCTGGGCCGCGTTGCTGTGGTGCACGGGCCGTACGGAGCTGCCGGGCCTCCCGCTGCGCAAGGAATGGCGCTGGGACGGCGTGCCGCGGTGACCGTGCGGCTCCGGCACGGGGCCGGGCGCGGGCGCACCGGACGGGTCCGGACATGAGGCCGGTGCCGGCCCCGCGAGGGGACCGGCACCGGCGGTGAGTTCCGGGTTACGTCACTTGTTGTGGCACTGCCCGTTTGCGGGGTTCAGCAGCGCGACCACGTCGACGGTGGTGCCGCAGACGTTGACCGGCACGTGGACCGGTACCTGGATGGTGTCGCCGGACAGGAGACCCGGCGAGTTGTTGCTGCTTCCCTGAGCGCCCGAGTCGGCAGCGGCGGCGCCGGCGCCGCCGACGATGGCGGCAGTGGCCAGAACGGCCGCGGCTGCGGTGGTACGGATGCGCATAGCGTTCTCCTCACAGAGGGCGGAACATCAACGGCTCCCATCACAACCCAACTCGGCCACGGGGGCCCGCCGGGTTGGGCCGTAAGGGGCACACCGGTCCGAAAAAACGCCTGTGACCTGGGCGTTCGTCAACGTCCCCAACGGTGGGGCGGCCCTGCCGAGCGGCGCTGTGCCCGTTCTCCGCCCGTTCGCCGCCCGTTCTCTCCGGCCGTCCGCACGTCCGCCGCGGGGCGAAACGGTGTATTCGTCCTCACCCACCCTTAAGGCGATTCTTATATCCGTATTTGGTAGCGTACAAGGGTGCGGCTGACGAAGTTCACCGACCTGGCGCTCCGTGCCGTGATGCGTCTGGCGGTCGAAGAGGACGCGTACCCGACCACGCGTGAGGTCGCGGACGCGATGAACGTTCCGTACACCCACACGGCGAAGGCCGTCACCCGTCTCCAGCATCTCGGCGTGGTCGAGGCCCGCCGGGGCCGCGGCGGCGGGCTCGGGCTGACGAGCCTCGGCCGGCGGGCCTCGGTCGGCTGGCTGGTGCGCGAGCTGGAGGGCCCCGGCGAGGTCGTGACCTGCGAGGGTGACGCGCCCTGCCCGCTGCGCGGCGCCTGCCGGCTGCGGCGCGCGCTGCGCGCGGCGCAGGAGGCGTTCTACGCCGGCCTCGACCCGCTCACCGTGGCCGATCTGGTCTCCTCGCCGACCGGCCCCGTGCTGGTCGGCCTGGCGAGCCGCCCACCGGAGTGATCCGGGCGCGGTCCCCTGCTCCGCGGGTCCACCGCAGTGGTGCGGCCACCCGCATAGATAAATACGAATTTAAGAAGCAAGTTAAGGAGTCGCCGTGCTCTCGGAACAGTCCCGTCCCGTCGTCCGTGCCACCCTGCCCGCGGTCGGCGCGGCCATCGGTGAGATCACCGAGCTCTTCTACCGCAAGCTCTTCGCCGACCGGCCGGAACTGCTGCGCGACCTCTTCAACCGCGGGAACCAGGCCACCGGCGAGCAGCAGCAGGCCCTCGCCGGGTCGATCGCGGCCTTCGCCGGCCTGCTCCTGGAGCGCCCGGAGGCACGCCCCGACGCGCTGCTCGGCCGCATAGCTCACAAGCACGCCTCCCTCGGCATCACCTCCGAGCAGTACAAACTCGTCCACCAGCACCTTTTCGCCGCCATCGGCGAGGTGCTCGGCGACGCCGTCACCCCCGAGGTGGCCGCCGCCTGGGACGAGGTCTACTGGCTGATGGCCAACGCCCTGATCGCCACCGAGGCCCGCCTCTACCAGGAGGCCGGCGTGCCCGAGGGCTCCACCTGGCGCCCCATGGAGATCACCGAGCGGCACGAGGAGACGGCCGACGCGGTCTCCTTCCTCCTGCGGCCCGCCGACGGCGGCCCCGCCGGCCCCTTCACCCCGGGCCAGTACGTCAGCGTCCAGGTGGCGCTGCCGGACGGCGCGCGCCAGATCCGCCAGTACAGCCTGTCCGCGGCGCCCGGCGGCGCGCAGTGGCGGATCACCGTCAAGCGGGCGGCGGGCGACCCGGCGGGCGAGGTCTCCTCCTGGCTGCACGCCCACGCGCGCGCCGGTGACGTCCTCTCCGTGTCCCGGCCCTTCGGCGACGTGGTGCTGCCCGAAGGCGACGGGCCGCTGCTGCTGGCCTCCGCCGGCATCGGCACCACGCCCGTCCTGGCGATCCTCGGCCACCTCGCCGCCACCGGCGCCACCCGCCGCGTGCTCGTCCTGCACGGCGACCGCACCCCGGCCGACCACGCCCACCGCGCGGAACTGCGCGCGCTGGTCGACGCGCTCCCCGGCGCCGAGCTGCACCTCTGGTACGAGGAGCCCGGCGACGCCGCCCCCGAAGCCGCGCCGGGCCGCCCCACCGTCGCGGACCTGGCCCTGCCGGCGGACCTGACCGCCTACCTGTGCGGCCCGCTGCCCTTCCTGCGCGCCGTCCGCGGCGACCTGCTCCGCGCCGGGGTCCCCGCCGAGGCGGTGCACTACGAGGTCTTCGGCCCCGACCTCTGGCTCGGCCAGGACTGAGACCGCTGGCTCGGCCAGGACCGACGGACGCCGTCGGAGCAGGCCGCGGCGCACCGGCGGGTGCGGTTCCCGAAATCCCGGACTTTGAGAAAGCCCACAGGTCAGAGGGTTGCGGTGCGCCGTAGGGCGGCTTTGATGCACAATCGCACGGCGGGTGGGCTGCGCCTGCCCGGACGTGACCCGAGGCCAAGGCCTCCCGAGACCGCAACAGGGACGTGACGAGCCGAGCATGAGTACGTACCGGGACAGGGTGCACCGTGGATCGGCGCGGGCGACCGTGCTGCGCACGGTCGGCACCCGGGAACGCCGTTCGCACCTCAGCGCGCCCCGCGTGCCCACCGTCGGCATCGACATCGGCGGTACGAAGGTCATGGCAGGCGTGGTGGACGCCGACGGGAACATCCTGGAGAAGGTCCGCACCGAGACGCCGGACAAGTCCAAGAGCCCCAAGGTGGTCGAGGACACCATCACCGAACTGGTGCTGGACCTTTCCGACCGGCACGATGTGCACGCCGTGGGCATCGGCGCGGCCGGCTGGGTCGACGCCGACCGCAGCCGGGTCCTCTTCGCCCCGCACCTGAACTGGCGCAACGAGCCGCTGCGCGAGCGCCTCGCGGGCCGCCTCGCGGTGCCCGTCATGGTGGACAACGACGCGAACACCGCGGCCTGGGCCGAGTGGCGCTTCGGCGCCGGACGCAACGAGGACCACCTCGTGATGATCACGCTCGGTACCGGCATCGGCGGCGCGATCCTGGAGGACGGCCAGGTCAAGCGCGGCAAGTACGGCGTGGCCGGGGAGTTCGGGCACATGCAGGTGGTGCCCGCCGGCCACCGCTGCCCGTGCGGCAACCGCGGCTGCTGGGAGCAGTACAGCTCCGGCAACGCGCTGGTGCGCGAGGCCCGCGAGCTGGCCGCTGCCGACTCCCCGGTCGCGTACAACATCATCGAGCGGGTCGGCGGGCACATCCCGGACATCACCGGGCCGCTGATCACCGAGCTGGCCCGCGAGGGCGACGCGATGTGCGTCGAGCTGTTCGCCGAGATCGGCCAGTGGCTGGGCGTGGGCATCGCCAACCTCGCCGCCGCGCTCGACCCGTCCTGCTTCGTCATCGGCGGCGGCGTCAGCGCCGCGGACGACCTGCTCATCGGCCCGGCCAGGGACGCGTTCCGGCGCACCCTCACCGGGCGCGGCTACCGCCCCGAGGCCCGCATCGCACGGGCCCAGCTCGGCCCCGAGGCCGGCATGGTCGGCGCCGCCGACCTCGCTCGCCTGGTGGCCCGCCGCTTCCGCCGCGCCAACCGCCGCCGGGTCGAGCGCTACGAACGCTACGAACGGGCCGGCCGCCGATGACCGACGTGGAACAGGCTCCCGTGAGCGAGCACCCCGAGCGCCCCGACCGGGCCGAGCCCGTCGACGGCCCGGGCCCGAGGGGCCCGGCCGGCCCGTCCGGGCCCGCCGGCCCCGAGGGGCCCGGCACTCCCGAGGGCGGGACGCACGCGCCGCGACCGAGCCGGCGCCGCCGCTGGCTCACCGGGTTCGTCGTCTTCCTGCTGATCGTCATCCCGGCCGGCTACCTCGCGCTCTCCGCCGCGCAGAGCCGCGACAGCGGTCAGGAGAAGGAGGAGCGGGCCGCCATGGCGGGCCTCACCTGGCACTGGCCCTCCAAGGTGCAGCGGCGCATCTACGACGTGCGGATACCGGCCTACTCGTACCCGGTCGCCTTCTTCGAGACCAACTCCTTCAAGACCAGCTCGCTGTACGTGACGTTCCGTACCTCCCAGGCGGGCCTGGACGAGTTCCTGCGGAACTACGGGCGCACCCGCGCGGACCTGAAGAAGGACGCCGTCACGATCTCGCCGGAACAGGCGAAGCGGGTCAAGTGGGACTTCACGATCGGGGACGGCTACGCGGGCATGGTCCACAAGGAGCAGGCCCCGCGGCCCACGCAGCGGATAACGGTCGACTTCGCCGAGGACGGCCACCCCGTGGTGTACGTGGTCTCCACGACCCGCTTCTGAGGGCGCGGCCGGCCGCCGCCGACGGCCCGGACGGACGGATTCCGGTGGCGAAACTCTGATGGAGAACGCCGACCGGATCACAGTCGGACGTTCCGGGCCAGCCGGTTATGAGCCGAATCCGCCGCCATGACCGACTGTTCCGGCCGTCCCGGCGTCCGGTTGCTGACCCGGGTGTCAAAAGCGCACGGTTTGATTGGGTAGCGTGGCCGGGTGAGCGAGAAGACCCTGCAGCACCGGATCGACGGCCCCGACGACGCGCCCGTACTCGTCCTGGGCGCCTCGCTGGGCACCACATGGCACATGTGGGACCGGCAGATACCCGAACTGACCCGCCAGTGGCGCGTCATCCGCTTCGACCTGCCGGGCCACGGCGGCTCCCCCGCTTACCCCGCCGCCTCGATCGCCGAGCTCGCCGACCGGCTCGTCGCCACCCTCGACGACCTCGGCATCGACCGCTTCGGCTACGCCGGCTGCGCCATGGGCGCCGCCATCGGCGCCCAGCTCGCGCTCGCCCACCCCCAGCGCCTCTCCTCGCTCGCGCTGGTCTCCGCCTCGCCCCGCTTCGGCACCGCCGACGCCTGGCGGCAGCGCGGCGTGGTGATCCGCACCAACGGCCTGGACCCGATCGCCCGCACCGCGCCCGAACGCTGGTTCACGCCCGGCTTCGCCGCCGCCCAGCCCGCCATCATCGAGTGGGCCGTACAGATGGTGCGCACCACCGATCCCGGCTGCTACATCGCCGCCTGCGAGGCGCTCGCCGCCTTCGACATCCGAGGCGAGCTCGGCCGGATCTCCGCGCCCACCCTCGTGGTCGTCGGCTCCGAGGACCTGGTCACCCCGACCGCCGACGCCCGCACCCTGGTCGCCGGGATACAGGACGCGGCTCTCGCCCTGGTGCCCGGCACCTCCCACCTCGCCCCGGTCGAGCAGCCGGCCGCCGTCACCGAACTGCTCATCCGGCACTTCTCCACCTCCTGGCAGGACAAGCCGGCCGGGCAGGCCGCGCTCGGCGCCACCCCTCCCAAGCCGGTCCTCGACCCGGCTCCGCCGCAGCAGCCGCAGCCCCAGCCGCCGGCCGTCGCCATAGAGGCGCCCGCCGAGCAGCCGGAAATGGTGCGCACCGGCTCCTACGAAGAGGGCATGAAGGTCCGCCGCGCGGTGCTGGGCGACGCGTACGTGGACCGCGCCGCGGCCGCCGCCGACGACTTCACCGGCGACTTCCAGGACTTCCTCACCCGCGTCACCTGGGGCGAGGTGTGGACCCGCTCGGGTCTGGACCGCCGCACCCGCAGCGTCATCACGCTCACCGCGCTGGTCACCGGCGGCCACCTGCAGAACCTGGCCGTCCACGTCCGCGCCGCGCTCCGCAACGGCCTCACCCCGGCCGAGATCAAGGAAACCCTGATCCACACCGCGGTCTACAGCGGCATGCCGGCCGCCGGCGCCGCCTTCGACGTCGCCCAGCGCGTCATCCGCGAGGAGACCACGCCGGAGGACTGAGCGCCGGTGGCACGGCCCCTCGGGTCCGCCCGCCGCACAGGGCGGCGCGGCAGGATGGGGACATGGAACTCGAACTGACCAAGAAGACCCACGCCTGTGTCCGGCTGGCCAAGGACGGGCGGACGCTGGTCATCGATCCCGGTGGTTTCAGCGAGGCGGACGCGGCCGTCGGCGCGGACGCGATCCTGATCACGCACGAGCACCCGGACCACTTCGCGGAGGACCGGCTCCGGGCCGCCATGGACGCCAACCCGGCCGCCGAGATCTGGACCCTGGCCTCCGTCGCCGAGCAGATCTCGGCCGCGTTCCCCGGCCGGGTGCACACCGTCGGCGAGGGCGACGCCTTCACCGCCGCCGGCTTCGAGGTGGAGGTGCACGGACAGCTGCACGCCGTGATCCACCCGGACATCCCGCGGATCACCAACGTCGGCTACTTCGTGGACGGCACCGTCTTCCACCCCGGCGACGCGCTCACCGTCCCCGGCCGCCCGGTCGACACCCTGCTGCTGCCCGTGCACGCCCCCTGGAACAAGGTCTCCGAGGTCATCGACTACGTGCGCGAGGTCCGGCCGCGGCGCGCCATCGACGTCCACGACAGCCTGCTCCAGGAGCACGCCCGGCCGATCTACGACCGGATGATCGGCCAGCTCGGCGGCGCCGACCACGACCGCCTCACCCCAGGTCAGACCCAGTCGCTGGGCTGAGGACGGCGACTGTCGGAGGCGGACGGTAGGTTGGCACTCATGCGCATCGCGACCTGGAACGTCAATTCGATCACCGCCCGCCTTCCCCGGCTGCTGGCCTGGCTGGAGAACACCGGCACGGACGTGCTGTGCGTGCAGGAGACCAAGTGCTCCAAGGAGCAGTTCCCCTTCGACGAGCTGCGCGAGCTGGGGTACGAGGCCGCGGTGAACGCCACGGGCCGGTGGAACGGCGTGGCCATCCTCTCCAAGGCGGGCCTGGAAGACGTGGTCGAGGGCCTGCCCGGCGACCCCACGTACGACGGCGTGGCCGAGCCCCGCGCCGTCTCGGCCACCTGCGGCCCGGTCCGCGTCTGGTCGGTGTACGTCCCCAACGGCCGTGAGGTCGAGCACCCGCACTACGCCTACAAGCTCCAGTGGTTCGAGGCGCTCAAGGCGGCCGTCGCGGGCGATGCGGCGGGCAGCCGCCCGTTCGCGGTCATGGGTGACTACAACGTCGCGCCGACCGACGACGACGTCTACGACCTCGCCGCCTTCGAGGGCGCCACGCACGTCACCCCGGCCGAGCGCGCCGCCCTCGCCGACCTGCGCGGCGCCGGCCTGACCGACGTCGTACCGCGCCCCCTGAAGTACGACCACCCCTTCACGTACTGGGACTACCGCCAGCTCTGCTTCCCGAAGAACCGCGGCATGCGCATCGACCTGGTCTACGGCAACGAGCCGTTCGCCAAGGCCGTCTCGGACTCCTACGTCGACCGCGAGGAGCGCAAGGGCAAGGGCGCCTCGGACCACGCGCCGGTGGTCGTGGACCTGGACGTGTGAGCTACCGGTCGGTCCGGCCGTGTGAGCGCCGGGCGGGGCGGCCCGCATCGCCGCCCCGCCCGTCGCCTCACGGCACGAGCTTGCGCAGCTCCACCGACTCCGCGAGCGCCTTCAACCCCTCGTCACCGGGGTGCAGGTGGTCGCCGCTGTCGTAGACCGGCAGCATCCGCTGCGGCCGCTGCGGATCGCGGATCACCGCGTCGAAGTCCAGCACGGCGTCCACGGCGCCGCCGCTGTCCCGGATGAAGGCGTTGACCGCCTGCCGCCGCTGGTCGACCTCCGGGGAGCAGTCGGGGTAGCCCTCGCACGGCGCGACCGTCGCGGCCACCACCCGCAGCCCCCGCTCGTGCGCCCGCCGGGCGATGTTCCGCAGGCCCTCGATCACCTCGGCCGCCGAGGTGCCGGACCGCACGTCGTTGATGCCCTCGAAGACCACGACCGTACGGGCCGAGGTCTGCGCCAGCACGTCCCGCTCCAACCGGTGCTGGGCGCTGACCCCGCCGGTGTCGGTGCTGATCCCGTCGCCCTTGTAGCGGTCGGTGACGATACGGTTCGCCGAGATGCCGTGGTTGATCACGCCGTACTTGGGCAGCGCGGTCTGGTTCTGGAAGCGCCGCGCCAGGGTGTCCGGCCAGCGCCGGTTGGCGCCCTGCGTCGACTTCACCCCGTCGGTGATCGAGTCGCCCAGCGCCACGATCGAACCCGGCCCGCCGGTCACGTCGACGCCCGAGAGGAACGGCCAGGTGGTGAGGGTGCCGGTGTAGGCAGCCGCGCCCGCGTCGCGGGTACGGTCGCCGCTGCCGGTCGCGCTCACGTACGACCGCTGGATGGCCTCCTTGTGCACCGGGGCCGCGCCGACCGGGCCCGCGAGGTGGAAGCTCACCAGGAGGTTGGTGTCGGCGGGCACGGTGAAGCGGACCGGGTCACTGAAAGCCTGTGCCCCGGCGGGGACACGGGTCGCGCGCTTGCCGCCGAAGGTGAGCGGCACCGGCTTGCCGACCGCCTGCGCGCCGTCGCGCTGCACGGCGACGCTCGCCGCGCCGATGTCGACGGGCGTGGCCGCGAAGGTGTTCTCCAGTCGGATGCGGGCCTGCCGGCCGCCGGCGCCCGCGTGCACCACCAGCCGCAGCGTCTGGTCCCGCCACGGCCCGACCGTGGTGTAACCGGCGCTGCTGGCCGCCCAACTCCCGGTCCAGCCGGGGGTGTCGCGGCGCAGCGCCGCCGAGAAGACGTGCAGGTCACGGTCGGGCCCGGGGTCTTTCGGCAGGACGACCGAGCGCACCTGCCGGCCGGGGCGCACCGGCACGGTGACCGCGTACAGCCGGACCGCCTCCGTGCGCTGTCCGGCCGCGGAGTTGGTGTGCGGCAGCGCCACCGCCTTGGTGCTGAGCGGTCCGCTCCGCCAGTCCGGCGCGGTCAGTTCGTACGCGCTGCGCGAGCCGTCCCGGTACTGCACCGTGCCGGTGCCGGTGACGTCCCCGCCGGTCGCGGCGACCAGGAAGGTCAGCGCCGTGCCGGGGCCGGAGAGCTGGACCGCCTGACCGTCGGCGCGTACGTTGTCGGGCCTGCCGGGGGCGGTGTGTGGCCAGGTCAGCCGGGTCGCGTCGAGCTCCAGTGACCGGCCGGGCGTCCAGCCGGCCGCGGCCAGGTCCTGGGCCGAGAGGGAGTTGCCGGCGCCGTCGAAGTCGGCGCCGCCGGCTCTGGTGTCGTCGCTGACCGCGGTGTTGTCGAAGAGTCTCGCCAACGGCTGCGGAGCCGTGGCGGCTTGTGGGCCGGCGGCGGTCGCCGGGACGGCGGTCCCCGCGACCGTGAGGGCGAGAGCGAGCGGAACGGTGGTGCCCCATTGTCGTACGCGCATCAATCGTCTCCTTGGGTGGCGGGTGAGCCAGGTGAAGAGCGTGATCCGGTCGAGCCGACACGAGCGCCATGAACGTAGAGAGACGGGCGGGGGGCGTCAAGGAAGCGCGGAGTGACGACCGGATGATGCGGTCGCCGCGCGCCTGTGGCCGCTGCCCGGGTGGGAGTGGGACGCTGCACCACATGAACATGTCTTTCCTGGACAAGTGGCGCAAGCACCCCGTGGCCCCCGGCGAGGTGAACGCCGACCCCGAGGCCACCGCCGAACTGCTGTCGGAGTGCGAGCTGCTGCGTGCCCAGGCCGAGTCGGAAGGCGTGGAACTGGACGACTCCCCGGGGTCGTTGGCCGACCTGGACCAGTTGCGTCCGGTCTGGCGCGAGGACCCGGAGGTGGAGCCCTGGCTCGGCAACGACGCCGGGCTCTACCTCGGCACCGTGCTCGTGCGCACGGTGCACGGCGCCGCCTGGAAGATGTGGCCCGACGGGCAGCCCGTGGTGCGGATGCCGTCCGGGCGCGAGGTGGACGTGGTGGCCGCGGGCCTGGAATGGGCGGCCAGCGGCGCCCCCGAACTCTCCCGGCTCTACACCGAGGTCGCCGGCAGCTGAGCGGCACCGACCCGCGGCCGGTGCCCTCCGGCGGGCCCGCGGTCACCGTGACGGGCCGTCAGCACCCCGGTGGACAGCACCCCGCTACCGGACAGCGCCCCGCTAGACGAACGCGATGTCGTACGCCAGCCGCCAGCGGTCGGCCCGTACGACGATGTCCGAGGTCTCCACGGGGCGCCCGTCCGCGTCGAAGTGGGTGCGCTCGACCACCGTGACGCAGCTGCCCGGCGGGCAGCCCAGCGACTCCGCCTCGGGGCTGGAGGCGGGCCGGGAGCCGACCCGCTCCTCGGCGCGCACCACCCGGATGCCGATGGCCGCCATCCGCCCGCGCACGCCGCGGCGCGCGTAGGGCCCGCACTCGGGGAACACCACGTCCGTGCCGTCGGTGATGGCCAGCGGCTCCCAGCTGGTCGCGAGCTGCACCGGCTGGCGGTCGGCGAGGTACTCGTACTGCGAGCAGACGACCGTGTCGGCCGGCGCGATCCGCAGCCGCCGGGCCACCGGCTCCGTGGCAGGCACCGTCGTGGAGGTCGCCTCCCACGTCAACGGCGCGCCGTCCGGACACTTCGCAAGGGTGATGCTGGCGGCGAAGGGGGAGTCGACGGCGCCGGTGGAGCGCAGCAGGGTGCCCAGCGGTGCCCGGTCCGCGACGAACACCCCGCGCCCGAACTGCCCTTCCGCGTACCCCGCCGCCTTCAGCAGCCGCACTGCCCGGTCCACGGTCTGGTCGCTGGCCTCGTACGCGCGCTTCAGCTCGGCGCGGGAGGGGATCCGCGCGCCGACCGCGAGGACGCCCTCGTCGATCTGGTACCGCAGATCGTCGGCGATGCGCTGGAAGACAGGCCGGTGCTCACCCATGCCCGACAGGCTAGGTACGCAGGCGCGTTCTGTGTACCTAGGGACTGCGGGGAAATGCCGGTTCTCCGGTGGGGTGCCGCCGGGGCCGTTCCGGGCGTGTCCTCGATCGCCCGCCAGGCGTTATTTGGGGTAGTTTGCGAATTTGCCGCTGGTACGGACGAGAGTGAGCAGGGCTGCATATGGCCGGTGACGCGCTGATCGAGATGCGCAGGGTCAACAAGTACTACGGGAAACTCCACGTCCTCCAGGACATCGACCTCACCGTCGGCCGCGGCGAGGTGGTCGTCGTCATCGGCCCCTCCGGCTCCGGCAAGTCGACCCTCTGCCGCACGATCAACCGCCTCGAACCGATCCAGTCCGGCACCATCACGCTGGACGGCCGCCCACTCCCCGAGGAGGGCCGCGAGCTGGCCCGGCTGCGCGCCGAGGTCGGCATGGTCTTCCAGTCCTTCAACCTCTTCGCGCACAAGACGGTGCTGGCCAACGTGGCGCTCGCGCCGATGAAGGTGCGGAAGACCCACAAGGAGGCGGCCGAGCAGCGAGCCCGCGAACTCCTGGAGCGGGTCGGGCTCGCCGCGCACGCCGACAAGTACCCGGCCCAGCTCTCCGGCGGTCAGCAGCAGCGGGTGGCCATCGCCCGCGCGCTGGCCATGGAGCCCAAGGCGCTGCTCTTCGACGAGCCGACCTCGGCGCTGGACCCGGAGATGATCAACGAGGTGCTGGAGGTGATGCGGCAGCTCGCCCGGGAGGGCATGACGATGGTCGTGGTCACGCACGAGATGGGCTTCGCCCGCTCGGCCGCCAACCGCGTGGTCTTCATGGCGGACGGCTGCATCGTCGAGGACCGCACCCCCGAGGACTTCTTCACGGCCCCGGAGAGCGACCGCGCCAAGGACTTCCTCTCCAAGATCCTCAAGCACTGAAGCGGGGGTGACCGCAGTGAAGACGTTCCCACGGGCCGCAGCGGCCCTCCTCCTCGCCGCCCTGGCCGTTCTCGCCGCCGCCTGCGGCAAGCCCGGCAGCCCGCCCGCCAAGGGGCCGCGCGGCGACGAGCTCCCGCACTACCCCGTACAGACCCGCTTCCAACTGCCCGACTCGCCTACCTGGCAGAAGGCGAAGCGGCGCGGCCACTTCGCCGTCGGCGTCAAGGAGGACCAGCCCTACCTGGGCGAACGCGATCCGGCTTCCGGCGAGTACCGCGGCTTCGACATCGAGATCGCCAAGATGATGTCCGCCGCGCTCGGTTTCGACCCCAAGGGCATCGCCTACAAGGCGATCGCCTCGGCCAACCGCGAGACCGCCCTGCAGAACGGCCAGATCGACTACTACGTCGGCACCTACACCATCAACGACCTGCGCAAGAAGCAGGTCGGCTTCGCGGGCCCGTACTACAGGGCGGGCCAGAGCCTGCTGGTGCGCAAGGACGAGACGGACATCAAGGGGCCCAAGGACCTGGCCGGCAAGCGGGTCTGCTCCGCCGCGGGCTCGACCCCGTACCAGCGCATCAAGGCCGACCACCCCGAGGCCGTGCTCGTCGCGTACGACACGTACTCCATCTGCGTCGACAACCTGCTCACCTTCCAGGTCGACGCGGTCACCACCGACGACGCGATCCTGCTCGGCTACGCCGCCAAGGCGCCCGACGAGATGAAGCTGGTCGGCAAGCCCTTCTCCGAGGAGCCGTACGGCATCGGCGTCCCCCTGAAGGACCCGGCGCTGCGCTTCGCGATGGACGACGCGCTCGAAGCCGCCGAGAAGAACGGCAACTGGAAGAAGGCCTACGACGCCACCCTCGGGCTCTCCGGAGTGCCCGCGCCGAAGCCGCCCAGGATCGACCGCTACACGGTCAGCTGAGGGAGCCCCCGACACCCATGGACGTACTGACCCACAACTGGTCCCTCTACGGCAAGGGCCTGCTCGGCACCGTCGAGCTCACCGTCTTCGCCTCACTGCTCGCCCTCGTGCTCGGCGTGATCATGGCGGGCTTCCGGGTCGCCCCGGTCGGCTCGCTGCGCGCCTTCGGCACGGTGTGGGTGACGGTGCTCCGCAACACCCCGCTCACCCTGCTGTTCTTCGCGGTCCTGCTCGGCCTGCCGCGCTTCGGCCTCGCGCTGCCCTTCAACGTCTTCGCGATCCTCGCGCTGGGCTGCTACACCTCGGCCTTCATCTGCGAGGCGGTGCGCTCCGGCATCAACACCGTGCCGGTGGGGCAGGGGGAGGCGGCCCGGAGCCTGGGCATGACGTTCGGTCAGACGCTGGGCGCGGTGGTGCTGCCGCAGGCGTTCCGTACGGTCATCCCGCCGGTGGGCTCCACGCTCATCGCGCTGGCCAAGAACTCCGCGATCGCCGGCTCCTTCAGCGTCGTCGAGCTGCTCGGCACCTACAAGACCCTCAACGAGCTGGGCTACAGCATCATCTGGTCCTTCCTCTGGATCGCCGTCGGCTATCTGATCGTGACCCTGACCATCAGCGCGCTGTTCAACGTGCTGGAGAAGCGCTGGGGAGTCGCCCGATGAGCAGCACCGCCCTGTACGACGTACCCGGGCCGCGGACCCGCGCCCGGCACCGCCTCTACGGTGTCGCGGCGACCGTGGTGATCCTCGCCGTGCTGGCCTGGGTCTGCTACCTCCTGTACGACACGGGGCAGTTCGAGGGGCAGAAGTGGACGCCCTTCGAGTACCGGGGCATCCAGGAGCTGCTGCTGCGGGGGCTGGGCAACACGCTCAAGGCGTTCGCCATCGCGGCGGTGCTCTCGCTGGCGCTGGGCACGGTGCTGGCCGCCGGGCGGCTGTCCTGGCACCGGCCGGTGCGCTGGCTGTGCACCCTGCTGGTGGAGTTCTTCCGCGCCATGCCCGTCCTGGTGATGATCTTCTTCATCTACGTGGCGCTGCAGGCCGAGCCGCTGACCGCGCTGGTGGTCGGCCTGACGCTCTACAACGGTTCGGTGCTCGCCGAGGTCTTCCGCGCGGGCGTGCACTCCGTCGAGCGCGGCCAGCACGAAGCGGCGTACGCGCTGGGCATGCGCAAGACGCAGGTCATGACGCATGTGCTGGTCCCGCAGGCGGTCCGGGCCATGCTGCCCACCATCATCAGCCAGCTGGTCGTCGCGCTGAAGGACACCTCGCTCGGGTTCCTCATCACCTACGAGGAGTTCCTGCACGCCGGCAAGCTGATCGCCTCCAACCTCGACTACGACCTGCCGTTCATCCCTGTCGTACTGGTCATCTCGCCGATCTACATCGGGATGTGCATGCTGCTGTCCTGGCTCGCCACCTGGGTGGGCCGGCGGCAGCGGCGCAACCCGAAGGTCGAGGGCGAGGTCGGCCCCGCCGAGCCGGGCACGCTGCTGCCGGGCGGGCCGCAAGGGTGATCCGCCCGGCCGCGCACGTACGGAAGTGACGTACCGTCAGTCCCGTACCGGTACCGACACCCACGACGGGTCGTCGGCCGGCGAGGAGAAGGTGAGCTTCGCGCCGTCCGGGTTGTGCTCGATGTAGAGCGGGTCCACGGAGTCCACCACCACCGCCAGCTTGTGTCCGGCGGGCACGTCGTAGGCGGTGGAGAAGAGGTCCAGGTCCATCGCGAACGGCTTGCCCGGCTCCTTGCCGTGGAAGGTGAACGGCGCGTGCGTGACGAGCTTTCCGGTGCCGAGCGGGCCGACGTCGTAGAGGTAGGCCACGGCGGTGCCGCTCTCGGCGGTGCTGGTGAGCGTGGTGTGCAGCTGCGTGGTGCCGCGCACGCGCTGCTGCGTCTCGTACCGCTCGGACTGCCAGACGGCCGCGGCCGAGCGGGGCAGCAGCGGGATCGACGCCATCGGCGGCACCTTGAAGAACTGGTCCAGCATGCTGGAGAGGAAGATCGTGCCGCCGTTCGCGCCGCTGTCGCGGTTCGTGGCGATCTCGTGCGTGCCGTTCAGCGGGATGCGCCGCTGGCCGGACGGCACGTCCTTCCAGCTCGCGTACCCCTCGTACGCGCCGGTGGAGCGGGACTTGAGCAGCACCGGGGACTCGCGGTCCACGCCGTTGTCGGCGCCCTTGAGGTAGTGGTCGAACCAGCGCTTGGTGTCGGTCCAGGTGTCGTTGGGCAGCCCGAGCAGGCCGGTCGCCTCGGCGGTGGCGTGGTCGCCGGGCCGGAATTCCAGCCGCTTGGGGCCCGTGAGCTTGTCGAAGAAGTCGGCGTACTGGTTCGGCGGGAAGATCGAGTCGCCCCAGGCGTTGCCCAGCATGACGGCCGCGCCGTTCTTGTTGATCCGGTCGAGGTAGGTCGCGGGGGAGCGCTTCTTCCCCCACGCGATCATCTCGTCCTCCTTGGCCAGGTTGGAGCCGAGGAAATCCTTCATGATCGTCCTGAGCTCGTCGCTGGGGCGGCCGGTGAGCTCGCCCGCGCCGGCCAGCAGCCCGGCGGCCTGGGCGTGCTGGGTGCGCCCGCTGTAGATGGAGTCGATCAGGTTCGCCCAGCCGCTGAGCGCACCGACCGCCTTGATGCGCGGGTCGAAGGCAGCGGCGAGCAGGGAGATCCCGGCGCCGTAACTCACCCCGGCCATACCGACCTTGTCCGGGTCGGCCGGGGTGTGGGCCAGCGCCCAGTCGACGACCTTGCGGGCGTCGGCGACGTCCTGCGGGCCCGCGGTCTCGATGTTCCCGCCGGACTGCCAGAAGCCGCGCGAGTTGTACCCGACGACGACATAGCCCGAGTCCGCCAGCTTCTTGGCCTGCGCCACGTACTCGATCTGCGGCATGCCCCAGCTGGTGGGCAGCACGATCACCGGGTACCGCTTCGTCCCGTCGGCGTCGCCGGGCGTGAAGACGTTGGCCTTGAGCGTGATCCCGCCGTCACCTTCGATGTCGACGAACTTCACGGAGGCGGGGGCCGAGGCGGCGGCCGGGGCCGCCTGCGCGGCGGGGGCCGTGGCGGTCAGGGTGGTGGCGAGAACGGCCGCGGAGACGGTACCGATCGCGGCGCGCAGCGTCGTGCGGGAGGGCGTCATCTACTGCTCCAGTCTCGGCGTGGGGGGACACCGGAGGGGTCGGTGTCGAAGTGACTGGAGAGTAAGGTGTGGTCGTTACCGGAGGTAACCCGTCGGTAGGTTACGCAACAGTAAAGATCTCATGCCTTGTGTGCGGCCGCCTTCGTCAGCGCCTCCTTCGTCACCTCCGCGACCTGCTCCACCACGTCAGGGCCGTACGACTGCGAGTTGACCACCTTCAGCAACAGGCAGAACTGACCGTCCGGACCGTGCTTGCGGGCCAGCCGCGCCCGGTTGCGCACCAGGTGGCGGACGGCCGCGCGGTGCGTGACCGGCCGCTGGCCCGCCGCCAGGAACACCGGCCGGCCCCCTTCGCCCGCCGTCAGCCGCGCCAGCAGCACGTACTCCACCGTGCCCGGCTCCATCGCGTAACTGCTGCCACCGATGACGAACGTGCCACGCCCGACCCCCGACGCGTCACCCGGCTGCACCTGCACGCCCGGCAGCAGATTGGCCAGGTGGGCGGCGAGCCGCCGGTGCGCGGTCGGGTCGCCGACGCAGAACTCCGTGCGTGCGCCGAAGCCCTGGAGGCCGGTGTCGTGCGGCGCGACCTCGGCGTGCGCCCCGCAGTTCTCGATGACCGAGGCGAGCCCGAGCATCGCCAGCGCGTCGTGGCGGGGGATGCTCCAGTGCGCCGAGGAGCTGTCCCGGTGGGTGACCAGGACGCACTCGGCGCCGTCCGGCAACCCGAAGAAGGCGCGCTCGCGGGCCAGTCGGCGGCGGCTCGCGGCGGACCGTAAGGCCCAGCCGCCCGCGAGACCGAGGAGCAGGGCAGCGGCGGCGGCGATGACGGGGAGGAGGGGGTTGTCCATGGGCCGGGAGGGTAGCGGCCGTTCGGGTGGGCATCGAGGGGCGAGTGGGTACCGGTGCGATTGTCCGGGTTCGTCGCCCTGTCGCGCCCGGTAAGCCACGGGTAGGCTCCGGCCCCTGGCGCGAACTCGATGGAGGGAAGGCTCAGATGACGCATGTCCGACGCCTGTCGGTACTGGCCGTGACGGCCGTGCTGGCCGGTTCGCTGGCCTCCGTACCGGCCAGTGCCCGCCCGGCAGCGGCCCCCTCGACCGAGCCACCGCCCAAGTCACCGGTCGCGGTGGGCTCCGGCGGCGCGGTCTCCAGCGTCGACGCCGACGCCTCGGCGGCCGGCATCGAGGTGCTGAAGAAGGGCGGCAACGCCGTGGACGCGGCGGTCGCCACCGCGGCGGCCCTGGGTGTCACCGAGCCGTACTCCGCGGGTGTCGGGGGCGGCGGCTACTTCGTGTACTACAACGCCAAGAAGCACTCCGTGCAGACGA
The DNA here is from genome assembly GCF_000718305.1 of Streptomyces niger. Taxonomy (GTDB): domain Bacteria; phylum Actinomycetota; class Actinomycetes; order Streptomycetales; family Streptomycetaceae; genus Streptomyces; species Streptomyces niger. The sequence goes on from NZ_JOFQ01000020.1 coordinate 70,057, forward strand.
TCGACGGCCGCGAGACCGCGCCGCTGACCGCGGACAAGAACCTCTTCCTGGAGAACGGCAAGCCGATCCCCTTCAGCGAGGCCGTCACCAGCGGCCTGGGCGTCGGCACCCCCGGCACCCCCGCCACCTGGGACACCGCCCTGCACAAGTGGGGCAACCGCTCGCTCGGCCAGGTGCTCGCGCCCGCGACCCGGATCGCCCGCGACGGCTTCACCGTCGACGAGACGTTCCGCAAGCAGACCGCCGACAACGCCGACCGGTTCCGCGACTTCCCCGCCACCGCGAAGCTGTTCCTGCCCGGCGGGCAGCCGCCGGCCGTCGGCACCACCCTGCGCAACCGCGACCTCGCCGCCACCTACGACGAACTGTCGAAGAAGGGCGTGGACGCGCTGTACCGCGGACGGCTGGGTGAGGACATCACCCGCACCGTCGAGCAGCCGCCCGTCCGGCCGGGTGCCACCCGCAAGGTGCGGCCCGGCGACCTGACCGCCGCCGACCTGGACGCGTACGAGACCAAGGTCCAGGCGCCGACGAAGACGAAGTACCGCGGCCTCGACGTCTACGGCATGGCCCCTTCCTCCTCCGGCGGTACGAGCGTGGCCGAAGCGCTCAACATCCTGGAGAACTACGACGTGGCCAAGTTGAGCGAGAAGCAGTACCTGCACCGCTACATCGAGGCCAGCCGGATCGCGTTCGCCGACCGCGGCCGCTGGGTCGGCGACCCGGCCGCCGAGAAGGTGCCCACCAAGGAGCTGACCTCCCAGAAGTTCGCCGACTCCCGGGCCTGCCTGATCAAGGGTGACGCGGTCCTGAAGAGCCCGCTCGCGCCCGGTGACCCGCGCCACCCGAAGCCCTGCGCCAACGGCGGCAAGGCCGCGCCGACGACGTACGAGGGGGAGAACACCACCCACCTCACCGTCGCCGACAAGTGGGGCAACGTGGTCGCCTACACCCTCACCATCGAGCAGACCGGCGGCAGCGGCATCACCGTCCCCGGCCGCGGCTTCCTCCTCAACAACGAACTCACCGACTTCTCCTTCACCCCGGCGGCCCCCGGCGTCCCCGACCCGAACCTCCCCGGGCCCGCCAAGCGCCCCCGCTCCTCCATCTCGCCCACCGTCGTCCTCGACCACGGCAAGCCGGTCCTGGCCGTCGGCTCGCCGGGCGGAGCCACCATCATCACGACAGTTCTGCAGACGCTTCTCGGCCACCTCGACCGCGGCCTGCCGCTCGTCGACGCCATCGCGGCGCCCCGCGCCAGCCAGCGCAACGCCGCGCAGACCGAGCTCGAACCGGCGCTGTACGACAGCAAGCTACGCAAGGAACTGGAGGCGCTCGGCCACTCCTTCAAGGAGAACCCCGAGATCGGCGCGGCCACCGGCGTCCAGCGGCTGAAGGACGGGCGTTGGCTCGCGGCCGCCGAGAAGGTGCGCCGCGGCGGCGGCTCGGCCATGGTCGTGCATCCCCACGGTCACGCGAACGGCAGCTGACCGTATACGGAACAGCCGTCTCCGGCGCCCGCCCAGGGGCCGGAGGCGGTTGAAACCGGCTCGTACGCATGCTTACTCTGCGCACCTCTGTCAGAACGGACAGTCAGGGCGAGAGGCAGGCGTGCGCGCAATGGGGGACAGGTTCGAGGGGCTGGCCGAACAGGCCAGGGCGCTGGGCGACGGTGACACCACGTCGGCCGAGCTGGTCCGGCGTTCGCTGGAGCGCATCGAGGCGACGCGGGGCACCGTGAACGCCTTCCGGCTGGTACGTGCCGAGGCGGCGCTCGCCGAGGCGGAGGCGGCCGACCGCAGGCTCGCGGCGGGGGAGCGGCTGCCGCTGCTCGGCGTGCCGGTCGCGGTCAAGGACGACACCGATGTGGCGGGCGCGCCCACCGCGTTCGGGTGCGCCGGCACGTTCCCGCCCAAGGCCGAGGACTCGGAAGTGGTCCGGCGGCTGCGCGCGGCCGGCGCGATCGTGGTCGGCAAGACCAACGCGTGCGAGCTGGGCCAGTGGCCGTTCACCGAGGGCCCCGCTTTCGGCGACACCCGCAATCCCTGGAGTCCGGCGCACACCCCCGGCGGCTCCTCGGGCGGCTCGGCCGCCGCGGTCGCCGCCGGCCTCGTGCCCGCCGCGCTCGGCACGGACGGCGCGGGCTCGGTCCGCATACCCGCGGCCTGGACCCACCTGGTCGGCATCAAGCCGCAGCGCGGCCGGATCTCCACCTGGCCCGAACCGGAGGCCTTCCAGGGCATCACCGGCATCGGGCCGCTGGCCCGCACGGTCGAGGACGCGGCGCTGCTGCTGGAGGTGTGCAGCGGCAACCACCGGCACGACCTGCACCGCCCGAGGCCGGTCGCGCCCCGTGCGGCGGTCGGCCGGGACCCGGGGCGGCTGCGCATCGCGCTGTCCTGGAAGGCCGCCTGGACCGGCACGCCGCGCCCGCTCCACCCCGAAGTGCGCGCCGCCGTCACCGACCTCGCCCGCACGCTCGCCCGCCTCGGGCACCTCGTCGAGGAGGCCGAACCGGACTACGGGCTGATCGGCCTCTCCTTCGTGCCGCGCGCGACGACGGGCGTACGGGAGTGGACCGAGCGGGTGCCGGACCGCTCCCTGCTGGACCGCAGGACACGGGACGCCGCGCGGCTGGGCCGGCTGCTGGGCGGCCGCGCCCTGCGGGCGGCGCGGGCCGCCGAGGCGCGGCAGCAGAAGCGGGTGGGCGCGGTCTTCGGGCAGTACGACGTCGTCCTGACGCCGACCACGGCCACCCCGCCGCCGCGGATCGGCACCCTCGCCGCGATGAACGGCTGGCGCACCGACCGGGCGATGATCGCGGCGTGCCCGTACGCCTGGCCGTGGAACGTGCTCGGCTGGCCCGGCATCAGCGTCCCGGCCGGCTTCTCCTCGGCCGGACTCCCGCTCGGCGCCCAGCTGCTGGGCCCCGAGGGCGGCGAAGCCCGCCTCATCTCCCTCGCCGCCCGGCTGGAGGACGACCTCCGCTGGCACGAGAGGTGGCCGCAGCTGAGAGCGGGGGCCTGAGGGCGGGGGCCCGGAAGCGGGGGCCTGGGAGCGGGGCCTGAGGCAGGTGGCCGCACCGCGGCCCGGGACTCAGCCCAGCAGCTTCACGATCGCGTCGGTGGTGTCCGTCTCGCCCAGCCGCGGGAAGATCTTCTCGACGCTGTTGCGGTGTGCGTCGGCGTCCATGTCCGTGACCGCGTCGGTCGCGACGGTCACGTGGTAGCCGTGCTCGTACGCGCTGCGGGCCGTGGACTCCACGCCGATGCTGGTCGCGATGCCGCCCAGCACGACCTGTGTGACGCCCAGGCGGCGCAGCTCCATGTCCAGCGGCGTGCCGTGGAAGGCGCCCCAGGTCTTCTTGGTGACCAGGACGTCCGAGGGCTGCCGGTCCAGCTCCGGGACGAGCTCGGCCCAGTCGGCGGGCGGGTTGCCGGCGCGCGCCGGGCCCTCGGTGCGGCCGGGTGCGCCGCCGGTGACGTTGACCAGCACGACCGGCAGGTCACGCGCGCGGAAGGCGGCGGCCAGCCGGGCGCCCCGCTCGATGACCTCGGCGGCGGGGTGGGCGGTGGGCAGCGCGGCGATGCCCTTCTGCAGGTCGATCAGGACCAGTGCGGTCTTCGGGTCGAGCGTGGTGGCGGTCATGGTCAGGTCTCCGTCAGTCGTTTCAGCAGCGCGGCGGCCTCGGCCAGTACGCGCTGCTCGTCGGGGGTGGTGTGCTCGGCGATGGCCACGCTGAGCCAGTTCTGCTTGGCCCGCCGGAGGCCGGCCAGTACCTCTCGGCCCTCCTCGGTGAGCGCGAAGACGACCTGGCGGCCGTCGGTGGGGTGCGGACTGCGCGCGACGACGCCGCGCTCCTCCAGAGCGGCCAGCGTGACCCGCATCGACTGCGGGCGTACCAGCTCGGCCCTGGCCAGCGCCGCGGTGGTGGCGGGCCCTTCCAGGTCCAGCCGGGCGCAGACCGCGCGCTGGGTGGGGGTGATCCCGTCACCCGGCGATTCGGCACGCAGTCGGCGCATCAGCAGGCCGACGGCCGCACCGAGGTCCGTGACGAGCTGTTCGTGCTCCTTGCCTGGCATGGGCGCCACCCTAGAAAGTCGACAGGAAAGCTTGCAAGTTTTCCTGTCGACCGTGATGATCACGCCGTTGTTGCCGGATACCTGCCCCCGCGCCCCGCCAGGAGTGGAAAACTCCCTGTAGTCGTTGTGTCACACAGGACCCAACACGACCGGAGCGCAACTGCGGTACCGGCGCGGTGGCGCGCGGCACCAAGGGGGGAGAGGGGACGGCATGGCAGAGGCACGGTTGCGGGACTCCGTGGACGCTTTCGCGCACTTCCTGGGCGAGCTCACGGCGGCGCTGCACCCGGCCGAAGGCTGGTACGGCGTCTTCGCGCGACGCGACCCCGAAGGGTTGCGGGCCTGCCTGGAGGGGCGCGAGGTGCCGCCCTGGGACGTGGTCGAGTCGCTCCTCCACGACCTGGCCGGGCGGCGCGGCGAGCAGGCCGCGGCGGAGGCCGGGGCGCGCGCCCGGGAGCTGCACGGGGCGGCGGCCGCCGCGTACGACGTGCTGACCGGCGGCCCGGCGGCGCTCCGCGCCCGGTTCGACGCCATGCTCGACGAGCTCCACCACGCCACCGGCCGCGAGCGCGAGCTGCGCGCCGCGCTCCAGCAGGCCGACGCGGCCACGGACACGGCGGCGCTCGAGGGCGAACTGGCCTGGATCGCCGACGACGTGGCCCGGGCGCGGGCCCGCGTGCGGGAGATCCGGCAGCGAATGGCGGACAGCGCGACCAGCGCGACCAGCGCGACCAGCGCAGCCAGCGCAGACAGCACGGCCAGCGCGGACACGACCGCTCCGCCTCCCGCGTCCGGCGCCCACGCGCCGTACGGGTCCTACGCGCCCGGGGCAGGCGCCGTCGCGCCGTACGGCACCGCGGACGAGGCGCTCGCGCCGTACGAGGATCCGGCGGGCGACCCGGCGGCGGAGTCGGCGGACGACCTCGCCGGCCGAAGAGCCCCCGAGGGCCCCGGAACCTCCGGAAGCATCCCTTCCGCCGGTTTCCGGGAGAACGAGGAGGGGCGAAATCCGGCCAAGGAGGGGGAGTGGTCGGCGGTCGGGCGCGACAGCGGACCGGCAGCGGCCCCGCCGGACTTCCCGCAGCAGAGCTCCCAGGCCGTCACCAACGCCGTGTCCCACCTCGCCGAGCTGCGGGCCGCCGGGCGCGGCGGCGAGGCGCACGCCGTCCTGTGCGCCGCGGCCCGTCGCCCCGCCGAGGAACTGCCGCGCATCGCCGCCGAGCTGGAGCGGGCCGGCCTGGCCGCCGACGTGGCCACGCTGCTGTGGGAGGTGGCGTGTCTGCCGCCCGAGCCGCTCGCCGCGGCGGCCGGCGCACTGGCCGCCGCCGGCCGCGTCCAGGACTGCGTGAGCCTGCTGCGGCAGGGCGTGGCCCGCCCGGTCGGCGAGGTGGGGGACGCCGCGCTGGCCCTGCGGCAGGCGGGCCGTACGGCCGAGGCGCGGGAGTTGCTGGCCGCGATGGTGCGGGCCCGGACCTCGGAGGAGGCGGCCGGGCTCGCGGCGACCACGGATGCGCCCGAAGTCCTGCTGCCGCTGCTGGTGGAAGCGGCGGACCGGGTGTCCGAGCACCGCCGCCGGGACCTCGTCCACGCGCTGCGGACGGCCGGGGTGTCCGACCGCCTCATCGGTGTCCGCTGACCCGTGCGCACCACGGCTCACGGGAGTTCGTACGGCCGTTCCCACCGGGCGGGGGATCGGCCGGACGGCGCGGCCGAGATGGTCTTGCCACGGTGCACAAGGCGTCCTACGGTCACCTCCACACGCGTAGAGCTCGCGCGGACCGGTTGTCTGACGCCCTGGCAAAGGAGCAGCTCATGGCCGATGTCGTACGTGCCGCACTGGTGCAGGCGACCTGGACGGGCGATACCGAGTCGATGATCGCCAAACACGAGGAGCACGCCCGCGCGGCGGCCGCGCAGGGTGCGAAGATCATCGGCTTCCAAGAGGTCTTCAACGCCCCGTACTTCTGCCAGGTGCAGGAGCCGGAGCACTACCGCTGGGCGGAGCCCGTCCCGGACGGGCCGACCGTCCGCCGGATGCAGGACCTGGCCCGCGAGACCGGCATGGTGATCGTCGTGCCGGTCTTCGAGGTCGAGCAGTCCGGCTTCTACTACAACACCGCCGCCGTCATCGACGCCGACGGCACGGTCCTCGGCACGTACCGCAAGCACCACATCCCGCAGGTCAAGGGGTTCTGGGAGAAGTACTACTTCAAGCCGGGCAACAAGGGCTGGCCGGTGTTCGACACCGCGGTCGGCAAGGTCGGCGTCTACATCTGCTACGACCGGCACTTCCCCGAGGGTTGGCGGCAACTGGGCTTGAACGGCGCCCAGTTGGTCTACAACCCGTCCGCCACCTCCCGCGGCCTGTCCGCCTACCTCTGGCAGCTGGAGCAGCCCGCCGCCGCGGTCGCCAACGAGTACTTCGTCGCCGCGATCAACCGCGTCGGCACCGAGGAGTACGGCGACAACGACTTCTACGGCACCAGCTACTTCGTCGACCCGCGCGGCCGGTTCGTCGGCGACGTGGCCAGCGACAGCAAGGAGGAACTGGTCGTCCGCGACCTGGACTTCGGGCTGATCGACGAGGTGCGGCAGCAATGGGCGTTCTACCGAGACCGCCGTCCCGACGCCTACGAAGGGCTGGTCCGGCCGTGACCGATCACCACACCGACGCCGCCGGCCTGTACGCCCGGCACCGCGCCGTCCTCCCGGAGTGGCTGAGCCTGCTCTACGACCGCCCCATCGAGCTGACCCACGGCGAGGGCCGGCACGTCTGGGACTCCGACGGCAACCGCTACCTCGACTTCTTCGGCGGCATCCTCACCACGATGACTGCGCACGCGCTGCCCGAGGTGACCAAGGCCGTCGCCGAGCAGGCCGGGCGCATCATCCACACCTCCACGCTGTACCTCTCCCGCCCGATGGTGGAGCTGGCGGAGCGGATCGCGGCGCTCTCCGGCATCCCCGACGCGCGGGTCTTCTTCACCACCTCCGGCACGGAGGCCAACGACGCGGCGCTGCTGCTGTCGACCGCGTACCGCCGCTCGAACCAGATCCTGGCGATGCGCAACAGCTACCACGGCCGGTCCTTCTCGGCGGTGGGCATCACCGGCAACCAGAGCTGGTCGCCGACCAGCCTCTCGCCGCTGCAGACGCTGTGGGTGCACGGCGGGGTGCGCAGCCGCGGCCCGTTCGCGCACCTCAGTGACGCGCAGTACATCGAGGCGTGCGTCGCGGACCTCAAGGACGTGCTCCAGCAGACGTCCGGCGGCGTGGCCGCGCTGATCGCCGAGCCGGTCCAGGGCGTCGGTGGTTTCACCGCACCGCCCGACGGGCTGTACGCGGCCTTCCGCGAGGTGCTGGCCGAGCGCGGCATCCTCTGGATCAGCGACGAGGTGCAGACCGGCTGGGGCCGTACGGGCGACCACTTCTGGGGCTGGCAGGCGCACGCCGCGAGCGGCCCGCCGGACCTGCTGACCTTCGCCAAGGGCATCGGCAACGGCATGTCCATCGGCGGTGTGGTGGCCCGTGCCGAGGTGATGAACTGCCTCTCCGCCAACTCCATCTCCACCTTCGGCGGCAGCCCCGTCACCATGGCGGCAGGCCTGGCCAACCTCGCCTACCTCCTCGAACACGACCTCCAGGGCAACGCCCGGCGCGTCGGCGGCCTGCTCATCGAGCGGCTGCGGGCGGTCTGCGCCGGCCTGGACGTCGTGCGCGAGGTCCGCGGGCGTGGCCTGATGATCGGCATCGAGCTGGTCGACCCGGGCACGGACGAGCCGTCGCCCCGGGCCGCCGCGGCCGTCACGGAGGCGGCGCGGGAGCGCGGGCTGCTCATCGGCAAGGGTGGCCTGAACGGCGCCGCCCTGCGCATCGCGCCCCCGCTCTCGCTGACCGTCGCGGAGGCGGAGGAGGGCGCCGACCTGCTCGCCGACGCGCTCCAGGAGGCACAGAAGCGCCTCGCGGGCGCGGCGATCGGCTGACCGCCGTAGGGGTTCGCGCCGGTGGCAGTCGGGGGCCGGTGCGAACCCTTACGGCGGTGGGCCTGCCGGCGACGCCGGCCGAGGTCGCGCGGGCCCGCGCCAGCGCTGATCATCGGAGCATGGCTCCGCCCGCGCCCCGGCCCGCAGATCCGCCCGGCCCGTCCGGGCTCCGGCCCATGCTCGCCACGCCCGGCCCGCTGCCCGCCGACGGCACCGACCCGCAGTGGGCGTACGAGGTGAAGTGGGACGGCGTACGGTGCCTCGCCGAGGCGCCGGGCGACGGCTCCCTGCGGCTCGTCACCCGGGCGGGCAACGACGCCACCCGCACCTACCCCGAGCTGACCGGCCTCGGCGACCGGTTGCGCGGCCGGTCCGCGGTCCTGGACGGCGAGGTCGTGGTGCTCGACGAGGCGGGCCGGCCGGACTTCGGGCGGCTCCAGCGCCGGATGAACGTCGCCGATGCCCGCCGCTCCGCCCGGCTGCGCGCCGACCACCCCGTCCACCTCGTCCTCTTCGACCTGCTGTACCTGGACGGGCGGCCGCTGCTGGACGCGCCGTACGAGGAGCGCCGGGAGCTGCTGTCCGGCCTGGCGCCGGCGGCCCCGGAGTGGTCGACGCCCGGCCACGTCGTGGGTCAGGGGGCCGAGGTGTGGGAGACGACGCTGCGGAACGGCCTGGAGGGCGTGGTCGCCAAGCGGCTCGGCTCCCGCTACGCCCCGGGTGCCCGGTCCGCCGACTGGCGCAAGACCAAGCACGTCCACACCCTCGACGTGGTCATCGGCGGCTGGTGGGAGGGGCGCGGCGGGATCGCCGGGCTGCCCGGTTCCGTGCTGGCGGGGATCGAGGAGGCGGCCGGGCTGCGGTACGCGGGCTCGGTCGGCTCGGGGCTCTCCGGCCGTGAACGGCGCGAGCTGGCCCGGTACTTCGAGGTGCTCGCCCGCGACACCTCGCCGTTCACCGGCCCGGTGGAGGTGCCGGGCGCGCGCTGGGTCGAGCCGCGGCTGGTCGCCGAGGTGAGCTACTCCGGCTGGACGTCACAGGGCCGCCTCCGCCACCCCACCTGGCACCGGCTGCGGCCCGATCTCACCCGGTTGGACTGACCGAAGGCAGGTGCCTCACTGCCACCGGTCGTACGCGTCGAGGACGGTCATGATCCCGTCCTCCCAGGTCGGGAAGAAACCCCGGATCTGGGAGAGGGACACCGACCCCTGACGGCGCTGCCCGTCCATCGCGTACACGACGTGGTTGCGGCCGCTCGCCGTGGACACCTGGCCCACCCTGGTGAAGCCGCAGTCCTTCGGGTTCGGGTCGGTGCAGACGAAGATGTAGTAGTCCGGCATGCCGGGTTCCGAGGCGAGCGGGACGAGGAAGAGGCCCCGCCGTTCCACCTCGCGCCGCACGCGACGGTCGATCCTGGACACGTCAGCAATCGTCATGGCAAGCCCCCGTGCTCACTCGGGCCACCACACCGGTGGCCTGTCACAGTCTGCGCGGCAGCCGCGGCGCACACAAGAAGAATCCCGCAATGCCGTTGAGTCGGGCGGGAGTTGGCGTCCTACCGTCTCCTGCCCGGCAACGGCTTCGCCCGGTTGAGGTTGATCAGCGGGCCGAGCAGGTCGCCGTATCGCTCCCGGCGCTCCGCGATGTCGTCGATGACGAAGTGCAGCTCGGCCGGGTCGGTGCAGTCGGCGATCTCGTCCCAGGTCACCGGGGTGGAGACGGTCGGCTCGGCCCGGGCGCGCACGGTGTACGGGGCCGCGGTGGTCTTCGCCGCGCTGTTCTGGCTGAAGTCGAGGAAGACCTTGCCGGGCCGCAGCGACTTGGTCATCCGGTGCACGACCTGGTCGGGCAGCTCGTGCTCGGCCTCGATGGCGATGCCCTTGGCGTACGCGGTGACGTCGTCGGACGGGGTGGGTTCGATGGGGGCGAGCAGGTGCAGGCCCTTGGAGCCGGAGGTCTTGGCGTACACGTGCAGCCCGTCGGCCGACAGCCGGTCGCGCAGCCAGCCGGCGACCGCGCAGCAGTCGACGATCGTGGCGGGCGCGCCGGGGTCCAGGTCCCAGACCATCCGGTCGGCCACGCCGGGATCGTCCGTACGCCACTGCGGCGTGTGCAGCTCGACGACCAGGTTCGCCGCCCACATCAGGGAGGCGGTGTCCTGCAGGACCACCTGGCGGCCGGTCTTGCCGCTGCGGCGGGTGAGATCGACGGTCTTCACCCAGGCGGGGGTACCGGGGGGCACGTTCTTGGTGAAGAAGGTCTCGCCGTCCGGGCCGTCGGGGTAGCGCAGGAAGGAGACCGGGCGGTCGTGGAGGTGGGCGAGCATCGCGCCCGCGGTCAGCGCGTAGTAGTGCAGCACCTCGCCCTTGGTCGTCCCGGTGGCCGGGTAGAGCACCTTGTCCAGCCGGGTGACCGTCAGCCGGCGTCCCTCGATCTCGGTGATCGGCATACCCTGAGAGTCCCACGAATCAGGACATAAAGGATGAAGTAAAGAGAGTAAAGAGAGCCAAGGGACGCACGTATGAGATCCATCTGGAACGGGTCGATCTCCTTCGGCCTGGTCAGCATCCCGGTGAAGATGTACAGCGCGACGGACAGCGCCTCGGCGGTCTCCTTCGTCCAGATCCACGAGAAGGACGGCGGCCGCATCCGCTACCGCAAGGTGTGCGAGCTGGACGGCGAGGAGGTGTCCCAGGACGAGATCGGCAAGGGCTACCAGGCCGCCTCGGACCTGATCGTCCCGCTCAGCGACGCCGACCTCGCCTCGCTGCCGCTGCCCACCACCAAGACGCTGACCATCCTGGCGTTCGTCGACGCCGCCGACATCGACCCGCTGCAGATGGACAAGGCCTACTACCTCGGCGCGAACGGCCCGTCGGCGGCCAAGCCGTACGTCCTGCTGCGCGACGCGCTGGTGCACCACCAGAAGGTGGCCATCGGCAAGGTCGCGCTCCGCAACCGCGAGACGCTGGCCATGCTGCGGGTGCACGACGACGCGATCGTGATGCACGCGCTGCTGTGGCCGGACCAGATCCGCTCTCCGCAGGGCCTGGCCCCCAAGGAGGACGTGCAGATCCGGGACAACGAGCTGACCCTCGCCGAGACCCTGATGGACTCGCTCGGCGAGCTGGACCCGGCCGAGCTGCACGACGACTACCGGGACGCGGTCGAGGAGCTGGTCTCCGCGAAGCTGGAGGGCGGCGAGCCGGCCGTGTCGTCGGCAGGCCCGAAGCGCGGCGGCAAGGTCATCGACCTGATGGCGGCCCTGGAGGACAGCGTGCGCGCGGCCCAGCAGGAGCGCGGCGGTACGGGCGAGGAGTCGGACTCGGGCGGTTCCGTCACCCGGCTGCGCCGCAAGGCGGCGGATTCCGCGGAGTCCGGGGAGGGCGCGGAGCGGCCGGCCCGTAAATCCTCGGCGCGGACGGACGGGAAGACGGCGGGGAAGCGGACCGCGGCCAAGAAGACGGCCACGAAATCGGCTGCGTCGAAGAAGGGCGCGTCCGCCGGACAGGGCGGTGCGGCCAAGAAGACGGCGGCGAAGAAGACCCCGGCGAAGAAGACCGCGTCACGCCGCAAGGCCGGCTGAGCGGCCGGACGGGCGGCGCGGGTGCGGTCCGCGCGTGGCGGGGCGGGGTCCCGGCCCCGGTGGTGCGTCCTGCGGCACGACGGCCGGCACGGTGTCCGCCGCTCTTCACGTGCCCGCGAGGACCGCCCGTACGGTCTTGCCGCCGCCGCGGTCCGCGGTGATGTCGAACTGCCGGGCCAGCAGTCCGACGATGGCCATGCCCCGGCCGCCGGTCGCGTCCTCGGTGAGCGGCTTGACGGCGGGGGTGTGCGGGTCGTCGTCGTGCACCTCGATGGTCACGCCGCTCGACGCGGCGCTGAGGCGCAGCCGGCAGCGGCTGTTGCCGTGCCGTACGGCGTTCGTGACCAGCTCGGACACGATCAGTACCGCTTCGTCCACCCGGCCCGACACCCCGTCGGGCATCGCCGGATGGCCGAGGAAGCCACTGGTCAACCTCCTGGCCCAGCGGGCCGACGCGGCTTCCTGCGGCAGCGCGTACTCGACGCGCGCGGCACGGTTCCTGCTGCTCGCGTGCATGGGGTCTCACTCCCTCCTGTGACGGTGGCGGAGGGACTGCGGACACAGCGTCGGCCCCTCCACCGCTGGCCGCGATCACTCGCGGCCTGCCGACGGGAGCGGTCATTCCCGCTCGGCGCCGCGCCAACCATCCGCAACCCGTTTGCCGAGCCGCTGTGACGGAGTGAACACGCCTGATGAGAGGGCGACCGGCGCCGGCAGGCGTACGAGGGCCCGAACCGGGCACACGCCACGTCCCCGGCGTGCGCCCGCGGCGGGACCGGATCAAGCCGATCCCGGTGGCCGCGAGCCGCCGCCGCGCGGTCCCGCACGGCCGGATACGGGGCGCCGCCCGTCCCCCCGTGCCACCCGGCGGCCCCCGATTCGACCCGACCGCTAACGATGGTTTACTATTCAAGAGAAGTGAGGGACGGATACGGCACCGCCGACGACCTCGCTCCCCGGCGCCCCCGCGGCAACCGCGGTCGCGCCCCACACACCAGCCCCGGCCGGCTTCCCCCGTCTGGCCGGGGCTTCCCCCTTTCCGGACGCGGTGCGCCCGGCGGCCTACGTGCGATCCCGCCGTACGGTCCACGCCCCGCCTGGCCGGGCGGCCTACGGCGCGTCGAACTCCAGGACCTCCTCGACCGGACGCCGTGGCGTCGCCGCACCCCGCGGCCCGTACCCGAAGCGCAACGCCATCTGGACCAGGCCGTGACCGGACACCGGTTCCCGTAGCGGCCGGCGCAGCTCCGGCCACTCCAGCGACTGGGTGACGAACGAACTGGAGAGCCCGTCCAGGGTGGCCGCGAGCAGGGTGCGCTGCATGGCCTGACCCGCGCGCAGCCAGTCCTCCGGGCGGTCCCGCTCCGTACTGAGCAGCGCGAGGTGCGGGTGGCTCTCGAAGGTGGCCGTCTCCCGGCCCGCCACCTCCCGCCCGGCCGCGAAGTCGCGCACCGGGGCCCGGCCACCGCGCCGCTCCGGCCCGAAGGCGTAGGCGGGCACCCCGTCGTCCGCCGACTCGGCCGCGGCGCCGATCCGGGTCCACTCCGCCAGGTCCGGGCGGGCCGGGACCGGCTCCCGGTCGTCGCCCGCGCCGCCGGCCGGCGGGTCCGCGCCGGAGCCGGTGGCGGCGCCCCCGGCCGCGTCGTCCGCCGCCGCGCCGCGGTCGCGTTCCTCGCCCTCCTCGGCCGGCTCCAGCACCAGTTGGAGGTGCCGGCCGACGGGGAAGGAGAGCGTGGCGCCCTCCTGCTCGGCGGCGTGCCGCAGGCCGGTGAGCTGGGCGGCGGTCAGCCCGGTCGCCTCGAAGGGGTACCGGCTGCTGTGCCGTTCGTGGACCGCCGGGTATAGCCGGCGCAGCCGCTCCGTACCGCCGTCCGTCTCCCCTTCGGGGTCCAGCTCCACGACCGCGAGCAGGGCGGGCCGCTCGGCGTCCGGCAGCAGCGTCGTACGGACGGGCAGGTCGGCGTGGGCCGCCGACGCCCGCAGGTTGAACAGGGCGGCGCCGCAGTCGATGTGCAGCGCGCGGCCGTCGGGATCGGCCTGCGGCAGCGCCCGCTCCTCATCGGCCCAGAGCCGCAGCGTGCGGCAGCCGGGGGAGCAGCGGAACCGCCAGGGCTGGGCGTTGTGCATCGACGGCGCGGCGATCGCGTCGGTCACCAGCGCCGTCACGGTCAGGTCGTCGGCTGCCTGTGTGTCCACCGGGGCCTCCAGGGGGTGGGCGACCGGGCGTGGGGCCTCCTCCAGAGTGGCCCGAGCCGGCGCCGGCCGCATCGGGAGAAGACGCAACCCACGGAATGTTCCGATAAGAGAAATAATTTTTCCGCATTACGGGTGTCCGGTGTCACACGTTCGGGATCTTCAATGCCCTGCGCGGGCCGTGGACACCGACCTACGCTGCCCGTATGAGTGCACACTTTGACGTCGTCGTCCTCGGCGCGGGCCCGGGTGGGTACGTCGCCGCGATCCGCGCGGCCCAGCTCGGCCGCAGCGTGGCGATCATCGAGGAGAAGTACTGGGGCGGGGTCTGCCTCAACGTGGGCTGCATCCCCTCCAAGGCCCTGCTGCGCAACGCCGAGCTGGCGCACCTGTTCACGCAGGAGGCGAAGGCGTTCGGCATCCGTTCCACCGGCGAGGTGTCCTTCGACTACGGCGCGGCCTTCACCCGCAGCCGCAAGGTCGCGGACGGGCGCGTCAAGGGCGTGCACTACCTCATGAAGAAGAACGAGATCACCCAGTACGAGGGCCGCGGCACCTTCGCCGACCCGCACACCCTCCAGGTCGCGCGCTCCGACGGCGGCTCCGAGACCGTCACCTTCGACCACTGCATCATCGCCGCCGGCGCCACCACCAAGCTGCTGCCCGGCACCGCTCTGAGCGAGCGGGTGGTGACGTACGAGGAGCAGATCCTCAGCGAGGAACTGCCCCGCAGCATCATCATCGCGGGCGCCGGCGCGATCGGCGTGGAGTTCGCGTACGTGCTGCGCAACTACGGCGTGGACGTCACGATCGTGGAGTTCCTGGACCGGCTGGTGCCCTTGGAGGACGCCGAGGTCTCCGCCGAACTGGCCAAGCGGTACAAGCGCCTGGGCGTCAAGCTGCTGACCGGTACCCGCGTCGAAGGCATCGACGACGACGGCAGCGGCACGGTGAAGGTGCACGTCACCACCGGCGGGCAGCAGCAGACCCTGGAGGCCGACAAGGTCCTGCAGGCGATCGGCTTCCAGCCGCGCGTGGAGGGCTACGGCCTGGAGAACACCGGTGTGAAGCTCACCGAGCGCGGCGCCATCGACGTCGACGCCCGCTGCCGTACGAGCGTGCCGCACCTCTTCGCCATCGGCGACGTCACCGCGAAGCTGATGCTCGCGCACGCCGCCGAGGCCATGGGCATCGTCGCCGCCGAGACGATCGCGGACGCCGAGACCATGGAGCTGGACTACGTCATGATCCCGCGGGCCACGTACTGCCAGCCGCAGATCGCCAGCTTCGGCTGGACCGAGGAGCAGGCCCGCGAGCAGGGCTTCGACGTGCAGGTCGCGAAGTTCCCGTTCACCGCGAACGGCAAGGCGCACGGCCTCGGCGACGCCACCGGCTTCGTCAAGATCCTCAGCGACGCGCGGTACGGCGAGCTGCTCGGCGCCCACCTCATCGGCCCCGAAGTCACCGAGCTGCTGCCGGAGTTGACGCTCGCTCAGCAGTGGGACCTGACCGTCCACGAGGTCGCCAGGAACGTGCACGCGCACCCCACGCTCGGCGAGGCCGTCAAGGAGGCCGTGCACGGGCTCGCGGGACACATGATCAACTTCTGACGGGCCAGGCCACCCCCTTGATCGCGGCACTCCGTGCCCCCTGAGCGCCGAGCCGAAAACAGGCGGCCGCTCCGCACGGCCCGGAGACAATGGCACGGGCGTCCGGTGAACGGTGCGGGACGGTTGTGCGTGTGGGGGTGGGGCCCGTGAGCCGAGGGAAGAGGCGCATCCGGCGACGGAAGCAGGATGCGCTGCCGGTGACGCGCAGTGAGCGCCTGATGTTCGGCGGCGCGCTGCGGTACGACCTGTCGTTCACCCGGCACGAACAGCCGCTGCTACGGCTGTCGTTCTGGCAGATGGCCCGGCAGTTCCCCGCCATGGCGGCCCTGGTGGGCCGGGCCGCCTGGCGGGAGGACCGGCGGGCCCTGCTGGCGCTGCTCGGCGCCGAGGCCGGGCAGGGGCTGACCCGTGCGTTCGTGCTGGTGGCCACCAACCGGGTACTGGTCGCGCTGTTCGCCGGCGGGCCGACCGTGGAGCGATTACGCCAGGCGCTGCCGGCGCTGCTCGCCGGCTGCGCCGTCGCGGCCGTCGCCGCCCTGCTCTCGGCCGTGTCGGTCGCCGCCTCCGGTCGGCTGGAGCCCAAGGTCGAGCGGGTCTGTACCGCCCGCTTCTACCGCGGCGCCGTCCGGGTGGAGCTCGCGGCCCTGGAGGACGCGGACTTCCACCGCACGCTGGACGCCGGGCGCTTCGGCACCGACTCCGTCCGCATGATGCTCCGGTCCTCGATCACGGTCGTCAACGCCCTGATCGCGCTGCTCGCCTCCGCCGTCGTACTGGCCCTGCTGCATCCGCTGCTCGTCCTGATGCTGGTGCTGATCGCCGCGCCCAAGGGCTGGGGCGCGGTCCTCTCGGCCCGCCGGCAGTACGCCTCGCGGCATGCCTGGATCGAGCACCGGCGCGCCATCTCCGTCGTCACCCAGAAGATCACCGAGCACGGCTGCGGCCCCGAACTGCGCGTGCACGGCGCGGGCCGGATGCTGACCGACGCCTACGACGACATGTCGATGACGATGGAGAAGGAGCAGCAGCGGCTGGCCACCGCCGAGGCCGCCACCCAGACCGCGGCGGCCGCCGTCGCCGGCCTCGCCACGCTCGCCGCGTACGGCGTCCTGTGGCTGCTGCTCACCGGCGGCGGCATGCCGTTGGCGGTGGCCGGCACGGCGGTGATCGCGGTACGCAGCGCCGGTTCGGGCTTGACCGCCCTCGTCCTCCAGGTCAACCGCCTCTACGAAGAGGCCATGTACCTCCAGGACCTCCAGGACGCCTGCGAGGGCGCCGAACGGCAGGCCATCCCGGCCGGCGGCACCCCGGTCCCGCGGCCGCTCACCGAGATCCGCCTGGCGGACGTGAGCTTCAGCTACCCCGGCGCGTCGGAGCCCGCGCTGCGCGGTGTCAGCCTGACCATCCCGCGCGGCCGGGTCGTCGCCCTGGTCGGCGCGAACGGCTCGGGCAAGACCACCCTCGCCAAGCTCGTCGCGGGCCTGTACCTGCCCGGCGCCGGGCGGCTCACGTGGAACGGCGTGGACCTGCGGGAGGCGGACAGGGACGCGATCTTCGACCAGGTCGCGGTGCTCGGCCAGGACTTCCCGCGCTGGCCGATGACCGCCCGCGCCAACGTCCACATCGGCCGCAGCGACCAGCGGCCCGACCAGGAGCGCATCGAGCGGGCCGCGGCCGAGGCGGGCGCCGCCGACCTGGTCGAGGGGCTGCCGCACGGCTGGGACAGCCTGGTCGTCAAAGGCTTCGAGCGCGGCACGGACCTCTCCGGCGGCCAGTGGCAGCGCCTGGGCAGTGCGCGCGCCCGGTACCGCGGAGCGCCGCTGCTGATCGTCGACGAGCCGACCGCGGCCCTCGACCCGCAGGCCGAGGTGGCGGCGTTCCGTTCGCTGCGCTCGCTCGCCGACGACGGCACCACCGTCCTGCTGATCACCCACCGGCTGGCCGCCACCGCCACCGCGGACCTGATCTACGTACTGGACCGCGGCCGGCTGGCCGGCGCGGGCACGCACCGCGAGCTGATGTCCGTACCGGGCGGCCTGTACCGCGCCATGTACGAACTCCAGGCCGCGCAGTACGCCGTGGACGGCACGGGGAACGGCGTGCCGCGGGCCAACGGTGCGCCGCGGCCCAGGAACGCCGGTACCGGCCCGGGTGATTCCCATGTCGACCGCGTCCAGGGGTGACGCCCCGCGCCGCCTGCCGCCCGCTCCGCTCCGCCCGCGCCTCGGCCCGCTGGCGAGCACGCTGCGGGACGTGCTGGGGTGCCTCGGGGTGATCGTGACGGCGGTGCTGGTCTCGCTGGTGTGCGTCCTGCTGTCGCAGGCGTTTCCGCAGCTCGCGGAGATCTCACCGTGAACGTCCGGGGTCGTCCGGGCCGGCGGCGGGCACGGAACTCCCGCTCTACGCCTGTAGATCTCCACATTCTTGACACATAATCACACCCCAAAGGTCACGCGGCGGGAATCGCGGCGGTGGCACGCTGCCTCCGGCCGGTCATTCGCCGGCCGGCCCCGGCCCGCACCCCCCACTTCAGCGGACCGGCCCACGTGCATGGGGGAGAGGACACCACTCGTGGACATATCCCGTACCACTCGGCGCAGAATCGTCACGGCACTCACCGGTACCGCCCTGCTCGCGCTGGCCGTGCAGGTGCCGGCCACCGCGGCCCCCGAACACGCCGTCCACCACGGCGCCACCGCCGCGTCCGCCACCACCGCGTACGACGACACGTACTACAAGGACGCGGAGGGCAAGGCCGGCCCGGAGCTCAAGTCCGCGCTGCACAAGATCATCAGCTCCGGTGTCAGCAAGCTCAGCTACGACCAGGTCTGGGACGCCCTGAAGGTCACCGACCAGGACCCGAAGAACTCCGGCAACGTCATCCTGCTCTACACCGGCCGTTCGCAGAGCAAGGACGACAACGGCGGCGACCCCGACCAGTGGAACCGGGAGCACGTCTGGGCCAAGTCGCACGGCGACTTCGGCACCTCCACCGGGCCCGGCACCGACATCCACCACCTCCGCCCGGCCGACGTCTCGGTCAACAGCACGCGCGGCAACAAGGACTTCGACAACGGCGGCAGCGAGGTCGGCGAGGCGCCCGGCAACTACACCGACGGCGACTCCTTCGAGCCCCGCGACGCGGTCAAGGGCGACGTCGCCCGCATGATCCTCTACATGGCCGTCCGCTACGACGGCGACGACGGCTTCCCCGACCTGGAGCCCAACGACAAGGTCGACAACGGCTCGGCGCCCGCCATCGGCCGGCTCAGCGTCCTGAAGACGTGGAGCGAGCAGGACCCGCCGGACGACTTCGAGAAGAACCGCAACCAGGTCATCTTCGACAAGTACCAGCACAACCGGAACCCGTTCATCGACCACCCGGAGTGGGTCGACGCGATCTGGTGACCGTCCCGCACGGTCAGGGGTGGCCGCCCGCCGCGGCGGCCACCATCCGGCCGCCCGGCTCCCGCGAACATGCGGCGAGCCGGGCGGTTCGCGTATCCGCGCGGACCGATCCGCGACCCGGTCGCCTGCCCCGAGTTCGCGACGCAGTGATCGCCGTTCGGATAACGGCCGGTCAAATTCACGTTACTGATCTGTCGGAAACGGTCAGAGGATGGCACGCTTCCTCCGGCTCACAGCATTCGCACAGCTGACGGGCCTGGTTCCGCCTGCGCGGTTCGGCGTCGTGGGCGGAGCCGTCGTATGCACCGCAGCTCGGCCTCGTACCACCAGCACCACTCCTGTACCGGCGGACGGCCCCCACCCACGGCCGTCCGTTTCCCCCTCGACGGGCCGCCACCTCGCGGCCCCGCACCAAGGAGAACGCGTGAGAGGTTCCGACAGACGTCACCACACCGTCCGTGCCGCCGCCCTGGTCGCTTCCGCGGCCATGGTCGTACTCGGCGTCCAGAGCGCGCCGGCCAACGCCCAGGCCGACCGCGAGGCCGGTGCCACCGCCGTCGCCCTGTCGGCCGGCCAGCGTGCCGCCGCCATCAAGGACGCCCAGGCCGAAGCCGCCACCACGGCCGAAGCGCTCGGCCTCGGCGGCAAGGAGAAGCTGGTCGCCCGCGACGTCGTCAAGGACGCCGACGGCACCGTGCACACCCGCTACGAGCGGACCTACGCCGGCCTGCCCGTCCTCGGCGGCGACCTCGTCGTCCACGTGAAGAAGGACGGCGCGCGCAAGGTCACCAAGGCGACCAAGGCCCGGATAGCCGTGCCGACCACCACGGCGGAGCTCCCCGCCGCCGGCGCGAAGAAGGCCGCACTCAAGGCCTCGGCGGCGGAGCGGAACACCAAGGCCGACGCCGACCAGGCGCCGCGCAAGGTGATCTGGGCCGCCACCGGCAAGCCGGTCCTCGCGTACGAGACCGTCGTCAAGGGCGTCCAGAAGGACGGCACGCCGAGCGAGCTGCAGGTCGTCACCGACGCCGCCACCGGCAAGCGGCTCTTCGCCGACGAGCGCATCGAGACCGGCACCGGCACCGGCGTCTACAGCGGCACGGTCACCCTCGGCACCACGCTCAACGGCTCGTCCTACGAGCTCCGGGACGGCGCACGGGGCGGGCACCGGACCTACGACCTGAACCAGGGCACCTCCGGCACCGGCACCCTCTTCAAGGACGCCGACGACGTCTGGGGCGGCGGCCGCCAGTCCGCCGCCGTCGACGCCCACTACGGCGCCGCCACCACCTGGGACTTCTACAAGAACGTGCTGGGCCGCAGCGGCATCAAGAACGACGGCGTCGCGTCCTACTCCCGCGTCCACTACGGCAACTCCTACGTCAACGCCTTCTGGTCCGACAGCTGCTTCTGCATGACGTACGGCGACGGCGCGGGCAACGCCAACCCGCTGACCTCCCTGGACGTGGCGGCGCACGAAATGAGCCACGGCGTCACCTCCAACACCGCCGGGCTGCGCTACAGCGGTGAGTCGGGCGGCCTCAACGAGGCCACCTCCGACATGTTCGGCACCTCCGTCGAGTGGTACGCCAAGAACGCCAACGACCCGGGTGACTACCTCATCGGCGAGGAGATCAACATCAACGGCGACGGCTCGCCGCTGCGCTACATGGACAAGCCCAGCAAGGACGGCGCGTCCAGGGACTACTGGTCCTCGACCCTGGGCAGCATCGACGTCCACTACTCCTCGGGCCCGGCCAACCACTGGTACTACCTGCTCTCCGAGGGCAGCGGGGCCAAGACCATCAACGGCGTGAGCTACAACAGCCCGACCTACGACGGCAAGGCCGTCACCGGGATCGGCCGCGCCAAGGTCGAGAAGATCTGGTACAAGGCGCTCACCACGTACATGACCTCGACCACCAACTACAAGGCGGCCCGTACCGCCACGCTGTCGGCGGCCACCGACCTCTACGGCTCCGGCAGCGCCGAGTACAACGCGGTGAACGCGGCCTGGGCCGCGATCAACGTCCGCTGAGGCACCGTCCGGCACGACCGCTTTTCGATCACTCGTCCGGGTGACTCCTCCGGTATCCCGCTTTTCGGGCCGCCGCGTGGGTAGCACCCGGACGCACGCCGGGGGGCGACGGGCATCCGCGAGGGTGCCCGTCATGCCTGCTCCCCGGCACCGTCGAGAAAGGCCGGGGACCGTGACACAGCCCTTCCACCTGCCGGACTTCTACACCCCGTATCCGGCACGCCTGAACCCGAACCTCGAAGCGGCCCGCACGCACAGCAGGGCGTGGGCGCGCGAGATGCAGATGCTCGAAGGGTCCGGCATCTGGGAGCAGCGGGACCTCGACGCGCACGACTACGCACTGCTCTGCGCCTGCACCCACCCCGACTGCGGCGCCGACGACCTGGCCCTGGTCACCGACTGGTACGTCTGGGTCTTCTTCTTCGACGACCACTTCCTGGAGACCTTCAAGCGCTCCGGCGACCGCGAGGGCGGCAAGGCCTACCTCGACCGGCTGCCCGCCTTCATGCCGATGGACCTCGCCGAGGGCATGCCGGAGCCGACCAACCCCGTCGAGGCCGGGCTCGCCGACCTGTGGACCCGTACGGTCCCGGCGATGTCCCCGAAGTGGCGCGCACGCTTCGCGGAGAGCACGGTCAACCTCCTCAACGAATCCCTCTGGGAGCTGTCCAACATCAACGCCCACCGGGTGGCCAACCCGGTGGAGTACATCGAGATGCGCCGCAAGGTCGGCGGCGCGCCCTGGTCGGCCGGGCTGATCGAGTACGCGGCGCGGGCCGAGGTCCCCGCCCGCATCGCGGCCTCCCGCCCGCTGCGGGTGCTGCGCGACGCCTTCGCCGACGCCGTGCACCTGCGCAACGACATCTTCTCCTACCAACGCGAGGTGGAGGACGAGGGCGAGTTGAGCAACGGCATCCTCGTCCTGGAGCGGTTCCTGGACTGCTCGACCCAGGAGGCCGCCGAGGCCGTCAACGACCTGCTGACCTCCCGGCTCCAGCAGTTCGAGCACACCGCGCTCACCGAACTGGAGCCGCTCTTCGCCGAGTACGCCCTCGGCCCCGAAGAGCGGGCCGGCGTCCTGGCGTACGTGAAGGGCCTCCAGGACTGGCAGGCCGGCGGCCACGAATGGCACCTGGTCTCCAGTCGGTACATGAACGGCGCGGGGGAGGGCGGCGCCGCCGCGCCGCCGCGCTTCTTCTCGCTGCCGCTGGGCGCCCTGGGCCTGTCGGCGCTGGACGTCACGCAGGGCGTGCCGACGACGCCGCGTGCCGAGGCCGCCCGCGCCCGCACCTTCACCCACATACCGTTCGCCGAGGTCGGCCCCACCCGGCTGCCCGACTTCAAGCACCCGCTGCCCGCCACCCTCTGCCCGCACCTGGACACCTCGCGGCGGCACGTCGTCGACTGGGCACACCGGATGGGCATCCTGGCGGAGCAGCCCGGCATCCCGGGGTCGGGCGTCTGGACCGAGGCGAAGCTCCTCGACTACGACCTGCCGCTGTGCGCCGCGGGGCTGGACCCGGACGCCACCCTGGAGGAGCTGGACCTCAGCTCGGCGTGGCTCGCCTGGGGCACGTACGGCGACGACTACTACCCCGCGGTGTTCGGCCGCCGCGGCGACCTGGCCGGCGCCAAGGCCATGGACGAGCGCCTGGCGGCCTGCATGCCGCTGGACTGCGCCCCGCCGCCGCCCGCCACCCACGCGCTGGAGCGCGGCCTCGCCGACCTCTGGCGGCGCACGGCGGGACGGATGAGCGCGGCGGACCGCCGGCGCTTCCGCGACACGGTGCGCGTGATGACCGGAAGCTGGCTCTGGGAGCTGGACAACATGGTCCAAAACCGCATCCCCGACCCGGTCGACTACATCGAGATGCGCCGGCACACCTTCGGCTCCGACCTGACGCTGAGCCTGTCGCGGATCAGCCACGGCAACACCGTGCCCGAGGAGCTCTACGCGAGCGGGCCGTGGCAGGCCCTGGAGAACGCCGTCATCGACTACGGCAGCCTGACGAACGACGTCTTCTCGTACCAGAAGGAGATCGAGTACGAGGGCGAGGTGCACAACGCGATCCTCGTCGTGCAGAACTTCTTCGACGTCGACCACCCCACCGCGCTGCGCATCGTCGACGACCTCATGAACGGCCGGCTGGAGCAGTTCGAGCACATCGTGGCGAACGAACTCCCGGTGCTGTTCGACGACCTCGCCCTGTCGGCCGAGGCCCGGCAGGGCGTCGCCGACTACCTCGCCGAGCTGCGCGACTGGATGTCCGGCATCCTGCGGTGGCACCACGACTGCCGCCGCTACAAGGAGAGCGACCTGCGCCGCCACCACGGGACGGCGGAGCCGGTGCCCACTGCCGTCACCCGGAGCCTGTCGGCCCCCAGAGGAATCGGTACTGCGGCGTTCCGGGTACCGCGGCCGGAGCTCATGGGCTGACGCGTCCGGGCAGGAGAGAGGGCCTGCCCGGTGGTCCACCGGGCAGGCCCTCACCCGATCCTCAGGGCAGGATCTTCTCCACGGCCGCCCGCCCCTCGTCGGCGAGCTTGCGGCGTGCCCATTCCAGATTCTTGGGCGTGATGTCACGCCCGGTCGCCATCACCAGGTCCTCCGGGCTCACGTCCGCCGCCGGACCGCTGTGCAGACTCCGGTCCGGGGTGCGGAGATCGTCGGGCTCGGGCCGGGAATTCTTGTCCATGCCGCCTCCTCGCGCCTCACGGTTGCCCTCCATGTTCCCGGCATACCGCCCCATATGCACCTTGAAGCACGGAGTGACCATGCGTACGCACCGGACACCCTGAGTGAGGAGCGAAGGGCGGGGGTGCGCGGGCAACACGCCGGTTCCCGCACGGTGGCGACGGCGGTATTGCCCGGCCGGGTGTCATGCTTCTACCGTCTGTGAATCCGGTCGCACTCTACGTGTGTAGAACGGCCGCGACGCGTGACGCGGTGTCAGGGACGGCAAGGGTGGGTCGGTGCCCGGGTGACGATGCGCGTGGGCCCCTTCTCCCGCTTCTCCCGTTCCGGCCGGTGCCGGGGAGCTGCTGGTGGAAGGGGACGGGACTGTGAGTCGTACGGTCATCCGCGGCGGGCTGGTCATCACCGCCGCCGACGAGATCCATGCCGATGTCCTGATCGAGGGCGGCCGGGTCGCCGCGCTCGCCGCGCACGGGCAGGAGGCGGCGCTGGGCTGGACCGAGTCCGCCGACCGGGTCATCGACGCGACCGGGAAGTACGTCATCCCGGGCGGCGTGGACGCGCACACGCACATGGACTTCCCGTTCGGCGGGACCGCTTCCTCCGACACCTTCGCGACCGGCACCCAGGCCGCCGCGTGGGGCGGCACCACCACCATCATCGACTTCGCCGTGCAGTCCCGCGGCAGGTCGCTGCGCGAGGGCCTGGACCAGTGGCACGCCAAGTCCGACGCGCAGTGCGCCGTCGACTACGCGTTCCACATGATCCTCTCCGACGTGAACGAGAACAGCCTCAAGGAGATGGACCTCCTGGTGGCCGAGGGGGTCACCTCCTTCAAGCTCTTCACGGCCTACCCGGGCGTCTTCTACAGCGACGACGGGCAGATCCTGCGCGCGATGCAGCGGGCCGCCGGGAACGGCGGGCTGGTGATGATGCACGCCGAGAACGGCATCGCCATCGACGTCCTCGTCCAGCAGGCGCTTGCCGAGGGCCGCACCGATCCCCGCTACCACGGCGAGGTGCGGCGCGCGCTGCTGGAGGCCGAGGCCACGCACCGCACGATCCAACTCGCCCGGGTCGCCGGCGCGCCCCTCTACGTCGTCCACGTCTCGGCCGAGGAAGCCGTCGCCGAGCTGACCCAGGCCCGCGACAAGGGGCTCCCCGTCTTCGGCGAGACCTGCCCGCAGTACCTCTTCCTCTCCACCGACAACCTCGCCGAGCCCGACTTCGAGGGCGCCAAGTACGTCTGCAGCACGCCGCTGCGGCCCCGGGAGCACCAGGCGGCGCTGTGGCGGGGCCTGCGCACCGACGACCTCCAGGTCGTCTCCACCGACCACTGCCCCTTCTGCTTCCGTGGCCAGAAGGAGCTGGGCCGCGGCGACTTCTCGAAGATCCCCAACGGCATGCCGGGCGTCGAGAACCGCATGGACCTGCTCCACCAGGCCGTGCTGGACGGCCACATCAGCCGCCGCCGCTGGATCGAGATCGCCTGCGCCGCGCCCGCGCGGATGTTCGGCCTCTATCCGAAGAAGGGCACGATCACGCCGGGCGCCGACGCGGACATCGTGCTCTACGACCCGCACGCCGAACAGGTGATGTCGGCCGAAACCCACCACATGAACGTGGACTACTCCGCGTACGAGGGGCGGCGGGTCACCGGCCGGGTGGAGACTGTCCTCTCCCGCGGCGAACTCGTCATCGACCAGCGCGAGTTCACCGGGCACGCGGGCCACGGCCAGTACGCCCCGCGGGCCACCTCCCAGTACCTCTCCTGACCCGGCCCTTCCCAGGGCCCTTCCGCTCCGCCCGGGCACCCCCTTCGGACGTCGTTCCTCATCACCGGCCCTACACCAGGGAGTAGAGATGGACTTCGGAGTCGTCCTGCAGACCGATCCGCCCGCCGCCGCCGTGGTCGGCCTCATGCGCCGCGCCGAACGGCAGGGCTTCCGCTACGGCTGGACCTTCGACTCCGCCGTGCTCTGGCAGGAGCCGTTCGTCATCCACAGCCGCATCCTGGAACACACCGACCGGCTGATCGTCGGCCCGATGGTCACCAACCCCGCCACCCGCACCTGGGAGGTCACCGCCTCCACCTTCGCCACCCTCAACGACATGTACGGCAACCGCACCGTCTGCGGCATCGGCCGCGGCGACTCCGCGATGCGGGTGGCGGGCCGCCGCCCCAACACCCTGGCCCGGCTCGGCGAAAGCATCACCGTCATCCGCGACCTCGCCGAGGGCCGCGAGGCCACCGTGGACGGCAACCCGGTCCGGCTGCCATGGGTCCGCGACGGCCGGCTGCCGGTCTGGATGGCGGCGTACGGGCCCAAGGCCCTGGCGATGGTGGGCCGGCTCGCCGACGGCTTCATCCTCCAGCTCGCCGACCCCTTCCTCACCGAGTGGATGGTCAAGGCCGTACGGGACGCCGCCGCCGAGGCCGGCCGCGACCCCGACGCGCTGACGATCTGCGTGGCGGCCCCCGCGTACATCGGCGAGGACCCGGCCCACGCCCGCGAACAGTGCCGCTGGTTCGGCGGCATGGTCGGCAACCACGTCGCCGACCTGGTGAGCCGGTACGGCGAGCACTCCGGCATGGTCCCCGAGGAGCTGACCGCGTACATCAAGACCCGCGAGAAGTACGACTACGCCCACCACGGCCGGGCCGGCAACCCGGACACCGCCTTCGTCCCCGACGAGATCGTCGACCGCTTCTGCGTCCTCGGCCCGCCCGAGGCCCACATCGAAAAGCTCCGCGCCCTGCGCGCCCTCGGCGTCGACCACTTCGCCCTCTACGCCATGCACGACAGCAAAGAAGCCACGATCGACGCGTACGGCACCGACGTCATCCCGGCCCTGGCGGCGGAGTGAGAACCCCCGCCGTGTCCTCCGACGGCCGCGACGACGGGCCACCGGCCCCGGACGGCCGCGTCGAACTCCCACCGGACGCGATACCCGACGGCCGGTTCAGCAACGCCGACCTGCGCCCCGTGCCCGCCGCCGAACGGCACTGGACCACGTACAACTTCGCCGCCCTGTGGGTGGGCATGGCGCACAACATCCCGTCCTGGACGCTGGCCTCCGGCCTGGTCGCGCTCGGCATGGACTGGCGGCAGGCGGTGTTCACCATCGCCCTCGCCAACGTCATCGTGCTGTTCCCCATGCTGCTCACAGGGCACGCCGGACCCAAGTACGGCATACCGTTCCCGGTCCTGGCCCGGGCCTCCTTCGGCCTGCGCGGGGCCAACCTGCCGGCGCTGCTGCGGGCCGCCGTGGCGTGCTGCTGGTTCGGCATCCAGACCTGGATCGGCGGCCAGGGCATCTACATCCTGCTCGGCAAGGTCTTCGGTGGCGGCTGGGAGAAGGCGGCACCCGTCGCCGGATACCCCTGGACCCTCTGGCTCTGCTTCGTCGTCTTCTGGGTGCTCGAACTGGCCATCATCGCGCGGGGCATGGAGACCCTGCGCCGCTTCGAGAACTGGGCGGCGCCCTTCGTCCTGGTCGGCGCGGTCGCGCTGCTGGCCTGGATCGCCGCTCAGGCCGGCGGCCTCGGCCCGCTCCTGGACCAGCCGAGCAAGCTGGGCTGGGGCGCGGACTTCTGGCCGGTCTTCTTCCCGTCCCTGATGGGCATGATCGGCTTCTGGGCGACGCTGTCCCTGAACATCCCGGACTTCACCCGCTTCGGCGCCGGGCAGCGCGCCCAGGTCTGGGGCCAGACGCTCGGCCTGCCCACCACCATGACGGCCTTCGCGCTCCTCTCCGTCCTGGTCACCTCCGGCTCCCAGGCGGTCTACGGCGTGCCGGTCTGGGACCCGGTGGCCCTGGCGGGCAAGGCCGACAACGTCTTCGGCCTGCTCTTCGCCCTCGTCACGGTCCTGATCGCCACGATCAGCGTGAACATCGCAGCCAACGTCGTCTCCCCGGCCTACGACCTGGCCAACCTCGCCCCGCGCCTGCTGACCTTCCGCAGCGGCGCGCTGATCACCGGCGTGATCGGCGTCCTCGTCTTCCCCTGGAAACTCACCGCCACGCCCGAGCTGTACATCTTCACCTGGCTCGGCGTGGTCGGCGGGCTCCTCGGCACGGTCGCCGGCATCCTCATCGCCGACTACTGGATCGTCCGCCGCACCGTCCTGCACCTCGCCGACCTGTACCGGCCGCACGGCCGCTACTGGTACACGGCCGGTTGGAACCGGCGGGCCCTCGTGGCGTTCGTCCTCGGCGGCCTGCTCGCCGTGGGCGGCTCGTACTCGCAACCGGGCAAGGGCCCGTTCCCGGCGGACGGGCTGCTCCCCGTCCTCCGCCCGCTGGCCGACTACGGCTGGGCAGTGGGCCTGACGGCGTCGCTGGCGGTGTACGCGGCGCTGATGGCCGGGGCAGAGGGCGCCAGGACCGCCCGGATGCCCTGACCGGCAGCGGCGGATCCGGTCCGCCGCCGCCGGTCAGGACTCGTCAGTACGCGATGCGGTCGGCCTTGGCCAGCCAGGCGTCGAACGGCGCCGTGCGGTTGGGCAGGTCCAGGTGGTGTACCGCCATGGGCCACATCGAGGCGGGCTTCTTCTCGAACAGGTCGTAGAACTTGCGGTCGTCGAAGCCGGCCACCGCGGCGTCGTGCCGGTCGGCGGCGTAGACGATCCGGTCCACGCGCGCCCACAGCGAGGAGGACAGGCACATCGGGCACGGCTCGCACGAGGTGACCAGGGTGCAGCCTTCCAGGGAGAAGGTGTTCAGCTCCCGGCAGGCGGCCCGCAGCGCGGTGACCTCGGCGTGCGCCACGGGGTCCAGGGTCGCGGTGACCTGGTTGTTGCCGGTGGCGACGACCTCGCCGTCCTTGGCGACCAGGGCACCGAACGGGCCGCCGCCGTTGGCCACGCTGGTGGTCGCCAGCTGGATCGCCTCCTGCATCCAGGCGGTCTCGAGGTCCTGCACGTTGGTTTCCTGAGCCTGAGTGGTCATCGTGTTGCTCCTTCGGGAAAAGTGGGGAGGCGGGTGTGGGATGCCGCTTCGCAGGGCGGCGGCCCGCGGCGGCCCTACCGGCCGGCACGCCTGTGACCTCGCGACGTGACGCCAAGTACACAGCCAGGGGAGCCCTTCCAGCCAGGCGAGGAAGGCATGAAAGATGGCCCGGTCGGAAGGCGATGTTCGTAGCTTCCTACGGGACCCGGTCGAGGGCCACGATGTGCGAAAAGTCCGTGGTCGCGCGCGGCGGGAAGAGAGAGAACGCGGAACGGCCATCGCGGGCTCCCCGTGCAGGTGACGGCCGGGGAGGGCGCGATGGCCGTCGTTGTCGGTGTGTCCTCGGGCGGTACCGGGCGGGCGGAAGGCGTTGTACCGCGTCCGGCACCGCTTCAGTGGCGGTCCTGCTGTGCGAAGGTCTGGAGCAGGTCCGCCGCGACGCCCACCGCGATCGTGGCCGGTTCCTTGCCGGTGATCCCGGGCAACCCGATCGGGCACTTGATCCGCTCGATGGTGGCGTCGTCGTGGCCGCCCTCGGTGGACAGGCGCTTGCGGAACCGCGCCCACTTGGCGGCCGAGCCGATCAGCCCGATCGAGCCGAGGCCGGGGGTGCGCAGGGCGGCGTCGCACAGGGCGGCGTCCTCCGCGTGATCATGCGTCATGATCAGGACGTGGGTGCCGGCCGCCAGCTCCTCCAGCACCGCTTCCGGAAGCAGCGGCGTGTGGTGCACGTGGACCTGCGCCACCGCGTCCGCGAGCACCTCCAGCCGTTCGTCGGCGAGCATGTCGGGTCGTGAGTCGATCAGATGCAGATCGAGGTCGTGGCGGGCCAGGATGCGGGCCAGCTCGTAGCCGACGTGCCCGACCCCGAAGATCGCCACCGCCGGTACCACCGGCAGCGGTTCGAGCAGCACGCTGACGGTTCCGCCGCAGCACTGCACCCCGTGCAGGCCGGTGACCTTGTCGTTGAGGGCGAAGTCCAGCAGCTCCGTCTCCGGGGCGGCCGAACCGATCAGCTCGCGGGCGCGGTCGATCGCGACGGCCTCGATGTTGCCGCCGCCGATCGAGCCCCACGTCTCGTTCCGTCCCACGACGAGTTTGGCGCCGGCCTTGCGGGGCGCGTGGCCGCGCACGGTCGCGACGGTCACGAGCACGCCGGTCTCCCGGCGGGCTCGCAACCGCGCGGCCGCGGACACCCAGGTCATGTCAGGCATTGCTCAAGACGTGCGCAGCGGTGGGGGATGCGCTGTCGCTGCTCCCCGTGTTGCCGCCGCGGGCTGCTTCGACGGCCCAGTACACCGCCTCCGGGGTGGCCGGGGAGGCGAGCTCCACGCTGACTCCGGCGGGCCCGAACGCCGCGGCGGCCTGCCGCAGCGCTTCGCGCACCGAGAACGCCAGCATCAGCGGGGGCTCACCCACCGCCTTGGACCCGTAGACCGCGCCGTCCTCGGTGGCGTTCTCCAGGAGCGTGACGTTGAACTCCTCGGGCATCTCCGAGAAGCTCGGCAGCTTGTACGTACTGGCCGCCTGGGTCAGCAGCCGGCCGCGGTTCGGCCCGTCACCGGTGTCCCAGCGCAGATCCTCCAGCGTCAGCCAGCCCGCGCCCTGCACGAAGCCGCCCTCGACCTGACCGATGTCGATCATCGGGGAGAGGCTGTCGCCGACGTCGTGCACGATGTCCACCCGCCGGATGCGGTACGCGCCGGTGAAGCCGTCCACCTCCACCTCGGTCGCGGCGGCGCCGTGGGCGAAGTACTTGAACGGCGAGCCGCGGAACGTCTTCGCGTCCCAGTGCAGCCCCTCGGTCCGGTAGTACCCGGCCGCCGACAGCTGGACGCGCTGGAAGTACGCGGTGCGCACCAGGTCGTCCCAGGCCAGCTCCTGGTCGCTGCCCAGGGCGCGTGCGACGCCCTCGACGATGCGTACGTCCGAGGCGTTCGCGCCCAGCTGGGTGGAGGCCACCTGGAGCAGCCGCTCGCGCAACTGCTCGCAGGCGTTCTTGATCGCCCCACCGTTCAGGTCGGCGCCCGAACTGGCCGCGGTGGCGGAGGTGTTGGGCACCTTGTCGGTACGCGTCGGGGCGAGCCGGACCTTGTGCAGCGGGATGCCCAGCGTGGTGGCGGCCACCTGCAGCATCTTGGTGTGCAGGCCCTGGCCCATCTCGGTGCCGCCGTGGTTGATCAGGACCGAGCCGTCCTTGTAGATCAGCACCAGCGCGCCGCCCTGGTTGAAGGCGGTGAGGTTGAAGGAGATGCCGAACTTGATGCCGGTGATCGCGAGGGCCCGCTTGGTGTGCGGGTGCGCGGCGTTGAAGGCGGCGATCTGACGCTTGCGATCGGCGATGCCGGCGTCGTCCTGGACCTGCTGCCAGACGGTGGAGATCCGCTCGGCCTGCGTGACCGGCTGTCCGTACGGCGTGGTCTGGCCCTGACCCGGCCGGTAGAAGTTGCGCTCCCGCAGCTCCATGGGGTCCAGGCCGAGCCGCGGCGCGCAGCGGCCCAGGATGTCCTCGATCACCAGCATGCCCTGCGGTCCGCCGAACCCGCGGAAGGCGGTGTTGGAGACCGTGTGGGTCTTGGCGATGCGACCGGCGACGCGCGCGTTGGGGATCCAGTACGTGTTGTCGATGTGGCACAGCGCGCGGGCGAGGACCGGCTCGGACAGGTCCAGGCTCCAGCCGCCGTCCGCGGTCAAGGTGGCGTCGAGGGCCTGGATACGGCCCTCGGCGTCGAAGCCGATCTTCCACGTGGAGTGGAACCCGTGCCGCTTGCCGGACATGGTCAGGTCCTGGGTCCGGTTGAGCCGGAACCGGACGGGGCGGCCGGTCAGCTTGGCGCCGAGCGCGGCGACGGCCGCGAAGCCGTGCGGCTGCATCTCCTTGCCGCCGAAGCCGCCGCCCATCCGCAGGCACTGCACCGTCACCTCGTGGCTGGGGACGCCGAGCACGTGCGAGACGATTTCCTGGGTCTCCGAGGGGTGCTGGGTGCTGCTCTGGATGAACACCTGCCCGTTCTCGTCGACCTGGGCGAGCGCCGCGTGCGTCTCCAGGTAGAAGTGCTCCTGGCCGGCGAACTGGAACTCGCCGGTGAACACGTGCGCGGAGTCCGCGAAGCCCGCGTCGATGTCACCGGTCTCCATCACGGGCTGCGCGCCGTGGTAGCTGCCGGCCGCGATCGCGTCCTGGAGCGTGATCAGGGAGGGCTGCTCGTCGAGCTCCACCTCGACGGCCGCCGCACCGAGCCGGGCCGCCTCCAGGGTCTCACCGAGCACCCAGGCGACCGCATGGCCGTGGAACATGACCTCGTCGGGGAAGAGCGGCTCGTCGTGCTTCATGCCGGCATCGTTGACGCCGGGCACGTCGGCGCCGGTCAGCACGCGGACCACACCCGGTACGGCGAGCGCGGGCTCGGTGCGCAGCGCGGTGATCCTGCCGTGGGCCTTCATGACCTGGACCGGGTACGCGTGCAGCACGTCCTTGGTGCGCTGCACCAGGTCGTCGGTGTAGAGCGCCGCGCCGGTGACGTGCAGGCTCGCGCTCTCGTGCGGCATCGGGAGGCCGACGACGGGCTTCTCGGGACGCTCGGACAACTGGCTCATGACGACACCGCCTCAGGGGTTCGTGCGTACAGCTTCAGCAGGCTCTGGCCGAGCATCGCGGCGCGGTAGTCGGCGCTGGCCCGGTGGTCGTTCATCGGCGTGCCCTGGGCCCGCAGCACCTGCGCCGCGGCCTCGACGGTCGCCGGCACCCACGGCTTGCCCTCCAGGGCCGTCTCGGCGGCGAGGGCGCGGATCGGGGTGGCGGCCACGCCGCCCAGGCCGATGCGGGCCTTGCGTACGACGCCGTCCTCGATGTCGAGCGCGAAGGCGACCGCCACGCTGGAGATGTCGTCGAAGCGCCGCTTGGCGATCTTGTGGAAGGCCGTGACCGGCGACAGCGGCAGCGGGATGCGTACCGCACGGATCAGTTCACCGGGCCGGCGCACGCTCTGGCGGTAACCGGTGAAGTAGTCGGCCAGCGGGACCACCCGCTCACCGTCGGCGTCGGCGAGCACCAGCGACGCCTCCAGCGCGAGCAGCACCGGCGGGCTGTCACCGATGGGGGAGCCGGTACCCAGGTTGCCGCCGAGGGTCGCACCGTTCCGGATGAGCCGGGACGCGAACTGCGGGAACAGCTCCGCCAGCAGCGGGACCCGGCCGTCCAGCCGGCGCTCGATCTCGGTGAGCGTCAGCGCCGCACCGATCTCGATGTGGTCGGACTCGATGCGCAGCTCCCGCAGCTCGGGCAGCCGGTCGATGCCGACCACGCAGTCCTCCCGCCGGGAGCGGATGTTCACCTCCACACCGAAGTCGGTGGAGCCGGCGACCACGACCGCGTCGGGCCGCTCGCGCAGCAGTTGCAGCGTCTCGCCCAGGGTGTTCTTCCGCACGAACACCTTGTCGTCCTGGGCGTACTCGGTGGCGACCGGGGCGGGCGGGGACTGCTCGCGCCGCTGTGCCAGCGGGTCGTCCTCGGTGGGCTCCCCCACGGCGAACGCGGCATCGCGGATCGGGCGGTAACCGGTGCAGCGGCACAGGTTTCCGCTCAGCGAGTGCAGGTCGAAACCGTTCGGCCCGTGCTCGGAGTCGGTGCTGTCGGACGGGGCCGACGCCGCGCCCGAGTCCGCGTGCGCGCACCGGTCGGGCCGGTAGTACTCGGCGGCCATGCTGCAGATGAAGCCCGGCGTGCAGTAACCGCACTGGGAACCGCCGCGGACCGCCATCTCCTCCTGCACCGGGTGAAGCGTGGGCGGTGTGCCGGGTTCGCCGGCGGTGGCGAGGCCTTCGGAGGTGATGACCTCCTGGCCGTCGAGCGCCGCGGCCGGGACGAGGCAGGCGTTGACCGCCACCCAGTCGGTCGGCTTGTTCACTCCGGGGCGGGCCACCAGGACCGAACAGGCGCCGCACTCGCCCTCGGCACAGCCCTCCTTGGTGCCGGTGAGGCCGCGCTCGCGCAGGAAATCCAGCACCGTGGTGTGGGGCGCAGCCGGCGAGATCGGTGTTTCTTTCCCATTGACCGTGATCCGCGCCGTTACCATGGCACATCCTCATTTCGGCGCGCGGTGATGGTTGTCCTAGTTGCCATTTCAGGAGCTTTCTTTTTCGAAGGCGCAGCTCAGAAACCGCAGCGTGAATCGGCACAGCTCGGAATTGCGCAGCGAATATCGGTGCGCAATGACGTGCCGCGGGCGGTGACAGAAAAAATGCCGGGGCCGCGAGAGGGCACGCCGGAAAGAGGCTGCTCAGCAGCCGTGTGCTACCCGACCCGGGACCCAGGCGGCCCGGTGAGCGAGGCGATGCAGGTCGAAGATGGTGGACATCCGACTTCGCCTCCTTTCAGCAGCTCACGAGTCGGTGCACTTGACGCTACGTCGCCGCGGAACCATCGGTCAAGACCCCTGCCGAGAGGAATTACCGGCTCGCCGCCGCGGTGCTCCACCGTGTTGCTGACGCCCGCCACACCGGTCGCGACGGCATGCCGGACCATTCGTGCGGGAGTGGGAAAACCTGTGGCGCGGGCGGCGTGACGGGCGGAGATACCGGTCGGCCCCGTCCCGATGGGACCGGGCGGCCACAGGCCGGTGCCGGCCCCGTCCACGGGAGCCGGCACCGAACCTCGATCCGCGGGTGGGTCACCGGGGAGTGACCAGGAGGTGGGCCGGGGTCAGGTGGTGGAGGTGGAAGACGATGTCGTGGGACCGGGCCGGGGCGATGCGGTGGGCGGGCTCGGGGTAGTCCGTGCCGATACTGCGCGTCGGACGGGGCGTGCGCAGCCAGTCGCGGGCAGAATCGGAGACGGTACGCAGGTCGACGAGGTAGTCGGTGCGGCGCACGCGGTCGAGGAAGTGCTCGGTGCTGTCCTTCGCAGGCCCGCCGAGGGTGTAGACGCGGGTCTTGCCGTCGGGGCCGGCCGCGTTGAAGGAACCGTCACCGAAGGACGCGCCGACGCTCACGTAGTCATCGCCCAGGAGCTCCCGCAGATCCGCGCCTTGCATGCGCGGGTAGCGGGGGTCGGAGGTGCGGTACGAGACGTGGGCGTTGTGCGCCGACAGCAGCACCTTCTGGCCCGTCCGGGCCTGCCACCAGGCGACGTTGTCCGCCATGAGCCGGTCGCGGTAGCCCATGGACGCCCTCAGGTCGTCCTTGTCGTCGAAGTCGAAGGCGTAGCCCCGGGCGGTCTGCGCGATGGCCCGGGCGTTCTGCACGGCCCAGGCGCGGGAGTTCTCCGTCGCGCCTTCCGGCACCGGCTGCGCGGCGAGGAGGGTCAGGGCCGAGGCGGTCCGCGACGCCATGGCCCGGCGCTCGGCCAGCGGGCGGTTCAGGTAGTCCTTCATGTACGTGCCGGCGGTGGTGGTGGGGCGCAGCCCCCGGTACAGCGCGGTCATCCGCGGCAGGAGGGCGGGCCGGTGCCGGGCCACGTACCGGAGCACCGCGTCGTACAGTTCCGGGCCGGCGTACGCGAAGTCGTCGCCCAGGAAGCGCACGGGGTCGTCCGGGTGCTGGACGTTGTACGCGCGCATCCACTTGACGAGGGCGAGGTACTCCTTCGTGTTCCACCACGCGTAGGTGTCCTGGAACTCGTCCTGCATGATGCGCCGCGGGTCGCCCTCGCCCGTCCGCACGTACGTGTCCAGCCGCCGGCCGGTGCTCCAGCTCGTCTCCAGCGCGAAGGCGCGGAACCCCTTCTGCTCCACCAGGTAGCGCAGCACGCGGTGCTTCATGGTGAAGAACTCGTGGGAGCTGTGCGTCGCCTCGCCCAGCCCGACCACCTTCGCGTCGCCCACCATGCGCCCGAAGGGCCGCAGGTCACGCAGATCGCCCTGCGGCTCGGACGTGCGCAGTGGGTAGGCGCTGCGCTCCATGGCCTGGAGGGCCCGCTCCTCGGACGGTGGGAGCGCGGCGGCGCCCAGGATGCTCCCG
Organism: Streptomyces niger; assembly: GCF_000718305.1. Classification (GTDB taxonomy): domain Bacteria; phylum Actinomycetota; class Actinomycetes; order Streptomycetales; family Streptomycetaceae; genus Streptomyces; species Streptomyces niger. Next base: position 105,562 of record NZ_JOFQ01000020.1, read on the forward strand.
CAGAGCACGAGTGCCATGAGTACGAGACGGGTGCGAGTCATGACTCAAGCCTGCGCGCCCGGCCCGCCGCGCGACATCCGGCGCGCCCCCGAGTCGCCCGGCACCTCCCCCGACCGGGATCATGCCGCTAAACCGGAAGGGACGTCCGAACCGGCAGGGACGTCGCCGGCGCCATGACCGTACGGGCCACTTGCTCGGCGGCGGGCACCAGGTAGAAGTGGTCGCCCTCGAAGACCGACAGGGCGAAGGAGCCCGCCGTCGTGGCGCGCCATCCCAGCGCCTGCTCCGGGGTGACCCGGGGGTCGCACGAGCCCGTGAGGGCGTGGACGTCGGCGCGCAGCAGCGGTGCGTCCGGGTCCCTGCGGTACGTGTCGATCAGACGGTAGTCGTTGCGGATGATGGGCAGGAAGAGGTCGCGCAGATCCGGGTCCTCGAAGACGGCGGCGTTGGTGCCGCCCAGCGAGGTGACCGCCTCGACCACCTCGTCGTCGGTCCGCACGGTGGTGCGGGAGGCGTCGTCGGGGGCTCGGCCGGAGACGCACAGGCGGGTGATGTGGGTCGTACCCGCCCGTTCGAGGCGGAGGAGGGTCTCATAGGCGACGGCCGCGCCCATGCTGTGGCCGAAGAGCACCGTGGGCAGCGGCGGCAGCGCCGACAGTTCGGCGGTCAGGGCCGCCACCAGCTGTTCCATCGCCGGGACCAGCGGCTCGCGCAGCCGGTTCTCGCGGCCCGGGTACTGGACGGCCAGGAGCTCCGACTCCGGGCCTGCGTACCGCTGCCAGCCGCGGTAGAAGCTCGCGGCGCCGCCGGCGTGGGGGAAGCAGATCAGGCGGCGGTGGGGCCGGCCGGGGGAGGTGTGGCGGGTGAGCCAGGACGAGTGCATGCGGGGTCCGTTTCTTCAGCCGAGGATGGCCTCGCCCAACGGGGTGAGGCGGTGGACCGTCAGGTTCTGCCGACGTTCCGTGATCACGAATCCCGCCCGGCGCAGCACGGTGAGGTGCTTGCTGGCGGACGGGCTGGATATGTCGAGGCGGTCGGCGACCTGCCCCGTCGAGCGGGTCTCCCGCAGGGCGGCCAGCACATCGGCCCGCGTGCGGCCCAGCAGGGCGTGCAGGGCCGACCCGCCTTCGTGGCCCTGCCACAGCGTGGCGGCGGATTCCGCGTCCGGGGTGACGTTGTAGACGAGGATCGGCAGCCCGTGCCACCCCATGCGGTCGTCGATCAGGATCGGGTGCGGTGCGAACAGGGAGGGCACGAGCGTCATGCCCCGGCCGGCCAGGGGGATGCGCCGGGCCGGCTGCGGATTGTCGATGCGGAGCACCGGGGCTTCCCAGCGGACGTCCGGATGCCTGCTGTTCAGCACCTGTTCCATGCCGCCGGTCAGTACCGTCCGGCCGCATGTGTCGCGCTCCGCTTTCAGCAACCGGTGAATGCCGCCCCAGAAAGGCTCGACGGCCACGGTGTGGAACGTGTCCGTATCCGGCGGAAGCGGTGAGGTGAGCGTCTCCACAAGGGATTGGGAGGGCTCCGTCGCCGGGTGCGCGGCGGACAGCCTGCGCAATCGGCTACGGGCCGCCCGGCGCCATTCGAAGAGGGCGTCGCGTTTCTGTTCCGCCAGCCGCCCCCAGGCCAGATGGCTCTCGAACGCCATGCCCAAAGAGGCGATGATGCGTATTCGGGCCAGGTCTTCGACTCGAAGAAACAGTTCCTGCATGACAAGCTCCCCCGTGTTTTTGCAAGATCATATGGGACGGCGCGGAGGTACTCAGCGCCAATACAGGGAGACTTCCAGGCGACTGTAGCCCTGCACGAGATTCGACCGCATCCACGTCGCCTCTCCACGCAGGTTCACCGCCCGCACCTCCGCCGTCAGCTGACGCAGCAGTTCCCGCAGTTCGAGCCGGGCGAGGGCGGCGCCGAGGCAGTGGTGCGGACCGTTGCCGAAGCCCAGGTGCCGGTTGGCGGCGCGGTCGGGCACGAAGCGGTGCGGGTCGGGGAAGAGCCGTTCGTCGCGGTTCGCGGCGGACAGCCAGGCCACCACCGGCTGACCCTTGTGGATCTCCTGGCCGCCGATCTCGCAGTCCTCGGTCGCCACGCGCAGCACGTGCGCCGCCGGAGAGGTCCACCGGACCACTTCCTCCACGGCCCGGTCCATGAGGTCCGGGTCGGCGTGCAGGGCGTCCAGGGCACCGGGGAACGCGTGCAGGGCGTGGAAGGCGCCGGTGATCGAGTGCCGGGTGGTCTCGTTGCCGCCGATCAGCACGTTGTCGCAGTTGATCAGCACGTCCTCGGTGGTCAGCCGGCCGTCCGCGAGCAGCGCGCTCACCAGGTCCGGCCCGGGTTCCCGCTGCCGGCGCTCGATCAGTTCGTGGAAATAGAAGAGGATTTCCGTGTGTGCCTCGGCGGGCGTCATCTTGTCGAAGCTGCTTTCCTCGCCGCCGAAGGCGTGGTTGGTCAGTTCGATGAGCTGTTCCCGCTCGCTGAGGGGGACACCGATGACCTCGCAGACGATCGCGGCGGGCAGCCGCGGGCCGACGCTGAGCGCGATGTCCGTGGAATCCTCCGTGCGCAGCCGCTCGACGATCTCCTGCACCTCGCGCTGCAGCACCGATCGGAGTTCGGGGGCGCGCAGCCGGGAGAGGAAGGGGCCGATGAGGCGCTTGAGGACGGAATGCCAGTTCCCTTCGCTCACCACCAGCATCCGGCCGCCGGAGTTGTCGGGGTGTTCGGCGTCAAAACCGATCATCATGCCGTACTCGGAGGTGAAGGGAGCCTTGGGGGAAAGGACGGCGGATACGTCGCGGTGGGAGAAGACCGACCAGAAGCCGGACGGAGAGAATCCCGGCTCACTCCATACCTTCGCGTCCGACCGGATGTACTCGTCCCACATCCCGAAGCGGGCGTCGGTGGTGTAAAGGTCGGGGTTGGCCAGATCGATTGTCATGGTGAACTGTTCTTGCCTGTCTGTGAGGGGTGTGCGGCAGGGGTCTGCGGGCCGGCCGTCATGCCGGGGCCCGGTCGGGCTCGGGAGCCGGTTCGGCCGCCGTCGGCGCTTCCGGCTGTCTGGGCTGCGGTACGTCACGCAGGGCGGGGCTGAGCAGGGTCAGCAGCGCGACGACCGCCATCACGGCCGTACAGCCCAGCAGCCCGGCGAACCGGCCCGCCAGGTCCAGCACGACGCCGCCCGCCAGCGGGGCGACCGCGCCCCCGCCGCCGCTCGCGACGGCCGCGACGCTCATCACCCGCCCCCGGTGGCTGTCCGGGGTGAGCCGCAGCTGGTGCGTGGTGAAGTAGGCGTTCGCCGTCGGCGCCGCGAAGGCGACGGCGCCCAGCAGCACCCCCGGTGTCCAGCCGCCGGGCAGCACCGCGATGCCGGCGGTCAGCACGACGAAGGCCCACAGCACGACGTGGATGGGCCAGGCGCCGGTGAGGACGCGTTGCAGCAGCGGCGCGGCCAGGGCGCCCAGCAGGCCGCCGACGCCCAGCAGCCCGGCCATGGCTCCGATGAGCCCGGTATGCATGCCGCTGGTCTGCGCGGAGGCGATGACGATGAAGTAGATGACGCCGAAGAAGAAGTTCGTCGCCGTCGCACAGACCAGCCCCACGCGCAGGAACGGATGGCGCAGGATCCAGCGGATCCCCTCCAGCAGCCCCCGCCCGCCGGCCGCCGGCCGGTCCGCGGTGGGGCCGGTCGGCGGCCGGCGCTTCAGGAACAGCAGCAGCACCAGCCCGGTGAGGTGCGCGAGGCACCCCACGACGAACGGGAAGGCGTTCTTCACCGCCAGCAGGAACCCGCCGGCAGAGGTGCCGGCGAGCTGCCCCGCGTACGTACGCGCCGCGTTCATCGCCACCGCGTCGGAGAGCCGTTCCTCCGCCACCAGGCTGGGGATCATCGCTTCGCCCGCCGCCGTCATCAAGGCGGTCGCCGCCCCGTTGACGAGGGCCAGCCCCACGAGCGCGGGCAGGGAGACGGCGCCGGCCCACAGCAGCGCGGCGAAGGCGCCGAACACGGCGACCAGCGTGCCCTGGCACCACAGCAGCACGCTCCGGCGGTCGTACCGGTCGGCGACGGCGCCGGCGGGCAGCCCCGCCAGGAGCAGCGCCGTCGCGTCGACGAAGCCGATGACGCCCGCCTGCGAGGGCGAACCCGTGAGGGCGAGGACCAGGAGCGGCAGCACGATCAGCGACGTGCTGTAGGACGCCTCGCCCAGCGCCGAGCTCACCCACAGCAGCGTGAAGCCGCGCGCACCGCCGCTCTTCCGGGTACGGTGCCGCATCAGCCGAGCAGCCGCGAACGCGACTCGGTCCGCACGTAGGTGCGTCGCAGGTCGCGCACCAGGCTGGTGCGCTTGAGCCAGCGGTCCGTCCCGTCGTAGCGCGGCGTGAAGGTGTCCCGGCCGTGGATGACCCGGTAGTTGTCGATGAACGCAGCCTCACCGGGGCTGAGGACCAGCCGCTCCGCCGCGGCGGCCAGCGCCTCGGCCGCCTCGTTCAGAGCCCGTTCGGCCGTGGCGTCACCGGGCACGGCGCTGGTGAAGTCGGCGTCGATCCGCAGGTAGGGCGCCTCCTGTGGGCCGAAGAGCACGGAGGCCACCTCGTGCGGGCGCTCTTCCAGGGCCGAGGGGTTCTCCGCGCTGTGCTGCGGCACCACGTTGTGCGAGTCGTCCGGGAAGAACCGGAAGCGGTCCTCGTGCAGCACCTGCCGCACCGGCTCGTCGAACTCCACGGAGTCCAGCAGCGCCACGGTCGTCCCCACCGCGTCGGGGTTGCGGAGGCACATCAGCGCCACGTAGTCGCCCCGGCAGGCGTGGAACACGTCCTCCGTGTGCAGCGTGAGCTGCTGCTGACTGCTCGCGCTGGTCAGGGAGTTCTCCTGGCCCTTGGACGGGCAGACGTCGTGCACGAGCCGGCCGTTCTGCTGGTTGGCCCAGCCGAACGCGTCGCCGAGAACGGAGCCGATCAGCAGCAGCACCAGCTCCTCGCGGATCGCGGCGCCCTCCTTCTCCGCGACCTGCCAGCTCGGCGGGGTCGGTACCAGGTCCGCCGCGACGGGCAGGTTCGCCACCACGATGACGGCGTCCTCCGCCCCGCGCGACGCCACCAGGAAGCGGCGTACGCCTTCCGGCATCCGCTCCGCCTCGACGCGGATGTCGTCGGCGTACTCCAGCGGGTCCCAGACCGGGTGGGACGCCAGGAACTCGTCGGCGATGCCGGCCAGTATGTTCTTCTCGTCGTCACTCAGTACATAGCGAGCCACAACAACAGCCTTCCGATAGGTCCGTTCAGTTACCGGCCGCGGCGACGATCTGCCGCAGCGCGGTGGCGAAGTCGTCCGCGAGCCGGCGGACGGTGGTGGGGGTGTGGGCGGCGGAGGAGTGCAGCCAGTCGATGCGCAGCTCGCCGTCGCTGACGGCGGCCACGACGTCGAGCAGGTGCGGGCGCACCTCGTCCGGCGCCTGGTCGGCCCCGAGGCCGGCCAGCCGGTCCCGGAGCAGTCCGTCGTGGTCGGCGGAACCGCCCCACTGCCCCAGGTAGTTGAAGCTGATCCGCGGGCGCGGGGCCGCCGCGAGGGCGGTGTGCGCCGGGCTGCCCGGCTCGGACAGGTAGCGCAGGGCGCCGTAACCGAGACCGCGTCCGGGCAGCTTGCGCAGTGCCTTCTTGACGGCCTTCAGCGCCGGGCCCCAGTCGCCCTCGGGCACGTCGAGCCGTACGGGGTGGATGGTGGTGAACCAGCCGACGGTGCGGGACAGGTCGATGTCGTCGAAGAGCTCCTCGCGGCCGTGGCCTTCGAGGGCGACGGTGACCGGGGCGCCCGCCCAGTCGTGCAGGACGCGGCCGAGCGCGGCGAGCAGGACGTCGTTGATCTGCGTGCGGAACACGGCGGGCACCCGCTGCAGCAGCGCCTTGGTCTCCGCCCTGCCGAGGGTGACGGACTCGACCGCGAGCTCGCCGTACGTGCTCGTGGCCGGGCCGTCGCACGGGATGTCCACGGTGCCGGACGAGACCTTCCGCCAGTAGCCGGTCTCGTGGTCGAATCCGCCCGAGCGGACGTGCTCGGCGAGCCGCCGCGCCCACTGCTGGTAGCTGCTGGACTTCGCGCCCAAGGAAACCTGCCGCCCCGCGGTGAGCTGGGCGTACGCGGTGGCCAGGTCCTCCAGGAGGATGCGCCACGACACGCCGTCCATCACCAGGTGGTGCACCGCCAGGAACAGCCGCGGCGGGGCCGCCGCGTCAGGCATGCGCAGGAAGACCCCCTTCACCAGGGTGCCGTCGCGCAGGCTCAGCGCCCGCTGGGCCTCCGACGCCGCGTCGTGCAGCGCCCGGTCCTGGCCGGGCCCAGCGGGCACGTCCCGCACAAGGAGCAGTTCGCCGGGGCGTGCGCCGTACTCCTGGCGCCAGCCGCCCGCACCGTCCGCCGCGAACCGCATGCGCAGCGCGTCATGGTGGTCGACGCACGCGAGCAGGGCGCGCTCCAGCACGGCGGGGTCGGTGCCCGGTGCCAGGGCGACGTGCACGGACATCGCGTACCGGTCTGGGTGCGCAGTGTGTCCCTCGAAGAACCACCGCTGTACGGGGGTGAGTTCGACCGGCCCGGACACCTCGGCCGGCTCGTCACCGGCGACCGTGGCGGTGTCGGCACACTCGAGCACGTCGGCCAGTTCGGCCACCGTCTGGTGCAGGAACATCAGCTTCGAGGTCAGCCGCAGACCCTCTTGCCGGGCGTGCGAGATGACCTGGATGGAGAGGATGGAGTCGCCGCCGAGCTCGAAGAAGTTGTCGTGGATGCCGACCTTCTCGGCGCCGAGGACCTGGAGCGTGGCGCCCAGGTGCGCCCGCAGCTCGGTGGTGGGCAGCGCGGTGCCGGTGACGACGTACGCGATCAGTCGGCGGTGCCCGTCGGGGGACTCGTGGACGGTGACGACCGTTTCCCGGACGTCCGGATGGCGCAGGAGGGTGGTTTCGATCTCGCCGAGTTCGATGCGGAAGCCGCGGATTTTGACCTGGTCGTCGGCGCGGCCGAGGTGTTCGAGGGTGCCGTCGGGGCGC
>NZ_JOFQ01000021.1 GCF_000718305.1 Streptomyces niger
CTGACCGTCGCGCGCCGTGATCACCTGCTCCAGCCGCGCGATCACCGTCTGGATATTGCCCTGCGCATCCGCCGACGCACCCGTGTCGTACGAACGACGATCCTGACCCGCAGCACCCATCAACACTCACTCCCCGTCACACAGAAGGTCAGCGGCCGCCGAAGCGCGCCGCGTCGAAATTGGCCGCCGACATCTGCTGCCGCGCATTGTCCCCGTGCTCCTGGTCACCCGAGCTGAACGCCGAGTCCATGCCCTTCTGGCCGCCGAGGATGGCCGACAGCGAACTCTGCAGCGACGCGGCGATTTCATCGGAACGAGCCTTGAACTGGTCGAAGGCCGCCTTGCCCGAACCGTTGAACTTGCCCTCCAGCGGCGCCGCGGCATCCACCAGCTGACGAATCAGCCCTCCGAGATCCTCACTCGAACCCCGCGACTTCGTCTGCAGCGTCGACAGCGTCTGCGCTCCCATGTCGAACTTCATCAGGCTCCCCCTGCCGGGCTGGACGGCTTGTTTGCCGAGACATCTTCGCAACTCAGGGACATCTCTGCCAACACGGGACACAGTGCTGTGACACAGGCGTGACAGCGGCGCGGGCACCGGGTGGCGGGGGCTACGGGCCGTAGCCTTTCCGGTGCCGGGCGCGGGTGCGTCCGCGGAGCGAGGAGGGAGCCGGCCATGGCTGAGCGACCGGAGCGACTGGTGGTCATCGGCGGGGACGCGACCGGGATGTCCGCGGCGTCGCAGGCCCGGAGGCTGCGCAAGCCCGACGAGTTGGAGATCGTCGCGTTCGAGCGCGGGAACTTCACGTCGTACTCCGCCTGCGGCATCCCGTACTGGGTGGGCGGGGTCGTGGAGAAGCGGGACGCGCTGGTCGCGCGGACGGCGGAGCAGCACCGGGAACGCGACATCGACCTGCGGATGCGGACGGAGGTCACGGAGCTCGACGTCGACAAGCGGCGGGTGCGGTCGCGCGACCTCGACACCGGCGCGGAGGAGTGGACGGCGTACGACAAGCTCGTGATCGCGACCGGCGCGACCCCGCTCCGGCCGCCGCTGCCGGGCATCGACGCGCCGGGCGTGCACGGCGTGCAGACGCTCGACGACGGGCAGGCGCTGCTGGACACGCTCTCCCGTACAGAGGGGCGGCGCGCGGTCGTGGTGGGCGCCGGGTACATCGGCGTGGAGATGGCCGAGGCGCTGATCCAGCGCGGGTACGAGGTGACCGTCGTCAACCGCGGCTCGGAGCCGATGTCCACGCTCGACCCGGACATGGGCTGCCTGGTGCACGACGCGATGACGGGGCTCGGCATCGAGATGGTCAACGGGGCCGAGGTGACGGAGATCCGTACCGGCGACGACGGCCGGGCCTGTGCGGTGGTGACGCCGGAGCAGGAGTTCCCGGCGGACGTGGTGGTGCTGGGGCTGGGCGTACGGCCGGAGACGACGCTCGCCGAGGCCGCCGGGCTGCCGCTGGGCGCGTCCGGCGGGATCCTCACCGACCTGGCGATGCGCGTGCGCGGGTACGAGGACATCTGGGCGGGCGGCGACTGTGTGGAGGTGCTGGACCTGGTCTCCGGGCGGGACCGGCACATCGCGCTCGGCACGCACGCGAACAAGCACGGCCAGGTCATCGGCTCGGGCGTCGGCGGCGGCTACGCGACCTTCCCCGGCGTGGTCGGCACGGCCGTCAGCAAGGTGTGCGACCTGGAGATCGCGCGGACCGGGCTGCGCGAGAAGGACGCGCAGGCGGTCGGGCTGCAGTACGTGGCCGTCACGATCGAGTCGACGAGCCGGGTGGGGTACTTCCCGAACGCCGCGCCGATGACGGTGAAGATGCTCGCCGAGCGGCTGTCGGGGCGGCTGCTGGGCGTGCAGATCGTCGGGCGGGAGGGCGCGGCGAAGCGGGTGGACATCGCGGCGGTCGCGCTGACGGCGAAGATGACGGTCGAGCAGATGACGGCGCTGGACCTGGGCTACGCGCCGCCGTTCTCACCGGTGTGGGACCCGGTGCTGGTGGCGGCGCGGAAGGCCGTCCAGGCGGTACGGGCGGACGCGGCGCCGCAGTAGCAGGAGAGGGGCCGGGGCGCCTGCCGTGCGGCGGGCGCCCCGGCGTGCCTCAGCGCGCCGTCTGCTCGTGGACGTACTCGACCAGGCGGGTCAGCGCCTCGGGGTCGGTGTTCGGAAGGACGCCGTGGCCCAGGTTGAAGATGTGGCCCTCCAGCCCTGCGGCGGCGTCCAGCACCTCGCGGGCCTTGGCCTCCACCGCCTCGCGCGGGGCGAAGAGGACGGCAGGGTCGATGTTGCCCTGCAGGGCCTTGCCGGGGCCGACCCGGCGCGCGCCCTCGTCCAGCGGCACCCGCCAGTCGACGCCCACGACGTCGGCGCCGGCCTCGCCCATCAGGCCGAGCAGCTCGCCGGTGCCCACGCCGAAGTGGATGCGCGGCACGCCGTACCCGGAGACGGCCTCGAAGACCTTCGCGGAGGCCGGCATGACCGAGCGGCGGTAGTCGGCCGGGGCGAGCGCGCCGACCCAGGAGTCGAAGAGCTGGACGGCGCTGGCGCCGGCCTCGATCTGCACCTTCAGGAAGGACGCGGTGATCTCGGCGAGGCGGTCCAGCAGATCGGCCCAGAGCTGCGGGTCGCCGTACATGAGCGCCTTGGTGTGCTCGTGGTTGCGCGACGGGCCGCCCTCGACGAGGTAGCTGGCGAGGGTGAAGGGGGCACCCGCGAAGCCGATGAGCGGGGTGGAGCCCAGCTCGCCGGTGAGCATGCGGACGGCCTCGGTGACGTACCGGACGTCCTCCGGGGTGAGGTCGCGCAGCCGCGCCAGGTCCGCGCGGGTGCGGATCGGCTCGGCGACGACCGGGCCCACGCCGGGCTTGATGTCCAGGTCGATGCCGATGGCCTTCAGCGGGACGACGATGTCGCTGAAGTAGATCGCGGCGTCCACGTGGTGGCGGCGCACCGGCTGCAGCGTGATCTCGGTGACCAGCTCGGGCCGCATGCAGGAGTCGAGCATGGCGATGCCCTCGCGGACCTTGCGGTACTCCGGCAGTGAGCGCCCGGCCTGGCGCATGAACCACACCGGCGTGTGCGGGACCGGCTCCCGCCGGCAGGCCTTGAGGAACGCGGACTCCCGCGTGCTCTCCGGGGCGAAGGAGGCGGTCTGCTGATCCGTCATCGGGGTCTCCCCGGCTCGAACGGCGTGGCGAGCTTGGGGGGATTCGTTGGCACTCACGCCTCGAATCTTCGCACGCGCGGGAGGACACCTCCGAACGGGCGACCCGCCCACCGGGTGTCCTCCGCATATGAACGGCGCATTGCGCCTAACCTTCCCAGCATGGCAGCGGCTCACGAACACCTCGCGGACAGCGCGGACGAGACCCCGATCGCCTTCCGTCAGGCGGTCGAGGCGCTCCGTGCCGCCCGGCTGCGGTCCGAGATCGAGATCGCGCCGATGCCTGCGCCGAAACGGCTCGCGCCGTTCGCGCACGCGCTGGAGGCGACGGTCGTCGAACGGGAAGCGGACGGCGACACGGACCTGGCGGACGGACGGTTCGTCCTGCTGCACGACCCGGCGGGCCACGACGCCTGGCAGGGCACCTTCCGGGTGGTGACGCTGGCCCGCGCCGAGCTGGAGCCGGAGATGGCCACCGATCCACTGCTGCCGGAGGTGTGCTGGTCCTGGCTGACGGGTGCGCTGGAGGCGCGCGGCGTGCCGTACGGGGCGCCGAGCGGCACGGTCACGCGCGCGGGCTCGTACTACTTCGGTGGCCTCGGGGACCGCGCGCCGGACAGCCAGATCGAGCTGCGTGCTTCGTGGACGCCGGCCGAGGGACCGCACGGCGTGCGAGACCCCGCGGTGCATCTCACGGCGTGGTGCGACCTGCTGTGCCAGGTGGCCGGATTGCCGCCGGCGCCGGTCGAACCGGCGGGCCGGGGCGGCGTGGTACCGCTCCCACAGCGACGGGGGCCGCAACCCCGCTGAGCATGCGTCCGTACGTACGGCCCGGGCCGCCCGCGGGGTGGTCACGGGCTGTACGTGTGCTGTCCGGACCCTCGATCACCCATCCGATTTGCCCGAATTGATCCCAATTAAATCGTGATCAAACTCTAAAGTCCGGCCGGATTACTGCCGAAGAGGTCTATGACCCTTCAAACACGGGAGCACTCCGGCTCACCCTCCCCTGAAGCCGGCTTCCGTCCCCCGCCACTCCCCAGGAGGCCCGGTGTCTGTTCTCCTCGAGCAACCTTCGAGCCTGGTCGCCTACCGCCCGAACAAGCCGACGGCCATGGTCGTCGTGGCCGACCCGCGCGTCCGTTCCACCGTGACCCGCCACCTGTGGGCCCTCGGAGTACGCGACGTGATCGAGGCATCGTCCATCGCGGAGGCCCGCCCCCGCGTCGGCAACCCGCGCGACATCTGCGTGGCCGACGTCCATCTTCCCGACGGCTCCGGCCTCACCCTGCTGTCCGAGACCCGGGCCGCGGGCTGGCCCAACGGCCTGGCGCTCTCCGCAGCGGACGACATCGGCGCGGTACGCAACGCCCTCGCCGGCGGCGTCAAGGGCTACGTCGTCACCGGCACCCGCACCAACCTCGGCATCCCGGGCCGTCCCGGCGCCGCGCCCATCGGCGCCGGCGCGGCCCGCATGCACCGCCGCCCGCCCGGCGCCCCCGGCCACCCCGGCGGCTACCGGGAGCTCTCGGGGCGCGAGGTCGAGGTGCTGAGACTGGTCGCCGAAGGCCAGTCCAACAAGGCCATCGGCGTCTCGATGGGCCTGTCGGCCCTGACGGTCAAGAGCCACCTCGCCCGCATCGCCCGCAAGCTCGGCACAGGCGACCGGGCCGGCATGGTCGCCGTCGCGCTGCGTACCGGGATCATCCACTGAGCACCGGGACCGGCCGCTGAGGCCGACCCACCGCCCACCCACCCCACCTATACGGCCTTTACACAGGCGCAGCGTCCGTCGAGGGAACGTTCCCTCGGCGGACGTGGTGCATACACCGATACCCTTGACTGGTGACCGACGCCCAAAAGACCGCAGAAGACTCGACACTGCGAACCCCCGGGGACGCAACGGAAGACCCCCGGCCGGCGCCGGTCCCGCTTCTCGAACCCCGCGAGGGCATCCCGCCCGTGACCGCGACCGGCGAGGACCTCGCGCAGGTCGTCGCCGCCTTCGCGGCCGGCAGCGGCCCGGTCGCCGTGGACGCCGAGCGGGCCTCCGGGTACCGCTACGGCCAGCGCGCCTACCTGGTCCAGCTGCGCCGCGAGGGCGCCGGCAGCGTCCTGATCGACCCGGTCGCCTGTCCCGACCTGAGCGCGCTCGGCGAGGCGATCGCCGACGCCGAGTGGGTCCTCCACGCGGCGACCCAGGACCTGCCGTGCCTGCGCGACATAGGGATGCTCCCCGCCTCGCTCTTCGACACCGAGCTGGCCGGCCGGCTGGCCGGCTTCGCCCGGGTCGGCCTCGGCGCGATGGTCGAGAACGTCCTCGGCTACGCGTTGGAGAAGGGCCACTCGGCGGTGGACTGGTCCACCCGCCCGCTGCCCGAGCCCTGGCTGCGGTACGCCGCGCTGGACGTGGAGCTGCTGGTCGATCTGCGGGACGCGCTGGAGGAGGAGCTGGACCGGCAGGGGAAGCTGGACTGGGCCCGGCAGGAGTTCGCGGCCATCGCCGCCGCTCCGCCGGCACCGCCCCGCAAGGACCCCTGGCGCCGTACGTCCGGGATGCACAAGGTGCGGCGACGGCGGCAGATGGCAGTCGTACGGGAGCTGTGGACGGCCCGCGACCGGGTCGCGCAGAAGCGGGACGTCTCGCCGGGCAAGGTGCTGGGCGACGCGGCGATCGTGGAGGCCGCGCTGAACGTCCCGCCGAACGTGCACGCCCTCACCGCGCTGCCCGGCTTCGGGCACCGCATGGGCCGCCGGCAGCTGGAGCAGTGGCAGGCGGCGGTCGACCGGGCGCGGGCGCTGCCCGAGTCCGAGCTGCCGCAGCCGGGCCAGCCGCTGAACGGCCCCCCGCCGCCGCGCGCCTGGGCCGACAAGGACCCGGCGGCCGCGGCCCGGCTCTCCGCGGCGCGCGCGGCGGTGACCGCGCTCGCCGAGGAGCTGCACCTGCCGCAGGAGAACCTGATCACGCCGGACACGGTGCGCAGGGTCTGCTGGGAGCCCCCGGAGGCGACGGAGCCGGCGGTTTCCGAGGCGCTGGCCGGGTACGGTGCTCGGCCTTGGCAGGTCGAGCTCGTCACGCCGTTGCTGGTGCGAGCGCTCTCGCAGTGAGCGGCCCGGTTCGGCCCCGGGCCGCGTGCGATGCGCAACGGCCCGGGGCGGGCTGCCCGCCCCGTCGCGGGAGAGCACAGCCTCCGGCCGCGCCGCCCCCGAGCTCCCCCGGCTACCGCTGGGAGGTGCCCCCAGGACGGGCTTGAGGTCCGGCCTGGCGCCTCAGTCCGTGTCGACGTGGGTGCGGAGCACCTTCTTGTTGCTCGCGTCGATGTCGTACGTCGTCTTGTTCCAGTCGTCGGTGGTGACGACGTCGACGGACCAGATCTCCTTGCCCTGGTCGTTGTCGTCCAGCTCGATCGAGCTGACCTTGCCCTTCTTCTTGTCGGTGGCCACCTGGGCCGCCTGCTGGGCGGTGACCTCGGCCTTCTTGAGCCAGCCGGCCAGCTTCGCCTTGTCGTCGTCGTCCTCGCCGCTGTCGGTCCGGGGCTTGGCCGCCTTACCGGAGACCGCGTCGACCGTGACCATGCTCTTGGTGCCGTCGGTCGTGGCGACCTCGGTCTCCCAGACCGGCTTGTTACCCGTCCCGCGCTTCAGCTCGGCCTTGACCGGCTTGGAGCCGGACACGGCGCCGGTGGCCGCCGACAGCGCCTTGTCATACGTGATCTTGGCCTTGGGGATGAGCGCCTTGCGTTCGGACTGGTCCTCGGTGAGCTTGCCGGATGCGGTGGGGGACGCGGTGGCGGCCGCGGACTTTCCGCCGCCGGACGCCGACGGGGAGGAGGAACCGTCGCCGCCGCCGCTCTTGTCGTCGCCGCAGCCGGTGATCAGCGCGCCCGCCACGGCCACGGCGCACACCAGGCCGGCCGCGCGGAGGCCCGCCGTACGGTTCCGCTGTGCGAGCATTCCGCTTCGCTTCGTAGTCATGGGGGCAGAGTAGGCCCGGTACGTCCCTGTACGTCCGCGACGCATCGAAGACCGGCCGAAGCCACCCGGATCGCGGGAAGCCGCGGAGACCGCCCCTGACAACATCCGATCGATGTGACGTTCGCCGCTCCGGCCGAGGGGGCTGGGCAGGTTGGTTACCCGCAAGTAGCATGACGGTGGGCAGCGCGCCATGAGCGCGCCCCGCAGCAGTGCCACCCCGCACCTGGAGGAGAGCCAACGTGCCTCGTACCGCTAGGGACGTCGTCTTCGTCGACGGCGTCCGCACCCCGTTCGGCAAGGCGGGCCCGAAGGGCATCTACCACGAGACCCGCGCCGACGACCTGGTCGTCAAGTGCATCCGGGAGCTGCTGCGCCGCAACCCGGACCTGGACCCGGCCCGTATCGACGAGGTCGCACTGGCCGCGACGACGCAGATCGGCGACCAGGGCCTGACCCTCGGCCGGACCGCCGGCATTCTGGCCGGTCTGCCGCAGTCCGTGCCCGGCTTCTCGATCGACCGGATGTGTGCCGGCGCGATGACCGCCGTGACGTCCATCGCGGGCGGCGTCTCCTTCGGTGCGTACGACATCGCCGTGGCCGGCGGCGTCGAGCACATGGGCCGCCACCCCATGGGCGAGGGCGTCGACCCGAACCCGCGGTTCGTCAGCGAGAAGCTGGTCGACCAGTCGGCCCTCTTCATGGGCATGACCGCGGAGAACCTGCACGACCGCCTGCCGCACATCACCAAGCAGCGCGCCGACGAGTACGCCGTGCGCAGCCAGGAGAAGGCGGCCAAGGCGTACGCGGACGGCAAGATCCAGGCCGACCTGGTGCCGATCTCCGTGCGCCGGACGAACGAGGAGGCGGGCGAGACCGGTTGGGGTCTGGCCACCGCCGACGAGCCGATGCGTCCGGGCACCACGCTGGAGAACCTGGCCGGCCTGAAGACCCCGTTCCGCGCGCACGGCCGGGTGACGGCCGGTAACGCGGCGGGCCTGAACGACGGCGCCACCGCCTCGCTGATCGCCGCCGAGGACGTGGCGCGCGAGCTGGGCCTGCCGGTCAAGATGCGCCTGGTGGACTACGCGTTCGCCGGTGTGGAGCCGGAGGTCATGGGCATCGGCCCGGTCCCGGCGACCGAGAAGGCGCTGGCCAAGGCCGGTCTGTCGATCGACGACATCGGCCTGTTCGAGATCAACGAGGCGTTCGCCGTCCAGGTGCTGTCGCTGCTGGACCACTACGGCATCGCCGACGACGACCCGCGCGTCAACCAGTACGGCGGCGCCATCGCGTTCGGCCACCCCCTCGCCTCCTCCGGCGTGCGTCTGATGACGCAGCTGGCGCGGCAGTTCGAGGAGCAGCCGCACGTCCGCTACGGCATCACCACCATGTGCGTCGGCTTCGGCATGGGCGGCACCGTGATCTGGGAGAACCCGCACTTCGAGGGGAACAAGTGACTACCACCGCAGAGCTTCTCAAGGGGGCGGCCGAGCTGTTCCCCGACGAGGTCGTGACCCAGGCGCACGTACGCCACCTCGACCTCCCGTACGGCGCCGGGCGCTTCGCGCTCATCACGCTGGACAACGGCCTGGACCACACCAAGCCGACCACCTTCGGGCCGCAGTCCCTCGCCAACCTCAACGTGGCGATCGACCAGGTCGAGAAGGAGGCCGCGGACGGCGAGATCGTCGGTGTGGGCATCACCGGCAAGCCGTTCATCTTCGCCGTCGGCGCCGACCTCAAGGGCGTCGAGCTGCTGAAGAAGCACGAGGACGCGCTCGCCATCGGCAAGGGCGGCCACGACGTCTTCAAGCGGCTGTCCGCGCTCGCCGTGCCGACCTTCGCGTACTACAACGGCGCGGCCATGGGCGGCGGCGTCGAGGTCGGCCTGCACTGCTCGTACCGCACCGTCTCCAAGGCGCTGCCCGCGTTCTCGCTGCCCGAGGTCTTCCTCGGCCTGGTGCCCGGCTGGGGCGGCTGCGTGCTGCTGCCGAACCTCATCGGCGCCGACCGCGCGGTCTCGGTGATCATCGAGAACTCGCTCAACCAGAACAAGCAGCTCAAGGGCCAGCAGGTCTACGACCTGGGGATCGCCGACGC
This sequence comes from Streptomyces niger, assembly GCF_000718305.1. Taxonomy (GTDB): domain Bacteria; phylum Actinomycetota; class Actinomycetes; order Streptomycetales; family Streptomycetaceae; genus Streptomyces; species Streptomyces niger. Next base: position 9,255 of record NZ_JOFQ01000021.1, read on the forward strand.
GATCTTCGAGGGCGCGGACTTCCTGGAGCAGTCGCTGCTGTGGACCGCCTCCGTCCTCAAGGGCGACGTCGAGGTCGTCCGGGCCGAGCTGGACCGCGGCGACGCCTGGGACCAGGCCGTGGCGCGCGGCAAGGCCATCGCCGACGGCAAGGTGCACGGCGCGGCCCCGGCCGCCTACCGCGCGCTGGACATCATCGCCAAGGCCAAGAACGGCGACCTGCGCCAGGGCTTCGACGCCGAGGACCAGGCCCTCGCGGACCTGATCATGGGCGGCGAGCTGCGCAGCGGCATCTACGCGTTCAACCTGGTGCAGAAGCGCGCCAAGCGCCCGGCCGGCGCGCCGGACAAGAACCTGGCCCGCCCGGTCACCAAGGTCGGCGTGGTCGGCGCCGGCCTGATGGCCAGCCAGCTGGCGCTGCTCTTCGCCCGCCGCCTGGAGGTGCCGGTCGTGCTGACCGACATCGACCAGGCGCGCATCGACAAGGGCGTGGAGTACGTCCACGGCGAGATCGACAAGCTGCTGCTCAAGGGCCGCGTCAACCAGGACAAGGCCAACCGCCTCAAGGGCCTGGTCTCCGGCGTCCTGGACAAGGCGGACGGCTTCGCGGACGCGGACTTCGTCATCGAGGCCGTGTTCGAGGAGATGAGCGTCAAGCAGCAGGTGTTCGCGGAGGTCGAGGCGGTCGCCCCGGCGCACGCCATCCTCGCGACCAACACCTCCTCGCTGTCCGTCTCGGAGATGGCGTCGAAGCTGAAGCACCCCGAGCGGGTCGTGGGCTTCCACTTCTTCAACCCGGTCGCGATCCTGCCGCTGCTGGAGATCGTCCGCGGCGAGAAGACCGACGACGCGTCGCTGGCCACCGCCTTCTCGGTCGCCAAGTCGCTGAAGAAGACCGCGGTGCTCTGCAAGGACGCCCCGGCGTTCGTCGTGAACCGCATCCTCACCCGCTTCATGGGCGAGATCCAGAACGTCATCGACGAGGGCACCCCGGTCGACGTGGCGGAGAAGGCCATCGAGCCGCTCGGCCTGCCGATGTCCCCGCTGGTGCTGCTGGAGCTGGTCGGCCCGGCCATCGGCCTGCACGTCTCGGAGACCCTGAACGGCGCCTTCCCGGAGCGCTTCAAGGTGTCGCCGAACCTGAAGGCGGTCGTGGACGCCGGCAAGCGCGGCTTCTACGTGTACTCCGCCGAGAATCCTGCCGCGCCCGAGCTGGACCCGGAGGTCGCGGCGCTGCTCCAGCAGGGCGACACGGTCCTGACCGAGCAGCAGGTCCGCGACCGCGTCCTGGACGCCGTCGCGCAGGAGATCGGCCTGATGCTGGAGGAGGGTGTCGTCGCCGAGGCGCAGGACATCGACCTGTGCCTGATCACCGGCGCCGGCTGGCCCTTCCACCTGGGCGGCATCACGCCGTACCTGGACCGCGAGGGCGTCTCCGAGCGCGTCAACGGCAAGAAGTTCCTCGCGCCGGGCGTCGCCAGCGTCCCCGCGTAACACACCGGCGGGCGGCCCTGCCGCCCCCACGGGTCACTGTCCCGGCACCATCCCTCAGTGGTGCCGGGGCAGTTCCGTATGTGCGGACGGTTCCGTCTGTGCGGACGATTCCGTTTGTGCGAACGCAACGGTCCGCCGCGCCGGCCAAGGCCTCGTCGGTCGGTGCTGCTCGGCGGCGCTCAGTGGTGCCAGGGCAGCCGTACCGGCTCAGCGGGCAGCCGGTCCGCCAGGATGTCGGCGAGGAGGCCGGCGAGGCCGTACGGGAAGACCTCCTCCTCCGGCGCCGCCAGTTCCTCCGCCGTCCACCACCGGTGGCCCACGATCGTCGCCCGCTCGTGGTCCTCGAAGCCGCCGGTGTCCACGTCGTGCCGGGCGACCCGGTACACGTAGAAGACGTCCTCGAACATCCCCGAGCGCCAGCCCAGGTCGGCGTACCCGGCGGTGCGGGCCACCGGCCCGGTCAGCGCCGTGTGGGGCACCGACAGGCCGGTCTCCTCGGCGAGTTCGCGCGCCGCGGCCCGGGCCGTGCGCTCCCAGCGGCGCACTCCCCCGCCGGGTGTGATCCAGCAGTACCGGGTCACCGGCCCCTCCGGGGGCAGCGGCGACCGGAAGAGGAGTATCCGGTCGTCGCCGTCGATGAGCAGGACCCGGGCCGAGCGGCGGGTCCGTGACCGTCTGCGTATCGGCATCGGCGCAGCCTACCGCCGCCGCGGACGGTCAGGACCGGGGACGCCCGTCACTCCTCCGGGCGCGCCGCCAGAAGGGCGTCCAGGGCCTGCGTGACCCATTCCTCGGTGGCCTCCTTGGTGACCCCCAGGCGGGTCAGGACGCCGTCGCCGTCCTCCTGTTCCAGCAGGGCGAGCAGCAGGTGCTCGGTGCCGACGTAGTTGTGGCCCAGCCGCAGGGCCTCGCGGAAGGTCAGCTCCAGCGCCTTCTTGGCGGCCGCGTCGAAGGGGATCAGGGCGGGCAACTCCCCCTCGGCGGCCGGCGGCTGCGCGGCCACGACCGCCTCGCGCACGGCCTCGACCGAGGCGCCCTGGGCGGTCAGCGCCCGGACCGCGAGCCCTTCCGGCTCGGCGAGGAGGCCGAGGACGAGGTGGCCGGTGCCGATCTCGGCGTGGCCGGCCGCCCTGGTCTCGTTCTGGGCGCTGACGACGACGTTGCGGGCGCGCGGCGTGTAGCGCCCGAAGCCCTCGTTCGGGTCGAGGTCGGAGGTCGCGGGGCCCTTCGGCACGAAGCGCTTCTGGGCGGCCTGCTTGGTCACGCCCATGCTCTTGCCGATCTCGGTCCAGGAGGCGCCCGAGCGGCGGGCCTGGTCGACGAAGTGGCCGATCAGGTGGTCGGCCACGTCGCCGAGGTGGTCGGCGGCGAGGACCGCGTCGGTGAGCTGGTCCAGCGCGTCGGTGTGGACCTTCTTGATGGCCTCGATCAGGTCGTCGAGGCGTACCGGATGCGTGTCGCGTACGGGTTCCACGGAATCTGCCATGCGTCAACCGTAGGTTGACGACACCCAAAGCGTCAACCCCGGGTTGTCGCTCTCTGATGCGCCGGGAGCCCACCGCGTCGCATCGGTGCCACGATGAACCCATGACAGCGACAACCACCCTCATCGTCGACGGCGCCAACGTCGTCGGCTCGGTGCCCGACGGCTGGTGGCACGACCGGCGGGGCGCGGCCGAGCGGCTGCGCGACGGCCTCGCGGCGTACGGCGAGACCGGCGTGCCCGGCATCGCGGAGCCGCCCGTTGAGCTCGTCCTCGTCGTGGAGGGCGCGGCCCGCGGCGTGGCGAGCGTCGACGGGGTACGGGTGGAATCGGCCGGCGGCAGCGGCGACGACCGCATCGTGGAGCTGGTCGCCGGCCTGCCCGACGGGCGGTCCTGCGTGGTCGTGACGGCCGACCGGGGCCTGCGCGCCCGCGTCGAGGCGCTGGGCGCCCGGGTGGCCGGGCCGCGCTCCGTGCGCCCGACCGGCACCGGAGGCGGCCGGACGCACGGACGCTGAGGGCCCGTCAGCGGTCGCGGTGGCCCATCCGGCTGTGCGACCGCCCGTAGAGGAAGTAGAAGACGAGCCCGATGGCCATCCAGACGGCGAACCGCAGCCAGGTCTCCGCCGTCAGGTTGATCATCAGCCACACGGACGCCAGCACCGACAGGACCGGCACCAGCGGCACCAACGGGGTACGGAAGCTGCGCGGCAGGTCGGGCCGGGTGCGGCGCAGGATGACCACGCCCAGCGCGACCACGACGAACGCGAACAGCGTGCCGATGTTGACCAGCTCGGCCAGGACGTCGATCGACGTGAATCCCGCCACCACCGCGACCACCACGCCGAGCACGATCGTGGACCGGTACGGCGTGCCGAAGCGCGGGTGCACCGTGGAGAACACCCGCGGCAGCAGTCCGTCGCGGCTCATCGCGAAGAAGACCCGGCTCTGCCCGAGCAGCAGGATCATGCAGACCGAGGTGAGGCCGACGGCCGCGCCGAAGCTGATCAGCCCCGCCCAGAAGGGGTGCCCGAGGTCCTTGAAGGCGTCGGCGAGCGGCGCGTCCGTGGACAGCTTGCTGTACTTCTGCATGCCGGTGACGACGATGGACACGGCGACGTAGAGGACCGTGCAGATCAGCAGCGAGCCGAGGATGCCGCGCGGGACGTCGCGCTGCGGGTTGCGGGCCTCCTCGGCGGCGGTCGCGACGATGTCGAAGCCGATGAAGGCGAAGAACACCACGGCGGCGGCCGCGAAGATGCCCATCACGCCGAAGCTCGCCGGGGTGAAGCCGAACAGCGACTGGACCAGTGGCGCCTGCCAGCCGCTGCCGCCCGAACCGGTCACCGGCTCCGGCACGAACGGCTGGTAGTTGGCCCCGTGGATGAAGAAGGTGCCGACGATGATGACGAGCAGCACGACGGTGACCTTGATGCCGACGACCACCGCGGTCACCCGCGAGGACAGCTTCATGCCCGCGACGAGGACGGCGGTCAGGACGAGGACGAGGATGCAGGCCAGCAGGTCGAAGCCGAAGTTTCCCTCATGGGTCCCGGACAGGCTCTGCGGCAGGTGGAAGCCCGCGCTGTCCAGCAGCGAGCGGATGTAGCCGGACCAGCCGACGGACACCACGGCGCACGCCAGCGCCAGCTCCAGGACCAGGTCCCAGCCGATGATCCAGGCGGGGAACTCGCCCAGCGAGGCGTAGGAGAAGGTGTACGCGGAGCCGGCCACCGGCACGGTGGAGGCGAACTCGGCGTAGCAGAGGGCGGCCAGCGCGCAGACCACGCCGGCGGCGACGAAGGACAGGGCGACCGCCGGGCCCGCCGACTCCTTGGCGATCTTGCCGGTGAGGACGAAGATGCCGGTACCGATGATCACGCCGACGCCGAAGACCGTCAGGTCCAGGGCGGACAGCGACTTCCTGAGCGCGTGTTCGGGCTCCTCTGTGTCGCGGATCGACTCCTCGACCGTCTTGGTCCGGAAGAGGCCGCGCCGGCGGCCCTCCGGCTCGGGCAACGAACTGCTCATACGAACCTCCGCCTGGGCGACCATCCATGAATCCCCAACTGACCGAGTTTCATCAATTGGCGGAAAAGGCTCATTGACGGCTTGCCCGGGCGGGCCCGAGATCACTCGATATGCGGAGGGGCCGGCGCTCACCCGGTGGAGTGAGCGCCGGCCCCGTGGCCGCTCGTCCGGTCAGTCGCGGGCGATCCGGGCCGGCTCGGCGGCCTGCTCGTCCCCGGCGTCCGCGGCATCGGCTGCCTCGTCGTAGCGTCCGTCGATCTTCGCGACCAGGCCGGTGACCTGGCGGGCGATGTCCGGCGCCGTAAGGCCGATCTCGGCCATGATCTCCTTGCGGGAGGCGTGGTCGAGGAAGCGCTCGGGGATGCCGAAGTCGCGCAGCGGCACGTCCACGCCCGCGTCCCGCAGCGCCTGCGCGACCGCGGAGCCGACGCCGCCGGTGCGGATGCCGTCCTCGACGGTGACCACGACGCGGTGCTTCGCCGCCAGGCCCGGCAGCGCCGCGTCGACCGGCTTGACCCAGCGCGGGTCGACCACGGTCGTGGAGATGCCCTGCTTGTCGAGCAGGTCGGCGATCTCCAGGCACATCGGGGCGAGCGCGCCGACGGAGACCAGCAGGACGTCCGGCCGGGCGACGCTCTCCGGGGCCTTGCGCAGTACGTCCATGCCGCCGATCCGGTCCACGGCCTCGACGGCCGGGCCCACCGCGCCCTTGGAGTAGCGGACCACGGTCGGCGCGTCGTCGACCTCGACGGCCTCGCGCAGCTGGGCGCGTACCTGGTCGGCGTCGCGCGGCGCGGCGATCCGCAGCCCCGGCACGACCTGGAGGATCGACATGTCCCACATGCCGTTGTGCGAGGCGCCGTCGGTGCCGGTGACGCCGGAGCGGTCCAGGACGAAGGTGACGCCGCACTTGTGCAGCGCCACGTCCATCAGGACCTGGTCGAAGGCGCGGTTCAGGAACGTGGCGTACAGCGCGAAGACCGGGTGCAGGCCGCCGGTGGCCAGGCCGGCCGCGGAGACCGCGCCGTGCTGCTCGGCGATGCCCACGTCGTAGATCCGCTCGGGGAACTCCTTGGCGAACGCCTTCAGGCCGACCGGCTGGAGCATGGCCGCGGTGATCGCGACGATGTCCTCGCGCTCCCGGCCGAGCTTGACCATCTCCTCGCCGAAGACGGAGGTCCAGTCGGCGCCGGAGGCGGAGACCGGCAGGCCGGTGTCCGGGTGGATCACGCCGATGCCGTGGAAGCGGTCGGCCTCGTCCTGCTCGGCGGGCTCGTAGCCGCGGCCCTTCTCGGTGAGGCAGTGCACGATGACGGGGCCGCCGAAGCGCTTGGCGCGCTGCAGCGCGGACTCCAGCGCCTCGATGTCGTGGCCGTCGATCGGGCCGACGTACTTCAGGCCCAGGTCCTCGAACATGCCCTGCGGGGCGATGAAGTCCTTCAGCCCCTTCTTGGCGCCGTGCAGCGTCTCGTAGAGCGGCTTGCCGACGACCGGGGTGCGCTCCAGCAGGTCCTTGCCGCGGGCGAGGAACCGCTCGTAGCCGTCGGTCGTGCGCAGCGTGGCGAGGTGGTTGGCGAGGCCGCCGATGGTCGGCGCGTACGAGCGCTCGTTGTCGTTGACGACGATGACCAGCGGGCGGTCCTTGGCGACGGCGATGTTGTTCAGCGCCTCCCAGGCCATGCCGCCGGTCAGCGCGCCGTCGCCGATCACCGCGACGACGTTATCGTCCGTGCCGCGCACCTGGTTGGCCTTGGCCAGGCCGTCGGCCCAGCCCAGCACCGTGGAGGCGTGGCTGTTCTCGATGACGTCGTGCTCGGACTCGGCGCGCGAGGGGTAGCCGGACAGGCCGCCCTTGGCCCGCAGCCCGGCGAAGTCCTGGCGCCCGGTGAGCAGCTTGTGGACGTAGGACTGGTGCCCGGTGTCGAAGAGGACCTTGTCCTTGGGCGACTCGAAGACGCGGTGCAGGGCGATGGTCAGCTCGACCACGCCGAGGTTCGGACCGAGGTGTCCGCCGGTCTTGGAGACGGCGTCGACAAGGAACGTACGGATCTCTCCCGCCAGCTGCTCCAGCTGCTCCGGGCCGAGCCGGTCCAGATCGCGCGGTCCCGTGATACGGGTCAGCAGGGCCACCCGTGCCTCCTTGCATTCGAGCGTTGTTCGAACCCGTCGCCGGTTCGAGCTTGATCGAGCTTGCCGATCAGTCGAGTCTAATGTTCCGCTCGGCGCGGCTGCGCGCGGGCGGTGCGATGAATGTCACGCGTACGGCCCCACCCGGCGGGTAACGCCTGGCAGGGCCGTACGGGGGTGAGCGGCGGGTGCCGTACGGCCGTCCGCGCGTGTCAGATCCGTAGCAGAACTGTCACGTCCGGCCGGCTGTCTTCTGGGTCCGGCGGGAGATCGAGTCGATCACGACGGCGGCCAGCAGCACCGCACCCGTGATCATGAACTGGATTTCGCTGGCCATGCCCAGCAGGTTCAGCCCCTGCTGGATGGACTGGATGACCAGCATGCCCAGCAGTGCCGACCAGATCTTGCCGCGGCCGCCGAAGAGGCTGGTGCCGCCGATGACCGCCGCGGCGATCACGTTCATGAGCGTGTTGCCCGCGCCGAGGTTCTTCGTGGCGCCGCCCTGCAGGCTGGCGATGAAGAGCCCGCCGAACACGGCGAGCATCCCGGAGATCGCGAAGACCGTGATCCGGACCTTGTCGACGTTGATGCCGGCCCGGCGGGCCGCCTCCGCGTTGCCGCCGACCGCGAAGATCTGCCGGCCGTACGCGGTCCGGCGGACCACGAAGTCGGCGATCACCAGGACGGCCAGGAAGAGCACGAGGGCCAGCGGCAGGCCGCGCGCGCCCGCCGGCTCGTTCAGCACGTACGCGACGGCGAAGGCGATCACCGCGACCACGGCGGTGCGCAGCCCCACCTCGCTCAGCGGCCGCGAGGGCAGCCCGGCGGCCTTGCGCCGCTTGGTGTCCAGCAGCAGCGAGCCCGCGTACGCCAGGACGGCGATCAGCGCCAGGCCGTACGCCGCGGCCTTGTCCTCGAAGTAGTAGCCGGTGAGGTAGGCGACCAGGCTGTCGTCCGGCGTGTTGATGGAGCCTTCGCTGCCCATCAGCCAGATCTGCAGGCCGCTCCAGCCGAGGAAGCCGGCCAGGGTGACCACGAAGGCAGGCACGCCGATCTTGGCGAAGAAGAAGCCGTGCAGCGCGCCGATGAGCAGCCCGCAGGCGAGGGCGATCAGTACGGACAGCCAGTCGTTCAGGCCGTTGGTCACGCTGAGCACGGCCCAGACCGCGGCGCCCACACCGGCCACCGAGCCGACCGAGAGGTCGATCTCGCCCAGCAGCAGGACGAAGACGATGCCGACGGCCATGATGCCGAGGCCGGAGGTGTAGACGCCGATGTTGGCGAGGGAGCCGGCCGACAGGAAGCTGCTGGTCTGGAGCTGGAAGATGACCGCGATGACGATCAGGCCGAGGATGACCGGCAGCGAGCCCAGTTCGCCGCCGCGCATCCGCCGGGTGAAGTCGGTCCAGTACCCCTTGAAGCCCTGCTCGCGGACGAGCAGGCGGGGGTCGACGGCGGCGGCCGGTACGGCGCTCTTCTCCACCGGCTGCTCCGCCGGGGCGCCTGCCGCGCTCTTGGTGAGGTCGCTGCTCATGACGCGCCCTGCTCCTTCTTCACCTGGTCCGTACGCGCCTTGCGGCGGGTGACGGCGTTGTCCGAGGCGCCGGTGATCGCGGCGATGATCTCTTCGTGGGAGGTGTCCGCCACGGGGAAGACGCCGTTGTTGCGGCCGAGGCGCAACACCGCGACCCGGTCCGCGACGGCCTGTACGTCGGCCATGTTGTGGCTGATCAGGATCACCCCGTGGCCGCGCTCGCGGAGCCGCTCGACGAGGTCGAGGACCTGCGCGGTCTGCTCGACGCCGAGCGCCGCGGTCGGCTCGTCGAGGATGACGACCTTGGGGTCGCCGATCAGCGCGCGGGCGATGGCGACGACCTGGCGCTGGCCGCCGGAGAGCGCCGCGACGGGGATGCGGACGCTGGGGATGCGGATGGACAGGGTGTCCAGCAGCTCCTTGGCGCGCTTCTCCATCGCGATCTCGTCCAGGACGGAGGCGCGGCGCAGCTCGCTGCCGAGGAAGAGGTTGGCGACGACGTCGAGGTTGTCGCAGAGCGCGAGGTCCTGGTAGACGGTGGCGACGCCGAGTTCCTGGGCGTCGTGCGGCCGGTTGATGCGGACCGGACGCCCCTCCCACTCGATGGTGCCTTCGTCGATGGGGTGGACCCCGGCGATGGTCTTGACGAGGGTCGACTTGCCGGCGCCGTTGTCGCCGACCAGGGCGACCACCTCACCGGCTTCGATCTCCAGCGTGACGTCCGTGAGCGCCTGGACGGCGCCGAACCGCTTGGAGACCGAGCGCAACGCCAGCACGGGCGCAGCGGACACGTGAATCATCTCCTTCGCCGCCTGTCGGGCGGGAATGGTGCGTACGAGGCTGCCCGGGGCCCGCGCCGCTCGGGGCGCGGGCCGGGGCCGGGGCGGCGCGCACCGTCCGTGCGCGGGCCGCCCGAGGGGTTACTTGATGCCGGCTTCCTCGCAGGCCTTCTTGTAGTCCGCGGTGCAGATCTGGCTGGCCTTGTAGACCTTGTCCTTGATGATCGTGTCCTTGATGTCGTCCTTGGTCACGATCTGCGCGTCGTACAGCTTCGCGGGGATGCCCTTGACGTCACCGCTGAGGCTGTCGACCTTGTCCGGGGTGACGGAGCCGAGCTTCTCGCCCTTGAGGAGCTTGACGGCGACCTCGGCGGTGGTCTCGGCCTGCGGCTTGATCTGCTTGTAGATGGTGAAGGCCTGCTCGCCCTTCAGGATCCGCTGCAGACCGGCCAGCTCGGCGTCCTGGCCGCCGACCGGGACGTCGACCTTGCGCTGCTTCAGCGCGGTGATGATGCCGCCGGCCATGCCGTCGTTGGCGGAGTAGACGCCCTGGAAGCCGTCCTTGCCGGCCGCGTCGATCGCCGAGTTCATCTTCTTGTTGGCCTCGTCCGGCGACCAGTCCGGGATGTCCTGCTCGTAGACGACCTTCTTGACCTGCTTGTCGAGGACGGCGTGCGCGCCCTTCTTGAAGAAGGGGGCGTTCGGGTCGGTCGGCGAGCCGTTGATCATGACAACGTTGGCGTCCTTGGCGTCGCTGCCCAGGGCCTTGACCAGGCCCTCGCCCTGGAGGCGGCCGATCTTCTCGTTGTCGTAGGACACGTATGCCGAAATGTCGCCCTCGGCGAGGCGGTCGTACGCGACGACCTTCACGCCCTTCTTGGCGGCCTGGTTCACCCAGGACTTGGTGGCCTTGTAGTCGACCGCGTCCAGGACGATGACCTTGACGCCCTGCGTGATCAGCGCGTCGAACTGCTTCTTCTGGGTCTCGGTCTCCTGCGCGGCGTTGTTGTACTTCACCACGCAGTCCGAGCACAGTTCCTTGATCTTGTGCTCGATGAAGGGGCGGTCGAAGGTCTCGTAGCGCGTGGTCTTGTTCTCCGGCAGCAACAGGCCGATGGTCTTGTTGTCACCACCGCCGCTGTCACCGCCGCCGGCCTTGCCGCAGGCGGCCACGGTCGCGGCCATGGAGACCGCGGTGGTGGCTATGACGACGCGACGCACAAATGCGTTCATGGGGATGGCCCTCCCTGACATGGCCGCGTCCTTGCGGCCGAGGTGCTTGGAGTCAACTCGGCCGCTCGCAGGGCGTCAAGGAGTAAATCCTTAACGAGATGACAACGGTGCCATCCGTTAGCTGTGTGAACTCAGAGTGCGCCCCAGCAGCGCTGGGGCACCCTTTTGGTTTCAGGTTTCGTTTCAGGTTTCGTTTCAGGTTTGGTTTCAGGCAATGGCGTGCTTCAGGCGATGGCGGGGGTGTCCGGGCTCAGCGAGCCGTCCAGCAGCGTGGAGTCCCCCATCTCGCTGAGCACCAGCGCCAGCGCGCCCAGCACCTCGGCCCGGCCGCCCAGCGTGCCCGGTACGACGCTCAGCTGCCGCGCCGCACTGGGAATGGCGTACCGCGACACCGACTCCCGTATCGGCGCCAGCACCAGCTCACCGGCCTCCGCGAGGTCCCCGCCGAGCACCACCCGGCTGGGGTTCAGCAGATTGCACAGGTTCGCCACGCCGCTGCCGATGTGCCGGCCGACGTCCGCGATGACCCGGCGGCAGCCCGGGTCGCCGTCCCGGGCCAGCTGGACGACGCCCGGCATGGTCAGGTCCGGGCCGTGCCCCGGCTGGAGCAGCGGCAGGACGTACCGGGCCGCCGTGAAGGTTTCCAGGCAGCCACGGTTGCCGCAGCGGCACACCGGCCCCGACTCGTCCAGCGTGATGTGCCCGATCTCGCCCGCCGTGCCGCCGGGGCCGCGGTAGATCTGCCCGCTGATCACCAGCCCGGCGCCGACACCACTGGCCACCTTGATGTACGCGAGGTCGGCGGCGCCCCGGCCCGCGCCCCACACCAGCTCGCCGAGCGCGCCGAGGTTGGCGTCGTTGTCGACGTGCACGGGCACGCCGAGCCGGTCCGACAGCTCCTCGCCGGGGTTCGTACCGGTCCAGCCCGGCAGGATCGCGGTCGAGCCGAGCGTGCCGGACACCACGTCGATCGGGCCCGGTACGCCGAGGCCCACCCCGACGACCTTGGACCGGTCGATGCCGGTGGTCTCCACCAGCCGGCTGACCAGCTGCTCGGCCCGGTCGAAGCCCTCGGCCGCCGAGGCGTCCACGTCGATCGGCTCGGACTCCTCGGCGAGCACCTGGTGCGCGAGGTTGCCGACCGCCACCCGCAGATGGCTGTGGCCGAAGTCGACGCCGACCACGACGCCGGCGTCGCCGGAGAGGGAGACGCTGCGCGCCCGGCGGCCGCCCGCCGAGGTGGGCGTGACCTCGACGGTCCCGCCGTCCTTCAGCTCCCGCACGATGTTGGAGACGGTGGCCGCCGACAGCCCTGTGGTCCGGGCGATCTCCGCCTGGGTGAGCGATCCCGCCATCCGTACGGCGCGCACGACCCGCTCAAGATTGGCCCGGTGCAGCGAGGACTGCGACCCCGGAGTCTCCATCGACTCATCCACTCCCGCCTGCCGCGGGCGGCACGACGACCGCCCGCCGGCCGGGCCGCACCAACGGGACCCGGCTTGTCTCCAACATGTGAATCTAAGCTGAGCTGCCCGGGTCCGCTCCCGTCAAGTCCTCGACCGCAGGAGGGCGTATATCCACGCACGACGACCGATGCCACGCGTGGACACGGCTCGGGGCCTCCCGCCGCCGGGTACGCGGCGGGAGGCCCGTGAGAGCGGTACGGAGGGGGCCGGCCCGGCTACTTCACCGCCCCCGCGGTCAGGCCCGCGACCACCTGGCGCTGGAAGACGATGTACGCGGCGAGGACCGGCAGCATCGCGATGGTCAGGCCCGCGAACAGCCCCGACCAGTCGCCCTTGTAGCCCTGACTGACCGCCAGCGCGACCAGTCCCTGGGTCAGCACCTTCTTGTCCGGGTCGCCGACGTTGAGGACCGTGGGCAGCAGGTACTGGTTCCACTGGCCCAGGAAGTTGAAGATGCCGACGCTGATCAGCCCCGGCTTGGCCATCGGCAGCATCACCTGGAAGAAGGTCCTGGCGTGCGAGGCCCCGTCGATGAGCGCGGCCTCCGCCACCGAGGTCGGCAGCGTACGGAAGAAGCCGCTCAGGAAGAAGACGGTGAACGGCAGCGAGTAGGCGATGTAGACCAGGATCAGGCCGTGGTAGGTGTCCAGCAGGGCCATGTTCTTCATGACGAAGAACAGCGGGACCAGCGCGAGGATCACGGGGAAGCCCATGCCGCCCACGAACAGGAAGTAGATGAAGCGGTTCCCCGGGAACTCGAACCGCGCCAGGACGTACGCGGCCATCGACCCGAGCAGCATCGTGCCGATCAGCGAACCGCCCACCACGATCAGCGAGTTCGCGAAGTACTGGGCCATGTTGGCCTTTTCCCAGGCCCGTACCCAGTTCTCGAAGTGCAGCGCGGAGGGCAGCCCCCAGGGGGAGCTGAAGATCTCCGTGTCGTCCTTGAAGGAGCTGACCACCGCCCACAGCAGCGGCATGGTGACGAGGACGCCCCAGATCACCAGCACGCCGTGCGAGAAGACGTTCAGGACGCCGCCCTCGCTGCCGCCCCGCCCGCGAGCCCCCTTCCCGGCCGCCGCGTGCGGCTCCGGCGCCGCCGCGCCGCCCGCTCCCGCACCGCCGGCCTGCAGGGCACCGCGCGCGCCGTCCTTCGTGACGCCCCGGAGCTCGGGGGGATCGGTCTGTGCGGTCATCAGAACTCCAGTCGCTCTCGACGGCCCAGCCGCATGACGACGGCCGCGAAGATCAGGGTGACGATGAGCAGCGAGACGCCGATCGAGGTGGCGTAGCCGGCCTGACCGTCACGGAAGGTCTTCTGGTAGACGTACAGCGGCAGCACTTCCGTCGAGTAGTCCGGGCCGCCCGGGCCGACGCTCATGATCTGCACGAACGCGAAGGCCGACACGTCCAGGGCCAGGATTCCCATGTAGATCCAGCCGGTCTGCACGGTGTCCCAGAGCAGCGGCAGGGTGATGCGGAAGAACGTGTTGAAGCGGTTGGCGCCGTCCAGCAGCGCGGCCTCGTAGAAGTCCTTGGGGATGGAGGTCATCCCGGCGGAGAAGAGGACCACGTAGAAGCCGACGTTGGCCCACACCATCGCCGCCATGACGCACCACAGCGCGAGCTGCGGATCGCCCAGCCAGTTGGGCTGGACGCCGTCCAGGCCGATGGCGGAGAAGAAGGAGTTGAGGGCGCCGCTCTCCGGGTTGTACGCGAATTGGAAGAGCAGGGCGACGATCGGGACCGACAGCACCTGCGGGAAGAAATACAGGATCTTGTACGTGCTCGAACCGCGCACCCCGCCGATGACCGCCTTCTTGGTGCGGCGGCCACCGACGTTGAGCATGAACGCGAAGAACAGGCCGAGCGAGAGCGTCACCACCGGCAGCAGCAGGAGCAGGGTCACGCTGTTGCCCACCGCGGACCAGAACACTCCGTCCTGGAAAAGACGCGCGTAATTGTCGAACCCGACCATCTTGAAATCGGAGCTCAGACCCGTCCAGTCCGTGAAGGAGTAATAGATGGCCTGCACGAACGGAGAGATCACGAAGACCGCGTAGATGGCCAACGGGAGGACCAGGAACCCGGCGATGAAGCGGTATTTACCGTGCTGCATGACGTACGATTCCGTTCTTATCCTGCGGCGGCTGCCGCTGGTGACACAGCGAATTCGTCGCTCAGCGCTTGTACTTCTTGATGCTGGAGTCCTTCCGCGTCTCGTCCGCGTACTTCTGGATCTTGTTGATGGCCTCGCCCGGCGTCATCCGGCCGGCCATCATCTCGCCGATGCAGCCGACGCCGATCTTCTCCTTCTGCAGGGCCACGTACCAGTCCTGCAGGCGGGGATTGAGGACGTTCTTGCCGGCCTTCTCCAGGGCCTGCTGCGCGGACGTCAGGCCCGGCGGCAGGGACAGGCCCTCGGTGCCGCCGTCCAGCGAGGTCAGCGAGGAGACCTGCTTGGTGAAGTTCTTGGAGGACTTCTCGCTGAGCATGATGCGCAGCAACTCCATGCCGCCCTCGGGGTTGTTCGCCTGCTTGGGCACGATGAACGGCTCGCCGCCGGACGCCCACAGGGTGCCGAACGGCATCTTGTCCGAGGAGCTGAGGCTGGAGGGGGCGCCCACCGCGAGGTCGAAGTTGCCGGCCTTCTTGATCTGGTTGGCGGACTCGAACTCCACCCAGGAGCCGTTCGGGATGAACAGCGCCTTGCCCTCGGCCCACGCCTTCTGCGACTGCAGGTGGTCCAGGCCCGGGCTGCCCTTGAGGATGTAGCCCTTCTTGTACAGCTCGTAGTACGCCTCGAAGGCGGCGCGGACCGCGGGGTCCTTCCAGGCGCCCGGCTCCAGGTTGTCGATCCGGCGCAGCACCTCGGGGCCGCCGATCTTGGCGATGAAGGGGTAGAGGCTGAACGGCACGTAGTACGGGTACTTGCCGGGGTAGGTCCAGCCCGCGACGCCCTTCTTCTTGGCCTTCGCGCAGAGCGCGAGCATGTCGTCCCAGGTCTCCGGGTACTCCGCGTCCAGCTTCTGCAGGTTGGTCTTGGAGTACCAGACGCCGTAGACGGTGTAGGCGTAGTACAGGACCAGGGTCTCCGAGCCGCCGAACTGGCCCATCTCCACGACGCCGGGGCGCAGCGTGTCGCGCACCTTCTTCTTCGGGTCGTCGACGGACGGCGCGTCGAGCAGCGGCGTCAGGTCCGTCAGCTGGTCCTTGCCGACGAGGGTGGAGAAATCCATCTGCTCCGCGCCGGAGTTGTCGACCAGGTCGGGCGGGTTGCCGCCGTTGAAACGGGGCTGCAGCGTGGACTGGATCTTCTGCGTGGAGGCGTGCTTGATCTTGCCCTTGGTCTTGGGATAAGCGGCCACATAGAGGGCCTCGGCATCCCGGGCGTATTTCTCGCCGAAGCCACCGTCGAAGATGACCACGTCCAACGGCGCGCTCTCATTGACGGCCAGCGGGTTCTTCGCGGACTTGGTGCCCTTCTCTACCTTGTCGCCGCCACCGCTGTCGCCGCCGCTCGCGCACGAGGCGAGCAGGCTCATCGTCGGAACGGTGAACACTCCGAGCGCCACGGACCGCTTGATCAGATCGCGACGGCTGGTTTCCGAGGTGGATCCCATGCTCAAGTCCTCGCCTTCTCCAGGACTCAGGCGGTGTACCGGAGCCACCCCGGCACCGCGGGTCAGATGCAGCTGAGTTGTACGGGATGTGCACCGGGCGCGCTAGAGATAAGCAGGGAATACGTGTGGTTCCCCGCTGTTGTCCCCCGGTTCCGACGGCTCGAAGCGCACAGCCATTCGGACGCCGACAGGTATAGTCCACTTCACACAGGCGGGGCAAGATCAAAAGCAGCCCCGGATGCCAGTCTTTCCCGAGTTGAGACCTCTCCGGCATACATGGCGGGGCGGGCAACATTCCCGCCACCTCATCCGGTTCCCTTGACACCAAAGGCCGCATGACTGTTGGTTATCTCTGCACCGTAGATATGACAACGATGTCAGACGATGAAGCCGGAAGAGTGGAGAAGCTCGCGTGCGGCTCAGACACCTGCGTGGGATCAACCGCCCCGTCGCCCTGGCGGCGGCCGCCCTCCTGATCGTGACGGCACAGGGCGCGGCCGTCGCCGCACCCGCCACACCGCACGCACCACCCGACGCCGGCGGGACGTTCGGCTCGTCCTTCGAATCCGGCCAACCCGCGCCCGACTGGCGCGACACCGCCGAGACCCCCGCCGGCGGCTCCCCGAAGGTCTCCGGGGTCCATCCCGAGGGCGCCACCGCACCCGGCATGACCAGCCGCGTCGACACCGGCCCCACCGACTCCCCCACCGCGAGGCAGAACGCCGGCTTCACCGGGACGCACGCGCTGCGGTACGGCGGCACGCACACCGCCGAGGACCACGGCTACGCGTACAACAAACTCTTCGACGTGGACGTGCCCGTCGGCCGCGACACCGTCCTGTCCTACAAGCTCTTCCCCGAAATGGCCGGATCCGCGCGTGACTACCGGGCCACCCAGGTCTCCGTCGATCTCGCCTTCACCGACGGCACCTACCTCAGCGACCTGAAGCCCACCGACACGAACGGCGCCCCGCTGACCCCGCAGGGCCAGGGCGCGGCCAAGACGCTCTACGTCAATCAGTGGAACAACCGGGAGTCGGAGATCGGAGCGGTGGCCGCCGGAAAGACGGTCGACCGCATCCTGCTGGCGTACGACGCGCCGCACGGCACCGGCGACTTCCGCGGCTGGCTCGACGATGTGTCACTGGCGCCGGCGAAGCCCGAGAAGCCCCTCGCGCACCTCGCCGACTACGCCTCGACCGTCCGCGGCACGAACTCCAGCGGCAGCTTCTCGCGCGGCAACACCTTCCCCGCGACCGCCGTCCCCAACGGCTTCAACTTCTGGACGCCGGTGACCAATGCCGGCTCCCAGGACTGGCTCTACGAATACGCGCGCAAGAACAACTCCGACAACCTCCCCACGCTCCAGGCCTTCGGCGCCAGCCACGAACCCAGCCCCTGGATGGGCGACCGGCAGACCTTCCAGGTGATGCCGTCCACCGCGGCCGGCACCCCCGACGCCTCCCGCACCGCCCGCGCGCTCCCCTTCCACCACTCGAACGAGACGGCCAAGCCCCACTATTACGGCGTCACCTTCGACAACGGTCTGAAGGCCGAGATCGCTCCCACCGACCACGCCGCGATGATGAAGTTCACCTTCCCGGGTGCGGACGCGAACCTGATCTTCGACAACGTCAACAACAAGGGCGGCCTCACGCTCGACAAGGACAACGGCGTCGTCACCGGCTTCTCCGACGTCAAGAGCGGGCTGTCCACCGGCGCCACCCGGATGTTCGTGTACGCGGTCTTCGACGCCCCGGTCACCGGCGGCAGCAAGCTCTCCGGGGGCGGCGGCCCCGACGTCACCGGCTACCTGCGCTTCGAGCCCGGCGCCGACCACACCGTCACGATGCGCATCGCCACGTCGCTCATCAGCGTCGACCAGGCGAAGGAGAACCTTCGCCAGGAGATCGCGGACGGCGCCTCGTCCACGTCCGTACGGGACCGGGCCCGCGCGCAGTGGGACGACATCCTCGGCCGCATCGAGGTCGAGGGGGCGAGCCACGACCAGCTCACCACGCTCTACTCCAACCTCTACCGGCTGTACCTGTACCCCAACTCCGGCTCCGAGAAGGTGAATGGCAAGCAGCGTTACGCCAGCCCCTTCTCCCCGCAGACCGGCCCGGACACCCCGACCCACACCGGCTCGAAGATCGTCGACGGCCAGGTGCACGTCAACAACGGGTTCTGGGACACCTACCGGACCACCTGGCCCGCGTACTCCTTCCTCACCCCGAAGCGCGCCGGCGAGCTGGCCGACGGCTTCGTGCAGCAGTACAAGGACGGCGGCTGGATGTCCCGCTGGTCCTCCCCCGGCTACGCCGACCTGATGACCGGCACCAGCTCCGACGTGGCCTTCGCCGACGCGTACGGCAAGGGCGTGCGCTTCGACGCGGAGGCGGCCTACGAAGCGGCGCTGAAGAACGCCACGGTCGCGCCGCCCAGCCCGGGCGTCGGCCGCAAGGGCATGAACACCTCGCCCTTCCTCGGCTACACCTCCACCAAGACCAAGGAGGGCCTGTCCTGGGCGTTGGAGGGCTACCTCAACGACTCCGGCATCGCCCGCATGGGCCAGGCGCTCTACAAGAAGACCCACGAGACTCGGTACAAGGAGGAGTCGGCGTACTTCTTCCACCGCGCCCGCAACTACGTGCGGCTCTTCGACGACAAGGTCGGCTTCTTTCAGGGCAAGGACGAGCAGGGCGACTGGCGGCTGTCGCCGGACAAGTACGACCCGCGCGTCTGGGGCAACGACTACACCGAGACCAACGGCTGGTCCTTCGCCTTCACGGCTCCGCAGGACCTGAAGGGCCTCGCCAACCTCTACGGGGGCCGCGCCGGCCTGGCGAAGAAGCTCGACACGTACTTCGCCACCCCGGAGACCGGCACCAAGGAGTTCGCCGGCAGCTACGGCGGCGTGATCCACGAGATGACCGAGGCCCGCGACACCCGGATGGGCATGTACGGCCACAGCAACCAGCCCTCGCACCACATCGCGTACGCCTACGACGCGGCGGGGCAGCCGTGGAAGACGCAGGAGAAGGTCCGCGAGGTCCTCTCCCGGCTCTACCTGGGCAGCGAGATCGGCCAGGGCTACCCGGGTGACGAGGACAACGGCGAGATGTCGGCCTGGTACGTCTTCAGCGCCCTCGGCTTCTACCCGCTGGTGATGGGGGCGCCGGAGTACGCGATCGGCTCCCCGCTCTTCACGAAGGCCACCGTCCACCTGGAAAGCGGCCGCGACCTGGTCATCAACGCCCCGGAGAACAGCGCCCGGAACGTCTACGTGCAGGGCGTGAAGGTCAACGGCAAGGCGTGGAACTCCACGGCACTGCCGCACTCCGTCCTCGCCCGCGGCGGCACGCTCGACTTCGCCATGGGCGCGACGCCGTCCCGCTGGGGCACCGGCAAGAACGCCGGCCCCACCTCGCTCACCAAGGACGACAAGGTGCCGGCCCCGGCCGCCGACGTGGCTCCCGCGGACGGCTCGGCGCTCTTCGACGACACCTCGGACACGTCGGCGTCCTTCGGGACGGCGGCCGCCGACCTCACGAAGGACACCCGCGTCTCCCAGTACACGCTGACCTCGTCGGCGAAGGCCGAGGCGCCGAACGGCTGGACCCTGCAGGGCTCCCGGGACGGCCGCCGGTGGACCACCGTCGACCGCCGCTCCGCCGAGTCCTTCACGTGGGACAAGCAGACCCGCGTCTTCTCGGTGGCCCACCCGGGCACGTACCGGCACTACCGCCTGATCCCGAGCGGCCGGGCCACGCTCGCGGAGGTCGAACTCCTCTCCTGACCCCGCGCCGCGTCACAGGGCCGCCCCGCTCGTCCGAGTGGGTGCGGCCCTGTGCGGCTCCGGGACGGCTCAGAGGAGGCCGTTGAGGAGGCTGCTGAGCAGGCCGCCGCCGTAGCCGTTGCCCCAGTCGCCACGACCCCAGCCGCCCCAGTCGCCACGGTCGTCGTCACCGCCCATGTCGTCGTCGCGGCCCTTGTCATCGTCACGGTCCTTGCACGTGCACTTGTGGTGGTCCCACGACTGCACCGTCGGGGCCTGCGGGGCGGCCTGGGCCACGCCGGAGAGCGGGACGACGACGGCTGCCGCGAGGGCGGCGGCCGCGACGGAACGGCCGATGGTCTTGCGCATGTGATTCTCCTGTCGGGAAGAAGTGTGACGATACGCAGATCTACCGCGCCCCGCCGCCGTCACCACCATGCTCCGCGCGACTCCACTCCACCGGTCTATGCGGAAGGGCCGCACCCCCGCTGTCGGGGTGCGGCCCTTCCTGCCGCCGGCCGGGCTCCGCTTACTCGCGGCCGTGCTTACCTGCGGCTGTGCCTACTTACGGATGAGGCTGCGCAGCACGTACTGCATGATGCCGCCGTTGCGGTAGTAGTCGGCCTCGCCGGGGGTGTCGATGCGGACCTTGGCGTCGAACTCGACGTCTGCCCCGGAGGGAGCCGCAGCCTTCACCTTCACGGTCTCCGGGATGCCGCCGTCGTTCAGGGCGGTGATGCCGGTGATGGAGAAGGTCTCCTCGCCGGTCAGGCCCAGGGACTGGGCGGAGGCGCCCTCGGGGAACTGCAGGGGCAGGACGCCCATGCCGATCAGGTTCGAGCGGTGGATGCGCTCGTAGGACTCGGCGATGACGGCCTTGACGCCGAGCAGCGCGGTGCCCTTGGCGGCCCAGTCGCGGGAGGAGCCGGAGCCGTACTCCTTGCCGGCCAGGATGACCAGCGGGATGCCGGCGGCCTGGTAGTTCTGGGAGGCGTCGTAGATGAAGGAGACCGGGCCGTCCTCCTGCGTGAAGTCACGCGTGAAGCCGCCCTCGGTGCCCGGCGCGATCTGGTTGCGCAGGCGGATGTTGGCGAAGGTGCCGCGGATCATGACCTCGTGGTTGCCACGGCGGGAGCCGTAGCTGTTGAAGTCGCGACGCTCGACGCCGTGCTCGGTGAGGTACTTGCCGGCCGGGGTGTCGGCCTTGATCGCACCGGCCGGGGAGATGTGGTCGGTGGTGACCGAGTCGCCCAGCTTGGCCAGGACGCGGGCGCCGGCGATGTCCTCGACCGGGGCCGGGTCCATCGTCATGCCCTCGAAGTACGGGGGCTTGCGGACGTAGGTGGACTCGGCGTCCCACTCGAAGGTGTTGCCGGTCGGGATCGACAGGGCCTGCCACTGGGCGTCGCCCGCGAAGACGTCGGAGTAGGACTTGTTGAACATGTCCTCGCCGATGGCGTTCGCCACGACGTCGTTGACCTCGGCCTCGGTGGGCCAGATGTCCTTCAGGTGGACCGGGTTGCCGTCCTGGTCGATGCCCAGGGCCTCCTCGGTGATGTTCACCTTCATGGAGCCGGCGATGGCGTACGCGACGACCAGCGGCGGGGACGCCAGGTAGTTCATCTTGACGTCGGGGTTGATCCGGCCCTCGAAGTTGCGGTTGCCGGAGAGCACCGAGGTGACGGCGAGGTCGGCCTCGTTGACCGCCTTGGAGATCTCCTCGTCCAGCGGGCCGGAGTTGCCGATGCAGGTGGTGCAGCCGTAGCCGACCAGGTTGAAGCCCAGCTTGTCCAGGTACGGGGTCAGGCCGGCCTTGTCGAAGTAGTCGGTGACGACCTTCGAGCCCGGGGCCAGGGTGGTCTTGACCCACGGCTTGCGGGTCAGGCCCTTCTCGACCGCCTTCTTGGCCACGAGCGCCGCGGCGACCATGACGTAGGGGTTCGAGGTGTTGGTGCAGGAGGTGATCGCGGCGACGGTCACGGCGCCGTGGTCGATCTCGTAGGTCGAGCCGTCGGCGGCGACGACCTGGGTCGGCTTGCTCGGCACGCCGTTGGTGCGGGCCGGGGCGTCGGAGGCCGGGAAGGACTCCTTGCCCGCCTCCTCGTCGTCCGCGACGTAGTTGCGCACGTCGATGGCGAACTGCTCGGCGGCGTTGGCCAGGACGATGCGGTCCTGCGGGCGCTTCGGGCCGGCGATCGACGGAACGACCGTGGAGAGGTCCAGCTCCAGCTTCTCGGAGAAGTCGGGCTCGGCGGCCGGGTCGAGCCAGAGGCCCTGCTCCTTGGCGTACGCCTCGACCAGCGCGACCTGCTGCTCGGAGCGGCCGGTGAGCTTGAGGTAGTTCAGGGTCTCGTCGTCGATCGGGAAGATCGCGGCGGTGGAGCCGAACTCCGGCGACATGTTGCCGATGGTGGCGCGGTTGGCGAGCGAGGTCGCGGCGACGCCCTCACCGTAGAACTCGACGAACTTGCCGACGACGCCGTGCTTGCGCAGCATCTCGGTGATCGTGAGGACCAGGTCGGTGGCGGTGGTGCCGGGCTGCAGCTCGCCGGTCAGCTTGAAGCCGACCACGCGCGGGATCAGCATGGAGACCGGCTGGCCGAGCATCGCGGCCTCGGCCTCGATGCCGCCGACGCCCCAGCCCAGGACGCCCAGGCCGTTGACCATCGTGGTGTGCGAGTCGGTGCCGACCAGGGTGTCGGGGTAGGCCTGACCGTTGCGGACCATGACCGTACGGGCCAGGTGCTCGATGTTCACCTGGTGGACGATGCCGGTGCCGGGCGGGACGACCTTGAACTCGTCGAACGCGGTCTGGCCCCAGCGCAGGAACTGGTAGCGCTCCTTGTTGCGGCCGTACTCCAGCTCGACGTTCTGCGCGAAGGCGTCGTTCGTGCCGAACTTGTCGGCGATGACGGAGTGGTCGATGACCAGCTCGGCCGGCGCCAGCGGGTTGATCTTGTCGGCGTCGCCGCCGAGCTCCTTGACGGCCTCACGCATGGTGGCGAGGTCGACGACACAGGGCACGCCGGTGAAGTCCTGCATGATCACGCGGGCCGGGGTGAACTGGATCTCCTGGCTGGGCTGCGCCTGGGAGTCCCAGTTGCCCAGGGCCCGGATGTGGTCGGCGGTGATGTTCGCGCCGTCCTCGGTGCGGAGCAGGTTCTCCAGCAGCACCTTCAGGCTGTACGGCAGGCGGGCGGAGCCCTCCACCTTGTCCAGCCGGAAGATCTCGTACGACTCGTCGCCCACCTGCAGGGTGCTGCGGGCGTCGAAGCTGTTCGCCGACACGACAGTCTCCTTCATGCATGAATTCGCGCGTACCACCACGATCCTGCCGTCACCGGCCCCAGCCCATCAGCTAAGGTAAGGCTTAGTTAGGTGAGCCTTACTAGCGCGGCAGCGGTACGCCTCTCGGCAGATATCTCGATGTCGAGATAACTCTAGTACATCGCTGCCGTGCGGTCATGCTCTGCCCACCCGATGTCCGCTTCGTTCCGGGTGGTACCGGGACAGCCGCATCTGCCCCCTAGGCGACGGCCAGGTCGAGGCGGCGCATCCGGGCCGGGTCGGCGATGACCTCGTACGCGGTGATCCGGTCGTGCTCGATCGCGAGGGTCAGGACGAGGGCCAGCCGGCCTGCCGGGGCCACGACGATGCCGGGTGCGCCGTTCACCAGCGCCGGCTCCGCGTCCCGCGCGCGCCGCCCGAAGACGAGCGTCCCCTCCGCCACGGCACGCGCCCCGCGGAGCACCGTCGCGGCGCCCGGAGGCAGCGCGGCGGGGTCGGCGCGGCGCACGGCGTCGGGGGCGAGCACCGCGAGCAGCGCGTCGAGGTCGCCGCGGCGCGAGGCGGCGAGGAAGGCCTCGACGACGCGCCGCTGCCGGTCCAGCTCGGGGCGGGGCGTGGCGCTCGTCCCCCGCACCCGGTGGCGCGCCCGGCTCGCGAGCTTCTTCGTGGCGACCGGCGAGCGGTCCACGAGGGGCGCGATCTCCGCGAACGGCACGGCGAACAGGTCGTGCAGCACGAACGCGACGCGTTCGGCGGGCGCGAGCGTGTCGAGCACCACGAGCAGGGCGCGGCCGACCGCGTCGGCCAGCACCGCCTCGTCCTCCGGCGTGCCGGGTCCGTCCGTGGTCCCCGACCGCCCGGCCTCGTCGGGCAGCCCGTCCCCCGCCGGGTCCTCCCGCCGTGCCGTACGGGCCCGCAGCGCGTCCAGGCAGACCCGCGAGAGGACGGTACGCAGCCAGCCGCCGAGGTTGGCGATCTCCCGCGCGTCGGCGCGGCCGAGCCGCAGCCAGGTCTCCTGCACGGCGTCCTCCGCCTCGGCGAGCGAGCCGAGCATCCGGTACGCCACCGCGCGCAGCTGCCCCCGGTGCGCCTCGAAGCGCTCCGCCAGCGCGTCGTCCCCGGCCCGGTCCGCCGGCCCGCCGTGCCCGTTCCGGCCGTCCGCCGGCCCGTCGTGCTCGTCCATCGGTCACCTTTCCGTGTCGTGCCCCGTCACTCCTTCGACGCGCCCGACACCGCCAAGGTGACACGGCTGACACGGATGACACGGAGAGGAAGCACCCCATGCCTGCCCTGCCGACGACGGCCCCGGCCACCCCCGTCCAGCCCCTGCTGCGCCCTGTGGCACTGGGCGACCTCCGGCTGCCCAACCGCGTGGTGATGGCCCCGCTCACCCGCGCCCGTGCCGCTGCCGCCGGGCTCGTGCCGACGGCACTGCACGCGGCCTACTACGCCCAGCGGGCCGGCGCCGGACTGATCATCACCGAGGGGACCTGGGTCGACGAGGAGGCGATCGGCTTCGTCCACGTACCCGGCATCCACAGCGACGCCCAGGTGGCCGGGTGGCGGCGCGTCACCGACCTGGTGCACGCCCTCGGCGGCCGCATCGTGGTCCAGCTCTGGCACACCGGCGCCGCCTCCCACCCCGATCACCACGGCGGGCGGCCGCCCGCCGGGCCGTCGGCGGTCGACCCGCGCGTCCGGTCCTTCACGCCCGGCGGCTTCAAGGCCACGGTCACGCCCCGGGAGATGACCGCCGCCGACATCGCCGCGACGGTCACCGCCTTCCGCGCGGCCTCGGCGAACGCCCGGCGCGCGGGGTTCGACGGGGTCGAGATCGGCGCCCTGCCCCCGTTCCTGCTCACGCAGTTCCTCAACCCGCGGCTGAACCGCCGCACCGACGCGTACGGCGGCGACCGCGTCCGCCGGCGGCGGCTGCTCCTGGAAACCGTGGACGCCGTGTGCGAGCCGTGGGCCGGCCGGCGCGTCGGCGTGCGGCTGGGTCCCTACCTGGCCTCGGGGGACCGGTTCCCGGTCGACGCGGAGTCGCTCGCCGACCACGAGGCGCTGGTGGCGGAGCTCGACGCCCGCCCGCTGGCGTATCTGCACCTCCGGGGCCCGGACGTGTCCCCCGCCGGCGCGTCCCCCGATCCCGGGGCGTTCGCGCGGTGGCGGCGCCGGTTCCGCGGCCCGCTGCTCGTGAACAACGGCTTCGACCGGGAGTCCGGGAACGCCGTCCTCGACGCGGGCCTCGCCGACGCCGTCTCGTACGGCACCCACTTCGTCGCCAACCCCGACCTGGTCACCCGCTTCGCACTCGGCCAGGGCCTGGCGGCCGGTGACGCCGCCACGTTCTACACCGGCGGCGCGGAGGGGTACGTGGACTACCCGCTCAGCGGGACCGGGCCGGCCGTCACCAGGGACGCCCCTCCGGCAGCTCGGTGAGGTGCGGTGCCGAGAGGTGGAGGACCTCGTAGCGGTCGGTGCCGTCGTGCTCGGATGCGGGCACGGGGTCCGTGCCGAGGACGAGGCGGAGCAGCTGCCAGTGGTGGGGGTCGACCGCGAGGGCCGCGGTGTGGACGGCGGGGTGTCGGGCCAGTTCGCGGAGGGTGGCGGTCTCCTCTGCCAGGAGGCGGCCGAGAGCCAGGCCGTCGGGGTCCGGGCCGAGGCCGGCCGGGAGCGAGGTGAGGCGGCGGGTGGCGGTGCGCGGGGGCGTCCCGCGCGCCGGGCCCGCCGTGACGGCCGCGCCCGTCCAGTGGCGTACGGCGGGGCGGCCGAAGTCGCGCACGATGTTCTGGAAGCCGCCCCCGCCCAGGAGGAAATGGCCCATCGCGCCCGTGTCCTGCCAGAGGTAGAAGGGCGCGTACTGGTTGACCGGCGAGCCGTTCACCCCGCGCTCGCGCACCAGGTACGCCTTGAGGGCCAGCCCGGCGCGGTCGTCGAGCAGGTGGCCGGTGGCCGCCACCCGCTTGCGGATGGTGCCCATGTCGTGGTCGGCGGGCAGGGTGATCTCGTACTGCGCGGCGTACATCACCGGCCCCCGGCGGTGGCGTGGCCGGCGATCAGGGCGAGCACGCCGGTGACGGCCTGGTCGAAGGCGGCCGGCGAACCGGCGGCGCGGGCGAGGACGTAACCGCCCTGCACCACCGCGACCACGCTCGCCGCCGTGGCCGCCGGGTCCAGCCCCGCGGCCAGCTCGCCCCGTGCAGCCCCCTCGGCCAGCACCTCCGTGAGGCGGCTGCGCAGCCAGTCGAAGGTCTCGTCGACCGGGGCTCGCAGCGCCGGGTCGGCCATCACGTCCGGGTCCTGGGTGAGCCGCCCCACCGGGCAGCCTTTGAGGGCGTCACGCTCGCGGCGCAGGTACGCCTCGATCCGGTCCAGCGCCGTACCGGGCCCGTCCAGCAGCCGCGCCACCTCGGCCCGCATCTCCTCGGCGGTGCGGCGGATGGCCGCCAGCGCGAGGTCCGGCTTACCGCTGAAGTGGTGGTACATGCTGCCCTGGCCCGCTTCGGCGCGCTGCAGGATCGCCTTGGGGCTGGTGCCGACGTAGCCGCGCTCCCACAGCAGGGCGCGGGTGCTCTCGATGAGGCGTTCCGAGGTGCTGCTCGCCGCGCTCGGGCGGCCGTCCGGCGCACCGTCCTGCGGCCTGGTCACTGGGGTCATGCGGTCAGCATACATACCAGTACGTACAGGAGCTCGGCACGCCGGTCCCGGAAGGGCGCGAAAAAGGTGGCGCGGCCGTGTCACATTCCGCGGGGCGCGATCCGTCAGTGGGGTGAAGCAGCAAGACGCACCACAAGAAGTACCGGCCGAGCAGGCCCTTACCGAGGAGCACCTCATGCAGGCACGTATGAAGAACCCCGCGGCCCTCTTTCCCGAGACCGTGCCGGCCGTGCAGCAACTGCTGAAGGCGGCCAGGTCCGGCGGGGTGCCGGAGACGACTCTGGAACTGGTGCACCTGCGGGCGAGCCAGATCAACGGCTGCAGCTACTGCGTGGTCGGCGGGGCGCAGAGCGCGAAGAAGGCGGGCGAGACCGATGAGCGGCTCATCGCGGTGTCGGCCTGGCGCGAGGCACCGTTCTTCACCGACGCCGAGCGCGCCGCACTGGCGCTCGCCGAGGCCTCGACCCGGCTCGCCGACCGGTCGGACCCGGTACCGGACGAGATCTGGGACGCGGCCGCCGAGCACTTCGACGAGCGGCAGTTGGCGGCGATCATCCTGATGGTCGGCGCGACCAACCTCTTCAACCGGATCAACGTGACGACCCGGCAGCCGGCGGGCCCGACCTGGTGACCCTCAGCCCGCGCCCAGCGGCCCGTTCAGGCCCGTGCGGACCAGGGTGACGATCTCGTCGTCCGAGAGGCCGAGGGCGCGGGCCTGGGCGATCAGGCCGGCGGTGGTGTCGGTGAGGCGGGCGAGGGCCGGGGAGGCCGCGCCGGTCACCACCGCGCCGCGGCCGCGCCGCAGTTCGATCAGGCCCTCGTCCTTCAGGCGCTGGTAGCCGCGGAGGACGGTGTGGACGTTGACGCCGAGGGAGCCGGCGAGGGTGCGCGCGGCGGGCAGCCGCTCCCCCGCGCGTACCGAGCCGTCGGCTATCGCGCCGCGTACGGACGCGGCGATCTGGTCGCCCAGGGGCACGGCGGAGGCCGGGTCGATGCGGACGAGCATCAGGCGGTGCCCTCCGGCTCGGCGTCCGTGCCCTTCGGGCCGATGTCCGTGCCCTTCGGGCCGGTGTCCGTGCCCTTCGGGCCGGCGTCCGCACGGTCGACGAGGGTGTTCAGCAGGGCCGCGGCGGTGGCCGCGTCCCCGACCGTCACCACGAACTCCTTGCCGCTCACCAGTCGCAGCGACAGCGCCTCGCCGGAGCGGAGGACGAACCCGCTGCGGCCCGGCCGCATCCGGTAGCCCCAGCCGCCGAACTCCCGCAGCGCGGCGATCTCCCGGCTGTCGGCCTCCCGTATGCGCTCCAGCGGGATGCGCATACGGGGGTACGGGAGGAGCGGCGGGGTGACGGTCAGGCCACGGCGGTCGGCGGCCACCCGCAGACCGGCGAGCGCGAGGACCAGCAGCGCACCGACGATCGGCCCCGACGCCGCCGACCAGCCGGCGACCGGGCCCGTGACCAGGCCGGCGGCGAGGAGCACCAGGCCGAGGGCGTACAGCACCGGGGAGCTGATCGTCCGGGACCAGCCGGCGACCTCGGAGTCGGCCAGGGCGAGACGGGGCGCGTCACCGCCGGAGCCGTCGTCCGGCAGCGGCGTGTCCTTGCCGGCCAGCAGCCAACCCAGCGCGGCGGCCACCACTCCCGTACCGAAGGCCGCGGCGAGCTGCGACAGCGGGAGCGCGGCGGCCGCGCGGCCGCCGCCGGCCGCCGCGTTGACGTACAGCGTGGCGACGAACGCGTACGCCACCAGGCCCGCGACTCCGTATCCGACGGTGATGACCGCGCGGGCGGCGCCGAGCGCGGAGCCGGGCCGCGCCTTCGCCGCGGACGCGGGGCCCTTCGCCGCGAACGCGGGGCGCGCGTCCACGCGCGGTACGCCGTCCGTACGACGCCCCTCCCTCGTGCGCCGCACCGCGCCCGTACGCCGTCCTGCTGCCGGCAGCAGGACGACGAGCCCGAAAAGGGCACCGAGTACGAGGAGCGTGCCGATCCCGGCGGCCAGGAAGCCGCCGGCCGAGGAGAAGCCGTCGGCGTGCCCGTCGGCGCGGAAGTGCGTGGCCAGCGTCTCGGGCAGCCGCTCGGCAAGGCGCGCGTACGCCGTTGCGACGACGGCGACGGCCACCGGAAAGGGTGCCGCCGCGACGATCACCCGGCGGACGCCCGGTCGCTCGGACGCGTCCGCCTCGCCGCCCCGCTGTCCTGCGGTAATGCCCCAGTGTCCGGCCATCTCCGGGGTCCCCCTCCCGTCCGTCCGCCACCGCCGCGGCGCTCCTGCCCTGCCGCCGTACGGCCTATTGTTCGCATAGTAGTAGAACAATAGGCGATTGAACATCCATCTCATATCTGAGATACCGTTTTCCCCATGGCAGACGACTACCTCGTACGCATCGGCAAGCTCATCCGTGATGCCCGGCAACACCGGGGCTGGACACAGACGCAGCTGGCAGAGGCGCTCGGCACCAGCCAGAGCGCGGTGAACCGCATCGAGCGCGGCAATCAGAACATCAGCCTTGAGATGATCGCCCGGATCGGCGAAGCGCTCGACAGTGAAATCGTCTCCCTGGGGTACGCAGGGCCCATGCATCTCCGCGTCGTCGGCGGCCGCCGGCTCTCCGGCAGCATCGACGTGAAAACGAGCAAGAACGCGTGCGTCGCCCTCCTCTGCGCGACGCTGCTGAACGCCGGCCGCACCACGCTGCGTCGCGTCGCCCGCATCGAGGAGGTCTACCGCATCCTCGAAGTCCTCGGCTCCATCGGCGTCCGCACCCGCTGGATCAACGACGGCAACGACCTGGAGATCGTGCCGCCGGCCGAGCTGGACCTGGACGCCATGGACACCGAGGCCGCGCGGCGCACCCGCAGCGTCATCATGTTCCTGGGCCCGCTGCTGCACCGCATGGACCACTTCAAGATTCCGTACGCGGGCGGCTGCGACCTCGGCACCCGTACGGTCACCCCGCACATGACCGCGCTGCGCCACTTCGGCCTGGAGGTCACCGCCACCGAGGGCACGTACCACGCGCACGTCGACCGGACCGTGGCCCCCAAGCGCGCGATCGTGCTGACCGAGCGCGGCGACACGGTGACCGAGAACGCGCTGCTCGCCGCCGCCCGGCACGACGGCGTCACCGTCATCCGCAACGCCTCCTCCAACTACATGGTCCAGGACCTGTGCTTCTTCCTGGAGCAGCTGGGCGTACGGGTCGAGGGCATCGGCACCACCACCCTCACCGTGCACGGCGTCGCGCAGATCGACCGGGACGTGGACTACGCGCCGTCGGAGGACCCGGTAGAGGCGATGAGCCTGCTGGCCGCCGCGGTCGTCACCGAGTCCGAGCTGACGATCCGCCGGGTCCCTGTCGAATTCCTGGAGATCGAGCTCGCGGTCCTGGAGGAGATGGGCCTGGACCACGAGCGCAGCGCGGAGTACACCGCCGACAACGGCCGCACCCGCCTGATCGACCTGACGGTCCGTCCGTCCAAGCTCAGCGCCCCGATCGACAAGATCCACCCGATGCCGTTCCCGGGCCTGAACATCGACAACGTGCCGTTCTTCGCGGCGATCGCGGCCAGCGCCCAGGGCCAGACCCTGATCCACGACTGGGTCTACGACAACCGCGCGATCTACCTGACGGACCTCAACCGCCTCGGCGCGCAGGTCAAGTTGCTCGACCCGCACCGCGTCCTGGTCGACGGGCCGACCCGCTGGCGCTCGGCGGAGATGATGTGCCCGCCGGCCCTGCGCCCCGCCGTCGTCGTCCTCCTGGCCATGATGGCCGCCGAGGGCACCTCCGTCCTCCGCAACGTCTACGTCATCAACCGCGGCTACGAGGACCTCGCCGAGCGCCTGAACTCCCTGGGCGCGCAGATCGAGATCTTCCGCGACATCTGACCGGCGCGGTCGTGTGCGGCGCCCTTCGCGGCGCCGCGCACGACCATCCCGCTCGGCGGGGGATTTGCCCGGCATTAGCGAAACGTCAGTCGGACGTGAGCGGAACGTCAGCGGGTCCCGCGAGATTGGTGTCACCGCGGGGCACCGGTCCCGCGCGCCACCGCACACCGAACGGGGAACCCAGCATGCGTACGTCCCGACTCCGCACCACCGTCCTGGCCACCACCACCGCCGCGGTCGCCCTCACCGCCGGAGGCGCGGCCGTCGCCTCGGCCGCGACGCCCGCCAAGGCCACCACCACCCAGCAGTGCGCCGTCGGCGACCTGTCGTACTCCGTACTGCACCGCTTCGCGAACGAGCAGGGCGACCACCTGCTGGTCACCGCGCGGAACACCGGCTCCACGGCGTGCTGGGTGACGTCCTACCCGTCGGTCAAGCTCGGCAGGACCACGAACGTCCTCCCCCACGCGAAGCAGGACGCCCCGGGCGGCAAGGACCGGATCACGGTGCAGCCCGGCGCCAAGATCTACTCCGCCGTCGCCCTCTACGCCGGCCTGGGCAACGACCACACCGCCACGGACTTCTCCCTCGCCCTGCGCGACCAGTCCGGCCACACCGGGCAGGCCACCGCGCTGAAGTCCCGCGACGCCAAGGGCAACCTGTCGAAGTTCACCTGGTCCGAGGCCGACGTCCTGAACTGGAACAAGCAGAAGCCGTACGACTTCTGATCGGTCTTCCGCTCCGCGGACACGGAGGGGCCGGGCACGGTGTCGTGCCCGGCCCCTCCGGCGTTCGCGGTCTTCGCGGCGGGGGGCCGACGGCGGGTCCGGTGGCGGGGCTTCGACGGCGGTGGGTTCGTCAGCGGTACAGCTCCCGCGCGATGATCGTCCGCTGCACCTCCGTGGCGCCCTCGTAGATGCGCGGCGCGCGCACCTCCCGGTAGAGGTGTTCGAGGAGGTGGCCGCGGCGCAGCGCGCGGGCGCCGTGGATCTGTACGGCCGCGTCGACGGCCTCCTGGGCGGTCTCGGTGGCGAGCAGCTTGGCCATGGCGGCGCGCTTGGCGATGTCGGGCGCGCCCGCGTCGTAGGCCGCGGCCGCGGCGTACACCAGCAGCCGGGCCGCCTCGATGCGGGTGGCGAGGTCGGCGAGGCGGTGCGAGACGGACTGCAGGTCCTTCAGGGGGCCGCCGAACGCGGTACGGGTGGCGGCGTGGGCGAGGGCCGCGTCCAGCGCCGCCCGGGCCATGCCGACGGCGAAGGCGCCGACGCTGGGCCGGAAGAGGTTCAGGGTGCGCATGGCGACGCCGAAGCCGTGGCCCGGTGCGCCGAGGACGTCGGCGCGGGTCACGGGGACGCCGTCGAGGACGAGGGTGCCGATGGGGTGCGGGCTGAGCATGTCCAGGTGCTCACCGCTCAGCCCGGGCCGGTCGGCGGGGACGAGGAAGGCGGTGACGCCGCGGGCGCCGGGCGCCTCGCCGGTACGCGCGAAGACGGTGGCGAAGTCCGCCTCGGGCGCGTTGGAGATCCAGCACTTCTCTCCGGTGAGCCGCCAGCCGTCGCCCGCGCCGGTGCGGTCCGGCTCGGCGGCGAGGGTGAGCGCCGCCGCGTCGGAGCCCGCGCCGGGCTCGCTCAGCGCGAAGGCGGCGACCGCCCGCCCGGCGGTGACCTCCGGGAGCCAGCGCGCCCGTTGCGCGTCGGTGCCGGACTGCAGTACCGGATACGCGCCCAGCCCCTGGAGGGCGAGCGCGGTCTCCGCCTCGGTGCACTCCTGGGCCAACGACTCCCGCAGCAGGCAGAGGTCGAGGGCGCGGACCGTGCCGCCCTCGGGGAACAGGCGGCGGAGGAGGCCCAGTTCGCCGAGCGCCGCCACCAGGGGCCGGTTGATCCGCCCCGGTTCGCCCTTCTCGGCGAGCGGGCGCAGCTGCGCCGCGGTCAGGGTACGCAGCTCGGCGCACCAGGCCACGTCCTCGGGGTCGAGCGCGAATGCGGTCACGAAGCGGCTCCCTCAACACGGTCAGCTTTATCGCGGTCTGTTGACTGCCGTCACGAACACGTTACGCTGACGAGGCGTCCGTACGGCAGCCCCCGGCGGCCCTCGGACACCACGGCCGAGCGTCACGAGGGGGCGCATGCGTCATGGATCTGCAGCCATCGGCCCACGCCGACACCTTCGCCCGCGACCATCTCCCGCCGCCCGCGCAATGGCCCCGCCTGACCGGCCCGGGCTACCCGCCCCGGCTCAACTGCGGTACGGAGCTGCTGGACGGCTCCCTGCACCGGTTCGGCGCCGAACGCCCCGCCGTACGCCACGGTGACGGCACCGTCTGGACGTACGGGGAACTGCGCGCACGCGTCAACCGCCTCGCCCACGTACTGAGCGACGACCTCGCGATCCGGCCCGGCGAACGGGTCCTGCTGCGCGGCCCCACCTCACCGGAGCTGGCCGCCTGCTGGCTCGCGGTGATGAAGGCCGGCGCGATCGCCGTGACCGTGCCGGCCGCGCAGCGCGCCCACGAACTGGCCACCCTCTGCGACCTCGCGCGCGTCCGCCACGCCCTGTGCGACGTACGGACGGTGGACGACCTCGCCAAGGCGGAGATACCCGCACTCGCGGTCACCTCGTACGGCGGCGAGGCGCCCGAGGACCTGCTGCGCCGGGCCGCCGGCAAGCCCGCCGACTACCCGGCCGTGGACACCGCGGCCGACGACGTCGCGCTGATCGCCTTCACCTCCGGCACCACCGGACGCCCCAAGGGCTGCATGCACTTCCACCGGGACGTACTCGCCATCGCCGACACCTTCTCGGCACACGTGCTGCGCCCCGAGCCGGACGACGTCTTCGCCGGCACGCCGCCGCTGGGCTTCACCTTCGGCCTCGGCGGGCTGGTGATCTTCCCGCTGCGGGCCGGGGCCAGCACGCTGCTCACCGAGACCGGCGGCTCCCGCGGACTGCTGCGCCACATCGCGGACCACCGCGTCTCGGTCCTGTTCACCGCGCCCACCGCCTACCGCGCCATGCTGCCCGAACTGGCCGCACACGACGTCGGCTCGCTGCGCCGGTGCGTCTCGGCGGGCGAGAACCTGCCCGCCGCCACCTGGCACGCCTGGCGCGCCGCCACCGGACTGCGGCTCATCAACGGCATCGGCGCGACGGAGATGCTGCACATCTTCCTCTCCGCCGCCGACGAGGACGCCCGGCCGGGAGTCACCGGGGTGCCGGTGCCGGGGTACGAGGCGCGGGTGGTGGACGCGGCGGGCCGGACCGTGCCGGACGGCGAGCCGGGGCTGCTGGCGGTGCGCGGCCCGACCGGCTGCCGCTACCTCGCCGACCCGCGCCAGTCGGACTACGTACGGGACGGCTGGAACCTCACCGGCGACACCTACGTGCGCGAGCCGGACGGGTACTTCCGCTACGTGGCACGCGCCGACGACATGATCATCTCGGCCGGGTACAACATCGCCGGCCCCGAGGTCGAGGAGGCGCTGCTGCGGCATCCGGACGTGACCGAGGCCGCCGTGGTGGGCCGGCCCGACACCGACCGCGGGCACGTCGTGGTCGCCCACGTCGTACTCGGCCCCGACCTCCCCCGTACGGAGGAAACCGTCGACGCACTACGGGAGTTCGCCAAGGCCGAGATCGCGCCGTACAAGTGCCCGCGCGAGATCGTCTTCCACGACGCGCTGCCCCGGACACCGACCGGCAAACTCCAGCGCTACCGGCTGCGCGGGCCCCTCTAGAGTGACGGCGTGAGTGACCCGCAGCCGCAGCGCACCCCACGGTCCCTGATCGTCACCTTCTACGGCGCGTACGGACGCGACGCGAGAGGCGAACCCCTGGGGCCGGTACCGGTGGCCGCGCTGATCACACTGCTGGGCGCGGCAGGCGTCGACCCGCCGTCGGTGCGCTCGGCGGTCTCCCGGCTGAAGCGCCGCGGGCTGCTGGTGCCCGCGCGTACGCCGGCGGGGGCCGCGGGGTACGCGCTCTCGGCGGAGGCGCGTGAACTGCTGGCCGACGGCGACCGGCGGATCTACGGACGGCCCACGCCGCGCGCGAGCGACGGCTGGGTGCTCGCGGTGTTCTCCGTCCCCGAGGAGGAGCGGCACAAGCGGCACCTGCTGCGCTCGCGGCTGGCCCGGCTCGGCTTCGGTACCGCGGCACCGGGCGTGTGGATCGCCCCGGGCCACCTGTACGAGGAGACCCGGCACGTCCTGCGCCGCCTGCACCTGGACCCGTACGTCGACCTCTTCACCGGCGCGCACGCGGGGTTCGCGCCGACGGTGGAGGCGGTGGCCCGCTGGTGGGACCTGCCCGCGATCGCCGCCCGGCACCGCGCGTTCCTCGACGCCCACGAGCCGGTGCTCGGGCGCTGGAGCCGCCGGCGTACCACGGACCTCGAAGCGGCGTACCGCGACTACCTCATGGCGCTGGACGCCTGGCGACGCCTGCCGTACGCCGATCCCGGCCTGCCCGCCACGCTGCTGCCGGCGGACTGGCCGGGCGGCCGCGCGGCCGGGGTCTTCGGCCGGCTGCACCGCCGACTGCACGCGGCGGGCGCGGAGTTCGTGAACGGGGTGCTGGGCGAGCGGGGTGCGCCGGGCCTCGGGTGAGCGCCGTGCGCGGTCCTCGCGTACGCGGTGAGCCGCGTTCCCGGACGGGGGCCAGGCACGGTGGGCCGGCCTCCGTATGGGGGGGTTCGGCATGCCGCGCGGCCGGGAACGGCCGCGGGTGGCGGGAGCGTTCCGCCATGGGCACGCCGTGCGGAGCGGGTGGCGCGATCGGGCGCCGGGCACAACGGGCGCGTACGGGCAGGGTGTCCTACGGGCCGCGTCATCCGGACGCGCGGCCCCGACGGGTGCCTCCCGGGCGGCCGGCAGGGCCGCGGGGGCGACGGACGCCGGCGGCGCGGGACGGTTCCCGTCCGGCGGCGGGAGCGCGGCACCAAGGAACG
Source organism: Streptomyces niger (assembly GCF_000718305.1). Taxonomy (GTDB): domain Bacteria; phylum Actinomycetota; class Actinomycetes; order Streptomycetales; family Streptomycetaceae; genus Streptomyces; species Streptomyces niger. The sequence goes on from NZ_JOFQ01000021.1 coordinate 44,591, forward strand.
CGCTCCGTGCATGGACGCGCCTCAGCGCATCCGGGGGTAGCCCGCGGCCATTTCGACCGGCCGGGGGCGGGAGGCGGCCACCGCGGCGACCACGTCGCGGAAGGAGCTGCACATCCGGGTGCCGGCCACGGCCGCCAGCTCGCCGAAGCGGCCGACGCCGTAGGTGACGGCGATCGGGGCCATGTGGGCGGTGACGGCCATCCGCATGTCGCCGACGGTGTCGCCCACGTAGGCGCTCTCGCGCGGCGAGACGCCGAGCTGCGCGACGGCGCGCAGCGCCATCTCCGGGTGCGGCTTGCCGCGTCGCACCATGTCGTGGCAGATGACCGGGCCGACCAGGTCGCGGATGCCCATCACGTCCAGCAGGGCCTCGGCGCTGCGCGAGACCTTGGAGGTGGCGACGGCCAGTTCTATGCCGTGCGCGCGCAGCGCCGACAGGCCCGAGGAGACGCCGGGGAACAGCAGGCGCGGCCCTTCGCGGAGCACTTCGTGGGCGAACAGTTCGCGATAGCGACTCATCGCGGTGAGCACGGCCTCGTCCGTCTCGGGGCGGCCGAGCAGCTGCCCGAACGCGGCCGGTGCCGGCTTGCCGACCGCGGCGGCGGCCTGCCGCGGGGTCACCCGGCGGCCCTGCTCCGCGACCACCTTGGACAGCAGCCGGCCGATGGCGGGCAGCGTGTCGGCGAGGGTGCCGTCCAAGTCGAAAACGACCGCCCGGATCGGGACCGTGCCGGCACCGCGCGGCGCCCCCCCGATGCCTTCGCCGACGTCCGCTGAATCGCGCATTGCTCGATACCTTTCCGATGCGTTGACGGGCCGGCCGGGGTCCAGGACTCCCACCGGCCATGGGGGAATCAAATCGATGGCATGTGTGAAGTGTGAAACGCTTCCGTCGGGGCGCATCGCCGCGGGGGCCTGGCAGAGACGCGTCATAACGGCTTTCATGGAAGCAACGCATCCCGTTGCTCGCCTTTGCAGATTTAAAAACCGCCTGCGCTGTTTGTCAATGCGCTGAGCCACACCTCACACACAACCCGTACACGGCCGCAACGCCTGAGGCGCCCGTGACGAGCCGCTGTCACGTGCGTCACACCGCGGAATCACAGGGGTATGGCTTCGGCCACCCGCGTCCCGACAGGACGGCCGGTAACGGCGCCCGCACGCCTCGGCCCGTACGATGTTCGAAACCGCATGGTTGGTTTTCTCTATAGTGTTTGACCATCGAACCACCGAGCCGGTGGCGCCCCGCCCGGTGGGCCACCGGCTCGACCGGCCCCGGTCGGACGAGAGACAGGACGGACACAGTGCCCACGCAGCACCGCGCGATCCAGAGCCGCCAGGCGCTCATCCGCTCGGCCGCCCAGAGCTTCATCGACAAGGGCGTCTCCGCGTCCGGCATGGTCGACATCAGCCGGCGCGCGAGACTCAGCAAAGGCGCCCTCTACTTCCACTTCGAGTCCAAGGAAGAGCTGACCCTCGCCGTACGGGACGAGGCGCTCGGCGCGCTGCGGGAGTTGGAGGAACAGCTCCTGCGCGCCCCCGATCCCGTACTGAGCGCGTCCCGGGACTTCACGATCGCCCTGCTGGACCGGGTGGACCGGGACATCGTCGTCCGGGCCGGCCTCCAGATACGCCCGGAGAGCGACCCCGAACCCAGCGGCGCCCGACTGCACCGGCGATGGTGCGCGCTCTTCCAGGAGAAGGCCGCCACCGACCGCGCCACGGGCCGGCTGCCCCTGGACACCGATCCGCAGCGGCTCGCGCGAGCGCTGACCACGATGGTGGTGGGGCTGCTGGAGCTCGGCCGCGCGGACCGTACGTGGTGGAGCCGGGAGGCCGTGACGGACAGCTGGCGGCAACTGGCCCCGGCCGCCCGCACGGCGGCACCCGGCGCGGGACGCGTCTTACGCACCGCCACCGGCGCACCGCGCGCCGGAGCCGTACCGCAACCGGCGCTGCGCGGCGCCGCCGTGCGCGACCCGGCCGGCTTCGCGCCGCGCCGCACGCCGCCGCGCTGACGGGGCGCCGGCCGCAGGTGCTCGCCCGTCGCCGCCCGCGGCCCAGCCGCAGCTGGAGCAGCGGGGACGGCGCAGTCGGCCGGGGCAGGCACCGCAGCAGGCCGAGGCCAGGGCCGATCTCCTCACGCCTGCGGGCCACCACCCGCGACGTTCCCGCACGGGCGTGGCGGCCGTCGCGCCGGCGACGACCACCACGCCCGGGTGCCGGCGGAGGCCCGGTCAGGGCGGGCTCCGCCGACTGCCGCCCGGCCCGCCCCCCGGCGGGCCGCACGGAGTTCACAGCTCGACCAGCACCGACCCGGTGTGGCCGCCTTCGACGAGTTCGCGCAGCGCCTGCGGCGCCTGGTCCAGGCCGCGCAGCCGGCTGTGCGCGAAGATCAGCGTGCCGTCCCGCAGCCCGCGCCCGAACTCCTCGGTCCACTCCTGCACGAGATCCGGGTGGTCCCGTACCGAGAAACCGCGCAGCGAGACCCGCCGGGAGACGATCAGCCCGGCGTCCAGCTCCACCGGCGCCACGATCCCGTCCCCCTCCCCCAGCTGCGCCGACAACGCGCCCACCAGGGCGAACCGGGCGCCGGTACGCGCCGATTCGAGCGCCGCCGCCAACTGCTCGCCGGCCACGGTGTCCAGCAGGACGTCGATGCCGTTCGGCGCGGCGCGGCGCAGCTGCTCGCCGATCGGCCCGGCGCCGCGCAGCACCACCTCGTCGTAGCCCAGCTCCTTCACCAGGTACTCGGCCTTGCGCGCGGAGCCCGTCGAGCCGATGACCCGGCGCGCCCCCAGGCGCCGGGCGATCTGGCCCGCGATGCTGCCGACGCCGCCGGCCGCGCCCGTGACGAACACGGTGTCGCCGGGGCGGACCCGCGCGTGGTGCACGAGGGCGCCCCAGGCGGTGACGCCCTGCGAGAGGTGGGCCGCCGGGTCGGGCAGCGCGTCGGGGTCGATGCGGCGGGCCCGTGCCGCGTCCACCAGGGCGTACTCCCGCCAGCCGAGGTCGTGCCGGACGAGGTCGCCGGGCGCGAAGCCGCCGCCGGGCGCCTCGACCACCTCGCCGATCGCCGCGCCCCACAGCGCCCGGCCGGGCACGAAGGACGGCATGGGCAGCTCGGCCGAGCCCATCATCGTGCGCATCGCCGCGGTCACGGCCATGACGCGGTTGCGTACCAGCACCGTGCCCGGAACCGGCACCGGGAGCGGCGCGTCGGCCACCGTGAAGTGCTCCGGGGTCAGTGCGCCGTCGGTGCGTTCGGTGAGGCGGACTTCGCGGTGGGTGGCGGGATGGACGGGCGCGGCCATGGGGGGAGGCTCCTGGGGGTAGAGGGCTGCCGGGATGCGATGCCCCGTCCACACGCGCCGCGTACGGGGGTCGCCGGCCGACCGCGGGTTACCGGTGCGACCGGAACGAAGCTTTCCCAAATCTCCACGACAGATCAATACCGTCTGGTTGGATTATTGTTTGCACCGTCAATAGAATTCGGCCAGATCCGCCGAAGGCGGGCCGCATTCACGAGCGAACACGCGGAGGACGGCCGGTGGCCAAGCAGGAACGGGCAGTGCGTACTCGACAGGCCGTCCTCGTGGCGGCGGCCGAGGTCATCGGCGAGCGCGGGTACGAAGCGGCCACCATCGCGGAGATCATCCAGCGGGCCCAGGTCACCAAGGGCGCGCTGTACTTCCACTTCCCGTCGAAGGACGCCCTGGCCCGCGCGGTGATCGCGGAACAGACGGAGCTGCTGGTGCCGCCGCCGAGCGAGTCGCGGATGCAGGATGCGATCGACTTCAGCCACCGGGTGGCGGAGGGGCTCCGCACGGATCCGGTCCTGCAGGCCGGCACCCGGATCGCCGTGGAGACCACTTTCGACGCCGAACCGCTGGTCCCGTACCAGGACTGGATCTCCATCGCGACCGGCATGTTCACCGAGGCCCGCGACCGAGGGGAGCTACTGCCCGCGGTGAACCCCGCGAAAGCCGCCGAGTTCTTCGTCGCCGCTTACATGGGCGTGCAGCTCTTCTCCCTGGCCGCCAGCAACCGCGACGACCTGCACGAGCGGATCGGTCAGCTGTGGCGGCACATCCTGCCCGGCCTCGCGTCGCCGGGCGCGATGAGCCACCTGGACCCCAACGGCCGCCGGGCCCGGCAAGCCGCCTGACGCACCGCCCGGCGCCCCGGAACACCTCCCCCGCTGCGCACCGGCCGGTTTCCGCCCGCCATGATCAAGCCGGCGAGCCGGATTCCTTCCGTCACACGTATCACCTCTGCCCAAAGATTCACCCTGGAGCACTGGAAAACAAACCAGTCGGTTCGTATCTTGGACGCGTCGACGCACGTCCACAGGCGCAGAGTTACGGGCGCGGCGAGCGCCCGTCAGGGAGGTAACCCGCATGACCGTCGCTCTGACCGTGCCGCAACCGGTGTCCCGGTGGGAAACAGGACCGACCGCCCGCAATTCGGGCCTGCCACCGCTGCGGCGGCTGACCACCACGGTGCCTCGGGAGTACGTGCACCGCAGCGCCGTCACCGAGGTCTTCCTCACCGATTGGCACGGCAGCGGTCCGAACGCCTGGACCGTCACCGCCCAATGGCCCCGCGCGCACTCCTTCTACGGGCCGGCCCGCGGCATGCACGACCCGGTGATGCTCGCGGAGACCGCCCGCCAGGCCGCCATCCTGCTCAGTCACGTCGGACACGACGTACCGCTCGGCCATCCGGCGATCTGGGGCCGCCTGCGGTACTCCGTCACGCCTGCCGCGCTGGCCCTCCACAGCGCACCCGCCGACCTCGAACTGCACATCACCGACCACGACATCGTCCGAAGAGGCAGCCGGCTGGCCACCATGCGGCAGGTCTACAGCGTCCTGCGGGACGGCCAGGAACTGGGCACGGTCGACGGTACCCTCAGCTGCCACACGCCCGCGGTCTACCGGCGGTTGCGCGGTGCGTACGCCGACCTCGAACAGGCCCTCGCGCGCACGATTCCCCTGCCCGAGGCCATCGACCCGGCACTGGTCGGCCGGGATCGGACGGCGGACGTCGTGCTCTCCCCCGCGACCGGCGAGAACCGCTGGCAGCTGCGGATCGACATCACCCACCCGGTGCTCTTCGACCACCCCGTCGATCACGCCCCGGGCATGCTGATGATCGAGGCCGCCCGGCAGGCCGCGTACGCCGCAGCGGGCGACACTCCGTCCCTCGCCGTCGCCATGGACTGCTCCTTCGTCCGCTACACCGAGCTGGACGCCCCTTGCTGGATACGCGCCGAGGCCGCCGGGCGCGACGAGGCAGGCCTGCCGCGCATCGCGGTCACCGCGGAACAGCACGGCTGCGCGGTTTTCACCGCCACGGTCACCTGCGCCCCGGTCACCTGAAGCACCGCTCCGCCCGGCCCGTCCGCCGGGTGCTTCACCTCTCCAGCGACAGCCGCTGCTTGGGGCCGTCGGTGCGGCCTGTGGGCGGGGTACGGCTGCCCGCGCGGTACGGCGCGGGCCACGGGGCGCCGGGACCGGAATACCCCTGTTCCGCGGCGGCGTGCAGCGTCCAGTGCGGGTCGTACAGGTGCGGCCGGGCCAGCGCGCACAGGTCGGCGCGCCCGGCGAGGACGAGCGAATTGACGTCGTCCCACGACGAGATCGCCCCTACGGCGATCACCGGAATGGACACTACGTTGCGGATGCGATCAGCGAACGGCGTCTGGTACGAGCGCCCGAACGCGGGCTGCTCCTCGGCCACGACCTGCCCCGTGGAGACGTCGACGGCATCGACCCCGTGCGCGGCGAAGGCCCGCGCGATCTCCACCGCGTCCTCGGCCGACGTGCCGCCGGCAGCCCAGTCGGTGGCGGAGATCCGTACGGTCATCGGCCGCCCCGCCGGCCAGACGGCGCGTACCGCGTCGAAGACCTCCAGGGGGAACCGCAGCCGCCCCTCCAGGTCGCCACCGTAGGCGTCCGTACGGTGGTTGGTGAGCGGCGAAAGAAAGCCGGAGAGCAGATAGCCGTGCGCACAGTGCAGTTCCAGCAGGTCGAAGCCGGCGCGCGCGGCCCGCTCGGCGGCGCGGACGAAATCCTCGCGCACGCCCGCCAGTTCCTCGGGTGTGAGCGCGTGCGGTATCTGGTTGACGCCCGCGCGGTACGGGAGCGCGGACGCCGCCACCACCGGCCAGTTGCCCTCCGGGAGCGGCCGGTCGATGCCCTCCCACATCAACCGGGTGGAGCCCTTGCGGCCCGAGTGGCCGAGCTGCACGCCGATCGCGGTGCCGGGCGCGCCGGTGTGCACGAAGTCGGTGACCCGGCGCCAGGCGGCCTCGTGCTCCGGCGCGTACAACCCCGTACACCCGGGCGTGATCCGCCCCTGACGGCTGACACAGACCATCTCCGTCATCACCAGGCCCGCGCCGCCGAGCGCCCGCGCACCGAGGTGGACGAGGTGGAAGTCGCCCGGCGTACCGTCGCCGTCCGCGCTGTACATGTCCATCGGGGAGACGACGACACGGTTCCGCAGGGTGAGTCCGCCGAGCCGGAACGGCGTGAACATCGGCGGCGTACCGGGCGCCACCCCGGCCTCCGCCTCGACGGACGCGACGAACGCGGGGTCGCGCAGCCGGAGGTTGTCGTGCGTGACCCGGCGGCTGCGGGTGAGCAGGTTGAAGGCGAAGCGGCGGGGCGGCTGGTCGACGTACTGCGCGAGGTTCTCGAACCACTCCAGACTGGCGCGCGCCGCACGCTGGGTGGACTGGACGACGGGCCGGCGCTCGGCCTCGTACGCGGCCAGCGCGTCGGGCAGCGCGGCGTGCTCCTGGAGACAGGCGGCGAGCGCGAGGGCGTCCTCGACGGCGAGCTTGGTGCCGGAGCCGATGGAGAAGTGGGCGGTGTGCGCGGCGTCGCCGAGCAGCACGACGTTGCCGTGCGACCAGCGGGCGTTGGTGACCGTACGGAAGGCCGTCCAGGCGGAGTTGTTCGACAGCAGCGGGCGGCCGCCCAGCGCGGCCGCGAAGATCTTGCCGCACTGCTCGACGGACTCCTCGACGGGACAGGCGTCCCAGCCGGCCCGCCGCCAGACGTCCTCATGCGCCTCGACGATGACGGTGCTGGCCCCGTCGCCGGGAGAGGCCGAACGGGAACCCGACGCCGCGACGGAGCGTTGGTCGAGTGCGGGTTGGGAGCCGGGCGAGGAGCGGGGGCCGAGTGATGAGTGGGGGCCGGACGAGGAGCGGGAGTACGGATAGCCGTGCAGCTGCACGACTCCGTGCTCGGTCTCCGCGATGTCGAAACGGAAGGCGTCGAAGGCGAGGTCGGTGGAGAGCCAGATGTAGCGGCAACGGTGGGTGGTGAGCTGCGGACGGAAGACATCGGCATGCGCGCCGCGAGTGGCGCTGTGCACACCGTCAGCCGCGATCACCAGGTCGTGGTCGCGGGCGAGATCGGCCGCGGGCGGCGCCTCGGTACGGAAGCGCAGCCGCACACCGAGCTCGCGGCACCGGTCGTGCAGCAGCTGGAGGAGGCGCCGGCGCCCGATGGCGGCGAAACCGTGGCCGCCGGAGGTCAACGTGCGACCCCGGTGCACGATGTCGATGTCGTCCCACCGCACGTACTCGCGGCGCAGCGCATCGTGGACGACCGGGTCGGCCTGCTCGATGCCGCCCAGGGTCTCGTCGGAGAGGACCACGCCGAATCCGAACGTGTCGTCGGGCGCGTTGCGCTCCCAGACGGTGACCTCACGGGCCGGGTCCAGCCGCTTGAGCAGCACCGCCGCGTACAGCCCGCCGGGGCCGCCCCCGACGACCGCGATCCGGCCGCCGGGCAGCGCCCCCCGCTCCGGGCTCACTTCCCCTGCCACTTCGGGCTGCGCTTGGTGGTGAACGCGGCGTGGAACTCCGCGTAGTCCGCACTGTTCATCAGCAGCGCCTGGGTCGCCGCGTCCATCTCGACGGCCGCCGCGAGCGGCATGTCCAGCTCGGCGGTGAGCAGCGCCTTCGTCTGCGCGTACGCGAGTGCGGGCCCGGCCGCGAGCCGGCGGGCGAGCGCGGCGGCGGCCTCATGGGCCTTGCCCTCCTCGGTCACCTCACTGAGCAGCCCGATCCGCTCGGCTTCGGGGGCGCGTACGGTCTCGCCCAGCATCAGCAGCCGGGTGGCGTGCCCGAGGCCGACGACGCGGGGCAGCAGATACGCCGCGCCCATGTCACCGCCGGACAGGCCGACCCTGGTGAAGAGGAAGGCGAAGCGGGCTGAGGGATCGGCGACGCGGAAGTCGGCGGCGAGCGCGAGGACGGCCCCGGCGCCGGCGGCCACGCCGTGCACGGCCGCGATCACCGGGAACGGGCACTCCCGCAGCGCCCGTACGACCTGCCCGGTCATGCGGTTGAAGTCGAGCAGCTGTCCGGTGTCCATCTCCAGGGTGGCGCCAATGATCTCCTCGACGTCGCCGCCGGAGCAGAAGCCGCGGCCCTCGCCGCCGAGGACCAGGGCTCGTACGGCGCGTTCGCGGGAGAGCTCGGCGAGCAGGTCGCGGAGGTCGGCGTAGGCGCCGAAGGTGAGGGAGTTCAGGGTGTCGGGACGCGCGAGGGTGACGGTGACGACACCGTCCTCCCTGGTCACGCGGAGGTGTTCCCATGCGTCGGTGGGGTGCGCGGAACCGGTGAACGGGCTCATGGGCGTCGGGCCCCCTTCTGTCGGAGGGCTGGTGCCTGCCTCGCGAAGTTATCACGCGACTGTGACTGCCGTCACGAGTGCGCGATAAAGCGACGACGGCGGGAGCCCGGCCTCGCCCTGCTCCGCAACAGGCCGGTCATGCCGGAGATTCGTACCGTTATAGGAGGACATCACGCCCAGGTGAACGGACCACGACCTTGTCGGAGCCACCCGCCCCGTCGTCCTGGCGGATCACGCTGCCGCACACGACAGCCGCGGTGCCGATCGCGCGTGCCCTGATCCGGAAGGCCTTCGCCGACATGCACGTACCGGCGGACAGTGACACGGCGGAGCTGCTCACGGCCGAGCTGGTGGCCAACGCGGTCGAGCACACGGCGGGTGACCGGCCGATCGAGCTGGTCGTCGAGGTGCTGCCGAGCGGCCACCAGCACGTGGAGGTGCACGACAACGATCCCGCGCCGGTGGAAGGGCTGGGCGACGACGCGTTCCCGGAGGTGGATCCGCTGGACGAGGGCGGCCGGGGCCTCCTGCTGATCCGCACCCTCAGCTTGGACTCCGGCTACCGCCCGACCGAACAGGGCAAGGTCGTATGGTTCCGGCTGCCTGCGGGGTGACGGGGTTGTCCACAGGGGGGCGGTGGGGGGCGAGGCGGGCGGGATGCGGGGAAGGTTGTCCACAGGGGCCTGAGGCGTGCGGGCGGGGGCGGTACGGTCGGGGGAGTGCGGTGGAGGTGGGGGAGGGGCCTTACCGCTGGTGGCTGGAAGGAGGGAGGGCCCTCGCCTGGGCAGAGCGGAGCCCCCCGCCGAACCATCACCCCTTCAGCCCCTCTCCCCCACAAATTCCGGCGCGACGTCCGCCACGGCCTCCGGCGCGACGTCGCCCAGTCGCGAGTGCCGGCGCCCGTACAGCGCGTACACCACCGCGCCGACGGCCAGGAACACGGCGAACTGCAGCCACGTCGCCGGGCCCGTGCCGTAGATCAGGTACAGGCAGAACGCGATACCGAGCAGCGGGCTGACCGGGAAGATCGGCACCCGGAAGCGGCGCGGCAGCGCGGGCCGGGTGCGGCGCAGCACCAGTACGCAGACGTTGACCACGGCCATGACCGCGAGCGTTCCGATGGTGGTCAGATTCATGACCACGTCCAGCGGCACCACCGCGGCCGGGACGGCGAAGACGACGGCGACGATCCAGGTGCCCCGGACCGGCGTGGACGTCTTCGGCGAGATCCGCTCGAAGACCCGCGGGATCAGCCCGTCCCGGGACATCGACATCAGGATGCGGGTCTGGCCGTACATCACCGCGAGGACGACGGAGGCGATGGCCACGACCGCGCCGAAGGCGATGATTCCGCCGCCCAGCGCGGATCCGGTGACCCGGTCGACGATCAGGGAGAGCGCGGCGGGCTGGTCGGCGACGTCGTCGGCGGAGAGCGCGCCGACCGCGGCGAGAGCGACCAGGCAGTACAGCACGGTGACCACGCCGATGCAGATCAGGATGGCCGCGGGGACGTTCCGCCGCGGATTCTTGACCTCCTCGCCCGCCGTGGTGACCGCGTCGAAGCCGATGTACGAGAAGAAGGCGACCGAGGCGCCGGAGGTGACGCCGGCGACGCCCTGCGCGGCGAACGGCGACAGGTTGCCGTTCTTGAAGGCGGTGAACGCGATCGCGCAGAACAGGATCAGCACGCCGATCTTCAGGACGGCCATCGCGGCGGTGGCCCGGGCGCTCTCCCGGATGCCGCGCACCAGCAGCGTGGCGGCCAGCAGCATGACGACGACGGCCGGGACGTTGACGATGCCGCCGTCGCCGGGCGGCGCGGACAGCGCGGTGGGCAGCTGCCAGCCGACCAGACTGTCCAGCAGTTCGTTCAGGTACTGGCCCCAGCCCACCGAGACCGCCGAGACCGAGACGCCGTACTCCAGCAGCAGGCACCAGCCCACGAGGAAGGCGGTGCGCTCGCCGAGCGTGGCGTACGCGTAGGAGTACGAGCTGCCGGACACCGGAATCGCGCCGCCCAGCTCGGCGAACGAGAACGCCGTGAGGACGCAGGTGACCGCGGCGAGCACGAAGGAGACGACGACGGCGGGCCCGGCCTCGGCGACGGTGTCGGACAGGCCGACGAAGATGCCCGTGCCGACGATCGCGCCGACGCCGAAGCACACCAGCTGGAAGAGGCCCATCGTGCGCTTGAGGCCATGGCCTTCGAGGTCCGTGCCGGCTTCGGCGACGAGCAGGTCGGGGGACTTGATACGCAGTCCGGACGCGGACATGGCGGTGCTTCTTCCTGGTGGTGCGAGGGCCCGGCGGGGTGTGCGGGCACGGAAAACACGGAAAAGGGGACGGACCGGTGGGTCCGTCCCCCGAGGATCGGCTCGATGGTAACCGAAAACGGTGCATGATCGCCCATTACGGCGTATTTATATGCGGTACGGACTCGCACCGACCGGGGCCGCGCGTCCGTGCGGCCCCGGTCGGCCGGGCCGGTTCACCGCCCCAGCGTGGCCACCATGACTGCCTTGATCGTGTGCATGCGGTTCTCCGCCTCGTCGAAGACCACGGAGTGCTCCGACTCGAACACCTCGTCCGTGACCTCCAGCGACTCCAGGCCGTGCCGGGCGTAGATCTCCCGCCCCACCGCCGTCCCCAGGTCATGGAAGGCGGGCAGGCAGTGCAGGAACTTCACGTCGTCCTTGCCCGTGGCCCGCAGCACATCCATCGTCACCGCGTACGGGCTGAGCAGCGCGATCCGCTCGTCCCAGACCTCCTTCGGCTCGCCCATCGACACCCAGATGTCGGTGGCGACGAAGTCCGCGCCACGCACGCCTTCGGCGACGTCCTCGGTCAGGGTCACCCGCGCGCCGCTCCGCTCCGCCAGCTTCCGGGCGCTCGCGATCACCGAGTCCTCGGGCCACAGCTTCTTCGGCGCGACGATGCGTACGTCCATGCCGAGGAGGGCGCCGGTGACGAGGTAGGAGTTGCCCATGTTGTACCGGGCGTCGCCCAGGTAGGCGAAGGTCAGCTCGCCGAGCTGCCGGCCGGGGCTGTGCTCGACCATGGTGAGCACGTCGGCGAGCATCTGGGTGGGGTGCCACTCGTCGGTGAGGCCGTTGTAGACGGGTACGCCGGCGTGGGCCGCCAGCTCCTCGACGTTGGTCTGCGCGCTGCCCCGGTACTCGATCGCGTCGAACATCCGGCCGAGCACGCGGGCGGTGTCCTTCACCGACTCCTTGTGCCCGATCTGCGAGCCCGAGGGGTCCAGGTACGTGGTGTGGGCACCCTGGTCGGCGGCCGCGACCTCGAAGGAGCAGCGGGTGCGGGTGGAGGTCTTCTCGAAGATCAGGGCGATGTTGCGCCCCTTGAGGTGCTGCTCCTCAGTACCCGCGCGCTTGGCGGCCTTCAGCTCCGCGGCAAGGTCGATCAGGTGGCGGAACTCCTCGGCGCTGAAGTCCAGCTCCTTGAGGAAGTGGCGGCCCGTGAGGTCAATCGCCATGGCAGGCTCCTAGGTCGCGGGGTACGGGGACGGTCGAATCGAATATTGGAAGTGTATACGACTATCCGCATTCCTATACGAAGGGTGCCTCCGGGGCAGGCGCGGCGTGGACCGGCCGCCCTCTCCTCCCCTCCGTCGCGCCCTCCGGCGCCGCGTCCCCCTCCCCCGCTGTGCGAGACCGTCGCGCCCCTCCCTTCGCTAGCCGAGGCCGTCGCGCTGGACCGGGCAGCTCATGCAGCGCGGGCCGCCACGACCCCGCCCCAGTTCGCTGCCCGGGATCGTGATGACCTCGATCCCCCGCTTCCGCAGGAACGTGTTCGTCGTCACGTTGCGCTCGTACGCCACCACCACGCCCGGCTCCACCGCCAGCACGTTGCAGCCGTCGTCCCACTGCTCGCGCTCCGCCGCGTGCACGTCCTGGGTCGCGGTCAGCACCCGCACCCCGTCCAGCCCGAGCGCCGCCGCGATCGCCCGGTGCATGTGCTCCGGCGGATGGTCGGTGACCTTCAGCTCCTGCTCGTTCGCGCCCGGCTCGATCGTGTACGACCGCAGCATCCCCAGCCCCGCGTACTGCGTGAACGTATCGCCGTCCACCATCGTCATCACCGTGTCCAGGTGCATGAACGCCCGCCGCTTGGGCATGTCCAGCGCCACGATCGTCTGCGCCGAACCGGCCGCGAACAGCCCGCGAGCCAGCATCTCCACCGCCTGCGGTGTCGTCCGCTCGCTCATTCCGATCAGCACCGCACCGTTGCCGATCACCAGCACGTCGCCGCCCTCGATGGTGGACGGGTACGCCGCCTGGCCCTCGGACCACACATGGAACCGTTCGTGCGTGAACAGCGGATGGTGCCGGTAGATCGCCTCGTAATGGACCGTCTCACGCTGCCGCGCCGGCCACCGCATCGCGTTCACCGACACCCCGTCGTACACCCAGGCGGAGGTGTCCCGCGTGAAGAGGTGGTTCGGCAGCGGCGGCAGCAGGAAGTCGTCCAGGTCCATCACATGGAAGCGGACCGAGGTCGGCTCGGGGTTGCGCTCCAGGAACTCCCGCTTCGTCATCCCCCCGATCAGCGCCTCCACCAGCTCCGCCAGCGGCAGCTCGGCGAACGCCGCCCGGAGGTGATCGGTGGCCAGCGGCCCGTACTCCTTCTCGTCGAAGACCCGGTCCAGCACCAGTTCGCGCGCTTCGGGGACCCGCAGGCTCTCCGCCAGCAGATCCCCGAACAGGTGCACCTCGACGCCGCGGTCGCGCAGGATGTCGGCGAAGGCGTCGTGCTCGGCCCGTGCGCGCCGGACCCACAGCACGTCGTCGAAGAGCAACGCGTCCTTGTTGGACGGGGTGAGCCGCTTCAGCTCCAGGTCGGGACGGTGCAGGATGACCCGGCGGAGACGACCGACCTCAGAGTCGACATGGAATCCCATCCCTCCATCCTGGCCGGATTCGACGATGATCACTCGATATCCGCCCACCCGGTGCGGCGCGCCGCCCGACCGGTACGGCCCGGCGCAGGCCGATGAGGGCGCTGCGGCCCACCCCGCCAGCTGCGGCGGCCCCCGTCAGCTGTGGCCCACCCCGTCAGCTGCGGCGGCCCCTCAGCTCAGCTGGCTCTGCACCTGCGCGGAGATGATCTCCAGGTGGTCCAGGTCGTCGAGGTCCAGCATCTGGAGGTAGACACGGGAAGCGCCCGCCTCCGCGTACCGGCCGATCTTGTCGACCACCTCGGCCGGCGAACCGGCCAGACCGTTGGCCTTCAGCTCGTCCACCTCACGCCCGATCACCGCGGCCCGGCGCGCCACCTCGGCGTCGTCCTTGCCCACGCAGGCGACCAGCGCGTTGGAGTACACCAGGTCGTCGCCCTTGCGGCCGATCTCCTCGGCGGCCGCCCGCACCCGGCCGAACTGCCGCCGGGTGTCCTCCAGCGAGGCGAACGGGATGTTGAACTCGTCGGCGTACCGTGCGGCCAGCCGCGGCGTACGCGTCGCCCCGTGCCCACCGATCAGCACCGGCACCTTGGCCTGCGCGGGCTTCGGCAGCGCCGGGGACTTCTCCAGCTGGTAGTACCTCCCGTCGTACGAGAACTCCTCGCCGGCCGGCGTGCCCCACAGCCCGGTGACGATCGCCAGCTGCTCCTCCAGCCGCCCGAACTTCTCCTTGGGGAACGGGATGCCGTACGCCCTGTGCTCCTCCTCGAACCAGCCCGCGCCCAAGCCCAGCTCGACCCGGCCGCCGGACATCTGGTCCACCTGCGCGACCTGGATCGCGAGCACGCCCGGCAGCCGGAAGGTACCGGCGGTCATCAGCGTGCCGAGCCGGATGCGCTTGGTCTCGCGGGCGAGGCCGGCGAGGGTGATCCAGGCGTCGGTGGGTCCGGGCAGCCCATCCACCGCGCCCATCCGCAGGTAGTGATCGGAGCGGAAGAACGCGTCGAAGCCGAGGTCTTCGGTGGCCTTGGCGACGGTGAGCAGGGTGTCGTAGCTGGCGCCTTGCTGGGGCTCGGTGAAAATTCGCAGATCCATGCCCCTATCTTCCCCCTCCCCCACCCCCGGGGACGGCCCCCACCCGGTGGGACGCGCCGGGTCGACATCGCGGGCGAGAGCGGCGTGGCGGAGAGGGTCGGGGGCGCGGACAGCGGTGGGTCGGGAGCGCGGACGGAAGCCGGGCCGCGAGCTCGGGGCGTGAGCGGATCGTGGTGTCGGGGTGGGATCGGGAGTGGTGTCGGGGTGGTGTCGGGAGTCAGGCCGGGTCGTGGTCGTGCAGGCGGTCCCGGACGAGGAGTTGTTTGAGGATGGCGGCGGCGCGGTCCCGGGACTCGTCGGCTGCGTCCATCGCCTCCACACAGGTCCAGTAGAGCCCGTCCTCCTCCGCCGCGCAGACCACGCCCACCAGGGCCTCGCACACTTCGGCCAGCAGTCCGCACAGGTCCGTCAATGCGACCTTGCTGTCCTGGACTTCGGACAGCTGGGCCGCCCGCGGTCCGTAGGTTCTCGGTACCGGGCACAGCACAGCTGCGCCCGACCGGCCTCCTGCCTCGCCCAGCCTTCGTGCCTTGGCCCGCACCTCGAACGGTCCCGATATCGCCAGGAGGCTGCCGACGGCCTCCGCCAAGGCCTGCGCCTGCCACGCCTCTATGACGATGTCCTGGACCGTCCGTGCCTGGGCCAGACCGTGCCGACTGGCCGCGATGATCCGCACCGCATCCATGCACGACCCCTTCCCTTGCCCCTCGTCCACTGCCTTGCGCACACCTTCCACTACCCAGAGTGAACTGAAACCGCCAAAAGCGCCAGAGTAATTCGCAAATCTGTGGACAACTAAGGCGAGTTTGCGAGATCCGTCACTCCGGAGAGTGACGACCGGGGCGATTCGCGGGGAATCGTTCCTCATTGCGCTCGATCTTGGCGGCCAGTGCGGCCGCCGCGTCGATGCCCAGTACGCCGCAGAACTGGAGCAGGTACGCCAGCACATCGGCCACTTCGTCCTCGACGCGTGCCGCGGATCGCGGGTCGGTCATGATCTTGGCGGACTGTTCGGGAGTCAGCCACTGGAAAATCTCGACCAGTTCGGATGCCTCGACGCTGAGCGCCGCGGCGAGGTTCTTGGGGGTGTGGTACTGCTCCCAGTCGCGGGCGGCCGCGAAGTCCGCCAGACGGCGCTGCAGGGTGGGAAGATCTTCACTCATACCCCCAGGTGTAGCACTCTGCTCCCCGGCGTCCGCGCGGCGACCGAGGCGTCCGTGACCGTGCCCAGCAGCCGGACGTGTCCGCGCGTCGCCATCCGTACGGCCAGCTCGAACAGTGCGGTCGACTGGCGCCGGTCCAGGCAGCGGTCCAGCCCGTCCGCCACCACGGTCAGCACCTGACGGGCCGGCAGCACCTCGGCCACCGGGTCGACCGCCAGCACCCCGGGACCGGTCAGCAGGACG
Organism: Streptomyces niger; assembly: GCF_000718305.1. Lineage (GTDB taxonomy): Bacteria > Actinomycetota > Actinomycetes > Streptomycetales > Streptomycetaceae > Streptomyces > Streptomyces niger. The sequence goes on from NZ_JOFQ01000021.1 coordinate 60,670, forward strand.
AGCGCCAGCGCGAGGTAGCGGAGCTCGCCGTCGCCCAGCCAGTCCACCGGCAGCGCGCCGAGCTCCCCGTCGCGCTCCAGCACCGCCCGGACCGCGGCCCCCGTACCACCCGCACGCACGTCGTCACGGCCGCGCCGTCCGCCGCCGGGGCCCGGCTGTCCGTCCGCCGCATGCGCCCGGCCACCCGCGTCCGCGAGTGCGTGCCTGTGCGCCCGTACGTCGTTCACCTGGGGCGAGCAGCCGGCGCGTACCGCTTCGACCAGTACGGCGTGGCGGGTGGCGCATTCGCGGCCGGTGCGCTCCAGTACGGCGGCGAGGTTGCCGCAGTCCGGGCGGAGCCGGGCGGCCTCGGACCGCTGGTGCGGCGAGGCCGCGGGCGTCCGTGCGAAGGCGCGTACGGCCTCGGGGCGCGGGTCGCAGCGGAAGGAGGAGCGCAGCGCGATCAGTATCTGCTCGGCGGCGGCCAGCACGAGGCGCTGCCCTGCCGTGGTCCCGGCAACGCGCAAGGGAAGCAGTGCGGTGCCCAGCCGGTCGTCGGGGAAGGGCGCGCGGGTGACCGGCGCGGGCCCGGCGGTGTGCCAGGCGGCTTGTACGGTGCGGCGGCCGGGATCGGTGAGGGCCGTGGTGAACAGCGTCCGGCCGCCGCCGGTGAGCCGTTCGCCGGCGATGCGCAGGTCGGGTTCGGTCTGTACGGCGACGTCGAGGCGTACCGGGCCGGCCGGACCGTCGACCGTGCAGCCGATGCGGAAGCCGCGTCTGCCCTGTTCGTCCGGGGCGGCGCGGTCCGGTGCGCAGGCGGCCGCGCCGCCCGGTACGGCGGCGAGGGCGCGTTCCAGCGGGTCGCCCGCGCCGAGCCGGACGAGCAGCCCGTACGCCTGGAGCGCGCTCGACTTGCCGCTGCCGCTGGGGCCGGCGAAGACGGTGAGCGGGCCGAGCGGGTACGTCGCGCCGCGGTGCGACTTGAAGGCGGAGAGGTGGAGTTCGGTGACGAGGGGGCGGGTGGGCGACCCGGCGCCCGCCGCCCCGGCCTCCGTGTCCGCCGTGCCCGCCCCGGCCTTCGTGTCTGCCCCGGCCTTCGTGTCCGCGGCGCCCGCCCCGGCCTCGGTCCTCGCCGCGTGCGGGGCGTGCGCGGCCTGCGGTGGGACGGGGCCGGCCGGGCGGACGCTCAGCGCCATGGCCGGGCCCCGGTCCGCCGCGCGGATCGTGGTGTCCTCGTCGGTGCCGTCTGTGCCGTCGCGCCGGCTCCAGGGGTCCATACCAGGAACGCTAGAGAGCCCGTGGTGCGGAGAACCGTTACGCCGGAAAGCCCTTCCTACGAACGGGGGACCCCGGCGCGGCGCCTGCACGGGGTGCGCGCGGGCTGCGCCCGGCGCAGGTCGGCGGGGGCGTACGGACGGTCTGCCCAGGGCTTCCGCGCCCGAAGGGGCGTTCCCGTGTCACGGGCGCGTGCGGCAGGCGGCCTCGGTACCGAACCACACCGTCGCCTGCCGGGGCGCGCCGTCGAGCGGTGCGCGCCCCTCACCGTACGACTCGGTCCTCAGCCCTCGGTCCTCGGCCCTCGGTCCTCGGCCCTCAACTCTCGACCCTCGGCTCTCGCCTCTCGCCGATGCTGCCCGTTCCCGCTCTCACTGGTGCGGCACCGTCCCCGCGCGGGGTTCGTCGACTTCGGTGCCGACCGGGGCGAGGAGGAAGACGTTGGTGTCGACGCGGTGCATGCCGCTGCCAATGCCGAAGACGACGCCGCTGGAGAAGTCGAGGATGCGCTTGGCCACGTCGGTGTCGGCGCTGCTCAGGTCGAGGAGCACGGGCACCTGGGCCATGAGGTGTTCGGCGACTTCACGGGCGTCCGCGAAGGTCTGCACGCGGATGACGATGAAGCGCCGGGAGGCCTCGCCCGGTTCGTCGTCCGGAAGAGCGCGGTGGTCGGGCCACGAGGGCCACTCGCGGCCACCTCGCAGCGGGACGACCTCGGCGAGGCCCTCCCACTGCTCGTCGGTGGCGTCGGGGCGGGTCACCGGATCACCTCGCTCGCAAGGGCGCTGGGCAACTGCGATATCTGCATCGAGCAATTCTAGGGATATACATACAAACCTGACCGCGTGTGACACGCGTTCGGCGTCATCCGCTGCCCCCATCCTGCACCATGACGCCTGGCCAGCGCATACTCTGCGACATTTGTCCGAGCTGCAGGCAGTGCACGGATCATCGGAAGGAACCACCCTGAACACCCCCCTCGCGGAGGCACTCTCCGCGGCTCTGCTCGTCCTCGTCCTCGTGTGCGCGGTGGTACGGCCGTTCCGGCTGCCGGAGGCGGCCGTCGCGGTGCCGGCCGCCGGTGTCGTCATCGCCACCGGGGCGATCCCCCTGGCGCACGCGCGGGAGGAGGCGGCGCGGCTCGGCCCGGTGGTCGGCTTCCTCGCGGCGGTCCTGGTACTGGCCCGGCTCTGCGCCGACGAAGGGCTCTTCGAGGCGTGCGGCGCCTGGATGGCCCGCGCGGCCGCCGGCCGTCCGCGGCGGCTGCTGGCCGCGGTCTTCGTCCTCGCGTCGGCGATCACCGCCGTACTGAGCCTGGACGCGACCGTGGTGCTGCTCACGCCGGTGGTCTTCGCGACCGCCGCCCGGCTGGGCGTCCGCGCGCGGCCGCACGTGTACGCCTGCGCGCACCTGTCGAACACCGCGTCACTGCTGTTGCCGGTCTCCAATCTGACCAACCTGCTGGCGTTCACGGCGAGCGGGCTGAGCTTCACGCGGTTCGCCGCGCTGATGGTGGTGCCGTGGCTGGTCGCCGTCGGTACCGAATACGTGGTGTTCCGGCGCCACTTCGCGGTCGACCTCGATGCGGCGGGGCCGTGCGAGGACCCGGCGGAGGCGCCGGAGGTGCCGATGTTCGCGCTGGTCACGGTGGTCTGCACGCTGGCGGGTTTCGTCGTGGCCTCGGCGTTCGGCATCGAGCCGGTGTGGGCGGCGACGGCCGGCGCGCTGGTGCTGGCGGTGCGGACGCTCACCCGCCGGCGTACGACCGTGCGGGCGCTGCTGGGTTCGCTGTCGCTGCCGTTCCTGGCCTTCGTGTTGGCGCTGGGCATCGTGGTGCGCGCGGTGGTCGACAACGGGCTCGCCGACGCGCTCGGCCGTCTGGTGCCGGACGGTACGTCGCTGCCGGCGCTGCTCGGCGTGGCGGCGCTGGCGGCCGTACTGGCGAACGTGATCAACAATCTGCCCGCCGTCCTCGTGCTGGTCCCGCTGGCCGCGCCGGCCGGTTCCGGCGCGGTGCTCGCGGTCCTGCTCGGCGTCAACATCGGGCCGAATCTCACCTATGCCGGGTCCCTGGCCACGCTCCTGTGGCGGCGCATCCTGCACACGTACGACACCGACGTCGTCCTCAAGGACTTCACCCGGCTCGGCCTGATGACGGTCCCCGCCGCGCTGTCCCTGGCGGTGGTGGCGTTGTGGGGGTCGCTGCAACTCCTCGGCGGCTGACCGGGATCGGGGTCGGGCACGCCCGCGGCGTAACAAGATCGACGCTCCGTGATCTTCGGACGACCGCCGCGCGGAGGTCCCGTGCCCGGCATGTGCCCGTGGCGGCCGGGGTATGGACAGGCCGTTGTCATGAACGCTTAATGTGACTCGCCATCGACGTGTCGGGGCCACGGGCTCCGACACGCCGCCCTGCTGTCCGAGGAGTCCGATGAGATCGAGACCGCGCCTCGTCACCAGCGTCATAGCCACGGCGGTCGCCGCACTGACGGCCGCCGTTCTGCCCGCGACCGCCACCGCCGGCCCCGCCCCCGACCGCGCCGACGCCGTGCGCAGCGCCGCCTCCGCGCTCGCCGAGCACGCCACCGAACTCGCCCTCACCGCGGGCCAGCGCACCTCCGTACGCGACGTCGTCATCGACCCCGACGGCAGCCGGCACGTCCGGTACGACCGTACCTTCGGCGGACTGCCCGTCCTCGGCGGCGACCTGGTCGTCCACCTCGCCCCCGACGGCAGCTACCGCGGCGCCTCCCGCGCCACCCGCAGCGACCTCGCCGTACCCACCGTCGAACCGGCGGTGACCGCCACGAAGGCCGCGGGGCTCGGCACCGCCGCGCTGCGCGCCGCCCACCCGGACACCACCCTGCGCAAGGTCGCCGCCAAGCCGCTGCTGGTCATCGACGCGTTGCACGGCGCGCCGCAGCTCGCCTGGCGGACCACCGCCGCCGGGCAGGACGCGAAGGGCAACCCCGAGGCGCACGTCGTGCTCACCAACGCCCGTACGGGCAAGCGGATCGACTCCTGGGACCGGCTGGAGAGCGTGACCGGGGACGGCAAGTCGCTGTACGGCGGGACCGTGCCGCTGGAGACCAGCAAGTCGGGCGAAACGTTCCAGCTGAAGGACGCCACCCGTGGCGGCACCTACACCGGGGACGCGCAGAACAAGACCGACTCCTGCATCCTCGGCATCTGCTGGGGCCGCGCCCCCGCGGTCCTCTTCACCGACGCCGACAACCACTGGGGCAGCGGCACCACCGCCGACCGCTCCTCGGCCGCGGTCGACGCCCAGTACGGCACGGACACCACCTGGGACTACTACAAGAACGTGCACGGGCGGAACGGCATCGCCGGCGACGGCAAGGGCTCCTACAACCGCGTGCACTACGGGAACGGCTACAACAACGCCTTCTGGGACGACACCTGCTTCTGCATGACCTACGGGGACGGCGACGGCAAGGTCTTCGGGCCGCTCGTCGCGCTGGACGTGGCCGGGCACGAGATGTCCCACGGCGTCACGTCCGCCACGGCGAACCTCACCTACAGCGGCGAGTCCGGCGGCCTGAACGAGGCGACGTCCGACATCTTCGGCACGCTCGTGGAGTTCTACGCGAAGAACGCGAGCGACCCCGGCGACTACCTCATCGGCGAGAAGATCGTCCGGCCGGACTTCGGGCAGGCCGCGCTGCGCTACATGGACAAGCCGTCCAAGGACACCAAGTCACCGGACTGCTGGAACTCGTCGGTGAAGAACCTGGACGTGCACTACTCGTCCGGGATCGCCAACCACTTCGCGTATCTGCTCGCCGAGGGCAGCGGGCAGAAGGTGATCGGCGGCGTCACCCACGACTCGCCGACGTGCAACGGCACGGCGGTGCAGGGCATCGGCAAGGACAAGCTCGGCAAGATCTGGTACCGGGCGCTGACGGTCTACATGACCTCCGGCACGAACTACGCGGCGGCGCGCACCGCCACGCTGAACGCGGCGAAGGACCTGTACGGCGCGGACAGCGCCGAGCAGAAGGCGGTCGCCGCGGCCTGGTCGGCGGTCGCCGTCGGCTGACGCGCCGTCACCTGTGGACGGACCGTACCGGCCGGGTGACCGCTCCACCCGGCCGGTACGGTTGCCGACCATGGCCGAAAGCACCCTGTGGACCTTGTCGATCGCCGCGGTCACCGGCGGCACCGCTGTGCTCGCCAGCTGGGTCACCAGCCGCGGCAGCACGCGGGCGGCCCGTATCCAGGCCGAGACCGCCGCCGACTCCCAGCGCCGTGAACGCCTCCGGGAGAGCCGCCGCACCGCCTATCTGGATCTGATCGAACAGACGCACCGGATGGGCGAGTTGTTGTGGGAGGTCTCGGACGTGCTGCGAGATCCGGACGCCGACGGGAGCACGGCGACTCTGCAGCAGCTCCGCGAGCGTCAGGTGGCGGAGTACGCCAAGATCCGCCGCTGTGTGCGGGTCGTGGAGTTGGAGGGGCCGCTGCCCGCGGCCGCGGCGGCGCTCCGGGTGCAGAAGTCGACGGGCGACTTCCACGCCGCGATCGAGCAGGCACTGGCGGCCGGCCCGGGCGGGGCGGACTGGACCACCGCCGAGGCGCGGTTCGACGCCGCGTACTCCCCCTTCTGGGCCGCGTTGGAAGCGTTCGTGGATGCCGCGCGCAACGCCCACCAGGGCACGTGAATTCGGGATATCAGCGGCGGTGCACCTGGGAGGGCAGCTGGCCGTAGCGGGCCTGGTAGGCGCCGGCGAACCGGCCCAGGTGCGTGAAGCCCCAGCGGCCCGCGACCTCGGTGACCGAGACGGTCGGGCCGAGACGGACCAGGTCGCGGTGGGCGCACTCCAGCCGCAGCCGGCGCAGGTAGCCCATCGGCGTGCACTCCAGGTGCTGTTTGAAGCCGGCCTGCAGGGAGCGCGGGGCGACCTCGGCGATGCGGGCCAGTTGCCGCACGGTGAAGGGGTGCGCCGGATCGGCCTGCATGGCGTCGATGGCCCGCTTGACCGGGCGCGGGCACGTACGGGGTGCCGGGTCGGCCAGCTCGTCCCGGTACTGGTGCGGGGTGGCGTGCAGCACCGTGGTGAGCAGCGAGTCCGCGAGGCCGGCGGCCACCGGCGGGTGGTCCAGCAGGCCGGTGGGCGCTGCCAGTTCGCGGCCGATGACGCGGGCCAGTTCGGTCAGGGTGCGGCCGCGGCCGTGGTGCGGGTCGAGGCCGCCGGGGAAGTGCAGCGGCCGTACCGGGTGTTCGAGGTACTCCTCCAGTGCGCTCTCCACGGCCTGCCGGTCGAAGCTGAGGGCCAGCACCTCGGCCTCGGCGTCCAGTTCGCCGGTGAGGGCACCGGTGGGCTCGAAGACCGGGACCCGGCCGCCGGTGGCGGTGGCCCGGAACACTTCGCCTCTGTGCAGCTGCACCACCTGCCCGCTGCGCGGCACGTTGATGTGGTACGCCACGCCCAGGCCCTCGCTCTTGCTGAGCACGTCGGCGCCGTAGGTGACGGTGGCGACGGTGACCGGGCCCAGGCGTACCGCGTTCGTGGCGAACGCGAATTCCGCGGGGTCGGCGAGCGGGTTCAGCACCACCGGGTAGGAGAGCGTCTCGGCGATCCAGGCGCGGGCCCGCTCGATGTCACCGGTGCGGAATGCCGCCGGGCCGGGCGCGGGGCCGTGCCCCGCCGCCGTGGTCCGGGCCGCCGTGCGACCGCGCTCCCCCGTCATCGCCGCCCCCGTCCTTCCGGTCGTCCGCGCGCAGTGACCAGCCGACTGCGCTTGGTGTCCATATGCTACGCAAAATGGATATCGGCAGGTCCGTCACGGGCATTGACTGTCCGAATGGAGGCATTTCCCGCGCCGCGCGTGCCTTCGGACGCGGCACACCCGGCCGCCCCGCGCCGGTCGCCCGCCGCTCTCGCCCCGCTCGAGCGCGAACGGCTGCTGACCCGTGCGCTGCTGGATCTCGCCTCGTCCGCCGACCGGGAGCCGGCTCGCCATGCCGCGTGCCTGATCGAGTACCTCGGGATGCTGGGCGGCCGGTCCGCGCCGGAGGCGGTGGCCGTGATCGACGGACGGCCGTCCGTCACCGCCGCCTCGGGCCGCCGGGCCGAGGCGCTGCGGCAGGTGGAGGAGCAGCTGCGGGAGGGGCCGCTGCGGGACTGCCTGGCCGGCGCCGTGGCCGACGGGACACCCCTGACCGAGGCCGCCGAGGCCGCCGAGGCCGGGGCCGCCCGGTGGCCGCGGTTCGCGGCACGGGCGCGGGAGTTGGGCGTCCGCCGGGTCACGGCGCTGCCGCTGACGGCGGCCGGCCCCGAGGACGGGCCGGCCGGGTCCGGTACGGGGGCCGCGCTGGGCGCGCTGGTGCTGTACCACGACGCGGCCGACCCGCAGCCGCCGGAGTGTGCGGTACCGGCGCGGGCGCTGGCCGAGGCCGCCGCGCTGCACCTGCGGCACCGGCGGGCCCGGAGCCAGGTGCGGCAGCTGGAGCACGCGCTGCGCAGCCGGATCGTCATCGAGCAGGCCAAGGGCGTGCTCTCGGAGCGGTTCGGCGTCCCGACGGACGGGGCGTTCGTGGAGCTGCGCCGGTACGCCCGTTCGCATCAGCGCAGCCTCCACGACCTGGCGCGTTCCGTGGTCGACGGGACGGCGCCCGACCCGTTCCGCAAGGACGCCTGAGAAGCCGGCGGGTCAGCGGTGGGCGTGTGGCCAGGCCGCCGGTGAAGGAGACCAGGTCCACGTCCGGGTGGTCGGTGAGCGGGGCGCCCGCCTCCGGGCCCGGGCCGAGGACGAGGTTGGCCACGCCGTCGGGCAGCCCGGACTCGGCGAGCAGCCGCATCAGGTGGATCGCGGTGTGCGGGGTCAGCTCGCTGGGCTTCAGTACGAAGGTGTTGCCGGCGGCCAGGGCCGGGGCGACCTTCCAGGCGGTCTGCAGCAGCGGGTAGTTCCACGGGGTGATCAGCGCGCAGACGCCCACCGGTTCATGCACGACGCGGCTCTCGACGGTGGTGCTGCCCGCGTCGACGTCCCGGCCGCCGTCCCCCTCCTCGATGACCAGCTCGCCGAAGTAGCGGAAGCAGGCCGCGACGTCGTCGATGTCGAGCTCGCTCTCCACCAGGCGTTTGCCGGTGTCCAGCGATTCTGCGCGGGCCAGGGCCGCCTTGTCGCGCTCCAGGAGCGAGGCGACCCGCAGCAGTTCGGCACCGCGTCGGGCCGCGGTGGTGTGCGGCCAGGGGCCGGTGTCGAAGGCGCGCCGGGCGGCGGCGACGGCCGCCCGGGCGTCCTCGGCGCCGCCCTCGTCGACCACCGCGACGAGGGACCCGTCGGCGGGGCAGCGGATCTCACGGGTGGCCCCGCCGGCCGCCGCCTGCCACCGCCCGCCGAGGAACAGCTCAGGCACCCTTGCCCGCCAGCTGCTCGGTGACCCACCGGTGGAAGGCGCCGATGTGGTGCTCGCTGGGCACCAGCACGCCGCCGTCCCGGTACGCGCGCGAATCCATCGCCGGCTGGGTCCGCTCGCACGCCTCGAAGTCCTGCTGGTTGACGCGGTGGAACAGCTCGACGGAGGTGGAGACGTCGGCGCCGGACTCGACGACCTCGGGGAGGTAGAGCCAGTCGCACTCGACGACGGTGCGGTCGGCCGCCATCGGGAACATCCGGTGGACGATCACGTGGTCGGGGACGAGGTTGACGAAGACCTGCGGCCGGACGGTGATCGCGTAGTACCGGCGGTCCTGGTCCTCGGCGATCTCCGGGAGCCGGCCGAAGCCGCCCTTGCCGTCGACCGTGAAGCCCTCGGCCTCCGGCGCGAACTCCGCCCCGTGCCCGACGTAGTACTGCGCGGCGAACCCGTCAGCGAACTCCGGGAGCACATCGGTGAGTTCGGGGTGGATGGTGGCGCAGTGGTAGCACTCCATGAAGTTCTCGATGATGAGCTTCCAGTTGGCCGCCACGTCGTAGGTGATGCGCTTGCCCAGGGCCAGGCCCTCGGTGCGGTACCGCTCGATGTGGGCGGCGTCGCCGAGCCGCTCGACGGCCGCGCCGATCACCGTGTCTTCAAAGGACGGCGGCTCGTCGGCCAGGCAGACCCAGGCGTAGCCGAGCCATTCCCGCAGCGGGACGGTGACCAGGCCGCGTTCGGTGCGGTCGATGTCCGGCATCGACGTCAGGTTGGGCGCGGCGATGAGCTTGCCGTCGAAGTCGTAGGTCCAGGCGTGGTACGGGCACTGGAGGTTGCGGCGGTTCTCGCCGGACTCCTCGGTGCACAGGCGGGCGCCGCGGTGCCGGCAGATGTTCAGGAAGGCGCGCAGTTCGCCCTTGCGGTTGCGGGTGATCAGGACGCTCTCCCGGCCGACCTGCACGGTGCGGAAGGCGCCGGGCTTGTCCAGGTCGGCGCTGCGCACCGCGCAGAACCACAGGCGCTCGAAGATCTTCTCCTGCTCCTGCCGGAAGGTCTCGGGGTCGGTGTAGGAGGTACCGGGCAGGGTGGTGATCAGTGAGGATGTGGGCGCGAGTTCGGGCGTGGTCGTCATGTGTCAGGTCTCCTCAAGCGGGCGGGCGCGGGGTGGTTCCCTACTTGCGGATGCGCGTCATCTTCGGGTCGAACAGCGGTTCCTCGGCGACGGTCGCGGGGAGCCGCTCGCCGAAGTACTCGATCTGCACGGCGGTGCCGGGGACGGCGGCCGCGGCCGGCAGCCAGGCGTACGCGATGCAGCGGCCGATGCTGTAGCCGTAGGAGGCGGAGGTGACGTAGCCGGCGGGCGCGCCGTCCACAAAGACCGGCTCCTTGCCGAGGACGACGGCGGCCGGGTCGTCGAGGGTGAGGCAGGTCAGCTTGCGGCGGGCGGTCTCCTCGCTGCGGCCCGCCAGCGCGGCCCGGCCGAGGAAGTCGCCCTTGGCGGGGCGTACGGCGAAGCCGACGCCCGCCTCGTAGGGGTCGTGTTCGGTGGTCATGTCGTGGCCCCAGGAGCGGTAGCCCTTCTCCAGCCGGAGGCTGTTGAAGGCGGACCGCCCGGCGGCGATCACGCCGTGCTGCCGGCCGGCCTCCCACAGCGTGTCCCACAGGCGCAGGCCCAGGTCGGCGGTGGTGTAGAGCTCCCAGCCCAGCTCGCCGACGTAGGACAGCCGCATGGCGGTGACCGGGACGTGGCCGAGGTAGGTCTGCTTGGCCTTGAAGTAGCCGAAGGCCTGGTGGGAGAAGTCGTCGCGGGTCAGCGGCTGGACGAGGTCGCGGGCGAGCGGGCCCCAGACACCGATGCAGCAGGTCCCGGAGGTGATGTCCCGGATCTGCACCCCCTCGGGCGCGTGCCGCAGCAGCCAGTCCAGGTCGGCCCCGCTGTTGGCGCCGACCTGGAAGCGGTCGGGCGCGAGCCGGGCCACGGTGAGGTCGGAGCGGATGCCGCCCGCCTCGTCGAGCAGCAGGGTGTACGTCACCGCGCCGGGCTTCTTGTCCAGCTGGTTGGTGGACATCCGCTGGAGGAAGGCCAGGGCACCGGGGCCGGTGACCTCCAGGCGGCGCAGCGGCGTCATGTCGTACAGCGCGACCTTCTCGCGGGTGGCCTTCGCCTCGGCCGCGGCGATCGGCGACCAGTACCGCGCCGACCAGGCGTCCCGGGCGGGCAGGTCGAGGCCCTCGGCGAGCGGGGCGTTGGCCTCGTACCAGTGCGGGCGCTCCCAGCCGCCGCCCTCCAGGAAGTACGCGCCCAGCTCCTGCTGGCGGGCGTGGAAGGGGCTGACCCGCAGGGGGCGGGGCTGCTCCATGGGCTGGAGGGGGTGCAGGACGTCGTAGACCTCGACGAAGTTCTGGGCACCGCGGTCCTCGATGTACGCGGGCGAGCGCTGGGCGTCCTCGAAGCGGTACAGGTCGCACTCGTGAATGTCGATGTCGGGACGGCCGTCGGTCATCCACTGGGCGACGGCGCGCGCCACGCCCGCGGAGTGGGTGACCCAGACCGCCTCGGCGAGCCAGAATCCGCGCAGGTCACGGGATTCGCCGAGGACGGGCATGCCGTCGGGGGTGAAGGAGAAGACGCCGTTGAAGCCCTCCTCCACCTCGGAGTCGCCGAGCGCGGGGAGCAGGCCGACGGAGTCCTGCCAGCTCGGCGCGAAGTCCTCCTCGGTGAAGGGCAGCGAGGACGGCATGATCGGCGCGTCGTCGAAGGCGGGCACGGTGAAGGGGTCGACGGGCATCGGGCGGTGGGCGTAGGAGCCGATGCCGATGCGGTCGGTGTGCTCGCGGTAGTACAGGTCGCGGTCCTGGAAGCGCAGGATCGGCTTGCTCGCCTCGGTGCGCGGGTCGTTGACGCCGGCCAGTTCGGGCAGCGGCGCGGTCTTGGCGTACTGGTGCGCCAGCGGCAGCAGCGGCACGTCGACGCCGGCCATCTTCCCGATCACCGGGCCCCAGAAGCCGGCGGCGGAGACGACGTGGTCGGCGGGGAAGGTGCCGCGGTCGGTGGTGACGCCGGTGACCCGGCCGGCCTCGCGCTCGATGCCGGTGACGGTGTGCCGCTCCAGGAAGCGGGCGCCGCGCTGCTCGGCGCGGGTGATCTGGGCGCGGCAGGCGAGCAGGGCGCGGGCCAGGCCGTCGTCGGGGGTGTGGAGGCCGCCGAGGACCCGGCTCTCGTCGAGCATCGGCCAGTACTTCTTGCACTCGGCCGGGGTGATCAGCTCGGCGCGTACGCCCCAGGAGGCGGCGAGCCCGGCCTTGCGGTGCAGGTCGGCCCAGCGCTCGGGGGTGGTGGCCAGCTCCAGTCCGCCGAGCGGGTTGAAGCAGGGGAGGCCGTCCACCTCCAGGGAGCTGAACTTCTCGACCGTGTACGCGGCGAACTCGGTCATCGTCTTGGACGGGCCGGTCTGGAAGACCAGGCCGGGGGCGTGCGAGGTGGAGCCGCCGGGGGCCGGGAGCGGGCCCTGTTCGAGGACGGTGACGTCGCGCCAGCCGCGTGCGGTGAGTTCGTCGGCGAGCGAGCAGCCGACGATGCCGGCGCCGATCACGACCACGCGGGCGTCGGTGGCGGGGGTGCGGGACATGCCTCTCCTTGGGTCGGGCGGGGCGTACACGGACCGGGCGCGTGCCGCCGGTGTCAGAGGACGACCACGGAGCGCAGGACGCGGCCGGCGCGCATGGTGTCGAAGGCGGACTCCACTTCGTCCAGGGAGATCCGCTCGGTGACGAACCCTTCGAGGTCGAGCAGCCCGTACAGGTACTGGTCGATCAGGTCGGGGAAGTCACGGCTGGGCAGGCAGTCCCCGTACCAGGAGGACTTGAGGGCGCCGCCGCGCGAGAAGAGATCGCTGAGCGGGATCTCGACCTTCATCTCGGGGTCGGGCACGCCCACCTGGACCAGGGTGCCCGCGAGATCGCGCATGTAGAACGCCTGCTTGTACGTTTCCGGGCGGCCCACCGCGTCGACCGCGATGTCCACGCCGACACCGCCCGTCAAGGCGCGCACCGCCTCGACCGGGTCCGTGCCACGGGAGTTGATGATGTGCGTGGCGCCGAACTTCTCGGCCTGATCGAGTTTCTTGTCGTCGATGTCGACGGCGATGACCTTGCGTGCGCCGTTGAGGCAGGCACCCGCGATCGCCGCCATGCCGACGCCGCCGCAGCCGATGACCGCGACCGTGTTGCCGCGCCGCACGCCTCCGGTGTTCACGACCGCGCCGTATCCGGCCATCACGCCGCAGCCGATGAGTCCGGCGGCCTCGGGGCGGGCCGCCGGGTCGACCTTGACCGCCTGACCGGCCGCGACCAGCGTCTTCTCGGCGAACGCGCCGATGCCGAGGGCCGGGGTGAGCGGGGTGCTGTCGAGGAGTGTCATCGACTGGGCCGCGTTGCGGGAGTCGAAGCAGTACCAGGGGTGGCCGCGGCGGCAGGAGCGGCAGGCGCCGCAGGGCGCGCGCCAGGCGAGCACCACGTAGTCGCCGGGCAGCAGGTCGGTGACGCCGGGGCCCACCTCCTCCACCACGCCGGCCGCCTCGTGCCCGAGCAGGTAGGGGAACTCGTCGCCCACCGCGCCCTCCCGGTAGTGCAGGTCGGTGTGGCAGACCCCGCAGGCCTGCACGGAGACCAGCACTTCCCCCGGTCCGGGATCCGGCACCAGGATCGGCTGCACCTCCAGCGGTGCGCCCTTTTTCGTCGCGACGACAGCACGGACTTCGTGTGGCATGCCCCTACCCCTCAGTGTTGCGCACTGCACGACTCGTTGCGCGATGGGAGACATACTGGGAACGCCGTCTCGGCGGCGTCAAGGGGTGCGCGTTAACCGTTGGTAAAAGCGCCGGCACTGTCGGCACGCATGCGAACGGGGCCGGTGCACACCGGCCCCGCATCGCCCCTGCGTATGATCGATCCGCCTACCCGGCGGGCCTCAAGTCCCGTACCCCATACGGCGGGAGAGTTCCTGCGCCGCCTCGACCGTGCGCTTGGCGACCTCCGGGATGCGCTCGGGCTCCAGCCGGTACGCCGGCGCCGAGACGCTGATCGCGCCGATCACCTGGCCGTCGTGCGCGCGCACCGGCGCGGCGACCGCGTGCAGCCCGAGCTCCAGCTCCTCGATCGCCACCGCGAAGCCGTTGCGCACCACCTCGGCCAGCTGCGCGCGCAGCTCGGCGACCGAGGTGATCGTCCGCTCGGTCAGCCGCGGCAGCTTGCGGGCCAGCGCCGCGTCCCGCACCGGGCCCGGCTGGAAGGCCAGCAGCGCCTTGCCGCTGGAGGTGGCGTGCAGCGGGGTGCGGCGGCCGAGCCAGTTCTGCGCGGTGACCGAGGCCGGGCCGCGGGCCTGCATGATGTTGACCGCGGCGCCGTTGTCCAGCACCGCGATGTTGGCCGTCTCGCCCAGCTCCTCGGCGAGCTGCCGGCACATCGGCGCGCCCTCCTGGGAGATGTCCAGGCGCACCGCGGCGGCGCCGGCCAGCCGCAGCACCCCGGCGCCGAGGTAGTACTTACCGCGCTCCTGCTCCTGGGCGACCAGGCCGCGGTTCTCCAACACGCCGAGCAGCCGGAAGGCCGTCGACTTGTGCACGCCCAGTTCGTCGGCGACCTCGGTCACGCCCGCCTCGCCGTGCCGGGCGAGGATTTCCAGCACGGTCACGGCGCGGTCCACCGACTGCACCGAACTCCCCGCTCCGCGGGTCGATTTCTCCGCCGACCTGCCCTCCGACGTGCTCTTCGTCCTGTCCGTCATCCGATCTCACCACCTGGCGCGACCCGATGCGGGTCGGCATCTGAAGGGAGGCGCTTGACGCGCGGGCTCCCGGCTTGGATTCTGTTGCGCAGAGCGCTTCGCCGTGCGCATCGCGGAACTCAACTATACCGAACAGTAATGAGGGGTGCCCCGTGATTCCCGTCTGCCACCTCACCGACCTGCCCGCAGGCGAGTCCGTCCGCATCGACACCGCACCTCCGATCGCCGTCTTCAACGCCGACGGCGAGATCTACGCCATCGACGACACCTGCACCCACCAGGACGCCTCGCTCGCCGACGGCTGGCTGGAAGGCTGCCTGGTCGAATGCCCCCTGCACGCCGCGTCCTTCGACCTGCGCACCGGCATGCCGACCTGCCTGCCCGCCCGCCGGGCCGTCCGCACCCACCCTGTCACCGTGGAGGACGGCATGATCTACGTCCACCACGCCGCCGAGGAAGGCACCGCCGCATGAGGACGGTCACCGTCGTCGGAGCATCGCTGGCCGGACTGTACGCCGCGCGAGCGCTGCGCTCCCAGGGTTTCGAAGGCCGGCTCGTGATCGTCGGCGACGAACGCCACCGCCCGTACGACCGGCCGCCGCTGTCCAAGGACTTCCTCAAGGGCGAGACCGGCCAGGACCACCTGGCGCTGGCGGACGCGGAGGAGATCGCCGAGCTGGACGCGGAGTGGGTGCTCGGCACCCGCGCCACCGGACTGGCGGACGAGGGCCGGTCGGTGCTCCTGGCGGGCGGCCGGTCCCTGGACACCGACGGGGTGGTCATCGCCACCGGCGCCACACCCCGCCGGCTGCCGGGGCCCGAGCTGTCCGGGGTGCACACGCTGCGCACCCTCGACGACGCCCAGGCGCTCCGCGCCGACCTGGCCGGCGGGCCGGTGCGGGTCGTGGTCATCGGCGGCGGCTTCATCGGGGCCGAGGTCGCCTCCTCCTGCGCCGCACTCGGCCACGACGTCACGATCGTGGAGGCCGCACCGCTCCCGCTGCTGCCGCAGCTCGGCGAGGAGATGGCCGAGATCTGCGCGACGCTGCACGGCGACCACGGGGTCACGCTGACCACCGGTACGGGCGTCGCCACCCTGCACGGCGGGCCGGCCGGCCGGGTCACCGGCGTCGAGCTGGCCGACGGGCGGCTGCTGCCCGCCGACACCGTCGTGGTCGGCATCGGCGTCCGCCCGAACACCGACTGGCTCGCCGACTCCGGACTCGCCCTGGCCGACGGGGTCGTCACCGACGCCGGATGCGTGACCGCACTCCCCCACGTCGTCGCGGTCGGCGACGTCGCCCGGGTCGACGGCTCCCGTACCGAGCACTGGACCAGCGCCACCGAACAGGCCGCCGTCGCCGCCCACAACCTGCTCGCGGGCGCCACGCTCAAGGCGCACCGCCCGGTGCCGTACTTCTGGTCCGACCAGTACGGCGTCCGCATCCAGTTCGCCGGCCGGCGGCTGCCCACCGACACCGTGCGGATCCTGGAGGGCTCCCCCGACGACCGCACCTTCCTGGCCGCATACGAGCGCGCGGGGCGCACCACCGCCGTACTCGCCCTGAACCGCCCCCGCCCCTTCATGAAGCAACGCCGCGAACTGATGCGCGCGACCCAACCGGTCGCGAGCTGACCTCCCCGGCACCGGCACCCCTCACCCGGCACCTCCTTCGGCAGGAAGGGGGTGCCGACGCATGTCGGCGGCCGGTCGACCCGGCCCCGCCCGCAGGGCCGCGGACGCTCCGTCGGGCGCCCTCATGACCGCCTGAATGCCTTTCGTATACCGGCACTTGGCGCCCCCTATACCTTTCGCCAGGTCGGCCGAAGATCGACCCTCGGACCTGTTGACGGAGGACATCCGGCTGTCACATGCTCGATACATAGGTGCTCGATACAAATGACCCTGGGTGTCCGGCCGGCGACCCCTGTCGTTGTCCGGCCAGCCCCCCTTCGCACCCAGCCCGGGGTCGGATTGGAAGTGAGCAGCATGTGCGGAATCGCCGGATGGGTCGCCTACCAGCGTGACCTGCGGTCCGAACAGGCCA
This sequence comes from Streptomyces niger, assembly GCF_000718305.1. Lineage (GTDB taxonomy): Bacteria > Actinomycetota > Actinomycetes > Streptomycetales > Streptomycetaceae > Streptomyces > Streptomyces niger. The sequence goes on from NZ_JOFQ01000021.1 coordinate 77,141, forward strand.
CCGTCGACGCCATGACCCAGACCATGTCCTGCCGGGGCCCGGACGACACCGGGACCTGGGTCCAGGGCCCGGCGGCCCTCGGCCACCGCCGGCTCGCCATCATCGACCTGCCGGGCGGCCGCCAGCCGATGACCGTCGACACCGACGACGGCCCCGTGGTGATGGTCTACTCCGGAGAGGCGTACAACTTCACCGAGCTGCGCAAGGAGCTCGCCTCGCGCGGCCACCGCTTCGTCACCGACTCCGACACCGAAGTCGTGCTCCACGGCTACCTGGAGTGGGGCGAGGCCGTCGCCGAACGCCTCAACGGCATGTACGCCTTCGCCATCTGGGACAGCCGCGAGCAGAAGCTCGTGATGATCCGCGACCGGATGGGCATCAAGCCCTTCTACTACTACGCCACCGACGACGGCGTGCTCTTCGGCTCCGAGCCCAAGGCCATCCTCGCCAACCCGCAGATCAGCCCCACCGTGACGCTGGACGGCCTGCGCGAGCTGTTCGCCTTCGTCAAGACGCCGGGCCACGCGGTGTACGACGGCATGCGCGAGGTCGAGCCCGGCACCGTCGTCACGCTGACCCGCAACGGCCTGCGCACCCGCGTCTACTGGTCGCTGGAGACCAGGCGGCACACCGACGACCAGGACACCTCGATCGCGCACGTGCGCTCGCTGCTGGACGACATCGTGCGCCGCCAGCTCGTCGCCGACGTGCCGCGTTGCACCCTGCTCTCCGGCGGCCTGGACTCCTCCGCCATGACCGCGCTGGCCGCGCAGCAGCTGGCCGCCGAGGACAAGACGGTCCGCAGCTTCGCGGTGGACTTCGTGGGCCAGACCGAGAACTTCACCCCGGACGCGCTGCGCGACACCCCGGACACCCCCTTCGTGCACGACGTGGCGCGCGCCTCGGGGACCGAGCACCAGGACATCGTCCTGAACTCCGACCAGCTCGCCGACCCCGAGGTGCGGTCCAAGATGATCCGCGCCCGGGACATGCCGATGGGCTTCGGCGACATGGACGCCTCGCTGTACCTGCTGTTCAAGGCCATCCGCGAGCACTCGACGGTGGCGCTGTCCGGCGAGTCGGCGGACGAGGTCTTCGGCGGGTACAAGCAGTTCTTCGACCCCAAGGCGCGCGAGGCGGACACCTTCCCCTGGCTCGTGCAGTTCGCCGAGCACTTCGGCGACGACGGCAACATCCTCACCGACCACGTCACCAAGGCCATGGACCTGGGCAGTTACATCCAGGACAGCTACGACACGGCCATCGCGGACGTGCAGCGGCTCGACGGCGAGAGCGACTTCGAGTACCGCATGCGCAAGATCTGCTACCTGCACCTCACCCGCTTCGTCCGGGTCCTGCTGGACCGCAAGGACCGGGCGAGCATGGCCGTCGGCCTGGAGGTCCGGGTGCCGTTCTGCGACCACCGGCTCGTGGAGTACGTCTACAACACGCCGTGGACCCTGAAGTCGTTCGACGGCCGGGAGAAGAGCCTGCTGCGCGAGGCCACCGCCGACGTGCTGCCGAAGTCGGTGTACGACCGGGTGAAGAGCCCGTACCCCTCCACGCAGGACCCGAAGTACGCCATCGCGCTGCAGGGCCACATCAAGGACCTGCTCGCCAAGCCCTCGCACCCGGTCTTCGACCTGGTCAGCCGGGACTGGCTGCAGCGCGCCGTCAAGGTCGACGTCCCGCAGATCACCCAGGCCTCCCGGCGCGGCCTCGAACGCACCCTGGACCTGGCCCTCTGGATGGACATGTACTCCCCGACCATTACACTTTCTTGACCTGATCGGGGAATCCCGGTGGGTTGGAGCGAGAGTTGGATGGTGGCGTGGCGGTCGGTGAGGAGGCCGCGCTGAGCGCGGTCGGCGAGGAAGCCACCCTGGAGCTGGTCGTGACCCTGCACCGGCTGTTGCGCAGTCTGGGCAGGGCCGTCCCCGGCCGCCGCGTCCCACCCACCCAGCTCATCGTGCTCGCCCTGCTGACCCAGCTCGGCCCGTCCCGCATCGGCGTACTCGCCGAGCGGATCCCCTGCTCGCAGCCGACGGCCACGGCCGCGGTGGCGAGCCTGGAGTCGGCCGGGCTGGTCCGCAGGGAGCCGGACCCCACCGACGGGCGCGCGGCACGCGTGGTCGTCACCGAGGACGGCGTCCGCGCGCTGAACGACGTGGCGCACAGCGAGGCCGAGGCGCTCGCCGCGCGTCTCGCCACGCTGCCCCCGGAGGACGTGCAGTGCGTCCTCGACGCGGGAGCGCTGCTGCGACGGCTGGCCGAGCCGGGCGACTGAACCGGCCGCCGGGTCGATCGGCGCAGAGCTCCACGGCATTGCGCTGCCTGTGGGCGGTGCGGCGAAGTGGCACGGCACCACCGGCTCCGCGCCGGTGACCGGCGGAGTGCGGCAAGAGGCGCTCGGTCCGTCGGGACCGAGCGCCTCTTGCGGTGGGTGACGGCTGGTCAGGCGACCGCTCCGGCGGTGGCGGTGGCTTCCAGGCGTTCGGGGCGGATGATCAGCAGCCACGCGCCGAGCGCGCCGGCGAGGTAGGCCGCGCCGACGATCAGGAAGCACAGGGCCGGGCCGCGGTCCCAGTCCGAGACGGTGCCGAGCATCACGCTCATGCCGGCGATACCGACCAGCGTGCCGATCTGGCGGTTGGCGTTGAGTACGGAGCCGGCCACGTTCGCGTGCTCGGCACCGGCCGCGTCGACCAGGGCCGCGGTCATGCCCGGGGAGATGACACCGGCGCCGATGTTCGCGATGCCCACTGCCACGGCCACGACCCAGTAGGGGGTCGAGGCGGTGACGGTGACCATGGTCAGCGACGCGACTCCGGCGACCAGCAGGAAGAGCGTCAGCAGTGCGCCGTTGGAGAAGCGCGCGGAGATGCGGGCGTAGACGAGGTTGGCCAGCGGGAACCAGATCGTCATGGGCAGCAGTTCGAGTCCGGCCTGGAAGGCACTGGCCCCCTGGGCGTGCTGCAGGTACAGGGCGAGCATGAACATGCTGCCGTAGAGCGCGAAGTTGAAGAGGAAGCCGACCAGGTTGGCGCCGGTGAAGCTCGGGCGGCGGAACAGGCTCCACGGCATGACCAGGTTCTCGGCCCGCCGCTCGCGCACCACCAGTGCGCCACCGGCGGCGACCAGCACGACGTAGGAGACCAGCATCGCGCCGGCTCCCCAGCCGAGGCGGGGCCCCTCGATGAGCGCGAAGCTCAGCGCGGCGAGCGCCACGATCCACAGGACGTGTCCGGGAACGGCGAGCTTGACGCGGTGCGCCTCGGTCGGTGCGATGTACCGCTTGGTCAGCAGCGCGCCGACGATGCCGATGGGCAGGTTCAGGAGGAAGATGCTCTGCCAGCCGAAGGCGCTGACCAGCAGGCCGCCGACGGTCGGGCCCAGGCCGGCCGAGGTGGCCACGATCGCCGACCACAGCCCGAGCATGCGCGTGCGCTGTCGCTTGTCGGGGAACGAGAACACCAGCAGCGACAGGGAACTGGGCATGAAGAGCGCCGCGCCCACGCCCTGCAGGAGGCGGGCGATGATCAGCACCGCGGCGTTCGGAGCGATCGCGCAGCCGAGTGAGGCGACGAAGAAGACGGCCATGCCCCACAGGTAGACGTTCTTTCCGCCGAGGCGGTTGGCCAGGCCGCCGCCCAGCAGCAGCAGCGAGCAGAAGACCAGTACGTAGCCGTCGACGATCCAGGTGAGTTCGGACAGCGAGGCCTTGAGGTTCTCCTGGATCGCGGCGCCGGCGACGTTCACGACGGTGACGTCCAGCGCGGCCATGACGAAGCCGGTGGCCAGGGCGGTCAACCGCAGGCCTGGCGCGACGGCGCGCTGGGGCGGGCCGTCCGCAGCGGCTGGCGGCTGGGTCTCGGACTTGGCGCTGGGCATGACTCTCCTCCGGCGGACTCGGGCAGGGGGGTGACCGCAGGCCCCGAGCCGCAGCCGGGAGGTCCTCCCCGGCATGATTGAAACCATTAGGTCGATGACTGTCAAACTTGATAGGGGTCAACCTTCACTGTCATCAACCTACGACCGGTGTCGTACTATGGGAGCGGCGTCGGAAGGCAGGAGTTGAGACAGATGGCCACGGAGACCACCGGGCGCATCAACGATCACGTCGCCGCCGAGGACATCGCACTCCAAGGCGTACTGGAAGCGCTGGTGGACCCGGTCCGACGCAGCATCGTCCGGCAGCTCGCCGACGCGGAACGGGACATCGCGTGCGGGACCTTCGACATCAACGTCACCAGGTCCACCAGCGCCCACCACTTCAAGGTGCTGAGGCGCGCAGGCATCATCCGGCAGCACTACGTGGGCACGGTGAAGCTCAACTCCCTGCGCCGCGCCGACCTGGACCGGGCGTACCCCGGCCTGCTCGACGCCGTCATCGACGCGGCCCGTCGAGAGGCGGCGGCGGAGCCGGGGCGCGACGCCTCCTCCGCCCAGGGCCGACGGAGCCCGGCCGTCAGCCGGTCGTCGCGCTAATACCCCTTGGGCGCGCTGGACCCGTTCGCCTGCTGCACGCGGGCGATGTCGCCGTACTGGGACTTGATGTAATTCACGGCCGCCGCGCAGTTCGCCACCGGGTCGTTGATGTTCCATGACGTACCGGATTGATGGTGGGCCCGGAAAGTCGGCCACGTGGTCTGGAAAAGTCCCCTGGACGGCTCACCGGACACCGCATTCGCGTCCCATCCGTTGAAAGCGTGGGGGTCGAATCCGGATTCCCGTCGGGCAATCGTCCACAATCCCCCGTACCAGTGCCCCGGTACGCCCGTGACCCGCAGACAGGCCCGGATCCAGCCCGCCGGGCCGGCGGCCTCCAGCTGCCGCCTGGCCGCCTCGCGCCGCTGTGCGCGCCGCTCCGCGCGCTGCCGCTCCAGCGCCGCCGTCCGCGCCTGCGAGCTGGACCTCGAAGCCCGTGCCGCGGCTTCGTACCGCTGCTCCGTCAGCCCCGCCGCGACGAAGGTGGCGGCCTGCCCCTCCAGCGCGTCCCGCGCGACCCGGATCTTCCGGCGCTGCCCCGTGGGCGTCCGATGGGTCCCGCGTACGGCGTGCGCCCGGATTTCCCCGGCGTACGCCACGGTTTCTTCCGTCCTCGTCCCGGCCTCACCGGGACGCGTATCCGCCATTCCTTTGAAGGCGATCGCGGCAGGCATTATCAGCGCGAGGACAGACGAAAGGGCGGTGGTCGCAGTCCTGGCCATGTGCATGGGAAATCATCGCCTTCCCGTCGAGCCGCCGGCTCACTTGGAAGGCGTCATATCAGCCGGAAGAAAGACCCGCCGAGACGTTGGTCCGTCCCGGGCGGGTCCCACCGGTCGGACGATATCTTCGAAGTTTTGGTGCCCGGTGCGGACGGAGCGGCGCCGGGCGGGCCGGCGGGGAGGGCGGTACCGGGCGAAGCGAGGGGACCGGCGGGGCTATCGTGGCTCCATGTCCGCCCCTGAGCTGATCCGTATCGTCTCCCGCTCCTCCCCCATGGCCCTGGCCCAGGTCGAGCGCGTCCGTACCGAACTGGCCGCGCTGCACCCGGGCGTGGCCACGGAGGTCGTCCCGGTCACGACCACCGGTGACCGCTGGATGGGTGACCTTTCACAGGTGGAGGGCAAGGGCGCCTTCACCAAGGAGGTCGACGCCACCCTTCTGTCGGGCGAGGCCGACGTCGCGGTGCACTGCGTCAAGGACATCCCCGCCGACCGGCCGCTGCCCGCCGGCACGACCTTCGCCGCGTTCCTCAAGCGGGACGACGTACGGGACGCCCTGATTCACCCCGGTGGGCTCACCCTCGACGAACTGCCGCCGGGCACCCGCATCGGCACCTCCTCCGTGCGCCGCCGCGCCCAGCTCGCCGCGACCCACCCGCATCTGGAGACGGTGCCGATGCGCGGCAACGCCAACCGCCGGATGGAGAAGCTGCACGCCGGGGACGCCGACGCGCTGCTTCTCGCGGTGTCCGGACTGCACCGCATCGGACGTCCCGACGTCATCACCGAGATCCTGTCGGTGGACACGATGTGCCCGCCGATCGGCGCCGGGGTGCTGGCCCTTCAGTGCCGCGAGGACGACGCCGCCACCATCGACGCGCTCTCCGGGCTCGGCGACCCGGGCACGCACCGCGAGACCCAGGCCGAACGCATGTTCCTGCACGTGCTCCAGGGGCACTGCAACTCCCCCATCGCCGGGTACGCCAGGGCCGAACGCGGCGGCGACCTGTCGCTCCGGGCCTGCGTGTTCACCCCCGACGGCAAGACCGTCCTGAACGCCCACGAGTGGGCGGGTCGGCTGGACCCCGCCACCCTGGGCACCTCGGTCGCCGTCGCGCTGCTCCGCCAGGGCGCCCGCGAACTGATCGACGGTATTCCGCACTGACGCGCCGCAGCCGAGCGGCGCGTGTTGCCCGGCGCGCACCTCGCCGCCGCGTCGTCAGGGGCGCAGACCGCCGTCGACGACCGCCTCGGCCGTGTCGCGCAGCTTGGCACGGTGGTGGCGCGCGTACCCGCGCAGCAGCTCGAACGCCTCTCCGGTCGGGATCCGACGCTCGGCCGCGAGCATGCCCTTGGCCTGTTCGATGACGACCCTGCTGTCGAGCGCGTGCTGCAGCTGGTCCGCCAGCCGGCGCTGGTGGTCCCGGTCGGCGGCCACCGTGAAGTAGCCGACGGCCATGTCGATCAGCACCCGTAGGCAGGCGAGGTCGGTGGCGGGCCAGGGACGCGGCGCGGTGTGGTAGAGGTCCAGCGTCCCGAGCGCCTCGCCGTGGGCGTGCAGCGGCAGGCTGGCGGTCGCCGCCACGCCCAGTTCGAGCACCCGTTCGCCGTAGCCGGGCCACCGCGCCGCGTCCCGCGCCAGGTCGGCGACGGTGACCGGCCGCACGGTGCGCAGCGCTTCGACGCACGGTCCGCAGCGCTCCTGCGTCTGGACGTCGGCCAGCTCGGCCGCCATCCCGTCCAGCGCGCCGACGGGGTGCAGTTCCCCAGCCCGTACGAGGAAGACCCCGGTGCTCCGTACGGCGAGCGCGGCGGCGGAACGCTGCGCGAGGTCCTGCAGCACGTCGCTGACGGAAGGGGTGGTCGCGAGGGCAGCTGCGAACCCCGACACTTCGGCGAAGGCCCGTTTCTGATCGATCATCGCCTCGGACACCTGCCTTCCCACGGTTCTACCGTGACGTCCCGCCCCGTCTCCGAACTTAGGCGGCGGGTCGCCCGGCGAGAAACCCGCAAACGGTCCGGACCGTACCCCTCAAACGGGTCGGATTTCAGTCACCGGGCAGCAACCCGGCGCGCGTGGCCGCGACCACCGCTTCCAGCTGGCTGTGGGCGCCCAGTTTCATCAGCACGTTCTTCACATGGCCACGGGCGGTGTGCGGGCTGATGACGAGGCGTTCGGCGATCGTCCGGGGACTCATCCCCTCCCCCAGCAGCCGCAGCACTTCCCGTTCACGTGCCGTCAGGCGTGCCGGCACCGCCGCCTCCGCCCCGTTCCCGCCGCCGGCCGGGCCGAGCAGTGCCGCCAGCGCTGCGCTCTCGACCAAGAGGGGCCCGCCGGCCGGCGCCCGCACCGCGGCGAGGATGTCGGACAGCGCGCTGGACTTGGACAGGAACCCGGCGGCACCGGCCGCCGTGGCGGCGGCGAGCACCGCGGGGTCGGTGTCCCCGGTGAGGATCAGCACGCGGATATCGGGGTGCGCCGCCTTGAGCGCCACGGTCCCTTCGATGCCGTCGCTGCCCGGGAGGTGAACGTCCATCAGGACGGTGTCCGCGCCCGCGGCGGCCAGCGGCAGCGCGGCATCGACCGTGCCGACCGCGCCCACGCACTCCAGGTCCGGCTGGGCGGCGATGGCCAGCTCCAACGCGTCGGCGAGCGCCCGCTGGTCCTCGACCACCAGCACCTTGGTCATCGTGGCCACCCCACCCTGTCGACCGGATCCAAGCCTAGTCCGGCTCCACCGCCCGCGCGGGGCACCGCCGGATCTCCGGACCGCTCGTTCCGGCGAACCGGAATGCCGGTCCGGTCTGGCGACGGGCCGCCGTCCGGAGGACAGTGGAGGAGCACCGAGGGCTGCTCCGCCCCGAGTACCAGCGGACGACAGGTAGCAGGAGATCGTCCCACGTGACCACTTACTCGTTCAGGCTCTTCATCGCCGGGCAGACCGTCCGGTCCCAGGAAGCCGTGGCCAACCTGCGTCTGCTGTGCGACAGCCGGCTGCGCCATCGGTACGACCTCCAGATCGTGGATGCCGTCGAGCGCCCCGAACTGGCGGAGGAGGAGCGGATCCTGGCCACCCCCACGGTCATCAGGCTCAGCCCGTCCCCGCAGCGGCGGGTCATCGGTGACCTCTCCGACCATCCCCGTACCGCCCTCGCCCTGGGCCTGCCGAACGCCAGCCCCCACTCCGAGGAGGTACGGCCATGACATCGGGCAACGGACCGGTCTCACGGGTGGCCACCGCCATCAACGGCTTCGACCAGGTCGCGCTGGGCGGGCTGCCCGCGGGCCGGTGCACGCTCGTCACCGGCACGGCCGGCAGCGGCAAGACACTGTTCGCCACCGAGTTCCTCGCCCGGGGGATACAGGTCCACGACGAGCCGGGGGTGTTCGTCACCTTCGAAGAACCGCCGGCGGACATCCGGAGCAACGCGCTCTCGCTGGGGCTCACGATCGCGGAGTGGGAGCGGGACGGGAAATGGGCCTTCGTCGACGCCTCCGCCACGAGCACGGAGGAGGGGGCCATCATCGGCGCGTACGACTTCCACGCGCTGGCGGCCAGGATCGGCCACGCCGTCCACACGATCGGCGCCAAACGGGTCTCGATGGACTCGCTGGGCACGGTCTTCCTGCGCTTCCCCGGCCAGGCCACCGTCCGGCAGGAACTGCTGCGCGTGGCGGAGTCCCTGGAGTCGCTCGGCGTCACCTCGGTGATCACCACGGAGCGGGAGACGGAGTACGGCAGCATCTCCCGGTTCGGCGTGGAGGAGTTCGCCCTGAACAACGTCATCGTGCTGCGCAACAACCTGATCCAGGAACGGCGGCGCCGGACCCTGGAGATCGTCAAGCTCCGCGGCGGCCCGCACCGTACCGGCGAATGGCTGTTCACCATCGACCCACGGGACGGCATCGTCATCGTCCCCCTGGCGTTCCTCGCGCCGCACGAGGGTGCCGTGGTCCGCGACCGGGTCTCCACCGGCCTCCCGGATCTGGACGAGATGTGCGGCGGCGGGGTCTACCGCGACGCGATGATCCTGCTCACCGGCCCGACGGGGGTCGGCAAGACGCTGACCGCGCTGCGGTTCGTCGCCGCCGGCGTGGAGGCGGGCGAGCGCTGCCTGCTGTACACCTTCGACGAGACCCGCCAGCAGTTGAACCGCAACGCGTCAGGCTGGGGCATGGACCTGTCCGCCATGGAGGCGACCGGCCTGCTGCAAGTGGTGTCCGAGTATCCCGAGACCTCGTCGCTGGAGGACCACTTCATCCTGGTGCGGCGGGTGGTGGAGGAGTTCCGGCCCGCGCGGCTGGTCATCGACACCCTCTCCGCGCTGGAGCGCATCGCCACCCCGCGGGCGCTGCTGGACTTCTTCGTCGCGCTGGGCGCGGTGCTGCGGCCCCGTGCCATCACCGCCCTGCTCACTTCCCTGCCCGCCGACCGTACGGCGTCCAGCGCCGGCCTGGGCATCGCCGCACGGATCGACAGCCTCACCGATGTGTCGGTCCTGCTGCGCTACGTGGAGATGGCGGGCCGGGCGCACCGGGCGATCGCGGTGTTGCAGACCCGCGGCTCGGCCCACGACCACCGCATCCGCGAAGTCCTCCTCGACAGTGCGGGTTTGCACATCGGTGACCCGCTGCACGGCGTCTCCTCCGTACTGGCCGGATACGGCGAGCCCGTGTTCACGGCCGACCCGTACGGCGCGGCCGACCGTCGTGCGCCGGCCCCACGGGTGGACCTCGATGGCTGACAACACTCCTCCGCGCCCCGGCGGCGCGGCCGCGGACGGGAATCACGGCACCGGCCCCGACGACATCCGGGAGGTGATCGTCTCGGCGACGGCGGACGGCATCCTGGCGGTCGACGCGAACGGGCGCATCCTGTTCTGCAACCCGGCCGCCGAGGAGCTGTTCGACCGGTCCGCCGACGAACTCGTCGGCAGGGAGTTCGGCTTCCCCCTCGTCGTCGGGGAGACCACCATCGACCTGATGCTCCCGGAGAGACGAGTGCGGGTGGTGGAGATGCGGGTCACCACCGCCCTGCTGGAGTCCGAGACGCTGCACGTCGCGGCGCTGCGCGACATCACCCGGCGGCGGCAGGCCCAGCGCGCGCTCGAAGCGGCGCTGGAGCGGCAGAACGTGATCGTGGCGGTGGCCGCCCACCAGCTGCACAACCCGCTGGCCGCCGTCGCCGTGCTCGTCGACACGCTGCGCGACCGCCGGGCGGAGCTCTCGGAGCAGACGCGGACCGAGGCCATGAACCGGATCGCCGAACGCATCGCCCACCTCCAGGCGCTGGTGCGCAAGCTGCTCACCGCGGCGCGCATCGATGCCGGCGCCCCGCACGCCGTTCCCGAGGACATTCGCGTCCTGCCGTTCCTGATCGAGCGGCTGGGTGATGTCACGGAGGAGGCCGAGGCGGTCCGGCTGTCGTGCTCGCCCGACCTGGTGGCGCGGGTGGACCGGCTGGCGTTCTCGGAGATGTTCACCAACTGTCTGGAGAACGCCTTCACCCACGGCCGCCCGCCGGTCGTCACCCGGGTGGTGGCCCGCGATCAACGGTGGCTGGAGGTCTCGGTGTGCGACCACGGCGACGGGGTGCCGGCCGACTTCGTACCTCGGCTGTTCGAGCGGTTCAGTCGTGGGCCGGGCACGGAGCGGCAGGGTGAGGGCGCGGGGCTGGGTCTGTGGGTGGTCCGCGCGCTGGCCCGGGCCAACGGGGGCGACGTCTGGTACGAGCCGGCTCCGCACGGCGGTTCATGCTTTCGGCTGCGGCTGCCCCGCGCGCCCGGCCGGTGAGCCGTCCCGCGCCGCGCGCGTACCCACCCGGATGGGGGGTTCCGGACCGCGTCCGTGCGGAGCACGCTGAGCGCACCGGGCCCCGCCTCGGCACAGCACCGCCGGCGTCCGGGGTCCGGGGAGCGACCGACGGCGCCGGAGTGGCTGCCCGACCTGGGGCCACCGGTGACGGCACATGGCCGGACCGTACTCACTCTGCTCTCCATGAGAGCAGGTCACGGGAGGCGGGGCGATGGGCAGTTCTGCCGATGCACCCACCGAGGGGAGGGCGGTACCGGACCCGGGCGCGGCGGCCCACGCACTGGCCGTGGGGCGGATCGCGTCCGCGCCCGGTCTGCCGGTGCTGCGCGCGGGCGCGGTGCTGGACCGGCTCCGCCGGCTCGTACCGTACGAAGCGGGCGCCGTCGTCCTGCTGGTCCCGCAGACGCGGCTGCTGGTCACGGTGGCGGAACGGGACGGCGCCGGACGGCTGCGCACGGCGGCCACCGGCCGGGCGGCGCTACGGGACAGCGACCGGATCGCCGCGTGCGGTCCGGCGGCGGCCGTGCACGTGTGCCACCACGGTGACGGCCCGGGACACCTGCCCGGCTGGCGGCACCACCTGGGCCGCTCGGGACTGCCCCATGCCGTGCTGGTGGGCCTGTTCACGAGCGGCCGGCGCTATCTCGGGTTCGTCGTGCTCCTCGGCGGCGCCGCCCCGTCCCCGCCGCCCGCCGTCCGCGCCCTGCTGCGCGGGCTCGCCCCGTCGATGGCCGACGCGGTGGATCCGCTGCGCGCGCCGGCCGCCGCTGCCGAGCTGCTGGCGGGGTGTACGGCCGGGGTCGCGCTGTGCCGCTCCGGCCGGGCGCTGCCGCTGCCCGGGCTGCCCGGCCACTCGTCGCTGCGGACCGGTTCGCCGGTACTGGTCCTGGCCGCCGTCATCGCCGCGCGGACGGCGCACCTGGACTTCCTCCAACCGTCCACCGTCGGGCAGCGGTCCGCGTACACCCGGGTGACCGTCCTGTCCTGCGGGCCGTGTCCGCCGTACGACGTGGTGGCCGTGGTCCTGCTGTCGCCGGCCGGTGAGCTGTACGGGCTGACCCGACGGGAGCTGCAGATCGCCGGGCTCGTCGTGGAGGGCTGCACCAATCAGCGCATCGCCTCCACGCTGCACATCGCCGAGCGCACGGTCGCCGCGCACATCGAGCACGTCCTGCCCAAGCTCGGGGCCGCCTCCCGCACCCAGATCGCCGTGCGGGTCCTGGCCCGGGGGCTCTACCTGCCGAACCCCGCGCGACTCGGCCCGCCCGGCACCGACACCTGACCGGCGACCGCACTCGTCAGGACGCGGTGCACCAGACGCGCGCCGGTGCGGGCCGTGCGGTGGTCGATGTCCAGGTCCGGGTTGAGCTCGGCGACGTCGCAGACGACCGGCCGGCCGGCAGCGGCGATCTTCGCGCAGACGTGTTCCACCACCTCCAGCGAGACGCCGTACGCGGCGGGGGCGCTGACGCCCGGTGCCACGGCGGCGGGCAGCACGTCCAGGTCGATGGAGAGGTGCACCAGGTCGCAGCTCGCGAGGAAGTCGTCCACGAAGGCGTCGACGCGGTGCATGTGCAGCAGGCCGCAGCCGGTGTCGGGGAGGTAGCGCACGCCGAGTCGGTCGGCGGTGCGGTACAGCCGCTCGGTGTTGCTCGGCGCGCTCACCCCGAGCACCCAGTAGTTCGGTTCCCGGCCGGCGGTCGCCTCGTCCTGCGCCATCTGCAGGAACGGCGTGCCGGAGCTGGGCCGGACGTCGTCGCGCAGGTCGAAGTGCGCGTCGAGGTTGAGCACGCCGAGGCGGGCGCCGTCGCGGAGCGCACGGCTGTCGGCGATCCCGAGGTAGCTGCCGTACGCCACCTCGTGGCCGCCGCCCAGCACGGTCACCGGGCGCCCGCGGTCCAGGAGGGCCGTGACGGCGCGGCCCAGGCGCCGCTGGCCGGCCGCCAGGTCACCGTCGCCGACCTCGACGTCGCCCGCGTCCAGGGCGCGCAGCGGGGTCTGCAGGGCCATCGGGGCGAGCGCGCGGCGCAGCGCGGCCGGCCCGTCGGCGGCACCGGGGCGCCCCTTGTTGCGGCGTACCCCCTCGTCGCTGCGGAAGCCGACGAAGGCCGCGTCCCAGTCGCCGGCCGGGTCGGCCGCCGGGTACGGCGTCACCGCGTGGTGCCAGCGCAGGTGCTCGACGCCGGGGCCGTCGTCGCGGCCGGTCCACGGTTCGGCGGGCGCGTCCGCCGCCCACTCCTCCGGGCGCGCTGCCGGGTCCTGGTCGGTGGCGCGGGCGGCCTGCTGCACGGTGCTCGTCACGGTTCCTCAGCTCCTCGGTGTTCCGCCGCCATCACACCCGCGCGCCGGGCTCCGGGCCAGGGGGGACGGCCCGGTTCCTCGGATCCGAGACCCACTAGGATTCCGGTTCCCGCGTCGCCCGCGAGGAGCGTGCGACCACAAGTGCGAGGGACGGTGAACGGCGTGTCCGGGGAGGCTGCTGACCTCGCGCGGCGGTACCACGCGCAGGAGTCCCGTTCGGCGCCCGCTTACCAGCGTGTGAAGGACCTCGTCACCGAGCAGATCATGAGCGGGCGGTGGCGGGAGGGCGACCCGCTCCCCTCGGAGAACCAGTTCGTGGAGTCGCTGGGGCTGTCCCGGATGACGGTCAACCGCGCGCTGCGGGAGCTGGCGGGGCAGGGCCTGATCCGCCGGGTGATGGGCGTGGGCAGCTTCGTGGCGCTGCACAAGGGCAGTTCGGCGCTGGTCGAGGTGCACAACATCGCCGACGAGGTGCGCCACCGCGGGCACCGGTACCGCGCCGAGGTGCTGTACGTCCGGGCGGAGACCGCCGACCAGGAGGTCGCCGCGCAGTTCGGGCCGGGCGCCGGGCGCCGGGTCTTCCGGTCCCGGGTGGTGCACTTCGAGGACGACGTGGCCATCCAGCTGGAGGACCGGTACGTCCATCCGGACTTCGCGCCCGGCTACCTGGAGCAGGACTTCACCCGGCGGACCCCGTTCACGTTCCTGTCCGAGGTGGCGCCGCTGGGCCGCGGCGAGCACGTGGTGGAGGCGGTGCTGCCCTCCTCCGAGGAGTGCGCCGTCCTCGGCGTCCCCGAGTCCGAGCCGTGCCTGCTGATCCACCGCCGCACCTGGTCGGGCGACGCGCTGGTGAGCATCGCGCGGCTGCTGCACCCGGGGTCCCGCTACCGGCTGCAGGGCACCTTCGACAACCGCTGACGGGCCCGGGGAGGGCTTCGCCGGCGGCTACGGCGCCCGGTGGGGGCGCGGCCGGCGGCTACGGCTGCACGGTGGGGGCGCGGCCCGAGATCGCGTGCGTGAGCCGCGCCGCGCCCTTGCGCAGCAGGTCACGGACGTACGCCTCGTCGCGCGGCCGGTGGTTGCGGTACCAGGTGCTGCTCAGCGCGGCCACCGGTCGCCCGTGGTGGTCGAACGCCGCCACCCCGACCGAGCGGAACCCCGCCGAGACCAGCTCGGTCTCCTCCGACCAGCCGCGCGCCCGGTCCCTGGCCAGCAGGTCGCGCAGCTCGCCCAGCGACCGCGGCCCCTTGCCGGTGCGGGTGATGAGGTCGCCGGGGCGCGGGAAGAGCGCCTTGAGCTGGGCCTCGCCGACGTGCGCCAGAAGCGCCCGGCCGCTGGCCGTCAGGTGTGCCGGGAGCCGCACGCCGACCTCGGTGACCAGCGGCACCGTGCCGGCGCCGGGGCGCGCCGCCGCGGGCTGCTCCTTGAGCAGGTACACGGTCTCCGCGCCGTGCAGCACCCCGAGGTGGACGGGTTGCGCGAGGCGGCCGGCGAGGGTGCGCAGGATCGGGCGGGCGAGCCGTTCGAGCGGCTCGTGCCGGAGGTAGGCGGAGCCGATCTCGAAGGCCGCGACGCCCAGGCCGTAGGCCTGCTCGTGCGGGAGGTAGGTGACGAAGCCGCGGCCGGCCAGCACGGTGAGGATGTGGTACGCCGACGAGCGCGGGATGCCGAGGTCGCGGGCGAGCGTCGCGACCCGCACGGGGCCGGAGCGGCCGGCGAGGTGGGTGAGGATGTCCAGCGCGCGACCGACGGCCGGCGAGGCGCTGGACACGGCCGCCGTACCGGGCTCTTTCATCGCCGCGCCCCCGTCCCCATCGGCCTGCACATTTCCCGGATCGACCCTTGACGGTCCTGTCTATACAGGCATATACATGCGGCGCCTGTGTTCAAGTGAGAGGCGGCGACAGCCGCTCCCGCCAGGCGACGGCCCATGTCGCACGTCAGGGACGGGCGTGCTGTTCCCGAAGGAGAGGGCATCTTGTGAGCACCGAAAAAACCGCCGAACCAACAACGCTGCACCGAGGACTGCGGTCCCGGCACATCCGCTTCATCGCCCTCGGGTCGGCGATCGGCACCGGCCTCTTCTACGGCTCCTCGGAAGCCATCCAGGCCGGCGGCCCCGCGGTGCTGCTGGCCTACCTGATCGGCGGCGCGGCCGTCTTCCTCGTACTGCGGTCGCTCGGCGAGATGGCGGTGAACCATCCGTGCGCGGGTTCCTTCGGCGAGTACGCCACCCGGTATCTCGGCCCGTTCGCGGGATTCTCGACCGGCTGGACCTATGCCTTCGAAATGGTCATCGTCTGTATCGCCGACGTCACCGCGCTCGGCGTCTACATGGGATTCTGGTTCCCCGATGTGCCGCGCTGGATCTGGGTGCTGGCCGCCATCGGCATCATCGGCGTACTGAATCTCTTCAGCGTCAAGGTCTTCGGTGAGCTGGAATTCTGGCTCTCGCTGGTGAAGATCGTCGCCATCTGCGCGATGATCGTGGGCGGGCTCGCCATCCTCGTCTTCGGTATCGGCGGCGGCGAAATGCACGTCGGGGTCTCCAATCTCTGGAACCACGGCGGATTCTTCGCGCACGGCACCGAGGGCCTCATCATGTCCTTCGCCGTCGTGATGTTCGCCTTCGGCGGCACCGAGGTCATCGGCGTCACGGCCGGCGAGGCGGAGAACCCGGAGAAGACCATTCCGAGCGCGGTGAACTCCATTCCGCTGCGCATCGTCTTCTTCTACGTGCTGACGCTCGCCGTTCTCATGTCGCTCAATTCCTGGCAGGACATCGGCTCGGACGGCAGCCCGTTCGTGCAGATCTTCGCCGGCCTCGGCATCAAGTCCGCGGCCGCCGTACTGAACGTCGTCGTCATCGTGGCCGCGCTCTCCGCCATCAACAGCGACATCTTCGCGGCCGGCCGCATCATGTACGGCATGGCCGAGCGCGGCCAGGCCCCGGCCGTCATGCGCCGCCTCTCGCGCAACGGCGTGCCGACGATGACCGTCGCCATCATGATCGGCGCGCTGCTGCTCGGCGTGGTGCTGAACTACACCATGCCCGAGAACATCTTCCTCATCATTTCCTCGATCGCCACGTTCGCGACCGTCTGGGTCTGGCTGATGATTCTCGCGAGCCAGTACGCGGCCCGGCGGAAGATGCCGGAGCAAGAGACGGCCGAACTCGCCTACAAGGTCCCGTTCTGGCCGTACGGACAGATCATCGCCATGGTCTTCATGGCCGCGGTGATGGTGCTGCTCGCATTCTCCACGGAAACCCGGGTCGCGCTGATCGTAGGGGCCGTCTGGCTGGCCTTGCTGTCGGTGGTGCATTTCCTCTGGCTCCGTCCGCGCTCCGCCGCCTCCGGCGTCGCCGAATTCCCGATGGAAAATCCGGTGGAAACTCCCGCGCCGGCACGGGACTGATCACCCCCGAGGCTTCTGAAAAGATGCCGGGGGAGGCCTCCGACGCCCTTGGCGGCGGCCTCCCCCGGCAGAAAACGGTTACGCGGAGGGGTTCTCGCGCATCGGGATACGCACGCCCCGCTCGTCGGCAACCGTGTCGGCGATGTCGTAACCGGCGTCCACGTGCCGGATGACGCCCATCCCCGGGTCATTGGTCAGCACACGGCGGATCTTCTCGCCGGCGAGCTTGGTGCCGTCGGCGACGGACACCTGACCGGCGTGGATGGAGCGGCCCATGCCGACGCCGCCACCGTGGTGCAGCGACACCCAGGACGCGCCCGAGGCGACGTTGACCATGGCGTTCAGCAGCGGCCAGTCCGCGATGGCGTCGGAGCCGTCGAGCATGGCCTCGGTCTCCCGGTACGGGGACGCGACGGAGCCGCAGTCCAGGTGATCCCGACCGATCGCGAGCGGGGCCTGGAGCGTGCCATCGGCGACCATGTCGTTGAACCGCTCACCGGCCTTGTCCCGCTCGCCGTAACCCAGCCAGCAGATCCGGGCCGGCAGCCCCTGGAAGTGCACCCGCTCACCCGCC
>NZ_JOFQ01000022.1 GCF_000718305.1 Streptomyces niger
CCTAGTACTGCAACGGTGTTTGTTCTGATTGCTGGGCAGTTTTCAGGGACTGTGGCCCCGTCGTTTGTAGTGACTGATGCGGGCTTGGTGTTGGCGCCTGCGGCGCCATGTCGACCAATGCAGGATGTGCTCGACCGGGGTGGGACAGCGGTCGGTGAGCCGGGTGATCAGTCGTCGGATCTCGGCAAGGCTCAGGCTGATGAGCTGGGAGGATCCGTTTCTGCTTTGTCCGTGTCCAGTTCTTGCGCCCGCAGGACTGTCAGGCAGGCATGGGCGGCCATGGCGAGAGTCATGTGTCGGTGCCAGCTGGGATAGCGGCGGACTTGGTAGTCGTCCAAGCCGCACTCCTGCTTCGCGGTCTGGAAACACTCCTCGACCGCCCATCGGCTGCCCGCGATGCGGATCAACTCGTCCAGCGTGGTGTCGGCAGGACAGTAGGCGATGTAGTAGGAGATCTCCTCGGGCCTGCTCACGCTGCGACGGGCGATCACCCAATGCCGGCGGTCCTCGCGGTGCCAGGGCCTCACCTCAACGCGGGCCCAGTCATAGATCCGCCGGCCGTGGGCTCCCTCACCACATGAACGGCGTTTCCACTTCTGCCGGGGCAGAGCGGGGAACAGGTCGTGGACTGGGTGGTCGATCGACCAGCGGGTGACGACGGTGTCGTGCCGGGTGGTGGCCACGACGTGCAAGACGTCAGCCTGCTCCAGCTCGATTCGCCAGCCCTTGCTGTAGCCGTAGGCGGCGTCCGCCGTCACCCAGCCGAACGGAATCCGGTCGGCGATGGCCTTGCGGACCATCACCCTGGCCATCGCCACCTTCGTCTCGAAGGCGACACTGTCGTCGATGCCCGCCCGCCGACATCGCTCACGGTCATCCGTCCATGACGTGGGCAGATACAACCGCCGGTCGATCAATGTGCGTCCGCGGCCCGTCGCGTAGGCGAGGAAGACCCCGATCTGAGAGTTCTCGGTGCGTCCCGCGGTGCCGGAGTACTGCCGCTGGACCCCAGCCGAACGGACGCCCTTCTTCAGGAAACCGGTGTCATCGACGATGAGCACGGCATCCCGGTCGCCGAGGTGTTCCACGACGTAGTCACGTACGTCGCCCAGGACCTCGTCAGCATCCCACTCGATCCGGTTCAGCAGCCGGTGGATGCGATCGGGGCCGCCATGACCAGCCTCCTCCGCCAGCGTCCAGCCATTCTTCCGCTCCAGCGGAGCGACCAGCCCGCGCATATAGGCCAGCGCCGACTGGCGCGGCTCCTCCCGGCTGAAGCGGTGCACGAACCGCTCATGCACCGCTTCAAGCTCACCCGCCCACAACCTGACATCAGCAAGGCCCCCACCCATAACCAGACCAACGACCCAACTGGCCACCAGTCACGGCAAGCACCGTTGCAGTACTAGGGCGTTTCTTTCGGATCGCCTCGGCGGCCGGATGAAGACGGGGGCGAGCCGGAGTCTGCCGAGGTGGATGGTGGACGCGGGGCACCCCTGTCAGGCCCCGCGCGCCCCCGCGGCTGGCGCCGGTGATGAACAGGGCCTTGCCGGTGAGCAGGCCGATGGGTGCGCTGTCCGCCGCGGCCGGCCACCGCAGAAACCGCCGCTTGCCCGGGGAGATCCGCGGCCGGTGCTACCAGGTGCGTGCGGTGCGGCGCAGGTCCTCGAAGCTCGCGCGCAGGTGGTGCTCGAGCGTGCGGTGCTCCGGGTCGGTCAGCCACCGGGCTGTGCCGAGTCGGTGCGCGGCGGCACAGACGGAGGCGGTCAGCGTTGCCGCCGGATCGGGCAGGCCCCGCGCGCGCAGTGCGTCGGCGATCGCCTCGCCCAGGGCTGCTACTTTCGCGCGTTCGCGTTCCCGCAGGTCGGCATGCGCATCGAGGAGTTTCCTGCGGCGCTGTGCCGCCTCCCGGTGCCGGTCGAACCAGTCACTGCCGGCGGTGAAGGCCGCGAGGACCGCGTCGAGCGGGGACTGCTCCGGGGGTGCGGCGGCCACCGTTTCGCGGACCTCGGCGACGAACACGTCCTGACCGGGGAAGAGCACCTCGCGTTTGTCGGCGAAGTGGTTGTAGAAGGTGCGCTCGGTCAGTCCGGCCCGCGTCGCGATCTCGGCAACTGTCGTGCGTTCGTAGCCGCGCTCGGTGAACAACTCGATCGCGGCTTCCTGGAGCCGTTCCTGCGTGCCGCCCGGCCATCGTCCCATGGCACGCAGCGTAGTGATTACAGAAACTGCAATCAACGTGTACGGTGATTGCAGAATCTGCAATCACTCTGGTGCTGCGGACAGTACTGCGTCCCGGGTGGACGACGCGCCTCGCGGGCCGGAATCGGACGGAGGAGTTCGTGATGGACGCTGCCGGACAGCGGGTGGGAGTGTTCCTGGGAGGCCCGTTCGCGCAGGCACCCGGAATGACCAACCTCGTGGACCGGGCTGTGGACCTCGCGCACGAGGTCGCCGGCGCGGGCGTGCACACCCTGTGGTTCGGGCAGGGGTCGGACTACGACGCGCCCCAACTCGCGGCGCTGGTGGGCCGGACGGAGACCCGGGTGCACGTCGGCACGTCGGTCGTGCCGATGCACCCTCGCCATCCCCTGCTGCTCGCGGCGGCGGCGAAGACGGCGCAGGCAGCCACCGCGGGGCGTTTCCGGCTCGGTGTCGGGCTCGGGGCACGCACCGTGCTCGAGCCGATGTTCGGCCTGGCGTACCCGCCGCAGATCCGGCACCTGCGCGAGTACCTCACCGCACTGCGCCCGTTACTGGACGGCGACGACACCGTCTTCGAAGGGGAGACGCTGGCGTCCCGTCCGGTCGGCTCGACGGCTGTGGCCGGGGCCTCCCCGGCGATCCCCGTTCTGGTGGCGGCGATGAGGCCGCGGGCCCTCGCGGCTGCCGGCGAGTTGGCCGACGGAACGATTCCGTTCCTCGCCGGGCCGCGCACGCTCGCCGAACGGATCGTGCCGACCATCACCGAGGCCGCCGCCGCGGCCGGGCGGCCGGCCCCGCAGATCGTGGCCGGGGTGCCCGCGGTGGTCACCGACGATGCCGCAGCGGCCCGCGACCGGGTGTCGGCCGCCCTCGGTTTCTACGACAGCATCCCGTCCTACCGGAAGGTCATCGCCGCCGAGGGGTTGTCGCGCGCGGCGGACCTGCTGATCGCCGGCGACGAGGACACCGTCGTCGCCGGGTTGCGTCGCTATCTCGACGCCGGGGCCACCGAGGTCATGCTCACCCACACCGACCTCTTCGAGAGGGAAGAGCGCGTACGGACCTGGAGCGTCGCCCAGCGCCTGTGAGCCAGGGCCGGACCGGCTGCGGCTTCTTCTGCCATGACCGCGCCGGGCCTCGACGACCCGCTGCCGGACCGGTCACCATCAGCACGTCGCGGGGCCTGTCCCATGGGCGGTGCGGCCTTGCCGCTCTACGACAGGACCGCCACCGTCCACCTCGCTGCCCTCTCTCATCCGGTCGGCGAGGTGAACCGAAAGAAACGCCCTAGTCCGTGCAGGTGAGCGACGGGCCGCGACTGCCGTATCCGGACCCACGTGCCCTCTAGCGTGCGGGCATGGAATCCACCCCGATGCCCGAGCCGCTGCGCCGCGCGGTTCACCAGCTCGTCTCCGAAGCGGTCTCCAACTGTCAGGAGGTGCTGCGGTACACCGAGCCCGACCAGGCGCACTCCTGGAAGCGGATGACGATGTACCGGGCCACGGACGCGGCCGACACGATGGACATGGCCGCGTTGCTGATCGCCGCGTACTGCCAGCGCATGGGCATGTCGGATGTGGCGCACCGGTATCTCCAGGCCGGCCAGCAGCACAACCGGGCCGCTGGGCCGCAGAAGGCGGACCACGCCGAGGTCGCCGGCCTCCTGGGCGAGCCTGCCCCCACCACCGACGACGCCGGGTCCCGGCTGCAGTATGCATGGGGCCAGCACTACGCCGAGGACGCACTGACCCCCGAGGACGCCCCGGAGCGGCTGCTGACCGAGGCGTGCCTGCACGGGCTGCGCGCCCGGCTGAGCGACGACATCGGCTCCCTGGACAGCTTCCTCCCGCCCCGCATCGCTCAGATGGCCCGCAAGGTCGCCGACGTTCTCGAAGTACCGCAGCCGGCCCCCGCGTAACACCGCGGGCGCACCCTCGACGGGCGCCTGGCGCGTGCTCCCAGGCAGAGGGCGCGGCCGTGCGGGGCATCACCCCCGCACGGCCGCGCCCACCTCCTGGTGCAGGTCTTCTGCGTTCAGAGCGCGGCGTTACCGCATGGCGGCATAGTCGTGCGGCGCCTTGCTGAGCCTCTCGAACATCTGCTCCTCGCTCATTCCCCGCCAGGCCACCGCGGAGGCGCTGGCGATCTTCTGGAACAGGACGTTCGTGGGGATCGGGGGGGAGACCGGCGAACAGGGGGTGGTGGTCCGCGCCGGCGCCCTCGCTGAACTCGCGGTGCAGCACCCACACGATCTCGGCGAACATGGCCTAGCTGCTCTGATGCTTGTTCCACAGGCACCGCAGTGCGTCGCCACCGAAATCGCGCTTGATGAACCCCCAGTGGTACGACATCTCTGCCGCCCTGTCCGGGAACTGATCGTCACTCAGGTATCGGACCCGGTCATTCAAGATGTCCTGCTTGGGGGGTGAGTTGCTGTGCCTGGACTGTGCTGCCTGAGGGGATTGTCCATCCCGGTCAGACGGCATTGCTGCAGGTAGATCGCGGACGGATAGGGGAAAGGGACCGGTGGCGGACGAGCACCAGAGAGCCGAAGGCCGCGGTCGGGGCCGACCCATCAAGTTGCAGGCGGAGACTGAGCAGGCTGCCGAGCTGGCGATGTGGCTGCAGCAGGTGACCAAGGGATGGTACGCCCGGAGACTCGCCGAGCGGTTCCCCTACAGCGAGACCAAGCGGGCTGACTTCCGCTGGGGCAAGGAGCTGATCCTGGACTGGCTTCTGGAGCAGGTGGTGCAAGCTCTGGTGCGCGAGCCGCAGCTCCGGCGGCTGGAGCTGGCCAAGGGACGGGCGCTGTTGGAAGCCGCGGAGAAGGCGGCGGCCAGGAAGCTGCCTGCTCAGGTCCGTCACCTGCCTGCCACGGACTTGCAGGCGCGGCTGGAGAAGGCTCAGCACGGACAAGAAGAGGTCCTCCAGACGCTCAACCATGCGATGGTGCTGCTCCTGGTCCTGATGAATGCGCAGCGCCAACTCACCGAGGAGTACGAGGCGCTGGAAGAACAGGCACGCCGGGACCAGCACCACATCTACCAGCTGCGGCTTGACCTGGCCCGGGAGCATCTGCGGCAGGCCCGCGCTGTGCGGGAAAAAGCCGAGGATACGCACCTGGCCAGTCATGCCCGGGCCGAGCTCTACCGGCGCCTGCTCCGGCAGGACGACCGCAAATCCTTGCCCCTGGAACACGCCCCAGCTTTCGGGTGGCTACGCGCTGCGGTGGTACGCCCTTACGGCGCGGGCCGGCGGGCAGATTCTTGCCGGTACTGGGCAGGCCGGAGTTCCTCTCTACTGCCATGGGGGTCGTGCTCCGGCCCGGGAGGCGGTGAGCGTGGTGCCGATTTCGGAGGAGGACGGCACCGTCAGCGTCGACCGGTACGAGCAGATCGTGGGCCGGTTACGCGAGGCCGCCGAGAAATTGTCGAAGAGTGCGTTCATCATCGGTGACGGTGCGCTGGATTTTTTACCGACCACCGGGGCCTGTGAACCGGGCCTGAAGCGCGACGATTCATAGATCACATGTCCGCGGGCGGCGAGTTGGAAACGCTGTTGCCGCTCGTTCGTGTGGTCGTCGTGCCGAGAGCGGAAGCGTGGTGGCCGAAGCGTCGCGGCGTGAGGATGCCTGGGGCCGCTGTCCCTGTAAATCAGTCGTCCAAGAGCGTGGGACCCGACACGATACGGTCATGATGGGCGATCTCTTGCTTGACCGGGCCCGGGCACTCTGGAAAGAGCTGGCGGCGAGGCCCGTGGAGTTCTCTTCCTCGCCGGACGGGGCGAACGTTGTGGTCTCTCCTGGCTCGCGGTTGTGTCCGCCGTTGTGGGCAGGGATCGTGGTCCTCGGCGGAGCCAGCATCATCACCGTGCCGAGCATGCAGGTCGGCCAGGTGATGGCAGGCGTTTCAAGCAAGCTGTCCGGTGAGGAGCTAGTCGACGAGGATCGCCTGCGTGAGGTGTTGGCCATCCTCGACGGACTGGGTCCTGCGTCCCTCTTCTATCTCGACCGCGCCGACTTCCTGCCTGCGCAAGGAGGTGCCGCTGTCGAGGAGGCAGTGGACGGTGACGATGAGTTGGCAGCACTCCTGTCCCGTGCTGGTGATGAGGACACCGGCGAAAGTGGCATGGCGGACATCACCTCTCCCGCATTCGTCATCCGTGAGTACGACGACGTGGTTGCCGCGGCCGGCTATCAGGTTTGGCCGCGGTCGGTGGCCCACCTGAGTGTGCTCGTTGCGCCGGGGCATCGAGGACGAGGACTGGCGCGGGTCGTGGCGTCTGCGGCGGTGGCTCATGCTCTTGATGCCGGGCTGCTTCCACAGTGGAGGGCACGGCCTCGTCCGTCAAAGCGTGTGGCACTTGCGCTGGGCTTCCGAGAGCTGGGTTCTCAGCTGAGCGTCCGCATCGCCTGAAGTCGGCCGAGGTAATTCAGCGCACCGTTGAGTCGGCGAGGCGGGCCTCAAGGTCGACGATGCGCCGGTCCTAGAAGCGGACGTCGGATCGAGCGGCATTGAGCCGCTTATCGAGGGTTCGGTTGTCGGCGGTCAGCTGACGCACTTGGGGGTGGTGTTCTCGGTGGTGTTCTCGGTGGCGATCCGCTGGATGCTCTCCTCCGCGCACTCGCTCTCCACGTGGGTCGGCGTCCCAACGGCTGCGGAACGGCAGGTGGTACAAGTGGTACAAGCCGTACAAGCCGTGCGGCGCCCAATCCCTCAGCGTGCTCGGCCAGCTGCCAGCAGTTCTCACGGCCGACCGGTCCCAGCAGGCCGCACACGTAGTCCCGCATCCGCCATCGTCATTCCATCCGGCCGAAGCAACGGTCCAGCGGCTCCTCGGCGCCGGCTCCCAGCGAGGACGGCGTACGGGCCGCCTGTACGCCGACACACGCCGCGGGCCTGGTCCAACTGCCTCAGTTCACCATCGATCCTGCGGGGTATCACGCCGGAGATCAGATTCTTCAGGGCGCGCGGCATTGGTCCGAAGCTGGCGACCCAGGCCTCGACAAGGTAAATCTCACTGCCCTCATCGATACCGAGAAAGCATCGGCCGTGATCGAGCTCGCCGAGCGGGAAGAGACGTCTTCCCAAGGCGTCGCTCCACTCGGAGAACCGGTCGTCCTCTCCCCAAGCCAGCTCCGGGTCCAGTGCGAATGGCTCCCCGGCGCAGTTGATGCCCAGACCGCCGATGCTCACGGTCAGCCCCCGAACTCCTGGAGAAACCTCTCCGCGGCGTCGTGCATGACGATACCGACCCCTTCGAACAGCGATCGCCAGTCGGCCGTGTCGCCCCGCCTGCCCGCCATCCATCCCGAAGCCTCCAAGTCCTTACGCACCGCCGGCGACCATTCGCTCATGAGCTGGCTCGGTGCTCCTCGGTCAGGGACGGCTCGGCGGTCAGCAACTCCTCGTACACCCCGGCCAGAGCGTCCTGGAGATCAGCGGCGGCGGTGCGGTGGCGGCCAGCCGGAGCCGGCCGGAGTGGTCGGTCGGGCCCTTGAGGGCCTCGTGCTGCTCGTCGGCGCGCCGGTCGTCGTCCCTCAGCTTCTCCCAGAGGGCGTGCAACTCGCGGCCGCGGGTGGGCTGGTGCTCTTCGTAGGCGGTGGAGCCGGGGTGGCGGGTGGCGTCCAGGCCGGCGGAGACCGCATCGGGAGTGTCGGAGCTGAGCTTGGCGTACTGCCGGCCCTGCCGGCCCGTGTGTGCGGGGGTGGAGGAAGGCGGTGCCGTCGCTGACCTTCAGCTGCGGGAGCGTTCCGCGAGCTGTGCTTCGAAGGCGTCGACGGCGTGCAGGCCGCGGAGCCAGACCATCAAGACCAGGTCGTCGGAGCCGCTGACGGGTACGGCGAGGCGGACCTCCTTCCTCCGGGCCGGCGCGTTGCCCGTGCCGCGAGATGGGTGCGGGTAACCACCGTGCGGCGGAACACACGTCGAGAGCCCCGCGAGGGGGTTAGCCAGGTCGCAGCGGAAGATGACTGCACTGTCCCGGGCCAACCGCTGAAGTCGGCGACGGGTGGTGGGCTTGCTCATCCCGATCGCCGCCCCGCAGTCGAGGAAGCCGAGGCGTCCGTCAGGACGAGGCTGACGGATTCGAGGTTCGGGCGCGGCACCGCACCTCTACGTAGACGACGGTCGCGGCTTTGGCCACGTCGTACGCGGTGACTTTCAGACCGTTCGCGCGCTGTCGTTCCCAGTGAGGCTGCCGCGGTCGCGTAGTCGCCTCCCCGCTTCGAAAGTTTCGAACGTCATGCACGTGCTTGCGTTATGTTCCTTCCTCATCTCATTCCACTCCTCGCAATGGTTAGTGGGAGAAGAGGCCTGAGCAGCGAAAACATACTCACCGAGACCCCTTCTGACCTATAAAAGAGTTTCCGAAAGAATGTCGAAAGTGTTGACAGGGTCATGGCGCTTTACGAAAACTGTGGCCACCGAGCGACAGGAGACCGTTGTTCCCTTCGCGTCATGTGACCGGGGATGGCGGTCGGTCGTTGCGGCACGACGACGGGCGACCCCCGCCGTGTTCCATGCAAGGCCGCGGGCAGCAGAAGCCGCCCGCCCCACCAGCCTTCATCGGGAGGACGCATGCAGCAGGACAGCACGCAGCAGGACCAGATCCAGCAGAACCCCGCTCCCTTCAGCGGCTTGAGCCGACGAGGCTTCCTCGGCGGCGCCGGCGCCGTCGCACTCGCCACCGCGTCCGGACTGCTGCTGCCCGGCACCGCCCACGCCGCCACCACCATCACCACCAACCAGACCGGTTACGACGGCATGTACTACTCGTTCTGGACCGACGGCGGCGGCTCCGTCTCCATGACGCTCAACGGCGGCGGCAGTTACAGCACCCGGTGGACCAACTGCGGCAACTTCGTCGCCGGCAAGGGCTGGAACACCGGCGGGCGCAGGACGGTCCGCTACACCGGCTACTTCAACCCGTCGGGCAACGGCTACGGCTGCCTCTACGGCTGGACGTCGAACCCGCTGGTGGAGTACTACATCGTCGACAACTGGGGCAGCTACCGGCCCACCGGCGAGTACAGAGGCACCGTCTACAGCGATGGCGGCACGTACGACATCTACAAGACGACGCGGTACAACGCCCCCTCCGTCGAGGGCACCCGCACCTTCGACCAGTACTGGAGCGTCCGGCAATCGAAGGTGACCAGTGGCTCCGGCACCATCACCACCGGCAACCACTTCGACGCCTGGGCGCGCGCGGGCATGAACATGGGCCAGTTCAAGTACTACATGATCATGGCCACCGAGGGTTACCAGAGCAGCGGAAGCTCGAACATCACGGTCAGCGGCTGACCCCTGTCCGGCGAACAACCGGCTGCGGGTTCCGCCCTCGTGGCGGGTCCCGCAGCCGTGGCGAACTCGCCACCACGGGATGGGTAGACCGGTTCGGTAGACCGGTTCGGTAGACCGGTTCGACAACCAGCACCTCCACACAGCTATCGGCGACATCCCACCCCGACGAGCACACGCCTTGTCCGCGATGACCACGTCGGGCCTGTGACGGGGGCCGCCCGGCTCCGGCCCGGGGCACCCCAAGGCGTCCATGACCTCGTGGAAGACGGTGGAATCGTTGACGTTGCCGGGCGTGACGACGACGGCCAGGGCAGGCCCTGGCCGTCGCAGTCGAGACGGAGCTTGGTGGTCAGCCCGTCGCGGGACCGGCCGACCGCCCCGCCTCACCAGTCGCCTCACGTGCCGGATCTTCCAGTTCATCCCGCGTCGCCGCCCCTTTTTGCGGGCCCGGCGGCGTGCTGGTGAGCCCGTGAACCCGGCTGATCGTAGAGCCGACCGACATCGTCCACTCCACGGACCCGACGGAGTCGTCCCGGATGTGGACCTGCTCGAGCAGGTGAGCCCAGGTCCGTCCGCCTCTCCGCGAGCGCACCGCTCATAGACCGTCTGCCACGGCCCATAGCGCTCCGGCAGAGATCACGCCACGAGCACCGGTTCGCAAGCGCCACAACACCCCGTTGATCACCTGTCGGTGCTCCCGCCACGGCCGACCTCGCCCATCAACACCCGGCAGCAGGGGCACTATCCGCT
Source organism: Streptomyces niger (assembly GCF_000718305.1). Taxonomy (GTDB): domain Bacteria; phylum Actinomycetota; class Actinomycetes; order Streptomycetales; family Streptomycetaceae; genus Streptomyces; species Streptomyces niger. Next base: position 10,260 of record NZ_JOFQ01000022.1, read on the forward strand.
CCCATGCCGCATCCGTCAGCTCACCATGACCCACCATGACCCACCATGAGGCGCGACCCAGAACAGTTGCGCGCGGTGAAGGCCGGCCCTCGTGCCCGCGGCGATGCCGCAGGCAGCCGCGGGCAGCCGCGCTGCACAAGCGCTCCAAGCGTGAGCTCACGGCGATCCGGGCGTGAGCTCGCGGCGATCCGGGCCCGGGCCCGTGCCCACGGCCTCCAGGTTGCTGACCGCGGCCTGCCTGCCCGCCAGGAGCAGGCTCGACGCCTACGCCGCCGCCCACCCGGGCTGCTCCCTTACTCGACCGGCTGAGATCAACCCCGCAGTCACCCCGGCCGCGGCTGGCTGCCGCCGACCAGGGCCTGCCCGATGGGCCAGGTAACCCACCTTTCGGCCAGTCGCTCTGTCCGGTGTGGGGCGGGGTGATCTTTCCGATGACGAGTGGGCTCGACTCGAACCGAGCCTGCCCAGGAGCATTGGGCGGGGCGGACGTTGGCAGTGTCATCGGCGCGTGATCAACGGGGTTCTGTTCCGACAGCGCGCCGGCCTGCCGTGACGAGATCTTCTGACCCGCTTCGGGCGCGCCGGCGTCGGCTGACCGGTGGCCGTTCTTCCAAGTGATGTCCCGTAAGTAATCTCGATGTGCTCACCCCCCGCCACAGTCACAGCCCAAGGGCTCAACTGCACCGTTCGAGTGTCGGCGCGTCGGCCGTGGTCGAGCCCTGGAAGTTCCGTGGACGGCGAGTGCTTCGCCACCTGACGGGCGCCGACGGCAGGGAGACGCGGGTCACATTCGTCCGTGTCACAGGGCGTCGGGCCACCTCGTCTCAGGGGGTGTAGCCACTGACGACCACAGAGGAGCACACCATGGACGCACGCCTGGACTACTTCGCCGACCCTACCGCCGGCAAGGCCCTGAAGTACTTCATGTCGGCGGGCAAGGCGCTCAAGGACTCGCCGCTGCCGGCCGCGACGCAGGAACTGGTGGCGCTGCGCGTGAGCCAGATCAACGGCTGCGCCGTGTGCATGGACATGCACACCAAGGAGGCCGCCGCTGCCGGCGAGACCACGGTGCGGCTGAACCTGGTCGCGGCGTGGCGGGAGGCCACGGTCTTCACCGAGGCCGAGCGTGCCGCGCTGGAACTGGCGGAGGAAGGGACCCGGGTCGCGGATGCGGCCAGAGGGGTCAGTGACGAGGTGTGGTCGTACGCCGCCCAGCACTACGACGAGGAACAGCTCACCGCCCTGGTAATCCTGATCTCCTTCATGAATGCGGTGAACCGGCTGAACATCATCATCCAGCAGCCGGCCGGCAACTACGTGCCCGGACAGTTCCACTGAACGGCATCAGCGACTGGCTCGGGGGCCGGCTGCGGGCTCCGGGCCCGGGCCCGGGCGCGGTGGCGTTAGCGTGACCACCGGTGGTCCGGATGATCACAGAGGACCTGCGCCGGCGAGTGCCGCTGGGTGGGAAGGTGCACGGGGAGGGGATTCGTCGTGAACAAGGTCGAGGAGTTCGAGGAGCTGCGGCCGCTGCTGTTCTCGATCGCCTACCGGATTCTGGGCAGCGTGAGTGAGGCCGAGGACGCGGTGCAGGAGACGTGGCTGCGCTTCGACGGCTCGGCGACCCAGGTAGCGTCGGCCAAGGCGTTTCTGTCGGCCACGGTGACGCGGATCTCGATCGACGTGCTGCGCTCCGCGCGGGTGAGGCGGGAGGAGTACGTGGGCCCGTGGCTCCCCGAGCCGCTGCTCAGCGATCCGTATGAGGATCCGGCGCGTTCGGCGGAGCTGGCCGACTCGGTGTCGATGGCGGCGCTGCTGCTCCTGGAGCGGCTCAGCCCGCTGGAGCGGTCGGTGTTCGTGCTGCGTGAGGTGTTCGGCTTCGGGTTCGACGAGGTCGCCGCGGCGGTGGGGCGGTCGGAGGCGGCGTGCCGGCAGCTGCTGGTACGGGCACGGCGGCACATGCAGGCCAGTCGGCCACGGTTCGAGGCGGACCGTCAGGAGCGGCAGGAGCTGGCGGCGCGGTTCTTCGACGCACTGAAAGATGGTGACGTAGGCGGGTTGCGGAATCTGCTGGCCGCCGACGTCCAGTTGGTTGGGGACGGCGGCGGCAAGGCCCCGCAGCTCGCCAAGGCCGTCAGCGGCACCGAGAACGTGGCCCGGCTGCTCGTCTCTGTCTTGCCCCTGCTCGCCCGGATCGACGTGACGTTCGAGCCGCACGAGATCAACGGGCAGCCCGGCGCGATCTTCCGCGACCGGGACGGCAAGGTGCTCCACATCCTGGCCCTCGAGGTGCTCGACGGGCAGATCCAAACCATTCGCTCAGTGATCAATCCCGACAAGCTCGGCCACCTCGGGCCGGTCGCCGACGCCTGGGCCATTGACCGCGAGGTGAAGCAGGCCCGGAGGCAGATGAAGTTGAAGTGACCTTGGGAACGGTGTGGGCCTCACCGCGAGGCTGACCTCGATCCCCTTGGCGGCGGCCTGCGCCGTGGCCAGCCCACGCGTGATGGCGCGGTAACCGGGCTCGATGTCGTCGAGGAACTGCCGACCGAGCGGGGTCAGCCGCACCCGTCGCGACTGGTGCGCTCGAAGAGCGGCGCCCCGACGCGGCGCTCCAGGCGCTGAATCGTCTGGCTCACTCGTGCCCTGGAGACCCGCAGCCGCTTCGCCGTACGGCCGAAGTGCAGCTCCTCGACCAGGATCACAAAGTCACAAAGCTGTCGATCTCCAGTCTCTCCAGCACCTGGGGCACGCTAATCGTGGCCGGCCCGGACGTCGAGGCGGCGTCGGGCCCCGGATCGTCGTCAGGTCCGGGGCCCGTCAGGCACGCTGCGCGTCAGTCCGCCAGGGGCAGACGCGGTTGTCCGCGGCGCACCAACTCCTCGAAACAGTCACGCACTCCTCGAAACGGTCACGCAGCACGCTTCCGACTCAACACAGTCCAGGGGCCGGTGAAGACCCAGTTCGGGTTCCACCTCATCGAGGTGGCCAGCCGCCAGGACTGACGCGATCGCTGCATGTGCGGCAGATCTGGCGACGCCGCGTGCGACTGCCTCCCTCCCCCGAGGGAGGCAGTTCTGCCCGGCATGGCGCCACGGCCCGCCTGCGCCGCTGCGCAGGGGCGGACCGTGGCGCCAGCAGGTCATGGAGCACTCCCCTACTTTGAGGCCGTGGCACGCCCGGCCCTGGGGGCGTCCCCGCGCGTACGGGCTGCGGCGGCCTCGATCACCCCCCTGGACCTGCGCGCTTGCCGGGAGCACGGCTGCTGCAGCCGCTTGAACACCGCGCCCTCGATGCCGACAGCCGACCACGACAGTCACTTCCGCGCCATCGCCTCATCGACGGGTCTACGGGTGTCGTCCTCGGTCGGTTCGCTGCACAGGTCCTGCTTCCTCGTCGGCCTGCTCTCGGGCAACGGACGTCCGTGCATCGGCCTCGACAAGGACACTGCGGGAGCCCGCACAACTCCTCGGTGCTCGTGGATAACCTCGACGGTGACCTGGCTCCCGTCCCGGCACAGTCGGCGTCCGATTCGCCGGCGGCCCTACTTCGCACACTGGGTCAAAAATGAGGAGTCCGAGACCTGTGAAGCCTCGAAGGTTCCGGACAGGGACGTTCCGCCGGCCGCCGGCGTGTCGAATACCTCGCCACCTACGGGAAGAACGAAGGGACATTGTCAGGCTTGTCGTGTCACGTGCTGGCGGTGGCGGTAGAGCACATACCACCCGCCGAGCAGCGCGCAGCACATCGCCGGTATCCACAATGCGCGCAGGGCGGCCGCGCTCGCCCCGTAGGCACCGGCAACGCCGCCGCCCGCGAAAGTCACCAGGGTGGTGGCCAACAGCACGCCTTTCCAGGCCTGGCCTGACCGTTGCGGTAGCCGCGACATCCGAGCAGGACGCCGAGATCAGTCAGCGTTCCGGTCATGTGGCTGGTGCGCAGCACTATGCCACGGTAGTTGGAGGCCACGGTAGTTGGAGAAAATCCCGTTCTCCAACCCGCATGCAACGGCAGCCACGATCATGGCGTACGGCGGATTCTGCTGTTCGGTGGCCACCAGCGGGGCTGCGCCGAGCAGAGCGGCCTCCACCAGCAAGGAAACTCCGTAGCGGCGGCCGATCGTCTGGGTATGGGGACCGAGCAGGGCACCAGCTGCGATCGCACCGCCGAAGAAGGCGACCAGAACCGTTACCAGACTCGTCAGCCCGCTGAGATCACCGCCGGACACGTCCATGCTGACCTCGGACATCGATCCCGTCACGTGGCTGACCGGGAGGAGCGCCGAGGTGAGGAACACCGAGTTCACGAACCCGGCGACCGCGGCCAACACCGCAGTGGCGATCACCACGAACCGCTTCAGTCGAGCATCCTCGGCGTAGTCATGTATCGAACGACTCCCTGTTGCCTTCGGGGTCACCTTCGTTCACATACGACCTAATGGGTGCTTCTCGCGGTGCCTCCAGCAGCTCAGGCAGACCTGGGCAGGCCACCTGTCGTTGCCGTGACGGGCGACATGGAAGATACGGCCCACCCGGCCCGACGGACAGGACGGTGCGCCGGAGGCGGGACGAAGCCCGGTACAACACATCGGGCAGCACAGTGTCCCCTTGAACTGCACAAACGCGGTCCGCTGGACTACGCAAACGCGGTCCGCTCGACTCGTCCGAGGTCACGACGTCCACACCCGCCCGGAGGCACCCAGGATCAAAACCCATGGCACGGGGCCAAGCGGATGCCGCCAGGGCGTGGCCTGGCCAGACGACATCTGCAAGACCACGCCTTGGCCCGTTTCCGGCGCATCGGGGCCACTCCCCTGGCTCAGCGTCGGTCGACTTTCATTCCATCTCTCTCAAATGGACCATGTACTGGAGTGCATGCGGGTTCCTCACCGTGCGGCCGAGGGCCGGGCGACGGCCGAATTCCCGAGGGAAACCACCCGCGCGATGGAAGAGGCGCCCCGTCGCCGTGTGAGCCGGGGGTGCGACGGCGAATCGGATCCGGGTAGCGCAACCGGGCTCGCGTCGTGAGGCGGCGTCCTTACCTACGATGGGTAACCACGCGTTCTCAGCCGACGTCCTGAGGCTCCGCCCCAGCTCTCCAAGCCTCCAGGCCGAGCTCATGCCGGACATCTCGAACCTGACCCAAGGACGCGTGTACAGCCGCGCCGAGAGTGCTGGCCTCCCCCACGTCGTCAGGCTATCGAGCAAGCCAAATGAGATGACCTGTAAGTGATCGGCTCCGTACACCCTTCGGGGGTTGATCACGTTGGCTGTCCGACACAGGATTCTTCCTGGTGATCGGCGGTGTGCCGGTCGAGCCTGGCCAGTAGATCGTCCAGGTCGGAGGTGGTGAACTTCCACTGGAACGGCTGTGCTGTGGCGTTGTAGCGGTCTTCGAAGGCTTGGAGCCGGTCCCTGACCTGGGCGAGGTCGGTGAAGTCGTTGGGGTGGGCGACCCTGCGCTGCACGACGGAGAAGTAGATTTCCACTTTCTCCGTCGTGCAGCTGGTTCAGCCAGGAAGCGTGCACTGGGGTATGGATTAGCACCGCATTCGGGAAGGCGGCCGACAACCGGTCGGCAGCCTTCTTGCCGCGGTGGGAGGAGCCGTTGTCCATGACCCAGAACACGCATTTCGCGCTGGCGTAGGGCTCGCGGGTCATGACCTGGGTGACCAGGATCATGAACGGGTCGATGCCGGTGGTCTTCTCACAGCGGCCGAACACCTTTGCGTCGTGGACGACCTAAGCGGCCAGGTAGGCCAGGGTGCCGCCGCGTTCGTAGCTGTGGTTCATCCGCATCGCGCGGGCCTGGCCGGGGGCGAGGGTGGGGTGGCGGCGGCAGCGGGCCTGGATGGAGGTTTCTCGTCGGCGCTGATGACGTACTCGTCGGCGACGAGCGGGGTGCCCTGCAAGGTGCGGGCGTACAGGTCCAGCACACGCTGGGCTTTGGCGCGGAAATCGAGGTCGGCGATGAAGATTCAGAAGCGGTGCTGCCAGGGCTTGACCGCATCCTCGGCCAGCCAGCGGCGCACGGTGTCCAGGGGCAGTCCCGTCTCCTGGGCGATACGCGCGTTGGAGCGCCCGCGCGCGGCGTGCAGCACCACCTGTGCACGCACCCGCAGCCGGTGCTCGGTCTTGTGGCCGTAGGCCGTAGCCTTCACCCGCGCGCGGTCGGCGGCACTCGGGGCTATCGGGCAGGCAGTGCGGAGGGGCATGGCGGGCGAGCCGATCGGCCGAAGTGGATCACTGGCAAGCCGCAGCCTTCCCCGCCCGCCGTGGCAGTGGAGCCCAGGCGCCGCGGCGGTCAGCGGGCGCCCAAGCTTGGACTGACCAGATCACTCCACCACGGGCATGCACTCGGCGAGCAGGTCGACGACGTCGCGCCAGGCGCGCTGCGCGTGTCGTGGGTGGTAGCCGACGCCGGGGCGCACGGTGTGGTCGACCGGCGGGTGATGGAAGGCGTGCAAGGCGCCGCCGTAGACCGTGAGGCGCCAGTCGACGCCCGCTGCCTGCATCTCGGCGGTGAACGCGTCCCGTTGGGCGGGCGGCATGATCGGGTCTTCCGACCCGACCCCGGCCCACACCGGGCAGCGGATGTGCGCCGCCTCGCCCGGTCGGCCCGTGGTCAGTGCGTTGACTGTCCCGATCGCGCGCAGGTTGACGCCGTCGCGCCCGAGTTCCAGCCCGATGGCGCCGCCGGTGCCGTAACCAATGGCGGCGATCCGGTCGGGGTCGGTCCGCGGTTCGGCGCGCAACACGACGAGCGCCGCATGGCCAATCCCCCGCATCCGGTCGGGGTCGGCGAGCAGCGGCATGCAACGGGCCAGCATCTCCTCGGGGTCGCCCAGATAGCGTCCGCCGTGGAGGTCGAAGGCCAGCGCCACGTATCCCAGCTCGGCGAGAGCATCGGCTCGGCGGCGCTCGACGTCGCTGAGCCCCGTACCCTCTGGTCCGAGCAGCACCGCGGGTCGGCGGTCGACACCGGCCGGGAGCGCGAGGTGCCCGATCATCGTCAAACCGTCGGCCGGGTACTGGACCGTGCGCGTGGTAATCGTCGTCATGAGACTGGACTGTAGTGATCGTCGAGTCCGGTCCGGCCGGGGTTCGCCGCCGGCAGAACAGCGCGGGTGTCCCCCTGAAATGCGGCGAGGGCCCACAAGAACCGTCACAACCCCCGTTCCCACGGCAGCACCTGCCCCGGCACCACGCACGTCACAGGTTCCGGAGTCCCCCCGAAGGATTCACGGAGCCGGCCACTAAGTTGCCAATTCCGCGGGTGATCGGCGTGGGTGATGTCGCCCAACGGCGCCGCCACCGCTACGTCACGAGGTGCTGACACGGCCCCTCCTTTCCGCTCCACTTCGGTTGGGCAGGCGGCAGCAGTCTTCGCCATACATTCCGCAGCCTGCCAGACCGAATACAGCCGCTGCCGTCGACCTGCCCCCCGACTCGGGCCGGAGTCTGCTCCGACCCTGATCAACCAGGGGACTCTTCATCGGACCGACGAAGCGTGGGTCTCCTGAATGCCGGTTGCAAGCCCACCTCCCGGGGCAGCCACCGTGACCCTCGCGTGGCGTGTGCCGCAAAACGGCAGGTGCCCTAGCGACACACGCTTTCCGCTGGAGTGCTCGCACGCTGGCCTTCGGGACCGTCGTAAAGCGACACACAGCCAAAAGGACACGACGTTCGCCGAGACAAACCCCCACTCCAACCGCTGCGACCACCCGGTCAAGCCCTCCGGCCGGCCCCGTAACACCACCCCGCCGGACAGGGAACCGCCGTGTGACCCGCGAGCGCCTTGGCGGCCGGATCAGCCGGAGCTCAGGTCGGCATGCACCAGGTCGTGATCCGAGTAGTTGTCGTGCACGCCCAGGCTCGGCGCGGAGAAGGTGCCCGTCTTCCGTAGGAAGATGTAGTCGAACTTCTTCCGATACGGAGAGGCGTTGGCTGTCGGCTGGCAGGGCGGACGATTCCGGCTCGGGCCGCAGGCCGGGTCGGCGTCCCGGAACTGGTTCCACATGGGCTGCGTCTCCGAGTACTTGGGGTCGGCATTGAAGTCCCCCAAGACGATGGCGTCCTGGTATCCGCCTACGGCGCCCAGGAGTTGGTCGACCTGCTTGGCGCGGACTTTCGACTGCCCCGCCTGCGCCAGATGGGTCGCGAACACACGCACCTTCTTGCCGGCCACGGTGGTGTCAGCGGCGACATATCCGCGGGGCTCGCTGCCGCCATCGGGGTAGAGGCGGTTCACCTTGTTGGTGAGCGGAGCTGCCGACAAAATCGCGTTGCCGTAAGACGAGCCGTACGGGAAGCAGTTCCGAGCCGTGCTGTCTACGCTGCCGTGGGCAACGTAGTAACGGTATCCCCGGGCCGCTAGGACATCCCTCAGCCGCCTGGTCTCACCCACGCAGATCTCTTCCAGTGCGATGACCTGGGGCCGGTATTTGATGATCTCGTCTGCGATCTGGTTGATCTGGTGGCCAGGGTTCGGCCACCGGCACGGGTTGCACACATTGAAGTTGGCAACGCGGTTCGGGAAGACGGCCTCGGCCCGGGCCTTCGACTGGCGTGGCTTGGCCGGCGCGGCGTCGGCGGCCACGGTGGCGGTACCCGTGAGGGCGGCAGCGAGGCCCGCCGATAGCAGTGCCTTTCTCAGTTTCGCGGATGTGGACATGACACCTCGGATTCGTCAGGGGCGTATGTGCTGCCGTACGTGTGAGTAGTGCGGGCAGCCCTGGCGCGTGCGACGTCGGCCTTGCGCCGAGCGGTCCGGAACGGCCGGGTGACAGGGACTCTGGCGACGAGGGCCGATCCCGGTCAATGCAGGACGCCTGTCCCGGACAGCCCATGGCTGTCCGGCCTGCTCAGAGCCTTGTCCGACTTCCGTCCGTCGCCTTGCGCGCGGAGTCACCTTCCCAGCCGGGCACGGCGCTTTGAACGCGGCTCCGGAGACGCGAGGGTGGCCAGGCGCCTCGCCACCCTCGCATCTCGGAACACCGCCATGATCGACATGCCGGTGACATGTCGCCAACGGTCGTCGGCGACATGCTGAACATCACGCAGTGGGTCGAGTACGTGACGGATGTCCGAGTACGCGAGGTGGTGCCTCAGCCAGAACGACGGCTCCTGGCCCCCTGAGGAAGGAAACCAAGTGCGGCATTGATCAGAATGCGTTGCACGCGCGAAGCGACCCCGCCCCTGCCGAGTGGTCAAGAGCGGGGCCGTCGGGGTGCGGGAGTTACTTCCCGCGGCTTGCCCAGAGGGTCTTGCTGAGTCGCCGTACGTCGTCCTCGGGCGTGTGGTCGGAGATCAGGTCGGCCACCTTCGAGACGTCTCGCCATGGCAGGGTCTTGAGGAGGAAGGAAGGGACCGGTGTCGTGCGAGCGGGAGGCGCGAGTGCCGTTGAGGTTGTGGAACAGATTCGTCCGCGTTCTTCCCGCCACCTGCCAGGAGAAGGGCCTCAGCTACTGCGACGCCCGCTACGGCCGCGTGTCTGCCCATACCCACGGTGCGAGGTTCTCTGTTCGATCCTCGAAGCGCATGAGTACCGGTGCTCATGCGGGGTCCGGTAGATACGGCAGCGGCACGCGGACCCACTGGCTGCGGCCCGCGTGCCGCGTCATGTCAGCCCAGCGTGTCCTGTACTACAGGCTCGTGCCGCTCATGCTGCGTTCCAGGCGGGTTCCGGGCTCAAGTGCGTGAGGCTCGTCTGCATAGACGTGGCAACTGTCCTTGATGGGAACCAAGGACACAGGAGTAAGTGTCTGGCACTGTGGCGTAGTAGAGGCACTGGCGCCACATGTACCCAGGGCGGACGGACATTTCAGGGGGAAAGGAAAGTCCAGGATGCTGTCGGAGGCAATGGCCGGGTTGGCCGCGGCGGGAGGCACCGCGGTCGTGCAGGCCGCTGGAACGGACGCATGGACGGGATTCCGACAGCGGGCAGCCCATTGGTTCGGCCGAGGGAACCCGCAGCGTGAGGCCACGGAACTGGATCGTCTTGACCGGACTGCCGGCGAACTGCAAACCGCCGCAACGGCCGGGCCGACCGAGATGGAGCGAGTGCGCATCCACCAGGAGGCGGCTTGGCAGGCCCGTATCGAAGTCCTCCTGGAGAACCTGGCCGACGCCGAGCTGGCGCGGGCCGTGGAAGAACTGCACTCGCTGCTGGGCTCACACCATCCCCCCGGCAGCGTGTCGGCCGGCCCCGGCGGTCAGGCGATTGGCGGGGACGTTGATATCTCGGCCGACCACGGATCGGCTGCTGCCTGGGTGATGAGGGATGTGACCACAGGAAACCCTTCACAGCCGGAGCCGCGCCAGGGCTGAGCGGATCCGGCGCCATTCCAGCCTCGACTTCCACTCCTCACCACACGGTCCAAGCCTCGCACGGAGGCGTTGCCGCCTCCCACATCGGGCAGCTCCACCAACACATCACCCAGCAGTCGGCTGTCGGCAGAGTTGACCGACCCCGGCCCGTCGAATCCTGGACGGCGCAGCAGCTCGGGGTGCACCCGGCTATCCGCGGTGCCACCGAGGAAGAAGACGATGGTGCGTTCGTTCTGCCGGATTACATCCAGCGGCACCACGACTGGCTGCTGCGCAAGCGTCTGGACGCGGCGGTCTCCAGTGAGCAGCCGACGTTGATGCTTGTGCGAGGAGAATCCTGCACGGGCAAGACCCGCTCCGCCTTCGAGGCTGTCCGGACCTGCATGAAAGGTTGGCAACTGGTCTTTCCCAAGACTGCCGGCAGGCTTCTGGCTTTGCTCGATGCGGGCGGGCCCGCCCCACGCACGGTCTTGTGGCTCAACGAGATGCAGAATTACCTCACCGGGGCCGATGGGGAGGAGGCTGCTGCGGCCTTGCGTGGTTGTCTGGAGCTGCCCGGTCCGCTCATGGTCCTGGGGACGCTGTGGCCCGAGTACCACCGCATTCTTACCGCCACGCCTCCGGCTGGACAGGACACGCATGCCAACGCCCGCGCTCTGCTGGGCCAAGTCAAGCCGGTGGATGTTCCGGCGTCTTTTCCCGCCAAGGTGCTCAAAGACCCGCGGATGCACCGTGATGGTTCGCTGGCCCGGGCCATGGGAACGAGCACGGGCAACAGGATCGCCCAAACCCTCGCTGCCGGACCGCAGTTGGTCGACCACTATCAGCAGGCCACCGAACCTCACGGCCCCTATGGCCACGCCGTCATCACGGCAGCCATGGACGCCCGGCGCCTCGGCTACACCTCACCCCTGCCCGCTGCCTTCCTGGAAGCTGCCGCCCCGGGCTACTTGAGTGGCCAGCAGCGCGCTGCCGCCGACCCTGCCGCCTGGTTTGCCGGCGCCCTGGGATATGCCCGGGAGAAGGTCAAAGGGGTGGCCGCGGCCCTGGAACCCGTTGCGGATTCCGACCGCATGGGCGCTCTGCCTGGCGTCTACCACCTTAGTGACTACCTGGACCACCATGCCCGGGACAGCCGCCGCAGAGCGTTCCCACCGGAGTCCTTCTGGAGCGCGGTCCGCAGTCAAGAGCCTGCCCCGGACGAGCTTGCCGCCCTGGCTGATGCCTCTCGTGCACGGCACCGCTACCGCATAGCGGCAGACCTCTATCAGCATGCCATCGATGCCGGAGACACACGGTGCCTACGGCGGTTGGCGGAACTGCATGAGCAAGCCGGTCACCTCCAAGAGGCGGAGCAGCTCTACCGACGGGGCGCGGCTGCGGGAGACGCGTCGGCGCTGGTGGAGCTGGCGGTACGGCGCGCCCGGGCCGGGGACCTCGACGGCGCGGAGCGGCTCGCCCAGCAGGCCGCCGCTGCCGGCAGCCCCTATGCCTTGATGGAACTGGCAGTGCGGCGTGGGGATAGCGAGACCGTGGAAGCGCTGACTCAACAAGCGATCGACGACGGAGACCCCATGGTCCTGATGGCGCTGTCAGACCTGGCCGGCCAGGCCATGGCCGACGAACAGCTCGGGCAGGAGGAGTGGGGCTCTACAGGCCCCCTTGGACTGACGGAGAGCGCATTACAATCGCCGGAAGACATCACGGAAGAAGAGCTTTGGGACGAAGCCGTCTACGGCGACGAGGATCTCGCCCTGAGGAGCGAAGCGCAGGCGCAGGCGCGGTCCGGTGATTTCGAAGAGAGCGAACAACTGCTTTTGGAGGCCGCCGATGCCGGTGACGCCTCCGCCCTGACGGAGCTGGCACGGCTGCGGGAGGAAGCGGGAGACTTCGAGGCCGCAGAACAGCTCTTTCGGTTCGGCCTGGAGGCTGACGGTTCCCCAGCTCGTCCATGGTGAAGACGCGAAGCGGACGCTTCGGCGTACGACGCGACGAGAGCCTGGCCCCAGGCTTTGTACTGCGAGGGAGGCAGGAGCCAGAGCCTCCGGTGGCGACCTGGCGGTCTCCTACATGTCCGCGGCTTCCGCAAGGCGCAGGAGTTCGGCGACCTGATCGCGGTCTGCCAGGGACCGCGAAGCGACCCGTACACGACCGACGCCGCTCCCCGCCTGGCCACAGCTGTCGATGAGGTGAGCGCCGCGTGACCACCGCAGCCCTGGATGTCAACAGCCGCTGGCGGTGGTGGCACCGGTCTCTGGCCCTCCCCCGCCCCTCAAGCGCTGGCAGCTCACCCGCTGAACGCGCCCGACCCGCCTGCCGGCCGTCGCCCCACCGATCAGAGGTCGATGAGGGTTGAAAACCCCTGATAGATCATGATCGCGGCCATGATGAAGGCGAAGACACGGAAGAAGCTGGAGGTGCCGCCGTCGTGCGTCCGGGCGAGCCGCTCGGGATTGACGATGCCGAGCACGGCGAACACTGCCGCGAGAACGAAGAAGATGACGACAAGACCGACCACAGGTGCCCCCCGAGTAGTTGGACCCCCCATGCCTACCATCTGCACTCGAAGGGCTGGGCAGTGGGGGGCGGAGCGCATACCAGGGACGGTGGGTGCCTGCCGGGCACGGCGGCCGGCCGCGTCGTCGTGCGGCGGCACTGCCACGGCCGAGCGACAACTGCCGGTTCGGCGAACTGGGCACCACGCCTTGAGCGTCCGGCAGTTTCATGAAGGCGAATTCGCAGCTGCCCGTCCGCGCCCCGTGGTGGTCCAGTCGCCCCTCGGCGCCGTATCGGCCCCGGCGAGGACGGCGTCCGCGTACGCATTTACGCCGACGTACGGCGTGCCCCGGACGGTCACGAGCGGTGTCCCCGCGCCGGTCTGCCGGCGCGGGGCTTACGCCGGCTTCCACATCGTGACGGTGAACTCGTTCTGGTGGGGCGGGCTGGTGTAGCTGTCGCGATCTCCCGCAATGAAACGGGATGTCTCGGCCCGTACGACGTTCCCCTGGTCCGCCAGCAGGCACAAGCCATTCTTCGTCCTCAGCGGCCACTCGGACATCTGGGCATTGTCGAACCCACCGAGGTTGGCCTGCCGGGCAAAGAGCTCCGGCTCGTTCGGCACGGTGTCCATCCGGGCGGCATTACGGCCTTCCACCAGAGACAGGTAGCCCCACAGGTCGCTTCCGTAGGACAGGTCAGGCCCCGTGGGCTGATCCTGGACCTCCGCCTCCTCTTGTAGGTGGGCCACTCATCGTCGTCGTAGAACTCGGTCTTCGGTGCATCGAAGTCGCACGTTCCAACGCCTTCCTCGGGCACTCCACGCTGCATTTTCTGATCCTTGTAGACAGCTTCGAAGGCTGTGGGGCACCACACCTGCTCCGGATTTCTTCGCAGTCCTGCATCACGGACAGTCCGACCACGCCGACGGCTTTGCCGCGCTCTCCGGCGAGCGCGTTGCGTGCCGCAGAGCGACCGCGAGTTCCGGGTTCGCGACAAGAATGAACTGGAACACGTCCGCCTCGACCTCGCAGCGAGCTACGCCTCCCTCGCCGAGTCCGGTGCCCGTACCGTCGCCGTCCGGCTGGACATCGCCGGGCCGCCCGAGCAGTGAGCGCCCCGAAGCCCGCCGCGCCCAGGGCCGCAGGAACGTCCCAGCCCCCATGCGGGAAGCACCTTCGCCCCCCTCCCTTGCGGGAGAAGACCGCCCCGGTAAGGGAGGCGAGGGCGGCACAGGGCACGTATGTACGCGAATGGCCGCCGCGTGGCGGTCGGTGGGAAGCAATGAGAAGACCCCGCACCTCTCTGTGGTGCGGGGTCTTCTTCGCTCGAGCTCTAGCTCGTGCAGGCCCGAGAGGGGCCCTTGATTCGTCAGTCTCCGAGAGCCAAGGGGTTTACCACTGGCCTTCCCCAGCACAGCAGCAGGAGGCAGCCGACCAGGAGCAGGAAGCCGGCCTCAGCCAGCGCCAGGACGGAGTCGGCCGGGTGGATCGGCCAGGCCCAAGGCTGGGCTGTGCCGCCGGGGCGGCGTCCGGCGGCCGCGCACAGCAGTGGAAGGGCGGCGATGGCGATGGCTGCGATGCCCGGGCCGACCAGGGCTCGCAGAATCAGCGCTGCGCCGAGGGATCCGATGCTGTTGCGAGCCATGGACAGGACATCCGGCCGGTCGAAGAGGGCATGGACCACGGTCGCCAGCGCGGCGAGGACGACGACGTAGGCCAGGCACAGGGCCAGAGCGCGCGGGCGTGCGGGGCGGACGGCGACCTCTTCGGCCATGACATCGCCCCGTTCGAGGCCCCAGAGCAGGACCACGGCGGGCAGCAGGCCCAGGATCTGACCGAAGAGGAGCGAGCCGGAGGGCCCAATGATGGTCGGCACCGGGATGGCATGGCCCTGGGCCAGGGCGCTGAGCAGCACGGTGGCGAGGACGGTGGCGAGGACCTGCGGTACGGCCCTGGCCTTCAACCACCAGATCACTGCGCTCCTCCCGCGGTCTGGCCGGTCAGCTTCAGTTGAGGCTTGGTGGTGCAGTTGTGCAGCGCGGGCTCGTTGCGCTGGAACCAGGCACGCTGCTGAGCCGCGGGCGCGGTGCGGATACGGGCGGCGAGGGCGGTCTCCTGTTGGCCGTAGCGGCCGGCGACCTCGCCCTTGCTCGCGCCAGCAGTCAGGGAGAGCCAAGCGCCCAGGGGGCCGAAGGCCACTTCGCCGGGGAATTCGCCCCTGTCAGCGCAGGCCGGCGGGTTGGCGGGCAGGAGTCCGGCGGCGATGCCGATGCGGACGTTGTCGGCGGTGGCCTGCTCCCAGGAGCCGATGTACTGGGCGCCGGTGCCGGCGTGTTCCGCCATGGTGAGCTTTGCCGGCACGTTCAGTCCGGCGTGCTGTAGGCGCTGCCGGGTGTCGGCGGCCACGCGTTGGATGGTGGGCAGGTGGCTGCTCAGTTCGGGCCAGACGCACACCTGTGGTTCGGTTCCGCTGCAGGTCAGGGCGGTGGTGGAGCGAGGAGTGGTCGGTGTGGCGGGCAGGCCGTAGGCGAGGGCGCCGCTGCCCAGCAGTCCGACTGTCAGCAGGCCGGTGGCGGCGAGGCGCACGGCTCGCTTGCCCGTGGCGGTCAGTGCCAGGGCGGCGGCGAGGATGACGGCCAGGGCGAGGACGGTGGCGCTGGCCACCGGGCGCCAGTTGATGGTTTGGTCCAGGGAGCAGCAGCCGTTGACGCCGCCGGTGACCATGTGGCGCAGCCACAGCGGTTCGAGGGTGGCGGGGTAGGCGGTGAGGACGAAGCTGAGGATCAGGGCGAGGGGGGCTGCGATGACCAGTGGCAGTTTGCGGCCGAGGAGGAAGCCGGCCATGGCGTTGGCCAGGAGGACGACCAACCACATGGCGGCCACGCTGAGTGGGGGCATGCCGCCGGCCGGGGCGGTGGCGGTCAGGGTGAAGGCGACCGCGACGGCCATGCCGAGCAGGCCGAGGGCCAGGACGGGCAGGAGCAGGGGCCAGGCGATGGCCAGGCCACCGCGGGCCGGGGCCCAGGTGGCGACGTTGCCGCGGGCGATGCGGGAGCCTTCCCAGGCGCCGGCGGCGGCGCAGGCGGGGGTGACGAAGGGCAGGGCGAAGGTGGCCGCGCCAAAGACGCTGGGCCAGTAGCCGGCGGTCACTCCGGCGACGAGGTCATCGCGCACCAGGAAGGCGACGAAGGCGGCCAGCAGGGGGGCGAGCCAGGTGGCGGAGGAGGAACGAAGGACGGTGCGCCAGCGCATGACGTCAGACCTCCTGTTCGATCAGCTGGGTGTAGGCGCCTTCGGCTCGGCGGGCTTCGGGCAGGCCGGGGTGGGCCAGGGCCAGGAAGCCGGCGGTGTCGCCCTGGAAACGGACCGTGCCGCGGTCCAGGACCACCACGTGGTCGTAGACGGCGTCGAGGTCCTCGGTCTGGTGGGTGGAGACCACCAGGTGAACGTCGGTCAGGAGATCATCGACCACCTGGCGGAAGACCTTGCGCTGCGAGGGGTCCAACCCTGCGGTGGGTTCGTCCAGCAGGACGAGTTCGCTGTGGTGGACGAGTGTGCCGGCGATACCCATGCGGCGTAGCTGGCCGCCGGAGAGTTGGTGGCTCTTGCGGTCGGCGAGGCTGCCGAGCCTGACGCGCTCCAGGGCGGGGGCGGAGCGGTCCCAGGCTTCGCGGCGGGCCATGCCCTTCAGCCAGCCGAGGTAGGCGACGTTCTCCCGGACCGTCAGCCCGGGCATGGGCTTGATGTGTTGCGGTAACCAGCCGACGGCTGCGCGGTAGGCGGCGCGGTGGCGGGCGGTGTCCGGCTCGCGTCCGCGCCAGGCGACGGATCCGCGGGTGGGAGAGTGCCAGGAGGCGGCGATGCCCATCAGCGTCGACTTGCCCGCGCCGTTGGGCCCCAGCAGGACGGTGGCTCTGTGGTTGATGGTCAGGCTGAGCCTGTCGAGGACCGGCACCTTCCGGCCGTACTGGAAGGAGCATCGGGTGAACTGCAGAGACATCTCGTCCTTGCTGGTCGTGGGGGATGGCAAGGCCGGGTGGGGAGTCCCCGCCCGGCAGTGTTCGTCACTGGCGGTGTGTTACCACTTGATCGTCACGGTCTTGGCGTTGAGGTGGAGCGTCCCCGTCTCCGACCTACCGTTGGTCCTGTTCAGGACGAAGTAGTAGTCGTCGCCCTTGAGGTGACCCCAGGAAAGAGTCTCGCTGCAGGCGTTGCTCTTCCTTTCGTGGCTCTTGTCGGGTCCGAGGGTGTCCGTCCATACAGAGATCGCTGCGGTCGTCTTGGTTCCCGGCGAGCAGGAAATCGAGCAGCCGGTGAATCTGACGGTGGTGTTGGCTTTGTCTCGGTTGGCTTCGTGCCAGCGGCTGGACTCAGCTTGTTTTCATCCTCGGGCATCACGGAAAGTTACGGTCTCGCTTCGACTCAAGGGCGGTCGACTGCTCACGTCGGCCGGAGTCCAGGTTGTTGCTATGAGCCTTGGTCTAGAGGTAAGAGGCCAGGACGTTGCTGACGCCTCCCGGAACCGCGACACAGGAGGTTCTCCGGCGGCAGCGCTGTGCGGTCGGTGATAGTTGTAGTGGATGTTCCAGACACGGAGTGCTTCTCCGCGTTGGTCTTCTGAGGTCCATGTGCGGGCGTAGAGAAACTCCTCGGAGATGATCCGTTTGTAACGCTCTGCCTTTCCGTTGTGTCGCGGTGTGTGTAGGGCGTGATCCGCTGATGCCGCGATACTCGAGAAGCGCCCTCGCGAACGCGTCCGCGCGATAGCGAGCACCCTTGTCCGTAACGATCCGCTCGATGCGGGTGACGCGGTGGGCGGCGAACCACGCGCGTGTGCGGTGCATGAATGCGATTGCCGTCATGCCTTCTCATCTGCAAGGGCCTCTGTGTACGCAAGACGGGAGCAGCCGTCGATCGCCGAGTGGAGATAGACGTACCTGGTCCGTGTGCCGCGCTTCTTCGTGCGAGCGACGCGGCTTCGTGCGAGCGACGCGGCCGGACGATCTTCGTGCATACCGAAGTCCGTGATGTTGACGAGCCACCGGCCGCACTCAACATCCAGAGGCAATTCGTCCTGCACAGCCACTGACGAGCTACTCACCCGAAACGCTGCCCGCACTGAGCACTGTCAATAACCTGCTGGCCAGCAACATCAGGATGTTGAGATCCGCAGCCCTGAGGAACTGGCCGCGTTTGTTCGCGACCTGCACCAGGAGTACTTGAGCCGAGGGCAGGAGTGGGAGAACAGCAACCTGGACGCCGGCACACCCGCACGCTGGGTGGCAGGCGACGAGGTCTATGGTGACAACCCTCACCTCCGCGCCGCGCTGGCAGAGTGTCTGATGGGATACGTGCTGGCCACGCGGATCCCGAAGCGGGCCTGGCAGCGTCTGTCCAAGGGAGGGCGCGAAAGGCGAGCGCTTCCAGGACTGGGCCCAGGTCGACATCAACAGTCCGGCTGACCGTTCCGGTCACTGGTGGCTGCTGGTGCGCCGCAACCGCCGAAGCGGCGAACTCGCCCTGTACCGCTGCTTCTCTCCCCCGGGTCCGCCGTTGCCCGAGCTTGTGCGGGTGGCCGGACGGCGCTGGACCGTGGAGGAGACGTTCAAGGACGGCAAGGGTCTGGCCGGCCTCGACGAGCACCAGGTCCGACGCTGGACGTCCTGGCACCGCTGGTCACCCTCGCCATGCTCGCCCACGCCTTCCTCGCCGTCACGGCAGCTGCCGAACGCCGTGACCACTCCGCGGCCGGCCACCTGATCCCCCTGACCGGTAACAAAACCCGGCGTCTGTTCACCGCGCTGGTCAGCCCCATCCACGATCTCGCGCACCGACTGCGCTGGTCGCAGTGGCGACGCCGGCATCAAGCCCGTGCCCGCGCCTGCCACTACCGACGCCAAGCAGTCGTGCAGGTATGAAGATCGCCCCTTATGCGCGTTTGTGACCGGCGATGGCTACCGGGGAAGGTCATGGCCGATCGCTCGCAAGACATCAGCGAGCCAGACCAGGTGAAACGCCACGGATCGATCGCGGTCGGCAAGCAGATCCCGCAGGTGCTCCAACGACTCGGAAAGCTGCCCGACCGTCAGGCCGCTCGGCTCGTTGGCTGGGTCGTACAGCTCATCCGACGGCACGGACCAGAAGTACTCCTTGTCCAAGGTCACCTCGGTACCCGTAGTGGTTTCAAGATGGTGCAGCAGCACGTCAAACGACTCCCGCAGCTCAGCAAGAGACACACGCAAGGGCTCACCAGTCATGAGCACCATCATCCACCGTCAGGATCAATGTCTACGGCTGGAGTACCAGGAAGTCCGGGAAACGGAGCCGCCATAATTCAATCAGGGTTTCTGAGGCGACGTGAGCTCCTCCGCCGGCTCGCAGGAACCTCGGCTTCCCGTCGATGCCAGGCACCGTCCTGGTGGTTGCTCCGTGCTCCGTGTTCCATGGGCCGTTGAGAACGACAGTCGGAGCAGCCCAAGCTGAGCTGGCCAGCTCGGTGTGGGCTGAAAAGGCCGCAGTGCCCACGTTTCTGTCGGTCACTGCGCCACGTAAGTGGAGAATTCGGGGTCACCGATGTCGTCGAGCCAACCTGACTTCCGCCAGTGAGCAGGGAAAGAGCGCGGTCACTGTTCCGTCTTCCTGTTGGGTTGACGGGTCACCAGTTCACGGCGCACGGGCTTTCCTTGCCCTTCAGGCAGTGCTGGTCGAAAGTTGAAGACCTCGTTCGGAGCGACGCCCGTGATGGAGAACGTGGCGGTACCACGGCGACAGTGACAGTCGCTGCGATTGGCGGCGGGCGCGTGGCGGTGCGACCCGTGCAGGTAAGGACGTCGGCGTGTCGACTGCCGGATTCGCGTCCTACCCCGTGGCCTTCGGCCTGACCGAGGATGCAGCCCACGGCACCGAGCCGGCCGCCTGGGATTGTGGCCCTGGCCGTTCCGGTGCCGCAGGGCTCACCGCCTCGGCTCTCCATCTGCGCGGTCCAGCCGACGCGGCCCTGGACATCGCCCTGACCGACATCCTCGGCGCGGTGCACTCCGCCCCGGCGCCCTGGCTGGGCGAGGGCTCACTGGATCTGCATCTGCACTCTGGAGAGGCCATCGAACTCTGCACACCACGGCACAAGCACCTGGCGGCTGCGCTGGCATCAGCCGGCGTACGCGTGCTGAGGGCCTGACTCGACACACAACTCGACACATCGCGGAGACCGCATCCTGAGCCCGACGGTGACCATCCCGCGCGGGACCCAGCTCCTCATACACATCGGCCGGCACCAGCGCATGGGCCACCCCGAGCCGGCTGCGTTCCTCCGAGAGAGGGGAGCAACGCAGCCGCGCCGAGGGCGGCTTCGTGGGGTTCGGCCGGGGGCGGCGCAAGTGTCCTGCCGAACGCTTCTCCCGGGCAGCGGTAGCGGTGATCGTCCAGGAGCTGCTGAGCTCGTTCGCCGTGCACGCCCCCATCCGCCACACCCGGGCGCTGGAGGGCGGCGACCTGTGCCGTCTGGTACCCCTCGGCTTGCCCGAACCGCCGAAATGGGTTCAAGAAGATGCTCGTGCGCGCACGCGACCGCGCCGAGCGCCTTGCCTTCGGCACGGCACAAGTGTTCTGCCTGCCTCACCTGACCGCCCGGGCAGTACGGCGCTCGTCATCCAACACTGCCCGCACCGCCCGCGACGACTTCCCCTACCGCCCCTGATTCCGTCGGCACGGCAAGCAACAGCTGCGGCCCCGTTCCCCGGTTCCCCGCGGCCGGGGAACACCGGGAAACAGCTGTCCGTAGGGAGCAAACAGGTGGCAGCCGGTACGCGTCGCGTCAGGTGGCGCGGCGCTTGCCCTGGTTGTCGCAGGGAAGTTCGGCGGTGTGGTGGGCGAGGAAGTCGCGGGTGGCCTGGCGTCCGGCCTCGGTGATCGCGGTCGGTTGGACATCGATGATGCCGCCGAAGGGCCGGTCGACGTCCCTGATGATGCACAGCGTCGTCGTCAGCAGTGCCGTGATGACCACCAGTGTGACGATCTGGCCGCGGTTGTTGCGGCGGGGCACGCAGATCCCGAGGCCCATCACGGTGATGGTCAGCGTGGCGAGCAGGAACCAGAAGATCGGGCCCGGAATGCTCGCGGTCGCCTGGGTCAGCCGTTCCTCGCGTTCGTCGGACCGCTTGCCGTCGGTGGCGACCAGCATCCCGAACACCGGCTCGCCCTCCAGGGGGCGGAAGGCGTGGCGGACGTCCGTGGACCACACACTCGGCGCGGTGGAGCCGTTGCCGTCGGCCATGGCCGGCCACTCCTGCGCGCGAACCGCGCGGGCGTAGCACACGGCATCGGCCTGGATCCGTTCCCGCTGGGCCTTGGGGGCGTACTCGGCGGTCTCGGTGAGCTGGTCCAGCGCCCGGGCCTCCCCGCGGGAGGCCACCTCGGCCTTGCCGTACGAGCCGTTGGCGGTGACCAGGACGAACGCGAGGAGCAGGACAGTGAGCGTCAGCAACGGGCCGACCAGGTCCTTGACGGCCATGCCCGTGTCGTCATCCTCACTCAACAGTCTCGGCCGCAGAAGACGGTTCGCCCCAAGGCCCGCGAGCAGAGCAACGACGGCGACGAGAATGACGAGGAGCACAGGCGCTCACCTTTGAACGACCAGGTAACCCTGGGGTGGGAATGGGAGGCCGATCATCGCGCGGGCCACGATGCGCCGAAACGGAAGAAACGTTCGAGCGCACCGCATGAGGTACCGGCTTTGCGCCGTTCGGACCACCTGATCAGTCAGCCGGCTCACATGCCTTGTCCGCAATGCAAACCTCACCGCCCTCGCGAAGGATCTCTCGCACACCTGAGTCGTGGCCGCCGAGATCGAGGCCGAGCGGCCTATCGCCTCCATCGCCGAATTCCGTGGGGGGGGGGTGAGTTGTTCCAGACTTTCGGCTTGCGAGGGCCTGCGGATCGATGCCCTCAAGGAGTTGAAGTTGCCTTTGGCCGCCCAACAGCCAGCCCTCACCATGTCGATGTCTGCGCTCGCGCCTTTTGCGCGCCTGGTCGTCGGCTGCCTGGTGATGGCGTAATGGCGTACGGAGACGCGGGACGACATGTACCGATGGCTTGTAGAGGCGGACAGCCGCCGTGTCCGGCGTCAGCTCATGAGGAGACGGCTCGGTTGGGGCTCTCGGGTGCATGGGCGGTCAGGCTGGGGCGGATGGTGTCGGCGTCTGAAGCGCCCGGGCCGGAGTAGATCCTTAGGGCGACTTCCCAGCGGTGGCGAGCCTGGGCGAGGTCGACGGCTGTGTGGTGAGTGTCCGCGATGCCCTGGTGAGCGCGGGCCCCTGCAGGCAAACGGCCGGACTGCGGAGGCCCTCGCCCGACACGCCGACGCGCTGGTCCTGGCCGAGCAATCCGGTGACCGGTCCCTGCGTCGCCCCTCTCCAAGGCATGGCCGGCCGACCACGAAGAGCCAGCCTGGCATGAGGCACAAGACCTCGCCGCGGCCGCCGACCGGGATCAGCTGAAGAGCGCGCTGATCACACCGAAGCAGCCCTGGACCGAACGGTGGCACGCCGGGTGACCAGCTGTGCGCGCGTGATGCCTGGGCCGTCGAGCCGGAGGTCTCGGGACGGGTCCTCGGAGAAGGTGATGTGGCTCAGGGCATCCGGCGCGGTGGGCAGTTCTTCGGCGAGGACGCGGGTCGTCTCCGCGGCCAGCCGGTCGCAGCCGGCCCGGTCCACCGGCTGGCGGACCGCACGGCACCAGCTCCGGTGCTCACCGGCTGCGAGGGTGTCCACCCGGCGGCCACGAGGCGGACGCTGAATGCCTCCCACTGCCGCCGCACGGCCCGGCGGTGCGGTGAGAGCAGCGCGGCCAACCGCGCGCCCGCACGGCCGGAGGACGCGGGCCCGATCTCCGCCAGCACGTAGCCCTCGTCCTTGGCCAGGCCCACGTACAGGCCGGCCGGCCGCTCCTCGGTGAGCGTCAACTTGCTGCCCCGCCATGCGCGGGCATCTCCTGCAGGGCGGCGCCCAGGGCGACGGTGAAGGCGGTCCAGGGCGTGCCGGGGACTGGTCCTGGGTCATCATCAGCCCGGCATGGCCCGAGTGGGGCGAGGCTGTCCAGGGCATCGGCAGGCGCGGCGGGCGGAGGTTGGTGTCCTTCATGCTCCGGTTATGTCCGCTGGTATGCCGACGTCGCCGTCGCGTTTTTCCGGAACTGCGCAGATGCTGGCGGCAACGTCGGTCCACACGCGGCTGTTGAAGCCGGGGCCCTCGGACTCACCGGTCCGTCCTACGGATGACCGGCCTTTGCGCGAGACCGGTAGGAGAAGCTGGCCCATTCCGGTCGGCGACGAGGAGGTAGTTCATTCGCCGGGCGCGGTAGGCGGACAGGAGGCGAGGGCCACGCCGTAGCCGCGCAGGGGCCAGGGCAGGGGATGCAGAAGCACGATTTCCTAGACGGTGAGGTCTGGGCCGAGCAACTCCTCCTGGCGTCCGGGCGGCGGTAGTGGCCGGCCGCGTAGCGTTTCGCCAGCTACCGGCTGGTGCTCCAGGACCAATCGGTGCGGCGGTCGGGCACGGTTGCGCCGCCCCGCGCAAGCCCGATGGGGCTCTTGGACGCAGAATCGGCGTTCCGCGTCGATCCGTGTCAGCTCTCCGTGTCAGCTCAGGGAAGCAACCCACGTTCTGCAACAGCCACAAACAATGCGGCATCGTTCACAACCCCTAGCTTGCGCATCACCGATGCCTTCCGCTCCGAGAGCGTTTGCTTCGACACACCAAGGCGGCGTGCTATTTCGCCAATTCCGAGCCCCTGGTTGAGGAGCTTGAGCAGTTCCCACTCCTTGGCTGTCAAAGTCTCAGTGCCTGAAGGTACAGATTCCTCGGGTGTAGCCACCTTCGGTCCTTCCAGGAAGAGCAGTGCGTGCCCGAATCGAGCCGCCATTGCCGCTTCAGGGGATCTTCCCATGATCACTTCGTATCGTGACAGTCGCTCCCCGGCCAAGCGGCGACCCCATGCCGACGCCCCTGCTCCATCGCTCAGCACCCAAGCGTCCCGAGCTGACCACTGGTGGCCGCTGCGAGCCCCGCGGCAGAACGGTGGACGGACAAGCATCGTGGGGGGCGATGAGCCGCTCGATAACGCTCTGGCAAGGGTCGTTGCTATCCGCGGAATTGCGCTAACGCCGGTACGCCGTGGCGCTTTTGGGTCTGGAAGCGGCGGGTGTCGATGCCGTCAGACTCAACGTCGATGGCTGCAAAGCACCCGTCCCGCTCGGCCGCTTTGACCTCCGCTCGGCCGCTTTGACCTCCGCTCGGCCGCTTTGGCCTCCGCCCACGTTGGCTGAGTGCCCAGCGGCAGCCAGGCACTCAGGTGGAAATTATGGATGCCATCACCAGTGCTCGTGGAGACCGATCACGACAAGAATCAGTCGCAGAGCCGACAGCGCAGTACGCGCTACCGCCAAGCGAAACGTGACCCTTTGCGTCCTCTCATCTCCACACAGCCCACGTTTGGTTTCCACGGTTATCCTCCATCGTTTGCCATCGGCGCTCCCCTTGGAGGAAGTGAAGGACCGAGGCAGACGACCAAGGCTGCCGCCCCAGGTCGCCCCGTTGGCGGACATTTCGAAAGTACTGCGAGGGCCAGCCAGTCGGTAGCCACGAACTGAGAAACCTCAGCAGCACCCGAAGCATGCGCCTACGTTCGAACCGTATGGCAACTGGCGAGCACGTTTGTCGGAATCACAACAGAGCTCGCCGAAACAACGTCAGGCAACGGCGCGCGACACGTGAGCTCGGCTTTCACGGGTGCACGGAAATCTAGCTCACCGCAAAGTGACCGACGCGCCCCGCACTGGACACGATCCGGGGCGGGGCGGCTTTCTGCGTTTCAGGCCCGCGAGGCGCCAGCAGGCCACACCACATCGACCGGTACGCCCATGTGTCGGGCGTACGCCACGACGTCCGCCGTGCCGCCGTATCCGCGGGCCGGCAAGCCGTCCCACACTGCCACGAGCCGGTCCACCAGGCCGACGAGGATCTCGCTACCGGCCATGTGCGCCTGTGCCGTCGACTCGCGCATACCGGTGGAGTGCACCTCGACGGCTTGAGCGATCAGCTTGTCGTACGTGGAATGGCGGTTCTCCGGCAGCCCATCGCGGTACTGCTCGGCTGGGATCACCACGTCGATCCGGCCGCCGTGTTCGAGGACGGCCTCGGCGAACCAGGCGTCAGGGCCGTCCGCGATGCACGACACCCCGATCAGATCGACCCCGTCGTGCTGCTGCACCTGCGTGGCGAGCTCGCTGCGGATCAGTCTCTCCACCGGGGCCGACAACCCGCGATGTCCGGTGATTCCCCATCGCACCGCTGCTCTCCTCTCGCGCTACGGGTACACGCCGTACAGGCCTACGGGTACACGCCGTACAGGCCTACGGGTACACGCCGTACAGGCGGTCGTCGAAGTCGCGCACCACGCGCGGCGGGGCCCCGGAGACGTACTTCCGTCGCACCGCGCGGGCTCACTGCACGATTCAGCCGGACTTGTACCGTAGCCCTGCTTCCAGGGTCCGTGTGGTGAGAGTGAAAGCACCGTTCAGCCGTCCCGACGACAGGTGCCAGCGGCCACGTCCAGGAGCAAGCGGCCATGTCCAGGAGCAAGAGCACCCGCTGCTTGTCGTGTCCCGACGACATGACCGTGGTGGCCGAGGCGTGAGCGGCAGATATCCAGCGCGGCAGGCCGAGGCGGGCGCCACAGGGCACCCGCGTGGCGGCAACAACCTTGGCTTCGGTGAAGGAGAACACCCACGGTCGTGGGGGCGTTTCCTCCGCCGCGATGTGCTTGGTGAGTCGTTGCTGCTGCCGTGAGTGCGGCGTCCGTCGCCTCCCCATCACCCGCCGCCGCGTGTGCCAGCGCCTCGACACCGGACAACCAGACGTCGGCGATGGCCGGCATGCATGCGTTCGCCGAGCGTCTTCCGGGCCGACCGCGCGAGGTCGAGACCCTGCCGCGCGTTGCCCGCGCGTGCCTCGAACTGCGCCAGACTGCCCAGCTGGTAGGCCGGCACGCCGCCGGGGTCTGCAGCCCCCGGCAGTGTCAGCCGTCGGTCAGCTCAGTCGTGCGTCGGCGTAGACGGCCATCGCGTCGCGCTGGTAGGTGGCCAGCCCGTCGGCGATCCGGTCGAAGTTCGTACGGAACTCAGGGTCGTCCACGTACGTCTGGCCCAGTCCCTTGTACGCGGCCGCGCACGGGGTCCAGAACCGGCAGACGCCCTGGTAGTGGGCGTCCACCTCGGCCTGCGCCGCGGGGTCGGCGACGGGGGTGCCGGCCACCATGAGCTCCGCCATGCGGATCATCTGCGCCGTCACCTCACGCTGCCACTGCTCCATCTCCTCGGCGGTCATCCCCGCGATGGCTCGCTGGGACTGCTCCCACTGCTTCGGCCACCGCTCGCGTGCCTCCGCCTCGTGGCGGCCGGGCTCGAATCCCTCGAACAGGTTCTCCGGCCTGTCGATCTTTGCCATGTCGCTGTTGCCCTTACCTTCCTCCAGTTCGGCGATGGTGCGGCCGACCGTGCGGGCGAGCGTCTCCAGCCGGTCGCGTTCGGCGAGCAGTCGTCGGTGGTGCTCGCGGAGCGCGGCCAGTTGATCCACCTGACTGTCCAGGACCGCCTGGATCTCGCGTAACCCCAGGTCCAGCTCCCGCAACAGCAGGATCTGCTGCAGCCGCAGCAGCTCGGCCTCCTCGTAGTAGCGGTGCCCGTTGCTCCCGATCCACGCCGGCGGCAGCAGGCCGATCTCGTCGTAATGCCGCAGTGTCCGGGACGTCACCCCGGACATCCGGGCCACATCCGCGATCGACCAGGCCATTGCTCCGCCTCCCATCACCGGGCCGGTCTCTCCGGCCACACCGAAGACGGTAGAAGTTGACGCAGCGGAAACCGCAAGTCGCAACCTGCACCGGGTTGCGGAACCACGGGCCGCCCGCCCGCACAGCCCACCCCGCCACTCCTGCCGGCCGGCCGGTCGCGACGAGGCAGGGCACCTCCACCACGCGGGTGTGCGGGAGGTTGTCGATGAGGCCGTGGTTGGGCAGGTTGCCGTAGACGGTGCGGGGCGTGCGGTGACGATGCTGTGGATGATCTGCGGGGCGTATTCCATGGTGCCGTCGATGGTCAGTGGCTCGCCGGCGGCCAGTGCGTCGCGGGTGCTCTCGTACGCGGCGACGTTCTCCTCGACGATGTCGAGGTAGGCACCCACCGGCAGGCGCAAATCGTCATCCGCTATGAGTTCACTCTCGATGAGGTCGTCGAGGCGCGCGTACAGGTCGGTATCGCCGTGTCGCAGTTCCAGGATCCATGCCTGATGGTTGACGTCCGCGGCCCGGTGGGTGACCTCCGGAAAGGGGACCCTCAGGAGGTCGGAGAGGTCGCGGATGGTCCAGTACACCGAGTGGCACAGGCCCGCCACCTTGGTCAGGCCGGTGACCTCGGTCAGGCCGGTGACCTCGGTCAGGCCGGTGACCTCGGTCAGGTACTGGACGTTCATCGCTATGGGGTTGGTGTAGTTCAGTAGCCACGCGTCGGGACACGGTTCGGCGATGTCTGCGCCGAGCTCCCGCAGGTGCGGGAAGGTCCGCAGTGCGCGGAAGATTCCTCCGATGCCGAGGGTGTCGCCGATCGTCTGGCGCAGGCCGTAGCGTGCGGGCATTTCGAAGTCGGTGCGGGTGGCTTCGACCATGCCGATCTGGACGATGTTGATGACGAAGTCAGCGCCGGTCAGCGCCGCGCGGCGGTCCAGGTGGGCAGTGATCTGCGCGCCCGCGCCCAGACGGTCGGCGATGTGGTGTGCGGCGGCCTCGGCGGTGTGCAGCCGTTCGGGGTCGATGTCTTGCAGCGCGATGTGTGCGTCTTGGAGTTCGGCGAAGGCGAAGAGGTCTGCGAGCAGGCCCTGGGTGAAGACGACACTGCTGGCGCCGATGAAGACGATCTTGGGGCGAGACATGACGCGGTCTTTCCGTTGCGGGTGACACGGGCGAGGGCTTCGTCCCACGTGGGTTGGGCTGAGATGCCACCGTGTGCCCGGGTGGACAGGGCACCGCAGGCGGCGGCGAACTGCAGAGAGTCCTCCAGCAGGTCTCGCGTAGGTAGCCCCTCAGCAGGTCTCGCGTAGGTAGCCCCTCAGCAGGTCTCGCGTAGGTAGCCCTTGCTGCCCGCGGGAGAGACGTCCAGGTCACGACGCACAATGCTCAGCTCGTCGCCCCAGCCCTCGCAGGCCTTCGACAGGCCCTCGGCCGCGTACTCGATCACGATGACGTGATCACCGAAGGCCGAGCTGTGCTGATCGCACTCGTCCCACCTGCCGCACTCCTCGGCGATGGCGAAGTCGAGCCCGTTGGCGACCCGGTTCCCGGACAGCTCCGAGGTGTTCTTCTGCGCGATCGCCAAGCCCTTGTCGTGGGCGTGGGCAGAAAGCAGCTTGGTGAAGGACTTCGCCTGGGCCTTGGTCAGCAGCTTGTCGGAGCTGCTGAAGCTGTCGAGGTTGTCGGGCTCCACCGCGTCGAAGCCCTTGCTCGCACACTCGTCGATCCAGGTGCCCACCTTCGCGGCGACGCGCTGCCGCTTGTCCGCGGTGCGCACGTCGAGCAGGGCCTCGCCCCAGCCGTCGTCGTAGACGATGTCGCCGTTCGCATCGCGCAGCAGCAGATCGGCGTCCCAGTCCTTCTCCGCGCCAGGCTGAGCCTGGAAGGCGTTGACGTAGCAGATGTTGTACTTGCCCGCGGCCGGCGAATCGTTGTGGTCCCGGCTCACCACGGCCACACCGGCCGGCGGTGTGTAGGCGCCGCCGATCTGGTGGTCGAACCCGGCGTGCGCGCGAGGAAGGGTAACGTCGCTCGGTCCGGCCGAAGCGATGGCCGGCATGAGGAAGCAGGCCGCGAGGGCCGCCACCCCGGCCGCGACAAGACTCAAGTGCCCACGGTGACGGTGACGGTGACGGTGACCAACGGAGTTCAGGCTCAGCAGGCGAGCTCCACACGGTGGGGGCACGTCCCCGCCTCGGACACAGACAGTGATCCTGGCGACTCAGTCCGGGCTCATGGCGCAACGCCAACTACCGGCTAGGCGTACCTCTGCGTCGCCCGGTGAGCGACGTGACACGGAGTAAATTGAGCACACCCTGCCATGACAAGAGCATGAAGTTGCGCGATATTAGACGGAGTCAGCGGTGTCAGCGGAGTCACGCATCACGCAACTCAACGTCGCGGACTCCGTTTCGCCACGCGCAGACCGGGACGCCCCCGGAGGCCACGAGTCCACCAATCCACCAGGTCACCGCGTTCACCAGGTCACCGCCGAGGGTGAGAGGCCCGTTCCCACCGTGCCGCGCCGGGGCCAAGTTTCGCCTGCTGGTGGGCAGCCCAGGCCGGCCCGAGGTCCCGGACGGGGACGGGGACAGGGACGACGCGCTCAGCAGGGCGTGAGGGTGGTGACCAGAACGTCTCGGCGCGCGGGTCGGGTGGCGTCCAGCGGGCGGATCGGGGAGACGCCGTGCAAGGTCGCACGGTCGTCCCCCACAAGGAGGGTGCCGGGCTCACTGAGCGTCGTGGTCATCAGTTCCGCGCCGTCCCGGTCGTACACCGTGCTCTCGCCTCCGGTGGCGTTGTCCCGGCCGATCAACAGCGAGGTCACCAGCGTGACCCCGTCGCGGTGTCGTCCCTCGGGGGTGGGCTGTCCATGGCTGCCGTCGTGGGCCAGGACCCGGAAGGGGTGCACCTTGGCACTCCACTCCTGCGCATCTTCCAGGCTTGCCGCGAGCCGACCGAGCATACGGAGCAACGACGCCAGCAAAGGTTCGGCCTCGAAGGCGTCGGTCAGTGGCTCGAAGTGACGGTTCACGTCCACATACAGGGGATTGCTCTTCTCCGGCTGCACGAAGGCGTCATGGGGCAGCGCGCTGATCTCGCCTGTCCGGGTCAGGGAGAAGTGCCCATAGCGCCGCAGACGTCGTGTGCCCCGCTCAGCCGCGTACGCGTCCGATGCCAGTTCTTCCCAGTGCGCGGCGAACCGCTCCCACTCCTGACCGTCCGTTGCCAGGCACTGCCAGACGTCGACCGGTGGCATGACGTGCGAGCCCACCGCCAGCAGAGCTCGGCACGCCTGCTCGTAGGGGCGGCGAACTCGGCCCTCCGCCGTTCGGGTGATCTCGTGCTCTCCGCCCACGTCACGCAGGCCTGACTGCACGGCGCTGTCTCCGTCTTCCATAGCCCCATGCTCCGCTCCGGTAGGAAACCCCGCATCCGCGGAATGTCGGAGCGCTCGGGCGCTGCGCAGCGGCGGCCACAGCGCACCCACCTCAGGCTGGTGCCCAGCCTGGTGCCCAGCCTGGTGCCCCTCCCTGTGCACCACAGCCGCGCGGCCTACCGAGTATCCACCGGTTCTGGCTATCGGCTACCGCTGGAAAGGGCCGTACGGGTGGCTTTGCAGCACTCGTTCGATCAGGGGTAGCGGCCGTGGGTCCGCCCCCACCCAGTACGCGGCCCGCACCGGATCCGTGAGGCCATCAGGTGCTCTCAGGCCGAGGCTGTGACTGGCGGTTGAGACGTACGGTTGGGACGTGCGGTTGGAATGGCACCGGCGGCGCGGCCACTGAGGTCCGACCGGGTGCACTTCTCCCGAACGCGAATCGAGACGCGCCGAGCTCGCCGCCGCCCAGTTCACCCACCTCGCCGAGCTCGGGCCGATCCGGGCGTAGCCGGAGTCTTCTGTCGGCACCACGCCTGAGCTGTCTCTCTGCCGCTCTGTCTCTCTATTGGCTCTATCGCTCTGCCGCTCAACGGGGCAGCTGGACCATCGGGAACGGCAGCGATCCGAGGTTGCTCGACGACGTCGTAGGAGCCTCATGGTCATGCTCAGGATGATCTTCATGGTCAGCCTCGTGGCCTGGTGGCGACGCAGATGTTGTACCGCCATGCCTCCTGATGCCGGTCCGCGTACCCGAAGCGTGAACCCAACGCCCGGTAGTAGGGCATGCCGTGTTGCTGGTAGTGCGTAACGGTCGTTCGGGTCATCGCTCAGGCCCCCAGCCAGTCGACCCCCGACGCTAGGGATGGAGGAAGGTGGCCGTCCTCCACGCGAAGGGGGCAGGCACCCGGACGAGGGAAAGTGTTCCCGTCTTCGAGCGAACCGCCGATCGGCTCCGCGCTTTCCTTCCCGCCCGGCATCTGATGGGCAGCAGCAGACGCCGCCGGTGGGTCCTGCACCACCTCAGACTGCCACGGGCACGGTTTGACAGCGCCAGACCGGCTCGCGCTCACGCTCGTCCGGTCCTCCGGCCTCACCCGGTTCGCCGGGCGCGCAGGCCTCCGCGATGTCACTCGGATGAGAGCACTACAAACGTCATCGGGTGGTGGCGTGCTGCCGTGATCGTGTCCCAGCGTGAACCAGCCATGGTCGTGTCAGTCGTTGTAGCTGCACCTTGGCTGTGGCTGCGTCTTGGCTGTGGCTACATCTTGGCGGTGTCGGACGTGTGCGGCGGGTGTGGGTCGGTGCCGGCCTGCTGCTAGGGCGGAGGTGCAATCACGTTGCAGCATCGAGTGAGTTGGATCCCGCAGTTCCGTGGCGCCGAGTCCGTATGAGTGCCGAGACCATGGTCGCGCCCACCACCACTGCCGTGGCATGTAAAACGGCCGCAGCCGTGAGGTTCTCGGGCAGCGACGCGTCGCTGAGATGTGCCATCGCCACGTATGACGTGAGTGGCAGCTTCCGACCGCCCCACGCAAAGAGTGAGCCCGTCCCCAGCCAGCCGAGCGTCACAGGCACCCAGCGGGGCAGGCGGGCGGGCGCACCACGGATGAGCGACCACGTGGCAGTCGAAGCGGTGAGGGCCCACAGGCCGCATACGCCATTGAGCAAGCGCCAGCTGACGTCCCGGTCGGCCGGGTGTGCGACCCCGATGGAGCCGCCGATCGCCCAGTAGAGCCAGAGCCTGCCGATGACCGAGCCGACACTCGCTGCCCACAGGGCGACGGGCGGGCGACGACCGTCGCTGTCGTACGCTTTCCGGTCCTCGCCCCCCGCTAGCGCCGCCGGACATAGGCCGGCAAGGCAACCGCAGAACCAGCCTCATCCCGACGAAGCTGATCTGGATCAGTGCAGCTCCCCAACCCGGCATCGTCGAACTGTCGTTGCCACTGGGCTGTTCACCGCCCGACCCGTCCAGCAGCGAGTTCGAGGCGACATAGGGAAGCATGGCGACGAGGAATCCCGAGCCCACCCAGGCCCAGGCGATGAACGCCACCAGCGGCCCTGGTATCCGCATCCCCCAGGGTCGTACCAGAGCAAGAGCCATGAGGACGCCGATACCTGCCATGCCGATCGTCGCGGTATTCAACACCACCCATCCGGGCAGCCCAAATCCGTCACCGATCGGCAGCAGCCCCACGCATGCGCCGACCACCCACGAGATTTTGATCAAGATGTAGGGCGTCATCACCAACGCAGCTCCGTACGCGGCCAATCGGCCCGCCCGGTCCAACTCGTCCAACTGGTCCAACTGGTCCAACTGGTCCAACTGGTGCCACCGATCCTGCCGACCCCACCGGCCCATCAAGATTCCTCCACCTCACTGTGAGGAACCCACTTTCATCGGCCACATCGCCCCACCGCGTCGTTCCCGAACCGTATACGCGTCCGCCGCAAGGCTGAGACGAGCTGTGTCACGAGCGACAGCCTGCCCCAAGACGTCGGTCGCCAGCAGTAGGGCGATGGCGACGGTGGTGTGGCGGGAGGGGACGGAGAAGCCGGTCTTGGTGACGGTAACGACGGCGGTGGGCGGCGATGGGCAGCGGTGGGCGGGTGCGATCGGCGACGTCCTTGACCAGGGGGCGGCGTGAGGGAGAGGAGGCCGCGCGCCCGGTGACGATCAGCGGTCATCCGCGGCTGGCAAAGGCCAACTGGGCGCCGAGGCCCACGAAAGCCACGGCAAAGGTACGGCGCATCCAGGCCAGCACCTTCGGCTGGGTGATGATGCGGTCCCGCACGCCTGCCGCGAAGGCTCCGTAGATCACGAACACGACGAACGTCATGATCATGAAAACGGCCGAGAGGCCGAGCATCTGAGGAAGCGTGTTGGCGCTGGTGGTCGGGACGAACTGGGGAAGGAAAGCCAGGAAGAACATCGACAGCTTCGGATTGAGGAAGTTGATCAGAATAGCGTTGCCGGTCACGCCGGCCGCTGACCTTTCCTTCTGCTCACCCGCGGTGTCGATCTTCATCGCGCCCTTTTCCCGCAGGGTCTGCCAGGCGAGATAGAGCAGATAGGCGACGCCGGCCCACTTGAAGCTTTCGAAAAGCACCGCGCTGGTGTGCAGGATGGCGGCAAGGCCGGCGATCGCCGCCGCCAAGTGCGGAACGATGCCGAGCGTGCAGCCGAAAGCTGCCACAACCGACATGCGCAGTCCGCGGGTCAGACCGGTGGCCACGGTGTAGACGGCTCCGGTTCCGGGTGAAACCACGATGATGAAGGCCGTGATCAGAAACTCAACACTCATTACTGGGCGCCCCCTTGATGATGTTGTCGAACGACATTACTGTGCCAGGAGCGCCCGCGTGGCGACCTCGGCGTCGAGGACACGCATCGCATCGAGGACACACATCGCATCGGACACCCGCCACCGCGGAACGTGTTGATCTCGACCGCGGCATACGCTCAAGGCCCCGCGGCGTACCCAGCCCGCGCGCCCAGCCCGCGTGCCCAGTCCGCCCGCTTCCGCCAACATCACGCGCGGTTCTTAGTGGTCGGCTCCGAAAGTCCTTCGGGGGTGATCATGCTGTCAGGGCGATGGAGGATTCTTGGTTCGGTCGGCAGTTGTGTGTCGGTCGAGCCGGGCCAGCAGATCGGCCAGGTCGGAGGTGGTGAACCTTCCACTGGAACGGCTGTGCCGCGGCGTTGTAGCGGCCTTCGAATGCTCGAAGCCGGTCCCGGACCTGGGGCAGGTGTGTGAAGTCGTTGGGTGAGACGACCTTGCGCTGGACGATCGAGAAGAAGATCTCGACCTGGTTTGTCCATGGGGCGTGGACGGGGGTGCGGGCCATGACCGCGTTCGGAAACGCCTTGGTCAGGCGGTCGATTGCCTTCTTTTCCCGGTGAGAGGAGCCGTTGTCGACGATCCAGAAGACGGGTCTGGCACTGGCGTAGGGCTCGGTGGTCATGACCTGTTCGACCAGGGCCATGAACGGCGCGATGCCGGTGGTGACCTCGCAGCGGCCGAAGACTTTCGTCCGGTGGGCGTCGTAGGCGGCCAGATAGGCCACGGCACCGCCGCGGCCGTAGGTGTGGTTGACGCGCATCGCCCTGGCCCGGCCTGGGGCCAGGGCCGGGTGGCAGCGGCAGCGGGCCTGGATCGAGGTCTTCTCGTCGCTGGAGACCACGTATTCGTCCCCGCCGAGGGGTTCGCCTTCGTAGGTTCGGGCGTACAGGTCAAGAACGCGCTGGGCATTGGCGCGGAAGTCCGGGTCCCGGATGAAGATCCAGGACTGGAACTGCCAGGGCTTGAGCACGTCCTGGCGCAGCCAGCGGCGCACGGTGGACGCTGAGACGGTGTCGGTGACGCCGCGTGAGGTCAGTTCGGCGGCCAGTTCCGGGCACGACCAGCGTGCCAGCGGCACCCCGGTCTCGGCCGGGAGCTGGCAGGCCAGGGCCTTGGCCTCGGCGACCTGCACGGAGGTGAAGCGGGCCGGGCGCCCGCTGCGTTTGCGGTCGGCCAGGGCCGGCAGGCCGCCGTCGGCGAACCGGCCCCGCCAGGTGCGCACGGTGTCCACGTACACTCCCACCTCGCCAGCGATCTGCGCGTTGGATCTGCCCGGGTCGCCATGAGCACGATCTGTGACCGGACCCTGGCCTGGTACGGAGTCTTGTGACCGTAGGCCGCCTTCTTCAACCGTTGCCTTTGTGAGGCGGTCAGGGATATAGGGCAGGCGGTGGCAACAGGCAAGGCAGGCAGGCCGATCAGTAGAAGTGGATCTTATCTGCGGGAGTGAGCAGCGCCCGCGCCCCGACGACCGGGCAGGTTGGACGCATACTCACCGTGTCGGAGTCGTCCAACTCCCCCTCACCCAGAACCTGACCGTCCGTGCCCGCGGCTCCTGGCCCAGCTCGCGGGCCTGGACGTCGGTCACCGCGGCAGTTCGCCTCTGCCGACAACTGGCTGACGGACGGACCCGCCGGCCCCGGCTTGCCCCGGCTAGGAACTGCGGCCTCTGCACGACCCGGACACCCCGAGGACACCGACGACGGGTGCGCGGATGGGTGTGAGGGGGTCAGGAGGCCGGCGTGGCCAGGTAGTCGCCGTGCTCCAGGTCTTCGAGCAGTGTCGGATGGGTGGGAGACCAGCCGAGCAGTTCCTGTGTGTGAGTACTGGAGACGGGGGCGTCGAAGCCGTAGACCTTGGCCATGAACGGGCTGGCGTAGTGCCCGGCGGCCTGGTCGGGGGTCAGGGAGACCATGGGCAGGTCCAGGCCCCGGGCGATGGTCTGCGCGATGCCCTTCATGGTGACGCCGTTTTCGGCGACTCCGTGCAGCATGCTGCCTGCAGGAGCCTTCTCCAGTGCCAGGCGGAACAGAGCCGCGGCGTCGAGCCGGTGCACTGCGGGCCACCGGTTGGCGCCGTCGCCGACGTAGGCCGAGACGCCGGTCTTTCGTGCGGTGGCGATGAGCATGGGGATGAAGCCGTGGTCTTCGGGGCCGTGGACGGTGGGAGCGAGGCGGACCACGCTCGCGCGTACTCCCCGGGCGGCGAAGTCCAAGCAGGCCCGCTCGCCCGCGATGCGGAAGGCGGCGAGCCCCGCCGTGTCGGGCTCGTCCTTCTCCGTGGTCTCCCGGCCGGCGGGCATGACCAGCGTGCCCGAGGTGATGACGAGCGGCTTGCCCGAGTGCTCCAGCGGCTGGCCGAGGGCCTCGATCGCGGTCCGATCGCGCCTCATCATGTCGTCGAGGTCGGAGAAGTCCCCGCCGTAGGCCATGTGCAGGACGCCGTCGGCGGCTTCGGCGCCGCGGCGCAGGCTGTCGTGGTCGTCCAGGGAGCCGCGGTGTGGTGTGGCGCCCAGCGCCTCCAGCCGGGTGGCGGCGGCATCCGAGCGCGCCAGACCAGTGACGTTGTGGCCGGCCGCGATGAGCTCGGTGACGACGGCGGGGCCGGTCTGGCCAGAACCGCCGGTGACGAAAATACGCATGGAAACGCTCTCCCTGTGGGCGAGTGCACCGGGGCCGCCGAATGGGTCCAGTGCGGGTGAGGCGGGAATGGCCTGCCTATCGAGGGCAGCAGCGCACCGACGTGTCGCATGCGCGTCCTGTCAGAGCCGACGAGGGGGAGGGAAACCTGGTCACCTCGACGGTGTTCGGGCCGAAAGGCCGGGGCCGCTGCCACCAGCGGCGAACAACCTTCCACTTAGCGCCAGTCACTGGCGCTAAGTGACGCCAGTCACTGACTTTACGTAGCGCCAGTCACTGGCGTCAAGCGGTGTCAGTCACTGGCATATGCGGTATCTTCGAGAGGTGCCACGAAGCGGAATGGATGCGCGCCGCCGCCTGAAGCAGGCGGCTCTGGAGCTGTACCGGGAGCGTGGGTTCGATCAGACCACCACGGCTGAGATCGCTGCCCGGGCGGGCGTCAACGAGCGCACGTTCTTCCGGCATTTCCCGGACAAGCGCGAGGTGCTCTTCGACGGCGAAGCCGACCTGCGCGCCGCGCTGACACAAGAGGTCGCCGACGCCCCCGATGGCCTGCA
Organism: Streptomyces niger; assembly: GCF_000718305.1. Classification (GTDB taxonomy): domain Bacteria; phylum Actinomycetota; class Actinomycetes; order Streptomycetales; family Streptomycetaceae; genus Streptomyces; species Streptomyces niger. The sequence goes on from NZ_JOFQ01000022.1 coordinate 46,844, forward strand.
GCCACTCGGCGTCCTGCTGTACGCATTCCGGAAAGCCGGACGAATCCTTGAGGACAACCGCCCGTTCTCCGAGCCACGGCTAGCGGTCATCGCCAAGACCCCAGCCCTCCGGGAGCGTGACTTGGCCAAGGCCGCAGCCCTCACCGAAGCCGTGGCGGAGGCGCTACGTCAGCGCGATGTCCCCGACCGGCTGGCCAGCCTGGCCGCACACACCGGCTGGGCCACCTTCCACCACGCCGCCCAAGCCTGGATCGACGACCCCGCACAGAGCTTGGACGTACATCTCCTCCAAGCCTTCGACGATCTGCACGCCCTCTCCGCGACCGTCCCACCGGAACAGGCGCGGCCTGAAAGCTGATACCGCTCCGCCCGCGACGACCCATCGACGCAAGCAAACGGCAGCGTCCGGAGTCAACCCCCGAAGGACTTTCGGAGCCGACCACTTAGGAACCTCGCGCGCGAGGAGCTCGGCCGTGGTCAAGGTGTCTCGATGGGCTTCCGCTCACCACGCAGCTTCGTTCCCCAAGGTCACGTCGGCGAAGCTACGTTCCCCAAGGTCTCGTAGGCAAAGCTTCGTTCCCCGAGGTCACCGTGCCAGCCGCTTACGGCGATCCGCTGCGCTCACGTCCGTCGGTCATGCTGCCGTTGCGGGCGGGAGCCTCCGGCGCATGGAATGAGCGGCCAGCCGAAGGCTCCCTCGGCGCCTGTTGGGTGGTACTTGTGGTTCCAGGCGCCGGACGACGAGCGGGGCGGAAGGCATCCGCAGCCGTTACCAGCGGTTACCCGACTCGTCGGCCGTACATTATGCACGCTTCCTGCCCAAGATTTTCCTCAATGAGGACGCGCCTGACGGCGTCAGCGCCTCGGCGTACCCCTGAGCAGTGCGATTCACGGGCTCGGGAGCGAGTTGTGTTTCACGCGCCAGCAGGTTGTGTTTCCACGCGCCAGCGGGTTGTGCTTCCACGCGCCAGCAGGTTGTGCTTCCACGCGCCACTGGCGAGCATCTCCTACGCCCCTTCGAGAGCACGGGTTATCTGCTGGAAGTCCGGCGAGGTGAAGTTGCCTGCACTCAGCGCGGCGTTGCGGAGTGAGCGCGGCCGCACGACGCGTTGATGGGTGATCAGCTCTGGGACGGCCACCTGCCAGGCCGTTGCCACTCGCCCCAGCACAATGACCGCGTCGCGTCGGATCGCCTGACGGACGAGGTCGAAGGTGAAGGCTTGGGATGGCAACGTGACCGGCAGAATACGCCACGCCTCGGAGTGGTAGCCGTGGAACCGCACGGCGATCAGTCGCTGAGCAAGGTCTTCATAGGTGTAGCCGAGTGGCAGAAGTCCGCGGAGCGTTCGGCGCCACCAGCGGCCGCCCGGCTGGTCGCTGACATCCCGTGCCAGGAAGTGGATCGGGACCCCCGCGGGCGCCGCTGTGTTGTCAAGCGCCAGACAACTGGACCTGGCTGATCATCGCCGCCTACACCTAGCTCCGCCTTGCGCGCCCCCCCTTGCCATCGACCTGCGGCGCCCTTGGGAACGGCCCGTCGCCACGAACAGGCTCACCCCTGCCCGGGTCCGCCGCGGGTTCCGACACCTGGGCACGAAGATCTCAACGCCGGCCGGAGGCCTGAAACCCTCCAGGCCCGGCCCCGGACGCCCTCCTGGATCAAAGAATCGCCGCCCCGCCGAACGCTACGACGTGGGCCTGCTCCTGGTCACCGGCCGGCGCACTCCACCGCCGACCACCCACCACAAGATCGGCACCGAACCACGCCGCAGTGGATGAACGGCAAGCTCACTGTCTCACGCCCCACTCGCAGCCTTATCAGTGCCCGGCCGTAGAGTGCGGTCATGCGGGCTGTAGTGATCGACTCCGACGGGCAATTCCATCTGGAGCAACGGCCGAACCCGGTGCCGGGGCCAGGAGATGTGGTGGTCCGCGTGCACGCCGCGGGTCTCAACGCCGCCGACCTCCAGCAGGCACGGGGGGACTATCCGGCGCCGCCGGGCTGGCCGACCGACGTGCCCGGCCTGGAAGTCGCCGGTGAAGTCGAGCACGTGGGGAGCGCTGTTACCGGGTTCTCCCCCGGAGACCGAGTCATGGCGCTGGTCGGTGGCGGCGGTCACGCTGAGCGGATCACCGTCCCTGCCGATCTTCTGCTTCCGGTGCCCAATGGCCTGTCCTGGCAGGAGGCCGGCGGCTTCCCGGAAGCCTTCAGCACCGCCTGGGACGCCCTGATCACCCAGGCCCAAGTCCGGGCAGGCGACCGTGTACTCGTTACCGGGGCGGCAGGCGGCGTGGGAACGGCCATGGTGCAGGTTGCCGCAGTTTCCGGAGTGCATACCGTGGCAAGTGTGCGCCGTCCCGAGCTTCACGACCAGGTGAAGGCGCTCGCCCCGGACGGCACACACGTCGACGTCGTCACTCCCGCCGAAGAGGCGCAGCATGGGCCGTACGACGTGATCGTGGAACTCGTCGGCGGACAGGACTGCCTGCAACGGGTCACCCTGCTACGCAGCCGCGGCAAGGTCCTCATCGTCGGCGTACAGGCCGGCGCCACAGTCCCGTTGCGCATGTTCGACCTCATGCTGGTACGCGGCCATCTGATCGGAACGACCATCCGCGGCCGCACGCACGCGGAAAAAGCACTGCTCGCCGACCTCGTTCGCACCTCGGTCCTTCCCCTGCTCGCCCACGGTCGCCTGCGAGTCCCCGTAGACACGGCCTTCTCCCTCGACCGGTACGCCGATGGCTATGCCCGGCTCGCCGGCCCGGGCAAGTTCGGCAAGGTCATCCTGACGTGCGGATGACAGCGCGCTGTCGAATGCGGCCTCAATGGCATCAATGGCCTCAAGAGACCATCCGCCGCGCCAGGTCGCGGCGACCTTGCCGAGGTCGACATCGAGCCGTGGCCACCAGCTACGACAGCAATTGGCGGCCGCTATAGGGCCGCCGTCCTCGTTGTCCACATCAACGAGTGGTGGTGAGGTACTCGTCCGACGACAACTCGAAGACCCGGACTCGCCGACCGCCGGTGGGATGGACGGTCTCACGGACCGGATGCATCCCCATTTTGGTCATGATCCGTTCGGAGGCGTCGTTGCCCACTTGAGTGATGCTGACGATCCGCTCCAGTCCTCGCTCTTCGAACGCGAACCGTACAACGGCCGCAGCGGCCTCGGTGGCCAAGCCCTGCCCCCAGTGGGAACGACCCAGCCGCCAGCCGACCTCGACCGCCGGCAGTACCTCCGGCAAGAAGTGCGGCACCGAAAGGCCGGTGAACCCGACCAGCTCGCCAGTGGACCGGATCTCCATAGCGAACAGGCCGAAGCCCTGTGACTCCCACTCGCGCTCCCATGCCCGGATCCCGTCACGGGTCTGCTGCTCGTCACGGACGCTGCCGTCACGGATCCACCGCATGACCTCGGGGTCGGCGTTGATGGCAGCCATGGGCGCAACGTCTTCCTCGCGCCAGCGACGCAGGACCAAACGGGGAGTCTCAAGCGTGACCATCCCATCATTCTGGATCACTCATGGCCTCTCCACCATCGTCACCAGGCACTCTCGATACAAGCCCTGGCGCAGTGCCGGTGACATGCGTCCGGGCCTGCTCCGGGGCCGGCCATGGTCCGGCTCGTGCCGGTGGATTCCTGAGTGACGAGCCGGCCGAGGCGTAACGGTCGCGGGGGCCGCGCGCCGTGCGGGCCCCGCTTTCCCGTGACCTGGTGGCGACGTCCAGGACGTCGGAGGGCTCCCGGTTCTCGGAGCTGGAGCGGTTGCGCCTACCCGCCACGGACCTGGCCGCTGCCGGCCGCGTCCGCGCCCCGGTCACAGAGCGCGCCGGCGCGGGGCGTGCAGCGCGGAGCTTGCAACGCTGACCGCCTGACCTCCCGGCCACCTGATCGAGCCGTCGAGGGCCGGCCGGGTCCCCGGCGGAGGCGGGTGAGGTAGCTGAGGACGTGCGCGGATGGCCCGCTTTCCGCCCCTCCTCGCGCGGCTGGCTCCTTGACACCGCGGCGGCTTTTTGGCCTTTCCGGCCCTCGGTGATAGTGAGCGCCATGGACTATGACGTAGTAGTGGCCGGAGGCGGCCCGGTCGGACTGATGCTGGCCTGCGAGCTCCGGCTCGGAGGCGCGCGGGTGGCCGTCCTTGAGCGCCTCACCGAGGTGGACCCGACGATCAAGGGCGGGGCGATCACCACGCCCAGCGCCGAGGTGCTCTACCGCCGGGGCCTGCTGCCCGCGCTGGCCGAGGTGCAACGGCGGGCGATGGAGCGCTTCCAGGCGTTCATGCGTGAACAGAACGGCGGGGACGGAGGCGGGGCTGCGGGTCAAGGACTCGGGATCGTCGGGCACTTCGCCGGGATCATGCTGCGCGCCGACCTGGTCGATCGTACGGAGCCGGGCCTCGGCGACGCCGGGCCCGCCGGCGAGATCGCTTTCGTGGCGCAGCAGGACATCGAGCGGCTGCTCGGCGGGCGGGCGGACGAGCTCGGCGTCGACGTGCGCCGGGGAGTGGAGCTGACCGGCTTTGACGCGGACGACGGTGCCGTCACCGTGCGGACCAGCCATGGGGCCATACGCGCCGGCTGGCTCGTGGGCTGCGACGGCGGCCGCAGCGCGGTCCGCAAGCTCGCGGGGTTCGAATTTCCCGGTACGGACCCGGAGATCACCTGTCACCAGGCGGTCGTGGAAATGACCGGCGCCGAGGGCCTGAAGGTCGGCTGGACCGCCACGGACACCGGGGTGTACGCCTACGGGCCGATGCCGGGCCGCGTTGTCACCGTGGAGTTCGACGGTCCACCGGCCGACCGACACGCGCCGGTCACCGCCGAGGACCTCCAGGCGCGGCTGCGTCGCGTATCCGGCGTGGACGTCACGATCACCGGGGTGCGGACCGCGACCCGCTTCACCGACCACGCCCGCCAGGTCACCGAGTACCGCAAGGGCCGGGTACTGCTGGCGGGCGACGCGGCGCACGTGCACTCCGCGTTCGGGAGCCAAGGGCTGAGCCTGGGGATCGGCGACGCGATGAATCTCGGCTGGAAGCTCGCCGCGGTGATCGGCGGCCGGGCCCCGGAACGGCTGCTGGACACGTACACCTCAGAGCGGCACCCGGTCGGTGCGTGGGTCCTGGACTGGACCCGGTCCCAGGTCGCGGCCATGCGCCCGGACCCTCAGTCCCGGGCCTTGCGCGAGATCGTCAGCGACCTCGCGGGGACGGTCGTGGGCACCACGTATCTCACCGCGCGGCTCAACGGTGGTGGGGTGCGGTACGAGTTGCCGGGCGAGCACCCGCTGACCGGCCGCAGTACCCCGGACCTCGAACTCACCGACGGCTGCCGCCTCGCGGACCACCTCCACGGCGGCCGGGCGCTCCTGCTGGACCTCACCGACGACCCGGAGCTCCGGGCCTTCGCTGCGGGGTATGCCGGCCGCGTCGACACCCTGACGGCCGGCTGCCCGTCCCGCCCGGAACTGGCGGCGGTCCTCGTCCGTCCGGACGGCTTCACGGCCTGGGCGGCCGACGCGACGGGGCAAGCGCCGACGTCGACGGCCGGGCTGGCGGAGGCGCTGAAGGAGTGGTTCGGAGTGCCCGAGGGTGCGGTGAGACCGGGCTGATCCGCCGCCCTGCTGACTGACGCTTTCGGACGCTTTCTCCATGAAGAATGCTTTTGATGTTGGTTGAGGGCGGGTGCGGCGCGGGTGGTGTCGCCGATCCGGCGGCGGTGCGCGGCCGGCAGACGGGCGCGGTGGTCCACGACCTGGCGGGGGACATCGAGCGTGGCAACATGGGTGACCAACGTGGCCTCTGGTGGTTACGGACATGACCTTGTGATGAGACCTGTCCTAGCAGTGGCCTCACGGCAGTTCTGACTCAGGTGCATCACGACGGGGGTCAACAGTGCAGGAGCTCGATTCCGCGGTCGTGCTCGTCACGGGCGTCATGGCGTCCGGGAAGTCCACCATCGCCCAGCTGCTGGCCGAGCGGCTCCCACGCTCCGTGCACCTGCGCGGCGACGGCTTCCGGCGGATGATCGTGTCCGGTCGCGAGGAGTTCACGCCCCGGCCGACCGCCGAGGCCAGGGATCAGCTGCAACTGCGCTACCGGGCATCCGCTGTGGTCGCAGACCTGTACGCACAGGCGGGGTGGACCGTCATCGTCCAAGACGTCGTCCTCGGTGAGTACTTGGACGCCTACCTCGACGCCGTGACGACAAGGCCCCTGTATCTGGTCGTCCTTGCCCCCGGCCCCGAAGCAGTCACAACGCGTGAGGCCTGCCGGCGCAAAAACGGCTACGGCGGCCCCTGGACGGTCGACATCCTCAACGACGCGCTGCATCGGGACACCCCACGCCGCGGGCTCTGGCTGGACACGTCGAACCAGACACCCCACCAAACCGTCGATCAGATCCTCGCCGACCTCGCCACGGCTCGTATCGTCGGCTGAAAGAGCCCATCACAAGGCCGCTGAGGAAAACCTCACCGACTCGACACGAGCCGATTCCACCCGCGGCCGCCGCACCCACCCGGTGTGGCGGCCGCCCGCACCCCAGTCCCCGGCCCAGCAGCAGCCCGGGGCCCTCACCGTCCTGGACGAAGCCGGGATCGAGGACCCGGTCGTCTTCGAGGAGGACCCTGCACGTCAGCGCCACCCCGGCAGTCCACCGCCAGCTCCTCGCCCGCTGCCAACCCCTCGACGGCACTCAAGGCGCTCCAACCGTCCCGGCACAGCGAAAGGCCCGACGCGAATTCGACAACAGGGTCAGCGCCCTTGTTCCGACCGAACCGTGATCGTCGCCAACAGCTGTACCGATGTGTCAAGGCCGGTGGGCGTTGTCGCCGAGCCAGGCCAGGACCTGGTCGGCATGCTTGTCCGGCGGGAAGATCGGGTAGAAAACGTGCTCGATCACGTCGTCTTTGATGATCAGCGTGAGCCGCTTGTACAGCGTCAGCCCGCCTGTGGTGAAGGTGGGAAGGTCCAGCGCCTGGGCCAAGCGCCGTGCGGGGTCGGACAACATCTGGAACGGCAGGCGGAGCCGCTCGGTGACCTCACGTTGGTAGTCGCTGTCCTGGCTGGAGAGGCCGTACACCCTGGTCGCGCCGGCCGCGAGCAGGTCCTGGTGGTGGTCGCGGAAGCCGCATGTCTCGGCGGTGCAGCCACGGGCGCCGGGGATGGAGTCCCAGCCCTCGGGCAGATCGGTGCCGGGGCGGCCCGTCAGCGGGTAGATGTAAAGCACCGTGCGGCCTGCGCCCAGCGCGTCCAGGCTGATTGTGGCGCCGTCGGTGGCGTGGAGTCGCAGCTGCGGCATTCTCGCACCGCGCAGGTGGGCAGCAGCGCCGTCGTCCTTGGGAACGGGCAGGTCGGCAGGCAGGCTCGTGTAGTCGGTCATCGGTTCCTCTCCTTCGGTAGCCGGTGCGAAGCGGCTGTTGCGGTGAGCGGCCTCGTGCAGGTGCGCCATCAGTACCGCCCGGCGGGCGGTGAGGTCATCGATCCGCTGCGTGAGCTCATCAATGGCGTCCCGGTACCCGGCCAGCGCGGCCGGGCAGTCGTCCGCGTGCCGGTGTCCCAGGGCCAGGCATTCCAGGAACGGCCGTGTCGCCTCGACAGGGATGCCGAGGCGACACAGCGTCCGGATCTCCTGCGTGAGCCGTACGTCGTGCTCGTCGTAGTCCCGGTAGCCGTTGGTCAACCGCACCGGCGCGAGCAGCCCCAGCGATTCGTAGTAGCGCACCGCCTTGGTCGTCACACCCGCTCGCCGGGCCAGCTCACCGATCCGCATGCCTCTCACCTCGAAGAACGCTAAACCTTGCCCTTGAGGGTAAGGTCAAGCGCTTCGCGGGGATGCCTGCACGCCCCGCAGACGAACACAGCCGCCCGCTGGTTCCGGCGTTCTCACTGCTTTCACGAAGCCCGCCATGGGTCGAGGCGCTGTGCGCGCTCATCGACACCACCCGGCCACGATCGTTCTCACCGATAACCGCTGTCCCGATGTCCCCCCGAGGCCGGACGACGACATGGACGCTGTGCATGAGCGGGTCGTATGCCTCACGCTGCTCCGGCCCGTCAGTCGCTGGTCCTCATCGGCGATACACGCTCGTCCGGCGGCTGCCGGGCGCCCCGGATCACCTCGCAGGACCTGGCCCACCGTGCTGGAGGTCGTCGACGTGCTGGAGGTCGCCTATGTGCTGGAGGTCGCCTACGGGCATGTCCGGCGGCTCGTGGACTGCGCGACCGGGGGGAGCTGCTCGTTCGGCACGGCGGCGTGGGCGCCGAAAATTCCCATCAGATGCGACCCGCCATCTTCACCGAACCCGCCACACCCGCGCAGGAGGACGCTTTCTCCCGGCCCGCGCACCGGGACGTTCACCTCCTACGCAGCTGCGGTCCGGCGCAGTGCCCGCGCGGCGGTAGGCGCGCTGCTCGTACACAGACGCGGGGCTCCGGACGCCGGGAGGCCGCCGGAGCACCCAGCCGTCGACGGGTGTGCGTCACGGCAATGGTCGCCGGTACCGACGGCCGAAGACAGCCGACGACAGCCGAAGACGGCCGATCCTGCAGACTCTCGACGAACCAGATGACCTCTCACTATCGCCGGCACCCGGTCGAACGCCTGGGTGCCGAACACTCACGCCCAGTGCGCTGGCCGTACAGCACGGCGCATCATCAACTGTCGCGCCTCCGAGCGGACCACCGAGTCACTGCAGGCCGCTCTCAGCGTGCGGTAGCGTGCGTTCGCCCCGACACCGGGCCACACCTTCACGCACCACCACTACGCAGCGCCGAATCGCTTCGGCGGCGCCTGAAAAAAGGGGGCACTATGACGTATTCAGTCACCGAGCAGCAACGTGCACTGGGCGCAGTGATCGCGTTTGCCCGGCGCCACCTCGACTCCAACGAGGCCGATGCCGAAGCGTTTGCCCCCGGCGACCGTCACAGCCAAATGGCACACCGCGTTGCCGGGCTGACGAAAACCCTCCAACTCCTCCTCGAAGCAGCCGAGCCGCTGACCGCACCGATACCCGCACCCACTGCAAGGCAACGCGAAGATGCGTCCTGCACGAAGTCACCTTCACAGGGACCATCCGACTGACAGGCCGTCGCCGGACCGCTGGCCACGAACTGAGATCAGGGCGCGCGCAAAAGGTACGGCTCCGAGGCTGTGCGCCACGTCCTCAGTCGCTCGCCCCCGCAGCGCGTCAAGGTAGGACGAGTTCGTCCCGCATACGAACTCCGTCCCGCCTACGAACCCCGTCCCGCCACCGAAACTCCGACCCGCATACGAACAAGGTGGCCACCTGGCAGACTTCTTGATATCGACGTACCTGGAGGCAGCGACTGATGAGCGATCCCGACGGCGTGCCCCTGGCCGACTACATCCGCGTACTCCGCGAACAGTTGGAGACGGCGCAACAGGAATCGGTCGGCCGCGGAGTCAAGTTCGGCGTCGGGACCGTAGAGCTGGAGTTCGAGGTCACGATGACGAGAGAGGCAAGCGGGCGCGGCGGGCTGAAGCTGTGGGTGGTCGAGGCGGGCGCCGACGGTAGGCGCAGCGGCGGCCGGACGCAGCGCGTGCGGATGACCCTTACGCCTACCGATGACGCCGGCCGGCCGCTGTCGGTCATCGACCGGCTGCCCGAACTCCCGCGCTGAGAACCGTGGTGAGGGATTCCCTTACCGGGCGGTGTGTCGAGGTCCTGGTTGAGCAGGACGGCGGCACCGGGTACGGCTCGGGACTGCGGCTCGCGACGTCCTTGGTGGTGACGGCGGGGCATGTGGTCGGGCACGGTGGGTCGGTCAGGGTGCGTCTGTTCGGCGGCGCTGCCGATGAGATCGTCGTCACCGGCCGGGCAGTGTGGCGAGGTGCCCGGCTGGACGTCGCGTTCATCGAACTCGCTCCGGACGTCCCCCTCGACCCCGCTCCGGACGTCCCCCTCAGCCTCGCTTCGGACGTCCCCCTCAGCCTCACTTCGGACGTCCCCCTCAGCCTCGTCCCGGACGTCCCCCTCGACGAGATCGCTCCGATGACTGTTGGAGTGGTATCAGGGGAGGCCGACGGCCAGCTTCCGTTCACCGCCATCGGCTTTCCGCGCCATCAGAGCTGGACCGGCACGGACACCGCGACGTGGCGCGACAGCGACCAGATCACCGGGATGATCCCGCTCGGGTCGAGTGTGAAGCGGGGCCGTCTGCTGCTGCATCGGGCGGATGGCCGCCGTCTGGAAGCACGCGACTGGAGCGGTTTCTCCGGCGCGGGCGTCGTCTGTGAGGGGACGGCTGTCGGCGTCGTCGTGGAGTCGACCCACTCGGGCGGGCTGGAGGCCGTGCGGCTGGCGGCTGTGATCGGCGCGTACGAGCCGCGTGCGGAAGGTGAACGCGAGCCCGAGTCGAGCGCCACCGCCGCACGTGAGCTGCTGGCCTCGCACGGTGTCGTACCGAAACCCCTGCGGGGGCAGGAGCGGCGTCGCCCGGCCTATGAGGCGATGTTGCGGCAGTACGCGGCCCGATGCGCCGAACTGACCGACCGCGAACGGGAGATCGCCGACCTCCTGGCGTTCGCGACCGGGCCGGACCCCTACCTGATGCTCGTCGCCGGCCCTTGGGCAGGGAAGACCTCTCTCGTCACCCACTTCGCCACGAGGGCTCACCCCGGGCTGGACGTGGTGTCGTTCGTCATTTCCCGGCGTGATGGGCAAATGCGCGTCCAGCAGTTCCACCGGGCCATGTGTGACCAGCTCGCGGCTCTGCTGGGCGAGTTTCCGCCCGCCGAACCGGACGCTGCCGCCTTCCTCAGCCTTTGGGGGCGCGCGATGCGGATCCCCGGACGTTCTCTGCTGCTGCTCGTCGACGGCCTGGACGAGAACGACTATCGCGAGCTGGCTGAGCCGAGCATCGCCGCGCAGCTGCCGACCGCTCTCGGTCCGGCGGCCCACGTACTGGTGACGAGCCGCCACTCCGACGTGCCGCTCGATGTGGACGGCAGCCATCCGCTGCGCACCTGCCGCCGCCAGGTGCTGTCACCGTCCTCGGCGGCGACGAGCCTGCTCCTGCGCGCCCGCCAAGAACTGGATAACGTACTCGCCGAGCCTGTCCCGCGCACCGTCCTGACCACGATGGCGGTCGCCGGCGGCGCACTGAGCAGCAGGGACATCGCCTCGATCGGCAACGACTCCGCGCTGGCGATCCGCCGGACCCTGGAACGGGGGCTCTCCCGTGTCGTGGAGCCGCGTCCCGGTACGCCGACCCGGTACACCCTCGCCCATGACACGCTGGCCGTCGCCATCCGGGAGGACCTGGAACCCGAGGAGTTCACCCGTACCCGCACCGCGATCGACGACTGGGCCCGCGGCTTCGCCGCGGCCGACTGGCCCGACAACACTCCGGACTACCTGACCGAGGCCTACCCGACCCTCCTGCTCACCGAAGGTGCCGGCCGGACGCTGGCGGCCCTGGCCTCCCCCGCTCGCCGCGCCCTGCTCCGCCGCCGGACCGACGGCGAGCTGAGCGCGCTGTCGGAACTGTCCAACGCTGCACGGCTCCTCGCGGCAACTCCCGACTGCGACCTCACCCTGTTGACGCGAGTGTCACTGCTCCACAAGCGCATCGAGGACGATCACTTCACCGTGCCCGCCACGTATCCGCTGTTGCTGGTACGCCTCGGCCGAGCCGAGGAGGGCATCCAGCTCGCCCGCACTCCACAGAACGTCTACGTACAGGCCGACGCGCTGCTGGCGATCGGCGAGCATCTGCTGGAAACCCAGCCGATCGAGGCGCGGAACCTCATCCACGAAGCCATGGCCATCTCAGGAAGGCTGCCGCTGGAGCAGGTGGAACACACGGTGCGCGCAGCCCTCGTACTTGCACGGTACGGCGAACCCGGCGCAGCCGACATCGCTCGCCGAGCCGTCATCGAGAGCGGCGATGAGCGGGGCTGGTCCCTCACCACCACCGCCGACGCTCTGGCCGAGATCGATCCAGCGCTGACGCGGACTCTCATCGAGGAGGCCATCGAACGCGTCGATGCCGAGGACCGCGCCGACTTCTGCGGCCTCCTCGCGCCGGCGTTCGCCGCTCTCGGCGACCTCGACCGCCTCCTCCAGCACGTCGCCCACCTGGACCGGGACGGCAGGAAACGAGCTCTCCTCACCGCCTGCGGCGAGTATGCCGCCAAGGGCGGCCGTCGCCACGTACCCGACGCACTCCTCACGGCCCTGAACGATGAGTTCCCCGCCTCCGAACTCGTGGAATCGGCCGCTTACCAGAACGAGGACCGGGCCCGCCACCTGCTCGCCTCAAGCTCTCCCGATGCCGACCTTGTCGAGCTCACCTACACCGCCCTTGCCGCCCATGGCCTCGATCCCCGACAGCCCGGGGCCTCCGACGAACTGCTCGCCGGCGCCGCGACGTCCGCCCGGGTCAACGGCCACCTTTCACTGGCGGTCTCCCTGGCCCAGGACGTCGTCAACCCCGAGGTCCGTGCGGACTGCCTCGCGGAGATCGCCCTGGCCCTGCTCGACTCCGACACGCCCCAGGACGCCGCTCCGGTGGTGCGCGAGGTGGAAGCGGCCCTCGACAACGCCAGGGACACCCCGCCGCCCACCGTCTTGGCGGCCTTCGCCCAGGCGGCCGCCGGCACCGTAGGGCGAACGGAGCTGGCAGCGCCCGCCCTGGAACTGGCCCTTCACACGGTGCTGCAGGCCAACGACGCCGCAGGTGCCAAGTGGGCCACAGGTGCCAAGTGGGACGCGCAGGCTGTGGCAAGCACAGCCGCCCGGCTCGGCCGTCTCGACCACGTCTTGAGGATCGCAGCGTGCTTCGAGGCGGACCGGATCGACCGCATCGACATCCTCTTGAACGCCGCGAGGGCCATCGAAGCGGACGCCGCTCACCGCTCAGCCGACCTCGACCTGCTCATCGCCCGGGTGACAGAAGGCATCGAGGAATCCACGGACCCGAGCGTCGCCGGCTGGCGTACCCGCGTCACCCGCGAGCTCATCTCCCTCCATCTCCGCGCTGGGCACTCCGATGCGGCTCATGAACTGGTCCGCCGGCTCCCCCGGACCGACCTCCCCGGCCTCACCCTCGAACTGCGCGCGCACCTGCTGGCGGACGACATCCCCGCGGCGATCTCCTTGATCCGTGAAGCGGCACTGACCACGCCCGCGAGTTCCCCGCAGGACGGTGCCAGCAGGCGGGAGCAGGTAGCTGCGATGGCCCACAGGCAGGAACAGGTGGCTGCGATGGCCCACAGGCAGGAACAGGTGGCTGCGATGATCGTCGAGATGTGCGACGCCGGTCACCAGGCCCTGTGCCGCGACGTCACGGCTCAACTCGCCGGAACCGCAGACCCAGGCATGACGCTGGACGGTGGCCTCTGGGCCTACCCGTGGCTCACCGCGGCCTGCCAAGCCACCGGCCTCACCGAGGAATCCACCAGACTTTTGGACACACTGCAGCACGCCGCCCTGGTCACGGGCGCCCACTACGCAACGAACACCGTGCCGCTGGAAGCAGTCGTCCGCCTGCGCCTCTGGGACCGTTACCACGCCGAAGCCCGCCGACTGAGCGACGTGCTGGCCGAGGACGTCCTCACCAGCCTGGTCGAAGCGATGCTCGACGCAGACCTTCGATCCGAGGCCCTCCCCCTCATCGACGACCTCGAAGAGGACGACGCCCGCTGCTTGGCCCTCGCCGCGGCCGTCACCTCCCCACCGTCCGCCGACCTGGTCAAGCGGTCCCTCGCCCGCGGCTTCACCGACGCCGTCATCGCCCCACTGGCCGCCCTGGAACCGGCCTGCCTGGAGGAGATCGCAGCCCAGCTGAGAGTTGTCCAGCCAACCGCGGATCTGTCGAACGAGTCGAACGAAGCATGCAGCCCGAGCGTTCGGGCCCCCTCGCCCCGGCCGGCCCCGCGCTCGCAATCCGGCTGCCCCGGCCGCGCCGCCCACCACAGCTGAGGAGGGCGTACACCAGGAAGGCTGTGAGGTGAGCGGGGTGACATCACGGTGCACGCTCGCCCCCCTCGGGCCCCTCAACTCCCTCGTTCCCCTAGGTTGGTTGCGACATGGGGCGGCGCCGCTCCGGTGGCCCCCCGTCATCCATCGGAACAGCGCCTGCCGTACCCCTCCCGACCGGCCGCGAGCGCTTGCGCGGTCACCTTCGGTGTGAGGCACCGCTTCCACCATGCAGGACGGCGTTGCACGACTGCTTGCAGTGAGCGCTGCACCGGACGCAAGCCGATCCGATGGGTGTCGGCCAAGCCCCGCACCACTCGCCTGGTTCGATCCTGGTGGCCGGCGCTCATCGCGCACACGCCAAGTTCCGGCGCGGCCCGCAGGTTCATGCAGCCCCATGCAGTCCCATGTGGCCCTATGCAGCCTGTGTGACAGGTCGTCGTGCAAAACCACTACCACTACGCGGCATCCGCACCCGAGCGGTGAGCTGCCGTACTCGGTCGGAAAAGGGGGCGATCAGGCCGCGGCGGTGCTGTCCCACAGTTTCCGGAGCGCGGCGTTGACGCGTTCCGGCTGCTGGGTGTGCGGGTAGTAGCCGGGAACGATGAGGTGCCCGGCCCCGATGGCTTCCGCGATATGTGCCGCACCGGCGATCAGCGGCTCCCCTGCGTACTTCCGATACTGCTCGGGCGCGCCTTCCCAGTCACCGGAGATCATCAATTTCGGGAAGGGTGCATCGGCCAGCGAGGTGAGCGGGATGTCCGCGTCCCAACAGGGAAGTTCGGTCATCGTGGCGGCCGCGGCACGCAGCCGCGCCGGCGTCGCTTCGGGCGTGGCCATGCCGACCGACTCGGTGGCCCCTCGCAGGAACTCCTCCGGCGTGAGGTCGCCGGGCAGCGCCGCGGTGGCCGCGCGGGCCCTCGCCAGTGCCTCGGCGACGACGGGGTGGCGTTCGGCCGGCCGCAGCGCGCCGGGCTGGATGAGGGTGAGCGAGCGGATAAGGTCGGGGCGGCGTACGGCGGCGGCCAACGCGCCGACGCCACCGTAGGCATGCCCGACCAGATGCGCGCCGTTCCCGAGAAGCCCGATGATGTCCTCGGCGTCCACCGCCCAGTCGCTGCGTTCGACAGCGGGACTGCGCCCGTATCCTCGGCGGTCCATCAGCAGCAGCCGGTACCGGTCCGCCAGCGGGCGCTGTGCCGTGAATCCGTAGCGGTCGTCGTCACCCCAGGTGAGGATCCCGTGGACGAACACGGCGGGCGGGCGGTCGGTGTTTCCGTCACCCCACACGGTGACGTGCACGGAACCGGACCCCGCCGGGCGCCGGCCGGTGGATGAGTCAGTCATTCCTTGCCCCCTCGCTCTCGCCCTGTCCCCTTCCTCTCCCTTCCCTCTCCCTTCCCTCTCCCTTCCCTCTCTCCCGGGCTCGTCGGACTGAAGGGACTGCATCGGACTGAATCGGGTTGCATCGAACTGAATCGAACTGCGTCGGACTGCATCCGACCGAGCTTCGGGATGCAGCGCAGACGTCCTGTCAGCGCGACTACGGGCGACTGTTGGGCCGGCAGTCCCAGATCGCGCCGGAGGTCGCCGTCGGGTCAGCACGCACCGCAGGAGGCAGCTCCCAGACCCGGGCGAGCCAGTCGTCAGGTTCGTAGCGGGGCCAGCCGGGGTCACCGGTGGTGGCGAACGAAACCCAGGCGTCGCGCATGGCGGCAGACAGCGTCTCGAACTCGTCGGGCACCGCCACGCCGAGAAGATCCGCACCCAGCGGGCCGGTCGGGACTCCGAAAGTGAACGGTACGTCGAGGCCATGGCAGGCGCCCAGCGCAGGGTTCCCCACCCAGGCGAACTCGTACAGGTAAGTGCGTCCGCCGCTACCGGCGTGGGCTTGCGCGCACCAGCGTGCGGGCATCCGGAACATCGCGTCGGAGGCGATCAGAGTGGTCAGGTCGGCATCGGTGATGCCCGGAAAGGCTCGACGGTAGTCCCGTACCTCGGCAGTGTCCAAGCCCATGCTTCGGGCGGCCCGGACGGGGTCTGCCTCGGCCGGGTCCTGGCCCGCGGTGAAGATACGGGCTTCCTCGGCCGTGGCGCCGCACAACAGGTCGATCGATCGCCCGGCCCCGGTCCGGCGCATCGCCGCCCACGGCCGCTCATCGAGCAGTTCGCCGTCGAGAACGCATGCGTACGGGCTGTGCGGATGACTCCAGGCACTCGGCTCTGCGGACATGACCAGCACCGGGTTCCACTGCACGGCGTGGATAGCCTCCGGCGATAGTGCCGCCAGCGCCTCGGCCGTCGGTTGGACACCAAGCTCTTCGGTGATCATCTTCGAGACGGCGCGTGCCTCGTCGAAAGGGACGAACACATTGCCAGGGCTCTGGGCGATCGTCCTCTGGAACAACCCGTGCGAGTCGCCACCGCACATCAGCGCGGCGATCGACGACGCGCCTGCAGATTGACCGAACACCGTCACCCTGCCCGGGTCTCCGCCGAAGGCGGCGATGTTCTCCTGCACCCAGCCCAACGCGGCGATCTGGTCCAGCACGCCGCGGTTGCACGGGGCGTCGGCGACCCACCCGAAACCTTCGTACCCGACCCGGTAGTTCACCGTCACCAGCACCACACCCTGGCGGGCGAGCGCTGTTCCCTCGAAGTCGGGGCTGTTGGCGGAGCCGCCGATGAATCCCCCACCGTGCAACCACACCATGACCGGCAGATCGCCGCGTTCCGACCGGGGCGTCCACACGTTCACGGTGAGGCACTCCGGACTCGCACCGGCCCGAGGTGCCTGAGGATGCGCGGGCTGGGGAACCGACGCCGCGAACGATCGCGCATCACGCACGCCGTCCCACCCCGGCGCAGGCAGCGGCGCCTGAAACCGCAGCGGCCCGCGCAGCGGCGCCGCGTAGGGAATCCCGCGAAACACCGACACCCCGTTCTCCGACAAGCCCCTGACCGCACCGGACCTTGTCCTTACCACTTCGCCCATACCCACCCAGCCCTGCGTCCGCGCGCCTGACCCGCGCGACCCGATGCCGCCCGGGAGGACCTTCACCACGGTCTCCGATAACACCAGGGAATCCGTACAAGTAACACCAGGGAATCCGTATAAATACCAGCAGTCATGGACGGACGAACGTGGCACGGACATGGTGCCGGTACCGGTGCCTGCCCACGCAAGGACGCGGACGAGGACGAGGACGAGGACTCACGCATCTCGGAATGGACGAGCCGCAACACCCCCCTCGGCTTCGTTCGCCGGGTCGATGCGAACCCGCCCCGGGCCAGGCTCTATGGCTCATGCCCGGATGCTCGGGACGGGCCCCGTTGATCGGATCGGGACCAGGGAACATCGTCGTTCCAGTGTTTACGTTCGAACGCTGCTGGTCCGGTCACCAGGGTGGAGACACGTCCACCCCCCCATATGCCGCCGGCTTGGTCAATTTTCGGGTCTCCGACATCGTGGTCCCCGTCCCATCCCCGTTCCCGTTCCCGAGGACCTCGCAGTGCACTGCGAAGTGTGCGTAGAAACCCAGGTCGGACACCCACTGATCTCCCTGGTCTCGGGCGTCTTGCACTCAATCGCAGTGAGTCGCCCCCCAAAGGTTGTCCCGTAACCAGTGGTGCGGTTGGTGCGTTGGTTGGGCATGGGTGGGGTGATCTCGGCAGATGATCCGAAGTGGATCGAGCCGTTTGCTGGTCTGACCGAGGTGCAGTTCGCCAGGCTGGTGGCACTGGTGCGGCGCCGCGGTGGCGACGTTCGGCGTGGCCGGCCGTGGCGGCTGCCGCTCGAGGACCGGGTGCTGCTGGTGGCGACGTACTGGCGCACGAACCTCACGTTGCGGCAGGTGGCGCCGTTGTTCGGGGTCTCGAAGTCCGCGGCCGACAGGATCCTTGACCACCTCGCCCCGCTGTTGGCCATCTCCCCGGCCCGCCGGCCACGCAAGGACACCGTCTACATCGTCGACGGAACCCTGGTGCCCACCCGCGACCGCACCATCGCGTCCTCGAACAAGAACTACCGGTACTCGACCAACCTGCAGGTCGTCATCGACGCCAACAGTCGCCTGGTGGTGGCGATCGGCCTGCCGCTGCCCGGCAGCCGCAACGACTGCCGGGCCTTCACCGAGTCCGGCGTCGACCGGGCCTGCCGCGGAGCCCCGACCATCGCCGACGGCGGCTACCAAGGCACCGGCCTCCTCATCCCGCACCGCAAACGACGAGACCAAAGCCACCTCAGCCCGCAACAGGAAGCAGAGAACGCCGTCCATCGCCGGGCCCGAGCACGGGTCGAACACGCCCTGTCGCGGCTGAAGAACTGGAAGATCCTTCGGGACTGCCGACTCAAGGGCGACGGAGTTCACCAGGCCATGCTCGGCATCGCCCGGTTGCACAACCTGGCCCTCACTGGATAACTCACACCCCATACGGGACAACCTCTAGTCATCGAATCGAAAGCTGCTATCGAATCGAATACTGCTTCGGAAGAGCTGCAGAACCTCGTCCGCCCAACCGAGGACGTGGAGATCCGGTGCCAGGTTCCCGGGTGGTCGATTGATGAGTGTGTCCCGGCGGACGAGACGGCGGAAGTCCACTCGTACCGGGTCCGGTCGCACGGTGATCCCATCGGGTTTCCGGAACTCGACCCCCGCCAGCCGCATGACGTTGATCAGCTCCTGGGCGAGGATGCCGTAGGCGACAGTGGTGGGGTGGACGCCGTCCAACGAGAACAGTCCGCCGTCGGTTCGGCGCTTCCCGTCGCTGGCCGGGAAGTGACCTGCCTTCCTCGTTCGCGCCGGCAGGAATCTCCGCATGAGGCAACGCCATCGACCGCCTCCTTCACGCGGCCGCCCGCCGCCCGGGAGAACCAATTCGTGAACGATCACATCTCGCACACTGCGCGGTAGTGAGACACGACCGGCATACCGCCGAACCTCCCATGCCGGCAACGGGCGAGCCACTTGGGGTCCGACGGAGTCCGGCGTATCCCACGGTGGCTCTCCGCGATTGTCCTCGCGCCCGGTCCGCGATCGCCGGCCACCTGAGGTGTCACTGCTCGATCACGTGTCGGTGGTGAAGTGGTCGAGGAGACGGGTGGCGGCGTGTTCGCCGGAGCGAAGGGCGCCGTAGGTGCTGGAGGGGCCGAAGTAGTCGCCGGCGAGTTGGATGCGGGGGTCGGCGGTGCGGCGTCGGGTGTTGAAGGCACGGAGCTGGGCGTATCCGCCCGGGGGTCGGACGACGAGGGCGGGGTCACGGCGGCTGACGTGGTGGGTGAGCACCGCGTCTCGCACGCCGGGGAGGATCGTGGAGGCGGCTTGGAGGAGCCGTTCGGCGATGGCGGTGTCCTCCTTGTCCCACCATCCCTCGGTGAAGTCCTTGCGGGGGTGGACGGTGATCAGTCCGCGGTCGCCGTCCACGCGGCCGGGGAGCTTGTTGTGATGCAGTTCGATGCCGGCGATCTCGGGGTGTGCGTCGCGGGTGGTGAAGATGGTGGGTGAGGTCTCCTTCGGTGGGTGGGAGAGTCCGAAGGTGGTGATCAAGCCGCGCGAGTAAGGGACCGAGCGCAGGTATGCGGCGTCTTCGGAAGGCAGCTCGGCCAGCAGGTCCGGTACGTGGGGAGCGGGGAGCGCGAGGATTGCGGCGTCTGCGTGTGCGTCGGGCTGGGGGCGGCCGTGGTGGGTCCAGGAAAGGGTGATGCCGCGGTCTGTGGTGTGTACGTCGGTGACGGTGGCGTCCAATGTCACGGGGAGCCGGTCGGCCAGGGTCTGGGGTAGCAGTCCGACGCCGTGCGGGGAGTTGAAGTGCGGGACGAGGAGCTTCGCTGCGTAGAAGAACATGTCGGCGGCGGCCAGCTGGGCGGGGTCGCCGAGCACGACGCTGCCGCCGAAGAGCGGCTCGCACAGCCGATCGTGGATCTCGCGGGTGAGGTGGCGCCGGGAGTATTCGGTGACGCTGAGCCGGTCCAGGTCGGCGTTGTGCTCCATGGTGTCCCAGTCCAGGCACCTGCGGTGCCGGATCAGGTCGGGCAGGACACGGGCGAGGGCGAGTTTGGAGCGGACTCCGATGATGGGAGTGCGCAGGAAATCGGCCTTGGAGGCCGCGCGTACCCGGTGGAGGCGGCCGTTGTGCAGGAAACCGCAGACGGCCGTGGCGGGGCCCCACTGCTCACTGATGCCGAGTTCCTTGATGAGGTCGAGCATGCCGGTGTAGTTCGTGCCCAGGATGCTGGCGCCGGTTTCGATGCGAAAGCCGTCCTGAGTGATCGTGCACATCCGCCCGCCCACTTGGGGTTCGCGTTCGAAGACGCGCACGATGACGCCTCGCTGCTGCAGCCGCCAGGCTGCGGTGAGCCCGGCAATGCCGCCGCCGATCACGTAGACGGTTCGGGGGGCTGATCCGGTCACGGGGGCCTCCGGTGCGCTCTGGGCTGCTGGGTTTGCAGATGGTGCCAGTACGGGGTGGTGGCCGCCGCGCTGCCGGCGACCCAGCCGCCGATGGCGACGACGAACC
The DNA here is from genome assembly GCF_000718305.1 of Streptomyces niger. GTDB lineage: Bacteria > Actinomycetota > Actinomycetes > Streptomycetales > Streptomycetaceae > Streptomyces > Streptomyces niger. The sequence continues at coordinate 67,309 of NZ_JOFQ01000022.1, forward strand.
TGCGCTGGGGTTCGCTGAGGCCGGGGTCGGTGAGCAGCCGGGCGTGGTCGGTCGTGAAGCGGTGGGTGAGCGTGGCGTGGAGGATGACGGTGGCCCGGTAGGCATCGGGCGTTGGCAGACGGTATTCGTGTGCAAGGACGGTGACGGCGTTGACGGGGTCGTCGTGTTGCTGTTCCGCGGCGAAGCCGAGGAGGTCGTTGGCCAGCCCCCCGATGAGGAAGGCGAGTTCGGCCAGACCGATCACGGCGGGTGGCAGTGCCTCGGTGAGCGGGGGCATGCCGGGCGCGAGGCGGTGCAGGTACAGGGGGTGTCCCCCGCTGGTGTGGGTACGGTCGCACAGGTAGTCGCCCAGGGCCGGCGGCATGCGTGTGGCGCGCCAGGGCGTTTCCCGTGTGCAGCTGTCCAAGTACTGCCGCAACCCCGCGGCGAGCTGCGTCAGCAGCGGCTCGCCTCCGGCTGTCACGATGTCCTGGCGGATGTCGGCCAGTGCTGCGATGAGATCGCTTTCCTGCGCGTTGGGTTCGTTGGGTACGTTCGGTTCGCTGGTCGCGTTGGATTCGTTGGACGCGTTGGGTTCGTTGAACGCGTTCGCTTCGTTGGCTTCGTTGGGCGCGTTCGGTCCGCTGGTCGCCTTCCGTTCGTTGGGCGCGTTGGATGTCGGCGTGCCGTGTTCCAGCAGGTGAGGCAGGTCCCGGGCGAGAGTGTCGCTCCACCGGTGGGCGTCTTCGGCGACGGTGTCATCGAAGGCGAAGACCCAGGCCAGGTAGTGGGCGGTGAGACGGACCACCGGAGTGGGAGCGTCGGGCATGCACGAGCCGACCAGGTGACCGATCTTCCGCCGTGCCAGGCATGACTCCTGGCCGGGGCCGTAGAGCCCGGTGCGCATCGCCCAGCGGCGCACCTCCTCCTCCACCTTTTCGGCAGCGGGGTGAGGGGTACTGCTCGGTGGGAGGAGGCGGGTGAGGTGATGGTAGGCGTACGCCGTCAGTTCGTGTGGTGAGTCGGTTTCAGGGTTCATGCGCCGAACCGCCGCTCACGTCGGGCGTAGGAGTTGAGTGCCCGGTGGAGGGACTGTTCGGTGAAGTCGGGCCACAGCTCGGGGGCGAAGTAGAGCTCGGCCAAGGCGCTTTGCCACAGCAGGAAGCCGGAGAGGCGGTACTCCCCCGACGTGCGGATGATCAAGTCGCAATCGGGCTGGTGGCGACGCTCCATTTCCCGCGACAGCGCCCCAGTGTCCAACGGGACTTGCGGGTACCGGGCCAGCAGCGACCGAGTGGCGTTCATGATCTCTTCTCGTCCGTCGTAACCCACGGCGAGGTTGACCGCTCGCGGCCCGTGGGGCGCAGAGGCGCGTTCGGCCTGGCGCAGGGCAGCGACGCTGTCGGAGTTCGGTGCTTGTTCGGGGTTGCCGATGATGTGCAGGCGCCAGCCGTCCATGCTCGCCAGCTCCTGGGCGAGTTCGGTGATAGCGGTGAACATGCTGCCGACCTCCGGACGCCCGACAAGGTTGTCCATCGACAGGGCCCACACGGTGACTCGCTCGACTCCTGCCGCCGCGCACCACCGCAGCGTCTCCACCGTCACCTGCCCCCCGCGGCGGTGCCCTGTCATGACCGACAGGCCGTGCTGCCGTGCCCAGCGGCGGTTGCCGTCGGGGATGAAGCCCACATGGCGTGGGGTCGCCCCGCCCCGCTCGCGCTCACTCACCGTCCACCGCCGGCGAAGACCGCCGTGCGGGCGGAACTGCGGACACGGGGGCGAGACGGTGGCGCAGGTGGCCGAGTGCCAGGAGCGTGAAAATTTCTGCCAGGGCGGGCACCGTGAAGATGAACGGGCGTGGTCCGATGGAGTCCGGTCGCGGAGGGGCGCCGCCGTGCGCGCGCTGGGCTGTGGTGAGGAAGTCCGCTGCGGCGAGGGCCGGCTCGGGGTTGGCGCCGGGCTGCGTACACAGGGCGATCAGGCCGTAGGCGGTGCTGATGGCGTCGCTGCTGTCACCCGCCTGCTGCCCCCATCCGCCGTCGCTGTTCTGCTGTGAGCGCACCAGCTCGGCGCTGCGCTCCACCATGCGCCGCACCGCAGGCGCCGGGCGTGCAGTGCGCCGAGCCGCGAGGAGCACTCGGAAGACGGTGTGCAGCCGACTGTTGCTCCAGTCCGGGGGAAAGGAGCCGTCCTCGTGCTGCTGACCGGCGAGGAAGGCCAGGCCCTGCCGGACCGCCGGGGCGTGCTGCTGCCCGCACAAGGTGAGCGCACCCAACGCCGCAGCGGTCATCGACGCCTCCGAGGGCGCCCCCGCTACATAGGTGGGGAACCCGCCGTCGTCACCGCGTACTGCGTACAACGACCTCATCCCCCGCTGGACGGAGCCGGCGTATCGTTCGGCGTCCAGGACGTGGAGGAACTGCACCGCCACCGAGGTGTCATCGACATCGCTCTGACAGGCCAGGTCGGTGTAGGACCAGCCACCGGCCGGGAGCTGTCGCCGTGTCAGGTGGGCGGCGAGCCGGTGTTGCACCCGGGGGTCGGCGCCGGCGGAGGCCAGGGCCGCCCCGCAGGTGGCGGTGCACCAGGTGTCGGTATCCGATACGAACGGCAACCCCCCGTCCGGGCGCTGGTGCGCCCGAAGTTTGTGCAGTCCCTCGGCGACCAGGGCCTCCGTGCCGGGCAACCGCGCCAGGGCGTGCAGGACCGAGAGATGGATGAACACGTTGCCTTCCCACACGTGCGGCGCACGCTGGGTGTCCATCAGCCGTCGCACGTCCTCATCGGTCACCCTCTGCGGGCTGCCGGCAGCCGTAGCCAGGACCGCTTTGACCGCGCTCATCTGCACCAACGCCCAGCTGTGCAGTCCGGCTCCGTCAAAGGCCCGCTCATCCCACACCGGCACGTGATGGTCATCGAGGACCACCGCCAGCATCTCCACCAGCGCCCGCTTTCGAGCCGCAGTGAACGCCGGTGCCAGGCTCACCCACTCCTGCGCCGCCCCTGGGCCGAAGCCGGTGTCGCCCAACGCTGCCTCGGCAAGCACGTGCTCCAAGCCGTCCAACCGTGGCTGCTGCTGTTCCAGGTAGGACCGGAGACGTACACCCAAGGCAGCCTCCCGGCCGACCCTCTCCACCAACCGCAACGCCAGCGCCGACTCAAGAACCCGGCTGCGACATGCCACGCGCACGGCCCCGCCCGCGTCCATGCGCGAGATCAGCCGACGCTTCAACGAATCCACCAGCTGGGCAGCGTCGTCAGGGAAAGGAGCCGGCGTCCACGGTTCGGCTACAGACGTCACCAACACAGCGCCACCGCCTCCCACGAGCGCACAATCGACTCCAACGAGTCAGCCGCACGACCGGCGAAGCACGCCAGAGGCGCTTCGCTAAACTCACCGAAGAGGTGAAAAGAAATTACTCTCGGCGAATTTCCACCAAGAGGTAATTCCCGGAATATTGCAAATGAATATGCTGTTGGGTATTTCCATGTCGAGGTACGCCCGGGTGCACCAGCTTTCGCCTTCGGCCTGCGAGCCAAGATCGCCAAGATGACTCAACGGCCATCGGTGGGTCCATCACGTGGTGCCCTTGACGGTGGGCTGATGCCGCGAGCACCGCGGTCAGGCCCGGTGGCAGCCGGTGCGTACTCTCGTGGCGCGGCCAGCACACGCAGCCAGCACACGCGGTCAGCACACGCAGTCAGCACACGCGGCCAGCACCGTTGCGTGAATGGGTTCTGAATTTCCGTCAGCCGCGCAGCAGATCCGTCGAGACCGCCCAGAGACGCTTGGCGGTGGTGGGGTCGAGTGCCCATTCCTTGACACCATGCGGATGCTGCGCGAGGTCGGCGTCGTTCGGCACGGTGTAAGCCACTTGCGAATCGTCGAGGTAGTGGCCTCCGGAGTGAGCGAACTCCGGAGCGACGGCCGCGACAATGCTCGTGGCGGCCCCCTGCTCGATCGTCTTGTACGTGAACACTCCGGCGGCCTCGGCCTCATCGAGTGACTTCTTCTGCTGAGGTGTGAAGTTCCGCTGCAGACCCGTCGCAACACCGCCGGGGTTCACGGCATTGGCAACGATGCCGTCGGACGCCCAGCGGCGGGTCGCCTCGACGGCGAAGAGAGCGTTCGCCGTCTTCGACTGGGCGTAGGCAATCTGCGGATCGTAGCTGCGACGCTCGAAGTGGAAGTCGTCGAAGTCGACGCCGGCACGCATGTGCGCCGTCGAACTGACCGCGACGATCCGTGCTTCGCCGCGTTCGGCCGCTCCCTGGGCCAGGGCGTGGTGAAGACCGGTGGCCAGGGCGAAGTGACCGAGGTGGTTCGTCGCGAATTGCCACTCCCAGCCCTCGCGAGTCCGCTCCAGGCCACCGGTGACCACGCCGGCGTTGTTGATCAGCAGGTGGAGCGGGCCGCTCCATGCGTCGACGAACCGTGTGACGGTGGCCCTGTCGGCGAGGTCGAGCCGGACGACGCGGGGCCGGATCCCTCCGGTCGACTCCTCGATCCTCTCAGCGACGGCATCACCCGCAGTCGTGTTACGGACGGCAAGCGTCATCTCCGCCCCGGCGGCGGTCAGCGCACGAGCCGTCTCGATCCCGAGCCCGGAGGAGGCCCCCGTCACGATCGCGCGGACACCGGCAAGGTCGATGTCCCGCACCACCTCGTCCGCGGTGCTGGAGGCGGTGAAGGGTGTGGAGATGAGTTCGCGAGCGACCATGGCTTCGACTATACGAACTGAACGAGATTTGTATAGCCCGACTCTCGCTCGTACGCTCGCTTCATGAGCAGTCCCGATGCCAACTACCCACCGTCGCCGACAGTCGCCGACGCCGACCGCCGGACCCTGGTGCTGGACTCCGCCATGGTCACGTTCGCGCGATTCGGTTACCGGAAGACCTCGATGGAGGAGGTGGCACGGGCAGCGCGCATCTCCCGGCCCGGGTTGTACTTCCTCTTCTCCTCGAAGAAGGCTCTGTTCCGTGCCGCGGTCACCCAGGCCCTGGGGCGAGACATCACAGCGGTCGAGCACGTCCTGGCCGACACCGGACGCTCCCTTCCAGAGCGCCTCGTCGAGGCATTCGATCAGTGGGCGGGGCGCTACATCGGCCCGCTGACGTGCGACGTCGCAGCGGTCATCGAGGACAACCCCGACCTCCTCGGAGACATCATCGAGACAACGCCGCGACGTTTCGAGGAACTGATCACCGATGCGATCGCCGCCGAGTTGGGAAAAGAAGTGGCCCCCGCTGTCGCGCAGACGATGATCAGCGCATCGATCGGCCTCAAGCATCAGGCCCCATCACGGGAGTTCTACCTCGACCGGCTGAAGGTCGCTATCGGGCTTCTGGTGCGCTGACGCCGCTCTCGTCCGCTCTCGGCCGCTCTCTGCCGCTCCGCCGCGGCCGCACCGTTCAAGGTAAGTTGATCCCGGTTGATGCCGCTCACTTGCGATGAGCCCGTCTGCCTGTTCGTCACCCTCGTCGTCCAAGGCATGCACGACACGGGTCATGGGCTCGCGTGGTCCCACCGGCGTCGCTCACCAGCAAGCCTGATCCCGAGCCGGTCACACTGTCATCGAGCTGCCCACGCTGCTCTACCGCGCTCTACCGCACGCACTCAGATGAGGTGGGTGGACGCCTTCTCCTCATGCTCCGAGGCGTGGGATGCGGCCTCGACAACCGGCGTATCTGCCGGCCGGGTTCGACCTCCGGGTCCGACGACGGTCGCTCTCGTGGAGCTCGCCGGGGAACGACGCGACGGACAGGCACGCCACGGGGGCCGCTTCCATGGTTCCAACGCCTCGGGCAACCAAGCAGCACATAAAGGACGGAGGAACGACGCCGCCCTGCCCCTGTTTCCCCGTTAGCTCCCCCCTCAATTGTCGAGCGCGAGCGAATGAGCCCTTCAGCCATGGAGCGCCGCTCCACCCGTTCTCCGGTTTCTCATACCTCGATAGGTCAATTCACTCGGCGTTCACCCCGGTTCGTTGCACAGGAGGTCGGGGATGACGCTATGATCACGGCATGGTTACGGCCCTCCGGACTTCACCTTCGCTCCGGGCCTGCCGAAAGACGGCGGGTCCGCTGCGGGTGCTTTGGCTGGCCGTACTCCTGTTGGCACTGCTGTATACGCACGGCGTGAGCGGCGAGAGCGCGGCACACCATTCCGCGCCTGGCGTGACTATGTCCGCGACATCGGCGACGCCCGAATCGCACGAGCATGCCCCACCGCATCACCACGACGATGACGGCACGGGACACGCCTCGGACCATTGCGTGTCCGGTCAGCCACCGCAGGGCGCTGACCTGCCCAGTCCCTGTCCGACCCCGTTCGTCATCGCGTCGTTCCCGCACGCCCGCACCATCACACACTCGCGGGCGACAGAGGCCGGCATCACGTCCGCCGAGCGGCGAGATCCCGCCATTCTGCGGGTCTAGACCGATAGGCCGCCTTGTTCGAACTGGTTCGCGGTCACCCGGCCGAATCTCGATACGCCCCTGCGTCGTGCGTTGACGGCGGCCAGTTCTTCCGGCGTTGTTTCAGCCGCTTTTCGGCCCATGTTTCGGCCAAATAAGAGGCAAGTGGCTGACCGTCGGCGTCATTCATTGTTCGTCTGACCCCTGCTTACCGCGATACCTCATGCCAGGTTGCGCGGTTTCGTACGGAGCGCTGTGACGTACTCTCCCTCCCCCGTTCTCCTGCCCTTTCGGCGGCAGGTTTCCTCCTGGATTCCCGCGGCTGCCCGAGCGTTGCGCGGTGTCCTCTTCCGTTCGTGGCGGCAGCACGGCCGACCGGCAATCGTGCTGGGCGGACTGCTGATAGTGCTGCTCGGTTGCCCGCTTGCGGGACACGGCATCACCCACTCTCCCGCTCCACCGACGGCACTGACCGCGCCCACCGAAAAGGGGGCGACCTCCCAGGGGCTTGCCTCCCATCCGCATCCGGACTGCGAGGCTTTCGTCCGCGGACGGTCGGGCGCGCCGCTCGCACCGTCGGCTCATCCGGCACCACCTTCGGCGCCCTCCACGGGTGCAGTCGTGCCCCCTGCGCGCCACTTGGCATGGGACCGCATTCAGCCGTCCGCTCTCTGCGTGCCCGCGAACGGACTGAGGCCCGCGAACGGACTGAGAGCGCTGGCACGCGTCTGCCGGTGGCTCGTCTAGACATCGCTGCGCGTACTGCACGTATCACCATCGCCACGTGCCGCGCGCATAGGAGCTGCCCGCACACTCGTACAGCGACTGAAGGCACATCTCATGAACTCTCAGGCCCGCACCATCCCTGAGCCGGCGTCCCGCTTCCCTGCCGAACCGGCGTCCCGCTTCCCTGCCGAGCCGGCCTCCCGCTTCCCTGCCGAGCCGGCCTCCCGCTTCCCTGCCGAGCCGGCTTCCCATACCTCCTCGCCCGCAGCTCAGGGCCTTGCCCGGCTGGTCGGCAACACCCCTGTACTGCGTGTTTCCGAGCCGCTGGCGCCGGCCGGACGCGGCTTCTGGGCCAAGCTGGAGGGTTTCAATCCGGGCGGCATCAAAGACCGGCCCGGCCTGCACATGGTGGAGCGGGCACGCGCGCGCGGTGAGCTGCGCCCGGGGAACCGGATCATCGAATCGACAAGCGGAACACTCGGTCTGGGCCTCGCCCTGGCCGGCCTGACCTACGGCCACCCGGTGACACTGGTCACCGACCCAGGACTGGAACAGTCGATGACGCGGCTGCTGGCCGCCTACGGAGCCCAGGTCGACATCGCATCGACACCGCACCCGACCGGCGGCTGGCAGCAAGCCCGCCGCGACCGCGTTGCCCAGCTGTTGGCTCAGCACCCTGGCTCCTGGTGCCCCGATCAGTACAACAACCCCGACAACACCACGGCCTACACTCCGCTCGCTCTCGAACTGGCCTCCCAGCTGGGCCACGTCGACATCTTGGTGTGCAGTGTGGGCACCGGCGGGCACTCTTCGGGCGTCTCCCGCGTACTGCGCCAGCTCTACCCGGAGTTGCGTGTCATCGGCGTGGACACCATCGGGTCGACGATCTTCGGTCAGCCCGCCAGGGCCCGGCTGATGCGCGGCCTCGGATCGAGCATCTACCCACGCAACGTCGCCTACCGCACCTTCAGCGAGGTGCACTGGGTGGCTCCGGCGGAGGCGGTGTGGGCCTGCCGCCAGTTGGCCGCGTCCCACTACGCCACCGGGGGCTGGAGCGTGGGCGCGGTCGCGCTCGTCGCCGGCTGGCTTGCCCGGACCGAACCCGCAGCGACCCGGATCGCCGCGATCTTCCCGGACGGCCCTCAGCGGTACCTCGGCACCGTGTACGACGACGACTACTGCTCCGCACACGGCCTGCTCGACTCGCCGCCGGCCGCAGAACCGGAAGTGGTGGGGCGCCTGGACGAGAAGGAGGTCACGCGGTGGACCCGGTGCGCCGACGTGGTGGACCCGTTGACGCTGCCCCGGCCCGTCGAGGCCGCCGGCGCTGAACTCACCTCCGAGAACGAGGAGGAGGCGAACCGGTGAAGGGCACCCTCGCACAGGTACGTTCCTACGAACGTAGCGTCCAACTGCTGATGGTGAACCAGTTCACCATCAACCTCGGCTTCTACATGCTCATGCCGTACCTGGCAGCACACTTGTCCGGGACACTCGGCCTGGCCGGCTGGCTGGTCGGCTTCGTCCTGGGCGTCCGGAACTTCAGTCAGCAGGGCATGTTCCTGATCGGCGGAACGCTGGCCGACCGGTTCGGCTACAAACCACTCATCGTGGCCGGCTGTGTGCTGCGCACCTTGGGTTTCGCCACCCTCGGACTGGTGGACTCCCTGCCCGCGTTGCTGGCGGCTTCCGCCGCCACCGGCTTCGCCGGTGCACTGTTCAACCCGGCGGTCCGGGCCTACTTGGCCGCCGACGCCGGCGAGCGCCGGGTCGAGGCGTTCGCTCTGTTCAACGTGTTCTACCAGGCAGGCATTCTGCTCGGCCCGGTGGTGGGCATGGTGGTCACCGGCGTGGACTTCCGGTTCACCTGTCTGGTCTCGGCCGTGATCTTCGCTCTGCTCAGCATCGTGCAGATCCGTGCGCTGCCCGCCCGCCGGGCCGACGACACCGGCAAGCAGCATTCCGGCAAACAGCATCCCGGCAAGCAGCGTCCCGGCAAGCGGGAGAGCGTCCTGTCCGAGTGGCGCTCGGTCGCGGCCAATCCGCCGTTCCTGCTCTTCTCCGCCGCCATGATCGGCTCGTACGTACTGTCCTTCCAGGTCTACCTCTCCCTGCCACTGGAGGTGCGACGGCTGAGCGGCGACGGCGAGGCCGGTACCGCAGCAGTGGCGCTGCTCTTCGCCGTCTCAGGTTTGAGCACGATCTTGCTGCAGACCAGGGTGACGGCATGGTGCAAGACGCGGATGGCCCCCGGGCGGGCACTCGCCTGGGGACTGGCGCTCATGGGGCTCGCATTCCTGCCACTCCTGGCGGCCACCGCCCTACCCGTGCCGGGAGCCGGCCTCGGCCGGTGGCTGCTGGCTGCCGTGCCCCCGGCGTTCGCCGCCCTCTTGCTCGCACTGGGCACGATGATCGCGTATCCCTTCGAGATGGACGTCATCGTCCGGCTCTCCGGTGACCGCCTCGTGGCCACTCACTACGGGCTCTACAACACCATCTGCGGCATCGGCATCACCTTGGGGAACCTGCTCACCGGCGCGGCCCTCGACGGTGCGCGAGCCGCGGGCATGTCCGCGCTGCCATGGCTCGTACTGCTGGCCCTCGGCTTTGCCTGTGCCGCCGCGCTCTTCGGGCTGCACCGCACGGGCCGACTTACCGCGCCGGCCCCGGCCGAACCGCAGCCCGTGACAGCCTGAGTCGAACAGCTCCCGAGCCCAGGGGCGGGCGACCCGACGTCGCCCGCCTCCTGGCCGCGCTTGCGCCGAGCACGGTGTGCAGTTTCCCCCGGCCACCACCAGGCACACGACCGTCCACCGACGCCTCACAGAACGGAAGAACACACCTCACTCCTTCAGCCAAGGCGCCACCACTGGCGTTATACCCCCAGGGGGTATAACGTCGTCGGTAACGAGTACGAGGACGCCATCGCTCGAACGATTGGGGATGACAGGTCATGGAGCACGCCGCTCACCACACCAACACCCCGAACGGCCATACCGCGCATGAGGGGCACGGCCAGCATGAGCACGGCGGCCATGCGCACCGCGGGGCATCCTGGGGCATGGCAGTGAAGGCGACCCTGCACTGCCTGACCGGATGCGCCATCGGCGAGATCGTCGGCATGGCCATCGGCACCGCGCTGGCCTGGGGAAATGTACAGACGATGGTCCTGGCGATCGCGCTGGCGTTCGTGTTCGGCTACTCACTCACCCTGTTCGCGGTCCGCCGAGCCGGCGTGGATCTGAAGACCGCCATCAAGATCGCGATTGCCGCCGACACCATCTCCATCGCCGTGATGGAACTCGTCGACAACGCCATCATCGCCGTGGTCCCGGGCGCGATGGACGCCCAACTGTCCGACGGGCTGTTCTGGTCGGCGCTACTGGGCGGCTTCGCCATCGCTTTCGTCATCACCACGCCGGTCAACAAGTGGATGATCGGCCGCGGCAAGGGCCACGCCGTCGTCCACGCCTACCACTGAACAGCGCCCCATGCGGTAGGCACGTCCAGGGCGGCCAGTTCGCCCAGGGCGGCCAGTTTGCCCACGGGCACCGCCGCCCGATCCGGATCAGGCGGCGGTACGGGGTACCGGTACTCCGGTGTCCCGGTACTCCGGTACCCCGGTGTCCCAGTGCCCCGTGTCCCGGACCACCAACTCCAGTGCTGTGCCGGCGATCCCACCGGCGTCGTTGTCCTACCGAACTGGTAGCGTTCACCGCATGTCTGCTGCTTCGTGTGCGGCCGCTTGTGCCGCAGTGACCAGGGTGCCCCGCTAACGGCGGGGCGTTCGACTCACACCCTTCCTGGGCGTCCAGCCGCTTCGTGACCAGACCGGAGCGGCACGTTCGTGCTGCTCGGATTCCTCTGAGCGACGGAGCACCTGATGTTCTCGGGCATCCTTTCTTCACGCGGGCGCGGCCCGTCTCCTGTACGCGCATGGCTCGTGCTGTGCGCGGTGTCCATGCTGCAGTTCTTCATCGCGGTCGACGTGACCCTGGTCAACATCGCTCTGCCCTCGATCGGCGCCGACTTCGGTGTCGGCGGGCCTGCCCTGACCTGGGTCGTGGTCGGGTACACGATCACCGGTGGTGGGTTGCTGATGCTCGGCGGTCGGCTGAGCGATCTGCTGGGACGGCGGCGCGTGCTGCTGCTCGGCACCGGCCTGTTCGGCGCCGGCTCCTTGCTGGCAGGCCTGGCTCCCACCTTCCCTTTGCCGGTGGGCGCGCGCCTGCTGCAGGGAGCTGGTGAGGCCGTCGCGCTGCCTGCCGCGATGGCCACCATCATTCTGCTGTTCCCCGAGGGCCCACGCCGGTCGCGAGCGCTGAGCGTGTGGGCGGCGGTGGCCAGCTGCGGTCTCGTGCTGGGGTTCGTCCTGTCCGGAATCATCACCGCCCACTTGGGGTGGCGGTGGACCTTTCTGGTTGCGGTCCCCTTCATCCTGGTCGTGGTGCTGGCAGCCGTCTTCCTGATCGAGGGCGGCCGGCCCGTTGCCAAGGGCGTACCGTCACTGGACCTGCCCGGCGCGCTGCTGCTGACCGCGTGCCCACTGCTCCTCATCCTCGGCGTGGTCCAGGGCGGTGAATCCGGAACGCCCGGATGGGTGGCTCCGGCGGCGCTGGTCGGTGCGTTGACCGCCGGGGTCGCGTTCGTACGCGTTGAGGCACGCTCGCTCAATCCGCTGCTGCCGCTGCGCTTCATCGCCCACCGCACACGCCTGACGGCCAACCTGACCACGATGTTGCTGAGTGGGGCGTTGTCGACTTCGTTCCTGCTCTTCACCTTCTACCTGCAGGACCGATGGGGCGTCGGCCCGCTGGGCGCAGGCCTGACGATGCTGCCGCTGGCGGCCTCACTGATCGTGTTCTCCCTGCTCACTCCCCGTCTGCTGGGCCGGTGGGGAGCACGCGCGTGCGTGCTTGCCGGCATCGGGTTCACCGCAGCCGCGATGGCCGCGATCGCGCTCGTCTCGGCCCTGCAGGCAGACGGGGTTGCGCTGATCCCGGCCATGGCCCTGATCTCCGCCGGGATGGGATTCGGCATCGTGGGACTGCAGTACGTCGCGGTCAGCGGTGTCACCACGGATGACGCCGGGATCGCCTCTGGCGTGCAGCGCGCGGCTGACCAGTTGGGCGGCGCGACCGGAACAGCGGTCTGCATCGGCCTCGGTTTCGCCCCGGCCCTGCACTCCCATGACCCGTTCCTGGTCGCCACCCTGCTGGCCGTCGTGGGGCTCGTGATCGGCACGGTCGTGGCCTGGCGCATGCCCCGCCCATCCCCCCGGCGGACCAGCAGGAACAGGCCGGGTGACCTAGGCGTTGACCTACGCCGCGTGACCTATGCGGGTGACCTGTGCCGGGTGTGCCGCGCCCGTAACCAACGCGGCACGCCCGGCAGTACCATCCGTTCCCCTCGGCCACTCCCCCCGGCCATGTCCCGCACGGCCGGGGGCCGGTGGCCGGGGCCGGGGGCCGGTGGCCGGTGGGATTCACGCCCCGTGGGACGACGCCGGCACTACGGCTTCCGTGCTGTCCGCGCGGTCCGCGCTGTCCGCACCGGTCGTGCCGGAGGTGCCGTCCATACCGGTCGTGCCGTCCACACCGACCGTGCCGCCCGCACCGGTCGTGCCGTCCACACCGATCGTGCCGTCCGCACCGGTCATGAACACGTCGCCGTTGGCCGGCACGCCGAGCCCGCGCCAGCGGAACGGAACGCCACGCGCCGAGTCCAGGTCGGGCCCGTCCATCAGCTGGAAGTGCACGTGCGGCTGAGTGGAGTTGCCGGAGTTGCCGCAGCGGCCGAGTACCTGGCCGGCGACGACCTTCTCGCCCGCCCGAACCTCGAGCGAGCCGCGCTGGACGTGCGCGTACACGGCGTACGTCCCGCCCAGGTCGAGGACGATGTGGTTGCCGACGATACGGCGGGCCCCGCCGAGCGTCCTGCCGACGCCCTCGATCAGCCAGAAGTACAGCACCCCGGCAAGGGAGCTGCGGCTGAGGTGGTCGCGCTGGCCGTCCTCGGCGTACACGACGGTGGCATCGGCCACCGCCAGCAGGGGCGCCCCGAAGGCGGGATAGGCCTCGTTGCGGTAGGCGATGGGCCAGAACCATACGGGGGCGGGACGTGCGGGTCCCTCCTCCGGTTCAGCCATGATGTCGATGGCGTAGGTCTGCGCGAGGTTGTGCGTGCCGTGACTCGGCACCTTGTCGGCGGGGCTGTTGAGAACGGACCAGCGACCGGTGACCGGGGGCGCGACCTCGACGGGCGCCGGAGGCTCCGTCTCGATCCGCCGACGGGCAGATCGGGAGGTCACCAGGCTGATGGCGATCGCACCGAGCGCGGGCAGCCAGCTCAGCCAGTAGTTGTACGGCAGTTCCACGAAGAACCCGACGGCGATCTGGGCAAAAAAGATCAGCCACAACGCATGCTGGATCCTCGCAGCGGTCTTGCGTCGGCCTACGGACATTACTTCCCCCTCGTACAGACTCATACAGACCCGTACACAAAACAGTCAGGTCAGCTCAGGTCACGGGGCGCGCGGCGGTGAGCACTACGAGCAGCGGCACCACTCGCCCGGCAGGGACCTCGTATCGGCCACGCTCGGTGGTGTGCAGCCAGCCGGCGCCGGTCAGTTGGCGCAGGTGGTGGTAGATCTGGCCGGTGGTGCCGACGCCTTCGAGCGCAGCAAGTTCGGCGGCGGTGCGCAGACCGCCCAGAATCTCCCGCAGGAGCCGCAGCCGTACGGGGTTGCCGAGCGCGGCGAACGACTCGGCCGAGTCGAGCCAATCGTCTTCGAACAGGGTCTCTGTGAGCAGGCCGTACTGCCACTCATACCGGTGCCCTGTCGGCACCCGCACCGCCCCGGTGAACAGGACGGCACCGTCCGCCTCCTGCGTCACCGGGTGCCGCGCCTTCAGTGCGTCGAGGGCCCAGAAATCACCCTCCCCCACGGCGGGCGCAGCCGGGCTCGCACCCTCCAGTTCCGCCATGCGCCGTTCGAGCTCGGCAACACGCTCTTCCAGATCCATGCCCACGAGGTTACGTAATTATGTAATTCCGTGCAAGCTCAGGCCTCCGGCAGTCGATATCCCGTAGGAGCTGGGTCCGCACGGTTCCCTGTCGCTCTCACCCGTCACGGGCAGGGCCCGTTACCCAGATCATGGCGCCGCCTGAGCCGTGAAGACGACGACCGAGGCATCGCTGCCGACGAAGTTGCCACCGGCTTCGGTATCGACCGTGGCACCCTCTACCGGAAACCTCCCAGAGCGAAGGAGTCGTCGTGGCCTCATCCATCCCACCGGAACTCGCCATACGCGTGCCGCGTCACCGAAAGTGGATCACAGTGGATGATCTGGTCGCACGCGGCTGGACGACTCGGATGATCGAAAGGTTGGGTGAGCCGGACCATACGGAAACCACCTCGCAGGGTGGTGGGCAGGCCCAGTTCTCAAGAAGCCGAGTGTTGTCCCGGTGGAAGAAGCCGGGGGTCAGAAGAGAGGTGGAGGCCGCCCAGGCGCGGTACCGGTTTTTAAGAAACGTAATCGGACAGTTGGACGCCCCGGGCGCAACCTTCATGGTTGCTGCGCGAACGGTCGTGGTGGAGACATTCACCCATGGGGACCTGCGCATCCGCATCGGCGACCCACCGCCCTACGAGCACCGTCGCCGGATCAGCGTGTTGCTTCACATAGACGGTGAATCTCCGGATCACACCGATGCCCTCTACGCATCCGTCAGTGAGAAGCTGCGGCAGGCCCGAACGGCAGCTGGCGCGACGGCGACGTACCACCCCCGACAGCACGGCGAACGGTCCGCCGCGGTGCAGGTCGAACTGGACCGACCGTACGGAGCAGCAGCGAAGACCAAGGCTCCATGGGGACCTCACGGCCGAGACCTGCCGTGGGTCGTGGCCGCCGCGAACATGTTTCGCATCGATCTGGCTCCGCTTCTCGTGGATGGGCGGGGTCGGGATGCTACGAGCGGTACAACAGCGGTGCAGCGGCCCCAGCAGGTGGCTGGGGAGGCCGAAGGTTCCCGACTCGGCGCGGACGCCGGATCGGGAGCGAGGGCCGCGAGCGGCGCAGGCTCGGCGGCGGCACGTCGCTGCTCGGTGTGCGGGGATACGGGACTCGCCGACGGTCGGTCCAGACACCTCAAGTGCGAAGGCAGCCGTGCCGCTGCCGTCGCGTCAGGCGTGGTACCCCCCTCAGACGTCGACGACGCATCGGACAGTCGGGACATCGCATCGGACAGTCGGGACGTTGCACCGGACAGTCGGGACGTTGCCCGGTATCGACAACTCGTCTCCTCCGTCGAACAGCGAGAAGCGGCAACACGCGGCTGTCGAGTCGAGCGCGTCAACCGCGAAATAGTTCGACTCGGCCTGGCCAGGCAAGCAGTCCTCCTGAGGTGTGGAGGACGTTGTGAGAACCCGGGATGCGGTGGCCAGCCCGCCGATGTGAAAGACGACGGGCGACCGATACTGGAAGTCGACCACGTCAAGAGGATCTCCGAAGGCGGACGCGACCATCCGGTGCAGATGGTCGCCCTGTGCCCGAACTGTCATGCCATGAAGGAGCACGGCAGGCAACGTGAAGCGCTCATCGCCATCCTCCTGGAAGTGGCGGAGAAAGCACACGCTCGGTGGTGACACGCTGCCAGCGTCTACGGATTCGGCGCCATGGAGCACCACGGAAAGTCAGAGTCACGGAAAGCCAGAGTCACGGGGAGTCAGAGTTACGGGGAGTCAGAGTCGCGGAGCGCCACGGAGCTCTGATCGTTCTGACCGTCACACACTCAGTGGGCAACAGCCCTCTGACGACCCCCTGATGACACTGTCCGCGGCCGCCGCGGGCAACGGTGCTCGGATCGGAAACGCCGGGATGGCCAGTTGCTCTACCGGTCTCTACCGACCTCTACCGACAGCAGCCTGAGCGCGCTGGCGACCAGCCCGCGACTGGCCGATCTGCTACCCGCCGGCGGCGACCTCGGGCTCATCCGACGCCGGCCCGTTGCCGGTCCACGTTGGCCGAGCCGACGTTGGCTTCGGGCACAAGGAGTTGGCTTCGGGCACCAGGCCGGGCGGATGGCTGAGCGAAAGCGCCGCAACTGTGCGACGCGACAGGCGCAGAGCCTGGGAAGCAGTGTTGCTGGTGCGTCGGGAGGGCGTCAGGAGACGTGCGTGCCGAGCCCATGACCGATTCCAGGAATGTGTGGTGTTGCACCAATTGGACGCCGCTTATCGTGAGTTGATCAACACGGAGCGAATTGCTTCGGCGGGCCACCTGGAGGTGTGATGCGGAACGGACCTGTCTTCACCTTTCCTGGGCAGGGCGCCTATCTACCGGGGCTGCTGGGTACTGCGGCCAAGGAACACGACGAAGTTCGTGCTGTGTTGTCGGACATCGAAAGAGTGTCGGCCGAGTACGGGTGCCAAGAGGTGTCCTCGCTGCTCACCGACCCGGGGGCGCCGTCGGCCGACCTCCTTCAGCGCGAAGACCCTGCGCGTTGGGACTTGGCGATCTTCACTGCGGCCATCGCGGCGTACACGCTGTTGCGTGAGGTGCACGATGTCCGGCCCGTGGCCCTGGTCGGGCACAGCATGGGTGAGATGGCCGCTCTCACTGCCGGCGGTGCGCTGACGGTCACTGACGGTGCGCGGATGGTCTGCGAGCGGGCGGAGAGCCTTCGTGCGTGCCCGCCACCCGGCGGCGGCTTGGTGGCGATCAACATCAGTGCAGAACGGGGGCGTCGGCTCATCGGCGCCATTGCCGACCCGTCACTGTGTCTTGCCGCGGACAACGCGCCGCAGCAGTACGTGGTGGCCGGCGATGACGCGGCGTTGGAGCTCATCCTGACGGTGGCCGCAGCGGCGGGGTGGCGGGCGACGCGGCTGCGGTCACCGCGGATGCAGCACACGCCGTTTCTGGAGCCGGCGCGGCGGCGCTTCGTCGCCGCGGTCGGGAAACTCCGTACGCAACCGACAGGCGTCCGGGTGTTCTCGACGCATCTGTCGCGCTGGTACCAGCATGACGACGACGTCCTGGCGCTCCTGTCGCGGCACTTGGTCGCCCCGACACGTTTTCTCGGCGCGATCCGGTCGCTGTACGCCGAGGGGATGGAGGTCTTCGTCGAGTGCGGAGCCAAGGGTGCGCTGAGTGATCTGGTGACAGCCGCGGAATCCGGAGCCATCGCGGTGGCGCCGTTTCGCACCAGGCTCACCGGCGACTTCAGGGAACGCCTCGACAGCCTGCCCGATGCGCAAGCGCCGTCGCTCGGCCGGGTCACCGCGATGCCCGGCCGTACGGAGCCTGCGGTACCTGGCCAGGCCCGGGCGCCCGAGGCCACCAGCCCGCAACGCGGCGAACCTCGCCAGCAGTTGAGTTGGCCCCGGCGGGGTCGCCAGGGCCGGGCCGGACCTGTGCCGCCGGATCGGACGAGGGGGATGCCGCGAAGGCCACGTCGGCCAGCCTCCCGCTGCCACTGCCACTGCCGGAGAAGCTCCATGCGGAGATCGTTGCCCTCTACGCGGAGAGGTTGAGCTATCCGCCGGAGGTGTTCGCCGACGACGCGGATCTGGAGGCCGAGCTCGGTGTGGATTCGCTGAAGCAGATGGAACTGATGTCCGCGCTGGCAAACAAATACGGGCTGCCTCAGCTTCCGACGGGTTTCAGAATCAGCGAATACTCCACCATCCCGGATGTGGCCGACCTCGTCAGGAAACTGGCGGGTGGCGAGGCACCACAGGGGCGGAGGGCCTGATGAGCTTCGACGGTGCGGTCGCCATGGTCACCGGTGGGGGCAAGGGAGTCGGCAGGGTCATTGCGGGCAAGCTGGCGGCCCGAGGCGCTCACGTCATCGTCAACTGTTTCCACTCGCCCAGGGCAGCGGCCGACGCGGAGGCAGAGATTCGTGCGGCCGGTGGTTCGGCCGAGTCGCTGCGCGGCTCGGTGGCCCGCGAAGAGAGCGTGCAACGCATGTTCGCCGAGGTCGAGCAGCGTCACGGTCGACTTGATGTGCTCGTGAACAATGCCGCCCACGATGTGATGCAGCCTTCCCATGCCGTCACCGAACGAGACTGGGGGCGCGTATTCGACACGGGGGTGAACGGCAGCCGTTGGTGTGCGCAGGCCGCCGCGCCACTGCTCGGCCGAGGGCCCGCAGGCGCGATCGTGAACCTGTCTTCGATCGGCGCGCCGTTGATCCTTCCCAACTACACACCGGTCGGGGTGGCGAAGGCGGCCATCGAGGCGCTCACGCGGTATCAAGCAGCTGAGTACGCACCTCTCGGGATTCGAGTGAACACCGCGTCAGCCTCGCTGATCGATGGCCCCGTGGCCGCTGCCTGGCCGGAGCACGAGGTTTTCGTCCGGGCGATGCGAGATGCCGCGCCTTTGGGACCGGGCATCTCGACGGGGTATTCCATGTGCGCCGACTACTGGCCACTGACCGACCGCCAGAGGCCGTCTCCGTCGCGCCGTGAGAGCAGTGCTTCCCGGGAATCCGCGGCCTCGGCGGATCGAGCCGCGAAGGTCTCGGTTGCCGCATCGGTCACAGAACGACAGGCGGACGACAGCCGGCTGGTAGCTGTGGTGGGCATGGGCATCGCCATTCCGGGCGCCTCATCGGCGGAGGAGTTCTGGGAGGTCCTGCACCGGCGTGACCCGGTGTTCGACGAACCGGGAGAGCACTTCGACATCGACTGTTTCTGGGCCCGTGATCGCGATGCCCAGGACCGGATGTACGTCCGAAGGTCCGGCTTTCTCCGCGGTGTCGGGCCGCAGGGCGGGTCGGCGAACGAACTCGCCACAGGGGATTTCCTGCCGCTGGGCGCCGCGTGGCTCAGGCACGCCCTGGCACAAGCCCGGCGAGGAGTCGCCATCACCCTCCAGGACCGCGTCGCGTTCGTGCCGACGGTGACCGTTGACGGTTGTCTGCACTGCGAGGAGAGCGCGGTGGCGGAGCAACTCGCGGCGACGGCGGGCGAGCACGCCACCGAGGTACGCGCCGCCCTGGCCAGGCACCTGCCTCATGCTGTCAGCGATCCCTCACTCGTGCTGCCCTACCAGCAGGTTCTCCGTGCCATGAAGGGCCGGCTACCCGGGGACAGGACCGAGGCGCACATCCTGGACGCGGCCTGTGCCTCATCGCTTTACACCGTCGACGCAGGCGCGAAGCGCATCCTTTCCGGCCGCGCCGACATCGCCTTCTGCGGCGGCATGTGGATGCTCACTCCTCGGTTCAACGTCGAGTTCTCGAAACTCGGCGGACTCAGCCCGAACGAGGACGTCCGCTGCTTCGACCGTGACGCCGACGGGGTGATCCTCAGCGATGGGGCCGCACTGGTCGCGTTGAAGTCCTTGCAGAGGGCACGGTCCGACGGAGACACCGTGCTCGGGGTGCTGGCGGGCTTCGGCGGCGCCTCCGACGGGCGCGGCAAGGCCGTATACGCACCGAGCCGGACCGGCCAGGAGCGCGCGATCCGCCGAGCCCGCTCGGTACAGGGCATCACCGCATCCCGGATCGAATGGATCGTCGCCCATGCGACGGGCACACCGACCGGTGACCGCGTCGAGCTGGGGACACTGGCGGCGGTGGCCGAGGGGCACCGACCGCTGGTCACTTCGAACAAGGCGCTCGTCGGTCATACGGCCGCTGCGGCGGGCGTGGTCTCCCTCATCCATGGCCTTCTTGGTCTTCAGCATGGCAGCGTCCCGGCGCAGCAACGGTTCATCACCGTGCCCCCCGACCTGGCCGACGAGGCATCAGCGTCCCTCGTACCCATCGCCGACGCGCCGCTTCCGGACCAGAAGGGCCGGGCGGTCGGAGTCTCGGCCTTCGGCTTCGGGGGCGTCAACGCCCACCAACTGCTCGTCGAGGTCTCCCCGGAGCTGAGCGGATGCTCGATTCCCCCGCTGCTCGACGACCCGTTCGTCGTCGTGGGCTGGAGCGCTCACCTGCCGGGGGAACCGGACCGTGACCACATCCGACGGTGGTTGAGCAACTCCGGAGCCCACCCGTGGGCGACCGGGTTCGCCGACCCCTACCCGCCCCCGGCGTTCCAGCAGGTCCGGATGCCTCCCCCCGTGATCGAGGCGATCGACCGAAGCCAGCTCATGGCGCTCACCGCCGTCGCACGGCTGGTTGAGGGCGTAGGCGAACCGTGGCGGGAGATGGCCGAGCGAACCGGTGTGGTGGTCGGCCATGCCGGGTTCGCACGTCGCTCCGGCCAGGCCGCCGTCCGCGTGTACCGCCATCTGCTGGACGGCGCGCTTCCTGAGATCCGTGCGGTGGACGGAGACGCCGTGGCCGATACCATCGCGGCCGGCGTGGCCACGGTCTGCCGGGCCACGCCCCCGATCGACGAGAACACCGCCCCAGGCACGCTGCCCAACGTCATTGCCGGCCGAGTCGCCAACCGATACGACCTGCACGGTCCCCTGCCTGGCGGTCGACGTGGGTGAGGACTCCTTCCTCGGCGCGCTGAGAGCCGCGACCGACTATCTGGCAACGGGCGAACTCGACATGTGCCTCGTCCTCGGCGTCGCAGCGAACGCGACCGCCTGGGGCGCGAGGTTCGCCGGTACGAAAGCGCCGCTGGCCGAAGGCGCCTTCGCCTTCGTCGTGACACGGGAGTCGATGGCACAACAACACGGTCTCCATGTCCAAGGCCGATTGACCCCGGTGCCTGACCAGTCAGATCCGAACACACCGGATGTACCCCGCGAACCGGCGGGCGCGGGCAGGGGCGATGCACCGGTGTTCTTCGGCGCCGAAGCCGCAGTGACGCTGCTCCGGGCGCTGGAAGGCGACGCCGCATGGAAGCTGCAAGGCGACGCCACACGGCATGCACCACGTGTAGTGATCACTCCGCGCACCAACAGCCCGTCGCTCGCGGTGGCGGTGGCGGTGGCGGTGGAGCGCGCTGCCGTCCAGTCCGACGCAACGCCACTGGGAGACCGGGCCGACGCTGTCACCACAGCGCCACAAGACGGCGATGACGTACGGCGACCAGATGCATTCGAGCACGAGCATGGGCACGAGCACGCCGGTGAACGACAGTCGACGGCGCGGCTACAGGGTGCAGCACGGGAGGCGGCGCAAGAGACGGACCGCTACCGGGTATTGCTGCGGGCCGAGCCGGGATGGCGACCGGGCGACCGGGCGACCGGGAACCGGAGACCGCCATTCCCGACCGGAGTCTCGTCCTCACCGACGACGCGCGATTCGCCGAGGAACTCGCCGAGACCGCCCGGGCCCGACGTGGGCGTCTCTATTGCACCGACCCGGCGTGCCCGAGCAGCCTGGCGACAGTCGTCACCGAGGTCAATGAGCGGTCCTTCGCGGGTCAGGGGCAACTGGCCCGGCACCTGCGCGTCATCAGCAACGGGGCCGACTCGCGCGACTGGCCCCAGCCACCGCCCGACCGGACCCGACGCCTGGGCGAACTGGCCTTCCTCGCGATGAAGAACCACACCGACCTGCTGACCACCACCGCGACCGTCGGAGTCCTGGTCGTGGACGGCTTCGTCGACGCCTCGCCGTCCCCCTATGGCAGCCTCGTCACCGCACTTCTCAAGAGCTTCATGTGGGACCAGCATCAGCGCCCCTACATCTCCGTCGTGACCGATGCTCCCGAACTCTTCGCAGGTCTGGACGAGTTCGGGCGCGAGCACGGGTTCCGGACCCCGTTCTGGCGCAGGGACATCCCGACCGCCTACTACCGAGCCGGGACCCGGCACTTCCCCCGCCTGGTCCCCGACCCGATGCCTTCCTGCTCATCTCCCCTGGCCGACGGGTCGGTGATCGTGGCCAGTGGGGGAGCGCGAGGCATCACCGCAGCCGTACTCCGCGAACTCGCCCGTCAGGTCCGGGCGACCTTCTATTTGCTCGGTTCGACCGACCTGAGCCAACTGCCGACAGAGATCCTTGAAGACAGCGACGAGCAGTTGGCCCGCCGCAAGAGGGCCGTCATCTCCCAGGCCAGGCAGAAGGACCCGAACTCCCGCGTTGCCGAGGTCGCCCGAAAGTTCGACCAGTGGGAGCGGGCGCGCGAGACACGCGCCACCATCGACCGACTCGCTGCGATCGCGGGAGAGGACTCGGTGCACTACATCGCCTGCGACGTGACCGACCCGGACGCGGTGCGCCGTGCCGCGACCCAGGTGCTTGCCGACGGCAGGCCGTAGATCTCCTCGTGCACGGAGCCGGAATTCAACGCGCCGCCGAACTCGAACGCAAGTCGCTCACCGACTTCCGAGCCATCCGCGACGTCAAGATGGTGCTCGGACCGGAAACCGATCATTCCGAGGCGACATGGTGGACTCCGTGGCCGCCGGCTCCACGAACCCGACTTCGCCTCGATCGCGGGATCATGGGATCGAACGGCCGGCTGACGGGCATCTTCGCAGGAAACCGCGAAGCGTATCTGCATCCCAACGGTTGCAAGGCCACATTCGACCCGGACGTCCTCACGAGTGACCCCACCCTGCCGTTGCTTCAGACGCCGTGCGTACTGCTCGACGCCATGGTCAGGACACCGCGCACGGCCCCCGACCGATCCGACGACATCTTCATGACCGTACCGCTCGGCTTCTCCCGCGTGGTCTTCAACGTTTCGGGCAACGACCTCGACATCGGCCGGCTGAACTCCAAGGGGGTGGAGTTGTACCGCGACGCCGTCCACGACGAGATAACGGCAGTGGGGTCCGACGGCCGCGTGCTGATGCGGCTGTCCGGCTTCCGATTCACCGAGGCCGGCCGTATCAGCCTCACGAGGCATTGACCTCCCACCCCGGCGGGCTTCGTTACTCCGGTGTGGCGAGAGAGTCCTGTCGGCGCCTCCGGCCTGCTGTCTGCTGTCTGCTGTCTGCTGTCTGCTGTCTGCTGTCTGCGGCAGTGCGCTCGACCGGCCGCCAGCCGGGCCGTGTCCTGCGGCATCGACCCTTCCGGCACCTCGGCGAGCAGGTGCGTCGAACCGTCCCCATGGGCTGTGGCCAACACCTCCAGGAAAAGCTTTTGCGCATGCTGCCGTCCGGATGTTGAGGTGGCCCGGTGACCCATCACGACGAGACGGCGGCTGTCCGACCGTTGACCCTGGCTTGGGTGAGCCGACACCTGGAGGCCGGCGAACGCATCGTCAGAAGCGACGCGCTGCACGGCGGCATCACTGCCGAAATGCGGAGGCTGACCGTCAGCACCCGCGATGGAGGCACCCGTACCCTGGTGTTGCGGACCTTCGTCGACCCGTTCTACGTGGAGCGCGCCGAGGACGGGCTGAACAGGGAGGCCGGCGCCCTGACCCAGCTCACGGGAACCGGCGTGCCGGCTCCTGCACTGATCGCGGTGGACCCGACCGCCGCGCATTGCGAGTACCCGTCGCTCCTGATGACACATCTGCCGGGTCGAATGGTCCTCGACGATGAGCAATTGGAGACGCGCGTTCCCCTGCTGGCCCGACAACTCGTGGCGATCCACGCATTGCGTCCCACCGAGCGGCCCCGGGTGTATGAGGCATTGACGACCGCCGACACCGTCGTGGTACCGAAGGGCGCAAACGGGGCGGCATGGGCGGCGGCGATCGACGTGATCCGCAGGCCGGCACCGCCCTACGAGGGGCGGTTCCTGCACCGGGATTACCAGCCCGGCAACGTACTGTTCGATGTGGAGCATCCAGGGCCGGCAGGCGTCCGCATCGCGGGGGTCGTCGACTGGGCAGCGGCCTCCTGGGGCCCGGCCGATCTCCATGTGGCGCACTGTTCGACCATTCTCGCGCTCCTGCACGGCCCAGCATGGGGCCTGCGGTTCTCCGAGGCGTACGAGGAGGCCGGCGGTGTACTGGCCGCGGCCGCGAGCGAGCGCCTGTACTGGCAGGTGCGGGACGGACTGGCGTCCTCGGAAGAAGTACAGCAGGTGGCGCAGGCGTGGCGGAAGGCAGGAAGGACCGACCTGACCACGCGAGTGCTGGAGGAGCGGCTGGATGCCTATGTCACCGCCCTGATGGCCGCGCTGGGCTGAACCAACACCCGCCTTACCGACGCGCCGGCACCGGGGCCCAGGCCGTGACCGGACAGGCCAGGTCAGTGCAGGTCAGGACGGAAAGGTTGGGTCAGATGAGGTGAAGTGAAGTGAGTCAAAGTGAGGTGAAGAGAGGTGAAGTGAAGTGAGGTGCACAGCAACCAGCTGATGTCGTCCGTACCGTCGTGGGCGAGCCCCTAACGTCGGCCGCGTAGAAACGAACCGAGCACCAGTCCAGCGGCCAGACCGATCAGGGCGCCGGCCGACGTTCGCCCTGCACGCGATGTTCCCGTGACAGGCGCAGCGGGTGGCGGCGGCCCGGACACAACATTCGAGCGGATCGGTGGCCCGGCAACGACAGCGCGCGCATGTTCCTCGTCCACGATGGCCAGGAAGCGACGGCCGACACGGCTTGCGGACGAACTGGCGATCCACGAGGCATGAACCCTGATCCAGTAGTGCCGCCCCGCCTCTCCGGTGAACATGCCGGCGAGCATGTCCCGCAGCAGGCGCTCGCGGATGGTCCCGATTTCGAAGCCCATCCATGCGTAGTTCATCAGGAGATCGGCATAGACATGCCGCTTCTGCTCATGCGGATGTCGCGATGGTGCGGCGAGGGCCGAGCTCATTCTGGATATGGGTCCGGACCGGCTGGGCGATCCTTGGTACGGGTCTGGCTCTGGCCGCACGCACCCAATGGCCCGACGTGGCCAGTTAGTTGGGAGTCCCGGCGCCGCCCTGCGCCAGGCACGCCGGGATGTCACTTGTCCACACGTCGCTGGTCGTAGTGACAGCGGGCGGCTTCGACCGCGTCGAGGTGAGCGGCGGCCCATTCCAGCACGGCGTGCACAGGGGACCGAAGGGTCCGGCCCAGTGGCGTGATCCGGTACTCGATCGCCACCGGATCCGTGGACACGACGGCTCGCTCGACCATGCCGTTGCGCTCCAGTCGTCGCAGGCAGGCGGTCAGTGACTTCGGGGTGACAGCGGGCATGTGTTGCCGGAGTTCGTTGAAGCGTCGGGGTCGGTCGCACAATGCGGCCAGGACCAGCAAGGACCACTTGTCGAAGAGCTGGTCGAGCAACTGCCGGCCAGCGCCGTTGAGCTCCACTTCGGGCACTGCGGTCTACCTGGCGATACCTGATTTCGTTGAAGTATATCTGCACTACTAGATATACCTCGTATACCTATCGAGGAACGGCCTGACGGCGAAAGGGAATCATGACCGACGCGTACTCGACCCTCAAGATCTCCCTCACCAGCGGCGTTGCACACGTCATGATCGACAACCCTCCCATCAATCTGCTCGACGCTGCCCTGATGACGGACCTGGACCGGTTCGCGGACGTCATGTCCGGCGACCATGACATCCGGGTGATCGTTTTCGACAGCGCGGACCCGGACTTCTTCATCGCGCACGGCGACATGACGACCGCTGACGACCCCGCGGCATTCGTTGCCCTCCCCATCGCGCCCGAACAGGACCAGTACCTCAACCCGATGATGCGGCTCCACGAACGCATCCGGTCGCTGCCGCAGGTCACCATCGCAAAGCTGCGCGGACTGGCACGTGGCGGCGGTGCGGAACTGCTGTCCGCGATGGACATGCGGTTCGCCTCGCTCGAGCGCGCCGCAATGGCCCAGATGGAGTGCCGGCTGGGAATCATCCCGGGTGCGGGAGGCACCGCGTACCTGCCAGGTCTCGTGGGTCGGGCACGCGCACTGGAGATCATTCTTGGCGGGCAGCTGATCGATGCCGCGACCGCGGAACGGATCGGATGGGTGAACCGGGCCGTGCCGGACACCGAGCTCGACCACGTCGTCGACACTCTCGCCGCCCGCATCGCCGCTTTGCCGCCCGGGGTCGCCCGTGCCGCGACCGAAGCGGTCGACGCCGCGGCCGGGTCGACCACTCACGGCCTGCGGAAGGCCAATGAGCTCCTAAGCGGACTCTTCAGTGAGCCCGCTGCGGCCCGTCTCGCCAAGGCTGCGCTGGCCGCCGGCGCGCACACCCGCGACGGAGAGCGCCACCTTGAGGCTCTTGTCGACGACATCACCTGAGACTTCCTACCGTGATGCCTTCGGGCGTCGCCAGCAGATGAGTGCGCATCCGAGGGTGAGGAAGGCTTCGTGGATATCGTCGCGGATCTCCCAGCGGATCCGTAAGCGGCGGAACCAGTGCAGGTGGGCGAATGCGCGCTCCACGACCCAGCGTTGGGTACCCAGACCGGAGCCGTGCTCGGTGCCCCGGCGGGCGATCATCGGTTTCACGCCGAGAGCGCGGACCAGGCGGCGGTACTTGTCGTGGTCGTAGCCACGGTCGCCCAGCACCACGCCCGGGCGGCGTCGAGGTCGGCCGCGCTTGCCCCGCACCGGCGGCACGGCCTCAAGCAGGGGGACTAGCTGCGTCACGTTGTTGCGGTTGCCGCCGGTCAGTGTGACGGCGAGCGGAATGCCGGTGGCATCGGTGATCAGGTGATGTTTGCTGCCCGTCCTACCCCGGTCGACAGGGCTTCGTCCCGTCTTGGCTCCCCCTCTAACGCCCGGATGTGGGAGCCGTCCACGGCTGCCGGGGAGAAGTCCAGAGCGTTCGCACCGCGAAGCTGCGCCAGCAGGACCTCATGCAGCCGGGGCCACACCCCGGCTTTGGTCCACTCCGCGAGCCGGCGCCAGCAGGTCATGCCCGAGCCGAAGCCAAGCTCCTGCGGAAGGTGCTCCCAGGAATCCCGGTGTGCAGCACGAACAGGATGCCCTGGAACACCAGCCGGTCCGGATGCCGTTTGCGTCCCGGATGCAGGGCCCGACGCTCCACCTTCGGCAACAGCGGCTCGATGACCGCCCACAACT
>NZ_JOFQ01000023.1 GCF_000718305.1 Streptomyces niger
CGGCCTCAGTCCTCCCCCTTGCGCATACCGCATAGCAACGGCATACCGCGGACACCCGCCGACGTCACTCCCGACAACGCAGCGGAAAGGTCAGTAACACGCGGCCATTCGCAAGCAGTCCGAGCGTGCGACGCCAGCCCGCGGCCACGGCAGTGACGCCTCGCCATCCAGCGACATCACATTGCCCATCGCCATTCCACCCCGTTGCCAGCACCGTGCCGTCCGACCGGAGTCCCGCCGTATGAGACCTGCCCGTGTTCGTCGCGGTATGGACGTTGCCAGCTGCCACCGCGACGACGTCTTCCCATCGCTCGACACGACATTCAGCGGCCGCGGTATTGCCCACGGCGAGAACGGTTCCATCCCAGCGCCGTCCGACCGAATGACGCCTTCCGGCCGTCAGCGCCGACGAGCTAGCGAACATTCCGCCTCCTTGTGCTCGGCGCGAGTTCACGACAGGGGATGCCACCCTACTTCGGCCTGGAATCAGAGCGCGGTCCTCAGCCTTCGCCAGCAGACGACGGCACAACCGAGTGTGATGAAGGCGCGGTGGATGTCGTCGCGGACCTCCCAGCGGTGCTGGACCGGCACCTGCACCACCTGCGGCCGCCCCCTGACCCGAGCCAGAACCTAACGAAGCACTACTAGGCCGTTTCTTCTGGATCGTCTCGCGGTCCAGATGATGATGCCCGCGATGTGCAGAGCGGCGAGGTAGATGGTGGCCGTCTTGTCGTAGCGGGTGGCCAGGCCGCGTCACTGTTTGAGCTTGTTGATGCACCGTTCGACGGTGTGGCGCTGCCGGTAGGCGTCGCGGGTCGAAGGCCGGCGGTCTGCCGTCGGATCGGCCTCGCTTCTTGCGCCTCCCTGCTCGAAGAGCCAACGGTCCGCCGCCCGCTACGACGTGGGCAAAACAGTCAGGCGGCCGGAGGTCATCGCCGACCGCGACCGAATCAGGAGCTCAGCACATCAGCGAGAGTTGCGTGCACACGTCCGGGAGTGATGGTTGTGATCGTGTATCTCGCAACGCCGTGGATGACGAACGGATCCTGCTGAGTAATCTGCTCAATCGTGCCACGATCGACGCCGTGAGCGATGATGGCCCCACCGATCGAGGTGGGAACCGTCTGTCCGGAGACCAGGAACGTGCCATCGTGGTGGTGCCGTTCCAGGTAAGCGACGTGGCCCTCGATGAACGGGCCAGCATCCTGTTCCGAGCCGACGTAGTGGAGAAACAGCAGGTGCAACATGGTGACTCCCTCAGCATCGTAGGTCGCTGAAGCAGCTTGACACCTACTGATCGGCAGGGCTCTACCCGGTCCATGGCCTTGTCGACGTCGAACACCACGAGGTTGAAGAACGAGTTGAGTGTCGGGGAGCCGTCGGCTTGCGCCCGCAGTTTCGTCAATGACGTAGCCGGGCGGCAGCGGCCAGTATCGGGGTGGTGACGGCGGTGGCGGCGGCGCCGAACGTGGTGTCAGTGGCCAGGATCAGGCGGACCGTTCGCATGGCCAGGGTGAGAACCTCGCTGCCGCGCAAGCGTGTGCCCGCCTCGAATCGGTTCACCGCCTCGACCAGCGTGCTGCCGCCGTCAGCGACGTCGCCCAGAACCTGAAGCAGAGCTGCAGCATCGCGGATTGCCGCGCCGGCCCCCTTCCCGGCGGTGGGCGGTGTCGCGTGGACGGCGTCGCCCAGCGCGGTGATACGGCCCGCAGGCCACGGCGCGAGTTCGGCGGCCCGGGTCGATGCGGCGTTGAAACGGAACGCGGCTACGCTGCACGGGTCGGCGCGGGCGATGACCTCCAGCGTGTGCCCGGCCCAGCCCCGGTCGCGAAACCCTCGCAGCAACGCGTCCTGCAGCTGGCCTCCGTCCAGGTCGCGAAGGGAGTCGGTCGCGGCGGATTCGGGGAACATGGCGCCCCAGATGTAGGTCGGGCCCGTGGTGACGGACATCCGCAACCCGGGGGCGTCGAGCGCGGCGTTGCCCACGGGGTCGAGGAAACCGACATACAGCGCCGCGCCCCGCGGTCCCATCGCCGTCCCTGACCGCAGTCCGAGCCGCCGCTGTTCACCGGGGCTCAGGTCCCTGCGGAGGGTACGGCCGGAAAACCCGATGATGCCCGCCGGGCGGTTCGTCGGGCCTCCCGCCAGATGCCGGGCGACCAGGGAATGGACGCCGTCTGCACCTACCACCAGATCCGCGGGGACAGGTGCCGCGTCGGCGAACAGCACGTGGGGTGTGCCGTTGTCGTCGTGGCCGACGCCGGACACGGTTCGCCCCAGATGCAGGTCATCGCCGACCGCCTCCGCCAGCAGCAGGCGCAGCGTGATGCGGTCGACATCGATGCTGGCGTCACCGGTGAGATCCGGGCCGCGGCCGAGCAGTCGGCCGCGGCGGTCCCAGAACGCATCACGGTCGCGCAGCCTCAGCGCCGAGGCCGACGCCAGCAGACGCCGCACGATCTCCGGCGCCACCAGTTCCCGCAATGCCGCCTGGGCCTGTTCGTCCAGGGTGATGTGGTAGCCGCCTGTGGCCGCCACATCGGCGTCGCGGTCGAACACCGCCACCTCGAACCCCCGGCGGCGCAATCCTGCCCCCAGCGCGAGTCCGCCGATTCCGCCCCCGACCACCACAACACGCATTCCCTCGGTCCTTTCGCCACTGCCGGCCTGCTCCGGCGCTCGACACTGGCACCGGTAGTGGACATCGAGTGGCCACTACCGGTCATGATGGAATGATGGCGAACACCTCACGACGGGCCTTACGGCTCCTGTCCCTGCTCGGATCACGCCGTCAGTGGCCGCTGCACAAGCTTGCCGGCCACCTGGAGGTCAGCGAGCGCACCGTCCGCCGCGACATCGAGACCCTGCGCGAGCTCGGATACACGATCACCACCGTCCACGGCCCCGACGGCGGATACCGGCTCGGCGCACGGCACACCCTCCCGCCACTGGTGTTCGACCACGACCAGGCCCTTGCCGTCGCGGTGGCCCTGCAGACCGCGCCCAGCACGGTGTTCGGCCTCGAAGACGATGCGGCACGGGCCCTGATCACCCTGGAACAGGCCCTGCCCGCCGCGCTGCGGGCATCCATGGCATCCCTCCACCTGACCAGGCTGCGCAACTACTGGGAGTTCCCGGCACCCCCCATCGACTCGGCCGCGCTCACCGCTGTGGGAACCGCGGTGCGCCACCGCCACGTACTCGTCGCGGAAACGCTGCGCGCCGACGGCTCCCGCCCCGGAACCGGGGACGACGACTTTCTGCCCGCCCGCCGCATCGAGCCCCATCACCTGGTCATCTGGTCAGGCCGGTGGTACCTGGTCGCCTACGACCTCGAAGATCACCAATGGCGAGTACACCGTGTCAACCGTCTTCGCCTCCGCCCCACGGCGCGCCCCTTCAGTCCGCGCCCGCTCCCCCACCACGACCTCGCCGACTTCGTCATGAGCAGTCATGACCGCGGCGACACCCCCGCCGCCTGGGAATGCACCGGCAGGGCCCGGCTCAACCTGTCGGCCGATGTCGTCGCCCGCTGGGCACCAGGCGGTTCGGTCGTCGAACACCTCGACACCGAGCACTGCCGGCTCACTCTCGGCGCCTGGTCCTGGGCCGGCATCGCCGGAATCCTCGCCACCTTCGACACCGAACTCTCCGACCTTCACCCGCCCGAACTCGCCGATGCCTGCCGACGGCTTGCCCACCGGCTGGCCACCGCCGCGGACACCGGATGAGGAACGCACGCAAGGCGCACGCAAGGCCGTTCCTTTCAGATCGTCCTCTGCCACAGAACCGCTTCACGGTCCTCGTGGGCGAGGCAGCGGCGGACGAGATCGGCATAGGACTGGCTGCCGAAGCCGGGCACCACCGACACGGGTAGGCCGTACTCGGCGAGCCAGCCGGTGAGCAGCTGCCGCAAGGTGTCCTTCTCCGCCGCGACGTAGAGGGCGTAGGGCTGGCCGCGGGTGCGGTCCAGGCGGAAGTACTGCGGCATCTCGCGGACGAAGGCGCCAGCATCGGGCCAGGGCGGGGGAACGTGTACTTCGCGGAGGGTGTCGATCAGGTCGGGGAAACCTCCTTCGCGACGGGCGCTGGCGGTGCGGGCAGAGAAGCGGCGGTACACGGGCGGGGTGTTGGGCAGGAGGCCGGCGGCGACCAGGCGGCCGTGCAGCCGCTGCCGGTCGGGCCCGGCCCGCAGCGGCACTACACCATCCAGCCCCAGTCCGTCACCGGCACCTGCCACTACCGCCACACCCAGCATGGTCAGCCGCTGCCCGACACCCGCTGCCCCCGGAGCCACCAGCCCCGCCGTCACCCAGGCCAACCGAGCCCGGACCATCTGCCACCCCGGCTACACCCACACCATCCGCCCGCCCCAGTCCGTCACCGATCCGGCCAGACAGCCCGCACACAGCTGCTCTGCCCAGCGGCCCCGGGGACCGGATGGGCACCACCCGTCCGAAGGACCGAGGGCACGCGTCGGGGAATCCTCGAAACGCTCAGCTTGTCCCTTGGGGGCTGTGCCGCACCCTTCGTGCCGCTCATGAGGCCCGCCAGTCTGGATTGCGCAGCCGGTAGCGGACGCGGCAGGGGACGCTGAGGCCGCGGGGAGACAGGCCGGTGACGGGAGTCGGGGTGTCGAGCAGGTCCATTCTGTCGTGGCGCAGCAGCAGGCTGAGGAGAACCTTGGTCTTCATGCGGGAGAAGTGCTGGCCCAGGCAACGATGGATGCCGGCGCCGAAACCCAGCAGCCGCCGGCTCGCCTTGGGGTCCTCTTCGTAGCGCTCGGGACGGAACACCTGCGGGTCGGGGAACTCCTCCGGCAGCCGGTGGGTGAGGTACGGGGAGGTGAGCACCATGGTGCCGCGCCGGATCCGGTGACCGCCGATCGCCAGGTCGTGTGTCGCCTTGCGGGCGATCAGGATGGCAAGGGGGTGCAGTCGTTCGGTCTCGTACAGCATGCGGTCCAGGTGTGTCAGGCGGTGCAGGGCCTCCATGGTCAGCGGGGCCTCGGTCCGCGGATCCAGTTGCGCCTGCTGCTCGGTCAGCAGGGCGGCATGGTGTTCGGGGTGGGCCAGCAGGTCGGTGAGGGCTCAGGCGAGCTGGTTGGCGGTGGTCTCCCGGGCGGCCCATACCAGTGCCAGTGCCTGGTGGACCGAGGCACTGTCCGGTACGGGCGTCCCGTTGCGGTAGCGGCTGTTGATCAGGGACTGGAGGAAGTCGGGCTCGGGCAGTGGCCGCGCGCGTCGCTGAGCCAGGCAGTGCAGGACGAGAGTGTGCAGGTGGCGGCGGGCGGCGCGGCTGCGCCGGGCACGGACCGGGTGCAGCCCGGCCGGCAGCAGGAAGCTGACGTTGCCCGAGAACTCCTCGAACAGTTTCAGGGTATCCGTGAACAGCGGGCCGAACTCCTCGCCGAAGAAGCAGCGCGTGATGATGCGCAGGTTCAGCTCGCCGCACATCCGGACCAGCTCCACCTCCCCCTCGTTCCCCAGCCGTGTGATGAGCTCCCGGGGCTGCTGTTCCATCACGCCCAGGTATCTCTGGAGTGCGTGACCGCGGAAGACTGGTGTGAACAGCTCGCGCTGGCGGTGGTACTCCGCTTCCTCGGCCATGAAGTAGAAACCGGTGCCGAACATCGAGCGCAGGAAGGGGTAGGCGGCGCCGATGGACAGTGTGGTCTCAGGATGGGTGAGTACCTCTTTGCGGTGTTCGGGGTGCAGCAGCACGGCCATGGATGTGCCGACCAGGTTCAGCCGGAACAGCGGCCCGTGTTCGGCGTACCCGCGGGTAAGGATTCCGACCGCGTCGTTCATGAAGGCGGGCAGGTGTCCGAGGACGGGTCGGGCACCGGGCACCAGGGGAATGGCGGCGTCGGGAGCCGTGTGGCGGGACCGTGCGGTGGGCATCGCGGGCGTCCTTGAGGAGGGCTCGGGTGGGCTCGGCCGGTGTGGAGGCTGTGTCCGGGCCTACGCCCGGTGGGGCGTAGGCGAAGGGCCGGCCGTACCGCTGCCGTCGTGGCCGCCGGCGCGCAGATACCGGGCCAGCGCACAAACCGGGAAGAGCAGCCGGTACAGGTGGTAGTTCAGCGGCAGGTCCCCCGGGAAACCGGTGCCGGTGTACTGCGGCTCGTCCCAGGAGCCGTCTTGCGAGCCAGCCAACGCATGCCGGCGGCGACCGATTCGCTGTGGTGTCTCCCGGCGGCGAGCAGCCCGAGCAGCGCCCACGCGGTCTGGGAGGTGGTGGAGGGGCCCGGCCCCGCCAGGCGGGGTCGGCGTAGGACTCCCACCGTTCGCCCCAGCCGCCGTCGGGGTTGGCGTGCTTCTCCAGCCAGCGCACGCCGCGCTGCACGGCCGAGTGGTCGACGGGCACGCCGGCTTCGATGAGGGCGGGGAGGACCGCTCCGGTGCCGTAGAGGTGGTTGACCCCCCAGCGGCCGTACCAGGAGCCGTCGCTCTCCTGGTGGCGCAGCAGCCAGTCGATGCCGGCGCGGGTCGCCGGGTGCCCGGCCCGCCCGGTGGCCGCCAGCATCTCCACCACCACGTGCGCGGTGACGTCGGCCGACGGTGGGTCGGTGACCTCGCCGAAGTCGCAGAACGGCAGCCGTTGGGGCCAACGGCTGGTGTTGTCGGTGTCGTACGCGCCCCAGGCGCCGTGCTTGGACTGCATGCCCAGGTTCCAGTCCACTGCTCGGCGCACTGCAGCGGCCGCCTTCTCCGGCCGCGGGTGCCGGACCCGGGAGAGGGCGAGCACGACCTCGGCGGTGTCGTCGGTGTCAGGGTAGTTGCGGTTGTGGAACCCGAAGGCCCACCCGCCCGGGGCCAGGCGGGGACGGTGCACGGACCAGTCCCCGCGATGGCGGACCTCCTTGGCCAGCAGCCAGTCGGCGGCCTTGACCAGGGGCGGGGCGTCAGGGGCGAGGCCGGCGTCGGTCAGCGCGATCACGGCCAGGGAGGTGTCCCACACCGGGGACTGGCAGGCTTCGACCCAGCGTTTGCCGTCGGCGGTGCGCACGGTGAAGGCTTCGGTGGCCCGCAGGGCGGCGCGCAGCACCGGGTGGTCGAGGTCGAAGCCGCACAGCCGCACAGCCGCACAGCCGCACAGCCGCACAGCCGCACAGCCGCAGCGCGATGATCGAGTAGACGAGGGGCGGCTGGATGCCGTTGAAGCAGCCGTCCGCCTCCTGGCGTTCGATGATCCAGCCGACCGCGGTCCGGATCGCGGTCGGCGCAGTGAGCGCGGGACGATTCTGCGCCACCGGTGCAGGACCCGGTCCAGGCGGTGGAAGACGCCGTCCCACGACGTCAGCGGGGCCCTGGCGGTCGGAGGGTTCGGGTGCGCCGGATCGGTGTGCAGCTCGTCGATGGCGAACGGGGCCGGAACGGCCGGCCGGTGGGCGCACACGATCGTCAGCGGGACGACGGCCTGCCGGGCCCAGCAGCTGAACGAGTACAGGTTCAGCGGTGCCCATGTGGGCAGGAAGATCATCTCCGTTGGGAGCTCAGGCAGATCCTCCCAGCGCCACCAGCCGAACAGCGCCGGCCAGATCCGAGTGAACACCCTGGACCGGACCACCCCGCCGTGTTCGCGCACCCACGCCGAGGCCGCTGCCATGTGCGGCGCCTGCGGCGGGTCCCCGGCCAGCCGCAGGGCGAGGTACCCCTCGATCGTGGTGGACAGGTCGCCCGGGCCGTCGGTGCAGGTGGCCCAGGCGCTGTCCGTCCGCGATCCGGACCGGGAACCCGCTCATGTGCATCCTGGCAAGAATCATGCCCAGGACGAACTCCGGCAGCCGGCTCGGTGGGAACACGTACACGAACATCATCTGCGGCTGGGTGACGCCCCGGGCAGGGAACTCTGTTCGAACGGTGGTCCGCCCAAGCCCAGCGAAACCACCGGGACCGCCCAGGCCGCCACCGCCGCGGCGCCGGCCGCGACCGGGAGCCACCCCGGGCGAATGCGCCTGACCAGCGGCAGCAATAGCGGGAAGAGCAGGTAGAACAGCAATTCGCAGGTGAGCGACCAGGCGACGCCGTTGCCTGCCAGGCCGAACTGCGGCAGCGGGATGAGGGTGCGCACCAACAAGGCGTTGGCCGCATCGCCCAGCACTGTAGGGGCGGGCATGGCGCCGATGATCGGGCGAGGCATCCCCATGCCGCGGAAGAGCACCATGATGAGCCCCCAGACGACCAGATGGCTGGGGTAGATCTTGACGATGCGCCGGCGCCAGAAGCTGCGGGCCGCGTCCATCTCCCGCGCCGAACAAGTCAGCACGAACCCGCTGAGGACGAAGAACAACGAGACGCCGACCGGGCCCAGCAGGAAGAAGGCCGGGGCCGGCCAGCTGCCCCTGCGCGCGGCCTCCAGGGTGGCCACGTGGCAGACAAACACACCGAACGCGGCAACGAATCGCAACCCTGTCAGGGAGGGCAACCACGCGCACGCGGCCGACAGGGGCGTGGCCGTACTGCTCCTGAGATGTCCTTTGCCCACCAGCCCAACGTCCGCGCCGAACGCCCTCCGCCCACCCCGACCCGCACGACGACTCACCGGATCGGGCGCAGCCGACACTGCCGAACGACTGGTTCGACGGCCCCCGAGGCGCGCACAGCGGATTCCGGCGGCCGTGGTCCGTAGCGTCCTGTCATGCCACACGCGTCACCGCAGAAACCCGTCGCGCCGAAGGGATCCGCATGACCGCGCCGACCTTCGAGGCCCTGGCACCGCCCGGCACGAATTTCACCGCAGATCCGTACCCGGTCTACGCGCTTCTGCGTGAGCGGGGGCCCGTGCACCGTGTGACCACCGCCCCCTACGGCGAGGTGTGGGCGGTCCTGGGCTATGAGGAGGTGCGGGCGGCGCTGGCCGATCCACGCCTGCGCACCAGCCCGGCCGCCCCCTCCGCACCCGAGACGGCGACCGGCACCACCACAGAAGACAGGGGCGAAAACGGAGATGCGTACGGGAACATCATGGGCCCGTCCATGCTCCACAGCGCCCCGCCCGGCACACCCGACTGCGCGGGCTGGTCGCCACGGACTTCACCAACCGCCACGTCCGGACGATGCGCCCCCGCATCCAAGAGGTCGCCGACGAACTCCTCGACGCGATGGCGCCGCACGGCCACGCAGACCTCGTCGAGTCCCTCGCCCTGCCCCTGCCCACGACTGTCATCTGCGATCTCCTAGGGGTGCCCGCCGAGGACCGCGAGCAGTTCTGCGGCTGGTCCGCCCAGATCGTCACGGCTCCCAGCGTCGAGGCCGGTGCCGCGGCCGGGGAGGCCCTGACCGGCTACCTCTCCGACCTCGTCGACGCCAAGCCACACCGCGACGCGGGCGGTGACCTTCTCAGTGCCCTGGCCCGCACGGCGGACGACGACGGCGACCGGCTCGCGCCCGACGAACTGCTCGGCATGGCCTTCCTCCTGCTCTTCTCCGGGCACGAGACCGCGATCAACCTGATCTCCAACGGCGCCTACGCGCTGCTGCGCCACCCCGACCAGCTGGCCGCACTGCGCGCCGGCTGGACCCTCCTCGACGGTGCACTCGAAGAGATGCTGCGCTACGAGGGCCCGGTCAAGGAATGCACCCTTCGATTCGCCGCAGAGCCGGTGGACATCGCCGACGTCACTATCCCGGCCGGGGAGCGAGTGCTCCTCGTCCTTGCCGCGGGCTCCCGCGACCCCCGCCGCTTCGCCGAGCCCGACCGGTTCGACATTCGGCGCGACGCGCGCGGTCACCTGGGGCTGGGCCATGGCATCCACCACTGCCTCGGCGCCCCGCTAGGCCGGCTGGAGGCCGCAATCGCCCTGCGGGCCCTCTTCGAACGCTGCACCGACATCACCCTCGATACCGACCCGGCCGACCTGGCATGGCGCCCCAGCAGCTGGCTGCGTGGGCTCGCACGCCTTCCCGTGCGCTACACCCCTTTCTCCTGACAAACCCGCAACTCAGCGCAGGCACTGCGCAACTGATCGACACAACGGCCGCCGACCTGCCTCGCGTGACAGCGCCACTCTCCCGGGCTCGCTGACACTTCTGCAGCCGAACTCCCTCAAGCCTCCTGCCCGACGTCACCGTCAACGGCAAAGACATCGGCCGCTGACTCGCCCGGCAGCGCACACATACCACCTGGACCAAGCTCACGGCCGGGCAGCGCCAGCGCCTGGAGGCGTCGCAGGTGGCGAAGGCGGTGACATCCTGGGCGAGGGCGGAGAAGAGGTGGACTCCGCTGGGGTCCCAGTCGGAGATCACCAAGATGCGCACGGTGCGGTGGTCGCCGGCGGCCGCGCGCGGGGCGGCGCCGCGTTTGCCCGTGAGGCTGTTGAAGCCGGAGCCGGAGCCGGAGTAGACCGGTATGCCTTGAGGGTCGGCGACCGCGGCCGGCTGCGGCACCATCCCGGCCGCCTCCGACACCACCTCCAGGCGGGCCGGTTGCCCGGCCTGCCGGTCCAGCCGGAAGGCTTCGGCCGCCTGCCGCTGGGCGGCGAACCGGGCCAGGACTTCATCAACGGTGGCCAGCAGTGCGCACGTCGCCGGCCGCGGACGCCAGTGGGGCTGGTAGCCCCGAGGACCCCAGGACGACAGCCCACAGAAGGACCGCGAGTCCGCGTCGCCGGATCGCGAGGCGGCCGATCCTGTGGAGCAGGGCGGCCATGAGGCGTGCAACTTTCGTGCTCGTTCGGTCGTAGGGGATTGCTTCGTGTGACCGCGTCCGGCCGTCGCAGGGCGTCGGTGCTCAGGAGGCGCGGCAGGCGGGTCGTCCGGTCTCTCGTCCCTGCGTGACGGCAACCGTCACGTACCGGTCGTCAGCCAGGCGGTCGCCGACGGAGGTGATGCCGGCGGGTGTCCGCGGCCGTCATCCGGCCGGGCTGGCCGCGGGCTGAGACTTGCCGAACATCTGGCAGGTGGCCGCTTCGACGAGGGCCTTGTTCGTAGTGGCGGCCTTCTCTTCCTTGATGCCGAAGTTCGTGCTCGTCAGGACGGCGACACTGCGCCGGCCGCTCGCGTCGGTGTAGATCTCGCTGGAGTAGCCGGGCAGGCCGCCGGTGTGCCCCCACACGGTGCCGCAGGTGGTGTCCACCCGCATCAGACCCAGTCCGTAGCCACCGCCCTCCTCGGGAGCGGCGACCGTGGTGCGCATCTGCTTCAGCTGCGCCTCGGGCAGCAGCTCGCCGGAGATCAGCGCGGTCAGGAAGCGCTGCCAGTCCTGTGCGGTGGAGACCATGCCGCCGGCCGCCCAGGACCAGCCCGGGTCGATGGCAGAGGTGTCGACGTTGTCCCCGGGACGCTCGGGACCGGCGAATCCGACGCCTTCGGGCAGGTCAACGGTTCGGGAGAGGATGGTCTTCAAGCGCTCGGCGTCCGGCTCGTAGCCGGTCACGTGCTGCCGGCCGGTGTTCCAGTCGGCCTTCGTGGCAAAGTACGAGTCCTTCATGCCGAGCGGCCCGGTGATCTTCTTCTTGATCAGCTCGGCCAGGCCGCTCCCGGTGGCCTTTTCGAGAATCAGCCCCAACGCCTCGTAATTGGCGTTGCTGTACGAGTACGTCTTGCCGGGCTCGGTCGGCGGGTCCTGTTCGGGCGTGATGGCGAGCAGCTTCTCCGGTGTCCAGGTGCGCTTGGCCTGACCGGTGAGGGAGGGCAGGAATTGCGGCGTCAGCAGGAAGTCTCCCAGGCCGCTGGTGTGGTTGAGCAGCATCCGTACGGTGATGTGCTCACCGCCCTTGACCAGTCCGGGCAGCCACTGCTCCACCGTGTCGTCCAGACCGATCCGCTTGTCGGCGACCTGTTGCAGGACGAGCGTCGCGGTGAGCGTCTTGGTGTTGGACCCGACCCGGAACCGGTCGTCGGCGGCGAGGTGGTGGTCGTCTTTCGTCCAGGCGGCCTGCCGGGCGATCTCGACGGGCTTCCCGTCGCCGGAGTCGACGCGGACGATGACGCCCAGGGAGCCGGTGTCCGCCGCCTTCTGCGCGAGGGCGCTCAGCCGCCCGGCCGCCCCGGTGTTCGCCGCGCTCCGCCCGGCCGCCGGCCCGGCCCCGCCCGACCCTGCATCCGAACAGCTCACCAGCGCCGCGCCCAGGCAGGTCGCCAACGCCATGGTCAGCACCCCCCGACGGATCCGATGACGGCGGGACGGCGTATGTGCGGACATGGCAAGTTCCCTTCGGCGCAAGACAGTTGCTGCGTGCGCAGAGGGACCTGACAGTCACCCGTCGAGCGACCTTTCGGCGGGTCCCGCGCACACCGACCATTCAGCCAGCGGCACGCACCCGGTACATCCCTCGATGGCGGGCTTCCCGGCGACGCGGGATCACTCCAAGGAATGACCCAGAGGCACCCGGCCTCTCGCCGCCCCGCCCGCCCACCGGACGGGTCAGGACAGGGTGTCCCTGGCCAACACCGCCGCCTGCGCCCTGCTCTGGCAGCCGGTCTTCGTGAGGACACGGCTGACGTGCGTCTTCACCGTGTGCAGACTCACCAGCAACCGGTCGGCGATCTCGGCGTTGCTCAGCCCGTCCCGGATCAGACGCAGCACGTCGACCTCCCGCTCGGTGAGGTCCCTCAGCCGGGCCAGCTCCTGGTCGCTGGGCCGGCGCCGGCCGCTGAGATGGCCCTCGATGATCCGCCGGGTCACCACGGGACTCAGCGCGCTGTGCCCGGCCGCCGCGGCACGGACGGCTCCGGTCAGCTCCTCGTACGAACTGTTCTTCAGCAGGAAACCGGACGCTCCGGCCGCCAGCGCGTCGTCGACGTACTCGTCCAGGTCGAACGTCGTCAGCATGAGCACCCGGCTGCGCCCCGGCCCGAGCAGTCTCCGGCGGCCCAGCTCGGTCAGCGCCCACAGGCCGTTGCGGCGCGGCATGCGAATGTCCATCAGCAGCACGTCCGGCCGCAGCCGCGCGCACGCCTCGACGGCTTCCTCACCGTCGTCCGCGGTGCCTGCCACGGTGATGCCCGTCTGGCTGTCCAGGATCGCGCTCAGTCCGGCGCGGATGATCGGCTCGTCGTCCACGACGAGCACGCTGATCTGCTCAGACACCGGCAGGCTCCCACGGCATCGTGGCCACGACGCGGAAGCCGCCGTCCTCGGTCGGGCCCGCGGTGAGTTCGCCGTCCAGTGCCCTCACCCGTTCCTCCATGCTGACCAGGCCGAGCCCGATGCCCGCGCCGGCCGTGCCGCGCCGCGCGGCGCGACCGTTCACGACCTCGCACCGCAACTCTCCCCCAGCGTCGTCGACACTCACCCGGACCGGCGCCCCGGGCGCGTGCCGCCGCGCGTTGACCAGTGCCTCCTGCACGACGCGATACGTCGCCAGCTGCACCGGTCCCGGCACGGACTCCAGCGCGCCGGCCGTCGTCAGCCCGACCGGCCCTCCCGCGGCACGGTGACTGTCCAGCAACGCGCCCAGCTCGCCGAGGTCCGGCACGGGCTGGAGCGGGGCCGCGTCCGCGGGGTCACGCAGCATCCGCAGCAGGTCGCGCAGTTCGCCGCTGCTCTGCCGGCCCGCCGCCGCCAGTCCGTCCACCTGCGTGCGGGCCCAGTCGGGCAGTTCGCCGCCGCGGGCCCGCAGGGTCTCCGCGTGCACCACGAGCAGGGTCAGCGAGTGCGCGACCACGTCGTGCATCTCTCCGGCGATCCGTGTCCGCTCGCGTTGCGTGGCCTGCGCCGCCTCCAGGGCCTGTGCCCGGCGCGCGTCGGCCGCCCGCCGCTCGGCCGCGGCCAGTAGTTCCTGCCGGGTCCGCGCGGCGAATCCCATCGCCCACGCCAGCGGCATCGGGGCCAGCGCGGCGAGGACGTCCAGACCGCCCTGGAAGTCGTCGGAGTCGGTCGTCATCCGGTTCAGCCAGAGACCGGCCGCGCTCAGCACGGTGACGCCGAGGACCGCCGACACGGTTCGCCTCCAGCTCGCGCAGTGACTGCCCATGGCGTAGAGCAGCACCGCCAGCGGCAGGAAGACCAGCGGTGACAGCTTGGCTCCCGCGCCCGCGCTCCCCACCAGCGCCACCAGCAGGGTCCCGAAACCCACGACGAAGGCGGTGGCCGGCAGTCGCCGCCGCAGGAGCAGGATCACCACGCCCACCGCCTCGTACACCGTGAGCGACGCCCACGCCGCCCCGGAGGTGTCCACGTACGGCTGCGACAGCAGCGCCGGCAGAAACGTCAGTACGACCAACCCGGCGTCGGCGCCCCACCCGGGCCACCTGCCGTCCATCACTCTCATCCGCCCGACACTATGACCTCGCACGCGGCTCTTCATCACTCCAAAGAGCCACTCGCACGCCGGCGTGGCCCGACCCGCCTCA
The DNA here is from genome assembly GCF_000718305.1 of Streptomyces niger. Classification (GTDB taxonomy): domain Bacteria; phylum Actinomycetota; class Actinomycetes; order Streptomycetales; family Streptomycetaceae; genus Streptomyces; species Streptomyces niger. Next base: position 14,298 of record NZ_JOFQ01000023.1, read on the forward strand.
CCGAGGATCAAAGGTGAGCATACGGCCGCCCCCGCAGGGCGCGCCGATGGACGCGGTCGTCTGCACCCCTGCCCGCCACCGCCTTCGACGACGACACCGGCACCCTGTGGGCCGGGACGTACCGGGGGACGGAAACCCCGTCCCGCATCACCGTGACGGTCGCCGGACGCACCGTCGAGGCCAGCCTCCTGGTCCTGTCGTCACGGCCCGGCTGGATCGCCTACTACGCCGACTTCCCCGATGTACCCAACGCCCCCGACGCCCAGGACACCGACCGGCACCCCGCGATCACCGCCCGCTCCGCCGACGGCACCACCATGGCGACGCTCCGGGAAGCGACCTCACCGACGGTGGTGACCCTCACCGAATAAGCGTCCGTCGCCGTCAGTGAGGCGGAGCGTGAACGACTTCTTCCGGGGTCTTTCAGCGTCACCGCCGCCTGACGCGGCACCGAGTCCGACGCGGCCGTGTCCGCCGGCTCAGAAGACGCGGTCGCGGTGGATGTGGTGCGGGATGAGATCGAGGAAGGCGTGCAGCGCGCGTGTCGGCGGTCGGGTCGCCGACACGACCACGCCGAGCGTCCAGGAGAGCCGGGCGTCCGCGAGAGGAACGACACGCACCGCGTCCCCGGCCGTCTCCGCGAAGTCCGGGGGCAGCAACGCCACCCCCAGGTTGTGCGCCACGAAGTCCGCGATCGTCGTGATGTCCGAGGCCTCGATCAGTACCCGCCGGGACAGCTCCGCCCTCGTGAACGCATCGTCCACGATCTGGCGTTGCCCGAAGCCTGGGGGCATGTCGACGAACGGTTCCTTCGCGACGTCCCTCAGTCGCACGCTCTTCCGGCCGGACAGCCGGTGACCGGCCGGGACGAGCAATTGGACGTCGAACTGCTTGATGGCCCTCGTCCTGAGGTGCTCGTCCTTGATGTCGGCGCCCACGAAGGCGACGTCGACGTGACTCTCCTTGATCCGTTCGATCAGTCCGGCAGTACCTCGTTGGGAGGTCTCGGTACGCAGCCGGACCTCGGGATGGCGCCGGTGGAAGTCTCCCGCCAGGGCGGGCACGTCGATCAGGGTCAGCCCGCTGAGAACACCCACGGTGAGGCTGCCGCGCAGGCCCGCGGAGAGGGGTTCCACGGCGGCCCGGGCCCGGTCGAGCGCCTCGATCGCGGCGCGCGCCTCGGGCAGGAACGCCGAACCGGCCTCCGTCAGCCTGACCGACCGCGTGGAACGGATGAGCAGTTCCGCCCTCAGCTCGTGCTCCAGGGCCTTGATGCCGGCCGAAAGCGTGGACTGCGTGACGTGCAGTCGCTGGGCCGCCCGCGTGAAGTTCAGTTCCTCGGCGACCGAGAGGAAGTATTCCAGCCGTCTCTGGTCCACGCCTGCCCTCCATTCATCGATAGTTCCGTTTACGTCTTCGAGAACATTCGTTGGACACGATAGCCGGGCAGAGCGACTGTGGTCGTGCGGGCCACCGGCCCGACCCGTCAGCGGAAACGTCAGCGAAAGAGAATGACCATGCGTGTACTGCTCACCGGCGGCACCGGCTACATCGGAGCCTCGATTCTCGACCGGCTCATCTCCGGCGGGCACCAGGTGACCGCCGTGGTCCGCTCCGCCGAGAAGGCCGAGCTGGTACGGGCCAAGGGCGCGGAGCCGGCGATCGCCGACCTGTCCGACGGCAGCGCCCTCGAAGAACTCGCGGCCTCGCGGGACGGCGTGATCCACGTGGCCTCGCCGGGCGACGAGACCAGTGCAACCGTCGACGAGACCGCTGTCACGAGCTTCCTGCGCGCGCTGCGGAACACGGACCGGCCGTTCGTGCACACCACCGGCGTCTGGGTGCACGGCAGCGGTTCGGCGATCAGCGAGTCGACCGCCATGAACGCCCCGCGGCTCACCGCCTGGCGTGTGCCGCTCGCCGAACTCGTCCTCGGTGTCCAGGATGTCCGGACTTCGGTGATCGCACCGGCGGTGGTGTACGGCCACGGCGGCGGCCTGCTGAACCTCGTCGCCGCCGGCCCGCGGACCGGCGGCGACACCCCGGCGCTCACCATGGTCGGGCCCGGTGACCAGCACTGGAGCACAGTGCACGTGGACGACCTGGCCGAGCTGTACGTGCTCGCGCTGGAGAAGGCGCCGGCCGGTTCGTACTTCCTCGGCGCCAGTGGCGTGAACCCGACCGTGCGGGAGATCAGCGAAGCGGTGAGCCGTGCCGTCGGTCTGGCCGGACGGGTCGAGTCCGAGCCGGTCGTGCAGACGCTGGACCGGCTGGGTCTGCTCGGCGAGGCGCTGCTGCTCGACCAGCGGGCCTCGGGCGACAACGCCCGACGGGTGCTCGGCTGGTCACCCCAGGCTCCGTCGATCCTCGACGACATCGCGCGCACGGACTTCTGACCGAGCCTCGCGCCCCTTCCCGAAGGAATCGACATGAGCACTCCCACCGCACCGCCTGGACCAGGACGCTCCCGTACCGCTTCCGGTGTGCCGTCCTTGGGCCCCGCGCGTCCCTCAGCACCGCGCGGCGGTTCCCTGGCCGTCGTGGCGGCCATCGCCGCCGGCATGGTGGTACCGGTACAAGCCCGGCTGAACGGCGAGCTGAGCCATCGCCTCGACGACGGCATCACCGCGGCGGCCATCAGCTTTTCCGGCGGACTCGTCCTGTTGTCCGTCCTCTTGGTCTTCTCACCAGGACTGCGCGGCGCGCTGGGCCGCGTGGCCGGAGCCGCCCGCGACGGCCGCCTCCCCCGCCGCTACCTGCTGGCCGGCGTACTCGGCGGCACGTTCGCTCTGGCGCAGTCCACCGCCGCGCTGGTCACCGGTATCGCCGTGTTCACCGTGTCGGCCATTGCCGGCCAGACCCTCGGCGGTCTCATCGTGGACGCACGGGGCATCGGCGGCGGTCTGAAGCAACGTCCCGGCGCGACGCGGCTCACGGGAGCGGCCGTCATGCTGGTCGCCGCCGCCGTGTCCGCCCTTCCCCGGTTCACCGACACCCCAGCACCCGCCGAGGTCGTCCTGCCGGCCCTCGCAGCGATAGCCGCCGGGTTCCTGCTGGGCGTGCAGCAGGCCCTGAACGGGGCGTCAACCGCCGCGTCGGGCTCGCCTCTCGCGGCGACCTGGCTCAACTTCTGCGTCGGAGCGGTCTTCCTCGTCGTCGCCTGGGGTGCGAAGACCTTGGTCCGGGGAACGCCGGGGCATGCGCTGCCCACCAGTTGGTGGGTCTACCTCGGTGGTCTGTGCGGGGTGGTGTTCATCGGCGCCTCGGCGTTTCTCGTGCGCCGCATCGGTGTCCTGCTGCTGAGCATGGCCTCGATCGCGGGACAGCTGGCCGGTTCGATCGCGCTGGACTTCCTGATCCCCTCCGGCGGCCGGTCCCCTTCCCCTCTGACCGTTCTCGGCGCGCTGCTCACCTTCGCCGCCGTCTGGATCGCTTCCCGGCGCCCGCGTGACGCCGACGGACAGTGAGCCACGTCCACGCCGTCTCTTGCCGCCCCTTGCCGCCCCTTTCACACCCTTCTCGAACAACGAGCAACACGGTGCCGCCCACGGCACGAAAGGAACCACAGATGTCCCACAACCAGCCGCAGAACAAGGTACGCATCCTGATCAAGGGTGCGTACCTGATGACGCAGGACGACAAGCTCGACACCTTCGTGGGTGATGTCCTCGTCGCCGACGGCAGGATCATCGAGGTCGGCCGGGACCTGTCCGACGACCGGGCCCGGGTCATCGACGGTACGGGCCATGCCATGCTGCCCGGTTTCATCGACACCCACCGCCACAACTGGCAGGGGGCGCTGCGCAACCTCGGCCCCGCCTGGACCTACCAGGAGTACCGCAGCCAGGTGCAGATCGGCCTCGGCCAGTACTTCGATCCCCGCGACGTGCACATCGGCAACCTGGCGGCGGACCTGATGTCCCTCGATTCCGGGGTGACGACCGTGCGGGACGAGTCCCACATCAGCAACAGCCCCGAGCACTCGGACGCGGCGATCGCGGCACACTGGGAGTCGGGCATCCGCGCCGTCTTCGACCACGGCTGGCCGTCGACCGAGGCCGAGCAGTGGCAGTTCGGCAGTGACCGTTCGCACCCCGACGACATCCGGCGTATCCGCAACGAAGTGCTGTCCGACGACTCGGCACGGGTCACGCTGAACGCGATGCTCCGCGGACCGGAGCTGTCCACACCAGAGGTGTCCGAACGGGACATCCGGCTCGCCCGCGAGCTGGGCCTGCGCATCAGCATGCACGTGGGACTGGGTGAGTGGGGAGCGAAGCAGCAGGCCATCCGGCAACTCACCGAGACGGGCCTGCTGGCCTCCGACATGACATTCATCCACTGCTGCACCTCGACCGACGAGGAACTGAGGATGCTGGCCGCGCACGGCGCCACCGCGTCCGTGGCCGGCGCCCTGGAGGTTTTCATGCCGGGTCTGGGCCAGCCTGCCACCAACCGGCTGCTGGCCGCCGGCGTCCGTCCGAGTCTCAGTGTGGACACCGAGACGATCGTCAGCGGTGACATGTTCGGCGTCATGCGGGCGACGCTCGCCTACCAGCAACTGATCCTCGCCGGTGCCGCAGGCCCCATGGACCGCAACCCCGGCCTGCCGACCTTCGACGCCGCCGACCTGCTCTCCTTCGCGACCATCGAAGGCGCACGGGCCGCGGGCATCGACGACCGCACCGGCAGCCTGACCCCGGGCAAGGAGGCCGACCTCATCATGATCCGCCTCGACCACGCCAACATGCTGCCCGCCACGGACGTCGCGGCCACGATCGTCGCGGGCGGCCACGCCGGCAACGTCGACCTGGTCATGGTGGCGGGTGACGTCCTCAAGGAGAACGGTGTGCTGAGGGGCGGCGACGCCGTCTTCGAGGAGGCCGCGGCCTCCCGTGACCGGCTGTTCCACGCCGCCGGCCTGCCGCTCCCCGCCTGAACCTGAACCGGCGGCCGACCGCGCGTGCGCCACCGGCTGGCCGGCGCAATACGCCGTCAGGTGGAAACGGCCGGGGCCAGGGGTCACCTCGTCCATGCGGCGGCCCCGGCGCCGCGCTCCGCGGCCCGCCCGGATCAGGCCCGGCACAGCCCGTCTGGCCGGTGGCGCGCGCGTGGGGACGCCAGGCTCGGCGCGCCTGCGGGGTGAGCACGATCGTCTCGTCGATCAGCCACAGGTACAGCACGACACGGATCAGCGACCGTTGCGGGATGCGCCCCAGCGAGGAACGCTCTTGCGCTTCGATAAGTCTGGTGAACAACTAACGTTCCTCCGGGAGGAAGACTCGCGGATCGCTGCGCTTTTCCCCGGGTTCCGGACGAGCGGCGGACGGTGTCTCGCCGGTCACCACCGAGCCGCTGTCCGAAGTCGTGAACATTCGGCGCGGGCGCCGCCTCCCGAACTGCCCGAGAAACGCTGTTCTTCGTCGTCGACAGAGCCAGGGCCGTCGTGCTCGCGTACACGGTGCGTGGGGAGATGGGGATGACGTTCCCGAGCCACGCTCTGCTGAGCGAGCCGGCCGACGACGCCGCGGCCTCGGCCGTGATCGAGGCCGACTACACCACGCCGCACGGACCGAGCCTGGAGGCGATCGACCCGGACGGTTCCCACGCGGCGGTGGCCGCGCTCGCGCTCGCCCGCGAGGCCGTGGCAGCAGGGCTACAGGCCCCCGAGCTGCGGGAGTTCATCCAGGAGCGGCTCGGCGTCAGGTCACCAGGCGTATCGCCAGCCCGATGAGGGCAAGTACTGCGACGCCCAGGACGCTCGCGCTGGCCATGGTCCACAGGTCTTGCAGTCGGCTCTGGCGGCGCCACCAGTTTCGTACGCTCGGTGCGTCGGCTGCGCCCGCCAGGCACAGCAGCAGGGAGAGACCGGCTCCGAGGAGGCACACTCCCGTCCACCCGGCGTGGGCATGTACTACGCCGACCAGGGCTGAGCCGATCGCGCCGCCGGCGAAGTAACACGTCATGTACGCCGAGGTGATACGCCCGCGTGCCTCCGGCCGCAGGGCGTAGATCAGCGATTGGTTGGTGATGTGTACCCCCTGGTGGGCCAGGTCCAAGAGGACGATGCCGACGATGAGTGCGGCCAGATGATGTGCCCCCAGGGCCAGCAGTCCCCATGAGCCGAGCAGGAGGATGGCTGCCGTCATTGTGGTCAGTGTGGTGCGTCCTCGATCTGCCAGCCGTCCGGCGAGCTGGGCGGCGACCGCCCCCGCGGCGCCGGCGAGACCGAGCAGCCCGATCTCGCCGTCCGACCAGCCGTAATCGGGGCCGGAGAGGAGGAAGGCCAGCGACGTCCACAACGCGCTGAAGCAGGCGAAGGCCAGGAGACCAAGGGCGGCACGGGCTCTGAGCACCGGTTCCTCGACCAGGAGACGTGCGGTGGAGCGCAGCAGTCGCGTGTAGCGCAGACCGGCCGATGCCTGGAACTGCGGCAGTGCTCGGCGCAGGGCGACGGTGAGAACGAGCATCGCCGCGGTCGCGGCCCAGTACACGGTGCGCCAGCCGCCGACGGCGGCCAGGGCACCGGATGCCGTGCGGGCCAGGAGCATGCCCAGCACCAGCCCGCTCATGACCGTTCCTACGATCTGGCCGCGTCGGTGCGGCGCGGCCAGATCGGCGGCGAACGGCACCAGGACCTGGGCGGTCACCGACAGCAGACCGGTCAGCGCGGTGCCCATCAGCAACAGTGGGGCGCTGGGAGCAACCGCTGTCAGCGCCAGGGAGCACGCCGTGGCCAGCGTCAGGCCGCACACCAGCCGGCGCCGTTCCAGCAGGTCGCCCAGCGGCAGGAGGAAGACCAGTCCGAGTGCGTATCCGACCTGGGCGACCGTCACCACCAGCGCGGCCGAGGTGGCCGACAGCCCCAGGTCTGCGGCGATGGTGTCCAGCAGCGGCTGGGCGTAGTAGTTGCTCGCCACGCACAGGCCGACGGCCACGGACATTACGGTGATCGTGCCGCGCCCCGGGCCGTCGGCGGTGGCATTTCCTGCGGGGTGCCCGGCCGCGCCTGCGGCAGGTGGTGGTTGTGCGGCTGAGGAAGCCGGGAGAGAGGCCATATGCGTCGCCTTCCGGTGTCGTTCGTCGGCAAAGTACGTCTGTGGTTTGTCCGTCGGTACACGGAACCTGTGGTGCGTCTGTCGGCACAGAAAATCTCTGGCTCGTCGGCGATGAGCGGTGCAGTGTCCGCGCCGCCCGTCGGATGGGGCCGGTTTCATGCTCTCCGCACTGTTCGCATGAATCCAACAGATGGTTGTCATACGATCGATCGCACTTCACGATGGATGGGTGGAACTCCGTCAGCTCACCTACGTCGTTGCCGTCGCCGAAACGGGCAGCTTCACTCGCGCCGCACACCGCTGTTTCGTGGTTCAGTCCGCGCTCAGTCACCAAATCGCCCGGCTGGAGCAGGAGTTGGGCACCCGGTTGTTCGAGCGGACGAGCCGGCGGGTGCGGGTGACCGCGGCCGGCGAGGCTTTCCTCGGTCCGGCACGCGAGGCCCTGGCCGCTGTGGAACGAGCCGGTGCCGAGGCAGTGGCCTGCGGCAGTGAGGTGCGCGGTCAGTTGAGCCTCGGCATCATCGCCCCGCTCACCGCGGTGGATTTGCCGGGCCTGCTCGCTGCCTACCGCAGCCAGCACCCGGAAGTGCACGTCACCCTGCGTGCCCGGCCGGTCCGGGACTTGTTACAGCAGGTACGCGAGGACGCCCTCGACCTCGCATTCGTCGATATGGGACCCGGCCGGCTTCCCACCGGACTGGCCGGGCGGGAGCTCGCACACGAAGACCTGGTCGCCATCGTCCCGCACGGACACCGGCTGGCCGATACGGCGCAGGCTACGCTCGGTCGGCTGGCCGAGGAAACAATGGTCGACATGCCTCCGGGCTCCGGCATCCGCCGGCACAACGACACGGCGTTCGCGACGGCGGGCGTTCCCCGCACCGTCGCCTTCGAGGCCGACACCATGGCGCTGCTGGAGGAGCTCGTGGGGCGCGGCCTGGGCACAGGTCTGGTACCCGCTGCCGCCGCCACGCGCATGCCCCAGGTGAGCGCGGTAACCGTGACGGATGTGGCCCCGCGAACGGTGAGCGCCGTCTGGAAGGCTTCCACGGCAACACCCGCTGCCCGTGCCTTCCTCCAACTCCTGCAGCACCACATACCGTACATGTCTCCCTCTTTTCCAGAGGGAGATGCTCCAGGAACGGCCCGAGGCGCGCCGAGCTGAGATACCGGCCGGGGCCGGCCACCCGTACGAGTCGCGGGCAGCAGGCAGCTTCGAGCTCAGCTCGCGAGCATCAGCCGTCCGCCCACAGCTGTTTCGAGCACCAGGTGCGGCACGACGACTCCCGAGACACCGAAGAGATCACCGACCAGCTCGCTTCCCTGACCATGCCGGTCCGTATCCTCCGGGGCGAGCGTGACCAGTGGCAGCCGCTGGCCTACGCGCGCCGGCTCGCCGAGGACATCCCCCGGCGCCCGCCTCACCGTCACCCCCAGGGCCGGACGCTTCTTGATGGAGGACGCACCCGAGCGTGTCACGGAAGAGATCCTCGACTTCCTTGCCGACCAGTAGTCCTGTGGTCACCGCAAGACGGCCTGGAGGAGCGGTATGGAGCTCCCCGCGCGATCCGGCGCCGGTGGGCCTCCAAGCGCCCGGGCGGTGGCGGACCGGGCGACCAGGAGCACGTGCATGCGGACCTGTCGGCCCATGAACAGGATCTTCATGAGTGCGTCGACGGCCGGGGAGGTCTTCGGGTCGCCGGACTCGCGGATCTTGTCCCAGTAGCGTGCCAGCTGCCGCATGGTGGCGTTGACCTCTTCGCGCAGGATCAGCAAGCCGCGGGCCGATGGCGTCGGGGTCGGCGTCTGGCCCGAGTTGGTCAGCGACGCGGACCCTGCGCCGGCCTTCCATGCCGAGCTGGACCAGGGCGTCGTGGATGTCGGCGATGTCGGCGCAGTAGGTGACGCCCTGGATGCCGCGGGCCCAGGGGTGGGAGATCCGCTTGGTGTCGAGGACGAACGCGAGCGAGCCGTGGTGGAGCATCTGGCAGGTGAGGGAGCGCAGGGTCACCGACTTGCCGCCGCCGGTGGAGGCGTTGACCAGGATGTGCGGGGACTCCGCGTCCAGGTCGACGGAGACGATGCGGCCGCCGGCGCCGATGCCGATGACGGGTGCGGACTCCGGGGCCTTGGCCACCAGCTCCCGCCGTTCATCCCCCAGCCTTGCAGCCGCCACCTGCGCGCCGCCGGCCTCGGGGCCCTGGCGGACCTGGGCTTTAGCGGCCTGGACAACGACGTACTCGACCCTGTGATCGTCACCGGCTTCCACGCCACCCGCACCCACAAGCTCACCCCCGGCCAGAAGACCGCCAACCGCGTACTCGCCAACGGACGCGCACCGGCCGAGCACGGCTTCGCCCACCTCAAGAATTGGCGGGTCCTCACCAAACTCCGCACCGACCCGGCCCGCGCCTCCTGCCACCTGCCACCTGCCACCTGCGCGCCCTGCTCGTCCTGCTCGTCCTGACGAACCTCGAAGTCAACCGCTGAGGGATCCGCTCAGCAGGCAGTCGCCCACGGCGAATTGGAGTGTTCCGGTACCGGGCGTACTGGCCCACTGCCAGTGGCCCATTGAGCCGGCCCCGTCCGGTCCCCTGGAACCGGTGTGCGTCAGGGCTGAATGGTTTCCAGGTCCTCGAGGAGGCTGGAGTGGGTCGGCTGCCACCCGAGGGCATCGCGGGTGTGGGCGCTGGACGCCGGCTGGTCCATGGCGAAGATCGGGCCGAACGGGCCGAAGTTCTCCTGCGGAACCTCCTCGACCGGCAGGCCCAGTCGCCGACCGATGACGGTCGCGATGTCCCGCACCGCGTCGCCCTCGTCGGCGACGGCGTGCCAGGCCGTCCCGGCCGGTGCGGACTCAAGGGCCAGCCGGAACAGGACGGCTGCGTCGAGCGCGTGCACGGCCGGCCAGCGCTGGGTGCCGTCGCCCGGGTAGCCGGCCACCCCGGTGCGGCGCGCTTGATCGGTCAACAGGCCGGCGAATCCGCCCTGGCCCTCGTTGTGGACCGTGCGCGGCATGCGGACAGCCGTGCTGCGCACACCGCGCGAGGCGAGGTCCAGCAGCGCGTTGACCGAACGGCCCCGACCGCCCACCGGTCCGTCGGTCGGCAGCGGATCGGCCTCGGTGGAGGCGCGTCCCGGCACCCAGGGCGTCCCGGAGACCGTGACGATCGGGCGGTCGCTTCCGATGAGTTCCTGTCCCAGCGTGGCGAGAGCGGCGCTCTCCTCGGCAATGGCCTGCGCGAGAGCGTCCGGACTGCCGTAGTCGCGTCCGAACGCCAGACTGATCACGCCGTCGCACTGCGCTGCGCCGGACCGCAGGACGTCGAGGTCCGCCAGGTCTCCTCGCAGCACCTTGGCACCAGCACGTTCAAGGGCCTGCGCGGAGCCGTCCGAGCGAGCCAGTGCGAGAACGGTGTGGCCGTTGCCGAGGAGTTCGGCGACGACGGCGGAGCCGATGGTGCCGGTACCGCCGGTGACGAAGACATGCATGAGCTCTCCCTGAAAGTGATGGGACCATTGTCCCATCACTGACCCTACACGGTGACGGGACAGGTGTCCCATCACCTATCCTGGTCGCATGGCTAGATGGCAACCGGGGGCGACCCAGCGACTCGTCGTTGCGGCCGTCGACCTGTTCACCGAGCAGGGGTACGACGCCACCACGGTGACGCAGATCGCCGAGCGCGCAGGTGTCACCAAGAGCACCTTCTTCCGGCACTTCTCCGACAAGCGCGAGCTACTGGTCGCCGGCCAGGAGACGCTCAGCAGGCTGCTCGCCGAGGGCATTACCGAGGCCCCTGCGAGCGCCAGCCCGCTCCAGGCGGTAGCAGCCGGTCTCGAGCGCGCATCGAGCGCCATGGGACCAGCGAACCGCGAACTCGGCCCCCGCCTCAAAGCAGCTGTGGCAGCCAGCACCGAACTACAAGAGCGCGACGCCCTCAAGAGCGTCGGCCTCGCGGCCGCCATGACAGCCGCGCTCATCGCCCGTGGCGTCCCCGACCCGACCGCGCACCTCGCGGGCGAGCTGGGAGTCCTCGCGTTCAAGCGGGGATACGCCCAGTGGTCCGAAAGCGATCGTGATGACACAGAAGGGCTCGCGCCACATGCACTGGCAGCCCTGGAAGACCTGCGTGCGGCAACCGCATCGCTGGGCTGATCCATGCCGTTCGGCTGTCGGCACCATGGGCGCTGCGGCGCCCGTCGACTGCCTCCGAGACGCCCGGCTCTTCCTGACAGACCTCCAAGCCAATCGCTGACAGATGACCTACTGCGCAGACAGTCACCCAGGACCAGCGTGAGCCCCCGAGAGCCGGTCACGCCACCCCTTTGACCTGTGGTTTCAAGTTGGCGGAGGCACAGCGCGCGTCATCGCACCGCCGCGCCGTACCGGATGCGCACCCCTGCGGGCGGGTGCCTGTACCACGCACCCCCTTGTCCATGGTCTGTCCGGCGGCTGCGGCAGGTGCGGCCAAGGGGAAACGTGCTGGTAGCGAAGCTGGTCAAAGGACAACGCAGGGCCGGCCGGGCGCTCGGTGTACTCGGGCCGGGGGGTGTGCATCCGGTGCGGTGCATCATCACCACAGCCACGCGGTGGAGTGCCGCATCCGGGACAGGGCGCGCGCCTCCCGGCGCGCGGCGGCACTGCTGATGCGGTGCGGGCGGGGCCGGGGCCGGGGCTGGCGGGACTCCCCGGCTACAAGGCGGCGGATCCCGGTCGCCTTGAGCCGCCTGCGCTGCTCGCGCAGTTCCTTCTTCTTCTGCGCCTCACTCTTCGGCTCCGGGGGCCTCTTCCGGATTGGCTCCCAGGACGGCGGCCCGTACGAGGCAGCGCGCTCGCGGACGCCGTCCTTCACCAGGGCGGCAACGGCCTCGATCTTCGGATCTTCCGGCGGCGTGGTCACGTCACTCCTCCAGTTGATGTGCCCCGGCCCGTCGCGGGCGGAAGGCCGGGCTGTTGGGTCTGCGGAGGCGTGGGCGCTGCCGGTGCCGACTGCGTCCGGGGGCCATGGGCCAGAGCGCGCTCCCGTATGCCGCCCTGGAGTTTGGCGGCCATCTTGGCGGCTGCCTCGAACACCCGCCGGATCTGCTCCACCGTGGCGACGTCGGTCGTCTGCTCCTGGTTCCGGCCGGCCTTCCCGTCCGTGCGGGACGGCCGCGGGCGGGATCTCGGGGCGGCGGGCACGGCGACGGTGTGCGGTAGGGAGCGGGAACCCAGTCGGCGCGAGCGGCGGACCGCGTGGGCCCGGGCCGTCAGTGCGCCGGCGGCGAGGCGGGCCCGCTCGTACGGGCCCGCTCGTACGGGGCCTTCGTGCGGGCGCGGGTCAGTGGGCGCAGCACGGGCTGGTCGTCGATCTGGCGCGGGTAGAGCGCCCGCAGGTCGGCGCTCATCATCCGTCCTATCGGGCGGGTGTAGTTATCGACGGCCGTCTGCACGATCTGTTCGTCCAAGCCGGGTTGGTGGGGGCGGCCGCGCAGGACGTAGGCACGGTGGCGGCGGGCTTCGGCGAGCAGGTGCCGGCGGCGGAAGGCGCCACGCATCACGTACACCACGGCGGCGACCTCGACGGCGGCCAGGGCGACATCGACCACCGGCCGCACCCGTGCCCACACTGCGGCGGCCGCCGCCCGCGCCCGCTCCGCCAGCCGGTAGAGGACGCAAGCGCCGAATGCCCGGATCGCCGAGGCCCGCCAGCCGTCGCGCAGCTCGGACAGCGACCGCGTCACCTTGCGCTTCGGCGGGCGCGTCTGGTCGGCGGCCTGCCGGTCCAGCGCGTAGGCGGCCCGCTCGCCCGGCGAGTGCCCCTGCGCTTCTTCGTAGTCAGCCACGAAGACGGGCAGCACGTCCGCGATCTGCTGGCGACGGGTCGACTGCCAGCCAATCAGCCGCTGGTCGATTCCGGCGATCTCCAAGACCGGCCGCCTGCCGGACGTCACCTCGCGCGGCTCCCACGCCCACCCCAGCCGCGCGGAGACCTCCTCCATGAAGTGGAGGGTGTAGAGCGTGCTGGCCGCCACGATGTGCTGCAGCATCGAATCCGCCGACAGGTTCCCCACGTCCCCTTGTCGTCCGGCCGCCGGGCGCGAATCGAGACGACCGCATGATCGTGCAGTAGTGGCTTCTCGGCCCTGGACTCGTAGTGCCGGAACACCTCGACGATCAGCCCGTCCCGAATCGAGGCGCGGTACTTGCCGCCACTCCCCCAGCGGATCTCGGCGACGGACTCCTCCAGCCACTTCGCGGATCTCGGCGACGGACTCCTCCAGCCACTTCAGGGTCTTGTCCCGGGCGCTGTCCTGGCACAGCTCCAGCACCAGGCGGTGGTCGTCGTCCAGCAGCGCCCACGCGATCTGCGCGGTCTACGGCGCCCGGAACACCAGATCCATCGCCAGCCAGGGCGACCGTTCCTTCGCCGCCTCGGTGCGCTTTGGCTTGTTGTGCTCGATGGGCCGGCCCAGCACGGTGGCCCGCCACGCCTGGGCCGGGCTCTTGCCCTCCTTAAGGCGCTCGCGTTCGATCGATCCGGCCGGCGTCCGGGTGCCGGCCTCCTCCAAGGAGCAGTTCGGCCTGTCGCCCGGTCACCACATCCCAGGTGCGAGACCGACCGCGGCCAGGCCCCGGCCCCTCCAGAACCCTGGCGGGACGCCCGCTGTGTCCTGGGCGGCGCGCAGCGGCATGCCCGCAGGACGGTGGCTGTCGCCGACCAGCACGCCCTGGCAGTAGTACGGCCACCCTCCCGGGCCGATCTTCGCTTCGCTCAGCATCCGGCCATGGAACCCCGCCTGCGACCTGCACAAAAGCGTGATCCGGGGTACTTCCCGCTGGGCGGGAAGCCATCGTCAGATCTTTGCCTGGAGCCCGCCAGGCGGGCCGCTGCGCCAGCGGTATGCGGTGCCCATCAGCCCCTCTGCCACTCACCGGGACGCGTCTCAACACCTCGCTGCGGCCGGTCCGGCTTTGCACACCGAGGGGAAGTCAGCCGATGCCATTGCCGCGGCTGCGAGGCAGCCCGGCTCATGCCGGGGAGCGAGGTAGGCGGGCGCTCTACGACACCGGCTGACGGCCTCGTGCGAATGCTGCGCGACGCCAGGAAGGGCTGGGCACCGTCAGCTCGCTGCAGGGGTGTTGCCCTGTCCGAAGCGCGGCACGTCGGCCGGGCTGAGATCCGCGCGGGGTCGGAGCATCCGGAGCGGGTGCCGCCACCGGCCGGCTCCGTTCAGGGAGACTTCAGCACTGATCTCCACGACCAGCTCGGGGCGGGTGAGGGTGGGGGTGAGCGTCTTGCCTGTTCCCCAGCCCGCGCTGAACGTACGGCCCGTCCAAGGATGTCCCGGTCCTGCGGGGGCGAGCTGAGTGGCAAGGACGCGAGCGAGGGTAGCCGTCAGCTGGGTGGTGCGGCCGGCATAGCGCAGGCGGCCGGCCGCATCGAGGCGGCCGAGCAGGACCGTGCCGGGCCGGGCCAGGGAGCCGGTGACGGCGCCGACGATCGCCTCGGTGGACTCGCGTACGCGGTACTTCCGCCCGGCCGACACGCAGACCGCCGAGCGCTTCCCGCAACTGATGCAGGCGGCCGCAGCGGAAGTCGCAGCCGACGGGGCCGGAACCGGATCGTGACCCTGGCCTCGGCCCCGTCATCGGTGTGGAGAGCACTGAGGGAGAGTGGCCCACACCGTCTTGGCCTCAAGGTAGGCATCCAGGTTGGCGTGTCCCAGCTCGTGGCCGACACCGTAAGCCTTCATGTCTCCGTAGGGCTCCGTAGGGCTCCGTAGGGTTGACAGCGGCCAGGTCTTGAGGTCGGCCTGCACGCAGGAGGCCAGCGTGTGCGTATTCACAAGATCACGCGTCCGCGCACCGACCGTAAGCCAACGCGGATGAATCGCCAAGGCCCGGGCCGCGGCCGCGGCCGGGACATCCAAGGCCACATGCCCGGGCGCTCCGCCATAGTGGTCAGGTGATGGAGTGAGACACGCCTGAGGCGTCTGGAGAACCGTCCCACTTCGGCTCCGCCGCCCACCCTGTCGGCAGGGTGAAGATGTCGACTGGCTGGGCGAGCATCGGCTCGGCGGGCATCCGCACCATGATCGAGACCTGCCACGCGCCGCCGCCCGCTGCCTTTCGATGAACGTGCCCCTTCTCCGGCTGTTGCGGCAGGACGTGTCGGGGATCGCGCGCCTGTGTCTCTGCCCCACAACCTGCTCGAACCTGTGGCTGAGGATCGGCGCCGACAAGGTCAGCTACGCAGCTCTTGGAGTCGGGCGGCGGCACCGCACACCCCACACGCATCGGCGGCCGGACCGTCCAGCGCGGCCAGGGCTTGAGGGGTGGTGAGGCCTGCGGGGGCCTTGCACAGCGGGCAGCCAGCGCGGTACACCCGCACCGGACGCGGCCTGGTGGAGTCGTACGCGATGCGGAACTTCTCCAGCGCCCACCACTCCCCCGCCTCACCCTCCGACGCCGGAGCAGGAGTAGGCGCGGGGGTGGGGGCAGGTGGCCGGCGGCCAGTGCAGGCCCGCAGAAGTGCCTGGCGGTCCCGTTCGATCGGCACCCCGGCGTAGGAGACGCCGTCGATGGGCCGCGCGTGGGAGGCCGGCGCGCTGAAGATGATGTCGGCCGGCTCGGCCAGGTCCCGACCGCCGATCTGCACGTCGGCCCACAGGGTTACGGAGACTTCGTAGAACCAGGCGGTGGTGTTGCCTTGCCAGCGGCGCAGCAGCCGGCCGACCGGTTCCTGACCGTCGTGCAGCACGATGCGGATCGGCGGTGTGGGCGGTTCGGCCGGCGGCTCGCCGTCCGCGAGGGGCCCGGGTTCCTCGTACACACCTAGGCTGCCGCGTCTGCCTCGTCGGCGGGGGTGTCATGGACGTGTTTCAGGGCGCTGCGGGCGGCGACGACGTCGGGACCGGAGAGGGTGTCCCAGAAGGGGTGGGTGCCGATCTGGATGGACAGCTCCAGCATGCGGGCGCGCAGCCGGGCCTCCTGCTCGGTCTGTTCTTCGGTGTAGCCGGGAGAGTCCTCCCGCCGGAAGGGGTAATGGTGCCCCTCGGGGCGCTCGTATCCGGGCAGCGGCACCGCCGACCACGGCAGCGTCTCGCACAGCACGCGGTAGGCAGCGCGGGTCTGGTGCATCTCCAGCTGGGCGGCAGTCAGGTCCTCGGGAAAGTCGTACTCGGCCACACCGGAATAATGCGCCCGTTCGATTCTTGGTGGTCGGCGGCACGCCGCGGCACTCCTCCGCATGGCTCCCGTCAGATCCGCGGCAAGCTGACCGTCACCCGCCTGCCCGGCCCCTCGTGCGTACCGGGCAGGCAGACACTGAGCTGAAGCGGCGGAGGGGCTCGCCTGCCCGTGGACGCGCAGCAGGCGAGCGTGCCTTCGCCGGCCCCGCCCGTGTGCTGACAACTCCGAGGTCGCGGCCGGGTGGGGCCGCAGACGGTCACCAGAGGCTGCAGCTCCGCGACAGCTTTGTGGTGTCACTGAGCCGGCGCGGGGGTGGATGGCTCTGTTCACGAGAGAAGGCAGCGTTTCGAGGGTGGTTCGGGAGGCATCGGGCAGCTAGGACGGCAGCGAGTTGTTCACGAGGTTCGACAGCAGCCAACCTCCAATTGGGACCGCCCTGGGCGTCGTCCATACGGTCGCGAAGCCGAGAATCGGATGAGCCTGGGTTCCTAGGGTTGAAGTTGCCGTTGCGGCAGCTTCTACCGTGCGGAGCAGGGCCGGAGAGACCGGCCCGGTGACGCATTTGCGAGGGAGACGGCGATGGACTGGCCGATCGCGGAGGTTGCCCGGATGTCGGGCGTGACCGCCCGGCCCCTGCGGCACTACGACGAGATCGGCCTGCTGCCTCCTGCCCGGATCGGGGCCAACGGCCACCGCTACTACGGGGAGCGCCAGCTGCTGCGGCTGCAGCAGATTCTCGTACTGCGGGCGCTGGGTGTAGGGCTTCCCGAGATCGGCCGGATCCTGGCCGAGCAAGTCGACGAGGTGCAAGCCCTGCGCGGCCACTACCGGCGGCTGCTCGCCGAGCGGGACCGGCTCGACGCCCTCGCCGCCACCGTCTCCCGCACGATCGCCGAACTGGAGCAGTCCAGGAAGGACGGCACAACCATGACCGCAATCAACCGACCGGAGAACCTGTTCGAGGGCGTGCAGCCCTCCCAGTACGAGGAAACCCTGCGCGACTTCCCCGAGCATGCCGAAGCGATCGCGCGCAGGGTCGCCGCGATGACCCCGCAGGACGTCGAGGCCGGACAGCGCGAGCGCACCGCGCAGATGATCCGACTGGCGGAGCTGATGGCCGCCGGCCATCCGGCCGACGCCGAGCCCGTGCAGGCCGAGACCGACGCACAGTACCGGGCCCTGACCCAGCTGCGGACCGTGTCCGCCGAGGAGTACCGTGCCCTCGGACGCGCCTGCGTGGACAACGAGGCATGGCGCGCCGCGTACGAGACGATCGCACCGGGTCTGGCCGCGTACCAGCGGGACGCCATCGAGGCGTATGCCGCTGCCCGGCTAAGCTGAACCGGGACACCGGGCCGCCCCGCGGGAACCGGCCCGCAACAGCGGCCCCTGCCTGTCGCACCGGCAGGCTCACCTCGTCCGACCCCGCAGGTGCCGGGCGAGGTGCTGCCCGCTCTCATGAACATCGAACTTGGCCCTGAACGAGCGCCTCCCGACGAGCTGAACAATCGCTGTCGACACTCGTGAACAAAGCCAGGTGGAGGTCGGCCGTCGGCGTGCTCGTAGTCGATACGCTGCCCGCCGCAGCCGGCCGCCAGGTCACGCAGCGTCCGCACCTCCTTCCGGTCGGCGGTCAGCTCCCAGCGCAGCTTGGTGGACACCCAGTCGGCGAGATAGGTGCAGCGGGCGTCGGCCGAGGGCGGCATCCACTGGGCCGGGTCCTGGTCAGCTTTCGAGCGGTTGGTCCGGGCGGTGACGGCGACCAGAGAGCGTGTCGCGCCGAGGTCGTTGGCGTAGGCCTGGCGCCGCTCCTTGGTCCACTGCGAGGCGCCGGAGTCACCACCGGTGCTGGGTCGTCCTGGTCGACGGCGCCCGCCACCAACGCGACCTGATCCAGCGCGAAGCCGCTCACCGCGGCTGCACGATCAACGTGCTCCTGGACTTCGTGCACGTCACCGAGTACGTCTGGACGGCGGCCCACGCATTCCACAAGCCCGGCACCGCGAGGCAGACGCCTGGGTCGCCCGCCATCTGACCATGATCCTCGCGGGTCAAGCCGACCGCGCCGCCCAGGAGATGTCCACCCAAGCTGACCGGGCCGGCCTGCGTGCCAGCCGTCGAGAGGCCGTGGATGCCTGCCGCCACTATCTGACCGGCCACCTCGAGCAGCTCCGCTACGACATCGCCCTCGCCGCGGGCTGGCCGATCGCCACCGGCGATCGAAGGCGCCTGCCGACACCTGATCGGTGACCGCCTCGACATCACCGGCGTCCGCTGGGGACTCACCGGTGCCGAAGCCGTCCTCCGACTCCGCACCCTGATCGACAACGGCGATCTCAACGCCTACTGGCACTTCCATGCCGCGAACGAGCATCGACGCCTCTACCCCTCACCCAGCCGACAGGAGTTTGGCCTCACCGCTTGACCTGGCATTCCCTGACAATGGGCACGGTTGACGTCCAGACCGTCCTCAGGTTCGCTGCTGTGATGTCTGCCCTTCGCATCCAGCAGCCGGACGACGATGCCACCTTCAAGGACTGGCAGCACGTCCACAACGTGATCATCCCTACCCACGTCCTGTCCCTGGACGAGGTACGAGAACGCGCTCAGCGTCACCAGCTGCACATCGCTTACCGCGGTGACGATCTCGTGGGCTGCAGTACGGTCCGCCCACCTGCGGATGACACACGGACGGCCACCGTCATCACCCGCGTCCTGGCCGCTCACCGCAGGCGAGGCTTCGGTGAGGAGCTCTATGTCCACGGGCTCAACCGAGCCCGCGAGCTGGGAGCCGAAGAAATCGAAACCGTCGTCCTCTCTTCCAACCAGGACGGACTTCGATTCGCCCTGAAACACGGCTTCGTCGAGACCGAACAATATCTACTGCCCGGGGAGACCATCCCCTGGATCGACCTCCGACTCTCCTGACCGCACAGCCTGATCCACACGTTCCCTGCAAAGGAACTACACCCAACTAAGCTCGGCTTCCCCACACCGGGCGCAGCCGCGGCCGTGGCCGCCGACGCCCTGAGCGCCGGCGGCCGAGCGCGGGCACAGTCTCGCGGCCGACTATGTGCGCTGGCAGGTCGAGCGCAAGCGCGCCACGCTCGGTCGGACCTGCCTGGAGGTCGTCTTCCTGCACAATCCCGAGCGCACCGGGGATCGGGCGGCGCTGCCGCTGGTGCTGCGCGAGGCCTTCATGGTGCTGGGGGAGGCCGCGGCCGCCGGGCACCTGCGGCGTATGGCGTCGCCACCTGGTCCGGTTTCGCCGATGGCCTCTTCGCCGTCCCGCAGCTGGACCGGCTGGCTGGCGGACGAGGCCGCTGGCAGCCGGGCGCATCATCTGCGGGCGGTGCAGCGGGGATTTCGCGCGTGCTGGTGTCGGCCTCGACTACGACACGCTGGGAGGCCGCCCGCGCCGCGCTTGCCCAGCCGGCCATCCCTTCCCGCCTCTGCGGAAGGTCTGCGATGTACTCGCCCCCACCACCACAGCCGATCAACAGCGCACCTTGGCCGCACAGAGCGAGGCCGCCGCGGCTCTGGGTGTCACGGTCACGGGCCACGGTTGTGGGGGTATCAGGGCCGCACTCTCGGCCAGCGGGCCCGGCATGACGAGGACGGGGCGTGCCGGCTGCTGCTGATCTCCACAGAGCAGGCGGGTGGGAAGCTGAAGCTGTGGGAAGGCACCTCCCAGGCCGCGGCCGCCTGCCCCACCGTGCACAAGCCCGCCCTGCACGGTGTGTACGACGGAGCCGTGCGCGACGGGGCCGCCTACCGCGCCGAACTCACCGGCTACGTCGTCGAACCCGTCTGCGCGCCGGAGCCGGTCCTGGAGCGGGAGCTGGAGCTGCCGGAGGCGTGATGGAAGTCGCTGCGCAGCGACCTGGAGACCATCGCCGCCGCCAAAACCGAGCGGGTCGCGGTGCGCCAGCAGTGGATGACCGCGCCCTCCCCCAGTACGCCGGCGTCCCCGCACCCGCCTAGATCACCTGGTCCACCGCACACGGCGACTGCCACTTCGCCAACCTCACCACCACAACACCCGTCTTGCTGGACTTTGAAGGCTTCGGCCTCGCCCCGGCCGGCTCTGCGCCTACGCCCTCCTCGCCCCATAGACTGCGGCCCGAATCCGGAATGAGTTCCCCACCCTCGACACCTCCGCCGGCCATACCGCGCTGCTTGTCGTCGCGGTCGACCTCCTGCAATCCGCCTCCCGCAGCGACCACCCCGAACTGGTCGAACCGCTGCGGGCCTTGGTGTCGGCTGTCGCGGGATGAAGTGCCGTACGCGGCACGGTTTCCGTGCGGACCGTGTCGTGCCGCGTCCGGCAGCAGGTCAGCCGCTGCCTACCTCCTGTAGTGCATGCGGATGGCCGGCCTGCACCCATTCCAGGAGGTCAGTGGAGCGGTCCAGCAGTTCTTGCGCTTGGCGTCGCAGACTCGGCGCGAGGCGCTGCTGCTCGGCCATGACCACGTAGGCGAGCCGCAGGGCCTGACGGAGCTCTTCCACCGCCCGATGCTCGTCGACGGGGTCGGCGAGTGGGGCGCGCAGTCGGGCACGCGCCAGTTCCAGTGCCTTCAGTGCGCGGAGCACCGCTTGATCCTCGACGCTGTCAGCGCCCGTACCCGGCTGTGGGAAGTGCGAGGGCGGGGGATGATGCGGCGCATAGGGAGCGCGGCAGCTGCAGGCTTGGAGGGTGTGCAGCTGCCGGGTCTTGACGGAGAGGGTGCGCTGGCAGGCGATGCAGCTCAGCTGGAGGACACGGTGGTCGAGGCCGTCCCAGGGCAAGACGGTGTATCCGGCGGCCTGCACGTCAGCAAGCGTGCCCGGGCTCAGGAGGACCACTCCCCTGCCGTCGGTCGGGGTGGCCGGGGTGCTGTTTGACCGGAGCCGTGGGTCCGCTTCTTCGGCTTCGGTCTGCCAGACACGGTGCCATGCCTCGATCCAGGGCCGACATTCGTCTTCCTCGACCCCGCACGCCTGCAGAAAGGCCGCGAACTGCACCGGGCACTTGGGGATGGCCTGCTTGGTGACGATGCGGTGCACAGTGCTGTGGGGCAGTCGGCCATGCTGTCCGGCCTTGGAGGCCTCCATCTCGCGGAAGGTCGGGGCGCCGGCCTTGTCGTAGAGCTCGATCATTCCCGCGCTGAGGTCCGCGACATCGCGCACGAGTTCAGGACGGGGAGCGGCCCGGCTGACGCGGCGCCCTTGGGCTGCGCGGCGCGCTTCGTAACGGGCTTCCCGCCACAGTTCCAGGGCGTGATCGGCGCGGGCGCCGCACGCGGTGGCGTAGGCGGTGACCAGCGCCTGGGAGGGAACACGGTCGCCCGAGGCGGCGCGTCGCAGGTTGGAAGGGTGATAGCCGGCCTTCTCAGCAAGGGCGGGATAACTCAGCCCGGTGCCGGCTTTGGCCGCGCGCAGCCACAGGGCGAGCGCGGCCAGGGCTTGGTTGGCTGTGGTGATCGGTGCTTCTCGGCGTCCCATCGCTATCGCCTCACGCGGGAGAAGCAGTCGCCAGGGCGGAGCGGGCCATGCGCAGCGGCGCGAGGCTCCAGGATCGGAGCACGGCCACCGACAGCACGCCGGCCGCGGCGAGCAGTTGCAGCACCTGGCCCTGCGGGATGCCCCGTGCGGTAAGAGCGCCGGCGAGGGTGACGATCACGATGATGACGACCGCCTCACCCGCACCGATGCGCGAAGGGCCCGCGACGCAGGGGGTGGTGTGGCGGGTATCGAGGCAGGCGGCTGTGCGGGAAGGGGGCAACATCATCGCTCCTGACGGGTGCCCCGGCGGGTTGACCTAGCCGGGGTGCTACTGGCTCCAATTGGTTCGCCGTCGCGAGCAGTTGGCGCTCCTCGCGAGGGGTGGGAACATGGTGGCACCTGTGCACGATGCTCCCTGTCTCCTGCGGAGCTTTCGCGCACTGCTGTCCCAGTCTCCGACGCCTGAACAGCCGCGCGGCCCCCCACAGGCAGACACGGGAAGGTGTTGCGAGGCGCGCACGGCCTGGGCATTTGCCAGCCTGGCCGACCCGGACCGTATGGGTCTCACGTTCTCGGGTAGGGGGTAGGTGCGCGGTTGTCCCAATGCGCGTTGCATGTTCCGTGGGCGGGTGCCACGCTCACGGCGAGCGCTGGATATCCGGCCCCTCCCCTGACTGCTACTGGCTCCAACCGTTACCACTCAGGGACCCTGCACGATCGCGTTGGCGCGCGAGAGTGCCCAGGCCAGCGCCGCTACGGCGGCGCTGGCCTCGCTGTCGCTCCTCTTGTTGGCCTTCAGCCCGGTCGGCGCCGTTCACCGGACCGGCTCCATGAGCACCGGGTGCGTGACGGGGAGTCAGGCGTTGGCACGCTCGTAGTCGATGCCCTGGCCGCCGCAGCCGACCGCCAGGCTCCGCAGCGTCTGCACCTCATCCCGGTCGGCGGTCAGCTCCCAGCGGAGCTTGGTGACACCCAATCCGCGAGGTAGGTGCAGCGGGCGTCGGCCGAGGGCGACATCCACTGGGCGGGGTCCTGGTCGGCCTTGGACCGGTTGGTCTTCGCGGTGACGGCCACCAAAGAGCGCTCGGCGCCCAAGTCGTTGGCGTAGGCCTGACGGCGCTCCTTGGTCCACTGCGAGGCGCCCGAGTTCCAGGCCTCGGCCAGCGGCACCATGTGGTCGATGTCCAGGCCCTTGGGATCGGTGACGGTGTGCTGGTCGTAGTAGAAGAACCACTCGCCCGACAGGATCTTGCATCGCTCACCCTTGACCACCGGGGTACGGGACTGGGCGATCAGCCCTCGTTGCGAGTCCAGCAGCCGTCGCGGTCCTCATCGATCCAGTGCTTGAAGGAGGTGCGCTGGTAGCCATCACGGTTCTCCGCAGACAGCGGCAGGACCTCCACGCCCGCGGCCAGCGTCATCGACTCACCAGGAGGCGACTGCCGGCGCCGGAGCGGCTGCGGCCAGAAGCGGCAGGACGGCAAGAGCGGCATCCGACAACGGCCCGCTGGGTCAGCTGATCACTCTTTGGTTGTAGCGGTCGCAGACCGAGTGAAGACAGGTTTCCTGCGCGAAACCACCCACGCGAAGGAAACCTTCCTCACGCGCGTCCGCCATGCCCCGCGTCACCCGTTTCAGGAGCTTAGAGGGCGTATTCGGCGGCGTCGAAACCGAAGCTTCCCAGTGGCCAGCCCACCACTTTTGGCCCGCGGCTGCCGGGGCGGCGTCGGCTTCCCTGGCGCGCTCTCGTGCGGCGAGGTGGGCAGTTGGGCGCGGGCCAACCCGGGCGGCACGGTCTCCGGGCCGCAGGTCAGGACGAAGTGGCCGGTGACGCAGGCGACGGTGCTCTGCGCGCCGCAGGACCAGAGGGGTGACGCTGGCTCCAGCGCCATCCGCCTCCGTTCTTCATGTCGCCCCTGCACTGCTGGCGGGCCCTCCTCCTGCCTCCCCGGCAGATAGGCCAACACGACTTCTGTGCACCTCGGAGCAATGCAAGGGCGGCAGCGATGCATCATTCGTACATTGAGGCCGCCATAACAGCGTTCGCGACTAGAGCCCAGGCTTCTTCGGAGGGTAGCGGTAGACCCCGACGCTCAAACCATGCCTCCGAGTCGGCAATCCACGCTGACATTGCTTCGAGGAAGCTCTCCAGATCACGATTTTCCCAATTCTCTGCATTATTCTTGAAATCTTCTGAAGCGGACTGCAGGAAGTCCGCCAAACTTTCCATGCTCGAGACGCCTTCCACCTTCTGCCAGAGTTCCATTACTTCCCCATCCCCCTCACCTTTATGAAGGTTCCATCGTTGGGAGTTTTGAATTTTCACCGCTCCCTGCTCACCTCAGCTGGCGTAGCGCGCCTGAACCCTACAGGGATCCCAGCCTCTTTGAAGGTGAACAGCATTCTATTGTCTAGTGCATGAATTTTCCCCTCTTCTTCGAAGATTCTAATCGGCGGAATGTCGTCCCCCCCCCCCCCCCCCCCCCCCCCCCCCCCCCCCCCCCCCCCCCCCACCCTCCCCCCCTCGCCCCCCCGCCTGCCCCCCCCCCCCCTGAACCGGCTTATACCGTCTCCTGCAAGGAAGGCGCCTCCGACGATTAGCGCAGTACTGGCGGCGATAGCTGGCGCACCCGCCACACAGCCCACGACGGTCAGGCAGATGACTCCGCCGGCCACATCGCCGCCGACGCCGGCGGCCATCATCCAAGCACCGAGGAACGTCTCGCCGGCGCCGAAGATGACATCCGGGGTGAACAGCGCCGTGCCGTAATTGACGATCGTGTCGATGGATCCGGTGAGCCAATGCGGCATGGCGGCGGACTGGCTGCTGGCATGTCCGTGACTGCTGGAGTGCGCTGTCCCGTTCGTAGGCGTCGAGCCGCCTCCTCCATTACTGCCCGGGAATCGCCACCACGAGGCAACTCCGCCTCCGGTGGGTCGGCCGTTCTTGGACAGACTGCCGTCGGCGTGGGTGACGACGTCGTCGCCGCAGGGGTCAAAGTTTTGCTCGCCGCAGGCCAGGCCCATGCCACTGGGGTCGCTGTAGGTGAGCGGGTTGTTGCTGGCGTAGCTGTAGCCGTTCAAGGTCTGGGCTTTGTCGGTCTCCAGCAGGGGGTCGACGCTGAGGAAGGTGGCGGTGAGGGGGTCGTATTCGCGGGCGCCGATGTGAGTGAGGCCGGTGGCGGCGTCGGCGGGTTTGCCGAGGAAGGAGTTGTCTTCGGGTCAGATGGTGGCCTTGGTGGCGCGCGAGGGGGGGTGCCGAAGGGAGTGGTGTAGCGCTTGGTGTAGGCGAGGGTACTTGCGTCGATGGCGAGGCTCGCCGTGGCGTGGTGATCGCCGGCCAGGAAGGTCAGTTTGCTGCCCGAGGTCCCGTTGGTGGCGGTGCGCAGGGCTATGGTCTGGCTGGCGGCGGTGTAGTAGCGCAGGCCGGAGAGGGTCTTGACGCCGTCCTTGACCATCAGGTGGATCTCGGTGGCGCCGAAGTAGAGCACGCTCTCGCCGTCGCCGGCGGCGCGGCGGATGAGCAGTTCGCCGTCGGCGTCGTAGAGGTAGCCGGTGCTGGTGGCGGGCTTGCCCTGGGCGGCGGGTTCGCTGGTGATGGCCAGAGCGCTTTCGGTGTTCCAGGTGAGGGTTTCCAGCTCGGGGCTGGCCGCCGCCTCGGGGGTCTTGACCACCAGTACCTCGCGATAGCCCTCGGCGGTCGCCGTGAGTTGCAGGTCGACATCCTTGAGGACGTCGGGGTAGGTGGCGGTGGCTCCGTCCAGGGTCGGGCTGGGTAGGGTGCCGGGCCAGCCGAAGGCCATGCTGCGCTCGTCCTTGCCCAGGCCCAGCATGCCCGCACCCGCGCCGCCGCCGGAGAAGGCCAGGTCCACCACGGCGGCCTTTGGCGCCACGGTGCCATCGGCGCAGCGCACCTAGGTGGTGCCGATGTCCTGCCAGGAGCCGTCGACGTCCCTCACGCGCTGCGGGATGGTGGACTGGGTCAGGGTGAAGGTCCCGTCAGGGTTGGCGATGGTCTGGGTGTAGGGGGTGCGCTCGGAGAGCATCTCCACCGGCTCCCCTCTCGCCGCCGCCCGCACCGAGGCCGACTGCCCCGCCGCGAGCTCGGCCGGCGCGGCATGCGCCACGGACTGCGGACCGGTCAGCGCCGGAAGCGCCGCCAGCAACGCCGCACTCATCACGCCGGCGATTCCCCGCCGTAACCCGCTCATGCCCGCACCGCCATGGCTCTCCCCCACTTTGCCCTCACGACTCCCCCACCTAGAGTTCACAGGTCTCTCACAAGTCGCGTGAGTCAATTGGGCCACAGTTCCCCCGTCAAGCGTGATCTGCATCACTATTTACGGTGATCCAGGGGCGAGGAGAAGGGAACAACGAGTTACCAGTCAATTGCCCGCCGTTTCCGCCGATTCATCGCGAGGAAGGCCACTGTGCGGAGCATCGGTGCACTCTCGACTGGAGCGCGAAGGCAGCGCAGGCCGCCTCGTGGGCGGGAAAACTGCTGCTTCGAGGTGACCACGCCTTGGCTGAGAGCAACCCTGACGTCGGACAGCACGGTAAGTACCTGGCAGAAGAAACGGGAGCGTCACCTCATGTTGCGCACCGACCTGGCCGCGGAACTGCGCCGCCGTGCCGACACCGACCAGCGGGCCCGCAACAGGTACCTGCAGACCGGCGAGTTCGAGGACATCGCACGGATCGACACCCAGAACACCGCCTGGCTGAAGGCCGCCCTTGCCGAACACGGCTGGCCCGGCATCACCCTGGTGGGAGACCAAGGAGCCGACGACGCATGGCCCCTGGTCCAGCACGCCGATCGCGACCCCGAGTTCCAGCGCCAAGCTTTGGTGCAACTCGAAGCTGCCGTCGAAGCCGGTGACGCCCCAGCCCGCCACCTCGCCTATCTCACCGACCGCGTACTGGTCGGCGACGGCAAACCGCAGCTGTACGGAACGCAGTACACCGACGAAGGCGGCAGTCTGCGACGCCAACCCGTCCACGACCCCGACCACCTGGACGAACGCCGCACCGCGATGGGACTGGACACAGCCGCCGCCTACGACCAACGCATGCAACAGACCCACCGCTGACCCCGGCCCGCACCGAATCACGTTCACCCAGGCCATTGGCGACAACAACGAGCCACTGAACGCCGCTCAATACAGAGCAGGGGCCTGACGCCAGGCGCGTCAGCAGTACCGGCTTCGAGCACTGCCTGAGTTTCGGAATGCACCCCCTGTGCCGCGGAGAACAGCAAGCTTATGAAAGCCACTCGGCGAAGGAAACCCTCGGGGAGGACCGACCAGCTTCGGGTGAAACGAGTCCCACGCTCGGCGGCAGCGCGTGAAGGTGCCGCGCTGCAGCGGGTCCATTGACCCGGTTGGCAGTCGGTCAGGCAGCAAGAAACCCCGCTCCGGGCCGGGCGGGGTTTACTGTGGAGCGCTGAGCAGGCCTTGCACCTGCATCTCCCCGCAGGAAGCGGGGCGTCTTTCCTTGGACCACCAACGCCTGGCCTGCCGCCTACGATCGGGCGACCTGCTCAAGATCAACTATAGCATCCGGCAGTCCGCCACTGCATCCAGAGGGGACATAGGACACGCCGTTGTGTCGCCGTGCGTACCGCGTCTTTGCCGGCGTGCCGCAACGGCTGTTGTCGGCCGGGTCAGAGGAGCGCTGCGGAGTTCATTCATCCTCTTCGTCCTCGTCCTCAGGGGGCCGCAGGTAACACAAATCGAGCGTGTAGGCCTCTGTGGTGGGGGTCTGTGCCCAGGCGCGATCTGTCTCCTCGTCCGAGGCGTCCTCCGCGAGCGCGTGGAGGGTGGCGTGGTAGTGGTCGTGGGTGGCCTGCCGCCCGACCCAGGAGGCATAGCCGCCGTAGACGCCGGGCCGGGGCAGGGGCATCTCGCCGACCGGGCCCGCGGTGAACGCGCCGATGACGAGGCTGCCGGTCTCCGACTCCAGCGTGATGGGGACACTGCCTTCGACGTCGGCCGGTTCGGCGGGGGGTGTGTCCCAGATGCGGACGGCGAGGGTGGCCTTGAGGACGTCTTGCAGGCTGTGTAGGTACAGGTGGTAGCCGTTGCCGGCGACCACCTGGCTGCGGGAGGCGGCCAGTGCCTGCTCGTCATCGAGGTAGGCATCGGCGTCGTAGACCTCCAAGATGCGGCGGTCGGGGCGGGCCTGGGCGCGGTACTCGGCGACGAGCGGCATGGCGACTTTCTCCTCCGGGTCAGGTGACCTTGACGTAGAAGGGGTCACCGTCGAGCATGCGGTTGCCAATGTAGAGGGCGTTCAGGGCTCGACCGCCCGCCTCGTTGTCGTCTCCGTCGATCAAGCGGACGGAGTAGCGGTCATCGCCCTTGTTGGAGCTTTCCCTGGTGGAGGCGTCCTTGCGGTTCATGGACAGCTCCACACGGGCCTGGGTGAGCACGGTGCCCTTGTACTTGCCGGCGGTCGGACCGGCGTAGTCAAAGCGGACGTTGGAGTGGTAGGCGTCGACCATCCCAGGTGCCGTCCACGGCCCACGTCCGCAGCCGGTTGTAGACGCCTCGCCAATTGCCGTACTTCTCCGGCAGGTGCACCCACTGCGCGCCGGTCTGGAACTTGAAGGCGACCGCGTCGATCACCACCCGGTGATCGCGCCAGCGACCACCCCGCCTCGGCACTCGGGCCGGCAACAACGGCTCGATCCGCTCCCACGGCACGTCGGTTAACGGCATACCTGGAGCGACGACCAACCGACCCAAACGAAACTGCCCGGGTGGGCCAGGACGTTGACGCGCTCACGGGGTGCGGCGTCCACGGCAGGCTGTTGTGGCCGTCGTACGGCCGGGCTGTTCAGTGCGCGGTGAGGCCGCCGTCGACCACCAGCTCCGAGCCGGTGACGAACGAGGAGTCGTCGCAGGCCAGGAAGAGGATCGCGGAGGCCACCTCGTCGGCGCGGCCGGCTCGGCGCATGGGGGTGCGCTGGATGTCCGGCTGCTGGTCGCCCTGGTCGTCCAGGAGGTCCTGGATCATCGGCGTGGCGATCACCCCGGGGTGCACCGAGTTGACCCGTACTCCCTGCCGGGCGTACTCGACCGCGGCGGTCTTGCTCAGCAGGCGCACGGCCCCCTTGGACGCCTGGTAGGCCGCCGCCGCGCCACTTCCCACCAGGCCGAGTACGGACGAGGTATTGATCACCGAGGCGTTGCCGCTCGCACGCAGGAGCGGCATCGCCGCCTTCATGCCGAGCCAGGTGCCTTTCTGGTTCACGTCGATGACGCGGTCCCACGCCTCTTCCCGCGTGTCCTCGACACCTGGCCAGTCCAGGATGCCGGCGAGGTTCACGAGCACGTCCAGCGTTCCGAACCGGTCGCGTACGAGGGTGATCACTTCGTCCCACTCCCCCGCGGAGGAGACATCGAGGCGGGCAGCGACGACCTCTGCGCCGCGTGCCCCGATCCGCTGGGCCAGGTCCCGCAGGGGGTCTTCGGCGACATCGGTGATCACCAGCCGGGCGCCTTCGCGGGCGAAGAGTTCGGCGGTCGCTGTGCCGAGGCCGCCGGTCGCGCCCGTGATCAGCGCGACCTTGCCGTCAAGTCGTTGTTCTGTCATGGATGTGGTCCTTGGTTGTCGTTGATGCTGACTGGCGGTTCTCGTTGATGCTGACCGGCTGACCGGTTGACCGGCTGACTGCTGTGCCGGGGTTTCTTGGTCCGCCGACGGCGGATGCGCCCCCCGGTGACCGGGGCGGCCGCGGCCCGGTCTGCTCTACGGCGACGTCTGCTCCCGGTAGAGCACGAGGTGCTCGTGATAGAGCACTCCGTCCCGGATGTCGCCGGTGGCGGTGAACCCGGTGTCGTCGACGTAGTCCAGGTGGCTGCCGGTCACCGTGTACCGGCCGGTGTACGCGCTGCGCCGCTCGCCGCGGGCCTCGTCGTAGCGGCCGTTCGGCAGCAGTTCCTGACGGATGTGCCCATCCGCGGTCACCCACGTTCCGACCACGTCGACGTGGTCGCTCTCCACGGACCCGGCCATGGCGGACTCCTCTCCTCGAATGGTGCGGTCTCTCCCGCTCCACCGAGTCTGGGCAGGTCAGCGGCCACCAACCAGGGCGCGTGCTGCCTGGGTGCGCCACACCCAGGCAGCACACCGGGCCGCCGCCTAGCCTGGACGCATGGACGACAACCACCTGGGAGACTTCCTCCGCGCACGCCGCGCCGGCCTGCAGCCGCAGGACGTCGGCATGAGGAGCTACGGAGCCCGCAGAGTCGCCGGACTACGCCGCGAGGAGGTCGCCGTCCTGGCCGGAGTGAACGCCGACTACTACACCCGTCTCGAACAAGGCCGTGAACGCAAACCCTCGCCCCAGGTGGTCGACGCGCTCAGCCGCGCGCTGCGCCTCGACGCGGACGCCCGCGCGCACTTGTACCGGCTGGCCGGGGCCACGCCGAGCGAACGACCCTCCGTCCACGCCGCCGAGCGGGTCAGCCCGGCGCTGCGACAGTTGATGGACGGCTACCCGAACACTCCGGCGTTCGTCATGAGCCGGAGCCTGGACCTCCTCGCCGTCAACGCCTTGGCCGATGCCCTCTACGCTCCGTTCGAGCCGGCGGACAACTTGGCCCGCATGACCTTCCTCGACCCCGCGGGCCGCAACTTCTACACGGACTGGGACCGGGCAGCACAGGCCACCGTCGCCAACCTTCGCGAGGCAACCGGATTCGACCCGGACAACCCACGGCTGCGCGAACTCGTCCGCACCCTCACCGAGCACAGCGCGGACTTCACCCGCCTCTGGCAGTCCCACACCGTGCGAGGCAAAGCACAGGACGCCAAACACTTCCGCCACCCAGAAGTCGGCCCGCTCACTCTCACCTATCAAGCATTCGACGTACGCGAGACGCCCGGCCAGCAGCTCGTCATCTACCATGCCGAACCAGGCAGCCCCAGCGCCCAGTCCCTCAATCTGCTCGGTTCCCTCCACGCCACCCGGCGCCGGCTCGACTCCGGACCCACCGCTGACCAGCCGGCGGAGCGTGGAGATCGGCGGCGATAGGTCGGCTTCGCCTCCGCATGTTTCACAGGTGCCGGCAGCCGCCCGGAGCTGCCGGCCGCGGTGCAGCTCGCCGGAGAGATCCGTTCCCCTGGCGCCGCCGTGCCCCTCGCCGTCCACGAGCACAAGCGGCTCGGCTGCGGGATCGAACTCGCCCTGCTCGCGCTCGCCGAGGAGCTGACGGCGAGCGATATCGGGCTGGAGTTCCTCGCCGGGGGGCGAAGGGTTCGCACAACCCGTCCGGCATCGTGTTCACCGTGCTCGCCGCCATGTCCGGCATGGAGTGCGAGTACCTCCGCGACCGCACCCTCGAAGGCACGAGGGCACGAGGGCACGAGGGCACGAAGGCACGAGGGCGCGCGCAAGTGCGGCAGGACCATCGGCGGCGCGGGCGTCACCGAGGAGTCGATGCCGTCCATGGCCCGCCGCCTGCGCGACCGGGAGATGAGCCCGCGTAATATCGCTCAGCGGCTCGTAACTGGCCGCCGACCGAAGGAAACCGCCTAGTACGCGAGCTGTCCGATGCCCCCGTCAACGCGCAGCACGGTCCCTGCGGTGTAGGCGGATTCGTCCGAGGCGAGATAGACCGCTGCCTTCGCCAGCTCGGTGGCGGTTCCCAGGCGATGGAGAGGCACGGTCTGCCGGAGTTCCTCGTAGAGGGCGGCCTGGCGCTCGGGGCCGAGGGGCGCGAACGCGTTGGTGATCGTCGGGCCCGGGCTCAGGCCGTTGACGCGGATGCCGCGGTCCTTCAGTTCATGGGTCAGCCCGCGCGTGTAGGAGAGCAGGCCCGCTTTGGCCGCGCCGTAGACCGTCGCGTTTTCGTGTCCGATGTACGCGGAGACCGAGCCGACGAGGATGACCGAGGACTGCTGGGAGAAGAGCGGCAGCAGGTCCCTGATCAGGAAGAACGGCGCCTTGAGATTGGTCGCGAGGAGCCTGTCGAACGCCTCCTCGGTCCATGCCTCGATGGGGAGGTGGGTGACGTCGGCGGCATTGCTCATCAGGATGTCGAGCTTCGGCCATTCCTCCCGGAGCCGCGCCGCGAGCGTCGCCTGGCCGGGTACGTCGCCGGCGTCACTGGCGATGGTCAGCAGCGGGCCGTCCAATTGCCGGGCTGCCTCGTCCAGCTTTTCCTGAGAGCGGCCGGTGATGGCGACAGTCGCTCCTTCGGCGAGGAACTCGCGGGCCGTTTCGAGGCCGATGCCGCTCGTACCCCCTGTGATCAGCGCGTGCTTTCCCGCAAGACGATCCATTGTTCTGTCCCTCCTCAGATTGCGGTGCGGCCACTGTCGGCGGCCACGATCGCGCCTGTCATGTAACTGGCCCGGTCCTTGGCGAGAATGGCGATCACTTGGGCCACCTCGGCCGGGGTGGAGGTGCGCTCGAGTGCGGTGGCCAGGCCCATGCCACCGATGTCCGAATCCCCTCGCCTTCTCCGCGGGCAGAGCGGTGAGCAGCAACGGTGAGCAGGAACGGGGCACGCACATTGACCGCGAAGGTGGCGTCGTAGCTCGCGAGAACCTGCCCGGTGGTCGGGGAGAACGTCATGACGCTCGCGTTGTTGACCAAGACGTCGACGGCTTCGGCGTCCGCGGCCAGCTGTCGCACGCACGCCAAGTCGGACACATCGGCAGCGACGAAACGCACCGTCCCGGCGGACTCGCCACCGACTGCGCGGAGGTCTTCCACGATCTGGGCACCGCGCTCCGGATCGGTGTCGGTGTGCCGGTCAGGACCAAGTCGGCGCCGTCCGCGGCCAGCACCTTGGCCGTCGCGTGCCCGAGTCCGCCGATCGCGCCGGATCCGGTGACCAGTGCCGTCTCACCTGCGAATTGCATTGCTTCGCCCTTCGTGCCGGCCAATGAGCGACTGACTTCTGTGCGTACGTTCAAGAAGTGCCGCAACGGAAGCTACGACTTCTTGAACGCTAAGTCAAGAAGTCGTAGTATCGAGCACGTGGCACGAACCGGACGCCCCCGCGAGTTCAACAAGGAACAGACGCTGGAGCGCGCACTGACACTGTTCTGGTCCCGGGGATACGGGGCGACGTCGATCCAAGACCTGGTCGACGCGCTGGCCGTCGAGCGCGGCAGCCTCTACGGCACGTTCGGCGACAAGCGCCGCTTTTACCTCGAAGCCGTCAGGCTCTACTGGGAGGTGTACGAGCGGCACCTGATCGCCACGCTCGACACCAGTCCGCTCCTGCCTGCCCTGCGCGAGATCCTGACCCATCCCGCGCGGCTGGATGAACTGGTCTCCGACGTGGGCGTACCGCAGGGCTGCCTGGTCGGCAACACGACCGCCGAACTCGTTCCCCAAGACGGCGAAGCCACGGAGATCGTCACGCGCTCGTACCGCCGATTCACCGATATCGTCACCGACGCGCTGAGCCGCGCTCAGGCCGCCGGAGAGGTCACGGACAGGGCCCACCCCGCGGCCCAGGCCCAGATGCTGCTCTATCTGGTCCAAGGTCTCTCGCTCGTATCGAGGGCGGGGCTCGACAAGGCCGCGGCCCTGGCGGCGATCGATGCGGCGGTGGACGGGTTGCGGGCGTGACCGGTCCTCTTGCGCGGCCCGCTACGCGAACGGTCTGCGCTTCCACGAGCACCACATGCCGCATTCCCGTTCGTCACCGGCGACGGCGGAGCGCGACTGGTCGCCGACGCGCCGACGCAAGCCTGCGTTGACTGCAGACGCCCCAGCGGCAGAACCCCGGAGGCGACGAGCCATGGAGGCGACGGGCCATGGACGCGTCGAGCCATGGAGGCGACGAGCCGTGAGGCTCCATCCCCCGCGGCGCCAACCTTGCCCAGGCCGTCGGTCGCCTGCATCCGACCTGCTCAGGGCCGAGGCCCCGGCCGGCTCGGTTGACCGTCGCAATTAACTGCAACTAGCCTGGTGGCAGTTGGTCCACGGCGACAGGAGCCGGAGATGGCGGGGCTCAGCAGCAGAAGCACGGTCGCGATTCACGCGCTTGCGATGCTGGCGCACCGGCGTGGAGGCTCGCTGACTTCCGCGGAGATCGCGGACAGCCTCGAAAGTAATCCAGTTCTTGTGCGGCGCATCCTCGGCCGCTTGCGAGACGCTCACCTGGTGCGGTCCGCCGAGGGGCGGGGCGGTGGCTGGTCCCTCGCCCGCAATCCGCGGGACGTCACGCTGTATGACGCGTACGCCGCCGTAGAGGGGGAGCGGATCTTCTCGAGGCACCCCCATCCACCCAGTGAGGCATGCGTGATCGGTCGCAACATCGGCGAGTTGCTCGACGTCGAGTTTCAGAACGCGGAGCGGGCTCTGGAGGAACAGCTCGGCCGAACGACGCTCGCCGCCCTGCTGCAGCAGATACTGGCCTCCGACAACGAAGCCAAGGACCGCTGATTCGAAGTCAAGGATCGCTGAGTCCAAGCCAAGGGCCGCTGATTCAGCCGTGCCGCATAACGCCCCGCGTCCTGACGCACCCTAACTGTAACTAGTGTAGTTGCAGTTTGTTTCGAGGCTTCAGGGCTTCAGGGCTTCAGGGCTTCAGAGCTTTAGGACCTCCGGGCTCCCGATGTCAGCGGCCGCACGATCCCTCTGTATGCACCCGGACTTGACGGCCCGAACACCTACTCAGAACGTGCCAGGAGTGAGAGCCATGCAGCAGAAAGCCGAAGCGATCGCGAGCGCCGAGGCTCGCGGTCCTGCGACCTACGACCTCGTGATCCGTCGCGCACGTGTCTTCGACGGCCGACAGTCGCTCACCGGTCTGTACGACGTCGCCATCGACGGCACAGAGATCGCTTCCGTCTCGGCCGAGCTTCTCAGGGGCAGACAGGAGGTGGATGCGGCCGGAGGATGGGTCATGCCGGGACTGATCGACACTCATGTCCACTTTTACGACGTGCACGCGGTTTCCGATCCTGATTCGATGCGGGCCTTCGAGGAGAACGAGCTCCCCGGAAGGCTCGGGCTGTTCCTCGACCACGGGGTCACCACCATCAAGTCGGTGGGCGATCCGACGGACGGAATCCTGGACACGCGGGCCAGAATCGCCGCGGGCACGCTGCGGGGCCCGCGGCTGTTGGCGACCGGTTGCGGTATCACCGGACGCGACGGGCATCCCGCCGCCACTGTCTTCCGCGGCAACCCCTGGGCGCGCGAGCGCTTCACGGCAGAGGTCGACAGCGTGCAGGAGATCCGCGACCTGGTGCACCGTCTCGCCGACCGCAAGGTGGACGCGATCAAACTCCTGTCGGAAGGCGCGTGCGCACACGCTGGCGGCCCGAAGTACTTCTGGCAGAATCCCGCCTTTCCGGATGGTGTCGAATTGGAACGGCTTCCCCTCGATCTCCTTCGGGCGGGTATCGAGACCGGGCACGAGCGGGGCCTACGGGTTACCGTCCACACCACCCAGCAAGCCGCGGCACGCGAGGCGATCGAGGCCGGAGCGGACGGCCTGGAGCACGGTGTCACCGCCGAACCCCTCACCGACCGCTCGCTCATCGACCTGATGCTCGAACACGACATCACCTACACGCCCACGCTCTGGATCGACGACGCCCACCCGGACGCCCGTGGCAATCTCCGGAAGGTCGCTGAGGCCGGCGTGCACATCGCGCTGGGCAGCGACACCTTCAGCGGCCGGGGCCTGTTCGGAGCCAACACTCTGGAAGAAGCCGAACTCATGGTGGCGGCCGGGATGGTGCCCGCCCAGGTGCTGGCCGCAGGCACCAGCGGCGCGGCGCGCCAGTGCGTCCGCCCCGACCTCGGCACGGTGGCCCCCGGCAAGCGCGCCGACCTGCTCGTGTTGAACGCCGATCCCACCGCGGACATCGGCGCCCTTCGCGACCTCCGCATGGTGATCCTGAACGGCCGCCTCGCCGTCGACAAGCGCCAGGCAGTGTCGTCCGACATCACCGGGCGGACCGAGGAAGGCGCCGCGATATGAAGTCCGGCCAGGTAGACGGTGGCGGTCTTCTCCTGGCGGCAGTGATGCCTCGCCACTGTTTCAGGCGGCTACCGCATGACGCCAGTTCTCGTTTCGAATGTTTCGGATGTTTCGGATCAAGCCCCGGTTTCCCTCTCAACGACCCGCCGCCCTCACAGGCGGATGGCTATACAGGCGGATGGCTATACAGGCGGATGACCATCCCACGCGCTGACGTCATGTCTCGTGAACATTCGCGGGGCCGTCGACCTCCAACTGCTGCCCGAAGTGCCGGTGCCGGACAAACGCTGCTGCTGAAAGTGAACGAGGCCGGGCTGCTGGAAGTGAACGGGGCCGGCCGCCGGGAGCGATCGGCGGCCGGCCCCGCTTTCAAGTGCCGTCCTGGCCGAATGACGGCCGGTGGGTGCGGTCAGGCGTCGCTGGTGTCGGTCGGTGCCGCCTCACCGAGCATGGCAAGGGTCAGCACGTTGCCGGAGATGCCCCAGCCGCCGTCGGCGACCTCTTCGACCAGCACCATCGTGGTGTTGCGGGCGCGCTCGCCGTAGATCTCGACGTACAGCTCGGTGGTGCGGGTGACGATCTTCTCCTTCTGGCTCGGGGTGAGGGTCTTCTCGGGGACCTTGAAGTTCGCGAAAGGCATGGCCGGTTGTTCCTTCTCTCAGTGGGGTGTTACAGGGAGCTGCCTGCGGCGAGCAGGCTGTCCAGTCCGATGCGGCGGAAGAAGTCGGCGGCGTAAGAAGTCGGCGCGGAGGCGGCCGGCGACCGCGGACACGGCTTCGCTGCCGTCTCGGCTGGGGTCCATGCGGTGCGCAGCGGCCGAGTGCCATACGCCATCGCGACCAGGCGCGCGACGGCTTCAGCGGCCTCGGTCACATCGGCCTCCGAAGGGATGAGCGCGGCCGGGCGCTTGCCCAGATCGCCCATCGGGGGTCGGTGACGCCGGTCGTGGGCTTCCACACAGTCGATGTCGGCGGGCGCCGACGTTGCGTTGACGAAGTGGTGGGTGCCGATGGTGAACGCACCGGGCACCACGAGCGCGGTATCGATGCCGAACGCCAACCATGTGTCCGGCGTTGTACACGACCACGTCCAGCCGGCCGCGCTCGGCGAAGATTCGGTCGACCGCGACGTCGGCGGAGTCCTGGCAGGTGACGTCCAATTCGACGACGTGCACCTCGACCTGGTGGTCGGTGCCATAGCACCCCAGGCCGGCCCGCCGCGGTCGCGTTACGGGGCGTGGTCCGGCGGATGCCCGCGTACACGGTGTGGCCGGCGAGGGCGAGAGCCCGCACGGACAACGCCCCGATGCCGCTGGAGGCCCCGGTGACCGGGACGACCTTTCCGGCGTCGTCGTTCCTCATGACAGGGCCTCTCGTTGATCGATGGGGTGGCTGCGGGCGGTTCGGAACCGACTCCTGTGGTGAATGCGATCAGGCCGCGGTCTCGCCGTCGCCCTGCTGCGTCCTCAACGATCGGCCGGTCCCCCACCTTCAGCCAGGGCTGCGTTTACCCAGGGGATGCCACCCCCTGGCTACGGCCTCGGCGCACGCGCGACCATGGAGGGGTGAACCTTCCAGAACTCGGGGCCTTCCTCAGGACACGCCGCGACCGCATCCGCCCCACCGAGGTCGGCCTCCCCCAAGGCCCGCGCCGGCGCGTGCCCGGGCTGCGCCGCGAGGAAGTGGCCCAGCTGGCAGGGCTGTCAGCCGACTACTACACCGAGCTGGAACGCGGCAGCGCAAAGCACGGCGTGCAGCCCTCGACCCAGACCCTGGCCGCCCTCGCCCGAGCCCTGCGCCTGAACGGCGACGAGCGCGACCACCTGTTTCACCTGGCCGAACGGCCGATCCCTCCGTCAGCGCACGGATCGTCGGCACACGTGCAGCCCGCGCTTCTCGGACTCCTGGACCGGCTGTCCAACACCCCCGCGCGCGTCATCACCGATTTGCACGAAACCCTGGTGGAAAACGACCTGGCCCGGAACCTGCTCGGCAAGTCCCCGACACACCGCGGCCCGGCGGCAAGCTTCGTGTACCGCTGGTTCACCGACCCGCAGGCACGCGAGAGGTACCCGGCCCAGGACCACCCGCACCACTCCCGGGTGTTCGTGGCCGACCTCCAGGCAGCGGCCGCCCGGCGCGGCCGGGACGCGGAGGTCACGAAGATGATCGCTGTGCTACGCCGCCGTAGCCACGAGTTCGCAGCCCTCTGGGACACCCACGACGTCGCGGTGCGCCGCATGGACCACAAGAAGATCGTCCACCCCACGCTCGGCATCATCGAACTCGACTGCTACAACCTGCTCAGCGAGGACGGACGCCAACGCCTGCTGTGGTTCACCGCACCGCCCGGAAGTCCGGGAGCCGAGCAGCTGGAACTGCTGTCCGTCATAGGAACCCAGGACCTGAGCGTCTCCGAGGGCACGGCACCGGAGAGGTTGCCCGCGGCGGAATCCGGATCGCAACGCTGACCCGCGCCGCCGCGGGAGAGCTGCCTGGTTGTGTCACTCTCCGCGGATGTCGTTTCGAAGTGAGCAATTGTCGATTACTCCGTGGCCTGGTGGGCGCGTTGTGCGGGGCGCTGCTCGGCTCGCTGCCCGCTGTCGGGTCGGCCGGTTCCGCGTCCGCCGCCCCCTACGACACGACCTACCACCGCTACCAAGAGAATGTGACCCGGCTGAACCTGCTCAGCGTCACCCATCCTCTGATCGCGCATGCGCGGAGCATCGGTCCGAGCTACGAAGGTCGGAACATCCGCGCTCTGACCTCGGCGACATCGGTGGCCGCAGACCCCGGGTGTTGCTGATCTGTGGTCAGAGTGCCCGAGAGTGGGTTTCGGTGACGGTCTGCATGGGTCTGGCCACCCGCTACGTAGAGGGCTACCGCAGCGACCCGGAGATCAAGAAAGCCGTGGACGCCCACCCGATCGACATCATCCCCATGGCCAACAGATCATGTGGCCGTGGGGCTACACCAGCGCCCTCCAGGACGACAACGACAAGTTCCGGCGTATCGGTACCGCCCTCGCCACCTCGATGAACAAGCCCTACGGCACGCGCTGGACCTCCGGCACCATGGCAAACGTCCAGAACATCCAATCCGGGAACATCACCGACTGGCTGTACGGCACCAAGCAGGCCCTCGCCTACCGCATCGATCTGCGCGACACCGGACAGTACGGCTTCCAGCTTCCGGCTTCGCAGATCAAACCGTCTGTCGACGAAGCCCTGCAGGGCGCTCGAACTCTCATCGCGAACATGTGAGTAGCTGTGCGTGCCGCGACTGCCCTGAACAGCGGGCCCGGTCGCGACGATGCCACATCGGCGTCGTCCGCGCGCACCTGGAGCAGACCGAGCGGCACGGGCGCTGCAGCCGGGAGCCGTACGTCCGCGAACGGGAGCGCGCGCACGGCGTGCACCGGTTCGGGATGGAGTTCGTCGACGCAGCCCTCGCCGCGCAGGAGCGCCGGCCTACCTCCGGCGAGGACGCGGGGTGACCGGCGCGCGGCGTAGCGTCCGAGCAGAAGGCGGTCGTAACGTAGGCGCAAACCGGTGGCGGAGGGGGATGTCGTGACCTCGGTGTGGTGCGTCTTCTGCGAGGAACGCATCTCGCCCCACCTGCTCACGCGGACGAACCTCGGTCACCCTCTCCATACCCGTTGTCACCGGGTATGGAAGGGGTACACGTTCGACGGAGAGAAGGCGGCCGAGCACGAACGGAAGGTCACCCGGAGAAAGCGGCAGCGTCGGGACTGAGCCGGCTGGAACGCTCAGTCACAGCTTTCGATCTCCGCGGATACGCGAGCGAGCCCGGACCGCATCGGTTCGGGCTCGCGGGCTGTTCGGGGCGCGGCTCCTACAGGTCGAACTCCAGGTGCTCGATGTCGGTGAACCGAACCTCCTCCAGGCTCCCGGCGCGGCGGCCGCCGTCCTGGAAGTACACCTCCTTGAGCGCTTCGGCCGCGATCTCCTGGAGTTCGCGCTCGCCGGCGCCGGCCTGCTGGGCGTCGAAGAGGCGGGCGGCGTACTGCGGGGGCAGGGCGACGGTCAGGTGCCGGATGCGGTCCTGGTCGGTGGACCCGATCGGTGCGGTGTAGCCGAGGCGGGCACGGGTGTCGATGACGATGCCGCCGGTGGTCGCCGCCTTCTGCCGGGCCTTGGCGCGGATCTGCGGCTGCCACCGCTTCTTCACCTCGCGCTCCAGGCGCGCGGCGAGGTCCGGGCGGGGCTTTTTGATCTGGTCCTTCACGTACCGCTCGACGGTGCGTTGGGAGATGCGCAGCATCTGGGCGACCGCGCGGGTGCCCTTGAGCTGCTTGACCAGGTACCGCATCTGGGCGCCGGCCGACTTCGGCGCCGGGCGGGTGAACGCCTTCTGCACTGCCTGGTCCAGGCCGTCCCCGAACTCCTTGGCCATCGCCTACCTACTCCCCGTTGTCGACGTCGGTGACGGTGCCGTCCTTGATGTACCGGGCGAGGTTGAGCTCGGGGGCGTCGAACTGCTCCCGTACGCCCTCGCCCCACAGCGTCGTCTGCGTGCCCTCGTGCTTGACCAGGCCGGGGTTCACGCCGAGCTTGAAGCCGCCGGGCAGCGGCTTACCCTCCCGGTAGGGCAGGAAGTCCAGCGGCGAGGTGCCGTTGACGGCGTACACGACGCAGTCGGAGAGGATCGCGACCGGGTACTGACCGGTGAACGCCGCGTGCTTGACGATCTTGCGGTGGAGGTTGATCCGGGTACGGGAGATGACGGCAGCGCGGATGTCGGGGCGCCAGGTGGGCCGGGACAGCGCCCGCCACGGCTGGCCGGGCCGCCAGCCTTCGCCGCGGGGCCGCTCACGCAGCTTGCCCAGGCCGCCCTTGACCGTTGCCTTGATCGCGGACACCACGATCGCCAGCTCCGGATCGCGGCCGCGGTAGCCTTCCATCGCCGCCAGGAAGTCCTCCGGCGACAAATTCGCGTCGACGCCGAGGGCGGCCATCGTGGCGAGATAGGCGTCGCGCAGCCGGGTGTACCAGCCGTCCAGGTAGCGGCCGTTCTCGTACCGGACGTACGCCTCGATCGGGCGCACCTCATAGCCCAGCTCCACGGCGTAGGCGACGGTGGGTGTGGCGTACCAGGCCGGGCCCTGGGGGCGCTCGCCCTTCGGCGTGAAGGGGCTCGGCAGTAGGTCGCCGTCCAGCTCTGCCCACTTGTCCTTGGCGACCTTCACGCGGGAGAGGTCGACGTGGGAGAGGTCGACCAGCCAGGAGCCGGGCAGCTTCGCATCGAAGACCGGGTTCTTGACGTGCGTGGGCGCACCGAGGCCGACGGGCAGGCCGTTGGCGCCGGCGGCGAAGGCGAGGTTCACATCGATGCCGACCAGGTTGCGGTGCAGGCATTCGTCGTCGGTCATCGGGCGCGCCCAGTCGTACGCCTCCTCGAACAGCTTCTCGTCGGGGCCGCGGACGTGGAAGCGCGGCAGGTCCGCCAGCAGCGGGTGTCCGTCGGGGGCCTCGCACGGCGCGCAGTCCACCGGGTCCTTTCCCAGCGAGCCGGGGTTGTGCTCGGCGTGGCGCTTGCCGTCGGCGTCGGGTTCCGAGGCGCGCGTCGGCGGGTGCAGGGCGGTCATCAGTTCCAGGCCGGTCACCGCGGTGGAGCCGCGCGGCGTCATCACCCGGGAGGCGTATGTCCCCAGGACGCGGGCGAGGTCGGCCGGCGGCAGCTGTCCGGCCTGCCCCCAGTGTCGGGAGTCCAGCGCGTGCCAGGAGGGGATGCACAGCTGCACGCAGGCCCGCTCCGAGCCGCGGGCCGGGCGGTAGATCCTCGCCCACGGCCCGAAGCCTCGCTTCGTGAGCTTCCAGTCGGCGCGCGCCAGCTGCTTGACGACCTTGTGGCCCTCCGGGATCCGGCCAGCGAGCCGCTCCTCTTCGCTGAGGGCGGCCGGCAGGCCGTAGCGCTCCAGGGCGGATTCGGTGAGGACCAGCAGCGGATCGGCGTCCTTGCC
This sequence comes from Streptomyces niger, assembly GCF_000718305.1. Classification (GTDB taxonomy): domain Bacteria; phylum Actinomycetota; class Actinomycetes; order Streptomycetales; family Streptomycetaceae; genus Streptomyces; species Streptomyces niger. The sequence goes on from NZ_JOFQ01000023.1 coordinate 55,961, forward strand.
CGGGCCGGACAGCTTGGGCTGCCCCAGCTTCGCCTCCTTGAGCGTCCAGTCGATCAGAGCCGGGAGGGACTTGGCGGGCACGTCCAGGATCAGGCCGCCGACGCAGTACGCCAGCACCTTCCCGTCCTCGACGTCGACGACCGCCAGCGGCCCGTTCTCAAAGCGCGGGTCGGGGCCTGCCGGGGTGTCGACCGGGGTGCCGGCCGGGGCCGCTTTCCGCGCCCCCGGGCGGCGCGAGGTCGAGGTGCTCCTGGCGGTGCGTGCCGGACGCGATGCGGCCTGCGGAGCAGCGGCAACGGGAGCGGAGGCGGGGGCGAGCTGGGCGGCCTCCTGGGCAGGCTCGGCCGCAGCCTCCGGGGACGTGGCGGTGAGCGTCTCCGGTACCACGGCCGCGGCAGCCGGCTCTTCCGTCGCGCTGGGCGCGGGGTAGAGCTCCGCCAGCTGCTTGAGCAGTCGCGCGTACGCCTCGCGTTCCGGACCGCGCGGCTCGGTCGGCTTCTTGGCCGACTCCCAGCCGGACACCGTGGCCCGGCGCACACTCAACGCGCCGGCCACCTGATCCAGCGTCAGACCGTGTGCCTGGCGCAGCCGCTTGCGCTCCGCCGCCGGCGGCAGCGGAGCGCGGGACGCCACCAGCGCGTCGACCGCGTCGAACAACTCGGACATGAAGCACCTCCTGACCGAGACCCTACCATGCACACCGTACAAGCAGCGTACGTTCTCCGTACAATTCGCGTACATGTGGCGTTCGATGGTTGGCGTGTCACGTGTTCCGGCTGGCTTGGTGGCTGAGCTCGCACCACCGCACACCGGCGCCGGGCGCTGATCCTTACCGTCGTGACCATGGCGAGCGGGGGAAGCTGAGACCGGCCACAGCGCGAACGAAGAGGACCTCACGTCAACGTCGTGACGTGAGGTCCTCACCCTTGCCGTGCGCCACGCAACCGAACACCGACGCAACGAGGAAGGAGATCGAACCGACGGTGCCGACGCATCGAACCGCGACCTCATCGAAGACCAGCAGGCCCGGCAGGGTTTCTCAGCCGATCGTGAGCACGGTGGCCGGGTAGCTGCCCGGAAGGCCGCCGCTGCCGCTCAGGCAGTTGAGGAGGTCGCCGGCGGTCCCAGTGTTGGTCTGCGTGAACGTACTGCCGCGGAACAGGCCACCGGGGACGGTCCCGGTCATGAGGACGACGAAAGTCGTGCCCTCGATGAGGCTGGATTGCACGTTGGCACGGACGGCGGAGGTCTGCCCGGTATTCCAGGTGATGGTGAAGGTGTCCGTCGTGGGGGTGAGCAGTGCCTGGCAGGAGAGCACACCGGTGACAGCAGAAGTGCGCGTGCCCGAGGTCACGCTGGGCTGGCTAGACAGCAGGCAGGGACCGTAGGAGGTGTACAAGACCTGGGCGGTCATCACCTGGTCGGTCGGACTTCGAAGGGGCCCTGGGGCCCGTTGCGGGCCTGCGCCCCTGGTGGTGCCGGTAGCCCGACCATTTCTGCGATCGGAAGGTTCGCTGGCGAAAGAGCGGCCCTTGGCGCTTGACCCACGTGGCACCGGGAGAGCGTGTGACTGTCCCGGGCTTACGTGGTGCGTGCCTGTATGCGCCGTGTGCTCCCCAGACCTTCGTTCGACCGTGCACTCTCAGTATCGCGCTCGTGCCGGCGGGGAAAGATCCGAACCGAGTCATCGTGGAGCAAGGCCACGGAAGCGGGTGGACCGAAGGCAGGACCTCCTGTTCCAGCGGCGCAGCGTAGGCACCGCTGTGGGCGCCGGACCGAGTGAGTCAACGCGTCGTATTGGGGTGATTGGGGTGTGCGCGTACGCGGTGGAGGAGATCCGGCGGCTCTACGACACGATGACTCCGGTCATCCTTGAGGGTCTTGGGCGTACGTACCAGGCGGGCACTCTTCTGACTGCTGGCGACAGCCCGGTACGCGAGACCAATCAGGCCATTGCCGACAGGGCCGGGCTGTGCCCCGGGATGCGGGTGCTCGATGCCGGCTGCGGGGCATGCGGTCCGGCGGTTGACATCGCACGCCACGTGCCCGGGGCATCGATCGAGGCAGTCACCCTGTCGCCCGTGCAGGCCGAGGCTGGACGCGCGCATGTCGCAGCCTGTGGCTTTGGCGACCGTGTCCGCGTCACGGTGGGCGACTATCACCATCTCCCTTTTTCCGACGACACATTCGAGGCGGCCTACTTCGTGGAATCCGCTTGTTACTCCGCCGACCTGGAGTCCCTGTTCCGTGAAACGAGGCGGGTGCTCAAGCCTGACGGCTCCGTGTATGTGAAGGACATCTTCCTGGAGGACAGGCCCCTGAGCCCGGTGGAGACTCAGGCGTTCGCGGAGCTGAACCAGGCTTATCGCAGCGAGATCCGCTCAACGGCCGACTATGTGCGTGCACTGCGCGTCGCCGGCTTCACTCGGATCCGAGTGGGAGACATGGGGGTCTACGGCAACACTGTGTTCAACGCGGCGATGGTACGCAGCGAGGGGGACGGGCCGGCCCTGATGTCATCCGGTGAGCCCGAACTTACTGCATTCGGCAGGGCGCATTGGTATCCCCTCGCCTTGCAGGGCGTCACGCCCGTCCATGTCACGGATATCCGCGCGGAGGCACCCTGCAGCACGACAGTGGTGGAGGGATGACAGACATTCCCACGGAGATGCCCAAGGCCGAGGGCGCGGTCACGAGTCTCGCGAACCTGTCCCCCGAGGCGGCCGGACGCGCGGTGGCGATGGGCGTTGAGGGCGTGCGGGACCTGGTGGAATGCGTGGCGTCCTATGCTCCGCTGTTTCACACGCCTGTCTGCGACGAGGCGATGCTGACGACCACAGCGCTGGCACCGGCGATCATGAGCCCGTGGCTCCCCTACGAGAAGCTGCGTACTACCAGCCGCACCACCTTGTGGGCACTACGCGTTGACTGGGAGATCGACTACGCGGCGGACTCTTACGAAAGTGTCATGGCAGTAGTGCGCCGTTGCATGGCTGCCGTGGAGGAGGGGCACTGCGCCCCGAACGACCGGCTGGCCGGGTTCCTTGTCGATCTCCGCGCTCGCCTGGCCGCCTCCTCGGCGTTCCCCCAGCTCGGCTCAGCCTGGTCACAGGCGTTGCGGCGAGGGCTGGGGGCCATGGCACGGGAGTGGAAATGGCGAACTGCCCAGTCCGCCTCGAAGCGTGATGCTCGGCTGCCGACCTTGGAGCAGTACCTCGACAATGCAGACAGTGCTCTGGTCGTCTTTCTCGCCCTCTCGCACTGGATCTCCACCGATGAACCCGGATTGATCCAGAACATCGACTTGCTGATGGCGGCGGCGTACGAAGTGCAGCGGGCAGCGCGCCTGGTGAACGACTTCGCCACCTACGACCGCGATCGGGCCTGGAAGGACCTCAATGCCCTCCTGCTGCCGGGCGTCACCCAGGATGACGTGGCCCGACGCCTCGGCCACCTACACGCTCACTGTGCCGAGTTGCTGCAGCCGCTGATCGATACGGGCATACGCCAGGCCGTCTACCTCAACCGGTTCCTGAAGTTCATGACGCACTTCCATACCGTCACCGACGCATACGCCATCACCACCACGGAGCCGGAGCGATGATGACGACTCTGCATGCGACCTACCGCAGGGGAAGGCGTGCGGCGTGCGTGGGGTGAGCACCATCGCAGAGCGCGCCGTGGCACGTAGGACCGATGTCACGCGACTTCCGCGCCACATTGGAATCATTCCGGACGGAAACCGGACCTGGGCCCGGAAGCGGAAGAGGCAGAAATCGGACGGGTACCGGCCGGGTCTGGAGAAAACCTTCGAGGTGCTCGAATGGTGCGACGAGGTCGGGATCGAAGTCGTCACCTTTTACACCCTGTCTGCCGGGAACCTCCGCCGTACCACCCCCGAAGTGGAGTTGCTGCTCGCCCACGCCGGGCGCATGGCCCAGGGGCTGGCGGACATGGAGCGCTGGCAGATCAAGCTCGTGGGCTCGCTCGACCTGTTGCCCACCGAGAGCAGAGTCCTCTTCCAGAAGGCGGCCAAGAGAACCGATGCCTGCACCGGCATGACCGTCAACCTCGCCGTGGGCTATACCGGACGTCTGGAGATCGTGCGCGCAGTGCAGAACTTCCTCCGCAGTCCCGCTCTCCGACATCAGACAGATCCCACGGCGATCGCCGATATGCTGACCGCGGAATCCCTTGAGGAACAGCTCGCCACACACGGCCAGCCCGACCCGGACTTGGTGATCCGCACTTCCGGCGAGCAACGCCTGTCGGGGTTTCTCACCTGGCAGGCCGACCAGGCCGAGCTCTATTTCTGCCCGAGGTGCTGGCCTGCCTTCCGCAAGGTCGACTTCCTCCGAGCGCTCCGCTCCTACACGACTCGTGAACGCCGCTTCGGCCTCTGAACCCCAGGCTCTCCCACAAGGCAGCTCCCACGCCCGCTCGGTAACCAGCGCGCCGATCGCGGCCCCGAGGCCCATCGGCTCGCGCCCGTCCCGTCGCACCGCACGCACCGCACGCACCGAGCGCGACTTCGACTGCGCCCTCTGGCCGCCGTTCTTCCGCGCCGCCTCCTTCGCGGAGCGGAGCCCGACCCGGGCCAGGTCGGCGCCGCCAAGCTGCGGGGCCTGGGACATCAGGCAGCCACCTCCCGGCGAACTCCTGGACCAGACGGCGGGCGGACAGCTGCCAGGGGACGGCAGATACGAGCCGCGGTGGCAAAGCTGGGGGAAACTGGTGGTCTGACGCATGCCGCAGCCCCGTCACAACGGGGGAACGTAACGGGGCTGTGCCCAGTCTGTCCTACCGCAAGCACCGAGGAGCGCGGATGCCGCACGGTGCTGGCCACGCCGACGACTTACGTCCCGCTTCAGGCAAGTAGCGCGGTCACGGACGGCCCGTGAGCTTGTCGAGGTCGAGAAGATAGGGCGCGATCAGACCGCGGTAGGCGCTTTTCCGTTCGTTCGGCAGATCTTTCCATCCGGTGATTCGGCGTCGACAGCGAGCGGTACCGCACTGGCAGGGAACGGGGAAATGCTCGATCGTGTAGTTGCGCATGGCGTAGTCGTAGGTGATTTCCTCACCTTCGGTGATCGAGGTACGTGCTATCAGATTGTGGGCACCGGTGGCATTAGGGCGGATGCCGCAGTTGGGGTCGCATGAGTGGTTGGCCATCGGCATGAGGCCGGCATGGAGCACGAACCGGTCGATCCCGATCTGGGAAGCATGGGGAGTATTGCGGTCGAGCTCTGCCTCGATCACCCCGACCAGGACCACCGAACCGGCCGGAAAATCCCGAGCCGCAAACACTCCGACACCGCGGTCACCTGCGTCACGGACGGTGACCAGTTCGTCGTGGTTACCTTGTTTCACCGGTATACCGGACACGGCAAGACAGGTCGCGGCCCCGACTGGATTTTTTCATTCACCTTGCACGTCTCCTTCAAGACCGACAACTGCCTCTACCGCGTGCGTGCCACTGGGCGCCGTCGGCACGAGGGAGGCCGCCGCGAGCAGAAGGCGCATGTCGGGTGGTCTCCATCCCATTTCCTGACCGAATGGGCACCCAGCCGCACCCTGACACCCGCGGAATTCCTCCGATCTAGTGACTGCATTCACCCCAATGGGGTGGCGCTTCTTGCAATCCGCGATCCTCTGAGCGCTCATCGCGACTATTACCTGCCGTAAACGACGATCGAGACGGCGCTTGGAGTAATGAAAGGCGACGGCTCGCCCCTTGCCTGCAGTTATAACTGTGGTATCAAGAGAGATAAGTGCCTTATCGGTGACCAGGCGGGAAAGGTGGGATGCGCAGTGCGGATCCTGGTGTGCGCCCAGCGGGATTTGGTGGTGTGCGTTGCGATGAACCGGCTTTTGCGGCAGCTCACGGCACATACCGTGGAGGTCGCGATGGTGACGATGCGACCCGGCCGCTATCGCGCCGAGGATTCGTTGGAGCGACAGCGCTGGTTCGAGCGAGACCTGCCCAACAGTGGAATCTTCCCTACCCTGGACCTCGCACCCCGCCCTTCAGGAGAATTGCTGACCTTTCAACACCTCTCCCGCGAATTCGAGGTCCCGTTCCACGACATCAAACGAATCAACACCGGCGATGGGCTGGACTTGGTCCAGCGGTTCCAGCCCGAGCTGATCATCTCTCTGCGGTTCGGCCTGATCTTCAAACAACCGGTGTTGTCCGTACCGCCCTTGGGCATCATCAACGCGCACTCAGGGTCGCTGCCTGAGCATCCGGGAGTCGCGGCGCCAGTGCATACCTTGCTCGCCGGAGAAACAAAACTCACCAGTACCCTGCACATGATCGACGAAGGCATCGACAGCGGCCCCATCATCGGCAAGTCCGAGTTGCCATTCGACTCCACACGGTCGCTGTTCTGGCACCTACCCAAGCTCTTCGAGCTCGGTGTCGACATGTACCTGCGCACGCTGCCCGACCTCATGAGCGGCCGGATCACCGCCCAACCACAAGACACGGCGCCAGGCTGTTACCACCCGGAGCCCGCACCAGGAGAGCTCGACGACACCTTCAAGCAACGCGGTCTGCGCTTCTTCGACGAGCGAGACTTCGCCGAGGTCATCGGAAGGTTCGGAGCAGACTGGTCACCCCGCACCAGGCGCACTCTGCTGCGCGCGTACCAAACTTGATCGTCCCGCTCAACACAAGCACCCGCGGCTGTTGCGCCACGCTCTTGTCGGGCCCGGCCCAGCGTGGCCGTGCGGGGCACCTCAGCTTGGCGGCGCCGCCGCTCGGAACGGGGGAATGCGGGGGAATGGGCGTGGAGCTGGCATGCACGGAACCGTAAGGCTCAGGCGTACCGGTCATCCTTCGTCCGCCGAGTCGACGATCCGAGCCTTCTGTCCCTCGGGCCCCACCATCAGCCGGTAGCTGCGCGCGCCAAGCACGGTCGCCGTCGGCCGGTCAGGTCACCTTCCCTCCTGGCTCGGGACGACGAAGGTCAGGGCTCCTGCTGGGCGAGATGGTGTTGCAGGTCGATGTGCCGGAACTGGTAGACCGGCCCGACCTGCCGCAACACTCCACGACTCTCATGAGCGTCCCGAAGAAACGCCATCAGGTCCCGTGGGACCTCACGGCGCACCGTCAGATAGACCCTCGCCATCACGAAGTACACCCAGGCTGTACGTCCCAGCACCAACGTGAGCGCGCCCACGGTGCCCAGAGCGAACCCGAACGCAAGAGGGCCCGGTGTGACCTCGAACGCCAGCCAGTTCGCGAGCGCGACCAAGAATTCGCCGCCGAGCACGGTCGCGATACACGTCGCACGGTCGCGATACACGTCCGGCGATCGGAGCGGAGCAGCACTGCTGGGGCGACGTTGGCGGTCAAATCGGGTCTCGCGGTCTCGAAACTGCCCACGAGCCCGATCACGAACGCGCCCCCGAATCCGGCTACCGCCCCGCCCACGTGCCCGTCTATGAGCCCCGCCACGAGCCCGGCCGAAAGCCCGAACGCAAGGCTGACTGCAAGCCCGCGCCCGCTGGGGGACCAGCGCAGCCGTGTACGGGGGCAGGTGGCATTGACCGTTCCGCGTACGCCGCCCTTGAGTGTGCGGTGCGGCACAGCAGCCACCGTTGTGCCGTTTCGTGAAGGGGAAGTCGCGCAGGATACTCCGTATGACGGCATTCGCAGAGCTGCTCCGCTCCTTCGCCCGCACCCGCGCCTCTCTCGACGGCGAGGAGGTCACATACTGGTGGTCCGGGGACGTGTACTCCTGGGCGCCCGACGAGCCCTACCAGCGCGTCTTCGGCTTCGAAGGACTCAACGTGGCCCGTCTTGTCCAGGCCCCGGAAGGCAGCCCGGACACCTATCATCTGCTCACCCGCGAAGCCGCCTTCTACCTGGACCCCGTCACGCGCGAAGTCCTGGAGACCTGGGAGGACTTGCCGGTGGTGCACATCTGGAACGACCCGGCGAACCAGAAGTGGCGGCCCTTCCCCATCCCGACGACCGACCTCGGAGAGAAGATCTCCTTCAACCTGGAGATCCCGCTCGCCTACCCCTCCCCGCTGCCGGTGGCCCAGTACCCCGCCCACTCGGCTGACGACACCTACAAGGCCCTGGAACTCTTCCAGTTCTTCGCGGACCGGACCGACCTGGCCGGCCCGGCGCCCAGCATCCCGGCCACCATGTCGTGGATGCGGATGTCCCCGTGGCTGCCGTGGATGGCCCGCGGCCAGCGGCCCGGCGGCCTCACCTACCACTGCCGGGGCCGCAAACTCGACTCGTACGCCGAGGTCCCCGAGCGCACGCGTGCCTACATCGCCGACCACAACCCGAAGTTCGCTCAGGCCCCGGAGAAGTGGAGCGAGCCGAACGAGACCAGCTGGACGTACTTCCGCAAACTCAACCCGCCGCAGTAGCCGCGGTCACCACTCGCCCCGGAACAGGCCGATGCCGTCGGGGGATACGCCTCGTCCAGCGTTGGTCGCCGTGGGAAGCCGGCGAAGAGCCGCCTCATCGCGGAGATGATCGCCCGCCGGGCCGGGTCCGTCTCGTTCCCGATCGGACTTTGATCATGGGTGGGGACTGGTCATGGTGCAAAGGCTCCTTGCTGGTGGACCTCCTCTTGAACACCCACTCTGCCGCTGGCAACGGCGCGGCCGCAGCAGGCCCAGGTCCTGGCGCATGCGAGCCTGGTCCGCGATGACGTGGGCGTCCTTGGCGTCGGTCTTGCTCTGGCCCCGGTAGCCGGCCGAGGCGCGGTGGACGGCCAGGCCGGTGAGGTAGACCATCGGCTGGCCGAGGCCGTGACCGAGGCCGTGACCGAGGCCGTGACCGAGGCCGTGACCGTGGCCGGGCAGGAGCCCGATGAGCAGGGCGGCGCTGCCGTGGTTGGTGTCCATCGCCCACAGCACCTCACCCCGTCGGCGAGGGCGAGCACGTCACGGAGCAGTTCCAGCAGCTCGCGCTCGTCGTTACCCAAGGCCCCTCGGGCCCACCGATCCTACGAATGACCGTTGCGCAGCCCGCGGCAGAAGGGTATCGGAGACAGAGGGCAAGCTCAGGGCCGGTGCGGAAAGTTGAATTTCGAAGGTGGCTGATCGGCCGAGGAGTTGGTGCCCCACCGCACGTCGATGCGGTCCAACCATGCGTCTTGGTCGTCGGCCAGTGGTCGCTGCAGGGGAAGCGAGAGGAACCGGCAGGCGAACGCGAGACCAGCATCCTGTCCGTCGCCGTGCACGTCGTACTCCCACTCATCAGGGGTGTCCGCCGGTACCTGGAGATGGAAGAAACTCGTTCGTCGTGGCTGTCCCGTGTCGGGGTGGGGCTTGTCCTCCACCACGATGTGCCGGACCACTGTGGCTGTCAGCAGACCGGTTTCCTCGGCGACCTCTCGAAGAACCGCTTCCTCCAACCCTTCGTCCGGTCTGACTCCCCCCGCCGGGACCTGAGTGCCAGCCTGCGGCATGCCCACGTGATCGAACACCAGCAGTTGAGGAACGTCGTGATGCCGGATCACGTAGGCAGCGACACGGATGCGGGGCTGGGCCACCCCGGCATTGTCCGTCATGACGTACCTTGCGATCGCCGGTGAGGCAGCGTCCCTGCTCTCGCAGGGTATGGGCGCCACCTCCGACCCACCGTCGGAGGTCTTCGCGCAGCTTTTCACCGTGGCTGACCGAGGCCGTCCCAGGTACAGATGACTGCGCGAGACCGTTCCGCGCAGGTGAGCATGTGTCGGGACGGCCAGGGAAGCCCCGGCCGGCGGGATGGCTGCCAGGGTCCAAGCGACACCCCTTCGACGGCCGGGGCCCCGCTCCGCTGGCCCCGATGAGTCATGGGCGGCGGAGCGTTCTTCAAGTCGATTGCGGAATTGTGCAATTGCTTAAATGCTAGTGCTTGCAAGCCATCCTGGGTAGTGCTCCGCCACCGGTATTCATCGGCACGGGCACACGGTGGGACAGTGTCCTCAAGGAGTGCGGCAACGGTTACGCCAAGCGCGGACGGTGGTGGACTCGTCGCACGGAAGTGACGGACGGGAGATGGCCACGATGCGGGTGCCCCTCTACCAGGCGAAGGCCGAGTTCTTCCGGATGCTGGGGCATCCGGTGCGGATCCGGGTGCTGGAGCTGCTTCAGAACGGCCCGCTGCCGGTCCGGGACCTGTTGGCGGCGATCGACATCGAGCCGCCCAGCCTCTCCCAGCACCTGGCGGTGTTGCGACGTTCGGGCATCGTCATCGCCACCCGGCAGGGTTCAACGGTGATCTACGCGCTGGCAGGCGGCGACGTTGCGGAGCTGCTGCGGGCCGCCCGGCGCATCCTCACCGAGCTGCTGGCCGGGCAGAGCGAACTGCTGGAAGAGTTGCGCGAGGTGGAGGCCACCACTCCGTGACATTCCACGGACCACGCCCACCCGCGGCGGAGTGGTGCGTTGGCCGGCCTGCTCGATGGGCACCGTGGTCGACACCCTGGGTGCCGGCCTCGGCTCGGATGCCGCCGTGCCCGGGCCACCTGCAGTCGCCCCAGGGGGTGAGCGACGGTCGCACTCACTCGGCGAGAGCATCGTCGACCCGCCGCCGACACGTTGACCTGACCGAACTGCGCACGTCGCTGGGCCCAGATCGCCATGAGGGCGGGGTTTCCGGACCGGGAGCCGCCGCCGGCCGGCGGCTCCGAGGAGACGTACGCGCTGATCTTTGCGACGAGCCAGTCGGCGAGCACGAGGCCGTCTTGCCTGACAAGCGAACGCCGATCACGCTGGCAGCGACGACTGGCCGACGGCGCCGGCAGAGGGGAAGTGTTGGATGAACTCCGCCTCAGGATCGCTCCCTGTTGCGCGCCGCCGGTGCCGTTCTCGAGCACCGCCTCTGGCAGGCAGGTTCGCCGCCGTTGCCGACTTCCTGACAACGGCGGCCCGCGCGGAGTGTCGCGGTCCGGTTCCTCACCGGCCCGGGCCCGCTACCCCACCAGCCCCTCCTTACACCCACGAAAGCATCCCGGGATCATGTCCTTGCCTCCACGGCAACGTACCTCTCGCCTGCCGTGGTCGCAGCCGCAGCCTCAGCCGTAGCGTGACTGGGCTGTGGCGTCTCGAGGGTCTCCTACACCCCTCGGCCGGGTTTGGGACGTGCTGGTCACCGCCAGGACACCAACGGCAGGTCGTGTCGCTCGGCCAGCGGGGAGACTTGCCGTAGCGCTCCGAGCTGCACCACCTGGCCGGGAAGTGGTGAGCGCCGTTCACGGGCCAGCCAGCCCGCACTACCCCGAGCCGCCCAGGACCAGCTCGCCGCCGCAGCCGCCAGGGCAAACGCAGAGCCGACATTCGTATCACACCACCCGGCCGCAATCTCGGACCTGCAGCACTCAGCGCCAGCCCCCCGACCAACCACTGAAAGCACGCCATGTGCCACTCGCTCCCCAGACCTAGGAGCAGCACACAATGGACACATCACACCCCGCGACGACACTTCTGCGCGCGCAGTGGACGACCCGGCCGCCCGGTCTGCGGCTGACCGGCGCCATCGAACCAGCCAGTCACGCAGCCTTGGAACGCCACCTCGCGGACCTGCTCTCCCGGTTCCCCGGACGGCGGGCCGTGCACATCGACCTCACCGGCGTCCACTCCCTCGACCTCGTCGGCACCGCGTTACTGATCGCCACCCGTAACGCGCTACGACGACACGACCGCGACCTGCACCTGCGCCTGCCCGCCGACTGGACAGGAACCTCTGGCGGAGCACCATGAAGCCACGCCCTCCAAGCGCGGCAGCAACGCGCCTGCCCGGTGTCTCCCGACCGGCGCCCCGGGAGAGCCACCAAGACCTGAGAGACACCAAGACCTCATCGAGCGGCGGCGCGGCGGGCGCGGGGGCTCGCCGACCGGCTCTCGATCTCGGCCAGCTCCACAGGAACCACTGTGACTCTGTCCGTGAGGCTTTCTCCGGGAGCGAGACCGGACGCGACACGATCGGACGGCACGGCGGTCGCCGGGTAGAGAGCAGCGAGTGGGGCGAGTGCGGCGGCGATCCGCTACCTCGGCACTCATGGTCATCTACGGGGCGCCAAAGCAACCGTGGAACACGGCATGCGTGGTGCGCGCAACACACGAAGGCCGGGACCGTCTCTCATAGACTTTCATAGACGTTGCCCTGTCCGAACCACCAGACGTCACCGCGGGCGGTGGGCGGCTCCGAACCGCCAGACGTCATCGCGGGCGGTGGGTGACAGGGAGCGACTGGCTTCTCCCGGGCCTGCGTTGTCGCCATCGTCCCCCCGCCGGCGGGCGAGTTCTTCGTCCATACCGGTCTCCCCCGGTGACCAGCGCGTTGTGGCCCTGGCACGAGAAGACCCTCCGGCGGAGGGTCTCTGCTTCAGGCCGGGGGCTCCGGCTGCGGAACGATCGTGCGGGCGCGCAGTTCTTCGTTGATGCGCTGGGCCTCTTCGAGCTGGTCCTCGAGGATGATGATGCGGCAGGCCGCTTCGATCTGGGTACCGGCATCGACGAGTTCGCGGGCGCGCGCGGCGATGCGCAGCTGGTAGCGGGAATAGCGGCGGTGGCCGCCCTCGGAACGCAACGGTGTTATCAGGCGGTGCTCGCCGAGAGTACGGAGAAAGGCGGGGGTAGTGCCGAGCATTTCGGCGGCCCGGCCCATGGTGTAGGCGGGGTAATCGTCGTCGTCGAACTTGTCGACGAGGTGGGTACTGCGAGGGGGCATAGACCTCTTCTTCCGGGGACACGTCCGAGGGGCCCGGGTGCCGTACGGCACCCGGGCCCCGAGCGTTCAACACCATCTACCGGCCGACTTCACGCCGGCCTTCGTATTCCGCCTGTCCGCCTGGGAGGGCGGAGCTGCGGGGATCGCGGATTCTCGACCGGGGACCACCTTCCGTTCCGGGGTCTGCGGTACCCGAGCGGAGCCTTCCTCGCCCGGGCGATCCTGATGGTGCCTGCTCCTTACCTCTTTCACTTACGCGGTTGCACTGCTCGATCCTGCGGTCTTGCATGCGGCCCCTTTGAGCCGCTCGGCCCGGCAACCAGCCACGGAACCCACCATCTCCGGCCCCGCCACTCCGCTGCCGTTCCGGTGCGCGGCAGGTCGTCTCTGCCGCACCCTCTTCGACTTCCTGAGTACGAGGAAAACGTTACCGTCGCCACCCATCCATGTCTACCGTCGCCACCACAGATTTACTCCATCGGTAGGACAGGCCAACCTGTCTCGACGACACCCGGACCGCGACCTTCCTTCCTTGGCTGACCAGGACGCCCCTTCAGAGGGCCGGAGACCTCGCGTCGTACAGCGGCTTGGTTCCAGCGAGGGCCAGGCGTCGGTCTTCGCCGCCGGCCGCTGCTGACCGGGCTGCTGTTGCCGCGTACCGGGCGAGCCAGAGGGAGTCAGGGGGAGCCAGACTGTCGACCTGGGCGGCTGCATCTGGGTGAGCACGGGCCAGATGACGATCGGCCCAGCTGGCGCCCACATTGCGGGCTGTTTCGGTCAGGCCGGTCCCCCATCCGGCGGGCTGTTTCGGTCAGGCCGGTTCCCCATCCGGCGAGCTGTTTCGATCAGACCGGTCTCCCATCCGGCGAGCTGCTGTCGCACCTGCCACAGCAACACCGGAGAAGCCAGGACCTGTTCCGGGCCGGGCGCGGGAGGGTTGGGGGCGTTGGGGTACTCGTACCGGGCTTCGCGCAAGGCGTCGTCTTTGGCGTTGAGGGCCGCCTCGGCAACAAGGAACAACGCCGGGTTGTGGGCGCCGGTGCTGGGCAAGGACGGCCGGTCGGCCGGGGGCACAGGCACCCCTCTCGAAGCGTCATCACATAGACGACATCATGTTTGTCATCAATAGGATGACGTGTTACAACGGTGTCAGTGAGGCGCATTGGCAGCAACTGCCTGAAGCCGCTGGAGGTGTTTTCACGATGTTGATGCGCACTGACCCCTTCCGTGAGCTGGACCGGCTGGCACAGCAGCTGATGGGCCCGGGTACCTGGTCGAAGCCGTCGGCGATGCCGATGGACGCCTACCGCGAGGGCGACGAGTATGTGGTGGCCTTCGATCTTCCCGGCGTCACCGCGGACGCAATCGATATCGACGTCGAGCGGAACATGCTGACGGTCAAGGCCGAGCGTCGGCCGGCGGCGACGGCCGACGACGTGCAGATGGAGCTGTCCGAGCGGCCACTGGGCGTCTTCTCCCGCCAGATCGTGCTCGCCGACACCCTCGACACCGAGCACATCGAGGCCGCCTACGACGCGGGCGTGCTCACCCTGCGGATCCCGATCGCCGAGCGTGCCAAGCCCCGCAAGATTTCCATCGGCGTCGGATCCGGACACAAGGAGATCTCCGGCTGACACCGCTGACACCGGCGACATCCCGGACGGGTGCGGAGGACGAGCACCTGCTCTCCTCCGCCCTCCGCACCCCTGCGGGCAGTCCGAAGAAGAAGGGGGTGGCGGCCGAAATGCCTCTGCGACGCGCAGCATTCCTCGACCGCGTCAAAGAACGCGGCAAGTACGACAGCCGCAGCGAGGCGGACCGTGCGGCCCGCGTGGTGCTCGCCCTGCTCGGCGCGCACCTGGTCGGCGAGGCCCGCGCCCAGCTCGCGGCGCGCCTGCCGGAGGACTTCGCCCTGATCCTGCTCAACCCGCTGCAGAGCGCCGAACCGCTGTCCCCGGAGCGGTTCGTCCGGGCGACCGCAGCCTGGATCGAGGGCGCCACCGAGCAGACCGCGACCTGGGACGTCAGCGCCGTGCTGGCCACCGTCGCCGACGCCGCCGACGAGGACCTGCTGGACCAGATCCTGCTCCAGCTTCCCGACGGCTACGACCTGCTCTTCGGCCGTCCCCAAGCCACCTGACCCAGACCTCCGTCCCCGACCCACCTGACCCAGACCTCCGCCCCCGACCCACCTGACCCAGACCTCCGCCCCCGACCCACCTGACCCAGACCTCGGTGCCACACACCGGCACCACCGTGCCATACACCCGGCACCACCCCACCCGGCTCCACGAAAGGCATGCACCGCAGTGATCACCGACGTGCGCGTACCGCTTGAGCATCAGCAGCTGCACGAAACGGCGTATGAGCAGATGCTGGAGAAGGTCCGCTACGAAGGCGCCTACCCCACCCGGGAGAGAGCCGAGGAATCCGTCCGTCTGGTCCTGGCGGGGCTGGGACGTCAGCTGACCGGGGATGAGCGCGTCGACCTGGCCGCCTGCCTGCCCTTGGAGGCCGCACGCGTCCTGACCGCGCAGATCCCTGACACACAGCCACTGACCGGATCGGCCTTCGTCAAGGACCTCGCCGCACGCTCCGGCGCTTCCCTGGCCACCACCCGGTGGGACACCGGTTCCGTCTTCGCGGCCGTCGCGGCCCATGCCGGCCCCGACCTCATCACCCGCATCCTCCATCAACTCCCCGCCGGTTACGCGCTGTTGTTCGGCCGCGCCGAACTCACCCCGGCCGCGCAAACGGGACACCGGCACCCGGAGGCGTAACACCGGAGGTGTAACAAGAGCCGCCCCGCTCCCCACCGGCCATCCTCGTCATCGGTGAAGTCCCCATCCGCTCCCGGTTACACGGCGACGCCCACGCGGCCACCCCTTAGCGGTACTCGGCCGCCGCCCTGCGCCGGGTCAGCCGACTGCCGGTCCGTCGAGGGGTCGTTCGTGCCCGAACCCACGCTGAATGAGCCATATCCTCGCCCGGCAGGCGCTACCGAAGGTCCTCAGCTGCCCACAAGGCTCGAAGCATCGCCATCTCCTGCGGCGGCCGAGCCAACCGCTCAGGCGCGGCCGCCGACGACGTGGCGACGGGGCGGGGACGTGGGTGGGCCGTGGTGCTGGGACGGCAACGGCGGCACGGCGGTCGCAGTCGGCATGAGTGGATCCACAGCTGCGGCACGGTCCTCGGCGACTGCCACATCCTGTGCGGCATTCGAAGACGCCCGTCGGCCGTCACGCTCACCGGCGGCAACGTCAATGACTGCACTCAGTCCGAAATGACTGCACTCAGTTCGAGGCAGTGATGGCCCGCGTCCGCATCCAGCGGTGCGGGCCGCCGGGCGGAATGCCGCGGGCGAGGAATCGCCCGCGGCAGGTCGGGACTTCGCGTGACGGGGTCAGAACTGGTTCTCGCCACCATTGACGTGCAGGGTGGTGCCAAGCATGAAGCTGCTGTCCGCGGAGGCAAGGAAGGCCACGGCGGCGGCTACCTCCTCCGGGCGCCCCCTCCGGCCGATCGGCACTCCTGCCGCGAGTTCCGCCTTGACGGCGGCCGCGTTCTCCTGGCCGATGGCGATGTCGACTCCGGGGGTGTCGATCGCGCCCGGCGCGACCGTGTTGACTCGGATGCCCCTGCCCTTCAGCTCGTTGGCCCAGGTTCGCGCGAGGGACCGGATCGCGGCCTTCGACGCCGCGTACAGGCCGAAGGCCTCCCGGCCGTCGTCGGCGCGGATGGAGTCGTTCAAGATCACCGAGGCGCGGTCGTTGAGCAGCGGCAAGGCTTTCTGCACGGTGAGCAGTGTGCCCCGGACGTTGACGCCGAAGATCTGGTCGAACTGTTCCTGAGTGGCCTGTGCCAGCGGTGCGAGTGTGGCCAGGCCCGCGTTGGCGAAGAGCACGTCCAGACCCCGGCCTCGGGCACGGATCGCGTCATACAGCCGGTCCAGGTCGGCCGGCTCCGCTATGTCGCCCTGCACCGCGGTGACCGCGGAACCGATCGACTCGACGGCCCTGTCGAGCGCGTCCTTGCGCCGGCCGGTGATGAACACATGGGCGCCCTCGGACGCCAGCCGCGCGGCGGTGGCCAGGCCGATTCCTGTGCTGCCGCCGGTGACGACGGCGGTCTTGTCTTGCAGCTGTCCCATTGCTTGTACTCCCGAGATTTAGATACCGATCGGTGCAGAAAGAGACCGTAGCACTTCTGCACCGAACGGTATCTAGGCGGTAGGATGGACCCGTGGAGATCGAGACCACCCGGAGAGCGCCTCTCGGCCGGCCGAGAGGCTTCGACGCCGACGAGGCCCTGGAGCGGGCGATGATGGTCTTCTGGGAGCAGGGCTACGAAGGCGCCAGCCTGACCGACCTGACCAGTGCCATGGGCATCACCCGCAAGAGCATGTACGCGGCCTTCGGCAACAAGGAGACGCTGTTCCGCAAGGCCCTGGAGCGCTACACCGAAGGCCCCGCCACCTATGCGGCCCGCGCGCTGGAGAAGCCGAACGCCCGGGAGGTGGCCACGGCGTTCCTCGCCGGCTCGGTCAACACCACCACCCGCCCCGGCCGCCCCGCCGGCTGCCTGGGCGTGCAGGGCTCGCTGGCCGCCGGCGACTCCGGACGGGTCGCCCAGGACGCCCTGATCGCCTGGCGCGAGGACGGTCGAATCCGCCTTCGCCACCGGTTCCAGCAGGCCGTCGACGAGGGGGACCTGCCCTCGGACGCGGACCCGGACCTGCTCGCCCGATACCTCATGACCGTGGCGAACGGCATCGCCGTCCAGGCCGTCGGCGGCGCCAGCCGCTCCGAACTCCAACAGGTGGCCGACGCGGCGTTGCGGAACTGGCCACCCCTTTGACAGTAGGCGCCCTCAGCCGCCTGTCGCGACCTCGGAAGCGAGAACCCCCGCCCACCCGGACATCGCCAGCCATCAAGGCCCACCCACTTGGACAATGAAGTCAGTCGCCGCAGATCACAGGGCCACCGTCGACCGACCTCACCGGCCACGAACACCACACCACACCACACCATGAAAATCTGCTGCCGAATCTGCTGCTGGACCTACCGCTGGGACTCGTGAACATCGCCAGGCGGCGTATCGGCCGATCGCTCTGTGATGGTTTCGCCGCGGTGGAGGCCCCGAGCAACTCGCAGCCGCCCCCTGGAAGGCCAAGGGCCATGCGGACGCGCGCACTGGACCATCACCACGGACGGTCTGCGGGTCAATGACATGACGGTGACTCCTCATGCCGCAACCCCCGTCAACCGCTTCCCACTGCCAAGGTGCCAAGTGCCAAGGGGCAGCCTCGCCCGGGTGACGGCGGCACCGGGCCAGTCGACACGGTGCCACTGGGCGCCGGCGTCCGCCTGATGCCACAGCGCCGCAGCATCGCTCGTTGGCCAGCCTGGCCCGACCTGGGCCACCTCACTCCTACTCGACGATTCCTACAACTCCTTACCCACTGAGTCCTACAACCCTCTACTCGCTGAGTCCCACAACTCCCCAGCGCCGCCGTGCGGCTTCGGCAAGGACTCGGTGCCAGTCCTCCAGCAGATCCGTGAACTCGTCGAAGCCGCCGATCCACCCATCGGGGGCAGCGGCGTGCTCGTCGAAGGCCGCACGCAGTCCGCCGAGCCGAGGTCGTATCCGTTCCGACGTAGCGGCCAGTTCCCGCACGCTGTCCGGTGACCGTGCGAGCAGCACGCCGTAGCTGACGGCAGGGTCATCGCTGAAGAAGCCCGGATCCACATGGTCCGCCTCGCCGTCCAACCCGCCCCAGATCAGTGCGCGCAGGAAGGTGTCCAGCTCGGCCCGCAGCGGCGGTTCGGCGTGGTCGCGCATGCGCTCCCAACGTTCCCCGGCCCAGAAGTGGGCCTTGAACGAGCCGCAGGTGCGCGTGAACTCGTACAGAGCGAAGCAGTCACTGTGGGGTCCTTCGGGCCATTCCCAGTCACCGTCGACCGCTGGGGCGTCCCAGTCCCACAGCCCGGTCTCATCGGCGTACCAGGCATCCCTCAACCGCGACAGCCTCTCCCCCGGCGGGGCCTCAGCCAGCCACGACCAGTCCGCGATCAACACATGGATGTCCAACCCCATGACCACGACAGTACCGAGCGCCCGCGTCACCAGGCCCGGGCGCTACCGCCCGCCTCGCACGCTGGCAACTCCAAACGGACAGCCGGAAGCGTGGATGACTTCAGGAGCCTTGGCACAGCGCGGCAGGAGCCCGGCAGTCCCACGGCATGTAGTCCCGCTCCGGGCAGAGATCGAGGGGATCCGGCTGGCGCGCTCCGTGTGTGTGCACTCCGCGCGTGTGTGCGCTGTGATGCTGCGGAAACCAGCCGTTGGTCAATCGTGAGGGCCGGAGCGGTCGCACCAGCGAGCCGATGAGCCGGCACCGGGCACCTCGCCCTGCCACGGTTGGCCCTCGCCTTCCCTGCTGCCCCGCAACTCGGTGGGGGGAGGAGACATGCCTCGGTACGGGTGGGCTCGCGGGATCTACTGTCACCAGCTCGCCGACGGGCCAGTGTGCTGGCGATCTCCAGTGGTCTCCACAGGCGTACCAGCTCCAGGTGCCGCGGGCCGTGCCCCGTGCGGCCGCGCCCACTTCCATAGGCGGGCGCGCCGGGTGGGCTGTTGGGCGGTTGGGCGGTTGGGCGGTTCGACCTGTCGCCGTACCGCCCACCCCACTGCGGGTCTGTCTCCGGGTCACTCCGTTGTGGCGACCGGGCCGACGAAGGTGCCCGGGCGGGTGGCGCCCGACTGATCCAGCAGCGCACCGCCGTACGGCCAGTCCAGCACGATGTTCCGGCGCTCGTTCGGCGGTGTGATCACTACCTGGTTCGGTGCGAACTTCCGGTCATCCTCGCGGGTCGACGCCAGGAAGGTGATGTCGAAGACGGCCTTCCCGCCGGCATCGAGCCGGACGGACTCCGGCTTTTTGTTACTGCGTCGCAGATCCCAGGTGCTGCCGTGGGTGGTCTGGAACTGGACGCCGGGGAAGCCGGCCAGGGTGCACCCGGTCGTGCCGGTATTCGTCAGCACCACCCGGGCAGTCTGCTGCCCGTCGTAGTCCATGTCCGGTCCACCCTCGAAGGACGACCACGCGGCCTTGAGGTGGCCGCTGGTGCACCGGCGCGCCGATGAGGAGCCGTCGGAGGCGCTGCCCGCCTTGGCCTCGGCCGCCTTGCCGGAGCCGCCCGTGGACCCGCCGGTGCCGCCGGAGGAACCGCCCGGGTCGATGGTGGGCGTGCCACCCGGGTCCGGGTCGACGGTGGGTGTACCGCCCGGGTGGATGGGCGTGGCGGCCGAGGACGGGCCCTGCTGGGCATCGGTTGCGGTATCGCCGCCTCCACAGGCGGTGAGCGAGAACGCCGCAGCGGCGATCAATGAGGCCACCGCGACGGTGCGGGTGCGGCGAACAGCGGTCTTGCGCGGCATGAAAACCCCCTGGTGGTTGGCGTGCTCCCGGGACGCGGTGCCTTCCGCGTCCTGCACACCACCCTGTTCGCCGCCGCTGTTGATCGACTAATCCCTGACTAACGCATCCCTGGCGCGCCGCCACTCCTCCACGTGTTCGTTGCGCTCGCGCCACCGCTCCTCCGTACGCAGGCAGGACATGTATCGCCGAACACCCACAATCTCACCCGTACTTCAATCCACCAGCTCCTCCTGAACCAACCAGGCCGGGCGATGGTTCGGCTTTCTCGCAAACCTGGAAGGGACATCCGCGCTTGGGTCAAGGAATGGAACGAGAACCCGACCTCCGGCAGGCCACAAAGTGAACCGGGGTGCCATCCAACGGGCAGATGGCACCCCGGGCAGGTCGTGGGCGCCAGGGGGTTGTCTGGTCACCCGGGGCATGCGCACTAAGGAAACAGGGTTTCGTGCGCCGGCCTGTGACCTGCCACCCGCCGAGGGGGACTAGTCCTGGCGGGAGTAGGCGGCGCCTTCGGGCGCGGGTGTTGAGCGAGCAGCATTGGCGCTGCCGGCCGGCTCAGAGGCCTTGACGGTGAATTCCCTCTGGTCGATCAGCATTCCGGTGTCCCATTTCCGTGCCGCCACGTCGCACTGGGGCGTGTGCCCTTCCGGGAGGACCCGAGACACGTCGAAGACGCGCTTGTGGTGGCCGGGGCCCACCTGTGGTGGCCGGAAGCGCTCCCCTTGTGATGGTCGGAGGTGCTCCGCTTGTGGTGGCCGGAGATGGTCCGCTCGTGGTGACTGGAGATGTTGGGGCTGTCGACGAGCGGCGTACGGCAGTCACCTCTTTTGGGCGGACCATGATGCGATGCCGTCTTTCTTCGTGTCGGTGACGGTGCGGCGGCCGCCGTGCGCCTTCAAGGCGCGGGTCATACGCACGACTGCCTCCTGACGAGGGTGAGCGGGAGGTTCACCCGGTGAGCTGACGCTTGGCCCGCCGGCCGTCCCATTGCGGCCAGCGAGCCGGTGTAGGGGGTAAGCCCCGGTAGCCCCCTCGCTCCTGTCCCGGCGAGCTGTCCGGGCGTGAGGCCGGCGGTTCCGAGTCGAGCCGGGCAGAGCTTGGCTGAGCTGGGCGAAGCGCGCAGCGGGGCCGTCTGCTGGGCCGTCCCCTGTGCGGTCCAGCAGACGAGCACCCGATGCGGTTGCACGCCGGCGGGCTGAGCGTCAAACGCGGGGAGAAGCCGCGAATGCGGTGCCCCGGTAGCCGTGGCCGTCGTTGTTCCAGTCCAAGTACAGCGTGCCGTCGGTCAGCGCGTACTTGCCGATCGTGGTCTTGTAGGTGGGTGTGCGGTACGAGCCGTTGTAGTTGCCGCTGTAGGCGCTGTTCTCCAGCTGCTGCTCGATGCCCGGGAGCTTGTGCGACTTCACCATGGGGTCCGTCCCCGACCGGCTCTTCTTCACCATGAGCCTGTAGTAGGCACCGTCGAAGAGCGAGGAATCGTCCACCTGCCCGTACACCGGGCCGTCCCAGCTGATGCGGGCGTAGCTGTAGAGGGAGGATCCCGAGCGCTTCGCGCAGTTCCGCACGGTCACATCCCAGTTGTCCGGCGCCGGGCCGGTGTAGGACGCGTCGTCGATCGTGGCGTGACTGGTCTTGCAGTGGTAGCTCGCCGCGGACGCGGCCGGAGCCGTCGCGAGCAGGGCGCCGGAGATCGCCACCGCGGCGCACAGCACTGTGGCGGAGGTCCGTCCGGCGGAACGGGCGTGGGCCATGGATCTTCTTTCTATGGGGAAGCGACGTGCAGAGTCGCCGCCCGCTGAGGCGATGGGTGTTTTCGAGGAGGTGTTATCCGGCGGACCTGGCTGACCGCGGACGTGGCCAGGGAGGTTGTGGGCCGGGCTGCGTACGAGTCACGCAGACGCGCAACAGCCCGTCAGCCGGATGTTTTGTCTTGGGCGGCACTCAGGTCACGGTGCCGGTGCCCTCCTGCGTCAACAGGACAGCACCAGCCACCTGCCGGGCTCTCACGGCCGTGGGAGTCGTCGCGTCTGGCGGTCACGTCATCTCCCTCCTCCCTGGTGTCCGGCCGCATCTCGCGGCGAGATGGGTCCTTCATCGGTTCGGCATCGGCTTGGCCTGAGCTGTCCGGCCTGGCCCGGCCCGACCTGGTCCGGCCCGGTCCGGCCTGAACCGGCCTGGTGTTTACCGGTCCCGCGGAGCTCCGGACACAAACAAGGTATGGACGCCTCGCCTGCCCCCGTTCCGTGTGGGCTCGGCGGGGCGGACGTGACCATCATTACTGGTCATGGCCCCTCATGACGAAAAAGGGAACGGAACTTTCCCTTTCGACGATGCCTCGTAGTAATTCCCGTTGACGGGACGTCACTGTCGAGCGAGGGTCTTCCAACTGCCGAGCGGGGACCCTCCAGGCGCGGCGCAGGACCAGGCACGCCTACCGAGCGTCCGCATCATCCGATGGGTGGCAGGCGGCAGGTGACAGGAGGCAGATGGCAGGTGGCAGGCGGCAGATGGCAGGTGGCAGGTGGCAGCCGTGATGAACGCGGTGATCGTGGCGAAAGAGGGCACCAGGGGCAGGATGGCCTCGCGCAACTGAAGCAGCCACCCAGACCGGCTGACCACTTGCCCCTATTGGAGGCGCTTGTCAGTCGGCGTCGGGTTCGCCGTCGATCATCCAGGTAGCGTGTTGGAGCGGGCTGTTCTCATGCGCCTCGGTCAGCACATGGGCCCGCGTGGTCTGCCCGGTGCGCGGGTCGAAGAAAGGTCGGGGTTCGCTGCTGACGGCCACGTCGCCGTGTTCGCGAATCCATGTCGCGGCACTTCGATAGGCTTGGTGGAGATTGGGTCGTTCATTTATTCTGCGTAGAATGCGCTTGAGGTCAGGGTCGCCCGAATTGCTTTGATCGACCGCGGCGACGTGCGCCAACGCCAGAGTGCGCCAGTGACGGTCGTACGCCCTCTGGTTTCCGGCACCCAAGAGTCTGGCGGCGTGCCGATGGAACAGAATGTATTCCACGCCGTTGGACAAGGGCATGGCTCCGGGCTGGTTCGGAATGAAGGGCCCGGGCGCGAAGAGTTCCTTGTACGCCTTGTTGCAGTACACCACCCGCCATCCGATGGTGTACAGGACAGAGGGTCGCTGGATGCTGTCCACATAGGCCCGCCGGGTGGGCATATCCGGCAAGCACCGTGGGTCGATGCCGTATTGCGGCGGAGCGACGCGCCCGGCCAGTCGAAAGATGGCCGCACGGATGTCATCTGGCGGTTCCAGGCCGTGAACCAGCTCCTCCAGCTCCTCCAGGGGCAGCTCAGCCGCCCGGGCCATCCGATTGGCGACCGTCTTCACGTGGATTCCGATGCGGTCCGCAAGCGCCCTTCTGGTTGTCTTGCCGGCCTTCATCTGCAGCTCAAGCAGCCCGCGGATCAGCGCATTGGGGTCACGCCGCGTCTCCTCTCGCATTCGCCCTTCATCAGACAGGAAAGGCATGGACGGCGGGGAAGGCTTGGAGGGTGCGGGAGGCATGGTCGGCGGGGAAGACATGGAGGGCGTGGGAGGTATGGAGGGCGTGGGAGGTATGGGCGGTGGGGAGGGCAGGGAGGGCAGAGAAAGGGAGGAAGGCACGGAGGGTGGGGAAGACGAGGGAGGCGGGGAGGGCGGGGAAGACGCGGATGGCGGGGAAGGCGCGGTTGGCGGGGAAACAGCTCGGCGCGTCGGCCGCTTCCCCGTCGACGTCGACGATTCACTTTGCGAGGCGGGTGGAGTGAGGGGGCAGGCGGCGGCGAGGGACCGTTTTACGCAGTTCAGCTGTTCCTTGGTCATTCCTGACAGGAAGTGGAGCATGGCATCCTCGGGATCAGCAGCCTGATCCCATTCCTTCCGCATGCGGTCAGCGGTCCGACTCGCCTGGGTGTAAACGGGGAGATAGCCGGCGGTTCGGCTCCCCGCACTCACCACCACCCCCTTGTCCCGGAGGTCGTACACCACGGTCGCCACCGTGGGATAGGCGTACGGCGGCTCACCGCGGAGGCTGCGCCCCTCGTTGACCCTTTTGAGCAGATCGCGAATTCGCACTGGTTCACCGGGCTTGAGCCACATGTGATCCAGAATGTCGCATTCGAGATCAGTGAGATTCATGGCGGCAGCGTAGTAGAAAAGGGCGCCCGATTCCGCCTCGCCTTCCGCCCGCAGCACCCCTCCCACCTGCACTGATGTAGCATTCAACGACTACGCGGCCGCGTTCCCGGCGCGCACCGCCGGAGTCGTACGGACTTCCTCGTTCCGCCTTTGCGTGTTCGTGCGACGACCGGTGGGCAGACTTGATCAACAGCCTGTCCTGGCGCTCAGCGCCACCTACCGCAAAGGACTTCTCGCGTGGCAGTCGAAGCCGCCCCGTCTGTCGAAAGCAGAGCGATACCCCGAGTGCCGGGAGCCTTGCCCCTCCTCGGACACGCCCCAGCCCTCATCCGGGACCCCTTCGGCTTCCTCCTGTCCCTGCGGGACCATGCCGACGACCGGGGCTTGGTACGCATTCAACTGGGCTGGATGCCCGTCTACGTCGTCACCACCCACGAGCGGCTGCACGACCTCCTGGTGGGGCAGGGCAGGCGCGTGGAGAAGGGGCGCTTCTTCCAGCGCCTGAAGAGACTGGCCGGCGAGGGGCTCTCCACCGCGGACGGAGAACTGCACCGCCGCAACCGGCGCCTGATCCAGCCGATGTTCAGCAAGGAACGCATCGCCGGCTACTCCGAGATCATGAGCCGCAACGCTCGCACCCTGGCGGGATCCTGGCGGCCGGGGCAGCGCGTCGACATCTACGAAGAGGCCGCCGGCTACAGCATCGACTCCATCGCCATGAGCCTGTTCTCCTCCGACATCGGGACGCCGGCGGTGGAGACGATCCGCACCGAACTCCCTGTCCTGCTGGACATGCTCCTCAAGCGGGCCGCCTCCCCCAAGTTCCTCGATCGCCTGCCGGTCCGCTACAACCGCCTCTTCGACCGCGCCTCCCACCAACTGAGCAGCGTGATCGATCAGGTCATCGGCACCGCCCGCGCCGGCGGCCACGCCGACGAACACGACGACCTGCTGGCTCAACTGCTGCGGGAGAAGGAACTCGAGGACACCCAGGTACGCGACGAGGTGGCCACGCTCCTGTTCGCCGGAGCGGAGACCACCGCCTCGACCCTGGCCTGGGCCTGGCACTATCTCGCCCACCACCCCGAGGTGGACCGGCAGGTGGTCGACGAGGTACGGCAGGTCGCCGGCGACCGGCCGGTGACCATCGCCGACGTCCCCCAGCTGACCACCCTGCGACGCGTGCTGGACGAGGTGATCCGGCTGCACGGCGTCACCTTCTTGATGCGCCGCACCATCGAGCCGATCACCCTCGGCGACACGACGCTGCCCGCGGGAGCAGAGGTGGCGTTCTCCATGTACGCCATCCACCGCGACCCGGCCGTCTTCGGGAGCGACGCCCACGCCTTCAACCCCGACCGATGGTTGGACCACCCGGACATCAAGCGCTCGTTCATGCCGTTCGGCGGCGGCAACCGCAAGTGCATCGGGGACCAGTTCGCCCTCGCCGAGGCCACCATCGCCGTCGCGGAGGTGCTGCGATCCTGGCGCATGGAGCCGCTGCCCGGCCATACCCCGCAGCAGGTGATCTCGGCTGTGGCCCGGCCGGACCGGGTACCCATGACCGTCCAACCACGCGAGCCCGGCCCCACGGCCGGCAGCCACTGACCTTCATCGAGTCGGCCGCCTGGGGCGCCACCGCTGTGACGCCATGTGCGTCACGTACGTCATGTGCGTCACGTACGTCACGTACGTCACGTACGTCACGTACGTCACGTACGTCACGTACGTCACGTACGTCACGTACGTCACGTACGTCATGAACTTCATGTACGTGATGTGGGCGGGGCCGCGCTTCCACCGCACTCCCCCACCGGTCGCCCCGCTCACCGGTCCGGTCGGGGACCCGTTTGCACTGGCACCGCGGGGAGTTGAGGGCGGTAGTCTGTTGATCACTGCTGCTCACCACGCCCTGTGCGACGGCGCACGGGGCGTGGTAGTCCCTGCTCGGGGGCGCCGGGAAAGCCACCGTACGAACCGGCGGGCGGGACAGCAGGGGATCTGTCGCAACGCCGCTGGGAGGCACCATGTCCACCTGTCCTCACCCCCATTCTTCATCTGCACCGGCGGCGCCTCCCGGCTGCCCCGCCCACACTCCGAGCAGCTCAGCCGGCCCAGCTCCCTTGCAGCGGATCTACGGTCCCGACGCCGAGCCCCTGGGGCCGGTACTGGAGCAACTGCGCCGGCAGTACGGCGACGTGGCGCCCGTACTCGCCCCCGGTGACATCCCGGCTCACCTGATCCTGGGTTACAACGCCATCCGGGATGCGATGCAGAGCAACACCCGTCTGATGTGCGACTCCCGCCGCGGCCGCGCCTACCAGGAGGGCCAGATCACGGCCGACCACCCCCTGGCGCCGATGACCGCCTACCAACCCATCCTGGCGTTCGAGGACGGCGTCCCCCACGCCCGGCTGCGTGGCGCCGTGGTGGACGGCCTGGACTTCAACCGGCACTCCCTGCGCCGCTACATCACCCGGTACGCCGACCGCCTCATCGACTGCATCGCCTCCCGCGGCAAGGCCGACCTGGTCGCGGAGTACGCAGCACAGCTGCCTGCCCTGGTGCTGGCCTGGATGTACGGCATGCCCGAGGAGGAAAGCCCCGCCCTGGTGGCCGCGGTGCGCGACCTCACCAGCGGAAACGAGCGGGCCGCCGAGGGCAACGCGTTCGTGACCCGCGCCATGGAGGAGCTCGTCCGGCGCCGTCAGGCCGGCGAGACGGTGGCCAACACCGTAGGCGGCCGCGACTTCGTCACCCGCCTTCTGGACCACGAGGCGAACCTCAGCGAGCAGGAGGTCGTGGAGCACCTGCGCCTGGTGTTCGTCGCCGGTTACACCCCCACCGTCGCGCTGATCGCCAACACGCTGGTGGAGATCCTCACCCAGCGTCAGTTCAGTCGGGACCTGACCAGCGGGCAGATGACGCTGCCCGAGGCGCTGAACCGGGTGCTGTGGGACCACCCGCCCATCGGGCTGCTCCCCACCCGCTGGGCCGCCGGCGACATGGTCATCAGCGGCCAGCAGATCCGGGCGGGCGACATGATCATTCTGGGGATCGAGGCGGCCAACGCCGACCCCGCCGCCCGCAAGCCCGGCCCGGTCGCCCACAACGAAGGGCACCTGTCCTTCTCCACCGGCCCCCACGAATGCCCCGGCCGCGACATCGGCCGGGCCATCGCCGAGGCCGGCATCGACATTCTGCTGACCCGGCTCAGGGACCTGGAGCTGCTCGTACCCGAGACCGAACTGCAATGGCAATCGGCCTGGGTCTCCCGTCGTCTGCTCGCCCTGCCGGTCAAGTTCACCCCGCCGCGGCCCACGGGAGTACGCACCCAGCAGCCGGAGAGGGAGACCACGACGGCCGACGCGACGGCGACGACGTCCGCCGGCAAGCCGGAACAGTGGTCCATCGACGGCGGAAGCCATGAAGCGGCCCGCCAGAGCCGCCGGCCACGCAAGACGACCGGCCGTGCACGACTGCGTCGCTGACCGTCGCTGACGTCGCTCACCTTCGCTGACACCGCTGACGTCACGGACACCGTGGACGTCGCTGACACCGCTGACGTCACGGACACCGTGGACGTCGCTGATACCGCTGATGTCACTGACACCGCTTGGGGGTACCCGCCACGGTGGCCGGCGCCAAGAGCGAAGAGCGCCGGCCACTGACGTGCTGGGCCGCCCGGGATGGATCTACGCGGCCACGGCGGGAGCGGCCTGGACGTGGCAGAACAGCCGTTCTGGCGAGCACGCGGCATTCGAGCGCGCTCACATCTGGCCGCACGCCGTGGACGCAGATCCTTGACGCGGTCCGGCTCGTCCCTACCGACGAAGTTGCGGCCGTCACCGCCGACCAGTTGCGGGCAGTGGTCGAGCGCCTGGTCGCAGCCGGACAGACGGTCACTGATCACGCTTAAATGGTGGCCACGGCCTCGCACACCGGCTGAGGTCGACGGATGTAACTCGAAGGGATGTAATTCATGGCCAAGGCTTCTGCACGTCACATTCTCGTGCCCTCTGAAGACAAGGCGAATGAGCTGAAGGCTCAGCTTGGCGCTGGAGCAGATTTCGCTGAGGTCGCCAAGTCGAACTCCACCTGCCCGTCCGGGCGCCAGGGTGGTGACCTCGGTTCGTTCAGCCCGGGGCAGATGGTTCCCGAGTTCGACACAGTCGTCTTCTCCGCCCCCCTCAACACGGTCCAGGGGCCGGTGAAAACCCAGTTCGGGTTTCACCTCATCGAGGTGACCAGCCGCCAGGACTGACGCGATGGCTGCCTGTACAGCAGAGCTGTCGACGACCCGTACGCCTGCGCCTGCCTCTCTCACATCCGACTGAGGTGTTCCGCCAGGCATGACGCCACGGCCCGCCCCCACCACTGGGCCGGACGGGTGAACCGGACGGGTGGCCGGACGGGCCGTGGCGTGTGCGTCGCGTATCCCCTACGCAGCGCAGCAACTGAGCACCCCGAGCTGGACAGATCCACCGCGGAGCATGCCGCCGCCCTCGACGCGTACGCCGCCCGCGAAGGCCTGCGTGCGTCAACCGGTGGCGTGACGCATCGTCACCGGGGCGCAGCAGCGAGAACTCGGCGTTGCGGTCAGTGCATCAGGACTCGGCGAGGTAAGCCTGCGTGAGCTTCGCATGCGGACGCTCATGGAGGCCAAGGGCAAGGCCGAGACCAAGACCGAGACCGAGGACAAGGCCGTGGGCGGGCAGGGGAAGGCCGTGGGCAGGGAAAGGCCGCACTGTGTGCACTGCTTTGTCCTCTGTCCTCCGGTTTACCCTCTGCCCTCCGGCCCGGGCTCATTCGTCGGAAACCGCTTCCCGAAACCAGCTGCGGGCAATCCCCCGCCGGGGCGACTCGACGCCGTTCGAATGACCCGCGGAGCCAGCAATGGCCGTACATCGGGCCAGGTGCACACATGAGAACACGTGTTCGCTGTATACCCGTTACCCGGCCCTTCTCGGGGTCGTTTCTGGAGCACCTGTACCCCTCGCCCATCCATACGGAGGACGCCTTGGCGCTTACCCCTGTTCATGTGTCCGGACCGGCCGGAATCGAACGGCTCCGTGTTGGCGTGCCGCCGGCCCCCAGGAGAGGGCGCCGCCTTGACGCTGCAGCGAGCCTTGCGGCCGACGGGGCGTGGTCGGCATGAACAAGCCGCCGCAGGAATCCCGTACGGGCACCGCACGCACCTCGCGCAGCGGCCACGCCCCGTCGACCGAGCCGTCCGACCAAGACCAGCCCGCCCACTCCGCCTACTCCGCCCAGCCCGACCAGTCCGACCAGTCCGCGGAAAGAACCAGCGTCGACCTCGGCGCTTCGCCGGGAGACGGGGTGACGGTGCCCCAGCAGACCACGCGCCGCACCGTCGAGGGCGAGGACGGTGCCGACGGGGCGGAGATGCGGTACGTGGATCTGACCGGGAGCCGGGAGGCTGCCGGCAGGTCGATCCGGCTACTGGACATGGCCCGGCGCCTGCCACGGCTGGTCCGACGTTCCCTGGCACTGGCCTGGCGGGTGGACCGGCCGGCGACCGTGGGGCTCCTGGTCTGCCAAACACTGTCGGGCATCATGCAGGCACTGGGGTTGGTCGCGATCAGCGGCACCTTGACCGCGCTGCTGTCCGGCGGGGATGTCTTCCAGCGGTTGCTGGAGGCGTGGCCGTCCATTCTGCTCCTCGCCGGGGCCGCCGGTGCGCGAGCAGTGATGGGAATCGCCGTGAACTGGCTCTCCTCCCGGTTATCTCCGCTGATGACGCGCGAGGCCGAGCAAATGCTGCTCGACGGCTGCACCGAAGTGGAACTGAGCGCCTATGACGAACCGGACTTCAACCGCGACCGCGAAGCCGCCGACCGGGGTGCCCAAGTCACCGGGGATCTGATCAACGAGGGGCAGGACCTGATCGCCTCCGCCGCCTCCTTCCTCGCCGGCGCAGTCGTGCTGGCCGGCGTGCACCCGGTGTTGCTGCCGTTGCTGGTGGCCGCCAGCCTGCCGCAGGCCATCTCCCAGGTCAGCGCCGCCAGGGTGCGCTACCTGGCCAACCTGCGCAGCAACGGCGACAACCGGATGCTGTCCGTACTGCGCTGGCACATCTACACCCGGGATGCCGCCGACCAGATCCGTGCCGGGACCATGGCCTCCTTCCTCTCCGGCCGATACCGGCGCACGGTCTCCCGCATCAACCGCGAGGACCGCGCCGCCGCCGATCAAGGGGCCCGGTACTCCCTGGTGGGCGCGGTCTGCGGCGGGCTTGGCTCGGCGATCGTGTGGGCGGCGGTGGTGTGGCTGCTGGCCACCGGCCGCATCAGCGTCGGCCGGGCCGGCGCGGCCGTGTTCGCCCTGCAAACGGCAGGTCAGTCCGTGCGCGGGCTCGTCGCCATCGGATCCCGGGCTGTACGCACCGGGCTGTACATGGACGACTGGACCGGATTCTTGGACCGGGCCGGTGGGTTTCGTATGCAGCGCGGCACCCACCGCCCCGAACCGCCGGCGAAAATCGAGATCAAGTCGCTCTCCCACCGGTACGCAGGCAAGGGCCGCAACGCACTGTCCGACCTCTCGCTCACATTGCACCGCGGTGAGGTGACCGCGCTGGTGGGTCTCAACGGTTCGGGCAAGTCAACACTGTCCAAGCTGGTCAGCGGTCTGTATCTGCCGACCGAGGGAGAGGTGTTGTGGGACGGGGTCAGCACCCGGGACACCGATCCGCAGGCGCTGTGGCAGCAGGTGGCGCTGGTGCCGCAGGACTACGCCCGGTGGCCGCTGACGGCGCGAGAGAACGTCACGCTCGGGCAGCCCTCGCCGCGTGGGGATGCGGCGGTCCACGAAGCTTGCGAGGCCGCCGGTGCGGACGCCGTCATCGCCACGCTCGGCGCCGGTCTGGACACCCTGCTCGCCCGGGAGTGGCTCAGCGGGGAGGAACTGAGCGGCGGACAGTGGCAACGCATCGCGCTGGGAAGGGCCTTCTTCCGCGAAGCCGGGCTTCTGGTCCTCGACGAGCCGACCGCCAACCTCGACCCCCCGACCGAGTACCAGATCTTCCAGCGGCTGCGGGGTCTCGCGCAGGACCGCGTGGTGTTGCTCGTGACCCACCGCATCACCAACGTCGCCGTTGCCGACCGGATCGTGGTCCTCGACGAGGGACGCATCGTGCAGGAAGGCACCTACCAGGAACTCGCCCGCCAGCCGGGCCACTTCCAGCAGCTGCTGTCCTACCAGGTCACCTCCGACACCATCCCCGCCCGGAGCGAAAGCAGGCAGGACCCGGCCCCCGCCTGAGGCGCCCCGACGCGCAGTGCTACTGCGGCTATGGTCCGGGCTCGGTTCGTACGTTCCCCGTCGTACGTTCCCCGTCGTACGTCCCGCAGCCCGGACAACACCGAGTTCACCCTCTGCACCGACCCCGCCGAACGCACTGCCTTCCTGCAGCGAGTACTCACCGCCGGAAAGCGGAAAGCCGGACAGCCGGACAGCCGGCTGCGCGTGGTGCTGGCGCTGCGCGCGGGCTTCTTCGGCCGCTGTACCGAGCATTGGGACCCGGCCACCGCTCTCAACAACGCCCCCTCCTGGTGGGCCCGATGAGCGCGGCGCGGATCGGCGCGGAGCACGCCCCGCAGGGACAGGCGGCGCTCACTGTGTGACCGCACCAGCCGGCCTACCGACTGGCACGAGCCCCCTTGCGCCAAACAGCGTCGCTGCATCGCCCCACCGCCCCATCGCCCCATCACCCCCGCCGCTGAGCACACTCGGGATACGCACCTTCACATGGAACGCACCACTTCGGAATGTGCCGCTTCCGGACGCGCCGCTATGGAACGCACCGCTCCGGTAACTGGCGGCGCATCCCACATCGGGATGAGCCGCCAGTCAGAGGCGGCGCACAGGGGCAAGCACTCCGGCTGGCAGGGGGCTGCCGACCAGGACAGCCACACCCCCGACGAGCCACTTCCGCCGGCCGTCTCGTCCCCCGCGCCTCCGCAGCAGTGGTGGAAGCCATGCTCGACACCCGCGGCCCGGCCGTGCCACGAAGTCACCTGCCTGGGCCACTTTCCACACAGACGACCCGGCCGAGAGATAGGCCGGGCGGGTGGACGGACGGGCAGACGGACGGACGGGCAGACGGACAGGTCAGCGCAGTCCGGCGAAGAGGTCGTTCTCGGGTACGGCCGCGCCGGTGGCGTCCTTGACGCGTACGAAGGTCTCCATGCCCATCAACTCGCCGAACCTCTCCTTACCCATCTTGAGGAAGAAGATGTTCTCGCCCTGACTGGCGTGCGCGGCCAGCGCATCGAACTTCTGACCGCTGAATGCGGTGGTGTCCACCCATGTGGTGATCTCATCGTCGGGAAGGCCGAGCTCGGCTATCGCGGCGGCCTCGGCAGGATCCGGCTCCGGCATGTCCTCACCGAACTCGCGCATGATCTCCCCGAACCGCTGCAACCCCGACCGGGGCATCGTCGTCCAGTACACCTTCGGCGTCAGCTCGGTCGTCATCTCCAGCGCCGCCATCGTGATGCGGTGGGCCTGGATGTGGTCGGGGTGGCCGTAGAAGCCGTTCTCGTCGTAGGTGACGACCACGTCGGGTCGGTAATGCCGCATGAGTTCCGCGAGTCGGGCGGCACCTTCCTCCACAGGGGTCTGCCAGAAGGATCCGGGGGCGTCGTTGCTCGGCCAGCCCATCATTCCGGAGTCGGCGTAGTCCAGCATTTCCAGGTCGCTGATCTTCAGGGCCTCACAGCTCGCCTCGAGTTCTCGACGGCGCATCAGGGCAACGGCCGCCGGATCGTGTCCGGGGTCGCTCGGCTTCACACCCCCCGGCCCGTCACCGCAACCGCCGTCGGTACACGTCACGAGAACCGTGCGGATGCCTTCCGCCGCATACTGCGCAAGGATTCCTCCGGTCGAGGTGGCCTCGTCGTCGGGGTGGGCGTGTACGGCCATGAGCGTCAAGGGCCGGTCAGTCATGAAACAGTCCTCCTGCGGACATCCGTCTTGTTCCTGGTGCTCTTGTTCCTGGTGCACGGTGGGCGTACCGCGTCCCTGTGGCCCGGATCCTGGTCGGGCGGATGACCTCGTGGTCTCCGTATTCCCCGCCTGTGCGGCGCCGGTCCATCGATCGATGCAACCGTGCCGACCGGACCGGTTGTTCCCGGCGCGGCGGTGGCGGCCTTGGTTTTCCAGGCGCCGGCGTTTCCAGGCGAACGAGGTACGGGGGCGACCTGCCGTCTCAGAGCCATGTCGGGTCCGACTTTCTTCCGGCACCAGCCGCGGAATTTCGGCACGGAATTCAAGACCCTACAAGAGGTGTCGCTTCTCAATTTCCATGGCGCGTTCACGTAGTGCTACAGGGGCGCGGTATCGCTCGTGCTCGTGCCGACTCGACCGCGCCGACCGTGCGCGGGTCACGCGCCCTCGCGACGGATGACGCCACTCCGGTAGCTTCCTCGGTACAGACCGTGACGACCCTGGGGTGTCCAGTGGACCAAGGCGCAACCGATGCAAAACACCGTTCACCCATCGGAGACGACGGCCAACAACCCGGCCGCCCCATCCCGCCACCCGAGCCCACACCACCCCCAGCCCCGGAACGCCGGTGACGACGCACAGCGCCCCACCCGAGACCAGTCGGCTGCTCGCCGAAGTCGCCGACTGGCTCGGCCACCCCGTCCCACCCGAGTGGCAACGCGCCCTGCACCAAGTGCCCCGGCACCTGTTCCTGCCCGACCGGATCTGGCTCCGAGACGGGACCGGCGGCTACACCCCTTGCGACCGCAGCGCCTCGCCCGACCACAGCGCCTCCCCCGACCGCAACGCCTCCCCCGACCGCAGCGCCTCGCCCAACCGTTGGTGGCACGCCGCCTACAGCGACATCCCTCTGATCACCGCGCTCCACATGGAGGAGGACGGCTACCAGCAGCCGCTGTCCTCCGCCTCTGCCCCCGGCACCGTCCTCGGCATGCTGGAAGCAGCACACCTCGCCGACGGCCACACGGTCCTGGAGATCGGCACCGGTACCGGCTACCACGCAGCCCTCCTCTCCGCCCGCCTCGGCCCGGAGAACGTCACCAGCATCGAAGTGGACACTGCCCTCGCCGAGACCGCCCGTGCCAACCTCACGGCAGCCGGTCACACCCCGACCGTCGTCACCGGCAACGGCGCCCACGGACACCCGCCCGCCGCCCCCTACGACCGGATCATTTCCACCTGCTCCGTACGCGCCGTTCCTGCGGCCTGGCTCGCCCAGACCCGCCCCGGCGCCCGCATCATCACCCCATGGAGCAGCGCCTGGATCAGTTATGGCACGCTCGCCCTCACCCGGCACGACGACGGCAGTGCGAGCGGCCCCTTCGCCCCCTACGGCGCCTACATGACGATGCGCGGGCAGCGCCCGGACGTCGAACTCGAACGCGACCTTCTCCGCCCCGGGCAGAAGCCGGACCGTGCCATGAGCTCTCTCTCCCCCTGGCAAGTCGCCGGCGAGAACTACGACGCTCAGTTCGCCATCGGCCTCCGCGCCCCCGACGTGTGGCACTCCTGGGATACGGAGACCGACCAGGCCCACGTCCGACTGTGGCTCGCCGACGACGACGCCACCTCGTGGGCCGCCATCGACTACGACGGCCAGCAGCTCGATACCTTCGCCGTCCAACAGCACGGGCCACGCCACCTCTGGAACGAGATCGAAGCCGCACACAATGACTGGGTCCGAGCCGGCCGACCGGACGTCCACCAGCACCGCCTCACCGTCACTCCGGACGGGCACGGCAGCGTACGGCACACCGTCCGCGCGCGAGCAGCGACAGCAAACCCACCGCGACCGTCATCCTGACCAGCTCTGGGCATGCCAGCACGCCGCCTCGCTCTCCTGCGGCCGACCCCGCCTCCCCCCGCAGTCCCACGTGCCCTCCGCACCGTCGTGCAACAGATACAGGGCGCGCAGCGCAGGCGGCAGCGATACGCCAAGGGCCCAGGGGGATGGGTAGGGCGGCCGGACGTCCTCGCCTGCTGGCGCCCCGGTACGGACATACGGAGTACGGACGTACGGACGCTCCGCCTGCCACCGGGACGGAATGGAGTCGCGCACGGCCAGCCGGGTCAGCAGAGCCAGTAGGGCCGCGCCAAGAGAGGCCGTCCGTGCCGTCGACGCCTACGGTGGGCACAACGCACCCCACCGTCGACGCCTACGGTGCACAACGCACCCCGTTACGGTGGGCACAGCGCACCCCATGTACGTGTCGGCGGTTGAGGGAGTGGTTCCATGGCGGCCGCGAAGAGCCCGCTGCACGGCAGGACGGCAGTCGTCACGGGAGCAGCGCGCGGGCTGGGCCGGGCGATGGCCCGGGACCTGTCCGGGCGCGGCGCGAAGGTCGCCCTCCTGGGCCGCGAGGAACAGACACTGGCGGAGGTCCGCGAGTCCCTGCCGGGCGAATCCTGGTGCTGGGAGGTCGACGTCACCGATGACGGCGGGATGGCTCGGACCGCCGAGGAGATCCGCGAGCGGTTCGGGCTCCCTTCCGTCGTCGTGGCCAACGCGGGCGTGGCGGAAGGCGGCCCCTTCGCGGAGTCCGACCCTGCCACCTGGCGGCGGGTGATCGAGGTGAACCTCATCGGCAGTGCCGTCACCGCCCGTACCTTCCTCCCCTCCCTCCTCGCCACCCACGGATACTTCCTGCAGATCGCCTCGCTCGCGGCCATCGGCGCCGCCCCCATGATGAGCGCGTACTGCGCTTCCAAGGCCGGCGTGGAGTCCTTCGCCCACTCGCTGCGCGCGGAAGTGGCACACCGCGGGGTGGGCGTCGGCATCGCCTATATCAACTGGACCGATACCGACATGATCCGCGACGCCGACCAGCACGTGGTCCTACGGGAGCTGCGCGGCCACATGCCACCGCCGGCCCGCAAGGTGTATCCGGTGGCGCACGTCGCCGGCTGGCTGGTCGGCGCGATCGAACGCCGGCGGCCGGCGGTGTACCAGCCGGCCTGGCTGCAGGCGACCCAACTGGTACGGGCTGCCATACCGTCCGTCGTCACGATGCTCTCCCGCCGCGAGCTGCCGCGCCTCATCGACAAGGGGTCCTTCGACGCGACCGGCCTCCTCGGCGCGGGCGGCCGCGCCGACAGTATGTCGGGCGCCAGCAGCGCAACAGACACGCGTAGCTCGAGAGGCACAGACAACGCGAGAGGCACTGGTAGCGCGGGAAGCACGGGTAGCGCGAAAGGCACTGATAGCCCGAGAGGCGCTGGCAGTACCGGGCGACGTCCCGGATGACGTCCCTGTACGCCTAGAGCTACGGCGTCGGCATCACCGACCGCGACCACAGCCAGAGCTTCCCACCCCGTCCCGAATCCGCCGCGACTGCGCACCATGGCCGTGGCCGGCTGGCTTGTAGTCCTCCCCCGCGCCCAGAGAACATCGGTGACACCTGACACCTGACACCGTCGGACAGTTCAGCGTCTCCGGTCGTCAGATGCCGGTCATTCACAGCACTGTGAGGTGGCGTGGCGTCGAGTCTCCGAAGGGTGGATGCCGACATACCGCGTGAGGGACAGCGCGTCCTGCGGCTCGTCGACCTGGAAGGTGACGCGACACAGCAGGCTGCCCCCTCCAGCGCGGCACCCTCGCAGGCAAGGACGAAGACGAGCGAGAGCGAGGAAGGCGGACCGGGCGTTCCGTCGTCGGACGGGTGGAAGAAACACACGTCGAGATAGGCACGTGCGGCATAGGCACGTGCGGCCCGGGCGATGAGAGGAAGGGGCCGCTCAACATGGCGTGCGCTCTCGGCCAGATGGGCGTCGAGACGGGCTCGGGTGTCCGGGCCGATGCCGTAGCGTTCCCGGCCCCTCCTTGGCGAAGGCCGGCAGGTTGCGGAACGGGAGCGGCTGCGGTGTACCCAGTACATGCTGCTGCCAGCGTTGGAGCAGCTCGAACTTGCGGTCTCGTCTCGCCGGCCTCGCCGCTGTCGCCTCTCTCGCCGTGTAACGAACAGCGAAGTGTCCGGCATGACAGATACAGATCGAGATCGCGCTGACGATGACCGAGTTCCTCAGCTCATGCCTACCAATGCGATGAGTGGGGCCCGCCGTCAGATACGGAGGTCGCGCGGGAAGCCGGTCCAACGCAGTTCGGTGGGGAGGTGCCCCATGTCGTTGTAGAAGAGCACCGCCGCAGGGCGACCGGGCGCATAGCGGATGACGGTCAGTGCGGCATTGGCATGATTGAGGCCCATCCACCGCCACTTCGGCGCTTCGAGGGCGGCTCGCACGAGCCAGCCAATGAGGAAGTTGTGCGTGACGATCAGTTCGTGGCGAGGTTCGTCGCCGTCGACAGGGCCGGTGAAGCGTGCGAGTGCCGCCTGAGCCAGCTCTGGGCCGTTCTCGCTTTCCTCGGGGGGAAATTGGGAGAGACGAGCGAGCATGGCGTCCGCCGATTCCGGCGGCAATTCATCTCGCTGCGGCAGGTAGGGGATGTAGTCCCCGGCCAGCGCGGAAGGCTGCAGGGGAACGCCGTCGAGCCGCTCACAGATCAGCTGGGCGGTCTGCTCCGCTCGCGGAAGTGGGCCGTGCTGGACAATCGTGAGGGGACTGCGTCGAAGCCGTTCGCCCAGCAGTATCGCTTGCCGGCGTCCGTTGTCGGTCAGCTCACTCTCATCCCGTGACGCCTCGCCGTGCCGCGCAAGGTAAAGGTATCGGGCAGCTCTTCCCACCACAGCGGCTCCTCCGTCAGCATTTGCGATCTTGTCAACGCCTGGACGGACGCTGCCCTGCGCCGTGTGGTTCCGGCGCCGATGAACACCTCGCCCCCAGGCAACCGTCGGCGACGTATGTCGGCCTGCCGGCCTCCCCCCGTTCGTGCGACTCCTGCTCGTGAGCTGGCGGCGAGGCGGTAGGAGCCGGTGCCGGTTCTGACGCGTGACACAGCTACCCGACAAAGGGGCGGTGGCAACCTGACTCCCAGCAGCGTTCGGCCCCCGAAACCGGGAACACACTCTCCAGCACACCGCCTCTTGTCCGGCTCAACGTCGGCCGGCCACCGTCCCGCGCAAGGGGTGCCAGGTGTGCCCCTGGGGTGGGGAGCACGAGTCTCGCCGTCTCACGCCATGGTTGCGCCGTCGTGACCACGAAACCAAGAAGACGAACCAGCTACGCCCCGGGCCTTCGAGGACGCGGCCCGGCCGAGAACGTGCAGGTTGGCGGCGTCTGACACGCCGTGGCGACATCGAGGCCAGCGAGCCGAGGACGGCAATCTCCTTGGGGTCGACAGCCAACCCATCAGACGAAGCTGCTGCCTCCAGCGCGAAGCGGGAGCAGACGCTACTGCCGTGTCCAACATCGGCCGGCCATGGACACCGGCGGTGTCAGCTCACCTGCAGTCACCGCCCTCAGCACCCGGCACCCAGCTGCCGCCACTCAGCTCCCGGCACTCAGCTACTCACCACTCAGCTGCAGCTTGTCAGCGCAGGGCGACCGCCGCGCCCGTTCGTTCGGTGGCGATCTTGACGGCGAAGCCCGCCAGCGCGGTGCCCATCACATAGCGGTGCAGGCGCTGCCAGAGCGGGTGCCGGCCGAAGAACCCGGCGACGGAGCCGGCCGTCACGATGAAGAACGCGTTGCCTGCCACACCCACCGCGATCTGGGTCAGCCCCAACGCCACGCCCTGCCAACCGACATGGCCGAGCGCCGGGTCGACGAACTGCGGCAGCAGCGAAATGTAGAGGATGGCCACCTTGGGATTGAGCAGGCAGGTGAGAAAGCCCATAAGGAAGAGCTTGCGGGTCCCGTCCGGCGCCAGCTCCTGCGGCGCGAGGGCGGATCGGCCGCCCGGTCGGACGGCCTTCCAGGCCAGCCAGAGCAGGTAGCCCGCTCCGACCAGCTTGATCACCAGGTAGACCTCCGGCACCAGCGCGAAGACGGTGGCGATACCGGCGGACACCGCGAAGAGGTAGACCAGGAAGCCGAGGCCGACCCCGGCCAACGAGACCAGCCCCGCCCGACGGCCCTGGGCGATCGAGCGGGAGACCAGGTAGATCATGTTCGGCCCCGGCGTCAGCACCATGCCGAGCTCCACCATCGCGATCCCTGCTATTGCTCCCAACCCGACCACAACAAAACCTCCGTACATACGTTCGCCTGGTGGCAACCTAACAGCCCACGGCCACGTGCGGCTCAGCGTGCCGAACCGCAACAACCGTCACCTCACCACGCCAACACCCCAGCCGCGGTCGCCACCGGTCGTTTCGTCGAGATCGAACCGCGCGCTAACCTCCCCCTGCCGTCTCGAAAGGGTCAGCCCCCACCGTTCCCCTGTTGCGCTGCCACTGCCACTGCCACTACCAGTGCAAGTGCCACTGCCACTGCCGCTGCCGCTGCCGCTGCTAGCACGGCTTCCACAGTCGGCGCCGGTGCCAGGGCCGGTAAGGAGTGCGAAGCGCAGGCACTGGTGCGGTAGGACATCGCCGACCTTCGTACCGGGCGCCTGTCGCGTTTCGTGAGGCAGTACGCCGATACGCACGCCGTCCTGCGCATCGCCGCCGAAGACTACGCGGCGGACATGTCCGCAGATACCTTTCCCGGCCCGGAGCTCATCCCGGCCCGAAGCGCATCCCGGCCCGGAGCTCGCCTCCCAGCACCTCGGCACCGCCGCCGGCCAAGCACGTCAGCCAAGCCCGGGCGTGCAGGTACGGTTCGACCTCGTCGGTCGCCATCCCGTCACAGATCTTCAGGGCGGAGACGAAGGCCCTTCTGACGCCGTACCGGACGGCTTCGTTCGGGGCGCGTCGGCCAGCCGCTCGACGTGGCGCAGTGCGGCGGCGAATACGGCGCCGGTGTCGGGTGGTGACCGAACCGGTCTGCCGGGTCAGGTGTCGCGTCCGTCCGGCATGGTCTCGCTGGCGAGGCGTCCCCCGGGCCGACCGACGCGCGCGAGGCACATCGCAGCCCGTTGCGAGCCAGTGCCCTGCACGCCGTGCACGCCATGCAGGGGAAGACGGGCATCTATTCGTGTTGCTCAGGAGACCGTTGTGAAGAACTGAGTGCCGTCTCCTGCCGTTTGTGGAAAGGAGCTGACTTTCACGCCTCATCGGTGCCAAGCATGGTCACGTCAACCGACTGACCATCGGAGGGACACCGTTGTGAGAACGCGAAATACCCGCAAGGCCGGCTTAGTTGCGGTGGTGACCGCGGCATTGCTCATCCCGCTGACTGGTACGCCGGCACACGCCGACGGCGACGCCGGGGGAAACACGAGCGGCCGGACCGAGATCAAGATGGCACCGGTCAAGAAGATCACTGCCGACGCACCCAAGACTGCCGACGCACCCAGGAACGACGGGGCGACCGGGGCCCATCCCAAGGACGTGACCTGCGCGGTCAACCAATTCACCTTTGACCGCACCACGTCCTGTTACAGCGGGACCGGCACGATTCAGTTCAAGGACGCCTCTACGGGCCAGGTGAACGGCACCGCGCAGTTGGCGATGACCGTCAACGGCAAGCTCGATCCCCGCAATCGCCACAAGGCCGACTACACCGCGAAAGTCACCCTCTCTCGCCCCACCGTGCCGGAAGGCTGGCTGGGACAGGGCGCCGTGTCCTTCAAGTGTGCCACGTGCCGGGCCACCGGCGGTGGCTCCCAGCTCCTTACCCCCGGCACCACGCGCACCTATACGTTCTCCGTGGACTCGGTGGGCGAAGAACTGAACACCGATGACTGGGGCCAGCGCCTCAACATCACTTTCCCGCGCTACACGCCGGTCAATCTGGAGACCATCGCAGGCAAGGTGCGCTGTGACAACACACCGTATGTCAGCCCGCAGAAGGACGGCGGCTGTGTGTTCCCCCAGTACACCCCGACCTGGCAGGTCTCGGTGAGCGACGGCCGAGTGGCCGAGGTCGCCTGGCACATCGACTGGGCGCAGCGGAACCTGCAGCATCCGTGGGGCGCCCCGCACAAGGGCTATCCATTGCACCGCACGATGGATCCAGCTCTGCAGGAGGCGAATCGCAAGGTCTCCTGCAAGGGGGTACCCAAGCCGCCGGCTGATCCGGACGAGCCGGAGAAGTCCTGCGATGAGTACCCGTATGCCGCCTCGTATGAGGGCGCGAGCCGGAATCTGGACTACTCGTGCCAGTTCCTCAACGCCAAGCACAACAGCAAGGAAGGCAGTCTGAAGAAGGCGTGGCAGAACTCCCAGCGGGTCCTGGAGGAGGACGCGTTCTGGGTGGAGGTCGTCAAGCCTGCTGGGGCCGTCGCGCCGCCCCAGCCCCGCGGCCCGGTGGGCTGCGGCTCCAGCTGAGCGGCGCAATCCCCCTTTCACGAGGGTGAGGTGAGGGCAGGCTGCATACTCGGGGCCTGCCCTCGTCCCTGTCTGCCGGCCAACGATAGGAGCTGCCCGCGATGCCGACACTGCTTCACGAGGCCGCCGGTCGCCTGTTCATCAGCGACAACACCTTCCGTCTCTACGACCCCGATGTCATGCAGCACCCGGAGGACGACGGTGACTTCGACGCCACCGCAACCGGTCTGGTAGCCCTGACCGCCTCCGGGCCCCTCATCGTCTGCGGCACTCACCTCGGACAGGTCGAGGTCACCGCGCAGCTCTGGGATCGCGCACCCGACCTGAGCGGGGAGAACTCACAGGACAAGCACGACAAGCAGGACAGGCGAGACTGGCACGACAGGCGGGTCTGGCAGGACATCGCAGAGCTGACAGTGCCCTGGTCCGGCAACACTCTGGAAATCTGGGGCGAGGGCGAGCCGGAGATCCCCCTCCCCCTCCCCGGGCCCGGCACCTACCGGCTGCGTGTCCACGCCCGCCACCGCGATGCAGGCGAAGACCGCGACGAGAACACGCCGGTGGAGACGGTGCTCCTGCAACTCTGGCCTACCGAGGGCCCGCACGAACCACCGCTTGTCCACAAGGCCGACAGCACCACCGGCGCACTATGGCGCGAGGACCAGAAGGAAGAAAAGGAAGAATAAGAGGGTAGAGGGAAGAATAAAAGGAGGCGGAGGAATAGGAGGAATAGCAGAAGTCTCTGGCTCGGACCCAGCTGCACGGACTTCCTGGCTTCCTGGCCGATTCCGACGGCGGCCGAGCCCGCTGCGCACAGCACCTTGTGACGCCCCGTCACCTGCCTTCCCCCGCTCCTCACCCACTCCAACCTTTCTTTCGAAGACGCCAGGCCGCGGAGACGCCTTCGATTGATTAGTGGAGGGACGCCAGCGATGGGTCCGTGGTCGAGCC
The DNA here is from genome assembly GCF_000718305.1 of Streptomyces niger. GTDB lineage: Bacteria > Actinomycetota > Actinomycetes > Streptomycetales > Streptomycetaceae > Streptomyces > Streptomyces niger. The sequence goes on from NZ_JOFQ01000023.1 coordinate 98,473, forward strand.
GGAACCATCGGCGGCCACCTCAGCTCCGTGCGCTGGGAAACCTCGTTCGGCCTGCGGTACGGAGGGCTTCTGCCGCCTTGTGATGCCCGGGTCCAGGCCCTTGGGGAGCGGCTCGTCTCCATTCAAGTGGGCGGAGCTCCACTCGCCGGCGGCGCGGGCGACGGAGCGTACGAAGGGCGGCAGGGCCTCCGGGCGGCGGAGTTGCTCGGTGGCGGGGGTACGGGTGATGACGCCTTCGGTCCAGGTGACCGTCTGTCCCTGGCCGCCGCATGCCGCGTGCTCGGTGGTGCCTCGGACCTGGCAGGCCAGGCAGGTGATCTTTGCGGTGCCCTTGCAGCGAGGGCAGGTGGTACGGCCACGGCCGCGGCAACCGGTGCAGGGCCTTGCCCACTGCGCCGCACCGGAGCAGTCGGCCGAGACTTCCTGGCCTGCGGCGAGGACCGCGCGGGGGTGGTCCCACTGCGCGGTGCCGCCGCAGGCCCGGCACGGGGTCGTCTCCCGGCATTCACCGCACGGCACGTCCGGCTCGCACGTCAGATGACCACGACCGGTACACCGTGCGCAGCTCACGGTGCCATTGCCGCAGGCGAATCGCCGCGGTAGTCGCGGCGGAGCACTGTCGCAGCACGACTACGCGAAGCACTATCGCAGCACGACTACGCGGAGCACTGTGGCAGCACGACTACGGTGGTGCCGTGCGGCGGGTGCCCTCGAAAACCATCATTGAGGTGGTGTACTCCTCACACTCCATGTCCCTCGCAACACCTGTCGTCGACACGCACGCACGTGATCGGTCGTCGTGTGAACTGTCGGGTACCGCGCATCGGTAGCCGATGCCGGCCTCGTGGCCGCTGTGGTGACCGGCCGTGCGCTCCGAGAGGCGACTGCAGGGCGGAACCACGTACGACCTCCTGGGCGGCCCTCACCTCATCGTCGTTCTCGAAGGCCCATGTACTGCCCGCATCGATAGACACGGGCGAGGACGGACCCGGACGGTCGGGCGTCTGATGAAACACCGTGTGTCGGGCCGGAGGATCACATCAGCTGTGCGGGGACGTCGGTAGGTCGGGATAACTGGCGCCTGGCCGGTGGCACGGCGGTAATCGCTGGATACGCTCCCGTCATGTCCGACTCAGCCGACGCCATCAGCCAGCGCAATGCCGAAGTGGTCCGCCGCTACCTTCGAGTGTTCGAGACACAGGACGTCGATGAGCTCGCAGAACTCGTCGCCGAAGATGTGCTTGTCCATGGAGCAGGCCGGAACGTACAGGGTCGACGCTATCCGGAGGCTGCGGTTCTGACTCCGGGCCTCTCCAACTGCCGTGTGCGGGTGGACGTCCTCTTCGCCGCTGAAGACCGCGTCACCGTGGCCTTCACCTTGACCTACCACCACGACCGCACCGGGCGCGACCTGACCATGACGGGCGTGAAGTCCTACCGTCTGAGGGAAGGCCGCATCGTCGAGTTCTGGGGCGAGACCGACCTGTACGGACTCCTTCGTCAGGCCGGGCTCATTCCCGAGCGGATTCCTCCCTTCTGAGAGACGGCGACCGGCGACGCGGATCGACTCCGTCATCCGGCGGCGTTTGTCGATGAGTTAGGGAGGTGGTCGGCCCGGGCCCCAGGAGCCGGGGGACGTTCGTCAGCCGAACAGGCCGTGACCGGTTGCGGTGTCTGTCAGCGTCCAGCCGTTGTCAGTGCCTGCTGGCAGGATCACCGGCATGACACCGTTGCTTCTCACCGACATCGAACGAGCCATCCGCAGCAGTTGGAGTGCCGAGACGTGCACGCCGGAGTTCCGATCGCGGTGGACCACGGACAATCCGGCCCGGGACCAGTGCGGGGTGACCGCCATGGTGCTCAATGACCTGCTGGGAGGGGAGTTGATCCGGGGAGAAGTCCACGTAAACGGAGAGCGCGTGGACTACCACTGGTGGAACCGCCTGGGGATGGGCGTGGAGATCGACCTCACCCGCGAACAGTTCGGGCCGGAGGAGATCGTCACGGAAGGCATGGTGATCGCCCGCCCGCCTGTGGCCGAGTGGAGCCGGCTCCGTGAGGAGTACGAGCTTCTCCGCAACCGCGTCGCGGAAAGGCTCAATCGGCAACAGGCAGCGGTCTCTGCGACCGCGTCTCGTCAGCCGTCTTGAAGTGGAACCGACGGGAGGGGGGCGGCGACATCCGTAGTCATCCATGGTCAAGGCATCGCCCGACGCTTTCGCCGACACTGTGAGCGAACTCGAGCCCGTCCTCGACGTCGACTGTGGCCCGGTTCCATGACCGCCTCATGCCGCTTCAGCGTCGCCTCTGCCATCGTCCTCGACCTCGGCCTCGGCCCCGGCCTCGATGAAGCGTCCCTCGGCGGCGTGCTCGACTGGTGGCCACTGTTCAACCTCCCCAACCTCCCTGGTGACATGCTTCCCAACAACCTCGCCCTGTTCGCGATACGCACCGAGGCCTACGGAGGAGTGGGCGAAGGTGGCAGGCGGAGGTGGAAGGCGCAGGCGGAGTCGGAGGCGGAGGAGTGGGCGCAGGCGGCACAGGGCCCGTATCGGAACACTGTGCCGCCACCGTCACCTACCGCTGTGCGTCGTTCGGACGCTTCTCTCGTGCCAAGCTGCCGCCCATCCTGCCGAGACGGTACTCGTGACTCGATCTCACCGCACTGTGAGGCGGCGTGCGCCCGACGCGGTCGATCAAGACAGGATCTCGATGTACCCGTTGGTTCCGTGTACGCGGATACGCTGCCCGTCGCGGATCAGTCGGGTGGCCTGTTCCACGCCCACGACGGCCGGCAGGCCGTACTCCCGGGCGATCACTGCGCCATGGGTCATCAGGCCACCTACCTCCGTCACCAGGCCCGCGATCCCGACGAACAGGGGCGACCAACTGGGATCCGTGTACGACGTGACCAGGATGTCACCCGTCTGAAGATCGGCGTCCGCCATGTCAAGGATGACGCGGGCCCTTCCCTCGATGGTCCCGGCGGACACCGGTAGGCCGACCAGGGCACCGGCCGGCACGTCATCACGCCGATACGCCCCGGTGACGGCCTCGCCATCCGAGGTGAGCACCCGGGGCGGCGTGAGTGCCTGGTACGACCGGAACGCGTCCTTGCGCCGCTGGATGAGTCGATCATCCACCTGGTGCGAGCGCACGACGTCGTGGAACTCCTGGAACGTCAGGTAGAAGACGTCCTCCTTCTCCGAAAGCACTCCTGCCTGCACGAGGCGTTCGGCCTCCGCCAGCAGAGCCTGCTTGTAGATGAAGTAGCGGCTGACGATGCCGTACTTCGGGTACTCCCGGTACCCGATGAAGGTGCGGACCCGGTCGATCATCCGCTTGGTCTCGTCGGCCTTCTGGTCCCCGTCCGGCAGGGCCCGCAAGCGTGAGAGTACGTCCCGTTCCTTCTTCAGCGCTTCCTGCCGGCCTTCCTCGAAGCGCCGCTGGGCAGCGCCCGGTGCGAAGTTCCTGACGTTGTCGAGGATCACGGGTACGAGTGTGGTGGGACGCTCGCGCCACCGCGGCCTCGTGATGTCGATCTCGCCGACGCAACGCATGCCGTACCGGTCGAGGTAGGCCTCGATGGCGTCACGCGCTTCGGCCCCGCCGGCAATGTTCGCCAGTTCCTCCAGGAAGTCCTCGTCCTTGACGTCCTGCAGGAACGCCACCACCTCCGCATGCGGGCGGACCACGTCCGCGACGTCGAGCAGCGCCAGTCCCATCTCCGAGGTGATGTTCCCGGGGGCGGACAGTGTGAGCGTGTCAGCCGCGTTCTTCTCGATCTCGCCCAGCCACTCCTGCAGATGGTCGTTCAACCACCACGTGGCCTCCATCCCCGCCATGATCGCCTGGAAGCTCAGCGGATCGCTGAGGACTCGCTTGTGCTCGGCGAAGGCCTCCAGCAGGAAGTCGAACAACGCCGGCCCGGTCTTCGTCCGGATGTCGCGCTCCAGTGCGGCGATGGACGCCTGGCTGCGCTCGATCAGCTCGGTGACGACGGCCGGATCGTTCTCGATCGGGGCGGATGCGCCACCGACCGTCGGCTTGCCAGCCTTGCCAGGGGTGCCAGGGGTGCCAGACTTGCTAGACCCGACACTCCTGGGAGCGCCGGGAGGCCCGCCGGGGCCCGTATCCGGAAGCGACAGGACGAAATCTTCGCGGTCGAGGACGGTTTCCAGCGCGTCCCTGACCAGCGGATCACCTCTCCCCATGAGGTCAAGGAGGCCAGCGCGGCTGGCGGGCGAGGCCAGGCGCCGGGTGACATCGACGAACAGCCTCCCGCCGGCCTCGTGCATCGGCACCATCGCCGTCAGCTGCCACACGGAAAGCCCGAGGGGTTTCATGGGGTCGGTCATCATCTGCTGATGGCCGACGGAGACGTAGATGTGATTCTCCCGGTCGTCGACCTCCGGGATGGGAAACAGCGTCGTGATCGGACGGGTCTGCACGATGCGAAAACCATCGTCGACCAGGCACCACTCGATGTCCTGCGGGCGGCCGAAGTGTGTTTCGATCCGCCGCCCGAGCTGCACGAGCCGTACGACCTGCGCGTCCGTCAGCGTCGGCTGCTTCTGCCGCTGCGAGTCGACCGCCACTTCCTGCGTACCGCCGGACGGCAGGGCGTGCACGGCACGCTGTTTGGCGGCGATGGTCTTGCCGACGACCTCGCCGTGTCGCACTGTGAAGACATCCGGGTTCACCAGGCCGGAAACCAGGGCCTCACCGAGCCCGAAGCCGGCGTCCACGGTGGCGACGTTCCGGTTGCCCGTGACGGGGTCGGCCGTGAACAGGATGCCGGACGCATACGGAAACACCATCTGCTGCACGACCACGGCCATGTGCACCGAACGGTGATCGATGCCGTTCTGTTGGCGGTAGATCACCGCCCGCTCGGTGAACAGTGAGGCCCAGCACCGGCTGACGTGCCTCAGGATCGCCGTCCGCCCCACCACGTTCAGGTACGTGTCCTGCTGGCCGGCGAAGGACGCCGTCGGCAGGTCCTCTGCCGTCGCGCTGGATCGCACGGCGTAGGCGGCCTGGTCGCCGAGTCGGGTGAGAGTGCTGGTGATCGCCGACGCAATATCTCCCGGGATGGTGATTCCCTCGATGGTTTCTCGGATCTCCGCGCTGAGCGTCCGGATCGCCTCCCGGTCATCCGGGTCCAGGCGCGACAGCTGATCGAGGCGAACGTCGATCGACGGCTCTTGTGCCAGGGTCTGCCGGAAGGCGTCCGTCGTCACGCAGAAGCCGGCCGGCACGTCGACGCCGTCGATCCGCGACAGTGCGCCCAGATGCGCGCCTTTACCACCGACGACCCCGCCGATCCCGCCAATCTCGCCGTTCTCGCCGCTTCCGACCCGAGCGTCACCGATCTCGCCGCTTCCGACCCGAGAGTCACCGATCTCGCCGCTTCCAACCTGAGACTCGCCGATCTCGCCGATACCGACCTGAGACTCGCCGATCTCCTCAAGGCCCAGCACGTACTGATCGATCACTGCGACACCTCCGAGGCCGTCCTGCTCCGCTGCTGCACTGCGCTTGCCGATCGAACCACCGATGCGACCGTCTCCCCCGAACCTGCTGCCGTCCACGTCCGTGTCTTCGACCTCGTTCCCTCTGAAGAATCGACCGGCCGCTCGGCATGCCGCCCGAGCGGCGCACACACCCGCGCCCCCGCCCCGAGCGCCCGCGACCGCGCCGCCGACGCGACCACTGGTCGGACGCCATCGCGTCCCTCGTTCATCGACAAGTACGTCGACAAGCACGCCGACGAACACATCGACGAATACATCGACAACAACACACGCACGGTGTGTCCCTCATTTCCCCAGGTTGAAGCCTCGGCCGATGATTCTGCGGCACCCCCTGGGCCTTGCCGCAAGCCCCCCGGTGCGCTATAAGTTGAGAGTGGCAAGGAGAGTGCTCTCCTTGCCTTTATCTTTATCGTGCCATCGTCCGTGCCGCGTCGTGGCACTTCACGGAGTCGCACGAACTGCTCTTCGTCCATCTGGGCGGCCTGGCGGTGCGAGAGGCTCTGCGCTGCGCGGCGGAAAACTGCCAGCCGGAGTTGATCGAGACCCGAGTGCGCCCGTTGTTCCAGCGTCCGGCCAATGCGCCGTGGGCTCCGCCCTCACCGGCTGTGCCCACCTCCGCTGGGGCCGGAAGCCACCTTCGAGGAGGAGAGGGCATCTCGCACCACTCACGGCGGCTGACCGAAGTCAGCCGAGGTCGGCCGAAGTCGACCGAAGTCGGCTTGGGCGAACTGCTCCCCCGCTCCGGCAGCCGCCCTCCTTACCCTGCCCGCGGCATCGCCGAACTGCAGTCCCCGCCCCGCGTACGCCTCCGCCGCCTTGCTACGGATGTTGGGACACCGACGTGCTCTGATCTTCGCTGCCCTCGACGCACCCGTGGCCACAACCTTCCTCGCTCACCAGTTGCAGCTCCCTCCCTCCTCGGTCTCCACCCGGAGGGGGCTGGGTAGACGGAAGACGCGTTCGTGCAGTGCGTGCGCTGAGGCAGCGTGCCGTGCGGGGCGGAGCGGGGGCAGTGGATCACTGTGAGTGGGCCGTCTGCGGGTGTCTGGCGGAAGAGGGTTGCCGGGTGGGGAGGACGCTCCGGGCCTCGGTGCGTGGGGAGGCCTCGGTGAGCAGGCCGTTGATGCGGCTGGCGAAGTCGGGGCCGGGGGTGGGCAACTCCACTTCGGGCCAGCGCAGGTAGCCGGCGGCGACGGCCGTGGGGATGTACGCCATGAGTTCGGCGACGGCCGAGGAGCGGGGGCGAACCGTGCCCTTACCGAGCCGACGTAGAACTTGCAGGATCGTGGTGGTGGAGGCGTTGGTGATCAAGGAAGCCAGTGGCGAGAAGGAGGAGGGAAGGCCAGGGCCCTTGTCCGGGTCGATGGCCGTAACCGGGTCCGAGGCCGAAGCCGAAGCCGGGCCCGGGTCCGAAGCCGGATCCGAGACCGGGTCCGTATCCGAGGCCGGGCCCGGGTCCGAAACCGAGCCCGAGACCAGCTTCGGGTGATGTTCCTGTGGGAGAACGTCGGGCGGGAGCTGGGTGTCGCCGATCTGGCGGAACCACCAGCCGGCGAGGTCACCGTCTCCCAGGGCCAGGTGGTGGAGGTGGAGGCAGTAGGCGGCGGCGGTCTCTCCGGCACCCGCGGCGTACTGCCACCAAAAGCGTGCGCCGTCATCGGTACCGGTCAGCTGCAGGACGCAGGCCAGTACCAGCGCACTGCGCGGGCCGGGGACCTGCTCGGTGACGAAGTCGGTGACCGCGGTGCTGGGGGTGTGGATGACGAGGGTTTCGCACAGTGCCCGCAGGTCATCGGCAGCCGTGCTGGACGCACGGTCCGGCAGTGGCCGGGCGTCGGTGGGTACGGTATGGGGCGATGTGGTGGTGGGCGGGACGGTGTCGCGGGGCATGTGGCGCTCGCGCACCAGCAGGGCCCGGGAGAGCATGTCGTCGATGCGAGTCATGAAGTGTTCCCTTCGGTCTCGGACGGCGGGCAGAGGACGCTCTCCAGGAAGATGCCTGCGTAACGCTCGTCGGACTCCACTGCGGGCAGTGGGATGCCGAGGAGGGCAGAGGCTTGCTCGGGAGTGAACCCGCACAGTTTGCGTAGCACCATGACGTCGAGCTGGTGGTCGGGCAGGCGGCTCATCGCCGTGAAGAGTTCGAGGCTTTCTGTCAGCTGGGTGATGTGGCCGGTCACGGTGGTCTGGTCGTGCAGAGCAACGGTGTCGAAGGCGGCCCTGGCCAGCTCGGGACGACCGTCCAGGTGGGGTGTCTTGGACATGACGGTGGAGCGCAACACCTGCCAGGCGAAACGCCGGATGTCGGGGCTGGAGAGGGCGTCGTTCCAGCGCAGCCAGAGGATGTCGAAGGTGTCGGAGACGGCGGTGTCGCGCTGGTCGTCGTCGAGGAAGACCTGGGCGTAGCGGCGGTAGTCCGCCTCAGCCAGTTCGCGGAAGGCGCGGTGGTCCAAGGGTGGGGCCGTGGGGGTGAGGGTGAGGGTGGGTTTCTCGCTACAGCCGTCAACCCACTCGCGACTCTTGTGGGCTTCCAGTGCTGCCTGCCGCCAGAGCTGGTAGAGGGGCCAACCGGGCATTTTCAGCTCGGTGGACAGGCTGAGGACGATCTCCCAGCGCGGGTACAGCCCGACCCCACGCAACAGTTCGGAGAGCTTGGACTTGGCGAAGCGGATCCGGTGGCTGAGCTCGCTCAGGGTGAGCCCGCTGCTGAGGTAGGTGGCGCGTATGGGCTCCAGCCAGACGCGGTGGGCGCTGCCCACGGTGTCCGCGATCGGCCCGAGCTTGCGGCCGGGCCGAGAGGGTGCCGGTTCGGCGGGCGACGCCGGCGGCTCGGGAGGCGTCGTCACGGGGCGTCGTCCTCCTGCTCCGCGGCCGGCGACACGCGGCGTCCCGGCGCCGAGACGCCTCGTGCGCGGGCGGCGCGGATGATCTGCGCCACGGGCACTCCGAGGGCCGGTGCCAGCGCGATGGCGGCGGTCACCTGACCGGCGGCCACCATCGCCACACTCCAGGCGAATACCGACACGATCGCGGTCACGGTGATGACCGTTATCTGCCTGTTGCTCATACGACTCCCTTGTCGTTGATGCTGTCGATGTCAGCCCTGTCCACGGCGGTCCGTTGGGCATCCGCCGAGAACCCCCGGGCGGGCGGGTGCCGAACCGCCGCCCGAGAGGTGAAACAGCATGCATGAGACGGGAGTTATGACGCCACGTGATCATGGCTTCACGCGCATTCACGGAACAATGGCGGTCACGGAACGCACTTCGGACGCCCCGCGATGACCGATTCAGGGCAAGTCGGCGCCCCCTTCGGCGGAAGTTCCCGGTTCTTCTTGCATTTGTGCGTCCCACCCCCGCCAATGGGATGAGGCGCCCTTGGGTGTCAGCCTTGCCCGCCCCCGTGCCGAAGATTGTTGGGGACGTGCAGCACCGCTCTCGCCTGGCCGGTCCTAACGGCCAGGCGAGAGCGGAACGGTCCGCAGGACGGCGAGAGCGCTACGGTCCCGCAGAACGGCGAGAGCGCTACGTTCTCGCCGGGCAGCAGACAGCAGGACCGTAGTCCACAGCACTGACAACGCCCCGAACACCGCCGCGCCCGCCGCACCCACCGTGCCCCACCACCCATCGCCACCCACCACCACCCGCCCCCCTTCCCTCTCCCCCATCGGCGGTCGATGTCCGTTGTCAGTGCTCGATGGCACTATGCCGATCATGAGTCACAACATCGCTTACTCCACCGCCGACCAGGCCGACGTCCTGGGCTTCCTGGGGAGCAAAGGCAAGCTCACGGCCGACCAGCACCGTCGTCTCGACGGGATGCGCATGGACGCCCAGGCCCATCAGGAGGACCTGGACCATCAGAGGGTCGACTGGGGCCTGTCCATCCCCGATGCGCTGGAACATCTACTGGCCGGGCGGACCGACTCCGATGCCCACTGCGCGGGCAATGCTTACCACTCCGCGTTGCAGCACATCATCGACCACAACGCCTCCGATTCCGACCACTTGGGCACCTACTCCAAGCCCGCGACGTTCTTCGGCCTGGTGGATGAGGAGATGCAACGTCTCGGCGTGCCCACCGACTTGCTGCCGTACGGCTACCTCTACGGCGGGCTGCCCGACGCCTTCCCGTATCTCCCGTCCTCCGTCGACGGCTACCCGGCCATTGGACACCTGCCGCTCGCCAAGGCCAAGCCGGCCGCCGATGCCTACCGCGCCGTGCTGGACCGGCTGAACCCCGACTTCCGGTACGACGTGCAGGAACTCATCGAGAAACTGGAATTCGAGCACACCGAGTGGGAGTACGCCACGAAGAACATCAGCTGGTACACGCAGGACACCCTCTTCTTCAAACTCACCTGAAGCTGCCAGCTCACCTGGAGTTGCCAGCTCGCCTGGAGCTGCAAACTCACCTGGCGGCCACCGCGGGCAACCGCTGAGACCGCGGCAGCGTCAGGCGTGAGCTCTTAGAACTCCTAACGAAGTATTCTTCGAGCTGGTTGGATCACTCCGGGACTGACGACCTGGGGGGTGTGCGGTGGCGCGGCCGAAGCCGTGGGAAGTCCAGGACGAGCTGTGGGCGGTGATCGAGCCGTTGCTGCCCAAGGTGAAGCGTGCGTCGGACGCGGCATCCGGGACGCAAACGGCATCCTGACCGGTTGGTCTTCCAGGACGTCCTGTTTGTGCTGTGCACGGGGATCGCCTGGGAACATCTGCCGCAGGAACTCGGCTTCGGCGAACACCCTCAATTTCTCCCATGCAGCCGTCGACTTCTCCCATGCAGCCGTCGACGGCTCCCGTATCCGGGCGTTGAAGGGAGGTGCCAAGACTGGACGGAGCCCGGCGGACCGCGGGAGGACGGTCAGCAAACACCACCTGATCACCGACACCACCGCCATCCCGCTCGCCGCCACCCTGACTAGGGGCAACCGCAACGATGTCACCCAGTTGATCCCGCTCCTCCAAGCCGTGCCGCCCGTTCGCGGCAAGCGTGGCCGGCCCCGACGCCGCCCCGACGTGGTGCTGGCCGACCGCGGCTACGACCACGACAAATACCGCCGACTGGTCTGGGTCCTCGGGGTGAAGCCGCTGATCGCCCGCCGTGGCACCGAGCACGGCTCCGGACTGGGCATCCAACGCTGGGCCGTCCAGCGCGCGTTCGCCCATTTGCATTGGTTCCGACGCTTGCGAATCCGCTGGGAGATACGCGACGACATCCACGAAGCTTTCCTCGCTCTCGGATGCGCGCTCATCTGCTGGCGACGCCTGATGCGATCGCGTGGGAGTGCTGAGTGAGACGACGTGCCGGACTTCCGGACGTCGCCGTTGCGGAGATGCGTAAAGCGGTAATGGCGGCGAAATTCTCTGACGGGTCGTGCCGGTCGGGCGGATCAGTGGGTGAAGGCGACAGATGCAGCGAGATCCTTCTGAGTCTCGAGCGCGGTGAGACGTTCGGTGAGTGCCGCATGGATTGCGCTGTAGGTGTCGGAGCCGAGAGCCAGGCGCAATGGCGGGCGCAGGTGGCGAGTGGTGTCGTAGATGGCGGCGGCGAGCTTGGCCGGGTCGCCGGTGAAGACGCTCTCGTCTGCGGTTTCCAGGTAGTGCCGGGTCTGGCCGACGGCATTGTCGCGGTAGACGGTCGATTCGGTGGTGTATTGCAGGGCCGAAGCGAAGCCGGTGCGGGTGGCGCCGGGCTCGACCAGAGTGAGGTGAATGTTGAAGTCGGAGACCTCGCGGCTGACGCTCTCGGTGAAGCCCTCCAGCCCCCACTTGCCCGCGTGATAGGAGCTGTGAGTGGGGATACCGACCTGGCCGCCCACGCTGGAGATCTGGATGATCCGGCCACCGCCCTGCTCACGCATCGGCTGCAGGAAGGCGCGAGTGATCACCATCGGCGCGAGCAGGAGGACCTCGATCTGGTCGCGAATCTGCTCGACGGTCATTTCCTCGGCGGCGCCCACCACCGCGTATCCGGCATTGTTGACCACAATGTCCACCGGCACGGACCGGAGAGTCCTGCCGACCACCTTGTCCACATCGGCCGGCCGTGTGAGGTCGAGGGTCTCGACCGTCAGCCGGTCGCCGTACGTCTCGCGCAGGTCTTCCAGAGCTGCCGGGCGGCGGACCGTCGCCGTAACGCGGTCGCCGTTCCGGAGGGCGTGCTCGGTGAGATGGCGGCCCAGCCCACCAGAAGCTCCGGTGACGAACCAGTGACGCGAGGCCTTGTCGGAGGGACCGGACATGGGGGTCTCCTGAAGTAGAGTAATACCGGAACTTATTCCGTTTAAAGTTAAGCGGAACAGGTTCCGGAAAGCAACTGGAGACCGACACCGAAGGAACCCGCATGCCCGCCACGCCCCGCCGCACCAGGAGTGACGCGCTGCAGAACCGGGAGCGCTTGCTCGAGGTCGCCGCACAGGCCTTCGCCGAGCAGGGACTGGACACCGCGCCTGCCGCCATCGCCAAGCAGGCGGGCGTCGGCGTCGGCACGCTCTACCGGCACTTCCCGACTCGGGAAGTCCTCATCGACGCCGCCTACCGGCGCCAACTCACCCAGGTGTGCGAGAAGGTGAACGACCTTCTCGCCCAGCATCCGGCCGCCGAGGCCACCCGGATGTGGATGGAACACTTCATCCACTACGCCACGGCAAAGAGCGGAATGTCCGAAGCCCTCAACGCGGTCATCGCCTCCGGTATCGATCCATACTCCGACAGCCGCGTACTCCTTACCGACGCTGTCGCCACCCTCCTCGCGGCCGGCGCCCGAGACGGAAGCCTGCGAACGGACGTCACTCCGGACAATGTCCTACTCCTCATGGGCGGCATCGCCTATTCCGTGCAGCACGGCACCGAAGAGCAAGCCCGTCCGCTCGTCGACCTCTTCATGGACGCGCTGACCAAGGACTCGTCCGCGAGCTGAACCCGAGCTCCCGGACCGGCACGCCAACGGGAGCGCAGCCACGGTCAGTTCATCGAGTGGCTCTGTCGGCACTCACAACGAAGTTCTGGACACATGCCGCCACCGATTTCCGAGCGCATTCCGTTAGGACCTCTTAGAGGGTGATTTGAGAGGGGTTTGGCGGAGATCGGAGACGAAACCCCGACGAGTGCCACGTTGGGTGTGTCCACCGGAAATGAGCCCGCTTGCCTCCGCGGAAGGCCGGCTGCCGGCGGCCGATATTCGCGGCCGCGGGGCGTGAGAAGTACGTGCAGGGCCTTGTTCAACGGCGAAGCCGATCGCCAGTACCGCGAAGAACAGGCCGACGGTGACCGCGGTGCCCCCACTCGTGAGGGGGAAAGAGGTACACGCGATTGTGTGCGGCCTTGGTGGCGGTTCAGGCGGTCGAGGTGATCGCTTGGGTGACGGCGGTGATCGCCGGGGTGGGGTGGCCGGAGAGGCGTGCCACGAGCACCCGGCGGATCTCGGGGGGTGCGCCCTCGACGCGCAGCAGGCTCACCCCGGGCGGCAGCACCGGTGAGAGCCGGGACGGCACCGTGGTCACGCCGAAGCCGCCGGCGACCAGTTGGAGCTTCGTCAGCCAGTCGCGCGCGGAGTGGACGACGCGCGGCCGTCCGGGCAGGCCGGGCCAGACGCCGAGCAGCGGCTCGGAGTTCGACGACGGGGTGGCGATCCATGCGGCGTCGACCAGTTCGTCGACGTGCGCCGTGGTGCGTCCGGCGAACTCTCCGGTCGATGGCACCGCCACGGCCAGTTCGGTGTCCGCGACGGCCTCGAGGTGCAGGCGCGGCAACTCGCTGTCGAAGGGACGGTGAGGTGGTCGGGATGTCAGCACGGCGAGGTCGAGCGAGCCCGCGCGCAGCGCCCGGATCAGGGTGGGCGTGGTGCCCTCGCGGGTGGTGACCGTGATCTGCGGGTCGGCCTCCGCGAGGTGTGCGAGTGCGGCGGGCAGGATCGCCGAGCCCGCGCTCAGGACTACCCCGAGCCGTACCAGTTCGGTCCGCGGGACGGTGCCGGTGAGCTCACGCTCGGCCGCTGCGAGCGAGGCGAGGACCGTGTGGGCGTGCCGCAGCAGGGTCAAGCCGGCGGGAGTGAGCCGCACCCCGTCCGGGCGGCGTTCGAACAGGGTGGCGCCGGTGCTGTGTTCGAGAGCGGCGGCCTGGCGTGAGACGGCCGACTGCGTGTAGCCGAGGCGGGCAGCTGCCGCGGTGAAGCTGCCGGACTCGGCGATCTGCCGCAGGACCCGCAGCCCTGCGCTGGAGATGTCCATGCGTCATACGCATACCACAGATGCCAGATCATCGCTTCCCGCATGCCCCTCCCGCTCCTAGTGTCGATCCCACGAGCACGGACGAACACGGAGGTCATCACGTGCGAGCAGCAGTTCTGACGCAGTTCGGCGCCCCACTCACGGTGCGGGAGGTGCCCGACCCCGAGGCCGGGGGCGGTGAGGTGGTGGTCGAGGTCCTCGCCGCCAGCGTGGCGCCCTACGCGGCCGAAGTCTTCAGCGGCAAGCGGAAGTACCCCCTTGTCCCTCCTGTCGTGCCCGGTGTCGGTGGAGTGGGACGGATCCTCCACGTCGGCCCGGATGCCACCCGGCTGCGCGTCGGCGACCTGGTGTGGTGCGACTCGACGGTGCGCTCGCGGGACGACGCCCTGACGCCCGACATCACGCTCCAGGGTTGGAGTTCGCGCGGCGAGGGCGGCGCGCGGCTCGCCGAGTACCTGCACGATGGCGCGTTCGCCGAGCTCATGCGGGTCCCGACGGAGAACGTCTTTCCGCTGCCCGCCGCGGCCGGGGAGGATCCGGCCCGCTGGGCCGCGCTCACCGTGCACACCATCTCCTACGGCGGGCTGCTGGCAGGCGGGCTCGCGGCCGGCGAGACCCTGCTCGTCAGCGGGGCCACCGGCAACCTCGGCAGCAGCGCGGTCGCGGTCGCGCTCGCGATGGGCGCGGGCCGCGTGGTCGCCCCCGGCCGCAACAAGGCCGCGCTCGACCTCCTCGCCGACCGGTTCGGACCGCGTCTGCGCCCGGTCCCGCTGACCGGGGACGAGGCCACCGACCGCGCGGCGATGTCCGCGGCGGCCGACGGCCCGATCGACATGGTGATCGATCTGCTCCCGCCGAGCGCACCCAGCTCGGCCTCGCGTGCGGCGGCCATGACCGTGCGCGAGTACGGCCGGGTCGTCCTCATGGGCGGCGTCGGCATGCTCGGGGGCGACGACCTCGCACTCCCGTACCCATGGATCATGCGCAACTCGATCACCGTGCGCGGGCAGTGGATGTACCCGCGCACAGCCAATGTCGGCATCATCCGGCTTCTCACCTCGGGCGCTTTGGATCTCGCCCCCGAACGAGTCCGGCCGTTCGGCCTCGATGCCGTCAACGACGCCATCACGTACGCCGCCGCGCACGGTGGCCCGTTCGACCGCACCAGCCTCACCCCATCAGCTGACTGACAAAGCCCGCTGATCCCCACCACAGGGCTCGGCCGGTTACTGCTTCCTGGCGAAGCTGCCAGTTTCGACCTCGGTGAGGATGCCGAGTTTGACCAGGCGTTTCAACATGACGTGGGACATCGACCAATAGACGCGAGAGGCGGACGACGATGGGCGGTGCTCATAGTCACGGACCAGACGCCGGTGCAGTATCAAGGTCCCGTAGGTCTGCTCGACCCTCCACCGCTTCGGCTGCGGCACGAACCCCTTGTCCTGAGGGTTGCGTTCGACGGTCTCGACGTCGATGCCCAGGTTGGCGCCGTGCAGGACCACCTGGTTCTTGAAGCCCTGTCAACCAGCGCCTTGCGAACGGTGTCGCCGGCGTGCTCGGCGATCTGGTCAAGCGGGATGATGCCCACGGTGTTGCCGTGCGTGTTCGCGGCGAGGACGACGACCGCGATGACCAGGCCGAGGACGTCCACGGCCAGTCCGCGCTTGCGGCCCGGCACCCGCTTGACGGGATCCCGGCCGGTCGTGGCGGCGGGGACCCCGGCGGCCGCATGGACACTCTGCGTGTCCAGCACCACCAGCGTCGGGTCCTCTGATCGGCGGGCCCGCTCGCGGACCTGGCGGCGCAGGAGTTCATGGATGACCTGGTCGGTTCCGTCGTCCCGCCAGGTGGCGAAGTAGTAGTACGTCGCACTCTTCTGGGGGAGATCGTGCGGCAGATAGGCCCACTGGCAGCCGGTCCGCCCCTGATAGAGGATCACGTTAACGATCTCCCGCAACTCGTAGGCGCCCTGATGGCCACTGACCGACCGGTGCCGGTCCTTCCACGCGGTGATCACCGGCTCAATCCACGACCACTGCTCGTCCGATAAGTCACTTGGATACGGCTTGCGTTCACTCACCCCGCCACCACAACAGACCGCAGGCGGCGGACCAGTGGATTCCATCCACACCCACACCATCCGGCGACCACAGAACCACTTAAAGAGTCACGAACCGCCCTCTTAGACACCAAGGGTGACGCATCAGGCGTGAGGCGTCAGGCCGGCTTCAGGCGTTCGGTTGACGGTAGGCGTCAGGCAGGCGTCAGGCGTTAGGCGTTAGGCGTCAGGCGTCAGGGGACAACGGGAGTCGGCAGTACGCGCTCGTGGTACATGACGCCCGTATCCGGATCGAAGACATAGACCTGGAAGGGCTCCCATGCCCGCTCGGCAAGGTCAGCCAGGTCTTCGTCACGGGGCACGAGCAGGGAGATCTCCTCCGCCCAGGCTCTCAGCCGGTACGGATCAGGGCAGGCCACACCGACCAGCGTCCAGTGTTCACCTTCGGGGCCGGTGCGCTCATACACCGGCCTGCCGCCCCCGAAGCGGTCATCCGGAGCGCCGAACACCAGGCCCCGGCTGAAGAACAACTCGGCCAGGGCCCGGAAGTATCGCCACTGCTGGCGATCCAAGCCCGTACGGTTCCAGAACTCGGCGTACGCACGGGACTTGGCCTCCTTCTTCCTGGCCTTCTCCCGTTTCTTCAGCTCCCGTTGCCGCCCCTCCTCTTGTCGTCGGAGCCTGTCCTCCGCCTCCTTCCGAGCACGCTCGGCGTCCGCTGCCACATACGAAGGGGCCGTCCACCACATGCGCCAGGAGTCGTCCCAGTACCTGGTCCAGCCTTCCGCCCACTCGTAGCAACCGTCCTGGTCGACCACTCGCCGACTGCCACGAACGGGGGTGTACGGCGTTATCCGGCCCGTCAGCATCCATGACACCGCATCGGTCAGCGTTGCGCCGACCGGTACCCAGTGCATGCTGTTCTCAGCTAAACGGGCCAGTCCGGCACTCACCGACCACGGTTCTTTCGGATCCTCCGGTGGCTGGACCAGGAGCGTCGGTACGGTGCCCACCCATGGGCGAGGCTTGATGCCGAACCAACACACCGACACCTCGTCCCGCTCGTACAGATCGGTCCGCGCTGCGATCTCCTCCGCCGTGATGGAGGACAACTGCGCTTCCAGGGCCATCAGCCGATCACCATCAGGGCCGAACACCATCACGTCCGCCCGCCACTCCCCCGTGGGCGCAGCGACTTCCAGCTCCGCCCGGTAGCCCGCGGCGCGCGCACGTGTCACCAGCTCAAGCTTGAGCAAGTGGTGCTCCAGGGACTCGTTCGCCAATGAGCACGTCGGAGGTCGCGTGCGGTGGTACAGATGTCGCGTACCCAACTTGGAGACCCGAGCGAAGACCTGTCCGCCGCACTCCGGGCACACCAGCTCCAGGCCGCGCACCCGGTGGATCTCCTCCCACGACCGGCCGCAGCCCAGATCGTCCAAGGTGATATCCACTCTGCCCCACTCGGCATGATCGGCAGTGAACTGCACCCGGCCCCTCCCCGCTGATGAATTCCCAGGTCATGATGCCTGACGCCTACCGCCTAACACCTAACGCCCGACGCTCGACGCTCGATGCCTGTGCTCGACGCCTGTGCCCGACACACTGGCCTCGGATGCACATCAAGATCATCTATGACAGGCTGGCGCACCGTTCGCCAACCCACACGGGCGGACAGACCGCAAGACTGCGGCGAAGAGCGAAGGGCAAAGGGCATAGGGCGAAGGGCGTAGGGCGAGGACTAGCTCGCGGTGCCGCTTGCGGTGGACCGCACCACACCGTGATCATGAAAGCGACTCTCAACCTGACCGTGTCGGCGGTGAGATGAAGGGAATCACGCCATGGCAATCGAGGCGAGCTCCGGCACCGCGGACCAGACTCACGCGCACATCCCCGACACCGGAACCAACGGAAAAATAATCCTTCTCAACGGCACATCCAGCTCCGGCAAGAGCAGTATCGCGCAAGAACTTCTTGGCCTTTTGAACGGCTCCTGGTTCCACATGCCAGTGGATGCCTTCCACGCGATGCGCTCCAAGTGCGAGATCGTAGACGAAGATCTCCAGGCCGAGATCGACCGTACT
The DNA here is from genome assembly GCF_000718305.1 of Streptomyces niger. Taxonomy (GTDB): domain Bacteria; phylum Actinomycetota; class Actinomycetes; order Streptomycetales; family Streptomycetaceae; genus Streptomyces; species Streptomyces niger. The sequence continues at coordinate 116,380 of NZ_JOFQ01000023.1, forward strand.
GCCAAGGGGTTTCACCGTGCCGTCGCCGGTATGGCCGCTGCTGGGAACAATCTGGTCGTGGACTACCCGCTCAGTCGTCGCTGGCGGTTGCTTGACCTACTTGACCTGCTGGTTCCTGCGGACACGACCCTCGTCGGAGTGCGTTGCCCACTACCTGAACTGGAACGCCGCGAGATCGAGCGAGGAGACCGCGAACGCGGCCTGGCTGCCGCGCAGTACGACCAGGTGCACTCCCACGGGGTGCACGATATCGAGGTGGACACGAGTCTCAGCAGCCCGCGCGAGTGCGCTCTCCGCATCCGCGAGGCGCTTCCGGACCTACGGCGCCCCACCGCCTTCGAGACACTCCGTCGAGCCCTGCGGTGAGAGGCTCAGTACGCAAGAGTACGTGATGGAGTGCGTAATGGAGTACGTAACGTAGTACGCAACGGCGCCATCACCGAAACCGATACTTCGAGCGCCTGAGGGGCCGGCGACCGACCTGGTCACCGGCCCCTCAGGGTGGTCCACGCCGCTGTTACTTCAGCAGGCCGATCTTCTTGCCGTAGGCCCAGCCCTTCGCGTTCTTGTGGGTCCCGGACTGCACCTTGCCGTAGATCCAGGACGTGTGCCCCTTGGTGTACTCGCAGAGGTAGTAGAACTTCGTCCCCTTGGACAAGGTGCCCTTCGCGGAGTACTTGGTGCCGGGCCCGGTGCGCAGGGCTGCCTTCTTCAGGACGTCGAATTGGACGTTGGAGTAGTCCCAGTTGCACTTCGAGCTGCCGACGGCGGTGGCTGCCGGGGCCGTGGCGACGGCGCCGCCGGCCAGAATGACGGTCGCGGCGAGAGTGGTCATTCCTCGTCCGAACAGAGACTGTCGCAAGACATTCCCCCTTACTACGAAGCGCGGCGCGGTGGATGTTCCGTACGGGATGTCGTCCCGTACCGCGCGTCGCGCTGTCCTTGCTGGTCAGTTGAGCAGCTGAGCTTAACCCGACCGTTCGCATGCGCCTCGACTGCCCCAGTGTTGGCACCGTCGAAGCGGCGTGAGCGAGGGGTGTGTGAGGCGGGGAGGGGCGAGCGTGCATGAGGGTGCCGCCGACCACCCGGCGTGGGTGGCGCACAGGACCGGAACGGCCAGTCGTCCACGCGAATTACACGCGAGCCACATGCGCGAGGCAGTCATCCGTCCGGGCCCCGATCAGGCACGGCAGCCTCCACGCGCCCGGCGGAAAGGCAGAGGCGCGTCAGGCCCACGCGGACCTCTGATCTGCTGAGGCAGGAGAGCGGCCGCAGCCTTCCCCGTCTCACCGACCCCCGACCTCGGCCAGCGCGTTCTACGAGGCGGGGCGGGGGCCTCATATGGCGGCCTACTTCGTCCCTGCCGGCTCTTATAGGCTGGCGCGCATGGATGTCTCGGGGTGTCTTGGGTGCGACCTCCTCACCGGGCGCCGGGAGTTGCCCGGGGGCGTCCTGCACGAAACCACTGCCTGGGTGGTGAACCACGTTGTCGGCCCGATGAATGTCGGCACCTTGATCGTCGGTCCGCGGGAGCACATCGTGTCCGTCGCGGAACTCGACGACGCGGCAGCGGCGGAGCTCGGCCCCTTGCTACGCGATACCGCTCAGGTTGTGGAGACGCTGTGCCATCCTGAGCAAACTTACGTCTGCACGTGGTCGCACGGCCGCGACTCGCGCAAGCACCTGCACATCGTGGTCCAACCGGTGACCGCGGAGGTACGGGCCCAGTACGGCGGTCTACGCTCCGAACAGCTCCAGGCCCGGATGCTGGCGGACGGCGACGAGCCGGACATCACGGAAGTCGAGCAGTTCTGCGAGCGGGCCCGCGAACTGTTCCGAGACCTCCCCACCGACAACAGCGCCCCACTCCAAGCGCCCCAGTCCAAGCGATGAGCGAACGCTCAGTCCCGTTCATGCCGGACGCCATGTTTCCAAAGACAGCCACGGCAGCAAGAAAACGGGCTGGGTGTACTCCAAGTGGCTCAGCTGGGCTGGCTGCAGCTCCGCATCGGCGCCGCCTCCGCGCACACCGCGCAGGGCGGCGCCGTGGCGTTGCCGGCCCGGATGCCCAGCTCGGCGGCCCCAGCCGATACGCAGTGAAAACGAAGCCCGTGACCGCGCGTGGATGACCAGCGGACCGGTCCACGCGACTCCAGGGAGCCACGTAGACCGGCCGCTGTCAGGAGGGGTCGAGCGACGTCAGGCGAGGGTGATGTTCTCCGCCTGGGGGCCCTTCTGGCCCTGGGTGACGTCGAAGGTCACGGCCTGGCCTTCCTGCAGCTCACGGAAGCCAGTGGCGTTGATGTTGGAGTAGTGCGCGAAGACGTCCGGTCCGCCGCCGTCCTGCGCGATGAAGCCGAAGCCCTTTTCGGAGTTGAACCACTTAACGGTTCCGCTGGCCATGCTCGTGCCTCTCAATCGTTGTCGGGTCCGCACCGCGCGGCCCGGAGGTGATCGCCCTGGTCCGGCACTGCACAGCAAGGCGCCCGCGCCAGGGCGCGGGCAGGGACTGCGAACCACGACAGCTGCCACTGACGCTACATGCCGGAACCGCCCACCACCAGAGAGCGACGATCTTCAGCCATCAGAAGCGGCCATCATCGGCTCGCGTATGCCCGGCACCGGGACCACTCACCCGGTCCGCAACCCGGTCCGCAACCTGGGCCGCGACCGGACTGCGCATCGTGCGCTCGGGAAACACCGGCCGGATGCCGGTTCGCATACCGCTTGGCTACTCGGCGCCATATGGGTGAACCTGACCGAACAGCTGCGTCCACTGTCCACTGAAGACCGGCGAGGACCGGGCCGCCTCCCGCCACAGGGCTGAGGACCGCCACAGATGTCGGCGTCGCCACTGAGCCAGACCTCTCCGGCCCTCCACGGCCTTCCACGACCCTCCATGGCCTTCCACGGCTCGCACCGGAGGAGCGCGTGCTGCAGGAGTGGGCCGGCGCCATGGCCAGCACCCTCGACATCTCTCGATGGGCACACCGCATCGAGAAGTCCGATGATCCGACGGTCCGTTACGTTCGCATCGCCCTGGAGACCGTGGAGCCCAATCGCCCTGACGCCAACGAACCCGAAAACGAGGCTCGCGGCGGCCCCACCCCGCGCCAATTGCACGCCGCCCTGCTCGAGGAGCGCAAGCGGGGCCCGGACCTCCGGCTCACCTTCGGCGCCCGAACCGAGCGCGCCCTCAGGGCCTGGCTCGGCAGCCCCGACCGGGCTTGGCGCAAGATCACCGGTCACGGCCTCGATGAGTACCAAGCCCTCCCCCATCGTAAGGACGACAACACCGGGCCAGTTCACGGACCGCCCGCCCACTCGCATCCACCATACTTTAACGCTCGTTCCATAACTGCTACGCTTCCGATCATGCCTCGCCCCAAGGGGTTCGACCCCCAGCACGCGCTCGAAGCGGCCATGACCACCTTCTGGAACAAGGGGTACGCCGCCACCTCAGCCCAAGACCTGGTCGACAGCACCGGGCTCGGCAGGGGCAGCTTGTACAACACCTTCCGCAGCAAACACGTCCTGTTCGAGGCTGCACTGCGCCAGTACGAGGCGGTATGGACGGCTCGCCAAGTGGACGTACTGGAGGGCGACGGCCCCGTCCGGGAGCGACTCCGCACGGTCTTGATGACTGTCGTCGACGAGGAATCGACCGACACACCCGAGCACCGGGGGTGCCTGGCAGTGAACTCCGCTTTGGAGCTGGCCGGCCAGGACCAGGAAGTGACCACACTCGTCCGACGCATCTTCACACGCATGGAAGACGCGTTGTGCGCGGCCATCCAGCGTGGACAGCGCGACGGCGAGATCGACAAGGGGCAGGACGCCCGGGGTCTGGCGCAGTACGTGCTCAACTCCATGTACGGACTGCGGGTTCTGGGCAAGACCGCCGATCGCACATCGCTCACCGGGATCGTCGACAGGGTCCTGCAGACCCTGTAGGGGCACTGCTGCGGCACTACTGCGGCACTGCTGCGGCACAACGGCCGACCACGGCGTCGGCCGTTTTCTTCGAACCAATTCTGGAACGATTGTTAAATTATGAGGCAAGGAGTGGTGATGCCTGTCGCCGTGTACGTCCTCGGCCTGACCGTGTTCTGCATCGGGACAACCGAGTTCATGATTTCCGGGTTACTGCCGGACCTGGCCCAGGACCTGTCCGTATCGGTCCCCTCGGTGGGGCTGCTGATCTCCGGCTACGCGCTGGGCGTGGTGGTCGGAGGCCCCGTACTGACGGTCGCCGCGTTACGGATCCACCGCAAGACAGCACTGACCGGGCTGCTGTTGCTTTTCGTGGTGGGACAGACCATGGGGGCGGTGGCCTCTGGTTACGGCATGCTGATGGCCGGGCGGGTGATTGCCGCGCTGGCGCAGGGTGCCTTTTTCGGCATCGGCTCCGTGGTGGCCGTCGACCTGGCAGGACCTCAGCAGCGAGCCCGAGCATTGGCGATCATGTTCGCCGGCCTGACGGTGGCCAACGTACTCGGGGTGCCGGCAGGCACGTTCTTGAGTCAGCACGCGGGGTGGCGGGCCAGCTTCTGGGTGGTGGATGCACTGGCCACCATGGCGCTGATAGGAGTGTCCCTCCTCGTGCCGCGCCGCCCCAATGAACCACATGTCGGAGTGGGTGCGGAGCTCGCCGCGTTCCGCAATCCGCGAGTGTGGGTGGCGCTGGCGACCTCCATGCTGACGCAAGCAGCCATCTTCTGCTGCTTCAGCTACCTCTCACCTCTCCTCACCGACGTCAGTGGTTTCCCTGAAGACGCAGTTCCGCTGCTGCTCGTCCTCTTCGGCGTGGGATGCTTCGCGGGCAGCGTCGTGGGCGGCAAGTTCGCGGACCGCCACCTGCTGCCCAACCTGTACGTCGGTATCGGTGCCATGGCCCTTACCCTGGCGCTGCTGGCCGTCACCGCGCACCACCGCATCGCGACGGTGGCGGTCATCGCAGCGTTCGGCGTGGCCGCCTTCTCCATCAATCCGGCCCTCCAAGCACAGGTCATGCGGGAGGCCGGGCGCGCTCCGACCCTGGCCACCACCACCAACACCTCGGCTTTCAACGTCGGCAACACGATTGGTCCATGGCTTGGCGGCAGCGCCATCAGTGCTCACCTGGGTTACACGGCGCCCGCCTGGGCCGGCGCTCTGCTGGCCTTGGCGGGACTGGGGGCAGCTGCCGTCTCCGGTGTACTGCACCGTCGTGCCACGCCTGTCGAAGAACACAGTACGGAGAGTCTGGTGCCTACCCGACTCGCCAAGACCGGGTGAGGCAGCGGGGTTTCGGGCTGCCTGCCCCCTCCCATCCCTCGAACCCAACCCTCGGGTCTCACCCCTCGGGTCTCACCCCTCGGGTCTCATCCCTCGAACCCAACCCTCGAAATCCCATCCCTCACACCGCACACCTCGAACCGCATATCTCGAACCGCAAGGAGTGAATCAATGACCACCACCCAGCCGATCATCGCGGTGCTGGGCACCGGCATCATCGGAGCACCTGTCGCCCGTAACCTGAGCAGAAGCGGCTTCACCGTGCGGCGTGGAACCGCAGTCGGCACAAGGTCGAGGCGCTGGCCGCCGACGGGGTGTACGCCGCTGCCACCCCGGCCGAGGCGGTCCAGGGCGCGGACGTCGTCCTGACCGTCCTCAACGACGGCGCCCGTGTGCTTCAGACCATCGAAGCGGCCGCACCACGCCTTGCGGAGGGCACCATTTGGCTGCAACTCAGCACCGTAGGCGAGGTTGTTGACGAGTTGGCCGAGCACGCCACCAAGGCAGGACTGGTCTTCGTCGACGCCCCCGTACAGGGCACCCGGCAACCGGCCGAGTTGGGCAAACTCGTAGTCATGGCCGCCGGGCCCACTGATGATGTGCGCCCCACTCTGCAGCCGCTCTTCGATGCCATCGGCTCGCGCACCGTGTGGATCGGTGAGGACGGCACCACCGGCAAGGCCAGCCGCTTGAAGCTGGTCCTCAACACCTGGGTGATCGCACTGACCCATGGCGTGGGCGAGGCCCTCGCTCTGGCCGAGCAGCTCGATGTGGACCCGCAGCAGTTCGTCGACATCGTCACCGGCGGGCCGATGGACAACGGCTACTTCCAGGGCAAATCCGCCGCCATCCTCTCGGGCGACTACACCACGAGTTTTTCGGTGGACAACGCTGCGAAAGACGCACGACTGGTCCTGGATGCCGCGCGGCGCACCGGCATCCGCATGGAAACCGTCGAAGCCGGCCACCAGCGATTCGCACGTGCCTCTGCCCAAGGACACGGCGCCAAGGACATGGCCGCCGGATACTCCGCCAGCTTCAGCACCTGAAATCGCCGCGAACCGAGCCGTGGCCATCCCCACCCACTGTGGGGGGGTGGCCCGCCCGGCACCAGCCTTCGGCACGGGACCGTGAACGGACTCGGTCGCTCAACGAGCCACGGGCCACAGGTCACGGGGCCGCGGGCTACGGGCTACGGGCTACGGGCTACGGGCTACGGGGCAGGCTGAAGCGTCGCCGTGCGACGGAGCGAAGTGACCCGGTCGGGAGTTGCACGCCCCGAACCTGAAGAACTCTTCAGCGTTTCAGGTTGTGTTCAGGTTCCGTTCGGCACTGTGGTGATCATCGGGAGGGCGCGACAAGGCCCGCCGACGAACCACACCGCGACATGAACCGGAGGAACGTCTCCATGAAGGCCACCACCAAGCGCACGCTCGCCCCTCGCGCCATCGTCCTCGGTACGGCCGCCGCCGTCGCACTGATCGGCAGCACGGGCGCCGTGACCGCCTTCGCGAACGGCGACGCCCCGGCCCCGCACTCCCCGACACCGCACTCCTCGGTTCAGCACTCCTCGGTCCAGCTCTCCCAGAGCGAGCGCCACCTGGACGACACCGCCAAGGACCGTGCGCAGGTCAAGGCCGACAAGGTCGGCCAGTCCCAGGCCACCGCCAAGGCCCTCAAGGCCGTCTCCGGCACCGCGACCTCCGCCGAACTCGACACCACGGACCGTGGCGGCTCCCTCATCTGGGAGGTCGACGTCCTCGGCAAGGACCACAAGGAGCACCAGGTCACCATCGACGCCGGGAACGGCAAGGTTCTCAACCAGCACACCGATCGCGACGACGACGCCGCCCAGGACGCCGCTGAGGTCCAGGCCCAGGTCAAGGCCGACAAGACGGGCCACAACAAGGCCACTGACAGGGCCCTGAAGGCGGTCCCCGGCACCGTGGTGTCCTACAGCCTCGATGACAACGACCGAGACGGCTCCACCGTCTGGGAGGTCGACATCCTCGGCAAGGACCACAAGAGCTACGACGTCACCATCGACGCCGCCAACGGCAAGCTCCTCAACCAGCACGTCGACCACGACGACCAGGGCGACCAGGGCGACCAGCGCGATCAGGACGACAACCACGGTGACCACGGCGACGACGACTAGTCAGGCATCGGGGCACCCATCTGAAGCCTTCGGCCGCTCGGGGCCGTGTGGCTCCGGTACGCCGAAAGTTCGACCCCCCAGCTTCCGCGATCCCGCACGAACAGGAATTCGTCGATCCGGGTGCGCGAGTACGAGTACGCGGCTAGCATGATCGTGCACGGCCTGGCGCGCGGTGCATCCCCCGTCATCGCGCACCAGGCCTGCTTTCGTTCTCATGCCACGACGGCCACGACAACGACGTAGAGACTGGCAACGGCACAGAGGCCTTCGACGCAGCCGTGCCTTCCTTTTGAGTCGCGGGCCCCTATCGGTCGCCATCGATCGCTATCTATTGCCATCGACTACCTCAGAGTGCGAACAGGGGCTCGTAGGGCTCTCCCTCTGCCGTGAGGATGAGGACGAAGTCCTTTCCGATTCCCGAGGCCACCTGCCGCAACCGGGCCAAGGCATCTTTCTCATCTGGGAGGGCGAGGCCGAGAGTCGTGGCAGCGCGACCAGCTCTGGCGGCGAGGTCCGGTATGTCCGCCAGGTACTCGGCCGCGAGCTCGCGGCTCTCCTCGGCGGTGAACTTCTGGCAGCCGCGCCACCACGGGGCCACCAGCAGGAGTTGCAGGAGTTCCGGTAGCCCAATTGCGACCAGTGCCGCGCCGCCTTCGGAATCCGCGTACAGGATAGGCCGCTCCTCACCGCCGTCGCCGCAGAAGAAGAACGTGCCACCGGTGCCGTCACCCGCGAACCCCTCCAACGCGACACCCGACGCGAGATGGACATCCTCGACATGATCGTATCGATCCAGGTCGAAGTCGCCGGACAAAGCGAGGAAGTGAGCGGCCTCCTCGGACTCTCGGACGGCACTGAGCAGTGATTTCATACCCGGCACCTTACGGATGGCCGGCCAATGAGCAGATAGCGGGTCAGCGAGCAGATAGCCGGTCAGCGAACCAGCACCGAGCAAGCTGAGCGTCGCTGCGGGGCGTATCCCCGCACACGCCTCTTCCCAGGTCAGCCGACGACGCCGGGCAGGTCCATCGCGTTGTGACTGCTGACAGCTGACAGCTGACAGCTGACAGCTCACGACTGATCTTGTTGGTTGACACCACTCTGAGGGTTGCTGAAGTGCTGCCGAAGACGTACCGGATTCCTGCCGTGCCTGTTGCCACAGCCCGCACAGCGCTACCGTCGGATCCCGTGATCGTATGGCTGAACGGCACCCACGGCGCAGGCAAGACGACAACCAGTGCACTGGTGCAGCAATTGCTCCCGGATTCACGGGTGTTCGACGCCGAGAAGGTCGGCGAGACACTCATGGACATCAGGCCGGGGCTGCCCGCGACGGACAACTTCCAACACTGGCCACCATGGCGGCCGCTCGTGGTCGAGACTGCCCGCCGCGTACTCGACTACACCGGTGGCATCCTGGTGATCCCCATGACCGTACTAGTCGAGCAGTACTGGCGCGAGATCAGCACCGGTCTCGCCGAACATGCCATTCCAGTACGGCACTTCGTCCTCCACGCCGATCAGGAGACCCTCCGAGGACGCATCGAGGGGGACACCGTTCTTGGCCCCTCGACATTCCGTCTCAACTACCTTGAGCCCTACGCCGAGGCCGCCCGCACGTGGCTACACGGCGAAGCCGAGGTCATCGACACCACGCACCTCACGCCCGCCCAGGCCGCCCTGCAGATCGCAGCTGCCGTCAAGAGTTGACGTCCAGCCGCCGCGCGAAACAGGCGCGGCGGCAACGGAGAGCGCCTTCTGACGTTAAGCAGTGCGAAGAGAAGAACGGAGTTCATGAACGTTACGGCGCGATGCCGAGGTGGGAGCAACCGGGTCGGCTGGTCCGGAGATGCGTCGAACTCTGCTACTTGCACTCCGTCAGATAACGGTTGTAAGCGCGGGATTTGGCCTGGCGCGCGACGTCCTTGGAGTAGGCGTCGGCATTCAGCACCCCGACAGCGAGCCGCGTGTCGTCTCCGACGTTCTTCGTGTTCGCGCACACAGCCACTACGAACCAATCAACATGGTCCGCGTCACCAGAGACGCCGTACGTGGGCTCCGCGCCGGTGACGGGCTTCGACAGGTCATACGAGACCATGGAAGAATCCCGCGGCATTTTGCCTTCCACCTGAGCGACGGACTGGCCGACGAGCGAGTCCACAGGCACCTGCTGCTTATCGCGCGTACCGCCACACCCTGCCAGAACCATCGCCAGTGCCGTGGCACCGGCCACCGCGCCGACGTGGGACAGTGCGGACGTGAAATGACCCGGACGGAGACTGCGGAAACTACGAAGGCTACGGAGACTCATATGACCTGGATTCGCCGGTGCTGGCGTGAGCTGCGGTAGTGCCCATAGCGGTGGACAGAAGAGCCGGCGTGACTCCGACTGCTCGCACGGCTGATCTACGCGACATAGCATTCCCCCTATATATCGATGACGGCTGTGGTCAGCAGCCGTCGACAGCAAGATCATACTGATGAGTGGGACGGAAGTCTTATTTGATCTTCAGTGCTCGATATGCAAGCACGCGTCCCACTTCCACGACCGGTTGCTCGTCCGCGGACAAGTGAAGGAAGCGAGAAAGCGGGATGGCCGCTGGCTTGCCGGACACCGGCCGGGCAGAACGCGCTCGCGTGCGGGGGGGGGATCGGGTCGGTGATGGAAAACGACGATGCGGCTGCTGACGCGGCGACCGAAGGCACGTGGTTGGTCCCTCTACTGGCATTCATCCCGTTGCCCGTAGTCGGTTTCGCCACCGACCTGTCCACCACGTGGCAGGTAGTTGCATGGCTGCTGTGGAGCCTGGCTGCACTCTTGGCCGTGGTCGGATGGGTCCAGGTGGTGAGGTACGGCCCGAAGGGGGCCACTGGCTGGTCCGCTTGTGTGATCCTGCACGGTGGTCTCGCCTGGGAGGCATCTCACCTTCTGGCTGCCTGACGGGACGGACCGGCGCCACGAAGCGTCCGGCGGTCCTCCTGCCGTACGTTCACTGGAGGCGGATGGCGGCCTGTGCGACGCATGCGTTCAGGCCTGTTGCAGTAATTGATCGTGCGCGCGGCCATGCGCGCGGCCATGCGAACGACCGCGCGCACGGCCGTGTGCACTATGGCATCGGCAGCCTCCGTGCTGGGCCTGCTCTACCTTGCCCAGCACGCGTGTGCCCTCGTGGTGAGCGCTGCTGCGCCCACCACGAGGGCGGTTCGTCACGGGTGACCGATCAATGGCCGGTGACCGATGGCCATTCGGTGACGGTGGCCGGTGGCCATTCGGTGAATTCGGTGACGGTGGCCTACTGCCCGTACCGAGGCAGGCCTGCGCGCGGTACGTACTCAGGGTGGCTCGCGTCCGGTCCTCGGGCCCACGGCCCGAACCTCAGACCCGTACGTCCTCCCGTTCGCGCTGTGCGGGTACGGTCCGCTCCTGCAGCTTCTCGCCCTCGATGTCGAGATTGGGCAGGGCCCGCTGCAGCGGACGGGGCAGCCACCAGGCGGCGCGGCCGAGGAGGGACATCACCGCAGGTACCAGGGTCATGCGCACGATGAAGGCGTCCACCAGCACACCCACGGCCAGTGCGAAGCCGATCGACTTGATGATCGGGTCCTCCATGAACACGAACCCACCGAACACCGAGGCCATGATCAAGGCTGCGGCGGTGACGACACGCCCGTTGTAACCCATGCCGTTGACCGTGGCCTGGGATGCCTCGGCTCCGTGGACGAAGTCCTCGCGCATACGGGAGACGAGGAAGACTTCGTAGTCCATGGCCAGACCGAAGAGGATGCCGATGAGGAGGATCGGCAGGAAGCTCACCAGGGGGCCGGAGGTGTCCAGGCCGACCAGCCCGGCAAGGTGGCCCTGCTGGAACACGGCGACGGTGATGCCGAAGGTGGCGCCGACCGTGAGCAGGAAGCCCAGTGCCGCCTTGAGGGGAACCAGTAGCGAGCGGAAGACCAGCATCAGCAGCAGAATGGACAGGCCCACCACCAGGAGCAGGTAGACCGGCAGGGCGTCCGCCAACTGCTCCGACACATCGATGCCGAGCGCCGTCATACCGGTCAGGGAGATGTCAGCACCCTTGATGCCCGCCACCTGGTCGCGGATGTCGTGCACCGCGTCCTCGGTGGTGGCGGCGGTGGGGCCGTCCTTCGGTATGACCGCCAGCAGTGCGGTGGTTTTCTCCTTGTTGAACTGCGGCGGGGCGACCGCGAGCACTCCGTCGACGCTCTTGATCTTCGCTATGGCCTGCTTGGCCGCGGCACCCGTCGACGTGGCGTCGTCACCGGAGACGACGGCCAGCAAACGGCCGTTGAAGCCCTCGCCGAAGCCCTCGCTGGTGAGGTCGTACGCCTTGCGCGCCGGGGAGTCGGTGGCCGCGGTGCTCGCGTCGGGCAGGGCCAGTCGCATGTCCTGGGTCGGCAGCGCGAGGGCGCCCAGGCCCACGACGCCCACGAGCAGCAGTGGAATACGCGCACGGAGGACGGCGCGGCCCCAGCGGAAGCCGAACGCTTCCTTGCTGCTGCTCTCGCTGCCGCTGTTGCCACTGCCGTTGCTGTTGCCGTTGCCGTTGCCACTGCGACTGCCACTTTCACTGCCACTGCCACTGCCGTTCGGCTCTGCGTTGCGCTGCTTGCGCGGCAGTACCCGGTGTCCTACGAAGCCGAGGACGGCCGGCAGCAGGGTCAGGGCGACCAGTACGGCCACCGCGACCGTGCCGGCGGCTGCCAGGCCCATCACGGTGAGGAAGGGGATGCCCACCACGCCGAGGCCGGCCAGTGCAATCACCACGGTGGCGCCGGCGAAGACGACCGCGGAGCCGGCGGTTCCGGCGGCACGGCCCGCGGCCTCCTCGGGTTCGACGCCCTCGGTGAGGAAGTGACGGTAGCGGGAGGTGATGAAGAGTGAGTAGTCGATGCCGACGGCCAGGCCGAGCATCAGCGCCAGGATGGGCGCGGTGCTGGTGAGTTCGACGGCGCTGCTCAACGCGTACAGACCCGCCATGCCGGCGCCCACGCCGATGAGTGCGTTGAGCAGGGTCATACCGGCGGCCACCAGCGAGCCGAAGGTGATGACCAGCACCACGGCCGCCACGAGGACGCCGAGAACTTCGGTGGAGCCGACCTCCACCTTGCTGGTCATCACTTCGCCGCCGTGCTCGACCCGGATGCCCCTGGCGTCAGCGCCGACCTTCTCGAAGTCGGCACGCTGGGCGTCCGTGACTTCCTGAGCGCCGGTGTCGAACTGGACCTGGACCAAGGCGTACCGGCCGTCCGGGGATATCGACCGGGCCTTGAAGGGATCGACGGCCGCGGTGACACCGTCTACGTGTGCGGCCTCTTCGACCACGGGAGCGACCTGGGCGGGCTTGAGCTTCTCACCCTTGGGGGCGGCGATGACGATCGAGCCGGTTCCGCCACTGGCCTGCGGAAATTCCTTTTTCAGGGAATCCATGGCCCGCTGGGACTCGGTACCCGGCATCTTGAACTGGTCGGTGGTCGGGCCGCTGAAGAGGGCTGCCGCTCCGCCCAACAGGGCGAGGAGCAGCAGCCAGAGCGCGACGACGCGCCCGCGGCGGCGGAAGGAGAACCGGCCCAGCCGGTGCAGCAAGGTCGCCATTGCAGAAGATATCTCTCTGTTGCAGGTTCACCGGGGTTGATGGTCGAGCTGTTACGGGGTCATTCGGGCTGGTGGTCGAGCCGTTGCGGGGCTCGCGGAGCGGAGATCCGGCCGTTGCAGACTCGCTCGGGGTGGACCTCCGACCGTTGCGGGCCTGCTCGAAGTGGAGATCCCACCGATACGGGCCCGCTCGGGCTGGTCGTCTCGTTGAGCCGTTGCGAGATCATGCGGGGTGTGCGGGGTCATGCAGGGTGTGCGGAATCGTTCGGGGTGTGCGGGATCATTCGAGGTGTGCGGGATCATTCGGGGTAGTGGTCGAGCGCTCGCAGGGCGCTGCGGATCATTTGGGTTCGCAGGACCTCCTGCGGTACCGGGACATCGCTGGCGCTGGTCACGAAGACCGCACCGATCACCATCCAGGCACCCACCACGGCCTCAGGCTCCTCGCTGTGACCGGCCAACGCCGCCAGCAGCCGCTCGGTGAGACCGGGGATGCCGGAGAGCGCGGAGTTGTTCAGCATCTCGGGAAGGTCGCTGAACAGGAGCTTGACCTCACGCCGGTAACGCAGTGCGAGGTCCACATAGCCGGTCACGGCTGCCTCCACCGCCTGATCCCCGCTCAGGCCCGCCAGGTCCTGGTCGAGTTGGTTCAGCGCCAGGCCGGCCGGCGTCAGCAGCTCCGTGAGTATCGCGTCCTTGCTGGCGAAGTGGTACAGCAGCGAAGCCTTCGAGCAGCCCACTTCGGAGGCGATGTCGTGGAGCGACGTGCCTCGGTACCCGTGGATGACGAACAGCCCGAGTGCCGCCTCCAGGATGTGCCCGCGCAGCGCGGATGCAGTGCGTGCCATGACCCAACAGTAACTGTCCGATCGGTCAGACCTGACCGATCGGACAGCTTTACGGTGTGGCCTTCACCACGCCGGCGTAATCAAGGTGCCCGGCGCACTTGAGGGGTGTGAGCCCTTCGAGGGCTCAAGAAGTTTGAGACTCGATACTTGCGGCGACCGCCGGCAAGCACCGCACGACTGGCTTGGTGTCTCTTCCGTATGCGGGCACTGCCCCCGTATGACTACGACTCACCCCGCGATGTATCGCCACCACATCACGCAGAACCGGCGAGCCTTGCCCTGTTACTGACCTTTCCGGAGGGTTGTCGGGTGCGGGTCACACCGGATCAAGTGGTAGGCCGGTGCCGGTTAGGCAGCCGTCGATCAGGTGTGGAGCCTGCTG
>NZ_JOFQ01000024.1 GCF_000718305.1 Streptomyces niger
CTTCAACGACCGCAGGGTACGGACCATCGCATCGAAGGAGCGCCAGTCGCGGGCCGCCTTGCCCGTACCGCCGTAGACCACCAGCTTGTCCGGGTGCTCGGCCACCTCCGGGTCCAGGTTGTTGTGCAGCATCCGCAGGGCGGCCTCCTGCTGCCAACCGAGAGCGGAGAGATCGGAGCCGCGGGCCGCGCGGACGGGGCGTGCGCCTGTCATGGTGTTGTCCTTTCGGAGTGTGGAGTGGCCGGGTGTCAGCGGAGCCGGCCGGCGACCGACTCGGCCGCGCGCAGGGCCTCGCCCGACGCCACGTACTGCACGGCCGCCTCGATCTCGGGGGCGAGGTAGCGGTCGGTGCCGGGGCCCGGTACGTCGGTGCGGAGGCCCGCGACGACCGCGGCGGTGGCCGGGGCCGGGGTGAGCGGGGCGCGGAGGTCCAGGGCGCGGGCCGCGGTGAGGAGCTCGATCGCGAGGACGCGGGTGAGGCCGTCGACCGCCTTGCGCAGCTTGCGGGCCGCGGCCCAGCCCATGGAGACGTGGTCCTCCTGCATGGCGGAGGACGGGATGGAGTCCACGGAGGCGGGGGCCGCGAGGCGCTTGAGCTCGGAGACGATCGCGGCCTGGGTGTACTGGGCGATCATGTGGCCGGAGTCGACGCCGGGGTCGTCGGCGAGGAACGCGTTGAGGCCGTGGTTGCGCGCCACGTCCAGGAAGCGGTCCGTGCGGCGCTCGGCGATGGAGGCGACGTCGGCGACGGAGATCGCGAGGAAGTCCAGCACGGCGGCGACGGGCGCGCCGTGGAAGTTGCCGTTGGACTCCACCCGGCCGTCGAGGGTGACGACGGGGTTGTCGACCGCGGCCGCGAGTTCGCGGGACGCCACCAGCTCGGCGTGGCCGAGGGTGTCCCGCGCGGTGCCGTGCACCTGGGGCGAGCAGCGCAGCGAGTACGCGTCCTGGACGCGGGTGCACTCCGGGCCGCGGTGGCTGGCGACGATGCCCGAATCGGCGAGCACGGCGCGCAGGTTGGCGGCGCTGTCGGCCTGGCCCGGGTGCGGGCGCAGCGCCTGGAGGTCGGCGGCGAAGACCGCGTCCGTACCGAGCTGGCCCTCGACGCTCATGGCGGCGCTGATGTCGGCGGTGGCGAGCAGGCGGCGCAGGTCGTGGGCGGCCAGGACGAGCGTGCCGAGCATGCCGTCGGTGCCGTTGATGAGGGCCAGGCCCTCCTTCTCGTGCAGGGTGACCGGCTCGATGCCGGCGGCGGCGAGCGCCTCGCCGGCCGGGCGCAGCACGCCGTCGGCGTCCCGCACCTCGCCCTCGCCCATGGCGGCGAGCGCGCAGTGGGCGAGCGGGGCGAGGTCGCCGGAGCAGCCGAGGGAGCCGTACTCGCGGACGACCGGGGTGATGCCGGCGTTGAGCAGCGCGGCGTACGCCTCGGCGGTCGCGAGGCGGACGCCGGTACGGCCGGTGGCGAGGGTGGACAGGCGCAGCAGCATGAGTGCGCGGATGACCTCGCGCTCGACCTCGGGGCCGGAGCCCGCCGCGTGCGAGCGGACCAGGCTGCGCTGGAGCTGGGCGCGGAGTTCGGTGGGAATGTGCCGGGTGGCGAGGGCGCCGAAGCCGGTGGAGACGCCGTAGTGCGGGGTGACATCGTCGGCCAGGGCCTCGATGACCTTGCGGCTGCGAGTGATCTCCTCCCGGGCGGCGAGGGAGAGCTCGACAGGGGCGTCGTGGCGGGCGACAGCCACGACATCGTCGGCGGACAGCGCGCCGACGTCGATGACAACAGTTGACATGCCTCAATGAAGCACCAGGTCAGAGCAGCTGTTCCATGCCTGCCGCCCGCTTTGTGTCTGGTATCCCAGACACTTGCCGCAGCGCGCTCGCGTCCCTCCCGGGAGCGCCCCGTCAGGGGCGCGGGGAACTGCGCGAGCAACCACGACGGCGCGGCACGGCGCCACGGACGCAAGCCCCCACGGCGGGAGCCCCCGTTCCTCCGCGGCTACTCTCGCCGCATGGCCATCGTTCCCGCAGCCGCCCAGGTCCTGGCGATCCTCCGGTACCTCGCCGGCCAGCTCGGACCGGTACCCGCGGCTGCGATCAGCCGGGACGTCGGCCTGCCCCGCTCGACGACGTACCACCTCCTCGACACGCTCGCGCAGGACGGCTTCGTGGTGCACCTGCCGGACGAGCGCCGGTACGGGCTCGGCGTCAGCGCCTTCGAACTCGCCTCCGGGTACAGCCGTCAGGCGCCCTTCCAGCGGCTGGCCCGGGCGCCGCTCACCGCGCTGGTCGACCGCACCGGACACAGCGCGCACCTCGCCGTGCTGCACGGCCGCGAGGTCATCTATGTCATCGAGGAGCGGGCGCCGGGCCGGGCGCCGCTGGTCACCGAGGTGGGCGTGCGGCTGCCCGCGCACCTGACGGCCAGCGGGCGGGCCATGCTCGCGCGGCTGCCGCACGCCCAGGTGCGGGCGCTCTTCCCCGACCCGTCCGCGTTCGTCGTCCGCCACGGGCACGGGCCCGGCTCCCTCTCGGCCCTGCGCCACCTGCTGGTGGAGGTGCGGCGGCGCGGCATCGCCACGGAGGAGGGCGAGGTCACGCCGGGGTTCTCCTCGGTCGCCGCGCCGGTGCTCGACCACAGCGCGCACCCCGTCGCGGGGGTGGCCGTGACCTACCCGGCCGTGGAGGTCACGGCGGAACGGCAGACGGCCATCGCCGAGCAGGTCGCCCGTACCGCGCGCGACCTCACGCTGCGGATCGGCGGGACGCTGCCGGTACCGTAGGACCCGCTACTTACGGGTGCATCCGCCGCGTCTCACGGATGCATCCGCGCACCCTTGACGATCTTGTCGACGGCGTTCTTCGGCCCGTACACGGCCAGGCCCACCAGATCGAGCTGATCCCGGCCGACGGCCCGTACGGCGGCCCGGTTGTCCCGGTCGTTACCGGTCGCGAAGAGGTCCGAGGTGAACACCGAGAGGGCGACGCCGCGGCTCAGCGCACGGCCGTGCGCGGCGGTCAGCGTCTCCTTCGTCCCCTCGAAGACCAGCACGGGCTGGCGGAACATCCGCAGGTAGTCATTGCCGTCCGCGTCCGCGTACGGCTCCCCGATCACGTCGGGGATCTCCGTACCGATACCGCTGACGAGGAAGGCCGTCACGTTCAGCCGCTGCCAGGTCTCCAGGTCCTCGCGGAGCAGGACGGCGAGCTTGGTGTCGAAGCGGACGGGTGCGGACGGGTCCGCGGAGGTGGCAGTCAGGTCGGTGTTCGGAGTTTCCATATCGTGGATTGTTCCGTCCCGCTCCGGGCCCGGTCTTGTACGTTCTTTGCATGGTCCGCCGTCCGCAGCCACAGGTCAGGGCCTGGCGCCCGGCGGTGACCGGGATCGCCGAGGTCTACCACGCACACCTGACCGGCCACGCCTACCCGCTGCACACGCACGACGCGTGGACGCTGCTCATCGTGGACGACGGCGTGGTCCGGTACGACCTGGACCGGCACGAGCACGGCGCCCTGCGGTCCGGGGTCACGCTGCTGCCCCCGCACGTACCGCACAACGGTTCGCCCGCAACGCCGGACGGCTTCCGCAAACGCGTGCTCTACCTCGAACCGGAGGCGGCGGGCCTGGGCGAGGAGCACATCGGGCTCGCGGTCGACGCGCCCGTACTGGCGGACGCCGCGCTGCGCGACCGGATCCACCGGCTGCACGACAGCCTCGTCCTGTCCGGCGAGGAGCTGGAGGCCGAGAGCCGGCTCGCGTTCATCGCCGAACGGCTGCGCGGGCACCTGGAGCGGCGCGGCGGGCCCGCCGCGGCACCGGTCGACGCTCCGGACCTCGCGCGGCAGCTGCGGGACCTGCTCGACGCGCGTACCTCGGAGGGGCTGTCCCTCGACGAGGCGGCCGGCCTGCTGCACGCCCATCCGGCGCACCTCGTACGGGCGTTCAGCCGCGCGTTCGCGATCAGTCCGCACCGGTACCTCACCGCGCGCCGTGTCGACCTCGCCCGGCGGCTGCTGGTGGACGGCATGGCGCCGCGGGACGCCGCTGCCGCCGCCGGCTTCCACGACCAGTCGCACCTGACCCGGCACTTCACGCGCATCCTCGGCGTACCGCCGGGGCGCTTCACGGGCCGCCGCCCGGCGCCCGTCACAGACCGGTGCCCGGCTCCAGCGCCGTCACGGTGAACTCGCCGCCGCAGACCCGCAGGTCGGAGGTGCGCAGGGTCATCGACTCCGTGGAGCCGGGCGGGTAGGTCTGGAGGAGGTACGGGCTCTTCCAGCACGGGGTGTCCTTCAGGCCGTCCTGGATGGTGTGCAGCACGGCGTACGCGCTGCCGCCCGGCTTCAGGGTGACGGCCCTGCCCGCGGCGCCCTCACGGGTGGCGGGCTTCCCGATCATCTGGCCGTCGCGCTGGATCAGCGAGACGCCGGGGTAGCCGCGGAGCGTGCAGGTGGACCTGGACTTGTTGGTGAACACCAGCGGCCTGTAAATGTTGCCCGCACCCACGTCGGCACGGCCCAGGCGCAGGCCCATCTCGCCGGCGGTACAGCGGTCGGACGAGCGGTCGGCGGACGCGGAGGCGGCGGTACGCGCGGAGGCCGTACGGGCGACGGTCGCCCCGCCCTTGCCGGTGGAGGGCTGCGTGACGTCCTGCGTGGCGTGCTGCCCGCCGCCACCGGTGTCGGTGGTGGAGCCGCCGGTGCCACCTGCGCTGTCGCTGCCGCCCGTGGTGGCGGGGGCCGAGGACGACGACGCGGCGTCGGACGGCGCCCCGGCGGCACCGGCGTCACCCGACCCGGCGCCGGTGCCCTGGCAGGCGGTGAGCGCGACGGCCGCCGCAGCGGCGATCAGCGTGGCGGTGGCGGCCTTGCGGCCACGGCGGAGACCGGCGTGCTGCGACATGGAAATCCCCTCATCGAGTCGGCGGATGCGAGGTTTTGGCCCCGCACCCTTTCACCATGCCGGGTGCCACTGATGCCCCACTAACAAGCCACTAACGCGCCACGAACCGCACGAACTCGGCCCAGGGGCCCCTCCGGACGGTGACCGTCGGGCGCGCGGTGTCCTTCGAGTCGCGAACGCGGACGACGGCCGCGCCGAGAGCCACCTCGACACAGTTGTCGCCCTCGGTGCCACTGTGACTGGACTTGAACCAGGTGCGTGCGTCCACCTCGTCGTCACTCATCCGCGTGCCACGTGCCGTACGAAAGCAGCCCAGCCGCCCCGCTCCACCCGCATGGCGGGGCGCGTGGTGTCCTTCGAATCCCTGACATGAACGGCCCGCGGAGTGACGGCGACCTCGACGCAGTTGTCGCCCTGGGCGCTGCTGTGGCTCGACTTGTACCAGGCGAGTTCGGTCGTGCTCATAGCGCTCCTCGTATCCGCTCCAGCAGTCCCGCGGAGTCCTTCGGGGACAGAGCCTGCGAGCGCAGTCTCCCATAGCGCATCTCGATCCGGCTGACCTCTTTCGGGTCGGCGATCAAGCGACCGCTCTCCTGGCCTTCGGAGTACGCGCGCCAGCGTCCGTCCGCCGTCTGCAGCAGGCATACGGGCCCGGCCAGACAGGCGTGGTGCTCGCTTTCCGCCGGCATGATCTGCACCGTGATGTTCCGCAGCGTCCCCAACTCAAGGAGGCGATCGAGCTGTTCACGGCTGACTTCGACCCCGCCGAGGCGACGCAGCAGCACTGCTTCCTCGATGACGAAGTCGAACGTGGCGTTGGGCCTCTCCACGAGAATCCGCTGCCGTTCCAACCGTGCGGCAACCGTCGACTCCAACTCGGTGTCGGCCAGCGGCGGTACGTCGTTGTCGCACAACGCCCGCACGTACCCCTCCGACTGCAACAACCCCGGCACCAGCCGGCATTCGTACGTGCAGAGGCTCACGGCCACCCGTTCCAGGCGGGCCCAGCGGCGGAACCAGACGGCGAGGCCGGGCTCGCCGCGGGAGAGGAAGCGCGCCGCCCGGCGCAGCGCACCCGTGTTGCCCAGTACGTCCTCCGCCCGTTCGACGAACGACTCGTCCGGCATCCGGCGGCCCAGCTCCACCGACTCCACGGTGTGCCGGGAGAACCGGACCCGGGCACCGAACTCGGCCCGGGTGAGCCCCGCGTGCTCACGCAGGGCCTGGACGACGGCCCCGAAGGTCCGCAGGCTGTCCGACGGATCGGGCTCCCGCTCCTCCCGCCCCTCCCGTTCCCCGTCGCACGTGGCCACGTCGACATCACCGGTCGTCACGGACGACCACCTCCAGGTGCCTGCACGATCTCCGCGAGCTCAACTCACCCAGAGTGACGGAACCGATCACCCACCGTCCACGAAACGCGTCCGTACGCTGTCGCCGCGTACGGACCACTCCGCGCGTGACCGGTCGTATCCAGCGTCAGCGCCGATCGTAACCAGCGTCAGTCCGCGACCTCGCGTCGGTCGTCCCCGGCCTCGTGCCGGTCGCCTGTGGCCTCGTGTCGGCCGTTCGCGACCTTGCCGCGTACCAGGAACCAGCCGCCGACCAGAGCGGCGACGATGAGGGGTACGCAGGCCACCGACCAGGCGGCGTCCCCGCCGTCCACGCACATCAGGACCACGACGGCGGCCAGGAAGGCGAGCGTCAGCCAGGACGTGAAGGGGGCGCCGGGGAGCCGGAAGGCGGGGCGTTCGACCTCGCCGCGTGCGGCCCGGCGGCGCAGCACCATCTGGCAGATCATGATCATCACCCAGGTGCCGATCATCGTGATCGCCGAGAAGTTCAGCACGATGGCGAAGGCGCGCTCGGGCACGACGTAGTTGAGGACGATGCCGAGGATGTAGCAGGAGGCGGTGAGGAGGATGCCGCCGTACGGGACGCCGCGCTTGTTCATCAGCGTGGTGAACTTCGGCGCCGAGCCGGCCAGGCCCATCGACCGCAGCACGCGGCCCGTGGAGTACAGGCCCGAGTTGCAGCTGGAAAGGGCCGCCGTGAGGATCACGAAGTTCATGACCCCGCTGACGCCGGGCACCCCCAGCTTGCCGAGCAGTGTGACGAACGGCGACTCCCCCGCCTTGTACGCGCTCCAGGGCAGCAGCAGTACGAGGAGCAGCACGGTGCCGACGTAGAAGACGACGATGCGCCAGGAGACGGAGTTGATGGCGCGCGGGATGACCTTGCGGGGGTTCTCGGTCTCGCCGGCCGCGATGCCGACCATCTCGATCGCCGCGTACGCGAAGACCACGCCCTGGATGAGGACGACGGAGGCGAGCAGGCCGTTGGGCATCATGCCGCCGTGGTCGGCGATGAGCTGCGGCCCTGTGCTGTGGCCGTCGACGGGGTGGCGGCTGGCCAGCAGCCAGCAGCCGATGGCGAGGAACGCGATGATCGCGGCGACCTTGATGATCGCGAACCAGAACTCGAACTCGCCGAACCAACGCACCGAGATGAGGTTGGCGGTGAGCACCACGAGCAGCGCGACCAGCGCGAGCATCCACTGCGGGATGTCGCGGAAGGCCGCCCAGTAGTGCAGGTACATGGCGACCGCGGTGATCTCCGCGATGCCGCTGCACACCCAGTGCAGGAAGTAGACCCAGCCCGCCGTATAGGCCGCCTTCTCGCCGAGGAACTCGCGCGAGTAGGAGACGAACGAGCCGGAGGTCGGGCGGTGCATCACGAGTTCGCCCATGGCGCGGGCGATGAAGAAGGCGAACAGGCCCGTGACGGCGAAGACCACGACCAGGATCGGGCCCGCGGCGTGCAGCCGCTCACCGGCGCCCAGGAAGAGGCCGGTGCCGATGGCGCCGCCGACCGCGATCATCTGGACCTGGCGATTGCGCAGGCCCGCGGCGTAACCACCCTCGCGGACCGGCGCGCCGCCCGAGGCGGCGGTCCCGGCGGAGGACGTGGGCGGTGCCGCCTGCTCGGCTTCTGCTGTGTGCTCCATGGTTCTCCGTGCATAGCGGTACGCCGCACACCGCCCGTTCCTGGGCGTGCGCGGGCACGCGCATACGGCGCGGCGTACCTGTGGAAGTGGACCGGCACCGGGAAACGGGGCCGGGACGTCGATAGGGTGACGTAGCCACCCTAAACGGTTTGTTCAGGCAACCATTAACTGGTGGGTAGCTTCCGCTCCACCGTCACGCCGACCGCAGTTCCGTGAGCGCCGACACCTGCCCGACTCCGCTCTCCGCCAGCACCTCCGCCACCGTCTGCGCCGGCCTGACCTGCGCGAACGTCACCGCGCCCGCGTCGTCCACGACGTACCCGACGACGGCCGGGCGCGGCAGGCTGTTGTAGTGGAAGTGGGTCGAGAAGTAGTACGCGCCCGTGTCGTACAGCGCCACGAGATCGCCCGGCGCCAGCTCCGGCAGCTCCCGCCCGCGGGCCACCAGGTCGCCCGCGAAGCAGCACGGCCCCGCCACGTCCTGCACCAGGCCGGGCGCCGTCTTGGGGCGGCCCAGCGCGTCGAACGCGCCGACCCGCAGCGGCCAGGACTCGGGCACGAAGACGGTACGGGTCGCCACCTGCGCACCGGCGTGCGTGACGGCTATGCGCCGGCCGCCGGAGGTCTTGGTGTACTCCACGTGCGCGGCGATCAGGCCCTGCTTGGCCAGCAGCGAGCGGCCGAACTCCGTCACCAGCGCGTACCGGCCGTCGAACAGCCCCGGCACGGTCCGCCGCAGCAGCTCCGCGTACTCGGCGTAGGACGGCGTGACCTCCTCCGACGCGAAGTTCACCGGCAGGCCGCCACCGATGTCGAGTGTGTCGATCTGCTGCCGGCCCGCCTGCGCGTTGATCTTCTCCGCCAGCTCGTACACGACCCGTACGCCCTCGGCCATCAGCTCCAGCGGGACGCCCTGCGAGCCGGTGTGCGTGTGCAGCCGGGTCAGCCACGGGCGCGCGCGGAACGCGTCGAGCACCCACTGCTCGGCGCCCTCGTCACGCAGCGCGACGCCGAACTTCGAGGTGGCGGTCGCCGTGCTCATGGCCCCGATCGAACCGGTCCCGACCTGCGGGTTCACCCGGATACCGAGCGGCGCGACCACCTGCCCGCCGGTCTCGGCCACCAGCGCGTCGATGCGTTCCAGCTCCTGCGCGTTGTCGGCGTTCACGGCGATGCCGTGCGCCAGGGCATCGCGCAGCTCGGCGACCGTCTTGGCCGGCGAGTCGAAGACGATGCGGTCGGCGGGCACGCCCGCGGCGCGCGCCAGTTCCAGCTCCCCGGGGCTGGCCACCTCGGCACCCACGCCCTCCTCGTTCAGCAGCGCCAGCACGGGCACCAGCGAGGCCGCCTTCACCGCGAAGGTGTGCAGGACGGTCCCGCCGCCCTCGGTGGTGAACGCCTCCCGCAGCTCCCGCACCGTGGCCCGGACGCCGTCCACGTCGAGCAGCCCGAGCACGGGCGCGTCCGGACCGACCAGCCCCTGCTCGACGGCGGCACGCACGGCCGCTTCCCTGCGGGCGACGGGATCGAGAGCCGTGGAGGCGCCATCAGAAGCCATGGGGACGGGATCAAGGGCCATGGGGATGTCCTGCCTTCTTGTGGGGGCCGGTGCCGGGGTCCTGTACGGATGTCCCGCGTGCGTGGCCGGAAACCGACAGCGCGAGGCCGGAGACCGGCAGCCGAGGTCGGGGTCGCTTCCGTCACTGTGCCGGTCGGCACGGGGCGGTGTCTGCGTGCCGGAGCACGAAGTCCTGGCGCCGGTCACTGTCGGCGCGCACAACACCCGAGCCGCGGCCCCGCCGACGTGGTGCAACAGCACAATCCCCCGAGCGCGCGCGTGGTGCGGCCACACCAACCCCGCGTCGCCTCACCCCGGCGGGATCAGCCCGGCCCTGCGCAGCCCCAGTTCGGTCAGCAGCCGTACGTCCGGGTCCTCCAGGTCCAGCCCGAACAGCTCCCGCACCCGTCGCAGCCGGTAACGCAGTGTGTTGGGGTGGACGCCCAGGTGCCGTGCGGTCGCCGCGGCGTCCCCGAAGAAGGCGAGATGCACGGCGACGGTGCGCGGCAGATCCGTACCGTGCTCCGCCTCGTACGCGAGCAGCTCCCGCACCGCGTCCGTCGCCGACGGGCTGAGCGCGGCCACGGCGTCGACGACCCGCAGGGCGTCCAGCGCGTACCGCACGTCCTCCGCCGCGGCCACCTCGGGCGCGCTTCCGGTCGTGCGCGCCGCGCTCGGCCGTGCGCTCGCGCCGCGCTCCCGCAGGACCCGCAGAACCAGCGCGGCCCCGGCCCGCGACGCGGCGGCCTCCCCCAGCCCCGCCCCGACGGGCCCGATGGCGACCAGCGGCCGTACGCCGCTGCTGCGCAGCACCGTGGCCAGCTCGCCGCCGAGCCGGTGTGCCGCACCGGTTGCCGGGTCGGTGAGGAGCACGTCGAGCCGGTCGCCGTCGCGGTGGGCGAAGGCCGGGCTGTGGTGCGCGGCGGCGCGCAGGGACGCGAGGTGCAGGGCGCGGTCCAGCGCGTCGGGGGCGGGCACGGGCGGCGCGGCCGCGACGGTCAGTACCGCGCACGGGACCTGCGGATCGACCTCCAGGGCCGCGGCCGAGTCCGGTACGTCCGGCTGCCGCCCTTCGAGGAGGGCCCGCACCGCCTGCTTGCGGCGGGACGCGGCGGACCGGGACCGCAGCCGGTGGTGCAGCAGATGCGGGACGGCGGTCTCGGCGGCGGCGCGGAGCGCGTCACGCGCCCCGGCCGGCAGCGGCTCGCCGTCGGCGGCGGCCCACAACGAGCCCAGGATCTCGTCCCCGGCCCGTACGGCGATGGCGAGCCGCTCGGGGAACCGGTCGTCGGCGGGCCGGTGGACCACGTCGGGCGTCGCCCACAGCGTCTGGAGGAACCCGCTCTCGGCCAGCTCGGCCACCCGCCACTGCGGCACCCGCCGCCCCAGGATCGTGAGCCGCCGCAACGGGTCCGCGGTGTCGGCCGTAGGTGAGTAAGCAAGAACGTTCGAGTCCGGGTCCTCGATCGTGATGGCGCCCCCGACCAGCGCCGCGAGCGCGACGGCGAGCCCCGGCAGGTCCCCGAGCGCCACATCGGCAGCCGTCGCGGCCGTCTCCGGCCGCGCCCCACCCTGACTGAGCGCCGCCCGCAGCAGCCCTATCAGCTCCCCCCACTCGATCCACGCCGCCCGCACCAGCAACGCGGTCCCACCCTCCTCGGCCTGGGCGAGCAGCCGCTCCGACACCCCCGCGGACCCCCGCCGCATCACGAGCGCGGCGGCCCCCGCCCGCGCCGCGTCCCGCAGCACCCGCGGAGCCTCCTCCGACGAGGTGTCCACCCCCACCGCCACCAGCACCTGCCCCGCCGCCTCCAACGTCTCCCCGGCGTCGAACACCCCGACCCCGCGCACCGGCACGTCCATCCCCCGGGGCGCCCGCACCACCTCGACGGCCTCCGTACCACCGACCTCGAGCACCTGCCCGAGCGACGGCACCCCGCTGTACGAGCCGGACGCGGACGGATCATCGGAAGTCGGACGGGGTTCCATGGGGCCAGTCTCCCCGATACGGGCCACGAAGGCGCTGCCGGCCACGAACGCCGTATCGGCCGTGTCGGCAGTGTCGGCCAGGTGGAGCCGTGCGCCGACCACCACAGTTCGGGGCGTCGGCGTTCACATACGGTAAGGGGCCCGGTCGGGACTCACGGTAAGGGGCCCGGTCGGGACGCGTTGACCGCGCGTCCACCGGCCGGGGCCCTGCCCGGCCCACTGGGGGAGACACGATGAATACGACAGAAGTGCTGGCCGCCCGCGGAGTTGACCTCTCCTACGGCTCCACACCCGCGGTGCGCGACGCGCACCTTTCGCTCGCGCCCGGCGAGGTGACCGCGATCACCGGCGCCAGCGGCTCGGGCAAGTCCTCGCTGCTCTACTGCCTCGCCGGTGTGCTGCCGCCCGCGCGCGGCGAGGTGTGGTTCGAAGGGCGTCCCTTCAGCACCCTGGACGACGAAGAGATCAGCACGCTCCGCCGCGAGCGCTTCGGATTCGTCTTCCAGTACGGCGAGTTGCTGCCGGAGCTGACGGTGGAGGAGAACACCGCCCTGCCGCTGCGGCTGGCCGGCCGGCGCAAGGCGCCCGCCCTCAAGGCCGCCGCCGAGGTACTGGACCGGCTCGGCATCGCCGACCTCCGCGAACGGCGCCCCTCGCAGATCTCGGGCGGGCAGAGCCAGCGCGTGGCCGTCGCCCGTGCGCTCGTCCACCGGCCGTCCGTGGTGTTCGCTGACGAGCCGACCGGCTCGCTGGACAGCGCCAACGCCGGCGCGGTGTTGGAGGAGTTCCTCTCCCTGGCCCGCTCGCAGGGCACGGCCGTCCTGCTGGTCACGCACGACGCGGGCGTGGCGGCCCGCGCCGACCACCACTGGACGATGGCCGACGGCGTCCTGTCGGCGACGGGGGCCGCCGCGTGAGGGAGTTCCTCCTCGGACTGCGTCTGCTGCTCGGCTCGGGACGCGGTGCGCGGGCCCGCTTCTGGCTGATGACGCTGGGCAGTTCACTCGGCGTCTGCTGCCTCGCTCTCGTCCTCACCGTCCCGGCCATCCTGGACGCCCGTGACGGACGCGCCGGCGGCCGCGACCCCGTCGTCTTCGCCGGCAAGCCCGCGTCCGGCCGTACGCTCGTCCTCGAACGCACCGACCCGCACGGGTCGCGCCCCTTCAACCGGGTCTTCGTCGCGCGCGGCACGCGGGACACCCCCGGCCCGCCGCCCGGCCTGGACGCCCTCCCCGCCCCGCACGAGGTGTTCGTCTCCCCGGCCCTGCGCGACCAGTTGCGCCGCGAACCGAACCTCAAGGGCCTGCTGCC
Source organism: Streptomyces niger (assembly GCF_000718305.1). GTDB lineage: Bacteria > Actinomycetota > Actinomycetes > Streptomycetales > Streptomycetaceae > Streptomyces > Streptomyces niger. The sequence continues at coordinate 12,763 of NZ_JOFQ01000024.1, forward strand.
GGGAACGGTGCGGGGCACCATCGCCCCCGCCGGCCTCACCGACCCGAACGAGCTGTACGCGTACGTCGGAGCCACGCCGAGCGACCTCATCCACTCGGGGGCCACCCGGGCGCTCAAAAGCTGGGGCAGCGGTTACGCCCCCAACCCCGCCGTCGACCCCTCCACCCTGGACATCCTGCGCTTCACCATGGCCACGCTGGTGCTGTTGCCGCTGGCCGTCCACCTCTCGGTCTGCGCCCGGCTCTCGGCCGCCAGCCGCAACCGTCGGCTCGCCGCGCTCCGCCTCCTCGGCCTGAGCGCGAAGGGCACTCAGCGGGTCAACGCGGCCGAGACCGTCGTGGCGGCGCTGCTCGGCGCGGTCCTGGGCATCGGTGAGTACTGGCTGCTCAACCAGGCCATGGCCCGGACCGGCCTGCCCGGCCTGAAGTGGTACCCCGGCGACGGCGTCCCGACCGCCGGCACCCTCGCGCTGTGCTTGCTCGGCTGTCCCGCGCTCGCCTGGTTCGTCGGCCGCGCCAGCGCCCGCGCCGCCGCGACCAACCCGCTGAGCACCCGCCGTACGGCCATCCCCCGTACGCCGAGGATCTGGGGCGGCCTCCTCCTGGTCACCGGCCTCGGCATCGTCATCGGCTACAGCCTGACCGGGCTCACCGCGCACCCCGCGGACAGCTCCGGCATCAACGCCCTCCTCGTCCCTCTCGGCGTGCTCCTGACCGGCCTCGGCCTGGTCCTCTCGATGCCGCTCCTCTCGTACCTCATGGCCCGGCGCCTGGCGCGCTCCCGGTCACTGACCCTGAACCTCGCGATGCGGCGCAACGAGGTCGAGCCCGGCAGCGCCATGCGCGTCGTCAGCGGCCTCGTCCTGCTCGTCTTCTCCGCGTCCCTCGCCCAGGGCGTCCTGGTGGAGGAGTCGCAGATCACCCGCTCCTCCTCCCCCTCACAGGAGTACGGCATCCCGCTGGCGGGCCTCAGTGCGCACCAGCAGCAACAACTCACCGCCATCCCCCAACTGCGCGCCCACGCCCTCGTCATGGAGCCGCCCTTCGACCCGGACGCCGAGGGCTCGCGCATCCCCGCCCGCGCGCTGGTCGCCACCTGCGGGCAGCTCAAGTCCCTGGTGCGGCACGTCGAAGGCTGTGTCGATGGCAAGGCACTCCGCCTGACCGACCCGGCAGTGACCCCGGAGCCGGTGGCGCCCTCCACGGTCCGACTGCGCCAGGGCACCCGGCACATCTCACTCAAGATCACCGTGCCGCGCCAACGCGCGCTGTTCACCGGCTACGACGTCACCTCCGTGGACACACCGGTGCTGTTCCCGCCCTCCGAGCTGCCACCCGGCGCCGTCCCCGCATCCGGCACGCTCATCCTGGCCGGCGCCTCCGACCCGGCCACGGTCCGTGCCGTACTGGACCGCATCGGCGCCATATCCCCCACCGCTGACGTGGACCCGGTCGGCGTCAACGTCGACGGACTCCAGCAGATCAGCGTCATCGAAACGCTGCTGGCCCTCGGCATGGTCATGGGCCTGGTGGTCGGCGCCGCGGCATTCCTGGTCTCCGCGACGGACCGCGCCGTGGAACGCCGCTCCCAGGTCACCGCCCTCGCCCTGATCGGCGCCCGCCCACGCGTCCTACGCCTGGTCCAATGCGCCCAGGTCGTCCTCCCCCTGGCGGTGGGCCTCCTCCTGGCCCTCCTCACCGGCAAACTGGCCGAGACGTCCTACCTGGTCACGGGCGGCGGCGAAACCTTCTGGGACGGCGCCGGCGTCCCCCTGCTCGCCGCAGCGGCCGGCACCGTCCTCCTCGCCGCGATCCTCGGCACCCTCCCCCTGGTGGGCCGCAGGATCGACCCGGAGTTGATCCGCCGGGACTGATGGGACTGGGTCGCCTCGCCCGCGGCTAGCCGCTTCTGATTCAGCGCACCGGGATATCAGTGCTCGAGGCCTTCTTCCACGGGCTGACACCGAGCTTGCCCGTGGTGCCGAGGTCGAGCTCCGGCGTCACTGTCACGGCCTCGGCGCCGGACTTGGGCCTGACCTGTACGTACGGGACGTTCGCGGCAATACCGCCACCCGTGGTGTTGCGCCACATCAAGCCGGCGGACGCCGCCTCGCCCGGTTTCAGGGTCACCGGCCGGGGCGGCGTGTCGAAGCCGGCCACGGTGGCGATACTGCCGCTGCCGTGCAGGATCCGGACGCCGGAAACCGGTTTCCTGTCCTCGTCCAGCAGCTTCAGAAGCGGGTAACCATCGAGGTGATAGGTACGTGTACCGCAGTTCCGCAGGCGTAGCCCCACCACGCGCAGCCCCATCGCCGCGTCGCCGTCATCTGCCGTGACGCGGACCCCGGAAGCCGGACAGGGCCCAGACTCGGCCGGGAACTCGTCCGACGGAACGCGCCTGACCTTGGCGATCCGCACCCGCCCCTGGCCGCCCGTGACCGTCCGTCCGTCCAGGCGGACGGTACTCCGCACGGTCCGACCGGGCCGCACGGAGGCCACCGTCCGGTCCTGGTTCATCTGCACCCCTCCGGACTCGGACAGCAGGTCGAAGGTAACGGTGTACGTGAACGGTTCGGCCTCCCGGTTGGTGACCTCGAAATCGGCGGTGACCGATGACGGTGCGTCAGCGCCGGACCGGCCGCTGCTCATGCCGGTGATCCTGACACCGTCCTTCGCCAGATCGGCGGGGTCACCAGGGATGCCCGGGCTGTCCGCCCCGCCGCCCCCACCACCCAGCACCGAACGCTCACCCGCCGGTCCGGCGACCTCCGACCCGCACGCCGCCAGGAGCAGCCCATTCGCAAGAAACGCCATCAGGACAAGCGGAATGCTCGTACGCATCTTCCGTATCACCTTTGCCTCAGCCATCCTCGAATTGCACGGCCACCGTCAGGATTTACCGAACTCAACCACGAGCGCCGCGGTCTGGAAGCCATCCGCGAGCAGTTGCCCCGACGCCGCCCCCTGACGGCCTGGGGCCTGGTCGAAGTTCACCTTCACCGCGAACACCGGGCACGTCCGGGAGGTCGACCTCCACGTCATCGCGCCGGGCGGCGTCTGCATGATCGAGTTGAAGACCTGGCGCGACTCGCTCACCAGTGAGAACGGCTCCCGGATACAGACCACACCCAAGGGGCACCGGCGCCCGCACGGCAACCCGCTCCACCTGGTCAACAAGAAGGCCAAGGAGCTGGCGACCCTGCTCGGCCAGTACGGCAAGCGGGTGTGGGTCGGCGAAGCCGTGTGCTTCACCAACGACGGTTTACGCGTCCGGCTCCCGGCCCATGACCAGAATGGTGTCCACACCGTCGCCGAGCTGGTCGAGATGCTCAAGCGGCCACCGCGCGATGCGAGTCGGCGGATCGACGCGACCCGCTCCCGTGAGGTCGAGAGCGCCCTGGAGCGCATCGGCATCCGCCGCAGTGACGCGGAGTACAAGATCGGCCCCTATCAACTGGAGCGGCGGTCCTTCGACTCCGGGCCGGCCTGGGCCGACTACCTCGCCGCCCAAAGTGAGTTGCCCGAGGCCGCCCGTGTCCGCATCTACTTGCGCGAGCGCGGCTCGGACGCCTCCGTCCGGCAATCGGTGGAGAACGCCGCCCGGCGCGAAGCCGCGGTACTGCGCCGCTTCCGTCACCCCGGTGCCCTACAGGTCAAGCAGTACGACCCGTCGGGCCACTCCGCAGGTCCGGCACTGATCTTCGACTACCACCCGCACACCCTGCGCTTGGACGAGTACCTGCTCCAGTACGGGGAGAAGCTCGACGTCCTCGACCGCACTGCACTCGTGCGGCAGTTGGCCGAGACGATGCGGTCAGCGCACTCCAGCCGCATCCACCACCGGGCACTGGCTGCCCGTTCCGTCCACGCCATCCTTCGCAACAGGGGCCGCCGAGGCCGGGCCGTCGGCGAAGAAGCCGCAGGGCTGACCCCGCACTTGCAAATCTCCGACTGGCAGATCGCCACACAGCGCAGCAACACCGACAGCTCCTCGGAGGGCCTGGGCAGGTTCGCACCGACGGCGCTGTCCGCGATGCACCTGTCCGACGGCTCCGACCCGTATCTCGCCCCGAGCTCACCGCGCTCAACGCCGACCCGGTGTATCCGGACGTCTACGGCCTCGGCGTCCTCACCTATCTGCTGGTCGACGGACTGTCCGAGGACATCGACGAGCTGGTGCAGGCAGCCACCGCCTACCGCCCCGTGCAGCGGCTCGCCACCGTGGACGTCCGCCGCCTCGGTACGGGGGCGACCAGCCGGGCCTTCCTCCGCCCCTGCGTACGAGAGGGCTGCCAACCCCGGGGGGTATGTTGACACCCTGTTCCCCCCGCAGCGTCCATGTGCCCCGTCTCCCCCCATACCGGGTGTACGAGCCGTGCCGGCCGGATCGTAGGGGCGGACCGGCCCTGTCGGTCCTGGGCCGTTCGTGCCGCGGACGCGAAGGCCGTACGCCGGCCCTCGTCAGAAGGCGTACCGGACGCGCAGCCACGGCGCGTGCGTCGCGAGGAGCTGCTGGATCCGCCGCAGGGACTCCCGCTTGACGTCCTGGGCGTAGCGCACGTTGAGCGAGCCGTTCTGTGAGCGCTTGGTTTCCTGGGCCTCCGGCTGCCACAGCACCTCCTCGGCGCGGGGGTGCCAGCCCAGGTTGACCTCGTGCAGCGACTCGTTGTGCGTCAGCATGATGATCTCGGCTGCCGCCTGCTTCTTCACGCGGGCGGGCAGGACGTCGTCGAGGTGGGTGAGCAGCTCGGCCCAGTCCCGCTGCCATCCCGGGCGCAGCACGACGGGCGAAAGGTTGAAATGGACCTCGTATCCGGCGTCGAGGAAGTCGGCGGCGGCGGCGATCCGCTCGTCGACGGGGCTGGTGCGGATGTCCAGCAGCCGGGCATCGTCGCCCGGCATGACGGAGAAGCGCACGCGGGTACGCCCTTGCGGGTCCAGCGCGAGCAGATCGGGATTGACGAACTTGGTCGCGAAGGATGCCTTGGCCGTGGGCAGGCCACGGAACGCGGCGATGAGATCTGCCGTGTTGTCGCAGACCAGGGCGTCGACGGAGCAGTCACCGTTCTCGCCGATGTCATAGACCCATGCCTCGGGATCGCACTGGTTGGGTTCCGTCTTGGGACCTTGGGCCCGTACGTGACGCCGGACATGGGCCACGATCGCCTCGATGTTGGTGAACAGCGTGATGGGGTTGGCGAAGCCCTTGCGGCGGGGGACGTAGCAGTAGGCGCAGGCCATCGCGCAGCCGTTGGAGGGGCCCGGCGCGATCCAGTCGGCGGATCTGCCGTTGGGGCGCGTGGTGAGCTTGTGCTTGACGCCGAGGACGAGCGTCTCGGTCTTGATGCGGACCCACCGGCCGATGTTGCCGTCGTTGCCGTGCAGGGACGGAATCCGCCAGTGGCTGTCGACCTCGGTCACCCGCACCCCGGGCAGCCGGGCCATGATCTGCTGGCCGCGCGGGGAATCGAGGGCCGCCGGCTCGGCGTAGACCTCGCGTACGTCGAGCATCCGGCGCGCCTGCGGACTGTCCCGGAACGCCTGCCGCGGGGCCTGCTCGGGTGCGGTCTCCGCCCACCCGAAGAGCGCTTGCTGCTCAGGCTCTCCCGAGGCGGATTCTCCCGCCGGCTGGTCCACGGGCTGATCCTCTCCGTCCGTCCCCCGCCTGCAGGGGCTCAGCTCTCAGTCCCAGCGGTCGAGCCTCTGCAGGGCCTGTCATCCGAGCCCCGAGTCGTCCGAGCGCGGCGGTCCGACGGCGCACTGCCGGGAAGGGCCGCCCCGTCCTGCACAGATCAAAGCGCACGACGGCGCGGACGGCGCCCCGCACACGCCGACACGGAGCGACGTCCTGTTCAGGCGCCCTTTCAGGCGCCCTGCTTGCCCTCCGGCACCAGAATCGCCACGCACTCCACATGGTGCGTCATCGGGAAGGTATCTACCGGAACCGCATCCGGAAAACTGCAGGTCAGGTAGGGTTTCCCCTCTCCGCCTGGGAATGAGCGAAGGCCGCGAGCGTCATACGAGCGTCGGAATCACACGGACGACATGGCCAAACACCATCCGCAATCAGATCGGCAGGTCGTCGGGCAGCACCCGGAACGCCTTGTGCCGACCCAATGGGCGCACAGCCCGGAAATCGCGCCGGTCAAGTGTGAGCACTGCGTCGGTGTCGTACTCAGCAGCAATGGCCACATTCACCGCGTCCGCGAGGTCCAGGTCCAAGTCGCGATAGCGCGCGCGCACCGACTGGGCGACACCCAGATGATCTTCCGTGATTTCGGGCAGAACGACACGGCCTCGTCGCACCCAATGGCGGATGTCGTCAACCGCGCTGAGCGCCGCTTCACGGCCGAGCTCGCGCGTGGCGACGTGGTCGATCTCCGCGAGCAGCAGCGGGGACATCACCAGGAGCCCGGCAACCATGATGGCTTCGTTCGATGCCTGGTGCTCGGGGTGAGCGGAGTCGAGCGCCGCGAGCAGCCCGGAGGTATCCGCGATGACGACGATCACGCAGCAGTCCCGGTCTCGCGGCGCACGGCATCGGCGACGGCGTCACGCACGTCACGCTTACCGGGGGTGCGGCCCGCTCCCTGAAAGGTGCGGGAGAAGAGGGGCTCGTCCCATATGCGGTTGGCCATGGCCGCGAGGTGGATGCCCTGGCGGATGATCTCGGCCTCGCTGATGCCGCGCCGCTTGGCGGCCTCTTTGATGATCGCGAGGTCTTCCGGATCGGCGTAGACATTGGTGCGCTTCATCGACATGTACCAAGACTAGCGCATGTACCACAATGATGTATGCCTGCTGTGCCCGCGTGCTCCATGAGCGATGCGTCCCGACCAGGCGGCAGACAGTCGCATCCCGCCCGTGATGCAGGGGATCAAGTACCTGTCGTCCCGGTTCGCAGCCGACGACGGTCGCCACAAAGGAAACAGCCCGCAAGGCTCCCTGCTAAGGCGGGTCGCTCCCTGCCTGAATCACTCGTCGGTCACGTGGCGGGGCACCATCGTGGACACCGCTGACCGCCTCCAGAGGCGCGAGTTCGACACCCGTCACGTAGCCAAGGCCATTCGTCATACGCGGCCGCCTCCAGGTTCACACCCACGCTCCAACGCCCCTCCGCGCACCGAGCTTTCGCTACATGCCGCCAATCAACCTACATCCACCGATGTTTGCCTCTTGGATTGTCATGGGCATTCTGTATGGGTCTGATCGTCGGCGCAGGTGCGACGTTGGGGGGACGATGGCAAGAGGGGACGTCTGGGCAGGGAAGGGCACGCCTATATCGGTCTCAGACCTCGTCGCCCGGTTTGGCGAGGAGGTCAGGGCCAAGCTGCAAGGTCCCGCAGGGGCTGTCAGCAGCAGAGAAGACAGTCTCACCGCACCGGTGGAACAACTGCTGCGCGGCATGGCCTCGCGGCAACGCCTCAAGCTCATCGCCCACGGTCAGAGCCGTGTCAAGGAACTCGGGATCCGGCCCGACTTCGCCATCGCATGCGGCGGCAGGACCATTGGGCACGTCGAGCTGAAGCAGCCGGGCGCGGGGGTCGATCCGGAGAAGTGGTCAGTGAGGAGCCACGACCGGAAACAGTGGGAGAAGATCAAGGCCCTCCACAACGTGCTGTACACCGACGGATACCAGTGGGCGGTCTATCGTTTCGGCGTGCGAGTCGGTCCGACCGGAATTCTGGTCGGGGACCTTGAAACCGGTAACCGGCAACTCATCGCCCCGGACACCGGGTTCGAGCGCGTACTCACGCACTTCTTCCTGCCAGCGCCCATCCTCCACGGCAGCATCGACGAGTTGGTCAGGCGCATCGCGAAAATCTGCGCCCTGCTGCGCGACGAGGTCACCGAACGTCTCGCCCGAGAGGAGTACGGAGAGGCCGACGCGGCATTCTCGATCCTAGCTGGCAACTGGAAGGACCTACTTTTCCCCGACGCCCGCCCGGAGGAGTTCGCGGACCAGTACAGCCAGACACTGACCTTCGCCATTCTGCTGGCACGCCTTGAGCGCATCGATCTCGACCAGCTCTCCCTCCCCGAGGTCGCGATTCGATTAGGTAAACGGCACTCCCTGATGGGCAAGGCGCTGGCAGTGCTGACAGACGACGCCCTCGACGACCTGCGAGGGGTCATCGCCCCTCTGATCGACGTCATATCGGCCGTCGACCCCGAGATGTTCAAGGACGAGACAGGAGACGCCTACCTCCACCTGTACGAGGGCTTTCTGAGCGCCTACGACCCAGAGCTGCGACGGCGGACGGGGACGTACTACACACCCGGCGAGGTCGTCCGCTTCATGGTCGGGTTCACCGACGAGATACTGCGTGGCCGGCTCGGCCAAGCGGACGGGTACGGAAGCGAGGACGTCACCGTGGTCGACCCCGCCATGGGCACCGGGACCTTTCTCATCAACATCATCGACCACGTCGCTACGTCCCTGTCAATGAAGTACGGTGCGGAGCTCAAGTCCGGTCTTCTCAAGGACCTTTCGGGCCGACTGGTCGGGTTGGAGAAACAGACCGGGCCTTACGCGGTCGCCGAACTCCGTGTGCACCATGCCTTCCAGTCCCACGACGCCGATGTCACGCGCCGCCCGCCGAGGCTTCTGGTGGCCGACACACTCGACGATCCCGCCGTAGAGCACCACTTGGGCTTCATGTACGAGGCGATCGCCCGCCACCGTCGCATGGCGAACAGGATCAAGGCGGACGAGAAGGTCATGGTGGTGATCGGCAATCCGCCCTACCTTCGGAGTGCGAGGCAGTCGGGCGTCGGACGCTGGGTCACCGAGGGCAATCCGAACGACCAGGGACCGATCCTCGCCCGCTTCCACCCCGAGGACAACGGGCGCATCGGATACGCCCTCGACAACCTCTACGTCTACTTCTGGGCGTGGTCCACCTGGAAGGTCTTCGACCAGGTGACTACTTCAGGAACGCCCAAAGCCCCCAGCGGGATCGTCGCCCTCATCACCAACTCCGGATACCTGGACAGCGAGGGCGCGGCAGGTATGCGCCACTACCTGCGCGAGGCCGCCGACGAGGGCTGGATCATCGGCCTCTCCCCCGAAGGCCCCTACTCCGACACGCGGACCCGTGTCTTTCAAGGAGTCAAGCGCGAGGTCTGTATCGGCATCTTCGTCCGCCGGGGTGCGCCGGACACGAGGAACCCAGCCCGGGTGTGGCGACTCGACGCCCCCGCGGGCACACGCGAGGAGAAGTTCGACTGGCTGGAAGGGCTCGGCGTCGAGGGCCACTGGAACGGAACCCCATGGCAGCTCTGCCCCACACAATGGACCGCGCCTTTTCACGTCACGTCCGACTCCGAGTGGTCAGACATACCAACGGTGGACGCATTGCTTCCCTGGACGACCACAGGCAACACCAACAACCGTAGTTGGCCCGTCTCACCTAGCCGGGATGTTCTGGAAAGGCGCTGGCGCAGGCTCGTCCAGGCTCCAGCCGACGCCAAAGCTGCGCTGATGAAGAGCACCGGAGACCGCCGCCCGGACAAGTTGGAACCACCCCTGCCCGGCCAGCAGGAGACGGGCAGTCTCGCCGCAGAGAAAGAGACGGTTCCGGTCATCGTCCCGTACGGACGGATGACCTTCGACCGGCAGTACATCATCGCGGACCGGAGAGTAATCGACCGGCCCCGGCCGGCCCTGTGGTTCGCCCATAATGACCAGCGCCAGATCTACCTGTCCGAACTCCACACAGAATCAGGCCGCCCGGGACCAGCGGTGAGTTTCACGGCCCTTCTGCCCGACGTTCATCACTTCAAAGGCACCGAAGGCGGCCGCATCGCCCCCCTCTACCGCCATCCTCACCAAGCAGAACCGAACGTGACCCCCGGCCTGCTGCAGCTGCTTACCAGGGTGCACGGAGTCACGGTCACAGCCGAAGATCTCTTCGCGTACATCGCGGGAACAGCTGGCCACAGCGGCTACACCCAACGCTTCTCCGCGAACCTCGCCGAGCGCGGCGCCCGTATCCCCCTGACGCGCGACCCGGCCCTGTGGGCGGAGGCAGTGGAAGTGGGCAAGCGCACGGTGTGGATCCACACGTACGGCCAGCGCTTCGCCGCGCACCACCATGGCAGTGCGCCTGGATCGGCCCCGAGGCTTCCCTCCGAGGAACAACCGGAAGCCGTCGTCGCGATCGGAGAGGACGACGGGCTACCGGAGGACATCACCTACGACGCGCCCACGCGAACCCTCACGGTTGGCACCGGCTGCATACGTCCAGTGGCGCCGGAAGTCTGGGACTACCGGATCGGCGGGGTGCAGGTGATCCGTAAGTGGTTCAGCTTCCGCAAACGCAAACCGGATGTGGAGCGACAGACCCCGTTGAACGACATCCTGCCTCCGATCTGGACTCCTCGGTGGACCATCGACCTGCTGGACCTCATCAACGCGCTCGGGCTCCTCGTAGCCCTCGAACCCCGACAGGCCCGGCTCTTAAACGCCGTGAGCAGTGGCCCGCTCATCACCACCGACGACCTCCGGGGCTCGGGCATCCTGCCTGTGCCTGCCTACGCGACCAAGGAGCCGAAGCCGCCGCGGAAGTCCCGTCGCGCCCCTGGACCTGGTCAGGAGAGCCTCGACTTCCCGAACTGACACCCTGCGGGATCACATCGCCCTCGCGCGCACTCGTAGATGAAGCGCTTGCGACAGGTGTCCTCAGCGCGGCCCTGCACGCCCCCAAGCCTTCGATGCACGGCGAACTGCTCCTTGGCATACAGGAAGGCCCCTCCGCGATATACCAGCACGCTTCGGGTAGTGAAGCAGGAGGAGCCTGTACTCGTCGGTCCGGCTCGTGACCTGCGGAGGCGTCATGTCCATCGCCGACCACTCTCCTGGGTCCGCGGCCGCATCTGCAACCGGTGGAGTTGGCTCCACTCGACGCCAGCAGAGCCTCAGCGCCGGGTCGGACCCGCATTACTGATGTGACGGTACTTCAGGACGAGCGTCATACACGCGTCAACAGCCCGAGGCGCAGGGGCACGGCTTTCACCGCAGTCGCTCCACTCGCCTGAATCCGCAGATCAGACGGCCTTTGCAAACGATCTTCACCGTTCACCTGTTGGGCGGGTGGAAACAGGTCGAGTAGCCGACGAACACCGCGAAAACGCAGGTCAGGCACCCTTCCCCGCCGGTACCAGCACCGCCACGCACTCCACATGGTGCGTCATCGGGAAGAGGTCGAAGGCCTGGAGGCGCTTGGGGACGTAGCCGGCGGCGGCGAAGTAGGAGAGGTCGCGGGCGAGGGCGGCCGGGTCGCAGGCCACGTAGGCGATGCGGCGGGGGGTGAGGGAGGCGAGGTGTTCGACCGTCTTGCGGCCGGCGCCGGCGCGGGGCGGGTCGAGGACGACGAGGTCGACGTCCTCGATGCCGGTGCGGGGGAGGATCTGGTCGACCTTGCCGTGTTCGATGCGGACGCGGTCGGCGTCGGCGAGGTTGTGGCGGGCGTCCTCCACCGCGCGCTTGCCGGACTCGATGCCGAGGACGGCGCCCTTGTCGCCGACGCGGTCGGCGAGGGCACCGGCGAAGAGGCCGACGCCGCAGTAGAGGTCCAGGGCCATGTCGCCCTTCTTGGGCATCAGGCCGCGCATGACCGCTTCGACGAGGAGGTCGGCGGCCTGGGGGTGGACCTGCCAGAAGCCGCCGTTGCCGACGCGCCAGGTGCGGTCGGCGGCGCGTTCGCGGACGAAGGGGCGGCCGTGTACGCGGTGCACGCCCTTGTCCTTCTCGCCGATGCGGAGGACCGAGACGGGCTTGTCGAGTTCGACGATGGGGAGGCGGCCGCCGGGGCGGGGGGTCAGAACGACCTGGCGGTCGTTGGAGCCGGTGGCGGCGATGGCCTCGACGGTGGCGATCTGGGGCCAGGAGCGGTTTTCGATGCCCAGTTCGGAGACGCCCGGGGCCGCGATCATGCAGTGGGAGATCGGCTGGACCTCGTGCGAGCGGTGCTTGCGGAGGCCTACGCGGCCCTCGGCGTCGATGGCGTACTGGACGCGGGTGCGCCAGGCGGGGACCTCGCCGGCGGGGACCTTGTCGCCGGGGGCCGGTACGACCGTGCCGTCCCAGCCGGCCTCCTCGGGGGTGAGGCCCGCGAGGCGCTGGAGCTGCTCGGCGATGACCTCGCCCTTGAGGCGGCGCTGGGCGCCCGGCTTGGCGTGCTGCCAGTCGCAGCCGCCGCAGCGGCCGGGGCCGGAGAAGGGGCAGGGGGCCTCGACCCGGTCCTTGGAGGGGGAGAGGATCTCGACGGCGTCAGCGCGCAGGAAGCGGGCGCCCTCGTCACCGTCGGTGACTCGGGCGATGACGCGCTCGCCGGGGAGGGCGTGGCGTACGAAGAGGACCTGGCCCTCGGCCGTACGGGCGATGCAGTGGCCGCCGTGCGCGACGGGGCCGACCTCGACCTCGTACTCCTCGCCGACCAGCGACTTCTTCGGTTCTGTCTGCATGGCGGGCGAGCTCCAAAAAACGTGGGTGGTACGGCGGGACAACAGCCTTCTAGTCTACGTCCCGCCGTACCTTCCCCATGACCATCGGGGCCCACCGGGGAGCGTGCTCCCCGGTTCCCTTCCTACTTCTTCGTCGCCGCCTTCTCCTTCTTCGGCTGGGCGACCGGGCCGCGGCGGACCGAGCCGGGCGCGTTCCACTCGGCGTGCTTGCGGGCGCGGACCTTGGCGGCCTCGGAGGAGTCCAGCTGCCAGGGGACGGAGGTGACCATCACACCCGGGGTGAAGAGGAGCCGGCCCTTCAGGCGCAGCGCCGACTGGTTGTGCAGCAGGTGCTCGTACCAGTGGCCGACGACGTACTCGGGGATGAAGACCGAGACCACGTCGCGCGGGCTCTCCTTGCGCAGCGACTTCACGTACTCGATGAAGGGGCGGGTGATCTCCCGGTAGGGGGAGGCCAGGACCTTCAGCGGTACCTCGATGCCGCGGCTCTCCCACTCGGCGCGCAGCGCCTTGGTGTCGGCCGGGTCGACGTCCACGCTGACCGCTTCGAGGGAGTCGGAGCGCATCAGCTTGGCGTAGTTCAGGGCCCGCAGGGTCGGCTTGTGGACCTTGGAGACCAGGACGATGGAGTGCACGCGGGAGGGGCGGGCGATCTCGTCGTCGGGCGAGTCCGCCGCGGCGATCTCGTCGGCCACCCGGTCGTAGTGCTTCCGGATCGCGGTCATCGTGACGTAGAAGATGACCATGCCGAGCAGCGCGACCCAGGCGCCGTGGCTGAACTTGGTGACCAGCACGACGACCAGGACCAGGCCGGTGAAGGTGGCGCCGAAGGCGTTGATCGCGCGGGAGCGGTGCATCCGGCGCCGCTTGGCCTGGTCCTTCTCGGTGGTCAGATGGCGGTTCCAGTGCCGGACCATGCCGATCTGGCTGAGCGTGAAGGAGACGAAGACGCCGACGATGTAGAGCTGGATCAGCCGGGTGGAGTCGGCGCCGTAGATGTAGACGAGTATCGCGGCGGCGCCGGCGAGCAGCACGATGCCGTTGGAGAAGGCGAGCCGGTCGCCGCGGGTGTGCAGCTGACGCGGCAGGTAGCGGTCCTGCGCGAGGATCGAGCCGAGCAGCGGGAAGCCGTTGTAGGCGGTGTTCGCGGCGAGGAAGAGGACCAGTGCCGTGGCGGCGGCCAGGATGACGAAGGGCAGCGTGCCGTCGCCGAAGACGGCGGCCGCGACCTGCGAGATCACCGGGTTCTGGGTGTAGCCGGAGCCGACCGGGTGGCCGTTGTGCAGCAGGTCGGTGGCCGGCTTCTCGGCCATCTTCACGCCGGTGGTCATGGCCAGGACGATGATGCCGCAGAACATGGTGACGGCCAGGCCGCCCATGAGCGCCAGCGTCGTGGCGGCGTTCTTCGACTTGGGCTTGCGGAAGGCGGGCACGCCGTTGGAGATCGCCTCGACGCCGGTGAGCGCCGCACAGCCGGAGGAGAACGCGCGCAGCAGGAGGAAGACCAGCGCGAAGCCCGCGAGGCCGCCCTGCTCGGCGTGGACGGTGTAGTCGGCGGTGGGGGCCTTCATGGCGTCGCCGAGGACCAGGCCGCGGAAGGCGCCCCAGAGGATCATGGCGAAGACGCCGAGGACGAAGACGTACGTCGGGATGGCGAAGAGCTTGCCGGACTCGCGCACGCCGCGCAGGTTCATCACGGTGAGCAGGAGGATCATCGCGATGGCGCAGAACGTCTTGTGCTCGACCACGAAGGGGATCGCCGAGCCCAGGTTCTCCACCCCGGAGGAGATGGAGACGGCGACGGTGAGGACGTAGTCGACCAACAGCGCACTGGCCACGGTGAGGCCCGCCTTGGGCCCGAGGTTGGTGGTGGCCACCTCGTAGTCGCCGCCACCGCTCGGGTACGCGTGCACGTTCTGCCGGTACGAGGCCACCACCGTGAACATCAGCACCACGACGGCGAGCGCGATCCACGGGCTGAAGTGGTACGCGGACACGCCGGCCACGGACAGGACGAGCAGCACCTCCCCCGGCGCGTACGCCACGGAGGAGAGCGGGTCGGAGGCGAAGACGGGGAGTGCGATGCGCTTGGGGAGAAGCGTCTCTCCCAGCTTGTCGCTGCGCAGTGCGCGCCCGATCAAGATGCGTTTGGGCACGTCGGTCAGTTTGGACACGCAGAGGATGCTAAGCCTTCGTCAAGGCCGTCGCCCACCCGCCACCCGAGGGGGCGAGGCGGCTCTCGAAGCACGCCGCGCGACGGGACCGCGCCCCCTCGGAGGGCATCTCCGGGGCTACGGAATCCGTCGTGCCCATGGCTCGAACGGGCCGCGTACGCCCCCCTTCCGCATCCCCCGAAAGGCGGAACTGCCTGCCCCGAGCGGGGTGTCCACACCCTCACCCCCGTGGAGGGTGGAGACAACCGATCCGCCGCGGGCGGCCGGCGGGCGAGCAGACCCCTGACGCTGCGCCGCCCGCCGCGCACCCGCCGGTGCGCCCCGATGGTGGCATTCGCCACGGCCTCGGCACATTGCCGGTTCCCGGCAATCTTTACGCGATTTTGATGGCTCACCGACCCCCGCTTGCCCCACCGTCCGGTGGCTGCGGAGCCGGTGGGCAGGGGACGTCCGGAGGAGCTACAGCGGCCGGTCCGGCCAGCCCAGTACGCGCGCGCCCATCGCCGCCGTCTCCAGCGTGTAGCGCTGCAGCCCGTCGGCCGGGTCGTAGCCGGTCAGCTCCTTGATGCGGGCCAGCCGGTAGGAGAGGGTGCGCACGCTGACCTGGAGCCGGCGGGCCGCCTCGGCGTTGACGTACGCGGTGGCCGCGCAGGCCCAGATCGTCTCCAGCAGCGGCCGCGCGCCGCCGCGCCCCTGAGTCAGCGGCCCCAGCACGCTGCGCACCAGGTCGGCCATGGCGGCCCGGTCCCGCAGCAGGACGGGAAAGACCAGCAGGTCGGCCGCGTACAGCACGGGGTCGGTCAGCTCCAGCTGGGTCGCGAGCTCCAGTGCGCCCAGCGCCTCCTCGTACGAGGTGACCACGCCACCCGCACCGGCGTGCGGGCGGCCGACCGTGACCCGGTGCGCGGCGCGTCCGCCGGGGCCCGGGGTGCGGGCGTGCTGCGCGAAGGCGTCCAGGGCGCCGTCCCGGCCGCCCGGCGCCACGCACACCAGCCGCCCGGCCTTGGTGGCGATCAACACGTCGCGGTCCCCGAAACGGCTGAGCAGTTCGCGCTCCACGCGCCGGGCCACCGGATGCAGGTCGTCAAAGCGCTCCGGGCCCTCCGCGACGGCCACCGCGTGCTCCCCCGCCAGCCGCAGACCGAAGCGCTCGGCCCGCTCGGCGAGCCGGCCCAGGTCGCTGCGCCCGTAGAGCAGGTCGTCGACGAATTCGCGGCGCGCCGCCTCCTCCTGCCGGACCGCGAGCCGCTGGGCGCGCTCGTGTCCCTCGCCGAGCGCCGCGACCGCCGCCTCGACGGCCGCGAGCAGCGCGTCCCCGGTACGGGCCCGGTCGCCGGCGCTCGCGGCCCGCGCCACCCCGGGCAGCGAACCCCAGAGCCGACGGGTCTCCGCCAGGTAGCGGCCGATCAGCTCGCGCAGGCTCAGGCCCTCTTCGGCGGCCCGCTCGCCCAGGTCGCGCAGGACGTCCAGCTCGTCGCGGCGGGGCAGCCGCCCGGTCCGCGAGACCTCGTCGAGGAGGTCGGCGTAGCCGCCGAGGTCCTGCGATTCCGCTGCGCCGCGCTCCACTTGTCGTGCTCCCTGCCACCGCTCTGCCCGGCTCCTGCAAGCCGGTTCCGGGGCCTTGATCGCCGGCCTTGATTGCCGACTCCCGGACATCGGGACGGTATCAATCCTGCCGGGACCCGGCAGATCCGTCCTGTCCGACCCCGGCAAGGCGGGGCCGGCGGCCCAGCAGCTCCCCCAGTCCCTCCCGGGTGGCGGCGATGACCACCCGGTCCTCGGGCCGCAGGACGTAGTCGGGCGGCAGGTCGCGGACGAGGCGCGCCGGCTCCCAGCGTTGCCCGTGCGCCGCCATGGTCTCCGGATCCTCGGCCGGGTCGGGGGACGCGCCGCTGTTCACGGCCACCACCCGCAGCCGCCCCGCCCGGAACACGTCGGCGGGCTTCCGGCCCACCAGTTCGGTCTGATCGCGCACGTCCACGTGGGCGACGAGCAGCAGCCGGCGCTCGACGGGAATGGCGCCCAGTATCTGGCGGCCCATCATGGCGCCGGCGAAGGCGGGCGCCGCCAGGAAAGAGACGCTGCGGCTGCGGGTGACGGCGGTGGGATGGGCGGCGCGCAGCGTGCGGTAGACGGCGGTGGCGAACCGGTCGTCGAAGAGCCGCAGCGTCACGCGGAGCTGCGGCTTGACCGACCTGGCGTACAGCGACGCCTCCAGGTTGGTGCCGTCCTCGCTGGTCAGGGCGAGGAGCGTACGGGCGCGGGCGATGCCGGCCGCCTCCAGCACGCCGTCCTCGGTGGCGTCGCCGAGGACGGTCGGCACCCGGAGTCGACGGGCCAGCGGAATGCCGCGTGCGTCGGGGTCCTCCTCGACGCAGACCACCGGTACGCCCAGCTCGCGCAGCCGGGCCAGGACGCGGGTGCCGACCTTGCCGAGGCCGAGGAGGACGACGTGCCCGGAGAGGCCGCGCGGCGGGCGGCGCAGCGAGGACGCGTTGCGGAAGGTGCCGAGCGCTTCGAAGGCCGCGGCGACCAGGACCGGCAGCAGGAGCAGGCCGGTGAGCCCGGAGAGCAGCTGCAGCACCTTGCGGGCCATGCCGTCGTCGATCGCGGGGTCGTTGATCGCGAAGAGGTCCAGGAGGGAGAGGTAGACGGCGTGCATCGGTCGCTCCCCGGTGAGCAGCACGGAGAGCAGGGCCAGCGTCAGCACGGTGGCGACGATGCCGGCGACGGCCCAGCGCAGCCGAGGGGAGAACAGCGAGCTGAGGGGCGCGCCACGGCCGGTGAGGCGGCGGGCCGGCGGCCGCCGCCCGCGGTAGGAGACGGTCTCCAGCGCCACCGTGGCGCGGCCGGTGGCCGCCGCGGCCTCGGCGTCGTCGGGCAGCAGGGAGGGCCCGTCGTCGGCCGGGTGCCGGTGGCCGCGGCCGTGCCGGTGGCGGCCCGGCGGGGGCGGGGCCGGCGCGGGGTCACCCTCGTGGGCCGTCTCGTCCGAGGCGGCGGGCGAGAGGAGGGCCAGGGTGGCCAGGCTCTGGCCGGCGCGCGGCGGAGCGGGCGCGCCCGGGGTGTGCTCCACGGCCCGCAGCAGCAGCCCGTCGACCTCGATGACCTTGCTGGTGCCGGCCACCGCGGTGGCGGTGAGCGCGGGCGCGACGGTGTCGGCGTCGGAGAGGACGGTGGTGGACGCGTCTATGTCGGAGCTGTCGGACCAGACCACGGCGGCGGCCTGGTCCAGCAGCTCCTCCAGGTGCTGGCCGAGGCGGCGGTTGTAGAGGCGGATGACGAGCCGCAGGCGGGGATTCATGCGGCGGGCGCGCAGCGCGGCATGGATGTTGGTCTCGTCGTCGTCGTAGACGAGGGCCAGCGCGTCGGCCTCTTCCACGCCCGCCTCCGTGAGCGTCTCGTCGTCGGGCTCCGGCGCCCGCAGGACGCGTACGGAGTCCTCCGCCGCGTCCGACGGGGCGGCGTCGGACGCACGTCCGCCGTCGTCCGCGCGGCTGCCGTCCGCGGTGGTCGTCCGGCCGACCGCCGCGGTCACCCGGCCGAGGAGGGCGCTCGCCCGGCCGAGGCTGCCGCGCGCCGGCTCGGGGACGCGGGGGCCGCGCGGGTCGCGTACGGAGGGCACCACGAGGGTGACCCGCTCGCGGTAGACCTCGCGCAGCTCGACCGCGAGCCGGTGGGCCAGTGAGTCGTCGCCGCACACCACCATGTGCGGGGTGGGCGGATTCGGTAGGGGCTGCTGTGGCACAGGAGACGAAGAGGACACGTCGCCCAGCATGCCTGTTCGAAGATCATCCAGTCAGCCCGTTCCGGCCCACGATGCCCGTACCGGCCCCGACCGCACCTCCTGGCCCGACCGAAGGAGTCCCGCAGTGACCGACCGGACCGAACCGCCGGCGGGCCCCGGCTTTCCCGCGCCGCCCTGGCGCGCCCGCGGCAGCCTGTGGCTGTCCCTCTTCCGTACGCGCGCGCCGCTGCCGCTCCCCACCGGCCTCACGCCCCTCGGCAGCCGGCGCCTGCTCGCCGTCCTGCTCGTGCGCTACACGGAGGGGACGCTCCGGTACGACGAGTTCGCGGTCGCCTCCCCGGTCCGCAGCGGCCGCCACGTGGGGCTGCACTGCCACGGCATCTGGGTGGACTCCGAGGCTTCGTTGCGCGGCGGCCGCGACCTGTGGGGCATCCCGAAGGAGCCGGCCCGGTTCTCCTGGAGCGCGGACTCCGTCCGCGTGTCCGACGACGCCGGGACGATCGCGGCCCTCCGCGTGGGGCCGCACGGCAGGTGGCGCGTTCCGGTGCCGTACGCCCCCGGCCACGTCTTCGGGCGGATCGGCGCGGACCGCGTCCAGCTAGCCGGCCGGCTCTCCGGGCGGCTGCGGACCGGCCGGCTCGGCGCCTTGGAGTGGAGTGGGCGACTGCCGGAGCTGCGGCGCGCGGAGCCGTTCTGCGCGCTGGCTCTCTCCCCCGCGCGCTTCTTCTTCCCGGCGGGGACCGTCGTCGACTCCCGGGGCGGGCCACTGCCGGGGCGCCCCGGCCGGGCCACCGGCCCCGACCCACGCGCCTGAACAGGGGTCGGCACGTCCGGCGAAGGGCAGAAGTCCCGTCGTCCGGCCTGCCGGTTACGGTGGTGTCGCACATCAGCGGGGGGCAACTCCCCCGTTGCCGCATAAGCTCGTGACCGGGCGGTGCCGGGGCCGGGTGCCCCGGGCGGCCCCGTCCGCCGGAAAGAAAGTTGTGAGCAGGGTGTTGAGGCAGGCCAGCGGGCCTACGAGGAGTGCGGGGTAAGCGGGACGATGCACATCGTCATCATGGGCTGCGGGCGGGTCGGATCCGCGCTCGCACAGACCCTGGAGAACCAGGGCCACACGATCGCCGTGGTCGACCAGGACCCCACCGCCTTCCGGCGGCTGGGCTCCGGCTTCGGGGGCCGCCGGGTGACCGGCGTCGGCTTCGACCAGGACACGCTCCGCGAGGCGGGCATCGAGGAGGCCGGCGCGTTCGCGGCGGTCAGCAGCGGCGACAACTCCAACATCATCGCCGCCCGGGTGGCCCGGGAGATGTTCGGCGTGGAGAACGTCGCGGCCCGCATCTACGACCCGCGCCGCGCCGAGGTCTACCAGCGCCTGGGCATCCCGACCGTGGCGACCGTCCGCTGGACCGCGGACCAGATGCTGCGCCGGCTGCTGCCCTCGGGCGCCGAGCCGCTGTGGCGGGACCCCAGCGGCGGTGTGCAGCTCGCCGAGGTGCACACCGACGCCTCCTGGGTCGGCCACAAGGTCAGCCGCCTCCAGGAGGAGACCGGGGTACGGGTGGCGTTCCTCACCCGGCTGGGCGAGGCCATACTGCCGACCTCGCAGACCGTCCTGCAGGAGGGCGACCTGGTGCACGTGATGATGCGCACCGACGACGTGGAGAAGGTCGAGGCGGCGTTCGCCGAAGGGCCCGAGGAGGCAGGCGCATGAGGGTCGCGATCGCTGGTGCGGGAGCGGTGGGACGCTCCATCGCGGGAGAGCTCCTGGAAAACGGCCACGAGATCCTGCTGATCGACAAGGCGCCCACCGCCATCTCGGTGGAGCGGGTGCCGCAGGCCGAGTGGCTGCTGGCCGACGCCTGTGAGATCACCTCGCTGGACGAGGCGGCGCTGCAGCGGTGCAACGTCGTCATCGCGGCGACCGGTGACGACAAGGTCAACCTCGTCGTCTCGCTGCTGGCCAAGACCGAGTACGGCGTGCCGCGGGTGGTCGCCCGCGTCAACAACCCGAAGAACGAGTGGCTCTTCAACGAGTCCTGGGGCGTCGACGTCGCGGTCTCCACGCCGCGCCTGATGTCCGCGCTGGTCGAGGAGGCGGTGAGCGTCGGCGACCTGGTACGGCTGCTGCGCTTCAGCCACGGCGACGCCAACCTCGTCGAGCTGACGCTGCCGCCGGAGGCGGCGCTCGCGGGCACCCAGGTCGGCGACGTGGAGTGGCCCGAGGACACCTCGCTGGTGACGATCATCCGCGGGACGCGGGTGCTGACGCCGAACAAGGAGGACGCGCTGGAGGCCGGTGACGAGTTGCTGTTCGTCGCGGCGCAGGCGCGGGAGGAGCAGTTGGAGGACCTGCTCTCGATGCGGCGGCCTACGGAGTAGGCGGTGAGCCGACCGATGGCGGAGGGCCCGGAACCGTACGGTTCCGGGCCCTCCGCCATCGCATCAGGGGCGCGGGGCGTGTCGGTCATGCGGCCCCGCCGCGTGGGCGCGGCCGGTCACCGCGGCGCCGCACCAGGCGATGACTGCCGCGGCTAGACGTCCCGGGTCGTCGACTCTTGAGCGCGGACCCGGTCCTCCGCCTCCATCTCCGCGATCACGTCGATCGGGGCCGGGGCCTTCGCGAGGAAGATCCAGGTGAGGTAGACGCAGAGCAGGAACGGGGGGATGCCGAGCGCGACCTTGACCCAGCCGAGCTGCGTCGCATCGCCCCACCAGTACAGCGGGAAGAGGATCGCCGACTTGGCGAGCAGGATGATGCCCCAGGCCCAGGTGGACTTGGTGTACGCCGAGAGCCGGCCGGGGTTGCGGGTGCGCCAGGAGAGGTTCTCGCGCAGTATCGGGCCGAGCAACACGCCGATCAGCGGGAACTTGAAGAGCGCCGAGACGATGTAGACGACCGCGAGCCCCAGCGTGTAGAGCATGCCGGGCAGGTAGAAGTTCTTGGCGTTGCCGGACATCATCGCGAAGACCGCGCCGAACGCCACGCCGAAGACGCCGCTGAGGGCGTGCTTGAGCGTCTGCTTCCGGGCCAGCCGGGCCAGCGCGAGGACGACCGTGAGGCCGACGGCCACGATCGCGGCCAGCTGGATGTCCCGCTTGATCGTGTAGAGCAGGACGAAGACCAGCCCCGGCACGGTGGTGTCCACCATGCCCCAGACCCCGCCGAACGCTTCCAGCAGCGCCTTCTCGGCGGACTCCTTGCCCGGTGCGTGCGCCCCCCGGCGATGGCCGGACGGCGCCGTGGCGTCGTCCGTCGGCTGATCCTCGTTGCTCGTGGTCGTCTTCTCGAACGACGTCACCGGCTACTCCTGTCCGAGCGGTCGGAGTTCGTACTTCGGATTGAACAGCACCCGGCGCCCGTGGCTCATGGAGATCCGGCCGGAGGCGATGAGCTTACGGCCCGGTTCGATACCGGTGATGGCGCGCCGGCCGAGCCAGACCACGTCCAGCGCCGCCGAGCCGTCGAACAGCTCGGCCTCCAGCGCCGGCACCCCGGCCCGAGGGCGCAGCGTGACGTGCCGCAGCGTACCCGTGACCTTCACGATCTGGCGGTCGTCGCAGTCGCAGATCCGCGTACAGCCCGCGTTCTGCGCGTCCTGCTGCAGCTCGGCGGACTGCAGCTCCTCCTCGGAGGAGGACAGCCTGTCGAGCATCCGGCGGAAGCGTCCGGCCGGCTTCTCGGAACGGGTCCCAGCACTCATACAGCCAGCGTACCGGCCGCCTCCCGGCGGGATCACCGGCCCGAGCCCGGTGACCGGGAGCAGCGGAGCCGGATACGGATCACTGTTCGAAGCGGTAGCCCATGCCCGGCTCGGTGACGAAGTGCCGCGGATGGGACGGATCCGCCTCCAGCTTGCGGCGCAGCTGGGCCATGTAGACCCGCAGATAGTTGGACTCGGTCCCGTACGAGGGCCCCCAGACCTCCTGCAGCAGCTGTTTCTGGCTGACCAGCCGGCCGGTGTTGCGGACCAGGACCTCCAGCAGGTGCCACTCGGTGGGGGTGAGCCGGACGTCGCGGCCGCCGCGGTTGACCTTCTTGGCGGCCAGGTCGACGGTGAACCCCTCGGTCTCGACCAGGACGGCGGCGTCGGCGGGCCCGGTGGGCTCGGCGCGGCGCACGGCGGCCCGCAGCCGGGCCAGCAGCTCGTCCATGCCGAACGGCTTGGTGACGTAGTCGTCGGCGCCCGCGTCCAGCGCCTCGACCTTCTCGTCGGAGGTCTGCCGGGCGGAGAGCACCAGGATCGGCACCCGGGTCCAGCCGCGCAGTCCCCTGATCACGTCCACGCCGTCCATGTCGGGCAGGCCGAGGTCGAGGACGACCACGTCGGGGTGGCGGGCGGCGGCGAGCCGGAGCGCGGTGGCGCCGTCGGGCGCGGCGTCCACCTCGTACTTGCGCGCCTTGAGGTTGATCACGAGGGCGCGGACGATCTGCGGCTCGTCATCGACCACGAGCACCCGGTTCATCGGGCCTGCCTTTCCCGCGGACGGCACCGGAGCCGCCGCAGTCGGTGTACGGGGAGCGGGCGCGCTCACGTCGTCGCCCGAGCGGGGAGGCCGGGGCTGACCGGCGGGTGGCCGGGCGCAGCGCGCAGGGTCAGGACCATGGTCAGACCGCCTCCTGGGGTGTCCTCGGCGGCGAGGGTGCCGCCCATGGATTCGGCGAAACCGCGGGAGACGGCGAGGCCGAGGCCTACGCCCGCGCCACGCGGGGCGTCGCCGTAGCGCTGGAACGGCTCGAAGATGCGGTCCTTGGCGGCGTCGGGGACGCCGGGGCCGCGGTCCACGATGCGTACCTCCACGCGCTCGCCGAGCGCGCTGGCGGCGACCGTGACGGGCGCTCCGTCCGGGCTGTACTTCACGGCGTTCTCCACGAGATTGGCCACGCACCGCTCCAGCAGGCCGGGGTCGACGGCGACGATGGGCAGCTCCTCGGGGATCTCCAGGCAGACGCTGCCTTCGGGGACGCCGCCGAGCGCCATCGGGACGACCTCGTCCAGGTCGGTGTCGCGGATCAGCGGGGTGACCGTGCCGGTCTGCAGCCGGGACATGTCCAGCAGGTTCCCGACCAGGTGGTCCAGCCGGTCGGCGCCGTTCTCGATGCCCGCCAGCAGCTCGGCCTCGTCCTCCTCGGACCAGGCCACGTCGTCGGAGCGGAGCGAGGTGACGGCGGCCTTGATGCCGGCCAGGGGCGTACGCAGATCGTGGCTGACGGCGGCGAGCAGGGCGGTGCGGATGCGGTTGCCCTCGGCCAGCTCGCGGGCCCGCTCGGCCTCGCCGACCAGCCGCTGGCGGTCCAGGACGACGGCGGCCTGGGCGGCGAAGGCGCCGAGCACCCGGCGGTCCTCGGCGGGCAGCTTGCGGCCGGTGAGCGCGAGGGCCATGTGCTCGTTGACCGGCATGTCCACGTCCGCGTCCTCGGGGCGGCCCGGTGCCTTGCCCTCGCCGACGCTGCCCGCGCAGCTCCACGGCTCGACCTCGCTCCCCCGCTCCAGGAGGGCGACGGCGTCCATGGCGAAGGTCTCGCGCACCCGTTCCAGCAGCGCGTCCAGCGTGGTCTCGCCGCGCAGCACGCTGCCGGCCAGGAACGACAGGATCTCCGCCTCGGCCCGTAGTCGGGCCGCCTGGTGGGTGCGGCGGGCCGCCAGGTCCACCACCGAGGCGACGGCCACCCCGACCGCGAAGAAGATCGCGATGGCCACGATGTTCTCGGGGTCGGCGATGGTGACGCTGTGGGTGGGTGGCGTGAAGTAGAAGTTCAGCAGGACCGACCCGACGGCTGCCGAGGCGAGCGCGGCCGCCAGCCCGCCGAGCAGGGCCGCCGCCACGGTCAGGAACAGGAACAGCAGGACGTCGTTGGCGAGCCCGGGGCCGCTGTCGAGGTTGTACAGCAGCAGCGTGAGCAGGACCGGGCCCAGCACGCCGGTGAGCCAGCCGGCCAGCACGCGGGAGCGGCTGAGCCGGCCGCCGCGGGCCACCGGCAGGCCGCGGCCCTTGGCGACCTCGTCGTGGGTGACGATGTGGACGTCCAGGTCGGGCCCTGAGTCGCGGGCGACGGTGGCGCCGACACCCGGGCCCAAGACGTACTGCCAGGCCTTGCGGCGACTGGAGCCCAGCACGATCTGGGTGGCGTTCACCCCGCGCGCGAACTCCAGCAGCGCGCTCGGCACGTCGTCGCCGATGACGTGGTGGAAGCTGCCGCCCAGGTCCTCGACCAGGGTGCGCTGGACGGCCAGCTCCTTGGGCGAGGCGCCGGTGAGCCCGTCGCTGCGGGCGATGTAGACCGCCATGACCTCGCTGCCGGAGCCCTTGGCAGCCATCCGCGCGGCGCGACGCAGCAGCGTCTTGCCTTCGGGGCCGCCGGTGAGGCCGACGACGATGCGCTCGCGGGCCTGCCAGGTGGAGCGGATGGAGTGCTCGGCGCGGTACTGCTGGAGGTACTCGTCGACCCGGTCGGCCACCCACAGCAGCGCCAGCTCGCGCAGGGCGGTGAGGTTGCCGGGCCGGAAGTAGTTCGACAGCGCGGCGTCGACCTTGTCGGAGGCGTAGATGTTGCCGTGCGCCATACGGCGGCGCAGCGCCTGAGGCGACATGTCGACAAGCTCGATCTGGTCGGCACGCCGGACCACCTCGTCGGGGACGGTCTCGCGCTGCCGTACACCCGTTATGGACTCCACCACGTCACCGAGTGATTCCAGGTGCTGGATGTTGACGGTGGAGACGACGTCGATGCCGGCTTCGAGCAGCTCCTCGACGTCCTGCCAGCGCTTGGCGTTGCGCGAGCCGGGCACGTTGGTGTGGGCCAGCTCGTCGACCAGCGCGACGGCCGGCCTGCGGGCCAGTGCCGCGTCCACGTCCATTTCGGTGAACGTCGTGCCCCGATGGCTGAGCTGCCGGCGCCCCAGCTCCTCCAGGCCGTGCAGGAGCACCTCCGTGCGCGGCCGGTCGTGGTGTGCCACGAAGGCGACGACGACGTCCGTACCGCGCTCCAGGCGCCGGTGCGCCTCGGAAAGCATGGCGTACGTCTTGCCGACGCCCGGCGCCGCGCCGAGGTAGATGCGAAGCTTGCCGCGTCCCATGGCCCCATTGTCTTACCTGTGAGCTGCCCATGACCGGGCCGTTACCGCTGCCGACCCTACCGAGCGGGAACGGGACGAAGGCCGCATACGGGGAAGCCGGGGGGTGGTCTTGACGGGACCCTGACGGACCGCTCGGGCGGCGGCGTGGGCGGCAGTCTTCGCTGCGGCGTGAACGGCGGCGTTCGCGGCGGCATGGGCGGCGGCAGCGTGGGCGGGCAGGACTGTCCGGGCTGTCAGTGCCGCGCACTACTGTGTTGAGAAGGGGACCTCAATGCACCCCCATGGGGGAAACGAGGGGCGAAACGGTACGCCGTCACGCGACACGCAGCACGCGATACGCAGCACACGGTACGCAGCACGCGACACCCGGCTCACGCCCCCGCGGCCCGCGGCGCCCCTACCGTACGGGGTGCCGCGGCCGCGGGACGGGTACGAGCGTGCGGTCAGCGGATCTCGGTGATCTCCGGGCCGCGCTCCAGACGCTCCACGCCGCCGCCGAAGCGGGACTGCGAGGCGTCGTCCTGCTGGACGCCCTCCGGCACCATCTGGGCGTCGTCGGGGAGCTTGAGGACGATCGGGTCGCGGGGCGCCATCGGGCCCTCGCCGCGCACCACGACCGTGTCCCGGAAGATCTGCTCCAGCAGCCCGGCGGCCTGCGGCTGCACCGCGCCCTGGCCGGAGATCACGCCACGCAGGAACCACCGCGGGCCGTCCACGCCGACGAACCGCACGACCTGCACGCCGTTCGTCCCGTCCGGCAGCTGCACCGGCACCTGGGCCCGCAGCTCCCAGCCCAGCGGGCCGTCGACCTCGTCGATGACGCCGCCCTGCTGGGTGATGCCGGAGGCGATCTCCTGCCGCACCTCGCCCCAGATGCCCTCGTTCTTGGGGGCGGCGAAGGCCTGCAGCTGCACGGCGCTGTCCTGCAGCACGATGGTCGCGGCGACGATCGCGTCACCGGCGACCTCCACCCGCAGCTCCATGCCCTCCACGCCCGGTACGAAGAGGCCGCCCAGGTCCACCCGGCCCTCGCCCGGATTGCCGACCTCGGAGATGTCCCAGGGGCCGTCGGGCCGCGGGGCCGGCGGAAGGCTCACGCCGTAACTCTCGTCGTCCGCACCGGACTCGTCCGACGCCGTCTCCTCGGCAGGATCGACCGCCTCGACCGCGTCGTCTGGAGCCTCGTTCTTCTTGCGACGTCCGAACACGTCACTGTCCTTCCCGGTCGGCACCGACCGATGCGTATCCATTCCCGCCCGTGGGGCCGCCCACCGCCGCATGACCGCCGGTGGACCCGAATCCCCCCTCGGCCCGCGCCGAGCCGGGAAGTTCCGCCACCTCGTGGAAGCGCACCTTCTCGACCTGCTGGACGACCAGTTGGGCGATCCGGTCGAACCTCTCGAACCGCACGGTCTCGCGCGGGTCCAGATTGACCACGATCACCTTGATCTCCCCACGGTACCCGGCATCCACGGTCCCGGGGGCATTCACGAGTGCCACACCGCAGCGGGCGGCGAGGCCCGACCGCGGGTGCACGAACGCGGCGTACCCCTCGGGCAGCGCGATGGCCACCCCCGTGGGGAGCACCGTGCGCTCCCCCGGGGCCAGTTCGGCCGCCTCCGTGGTGACGAGGTCGGCCCCCGCATCGCCCGGGTGCCCGTATGCGGGCAGCGGAACCTCCGGATCGACGCGCCGGATCCGCACGTCCACGGGGCGCCGCGGCTGCGGTGTCTGAAGGGGCTCGGTCACGGGTTCACCTCGAAGGCGCGGGCGCGGCGTACTTGGTCGGGGTCGGCCATCGCGGCCTCGATCTCCTCGGGCCGGCCGTTCTGGATGAAGTGCTCGACCTTCACCTCGATGAAGACCGCGTCGGCGCGGACCGCGACCGGGCCGTCCGGGCCGCCGATCCGGCCCACGGCGTGCGAGTAGATCTTCCGCCCGTGCACCGCGGTGACCTCGGCGTCCAGGTGCAGGACCGTGCCGACCGGTACCGGCCGCAGGAAGTCGGTCTCCAGCCGGCCGGTCACCGCGATGGCCTGGAGCAGCCAGTTGAGCGAGCCGAGCGTCTCGTCCAGCGCCGTGGCCAGCACGCCGCCGTGCGCGAGGCCCGGCGCGCCCTGGTGGGCCTCCTTGACGGTGAACTCGGCGCTGACGCGCACGCCCTCTCCGGCCCGCGCCTCCAGGTGCAGGCCGTGCGGCTGCTTCCCGCCGCACCCGAAACATCGGTCGTAGTGCGCGCCGAGCAGTTCGCCGGGCGCGGGTGCTTCGGGGTGCCGTACCGGCGCGGCGGCGTCCGCGGGCGGCGTCAGCGATGTCCTGTCTCCACTCACAGGTGGAGACCCTACCCGCGCGCGCGGAGCACGCGCGCGCACGTGCCAAGCTGGACGCATGCAGTCGTACGAAGAACGCCTCACAGCGCCCCGTTCCTGGTGGGTGATCGCCGTCGCCGTCGGCGTCGCCTGCGCCCTGATGCTGCTGCCGCTCGGGACGCTGCCGATGCTCGGCGGGCTGGTGGGCGGCGCCGCGCTGGCCGCCGTCCTGGTGAGCGCGTACGGCTCGGCCCGCATCCGGATCGTGGGCGGCGCGCTGATCGCCGGGGACGCGAAGATCCCGGCCGAGGCGCTGGGCGAGACGCACATGCTGGACGCCGAGGAGGCCCGGGCGTGGCGTACGTACAAGGCCGACACCCGTGCGTTCATGGTGATGCGCAGCTACATTCCGACGGCCGTGCGGGTCGAGGTGACCGATCCGGCGGACCCGACGCCGTACGTCTACCTGTCGACGCGGCATCCGGAGGAGCTGTCGGCGGCGCTGGCGGCGATCCGGGCCTGAGAGGACGCTACGGGGAGAGCGCTTCGGGGCGTATCCGGGGGAGCCTCGGAGCCTACCCGGGGGGAAAGCTTCGAGGGCGGGTCAGTCGTCCCGGCCGGGCTCGTGCTGTCCGGGCTCGTGCTGTCCGGGCTTCCGGCGGCCGGTACGGCCGGTTCTGGCGCGGCCGGTGAGCCGCTTGGGCTCGGGGGCCGGGGCCGGGTCCGGGAGGGCGTCCCAGGGGACCTGGCGGCGCCGCAGGTCCCGGCGGACCTTGCCGGCCAGCTTGGCGGTGTCCCGGCGGTTCATGAACGCGCCGACCGCCGCACCCACCATGAACGGCGTCATGCTGGGCAGATTGCGCATCATGCGCTTCATGATCTGCTGGCGCAGCTCGCGCTTCATCTGTCCGCCGAGCGCGAGGTTCAGC
The DNA here is from genome assembly GCF_000718305.1 of Streptomyces niger. Lineage (GTDB taxonomy): Bacteria > Actinomycetota > Actinomycetes > Streptomycetales > Streptomycetaceae > Streptomyces > Streptomyces niger. The sequence goes on from NZ_JOFQ01000024.1 coordinate 41,463, forward strand.
GAGGCCGGGGCGGCGACGTCGACGCCGCGCTCCTCGGTCCAGGCCTGGGCGTACGCCAGGCCACGGGCGGTGCGCCCGCCCTGCGGGCGCAGGCCGTAGACCTCGTGCAGCTCGGCGATGAGCTTGATCTCGACCGAGGCGACGCCGACGACCTCGGCGGCCAGCTCGGCCGGCATGGCGGGCGGCACCGGCAGCATGGCCGCGGCGCCCACTCCGGCACCGACCGTGGCGGTGCCTCTCGTCGCCCCCGCGACGAGTCTGTCGGCCAGCTCCTCGGGGGTCAGGCCGGGAAACTGGCGGCGCAGCGTGGCCAGGTCGCGGACCGGGATCCGCGGGGCGGCCTCGATGATCCGGTCGGCGGTCCAGGAGAGTCCCGACCGCACCGTGACGCCGCTTCTGCGGGCGCCGGCGGCCGTTCTGGCCGCGAGCGTGGCCGCACGGCCACGCTCCCTCAGCGCTTCGGTGCCCCGCTCCGCGGGGAGGGCGGTCCGGTCGGTGGGCACGGGCGCGGTCTCGCCGCGTCTGTGTGCTCCGGCCGCCGGACCGGTCTCGCCCTGATTGCCTCTACGGAACGGTTTCACTGAGCTTCACCTCACGCTGTCGTCCCGGTGACCGCGGCTCGGGGCGGCGCCTGTCCGGGAGACCGCCGGTCTCCCTCGCGGGCGCGTACGGGCCACGGCCTCGGCCCGCCCTCAGGCCGCGCAGTCGCGGCAGATGGGCTGGCCGTTCTTGTCCTCCGCCGCCAGCTGGCTGCGGTGGTGGACCAGGAAGCAGCTCATGCAGGTGAACTCGTCCTGCTGCTTGGGCAGGACCCGTACGGCGAGCTCTTCGTTGGACAGGTCGGCGCCGGGCAGCTCCAGGCCTTCGGCCTGCTCGAACTCGTCGACGTCGACGGCCGAGGCGGACTTGTCGTTCCGCCGCGACTTCAGCTCTTCGATGCTGTCCTCGTTGAGGTCGTCATCGGTCTTGCGTGGTGTGTCGTAATCCGTAGCCATGGTCGCTCTCCCCCTCTGGGTGTCTGCGGTGTCTCAGCGCTCGTAACGCGTGAGAGGCCGGACTTGTGCCCGACCTGAGGCGGAGATTTTGCCTCACATCAAGGTCTGTTACTCAATCGACACCCAACCGCACCCCTGAAGAGGTGATCGGATTGGATGGCGATAGGACCGTACACGGTCCTAAAGTCGCACCTCGCGCTTGCCATCACGTGTACTTCCCGTGATCGGACCCCCGGGAAACCCGGAGTTTCCCGGCGTTCCGAGGGCCCTGGCGATCACGGAGAGTAGACGGCCCGGAATTCGCGCCTGTGATCGATCACACATGCCCGGGCCGCCGAACGGACCGGTCGAATTCCGCGCAAAGCGAACTCGGGGCGAAGGATGACCGGACTCCCCCGGCCGCGTCAAGCCGGACCCGCGGGAGCGGTGGCCGGAACTCTCACACCGGGAGCACCACGCGCATGTCCATGCCTCCGCCCTCACGCGGTACGGCGGTGATCGTGCCGTCGTGCGCCCGGACCACGGACCGCACGATGGACAGGCCGAGGCCCACGCCCTTGTCGCTGCCCGTGCGCTCCGTACGCAACCGTCGGAACGGCTCGAAGAGGTTCTCCACCTCATAGGCGGGGACCACCGGACCGGTGTTGGAGACCACCAGCACCGCCCAACCGGGCTGCGCCTCGGTGGTCACCTCCACGAACCCGTCTTCGGGCACGTTGTACCGCACGGCGTTCTGTACGAGGTTCAGCGCGATGCGCTCCAGGAGCACGCCGTTGCCCTGCACGAAGACCTGCTTGCGTACGCCGCGCAGCTCGACGCCCTTGGCCTGCGCCTCGGTCCGGGACTGCTCGATGGCCTGCGAGGCCACCTCGGCCAGGTCGACCGGCTTCCGGTCCACGATCTTGTTCTCGCTGCGCGCGAGCAGCAGCAGGCCCTCGACGAGCTGCTCGCTGCGCTCGTTGGTCGCCAGCAGGGTCTTGCCCAACTGGGCCAGCTCCGGCGAGGCGTCCGGGTCGGCGAGCTGCACTTCGAGAAGCGTGCGGTTGATGGCCAGCGGCGTACGCAGCTCGTGCGAGGCGTTCGCCACGAAGCGCTGCTGCGATTCGAACGCGCGGTCCAGCCGGTCCAGCATCTCGTCGAACGTGTCGGCGAGCTCCTTCAGCTCGTCGTCCGGGCCGCCCAGCTCGATCCGGCGGTGCAGGTCCGAGCCGGCCACCCGCTGCGCGGTACGCGTGATGCGGCCGAGTGGCGAGAGGACGCGGCCCGCCATCGCGTACCCGAAGGCGAACGCGACGATGGTCAGGCCGACCAGCGCCATCAGGGAGCGGTTCAGGAGGTTGTTCAGGGCCACCGCGCGCTGCTGGGAGATGCAGGTGTTGATGGCCGAGTTCAGCTGGTCGACGTTGTTGGTGGCAGCACCGGGACAGCGGTCGGTGACGATCCGGAAGTCCGACCCGATGATCTTGAAGGGTAGCTGGTTGCCGTCCTGCAGGGCGTTGGCCGCCAGCATGTAGATGATGGCCAGCAGCACGATGCCCGCCATCAGGAACATGCCGCCGTACAGCAGCGTGAGCCGTATCCGGATGGTCGGGCGCAGCCACGGGAAGGGCCGGACCGGCGGTTTCGGGTCCCAGGTGGGCTTGGGCGGTGCGGGCGGCGACTGAGGCGCCGCTGGTGTCGTTGCCATTGCTCTGCTCAGATCCGGTAGCCGGAGCCCGGTACGGTCACGATCACGGCGGGCTCGCCGAGCTTGCGGCGCAGCGTCATGACGGTCACCCGGACCACGTTCGTGAACGGGTCGGTGTTCTCGTCCCAGGCCTTCTCCAGCAGCTGCTCGGCCGAGACGACCGTGCCCTCGCTGCGCATCAGGACCTCCAGCACCGCGAACTCCTTGGGCGCGAGCTGGACCTCCTTGCCGTCGCGGAAGACCTCGCGGCGGTTCGGGTCGAGCTTGATGCCGGCCCGCTCCAGGACCGGCGGCAGCGCCACGGTCGTACGGCGCCCGAGGGCGCGCACGCGAGCGGTCAGTTCGGTGAAGGCGAACGGCTTGGGGAGGTAGTCGTCGGCGCCGATCTCCAGGCCCTCGACGCGGTCGCTGACGTCGCCGGAGGCGGTCAGCATCAGGACGCGGGTGGGCATGCCCAGCTCGACGATCTTGCGGCAGACGTCGTCGCCGTGGACCAGCGGGAGGTCGCGGTCCAGCACCACGACGTCGTAGTCGTTGACCGCGATCCGCTCCAGCGCGGCCGCGCCGTCGTACACCACGTCGACCGCCATGGCCTCCCGGCGCAGTCCGGTGGCCACCGCATCGGCGAGCAGCTGCTCGTCCTCGACGACGAGTACACGCACGTCGCTAGTCCTTCCTCACGGCCCCGCCGAACAGGGCACACACATTTTTCGAGCACGTCCATCCTGCCCCCAAGAGCCGTAAACCGGCTGTAAGAGGAGGTGCGGACGCTCGCCGCGGGACCGCGGCTACCCGATTGGCAGCGATTCACCGCCTTCTTGAGGTTTCCGTGAGGTTCGCCATGGGGAGGACGATTGCACACTCGCGATCACGCCCTGCACGACGCCGTACCCACGCGCGGACGGCAGCCCGCAGGGACCACGCCGTGATCTCCCTCAACCACACCCCCGTGGACGAGGGGCCCACACCCGTCGGCACACCCCCGTGCCACCGACCCACGACGAGGGGGCGCACCATGGACGCGTTCACCGCAGGCATTCTGCAGCGCATAAAGAGCACCGAAGCCGACCTGGACCGGGCCCGCGAAACCGGCGACGACTTCCTCGCCGACGTCGAGCAGGCCGAGCTGGAGGACCTGCAGCGACTGGCCTCCGAGCACGGTGTGGAGGTCGGCGCGCCCAGCGCCTGACCCCGCACGCCCCGCACGAAGGGCGCCCCGGCACCGAGGGGACGGTGCCGGGGCGCTTCGTCGTGTCCGGGGACGTACCCGTGTCGTACGGCGGCACGGACGGTCCGTACGACGCTCGGCTCGGCGGGTTCGGAGATCGCGCCGAAAGGCGGGCCGTACGGCGCCGTGCGCGACCCGCACGGCGCCGCGGACCCCGGACCCCGGTCAGTCGTGCCAGGCGCCCAGGTCCTCCAGCAGGGGCTGCAGCGCCTCGAAAACCGCCGGGGAGGCGGCGACGGTGAGGTCCGGGGACACCGGGTCGCCGGGGCGGCCGCCGGTGAGCGCGCCGGCCTCACGGGCGATCAGCTCGCCCGCCGCGTAGTCCCACGGGTTCAGGCCGCGCTCGTAGTAGGCGTCCAGCCGGCCGCAGGCCACGTCGCAGAGGTCGATCGCGGCCGAGCCGCCGCGCCGTATGTCGCGCACCTGCGGAAGCACGGAACCCAGGACGGCGGCCTGCGCGGCGCGCCGCTCGGCCACGTACCCGAAGCCGGTGCCGACCAGGGCCTGGGACAGTGGCGGCGCGGGCCGCACCCGGACCGGCGCGCCGTTCAGGAAGGCGCCGCCGCCGAGCACCGCGTGGCTGGTCTCGCCGCGCACGGGGGCCGCGACCACACCGACGATCGTCTCGCCGTCCTTCTGGGCGGCGATGGACACCGCCCAAGAGGGCAGGCCGTAGAGGTAGTTGACGGTGCCGTCGATCGGGTCGATCACCCAGCGGATCCCGCTGGTCCCCTCGGAGCTGGCGCCCTCCTCCCCCAGGAAGCCGTCCTCGGGGCGGTGCTCGGCGAGGAAGCCGGTGATCAGCTTCTCGGAGGCGATGTCCATCTCGGTGACGACGTCGATGGGGCTGGTCTTCGTCGCGGCCACCCCGAGGTCGGCGGGGCGGCCGTCGCGCAGCAGGTCACCGGCGCGGCGGGCGGCCTCCAGGGCCAGCGCGAGAAGCTCTTCCTTCGGTTCACCGCTGTGCGGCGAGGCGTCCTTCAGGGGATGGGACACGGTGCTCCTTGTTCGTACGGAGAGGTGGCTCCAGGGGGCTGCACGGGCTCCTAGGCCCCCGCAGTCGCGCCGCTCCAGTCGGCGCCGGCGGCGGCCGGCCGGGGGGTGCGGGCCGGGCAGCAGCCGACCGGGCAGAGGTCGTGGCTGGGCCCCAGGGCGCCGAGCGCGCAGCGCTTCGGGGCGCGGTCGCGCTCGGCCGCCGCGCGCTCCAGGAGCAGGTCGCGGACGGCCGCGGCGAACCTCGGGTCGGCGCCGACGGTGGCGGACCGGGTGACCGGCAGGCCCAGCTCGGCGGCCTTGGCGGTGGCCTCCGTGTCGAGGTCGTACTTGACCTCCATGTGGTCCGAGACGAAGCCGATGGGGGCCATCACGACGGCCGGGACGCCTTGGGTGTGCAGCGTCTCCAGGTGGTCGCAGATGTCGGGCTCCAGCCAGGGGATGTGCGGGGCGCCGCTGCGGGACTGGTAGACGAGCTGCCAGGGGTGGGCGATGCCGGTCTCCTCGCGGACGGCCTCGACGATCACCTTGGCCACGTCCAGGTGCTGCGCCACGTACGCGCCGCCCGCACCGTCCTCGGTGTGCTCCTCCGGCCGCCCCGAGGTGTCGGCGGCGGCGGTGGGGATGGAGTGCGTGGTGAACGCGATGTGGGCACCCGCGCGGGCGTCCTCGGGCAGCTCGGCGAGGGAGGCGAGCACCCCGTCGACCATGGGGCGGACGAAGCCGGGGTGGTTGAAGTAGTGCCGCAACTTGTCGACCTGCGGTACCTCCAGGCCCTCGGCCGCCAGGGCGGCGAGCGCGTCGGCCAGGTTCTCCCGGTACTGCCGGCAGCCCGAGTACGAGGCGTACGCGCTGGTGGCCAGCACGGCGATGCGGCGGCGGCCGTCGCGGACCATGTCGCGCAGGGTGTCGGTGAGGTACGGCGCCCAGTTGCGGTTGCCCCAGTACACCGGCAGGTCCAGGCCGTGCTCGGCGAAGTCCTTGCGCAGGGCGTCCAGCAGCTCGCGGTTCTGCGCGTTGATCGGGCTCACACCGCCGAACAGGAAGTAGTGCTGTCCCACCTCCTTGAGGCGCTCACGGGGGATGCCGCGGCCGCGCGTCACGTTCTCCAGGAACGGGACCACGTCGTCGGGCCCTTCGGGGCCGCCGAAGGAGAGGAGGAGCAGGGCGTCGTAGGGAGCAGGCACTGACTGTTCGGGCATGTTTCGATCCTCCCACCCGGCACTGACAGCCGGAAAACCGGAGGCACCTTCCGTGCGTCACCCGTAAGCTGTATGACTGCAGTACGTTCCTTACTGCCGCCCTGTACCGTCTCCCCGCGGTCCCCGCGGATCCTCACCTGGCGGAGCGCCCCCTTGCCCAGTCCCTACCGCGCCCTGTTCGCCCGGCCCGGCACGAAGTCCTTCTCCGCCGCCGGATTCCTGGGGCGGATGCCGCTCTCCATGACCGGCATCGGCATCGTCACGATGGTCTCCCAGCTCACGGACCGGTACGGGCTGGCCGGCGCGCTCTCGGCAACGGTCGCACTGGCCGCCGCGGTACTGGGCCCGCAGATCTCCCGCCTGGTGGACCGGCACGGCCAGGCCCGCGTCCTGCGCCCCGCCACGCTCGTCTCACTGGCCGCGCTCGCCGCCCTCCTCGTGGCCGCCCAGCAGCGCTGGCCCGACTGGACGCTCTTCGTCTTCGCCGCCTGCGCGGGCTGTGTACCGAGCGTCGGCGCGATGGTCCGCTCCCGATGGGCCGAGGTCCACCGCGGCTCCCCCGACATGCTGCACGCCGCGTACTCGTGGGAGTCGATCGTCGACGAGTTCTGCTTCATCGTCGGACCGATCCTCGCCATCGGGCTCTCCACGTCGTGGTTCCCCGAGGCCGGGCCCCTGCTGGCCGGCGTCTTCCTGGCGGCGGGCGTCTTCTGGCTGACCGCACAGCGCGCCACCGAACCCGTGCCGCACCCCCGCGAGCACCACTCCAAGGGCTCCGCGCTGCGCTCCAAGGGCCTGCAGGTCCTCGTGGCGACCTTCGCCGCCACCGGCGCGATCTTCGGGGCGATCGACGTGGTGACCGTGGCCTTCGCGGAAGCCGAGGGCCACAAGGGCGCGGCCAGCGTCGTCCTCGCGATCTACGCGCTCGGGTCCTGCTCGGCCGGCGCGGCCTTCGGGATGCTCCGCCCGGCCGGCCCGGCGGCCCGCCGCTGGGTCCTGGGCGTCCTCCTCATGGCCGTGAGTATGATCCCGCTCCAACTGGTCGGGAACCTGCCGTTCCTGGCCGTGGCGCTCTTCGTCGCGGGCCTGACCGTCGCTCCCACGATGGTGACCACCATGGCCCTGGTCGAGCAGCACGTACCGCGCGCGCAACTGACCGAGGGCATGACCTGGACGAGTACCGGGCTCGCGGTCGGGGTGGCGCTCGGCTCGTCGGCCGCCGGCTCGGTGGTGGACGCGGCCGGAGCCCGCGCGGGGTACGTCGTGCCGGCCGTGGCGGGGGCGCTCGCGGCCGCGGTCGCGTTCCTCGGATACCGCCGGCTGCGGCCGGCGCCGACGCGGGCGGGGGCACCCCTGCCCCCGGCAACGGGAGGGCTGGGCGCACATGACAGTGGCACGAGCGACACGGGAGAACGCGTGGCGTAACTGGGCGGGGAACGTCGAGGCCCGCCCCGTACGGAGCGTGGCCCCGGCCTCCACCGAGGAACTGGCGGCGGCGGTACGACAGGCGGCCACGGACGGGCTCACCGTGAAGGCGGCCGGCACCGGCCACTCCTTCACCCCGGCCGCCGCCACCGACGGCCTCCTCATACGCCCCGAGCGGCTGAGCGGCATACGGAAGGTGGACCGCGCCGCCGGCACGGTCACCGTGGCCGCCGGCACGCCCCTGAAGGACCTCAACGCGGCGCTCTCCGGGCAGGGCCTGTCGCTGGCCAACATGGGCGACATCATGGAGCAGACGGTCTCGGGGGCCACCAGCACCGGCACCCACGGCACCGGCCGGGACTCCGCCTCCCTCTCCGCGCAGCTCGCAGGGCTGGAGCTGGTCACCGCCGACGGCTCCGTACTGCGCTGCTCGGCACAGGAGAACGCGGGCGTCTTCGCGGCGGCCCGGCTGGGCCTGGGCGCCCTGGGAGTCCTCACCGAGCTGACCTTCAAGGTCGAGCCGGAGTTCCTGCTCACGGCCCGCGAAGAGCCGATGTCCTTCGACCGGGTCACCGAGGACTTCGACGCCCTCGTCGCCGAGAACGAGCACTTCGAGTTCTACTGGTTCCCGCACACCGGGAACTGCAACACCAAGCGCAACAACCGCAGCCAGGGCCCCGCGGCACCGAACGGCACCGTCAGCGGCTGGGTCGACGACGAGCTGCTCTCCAACGGCGTCTTCCAGGTCGCCTGCGCCGTCGGCAAGGCACTGCCCGCCACCATCCCCGGCATCGCCAAGCTCTCCAGCCGCGCGCTCTCCGCCCGTACGTACACCGACATCCCCTACAAGGTGTTCACCAGCCCGCGCCGGGTGCGCTTCGTGGAGATGGAGTACGCCGTCCCCCGAGAGGCCGCGGTCGCCGCACTACAGGAGCTGCGCGCGCTGGTCGAGCGCTCCGGCTTCCGGATCAGCTTCCCCGTGGAGGTACGCACCGCGCCCGCCGACGACATCCCGCTGTCCACGGCCTCGGGACGGGACAGCGCCTACATCGCGATGCACATGTACCGGGGCACGCCGCACGAGGCCTACTTCACCGCCGCCGAGCGCATCATGACCGCGCACGGCGGCCGGCCGCACTGGGGCAAGCTGCACACCCGGGACGCGGCGTACCTGGAAGCGGCCTATCCCCGCTTCGGTGAGTTCACCGCGCTACGGGACCGGCTGGACCCGGAGCGGGTGTTCGCCAACCCGTACCTGCGGCGGGTGCTCGGCGACTAGCGGCACGGTGGCCCCGGGGCGGACCCCGGGGCCACCGCCCCGCTTCAGGAGGAGCCGCTTCAGGAGGAGCCGGGAGCCTGGGACTGTCCGGCGCCCTGCGCGCTGCCGGAGTCGCTCCCCGCGTCCTGGTCGTCGGTCGCGTCACCGTCGGCCCCGTCGGTCGGCGTGGGCGCCGGGTCCGAGGAGGACTCGTCGCCGTCGCTCGGCGACGGGCTGGGCGAGGTGGACGCGCCGTCCGAGCCGTTCTCCGTACCGCTGTCCCCGGCCGGATCCGAGCTGGAGGGCGACGGGGACCCGTCGTCCGAGGAGTCCGGCTGCGGCGTCGGTGACTCGGTGGCGCCGCCGCCCTTCTCCGTGTCCCCGGTGGACGTGCTCGGCGACGGCGTCGGCGTCGACGGGGCGTTGCCGCCACCGCCGGGCCGGAAGAGGTTGGTGACCGACGTGCCGCGAGCGCCCGAGGCGTCGTGCCCGGTGGCCAGCTCGAAGGCGGTCACCCCGGCCATCGCGAGCAGGAAGACCGCCAGGCCCACGAGCCAGGTACGGCGCCGGCCCCGCCACCGGGTGCCGTAGACGGTCCGGCTGATCTCCTCGCCCGAGGTCTCCGCCACCGAAGCACCGGCGGGCGGCTCCCCTTCGGGGGCACCGTCGGACGGCTCCACGGAGGCCGCGGCGGACGGCTCCGCCACCGTACGCAGCGCCATCGTGCGCGCGTCGCGCCGCGGCACGGGACGGGTCTCGTCCTCCGCGCCTTCAGGGGCCGTGGGGCAGAGCGCCCGGGTGGCCACCTCCGACAGCACGGGCATCGCCCGGGTAGCGTCGTCCGTCCCAGCGGCAGCGCTCGCGGGATCACGGTCGGCGGCCCGGTCCATGGCCGCCGCGACAGAGGTGACCTCGTCCTCGGCACCGTCACGCCCGAACGTGGGCAGCACCATCGTCACACCCGGCCCGGACCCCGGTCCGGGCCGGGAGGCCTCGCGCGCGTACGCACCGGAGGCGGCCGCCCGGCCACCGAGCTGCTGACGGCGGCGTGGCCTGGGCCGCGTACTGACCGTCGCCTCCTTGACCTGCTCACCGGTGCGGCGGAAGAGGTGCTGGAAGATCGACCCGCCCGTGGTGGCGACCACGCTCACCACGCCGGCGCCGATGACCGTCCCGTAGACGCCGAGCCGACCGGCCAGGTAGGCGGCGACCGCCGCGGCGAGCGCGCTGCCCGCCACTTGGGGGACGCTCAGGTCGAGCCTTTTCTCCTTCCCGGTCTTCTTTGTCTGGCTATCGGTTCTGTCGTCCATTCCACGCCCTTGATCGACGCTTCGATCGGTCTTGCACACAGAAGGGACATTTGGGCGAACTGAATAGTTCCGTTTCTGGCGTTTCTGTGAAGCAGGTCACATTTTCGGTGTACGTCGCCGCAGCCCCCGGAAGTAGAGAGGTCGACAAGGCGACCGAACTCCGTTGTCCAGCGAAAACTTGGCGGCGCGGCGGCCCACCCCGGTGGTCCGAATGGAGTACTGTTGCGAATCCTGGCCCCGGTTACCCGTCCGGCTGCCCGGACCCACGGGAGGGGCCCAAGGCGGCGCTCGCCCCGGGGTGCCGCCACTCGGCACGGGGTACTGGTAGACAGGGCAACCGGTACGGTCACCGGAGGTTGCAAACTGGTTACCGTGTCATAACGGCGTTTCAGGGCCACAGCCTGACGCGCCGGGCAACTCGGCAATGTTGTGGCAGGCTGCACCCGGGCAGGCCACACTCGACTAGCGGAAGCAGCGACGCACGTGACGTCGGCAGGCACCACCCGGGAGGTCCCCATGCCCGAACTGCGTGTCGTGGCCGTCTCGAACGACGGCACACGGCTGGTGCTCAAGGCTGCGGACAGCACCGAGTACACGCTGCCGATCGACGAGCGGCTGCGTGCCGCGGTGCGCAACGACCGTGCACGCCTGGGCCAGATCGAGATCGAGGTGGAGAGCCACCTCCGGCCACGCGACATCCAGGCCCGCATACGGGCCGGCGCATCCGCCGAGGAGGTCGCCCAGCTCGCCGGCATCCCCGTCGACCGGGTGCGGCGCTTCGAGGGCCCCGTACTGGCAGAGCGCGCGTTCATGGCCGAGCGCGCCCGTAAGACACCCGTACGCCGCCCCGGCGAGAACACCGGTCCGCAGCTGGGCGAGGCGGTCGCCGAGCGGCTGCTGCTGCGCGGCGCCGACAAGGACAGCGTGCAGTGGGACTCCTGGCGCCGCGACGACGGCACCTGGGAGGTCCTGCTGGTCTACCGCGTTGCGGCCGAGCCGCACTCCGCGAGCTGGACGTACGACCCGCCCCGGCGGCTCGTGCAGGCCGTGGACGACGAGGCGCGGGCGCTGATCGGCGAGACCGACGACACCCCGGAACCGAGCTTCCCGTTCGTCCCGCGGATCGCACGGCTGCCCCGCGACCGGCCGTTGGACCGGTCCCTGGACCGCCCGCAGCCCGCGGAGCGCCCCGCGCCGCCGGACCTCGAGGACGACGTCCCCGCGGCGTCGGCCGAGGAGCTGGAGGAGCGGGACCCGCGCGACTCGCTGACCAGCCTGCTGGAGGCGGTGCCGAGCTTCCGCGGCGACCTGGTCGTCCCGGAACCGAAGACGCCGCCGGACGACGAGCCGGCGACCGAGGCCGAGGTCGAGGAGGAGCCGGCCCCGGCGGCGAGCGCGGGCGCGGGCTCCGCGTACGCCGACGTACTGATGCCGCGCGCCGTCGCGGGACACCGGGACCGGCTCACGGGCACCACCGACCGCCAGGCCGAAGCGGACGGCGTCCGCCCCGGCCGCCGCGCCGCCGTGCCCAGCTGGGACGAGATCGTCTTCGGTACACGGCGCGGCAAGAAGCCGGACGCCTGACCGCCTGGCGGTCAGGCGCACGGCCGGCCCGATCAACGCTCCCACCGACCGAATCCCCCGGTGCGGAAACGGTCCTGCAGGGACGCTGCCTGAGCGCTGCCGGGGCGCAGTAAGCGTCCCCGGCAGCGCTGCGTTCCGTAAGGGGCCTGCGGGCTCACGCCTCCGCTGGCCCCGCGCCCGGCCAGGGCACCGGCGGGCCGGTCAGCCCGCGTCGCTTCCCGTGGCCACCGGGCGGGACGGGTCGGACGACCACTCGCTCCACGAGCCGACGTACAGGGCGGCCGGTACGCCCGCCACGGCCAGCGCCAGGACCTGTTGGGCGGCGGAGACCCCCGAGCCGCAGTAGACGCCGACCTCCGCGTCCGGCACGGCCCCGAGGGCGGCAAACCGCGCGGCCAGCTCGGCCGCCGGCCGGAGCGTGCCGTCGGCGGTGACGTTCTCGGTCGTCGGCGCGGAGCGCGCCCCGGGGATGTGGCCGGCGACCCGGTCGATCGGCTCCACCTCGCCGCGGTAACGCTCCCCGGCCCGCGCGTCCAGAAGCACCCCGCGACGGGCCAGAGCGGCCGCCTCGTCGGCGTTCAGCACCGGCAGCGCACCGGGCGCCATCGTGAAATCGCCGGGCTCGGGAGCGGGCTCCTCGCCGGTCAGCTCGCCGCCCGCCGCCCGCCACGCCGCCAGGCCGCCGTCCAGGACCCGTACGGCCTCGTGCCCGGCCCAGCGCAGCAGCCACCAGGCCCGGGCAGCCGCCCACCCCTGGGCGCCGTCGTACACGACCACCTCGCGGTCCTTGGAGACGCCGGCCGCGCGCATCGCGGCGGTGAAGACCTCCGGGTCCGGGAGAGGGTGCCGGCCCGCGGCGCCGGCGGGCCCGGCCAGTTCGCCTTCCAGGTCCACGTAGAAGGCGCCGGGCAGGTGGCCCGCCTCGTACTCGGGGCGTCCGGGCGGGCCTCCGAGCTGATAGCGGACGTCGAGAAGCACCGGAGGCGTACCGCCCGCGAGCTCGCTCGCCAGTTCGGAAGCGGAGATGATGGCATTCATGGCCCCATCCTTGCGCAGTCACGGCGGGGCCACGCCGATCAGGGCCAAGTCCGTACGGAATGGCGGAGAGCGGGGCACGAGGAGGCCGTCGCACCGGGCGGTGACAGCGGTCTTTCGGCGGTGACAGCGGTCCTCACATCGGACGGTGACAGCGGTTCTTCACGCTGGGCGGTGACATCGGAAGAAACGAACCTGCGTCATCACATCGAGCGCTCTCCGGCACCACCGCACACCCGGTTCACACCTTTCGCGCGACGGGCGGCGCGGCCGACCCGCACCACGCACCCGAGGGTGCGAGCATCTGCACGGCACAGCCCTACCCATACGGTCCCCCGATGGTCCGAGGAGCGAGCGACGATGACGACCGAGGCAGCGAGTCCGCGGGTGCCCGGCACCCCGTGCTGGGTGAGTCTCATGGTGCACGGCATGTCCACCACGCAGGCCTTCTACAGCGCGCTGTTCGGCTGGGAGTTCCGGCCCGGGCCGCAGCAACTCGGCCCCTACGTAAGGGCGCTGCTCGCCGGCCGTGAGGTGGCGGGCATCGGCGTGCTGCCACCGGAGCGGCACCTGCCCCTCGCCTGGACGCCGTACCTCGCGAGCGACGACGCGGACGCCGCAACGGAGCGCATCCGCGCCTGCGGCGGCACGGTTGGGGTCGGCCCGCTGGACGCCGACCGAGCGGGGCGGATGGCGCTCGCCTCGGATCCGCAGGGCGCGGTCTTCGGGGTCTGGCAGGGCCACACGATGAAGGGCACCGCGGTGGTGGGCGAGCCCGGCGCCCTGGTGTGGAACGAACTGGTGACGCGGGAGGCCGCCGAGGCCTGCACCTTCTACGAGCACGTCTTCGGCTTCGAGACGGAGGCGGGGCCCGGCCCCGACCGGTTGACGCTGTGCCTCAAGGGGCGCCCGATGGCGAGCATTCAGGGCGTGGGCGACGCGCTCCCCCGGGAGCGGGGGCCGCACTGGACCACGTACTTCGCCGTCTCCGATGCGGAAGCGGCGGCCCGCCGCGTCACGGAGCTGGGCGGTCAGGTGGTCGGCCGCCCGCAGGACTCGTCCCACGGGCGGCTGGCGGTGGTCACCGACCCGGAGGGCGCGGAATTCAGAGTGATCCAGCGGTGACCGGACCGCCCACGGGCCCCGCGGTGACCGGACCGCCCACCGGGCCTCGCCCCGGCCGGTAGCTGTATGTCCTCGCCGGGCCCGTCGGCCCGCTGTCCCCTTCGTATTCATACCCCGCCGGCTCTCGTCCCTTCGAGCCCCGTCGTCCCAGTCCCCCGTTGACCCGCTGTCCCGTCGTCTCACTCCCCCGTTGACCCGCTGTCCCCTTCGGCCCGTGTGGTCACTCCCCCGCGTCGACCGGGAGGACGTCCGGGGAGAGCGCGGCGGCGTGCGCGGACGCGGCCGTCTGGCGGCGCCTGTGGTGGCGCCGGCAGAGCACTTCGTACCCGACCTCGGTCCCGGCCGCGTACACGTCTCCCACGACCACCTGGTCGCCCTCGACGACCATCTGCCCGCCGACCGTACGAGCGTTGTGGGTGGCGCGGGCACCGCACCAGCACAGCGCCTCGACCTGCAGCACCTCTATGCGGTCGGCCAGTTCGACCAGCCGCTGGGAGCCGGGGAAGAGCTTGCTGCGGAAGTCGGTGGTGATCCCGAAGGCGAAGACGTCCAGCGCCAGGTCGTCCACCACCCGGGCCAGCTGCTCGATCTGGTCGGGGGTCAGGAACTGCGCCTCGTCGGCGATGACGTAGTCGACGCGGGCCCCGGAGCTGATGCGGCCGACGACGTAGGCGTAGAAGTCCAGGTCGTCGGCGACCTCCACGGCGTCGACGGCGAGGCCCAGCCGCGAGGAGAGCCGGCCGGTGCCCGCCCGGTCGTCCCGGGTGCAGATCATGCCCTGCAGGCCGCGGGCCGAGCGGTTGTGCTCGATCTGCAGCGCGAGCGTCGACTTCCCGCAGTCCATCGTGCCGCTGAAGAACACCAGTTCAGCCATGGGGGATGTGGTCGCCTTTCGGGCGCGTCGGGCCGTACCGACGCCAATCGGGTTGTTCGAGGGGGAGCTATGAGAGGGAGTTGGGGAGGAGGCCCGAGCGCTCGCCGTGAGGAGGGCCGAGCGCTCGCCGTACCGACGTATCGACGCGACGTACCGAGCGCCGTACCGACGTATCGATGGGCCGTACCGACGAATCGATTCGCCTCTCACTTTCCCCATGGGGGGAGCGAGAACCCCTGCTCAGCACAGTAGCGGGTGCCACTGACAACGCCGTAGGCGCCGTCAGCTGCGGGCGGACCTCCTGGCCGTCAAGTGCGGACTTCCAGGAGGGGGACGAGCTGTTCGACGGGGGTCATGGAGCCGTGCATGCCGACCATGGCCGACTCACGCGGTTCGGTCTCGCTCGCGATGATCACCATGTCGGCGTGCGCGGCGGCCACCACGTCTCCGATCCTGCCTCGTACGCGGTCGTCGACGCGCGGCCCGAACCAGCCGGCGGCGATCGCCTCCTCGCGCCCGGCCACCCACATCCGGTCGCCGACCACCTCGCGCCAGACCGCGAGCACGTCGTCGGCCGCGCCCGGGTGCGCGTACAGGTGGCGGCAGCGCCCCTCGCCGCCCAGGAGACGGACGCCCGCGCTCAGCTCCCAGTCCTCGTCGAAGTCGACGCGGGAGTCGGGGTCGAACGGGATGTCGATCATGCCGTGGTCGGCGGTGACGTACAGGACCGAGCGCGGCGGCAGCTGTTCGGCCAGCCGCTCCGCGAGCCGGTCGACGTACATCAGCTGGCCGCGCCAGGCATCGGAGTCCACGCCGTAGCGGTGCCCCTTGCCGTCGACCTCGGAGTAGTACGTGTAGACCAGCGACCGGTCGCCGGCGGCGAGCTGCTCGGCGGCCAGGTCCATCCGCTCCTCGCCGGAGAGCCTGCCGTGGAACGTGCCACCGCTGAGCGCGATCTGGGTGAGCGGGGTGCTCGCGAAGTCGGGCGCGGAGACCTGGCAGGTGTGGATGCCCGCCGCGTGCGCCTGCTGGAAGACCGTGGGGTACGGCTGCCAGGCGTGCGGGTCGGTCCACGGGTACCAGCGCAGCTGGTTCATGAGCGCGCCCGTTCCGGGGTCCTGCACGGTGTACCCGGCGAGGCCGTGCGCGCCGGGTGGCAGGCCGGTGCCGACCGAGGCGAGGGAGGTGGCCGTGGTGGACGGGAAACCGGCCGTCATGGGGCGTCCGGTGCCGTTCATGGACGTGCCGAGCAGTGAGGACAGGAAGGGCGCCTCGTCCGGATGAGCGCGCAGCAGCTCCCAGCCCAGGCCGTCGATCAGGAAGACGCAGGCGCGGTCGGCGGGGGCCAGCTCCAGGCCCGTCGGCTGCGCGTGTGCAAGGCCCTGGCCGGCGGTGATGGCGGGCAGCAGGTCGGCGAGCGAGCCGGTGCCGTAGCGGGGTACCGGCGCGGAGTCGAGGTCCAGCGGTTCGGGCCAGGCGGACGCCGGGTCCACGGCGTAACCCGCCATCAGCGGGCGGCCGAGGCGGCGGTGGCTTCGGAGAGCGCCTGCGCGAAGGCGAGCGTCTGCCGGACGGTGTCCGGGCCGTCGCCGGCCTCGCTGACGCGCAGCGAGAGGTCGTCGGCGGTGGAGGACCCGGTGTAGCCGTGGTCGGCCTCGCAGTTCGGGTCGCCGCAGCTGGCGGGTTCCAGGTCGAGGCGGGCGACGGCGCCCCAGCCGATGGTCAGCACGACCTCGCGGGGCAGCTGACCCGGGGTGTAGGCCTCGGGGTTGGCGACGACGCGGCTGAGGACGACGGAGGAGATGCGGCCGAGCTTCACCGACTCCGTGGAGGTGGTGGCGTACGGGGTCGGCGACGTGGCGTCGGCGGCCTGCTCGTCGGTATGGCTGACGATGAAGCGGGTGTCCGTGAGGACCAGGACGGTCACGTGGCGCCGCACTTCATTGGCGTCGAAGGTCGTCTCCTGGTGGACCACGTACGACACCACGGGCTCGCCGCCGATCGCGGCCTGCACCGCCTCGGCCACGAGTGCCGGGTAATAGCCGCTGCGCTCGATCGCCGCGCGCAGCCCCTGGGTCGTCGTACCGGTCTTAGCCATGGGGTCCATCCTACGGGGCGCCGGGGCGGGTACGGCCCGCAGGCGACGGGGGCCGGGCGTCAGTACACGGGGAGGCGGCGGGGGCCGAGGTCGGTGGTGGCCGGGGGGCGGGCCAGGCGCACCGAGGCGCCGAGGACGGAGAGCCCCTGGGGGGCGACGACGACCGGTTCCAGGTCGATGCCGACGACCTCGGGGTGGTCGTCGACGAGCCGGGAGAGGCGCAGCAGCAGCTCCTCCAGGGCCGCGCTGTCTACGGGCTGCGAGCCGCGCCACCCGAAGAGCAGCGGCGCGCTCCTGATGGAGCGGATCTGTTCGGCGACGTCGCGGTCGGTGGCGGGGATGAGGCGGTGGGCCGTGTCGCCGAGCAGCTGGGAGGGGGCGCCGGCGAGCCCGAAGGAGAGGACGGCGCCGGCCGCGGGGTCGATGGAGGCGCGGATGAGAGTGTCCACGCCGCGGGGCACCATCGCCTGCACCACTGGGCGCAGCTCTTCGGGCTTCCCGAGGAAGTCGGTGAGCTCCTGGTAGGCGCGGCGGAGAGCGTGTTCTCCGGGGAGGTCGAGGCGGACGCCTCCGAGGTCGGCGCGGTGCCGCAGGTGAGGGGCCGTGGTCTTCAGGGCGACGGGGTAGCCGAGGGCCTCTGCGGCGCGTACGGCGGCGTCCGCGTCGGGTGCGGGGAGGGCGGCGCGGACGCGGATGCCGTAGCGGCCCAGGAGGGCGGCGGCCTCGTCGGCGGGCAGCGCGACGGAGCGGTGCGGTTCGGCGTCGGTGGTGAGCTCGTCGAGCAGCCGCTCGATGTCGGCGCCGGCCGCGGCCTCCTGGATGTCGTCGTACTCGGGGACCTTGCCGGGGGCTGCGGACTCGCGGCGCCAGGCGGCGTACCGGACAGCCTCGGCGAGGGAGCGTACGGCCCGTTCGGCGGCGGGGTAGGCCGGGATGCGGGGCAGGCCGCCGGGGCGCGTCCGCGGCGCCTGGGAGGCGTCCTCGTCGGCTTCCGGCGCGGCGGCGGGGGCGGGGGGTTCGTCGACCGCCCCCTCGGTGGTCCCCGAGAGTGCCCCGGCGAGTTCCTCCATGGCGAGGTGGACGACGGTGACCGGCTTGGCGGGCCCCTCGGCCGCGGCCTCGCGCAGGGCGGTGGCGAGGGCCGCGATCTCCTCGGGGTCCGCGCTGCTGCCCTCGGCGACCCACGGGATGGTGGTGATCAGGACGGCGTCGATGCGGTCGCCGGCGAGGGCCTCGGCCAGTGCCGCGCGGAACTGCGCCGTCGTGGCGGCGAAGGGCAGCACATGGGGGCGCTGCGGGCGCAGGCCCTCGGTGAGGCACGCGTCGTACGCGAGGAGGGCGAGCGCTTCGGAGTTGCCGAGGATCGCGACCCGGGGGCCGGCGGGCAGCGGCTGGGAGGCGAGCAGCAGGCCCGCGTCGATCAGTTCGGTGACGGTGCCGACGCGGATGACGCCGGCCTGCCGCATCAGGGCGGAGACGGTGGAGTCGGGGATGCGGGTGGTGGGGACGGTGTGGCCGAGGGGGACGGTGCCGCTGTGCCGGGCGCCCTTGACGACCACGACGGGCTTGGCGGCCGCGGTGCGGCGGGCGAGCCGGGTGAACTTGCGGGGGTTGCCGATGGACTCCAGGTAGAGCAGCGCGACGTCGGTGGCGGGGTCCTCGTACCAGTACTGGAGGAGGTCGTTGCCGGAGACGTCGGCGCGGTTGCCGGCCGACACGAAGGTGGAGACGCCGGCGATGGCGCCGTCCCCGGAGCCGCGCTCCTGGAGGGCGCTGAGCAGTCCGATGCCGATCGCGCCGGACTGGGTGAAGAGGCCGACGCGGCCGGCGCCGGGCAGGCGGGGCGAGAGGGAGGCGTTGAGGCGGACGCCGGGTGCGGTGTTGATCAGGCCGAAGGCGTTCGGGCCGACCAGGCGCATCCCGTAGGAGCGGGCCTGGCGCAGCAGGGCGCGCTGCTTCTCGCGTCCTTCGGGGCCGGCCTCGGCGTATCCGGAGGTGAGGATGACCAACCCCTGTACGCCGTGTTCGCCGCAGTCCCGTACGACGTCGGGCACGTGGGCGGCAGGCACGGCGACGACGGCCAGGTCGACGGGGTCGGGGATGTCGCGGAGCGAGCGGTAGGCGGGTACGCCCTCCGGGTCCAGCGTGCTGCCGCCTTCGGGAAAGGCGTGGTTGACGGCGTACGTGTGGCCGGTGAAGCCGGAGTCGAGGATGTTCCGGAGGGCGGAGCGGCCGACGCCTCCGGGGGCGCGGCCGGTGCCGATGACGGCGACGGACCCGGGGGCGAGCAGCCGCTGTACGGAGCGGGCTTCGGCGCGGTGCTCGCGGCCGCGCATGACGGCCATGGACTGCTCGGTGGGCTCCAGGCCGAATTCGAGGCGGACGACGCCGTCTTCGAAGGTGCGCTTCTGGGTGTACCCGGCGTCCGTGAACACCTTGATCATCTTGGTGTTGGCGGGCAGCACCTCGGCGGCGAAGCGCCGGATGCCGCGTTCGCGGGCGACCGCCGCGATGTGCTCCATCAGTGCGGAGGCCACGCCGCGGCCCTGGTGGGCGTCCTGGACGAGGAAGGCGACCTCGGCCTGGTCGGCGTCGGGGCCGGTGGCCGGCCGGCCGTCGGCGTTGATGCGGTCGTACCGGACCGTCGCGATCATCTCGCCGCCCACGAAGGCGGCGAGTCCCACCCGGTCCACGTAGTCGTGGTGGGTGAAGCGGTGCACGTCGCGGTCGGAGAGCCGGGGGTAGGGCGCGAAGAAGCGGTAGTACTTCGACTCGTCGGAGACCTGCTCGTAGAAGGAGGTCAGGCGTTCCGCGTCGGCCGGGGTGATGGGGCGGATCCGGGCGGTGCCGCCGTCACGCAGCACCACGTCGGCTTCCCAGTGGGCGGGGTAGGCGGCGGTATCCGACGGCGTCTCCATGCGGACAGCGTACGACCGGCTGCCCCCCGGGGGGTCGTGCGAAGTGCCGGGGGCCGGCACGGAGACGACCGTATGTGCCCGGCGACGGGACGGTGCGTACGACCGGGTCTCAGCATGCGTACAGCGTGGGCGTGACGCAGGCTTGGACTCTTAGGATCCGAGCGCTCGCGCGGGCTGGGCACACCGGACCACCGGTGCCCGCGTGAGACACTGGTCTAGACAACTTTTCCGACCCGAAGGGCAACACAATGGCTGAGCGCCGCGTCAATGTCGGATGGGCCGAGGGTCTGCACGCCCGCCCCGCCTCGATCTTCGTCCGTGCGGCCACCGCATCCGGCGTGCCGGTCACGATCGCCAAGGGTGACGGCAACCCCGTCAACGCCGCTTCCATGCTCGCGGTCCTGGGCCTGGGCGCCCAGGGTGGCGAGGAGATCGTGCTGGCTTCGGACGCCGAGGGCGCCGACGCCGCGCTGGACCGCCTGGCGAAGCTCGTCTCCGAGGGCCTGGAGGAGCTCCCGGAGACGGTCTGACCCTTCGGGCACCCCGGCGGCCGCACGCCGCCGGAACGGCCTCTCACGGCCCCGCCACGGTGGCCCCCGCACGGGGGCACGGGCGGGGCCGTTCCGCGTCCGCCGGACAGTGGACGCTGCCGGGCCCCACGCAATTGTCGAACGAGTTCCACCGCGAGTGTCGAACCGGTCCACCCGAGCCGATTACCACGACGGGGAAATAAAGCGGCGCGCACGCATGGCGGCCATCCGAGAATTCGAGCGCGCGAAGAAATGCAAGCACGCCAAAGAAATTCGAGCACACCGAAGAAGGGGCGTCGCTTTCCTCAGGTCTTGTATACGGCAGCGGTGTTAATTCCGGGCGCGCGTCATGTGTACGGGCGGTTTCGCTCACCTCACCGCCGGCGCCGGGTGGCGCAGCCGGTGGGCGGGCAGCGCGTGCTCCAGGTGGGCGGCCGTGAGCGCGCGAGCGCGCTCGGCGTCGCCGCGCGCCACCGCGTCCACGATGGCGCCGTGCTCCTGCCAGTACCGGTCCACGTCCCCCGGCGACGTCCCGCCCAGGTCGACCGCGTACACCCAGTCGATCTTGCGGCGCACCTGAATGAGCAGCGCCGTCATGCTGGCGCTGTCGCTCGCCTGCGCGAGCGTCACGTGGAACCAGCCGTCCAGTTGCCGCAGGTCGCCGGGGTCACCGTGGCGGGCTCTCGCCTGCCCGAGCCGGACCAGGCCGCGCAGCACCTTCAGGTGCGCGGCGGAGCGGCGGGCCGCGGCGCGGGCGGCGCCCAGGGGCTCCAGGAGGAGGCGGATGTCCAGGAGGTCGGCGGCCTCCTGTGCGGTCGGCTCGGCGACGCACGCGCCCGCGTGCCGCCGGGTGGTGACGAACCCCTCGGACTCCAGGGTGCGCAGCGCTTCGCGTACGGGGACGCGGGAGACGCCGTACCGGGCGGCGAGCAGTTCCTCGATCAGCCGGGAGCCGGGCGGGTACGCGCCGGATACGATGTCGTCGCGAATCGCCGTGCAGACCGCATGCGTCGAAATATTTCCTCGCATCGTCCGTGCCTCCGCCGGAATCCTCTGGAAACGCCGCCGGGCGACGCCTTTCCGTGACTCTATGACACCGGGCCACCCATTCCGACGGCCATGACGAATTTCTGAATATTTTTTGGCCGACGAAAGGGGTGCCGGTCGGTGAAAGGGGTGCCGGCCGAGGAACGGGGCGCACGGGTACGCGGGGGCGGAAGCGTTCCCGGAGACGCCGAAGCCCCGGCCGTCGGGCCGGGGCTTCGGGTGGTACGCGGAGTGCGCCGTACGGGGCGGACCCTCAGACGCTGACGCCGTGCGAGCGCAGGTACGCGATCGGGTCGATGTCCGAGCCGTAGTCCGGGCCGGTGCGCGCCTCGAAGTGCAGGTGCGGGCCGGTGGTGTTGCCGGTGTTGCCGGACAGCGCGATCTGCTGGTTCGCGGAGACCTTCTGGCCGACCGAGACGCCGATGGACGACAGGTGGCCGTACTGGGTGTAGGTGCCGTCTTCCATCTTGAGGACGATGTTGTTGCCGTAGGCGCCGCCCCAGCCGGCCTCGACGACGGTGCCCGCGCCGACGGCGTGGACGGCGGTGCCGGAGGCGGCGTGGAAGTCGATGCCGGTGTGGCTGCCGGAGGACCACAGGCCGCTGGAGGCCTTGTAGCCGGTGGAGACGTAGCTGCCGGCGATCGGCGCGACGAAACCGGAGGGGCTGAGGGTGGTGCGGGCCTGCGAGCGCGAGGCGCGGGCCTTGGCGGCCTTCTTCTTGGCGGCCTCGGCGGCGGCCTTGCGCCGCTCCTCCTGGGCCTTCTTCTTGGCGGCCTCGGCGCTCTTCACGGCCGCGTCCTCGACCTGGGTGCGCGCCGCGGCGACCTCGGCGGCCTCCTCCTGCGCGTCGGCCTGCGCGACGATGTTGTCGGCGACCCGGTCGCCGGTGTCGGCGAGGGCACGGGTCAGGCCGGCGTCGGTGGTGGCGGCCGAGTCCTCGTTCGCGGCCAGCGCCGGGGAGGCGATGGAGACGACGACGCCGGTCGCCGCGGCCATACCGGCGATGTTGCGGGTGGTCCGGGCAGCACGGCCGGGGCGGCGGTGCTTGCCGGTGGCACGGGTGAACGCCATGACCGGCGCACTCCTTTCCTTCCTTCTCGCCTACCGGGTTAGCTGACGGGTTCGGAGCAGGAAGGTCTCCTACGGCCCCCTCCGCAGAGGGCGCCGATTCACCCCAAGGGACATGTGGGTCCCCGGCTCCCCTGGCTCGCGCCGTACGGGGACTCGGCGATGACTGCCCGGCGGCCGCGGGTGCGGCGCACTTCTGTCGAACAGCCGAGCCGACGCTAAACGGGACATCTCATGATCAGCAAACAGAATCGGGAGTTTGTGCCGGACGCCACACGCCGCGCAGGCAACCACCTACTGCATTCCGGACAAAAGCAGAGATCCCGGGCCGCATTGGCGACCCGGGATCCCTTATGTCCTGTTACGTGAGGGGTGTTGGCAGCTTTCCCGCCAGTCCGTGACGGCACCGGTACGGCCCGTTCCGGCCCGCCATCCTGCCGTAGGGCGCAGGCGGATTCACAGCCGCTACCGCGAGGGCCGGCGGCGGTCCGCTACCGCAAGAGCCGACGGCGGTCCGCTGCCGCCGCCGGCCACCTCCGCATCAGCCCTTGACGACCGACACCTCTCCGATGCCCAGCTTCCGCACCGGCTCCGCGATCTGCGCCGCATCGCCCACCAGAACCGTCACGAGACGGTCCACCGGGAAGGCGCTGACCGCGGCGGCGGTCGCCTCGACCGTGCCGGTCTCGGCCATGCGCCGGTACAGCTGCGCCTGGAAGTCGTCGGGCAGCTCCTGCTCGACCTGGTCGGCCAGCGTCCCCGCGACCGCCGCCGCCGTCTCGTACTTCAGCGGCGCCACGCCGACCAGGTTCTGCACCGCCACGTCCCGCTCGGCGTCGGTCAGCCCCTCTTCAGCCAGCGTCCGCAGCACCTTCCAGAGGTCCTCCAGCGCAGGCCCCGTAGAAGCCGTGTCCACCGAACCACTGATGGCCAGCATCGCGGCGCCCGTACCGTCCGCGGAGGAGCGCAGCACCTGGCCGAACGACCGCACGCCGTACGTGTAACCCTTCTCTTCGCGCAGCACCCGGTCCAGCCGCGAGGTCAGCGTGCCGCCCAGGCAGTACGTGCCGAGCACCTGGGCAGGCCACACCCGGTCGTGCCGGTCCGGGCCGATCCGGCCGATCAGCAGCTGCGTCTGAACCGCACCGGGCCGGTCCACGATCACGACACGGCCGGTGTCGTCGGCCACGATGGGCGAGGCCGCGACCGGCTCCGCGGTGGAGCCCGCCCACGCCCCGAGGGTCTCCTCCAGCGCCGCGTCCAGGTCCACCCCGGCAAAGTCGCCGACGACCACGGCGGTGGCCGTACCGGGACGCACGTGCGCCTCGTAGAAGGCACGCACCGCGGCGGCGTCGATACGCGCCACCGTCTCCTGCGTGCCCTGCCGCGGCCGGGACATCCGGGCGGTGGCCGGGAACAGCTCCTTGGACAGCGCCATCGCCGCCCTGCGGCCCGGATTGGCCAGCTCGTGCGGGATCTCGTCCAGGCGGTTGCGCACCAGGCGCTCGACCTCGCCGTCGGGGAAGGCCGGAGCGCGCAGCGCGTCGGCCAGCAGGCCCAGCGCCCTCGTGAGGCGCGAGGCCGGCACCTCCAGGGACACGCGGACGCCCGGGTGGTCGGCGTGCGCGTCCAGCGTGGCGCCGCACCGCTCCAGCTCGGCCGCGAACTCCTCGGCATTGTGCTTGTCGGTGCCCTCGGAGAGCGCACGCGCCATGATCGTGGCGACACCGTCCAGGCCCTCGGGCTCGGACTCCAGCGGCGCCACCAGGTTGATCTCGACCGCGACGACCTGCTGGCCCGGCCGGTCGGCGCGCAGCAGCGTCAGGCCGTTGCCGAGCCGGCCGCGCACCGGCGCCGGGAACGCCCACGGCTTCGGCTGTCCGGCCTGCGGCTGCGGGTGGAACGTCATGGTGGGGGTCGCGGCGTCGGTCACTGGGCCGCCTCCTCGGTCTCGGTCTCGTGCTGGGCGGCGGTCGCGTCGGGCTCGGTGGCCTCCACCGCGGCGGCCTCGGCGGGCCCGGTCGGCTCGTAGACCAGCACCGCGCGGTTGTCCGGACGCAGCCGCGCCGCGGCGACCGCCTGCACCTCCTGCGGAGTCACCTCCAGAACGCGCTGTACGGCGCTCAGGGCGAGCTGCGGGTCACCGAACAGCACCGCGTAACGGCACAGTTCGTCCGCGCGCCCGGCGACCGTCTCCAGACGGTCCAGCCACTCGCGTTCCAACTGGGCCTGCGCCCGCTCCATCTCCTCGGCGGTCGGGCCCTCCGCCGCGAAGCGCTCGAGCTCCTCGTCCACGGCCCGCTCGATGGCCGGCACCTCCACGCCGGCCGACGTCTTCACGTCCAGCCAGCCCAGCGACGGCGCGCCCGCAAGACGCAGCAGCCCGAAACCCGCCGCGACGGCGCTGCGGTCGCGGCGCACGAGGCGGTTGTACAGGCGCGACGACTCGCCGCCACCCAGGATCGTCAACGCCACGTCCGCGGCATCAGCCTCACGGGTGCCGTCGTGCGGCAGCCGGTACGCCGCCATGAGAGCCCGCGAGGGCACCTCCTCGTGCACGACCTCCCGCAGCTCCCGGCCCATGACCTCGGGCAGCGAGCCGTCCCGCGGCGGCTGCTTGCCGTCGTGGCCCGGGATGGAGCCGAAGTACTTCTCCGCCCAGGCGAGCGTCTGCTCGGGGTCGATGTCGCCCACGATGGACAGCACGGCGTTGTTGGGCGCGTAGTACGTCCGGAAGAACGCGCGCGCATCTTCAAGAGACGCAGCGTCCAGGTCCGCCATCGACCCGATGGGCGTGTGGTGGTACGGGTGGCCCTCCGGGTAGGCCATCGCCGTCAGCTTCTCGAACGCCGTCCCGTAAGGCACGTTGTCGTACCGCTGACGGCGCTCGTTCTTCACCACGTCCCGCTGGTTCTCCAGGGACTCCTCGTCCAGCGCGGCCAGCAGCGAACCCATCCGGTCCGCCTCCAGCCACAGGGCGAGTTCCAGCTGATGCGCCGGCATGGTCTCGAAGTAGTTCGTCCGCTCGAAACTCGTGGTGCCGTTGAGCGAACCGCCGGCGCCCTGCACCAGCTCGAAGTGACCATTGCCCTTGACCTGCGCCGAACCCTGGAACATCAGGTGCTCGAAAAGATGCGCAAGGCCCGTGCGGCCCTTCACCTCGTGGCGGGAGCCGACGTCGTACCACAGGCAGACCGCCGCGACGGGGGTCAGGTGGTCCTCGGAGAGCACCACGCGCAGGCCATTGGCCAGCCGGTGCTCGGTCGCTGTCAGGCCGCCGGACCCGGCTTGTTCTGTGGCCGTGTGACCCATGGGCATGTACGTCCCTTCGATCCGCTTGCGAGGAAGTTCTGTCACTGTATGCAAGCGCGCCGACATCTGGCGAAGTTCCCGCCCGGCACCCCGCCGCAAGGAGATTCCCCGGAACGAGGCCCGCCGCACATTCCCCTCGGACGGGCGTACGGACGGGTCGCGGTCGGCGATGTCAGACCCGCGGGCCACAATGGTCGGCGACAGGCTCAGCCGTTGAGCGCCAGCACCGGCCGCTGAGCCTGCCGCCCGGCAGGACGGACACGCACTCGCGCCGCCCCGCCGGACCAGCAGACGCCCAGCCGTAAGCGAAGCCGAGTTCGAGCGAAGGAGCCGCAGCCGCGATGGCCCGCCGCAGCACGAAGACCCGACCCTCAGGGGGCACCCCCGAGCCCCAGGACTTCGAGGAGCGGATCCTCGACATCGACGTCGTCGATGAGATGCAGGGTTCCTTCCTGGAGTACGCGTATTCGGTCATCTACTCGCGCGCCCTGCCCGACGCACGCGACGGACTCAAGCCCGTACACCGCCGCATCCTGTACCAAATGAACGAGATGGGCCTCCGCCCCGACCGCGGCTACGTCAAGTGCGCCCGCGTCGTCGGCGAGGTCATGGGTAAGCTCCACCCGCACGGCGACGCGTCCATCTACGACGCGCTCGTGCGCATGGCGCAGCCCTTCTCCATGCGGCTGCCGCTGGTCGACGGCCACGGCAACTTCGGTTCGCTCGGTAACGACGACCCGCCCGCCGCCATGCGGTACACCGAATGCCGGATGGACTCCGCCACCTCCCTGATGACGGAGTCCATCGAAGAGGACACCGTCGACTTCCAGCCCAACTACGACGGGCAGGAGCAGGAGCCGGTCGCCCTCCCGGCGGCGTACCCGAACCTCCTCGTCAACGGCACCTCCGGCATCGCCGTCGGCATGGCGACGAACATGCCGCCGCACAACCTCGGTGAGGTCATCGCCGCCGCCCGGCACCTCATCAAGCACCCGAACGCCGACCTCGAAACGCTCATGAAGTACGTGCCGGGGCCGGACCTGCCCACCGGCGGCCGCATCGTCGGCCTCTCCGGCATCCGCGACGCGTACGAAAAGGGCCGCGGCTCCTTCAAGATGCGCGCCACCGCGACCGTCGAGAACGTCACGGCCCGGCGCAAGGGCCTGGTCGTCACCGAACTGCCCTTCACGGTCGGCCCCGAGAAGGTCATCTCCAAGATCAAGGACCTGGTCGGCGCCAAGAAGCTGCAGGGCATCGCCGACGTCAAGGACCTCACCGACCGCGAGCACGGCCTCCGCCTCGTCATCGAGATCAAGAACGGCTTCAACCCCGAAGCCGTCCTGGAGAACCTCTACAAGCTCACGCCCATGGAGGAGTCCTTCGGCATCAACAACGTCGCGCTGGTCGACGGCCAGCCGCTGACGCTGGGCCTGAAGGAACTGCTGGAGGTCTACGTCGACCACCGCTTCAACGTGGTGCGGCGACGCAGCGAATTCCGCCGCGGCAAGAAGCGCGACCGCCTCCACCTCGTCGAGGGCCTGCTCACCGCCCTCATCGACATCGACGAGGTCATCCGACTCATCCGCTCCAGCGACAACACCGCCGAGGCCAAGCAGCGCCTCATCGAGCGCTTCGAGCTGAGCGAGATCCAGACCCAGTACATCCTCGACACGCCGCTGCGTCGCCTCACCAAGTTCGACCGCATCGAGCTGGAGTCCGAGCGCGACACCCTCCGCGCCGACATCGAGAAGCTGACCAAGATCCTCGAATCCGACGCCGAGCTGCGGAAGCTGGTCTCCAACGAACTGGCCGCGGTCGCCAAGAAGTACGGCACCGACCGCCGCACGGTCCTGCTGGAGTCCTCCGGCGCCACCGCCGCCGCGGTACCGCTCGAGGTCGCCGACGACCCCTGCCGCGTCCTGCTGTCCTCCACAGGCCTGCTGGCCCGTACGGCGGGCGGCGAGGGTTCCTTCGACATCGACGCCAAGCGCGCCAAGCACGACGTCATCGTCTCCGCCGTACCTGCCACCGCCCGCGCCGAGGTCGGCGCGGTCACCTCCACCGGACGACTGCTGCGCCTGTCGGTCATCGACCTCCCGCAGCTACCGGAGACGGCCGCCGCGCCCAGCCTGTCCGGCGGCGCGCAGATCTCCGAGTTCCTCACCCTGGAGGACGGCGAGGAGCTGATCTGCCTCACCACCCTCGACGAATCCTCACCCGGCCTCGCCCTGGGCACGGAACACGGCGTGGTGAAGAGAGTCGTACCGGACTACCCGGCCCACAAGGAGGAGTTGGAGGTCATCTCCCTCAAGGACGGTGACCGCGTCGTCGGCGCCGTCGAACTGCGCACCGGCGAGGAGGACCTGGTCTTCATCACCGACGAGGCCCAACTGCTCCGTTACCCGGCCGCACAGGTACGCCCGCAGGGCCGGGCCGCCGGCGGCATGGCCGGCATCAAGCTCGGCCCCGACGCGAAGGTCATCTCCTTCACCGCCGTCGACCCGGCCGCCGACGCGGTCGTCTTCACCGTCTCGGGCTCGCACGGCACCCTGGACGACGGCGTCAGTACCGCCAAGCTCACCCCGTTCGACCAGTACCCGCGCAAGGGCCGGGCGACCGGCGGCGTCCGCTGCCAGCGCTTCCTGAAGGGCGAGGACCACCTCACGCTGGCCTGGGCCGGCGCCGCCCCGGCCCGCGCCGCCGACGCGAAGGGCAGCCCGGTCCCCCTCCCGGACCCCGACCCGCGCCGCGACGGCTCCGGCGTCCCCCTCACCAAGACGGTGGCTGCGCTGGCCGGCCCGGTGTAGCCGCGCCTCGTGCGCGTGCGGCGGAAGCC
Organism: Streptomyces niger; assembly: GCF_000718305.1. GTDB lineage: Bacteria > Actinomycetota > Actinomycetes > Streptomycetales > Streptomycetaceae > Streptomyces > Streptomyces niger. The sequence continues at coordinate 69,989 of NZ_JOFQ01000024.1, forward strand.
CGGCGTTGTACGACCTTGGGTCGTACGGCGCCGGGCTTCGGCGTGGAACGGTGAAGGTGGGGAACACGGAGCCGCGGAGGCGGAGGCGGAGGCCAGGGCCGGGGTCGGGGCCGGTCGTCGCCTCGCGGCAGCTGGCTTACTCCCCCTCGGCCTCTTCCGGCTCCTCGTCGGAGGCGGTCGACGGTACGTACCGCAGCACGCCCCACATCGCGTGCGGGTCGGTTTCCTCGGGCGAGGTGTCACGGCAGCCGTCCAGAGCCTTGCGCAGGGCCGGTGCATCGATACCGGACCCGATGAGCACCAACTGCGTCAGCCGCTCCTCCCCCGAGTCCCACTCGCCGGGGTAGAACCGCAGAAAGCCGCCGACCGCGTGCACGGTGAACTTCTGCCGACTCCCCTCCACCCCGAAGTGCACGAACCCCTTGATGCGGTACAGCCCCGCGGGCCGCGCGTCCAGGAACTCCATCAACCGCCGCGGATGCATCGGCTCTGCCGACGTGAACTCGACCGTCTCGTAGGCCGAGTGCAGATGCGACCTGTGACTGTGCCGATGGCCATGACCGGGCCCGCCGTCTCCCTCGCCGGTAGGGCCGGTGCCGCCGGTGCCGCCGGTTTCGCCCCCGGAGGCCCCTTCGCCCGCGCAGGCCGCGCACTCCTCGTGCTCGACCTCATCGTGCTCGACCTCCTCCCGGAGCAGGTCCTCGAAGGAGAGCTGCCCCTCGGACACCCCCTCCCGAGGCCGCCGCTCGAAGAGCAGCTCCGGATCGACGCGCCCGTACGAGGCAGGCACCACCGGCGTACCGGGTGCCAGCTCCCCGAGCGTGCCCAGCAACTCCGCGCGCCGACCGGTACCGATCCGGTCGGCCTTGTTGAGCACCACGAGGTCCGCGATGCCCAGGTGGCGGTCCAGCTCGGGGTGGCGGGCGCGAGTGTCCTCAAACTCCGCCGCGTCGACCACCTCGACCAACCCGCCGTACACGATCCGATCGCTCTCACTGGCCAGGATCATCCGGATCAGCTCCTGCGGCTCGGCCAGGCCGCTGGCTTCGATGACGATGACGTCGATGTGGGAGGACGGCCGCGCCAGCCGCTCCAGATAGGTGTCCAGCTCGCTGGTGTCGACCGCGCAGCACAGGCAGCCGTTCCCCAGCGACACCATGGAGTCGACCTGGCCCGCGACCAGCATCGCGTCGATCTCGATCGCCCCGAAGTCGTTCACGACCGCCCCGATCCGCGTGCCGCCGCTCCGGCTCAGCAGATGGTTGAGCAGGGTCGTCTTGCCGGACCCGAGAAACCCGGCGAGGACCACCACCGGAATCTGCGGCGCCACGGGCCCCTCGGCAACCGGCACCGGACTCTGCCCGAGCGCCACCTCCGGGGCGACCGAGCCCCGGTTAACACCCTGATCGCCGACGTCCGAAGGAACCGAAGGACCCGAGGGACCCGAAAGATTCGAAGGTCCCGAGAAGTCCGAGGGTCCCGACTGGCTCGAAGACGAAGCTCCCGGGTGCTGCGTGCTGCTGGTCAAGGGGGCGCCTCCAGTGCGTCCGGTCGGCCGGAATGCCGGAACGGGATGTCGGTCGGGATGCCGGTGGGTAGCTCGGTCGGGATGCCGGTAGGTAGGTCGCTCGGGATGTTGGTCGGTACGTCGGTCGGGGTGTCGGTCGGGGTGTCGGTCGGTTCTGAGTATGCGGTTGATCTATCAGCAGCGTGCGGTCGATCCGCCAAGTCCAGCAGGCCAGCACCCGACTCCGGGGTCCCCTCCCCCCCCCCCCGCCCCCCACCCACACCCCCTCACCCCGACGGCGGAAAGCCGCCATGTCGCCCCATTCAGCTTTATCTCGCCTCGCGTCGGCGAACCCAGTTCACGGCCATGCGAGCCGAACCGCAGCGGCGGGCTCCGGCCATTGCGGCCGCGGTGTCCGCCGGGGGCGCGGTACGCAGGTTAGGGTCACCTATGTGAGTACCTGCGCAACCGCCTCCCGTATGGCGGCCGAACCTTTGGCCGGTACGGCGGCCACCGCCCGTACCTGGCTTCTCATCGAGCAGAGCGGACCCTGGGGCGCCCAGGCACTCACCGACAGCCATCTCGATCCGGCCGTCGGCCGCGCCCTGGAGGCCGCCTCCGAAGACACCGACGTACGCGTCGCCCTCATCCGTCGTCCCGGTCGCCACGCCGACCAGCGGGCCGGGGCACCACGTCGGGTTTTCCTCGCCCATACCTCGCCCGGCCGTTCATGGATCCGCACGACGCGTATCGCCGATCCGGCCTCGCTCCCCGAGCTGGACTTCGCGGCGCTGAGTGCGGGCGAGCACGGCGATATCTGGGAGCCGTACCAGGGCCTGCCGCCGGTGCTCGTGTGTACCAATGGCAAACGCGACCGCTGCTGTGCCGTGCTCGGCCGGCCGCTCGCCGCGGAGCTGGCGGCGGACGGTATGGAGGCGTGGGAGGTCACGCACATCGGCGGCCACCGTTTCTCCCCCACGCTTTTCGTGCTGCCGTACGGATACGCATACGGCCGGGCCGAGGCGCCACTGGTGAAGGACGCCGTGGTGGCGGCGCGTGACGGTCGTGTCGTCATCGACCACTGTCGGGGTCGCTCCACCTGGGACCGGCCGGCGCAGGCGGCCGACCTCGCGGTCCGTGAGGCGATCGGCGAGGAGCGCGCCGACGCCCTCGATGTCGTCGATGTCGTTCGTGTGGACGATGCCGGCGGTGCCGGCGATGGCAGCGATGTCGGTGATGGCGGCGACGCTGGCACCCGCCCGAGTGCGGAGACGGAGGTCGGTGGGCCTGCCTGGCATCTCACGGTGACCCATGTCGACGGCCGGTCCTGGCAGGTCGTCGTCGAGCAGCGGACCGGCGACGCCGCCACTCCGACCAGTTGCGGGGCCGCCATCGCCCCGCCGACGTACATGTTCGTTTCAGGCATCACTGCCCACACCCCCGTGGTGAGTGGCGAGGCCCCCTCTGATGAAGCCCTCGCCGGATCTGTCGCCGGACCTGTCGCCGGCGCGGCGTGACGCGTGGCGCGTGACGCGTGGCGTGACCGCCACTCTGGTCACCTCCGCCGCATCCTCCGCTTCCGGTCGATTACTTTCTGTGAATACGTCTGAAGGTTAGGCGAATTCGGCGGGGGCGTGGCGGGCCTGTGGATAACTCTCGTCGGCGCGGTGCGGCCAGTCATGACGGGACGTGACCGGTCTTCCGTCGTCGGTCGGCGGACCGTCCCGCCCCCGCGATTACCCCGCCTCCGCGACCCCGCTTACTGTTCGTTCATATGGGCGGCGGAGACGACGAGAGAGCAGGCGGGCGCGGGACGGCCGGTGAGCCGCGGAGCGGCGGCCGGGCGTGGCCGCGGCCGCGCTGGCCGCGTCGCGTGTTCGCGCAGGTGCTGCTGGTGCAGCTGGCCATCGCCGCCGGTGTGACCGCGCTGGCGACCGGTCTCTTCCTCGCGCCGCTCAGCGCGCAGCTGGACGATCAGGCCATGCGCCGTGCCCTGGCCATCGCCCAGACGACCGCCGCTGAGCCTCGTCTGGACGACGCGCTGGAAGCTTCCCGGCCGTCTCGCGGTGGGCCTGTCCAGGCGGTCGCGGAGCGGATTCGCCGGGCGACGGGCGCCGAGTACGTCGTGGTCATGGATGAGCACGGGGTGCGGTGGTCGCACACCGATCCGCAGCAGATCGGTCGGCACGTGTCCACGGACCCGAGCGCCGCCCTCTCCGGGCGGCAGGTCATGCAGATCGACGAGGGCACTCTCGGGCGCTCGGCTCGCGGCAAGGTGCCGTTGCGGGACGACGACGGCCGCATCGTCGGCGCCGTGTCCGTGGGGATCGCGTACGAGAGCGTGCAGCAGCGGTTGCTGTCGACCGTGCCGGATCTGCTGGCGTACGCGGGCGGGGCGCTGGCGGTGGGGGCGCTCGCGGCCTATCTCGTCGCTCGCAGGCTTCAGCGTCGCACCCACGACCTGGCCTTCTCCGACATCTCCGCGTTGCTCACCGAGCGGGAGGCGATGCTGCACGGCATCCGTGAGGGGTTCGTCGCGCTGGACGGGCAGGGACGCATCCGGTTGCTGAACGACGAAGCGCAGCGGTTGCTCGATCTCCGGGCGGAGGACACCGGCCGTCCCTTGGAGTCCGTGCTGCCTCCGGGGCGTACGACGGACGTGCTGGCCGGGCGGGCTTCGGGGGCCGATCTGCTCACTGTCAGTGGGCAGCGTGTCCTGGTGGCGAACCGGATGCCGACCGATGACGGCGGTGCCGTGGTGACGCTGCGGGACCGTACGGAGCTGGAGCGGCTGGGCCGGGAGCTGGACGGTACGCGGGGGCTGATCGATGCGTTGCGGGCGCAGGATCACGAGCATGCGAACCGGCTGCACACGCTGCTGGGGCTGCTCGAACTGGGCTTGTACGAGGAGGCCGTGGAGTTCGTGACGCACGCGGTGGGGGTGCATCGGGCCACGGCCGAGCAGGTCACCGAGCGGGTGCACGATCCGTTGTTGGCGGCGCTGCTGGTGGGCAAGGCGACGGTCGCTGCCGAGCGTGGCGTGTCGCTGAGCATCGCGACGTCGACGCGGTTGCCGGACCGGGTGGTGGATCCGCACGCCCTCGTCACGGTCGTCGGCAATCTGGTCGACAACGCGCTGGACGCAGCCGCGGGTGAGCGGGACGGGCAGGTCGAGGTGGAGGTGCGCACGGAAGGCCGGACGGCGATCGTGCGGGTCAGTGACAACGGTCCCGGAGTGCCGCGGGAGCGGCGTCAGGCGATCTTCACGGAGGGGTGGACCACGAAGGAGCCGCCGGCGCACGGGCAGCGCGGTATCGGGCTGGTCCTCGTGCGGCGACTGGCGGAGCGTTACGGGGGCGGCGCGGAGGTGGACGAGCGTCCGGGTGGCGGCGCGCGGTTCACGGTGACGCTCCCCGATGCGCTCGCGGACGCCCTGTCCGAGACGCACGGTGCCGCGGTGGACGGGGAATCGTTGACCGATCCCACGGGAGGCGCGCAGTGATCGACGTACTCGTTGTCGACGACGACGTGCGGGTGGCCGGGATCAATGCCGCGTACGTCACGAAGATCGCGGGGTTCCGGGTCGTGGCGCAGGCGCACACCGCCGCCGAGGCGCTGGCCGTTCTGGAGAGCACGCCGGTCGATCTCGTGTTGCTGGACCACTACCTCCCGGACGAGACGGGGCTGCAGTTGGTGGCGCGGCTGCGCCAGCGTGGCCTGCACACGGACGTGATCATGGTGACGGCGGCGCGGGACGTCGCCACCGTACGGGCCGCGATGCGGCACGGCGCGCTCCAGTACCTGGTCAAGCCGTTCACGTTCGCCGGGCTGCGGTCGAAGCTGGAGGGGTACGCGGCGCTGCGGCGGACCTTCGAGGACGGCGGGCAGGCGGAGCAGTCCGAGGTGGACCGGATCTTCGGGGCGCTGGGCGCCGCCAACGCGGGCCCCGCCGAGCTGCCGAAGGGGCATTCCACGGCCACGGCCGACCGGGTGCGGTCCGTCCTGCGGTCCGCCGACAGCTCGCTGTCGGCGCAGGAGGTGGCGCGGCAGGCGGGGCTGAGCCGGCAGACCGCCCAGCGCTACCTCAAGCTCCTGGAGCGCGCGGGGCGGGTCAGGCTGACGCTCCGGTACGGCGAGACGGGCCGGCCGGAGCACCGGTACGACTGGGTCTGACGGAGCCTGGCCACGACGGCCCTGAGGGCGGTCGTGCGGCCCTACGCGGCGTCTGCGCCGGTCAGTGCGCGTACTTCGGTCTCGGCGTGGCGGGCGGCGGCGTCGGGGGCCGCGGCGGAGGTGACCGTGCCGAGCCAGCCGAAGAGGAAGCCGAGCGGGATGGAGACGATGCCGGGGTTCTCCAGGGGGAAGAGCTGGAAGTCCAGGCCGGGGAAGATCGCCGCGGGGTTTCCGGAGACGATCGGGGAGAGCACCACGAGGGCGAGGGCGGGGAGCAGTCCCCCGTAGATGGCCCCGAGGGCGCCCCGGGCGGTGAAGCGGCGCCAGAAGAGGGCGTAGAGCAGTACCGGGAGGTTCGCGGAGGCGGCGACCGCGAAGGCGAGGCTCACGAGGAAGGCGACGTTCAGGTTCTGGGCGAGAAGGGCGAGGCCGAGGGCCACCGCGCCGACGAGGGCCGCGGCGATCCGGGCGACGGTGACCTCGCGGAGGCCCCTGGGCTCCTCGCTGAGCGCCGCTTCCGGCCGCGGGGAGGCCGGGCCCCGTCCGGGGCGGCCACGGCGCCGCAGGGCGCCGTACAGGTCGTGTGCGACGGAGGCCGAGGAGGCGAGGGTGATGCCGGCGACGACGGCGAGGATCGTGGCGAAGGCGACCGCCGCGACCACCGCGAACAAAATCGTTCCGCCTGTGGAATCCGGCCCACCGCCGAGGTCGAGGGCGAGGAGCGGTACGGCGGTGTTGCCGGCCGGGTTGGCGGCCCGTACGGAATCGGTTCCCAGGACCGCGGCGGCCCCGAAGCCGAGCACGATCGTCATCAGGTAGAAGCTGCCGATCAGGGCGATCGACCAGACCACGGAGCGGCGGGCGGCCCGGGCCGTGGGCACGGTGTAGAAGCGGAACAGGATGTGCGGCAGGCCGGCGGTCCCGAGGACGAGCGCGAGGCCGAGGCTCAGGAAGTCCAGCCGGGCGGTCCAGGTGCCGCCGTACTTGAGTCCCGGTGCGAGGAAGTCCGCGCCGTGGCCGCTGCGTTGGGCCGCTGTCGTGAGCAGCGCGACGAGGTCCCCGTGGAACCGGAGCAGCACGAGGAGGGTCAGGGTGAGGGTGCCGCCCATGAGGAGCACGGCCTTGATGATCTGGATCCAGGTGGTGGCCCGCATGCCGCCGCAGATCACGTAGAAGACCATGAGGGCGCCGACGCCGATGACCGTCCAGGTGCGTGCGGTGTGGTCCGTGCCGCCGAGCAACAGGGCGACGAGGCTGCCGGCACCGACCATCTGGGCGATGAGATAGAGCACGGAGACGGTGAGGGAGGACGCGCCGGCGGCGATGCGGACGGGCCGGCGGCGCATACGGGAAGCGACGACGTCGGCGAGGGTGTAGCGGCCGCAGTTGCGGACCAGTTCGGCGACCAGGAAGAGGACCAGGAGCCAGGCGACGAGGAAGCCGACGGAGTAGAGCATGCCGTCGTACCCGAAGAGGGCGATCAGGCCGGAGATGCCGAGGAAGGAGGCTGCCGACATGTAGTCACCGGCGATGGCGAAACCGTTCTCCATGGGGGAGAAGAGCCTGCCGCCGGCATAGAACTCCGCTGCGGAACCCTGTCTGCGGCGGCCGGCCCAGGCGGTGACCGCGAGGGTCACGGCGACGAAGGCGCTGAAGAGGGCCAGGGTCAGGAGCTGGTGGTTGCCGGTCGCCACGGCGGCGAGGGCGGCTGGAGGGCTGGTCACCTGTTGTTGCCTCCTGTCCTCTCCTGGGTCTCCCAGCGCAGGTCGAGCGCGGCGCGGTCCCGGCGCAGCCGGGCGTGCCGGGCGTATGCCCAGGTGAGCAGGAACGTGGTGACGAACTGTCCGAGCCCGGCGAGCATGGCGACGTTGAGCGGTCCCAGGACCTGGCGGGCCATCACTGCGGGGACGGTGACGGCGGCGATGACGTACGCGAGGTACCAGGTGAGGAAGAGCGCGGTGGCGGGCACGACGAAGCTCCGGTAGCGGCGGCGCACCTCCTGGAAGGCGGCGCTGCGCTGCACGGTGAGGTAGACGTCGGCGTGGGTGGGGTCGCCGGGCCTCTCGGGCGCGTCGGCGCGCTGCGCCGGAAGGCCGGGCCAGGCGAGGGCGGAGGGCGTCGTCCCGGCCGGGGTCTCGTCCGCCGGTGGCTCCGTGCCGCTCGCGTACGCACGGGCGTCCGGCGGCGTCGGTTCCTCCCCCGCTGCCTCCCGTTCGGCAGCACCCTGTCCGCCCTGCCCCGGGGCCAGGGTGTCGTACCAGGGGTCGTCGAGCCGAACGGCTCCGGCCGGGCGGCCGTCGCGCTTCTCCACCGGGCATCTCCTTGATCCGCGGCCTGTCTGGCCGTGGGCCCAAGGATGGACAGATTCGGTGGTCCCCGGACATCCATCGCGAATCCTTCACCCCATCAGGTGACGGACCAACTGGGACGTTTCACAACCGTGTTGAGCACCAACAGGGCCGGTGCCGGGCTTGCAGGTCACCCCGGGGGCCGGGCGATGCCGTGCCGGTAGGCGTAGTGGATCGCCTGCGCCCGGTCCCGGAGGCCGGCCTTGGCGAAGAGGTTGTTGATGTGGGTCTTCACCGTGGCGGTGGAGACGTGCAGCCGGCGGGCGATCTCGGGGTTGGAGAGCCCCTCCGCGACCAGGGCCAGCACTTCCGTCTCGCGGGCGGTGAGCCCGTCGGGCGGCTCCGTGACGGCCGCCGGGGCGGGCGCTCCCGGCACGGGCGGGGCCTCCGCGAACTGCTCCAGCAACCGTCGCTGGATCTGCGGCGACAGCCCCGCCTGTCCCGACATCACGTCCTCGACGGCCCGTACGATCTCGTCGCCGTCGGCGTCCTTCGTGAGGTAGCCACGCGCACCGGCCCGGAGAGCCGGGAAGAGGGACTCGTCGTCGGCGTACGTGGTCAGCACGACGACCTGGGTGGCGGGATGCCGCTCCCGGATACGGCGCGTCGCCTCCACGCCGTCGCAGCGCGGCATCCGCAGGTCCATCAGGACGACGTCCGGGGCCAGTTCGGCGGTCAGGCGGACCGCCTCGTCCCCGTCGGATGCCGAGCCGACGACCTCGATACCGGGCAGCAGGCCCAGCAGCATCACGATGCCCTCACGCACCACGGTCTGGTCGTCGGCGACCACCACTCGTGCGCTCACGCCGGCACTCGCAGCCACACCACGAAACCTTCCTCATCAGGGCCCGACTCCAGCGTCCCGCCGAGCAGTTCTGCACGCTCCCGCATCCCTCGAAGACCGTATCCGGAGCCGCTGTCCGCGAGCTCACCGGGCGCGCCGTGGCCTCCGGAGTCGCGTACGCGCAGCCCGACCTCGTCCGCCGCGTACTCCAGGCGCAGCTCCACGCGCGCTCCGGGGGCGTGCTTGCGGACGTTGGTCAGTGCTTCCTGTGCGACTCGGCGGACCGCGAGCCCCGCCTCCGGGGGCAGCGTGCGCCTCTCCCCCGCGACGTCCAGCCGGGCACCCTCGGAGGCGGCCAGCTCGCGCAGGAACTCCTCCACCGGCGGCATTTCGCCGCGCAGTGCGGACAGTGCCTCACGGGTGCCGTCCAGTCCCTCACGGGCCATCTTGCGGGCCGCCGTCACCCGTTCGAGGACTTCGGCGCGGGAACCCTCCAGGTCGGGGCTGCGTTGGATGAGCAGACGGGCCGCTTCCAGGTGCACGAGCTGCGCGCTGAGGCTGTGGGCGAGCACGTCGTGGATCTCGCGGGCGATCCGGCCGCGCTCGGCCAGCGCCGCCGATTCGGCCTCGGCGGCCCGGGCTTCGGCCTCGGCCGCGCGCGCTGCGCGTTCCTGGGCCAGGAGGCGGTGGGCGTTGCCGCGCGCCTCGGCGTCCAAGCGCAGGGTGTAGCCGGCGAGGGCCAGCCCGGCGGTGGTGAGCGCCGTGGCCCAGAGACCGTCGTTCGTCAGCAGGGCGTACCCGACGAGGGCGGCGGCGGTGCAGGGAACCGCCGCGGCCAGTGGCAGGCGTTCCAGCGCGGTGACGGCGCAGGCGCACCACAGCACGACGGACGGCACCGTCAGCCCTGCCTCGTGGAAGCCGAAGGCGCCGGCCTCCAGGAGGAGCAGCAGGGCCACGGAGGGCCACAACATGCGGCGCAGGGAAGTGCGGAAGAGCGCCCAGAAGGCGACGCCGGCCGCGAGGACGCCGGCCGCCCCGAGGGGCACGACCCAGCCGCGCACGTCCGAGTCGGCGGCCGTGGCCCACAACAGTGCGCCCAGGACGAGGGCGCGGACGAGCCTGGCGAGCCGCTTGCGGACGAGGCTGACGCCTTCCTGGGCAAGCGCTTCGCGCAGCGGCCAGCGCGTCCAGAAACGCGACGGCAGGGACAGCGGCACGGACGGACGCTCCTGTTCCTCGTGGCTCACCTGGGGGCAGCAACACCGTACGCCGGGGCGAGCAGCCCGGCCCGCCACACCAGAGCGCCGGACTGGGCCAGCAGCAGGGCGGCGACGGTGAGGGTGGTGGCCTGGCCGTTCAGGTGGACGCCGAGGAGCGCGCCGATGCCGAGGAGGCCGAGGCGTACGACGATGCCCGCGGCCCAGACGGCGGCGGTGGCGCCGCGCCCCTTGGCCCACACGACGCCGTTCGCGTCGGTCCACAGGCGCATGGTCCAGGCGGTGCCCGCGCCCGTGACGAGCCCGGCGGCGATGCCGGCGCCGAGCAGGACGGCGGCGAGGACGGTGTGCTCGGGGTCCAGCAGCGCGCCACCGGAGCGGCTGATCGCGACGTAGCCCAGGACGGCGGGGAGCACCCACCAGCGCCGGCGGTCGCCGGCGACCTTCCGCGCGCTGAACTGCCGGACGATGACGAGGGCGGCAATGGCCGCGATGACGAGGATGGTGGCTGCGCCGCCCATGTTTCAAGCCTCCGGTGCGGGGACGTTTTCGGTGTTCCCCACGCTAGGAACGGGCGGCGGCGGGCGGATCGGCCCGCGGGTGGGACTCGGGTGGAGATGCACGGAGGGCCGTCCACCCGTAGGTGGACGGCCCTCCCGGCGCGGTGATGCTCAGGTGTCGATGCGCGAGAGGTCCAGGGACGCGGCGGAATTGGTGATGAACTCCTTGCGGGGCGCGACCTCGTTCCCCATGAGCAGGTCGAAGGCCTTCTCGGCGGACTCCAGGTCGCTGATGTTGATCCGGCGCAGGGTGCGGTGACGGGGGTCCATCGTGGTCTCGGCGAGCTGGTCGGCGTCCATCTCACCCAGGCCCTTGTAGCGCTGGATGCTGTCCTTGAAACGGATGTTCTTGCGCTGGAGTTCCAGCAGCGTCTGCCGCAGCTCGTTGTCCGAGTACGTGTAGATGTACTTGTCCTGGCCCTTCTTGGGGTTGATCAGCTCCACGCGGTGCAGCGGCGGCACGGCGGAGAAGACCCGGCCCTGCTCGATCATCGGGCGCATGTACCGCTGGAAGAGCGTGAGCAGCAGCGTACGGATGTGCGCGCCGTCGACATCGGCGTCGGCGAGGAAGATGACCTTGCCGTAGCGGGCCGCGTCGATGTCGAAGGTGCGGCCCGAGCCGGCTCCTATGACCTGGATGATCGCGCCGCATTCGGCGTTCTTCAGCATGTCCGAGACCGAGGACTTCTGCACGTTGAGGATCTTGCCGCGGATCGGCAGCAGCGCCTGGAACTCCGAATTACGGGCGAGCTTGGCCGTACCGAGCGCCGAGTCACCCTCCACGATGAACAGCTCGCTGCGGTCCACGTCGTCGCTGCGGCAGTCGGCCAGCTTGGCGGGCAGCGAGGAGGACTCCAGCGCGGTCTTCCTGCGCTGCGCCTCCTTGTGCTGCCGGGCCGCGATACGGGTGCGGGCGGCCGCGACGGCCTTCTCCAGGACCGCGCGGGCCTGGGCCTTCGCGTCGCGCTTGGTGGAGGTCAGGAACGCCTTCAGCTCCTTGGCCACCACGTTCGCGACGATGCGGTTGGCCGCGGACGTGCCGAGCACTTCCTTCGTCTGGCCTTCGAACTGCGGCTCGGCCAGCCGTACGGTGACGACGGCCGTGAGCCCTTCGAGGGCGTCGTCCTTGACGATGTCGTCCTCGGCGACGCGCAGCAGCTTGGCCGAGCGCAGCACCTCGTTGACCGTCTTGGTCACGGAGCGTTCGAAGCCGGTGACGTGGGTGCCGCCCTTCGGGGTGGCGATGATGTTCACGAACGACTTGATGGTCGTGTCGTACCCGGTGCCCCAGCGCAGCGCGATGTCCACGCCGAGCTCGCGCGTCACCTCGGTGGGCGTCATGTGCCCGCGGTCGTCCAGGACCGGCACCGTCTCCTTGAAGGTGCCCTGCCCCGAGAGGCGCAGCACGTCGCAGACGGCCTTGTCCTGGGCGAGGTACTCGCAGAACTCGCTGATGCCGCCGTCGTAGTGGAAGGTCTCCTCGCTCGGCCCCTCGGTCTCGATGCCGCGCTCGTCCCGTACGACGAGGGTGAGGCCGGGCACGAGGAAGGCGGTCTGGCGGGCGCGCGCGTACAGCGTCTCCAGGGAGAGCTTGGCGTCCTTGAGGAAGATCTGACGGTCGGCCCAGTAGCGCACCCGGGTGCCGGTGCGGGTCTTGGGGATGCGCTTGCCCTTGACGAGCCCCCCGGTGGGGTCGAAGGGCGCCTCGGGGCCCGACTCGGTGAAGATGCCCGGGACGCCACGCCGGAAGCTGATGGAGTGGGTCTTGGAGCTGCGGTCGACCTCGACGTCCAGGCGGGCGGAGAGGGCGTTGACCACGGATGCGCCGACGCCGTGCAGGCCACCGGAGGCGGCGTAGGAGCCGCCGCCGAACTTGCCGCCGGCGTGCAGCTTGGTCATGACGACCTCGACGCCGCTGAGGCCGGTTTTGGGCTCGACGTCCACGGGGATGCCGCGGCCGTTGTCCTTGACTTCCACGGAGCCGTCGTCGTGGAGGACGACCTCGATGCGGTCGCAGTAGCCGCCCAGCGCCTCGTCGACGGAGTTGTCGATGATTTCCCACAGGCAGTGCATCAGACCGCGACTGTCGGTGGATCCGATGTACATGCCGGGGCGCTTGCGGACGGCCTCCAGGCCCTCCAGGACGAGCAGGTGCCGCGCGGTGTAGTTGGATCCGTCCCGGTCTGCCCCGGTCAGCACGGCGGTGGACGGCACGGACATCTCGGCGGTCACGCGGTTCGCTCCTCGCTGAATTTCTGGTGGTCCGCGTTCCGCGGACCCTGGTGTGGCGGTGTCGCCGGTCAGAGGGTACCGAGGCCTTGGTAGAGCCGATGTGACGCCACCCGTAAGCGGGCCCATGCTAGTAGACTTTCGTTCGTACGTTCTATTCCACGTGTGCGTGACGTGAACATCACGTTCCCTTCGAGGCATGAACCATTTAGGCTCCGGGCACGTCCTCATCAACGACCGGCAACCCCGCCGGCGAGGACTAGGCCCGACCGACACCTCGAATCAGACCACCGCAATACGGCTCATTCGCCGCCACCCGGCAGCACCCGGCCGCCTCGGAAAAAAATTTTCGAGGAAAAGCCACGAGCGGGAACGTTTTCGGCCTGGTTGGATGTTGACCCTGGTACGACAGCTCGTCGAGCTAGAGAAGAGGCGACGTGACTACTGTTCTGACCCCCGCGAGCCCGCTGACGGCCGCTGACCGCTGCGACCGCTGCGGCGCACAGGCTTACCTGCGCGTCGTCCTGATGTCCGGCGGCGAACTGCTCTTCTGCGCCCACCACGGTCGCAAGTTCGAGCCGGAACTCAAGAAGATCGCCGCGGAGATACAGGACGAGACGGAGCGGCTGACCGCCTCTCCGGCGTCCGCGTCCGAAGAGGAACGCTGACACATCGCACCGACGACGAGCGAGTAACGGCTCAGAGCCGTGCGCGGGCGGTTCCCCCGGCCATTCCGGGGAGGCCGCCCGCACTCGTACTCGCTCCCGTCCGCGGCCCGTGGCGCCCACGGCGCCCTCAGGAGGCTCGCACCACTCCGCCCGGGACATCCTCGTCGAGGGACGCCCCGGGCCTCCTCGCGGCTCTCCAGCCGCCCTCCTGCCCACCGACGCTCGCGGCCCATGAAGCCGTCCTCAGCCGCCCTGGGCCAGTACCGCCCGCTTGGCGGCCGAGACCCGTGTGTAGACACCGGGCTTGCCCGCCTCACCACAGCCGGTGCCCCACGACACCAGCCCCACCAGCCGCCCGTTCGCCACGAGCGGACCGCCGCTGTCCCCCTGGCACGCGTCGTGCCCGCCCTGCTGCGTGCCCGCGCACAGCATCGAGCCCGGGTTGTACGTACCGTCCACACTCTTCGGGTACGCCCGACGACAGGACGCATCCGGCATGACGTGCACCCGCGCCTCACGCAGCACCGATGAATACGTACCGTTGCCGGTCGTGTCCCCCCAGCCGTAGACCGCCGCCGGCGTGCCCGGCTGGTACGCGCGGTCGTCCGCACCCGCCATCGACAGCGCACGCCCCGGAGCGGATCCCCGCAGCTTCACCACGGCGAAGTCCCCGGAGTTCGTCGTCGCGTCGTACGACGGGTTGATCCAGACGCTGCGGGTCGCCATCTCCCGGCCCGCCCGGCTCCGCAGATCCGTACGCCCGACGATCACTCGCAGATCCGGCACCGCGTTCGGCGACGCACCCAACACGTCCTTGCCCATGCAATGCGCCGCCGTGAGCACCGTCGAGGGCCCCACGAGCACGCCGCCGCAGAACTGCCCGGAACGCTCGTCCCCGAAGCGCTCACGGCTCGCCAGGGCCACGACCCACGGGCTGGACGAAGCCTGCACCTGCCGCCCCCCGACGATGACGCTGTCCGCTGCGGCTGGTCCCGGAACTCCGAGTACGGCGACGGCCGGCGCGATGGCGGCGAGGACCGTGGTGACAGCGCGGATGCGGATGCCCATACCGACTCCTGACTCTGGGGGAGCTTTCGTACACCCAGAGTGAGTCAGCGTGTCGCGCGGCGCACCCCGGACACGCCGAGGGCCCGGCCCCTCCCCAGCGGGAGCGACCGGGCCCTCATGCCCTGTGACCTGCGACGTCAGTCGAGGTAGTCGCGCAGCACCTGCGAACGCGAGGGGTGCCGCAGCTTGGACATCGTCTTGGATTCGATCTGACGGATACGCTCACGCGTGACGCCGTAGACCTTGCCGATCTCGTCCAGCGTCTTGGGCTGGCCGTCGGTGAGGCCGAAGCGCATCGAAACGACGCCCGCCTCACGCTCCGAGAGCGTGTCAAGGACCGAGTGGAGCTGTTCCTGCAGAAGAGTGAAGCTGACCGCGTCAGCCGGCACCACGGCCTCGGAGTCCTCGATGAGGTCACCGAACTCGCTGTCGCCGTCCTCGCCCAGCGGGGTGTGCAGCGAGATGGGCTCGCGGCCGTACTTCTGGACCTCGATGACCTTCTCCGGGGTCATGTCGAGCTCCTTGGCCAGCTCCTCCGGAGTGGGCTCACGGCCCAGGTCCTGGAGCATCTGGCGCTGCACACGGGCGAGCTTGTTGATGACCTCGACCATGTGGACAGGGATACGGATCGTACGCGCCTGGTCGGCCATGGCACGGGTGATCGCCTGGCGGATCCACCACGTCGCGTACGTGGAGAACTTGTAACCCTTGGTGTAGTCGAACTTCTCGACCGCACGGATCAGACCGAGGTTGCCCTCCTGGATCAGGTCCAGGAAGAGCATGCCGCGGCCGGTGTAGCGCTTGGCCAGCGAGACCACGAGGCGGAGGTTGGCCTCCAGCAGGTGGTTCTTGGCGCGGCGACCGTCCTCGGCGATGATCTCCAGCTCGCGCTTCAGCTTCGGCGCCAGCTTGTCGGAGTTCGCCAGCTTGTCCTCGGCGAACAGGCCGGCCTCGATGCGCTTGGCGAGCTCGACCTCCTGCTCGGCGTTGAGCAGCGGGACCTTACCGATCTGCTTGAGGTAGTCCTTGACCGGGTCGGCGGTGGCGCCGGCCGCGGCGACCTGCTGCGCAGGGGCGTCGTCCTCGTCGTCGTCCGACAGCACGAAGCCCGCGGCCTCGGCACCCTCGGGGGTCTCGGGCGCGTCGCCCTTGCCCGGGGCCGCCGTGGTCTCCTCGAGGTTGTCCTCTTCGAGGATCTCGTCGACGGCGTCCTTCTTGGCGGTCTTCTTCGCCGTCGTCTTCTTCGCGGCCGTCTTCTTGGCCGTGGCCTTCTTCGCGGTGACCTTCTTGGCCGCCGCCTTCTTGGCCGGGGCGGACTCCGCCTCGGCGCCGGGACCGTCCGCCGCCGCGGCCGAGGCCAACGGCATGGCCGGCGCGGCCGCGGTGGTCTTCTTCACCGCGGCCGTCTTGGCCGCGACGGTCTTGGTGGCGGTGCGCTTTGCCGGACTCTTCGCTGCGACGCTCTTGCGGGTGCGCTTGGGCGCCTCTGCGGCACTGACCATCAGCGTCACACCCTCCTCGTCGAGGATCTGGTTGAGGCTGCGCAGAACGTTCTTCCACTGGGTTGGCGGAATCTGGTCAGCCTCGAAGGCCCGACGCACGTCATCGCCGGCGATCTGCCCATCAGCCTTTCCCCGCTCGATGAGCGCCATCACAGACTCGGACTCGGCGATCTCCGGCGGGAGCGTACGGGATGTGCTGGCCGACACGAACAACCTCTCGGAACGATGGAAACGGCTTCCGACCCCGTCCACTGTGGACCGGAGCCGACGACCGTCGGCGGGGGTGGGCCGACGGCGCAAGGGCAACCAGGGAGTTGAACAGCGCCGCGAGCGGCCGCCGTATTCCCTCCTCGGCTATCACCTCTTAAGTCATCGCGCTTCCCCGCAGAGCGTTACGCCCAATTCGCGTGGCCCGAGTCACACCCCATAACGCCACATTTTTATTGATGTCGGGGCGTACTGGAGGGATGAGGGCGAGAGGCGACGCCTCCGCGGACCTCCGCGCCGGAGGGGGAACGGGAGGAGCGCCGGCCGGGCGGCCGATGCCGGTACGTAGCGCCGCACCGCCGGCCGCGCGTGCGGCACGGCCGGGCAGGCGGCCGCCCCGCACGGGGACACACGGCTCGGCGACCGCCCCACCGGTGCGTACGGGCCCTTCGGCACGTACGGGTTCGCTCGCTCTTCTTCCTGTTCGCGGTGGTCGCTTGTGACCGCAAGGTGATCGGCGGTGGTGTTCGCTGTCGGCAATCGCCGTGATGACGCTTCGGTCGCGGTCGTGGGACCGGCGAGAAGGGTGGGAGCGGCGGAGCCGGTCGGCTGCCGCCGGGCGGATTGCCGGCGCCCCGGACCAACCGGGGGCCGGTCGCGAACGAGAGCGGCGTACGGTTTCTGCTGAGCAGGGACCCTGGGACGCTCAGCCCCTCCCGCGGGGGCGACGCCGCAGCACCGCTGTTCGGTACGGCCGGGCACGGGCGCCGTCCGGGATCGACCAGGGCCGGGATCATCCGGTACGGGATCGACCAGAACTTGGATCGTCCGGTTCGGGATCGGCCAGGGCCGGGCGCCGAAGGCTCGACCGGGTGGGGCCGAATCCGGTGCGAGCCGAGCGAGACCGGGACCGGCGGCGTTCAGTGCTCGCGAGGAGCGGGGACCACGTGATCCGCCGCGCCGCCCACCCCCGGAACCCCGGTCTCACCGTCGGTCGCGAGGAGCTGACGCATCGCGACCTCCGCACCGGCCGCGTCACCCGAGCCGACCGCGTCGACGATCTTCATGTGCTGACCGACGGAGGTCTCCACGGGGTGCTCGCAGCCGAGGGCCGAGCCGCCGGAGACCTGGAGGGCGGCGGAGACGATGCCGGAGAGGTGCTCCAGCATGCGGTTGCCGGTGAGCTGGAGGAGCAGCGAATGGAACTCCGCGTCCGCACGGGCGAACGTCAGGGAATCGCCCTGGGCGGCGGAGTGGCCCATGATCTCGACCATGTCGGCGAGGCGCTGCTGTACGTCCTCACGGCCGTGGCCCGCGGCGAGGCGGGCGGCGAGGGGCTCGATGGTCCAGCGCAGCTCGCACAGCTCCCGGCGCTGGTCGTCGCGCTGCGGTCCGTACGCCCGCCACTCGATGATGTCGGGATCGAGGAGGTTCCAGTCGCTGACGGGACGGACCCGGGTGCCGACGTTCGGGCGCGCGCTGACCAGGCCTTTGGCCTCCAGGACGCGCAGCGATTCACGGACGACGGTCCGGGAGACCTCGAAGCGCTGGCCGATCTCTTCGGGCACGAGCGGGCGGTCGGCCCCGAGATCGCCGGAGACGATCATCTGGCCGAGCTGCTGGACCAGTTGGCCGTGCAGGCCACGGCCGCGACTGCCGGTGGCGCGGCGGCCGACCCGGCCCATGTCGCTTTCATGGCCGTCCCATACGGGAGCCACGCGGTCGGCGCGCTCGCCACCGACGGCGTCGGCGTAGGGGTAGCGGTCGAGCTCGCCCGGGCCGGCGAGGCCGGAGTCGGCGGGGCGAGTCGCGGTCATCATGGTGTGCGCAAGGGTACTCACGCATCCTTTGTCGGCGACGTGCCGGAGCGCCTTGAGGGCTTTGGTGAAAAGCACACGAAAGGGTGATCGCCCATCACCCTACAATTGACGCTTTATCGGAAGGAACCAGACGCATTACGCGGCGCTGAGGACAGTTCACGCGGTGCGGAGTTCGAAAGGCGTCGGCGCCTCAGACGTACCTGACGCGCCCACCCCACCGCTCACCTCGCCTTTCCCCTCGTCCACGCCCTTGCCCCCGGCCTCACCGGTCACCTTCCCGCTGTCCCGCCCACTCCCTCCCCACTATCTCTGTCCCGCCTCCCTCGCACCCTCAACGTGCCCTCCGGCGCAACGCCGTGAGGGCATATGCGCACAGCAACGCGGCGAGCGAGAGCCCCATCGCGCCGACCACCGGCTGCGCCGCCAGCCGCCAGACGGCGTCGGTCAGCTCACCGCCCCGGGACGGCCACCGGACCGCGGCCGTGGCCTGCACCCGCGCCGGGAAACCGATCGCCGAACGCGTCGTGGAATCGCTCAACAACCCTTCGAGGAGCGGGACCACCGCGACGGGCACCGCCAGTACGGCCGCCAACCCCATGGCGGTCGACCGGAAGATTCCCGCCGCCAGAAGCCCGGCCCACGCCGACCCCACCATCAGCGCGCCCCAACCGAGCGACAGCAGCGGCCAGTCGGCGACCGACGGCAGCGCCCGCACACCGAAGACGTAGCCCACGGTCACGGTGTTGAGGAAGGCCGAGACGACCGCCAGTACGAGCACACTCACCGCGCTGATCAGCAGCTTGGCGCCCAGCAGCCGCAGCCGTCGGGGTACCGAGCCCTGTTCGGGCGCGAGCGCCGGGTACCGGAACTCCTGCCCGAAGGCGAGCGCCCCGATCAGCCCGGCCCCTACGGCGGCGGGCGGGAACGGCAGCCGGCCCGGCCACCCCGCCAGCGCGCGGGCCGCCGACACGTCGCCGACACGCGCCAGCACGCATGCCAGGACGAGCGACACGACCAGTACGCACAGCCCCACGCCCAGCGCCGTACGGTCGCTCGCCGTACGCCGCATCTCGTACCGGACCGGCCATGCGGGCCCGGGAGCGGGCAGCCGGGGCAGCATCAGCCGAGAGGGCTGGATCCTGCCGCGCGAGGACCGCGAGGACCGCGAGGACGAGGCGTGACGCGGCGCACGAGGGGCGGCGACGTCGGGCGCCGGGGAGTGCGGGTGAGGGTGAGGGTGATGGTGGGTGTGATTCCGGGTGTGCGCCTGAGCCCGGGGTCGGCTGCGGGTGCGAAGCGGTGCCTCGGGGCCGCCGGCGGGCTCTCCGGACCACCGCCCATCGGCCGGCTTCCCGGATTGAGGGGCTTGAGAGGCGTCGGCGGGGACGACGGGAAGTTCGAGCGTCGAGGCGAGTTCACCGCCGGTGTCGCTACCGGTGCCGCTGCCGGTGCCGCTGCCGCTTTCCCGATCCGCGAACGACAGGGCCCGTCCGGAGATGGTGACGCGCCTCCCCGCACCCTGGGAGTCTCCAAGCGGCGGCGATTCCCCCGCGGTGCCCGCGACGCCGGGCCCGGAAATGAGGGCGCAGTGACCTCCCGCGTCCTTCCGCATCAGCTCGCCGGGGTGTTCGCGCTCCGGTTCGCCCGAGCGCTCACGCTCCGGCTCGCCGTTCCGCGGTCGGCCGTCGGCCCCGGAGGCGGCCTCAGCACTCCTCTTCGTGTTCGCCTCGGCGGCTTCCCCCGGGGCGAATGAGGCGGCATACGCCTCTGGGTGCTCCTCTGCGTACGACTCTGGGTGCTCCTGTACGTACGACTCTGCGTACGCCTCTGGGTGCTCCTCTGCGTACGCCTCTGCGCTCTCGAGCCCCTCGGGACGCCCCTTCCCGTGCACATCCGGGTACGGCTCGCCCGCTACCTGCTCGTGCGGCGTACCGGCGTATCGCGCATCGCTCTTCTCGTACTCCCCCTCGTCCTTGACGGTCCCCACGGCCACCCTCGCCCCGTGGCCGACCGCCGGCCTCACAGCGGTCCGGCCATCAGCCCGGTCGAGAGGAATGACCGGCCCGGCGTCGCCGACCTCGTCCGCGAGTTGGTGCACCAGAATGCCGTGCCGGAAGGCCGTGTCCCCCACCAGCGCACAGCTGCTCCCGTACACCGCGATGCGGTTGCCGGTCTCGCGTACGACCTCCAGCGCCTGCTCGGCGCGCGGGTCCACGGCCGGGTCGGCACGCTGCCACTCGTCGACCAGGATTGCCGCCAACCGGTCCGCGTGCGGCGATCGCACGCTGACGCGCGGCCGCAACCGCGCGTGCGTGAAGTCGGCGGCCTCCTGGTCGGCGAGCAGTCTGCCGTCCTCGATCGTCACAATCCGATCGCCCAGCCGGGCGGCGGCCTTGGCGTCCGACGCCGTGACGAGCACACTCCCGCCCTGCGCGGCGAACCCCCGCAGCAGTCCGTACAGCCACGCCGCCTCGCGCGGCGACACCTCGTCAGCGGGTTCGTCGAGGAGGAGGGTGTGCGGGTCGCCGAGCAGGGCGGCCGCCATGCCCAGCCGGCGGTCCATGCCGCGCGAGAACTCGCCCAGGCGCTGCTCCCCCAGGTCGCTGAGGCCCACGGCCTCCAGGACGTCCTCGGCGCGGTCCGGCGGCACTCCGGCCGCCGCGGTGAGCATCCGCAGATGCGACCGTGCGGTACGGGAGGGGTGTCCGGGTACGTCGCCGAGCAGGACGCCCACTTCCCGCGCCGGGTTCGGCAGGCGGTGCAGGGGACGGCCGCGGAAGAGGGTGATGCCCCGGCCGCGCTCCATCCGCAGCATGAGGCGCAGAGCAGTGGTCTTGCCCGATCCCCTGGCCCCGAGGAGGACCGTGACCTGCCCTGCCGGCGCCTCGAAGGTCAGGTCGTCCACGGCGGGCGGCAGTCCGCGACGGGCTTCGCTGGTGAGTCCGACGGCCTGGATCATCGCGCGCCTCGTGCGGTACACGGCCGCTGCCCGGCGCCGGTGGCACGCTCCGCGGCCGTCGCCGTCGCAGCGGCGGGAACAGGAGCCGAAGCGACCGTCGCGGCGCCCGGAACGCGGGCCGGGAGGGGTGGGGGGGGGG
>NZ_JOFQ01000025.1 GCF_000718305.1 Streptomyces niger
CCTTCGTCGGCAGCGTCAGATGTGTATAAGAGACAGGGGAACGAGGGCGGGTGTTGCGAGTGCTGCGGGGACTGGAGGACTCACCCCGCCACGGTAACCCTTAATGTCCTATTTGCCCGCATTGCCGATCGAGGCGACGGGCTCGTGTCCCGGGGCCCTCGGGGGGCCTCCCCCCCCCGCCCCCTCCCACCCCTCCCCCAAATCTCATCCCACGCTCGCCCCCGGCCCCCTCACACCTCCGGTCGGAGCATCGGCGGGTTCAGCAACGTGGCACCGCCGGCGCTGAACAGCTGGGCCGGCCGGCCGCCCTGACGGGTCGTCGTCCCCCCGGTCGGGACGAGGAAGCCCGGGGTGCCGGTCACCTTGCGGTGGAAGTTGCGGGGGTCCAGAGCCACGCCCCAGACCGCCTCGTACACCCGGCGCAGCTCTCCGACCGTGAACTCCTGCGGGCAGAAGGCGGTGGCGAGCGAGGAGTACTCGATCTTGGAGCGGGCCCGTTCGACGCCGTCCCCGAGGATGCGCGCATGGTCGAAGGCCAGGGGTGCGGCCTGTTCGCCGTCCCGGGCGAGGCCGTTCTCCTGCTCCAGGAGCGTCTCGACGGGGGCCCAACGGGCGCCGTGGGCGTCGCCGCCGGCGCGCGGTGCGGGCAGGTCGGGGGCGAGGACCAGGTGGGCGACGCTGACGACGCGCATACGCGGGTCGCGCTTGGGGTCGCCGTACGTGGCGAGCTGTTCGAGGTGGGCGCCGGGGGCCAGCTGGGGGCCCGCCGGGCCGTGCGCGTGCAGGCCGGTCTCCTCGGCCAGCTCCCTCGCCGCCGCGGTCTCCAGGTCCTCGTCGGCCCGTACGAATCCCCCAGGCAGGGCCCAGCGTCCCTGGAACGGTGGTTCACCGCGACGGACGGCCAACGCGCACAACGCGTGTTTGCGCACGGTGAGCACGACCAGGTCGACGGTGACGGCGAACGGAGGGAAGGCCGACGGGTCGTAGGGAGGCATGTCGCGATCATAGTCGTCCGCCTGACGATAAACAGGCGGTCCACTTCTTCACGCCCCCAGTTGCAGGCCATCTGCCGCCTCCTCCACCATTCCCAGGCCACGGCCGCTGACATGGACGGAGAACGGCTGCTCCGCGACGGTCAGACCGGTGACGTGCAGGGCACCGAGCGGCGTTCCGGAGAGCGGCCGTACGGAAAGCGTGCCGCCGGGAACGTCCGGACGGATGCCCACCAGGGTGAGCAGGGCGTGCACCGCGCCGGCCGCGGCCACCGCGGCCGGTCGGCAGGCCGTGGGATGCGGTACGGGGGCGCCGTCGCCGGTGCGCTGGTGCCCCCCGTACATCTCCGGGAGGCGGTACCCGAAGCTCTCCGAGGCGTCCAACAGGCCTCTGATCAAGGAGGTCGCTTCCGCTTCGCGGCCCGCGGCGGCCAGGGCATGGGCGGCGACGGCGGTCTCGTGGACACGTACCGCTCCGCCGCGGTGGCCGAACGGGTTGTAGCCGTCCTCCTTGCTGCCGAGGCCCCGCAGGCCCCAGCCGGTGTCGAGGGCCGGGCTGTTCAGCAGCTTCGCGACCTGTTCCGTGCGGACGCCGTCGAGCAGGCCGGGAGCGAAGGTGCCGTTGCCGAGCAGGCCGGTGTCCAGCAGGTGGGCGACACCGGAGACGAGGCGGGTGAACACCCGGCCGTCGGGGGTGCGCAGGGCCGCGGGGCGGCCACCGCCGGGGTCGGCGATCCAGAAGTGGTCGCGGAAGCGGCGGCGCAGGTCGGCGGCCCATTTGCGGAGCTCGTCGGCGCCGGGGCGGTTGCACGCGTCCAGGAGGTCGGCACCGAGCAGCGCCGCGCGGTGGGCGTGTGCTTGTGTCTCGCAGCGGTAGGGGCCGGTGGGAGCCGGGTCGGGTACGCAGCCGGCGCCTGCCGAACGGTCGGCTGCCCGGGCCGAGGTGGCGAGCAGCCAGGCGAGGCAGCGTTCGGCGGCGGGCAGCAGGCGTTCGACCTCGGGGGCGGGCAGGCCCCAGCGGCGGGCCTCGGCGAGTACGGCGGGGAACAGCAGGGTTGCCTCGATGCCGGTGCAGCTCGGTGGCGAGTGCGGGCCCGCGTCGCGCAGGGGACCGGGAATTCGGCCGAAATCGGTTCCCGGGTCCGCATGTTGGCTGCGGGCGAGGGTGCGGAGGGTGCTGGCGGCGAGTCGGGTGCCGAGCGGGAGGAGCATGCGGGCCGCGGCGAGGGCCTCGGCCGGGGCCGGGGTGCACCGCCAGGGAATGCCGGCCGCCAGCCCGGCGTCGGCGGGGACGGCTGGGTCGCGGGTCAGGAGACTGTTGAGGTCGTCGAGTGCGGTGGCGAGCAGGGTGTTGGCACGAGGGTCGTCGCAGTGGAGGCGGGCGGTGGACCAGGGGCGGGGTGGCCGGGTGGCGTGCGTGCCCGTGGTGGTGGGGCCGAGGGCTCGGCGGCCGGGTGGGGGCGTCGGACCGGTGGGGCCGCTGCGGATGCGGAGCTCGATGGTGCGGGGGGTGCCGGGTGGCAGGTCCAGGCCCCAGCGGAGCAGCCCGGCGGCGGCGAGGGCGTCGTCCGGTGAAGGGGTGGCCGTGACGGTGGCGTGCGTCGTGTCGGTGGTCCAGCGGAGTCCGGCGTCGTGGACGGAGGCGGGCAGGTCGGGGCCGGGGAGGCCGAGGGCGACGGCGCTCAGTTCGGCGAGGTCGGTGGCGAAGGTGATCTCCACCGGGAGGCGCAGGGCCCGTGGGGTGTTGTTGTGCAGGGTGATGCGTTCGGTGCCGTCGGCGCTCCGCAGGCGTTCGACGACGAGGCCGGGGTCGGGGCCGGGGTCGTGGGGTGTGCGGAGGGTGCCCGTGAAGCGGGCGCGGTCGGCGCCGAGCATCCTGGCCTGCACGGTGAGCGGCTGGGCCCCGGCGACACGGAGGACGCAGCGGGCGAGGGTGCGTCTGCCGAAGCGGTAGAACCCTTCCGTGCCGCTGCCGGTGAGCTGACTGTGGGTGGCGGAGGAGATGGCGAGTGCGGGCAGGGCCACGCAGATGAGGGCGGTGTGGACGGGTTGCGGTTCGGGCGGTCGGGGCGGGGGCGCGGCGCGTTGCCGTGCGGGCGCCGGGTGGGTCTGCGGCGGGGTGGGGAACATGCCTGCCATGGGGGGTGCTCCCTGTTGTGGTGGGGGTTCCGTACGGGTTGCGCCACATAGGGGAACGCCGCGGCCGAGGCGCAGGTCACGCCGGAACGTCAGCTCGGGTGCGGTCATCGGGGGCTCCGGTCGCCCCGGCGGCCTCCTGCGGGGCCGGTGCGCGGGTGGGGGCGTCCCGTACGGGGGCGTGCCGCGGGGCGGGTGCGTGCGCGGGGCCCTGCGGGACGGTCGGCGCGCGGGCGACGGGCCGGCGCGCGTCCACCGTCGGTTCGGAGGGTGACCGCATCGCTGGGGGGCTCGGCATCGGCGTGGGCGTCGACGCCGGTGTCGACCTCGGTGTCGGTGTCGACCTCGGTGTCGGTGTCGACCTCGGTGTCGGTGTCCGGGTCGATGTCGGTATCGGCGTCCACGTCGGCGTCGGTCTGCGTATCGGTGGCCGGGGTGAGGACATCGGTCATGCGGTCCGGAGTGAGGGGCATTACCCGGTCCTCGTCCGGTGCGGTGTCGCTCGGGAGGCCGGTCAGGAGATCGCTCGGGAGGGGGCCGACCGGCTTCGTGGTGGGGCGTCGTGTGGCGCGCAGGCAGCGGCGGAGTTTTTCCGGGTCGAGTCCTTCGTTGAGGCCGCGGTGGAGGAGTTGGGCGAAGAGGTAGTCGGGGTCGAGGGTGAGGGCGCGGCAGAGCGCGACGCGGGCGGAGGCGGTGTCGCCGGTTGCCCAGGAGACCCAGCCGGCCAGGGTGAGCGGGGGCGCCGCGTGGGTTTCGTAGGCGCCGGGACAGCGGCGGGCCAGTGCGCGCCAGAGGCGCAGGGCGGGGGCGGCGTCGGGGCCTTCCATCCATGCGGCGGCGTGGTCGCGGGTGAGGCGGTCCTGGAGGCCGAGGATCATTTCGGCGGCTTCGCCGTTGCTGAGGAGGGCGTCGTCGCAGGCGTCCTTGGCGCGGTGGCTGCCGGTGGGCGGGTCGCCGCGGAAGGTGTGGAGGGCGCGGGCGAGGAGGGCGAGGGTCTCTTCGCGTACGGCCTGGGTGTCCTGGCCGGAGAGCATGCGCGGGATGAGGGCGGCGGCGGCCGCGTCGAGGGCTTTGAGCTGGCCGTCGGCGCGGGGGCCGGTGTGCGGGGCGAGTCGGGCTTCCATGTCTTTGAGTGAGCCGCGGACCTGGACGCCGGAGTAGGCGGCGGCCGCTGCCATGACGGAGGTGCCGGGCAGGGCGAGTGGGGTGCCGGTGGCGGGGCAGCAGCGTTCGTCGGGGCAGACGTAGGACCAGAAGCGTCCGTGGGAGAGGCAGAGGGCTTCGAGGACGGGGACGTCGCGGCTGCCGCAGGCGGTGCGCAGGCGCTGGGCGAGGGGTTGGAGGCGGTCGCGTACGTCGCGGCCGGTCTCGGTGGCCGTGGGGTCCTGGCAGAGGAAGACGAGGATGCCGCCGGGGGGTGTGCCGCGCTCGCGGGCTGCGGTGATGAGGCTGTCGGCGAGCTGGTCGGCGATGTAGGGCCACTGGGTGGTGTCGGTGGGGATGCCGAGTCGGACGCGGCCGCCGAAGCGTCCGCGTGCGCCGTGGAGGGCGACGAGGACGATGCTGTCGTCGGGGTAGAAACCGAGCAAGTACGGGAGGGCGTCGGCGAGTTCGGCGGGGCCGCGGAGGGTGACCCGGGTTTCCGGGGCGGTCGAGGGGACGGTGGGGCGGGGGTCTGCCGGGTCGGCCGGCTCGATGTGCGGGTTCATGGGTCGAAGATCCCGCGGGTTGCCGGGGCTCGGCGACCCCTGTGGATAACTCCCGGGTGATTAAAGTTTTCCACAAACCGTCGCGGTGGGCGGTGCCGGGCGAACGGGCTGCGTGTTCGACGGGAGTGCGTCCGACCGTGCAGGTCGTGGCGGTATTGGAAGCCTTGGCGGTTGCGAACGCGCCGGGGCGCGGCTTCGGCGGGCCTCGTCAAATAACGCACGTCTAGCGGGTATTGGAGGGATCCGGTCTTCCGGGCGATCTGTTCATGCTGTTTACAGGTGATTAGATTGTGCGCGTGATGCGATCAACAAACGTTTCCGGAACCGATCGTCGTGCGCTGATCGCGGCTTCGGTCACCGTCGTTCTTTGGGCTTCCGCCTTCGTCTCCATTCGCGCCTCGGCCGACTTCTTCAGTCCTGGGGCCCTGGCACTGGGCCGGTTGGTGACCGGTTCTGTCGCTTTGGTGTGTGTTTTGCTGGTCAAAAGGGGTGGTTTACCGCCCCGTAAGGCATGGCCGGGCATTGTGGGATCCGGAGTGCTCTGGTTCGGGGTCTACATGGTGGTCCTGAACTGGGGCGAACAGAAAGTCGACGCCGGCACCGCTTCCATGGTCGTCAATGTCGGCCCGATGGTGATCGCCCTGCTGGGGGGCTGGCTGCTCAAGGAGGGGTTCCCGCCCCTGCTGCTGCTCGGCATGGGTGTGTCGTTCGTGGGCGCGGTCGTGGTCGGCTTCTCCACGTCCGGCGAAGGCTCGTCCTCCGTGCTGGGCGTCCTGCTCTGCCTGCTGGCGGCGGTGGCGTACGGCGGCGGGGTGGTCTCGCAGAAACCCGCCCTGCGGCACGCGACCGCGATGCAGGCCACGACGTTCGGCTGCCTCATCGGCACGGTCTGCTGCCTGCCCTTCAGCGGGCAGCTGGTGTCACAGGTGTCCGAGGCGCCGCTCTCGGCGACCCTCAACGTCGTCTACCTCGGGCTCTTCCCGACGGCGCTGGCGTTCAGCACCTGGGCGTACGCGCTGTCCCGGACGACCGCGGGCAAGATGGGCGCGACCACCTACGCGGTGCCCGCCGTGGTGGTCCTCATCTCCTGGCTCGCGCTCCGTGAGGTGCCCGGCTGGGTGACCCTCCTCGGCGGTGTCATCTGCCTCGGCGGTGTCGCGGTCTCCCGCAGGCGCGGCGTCCGCGCACCGCAGGAGCCGCCGGCCGCGCCCGGCCCGGAACCGGCCGGGTCCGAGGCGCCGGCGACGGAGACCACGCGCTGACGCGCACGGAACAGCGGCTCGGAGGGGCCGGACGGGGAGCGCTCTCCGTCCGGCCCCTCCGTCATGTGTGCCGCCCCTCGGTGGGGGCGGGTGGCGCCGCTCTTCGAAGGGGCGGGCGCGTCACAGGACGATCGTCGTCTCGTTCCGCGCCAGCAGGTAGCCGAGCTGTACCCGAGTATGCGCCCCGAGCTCCTGTTTCATGGCCGCGATGTGCCCTTGCAGCGACCTTTCACTGATCCCCAGGCGGCGCGCGATCCGCTTGTCCGAGTAGCCCCCGATCAGCAGACTGCTGATGGATTCCCGTAGTGACGGAATGACCTCGCCGGCCGCTTTCGCCGCATGCAGCGGGACGAAGGGAAACGCTTTTGCCCGGTCCCAGGAGCGCTCGAAAGCGTCCTTGAGGAAACGCACCACCGCCGGTTCGCGGATGGCTATGGCGTGCGTACGACTCTCATTGGCCGAGATGAATGCGACGGCGTCGTCGATGACGATCAATCGGTCGAAGAATTCGGCCAGTGTCCGAACCCGCACACCGTAGTCGGAAACCGCTCGGACGTACTTCTTCGTCGCCTCGTCGAAGCGCGTGGTGTGTTGGTAGAGCGTACGCATTGCGACGCCCGCCTCGATGTGCCGCCGGACGGAATCCAGAGCCTTTTCCAGAACCGGCCCCGGCCGGGGGCCGTCCGGCTGTGCGGTCAGGATTTCTCTTCGCGCCCCGGAGAGCGCCTTGTTGATGGCCTTCTCTATGTCGTCCAGGCCGTGCAGATGACAAATGAGTGGTTCGACCGGAGTCGCCGGTGCCTCCGGAACGCCACCGATGCCGTCGATCGGCCGGCCCACGGTGAGCCGTGACAGTTCGTCCAACTGCTCGGCCAGACGCCGCAGAGTGCCCTCAGCCCCTTCCGGCGTGGGCTCTAATCGCGCAGATTCCTGTCCGTTTTGCCCTTTATTAACGCCATTTGCGTTATTCACGCCTCTAACCCCCATGCTGTCTGCATGTTCCTTTAGTGCGTGTAAGTCCCCTCAGTTTCCCGTAGTACGGAAACCCGAACCATCTTAGATCTTCAACTCAGGCTTCCGGCAAGGGACATTGATTGCAGGCGATCAAACGGAATGCGTTCGCTTCGGCCGGGCGACGCACCTTCTTTGCCGATCGAACTCCCCACCCACTCCGCAAGAGAGGCTCAGCAAACATGCGGGAAAGCTTTTCCTCGTCCAGCCGGATGCCCCGTCGGTCGCACTTCACTCTTCGTATCGGGTTCGTCGCGGTAGCGAGTTTCCTGATGGTCATGCCTGGGGCCGGCCCGGCGGACACCTCGCTATCCGCGGCCCCTACGGGCGACACCCGACTGGACGATGTCGGCTGGAATGCGGCCGGCTCCAGGGCGACTTCCTGAGTCCCCGTCAGGTACGAGAGATCGGTTCCCCACAGTGTCTTCTTCCCCCTGGTTTCTGTACGACGAAGCCGGCCCCCGGCGTGCCGCCCGCGTCTACTGCTTCCCCCACGCCGGCGGCAATCCACGCTCCTTCCTCGGCTGGCAGAAGGACCTGGGAGAGGACGCGGAAGTGGTCGCGGTCTGTCCGCCCGGACGAGGTCCCCGGTATCGGGAGAGCGCTCTCACCACCGTGTCGGACCTCGCCGACGGAGCCGCCGCGGCGATCGCCGCGGCCGCCGACCGCCCCTTCCTCCTCTTCGGGCACAGCTTCGGCGCAGTGCTGGCCTTCGAGGTCGCGCGGCGCCTCGGAACCCTGCCGGACTTCCGGCACCTGGTGGCCTCCGGCTGCTCAGCCCCCGCCCTGCTGCCCACCCGCCGCGTCGTGGAGACCGCACGGCTGGAGGGGCGCGCATTCACCGAAGCCGTGGGCTTCTTCGGCGGACTGCCACCGGAGGTCGTGGCCGACGAGGCGCTGCAGGAGCTGCTGCTCCCGAACCTGCGGTCGGACTTCCGCATGGTCGCGGAGTACGCCTACCGGCCCGCGCCCCCGCTGGACGTCCCCGTCACCCTGATCAACGGCTACGACGACCCGCATGTCACCGAGGCCGGCCTCGACCCCTGGGAGCGCGAATGCGCCGCCGGGATCACCCGGCACTGGGCCGACGGCGGCCACTTCTACTTCGACGGCAGTCCCGGTGCCGTCACCGGCCTTCTACGGTCGCTCATGAGTGGGGCACCTGGCGCGAACGCGTCTGCCGATGAGCACGTTGAGCTTATCTGAGCAGTGCCTGACACCTATGACACCAGTACCGCAGAGGGGACCCGCACCATGAACCGCTCCACCGCAGACCAGCAGCGCCGTGCCGAAACGTTCCGGAAGCTGCACGAGGGTCCGCAGCCCTTCGTCGTCCCCAACCCGTGGGACGCGGGCACCGCACACATCCTGACCGGGATGGGCTTCCCCGCGCTCGCCACCACCGGCGCGGGCCTGGCACACGGGCTGGGGCTGCCCGACGGCGCCAACCGGCTCGGCCGCAAGGAGGTCCTGGACAACGCCGCGGTGATCGTCGCCGCGACCACGCTGCCGGTCTCCGCCGACCTGGAGAGCGGTTTCGGCGACACCCCGGAAGAAGTCGCCGAGACCATCCGGCAGGCCGCCGCCGTGGGCCTGGTCGGCGGGTCGATCGAGGACTCCACCGGCCGCGCCGCGGACCCGGTGCGTCCTCTGGAGGAGGCCGTGGAGCGCGTGTCCGCGGCCGTCGCCGCGGCCAAGGAGCTCGACTTCCCCTTCCTGGTGACGGCCCGCGCGGAGAACTTCTTCCAGGGCATCCCCGACCTCGACGACACCATCCGCCGTCTCCAGGCCTACGAGGCAGCGGGCGCCGACGTCCTCTACGCGCCGGCCCTGCCCGACGCCGACGCCATCCGCGCGGTGTGTTCCTCGGTCTCGGCGCCCGTGAACGTCCTGATGGGCTCGCCCGCGCTGCGGCTGTCCGTCACCGAACTCGGCGACCTGGGAGTCCGGCGGATCAGCGTCGGCTCGGCGCTGTCCCGCGCCTCGCTCGGCGCCGTCGTCCGCGCGGCCCAGGAGATCCGCGACCACGGCACCTTCGGCTTCGGGGCGGACGCCGTCCCGTATGCCGAGGCCAACACGATGATGGCGCCGGAGCAGCCGGCCGGCCCGGAAAGTGACCGCACACCGTGAACCCAGCACCGGCGTACCTGTCCGCTCCCTCCTACGTACTCGGTGAGCACGAGGCCGACCACACCACCATCGCCAACCTCCACGCGCGCGCCCGAGAGTTCGGCATGCCGCCGAAGGCCGCGCTGTGGGGGTGGGGCACCGTCCGCCGTACGGCCAAGAGCCTGGAGACCCTCGCCGTGGAGAGCGGCACGGCGGCGCTGCGCGCCGCCGGGGTCGATCCGGGCACCGTCGACGGCCTCATCGTGTGCTCGACCAAGTTCCCCGGCGGTCCCCGGACCCACGGCAGGTTCGTGGAGGCGGTGATGACCGGTATCGGCCTCGGTGACGCGGCCTTCACCGGCATCACCCTCAACCGCTGCACCAACCTCCTGGTGGGCCTGCGCACGGCCCATGCGCTGGTGGCCGCCGGGCAGCACCGCAGGATGCTGGTCCTCTCCAGCGACCGGATCACCGACGAGTCCGTGCGCATGGAGAACTTCGCCCTGTTCAGCGACGGCGCGGCGGCCTGTGTGGTGGGGGCCGAGCCGCACGGCGTCGACGCCTACGAGATGGTCGGCGGGGCCTCCGCGCAGGACCCGACCTCGCTGGACTGGTCGAACGAGATCAGCTCCGACCTCGCCCGCCTGGTCAACGAGCGGGTGCTCACCGCGGCCGACATGAAGCCGGGCGACCTCGACGGCGTGCTGCACCTCAATCTCTTCAAACCACTGGTGGTGATGAAGGAGCGGCAGGCCGGTTTCTCCGCCGACCAGTTGTTCCTCGACAACATCTCCCGGGTCGGCCACTGCTTCGCCGCCGACCCGCTGATCAACCTGGTGGACCGGGGCACGGCCGGGCAGTTGCGGGACCACGGCCACTACCTGCTGGCCGCGAGCGTGCCCGGTGTCCGGGTGAGCGTCCTGCTGCACAAGCTGCCCGCCGTCCCCGCCCCGGCAGCCCCCACTTCCCAGGAGCACTGATGAACGCGCACACCGGATTCCCGCTTCCGGACCTGACCACGTCCCTGCCCCGCGCCCCCTTCCGCTTCAGCCCCAAGGCGTTCGAGGAGGCCGCCGCGGTCCTCGACGGCGAGCCGACCGGCCTCTTCCAGCAGCTGCTCGGCGACCAGGAGAGCGAGACCACCCTCCTCGTCGCCCGGCGGGTCCTGGAGGCGTTCCTCGGCCGCGACGACGCCGACCCCGCCCTGCTGGCGTGCACCGATGCCGAGGCGGTCGCCGGGTACGTCCTGCAGGCACGTGCCGCACTGCTGCCGTCCCTCACCGCGCTGCGCGAGACCGGGGAGGAGACCCGCGACCTGGTCCTGCGGCAGCGTGCTCCGTTGAGCCTGCTCGCCGGGTGCTGGCTGGACACCGTGTCCCAGGCCGCCACCCAGCCCTCCGTCATCGTCAACCGGCTGCACGGCCAGTACTTCCGGCTGCGGGGCGAAGGCACCCCGCAGCGCGGCCTGCTCGCCCGGCGCCGGCGGACCCTGGACGAGCTGGGCGTCCACCTGCCCCGCATCGAGACCGTCGACTTCCTGCACCGGGCCGGCGCCCGCCCGCTGACCGCGCTGCTCGCATCGTTCCCCCTTGCGCTGTCCCGGCTCCCCGCCTCGTTCCTGCCGGAAGTGGTGGGCGTGCACTACGCGATGACCGCGCTCGGCGTCGACGACCTGCTGCTGGGCACCGAGGCGTGCCTGCCGGAGGACGCGGTCCGCGCGGTCCTGGCCGAATACCTCGCGCTGACCGAGCAGTCCGCGACCGGCGCGGCGGACCGGCGGCGGATGCTCACCGCCGTCGGGCTGGTGCTGCGGCTGGAGCGGGAACACACGGACATGCTCACCGAGCTGGCCGCGTGGCACGACAGCCTGTCCCTGGACGCCAGGGTCGCCCAGATCGTGGCCCGGCACGCACCGTTCGCGGGGAAGCAGCACCGCAGCGTCCGCATGGGCGGCCGGCGGCTCTCGGAGTGGCTCGACGACGACCAGCTCGACCTCGCCGCGTTCGTCGAGGCGTTCCGGCAGGCCCGGCAGATGCAGCCCAACCGGTCGGGGACGTGCCGGTTCCTGCAGTCGATCAAGTTCGGCGGGCCGATGTTCGGGATCTTCGACGAGCGGGAGGCCGCCACCTTCGCGGCGTGGGCGGACTCCATCGCCGCCGGCGAGCCCGCCGACCTCGATTTCCGGCCGAACACCGCCGGTGACGAGCCGGCTGCGGAGTGGGCCGGGGCGCTGCGCCGCGCCGAGCCCGCCGACGCCGTCCCCGCCGACACCCCGACGGGCCTGAACGACCGGGAGCTGTTCCACCGCATCGTCAACGTCGAGCAGTTCCCGCACATCCTGCCGGTGGCCCGGGACCGGGCCGAGGCCGGACTCGCCGACGCGGAGCTGCTCTTCACCCACGGAGCCGGCGGCAGGCTCACCAACGCCGAGTACTTCGACTACACCCCCGAGGCGCTCATGGCGCGCGTCGAGCGGATCTACTGGGACAAGCTGGTGAACCCCTACCGGCCGCTGACGGAGATACCCGACCGCGACGAAGTGATCTTCGGGCAGTCGACATATGCGCTGGGCAGCCTGATCGACGGCAGCTGGGCGCACCGCATCGGCAACCTCGGCCGCGACCACCGGCAGAGCGACCACATGCTGTTCGCCATCTACGCGGACGAGATGGGCCGCGGAGACCTCGCCAAGAACCACATCACCCTCATCCACCAGGTGCTGGCCAGCATGGACATCCACCTGCCGCACATCCGGCAGGAGGAGTTCCTGGACCAGGGCGACCTGCCGGACGGGCTCTACGGGTTCTCGATCCACCAGGTGTGCCTGTCGCTGTTCCCCGACACGCTCTACAACGAGATCCTCGGCTACAACCTGGGCATCGAGATGTTCGGCCTCGGCGAGATGCGGCTGCACGAGATCCAGAAGCTGCGCCGCCACAACTTCGACGTGGCCTACGAAGAGGCGCACCTGTCGATCGACAACTTCTCCGCAGGGCACGCCCGGCAGTCGGCCGACATCATCGTCTCCTACCTCGACGACGTGCGGCGGGCCTCCGGCGAGGAAGCCGTCCAGCGGGAGTGGCGCCGCATCTGGCGCGGCTACGCCTCCTTCGCGTACTTCGTCGAGCACCAGCTGGTGAAGCAGGTCCGCGACCAGCAGGTCGCCGCGGTCCCGCCGGCGCACGACGCCCGGACCGACGACGCCGACCTGGTCATCTGACCCCGCGCCCCGCGCCCATCCCCCGCACGGAGACCTGCCTTGTCACAGCTCACGAGTTTTGATCCGGAGATCCTCCAACTGCCCTTCTACGACGAGCGGCACCGCCGGCTCGCGGACGCCGTCGGCACCTGGTGCGACGACCGTGCGGACCTCTGGGAGGAGATCCGTACGGAGTCCCCGGAGAAGGCCGGGCTGCGCCTGGTGCGCCGGCTCGGCGAGGACGGCTGGCTCGCCTTCCTGGACCCCGACGCCGGGGAGGAGGGGCTGCCCGGCGACCTCCGGGCGATCTGCCTGCTGCGCGAGGCGCTCGCGTACGCCGAGGACCTGGCCGACTTCGCGTTCTCCATCCAGACCCTGGCCGCCACTCCCCTGCTCCGGTACGGCAGCGAAGCGCAGCAGCGGCACTACCTGCCGCGGATGGCCACCGGCTCGCTGATCGGCGCCTTCGCCGTCTCCGAGGAGGAGGCGGGCTCCGACGTCGCCGCGGTCGCCCTGCGGGCGGAGCGGGACGCGGACGGCGGCTACGTGCTCAACGGGCAGAAGGCCTGGATCGCCAACGGCAGCATCGCCGACGTGTACCTCGTCATCGCCCGCACCGGCGAGGGCCCGGGGCCCCTCGGCCTGACGGCGTTCCTGGTGCCCGCCGACACCCCCGGCGTACGGGTCGGGAAGCGGCTGGACGCGCTCGCGCCGCGCTCCTTCGCGCACCTGGTGTTCGAGGACTGCCGGGTCCCGGCCGACGCCGTACTGGGCAGGCCGGGCAAGGGCTTCGTCATCGCCATGGACCTCCTGGAACGCTTCCGGATGACCGTGGGCGCGGCGGCGCTCGGCTTCGCCCGCCGGGCCGCCGACACGGCCCTGGCCCGGGCCCGTACGCGGCGGATCGGCACCGGCAAACTGATCGACCTGCAGCTGACGCAGGCGACGCTGGCGGACATGGACGTGCAGCTCAACGCGGCGGCGCTGCTGGTGGCGCGGGCCGCCTGGGAGGCCGACCGCGGCAGCCGGCGCTTCGCCCGGCACTCCAGCATCGCCAAGCTGTACGCCACCGAGGAGGCGCAGCGCATCGTCGACTCCGCGGTGCAGCTGCTCGGCGCGTCGGGGGTGGTCAAGGACGGCGTCACCGAGCGCCTCTACCGGCAGATCCGCTCCCTGCGGATCTACGAGGGCACCTCGGAGGTCATGCGGCTGACCATCGCCGGGTCCCTCGACACCCGGCGTGCCGCCCGGGCCGCCGGCGACGTCTGACCGACTGCCGTCCTGCTTCCCCACCCAAGCCGCCCCGTTTTCCCCCACCCAGACCGCGCTGCTTTTCCCCCACCCAGACCGCGCTGCTTTTCCCCCACCCAGACCGCCCTGCTTTACCCCCCACCGATGTCAACCGTTCCACCGAGCAAGGAGTTCCCCGGGTGACCACCCCCATCGAAGCGGTCCGGCTGCCGGACCCTTACGCCTACTACGCGACGCTGGTGGCCGAGCGGCCCTTCGCCTTCGACCCGGCGGTGGGCGCCTGGGTGGCGAGCGACGCCGCGGCCGTACGGGCCGTGCTGACCGACGACGCGCTGCGGGTGCGGCCCGCCGCCGAGCCGGTGCCGGCCGGCATCGAGGGCACCCCCGCCGGTGACGTCTTCGGGTCCCTGGTACGGATGACCGACGGCGCCCTCCAGCAGCGCCTGAAGGCAGTGGTCGTCGACGCGCTGGGCCGGGTGGACACCGCGTACGCCGCCCGGCTGGCCGCGGAGCGCACCCGGGCGTGCCTGGACGGTCCCCGGCCGCCCTTCGAGGAGCTGATGTTCGGGGTGCCCGCACGGGTGGTGGCGGCGCTGTGCGGGCTGGACGACGGCGCGGACGCCGAAGCGGCCCGGCTCATCGGCGACTTCGTCCAGTGCATCCCCGCATCGGCCACGCCGGAGCAGCAGAAGGCGGCGGCGCTGGCGGCCGGGCGGCTCCAGGAGCTGCTGGGACCGGGCATCGAGCGGGGCGGGGACGGCCCGGGGCTCCTCGCCGAGCTGGTGCGGGCGGCGCGGCGCGCCTCCTGGTCCCGTACGGCGCCGCTGCTGGCCAACGCGGTGGGCTTCCTTTCCCAGACGTACGACGCCACCGCGGGGCTGATCGGCAACACGCTGGTCGCGCTGGCCCGGGAGGGGCGGCCGCCGGCTTCGTTGGACGCCTTCGTCCGGGAGGTCGTGCGGCACGACGCGCCCATCCAGAACACCCGCCGGTTCGCCGCCGAGGCGTTCCGGTACGGCGACGCCGAACTCCAGCCGGGCGCGCAGGTGCTGGTGCTGCTGGCCGCCGCCAACCGCGACCCGGCGGCCAACCCCGACCCGCACGCCTTCCGGCCCGGCCGCCCGGACCCCGCGGTGTTCACGTTCAGCACGGCCGCGCACCGCTGCCCGGGAGAGGCGCTGGCCACCGCCGTGGCCTGCGGAGTCGTCGGTGGGCTGCTCGCCGCCGGCTTCGACCCGGCGGAGCTGCCGGCCGAGGTGACGTACCGGCCGGTGGCCAACGCCCGTATCCCGGTGCTGTGAGCGCGGCCCGCACCACCGTTTCCTCCTGACAGCCGACCACTGAAGAGGAAGTACCCGTCTGATGCCGGAGATGCCACGCCTGTGGATGCGCCACGAGACCCGTGCCAGTGAGCGGCGGGCGCCGCTCGTACCCGAGGACGCCGCGAAACTGGTCGAGCAGGGCGTCGAGATCACCGTCGAGGAGTCGGCGCAGCGCGCCTTCCCGCTCGCGGACTACGTCGCCGCCGGCTGCCGGACCGCGCCGGCGGGCAGCTGGCAGGAGGCGCCGGACGACCAGTACGTGCTGGGCCTGAAGGAGCTGCCCGGCCGGCCGGACCGGCTGCGCCACCGGCACATCTTCTTCGGCCACGCCTACAAGGGGCAGGTGGGCGCGGCGGAGCTGCTCGGCCGGTTCACGTCCGGTGGCGGCGCGCTGCTGGACCTGGAGTACCTGACGGACGACGACGGCCGGCGGCTCGCGGCGTTCGGCTACTGGGCCGGTTACGTCGGTGCCGCGCTGGCCGTCCTGCACCACAGGGGCCGGCTGGAGACGCCGCTGCGCCCCACCGACCGGCCCGGACTGGACGCCCTGCTGGCGTCCGGCGAGGGCGGGACCGCGCTGGTGATCGGCGCGCTGGGCCGCAGCGGCCGGGGCGCCTGCGACGCCCTGGAAACCGCCGGGATCGCCCCGACCCGGTGGGACGTGGCGGAGACCCGGACGCTGGACCGGGCGGCCCTGCTCGGCCACGACATCGTGGTCAACACGGTGCTGACCACGTGCCCCGTGCCGCCGTTCGTGACCCACGCGGACCTCGACGCGCCGGATCGCCGCACCGCCGTGCTCTCGGACGTCACCTGCGATGTGACCTCGGACTGCAACGTCCTGCCGGTGTACGACGAGGTCACCACGTGGGAGCGGCCCGTCCTGCGGCTGCGGGACGGGGACCGGCCCGCCGACCTGATCGCCATCGACAACCTGCCGTCGCTGCTGCCCGCCGAGTCCAGCCGGGCGTTCTCCGCCGAACTGGCGCCGCAGCTGGCGCGGCTGACCGACTCCGACCCGGCCTGGGCGCGCTGCCTGCGCACCTTCGAGGCCGCCGCCCGTCCCGACCACACTGGGAGCACCCATGTCCGCTGACCGGCCGACCACCGGCCCCACCGAGGCCGCCCCCGCGAGCGGCACCGTCCACTGGATCGGCACGGGCCTGTCCACCGGCCGCACCGGTCTCGGCGTGCTCTGCGAGCAGGCCGCGCGGGTGGTGCTGTGGGACCGTACCGCCGACCGCGCGGCCGAGCGGCTGGCAGCCCTGGGGCTGACCGGCCGGGCCGAGGTGCGGGCCCTGGACGACGGGGCGCTGGAGGCCGCCGTGGGCGCGGGGGACGTGCTCGTCTCCATGCTGCCCGCGACCGAGCACCCGCGGCTGCTGCGGCTGGCCGTCGACCGCCGGGCGCACTTCGCGTGCACCAGCTACGTGTCCGACGCCGTGGCCGAGCAGGCCGCGGTCGCGGCGCAGGCGGGCCTCGTCGTGCTGACCGAGGCGGGCCTCGACCCGGGCATCGACCACCTGATGGCCCACCGGCTGGTCGGGCACGCCCGGGAGGCGGTCGGCGACACGGCCGAGTCGGTGGAGTTCACCTCCTACTGCGGCGGCATACCCGCCGTGCCCAACGACTTCCGTTACCGGTTCAGCTGGGCGCCCTACGGCGTGCTGGCCGCGCTCGGCTCCCCCGCCCGGTACGTCGGCGAGGGCGCGGAGCGCATCGCGGCGCACCCGTGGGAGGCCACCCGCGTCCACCGCCTGGCCGGCGAGGACTTCGAGGTCTACCCCAACCGGGACAGCCTGCCCTTCGTGGCGCAGTACGGCATCCCGGACGGCTGGCAGCTGCGGACGTTCGTGCGCGGGACGCTGCGCAACGCCGGCTGGCGCGAGGCGTGGGCGGAGGTCTTCCGTACCGTGCGCGCCGGGGACGAGGCGCGGACCAGGGCGCTGGCCAAGGAGTTGGCCGACCGCTACCCCACCACGGAGGCGGACCGCGACCGGGTCGTGCTCTCGGTCGCGCTCGACGTCCGGACCGCGGGCGGCGAGGGCTGGCAGGGCGCCTACCTGATGGACCTGACCGGCGACGAGACCGAGAGCGCCATGGCCCGCTGTGTGTCCCTGCCGCTCGCCTTCGGCCTCACCCGGCTGCTGGCCGGGGCGCTGCCCGCGGGCCTGAACCGGGCGGCCGAGTCCGCCGAGGAGGCCGGCCGCTGGATGGACTTCCTGGCCGGGTACGGCCTGCGCATCACCTTCGAGTGACCGGCCCCCGCGCCACCGCCGTACAGACCGTTCCGACACCGCGGGGAGCACGTGCCTTCCTGCCGATCCTTGCCGATTCCGGCCGGTTCTGACTGGTTCCGGCTGGTTCTGAATGGTCTTGCCGACCCGGACGAGTGACCGCTCGTCCGGTCGGTCCCGCACGACCTCACCCCTGCCCGACAACACGCCATATCACATCTCATATCCGGCACCACTGAGTCGGTCACCGCCGACATCCCGCCTGAAAGAGAGATCTCCATGGGGAACGCGAACACCCGGGCCGATTCCGCGCAGTACCACTGCGTAGGAGTGGGCGTGGGACCCGCCAACCTGAGCCTGGCGTCCCTGCTGCACGGCCGCCCGGAGGTGCGCAACCTCTTCCTCGACCGCAAAGCCGCCTTCGGGTGGCACGACGACCAACAGATACCCGGCGCCACCCTGCAGGTGTCGATGTTCAAGGACCTGGTCAGTCTCTCCGACCCGAAGAGCCCGTTCTCCTTCCTGTCCTACCTGCACGACCAGGGCCGGGTGTACCACTTCCTCAACGCCCAGTTCGACGACGTGCCGCGCCTGGAGTTCCGCAACTACCTGGCCTGGGCGAGCCGGCGCAACGAGAACGTCGTCTTCGGGGAGAACGTGGAGGAGGTCGACTTCGACGGCGTCTTCACCGTCCGCACCGACCGCCGCACCGTGACCGCCGAGAACATCGTCGTCGGCGTCGGCAGCCGGCCGTGGGTCCCGCCGATCGCCCAAGACCTCCAGGGCGAGAGCCAGTTCCACGTCAACGACTACCTGCGCGGCGCCCGGAGCATGGCCGGGAAGCGCGTCGTGGTGGTCGGCGGCGGGCAGTCCGGCGCCGAGGCGTGCCTGGACCTGATGTCGCGCCCCGACAGCGAACTGCCGCGCCGCATCTCGTGGATCTCCCGGCGCCGCAACTACTTCCCCATCGACGACTCGCCGTTCACCAACGACTACTACATGCCGTCCCACTCGGACTACTTCTACGGCCTGCGGCCGGAGATCCGGCAGGCGTTCAACGCGCAGCACATCCTCAGCAGCGACGGCATCTCGGAGTCGACGCTGCGCGACCTCTACCAGCGCATCTACGTGCACCGCTTCGTGCAGGGCAACCCCGACCTCGTCGGGCTGCACCCCAACCGCGAGGTCACCGGCGTCCGGTCCGGCGCCGCGGGCGGCTGGGACCTGAGCGTCCGGCACAACGACGAGCCCGACGGCGTCGAGCACTTCGAGGCGGACGTCATCATCTGGGCCACCGGCTTCCGCCCCGCCCGGATGGACTTCCTCGCCCCGATCGCCGACCGCCTGGAGCGCCACGGCGAGGAGCTGAGCATCGACGAGCACTTCGCGGTGCGCTGGGACGGCCCGGCCGACCGCCGGATCTTCGTGCAGAACGCTGCCCGCGGGCAGCGCGGCCTCGCCGACCCCAACCTCAGCCTGAACGCCTGGCGCAGCCAGCGCATCGCCGACCGGCTGAGCGGGGTGCGCAGCGACGAGCAGCTGGCGTCGTTCATCGAGTGGTCGTCCAAGGCCGGCACCAAGGTGCTGTGGGGCGCGTGATGACGGGGACCCACACCGACTTCGCGGTGGTCGGCGGCGGCGTGCTCGGCTGCATGATCACCCGGGAGATCCTCTCCCGCGCCCCGGACGCCTCCGTGACCGTGCTGGACCAGGACGCGGTCGGCAGCGGCGCCACCCGCCGCTCGGCCGGCCTGCACTTCCCCCGCGGCGCCACCGAGCGGGTGCGCGGGATGGCGGCGTACAGCCAGGACCACTACGCAGCGCTCAAGGCCGCCCGCCCGGACCT
Organism: Streptomyces niger; assembly: GCF_000718305.1. Lineage (GTDB taxonomy): Bacteria > Actinomycetota > Actinomycetes > Streptomycetales > Streptomycetaceae > Streptomyces > Streptomyces niger. The sequence goes on from NZ_JOFQ01000025.1 coordinate 19,075, forward strand.
GCCGATCCACCCGCTGGCCATGACCGTGGTCGCCGACGCGGCGCACGAGGCGCGGCTGCACGAGATCTACCTGCCCGAGGCGAAGCTGCGGCCGGTCACCGAGGTGGCCGGAGGCATCGCCGTGGTGCCGGACGGCAAGGCCGCGTGGGAGGGGGACGGCTGCCAGTACGCGGACGTCCACGCGCTCACCCAGTACCTGGCGCGCGACCTGCGGCGTACCGCGGAGTTCCGGGAGGGCGTCCGGGTCACCGGCGTGACGCCCGGCGCGGACGCGGTCGAGCTGACCCTGGGCACCGGCGGCGGCCTGACCGCCGGCCACGTCGTGCTGGCCCCCGGGCCCTGGCTCGCGGCTCCCGCCTGGCAGGACCTCGTCGCGCCGCTGGGCGCCCGGGTGAAGAAGATCGTGGCCCTGCACATCGAGATGGCGCCGGCCCCCGGCGACCGGGCGGTCGTCTTCCAGGACGAGGACGCCTTCCTGCTGCCGTACCACGAGCGCGGGCACTGGCTGTTCAGCTACACCTGCCAGGACTGGGACGTGGACCCCGACACCCTCCCCACGAGCGTGTCGGCCGCCGATCTGCGCGAGGCGCGGGCGACCCTGACCCGCTACGCGCCCCAGCTGGCCGACCGCTGCGTGTCGGGCCGCGTCTTCTGCGACGCCTACGGCCCCGCCATGGAGCCCGTGGTCCGTGCGGTCACCGACGACGCGCGGGTGGTCTTCGCAGGGGCCGCCAACGGCTCCGGATACCGGCTCGCGCCCGCCGTCGCGGCGGAGACCGCCGACCTGCTCCCCCTTCCCTCCCAGCGTAAGGACCCGGCGTGATCATCAACACCTATGACGACACCGCCCTGCACAAGGCGTTCGGCATCGACATGAGCGACATCGAGGGCCTCGGCGTGGGCGCGGGCTGGGGACGGGTCGCCCCCGGCCACAGCTCGGACAGCCACCAGCACGACGAGACCGAGTTCTTCGTAATCGTCGCCGGCCGCGGCGAGTTCATCGTCGACGGCCGCCGGCACCCGGCGGCCCCCGGCACGGTGGCGCTCTTCGAGCCCTTCGAGTCCCACGTCCTGGAGAACACCGGCGACACCGACGTGGTCTTCCTGACGCAGTACTGGCGCGACGCGGACCGCGCGCTGGCCTCGGCCCGCAACCCGCAGCGCACGAACTTCGGCGACCGGCCGGTCTTCGTCTTCTCCACCCCGCCCACACCCAACGGGGACCTGCACCTGGGTCACCTGTCGGGCCCGTATCTCGGCGCCGACGCCTACGTCCGCCACCAGCGGATGAACGGCACCAAGGCCTGGCACCTGACCGGCAGCGACGACTACCAGAGCTACGTGGTCGGCGCGGCGCGCGCCGAGGGCCGCGAGCCGGCCGAGACCGCGGCGCACTACAGCGCCGAGATCGCCCGGACGCTGGCGCTGATGGACATCGTGCCCGACCAGTACACCGTCACCGACGACGACCCGTCCTACCGGCCCGGGCTGCAGGACTTCTTCTCCCGGGTGGTCTCCTCGGGCACGGTGCGGCCCACCGAGGGCGACGCGCTCTTCGACGCGGAGAGCGGGCAGTACCTCTACGAGGTGGACGTCAAGGGCGGCTGCCCGGCGTGCGGTTCGGGCACCAGCGGCAACATCTGCGAGGAGTGCGGCGAGCCCAACACCGTCACCGACCTGGTCGACCCGGCCTCCGCACGCTCTGCCGCGACCCCGCGCAGCGCCCCGGTCGCCCGCTGGACGCTGCCGCTGCACACCTTCCGCGAGCAGATCGCCGAGCACCACCGCCTCGGCCGGGTCCCCGCCCGGCTGCGGGAGCTGAGCGACCGGCTCTTCCGCCGCCCGAGCCTGGACATCCCGATCAGCCACCCCTCGGACTGGGGCGTGCCGCCCGCCGAGCAGGACGTGACCGGGCAGGTCATCTGGGTGTGGCCGGAGATGTCCTACGGCTTCCTGCACGGCATCCAGTCGCTCGGCGCCCGCCTGGGCGAGGAGTGGCGGGCCGCCGCGCCGCAGCAGGACTGGAAGGTCGTCCACTTCTTCGGGTACGACAACAGCTTCTACCACTCCGTGCTCTACCCGGCCCTCTACCGGCTGGCCCACCCCGGCTGGAACCCGGACATCGACTACCACGTCAACGAGTTCTACCTGCTGGAGGGCAGCAAGTTCTCCACCAGCCGGCGCCACGCGATCTGGGGCAAGGAGATCCTCGGCCCGGACTCCGTCGACGCGGTCCGCTATTTCCTCGCGGCCACCCGCCCCGAGGGCCGGCGCACCAACTTCCAGCGCGCCGCGTACGAGACGACCCTCGACGAGACGCTGATCGGCACCTGGCAGAGCTGGCTGAACGACCTCGGCGAGCGGATCGTCAAGCGGTACGGCGGCAGCGCGCCGGACGCGGGCACCTGGACGCCGGAGCACTCCGCCTTCCTCGGCCGGCTCGGCGCCCGCCTCGCCGCGGTCACCGGCAGCCTCGGCTCCGAGGGCTTCTCGCTCAACCAGGCGGCCGCCGAACTGGACGGCATCGTCCGGGACACCCTGCGCTTCTCCCGCCAGGAGGCGGTCCTCGCGGAGACCGCGGGCTGGGAGAGCGAAGCGCGTACCGCCATCGCCCTCGAACTGGCCGCGGCGCGCCTCCTCGCGCACGCCGCGGCGCCCGTCATGCCCCGCTTCGCCGGGCGGCTCGCCGCGGCGCTCGGCCTGCCCGAGCCGGCCGAGTGGCCGCGCACCGTGGAGCTGGTCCCCGCGGAGAGCGAGATCCGCCTCGCGGACGCCGTCTTCTTCCGCCCCACGGCCCCCGCACCGCGGCCCGCGCACGCCGGCCCGCAGCTGGTGCCGTGGCTGAGCGAACAGGTCCGCACCGTGCTCCAGCTGCCCGCCGACACCGCGGTCGACCACAGCAACCTCAGCCAGCTGGGGACCAGTTCGCTACAGGCCGTGACGTTGCAGTACCAGATCCTGGACGCCCTCGACGTGGACGTCAGCGTCGACGAACTGCTCGGCAGCCAGGACGTCAACGCGCTGGCCGTACTGATCGAGGAGCGTGCCGACGAGGACGCCCTGACCGCATTCTGCGAGGCGGCCCGATGAACTACCGAGAAGTGCTGCGCGAGATCGACAGCCGGGGCCTGTCCGTCTCCCTGTCCGGCAACGACCTGCGGCTCCAGGGCGGCCGCGAGCGCATGGACCCCGAATTCATCGCCCTCGTCAAGAGCATGAAGGAAGAGCTGGTCGCCCACCTGGCCGAGGAGGAGCGGCACGGCCCCGGCTTCCCGCTCACCCCCCTGCAGCGGGCCTACCTGCTCGGCCGCAGCGGCATCTTCGAGATCGGCGACATCTCCAGCCACGTCTACCACGAGTTCGAAGGCGTGTGGGACCTGGACCGGCTGGAGAGCGCCCTGGAAGCGGTGGTGGACGCGCACAGTGCGCTGCGCTCCCGCTTCGTCTCGGACGAGCGGCAGGTCACCGAGTTCCGCCAGCACCGGCCGCGGATCAGCCGCCTGGACCTGCGCGGGGAGAGCCCCGAGGAGCAGGAGCGGATCCGCCACGAGCTGCGCGAGGAACGCTCCCACCGCGTGCTCGACGCCGACCAGGTGCCGCTGATCGCCGCCGAGGTGACGATCCTCGCCGACGACCGCATGGTGCTGCACGTCAGCCACGACGGGCTGGTGATGGACGGGATCAGCATGTTCCTGTTCTTCCGCGCCTGGTGGCGGCAGTACCGCGACGGCTCGGCCGACGCGCCGCCCGAGCTGCCCTACGAGGAGTACGTCGCGGCCCTCGAAGCCGCGCGCGGCAAGGCGCCGGCCCGCCGCTCCCGCGAGTACTGGCTCGACCGCGTCGAGGACCTCGCGCCCCACCCGGACCTGCCGCTGCGGACCAGCCCCGCGGCGCTGACCGCCAGCCGCTTCACCCAGCGCCTGGTCCGGCTGGACGAGCAGACCTGGACGGCCCTGAAGGAGCGGGCCGCCTTCGCCGGGCTGACGCCGTCGGCGGTGCTGTTCGCCGCGTACGCCGAGACGCTCGCCACCTGGGGCGCCGGCCGGCGGTTCACCCTGACCACCACGGTGGCCAACCGCCCGCCGATCCACCCGCGCGTCTTCGACGCCATCGGCAACTTCTCCGACACCCTCCTGGTCGAGGCCGACGTCGACCGGTCCCGCACGTTCGAGGAGCGGGCCCGTGCCCTGCAGGCGCGGCTCCGCAGCGACCTGGACCACCGGCACTTCTCCGGCAGCGACGTCATGCAGGAGCTGGCGCGCCGCCGCGGCGGCGTGGCGGGCGCCCGCATGCCGTTCACGTTCAACAGCGCCATCGGCCACGTCAACGGCGAGGTCGACGGCTCCGCGCTGGAGCTGTTCGGGCCGGAGGTCTTCAGCGTCAGCCAGACCCCGCAGGTGTGGCTGAACGCCTTCGCCATGGAGCAGCACGGCGGGCTGGTCGTCCAGCTCGACGGGATCGACGAGCTGTTCCCCGAAGGGCTGCTGGACGACCTCGCCCAGGGGTACGGCACCCTGCTCGGCACGCTGGCCGACGAGGCCGCCTGGCAGCGGCACACCTTCGACCTGCTGCCGGCGGCCCAGCGCGCGCGGCGCGACGCGGCCAACGACACGGCCGTACCGCTGCCGGAGACGATGCTCGGCGACGCCTTCGTGGCGCAGGCCGAGCGCACCCCGGACGCGCCCGCGATCCTCACCTCGGACGCCGTCCTGAGCTACGGCGAGGTGCTGCGCCGCGCCGCCGCCGCGGCCCGGTGGCTGCGGGAGCGGGGCGTCGGCCGGGACGAGCTGGTCGGCCTGGTGATGGCGCGCGGCCCCGAGCAGATCGTCGGCATCCTCGCCACGGTCCTCGCGGGCGCCGCGTATCTGCCCGTCGACGGGGCGCTGCCCACCGAGCGGCAGAGCTACATGCTGCGCGACGGCCGGGTGCGCCAGGTGCTCACCAACCTCGACTGGCAGGATCCGGCCGGCGAACGGGAGGTGCTGCGCCTGGACGTCACCGAACCGCTGGGGACCGAGGCGTCGGCCGAGCTCCCCGCCCCGCTGCCCGGCGCCGGCCCCGACGACCTGGCGTACGTGCTGTACACCTCCGGCACCACCGGCGCGCCCAAGGGCGTCATGGTCAGCCACCGCAACGTGGCGAACGTCGTCGCCGACTGCCACAAGCGGTTCGGCATCACCCCCGACGACCGGTTCTTCGCCATCAGCGCGTTCAACTTCGACCTGTCGGTGTGGGACGTCTTCGGCGCGCTGTCCGCCGGGGCCGCGCTGGTGATGCCCGACCGCGACCGGGCGGTGGACCCGGCGCACTGGCTGGACCTGTGCCGCAGCGCCGGCGTGACGGTGTGGAACTCCGTACCCGCCATCGTGTCCATGCTGCACGAACAGGCGGTCGCCGACGAGGTGGTGCCGCCCGCGCTGCGCCTGGTGATGATGAGCGGCGACCGCATCCCGCCGGCGCTGCCGGCCGCCCTGCGCCGCCTCAAGCCGGACCTGGACGTCATCTCGCTCGGCGGCCCGACCGAGACCACGATCTGGAACATCCTGCACCCCGTGGCCCCGGAGGAGGACGGCAGCCGGTCCATCCCCTACGGCCGGCCGAACGCGAACAACCGCGCGTACATCCTGGACCGGGACGGGCTGGACGCCCCGGACTGGGTGACCGGCGAGATCTGTGCGGCGGGCACCGGCCTGGCGCGCGGCTACTGGGGCGACGAGGAGCGCACCGCGCAGCGGTTCCAGTACGACGCGCGGCGCGACGAACGCCTCTACCGCACCGGTGACCTGGGCCGTTATCTGCCCGACGGGTCCATCGCGATCCTCGGGCGGAGCGACTTCCAGATCAAGGTCAACGGCTACCGCATCGAGGCCGGCGAGGTCGAGACCCGCCTGGTCGCCGTGGACGCCGTCGCCAAGGCGGTGGTCGCGAGCCGGCCCGGCGCACGGGGCGACCGGCTGGTGGCCCACCTCGTGCCGAGCGGCGACGTGCGGCCCACCGAGGCCGAGCTGCGGGACGCGCTCCGCCGCGACCTGCCCGACTACATGATCCCCACCGCCGTCATCTGGCACGAGGACCTGCCGCTCACCAAGAACGGCAAGGTGGACCGCTCGAAGCTCGCCGCGACCGACGTCGAGGAGGCGGCGCCCGCCGCCGACGCGCCGCAGGGCGGCGGTGAGCCCACGACGGACACCGAGAAGGCCCTGGTTGAGATCTGGACCACGGTGCTGCGCGGGGCCCGGGTGGGCGTGCACGACAGCCTGCGCGCCCTCGGCGGCGACTCCATCGCCGCGGCCCGCATCCTCACCGCGGTCCGCAAGCGGTTCGGGGTCACCATCCCGCTGGATGTGATGGCGGAGCTGGACACCGTGTCCGCGATGGCCACGGCGCTGGCGCGGGAAGAGCGGGAAGAGGGGGCGGCCCGGTGAACTACCACTCGGTCATCAATCAGATCGTCTCCACACCACCCCTCGGCGGCCGGATCTCCTTCTCCCGCCTGGACGGCACGGAGACCATGGCACTGCCGGAGCTGTACGAGCAGGCCGGGCGGCTGGCGCGCCGACTGCGGGCGCGGGGCGTCGGTCCGGGCGACCGGATCGGCATCCTCGCGGCCAACGGCCCGGAGTGGGTGCTGCTGGACCTCGCGGCGCTCCGCCTGAAAGCGGAGACCGCGGGCCTGGAACCCGGCAAGTTCGCGCCCTCGGCCGAGCTCATGGCGCGCTACGACATCAAACTGCTCTTCACCGACCGCCCCACGGACGCCCCCGGGACCGTACCGATCGGTGAGGTCCGCACGCTCGCGGCGGAGCCGGAGGACCCGGCGGAGACCACCCCGCTCCCCCCGGTCGAGTGGGCGCCGCGGGACGTCACGACGATCAAGTTCACGTCCGGCAGCACCGGCACCCCCAAGGGGCTCGGCGCGACCGTCGGCAGCATCGACAGCTCACTCGCCGCGGTGCAGGAGATCTTCGAACACAAGCCGGGGGACGACCTGTTCGTCTTCCTGCCGCTGTCGCTGCTCCAGCAGCGGTACTGGATCTACTCGGCGCTGGTGCACGGCCACGACGTCACCGTCAGCAGTTACGAGGCGGCCTTCGCGGCACTGCGCCGCGCGAAGCCCACCGTCGTGATGGGCGTGCCCGCCTTCTACGAGACGGCCCGACGGCAGATCGAGGCACGGGTGCGCCGCTCCGGCGGCCCGGCGACGGCGGGCGAGGCGGCCCGCCAGCTGTTCGGGGACCGCATCCGCTACCTGTGGACCGGTTCGGCGCCCGCCGACGCGGCCATGCTGCGCTTCTTCACCGACGCCGGCCTGCCGATCTTCGAGGGCTACGGGCTCAACGAGACCTGCATCGTCACCAAGAACCACCCCGGCGCCCACAAGGTGGGCAGCGTCGGAAAGGTCCTCAGCGGCAAGGAGGTCCTGGTGGACGAGGACGGGGTGGTGAGCGTCCGCAGCGACCACCCGGTCAACTACCACTACGCGTACGCCGAACCCGGCGCCTCCGAGCGGATGTTCGCGCCGGACGGCACCGTACGGACGGGCGACCTCGGCTACCTCGACGAGGACGGGTTCCTCTTCATCCGGGGCCGCGCCGACGACGTCATCGTCCTGGACAACGGCAAGAAGATCGTCGTCCGGCCGATCGAGGAGTCCATGCGGACCAGCCCGGCCATCGCCGAGTGCGTCCTGTTCTGCCCCTCCCAGACCGACCTGGTCGCCGTCGTCTCCCCGGCGTCCGTACCCGCCGACCTGGACGCCATCGCCGCCCAGCTCGCCCGCACCAACGCCACCTCCGAAGCGGACGAGAAGATCAGCCGGGTCGTGGTGGCCGATGCCCCCTTCAGCATCGACAACGGCCTGCTCACGTCCCAGTACAAGCCCAAGCGGCAGCAGATCCTCGCCGCTCACCACGCCCGGATCCACGACAGTAAGGAAGGCATCCATGCTGCCTGACATCGAGAACGCGGCCAGGGAGTCGCTCTCCGCCGTCCTCGACCCCGCCGTCGAGCCCGAAGACCTCGACCTGGACGCGGACATGACCGGCACCTATGGTCTGACCTCGCTCAACAAGGTGCTGTTCCTCACCGAGGTGTGCGAGGCGACCGACGTCGACCTCGCGCACTTCACCGAGCACGACCTCGCCGAGATGCGCACCCTGCGCAGCGTCGCCGAGTCCCTGTCCCGACACACGAAGAAGGTGGCCTGAACCATGGCCTGGGCACAGAACGCCGCGGTGGTACTGGAGAACGAGTACGTCCGGCTGCGGCCGGTCACCGAAGCCGACCGCGAGCCCGTACGGGCCGTCGCGATGGACCCCGACATCTGGAAGTACTTCGTCTCCGCCGTCGAGACCGACGCCGACTTCGAGGCGTTCTTCGACACCTGCCTCGCCGACCAGAGCGCCGGCCGCCGCGTCGTCCACATCATCACCGACAAGGCCACCGGCCGGGTCGCCGGCAGCATGAGCTACGGCAACCTGGCCGAGGCCGACCGGCGGCTGGAGATCGGCTGGTCCTGGCTGGGCCGCGACTTCCGGGGCCAGGGCATCAACCGCTGGGCGAAGTACCTGCTCCTGGAGCACGCCTTCGAGCAGCTGGGCGCCGAGCGCGTGGAGTTCAAGACCGACATCCTCAACACCCAGGCCCGCCGCGGGCTGCGCAACATCGGCGCGGTGGAGGAAGGCACCCTGCGCAGCTACAACTTCATGCCCGGCGGGCGCCGCCGCGACGCGATCTTCTACAGCGTCCTGCGCGCCGAGTGGCCGCGGGTGAAGGACGAGCTCGCCACGAAGCCGAAGGTCGCCCAGCTGGACGCCGTCGGATGAGCGAGGGCGTGGGCATACCTCTCGTCCGCGCGTCGGGCGACCCGTTCGCCGCCGGGCGGGCCCATGGTGCCGCCCTCGCCGGTCCGTTGCGCGCCTTCCTCGACGACTCGCTCTGCCGGCTGAACAAGGTCATGCCGGAGCCGGTCTCGCTGGACGGACTGCTGCCGTCGATCGCCGCCTACCGGGCGGCGGTCGCGGCGGCAGCGCCGGACCTCGCGGAGGAGGTCGCGGGCCTCGCGAAGGGCGCCGGGATCAGGCCGGAGGAGGCGTGGCTGTTGCAGTTGCGCCGGGAGATCATGGGCTACCGCAAGATACCCACGGCGGGCGATTGCACCACCTACGCCCGTACCGGCGCGGCCGGCCCGGTCCTCGCGCAGACCGTCGACCTCAACGGCGACCTCGACGACCAGCTCAGCGTGCTGGAGGTCGCCCGCACCGGGACGGCACGCCGCTCGCTCGTCCTCAGCTTCGGCGGCCTGCTGGGCTACCTGGGCCTGAACAGCGACGGCCTCGCGGTCGGCCTCAACCTGGTCCTGGGCGGCGACTGGCACCCGGGTGTGCCGCCCTACCTCGCCATCCGGCACCTGCTGGACACGGCGCGGGACGTACCCGAGGCCCTGGAGATCCTGCGCGGCCTCCCCCTGGCGAGCTCCCGCACCCTGGTCCTGTGCGACCGGGAGCGGGTCGTCGTGGTGGAGATCCTCGGCGACGATCTCCGGATCACCGAGGGGGCGGAGACGGCACACACCAACCACTTCCTGCACCCGGACTTCGTCCCGTCCGACGAGATCAACGTGTTCGCCCGCAATTCCTCGGTACGCAGGCTCAAGGCGGCCACCGCGGGGCTCGACGAGCTCGCGCCGGAGTGCGGGGCCGAGGAACACTTCGCGCTGCTGTCCACCCCGCCGATCTGCGTACCGGACCGGGGCGACATCCGCGCCGAACGCACCGTCGCCGCCGTGGTGATGTTCCCCGACCGCGGCGAGCTGCACGTACGCCCCGGCGACCCGTCACTCTCCGCCACCCAGGTCTTCACCTTGTAGCGACGACGGGTCCGCGCGAGGGAGGGCCGGAAGGACCGGCAGGGTCGGCGGGGGCCTTGGGGCCGCGGGGGTGGTGGGGGCGGCCGGGAACGCCCCCACCTCCGGCGGGCCTGCGCCGGCCGGGCGGGCCCGGCCCACGGAAGCCGAGCGGCAGCGCGGCAACGCCTTCACGGCCGCGGCCGCCACCCGCCGGTTCCTCCGCTCCCGGCCGGCGGTGCGCGACCTGCTCGGCCGGTGGCTGGGGGTGCCAGCGGCCGAGCTGCGCCTGGCGTACACGCCGCTGGGCAAGCCGTACCTGCCGGACCACCCCGGACTGCACGTCAGCTGGTCCCGCTCCGGCCCCCTGCTACTGGTCGGCGCGGGCCCGTCGAGCCCCCCGGCGCGACACCACCCCGCCCCGCGCCGCCCCTGCGGAAACGGAGGGGCGGCGCGGGCATGACCGGTGAACGGAGCCCCGAAGCGTCGTCATCAACGGCCGGCTCCGGCTGCACGTCATCGCCGCACACCGGCGCACCCGACCTGCCCGTCGGTGTCTCCCGGGCACTGACGGGCCGGGACCACCCGCCGGCGGGTGAGACCGGTGACGGTTCGCCCGTTGTCAGTGTCATGCGCTTGCATGGAGGCATGGACGACACGAACGACACCACTCTGCGCACAGCGGCCGACGCCGTTCTCGCTCGCCTCGTCGGGGACGACACCGGCGCGGCGCGGCTGCGCGAGGACCAGTGGCGAGCGATCGAGGCGCTGGTCGCCCACCACCGCCGTGCCCTGGTCGTGCAGCGCACGGGCTGGGGCAAGTCGGCGGTGTACTTCGTGGCGACCGCGCTGCTGCGGCAGCGCGGCAGCGGCCCGACGGTGATCGTCTCCCCGCTGCTGGCGCTGATGCGCAACCAGGTCGAGGCGGCCGCGCGGGCGGGCATCAGCGCGCGGACGATCAACTCCTCCAACACCGAGGAGTGGGACACCGTCCAGGCCGAGGTGGCGGCGGGCGAGGTGGACGTGCTGCTGGTCAGCCCGGAGCGGCTGAACAACCCGGACTTCCGCGACCAGGTGCTGCCCAAGCTCGCCGCGGCGACCGGCCTGCTGGTGGTCGACGAGGCGCACTGCATCTCCGACTGGGGCCACGACTTCCGCCCCGACTACCGCCGGCTGCGTACGATGCTCGCCGACCTGCCGCCCGGCGTCCCCGTCCTGGCCACGACGGCGACGGCCAACGCCCGGGTGACGGCCGACGTGGCGGAGCAGCTCGGCACCGGCGGCAGCTCGGACGCCCTGGTCCTGCGCGGCCCGCTCGACCGGGAGAGCCTGAGCCTGGGCGTGCTGCACCTGCCGGACGCCGCGCATCGCATGGCCTGGCTGGCCGAGCATCTGAACGACCTCCCGGGCTCCGGAATCATCTACACGCTCACGGTGGCCGCCGCCGAGGAGGTGACGGCCTTCCTGCGCCAGTGCGGGCACCCGGTCGCCTCGTACACCGGCAAGACCGAGAACGCCGACCGGCAGCAGGCCGAGGAGGACCTGCTCGCCAACCGCGTCAAGGCGCTCGTCGCCACGTCCGCGCTGGGCATGGGCTTCGACAAGCCCGACCTGGGCTTCGTCGTCCACCTCGGCTCCCCGTCCTCCCCCATCGCGTACTACCAGCAGGTGGGCCGCGCCGGCCGCGGCGTGGAGCACGCCGAGGTGCTGCTGCTGCCCGGCCGCGAGGACCAGGCGATCTGGGAGTACTTCGCGTCCATCGCCTTCCCCCCGGAGGAGCTGGTCAGGCGGACGATCGATGTGCTGGCCCGGGCCGAGAAGCCGTTGTCACTGCCCGCGCTGGAGCCGCTGGTGGAGCTGCGGCGCTCCCGGCTGGAGACGATGCTGAAGGTCCTCGACGTGGACGGCGCGGTCCGGCGGGTGAAGGGCGGCTGGACGGCGACCGGGCAGCCGTGGACGTACGACGCCGAGCGGTACGCGTGGGTGGCGCGGCAGCGGGAGGCGGAACAGCAGGCGATGCGCGAGTACGCCGCGACGTCCGGCTGCCGGATGGAGTTCCTGCAGCGGCAACTGGACGACGAGGGCGCGGCGCCGTGCGGGCGCTGCGACAACTGCGCCGGGCCGCGGTTCACCGCGGAGGTCTCCCCCGCCGCGCTGGACGGGGCGCGCGGCGAGCTGGGCCGGGCGGGGGTCGTCGTGGAGCCGCGCCGCATGTGGCCGACGGGGCTGCCGGCGATCGGCGTCGACCTCAAGGGGCGTATCCCGGCGGGTGAGCAGGCGGCCGCGGGGCGGGCGCTGGGCCGGCTCTCGGACATCGGGTGGGGCAATCGGCTGCGTCCGCTGCTGGCGGCGCAGGCTCCGGACGGCCCGGTGCCCGCCGATGTGCTTGACGCGGTGGTCGGCGTGCTGGCCGACTGGGCGAAGGGGCCGGGCGGCTGGGCGAGCGGCGGTCCGGAGGCCCTCGCGCGGCCGGTCGGGGTCGTCACGATGGCGTCGCGCACCAGGCCGCAGCTGATCGCGTCCCTCGGTGCCCGGGTCGCGGAGATCGGCCGCATGCCGCTGCTCGGCTCGCTCGCGTACGCGGCCGGGGCGGACGAGACGCATCTGCCGCGGTCGAACAGCGCACAGCGGCTGCGTGCGCTGAACGGCGCGCTGACCGTACCGCCGCCGCTCGCCGAGGCGCTGGCCGCCGCGGGCGGCCCGGTGCTGCTCGTGGACGACGCGACCGAGACCGGCTGGACGCTGGCGGTGGCCGCACGACTGCTGCGTCGGGCGGGCTCGGGACCGGTGCTGCCGCTGGTCCTCGCCGTACAGGCGTGACCGCGTGTCGATCCCCTGCAGCCGGCTCCCCCTGCGGGCCGTCATCTGAACCGAGCGGCCTCGGTGGACTCCACGGTCGTGCGCGCCGAGGGCGTCCGGTTGCCGGAGCTGTGCGGCAGCCTTCTGCTTCGCTCGCGGCCGGGGAGCGCCGCCCACACGGCAACTGCGATCAGGCCGACGATGAGTGCGAAGGTCAGCTCGTCGAAGCCGCCGTGGAAGACGGTCTCCGCCAGGTAGGTGAGGCCGGGGACCGTGGTGAGCAGCACCATGGCGATCATGGAGTCCGCCCGCTGGATGCCGACCTGCAGCAGGAACAGCGGTGCGGTGACGGCTGCCAGACCGGTCAGGAGCATGGCCGGAAGCTGCTGCGCCCACTGTTCTCCCGGGCCCCCCTGAACCATCAGGAGTGCGGCGCCCGCCAGGTAGGTGAGGTGGAAGCGATGGGCCGTCGTGCGTACCGGGTCGACGCCCCGGCGGCCGAGCTCGCCGGAGATGACGGCCAGCGCGGAGGCGCCGAAGCCCGCCACGACGACGAGAGCCAGGCCCAGGAGCATGCCCTGTCCGGAGGAGGCGCCGCCGGAGAGCGACACGGCCACGGCTGCGCCCAGCGCGATCAGGAGGACCGCTGCCAGCCATCCTCTCGGTGAGGCCCGCCGGCCGTGGCCGGTCAGCGCGAGCAGAGCGACGGCCAGGGGGCCGACCGCCGCTTCCACTCCGCTGGCCAGCGCGGAGGGGATCCATGCCAGCGAGGCGTAGAAGCCGAGGAAGGTGACCGCCGTGACGATGTTCATCAGCAGCAGCAGGCGGCCCGCCGGCCGGGGCGGGGCGGCGTCGGCGGCGGAAGCGGTGCGGCGCCGCACGGCGTGCACGAGGTTGAAGATCACCGCTGCTGAGGCGAATCCGACACAGGCCAGGTAGAGGCTGCCTGACGAGTCGAAGCGGCCGGAGATGTAGCCGTAGCTTGCCGCCTGGAGGACGACCGCGCCGATGATGCACACGATGGGCATGTCAGCCGCCGTTCGTGAGGTCTTCCAGGCGGAACATGCCGCCCGCGTCCTCGATGTCGTGCAGGGTGGCGAGGCTGTGCTGAAGCAGTTCGGTGTCTTCGTGCACGAAGAAGGCGATGCCGCAGGCTCCGGTGGTCAGGTAGCGGTCCTGCATGGGCTCACCGATGACGGGGAGGCGGGCGATGCTGTGGAAGCCGGGCAGGCGCCGCATCGTGCGCAGGCCGTCCATGGCGGTCAGAACGCCTTCGCGGTGCGGGCGCAGGAACACCTTGGCGACCGTGCGGGCCGGGCCGTGGGGCAGCGGGAACCGCTTGTCGAATTCCTCGGGCCGCAGAAAGCGTTCCACGGTCAGGTGCTGGTGGCTGTAGCCGTAGGCGGCCTGGTAGGGGTCGGGGGCCAGGCACGGCCCCATGACCCGGGAGTTGACTTCGACGAGGCGGGGGCCGTGCGCGGTGAGCATGACTTCGGTGTGGGCGGCGCCGTCGCGTATGCCCAGGGCGTCGAGGCAGCGCAGTACGTAGTCGACGAGATGCTGTTCGGCGTCGGTGAAGGCGCTGCGGGAAATGATGTGACGCAGCATGGGTGCGCCGTCGACGTAGTCGATGCGCTCGGCGTACACCTCGGCCAGCAGGTGCTTGCCGTCGTGGCTCACCGTGTTCACGATGTACTGCGTCCCGCGCAGGAATTCCTGGACGAGGTAGCCGTCGTTGACCTCGCCCATGAGGTTGACGCGGCCGGTGGAGGCACGGAAGACGTCGAGTGCCTCTTCGGGGCTGTCGACGATGAGGCATCCCTCGCTGCCGGCACTGTTGACGGGCTTGACGACCACGGGAAACGCCGGCTCGTCGTCGAGGGCCGCGCGCAGCTCGTCCTCGGTGTGCACCAGGGTGGTGCGGGCGTGCGGAAGGGATGCCGCCGCGAGTGCCTGTGCCATGAGGTGCTTGTCCCGGCGGGCGCCGCGCAGCCGGTGGTCGTGGTGGGGCAGGCCGAGTTCCTGGGAGAGTTCGTCGGCCAGGGTGACGCCGTATTCGCTGGCCGCGATGACGGTGTGCACGCCGTGGGCGGCGAGGTGGGCGGCGGTGTCCTGCAGGTCGGTGTGGCGGTAGGGCTTGGTGTGCTGGGCGGCGGGGCTCTGTGCGGAGGGTTCCAGTCCGGCGGAGTAGATGTGCAGGCAGTCGGCGCCTTCTTCCCAGAAGGCGTCGGCCAGGGCCGCTCCGCTGGACACGGGGTTGATGAGGGCGATCACGGGGAGGTCCTTCCGTCGAGAGCGAGGGGGAGCTGCTGAGGGGTGTCACGGATCTGGGCGGCGACGTTCTCGGCGTGCTGGGCCGAGGCGCGCAGGTAGTTGACGATGGGGTAGCGGCTGCCGGCGCATGCGCCGAGGGCCCAGATCCGTTCGGCGTGACCGTCGGAGCGGAGCCGGATCCGTAGGTCGGTGCCGATGGCCGGGGGTGTGCCGCCCGGGGCGTCGAGGAGGAGCGTGCCGTCGGCGACGGCCAGCCGGGGAGCGCGGTAGCCGGTGGCGCAGACGAGATGGTCGAAGTGTTCGTCACGGCCGTCGGGCCAGTGCGCGTGCCACCCCTGTCCCTGTGGGCCGGGCGTCAGGGTCCGGGGTTGTGCGGGAGCCACGGTCAGCTGCCGGCGTTCCATGGCGGACAGCAGAAGTTCCGCGTTGGGAAGCGGGATGGCGGAGATGTAGCGGGCGATGAGCGGGCGGTGGCGGGTGAAGAAGGCGTCGCGTTGCCGCTGTGTCCAGTCGCACGTGTGGGCGTTGAGCGCGTCGATGAGTTCCGCCATGACGTCCTGCCAGGCGACGGCTCCGGTGCGGGCCTGCTGGGTTTCCCGGCGCAGGAGTTCTTCGGCCGTACCCGCTGTGCGGGGCCGTGGGACCGTGCCGCCGGCGCTCGCCCTGCGGACGGCCCGGACGAGCCGGCGGGCGAGTTTGCCGTCGAACTCGGGGTCGTCCGGGTGCAGAGAGCGCCAGTCGTCGCTGCTGATGTGCATGGTGGGCATGCGGCGCAGGCGGGTCCGCACGGCGGGGAGCACCGCGGA
Organism: Streptomyces niger; assembly: GCF_000718305.1. Classification (GTDB taxonomy): domain Bacteria; phylum Actinomycetota; class Actinomycetes; order Streptomycetales; family Streptomycetaceae; genus Streptomyces; species Streptomyces niger. The sequence goes on from NZ_JOFQ01000025.1 coordinate 34,798, forward strand.
GGGCGAGGTGAGGGTGACCCGTCGTCGGGGGGACCGGCACAGCACGAGGCCGGCGTCGATGGCGGAGAGCTTGCTCCCCAGGACCAGTACGCGGGCGTCGTCGGGCAGGCGGGTCAGCCGGTTCGTGGGGTAGGGCGAGTCGAGGAGCTGCGGGCTGCCGGTATGCGGTTGCAGGGCCGGCGGCAGCGCGGGGGCGTCGGCGCCCAGGCACAGCGCGATGTCCGTGCCGTTCAGGACGTGCCCGCCGGCCAGTGAAACGTCGTAGGAGCGGCCGTCGTTACCGGGGGCGACCCCGGTGACCCGGGAGCGCACGTGCCGGGTACGAACACCGCGGCTGCGCAGCTGCTGGAGGGCGCGGGTCAGGCGCTCGCGCGCGTACTGGCCGACCAGGTAGCGGGGTACGAAGTCGTCCCTGCCGACCGGGTGGCCGCGCGCCGCCAGGTACCGCAGGAGATCGGAGGTGCCGTGTGCGGTGAGGGAGGTGACGTCCACGGAGGTGTTGCACAGCACGGAGGGATCCGTGGCGCCGAACGCCGTGCCCAGTCCCGCGGTCCCCGGCGCGATGAGATCGATGCTGTCGATGCCGGGCACGCCGGATAACTGCATGAGGAGGCTTGCGGCGGTGGCGCCTGCGCCCACGACAACGATTCTTCTGCGCACGGGACTTCTTTCCGAGTGTGGCCGCTTGGGCACTTTTCGAATCAGTTGAAGCGCTGAGGCAAAGCGCTGTGAGTGAGTACGTAAACAGCGTTTCTGAGGTGCCGTCAAGCACTTCCTGGAAAGAGCGCGACGCACGGCGATTAACGGGAACCCTGCACCGTGAAGGAGCTCACACGACCGTGGGCGTAAAGACGCACAGGGTGCTGGATTTATGCGAACATATCGCCCTTCCTGTGACCTTTCAACGACGGACAGTCACCTCCTCCCCTGTCCAGAATGTGGAACAGACTGTCCAATCACAGGATTGATCTTGCTAACGTGCAGCTCGGAGTGGGGGGCTCCCAGCCATCCCTCGACCATCGCATGCCTGCCGTCCCCCACGGGACGCGTCACCCGCGATGGCCGGGCCGGGAGGGAACGCACCCCTTCCAGCGTCAGGCGACCGCTCGGCGAGTTCCGCTCACTACGGTCGTCCTGCCGGAAGAACCGAAAGGGATAACTGTGCGCTGCTTTACTTTATCTGCCGCCGTCCACCTGTCCGAGGAATTCCTCGAAAGCTACGCCGACCTGCCGGCCGATGAGCACCTCCGGGACGGACACCGCTTCCGCTATCGCGCATTCGGGAAAGCCCAGGTAAAGGGGGAGCGATTTCTGTGGGAGGACGAGGTGTCGTTCTTCCAGGAAGGCGACATCAACGCCTACGCCGGCGGCCGTGAACGCAAGTTCGCGCCGCTCGGTGACGCGGCCCGTGAGTTCGCCGAGAGCTTCGTCAACTCGCGCCGCACGCGCGGCATCGTGACGGCCGAGGAGTTCCACATCGGCTGTCACCAGATCCGCATCACCGCCGACGACGAGCACCCCGGGCTGCCTGCCCCGGAAGGGTTCCACCAGGACGGCTTCGACTACGTCGCCGTCACGTGCGTCGCCACCGAGAACGTCAGCGGCGGCATCTCCCTGGTCCGTGCGGCCGAACCGGACGGGGACGACCTCGTCGAGCGCGTCATGCCTCCGGGGGAAGCGCTGTTCCTCGCCGACCGTGAAGTACTGCACTACGTCAGTCCCATCACGCCGAAGGTACCCGGCAGGCCCACCTACAGGGACGTCGCCGTCATCACTTTCACGCTGGAAGGCGCCGCACGATGAGCATCGCTCCCTACACCATCCAGGACTGGCTCTTCGACCGGGCGCAGGGCCGTTTCGACCTCGATCTGGCCGAGAGCGGCGTCCAGTTCCAGCTCCTGCGCGACCTGCCCCTCGATCCCGACTGGGACCTCGACTACAGCCTGGACCGCGGTACGCGCGAGCTGCGTGAGCGCATCGCCGCCCTGTACGAGGACCCCGGCGAGAGCAACGCCGCATCACCACCGGACCGCCGCGACGTGGTCGTCACCCACGGCGCCCAGGAGGCCCTCTACCTGCTCTACCGCTCCGCGCTCGCCGCGGGCGACCACGTGATCACCACCGCCCCGGGCTGGCAGCAGGCATGGGAGGTCCCGGCACATATCGGCTGCGAGGTGAGCGTCCTCGACTGGCAGCCCGGGACGCCCTTCGACGCCGAAGCGCTGGCGGCCGCCGTGCGCCCGCAGACCCGGATGCTGATCCTCAACAGCCCCTGCAACCCCTCCGGCCGGGCCCTGAGCGACACCGAATGGGACGGCATCCTGCGGGTGGCCGAGGCCCACGACCTGCTGGTCGTGAACGACGAGGAGTACCTGCTGGACTTCGGCGCATCCGTCGTACGCCGCCACCCCCGCTCGGTCTCCGTCTCCGGCCTCTCGAAGGTCTACGGCATGCCCGCCCTGCGCGTGGGCTGGGCCCGTGGCCCGCAGGACGTCATCGAGCGCATGGTGAACTACAAGCGTTACACCACCGTCTCCAACTCCGTGGTGTGGGAACGAGTGGCCACCAGGGTTCTCGCCGACCGGCAGCGACATGTCGACCGCTACCGTTCCCTGGTCTCCCCCGGGCTCGAGCAACTGACGGCCTTCGCGAAGGCGCACGACGCACACGTCGAACTCGTCCCCCCGCACGGGACCCCCTTCGCCTGGCTGCGCTTCACCTCCGTGCCGGTCTCCTCCCAGGACTTCGCCGAACAGCTCCTGGACCGGCACCGCACCCTCGTCATGCCCGCCGAGGTCTTCGGCGCCGAACACGGGATCCGGATCAGCTACGCCCGCCCCGCCGATGTGCTCGCCGAAGGACTGCGGCGCATCGCGGAGCAACTCGCCGCGTCCGTATAGCGCCCTCGAAGTGATGCGGGCGGGGGCGCCGTCGACGCGGCCCCGCCCGCCCCACTCCTGCGCACCGCCGAAGCCGCCAGCCAACCCCCACTGCCGCCCCCAGGAGCAGACATGACGCCGAACGCCACGACCGGGCCGGGGCCGGATCCCGGCGCGGCCGACGCCATCGGGCCCGCCGTACCCTCCACCGGTGCCCAACCCTCGCCGCACCGCCCCCCTCGCAGCGGCCTTCGTGCGGACGCAGCGGTCGCCGCGCGCCTGACCGTCCCGGTGGCCATGGGCTACCTGCCCCTGGGAGCGGCCTTCGGCATCCTGCTGGTCAGCCAGGGACTGCCCTGGTACTGGGCCCCGACAACGGCGCTGGTCGTGTTCGCCGGCTCACTGGAATTCCTCGCCGTGTCGATGCTCACCGCCCCGCTCGGGCTCCCCGCCATCGCGATGACCACATTCCTGGTCAACTTCCGGCACATCTTCTACGGGCTGTCCTTCCCCCTGCACCTGCTGCAGGGAAAGGCCCAACGCAGCTACGGGATCTTCGCCCTCACGGACGAGACCTACTCCCTGCTCGCGGCCAACCCTGGCCAGCAGCTCAACGGCCGCCGCATCACCCTCATCCAGCTGTTCAGCCACGCCTACTGGGTACTGGGCAGCCTCACCGGCGCGCTCGTCTCCACCGCACTGCCCGACGACATCCACGGCATCGAGTTCGCACTCACCGCCCTCTTCGTCGTCCTCTCCTGGGATCACGCGACCAAGCGCACCAACCTGCGCCCGGTCCTCTACGGCCTGACCGCGAGCGCCGTGGCAGCCGTGGCCGGCACCGACCAGTTCCTGACCGTCGCAGTCATCACGTACCTCCTGCTCCTCATCGGCGACTACCTGAAGACAAGGACCAAGCGTGCCTGAGACCACCTACCTCATCGCCGCCGTCCTGGTCATGGCGGGCGTCACCTTCGCCCTGCGCGCAGCCCCGTTCGTCCTCCTGCGCAACAGCGGACAGTCACCGCTGCTGCAGTACCTGCGCACCTCACTGCCGCCAGGAATCATGGTGATCCTCGTCGCCTACAGCATCCACACCGTCGACTTCACCCGAGCCCCCTACGGCGCCCCCGCCCTGGCCGGCATCGGCGCCTGCGCCGGGACCTACCACTGGTCGAAGAGCCCACTCGCCGCGATCATCGCCGGAGTGGCAGTGAACATGACACTCACCCATCTCCTCTGACACCCTGCGCCAGGCAGGTCCTCCGGCGCCCTGCGCCGGGCGGGGCCTCTGGCGCCCTGCGCCGAGCAGGGCCGGAAGTCGCGCCGTCGCCGGTGCTCGCCGCGCGGGGCCGACCGGCGACCGGCGGGGGCGGTGTTTCCGTCGGTTCCCGTTGTGCGCGAGGAGCCTGTGCGTCGGTGTGCGCTTCGTCGGGCGGCTGAGCGGGAAGGATGAAGGAGAGCACCCGACGATTCCCGGAACCCCGCGGCGCATTCTGCATTGCCGCATGCGTGTGCGACCGCGAGAATCGTGGTGCTTCCCCATTCAGGCCGTCCGCGGCTCAACAGGGGTGTGTCGTGGTGCGACGGTGCGCCCGGCCGCCTCCGCTCCGCCGCGTCGACGAAGGGAGGACCGTGACCTTCGGCATCATTCCGCCCCTGACCGCGTCCCGGTCTTCCACCGCCACGACGGCCGCCAGGCTGGGCAGGATGCTGGAGCCCTCCGAGTGGGCCGCGGCGGGAATTCCCGTGCTCAGCAACGCTCGTGAGGTCGTCACCGACCTGCACGACCGGCATCTGCCCGGACCGTCCACCGCCGTGGTCGCGGTGCTGGATCCGGCGGAACGGGTGACGGCCAGCGCGTCCTTCGTCCTGCGTACCGACGCCCCCGACGGCTGGGAGTTCCGCAACGCACTGCTGGCGCAGCTGCGCCGGGTGATCCCGCACGATCTGCGGTTGCGCACACCGGTACGGACGGCGGTGCTGCTCTACTGCCGTGACGGCGAGCCCGTGTGGACGGAGGCGGACGGCGCCTGGATGTGGGGGCTGCGCGACGCGTGCACGCTCCACGGGCTGCGCTGCGGCCCGTACATCACGCTGACCCGTGCGGGCTGGCAGGTGCTCGGCGAGGGCCGCGGCGGGCGACGGCCGCACGCCGGTGCGCGACCGGAGCTGCCGCCGCTGTCGGGGCCGGCCCACGGGCGGCACGACGGCGGTGTCACCACCGGGGCGCCGCGGCGTTCGGGCGGCGGCTCGGTGGCAGCCCGACGGCGCACCGCGGCCCGCTGACCGTACGGCCGCCGGGCCGTCCCTGAGAGCGGGCCCGGACGTCGGCGGGCCCGGACGTCGGCGACGTCGGGGCGCGGCGTTGCCGCGTGGCGGTGTTGCCGCGTGGCGGTGTAGCCGTGGGGCAGCGGGCGGTACGGAGCGAGCCCGGCGGCCGTGGTGACCGGACCGGGTCGCTCCGAGCCGGCTCGCTTACGCCGCCGCCCCGATGAGGGCGTTGATGCGCTGCGGGTCGCCGCAGACGATCAGCAGGGCGCCGGCCCGGGCCATGGCGGCGGGCAGGGCCTTGGCGACCGTCTCGTCGGAGCCGCCGTTGACCGCGACGACGACCACGGGGCGGCCCTTGGCGCGCTCGGCGTCGGCATCGGCGTAGAAGACGTCGTCCGCGGCGTCGTGCTGCGCCCAGTAGGACGCCTCACCGAAGGACAGTTCGTGCGCGGCCCAGGGGTGCCGGTCGCCGGTGGTCAGGACGAGCACCTCGTGCGGCGCGCGGCCGGAGTCCAGCAGCAGGTCGACCGCCTCGTCGGCGGCGTCGACGGCACCGTCGGCCGGCGCGGGGATCAGCTGCAACTGCGCTTCGGCAGCGGCGGCGGCACCCGGCGCGGACGACTTGGGAGCCGTGCGCTGCGGCGGCGGGGCGGCGGCCGGTCCGCGGGACGGGCCGGGCTTACCGGGGCGGGCGCTGGCCGCGGGGGCGCCGCGCGGAGGCGCGGGGCGGGGGCCGGGACCAGGTACGGGACGGGGGGTCGGCGCGGTGCGGCCGGCGGCCGGAGTTGCGCGGGGACCCGGGACACTCTCGTGAATCTGAGGCTCCTCGGGGATGAGAGGCATGAAGTGATGTCTATCAAACGTAGGTACGGGACATGTCAGGGGGTACCGGATTCACATCCGTACCGCTCAGAAGTCGAAGCCGAGTTGGCCACCGGCCTCCAGAGCGGATGCTTCGGGGCTGACCCGCACCTTCTTCAGGTGCTGCCAGCGGGGCAGCGCGTCCATGTAGGACCACGACACCCGGTGGTGCGGGGTCGGACCCCACTCCTCCAGCGCGGCGCGGTGCACCGGTGACGGGTAACCGGCGTTGTCCGCGAAGCCGAAGTGTTCGTGCGCCAGGCCCAGTTCCGCCATCATCGCGTCGCGCTTCACCTTCGCGATCACGGAGGCGGCGGAGACGGCGATGCAGGACTGGTCGCCCTTGATGACCGTGCGGACCTTCCACGGGGCGCCGAGGTAGTCGTGCTTGCCGTCGAGGATGATCGCGTCAGGCCGTACGGGGAGAGCCTCCAGCGCGCGGACGGCGGCCAGCCGCAGCGCGGCGGTCATGCCCAGGTCGTCGATCTCCTCGGGAGTGGCGTGACCGAGGGCGTGGCAGGTGACCCAGTCGCTGAGCACGGCGGCGAGTTCGTCACGGCGCTTGGGGGTCAGCAGCTTGGAGTCGGTGAGTCCGGCGGGCGGGCGGCGCAGTCCGGTCACGGCGGCGCAGACGCTCACCGGGCCGGCCCAGGCTCCGCGCCCGACCTCGTCCACTCCTGCGATGATCTTGGCGCCGGTCGTGGCGCGCAGTGATCGCTCGACGGTGTGCGTAGGGGGCTCGTAGGGCATGGCGCCAGACAGAGTACGCCCCCGCCCGCCGGCGGTTCGCACCGCGGGTGCTTCTCGTGCGATTCGTCCCGCACGGGCGGTGTCCGCGCCGTCCGGAACGGGGTGCTGAGGGCCGTCGTGCGGCGACCCCTGGGACTTCGTACGCATGCCCTTCGGCCTTCGGAGAGCGGCTGCCGGCCCGTGGCACCACGGGCCTGCTGCCACCGGTTCTTCTCGATGTGTCCGCCGGCTCGATGTGTCCGCCGGCTCGATGTGTCCGCCGGCTCGGTGCGACCGCCGAGTCGGTGTGATCGCCGACTTCGACGGTGTCCGGTCCGGTGGCCCGGCTCGGCGCCATCGGCGTGGCCGGCGGACCACGGAAACGCTGCGGCCGGCGGCCGTGCGGACCCGGTCGACCGAGCACCGATCCGTCGACCGAGCACCGGTCCTGCGGGCGGCGCGCCTGCCGGTCCGGTGGCGTCCGGTGGCGTCCGGTGGTGTCCGGTGGTGTCCGGTGGTGTCGGTGGCGCCGGGGTGACGGCCCGGTTGTGCCGGAGGTGTCAAGGGTACGCCGCATGAAGGGTCAGGCGGGACTGTCCGGCAGCCAGGCCGGCAGGTCCTCGGTCCGCTCCAGCCACTCCTGCGGCGGCGCGCCTCCCGGCCCGGCCCCCACGATGGCGCCGACGATCGCGCAGGTGGTGTCCACGTCGCCGCCCGCGCGGGCCGTGGTCCAGAGCGCCTGCTCGTAGTCGCCGAGATTCCGCGCCGCGGCCCACAGGGTGAACGGCACCGTGTCGTGGGCCGTGGTCCGCCGGCCGCAGCCGAGCACCGCGGCGACGGTGCTCGCGTCGCCGTAGTCGAGCATGTCGCGGGCGCGCCGCAGCCCCGCCTGGACGGCGCTGCGCGGGATGAGCTCCACGACGGCGTCCAGCAGCGCCTGAGGACCGGTGGTGCGCTCGGGGTCGGCGACGATCGCGGCGGCGGCCGCGACCGCCATCGTCCCGACGACCGCCTCGCGGTGCTGATGGGTGACGTACGCGGAGATCTCCGCCTGGTGCGTCGCCTGCTCGGGGTCGTCGGCGTACCAGGCGCCCAGCGGGGCGATGCGCATGGCGGCGCCGTTGCCCCAGGAGCCCTGGCCGTTGAAGAGCGCGGAGGCCAGCTCACGCCAGTCCCTGCCTTCTCGCACCTCCCGGAGCAGGCGGTCCACGGCGGGGCCGTACGCCCGGCCCTCGTCGTGGTGCTCGGCGAAGGAGCGGGCGAGCGCGTCCTGGTCGATACGGCCGTGCTCGGCCAGCACGGCCAGCACGGAGGCCGCCATCTCGGTGTCGTCGGTCCACCCCCAGGGGGCCGGCGGCAGGGTGCGGCGCATGAGCGAGGGGTAATGGGCGGGCACGAAGAACTGGGATCCCAGGGCGTCGCCCACGGCGAGGCCCCGCAGGCTCTTCAGGGCCCGCGCGAAGCGCTGTGCGTCACGGTGATCGGCGGTCATCGGGTGCACTCTAACCGGTGACGCCGTAGGACTGCGGCGTACACCAGTGCTCGAACGGCCGGTCAAGGCGGTACCGCCCGTCCGGCCCCAACAGCAGGGTGCGGTGATCGGCGTTGTGCGGGTTGGACAGCGATTCGAACTCCGCGACGGTCCAGTGGAACCACCTCATGCAGAACAGCCGCATGGTCAGGCCGTGCGTGACGATCAGGACGTTCGGCGGATGGTCCGGCGCCTCGAAGCTGCGCCACAGGCTCTCCAGGAACGCTCCGACACGGTCGTAGACGTCGGCGCCCGACTCCCCCTGGGCGAAGCGGTAGAAGAAGTGGCCGTAGGCGTCGCGGTAGGCCTTCTGGAGCCGCACGTCGTCCCGGTCCTGCCAGTTCCCCCAGTCCTGCTCGCGCAGCCGCGGCTCCTCGCGCACCCGGACCAGGTCGGAGTCCAGACCCAGCGCCTGGAACGTCTGGTGCGTACGGCGATAAGGAGAGACGTACGCGGATATACGCTCGCTCCCGAACAGGGCCCGCAGTCGCGCGCCGGCCTCCTCGGCCTGCTTGATGCCGCGCTCCGTCAGGCTCAGGGCATGATCCGGCTCCCGCTCGTACACCGTGTCGTCGATATTTCCGTCGGACTCTCCGTGTCTGATGAGGACGATGCGTCGGGGGCGTGCCATGCCGCCAGCCTAAAACGCGGCGCCTCCGCACGCCCGGGGCGCCACCCCTGCCCCCGCAGGCGGGATCCGGCCCCTCGCGCGACCTGAACGGTCATCATCGCCCCCCCCCGAGGCCGCACGAGGCGACCAATAGTCATCTGTAATGCAACCTTCGTCGCGTTACGATGTCCATGATGACACACCGTAACGACTAACGCAACTGGAGTTGTGTTTGCCCGCGGAAGACAAGAACGCGACAGCCGGGCAGGGCGCGGACACCGCCCGACCGGGCACCCGGCGCCCCGGCGGCCGCACCGCCCGCACGCGCGCGGCCGTCCGCGACGCCGTACTGACCGGCCTCGCCGAACACGGCTACTCCGGCCTGACCGTCGAGTACGTCGCCGAGCACTCCGGCGTGCACAAGACGACGCTGTACCGCCGCTGGGGCGGGGTCGAGGAACTGATCGCCGACACCCTCGACCTGGCCGGCGAGGACCGCTGGACGCCGCCCGACACCGGCTCGCTCGAAGGCGACCTGCGCGCCCTCGCGACAGAGGTGCTGCAGTCGTTCACCGACCCCGCGACCGCCTCGCCCAGCTCCGCCGTCATCGCCGCCGCCTTCCCCTCCGAACGGGCCGCGGAGGCCCTGCGCGCGTACTACGCCGAACGCTTCGCCCGCTGCGAGGCGATCATCGACCGCGCCGTCGACCGCGGCGACCTCCCCGGCCCCCGTACGACCCTCGACGCCGGCGCCCTCGTCCGCGCCCTCGCGGCCCCTCTCTTCTTCCGCCTCTTCATCACCCGCGAAGGCCTGACCGAGCACGACACCGAACAGGCCGTGACGGTGACCCTGGCAGCGGCACGGGCGGGGGCATTCAGGAAGCGCGGGTGAACGGGCGGGGCGTTCAGGAAGGGCGGGTGAAGGGATCGCGCCGTGTGCAGGGTCCTGCCCTGAGATCCTCCACAGGGCTCCAGGGCTCCAGGGCGCGCCTCAAACCGTCCAGGACGGCTCCAGATCCACCACGTCGCCCGTGACGCCCGCGACGTCGGCGGCGAGCTGGGCCCTGAGGGCCAGGCGTTCGAGGCGTTCGGGGCGGTACTTGCCGCGCTCGGCCGCGGACTGCCACAGGGAGAGGACCAGGAACTCCTCCCCCGGAGCGCGCCCCAGCAGGCCGCGCAGCATTCCGGGGGAGCCCGCCATCGCGGGGTTCCAGACCTTCTCCTGCATCAGCTTGTAGTGGTCGACGCGGTCCGCCCTGACCTGGCAGTACGCGAGCCGCAGTACGTCGGCGTCCGCGAAGACGGGGCGGAAGCCGACCTTCACGTCCAGCTCGTGCTCGAAGAGCCGGGTCTGGCCGTTCTTGAACGTGCCGACCTGGGCGGCGGCCAGACGGTCGTGGGATCTGGCCATGAACGAGTCATAAAACGCCCGGCTCTCCCAGAACGCCACCAGATGCGCGACACCGGGCCGGGTACGGCTCCAGCCGCCACCCTGCCCCCGGAAGCCCGGCTCTCCGAGCAACCCCGCCCACTTGCGCTGCCCCCGCTCGAACCCCCGACGGTCCACCACGGTGCAGCGAATCCACTTGACCAGCACCGCGCCATCGTACGGCCCTTGTGTCCCTCGCGTTACTGCGCGTCACAGAACGCACACCTCAACTCCCGTGTGCTGCGACCGGAGTTCCGGCGCACGTTCCGGTTCGGGCTCCGGCGCACGGACCGATCGCACCGCACGCCCCGGGAGTTGTCAGTGGCGGCCGTTACGCTCCGGGCAAATGAACGCACTGCGTGTCGTACCGCCGTGGCAGCATGGGTGACTCATGTGAAGCAGCAGGTTGGGTAAGTCTGGGGAAGCAGCCGGTGGTTGGCCGCCGAAGCGGCCCCCACCGGAACACCGGCGGCAGGCGGCCGGCTCCGGAGCCGGTGCCCAGGTCCGAGGAAGGGAAGTTCGGTGAGCAGTCTCAACAAGGGGATCGACAAGGCCGAGGTCACGCTGAAATGGGACCCCAGCCCCCAGGGCGAGCCCGCCAACGACCTCGACATCATCGCCGCGACCTACCTCAAGGACTCCGTGTGCGGCGAGCCCGACTACCTCGTGCACTTCGACCAGCGCTCCCCCGACGGGACCATCACCCTGAACCGGGACAGCAGGACCGGCCAGGGCTTCGGCGTGGACGAGGCCATGACGCTGGAGTTCTCGCGGCTGGCCGAGCGGTACGGCCGAGTGGTGGTGGGCGTCGCCATCCAGCAGCGGGACGGCGAGCGGACCTTCGGCGCCATACCGAACACGCTGGTCCGTGTCCTCGAAGGGTATGACGTACTGGCGGAGGACGACTTCTCCACGGTCGCCGGCTCCACCGCCGCGGTGGTCGCGGAATTCGTGCGGGACGAGGACGGCGAGTGGCGGTTCGTGAGCGGGGTCCGCGGGTTCGGCGGCAACCCCGACGAATTCGCCTCGTGGATGGGGCGCAGGCCCGCCGCAGGCTGACGCCGTAAGAGACGCCGGGGCGGTGGTGGCGCATGTGCACCACCACCGCCCCGGGCGGCTACTTCATGCCCCGGAGGGGCGCGTCATCAGCTGCAGCCGCTGGTGGAGCCGCAGCCCTCGCAGAGGTAGCAGCTGCCGGCACGCTGCATCTTCGTGCCGCAGGAGAAGCACAGCGGGGCGTCGGCGTTGATGCCGAGCTGCATCTCGACCAGCTCCGCGTTGGTGTGCGCCTGCTTCGGGGCCGGCGCTGCGGTCTCCTCGACGACCTCCTCGGTGGAGGTCGGCGCGGACGAGGACGCCGGGGTCAGCGGCGCCGACTGGGCCAGACCCTGGATGTCCAGCTCGTCCTCGGCCGGCTCGTACGAACCGGTCTCCAGGTGACGCTGGCGCTCCTCGACGGAGTGGATGCCGAGCGCCGAGCGGGTCTCGAAGGGCAGGAAGTCCAGCGCCAGGCGGCGGAAGATGTAGTCGACGATCGACTGCGCCATCCGCACGTCCGGGTCGTCCGTCATGCCGGCCGGCTCGAAGCGCATGTTGGTGAACTTCGAGACGTAGGTCTCCAGCGGCACGCCGTACTGGAGGCCGACCGAGACCGCGATGGAGAAGGCGTCCATCATGCCCGCGAGGGTCGAGCCCTGCTTGGACATCTTCAGGAAGACCTCGCCCAGACCGTCGTCCGGGTAGGAGTTCGCGGTCATGTAACCCTCGGCGCCGCCGACGGTGAAGGAGGTGGTGATGCCGGGACGGCCCTTCGGGAGGCGCTTGCGGACCGGGCGGTACTCGACGACCTTCTTCTCGGCGGCCGGCTCGGCCTTCTTCTCCTCCTCCTTCTTCTTGGCGGAGAGGGGCTGGCCGACCTTGCAGTTGTCGCGGTAGATCGCGAGCGCCTTCAGGCCGAGCTTCCAGCCCTGGAAGTAGACGTCCTCGATCTCCTCGACGGTGGCCGACTCCGGGACGTTGACCGTCTTGGAGATCGCGCCGGAGAGGAACGGCTGCGCGGCGGCCATCATGCGGACGTGGCCCATCGCGGAGATGGAGCGCTCGCCCATGGCGCAGTCGAAGACCTCGTAGTGCTCCGGCTTGAGGGCCGGCGCGTCGATCACGTTGCCGTGCTCGGCGATGTGGGCGACGATCGCCTCGACCTGCTCGGGCTGGTAGCCCAGGCGCTTGAGGGCCTTCGGGACCGTGTTGTTCACGATCTGCATCGAGCCGCCGCCGACGAGCTTCTTGAACTTGACCAGGGCCAGGTCCGGCTCGACGCCCGTGGTGTCGCAGTCCATCATCAGGCCGATGGTGCCGGTGGGGGCCAGCACGGAGGCCTGCGCGTTGCGGAAGCCGTTCTTGTCGCCGAGGCGGATGACGTCCTGCCAGGCCTCGGTGGCGGCGGCCCACACCGGGGTGTCCAGGTCGTCCATGCGCGTGGCGGCACCGTTGGCGTCCGCGTGCTGCTTCATGACGCGCTTGTGGGCGTCGGCGTTGCGGGCGTAACCGTCGTACGGGCCGACGACGGCGGCCAGCTCGGCGGAGCGCTTGTACGAGGTGCCGGTCATCAGGGAGGTGATGGCACCGGCGAGGGCGCGGCCGCCGTCGGAGTCGTACGCGTGGCCGGTGGCCATGAGCAGGGCGCCGAGGTTGGCGTAGCCGATGCCCAGCTGGCGGAAGGCGCGGGTGGTCTCACCGATCTTCTCGGTCGGGAAGTCCGCGAAGCAGATGGAGATGTCCATCGCGGTGATGACCAGCTCGACGACCTTGGCGAAGCGCTCCGCATCGAACGACTGGTTGCCCTTGTCGTCGTCGCGCAGGAACTTCATGAGGTTGAGCGAGGCGAGGTTGCACGAGGAGTTGTCCAGGTGCATGTACTCGCTGCACGGGTTCGAGGCGGTGATCCGGCCCGACTCCGGCGAGGTGTGCCAGTGGTTGATGGTGTCGTCGTACTGGATGCCGGGGTCGGCGCAGGCCCAGGCGGCCTCGGCCATCTTGCGGAACAGGCCCTTGGCGTCGACCTCCTCGATGACCTCGTTGTCCATGCGGCCGCGCAGGCCGAACTTCGAGCCGGTCTCGACGGCCTTCATGAACTCGTCGTTCACGCGGACGGAGTTGTTGGCGTTCTGGTACTGGACGGACGTGATGTCGTCACCGCCCAGGTCCATGTCGAAGCCCGCGTCACGCAGCGCGCGGACCTTCTCCTCCTCCTTCACCTTGGTCTCGATGAAGGCCTCGACGTCCGGGTGGTCCACGTCCAGGACGACCATCTTGGCGGCCCGGCGGGTGGCACCGCCCGACTTGATCGTTCCGGCGGACGCGTCGGCGCCGCGCATGAAGGAGACCGGGCCGGAGGCGTTGCCGCCGGAGGAGAGGAGCTCCTTGGAGGAGCGGATGCGGGAGAGGTTCAGGCCGGCGCCGGAGCCGCCCTTGAAGATCATCCCCTCTTCCTTGTACCAGTCGAGGATCGACTCCATGGAGTCGTCGACGGAGAGGATGAAGCAGGCGCTGACCTGCTGCGGCTGCTTCGTGCCGACGTTGAACCAGACCGGCGAGTTGAAGCTGAAGACCTGGTGCAGGAGGGCGTAAGCCAGCTCGTGCTCGAAGATCTCGGCGTCGGCCGGAGAGGCGAAGTAACCGTTCTCCTCGCCGGACTTCCGGTAGGTCTTCACCACACGGTCGATGAGCTGCTTGAGGCTCTTCTCCCGGTCCGGGGAGCCGACCGCGCCACGGAAGTACTTGCTTGTGACGATGTTGACCGCGTTCACCGACCAGAAGTCGGGGAACTCGACGCCACGCTGCTCGAAATTGACCGAGCCGTCGCGCCAATTGGTCATGACGACGTCACGGCTCTCCCACGCCACCTCGTCGTACGGATGCACGCCCGGGGTGGTGTGGATGCGCTCGATACGCAGACCCTTGCTCGCCTTGCTGCCCTTGCGGGAGCCTCGCGCCGGGCCGCTCGTCGTCTCTGTCATGCCGCCTCCCTGTACGGGCGTAAACGCCCTGATGTGCACACTTCTTCCCGTGGCACGGTGTATGTCTTGCTGCGCCGGGGCTCCTGCTCAACCCCGGCGAGGTCCGGATGCGCGCCGAGCTCAGTCGGCGGCGGGAGCGGGCGCGGGGACCGCCGAATTCTCGGCCTCCCCGCAATTCCCGCAGTGCTGCGAGGGCGGCCGCTGCTCACGCAGCTCCGCGATGGCCGCCTCGAAATCGTCGAGCGAATCGAACGCCCGGTACACGCTCGCGAAGCGCAGATACGCCACGAGATCCAGCTCCTGGAGCGGGCCCAGTATGGCGAGCCCGACGTCATGGGTGGACAGCTCTGCGCTGCCGGTCGCGCGGACCGCCTCCTCGACCCGCTGGCCGAGCTTGGCGAGCGCGTCCTCGGTGACCGGCCGGCCCTGGCAGGCCTTGCGCACGCCGGCGATCACCTTGTCGCGACTGAAGGGCTCGGTGACCCCGCTCCGCTTGATCACCGTGAGTGACGCCGTCTCGATCGTCGTGAACCGCCGGGAGCAGTCGGGGCACTGCCGGCGGCGGCGGATCGAGGTGCCGTCGTCGGTGGTGCGGCTGTCCACGACCCGGCTGTCGGGGTGCCTACAGAAGGGGCAGTGCATGGCTTCACCCTCCTCACCCTCGAAAACGGACGTACGCCACTGAATCCGACGTACGACTGATAGCCCGGACAGGGCCCGAACGGGGGCCTCCGGAGCGACCACAAGCATAGGCGATCCGCAGGCCGAAGAAGACCATGGACCACAACGTCTGGTGGCTGTCGCCCATCCAAGCACTACATGTGGTGCCGGGCGAGAAAATGCGCGTACCGCGTGTCGCGGTGACGCAGCAGCCACGAGCGTACGTGAGACCCCCCGGTGGCCGCTCCGGAGGGGCGGCAATGACAGACTTGGGCAGGTCACGGCGGTGCGCCGTGATCGTCGCCGAACCACTGACGGAACGAGGGCCCGCCGCGGGGAATTCCCGGCCGGAACGGTACCGTAATGCCCGTTATCGCCTTTCGGTGGCCTGTCGGCAATACACCCGATCCCCTGATCAGGTCAGCTAATCCGCGAATTTTCACTCGAACGTGTGTTTGGCGCAACCTTTCGAAAGCAACTACCGTTGGCTAACTAGGGAGCACATTCCGAGAGGGGCCGACGTGACCACCACCGCAGACAGCGCCATCATCGCCGCACAGAGCCACTCCCAGGGCCGATTCGAGCCGACACAGAAAGCACCGATGGAAGAGGCCACGATGAACCCGGAGGGCCAGAAGCCGGCGCGCTCGCTGCCCGGTCGCCCTCCAGGAATCCGCGCGGACAGCTCCGGCCTCACCGACCGGCAGCGAAGGGTGATCGAGGTCATCCGGGACTCCGTCCAGCGCCGCGGGTACCCGCCGTCCATGCGCGAGATCGGCCAGGCGGTGGGCCTGTCGAGCACGTCGTCGGTGGCGCACCAGCTGATGGCCCTGGAGCGCAAGGGCTTCCTCCGCCGCGACCCGCACCGACCGCGCGCCTACGAGGTCCGCGGCTCCGATCAGCCCGCCGCGGCCCCCGCCGACACCACCGGCAAGCCCGCGGCGTCGTACGTCCCGCTGGTGGGCCGGATCGCCGCCGGTGGCCCCATCCTCGCCGAGGAGTCCGTCGAGGACGTCTTCCCCCTCCCCCGGCAGCTGGTGGGCGACGGCGAGCTCTTCGTGCTGAAGGTCGTCGGCGACTCCATGATCGAGGCCGCGATCTGCGACGGCGACTGGGTCACGGTCCGCCGCCAGCCGGTCGCGGAGAACGGCGACATCGTCGCCGCGATGCTGGACGGCGAGGCGACGGTCAAGCGCTTCAAGCGCGAGGACGGCCACGTGTGGCTGCTCCCGCACAACGCCGCGTACCAGCCCATCCCCGGCGACGAGGCGACCATCCTCGGCAAGGTGGTGGCGGTCCTCCGCCGCGTCTGAGCACCACGCCCGCCGCGCGACGCGTCTTCCCGGAGCCGACCGCTCCCCGGACCCGGCGGCGGAGAACGCAACGGGCCCCGTATACCGATCGGTATGCGGGGCCCGCGTACGTGTGGGGCTCCATGCGGCGCTGAACGGCTTCCGGCGCCCCGCCGCCCCTCCGCCTACGCGTCAGCCGTCTCCGGTTCCTCAGCAGCGGCCTCAGCGGCCTTCTCGGTCTTCTCCGCCTCCTTGGCCGCCGCGTCGATCGCGGCCAGGGAGCGGCGGACCTGGTTGCGGTCGGTGGTGTACCAGAAGCCGGGCATGGAGGCGCGCAGGAACGAGCCGTACCGCGCCCGCTCTACCCGCGGGTCGAGGCAGGCGACCACGCCGCGGTCCCCGGAAGCGCGGATCAGGCGGCCCGCGCCCTGCGCCATCAGCAACGCCGCGTGCGTCGCCGCGACCGCCATGAAGCCATTGCCGCCGCCCTCCTCCACGGCCTTCTGCCGGGCACTCATCAGCGGGTCGTCGGGGCGCGGGAACGGCACCCGGTCCATGACCACCAGCTGGCAGCTCGCCCCGGGCACGTCCACGCCCTGCCAGAGCGACAGGGTCCCGAACAGGCACGTACGGGGATCGGCCGCGAACGTACGGATCAGCTCGCCGAGCGTCTCCTCGCCCTGCAGCAGGATCGGCACGTCCAGGCGGCCGCGCAGCTCCTCGGCGGCGGCCTGCGCGGCCCGCATCGAGGAGAACAGCCCGAGCGTCCGCCCGCCGGCCGCCTCCACCAGCTCGGCGAGCTCGTCCATCATGTCCGTACGGGTGCCCTCGCGCCCCGGCTGGTTCAGATGCTTCGCGACGTACAGGATGCCCTGCTTCGCGTAGTCGAACGGGGAGCCGACGTCCAGGCCCTTCCAGGGCGGCACGTCCTCCCCCTGGGTGCCTTCGGGGGCCAGGCCCAGCGAGGCCGCGACGCCGTTGAAGTCACCGCCGAGCTTCAACGTGGCCGAGGTCAGCACGACCGAGCGGTCCTCGAAGAGCTTCTCGCGCAGCAGCCCGGACACCGACAGCGGGGCGACGCGGAGCGAGGCACCGAAGCGGTCGTGCCGCTCGTACCAGACCACGTCGTACTCGGAGCCGTTCGCGATCCGCTCGGCGACCGCGTGCACGTTCTCCACGGAGGCCAGCGCCTGCTTGCGTACCGCGTCCTCGTCCTGGACGGACTTGTCACGGGTGGAGCCGAGCGCGGAGATCACCGTACGGGCGGCGTCCCGCAGCGCCATCAGGCAGTACCCCAGGTCCTCCGGGATCTCCTCCAGGCGGCCGGGCAGCGCCAGCTCCATCAGCCGCTCGAACGTCTCGGAGGCGGTCTGCAGCTGGTCGGCCGCCTTCTCGTTGACGAGCTTGGCGGCCCGCCGCACCGCGCGGTTGACCTGGCCCGGCGTGAGCTCACCCGTGGCCACGCCGGTGACCCGGGAGACCAGCTCGTGCGCCTCGTCGATGATCAGCACCTCGTGCTGCGGCAGGACCGGCGCGCCTTCGATGGCGTCGATCGCGAGCAGCGCGTGGTTGGTGACCACCACGTCGGCGAGCTTGGCGCGCTCGCGGGCGGCTTCCGCGAAGCACTCCGCGCCGTACGCGCACTTCGATGCGCCCAGGCACTCCCGCGAGGACACCGAGACCTGGCCCCAGGCCCGGTCGGAGACGCCCGGCGTGAGCGCGTCCCGGTCGCCGGTCTCGGTCTCGTCCGCCCAGTCCCGCAGCCGCAGCAGATCCTTGCCGAGCTTGCTGGTGGCCGTGGCCTGCTCGAAGGGGTCGAACAGGCCCTCCTCCTCGTCCTGCGGCACGCCCTCGTGCAGGCGGTGCAGGCAGAGATAGTTCGACCGGCCCTTGAGCATCGCGAACTGCGGCCGCCGGCGCAGCAGCGGATGCAGCGCGTCGACCGTACGCGGCAGGTCGCGCTCGACCAGCTGGCGCTGGAGCGCCAAAGTGGCGGTCGCGATCACCACCCGCTCGCCGTGCGCCAGCGCCGGCACCAGATAGCCGAGGGACTTTCCGGTGCCGGTGCCGGCCTGGGCGAGCAGGTGGGTGCCGTCGTCGACGGCCTCGCCGACCGCCTCGGCCATGGCGACCTGGCCGGGGCGCTCGGTGCCGCCGACGGCGGTGACGGCGGCATGGAGCAGTTCGGGGAGGGAGGGCTTCGTCATAGCGGTGCCACCCTACGCGGGCCCACTGACACTCCGCCCGGTCCAGGCCGGTCCGTGGCCGGTCGCACGGTCGCGTCAGGGGGCGTGCAGCGGATTCGGGATCATGCCGTGGACGGCGGCGTGCGGGCGGTGCGGGCGGTCGCGGTAGCCGTCGAGGTGGAGACGGTTGCGGTTGAGGCAGAGCCGTTCGATCTCCGGAGTGAGCAGGTCGAACATCTCGTGGCGCTCCTTGAGGTGCGGGAACCGCTCGTGGTGACGCAGGATCTCGGCCCGCACGAGTGACCAGAACTCGCCCTCGGGTACATCGAGTTGTTCCTCGCACAGCGGTGCCAGATAGCGGAACACGCCGACGAACAGCCCGGAATGGATGAACTGGGTGAGGAAGGCGGGCGGCTCCGTGAGCAGGACCTCGCGTACGTCCTCGGGCATGGCGGCCAGTTCCGGGAGCGGACCGTCGGTGGTGTTGACGTCGTCGACGAAGTCCTTGACGGCGAGGCGGGTGGGGACGTCGTGCGCGTCGAAACAGACGATCGCGTTCTCGCCGTGCGGGGAGAAGACGGTGCCGTACTGGTACAGGAAGTGCAGCAGCGGCGGGAGCAGAGCGGCGAAGAGGTGGCGCAGCCAGGTGCGCGGCTCCAGACCGGAGCGGTGCACCAGCTCGGCGGTGAGGGCACGGCCGTGCGGGTCGGTCTGCAGCAGCGAGGCGAGGGTGCGGGCCCGCTCGCCGGGGTCGAGCAGCGGGCTGATCGGCTCGCGCCAGATGCAGCCGAGCAGCTCCTTGTACTGGTACGGGACGCCGGGGATGCGGTCGTACAGAGGGTGCTCGACGGTGACGGACGCGGTCTCGCCGAGGAGGATCACGCGCGTCTCGTCGCGGAGGTACGGGTCGGCGTCGCGCAGGCCCTGTACCCAGGCGGTGACGGCGGGCGCGGCGAGGGTGCGTTCGGTGGGCAGGCCGCGCCACACAAGGGTGTTGAGGACGGAGAGCGGCAGCTTAACCGTGCGGGCGTGCGGGCGGCTGGTGTTGAGGAAGGTGCGGATGGACTGCTGCGGCAGTCGGAGGTCGTTGTCAGTGGTGAGTGGGACGATGAATTTGCCGGCGATCTGAGGGGCGAAGAGCGGGGCGACGGTCTCGTCCCACTGCCAGGGGTGGACGGGGAGGTAGAGGTAGTCGGCGGGGTCGAGGCCCTGCTCGGTGAGGGTGCGGGCGAAGGCGTCGCGGAGTTCGGGGGTGAGTTCTTCGGTGTACAGGCGGTCGGCGCTGACCAGTGGGCCGGTGCCGCGGTAGCGGGCGAGGTCGCGGTGGGCTGCGATCCACGGCAGCCGGCAGGGGGTTCGGGCTTCCGGGGCCCAGCGCCCGGCGTCGGTGGCGGAGAAGCCGAGCCGTCCCTTGTTGGCGATCAGCCAGGGGTGCCCCGTCTGGTGGCCCTCAAGCGCCGCGTAGTCGAGGTCGGCCAGCTCGGCGGCGGTGAGTGCGGTGGCGTCCAGGCGAATGTCGGCGGCAAGGGTGGCGGTCAGTTCACGGATGAGGTGACCGGTGGTGTCACCGCTCAGGCCCAGGACGGTGTCGTGGGCGTGGAAGAGGAAATGCAGGGGGTCGCCGGTGGGCGTCACGGAGTCCGGGTCGACGCGCCAGTGTCCGTACGCGCCGCGCCGGGCGTGGAAACGGTAGGTGACGTCGGGGGTGAGGGGCAGGCGGTAGCGCGGGGTGCCGTCCGGGGCGGTGCCGTCCGGTTCGGGGGCGATGACCTCTTCGTAGGCCAGTTCCGCGAGGGTCTTGGCGAGGAGGCGGCGGGCGGCGTGCTGCCAGGCGGCTTCGGACGGGCCGGCCGGGGCGTCCTGGCCGGGCCGGCCGGCGGCACCGGTCAGGTCTGTGGCACCCGGCGGATCGGCGGGGTTGATGGGGCCGGTGGTATGGGGGGCGGGCTGGGCGGAGGGTGACAAGGCTGGCTCCTCGGTGCTCGGGGTGAGCCGCATAAGGGAATTCGCAGCGGCTCGTTGTCGGAGGGAGCGGATACGGGGAGAGCGTGACCGGACGGGGCCGGGGTCCGGGGCCGGTGCCGGGTCACAGGACGGTGCGCAGGGCGCGGTCGCGGATCATCAGGGCGGCGCGCTTGTCGGGCAGGTCGGTCTCCGCGGCGAAACGGAAGCCGGCGCTGAGGAAGGCTGCCACGGAGGGGGTGTTGCGCAGATCGGGTTCGGCCACGATCTGGCCGCACCGGGGCCGGTGGTCCAGGATCAGGTCGGCGGTGGCGCGCAGCAGGGACGTACCCAGGCCGCGGCCACGGTCGGCCACGCCGCCGATGAGGAGGTGGATGCCGGTGTCGTGCGGGCGGGCCGGGTAGTAGCGGGCCAGCGGGTCGAGGTCGGCCCGGTAGATCTCCCAGTAGCTCATGGGGACGCCGGCCAGTACGCCCAGGCAGGGCACGCTGCGCCCGTCGCCGTCGAGCTGGGGGCGCAGGTGGTCGGCGGTGGTGCGGGGCGGCCCCGCCAGCGCCCAGAAGGCCGCCACGGCCGGGTCGTTCATCCAGCCGGAGATCAGCGCGAGGTCGCGCTCCAGCCGTACCGGTACGAGCTGGAAGGGCCCGGCCGAGGTCTCGACGGGCCCCCAGCCGGCGACCGCGTCCAACAGGGGGCCGGACGCCGGGTCACCGGGCCGCAACCGGGGCGCGACGTCCTGAGGCCCGAGAACGGCCGGCTCGGGCGGCAACTCCAGGTCGAGCGTGTCGCTCGAGCCGTCATCCCGGCCGGGTGCGGTATCGCCCGTCGCGGGGCACGGGGCGGGGGCGGTAGCGCCGGGGGCAGGACCGACGTCGGCAACGGCCTCACCGGGTGCGTCGCCGATGTTCGGGGCGGGGCCGGCGGGTGCGGGCCGCGCGCCGGTGGGGGTGGCGCTCGGGGGCCGGCTGCCGGGCGGAGCCTCGCGCGCGGCGTCGGCGTGGGGAGCAGCCCCGCCGGGTGCGAGGTCCGTGGCGGTGGCGGTGCCGCCCGTCGCGGAGTGCGAGGCGGTGGCGGCGGCGGACAGGCCGGCCGCGGGGGAAGGCGGTTCGACAGGGGGCACGGCGGGTGCTCCTCTCGTGGCCTCGTGGGGGCGGGCTTCGATGACCGCTGTGGTCACGTGGCGAGCGGGTTGGGGAGGGACACGTACACGGACTGCGTGTCGACCGGGCCGACGAGTTCGTCCAGTCCGTGCAGCCGGGTGAGCAGGTTCGCCTTGCACCGCAGTGCCGACGCACCGAGGAGGTGCCCGGCGAGCGGCGAACGGTGCTCCGCCGGTGCGGTGGCGGCCGTGGCCAGGAACCGCCGGAACGCCGCGAGGAGCACGTCCTCGTCCGCGAGCCGCTGGGCGCCGAACGCGCCGATCAGCCCCAGGACGTTGTTGATGCCGAGGTAGTAGGCGAAGCGTTCGTCGGTGACGTCGTCGGGCACGAACGTGTCGCTTTCGACGCCGATTCCGGGCAACCGCCGGTCCAGCTCGGCACGCCGGGACTCGCGGAAGTAGTACCCCTGATTGTCGCGGTACCGGCCGCCCACGGGCCAGCCGTCGGCGTCCAGCACGACGAGGGTGTTCTGCTGGTGCGCCTCCAGGGCGACGCCCGCGGTGCCGTCGAGCCAGAGGACGGGGCGGACGACGGCGTGGAGATAGCGCAGGAACCACTCGGCGGCGACGGCCCCGGTGGGCCGGCCCGTGCGTGCGGTCAGCGTGCCGATGAGGTCGGCGAGGCGCGAACGCATGCCGTCGTGGCCGGGCCGGGGCCGCGGCGAGGTGAGCCCCGCGACGCACACGGCGTCGTCTCCCGGGCCGAAGGGGTTGTGCCGGAGGACGACGTCGAGGCCGCGCACGGGGGTGCCGTCGGTGCCGGTGACGGCGAGCCAGGCCGGGTCGCGGACGATGTCGAAGCCCGGATGCGCCGCGCGCCACTGCTCGGCGAGGCCGCTGCGGAGCAGGCGGTGGACCTCGACGCCGCGCTGCAGTTCCTTGCGGAGGTTCTCCCGGCGGGAGTTGGTGATCCGAAGCCCGAGGGAGAGCTTGAGCATGGTGTCCGCGCCGGGGCAGTGGACGGTGCGTACGGAGGACGTGGGGTGCCAGTGCGCGCCGTGCGCGCCGAGGTCACGCAGCAGGCCGGCGTCCAGGAGCGCGGCCACCTCGGGGCGGTGCCGTACTTCGCGGGACTGCCAGGGGTGCAGGGGCAGCAGCGCGCTACCGGCCGGGACGTCGAGCCCTGCACCGGCGAGCCCGGCGGTGAGCTGGTCGGCCGGAACGGTGCGGCCCCGGGCGGTCCAGGCGGAGTCCGTGGCCAGGACGGAGCGGTCCACGGCCAGCCAGTGCAACGGGAAGGAGCCGCGCAGCTCCGGGGAGTACGCGTGGATCTCCCCTTCGGACAGCCCCTCGCGGCTCTTGGGGGTGGGGTGCAGCGGATGCCCGAAGATCAGGGACTGCTCGCCTTCCAGGAAGCGGTCGCCGTGTGGGGTGGCGGGGTGGGCCCGTCGTTCGCCGAGGATGACGGTGGTGCAGCGTACGGAGTTGGCCACCCGGCCGATCAGCTCGGCGGCGTCCTCGGCGGGGACGGCCCGGTCGGAAGCGGGGGCGCCCCGGTCGGAAGCGGCGGCTCCCCGGTCGCAAGCGGGGGTAGCTCGGTCGGAAGCGGCAGTGCGGGTGGGCGCGGAGTCCATTCCGTTGGACGCGGTCGCCGTTCCTTCGGGCGTGGAGTCCATTCCGTTGGGCGCGGGCGCCGTCCCATTGAGGTGTGCCGGTGCGTGCGCCGTCGTGCCTCGGGGCGCCGTTGCGTGCGTGCTCACGCCGTTGAGCGACGGGCCGTCGGAAGCCGGCTTCTCCCAGAGCGCAGCGCCGGCCGCCCCACCACCGTCGTCCACCGCGCCGCCGTCCACCGCGTCGTCGCACACCGCACCATCACGCACTCCGGCATCGCCCACCGCACCACCGCCCACCGCTTCGCGGCGGAGCAGGGCGGCGAGGGTGACGGCGTCCACGTGCGGGGCGCCGGGCGGGGCCTGCTCCAGGACGGGCGGGCCGAAGCGGTGGCAGCCGGTGGCCGACCAGTAGCGGACGGGGACACGGAGAACGGTGCCGCTGGCGTCGAGCGGCAGCCGGAGTCGGGCGCCGGCCGGGCGCGGGATACCGCTCTCCCGGATCCAGCAGCGGAGCAGGTTCTCGACGCCCGCCGCGTCCGCGGCCACCGCGGGGTCGGGATGCTCCAGCGGGTCGGGCCCCTCCACGGCCTCTTTCATCGACCCTTCCATGGGCCCTTCCATGGCCTCTTCCATGGGCCCCTTCATGGCCCCTTCTACAAGGCCTTCCGCGGTGCCTTCCACGAGGTCTGTCACCGGGCCGGCTGCTGGGCCGGGCAGGCGCGTGGAGTCGGCGTCCTCCAGGCGCATGGAGTCGGCGTCCTCGGCCACGTCGACCGCCACCGCACCACTTCCCGTTCCCTCGGGTCGCGTCAACAGGCTCGCGTCGCAGACGTGACCGATGCGCCGTGCCTGGCGCGGGACGCTGGGTTCGTCGGCCGGTGGCGTGCTCGCCGTCCCGTCGCCGGCTCCCTCGGGGCCGCGCCGTACGGCTGGCTGCGGTGTGGCGTCGTCCTCGTCGGGGCCGGCCGTCGCGCGGCCGCTCTCGGGGGCCGCGCCGGGCGATGCCGGTGGCGCTAGCGCTTCCGCCGGGGGCGCGGGCGCCTCCGCCGGGGGCGCGCCAGCGTCGTGGTCGTCGGCCGGCGGGGGCGCGGCAGCGTCGTGGTCGTCGGCCGGCGGGGGCGCGGCAGCGTCGTGGTCGTCGGCCGGCGGCCTCGTGGGCGCTGCATCCGTCGGGTTCTCGGCCGCGGGGGCTGCGTCCGGGGTCGGGCCGGCGGGCCCGTTCGTCGCAGGGCCAAGGCGTTCGGTCATGGGGTGGTGCCTCGCATCGTGGGGAGGGGGGAACCCGTCGGTCCGGGGGTGGTGCGAACCGCCGCGGCGATGGCATCGGCGAGGCGGTCGAGTACGGCGTCGGCCTGTTCGTCGGTGAGGGTGAGCGGCGGGAGCAGGCGGACGACTGCGGCGCCGCGGCCGCCCAGCTCCACGATCAGGCCGCGGTCGAGGCACTGCTGCTGGACCTCGGCGGCGAGCCGGGAGGCGGGCGGCGGCGCGCCGTCGGCCCCCACCGGGCCCGCCGGCTCGACCAGTTCGACGCCGAGCATCAGCCCCCGGCCGCGGACGTCGCCGATGCAGTCGTGGTGGGCGGCCAGTTCTCGCAACCGTGCGAGCATCCGTGCGCCCAGTTCCGCGGCGTGTGCGGCGAGGCCGTTCTCGCGTACGTACGCGAGGGTCGCGGCGCCGGCCGCCATGGCGAGCTGGTTGCCGCGGAACGTGCCGGCGTGCGTGCCGGGGCGCCAGGTGTCCAGCTCCTCGCGGTAGACGATCACCGCGAGCGGGAGGCTGCCGCCGATGGCCTTGGAGAGGACGAGGACGTCGGGAACGATGCCGCTGTGCTCGACGGCCCAGAAGGCGCCGGTCCGGCCGACGCCCGTCTGCACCTCGTCGACGATGAGCGGGACATCGTGCGCCGCGGTGATCTCGCGCATCCGCCGCAGCCAGCTGTCGGGTGCGGGGATCACACCGCCTTCGCCCTGCACGGGCTCCAGGATCATGGCCGCCGGCCGTGGCACACCGCTCTTGGGGTCGGCGAGGGCGTTCTCCGCCCAGCGCGCCGCCAGTTCGGCACCGCGCTCGGCATGATGGGCACCGCGCTCGGCGTCACCGACGGCGCGCCCGGCGGCCTCCGCTCCCCCGCCATCGATGCCCTGTCCGATATCAGTGCCCCGCACGATGTCGGTGCCCCGCACGACTTCGGTGCCCCGCACGATGTCGGTGCCCCGCACGACTTCGGTGCCCCGCTCGGTACCGGAGTCCGGCCTGATGTCGCGTGCGCCGCCGGTCCCGAAGGGGCAGCGGTAGGCGTACGGATACGGGAGACGGGTCACGGAGGTGTCGCGCGCGCCCCCGGACGCGGCGAGCGCCCCCGCCGTCATGCCGTGGTACGCGCCGGTGAACGCCATCAGACCGCTGCGGCCGGTCGCGGTCCGTACGAGTGTCAGCGCGGCCTCGACGGCGTCCGTGCCGGCCGGACCGCAGAACTGCACCTTCCCGTGCTCGGCCAGCTCCCGCGGCAGGGTGGCGAACAGCTCGCTGGTGAAGGCGTCCTTCACAGGGGTGGCGAGGTCCAGGACGTGCAGCGGGGCGCCGGAGTCCAGGACGGCGCGGATCGCTTCGAGCACGACGGGGTGGTTGTGCCCCAGCGCCAGGGTGCCGGCGCCGGAGAGGCAGTCGAGGTAGCGGCGGCCGTCCGCGCCCTCGATCGTCAGCCCGCGGGCGCGGACCGGGACGATGGGCAGCGAACGCGCGTAGGTGCGGGCGGCGGATTCGCGGAGCGACTGCCTCCGCAGGATCTGCTCACGGTCCAGCGGTGGTGCCATCGACGGAGGCTGGGTCAAGGCCACGGCGGTGTTGTCCTCCTGCTGCTCAACGGACCACCGGAGCGCCTCGCGGCGGCGGTGGCCGGCTGTGTGGGCCGTCCCGTGAACACGAAACGGCCGTCCCCCGTACGTACCAACGACGTCACGGGCACCGGATCACGGCCTCGGCAAAGATCCTTGGCGACCGGAACCGCGGACCCGCCCGGTGCCGTCCCCCACGGCACCGGCATAGTGGGGCTCTGCATTCCGGACCGGCCACCAGAACCAACGAAACGGTCCGAACAAGTCCATATCGATCGCCAACGGTCGCCGAACGACCGCCTTCAGGGTCGTCGCGTTCGCCGTTCCGGTCGCCGAACACCTCCAGGGGGAAGCCACTCATGCGATCCATCCGCCCGTCCGCCGCCCGCCCACGTGGCGGACGGAGATCCACGCGCGGCGTCCGTCCGGCCGTCGCCGCGGCCGCGCTGGTCGGCGCGCTGGCGCTGACCGCGACCGCCTGCGGCCCCTCGGGGGACGACGCCGGTTCGCAGCCCGACCAGACCGCCGTGGAACAGCCGGGCGGGGACAAGCTGAAGATCCCGCAGGAGTTGCAGGACAAGCTCAAGGACCTCGGCGTCAATCTGGACGACTGGAAGCACGGCGAGTGGAAGAACTGGGACAAGAAGAAGTGGCTGCGCGAGGCGGGCCAGTTCGTGAACCCCTACATCAAGGGGCTGTGGGACCCGGACCGCATGAAGGACGCGGAGCAGCCCGACAAGCCGGTCGAGCCGGAGGACATCTCCGGTGACCAGGGCGTCACCGACCCCGAGCCGGCGCCCGTGAAGGCCCAGCCGGTGAGCGCCCCGTACAGCTCCAACGCGCCCGGCGTGGGCAAGGTGTTCTTCGACAGCCCCGAAGGCTCGATGGTCTGCTCGGCCGCGGTGGTCGAGGACCCGGCGCACCCGGGCAAGTCGAATCTGGTGTGGACGGCGGGCCACTGCGTGCACGCCGGCAAGAACGGCGGCTGGTACCGCAACATCGCGTTCGTGCCCTCGTACAACGACAGCGCCAAGTCGGGTGCCGAGCTGCAGGGTGCCACGAAGGAGCAGCTGGCCCCGAAGGGCGTGTTCTGGGCCGACGCCGCGCAGACCTCGCAGCAGTGGATCGACCAGGGCGCGAAGACCGGCGGCCAGGGCGCCCCGTACGACTTCGCCGTGCTGCACGTGAAGCCGGAGGCGGGGAACACCAAGTCGCTGGAGGAGACGGTGGGCACGGCCTACCCGGTGCAGTTCAACGCGCCGGCCGTGCCGAAGATCCCGTCGATGACCGCGCAGGGCTACCCGGCCGCGAAGCCGTTCGACGGCCAGACGCTGCAGCAGTGCCCGTCGAAGCCCGGCCGGCTGTCGCTGGACGCCGGGCAGCCGACGATGTACCGGATCGGCTGCACCATGACCGCGGGCTCCTCCGGCGGCCCCTGGTTCGCCAAGGACCAGCAGGGCCGCACGGCGCTGGTGTCCAACACCTCGATCGGGCCGGTGACGGCCGACTGGCTGGCCGGGCCGCACCTGGGCGCGGAGGCCAAGGGTGTGTACGAGTCGGTCAGCAAGAAGTTCGCCGGCCGGTGACGGACACGGCGTCCCGCTAGCGGACATGCGCGAGGGCCCGCTCCCCGTCAGGGGGGCGGGCCCTCGTCGGTCGTACGGCGCCACGGGCGCGGGCGCGTCAGCTGCCGGCGACCGCCGGTACGTACGGCTGCAGCTCCGCCGCCAGCTCCTCGTGCACGCGAGCCTTGAGGACCGTGCCCTCCGCGGTGTGCTCCTCGGAGATCACCTCGCCCTCGGCGTGCGCCCGCGAGACGAGCTGGCCGTGGGTGTAGGGCACCAGGGCCTCGATCTCGACGCTGGGCCGCGGCAGCTCCTCGTCCAGCAGGGCGAGCAGCTCGTCGATGCCCTGGCCCGTACGGGCGGAGACCAGCATGGCGTGCTTCTCCTGGCGCAGCAGGCGCTGCAGCACCAGCGGATCGGCCGCGTCCGCCTTGTTGATCACCACGATCTCCGGCACGTCCTGCGCACCGACGTCGCGGATCACCTCGCGGACGGCCGCCAGCTGCTCCTCGGGCACCGGGTGCGAGCCGTCGACCACGTGCAGGATGAGGTCGGAGTCGCCGACCTCCTCCATCGTGGAGCGGAACGCCTCGACGAGGTGGTGCGGGAGGTGCCGGACGAAGCCGACCGTGTCGGCGAGGGTGTAGAGCCGCCCGCTGGGCGTCTCGGCCCGCCGGACGGTCGGGTCCAGGGTGGCGAACAGGGCGTTCTCCACCAGGACACCGGCGCCGGTGAGGCGGTTGAGCAGCGAGGACTTGCCCGCGTTGGTGTAGCCGGCGATGGCGACCGAGGGGACCTTGTTGCGGCGGCGTTCCTGGCGCTTGATGTCGCGCCCGGTCTTCATCTCCGCGATCTCCCGGCGCATCTTCGCCATCTTCTCGCGGATCCGCCGGCGGTCCGTCTCGATCTTGGTCTCACCGGGACCACGGGTGGCCATGCCGCCGCCCGCCGAGCCGGAGCCACCGCCACCCATCTGCCGGGACAGCGACTGGCCCCAGCCACGCAGCCGGGGCAGCATGTACTGCATCTGTGCCAGCGCCACCTGCGCCTTGCCCTCTCGGGACTTGGCGTGCTGGGCGAAGATGTCGAGGATCAGGGCGGTCCGGTCGACCACCTTGACCTTGACGACGTCCTCCAGGTGAATCAGCTGGCCGGGGCTCAGCTCACCGTCGCAGACGACGGTGTCGGCGCCGGACTCCAGGACGATGTCCCGCAGCTCCTGGGCCTTGCCGGAGCCGATGTACGTCGCCGGGTCCGGCTTGTCACGGCGCTGGACCACACCGTCCAGCACCAGCGCGCCCGCGGTCTCCGCCAGGGCGGCCAGCTCCGCGAGGGAGTTCTCCGCGTCCTGCACCGTCCCGGAGGTCCATACGCCGACCAGTACCACGCGCTCCAGGCGCAGCTGCCGGTACTCGACCTCGGTGACGTCCTCGAGCTCGGTGGAGAGGCCCGCCACCCGGCGCAGTGCCGCGCGCTCGGAACGGTCGTACTGGTCGCCGTCACGCGCCCCGTCGATCTCGTGGCTCCAGGCGACGTCCTCTTCCATCAGGGCGTCGGCCCGAAGGCTCTCGTGGAGGCGCTGTCGGTCCTGCTGAGGAAGGGAAGAAGAGGAGGTCATTTGATCCTTTGTGTCGTTGGGACGTCCCGGAATCGGGCCTGCGGAGCCCGGGGACTCTCGATCGTGACAACGTCCGGGCGCTCCAGGAGATTCCCGGCGGCCCCGGCGTCGGCCCGTCGATGGTCGCACGGCGGGTGAGGCCCGTCACGCGAGTTTTCCTGTTCGGTCATTGTCCCTGGTGAGCAGGGCGGTGCCGGCCCCGGGGTCAGGAGGAGCGGGCCTTTCCGGGTCCGGTCTCCTTCTGGTCCTTCTTGACGTGCCAGTCCGGGTGGCCGGGCATCGGCGGGGTGCGGGTGTCGTAGAGCCAGGCGTGCAGGAAGCCGGACAGGTCCTTGCCGTGGATGCGGGAGGCCAGGGCGATGAAGTCACCGGTCCCGACGACGCCGTCCCGGTGCTGCGCGAACCAGCTGCGCTCCAGACGGTCGAAGGCGGCGGCGCCCATCCGCTCCCGCAGCGCATAGAGGGCGAGTGCGCTGCCGTCGTAGATCACGGGGCGGAAGAGGCTGACCTTCTGGCCCTTCTCGGGGATCTTGGGCGCGGCCGGCGGCCCACCCGTGGCCCGCCAGGCGTCGGACTGCTCGTAGGCGCGCTTCATGCGCTGCTCCATCGGGGCCTTGCCCTTGCTCGCGCGGTCGGCGTAGAGCGCTTCGTACCAGGTGGCGTGCGATTCGTTCAGCCACACGTCGGACCAGGTGCGGGGCGAGACGCTGTCGCCGAACCACTGGTGTGCCAGCTCGTGCACCATCAGTGACTCCACGTACCAGGCCGGGATCCTGTCCATGGTGAAGAGGCGCTTCTCGAACAGGGAGAGGGTCTGGGTCTCCAGCTCGAAGCCGGTCGCGGCATCGGCCATCAGGACGCCGTACGTCTCGAACGGGTAGCGGCCCACCTGGCGCTCCAGCCAGGCGATCTGCCCGGGCGTCTTCGCGAGCCAGGGTTCCAGCTTCGTCCGCTCGGCGGCCGGTACGACGTCCCTCAGGGGGAGCCCGTGCGGGCCCTGCCGGCGGACGACGGCGGACCTGCCCAATGAGACCTGGACCAGTTCGGTGGCCATCGGGTGCATCGAGCGGTACGTCCACGTGGTGGCGGGGCCGCGGACGCTGCGCCCCAGGGGCAGGCCGTTGGCGACGGCCGTGACGCCCCGGGGAGCGGTGATCCGGAAGGTGAAGGCGGCCTTGTCCGAGGGGTGGTCGTTGCTCGGGAAGACGCGGTGGGCGGCGTCCGCTTGGTTGGCCATCACCAGCCCGTCGCCCGTACGGATCCAGCCGCCGTCCTTCGCGCCCTTGGGGTCGCTGGTGTGTCGCACCACGATGCGCAGGACCTGACCGGGTTCGACGGGATGCGCCGGGGTCACCACGAGGTCCTCGCCGTGCGACGCGTGGCGTGCGGGGAGGCCGTTGACCTCCACGGACCGCACGGCGCCGCGGGCGAAGTCGAGATTGACGCGGTCCAGGTGGTCGGTGGCCCGGGCGGTGATCGTGGTGACGGCGTCCAGCGGGGCGTCGTTCTTCCCGGAGTACTTCAGGGCGATGTCGTACGCGTCGACGTCGTAGCCGGGGTTGCCGAGGTGCGGGTAGAGGCGGTCGCCGATCCCCTGGGGGCCGGGCTCCGGCGCGCCCGCCGCGAGGAGGGCGCCGACGGCCAGCGCTGCCGGGGCGGCGCGGCGGAGGGCCGCGAGGCGGTGCGGGGCGGCGGGGCGCGGACGGCCCGGCGCCTGGCGGGTGGGGGACGCGGTACGGCGGGACGTAAAGGGCATGCGATACCGCTACCAGCACGGTCACCTCGGGTCGCGGCGGCGCGGCAGCGCGGCACCCGAATGAGCGGTTCCGGCCGCTTCCCGGGCGCGTCGCCGGGAAGCGGCCCGCGTGCCTCCGAAGGGGTGCGTCGGCTCCTTGGGAGGGCGGTCCCCCGGAGGAGGGCTCCTTCGGGCGGCTCCTTCAGTAGCGGAGGGTCGCGGCCGGTTCGTTGCGGCCCGCGCGCAGCACGTCGAAGACGCCCGGCACCTGGCGCATCGCGCGCATCAGGGTGGGCAGTTCCGCGGCGTCCGGGAGGTGCAGCGTGTATGTGTGCCGCACCCGTTGCTCGCGGGGCGGTTCCACGTCCGCGGAGACGACGGCGGCGCCCTGCGCGGCGATGACCTCGGTGAGGTCGGCCAGCAGGCGGGGGCGGCTGAACGCCTCGGCGAGCAGCGTGACCCGGCAGCCCTGGTCGGGGGCTGCCGAGCGCCGCCACTGCACTCCTACGGGGGCCCGTCCGGCGGCCGCCATCCGGGCCACGGCCGGGCAGAGGGCACGGTGCACGGTCACGGCGCCACCGCGTACGGCGAAGCCGGTGACCTTGTCGGGTGGTACGGGAGTGCAGCAGCCGGCCAGCCGGACCGTGGCGTCGGGGAGGTCGGCGACGGCGGGGACGGGCGGGCGGGGGCGGCGCGCCTCGGAGGCCGGGCAGGCCTCGTCCTGGTCGGCGTCGCCCGCCTCGTCGGCGGTGGTCTCCGGCGCGTGGCGGAGGTCGTTCCCGGCGCCGCCCATGAAGCGCTCCGCCTCGTCGGCCGCTTCGCGCTCCGCGCGCTCGGCACCCGGGTGGGCGGTGAGCCAGCGGGAGATGGCGAGGCGGGCCGCGGGGGTGCGCGCGTACTCCAGCCACTGCGGGGAGGGGCCGGCAGCGGAGTCCGGTGCCATGAGCAGATGGAGGATGTCGCCGTCGCGGAGGACCGTCGAGAGGGTCGCCAGGCGGCCGTTCACCCGCGCACCGATGCAACAGTGCGCCCCGGCTCCATGGAGTGCGTACGCGGCGTCCACGCAGCTCGCGCCGGCCGGCAGCCGGAACGCACCACGGTCGCCGGAGTCCTCGCCCGCCTCGCGCGCCGCGTCCGCGCCCGCCCCGAAGCCGGCGTCCGCGCGGAAGACGGTGATCTCCCGGTCCTCCGCCAGGTCGTCGCGGAGCGAGGTCCAGAACGTGTCCGGGTCGGGCGCGACCCGCTGCCACTCCAGCAGCCGCGAGAGCCAGCCGGGGCGGGTCGGGTCCACCCGTTCCCCGTCGCCGGTCTCCGCGCCCTCCTGGGGGCCGTACGGGCCGCCCTCGGCGGGCACGTGCGGATCGCCCAGCGCCACCACGCCGGCCTCGGCGACCCGGTGCATCCGGTGGGTCCGAATGAGCGTTTCGGCAATGTGGCCGTCCTCGCTCATCACGGCCGTGTGCAGGGACTGGTACAGGTTGAACTTGGGCGTCGCGATGAAGTCCTTGAACTCCGAGACGACCGGCGTGAAGCAGGTGTGCAGCTCGCCCAGGACGGCGTAGCAGTCCGCGTCCTCGGCGACCAGCACCAGCAGCCGCCCCAGGTCCGCGCCGGTCAGCTCGCCGCGCCGTATCCGCACGCGGTGCACGGACACGAAGTGCCGCGGCCGGACGTGGACTTCGGCGTCGATGCCGGCCTCGTGCAGCACCGTACGCATGCTGTCGGCGACGTCCGCGAGCGGGTCCGGGCGCTCGGCATGGCGCAGCACGAGGGTGCGGGTCGCCGCGTACTCCTCGGGGTGCAGGATCGCGAAGACCAGGTCCTCCAGCTCGGTCTTGAGCGCCTGGACGCCGAGCCGCTCGGCGAGCGGGATGAGCACGTCACGGGTGACCTTGGCGATCCTCGCCTGCTTCTCGGGCCGCATCACGCCGAGGGTGCGCATGTTGTGCAGCCGGTCGGCGAGCTTGATCGTCATCACGCGGACGTCGTTGCCGGTGGCCAGCAGCATCTTGCGGAAGGTCTCCGGCTCGGCGGCGGCACCGTAGTCGACCTTCTCCAGCTTGGTGACGCCGTCGACGAGGAAGCGCACCTCCGCGCCGAACTCGGCGCCCACCTGATCGAGCGTCACCTCCGTGTCCTCGACCGTGTCGTGCAGCAGCGAAGCGGTCAACGACGTGGTCTCCGCGCCCAGTTCGGCGAGGATGAGCGTCACGGCGAGAGGGTGGGTGATGTACGGCTCGCCACTCTTGCGCATCTGTCCGCGGTGCGAGGACTCGGCGAGGGCGTACGCCTTGCTGAGGACGTCGAGATCGGCGTCCGGGTGGTGGGCCCGGTGGACCTTGGCGACGTGCTCCAGGGCGTCGGGCAGGCCGTCACGCGGGGCGGGCCCCAACAGCGCCGCGCGGCCGAACCGGCGCAGGCCTCTCAGTTCCAGCCGGGGGCGGCCGCGTTTGCGGACCGCAGCCCCTGCCGGGTGAAGCTCTGCGGGCGCACCGCTGGGTTCAGTGGCCTCTGCGCTCATGGGGCACCTCCGGCAGCATCGACCGGCGGCCGGACGCGATCAGGCGGTGACGGCGGTGTCCGGGCCGGTGCTTGATGCTACCGAGCCCATCACGCACCGCTCACCGCCTCTCGCCCAGAGTGAAACGGATCACCCATTCGAGCGAAACTTCAGCCACAGCCGTTACCGTCCGCACCCGACTCCCGGGCTCCTCCCGGCGTCGGCCGGACGGGGCCCCTCAGGCGGTGGCCGCGCGCAGCCAGGACGGATCGAGCGTGCCCTCGGCGACGATCTCCGCGGGGCCCGTCATCTCCACCGTGCCGTCGGGCAGCTCGGTGATCACCAGGGTGCCGCCGAGGACGTCGACGGTGTACGTGACGGGGCTGCCCGTCACCGCGGGGTCGGCGCCGTCGCGGCGCGCGGTGGCGACGGCGACCGCGCAGGCGCCCGTGCCGCAGGAGCGGGTCTCGCCTGAGCCGCGCTCGTGCACCCGCATCGCGACGTGGCGCGGGCCGCGGTCGACGACGAACTCGACGTTGACCCCGTCGGGGTAGACGGCGGCAGGGCTGAACGGCGGAGCGCTGTACAGGTCACCGGCGTGGCCGAGGTCCTCGATGAAGGCGACGGCGTGCGGGTTGCCCATGTTCACGTTGCGCGCGGGCCAGCTGCGGTCGCCGACCGTGACGGTGACCTGCTCCTCGGGGAGCTCGGCGCGCCCCATGGCGACGGTGACGTCGCCGGCCGCGCCGCCCGCCGCGTCCTTGGCGAGGTGCACGCGGCGCACCCCGGCGCGGGTGGCGACGGCCAGGTCACCGGCGCCGACGAGCCCGGCGTGCTGGAGGTAGCGGGCGAAGACGCGGACGCCGTTGCCGCACATCTCGGCGATCGAGCCGTCGCCGTTGCGGTAGTCCATGAACCACTCGGCCTCGTCGGCCATCGCGCGCGCCTCCGGATGGGCCGCGGACCGCACGACGTGCAGCACACCGTCGCCGCCGATGCCGGCCCGCCGGTCACAGAGCCGCGCGACCAGGTCGGCGGGCAGCTCCAGCCGGCCGTCGGGGTCGGGGACGATCACGAAGTCGTTCTCGGTGCCGTGGCCCTTGAGGAAGGCGATGCGCTCGTTGCTCACCCTTGAATCGTACGGGGCACCACCGACAGCGGTGCCATCGGCACGGCAGGCTCGCCGCGCACCGGGGCGGCCGCTCAGCCGCGCAGTCGGGCCACGCGCCAGATCGCGAGGGCGGCGAGCACCAGGACGACCGCGACGTACACCACGACCACCCGCCAGTCCGCCCGCCGGCCCGAGCCGCGGGCCGGCAGCCCCGGCCAGGTGTGGCCGACCCGGCGGGCGGCCATCATGCCCCAGCCGGCCGCGCAGCAGCACAGCAGCAGCCCCAGCATCGCGAAGACGGCGCCGCCGTCCCCGCCGAATTCGAAGGCCAGCGGGAAGGCGAACATCAGTGAGCCGACGGCGGCCAGGCCCACGATGGGCGCGAGCTGCCAGAGACGGAGACGGCGCGGCGGCCGCAGCTCCCGGAAGGAGGCCGCGTCCTCGGCGGGCCGGTCGTCCTCCGTCTGCGCATCGGGACCGTCCAGGCCGTCCAGCGCTCCCCCGTCCACCGGTCCGGCGTCCTCCGGAGCCCGGTGGCCGCCCATGAGGGGGTCGTCGTCGACCGGGTGGTCATCGGGGGCGGTGCGGTCGTGCTCAGGAGGAGCGGCGTCGCCGTGCGGGCCGGCGTCGTCCGCGAAGCGGTCGTCCTCGGGGAGGTCGCCCGCGTCCGACGGGCCGGGGACGGCAGCCGGCCCGGGGGCGTCGTCGAGGGCGGGGGCGCGGTCCGGGAACTCTTCGTGCCCGTTGGGCGCCTCTTCGTGCCGCGTCTCCGGCTGGTGCGCTGTGCTGCGAGGGCGGGCCTCCATCGCCAATGCCCTCCCAGTTCCAGACGCCACGGCTCGGTCGATGGTCGATAATGACACGCCCTCAAGGGGCCCGATGACGGCCGGAGCGTCCCGATGCCAGGACGTGATCAGGCTGTGACCGGTCGTTCGAGCAACGTCAGTGCGCGCTCCGGAAGTTCCGCGCGGGCGTCCGCCGCGCCGCTGAGCCAGTGGACCCGCGGGTCACGCCGGAACCAGGAGTCCTGCCGGCGCGCGAAGCGCTTGGTGGCGCGCACGGTCTCCGCCCGCGCCTCATCCTCCGTGCACTCCCCCGCGAGATACGCCAGCACCTGCTGGTATCCGAGCGCGCGGGACGCGGTACGCCCCTCGCGCAGGCCCTGCGCCTCCAATGCGCGTACCTCCGCCACGAGCCCGGCCTCCCACATGCGGTCCACCCGTACGGCGATCCGCTCGTCCAGCTCGGGGCGGTCGACGTCGACGCCGATCTGCACCGTGTCGGCATAGACCTCACGCTGGTCACCGGGGCCGGGGAGGTTGGCCGTGAAGGGCCGTCCGGTGATCTCGATGACCTCCAGGGCGCGGACGATGCGGCGGCCGTTGCTCGGCAGGATCGCGCGCGCCGCCTCGGGGTCGGCCGCGGCCAGCCGGGCGTGCAGCACGCCGCTGCCCTCGTGCGCCAGCTCGGCCTCCAGGCGGGCCCGCACCTCGGGGTCGGTGCCGGGGAACTCCAGGTTGTCCAGCGCACCGCGCACGTAGAGGCCGGAGCCGCCGACGAGGACGGCGGTGCGCCCCTGGGCGAGCAGTCGGTCGATCTCGGCACGGGCCAGCCGCTGGTACTCCGCGACGCTCGCCGCCTGGGTGACGTCCCAGATGTCCAGGAGGTGGTGCGGGACGCCGACCCGCTCCTCCTGGGTGAGCTTGGCGGTGCCGATGTCCATGCCCCGGTAGAGCTGCATGGAGTCGGCGTTGACGACCTCACCGCCGAGATGCCGGGCGAGGGCGACGCCCAGATCGGACTTACCGGCCGCTGTGGGGCCGACGACGGCGATGACCCGCGGAGCGGGAACTGCGTTGTTCACCGCGCCAGTGTGTCAAACCGCGCGGCCGGTTTCGAATTACGGAGCCCGCTCGCCCGAGTCCGCCCTCGGGCACGTCGGGGCGAGGTTTGGCCCGCAAGAGTAGGGTAAAGGCCAGGTATGGGCGTGTTTGAACCATGCGTCCTCCGACCAAGGAAGGTGGCTCATGGGCCTGCTGGACAATCTCAAGGCGAAGGCCGGCCTCCTCAAGGGCAAGGCCGGCGACCTCGCGCACCAGCACGGGGACAAGATCGACCGGGGCTTGGACAAGGCCGGCAGGACGGTCGACGCCAGGACGAAGGGCAAGTACAGCGGCCAGATCGGCACGGGCACGGCCAAGGCCAAGGAAGCCCTGCGCCGGATGTCCGAGGAGCGCGGCGAACACGGCCCGGGCACGGGCGGCCGGCCGGGACAGGACCCGGGCACCACGAGGCGGCCCGGCGACCCGATGTGAGGCCGGGACGACCGGACAGCCCGGTGGCCGGGGACCACATGGTCCCCGGCCACCGTCGTTCATCGGGGGCTGCGCCCCGGCGCCCCCTGTGGCGGGCCGGTCAGGACCACGCCGCCACGAAGTACCCCACGCCGTACGGCGCCTCTTCGTACAACAGCGCACCGTTCAGTCCGGTGCCTTCCGCCGCGCCGGCCAGCACCTGCCAGCTGGACCGGCCCGACACCATGAGCGACTCGGCGGGCTCCTCGTCCAGCGCCCCGAGGGCGGCCGCGTCCGCGGTCCCCAGCATGCGGGCCAGATCGGCGTCGAACCCTTCGGCGCGCTCGTCGAAATAGCCGGGCGCCTTGACCGTGCGGCAGGCGCTGCCGTCGCCCATCACCAACAGGGCCACGCGATCGGCGGACGCCGCGAGCTGGCGCCCGGCACCCAGGCACTTCTCCGGTTCGAGCGGTTCGCCCACCCCGAGGGCCGACACGGGGGTGCCGCGCCAGTCGGCGCGCTCCAGGAGCCA
Organism: Streptomyces niger; assembly: GCF_000718305.1. GTDB lineage: Bacteria > Actinomycetota > Actinomycetes > Streptomycetales > Streptomycetaceae > Streptomyces > Streptomyces niger. The sequence continues at coordinate 72,131 of NZ_JOFQ01000025.1, forward strand.
GGTCCCGATCGCCAGGGAGGGCGGCAGCTGCCGCCCTTCGGTGGCGCCTTCGCCGTCCGGCGCGCCGAGCCGTACGGTGAGGTCCACGCCGAATCCGGAGAACGATCCCGGGGCCCCCTCCTTGAACGCCCCGCGGCCTTCGGGCTCAGCGGGGCCGACGACGACCAGCCGGTCGGCCCGCGCGGCGGCGAGCACGCCGACGGCGTCGGCGCAGGCGGCCCGCAGGTCGTCCAGTTCGGCCGCGGCACCGCCGGCGACCTCGGGGACGAGCAGGGGCGGACAGGGACAGAGAGCAGCAGCTACGAGCATGCTCCGCAGCGTATCCCCGCCGCCGGGTGGCATCGGTCCGCGGTCTCCCGACCGGCGCGGGGACCGGCCGCGGAGACGCCTGCCCGGGCGCGTGCCGGCTCAGCGGCCGGCCGGCGCCGTCCAGGACACCGGCCGGGGCGCCGGGGGCTCAGGAGGTCGGGCAGCAGCCGCCGGCCGGCTCCGCCGGCACGGGGGCCGGGGCGCCCACCGTCGGCAGCCCGAGCATGACGCCGGCGGGCTGCGGCGGAGCGGCGTTGCGGCGCTCCCAGGCGTCGCCGGAGCGGGTCCGGCGGACGGCGACGGCCTCGCCCTCGGCGAGCAGGTGGTGCGGCGCCGCGTAGGTGATCTCGACGGTCACCATGTCGCCGGGGCGCACCTCGGCGGCCGGCTTGGTGAAGTGCACGAGGCGGTTGTCGGGCGCGCGTCCGGAGAGGCGGTGGGTGGCGCCGTCCTTGCGGCCCTCGCCCTCGGCGACCATGACCTCGACCGTCCGGCCGACCTGCTTCTTGTTCTCCTCCCAGGAGATCTCCTCCTGGAGGGCGACCAGCCGCTCGTAGCGGGCCTGGACGACCTCCTTCGGGATCTGGCCCTCCATGGTCGCGGCCGGGGTGCCGGGACGCTTGGAGTACTGGAAGGTGAAGGCCTGCGCGAAGCGGGACTCGCGCACCGTGTGCAGCGTCTGCTCGAAGTCCTCCTCGGTCTCGCCGGGGAAGCCCACGATGATGTCGGTGGAGATGGCCGCGTCCGGCATGGCGGCGCGGACCTTCTCGATGATCCCGAGGAAGCGCTCCTGGCGGTAGGAGCGGCGCATGGCCTTCAGGACGGTGTCGGAGCCGGACTGCAGCGGCATGTGGAGCTGCGGCATGACGTTCGGCGTCGCCGCCATGGCGGCGATGACGTCGTCCGTGAAGTCGCGCGGGTGCGGGGAGGTGAAGCGGACCCGCTCCAGGCCCTCGATCTTCCCGCAGGCGCGCAGCAGCTTGGAGAACGCCTCGCGGTCGCCGATGTCGGAGCCGTACGCGTTGACGTTCTGGCCGAGCAGGGTGATCTCGGAGACGCCCTCGGAGACCAGGGTCTCGATCTCGGCGAGGATGTCGCCGGGGCGGCGGTCCTTCTCCTTGCCGCGCAGCGCGGGGACGATGCAGAACGTGCAGGTGTTGTTGCAGCCCACGGAGATGGAGACCCAGGCCGCGTAGGCGCTCTCGCGGCGGGTGGGCAGCGTCGAGGGGAACGCCTCCAGGGACTCGGCGATCTCGACCTGCGCCTCTTCCTGGACGCGGGCGCGCTCCAGGAGGACCGGCAGCTTGCCGATGTTGTGCGTGCCGAAGACGACGTCCACCCAGGGCGCCTTCTTGACGATGGTGTCGCGGTCCTTCTGGGCCAGGCAGCCGCCGACGGCGATCTGCATGCCGGGCCGCGACGCCTTCTTCGGGGCGAGCTGTCCGAGATTGCCGTAGAGCTTGTTGTCGGCGTTCTCGCGTACCGCGCAGGTGTTGAAGACGACGACGTCCGCACCGTCGGCGCCCTCGGGCGCGGGCACGTACCCGGCGTCCTCCAGCAGGCCGGCCAGCCGCTCGGAGTCATGGACGTTCATCTGGCACCCGTGGGTGCGCACCTCGTATGTCTTCGCACTCATCTCAATCGACCAGGGTACGTGCTCCCGAAGGACGTCCGCCCCCTCCGGGGGCTTCTCGGAGGGGGCGGACGGCAGACGGGCTCGTCAGCGGGTCACGGGCGGGCCGGCTTCAGTTCGATGTCCTGGTGGATGTCGCCCCGGGAGGGGTCGACCGCCACGAAGCGGGCCGTGGGCGCGTGCGCGGAGCCGGAGGCGATGACCGTGTAGCCGCCGGGCTCCAGGCCGGTGATGCGGTAACGGCCGCCGACCGCGCGGACACCGGCGCGGCGCTTGCCGCGGTCGCTGACGACCGTGATCCACGCCTCGCAGCCGCCGGGGTGCTCCGGGCAGTGCAGGGAGCCGCTGACGACGCCTGTGCCGGCCGGGGAAGCCGTCCGGGTTCCGGAGGCGGCGGAGCGGGCGCGGGGCCCGGCAGCGGGCGCCGGGGCGGCCGGAGCGGGGCGCTGGGCGGCGGGGGCGCCGGCCGTGACGGCGGAGGACGCCGGGACCTGCTTGAGGCCCGGTGTGCCGTCGTGCCGGGTGTGCGCCAGCCAGGCGGCCAGCGCCGCCTGGGTGCGGCGGTCCAGGGTGGACACCGCGTGCATGGTCGGGGCGGCGGACTTCGCCGCGGGGGCGGTCTCCGCGGCCGGCTCCGGGTCCGGCGCTGCGGTGGTGACGGTCAGGCCGCGGTCGTCGGCGTAACCAGCCAGTGCCTCGTCCAGCGCCGCCAGTTCCCGCAGCGCCACGTGGAGGCGGTCGGCGCGGGGCCCGGCGGGAGCGTGCAGCACGCCTTCCAGTTCACGGATGAGCGGGCTGACGCGTACCCAGGTTCCGTCGGGCTCTCCCGTGGCGAAGTGGTGGTCCAGGGCGTGCAGCGACTCCACGAAGGTGGCGGTGATCCGGTCGACGCGGCGGGCCAGCTCGGGGGCGAGGTCGATGTCGATGTCGGCGGCGGCCGCGAGCGAGCGGGCGTGGCCGGTGGCTGCGGCGAGCAGCGCGAGGCGGTTCTCGGCGCCGCGGCCACGGACGCCGAGGGGCATCCGTACGAGCGGCCGGGCCACGCCGCGCACCTGGTACAGGGCGGCGTCGACGCCGCGGGCCGCGCCGCGCAGCCGGACCGGCGCCGCGGGGTCCTGCCAGCGCTCGGCTACCTGGGAGACCAGGTGTTCCAGTGCGGAGACGTAGCCGCGCTCGGCCTCCAGGGCGATCTTGCGGCTGGACACGGGGAAGATCAGCGCGGCGCACGCGGTGGCGATGAGGATGCCGAGCCCGTTGTCCAGCAGCCGCTCGCTGAGCAGGGTCTCCATGCCGGTGTACGGGGTGGACAGGCCGTAGAGCTGCACGAGAGCGGTGACCAGGCCCGCGACCCAGTACGCGTACTGGCGCTGCATGCCCCAGGACCCGAAGGTCAGGCCGGCGACGATGACGAGGAGCGTCCAGTAGATGTGGCCGGGGCCTATCAGGCGGAGCAGGAGGACACCGATGACGGCGCCGACGATGGTGCCCGCCATACGGTGGCCGAACTTGCGCAGCCTCTCGTGGGTGGTGTTGGTGCCGAACAGCGTGATCATCACGCCGACCAGGCCCCAGTAGAAGCGCTGCGGGTTGATGGCGTCGGTGATCGGGCACACGATGGCCGCGGCGAGCCCGGCGTGCACAGGGGCGCGCAGGTACGGGATGGCCCGCCGCCAGCCCGTCTCGTTCTGGGCCGCGATGACGCGGCGGGCGACGGCTCCGGTGCCGGCCGGTCGGTTCTGCTCCAGCGCGACGGTGGGCTGGAAGGGCACCTTGGCGCGCGCGGTGGGTGCGTTCCAGCCGAGGTCGAGCCAGTGGGCCAGCGAGTCGGCGAGCGTGTCCAGGAGGTGGCCGACCCGGCGGGCGAGCGCGGCGGCCTCGGCCTCTTCAGGGCCGGTGCCCTGGTCCTCCAGTACGGCGGTGGCCTGCTGCTGGATGAGCTGGGCGGCCGGGCGCAGCGCATCGGCCCGGCCGAGCGGGGTGTCCCGGGCGATGACCAGGCCCACCACCATGGCCTCCCTCAGGTGCGCCGGGGCCTCGAGCCGGGTGAGCTGCTGTACGCACTGGCCGATGCCCTTCAGGGCCAGCTCGGCGTCGAAGAGGTGGCGGTGGAGGAGTTCCGCGGTGTCGGGGTCGGCGGCGACCTCGGGCTGGGCGAGGCGGCCGTCGATGGTGACGGTGGTGACGTTCAGGCGGCGCAGGCTGCGCCGCATCCGCTTGACGGCGACCTCGTGGTCGGCGTCCGGGTCCAGCGCGTCGGTGGCGGCGTCGGCGACCCTGCGGGCCTCGACCACGAAGGCGCGCTGCGTACGGAGGAGGTCCTCGCGCGGCATCGGGTAGCACAGCGCGAGGCGGGTGAGCAGGATGGCGACGGCGGACGCCAGGGCGACGAGGAACATCTCGCCACAGAGGTTCAGCGGGACGTTCGCCATCATGCCGACCATGAAGGCGTTGAAGAGCAGCATGCCGCCCAGCAGCGCCAGCGTGCCGAAGCGGGCGAGGAAGAAGGTCACCGCCAGCGCGCAGACCATGATGGTGAGTTCCACCACGCGGTACTGGTGCAGCCACGCGGCGAGCGGCAGCGCGGCGGAGAACGGGATCGGCATCCACAGGATGGCGCGGGTGAGCCGCTGCCAGGTGTTCTCGGCGATGGCGAACGCGCTCATCAGGCCCATCATGCCGCCGGCCATCATGCCGAGCATGGCGGGCATGTCCAGCGCGACGGACATCCCGTAACCGGTCGCGAGGCCGGTGATCATGGCGACCAGCGTCCGCCACCCGGCCTGCAGCTGACCGAGTCCGGGGTCGGCGGCGAGCACCCAGTCCCACCAGCGTCTCGGCCCGCCGACGCGCCGTGGGGCGATGGCGCTCTCGTGGGCCGGGTCGCGGCCCTTGCGGCCGCCGGTGATGTCCGGGGTTTCGGTGGCTGGCGTGGTCAACTGACCTCCGGTTCGATGGCGTGCAGCACGGTCGTTACGGCATCCCGGGCGTCGCCCACGGCGCGCTCCGGATCGTCGACGTTCGAGCGCAGCCCTTCGAGGAGGGCGGCGGCCATCCGCTGCCGCGCGCGCTCCAGCAGCTCGCGGCCGGCGGGCGTCAGCGACGTCTCGATGCAGCGCCGGTCGTGGGCGCTGCGCTCGCGCTGGACGAGTCCGCGCTCCTCCAGCTCCTGCAGGACCACGGTGACCCGGGGCTGCGCGATGCCGGTGTACGCGGCGAGTCCGGTGACCCGCCGGGGGCCGCCCTCCAGGGCGTCCAGGAGTGAGACGTGCGTACGCGGCAGCCCGAATTCACCGAGCCTGAAGAGTGCCTGGGAGAGCCTGCCGATGCCCCTGAGGAGCCCGCGAGCGGCGTTCTCGATGCGCTGTTCGTCGGACGTCGACGATGAATGCATATAGCAATTATATAACAGGGGTATGCATCGCGCGACGGCGGGGCGCACGCGCCACACGAAGGACGGCCGCCCTCCGCCGCCCATCGTGCGGCGCTCGCCCCTCCCCCTGAAGCGCCGCGGCTGGCAGGATGGCCCGCCATGGTCCACAGCCTCCCCCTGCCCAGCGGACGCCGGGCGCTGCAGACGGCGGTCGCGGCGGCAGCCCTCGCCGGGCTGCTGCTGTGGTTCCTGCTGCCGAGCGGGCCGCCGCCACCCGGGGGCCGGGTGACGCTGGCCACGGGGGTGCCGACCGGTGTGTACGCCCGGTACGGAGAACTGCTCAAGAAGGACCTCGCGCACGACCTCCCGCACCTCGACGTCACGCTCACCCGGAGTGAGGGGTCCGTCGACAACATCCGCAAACTCGTCTCGGGCCGTGCCGAATTCACCATCGCGGCGGCCGACGCGGTCGCCACCTATCAGGTGCAGGGCGGGCCGGACGCGCGCCGACTGCGCGCCTGCGCGCGGCTCTACGACGACTACATGCAGCTGGTCGTGCCCAAGGGCTCCAAGGTGCGCTCGACGCGCGACCTGAAGGGGCTGCGGGTGGGGGTCGGCGCCGACGGCTCCGGAGTACAGCTGATCACCCGGCGGCTGATGCGCGCGGCGGGGCTGGACTTCGACCGGGACATCCACGCGGAGAGCGTCGGCATCGACACGATGCCGACGCTGCTGGAGCACGGGAAGATCGACGCGTTCTTCTGGTCCGGCGGCCTGCCGACCACAGCGGTACAGCGGCTGGCCGAGCGCTTCCCGGTACGGCTGGTGCAACTGGGCGACCTGGTCGAACCACTGCACGCGCAGGGCCGGGGCAGCCGCTACTACCGGGCGGCGGTGATGCCGGCCGACGCGTACCCGGAGACCCAGGACGACCGGGCCGTGAAGACCATCGCGGTGGCGAACCTCCTGGTCACCACCGACCGCGAGGACGCGGACCTGACCCGAGCCGTGACGCGGACGGTGATCGACAGCCGGGACCGCATCGGGCGCGAGGTGCACGACGCCCAGAAGGTCGACCTGCGCACCGCGGTCTTCACCGACCCGCTGCCCCTGCACGAGGGCGCCCGGCGGTACTACGTCTCGGCCAAGCCGTGAGAGGCGGCGGCACGTCCCGGCCGCGCCGGAACCGGCGGCAGGGGTCCCGGCCGAGCCGTGAAGGTGCGTCGAAGGCCCTCGGCGGGGCCGTCAGCCGGCCTCGGGCACGTCCGGGCGCGGCCGGTCGCGCGGGACGGTGAGAGTGACGCACAGGCCGCGTGGGGCGTTCGGACCGTAGGTGATCTCCCCGCCGCCCGCGGCGAGCATGGCGCGGGTGATCGACAGTCCCAGGCCGGACCCGGAGACGTTCTGGTGGCGCCCGCTGCGCCAGAAGCGGTCGCCGATGCGCTCCAGCTCCTCGTCTATCAGCCCGGGGCCGTGATCGGCGACGGTGATCCGGACCCGCTCACCTTCGGGGGCCGCGGCGACCGTGACTTCCTCTCCGGCCGGAGTGAATTTCAGGGCGTTGTCCACGACCGCGTCCAGCGCGCTGGAGAGCGCCACCGGGTCCGCCCAGCCCGTGACCGCGCCGTGGCCCTCGTAGCGCAGGGTCACGCCCTTGTCGTCGGCGAGCGGGCGCCAGGCGTCGACACGCTCGGCGGCGAGCGCCGCGACGTCGGTGAGCTGGAGGTCGGCCGGGGTGTGCTCGGCCAGCGCCAGGTCCAGCAGACCGTCCAGGACCCGGGCCAGCCGCTTGCCCTCCGTACGGACGGAGGCGATCTCCTCGTTGCCCTCGGGGAGTTCGAGCGCGAGCAGTTCGATGCGGAGGAGCAGTGCGGACAGCGGATTGCGGAGTTGGTGGGAGGCGTCGGCCACGAAGGCGCGCTGCTGCTCCAACACGTCCTCGACGTTGTCCGCCATCTCGTTGAACGACCTGGCCAGCCGCCGCAGTTCGGGCGGGCCGGAACCGGAGACGACCCGCGACTTCATGCGGCCGGTGGCGATGTCGTGGGTGGCCGCGTCGAGGATCCGTACGGGCCGCAGCACCCACCCCGTGAGCCGGAACGCCGCCCCGACGGCCACCAGCATCGCCAGCGACTCCCCCGCCACCAGCCACAGCCACCCGTGCAGGATCCGCGACCGCAGCTGCCCGGTGGGCGAGTCGGTGAAGACCACCGCGACGACGTCGCCGTCCCGGATGACCGGCGAGGCGACCGGCAGCCGGCGGTCGTCCCAGGGCCAGGTCTGGTGCGGGTCGTGGCTGCGCCGCCCGGCGAGCGCCTCCTCGAAGGCCTGCCGGCCCTCCCCCGTCAGCGGGACCCGCCAGTCGCCCGGTGCGGCGGCCATGGGGGTGCGGTCACGGTAGAAGACACCGGCACGGATGTCGTACAGGTCGCGGTACCGCTGCAGCTCCGTACGGAGCGTGCTCAGCCGTTCGTCGTCGGCGGACGGCCGGCCGTCGGCGCCGGGCCGGGCGGTGACGAACTGCGCCAGCGAGGCGAAGCGCGCGGCGTCGTCGATCCGGTCCACCACCACCCGCTGCTGCTCGGCCGCCGCCTGGCTGCCGGCCAGCGGGAAGCCGAGCGCGAGCAGCACACCGGCCAGCAGGACGATGAGGAGCGGGAGGAGGCGGGTACGCACGGAAGGCGGCGTCCGTCAGGGAGCCGGGGGCGCGGGGGCGGGCGCCACGAGGCGGTAACCGACGCCGCGCACCGTCTCGATGAGCGCGGGCATTCGCAGCTTCGAACGGAGCGAGGCGATGTGAACCTCAAGGGTGCGCCCCGTGCCCTCCCAGCTGGTGCGCCACACCTCACTGATGATCTGTTCCCTGCGGAACACCACCCCCGGGCGCTGCGCGAGCAGCGCCAGAAGGTCGAACTCCTTGCGGGTCAGCGGCACCGTGCCGCCACTCACGGAGACGCGTCGGGTGGCCAGTTCGATGGTGACGGCACCGATACGCAGGAGGTCCTCGCCGGCCGCCTCCTCCGAAGCGTGCTCCCCGGGTCCGTGCACGGTGCGCCGGCTGACCGCGTGGATACGGGCCAGCAGCTCTCCGGTGTCGTAGGGCTTCACCACGTAGTCGTCCGCGCCAAGGTTCAGGCCGTGGATCCGCGAGCGGACGTCGGACCGCGCGGTCACCATGATCACCGGGGTGCTGGTGAGCTTCCGTATCCGGCCGCAGACCTCGAATCCGTCCTGGTCGGGCAGGCCCAGGTCGAGCAGGACGACCGCGAAGGCCTCGGCGGCGTCCGGTACGAGCGCGTGCAGCGCCTCTTCCCCGCTGCGCGCGTGCACCACCTCGAAGCCGTGCCGGGCGAGCACCGCGGACAGGGCAGCGGCGACATGGTTGTCGTCCTCCACCAGCAGCAGCCGCATCAACCCACCCCTTTCATCGGCTCGCGTCCCGGGCCATCAGGGCATCTACCGCGATCGACGGCGCGCCCGTCAAGAGGGAGCCGAGCCGGTGCGGGCATCTGTTACGCAGCCGGTACCGGCCCGTACGCAATGGAGCGTTGCCCTCCGCAAAGCCGGCTGCCGGAGGCGTCCACGCACCCCGCGCCCCGTTCACCCAGAGTGTCGCTTTGCAGCCGGATCGTTATGCTCAATTTCCGCTCAGATGTAATGACGCTGATCGCAGTGCGTCACTACTGTCCTCTCAACCGAGGAGGACGGAGCTACCCGCCGATGAGCGAAGTATCGGTGACCAAGGACCCCGGGGGCCCCGCCCCGGCGGCGGACGATCTGGTCGCGCTGGCAGGCGTCAACAAGCACTTCGGCGCGCTGCACGTGCTCCAGGACATCGACCTGACGATCAAGCGCGGCGAGGTCGTCGTGGTGATCGGCCCGTCCGGGTCCGGCAAGTCGACGCTGTGCCGCACGATCAACCGACTGGAGACCATCGACTCCGGAAGCATCACCATCGACGGGAAGCCACTGCCCCAGGAGGGCCGGGAACTGGCGCGACTCCGTGCCGACGTCGGCATGGTCTTCCAGTCCTTCAACCTCTTCGCGCACAAGACGGTCCTGGAGAACGTGACGCTGGGCCAGCTGAAGGTCCGCAAGGCGGACAAGCGCGCGGCCGAGCAGAAGGCCCGTGCGCTGCTGGACCGCGTGGGCGTGGGCACGCAGGCGGACAAGTACCCCGCACAGCTCTCCGGAGGCCAGCAGCAGCGCGTGGCGATCGCCCGTGCGCTGGCGATGGACCCGAAGGTGATGCTCTTCGACGAGCCGACCTCGGCCCTGGACCCGGAGATGATCAACGAGGTGCTGGAGGTCATGCAGCAGCTCGCCCGGGACGGCATGACGATGGTCGTCGTCACGCACGAGATGGGTTTCGCGCGCTCGGCGGCGAACCGCGTCGTCTTCATGGCGGACGGCCGCATCGTCGAAGAGGCCGAGCCGACGCAGTTCTTCAACAACCCGCGCAGCGACCGCGCCAAGGACTTCCTGTCCAAGATCCTGCACCACTGAGCCCGCGGTGGCCCCGATGACTGCCCACACCTGCTGAACCGAAGGAACTTCACCATGAGGATGCGTAAGACGGCCGCTGCGGCCACTGTGGTGCTCGCGCTGACCGCGACGGCGACGGCGTGCGGCGGCCAGTCCGGCACGGCCGGCGACAAGCCCAAGGGCGAGAAGGTCTTCAGCGGGACGTACAAGGTCGCCGAGAACGTCAAGATCGACTCCCCGACCCTGAAGAAGGCCCAGCAGCGCGGCAAGATCATTATCGGGGCCAAGGCGGACCAGCCGTTCCTGGGCTTCCAGGACTCCGACGGCAAGCGCACCGGCTTCGACATCGAGATCGCCAAGATGATCGCCGCCGACCTGGGCTTCTCCGCCAAGCAGATCGAGTTCAAGACGATCGACTCCAACGTCCGCGAGACCTCGATCTCCAAGGGCCAGGTCGACTACTACGTCGGCACCTACACGATCAACGACGAGCGCAAGAAGCAGGTCGGCTTCGCCGGCCCGTACTACACCGCGGGCGCCGACCTGCTGGTGCGCAAGGACGAGAAGGGCATCACCGGCGCGGACAGCGTCAAGGGCAAGAAGGTCTGCTCCATCGTCGGCTCCACGCCGCTTCAGGAGATCAAGAAGGCCAAGTACGGCGCCGAGACCACCGAGCTGTCCAAGTACTCCCTCTGCGTGAAGCAGCTGCTGGACGGCCAGGTGGACGCGGTCACCACGGACGACGCGATCCTCAAGGGGTACGCGGCGGAGCGTCCCACGAAGCTGAAGCTCGTGGGCAAGCCGTTCACCGAGGAGCCCTACGGCGTCGGCATGAACAAGAGCGACAAGGCGCTGCGCGACGCGATCAGCGACGCCATCGAGGCGCACATCAAGAACGGCGACTACAAGAAGGCGTACGAAGGCACGCTGGGCAAGTCCGGCTCGCCCTACGAGGCGCCGAAGACCCCGCTGCCCCGCTACTGACCGCGCCGCTCACCACCGGCCCGCGCCGTCGCGCCCCGTACGCCCGCCGCGGCGGGCGTACGGGGCGCGGTGCCTGGCGCACCTCCGCCTACGGGGCCGGCGCCCCGCTCGCCCGTCCGCCGCCAACTCCTCACCGCCACCGCGGAGACCCCATGAACGTACTCCTCGATCATCTCCCGCAGTTCCGCGACGGATTCCTGGGGACCCTCGCGCTCACCGCGGCCAGCGGCGCGCTCGCTCTCGTCCTGGGCATCCTGATAGCCGGCTTCCGGGTCTCCCCCGTGCCGCCGCTGCGCGCCTTCGGCACCGCCTGGGTCACGCTGCTGCGCAACACACCGCTCACGCTGCTGTTCCTCGTCGCGTTCTTCATCATCCCGCAGATCTTCTTCCCCGGTACGAGCCCCTTCGTATTGGCCATGCTCGCGCTCGGCTTCTATACCTCGTCGTTCGTCTGCGAGGCCGTACGGTCCGGCATCAGCACCGTGCCGCTCGGCCAGGCGGAGGCGGCGCGCAGCATCGGGATGACCTTCTTCCAGACCCTGCGCATGATCGTCCTGCCGCAGGCCACCCGTACCGTGATCCCGCCGCTGAGCAGCATCTTCATCGCGCTCACCAAGAACTCCGCGATCGCCGGCGCCTTCAGCAACACCGAGCTGTTCAACGTCTCCAAGCTGCTGAGCGACAAGGGCTTCGCCATCGGCTGGATCTTCCTGTGGATCGCCCTGGCCTACCTGATCATCACCTTCTCCATCAGCGGCCTCTTCCGCCTGCTGGAGCGCCGCCTGGAGGTGGCCCGATGAACGCGCCCGTCGCGAGCGCCCCCATGAAGGTCCCGTCGCCCGAGCGCACGGCCGAGCGAAGCAAGGCGGAAGCATGAGCAGCAGTGTCCTCTACGATGCGCCGGGCCCGAAGGCCCGCGTGCGCAACCGGGTCTACACGGTCGTCGGCGCGCTCGCCGTGCTCGCCCTCATTGTCTTCGCCGTGGCGCGGCTGGCCGCGAAGGGCCAGTTCGCGCCGGAGATGTGGGACATCTTCAACTACGCCGGCGTACGCACCTCGATCCGCAACGGCGTCCTGACGACGCTGCAGGTCTTCGCGGTGGCGGCGGTGCTCTCGCTGCTGCTCGGCGTGCTGCTCGCCGTCGGCCGGCTCTCCGACCACAAGCCCGTACGCTGGCTGGCCACCGGCTTCATCGAACTCTTCCGCGCCGTCCCGCTGCTCATCACGATCTACGTGCTGTGGGTGCTCTTCCTCACCTACAAGTCCGAGCTGGGCTTCACCGGCGAGGGCACGCAGTTCTGGGCGCTGGTCATCGGCCTGACCGTCTACAACGGCTCCGTCCAGGCGGAGGTGCTGCGCGCGGGCATCAACTCCGTGCCCAGGGGGCAGCGCGAGGCGGCGTACGCGATCGGCATGAGCAAGACGCAGGTCATGACGTCGGTGCTCATCCCGCAGGCGGTCCGCGCGATGCTCCCGACGATCATCAGCCAGCTCGTGGTGACCCTGAAGGACACCTCCCTCGGTTACGTCATCACCTACCAGGAGCTGCTGTTCGCGATCCAGCAGCTGGCCGGCAACACGGTCGTCAACGACGAAAACCCGTACGTGCCGATGATCATCGTCGGCGGTGCGATCTACGTCGCCATGTGTCTGCTGCTCTCCGCGCTCGCCAACTGGATCGAGCGCCGCGGCCGGCGCGCGAAGACCGGCATCGCGGTCGCCGAGGCGGGCCAGGCGGTGACGGCCGGCGACGCGATGGGGCCGATCGACGGGGCGACGACCCCGGGCCCCGTGGGCAAGGCCGACTGACCCGGCACCCCGGGTTCCGGTCTACTCCCCGAGGAGGCCCGTCAACTGACGGCACGAAAGGTTGCGGAGGCAGCGGCACGGGTGCCGCTGCCTCTGTCACTTGACGCGGCACGCCCGCACTAGGTTGCATACGCTGTGTGATCGCGCACCGGGCCTCAACTGCCATTTCCTGTACGTCCCGCAAGAGCCTCCGGCCGAGCCCCGGTCAGTTCAGCTCACGCCGCCCGGTGCGTGGCGCCACGGTGCGCCGGCGGACACGTACGGCGGAACTCTCGCGGCCGGCGTGGCCTTCATGGTCCCTCGACGACAGCGGCATCGCGAGAAGCGGGGCCGTAGCCAGAGGTGGGGGCCGCACAGCCGACGCGATCGGTACGACCGGCGCGGCCGGTACGAGCGGTGCGGTCGGTACGACCGGTACGAGCGGCGCGACCGGTACGAGCGGCGCGACCGGTACGAGCGGCGCGACCGGTACGAGCGGTGCGGCCGGTGTGGTCGTGGGGTCCGTGCAGCTCCGCTTCCGGGGAGCGTCGTGGACCCGGTGATCGTGGCCGGGGCCGGCCCCGTCGGCCTCTCCCTCGCCGTCGCGCTCGCGCGCCTCGGCGTCCCGTGCATCGTGCTGGACGAGACCGACGGCCGCGACGAGGTCCGGCCCGCCCGTACCGCCGTGCTCCGCCCCGACACCGCCGCCCTCCTCGCCCGGCTGGGCTGCGCCGAGACGCTGAGCGCCGAGGGCACCCGCTGGGCGGCCTGGCGTACGGTTCAGCGCCGCCGGCTGCTGGACCGGGTGGCCTTCGCGTCGACCGGCGCCGTGGCGCTCAGGACGGAGGACGCCACCGCCGGCGGTCACGGCGCGGAGCCCGCCGACGACGGCGCACACGCCCCTCTCTCACCCATACACGTACCTCAACACGCCCTCGTACGCGCCCTCCGCACTGCGATCGACCACGAACCGCTCGTACAGGTGGTCCCGGAGAGCCGCGTCATCGAGCTGACCCAGGACCGCGACGGGGTCGGCGTCCACACCCGAGGCCCCAAGGGCACGTGGTGGCGAGGCAGTTACGTCGTCGGCTGCGACGGCCCGCGCTCGACCGTCCGCAAGCTCCTGGACATCCGCTTCCCCGGCCGCACCGCCGTCGAACGGCACGCCGTCGCCGCCCTGCGCACCGAACTCCCCTGGCCCGGCGAAGCCCTGCTGCACCGCGCGCCACCGCGCCGGGGCGCCGCCGGAACCGGCCGGACCGGCGTCCTCGGCGGAACCACCGGCGAGGTGACCGCCCGCCCACTCCCGGACGGCGTCTGGCGGCTGGACTGGCTGCTGCCACCGGGCCGCGACCTGGTCACCCCGGACGCCCTCGTGGCCCGCATCCGCGACACGCTGGCGGGCTGGACCGACGCCGGTACGGGCCCGGCCGCCGGCTCCGCGGCGGACGAGGGCGGCCGTGCTTTCAAGGGCGGCCCCGCCTTCGGGCAGGGCCTCGGCGACGCCGGCGGCTCGCTCGTCCCCTCGTACGAACTGCTCGACACCGGCGTCCACACGGTCCATCACCGGCTGGCACGACGCTGGCGCGCCGGCCGCGCGTTCCTCGCCGGGGACGCCGCGCACCTGCTCGGCGCGCTGGGCACGCAGGGGCTGGACGAGGGGCTGCGGGACGCCGAGAACCTGGCCTGGAAACTGGGTGTCGCCTGGCACCACGGAGCCTCCGACGCGCTCCTGGACAGCTATCAGACGGAGCGCAGGAGCGCCGTCGCCGCCCGGCTCCGCGCCGCGGACCAGGCGCTGCCGCTGCTGCGCGACGGGGGCGCCCGCGGGCGGCTGCGGGGCGTCGTCACGGCGGCCGGACGCGGCCGGACGGCGCTGCTCACGGACGGGCACCTGGGGCGCGGCCCGCTGGGCGCAGCTCCGGTGTACGACCGGTCACCGCTCGCGCCGGCCGTCGCTCCGTCCGGCGCGGTGCGGGTGGACACCGTGCCGGGTGCCCCGGTCGCCGACGTGACGGTGACGGCGCCGGACGGCTCGGTCGTACGGCTGCGGGAGCGGCTGGGGCACCACCTGCTGGTCGTCCTGGTCGCGCCGGGTACCGGGGTGTGGGACCGCAAGCACTGGATGTCGGCCGGGCTGATGCCCCGGCTGGCCGACGCGGTGGCGGCGCTGCCGCTGCCCGCGGAGATCCTCGTCGCCGAGCACTACCCGGGCGCGGCGGCCCACACCGTCCTCCTGATCCGTCCCGACGGCCACCTCGTCACCGCCCTCGCCGGTGTCCGCCCCGCCGAACTCCAGGCCTGCGCGGAAAGGCTGTGCGGCGGCGCGGGGGACGACGGGTCGGACGGGAAGTGGGACGCGCATGCGGAGGGGGATGGGCAGGCGGAGAGTACGAGGACTGCACGGGAGCGCGGCGGAGCCGAGTAGCGGGGGCTGAGGAACAGTGGCTGAGGAACAGTGGCTGAGGAACAGTGGCCGGGCGGTCGGGGCGGGGATCACGGTTGACCGGGCGGCACCGCCATGCTTCACTACGGAGCGTGACAGACACTGGCTCGCACTTCTGGCGGAGGGTCCATCTCGACCTGGTCCGCTATGCGGGCTGCGTATGTCGTCCGTCCTGCTGACCGGCTCCTGATCCGGACCCCGGTCGCCCATCCCCTTTTCCCTCTCCGCGCGGCGCACGTGCCCCACGAGCACGCGTGCCCGGCGCCGCCGTACGCGCGTGACCTCACGGACGTACAGGGCCGACGCCGATTCGAGAACGCCGTCGAGCTGCCGGGCCCACTGGGCTCGCTGGGCCCACTGGGCTCGCTGGGCTGGTCGGGCTTGCCGGGCTTGCCGGGCTGGTCGGGCTTGCTGGGCTGATCGGCCGAGCTGTCCGGTCGGCGGCCTGTGCCGTGTCGTACGCCGCGCGCTCCCTCGCGATCATCAGGACGGTTCTCATGACCGACGCACCCGCCGCCACCATCGCCACCGTCGCCGTACGCGCTCCCGCGCCTCCGCATGCCGCCGACGGCCTCGGCCCGACCGCCTCCGAACTGCTCGACTTCGTCCGCCGAACAGCCGTCGACACGGAACTCATCGACTCGCTCCCCCTCGACCCCGAGGGCCGTACCTGGATCCGGCTGGACGGGCCGGGCGGCAGCGAGGCATGGATCATCGGCTGGCCGCCCGGGACGGGTACGGGCTGGCACGACCACGGCGGCTCACGGGGCGCGTTCGCCGCCGCAGCGGGTGAACTGACCGAGCAGTCCCTTGCCGCTCAGCTCCCGACCGAGGGCTGGAAGACGCTGGAACTCGCCGACGACGTGGACCGTGAGCGGCGGCTCAGCGACGGCCGCGGCCGGGCGTTCGGGCCGCACCATGTGCACGAGGTGTTCAACGCCTCGGCCGACAGGCACGCGGTCTCCGTCCATGCCTATTACCCGCCGCTGCCCCTCATGCGACGCTACAGCCGCAACGGCCCCGTACTGAGGCTGGAAGAGGTCGAGCGTCCGGAGGGGTGGGAGTGAGCGCGATCGACGAACTTCTGGCGCAGGCCCGTACGGAGCTGG
Source organism: Streptomyces niger (assembly GCF_000718305.1). GTDB lineage: Bacteria > Actinomycetota > Actinomycetes > Streptomycetales > Streptomycetaceae > Streptomyces > Streptomyces niger. The sequence continues at coordinate 88,255 of NZ_JOFQ01000025.1, forward strand.
CGCGGGTGGAGCCGCACGAGGCCGCAGCCGTCCAGCGTGCCGGCGGACTGCTCGTGGACATTCGGTACGCGGCGCTGCGCGAACGGGACGGCACGATCCCGGGCGCGCTGATCGTGGAGCGCAACGAACTGGAGTGGCGGCTCGATCCGACGGGCGACCACCGCGCGCCCGAGGCCACGGGGCGCGACCTCCGGATCGTCGTGGTCTGCAACGAGGGCTATGCGTCCAGCCTCGCCGCCGTCTCCCTCCGCCGGCTCGGCCTGTCCCACGCCACCGACCTCACCGGCGGCTTCCAGGCATGGCGGGCCGCCGGCCTCCCGGTAATCCCGCCTCCCGAACCACCTGCTTGACCGCCCGGGAGGGAGCGGGGGTGCTATGGGGCCGGGGGGGGCTGCCGGGAGCGGGGGCACTGCCGGGGCGAGGGTTACCGGCGGGGCGAGGGCTACCGGCGGGGGCGCTGCCGGGAGCGGGGGTGCGGGCTACCG
>NZ_JOFQ01000026.1 GCF_000718305.1 Streptomyces niger
CGCACTCGTACGTGCGGCGGGCGGCGGGCGGCGGGCGGCGGGCGGCGGGCGGCGGGCGGCGGGCGGCGGGCCTGCCTACGGCGTCCGGGTGTTCCAGGCCACCACCGCCGGGCGGTCGTGTTCCGTGCCGAGCACGCCGACCGCACCGGTCTCGAAGGTGAACAGCGCACCGGCGGACGCGGGCAGCCCCAGCCGCCGGGCCGTGAGCACCCGCAGGAAGTGCGCGTGCCCCACCAGGGCCACGTCTCCGTCGTCCGCCTGCAGCCGGGGCTCCAGCCGGGCCAGAAGGCGGTCGGCGCGCGCCCCCACCTCCTCGGGTGACTCCCCCGGATGCCCTTCGGGGCCCGGCGGGACACCGTCGGTGAACAGGAACCACTCGGGGCGGGTGCGGTGGATGTCCACCGTGCGGACGCCTTCGTAGCCGCCGTAGTCCCACTCGACCAGGTCGGGGTCGACCTCGGTACGGGTCAGACCGGCCAGCTCGGCGGTCCTCCGGGCCCGTCCCAGGGGGCTGACCAGCGTCAGCGCCACTGTCCGGCCGGCGAGCAGCGGGCCCAGTTCCCGGGCCTGCTCCTCACCGCGAGCGGTGAGGGGGAGGTCGGTCCAGCTGGTGTGCTGTCCCGAACGGCTCCACTCCGTCTCACCGTGCCGGATCAGCAGCAGCTCACTCACCGCCGGCCTGCTGCTCCTTCTGAGCCTCCTCGACAGAAGCGCGGACCTCGTCCATGTTCAGGTTGCGGGCCTGGCCGATGACGTCCTCCAGGGCCTCCTCGGGGAGCGCGCCCGGCTGCGAGAAGACCGCGATGTTCTCCCGGACGATCATCACGGTGGGGATCGACTGGATCTGGAAGGCCGCGGCCAGCTCGGGCTGCGCCTCGGTGTCGACCTTGGCGAAGACCAGGTCCTCGTGCTTCTCGGAGGACTTCTGGAAGACCGGCGAGAACTGCTTGCACGGACCGCACCACTCGGCCCAGAAGTCGATGAGGACGAAGTCGTTCCCGGAGACGATCTCGTCGAAGTTGTCCTTGGTGAGCTCTACCGTGCTCATGTTCTTTCCCTGCTTCCGGTCCGGTCGTCGGTATTCAGCCGCGTCAACGGGGAACGCGAAGCGGCGTATTCCTCCAGGGTGTCCCAGATGCCGTGCTCCGCGACCCGCGCCACGCGGCCGCCCGGCTCCCCTGCCCACGTTGCGCCGTCCTAGACATCCGCAATCCACCGAATCCTGACGCGGTCGACGCCCGGGCGTGTCGCGGACCCGGCGCCGGCCGTCCCGGCGCGCCGCAACGGCCGGGCCACTAGGGCCGCTGCACCCGAAGACCGTCGAAGACCATGCTGGTCAGCGCGTCACCGAGCGCCGCGACGGACAGTCCGCCGTCCGGGCGATACCACTCGATCAAGGAGTTGACCGTCCCGAAGAGCAGCCGGCTGGTCAGCCCCGGCTCGATGTCGCCGCGCACCCCGCCCTCGGCCGCCGCCTGCCGCACCAGCTCCGCGACCCGGTGATCGAACTCACGCCGCCGCTCCAGGGCCCGCTGCTCCGCCTCGCTGTTCCCGTGCACCCGCAGCAGCAGCGTCACGTAGGGCAGCTCGGCGGCCAGGGTCTCGACGCTGCGCCGTACGGTGTGCTCCAGCCGGGCCGTGGCGTTCGCGTGCGCGCCGCACGGCTCGTCCAGTACGGCGAAGAGCGCGTCCAGCGCCCGGCTGACGGCCAGGTCGAGCAGTTCCTCCTTGCCGGACACGTGGTGGTAGATCGAGGACTTGCTGATGCCCAGCCGGCGGGCCAGCTCCTCCATGCCGGTGCCGTCGTAGCCGCGCTCGTTGAACACCGCGACCGCGACCTCCACGAGGGAGTCGCGGTCGTAGGTGGTCCGGCCCTGCCGTGCCCCCGGGTTCCGGTCGGGTCGTCTGATCATGCCCTCACTGTGACACGCCGGGCGCGGGGCACGGTCTCAGCCCTTGTCGCGGAGGTCGACGATGCGCTTGATCTTGCCCACCGAGCGCTGCAGCGTCTCCGGGTCGACGACGTCCACGCCCACCGTCACGCCCACGCCGTCCTTGATGCCCTTGGCGATCGTCTCAGCGGCCGTTGTGCGGGCCTCCGTGGCGGCGTCGGGGCGCGCCTCGACCCGTACGGTCAGATGGTCCATCCGGCCGCGCCGGGAGAGCTCCAGCTGGAAGTGCGGGGCGACCCCGGGGGTGCGCAGCACGATCTCCTCGATCTGCGACGGGAAGAGGTTCACCCCACGCAGGATGATCATGTCGTCGCAGCGCCCCGTGACCTTGGCCATCCGGCGGAAGCTCGGCCGGGCCGTGCCGGGCAGCAGGCGGGTGAGGTCGCGGGTGCGGTACCGGATGATCGGCAGCGCCTCCTTGGTCAGCGAGGTGAACGTCAGCTCGCCCTCCTCGCCCTCCGGCAGCACCTCGCCGGTGACCGGGTCGACGACCTCGGGGAAGAAGTGGTCCTCCCAGATGTGCAGCCCGTCCTTGGTGTCCACGCACTCCTGGGCCACGCCGGGGCCGATGACCTCGGAGAGGCCGTAGATGTCGACCGCGTGGATGTCCATCCGCTCCTCGATCTCGCGGCGCATCTCCTCGGTCCACGGTTCGGCGCCGAATATGCCGATCTCCAGCGAGGACGTGCGCGGGTCGATGCCCTGGCGCTCGAACTCGTCGAGGAGGGTGAGCATGTACGAGGGCGTGACGAGGATGATCTCGGGGCGGAAGTCCTGGATGATCTGCACCTGACGGGCGGTCATGCCGCCGGAGGCGGGGATCACCGTGCAGCCCGCGCGCTCGGCCCCGTAGTGCGCGCCGAGGCCGCCGGTGAACAGCCCGTACCCGTAGGAGTTGTGCACCTTGTGGCCGGGCCGGCCGCCGGCCGCGCGGATCGAGCGGGCGAACACGTCCGCCCACATGTCCAGGTCGGCCTCGGTGTACCCGACGACGGTGGGGCGGCCGGTCGTGCCGCTGGAGGCGTGCAGGCGCCGGACGTCCGCCATGGGCACGGCGAACATCCCGAAGGGGTACGTGTCGCGCAGGTCGGCCTTGGTGGTGAAGGGGAAGCGCGCGAGGTCCGCGAGGCTGCGGCAGTCCTCGGGGCGGACGCCGGCCGCGTCGAACTTCTTGCGGTACAGCTCCACGTTCTCGTAGGCGTGGCGCAGCGTGGCCCGGAGGTTGTCGAGTTGCTGCGCGCGCAGTTCGTCGAGGCTCATCCGCTCGCCCGCGTCCAGCAGTTCGGCGGGGAGCGGGGTGCCGGTCCTCCGCGCGCCCGCCGCGGCTTTCAGGTTGCTGCCCATGCTGCTCATTCCTCCACACCTCGGATCGCGCGGCTTCGCCCCCGGAACTCCGCGATGACTTCCGTACCCCGCCGGACGGTCACGTCGTATATGCCACTCCGTCCGTACCGCGCACGCTCCTCGGCCCGGGCCAAGAGGACGTCGCCCTGCTTCGCCGGCGCCACGAAGGTCACGTCGGCGCCGGCGGCCACGGTCACCGGGCCGTGGCTGTTGCAGGCGCAGGCGAAGGCGGTGTCGGCGAGCAGGAACAGGTAGCCGCCGTGGGCGATGCCGTGCCCGTTGACCATGGTCTCGTCGACGGTCATGCGGAGCAGCGCGGATCCCTCACCGGCCTCCAGTAATTCGATGCCGAGCCGCTGGGACGCCTGGTCGGCGGCGAACATCCGCTGGGCCGGACCGGAGTTTTCCACAGGACATCAACCACCCTTGCTGCCCGACCGAACATTCGGTTAGCGTGTCGACGCGGTTAAACAATCAGCATCTGAAACGCCTGTCAAGAGGTGGACTGCCTTGTCCGAGAGCGTCACTGATCGATCCGACGGCCGGTCCTCCGGTCACGCCACTGAGCGTCCCGACTTCTTCGCCCGTCACAAGGACCTGCTGGAGCGGGCCGTCGCCGCGGCCGGCGACCGTGACCACTGGTCGCCGCACCCGGAGTCCCCGAGCCCGAAGGTCTACGGCGCGGAGGCGGCGGACGCCGGCGAGGCCGCGTTCCGCGCCCACCTGAGCACCTCTTTCAAGCTCCCCGGGCACCCGCAGAGCGGCACGGTCGCCGTCGCCGAGCGCTCTCCGTACGGCCTGCCGCTGGACGTCGAGTATCCGCAGGTGACGCCCGAGGAGGCGGTGGCCGCGGCGAAGGCGGCGGCCCCGGCCTGGCGCGCGGCCACCCCGGACGTCCGCGCGGGCATCGCCGCCGAGATCCTGTCCCGGCTGAACGCCGCGAGCTTCGAGATCGCGCACGCGGTGCACCACACGACGGGCCAGCCCTTCGTGATGGCGTTCCAGGCGGGCGGGCCGCACGCGCAGGACCGCGGCCTGGAGGCGGTGGCGTACGCCTGGGCCGAGCAGAAGAAGCTCCCGGCGGTGACCCGCTGGACCAAGCCGCAGCGCAAGGGCGAGCCGCTGGTCATGGAAAAGACCTTCACCCCCGTGGGCCGCGGGGTGAACCTCCTGGTCGCGTGCAACACCTTCCCCACGTGGAACGGCTACCCGGGCCTCTTCGCCGGCCTGGTCACGGGCAACCCGGTGGTCGTCAAGCCGCACTCGGGCGCGGTGCTGCCGCTGGCGATCACCGTCCGGATCGCCCGCGAGGTGCTGACCGAGGCCGGCTTCGACCCGGACGTGATCCTGCTCGCGGCCGAGACCGCCGACCAGCGCACCGCAGCCGAACTTGCGCTGCACCCGGAGGTCCGCGTCGTGGACTTCACCGGCTCCAAGGAGTTCGGCAACTGGCTGGAGGACCACGCCCGCCAGGCCGTCGTCTACACGGAGAAGGCCGGTCTGAACACCGTCGTGCTGGACTCCACCGACGACTACAAGGGCCTGCTGCGCAACCTCGCCTTCTCGCTGTCCCTCTACAGCGGCCAGATGTGCACCACCCCGCAGAACCTCCTCGTCCCCCGTGACGGCATCACCACGGACCAGGGCACCCGGACCGCCGCCGAGTTCGCCGAGGACCTGGCGGGCGCGCTGGACAAGCTGCTCGGCGACCCGCAGCGGGCGGCCGGCACGCTCGGCGCGCTCGTCAACGACGGCGTACGGGCCCGACTCGCCGAGGCCGCAGGGCTGGGTCGGGCCGTGCACCCCTCGCGGACCGTCCCGCACCCGGAGTACGACGGCGCCACGCTGAGCACGCCGCACGTCGCGCTGCTGGACGCGACCGAGGACGCCGCGACGTACACCCGGGAGTGGTTCGGCCCCATATCGTTCGTGATCGCCACCGACTCCACCGAGCACAGCCTGCGGCTGTTCACCGAGACGGTCCGCGAGCACGGCGCGCTCACCGCCACCGTGCACGCCACCGGCGAGGACGTCCTGGAGGCCACCCGCGCCGCCGCCTTCGAGGCCGGCGTCCACCTCTCGGAGAACCTCACCGGTGCGGTCTTCCCCAACCAGACCGCGGCGTTCAGCGACTTCCACGGCAGCGCGGCGAACCCGGCCGCCTCCGCCACGCTCACCGACTCCGCCTTCATCACCGGCCGGTTCGACGTACTCCAGTCCCGCCGCCACGTGGCCCCCGAAGCGGCCACCGCCACCGAGGAGAGCTGACGTGTCCGACGAGGTCTACCTGGTCGACGGCGCCCGTACGCCGCAGGGCCGGTACGGCGGCGCGCTGGCCTCCGTACGCCCCGACGACCTGGCCGCACTCGTGGTCGGCGAGGCGGTGCGCCGGGCCGGTGCCCCGGCCGAGGCGGTCGACGAGGTCATACTCGGCGCGGCCAACCAGGCCGGCGAGGACAACCGCGACGTGGCGCGGATGGCCGTCCTGCTGGCCGGCCTGCCGCACAGCGTGCCCGGGTACACCGTCAACCGCCTGTGCGCGTCGGGCCTGACCGCCGTCGCCTCGGCCGCGCAGGCCATCAGGGCAGGCGAGGCGGACCTCGTGGTGGCGGGCGGCGTGGAGTCGATGACCCGCGCGCCCTGGGTCATGGCCAAGCCCGGCACGCCCTGGGCGAAGCCGGGCGAGGTGCACGACACCTCGCTGGGCTGGCGGTTCACCAACCCGAAGTTCGCCGCCGCCGACCGGGGGACGGCCGGGTCCGGGCCCGAGACGCCCAAGACGACGCTCTCCATGGGCGAGACAGCCGAGGAGGTCGCGGCCCTCGACGGCATCACGCGCGCCGAGTCCGACGCCTTCGCGCTCCGCAGTCACCAGCGGGCGGTCGCCGCGCAGGAGGCCGGACACTTCGACCGCGAGATCGTCCCGGTACCGGTCAAGGGCGCCAAGGCCGGTACGGACACCGAGGTGACCCGGGACGAGGGACCGCGCCCCGGCACGACGCTCGACAAGCTCGGCTCGCTGCGCACGATCTTCCGTGCGGACGGCATCGTGACGGCCGGTTCGTCCTCGCCGCTCTCCGACGGCGCTGCGGCGCTGCTGGTGGCGAGCAGCGAGGCGGTACGGCGGTACGGCCTGACGCCCCGGGCCCGCATCGTCACCTCCGCCTCGGCCGGCCTCCAGCCGAACCTCATGGGCCTCGGCCCCGTACCGGCCACGGAGAAGGCGCTCGCCCGCGCCGGCTGGAAGACCGCCGAGCTGGACGCGATCGAGCTGAACGAGGCCTTCGCCGCGCAGTCCCTGGCCGTCGTCCGGCGGCTCGGCCTGGACGAGGAGAAGGTCAACGCAGACGGCGGCGCCATCGCGCTCGGCCACCCCCTCGGCTGCTCCGGCGCCCGCATCCTCCTGACCCTGCTGGGCCGCCTGGAGCGCGAGGACGCCCGCCGGGGCCTGGCCACCCTGTGCGTAGGCGTCGGCCAGGGCGTCGCGATGCTGGTGGAGCGAATATGAGCGGCACGGCGCGGGAGCGCGCGGCAGCGGCACCGACAGCGGCAGCTACGGGTGCGGAGCACGCGGCGGCGGGAGGTACGGAGCAAGCGCCGGTGACGGCTGTGGAGCATCGGGCAGCTACGGGTGAGGAGCGCGCGGCGGCGGGAGGTACGGAGCGCGCGGCGGCTACGGGTATGGGGCGCGTGGTGAGCGGCGTGGGCGGTGCGGGGACGGACGGGTCGTTCGAGACGTTGCGGGTCGAGGAGCGGGCGGACCGGGTCGTGGTGACCCTGTACCGGCCCACGGCGCGCAACGCCATCAGCGGGCAGATGATCTCCGAGCTGCACGCGGTCTGCGACCTGCTGGAGCGCGACCCGAAGCTGCTCCTGCTCACCGGGCACGGCGGTGTCTTCGCGGGCGGTGCCGACATCGCCGAACTGCTGCGGCGCGGCCGGGACGAAGCACTGCAGGGCATCAACAGCCGACTGTTCGAGCGGGTACGCCGGCTGCCGATGCCCACGGTGGCCGCGGTGGAGGGCTGGGCGCTGGGCGGCGGCGCCGAGCTGAGCTACGCCTGCGACATCCGGATAGCCGGGCCGGACGCGGTGTTCGGCAACCCGGAGCCCGGACTCGGCATCCTCGCCGCGGCCGGTGCCTCCTGGCGGCTGCCGGAGCTGGTCGGCGAGTCGGTCGCCAAGCAGGTACTGCTCGCCGGACGGAACCTGGACGCGGCGGCGGCCCTCGCCACGGGCCTGGTCATGGAGGTCGTCCCCGCCGACGAGCTGCTGGACCGGGCGCACGCCGTACTGGACCGCATGGCCCGTTCCTCGGCGACGGCGCTGCGGCTGACCAAGCTCGTGGTGGACGCGCCCGGTGCGCACCCGGTCGCCGACGACCTCGCGCAGGCGGTGCTGTTCGAGGGGCAGGACAAGAGGGACCGGATGACGCGGTTCTTGGAGAAGCGGGGCCCGGAGAAACGAGGCCTGGAGGAAAGGGGCCCGGGGGAAAGAGGCCTGGAGGAAAGGGGCCCGGAGCAGCGGGACCTGGCCACGGAACCGGAGCAGCGGGACCTGGCCACGGGCCCCGAGAAGCGGGACCTGGCCATGAAGGGAGAGCAGGCATGAGCGCGGCAGCGGAGGAGGCCGGAGTGGACGCGGCACCGGAGGCGGTGGGCGTGATCGGCGGCGGCCGGATGGGCGCGGGCATAGCGCAGTCGTTCGCGGCGGCCGGTTCACGGGTCACGGTCGTCGAGAGCGGCGCCGAGGCCGCGGCCGCCGCGCTGGACCGGGTGGCCACCGGGCTCTCGCGCGCCGCCGAGCGCGGCAAGCTCGCGGAGCCGGCGGAGACGGTACTGGCCCGGGTGACCACGGTCGCCTCCCCCGACGAGCTGCCCGGCGAGGTCGAGCTGGTCGTGGAGGCGGTGCCGGAGGACGCGGCGCTCAAGGCGAAGGTGCTGGCCGCGGCGGAGGCGGCGGTGTCCGACGGCACGGTCCTGGCGACCAACACCAGCTCACTGTCGGTCACGGAGCTGAGCACGGCGCTCCGGCGTCCGGCGCGCTTCCTGGGCATGCACTTCTTCAACCCCGTGCCCGCCTCGGCGCTGATCGAGCTGGTCGTGGCCCCGGACACCGCGGACGCCACGCTGCAGGCGGCGCTCGCCTGGACGCGTGCGCTCGGCAAGACCGATGTCGTGGTCAAGGACTCCCCCGGCTTCGCCAGCAGCCGGCTGGGGCTGGCGCTCGGCCTGGAAGCGGTCCGCATGGTCGAGGAGGGCGTGGCCGAGCCCGCCGCGATCGACGCGGCGATGAGCCTGGGCTACAAGCACCCCATGGGCCCGCTGAAGCTGACCGACCTGGTCGGCCTGGACGTCCGCCTCGCCATCGCGGAGTACTTGCAGGCCACGCTGGGCGAGCGGTTCGCGCCGCCCGCCCTGCTGCGCGAAAAGGTGGCGCGCGGCGAACTGGGCCGCAAGTCGGGGCAGGGGTTCTACACATGGGACTGACCAGGGGCTGCTCGCCGTCGTCCGCCGGGTCGCGGACGACGGCGGGGCCGGGGCCTGGCGCCGGCCCGCCGTCTCGCGCAGGGCCCGACCCTGGCGTACGCCGAGGTCAAGCGACTGCTGCGGGGCGCCCCGGCGCCGGCTCCGGAGGACGTACTGACACGCGAGGCGGCAGCGCAGACCGCTCTCGGCGCGAGCCGCGACCATCGGTCGGCCGTCCGGCCTTTCCTCGACCGCGACCGCCCCGTCTTCGAGGGCCGCTGAGCGCAGGCCCGTCCGGTCAGGGGCCGGGCCACTGAGTGCAAGCCCATCCGGTCAAGGTCGGGCCACTGAGCACAGGCCCGTACCGCCGGAGGATCGGCTCGCTCAGCGCGTCCCCGGGCAGGGGATCGGTCGCTCAGCGCGGGCTCGTACCGCAACAGGGACGGCCGCTCATCGCAGTCCCCGGCCAGAGGACGGGGGCCGCTGAGCGCAAGGCCCACCCCCGTCGGGAAGCGGGCCACCGAGCGTGGCCTGCCCTTTCAGGGAAAGGGCTGACGGACCCAACCCTTGGCGCCTCTCCCTCAGGGGCCCCGGCCCCTGGCGCCTCGCCCTCAGGGACCTCGGCCCCTGGCGCCTCGCCCTCAGAGGCCCGGCCCCTGGTGCCTCTTTCTCAGGGGACGGGTTCGTCGATCGCACTGATTCACGGTTGGCCCTTGCCATGGGCGGCGAGATACACGAGACTGTTAACCGAACGAACGGTCGGTTGGGAAGGATGGACATGCCAAGCTCTGCCTCCTCGTCACCGGGCGACACCGCGGCGCCGCCCCCGGAGCAGGACCTCCAGGCGCACTTCGACCGCACCATCGCCCGGGACCAGCGCGTCGAGCCGCGGGACTGGATGCCGGAGGGGTACCGCAAGACGCTGATCCGGCAGATCGCCCAGCACGCCCACTCCGAGATCATCGGCATGCAGCCGGAAGGCGCCTGGATCACCCGCGCCCCCTCGCTGCGCCGCAAGGCGATCCTCTTCGCGAAGGTGCAGGACGAGGCCGGCCACGGCCTGTATCTGTACTCCGCGGCCGAGACCCTCGGCGCGGACCGCGACGACCTCACCCAGCGCCTGCTGGAAGGCCGGCAGAAGTACTCCTCGATCTTCAACTACCCGACCCCGACCTTCGCCGACGTCGGCGTCATCGGCTGGTTCGTGGACGGCGCGGCGATCTGCAACCAGGTCCCGCTGTGCCGCAGTTCGTACGGCCCGTACGCGCGGGCCATGGTGCGGGTCTGCAAGGAGGAGTCGTTCCACCAGCGTCAGGGGTACGAGCTGCTGCGCACGATGATGCGGGGCACGCAGGCGCAGCGCGACATGGTGCAGGACGCCGTGAACCGCTGGTGGTGGCCGTCCCTGATGATGTTCGGCCCGCCGGACGACGACTCCCCCAACTCCGCGCAGTCGATGGCCTGGCGCATCAAGCGGCACTCCAACGACGAGCTGCGGCAGAAGTTCGTGGACATGACCGTGCCGCAGGCCGACATGCTCGGCGTCACCCTCCCCGACCCCGAGCTGCGGTGGGACGAGGAGCGCGGTCGCCACCACTTCGGTACGCCGGACTTCGCCGAGCTGATGCGGGTCATCAAGGGTGACGGGCCGTGCAACGCCGAGCGGATGGCCCGGCGCCGCAGCGCCCACGAGGAAGGCGCCTGGGTGCGCGAAGCAGCGGTGGCACACGCCGCGAAGCAGGCCGAGCGGGCCCGCGCGGAGGACAAGGAGTACGCCGCATGAGCGAGACGCAGGAAGCACCGGGCGACACCAAGGGTCAGTGGCCGCTGTACGAGATCTTCGTACGGAGCAAGCGCGGGCTGAACCACGTACATGTCGGATCGTTGCGTGCCGCCGATGACCGGATGGCGCTCACGCACGCCCGGGACCTCTACACCCGGCGGAACGAGGGCGTTTCGATCTGGGCCGTGCGCAGTGCCGACATCGCGGCGTCCACGCCGGACGAGAAGGACCCGTTCTTCGCGCCCAGCGGCGACAAGGTCTACCGCCATCCCACCTTCTACGACATCCCGGCGGACGTCCCGCACATCTAGCGGAGCAGGAGCAGCTGAGACATGGCAGCCGACATGAGCGAGACGCACGACGCGCTCGACGACCACGTGTATCTCTCCCTGACGGACGGCGGCGACGAGGGCGACGCCCGCTGGGCCTTCGGTACGGGCTTCGCCGACCCGCTGCACGGCGTGGCGACGGCGCTGCCCGAGGGCGTGGACGCCGCGGCGCTGGCCGCGGTCTGCGTGGCCCTCGGGGACGACGCTCTGGTCAGCGCGCAGCGGCTGGCGGAGTGGGTCACCCGCGCCCCCGAGCTGGAGGAGGAGATGGCGCTCGCCAACATCGGCCTCGACCTCCTCGGCCAGGCCCGGTTGCTGTACGCCCGCGCCGGGCAGGCCGACGGCACCGGCCGGGACGAGGACGCGTACGCGTACTTCCGCGAGGCGGCGGACTTCCGCAACGTACGCCTGGCCGAGCTGCCCCGCGGCGACTTCGCGTTCTGCGTCGGCCGGCTGCTGGTGCAGTCCGCGTGGCGGCTGGCCCTCTTCGAGCGGCTGGCCGGCTGCGCGGACCCGGTGCTGGCGGCGGTGGCCGCGAAGGGCGTCAAGGAGCTGACGTACCACCGGCAGTACGCCGCGGAGTGGGTCGTCCGGCTCGGTGACGGCACGGCGGAGTCGCACCGGCGGATGGCCGCGGCCTGGACGGAACTGGCCCCCTGGCTGGGCGAACTGTACGCGGACCGGACCTGCGAGGACTTCGGCGTACCGGCGGCGGAGGTGGCCGAGGCGACCCGCTCGGTGCTCGGCCAGGTGTCCGAAGCGGCCGGGCTGGCGGCTCCCGAGGCCGCCCCGCTGCCGGGCTCCGGCCGGTCCGGTGACCGTACGGAGCATCTGGCGCCGCTGCTCGCGGAGGTGCAAGAGGTCGCCCGCGCCCACCCGGAAGCCGCGTGGTGACGATGACTACGGCATCGCACAGCACCGCGCCCGGCAGCACCACTCCACACAACACCACACCCGACAGCGCCGCAGCTCACCGCACCGAAACCGACAGCGCCACTCCTCACCGCACCACACCCGACAGCGCCGCAGCTCACCGCACTGCAACCGACAGCACCGCTCCTCACCGCACCACACCCGACAGCGCCGCGGCCCACCGCACCACACCCGACAGCACCGTTGCCCACCGCACCACACCCGACAGCAACGCGGCCCACCGCAGCGCTGCTCACCGTGCGGCACCGCACGCCGTCGCGGTGGGCACGGCCGCGGGCGGGGCGGCCCTGCGCACAGCGGCGGAGGCCCCCGTGACGCACGCCGAGCGGGTCGCCCGCGAGGTGGTCGATCCCGAGCTGCCCATGCTCACCCTCGCCGAACTGGGCGTGCTGCGCGGTGTCGAGGTGGCCGAGGACGGTTCGGTCACCGCCACCCTGACCCCGACCTACTCCGGCTGCCCGGCCATGGCCGAGATGCGGGCGACGCTCGCGGCCCGGCTGCGTGCCGCCGGGTATGCGGACGTCCGCATCGAGACGGTGCTGAACCCGCCGTGGACGACGGACTGGATCTCCGAGGAGGGCCGCCGCAAGCTCGCCGAGCACGGCATCGCCCCGCCGGGGCCGGCCCCGCGCCATCCGGAGGGCCCGGTCCTGCTGGACCTCTCGCCGACCCGCCGGGCCGTGCCCTGCCCGCGCTGCGGCTCCGCCGACACCGAGGAGGTCTCCCGCTTCGGCGCCACCTCCTGCCGGGCGCTGCGCCGCTGCCGCAGCTGCCGGGAACCGTACGAGCACGTCAAGGAGATCTGATGACCGCCCCCACCGCGCCCGCCTCCTCCGCCCCGGCGGCGGCCCCGGCCCGCCGGCGCCCGGCGTTCCACTCCCTCCGCGTCGCCGCCGTCGAGCCGCTGACCGAGGACTCCGCGGCCGTTTCCTTCGACGTACCGGAGGAGTTGGCCGGGGAGTTCGCGTTCGCGCCGGGCCAGTCGCTGACGCTGCGGCGGGAGATCGACGGCCGGGACGAGCGCCGCTCGTACAGCATCTGCGCCCCGGCCGGCGCGACGCCGCGCATCGGTGTCCGTGTCGTACCCGGTGGGCTGTTCTCGTCCTGGCTGGTCAACGATGTGCGCCCCGGGGACACGGTCGAGGTGATGGCGCCCACCGGCTTCTTCACCCCGGACCTCACCGTCCCTGGCCACCACGTCCTGATCGCGGCCGGCTCCGGCATCACCCCGATGCTCTCCATCGCCGCGTCCGTGCTGGCCGCCGACGAGGCCTCGCGGGTCACGCTCTTCTACGGCAACCGCCGTACCGCCACGGTGATGTTCGCCGATGAGCTGGCCGACCTGAAGGACCGTTTTCCCACCCGCTTCCAGCTGGGCCACGTCCTCTCCCGCGAGCCCCGCGAGGCCGAGCTGCTCTCCGGCCGCCTGGACGCGGACCGCCTCGCCGCGCTCATCGGCTCGCTGGTCGACGTGGCCGACGCCGATCACTGGTGGCTGTGCGGCCCACACGGCATGGTCCGCGACGCGCAAGCGGTGCTGTCCGGCCTCGACGTGCCCGAGGACCGCGTGCACCAGGAGCTGTTCTACGCCGACGACGAGCCGGTGCGCGAGGCGCGGCACGAAGAGGCCGCGGCCGACGGACCGGTCAGCGAGGTCACCATCACCCTCGACGGCCGGACGACCACCTCCCCGCTCCCCCGCGACCGCGCCATACTGGACGGCGCCCAACAGGCCCGCCCGGACGTCCCGTTCGCCTGCAAGGGCGGCGTCTGCGGCACCTGCCGCGCGCTGATCCGCGACGGCGAGGCGGACATGCGCCGCAACTTCGCCCTGGAGACCTCCGAGATCGACGCCGGCTACGTCCTCACCTGCCAGACCTTCCCGGCCTCCGACACCCTGACGGTCGACTTCGACAGCTGAGGCTCCGGACGCCGCGGGTCACCGCCGCGGGTCACCGCCGCGGCCCGGAACGGGCGGTCACGGCCGGCGCGCGCTCGCGGGCAGCGGTACCGACGCCGTGCGCCTCAGGTCCAGCCACGCCGCCAGCCGTACGTCCGGATCGTCCAGGTCCAGGGGGAACAGTTCGCGGACGCGGCGCAGGCGGTGCCGCAGGGTGTTGGGGTGCACCGTCAGGCGGGCGGCGGCCGCGGCCACGTCGCCGACCTCGGCCAGCCATGCCAGGACCGTCGCCGCGTAGTCCGTGCCCTGCTCGCGGTCGTGCGCCAGCAGGGCCGTGACGCCCGGCAGCCGGAGCCAGGGGGCCCGGTCCAGCTCGTCGCCGAGGCGGTCCAGCAGGATGCGGTGGCGTACGTCGTCGACCGTGGCCGCGGGTGCCGGCGCCCCGTTCGCGGGACGGACCGCTGCCGCCGTCGCGCGCAGGACGTCGTCCGCTTCCCGGCGCAGCGCGGCGGGTTGCAGCAGGTCGGTGTGCGGGCGGGTCACCGCGGCCCGTACGCCGTCCCCGACCGCCGGGCGGACGACGGCCAGCGCCGCGTCGGCGAACCGCCGGGCCGCCGCGGCCCCGGTGCCGGGCAGCAGCACGTACGCGGCGTCGACGGTGGCGGCCACGGTCGCCGCTTCCCGGTGCGCGGCGCAGTGCCGCACCAGGACCGCTTCGAGGTGGCCGAGCAGCGCGGCACCGGACGGTCCCGCGCCCGGCTCCGGCGCGAACGCCGCCAGACAGAACTCCTCGCCCGGCCGCAGCCCCAGCCGCACCGCCGCCTCGTCCGCGGGCGGACCCGCGCCGTTCAGCCCCGCGCCGTGCAGTCCAGCCCCGTTCAGCCCCGCGCCGTGCTGCACCGCCCCGTGCAGCCCCGCGCTGTGCAGCACCGCGCGGAAGGCATCGCGGCGCAGCCGGCGTTCCGTCTCCGGCGAGTGCAGCGCCCGCAGCAGGTGCGGTGCGGCGAGCTGGGCGGCGTCCCGGAGCGCGGCGGCGGCCTCGTCGGACAGCCCGTCGGCCGGTTCGATCGCCCAGAGCGTGCCGAGCGGCAGTGCCCCGGCCCGTACCGCGACGGCGGCGCGCGCCAGCTCGTCGCCGCGGGCCGGGAAGCGGACGACGCCGGGCGCCGCGAGCACCTCGCGGTACTGGCGGCGTTGTGCGGGGATGTCCGGGACCCGGCGCTGGAGGATGCCCCGCTCCCGCAGGGCGTCGATGCGCTGGCCGGACACCTTGGAGTAGGCCACGACGTTCTGGTCGAGGTCCTCGATGGCCACCGAGCCGCCGGCCACGGCCGCGAGGGTGTCCGCGAGCGCGAACAGCTCGGCGCCGCCGGCCGGTGCCGCGCCGGCCGCGCCGCCGATCCCGTACGCCGCGAGCGCGCAGCTCAGCTCCGCGTCCACCTGCCGCCAGGGCACCGCGTCCCCGGCCGTCAGCACCGCGATCCCGCACGCGTCGGCCGTCTCGATCAGCCGCGCCGGGTCCTGGCCGCGCTCCTTGACCACCACGGCGGTGAACCCGCGCTCGGCCGCCTGCCGCACCACCGTGCAGGCCCGCGGGTCCGTCACGTCCGTACCGACGAGCAGCAGCACGGCGGCGGGCGCGGGCGGCAGCGGGTCGCCGGGGTCGTGGATCATCGTGCCGCGTACCGGGACGTCCAGGCCGGCGGGGGCGGTCGGCACGCGCACGAGCACACCGGGCGCCCCTTCGACGAGCAGTCGCAACGTGCCGGCGGCCCGCTCCCCCCACGGCTCAGGCCCTCCGAGCGGCCCGTCCACCGCAGCACCGTTCGCCGCGGCACCGGCCACCCCCGCACCCGCACTCGCATCGGCACCCGCAGTCGCGGTCGCACCCGCAGGCGCAGTCGCACCCGCAGGCGCAGTCGCAGGCGTGTGAGACGCAGCAAACGCCGTGCCGGCCGCCGTTACGGCCGCCTCACCCGCCGTCCCCGACGCCTCACCCGGCACCCCCGATGCCTCAGCCCGCGTTGTCGGATCGGACAACGGCCCCCTCGCTTCCTGTGTCGATCGGCCGGGGCCCCGGCCCCGTGCGGGCTGCCACGATAGCCGCGCAGATCGCCGTATCCCGCCGCCGCAGTGACAGGAGCCCGCACCCGTGACCGTGACCGACCGGCCCGCGCCGGCCCCCGCCGCCGACCTCGTAGGGCTCTTTCCACCCGGCTCCCACCTGGACCGGGACGGCGAGCTGGTGGTCGGCGGCTGCCGGCTGACCGACCTCGCCGAGCGGTTCGGGACGCCCGCCGTGATCGTGTCCGAGGCGGCCCTGCGCGAGCGGGCCCGCCAGTACGTACGGGCCCTCGCCGCGCATTGGCCGAACAGCCAAGCCGTCTTCGCCTCCAAGGCGTTCCCCTGTACGGCGGTGATCCGCGTGCTGACCGAGGAGGGGCTGGGGGTCGACGTGGCCGGGGGCGGCGAACTGGCCGCCGCGCTCGCCGCCGGTGCCGACCCGGCCCGCCTCGTCGTGCACGGTAACGCCAAGACCGAGGAGGAACTGGCCATGGCCGTCGAGGCGGGCGCCGGCACGATCGTGGTGGACAACCACGACGACATCGACCGCCTGGAGCGCCTCGTGCCCGCGGGCGCGGAGCAGCGCGTCCTCCTCCGCGTGATCCCGGAGGTCGAGGCGGACACGCACGCCGCCATGGCCACCGGGCACCGCGGTTCGAAATTCGGCCTGGCGGTTCCGGACGCGGTCCGTGCGGCCGCCCGGATACGGGCGAGCGACCGGCTGCGCCTGGAGGGGCTGCACGCCCACGTCGGTTCGCAACTGCTGGAGACCGCGCCCTTCGCCCGGGCCGTCGAGGCGCTGGGTGCCCTCGGCGAACTGGGCGAGCACGCGGTGTACGACCTCGGCGGCGGCCTCGGCGTGCGCTACACCTACGACGACGCCCCGCCGAGCGTCGAGGAGTACGTCCGCACCCTGACCGATGCCGCCCGCACGCGGCTCCCGAAGGGCGCCCGTCTGCTCATCGAGCCCGGCCGTTCCCTCGTGGCGGGCGCCGCGCTCACGCTCTACCGCGCGGTGACGGTGAAGCCGGGCCCGCGCACGCTGGTCGCGGTCGACGGCGGCATGGGCGACAACCTGGAGCCGATGCTCTACGGGCAGCGCTTCGAAGCCACGGTCGCCACGCGGGTCGGCGGCGGCGACCCCTGCGACCTGGTGGGTCGGCACTGCGAGTCCGGCGACACGCTGATCCGCGGCGTACCGCTGCGCGACCCGCGCCCCGGCGACGTCATCGCCGTACCGGTCACCGGCGCGTACTGCTACTCCCTCTCGAACAACTACAACGGCGCCCGCCGCCCTCCGGTGGTCTT
Organism: Streptomyces niger; assembly: GCF_000718305.1. Lineage (GTDB taxonomy): Bacteria > Actinomycetota > Actinomycetes > Streptomycetales > Streptomycetaceae > Streptomyces > Streptomyces niger. The sequence goes on from NZ_JOFQ01000026.1 coordinate 17,082, forward strand.
CTGCCACGCCGGCACGGCCCGCGAGGTCGTCCGCCGCGAGACCTACGAGGACCTGCTGCGCCGGGACGTGCCGGCGGGAGGAGAGGCACAGCGGACCGCGGTGGGTGGCGACGGGTGAGTTTGCCGCTCGCCGCGGGGCCGCCGTAGGTTGCTTCCCTGGTCGGCATGGGCTCAATGGCGCGTCGTGATGCAGTCCTGGGAATGGCTCTGCAACAAGGGGGACGCGTGTTCGGTCGACGGATGCGGGATGCAGGGGAGTGCCGTGGGGGCACCTCGCGCGCCCGACGCCACGTGAGGCAGGAGTGCTGCGCCGGAGTCGCCGGCGCGGCGATAGTTCGGCGGGGCGCTTCGAAGGCGCGGCTCACGCGGGCTTCTCGACGCCCCGTGCCGCAGCCGTGCGCGCGTGGTTGGCTGATGTGAAGAACGTCAACCTGCTGGCGATCGTCACGTTGCTCGGTGGCACGGTGTGGACGCTTCCGCTGCTGATCCGGCAACGCTTCCGCGCTCCCATGCGACTGCACCTGTGCCTGTCGCTGTTCCTGCTGGGCATGGGGAACGTACTGGGCCAACTGTCCGATCCGGCGCTGCTGGACGGCCTGTTCTGCACCGGGTTCACGAAGCTCGCGTACAACGTGGCCATCCTGTCCGGGCTGTGCCTCATGATCGGCTTCCTGTGCGAGCACCCCCTGCAGCGCCGGACGCTGTGGAGCAGGTGGGAGGTGGTGTTCTGCCTGTGCTGCCTCACGGCGATGGTCGCCGTGACCATGCTGCTGCCACCCCACCTGCGCAACCACACCTTCGCGCTGCCCTATCTGGACGACTGGCGGGTGCGCGCGTTCTACGACATCGGCGGCGCCTATCTGGCCTTCGGCTATCTGACGTGCGCCGTGCTCGCCGCCCGGCATGCCCGGCGCGGCCGGCCGCTGCTCCGGGTGTCCCTGAGCGCCGTCTCCGCCGGCCTCCTCGGGCTCTCCCTCAGTTGCGCGTTGCGGATGCTGTGGGTCAACTGCCGGGGGTGCCGCGGATACGGGCATCCCCTCACCTACGCGAACATCTTCCTCCTGGGGCAGGTGGCGACCATCGTGGTGTGCGTCGGGCTGAGCCTGCCGTGCTTCGCGAGTGCGGCCCAGTTCTTCCGGGAGCGCGCCGTCCACCGGGCCCGGTTCCGCGAGTTGGAGGAGCTGTGGCGGCGACTCGTGGACTTCTACCCGGAGCTGGTGCTGGACCAGCCGCGGGAGCACCGGTGGCTGCCGCGCCTGGACTACACCTCGGCCGTGTACCGCCGGTACGTGGAGTGCCGGGACGGCCTCACGCGGCTCAGCCCCTATTTGCACCGTGCCTCGGAGGAGGCGGCGGTGCCGGAGGAAGCGGCCCGGGGGACGGCTCCGCCGGCCGCCGGGCAGGGCCTGGTGCACCTGGTCGACCGGGCCCTGCGGCTGCGCGGCGAGGCGGACCGGGCCGATGCGGTGACGCCGGCGCCGTCGGTCTTCGCGACCTTGGGGGACAACCACGACGCGGACTACGAAGGCGATCTGGGCGACCTGATCGCGCTCTCCCGCGGGCTGCGGGAGCTGCGTTCCGGTACGGCGGGGAAGGCCGCGCGCGCCGCCCGCGGCTGAGGACCGCGCCCGGCCCGGCCGGGGCCCGCCCCCCGGCGCCCGCCCCGGCCCGGTACCGCCTCAGGCCGCGGGCACCGGGTCCGACCCGCCATCCTCGGCCGGCGTGGGCGCCGCCCCTGTGCGTACCCGGACGGGCGAGACGACGACTCGTCCGGCCGGTGCCCGGGGCGTGCGCGTGCGGGGCCGGGCCCACCGCATGGCGGGGCGTTCGACGCACACCATCAGCAGCCAGCCGAGTGCCAGCGTGACCGTGAGCAGGACGAGCAGTTCGAGCACGCCGCCGAGCAGGCCGTAGGTCTCGTTGTGCAGGATCCGGGTCCGGCCGTAGTAGAGGACCACGTACTGGGCGAGGTAGAAGCCGAAGGACACCTCCCCCAGCCACTGCATCACGCGGCCCCGCAGCGCGGTGCGTTCGCCGCGGAGGTCGGCCACGGCCACCGCGCACACCAGCACGCCGACCGGGACGATGGTGGCCACGGTGAACCCGTACAGGAACGGCACGTTGAGCGCCAGCGCGTAGCCGGCCACCGCCAGCGCGAGCGCGCCGGCGAGGGGGACGCGGGGGAACCGGCCCGCCAGGACCAGCCGGGCCAGCAGCATGCCGAGGACGAACTCGAAGAGGCGGCCAGGGGGGAAGTTGTAGCCGAGCCAGAACTGCAGCGAGGAGATCGGGAATCCCTCGGGGGTACGCGGCTGCGCCGGCACCAGCAGGTCGACGGCGACTTCGAGGGCCACCATGCCGGCGACCATGGCACCGGCCCACGCCCACAGCCGCTCCGTCCGGATGCGCCGCACCGGCCCGATGAGGAAGGGGAAGAGCAGGTAGAACAGCAGCTCGCTGCAGAGGGACCAGCTCGGCGCGTTGACGCTGATGTAGATGCCGTGCTGCGGGAACCAGGAGTGGACCAGGAACAGGTTCGGCAGCCATGCGGTCAGCGGAGTCGCAGCCCCGGCGAACAGCACCATCGCCAGGGCCCACACGGCGACGTGGTTGGGGAAGATCTTCAGCAGTCGACGGCGCCAGAATCCGACGACCGTGTCGTCCCGCCGGCTCGACCAGGTCAGGACGAAGCCGCTCAGCACGAAGAAGAAGGACACCCCCATCCAGCCCGCCTTGCTGAACAGCCACTGGAATCCCTCGGCCACGCCGCGGTCGCCGAAGGGGTTCGTCAGGGGATCGAAGAAGGAGGAGTGGAAGAAGAAGACCAGGACTGCCGCGATGAACCGCAGGCCGGTCAGCGAGGGCAGGGGTGCCGGGCGTCCGGACGAGGTCTCCGTGGCGGTACGGGCGGGGTGCTCACCGGACGGTCTCCGGCCGGGCTCCTGGCCGGGCGGGGCGTTGAGTGGTGCGGTCACGACGGCTCATCTCTTGGCGGTGGAAACGGCGAGGGGGTGGGCGTGCGGAGTGGGGTCGGCCGGGGCGCGGCGGGCCGCGCGGCGCAGGCCGAGCACGAGCAGCGCACCTCCGGCGGTGAGCGCGGCGGCGGCGAGGGGCACGGCGCGGGTGCCGAAGACGGAATCGGTGAACAGGCCGCCGAGCCACGACCCGAGCGCGGCGCCGAGCCCGAAGGCGGACATGTTGGCGGTCAGCGACAGGGTGGGCGCGTCGGCCGCCTCGGTCAGCACCTTGGTCTGGAGGCCGGGGATCAGGGCGAAGGTGGCGAGCGAGAACAGCACGAGGGCGACGGCGCCGCCGAGCGCGTACGGGGCGAGGAGCCAGACGAGCAGGCAGACGGCCACCAGGGTCCAGGACAGCTGTCCCACCGCCCGGTCGACGCCGCGGTCCGCGTACCGCCCGCCGAGCAGGTTGCCGACGATGGAGCCCACGCCGTAGGCGAGGAGCACGACGGGCACCCAGTGCCGCGGGAGGTGGCCGACGCCGGTCAGCAGCGGCACCATGTACGTGATCAGGGTGAACATGCCGCCGGAGCACAGCACGGTGGCGCCCACGGTGCCCCAGACGTTCGGGCGGCGGAAGACCCGGGCCTCGTGGGCCGCCGTCACGGTCGGGGTGGGGGTGTCGGGTACCCAGGCGAGGACGAGGGCGATGGCCACCGTGGCCAGCGCCGCGACGATGCCGAACGGGGCCCGCCAGTCGTAGTGCTGGGCGAGGAAGGACCCCATGGGTACGCCGAGGACGGTGGCGAGGTTGATGCCGAGCTGGGTGGCCGCGACGGCGGCGCCTCCCTTGCCCTCGCCGACCATGGCACCCGCGGTGACGACGCACACGGCCATGAAGGTGCCGTGCACCACCGCGGTCAGCACCCGGCCGGCCAGCAGCACACCGAAGTTCGGCGCCAGGGCGCAGACGACATTGCCCAGGACGAAGACGGCCAGCAGTCCCACCAGCAGCAGCTTGCGGCGGACGCGCGTGGTGAGCGCGGTGACGAGCGGGCCGCCGACCACCATCGTCAACGCGTACGCGGTCACCAGCAGGCCGGCCATGGCCAGGCTCACGGTGAGGTCGGCGGAGAGGTCGTCCAGCATGCCACTGGGCGACAGCTCCGCGGTGCCGACGCAGAAGATCGCAAGGATCAGGGCGGCGAGTCGGAACGGCATGGGGCACCTTCGGTCGTGCAGGGCGGGCACCCCGCGCGCAGCGGTCGCGCGGGGTGCGGGGGCGCGGAATCGGACGGTGGCCGGGTCAGGCGGCCGCGGCGAGGTCGGGGGTCTTGGCCCGCTTGCGGGCCCAGCGGCGTACCAGCGGCTTCTCGACCCAGGCGTACATCGCCCAGGAGAGCAGGATCGACACGGCGCACTCGGCGGCGGCGAAGGCGACCACGGCCCAGCCGGACGCCAGCCGGGCATCGAGCAGGTTGCGCGCCTCGGAGAGCACGACGAAGTGCAACAGGTAGAAGGCGAAGGAGACTTCGCCGAGCCAGACCATCGCGCGGCCCCGGAAGGGGGTCGGCCGGCCCGCCGCGTCCGCCAGCGCGCCGGCCGCGATCAGCAGCGCGCACGGCACCAGGCACACCGCACGCTGCGCGAACAGGTAGGGCACGCCGGGGAGTTCGGCGATCACATAGCTCGCGACGAGCAGCAGGCCGGACCAGGCGAGGCCGATGTTGCGCCAGCGGCCCAGCATGACGGCGCGGGCGACCAGGATGCCGAGCAGGAAGTCGAGCAGCCGGGCGGGCGGGAAGACGTAGGCGAACCAGAGGTGGAGCCCGGAGACGCCGGGCTCGTTCGACATGTAGACGTCGCCCGCGGGGATGAAGGTGGTGGCCAGCCACGGGGTGGCGCACACCCCGGCGATGACGCCCACGATCCAGAACTTCAGCCGCTGCGGGGCGATGCGCCGCACTCCGGCGAAGAGCAGCGGGAAGCACAGGTAGAAGAAGACCTCGGTGGACAGCGACCAGCCGGGGGAGTTCACGCTGAAGTTGGTGTCGTAGTCCGGCACCCAGGACTGGAGCATGAAGAAGGTGGCCACCGACCGCCACGGGGCGGTACCGGCCGCGATCAGCAGCATCGCGAGCGCCCAGGCGACGAGGTAGTTGGGCACGATCTTCACGTACCGCCGGCGCCAGAACGAGGTCCGCGGGTCCCCGTCGCGCGCCGACCAGGCGAGGACGAAGCCGCTGAGGACGAAGAAGAAGGTCACGCCCAGGCCGCCGGCCTGCTCGACCAGGCGGGCGAAGAGGGTGTCGTTGGCGTCGCCGGCCATGAGCCAGTGGGCGGGCAGGGAGAGGTGGAAGAGGAAGACCAGCAGCGCTGCCGGGAACCGCAGGCCCGTCAGGGAGGGCAGCCGGACCGACGGGCCGCCGATCCGCGGCGCGTCGGCGGCCGAGGCCGGGCCGGCGGGGTCCACGGGCCCGGGTGTCGACGGTGACGGCGGTATGAGCTGGGTCGGGGTGGTCTGGTGCGTGGCCATGGGCGGGCTGCGATCCTTCGGCTCGGATGGGCGCGGCGGGCGGGGCGCAGTGGCGGGGGCCGCTCCTGCGCCCGCGCCGCGGGGGTCAGGCCAGGAAGTTCCGGATGCTGGTCACCAGCTCCTCCGGCGCCTCGGCCGGTACGAGGTGACCGCTCTCGATCTCCAGGTAGCTGCTGCCGGGGATGGCCTCGTGCAGTTCCCGGGAGTGCTCGACGGGGACGAGCTGGTCGTGGCGGCAGCCGACGACCAGCGTGGGGACGCCGATCTTCGGCAGCAGCTCGCGGATGTCGGCCTCCAGGCCGAGCTCGATCTGCCGGAGCGTGCCCTCGTTGACCTCGGCGCCGCCCACGGCCGCGTCGAACGTCTCCGCGTCCAGGTTGGCCAGGAACCCCGGGGTGAAGAGCAGCAGGCTGATGTAGTGCGAGTACAGCTCCGGGTCGAGGTCGGCCAGCCGGCGCCAGAGGGTGAAGCCCAGCCGCTTGCGCAGGTCGTCGTTGCGGGCCCAGCCGGCCACCAGCACCAGCCGGCGGACCCGCTCGGGGCGGCGGGCGGCGGCCATCACGGCGATGAGCGCGCCGAGCGAGAAGCCCACGACGTCGACGGGCTCGTCGGTCGCCTCGTCGGCGGCGCCGAGCACCTGGTCGGCGAGGTGCTCCAGCGCCAGCGGGCTGCCGTCGTCGACGGTGTCACCGCTGCCCGCGTAGTCGGGAAGGATCACGGTGTGCCGGTCGGTGAACTCCTTGACCAGATGGCCGTAGTTGGTCTCACCGGTGGCGCCGGTGCCGTGCACCAGGAGCAGCCCGGGGCCCTCTCCCTCGGTGCGGTAGTGAACGGTCGCGCTGTCGACGGACGTGTGGGGCATCTCAATTGCCTTCCTGGGTGGAGCAGTAGGGGGTGATCGGCACGGCCGGGGCCGGCGCGGGTCACTTATAGAAGCACAGCTGCCATTATATGAGCAAGCTGCTTTTCAGGAGGCCTCAGTGCTCCTGAGGACACAGCTCCGGCCGGCGGTCCCCCGGCTCGTCGGCCGCGGGCACCGGGCGCCGTACCAGGACCGCCAGCAGCACCACCGCCACGAGTGCGGTGGAGGTGACCGGCAGCCACAGCGACGAGTGGCTCAGCAGAGCGGCGCCCAGCGCCGAGCCACCGGCGATCCCGATCTGGAAGCCGGTGACGTAGACCGAGGAGGCGCGGTCGGCGTCCTTGCCGGCCAGCCGCATCACGCCCGTCTGGAAGACGGGCCCGGCAGCGGCGAACGCGCCGCCCCACAGGGCGACGGCGACCGCGGCCGCCGCGCTGCGCACCGGGTAGCTGCCCAGTGCGGGCGCGAGCGCCAGCAGCCCGACGCCCACGGCGAACACCGCGATGGTCACGACCGCGGCCCGCTGCGGGGACGTGTCGTTGTACCGGCCCACCAGATACGTGCCCACGGCCCCGGCGAGCCCGAAGGCCGCGAGCAGCGCGACCACTGCGGCGGAGGTGCCGGTGATGTCGGTGACGAGGACGGCGAAGTAGGTGTAGCTCAGAAAGTGGGCGGTGATCAGCACCACCGCCACGGCGCACAGGACCAGCACCCGCGGCCAGGGCACCGCCCCCTGCGCGGACTCAGCCGGCCCCTGCGGCTCTTCGGCCGTCGGCCGCGGGGCGCGGCCGCGCAACCCGAGGGCCCACACCAGTCCGAGGGTCACGGCGACGGTGGCCGCCGCGAGGACCAGCGCCGTGGCGCGCCAGCCGATCAGCTCGCCGATGAGCGTGGTCCCCGGGCTGCCGACGATCGCGGCGAGCGTCGAACCGCCGAACACCGCCGCGGTGGCGGTGCCCACCCGCTCCCGCGGCACCAGGGTGGCCGCGGCCGGGGCGATGAGCGACCACAGCACCCCGTGCGTCAGGGCCGCGGCGACCCGGCTGACCACCATCGTCGAGAAGTCGGTCGCGGCCGCCGCGAGCACCTCGGCGGCGACGAGGACGAGGAGGGAGACCACCAGCGCCGTGCCCCGGGAGACCCGGGCGGCCAACGCGACCGTCGGCACGGTGACGAGGGCGGCGACCACGGCGTACCCGCTGATCAGCAGCCCCACCCGGCCGGCCGAGACGTCGAGGCTGCGGGCGATGTCCTGGAGGAGCCCGACGGGGAAGACCTCGAAGGTGACGTAGACGAAGGTGGCGCTCGCCAGGACGGTCAGGCGCGCGGCCGTCGACGCGTCGATCCGTTCCCGGGCCACTGCCGTGCCCCTCATGCCGGGCCGTCCGCGGCGGGCGCCGGGGCGATCCGGACGAGGACCTTGGGACGGCGCCGGGTCCCGTCGGCGAGACGGGCGAAGGCGGCGTCCAGCTCGTCCAGCGGGAAGACCCGGTCGACGAGGGCGTCCAGGTTCACCGCGCCCGACTCGACGAGGGCGACGAGCCGGTCCCAGTAGCCGATGCCGGAGAGCACGCCGTGCAGCGTCGCGTCACGGATCACCAGACCCGCCACGTCGAACCCGTCCACGGCGTGGTGCGGCGTGCCCAGTTGGGCGATGCGTCCACCCCCCGCGACCAGGCGGACGGCGGTACGGACCGCCGGCTCGGCACCCGACGCCTCGATCACGGCGTCGTAGGCCCCTTCATCTCCCTCGGCCGGCCCTGCCTGGGCGCGCAGGCCCAGCTCGGCGGCCAACTCCCGGGCGGGGGCGTGCGGGTCGAGGACGACGGTGTCCGCGCCGATCGCGCGGGCCACCTGGGCCGCGGCGAGCCCGAGGGTGCCCGCGCCGAGCACCGCGACGCGGTCGGTGGCCGTCACGGCGAGCCGGTCCACGGCGTGCACCGCGGCGGCGGTCGGCTCCAGCAGGGCGCCGGCCGCGTCGGACAGGGTGTCGGGGATCCCGGTGAGGGTGTCCACCGGCGCGGTGATCAGCTGCGCGCCGGCGCCCGGACGGGGGCCGAGCACCCCGATCTCGCTGCGGTCCGGGCAGGAGCGGATGCGTCCGGCGCGGCAGTGCGTGCACCGGCCGCAGACGCGGAAGTTGTGGCCCGACACGCGTCGGCCGAGCAGCTCCGGATCGGTGCCGGAGCCGGTCCCCACGACGGTGCCGATCCACTCGTGGCCGAGGACGAAGGGGTAGCTCTTCAGGCCGTCGCGCAGGTAGTTGCTGCTGCCGTCGAAGAAGCCGAGGTCGGTGCCGCACAGGCCGAGCAGGCCCACCCGGACGAGGACTTCGCCGGGGCCGGGCTCCGGTGGTGCGGTCTCGGTGACCGACAGCGTACGGGGGGCGGTGAGCTGGATGGCTTTCACGGTGTGTCCTTGGGATGGCGGGTTTCTTCGGCGGCGCGGCGGCAGAGCGCGATGTCCGCGCGCAGCCGGCCGGGGGCCTCCCGGTAGTCGTTCTCCACGAGCACCGAGCGAGCGCCGGAGCGCCGCAGCAGGGCCGGGAGGTCGTCGGCGGCGGGAGCCGTCGTACGGGAGCCGTCCTTGACGTGCAGGGCCGGCAGCAGCAGCCCGGCTCCCGCGACCGCCTCGGCGAAGGCGAGCGGCTGCAGGCCCGCGTCGAGCAGGTTGCCGGTGTCCAGGACCAGGCGCAGGGCCGGCCGGTCCACCGCCCGGGCCAGCGCGAGGGACTCGTACGGGCCGAGCGGCGACTCGTAGGCGACCAGCAGGTCCGTCCCGGCCAGTTGGTCGCACACGGTGCGCAGCGCCTGGACCGTTCCGGCGCGCAGGCCGGTGGTGGCCGGCAGGCTGCGCCGGAACCCTGGTACGTGGAGCACGGCGACGCCCAGGTGCAGGGCGCGGTCCAGGGCGCGCAGCAGGAGGTCGGCGGCGGCCGGGTTCGCGGTGCCCCGCTCGTCCGCCAGTCCGATGTCGTTGAGGTGGTTGACGGCGAGTACGGGCACCGGGATCTCCCCGGCCACCGCCTCGGCAGCGCGCAGCGCGGCGGGATCGCTCAGCGGCGGGCCGCGGTGGGCGCCGCCGTAGTCCAGGTGCAGCTGGTCGGCGCCCGCCGCGAGGGCGGCGTGGGCCGCCGCCCGGCGGTCGTGGTCGATCCGCCACTGCGGCGCGGCGACGGCGAGCCCGGCCGGGACCGCGGTGGCCGGCGCGCTCACGGCCGGCTCCCGGTACGCACCGCGGCCTTGAGCACCCGGCGCCCGTCGACGCGGCGCGTGCCCGAGGTCAGCACGGTGTTGACGAGGTCGGCCGCCTCCTCCAGTCCGACTTCGTGGGTGAGCACCTGGGCACCGAGGTCCGGGGTGGTCCGCAGCAGGTCGATCGCTCGCCGCAGGTGGTCGCCGGAGACGCCGCGGTGGCCGCACAGCAGGAGCCTGCCGTGCGGGCGGGCGAACTCCTCGACCCGCGGGGGCCACGGGGCGCCGCCGCAGTGGGCCGCGCGGATCGCGGCGACGTCGAGGTCGCCCGCGGTCAGCGGGATCGGCCCCGGCTCCACCCCGGCGTGCACGTCGACCAGGAGCGTGCCCGGCACGTACCGGTCCAGGGCGGTCAGCGCCTCCCGCGTACCGGTACGCGGCGTGGCGAGCACGGCGACGACCGGTGAGGGCAGGTCCGCCAGCAGCCCGGGGAGGTCCGCGGCGCGGGGGTCGACGGCGTCCTCACCGTGCCCTATGAGAAGGGTGTGCAGTTCGGGTCGCTCCGTGCGCCACAGGTCGCGCGCGAGCCGCCCCACGATGCCGTCGCCCCACACGACCAGCGCCGCCGGGCGCACCGTGTGGCGCGCGAGCTGCGCGCCGTACACGGCGGAGGCGAGCGGTTCCGCGAGCGCGGCCACGCGCGGCTGTGCGGCGTCGGCGGGCACCGGGACGACCAGTCCGGCGCGTACGGCCGAGGCGGGGATGCGGGTGCGCTCCGCCCACAGTCCGGGGAGGTTGTGGCCGAGCAGGAAGGAGGGGTCGTGCGGATGCGTGGGGTTCACGGTGACCGGCGTGCCCGTCGGCAGCCCGGAAGCGCCGGGCTCGACCACGTACCCGACGCCCTCGTGTCCGAGGACGGGGGTGGGGTCGTCGCGCAGCCCGCGCAGGATCTGCCAGTCGGTGCCGCAGATGCCGACGGTCGTCGGCGCGAGGAGGAGGTCGCCCGGGTCGAGCCGCGGCGTGCGCACCTCGGCCACCTCGACCAGGGTGCGCCCTGAACGGTCGGCCGGCCGGCGGACGAGGACCCGGTGGGTCGTGGCGCTCATCGGGTGACCCCCGGGAGCCAGTCGCCGATACGGTGCACCCCGCGCAGCGGGTCCACCTGCCCCGGCGCGCAGAACACGAGCCGGTCGTCGAGCCAGGCGTCGTCGTGGCCCCGGTCGGCGTAGGAGGTGGCGGCGGCGAGCCGGCGGCGGATCTCGGCCGCGTAGTGGCCGCCCAGCCCCTCGGCCACTCCCCCGCCGATCCCGATGAGGTCGAGGTGCGGGTCGAGGCACCACAGGGTGCGCAGCAGTTGGGCGACCGGGGCGGCACACAGCTCCAGCAGCCGCCGGGCGTCGGGGTCGCCCGCGGCGAGTGCGCCGGGGAGCCGGTCCGCGACCTGCTCGGCCCAGGGCAGCCCGAGCCGATGGGCGGCGCGGGTGAGGCCCGGCCCGGAGGCGATCGAGGCGAGGTGGTCCGTCGCGCCGCACTCGCAGGGCAGGCCCGCCAGGACGTCGGCGCCGGGGTCGGTGAGCGGGACCGGCAGATGGCCGACCTCGCCCTGCAGGCCCCGGGCGTCGACCGGGATCCGGGTCCGCTCCACGTCCGCGATGCGCAGGGCGATGCCGCTGCTCACGGTCAGGTAGGCGACCCGGCGGGTGCCGGGCCCGGCGTGCACGGCGGCGAAGTCCAGCAGCGCGGCGGTGACGTCGTTGACGAGGTGCCAGGTGACGTCGGGCCGGCGCCGCCGCAGGTCGGCGGCCAGGTCGTACGGTGCTGACTCGGCACCCCACAGCGGGGCCGATCCGTAGACGGTGCCGGTGAGGTGGTCGATGGCCGCGCCGAAGGAGAGGGCGGCGCGGGCGCCGGCCGGGGCCCGGTCGCTCAGCAGCTCGACCATGTCGGCGCGCAGCCGGGCGGTGGAGCGGTCCGGGTGACGGAGGCGGCTGGGCGAGGGCAGCCGTTCCACCGGCGCGTCCTGCCCGCCGGTACGCAGCCGTACCCAGGTGCCGCCGATGTCCGCCGCGAAGGTGGCCGCCGGTGCCCCGGGGGCGGTCCGGCGGTCCTTCGGGGCGTCCCGCAGCGGAGTGCTGGCTCGTGTCACGACCGGACCGCCCCTCCTGCGGCGACCGGCTCGGGCACGTCCAGGATCACCCCGGCCCGCCCCGACTGCGGTGCGGCGACCCGGAACCCGCGGAAGTCGGCCCAGCGCGGAGCCACGTCGTCGTACGCGTCGAGGCCGCCGATGACCACGGTGCGTCCGCAGCCGGCGAGCCCGGCCCGCACCCCGGCGCCGGAGTCCTCGACGACGACGGCGTCCTCCGGCGAACAGCCGAGCGCGGCGGCGGCCCGCAGATAGCCCTCCGGGTCCGGCTTCCCGTGGGTCACGTCGTCCGCGCTCACCAGGATGCCGGGCAGCGGGAGCCCCGCCGCCGCCATCCGTACCTCCGCCAGCCGGCGGCCGGCGGAGGTGACCACGGCCCAGGCGTCCGCCGGCAGCGCGGTCAGCAGCGCGCGGGCACCGGGGACCTCCGTGATGCCGGTGGTCTCCGACTCCTCGTGCGCGACGAGGCGCCGGGTCTCCGCCGCCGCCTCGTCGGGGTCGGGGAGGAAGCGGCGCACGGTCTCCCGGGTGGGGCGCCCGTGCGCGAAGGCCAGCACCTCCGCGAGATCGAGCTGGTGCCGCTCGCAGAAGCCGGCCCAGGTGGACTCGACCAGTGCGGTCGAGTCCACGAGGGTGCCGTCCATGTCGAACAGCAGCGCTGCCGCGTGCAGTTGAGGCAAGGGTTACTCCTGGGAAAGGGTCAGCGGACGGGCCGGTGACCTACGGAAAGGCCGGCTACGCGCGGGCGTCGGCGAGCGGACGCGACTGGGACACGGGAAGGTCCTTCGCGACGGACGACCAGGTGGTGTCCTCGTGCACGACGAGTGCGTCGCCGGCGTACGGCACGCCTCGGGTGCGGGCGAGCTCGACGGCCAGGGGGGCGAAGGCGGCCGGGGACATGTAGCCGCTGTAGTCGAAGTCCGCGGACCGGCGCGCCCGGATACCGGGGCTGTCCACCATGCCGGCCGGCATGGCCTGCACGAACGTCGTCTCGGCAGGGTCGGTCTCCTGCGCGACCGACCGGATCAGCGAGTCGGCGGCGGCCTTGGTGGCGGCGTAACCCGCGCGGTTCGGCCCGGCGTTGTAGACGACCTCGGAGGAGATGTGCAGGAACATGCCGGGACCCGCGGTGCGCAGCGCCGGCAGCACCGCGCGCAGCGTCGCGGACAGGCCGTGCACGTTGACCGCGAACTGGTCCAGCCAGTCGGCCTCGCTGACCTGCATGAAAGGCTCACGCCGGGAGGTGAAGTAGACGGCGGAGTAGCAGGCCAGGTCCACCCGCTCCGGGATACCGGTACGCAGGGCCTCCTTGGCCTGCTCCGGGTCGCGGAAGTCCAGCCGGTGCCAGATCAGCCGGTCGCCGCCGTCACCGGTGGGCCGGCTGCGGCTGAAGACGTGGGTCTCGACGCCGGCCGCGGCCCAGGCGTCGGCGACGCCCCGCCCGATCCCGGTCGATCCGCCGACCACCACCGCCCGCTCGGGCATCCGCTCCGGGGTGCTCATGCGCCCACCAGAACCTCGGCCGGGGCGCCCTGCGCCACGTTCCGGGCGCAACGACGCAGCAGCTCTGTCGCCGCGCGCAGCTCGGCGCCGGTCACGTCGTTGACGAAGCGGTGGCCCCCGATGCCGACCGGCAACGGCAGGCGCTGCCGGCCGTCGCGGTGGCGCACGGTGTCGCGCAGCGCCGCTTCCAGGAGGCTCGGGTCGTCCAGCACGTCGTTCCACAGCGGGAGTCCGAGCGCGTGGATGACGGAGAAGATCCGGTCGGCCTGGGCCTGGTCGACGTCACCGCGCAGGGTGCCCAGCGCCGTGGTGAGCGCCATGTCGATCACGACGGCCTCACCGTGCAGCAGCTCGGGGAGGGCGTGCATCTCGATGGTCGGGCTGAAGGTGTGCCCGTAGTCCACGCAGCGCTCCAGCGCCGACTCCCACAGGTTGGGCTGCAGCTCCTCGAGCATGAGGTGGATGGACTCGGCGACGATCGCGTCGGCGGCCTGGGCGAGGTCGCCGGTGGAACCCTGGAAGCGGTCGGCGCGCACCGCGGGGCCGCGCCTCTCCAGCAGCTCGAAGAGCTCCTCCGAGCGGATCAGCGCCATCTTCAGGATCTCGGCCAGGCCGTTGCTGATGTGGCGCAGGTCCAGGCTGCGCAGGAACGAGCGGTCGAGGAAGGTGGCCGTGGCCGCCGCGTACGTACCCAGCCGGTTCTTGCCGGTCTCGTAGTTGACCCCCGTCTTGACGCCGACCCCCGCGTCGACGAGGCCGATCAGCGTCGTGGGGATGCGGATGTACGGGGTGCCTCGCCGGTAGAGGCTCGCCGCGAATCCGACGATGTCGGTGAGCACCCCGCCCCCGATGGCGAGGACCGGCTCGCGGCGGCGGTCGATGCCGAAGTCGTTCATCGCGTCGACGACCCGGGACACGGCGTCGAACTGCTTCACGGTCTCGTCGGCGCGCAGCGGGAGCACCGTGATCTCGATGTCGTGGCAGGCGAAGAACTCGCGGATCCGCGCGCCGTAGAGCGCGTCCACGTTCTCGTCGATGACGACGAGCCGGCGCTCCCCGGACCGCAGCGGGGCGTCCGGGCAGCCGGTCAGCAGCGTGCTGTTGTCCGGCGAGAAGAGGTGGTCGGAGCTGATGACGTGGTAGCGCACCTGGCGCACGGCCTCGACCGTCCAGGCCGGACCGTTGTCCATGGCCAGCCGGAGCCCTTGGGTGAACTGAGTACCGCTCTGCATGTCCCCTCCGTGAAAAATCGATGCCACATCACTGAACAGGCGACGCCATGACCAGCGTGGTGTCGAATATAGTAGCAGCACGGCCCGTTGGGTGACGCGCGTGTTAGGCTCATAGGTAAGGAGACGACGCTGTCGACACATGCGAGACCGCACAGCGCGCTCCCCATGGGCTGAGCCGCCCCGCGCCTCACCGCCGCCACCCCTGAGTCGCCGGAACCCCCTGGAAGGTCGACCGCATGGCCACGCTGGCAGAACGTCTGAATGCCTGGTTCGCGGATGCCGCCACGGCTGATGCCGTGGGCCGCCTGCGTGAACCCACCACCTCCGAAGTCGCCCAGGCGATCTCGCAGGACCCGAGCCACGACGTCACGATCTCCCGGAGTTATCTGACGGCGTTGCGCAACGGTTCGCAGACCAATCCGACGGTCAGCGTGCTCTCGGCGCTCGTGCGCTACTTCCAGTCCCGGGAGATGACGTTGCCGGTGTCGGTGAGCGCACTCATCTCCGAGGCGACCCCGCCCGCCGCCCCCGAGGAGAAGGACGAGTGGGCCGAAGCGCTCTCCGACCGGCAGGTGCGCTCGATCGCGATGCGCGCCGGCCAGCTCACCCCGGAACTGCGTGAGCAGCTTCTGTCGATCATGGACGTGCTGGACGACCCGAAGAAGTCGGCGAAGCCGGCACGCGAGGAGGGCGACGCATGAGGGCCGTCGGCATCACACGGACCGGCGGACCGGAGGTCCTGGAGGTCCTGGACCTGCCGGAGCCGGACGCGGCGGACCGCCTGGTGATCAAGACGGCCGCCACCGCCGTCAACCCGGTGGACCTGGCGACGCGTTCGGGCCAGATACCCACCTCCCTGCCCGCCGTGCTCGGCTGGGACCTGGCGGGCACCGTCGCGCACGCCCCCGCGGGCTCCGGCTTCCGCACCGGCGACCGCGTGCTCGCGATGACCGCCCAACTGGGCACGGGCGTGGGCAGCATGGCCGAGTACGTGGCCTTCGACCCGAAGTACGTGGCGCACGTACCGGACGGCGTGCCGCTCACGGACGCCGCGACGCTGCCGCTGGCGGGCGTGACCGCGACGCAGCTGCTGCGCAGCACCCCGGACCGGCACGGCAAGCGCATCCTGCTGATCGGGGCCCAGGGCGGCGTCGGCGGGCACCTCGCGGCCCGCCTGCTCGACGAGGAGTCGGCCCGTACCGACCTGCTCGTCCGCCCCGCCGACCGGTCCGCATGGCAGGAGCGGCGCTCCGGGCGCCCGGCCGACGGCGCGGTGCTCACCGACCTGGCGCAGATCGAGAGCCGCGCCTACGACATCGTGATCGACGCCGGCGGCGCGCCCGACCTGTTCGAGGCCGTACGCCCGCAGGGCGCCTTCCTCACCATCACCCCGTTCAGCGCCCCGGACCCGGCGAGCCGCCCCGACGTGGCGTACACCCTCATCAGCGTGGAGCTGGACCGGGACGACCTGGTGAGCGTGGCCGACACCGCGGCCGGCGGCGCCGGCCCCCGCCAGGAGACCACCGTGCTCCCCTTCGAGGAAGCGGCCGAGGCCCACCGGCGCCTGGAGCGCGGCGGCTTCCGCGGCAAGCTGGTACTGGTCCCCTAGCGACCCTGCCGCCCTCCGGCTACGTCAGCCCGTCCTCGAAGGCGAGGCTGCCGTAGACGGAGGGCCGCCACGGCTCGTCGAGCCCGTACCGCTGCGCCTGCCGCTGCATCAGCATCGCCTGGTGCATGAGCGTGGAGGCGACGATCTCCGCGTCCCGCTCGTCCCGGTCCGAGTAGCAGTTGCGCAACTGCGGCCGCTCGGGCCGCTCCCCCGCCAGGTCGTAGGCCACGATGTGGCCGACCTCGTGCAGGATGATGTGCTCCTGGTGCGCCTTGGTGGTCTTCGCCTGGTAGACGATGACGTCCTCGTCCTGACGGGAGATCAGCACCCCGAACGGGCCGTCGGCCGGCAGGTCCCACTCCAGCAGCTTGATCGGCGTACCGCGCTGCTCGGCCAGCAGCTCGCACAGCTTGGTGGCCCCGAGCGGCAGCGGAGGCGCGAGCTGCCGCATCAGCCAGCGGCTGTGCGCCCTCAACTCCGCGTCCCGCCGCCGGTCCTCGTCCGCAGCCGAGGAACGCCCCACGCCACGCCGGAACAATCTGCTGAACACCTGGCCCCCTGTGTGTCACCGCATCAAGTCTTGGACCGCACACGACGCACCGTTGAGCCAGAGCTGCCCGGTGCTCAATCTACCCCGCTCCCGACAAACAGGCCCCGGACCCCCCTTTGGCCTGCGGTGATCCATCCGGTGAACACTGCACACCCGGCTCCCCCACCGCAAGGCCAACCTCGGCATGACGCCGGCCGGCACGGTTCACGCGGGCATGGAGGACGCAAGCTTCCCGAGAGGAGCGGCGACCAAGCCCTGGGGAAGCTCGTGGGCGAATCGCTCAGCCGGCGCGGCCTCGTGGCGGCTGCGGCCGTGGGCGCTTCTGTGAGGTGAGTAACATCCCCGGCCCTGCCGTCAGGTGGTGACGGCGGCGAGTGGATGTTCGGCGCGGACGAGATGCCTGCCGCGGGACCGCGGGCCCCTCAAGCAAGGGCCCCAAGAGTCCGAGGATCCGAAGGGCCCCACCGGGGCGCCTTCTCGAAAACCGCAGGTCGCAGCAGTAGGGACGAACCCTCCGCCCACGTCCTCGCAGGTCACATCGATTTTGCTGTGGTGGGGCGGGTGGGACTCGAACCCACGGCCGACGGATTATGAGTCCGCTGCTCTAACCGGCTGAGCTACCGCCCCCGTCACGGCGCGCCGCGCACATTTGTGCGCGCCGTCTGCCGCAGCATAGCCGCTCATACGATCTGCTGCCCGAGCGGGTGGCTGCCGAGCGCAGAGCGGACCATCGCGTGCGGTCGTGAAGACCGCGATCACCCACCGTTCGGTTCCACCCAGAGGATCACTCTTTGGAGTGGTCCGGGTGTTCGATTCCTGGGCGATCGATGCCGGCCGCGTGGCGGACCGGGGACCGAACCGGATCCGGACATGAAAGAGGGCCCCTCGCGGGGCCCTCCTCCTGCTGCTCCCCCGACTGGACTCGAACCAGTAACCCTCCGGTTAACAGCCGAATGCTCTGCCAATTGAGCTACAGGGGACTGCGCTCCCCCGACTGGACTCGAACCAGTAACCTGCCGGTTAACAGCCGGCTGCTCTGCCAATTGAGCTACAGGGGATTGCTCTGTGTGCCTCGAATGCACTCCGGTCCGGGCTCCCGGACGGCGTGCGCTCGCTGCGACACATACATTAGCGCAAGCAGGGGGGTGCTTCGCCAATCGGTATGCCCACGGGTGATCAGCCGGGCCGCGGGTAGGCGGAGCACAGCCCGGCGACTGACCGCTTCGACGGCGGGTACCGGAGAGCGGGAACGACCAGACAGAAGGGTGGAGCGATGCGCTACCGGCTCACGTTCATCGCGGGACTGGCCATCGGATACGTGCTCGGCACGCGGGCCGGGCGGGAGCGGTACGAACAGCTGCGCAAGAGCGCACGGCGGATCGCGCAGAACCCCGCCGTGCGCAACACCGCCGAGTCCGCCGCGCAGACCGGGCGGGAGGCCGCGACCAAGGCGTACGACACGGTGTCGGCCAAGGTGGGCGACAAGATGCCGAACTCCGTGACGGACCGCGTGCGTTCGCTGCGCGAGCAGCGCCCGGGCACGGAGGACGACTGGGGCACCAGCAACACCTGATCTTCCTCCGCCGGGAGCACCCGGCCGGACCCACCGGTCTCCCCGGGCCGCCGTCGCGCGACCCGGGGAGACCGCTTTTCCGTACCGTCCGCCCCATGCGGCATCATCAGGCGCATGGGGATAGTCGCCGGGTTGGACAGCTCGTCCGAGAGCACACGCATCGTCGTCTGTGACACCGAGAGTGGTGCCGTCGTCAGGCAGGGGTACGCCCCGCACCCTGACGGGAAGGGACCCGATGTCGATCCGCAGACGTGGCTGATGTCACTCGGCGAGGCGGCCGCCGACGGGCTCCTGGAGGGGGTTCAGGCCATCGGCGTCTCGGCCCAGCAGCACGGGCTGCTGCCGCTGGACGGCGAGGGTTCCCTCATACGTCCCGCGCTGATGGGCAACGACAAGCGGGCGCAGAGCGCGGCGGCCGACCTGATCGACGCGCTCGGCGGGCGCTCGGCGTGGGCGCAGGGCGTGGGCTCCGTGCCGCACGCCGCGCAGCCGGTGGCGAAGCTGCGCTGGCTGGCGCGGCACGAGCCCGAGAACGCGGCCCGCGTCGCCGAGATCATGCAGCCGCACGACTGGCTGGTCTGGCAGCTGCTGGGGCGCCCCGCGCGCCGCACGACGGACCGCAGCGGCGCCTCGGGGACCGGGTTCTGGTCGGCGGCGAGCGGCACGTACCGCCCGGACCTGGTCGAGCTGGCGCTCGGGCACCAGGTGCGGCTCCCCGAGGTGCTCGGCCCGGCCGACGCGGCCGGGGTGACGCCCGAGGGCCTGCTGATCTCCGCCGGTACGGGCGAGACGATGGCGGCGGCCTTCGGGCTCGGCGTCGGCATCGGCGACGCGGTGGTGTCGCTGGGCGCCTCCGGCTCGGTCTTCGGCATCCACCACGAGGCGCTGGCCGACTCCACGGGCACGATCACGTCCTTCGCGGACGCGACGGGCATGCACCTGCCGGTCGTGCACGTCAACAACGCCGTGCGGGTGCTGCGCGGCATGGCGGACGCGCTGAGCACCGACCTGGAGGGCCTGTCGGACCTGGCGTTGAAGTCGTCGCCCGGCGCCCACGGAATGGTGCTGCTGCCGTACCTGGAGGGCGAGCGCACCCCGCACCTGCCGCACACCGCGGGCTCGCTGCACGGGCTGCGGCGGGAGAGCATGAAGCCCGAGCACATGGCGCGGGCCGCGGTCGAGGGCATGCTGTGCGGGCTGGCGGACGCGCTGGACGTGCTGCGCGGCAGGGGCGTGCAGGTGCGCCGGGTGTTCCTGCTGGGTGCCGCAGCGGAGCTGGGCGCCGTACAGGCCGCGGCGCCCGCGCTCCTGGGCGCGCAGGTCGTGGTGCCGCAACCGGCGGACTACGCGGCGCTGGGCGCGGCCCGGCAGGCGGCGTGGGCGCTGGGGCTCGCGCACGGCACGCACACGGCGCAGGAGCCGCCGGCCTGGCCGGCGGCGGCCTGCCAGGTGTTCGAGCCGGGCGAGGAGCTGGCCGTGGGCCAGGCGGTGCGGCAGCAGTACGCGACGGTGCGGGACGAGGCATATCCGGGCGCCTTCGAGGAGGCGTCGACGGGCTGAGCGCCGGGACCGCCGGTCCGAACGGCCCCGCGGGGCGAGACGCACCCGGGGGGCGAGAGCCGGGCGGCCGGTGAGGGAGCCGGACGCGCCGGTCGCCGGGCGCTTCGGTCGCCTCGCCGCGTTTCAGGAGGCGACGGCGGGCGGAGCCCTGCTTCCGGCTTCCCGGGCCGCTGCGAGCCGGGGTCGGGCCGGTGCGGCGTCAGTCCAGGTAGCCGCGGAGCTGGTCGGCGAAGGCGTGGTCGCGGAGCTTGTTGAGGGTCTTGGACTCGATCTGGCGGATGCGTTCGCGGGTGACGCCGAAGATCCGGCCGATCTCCTCCAGGGTGCGCGGTCGGCCGTCGACCAGGCCGTACCGCAGCTGGACGACCTTGCGTTCGCGTTCGCCGAGGGTGGAGAGCACCGCTTCGAGGTGCTCGCGCAGCAGCAGGAAGGCGGCGGACTCCACGGGGGACGCGGCGTCGCCGTCCTCGATGAGGTCGCCGAGCGCGACGTCGTCCTCCTCGCCGACGGGCGCGTGCAGCGAGACCGGCTCCTGGGCGAGGCGGAGGACCTCGCTGACGCGTTCCTCGGGCAGGTCCAGGTGGGCGGCGACCTCCTGGGGCGTCGGTTCGTATCCGCGCTCCTGGAGCATGCGGCGCTGGACCCGTACGACCCGGTTGATGAGCTCGACGACGTGGACCGGGACGCGGATGGTGCGGGCCTGGTCGGCGAGGGCGCGGGACATGGCCTGGCGGATCCACCACGTCGCGTAGGTCGAGAACTTGTAGCCGCGGGCGTAGTCGAATTTCTCGACGGCGCGGATGAGGCCGAGGTTGCCCTCCTGTACGAGGTCGAGCATGGTCAGGCCGCGGCCGACGTAGCGCTTGGCGACCGACACGACCAGGCGGAGGTTGGCCTCGATCAGGCGGCGCTTGGCCATCCGGCCCAGCACCACCAGCTTGTCGAGGTCGACGGCGAGCTGGGAGTCGAGGTCGGGGGTGTTGCCGAGCTTCGCCTCGGCGAACAGGCCGGCCTCGACCCGGCGGGCCAGTTCGACCTCTTCGGCGGCCGTGAGCAGCGGGATCCGGCCGATCTCCCGGAGGTACTGGCGAAAAAGATCGGAGGACGGGCCGCCCGCTTCGGGCCTGGAAGGCGGCTCGGGCGGCGTCTCGGGTGCCGGATCCGGCTCGTCGGCCAGCATCTCGGGGGCGGGCGGCTCGGCCTGCTGGGGCACGGTGGCGGCCGCGGCGGCCGGCGCGTCGGCGAGGCTCGGGGTCTGCACGGGGGCGACCTCCAGGGTGATCGCTGCTGAGGCGGCACAAAGGTCGGGTACGGCTGCGGCCGAGCCGCCGTCCGTCCCGTACATCAAGAGCGGGTTGGCGTCGGACTCCGGGTCGTTGCATCCGGATCCGTCGCGCTCCGAGGACTCAGGCACCGTTTCTCAGTGTGGAGTACGACACACTCCCGCCACGAGGGGCGTGCGACGACTTTTTGCATTCAGCGGGTGACCGGTCGGTTACGGAGAACGAGCCGGTCCGGCCGGGGCGGCGCCGCCGGCCCACGGAGCCGCATGGGCCGGCCGCGGCTTCGTAGGCCGGCGGCCGTCAGAGCGCCGCGGCGCCGCGCTCCCGGAGGGACTGGGCGTACTGCTCCAGGACCCACAGCTCCTGCTGGAGGGCGGTGTAGGCGTCGTCGCCGGTCCGGGGGTCGTGGCGCTGGAGCGCGCCGTGGATCTCGGTGCAGCGCTGCCGTACGGCGGCGAGGCGTACGGCGACGAGCTGGACGCCCGCGTACAGCTCGTCGGGGTCCCGGCGGGTGTGCAGGGGCTCGACGGCCAGCTCCGTGACCATCGAGCGCACCGTGTCGTCGGGCGCGGCCTCGCGGACGCGGGTGAGGAAGCCGGCGTCCGCCGCGGCCGTGCCGCCGGCGTCCTCGATGCAGCGGCGTACGACGGCGTACGGCGGCGCGGTGAACTCGTCGACGCCGTACGCGTCGAAGGTCGGCGCGACCAGGTCGGGGCGTTGCAGGGCGAGCTTGAGCAGCTCCCGTTCGACGCGGTGCGCCGGACTGCGGAGGTTCAGCGCGGGGCCGCGGGGGGCCTCGGGCACTGCGGGCTGCGCGGGCTCGGGGCCGCGCCGCTGCGGCTTGCCCTGGTCGCGCGCGTCCCGGGCGTCCCGGCCGCGCTCGCGGGCCCAGCGGGCCAGCTGGGAGACGCGGCGGACCACGAACTGGGTGTCCAGGATGCCGAGCAGCCCGGCCAGCTGGACGGCGGACTCGTGCTGGATCGAGCTGTTCTTGATGTTGGCGACGATGGGCGCGGCCTCGTCCAGCGCGGCGGCCCGGCCGACCGGGGTGGCGAGGTTGTGCCGGGCGACGAGCTGGCGCAGGGCGAACTCGAACAGCGGGGTACGGGACTCGACCAGGTCGGCGACGGCCTGGTCGCCCTTGGCGAGGCGGAGCTCGCAGGGGTCCATGCCGCCGGGCGTGATCGCGATGGAGGTCTCTGCGGCGAACTTCTGGTCCTCCTCGAAGGCGCGCAGCGCCGCCTTCTGGCCCGCCGCGTCGCCGTCGAAGGTGAAGACCACCTCGGAGCCGCTGTTGTCCATCAGGAGCCGGCGGAGGATCTTGATGTGGCCCTCGCCGAAGGAGGTGCCGCAGGTGGCGATGGCGCTGCGGACGCCCGCGAGGTGGCAGGCCATGACGTCGGTGTAGCCCTCGACGACGACCGCGCGGTTCCCCTTGGCGATCTCCTTCTTGGCCAGGTCGATGCCGTACAGCACGTGGGACTTGCGGTAGATCGGCGTCTCGGGGGTGTTCAGGTACTTCGGGCCGTTGTCGTCGTCGCGGAGCTTGCGCGCGCCGAAGCCGACGACCTCGCCGGCGATGTCGCGGATGGGCCACATCAGGCGGCCGCGGAAGCGGTCGATGGGGCCGCGGCGGCCGTCCTGGGAGAGGCCGGAGAGGATCAGCTCCTTGTCGGTGAAGCCGCGGCCGCGCAGGAAGCGGGTGAGGTGGTCCCAGCCGGCCGGGCTGTAGCCGACGCCGAAGTGCTGGGCCGCGGCCTGGTCGAAGCCGCGCTCGGCGAGGAACTTCCGGCCGATCTCGGCCTCGGGGCCGTCCAGCTGGTCGACGTAGAACTGCGCGGCGATCTTGTGGGCCTCGACGAGGCGGGTCCGCTCGCCCTGCTGGCGTCCGGGGGCGTAGCCGCCCTCCTCGTACCGCAGGGTGATGCCCGCCTGGGAGGCGAGGCGCTCGATGGTCTCAGCGAAGGAGAGGTGGTCGACCTTCATGATGAAGTCGACGGTGTCGCCGCCCTCCTGGCAGCCGAAGCAGTGGTACAGCCCCTTGGCCGGGCTGACGTGGAAGGAGGGGGACTTCTCGTCGTGGAAGGGGCAGAGGCCCTTCAGATTGCCGCCGCCGGCGTTGCGGAGCTGGAGGTACTCGGACACGACGGCATCGATCGGGACCGCGTCCCGCACCGCCCGCACGTCGTCATCGTTGATCCTGCCTGCCACGCGAGAATTCTACGGGGGACCACCGACAACTCCCGGGTCCGCTCCCCCGGCGGCCCCCGGCGGCCCGCCCGCTCCTCAGCCCGCGGCGGTCTTGAGGACGAAGCGGTGATGCGCGCCACTCGGCACGATCTCGAAGGTCTCACCGTCCGTGGTGAAGCCCATCCGCTCGTAGAAGCCGCGCGCGGAGACCCGCCCGTTGCACCACACGTACGTGGCACCGCGCCGCGCCGCCTCCTCGATGCCGGCGCGCAGCACGGCGGCCCCGAAGCCGCGCCCGCGTACCTCGGGCGCGCTGGCCATGCCGCGGAAGCGGTAGGCGGGCACGTCCTCCTCGCCCGGCACCGGGTCGGGGAAGAAGGTCGCGCAGGCCACCACCGCGTCCCCGTCGTACGCCGCCATGTGGAAGACGCCGGGGTCGGCGTCCTCCGGGTACACGGCGGCGTCGGCGGGCAGCCCGGGGCGCAGCACCGACCAGCGGAGGTCGAAGATCTCCGCCACTGGGGCGGGCGCGGTACGGATCTGCATGCCCGCACGCTACGACAGGAACGTCTCCAGCGGCACCGTCGGGTCGGCCAGCGCCTCCGCGTCCAGGCCGCGCCCGGAGCGGATCATGGCCTGGAGCGGCTCGGTGACGTCCCACACGTTGACGTTCATCGCGGCGAGCAGCCGGCCGCCGCCGTCCAGCCAGCAGGCGATGAACTCGCGCTTGCCGACGTCGCCGCGGAGCACGACCTGCTCGTACGAGCCGGGCGGGGCGTATCCGGAGTACTCCAGGCCGACGTCGTACTGGTCGGAGAAGAAGTACGGGATGCGGTCGTAGGAGACCTCCTGGCCGAGCATGGCGCGGGCCGCCGCCGGGCCGCCGTTGAGCGCGTTGGCCCAGTGCTCCACGCGCAGCCGGGTGTCCAGGACCGGGTGGGCCGCGGCGGCCACGTCACCGGCCGCGAAGATGTGCGGGTCGGAGGTGCGCAGCGAGGCGTCCACGACGATGCCGCCGCCCGCCGCGCGGTCCACGAGGGCGAGCCCGGCCTGCTCGGCGAGGGCGGTGCGGGGTGCGGCGCCGATCGCGGCGAGCACGTCGTGCGCCGGGTGCTCCTCGCCGTCGTCGGTCTGCGCGGCCAGCACGACGCCGCCCTGGCCGGTGATCTCGGTGAGCGTGGCGCCGAAGTGGAAGCGGACGCCGTGCTCGCGGTGCAGCTCGGTGAAGAGCTCGCCGATCTCGGGGCCGAGCACGCCGTGCAGCGGGGTCGGCGAGGGCTCGACGATGGTGACCTCAGCGCCGTAGGAGCGGGCCGCCGCGGCGACCTCCAGGCCGATCCAGCCGGCGCCCGCGATCACGAGGTGGCCGTTGTCACGGCCGAGGGAGGCCAGCACGCCGCGCAGCCGTTCGGCGTGCGCGAGGCGGCGCAGGTGGTGGACGCCGGCGAGGTCGGTGCCGGGGATGTCCAGGCGGCGCGGCTCGGCGCCGGTGGCCAGCAGCAGCTTGTCGTACGCGATGAGGGTGCCGTCACCGAGCCGGACCGTGCGGGCGACCGGGTCCAGGGCGACGGCGGGCTGGCCGAGGTGCAGCTCGATGTCGCTCTGCGCGTACCAGGCCGGCTCGTGCACGAAGACGCTGTCCCGTTCGGCCTTGCCGATCAGGAAGTCCTTGGAGAGCGGCGGCCGTTCGTACGGGTGGTCGCGCTCGTCACAGATGAGGATCACCCGGCCGCTGAACCCCTCCGACCGGAGGGTCTCGGCCGCCTTTGCCCCGGCCAGGCCACCGCCGACGATGACGAACGTCTGGTGTGCGTCGACCACTTGCTTCCTCCTCGCTGCGGCGCAGTGCGTCTGCGCCTTGAACGCCCCCCGTTCGACCCCCGTCGGCACCCCGTTCGAAAAAGCCATACCCCCGTTCGGGCCCTCAGCACCGCCCGGGTTCGAGCGTCCCGCACAGAGCGTGATGGGGGAAGAGGGTAGGCCCTTGATGCGTCACCCTTAGTTGTCACGCGCGGGCGGGCGGTCCGCCGCTGCGTGGCCCCTGGGGCGGGTGAGACGGGCGTGCAGGGTGCGCGCCGAGGCGTCCGTGAGGGCCGCGATCTGGTCGATGACGGCCCGCATCCGGGCGGTGTCGTCCCCGGCCGCGTCGAACAGCGACCGGAACTGCGGGTCGAGGCCGTCCGGTGCCCGCGCGAGCAGCGCCTCCGCCAGCTCGGCGATGATCACCCGCTGTTCGGCGCGCAGCGCCTCCTGGTCGGGACGCTGCATCACGTAGCGGTCGGCGACCGCCTTCAGTACGGCGCACTCCAGGCGCGCCTCTTCGGGGACGACCAGCTCGGCCCGGTAGCGGGTGAGCCGCCCGTCCCCGAAGGCGTCGCGGGTGGCGGTCTCGGCGGCCAGGCAGAACCGGCCGATCAGCTGGCTGGTGGCGTCCTTCAGGCGGGCCTGGGCGACCGCGGAGCCGTCGTAGCCGTGCGGCCACCACTCCTGGTCCAGCAGCCGGTCCAGCGCCGCGCCCAGCTCCGCGTCGCCGGCGCCGGGCGCGTACCGGTCGGCGGCCACCGCGAAGACCTCGGCGCGCTCGGGGTCCGCGTACAGCACGGCCGGATCCAGGTGCCCGGCGTGCAGCCCGTCCTCGACGTCGTGCACCGAGTACGCCACGTCGTCCGACCAGTCCATGACCTGCGCCTCGAAGCTGCGCGCCCCTTCGGGGGCGCCCTGCCGCAGCCACCGGAAGACGGGCAGGTCGTCGGCGTACACCCCGAACTTGCGCGAGCGCGGGTCCGCCGGGTGCCCGCCGCGCTGCCAAGGGTATTTGGTCGCCGCGTCCAGGGCGGCGCGGGTGAGGTTGAGGCCGACGCTGACGACGCGGCCGTCGTCGTCGGTGACGAACCGTTTCGGTTCGAGCCGGGCGAGCAGCCGCAGGGACTGCGCGTTGCCCTCGAAGCCCCCGCAGGCCGCGGCCACTTCGTTCAGGGCCTGCTCGCCGTTGTGCCCGAAGGGCGGGTGGCCCAGGTCGTGCGCCAGGCAGGCGGTCTCCACCAGGTCCGGGTCGCAGCCGAGCGCCGCGCCCAGTTCCCGGCCCACCTGCGCGCACTCCAGGGAGTGCGTGAGCCGGGTCCGTGGCGTGGCGTCCCAGGCGTGCGGCCGGCCCGCACCGGACGCGGTGACACCCGGCGTGACCACCTGGGTCTTGCCGGCCAGCCGGCGCAGCGCGGCGGAGTGCAGCACGCGTGCCCGGTCGCGCTGGAAGGCCGTGCGGCCCGGCCGTTTGTCCGGCTCGGGCACCCAGCGCTCGGCGTCGGCGAGCGTGTAGCCGGTGTACTCCGGCAGCCCCGGCGCCGCCGGGTCCGTGGGGTTCGGCGGCGCGTCGGGATGCGCGGCGTACGGGAGTTGCGCACCGGGGCGCGCGTCGGGGTGCGGCGCCCGGTCGGGGCGCGCGGCAGCGTGCGGCACCGGGCCGGTGCCGTCCCCGTGCGGCGGACGGCCGGTGGGCTGAAAGGGCGTACCCGTCATACCGCGACGGTAGCCGCACCGGCCCCTTCGCGGTCGGACCCGGTACGCGAGCGGAGCGCCTGGTCGTAACGGTGCAGGACGAGACGCGCGAGGGCCGGGTGGTCGCCCAGGGGCGCCGCCGCGGCCTCCAGTACGGCGGCGGAGGCGGCGGCGAACCGGCCGGGCGCGGTGAAGTACGAGGCCACGACGGGCCGCAGGCCACGGGTGCGCAGCCCGTCGGCGGCCTCCTCGACGGTGGCCCCGGCGCCCGCCGCGTAACCGGGGACGACGGGTGTGCCGCCGAGCCGTGCGGACAGCAGGCGGGCGGTGCGCCCGGTGTCGGCGGCGGAGTGCGGGTCCCGGGAGCCGGCCGCCGCCAGGACTATCCCCGTGCCCGGTGCCTCGGGCCGCGTCCCGGCCTCCGTCAGCCGCTCGTGCAGCGCCTCGGCGAGCAGCGAGTGCGGTCCGAGCGCCCCGGCGATGCGGGTCCTGAGGTGCGGTGCGGCGGCGGCCGTCGCCGGTATGTCGTGCTTGAGGTGGTAGCCGCGGCCCAGCAGCAGCGGGACGAGGACGGCGTCGCCGTCCAGCTCGGCCAGCACGTCGGGCAACAATGGCGCGTTCAGTTCGATGTGGCCGAGACGTACCGGCAGTCCGGGGCGGTGCTGCCGCACCCGGTCCAGCAGGGCCGTGACGGTCTCCAGGGCCCTGGGGTCGCGGCTGCCGTGTGCGACTGCGACGAGAGTCGGCGTCGCGGCGGCGGTGCCGCAGCTCGGCACGGTGCGGCGACTGTGGAGTCTGACCCGGCTGAGCTGCGTACTGAGCTGTGCGGTGATCTCTGTCATGAGCTGCGCCGTACTGTCGAAGGGAACCGAAGCGGCAAGGTGCGCTTGCGACGCCGTCATGATGGGAGCGTGCCAGCGCAGAGTTGCCGGAGCGTTGCGCGGGAGTGACGAGTCGTTTCTCCGGTCTCACGCGGCCGGCCGGCCGCCGGGGAGGGCCTGCCCGTACCGCTCCGGTTCCCCGCGGGCAGCGGTCAGGCGCCGCGGTGGGCGTCGACCTCCTCCAGGTACGCCGCGCGCGTCTCCTCGTCCAGGAAGGAGGCCCGGAAGGAGTTCCTGGCCAGCGTGCGCAGGGTGTCCTCGTCCAGGCCCAGCGCGTCCCGCACGGCGGTGAAGTTGTCGTGCGCGTAGCCGCCGAAGTAGGCCGGGTCGTCGGAGTTGACGGTCACCAGCAGACCGGCGTCCAGCATGGCGGGCAGCGGATGGTCGGCGAGGTCGTCGATCACCCGCAGCCGGACGTTGGACAGCGGGCAGACCGTCAGCGGGATCTGCTCCGCGACCAGCCGCGCCACCAGCTCCGGGTCCTCCATGCACCGCACGCCGTGGTCGACCCGGTCCACGCCGAGGAGGTCCAGCGCCTCCCACACGTACGCGGGCGGCCCCTCCTCACCGGCGTGCGCCACGCACTTCAGCCCGGCCTCCCGCGCCCGCGCGTACACCTCGCGGAACTTCGACGGCGGGTTGCCGACCTCGGCGGAGTCCAGCCCGACGGCGGTGATCCGGTCCAGGTACGGGCGGGCCGCCTCGAAGGTCTCCAGGGCCGACTCCGCGCTCTCGTCCCGCAGGAAGCACATGATGAGTCGGGTGGAGATGCCGTAGGTCTCCTGCGCGGCGTCCAGGGCCCGTCCCAGGCCCTCGATGACGGTGCCGATCGGCACGCCGCGGGACGTGTGGGCCTGCGGGTCGAAGAAGATCTCCGCGTGCCGCACGCCCTGCTCCTTCGCGCGCGCGAGGTAGGCGTGCGCCAGGTCGGCGAAGTCCTCCTCGGTACGCAGCACGGCCATCAGCGCGTAGTACAGGTTCAGGAAGGACTGCAGGTCGCTGAAGGAGTAGGCGCGGCGCAGTTCGTCCTCGGAGGCGTACGGCAGCGCGATGCCGTTGCGCGCGGCGAGCGCGAACGCCAGCTCGGGCTCCAGCGTGCCCTCGATGTGCAGATGCAGTTCGGCCTTGGGGACCGGGGGGTGGGCGGTGGTCATGCTCGGTTCAGAGACCTTCCTGGACAGTGGCAGTGGCAGTGGCGGCCGCGAAGGCGCGGCCCTCGTTGGCGGCGACGCCGGGGCCCACCGGGCCCGCGGCACGTCGGTCGGTGGCGAGCCAGTCGCCACCGGGGATCGGGGTGCCGGCGGCGCGCAGGCGGCCGGCCAGGGGTTCGGCGGCGAGGTAGACCCAGGCGGGCACCGAGGTGCCGTCCGGCAGGACGGCCGCGCACCGGACGCGGTCGTAGTCGTTGTGCGGCGCGCCGGGCGTGTAGCCCTCCAGCCGGTCCAGGACCGCCAGGACCTCGTCGTAGACGTCTTCGGCGGGCGTGACGAGGTGGCCGTGGACCGCGGCGTCGGCGGGGCCCCGGACGGCGTACGGGTAGCCGGGCCCGTCGTACAGCAGCGCCCCCTGGACCGTGGCCGGCTGCTCGGCCGCGGTCCGGCCGCGCAGGGCCCAGGCGTGGTTGGCCTCTCCCGGTCGCAACGTCCCGTAGACGAAGAAGGGCAGCCGCTCGTGGCCGTCGGGCCGGTCGTTCATGGGTCGGTTCTCCTCTTGTGCGTTCTTCCCGCTCGCAACCATGCCAGGCCGCCGCGCGTCGCTGTCCGGTAGGTCGGAGGACTGATCGAAGCGCGACGGAACGGGGGCGTCATGGATGTGCGGGCGAACGGCCTGGTGCGGCGGGCGGCACGGTGGCTGCGGCAGCGGTTGCGGCTGCCGCGCACGACTCGGGGACGCCGGCGGGCCGTGCAGGCCGTCGTGGCCGTCTGCGTGCTCGCGTTGCTGCCCGCGACCTGGCTGCGGCTGTCGACCGGCGACCGGGTGCGGACCGTGGCCGACGTGCCGGCGGCGCCGGTGGCGGTGGTCTTCGGCGCGGGCCTGTGGGACGGCGAGCCGTCCCCGTACCTCGCGCACCGGCTGGACACGGCGGCCACGCTGTACGACTCGGGCCGGATCAGGGCGATCCTGGTGACCGGCGACAACAGCACCCACGACTACGACGAGCCGGACGCCATGCGCCGGTACCTGACCGCGCGCGGGGTACCCGCGCGGAGGATCGTCGGCGACTACGCGGGCTTCGACACCTGGGACTCCTGCAGTCGCGCCCGCCGCGTCTTCGGGGTCGACCGGGCGATCCTGGTCAGCCAGGGGTTCCACGTCCGGCGGGCGCTGGCGCTGTGCGCGGCGGCGGGCATCGACGCATACGGGGTCGGTGCCACCGACGCGCACGACGTGACCTGGTACTACGGCGCCGTACGTGAGGTCCTCGCGGCGCCCAAGGCAGCAGCCGACGCGGTACTCCGCCCCGACCCGCACTTCTTGGGCCCGCGCGAGAACGGGGTGGCGCGGGCGCTGCGCTGAGCAGCCCGCTAGCGGGTCTCCTCCTGCATCCAGGCCAGGTAGTCGGCCGCGCCGTGGACGACCGGCAGCGCGATGATCTCCGGGGTGTCGTAGTCGTGCGCCCCGCGGAGGTACTCCTCCAGCTCCTGGTAGCGGTAGCCGGTCGTCTTGAGGAGCACCTGCCACTCCTGGCTGGTCTCGATGGCGTTCTGCCACCGGTACACGGAGGTGACCGGCGCGCTGACCTGTGCGCATGCGGCGAGGCGCGCCTCGATGGCGCCGCGGGCCAGCGCCTCGGCCTTCTCCGCCGCGTCGGTCGTCGTCATCACGGTCAGGAATGCGGGCGGTGCGGTGTCGACGGGCTGATCGGTCACGGGTACGGGTCCTTTTAGGTCGCGGACGGGTGGGTACCTGATCCTTCCCCCTCCACGGGTACCACGGCGCGCCGATGACTTGCGGCGCCCCGCGCACCCGCCAGGATGGGACAAAACATGCCACCGAAACGCCGGCACTCCGCGACCGAAGGGCCCCCCATGGACGACCTCACCGCCCTCGCCCGCCAGCAGCTCGACGACGCCAAGGCCGACCCGCACGGCCGCAGCGCCCGGCTCTTCCTGCACGACGGGCCGCTGCGGCAGACCGTGATCGCGCTGATCGGCGGCGCCTCGCTGGACGAGCACGTCTCGCCGCCGGCGGGCAGCGTGCAGATCCTGCACGGGCACGTGCAGATCACGACGGGCGACGGCAAGCAGGACATGATCGCGGGGCAGGTCGCGCCGGTCCCGCGCGAGAAGCACGGCGTGACGGCCGTCGAGAACTCCGCCCTGCTCCTGACCTCGGTGACGCACGTCGACGGCATGTGACGCCGAGGACGGCACAACCTTCGCCCCGGCCCGGCGGTCTCACCGGCGAGAGTTCCGTTACGTACCGGGATTCCGCTACGTACCGCATCGGGGGAAAGGTCTCATTCATGCGTCTCCGTGATGTGCGCCGCCGCACCGCGCTCACCGCCACCGTGGCCGTGCTGGCCGCCGCCGGCACGACCGCGGCGGTCGCAGCCCCGGCCACGAGCGCGCCGCCGCGCTTCCTCGCGCCCGGCGAGCTCCCGCCGCACGCGTCCTCGCCCTGGTACGCCTCGAAGGTGACGCCGGGGCTGCCCGACCCGGCGCCGTTCTGCCTGGACGGCGGTGCGGTGCCCGCCGGGGACGGCACGTACCACCGCAGCTACTGGACCGAGTACGACACCAACGCGGGGCAGGTCACCGTGGTGACGGCCGACGACGACAGCGCGCGCCGGCTGGCGGCGAAGCTGCGCCGGCAGGTCGCGCGCTGCGCCGGCGACTGGCTGCACGACAAGCCCGGTGGTACGGCGTCCTGGAAGGACTACGGCACGGTGAGCGCGGCGGACGGCGGCCGGGTCCACGGCGTCCACACCTCGATGCCCGAGTCCGAGCCGGGCATCCACCTCTTCGGCGTGGGCCGCTCGGGCCGTACGGTCACGGTCGTGCGGTGGGGCGAGATGGGCACCTTCGCGCAGGCCCCGGTGCCGGCCTTCAAGGCCGCCTTCCGCCAGGCGCTCAACAAGCTCTGAGCCAACGGGCCCGGAGCGCCCTGGTCAGGCCAGCCACTGGTCGTACGCCATCGAGCACAGCAGCGCCGCGACGACCACGACCAGCACGCCGCGCACGAAGCCGGCGCCCTTCTTCAGCGCCATCCGGGCGCCGGCCGTGCTGCCCGCGAGGTTGAACGCCGCGAGCAGCGCGCCCAGTCCCCACAGCACGGTGCCCTGGTAGGTGAACATCGCCAGGGCACCGATGTTGGTGCAGACGTTGACGACCTTGGCGGTGGCCGACGCGGTCACCAGGTCCATGTGCAGGATCGCCGCCAGCGCGATGACCAGGAACGCGCCGGTGCCGGGCCCGATCAGGCCGTCGTAGAAGCCGATGCCGAGCCCGGCGATCAGTACGGCGGCGAGCACCCGCTGCCGGGTGACCGGGCCCGCGGGCGCGGGCGCGGTCCCGAAGGACGGCCGGAGCAGCACGAACGCCAGCACCCCGGCCAGCACGATCATGATCAGCGGGCGCAGCACCGCGCTGTCCAGCCCCGCCGCGAGGAACGCGCCGCCCAGCGAACCACCCGCCGCCGCCAGCCCGATGCGCACCGCGGACGGCACGTCCAGCGGCGTCCTGCGGACGTAGGTGAGCGCCGCGCCCGTCGTACCGACCACCGCCGCCGACTTGTTGGTGCCGAGCACGAAGGCGGCCGGCACGTGCGGCAGGCCGACGAGCAGCGCGGGCAGCAGGATCAGCCCGCCACCACCCACGACGGCGTCGATCCAGCCGGCCGTCAGCGCGGCCAGGCACAGCAGGAGCAGGGTCGTCAGGGATATGTCAGGCACCAGGTGATCTTAAGGACCACCGGCCGCTCTAGGGTGGTGAGTCATGGACTCCGAGATCTTCTCCCTGGGCGGCGAGCTGCCATTACGGCGGCTCGGGTACGGCACGGCACAACTGGCGGGGCCGGGTTACTGGGGTCCGCGGCACGCCGATCCGCGGGAGGCGGTGGCGGTGCTGCGGCGCGCGGTGGAGCGCGGGGTGAACCTCATCGACACGGCCGACAACTACGGTCCCGGGGTGGCCGAGGAGCTGGTCGCCGAGGCGCTGCACCCGTACCCCGAGGGACTGGTGATCGCGACCAAGGGCGGCGTGATCCGCACGAGCGCGGACGCCTGGCACATCGACGGGCGCCCCGAGTCGCTGCGTGCGATGTGCGACGCGAGCCTGCGGCGGCTGCGCCGGGACACCATCGACCTGTACCAGCTGCACCGGCTGGACCCGAAGGTGCCGCTCGCCGATCAGCTGGGCACGCTGCTGGAGCTGCGGGACGCGGGCAAGATCCGGCACCTGGGCCTGGACACGGTCCGCCCGGCCGAGCTGACCGCCGCGCTGGCGCTGGCCCCGATCGCCTCCGTGCAGAACCGCTACAACCTGCTGGACCGGGGCTCGGAGGAGTTGCTGACGCTGTGCGAGCGGCAGGGGATCGCGTTCCTGCCGTGGTTCCCGCTCGGCAACGGCGGGCTGGCCGGCGGCGCGGCACGCGCCCTGGACCTCGTCGCGGAGCGGCACGGCGCGCGCCACGGGCAGATCGCGCTGGCCTGGCTGCTGCACCGCTCCCCCGTGCTGCTCCCCACGCCCGGTACCGGTTCGCTCGCGCACCTGGAGGAGAACCTCGCCGCGGCGGACCTCGAACTGAGCCCGGCGGACATGGCACTGCTGGCAGAAGCGGCGGACCGCTAGCCGCGGACCGGCGCCCGGGAGCAGCGGGCTGCGGCCGGTGATCGGGAGCAGCCCCGGGCTGTCGCCGGGGCGGTCGCCGACGACTCGAAGCCGGGAGCCGCCTCAGCCCGCCCACGGGTCGACCGGGACGACGTCCCGCGCCCGCCCCCGGTCGTCCAGCGCGCGCCCCATCAGCTTGGACTGCTTGAGCACGATGGCCCGGTCGTGCAGTTGGAGGTGCGGCAGCCGCTCGCCGAGCTGGATCTCCAGCCGCTGCACGTCCTGCACCGACTGCAGCCAGAGCGTGCAGAGCAGGTTCTGCCGCCCGGTGACGGCGGCGCACAGCCGCACCTCGGGCAGGCCCAGCAGGACCCGCGCCGTCTCGGCGAGGTGGGTGGCGGGCACGCTCGCCCACAGGGTCGCCGAGATCGGCCACTCGGTCAGCTCGCGGGCCACCTCGCAACGGAGCGCGATGTCCCGGTCGGCGAGCAGCCGGCCGAGGCGGCGCCGTACCGTGGGCGCGCTCAGCCCGACCGCCCGCCCGAGGTCCACGGCGCTTCCCCGGCCGTCCCGGGACACCTCCGTGATCAGCGCCCGGTCCTGCGCGTCCAGCGGCGCGGCCACGCTCGCCGGCGCCTCGGCGGTGCGCAGCGCCTCGCGTTGGCGGGCGTCCAGGGCGCGCAGCCGCCAGCGGCTGCCCTCGCCGTAGACCCGGGTGCCGATGGCGGCGCGGGTGGCAGTGACGCCCGGCAGCTCGGCGATGCGCCGCAGGAGCAGCTCGGAGAGGGCCGCGAGGCCCGGTACGAACACGGTGATGACCAGGTCCCGGCCGCCGGCCATCTGCTCGACGGTGGCCACCTGCGGGAGCCTCACGAGGGTCCGCGTGACCGTCTCGACGCTGCCCGCCACGCAGTCGATCTCGACGAACGCGACACACATCCGGTCCAGCCGCCGGGGGCCCGGGTAGGCGGTGACCCAGGCGAGCCCGGCGCGCTCCAGGCGGTTCCAGCGGCGGGCCGCGGTGACCGGGTCGACGCCCAGCACCGGCGCGATCGTCTGCCACGAGGCGCGCGGCGCGATCTGCAGGGCGTGAATCAGCCGGGCGTCGAGCCCTTGCAGCGTCGTAGGCACGTTTTCCTGCATGGTCAGCGCCTTCCTGAAGCTTTCCTGCGTACCAAGGGTAATTCGTTTCCCCACCTTCGGCCGCTGGCCAGCATGGCGATCCATTCGAGCCATTCCGGCACCGCCCCAAACCGGACGTTCGGTCGTCCGGGCCTACGAGACGAGGTTGGCGATGACATCAGCGGTCACGGCGAGAACCGCGGACACCCCACGCACGGCGCACGGCAACGGGCGCAAGGCGTTGCTCGCCGCGACCGTCGGCGGTGTCGTGGAGTCCTTCGACTGGGCCGTCTACGCGGTACTGGCCCCGTACTTCGCCGCGGCGATGTTCCCCGGCGACGACCCGGTGACCAAGCTGCTCGCCGCGTACCTGGGTTTCGCCGTCGGCTTCGTCGTCCGGCCCTTCGGCAGCTACGTGGTGGGCCGGCTCGCCGACTCGCGCGGCCGCCGGTTCGCGCTCACCCTCAGCATGACGATCATCTCCGGCGCCAGCGTGCTGATCGCGCTGCTGCCGACCGCCGCGCTGATCGGCACCGCCGCGCCCGTACTGCTCATCCTCCTGCGGCTGGTCCAGGGCCTCTCGATGGGCGGCGAGAACCCCAGCGCCGCCGCGTACGTCACCGAGACAGCCCCCCGCCACCTGCGCTTCCTCTACAGCTCGATCTCGTACTCGGGCGTGGTGATCGGCAACATCCTCTCCTTCGGCGTGCTGACCCTGCTGCTGGTGGCGCTCGGCGAGGACGGGGTGCGCGGGGGCGGCTGGCGGATCGGGTTCCTGGTGGCGGCCGCCCTCGGGCTGATCGCGCTGTGGATCCGGCGCGGCGTGCGGGAGAGCACGGAGTTCGCCGAGACGGGCGCGGACGGCCCGAAGGGCGCCGAGCGGCGCGCGCTGTACCGGGCAAACCTGCGCAACATGGCGGCCGTCTTCCTGATCTCGGTCGGCGCCACCGTCGGGTACTACTACGGCACCACCTACCTCCCCCAGTACGCGCAGCAGCTCGGCGTCGTCTCCGGCACCGAGTCGGCCGCCTCGATGCTGGGCCCGCTGGTGCTGCTGGTCGCGGCGATGGTCATGGTCGGCCGGCTCGCCGACCGGCTGGGCGCCCTGCGCACGCTGCGGATGGGGCTGTCCCTGCTGGCCCTGGCCACCGTGCCGCTGATGCTGGCGCTGGCGCACGGCGCCGTGCCGATGTGGTTGGTCACGGTGGTGTACCTGGTGCTGATCGCGGCGCCGATCGGGCTGACGAACGTGCTGTTCGCGCAGCTCTTCCCGGTCGCGGTGCGGGTGGTCGCGATGGGCGTGCCGTACACGATCGCGATCGGATTGTTCGGCGGCACGTTCCCGCTGCTCGCAGAGGGCCTGGCCAAGGCCGGGCACCTGACGCTGGTGCCGTGGTGGGCCGCGGGCGCCGCCGCCGTCTCGCTCGCCGGCACCTTCCTGATCCGCCGGCCCAGGACCACCGGGAACTGAACCCGCCGGCCGCGAGGCCCTCTTGTGGAACGCCTCGCGCTGCGGTCCTCTCGTTGCTGCCACCCCCTCTCCGAAGGAGCACACATGAATCTGCGGGACGACGCCCGCGCCCTCGCCGGCGACCTCGTTCAGCTGCGCCGCGCGCTGCACCGCATCCCCGAGGTCGGCCTGGACCTGCCGCGTACCCAGGAGACGGTGCTGGCGGCGCTGGACGGACTGCCGCTGGAGATCAGCACGGGCAGCGGCCTCAGCTCGGTGACGGCGGTGCTGCGCGGCGCGCAGGAGGGCCCGACGGTGCTGCTGCGCGGTGACATGGACGCGCTGCCGGTGGCCGAGAAGACCGGCCTGGACTTCGCCGCCGACACCGGCCGGATGCACGCCTGCGGCCACGACCTGCACACCTCGATGCTGACCGGCGCCGCGAAGCTGCTCTCCGCGCACCGCGACCGGCTCGCGGGCGACGTGGTCTTCATGTTCCAGCCGGGCGAGGAGGGCTTCGACGGCGCCGGGCAGATGCTGGCCGAAGGCGTGCTGGACGCCTCCGGCAGCCGCCCGCACGCCGCGTACGCGATCCACGTGATGTCGGCGGGCCTGCGGAGCGGCGTGTTCGGCACCCGCGGCGGCCCGGCGCTCGCCGCCTCCAACGTGCTGAAGGTGACCGTCAACGGCGAGGGCGGGCACGGCTCGATGCCGCACCGCGCCAAGGATCCGGTGCAGGCCGCCTGTGC
This sequence comes from Streptomyces niger, assembly GCF_000718305.1. Classification (GTDB taxonomy): domain Bacteria; phylum Actinomycetota; class Actinomycetes; order Streptomycetales; family Streptomycetaceae; genus Streptomyces; species Streptomyces niger. The sequence goes on from NZ_JOFQ01000026.1 coordinate 53,745, forward strand.
CATGGTCACCGCGCTGCAGGCGTGGATCACCCGGACCTTCGACGTCTTCGACCCGGTCGTGCTGACGGTGGGCACCTTCCACGCGGGCACCCAGCAGAACGTCATCCCCGACTCCGCCACCTTCCACGCGACCGTCCGCAGCTTCTCCCCCACCGCCCAGCGCAAGGTCCGGGAGGGCTCGCCGGAGGTCTGCCGCGGCATCGCGCGGGCGTACGGGGTCGAGGTGGACGCGGAGTTCGTCGAGCAGTACCCGGTGACCGTCAACGACCACGCCGAGGCCGACTTCGTGGCGCACACCGTGCGGGAGGCGCTGGGCGAGGAGTTCTACGCGCCGCTGCCGCAGCCGCTGCACGGCTCGGAGGACTTCTCGCGGGTGATCGCCGAGGTGCCGGGCGCGATGCTGACGCTGGGCTCCCCGCCGGCCGGCGCCGACCCGGAGACCTCGCCCAACAACCACTCCCCGCTCGCGGTCTTCGACGACGCGGTCCTCGCGGACGGCGCCGCGGTATACGCGGAACTGGCGGCCCGCCGCCTGACGAAGGCGGCCGCCTGACACCACCGCCCACCGAGTGGGCCGGACCGTCCCCTCCGCGGTCCGGCCCCAGAGCACTGCGTACAGGCCGGTTCCAGGGGCCGGCGGTTCATCGTGGCCGGCGCCCCGTCGTGCTCCTCACACGGCGGGGTGCCGTGTGAGGAGAGCAGCGTTCCCCGGCGGAAACGGGCGGGATGCGGTCGGGTAACAGCCGCCCCGCACGCTTCTGTGCATGACCGCGGAACAGCACGCGGTGGTGACCCGCGGCGGGCAGGTCGCCCCCGTGCTCCGCCTGCTCATCCACGATGGAGGCTCCTGACTGTGACTGCCGAGGCGAACACCGCACCCACGACCGGGGCACCCACGATCGTGCTCGTCGGCCACGGCATGGTCGGCCAGCGCTTCCTGGAGGCCCTCGCCGACCGGGGCCTGACCGGTGCCGCCGCGCGCGTGGTCGTCCTCTGCGAGGAGCCCCGCCCGGCCTACGACCGGGTCCAGCTCACCTCGTACTTCGCCGGCCGAACGCCCGAGGACCTCTCCCTGGTGGAGGCGGACTTCATGGCGCGGCACGGCATCGAGCTGCGGCTCGGCGACCCGGCCGAGACCGTCGACCGCGCGGCCCGCACCGTGACCGCCCGGTCCGGCTTCACCGTCCGGTACGACCAGCTCGTCCTGGCCACCGGCTCGTACCCCTTCGTGCCGCCCGTCCCCGGCAAGGACAGCGAGGGCTGTTTCGTCTACCGGACGATCGAGGACCTGCTCGCCATCGAGGAGTACGCGCAACGCTTGCAGGAGCAGCGGGGGGCGGCTTCCGGCGCGGTGGTCGGCGGCGGTCTGCTCGGCCTGGAGGCGGCGGGCGCGCTCCAAGGCCTCGGTCTGGACACGCACGTCGTGGAGTTCGCGCCGCGGCTGATGCCCGTACAGGTCGACGAGGGCGGCGGCCGGGCGCTGCGCCGCACCATCGAGGACATGGGCGTGACCGTGCACACCGGCGTCGGCGGCAAGGAGATCACCGCGGGCCCGGACGGCGCGGTGACCGGCATGGAGCTGTCCGACGGCTCCCGCATCGACACCGACCTGGTGATCTTCTCCGCCGGTGTCCGGCCGCGCGACCAGCTCGCCCGCGACTGCGGCCTGGCGGTCGGCGAGCGCGGCGGCATCGTGGTGGACGCCTCCTGCCGGACGGTGACCGACCCGGCCGTGTACGCGATCGGCGAGTGCGCGCTGGCCGCCGACGGCCGGGTGTACGGCCTGGTCGCGCCCGGTTACGAGATGGCCGAGACGGCGGCGGCCGCGATCGCCGCGGCGGACACCACGGGCTTCACCGGCGCCGACACCTCCACCAAGCTCAAGCTGCTCGGCGTGGACGTGGCGTCCTTCGGCGACGCGCACGGCACCGCGGAGGGCTGCCTGGACGTGGTGTACGCCGACTCCCGCTCGGGCGTCTACAAGAAGCTGGTCATCGGCCAGGACGGCACGCTGCTGGGCGGCGTCCTGGTCGGCGACGCCGAGGCGTACGGCACCCTGCGCCCGCTCACCGGCACCGTCCCGCCGATCTCCCCCGAGCAGCTGGTCCTCCCCGCCGGGGCCGGCGCCCCCGTCGCGCTCGGCCCATCCGCGCTCCCCGACGAGGCGGTCATCTGCAACTGCCACAACGTCACCAAGGGCACCATCCGCGCGGCCGTCACCGAGCACTCCTGCGGCACGGTCCCCGAGGTCAAGAAGTGCACCAAGGCCGGCACCGGCTGCGGCTCCTGCGTCAAGGCGCTGACCACCCTGGTCAACGACGAGCTGGAGCTGAACGGCGTCACCGTCGAGACCGGCCTGTGCGGCTGCTTCCCGCACACCCGCGCCGAGCTGTACGAGATCGTCCGCACCCTGCGCCTCACCTCGTACGAGCAGTTGCTCGCCTCGCACGGCCGCCCGGAGGCCAAGGACGGCGACGGCTGCGAGATCTGCAAGCCGACCGTCGGCTCGATCATCGCCTCGCTCGCGCCCACCCTCGGCGCCAGCGGCTACGTCCTGGACGGCGAGCAGGCGGCCCTGCAGGACACCAACGACCATTTCCTCGCCAACCTCCAGCGCAACGGCTCGTACTCGATCGTGCCGCGCATCCCCGGCGGCGAGATCACCCCCGAGAAGCTGATCATCATCGGCGAGGTGGCCCGCGACTTCGGCCTCTACACGAAGATCACCGGCGGCCAGCGGATCGACCTGTTCGGCGCCCGCGTGGACCAGCTCCCCCGCATCTGGGCCCGGCTGGTCGACGCCGGCTTCGAGTCCGGCCACGCGTACGGCAAGGCGCTGCGCACCGTGAAGTCCTGCGTCGGCCAGACCTGGTGCCGCTACGGCGTCCAGGACTCCGTCCGCATGGCCATCGACCTCGAACTGCGCTACCGGGGCCTGCGCTCGCCCCACAAGCTCAAGTCCGCGGTCTCCGGCTGCGCCCGCGAGTGCGCCGAGGCCCGCGGCAAGGACTTCGGCGTCATCGCCACCAGCAACGGCTGGAACCTGTACGTCGGCGGCAACGGCGGCGCCGACCCCCGCCACGCCGACCTGCTGGCCCAGGACCTCTCCGACGCCGAGCTGATCCGCCTCATCGACCGCTTCCTGATGTTCTACATCCGCACCGCCGACCGGCTGGAGCGCACCTCCGCCTGGCTGGAGCGCATCGAGGGCGGCCTGGACCACGTACGCGACGTGGTCGTCCACGACTCCCTCGGCCTCTGTGACGAGCTGGAGTCCCTGATGGCCGCGCACGTCTCGGCCTACCGCGACGAGTGGGCCGACACCCTCGCCGACCCCGAGCGGCTCGCCCGCTTCGTCTCCTTCGTCAACGCCCCCGAAGCGCCCGACCCCTCCGTCCGCTTCGTCCCCGAGCGGGACCAGATGAAGCCCGACCTGGACCTGCTGGCCGGCCCCACCCTCCCCGTCCGCACCCTCGAAGGGACCGTTTCCCGATGACCGACACCCTGGCCCTCGACCGCTCGCTGACCACCGGCACCGTCGAACTGCGCACGGACCGCGGCTGGCTCGCCGTCTGCGCCACCACCGGCCTGGTCCCCGGCCGCGGCGTGGCCGTACTCCTCCCCGACGGCCGACAGGCCGCGGTGTTCCTGGACCGCGCCGGCCGCACCTACGCGATCGACAACCGCGACCCGTTCACCGGCGCCTACGTCCTCTCCCGCGGCCTCACCGGCTCCGCCGACGGCCACCCCTACGTGGCCTCCCCCCTCCTGAAGCAGCGCTTCGACCTCGCAACCGGCACCTGCCTCGACGACCCGTCGGTCTCCATCCCGGTGTTCGAAACCCGCACCACCCCGGAGGCGGCCGCGGCCGCGTGACACCTGCCTCTGCGGCCCGGCGTACGGATCGGCGTACGCTGGCCGCAGCCCTCTACCGGGGAGTACGTGCGCGTACATACGTACCGGTCGCACGGGCACTACTGCATGCGTACCGCGTCCCTACGCAACCGAGAGGTGCAGGCACATGGCCCGCCGCTGGAACACGTCCCACATCCCCGACCAGAGCGGCCGGCTGGCCGTCGTCACCGGCGCCAACAGCGGCCTCGGTTACGCCACCGCCCGCGAGCTCGCCCGCCGCGGCGCGCGGGTGGTGCTGGCCTGCCGCGACAAGGACCGCGGCGCCGCGGCCGTCGCCCGGCTGCACTCCGAACTGCCCGCCTCCGACGTCGTGCTCCGCACGCTCGACCTCGCCGACCTGGCCTCCGTCCGGGCCTTCGCCGACGAGCTGGCCGCCACCCGCCTCGACCTGCTGATCAACAACGCCGGCGTGATGGCGCTGCCCCACCGTCGCACCGCCGACGGCTTCGAGATGCAGTTCGGCACCAACCACCTCGGCCACTTCGCGCTGACCGGCCTGCTGCTCCCCGCCCTGCTCGCCACCCCCGGCGCCCGCGTCGTCACGGTCTCCAGCGGCCTCCACGCCCTCGCCGACGTCGACCTCGCCGACCTCAATTACGAGCGCCGCCCGTACCGCCGCTGGCCCGCCTACGGCCGCTCCAAGTCCGCCAACCTCCTCTTCACGCACGAGCTGGCCGCCCGGCTCGACCGCGCCGGCTCCGATGTGCTCGCCGTCGCCGCGCACCCCGGCTACGCCGCCACCAACCTCCAGACGGCCGGCATCCGCATGGAAGGCCGCACCCGCCCCGAGCGGGTCGTCGCCCTCGCCAACCGCCTCTTCGCGCAGCCCGCCGAGGCGGGCGCGCTGCCCACGCTCTGCGCGGCGACAGCGCCGGGCATGCGCCCCGACGCGTTCATCGGCCCGCAGGGCGGCATGCGCGGTGCCCCGGCGCCGTCGTTCCGCGCCCCCCGGACGCGGAACGACACCACGTCCGAGCTGCTGTGGGCCGCTTCGGAGGAACTGACCGGCGTGACCTACGACTTCGACGTCACGCCGCCGGTGCCGGCCTGACGTTCTGGGTGACGTGGAAGACGTTGTCCGGGTCGTACCGGCGCTTGACGCGCGCCAGCCGGTCGTAGTTCTCCCGGTACGTGGCCCGGACCCGCTCCTCCCCCTCGCCCACCCCGAGGAAGTTCACGTAGGACCCGCCCATGGAGTACGGGTGCAGCGCTTCCCAGTACCCCACGCACCACTCCTTGAGCGCCGACGCGTTGGCCGGGTCGGGGTCGATGCCGGCGAACACCCCTGACCACAGGGCGTCCCGGTAGCTCCACGCCGTGTCCGCCCGGCCGACGCGCCCGGCCGCGCCGTCCACCGGGTACAGGTGCATCGTCGACAGACCGGTGGGCAGCGCCTCCGCGAACCGCAGGTGCACGTCCAGCGCCTCGTCCGGCACCCGGTCGAAGAAGGCGCCGCGCCAGTACCACTGGAGCCCTGTAGGCAGCAGCTCGTCGAACAGCCGCTGCATCTCCACGTACGGCATCGGCGTCGAGAAGTGGAACGCCGGCCGCCCCGCCTCGCGCGCCCCCGTGAGCGCCTCCGCGAGCACCGCTTCGGTCCGCTCCGTATCCCCTGCGTGGCACCACACCACGCCGCACATCTTCCGCCCGTACAGCTCCTCCGGGAACGGCGGCCCGGGCGGCACGGCCAGCACCGCGAAGAACCCGTACACGTCCTCGGCGGCGCGCGGCGTGAACTCCCGGTACCAGCCGAGCACTTCCCTCGTACGCTCCACCGGCCACACGGTGACGCCGAAGCCGACCGTGTCCACGGGGTGCAGCCGGTACGTGAACGACGTCACCACGCCGAAGTTGCCACCGCCGCCGCGCAGCGCCCAGAACAGGTCCTCGTGCTCGCTCTCGCTCGCCGTGACGAGGGTCCCGTCCGCCAGCACCACGTCGGCCGCCAGCAGGCTGTCCAGCGTCAGGCCGTACTTGCGGGTGAGGTACCCGTGGCCCCCGCCCAGCGTCAGCCCGCCGATCCCCGTCGTCGAGTTGATGCCGGTGGGCACGGCGAGCCCGAACCCCTGCGTCGCATGGTCCAGGTCCCCCAGCAGACTCCCGCCCCCGGCCTGCGCGGTCCTGGCCTCCGGGTCGACCCGCACCCACCGCATGGGCGCCAGGTCGGCGGTGACCCCGCCGTCCACCACCCCCAGTCCGGGCGCGCTGTGCCCACCGCACCGCACGGCGAGCTCGACGCCCTCCTCCCGGGCGAACGCCACCACGTCCCGGACATCCACCACGTCCCGGCACGGCACGACGGCCGCCGGCCGCTTGTCGAGCATCCCGTTGTAGACCTTCCGGGCCGCGTCGTAACCGGAGTTCTCCGGCCCGATGACCGGCCCTCGCACCGTGTTCCGCAACGTGTCGAGAGTTTCCGTGTCCATGTGGCTCAGAGTCCTGCCGCTGCCGTACCCCCGCAATGCCCGCTGCGGGAGTGCCCGGCCGGCAGCTCCAGCTCGGCGCGCAGGGTCTTGCCGAGGGGACTGCGGGGGCGCACCGTCCACCGCGTGGCGAGCGCCGTCACGAGGCAGAGCCCGCGCCCGGATTCGGCGTACGGGAAGGGCGCGCCCAGCCCGGCGGCGGCCGGCGGGCGACGCTCGGCCCGGGTGTCGCTCACCTCGATGCGGAGGGTCGCCGGGGCCGCGGCCGGTGCGAGGAGCGTGAGCGACACCTCGAAGTCCCGCCCGGGGACGCGCCCATGGCTGGCCGCGTTGGCAGCGAGTTCGCCAACGATCAGCCGCGCGGCGAACGAAGCATCACTGCCGTGCGGGACGCCCCACTCGACGAGGCGCCGCTCGGCGAGCAGCCGGGCGAGCCGCGCCCCGCGGGGCGTGGAGCGGAAACGCTGCGTGAACATACGTACGGTGACGGGCGACCGAGGCAGGCGACGAGCCGGCGGGATGAGCATGGGCCAACGATCGGCCACTGCCCACCCCTCTGACCAGGCACGCGACTCGTACTCCTAGTCGGCGTACGAGTCCGAAGTATGGACAGTACGCATCACGGTGCGTAACCATGTGCGCGTCGGGCGGGGAGTCAGGGCGGGTGCACCGGAGGTGACCGGACGTGGTGATCGACACGGGTACGACGAGTTGCGGCGGCGAACCGGAGGCGTCGGACAGCCTGAAGGGTTTCGGCGCGGTCGCCAAGACCTTCCGCGAACGGGCCGGCCTGACCCAGGAGCAGTTGGCCCCACTGGTCCAGTACGCGCCGCACACGGTGGCCTCCATCGAACAGGGCCGCCGCTTCCCGCCGCGGGACTTCATCGACCGCGCCGAAGAAGTCCTCGACGCCTTCGGAACCCTGAGAGCCGCCGCCCGCCACCTCTCCCGCCAACCGGGCCTGGCCGCCTGGTTCCGCCAGTGGGCCAAGCTGGAGGAACAGGCGGTGAGCCTGTGCACGTACGAGTGCCGGGTGGTGCCGGGGTTGTTGCAGACGGAGGGGTACGCACGGGCGGTGACGTTGAGCGTTCCGCCGCCGCCCACCGACGAGGAGGTCGAGCAACGCGTCGCCGCGCGGCTGGCACGGCAGGCGTTGCTGACCCGCACGCCGCTCACGGCCTTCAGCTTCGTCATCGAGCAGGCGCTGCTGGAGCGGCACACCGGGGGCGAGGAGGTCACCCGGGAGCTCCTCGATCACCTCGTACAGGTCAGCCAACTGACCAACGCCGAGCTGCAGATCATGCCGCTGCGGCAACCCGACCACTCCGGCATCGACGGTCCGATGCGCATCCTGGAGACTCAGGAGCACCAATGGCTTGCGTACTCCGAGGGCCAGCAGACGGGCCAGTTGATCACCGGCCGGGCAGACATCAGCGTGCTGATGCAGCGCTATGCCAAACTTCGCGCACAGGCTCTCTCCCACACGGACTCCGTGAGCCTGTTGCAGCGAATGCGAGGAGCGCTATGAGCATCACCGAACTGGCCTGGTTCAAGAGCAGTTACAGCACCGGTGACGGCGACAGCTGCGTCGAAGTCGCGCTCTCCTGGCGTAAGTCCACGTACAGCGGCTCCCAGGGAGACGACTGCATCGAGGTCGCGGCCACCCCCGGCACCGCCACCGTCCACATCCGGGACTCCAAGAACACGCACGGCCCCCAGCTCATCGTCCCCGCCCCCGCCTGGCAAGGCTTCGTCGCGTACGCCCGGCACTTGAACGCATAACGCCGGCTCGACCGTAAGTCAGTCGTCCTCGCCGCATACCACCCGGCAGCTCCGGACGAAGGCGTCGACGGCATCGTCCACCGCACGGGGCAGTCGCCTCGGGCGTGAGGCTGATGCCCTGACCGTGGGCGATCCAGCGGGGCTTCAGTCAGCAGCACCTCGACTGCGTAGTCGCTGTAGCTACCGCATAACCTCAAATAAGCATCAATTATTCTCGGCCTTGCTGAAAAGGACTCCATACGCCTCTATTGTCAGCTGTAACAGCTCAGTGAGAGCGGAAGCCGAGAGAGGCAACAAGTGAAGAAGACGAGAGGCGCACTGATAGGTGCGGTCGCATTTTTTGCTCTGGTCTCCGGGTCTGTCCCAGCGGTCGCTGGGACAGACCCGGAGACCGACCCGGAGTGGGTGAGTGATGGCGTTGTCCAGACAGAACCGCCGGCGGAGCCTGAGGAACCCGTAACGGATGTGGCCAACCCGGATACCGAGCCGCAGCCGTCCGCTGACGACAAGCCGACGGACTTCAGCGGAGTAGCCGCCGGATACGAGTGCCGTTCCGGTGGGGTATATCTGCCGAAGACCAAGGGCGGTAAGTACCACAGGGGCGTGGGCGCAACTCAGTCGAATTACAACGGAACCTCTCGGACGGCAAGATCCACGTTCACGGCCGACGTCAGTGGCGAAGTCGGCGTCAGCGTTTCCCACGGGCTGCAAGTCAGCGTGAATGCAATGATCGGGCAGATCGAGGGAAAGTTCGATGTCAACCTCTCAGCGAAACTGACGGCAAAGATCGGAAACTCGATCTCTGTAGACACGCCTCCGCACAAGAGAACCAACGCCAAGTACGGCGTCTACCGACTGAAGAACACCGGCGTCTCCTACGTCAGCTACAGCAACTGCGCTACGTCGACCAAGAGAACGGTCACAAGCTACACCCCATATCGGGTCGGCTGGTACTTGTGGGAAAACTGACGGCACACCGTACTGTCGCGGTGGTACACCGCACCGCGCTCGTGCTGACGAGCGTCCTGTGCGGCGTCTCCGTGCTCGCTGCCTGCTCTCACGACACCAGGCCCCGACCAGCTCCCTCAAGCTCGGCAGGCTCTCCGAGCAAAAAATCGGAGAGAGCGGAACACATACCCGGCGAGTCTGTCACCAAGGCCCCGAAACTGCTCGACGGCAAGCCGCTGGTGACGGTGCAAAGCGCTCAAGGCAGCGAGGTTCTGCCACTGAAACACAGAGTCGGCTCCGGACGTCTCGCCATCCTGATCAACTGCCAGGGGGAGGGAAAACTCACCGTCACAGTAGACAAGACCGGTTTGAGCTTTCCCGTTGAGTGCGTGGAACGAGAAGTGAGCAGCACGTACAACGAAATACACTTGAAGCGCAAGCGGGAAGAGGCATCCATCCAGATATCGGCTCCACCGGGAATTCGTTGGTCTCTGTCCGTCGGCCAGTGACACGACGTAATCCCCGCGGGAACTCCTGCGCTTGATGAGACGGGCTGTCGGCCCTCCTGGATCCCATCGCAGCCTCCGACTTCGGGATTTTGCAGCTGGCTCAGCAAGGAGCGGGCCTGCCCGTCACGCCACAACGCGCCGCTGTCGTCACCCTCACACTGCACGCTGCCGTGCTCCACCTGCTCGCCGATGGCACCGACACCCTGACCGCTGCCGGCCTGGACGACCTCGACCGCTTCATCGACGATTTCCTGCGACTACTGTGTCCGTAGCACCGGCAGCGGTGTGGCGGCCGTCCCGGTGGGTTCTCGCCTCGGGGGTCTTGCCGATCCGCCCGTAGTCGGCGAACGCGGCACCGAGCGGGATGAAGGTGCCCCTCCCGGCCGAATGCCGCGCTCTGGCCGGTATGCGAAAGCGCAGGTCAATGCGGTCGACGACAGTGATCGCCCGTCAGATCTCTGGTTATGATCATGCCAACTGGCTGTCGTCAACGGGGAGATCGAACATGCTGAACCAGAAGACGCTGTGGCTGCGTGCGGCCGCACCCGTAGCCGTCCTGGCGCTGTCGCTGACCGCGTGCGGCGGATCGGGCGGCGGGGACAGCACGGCCAAGAGCAGCACCAGCAAGCTCCAGGACGACAAGGCCGAGAGCAGCCGGGAGCTGGCGACCGGCGAAAGCGCCACCAGCCCTTTCAAAGAGGACGACGGCAAGGTCACGTACTCCGTCCTCGCGCAGAAGGTCGACGTGGGCACCGAGGCCGACACCAAGAAGATGGTCGACGACCCGGCCAAAGCCAGGGGGTTCGTCCCCGCGGTGGCCCATGTGCAGTACACGAACAAGGGCGGCGGCGTCGTCAGCTCGTACCCGAGCGTCGGCGAGAACGTCGAGATCTACGCCGATGGCCAGCGCGGAACCATCCTGATCGGCGCTGCGGACGACGCACCCGGCTGCGAGTCGGATTCCGACATCGAGAACTGGAAGAAGGGCCAAAGCCACGTGCTCTGCGAGACCTACATGGTCCCGAAGGGCGCGAAGGAGCTGGCCGTCCACTGGGCGGCCGAGGACGACGGCGAGCCGTACATCTGGAAGTTCCAGAATTCCTGACCACACCCGGGGGGGGCGACCAGTGACCTCAGCGATCGCCTCGGCCGAGGGGTGATCAGAGCGTGGCGGCGCGCAGCAGCTCCTCGCGCGGGGGCCGGGCGGGTCAGCCGTGGTGGCCGAGGCGTTGGTTCAGGGCTTGGTCCGCCTGGCGGACCGGGGCGGCGGTGGCCCGGCGGGCGGCGTCCGCGTCCGGCAGGCCGAGCGCGGCGGCGATCTCGTCCCAGTCGTGCCCGGAGGCGAGCAGGGCTCGTACGGCGGCGCCGAGCGCGGAGTCGGCGGCGGTGCGGACGCGGCCGAGCTCGGCGAGCGTGGCCAGCAGGTCGGGGGCGGTGTGCGCGGCGGCGCCGTGCTGCTGGACGAGGGCCAGCGACTGGTCGGTGGTGACCCACCAGTCGCCGGCGGTGGCGGCGGGGAGTTCCGGTGGCAGGGTCATGCGGTCAGGGTAGCGGCGTCGGACCGACTGACGGGACTGTTGGTCCGTGCAGCGGACCAGTGCCTGACCTCCTACGCGTCGGCCCGCCCGGCTCAGAACGTGTCGGCCCGTCCGGCTCAGAACGTGCCGGCCGTTCGCATGTTGGCCAGAGTGTGGGTGAGGGTCGTGCCGAGCGCGGCCTTGGCGTGCCGGGCCTGCGGGGTGTCCACGTGGATGGCGTTCATGTGGAGGCCGGCGTCGTTGCGGTGGAACCAGAAGCAGATGCCGTTGCTGCGGGAGACCCACAGGTGCTTCTTCGCGTTGCGCGCGACGTGCTGCCGCGCCCCGGGGGACTTGCGGAAGTCCAGGTAGGAGAAGAAGTTGACCGCGTAGGGCCAGTAGCGCAGCGCGGTGTAGTCGCCCGGCGCGAGCAGGTGCCAGGCCTTCACGAAGGGCACGTCCGCGTGGCGCTGCATCTCCGTGAAGGCGTCCCGTACGCCGCTCATGACGTCGGGGAAGTCCCTGTCCTCGGCGACCGAGAACTCGATGGGCATGGTGTTGATGAACCAGCCCATGGTGTGCGCGTAGGCGCTCCGGCCGCGCTCGTTGACCGGCATCAGGCCCCGGTAGACGTCGGGCCCGCCCTCCTTGCGCAGGGCCACGCCGACGGCGGCCAGTACGCCCATGAAGAGGCGGCCGCCGGCGGCCTCGCAGCGGGCGGCCAGTTCGTCGGCCTCCCGGTCCTGCAGAAGCGTTTCCGTAACGTTGACCGTGGGGTACAGACGGCCTGGTTCGACACCGAGGTCCAGCGGGAACGGCGGGAAGAAGCAGTCGCCGCGCGCGATGAACTCCTTCCAGTGGTCCAGCCGTTCGTCGTCGGCGTCCATGGCACCGGTGGCGTCGCGCTGCGCACGGCTGAATTCCAGGTAGCTGCCCACCTCGGGGAGGTCGGGCTCCTCGCCCCGGGCGTACGCCTCGTACGCGGTGGCGATGTCGTTCACCGCGATCGGCGTCGAGAGGCCGTCGGTCACCAGGTGGTCGCAGGCGAAGTACACGGTGGTGGAATCGTCCCTGACCACCGCGCCCATGGTGATCAGCGGCCAGGAGAGCGTGTCGACCCGCTGGAAGAACCGGTGCAGGTAGGCCCGGACCTCCTCGGCGGAGCCGGCCGACCCCGCGTCGATGCACTTCAGCTCGATGTCCTCCGGGGTCAGCGCGTCGCAGGACAGGTCGCCGGAGAGCTGCTGGAACGTGCAGCGCAGCACTTCGTGGCGGCGCACGAAGTACAGCAGTGCCGCTTCGAGCGCGGCCCGGTCGACCGGGCCGGCGATCTCGAACGTGCCGGCCACGTAGGCGCACACGGCATCGTCGTCGCCCTGCGTCTCGTGGGCCACCGCGAAGTGTTTTGCCTGGTTGTACGTGGTGGTCTCGTTCGGCGGTGAGGGGTCGGCGGCGCGCATCCGCGCGCTCACCACCGACCACTCGAAGACATGTCCCGGGGCGATCTCCACATCTCCGATGGGTACCTGCAGCACTAGGGCTCTTTCCGTCGCCTGTCAGTTGCCATGTCGCTCGCGCGGCCGGGCGGCCGTGGCCCGGACCCGCTCCTTCACCCAACGAGCCGGATTGCCGACAGAAACGGGGTACCGATCGGGGGCCCGGTGACGAGTCAGCCCTCGACCCGCTCGACCTTGCCGATGAGCAGGGCGTATGCGAGCAGGCCGACCAGGACGACGAAGGCGATGCAGCCGAGCGCCAGTCGAGGTGGACGGCGAGGAGGGACGGGACGGGCGCCGCGACGGCGAAGGTAGAACGTGCGCTGACTATCTCCAAGAGGTTGCCGGCGAGTAACCGGAGGATGAGCCGCCCCTGGTCCGCAGAGCGGACCTCAACCCATACTGTCGCCATGAGCGAGAGCGAGCGCGGCGGCATGCGGACGGTTCAGCGGGCCATCGACATCCTGGGGCTCTTCGGCGAGGAGCGCCCCGCACTGACCCTCCGCGAGATCGTCGAGGGCAGCGGCCTGCCCAAGACCACCGCGCTCCGGCTGCTCCAGACGCTCCGCATGAACGGCCTGCTCTGGCTGGACGAATACGGCAGATACACCGCGGGCCCGACCTTCCTGCGCTGGGTCCGGCTGGCGGACCAGGGCTGGCGCCTCCCGGCCACCGCCCGGCGCGCGCTGCGCGAGCTGGCCGCCGAGCACCGGGAGACGGTGCACCTGTACGTACGGCGCGATGTGCACCGCATCTGCATCGCGCAGGAGGAGGGTCCGCAGGCCTTGCGGCACGTGGTCCGGGTCGGCGACGAGCTGCCGCTGTGGGCCGGCGGGCCGTCCAAGGTCCTGCTGATCGGCGCGGACGCGACGCTGGTCGAGCGGGTCGCGCGCCGCTCCCCGCACGGTGTGCAGCACGCCCGCACGCTGACCGACTGGGCGGCGGAGGCGGCCCGCGCCGGGTACGCGGTCAGCCACGGCGAGCACGAGGAGGGGCTGTCGTCCGTGGCCGTACCGGTCCGCTCGCGCGGCGGCGAGGTGGTCGCCACGCTGTCCTTCGGGGGCCCGTCCTCGCGCTTCACCGCCGAGCGGCTGCCGCGCTTCGTGGCGTCGCTGACGGCGGCGGCCCGCACGGTGGGCAGCGGCCTGCCGCAGTCGGGCTGACCTGCGGCGTTCCCCCGGTCGAGGCCCGCACGCAGGAGCCGGGTGACGCACACACCGGCCGGGTGACCCACGCAGCCGCCGGGTGACCCACACACCGGCCGGGTGGCGCACGCAGCGGCCGGGTGACGCACACACCGGCCGGGTGACGTACGCAGCCGCCGAGGGGAGCGCTACCCCCGCAGCTCCTCCGCCGCGTCCGCGACCCGGGCGATCAGGCGGAGCAGCGTCTCCTGCTCGCTCTCCTCCAGTGGGGCGAGGAAGACCCGGTTCATCCGGGCCGTGCGCGTGACGAGCTTGCGGTGGTGGCGGGTGCCCTCCTCGGAGAGCTTCAGGACGTTGCGGCGGCCGTCCTTCGGGTCGCGCACCCGCTCCACGAGGCCGCGGCGGACCAACCGGGCGACCACGTCGGCGATGGTCGAGCGGTCCAGGTGCACGTGCTCGCTCAGCGTGCGCTGATCGATGTCCGGCTTCTCCACCAGCGCGTTGAGGACCGCGAACTGCGGGGAGGTGGTCTCCTCGGACACCATCGCGCCCCACAGCAGCGAGTGCGCCTGCTGAAGGCGCCGGGCGAGGTGCCCGGGATGGGTGCTGAGATCGACCGCGGCCATGGGGCCTCCATTGACGAATGACGGAGTCGATGGAAGTCTACGGCCCATCGACGAATTAATCAGTGCACTGAGTATTTCTCCGGCGGTGCACGAGCACCGCCGTACGTTCTTTGGACCCACACCCGCGGAGTGATGATGGCCGAGATTCGCAGCCTCCACGACGCCGTGGCGGACCTCATCCACGACGGGGACACCGTCGCCATGGAGGGCTTCACCCACCTGATCCCGTTCGCCGCCGCGCACGAGATCATCCGCCAGGGCATCACCGACCTGACCCTCGCCCGGATGACGCCCGACGTCATCTACGACCAGCTGATCGGCGCTGGCCTGGTCAAGAAGCTGATCTTCTCCTGGGGCGGCAACCCCGGCGTCGGCTCCCTGCACCGCTTCCGCGACGCCGTCGAGAACGGCTGGCCGCGCCCCCTGGAGCTGGACGAGCACAGCCACGCCGGCATGGCCAACCGCTACGTCGCGGGCGCCTCCAAGCTCCCGTTCGCCGTGCTGCGCGGCTACCGCGGCAGCGACATCCCCGGCCGTACCGACACCGTCTCCACCGTCACCTGCCCGTTCACCGGCGAGAAGCTGGCGGCCGTCGCGGCGCTCAACCCGGACGTCACCGTCATCCACGCCCAGCAGGCCGACCGCGCGGGCAACGTCCAGCTGTGGGGCCTGACCGGCGTGCAGAAGGAGGCCGCGCTCGCTGCGAGCCGGGTGCTGGTCACCGTCGAGGAGATCGTCGACACCCTGGAGCCGCGCCCCGGCGGCGTCGTCCTGCCGACCTGGGTGCTGGACGCGGTCGCGCACGTACCGGGCGGTGCCCACCCCTCGTACGCCACCGGCTACTCCGTCCGCGACAACGCCTTCTACCAGGCCTGGGACCCGATCGCGCGGGACCGCGAGGCCTTCACGCAGTGGATCGAGACGCACGTACGCGGGGCCGGGTCCGCCGCCCGTACGACCGAGGGAGCGAACGCCTGATGTCCGAAGCACCCGCTCCCGAGACGGAGTTCACCCGCGACGAGCTGATGGAGGTCAACGCCGCCCGCGCGCTGGCCGGCGCGAAGACCTGCTTCGTCGGCATCGGCCTGCCCAGCACCGCCGCCAACCTGGCCCGCAACACCGTCAACCCGGGCCTGGTCCTCATCTACGAGTCCGGCACGATCGGTTCCAAGCCGACCGCGCTGCCGCTCTCCATCGGCGACGGCGAGCTGGCCGAGACCGCCGACGCGGTGGTGCCGGTCCCCGAGATGTTCAACTACTGGCTGCAGGGCGGCCGGATCGATGTCGGCTTCCTCGGCGCGGCTCAGGTCGACCGGTACGCCAACATCAACACCACCGTCGTCAACCGCGGCGAGGGCAAGCCCGAGGGCCGCCTCCCCGGCGCGGGCGGCGCGCCCGAGATCGCGTCCAACTGCGGCCGCGTGCTGATGGTGCTGCGCCACTCCACGCGCAATTTCGTCCGCGCGCTGGACTTCGTCACCACGCTCGGCCACGGCGCGGGGCCCAAGGACCGCGCCGCGCTCGGCATGCCGGGCGCCGGGCCCACCGCCGTCATCACCGACCTCGGCGTGCTGCGGCCCGACCCGGCCACCGCCGAGCTGGTACTGACCGAGCTGCACCCCGGCGTCACCGTCGAGCAGGTACGTGCCGCCACCGGCTGGGAGCTGCGGGTCGCGGACCAGGTCGGCACCACCGCGCCGCCCACCGCCGAGGAGTTGGCCGCGTTGCGCGCACTCAAGGCCGCAGGGAAGAGGTAGGAGACCACCATGGCACTCACACAGGCCGACATCGACCGCGAAGTCACCGAGCTGCAGGACGCGTACGACAAGGCGCTGGCCGGCGGCGCACCCGCCGCGCACCACCCGCCGCGCGACTACGCCCCCTACCGCTCCAGCACGCTGCGCCACCCCAAGCAGCCGCTGGTCCCCGTGCACGGCGACCCGGAGACCGTCGAGCTGTCCGGTCCGGCGTTCGGGCACACCGACGTCACCGCGCTCGACAACGACCTCACCAAGCAGCACCACGGCGAGCCGCTCGGCGAGCGGATCACCGTCTCCGGACGGCTGCTGGACAGCCACGGCCGCCCCGTACGCGGCCAGCTGGTCGAGATCTGGCAGGCCAACGCCTCCGGCCGGTACGCGCACCAGCGCGACGACCACCCCGCGCCGCTGGACCCCAACTTCACCGGCGTCGGCCGCGTACTGACCGGGGACGACGGCAGCTACACCTTCACCACGATCAAGCCCGGCGCGTACCCCTGGCGGAACCACGAGAACGCCTGGCGCCCGGCCCACATCCACTTCTCGCTGTTCGGCACCGCGTTCACCCAGCGCCTGGTGACGCAGATGTACTTCCCGAACGACCCGCTGTTCCCGTACGACCCGATCCTGCGTTCGGTGACCGACGAGACCGCCCGGCAGCGGCTGATCGCCACCTACGACCACGACCTGTCCCAGCCGGAGTTCTCGCTGGGCTACCGCTGGGACATCGTCCTGGACGGCCCGTCCGCCACCTGGATCGAGGAAGGCCGCTGATGACCGAGCAGCAGACCCCCGCGCTCGCCCCCACGCCCTCGCACACCGTGGGCCCGTTCTACGGGTACGCGCTGCCCTTCCCCGACGGCGGCGAGATCGCGCCCGCCGGCCACCCGGACACGATCACCGTGCACGGATACGTGTACGACGGCGCCGGCGAGCCGATCCCGGACGCGCTGCTGGAGTTCTGGCAGGCGGCCCCGGACGGCTCGCTCACCGGGAAGCCCGGCTCGCTCCGCCGCAACCCGGTGACCGGCGGCTTCTACGGCCGCAACGGCGTGGACTTCACCGGCTTCGGCCGGGTGCCCACCGACGCCGACGGGCACTACGCGGTCCGCACGCTGCCGCCGGGCGGCGCGCCCTACCTCTCCGTCTGCGTCTTCGCGCGCGGCCTGCTGCACCACCTCTTCACCCGCGCCTACCTCGCCGAACCCGCCGGCGACACGCTGCTGTCGGGTCTGGAGCCCGCGCGGCGGGAGACTCTTCTCGCCAGGGCCGAGGCGGACAAGCACCGCACGTACCGCTTCGACATCCACCTCCAGGGCGACAAGGAGACGGTCTTTCTTGCCTTCGACTGACCCCACCGAGGGATCCGCCGGCGGGCCCGCGGACGAGGGGCTGCTGTCCCCCGTCCGGGCCGGCACGGCCGCCGAGGCCGCGACCGGGGACACCGCGTTCCTCCAGGCCATGCTGGACGCGGAGGCCGCGCTCACCCGCGCGCAGGCCGCGCTCGGCGAGGCTCCGGGCGCCGCGGCCGACGCCGTGACGGCCGCGGCGGACGCGCGCCGGTTCGACCTCCGTGACCTGGCGCTGCGCGCCCGCTCCGGCGGCAACCCGGTGATCCCGCTGGTCGCCGACCTCACCGCCGCGGTGAAGGAGAGCGCGCCGGACGCCGCCGGTCACGTCCACCGCGGCGCCACCAGCCAGGACATCTGGGACACGGCCGCGATGCTGGTCGCGCGGCGGACGGTGGCGCTGGTGCTGGCCGACCTGGCCCGTACGGCGGAGGCGCTGTACGGGCTGGCGGACGCGCACCGCGAGACGGTCATGCCGGGGCGCACCCTCACCCAGCACGCCGTGCCGACCACCTTCGGGTTGAAGGCGGCGGGCTGGCGGACGCTGGTCCTGGACGCGCACGAGCGGCTGGCCGCGGTCCGGCTGCCGGTCCAGCTGGGCGGCGCGGCCGGCACGCTGGCCGCGTTCGGCGCGCTGTCGGAGACGTTCGCGCCCGAGGACGGCCCGCGGCTGATCGCCGCGTACGCCGCGGAGACCGGGCTCGCCGAGCCGGTGCTCCCCTGGCACACCCTGCGGACGCCCGTCGCCGACCTGGCATCGGCGCTCGCCTTCACCACCGGCGCGCTCGGCAAGATCGCCGCGGACGTGCTGGTGCTCTCCCGCACCGAGTGCGGCGAGGTCGCCGAGGGCAGCGGCGGGGGCTCCTCCGCCATGCCCCACAAGGCCAACCCGGTACGCGCCACGCTGCTCGCCGCGGCGGCCCGGCAGGCGCCCGCACTGGCCGGGACCGTACTGGGCTCGCTGGCCGCCGAGGACGAGCGCCCGGCCGGCGCCTGGCACGCCGAGTGGCAGCCGCTGCGCGAGCTGCTGCGGCTGGCCGGCGGCGCCGCCGAGCAGGCCGCCGGACTGGCCGAGGGCCTGCGGGTCCGCCCGGACCGGATGCGCGCGAACCTGCTGCGCACCAAGGGCCTGATGGCCGCCGAGCGGCTGTCGGCCGCGCTCGCGCCCGCGCTCGGGCGGCAGGCCGCCAAGGCCGCGCTGACCCGCGCCTCGCGCACCGCCGTCGAAGCGGACCGCACCCTGGCCGAAGTGCTGCGCGACGACCCCGAAGTGGCCGGCGCGCTATCACCCGACGAGCTGGCCGCGCTCGCCGACCCGGCCGGCTACACCGGCTCGGCCGCCGTCCTCACCGACCGGGCGCTGCGCCGCCCGGGCCCGGCCACGTAACGGCAGCGCCCGGTGGCGGACGGCACGGCCGTTCGCCACCGGTGCCTGACCGCCGCCCCGCCGGGCACCCGCACCCCACCCGCACACCGCAACTCCCCCTGAGGAGGCCCCGTGACCGAGCTCCCCCACCACCGACTCGACGGACCGCAGGACGCCCCGCCGCTGATCCTCGGCCCGTCCCTCGGCACCTCGCTCGCCGTCTGGGAGCCGCAGCTGGCGGCCCTGACGCGGACGCACCGGGTGCTGCGCTGGGACCTGCCGGGGCACGGCGGCTCGGCGGCCGGGCTGGTCTCCGGCGAGCCGGCGATGGCCGACCTCGCCCGCCTGGTGCTGGGGCTGGCCGACGCGCAGGGCTGGGACACCTTCGCGTACGCCGGGATCTCCATCGGCGGCGCGGTCGGCCTGACGCTGGCCGCCGACCACCCGGAGCGGCTGACCCGGCTGGCCGTGGTGTGCTCCTCGGCCCACTTCGGGGGTGCGGACACCTGGCGGGAGCGGGCCGCGACGGTACGCAAGGACGGCACGGAGGCGATGGCGGCGAGTCGGCCCGGGACGTGGTTCGCGCCCGAGTTCGCCGCGGACCCGCGCGGCCAGGCGCTCATCAAGGACTTGCTGGACGCCGACCCGGCGGGGTACGCCGCCTGCTGCGAGGCGCTGGCCTCGTACGACGTCCGGGACCGGCTCGCGGACATCACCGTGCCGACGCTGGTGATCGCGGGCCGCGAGGACCCCGCGACGCCGCCCGCGCACGCCCGGGAGATCGCCGACGCCGTCCCCGGCGCGAGCCTGACCGAGGTCGGAGGCGCCTACCACCTCGCGGGCGTGGACCGGCCGGGCCCGGTGACCGCAGCGCTGGCCGCGCACTTCGCGCCGGAGCCGGACGCCGCCGCCGAGGCCGCCGAGCAGCCGGTCGACGACGCGGGCCGCCGCGCCGCCGGGATGGCCGTCCGCCGGGCCGTGCTCGGCAACGCGCACGTGGACCGCGCCGAGGCGAAGAAGACCCGGTTCACCGCCCGCTTCCAGGACTTCATCACCCGGTACGCCTGGGGCGAGATCTGGACCGGGGGCACGCTGGACCGCCGCACCCGCAGCTGCGTCACGCTCACCGCGCTGATCGCCCACGGCCACCACGACGAACTGGCCATGCACGTACGGGCGGCGGTACGCAACGGCCTCACCCCCGAGGAGATCGGCGAGGTGATCCTGCAGAGCGGCGTCTACTGCGGCGTCCCGGCCGCCAACACCGCGTTCGGCATCGCCCAGAACGTCCTGTCCGAACTGGAGTGACCCGCGCGGCAGGAGAGCGGCGGCCCCGGCCGGAATGATCTCTCGCGCGTTTCACGTTGTTGCCATGCGTGCATCACACCGGTGCGGCAGAGTGGTCGCCGCACCGGTTGATCATCGACGAGCGCTGGGGGCAGCAGGCATGACGGACATCGGCAGACGGCGGCTGTTGGCGGCCGGCGGCGGTATCGCGCTCACCGGCACCCTGGCGGCCTGCGGCTCCAACACCGGCCGCAATGGCGGCGGTTCGGGCCCCGCGCTGAACCAGTGGTACCACCAGTACGGCGAGACCGGCACCGAGCAGGCGGTGAAACGGTACGCCGATGCGTACGACAAGGCACAGGTCACCGTCCAGTGGCGGCCCGGCGACTACGACCGGCAGACCGCCGCGGCGCTGCTGACCGACTCGGGCCCGGACGTCTTCGAGGTCAACGGCCCCACCCTGGACCAGATCCGCGGTGGCCAGGTCGTCGATCTCACCGCCGCCGTCGAGCCCGTCAAGGACGACTTCAATCAGGCCGTCCTCGCGCCGAAGATCTGGCAGGACAAGATCTGGGCCATCCCCCAGGTGGTCGACATGCAGATGCTCTTCTACCGCAAGAGCATGCTGAAGGACGCCGGGGTACGGCCGCCCCGCACCCTCGACGAACTGGTCGACGCGGCCCGCGAGTTGACCGCGAAGGGAAAGAAGGACAAGGTCAAAGGGCTGTTCCTGGGGAACGACGGGGGCGCGGGCGCCCTCTTCGGCACCCCGCTCTATGCCGCCGGCCTGTCGATCATCACCGAGGACGGCAAGGTCGGCTTCGACGATCCGGCCGCGGCGCGCACGCTCGGGAAGATCCACGAGCTGTACGCCGACAAGTCCCTGCTCCTCGGCGCGCCCGCCGACTGGTCCGACCCGGCCGCCTTCACCCAGGGCCTGACCGCGATGCAGTGGTCCGGGCTGTGGGCGCTGCCGCAGGTGAAGAAGGCGCTGGGGGACGACTTCGGGGTGCTGCCGTTCCCCAAGGACGGCTCCGGCGGCAAGGACGCGGTGCCGGTCGGCGCGTACGGCTCAGCGGTCAGCGCGCGCAGCAAGCACAAGACGGAGGCGGTGGCCTTCGCCAAGTGGCTGTGGATCGACCGCACCGACTACCAGCGGGACTTCGCGCTCTCCTACGGCTTCCACATCCCCGCCCGTGTCTCGCTCGCCGAGAAGGCGAAGGAGCTGCGCTCCGGTCCGGCCGCCGACGCCGTCTCCTACGCCACCGAACTCGGCCACTCCGAACCGCTGCTGTGGACCACCGCGTCGAAGACCGCCTACCAGGACGCGGTCAGCCGCATCATCAAGGACGGCGCGCACCCCGAGAGCGAACTGAAGACGGTCGTCCGGAAGACCCGCGCCGAGCTGGACCGGGTCAAGAAGAAGTGATCCGCACGCTGCTGGGGCCCCAGAACCGCAACCTGTGGTTCTGGGTGTTCGTCGGCCCGTTCGCGGTCGGGCTGGCCCTGTTCACGTACGTACCGCTGCTGTGGAGCGTCTGGCTCAGCTTCTTCGACGCGCACAACACCGTCACGCCCACCGACTTCGTCGGGCTGGACAACTACGCCACGATGCTGGGCGACGACGCGTTCCTGCGCAGCCTGGGCACGTTCCTGCTGTTCTCGGCGTTCATCGTGCCCGCGACGTACGCGCTGTCGCTGGCGCTGGCGTTGATGGTGAACCGGTTGCGGTGGGCGCAGGCGTTCTTCCGGTCGGTCTTCTTCCTGCCGACCGCGTGCAGCTACGTCGTCGCCTCGCTGGTGTGGAAGCTGTCGCTCTTCAACGGGGTGCGGTTCGGGCTGGCGAACACCGTGCTGGGGTGGTTCGGCGCGGACCAGACGGCGTGGCTGTCGACGACCCAGCCGCCCTGGTACTGGCTGGTGATCGTCACCGTACGGCTCTGGCTCCAGGCCGGCTTCTACATGATCCTCTTCCTGGCCGGGCTGCAGCGGATCTCGCCGCGGCTGTACGAGGCGGCGGCGGTGGACGGCGCGAAGCCCGGCTGGCAGACCTTCCGGCACATCACCTTCCCGCAGCTGCGGGCGACGTCGGTGGCCGTCGTCCTGCTCCTGGTCATCAACGCCTTCCAGGCGTTCGACGAGTTCTACAACCTGCTCTCCGACTCCCGCGGCTATCCGCCGTACGCCCGGCCGCCGCTGGTCTACCTGTACTACATCGCGCTCGGCAACGAGCAGAACCTCGGGCTGGGCAGCGCGGGCGCGGTGATCCTGGCGCTGATCATCGCGGTGGCGACCATCGTGCAGGCCCGCTGGTTCGGGCTCGGCCGCAAGGAGGACTGACCGTGGACCAGGCACTCATCCGGGCGGGCCGGGCCCTGCGGCTGGTCCTGCTGATCGTCCTCGCGCTGCTCTTCCTGATCCCGTTCTACCTGCTGCTGCGCAACGGCCTGGCGACCGAGGCGGACATCACGGCGCCGGACTGGACGTTCTTCCCGCGCTCGCTGCGGTGGGACAACATCGGCGAGCTGTTCGCGGACCCGAACCTGCCGATGGCCAGGTCGCTGCTGAACTCCTCGGTGATCGCGGTGGCCACGACGCTGGGCACCCTGCTGCTGGCCTCGCTGGCGGGGTACGGCCTGGCCCGTATCCCGTACCGGCACGCCAACGCGGTGTTCTACGCGATCCTCGGCACGCTGATGGTCCCGGCCGCGGTGACTTTCGTACCGAGCTTCGTGCTGGTCTCGTCGCTGGGGTGGATCTCGACGCTCCGCGGCCTGATCATTCCGACCCTGTTCTCCGCGTTCGCGTGCTTCATCTTCCGGCAGTACTTCCTCGGCTTCCCCCGCGAGCTGGAGGACGCGGCGCGGGTGGACGGGCTGGGGTACTGGCGGACGTACTGGCGGGTGGTGGTGCCGAACTCGCGGCCGGTGTTCGCCGCGGTCGGCACGATCGTCTTCATCGGCGCGTGGAACGCCTTCCTGTGGCCGCTGGTGATCGGCCAGGACCGGGAGGCGTGGACGGTGCAGGTGGCGCTGTCGACGTTCACCACCGCGCAGAACGTCAACCTGCACGAGCTGTTCCTGGCGGCCGCGGTGTCGATCCTGCCGCTGGTCCTGGTGTTCTTCCTGCTCCAGCGGTACATCGTCGCGGGCGTGGAGCGGACGGGTATCGACGACTGAGCCGGGCCTGGTGGCGGCCCGCGCGGGCCTGGTACGGTGCGAACATGATGGCGCTTACACCTTCCCGTGTGCGGGAGCCGCAGGACTGCGGCCCCCACGGTGAGTGCGCGCCCCGCGGCCTGAGCTTCCTGCGCCGCCGCGGCCGGGTGGGTTCTCCCCCGGCCTGTTTCCCGCGTCGCTGAGCCCTCTCGCTCGCGACGCCTCTCCCCCCCTTTTCACCCCCTTTCCGCAGCTGTCCGCAGCTTTCTACTGTTCTCCGCTGTTTTCCGCTGTTTTCGTGCCAACGCACGTTTCCCAGTCCTTTGATCTCTTCCAGGAGGATCAGATGACGGCCACCGCCGTACCCACCGCCCCCGTCCTGCGCGACCACCGCATCCCCGCCGACGGCCTCTACGAGGGCGTACGCGTCCTGAACCGGCTCCCCGACGGCTGGGAGGACCGCCCCTACGAGCGCTTCGAGGTCATTCCGCAGGCCCGCACCATCGGCGCCGAGATCCGCGGTCTCGACCTGTCCCGCCCGCTGGACGACGCGCTCCGTACGGAACTGAACCGGGCGCTGCTGGAGTGGAAGGTGCTCTTCTTCCGCGGCGCGCACCTGACCTCCGCGCAGCAGGCGGACTTCGCCCGCAACTGGGGCGAGCTGGAGACCAATCCGCTGCTGGCGCGGGGCGACAGCGAGGAGGTCGTGCGGTTCGACAAGAAGGACCCCACGGCGCCCACCTTCGAGAACGTCTGGCACACGGACGTGACCTTCCGGGAGCGGCCCGCGCTGGGCGCGGTGCTCCAGCTGCGCGAGGTGCCGCCGTTCGGCGGGGACACGATGTGGGCGGACATGGCCGCCGCGTACGACAACCTGCCGCAGGACCTCAAGGACCGGATCGACGGGGCCCGCGCGGTGCACGACTTCATCCCGGGTTTCGAGCGGTTCTACCCGGCCGAGCGGCTCGCCCCGCTCCAGGAGCAGTTCCCGCCGGTCGAGCACCCGGTGGTGCGCCGGCACCCGGAGACCGGCCGGAAGATGCTCTTCGTGAACACCTCCTTCACGACCCGCATCGTGGGCTGGGACCGGGAGGAGAGCGACCGCGTGCTGCGGCTGCTGTTCCAGCAGGCCCATGTGCCGGAGTACCAGGTGCGGTTCCGCTGGCAGCCGGGCGACATCGCCTTCTGGGACAACCGGGCGACGCAGCACTACGCGGTCGCCGACTACGCGCCGCACGGCCGGGTGGCCGAGCGGGTCGCCATCGCGGGTGACCGGCCGTTCTGACCGGCGCTCACGGCTCCGTGCTCACGGCCCGGTGACCACGGCTCCGCGCTCACGGCTCCGCGGGTGCGCCGCCCCGTATCAGGGCGGCGCCCAGCGGGGTGAGGGTGTGCAGCACCGCGTTGCCCTGCCGCAGGGTGACGAGCAGTCCGGCCTCCCGCAGTACGGTCGCGTGCTGGCTGGCGGAGGCGAGCGACACCTCGGCACGGCGAGCCAGTTCGCTGGTGGTGCAGCCGCCGCCGATGCCCCGCAGGATCGCGGAGCGGGTGCGGCCGACGAGCTTGCCCAGCGAACGGCCCGGCGCCGTGGTCACCGTGGGCCGCGGCGCGTGGTGCTCGACCGGGTAGACCAGGACGGGCGTGAGGTCCGGGTCGAGCAGGGTGACCGGGGTGCGGCGGCAGAAGAACGACGGGACGAGCAGCAGCCCCCGCCCGTCCAGGTACAGGTCGCGGTCGACGGGGTAGTCCGCCTCCAGGACGGGCGGCCGCCAGCGCATCATGGGCGGCAGCGAGCCGAGCAGCCGGTCGGCGCCGCCGTCCAGCAGGGCCCGGCCGCGGGCCGCCCGGTCGGCCTCGATACGGGCCTGTATGTGCGGCCAGTACGGCGCGATGGCCGCGTCGTGGTAGTGCCGCAGGACGCCGGTGAGGCGGTGCAGCGGCCGGGTGTCGCCCTGGGCGAGGTCGCGCACCCACGGCTGGGGCGGGCGGCCGTCGCCGAGCCGGCTGAGATCGCGGTGCAGCCGCGGGGCCGGAGTGGCTTTCAGCGCGGCGAGTGCGTCATCGATTCCGAGGAGCCCTTCGGGGGGCGTCAGGAAATCGGGAAAATATCCCTTGGCCGGTATCAGTGGGGAGAGGTACCGTGTTTCACCATTCAACCGGGAGCGGGTTTCCGTACGCCATTCGTTGAGCGCCGTACCACCCTGTCGGTCGCGAAGTCGGTGAAAACTTAAAACGGTCTCCCAGAGCGCATCAGGGCGTGCGGCGATCCGCACGCGGGCCAGATCCGGTCCACTGAAATGGACGCGCAGCACCGAAACCCCACCATCGCCATCCGTCGTCGGCCCCCCGAGCACCCGAGTATGCACACGGCCACGCGGGGTCACCACGTCCTTTTGGCCAGTCTTGAAAAGGGTCGCGCCGGGACCGAACTCCCGGAATGCTGATACTCAATTCGGCGGCGATACGGACGGCACGGATTGCTCGGACCCGTGGGGGGTGACGAGCCATCACCGGCCGTCCCGCTACCCGCCGAAGGCCGCCGCCCGGGCCGAGCTGGCGGCGGCAGCTCCCGAGGGGGGAGTCCGGAAAAGGCGAGGGCGGCACCTCCGCACAGGTGCCGCCCTCGTTTCGCACGAACCGGAGCCCCTGCGATCGGCTGAGGGTCGGGGGCCCATCCAGCGGCTCCGGTCGTCCACGGCCGGTGTCCGGCCGCTTGCCGCCTGCCGACCGGTGTTCGTGCACCGGCCGGCAGACGAGTCCTGGTGCGGCCGGCGCGCACGGCGCCGACCGCTGCCGCCTCAGCGGCGGCTGTTCTGCCCTTGGGCTCGGGTCAGCGGCTGTCGCTGCCCTTGGACTCGGCCGCCGCGCGGCCCGCTTCCAGCCGCGCCACGGGGATGCGGAAGGGCGAGCAGGAGACGTAGTCCAGGCCCACCTCGTGGAAGAAGTGCACCGACTCCGGGTCGCCGCCGTGCTCACCGCACACGCCGAGCTTGAGGTCGGGGCGGGTGGCCCGGCCGGCCTCCGCGGCGTTGCGGACGAGCGAGCCCACGCCGTCCTTGTCGATGGTCTCGAACGGGCTGACGCCGAAGATGCCCTTCTCCAGGTACGCGGTGAAGAAGCTGGCCTCCACGTCGTCCCGGGAGAAGCCCCACACGGTCTGCGTGAGGTCGTTGGTGCCGAAGGAGAAGAAGTCGGCGGACTCGGCGATCTGGCCGGCGGTGAGCGCCGCACGCGGCAGCTCGATCATCGTGCCGAGGGTGAGCCGGAGCTCCACGCCGTGGGCGCGCTCGACCTCGGCGATGACCTGCTCGGCCTCCTCGCGGACGATCTCCAGCTCCTGGACGGTGCCCACCAGCGGGATCATGATCTCGGCACGGGGGTCGCCCTTGGCCGCCCGGCGCGCCGCCGCGGCCTCCGCGATCGCCCGTACCTGCATGGCGAACAGGCCCGGGATGACCAGCCCGAGGCGGACGCCGCGCAGACCCAGCATCGGGTTCTGCTCGTGCAGCCGGTGCACGGCCTGCAGCAGGCGCAGATCGTTCTCGTTGGAGTCCTTGCGGGACTCGGCGAGCGCGACGCGCACCGACAGCTCGGTGATGTCCGGCAGGAACTCGTGCAGCGGCGGGTCGAGGAGGCGCACCGTGACCGGCAGCCCGTCCATCGACTCGAAGAGCTCGACGAAGTCGCCCTTCTGCAGCGGCAGCAGCTCGGCGAGGGCCGCCTCGCGCTCCTCACCGGTGTCGGCGAGGATCAGCCGCTCGACCATCTCGCGCCGCTCACCGAGGAACATGTGCTCGGTGCGGCACAGGCCGATGCCCTGCGCGCCGAACCGGCGGGCGCGCGCGGCGTCCTCGGCGTTGTCGGCGTTGGCCCGTACCCGCAGCCGGCGCACCCGGTCCGCGTACGCCATGACCCGGTGCACGGCCTTGACCAGCTCGTCCGCGTCGTCGGCGCCGGCGTGCATGCGGCCCTCGAAGTACTCCACGACCGGCGAGGGCACGACGGGCACCTCACCGAGGTAGATCTTGCCGGTCGAGCCGTCGATGGAGACGACGTCGCCCTCCTCGATGACCACACCGCCGGGCGCGGTCAGGCAGCGCCGCTTGGTGTCGACCTCCAGCTCCTCGGCGCCGCACACACAGGTCTTGCCCATGCCGCGGGCGACGACGGCGGCGTGCGAGGTCTTGCCGCCACGCGAGGTGAGGATGCCCTCGGCGGAGATCATGCCGTTGAGGTCGTCGGGGTTGGTCTCGCGGCGGATCAGGATGACCTTCTCGCCCGAACGCGACCACTTCACCGCGGTGTACGAGTCGAAGACGGCCTTGCCGACGGCCGCACCCGGGGACGCCGCGATACCCCGTCCGATCAGCTCGGTCTTCGCCTTCTCGTCGAACCGCGGGAACATCAGCTGCGCCAGCTGCGCGCCGTTGACCCGCTGCAGCGCCTCGGCCTCGTCGATCAGGCCCTGGTCCACGAGCTGCGTGGCGATACGGAAGGCCGCACCCGCCGTCCGCTTGCCGACACGGGTCTGCAGCATCCACAGCTTGCCGCGCTCGATGGTGAACTCGATGTCGCACAGGTCCTTGTAGTGCGTTTCGAGCGTCTCCATGATCTGCATCAGCTCGTCGTACGACGTCTTGTCGAGCTGCTCCAGCTCCGCGAGCGGAACGGTGTTGCGGATACCGGCGACGACGTCCTCGCCCTGCGCGTTCTGCAGGTAGTCGCCGTAGACGCCCTGGTGGCCGCTGGCCGGGTCGCGGGTGAAGGCGACGCCGGTGCCGGAGTCCGGGCCGAGGTTGCCGAAGACCATCGAGCAGACGTTGACGGCCGTACCGAGGTCGCCGGGGATGCGCTCCTGGCGCCGGTACAGCTTCGCCCGGTCGGTGTTCCACGACTCGAAGACCGCACGGACCGCGAGGTCCATCTGCTCCCGCGGGTCCTGCGGGAAGTCGCGTTTCGTCTCCTTGGCGACGATCTCCTTGAACTGCCCGACCAGCTTCTTCATGTCGGCCGCGTCCAGCTCGACGTCGACCTTCACGCCCTTGGCCCGCTTGGCCTCTTCCAGCGCCTCCTCGAAGAGGTCACCGTCCACGCCGAGCACGGTCTTGCCGAACATCTGGATGAGACGGCGGTAGGAGTCCCACGCGAACCGCTCGGAACCGGCCTGCTGCGCGAGGCCGTTGACCGACTCGTCCGAGAGCCCGATGTTCAGGACGGTGTCCATCATGCCGGGCATGGAGAACTTCGCACCGGAACGCACCGAGACGAGCAGCGGGTTGTCGGCCTGCCCGAGCTTCTTGCCCATCTGCCGCTCCAGGGCGTCCAGATGCTCGGACACCTCGGCACGCAGTGCCGCCGGCTCCGCACCACTGTCGAGGTACTCCTTGCAGGCCTCGGTGGTGATGGTGAAGCCGGGCGGGACGGGAAGTCCCAGATTGGTCATCTCGGCGAGGTTCGCACCTTTCCCGCCGAGCAGATCCTTCAGGTCCTTGTTGCCTTCGGTGAAGTCGTAGACGAACTGCGTCGACTTCACGGCCTCGGCCGACTGGGTTACGTGGGGATCTTGTGTTTCCGACACGGGACTGAACTCCTCGCGGACGGCTGCCCTGACGGCGAGGAACATACCCAGATCGAAGGCGTCTGGGTACGTCCACTCGGTCGACATGCGCCCGTAACCGGGCGTCAGCCAACAGATCGAAAGTCAACGATCTCGGCACCATGCATTCATCTTTTGAAGTCAACGCTCCGTTCCGTATCGATGACCACGGCCGATCCTCTACGGACAGCGACACCTGACTTGATCATCCGAACGCAGATGACATGGCACCCAGTGCCAGCATTGGAGACATGGAACCCCTCGCCAACCGCTCATCTGAGCGGCCCCCTGATCAAGGGTGGCGAGAATCACGCGCCAAGGTGACCTCGGTCCCACGATCCGGACCCGCCGATGGACGCGTCACGCCCCCGACACGCCTCCGTCATGAGCGCAGCCCGCGACCCGCTCCAGAAGGGCGTCCGCGAGCGCATACGCCCGCGCCCGCACCTCGGGAAGCGCCGGCACGTACCTCCTTGACCAGCGCCTCCGAGTCGACCCCGAGGGCCGCCGCGATGCCCTCGTCATCACCGTCGAACCAGGCCCGCAGCACCTCGGGGCCAGCTCCGGATGCAACCGCCGAGCTCGAAGCGCGGGGCGCGCTCAGTTGAGCCCCCGAGCGAGGCGGCCAGCAACTGCCCTCACGGACCAGGGGGCGCCGAGCGACAGAATCAGGTCATTTTCGGCGGCCGGCGGAAATTGGGGCTCGACGTCCGGGGTCGCGTACCGCTCCGCGGGGACCACGAGCAGTTCGTCGAGCGCGTATCCGTGCTGCGTCAGCCGGTAGGAGCCGCACACCCCGGGTGGCCCCGCTCCGCCCCGTTCGCGCCACGTATCAGGGCGAGCACCACGCCTTCTCCCACGTCGACCTGGAACCCAAGCCGTACCGGCCCGACAACCCGCAGGACGTCGGCCGCTTCTGCCGCGAGGTGATGCGGCGGATGGAGCGACCGACGTCCTGCGGGCGGTAGTACGTACTGCGCGATGTGCAGCGGCTCAGTGGCCGCGGGCGATCCACTCCTCCAGGTGCGGCGCCTCGTCCCCGATGGTGGTGCTGTCGCCGTGACCGGTCAGCACCTTCGTCTCGGGCGGAAGCGTCAGGAGCCGATTGCGGATCGACTCGACGATGGTCGGGAAGTCCGAGAACGACCGGCCGGTCGCGCCCGGCCCGCCCTGGAAGAGCGTGTCACCGGTGAAGACGGTGGCCAGCGCGGGCGCGTACAGGCACACCGCACCCGGCGCGTGCCCCGGTGTGTGCAGCACGGTCAGCTCCGTACCGGCCACCGTGAAGGTCTGCCCGTCCCCCAGCTCGCCGTCCGGCAGCCGTTCGGGGTGGGTCTGCTTCCACAGCGGCCAGTCGTCCGGGTGGAGCAGCACGGGCGCGGCAGCGCGCTCGGCGAGTTCGGGCGCGGCGTCGATGTGGTCGTTGTGCGCGTGGGTGGACAGGATCGCCAGCAGCCGGCGGCCGCCCACGGCTTCGAGAATGGCGCCGGCGTCGTGCGCGGCGTCGATGACGATCGCCTCGCGGTCGTCCCCGATGATCCAGACGTTGTTGTCGACGTCCCAGGTCCCGCCGTCGAGGGAAAACGTCCCCGAGGTGACGAGGTGTTCGATGCGAGCGGCCATCACAGCA
>NZ_JOFQ01000027.1 GCF_000718305.1 Streptomyces niger
AGCCGCATCCATCCGTATCCGTTCCCGTGCCGCCTGCTCCTGCGGCCTCAGTCCTCCCCCTTGCGCATACCGCATAGCAACGGCATACCGCGGACACCCACCGACGTCACTCCCGACAACGCAGCGGAAAGGTCAGTAGGCGATGACGCGGGCCAAGGCGAAGCCGTCGTAGCCCTTGCTGCCGACCGTCTGCAGCGCGGTGGCCGACAGTTTCGGGTGCTTGGCCATGAGCTCCAGGAAGCGGCGGGTTCCCTGCACCGTCGGATCGGTGCTGTCGGCTTCGGCGACTTTGCCGCCGCGGACGACGTTGTCGCCGATGATCAGGCTGCCGGGCCGGGTGAGCTTCAGCGACCAGTCGAGGTAGTGGGGGTTGTTGGGCTTGTCGGCATCGATGAAGACCACGTCGAAGGGCTCGGCACCCTCGGCGACGAGCTTGGCGAGGCTGTCGAGCGCTGGGCCGACGCGGACCTCGGTCCGGTCCGCGAGCCCGGCGCGGTCGAGATTGGCTTTGGCGACTTCGGCGTGGTGGGCGTCGTATTCCAAGGTGATCAGGCGGCCGTCAGCGGGCAGCGCGCGGCCGAGCCAGATGGTGCTGTAGCCGCCGAGGGTACCGATCTCCAGGATGCGGCGAGCGCCCTGTGTCTGAGCGAGGAGGTGCAGCAACTTGCCTTGATTGGGAGTGACGTTGATGCGGGGCAGGCCGGCAGCGTCACTGTCGCGCAGGGCGGCTTCGAGTGCCTCGTCGGCGGGTGCGAGCAGGGAGGAGAAGTAGTCGTCGACTGCGGTCCACTGCTGCTGAGACATGGAGTCCTTTCCCTTATCCAGTTAGCTTCGCTAAGGAATCTAGCAGAGGGGTCTACGTCGACCCGGCCGCCCCGAACCGGAGCGGGATCGGTGCCTGACCCTACGCTCCTTCTCGCATTCTTGACGAGAGTGCTGATCACCCTGGCTTTGGATCTTGCTGCGCCTTCGGGTTGACGTTCCCCTCAAGGAGTTCGTTCATCTCCTTGTACGCCATGGATGCCGCATTGTTGTTCGTGTCGTGAATACGCAGAAGGTAGTTGTACATCACGCTCACGCACTTGTCGCGACTGCGATAGGCGGCATCATCGGTGAGTTGCAGGTTGGGTGAGATTTCCTTGATCGTGCCGTCGGCATTGGTGTAGAGCGGATGCCAGAGGAGCTCGACGGCCGGGTTGAGCTTCTGGATGATGCGCAATTGCGGGATCTCTTGCGCGATGAGAACGCTGTCCGGGTTGTAGGCCCGCAGGAAGACGTGCACCGGGCCGGTCGCTCGCTCGACGAACGCGCGGGAGAGCACGTTCCACAAAGGTGCCTGCAGCTTCCAGTTGGCGTGCAGCTCCAACTGGTCGACGATCTTCCCGAGCCGGGTGAACTCCAGAGAAGTGTGCCCCTTCGACTGCGCGTACTTGCTCACGTCGAAGCCACCCGACCAGAGCGCCATTGTGGGCGTGGTGACCCGGAGATGGTCGCCCACGAGATTGACCAGTTCCCGGTACCAACTGTTCGAGGCGCGGCGGGCACGTCTCTCGGCTGGGTCGATGGACGTGTCGGCCGATTCCTGATTCAGCTGATCCTGTTCGACGAGGCCACCGAGAACGAGTTGCCAGGCATTCTCCGTCACTTCGGAGGGGAAGCCGCCCTTCTGCATCAGCTCCTGGAACAGCGGCCATTCCGGGTGGTCATTCGCCTTGGTTGCGAAATGCTCCTTGGGCGCGTTGGCCGTCGGCTTACGACGTTGCACCGTGCGGGGTGCCGAAGCGTCGCCGGCGCCGGGGCCGGGGGTTCGGCCAGGAAGTCTCGTCCGCAGAGTGCGGGCCACCGCGGAGTTCCCTGCTGATCGCTGCAACGACATCAGGTCGTCCGGCGTCAATCCGCTCGAATGGCTGGTGGCCTGCTCCGTCGCCCGCTCGTGTACCGGCAGCCGAGGCTGATGGGCCACGCCTTCCTGCTTTGCCGCAGCGTTCACGACTTGCTCCCGCTCGTGCACTCGACCACCTTCCGAGACTCTTGCCGTCTCCGTCTTCCTAGCAGGGCGCCCGGGGTCAGCCAAGTAGCGGAAGGGCAGCGGGACTTGCCCTGTTGGGCGCACGGGCCAGGTCCGGTAACGCGGCTGCGGCACGCTTCGGTCCGCTGGGCACAGTCACACGCTGCCGTGACAGGTGGCTGCCGTGGCATATGGCTGCCGTGACATGTGACTGCCGTGACATATGTCAGTGCCAGGAGGTGACTCGTGAATCTGCAGGATGAGCTGCCGATCCTCGTAGGCTTACAGCATGTTCAAATCTCACAAAGTAGGGCAGGACGACTCCTGGGAAGGTGTCGTCACCAAAAGGTCTCGAGGCATGCTCGACGGGTCGAATATGTACCACTTCGTCGAGGTCAGTCTGGCCGACGGCGAATCGGTGAAGGTCCGCATCAGTCGTCAGCTCTGGAAGTCGATCGCGGTCGGCGATCGCATCGTCAAGCAGCCGGGCACCGACCCGGCCAAGGGGTAGCCACGTGGCAGCCCTCCGACGACATGTCCATACCCATACACGTACGCATACACATGCGCATACACATGCGCGTAGACATGCGCGTAGACATGCGCATGCGCCACAGTGCTGCCATCGGTGGCTGCTTTCAGCAGGATCGCCGCGCGCGGAAGATGTTCGTGGCCACGGGTGAGTCCGGCGCGCGATCGCGAAGGGTGTCGGTGCCTATAAGACTGAAACCGGTCTCGGTGAGGAGCCTTTCCCGCACCGGGATGTCTAGCACCCAACGGTCCAAGGTGGCGTCGCTGCCGCCCGGCAGTCGGATGGGGATACGCGCGGAGCGCACTTCCGATTCCGGCGCCTCGCCCGTCGTGTAGTGGGCCAGCGTGCTGAATACCAGAAGACCGCCAGGGCGAAGCGCCGTGGCGACAGTCGGCAGCAGCTTGCGGGGGTCGGTGAAGTCCACGGCGCCGAAGACCGAGTAACAAGCGTCGAAGGCGCCGGGGTGGTCCTGCAGGTAGGCGACCGCGTCCGCGCGCACCAGCTCCAGGCGGGCGAGGTGGCCGTACCGCTCGCATCCACGTGCGTGTTGTGCGGGTGAGCTGTCGATCCCGACCACGCGGGCGGGCCGGAGGGCTCGGGCGATATGGGCAGCATGTCGCGCGCCGCCGGCCCCGAGATCGGCAACCTTCTGTCCGGCGACATCTCCCAGGAGCTCGGCGCCAGGGCCGCGGCGCTGGTACCAGTCCCAGTGCAGGCGGTCGGGGACATCGGTCTCACCATGGCGGCCGTAGTGGTGCCACAGGTCCGGCTCGCCGGCGGGGGAAGGCGATGATGAAGTCACAGGCCCATCCTGTCGGGCCCATGCCATCGGACCCGACCCATCGGCCCGTCCCATCGACCCGTCCCGTCGGGCCCATCCCCTCGGCCCCGTCCCATCGGGCCGATCCCGTCGAGCCCACATCCGGCCGCGGGTCCGCCTGCGTCGATTCATCCGTACGGCGATACGAGACCAGCCGCCCACGTGCGGACACGGCCCGCTCGGAGCACAGCCGGCCCGGAGAACGGCCCGCTCAGAAGACGCTCCACCCAAAGCACGACCCGTCCCGGAAGACACCCCGCCCGAAGCACGACCCGCCCCGGAAGACGGCCCGCTCGGAGTACGGCCCGCTCGGAGAGGGCTCGCGCGGGTCAGTGACGAGTGACGGTCGTTCACGGCCCCTGAAGGACCAACAACCCTGACGACTCCGACGCCCCCGGCAGCTCTTGCGACTCCGGCAGCTTGGACTACTCCGGCAACTCCGACGACTCTGACGGGCCTGACGGCTTTGGCAGCTGCGAGTTTCGGCGGTTGTGAGTCACGGGGAGGTGGCTTCCCAGGCCGCTTCGATCATTCGGAAAATCTCGTCCACCGCGGCATCTGGGTCGGCCGCCTCGCGGGCCAGCGAATAGGCGTCGATCGCGAACCTCGCGATCGTTCGACAGGCCGTTGTGGACCGTGACAGGTCGGGATCGGCGGCGATGGCCGTTGCCAGCGACTCTGCATGGCGCAGCCTCATCGACTCCTCGTACTCCCGCAACGCAGGTGATTCGTCGATCATGCGCCATATCGGCGCTGCGCTGTCCGCCGTGCAGTGTCGTACCAGGGCGTGGACCTCACGGCGCAGCGCGGGGATGAGCGGCTCGTGCGGCGCCCGGTCGGTTACCGCCCGCATGAGGCGTTGCTCGAAGTCCTGATCTTGCTCGAACACCAGGGCCTCTTTCGAGGCGAAGTGGGAGAAGAGCGTAGTGACGGCCACGTCGGCTTCGGCGGCCACCTCGCGGATGCCCACCGCGTCGTACCCGCGTTCCAGGAAGAGCCGCAGGGCGGTGTCAGCGATCTTCTGGCGGGTCGCGGCCTTCTTACGCTCACGGCGTCCGGGCGGCATGGTCATGTCCGGACACTATCAGGTAGGAAGGTGAAGCAGTTCCGAAAAGCTAACCGTTAGTGCTATGTTCGGCTGCATGAAGAAGATGAACTTCGCCGAGTTCGGCGGTCCGGACGTTTTGCAGCTCATAGACGCCGAGGAGCCCCACGCAGGCCCCGGCCAGATACGCATCGCCGTGCGGGCGGCGGGCGTGAACCCCGTCGACTGGAGGATCCGTGAAGGCCAGGTCCTGGGAGCCCACCCGACCGAGTTGCCCTCGGGAGTCGGGCTGGACGCAGCCGGCGTGGTGGACGAGGTCGGCGAGGGCGTCGAAGGGGTCGAGGTCGGCGACCGGGTGTTCGGTGAAGGCTCCAGCACCTATGCCGAATTCGCCGTGTTGTCGGCCTGGGCCCGTATGCCTGAGGGCCTGTCCTTCGAGGAGGCGGCCGGGTACCCCTCCGTGATGGAAACCGCGCTGCGCATCATCCGCGAGGTCGGCGTGCAGCCCGGACAGACGTTGCTGGTCAGCGGCGCGTCCGGAGGAGTCGGCTCGGCGGTGCTGCAGATCGCCCGCGACCGTGGCATCACAGTGATCGGTACGGCCGGGGCCGCGAACCAGGACTACCTGCGGAGCCTGGGTGCCCTCGCCACGACGTACGGGGAGGGCTGGGTCGAGCGGGTGCGGCGGCTCGGCCGCGTCGACGCGGCTCTCGACCTGGCCGGTTCGGGCGTGATCCGCGAGCTCGTCGAACTGACCGGGGATCCGCAGAAGGTGGTCTCCATCGCGGATCTCGGTGCGCCGGATCTCGGTGTCCGCTTCTCCGGTGTGGCCGGGAGCATGCCGGACGCGCTCGCCGAGGCCGCCGACCTGATCTCCCGGAGCAAGCTCCACATCCCGATCGAGAAGTCCTACTCACTCGCCGAGGCCGCCGCGGCGCACATCGACAGCCAAGCCGGCCACACGCGAGGGCGCCGGGTCATCGTCGTCTGAGTCGGTTCCCGCGCGGTGGCACGCCCCCAACGAGCCGCGCTTCTTGGCGGCGGCCGTGACAGCGATCGTAAGTAACAGGGGCAGTGGCAGCGGTCGCGACAGGGACAGTAACAGTGGTCGTAACAGGGGCAGTGACAGCAGTCGCGGCAGGGGCCTTGGCGGCGCGGCCTTACGGCGACCATTACGGCGGCCTTGGACAACACACCGCGCGGGATCGGTAATACGGGATTAGTAACGCAGGATCGGTAACACGAGATCGGCAACGCAGGATCGGCAACGCGAGATCGGCAACGCAGGATCAGTAACGAGGCTCAGGACAGGGAGGTCGGCCTACGGGGTGGTGGGACGGCGCGGAGCAGTTCCCACAGGGGTTGTGAACCGGCCGCCCACACGGCCAGGGTGTGCCGGTCCACGACGTGCAGCCGCTGCTGTTCGGCGAACGTCACGGCCGGCGCGGTCACCCGGCCGTTGGTCACGATCACCGCGACGTCGGCGCCGTGGACCTGGCGGGCGGTACCGTTCAGCACCTGCAGGTCAGGCGTGCCGACCGCGGAGCCGGCCAGCCCCTTGCGCCGGTGCTTGCACTGGATCACCCAACGCCGGCCGAAGGGATCGGTGGCCTTCACATCCGCGCCCAGGTCCCCGCCGCCGCCCACCCGCACCGCGTCGCGGCAACCGTCCCGGCGCATCAGGTCCCGTACCGCTTCCTCGAACCGCGTGTGGTGCAACGCATCGAGTTGCGGCAGCCCGAAGCGGAGCCCCTGGGCACGCACCGCCTCCCACCGGCTCTTTTGCTGTTGCTGGTAGATCCACCCGCCCGCTGCCAACGCCACGAGGACGCCGGCGAGGACCAGCAGCCACCAGTGGATCAGCAGCCAGTCGACCACGGCCGCCGACAGCGCCACGGCCGCGATCGCCGGCACGGCAAGACCGGCAGGGTCGTTCTTCCGCCGCCGGCGTCTGCCCGGCCGCGCAGGCCGCCGCCGCGCCGGCGAGCGCCGGGTGGTCATCGCCCCGCCTCCACTCGGGCGTTCACCGGCTGGTCTGGGAGATGCCGGAGACGAGTTGGGTCAGAGCGTCCAGGATGCCCTCGCCCAATGCCGTGGGTGCGATAAGGATGCCCAGCGTGAGCACGATGATCACGGTGAGCTTCTCATCGAACCGGCTCCGCGCCTCCGTACGGCGTCGCAACCGCAGGATGACGACGATGGCGAGCAGCAATGCCACGTTGATCGTCAGCACCGGGCGGCCTCCCCCTCCCCCTTCGGGGCCGTCGCTGGTCGATGACGGCCTCTCAGCCTCCTTGTGTAGCGCGCCGCAGACGATTGACGGGCCGATTTCCCACTGGATTGACGCAAAGCACTCCCCCTGGCCGGAACCAGCGCCTCGATCTTGGACGGGCCGGGCTGTCAGGGCTCGCTGATAGCGTGCCGCGGAGTCAGGATCATGGGAGCGCGGAAGAGTGCGGGAGAGCGGCAGTGCGGTACGTGCCGGGTCACGAGGTAGCAGTGCATCGACTGGCGACAGCGCTGCACGGCGTTGCGGGCCGGGCCGTTCAGCACTGGACGGGGATGTGCCACGGGTCGGTGACGGTGGGCCGGCTGCGGGCGATGCAACACGATTTGCTGGATCATGTGGCGGCCGATGCGCGTGAGGACCCGGAGCTCACCACGTCGTCGGTCCGGAACGCGCTGCTCACCGCGGCGGAGTGCGCGAACGCGGTGTTGGCGCTCGGCTGTTTCCCCGACGGCGACTGGGACATCCCGTTGCCGCTGGTCGCCGAGGTGCTGACCAGTGACGAGCAGTCGTACGACGAGGGGCGGGACCCGGCACAAGCGGCGGCCACCGCCGGTACGTGGGTCGATGCGTTCGCCCTGTCTCTGATCAGTGGGATGCTCTGGGACTGGGCCAAGATGCTCGGGCCGCTGCTGCGGGACGACTACGCGCCCGCGATCCGGGACGGGGTGCCGTATTCGCGGTGGGAGTCGGTCTCGGCGCCGGCTGACCTGGCCGAGATGGACGCGCTCGCCGACTATCTGTACGTGGTGAAGACGGCCCGTTCGCCGTGGGTGGCGCAGGGGCCGGTCCCCGTGCGCAAGCCGGATGCCGAACAGCGCGAGCAAGCGGCGAAGCGCCTCGACGCGGCGGGCACGCTGAGCGCCGACCAGCAGCTGTTGCGGGTCCTGCTCGACGACGACCGGCCGCGGTTCGAGCAAGCCCTCGTCGAGCGGCTGATTGCGCACCGCCGAGGGCTGGAGACCGACCCGGCGGCCCGAAGTCTGCTGCCGGTGCGCACCATCGCCCGGACGGCGTTGGCCGTCCTCGCGCACGGTTGGACGCTGGGCGTCCGCTCCGACTACCTGCCGACCGGGCTGCTGCGCGCCCCGCACCACTGAGAAGTCCGACGAGTTCACGAGCAACGAACGACAACCGACGCCCCAGCAGCCTCTCCGTAGCCTCTCCGTAGAGGCTGAGCGGCCTTCGAGCAGTCTTCGAGCAGTCGAGCAATGAGAACGAGGAACGCATTGATCAGGTGGTCCGCCGCGCTGACCCAGGCCGGCATCGACGCCCCCTCCCTACGGCGGGACTACGACGCCCAGCGCCGGCTGGTGCGGAAGTTCAAGCCCGACCAGTTCCTGGCTGTTCGGCTGCTGCTGCCCGCACGCCTCCAGCCGGGCATCGTCGCCGCGGTGGCGTTCATGCACGAGACCGACAACCGCATCGACGCGGGTGAGTTGAGTACCCGGCGTGAGGCGCTGCGGATCTGGGACCAGCAGGTCCGAGAGGCAGTGGAGCACGGCACGTCCGACCAGGCCCTTCTCAGAGCGCTGGCCGACACCGCCCAGCGCCATCCGCAGCTGCGCACGTACATCGAGGCCTTCCTCGACGGCGCGCCCGTGGAGGCCGACTGGACCGGTTTCGAGGCCGAGAGCGACTTCCAGACGTACGTGGACGCCTACTCGCTGCCGGCCCTCATGCTCACCGCCTCGCTGCTCGCGCCCCCACCGCCGGCGCATGAGGACGAGGCTTTTCTGCGTGGCTGCCGGACCTTGATCGAGGCCATGCAGCGCACCGACTTCCTGGCGGATCTGTCCGAGGACGCCAAGCAGGGGCGGATCGGCATCCCTCGCGTGGAACTGGCGCGCTTCGGGCTGGAAGTCGATGAGGTGCTGCGTCGGGCTCCGTCGTGTGTCCCCGCGTTGGAGCGGCTCGTGGCGGCCCAGGCCGGTACCGCCAGTGCGGGCCTGCGTGCCTGCCGAGGCCTTCCGGACCTGGTGGCGGCGGAGGCCGGGCCGTTCCTGCGCGCCTTCGTGCGCGTGGCGGAACTGGAGCTGGAGGACGTACAGCGCAAGGGCGGTGAACTTCTGCACCAGGAGGCAGGGGCGTCGAAGACGGCCGCCTTGGCGGTGCTCTTCCAGCAATGGCGCGCCGTCGGCAAGCAGCGACGCGCACACTCCTAGGTTCGCCCAGAAGCCGGAACAAAGGAGTGGTGGGTGCGTAGGTCGGGCGGGTAGGAAGTGCAGATGACCACTGGAGATCTCGATCCGATGGAGCCGATGGAGCGTCTGCTGGCGGAACGCGCCTGTGAACGGCTGGTCCTGGACCTCGTTCGCCGGCTCGACCTCGGCGAGCCGAGCTCGGTGGCCGACCTCTTCACTCCCGACGGTGTCTGGGAGTGGCCGTACGACCAGCGGCGGATCGAAGGTCGGGAGGCGCTTCGAAAGTACTTCGGCTCTCGGCCGGTGGACCGCTTGTCCCGTCGCATGTGTACGAACATCTTGGTCACCGTCGACTCGCCGGACAGTGCCTCGGCGACCACGTACTTCGCGACCTACCGAGTCGATGGATACGTCGAGGGCGCGTTGGTGGCGCCACGGTTGCCGGCGAACATCGGGCACTACCAGGACACCTTCCGCAAGCTGGACGGCACCTGGCTCCTGGCGACACGGACTCTTGTCCTGCCCTTCGGCGGGCCGACGGAACGCCTGGACAGCGGCGGCCAGTCCTGATCGAGGAAGGCTGGTGCGGGCGGGCTGAATGCGGGCGGGCCGAACTTGCTGTTCGGTCCGCCCTGGCCGGTCAGCGGGAGGAAGACCGACATGTTCCGGGCGTCTCCGGTCCCGAGCCCGCTCCCGCTGTTCAGCTGAGCTCGTAGTCGAACCAGATGCGGTGCGTGCCGTCGGCGTCTACGGTCATCCCGCCGGCGCCGGCTATCCCCGCCAGCTCACCGGTGCCGCTGGAGGGCACGATGGTGAAGAACTCCGCGGTGCGGTCGGTGCCCGACGTGGTCGCCGAGTGCACGAAGTTGAAGGCGCCTTCCCTGCCGTGCAGCGAGCCTTCGAACGACTCCATGGCGATGTAGGTGCCGACGCCGGTCGTCTGGTCGAACGCGGCGGTGAACAAGGTCGCCGAGTGCCCGACGGCCTCCCCCTCGAAGTGCTTCTCCATCGTTGCGACACCGACCGGCAGCCCCGTGGATACGGCCGGCTCGGGCTTCAACTCGGTCGGGACGAACGTCTTGACGGTGAATCTTCCCGTAGCTCTCATGTACCGACCGTACCGAGGGGGTCTGACAATGCGAGCACGGCTGAGTGGTCCGGAGCCCTCGCCGCCGGGGCGGAGGGATCCGGACCACTCGCTCCGGACCACTCGACCACTCGCTCCGGACCACTCGACCACTCGCTCCGGACCACTCGACCGCTTGCTTCGGACCACTCGCGGGCCGGGGTGTCGTCAGTACCGGGGAAGCGGGCCCCGCGTCAGCAGGGGCCGAGGTCCTGCCACACGCCCCACTCCCCCGTCGTGCCGGGCTCCTCGCCCGTCGTCCACCACTTGGCCTTCCAGGTGTGACCCTTGTGGGACACCTGCTGGTCGCCGGTGTACACCTTGTCCTTGGCCCACGGGGCGGCGGTGCACTGGTTGCCGCTGCCGCCCGTCACGGTCAGGGCGTACCGCGCCGAGTGGCTGCCGGAGGCACTCGTACCGGTGACGGTGAAGTGATACGTGCCCGAGGCGGTGGCCGAGGTCGTGGCCAGGGTGAGCGTGGCGGAGCCACCGGCCGTCACGGAGGCCGGGCTGAGGGAGGCGGTGACGCCTGCCGGGGCACCGCTGACGCTGAGGTTCACCGTCTGGGCCTGTCCCGCGGTCACGGCCGTCTTCACCGTCGCCGTTGCCGACTTGCCCGCCGTCACGGTGCCGGAGTCCGGGCTGAGGGCGACGGAGAAGTCGTTGGTCGGCTGGGTACTGCCGCCGCCGGTGAAGGGCGCGAAGATGTGGGTGAAGTCCCAGGTGTTCTGCTGGATGCCCGAGCAGTTGTCCGCCGCCGCGCCGCCCGGGCACGAGCCGTTGTCCCGCTGGAGCGCCCAGAAGGAGAGGGTGTTGATGCCCTTGGAGACCGCCCAGTTGTACACCGTGGTGGCGTTGGCCAGGGTGAAGGTCTCGGCCGGCCCGAAGTCGTCGACGCCGGGCATCTCGGTGACGCCGACCATGCTCCACAGTTGGGCGGAGGTCTTGCCCGGGTAGAGCTCGGCGAGGGTGTCGACCAAGCCTTGGGCGGCGGTCTGGGTGTCCTTCGCCATGTCGTGGGGCTGGTTGTCGTAGTAGTCGAACGTCATGAGGTTCACGACGTCGATGCGTGCGCCGTTGCTGACCGCGTTGCGCAGCAGGGCGACGCCGGTGTCGCCGGGGCCGTGCGTGGTGGTGGGCAGGGTGTACGAGATCTCCACCTTGCGCCCGTTGGCCGCCGCCCAGTCCTGAACCAGCTTGATCGCTTTGTTGCGTCGGTCGATGCCGGCCGTGTTGTCCAGCGAGTCGACCTCGATGTCCATGTCCAGCCGCGATATGTCGTAGGTGGTGATGACCTTCTCGTACGCGGCGGCGATCTGCTGGACGTCGGTGCAGCTGTCGGCGATCTCGGTGCCGGTGGTGTCGGCGGTGTAGCCGCCGAAGGAGGGGATGACGTCCCCACCGTTGGACTGGATGGTCTTGATGTCGCTGCCGAAGGTGGATGCGGCGACCGGCATGTCGGTGTCACCGTTCCAGTACGGCGTGCAGGAGCCCT
This sequence comes from Streptomyces niger, assembly GCF_000718305.1. Classification (GTDB taxonomy): domain Bacteria; phylum Actinomycetota; class Actinomycetes; order Streptomycetales; family Streptomycetaceae; genus Streptomyces; species Streptomyces niger. Next base: position 11,458 of record NZ_JOFQ01000027.1, read on the forward strand.
TCGACGCCGTCTGCAGGAACGCCATCGTCAGGTGTTTTGCGCCCGACTGGGCGGCCAGGGCGGCCGGGCTCTCGCCGGTCCAGGCCTCGAAGTAGGGGGCGAAGACATGGACAGGCAGCGGTGTCGCCGCCTGCGCCGTGCCGGTGCCCGTCAGGGCGAGGCCCACCGAGGCCGCCGCGGTGGCGGCGGCGATGAAGGCCGCGCGGAAGGAACGCATGAGTCTCATGTCAGTCCCGGTGTGAGGAGTGGGATTTCACCAATTCCCGTACGAAGGTGCGAAGTTGATGCGTATGGGATAGCGCCCACTCGCAGGGCGGGTCAATGGTCTGGACCAAAATGGGACTAGACCAATCTGCCGGTCCTGCGGCTTACCCGCCTGCACAGAGGCAGCGATGACCCACTGGACCACCTGCGTTCCGGCCAGCAGCCCCGAGCGCGCCGGCGCCGGGCAGGTCTGGCACAACGCACGTGGAGCGATGGACTTCAGGGCCCCGCCTGCGTCTTGAGGCATGATCATTTGGTCTCATTAGTGCCGTTTGGAGGGAATGACGCGAATCCGACTGACGCGGCGACCGGTCGGCAGGAAGGATCAAGCGCGGCCAGGGGTCCGAGTCGCTGCGCGACCGGCCCCATCCTGCGTTCAACGACCGAGGAGCATTTGTTGATCACGCGCCGTTCGGCCGCGCTCGCCGCGCTGGCCGTTGCTGCCGCCACGCTCACAGCACCCAGCGCGCACGCCGCCGACACCCCTGACACGTCCGCACCCACCGCCGCGGTTTCCATCACCCGCAACGAAGTGCTGGCCCGTACGAAATTCTGGTTCGATCGCCAGGTGCCCTACAGCCAGAAGCGCACCTACCCCGACCCGCAGGGCAGGCAGTACCGCACCGACTCCAGCGGCTACGCCTCCATGGCGCTGAGGCTGCCCGCGCCCGGACGCAACACCCAGGGCTTGGCTGACCCCGCCATCACCAGGAAGATCACCAAGGCCGAGCTCCAGGTCGGCGACCTGCTCCTCAACCCGACCAAGCACGTCGTGATCTTCGCGGGTTGGGCCAACGCCGCGAAGACCCGGTACTGGACGTACGAGCAGACCCCGCCGAGGGTCAAGAACCGCACCGTTCCGTACCCCTACTACGCGGGCAACGGGAAGTTCGAGCCGTACCGCTACAGGTACATCAAGTAAGCCGCGACGCGCTCGACACACTCGACGCGAGACCGGCGGCAGATGTCGGCGCCACCACTTCCGCAGGCTGGTGGCGCCGACCGCCCTGCCGGACACGACAGTCGGGACGCGGAAAGCGCGCGGCCTGGAGGCGGTCGAGCAGCAGGGCTTCCTTGCGTTCGAAGCGTTCATGACGCAGGCCGTCGTCGCAAGTTGAGTACACGTGCTCATGCGTCGCCTCACGCGCGCATGCAGGGTGACGGCATGGACCTGCCCATTGCGCCACCGGCCTTCGACGCCACGACCGGCCCGCGGAAGCGCGACCGCGCCAACCTCGGCGTCGACATCGCGATCGGCTCCTGCCTCCTGCTCCTGGAGGTGATGGCCGTCGTGGTGATCGTCGGGGTGTGGTATGTGTCCGGCTTCAACCTCGACCCGGAGAAGACCGTCGAGTACGACCCCCTGTGGGGTTACCTGACGGCCATCGCAGCAGTTGCCGCGGTGGCGATCGTGGCAGCACTGATCGCCGCCCGTGCCGGTGCGTTGGTCACCGTCTTCAGCCAGGCGACCATGGCCGTCCTCATCACCCTCCTCGCCGCCGGCGGAGCCATGATGGAAGCCGACCACGAGGCGGCGGTCTCGACCGGTGCAAACCCCTGCCGCCACTCCCCCTCCGCACCGTGGTGCATCGGCTGACGCCCACTGTTTTTGCAGCTGAGGCGCCGCCTCTCAGGCCCGTACGCTCTCCAGGGCCAGTGTCAGGTTCCGCACCGGGTCTTCGGTGCGGCCCTGGCGGAAGGCCTTCTCGTAGATGTCGTCGGTTGCCGCCGCGCGGGCCGCTCGCTCGCCTTCCTCGCGCATGGTGCTGAGTTCGGGCATGCGGCGTTGCGGGTGGCCGGTGGCGCGCCGGTACGCCCCGCCGGTGCCGGAGACGAACGCCGCCGCCTCACCCTTTCCCTGAGCGGCCAGGGCGGCGGCGAACAGGCCAGGCCGAGGGCCACGCCGAAGCTGTCCCCCAGCCCTCGCTTGCCGATCAGCATGGCCCGCGCATGGTCGGCTGCCTCTCGTGGCTCGCTCCGGAGCAGGGCGATGAGTGCCAGTTGGTAACTCAGATGGGTGCGGCTCCTCTGAAGTGACGGTCAAAGTCAGGCAGTGAGGCTGTACTTCTGCTGGTCGGCGCTTGGGTAGAGGCGTCGATGCTCGCGGGCTGCGTGGAAGGTCCAGTAGTCGTCGAAGTCGCCGACGGCGTCGCGGCGGGTGGCGGGCAGATGCTCGGCTGCGGCCTGGGCGGTCATCTCGGCCGCGGCGCGGGCGGCGCGGGCGGCGTGTCCGGCGAGGATCGCGGTGAGTTTGTCCGCGGCCCAGGTCTCGGCCTTGCGGCTGCCGGCCGGGGGGGGGGAAGGCGTGCGCGGCGGTCCAGCAGTACTCGGCGACGTGCACGAAGTCGAGCAGACTGTGCAGGCGGACGCCGCGGCGGTGCCGAGCACGAGGCCGTTCATCGCGGCGGCGATCGCGCGGCCCCGTATCTCGGGGCGGGGCAGGAAGTGTCCGGCTGCGCCGGGCGTCCTGTCCCCGCCGCCTGTGGGCGTGCCCCCGTGACGTAGCGGCTACCGGCCGTTCAGCTCGCTCGGCGCTTCCGGGGCGGGTGGCCGATAGGTGCGAGTACGGCGGGCCATGACTACGTCCAGGACCTGGTCACACGTCGTCCGGAGCAGGGACGGCAGATCCACCTCGGCCATGGAGCCGCACATCGCGTCCTCCAACTGCTTGCGGACCTGGGTGAGGGCCGGATCCGGGGCGCCGTGCGCGTCGAGCAGTTCCAAGGCGCGGCGGGCGCCGTCGGCACAGCGGGCCGGGCCGTAGGCCGGAGGCTCGTCCAGGAGGCCGTGGGCGCTGCTGAGGAGGAAGGCGGCGAGCAGGATGAGGTCATCGGTCAGGTCCGGTGCTGTGGCCGGTGGGGGGTGTCCAAGTGTCATGGCGGATCACTTCGTCGCGGTCGCGTCGGGCGGAGGGACACACCGGGTTCGCCGGGTGGCCGATCGGTACGAGGAAAACGGGTTCGAGGTGGTGCGGCAGCGCCAGCAGGCGGTGTACGGCGGTGTGGGAGAAGCTGCTGACGGGGCAGCCGCCGAGGCCGGCCGCGTGCGCGGCCAGCAGAAGGTTCTGTACGGCCATGGCCACGCACAACAGTCCGGTGTCGGTGCTGCCGCTGTTCTCGCGGACGGCACGGTCGCGGTCGAAGCACGCCGTCACCACCAGCGGCGGCAGGCCGATCATGCCTGGCGCGAAGGCCCGCAGACAGCGCACGGTATAGGCGTCTTGGACGGCCACGAACCCCCACGCCTGCTTGTTGGCGGCGGTGGGTGCCGTCGGCATGACGTCCAACAGGGCGTCGAGCAGCGTGTCATCGATCTGTTCGTCGGTGTAGCGGCGCACCGCCGCCCGCGACCGCAGCAGATCCAAGAATGCCGCTGATGCCGCCGGGGAGTCGGTCACCTCCGGTGTGGTCTCCTGTATGCGCATGTCACCACAGCACCGGCAGGCGTTCGGGGGTGCGCTTGATCCAGCCGGAGCGCCAATTGACCTCGTCGGCGGGGATGGCGAGCCGCAGGCCGGGCAGGCGCGCGAGCAGGGTGGTGAGCGCGGTGGCCGCGTGCGCGCGGGCCAGTGCGGTGGCCGGGCAGTAGTGACGCCCGCTGCCGAACGCCAGGTGCGGGTTGGGGGTCCGGGTCAGGTTCAGTCGGCCAGGGTCGCGGAAGACGGCCGGGTCGTGGTTGGCGCCTTCGACCAGGACAAGCACGAGGTCGCCCGCAGCGATGGGCGTACCGCCCAGTTCCGTGTCCTGGGTGGCGATGCGCGGCAGAGCGTCACCGATGGACAGGTTGTAGCGCAGCAGTTCCTCCACCGCCGGGCCGATGGCCTCGGGGTGCTCGCTCAGCCACCGTAGTCGATCGCCGTCCTGCATCAGCAGCATGATAGCCAGCGTCAGGAAGGCGGAAGTGCTGACCGCCCCCGCCTCGAACAGGGAGTGCAGCGTCATCGTGAGGTGTTCGTCGGTGCCCGCTCCTTCCACGTCGCCGCCGTCGGCGCGGACCCGCGCCAGCGCGCCCAACAGACCGGGCGCGTCGACGGCATCGGGCGCCTGTAGGCGCTCGGCCATGTAGGACATCCCCTTGTCCCAGTTGGCGAGGGCGCCTTCGAAGGGACGGGGCGCGGTCATGATACTGATGTCCAGGCCGCTCATCAGCCGCCGCCAGTCGGCGTGAGAAAGCCCCAGGACGGTGCACATCACGTACGCGGTGTAGGGGTCGGCGAACCGGGCCTTGAGATCGACGGGCGGGCCCTCGGCCAACACTTCGTCGATCAGCGCATCAGCGTGGTGGCGGAACTGGCCGGACGCCTGCTTGATCGCGCGAGGTGACAGGGCCTGCATTACGGCGTCCCGCATTCCCTCGTCTTTGATGCGCGCCAGGTTGTTGCGGACTTGGAGGGGGAAGGTGGGTGCGTACTGCTGACGTGCGCCGGGGGCGGCGGTGGCGGAGAGGCTGAAGGTCTCGTCCTCCAGGACACGGGTGGCCAGGTCGTAGGTGGACACCAGCCATGCCGGGGCGTCGGCCAGCGTGCGCACCCGGGCTACCGGGCGCTGGTCGCGCAGCCAGGCGCACACGTCGGGGACGACATCACCGCGCCGGGAGAGCGGGAAGGCCACGTCCGCGTGGGCGGGGTGGGTGGCGTTCTTGCCGGGCGAGACGGCGCTTACCGCGGCCGGGCAGGCCGTCTTGTTCCTGTTCGGCCGCGGCGTCCGGTCCGCTTCCGCATCCGCCGGGAGGGCTCCGGGCGCCGGGGGGCCGACCGGTGCAGAATGTTCGTTCACTTCAGTCCCTTTCTCCGCCCGGCTGTCCGTGCGTGGGGCGAGCGGCGTGACGATCTCGCGGAGCGGGGTCGTCCTGTACGAAACCGCCGGGCCGCCCGGGCGCGGAGGAGCCGGTGTCTTCCGGGCGGCCGGTGTGGCACGGGTTCGTGGGGACGTCAGCCGGAGTCACCGCCAGGAACGCCTGGTTGTCCGCGGCCCGCAGACCGGTTTTCCTCAGGCGCAGCGGCCCGAGGATGGGCGTGAACATGTGGTAGCACGACACTGACGAGGGAACTCCCAGAATGCTCGGGGTGTCCACGAAGAATGGCAGTTCGCTGCCTAGGTACTGCAGGCCGGCCCGCACCTGTTCGGATTCCACCGCGTCTGCCGGATCGTCACCCACTGAACTGATCGCAGCATTCGTGTCGCCCACCGCTTGTGGTTTGCCCAGCAGATGGAGGCGGATCATATCGCGGCAGGCGTTCGCGAATTCTCTGTCCTCGCGCAGGGCCTTGTCGATGTCGGCCCGCAGGCGCTGATAGGCGGGATTATCCTGAAAGTCCGACAGTAGGTGGTCTCCGGGTTGCGGGCCGTCGGACGAGGCGGCGTGGACGGCTTTACGGATTCTGCGGCGCACGTCGGTGACGCGTCGGCGAGAACGCCGGCCAACATCCCCCGGATCTCCGCCCTCAGCGCACAGCACGGTGTCTATGTGCAGGTCGGCGCAGACGATGTCGACGGCCCGGAAGTGTTCCTGCGCCCAGTGCACCAGCACAGTGAGCCGTTCAGCACTGAAATAGCTGTTGTTCGTGCTCACTCCGATCAGTGCGTGATCGCCACGCCGTCGAATACGGTCGCACCGATCAGTGAAAGGTCGGGTGCGGAAACTCATAGCGGGTAGCGGTGCCTCCACATCCATCCTCCTGACTGTCGGAAATGAGGTAAGGGAAACAGTCGCCCCTCCGCCCCTGCGGCCTACCCCTTACTAGCGAGCGCGTTACCTTCTGAGCGTTCCCGGAGCCGACCCCTGCCGACCTTCCCCCCGCCCAGTTCACCCATTCGGCCTGCACGGATGTTTCCCCGTGACACTCGGGAGCAATAAATACTCCGGCGTGCGTCGGCGCGTACAAACTTTTCAGCTTAGCGCCGCTTACGAGAATGGCAAGCGGGACAACCTTGTGAATGAAGTGCACCCGAAAAGGTGCACTCCTCATAACGGCAGAGGAAATGACTCCCTATGGCAAAAGGCCGATCGAGTCGCCGCGCGCTATTCCGAAGTGCCGCCCGTCCACCAGCACGCCCAGATCGCCGCCGTCGAGCGGCTGTGACGGGCCTGCCGCGCGGGGCGCGGGCGCTCAATGCGGACTTCGGCGGCACCGGACGGCCCACCTGTGAACAGTTGCGTGCGGGGGCGGACGTCACCGGGATCGACGTATCGGAAGCGATCGTCAGCGTTCTCAAACGCCCGGGTGAGGCCCCTAACGAAGGGCTTTACGGGATGTATCTGCCGCCGCGGTACACGCGCCAGGCCTTCCCGCGGCACCGCACCGAGCGAGCCGGACTGACGGTCAGGGAGGTCGAGATCCGGCCGGGGACGTCAAGCCGTTCCGCCCGTCCCACATCCTTTCGGATCACTCCAGGTGCGCGGCCGGAGTCCTAGCCCGAACAGCAGCCGCGGACGGGGCCGCCCAGAGGGCCGTCCAGGGTTGATGGCGGGCGGGGGCTGGTGGTGCGCGGTGGGCACGACGGTATCGCGCAGGCCCCTCGGCTCGGCGGCGGAAGGATCAAGAACATTTCCGACGGGTATGCCGTTTCTGGCGAAGGAGGAGTGCATGCGGCTGACAGTGGTGTTGCCGGGCTTCGCGGAGCATGTCGCGACGGTACGGGAAGAAGTCGGAGCTTGGGCCGGACACGGTGTGGGAGTCGACGTGGTGGCGGCCGCCGTGCCGGATGAGATGTCTGCCTCGCGCTACGGTCTGGCTGCCGCCGGGCCCGCCATCCTTGCCGAGGTGGTGCGCGCTGCCCACAGTGGTAGCGACGGCGTAATGATCGACTGTGCGGCTGAACCAGTGGTCCACGCCGCCCGTGAAGTGGTTGATGTGCCCGTGGTGGGCGGGCTTTTGCCGGCGCTGCACGTAGCGATGAATCTTGGGCTGCGGGTGGGCGTGCTGACCACGCTGCCGAGCGCCGCGTCCGTCTTCCGCCAGCTGCTGGCCCAGGAAGGGGTGTCCGGGCGCTGTCGTGTCCTCACGGTGCCGTTTGGGTCCGGGGAATCGGGGTTCGAGAAAGAAGCGTTGGTGCGTGCGCTGAACGCCGGAGCGGTTCAGGCAGTCACATCCGACGAGGCTGACGTGTTGGTGTTGAGCTGCACCGGTCTTTCGGGGGCGACGCGCGCCGTGCAAGACCACCTGGCCGAACGTGGCCCGTTCGTCCCGGTAGTGGATCTCACCGGGGCGGCGCTGATGCTCCTGGAGAGCATGGTGCGGCTCGGTGTGCACCCCAGCCGGACCGCTTACTCATCCGTCGCCGCACCTGAAGGCTGGTAGGGGCCACTCGGGGCCGCAGCCCCTCTGCTGCCTGCGGACTGCCGGGTGTGGGTGACATGCCAAGCCAATCGTTCATGGGTGTGGATCCTCTCGGGGGAATGATTGACCTGGGCAGACGCTAAGCGGTGGTGTCGGGGCGGGGGCTTGCTTCCACCGTGTTGGGGTGGAGGTGGGGCGCCATGGTGTCTTTGCCGGAGGACTCGAGGCGCGGGAGGTCGCGGCCCGGCGCAGCGTCGAGGAACTTCCGTCCGAGATGGCGGAGTTGGCGCTGATGCTGGAGGTGGCTCAGGAGGATCTGTCGCGGTGGGAGATCACGCGGGAGACGGTCACGAAGGCGCTGGCTGAGCTGTCGGCCGCGGAGCCGGACAGCGATGCAGATGTGCCGGTGGAGCCTGCACAGAAGTCCCAGCCGCACGGGGCCGGCGTGGTGATGGTCCCGCCGTGGCGGGAGGGCCTGGAGGCGAAGGTGTTGCCGGATGTCTACCGGGACATCATGGAAGCGCTGGCGGACGCGCCGGGCCCGTTGCAGGCCAAGCAGGTCGTGCCGCGGATCGGGCTGTCCGCGACGGCCGGGAAGATCGAGGGGACGCGGGCCAAGCTCAAGCGGTTGGTGGAGCGGGGCTGGCTGGCCGAGGACGCGCCGGGACGTTTCGCCCTCGCCCGCCGTGATGCGGTCACCGGCCCCCTCAACCCCCGGTGACCAAGGGGCTCTTCCTCGTAGATTCGACGGTGCCAACCAAACCGAATCGCAAGAAGAACCGAAGAAGAGCCCGCACCCGCCCCGCGTCGGCCGTACGACATCATCCATCCGCCCGGCGGCCGCGGCCAGGACCGACCACCCAGGCCAGGCCCGAAAGCGGCACAGAAATGGTGCACTGCCTCGCTGATCCACCCGCCGGAGCAGGTCATCGCCGATGCGTTCGCCCAGGCCGAGGCCCGCGACCCGGACCATCTGCGGGACTGGGTCATGCTCGTCGACGGCGCCCGCCATCAACTCGACCTGATCCAGGCCGAAGCCGCTCGCCGCGGCGTCCGCCTGCACAGTCTGCTCGACTTCGTGCACGTCGCCGAGTACTGCTGGACCGCCGCGCACGCCTTCCCCCCGGCCGGCAGCCGCGAGGCCGAGATTTGGGCCGCGGACAAACTCACCGCGATCCTCGCCGGACACGCCGCCCGCGCCGCGGCCGAAACGGCGCCGACGCCGTCCTCGAACTCCGCGCCCTGATCACCAACGGCGACTTCGACGACTACTGGACCTTCCACGCAGCCCGCGAGCATCGACGCCTCTACCCAAGCGCCGACCAGCAGAAAAAGACGGAGACCAGACGGCAACGCAGCCGGGCCGTCGAGCCGAGTACGGCTCGGGGCCCGGGTCCGTCGGGCCCGCCGCCTCGTCCGCGATCGTCGCCGCCAGCGGACGGCCGGTGAGCGGAGCGATCAAACCGGCCAGGTAGGCGGCGTCGAGGCGGTCGTCCTCGCTACCACTGCGGGAGGCTGGGTACAGAGTTCACTGACGCGCCGCGCTTCGTCGTACTCCCCTTGCAGCGTGAGCGCCACGCCCAGGGACCACTCCGTCGGGGTACTCCTCGGCCACCTGCCGGGCGTGCATCGCGCGTGGGCCAGTTCGCCGTCGCGGCCGAGGAGAGTGCTGTGCTCTTCAAGAGAGGGCGACCCCGGGGGCCTCGGGGTCCCGGTCAGCCGTTGCCTTACGGCAGGGCGCGCCCCTTCCGGGGCCCTCCGCGCCCCCTTCGTCGTCGGCATGAACGCGTTCTTCGTTCGACGACCAATCCGGTCGGGTCTCGGCTCCGAAGAAAGGACGTGGGAGACATCTGCGTGTCCGGACGGCGTGCTGACCGGAACGAAGGTGTGATGTGAGGCAGCACCGAGCGAAGGAGCGCAATGGAAGCGCCAGGGGTAGGGAGAGCGCCGGGACCCCGGCCGGCCGGGCCGGATGCGGAAGCGTTGCTGACCGCGGTGGCGCTCGGCGACCAGGAGGCGTTCGGGCAGCTGTATGACCTGGTGAGCGGGCCGGTGCTGGGACTGGTGACGCGGGTACTGCGGGATCCGGGGCAATCCGAGGAGGTCGCTCAGGAGGTGCTCGTCGAGGTCTGGCGCAGTGCGGCCCGCTTCCGCCCGGACAAGGGCAGCGCGATGACGTGGGTACTGACGATGGCGCACCGGCGTGCGGTGGACCGGGTACGGGCGTCGCAGGCCAGGACCGAGCGGGAGAGCAAGGCGGCGCTGCTGGAGCGCACTCCGGCCTATGACGAGGTGAGTGAGCAGGTGGAGGCGCGGCTGGAGGGCCAGCGGGTCCGCCGGTGTCTGGGTGCGCTCACCGAGCGGCAGCGCGAGTCGGTGACGCTGGCCTACTACCGCGGCTTGACCTATCGGGAGGTGGCGCAGTTGCTGGCGCTGCCGTTGGGTACCGTCAAGACTCGGTTGCGGGACGGGTTGATCCGGCTGCGCGACTGCCTGGGGGTGACGGCATGAACGACGCCGATCTGCACACGGCGACCGGAGCGTATGTGCTCAATGCTCTTCCGGAGGAGGAGCGTATCCGCTTCGAACATCATCTGCGGGACTGCGCGGCCTGCCGGCAGGAGGTCGCGGAGCTGTCCGCCACGGCCGCGCGCCTCGGGCAGGCCGTGGCCGCGGTGCCGCCGCCGGAGTTGAAGGACCGCGTGCTGCACCACATCGCCACGGTGCGCCAGGAGCCGCCCCCGGTGAGTGGTGACCGCTTCTCCGGGCGGGTGCGGCGGCGTTCGCTGCCCCGTCTGGCGCTGGCCGCGTGTCTTGCCGCCGCGGTGGCGTTCGGTGGGGTCGCGGTCTGGCAGCATCAGGAGGCCCGGGAGGCGCGCTCGGCGGCGCAGCAGCAGGCGGCGGAGCTGGCGGCGGTGCTGGCCGCGCCCGACGCCCGGGTGACGACCGGCAAGCTCAGCGACGGCGGCAGCGGTACGGTCGTGGTCTCGCGCGCACAGAACCGTGCGGCCTTCGTCGCCTCCGGCCTGGCCGACCCGCCCGGCGACAAGGTCTACCAGCTGTGGTTCAACGACGGCGGGAGGATGCGTGCGGCGGGTACGTTCCACCCTGCCCGCGGTGCGACCGCCACGTTGCTGGACGGGGACCTGGGCAAGGCCAGCGGTATGGGGGTGACGGTGGAGCCGGCCGGCGGCTCGCGGCAGCCCACCACCCGGCCGGTCGCGCTGATGGACTTCCCGGCCCGTACGTGAGGCAGGGCCCGACACCCGACACCCGACACCTGATATCCGACAGCGGCCAACGGTCAACGGCTGACGGTCAACGGCTGACTGGCAACGGTCAACGGCTGACTGGCGCCGGCGTACTGCTGCCGGCGCCCGTCAAGCTGTCCCGCGCCTCCCACGCCCGAGGCCGGCCGGGCAGTACCGGGGGGTACCGGCGTGGTACCGGGGCGGCACCGGACTGTCAGCGGCGAGGTGCTCGTGTCCGTGTCCGTGTCCGTGCGCGTGCGCGTGCGCGTGCGCGTGCGCGCAGGCCAGGTGGCACGGGGAAGAATCCACTGGTGCGGGCCGCGTACTCGGCGTACCCCGGTCGGCCCGCCATGTGCCGCTCCAGCAGGGCCTTGCCGCTGCCCCGGGTCAGCAGGAAGGACATGACCACGGGCGCGAGGACGGTGGCGGCGGCCACCGACAGGTCGCCGCAGGCGAAGAGGAACAGCCCCCACCAGACGCAGAAGTCGCCGAAGTAGTTCGGATGCCGGGTCCACGCCCACAGACCGCGGTCCATGATCTTTCCCCGGTTGGCCGGGTCCGCGGCGAAACGGGCGAGCTGGTGGTCGCCGACGGCTTCGAAGACCAGGCCGACCAGCCACGATGCCACCCCCACGGCGATGAGCGCGTCGGGCGCTGCGCGGATGTACTGGGCGGCCTGGACGGGCAGCGAGACCAGCCAGACGAGGGCGGCCTGCAGCAGGTAGACCATGCGGAAGGCGTAGGCGTTGCGGTTGCCGGGCGCCTTGGCCAGCAGCTTCTCGTACCGCGGGTCCTCGCCCCTGCCCCGGCCGCGCCGGGCGATGTGGCCGGCCAGGCGCAGTCCCCAGACCACGGTCAGCGTGGTGACCAGCAGCCGTCGGCCGGCGTTCCCCTCGCCGGCCGACATGCCGTACGTGGTCAGTGCCACCGCGGCGAACGCCAGGCCCCAGGCGACGTCCACGATGCGGTGCCGGCCCCGGCGCAGTGCCACGGCGAACGTACCGAGCAGGACCGCGAGCGCCGCGCCCGCCGCCACCGCCAGGTTGACGGCGAAGGCGCGCCACGCGAACGGGGCCGGTGCGCCTGCGGCGTACGGCAGGACGAGCACGGCGTGTGTCGCCGGAGTCATCGGCCCAGTCCCTCGTGGGTCAGCTGGATCTGGTGCACGTCGATGTAGCCGGAGCGGAAGCCGGCCTCGGAATAGGCGAGGTAGAAGGCCCACATGCGGCGGAAGACGGCGTCGAAACCCAGCTCGGCCACCGCGCTCTCCCGCGCCGTGAAGCGCTCCCGCCACAGCCGGAGGGTCTCGGCGTAGTGCGCGCCGTAGGCCGTGCGGTCCCGTATGCCCAGCCCGGCGGCTCGGGCGTGGTGTGCGATGGCCGTCACGGAGGGCAGCATGCCGCCGGGGAAGATGTACTTCTGGATCCAGGTGTGGGTGTTGCGGGTCGCCCGCATCCGGTCGTGCGGCATGGTGATCGCCTGCAGGGCGATGCGGCCGCCGGGCAGCAGCCTTCGGGCGAGGGTGGCGAAGTACTGGGGCCAGTACTCCGCGCCGACCGCCTCGATCATCTCCACACTCACGACGGCGTCGAACTGCCCGCGCACGTCCCGGTAGTCGCACAGTTCGACGACGGCCCGCCCCCTCGTGGCCGGCCGCGCGGATGCGCGCCAGCGCCAGGTCTCGCTGCTCGGCCGAGAGCGTGACCGAGTGGACGTGGCAGCCGCGCGCGGCGGCGCGGACGGCCAGTTCGCCCCAGCCGGTGCCGATCTCCAGCAGCCGGGTGCCGGGGCCCGCACCGGCCAGGTCCAGCAGCTGATCGATCTTCGCCCGCTGCGCCCCGGCCAGCCCCTCCCAGCGGGCGGGCAGAGCGTCGAAGACGGCCGAGGAATAGGTGAGTGTGTCGTCCAGGAAGAGGGCGAAGAGGTCGTTGGACAGGTCGTAGTGGTGGTGGATGTTGGCGCGTGCCCCGTCGTGGGTGTTGCGCTGGCCGACCGGTTGCCGCAGTGCCCAGAAACGGCGCAGACGTTGCAGTGCGGCGGGGACGAGGGTGGTGACGTGGTCGGCGAAGACCTGCAACACGCCCACCAGGTCCTCGGCCTCCCACTCCCCCGCCATGTAGGACTCGCCGAAGCCGGTGAGGCCTCTGGCGGCGATACGCCGGAAGAAGGCGTCGGGGGCCCGCACCGTGAGCACCGGACCGCCGAGGCCGAGTCGTTCGTGGGCGAATCGTATGGGGGCGAGCCGTTCGTCGGTGAGGGGGGCGAGTCGTTCGTGGGGGCCCAGGTGCACGGTGAGCGGCAGCCGGGCCAGGGCGCGCCGTACGAGGCGTTCGGCCACCGCCCCGCGGGCGGCGGAGCAGGGCGGCAGCGCGGCGACATCGGGCCACCGCTCGGCGTCGACGGCCGCGGTGGTGGGAATCGTGGGGCTGGTCACTGCATACCTTCCTGGTGGGGATGCGGGGGACGGGGCTGAACGGGCAGGCCGCGCCGCCACAGGCGGAGGCCGTGGAAGCGGATGCCCAGGGAGACGGCGGCGGTGGACCAGGGATGGCGGACGGCGGCCCGGAGCAGTCCCGCGGTGCCGGCGGGCCGGCGGACGCCGCGTACGGTGGCGGTCAGCCGGTGGGAGCCGTCGCTTTCGAGCCGCACGCCGAGGTCGAGCCGCTCATCGGGGACGGGCAGCCGCATCCGGTACGCACCGTCGACACCGAAGAACGGCGACACGTATAACTCCTTCTCCGTACGGAACTCCTGGTGTGTCCGGCCGCTGCCGTGCTCGGCCGCCTGCGGTTCGAGGAGGTAGCAGTGGCGCTGGCCGTAGGTGTTGTGCACCTCGGCCACCACGCACCGCAGGACACCGTCCGGGGTGTGGCACCAGTACAGGGACAGCGGGTTGAAGACATGACCGAACACCCGGGCGTGCGCCAGCATGAGCACCCGGCCGCCGTGGAGTGCCACACCGCGCGCGGCGAGGAAGGCCTCCAGCCCTTCCCGGATCGTGGCCGGGGCGCCCTCGCGCCGCCCGCCCCCGAAGTGGTCGCGGGCGTCGAATCGGGCCAGCGGGCGCAGGATCCGGGGCAGTCGGGGCAGGGCGTCGAGGTCCACCAGCCACAGATAGGTGCGGTGCCGGAGCACATGGCGTCGCGGCCGGGTGCGGACATGCGTGATGAGGCTGGGATACAACGCGGGGGTGCGGGCAGTGGCACCACTGGGCCGGCCGACAGTGCGTGCGGAGGCGGCGGTGCTCACCACTCCACCCCCAGCGCTCGGGCCGCCGCCACGCCTGAGCGGCAGCCGTCCTCGTGGAACCCCCAGCCGTGGTACGCACCGGCATAGGCGGTGACCGGGCCGCTCAAGCCGGGCAGCCGGCGTTGGGCCGCGACGGACTCGGGCGTGTAGACGGGGTGCTCGTACGTCATGCGGGCCAGCACCCGGTCCGGTGCGACGCGTTCGCCGCCGTTGAGGGTGACGACGTACCGCTCGGGGGCCTCCAGTCGCTGGAGCCGGTTCATGTCATAGCTGACCAGCACCTGGTCGGCGGCGGACCGGCAGGACGGCATCAGGTAGTTCCACGAGGAGGCGGTCGCCGCGCGCGGGGGCAACAGGGAGGTGTCGGTGTGCAGGAGTGTGGCGTTGCGCGAATAGCGGAAGGCGCCCAGCACCGCCCGCTCGTCGTCGGTCGGGTCGGCGAGCAGGCGCAGTGCCTGGTCCGGATGGACGGCGATCACCACGGAGTCGTACCGGTCCGAGGTGCCGTCCTCGGTGGTGATCCGCACCCCGCGGCCGGTCCGGCTGACGGCCCGCACCGGAGCGGCGGTGTGGACCGTGGCGACCTGCTTGGCGACGCGCTCCACGTAGGCGCGCGAGCCGCCGCTGACCGTTCGCCAGGTGGGCGAGGTGCCGATGGAGAGCATGCCGTGGTGGGCCAGGAAGCGGAAGAGGTACCGCGCCGGGTAGCGCAGTGCGGTCGTGGCATCGCACGACCACACCGCCGACACCAGGGGCGTGAGGAAGTGGGAGACGAAGTAGGGCGAGAAGCGGCCCTCGGCAAGGAAGGCGGCGAGGGTACGGTCGTCCTGGATGTCGTTGGCGAGGAGTCGGCGGGCTCGCGCGTGGAAGCGCGGTACTTCCGCCAGCAGTCGCAGATAGCGTGCGCTGACCGCGTTGCGAGGCCGGCCGAAGAGTCCGCTCGGGCCGCGTGCGCCTGCGTATTCCAGGCCGCAGCCGGCGCACCGCACCGACATGCTCATCTCGGATTCCTGGGTCGCCACCCCCAGCTCGTCGAACAGGCGCAGCAGGTGGGGGTAGGTGCGCGTGTTGTGCACGATGAACCCGGAGTCCACCTGGTGCACCCGCCCGTCTGCCGAGGCCAGGTCGTGGGTGTGGGCGTGGCCACCGAGCCGATCCGCCGCCTCGTACAGCGTCACCTCGTGCGCGTTGCGGAGCACGTACGCGGCTGTCAATCCCGCTATCCCACTGCCCACCACTGCGGTGCGCACCATCGGCATCCGTCTCCTCCACGGCCGCGGCGGCGCCGAATGCACCGCCTGTCCCTGAGGATTCGGAGCGGGCGACCGACCGGATTGGTCGACCGGGCGGGCGTCCCCCACGGGGACGCCCGCCCGGTACCGGCCCGGAGGCCAGGGACTCAGGGATCGGGATCAGCCCTTCGGCATCAGGACGTTGTCGACGATGTAGACGGTGGCGTTGGCGGTGGGCACATTGCCGCAGACCACGTTCGAGACGCCGTTGACCTTGTACGACGTGCCGGAACCGGACGTGCTGAGCTTGCTCTTCTCCAGCGTCGGGTAGCTGCCGTTCTCCAGCTTCTTCGGAGTGAGCTTCTGGCCGACGACGTGGTACGTGAGGATCTTGGTCAGCAGCTCCTTGTCGTTCATGACCTTGTTCAGCTGGTCCTTGGGCAGCTTGTCGAAGGCGTCGTTGGTCGGCGCGAAGACCGTGATGTTCTCGGCGTTGTTCAGGGTGTCGACCAGGCCGGCCTTCTTCACGGCGGAGACCAGCGTGGAAAGTGCGGGGTTGTTCGATGCGGCGGTGGCCACCGGGTCCTGGGCCATGCCGTCGAAGCTGCCCTTGCCTTCCTTGGGGACGGTGGCGCAGGCAGGGCCGAACGGGCCGGCCATCGGGTCCATCGACTTGCTCTTGGATCCCTTGGGCGCGGCGGACGAGTCGGAGTTCGACGCCTTGTCCTGTCCCCCGTCGTCGCTGGAACAGGCGGCCAGTGAGACGGGCAGGAGCGCGGCGGCGGTGACGGCGAGGACGGTACGGCGCATACGCAGGGTGTTCATGGTGTTCTTCTCCTCATGCAGAAGGGACGATGGGTCAGGCCAAGTCACGTCAGGTCAGGTCGAGTCGGGACAGGCTGATCAGGCCGAGTCGGGTCAGTGGGTCAGGTCACGGTGACCACCACCGAGTGGTGGCCGGACGCACCGTCAGGAATGGGACGGGCCCGGGCGGAGGTCTGGGTGGCGCCGGTGCGGTCGGTGGCGCGGACCTGGAGGGTGTGGGTGCCGGGCTTGGCCGGCCACCGCCACATCCACTGCCGCCAGGTGTCGACCGGGCCCTGTGCGGCCAGCTCCGCCTCGTGCCAGCCGCCGTCGTCCACCCGTACTTCGACCCGCTCGATGCCCTTGTGCTGCGCCCAGGCCACTCCGGCGACCGTGACGGTGCCGGTCTTGAGCGAGGCGAACGGCCTGGGGGTGTCGATCCGGGACTCGGTCTTGATCGGCGCCTTGCGCGCCCACTTCCGCTCGACCCAGTAGGTGTCGTACGCCGCGAACGTGGTCAGCTCCAGGTCCTGGAGCCATTTGCACGCCGATACGTAGCCGTACAGACCGGGCACCAGCATGCGGACCGGGAAGCCGTGCTCGAAGGGCAGCGGCTCACCGTTCATGCCCACCACGAGCATCGCGTCGCGGCCGTCCATGACGGTCTCCACCGGCGTGCCGAGGGTCATGCCGTCCACCGATCGGGCCACCAGTTGGTCGGCGCGTCCGCCCTGGGAGGGCGGCCGTACGCCTGCTTCCCGCAACACCTCGGCCAGTGGCACGCCGAGCCAGCGGGCCGAGCCGACGTAGGGGCCGCCGACCTCGTTGGACACGCAGGTCATGGTGGCGTCCCGCTCGATCAGCCGGCGTCGCAGCAGCGCGTCGAAGTCCAGCGTCAGTGGGTTGCGCACCCCCTTGCCGTGGATGCGCAGCCGCCACCGTCCGGCGTCCAGGCGCGGCACTGTCAGCGCCGTGTCGACCCGGTAGAAGTCCCGGGTCGGGGTCCGGTACGGCGTCAGTCCGGGGAGCTTCAGATCCACCCCGCGGGGCAGGCGCGGCGCCGGTGAGTCGGGGGCCGGCAGCTCGACCGCTGCACGGGACGCCTCCGCATCAACCGACGCCGAGGCGTTCAGCCGCCGGCCCCACAGCCCGGCCCCGGTGGAGACGGCGGTGACGGCACCGGCCGCCATCAGGAACCCCCTGCGCCCGGGACCCGGCCCCGAGGACCGCTCAGGCTCCGAGGACCGCTCAGGCTCCGAGCTCTCCGTCTCCCTTTCCGGCTCCGAGCCCTCCGTCTTCCTTCCCGCACCCTGGCCCGTACCGCCACCCGCACCCACCGGCAGCCGCGCGCGGAGCACGTACAGCACTCCTGCTCCCGCGACGGCCCCGACCAGCGACGGCACGGCGTCGACGGCTCCCACCGTGTCCGGCCGCCCCGTCGCGGCGACGGCTCCGGCCACGCCGAAGAGCAGCACGCCGGCCGATGCCGATCGCCGGTACCGCAGGCCCAGCAGCCCCAGTACACCGGCGAGGACGGCGAGTACGCCCAGGATGCCCAGTTGCAGCGCCAGTTTGTCGGCGGTGCCGAACTGGCGGATCGCCCAGTCCTTCACCGCGGCCGGGGTCCGGTCGATGACCGCGCCGCCGACCGCCGTGACCGGGCTCGCTTCCGGCCGCACGGCCACGGACACCAGCTCCGCCACGGCCAGCGCCGCGTAACCGGCGACCAGTCCACCCGACGAAGCCAGGGCCCGTCGCCCAAGCTCTCCGTTTCGCTGCTTCACACCCCTGGTTCGGAGCCACGGCGCTGCCGGATTGGTCGCCCGTCGCTTCGAATCCGCCGGAGGGGCCGGAGGGATGCCTCAGGACGGGCGGGACGCGGCCAAGGGGCGGGTGTAGGTGACGGTTTCGCGTTCCACCACGAACCCCGACTCCTCGTAGAAACCCAACGCACCGGAGGGATTGGCGGTGTCCACGGTCAGCGACACCGTGTCGTACCCGGCGTCACGCGCAGTGCGCAGTACCTCTCTGAGCAGCGCGGGCGCAGCGCCCCGGCCGCGGTAGGCCCGCCGGGTGCCGAGGTAGCCGACGTGGCAGTCCCGGCTGCCCGTTGCTGCGGTCTCCGCGGTGCTCTCCTCCGCCAGGAGGTACGCCGCCACTTCCTTGTCCGCCACTTCCTTGTCCGCCACACCTTCGTCCGTCACCAGCAGTCGTGACATCGCGGGCCGGAACGCCTTGGCTCCGGTGACCCAGGTCTGCCAGTCGGTCTCGTCGAAGGGGGTGAAGTTCCAGTGGTCGCGGAACGCGTCGTTGTGCGCGAGCCGGGTGGCCTCCGAGTACGCCGCCTCGTACGTCACGAGACGGGTGCCCTCGGGAGCCGGGCGGGGCTCGGGGCGGCCGCCGTCCAGCGGCTGCTTCATGCGGAACCACCAGCGGCAGGGGGTGAACCCGCGCCGCTCGGCCAGCTTCGCCAGGTCCTCCTGGTCCGCCATCCCTTCGAGCAGCAGCTCACCCCGCAGGCCGGACAGCTCGGCGTCCGCCGCCTGCCGGGCTTGCGCACGCTCCTCCAGCCACGCGAAGAGCCGGTCCCCGATGCCGCGGTGCCGCCAGCCGGGGTGGACCTGCGCGTCACCCTGGAAGCGGGCCGCGTCCAGCGCTCCGTGCGGCGTGTGCAGCACGGCGTACGCGACCAGGCGCGGCCCGTCCCACAGCCCCAGGCTGTCCCGGTCCGGGTCCAGCTTGGGGTCGGCCAGCACTTCCAGGAACTCCTCGGTATCGGCGTGCTCGCCGGTCGCGTCGGCCCGCTCGACGGCATGGTGGAGCTCCAGCCAGGCCGGGGCGCTGTCCTCGCGCAGCGGCCGGGCCTCCAGGCTCTCCGCGGGAACCTGTCCTCCCATGGCAGCCGCTCCTCTCGCCTGGTCACACCTGTCCCACCACCTCACTCTTCCAAGATCCGGCGAGCAGCGCGACCGGGAGCGCCGCCCCGCACACCCGGTCGCACCGCCTGTATCCGGCGTCGGTGTACGCCGGGAGGTCAGCCCTCGATGCGCAGCCAGGTCGTGGTGTCCGGGGGCAGAAGCCCGTCGGTCAGGGGGGCGCTGGTGAGGAGCAGGTGGCCGGCGGGGAGTGGTACGGGCCGGTCGGAGAGGTTGGCGAGGCACTGCCAGCCGGTGGAGCGGGCGAAGTGGATGAGGTCGGCGGTGCCGTCGCCCGCCGGGCCGTCCGTCGCCGTCTCGTCGGGCGGTGTCAGCCATTCGAGCGACTCGTCACCCTGGAGCTCGCGCCGGAGCCGCAGGGCCGTGCGGTACAGCTCCAGTGTGGAGCCCTCGACGCCGTCCTGGGCCGCCACCGACAGCTCTGCGAAGACGGGCGGCTGCGGCAGCCAGGTGCCGCCGGGCCCGAAGCCGTACGAGGCGCCTTCCCTGGCCCACGGCAGCGGCACCCGGCAGCCGTCCCGACCCTTGCGGGTGTGCCCGGTGTGTTCCCACACCGGGTCCTGGAGCGCCTCGGCGGGCAGGTCGGCGACCTCCGGCAGGCCCAGTTCCTCGCCCTGGTAGACGTAGGAGGCGCCGGGCAGGGCCAGCATCAGCAGGGTCGCGGCGCGGGCTCGGCGCAGGCCCAGCTCCGGGTCGGGGGCCGGGTCCTTGCCGCCGCTCAGCAGCCAGGCGTCGGTGTCGGTGCCGAGGGGCAGTGCGTACCGGGAGGCGTGTCGTACGACGTCGTGGTTGGAGAGCACCCAGGTCGCCGAGGCGCCCGCGGCGGCGGCCGTGGCCAGCGACTCGGTGATGACCTTGCGCAGCGCGCGGGCCGTCCACTCCGCCTGGAGGTATTCGAAGTTGAAGGCCTGGCCGAGTTCGTCGGGCCGGGTGTAGAGGACCCGGCGGGAGTTCTTCACCCAGGCCTCGGCGACCGCCATCCGCGGCGGGGTGTAGGAGTCCAGGACGATGCGCCAGTCCCGGTAGATCTCGTGCACCTCGTCCCGGTCCCAGTGCGGGTGGGTGCCGTCCGGCATCAGGTCGTGGTCGCCCTTGAACTGGTTCTCGCCCATGTCGCGCAGCGGTTCGGCGAGGTCCTTGGCCAGCCCGTGCGCCACGTCGATGCGGAAGCCGTCGACCCCGCGGTCGGACCAGAAGCGCAGCGTGTGCCGGAAGTCCTCGCGGACCTCTTCGTTGCTCCAGTCCAGGTCCGGCTGCTCGGGGGCGAAGAGGTGCAGGTACCACTGGCCGTCCGGCACCCGCTGCCAGGCGCTGCCGCCGAACCGCGAGACCCAGTCCGAGGGCGGCAGCTCGCCGTTCTCGCCGCGCCCGTCGCGGAAGACGTAACGCGCGCGGGCCGCCGAGCCGGGTGGCGACGCCAGCGCCTCCTGGAACCATACGTGCTGGTCGGAGGTGTGGTTGGGCACCAGGTCCACCAACACCTTCAAGCCCAGCCGGTGTGCTTCGGCGACCATCGCGTCGAAGTCGGCGAGGGTGCCCAGCCGCGGGTCGACGTCGCGGAAGTCGGCCACGTCGTATCCGCCGTCGGCCAGTTCGGAGGGGTAGAAGGGGCTCAGCCACAGCGCGTCCACGCCGAGGGCGGCGAGGTGGGTCAGCCGGGCGGTGATGCCGGGCAGGTCGCCGATGCCGTCGCCGTCGCTGTCGGCGAAGCTGCGCGGATACACCTGGTAGATGACGGCCTGCCGCCACCAGTCGGGGTCTTGCGAGGACAGATCGGGCGAGGCGGGGACGGTCACGAAGACTCCTTCGGGAAGCAGGTCGGGCACATCGGAGGTCGATCCGGTCATCCCTTGACCGCGCCGTCGGTCAGGCCGGACAGTACGGCGCGCCGGAAGACCAGGACGAGGAGGGCGATCGGTACGGTCGCGGCCATCGCGCCGGCGAAGATCGTCCCGTACGGGATCTCGTACTGGCTGCTGAAGAGTGCGATGCCCACCGGCACGGTGCGGTAGGCGTCCTCGCTGTTGAAGGTGAGCGCCATCAGGAACTCCGTCCAGGTGGCGGTGAAGGTGAACACGCCGGCCGTGAACAGCGCGGGCCGGGCCTGCGGCAGGATCACGGACAGCAGTGTGCGGGTCGGCCCCGCGCCGTCCACGGTCGCCGCCTCCTCCAGTTCGTACGGGATGCCCAGCAGCGAGTTGCGCAGGATCCAGATCGCGAACGGCAGGTGGAAGGCGGTGTACGGGATGATCAGGCCCCAGTAGCTGTTGAGCAGGTCCAGTTGGCGTTCGACCAGGTACAGCGGGGTGACCACCGCGATGGTCGGGAAGACGGAGATCATCAACAGCGCGGTCATCACCGGGCCGCGGCCACGCATCGGCATGCGGGCCAGCGCGTATCCGGCGAACAGTCCGAGGCCGAGGACGAGGGCGGTGGCGCTGACGGCCACCACCGCGCTGTTGAGCAGATAGCCGTCGAAGCCTGCCGAGCCCAGTGCCTGCCGGTAGTTGGCCAGGGTGGGGTGGTGCGGGACAAGGGTCGGTGGGAGCGTGCCGTTCTCCCGCGCCGTCTTGAACGAGGTCACCGCCATCCACAGCAGTGGCAGGGCGGTCACCGCGACCAGCATCAGCGCCCCGAGGTTCACCACGTTCACATACCGGCGCACGCCCGTGCGCCCGCGGCCGCGCCTGACGCTCATGCCGCACCCCCTTCGTCGACCTGGTTGCGGAACATCCGCAGGCACAACAGGCAGCCCACGATGACCAGTGCGCCCGTACTCGTGGCGATCGCCGCTCCCATGCCGATGTCGAGGTTCTGAAAGAGCGTCTTGTAGCCGAGTACGGCGAGGGATTGGGTGGCCGTGCCGGGGCCGCCCTGGGTGAGGACGAACGGCAGGTCGAAGATGCCGAAGGCCTGGAGGACGCGGAAGAGGACCGCCACCGACACCACCGGGCGCAGTGCGGGCAGGACGACGTTCCAGAAGGTGGTCCACGCTCCCGCGCCGTCCACCTCCGCCGCCTCGTAGCGCTCCTGCGGGATGCGTACCAGGCCGGCCAGGATGATCACCGCGACGAACGGCGTGGTCTTCCAGATGTCGGCGACCGCCATCCCCGTGATCGCGGGTACGGGCGTGCCGAGGATGACCGGCGGCTGGTCCATGACCAGCCCGAACAGCCAGGTCACGGCGCCGAAGGTGGCGTCGTACAGGAAGTCCCACAGCTGCGCGGAGACCACCGTGATCAGCGACCAGGGGATGAGCAGCAGGGCGAGGATCCAGCCGCGTCCGGCCTCCAGCCGGTCCAGCAACACCGCCACCGCGATGCCGAGGGCGATCTCCACGGCGACCGTCACCAGCGTGTACCCGACCGTGAAGAGCAGCGCCTCCAGCCAGGCCGGACTGGCCAGCATGGTCGTGTAGTTGCCGAGCGTCCATTCCTCGACGTGCAGGCCGCCGAAGGTGAAGCGGACCTTGCTGAAGCTGAGGACGACGGAGTAGAGGATGGGGAAGATCGTCACCAGCGCGATCACCACGAGCGCCGGGGTGGTGTAGAGCCAGCCGATGCGGGCCCGGCGGCGCGCGAGGCCGGTCGGCCGAGGGGCCGTCACAGCGCCTCCCCACGCAGCGCCGCCTGCAGGTCGCCGCGGGCGCGGGTCAGTGCCTGCCGCACGCTCATGCCCCCGCTGAGCACTTCGTTGACCGGTGTGAACACCGCTTTGCTGACCATGGGGTACTCCGGGGTGCGGGTCGGCCGGGCGACCAGCCGTACGTCGCGGGCGAGCGCGAAGGCGGGGTTGGCCGACCGGGCCATGGCCTTGCCGTGCAGTTGGGAGAGGAGCGGCGGCAGCACGGCCGCCTTGCGGGCCAGGATCGACTGGCCCTCCTCCTCGGCGAGGAAGCGGGCGAACGCCAGGGCCGCGCCGAGGTTCGGGGAGTGCGGGTTGAGGTAGTTGCACCAGCCGCCCAGGCAGCTGCGGCCGCCCGTGCCGTCTTCGAAGCCGGGCCGCCGTATCACCCCGATCTTGCCCGCCACCTGCGAGGACGCCGGGTTGTCCGCCACCCCCCACGCGTACAGCCAGTTGCGCAGGAACACCGACCGGCCGCTGGTGAAGGCGTCCAGACTGTCCTGCTCGACGAAGGTCGTCACCGAGGGCGGGGTCACCCCACGGGTGATCAGGTCGCGCAGGTACGACAGGGCCCGCTCCCCCGCGGGGCCGTCGAAGGTGACCTTGCGGGCGTCGGGAGAGAGGATGCTGCCGCCCGCGTCGGCGACCAGCTCCGCGACGTTCGCGGTCAGCCCTTCGTACACCGTGCCCTGCCAGACGAAGCCGAAGTCGGCGTCGCCCGCCCGCTGGACCTTGGTGGCGGTGGCCGCCAGCTCCTCCCACGAACCGGGCGGCCGCAGCCCGTGCTTGTGCAGCAGGTCCTTGCGGTAGTACAGGAACGCCTCGTCCAGGTAGAACGGAAACGCGTACACCTGTCCCCGGTACGTCAGCGCCCGCACCAACTCCTCGGGATAGCGCTGCCAATAGCCCTTCGGCAGCAGTGGATCCAGCGCCAGGGCCAGCGAGTTGTGCGCGAACTGGGCCGGCCAGGCCAGGTCGCCCATGTAGACGTCCGGCGACGGGCTGCCGCTCGCCACCTGTGTCGTGAGGGTCGCGCGGGACACGTCCGTGGTCGGCGGCGCGGCGATCAGCCGCACGGTGACGTCGGGGTACTTCCGCCGGAACGCGCTGACCAGGACGGGTCGCAGGTCACTGCCGTCGCGGGCCGCGACCCGCCCGGCCCACCAGCGGATGGTGACCGGGCCGCGCGGCACCTCGGTGACGTGCGAGAGGTCCGGGCCGCGTGCGAGGGCACGTCCGCAGCCGGTCGCGGCGGCCAGCGGGACGGCGGCCCCGGCGGTGGTTCTGAAGAGGGATCTGCGGCTCAACGGCATGACGCTGCGCTCCTGACCGAGGGAGAACGCTGAGGGGAGGGTGCGGCAAGGAGGCTCTCGGGGAGCACCCCTGACAACGCTTGCACGCTAGGGACGGCCTCAGGGGCTGTCAATGGCGTGCGCAGCAACGGGAAGAGGCGTCCACTCGTACGAAGAAGCAGCCGACATGGCCGGGTTGCCGCAGATTGCCCAACCCGCCCGGCCTGATCGGATCCCTCCGGGCACACGGGATCCCTCCGGACTCCTGATCTTTCCCGTCGATGATAACGCTGTCACCGACCGGGTCCATGCGTGCTACACCTGTGCTACGTTCCGGACCATGCTTCCAGCGCAGCGTCACCCCACCATGGCCGACGTGGCCGAACGGGCGGGAGTCTCGGTCTCCACCGTCTCGCGGACCCTGCGCGGCCTGTCCACCGTCTCGGACGAAGCCAGGGCGAAGGTGGAGGCGGCGGCCCGCGAGCTGTCCTTCGTGATCTCCCGGCAGGCGTCCAGCCTGGTCACCGGCAAGACCGGCACGGTCGCCGTGCTCGCGCCCACCCTCGGCTCGTGGTTCGTCGGGCAGGTACTGCGCGGTCTGAGCGAGGTGTTGCGCGACGCCGGCCTGGACCTGAAGGTCTACAGCGTCGCGGACCTCGCCGAACGCGCCGCCTTCTTCGACCAGCTGCCGGCCCGCCGCAACGCCGACGCCCTCCTGGTCATCTCCTTCGACCTGACGGAAGAAGAGTTCGCGCGGCTGGACGGGCTGGGCGTGCCGGTGGTGTACGTCAGCCAGCACGCCCCGGGCCGGGCCAGTGTGTACGTCGAGGACGTCGCGGCGGCCCGCGGCGGCACCCGCTACCTGCGCGGCCTCGGCCACCGCCGCATCGCCTTCCTCCGCGCGGCGCCCGACTCCGGCTTCACGTGCAGCTCCCGCACCCGCCTGTTCGGTTACCGCGAGGCGCTCGCCGAAGCGGCGCTCCCCTACGACGAGGACCTGGTGGTCGCCACCTCCCGCGGCCGGCGCGCCACCGCCGAGGCCGTCGGGCAACTGCTCTGCCTGGCCGACCCACCGACCGCGGTGTTCGCCGAGACCGACGAGATCGCGATCGAGGTGCTGTCGGTGCTGCGCTCCTCCGGCATCGCCGTACCCGACCGCCTCTCCGTCCTCGGCTTCGACGACCACGACCACGCCGAGTGGCTGGACCTCACCACCATCGCCCAACCCGCCATCGAAGTCGGCCGCGCCTCCGGCACCCTCGCCCACACCCTCATCGACGACCCGACCGCCGATGCAACACGGCACGTCGTACTGCCCACACACTTGATCCCCCGGGGGACCACGGGGCCGGTGCCACAGCCGGATCGGGAGCCGAAGCGGGAGTCGGATTCCGCTCAGCCGTGAGGCCCCGCGGGGCGAGGACACCCGCCGCCCGCCGCCCCTGCCCCTTCGGCCGGACGTCGGTGTACCGAGTCGTGCGGCACGGGTGGCGGTGTTGCGTAGTGCTTGTCAGGCCGCGGGCGATGGTCGCCGTCCTCAGTGGGCCGCGGTCGGCTGCGTCTCCGTCGCCTCGATCGGCTGCGTCGGTTTCGCCTCGGCCGGCACGCGGAAGCGCCAGTAGCGGCGAGCGTCAGTCCGCCGCTTATGCGCCGTCTTCCGTGGCGTCCTGGAGCTCGACGCAGCATTCGCCGGGGCTGGGGGCCAGGATCGCCTGGACCGCCGGGGCGCGGAGCCCTTGGAGGTATCCGGTGAGGAAGGCGTGGTTCATGCCGCAGACGAGGTCGGGGGCCTGGGCGGCGAGGGGGTGGAAGGGGCAGTTGCGCAGCCGTACCCGGTCGGGCGCCTCTCGGGCCGGCTCGAATCCGTAGCGGTCCAGCATGCGCTCGCACAGGGTCAGGCCGCGTTCGGTGCCGAGCCGGCCCGGGCGCAGGTGCGCGTGTTCTTCCGATCCGAGCTGCTCGCCTCGCTCCTTGGCGGTGCGCAGGGCCGCTTCGACGGCGGTCTCGTCCTCGCCTTCGGTCACGACGGCCTGGACGAGCAGATCGGCCAGCAGTTCGTGGCGGCGGTCGGGGATGCTGATCTGTATCGGGGTGTCGGTGGGCTCGTAGACCTTGGGCTGCCGGCCGACCTTGCGGATGCCGGCGGGGTGTCCGTACCGGGCGCGCAGCAGGCCGGCGTCGACGAGCTTGTCGAGATGGAACGCGGCGAGTTTGCGCGATATGCCGACGCTGGCGGCCGCCTCGTCGCGCGTGACCGGCCGACGGGCGCGGCGGATGAAGGCGAACATCTGCCGCCGGGTGCTCTCGCCGAGCACGCTGACGGAGTCGATCGCGGTGTCGTCGGCGGAGGACGGCGGATTCGGGTCGGCAGCCACCCCTTCACGGTAACTCCAAATCGCGTGAGCGATGCATGGAGCGCACGTGCGTGGGCTGGTGCGCTTGACCGCCGCCCGGAATAAGACCAAGATTTGTTGGTGAAATAAGGAGGTGGCCGCGATGGCTCAGCCACATCAGGCCAAGCAGCCGGTCAGTGCCGCACTCGCCGGCCCCTACGGGCACCCGTTCCATCCGATACTGGTCACCGTTCCGATCGGGGCCTGGGCAGGCAGCCTGGTCTTCGACATCGCTTCCCACCTCGTGGGCGACGGGGCCTTTCTGTCCCGAGGCGCGATGTGGTTGATCGCGCTCGGCGTGATCGGCGCACTCTGTGCGGCGCTGGTCGGCTTCCTGGACCTCTTCGCCATCCCCACCGGCACCCGCGCGTTCCGGATCGGTCTGCTCCACATGACGCTGAACCTGCTGGTGACCGTCGCGTACGCGGGCAACTTCCGGTGGCGGCAGACGGGCCCCGAGCCCACCGGGAGCGTGCCGGCCGGGCCGCTGGCGCTCAACGTCGTCGCTTTCGTCGTGCTCGGCGTGTCCGGATGGCTCGGCGGCAAGCTCGCGTACCGCTACGGCGTCCGGGTCGCGGACGAGGCGACCCAGGCCGAGGGGTTCACACCCACTCGTCCCGGGTCCGCACGCACCCCCGACTGACCCCCGACTGACCCCCGACCGAGCCGCACAACTCCTTGCCGCTTCCCTGTCACTTCCCTTCCGCTTCCCGGCCGCTTCTCTGCCACGAACGACTCTCTGTCCCCTCCCAACACATCCATCCTCTGGAGTCCTCATGGACATCGCCGCACTGATCACCTGGGTGATCACCGCTCTCGGCGGTTTCTACATGCTCGGTACCTGGCTCGCACGCGGCGGCGCCCGCGGCGGCAGCCACCTGCCCGTCCCGGTGATCTTCGGCCACTTCGCGCTCGCCGCGATCGGCCTGGTCGTATGGATCGTCTACCTCTTCGCCGACAAGGACGCGCTGGCCTGGACCGCCTTCATCCTGCTGGTCCCCGTCGCGCTGCTCGGCTTCGTCATGCTGGCCCGCTGGCTCCCCGTCCACCGGGCCCGCGCCACCGCCCCGGCGGACGCCGAGCAGACCGCTCCCGCCGAGCGGCACTTCCCCGTCGCCGTGGTCGGCGCGCACGGGCTGTTCGCCGTGGTGACTGTGGTCCTCGTCCTGCTGTCCGCACTCGGAATCGGAGACAGCTGACATGACCCGGACCTCCCCCTCCCTGCCCGCGCCGGCCGAGCCGGAGATACCCCCGGTACGGCCCTTGCACGTGGTCTCCCCGACCGCGCAGGAGACGGATCTGGCGGCAGCCGAACAGGCCGCCGCGCAGTTCCTGCACGCCCTCGGCATCAGCACCGATTCGGAGAGCCTGCGCGGTACGCCCGGCCGGATGGCCCGCGCCTACGCCGAACTGTTCAGCCCGCGCCCGTTCGACCTGACGACCTTCCCCAACGACGAGGGGTACGACGAGCTGGTCCTGGCCCGCAGCATCCCGTTGCGATCGGTGTGCGAACACCATCTGCTGCCGTTCGTCGGCACCGCCCACATCGGCTACCTCCCCGGCCAGCGGATCCTGGGACTGTCCAAACTCGCCCGCATCCTGGAGCACTTCGCCTGCCGCCCCCAGGTGCAGGAGCGGCTCACCAAGCAGGTCGCGGACTGGCTGCAGACCCAACTGGAGCCCAAGGGCGTCGGAGTGGTCATCCAGGCCGAACACACCTGCATGACCCTGCGCGGCGTCCAGGCCACCGGTACGACGACCATGACCTCCACACTGCTGGGTCTGCTGCGTACCGATGCCCGCTCACGCAGCGAATTCCTGACCCTCACCGGCCTGCCGGGCTGAGCCCCGACAACGCTCCCTGCGCCAAGACCTACCGAAAGACCTCAGTCGTGGAGATCTGGATCAATCCCGCGTGCAGCAAGTGCAGCTCGGCGCTGTCGCTGCTGGACGCCGAGAACGCCTCGTACACCGTGCGGCACTACCTGACGGACCCGCCGACCGCTCAGGAGATGGAAGAGGTGCTGCGCCGCCTCGGCCTGGAGCCCTGGGACATCGCGCGCACCAACGAGCCCGCAGCCGCCGAGCTGGACCTCGCCTCGTGGCCGCGGGAAGCGGCCCACCGCGCTCGTTGGGTCGAGGCGCTGGCCGCCCACCCGACCCTGATCCAGCGGCCGATCATCACCGCGGACGACGGCAGCGCGGTGGTGGGCCGCTCACCGGACGCGGTCCGCTCCGTTCTGCGGCAGCCCTGAGGTGATCCTGCCGTAGCGCGGTTCGCCACAGCGCCGTCAACGGCGCCGGCCTGGGTTTCCCGCAACGGGAACCCAGGTCGCTCCGGACCCGCTCATCCACCGGTCAGCCGATGGTGAAGCCGATGACCGCGCCGCCGCCGTCGCGCCGCTCGGCGAAGACCGTGCCGCCGTGCGCGCCGGCCACCTCGCGGACGATGGAAAGGCCCAGCCCCGAGCCGGGCAGGGCGCGGGCGGTGGGGGCGCGGTAGAAGCGGTCGAAGATGCGGTGGCACTCCTCGTCCGTGAGTCCCGGGCCGCGGTCGTGCACGGCGACGCGGGTGCCGGTGACGACGATGGTGACGGGCTCGGTTCCGCCCGCGTCGAACTTCGTGGCGTTGTCGACGAGGTTCGTCACGGCCCGTTGCAAGGCGCCGGGGCGGCCGGTGACAAGTGTGCCGGCCGTGTCGCCCGTGTCGTCTGTGTTGTTTGTGTTGTTCACGTTGTTCGTGTTGTCCACTTCGACGACGACGGCCCGCCCGGTGCGGCGGCGGGCCCGTGCCGCGACGTCCTCGGCGATGTCGGCCAGGGACACCTCCACGTACGGCTCGTCGTTCAGCTGGCCGGCGGCCAGTTCGATGAGTTCGTTGACCAGATCGGTGAGTTCGCGTACCTCACCGGCCAGGTCCGCGGTCAGTTCCTCGCGGTCGGACACCGGCAGCCGGTCGATGCGGCGGAGCGTCGCGATGTTGGTACGCAAGGAGGTGAGCGGAGTACGCAGCTCGTGTCCCGCGTCCTGCACCAGGCGCCGCTGGTCCTCCACCGAACGCGCCAGGCGGCCGAGCATCCGGTCGAAGGAGCGCCCCAGGCGGCCGACTTCGTCACGGCCGGCCACCGGCACGGCGATCCGCAGGTCGCCGGTCTCCGCCACCTGTTCGGCGGCGGCGGTCAACCGCACGAGACGGCCGGTGACCCGGCGCGCCAGCCACCAGCCGGCCAGTGCGGCCGCCACGACCACCGTCAGCGCGAGCAGTGCGGTGCGTCGCTGCAACTGCCTCAGCAAGTCCTCGGTGTC
This sequence comes from Streptomyces niger, assembly GCF_000718305.1. Classification (GTDB taxonomy): domain Bacteria; phylum Actinomycetota; class Actinomycetes; order Streptomycetales; family Streptomycetaceae; genus Streptomyces; species Streptomyces niger. The sequence continues at coordinate 41,088 of NZ_JOFQ01000027.1, forward strand.
ACTGAACTGCTGGGCGACCTGCACGGCGCCGCGGCCACCGCCCAGTGCGACGGTCGCGACGCGGTACTCGTCACCGGACAGCTCCTGCTCCCCGTGTGACGTGGTGCCGGCCACGTCGTGGGCGGCGATCCGCCGGTCGGTGTCGAGCACCGTGAGCCGGGGGCTGCCGTGGTCGGCGACCGTCCCGCGCGGGCCGAGCACCTGGACGTCCGTACGCGTGGGGCGGATGAGGTCGTCCCGCGGCCCGTCGTGGTCGGGATCGGCCGTGGCGTAGTCGGCAGCCGTGAGCCGCTCCTGGTGCACCTGTCGCTGCAGGTCGTGGACGACCTCGTCGAACACCGACTTCTCGTCCACCCGCACCAACCGCGCCGCGGCGTTGTAGCTGAGGAATCCGACCGTGAGGGTGACGGCGACGGCGACCGCCGCGAAGAGCGCGGCGAAGGTGGTGCGCAGGCTGGCGGGGACGAGTCGCACGTCACACCTCGCGCAGGACGTAGCCGACGCCCCGTACGGTGTGGATCAGGGGTGGCTCACCCGGCCCGTCCATCTTGCGTCGCAGGTAGCCGATGTAGACCGCCAGGTTCTTCGAGCCGGGCCCGAAGTCGTAGCCCCAGATGCGGTCGTAGATGACGGCGTGGTCCAGCACGATGTCCGCGTTACGGATCAGCAGCTCCAGCAGGTCGAACTCGGTCCGGGACAGTTCCAGCTCCCGCTGCCCGCGCCAGACGCGTCGCGCCTGCGGGTCGAGCCGCAGGTCCGCCACCGTCAGCGGTGGTTCCGCCGGCTGCGGCCACTCCCCCGCCGGGCCGTCGTGCACACGCCGCAGCAGGGCCCGCAGTCGCGCGAAGACCTCCTCCACGTCGAACGGCTTGACCACGTAGTCGTCGGCGCCGGCGTCCAGACCGGCGATCCGGTCGGCCGGCTCCACCAGTGCGGTGAGCATCAGGATGGGTACGCGGTCGCCCTCCGCGCGCAGCACGCGGCACACCTGCAGGCCGTCGATGCCCGGCATCATGACGTCCAGCACCAGCACGTCGGGGCGGTGCCGGTGGGCCTGCGCGAGCGCTTCGACGCCGTCCGCCACGGCCGTGACCTCATACCCCTCCAGTGTCAGCGCACGCTCCAGGGCGTGGCGAATGGCACGGTCGTCCTCGGCGAGCAGCACGGTCTGGGGCACACCAGGAATTGTGCCGTGTCGAGAGGGCCGGATCGCGCTGCGAGGCGGCCGCGACCGGCAGTTCTTACCCGGCTCTCACCTTGGCCGGGCCGCCGCCTTACCTCCGTCCGCCACTGTGGCGCCCTACCGTGCGGCCGGTCCGGCGCCGCCGAGGGAAGGCCCTGCATGAAGATCGTGTTTCTCCTCCACAACGCGTACGCCATCGGCGGCACCGTCCGTACCACGCTCAACCTCGCGGCCGCACTGGCCGACCGGCACGAGGTGGCGGTCGTCTCGATGGGGCGGCACCGAGAGACGCCGCGCTTCGCGGTGGATCCGCGGGTGCGCATCGTGCCGCTGGTCGACGGCCGCATCGGCAGCGCCGACGCGCAGGACCCACGGTGGGCCGAGCCCGCCCGTGCCTTCCCGGCCACCGACAAACGCCACCACCAGTACAGCCTGCTGCACGACGTACGTGTCCAGGAGTACCTGGCGGGCTCCGACGCGGACGTCGTCATCGGCACACGGCCGGGCCTCAACGTCTACCTGGCGCGCTTCGGGCAGCGCCGCGCCCTGCGCATCGCCCAGGAACACCTGCGGCACGACGCGCACAGCAAGAAACTGCGCCGGGAACTGGCCCGGCACTACCGCATGCTGGACGCCGTGATCACCACCACCGAGGCGGACGCCGCGGTCTACCGTGCCCGCATGCCGCTGCCCGGCGTCCGCGTCCTGGCCATCCCCAACATCGTCCCGGCCCCGGCCGTGCCGCCCGCCGACCACTCCGCGAAGGTGATCGCGGCCGCCGGCCGGCTCGTCCCCGGCAAACGCTTCGACCTGCTCATCGACGCCTTCGCCGGCGTCGCCGCCAAGCGCCCCGACTGGTGCCTGCGGATCTACGGCGGTGGCGCCGAGCGCGATCGGCTGCAGCAGCTCATCCAGGCCCGTGCGTTGGACGCGCACGTCACGCTGATGGGCGCCCGGTCCCCGATCGAAGCGGAATTCGCCCAGGCGTCCCTGGTCGCTTCCGCGTCCGATGCCGAATCGTTCGGCATGACGTTGGTCGAAGCGATGCGTTGCGGGGTCCCGGTGGTCAGCACCGATTGCCCGCTCGGGCCTGCCGAGATCATCCAGGACGGCGTCGACGGCCGGCTCGTCCCCCAAGGGGACGCCAAGGCCCTGGCGCAGACGTTGCTGCAGCTGATCGACGACGAGCCGGCCCGCCGGGCCATGGGGGCCGCGGCCCTGGCCGGCGCCCGTCGTTTCGACCCCGACCACATACTGCGCCGTTACGAACTCCTCATCACGGAACTGCGCACCAGTCGCCACCGCCGCGCGTGGCAGCGCATGAAAGGCCGGGCGACCGGCCGCTCCAGGGCGCTGCTCCGGCGCATGCGTACCGCGGTGCACGTACGTACCGCAGCACACGATCGCCCGGCCCGGCCCGCGCGGTGACCGGCGGAAGAGGTATGCGGATGATCCTCGCCTTCGACGGTTCCTCGATCGACGGCTCCCTCTACAGCGGCGTGGTACGCCTCGCCGGCCGGTCCCCGTCATGGCTGGACACCCTCGTCTCCTCGTGGTCGACCTACGGCCTCGGCCTGTTTGCGGTGCTGCTGGCCCTCGCCTGGTGGCGCGCCCGGCGTACCGGGCCGCACGCGGCGGGGCTCGCACTCGCCGCGCCGGTGATCGTGGCGCTGGCCTACGCCGCCAACACCGTGGTGAAGCTGCTGGTGCGTGAGGACCGTCCCTGCCGGAGCCTGCGCGCGGTCACGTTGGAGGCGTGCCCGGCGCCACATGACTGGTCCTTTCCCAGCAACCATGCGGCCATCGCAGCCGCGGCAGCGGTCGTCCTGCTCTTCGTCTCGCGCCGCATCGGAGCGGTCGCCGTGCTCGCCGCCGTGGCGATGGCCGCCTCCCGGGTCTGGGTGGGCGCCCACTACCCGCACGACGTCGCGGCCGGCGCTCTGGTCGGCACCCTCGTCGCCCTGGCCCTCGTACTTCCCCTGCGCCGACACGCACGCGCCGTCCCCCGCCGCCGCGCCGCCGTCTCCGTCCGCCCGCTCGGTGCGAGCCGCGGAAAATAGGGAGCCGGCCGAGGCGCGGCGCGTCAGACTTCCGCCATGACCACCGACTTTCGTGTGCGCCGGGCCGAGGCCACTGATGCGCCCGCCCTGGCGCGGCTGCGATGGGAATTCAAGGAAGAGGATCGCGACGACCGGGAAGCCGGTTCTTCCGCACCGACGCGATCCATGGCACGGGCTGAGCAGTGGATTCGGGAGCGGGGTACGGACGTGCTCATCGTCTGGCCGTCGGAACGCAGCGTGCCGGTCTACCGACGCGCCGGCTTCCGGCCGTCGACCGAACTGCTGGAGGCGCGGGAGCCCTGACCGCGTCCCAAGCCCCGCGCCCGCTCGCCCGGCCGGGAGTGCGTCCCGGCTTCGGCGGCTGATCTATCTTGGCGTTCATGCAGTCATACACGATCGGCCAGGCGGCACGGCTGCTCGGCGTGAGCCCGGACACCGCGCGGCGGTGGGCGGACTCGGGCCGGGTGGCGACCCATCGCGACGAGGGCGGACGGCGGCTCATCGACGGCAGGGACCTGGCCGTCTTCTCCGTGGAACTCGCCAAGGGCGGGAGCGGCGAGGAGGACGCCTCCTCCACCTCGGTGCGCAACGCCTTCCCCGGCATCGTCACCGCGATCAAGCTGGGCGACGTCGCGGCGCAGGTGGAGATCCAGGCCGGTCCGCACCGGTTGGTGTCGCTGCTCACGCGGGAGGCCGTGGAGGAGCTGCGGTTGGAGGTCGGCATGGAGGCCACCGCGCGGGTGAAGTCGACGAACGTGCACATCGACCGAGTGTGAGGAAGAGGGCGCGTCGGCCGTGGTGGGGCCGTGCCCCTGCTCGTACGGCCGCCGGGCGGTGGGTGGCGGTTTCCGATGCCGGGGCCGCCGGGAGGCGAAGGTTGTCGTTCCCGTGCTGTGTACCGGTCGCCCCGCCCCCGCCCGGGTTGCTTCACTGACGGTCATGGACCTGAACACGGTGGTGGAGATCCGGGACGCACGGCACCCGGCACCCTGGCGGCCGGGCGACGCCTGGCTCGGCGGGGGCACATATCTGTTCTCCGAGCCGCAACCGCACCTGCGCCGCCTGATCGACCTCGGTCGCACCGGCTGGACGCCCGTGCAGCAGCACCCGGACGGCTCGCTGGAGATCGCCGCGACCTGCACCATCGCCCAGCTGTCCGAGTTCGCGAAGGGCCTTGCCATCGCGGCGGCGCCCCTCTTCGAGCAGTGCTGCCGCGCGTTCCTCGCCTCGTTCAAGATCTGGAACATGGCCACCGTCGGCGGCAACCTCTGCACCGCCCTCCCGGCCGGCCCCATGACCTCGCTCACCGCCGCACTGGACGGCGAGACCCTGCTGATCGCGCAGGACGGCGCGCGCCGCCGGGTACGGGTCGCCGACTTCGTGACCGGGGCTGGCCGCCAGGTCCTGGCAACGGGCGAGCTGCTGCGGTCCGTCACCGTGCCGGCCCGGACGCTGGCCTGCCGTACGGCGTTCCGCCAGGCCTCGCTGTCCGGGCTCGGGCGCTCCGGCGTGCTGGTCATCGGTGCGTCCAGTCCGCTGGACGGCGCACTCGCGATCACGGTCACCGCTTCGACGGTCCGGCCCGTGCGGCTGTGGTTCCCGCTGCCGCCGACCGCCGAGGCGCTGCGGGCGGCGATCGGCTCGGCCGTCCCCGACGACGAGTGGTTCGACGACATCCACGGGCTGCCCGAGTGGCGGCGCCACATGACGTTCCGGTACGCGGAGGAGATCCGCCGGGAACTGGCATGAGCGGCACGGTGCGGTCGCACGGTGGCCGTCCGACCGGCAGCCCGGGCTGCCACCTCACGACCGACGCACGGGCCACCGCCTTCCGCAGGACCGTATCCGTGCAGCCGGTACGTACAAACGCACATGCCATGCCAGAGGCAAGGAGCCTCAGCTCATGCGATGCGACGGGAGACTTTCACCTTGCATCTGCGGCAGTATGATCGGCGCCGACGGCCACCGGGCCGGAGCCCGGCGTTCCGGTGGTCGGCGTGATCGAGCCGGCCGACACGGCCGTCGAAAGACCGCAAGTGAGTCCGTTCAGGACCAGAGGGAGTGGACCCGTGATGACCTGTTCCGCGCGCCGGACCCGTCGGATGCTTCAGGTGACCGGCGCAGGCGCCGCCGCCCTGCTGGCTCTGAGCGCCTGCTCGTCCTCCGACTCCGCCGGGAAGTCCGAGTCCGGCGCGTCGGGTTCGTCCTCGGACAAGCTGTCCGGTGAGGTGACGGTCTTCGCGGCCGCCTCGCTGAAGGAGAGCTTCACGACGCTGAAGAAGGAGTTCGAGAAGGAGCACCCGGGGACGAAGGTCACCTTCAGCTTCGGCGGCAGCGACAGCCTCGCGGCGGGCATCACCAGCGGCGCCCCGGCGGACGTGTTCGCCGCCGCCAGCCCCAAGACGATGAAGACCGTGACGGACAAGGGCGACGCGGTCGGCGAGCCGGCCACCTTCATACGCAACCAGCTGGAGATCGCCACTCTTCCGGGCAACCCCGACAAGGTCTCCTCCCTGAAGGACCTCACCAAGTCCGGCCGGAAGGTCGTGCTGTGCGACAAGACGGTGCCGTGCGGCTCCGCCGCGCAGAAGGCCCTGGGCGCCAGCCACCTCGAACTCACTCCCGTCTCGTACGAGCAGGACGTCAAGTCCGCGCTGAACAAGGTGGTGCTGAAGGAGGCCGACGCCGCGGTGGTCTACAAGACCGATGTGAAGGCCGCGGGTGACAAGGTGGAGGGCGTGGAGTTCCCCGAGTCGGCCAAGGCCATCAACGACTACCCGATCGCCCGGCTCAAGAACGCGAAGAACCCCGACGCCGCCAAGGCGTTCATCGCGCTCGTACGGTCCGACAAGGGCCAGCGGGTGCTGAACCAGGCCGGGTTCCTCAAGCCGTGACCCCGCCCGACAAGACCGGCGCCGCGGCCGACCCCCGCACGAGTGGGCCGCGGCGCCGCCGTGCCCGCGGCGGCGCCCCGCTCCCCCTGCTCCTGCCCGCACTGATCGGTCTCGCGTTCCTGGTCCTCCCGCTCGTCGCCCTGCTGATCAGGGCCCCGTGGCGGTCCATCCCGGAGCTGCTGACCAGCCCGGAGGTATGGCAAGCGCTGAAGCTGTCCCTCATCTGCGCCACTGCGGCGACCGCGGTGAGCCTGGTGATCGGCGTACCGCTGGCCTGGCTGCTCGCGCGGGTCGAGTTTCCGGGGCGCGGTTTCGTCCGGGCCCTGGTGACGTTGCCGCTCGTCCTGCCGCCGGTGGTGGGCGGCGTGGCCCTGCTGATGGCGCTCGGCCGCAACGGCGTGCTGGGGCAGTGGCTGGATGCCACCTTCGGCATCACCTTGCCGTTCACCACCGCCGGAGTGGTGCTCGCGGAGGCGTTCGTGGCCATGCCGTTCCTGGTCATCAGCGTGGAGGGCACCCTGCGCGCCGCCGACCCGCGGTACGAGGAGGCGGCCACCACGCTCGGCGCCTCCCGCTTCACGGCGTTCCGCCGGGTCACCCTGCCGCTCATCGCGCCCGGCATCGCGGCCGGCGCCGTGCTGGCCTGGGCCCGCGCGCTCGGCGAGTTCGGCGCGACGATCACCTTCGCCGGCAACTTCCCCGACCGTACGCAGACCATGCCGCTGGCCGTCTACCTCGCCCTGCAGAACGACCCGGACGCGGCGATCGCGCTCAGCCTGGTCCTGCTGGCCGTGTCGATCGCGGTGCTGGCAGGGCTGCGGGACCGCTGGATGACCGCCTCATGACCGATACGCACGACACTCGAGAATCCGCCCGCCACCGCGCCGGCTCCGCCGGTGAGGACGGTGCGGACGGTGCGGGGCTCGATGCCCGGCTGGTGGTCGAACGCGGTGCGTTCCGGCTCGACGTGGCGCTCACCGCATCGCCCGGTGACGTCGTCGCGCTGCTCGGCCCGAACGGCGCCGGCAAGACGACCGCCCTGCGCGCGCTCGCCGGCCTCATCCCGCTGTCGGGTGGTCATCTCCGACTGGACGGCGCGGAGTTGGACCGTACTCCTCCGGAGTCCCGCCCGGTCGGCGTCGTCTTCCAGGACTACCTGCTCTTCCCGCACCTCACCGCGCTGGACAACGTGGCCTTCGGGCCACGCTGCCACGGCACGCCCAAGGCGGCGGCCCGCGCCCAGGCCGCCGCCTGGCTGGAGCGCATGGGCCTGGCCCAGCACGCCGGGTCCAAGCCGCGGCGCCTCTCCGGCGGCCAGGCCCAGCGCGTCGCACTGGCCCGCGCCCTGGCCACCCACCCCCGGCTGCTGCTCCTCGACGAGCCGCTGGCCGCTCTCGACGCGCGCACCCGCCTCGACGTCCGCGCCCAGCTCCGCCACCACCTGGCCGACTTCGAAGCGGTCGCCGTGCTCGTCACGCACGACCCGCTGGACGCCATGGTGCTGGCCGACCACCTCGTCGTCGTGGAGGACGGCCGCATCGTCCAGGAAGGCTCACCCGCCGACATCGCCCGCCACCCCCGCACCGACTACATCGCCCATCTGGTCGGCCTCAACCTCTACCGGGGAGAGGCCCAGGGGCACGCGGTTCATTTGGACGACGGGCCGGAGATCACCACCACCGAGGAGCTCACCGGCCCGGTGTGCGTCGCCTTCCCGCCCAGCGCGGTGACCCTGTACCGGGACCGCCCCGCCGGGTCCAGTGCCCGCAACCTCTGGCGCTGCGAGGTGGCCGGCCTGGAGACCCACGGCGACCAGATCCGCGCCGACCTCACGGGCGAGCTGCCCCTGGCCGCCGCGCTGACCACGGTCGCCGCCGCCGAACTGGACCTGCGCCCCGGCGCCACGGTCTGGGCGGCGGTCAAGGCGGCGCAGACCCACGCGTACCCCGCCTGAGGGAGGGCGGGGCCGACACGCGACCGACCGGCGTCGATCTGCCAGGCGTGCGGCGCCTCTCGCCTCGCGGTTGCCATGGCGTCGGCACGGGGCGCCTCCGCCGGGCTACGGTAGCCGCGCAGGCAGCAAGGCAGACAAATCCCCACACTCTGCGAGGCGTCCCGTCATGAGTCTGAGCATCCGCAACCAGCTTCCCGGCACCGTCGTGTCCGTCACCCCTGGGGAGGTCATGGCCACGGTCAGGGTCCGTCTCGACGGCGGCCAGGACGTCACCGCCGCCATCACCCTCGACGCCGTCAAGGACCTCGGCCTCGCCGAAGGCTCCTCGGTACGCGCCCTCGTCAAGGCCACGGAGGTCGCCCTCGCCACCGGCCCGGTGGCGGGCCTCTCCCTCCGCAACCGACTCCCCGGCACCGTACGCGACATCGCCACCGGCGCCGCCATGGCCTCGGTCAAGGTCGCGGTGGGCAGCACCGACCTGACCGCCGCCATCACCAAGGACGCCGTGACCGACCTCGGCCTCGCGAACGGCTCCCCCGTCACGGTCCTGTTCAAGTCGACGGAGGTTTCGTTGGCCGCCGGCTGAGACGACGCGGTCCCTGCCTTCCTACGCGCCCGCAGGTGAAGGCCCTCAGCCGTCCGTCTCGATGGTCTTCATGGTGAGGTGCGGTTCGAGGCGCACGGCGGGCAGGCCGCTGAGCTTTCCGGTCATGAAGGCTTCGGCCGCCCCGACTATTTCCTCCGGGTCACCGTGGCCGACCACGCCACCTGGTCCAGTCCGGGCTGGACCGGTGGTGGGCGGGGCTGTCCGCCGCGTTGGTCCACGGCGGCTCGTTCGAGTTCCTGCTCATCGGCATGGTGACCGCCGTCGCGCCACTGGCGTCCATCGCGGTGGCCGCCTTCCTCGTACAGGCGCGGCACGTCTTCTACACCCTGTCCCCCCTGCACCGTGTGCGGGGCCGTCACACCTGCGGCGCCGCAACGCCCTGCTGAGCGTCCTCGCCGGGACGGCCGTACACGTGGCACCGGCCAGCACCGTCTTCTCCCACCGAGCCGGCCACGATCGCCGAACGCCCCTGTGCTCCGCGTCGCCCGCGCCGCGTGGTACAGAGGTCAACTGCCTGCTACGCCACCTGTCCTGACGCCCCGTCTGTCGAACAGCCGGTACTCGCTCATGCTCGCCCGCGCCGCCGGGTGCGCGGCCTACACTGCGGCACGGCTCCGGTGTCCCCGGAGCAGCCGGACGCGCGTCTGAACCGCCTCGCGCCCCGAACGGCCCGGGGAATCGTGGTGACGGAGGGAGTGGCTCGGTATGCAGATCGTCGTGGACCTCACCCGCTGCCAGGCGTACGCGCAGTGCGTTTTCCTCGCGCCGGAGGTGTTCCGGCTGTCCGGGGAGGAAGCCCTGCTGTACCGCCCGGACGTGCCGGACGACCAGCTGGAGCGCGTGCGCCAGGCCGCGGCGGCGTGCCCGGTGCAGGCGATCCTCATCGGGGAGGCGGTGCGTGCCGATGCCCGGTGACCTGTGGGAAGGCCGGATCGTCATCGTCGGTGCGTCGCTGGCCGGGCTACGGGCCGCCGAGACGCTCCGCGAGGAGGGCTTCACCGGCCCGCTGACACTGGTGGGCGAGGAGCCCCGCCCGCCCTACGACCGGCCACCGCTGTCCAAGCAGGTGTTGCTCGGCACCACGACGGCGGACGCCACGCGGCTGCCGACGCGGCGGGACCCGGACGCCGACTGGCGGCTGGGGGTGGCCGCCACCGGGCTCGACCCGCTCGCCAAGCGTGTGTTGCTGGCCGACGGCGAGTCGCTGCCCTACGACCGGCTGCTGATCGCCACCGGGACGCGGGCGCGCCCCTGGCCGCATCCGGAACAGGCCGCCCTGGACGGTGTGCTCCCCCTGCGGACCAGTGACGATGCCGCGCAGCTCGCCGACCGGCTCGCTGCCGGGCCGCGCCGGGTACTGGTGATCGGCGGCGGCTTCACCGGCTCGGAGATCGCCTCGGCCTGCCGGGAACAGGGCATCGAGGTCACGGTCGCCGAACGCGGTTCGGGGCCGCTGGTGGGCGCGCTCGGCGGCACACTGTCCAAACTCGCCGCCGGCCTGCAGCGGGCGCACGGCGTGGACCTCCGCTGCGGCGTGACGGTCACCGCGCTGTCCGGCGACGGCAAGGGGCGGTTCACCGGCGCCGGCCTCTCCGATGGCAGCCACATCGACGCGGACGTGTGCGTCATCGCCCTGGGCGCGGTGCGCAACGTCGAGTGGCTGGCGGACACCGGGCTGGCGGCCGGGCCCCACGGGGTCGCCTGCGACGCGGGGTGCCGTGCCTTCACCATGTACGGCATCGTCACCGACGACGTCTTCGTGGCCGGCGACGTCTCCCGCTTCCCACACCCGCTCTTCGACTACCAGCTGCTCTCCCTGGAACACTGGGGCAACGCGGTCACGCAGGCCGAAGTGGCGGCCCACAACATGGTGCACCCGGGGCCGCACCGGCGCCCGCATCTCGGCGTTCCGGTCTTCTGGTCCACCCAGTTCGGCGTCAACATCAAGTCGGTGGGCGTCCCCACCTTCTCCGACCAGGTGGTCATCGCCCAGGGCTCGCTCGCCGAACGCCGACTGGTGGCGGTCTACGGCTACCGGGGCCGCGTCACCGCGGCGGTCACCGTCAACATGGCCAAGTGGCTGGAGCACTACCAGAGCCTCATCGAGACCGCAGCGCCGTTCCCGCCCGCTCCCGGCGCGGCCGACGGCCACCCGCTCGTCGCCGAATTCCCGGTCCCCTCCGACGTACCGGACCCCAAGGGACTGTCCCACGGCCCCACCGTCGCGCTCACCGGTCATCTGCCGGACCGCCGGCTCACCGTGGTGCGCCCCGGCAGCTGACCCTCCGTCCCTCCTGCCACGAGGAGCCGTCACATGGCCTTTGACACCCTGCTGGAGCGGATCACCGACTACGCCAACCGCCCCGACCCGTACCCGCTGTACGCGGAGCTCCGCGCGGCGGGCGTGGCGCGGCAGACGGACGGCAGTTACCTGATCGGCGGGTACCACGACATCGTCGCGCTCCTCCACGACCCGCGGATCAGCTCGGACCGCCGCCACCGCGCCGCGCCCTACCGCGGCCTGTCCGAGGACGACGAGCTGCTGGTCCCCTTCATCCGGCTCGACGACCCCGAGCACCACCGCCTGCGCAGCAAGGCCATGCGGCCGTTCGGTCCGCCGCACAGTCCGGGCCGGATCGACGCACTGCGCGGTGAGATCGCCCGGATCACCGAGGAACTGGTCGATGGGCTTCGGGGGCGTACCCGGATCGACATCGTCGACGACTTCGCGTACCCACTGCCCGTCACCGTGATCTGCCGGCTGCTCGGGGTACCGCGCGAGGACGAGCCGGTGTTCCGCGACTGGTCCACCACCATCGTCGACGCCTTCGACGTCCGGTCCGGCGAGGACGCCGCCAAGCGTCAGCTGGCCGGAGCCCAGGCCCGGACGCAGATGGGCCACTACCTGGTGGAGCTCGCCGAGCGGCGGCGCGGCCGGCCCACCGACGACATGCTGTCCGCGTTCGTCAACGACCCGGGCCCGGCCGGTGAGTTCACCCGCGAGGAGCTCGCGGCCAACGGGACGCTGCTGCTCGTCGCGGGGCACGAGACCACGGTCAACCTCATCACCAACGGCGCGCTCACCCTGCTGCGCCACCCCGACCAACGGGACCGCTTGCGTCGCGAACCGGAGCTGATGCCGGCGGCGGTGGAGGAACTGTTGCGTTACGAGCCGCCCGTGCACCTGCTGCCGCGCGTGCCGCTCGCCCACATCGACGTCGCGGGCACGACCCTTCCCAAGGGCGTGCCCGTGGTGCTGGCACTGGCCTCGGGCAGCCGGGACCCGAAACGGTTCCGCGATCCCGACCGGTTCGCCCCCGCCCGCCAGGACAACCAGCACCTCGGTTTCGGCAGCGGCATCCACCTCTGTTACGGCGCGCCACTCGCCCGGATCGAGGCCCAGACCGCCCTGAGCGCGCTCCTCCCCCTGCTCGGCGCCGCCACCCTCGTCGAGGATCCGCCCCCGTACCGGCACAGCGCACTCCTGCGCGGCCCACGGCATCTGCCCATCGAGGTGCCCCCGTCGGCACCCGCGACATAGCGTCGCCGCAGCGCCGGCCTGCGAGTGCGGCCGCCCGGACCGGCGCGGCCCCAGGGAGCGGGGAGGCGTCCCTGGGGCAGAGCGCCCCTGGGGCCGATGAGAAGCTGAGGGCATGACCTCATCCGACACCGGCGCCCAGGCCGTACCCGACGCGCTCGCCTACCTGGCGGGCAACTGGACGGTGGAGCGTGAGCTGTCCGCCGGCGGTACCACCGGTCACTTCACCGGACGGGCCGAGTTCCGTGCCGGGGACGCGGACGGCGGCTGGCTGCACGTGGAGGAAGGCGTCCTGGAGTGGGGCGGCGCGCGGCGGGAAGCCGGCCGGACCCTGCGCATGGTGCCACTCCCGGACGGCTCCGCCGAGGTGTCCTTCGCGGACGGCCGTCCCTTCCACACGCTGGACCTGCGCCACGGCCGCTGGACGGCCGTGCACCAGTGCGCCGCCGACCGCTACGAGGGCACCTTCACCGTCGTGTCGCCGGACGAGTGGCACCTGCGCTGGGAAGTCCACGGCCCCGAGAAGGACCAGCTCCTCATCTCGACCTACCGCCGCGCCCGTACCGGGGCCCAGCGGGTCCCGGCCACTGGACTCAGAGGGTGCCGGACTCCTTGATGGCGACGGTGGCGCTGGTGGCGCCGCTGCGGGAGCCCAGGGCCTCGATCTGCTTGACGATGTCCTGGCCCTCGACGACCTCACCGAAGACGACGTGCTTGCCGTCCAGCCAGTCGGTGACGACGGTCGTGACGAAGAACTGCGAGCCGTTGGTGTTGGGGCCCGCGTTGGCCATGCTCAGCAGGAAGGGGCGGTCGTGCTTGAGGTCGAAGTTCTCGTCCGCGAACTTCTCGCCGTAGATGCTCTTGCCGCCGGTGCCGTTGTGGTTGGTGAAGTCACCGCCCTGGAGCATGAACGCGGGGATGACACGGTGGAAGGTGGACCCGGCGTAGCCGAACCCGTTCTCGCCGGTGGCCAGCTCACGGAAGTTGCGCGCGGTCTTCGGCACGACGTCGTCGAACAGCTTGAAAACGATGCGGCCGATGGGCTCGTCGTTGACGGTGACGTCGAAGTAGACGTTGGCTCCGGTCTCAGCCATCTCTGTGCTCCTAAAGCTTCGGAAATGCAATGATCCGGAAAGCTTAACCTCCCGGCATGCGCGTTTCCCGACGCACCCGGTCCTACCGTGGGCACCGCGGAAGAGACCGCCGTCCCGGCTCCCACCCTGCCCCCGTGCTGTGTCTCACGCTCTGCCTCACGGGTGTTCGGCATCCGGCTCGGGGATGCGCAGCAGGTAGGTGTCCATGATCCAGCCATGGCGTGCGCGTGCCTCGGCCCGCAGCTGCCGGATGCGGTCGGACACCTCGCGCAGCGGGCCGGCGACCAGCAGCTCGTCCGGCGTGCCGAGGTACGCACCCCAGTAGATCCACACGTCGGCCCCCTCGAACCCGGTGAACGACTCGTGCGCGTCGAGCATGACCACGATGTCGCCGTCATCGTTCCGGCCCACGTCGGAGAGCCTGCGGGCCGGGGTGATGTGCACCGGCCTGCCCACCTGGTTCAGCGGAATGCGGTGGCGCGCGGCCAGCGACGAGACGCTGCTGATGCCGGGGACGACATCCACGCTGAAGGCGACGGTGCCGCGTTCCTCGATGGTGGTGAGGCTCCCGAGCGTGCTGTCGTACAGCGAGGGGTCGCCCCACACGAGGAACGCCCCGGTCTCCCCCGCCGTCATCTCCTCGCGGATCAGCCTCTCGAAGATGTCGGCGCGCCGCGTCCGCCAGTCATGGACTGCCGAGGTGTAGTCGGAGCGGTCCATCGGACGCCGGTCCCGATCGGGGTCCGCCACCTCCACGACCCGGTGTCCGGCCTGCGCGTGCTCCGCCAGCATGCGGTGGCGCAGGTCCGTCAGCGCGGACTTGTCCGGTCCCTTGCCGACGATGAAGAAGACGTCGGCCCGGCGGATGGCCTTGACCGCCCCCAGGGTCAGGTGGTCCGGGTCGCCCGCTCCGATACCGATGACGAGAATGCGGCGTTGCTCCGTGGTCATGGGTGCAGTCTCGCAGGTCCGGGCCCTGGCCGGCCGGCCGGACCGACGCTCGGCCCGGCTCCCTCACGGGCCTGCACGGTGGTGGTACTCCTGCCGTCACAGCTGGTGGTACTCCTGTTCCGGGCGGCCCGCCGCGCCGTAGCGGAGGCGCATGCGCAGTCGGCCGCGGGTGACGAGGTCGGCGAGGTAACGCTGCGCCGTGGCGCGCGAGACGCCGATCTGCGCGGCGACCTCGCCGGCGGAGAGCGGGGTGCCGGAGTCGTCCACGGCGGCCAGGACCAGTTCCCGGGTCACGGTCTGCGCGGCGGCCTGCCGGCTGCGGCTCGCGCGCGGACTCCTGAGGGCGTCGAAGGCGTTGTCGACCACGTTCTGGTCGAGGATCTCCGCGTCCGTCAGCTGCCGGAACCGGGCGTAGCCGCGCAGCTTCTCGGAGAGCAGGTGTGGCGGGAACGGCTTGATCAGGTACGCGAGCGCGCCCGCCGACAGCGCCCTGCGGACGGTCGCCCCCTCGGCGGCGGCGCTGAGGACGAAGACATCGCACGACAGCTCGGCCATCAGCTCGATGCCGGAGCGGTCGGGGAGGTACAGGTCCACGAGGGCGAGGTCGATCGGGCGCGTGGCTGCTTCCTCCAGCGCGGCGCGCGCGGAGTGGGCCGTGCCCACGACGGTGAAGCCGGGGGTATCGGCGACGAGCGAAGCGTGCAGGTCGGCGACGCGGAAGTCGTCGTCGACGAACAGTACGGAGAAGGGGTGGTGGCGGTCGGGGTGTTCGCTCATGTCTGAACTCTCACGGGCGGGGCGGGTCGGGCCGAGGGGCTGTCGGGCCGGGTAGGACGTGCGGCAGGCGGGCCACGAAGACGGCGCCGCCGGTGACCCGGTCGGCCTCGCCCGACGGGGCGGAGGCTGCGGACATGCCGGCGGCTTCGGCGTCCTCGGCGGCGGCCGGTGGTCCTCCGGGGTCCGTCAGCCGGATGTCTCCGCCGCGCCCGCGCGCGATCTGGCGGATGAGGGAGAGGCCCACGCCTCGTCCGCCCGGCGCCGCCGCGTGGTCCTTCGTCGAGACTCCCTCCTCGAACAGGGCGTCGGCCAGATCTGCCGGTACACCGTCGCCGCTGTCGGCCACGGTGATGTGCAGGTCCGACTCCACCGTCATCAGCTCCACCTCGACGCGCGACGGACGGCGGGCCCCGTCGCGAGCGGCGTCGAGGGCATTGTCGATCAGGTTGCCGAGCACGGTGGTGATGTCGACGCGTGCCGTCACCGGCCCGTCGACCCAAGTGGCACCGCCGAGCAGCAGCGTGACCCCGAGTTCGCGCGCCTGGGCGGCCTTCGCCGACAGGATGGCGCTCAGGTACGGGTCCTTGACCGTGTCCAGGCCGGGAAGCGCGGCACCGGGAGCGTCGAGGGAGCCACTGCCGCCGGTGCCGAGCAGGCTGTCGAGGTAGTCGCCGGCCCCCTCGATGTGTCCCTGGTGCAGCAGTCCGGACAGCACGTGCAGGCGGTTGGCGAATTCGTGCCGCTGCGCGCGCAACGCGGAACTCAACGTCTGTACGGCGTCGAGCTGGCGCGTCAGGGACTCCACGTCGGTGCGGTCCTTGACGGTCAGCAGTGTGCCGAGGTCGAGGCCGTCGTGTTCGACCCGGCGGGCCGACACCACCAGCACCCGCTCCCCCACCACGGCCATCACGGGCCGCCCCTCGGCTTCGCCGACCACCTCCAGGACGCGCGGTGTCAGCCCCAGCCGGTCGAGCCGGGTGCCGGGCTCGGCCGGGATGCCCAGCAGGCGGCGTACCTCGTCGTTGGCGACCGTCACCTGCCCGTGACCGTCGACGGCGAGCACCCCCTCCCCGATGCCGTGCACCACCGCCTCCTGCTCCTGGACCAGGCCCGCGAGCTCTTCGGGCTCCAGACCGAGGGTGAGCCGCTTCCACCGCCGGGCCAGCAGGACCGATGCCCCGATGCCCAGCAGCAGCGCGGCCACGAGCCAGCCGACCCCGCCCCACAGCACGCGCGCGGCTTGGGCGCGGACGGCGGCCACGGAGACACCGACGTTCGCCTCACCGACGACCCGCGTCGAGCCGGGCGCGCGTACCGGCACCTTGGCGACCACCTCCTCGCCGAGGTGCGCGCGGTGCACGGCGAGTTCCTCACGTCCGGACAGCGCGCGGCTGGGGTCCGTGCTCACCTTCTTGCCCAGCTGAGAGACGTCGGGATGGGCCAGCCTGATCCCCCGGTCGTCGGTGACCACGACGAACAGCGATCCGGTGCTCTGCCGCACCGTCTCGGCCCGCTTGCGCACCGTGTTCGCGGCGAGCGTCGCCGGGCTTTCGTGAGCGGCGCCCCGCCCCGGGCGGTCGTTGGCATCGGAGTACCGGGCGGCCCCGGCCCGGACGGTCGGCTCCGAGGCGACGGTGCGGGCGATGGCGAGGGCGCGCTGCTGGTACTGGCTGACGAGCCGTTGATCGGTGTCGTGCGCGAAGGCCTCGAAGGCCGAGGCGAGGACGGCCACGACGACCACGCACTGCAGGAGCAGCATCCGGGTCCGCAGTCGTACGCGCGGTCTCGGGCGACGGCCGGGGCCCGGCACCGGCGGTCGGGACCGGCGGCGGGAGTGGGACGGGTAGGGCTTCACCGGCCCCACGGTAGACGCGAGCGGAACCCGCACGTCCGCGCACACCTTCATGCGCACTGCACACCACCATGCGCACCGCGCACCCGTGCTCCCGTGCACACAATGAGCAGAACTGGCAGTACGCGGCTATCGCGGGCTGTGCACGAATTCTGGAGCGCCGTTGCGGTGGCCGATAGCTTCCCGCAGGTCGGACAGAACCGTGATCAGCAGGAGAAGCGAATGACAACACGCCGCGCAGAGCCGCGCGCGAGTGCTGCACGCGCCCACGCCGAGGGGGCGCACCGATGGTGACGACGCATACCTGGACCCTGCTGATCACATTGGCGGGCGCCATCGCGGCCCTGATCGTGCTGATCAATTCCCGGCTGAAGTTCCACCCCTTCATCGCGCTGATGCTGGTCTCCATCGCGGTGGCCGTCGTGTCGGGCGAGTCCACCGAGCAGATAGCCGAATCGATCGAGAAGGGCGCCGGCGGCATCCTGGGCGATGTCGGCATCACCCTCGCCTTCGGTGCGATGCTCGGCAAACTGCTCGCGTCCTCGGGCGCCACGGACAGGATCGCCCGGGCCGTCATCGACCGCGCAGGAGAGCGCGCGCTCCCTTGGTACATGGCGGGCGCCGCGTTCGTCATCGGCATCCCGATGTTCTTCGAGATCGGGCTCATCGTGCTGCTGCCGCTGATCTTCAGCGTGGCCCAGCGGCTGCGGGCGAGCGGGAAACACACCGGTTCGCCGTACGTACTCCTCGCCACCCCGGCCATCGCGGCGCTCGCGACGCTGCACGGGATGGTGCCGCCGCACCCGGGTCCGCTGATCGCCGTGGAGGGCCTGCACGCCGGCCTCGGCACCACCATCCTCGTCGGCCTCGTGTGCGCGATACCGACGGTCATCCTGGCGGGCCCGGTGTACGGGCGATGGATCGCGCCGCGGCTGGCGGTGGACCCGGACCGGGAGCTGGTCGCCCAGTTCACCGGCGGCGGGTCCGCGCACGGTGGCACGGCGGAGTCCTCAGGACAAGCAGCCGATCAGTCCTCGGGGCACGGAGCCGATCAGTCCGCGGGGCACGCAGCCGATCAGTCCGCGGGCCAGGGCAGCGTCCCGGTCGGCCGGGCGCTGGCGGCCGTGCTCGTACCGGCCGTCCTGATGCTCCTCCGCACCCTCGGCGAGCTCACTCTCGACGAGTCGTCCGCGCTGCGCCATGTGGTGGACTTCGCGGGCGAGCCGGTGATCGCGATGTTCGCCGGATTCCTCTTCGCACTGTTCGTGCTGGGCTACCGCCGCGGTACGCCCCCGGAGGCCACGCGTCAGGCGCTCACGGACAGCATCAGGTCCGTGGCGGGCATCCTCCTGATCATCGCTGGTGGCGGGACGTTCAACCAGGTCCTGGAGGACTCCGGCATCGGCAAGGCCATCGAGTCGGTGGCCTCCGGTGCCCACCTCAACCTGCTCGTCCTGGGCTGGCTGCTGGCCCTGCTGCTGTCGTTCACAACGGGCTCCGCGACCGTGGGCATCGTGGCGGCGACCGGCATCCTGACACCGATGGCGCAGCACCTGGGAAGCATCGACACGTCCCTGCTCGTGGTGGCGATCGGCGCCGGTTCGATCGGCCTGAACTACGTGAACCACGCGGGTTTCTGGCTGGTCAAGGAGTCCTTCGGGATGACGCTCGGTCAGGCGACGAAGTCGCACACCATGATCCAGACGCTGGTCAGCGTCTGCGGCCTGCTGATGGCCCTGCTCATCTCCGCCTTCGTGTGACCCACAGGATCCCCCGGCCCGACGGGACAAGTACGGGCCGGGCCGGACCTGAACGGCACCGGCGCCAGATGCACCGGCGCCAGATGCACCGGCGTCAGATGCACCGGCGTCAGATCGGTGTGCCGCCCTTGATGACATGCCGCAGGCACTCCTGCGGCCTGGTCAGGACGGAGATGTCCGCCAGCGGGTCGCCGTCGACGACGAGCAGGTCGGCGTGCGCACCGACAGCGAGCGTCCCGATCTGCCCCTCCTTACGCAACAGACGGGCGGCGGTCGTCGTCGCCGAGCGGATGAGGTCGGCGTGGGGCTGTACCTGGGCGCGCAGCGTGAACTCGTCGAGTTGGTGACGGTGCATCGGGCCGAGGAGGTCGGAACCGTAGACGAGGTTCACGCCCGCCTTGTGCGCCTTCTCCAGGGCGCCGAGCCCGGCCTCCCGTACGTCGCCGATCTTCCGGTACGAGGTCTCGCCCAGCCCGTGTTGCCTGCCGGCCTCGGCCAGCTTCTCGTAGGTGATGAGGGTGGGGACGAGGAAGGCATCGTTGGCCAGCAGCAGTTCGATGGTCTCGTCGTCGAGGAGGTTGCCGTGCTCGACGCAGCGGACGCCGGCGCGCAGGGCGCGGTTGATGCCGCGCGGATGGTAGGCGTGCACGGTGACGTACCGGTTGTGGTGCGCGGCCTCGGTGACCGCCGCACGCACCTCCTCGTCGCTGTACTGGACGGCGGAGACTTCGTCGTGCGGGGAGGCGACGCCTCCGGAGAGCAGCATTTTCAGGTGTTGGGCGCCCTTGCGGAACTCGTCGCGGGCGGCGGCGCGCACCGCGTCCACACCGTCGGCGATCCGGGCGAAGCCGGGCTCGTGGCCGCAGCAGGACGTGCTGTTGTCGGAGAGCGGGCGCAGGTCACCGTGGCCGCCGGTCTGGGAGAGCGCCTTGCCGCCGTGGACGAGTCGGGGGCCGGGCAGCAGGCCCTCGGCGAGGGCGCGGGCCATGCCGTGGTCCGCGCCGCCCACGTCCCGGACGGTGGTGAAGCCGCGGCGCAGCATGCGGTCGGAAGTCGTCGCACGCGCCCGGTACGTGTGGGAACGGACGCGGGGTGCGGGCCGTTGGTCGGATATGGAGCTGAAGATGCGGGCGGGGCACCAGGCGACGGGACCTGGTGCGATCACTCCCGACGGCTGTGCGGTGGAGCTGTATTCGCGACTGCCGGTCGGGACCGAGCCTGACGTGATCGCCTCGGCGGTACCGGCGGGGGCACACATCCTGGAGCTCGGCTGCGGCGTGGGACGGGTGACCCACCCGCTCCTGGAGCGGGGCTTCACCGTCACGGCGGTCGACGAGTCACCGGCGATGCTGGAGCGCGTCAGCGGGGCACGCACGATATGCAGCCCGATCGAAGACCTCGACCTCGGTGAGCAGTTCGGCGTCGTGATGCTGGGCTCGTTCCTTGTGCATGCGGGAAACGCCGAGGTCCGACAGGCCTTGCTGCGGGCCTGTGTGCGGCATGTCGCGCCGGCCGGCTGCGTGCTGATCCAGCGGGAGGGCGAGGACTGGCATACCGACGTGCCTCGCGAACGGGTCGACCCGAGTGGCTTCACCGTGCGCATCGTGTCGTCGGAGCCGACCGGTGACGGGGCGCACTCGGTGCATGCGGAGTACGAGTTCCCGGACGCCACCTGGACCCAGACGTTCCTCTCTCGGCCGCTGGCAAGGGAACAGTTCGAGGAGATATTGACCGGGGCGGACCTGAAGGTGGACAGGTACCTGACGGACGACCGGACCTGGGTACGCGCGGTTCCCACAGCCTGAGTGATTGCGGCTGATCGCGGCCGCTTGTTGCGCCCCCCGCTTCAGGGTCGGCAGTCGAGTCGAAACGCCCTGGCCACCTGCGCCGTGAGACCGTCTTCCGTCATCGCGGTGTCGACCGGGATGGTGCGGAGACGGAGCCGCTCGGTCTCCTCCTGGAGCCGTGTGCTGAACATGCGATCCCGTTCAGCGAGATGACGGCCGGCCCTCATGGGATCGCTGGTCCTCCGGACGAACCCGTCCCCTGGTGCCGATCGGTTCCGGAGGGCGGCCGCACGGAATGCGGGGGTGGGAAGGAGCCAGACAGCACGTTCGGGAAGGGCAAGGAGCGGCTTCACGAGGCGCGGCAGCAGTCGGAATCCCTCGACGATGATGCACGGCTCGTCCGGAAGGCGAAGGAGATCCTCCACGATCAGTCCGAAGCCCTCGCCGCGAAACCAGTGGAAGGTGTCCACCATGACCTCGGGAGACCGGTTCACCCATCGCTCATCCATATCCATGGCCATGAACCGGTGCAGGAAGGGAGCCTCCTCCGGAGTGGTGCGCGCTGCGTGGTCCCGCATCACGTCGTCGGTCGCGTAGCGGCGCCATCCGTAGCGGTCGGCGAGTCGGCGGGCGATCGTGGACTTCCCTGCGCCGGGCCCGCCCCCGAGCCAGAAAACGTGCCGCAGCCTCGCCGCAAGCTCTGCGACGTCGACCGCCTCTGCATGCTGTTCATGCTGTCCGGGCTGCATCTCTCTCCGACCCATCGGAAGAACGACTCAAGGGGAGGGCGCCCCTCAAGGGGAGGACGACGCGTCAAGGAGAGGATGACGCGTCAAGGAGAGGCGACTCGGTCTGTCGTCGACGGTATCTCGTCAGCGCGCCTTCGCGGTGGACTCTCGGATGATCAGCTGGGGCGGGGTCACGGTCGGCGGTGGTGGCGTGTCCTCCTCGCCGAGGTGGCGGAGGAGGCTGAGCGCGGCGGCGCGGCCCATGTGGTCCAGGTCCTGGCGGATGGTCGTCAGCTGCGGGTGGAGGAGCTGGCCGAGAGGCAGGTCGTCGTGGCCGACGACGGAGAGGTCACCGGGCACGTCGCGCCCCAGCCGGCGGGCGGCGGAGATGCCGGCCAGCGCCATCATGTCGTTGGCGAAGACGATGGCCGTGGGCGGGCTGTCGTCCAGGAGCATCTGGGTCACCGCCGCACCGGTGGTGCGGGCCGCGAAGTCGGAGGCCAGGGTGTGGCTGGGCAGCAGGCCGTGGTGGTGCAGGCGATCGGTGAAGGTGCGGCGGCGGTGCCCGGTGTGTACGCGGTCTTCGGGGCCGGAAACATAGGCGATGCGCCGGTGCCCGAGGTCCACCAAGTGATCGACGGCGTCCTTCATGCCCTGGTCCCGGTCCGCGGCTTCCACGGCAGGTATCGGGTGGGTCCGCCAGGGAGTGCCGATCAGGACCGCGGGCATGCGCAGGTCGTGCAGCAGAGCGGCGCGCGGGTCGTTCACGCGGCTCTCGGTCAGGACGACGGCGTCGACGCGGCGCTCATCGGCGAGGCGCCGGTAGGCGCGTTCTTCCGCCTCGGGGTGTTCGCCGACGATGTGCAGCAGCAATCCGTAGTCGCGCGGGGCGAGTTCGCTCTCCATGCCGGCGATCAGAAGGGCGAAGTGGGGGTCGGCGTTGAGGAGGTCGGGGGCACGGTTGACGACCATGCCGATGGCTCGCGTCTTGGCGCCGCGCAGGGCCACGGCGGCGGCGGAGGGCGACCAGCGCAGCCGGTCGGCGGCCCACAGCACCCGCGCCCGGGTGGCTTCGGGGAAGCTCCCCTTGCCGTTGACGATCTTGGAGACGGCGGAGACGGAGACCCCTGCGAGCGCCGCCACGTCGCTGATCGTCGTCCGGTTGGTCTTGCGCTGGGCCACGTCCGTCCTTCTCACCGCGGAGGGCGTCCTTCCCTCTGCCACCACTAGACCTTCACCGCGCCGCCCATGAGGGCACCTTCCATGCGCCGTTGGAGAACGGCGTACACGACGTACACGGGGATGAGTGTGACCACGGTACCAGCCGAGAGCACACCGAAATCGGTGGACAAGGAGGACCGCAGGGTGGGCACGGCGACCTGGATGGTGCGCTGCGCCTCGTCCGGGCCGATGATCACCAGCGAGTACAGGTACTCGTTCCAGAAGGCCAGGAAGCTGAGGATGAGGACGGTGACGATGCCCGGCACCACCATCGGCAGGTAGATGCGCACCAGCACCGTCCAGTTGCCGGCGCCGTCCATCCGAGCGGCCTCTTCGACCTCGTTGGGCACCGTCCGCATGAACTGCGTCAGCAGCACCACGGCCAGCGGCAGCGAGGTGGCGGGCAGGAAGAGGACGAGGAACGTACGGGTGTGGAAGAGCCCCAGCTGCGCGGCGAGCAGGAAGGTGGGCACCAGCGCGGCGAAGGTGGGGATGAGGAAGCCGAGCGAGAAGGCTCGTTCGATGACGGCGGCGACCTTGCCGGTCGCACGGGCCAGTGCGTATGCGGCGGGCACGGCGAGCAGCAGGATCACGGCGAGGGACAGCACGGTGACGATCACCGAGTTGGCGATGGCCAGGTCGAGTCGGGCGTCGTGGAGGGAGGTGGTGAACTTCCGCAGCGACAGCGAGTCGGGCAGGGCCAGGGGCGAGGCGAAGATGTCGCTGTTGTCCTTGAAGGACGAGACGAGCAGGTAGTACAGCGGGAGGAGCAGCATGAGGGCGTAGGACCAGGCCCCCAGGTAGGAGGCGGCCCGGCCGATGCCGATCCTGCGGCGTGGGCCTCTGCTGCGTATGCGGGGCGCGGGACGGGTGGCTGCGGGGAGTGTGGTCATGACGGATTCCCTGGGTCTGGGTGAGTACGGCGACCGGGCGACGCGGCGACGTCAGTACGGCTGTCGGAAGGCGCGGCGGATCGTCAGCATTCCCACCAGGCCGATGGCGAAGAGCAGGACGCCGGCGGCCTGGCTGTAGCCGAGGTCGGACTGGACGAACGCCTTCTGGTAGACGAGGAAGGACAGGTTGGTCGAGCTGTTCCCGGGGCCGCCCTGGGTGAGCAGCAGGACGTTCTGGGCCGAGGTGAACAGCGTCCACAGGAACTGCAGCATCACGGTGACGCCCACGTAGTCGCGCACCATGGGGTAGGCGATGCCCCACATGCGCCGCCAGTGTCCGGCGCCGTCGAGTTCGGCGGCTTCGTGGACGGAGGCGGGCAGCGCATCCAGGCGGGCCGCGTACAGCGTGGCGGTGTAGCCGATGCCGCCCCAGATGTCGATGGCGATGATGCAGCCGAACGCCGTGGCGGTGTCGGCGATCCAGGCGTGCTGGAGCGCTTCGAGGCCGACGCTGCCCAGCAGCTTGTTGATCACGCCCTGCGGCGCGAACATGCCCCAGAAGATCATGGCCTTGGCGGAGGCGGAGATCAGGGCCGGGGTGAAGATGATGACCTTCAGGACCCGGTAGCCGCGGGGCTTGGTGGAGATGAAGTAGCCCAGCATGAACGCGCCGACGATCATGATGGGTACGGCGATGACGAGCTGGACGGCGCTGTTGCGGGCGGCCTGCCAGAAGAGGCCGTCGCCCAGCACGGCGCGGTAGTTGTCGAGGCCGGCGAAATCGATCTCCGCGAGCATGCCGGGCCAGCGCAGTACCGAGATGACGAAGATGGCCCCGATCGGCCCGATCATGAAGACGGCGTACCAGAGCAGCGCGGGCACGGCCATCACGGTGGTGCGCGGGCCGCGGCGCGAGGGCCGGCCGGAGCGCGGTCCGGAGCGGGTCGTGGGCGTGGGAGGCGTAGACATCGTTGTCAGAGTCATCGTGGCGCGCTCCGGTCAGCTGCGGTAGGCGGTGTCGAGGGCCTTGCACATCGCCTGCACGTCGGTGCCCCGGGTGTAGGCGAGGGAGGTGGCGCGGTTCAGCGGGGTGGAGACCGCAGGGGGTACATAGTCGTCCGGCATGACGACCTCGCTGACGGTGTCGCCGTGCGTGACCCGCGACGACTCGCTCACCAACGGCCGTCCCTTGGAGGGCCGCTGGCCGCGCATGGTCATCACGTAACCGGACTTGTCGATGAACTTCTGCACCACGTCCTTGCGGTACAGGAACTTCACGAACTTCTCGGTCAGGTCCGGCTTCTCGGTACCGTTCGGGGTGAGCCAGATACCTGTGGAGGTCGCGCCGTTGTAGACGGTGGGCTTGTCGTACGTGCCGTCGGACGGCACCGGAAATCCGGCGATCTTCGTGTGCCGGGCGAGCGGGGCCGGGACGGCGGCGATGGTGGAGGAGATGGCCGGCATCATCGCGGCGCGCTCCTCCAGGTAGTCGGCGTTCATCTGGTCGGCGTTCAGGCCCTGCGCGCCCTTGACGAACAGCCCGGCGTCCCGCAGCTGCGCGAAGAGCCGCAGCCCCTTCCTCGCCTGCGGTTCGGCGCAGTAACCCCCCTTGCTGAAGACGCGCTTGGCCACCGCCGGCTCCATGTAGCCCTGCGCCACCTGCATCAGGAACTTCTGGCCCGACCAGTCGTTCCCGCCGATGGTCATGGCCGGGATGTTCGCGGCCCGCAGCGCCTTGAGGGCGGCACGCAGCTCCGGCATCGTGCGCGGGGGCTTCTCGATGCCGGCCCGGTGCAGGAGCTTGCTGTTGACCAGGACGGGCCAGGTGAAACCCGTCCAGGGGAACGCCCGCACGCGGCCCTTGTCGTCGGTCCACGCCTTCAGGGCCCGCGACTCGACGCGGTCCTTCAGGCCCCACTCCTCGAGGTAGCGGTTGACCGGCGGGGTGGCACCCAGTCCGGTCCAGGAGTACGCCTTGTCGTAGAGGTTGATCAGCAGCACATCGGCTTCCTTGTCGGCGAGCCGAGCGGTCTCGAACGAGTTGAAGATGTCGTCGCCGTTGTACAGGTTCTTGATGTGTACGTCGGGGTTCTCGCGCTCGAACTGCGCGACGACGGAGGCGTAGGTGTCCGCGCCGTACGTGCCGGGGGCGAACCGACTGTGCACGACGAGGGTGTGCGGGTCGTCGGTTCCGGGATCCAGCGGTCCGCCGCACCCCGTGCACGCGGTCGCCAGGGCGGTCGCGACGGCCCCCGCCACCCCCACGGTCAGCCATCTTTTCATCGGCGCTCCTGTCTGCTCTTCATCGGCGCTCCCGCCCGCGTCATCGACGTCAGCCACGCCGTCCGCGTCGTCCGCCCCATCGCCAGCTGCACTGTCTGCGTCATCGCCATCCACGTCGCCTGAGGCATCCGTGCCCCGGCCAACACCCCCGCCTCCGACACCTGACGAGAAAACGTTTGACCTGTGATTGCGCCGGACCTTAACAGCGCCTTCAACTCTCCGCAATCCCTCGACAGTTGCTCGGTCAATCGATATACCTACTGGCGTCACTTCGGATTCCCGGTGTGCTCGCAGCCCACCGACCGTCCCTCCACACCACCGGCCGTCCCTCCACACCACCGACCGTCCCTCCACCACCGACAGGAGCCCCATGCATCGCCACTCAGCCAAGCTCGGCCCGGCAGACCGGCCCACCGCCTGGATCGGCGTCAACTTCTGGTCGCGGACCGGCGGCCCGCTGATGTGGCGCCACTACGACGGCGCCGTCATCGACGAGGAGCTGCGCACCCTGCACGACCACGGCATCACTGTGACCAGGAGCTTCCTGTACTGGCCGGACTTCATGCCGGAGCCCGAGCGCCTCGACGAGGCGATGCTGGAGCGCTTCGACGACTTCCTCGACCGCCACCACGCCCTCGGCATGACGACGATCCCGACCTTCCTGGTCGGCCACATGTCCGGGCAGAACTGGGACCCCGCCTGGCGCGAGGGCCGCGACGTGTTCGCCGACGAGTGGTTCGTCGAGCGGCAGGCCTGGTACGTACGCGAGTGCGCCGCCCGCTGGAAGAACCACGCGGCAGTCGCCGGTTGGCTGTTGACCAACGAGGTTCCCATCTACGCCGACTGGCAGTCCCGCGGTATCGGCACCGTGGACCACCGGCACGTCACCGAATGGGCCCGTACGCTCACCTCCGCACTGCGCGGGACCGGGGCCCGCCAGCCCGTCTCCCTCGGTGACGGGGCCTGGGGCCTGGAGATGAGCGGCGAGGACAACGGCTTCCGCGTCCGCGACCTGGAGCCGCTGGTCGACTTCCACGGCCCGCACGTCTACCGCATGGAGGACGACCCCGTCCGCCAGAACCTCGGTGCCGCGTTCGTCTGCGAGCTCCTCGACATCGGCGGCAAGCCGGTCATCATGGAGGAGTTCGGCGTCTCCTCCGACTACACCTCCGAGGAGAACGCCGCCCATTACTACCGCCAGAGCCTCCACCACACCCTGCTGGCCGGGGCAACGGGCTGGATCCCCTGGAACAACACCGACTACGACGCCCTCGCCGACCAGGAGCCGTACTCCCACCACCCGTTCGAGATGCACTTCGGCCTCACCGACGACCAGGGCCGGCCCAAGGCACAACTCCGTGAGGTGCGTGCCTTCGCCGACATCCTGGACCGTACGGAGTTCACCCGGCTCTCCCGCCCCGACACGGACATCACCCTGGTCGTCTCCTCCTATCTGGAGAAGCAGTACCCGTTCACCCAGCGCGAGGACGCCGCCGACGTCCTCACCGCCACCCGCCAGGCGTACGTCGCGGCCCGCGAGGCCGACCTGCCGGTCGGAGTCGCCCGCGAGGCGGACGGACTGCCCGCCGACAGCGCGCTGTACCTGTTGCCCAGCACCAAGCAACTCACCGCCCCCACCTGGCGGGAGCTGCGCGCGCACGCCGAGCGCGGCGCCACCGTGTACGCCTCGTACTACGCCGGGTCACACGGCACCCAACGCGGCGCATGGTGGCCGAAGCTGGACGAGACCTTCGGGGTGACGAAGCAGCTGCGTTACGGCTTGGTCGACACCGTCCAGGACAGCGAGCTGCGCATGGTCTTCCAGCGCGACTTCGGCCCCCTCGCGGCCGGCACGGAGCTGGTGTTCCCGGTCGCGGGCAACGCCCACTCCCGCAGCTACCTGCCCGTCGTCCCCAACGGCGCGGAGGTCGTCGCGACCGACACCCACGGCCGCCCCGCCCTGGTGCGACACCGCACCGGCGCCGGGCAGTTGGTCCTGTCCACGTACCCGCTGGAGCACATGGCGGCCCACGCCCCGGCCGTCAATCCGGAGCCCACCTGGCGGCTGTACGCGGCCCTCGCCGCCGAGGCCGGCGTCACTCCGCCTGTCACGGTCGACGACGGGCGGGTCGTCACCGGCGAGATGGTACACGAGGACGGCCGCCGGTTCGTGTGGTTCCTCAGCCAGCACCCCGAAGAGCTGACCGTGGTGCCCCGGGTCGGCAAGGGAGCGCTGAGCAGCCTGGACGGCGGCACACCCCTGACCGAGATCACCCTCGGCGCGTACGGCGTCGTGGTGGCGCAGCGCGACGCGTGACACCGCGGGGGAGCCGGGCCGGGCGTACGCCTGGCCCGGCTCCCCCGTGCGCGCAGCACGCGGTGGGTGCGGCGCACCACCGGTCACCGGGTGCTGCCCTCGCTCACCCCACCTTCACCTCACCCTGGTTGAGCACGCGCGGGTGGAAGTAGGTGTTCTGGATCTCGGCGTTGGTGTTGTTACCGCGCAGCTGCTCGGACCACATCATGAAGTAGGTCCAGTCGGGCTGGCTCGTCAGCAGCGCGTCGTTCGGCATCTTGCCCAGCTCCGCCAGAGCGATCGGCTTGGTCTTCGCGATGCCCTTGAGCTGCTGGTAGTCCGCCTGGCTCGGATAGTTCTTGTACCAGGCGTCCAGCGAGACGACGTCCACGTAGTTGTCGCCCGGGTAGTAGCTGGACCAGCCGCCCGCCGGGTTGTCCTGGACGTTCCACACCCAGATCAGGTTGTCCAGGCCCTTGCCGGCGAGGTAGTCGTGGGTGATCCGGTACAGCTTGGCGCCGCCCTCGGAGCCGGGTCGGTGGCCCCACCAGTTCCACGTCTCGTTCATCTCGTGCAACGGCCGGAACAGCACCGGCACGCCCGCGTCCTTGAGCTGCTTGAGGTACGGCACGGCCTCGTCGAGGCGTCGCTTCCAGGCATTGTTGAGTGCGGTGCCGTCGGTGACGATCTGCCGGAACTGCTGGTCGGAGATCTGCGTCTTGACGCCACCGTCGAACTCGCACGTGCTGCCGCCGGTGGGCGTGCACACGTGCCACGTCAGGGCGACCAGCGAGCCATTGGCCCACTCGGTCTTCGCCTGATCGACGATGCGCTGTCGGTTGGCCACGTCCTCGGCGCGGAACAGCAGGTCGCCGCCCCACAGCCCCGGGTACTGCCCGGTGACGTCCTTGACCTGTTGCGTGTACTGCGAGGGCTGGTTCGCCGGTTCCTTGTTGTGCTGACCGGAGACGATGTACGAGCCCTTGAGGGAGTTCAGGTAGGAGAGCACGTCCTGCTTGCTGCTCTTGCTGCTCTTGCTGTTTCCCGTGCTCGCGCTGCCCGTGTGAGCTGGGCCGGCCGCGGCTTCGGACGCCACGGTCAGGGCCAGCACGGATGTGGTTGCGGCCGCGGCGGTGAGGCAGGCGAACAGCCTGCTGCGTCGTGATGTGCGCATGGGTGCCTCTTCCCATCATGGTGGGGCACGGCATGCACTCCCGTACGGACGTCCCTCAGCCCTGACACCTCCGGTCGACCGCGCCCCCACGGTAGTGCGCCGCCCATTCCACGTCCATAGACCGGTCAAGTGGAAAGTCCCGTGAAGTACAGCCACCAAGCCCGAGTATGACTAAACATTTACTTAACACAACCGAGCGAGGAAAACGATGTACTTCTTCCGCCCCGGCACGTTGACCTCACCACCAACGCGGCCTAATCTCAGCCCACTTGACAGACGCGCGGCAGCTTCTTCCGGCCATCGCACCACCTGGCCGCGGGGCGCCTCCCTGACTTCGGCGCCCCGCGCAGTTCACCGAACTCCGTTCGGCCCGGCCGAAGTTCAGTCGGCCCGATGCGGCGCAGGCCCCGTGGAAGCGCGCGGCGTCAGCGCCGGAGCCCGTACCGCGCGCGAAGGCTGCGTCTCCCCCGTGAGCAGTGCCAGAAGCCTGCGCGCGACATCCGCACCGAACGCGTGCACGTCGTGTCCCATGGCAGACAGTGTCGGGTGGGTCAGCCGGCACAGCTGCGAGTCGTCCCACGCGAGCAGCGAGACGTCGTGCGGTACGCGAAGCCCCATCTCACTGGCCACCGCGATCCCCGCGACCGCCATCAGGTCGTTGTCGTACATGATCGCCGTGGGGCGGGCGGCGCCGGCCAGCAGGGAGCGGGTGGCCCGGGCCCCGTCCTCGCCGGAGAAATCGGTGTCGACCTGCCGTCCGGGCGACAGCCCGAGCTCGGCCATGGTGTCCTGGAACGCCGCGCCGCGGAGGGCGCTGTGCCCCAGTTCAGCCCTGCCACCGACCCGGGCGATAGCGGTGTGCCCGAGAGTGTGCAGGTAGCGTACGGCCTCGGCGACCGCGGCACCGTCGTCGGTCCACAGTGCGGGGAACGGCCCGGCGAGCGAGGGGTGGGCGACCGCCACCGCGGGCAGGCCGAGCCGGGACAGTGCCGGCACCCGCGGGTCATGCTCCTGGAAGTCGACCAGGACGGACCCGACGATCTGGCCGGACTGCCACCAGTGCCGCTGCAGTTCGATCTCCTCGTCCACGTCCCGTACGAGGCGCAGCAGCAACGCGCTGGAGTGTGCGCTCAGGACGCTTTCCAGCCCCGAGATGAACTCCATGTAGAAGGGTTCCAGGCCGAGTTGGCGGGCCGGGCGGCAGATGGCGAGTCCCACTGCCCCCGTGCCGTGCCGGTTCAGTGCCCGCGCGGAGCGGTTGGGCTCCCACCCCATGGTCCGGGCGACTTCGATGATGCGGGCGCGGGTGGCGTCGGAGACGCCCGGCTTGTTGTTGAAGGCCAGGGAGACCGCGGCGCGGGAGACCCCGGCACGGGAGGCGACGTCCCGGATGGTGACCCGCCGCTGCGCGCTCACGCCGCCTCCCCATGTGCCGGGGCGGCAGTCGGCTCAGCGAGTTCAGCCATCGGTTCGGCGGGCGGCTCAGCCATCGGTTCGGCAGCCGAGGCGGTAGTCGTCTCGGCAGCGGGGTTGCTGCGGCTGGGCAGCGGACCGGCGTACCGGCGGCACCGGCCGGTCGCGGCGCTGAGGCGCAGCGGGCCTCGCCGCGGCACCGACTTCGTCGACGATATCTTCGCGCTCACCACGACGGCGACCTTATCGCCGAAGGGCGGCGTCCAGCGCAGTACCCGCCACCCGGGGTATCGCGGATGCCGGTCCCGCTCGGGGCGACGACGCTTGATCCGTACGGCAACCACCGCCCGCCGCACCACCGGCAAATGGAGCACCTGATGCGCGCAACCCTCATGTACGGCGCCGGCGACGTCCGCGTCGAGGACGTCCCCGACTCCGTCATCAAGCAGCCCACCGACGCGCTGGTCCGCGTCACCACCTCCTGCATCTGCGGCAGCGATCTATGGCCCTACGGCTCGATGTCACCGGCCGACAGTCCGGCCCGGATGGGGCACGAGTTCATCGGCATCGTCGAGGACACCGGCTCCGAGGTGACCACCGTCAAGAGAGGTGACCTGGTCGTCGCCCCGTTCGCCTACTCCGACGGCACCTGCGAATTCTGCCGCGAGGGCCTGCAGACCTCCTGCGTCCACGGCGCTTTCTGGGACGTCGAACCGGAGGAAGGCGGCCAGGCCGAGGCGGTCCGGGTCCCCCTCGCCGACGGCACCCTCGTCAAGCTCCCCGTCGCCGCCGACTCGGCGCTGATGCCGTCCCTGCTCACCCTTTCGGACGTGTTCGGCACCGGCTATCACGCCGCCGTCGCCGGTGGTGTCAACGAGCGCACCCGCGTCACCGTCATCGGCGACGGCGCCGTCGGCCTGATGGCTGTGCTGTCGGCCAAGCGCCTGGGTGCCGAGCAGATCGTCCTCATGGGCCGCCACACCGCGCGCACCGATCTCGGGCGCGAGTTCGGCGCCACCGACGTGGTCTCCGCGCGCGGCGAGGAAGGCATCACCGCTGTCCGTGAGCTGGCCGGCGGCCACGGTACGCATGTGGTCCTCGAAGCCGTCGGCAACATGCCCGCCTACGAACAGGCCCTCGGCGTCGTACGCCCGGGCGGTGTCATCAGCCGCGTCGGCGTCCCGCAGTACGAGGAAGCGCCGATCGGCTTCGGCAGCCTCTTCGGCCACAACATCCGGCTGGCCGGCGGCCCCGCTCCGGCCCGCGCGTACATCGAAGAGCTGATGCCCGACATCCTCGACGGAACCATCGAGCCGGGCAGGGTCTTCGACGCCACCACCGACCTCGACGGCGTGCCGGCCGGGTACCAGGACATGGCCGACCGCAAGAGCCTGAAGGTTCTCATCAAGCCCTGACCTGCCCGAGCAGGCCGGAGACGAGGTAACCGGCCATCGACCGGGAGTGCGTTTGAACGTGTCCGTTCACCGTATGGAGTGATGCGTGCCCGGTCTCTTGGCTTCGCGTGCGGTGTCGGTCGACGCAGGCGCTGACCAGGGCACCGGTATGGGTGTGGCGCAAGTTGGTCGCCTCGCGGTGGCCAGTTCCGGGTGTGCGTGCCCCGTGACCCGTTGTGCGGGCCGAACGCTCACCGGTTCGCTGTAGTGCGCCAGGACCAGTGGCGAGCCGCCCCCCTTCGCTCGCGTTTCCCGGTCCGTCCATCCGCGTCTCGAAATGGAGCACTGTGCGCGCACGTACCGTCCTCGCCGTCCCCTTGGCCGTCTTTCGGCAGGTCGTCGATCTGCTGACCGCCGCAGCTCAGCTGACGACCTGCCCTGTGCCCGCAGCGGTCGTCGCCCAGCAGCACTGCTGGCACCTGCAGTCCGCCACTCCCCCGGTCGGGCCGCAGCCCCGCGTGGACCATCACCTCCGTCCGCGCGCCGCGCGTCCCCCGCGCCGGACGCCGCCGACCACCGAGTAGCCAGGAGTGGCACGGCCCGCCGTCCGCGAGGGCGGCGGGCCGTCGCGCTTCCTCGCCTCGTGGGGCGCGGGTCAGGCGGTTGAAGCGGGGCCGGGCGGCAGGTGGACCGTCATGATCAGGTGGCAGGTCTCGGTGCCCGCTCCGCGGTAGGTGTGCGGCGCGTCGCCGTCGAAGGTGGCGGTCTGGCCGGCCTCGACGGCGTACTCGGTGCCGTCGACGATCAGGGTCATCCGACCGGCGGTGACGCTGACGGTTTCCACGACGCCGGTCTGGTGGGGATGGCTGGGGTACTCCTCCCCCGGCGCCAGCTGCCAGCGCCAGACCTCGACCGGCGCCGGGCCGGTGGTCGTCAGCATGAGCCGCGCCTCGCTGCCCTGCGCTCCGGCCCACAGCGGCATGACCGTATCGGCGGCGACGATGCGGACGCGGCCTTCCGCGGGCCCCTCCATCAGGGCCGACACCGAGATGCCGAGGGTGTCGGCCAGCCGGACCAGGGTGGCGAAGTTCGGATTGCCCTGGGCCCTTTCCAATGCCACCAGGGCGCCTTTGCTGACCTTGGCACGGCGGCCGAGCTCGTCCAGGGACAGGCCGGCGCGATTGCGGGCCGCTCTGACGTTGTGCGCGAGCGTCCGCAGGGCTGCCTCTGTCTCGGTCATCCGATCATCATCCTCGCGAGTGGGTCAGTGCAATGAACCTTCCGGTCGGTTGATTGACCGGCTCGGTCGCTCCATTGTACGGTTCGGTCGTTCCGTTGAGATAGTAAGGGATGTACCGTGATCGCTCTGCTGCTGGCCCTGGGCAGCTCCCTCGCCTACGGGTGCGCCGACTTCCTCGGCGGCCTCGGCGCCCGAAAGGCACACGTACTGCGGACCGTGTTGATCGCCGCTCCGTCGAGCCTGGCGGTCGAGCTGCTGCTGTGGCCCGTGCTCGGCGCCTCCTTCAGCACCGGCGCCCTCCTCTGGGGTGCCGCGTCCGGAGTCGCCTCGGCCTCCGCGTTCGTCCTGCTCTACCGCACGCTGGCGATCGGCCCGATGAACGTGCTGTCGCCCGTGACCGCGCTGGTCTCCGCCGCCCTGCCCGTCGCCGTCGGCCTGCTGCAGGGCGAGCACCTGGCCGCCGCCGGGCTGATCGGCCTGCCCCTCGCGCTCGTCGCGGTCGTCCTGGTCAGCGCCGGGCACGGTGCGGGCGGCATACGGCCCTCCCGTACGGCGCTGCTGCTGGCCTTCGGCGCGGGCGCCGCCATCGCCCTGCAACTCGTGTGCCTGCACCAGGCGCCCGCCGACAGCGGCGTGGCTCCGCTGATCATCGGCCGCGCGGTCTCCTCGGCGGTCACCCTGGCCGCGGCCGGCGTGCTGTACCGCAGGCTCGGCTCCGAGCGGCCCGCGTACGCCATGTCGGCCGCCGCCGGCGTACTGGATTCGGTGGCGAACCTGCTCTTCCTGCTGGCCGCCCGCAACGGAGACCTCGCCGTCGTCGCGGTGATCACCGCCCTCTACCCGGCCGGCACGGTCCTGCTCGCCCGCGGCGTCCTCGCCGAACGCATCCACCGCGGCCAGCTCGTCGGCCTGGGCACCGCCGCCGTCGCCGTCAGCCTCCTCGCCCTGACGTAGTCGCCCCGCCACCCCACACGCCCGTCCTCGACACCCCCCGCCCCATCGAAAACGGAAAGTCGCCCATGCCCTCCTTCCGCCTCTCCCCCGCCGTCGCCGACGCCTTCCCCGACACCCTCATCGCCCTGGTCACCGCCACCGGGCTGCGCGGCCACGAACCCTGGCCGCACACCGCCGCCGCCCTGGCGGAGCTGGAGCAGCGGCTCGCCGACGGCGCCTGGCGGCCCGCCGACGAGACCGATCCACGCATCGAGGCCTGGCACACCGCGTACCGCTCCTTCGGCACCAACCCCCGCCGCGTCCGCCCCAGCGTCGACGCGCTCGGCCGCCGTCTGGCCAAGAAGGGCACGCTGCCGCGCATCGCTGCGGCCGTCGATTCCTACAACGCCGTCTCGGTCCGCCACGGCCTGCCTGCCGGCGCCTTCGACCTGGACCGCGTCACCGGCGATGTCGACATCCGGTACGCGGACGGCACCGAACCCTTCACCCCGCTCGGCGAGCCGGACGCCGTCGAGCACCCCAAGCCCGGCGAGATCGTCTACGCGGACACCGCCGGCGTCCTGACCCGTCACTGGAACCACCGCGACGCCCACCGCACCCGCGTCACCGAGGACTCCACCCACGTCGTCTTCGCCCTCGAAACCGTCCACGCCACCCGCGACGGTGACCTTCTCAAGGCCGCGGTCGACGAACTGCAAGGCCTGCTCGGCCCGCACGCCGCACAGACCGCCGTGTACCACCTGAGCCCGGCGCACCCCCAGGCCACCGTCTGAGGCCTCTCCCGTCCTCCCGGATGCCGGGCTCGCCCCGCAGCCCTGGCGGGAGTGACGACGAGGGCAGTACGCCATGACGAGTCGCCGGGGTCGATCAGACCCACGCGGCCGGCCAACGACAGGACGAAGGAGAGAACTCCATGTTCACCGGCCTGAGTGCCTTCCCGCTCACCCCGATCACCGAGGACGGCATCGACGAGAAGGCGTTCGCCGCTCTGGTCGGTCGGCTCAGCGCTGCCGGGGTCGACTCGATCGGCGCGCTCGGCTCCACCGGGTCGTACGCCTACCTCACCCGCGAGGAACGGGCCCGCGCCGCCCGAATCGCCGTCGAGCACGCCGAGCGGACCCCGGTCATCGTGGGCATCGGCGCGCTGCGCACCCGGCAGGTACGGGAAGCCGCCGAGGACGCGCAGAACGCGGGCGCCGCCGGCGTGCTGCTGGCGCCGTTGTCGTACCAGCGCCTGACCGAAGACGACGTCTTCGGCCTGTTCGAGGACGTGCCGCCCGCGTCCGTGTGCGGGAGCTGCGGCGGATCCTGCCCGAGACGGTGACCGTGGGCGTGAGCGGCGACGCCTACGCGGCGACCGGCCTGAACGCCGGATGCGACACCTGGTACTCGGTGATCGCCGGCACCTTCCCCGAGCCGGCCCTGACCCTCACGCGGGCCGCACAGGCCGGCGAGCCCGACCGGGCCCAGGCGGAATCCCACCGGCTGCAGCCGCTGTGGGACCTCTTCGCCCGGCACGGCTCGCTGCGCGTCGTCGCGACCGCGGTCGCACAGCTCGGCCTGACCTCGCCCCACAACCTTCCGCTGCCCCTGCGCGGCCTAGATTCGGAGGACCGCGCCCGCGTTGCCGAGGTACTCCGGGAGCTCGGACTGCACACCTGACCCGGCAGCGAGCTGTGCGGAGCATCCGGCGCCCCGCGTCTCAACTCCTGGTCCAACTCTGCCGTCGGCGCCTGTCTGGCCCTGGTGCCCACGTTCCTCGGGTACGTGCTCTTCGGCTGGGGCCTGGCGCACGTACCGGCGACCACCGCGGCCACGCTCTCGCTGGTTCAGGAGAGCCGCTGGTCCCGGAGCGCGGCGACTGCCGCGTCGAAGGCTGAGTCGCGGTTCTTCGCGAACTCCTCCTTGGTGAAGACCGAAGTGCGGAGGTGTGGCGGGATGCCGGTGCCGTCGAAGGTCCGCCCCCGGCTCGTCAGGAATTCCTCGTTCGGCAGCCACACCGCCATGCCGTTGGGGAGCCGGCGGTCCAGGACGTCGGAGAAGACGCCTTGCGTGGGCTCCCCGATGCGGAGGGTGCGGCTCGGCCGGTCCATGAGGGCCTGGGTGAAGGTCTCGCCCGCACTGACCGTCGTGCCGCCGGTCAGGACGGCGACCGGGCCGCTGTAGCGGGCCATTCCCCGAGCAGGTCGTACGAGGATGGGCTGCGGCCGGGTGTACTGCGTGCGCTTCCGGTAGGCGAGGTACGGCGAGTCGGTCAGCCGCTCGGCGACGCGCAGGCCGAGGGCGTCGGAGCCGCCGCCGTTGATCCGCAGATCGATGATCAGCCCCTTGAGCCGAGCCGTGCGCCGCGTGCTGAAGACGGCGTCCAGCGCCTTGTCCAGCTCCGCCAACTGGGCCGCGTACGAGGGGTCCTGCTTGTCGTAGGCGGCGAAGCCGGAGATACGCAGATAGCCTTGCCCGCCGGGCAGGTCCGCGTAGCTGATCCGGCCGTTCGCGAATTCCCGCGGTTCGTTGCCCTTGAGGTCCCGCCGTACGACATGGGCTTTGGCTTTCGCGTCCAGTTTTTCGTCGGGCATGCTGGTGCCCGGGCGGACCCGGGCGAAGTGGCGGTCCCCGTCGAAGACGGCGACGTGCGCGTCGTACAGCGGCTTCACCATCCGGCTGAAGAGGGTGAAGAGTTCGCTCCTGGTCGTATCGGCGTGCACCTTGGGCCGGTACTCGTCCCGAACGGCGTGCCAGTCGATGCCTTTGGCGGCGAAGAAGGGGTAGTTCTCCTCGAAGGACTGCCAGAAGACGTCGAATGTCGTCACCGGGTCCTCGGGAAGGGAGTGCCCGCATGCCGCGGGGAGTTTCGCGATCCGCCGCAGTGTCCGGTCTCCCGCCGAGCCGGCCACCTGCAGCGATCCGGTGGGCCGAACGGTGAGAACCGTCCCGTCGGCGGCGCGGTACACACCACGCGCCGTTTCCTTCGCGGAGTCGCCCTGCAGGCAGCTCACCGCCGTCGTCTGGTATTCCTGCAGCCGCCCGTCCGCGATCGACAGCACGGTTCCGTAACCCGCCACGCGCCAGAAGCCGTCGACGGTCGGCCGTTGTTCTGCTGCGGCGGTTCCCGTCATCCCGCCCGCAAGTGCCAGCGCCACGATTGCCGCCGCAGTCCTGGTACTTCTGTTCCGCACGGTCATCCTTCCCCTGAGCGCACTCTGCGCCGAGGAATTCACCATCGCCGCCTCGACCACCCGCGGAACATCCGACGGGCAGGTGGATCTTCAGGGGGATATCCCCCGACGCGGGGGGCGCCACCGTCCCCCACATCCACGTCGATACGGCCGCACTATTGTGATGCGATGGGCCCCACCACACGCGCCCGGACCCGCCTACCATCCGCACACCCCAAGGAGCGACATGACCGTCTTCGACATCGAAATCGACGCCCTCGCCGGTGGCCCCGCCCACCTCGGCCAGTACAAGGGCTCGGCCGTACTGATCGTCAACGTCGCGTCTCGATGCGGTCTGACTCCGCAGTACGCGGCCCTCGAACGGCTGCAGCAGCGCTACGCACCGCGTGGGTTCACCGTCCTGGGGGTTCCGTGCAACCAGTTCATGGGCCAGGAGCCGGGTACACCCGAGGAGATCGCCACTTTCTGCGCCACCACCTACGGCACCACGTTTCCGATGACGCAGAAGACCGATGTGAACGGTGCCGACCGGCACCCGCTCTACACCGAGCTGGCCGACACCGCCGACGCCGACGGCCACAGCGGTGACATCCGCTGGAACTTCGAGAAGTTCCTCATCGCCCCGGACGGCACCGTCGCCGCACGTTTCGCTCCCCAGACGGACCCCGAGGCCGCCGAGGTCACCTCGGCCATCGAAGGCGTCCTCCCCAACTGACGACCCGGCATTCGGCCGGCGGACCCCTCCCTGACCTCGTACAACCACTCGATCTTGTCGGGTGTCTTCTCTTCGCTGCCCCTGCGGTGCCCACTGGGTGTCACGGTCACCGCCTACCTGGGTGGCGCCGACGGACTGCGGGCGTCGTCCCCCCCCCGCACGCTCGACCAGGCCCGGACCCCTCGTACGCGAAATCCAGAAAATATTCCGCGCCGCGATGTCGAGAACGCGTGACCGGCTCCGTCCCCGGGGTGAACGTGACCACAATGGGTCGCACCAGCACCGAGGAGAAACCACGATGGCCAAGTACTTGCTGCTCAAGCACTACCGCGGCGCTCCGGCTCCGGTCAACGACGTGCCGATGGACAGGTGGACGCCGGCGGAGATCTCGGCACACATGCAGTACATGCAGGATTTCGCCGCCCGGCTGGAGAAGACCGGCGAGTTCGTCGACGGTCAGGCGCTGGCCCCCGAGGGGGCGTGGGTCCGGTACGACGGTGCGGGGCGTCCGCCGGTCACCGACGGGCCGTTCGCCGAGACCAAGGACCTCATCGCCGGCTGGATGGTGATCGACGTCGACAGCTACGAACGCGCCGTCGAGCTGGCCGGGGAACTCTCGGCCGCTCCCGGGGCGGGCGGGCAGCCGATCCACGAATGGCTGGAGGTGCGCCCGTTCCTGACCGCGCCGCCCACCATCACGGAGTGACCTCTCAGGTGACCTCGATGCCTCAGGCGTCTCCGCTGAACGAGACCCTGCTTCGGAGCCTGACGCCGAGCGTCCTCGCCGCCCTCGTCCGCCGCGGAGCCGACTTCGCGGCGGCCGAGGACGCCGTGCAGGACGCCCTCGTGGAGGCGGTCCGCGGCTGGCCGGCCGATCCCCCGCGGGACGCCAAGGGCTGGCTGATCACCGTGGTATGGCGCCGGTTCCTCGACGCGACCCGGGCGGACACCGCCCGCCGCCGGCGTGAGGACCTCGTCGAAGAGGAACCGGCCCCCGGGCCCACGTCCTCCTCGGACGACACGCTCCAGCTCTACTTCCTGTGCGCCCACCCGTCGCTGACCCCGTCCTCCGCGGTCGCGCTCACCCTGCGCGCCGTCGGCGGGCTCACCACCCGCCAGATCGCGCAGGCGTACCTGGTCCCCGAGGCGACCATGGCTGGGGGTACCTCCCACGCCCTCAAGGCAGTGGGGGAGCATCAGCCGGGCCAAACGTACCGTCGCGGGCGTCCGCTTCGACCGGCCCGGCGATGTGGCCACCGTGTTGCGCGTCCTCTACCTGGTCTTCAACGAGGGCTACTCCGGCGACGTCGACCTCGCCGCCGAGGCCATCCGGCTCACCCGGCAGCTCGCGGCCGCGATCGACCACCCCGAGGTGGCGGGACTGCTCGCGCTCATGCTGCTGCACCATGCCCGGCGTGCCGGCCGGACCGCGCCGGACGGCAGTCTGGTGCCGCTCGCCGAGCAGGACCGGAGCCGGTGGGACACCGGGGCGATCGCCGAGGGCGTGGCGATCCTGCAGGCGGCCCTCGCCCGCGACCGGCTGGGCGAGTTCTAGGCCCAGGCCGCCATCGCGGCGCTGCACGCCGACGCACTCACCGTCGAGGAGACCGACTGGGTGCAGATCGTCGAGTGGTACGACGAGCTCGTGCGCCTGACCGACAGCCCGGTCGTCCGGCTCAACCGTGCGGTGGCCGTCGGCGAGGCCGACGGGCCGCGCGCCGGGCTGGCGGCGCTCGCGGCCCTGGACTCCTCCGCCACCTCGTCGAGCCGGGAACACACCGTCCCGCGTCGCGCCGCGGTCGCGGCGTACCTGCACGAGCGCGACGGCGACCTGGCGACGGCGGCACGCCTGTACGCCGAGGCCGCGCACCAGGCAGCCAACCTCGCCGAGCGCGACTACCTGACGCGCCAGGCGGCCCGCGTCAACGCCCGCCTCAGCCCCTGACGGGGGCCGTGCACTGCGCCCGGCACGCCATCAGGGTGCGGGCTCCGCCACGTCCTCGGTTCCCCGGGCGGTGGGTTCGCCGGTTCCGCGGTGCGGCCGGCTGGTCGGTGGGCGCTGACGGACGAACTCCCCGATGAGGCGCTTGGTCACTTCCGGTGCCAGCAGGGCGTTGCCCGCGGCGACCACCCCGCACCGCGTGGCGGAGTTCCGGAAAGGTCGCGTCCTTGAGCAGGAGCCCACTCGCCCCGGCGGCCAGTGCGTCGTAGACGTACGCGTCGAGGTCGAAGGTGGTCAGCATCAGTGCCTTCGTCGCGGTGCCGGGTCGGGGGAGGATGGTGCGGGCGGCCTCGATGCCGTTCAGTACGGGCATGCGGATGTCGAGCAGTGCGACGTCCGGCCGCAGCTCGTCCGCGAGCCGGACCGCCTCCGCACCGTCCTCCGCCTCGCCGACGACCTCGATCTCCTCCTGCGTGGCCTGGAGGTTGGCGATGGCGGCACGGACTTTGGAGGTGGAGGGGCTCGGCATCGTGTTCCTGGAAGCGGCCGCCGCCGGGCTCCCGGTACTCGCCGGCAACTCGGGTGGCGCGCCCGAGACCGTACGCGACGGCGAGACCGGCTACGTCGTGGACGGCCGCCGCCCCGAAGCAGTCGCCCAGCGCCTCATCCAGCTGCTCCGCGATCCCGTTACCGCCCAGGAGATGGGCGCGAAGCCGGCCGCCGACTCCACCTCGTCCGACGGCAGCAGCCCGAATCCGTCGCGTCGACGGTAGCGGGCCGGACCGACATGACTGGTTGAAAAGATTCAATCCATGCCAGCGGAAGGCCTTCGCGCCCCCTTGACGCCGAGGCTCGTGCAGCCTACCTTCCTGGCGCGCGACTTGAATCGTTTTTAGTCTGATCTCCGGGCTGCTGCGACAGCCGTCCTGCCTCTGGAGGTGCACATGATCAGCCGCCGCCATCTGCTCGCCACCGCCGCCGCTTCCGGCGCGACCACCGCCGCACTCTCGCTCTCCGCCCCCACCGCCGCCGCCACCGCCGTCGACCCCGCCTCGGCCGGAGGCGACCAGGCGGGCGGCGGATCGGTGCTGCACGTGGCGTCCACCACGACCGAGTACGCCGACCGCCCGATCGGACTGGACACACCGCACCCGCGGTTCAGTTGGCAGCTCGGCGCCTCCGCACCCGACCAGCTCCAGCACGCCTACCAGATACGGGTCGCCACCACTCCCGGGCGGCTGGCCGACCCCGACGTCTGGGACAGCGGACGGCGCACCTCGCGGCAGTCCCTGCTCGTACCGTTCGAGGGCCCCACACCGCAGCCGGGGACCCGCTACCACTGGTCGGTACGGGTGTGGGACGGCGCCGGCCGGCCGTCGGCATGGAGCGAACCACCTGGTGGGAGACCGGGCTGACGGGTGGTGAGCAGTGGCAGGGGGACTGGGTCGCGGCACCCGCCGCACTCGTCGCGCCCCCGTCCCTGGAGGGCACCTCCTGGATCTGGTTCCCCGAGGACGCACCGGGCGGCAACGCGCCCGCGGGCACCCGCTGGTTCCGACGTTCCGTCGAGATCCCCGAGGGGGTGCGCCGCGCCCGGCTCGTCATCGCCGCCGACAACGGTTTCACCGCCTACCTCAACGGCACCGAACTCACCCACCGCGACGCTCTCGACGTACAGAAGAGCTGGAGTCGGCCCGCCCTCCTCGACCTCACTCACGACCTCCGCACCGGCACCAACACCCTCGCCGTGAGCGCGGAGAACGCCGGTGCGAGCCCGGCGGGGCTGATCGCCGTACTGGAGGTCACCACGGACGCCGGCACCACCCGGCACGGCACGGGCGACGGCTGGCTGAGCACCGACCGGAAACCCGGCGACGGCTGGCAGGAGCCGGGAGCGGACGACGGCGGCTGGCAGCCCGCCCGTACCGTCGCCGCCTGGGGCGCGGATCCGTGGGGCAAGGTCCGGGCCGAGCAGTCGCCGGCCCAGTTGCGGCGGTCGTTCACCCTCGCGCGCAAGCGGGTGGCCGCTGCCCGACTCCACCTCACCGCACTCGGCCTCTACGAGGCGCACCTCAACGGTGAGCGCGTCGGCGAGGACCGCCTCGCCCCCGGCTGGACGGACTACGAACGGCGCGTCCCCTACCAGGCGTACGACGTCACCGACGCCGTACGGCGCGGCGAGAACGCGCTCGGCGTGTCCCTGGCCACCGGCTGGTACGCGGGCAACGTCGGCTGGTTCGGA
Source organism: Streptomyces niger (assembly GCF_000718305.1). Taxonomy (GTDB): domain Bacteria; phylum Actinomycetota; class Actinomycetes; order Streptomycetales; family Streptomycetaceae; genus Streptomyces; species Streptomyces niger. Next base: position 83,216 of record NZ_JOFQ01000027.1, read on the forward strand.
CAGGACACCTACGGTCCGCACCCCGCCCTCCTGGCCCAGCTGGAGGTCCGGTACACGGACGGCAGCACCGACCGGATCACCACCGACACGAAATGGCGGGCTGCCACCGGCCCGTTGGTGACGGCGGACCTGATGATGGGCGAGCAGTACGACGCCCGCGCCGAGACGCCCGGCTGGACGACGCCCGGCTTCGACGACACGGACTGGCAGCCGGTCACGGCGCGGCAGGGCGTCACGGCCACCGTGGTGCCCACCACCGAGGCTCCGACCCGCATGATGCGGGAGGTGGAGCCGGTGAAGGTCACCGAACAGCGCCCCGGCGTCTTCCTCTACGACCTCGGCCAGAACATGGTCGGTGTCGTACGGCTCACCGTCCGCGGTGGTGCGGCGGGCCAGAAGATCACCGTGCGGCACGGCGAAGTCCTCGACCAGGACGGCGCGCTCTACGTCGCCAACTTCCGCACGGCACGCCCGGTCGACACCTACACCCTCAAGGGCGCCGGCGAGGAGAGCTACGAACCCCGTTTCACCTTCCACGGCTTCCGCTACGTCGAGGTGACGGGCTACCCCGGCACACCGCCGAAGAATGCCGTCGTAGGGCGGGTGTTGCACACCTCGGCCCCCTTCACCCTCGACTTCTCGACCGACGACGCCATGCTCAACCAGCTGCACAGCAACATCACTTGGGGGCAGCGCGGCAACTTCCTCGCCGTACCGACCGACACCCCGGCCCGCGACGAGCGGCTCGGCTGGTCCGGTGACATCAACGTCTTCGCGCCCACCGCCGCCTACACCATGGACTCCGCCCGCTTCCTCACCAAGTGGCTGCGGGACCTGCGCGACGGCCAGAGCGCGGACGGCGCCTTCCCCGACGTCGCCCCGCTCGTCGGCCCGGTCGGCAGCGGCGTCGCGGGCTGGGGCGACGCCGGGGTGACGGTGCCGTGGGCGCTGTACCAGGCCTACGGCGACGAGCGCGTACTGTCGGAGAACTGGCCCGCGATGCAGAAGTGGATCTCCTACCTGGAGGCGCACAGCAACGGCCTGCTGCGCCCGGCCGAGGGCTACGGCGACTGGCTGAACGTCGACGACGAGACCCCGAAGGACGTCATCGGCACCGCCTACTTCGCCCATGCCACCGACCTCGTCGCCCGCATCGCGAAGGTGCTGGGCAAGGACAGCGGACCGTACGACGCACTCCTGACCCGCATCCGGCAGGCGTTCAACGACGCCTACGTGTCGGACGGCAGCAGAATCAAGGGCGACACCCAGACCGCGTACGTCCTGGCGCTGTCCATGGACCTGCTGCCGTCGGCGGCCGCCCGGCGCGCCGCGGCCGACCGGCTCGTGGAGCTGATCGAGGCACGGAAGGATCATCTGTCCACCGGCTTCCTCGGTACCCCGCGGCTGCTGCCCGCGCTCACCGAAGCCGGCCACGTGGACGTCGCCCACCGGCTGCTGCACCAGCGGACGTTCCCGTCCTGGGGCTATCAGATCGACAAGGGCGCCACCACCATGTGGGAGCGCTGGGACTCCATCAAGCCGGACGGCAGCTTCCAGGACGTCGGAATGAACTCCTTCAACCACTACGCCTACGGCTGCGTGGGCGAGTGGATGTACCAGAACCTCGCCGGCATCGCAGCCGGCGAGCCGGGTTTCCGTACCGTCGTCGTACGTCCACGGCCCGGCGGCGGAGTGCGTACCGTGTCCGCACGATTCGACTCGCCGTACGGAGCGGTGCGGACACGTTGGACGCTCGACGGTAAGGGCCGCTTCACCCTCACGGTCTCCGTACCGGTCAACAGCACCGCCGAGGTGTGGGTCCCCGCCGAGCGCGCGGAGGACGTGAGCCACGACGGCGCCGAGTTCCTTCGCACGGCGGAGAACTGCGCCGTCTTCCGGGCCGGCTCCGGCACCCACCGCTTCACCACGGCCTGACCCCGTGCCCCACCCAAGACCCGCTCACCCCGGAGACGTGCGAGCGACCCGCCCCTGCCACCCTGGATAATGAGGCGATCACCACCGCAACGATGCACCTCTTGGGGGCCCACATGACACCCAGCCGCCGGCTGACCGCCATCCTGAGCGCACTGCTCGGCACGATGCTGCTGCTGGCCGCACCCGCAACGGCGATGGCCGCCCAGCAACCCACCGTTCAGCGGCAGGCGGTCCACACCACCACCGAAGCGGCCGCGCCCTACGGCTCGCACGTACACAAGCACACGAGCTCCTCCCACACCGTCCACCGCCCCACGACCAAGACCGTCCACAAGGTGTCGGTGAGCAAGGAGAAGCCCAAGAAGAAGCGCGGCTTCTTCAAGAAGCTCGGCATCTTCCTGATCGTGCTCGTGATCCTCTTCATCGTGATCGTGGTGTTGGTGATCTGGCTGATCGTCCACTTCGTACGCAAGGCCTTCCGCCGCCGCGGCTGACACGTCCGACACTCCGTAGGGGCAAGCGTCTCGGGACGCTTGCCCCTACGTCGTTGCCACTCGAACTCTCCGATGGGTAACCAGTGCGAGGAGTGCCGCTTGCCGAGCGGCCGGTATGGACGTACGGCTACCGCAGCCCGCTCGGCTACCCGTCAGTGGGCCGCAGCTGCAGGAGTGGGGGGTGTGCTGTCAGTGACAACAGCGGCCCGGTGGCGGCAGTGGTCACCAGCGCCATGACCACCAGGACGAAGAAGAGCCCGGGAGTGAGGATTCCGGCCGACATCCCCGCCTGGAGCACGGCGATTTCCGTCAGGCCCCGGGTGTTCATCAGCACCGCGAAACGCAACGCCGTTCCGGTCGGCAGCTGCGCGGCGCGCGCACCGGCGTATCCCCCGGCCAGCTTCGCCGCGGATGCGAGCAACACCGTCAAGATCATCGTCCACCAGGAGAAGCCGACCGGCCCCTTGGTGCTCAGCGTCAGGCCGGCTGTCACGAAGAATGCCGGGACCAGCAGCCGCCCCATCCCCTCGACGATGTGGACGACGTGGCTTCTCGGTCCCTGCCTGCCTTCCCAGGGCATGGCGAGGCCGACCAACACGGCACCGTAGATCGCGGTGAGGCCCGCCGCCTCGGTGGCCCGGGCTGCCGCGATCGTGACCACGCCGAGCACGGCCACGGCGGCGGTCGGCCATCGTTGACACCACACGCTCACCGCGGGCTGCCGAAGAAGCAGTCGGGCGGCCCCGGCTGCTCCCGCGCCGCCGACGATGACGACGAGCGCGCGGGCGAGGTGCCGACCGCCGCCCGAGGCAGCGGCCAACGCCGCGGCCACGAGCAACCATGTCAAGGCGTCGATGGCCACCGCGGTCAGGACGGACAACCGCCCCTCCGATGTGTCACGCATGCCCCGGTCGGTGAGGACTCGGACCAGTACCGGTACGGCCGTCACCGCGAGCGCGGCGGCGAGGAGCAGGATGAGCGCCATGGTGGGCGCGGTTCCGCGTTCCCCGGGGTCGCCTCGCCACACCACCCAGGCGGCGAGCAGTGCCCCCGCCGCCAGCCCCGGAAGCAGGGAGCCCGCCAGAAGCCAGGCATACGAGCGCGGCGGCACCTCGCTCCGGCACGGCCGTGCGCTGTGGCCGACGCCCGTGAGGTACAGCGCGAGCCCTGCTGTGCCGATGGTGCGCAGATGCTCCTGGACGTCTGGAGGCAGCAACGCTGTGGTGAGGTCAGGCCCGGCTGCCGTTGACAGGGCGGGCACGAGTATCAGGCCGACAGCGATCTCACCGATCACCGGTGGCTGACGCACCAGTGCGGCCGCCTGCCGAGCCAGGAGTGCGGCGACCAGCACGGCGGCCAGCGCCATCGCGATCTGCAACGCATTCGCCATGTCAGCGCATCCTCGCCTCGTGTTGCTGCCGCACGATGGGGCGTCCTGGAGCCCGGGGCGCCATGCGGCAGCACCGCGAAGCCGGGCCGGCCGGTACCCGGTGGGGGTCAGGGGGCGGTCAGGACGCGGTCGGCAGGCGCTCGCGCGCGTAGTCCGCTCGGGTGAACATCCGGCCGCGGAGTGGCAGGGCTCTCAGGTGTCGTTCGGGGCGTGGGGCAGGTCCGGTGCCGGGCCGGACACCCGCCGTAGCCGAGGGTGCGGGTCAAGGTTCAGGTAGTAGCCCGCTGTTGCCTGATCCGGGTGGGTGGGCAACGGCATCATGTGGCTGGTTCCGTGTCCGCCCAGCCCACGGTCCGGATGACCGGGGAGCGGCTGGGTGAGTTTCTGATGGAGTCGGCCGACTGCGTCCTGCTGGAGGTCGTGGAGGTCGTCGGTGCCGGTGATGATGTTGAGGAAGGATTCGTGCAGATGCAGGTCTTTCTGGTCTCGGTGGCTGAGCGACTGAGCTTTGCGGAAGTAGGAGTCGCGGCCGTCATGGATGCGATAGAAGGCGCTGACCAGGATCAGTAGCCGCTCATAGGCGCGGCGGTAGGCGGTTTGGTAGAAGCGGTGGGCGTCGCTTTCCCGGACCTCGCCGTCCAGTACGCCGGCGATCGATGCGGCGCTGAGAGTGGCGCTGTACATGGCCAGGTGCACTCCGGTGGACAGCAGCGGGTCGAGGAAGCAGGCGGCGTCTCCCGCGAGGAAGTAACCGGGGCCGCTGAAGCCTTCGCAGGCGTAGGAGTAGTCGCTTTCGACCTTCAGGTCCGAGGTGAGACGGGCTTCCTGGAGTGTCCGGGCGAGCAGGGGGCATCGGGTGAGGGCCTGGCGGTAGAGGGCCTCGATGGAACCTGTGCGCCGGCGTGCCTGGTTGAAGGAGTGTTTGTCGGTGACCAGGCCCACGCTGAGGGTGCCGTCGTGCAGCGGGATGGCCCAGAACCACCCGTGTTCCGGCAGGGAGAAGACGCCGATCGCTCCTTGGGGGGCTTGCGGCAGGGGCGGGGCTCCTCGCCAGTAGCCCCATGTTGCCACGTTGCGGAACACATCGTGGAAGCGGCGGCTGCGGAACTGGCGGGCGCCCAGCACGCCGGCCCGTCCAGAGGCGTCGATGACGTATTGGAAGGCGGTCTCGCCATGGCGCCCGTCATCGGTGGACCAAGTGGCCGTGGCGGCCCGGCCGTCCTGCAGGGCGATGCGCCGCACGCTGACCCCCTCACGCACGTCGGCACCCTGTCGCCGCGCGTGCTGAAGAAGTAGGTGATCGAACTGGGCACGGACGACCTGGAAACTGTAGGTGGCGGGTCTGCCGGGTTCGTCGAAGCCCAGCGACCATTCCTGACCGCCCCACCCGTAGAAGGCGCCGGTCTTGCGGACGAACCCGTGCTGCTCCACGACGTCCCTGGCACCCATCGCGTCCAACAGCGGCAGCAGGGAAGGCAACAGGGATTCGCCCACGTGGTAGCGCGGGAAGCGGTCTTTCTCCAGGAGGGTCACCTGGAAGCCTTGACGGGCCAGCATCGCAGCACCGGTCGAGCCCGCCGGGCCGCCGCCGATGACAAGAACCTGAGTTTGCTCCGGCACTGAGCCCCCTGACGGGTTGCTGGGCGATCGACACGCACTCCGGTCCATCACCACCAGTGACACACTGCTCATTATGAGTAGTCAAGTGGAGGTGCGCGCTTCAGCGCGGCCCGCGGTGGCCATCGCCGACACACACCGGCGGACGGCGCTCGGGGAAACACCCGTCACGGTGGGGGTGGAAGAAGAATTCCTGCTGGTGGACCCGGCCTCTCGGCAACTGAGCACACGAGCCGACAGGGTTGTGGCGCACGCCGCCGAAGAACTCGGCGATCGGGTCACCACCGAGCTCACCCGCTACCAGATCGAGGTCCGCACCGATCCGCACACCAGCCTCGCCGACCTCGGTGACCAGCTCCGCGCAACACGCGAAGCCGTCGCACGAGCCGCGGCCCGGTCGGACTTGCGCATCATCTCCAGCGGCACCCCCGTCCTCGGCCAACACACTCCCCCGCCGCTGAGCCCCGGCCCCCGCTACGCCCGCAGCGCCGCCACGTTCCGCGCCCTGGATCACGAGCAGAGCGCCTGCGCCTGCCACGTTCACATCGGCGTGCCCGACCTGCCCACAGCGTTGCAGCTGAGCAACCACCTGCGCCCCTGGCTGCCCGCGCTCATCGCCCTGACCGCCAACTCGCCCTACTGGGCCGCCCAGGACACCGGCTACGCCAGTTGGCGCACCATGACCTGGTGCCGCTGGCCGGTGGCGGGACCGCCCCCGTACTTCGAATCTCCCACCCACTTCGAGGACCTGATCGACACCCTGATCACCAGCGAAACCCTCCTGGACCGCGGCGGCCTCTACTGGGACATCCGCCCCTCCCATCACGTACCGACCCTCGAAATCCGTATCGCCGACGCCACCCCCACCGTGCACGACACCCTGCTGCTCGCCGGCACCGTGCAAGGCATGGCCACCCAGGCCCTGGCAGCCATACGCGCCTCCCAGCCCGCCCCGCGCCCGCAGCCAGAGATGCTGCGAGCCGCATACTGGCGCGCCGCCCGCGACGGCCTGACCGGCAAGAGCCTCAACCTCCACACCAACCGCCTCGAACCCGCCGCGGCACAACTCGACCGCCTCTGGCGCACCGCACTGCCCGCCCTCGACACCTCGGACGCCCCCGGCCTCGGCCTCCTGCGCACCGCGCGAGCCCGCCTGCGCACCGACGGAAACGGCGCCGACCGCCAGCGAACGGCCTACCGTCGCCAACACAGACTCACCGACGTCGTCGACGACCTGATCGAGAGCGTCACCGCGACCGACGACCCACACCACACGTCTCGATACGGCATGGGCACGGACCGGTGAAAGGGCCCGGCGTTCGGCCGGCCAGGTGGCAGCGGCTACTCCGTACCGGTGTCACCTGCCGGGATGCTGCCCGTACCCCTGTCCGAGGTACGGCGGTGGGGGGACGTACTGGTGCGCGAGCTGTCCTGGCACCCCGAACCAGGTCTTCGAGACGCGCAGGACCAGCAGGACGAAGACCGCCATGCACCCGAGGACCGCGATGGTCGTGGTGAGGTAGACGGCCTGGTAAGCCCACTGAGGGTAGATCTCGGTGAAGCTGGGGAACGGGTCCCGGTACCCGCCCGCCCCCATGCTCTCCTTCAGCCGCTGCGACTCCTCTCCGAGCCGGCTCAAGGTGGCCTGTGAGGTCGCGGTCAGGAGGCCCCGGCCCGTGGCCAGTACGGCGACCAGTGCCGTGGCGACGAGTGCCATGATGCGTGCCCGCGGCCGGGGCAGCCGGATGGCGAGTGCCAGGCCGATCAGGAGCGCCGCGACGGCCACCAGGAGCACGACCACGATGACGGTCGGTCCCGCGGCGGTGTCCGGGAGGCGGGGGAAGGCCACGTGGACGCCGTACTGAGCGGTCTGTTTCTCCAAGGCCCGCTGATAGTTGTCGAGCCAGGCGAGTGTGGCCTGGTACGTCCGGATCTCCGCGACGGCGGCTACGAGGGCGACGACCGCGATACCCACCAGGACGGCCATGGCCGCGGTGACGGCGACCGGCCGACGTACGCGCCGGAACGGCGGCGGTGGCAGTGGCGGCGGATAGTGGGGAGGGGGCGGTGTGCCGGGAGGAAACGACGGAGGGGTGTCAGGAGATGGGTGATTGGTGGGAGAGGGCTGGTTGGTCGGGGCCGGCGGGTCGACCGGCGGTCCGGGAGCCGGCGGTGGTGGCAAGAGGGGAGGCGCGCTCCGACGAGCCGAACGGACGGCGCGGAAGTATCCGTGGGAAGCGGGCAGCGCCAACAGGGTGACCGAACCGAGCGTCAGCAACAGCATCCCGACGGCTACGCTCCGGGTCATGACGCCGTACCAGGGCACGGAGTCGTCACCGCCGACGGTGAGCAGCGCGACGTCGAAGCAGACGGACAGTCCGCCGACGACCCAGGTCGCCACCCGTGCCCCCTGTCGTCCCCGCCCGTCGAGCAGGGACAGCAACAGGCAGGCTCCGCCGAACACGATCGTGAGCACAGCGAAGGCGGCCAGCCCGTAGGCGGCCAGGTCCCCTGCCGCACCGTCGGCTGCTTCCTCGCTCCGCTGGTGGCGGAACTCGGGGATGGCGAAGAACGTGCCGACCGAGGAGACCAGGGCCAGCGCGCCCACCCCCGCGAACAGGTAGCTCGCCGCGAACACGGCACCCGAAGGCGCCGGTGCCAGTGGTGATTCCTCCGTTGTCGTGGTCATCGGCCCGCCCCTGCCGATGAGTTCGCCCGGCGGCGCCACAACAGCAGGCCGCCCGTGACGAGCCAGGCAGCGAGCGGCACGGCCCCCAGCACGTAGAACAGCGGCTTCGACGTCGCCGGGTCGGGGCTCGCGAAGGCCTCCGCCGTGGGCACCGCGGTGGTCTGTCCGCCGAGCCAGACGTCACGCCCCTCGCCGCTCGGCTCGTTCAGCGCATCGCGCACCGTGGCGGACAGCGCAGGATGCTCCTTGGCGAACCTGGCCGCGTCCAGCCTGTTCTGGTTGATGTGACTGAAATCCACTCCACCGTAGACGTAGGTACGGGTGTACACGACGTTGCCCTTGGTGGTGGTGCGCTTCACCTTGAACTCGCCGTTCTTGTACGACTTGACGTAGCGGTCGAAGACCTCGCGGGGCGTCCACTTCTCCCGGGAGGCCCAACGGCTGATGTCGCCCTTGCCGATGAGGTTCGAGTACGCGGTGTGCTTGTCGGCGCTGCGCTTGCGGAACCACTCGGCGGCGACCCGGCTGGCATAGACCCGACGCAGATCGGCGTACTCGGGCGCGTGGTTCACCGCCTTCTGGACCTGCGGCAGGATCGTCGTGCGGTACACCGACTCGTTGTGCCGAGTGCTGGCCGGGTCCTGCTGCCCGCAGCCTGCCTGGCCTCCGGCGCCCGGGGTCTTGATGACTTCCGACTCCATCTTCACCAGCAGCGGTGCATCCAGGATGTGCAGTTCGTTGCCGCTGTCGCGGACGGTGGCCGTGTCGGGCACGATCCACTGCCGCATGGAGACGCACTTGGTCTCACCCCGCAGGGAGTCCCAGAACTTCTTGCCGCCCGGGGTGTCGGGACGGATGAACTTCGCGACCGACTTCTTCATCGCCAGGTCCGCCTCCAACAGCACCCGCCCGGCGTCGGTCCTGCCGAACTTCTCGTCGATGATCCGCTCGGGCTCGTCCGGGTTGAGGTTGACGGTGAACGCGGACTGCGGCAGCTCCAACCAGACGAAGAAGGAGTCCGAGGCGAGCTGTGCGGCTCGTCGCCCGCCGAAGGACAGCTCGTCGGCCGGGAGGGCGTCGGCCTTGAACGCGTACTGTACGCCGGAACCGTTGTGGTAGGTGTCGGCGACGTAGCGCAGTTGCAGCGTCGAGAAGTCGACGCCGCCCAGATTGCGGGCCAGGTCGGGGTGGCCGGATTCCGTGGCGAGTTGCTGGTCGACCCGGCGCAGCTCGGCTGCCTCTTCCGGGGTGTCACCGGAATCTGCGATCTCCGCCGGGGCCGCCGCCGGGGCCTGATACTGATCGGGGGCGCGCAGCGTGTCGTCGGCGGCGGCACCGCCCTGCGGTCCGCTGTCCTGCGGCCCGTCCTTGGGGCTGCCACCGCCGTTGGACCCACCGCCGTCCGGCTCGGTCCCGCCCGTGCTGTTGCCGTCCGAGTCGGTTCCACCCGGGTTGTCCCCACCCGGGTTGCTCACCTTCTTCTGCGCCGGCACCACGGCATACGAAATGCCGGCCGCCTTGAGCAGCTTCTTGGCCTTCTTGGTCGGCTGCGTGGGGAAGAGGTACACCAGTTGCCGAGGATTGGGCTTTCCCCGTTCGGCATCGACGAATGCCTTGTCCCGCGCCAGTTCGCCGGCGTCTATGCCCCTACCGGACTTGACCTCGTAGAGCAGGCCGAGTTCCACGTTGGCCAGGTCGTAGTAGCGGTTCGCCTCCTTCACGTACAGCTCGGTCTGCCAGCCGTGGTTGGCACCGAGCTTGAGCCGTTCCACGACGTGCTGGACGAAGGCCTTGCCCTGGTTGTCGTTGCCCTGATTCGGGATGTATCTCCCGAGCCATTTGTTCCAGGGCAGCGCCTTGCTCGGCTTCTTGCCCTTCGGGTTCTCGTTGTACTTCGTCAGCTCCTCGGCTTTCCGCTTCTGATAGTCCTGCCATCGTTTCAGGCAGTGCTCCCACGTACCCGGCACCTTGGCCTTCGGGCTGAGTAACGCCGCCTGCAACTCGTCGATCTTCGGTTCCGGTCGGTCGCGCAGCGACTCGGCGGGATTCCTGTACTCGTACGTCTGCCGAGGCCCGGGCGGAGCCGGCCGAGACCCACCCGGCAGGGTGCCCGGATCCGGCGCGGGCCCCTCGAAGTTGGGCAGCGGCACCGGCTTCGGCGCGGCCAGGCCCGAGCCCGGCCAGCCGAACGGCCCGCACAGTGCCGCCAGCACCAACGCGGCCAGCCACGCCAAGACTCGTCGATGTCCGCTCACTACCAACTCCCCCGGCAGGCAGTCGAATACGGCGACCAACCTACGGCACTTGCGCACCGGGAGACAGACACAGGCGATGACCAACCTGCGTCATTCGTCCACCGAAAGACAGGCTCAGGTGAGTTGTTCGTACGCGTAACGGAGCACACCGGGATTGCGGTCGGCGAGCGCCAGCCGCAGCAGCAGGAACGGCACCGCCACCGCGCCTTCCGGAACCAGCTGGTCCAGGAAGGGACGCCCGATGAACATGTTGTCGCCGTCCGGTTCACCGGCGTGGTAGCACCAGTGCGCGCGCATCGCCGGCCGCAGCACCTCGCCGAGGTACCAGGACGCACCCTCGGCGAACGCCGAGTGGGCTGCCAACTCCTCTGGCTCGTCCACCAGCTGACGGGCCGTCGTCTCCAGCTCGTCCAGGGACTTCCGGGAGAAGTCCCAGAGTTCGGGTCGCTCCGCGTACGTGTCGAGCCAGGCCGGCAGGGCGGCCGCGCGTTCGGCCAGCCATCCGTCCAGGTACGCCGAGCCGGGAACGGTCAGCTCACGATCGAGCCCGGGGGTCGGCTGCTTGCTCGGCGTCCAGCCGGGTGTCGCGGCCTGCTTCTCGGCGACCGCTCGCGCCAGGTCCCGCCGGCTCCGGCCGAACTCGTCACCGTCCCGGTGTCGCCGAGCCCGCTCGACCAGCTCCGCCGGGCAGACCGCCGGCAGGCCGAGCTCCGGGTCCGGCTGCACGACCGGCAGTCCACGCCGCTCGTCCCAGGCCCAGCGCCCGCCGGCCACCGAGAGCAGAGCTTCGCCCAGGTACCCGGCGACCCGCTCGACGAAGTCCTCCGCAGGCTCGATCCGGGCGACGAGCTCCGCCTCCAGCTGAGCCAGCAATGCCGGTGAGTAGTCCGTCAGCGAGCCCTCCGGCCACTCGAAGTCCACCAGGCCGGCCAGCCGAGGCTGCATACCCTCCAGCCAGTTCTCCAACGGATCCACAGCGACTCCCACCGGTCGACCTGCGGGGGCCCGCAGATTCGGCACCCATCGTCCGTCGTGAACACCACCGCGCGCAACGCCCCGGCCTGCTTATACCAGGGCCAGTACCACTATGTCCCCGATTCCCCCGAAAGTCGAATAAGTGTTGTAAACACGGTATCCCGTACAGCATTCTTGGTACGACAGTGACGCAACTGCCGCGCCTTTCCGACGGAACTATGCGGCTTGTTGTGCCATGGGGAGAACAAGGGGGAAATACATGCGAAAGATAGCCAAGGCTGCTGCGCTGACGTTCGCCGTGAGCGCGCTCGCCACGGTCGGCATGTCCAGCGCCAACGCCGCGCCCGCGGCGGGCAGCCTGCACGGCTGCCCCTCAGGGGCCGTCTGCGTCTACCCGCAGAATGCCGGGTGGAACGGCGACCGCCCGTCGCTGGTCTTCTACAGCTACGGGGCGCACAACCTCAGCAACCAGTTCGGGCAGCACTACGTCCTGAACAACCAGACGGGCGGCGCGACGGCCCGCACCTGCACGGGCTACAACGGAACCGGGGACTGCCAGGGCTTCATCCAGCCCGGCTACTACGTCGACAAGGACCTGACACCGATCAATTTGATCCTCCTCGTCCGGCCGTAACAGCCGCCGGACACGCAAGGACGTCTTGCTCGGGCCGGTCCCTGCCGGGGCTCGGCCCGAGTGCCGTTCCGTCCCGGAGATCTCAGGCCCCGAGGGCACTGACGCCAAGGGTGATCAAGGCTACGGCCTTGGCCACCTCGGCGGCCACGTAGAACAGATGGGTGCGGGAGCGCGGCAGCGTCTCCCCCGCGAGCACCCGGTCGGACCGGCGGTTGAGCACGGGACGGATCACGACCAGTTGCACGGCCAGCAGGAGCACAGCGACGGCGGCTGTCACGCCGACCGGCGGGGGCGGACCACCCACGCCCCGCTCTCCCCCGCGGTCGCTACGCCGTGACCCGCCTCGCGTAGACCTCGATCTCGATCTTCATGCGCGGGTCGGCGAGCCCGCACACGAGCATCGTGGCGGCCGGCCGGACCTCGCCGAAGCGGCGGCGCAGCACCGGCCAGCAGGGCTCGAAGTCCGCTCGGTCGGGCAGCAGATAGCGCACCCGCACCACGTCGGCGAAGCCGGCCCCCGCCTCCGCCAGTGCGGCCTCGATGTTGCGCAGGCACTGCTCAGCCTGCTCCACCACATCGTCGGAAATGGTCATGGTGGCGTAGTCGAAGCCGGTCGTCCCGGACACATGCACCCACTCACCGTCGACCACGGCACGGGCATAACCTATCTGCTCCTCAAAGGTCGAGCCACTGAGGATCGCACGTCTCTCTGTCATACGCCGAACGCTAAGTGACCGACGCCGGTACGTCTAACGATTCCCACGATCCTCAGATATGACCTCTCGCTCCCCACGGAAGTGACGTACGACCTCGGCTGCGACGGTGCGGGCCGCGCGGGAGGGATGGCGGCGGCGATGGCGCGCCAGGTGGACGGAGACGTCGGGCAGGGAGGGGCCGTGTACTGCCGTGAGGCGGCCGTCGCGTAGGGCTTCGGCGACGTTGGCACGCGGGAGAACGGTCAGCCCCAGCCCGGCTGCGACGCAGGAGCGAGCGGCCTCGATGCTGCCGAACCGCGTCAGGCGGGGCTCAGCGCCCGCGACCGCCAGCAGGCGTTGGGCGAGCCAGTCGCTGTAGGAACAGCCCTGCTCGTGGAGGAAGAAGCTCTCCTGCGCCAACTCCTGCCACGTGACGGGACGTTCGCGGCCGGCGAGGGGGTGGTCGGGTGCACACAGCAGGGCCAGCGGCTGGCCGGCGATGCGCTCGGCCGTCAGTTCCGGATGGTCGACCCGGTCCTCCAGCAGGAGAGCGCAGTCCAGTCGGCCCGCCCGCAGTCCTTCCACGGCGGAAGCGGTGCTGCACGGCTGCAGGTGCACTTCCACATCCGGGTGGCGGCTGCGCAGCGCGGCGATCACGCCCGGCAGGTGGGCCGAGCACAGGGTCTCGCCCGCGCCCACCACCACGGTCCCGGCGATCGGACCGTCCTCGGCAGCCGCCGCGAGCAAGCGCGACTCGGCCTCCAGTACCTCTTCGGCCGACGTGAGCAAGCGCCGGCCGGCGTCGGTGAGTACGGCGCCTCGGGCGAGCCGGTCGAAGAGCCGGGTCCCCAACGCCTTCTCCAGCACCTTGATCTGCGCCGTGACCGTGGACTGCGCGAGCAGCAGCTCAGCGGCGGCACCGGTGAAGCTTCCCGTCCTGGCGAGCGCCGTGAAGGTCTGCAGGAGTCGGGTGTCCATGACCGGATACTAGCAAGCCATCACGCAATCCGATCGATTCGATGAATAACTATCGTTGGTATTGATGTGCCCTGGGCAGGAGTATGAAGGCATGACGCACACAACGGATGTCACTGTTCTGCGCTACACAGCGTTCACCTCCCACCCTGCCGGCGGGAACCCGGCCGGCGTCGTCCTCGACGCCGCCGGACTCGACGAGCAGCAGATGCTGGCGATCGCCGCCGAGGTCGGGTACTCGGAGACCGCATTCGTCACCGCACGCGGCTCCGAGGATTCCCAGGGCTCCCGGGACTCGCAGGACTCCCGGGGCGACCGGCAACGCCGTTTCACGCTCCGCTACTTCAGCCCGCTCGCCGAGGTCGCCTTCTGCGGACATGCCACCGTCGCCACGGCGGTGGCTCTCGCCGAACGCATCGGCCCCGGCGATCTGTTCTTCGACACCCCGGCCGGCGAGATCGGCGTAACGACCGTGGCCGATGCCGACGGTGCCGTACGGGCGACGCTCACCAGCGTTCCCACCCGTTCCCGTCCGGCGCGGGCCGACGAGCTGGACGCCACTCTTTCCGCTCTGCGGTGGCAGCGGGCCGACCTCGATCCGGCGCTGCCACCGCACGTGGCCTTCGCCGGCAACGAGCATCTGGTCCTGGGCGTCGGCTCCCGCGCCCGACTGGCCGACCTCGACTACGACTTCGAGGCTCTTGCCGATGTGATGCGCTCTCACGGCTGGACGACGGTGCATCTGGTCTGGCGCGAGAGCGACACTCACTTCCACGCGCGCGACCCGTTCCCCGTCGGCGGCGTCCTGGAAGACCCGGCCACCGGAGCGGCGGCCGCCGCGTTCGGAGGTTACCTGCGTACGCTCGGCCTGGTCCCCACCGCTGGTACCACTGGCGAGATCACCATTCGCCAAGGCGAGGACATGGGGCGGCCCAGCGACCTGACGGTCGAGGCGGCCCCGAACGACACCCGCGTACGCGTCACGGGCCACGCCGTACCGATCGCCGGGTGAACGGCTGGGCGTGCGGCGCCAGTCAGCTCGCGATGGCCCAGACGCCCCACGCCACGAGTGCCAGCACCGCGATCACCCCGAGGATGACACCGCCCACTCCGAAGCTGCCGGCGCGCTCCTCCTCCATGCGCTTTTCCGCCAGGAAGTTCTCGGCGTCCTCGGGCCTCCGGGTCCGCACCCACTGGCCGCTACCCACATTCATGACGTCTCCCCTCGTCTACTGGTCTCCGGCCTCTCCCCTGCCCGATCACACCGCCGGCATGCGTCTCCACGGGCGAGTACGCGCTCGGCGCCTCTCCCCACCGTCCACCGGCATGGGGAGAGGCAGCTCCGTCGGCAGTATCGAGCGGGTCAGCCGCGCGTCGGCACCGGGTCGTGGTCCGTGTCGTCCGTGCGCAGCCGGATGGTGCGTTGGGGGAAGTGGATGTCGATACCGGCCTCGTCGAGGGCCGTCTTGACCCGGCGGCGCAGCTCGCGGGTGACTGCCCACTGCTGCAACGGAACCGTCTTGACCGCGATGCGCACGACGACACCATCGGCGTCCAGTGACTGCACGCCCCACACGGCGGGTTCCTCGAGCAGCATGTCGGTGAACGCCTGGTCCTGACGCAACGCCTTTCCGGTGTCCGCCAGGACACGGTGGACGACGTCGAGATCGGCTTCGTAGGCGACGGGCACGTCCAGCACGGCACGTGCCCAGTCCTGACTGTCGTTGCGGACGCGCAGGATCTCACCGTTGCGGATGTGCCAGAGGCCGCCGTTGAGGTCTCGTACGTGCGTCAGCCGGAGGCCGATGTGTTCCACCTCGCCGACCGCCTCACCGAGGTCCACCGAGTCGCCGACGCCGTACTGGTCTTCGATCATGATGAGGAGGCCGGACAGGTAGTCGGCCACGAGGCTCTGCGCGCCGAAGCCGATGGCCAGACCGACGACGCCGGCACTCGCCAGCAGCGGGCCGAGCGCGATGCCCACCTGGTCCAGGACCATGGCGACGCCGAGCAGGGACAGGATGATGGTGACAGCGCTGCTGAGTACCGCGCCGATGGTGCGGGCGCGCTGTTCGCGGCGTTGCGGTGCGCGGGAGCGGTCGCGGTGCAGGACCAGGGGTCCGCGACCCGACGAGCGCGGTGACTGGGCGGCGGAGTCGTCGGCGGCAGGTTGCAGAACGTGCTGCACGATCCGGGAAATGGCCCGCCTGGCCACCCATCGGATCACCACGAGGACGGCGATGATGAGGACGATGCGCAGCGGTATGCCGACCAGATCGGCGGTGTGTTCCTGCATCCAGCCCGACCAGGGGGCGGCCAGAGCTGTACCTGCTTCCGGAGCTGACTGAGCAGGCGGGTGGGGCGTCGGCACTACGGACTCCGTTTCTCGGATACATGGATCGTGGCGCTCCCTACCCACTGACAGGCGACACGATCATCCAAGTGGCCCGTAAGACCGTCGGATGAGCGAGCGGGGTGCGGCAGACGCGGCAAATCACCCGGTCGGGCGCATCTGATTCCGGCGTCGAGGGGCACACGGGCCCTGCACGGAGTCGGCCATGCGTCACGCGCTCGGGGGCCGCACGCCGTGCACTTCGGATGACGACGGGGCGACCGGCCGCCTCCCGCGCCGGGCGCCCCGTCGTCATTCCGTTCCGCCCCGACACCTCGACCGTGGCCGGGGCTCGGTGACCGGGCGCCGCACCTGGCGGTCCTGAGGACAGGGACCACCCATGTGACGAGGGCATCGGGCACGTCGAATGGGGCCGTCGATTATTCCGGTGCCGTGCCGTCGTCGAAGAGGCACACTCGCTCCATGGCGGATATGCGAGCGTTCCGGGATGCGGTCACCGGCTGGGCGGCCGGTGGTCCCGGCGGGCCGGCGCGTGACTTGGCCGGCCAACTGGGAGTGCGGGCGGCGGTGTTGCTGGAAGGCCCGAGCGACCTCGCTGCCGTCGAGGCGTTGGCCGCACGGCGCGGCCGGGACCTCGATGCGGAGGGAGTGTGCGTCGTACCGATGGGCGGGGCCATGAGCGTCGGCCGCTATGCCGACCTCCTCGGACCGCCCGGCCTGGGCCTGCGTCTCGTGGGACTGTGCGACGAGAACGAGAAACGCTTCTACGACCGCGCTCTGCAGCGGGTACGGGACCCGGCCCCGCACCCCCACGTCTTCGTGTGCCGGCGGGACCTGGAGGACGAACTCATCCGCGCGCTGGGCGCAGCGGGAGTCGAGGAGATCATCCAGGCCGAGAACGACCTCCGCGCCTGGCAGACCTTCCTGCACCAGCCCGCGCAACTCGGCCGGCCCCGGCAGCAACAGTTGCGACGCTTCCTCGGCACGAAGAAGGGCCGCAAGATCCGCTACGGCCGCCTCCTCGTCGAGGCCCTCGACCCCGAACAGGTACCGGCACCGCTCGACGATCTCCTCGCACGGCTGTGACCCACTCCCTCGACGCCGGTGTCGGCCCGGGTCGGTCGACGCGGCGGAGGGCACCGGGGGCGAGGCCGGTGTTGTCACGGCAACCTCGCACAAGTACGGTTACGGGTGTGAACACCGGACCGGCGATACGCCACTCACGGATTGGCCACCCGGTGGCCGACTGACCGCGCAGTGGGTGCGGAGAAGGCACCCCGACAGTTCGGCACGCGGACCTCCCAGTGCTTTTGCACCTCGACGAATCCGCAGTGTTGCCGAACTACCATGAGGTCAGCTGAATGACAGCCACGTTCAACCACACCATCATCGCCTCCAAGGACCGGAAAGAGTCGGCCCGTTTCTTCCGCGAATTGCTGGAAGTACAGGAAGCACCGTCCTGGGGTCCCTTCACCAACATCCAGCTCGCAGACGGCGTGCTGCTCCAGTTCGCCGAGCCGCCGGTCGAGATCCAGATGCAGCATTACGCGTTCCTGGTCGATGACGACTTGTTCGACCGGGCTTACCAACGACTGTGTGACAACGGCATCGAGCACTGGGCCGACCCGCAGATGCAGCGCCCGGGCGAGATCAACGACGAGCACGGCGGCCGCGGGGTGTATTTCAAGGACCCGGCCGGTCACGCGATCGAGCTGATCACGCGCCCGTACCTGTGATTCGGGCTCACCCGGTCGGGAATGTCCCTTCGGCGTCTGACACTCGCCGGAATGATATCGGCGTGACCTGACACGCGCGTCGTGCCCTACGAGCGTCGACTCGTAGGGCACGACGCGCGCGATGGAACCGTCCGCCGCGCCCTAGTACTGCAACGGTGTTTGTTCTGATTGCTGGGCAGTTTTCAGGGACTGTGGCCCCGTCGTTTGTAGTGACTGATGCGGGCTTGGTGTTGGCGCC
>NZ_JOFQ01000028.1 GCF_000718305.1 Streptomyces niger
GGCGCCAACACCAAGCCCGCATCAGTCACTACAAACGACGGGGCCACAGTCCCTGAAAACTGCCCAGCAATCAGAACAAACACCGTTGCAGTACTAGGGGCTGGGCCACTTCGAGGGACGTTCCTGGCCGGGCTGGCACCATCACATCACCCTGGGGACACCAGCGAACGACGACAAGACCCACTCAGACCTGACGGAGTCCTGCTGGAGCGCGTTGCCGAAGGCCGCGAACAGGAGATCTCCCTGGTATGACCGGGTGTGAGGGCCGAGCGGGTGTAGGCGGAGACGTTCGCTCATGGCCTCGCTGAGCGTACTTCCAGCCCGGAGAGCATGGTTGCACCGTCATGGACGCGCATCGGCACTGTGTGCTTGGCGGCGAGCGCGTCCGTCAGACGCGGGCGATACAACGGATGCAGCGCATTCAGGGCGTCGGGCACCTCGGCCCAACGGGCCTCGCTGGCCTCGGCGGTGGGACGCGGAGTGCCTGAAGTCATTGTCGCGATGAACACGGCTGCGAGAATTCCGCGGTTGGGGTGCTGATACAACCCGACGAGGCCGTGGACGTCCACAGCCACGGTCGTCTCTTCCAGGGTCTCGCGCGCGGCAGCCGCGCTGAGGCTCTCTCCGGGCTCGACCAGGCCACCTGGCAGTTCCCATCGTTCCGGGGAACGGCGGAGAGTGATGAGCACGTGTCCCGACTCATTGAAGGCGACGCAGGTCGCGCCCAGCTTGTAGGCCGTGGATGTCATGGGGTGTTCCAATTGCGGTGGCTTCCTCTGCAGTGTTTACGGTGTATGTGGTCCACTCACTGCGGCTGTACCGGGGAGGTGTTGCGGTAGATCAAAAGGTATCGCCAGAACAGGAGGCGGCGGACGGTGCTGCCCGGCAGGAAGGACGCCGCGCTCTCCTTGATCTCCGGCAAGGTCATCGAGGGGGCGGAGGTCGGGGCTTCCGGCAGGGCTTCGGCCTGTCGGGCGCGGGCCATCCGATTTCCAGTGGTCTTTCCCTTGAGTGCGCTCGCTGCTTGGAACACCGCATTGACCGGGACCGCGAGAAGACTCACCAGCCAGTCCATGACAGTTCGCTCCCGGTAGCATCCGAGGATCACCAGAACCCCGTTCGGCCGCAGAGCGGCTCGCAGGGCGCTGACGGTGCGGAAGGGGACGTGGTGAATGCTGGCGAGGCATGAGATGTAGTCGTACGTGTTCCGCGGCGGCTGCGTACGGGTGATGTCCCTGTGCGCAAAGCGCAGGCGGCCGGTTTCCGGCGTCTCTTCATAACGTCGGCGGGCGGCGGTAATGACCTCGGCCTCGGCGTCGATGGCGTCGACATCGATGCCGCGCGCGGCGAGAGCGTAGGCAAATCGACCGCTTCCGCAGCCCACATCCAACGCCTTACCGCAGTTCTCAGGGAGTTCGCCGAGTAAGAGAGGGTGATAGTGGTCGTTGTGATTGAAGGCCATGGTCGCATCATGGCACGGAAGGACCACGGGCCCGGGCGGACCCCTCGTTGCCGAGAGGTGGCAGCCAAGGGCGCGGTGTTCTTCGGCGGGTGAGAAGCAGTGCGGCCAGGGCCAGCCAGCCCCCCGAGAAGAGCTGGCCGGCCAGCACATCGACGGCGTGATGCACTCCCAGCAGCACACGGCTCCACGAGACCAGTTCGGCCAAGGACATGGCGAGCAGTAGGATCGCCGTGGAGTGCCGGTGACCGACGAATGCCGTCACGCTCACCGCGGCAAGCAGGAAACCCGTGGTGACTCCCACGGCATGTCCGCTGGGGAAGCTGAATCCGCTTGCGTCGACGGAAGCGCACGCGAACTGCGGCCGTTCACGCGCCACCCAGTCCTTGATCAGAGTGCAGCTCACCGTTGCGGCATACGGGATGGCGACAAAGACGACTGCGGGCACGAAGTGACGACGGACGGCTGCCAGCAAGGCAGATCCGACGGCCAGCAGGGTCACAGGCCACGGATCTCCCCAACTGGTCACCAACCTGACCAGCAGCGAGACTGCCGATTCACTCCCCGCCCATCGGCAGAGGCTTTCGCTCACCCCGGAGTCGAGCCGAAACACCAATGCGGTGAGCAAGAGACCGAAATGCAGGGCTGACCACCAGCACAACAGCCGGGCTGTCGGCGGTGGCGCTGCCCCGCCGGCGGGGCGGGTCATCGCGTGGCCGCGCACTCTCTGACGGCTTCCATAAGCTGTCGCGGCGAGCTTATCGACCGGAGGGTGGCGTCCTCGATCTCGCAGTCGAAGCTGTCTTCTATCCGGCTGATGATTTCGACCTGGTTGAGAGAGTCGAGGTCGAAGTCGCTGAACTTGTCATCGAGCCGGTCCCCCGTGATGCCTGTGCCGGTGATCTCTTCCATCAGGGGGCTGAGGGCGTCGATGAACTCTTGCTCGGTCATGTCTGAATTCCCTTCTTGTCGGCGGTTCGGGTCAGGAACGTTTGGCGGTGCTTCTTTGCGGTCGGGCGCGCCAGTGCATGCGTGTGCTGGTCAGGGCCCACAGAGCGAGGGAGAAGGTGGCCAGTATCGCCATGTCGGCGAGTGCGGCGCCGCCGGTCCGTCCGGTCAGGGACGCACGCAGAGCGGACGACGCGTAGGTGGCGGGGTTGAAATGGCCTATCCACACGAGGGCTTCGGGCAGCAGTGCCGGCGGTACCGCCACCGGACCCAAAGCCATCATGAGCAGCGTGGTGGCCAGGCTGAGCGATGACGCCTGCTCGATGGACGGTGATCGGCTCCCGATGAGTGCGCCGAGTCCGGCCGAGGGCAGGAGGGCCAGGAAGAGGCAGAGCGGCAGGAGCGGTGAGGGGTGGAGCGGGATGTCGAGCAGGACCGACCCGATGACGGCAGTCACGGTGACGGCAGGGAGGGACAGCAGGGAGAACGCCGCCAGGGTCGCGAGTATGAGAGCTTCGCGTCGTATGGGCATGGCCGCGTAGTACTCGAATGCGCCGGTGTTGCGCATGAAGGAGAAGTTGCTGGCAATCTTGTTCTGCGTTTCGAACAGGATGGCCATGGTGACGCTGCCGGTAACCACGTATTCGCTGGCTTCAGAGCCGGAACTGCGGGCGAACAGCCCGAGTGCGGCGAGGCTGACCACCGGGGCGAGGACCCCGGTCAGTACCATCTGTGGCCACGACCACCGCCAGTTTGTGAGCTGGATTCTGAAAAGGTCCCAGACCTGTCGGCCGAAGTGGGGCCTTCGTAATTCGTCACGCATAGTTGATGTACACGTCCTCCAGCGTCGCGGTGTTCATCGTGAATTCCGGAAAACAGGTCAGGTCCATTTCCTGGGCGAGCTTGGACACATCTGCCGAGGAGAGGAAGGCGACGACCTTTCCTCGGTGGCACGAATGTACGCGGACGTAGTCGGGCAGGACGGGCGCTTCTGTACCCGGATGAGTGAATGACAGCCGCACTTGGGAATCCAGTGGGGCCTTGAGTTCCGCGGGGGCTCCGAGAGCGACCAGCGCGCCGTCGCGCAGTATGCCGACGCGCTCGATCACCTGTTCCGCCTCGACGGCATTGTGCGTGATGAGGACGATGGTACGGCCCTCGCGCTGGTTCAGCTGCCGAAGCAGGGTCCATACCTGCCGACGACGCGACGGGTCCAGTTCATTGGTGGGTTCGTCCAGGACGAGGACGGGCGGCGAACCGGTCAGAGTGACCGCGAGCTGCAGCAGCCTGCGCTCGCCGCCGGAAAGTTGCCGGGCCACTTTGGTGGCCAAGTGATCCAGCCCGAGCAGCTGAAGACATTCGTCCCGCTGGTGTCTTGCGGCTCGCGTGGACAATCCTCGTAGATGAGCGCTGAAATAGACGGCCTCCCGCACGGTCAGGCTGTTGAGGGCGAAGGCGTTCTGCGGCATGTATCCCACGGTGTGTGTGGTGAAACGCGGATTCGTAAGGATATCCTTGCCGAAAAGCCGCACGCGGCCGTGGTCGGGCCGGATGAGCCCGAGCATCTGCTTGATCAGGGTGGTCTTTCCGGCGCCATTGCTGCCGAGCAGGCCGAAAAACTCGCCCTCACGGATATGGAAGGAGATGTCCGTGTTCGCAGAGGATGAGGTCTCCTTGTATTTCTTGCTGAGGCCTTCCACCTCGTAGACGTACGGCCGGTCGGGCATACTCACTCCCCTTGTGCTGTGCGGCGCCATATGTGCTGGACTAACGAGGCGGCACCGGTGATGTCCTTGGGAGGCTCGTGCAGCGCCGGGGTGCGGCCGAAGTGGCGTAGGAAACCGCTCATGCTGGAGCAGGCGGGTACGTAACCGTGCGACGCGGACGCCACCTGCTGCCGGGCCGGCTGCTGGTCGCCGTACTGGAATTCGATGTGCGGGCCACAGGCGATGGCGAGGCGTCCCACTCGCGGACTGTGCGGAGGGAGCCCCATCCTTTCCAGCGCGGCCGGCTCCAGTACCGAGACTGTCGAGTCGAGAGCGCTCAGACGATCGGTGAGCAACCGTCTCTCGGCCGGCCGCAAGGGGGAGTCCGCGTAAAGGTACGCGCAGTTGCTGTCACCCTGGAAGACCATACGGTCGAGAAGCCCCGCGTCTGCCAGCGCCCGGTTCGGACTCAGGTGGGTCTCCACGAAATCGATGCCGTGGTCGGAGAAGAAGAGGAACTCCGTGTCCAGTCCGACGGTGTGGGCGAGCCGGGCGACGCATGCGTCGATCCGGGCGTAGACGTCAAGAATCTGCTGCCATGCGAGGACCCGTTCAGCGGGGGTGCCACGGGTCGCATACCAGTAGAGGAACTCCTGCGCGTGGTCGGCCTGATTGAAACGCACGAGCAATACGTCGGGGTCGTACTCGTCCAGCACCGCGAGGGCGGTTCGC
Source organism: Streptomyces niger (assembly GCF_000718305.1). Lineage (GTDB taxonomy): Bacteria > Actinomycetota > Actinomycetes > Streptomycetales > Streptomycetaceae > Streptomyces > Streptomyces niger. Next base: position 4,846 of record NZ_JOFQ01000028.1, read on the forward strand.
TCCACCCACTCGGCTCTCGGGGACTCGTGAAAGGTGTGCTGGGGGTTGGCGGTGTATTCGACGGACAGTGATGCCGGACCACTGCCGAACGGAATCACCGAAGGGCTCAGGCCACCGAAACCCATGGTGATCACCGCGGTCCCGAACCGCAGTGTCACTGCGCCGGGGGCTTTTCGCTCCGCGGTCACCGCGACGGAAATTCGACCGATCGGAGTGTCCAGGTCCAGACGCGTCGGAGCTTCCAGGGCAAGGGGGACAGGCGGCCCCCCGTCGGCAACTACCGATATGCCCTTGCCTTCTCGGGCTACCGTGACGCGCAGCTGCAATTCATGCCCCAAGTAGGAGAGCGTCACCGGGCCGCTCCCGGCTACCGGCCCGTCAGCGGTCACCGACACGGTGGCCTCGTGCGAGGGGGCATACAGACAGTAACAACTGGGTATGTCGTGCGCTGGTTGCGGGACACGGGAGAACGTCTGCGGGAAATGCACGGCGGCAACTGAGACGCCCTGCTCGGCGAACCAGTCAAGAAGGCTCGGTGCGGTCAGCGAAGCACGTTCATAGGGATGGAAGGCCGAGAGGGGATCGTCGGCACGGCGTCGGATCTCCGCCACGCTCTGTGTTTCCCAGAACCGGTTGCCCACGATCCCGTGCGCCACGGGGTAGCCACCGGTGAGGAAGGAGGCGTGCGAGGGTGCGGTCGAGGAAGGGTAGATGCTCGGCAGTTCGTGCACCGGCGAGCCGGTCAGGCCCGGCATCGTGCGCGCCAGGTTGAAGAAGTCGTGGTGACGGACGACGGTGGGCAGCCCACCGTCGATACAGAAGATCACCATACGCCTGCGTGCACTCGTCATGTCTGGGCCCCGTCAATCCGTGCCACGCCGCCGGAGGCAGCAGAGGAGGAGGGAGCGGACGGGGCAGGCGTCAAGTTGTGCCGGTGCAGCAACCATGTGCCGGCCGGGCATCCGGGGCGGTACTGCCAGTGGGTGATTCCCACATGCTCCACTTGCAACTCCATTCTCTTTCCCCCGCCGCCGATCAATTCGTGCATGGCGTCGAAGAATCCGCTGTGGGTGACCAGCACAATGCGACGCTCCGCCGCCGGCTCACGGCACAGATCGCTCAGGCACCGGGCCACTCTGCCCAGGAACTCGTCCCAGGATTCGACTCCGCGTGGATGCCGGCTGTTCCGGCGTTCTCTGGGTGGCGGCAGCCCGCGGTCGCCGGACTCGCTGACGATTTCGTTGAGTCGCGGATCCTCCTGGACGGGGAGACCGAGTGCCCCCGCCAGGACATCGGCGCACTGGCGGGCCCGGGTAAGCGAACTCGTGCGCAGTTCGGTGATGCGCCGGCTTGCGAACCACCGGGCCGCGTCCGCCGCCTGCCGCCGTCCGACAGAGGTGAGCAACCGCATGTCGCCGTCACAGCGGGGCCCGACGGAGTTCCGTGGAGTGTCCTCGGCATGACGCATGAGAAAGATATGCATCTCACCCCAAGGACGCCGGTACGTCGCTGTGCCAGGCCCAGGAGGTACGCACGATGTCGTCGAGACCGTACTCGGTCTGCCAGCCGAACCTGCGGTGCGCCAGTCCGGGATCGGCCCACGATACGGCCGGATCTCCCGGCCTACGAGCGGCAGGGATCGCCTCGACGTCGTGCCCCGACACCTTGCGCAGCGCATCGAGGAGTTCCGCGACGCTGGTGGGTTGCCCGCCGCCGAGATTCACTGGTCCGGACCACTCGTCACGGTCGAGGCGGTGCAGTACTTGGACGTGCGCGCGTGCGAGGTCCTCGACGTGGACATAGTCGCGCAGCGCTGTGCCGTCCTCCGTCGGGTAGTCATCTCCGAAGATGCGGATAGCGGGGGCGAGGCCGAGCACCGAGCGAATCGCCACTGGGAGGATCTGACGCGTGGTGCGGTCGGTGTATTCCCCGAGAGAGGAGTCCACTGCCGCGCCCGCGGCGTTGAAGTAGCGGAGGTTGGCGTAGCGCATTCCGGTCGCCCGGCCGTATGCGGCGATCATCCGCTCACACAGGTATTTGGTCTCCCCATAAGGGCTCTCCGGACGTATCGGCGACTCCTCGTCCACCGGACAGATCTGCGGTGTGCCGTACACGGCGCAGGACGAGGAGAAGATGAACCTTTCCACGTCGGCTTCGGCGGCGGCGGCCACAACGTTCTGGGTGCCGGTGACATTGACCCGGAAGTAGGTGTCGATCTCGCTCAGCGACGCCTCCGAGGACTTCAGCGCCGCAAAGTGGAGAACGGCCTGCGGCCGGAACGACCGGCACACCGAGCGCAGTCCGTGCGAGTCGAGGATGTCGAGGACTTCCAGCGGGCACTCTCCGACGGCCTCGCGTCGGCCGCTGCTGAGATTGTCGATGACGACGACCTCATGTCCTGCTCCGAGGAGTTGACGCACGGTGAAGGAACCGACGTACCCCGCTCCCCCGGTCACGAGAACTCTCATGCGGCATGTCCTTTCCGGATTTCCCCGATTGGTGAGGAAGTCCTCAGCTCTCTGCCGAGGACGAACGCCTCAGCGGCGTGAACGCCGGCTTGAACGCCCCGGAAGGCCGCCTGCGCGCGGATGGCAGTCGCGGAGCGCGGGTGCGGTGGCTCGTGCACCTCGTACTCGTATGCCTCCAGGGCCCGGCACTTGGCATCCACGTGTCCCTGCACGTCGTAGAAGACCTGAGGGTGGAACGGTGCCACGAGACCGGTCTGCTGCTCAGTGGAGGACAGCACCTCGAAGTGGAGCACCTGGCGCACGGAGCCGCTGCCGAGCATGCGTGTCCCATAGTTCACCGCGTGTGCCACGAGTCGATGATCCACATGAATGTCGCCGGGGTGGTGTGTGAAGACGAGCTCCGGTTCGTGCTCGCGCAACTGCCGGTGCACCGTATCCACGATCCGGCGCTGTGGAACCTCGCACAGCAGGCGGTCGTCCGAGGCGAACTCCCCGAAGGAAACACCGGAAACCCCCAGTTCTTCGGCGGCCGCCTCACACCTGGCCCGGGCTTCTTTCAGCGTCACTCCCGAGTGCCGGAGGGACACACCCTCCGCCAGGACGTGAATGTGCACATCCACGCCCTGCGCGCTGAGCAACGACACGGTGGCACCCGCACCGAGCGTCTCGTCGTCCGGATGGGCGGCAATGACAAGTGCCTTCATGCAAGCACCGCCGGGCCTGAAGTGTCTTCGGACAGTGTGGAGGGGCGTACCAGAGCGCCCATGGCATACAGGTCGGTCATCAGCCGGCGCGGCACCCGGTTCTCCGCGTCCAGCAGCAATAACGGATCACGTGCCGTAACGGCCGCCCGCACCACGGTGAAGGCCTCGGCGTCGAGCTCCATGAGCTGCGAGGTGCGCGGAACGAAGACGAAACCACCGGCTGCCTCCGCACGCAACCGCACGTTCTGCCACGCGAGTTCGGACAGTACGGGCCCCAGCGGGAGCCGGGCCAAGGCGAGCAGGTCGAACCGGTGCACCAGGTATTCCACGCGCTGTGCGACGCGATGCCCGGCCAGGATGGACTCGCGAGCCGCATTCCCCATGGCGGCGGCTGCAGCGGGCTCGGCCACCAGCTGCTCCATCGCCTCCCGTAGATCGACTTCGTCGACCACGAGCAGCCCGTGCCGCTCGTCCTCGACGAACTCGGGGATGCCGCCTTGCGCGCTGGCCAAGACCGGGAGGCCGGCCGCCATGGCTTCCTTGAGGGCAAGCGGCCCGGTCTCCGGCACCGTGGTGGTGAGAACGGCGGCGTCGCACGCGACGATCAGTTCGGCGACGTCTGCCCGGTGGCCGGGGAAAGAGATCAGATGCCCCACCCCCTGTTCTTCCGCATGCGCGCGCAGTTCTTCGGCCATCGGGCCGTGCCCGGCCACGACGACCCTCACCGAGGCCCTCCTGGACGCGTCCATCGCACCGACAGCGTCGATGACCTGGCCCACGTCCCCGTCCCAGGTCAGCCGGCCGAGCGCCAGGAAGGCGAAGCAGTTGTCGCTCAGTCCCAGGGCGGCACGCGCAACCTTGCGATCGGCAGTGCCGAGCGCATGCAGGAAGTCGTCACCGACAGCGTTGGTCACCAATTCCACCTGGTCGTCCGCCAGGAGGCCGGCCGCTATGAGGGGAGCGAACTGACGCTCACGCTGCTCGTCCGACATGGCGAAGACGAGGTGCACATCCGCCATGAGGTCGCGTACTTCGTCGGCCGTGCCCAGGGGATGAACCGAAGGGGAAAACAGTGCAAATGCCTGCTTACCCTTGATCCGGGCCAATGCCTGGCGTACCACCTGAGCGTCCGAACGGCCGGTGGTGCAGACCACATGGGCATCGCCTGCTTCGAGCACGTGCACCGCGGCTGTCACGGCCTGTTGCGGCTGATCCGCACAGGGCGGCAGACCGACGACGGGCAGACCCGCCTGGCGGCACGCCTCCAGCATGGCGCCGCCCTCTTCGGCCAGGACGGTTACAGCATGTCCGGACACTGCCAGCCCGCCCGCCACATCCAGCAGGTAGCGCTGCTCACCTCCCCAGGCCTGACCAGAGACTGTAAGGATGATGTCCATTAATTGCGCACCCCCTTGCCGAAGATGCCGGGGCAGGAGCCCGGGATGGTCCACAGAGAGCCCATCAAACGCAGCGCTTGCCGCCGATGACTCACCCCGCCGAGCACGGCGTAGGGCATACCGCTGTCCCGGGCCTCACTCAGACACTGCTCTATGAGCGTGCTCGCCACCGCCAGCGCGTGCCCGCGCACAGAGGGAGCCAGCGCGATCGAGGACAGCATCCCCAGGCGCGCGGTGTCGTAGGAGATGAAGCCGAGCAGCCGGTCCTTCGCGGGAAGGTCCCTGTCCTGGTCGACGATGATGACGGAGGAGATCGGATCGCGGGAGAACGACCGGTGGACCTCGCTCGCCCAGCCGCCGCCGAACGTCTCGCGGATCCAGTCCGTCAGCAGGAGCTGCTCGCTGGTCTCCGGCCTACGGACGCATAGGCTACGGCCGTCGACGCCCAGTGCCGCCGCGTTGCCGGCTGGCGTCCATGTCCGCAGATCGACAAAGAGGTCGGCCCACTCCAAGCTCTTGTCGTCGCGGTCCGCGGCACTCAGCGATGTGTTTCCGGTGGGCACCCACCAGACGGCGTTCTCGACGGCCGCCGGCAGCTGGTCCGCGAACTCTTGGACGTCCAACAGGCCATAGGCGTACCCCAGCCACCGGAGGCGTTCGAGGGCCAGCTGCATCAACGTCCAGTGGGCCTGGGGCCGGCGGCCTGCATCGACGTCGGGCGCGACCTCGCAGGGCCCGACCGTGCCGGCCCCCCAGGAATTGATGGCGCACCTGCCGAACACGGCGCCCCCTTGCCGCAGTTCGACCCAGGACTTGCCTTTCGGCACAGCCGATGGCTCGTGGACCACCCGCAGTGGTGCAGAGCTCCACACGGATGCATCCTGTCCGTCAGGGGGAACTGCGACCGCCGGGGAGGCAGCCTGAAACTCGAAGGGCGGCAGATCGTACAGGCGGACGAGCGCTTCTCCGGGCATCCCTACCTCACCTCGAAGCCTTCGAATATCTGCCGGTCGAGGAGCGAGGTCAGAGGAGGGGCCGACTGCTCGCCGGCAGCGGCGAAGTCCCAGAAGATCTCACGCAGCCGCGCCTCCGTGAACTCCTCTTGCTCCTGCGCGAGCTGGTCCTGACCCGCCAGCCAGATCTTCTGTACGGGAGCGTCCTTGGTGTTGCCCAGCGGCGCCGCGCTGTAGAGCCGGCTCATCGTGACATCACCGGTGGCAGAGATCGCAATGCTGCTGTCGCGCACCAAGTAGGGGAACATAACGACGTCTTGGTAGGGACGCAGCTGCTCGCCGGGTACGAGGTAAGGAGCGTTCAGGTTCAGGTCGAAGTCGGTCGCGGGAACGGTCTTCTTGAACTGAGCCACCTTTTCATGGATGGCCATGGTCTCCGCCTCGGTGAGCAGCAGCAGATTGCGCCCGCCGCGACCGTGCGCCCGGACCAGGATGAGATCCTGGCGACGGAATCCTTGGGCACGCAGGTACTGCGCCAGGTCGAAGACATTGTGCTGGTTGGTCTTCATGACCGTGGTGAGCACTTTGAAACTCTGCACCCGGTCACGCAGGTAGATGGAATTCTCGACGACCGTGTCGAAGACGTCCTTGAGTCGCACGGCGGCAAACGTTTCGCGCGTCCCGTCCATGCTGACGCGAACCGAGGAGATTCCACTGTCCACGATGCGGTCGAGCTGCTCACGGGTGTGAGCGGCGGCATTGGTGATCAGTGTGACGGTCGCATGACGTAATTTCGGCACCACATCCAGGAGCTGCCAGAAGCCCTTGCGGATGGAGGGTTCCCCGCCGGTCAATGTGATTTCGAATGTTCCCATGCGGTCCAGGTCGAGCATGATCTCTTGCAGCTGCTCGATCGACAGCATCTTTCGCCGGATGTGGGCAGGCACCTCGCCGGTGTTGGTCCGGCAATGGATGCAGCGCAGATCGCAGGCGTAGGTGACGTCGAGACTCGCGCGCACAGGAGCGGTGTATCCGGCCATTAGTTCGTTTCCTCCAACAGAACGCGTCGACGTGTATCGTCCATGTCGCGTGATTCCCACCAGGAGAGCGTTTCGTGTACCCCCGTGGCCATGTCCACGGAGATGTGAGAGGGGGCAAGAAGGCGGTCCTGCAACGTCGTACCGGCCCGGAACTCCGAGATTTCGTTGACTCTTCCGGGCTTGCGCACCGTCTCCGCCGTCGGGGAGATGTCCCGCAAGAACCCCACGACCTCGCTCACCGAATATGAGTGACCAGACCCCAGATTGATCACGGGAGCGATGTCACCGTGCGCGAGCATCTCCAGTTTGCGGACCACGTCCGAGATATACGTGAAGTCGCGTCGCTGCTGCCCGTCCCCCTCGATGGGCAGTTCGTTTCTGAGGAGGAGATTCGCGCACAGCCGTGGCACCAGGGCGTCGGGACGCTCACCCGGCCCGTACACATTGAAGAACCTCACCACCCCGACCTCGGGGAAGCCGCCGGCCCTCTGGTGCGCTTGTGCCAGCATCTCCAGCGCGACCTTGCTGGAGGCGTAGGGCGAACGGGGAGACAACGGGGCGTCTTCAGGAGTAGGCAGTGTCTCGGCCTGGCCGTAGACCTCGCAAGTGCTACCCACAATGACTCTCTCCACCCCGACGCCGGCGCACAGGTCCAGCAGATGTCTGCCGGAGTCCACGTTGTCCAGATAGTCGAGAGGCTGTCTGAAGGAACGGGGGACGCTTTTGTGCGATGCCAAGTGGTAGACCAGACGCACACCTTCCACGTCCTGCTCCGTCATGTCCAGCACCGGTTTCTCAAGGAACTTTCCTGTGCCTTCCGGGCTGATCAACGGTTCGGCGCGGAGGTCGTCGACAACGACGACATCGGCCTGCTCGGCGACTAGGTGGCGTGCGAGGTGGCCGCCGATGAAGCCGGCGCCGCCAGTGATGAGCACGCGGTCACCTGATAAGTGATCCGACATTTAAGAACTCCCAGGTATCAGTTTTGTTTTTCGGCTCGCCGGGGCAGGTGGTGTGTGTACGAACACAGGTTTCACGGGTAGCGCGCAATCCTGGTTCAGCCCTGGACGAGTTCGCTCTCCGGTAGGAAGGTGTCATGGTTCTCCCGGAACGCGATCCGTGCCTCTTCGAGCTGCTGTGGTGTTCCAATATCACGCCACTCACCCTCGAAGATGTATCCCCCGACAACACCTCCGGCGGTCCGTAGATTTTCGAGCAGCACAGGCATGTCGCAGGGAGTCTGGCCGGGCAGGCAGTCCAGGACCGTCGGTTCCACCACGTATATTCCGCAATTGATCAGATGGTGGATACGGGGCTTCTCCTCGAAGGAGACGACACGGCTGTTGTCGTCGATCCGTACGACCCCATGCGCCAGTTCTGTGTCATGCGGGGTGATAACGATTGTGCTGTCGGCACCCGACCTGCTGTGGTGGGACATCACATCCGTGAAGTCCAGACTGGTCAGCAGGTCCGCATTCATCACCAGGGTGGCTTCTTGCAGCGGAGGTAGGAGCTTCAAGGGCCCGGCCGTCCCCATTCGTTGAGATTCCACGATGAAATCGAGTTCGAGGCTTCCCCAATTCACCGCGGCGCAGCTGGCTTTGATGAGGTCGGCTCGATGGCGCAACGAGAGGGTGACCTCAGAGAAGCCGGCGCTCCGCAACTGCCTGAGAATGATATGGAGTAAAGGAGTGCCTTCGAACTCCATCAGGGGCTTGGGTGTGATGGCGGTGGCCTGCCCTAATCGACGCCCCTCGCCTCCTGCTATCACTACTGCCTTCATACGGTATCCCACACTTTCGCGTTCATTCTGCGGGCGAGCCGAACCGTCGGCGTGGACGGACCATTCCGTAAATGCAATTCGGCAGGGCTGCTCACCGATCGCTGCGTACCTACCGGGGCCGTGGTGGCGATCCCGCGGTTATCCGTCAGATCACACCTGATAGCGGTCCGTGGCGAAGAGATGCAGGTTCTCGGCGACCCATTCCGACGTATTCTTGAGCCCGTCCTCCAGGGGTACGGCGGGTCGCCAGGAAGTCCACTGGCGTGCGCGGGAGTTGTCCGACTGGAGGCACTCCACTTCGCTGCCCTGGGGGCGCAGCCGGCTGGGATCCACCACAACCCGCGCGTCTCGGCCGGACACGGAGATCAACGTCTCGGCGAGCTCTCCGATGGCGATCGAGCGGCCGGTCCCGAGGTTGACCGCCTCACCTACGGCCCGGTCGCACTCGGCCATCGCCAGAAAACCAGCTGCGGTGTCCGTGACATAGGTGAAGTCGCGGGTCGGAAAGAGCGAGCCGAGCTTGATCTCCTTCGCTCCCGAGTGGAGCTGGGCCAGGATCGTGGGTATGACCGCCCGCGCGGACTGCCTGGGGCCATAGGTATTGAAGGGGCGTACGACCGTTACCGGCAGCTCAAAGGCGTGCCAGTGGGACAGCGCCACCATGTCCGCACCGATTTTCGACGCGGCGTACGGCGATTGGGGCTGGAGCGGATGCTCTTCGGTTATCGGGACCACGAGCGCGGTCCCGTAGACCTCGCTGGTGGAGGTGTGGACGAGACGACGAACGGAATGACGGCGACAGGCCTCCGCCACGTTCTCCGTGCCGCCGATGTTCGTCTGCACGTATGCACCGGGCGATTCGTAGCTGTAGGGAATGCCGATCAGCGCAGCCAGGTGGAACACGGTGTCGCAGCCTGCAACGGCGTCCATGACGCGGCCTGCGTCGCGCACATCGCCGGCAATGAACTCAACAGGGCTCGACGGGTGCAGGAAACGTGCGAGATAACCTTTCTCGGCGTATGGTTTGTAGTGCGCAAAAGCGCGTACGCGGGCGCCGCGCTCGACAAGCAGGTCGACGAGTGTGGATCCGATGAAACCTTCGGCGCCGGTTACTAAAACGGTGCGGTTGTTCCAGTCGAAGCTGTACAAGTCTACTCCCCGTGCGACGGTCGGTCAGAGATCGCACTGTCAACGGACGGAAGGGGATGCCCAATTATTTCCGGCTCAGCGGCGAAGCCGGGTACTGTGGCCACTCTCAGGCTCGCCGCGTCGGCCCTCGTTCTGCTGATGGGAAAGGCGCTGCAGCCGTCCACAATGGCTCATTGTGCTCTTGTCGGCGGCGTGGGGCGCATCAGCGCACCCATCTCGTGGAGCATTTCGACGGTGGCAGTGACATCGGTCTTCGGAAGGCCGAGCAGGCGCTTGGGAGTACGCGAAAGAAAGGAGTCCCGCACGATGCGATAGATCTCTGGCGACAGTTCAGAGATGGCCGAGGTCCGCGGGACGAATACGAATCCGCCGTTTTCCTCGTCGCGGACACGGGCGTCGTCCCAAACGAGCTCATCCAGTGGCACGGTCAGCGGCATTTTCCTAATGGCCTGGCGGTCCAGGCAGTGGGCGAGGTGCCGGATGCGCTGTTCAAAGAGGTGCCCGCCGATGATTGTTTCCTGCGCGCGCCGGCCCATCTTTTTGGCCCGCTCCCGGTCGGCCGTGAGAGCTAGCATCGCCTCCACGAGTTCGGCGTCGTCGGACACCAACAGGCCATTGTCGCCATCCGTCACGAATTCCGGTATACCACCGGTCCGTGACGCGATGACCGGCTTGGCGACCGCCATGGCTTCCTTCAGGGCCAGGGGCTGCGGCTCCGGCACCACGGTCGAGAGTACGGCAACGTCCGTGGCCGCCAGGGCTGGAGAGACGTCAGGGAGATGGCCGGTGAACAGGGTTCGACCGGACAGGTCCAATTCCCGCACCAGCTGCTCCAATTTCTCGCGTTCCGGTCCGTCGCCGGTCAGGAGGAGTACAGCATCGTCCACGGCTTTACTCACTTGGACCATCGCACGTATGACCCGGTCGATGCCCTTCTCCCAGGACAGCCGGGAGGAAACGGTGAAGACGAAGGCGTCGACGGGGATGCCGAGTTCGGACCGCGCGACCTCCGGATCCACGGTGATGACGTGTTGGATGAACTTCCGGTCCACGCCACTGGTTACTATCACCATGTTCTTGTGCAACTCTTTGTGGTTGAACAGGCGGTTCGCCTGCTCAACAGAGGTTGCAATGACGAGGTCGGCTCGTTCCGCGAATTCCTTGGCGTCGCCGCTCTTTTCGAGCGGGAACGCCGAGAGGCGGTAGAAAACGGTCATCGGAGACCTGTGGCAGTCCTGCATGGCCACGTTCATCACGGCCGCATCATGACGGCCGGTCGCGCATACGATATGCGGGCCGTCCTGCGCATTCACTTCTTTTGCGATGGCGGCAGCCGCCGCCGCGCGATCCTCCGCGAAGGGAGCCACGGTCAGCGGCACGAATCCGAATTGCGCCAGTCTGGATTCGACCAATCCTCCGTCCTCCACGACCGGACACACCGAATGGCCGGAATCCCGCAGACCAAGCAGCGTATCGAGCATGAACTGATGTTTCCCGCCCCACACACGGTCGGATATGGTGACAAGAATCCGCACGAAAGAATGCCCCCTTTTTTCTGTGCTGACTTGGCAGGTCATCGCCAACGTCAACGTCCCCAACTCTGAATTCGCCGTAGTTTGGTCGGGCGATGCTCCGGGCGAGCGTTGATGCTGACCTCGCCGAAGGCGTTGGCCCTTCGGCTGGTTGAACACGCTTGCGCGGAAGCTTCCAGACAGTTGTTCAGCCCATACGCACTCCGAGGTGGAGCTATGTAAAGGTGCTTTCGTCTTGAAAGACACTACAAGAACTGGATCAAGTAGATGCAGTGTGATCAGCTTCACGTTTGAAGCCTGATGATCGATGTAATGCCATGTTTCGCCTGGCCGGAGAGGCAGTACAAGATCCCCCTTTTCGATTGTCTACGAAAAGTCTTATAGAGCGTGACGGAAACCGTTCGACTACCCCGTCGGATCAGGCCATAACCGGGCAGGCCTCTGGCATGTGCCCTGTGGTGAAGTCCAAATGCGGGCGGTGGCTTGGGTTGGTTCTGATTGCGGGGCAACTCGGCCGCTGTCGACGGCTACGAGAACTGCAGGACCACTCTTGGCGCACGCCCGCACCTCGGGCCTCACTGAGCGATTGGTCCGCCGATTCGTTGGTTCCGCCAAGCCAGGTTCCGCGCCGGTCGGAAGTGTCTTCGCCGTTGAGCCGGCGGGCCGTCAGGTCGGTCATCGCGAGTCGGATCATGGCCTCGGAGTGATGGGGGTGGGGGAGACGTTCATCGGGCTGTGGGTCGCCCTCGACCTCGCGCGATCGGCCAAGGCCGCACCCGAACGCGTCGTCTCCCACGTCCTCGACTGGGAACAGCTCCCTGACGCCCTACCAGAAAAGCACCTTAAGCCCGTCTTCGTGCGCTCCACCGGCTGAGCACGCCTGCACGGTGGCGAATTCGAGCTCTCCCTGCTCCTCCACGGTGCGGAACACCTCGTACGGAACGGTATTGAGGGAGACGACCATCACGCGTCCGACCGCTCCCATTGCCTCGCCGTGAGCATGGCCGCCTGCACGAGCAACGGCATCATCGGTCGGTCGTCGCCGGCATCTGCCGACAAGGGCAAGCCGCTGTTGGGCAGCTCGTCGGATTCGGCGCGGGACCACTTGTCGGTCATCACTGGCGGGTGCGCCAGAGACCGAGGCCGGCAACCGGAGGAGGGGGCGTCGCTGCCCTGTGCGGCGGTAGGTAAGCTTCCCGTATCTCCCTGGAGGAGGCGGTGCGGCACTGCGGTGTCCCGCCGGTTCAGCCCTCAGGCCGCTGGCTTTATCCAGCAGTAGTGGCTCTGGTCCACTTCGTGTGGTCGCGTACGCAACGTGACCGTCGATCTTCTGGTGACGGTGGCTGAGATAGCCCGAAAATCGCCCGGCCGGTGGGCGGTATGGCCGACAGTGCTGCGCCGTGAACGAGGTACGGCCGCAACTCGAAGAGTTGCTGTTCTCCTCGCTGGAGAACGCATTGGTGGAGTCGGTCGAGGTGACCGACCTGGTCGTCCGAGTCGAGGCTCTGAGCACTGCCCGGCAGGTGACCTGCCCGGACTGCGGATGCCTGGCGGGGCGAATACACGGCTCTTATCTGCGGTCTCCGCATGACCTGCCGACGACGGGCAAGTCCGTCGTGGTGGCATTGAGGGTGCGCCGGTTCGTCTGCACGGAGGACTCCTGTCCGTGCAAGACCTTCGCCGAGCAGGCGCCGGGGCTCACCCGCCGATTCGGCCGGCGGACGGAACGGCTGCGGTCGACGCTCGTCTCGGTTGGTCTCGCGCTTGCTGGCAGGGCCGGTGCCCGTATGACGTACGCCTTCGGAGCGCCGGTCAGTCGCAACACTCTGTTGAGGCTGATCGCCTCGCTCCCCGATCCGCCCACCGTCACGCCCCGCGTGGTCGGCGTGGACGAATACGCCCAGTGCAGGGGCCGGATCTACGGAACTGTGCTCGTCGACGTCGAGACATGTCGCCCGATCGACCTCTTGTCCGACCGGGAGGCGGACACGCTCGCGGCCTGACTCGCTGAACGGCCCTGCATTGAGATCGTCTGCCGTGACGGCGCCTTCTTCGCTGAAGGAGCCACCCGCGGCGCCCCGCAGGCCCTTCAAGTTGCCGACCGGTGGCACTTTTGGCACAACCTGGGTGGGCCTCCGAGAAGTGCGTCTACCGGCACCGCGGCTGCCTGCGCCAGACTCCGGCACCGCCCGACGAATCGCCGGAGGAAGAGGAGGTGGCCGTGGTGTCGCCCTGGCCGACGGGCCACCGGTTCGCCGAACGCACCCGCGCCAAGCACGCCACCATCCACACGATCCTGGCCGCCGGACACAGCAAGCGGTCTGTCGCCCGACAACTCGGCATGACGCTCAACACGATCCTGCGCTTCTCCCGCGCCAGCACACCGGAGGAGACGTTCACCACCGCCCCGGCGCCGCCACCGACTCCCGCGTTGGGTTCAGCACGCTGTAGTCCTGGCCTTCGATCGGCTCCACGGTGGGATAGCTGGCCGTGAACGGTACGACGCGGCCTTGCTGAACGGGGCCGCCGACGGAGGGCAGCCGGTCCGGGATGACGATCTCGCAGGCGTACCACCATGTGCCCTCGCCGTCCTGCTCACGGCCGCGAACCGTCGCCAGGATCTCCTGCCCGTCCGGCAGGTGCACCCGGGCGTACGGGCCGCGCGGTGTGCCGTCGTCCTCGTCGCCCATGCCTGGATCGTAGTGCGAGGTTCCTTGTTCCGAGGCTGTTGTCCGTGGTGGTTCACAAGGTAGCGGCCGTCCGCCCGCGGAAACCTGACATGCTTGGAGCACACAGCGAAGGAGCAGAGCGCATGCAGTGGCAGGTCCATGGTGAGCGGCAGATTTACACGAACCCGTGGGTGAATCTGTGCCTTCTTGATGTTCAGCAGCCAGATGGTCGGCGCTGGGAGTATCACGTGGTGCGCCTGCGTCACCTCGCCGTCGCGGCGATCGTCGATGAGCAAAAGCGTGTGCTCATGATGTGGCGCCACCGTTTCATCACGGACACCTGGGGATGGGAGCTCCCGATGGGGCTCATAGAGGAAGGTGAGACCCCGGAGCAGGCTGCGGTCCGCGAAGCCGAGGAAGAAACTGGGTGGCGGGTCGAGGAGGTGAAGCCGCTCATCTACGCTCAGCCGGCGAACGGCATCACCGACTCCGAGCACCATGTCTTTCGGGCGCGAGCTGCTGAGTATGTCGGTCCGCCCACTGAGCTGAACGAGTCGGACAGAATCGAGTGGATCCCGATCTCGAATCTCAAGGCGATGATCGATCGACGGGAGATTGTCAGTAGCGGCTCACTGATCGGCGTGCTCTACCTCCTGCTGGACGAGACCCTGGCCTGAGCTCAGCTTCGTTGCTGTCGTAGATGTGCTTCCAGGGCAATCACCGCGGTCTCGCGTGCATAGGGCCGCAGACGTGCCTGGAAGTCTTGTACGTGTGCGTTGATCCGTGGTGAGTCGACCGCGCTGGCCATGTCCAGGGCGGTCGACGCTGTGCGGCAGGCCGCCTCCACCGCGCCTTGACGCAGCTGGGTGTTAGCCAGCCATAGTGCGTGAAACGCCCGACCTCGCCGTTGTTCATGGTGTTCGCGACGCAGCCCTTCGGTGATGAGGGGCTCAGCTTTGCGGGCCTCCTCGAGCTGTTTGCGGGTCTCCCCAAGCTGGGCGAACGCGATGCCGGCGTCCACGATCAGTTTCGTCTCGTCGAAATACTGGACCCATCGGGGCGCTGGCCCCTCATCTCTCGCGCTGGCGAACAGTTCGTGGGCCTTCTCCACGGAGCGGTGGCAGGAGCCACCGTCTCCCAGCATGGCCTGAGCGAATGCCTCGCGCATGTGGAGCATCGACATGATGAGTGAAGAGGTCTCTGTGCCACGTGCCGCGTCCTGAGCAGCTTGAGCGAGAGCGGCCGCTTCCCTGGCGCCTGCCTCGCCTTCGTATGTCGCCTGGAGGCTCATACAGGACGGGACGTTGGCAACGAACTGACGGTCCCCGGCTTCGCGGGCGATGCTGAGGGCTTCGGTGAAGTATCCCCGTGCGGTGCTGTACTGACGGGCGTCGAAGTAAGCCCACCCGGCCAATCGCGCGAGTTCTGCGGCGATGTCTCGCAATTCGGCGACGAGGGGGGATGGACCGCCGCGGCGCAGAAGGTTCTGTACGTGTCGTAGTTGCCCCACGACGGCGGGCCTCAGATTCGCCCCGCCGTGTTTGTCATCGTGCCGCCATTGATCTTCGATGAGCGAACGCAGGGCTGAGACAGTGGATTGGCTGACCTGAACGTCACCAGTCAGCACCATGACGTCGTCCAAGTCGACGGCCTTGACCGCGTGACGGTTGTCGATGGTGGCGACTGGCCGCGGTTCGGGGGCTGGAGCTGCTGGCGCGGCCAGTTCCCAGCTGCGAGAGGCGAGCCCGAGCATGGCACCGGGGATATGCAGGCCATCAGCGATGCGTTCGATCACGCCGATGTGCACGATCTTGCGCTTGCCGGCCATGACCTCACCGACGCGGCTCGGTGTCAGACCACACAGCGAGGCGATGCGCGAGGGGTAGATGCCTGCTCCCCGCCGTACCAAGTGGAAGATCGCCCCGAAGTCCCGGACGCGGCAGGCTTCTACCATCTCCGGCTTTCGCAGGAGCGCGACAGGGAGCTCGCCCGGTTCATTGGTTCTCGTCACGACCTGACATCACCTTCTCCGACTGACCGGTCAGATTACCCAAGTTGGGTAATCACACTGACCTGTTCCGCTGATCTGTAACTGAACATCCTTGAGAACACAGCGAAGCCGCTGTTGCAGAAACCGAGTTGTCAACTGTGACAGGTGTCGGATCATGACGTTGCCAATCAGCTCGCCAGGCCAGGTGGTAGGCGACCCTGACATCGCGCGCAACGTCCGACGTTCGACCGGTGGAGGGTCCGTGAGCGTCGGCGAGGAAGCGAACGCGCGTTGCTTCAGGCAGAAACTGAGCGCCCGCCCCGAGGCGTTGGGGGGCGTACGGCGCATCGTTCGGGCTCATCTGCGCCACTGGGGCTATACCCCGTCTGTGGAGGCGGCGGTGCTCTGTGCACATGAGCTGCTGGCCAACGTAGCCAAGCACACCGGCTCGCCCCTCTGCGTCTTGACCCTTCAAGGTGACGCCTCGCGCATCCGCATCACCGTCACCGATTCCAGCCATGAGCTGCCCAAGCTCGGTGCTCCCGACTGGGGGGCCGAGACCGGGCGCGGCATGGTGTTTCTGGAGTCGATGTCCGACCGATGGGGTGCTCAGCTTCACGATGAGGGCAAGGACGTGTGGTGCGAGCTGTGGGCGACGCCGCAGTGGGAGACGGCGTGACGGCACCACGACCCATTCTCCCCCGGCGCGAGGGTCGGAAGCTCGATGTCGAGCCCGCCCGAGAGGCGCCCGTCGCCACGCTGCGTACCTGCATCAGCATCATGCACAGCTGGTTCATCCGAGACGAAGAGATCGATGACGTACTGGACAGAGTGATGGGCCAGGAGTCTGCACTTCTGACTCCGGAGGAGCTGGACGAGCTGCTGCCTCGCATCAGCAGTCACCTTCGTCAGCTCATTCGCATCGCCACCATGCGAGTCAGCGGTGACTGGAGCCCGGAGCTGTCCGAGGTCGTCATCCGTTCTCAGCGGCTCGATGCCACACCTGTGCCCGACGACTTCCCTTCCGCTCGGGGCTACGCCCGACGCCTGGCCTTCCTGGTCGGGGACGTACTGGAGGTCCTGGCTGTCGAGCAGGAGGCTGCGCAGGCGGAAGGGCGGTGGTCCGCGTGACCTTGCCAAGCGCCTACTGGTGCCACGTGGACTACACCAACCCTGAAGGAGTGCGCCTCAAGCCCCGCAGCGAGACGACGCCCGACCCCGGCCGCGCGGTCACCTGGCTAAGGGAGACCGCACGCGACATCGCGTTCACCCTCGACCACGAGACCTTCGGCACGGTGTGGGCCTGGCTCGGCGATCACCGAGGAGCCGGTGACGTACTGACCGCTTTGCGCTGCGGCCAGCCGTACAGCTTCCGATTCGGCAGAGGTGAGCGTGAGTGGACGCTGCTTGCGCGTCCTGTCTCCGTGCTGCCCTTGGCAGAGGAGGAGAAGCCAGCCTCGGCCGGAGCCTGCAGGGCTAGCCCCTGATGGAAGTAGCCGTCCAGACCTCTGCCCACGCCGTAGCTCCGGAGAAGAACATGAGTGAGACGACGACCGCCATTGAGACGACGCCCGCCCCGAGCCAGCTCACGAAGGCCCCGGGGCCGGTGGAGGCGATGTACGAACTCCGCACCGTCCTGCACCAAGCCGGCATCTACGTGCGAACTACCGTCGCGGGTGACGCGTGCACAGTCGGCTCCCACGATGCGGTCGCCCTGGCACAGCTTGTACGTGATGCGATGCAGGAGACCTACCAGGCCCGAGACGACTTAGCCACCTGCTTGCGCGCACACGGGCTCGACATGTCCGAGCCCGTTGTCATCGAAGGAATGGTGGACCTCGGCGACGTCTCGATTCCAGTCGGCGCGCAGCTCGCCGTACTGCTCGGCGCACCTCCGGAGAAGGCCGTCGCCGAATGCGACGAGGTGGACGCCGTGCTGCTGTGGGCCCACGGCGAACGGATCAGCGAGCTGCTCTGCGAGGCGCTCCGCGACTCGACTGGAGCCAAGCTGGTCGACCACACATTCCATCCGGACTGCATGAGGTGTAGCGAAGAGGCGGCCATCACCGTGGGACGCATCGACGTCCAAGCGGCACAGCAAATGGTCAAGGCTCTGCAGTTCGGCCCATGAACCGGTCGCTGGTGCGGACCGGACCCCGACGCACCGGCGACCCTTCCAAGTGGGTCCTCTCTGTCCTGGCGCGGCCACTCCCTTGTCGGCCCCGGAAATCCCCGTGGAGAGGATGTGACGCCACTCCCGACTCCTGACAGGGAACAGGCGCCCCGGCTGCCGCCCGCCTACTGCGGCGACGGCGAGCGGCAGCCGGCCACGAAGACCCTTCCCCTTACGAGTCCGCCGCACGGCACTCGCCCCAAACCACTTATCGGAGACCCCATGTGCTCACACACCCCGCCGTGCCCAGCCGCTGACGCACCCGACGCGGATGCTGCACACGCAGTCTCGTCCTGCGTCGAACAGGGGTGGTGTGTTAATTGCACCTTCTTGAGGTCGTTGGGCACTGCGATGTCCGACTGCCCAAGGAGTTCTGTGTGACGTGGCACCTGCGCAACCAGCTGATGGAGGGGCGAGCTGTCCTGCCCCGCGTCGGCTCGGTCGTTCAGCTGGAGACCCAGCACCCGGCGTACGCCGTACTCGACCCCGCTGGAAGCCCGGTCGACTCGGTGACGCCCTACCTGCGAGACCTCGCTCTGAACGACAACAGCCCAGCAACCAGCCGCAGTTACGCCAATGACCTGCTGCGGTGGTTCCGGTTCCTGTGGCTTTTGAACGTGACCTGGGACAAGGCGACGGAAGGGGAGGTAGCAGTGATAGTGGGATGGCTTCGTACGGCACCGAATCTGCAGCGCCGCCGCACCCGGCCGGACGCGCCGCAGCCCGGCTCGGTCAACCCGCGCACCGGCAAGCGGTACCTCAAGGCCGGCTACGCCCCGGCGACGATCAACCACGCGCTGACCGTGGTGGCCAGCTTCTACGACTTCCACCGCGACCTGGGCCGCGGCCCGCTGGTGAATCCGGTTCCGGTCTCGGAGGCACGCCGCCGGGCGCTCGCTCACCGCAGTCCGGCGGAGACCGTGCCGGCCTTCCGCCGCTCCCGTCTGCGCCAGCGCGTCCCGGCCACCGAGCCCCGGGCCATCCCGGACGCGATGTGGGACGAGTTCTTCGCCGCCATGAACCACGACCGGGACCGCGCCGCGGTGCTGCTCTACGTCTCCAGCGGCGCCCGCGCCTCCGAGCTGCTCGGCGTCACCCCGGCTGACGTCGACTGGCCGGCACAGATCGTCTACGTCGTCTCCAAGGGCACCAAGCTGCGCGAACCGATCCCGGCGAGCCCGCAGGCCCTGGTGGTGCTGGCCGCATACCTCGACGCGATGGGCATGCCCGCCCCGCACGAGCCGGTCTTCCGCACCCGCCGAGGCCCGGACAAGCCGCTCACCTACTGGGCGATGCGGCGCGTCATCCAGCGGGCCAACGACCGGCTGGGCACGAACTGGAGCCTTCACGACCTACGGCACACGGCAGCCGAGCGGATGGCCAACGACCCCAACCTGACCCTGGTCGAGGTCCGCGCCATCCTCCGGCACGCCGACCTGGCCACCACCGGCCGCTACCTGCACGCCCGTGTCGAGGATCTCTTCGACGCCCTGCAGGCCCACTACCACCGGCCCCGCGTCCAGCCCAGCATCGCGCCGGGCTACGACCCGGACGACTTCAAGGCGGTGTTCGGTGGCTGACATCCAGACCTTCACCGCCCGCAACCGACGCACCGACTACAACGGCGACGAGCCGTTCGTCCCCGCTCCCGTCACACGCTTCGCCGGCGCGGAGCTGAAGGCGGCACCGGCACCGCTGCCCAGCACACCACCAGGCCCCTTCGGTGATCTGTCCCGGGCCCCGGCCTCCGAGATCCTGCGCATCGTCGAACGTGCCACCAAGGGCCAGCCGAACCCGGGTCGCCGGCGGAAGGCCGTCCAGCGCACCTTCTCCCTCCTGGAGGAGATGCCCGGTGATACGTGGCAGGAGAGATGGCTGGCCAGCGGTTTCGACGACGAAGGCGCAGAGTCGGTACGCGTCCTGGCGCGCGAGGGCGACCGCGTTGACAGCGCAGATCTGATCGCCGGGATCAAGCTGGCGTTCTGCCTGCGGGTCATCCGGCCGTCGATCTCCGGCTTCCGCGCGAACAAGTTCCTGGACTACCCGCAGAGATTCCGCGAACTCCAGTCCGATGCGCTGCTGGAGAAGTTCTTCGCCGCGGCCGACGCCTTCGACGTCCACCACATGCACCGCCTCCGGGCGAAGTTCGACCTGACAGCCGCCCTGACCACGGGTGGCATCGCGCTGGAGGACCTGACGCCATCGGCGCTACTGCACTACGGCATGGAGTCCAAGCGGCTCGGAGTGACCCACGGCAGCAAGGCAGGGGCGACCCGGTTCGCGGGCCTGAGCACCTGGCAGGTGCTGCACCAGATGGGCCACTTCCCGCCCGGCACCCCGCCGACCCTGCGGGCCTACGTCTATCGCGGCCAACTCACCATCACACAGCTCGTCGACCGCTACCCCATCCAGCACCAGGGCGTCCGCCAGCTGCTGATCGACTACCTGACCCGACGCCGGGCCGGCACCGACTACACCACCATCACGGCCCTGGCCCGCCAGCTCGCGAACACGTTCTGGGCCAAGATCGAGAAGATCAACCCGGGACAGCAGGACCTGGCGCTGAGCCCCGAGGTCTATGACCAGTGGCGCGAGGCCATCAAACGGTGGGACCGCGACGAGCGCCGCACCCGCGCCGACGACTCCGGCATCCTCCTGGCCGTCCGCGCCCTCTACCTCGACCTGCACAGCTGGGCAATCGACGAGCCCGAGCAGTGGGCCCAGTGGGTCGTGCCCTGCCCGATCCGGCCGAAGGAACTCAAGGGGTTCGCCAAGCGCAAGCGGGAGATCCACCAGCGGATGTCCGACCGCATCCGGGTCCGCCAGCCGCTACTGCCCACCCTGGTCGCGCACGTCGAAGGCCGCCACGAGCACTTAACGGGCCTGCTCAAGAAGGCCCGCGCGGTCGAGCTCGGAGAGATCTTCGAGCACGACGGACACTCCTATCGGCGCACGGACAGCGACCGCGATCGCACCTGGGCCAAGAGCCAGGACGAACCACCGGTCCGCGTCACCGACGAGGACGGACAGGTCCTCAACGTCACGCTCACCGAGGACACCGCGTTCTGGGAATGGGCCGGCCTGGAGATCCTGAGACACAGCGGCATCCGCGTCGAGGAGCTCTGCGAGCTCACCCACCTGAGCATCCGCCAGTATCGGCGCCCGAACAACGAGGTCATCGCCCTGCTCGTCATCGCCCCATCCAAGAGCGAGCGCGAGCGCGTCATCCCGATGTCCGCGGACTTGTTCCACGCGGTCGCCCAGATCATCCGCCGCCTCACCCCCGACGGCCAGCCGGTCCGCCTGCTCAACCGCTACGACCCGCACGAGAAGACCTGGTCAGAGCCCATGCCGTTCCTCATGCAACGGCAGAACGGCACACAGCGATCAGTGATCTCCCCGACCACGTTCATCCACATGTTCGCCCGCAGCTGCGAGGAACTCGCCGAGACCCACCGAGCCTTCGCCGACATAACCTTCACGCCGCACGACTTCCGACGGCTTTTCGCCACCGAGATCGTCAACGGCGGCCTGCCCATCCACATCGGCGCCGCCCTGCTCGGCCACCTGAACCTCCAGACACTCCAGGGCTACGTCGCGGTCTTCGCCGAGGACATCGTCGCCAACTACCAGCGGTTCCTGAACCACCGCCGATCGCTCCGACCGGAGATCGAATACCCCGAGGTCACGCCCGAGGAGTGGGCCGACTTCGAGGAGCACTTCGACAAGCGCAAGGTCGAACTCGGCAACTGCGCCCGCCCCTACGGCACCCCCTGCAACCACGAACACGCCTGCATCCGCTGCCCGATGCTCTAGGTCAACCCCAAGATGCTGCCCCGCCTCGCGGAGATCGAGAAGGACCTTCTCCTGCGGCGCAAGCGAGCCCAGGAAGAGCACTGGCTCGGCGAGGTCGAAGGCATCGACTCGACCCTGACCTTCCTCCGCGCCAAACAGGCCGAAGCCGCCCGCCTCACCAGGAGACCCACCACCGACCTTGGCATCCCACGCCCCCGTCCCGAGGAGACCCAGTGATCCACAACGAAGGTCGATCGAGCGAGCACAGAGAAGGGAAAGGCAGGTCAGGCACGCCAGCGAAGTGCGTATCCCTCCCTCAGCGGTCCGCCGAGCAGGTCGAGTACCCCCTCAACCGCAGTCGCCAGTGGAGCGGGAACGGCCTGTTCCGCCAAGGCTTGATGGCCGTCCAGCAGCGCCTTTCCCCGGATCGGGTCGGCGCTCAGCAGCCTGCGAGGCAACCACTTGCCGATGCCCGTCCAGGCGCCGTGGTGGGCGGTGAGCAGATGTGCCGCCTCGCGCAGGGTGAAGTCGGCGAGGGAGAGCTGTTCATGCCGGTTCGCGGGCGGAGTGTCGACCAGGTCGTCCATGAAGCAGGTCAGGCCGTAGCGACCTCGTTCCCATTCCGCCGGCGTGAGCGGCGGCGGCCCGGCCGCGAGTGCCGCTCGGGCCTGTTCGCGCACACGGGAGAGATCGCCGTGCGGGTCCATCAACGGCAGGCCCTGGTCATAGATGAACAGGACCGTGCCGCGGCGGCGGGCTCTGTCCCACTCGAAGAATTCTGGTATGTCGGCAACGGTGTTCAGGAACAGCTCAGCCAGGCGGCCCTCGTGGCGTACTACCTCACGGCGGCTGATATCCGAGTCCGGCAAGAGGACGGCCACATCCAAGTCGCTGGTCTCAGTGGCACGGCCCTGGGCAACCGATCCCCCCAGAACGGCCCCCAGCGCATCCGGGAAACGAGTCGCGACCAAACGCAGAGCCTGAGCAGCCAGAGTTCCTTGATCATCCATGGGCGTTCATCGTGCCACCCGCGAGAAACGCATGCCAGGGGCCAAGCCGGACGCTCTCCCGTCGTTCAGGTCCCCAGCGACCTTCGATCGAGTGAAGTGCAGAGAAGGAGCCTGCTGTGCAATGGCGTATTGCTGTTCGAGGACACCGGGGAGTTGCTGCCGGACGGGCAGGTCATCGGCCCGCACCGGCCTCTCGGCACCACGCAGATGGTGCCGGCCGCATGACCAGCGTCGCCCCCGCTCTCGTCGTCTGCGCGCTGGCGCTGGAACTGGCCGTGGCGCTGACGGCGATGGCCGCCGCCCGCCGCTGGCCGCCCACGTCGCCGGACACCTCCGACCAGAGGCAGCCTGGGCAGGCGCTTCGCGCCGCCGACAGCGCACTGTTCCTCGCTGCCGTCCGCGGCTCCGAGGAGGAGTACGCCCGGGAGTGAGCCGCGAGACGTTGTACTCCTGGATCAAGGTGGCCTGCGCCCTGTACGGCGTGTTGTTCGCCTGCTCCTTCATCAAGGAGCGACGGAGCAAGGGAGAGAAGAAGGCCGCCCGGCCGTCGCATGAGCTGCCGTTGGTCTTGCACTGGCTCAAGTGCTGCGCCGGCCACCCCATCATCTGCCTCGCTCTGATCTCTCTGGGCGGCTGTTACTGAGACTCCGTCCTCGGGCTGCTGTGGCGGCATTGAAGCCCGAGGGCGGTCCAACCTCCTGGCGTGGGGCGACTGCCCTATCCACGTGCCGATGGAGACACGCGCTGGGAGACCCGCTCGGCCCTCACCGGCCGGGTGCGCGACCCGATGCCGGACCTGAGACAGGGCTCGGTACCGGGAGAACTGGGCGCGGGAGGGCCGTCGACCACCACCCCACCCAGTGCCCGTTGCCGCGCGCGGCAACGGGCCCACCCCGGCGCGACGGCGCCCGCGGTTCCTCCCTTGACGGGGGCGCCGTCGCGCCGGGGCCTGTCAGCCAACTGAGACCCACGAGGTAACGGATGCCCAGCACCATGACCGAGACCGATACGACGTTCGCCCACTACCCGGCGGAGGCGAGGGCAGCGGCGATCTACCACTGCGGGGTGCCCGCGGACTGGGCGCCGATCAGCGACAGGGGTGGGGTGTCGGTGTGGCGCGTCAACGGGATCGCTGGGCCGGTGGCCTTAAAGGTCGCGGAACGTCGCGCTGCGCCGGCTGGCGTCGTAGCGCGAGAGGCGGCCGTACTCCAGCGCCTCCAGGACCCGGGCTACCTGCTGGACGTCGGCGCCGGGGACGGCGCTCCCTGGGTGCTGACCCGCTGGTGGGAGGGGCACTCGACCTGGGAGGCGCTGGAACCCGTGCGTGCGGGAGGCGGCAGCCGGCCGCTGGCGCGAGTGCGACTGGTGGAGGCGTGCCTCGCGCTCTCCGACCTGCACAAGCGGGGGTGGGTGCACGGGGACGTCCAGCCGCACCACATCATCTACACCCGGGTTCACGGCACTCGGCTCATCGACTTCTCCTGGGCGTGCACCTCCGGCCTGGAAGCCCCGGATACCTACTTGGGTGGCATAACGCACCTCACCAGCCCCGAGCTGGCCGGCGAGGTCGAGCGGGAGGAACGTACGTCACCGGCGGCCCCTTCCCCGGCCGACGACGTGTACGCCCTGGCGGCCTCCTTCTGGTGGGCGCTGACGGGGGACTGGCCGTTGGACTACCACCGCGCCGGACACGACGAGGACAAGCTGAGTCCCTCTGACGTGTGCCGCATCATCGCCAGTCAGGGCCTGAATCTGAAAGAGGACCGCGTCTGGCCGGAGCTCCAGGAACTGCTGGGTGAGGTCTTGATGCTCTCCGCTGACAAACGGCCGGACGCCTGGACTCTGGCGATCGAGATACGCCAGCTCCCGGTCTGACCCGAGACGAGCACGACGAGACCAGACGACCCAACCACTGACCGCGAGGTCCCGAGCACAAGGAAGAGCATGACGACGCCCACGCCGGGCTGCTTCCAGTCACCGGAAGACGTGAAGAGTCACGAGGTGGTCTACGACCTAGGCAACCAACAGCCGGCCGAAGTGGAGGGCGTTGAGGGCCCGGTCGTCTTCTTGCGGCACCCCCTCGGCTTCCGCTGGGTCCGCTGGCCCGCGTTCTACGCGCAGCTCCGGCCGGCCACCGAGGAGGAGAAGGCTCTCCTGAAGGAGGCCGTCAGCGTCAGCGGCCGCCGCCCGGAAAGCCCCCCGAGCAACTCCTAGCCCGACGAACCAGACACGGAAGGAACGGCGTGGAAGAGCGCTGGGAGCTGGGCACGTGCTGGCTCTGCGGGCGCATCGAGGTGCATGTCGCGTATCTCGGGCCGGTGCAGGAAGACGGCCTACACGCCCCGATGCACGGGTGTGAACCGTGCGTTGACCGCCTTCGGCGCATGCTGCGCGCCTACTACACGCGCCGAGACATCCCACACCAGACGCCCGCACGGGTCGTACGGAGCAGCACCGTGCGGCCAGGGCGGGGCGACACCGGCGTCCGCTGACTCTTCGGAGAGCGGCCGCATACCGAAGTCCACATCCGATTCGACCCCGATCCGATGTTCCAGAGCACTGCCGACGTGTCGTCCGCTCAGCCGCCATTACTCGGAGGTCCCACATGCAGATCCCGCCCACCCCGGCCGCTGCACCCGCCATCGACTACACCGCTCTGAGGAACTTCGCCGCGCTGCGCGGCCAGCTCCGCGTGTCCCTCACCCCGAAGTGCAACACCGCCTGCTGGTTCTGCCACAACGAGGGGGACGTACCTCCGCCCCTGACCCGCACCGACCGCAGCCAGAAGCCCCGCGCGGCTCAGTTCGACGCCGACGACTTCCTGCGCACCGTTCAGGCCCTGATGGAAGCCGGCCTCAAGCGCGTGTACTTCACCGGCGGGGAACCCCTGGCCTCTCGCCACGCCCGCCCCGTCCTCACGCAGCTCCCCGCGCCCGGCCCGGACGCCTCCTACACCCTCATCACCAACGGCACCCTCGTGCGCAGAAACCAGGAGTGGCTGGCCGGCGCGCCGCTGGACAAGGTCAAGGTCTCCCTGCACTACTTCTCGGACGAGTCCTACCAGGCCATCGCCGCCACCCGTCTCGGCATCAACTCCGTCCTGGACGGCCTCGAGGCCGCCCGGGAGATGTTCGAGCGCGTCGAGCTGAACACGCTGATGCAGCAGGAGAACGCCCACGAGATCGAGCGCATCATCGACTACGCGCTGACGCGGCGCCTGCCCTTGCAGCTTATCGAGCTGGTCGATACCGACTTCAACGCCGACCGCGCCGGCTCCGCCGTCTCCGCCGACGGTGCCATCCGCTACCTGCGCACCCTCACCAGCGACGAGGACATCGAGGTTGCCGGCGTCGGTCAGGGCCGCCGGGTCTTCCGCATCGACGGCGTCGAGATCGACGTCATCCACCGCGACCTGGGCCGCCACCACGTCGGCCAGTGCGGCACCTGTCCCGTGCGGCCGCAGTGCGTCGAGGGGTTCTGGTCACTGCGCGTCGATCACGCCGGTGGCCTCCAGCCCTGCCTGCTGCGCGACGACCTGCGGATGGACCTGATCCCCCACCTCGATGACCCGCAGGCACTGACCGCGGCCGTCGCCCACCACATCAGCTCCTTCACGGAGGGAACCCTGTGACCGCGCTTCCCATCGCCTACCAGCCGCGCTCCTACGGCGGCGCCGAGCAGCCCTTCATCGTCCTCGAAGGCGTCTCCGGCATCGGCAAGTCCACCCTCGCCCGGCTACTCACCCAACAGTTCCAGGGCACCGCCCTGCACACACTGCCCCGGCCGCACAACGACTGGTCGAAGCTGGTCAACAGCCGTCTGGCCCCGCTGCCGCAGCTCGCCTTCTACCTGTCCGGGCTGCTGCACTCGTCGGACAGCGTGCGCATGGCCCGGCAGGTCACCCCGGTCATCGCCGACCGCTACCAGTCTTCCGTCATCGCCTGCCACGCCGCGGTGCACGGCATCGCCGTCGAGCACGTACGCCAGCTCACGGCGCCGTTCCTTCCCTACCTAGTGCAGCCCACCGCCACCTTCTACCTGCACTGCTCCGAGGAAACGCTGCTCGCCCGCCTGAGAACCAAGAGCGACATCAAGCAGGACGACAAGGACCTGATCGAGGTCCCCGGACGCCTCAAGCAACTGTGGTTCAACTTCGAGACGGTGGCCGCGGACGACCCGACGGCAGTGTGGATCAGCACCGACGGTAAGACGCCCGACCAACTCGTGCACGAGATCATGCAGACCCTCCGCGCCGGAGGGAGGGCCTGTGCTTAACCCCATCGACACCGATGCCGTCATCCGCGACGGCCACGCCAGCGGCCGCGTGCCGGACGAGATCCACGCCGGGGTGGCCTGGTGGGTCGGCGCCTGCTTCGTCGTCGTCAGCAAGGCCCGTCACATCGCGGTCGCCTACGACCACCACCCCCTCTCCGCCGAGTTCCTGGACCGGTTCTGCCGCGGCGCCACCAACGCCCAGCACTACGCCTGCCGCGTGTCCACGCTTGAACCCTCAAACGAGCCCGACCTGCGGTATGCCATGGCCGACCTGGGCGACGTCCCCGGGGTGCTGATCACCACCACCGGCGACGCCGGGCAGGAGACCGTGACCATCACGCTGTACGGCCGCGACGGCTGGCCGCTCACCGACGACAACGGCCTGAGAAAGATCCGCACGATGATCGACACGGACCGGGTGCCGATCCCCGTCAACGACGGCGCGCGAGGCCGCATCGAGCCCTACCCTGCCCCGACGGGAGCCACCCAGTGATCAACGCCGCCGAGATTATTCACGCGCGCTCCAGCATCCTGTTCGTCACGCTGGACTCGCTGCGCTACGACGTCGCCGAGACCGCCCTCACCGCCGGCCGGACCCCGCGCCTGGCGGGCATGCTGCCCGGCGGGCAGTGGGAGCGCCGCTGGACGCCGGGCACCTTCACCCTGCCCGCGCACAAGGCGTTCTTCCACGGGTTCCTGCCCAAGCTGCCGCAGCCTCAGCAGCCGCCCCGGCTATGGGAGTGCCGGCCCCCGGCCTTCAAGACCGTGCGTCCCGAGACGTTCGTCTTCGACGCGCCCAACCTCCTGGCCGGGCTCGGCCAGCACGGCTACCGGACCGTGTGCATCGGCGGCGTCACCTACTTCTCCCGTGAGACGCCGATGGGCGCCGTGCTGCCCCAGATGTTCGACGAGGACCACTGGCGGCCCGAATTCTGCTCCCCGGAGATCGACTCCACGCGGCACCAGGTGGACCAGGCCCTGGAAGTCGCCGACCGGCACGCGGACCGCCCGCTGTACCTGTTCGTGAACGTCTCGGCCACCCATGTCCCGCACGGGCACTATGTCGGCGACAGCACCGACAGCGCGGCGTCCCAGGCGGCAGCCCTGGCCTACGCCGACGAACACCTCGGGCGCCTGGTCGACGGGCTCACCGCGGATCGCCGCTGGCTGATCATCATGTGCGCGGATCACGGTGACGCGTATGGCGATGACGGTTTCCACGGCCGCGGCATCGCCCATCCCTCTGTCTTGAACGTGCCGTTCGGGGCGTGGGTGCAGGGATGACGGCTACGCTCAGCGGTCATGACCGATGGACCGATGCCCGATGCCGCCGTGATCGTCGCCCGCGCCGAAGGCGACCTCGTTGCCCTGCTGACCTCCGACTTCCCGAAGCACGGTGGCGAGTACGTCTTCCTGCCCGGCGGACGCCTGGAGGGGGGCGAGACCCCCGAGGAGGCGGCCCGGCGCGAGCTGCGGGAGGAGGCCGGTGTCACCGCTGAGTCCTGGCGCTCGCTGGGTTCCTTCGCGATCACCCTCGGTGAAACGGCTCGCGTCCACCTCTACGAGGCCCGCGACCTGACGTTGGGGCCGCAGGAGCTGACGCCCAGCGAGCAGGACTACAAGTTGTTGTGGTGGCCGATGGCCGACGCGATCCAGGCCGCGGAGGAGGGGCGCTTCCTCCTCCCGGCCGGCCCGCTGGCCCTGCTGCTGGCCGCA
This sequence comes from Streptomyces niger, assembly GCF_000718305.1. GTDB lineage: Bacteria > Actinomycetota > Actinomycetes > Streptomycetales > Streptomycetaceae > Streptomyces > Streptomyces niger. The sequence continues at coordinate 33,500 of NZ_JOFQ01000028.1, forward strand.
CGGTGCGAGGCGCCGGTCGCTTCCCAGTGACGACGATGCCCCGGAGCAATTGTGGTCCGGGGCATCTCGTTACGAGCCAGGCAGGAACGAGGAGGACGACGGCACCCCGCACGGCCCGCGTACGTGGTTGTACGCGTGCGAGATTGTCGCCCCGGACCGGCTGCCCGCCGCCGGTGGCCCCGTGCACTCCTGGCCCGCCGTGTGGGCCTGGGCCGATCAGAAACGAGGCACCGCATGACCCACGCCAGCCCGCCCGACGCCCTTGCCGCCTACCGCGGCCGGCCCGTCATCGCAAAGCTCCTCTCCGACCGGCGCGGCTCCCGCGCCTGGGAGATCACCGGAGACGACGGCCTGCACCTGGCGTTGAAAGCGAACGCGCCCGACAGCGACCACAGTACGGACCGTGACAAGGCGCCCGAGATGATCCGGGAAGCTGCCGTCTTGGCCGAGTTGGAACGCCTCGGCGCCGTCCCCTCCGGCTACCTCCAGGGCTCCGGCTCGTGGGCTGACGGCCAGTGGCTCGCCGTCGAATGGGTTCCCGGGCGCGCGCTGTGGAACGCCTGGGCGCTCGCCCGCGGCCCCGAGGGGGACCGGCGTTCCGTCCGGCCGTGGATGCTCACTACCGCCCGCACCCTGGCCGCACGGCTGGCCGTGCTGCACGCCCACGGCTGGACGCACGCGGACGTGCAGCCCACCAACGTCCTCGTGGACTCCCGCCAGGGCGCCGCGCACCTGATCGACTACGCGCTGGCCTGCGGCCCGCAAGGAGCCACCGGCCGCCGTCCGTACCGCGGAGCGCTCACCCACACCACCGCACCCGAGATAGCCGCCGCGATCCTCAACACGCCCGCGGACACCCACATCCAGGCCGCACCGCCAGCCGACATCTGGTCCCTCGGCGCCACCCTGTACTGGTGCTGGACCGGGCAGCGGCCCGTCTCCTATGCCGATGACCTGGACCGGTTCGAAAAGCTGCGGCTCATAGCCACCGGCCCGGCCGCCCCCGTCACCGACGTACGGCCGTGGTTCTTCCCGGCTCTGGAAGACCTCATCACTGCCTGCATGGCCCCTGCCCCTACCGACCGGCCGACGGCGGCCGAACTCGCCCACCATCTTGAGGAAACGGCCCCATGACTGCGCCCCGCCGAGCCACCCCGCCGGCGCCGTCATCGATGTACGCGGCGATGGACAGAGCGAGTGCCGACCGACGGACATGTCCGTCACAGCGTGTACGCGCAGGCAGGCAAGGCCGTCTGGCCGTATCCCACTGCAGTGGGTAGCTTCACGACCACAGCTCCAGCCGTGCTCCCCCTCACGGAAGGAAGTGACCATGCCGGTCAACGACTTAGTGCCCCCGCCTCCGCGCCGCAGCCGGCGGGCGTACGAGCGGTTGTTCGCAACGAAGGCCGTACGCCGCGTCCAGGCACCTGCCGAGACGCACGAGTACAAAAAAGAACAGGGCAGTAGCGACGGCTCCCACACCTACGACACGACGGCCATCTGACGCCCTGTAGTGGACGGGTGGGGCGGCCAGGCGCGCGGCCGCCCCACGCTGCTCTGGAGGTGAATGTGCTCACCCTGCACGTGGCCCCGTACCTTGACAGCTCCTGGCAGTGGCACGACGACCGGTACCGCACCGCCGACCGGCGCAGCGAGATCGTGCCACTGCGGCACCCGATGGTCGAGCACCTGGCCGTGAGCGATGGCCGGCGCACCCTGCTCGTTGTCCGCGAACGCGTCGCCGACCGGCCCGCCTGCGACACCGCAGTACGGCACGTCTCCGAGGCCGCATACGACCAGGGCCGCGCGTTGCTCGACCAGTGGCCCACCGACTACGTGGCGGTCGAGACCGTCCCGGACAACCCGGTGCGGGTCACCGCAGGCCCGTGCCGCACAACGCCGCTGTACCTCGCCCACGACGACATCCACCTTCACGGCTCGTGGGACATGGCCGACCTGCGCGCCCACGCCCATGGCATCAACACCCTGGAGGCCGCGCGTCTGCTGCTGTACCGCCCGCGCTACAGCCACGACACCTTCTTCACCGGCATCCACCGGCTCACCGAACGATTCACCGCGTTCTACGGAGGCCACCTGCACCTGCATTACCCAGAGCCGTCCCTGCACGCCGGGCCGCGGGAGCTCGTCCCGGACGCCGACGTGCCAGGCGCGTTCGTGCAGGCCCTCGACGACGCGCTGGACGTGCGGCCGCTCGACGCCGAGCGGAGCGTCTTCCACCTCACCGGAGGCTTCGACTCCGGTACCGTCGCCACCCGGGCTGCGCAGCGCTACCCGGGTGTCTTAGGCACCGCGGCGCTCCTGATCGACGGCCCGGGGCGGGAGCAGCAGATCCGGCGCCGCAAGGAGATGCGCAACGCCGTGCCCTTCGGCCCCTGGGATGCCGTGGCCGACGCCGCGGTCGACCTGCCGCTGCACCCGGAGTGCGCCCGGGTGCGCGGCGAGGCGATCAGCCCGTACGAGGAGCCCCTTCACTACCCGTTCGTCCGCATGACCGCACAGATTGCTGGCCACGGCGCGCACACCGTGGTGACCGGCCTGGGCGGGGACGAGATGGTCGCCCTCTCCCAGCAGGAGTATCTCCACCGTGCCGCGGGGCGGATGGAGGACGCGGCCGGGCTGCCCTGGATCGGCCGCCGGGTGGGTGAGGTAGCGGAGTTCGGCGACGTGGGGATCGCGCCGCCGGCCGCGGTGAACAGTATGACGTTGTTGTCGCTGGAGATCTCCGCGCCGGTGCTGCTGCGCGCCGGCATCTGGCCGCTGCACCCCTTCGCCGACCCGGAGGTGGTCGCACTTGGCGAGGCCCTGCCGATGGACTGGCGCGAGCTCAAGCAGCTGCAGCGCCGGCGGCTCGCCGACCTGGGTCTGAGCCGCGACGTGGTCTGGCCCGCCGAGCGCGAGTCCTTCGCTGAGGTCGTGCAAAACGGGCTGCTCACCTATGGCCGGCCGCTGCTGCGCCGGATGCTGGCCAGTGGCTCGCCCCTGTTCGACGCGGGGCTGATCGATCCGGACGGCCTGGCCCGTGGCCTGCAGCGGCTGGACCGCGGCCCGTACGAGGAGCGGCGGGACTCCCAGCTGATCGAGGTCATCCACCTGCACCAGGCGGCCGTCGCCTACCTGTGACGGACGAGCGCGCGGCCGCCCCTACCCCAGCGGTGGCCGCAGCCCGGCGAAGCGCTCCTCCAGGTCTGGGATGTGCTCGGCGCGGCGGCCCAGCAGGTACATCGGCCCGTGGCTCTTCTGCATCGTGTGCAGCAGCGTGAACCCCTGCTGCTGGTAGTAGGCCACCAGGCCGGGGAAGCGGCAGCCGCGCCGTACCCACACCTTGTCCTCCCGTGCGGCCCGGTCCACCGCCCACAGCGCCAGCAGCGCGCCTGGCTTCGCCTCGCGCAGCGCCGGGTCAGTGATGGTGGTGTAGAGGTACAGGGCCGGCTCCGCCAGTTCCTCGGCGGTCCACGCCATCGGCGGGGTGGTGTCCGTCACCGTCGTGCACCCGACCGGCCGGCCGTCAGCCTCCAGCAGCCACATCGACCCGTCGGCGTTGCTGGTCAGGTCTGCGACCTTGTCGGCGCTCTGGCGCCAGCTCGGCATGCCGCGGTCCTCCAGCCACTGCGACCGGGCCAGAACGATGTCGATCACGTCCTGCCGGTCCTGCGGGCGGGCGCTGCGCATCGTGAATTTCACCGTGGTCTCCTCCGTATCGTCCGGACACTCACCCTGGCATCCCACACCATGCGGCGGGCGGTTTCGGAGCACTCCGGCGTTTTACGATCGGGGGATGAATGCCGAGGATGACGGCACCCCGCACGGCCCGTACGCCCGGGTCCACCTGCCGGACGGGCAGGAGATCGTGGCCACGGTCCGTGGCCGCGAGCAGGACGGTGAGGGCAAGTGGTGGTACGCCTGCGAGATCATCGTCCCGGACCAGTTGCCCGCCGCCGGTGGCCCCGTCCAACAGGGGCGCGTTGTCCCATTCACGGCCGCCTATCCCACCGTGGAGCCGATTCCCGGCCAGGACTACAGCGTGCTGGACCCGGCCCAGCAGCCGACGGAGCCGCTTCGCTGGCGCGTCAGCATGGACCGCGACGGCCTGCGACGGGTGCACCGGCCGGACTGCGCCAAGGCGGGGGAGTCCCGCACCCGAGTCTCGGACCAGGACGCGCTGGAGCTGCTGGCCGACACCGAGCATGCCCAGCCCTGCCCCGTGTGCAGACCGGAGGACGTCTTGCGGCCCCTCCTGGGCGGGTGACGGGAATATGCGGGTGGGAAAGCGGTTCTTCCTCGGTGGATCGAGAGGAACCTGAACATGCCCACCCCCACCCCGGCCTCCGCCGCCCGTGCCTTGGGCTGTGCCCTTAACCAGATCGGCTGGTGCATCCGCTGCCGCACGCCGTGCCAGCGGTACGGCGGAGGCGGCAATCCGCTCTGCAAGGACTGCCAGCGGGAGAAGACCGTGGTAAACGGCCGGAAGAAGTCGTCGGCCGTCTCCTGACCGGGCAGTGTTGCGCACGCTCTGGCCGAGTGTCACTGTGCAGAAGTGTTCCTTCTGGTGCGTGTCAGCGGTTCGCTGATCACATGACTGCAGGACGCCGGTCTCCCCACCCAGACCCCGCGGGGAGACCGCCGCACACCACTCCTTACAACGCCTGCTCGCCGTGGACCGGCACCTTGCTGAACGGGTCCCGCTTGGCGTCCCGGGCGGGGCGGACGTAGTCGCGGCGGGGGATGGGCGAGTCCTTTCGCCACCGGCCGGCGTCCGCGATCTCCTCGTCGGTGGCGTCGGCCAGGCCCAGATCGGTGGCGCCGCCGGGGCCGGCCATCGGTGACCAGCCCGGCCGCCTTGAACCAGAGCTGCACGCGTTCGTTGACCGTGTGGCTGCGCAGATTCGCGCCGCGCTTCGTCGCCTTCTTCGCCCGCGTCTTCGAGGACGCGACGGTGCCATTCTTCAACAGGTGGCGGAAGACGGGGCCAGCGTCATCGGTTCGAACGGTGCATCTCAGCGTGGGCGGAGCCGACGATCTGTCCGTAGCGCCGCATCAGCTGCGTCTCGGGGTATCTCCGCGCGGGCGGAGGTTAGCCGGTGACTCGCACAATGGCGCCTGCGTCACCATCGTCCCTGAGTGCGAGCGGAGGCGAGCAGTAGACATCGTGGGATTGGGCGATTGAGTGCAACCTTTGGTGCCGGCGGTCTCCGCAGCGACTCCCCCATGCCTAAACAGTGCCCACCAGGAACACGGCTACGGGATAACCGCCAGAGGGCTGGCCGTACAGCAGCGCTGTCGACGGAAGTCGTCCAAGCCGCGCGGTGGGCTCTGACGAAAGCGGCTTGGTGCCCCACGATTTCTCGGGTGCCTTCATGGCTGCCCATGGGTGCCTCAGCAGGCGCCGTCCAGCATATTGCGGTCCGCGTCAACCGTATCCTCGTCGACAATTAAGTCGTCGCCGACTGGACGTCTCGCAAGCGGTGACTCAAGCGGCTTCTCGGCAATTGCTTGTGATCCAAGCGCGGACCTCCGCAGGGGAAAATCGCAGCTGTTGTCCTATGCGGAAGCTAGGGATGCTCTCCTTGAGGTGGTTGTCGTATACCCAGGAAGCCGGCTTCCCGAGGAAGGCGGCCAGGGTCGGGACGTCCCAGAGCGGTTCATTCATGGTGTCTCGCTTGAGTGGGCTCGGTGATGGCTGGTCGTAATTTAGGGACCGATTACGGCCGCACCAAATGGGCGGAGTGAAGGTGAAGAAGCTGCTCTCGGCTCAGCGTTACTGTGTACGCACTGTGAGGGACAGACAGGGCAACGGTGGCGGTCTTCACTCCGACCACAGGGGTGCGCTGTTGAACGCTGCGGCGGTTCTCCAGAGCTACCGACGTCAGCACCGATCCAGCGCGACGGCCACGAATGGACCGGAACGGGAGGCAGCGGATGCCAGCACCAATTCAGCACGAGGCGGCTTGGGGCTCTCCATGGAAGGAGAGCCCCAAGCCGTTGACCTGCGTGTTTGTGAAGGGTTGGGGCTTCTGTTAAGAGGCCCGCCGTCCAAATCTTTCCGTTTCCCGGTGTCCGGACCGGCTGGTTCCGGGAACGCGCACCTTCCCCGGGCGGCCGATTTCACACGTCACGCGCCGGGGTCGAACGCCTCGGTGGGCAGCCGGCGGCCCGCCCAGTGGCAGTACGCCGGCGCGTCGGCGTGGCTGCTGACCGGCCCGGCACGCCGGCGGCCCGCCCCCGCACCACCGTGCGGGAACGGGCCGCCCCGTCTCGGGCCGTGCCGTCAGGTCTCGTCGGTCCGGTCGCGGTCCGTCAGGGAATCCTTGATCCCCTTGGCCTGGCCCTTGGTCTCGTCCACGGCGTCCTTGGCCTTGCCCTTGGTCTGGTCGGCGCGGCCCTCGCCCTTCATCCGGCGGTCGCCGGTGGCCTTGCCGGCCATCTCCTTGGCCTTGCCCTTGAGCTTGTCCATCGCGCCCTTGTCAGCCATGCCGGCACTCCTTCGTCTCGTTCGGCGGGACGGCAACCACGCTGCCCCACCCGTTGCCGGCCCGCACCCCGGGAAGGGCCGGGCCGGTACGGTCACCGGGCCACTGGACCGCGTCCTGCGCCGGGCGGTGACCGCCCGCTGTCCGAGGTACCCCGCACAGCCGTTTCATGCACGGCTGCCGGCCGCGTCCGCACCGGCGAGCCGGGCGCGCGGCTCTGCGGCGGGAGGGAGGCGGCAGTGTTAAAAAGTGGATATGGCGGGACTTCGTCGGATGGGGCAGCAGTCATGGGCGTGGCCGCGCTCCCTGCTGAACCCGCGCAGCCTCGCCGGTCAGGTCTTCATCCTCCAGGTCGTGATCGTGGTCCTCCTGGTGGTGGCCGCGGTGACCGCCCTGGCTCTCCAGGCCAAGCGGGACAGCAAGCAGGCGGCCGAGCGGCGGTCGCTGTCCGTGGCCGAGACCTTCGCGTCCTCGCCCGCCGTGGCCCGGGCGATGAAGAGCCGCGACCCGACGGCCGTGCTGCAGCCGCAGGCGGAAGCGGTGCGCAAGCAGGCCAAGGTGGACTACGTCGTCGTCTTCGACCTGGCCGGCATCCGCATCACCCACCCCGACCGCAAGCTGATCGGCAAGCACGTGGTCGGGGCCTTCGGCGCGGCCCTCGACGACGCCCGCCACGGCCGCTCGTTCACCGAGGTCATCGACGGCCCGCTCGGGCCCGCCGTGGACAGCACGGCGCCCATCAACCGCCCCGACGGCTCCCTCGTCGGCGGGGTCTCGGCCGGCATCACCCTGGAGCACGCGGAGAACACCGTGGAGCGCCAGATGCCGGTGCTGCTCGGCGCCGCCGGACTGGGCCTGGTACTGGCCGCCGGTAGCACGGGCCTGGTGACGCGGCGGCTCCGCCGCCAGACGCACGGCCTGGGCCAGGCCGAGATGACCCGGATGTACGAACACCACGACGCGGTCCTGCACGCCGTGCGCGAAGGCGTGGTCATCCTCGGTTCCGAAGGCCGGCTGCAGCTGGTCAACGACGAGGCGCGGCGGCTGCTGGAGCTGCCCCACGACGTCGAGGGCCGGGCCGTCGACGAGGTCGGGCTGCCGGACCGGCTGGTGGAGCTGATGCGGTCCGGACGGTCGGCCACCGACGAGGTGCACCACGTGGGCAACCGTCTGCTCGCCGTCAACGTACGGTCCACCGAACGCGCCGGCGGGCCGTGCGGCAGCGTCGCCACCCTGCGCGACACCACCGAACTCGCCTCCCTCAGCGGCCGTGCCGAGATCGCCGGGGAGCGGCTGAAGCTGCTGTACGAGTCGGGCGTGCGGATCGGTACGACGCTGGACGTGGTGCGTACGGCGGAGGAGCTGGCGGAGGTGGCGGCGCCGCGGTTCGCCGACATCGTCACCGTCGACCTGCTGGAGGCGGTGGTGGCGGGCGACGAGCCCTCGGTGCACGCCGGGTGGCGGATGCGGCGGACGGCGGTCAAGGGCGGACCGGGCGAGCCCGGCATCTATCCCATCGGCGAGCTGATCCACTTCGTGTCGACCACCCCGCAGGCGATGGCGCTGGAGAGGGGCGGGGCGGCGCTCGTGGCGGACCTGACCCGGACGGTCGACTGGTCCGACCAGGACCGGGCCCGGGGCGCCGCGCTGCTGGAGGCCGGCGTGCGCTCGTTGGTGACGGTTCCGCTGCGGGCCCGCGGCGTGGTCCTGGGCATGGTCAACTTCTGGCGGTCGGCGGACTCGCCGCCGTTCGAGGAGGAGGACCTGTCCTTCGCCGAGGAGGTCACGGCCCGCGCCGCCGTCTGCATCGACAACGCCCGCCGCTACGCCCGCGAGCACGCCATGGCCGTGACCCTCCAGCGCAGCCTGCTGCCCCGCGGCCTCCCGGAACAGGACGCGCTGGACGTGGCCTGGCGATACCTGCCGGCCCAGGCCGGGGTGGGCGGCGACTGGTTCGACGTCATCCCGCTGCCGGGCGCCCGGGTGGCGCTGGTGGTCGGGGACGTGGTGGGGCACGGCCTGCACGCCGCAGCGACCATGGGGCGGCTGCGGACCGCGGTGCACAACTTCTCCTCGCTGGACCTGCCGGTGGACGAGCTGCTGGGTCACCTGGACGAGCTGGTCACCCGCATCGACAGCGAGGAGGACACCGGCCAGGAGCGCCGCGGCTGGGAGGGCGTCACCGGCGCGACCTGCCTGTACGCGATCTACGACTCGGTCAGCGGGCTGTGCACGATGGCCAGGGCGGGGCACCCGGGCCCCGCGCTGGTGGGCCCCGACGGCACGGTCGGCTACCCGGAGGTGCCGCCCTCCCCGCCCCTCGGCCTGGGCGGCCACCCCTTCGAGACCACCGAGCTGCGCCTGACCGAGGGCACGGACCTGGTGCTGTTCACCGACGGCCTGGTCGAGGACCGCGGCCGGGACATCGACACCGGCTTCCGCATGCTGGGCACGGCGCTGGCGGGGGCCGCGGGGCGCGGTCCGGACGAGATGTGCCGGGCGGCCGTCGAGGCCATGGTGCCCGAGCGCCCCTCCGACGACATCGCGCTGCTGATCGCCCGCACCTGCCTGCTCGATCCGTCGCGGGTCGCGGACTGGGCGGTGGCGCAGGACCCGGCGGAGGTGGGCCGGCTGCGCGCGGAGTGCGGCGCGAAGCTGCGCGAGTGGGGGCTGGCGGACATCGGGTTCAGCACCGAACTGATCCTCAGCGAGCTGATCACCAATGCGATCCGGTACGGTGCGTCGCCGATCCGCCTCCGGCTGCTCCGCGACCGCAGCCTGATCTGCGAGGTGGCGGACGGCAGCAGCACCGCGCCGCACCTGCGCCGGGCGACGAGCATGGACGAGGGAGGCCGCGGGCTGTTCCTGGTGGCGCACCTCGCGCAGCGGTGGGGCACCCGGTACGTCCCCGGCGGCAAGGTCATCTGGACCGAGCAGCCCCTCAACGACGCGGGCGCGGCACCGGTCGAGACGCCGGCCGACGTCCTCCTGGACCAGTTCGACGACAGCGGGTTCTGAACCGACGACGGCGACTTCCGGCCCCTGCCCGGATCCCAAGTGTTCAGAGGTGCAGCCGGTCGCCGCCCGCCAGGATCGCGGCGGCCAGCGCCTCGGCCGGGCGGCTCGCCGGCCCGTCCGGGCGGCCGTGCACCAGGACGAAGTCGACGCCGCCGAGGTCGGGCAGGCCCGCCCGGGACCCCACGCGGACCAGGCCGGGCGGGATCATGCCGAGCGAGTGCGCCATCACCCCGAGCCCGGCGCGGGTCGCCGCGATGAGCCCGTTCAGGCTGCCGCTCGTACAGGCGATGCGCCACTCGCGGCCCTGCTCCTCCAGCGCCTGGAGCGCGCGGCCGCGGGTCAGCGCCGGCTGCGGGAAGAGCACCAGCGGCACCGGCCGCTGCGGATCCAGCCGCAGCCGTTCGCTGCCGATCCACACCAGCTTGTCCCCCCAGATCAGCCGCCCCCGCGGGTCCTCCGGGCGCCGCTTGGCGAGCACCAGGTCCAGCCGGCCGGCCGCCAGCCGCTCGTGCAGCGTCCCCGACAGCTCGACCGTCAGCTCCAGGTCCACCTCCGGATGGTCCCGGCGGAACCCCTCCAGCACCTCCGGCAGCCGGGTCAGCACGAAGTCCTCGGACGCGCCGAACCGCAGCCGGCCGCGCAGCCGCGTCCCGGCGAAGAAGTCCGCTGCCCGCTCGTTGGCCTCCAGGATGGTGCGCGCGAAGCCGAGCATCGCCTCGCCGTCCTCCGTCAGGTCCACCCCGTGGGTGTCCCGCGCGAACAGCCGGCGCCCGGACGCCGCCTCCAGCTTCCGCACGTGCTGGCTGACGGTCGACTGCTGCACACCGAGGCGCTGCGCGGCCTGCGTGAAGCTCAGGGTCTGCGCCACGGCGAGGAAGGTCCGCAGCTGTACGGGATCGAACACGCTCCGAGCGTACCCCCGCCCATCACGTTCCGACATAGCAGTGACTACGGTAAGAGGGCTTCCCGATTGCCGCGATCAGGCGCACTCTGGAGAGGGCACCGTCCATGCCCCGGGGCGCGACACCGCAGCACGCCCCGGCCCGAGCCGCCGACCGATAGAGAGACCATGCGCCGCCCTCAGTTGAAGATCCCCTCCTGGCTCCCCGTGGACGGATACATCCTCGCGCTCATCGGCACGGTCGTGCTGGCGGCGCTGCTGCCCGCCAGAGGCGTCGTGGCCACCGGCGCCGAGGGCGTCTCGACCGGCGCCGTGGCGCTGCTGTTCTTCCTGTACGGCGCCCGGCTGTCCACGAGTGAGGCGATGGACGGACTGCGCCACTGGCGCCTGCACCTCACCGTCCTGGCGTTCACCTTCGCCGTCTTCCCGCTGCTCGGCCTCGCGGCCCGCGGCCTGGTGCCGTACCTGCTGACGCCGCAGCTCTACACCGGGCTGCTCTTCCTGTGCCTGGTGCCCTCGACGATCCAGTCCTCGATCGCCTTCACCTCCATCGCGCGCGGCAACGTCGCGGCGGCGATCTGCGCGGGCTCCTTCTCCAGCCTGGTCGGCATCGTGATCACGCCGCTGCTCGCGGCGGCGCTGCTCGGCGGGGACGGCGGCGGCTTCTCCGCCGACTCGCTGCTCTCGATCGTCTTCCAGCTGCTGGTGCCGTTCCTCGCCGGCCAGCTGCTGCGCCGCTGGATCTCCGGCTTCCTGACGCGGCACAAGAAGGTGCTCGGCTACGTCGACCGCGGCTCGATCCTGCTGGTCGTCTACACCGCGTTCAGCACCGGCATGGTCCAGGGCATCTGGAGCAAGGTCTCTTTCTGGCGGCTGGCGGAGCTGGTGGCCGTCGAGGCCGTCCTGCTCGCCGTGATGCTGACGCTCACCACGTACGGCTCGCGGAAGCTGGGCTTCCCGCGCGCCGACCGCATCGCGATCACCTTCGCGGGCTCCAAGAAGAGCCTGGCGGCCGGGCTGCCCATGGCCAGCGTGCTCTTCGGCGCGCAGGCCAGCCTCGCGGTGCTGCCGCTGATGCTCTTCCACCAGATGCAGCTGATGGTGTGCGCGGTGATCGCCAAGCGGTACGCGCGGCAGGCGGAGGCCGCGGAAGCGGCGGGGGAGACAGGGGAGATGGGGGAGCCGGGGGAAGCAGCGCCGGCCGGGCAGACGGAATCCGCCGGTGCCGTGTCGGCCGCCGAGCCGGTGGGGGCCCGCCGCTAGGGTGCCTGCATGACGGGCCAACACGTCCTCACCTGGGACGTCACCGCGAGCAAAGGCATCGAGACCGCGTGGGTCGACCTCGGCGAGCGGACGCTGTCCGCGCACGGCCGGGCGGTGGGCACCGTACCGGAGGCCTACTGGATCACGTACGAGCTGGCGACCGGCGAGGACTACGTGACGCGGCGGCTGCGGGTGCGCGCCGAGAGCGCGGCCGGCAGCCGCGAGCTGGACCTGCGGCGGGACGACGAGGGCCGGTGGACCGCGGGCGGTGAACCGCTCGCGGGCCTGGAGGAGGCGCTCGACTGCGACCTCGGGCTGTGCCCGCTCACCAACACCATGCCGCTGCTGCGCCACGGGCTGCACCGCGCGCCGGGGACGCACGACTTCGTGATGGCGTGGGTGTCGGTGCCGGAGCTGGCCGTCCAGCCGTCCCGGCAGCGGTACGAGCATCTCGCACGGACGGAGGAAGGCGCCCTGGTGCGCTACTCCTCGGGCACCTTCCAGCGCGACCTGGAGTGTGACGGGGACGGCCTGATCATCGGCTATCCGGATCTGGCGCAGCGCACCCAGACCCGCTGACCGGCCGTCCCCTCCGCACCTCTCCTCGGCGTCCGTCAGTCCCCGCGCACCCGGTCCAGCGGCAGCCGGAGCACGACCGGCGCCGCGGCCGGCATGTTGTGCTCGCGGACCAGGGCCAGTTCACCGTCGCCGAGGGCCCGTCCGTAGACGCGTACCTCGTCCAGCGCGCCGGTGAAGAACGACCGGGAGTCCGGCTTCTGGCCGAGGTGCACCCCGAAGGTGTCGTTCCGGCTGACCGACCCCGGGACGTCGGCCACCGAGGTGGTCCGCGCCCCGTCCACCGTGAGCGTCAGCCGGCCGTCCGACCGGCGCAGTGCCAGGTGGTGCCACCGGCCGTCGTTGGCCGCGCCGGCCGCGGTGACCTGCACGGACTTCGCGGGCCCGGCGCCGGTCAGCGCCGTGAGGTCCGCCGTCAGCCGGTCCTTGGCAGGATCGGCGCGCAACGCCACCTGTGGCGCCTTGCTGCCCACACCCCCCATCCACAGCAGCGGCTGCTCACCGCTCCTCGCCTCGTACCGGAACCAGAGGCTGCAGGTGAAGTCGCGGTCGCCGAGCGGCAGCGAGGAGCGGAACGGCAGCCGCACGGCGTCGTCCTCGCCGTCGAACGCGACTGCTTGCCCGAAGCGTCCGTCGGTGGTCCGGGCGCCGCCCAGGACCGCCGCGGGGCGGGTACCGAACCCGCGGTCCGGGGTCGTCGGGTCCGGACCGCGGCGCGGCCCGAGCCAGTCCTCGGTGAACCGCGCGAAGCGGATCTCGTCCCGCGCGTCCACCGCGCCGCCCTCGTAGAGCAGCCCGACCTCGCCGGGGGCGATGTTCGCCATGTCGGAGTAGCCGGACCAGTCCGTGGTGATCCGCGCGCCCCGGTCCACGCCCTCCCATGTGCGGCCCTCGTCGTACGAGGAACGGATGGTCATGGTGCGGCGCCGGTCGGGGTCCGCGGGCGCGGCGAACAGCAGCCGGCCCGGGCCGTCCGGTGACCGCGACGTCAGCCGCACCATCGAGCCCTGGACCATGGGGGAGTACAGATCGGGAATGGCTTCGAACGGCCGGGCGAAGGACTTGCCGCCGTCCCGGCTGACGGCCGCGGTGCGGTGGCCCAGGTCCGTGCCGTCCTGCTCCCTCCCGTTGACGTAGACGGTGCCGTCAGCGCGCTCCACGAGCGTCATCTCGGACGGCTTCTGACGGAATGTTCCGTCCGGTGCGGTGCGCCAGGTGTCGAGCGCGCCGGTGCGCCAGCTCCGCCCGCCGTCGTCGCTGTACATGAGGGCCGCGTGGTTGGCCGTTATGCGGCCGCCCCCGTAGCTCTCGGCGTTGACGGTGTAGACGAGCCGGCCCGCGTGCCGCCCGTGGGTCAGCTGGATGCCGTGCACGGGCCCGGTCGCGTACCAGGAGTTCCACGACGGCGGCCGGAGCACGGGCGTCATGTCCTTCGGCGTCGACCAGGTGCGGCCGTCGTCGTCGCTGAGCTGCATGTGCGGTCTGCGGTCGCAGGGCACGTCGCAGTTGCCGGCGTCGGTGCGGCCCTTGTTGTAGGTCTCGGCGAGGACGACGCGCCCGGTGCGGTGGTCCACCACCGGTGCCGGGTTGCCGTGCGTGTCGCCGCCGCCCTCGTTGACGACCTGGAGCGGGCCCCAGGTGCGGCCGCCGTCGGTGGACCGTTTCATCACCAGGTCTATGTCCCCGGCGTCCCCGCAGTTGTTCACCCGGCCTTCGGCGAAGGCGAGGAGCGTGCCGCGCGGGGTCGTCACGATCGCGGGGATACGGAAGCAGGAGTACCCCTTCTCTTGCGAGGCCTTGAACAGCACCTGCTGGCTGAGGCCGCCGGGGGCGGCTTCGGTGGGGGGTTGGGCGTGCGCGGGGATCGGGGGGAGGAAGGCGATCGCCGCCGTGGCCAGCGTGGCCCACCGGCGGCGTCGCCCGGGTCTCGGGCCGGGACTGTTGTGTGCGCTCGGCTCTGACGTCATGGTCCGACCTGCCCTTCGAGAGATCGGCGAGGCATCGGCGTCTACCGCGCGGTGGGTCCCGGGGTGTCCCCGGTGGCCCGCCGGACGGGTCATCTGGACATCCCACCTATGGACATCCCACGTCCCATGTTCGTGCGGAGGAAGGTACTTGTCCCGCAGGCGCCCCGGCAAGGAGTGTGCGTCACTCGGATTGGCCGAGGAGGGCCGCCGTGTTCCGGACGGCGGTACCCGTGCGTCGGGTGGGGCGCCAGTGCATCGGCACGAGCGCTCCCGGCGTGGCGTCAGGGGATCAGTACGACCTTGCCGAGGTTGCCGCGTGCCTCGATGACGGCGTGTGCGCGGGCCGCCTCCGCCAGCGGGAACGTGGCGTGCACCGCCGGGCGCAGCCGGCCGCTCCGCGCCAGCTCCCACAGCTCTTCGCCGTGGCGCGCGTACACCTCCGGGTGGCGGGCGGCGAAATGGCGCATCGTCATACCGGTGAGCGTCTTCGCGCCGGCCAGCAGCTCGTACGCCGGTACGGTGCCGCCGCCGGAGTTGAAGAAGACCAGCTGTCCGCCGGGCGCGCATGCGGCGAGTGCGCGCGGCAGCAGCTCGCCGCCGACGCCGTCGAGGACGACCTCGGCGGGCTCGCCCCAGGACGCGTCCTCGTACGACACGACCTCGTCGGCGCCCAACCCGCGCAGGAACTCCGCCTTGGCCGCGCCGGCCGCCGGGCCCACCGCGGCGATCACCCGGCGCGCGCCCCGCACCCGCGCCAGCTGCACGGCCAGGTGGCCGGTCGCGCTGGCCGCCCCGGTCACCAGGACGGACGCGTCCGCCACGGACCGGGCGGTGTGCAGCGCGGCCAGCGCCACATGGCCGCCGCGCACCAGCGCCACCGCGTCCACCGCGCTCGCCCCGTCCGGTATCCGGCTCGTCAGGGCGGCCGGCACGGTGACCAGTTCGGCGTACGAGCCGGTGAACGGCAGGCCGGTCACCCGGTCCCCCACCGCGTACGCCGGGACGTCGGGGCCGACCCCGGCGACCACCCCCGCGACCTCGCCGCCGAGCACGCCGGGCAGCGGCGGGCCGCCGCCGTTGCCGTCGCCGCGCACCGCGCGCACGGACGGCAGTGTCACGCCGATCGCCTCGGTGCGCACCAGCAGTTCGCCGGGGCCCGGCTCGGGCGCCTCGGCCTCCTCCATCCGCAGTACCTCGGGGCCGCCGTACTCATGGAACCGGATGCGCCGCACGCATGCCTCCCGCACTCCGCAGAAACATTGGGACCCCCAACGATAGACCAGGGAACGTTGGACCGCCCAACATTTTTGCTATCGCTCGATAGGCTGACGGCATGGCCGAAACCCCCTACGTACCCGCACGCATCCGCGCCCTTCCCAGCTGGCTCCTGGGCCGCGCCGCCGCCCGCGGTCACCGGCTCGTCGCCGAGGCGCTCGCCGGCGAAGGCATGCGGATGATGCACCACGCCGTGCTGTCGGCCGTTGCCGAGCTGGGCCCGGTCTCCCAGGCGGACCTGGGCCGCAGCCTGAGCATCGACCCCAAGGACATGGTCACGATCGTCAACGACCTGGTCGCCGAGGAACTGGTGACCCGCGCACCCGACCCGCGCGACCGCCGCAAGAACGCGGTCACCATCTCACCGGCCGGCACCCGCACGCTGCGCCGCACGCAGAAGCTCGGCGACGCGGCCAACGCGGAGCTGACCGCGGCGCTCACCCCCGCCGAACGCGACCAGCTCATCGACCTCCTCACCCGCATCGCCACCCCGGGCCTGGACGACCGCTGCTCCTGACCGAGGGCGGACGGGGACGGTCGAGGGGCGAGACCGTTGACGATGGGTCAGGGGAGGGGGCCGGCGGCGGGGCGCCGGGGAGAAGGCTCCCGACGGTGCGTCAGCCGAGGCCGTCCAGCGCGATCCGCTGCTCGCCCGCGTAGATGTTCATCGACTTGCCGCGCAGGAAGCCGACCAGGGTGAGGCCGGTTTCCGCGGCGAGGTCGACGGCGAGCGAGGAGGGCGCGGAGACCGCGGCGAGTACGGGAATGCCCGCCATCACGGCCTTCTGGGCGAGTTCGAAGGAGGCGCGGCCGGAGACCATCAGGACGGTGTCGGACAGCGGCAGCCGGCCCTGCTGCACCGCGCGGCCGATGATCTTGTCGACCGCGTTGTGCCGGCCCACGTCCTCCCGCAGGTCCAGCAGCTCCCCGTCGGCCGTGAAGAGGCCCGCCGCGTGCAGCCCGCCGGTACGGTCGAACACCCGCTGGGCGGCGCGCAGCCGGTCGGGCAGGGCGGCGAGCGTCTCCGGCGTGAGGGTCATCCCGTCGTCGGCCCGCAGCGCGAACCGCGCCGTGGTCCGAACGGCGTCCAGACTGGCCTTGCCGCACAGCCCGCAGGAGGACGTGGTGTAGACGTTGCGTTCCAGGGTGATGTCGGGGAGCGCGACGCCGGGCGCGAGCTGCACGTCGACCACGTTGTAGGTGTTGCTGCCGTCCTCGGTCGCGCCCGCGCAGTACACGATGTTCGCCAGCTCGTCCGCGCTGCTCAGCACGCCCTCGCTGACCAGGAAGCCGGCCGCGAGCGCGAAGTCGTCGCCCGGCGTACGCATCGTGATGGCGAGCGGCTTGCCGCCGAGCCGGATCTCCAGCGGCTCCTCGGCGACCAGGGTGTCCGGGCGGGTGCTCACGGCTCCGTCGCGGATACGGATGACGCGCCGTCGCTCGGTGACCCTGCCCATACTGATCATCCCGGTTCTGTGCGTGGTGGCGGCCGGCGGGCCGGCCCTTGCTCTCCTTCATTGTCCTGTACGCGGCACGAATGGCCGAGACCCACCCACGTCCCGGTTGCCGTCCGCCCGCGGTCGCCGCACATGCCGGCGGCCCGGCCGGAGGCGATCCGGCCGGGCCGCGGGCCCGTGGCTGTGCGGCGGCGGTGTCCGGGTCGGACCTCGCCGCGGTGGGCGTCAGACCTCGCCGCGCCAGGCGCCGGTCTCCGTACCGCGGGACTCGATGAACTTCTTGAAGTTCTTCAGGTCCGTCGTGGCCTTGCTGCGGACGAAGCCGAGCTTGTCACCGACCGTGTCGGCGATGCCCTCGGGGTCGTGCTCCAGCTGCAGCATGATCTTGGTGTGCTGGTCGTCGATGCGGTGGAAGGTCACCACGCCGGCCTGGCGGGCCTCTCCCTCCACCGTGGTCCAGGCCACCCGCTCGTCGGGGATCTGCTCGGTGATCTGCGCGTCGAACTCGCGCTTCACTCCGCCGATCTTGGTGACCCAGTGGGTCAGCGTCGGCGTCTTCTGCTCGATGCGTTCGACCCCGTCCATGAAGCGGGGGAATTCCTCGAACTGTGTCCACTGGTTGTAGGCCTTCGTCACCGGGACGGCAACCTCGACCGACTCTTCGATCTTCGACATGGTCCGGGCTCCTCCTCTCTGGGAACGTCCAGGGCCCACCGCGTACCCGTCGCGGAGAGGTCGACACAGTCGATCCGGGGGCCCGGCCGAGGAATCCGGGTGACGCAGATCACCGATGTGTACGGTGGCAGGTGCGTTGCGCTCAGTAGACTGTAGACGATAACCAATCCCGGAGTGCTGGATCCGAGTCGTAGAGGGGGACCGCGATGCTGTCCGCTGGACTGCCGCAGGGGACCGTGCCGAAGCTCGAACGCCCCGGCCCGCTGCGTGAACGGGTCTACGAGGCGCTGCTGGAACTGATCACCACCCGCGCGTTGCAACCCGGTCAGCACCTGGTCGAGAGCGAGCTCGCCGGCCATCTGGGCGTCTCCCGGCAGCCGGTGCGCGAGGCGCTGCAGCGGCTGAACACCGACGGCTGGGTCGATCTGCGCCCCGCCCAGGGTGCCTTCGTACACGAGCCGACCGAGGAGGAGGCCGACCAACTGCTCAGCGTGCGGACCCTGTTGGAGGCCGAGGCGGCCCGGCTGGCCGCCGCGAACGCCACGGCGGCCGGCGTCGAGGAGCTGTCGGCGCTGTGCGACCGGGGCGAGCAGGCGGTCCGCGAGGACGCCGTGGACCTCGCCGTCGCGACCAACGCCGAGTTCCACGCCAAGGTGATGGAGCTGGCGGGCAACACCGTGCTGGCCGGGCTGGCCGAGCAGGTCGGCCGGCGGGTGCGCTGGTACTACACGCCGGTCGCCCGGCAGCGCGGCAAGCGGTCCTGGGTCGAGCACCGCGAGTTGATCGACGCGATCTCCCGGCAGGACGGGCAGCGCGCCACGGAGATCATGCGCGCCCACACCGAGCACACCCGCCGTTCGTACCACGAGCGCGAGGGCGCCAAGTAGGGCCGCGAGCGCCGGAGACGGCGCGCGCCACCCGTTGCCCCGGAGGTGGCCCCACTCTTTGTCCTGAGACAGGAGAAAGTCACTGCGGATTCCGTCCGTAGTACTTCCTCCTGCGGACAAGCGCTGCTACGTTCCCCTCGAAAGCCCGGCGAGACGGCGTGCACGTACCCGTCCGATCCCGCCGGTGACGAGCGATGTCGGTCTATGCCGAGGACGGCTGGAGGGGCGGCGTGAGGCGCATGACGGCCAGGCCCGCGAACGCGCATCAGGCGCGACTCCTTCACCTGCTGCGCGACCAGGGCCCCAACTCCCGTGCACAGCTGGGCGATCAGGTCGACCTGTCCCGCTCCAAGCTGGCGGTCGAGGTCGACCGCCTGCTGGAGACCGGCCTCGTCGTCGCCGACGGGCTGGCCGCCTCCCGGGGCGGCCGCCGCTCCCACAACATCCGGCTCGCCCCCACCCTGCGCTTCCTCGGCGTGGACATCGGCGCGACCTCGGTCGACGTGGCGGTCACCAACGCCGAACTGGAGGTGCTCGGCCACCTCACCCAGCCGATGGACGTCCGCGAGGGGCCGGTCGCCGTCTTCGAACAAGTCCTCGCGCTGGCCGCCAAGTTGAAGGACAGCGGACTCGCCGAGGGGTTCGACGGCGCGGGCATCGGCGTGCCGGGCCCGGTCCGCTTCCCCGAGGGCGTGCCCGTCGCGCCGCCGATCATGCCGGGCTGGGACGGCTTCCCCGTACGGGAAGCCCTCAGCCAGGAACTGGGCTGCCCGGTCATGGTCGACAACGACGTGAACCTGATGGCGCTCGGCGAGCAGCACGCGGGGGTGGCCCGCACCTCGCAGGACTTCCTCTGCGTCAAGATCGGTACCGGTATCGGCTGCGGCATCGTCGTCGGCGGCGCGGTCTACCGCGGTACGACCGGCAGCGCCGGCGACATCGGCCACATCCAGGTCGAGCCGGACGGCCGCCGCTGCGCCTGCGGCAACGCCGGCTGCCTGGAAGCGTACTTCGGCGGTGCCGCGCTCGCCCGCGACGCGGAGGACGCGGCGCGCGAGGGCCGTTCGACCGCGCTCGCCGACCGGCTCGCGGCCGCCGGCACGCTCGCCGCGTCCGACGTCTCGGTCGCCGCCTCCGCGGGCGACGCCACCGCACTGGAACTCATCAAGGCCGGCGGCACCCGCACCGGACAGGTCATCGCCGGGCTCGTCAGCTTCTTCAACCCCGGCCTGGTGGTGATCGGCGGCGGGGTGACCGGCCTCGGCCACACGCTGCTGGCCGCCATCCGCACGCAGGTCTACCACCAGTCGCTGCCGCTGGCGACCGGCAACCTCCCCATCGTGCTCGGCGAGTTGGGCCCGCTGGCCGGGGTGACCGGCGCGGCCCGGCTGATCAGCGACCACCTGTTCTCGCCAGCCTGAGCCGGCCCCGGCTTCCGGGCCGGGTGACGATGCGTCACCCACGCCCGGCGTTCGACCCGCACCACCGCACCACCTCGTTCCGCCCGCGTCACCCGCACGTCCGCAGCACCGCTCCGCCCGCGCGATCCGCACGTCCGCAGCACCGCTCCGCCCGTGTGACCGGTACGCCGGCACCGCCTGCCCGCCCCGTACGCACCACGATCCGCCGTACCCGTACGAGCCGCACCGCAGCACCGCCGCCCCACGCGCCCCGTCGCGATGCCGCATGCCCACGTGCGCTCCGCCCGTCCAGTACCGCCCTGCCCGCTCGCCGGCGTACCGCCGAGGAGGCCCGCCATGGCACCAGCGCACCGCCCCGCACCGCCGCCGTCCGCGGCGCACGAAGCCACCGGACCGCTGCTCACCATGACCGGCATCACCAAGTCCTTCCCCGGCGTCCGCGCGCTGGACGGGGTGGACCTGGACGTGACGGCGGGGGAGGTGCACTGCCTGCTCGGCCAGAACGGTGCAGGCAAGTCCACCCTGATCAAGGTGCTGGCCGGCGCCCACCAGCCGGACGGCGGCGAGATCCGCTGGCGCGGCGAGACGGTCTCCCTGAAGTCGCCGATCGCCGCCATGCGACTCGGCATCGCCACCATCTACCAGGAACTGGACCTGGTGGAACACATGTCGGTGGCCGAGAACGTCTTCCTCGGCCACGAACGCGCCACCGCCGGCTTCGTCCACACCGCGGAGGCCCGCGAGGCGACCGCCGCACTGCTCGCCCGGCTCGGCCACCCCGAGATCGACCCCGGCACCCTGGTCGGCCGCCTCTCCGCCGCGGGGCAGCAGATCGCCTCCATGGCCCGCGCCCTCTCCCACGACGTACGGCTGATCGTCATGGACGAACCGTCCGCCGCGCTCGACCCCGACGAGGTCGACAACCTCTTCCGCATCGTCGCCTCCCTCACCGCCTCCGGCGTCGCCGTCGTCCACATCTCCCACCGCCTGGAGGAGATCCGCCGGATCGGCGACCGGGTGACCGTACTGAAGGACGGCCGCACCGCCGCCCGCGGCCTGGACGCGCACACCACCCCCACCCGCGACATCGTCGCCCTGATGACCGGCCGCGACGTCGAGTACGTCTTCCCCGAACGCCGCGCCGCCACCGACCGCCCGGCCCCCGTCCTCAGCGTCGAAGGGCTGGCGCGCGACGGCGAGTTCGCGCCTGTCGACTTCGACCTGCACCCCGGCGAGATCCTCGGCCTCGCCGGGCTCGTCGGCTCCGGACGCTCGGAGATCCTGGAGACCGTCTTCGGCGCCCGGCGCCCCACCGCCGGCCGGGTGCTCGTCGACGGCCGGCCACTGCGCCCCGGCAGCGTCACCGCCGCCGTACGCGCCGGACTCGGCCTCGCCCCCGAAGAGCGCAAGTCCCAGGCGCTGCTGCTCCTGGAGTCCGTCAGCCGCAACGTCTCCCTCTCCTCGCTGCCCCGCTTCGCGCGGGCCGGCTGGCTGAACCGGCACGCCGAACGGGCCGGCGCCCACGCCGCCACCCGCGACCTCTCGCTGCGCCCCGACGACCCCGACCGCCCCGTCCGCACCCTCTCCGGCGGCAACCAGCAGAAGGCCGTACTGGCCCGCTGGCTGCTCCGCGGCTGCCGCGTCCTGCTGCTGGACGAGCCGACCCGCGGCGTGGACGTCGGCGCGCGTGCCGAGCTGTACGCGCTGATCCGCCGGCTCGCGGACGACGGCCTGGCCGTCCTGCTGGTCTCCAGCGAGGTGCCCGAAGTGCTCGGGCTGGCCGACCGGGTGCTCGTCCTGCGCGAGGGCCGGGTCGTGCACGAGGGAGACGCGGCGGCCCTGGACGAGCACCGGGTCCTGGGCCTGGTCATGAGCGACGGACCGGGGCCCGTACCGGCCCCGGCAGGCACCGCACCCGAGGAGACGTCGGCCCCGACCCCGCGAGGAGACCGCCCGTGAACACCTCCGAAGGACACACCCTCCCGGCCGAGGCGGGCTCCGCGCCGCCGGGCCCCGCCGGGCCGGTCGCCAAGGACGCCGGGCGCGCCGGCGCCCGACGCCGCCCCGACGTGCACAACCTCTCGCTGCTCGGCGTGCTCGCCGCACTCGTCCTGGTCGGCGTACTCACCAAGCCCGAGCAGTTCCTGAGCGTGCAGAACCTGCAACTCGTGCTCACCCAGGCGTCCGTCATCGGCATCGTCACCGTCGGCGTCACCTTCGTCATCATCGGCGGCGGCATCGACCTGTCGGTCGGCGCGATGGTGGCGCTGGCCACCGTCTGGGCGACGACGCTGGCCACCCAGCAGTTCGGGCTCGGCGGCATCCTGCTGTGCGCGCTGTGCGTGGGCCTGGGGTGCGGGCTGGTCAACGGGCTGCTGGTGTCGTTCGGCGGCCTGGTGCCGTTCATCGCGACCCTCGCCATGCTCGCCTCGGCCCGCGGCCTCGCCCTCCAGATCAGCGAGGGCCGCACCCAGGTGGTGTCCGTCGAGCCGGTGCTCGCGCTGGGCCGCCGGGACGCCTACCTGCTCGGCATCCCGCCCATCGTGCTGGTCTTCGCCGTCGTCACCGTCGTCGGCTGGCTGGTGCTGAACCGTACGACCTTCGGCCGGCGCACCGTCGCGGTCGGCGGCAACCCCGAGGCGGCCCGGCTGGCCGGCATCGACGTACGCCGCCAGCGGCTGCTGCTCTACCTGCTGTCCGGGCTGTGCTGCGGCATCGCGGCCTTCCTCCTGATCGTGCTCACCGGCTCCGGACAGAACACCAACGGAAACCTCTACGAGCTGGACGCCATCGCCGCGGCCATCATCGGCGGCACCCTGCTCAGCGGCGGCCGCGGCACCATCACCGGCTCCGTCCTCGGCGTCCTCGTCTTCACCCTCATCACCAACCTCTTCGCCCTGAACAACCTGGAGACCGCCGTCCAGCAGATCGCCAAGGGCGCCATCATCGTCGCCGCCGTACTGGTACAGAAGGGCCGTACGTCATGACCGAGCGCATCCCACAGACTCCGTCGACCAGCCGCAGAAACCTGCTCTTCGGCGCCG
Organism: Streptomyces niger; assembly: GCF_000718305.1. Lineage (GTDB taxonomy): Bacteria > Actinomycetota > Actinomycetes > Streptomycetales > Streptomycetaceae > Streptomyces > Streptomyces niger. The sequence goes on from NZ_JOFQ01000028.1 coordinate 56,472, forward strand.
CGACCGTCTCCGCCGGCGCCTTCCTCACCGCCTGCACCAGCAACGAGAACAACGCCTCGGCCGGCACCGGCAAGCAGCAGGCGGGCGGGGTCGACGACAAGCCCGGCAAGAAGGTCACCATCGGCTTCGCCGGGCCGCAGGCCGACCACGGCTGGCTGAACGCCATCAACCAGAACGCCAAGGAGCGCGCGAAGCAGTACGAGGACGTCACCCTGGAGATCACCGAGGGCTCCAACGACACGGCCCAGCAGATCGGGCAGATCGAAACCCTGATCAACAAGAAGGTCGACGTCCTGGTCATCCTCCCCGCCGACGGCAAGGCGCTCACCCAGGTCGGCCTGAAGGCCATGCGCGCCGGCATCCCCGTCGTCAACCTCGACCGGGTCTTCGCCTCCCAGCAGGCCTACCGCTGCTGGGTCGGCGGCGACAACTACGGCATGGGCCTCAACGCCGGGCACTACATCGGCGAACAGCTCAAGGACAAGAAGAACGCCAAGGTCGTCGAGCTCGCCGGGATCGACAACCTGGAACTGACCCGGCAGCGCACCCAGGGCTTCGACGACGCCCTGAAGAACTACCCCAACATCAAGAAGGTGGGGCGGCAGGCCGCCGAGTTCACCGTCGAGTCCGGCCAGGCCAAGATGGCCGGGCTGCTCCAGGCCCACCCCGACTTCGACGCCCTGTGGAACCACGACGACGACCAGGGCGTGGGCGCCGAGCGCGCCATCGAACAGGCGGGCCGGGACGGCTTCCTGATGGTCGGCGGCGCCGGCTCCCGCAAGGTCATGGACACCATCAAGGCCGGCAACTCCGTCCTGAAGGCCACCGTGCTCTACCCGCCGACCATGTCGGCGTCCGCCATCGACCTGGCCCGCGCACTCGGCCAGGGCAAGGGCGTCAGCGGCATGGCCGAGCTGGAGATCCCCGCCTCGATCACCCTGTACTCCGCGGTCGTCACCAAGGACAACGTCGACGACTACCTCCCGACCGGCTTCAACTGAGGCGCGACGTGTCCCCGGCGGCCACGCGCCGCCGGCCGCGCCCGCCTTCCCCCACACCTGACCTCCACCGATGAGGTGATGTATGGACGACAACGCGCAGGACCCCACCCCCGACGGCCGCCCCGCACTGGGTATCGGCATGGTCGGCTACGCCTTCATGGGCGCCGCCCACTCCCAGGGCTGGCGCACCGCGGCCCGGGTCTTCGACCTGCCGCTGCGCCCGGCCATGAACGCCGTCTGCGGCCGGGACGCCGACGGTGTGCGCGCCGCCGCCGACCGGCTCGGCTGGGCCGCGGCGGAGACCGACTGGCGGGCCCTGATAGCCCGCGACGACGTCGACGTGGTCGACATCTGCACGCCCGGCGACAGCCACGCCGAGATCGCCATCGCGGCCCTCGAAGCCGGCAAGCACGTGCTGTGCGAGAAGCCGCTGGCCAACACGGTCGCGGAGGCGGAGGCCATGGTGGCGGCGGCCGAGGCGGCCCGGACCCGGGGCCGGATCGCCATGACCGGCTTCAACTACCGGCGCACGCCCGCGATGGCACTCGCCCGGCGGTTCGTCGAAGAGGGCCGGCTCGGCCGGCTGCGTCACCTGCGCGCCACCTACCTCCAGGACTGGCTGGTCGACGCGGAGGCGCCGATGACCTGGCGGCTGCGCAAGGAGAGCGCCGGCTCCGGCGCCCTGGGCGACCTCGGCGCGCACATCGTCGACCTCGCGCAGTACCTGGCGGGGGAGGCGCTGACCGGGGTCTCGGCCGTCACCGAGACGTTCGTACGGCAGCGCCCGCTGCCCTCGGGCGGCACGGACGAGGTGACGGTGGACGACGCGGCGCTGTTCACCGGCCGGTTCGCCTCCGGCGCGCTGGCGTCCTTCGAGGCCAGCCGGGTCGCCGCGGGCCGCAAGAACGCCCTCCGCATCGAGCTCAACGGCGACCGCGGCTCGCTCTCCTTCGACCTGGAACGCCTCAACGAACTGTCCTTCCACGACCACACCGAACCATCCGTCGCGGCCGGCTTCCGCCGCATCCTGGTCACCGAGCCGGACCACCCGTACCTGGAGGGGTGGTGGCCGCCGGGCCACGGCCTCGGCTATGAGCACACCTTCGTGCACCAGGCCCGCGACCTGGTGCACGCCATCGCCGCCGGCACCGACCCGACGCCGTCCTTCGCCGAGGGGCTGCGCGTGCAGCGCGTGCTGGCCGCGGTGGAGGAGAGCGCCGCGAAGAACTGCGTCTACACCCCCGTATCGGCCTGAGGAGGTCCCGTACCGTGCCACGCCAGTTCACTCTCTTCACCGGCCAATGGGCCGACCTTCCCCTGGAGGAGGTCTGCCGGCTGGCCCGCGACTTCGGCTACGACGGGCTCGAACTCGCCTGCTGGGGCGACCACTTCGAGGTCGACCGGGCCCTGTCCGAGCCCGGCTACCTCGACGGCAGGCGGCAGCTGCTCGACAAGTACGGACTGAAGTGCTGGGCCGTCTCCAACCACCTCGTCGGTCAGGCGGTCTGTGACGCGATCATCGACGAGCGGCACGAGGCGATCCTGCCCGCCCGCATCTGGGGCGACGGCGAGGCCGAGGGCGTACGGCAGCGGGCGGCGGCCGAGATGAAGGACACCGCGCGGGCCGCGGCCGCCTTCGGCGTCCGCACCGTCGTCGGCTTCACCGGCTCGGCCGTCTGGCACCTGGTCGCGATGTTCCCGCCGGTCGTGCCCGGCATGATCGAGCGCGGCTACGAGGACTTCGCCGAGCGCTGGAACCCGATCCTGGACGTCTTCGACGCCGAGGGCGTCCGCTTCGCCCACGAGGTCCACCCGAGCGAGATCGCTTACGACTACTGGACCACCCACCAGGCCCTCGAAGCCGTCGGCCACCGGCCCGCCTTCGGCCTCAACTTCGACCCGTCGCACTTCGTGTGGCAGGACCTGGACCCGGTCGGCTTCCTCTGGGACTTCCGCGACCGGATCTACCACGTGGACTGCAAGGAGGCCAGGAAGCGTCTGGACGGCCGCAACGGCCGGCTCGGCTCCCACCTGCCCTGGGGCGACCCGCGCCGCGGTTGGGACTTCGTCTCGGCGGGCCACGGCGACGTCCCCTGGGAGGACTGCTTCCGGATGCTCCGCTCGATCGGGTACGAGGGGCCGGTCTCGGTGGAGTGGGAGGACGCCGGCATGGACCGCCTGCAGGGCGCTCCGGAGGCGCTGGCCCGCCTCAAGACGTACGACTTCGAGCCGCCCACGGCATCGTTCGACGCGGCGTTCGGCCGCTCGGATGCCTGACGGGCCGCCCGTCTTTGTCCTGCTGAGGGCAGAAGTCGTCTTCCCTCATGTCAAAGGTCTATCCACAGCGGGCCAAGGCAGCTATTTTCGCCCCTGGTGTCACGTACACGTACATGACGGCTCGCACAGCGCACTGAACTCCCCAGCACCGCCCACCGCACGGCAATCGACCCGCCCGGGAGGCACCGCGTGCACAGAAGACGTCGCAGAATCCGCTCCACCCTCGCCCTGTTCGCCGGCGGTCTGCTCGCGGCCGGCTCGCTCTCGCTCGGCAGCACCCCCTCGGTCGCCGCCCCGGCCGCCGCCCCGGCACCCACCGCGGAGGACTTCCAGCAGGTCACCCTCGCCAAGGGCGCGGCGGAGGTGGGCGAGCCCATGTCGCTCGCCGTCCTCCCCGACCGCTCCGTCCTGCACACCTCCCGCGACGGCACGCTCCGGCTGACCGACGCCACCGGCGACACCAAGGTCGCCGGCAAGCTCCCCGTCTACACCCACGACGAAGAGGGCCTCCAGGGCGTCGGCGTCGACCCCGGCTTCAAGGACAACCGCTTCATCTACCTCTATTACGCGCCCCCGCTGGACACCCCGGCGGGCGATGCGCCGGACAACGGCACCGCCGCCGACTTCGCCAAGTTCGACGGCGTGAACCGGCTCTCCCGCTTCGTCCTGAAGGACGACGGCACGCTGGACACCGCCAGCGAGAAGAAGATCCTGGAGGTCGCCACCTCCCGCGGCACCTGCTGCCACGTCGGCGGTGACATCGACTTCGACGCGCAGGGCAACCTCTACCTCTCCACCGGCGACGACTCCAACCCGTTCGCCTCCGACGGCTACACGCCCATCGACGAGCGCGCCGACCGCAACCCCGCGTACGACGCCCAGCGCAGCGCCGGCAACACCAACGACCTGCGCGGCAAGATCCTGCGCGTCAAGGTCAACGAGGACGGCTCGTACGACATCCCCGAGGGCAACCTCTTCGCGCCCGGCACCGAGAAGACCCGGCCAGAGATCTACGCGATGGGCTTCCGCAACCCCTTCCGGATGAGCGTCGACAAGCCCACCGGCATCGTCTACGTCGGTGACTACGGCCCCGACGCGGGCGCCGCGAGCCCCACCCGCGGCCCGGCCGGACAGGTGGAGTTCGCCCGCGTCACCAAGGCCGGCAACTTCGGCTGGCCGTACTGCACCGGGAACAACGACGCCTACGTCGACTACGACTTCGCCACCGGCACGTCCGGCGAGTCCTTCGACTGCGCCGCCCCCAAGAACACATCCGTGCACAACACAGGGCTGACCGACCTGCCCCCGGCCCAGCCCGCCTGGATCCCGTACGACAACGACTCCGTACCGGAGTTCGGCAGTGGCTCGGAGTCCCCGATGGGCGGCCCGGTCTACCGCTACGACGCGAACTCCGATTCCAAGGTGAAGTTCCCCGAGTCCTACGACGGTGACTTCTTCGCCGGTGAGTTCGGCCGCCAGTGGATCAAGCGGATCGAGCAGGACGCGGACGGCAAGGTCCAGTCGATCAACCCGGTCCCCTGGAGCGGCACCCAGATCATGGACATGTCCTTCGGCCCGGACGGCGCGCTGTACGTGCTGGACTACGGGCTGAGCTGGTTCGGCGGCGACGAGCATTCCGCGCTGTACCGCATCGAGAATGCCACCGACGGCCACTCGCCGGTCGCCGAGGCGAAGGTCGACCGCACCTCGGGCCAGGCACCCCTGAAGGCGAAGTTCAGCGCGACCGCCACCGACCAGGACGGTGACGCGCTCACCTACGCCTGGGACTTCGGCGACGGCACTAAGTCCACCGCGCAGAACCCCACCCATACGTACAAGAAGAACGGCACCTACACGGCGACCGTCACCGCCAAGGACCCCTCGGGCCGCACCGGCTCGGCCAGCGTCCACCTCACCGTCGGCAACACCGCGCCGTCCGTGACGCTCCAACTCCCCGGTGACGGGCAGTTGTTCACCTTCGGCGACAAGGTGCCCTTCAAGGTGAAGGTCGCCGACCCCGAGGACGGGAAGATCGACTGCTCCAAGGTCACCGTCACGCACATCCTCGGCCACGACAACCACGGCCACGCCGTGACCTCGGCCAACGGCTGCGAGGGCACCATCCAGACGCTGGCCGACGGCGAGCACGACCCCAACGCCAACATCTTCGGGGTCTTCGACGCCGAGTACACCGACAAGGGCGCGAACGGCCAGCCCGCGCTGACCACCCACGACCAGAACGTCACCCAGCCCAAGCACCGCCAGGCCGAGCACTTCAGCACCTCCAAGGGCGTCAAGGCGGTCGACCACACGCCGGCGCACGGCGGCAAGACCGTCGGCGACATCCACAACGGCGACTGGATCGGCTTCACCCCGTACCGCGTCTCCAACGCCACGAAGCTGACCGCCCGGGTCGCCTCGGCCGGCGCCGGCGGCACGCTGGAGATCCGCACCGGCAAGCCCGACGGCAAGCTGCTCGGTACGGCCAAGGTGCCGGTCACCGGCGGCTGGGAGACGTACACGGACGTCAGCACCGCCCTCACCAAGCCGCCCGCCGGAACGACGACGCTGTACCTCGTCTTCAAGGGCAGCAGCACGGGAGCGCTGTACGACGTGGACGACTTCGAGATCACGACGAAGTAGCGCACCAATGGTGTGGGGCGGACGGGCGGACCGTACGGCCCGCCCGTCCGCCCCACACCCGCCGATCACCCGTGCCGCAGGCTCCAGGCCCGCACACCCCTGCACAGAGGCCCCTTGCCCAGCCACCCCCCCCCCGCCGCCGCTGGAGGAAGGACTCCGCACATGCACCCGCACCAGCCCAGAGCGAGACGCCAGGCCGTACAGCGGCTCGGCATCACCGCCGCCGCGGCCGCCACCCTGCTCGCCACCATGGCCCTGCCCGGCGCCGCCGCCTCCCCGGACGGTGGCAGCGCGGCCGACACCGCCCGAGTCCTGGTCTTCTCCAAGACCGCCGGCTTCCGCCACGACTCGATCCCCGAGGGCATCGCCGCGGTCAAGGACCTCGGCGCCCGGCACGGCTTCGCCGTCGACGCCACCGAGGACGCCGCCGCCTTCACCACCGCCAACCTCGCCCGCTACGACGCCGTCGTCTTCCTCTCCACCACCGGCGACGTCCTCGACGCCACCCAGCAGTCGGCCTTCGAGAAGTACATCGCCGCCGGCGGTGGTTATGTCGGCGTGCACGCCGCCGCCGACACCGAGTACGACTGGCCCTTCTACGGCGGCCTGGCCGGCGCCTACTTCCAGTCGCACCCGGCCATCCAGCCCGCGACCCTGCGCATCGAGGACCGCGCCCACCCCGCCACCGCCCACCTGCCGGCGGCCTGGGAACGCACCGACGAGTGGTACAACTACCGCACCAACCCGCGCGACCACGCCCACGTCCTCGCCACCCTCGACGAATCGACGTACACCGGCGGCACGATGGGCGCGGACCACCCGTTCGCCTGGTGCCAGGAGTACCGCGGCGGCCGCGCCTTCTACACCGGCGCGGGCCACACCAAGGAGTCCTACGCCGACTCCGCCTTCCGCACCCACCTCCTCGGCGGCATCCGCTACGCCGCGGGCCTCGCCCAGGCCGACTGCCGCCCGGAGAAGGGCTACACCCCCCTGTTCGACGGCACCCGGACGAGCCTTGAGGGCTGGAAGCAGGCGGGCCCCGGCTCCTTCACCCTGAACGAGGACGACGGGACGCTCACCTCCGACGGCGGCATGGGCATGCTCTGGTACGCCGCGAAGGAGCAGCACGCCTACTCCCTGAAGCTGGACTGGAAGATGGCCGGCGAGTCCGGCGACGACAACTCCGGCGTCTACGTGGGCTTCCCCGCCTCCGACGACCCCTGGTCCGCCGTGAACAACGGCTACGAGATCCAGATCGACGCCACGGACACCCCCGACCACACCACCGGCTCCGTCTACGGCTTCAAGGCCGCGGACATCAAGGCCAGGGACGCCGCCCTGAACCCGCCGGGGGAGTGGAACACCTACGAGATCCGCGTCCAGGGCGAACGCCTGAAGGTGTTCCTCAACGGCCGCAAGATCAACGACTTCACCAACCACGACCCGGCCCGCTCCCTCCGCCAGGGCTACGTCGGCATCCAGAACCACGGCCCCGACGACAAGGTCTCCTTCCGCCAGATCCGCATCAAGGCGCTGGGGGAGAAGGGGGCGTAGGGCGGGGGTGGTGACTGACAGGGCCTCGGACGGGGCTGCTCCGCGCATGAGATGACGGGCACGGCTTCTTACGGCGGTACGGCGGTACGGCAGCACGACTGCGGTACGGCAGTGCATCAGTACGGCAGTACAGCAACGGATACGGGAGGGCGCATGGGCAAGGGGACGGGTACGGGCCAGGAGACGGCGAGGCGGGAGGGTGGCCCGGGTGATCCGGGCGCCGGCCGTACTGGCGGTACTGGCGGTACTGAGGGTACTGGTCGCACCGGTGGTAGCGGCGGTACCGGCCGCACCGGCGTATGGCTGATCGGCGCCCGCGGCTCGGTGGCCACGACCGTCGTCGCCGGTTGCGCGGCACTCGTCGCCGGCCTGCACGAACCGACCGGCATGGTCACCGAGTCGGCGGCCTTCGCCGACGTCCCGCTGCCACCGCTGGACTCCCTCGTCTTCGGCGGCCACGACATCACGTCCTGCCCGCTCCCCAAGCGCGCCGAACAACTGGCCGCCGGCGGCGTCCTGCCCCATGGCCTGCCCCGCTCGCTGCAGACCGAACTCGCCGCTGCCGACGCCGAGATCCGCCCCGGCGGACCCCAGCCCGGTGACACCCGCGACGACGAAGCCCTGGTGGCCGCGTTCGCCACGGACCTGCGCACCTTCCGCCGCACGCACGACCTGGACCGCGTGGTCGTCATCAACGTCGCATCGACGGAAGCCGCGCCGGGCACCGAAAGCGCTGGCGGGGAGGGTGCCGGCGAGCGGCCCTCCGCCGACCGCCTCCCCGCCAGCTCCCGCTACGCGCTCGCCGCCCTGCGCGCCGGCTGCTCGTACGTCAACTTCACGCCCTCCACCGGCCTGCACCACCCGGTCCTGCGCGACATGGCCCGCTGCAGCGGACTCCCGTACGCGGGCCGGGACGGCAAGACCGGCCAGACCCTGCTGCGCTCCGTCCTCGCACCGATGATGGCCCAGCGCGCGCTGACCGTACGGGCCTGGTCCGGTACGAACCTCCTCGGCGGCGGAGACGGTGCCGCACTCGCCGACCCGGCCGCCGCCGCGGCCAAGAACGCCGGCAAGGCCGCCGTACTCCGCGACACCCTGGGCGAACTCCCGCCCGGTGAAGTCCACATCGACAACGTCCCGGCGCTGGGCGACTGGAAGACGGCCTGGGACCACATCGCGGTCGACGGCTTCCTCGGCAGCCGAGTGATCCTCCAGACCATCTGGCAGGGCTGCGATTCGGCGCTCGCCGCACCGCTGGTGCTCGACCTGGCCCGCCTGGTCGCCGCCGCCCACGCCGCGGGTCTCAGCGGCCCGCTCCCCGAACTCGGCTTCTTCTTCAAGGACCCGGACGGCGGCCCGGCGGCTCTGGCCGACCAGTACACGGCCCTGACCACCACCTTCGCCACCCGACTCCGGGAGGCCCACGCATGACCCCCTTCCCCCGCTTCCCCCGCTTCCTCCACCTGCCCCCTCGCTCCTTCCTCCCGTCCTCCTCCCGCTTCCTCCGCCTGTCCCCCCGAGCCCGTCGTTCCGGTCCCCACCGCCTCGCTCACCTGAACGCCCCGGTGGGCCTGTCCGGCGTGAGACGCCGTACGGGCGCCCAGGGGCCACCGGCGCCTCCGGGACATGCGTCGGGGCCTCCGGGACATGCGTCGGGGCCGGACACCCCGGCGGCTCGCTCCGCGAGGGCGGCCCGTTCCCGCTCCGCGAGGGCGGCCGACTCCCGCTCCGCGAGGGCGGCCGACTCCCGCTCCCCCCGTTCCTCGGGCTCACCACGGGACTGGGCGGAGCTGCTACGGATCTCCGCACCGGCCAGCGTCCCCGGCGACCTCCTCGCCGGTGCCGCGGCCGCCGGCCTGCGCCCCAACACCCGTACCGCCCTGGCCACCCTCTCCTCCCTCTTCCTCTACGAGGCGGGCATGGCCCTGAACGACTGGGCCGACCGCGACATCGACGCCCTGGAACGCCCGCACCGTCCCCTACCCTCCGGCCGCATCACCCCCACCGCCGCCCTCGCGGCGGCCGGCGGCCTCACGGCGGCCGGCCTCGCCTTCGCGGCAGCCGCCGGCCGCCCGGCCCTGGTTACCGGCACCGCCTTGGCCGCCACCGTGTGGGCCTACGACCTGCACCTCAAGAACACCCCCGCCGGCCCCGCAGCGATGGCCTGCGCCCGCACCCTCGACCTCCTCCAAGGCGCCATCGCCACCACCGCACCCGACGCTCCCACGTCCCCTGCCGCTCGTCGCGCCCTCCCCTCGGCCGCCCTGCTCGGCGCCCACACCTTCACGGTCACCACCGTTTCCCGCCGCGAGACCCAAGGCTCCTCCACGGCGCTGCCCCTCCTCTCCCTGGCAGCCATCACCGCCCTGTCCCACGCCGCAGGGGCTCGCTTCCCCTCCCGCGGCCCCCACGCGTCCCGCAGCCCCGGGCGCACCGAGACCGTCACGGCTCGGACATCGGCAACCGCCTCCACCACCATCGCCTCGCTCCTCGCCGCGGGTTACGCCGCTACCGCTGCCCGCCCCCTCCTCGTCGCCGCGCTCAACCCGTCGCCGTACTTCCTCCAGCGGGCCGTCGGCGGCGGCATCCGCGCGATGATCCCGTTGCAGGCGGCCCTCGCCGCACGAGCCGGTGCGCCGGTCATCGGGTCCACGGTGCTCGCCCTCATCCCCGTCGCCCGTCGCCTGTCCCGAAAGGTCAGCCCGACATGACGCCGACACCCCCGCGACCACCGTCCCCTAACAACACCCCCCACCACTCACCGGCACCGCCCCCGCCACCGGCACCAGCACCGTCATCGCCACCGGCACCGGTATCGGAGCCGCCACCGTCATCGGCATCGACACCGGCATCGCCACCACCACTGCCACTGTCACCGCCACCGGCATCGGTATCGGCGCCGACAACGCTGTCACCAACGGCCCCGCTCTCGCCGATGGCTTCGCCCCCGCCCCCGTCGCCGCTACGCCTCGCCTACGGAACGAATGGCCTCACCGACCTGCGCCTGACCGACGCCCTCTCCCTCCTCTCCGACCTCGGCTACGACGGCGTCGCCCTCACCCTCGACCACATGCATCTCGACCCCCTCGCCCCGGGCCTGGCCGCCCGCACCGCGCGGGTCGCCGAGACACTACGAGCCACGAATCTCGCCGTCGCCATCGAAACCGGCGCCCGCTACGTACTCGACCCGCGCCGCAAACACCACCCCACTCTCATCGACCCCGACCCGCAGGCTCGCGCCGCCCGCGCCGATCTGCTGCGCACCGCCGTACGCATCGGCGCCGACCTGGGCGCCATCGCCGTGCACTGCTTCAGCGGCATACGTGATCCCGGCAGCAAGGACACCGACTCCTGGCAGCGCCTGGCCGCCGCCCTGACCCCGGTCGCCGAGGCGGCCTCCGACGCCGGGCTGCCGCTCGCCGTGGAGCCGGAACCCGGACACCTCCTCTCCGACCTCGCCGGTTTCCATCACCTCCGTACGCTGATGTGCGAACCCGACCCGGCCGTACTCGGGCTGACCCTGGACATCGGCCACTGCCAGTGCCTGGAACCGCTGACACCCGCTGAGTGCATACGCGCCGCCGCCCCCTGGACGCGGCACGTCCAGCTGGAGGACATGCGTCGCGGCGTCCACGAGCACCTGCCCTTCGGAGACGGCGAGATCGACTTCCCCCCGGTGCTCGCCGCCCTCCGCGACACCACCTACCAAGGCCTGGTGAGCGTCGAGTTGCCCCGCCACTCCCACGCCGGCCCCACCCAGGCCCAAGCCTCCCTCCACTTCCTCCGCTCCACTCTCACCAAGACTCTCCAGTCCCCAGCCCGAACCGCCACCACCGCAACCGCCGCCACCGCAACCGCCACCACCCGTAACGGAGGTGACTCGTCCTGACCCCCGACGACGCTTGGATCGCCCGTCTCGACAAGGCGCTCCGCGACCGCCTCGGTGGTGGCGCCCGCGCCTGGCTGGACGAGGCCCTCGCCGAAGCCACCGCCCACGCCGCCGCATCCGGAGCCACCGCCCGGAGGCCCGCCCCCGGGGACACCATCACGGGCCCCCGCGCCGCAGCCACCCCGGCGGCACCCGCCCCCGGCCCGGGAACCCCGGCGGCACCAGCCTCCGGCGCAACCGCTCCGGCGACCCCCGCTCCCGCCCGAGACACTCCCACCCCCGCCGTGTGGGAGATGCGGTTCGCGTCCGCCGGGCGGCACTGCGTGCGGGGGGAACCGCCGCATCATGCCGACCCGGAGGCCGCCGAAGCCGCGCGCGTGCTGATCCTGTGCGCCGCCCGAGCCGACGGCCCCACCGTCACTCGGCTCTACGAGCACGGCACGGCCGCCGAGCGCCGGGCCGTACTCTCCGCACTGCCGCAGCTGCCGTTGGGCACCGACGGTCGTGCCGGCGTGCCGCTCATCGAGGACGCCTTGCGGACGAACGACACGCGGTTGGTCGCCGCGGCCGTGGGCCCGTACGCCGCACGGCATCTCGATGCGCACGCCTGGCGGCACGCCGTGCTCAAGTGCCTGTTCACCGGTGTGTCGGTGGACGCCGTCGCCGGTCTCGCCGAACGCTCTCGCGGTGACGCCGAACTCGCCCGCATGCTCGGCGACTACGCCCGCGAACGCACCTCAGCCGGCCGTCCCGTACCCGACGATCTTCCTCGCGTCCTCGCACTCACCCAGATGTCCCCCCTGTCCGCCGACGTGTCCGCCGGCCCGTCCGTCAGATCGCCCTCCAGCTCGGCCACCGGCCCGTCCGTCAGGCCGTCCGCCAGCTGCTCGTCCACCGGCCCGTCCGCCAGCTCGTCCACCGGTCCGTCCTTCGGCCCGTCCTCCGAGGAGGCGTAACCCCGATGCGTATCTTCGATCCGCACATCCACATGACCTCCCGCACCACCGACGACTACGAGGCCATGTACGCGGCGGGCGTGCGCGCCCTCGTCGAGCCGGCCTTCTGGCTGGGGCAGCCGCGGACCTCACCGGCGAGCTTCTTCGACTATTTCGACTCCCTTCTCGGCTGGGAGCCCTTCCGGGCCGCCCAGCACGGCATCGCCCATCACTGCACCATCGCGCTCAACCCCAAAGAGGCGAACGACCCCCGCTGTACCCCCGTCCTCGACGCACTGCCCCGCTACCTCGTAAAAGACTCGGTCGTCGCCGTCGGCGAGATCGGCTACGACTCGATGACCCCGGCCGAGGACCACGCTCTGGCCGCTCAGCTCCAACTCGCCGCGGACCACGGCCTGCCGGCCCTCGTCCACACCCCCCACCGCGACAAGGCCGCCGGGCTCAAACGCACCCTCGACGTCCTGCGCGAATCCGACCTTCCCCCCGATCGTGTCGTCCTGGACCATCTCAATGAAACAACCGTAGGGGATGCCACTGACAGTGGCTGCTGGCTGGGCTTTTCCATCTATCCGGACACCAAGATGGACCCGGAGCGGATGGTGCGGATCCTCCGCGTGCACGGCACGGAGCGGGTGCTCGTCAACTCCGCGGCCGACTGGGGCCGCAGCGACCCGCTGAAGACCCGGCACGTCGGCGAGGCCATGCTCGCGGCCGGCTTCTCCGACGACGAAGTGGACCAGGTGCTCTGGCGCAACCCCGTCGCCTTCTACGGCCAAAGCGGGCGGCTGACCCTGGACATCGCCGACCCCGGCGCCCTCCACGAGGGCAACTCCATCCTCCGCGGCGGGGAATGAGGAGGCGAAGAACCGATGCGTTTCCGGCACCCCGACGGCTCCACCATCCACCTCGCGTACTGCACCAACGTCCACCCGGCCGAAACGCTGGACGGCGTCCTCGACCAGCTGCGCGACCACTGCGAGCCCGTACGCAAACGGCTCGGCCGCGACCGGCTCGGCATCGGCCTCTGGCTGGCGCGCGCCGCGGCCCGCGTGCTGTCCACCGATCCCTCGGCCCTCCGCCTCCTGCGCAAGGAGCTGGACTCGCGCGGCCTGGAGGTGGTCACCCTCAACGGCTTCCCGTACGAAGGGTTCGGCGACAGCCAAGTCAAGTACCGGGTCTATCGGCCGGACTGGACCGAGCCCGCCCGGCTGGAGTACACCACCGACCTCGCCCGGTTGCTGACCGCGCTGCTGCCCGACGACGCCACCGAAGGCACCATCTCCACCCTTCCGCTCGCCTGGCGTACGGACTTCGACGAGCACCGACGCGCGACCGCACTGCAAGCGCTGCGCACCCTCAGCGCACGCCTGGACGCGCTCCAGGACACCACCGGCCGCAACATCCGCGTCGGCCTGGAACCGGAGCCGGGCTGCACCATCGAAACACTCGCGGACGCCCTCGACGCCCTGACCGGTACGGGAGCTCTGACCGGTACGGACGCCCTGCCCGAGACACACGCCCTGGCCGGTACGGACGCCCTGATCGGTACGCCAGGCACACCGACCGGTACGCCAGGCACGCCGACCGGTACGCCAGGCACACCAACCGTCCCCACCCACCGCATCGGCGTCTGCGTCGACACCTGCCACCTCGCCACCTCCTTCGAGGAACCCGGTCCCGCGCTGGACGCCCTGCACCGCGCGGGCATCCCCGTCGTCAAGACGCAGCTCTCCGCCGCCCTGCACGCCGAGCATCCCGAGCGGGCGGAGGTCCGCGACGCCCTCAATGCCTTCGCCGAACCTCGCTTCCTGCACCAGACCCGCACCCGCACCGCGCAGGGACAACTGCTCGCCACCGACGACCTCGACGAGGCGCTCGGAAACCACGATCGGGGGAGCGGTCCGGGGCTACCCACCGGCGCACCGTGGCGCGCCCACTTCCACGTACCGCTGCACGCACCGCCGCAGGCACCCCTCACCTCCACCCTGCCCGTGCTCCAGGACACGCTCGCCCGTCTCGTCGGCCCGGCCGCGCCACCGCGCACCCACCACCTGGAGGTCGAGACGTACACCTGGCAGGCCCTGCCGCCCGAGCTCCGGCCGCGTACCCGTGCCCGGCTCGCCGACGGCATCGCCGCCGAACTCGCCCTCGCCCGTGACCTGCTGACCGACCTCGGCCTCAAGGAGCTGCCATGACCGCGCCCGAGAGCAGCCCCGGCGACTCCGCCGACACCGCGGCGGCCCCCGCCGACCCCGCAGCGCCACCCCAGCCCCTCCTCGTCCTCGACGTCGTCGGCCTCACGCCCCGTCTCCTCGACCACATGCCGCACCTGAAGGCGCTGGCCACGGACGGCTCGTACGTTCCGCTGCGTACCGTCCTGCCGGCCGTCACCTGCACGGTGCAGTCGACGATCCTCACCGGCGCGCTCCCCTCCCAGCACGGCATCGTCGGGAACGGCTGGTACTTCCGCGACGTCGGCGAGGTCCACCTCTGGCGGCAACACAACGCCCTGGTCGGCGGCGACAAACTGTGGGACGCGGCCCGCCGCGCCCACCCCGGCTACACCGTCGCCAACATCTGCTGGTGGTACGCCATGGGTGCCGACGTCGACTGGACCGTCACACCCCGGCCCATCTACTACGCCGACGGCCGCAAGGAACCCGACTGCTACACCCGGCCGCCCGCCCTCCACGACGAACTCACCGACCTGCTGGGCCCCTTCCCCCTCTTCACCTACTGGGGGCCCACGGCCTCCCTCACCTCCTCCCGCTGGATCACCGACGCCACCCGCCACGTCCTGCGCACCCGCCACCCCGACCTCACCCTCTGCTACCTGCCACACCTCGACTACGACCTGCAGCGCTACGGCCCCGACGACCCCCGCTCGCACGCGGCCGCCGCCGCACTCGACACCGTCATCGCCCCCCTCCTCGACGACGCCCGCTCGGCCGGCGTCACCGTCGTCGCCCTGTCCGAATACGGCATCACCCGAGCCCGCCGCCCCGTCGACATCAACCGCACACTGCGCCGGGCCGGCCTGCTGGAGGTGCACACCCAGGACGGAATGGAATACCTCGACCCGACCGCCTCCCGGGCCTTCGCCGTAGCGGACCACCAGATCGCGCACGTCTACGTACGCCGCCCCGAGGACCTCGACGCCACCCGCGAAGCCCTCGCGGACCTGCCCGGCATCGCCGAACTCCTCGACGACGCGGGCAAGAAGCAGCACGGACTGGACCACCCGCGCGCCGGCGAACTCGTCGCCGTCGCCGAACCCGACGCGTGGTTCACGTACTACTACTGGCTCGACGACGCGCGCGCACCGGACTTCGCGCGCCTGGTCGAGATCCACCGCAAACCCGGCTACGACCCCGCCGAACTCTTCATGGACCCGCGCGACCCCTACGTACGGCTACGCGCCGCCACCGCGCTCGCCCGCAAGAAGACCGGCATGCGCTACCGCATGGCCGTCGTCCCCCTCGATCCCGAGCCCGTACGCGGCAGTCACGGGCGTATCCCGGACCACGAGGACGACGGACCCGTCCTGATCTGTTCCACCGCAGGCACGCTCACCACCCCCCTCGCTGCGACCGACGTGAAGTCCTTGCTCCTCAAGCTTGCCGCACGGCACTGACAATCGACCTTGGAGCCGTAATGACCAGCGACGTTCCCAACCCGCGCACCTCACGCCACCCCGAGCTCGCGCGCACCCTCGCCCGCCGAGGCTTCCTCGGCGTGGCCGCCGGCGCCACCGCCGCGGCCGTCCTCGGCGCCTCGCAGGCCCAGGCCGCGCAGGCCGGCCGGGCCCTCGACGCCGCGACCGTCGGCGGCCACCGCCCCGTCGTCCCGCCGGGCCGCCTCGGCATCCAGCTCTACACCCTCCGCGACAAGACCTCGTCCCTCGGCTTCGCCAGAGTCTTCGAGGAACTGGCCCGCTACGGATACGACGAGGTCGAGTTCGCCGGGTACACCCAAGGCTCGGCCGGGCCCATCACCCTGGCCCAGCTGAAGCGACTGTTGCGGAACAACGGGCTGCGCGGCATCGGAAGCCACGTCGGCTACTACTCCTCCGACCCCAACGCGTACACCTTCGCCACCAACCTCACGAAGGTGCTCGACGACGCCGAGGCCCTCGGCCTGCCGTACGTGGGCACCGCCTCCGGTCCTGACCGTTACGGGAACACCGTCGACGGCTGGAAGCGTGCCGCCGAGGACTTCAACACCTACGGAGCGGCGGCCAGGGCCCGCGGCATGTACTTCTACCAGCACAATCACGCGGAGGAGTTCGCCTTCGCCACGGACGACCCGAAGGTGCGGCTCTACGACGTCCTCCTTGCGGAGACCGACCCCTCCCTCGTGCGGCTGGAGATGGACATCTACTGGGCGTACGTGGCGCAGCACCGTTTCTCCAAGCGCCCCGACGGCTCCCCGGCACCCTTCGAACCGCTCGACTACGTGCTCGCCGCCCCGGCCCGCTACCCGCTCTTCCACGTCAAGGACGGCGAGCACGACGAGGCCGAGCGGGACGGCTACCACATGGTCGACGTGGGCGACGGCGACATCGACTATCGCCGTTTCATCAGCCGCGTGGACCGCCTGCCCGGTCGCAAGTACCGCAACTGGCTCGTCGAACGCGACGACGCCGTGGACCCCGCCGCCAACCCCGCCGGCTCCCTCACCACGGCCCGCCGCTCCGCGAGCTACCTCCGTCACCTGCGCGGCTAGCACCGCCTTCCGACACCGCCGCCCCTCACACCCCCTTCGTGCATCGTGCAGGCAGAGCAGCTGTCAGGACGGCTGCCAGGTCGGCTGCCAGGAAGGTGGTCGGGACGGCTGCCCGAAGGCGGCCAGGACGGTTGTCAGGACGGCTGCCGTTCCGGGTAGCCGCTCCGTGAGACGGCGGTTCCGCCCCTTACGTGCTCCTCGTCCGGGCCGGGTAGTGTGCCCCACGATCACGCACTACCCGACCCAGATTGGCGACACGACATGAGCGAGTGGACGCCCACCACGCCGACCACGACCGGCGAAGCCCCGCGCTCCCACGCGGCTTCGGTATCGGACGAGGCGGCGCGGGAGCGGCTGCTGTACCTGCGCGGCAGCATCGACAACCTCGACGCCGCGCTGGTGCATCTGCTCGCCGAGCGCTTCAAGTGCACGCAGCAGGTCGGCGAGCTCAAGGCCCGGCACAGCCTGCCGCCCGCCGACCCGGCCCGCGAGGCCACCCAGATCGCCCGCCTCCGCCGCCTCGCGGAAGACGCCAAACTCGACCCGGCCTTCGCCGAGAAGTTCCTCAACTTCATCATCGAAGAGGTCGTCCGCCACCACAAAGCGATCGCCAAGAACGCCGAAGCAGAAGAGAACGGCCGCTGACACCCCACCGGGGCATCACCGACCGCCGCTCCTGTGCAAGTGAGCCGTGCCCTCAAGGGCACGGCTCACTCGCTGCCGGCGCCCTCACAGCTCCCGTACGAACGACACGCGGTCCAGCCCCGGCCCGTCGTAGTCCGTGTGCACCTCCACCCCGTCCTCCGTACGGTCGCCCGCCTCGATCCGGAACCCCATCCGAGTGTGGTACGCGATGGAGTTCCGGTTCACCGGACTCGTGATGGAACGGACGCGGGACCGGCCGTGCTCCCGGACGAGGTCGAAGAACCGCTGGTAAAGGGCGCTGCCCAGCCCCCCGCGCTGCGCCTCCGGGTGCACACCCACGAAGTGGATGTAGGCCGTGTCGGGATCGGTCTGGGACAGAAAACCGATGAGGAAGGCCCGCAGCGCCGCCCCGCCCCTCGTGCCCGCCGGGTCAGGCTCCTCCACGAGAAGGCTCGTCCCCGCGAAGTGCTGCAGGAACAGCCGCGGCACCAGAAGACGGCGCTGCTGAGCACCCGCCTCGCCGCCCATACCGCCCCACCAGTCGGTCAGCGCCCCCTGAAGCGCCGCGTGGTCCGAGGGGCGCGGATGCCGCACCGTGAGGCCGGACACAAACGGCTCGAGCGATTCGTGGTCAGTCGATCGCACAGTCATACGAGGAGCGTACGGGGATCACCATGGCTCCCCGCCAGCAGCTCACCCACCCTTCCCGGAGACGCAGGCGGAGCCGGGACCGAGGGCCGCTCGCCCCGACACCGCCCCCCTCTCCCACACCCCACCCACCGCTGGTAACCATCCGTACCACTCCCCAACACATGCCGTGATCAGCGCAAACGCCAAGACGAGGGCCACTCGTCACCTGCCCCGCCCCTCCCATAAGCGTCACTTATGTCCCCGCGGATACGGGTGTGAAACCCACTCCGAAACCTTGGTATTGTTGTCCATGTCGCCGCGGGCAAGGCCCCGCGCCGACGACACCTGGTCCGGGTGGCGGAATGGCAGACGCGCTAGCTTGAGGTGCTAGTGCCCTTTATCGGGCGTGGGGGTTCAAGTCCCCCCTCGGACACAACTCTCTCACCATCGAAGTGCTGGCCGGGAACGATCCCGACCAGCACTTTGCTTTGTGCGTGGTGATAGTCCATGCGTACGCCGAGCTCGGCGTACGCTGCTGGTCGAACAGGCGCCGGGACGAGGGAGCCCACCGGTTACTGGATGACCAACCTGCCCGCCCCCCCCGCTCGCGGCTCTGGGCGGCGGGCCAAGATGTGCTGGTGTATCGAGCACGATTACCGCGAACGGAAGCACGGCCTGGGCCTGGAGCACTTCAAAGGCCGCACCTGGCGCGGCTGGCAGTCTGCAAGGTGAATGCAGCAACAACCCTGCTTCACACCGGCGAGTGAACCACGCTGCCCGACCAGTGAACCCAAGCCGGCAACCAGACACTGATTTGCAGGACAGGGGCCGCAGGCGGAGGGATCGCAGGAGGTTTCCCAAGGGCATCGCCAACGCATTCCAGGGTTGTCACGGCTGCGATGGCCGAGCCCCGCACCAGGCCGCTGACCGCCTGGGCCCTGCGGTCCGCTCAGAGGATTTCTGCGACAGCGGCACCGCGTCTTCGCTTCGCCTTCTACGAACGCGTTTTCACTGGAGAGCACCAGGACCCGGCCACCTCCCGGGCCTGGCCACTGCTGCGCGCCAACGCCCTGGTGTGCGGGAAATGGTTCTGAGGCGGTCTGGGGTGTGGTGTGAGGAGGGCAACGGGTGTGCTGTCGGATTTCCAGCACATGGGGTGCGTGGTGAGTGCCCCGACCTACTGGGTGCGGGACTGGTTAGCAGATTGCTGGATGCAGGCGGGGCAAGGGATCGGCCCGCCCCGCTTCAGCGTCCGGGAACTGGCTGGGGAGCATGACTGGGATTTCAGGTGCGACGTAAGGGCCTGAGCGGTCTGTAAACGCTGCGCAGGAGCAGTAGTGGTCCGGTCGCCCTCGCTCAGTTCTTCCCTCGTTACGTCTGTCGTCCGCATGGCGTGAAGGGGGCTGATTGATTCATTAGCTGCCAGTTGTGAGAATGGTTTTTTCGCACTGCTGTCGTAATTGCCGTGGTTCGGCATGGGGGTGTTCCCCGCCGGCCCCAGGACGGTGGGCAGCTGACTGATGGAACGTGGGGGTGTACGGGTGACGGGCCGGGGGCTGCAGTCCGCTGCGGCGGGCGCAGGGGTGATCGCCGTCGGGGGAGACGCGAGTGGACGCTGCAGTAGGAGCGAGTTGCCGGCTGGCAGCCTGGGGGCTTCGACCCCTCCCAGCCTGTCCGTGAAGCAGTTCAAGGGACAGGCCTCGTGAAGATCAACCTCGAGCCGGAGGCGATTCCGCAGTACACCGGGCACCTGGGGACGCTGGAGAAGGACTATGCGGCGCTGAAGAAGGATGCCGCGAACATCCGCTCCACCGGGGCGGACGTCCACTCCCACTTCCAGGGCCTGTCCGCGTACTACAAGGCTCCGGAGGCCGAGCAGCTCTTCGCCACGACCAAGCCGGTGAAGGACCGGGCCGATGCCTTCGCCGATGATCTGGAGACCGTTGCCGCGGCGCTGGCGGACTACGCGGAGGAGATCCGGCCGCTGAAGACCAAGCTGGAGGACCTGAAGAAGCAGGCACAAGCCTTCATCCGGGATCACCAGGACGATGACGACGCGGACTACGACGACGAGCTGACGGCCGAGCACAATCGGATCCGCGACGACATCAACGCCACCGTCGCCGCCTTCTGGGCGGCGGAGCGTACCTGCTACAACAAGATCGTTGCCCTGTGGAACGGCCCGAAGATGGTGGCCGGGGACGGCTCGAAGAAGGAGCACCAGTACGGCTTCAGGGCGGAGGATCTGAAGAACGCGAAGGTGCCGTGGGGCGATCCGGTGGAGCTGAAGCACCACTGGTACGACGTCGGCCATTGGGTGAAGTCCTTCGCGTGGGACGGGATCGTCGTTGACGGGATCTGGGGGACCATCAAGGGGTTGGGCACCTTGGTGGGTGTTGATGGTTGGGATGCTGCGGGGCAGGCGTGGAAGGGGCTGGCGCAGCTGGTGACCGGCCTGGCTTTCGCTGTCTCGCCCGGCGTGCAGA
>NZ_JOFQ01000029.1 GCF_000718305.1 Streptomyces niger
TATCAGATCCTTGCGGTTCCGATTTTCGCCGGTGCGTTTCGGCCTTTCGGCTTCTTCGCGATTCCAACCTTACCAGATCCGCTTCGCGTTTCCGGCCCCTGTTGGAGCGGGGTTGCTTTCCGGTCCGGCCCTTTCGGGCTTTCCCTTCCGGCGTTTCCGACTTTACCAGATTCTCGTCCGTACCATTTCGGTTCGGATTTTGTTTCCAGCGGCCTTTGGATTGGCCTTCGTCTTTCGACTTTCCCGACTTTATCAGAAGCGTTTTCGTCGATTTGATCGACCTTGCGTTCCCGATAAGGATTCGGAAGAACTCCGTCGATGTGAATTCCGACCGGAGTGCAGTAGATGTTAACTGTCGCGGAGGAGCTTGTCCAACTCCTGGCAACCGTTTGAATCTACCTCCCCCAGTCGTCCGTGTCAACGGGTTTCCTGGGGTGAACAGGAGATTAGCAGCTCAGGGCCGTCCGATGCACATCCAGTCGGCGACGGCGCTTCGAGCGCAGGTCAGGCGGCGGTCGGCACCGCCGCGGCGCGGTCGGAGCTGTCGATGTCGCCGGACTCCCCTGCCCGAACAGCGCGGCGACCAGGTCCGTAGACGTATGCCAGAAAGGCCAGTTCCGCCACGACACCGATGGCGATGCGCAGCCAGGTGGGCAGGCCGGACGGCGTGACGAAGCCTTCGATGGCCCCGGAGACGAGAAGCACGGCGGCCAGGCCCACGGCCACGCCGAGTGCGGCGCGGCCTTCCGCTGCCAGGGCGTCCCGGCGGGTACGGGGTCCCGGGTCGACGACCGTCCAGCCCAGCTTGAGGCCCACTCCTCCGGCGACGAAGACGGCCGTCAGCTCCAGGAGGCCGTGCGGCAGGATCAGCCCGAGGAACGTGTCGAGACGGCCGGCCGAGCTCATCAGGCCGATACCGACGCCCACGTTGAGCATGTTCTGGAAGAGGACCCAGAGGGCCGGTACGCAGAGGAAGGCGCCGAGGACGAGGCACAGGGCGGCGGCCTGCGCGTTGTTCGTCCACACCTGGGCGGCGAAGGCCGCTGCTGGATGGCTGGAGTAGTACGTCTCGTACTGGCCGCCTGGCTTGGTCATCTCCCGTAGGGCCTCGGGGGCACCGATCGAGGACTGGACCTCGGGGTGGGCGGCTATCCACCAGCCGATGAGGGCGGCGGCCACCGTGGAGAGGACCGCGGTGGGTATCCACCAGCGGCGGAGCCGATAGAGCGCGGCGGGGAACGAAGTCGTGAAGAAGCGGGCGGCGTCCCGCCAGGATGCCTTGCGCGCTCCGGTCACGGCGCTGCGCGCACGGGCGACGAGGGAGGTCAGCCGGCCGGTCACCGTGGGATCCGGGGCGGTGGACTGGAGCAGCGAGAGGTGCGTCGTGGCGCGCTGGTACAGAGTGATCAGTTCGTCGGCCTCGGCGCCCGAGAGGCGGCGCTTCCGGCGCACGAGGGTGTCGAGGCGGTCCCACTCGGCACGGTGCGCGGTGACGAAGACATCGAGGTCCATTCAGTAGCGCTCCTCGCCCCACGGTGACGGTCTTGATGCTCATGATGAACGTACCGGGCCCATTAACGTACTGGGCCCATTGTCGTATCGGCTTGGCAGACTGGCGGGTGCCGGCGGCGGGGCGGGTGGATCGCAGGCGAGGGAGGACGGCGGGGATGGCGGGAATGAACGAGCTGGTGACCGGCGAGGCGGTCGTACTCGGGCTACGGCCGGCGAGGCTGCCGAGCCGGGCGCTGGCGGTCCTCCTGGACCTCGTCGTGACCTGGACCGCCTACATCGCCGTCTCCATCGCGCTGGCCGCCGCCACGGCCTCGCTGGACCCGGCCGCGGTGGCGGCGATATCGGTGGCGGCCTTCGTGCTCGTACTGATCGGGGCGCCGATCGCCGTCGAGACGCTGAGCCACGGCCGCTCGCTGGGGAAGCTCGCGTGCGGGCTGCGGGTGGTGCGGGAGGACGGTGGGCCGATCCGCTTCCGGCACGCGTTGGTGCGCGGGGCGATGGGGGCCATCGAGATCGTGCTGACCATGGGGGTGGTGGCGTGCATCGCCTCGTTGGTGTCGGCACGCGGGCGGCGGCTCGGGGACGTGTTCGCCGGCACGGTCGTCGTGCGGGAGCGCATACCGGTCCAGCAGGGCGGGCCCTTGCTGCCGCCTCCGCCGCCGTGGCTTCTGGGGCAGCTCGGTGCGCTGGATCTGTCGCGGGTGCCGGACAGCTGGTGGCTGACCGTACGGCAGTTCCTGGCCCGCGGTGGTCAGCTGGATCCGCAGGTCGGGTGGCGGATGGCCGGACAGTTGGCCGACGACTTCGTGGGGTGGACCGGGGCGGCGGTGCCGCAGGGTGTCCATCCGGCCGTGTATCTCTCGGCGGTGATGTTCGAGCGGCAGGGGCGGGAAGCGCGGCGCGCCTTCGGCGCGGCAGCGGGGACACCCTCGGGGACCACTGCGGCCACCTCGGCGGCGTCGGGCACCACTGCGGCTACGGCGGCTGGGGCGCCGGTGGACTGGTCGGCAGGGGCGGAGGTCAAGACCGCCGCGCCGTCGGCTCAGACGCCGGCTGAAACGTCGGCTGCGGCCTCGGCTGAGACGTCGGCTGGGCCGGTGGTGGCGCCCGCCGCGAGGGGCGTCGAGGCGTCCGGCGGTGCGGCGAGTGAGGTCGGTGCGAGGCCTACGACCGGGTTCGCGCCACCCGCCTGAGCGGCATGCGCCGCCTGACCCGCCTGACCTGTCTGAACCGCCTGACCCGCCTGTCCCGCCTGTCCCGCCTGTCCCGCCTGTGCGGGATACGAGGAACGGCGGGGGGCGGCAGAACGGTGGTGTGCGGGAGGACGGCGAAGTGCGGGCCGGCAGTTACTCCTCGGTGAACGTCGACGGTGGCGTTTCGAGGTCTTCGAGTTCGATGCCGGGGGCGGCGAGGACGACGTCGCCGGCGAGGTGGACGGCGTGCTGTTCGCCGGTCTCCAGGTCGTTGACCTGGTACTCGTCCACCGTCAGCGGTCCGTTGTCAGTGTTGTGTGCTGTCCTGTTCACCAGGGCCCAGGACTGGTCGAGGGTGCGGGGTGCGAGGACGGGGGGTGCGAAGGTCACCAGGCGGGTGCGGACGGCTCCGGAGCCGAGGGCGGGGCGCAGCAGCCGGGCGGTGGCGACGAGGAAAGCGGGGGACGCGCCGGTGAAGGCGTGGGCGCGGACGTTGCCTTCGGTGGCCTGCGTGCCGGTGGGGTCGGTACGGACCCAGGTGACGCCGTCGAGTGCGGCGCCGCGTACCTGCCACGAGGCGGCATTGAGTTCGAGCCTGATGGGGCGGCCGAGGTCGTCGAGGGTGAGGTCGACGGAGCCGGCGTGGTCGCCGGAGGGGGTGGTGATCTGCGAGACGTAACGCCAGCCGGAGGGGCCGGTGGCGCAGTGGAAGTGCTCTTCACCGAGGGGGGTGTGATCGTGCGGATCGTGCAGCGAATAGCGGCCGCGGGGCATGGGGGTCCTTCGATGGTTCCGTCAGTCGTTCCCGCGCAGGGGCTGCCGTCGAGAGTACGCAAGGCCCGGTACGGGCCAGGCCCCCGCCCGGGGTGGGCGGGGGCCTGGTTCACCGGCTGACTGCGTGGCGCGTCCGGTGCCGGCACGGGACGCGCCACGGGGTGCCGCGAGGTACCGGGAAGGGCTGACGCCTGGCGGTACCGGGGAGCGCTGACGCTCCGCGGTACCGGGTAGCGCTGCTGTCCGGCGGTACCGGGGCGGCGCCTCGGCTCAGTACTGGTAGTCGGCTCAGTAGCGGTAGTGGTCGGGCTTGTAGGGGCCCTCGACCTCGACGCCGATGTACGCGGCCTGTTCCGGGCGCAGGGTGGTGAGCTTGACGCCCAGCGAGTCCAGGTGGAGACGGGCGACCTTCTCGTCCAGGTGCTTGGGCAGCACATAGACGTCGGTCGGGTACTCCTCCGGCTTGGTGAACAGCTCGATCTGGGCCAGCGTCTGGTCCGCGAAGGAGTTGGACATCACGAACGAGGGGTGCCCGGTGGCGTTGCCCAGGTTCAGCAGGCGGCCCTCGGACAGCACGATCAGGACCTTGCCGTCGGGGAAGGTCCAGGTGTGCACCTGCGGCTTGACCTCGTCCTTGACGATGCCCTCGATCTGCGCCAGGCCGGCCATGTCGATCTCGTTGTCGAAGTGACCGATGTTGCCCACGATCGCCTGGTGCTTCATCTTGGCCATGTCCGAGGCCATGATGATGTCCTTGTTACCGGTCGTGGTGATGAAGATGTCCGCGGTCTCGACGACCTCGTCCAGCGTGGTGACCTGGTAGCCGTCCATCGCCGCCTGCAGCGCGCAGATCGGGTCGACCTCGGTGACGATCACTCGGGCGCCCTGGCCGCGCAGCGACTCCGCACAGCCCTTGCCCACGTCGCCGTAACCGCAGACCACGGCGGTCTTGCCGCCGATCAGGACATCGGTGGCGCGGTTGATGCCGTCCACCAGGGAGTGGCGGCAGCCGTACTTGTTGTCGAACTTCGACTTCGTCACCGCGTCGTTCACGTTGATCGCCGGGAACAGCAGCGTGCCGTCCCGGTGCATCTCGTACAGGCGGTGCACGCCGGTGGTGGTCTCCTCGGTCACGCCGCGGATCTCGGAGGAGAGGCGGGTCCACTTCTGCGGCGACTCGGCGAGGGTGCGGTTGAGCAGCTCCAGGATGGCGCGGTGCTCGTCGCTCTCGGCGGTGTCGACGGAGGGGGCCTTGCCGGCCTTCTCGTACTCGACGCCCTTGTGGACCAGGAGGGTGGCGTCACCGCCGTCGTCCAGGATCATGTTCGGGCCGCCGGTGGGCGAGTTCGGCCAGGTCAGGGCCTGCTCGGTGCACCACCAGTACTCCTCCAGCGTCTCGCCCTTCCAGGCGAAGACCGGGACGCCCTGGGGGTCGTCAGGGGTGCCGTTCGGGCCGACGGCGATGGCCGCGGCGGCGTGGTCCTGGGTGGAGAAGATGTTGCAGGAGGCCCAGCGGACCTCGGCGCCCAGCGCGACCAGGGTCTCGATCAGCACGGCGGTCTGCACGGTCATGTGCAGCGAACCGGTGACCCGGGCGCCGGCCAGCGGCTGCGCCGCGGCGTACTCCTTGCGGATCGCCATCAGACCGGGCATCTCGTGCTCGGCGAGGGTGATCTCCTTGCGGCCGAAGGCGGCCAGGGAAAGGTCGGCGACCTTGAAGTCCTGACCGATGGCTGCTGTCGTCATGTCGGGCTGCTCCCCGGTGGTCGGAGGGTGGGTTGCGGTCGGCAGTCTGCGGCGCGGGCAGGCGGGTGCGGTGAGCGGGTGGTCGTCCACGCGTGTCGCACGTGGATCCGTACGCGTACCTCGGACGCGTACGAAGCACCCTCGGGCCGGACATGGCGGGTCCGGCCGGAATCACCTGGACGCGGTCGTCGCCCCGGGCGCGTTCCCTCACCGGGACCTGTACGAACCCGGAGGTACTCGCCCTGGGCACACCTGTCCCCTGGCCGCAGCACGCAGTCCGTCGGAGGCCCTCTCTCCCTCGGCCGGTCCGCGGTGCGGGCCGACCGACCGCCATCAGCAGCGACGTCTGGCACTGGGCACGAATCTACACCGATCGGCCCAGTGAACCCCAGCCCTTCAGGGAGGGTGCGGCGCGTCACACACGTGCGGAAGGCGCCGCGGGCGCCGTGTGCCGCGGGGCTTCGGGGCATCGGGACATCGGGAAGGGACAGGACGGGGCGGAGTGCGGGTGGCCGTTACGGGTGGGGTGTGTGGTGGTGGGTTGGAGGGGTGGGGTTCGTGATGCAGGATGCGAAGTGCGCGGGAACACTTGCACGATCTTGCGCGGGAACTTGTGAGGAGACTGACGTGACCAGCAGTTCAGCGGAGCCCCCGGAGGACGCGGGGGCCGCCGGGCAGGGCGGGCGAGGGCTGCGGCTGCTCGCGGTGACCGCCTGTCCGACGGGCATCGCCCACACGTACATGGCCGCCGAGAAGCTGGCGCAGGCCGCCGAGGCGCTCGGCCACGAGATGAAGGTGGAGACGCAGGGCTCGATCGGGGCCGAGAACGTACTGTCTGACAACGATGTCAGAGACGCCGACGGCATCATCATCGCGGCGGACAAGGACGTCGACCGGAGCAGGTTCGCCGGCAAGCGGCTGGTCGTGGTCGGGGTGGCCGAGGGCATCCACCACCCCGAGGAGCTGATCGAGCGGGTGCGGACGGCGCCGGTGCACGGCGGGGAGGGCGCCGCGGCGGCCGGTGGCGGCGGGGCCGGTACGGGTTCCGCGGGCGCGGCCGGCCGCGGCGGCCGCGGTGGCGGCGGCAAGGAGCGCAGCGTCGCGTACAAGGCGCTGATGAACGGCGTCAGTTACATGATCCCGTTCGTGGTGGTGGGCGGTCTGCTCATCGCCGTCTCGCTGGCGCTGGGCGGCCATCCGCAGGCCGACGGCGGGCTCGTCATCCCCGACGGCTCGTTCTGGAAGCACGTCAACGACATCGGGACGATCGGCTTCACGCTGATGGTGCCGATCCTGTCCGGGTACATCGCGTACGCGATCGGGGACCGGCCCGCGCTGGTACCGGGCATGATCGGCGGGTGGATCGCCAATACGGGCGCGCTGTACGACTCCAAGTCGGGTGCGGGCTTCATCGGGGCGATCGTCACCGGCTTCCTGGCCGGGTATCTGGTCCTGTGGATCAAGAAGGTCCGGGTACCGAAGTTCGTCCAGCCGATCATGCCGATCATCGTGATCCCGATCGTGGCGACGACGGCGCTGGGGCTCTTCTTCATCTACGTCATCGGACAGCCGATCTCCTGGGTGTTCGAGCATCTGACGAGCTGGCTGGGCGGCCTTACGGGGTCCAGCGCGGCGCTGCTCGGCATCATCCTCGGGCTGATGATCGCCTTCGACATGGGCGGGCCGGTCAACAAGACGGCGTTCCTCTTCGGCGCGGGCCTGGTGTCCAAGAACCCCGAGATCATGGGCATGTGCGCGGCCGCGATCCCGGTGCCGCCGCTCGGGCAGGGCCTGGCGACGCTGATCCGCCGCCGGCTCTACGACGACCAGGAGCGGGAGACGGGACTCGCGGCGCTGTTCATGGGGTGCTTCGGCATCACGGAGGGCGCGATCCCGTTCGCGGCGGGGCGGCCGGCGCGGGTCATCCCGTCCAACATGCTCGGCGGTGCGGTGGCCGGCGCGCTGGCGGGCCTGGCCGGCGTCACAGACAACGTGCCGCACGGCGGGCCGATCGTGGCCGTGCTGGGCGCGGTGGGCGGCGTCGCGATGTTCTTCGTGGCGGTCGCGGCCGGCACGGTCGTCACCGCGCTGAGCACGGTGACGCTGCTGTCGATGGCGGAGCGCAAGGGCGCCGGTGTCGTCGGTGGCGTCGGTAATGCCGATGGCGTCGGTGGCATCGGTGGCGCCGGGGAGGCGGGTGCGCCCGGTCCCGCCGCCGCTGCGGAGCCGGCCCTCGCGGGTGCGTCCGCGGCGGGCACGGCAGCCGCCGGCGCGCGGGGGGCGAGCGTCGCGGCGCCGGCCACCGGTACGGGTACGGGTACGGGTACGGCAGCAGGCACCGGCACGGGTACGGCAGCAGGCGCCGGTACGGGTACGGCAGCAGGCGCCGGTACGGAGGCCGAAACGGTCGGCCGTACGGACGCGGCGGCGCGTACCGACGCGGACGCCGCAGCCCGTACGAACACCACTGCCCGTACCGACGCCGACGCCGCAGCCCGTACGGACACGGCTGCGGATGCGGAGGTGGAAGCCGGCGCACGGGCCGGCACCAAGGCCGACCCCGGGCCGGAGGCTCCCGCCGACGCCGACGCGACCGGCGCCGCCGTCCTTTCCGGCTATCTCACCCCCGCCACCGTCAAGACGCGCCTCGACGCCACCGAGAAGGAGGCGGCGATCCGGGAGATGGCGGAGTTGGCGGCCGGGGCCGGGAAGGTCGCGGACGTGGCCGAGCTGGTGCGGGTGGCGCTCGCGCGGGAGGCGCAGGGCACCACCGGGCTGGGTGAGGAGATCGCGATCCCGCATGCCAAGACGGACGCGGTGACGGCGCCGGTCGTCGGGTTCGCGCGGTCTCCCGAAGGCATCGACTGGGGGTCGCTGGACGGCACGCTCGCGAAGCTGGTCTTCATGATCTCCGTACCGGAGGCGGCGGCGGGCGACGAGCATCTGCGGATCCTCGCGCTGCTGTCGCGGAAGCTGATGGACACGGACTTCCGGGCGCGGCTGCAGGCGGCACCGGACAACGACGCGATCATGGCCGTACTCGCCGAGATCCAGTAACCGGACACCGGTGGCCGTACCGGCCACCCGTACGACGAAGGGCCCCGCACTCACCGGAGGAGGTGAGTGCGGGGCCCTTGCGCGTGACGGGTCAGGCGCCCGGCACCGACGTGCCCGAGGCCGCGGCCTCCGCGCTGTAGATGTCCGGCTCCAGGTAGATGACGCGGGCGATCGGTACGGCGGCGCGGATGCGGTCCTCCGCCGCGTTGATCGCGTCGGCGACCTCCGTGGCCGTGTCGTCGTGCTGAACCGCGATCTTCGCGGCGACCAGCAGCTCCTCGGGACCGAGGTGGAGGGTGCGCATGTGGATGACGCGGGTGACGGTGTCGCCGTCGACGATGGCCGCGCGGATCTTGGCGACCTGGTCGGCGCCCGCCGCCTCGCCCAGCAGCAGCGACTTGGTCTCGGCCGCCAGGACCAGGGCGATCAGTACGAGCAGCACGCCGATGCACATGGTGCCGATGCCGTCCCAGACGCCCTCACCGGTGATGAGGGTGAGGCAGACGCCGAGCAGCGCGAGGACCAGGCCGACGAGCGCGCCGAAGTCCTCCAGGAGGACGACCGGCAGCTCGGGGGCCTTGGCGCGGCGGACGAACTGGGCCCAGGACTGCTGGCCGCGCAGGGAGTTCGACTCCTTGATGGCCGTGGTGAAGGAGAAGCCCTCGGCGACGATCGCGAAGACCAGGACGCCCACCGGCCAGTACCAGTGCTCCAGCTCGTGCGGGTGCTGGATCTTCTCCCAGCCTTCGTACAGCGCGAAGACGCCGCCGATCGTGAAGAGCACGATGGAGACGAGGAAGCCGTAGATGTAGCGCTCGCGGCCGTAACCGAAGGGATGCTCCTCGGTGGCGGCGCGCTTGGCCTTCTTGCCGCCCAGCAGCAGCAGGCCCTGGTTGCCGGAGTCGGCGATGGAGTGCACGCCCTCGGCGAGCATGGAGGACGAACCGCTGAAGGCGAACGCCACGAACTTCGCTACCGCGATGGCCAGATTGGCGCCCAGCGCCGCGACGATGGCCTTGGTGCCGCCTGATGCACTCATGAGTGCCGCATGTCCCTTCCGTCGACCGGGCTTTACCGCCCCTTTAACCCCATGGGGAGGTCATTCTCGCACCCGTAACAGTGGCCTGCATCAGACGACCACGGTGGCGCGGAAGAGCGTGCCCTCACCGGTCACGGCGATTTCCTCCCCGGCCGGGACGAAGGCGGACTCACCGGGCGCGAGTGCCAGTTGCCGGGCCGGGTCCGGCTCGCCGGCGTCCCGCAGGACGACGGAGCCCGCCGTGCAGAGCAGGATCTGCGGCGTACGGTTCGCCAGCGGCACCGGCGCGGCGCCGGGGGCCAGGACGTACCGCGAGAGCCGGAACTCGTCGATGGGGGTGTCGTAGACCTCCTCGCCCGACGGGCCGGCCTCCGGGCGCAGCACGCCCGCGTCGCCCGGCTCGAAGCGGACGACGCGCAGCAGTTCGGGGACGTCCACGTGCTTCGGGGTGAGGCCGCAGCGGAGCACGTTGTCGGAGTTGGCCATCAGCTCGACGCCGAGGCCGTTGAGGTAGGCGTGCGGGATGCCGGCGCCGAGGAAGAGGGCCTCGCCGGGCTGGAGCGTGACGTAGTTGAGCAGCATCGCGGCGATGACGCCGGGGTCGCCCGGGTAGTGGTGGGCGATGGCGGCGTACGCGGCGTAGGACTCGGCGTGGGGGCCGCCGGCCTTGCCCAGGCGCTCGGCGGCGGCGGTGGCCTCGCCGACCGTCTCGGCCATGGCGTGCTTGTCGGCGGTGAGGACGGCGGTGAGCACCTCGCGCAGCGCGTCCTCCTCAGGGCCCGCGTGCAGGAGGTCGACGTACGGCTTGAGGCTGTCGACGCCCAGGCCGGCGAGCAGGTCGGCGGCCTCGGCCGGGTGCCGGAAGCCGCACAGGCCGTCGAAGGGGGTGAGCGCGCAGATCAGCTCGGGCTTGTGGTTGGCGTCCTTGTAGTTGCGGTGCGGCGCGTCGATCGGGACGCCGCGCCGCTCCTCGTCGGCGAAGCCCTCCTCGGCCTGCGCGAGGTCGGGGTGGACCTGGAGGGAGAGCGGGGAGCCGGCCGCGAGCAGCTTGAGCAGGAAGGGCAGGCGGGGCCCGAAGGCGCGTACGGCGTCGGCGCCGAGTTCGATCTCCGGGTCCTCGTCGATGATCTCGGCCAGGGACTGCGGACCGATGCCCCGGTCGACGCGGGACGGCGCGCCGGGGTGGGCGCCCATCCACATCTCCGCCTGCGGCTCACCGGTCGGCTCGACGCCGAGCAGGTAAGGGATCGCGGTGGTGGACCCCCAGGCGTAGGGGCGCACGGTGTTGGTGAGGCGGTCCATGGCGGGCGGGCTCCTGTAGTGATCGGTAGGGGCGGTGACGGCGACCGGACGGGCGGTGGAGCGGCGGTCCGAGGGGCGACGGTCCGAGAGACGACGGTCCGAGTCCGAGAGACGACTGTCCGAGTCCGAGAGAGGACGGTCCGAGGGGGCGGCGCGCACCGCCCCGCCTCATGATCCCTCGGCTCCGGCGAGCGCCAGGTAAACGGCGGCGAAATCCGTGGTGGCCAGGAGTTGTGCGGCGTTCTCCAAAGGACTGCCCTCGCTCTCCGCTTCGAGCTCGCTGACCGGGGTGTCCCGTTCCAGGGCGAGGTCGCGGGCTGTGGGGGCTGCGGACAGCGGGCCCGGCGGGCCCTCACGGAGCAGCAGAGCGCGGGCGCGCAGCGTCTCGGGCTGCTCGACCCGGTCACGGAAGAAATCGTCCGGGTCGGCACCGGCCGCGAGCGCTCCGGCCAGCAGCATGCCGTGCGCGGTGAGCGCCTCGGGGAGCTCGGCGGCGAGCGCGGGGCGGCCCGCGAGGCCGGTCAGCACGGTCGCGAAGTGCCGGCCGACGGCGCCCGCGACGGTGCCCTCGGTCCAGATCAGCGGGAGGCTGTCGGCGAGCTCGGCGGCGAGGGTCTTGGCGGGGTTGCCGTACGTGGCGGCGGCCGGGCCGCACTCGGCGGCGACCTGGTCGAGCTTGTCGGCGAGCCGGGACAGCTCGTCGGCCGGCGCGTTGATCAGCCCGATCCGGTCGGCGAGCACGAGCAGCGGGGTGAGCAGCGACCAGAGGGTGCCGGGCGCGGCGGGCGGCGCGCCCTCGACGTCGAACTCGCCGTCGTACGGGGTGGTCGCGAGCGGTACGGCGAGCCCGCGGGCCTGGGTGAGGGCGTCGGCGAGCGGGCTGCCGGCCGGGGTGACACCGACGACGGAGCAGCCCCGCCGGTAGGCGTTCTCGACCAGCTCGGCGAGGCCGGTGTCGGCGCCGTCGGGCGCGGCGAGGAGCAGCAGGTCCAGCGGGCCCGTCCAGCCGGGCAGGGACCAGCGCAGGGCGCCGGGGACGGGGGCGACGCCGGTGGGCCGGATCGACGTCACGGGGCAGCTGCCGCCGCCGAGGGCGCCGAAGAGGTCGGCGACGCAGGGGGCGGCGGGGGCGGGGCCCGCGACGAGAACGGTGCGCGGGCGGCCGTCGGGCGCGAGGTCCGGTATGCCGGCCTCGGCGGCGTTCCGTGCCGCGGTGCGTACGCGGGCGCCGGACTCGGCCACGGCGCGCAGCAGGCCGTACCGGTCCGCCTCGGCCAGGGCCTCGGGGGCGTCGAGAAGTGACTCGTCGAGCATGGTGATGCTGCCTTCCGGTCGCCGGGCGGGCCGGGCGGCGCCGGCCGCTGCCCCAGGATTCTCAGGCCGGCTTGCGCGCCTCGTCCACGAGGAGGACGGGGATGCCGTCGCGCACGGGGTAGGCGAGACCGCAACCGGTGCCGGTGCAGACCAGCTCGGCGGGGTCGTCGGCGGACTTGTCCGCGAGCGGGGCGTGGCACGCCGGGCAGGCGAGGATCTCGAGGAGGCTGGCTTCGACCGGCATGGTGGCGACCCCTTCAGGGTGATGATGTGTTTCGCCTCGTCAGCGTACCGCCGGGTGGCGGCCGGGAGCGCCTTTCGGCCGGTGGGCCGCGGTACGCGGCCAGGTCGCGCTTGAGGACGTGGGCACGCGGGGCCCGTCGGAACCACCGTACGGCGGGGCCGGCGCGCGGGCTTCCGCACCCGTCGCCGGCCCCGCCTCCGTGGCGGCGCGCCGCGTCAGCCGCGGACGATGGCCAGGACCTCGTCGCGGACGCGGTCGACGGTGGCCGCGTCCCGGCCCTCGGCGTTCAGGCGCAGCAGCGGCTCGGTGTTGGAGGGGCGGAGGTTGAACCACCAGTCGGTGGCGGTGACGGTCAGGCCGTCCAGCTCGTCCAGCTCCACGCCCTCGCGGCCCTCGTAGGCGGCCTTGATCGCGGCGAGTCGGCCGGCCTGGTCGTCGACGGTGCTGTTGATCTCGCCGGAGGCGGCGTACCGGTCGTACTGCGCGACCAGGCCCGAGAGCGGGCCGTCCTGGCCGCCGAGCGCCGCCAGGACGTGCATGGCGGCGAGCATGCCGGTGTCGGCGTTCCAGAAGTCGCGGAAGTAGTAGTGCGCGGAGTGCTCGCCGCCGAAGATCGCGCCGGTCCTGGCCATCTCGGCCTTGATGAAGGAGTGGCCGACGCGGGTGCGGACGGGCCGGCCGCCGCTCTCCTTGACCACCTCCGGGACGGACCAGGAGGTGATGCAGTTGTGGATCACCGTGGCGCCCGGCTCCTTGGCCAGCTCGCGCGAGGCGACCAGTGCGGTGATGGCCGAGGGCGAGACCGGGTCGCCGTTCTCGTCGACGACGAAGCAGCGGTCGGCGTCGCCGTCGAAGGCCAGGCCGAGGTCGGCGCCGGTCTCCCGGACGCGGGCCTGGAGGTCGACGATGTTCTTCGGGTCCAGCGGGTTGGCCTCGTGGTTCGGGAAGGTGCCGTCCAGCTCGAAGTACATCGGGTCCAGCTCCACCGGCAGGCCCTGGAAGACGGTGGGGACGGTGTGGCCGCCCATGCCGTTGCCCGCGTCCACCACGACCTTCAACGGCCGGATGTGCACCAGGTCCACCAGGGAGCGCAGGTGGGCCGCGTAGTCGCCCAGCACGTCGCGCTGGGTGACGGAGCCGGTCTCCGCGACGGGCTCGGGGGCGCCGTTCTCGAGCCACCCCTCCACCAGGGCGCGGATGTCGGCGAGGCCGGTGTCCTGGCCGACCGGGGCCGCGCCGGCCCGGCACATCTTGATGCCGTTGTACTGGGCGGGGTTGTGCGACGCGGTGAACATCGCGCCCGGCAGGTCCAGCGCGCCGCTCGCGTAGTACAGCTCGTCGGTCGAGCACAGCCCGATCTCGGTGACGTCGGCCCCGCGCCCGGCGGCACCGCGGGCGAACGCACGGGACAGGCCCGGCGAGGACGGCCGCATGTCGTGCCCGATGACGATCCCGTCCGCCTCGGTGACCTGGACGAAGGCCGCTCCGAACAGCTCGGCCAGCCCCTCGTCCCACTGATCGGGGACCACACCGCGCACGTCGTACGCCTTCACGATCTGCGACAGATCAGCCACAGCCACCCTCCTGAGGTCTCTTCGGGTCACCCAAGCTACCGGGAAGATCTGTGGCCCAGCCGTGAACCATCGGTGAACGATGTTCCCGTACGACTGCTTCCGGCCCGAAATCGACCGGACGGGATGGCTTCGTGGCCGGGCGCGGCGGTCCCGGCGACTGCTCAGTGCAGCATCCAGCCCAGTACCGCCGTGCTCTGCGCCAGCACGATCAGACACATCACGAGGAGCAGCGCGAGGCTCCAGGGCAGGACCTTGCGGAGCAGGTCGCCCTCGCGCCCGGCCAGGCCGACGGCGGCGCAGGCGATGGTCAGGTTCTGCGGGGAGATCATCTTGCCCAGGACGCCGCCGGAGCTGTTGGCCGCCGCGAGCAGTTCGGGGGCGAGTCCGGACTGCTGGGCGGCGGTGACCTGGAGGGCGCCGAAGAGGGCGTTGGCGGAGGTGTCGGAGCCGGTGACGGCGACGCCGAACCAGCCCAGTACGGGCGAGAGGAAGGCGAGGCCCGCGCCGGCCGCGGCGACGAAATGGCCGATCGTGGCGGCCTGGCCCGAGAGGTTCATGACGTAGGCCAGGGCGAGCACGGAGGTCACGGTCAGGATGGCGAAGCGCAGCTCGTGGACGGTGGCCAGCCACTCCTTGGCGGCGGCGCCGGCCCGCACGCCGAGGACGGCCGCGGTGATCAGTCCGGCGAGGAGGACGAGGGTGCCGCCGGTGGCGACCAGCGGGAGCGCGAGGACGTTGCCGCCGACCGGCTTGCCGTCGGGGCCCGCGACGTTCAGCAGCGGCCAGTCGAAGGACTGCGTCGCGGCCGCCGCCCAGCCCTTGAAGGGCGGTATCTGCGCGAGCGAGAACACCACGATGATCAGGCCGTACGGGGCGTACGCGCGGACGGTCTCGCGGCGGCTGTCCCGTACGTCCAGGTCCTCGCTGCGGGCGCCGGTGAGGACGGCCGCGCGGACGTCGGCGGAGGCGGGGCGGCGGACGTCGGCGGAGGCGGGGCGGCGGGCGGCTGCCACCGCTACCAGCGCGGCGGCGCCGATCAGTGCGGCGCCGATGTCGGCGAGCTGCGCGGAGACGAAGTTGCTGGCGGCGAACTGGGCGACGGCGAAGGCCACGCCGCAGGCGAGGGCGGGCAGCCAGGTCTCGCGCAGGCCGCGCCGGCCGTCCACGAGGGCGACGAGCAGGAGGGGCACGACGAGGGCGAGCAGCGGCGTCTGGCGGCCCACCACGGAGGCGACCGAGTCCAGCGGGAGCCCGGTGACCTGGGCGAGGGTGACGACAGGGGTGCCCATGGCGCCGAACGCGACGGGTGCGGTGTTGGCGACGAGGGCGACGACCGCCGCCTTGACGGGGTCGAAGCCGAGCGCGACCAGCATCACGGCGCTGATGGCGACCGGGGCGCCGAAGCCCGCCAGCGCCTCCAGCAGGGCGCCGAAGCAGAAGGTGATGACCAGGGCCTGGATGCGGGGGTCGTCGGAGAGCCGGGAGAAGGAGCGGCGCAGCACGTCGAAGTGCTGGGTGCGGACCGTCATCCGGTACACCCACAGGGCGTTGACGACGATCCACATGATGGGGAAGAGCCCGAAGACGGCGCCCTGCACGGCGCTGGAGAGGGCCTGCGTCACGGGCATGGCCGAGCCGAACCAGGCGGTCAGCAGGGCGACGGCGAGTCCGATGAGGCCCGCGTGGTGGGCGCGCATCCGTACGGCGCCGAGCAGGACCAGGACGGTGATCAGGGGCAGCGCCGCGACGAGCGCGGACAGGGCGAGCGAATCGGCGATCGGCTGAAGCTGCTGGACGAACACTCCGGACATGCGGCTGCCTCCCCGGCGGCGTGGCGGCTCCCCCGCTGCTTCCGTCATGCGGAAAGCGATCTCGCAGGAGTGGAGGAATGGTCGTGTCCGCGCCAAGCCGGAGTCAATGGGCCGTCACGAAATGACGGCTGTTCAGGAGTGTTTCGGCATCAGGCCTGTGCACGCGGGGACATCAGGCGCGTACACCTCGGGGAAACGGCCGGAAACCGATGCCCGCACCCCTACGAGTACGCGACATCGACACCTACGAGTACGCGGCACCGGCATTTACGAAGCCGTGCGGACCGGGGCCCACGAAGGCGCGGGTCGCCGGCCTTCAGGAGTCCGGCGAGCGCAGCACACGGAGGTGACCACGCCGGGCCACCTCCATCGGGTCGGCCTCGCGGGGGCCGGCCGCCTCGGGTCCGCCGGCCGCACGTTCCTGCGGACGCGCCGCTTCCCGCACCGCGTTGGCGAGCGCTTCGAGGTCGTCACCGCTCGGCTGGACCGCGCCGGGGTCGGCGGCCAGCCGGACGACCTCCCACCCGCGTGGCGCGGTCAGGCGCTCGGAGTGCTCGGCACACAGGTCGTAGCAGTGGGGTTCCGCGTAAGTGGCGAGCGGGCCGAGCACAGCGGTCGAATCCGCATAGACGTACGTCAGCGTTGCGACGGCGGGACGGCCGCACGCAGTTCGCGAACAGCGACGTACAGGGCTCACGACGTTGGACGGTACCGCACTCTTGAGCGGGCCGCGACGACTCTCCATGACCTCACCCGGCCGTGTCGTCCCGGTTCGCCCGACCTGTCTGACCTGCGCACGCTCGGCCTGACCTGCGCCGAGATCCCGTTGCGAGGCGAGTGGAGCCGATGATTCCCCCTCCCACTCCAGTCAATTCGTGTCATTTCGCGGGCGTCATGCGAGCGTTCGCCGGTCACTTCGCCTCGGACGAACGAACGGAACAGAACGCATACCGATCAGTGAGCGACATGAGGCGCACGGTGCGAGAGTTCGGCCGCCCGCGGCCCTTGGCAGCTACGCTCGTGACTGATGGACAGCCCCGTACCTCCCCCGGCCGGTGCCGAGGAGAACCCCAGCCCGACGGAGCCGCGTCCGCGCCGCCGCGACCGCCACGGCCGCGGGATGCGCGGTCCGATCGCGCCGCCGCAGGTACCGCTCTCCGTGAGCCGTGCCGATGCCTTCGTGGACCTCGTGCACGACTCGGTGGAGCGCCTGGAGCGGCGCTGGCCGCAGCTGTCGGAGGTGGAGTTCTCCGTGCGCGAGGTGCCGCGGCCGCTGCCCGAGGGTGACGAGGGGTTCGGGCCGGACGAGGACGTGGTGCCGCTGGGCAGCCTGCTGTCCAGCGAGGACGGCAGCCGGGACCGCATCGTGATCTACCGCCGCCCCGTGGAGATCCGCACCAAGAATCGCGAGGAGCGCGCGCTCCTCGTGCACGAGGTCGTCGTCGAGCAGGTCGCGGAACTGCTGGGCCTGGCCCCGGAGTCGGTCGACCCCCGCTACGGGCAGGACTGAGCCGTCCCCTGGAGAAGCAGGGGTGCGCGACAGCAACAGGCCCCTCGGGAGGCGTCTCCCGAGGGGCCCGTGCGCGCCCGTCACGTCGGTCGTTCGGTACCGACCTACGTCAGTCGTTCAGCACCGACATGTTCCAGCCCGCCGTCGGCACCTGGACCAGCCCCCGGTCGTCCGGCAGCGTCTGGACCGTGAAGCCCTGTACGCCGCCGTGCGGCAGCGCGAGGGTGCGCGCCGCGTAGACCGGCCCGCTGCCCGCCGCCGGCTCCACCGTGAGCGCGTAGGCGCCCTTGAGGCCGCTCGGGCGGGGCGGCTGGACGGCGAGGGTGCTGCCGCCCTTGACCGTGTAGGTCTTGGTGGCGGTGCTGCCGCCCCCACTGCCCGCCGACGCCGTGACCTTCACCCGCGCGTCCTTGCCCTTCTGCGGGGCGACGAGCGAGAGCGTGCTGCCCTTGGCGCGGTTGTCGGCCGCGGTGGCGCGCGTGCCGACCGGCTTCGTCGCCGGGATGAACGCCATCTCCTGGCCCGAGCCCTTGCCGCGGACGACCCGCAGCGCGGCGGCGACCGGCGCCTTCGAGCCCTCGGCCGGGGTGAGGATCAGCGACCCCGCCTCGCCCTTGGTGAGGTCCTTGAGGTCGACCGCGGTGGTCGACCCGCTCTTCAGATGCAGCGTCTCCAGCCCGGCCGGCACGATCGCGCCGGTGGGCGTGGCCAGCTGCACCTTCAGGTCGGCGTCGGCCGAGCCGGGCGCCATGGCCACCAGCCGCACCGAGGAGGCGTCGGCCGGGATGCCCGGGAGCACCAGTCCGGAGGTGGCGGAGGCCGGGTCGGCAGCGGCCGGCAGCCAGTCGCCGCCGAGCTTGTCGTCACCGGCCTGCACGGCGGCGCCGACCCGTCCCTCGCGGGCGGTGACGTGCAGCGTCACGTTGGCGTCCCGGCTGTCGGAGAGCGTGGAGAGCAGCACGGGGACGCTGGAATGCGGCGGCACCTGGATGTCCTCGCCGGTCGTCCCCTTCAGGGCGCCGTCCTTGCCGTAGAGCTTCAGGTCGACGACGGCCGCGGTGTCGTCGGGGTTGGTGAGGTGGACGTAGTCCTGGCGGTCGGCCGAGGTGCTCGCGCCGGGGAACCAGAAGTCGGTGTCCGGCGCGGTGCAGGCGGTGCCGAGCACGCCGCGGCCGGTGCCCGCGCTGACCTCGGTGGTCTGCTGCACGCTCCAGCCCGGCGCGAGACCGCCGTCGGCGGTGCCGATGAGGGCCGGCGCGTCGGACCTGTCGGTGGTCTCGGTGACCGGCGTGCCGGGCGCCTTCAGGGGCGCGACGGGCTTGGTGCCGCTCTCCTGCGAGCTCTTGCCGTCCTTACCGCCCTTGCCGTCCTTTTTGGTCTTTTCGGTCTTTTCGGTCTTGCCCGTGTCGTCCGTGCGGCCGTCCGCGGCGGCCCGCAGGTCGGCGCTGCCCTTGCCGGTCTTCGCGCCCTTGGGGGTGAAGGCGGTGTACGTGGTCTCGCCGACCTCCGAGGAGGTCGGGGCCGGGCACATCAGAGAGGAGCGCTGCACGGGCAGCGTGGCGGCCTTCGAGGCGGTGGTGCCCGCGTCGTCCCCGGGGGCCGCGACGGCGGCGACCCCGGTGACGGCGGCGAGCGCGGCGACCGCGCCGATCAGGGACATGGTGGTGCGGTTCACTGCTGGTCGCTCCCGTCGCGGCGGGGCTCGCGGTACGAGCCGTCGTGCGTGGTGCCGCCCTCGTCATGGGGCGCCCCGTCGTGCGGCCGGCCGTCGTACGCCGTGCCGTTCCCGTAGGGCTGCTGCTGTCCGTATCCGTACGGGTCGTAGCCGCCGGCTCCGTAGGCCTGCTGTGCGTACGGGTCGCCCTCGTAGGCGGGCGGGTACTGCTGCCCGTACTGCGCGGCCTGGTACGGGGAAGCGCCCTGACCGCCCTGACCGCCCTGGCCGCCCTGCCAGTCCTGGTACGGCGGCTGCTGCGGCATCTCGGGCACGCCCTGCTGCGGAACGCCGTGGGCGGCCGCATAGGGGTCGGCGGCGTACGGATCGGCGTACGGGGTGCCGTGCCCGGCCGGGGCGTACGGGTCCGCCTGCGGGACGGCGTAGGGGTCGGCCTGCTGAGCGGCCGCCGCGTACGGGTCGGCCACCGGGTCGGCGCCGTCCCGGGCGCCGGGCACGGTCGCCTCCGCACCGGGCTTCTGCGCCGCCGCCGCTTCCTGCGCGGCGCGCAGCCTACGGGCGCGGCGCCCCTCGCCCTCCACGGGCTGTGCGGGCACCGCCGCCGCCAGGCCCTCCTCGGGCAGGTCGTCGTCGACGTCGCGGCGGCGGCCCGGCAGGGCCATGACCACCAGGACCACGGCGAGCAGTCCCTGTGCCGTCATCCAGAGCGTGTGCGTGAGCGGGCCCTCGTGGGTGAGGTCCAGGCGGCCCCCCGTGGCGGGCAGTTCGAAGCCCTGCGCCCAGCCGTCGACCGTGACCGGCTTCAGCGGCTTGCCGTCGAGGGTGGCCTGCCAGCCGGCGTCGGCGGCGTCGGCGAGGCGCAGCACGCGCCCGTCGGGGCCGGCGGGCACCTTCGTGTGCGCGTCGACCGGGTCGGCGGCGACCGCGACGGGCGGGGCGGCCGTACCGCCCTGCGCGCCGTCCTGGGTGCCGTTGACGATGGCGACGCGGGAGACCCGGCGGTCCACCCGCCACAGGGCGCTGCCGTCCTCCTGGCTCATCCGGGTCAGGCCCGGCGTGGCGTCCAGGACCCGGCCCATCTCGCGCGGGGCGCCGTCCTTGACCAGGACGTAGCGCACGGCGTAGCCGCCGAGCCGGTCGGTCTGGTCGGCGCCGGAGCCCGCGACGAGGTGCGCGACGACGTCGTTGAGGCGGCTGTCCTCGCCGGCCTCGGCCGCGATGTCGGCGTCGCCCAGGCGCGCGCCGGAGCCGCGGACCAGGGAGTACGCGACGTGCCCTGCGTCCCCGTCCAGGACGAGGGTGCGGGCGCGGTCCGCGGTGCCGGACTCCTCGGCGACGAACGCCGGGACCTGCTCGGGGTTGCGGCGCTCCACCGGCCCGGCGGCGCCGCTGATCATCCAGCTGGCCGCCGCCCACACCGGGGCGAGCGCGGCGGCCAGCGCGATCAGCACGGCCACCGGCTGCTTCCAGCCGAAGCCGAGGGCCAGCATGCGGGTGCGGATGCCCTCGGCGCCGATCGCGGCGGCGCAGAGCAGTGCCAGGCCGTAGACCAGCGCGGGCGGTCCGGCCCACCCGGAGCCGTTGGCGAGGCCCGCGAAGAGCAGTCCGACCAGGCCCACGGCCCACGCGGTGCGGACCGCGGGCTGCCGCTCGCCGCGCAGCAGCGCGCCGAGCGCGGCGAGCACGACGCCGAGGAGCAGCACGCTGCCGTATGCCTTGGGGCCGCCGGGGCTGAAGCCGAGCAGCCCCAGCCAGTCGGCCTGGCCGGGCTTCGAGGCGAGCCCGGCCTCCAGGAAGAAGCGGGAGGGCTCGGTCAGCAGCGACAGCGACCAGGGAGCGAGTACGACCATCGGGGAGACGGCGACGGCGAGGAAGCGCAGCAGGTACGCCACGATCCTGTCGCGGTTGCCGTCGAGGAAGCGCAGCACCAGCAGGCCGAGGCCGAGGAGGACCGCGATCGGCCAGACCACCGGGGTGAAGGCGGTGGTGAAGGTCAGCAGGAGCGCGTACGCCCAGGCGGCGCGGAAGCTGGGCCGCACGCCGGGTTCGAGCCGCAGTCCGCTCGCGGCGATCGCGGCGCGGGCCATCAGGGGCAGCAGGACCGCGAGGACGGCGGTGCCGATGCGGCCGCCGGCCAGCGCGCCGGTGGCGGCGGGCAG
The DNA here is from genome assembly GCF_000718305.1 of Streptomyces niger. Lineage (GTDB taxonomy): Bacteria > Actinomycetota > Actinomycetes > Streptomycetales > Streptomycetaceae > Streptomyces > Streptomyces niger. The sequence continues at coordinate 20,911 of NZ_JOFQ01000029.1, forward strand.
GAAGGCGTACGCGACGGCGGCCCAGGCGCGCAGCAGACGCGAGGTGACCAGCGGCCGGGAGGCGAAGTACGCGGTCAGGCCGGCCAGCGGGACGGAGGCGACCAGCAGCAGGGTGACGGCGAAGCCGGTGCTGCCGAAGCAGACGGTGGCCACGAGGGCGACGACCGCGAGGTAGGGCGGCGCCGAGGCGGTGGAGCCGATGCCGACGTCGTGCCAGCTGTGGAAGTAGCGCGCCCACAGGTCGGAGACGTCGCCGGGCGCGGGCAGCAGGGCGCCGCCGGTCAGCGCGCCGCCGCCGAGCAGGCCGCGGCAGGCGATCAGGGAGACGAGGAGCAGGACGGCGAAGAGGACGGGCGCGGGCCGCCGCGCCATCCGCTTCAGCCGCGCGAACTGCTCGACCTCCAGGAAGTCCGCGTCGTCGCCGCCGGGCCCGGACTCCACGGCGCCGTGCCGGCCGCCGGAGGAGGCTTCGGGGGCCGCTCGGCCGGCGAAGTTGCTGGCGACCTGTTCGACGGTGGCCCGTACGGTCGCGCCGGGCGGCGGGAAGAGCGCGCGCAGCTCGCTCGCCTCCACCGCGGGCCGGCCGCGTCTGCGCCGGGCCGCCATGATCTTCCCGGGCCGCAGCAGGACGCCGAAGAGTCCGGCGAGTTCGTCGAGGGCCTGGCCCGGGACCTTGCCGACGAGGTAGGCGAGGACGCGGAGGAAGGTGCCGAGGACGAGGCGGAGCAGGACGTACGGCAGGATCGCGCCGCGGGAGTTGGCCAGCAGGGTGTAGACGGCGCCGGCTTTGTCGACGCGGTGCGGGCCCGCCACCGAGCGGCCCACGCAGTCGATGGGGCGCCGCTCGCGGGACGCCGCCTCGGCGTGCCGCAGGACCGCGTCCGGCGCGATGAGCACCTGGTGGCCCGCGGCCTGGGCGCGCCAGCACAGGTCCACGTCGTCGCGCATCAGCGGCAGCCGGCGGTCGAAGCCGCCGAGCTGTTCGTAGACGTCGCGGCGGATGAGCATGCCGGCGGTGGAGACGGAGAGGACCGTGCGGACCTGGTCGTGCTGGCCCTGGTCCTGTTCGCGGCGGTCCAGGCCGGTCCAACGGCGGCCGGACCGGGCGATGCTGACGCCGGCTTCGAGGAGCTGCCTGCGGTCGTACCAGCTGCGCAGCTTGGGGCCGATGACGGCGGTGGAGGGGCTGGCGTCGGCGACCCGCAGCAGTTCGGTGAGCGCGTCGGGCGCGGGCGCGCAGTCGTCGTGCAGCAGCCAGAGCCACTGCACGGGCTCGCCGTGCGGCAGCTCGGGCATGTCGTACGCCTCGTCGTGCCAGGTCCGGGTGACCGGGTCCCAGCCGCTGGGGCGCTTGAGGTAGGGCAGGTCGTCGGGGGTGAGCACCGGTGCGGTGCGGACGGCTTCGTCGACGGCGGTGCCGAAGCCGGAGCGGCGGGCGAGGTGCAGCACCCGCTCGTCGCCGAGGGCTTCGGTCAGCAGCCGGGCGGAGTCGTCGGCGCTGCCGGTGTCGGCGCCGATGACGTTCTGCACCGGGCGCTCCTGGCCGAGCAGGCCGGAGAGCGCGTCGGGCAGCCAGCGCGCGCCGTCGTGCGAGACGATCACGGCGGTGACGACATGCCGCGGGAACTGGGGCGCGGCGGCTTCGTATGAGGCGGCCTGGGCCGCCGACTGGCTGTGCACGGACATCGAGGTACGGGCCCTCCGGACCCGGGGCTGCCGTCTCCCGCGGCGGGCGGGCCGCTGCGGGTGTGGCCCCCGGAAGACACTGCGATGGACTGCGATGGACGCGCGCTCACCATGCGGGTGTTGGTGCGTCTCGGACGGAGCCCCACACTAATGGTTCACGCGGGCGCGGCGGCCGGGTCCGTACGCGGCGGTCCGCCGGGCCCGTACACAGCACTCCGCCCCCGGTGGTGTGCCGGGGGCGGAGCGGGTGCCCGTGATGTTCCTCGATGGCGGGGCCGGTCCGTCGGCCGGTGCCCGTGCGCGGTGCCGACCGGTACCGGGCGACTGCCGCCCGGGCCGCCGTCGTCGGGCTTCAGACCGCGGCCTTCTTCAGACGGCGCCGCTCGCGCTCGGACAGTCCGCCCCAGATACCGAAGCGTTCGTCATTGGCAAGCGCGTATTCAAGACATTCGGACCGGACCTCACAGGCGAGGCAGACCTTCTTGGCCTCGCGGGTGGAGCCGCCCTTCTCCGGGAAGAAGGACTCGGGATCGGTCTGGGCGCACAGTGCGCGCTCCTGCCAGCCGAGCTCCTCGTCCGCCTCCTCGACCAGCAATTCTTCGAACAGCTCGGTCATGTGCGCCCCTCGTCTGTCATTGCGTCCCCGTGATGTTGCCGTTACCGATGACGGCTGAACGACACGAGTGAAATTACAAGTGCGTGGATCCGGGCCAGTCAAGCCGAGATCTGCTATTGGGCCCCTTATTCACTCTGCGGAACCAAGGGTGCGCGGTAAGTGTTCATATCGGCTAAAACAAGGACAAACATTCGCCTCATACATCCCGCGACCCCCTTCTGCTTCTGAAGGACTCAACGGACGGCAATCACGTTGCACTCCATCACCAGAAGCGGGCTTGATCACATTCAGATCACGGAACCACAACGGCGTTTGATGTCGTGACTGGTGGGCCACCTCTCCTGACCGTCGGGTGCACAAACCTTTCGCCGGGCACGGTAACCGGATGAGGTGAAACATTTAGCCCAAACCCGGCAACCAGTTGACACGCGCGCCGAGTACCCGCTCTCCTTGACTCCATGCCAGTGATGCCCGCGCCCCGCCTGACCCGTGCCTACGGGTCCCGCTGCGCTGCCCAGGCTCGCTGTCGCTGTTCCAGCTGTTGAAGCCACTGAGCTCCAGCCTTTTTCTCCCGCACCGCCCCTGAGCGGCCCGTGGCGCCGTACGCGACGCCGCACTCCGCTCGCCCGGCTCCACGCCGCAGCGCAAGGCCGCAGCACCCTTTCCGTGCTCTTCTCCTCCGAGGAACCAGAAGTTCATGAACAGCGACAGCGACCTCCAGATCGCAGGCGACATCTTCGAGGTCCCCCACCTCCTCCAGCCCCCGCGCGAACACCCCGCCACCGTGTCCGAATTCGCCGGGCTGGCCCGGTCGATCGCCGCCGACCGCGACCAGTGGGCGCCCCTCGTCGAGTACGACGCCACCACCCGCTGGTACCACCGGCTGCGCACGGGGCCGGGCTACGAGGTCTGGCTGCTGAGCTGGCTGCCCGGCCAGGGCAGCGGCCGGCACGACCACGGCCGGTCCTCCGGCGTACTGACCGTCCTGGAAGGGGAGTTGACCGAACACAGCTCCAGCGGCAGCCGGCTCCTGACCGCCGGCACCCAGCGCGTCTTCGCGCCCGGGTACGTCCACGAAGTCACCAACGACACGCTCACCCCGGGCGTCAGCCTGCACGTCTACTTCCCCGGGCTGACGGACATGCCGATGCACCCCAGGGCCCGGCACGAGAGCACACCCGCCGCTCAGCGGGCGGCCACGCCCTGAACCCCTGATGGACACGGCCCCCGGCTGCGAGAGACTGGCCCCATGCGCATTGTGGTTCTCGCCGGCGGCATCGGCGGCGCCCGCTTTCTGCGGGGACTGAAGGCAGCGGCTCCGGACGCGGACATCACGGTCATCGGCAACACCGGTGACGACATCCACCTGTTCGGGCTGAAGGTCTGCCCGGACCTGGACACCGTGATGTACACGCTCGGTGGCGGCATCAACGAGGAACAGGGCTGGGGGCGTTCGGACGAATCCTTCCGCGTCAAGGAGGAGCTGGCGGCCTACGGCGTCGGACCTGAATGGTTCGGGCTCGGCGACCGGGACTTCGCCACCCACATCGTCCGTACGCAGATGATGAGCGCGGGCTACCCGCTCAGCGCGGTCACCGAGGCGCTGTGCGACCGCTGGCAGCCGGGCGTGCGTCTGCTCCCGATGACCGACGACCGGGTCGAGACCCACGTCGCCGTCGAGGACGAGAACGGCGAGAAGAAAGCCGTGCACTTCCAGGAGTACTGGGTCCGGCTGCGCGCCTCCGTGCCCGCCGAGGCCGTCGTCCCGGTCGGTGCCGAGCAGGCCAAGCCGGCCCCCGGCGTGCTGGAGGCGATCGCCGCCGCCGACGTCATCCTCTTCCCGCCGTCCAACCCGGTCGTCAGCGTCGGCACGATCCTCGCCGTCCCCGGCATCCGGGAGGCGATCGCCGAGGCCGGCGCGCCGGTCGTCGGCCTCTCCCCCATCGTCGGCGACGCGCCGGTGCGCGGCATGGCCGACAAGGTGCTGGCCGCGGTCGGCGTGGAGTCCACCGCCTCGGCCGTCGCCGCCCACTACGGCATGGGGCTGCTGGACGGCTGGCTGGTGGACACCGTCGACGCGGACAAGGTCGCCGAGGTCGAGGAGGCCGGCATCCGCTGCCGCGCCGTGCCGCTGATGATGACCGACGTCGAGGCGACCGCCGCGATGGCCCGCGAGGCGCTGACGCTGGCCGAAGAGGTACGGGCGTGACCGCCGCAGCGCAGGACGGCGCCGCGGCCCCCGGCGCCCCGTACGGCGAAAACGCCGAGGTGCCCGCGTACCGGGTCTGGGCGCTGCCCGGCATCCCCGAGGTGCGCCCCGGCGACGACCTCGCCAAGCTGATCGCCGCCGCGGCCACCGCGGACGGGCTGCCGGGGCTGGCCGACGGCGACGTGCTGCTGGTCACCTCGAAGATCGTCAGCAAGGCCGAGGACCGGATCGTGGCGGCGGACGACCGCGAGGCCGCCATCGACCAGGAGACCGTGCGGGTCGTGGCGCGCCGCGGCACGCTGCGGATCGTCGAGAACCGCAACGGCCTGGTCATGGCCGCCGCCGGCGTCGACGCCTCGAACACCCCGCGGGGCACCGTCCTGCTGCTGCCCGAGGACCCCGACGCCTCGGCCCGGGCGATCCGGGACGGGCTGCGCGCCACGCTCGGCGTGCACGTCGGAGTGATCGTCACCGACACCTTCGGGCGGCCCTGGCGCAGCGGCCTGACCGACGTCGCCATCGGCGCGGCCGGCGTACGGGTCCTGGCGGACCTGCGCGGCGGCACCGACGGCCACGGCAACCCGCTCAGCGCCACGGTCGTCGCCACGGCCGACGAGCTGGCGAGCGCGGGCGACCTGGTCAAGGGCAAGGCCGGCGGGCTGCCGGTCGCGGTGGTACGCGGCCTGCCGCACACCGTGGCGCCGCCTCAGGACGCGGCCGACGGCGGCGAGCCGGACACCGGCGCCCGGGCGCTGGTCCGCTCCGCCGCCGACGACATGTTCCGGCTCGGCACCTCCGAGGCCGTACGGGAGGCACTGTCGCTGCGCCGTACGGTCCGGGAGTTCACCGACGACCCGGTGGACGGCGGCGCCGTGCGGCGGGCCGTCGCGGCGGCCGTGACCGCGCCCGCGCCGCACCACACCACCCCCTGGCGGTTCGTCCTGCTGGAGTCCGAGGAGTCCAGGACCCGGCTGCTGGACGCGATGCGGGACGCCTGGCTGGCGGACCTGCGCGGTGACGGGAAGTCCGAGGAGTCCGTCGCCAAGCGGGTGCGCCGCGGCGACGTGCTGCGCAACGCGCCGTACCTGGCGGTGCCGTGCCTGGTGATGGACGGCTCGCACACGTACGAGGGGCCGGACGCGGCGGCCGACGCCCGGCGGAACGCCGCCGAGCGGGAGATGTTCGTGGTCGCCGCGGGCGCCGGGGTGCAGAACTTCCTCGTGGCGCTGGCCGGCGAGCGGCTGGGCTCGGCGTGGGTGTCCTCGACGATGTTCTGCCGGGATGTCGTACGGGAGGTACTGGCGCTGCCGGCGGACTGGGACCCGATGGGGGCGGTGGCCATCGGGCGGCCGGCGGGCGAGCCGAAGCCGAGGGCTCCGCGGGAGCCGGCGGAGTTCGTCGCGGTGCGGTAGGGCGCCTCCGGCGATTGCCCGCAGCCGGGGATCAGAGCCGGGCGATGTCGCGGACCGAGTAGCGGGGGGCTCGGCGGGGCGGGACTCGGCCTGAGAGCAGGAGGAGGCGGGCCGCGCGGTGGCGCTGGCCTTCGTAGGGGGCGAGGAGTTCCAGCATCTGCTCGTCGGTGCCGCCCATCCGGCCGGTGAGCGCGTAGACCGCGATGCGTGGCAGGTGCAGGTCGCCGAGGGTGAGGGCGTCGGGGGCGCCGTTGGAGCGTTGGAGGACCTCCGCTGCGGTCCACGGGCCGATGCCCTGGACGAGCTGGAGGCGGTGCAGCGCGGCCGGAAGGTCCATGTCCGCCGCCTCCTCCAGGCGGCGGGCGACCCGGGCGGCGCGTACGGCCGTGTCGGAGCGCTTGGCGTCGACGCCCGCGCGGTGCCACTCCCAGGACGGGATCATGGCCCAGCCGCGCGGGTCGGGCATCACCCGCAGCCGCTCGTGCGGGCCGGGCGCGGGCTCACCGAACCGCTGCAAGAGCAGCCGCCAGGCCCGGTACGCCTCGTCGCTGGTGACCCTCTGCTCCAGGATCGAGGGGATCAGCGATTCGAGGACGAGGCCGGTGCGGGCCAGCCGCAGCCCGGGGTTGCGGCGGTGCGCCTCGTGCACGATCCGGTGGCGGGCCATGAAGGCCGCGGGATCGTCCGACTCCCCGAGGAGGGAGGGGAGTCGGTCCAGCATCCAGTCGGCGCCCGCGCCCCACGCCTCGGCCTCGACGCAGCCCTCGGCGGGCCGCGCCGCGATCCTGACCGTCGCGGGGCCGTCGGGCGTGCGGGAGGCCCGCCAGACCGTGCCGGCCTCGACCCGGTACGCGGGGTCGCCCGGGCCGCGCCCCAGCACACCGAGGGTGCGCAGCAGGTCGTACGGGCCGGGCGGGGCCCAGGTGCGGGTGCGGGGCATCCGTTCAGCGTACGGGAGCGGGGCGGCGCGCCGGCCGCCCGGCGGGCCTCGTCACGGCGTGGCAGTCGTCACGGGGAGCGCGGCCCCCACCGGCCGCGGCCACCCGCTACTGGTCGGACGAGAACCGCACCGCCGCGGCCGGCAGGTCGGCGCCGCACCAGACGCGGATGCCCTCGCGCAGCTCGTTGTCGGCGCCGACGGTGGCGCCGTCGCCGATGACCGCGCCGGACAGGACCGTACGGGCGCCGATGCGGGCCCCGGCGCCGATGAGCGAGTCGTGGATCTGGGCGCCGGGCTCGACCACCGCGTCCGCCAGGACCGTGCTGCCGGCGATGCGCGCGCCCGCGCCGATCCGGGCGCCGCTGCCGACGACCGTGCCGCCGCTGAGCTTGGCGTCGGACGCGATGTCGGCGCCGTCCAGGACGAGGTGCTCGCCGCGCCGCCCGGGTACCGCCGGAGAGGGCGCGTGGCCGAGGACGAGGTCGGCGGAGCCGCGGACGAAGGCCTGCGGGGTGCCGAGGTCGAGCCAGTAGGTGGAGTCGACCATGCCCTGGAGGTGGGCGCCGGCCTCCAGCAGGCCGGGGAAGGTCTCGCGTTCGACGGAGACCGGGCGGTCCTGCGGGATGGCGTCGATCACGGAGCGGTTGAAGACGTAGGCGCCCGCGTTGATCTGGTCGGTGACGATCTCCTCGGGGGTCTGCGGCTTCTCCAGGAAGGCGGTGACCCGGCCGGTGTCGTCGGTGGGGACGAGGCCGTAGGCGCGCGGGTCCTCGACCCGGGTGAGGTGCAGCGAGACGTCGGCCGACGTCTCCTGGTGGGTGCGCACCAGGGCTTCGATGTCGAGCCCGGTGAGGATGTCGCCGTTGAAGATCAGTACCGGGTCGTCGGGGCCCGAGTGGAGCCGGTGGGCGACGTTGCGGATGGCGCCGCCGGTGCCGAGCGGTTCCTTTTCGGTGACGTATTCGAGATGAAGCCCCCATTCCGACCCATCGCCGAAATACGGCTCGAAAACCTCGGCGAGGTAGGAAGTGGCCAGCACGATGTGCTCCACGCCTGCCGCGCGGGCCCTGGCCAGTTGGTGCGTCAGGAACGGCACGCCCGCGGCCGGGACCATGGGCTTGGGCGTGTGCACCGTCAGCGGACGCAGCCGGGTGCCCTTGCCGCCGACCAGAAGGATCGCTTCAGTCACCTTTGTTGTCTCTGCTTCCTGCTGGGGTCGGCCGGACGGCGGACCAGTGTAGGCAGACGGTTTGCCCGCTTTGCCAGTGGGCTTACCCACCGGTAGGCGGGCTCCGGCGCCGCCCGGCCGCGGAGCCCGTGCGCGCACGGGCTCCGGCCCCCGGGCCCTCAGCGTCCCTGGAAGCGGGCGGAGGCGGTACGCGCCGAGCCGAGTGTGCCGTAGAGCGCGGCGCCCGGGCAGCTGGTCACGTAGCCGTCCCTGTGTCCGGAGATGACATTCAGCCGGACTTTGGTTCCCTTTTTGAAACGGTTGCCGCCTCCCGAGACCAGTGTGGTCTTGCCGTCCGGGTTGCGTCCGTACAGCCCCAGCTTCCACGCGGTGAGCTTGCCGAGGGCGTCGACGGCGGCTGCCGGCGGCTTGGCCTTGTCGAAGGTGCCGATGACCGCGATGCCGGTGGTGTCGTTGTTGAACCCGAGGGTGTGGGCGCCCATGACGGCCTTGGCGACGCCGCCGGCCCGGCCCTCGAAGATCGTGCCGCACTTGTCGATGACGAAGTTGTAGCCGAGGTCCCGCCAGTGGTTGCTCTTGACGTGGTAGCGGTAGATGCCGCGGACGATCGCCGAGGACTGGTTGCAGGAGTAGGTGTTGCCGGTGGCGCTGTGGTGCACGAAGGCCGCCTTCACGGTCTTGGTGTACCCGAACTTCGGCTCCCGCAGCTTCTCGTCGGCGCCCCAGCCGGCCCGGGTGATGATCTTCGGTCGCGGCCCGTTGCGCGGCTCGGCCCCGGCGGCCTGGCCGCGCTCCTGCTGGCCGGCCGCGGCCAGGTCCGCCTGCAGCCCGTCGGCGGGCGCCGCCGGGATCTCGGTGGCGCCCAGCGGGGCGAGCCCGGCGTTGGCGGCCGAGCTGTCGTTGGCCTGCTGCCCGGCGGCGGCCGGCGCGGGGTCGCGCTCGACCGGGGAACCGGGGTCGACCAGTTCGAGGCGCAGCCCGGCGGGCAGCTCGGTGACGGCCTGCCGGCCCTGCTCCGGGGCGATCCGCATCTGCACGGCGTCGGAGTCGCCCACCCACAGCGGGGCCGTGCCGCCGCGCGGCTTGGCGCCGCGCTCCGGGGAGTCCAGGTCGGGGGCGTCGTCGTAGTGCGTCTGCACGTCCTGCCAGGCACCCCACTTGTGGCTGCCGGTGGCGCGGGTGCGGACCTGCGGCTGGCCGTGCAGTTCGGCCTGGGCGTCGGTCCAGACGACGCCGACGAGCGAGAAGGGCCGTACGTCCTTGACGGGCATGCCCACGGGCGCGGCCGTGGCGGCGCGGCCCGAGCCGCGGCCGGGGAGGACGCGGTCGCGGTCGCCGAGCGGGACGAGCGGCAGGGACTGGGTGCTTCCGGGGACGTCCGCGGAGGCGGCCTCGGGAGCGGCGGCTGCGGGGGCCTGGACGGAGTTCGCCCCGGCCGGCAGCGCGAGCGGTACGACGAGGGCCGCGAAGGTCGCGGCGCCGAGCGAAGTGGCAACGAAGGCACGCATGGAAGCGATCGTGGACGGAGTATGACAAATCCGCCATTGGGGACCTGACGTCTCATCGGCGCGTCGCGGCCCCACCGGCGACGCCGGGTACGCCGTACGGCGGCGGCCGGCGCGCGTAGGCTGACGGCGATGAACGCCACCGACCGAACCCCCGCCGACCTGCTGCGATCCGCGCTGACCTCCGACCCGGCGCGGCCGCTCGTGACCTTCTACGACGACGCCACCGGCGAACGCGTCGAACTCTCCGTCGCCACCTTCGCCAATTGGGTGGCCAAGACCGCCAACTACCTCCAGGACGAGCTGTCGGCCGAGCCCGGCGACCGGCTCGCACTGCTGCTGCCCACCCACTGGCAGACCGCCGTCTGGCTGGTGGCCTGCTCCTCCGTCGGAGTGGTCGCGGACGTCGGCGGCGACCCGGCGGCCGCGGACCTCGTCGTCAGCGGCCCGGACACCCTGGAGGCGGCCCGCGCCTGTTCCGGGGAGCGGGTGGCGCTCGCGCTGCGCCCGCTGGGCGGCCGCTTCCCCGAGCCGCCGGCCGGCTTCGCCGACTACGCCGCCGAGGTGCCGGGCCAGGGCGACCGCTTCGCGCCGTACGCGCCGGTCGACCCGCACGCGCCCGCGCTCACCGTGGACGGGCGTGAGTTCACCGGCGCGGAGATCCGCGCGGCGGCCGTGGAGCTGGCCCGGCTGCCCGAGCGGCAGCGGGTGCTCTCCGCGCTGCCGTACGGCACGTGGGACGGGCTGGCGTACGGGCTGTACGCGCCGCTGGCGACCGACGGCTCCGTCGTTCTGTGCCGCCACGCGGACCGGCTGGACGCGGACGGACTGGTCCGGCGCAAGGAGGCCGAGCAGGTCACCGTCGTCGCGCCCACGGAGGCCTGAGCCGCCGGCCAGGCATTCCGGCGGTTCGCCCGACCGGCCCAGCGGGCGCCCGTTGCGGGCGCCGATCCGTCCCGCGCGGTCCACGATCAGGAAGACGTACAACCCTGCGCGGGACGCGGCCGTCTCCCGGGGTACCGGGGACCGGGCGCGCCGCCCGGGCCGCGGCACCGGGCGCACCGGCCGTACCCCGCGCGGCCGACGCACGAGGGGTGGACGCAGCCGTGGACAACAGGCCGGAGATCCCCGAAGAACTGCAGCGCTGCAACGAGCCGGCGGCCGGCGACGGCCGGCCCGCCCGGCGGCGGTGGCTGCGCTGGACCGCGATGGGCACGGGCGCCGCCGTGCTGGGCGTGGGCGTGGTCGGCTGGCTGGCGTACGACAAGCTCGACGGGAACATCACGGCCGACTCCGACACCGCGGCGAAGCTGCGCGCGTACGAGGCGGAGCGGCCGCCGGCGTCGGCGAAGAACGTGCAGAACATCCTGCTGATCGGCTCGGACGACCGGGGCGGCGGGAACGGCGAGTACGGCACCGACGACGGCACCCAGCGCTCGGACACCACGATCCTGCTGCACCTGGCGGCGGACCGGAAGAGCGCGACGGCGGTGAGCATCCCGCGTGACCTGATGGTGCAGGTGCCGGAGTGCACGAAGCCCGACGGCACCCGTACCGCGCCCCTGCTGACCCAGTTCAACTACGCATTCGAGGCGGCGGGGCCGGCCTGCACGATCCGGACCGTCGAGCGGATGACCGACATCCGCATCGACCATCACATGATCCTGGACTTCACCGGCTTCAAGCACATGGTGGACGCGGTGGACGGGGTCGAGGTCTGCCTGCCGCAGGCCGTCGCCGACCAGGACTCGCACCTGAACCTGGCGGCCGGCCGCCAGGTGCTCCGCGGCGAGCAGGCGCTGGGGTACGTACGGGCCCGCAAGTCCCTGGGCAACGGCAGCGACACCCAGCGGATGGCGCGGCAGCAGGAGTTCCTGGCGGCGCTGGTGAAGAAGGTGCAGGGCAACGGCGTGCTGCTCAACCCGGCGCGCCTCTACCCGCTGCTGGACGCCGCGACGAGTTCCCTCACCACCGACGAGGGGCTGGCGTCACTGCGGGGGCTGTTCAACCTGGTGCGCAGCGTTCGCGACATCCCCACAAAAAAGATCCATTTCCTGACCGTGCCCCGCCAGGCGTACGCGTACAACGTGAACCGCGACGAACTGGTGCAGCCGGATGCCGGCCAGCTCTTCGCGCGGCTGCGTGCGGACCGTCCGATTCCGGTGCGGCCCGCGCCGACAGAACAGACGGACACCACCCAATACGACGACCCGGCCAAGGACCCGCAGACCGGGCAGACGGATGCCCGGGGCGCGGGCCGTTCGAACGGCGGGGACGAATCTGACAAGCCCGTCCATCCCGAATCGGCCACGCCGACGCCCGTGACCACCTTCCGGGGAACCAGTGCAGACCGGGGCATCTGCCGATAAACCCCCGCAAAGGGTGGATCACGGACGCGAAGGTATTGGGTGGATTGCCCAGTTGTAGGGACGTGGAATTTGTCACGGGCGTCGCTGGACGCTGAACTGGGCGGATAGTGTGAGCGATCCGGTCCGCAGACTGGCTGACCGCGCACTGCAATCCGACCGACCGAGCGCCTTGAGGGGGCAGGCGCCGCGTGGCACCGACGGAGGACTCAAGGCACCGTGGACGCGCAAGGCCGTGGGCAGGCGGGCGACATCGATCCCGCCGATCAGTGGGTGTTCGACCCGAACACCGGCAACTACGAACTGCGACTGGATACTGGCGCAAAGTCAGCCCCCGGGCAGGCCGGCCGGAGAACCGCAGCACCCTCCGCACCCGCCGCAGAAAGTGGCCGGAAGCAGCGGCGCGCACAGGAACGCGGCCGGTCGGCCGGAAACGACCGTGACACGCCGACCCGTGAGCTGCCCGCCCAGCGCAACCGCCGGGCCGGCGGGCGCGCGGGGCACCGCGCGGCAGCTGCGGCGCCCGCGGCGAGCACCGGGCGGCGCAAGCCCAAGCCGAAGGCGTCGAAGAAGAAAAAGGCGCTGTACTGGGGCGCGGGCACGATGGGCTTCGTGCTGGTCGCCGGCTGCACGGGGGCGTACTTCGTCTACCAGCACCTGGACGGCAACATCTCCAAGGTCGACGTCGGCATCAACAACGAAGCGGTCACCGACGGCCCGGTGAACATCCTGATCATGGGCACCGACTCCCGCGAGGGAAAGGGCAACGACGGCTACGGAGACCTGGGCAGTGTCGGCCACGCCGACACCACGATCCTGATGCACGTCTCCGCGGACCGGACGAACGCCACCGCGCTGAGCATTCCGCGCGACATGATCACCGACATCCCGGACTGCCCCACCAAGCAGAAGGACGGCTCGACGAAGAACGTGCCCGGCGAGACCGGGGTGCGCTTCAACACGAGCCTCGGCCAGGAGGGCCGCGACCCCGGCTGCACCTGGCGGACCGTCGAGAAGATGACCGGCCTGAAGATCAATCACTTCATGATGGCGGACTTCAACGCCGTCAAGGAGCTGTCCACCGCGGTGGGCGGCGTCGAGGTGTGCGCCGGCAAGGACATCGACGACCCCAAGTCGCACCTGAAGCTCAAGGCCGGCAAGCACGTCGTCCAAGGTGAGCAGGCGCTGGCGTTCGTCCGTACCCGGCACACCGTCGGCACCGGCAGTGACCTCAGCCGCATCGAGCTGCAGCAGCAGTTCCTCAGCTCGATGATCCGCAAGATGAAGTCCGACGACACGCTCACGGACGTCAACAAGCTGTGGAAGCTGAGCAACGCCGCCACCAAGGCGCTCACCGTCGACACCGGCATCGGCACCGCCAGCAAGCTGATGGACCTGGCCAAGGACCTCAGCCGGGTCAACGTCAAGAACGTCACCTTCGCGACCGTGCCGGTTCTGGACAACCCTGAGGACCCCGCGACCGTCATATTGAACAAGGCCAAGGCCGATCCGCTGTTCAAGATGGTCCAGGCCGACCACTCGCTGACCAAGACGAAGAAGGACAAGCCCAAGAAGAAGACGAAGCCGGTCGCCAAGGCTCCCGCGGCCGAGGTCCGGGTCGACGTCTCCAACGGCGGCGGCCCCCTGGGTGCCGCCCAGGAGACCGTCGACTGGCTGCAGAACACCAAGGGCGCGCCGCTGTCCACCAACGCCGGCAACGCCTCGACCACGCTGGACGCGACGCGCCTGGAGTACGCGCCCAACCAGGCCGGCCAGGCCGCCACCCTGGCCGAGTGGATGGGCCTGCCCCAGTCCGCGCTGAAGGAGACCAGCGGCGACGCCGGACCCAAGGTGCCGATGAAGCTCATCCTCGGCAAGGACTTCACCGGGGCCGGGGAGCCGGTCGGGCCGCCGGACAAGACGCCGGACGGGGTCCAGAACGTCAACGCGGACAACAAGAACGTCTGCGCCAAGTAAGAGCAGCCCAGTAAGAGCAGCAGAGCCAGTACCGCCAAGTGAAGAACGACCGGCCGCCCTGCCAGGCCGCCGAGCGCACCACCGGATGGAAGAAACGGGGAGGGGCAGCGATGCGGCAAGGCAGTGTGCGTGGTGATCGATCACGCCGACACCAGCCCGACGCCCAGGAGTTGGGCTGGGACGACAGCCTCTACGAAGGCCGCAGCGACGGGCAGCACGTGGACGACGGCGCGGCCGGCGGGCCCGCCGAGCCCGCCGGCCGCGGCAGACGCAAACGCCGAAGAGGGCGCCGGGTCCTGCGCTGGACCGCCGGCATCGCCGCGCTGCTCGTCCTCGGTACGGCGGGCGCGGGCTACCTCTACTACGAGCACCTCAACGGCAACCTTCGCAAAGGGGCGCTGGACCTCGGTGCGGGCGGGCTGAAGAAGCCCGAGCCCAACGCCTTCGGCCAGACCCCGATGAACATCCTCCTGCTCGGCTCCGACAGCCGGAACAGCAAGGCGAACCTCAAGCTCGGCGGCGCCAAGGCCGATGTGGGCCGCAAGCCGCTGGCGGACGTGCAGATGCTGCTGCACGTCTCCGCCGACCGCTCCAGCATGTCGGTGCTCTCGATACCCCGTGACACCCGGGTGACCATCCCCAAGTGCACCGACCCCAAGAGCGGCGACGTGTACCCGCAGACCACCGCGCCCATCAACCAGTCGCTGCAGCACGGCGGCCCGGGCTGCACGGTCGCCACGTGGAAAGAGCTGACCGGCATCTACATCGATCACTTCATGATGATCGACTTCGCCGGCGTGGTGGACATGGCCGACGCGGTGGGCGGCGTCCCCGTGTGCGTCGACGACAACATCTACTCGCACGACAGCAAGGGCCACGGCAGCGGGCTGAAGCTGACCAAGGGCGACCACAACATCAAGGGCGTGCAGGCGCTCCAGTGGCTGCGCACCCGCTACGGCTTCGAGGACAACACCGACATCGGCCGGGCCAAGGCCCAGCACATGTACATGAACTCGATGATCCGGCAGCTCAAGGCGGGCACCAAGCTCACCGACCCGGGCAAGCTCCAGGCGCTGGCGGAGGCCGCCACCAAGGCGCTGACCGTGGACGACGGGCTCGGCAGCGTCAAGAAGCTCTACGACCTCGGCGGCGACCTCAACCGGGTGCCGGTCAAGCGGGTCACGATGGCGACCATGCCCTGGTCGTACGGTCCGGGCGAGTCCTACGTCATCCCCAAGCCGGGCGACGCCGAGCAGGTCTTCGCGATGCTGCGCAACGACACGGCGCTGGACGGCAAGGACGAGAAGAAGAAGCCCGCCGCCGCCCCGAAGGCCACGACGGCGAAGGATCAGCTCCAGATCACCGTGCAGAACGGCACCAACGGCGCGATCCAGGGCCCGGTGGTGGGGCGCGCGAGCGCCGTGCAGGGGCAGTTGGCGACGCTCGGCTACACGGCCGCGGGCACGGACGCCACGCTCATCGCCCAGGCCGACACCACGATCACGTACGGCGGCAAGGACGCGGAGGGCGACGCGCTGGCCGTCGCCAAGGCGCTCGGGCTGCCCAAGAGCGCGGTGAAGGAGTCCAGTTCGGCGCAGGGCATCCGGCTGGTCGTCGGCAACGACTGGCGCACCGGCACCACGTACCCGAAGGCGGCCGGCGGCAAGCAGCAGGCGGAGAAGGCCCCGGAGAGCGCGGACGCCCTCAACGGCGAGGACAAGAAGGCCTGCATGAAGGTGAACCCGGGCTACACCTTCTGACACCCGGCCCGTGACACGACGGCGGCGGCCGGTCCCCGAGGGGGCCGGCCGCCGCCGTCGTACGTGTGCGCCGCCTTACGCGGTCTTCTCGGCCGGGGCCGTCACCGCCGGGCGGCGGCTGGCGATGACCTTCTTGGCCAGCGAGCGCGGGCTGGTGAGGAAGCCCCAGCCCCACGAGAAGTGCATGGTCGCCAGCGCGACGGGGATCTGGGCGCGGGCCTTGAGCGACAGGCCCTTGCCGGCCGGGACGGAGCCCGCCAGGATCGCCGCGAGGTAGGCGCCGGGGACGACGAAGCCCCAGGGCGTCACCGCCGCGCCGACCACGATGCCCGCGGCGAACGCGCACAGCGCGGTCGGCGGGGCCAGGTAGCGGGCGTTGATCGAACCGGCGTGGTAGCGCGCGACGACGTGCCGCCACCTGCCGTAGTCCTTGTACTGCTTGGCCAGCGCCTTCACGCTCGGCCGCGGCCGGTACTGCACCTTCAGCTCGGGCGAGAACCAGATCAGCCCGCCCGCCTCACGGATGCGGAAGTTCAGCTCCCAGTCCTGCGCTCGGATGAACTCGATGTTGTACCCGCCCTGCTGCTCCAGCGCCTCGCGCCGGAAGACGCCGAGGAAGACGGTCTCGGCGGGGCCCGCCTGACCGCCGGTGTGGAAGGCCGCGTTGCCCACCCCGATCTTCGAGGTCATGGCGGCCGCGACGGCCTCCTCCCAAGGCGTCTCGCCCTCGGCGTTCATGATGCCGCCGACGTTCTGCGCGCCGGTCTCCTCCAGGAGGCGCACGGCGGTCGCGATGTAGTTGCGCGACAGCATGCCGTGGCCGTCCACCCGCACCACGACGGGGTGGTGGGACGCCTCGATCGCGGCGTTCAGCGCGGCGGGCGTGCGGCCGGTGGGATTGGGCACGGTGTGGACCCGCGGGTCCTCCCGTACCAGTTCGGCGGCGATCTCGTCGGTGCGGTCCGTGGAGGGCCCGAGCGCGATCACCACCTCCATCTCGCCGTCGTACTCCTGCTCCAGGATGTGGCGCACGGAGCTGCGCAGATGACGTTCCTCATTCAGCACCGGCATGATCACGGAGACTGCGGGGTGCCGGCTCGGCGTGGCGTGGGTGTCGTTCATCGGTGTTCACGTTACCGCGAACGGACGTACGGGCCTGACGACAGCCGAGTGGCGCGGTGGGCCGGAGCGGCGTGTGATGACAGTCAGCCGATCATATCGACGTACTGTCGTCCGTCCCCCTGCTCCCTATGAGGAGGTGCCCCGCTATGCCCCCACCGCCCCGCACCCTCCCGCTCCCCGCACCAGGCAGGCGGCGCCGGCGCGCCCGGTGGATCGTGCGGGTGATCGCCGTCTCGTCCGTCGCCCTGCTGGCCGCGAGCGGTATCGGCCATGCGATGGTCACCGGGGTGGACGAGGGCATCACCCGGGTGGACGCCTTCAAAGGGATGGACCACCGGCCGCGGCCCGTCACCGGGACCGGGATGACCTTCCTGGTCGCGGGCACCGACAACCGGGACCGGCTGTCGAAGGCGGAGAAGGACCGCTACCACCTGGGCGGCGCGCCCTGTCACTGCACCGACACGATCATGCTCGTCCACCTCTCGGCGGCCAGGGACCGGGCCAGCGTGATCAGCCTGCCCCGCGACTCCTTCGCCGAGGTGCCGGAGTACCGGAGCGACCGGACCGGACGGCAGGTGCCGGCCCACCCCGTCCGGCTGAACGCGGCGTACGCGGAGGGCGGCCCCAACCTCACCGTCCGCACCGTCGAGCACATGACCGGCGTGCACATCGACCACTACCTGGAGGTCGACTTCACCAGCTTCATGAAGACGGTGGACACGGTCGGCGGGGTGCAGGTGTGCACCACCACCCCGCTGAAGGACCGCTACACCGGGCTCGACCTGCCGAAGGGCACCAGCAAGCTGAACGGCGGCGAGGCGCTCCAGTACGTCCGCGCCCGCCACCTCGACGGCGGCTCGGACCTGGGCCGCATGCAGCGCCAGCAGCGCTTCCTCGTCGCGCTGCTGCACCGCATCACCAACTCGGAAACGCTGATGAACCCGGTGGCCTTCAAGCGGATCACCTCGACCATGCTGGGCTCGCTGCGCGCCGACGCCGGCTTCGGGCCGCGCGAGATGGTCGCGCTCGGCCAGGCGCTGCGCAGCTTCAAGCCCTCCTCGTCGGAGTTCGCCTCCGTCCCCGTCGGTGACATCAACTACACCGTGCCGAACCTCGGCTCCACGGTGAAGTGGGACGAGGACCGGGCGGAGAAGCTCTTCGAGGCCATCCGCGCGGACCGTCCGCTGGCCGTCCACAAGAAGCGCAAGCAGCGCGCGACCATGGTCGACGTGGCGCCGGACGAGGTCCGGGTCCAGGTCGAGAACGGCACCGGCACCCGCGGCCTGGCCGCCAGGACCGACCGGGCGCTGCGCGCGGACGGCTTCGCGACCACCGGCGCGCCCCGCAACGCCCAGGCCCGGGCCGAGCGCACCGAGATCGCGTACGACCCGCGCTGGAACCGCTCGGTACGGACGCTGGCCGCCGCGCTGCCCGGCGCGAAGCTGCGCGCGGTCCCGGGCCAGGGCCCGGTGCTGCGCGTCACGCTCGGCCCGGACCACAAGGAGGTGCACAAGGTGCGCGCCGAGCTGCCGGCCACCGGCTCGGGCGACGTCCCGGCCGTCACGGGGGACGAGGAGGAGTGCAAGTGACGGCGCCGGACGGCCGGTGACCGTCCGGGCTGCGGGTCAGCCCTCGTCGACGCCGTCGGCGGTGCGCCGCTCGCGCAGCTCCTTGATCGCGCGGCGGCGGGCCAGCCGGTGCGTACGGCGGATCTGCGCCTCCTGGTAGCGGCGCTTGTCGCGCTCGGTCTCGGGGATCACCGGCGGGACCGGGCGGGGCTTGCCGTTCTCGTCGACGGCGGCGAAGACCAGGTAGGCGGAGCCGACCTGCTGGGCGGGGGTGGATTCGTTCCACCGCTCGGCCAGCACCCGTACGCCGACCTCCATGGAGGACCGGCCGGTCCAGTTGACCTGGGCCTTCACGTGCACCAGGTCGCCGACCCTGACCGGCTCCAGGAACGCCATCTCGTCCATGGAGGCGGTGACGGCGGGACCGCCGGAGTGCCGGCCGGCCACCGCGCCCGCCGCGTCGTCCACCAGCTTCATGATCACGCCACCGTGTACGGTGCCGAGCAGATTGGTGTGGCTCGCATCCATGATGTGGCTGAGGGTGGTGCGCGAGACGGAGGTGGGCTTGCCCGGGAGGCTGCCCTCCGGGCCGTCGGTGACGAGGTCGGTCATACGTCCACCCTATGCACCCCGGCGCGCACCTTCCGCCCGAGTCGGTCGCGGACGTCCCCGACCGGTCCAGTTTGCTCACGTTTCAGACGATTACGCTCGCAATTGTTCGCAAACGCTCGCCCCGAGCGTCCCGAATCGTCGCTTCCACCCCACGCGGCCCATAGGTCACGCCCTCCCCTATATGCCGCCCCGGTTTGCATCAGCTCTGCAACAGCCGGGGTCCGATCCCGTCCCCGGCCTGTAAGGCGGGGCGTACCGGCAGGCACACTTTGCTCCATGAACGAGTGGCGCGACGGGCACGCCCGTGACGACGACAGGAACCGGTACGGACGCGGCAGCGGCAGCGCCCAGCCGGAGGGCGCGCGTGCCATGCGCCAGGTGCGCCGGCAGCCCGCCGCCGGCCACGGGGAGCCGCCGCTGCCGCCCGGCATGTCGCCGCGCCGGCAGGCCGTACCGCCGCAGCCCGGGTACGACGGCGGCCACGGCGGTGGCGGCCGGTACGACGACGGGTACAACACCGGTCAGGTCTACGGCGGCGGTCGCGGCGGGGACGACGGCTACGGCAACGACGGTTACCGGCCCCGCCCCAACTGGGGCCGCCGCATCAAGGTGACGCTCACCACGCTGGTCGTCGTCGTGCTCGCCGTCTCGATCGGCACGTACTTCTGGGCCGACTCCAAGATGCGCAAGGAGGTCGACCTCAGCAAGGTGATCGACCGCCCCGAGGAGGGCGACGGCACCAACTACCTGATCGTCGGCTCCGACAGCCGCGAGGGGATGTCCGCGCAGCAGAAGAAGGACCTGCACACGGGCTCCGCCGAGGGCAAGCGCACCGACTCGATGATGATCCTGCACACCGGGTCCAACGGCCCGACGCTGATCTCCCTGCCGCGCGACTCCAACATCACGATCCCGCAGTTCCGCGGCTCGGAGTCGGGCAAGATGCAGCCCGCGATGGGCGCCAACAAGCTCAACGCCGCGTACTCCATCGACGGCCCGCAACTGCTGGTGCGCACCGTGGAGTACAACACCGGCCTGCACATCGACCACTACGCCGAGATCGGCTTCGCCGGCTTCGCGAACATCGTCGACGCCATCGGCGGCGTGGACATGAAGCTCGACAAGGGCTTCAAGGACAAGTGGTCCGGCGCCGACTTCAAGGCCGGCGAGCAGACTCTGAACGGCCAGCAGGCCCTGGCGTACGTCCGTACCCGGCACGCCTTCGCCGGCAGCGACCTGGACCGCACCAAGAACCAGCAGAAGTTCCTCTCCACGCTGGCCCACCAGGTGGCATCGCCCGGCACGCTGCTGAACCCCTTCGAGCTGTACCCCGCCATGGGCGCCGGCCTGGACACCCTCGTCGTCGACAAGGACATGGGCCCCTACTCGCTGGCCAAGATGTTCTTCGGGCTGAAGGACGTGACCAGCAAGGGCGGCGACGGCAAGTCCATGAACATGCCGGTCTCCGGCAGCGTCGGCGGCAACCTCGCGTGGGACATGCCCAAGGTCAAGCAGCTGGTGAACGAGCTGAAGAACGACGACCCGGTCACGGTCACCGCCGACCAGTGACCGGCCGGTGACCCGCTCGGGCACGTGAGAGACAACAACGGGAAGGCCCCGGCTCCTCGGAGGAGCCGGGGCCTTCCCGCGTGCAGGGGCCCGCCGTTACGGCAGGTTCCGCGCCATGACGATGCGCTGGACCTGGTTGGTGCCCTCGTAGATCTGGGTGATCTTCGCGTCGCGCATCATGCGCTCCAGCGGGTAGTCGCGGGTGTAGCCGTAGCCGCCGAGCAGCTGGACGGCGTCGGTGGTGATCTCCATGGCGGCGTCGGAGGCGTAGCACTTGGCGGCGGCGCCGAAGAAGGTGAGGTCCTCGTCCTTGCCGCCGGCGGAGATCCGCTCGGACTTGGCGGCGGCCGCGTAGGTGAGCTGGCGGGCCGCCTCCAGCTTCATGGCCATGTCGGCGAGCATGAACTGCACGCCCTGGAAGTCGCCGATCGGCTTGCCGAACTGCTTGCGCTCCTGGACGTAGCCCTTGGCGTAGTCCAGCGCGCCCTGGGCGATGCCCAGCGCCTGGGCCGCGATGGTGATGCGGGTGTGGTCCAGGGTCTTCATGGCGGTGGCGAAGCCGGTGCCCTCCGCGCCGATCATGCGGTCGGCGGGGATGCGGACGTTGTCGAGGTAGACCTCGCGGGTCGGCGAGCCCTTGATGCCCAGCTTCTTCTCCGGCGCGCCGAAGGAGACGCCCTCGTCGCCCTTCTCGACCACGAAGGCGGAGATGCCCTTGGAGCGCTTCTCGGGGTCGGTGACGGCCATCACCGTGTAGTACTCGGAGACGCCGGCGTTGGTGATCCAGCGCTTGACGCCGTTGAGCACCCAGTGGTCGCCGTCGCGGACGGCCTTGGTCTTCATGCCGGCCGCGTCCGAACCGGCGTCCGGCTCGGAGAGGCAGTAGGAGAACATCGCGTCGCCCTTGGCCAGCGGGCCCAGGTACTTCTTCTTCAGCTCCTCGGAGCCGGAGAGGATCACCGGCAGCGAGCCGAGCTTGTTGACGGCGGGGATCAGGGAGGAGGAGGCGCAGGCGCGGGCCACCTCCTCGATGACGATGACGGTGGCGAGCGCGTCGGCGCCGGCGCCGCCGTAGGCCTCGGGGACGTGCACGGCGTGCAGGTCATTGGCGACCAGGGCGTCCAGCGCCTCCTGCGGGAAGCGGGCCTCCTCGTCCACCGCGGTGGCGACCGGAGCGATCTTCGCCTCGGCGAGCGCGCGCACCGACTCGCGGAGCATGTCGTGCTCCTCGGCCGGCCGGTACAGATCGAAATCGGCGTTTCCCGCCAAGGTCTCTCATCTCCCCTGAGTGCTAACTACCGTTAAGTAACCTGTCGCGTTTCCCCGAATTCTAGAGCCGTGGCATTCCGTGGGGTACGTGAGGTTGCCGACAACGACCGGATCGCACACGACGCGTCACGGCTATGCTCGGGCCCGCAGTCACCTCAGTTCGCGTTTGGAGCGTCCATGCCCCTCAAGATCACCGTGATCGGCACCGGCTATCTCGGCGCCACGCACGCCGCCGCCATGGCCGAGCTCGGCTTCGAGGTGCTGGGGCTCGACATCGTGCCCGAGAAGGTCGAGATGCTCGGCCGCGGCGAGATGCCCCTGTACGAGCCGGGGCTGGAGGAGCTGCTGCGCCAGCACGTCGCGGGGCTTCCGGGCTCCAGCGGGCGGCTGCGGTTCACCACCTCCTGGGAGGAGGCCGGTGCCTTCGGTGACGTGCACTTCGTGTGCGTGAACACCCCGCAGAAGCACGGCGAGTACGCCTGCGACATGTCCTACGTCGACAGCGCCGTGGAGTCCCTGGCGCCGCACCTGACGCGCCCCACCCTGGTCGTCGGCAAGTCCACCGTGCCGGTGGGCAGCGCGGCGCGGCTGGCGAAGCGGCTGGCCGAGCTGGCGCCGGCCGGCGAGGAGGCGGAGCTGGCCTGGAACCCGGAGTTCCTGCGCGAGGGCTTCGCGGTCCAGGACACCCTGCGCCCCGACCGCCTCGTGGTGGGCGTCGCGAGCGAGCGCGCCGAGTCGCTGCTGCGCGAGGTGTACGCCACGCCGCTGGCCGAGGGCACGCCGTGGGTCGTGACGGACTACCCCACCGCCGAGCTGGTCAAGACCGCCGCCAACTCCTTCCTGGCCACCAAGATCTCCTTCATCAACGCGATGGCCGAGATCTGCGAGGCGGCCGACGGCGACGTCGTGAAGCTGGCCGAGGCGATCGGCTACGACGAGCGGATCGGCAAGAAGTTCCTGCGCGCCGGGGTCGGCTTCGGCGGCGGCTGCCTGCCGAAGGACCTGCGCGCGTTCATGGCGCGCGCCGGTGAGCTGGGCGCCGACCAGGCGCTGACCTTCCTCCGCGAGATCGACTCCATCAACATGCGCCGCCGCGGGCACATGGTGGAGCTGGCGCGCGAGGCGGTCGGCGGCGGCTTCCTCGGCAAGCGGGTCGCCGTCCTCGGCGCCACCTTCAAGCCCGATTCCGACGACGTACGCGACTCCCCCGCGCTGAACGTCGCGGGCCAGATCCACCTCCAGGGCGGCCAGGTCACCGTCTACGACCCCAAGGGCATGGAGAACGCCCGCCGGGTCTTCCCCACCCTCGGCTACGCGCCGACCGCGCTGGACGCGGTGCGCGGCGCCGACGTGGTGCTGCACCTGACCGAGTGGCGCGAGTTCCGCGAGCTGGACCCGGCGACGCTGGGCGAGGTCGTGACGTACCGCCGCATCCTCGACGGCCGCAACGCGCTCGACCCGGAGCTGTGGCGCAAGGCCGGCTGGACGTACCGGGCGCTGGGCCGCCCGCGCGCGTAACGCCGCTCCGCTCTCTCCGTACCGCCCGTTCCGCCGCTCAGGCGGGGCGGGCGGGATGCGTTCTCCGGCGGGTCAGCCGGACTCCGTCGCGCGGCGCGCCCGGTACGTGCGCATCTTCGCGCGGCTGCCGCACACCGCCATCGTGCACCAGCGGCTGCGCGCCGCCGGGCTGCGGTCGTAGTACACCCACCGGCAGTCGTGGGCCTCGCACGCCTTCAGGCGGGGCCAGGTGCCGTCGGCCGCGGCGGTGGCGATCCCGACGGCGATACGGGCGGTGAGCGCGGGGATGCCCGTCAGGCCGGGCGCGGGGCGCAGCGCGGCACCGCCCTGTGTGTCGACCGTAAGGACCAGTGGCGCCTCGGCGAGCAGCGTCTCCAGCACGCGCTCGGCGTCGTCCGGGAGGTCGGTTCCCGAGTGCGCCAGACACGCCCCGCGCAGCGCCTCCCGGAGCCGCTGTACGGCGGCCAGTTCGCGTTTCCCGGCGGGCGCAGGCGGCAACTCGTGGGTGCGCAGGAACGTCGCGAGTCCGCCGGGAGCGGCCAGCGCGTCCCGCCCGGTCTCGACGTTCAGGGTGTTCGCCAGCTCCTGGACGAGCGCCAGGGAAGGCGGCGCACTACGGTCGGCCACGCTTGCCACGTTACCCGTAGAAGGCCATCATGCAGTAACGCAGTTACCGATGACTCGTCTCAGGAGGTAACACCATGGCCATCGCTCAGTTCGGCGTCGTCGTGCTCGACGCACCGGATCCCAGGGCTCTCGCCGAGTTCTACGCCGATCTGCTCGGCTGGCAGGCCGGGGAGGACGAAGAGGGCGGCGAGTGGGTCGAGGTGGCCGGGCCGCAGGGACAGAAGCTCGCCTTCCAGAAGGCACCCGACATGGTGCCGCCGGACTGGCCCAGCGGCGAGCGGTCCCAGCAGTTCCATCTGGACCTCCGGGTGGCGCGGGACCAGATCGAGGAGGCCGAGCGCGAGGCGCTGAAACTCGGCGCGCGGCTGGTCCAGCACGACGAGGGCAAGCGCAACTGGCGGGTCTACCTCGATCCGGCGGGGCACCCGTTCTGTCTGTGCCTGTGCTGACGGGCCGGCTCCGTCCGCGCTGAGGGCGCGCCGAGGAGGGGCGGGCGGGAGTGACCGCCCGCCCCTTCGCCGTACCCGGCCCTCAGGTCCAGGCCCAGTGCAGCCGGGTCATCCGGTCCCGCCGGTCGGCCCGGTCCAGCCGGTCGATGGTCGCCGTCGACGGCCCGCGCCGGTGCCGTGCCTCGCGCGCGGCGAACTCCGCACCACGCATCGCACGCAGCGCGTTCCCCCAGGTCAGCCCGGCCAGGTCGGAGAAGGACCAGTTGCGGGAGATCAGCTCGGCGAGCAGCCGCGGATAGCCGGAGACATCCTCCAGTCCTTCCGGCCGCCCGTCGGCCGGGTCGGTGTCGAACCCGCCGCCGAGGCCGACGTGCGCGGCGCCCGCCACGTTCCGTACGTGGTCCAGATGGTCGGCCACGTCCTCGATGGTCGCGGCGCCCACCGGCCCGGCCACCCGCTGCGGGGTGAAGGTGACCATGCAGATGCCGCCGTTGCGGGGCAGCTGCGCGAGCACGTCGTCGGGCACGTTGTACCGGTGGTTCGTCAGGTTCCGGGCGGCGCAGCGGTGGAGGAAGACCGGCGCCTTGGTGATGGCCAGCGTGTGCCGCATCGTGTCGGTGGAGGCGTACGAGAGGTCGATGAGCATCCCGAGGCGGTTCATCTCCCGGACCACCTCCTCGCCGAAGGCGGTGAGGCCGCCCGCGCACGGCGTGTCGGCCGCCGCGTCCGCCCAGGGCGTGTTGCGGTCCGGCGTGAGCAGCATGGACCGTACGCCGAGGGTGTGCAGGGCGCGCAGCGCGCCGAGCGAGCTGTCGATGATCTGGCCGCCGGCCGAGCCGAGCAGGCAGGCGATCCGGCCGCGGTTGCGGCACTCGGTGACGTCGTCGGCGGTCATCGCGAGCCGCAGCGCCTCGGGGTAGGCCCGTACCAGCTGGTGCACGAAGTCGATCTGTTCGAGCGTGGCGCTGATGGCGTGGTCACCGCTGAGCGCGGTCGGCACCTGCACCGACCAGAACTGCGCGCCGACCCGGCCCTGCTGGAGCCGCGGGATGTCGGTGCTGACGGCGGGCTCGCCGTATTCGAGGTCGTAGTAGTGACCCGGCGTCAGGTCGTCGCCGTGGTGCAGCCGCAGCGCCCAGGGCAGGGCGTTGTGGCCGTCGAAGACGGGGTGCGCGCCGAGCAGCGCGTGGGCCCGCGTCAGCGGGTCGCGGCGCAGCGGCGGGTCGGCGGGACGCCCGAGCGTTCCGTACGGGGAGTGGGCGTCCTCGGCGGTGCCGAGAACCCCGGCTCCACCGGTGAGGTCTGCGGCTTCCAGATCGGGGGCGAGGTCGGCCATTTCGGAACTCCTGAATCGGTGGCAGTAGGGCCACCGTGACACGGGAGATCCACTTGTTCGCGGTGAGTGATGCGTACGGGGCATCGTGGCGCGGGTCCGTACCCGGGGGTGTGGTCCGTTCGGCCGACACCCCCGGCGGGGACGGATCGGGCGGTGCGTGCTGCCGTGCTCCGCCGCCGAGCTGACCGGCCCTCAGCCGTCCAGCTGGTCGATCGTCGCGTTCGACGGGCCGCGCCGCTTCTGGATCGAGCG
This sequence comes from Streptomyces niger, assembly GCF_000718305.1. Lineage (GTDB taxonomy): Bacteria > Actinomycetota > Actinomycetes > Streptomycetales > Streptomycetaceae > Streptomyces > Streptomyces niger. The sequence goes on from NZ_JOFQ01000029.1 coordinate 46,893, forward strand.
CGCCGCGTCCTCCGCGTCCCGCAGCGTCCGAACGGCGTTCTGCCAGGTGAGCTTGGCGAGGTCGGCCTCGGACCACTTCCGGTCCAGCAGCTCGGCGATCAGGTTCGGGTAGCCCGCGACGTCGCGGAGGCCGTCCGGCGTGAAGGCCGTGCCGTCGTAGTCGCCGCCGATGCCGATGTGGTCCACGCCGGCGACCTCGCGCATGTGGTCGAGGTGGTCGGCGACGGTGGCCGCGGTGGCGACGGGGCGCGGGTGCGCCGCCTCGAAGGCGCGCTGCACCTTCATGCCGGCCTCGGTGGTGTCGAGGTGGTGCAGGCCGTGCGCGCGCATGTTCTCGTCGGCGCGGCGCGTCCACTCCCCGGCCTCGGGCAGCACGAACTTGGGGACGAAGGTGGCCATCGCGGTGCCGCCGTTGACGGCCAGCCGTTCCAGCACGTCGTCGGGGATGTTGCGCGGGTGGTCGCAGACCGCGCGCGCCGAGGAGTGCGAGAAGATCACCGGCGCCTCGCTGACCCGCAGCGCGTCCCGCATGGTGTCGGCGGAGACGTGGCTGAGGTCGACGAGCATGCCGAGCCGGTTCATCTCCCGGACGACCTCCTCGCCGAAGGCGGAGAGGCCGCCGTGGCGCGGCTCGTCGGTCGCCGAGTCCGCCCAGGCGATGGTGTCGTTGTGCGTCAGCGTCATGTAGCGCACGCCGAGCGCGTACAGGGCGCGCAGGGTGGCCAGCGAGCAGTGGATCGAGTGGCCGCCCTCGGCGCCCGTCAGGGACGCGATCCGCCCCTCGGCGCGGGCCGCCTCCATGTCGTCGGCGGTGAGCGCGCGCCGCAGGTCGCCCGGGTACCGGTCGATCAGCTGCGCCACGCAGTCGACCTGCTCCAGGGTGGCGCTGACCGCCCGGTCACCGTCGTAGTCGGAGCGGACGTACACCGACCAGAACTGCGCGCCGACGCCGCCCGCGCGCAGCCGGGGCAGGTCGGTGTGCAGGTGCGCGGACTGGTCGGTGGCGATGTCCCGCCGGTCCAGGTCGTACCGGACCTGCTCGCGCAGCGCCCAGGGCAGGTCGTTGTGGCCGTCGACGACGGGCCAGCGGGCGAGCAGGTCGCGGGCGGTCTCGATGCCGGCGGGGCCCGCCGCCCCGCCCTCGCGGGCCGCCTCGCTCACTTGCCGCCCCCGAAGCCGAACCCTTCGTTGCCCGCGACCTTGTTGCGCAGCCGCTTGCCCTTCTCGGTGGCCTGGTCGTTCAGCTCCTGCTGGAACTCGCGCATCCGCGCTTGGAGCTCCTCGTCGTGCGCGGCGAGCATCCGGGCGGCGAGCAGCCCCGCGTTGCGGGCGCCGCCGACGGAGACCGTGGCGACCGGCACGCCGGCCGGCATCTGCACGATGGACAGCAGCGAGTCCATGCCGTCGAGGTACTTCAGCGGCACGGGCACGCCGATGACCGGCAGCGGGGTGACCGAGGCCAGCATGCCCGGCAGGTGAGCCGCGCCCCCGGCACCCGCGATGATCGCCTTCAGGCCGCGGCCCGCGGCCTCCTCGCCGTACGCGACCATCTCGCGCGGCATGCGGTGCGCGGAGACGACGTCGACCTCGTAGGGGATCTCGAACTCGTCGAGGGCCTGCGCCGCGGCCTCCATGACGGGCCAGTCGGAGTCGGAGCCCATGACGATGCCGACGACGGGCGCGGATGCGGAGCTGAAGCTCATTCGGTGATCGTTCCTCGCAGGTAGCCGGCGGCGTGCGCGGCGCGCTCGCGCACGTCGGCCAGGTCGTCGCCGTAGGTGTTGACGTGCCCGACCTTACGGCCGGGCTTCACGTCCTTGCCGTACATGTGGATCTTCAGCTGCGGGTCCCGGGCCATGCAGTGTAGGTACGCGCTGTACATGTCCGGGTAGTCGCCGCCGAGCACATTGGCCATCACGGTCCACTCCGCGCGCGGGCGCGGATCGCCCAGCGGGAGGTCCAGCACCGCGCGGACGTGGTTGGCGAACTGCGAGGTGATCGCGCCGTCCTGGGTCCAGTGCCCGGAGTTGTGCGGGCGCATCGCCAGCTCGTTGACGAGGATGCGGTGGTTCCCCTCGGCATCGACGGCCTCGAACAGCTCGACCGCGAGGTGGCCGACCACGTCCAGCTCCTTGGCGATCCGCAGCGCCAGGTTCTGGGCCTGCGCGGACAGCTCCTCGGAGAGGCCGGGCGCGGGTGCGATCACCGTGTCGCAGACGCCGTCGACCTGGATGGACTCCACGACCGGGTACGCCACGGCCTGGCCGTGCGGGGAGCGGACGATGTTGGCGGCCAGCTCGCGGGTGAAGTCGACCTTCTCCTCGGCGAGGACGGGCACGCCGGCGCGGAACGGCTCCTCGGCGTCCTTGGCGGATCGCACGAACCAGACACCCTTGCCGTCGTAACCCCCGCGGACGGTCTTCAAAATGACCGGGAAGCCCGAACCCTCCGCCGCGAAGGCCTCGACATCCGCCGGGTCCGAGACGATGCGGTGCCGCGGGCACGGCGCTCCGATCTCGGTCAGCTTCGCGCGCATCACCCCCTTGTCCTGCGCGTGCACCAGCGCGTCCGGACCCGGGCGGACGGGGATGCCGTCCGCCTCCAGCGCCCGTAGGTGCTCGGTGGGCACGTGCTCGTGATCGAAAGTGATCACGTCACAGCCGCGCGCAAACTCGCGCAGGGTGTCCAGATCGCGGTAGTCGCCGACGACCACATCGCCGACGACCTGCGCAGCGGAGTCCTGCGGGGTGTCACTGAGGAGCTTGAACCTGATGCCGAGGGGGATGCCTGCCTCGTGGGTCATACGAGCCAGCTGTCCGCCGCCGACCATGCCGACTACCGGAAACGTCACGCCTTCAGGGTATCCGCTCCGACCGACCACCACCGGCCACCCCTTGGAGGATCCTCCTAATGCAGACGTACCGTACGCCTGTACGAGCCGCCATCGGGAGATAGGCTCATCCGGACGCGCGGACAGGGGGAGGACGCATGGACGGGACCGACGGCATATCCACGCCCTTCCGCAAGATCGGCATAGCGATCGCGGTGGCGGCCCTGCTGGTGACCGTGTACTCCCTGATATCCCTGCTCACCGCCCGGCCCGAGGTCTACGGAGCGCAGGACACCGTCATCTCCGTCTCCCCCGGCGAGCGCTTCTCGATAGAGCTGGACGACAACCCCGGCACCGGCTACCGCTGGACCATCGAGTCCCCGGCCCCCGACCCGCACGTGCTCAAGCCGGCCGGCAGCCACTACGACGCCCGCGAACCGGTGACGGCCGGTTCCGGCGGCACCCGCTACCTGGAGTTCCAGGCCGTCCGCGAGGGCCGTACCGAGCTGTCCCTGCGCCACTGCTTCCAGTGCGGCACGGACCGCGCCGACCCCGACCGCGGCGGTGAGCTGCTCGCCTTCCGCGTCACGGTCACGGACTGACCGCCGGGCCGGAAGGGCCCCGGGCGGCCCGTCGGCGCGCTGGTTAGCATGAGTGGGCGGCGGACCGCCGACCACGGGCCGCCGGACACGACGCCGTCACGGGGAGCTGAGCCACCACCATGTCTGGACGGAGCGCGCTGCGCTCGCGGCTTCGGCTGCTGACCGGCGAGATCGTGAAGTTCGGCGCGGTGGGCGGGGCCGGCGTACTGGTCAACCTGGTGGCCTTCAACCTCGTACGGCACACCACCGAGCTGCCCGTGGTGCGGGCCGGGATCGTCGCGACCGTCGTCGCGATCCTCTGCAACTACATCGGCTTCCGCTACTTCACCTACCGGGACCGGGACAAGAGCGGCCGCACCAAGGAACTGGCGCTCTTCGTCTTCTTCAGCGCGGTCGGCCTGGTGATCGAGAACGGCATCCTCTACGCCGCGACGTACTGGTGCGACTGGAACACCCCGCTTCAGAACAACGTCTTCAAGTTCCTCGGCATCGGCATCGCCACGCTCTTCCGCTTCTGGTCCTACCGCTCCTGGGTCTTCCGGGCGCTGCCCGCCAAGGAGGCCGTGGAGACCGCGGAAGCCTTCCTCGCCGCGCCCGGGGCCGAGGACGCCCGCTCCGGGGCCCCGGCACGCGGCCGACGCCCGTGAGCGCGACCCGGCACGACCGGCGCCCGTGAGCGCCTTCCGGTGCGGCCGGGCGTTCAGCGCGGGCTGACGGCGGGCCCCGGCTCGTCCTCGCCGCCGGGCCGGTACTGCTCGGACTCCCGGCTCAGGAACAGCGCGAAGACCGGCGGCTCCTGCTGGAGCAGCTCCAGCCGGCCGCCGTCCGCCTCCGCCAGGTCCCGGGCCACCGCGAGCCCCAGGCCGGTGGAGTTCCGGCCGCTCACCGTCCGCTCGAAGACCCGGGAGCCGAGGTCCGGCGGTACGCCGGGGCCCGCGTCCGTGACCTCCACGACGGCCTGGTTCCCGGTGACCCGGGTACGCAGCGCCACCGTGCCGTCACCGTGCATCAGCGAGTTCTCGATCAGGGTCGCGAGGACCTGGGCGACCGCGCCCGGCGTGCCCACGGCCCGCAGGTTCTTCTTGCCGGAGCGGACGATGGCCCGGCCCGCGCTGCGGTAGGCGGGCCGCCACTCCTCGATCTGCTGCTTCACGACCTCGTCCAGGTCGAAGGCGACGGCGGAGCCGGACCGCGGGTCACGGCTGTTCGTCAGCAGCCGCTGGACCACGTCGCTGAGCCGGTCGACCTGGCCCAGGGCGATCGTCGCCTCCTCCTTCACCGTGTCCGGGTCGTCGGTGAGGGTGATCTCCTCCAGCCGCATGGACAGCGCGGTCAGCGGCGTACGGAGCTGGTGGGAGGCGTCGGCGGCGAGCCGGCGCTCGGCGGTGAGCATCCGCGCGATCCGCTCGGCGGAGGCGTCCAGCACGTCCGCGACCCGGTCCAGCTCCTGCACGCCGTAGCGGCGGTGGCGCGGCCGGGGGTCGCCGGAGCCGAGGCGTTCGGCGGTCTCGGCGAGGTCGGTCAGCGGCGCTGTCAGCCGGCGGGCCTGGCGTACGGCGAGGAACACGGCGGCGAGGACCGCGAGCGCGGCGACCGCCAGGATGATCAGCAGGGTCCGGCCGATCTCGGCGCTGACCGCGGAGCGGGGCTCCTGGACGGTGACCGTCTCGCCCCGCTCGCCGTGCACGGTCGCGTCGATGACGTCGCCCGAGGGCCGCTCCCCCAGCTCGACCGGGTCGTGACCCGGCACCTTGATACGGGCGTACCGGTCGGTGGTGATCTGCTCGGAGAGCACCTCCGCGGTGATCTTCTCGCCGCCGCTCAGCCGGCTCTCCACCATGCCCACCAGCCGGACGGCCTCGGCGCCCACGCTCTCCTGGGCGCCCGCCTGGATGGTGCGGGTCTCCACGATGACGAGCGAGACGCCGAAGACGGCGATCACGACGAGCACCACGGCGAGCGTGGAGTTGATCAGTCGGCGGCGCACGGTGCCCTCCGGGCAGGGGTGGGGGTTCCTCGGGGCTTCAGCTCTTCTCGAAGCGGAAGCCCACGCCGCGCACGGTGGCGATGTAACGGGGGTTGGCCGCGTCGTCACCGAGCTTCTTGCGGAGCCAGGAGATGTGCATGTCGAGCGTCTTCGTCGAGGACCACCAGGTGGTGTCCCAGACCTCGCGCATCAGCTGATCGCGGGTCACCACGCGGCCGGCGTCCCGCACCAGCACCCGCAGCAGGTCGAACTCCTTCGCGGTCAGTTGGAGTTCCTCCTCGCCCATCCAGGCGCGGTGGGACTCCACGTCGATCCGGACGCCATGGGTGGCCGGCGGCTGCTGGGGCTCGGCGGTCGTGCCGCGGCGGAGCAGCGCCCGCACCCGCGCGAGCAGCTCCGCCAGCCGGAAGGGCTTGGTGACGTAGTCGTCGGCGCCGGCGTCCAGGCCGACCACGGTGTCCACCTCGTCCGCGCGGGCGGTGAGCACCAGGATCGGGCAGGAGTGGCCTTCGTTGCGCAGCCGGCGGGCGACCTCCAGGCCGTCCATGCCGGGCAGTCCCAGGTCGAGCACGAGCAGGTCGATGTTGCCCTGCAGACCGGCGTCGAGCGCCGTGGGGCCGTCCTCACGCACCTCGACTTCGTAACCCTCACGGCGGAGTGCGCGAGCGAGCGGCTCCGAGATGGACGCGTCATCCTCGGCGAGCAGTACACGGGTCATGGCCCGATGGTAGTCCGACAGGTCACGGCCACGATGCCCCTCCGAGGGCGTCCCCCGGACGACCGCGGGCGTGCACCGCTCGGTTCCCGGGTCGTCATGTGACCGTTGTCTCACTGGCACCAACCTCAGCTACGCGCGTCGTACAGTGGCAGGACGTCCGTCGTACAACCCGGGACCTTGGCGTTCATATGACGTCATGGTCCTCGTTGTGTACGGGGCCGGCACGACCGGGCCCGTGGGCAAATGACCTCCTAGACCGGGCCCATCGCACATGACACGGGGGCGTGGATTCCGGTGTACGGCCGTCCTGTCGATTCCTCTCTCCACAGTGGTGTCGCACCTCCCTACCGGGCGTGGGGGGCGGACGGCACTGCGCCGGTGCCGGTCAGCCGTCCCGGGCGCGCAGCCCCACCTGTGCGTCCCGATCACTCAAGGATCGACCATGGCGTCCAGCCTGACGAAGGAATCCCCCGGGCAGGGAACCCCTGCCGGCGGCAAGACCTTCTTCGGCCACCCCCGCGGCCTGGCCACCCTGTTCATGACCGAGATGTGGGAGCGCTTCAGCTTCTACGGCATGCGGGCCCTGCTGACCGTCTATCTGCTCTCCGGCGGCCCCGATGCGAAAAAGGGCAGTCTCGGCGGCGGACTGGCCATGGACTTGGCCACGACGACGGCCATTTACTCCATCTACATGGCCATGGTCTACCTGCTGACCATGCCCGGCGGCTGGCTCGCCGACCGGCTATGGGGCCCCCGCAAGACCGTCGCCATCGCTGCGGTCGTCATCATGCTCGGCCACCTCACGCTGGCCGGCCCCGGTCAGGGCTTCTTCTTCGTGGGCCTCTGTCTCGTGGCCCTCGGTTCCGGCCTGCTGAAGGCCAACATCTCCACGATGGTCGGCCACCTCTACGACGGGCCGAACGATCCCCGCCGTGACGGCGCCTTCACCATCTTCTACATGGGCATCAACATCGGTGCCTTCCTCGCGCCGCTGATCATCGGCACTGTCGGCCAGACCGTGAACTGGCACCTCGGCTTCGCGATCGCCGCCATCGGCATGGGCCTGGGCCTGCTCCAGTTCCTGCTCGGCACCAAGCACCTGAGCCCGGAGAGCAGCAAGGTCCCCACCCCGCTCACCGCCGAGGAGCGCACCTCATGGCTGCGCAAGGGTCTGACCTGGCTCATCATCGCCGTTGTCTTCTACGGTGTGGTCGTCCTGACCGGTCACTTCACCCTGAACTGGGCAATGATCCCGCTGAGCGTGCTCGGCATCCTCATCCCGGCCGGTGTCCTTTTCCGCATCAAGCGCGACAAGGACCTGTCCCAGAGCGAGCAGAGCAAGATGTCCGGGTACATCTGGTTCTTCATCGCCGCGGCCGCTTTCTGGATGATCTACGACCAGGGCGGATCCACCGTCCAGGCCTTCGGTGAGACCAAGGCCTCCGGTTCGCTGCTCGGCGTCGAGTTCCCCTCCACGTGGTACCAGTCGCTGAACCCGGTGTTCGTCATGGCGCTGGCCCCGGTCTTCGCCTGGCTGTGGCTGTGGCTGAACCGGAAGGGCAAGGAGCCCAGCACCATCCTGAAGTTCGTCGTCGGCCTGTTCCTCATCGGCGTCTCGTTCTTCTTCTTCCTGGCCCCGCTGGGCATGGCTGCCGGTGGTACGGCCGTCAGCCCGATGTGGGTGCTGGGCATCTACTTCATCCAGACCATCGGTGAGCTGTGCCTCTCCCCCGTCGGCCTGTCGCTGACCACGAAGATGGCGCCGGTGAAGTACGCCAGCCAGATGATGGGCATCTGGTTCCTCGCCAACACCGCGGGCGACTCCGTCACCAGCCTGCTGTCCATCGGCGGCGTCGACATGAGCGGCTCGCGCGCGGTCCTGGTCGAGGCGATCCTCGCGGCCCTCGCGGCGTTCGCGATCTACATGTACCGCAAGAAGGTCAAGACGCTCATGGGCGAGATTCACTGACGTCTCCGCCACGGAGCAAAGGCAGCGGGCCGGCACGAAGCGCTTCGTGCCGGCCCGCTGCCTTTGTCCGTCAGTTACTTGGTCACGACCCGCATGCTCCGCAGGAAGCTTCGGAAGCTGCACTTCACGTGCGACTTCTTGCCCGGCGACACCCACGGCCCGTAGAAGTCCCAGGGCACGGTGTGCTCCTGCCCCGCTCCCACGCCGCGGATGACGTCGCAAGTGAGCACCACGCGGTGCTTGTGCACCTTCTTGCCCGACGTGGACTTCTTGCACTGCGACCAGCCGGTCGCCCGGCCCCAGTCGAGGTGGCCGATGACCACCTTGCACTTGTACTTCGCGCCCGCGGCCTCGGCGGTACCCGCAGAGGCCAGCGTCAGCCCGGACGTCATCATGATCGCCGCGAGAGCGCTGGTGGCGAGCTTCTTGCCTATGTTCACGTGTTCCCCAGTTTTTGTGGTCAGTGCCCAGGGGGCACGTGAGTCATCCTATAAAAGGTGATGCACATGTCCACGTCATAAATCACGGCCATTTGAGTGGCGCGCCCCGGCCGGGCCGGGAGAGCCTGCGCGGGGTGCGGTAACGATCGGCGTATGCGCCGAGGGAGTGTGTGGGCCGGGGTGTGCGGGGTGCTGGCCGTCGCGTGTCTGACGGTGGTGCCGCAGGCCGGGCGGGCCGCGGCGGCACAGGGCGTGCGGGCCGCGGCGGCACAGGGCGTGCGGGCCGCGGCGGACGCGGCGGGCGGCGGCGATCCGTACCTGGGGACGTACGCCTACGGGCCCACGGAACGGCAGACGATCGGGGCCTACCGCGCGCCGGGCCGAGACCTGCGGCCCGTGGTGATGATTCTGCACGGCGGCTACTGGGCGCAGGACTCCGACTGGAGCGGCTGGGCCCGGAAGCTGGCAGCGCGCGGCTTCGTCGTCTTCGACACGGACTACCGGCTCAACACCGACGCGCCCTGGCCCGCGCAGCGCACCGACGCGCTCGCCGCGCTGCAGTGGATCCACGCCCGGGCCGCCCGCTTCCGGGCCGACCCGCGCCGGATCGTACTGCTCGGCTCGTCGGCGGGCGGCCAGATCGCGGCGAACACCGCGGAGTACGCCGCCGGCACGCCGTACCGGCCGGCCGGCGTGGTCGCGCTGTCCCCGGTGGCCGATCCGTACCTGGCCTGGCGGGACGGCGCCCGCGCCGGCGCCTCGGCCCAGCAGCGCCGGCTGCGGCGCGAGGCGCGGAAACTCGCGGGGTGCGACCCCGCGGCCGCGAAGGCGCCCGCCATGGCCGCCGTGAAGTGCCGCGCGACCTGGGCCGACATGGCCGCGAAGAGCTGGGCGCCGGGCGGTCCGAAGCGGCCCGGCGGCCCCGGGGTGCCGATGCTGCTGGCGCACTTCGCGCACGACTTCGTCCCGGTCGCGCACTCACGGGGGCTGGCCGGGGCCGAGCCGGCGGCCACGGTGACGGTCGTCCCCGGCACCGGCCACGGCATGACGGCGCTCACCCGCCCGGCGACCGAACGCCGGGTACTGGCCTGGCTGACGGCCCGGACGCGGCAGCCGGCGGGTCCGGCGGCCCCGAAGGTCCCGACGACACAGCCGTAGGGCCGGCCGCGGCAGGCCGGCCGGCCCGTCCGCTCAGCGCCGCAGGTAGCGGCGCGGCATGAAGGTGAAGACGGCGCCGCCGAGCAGCACGACGGTGCCGGCGATCAGCCCGAGGGCCTGCAATCCGCCGTGGTCCGCCGCGCCGGTGTCGGCGAGGCCGCCGGAGCCGCCCGCCGCTCCCGAGGCGCCGCCGCTGCCCGCGTCGCCGCCGGACGCCGCGCCGCCGGACGCCGCGCCGCCGGCGGAGCCGCCCGAGCCGGTTCCGCCGCTCGCGCCGCCCGGCTGGGCGCTGGTGTCGAGCGTGAGCGAGACGCCCGGGTCCTTCTCGGGCGTGCAGGTCGTCGTCGTGCCGAGCGCCTTGACGGTCAGGACACCGGGCGTGAGCGTGGCCTTCCCGTCGGCTCCCGGCTTGTACGTGCCCTTGAGGTCGGGAATCTCGATGGGGTCGCCGGACTTGATCGGCTCCTTGTTGGTCGCGCCCTCGACGTGCACCGTTCCCTTGTCCGCGCCGCCCAGCTTCACCTCCATCGACGGCTTGACCGAGTCCTTGGGGATGTCCGCCGGGCTGTCCATCACCGACTTGGAGAACTTCACGGTCAGGTCGAAGGCGCCGCCCTTTTTGGTGCCGTCGATCCGCACCGGCGAGGTGGCCTTCTTGTCCCCGATCGGCGTCTTGCAGGCGTACGGGACCTCGACCTCCTTGCCCTTGTACGCGGTGCCGTCGGGGTCGCCGTTACCGCCGCCGGAGCCGCCCGTACCGCCTCCGGTGCTGCCGCCCGACGCGCCGGCGTCGCCGCCGGAGGCCGTTCCGCCGGAGGCCGTTCCACCGGAGTCCGAGCCGCCGGAGTCCGAGCCGCCGGCGGTGGACCCGCCGGCGGTGGTCGTCCCGCCCGTGCCGGAGCCGCCCGTGGCCGCCCCGCCGGACGACGCGCCGCCGCCGTCCGTGACCTTGATGGTGGCCGCGGGCTTCACGTCTTCCTTGGGCGCGCACTTGGTGTCCGTGGAGATCGGCTTGTTGACGTTGATCGTGTAGTTGCCGGGCGTGAGCGTGACCTCGCCCGGCTTCTCCAGCTTCAGCTTGCCCTTCATGTCGGACAGCACCATCGGGCTGTTCTTCGGTATCGCCGGGTTCTGCCGCGCGCCCTTCATGGCGATGTCGCCGGTCTGCGCGCCGGCCGCCTTCAGTACCCCGCTCGGCTGCACGGTGTCCTCGGCCAGGTCCAGCACGTCCGGGTTCTTGGAGGCGGCCGCGACCGTCTTCCACACCACCTCGACCTCGTCGCCCACCTTCGCGGTGGCCGGCGCGGTGATCTCGACCTCGGTGGTGCCCTGCACCGGGTCCAGGCCGGAGATGGGCGGCGGGACGCACTCGGTCGCGTACGACACCGCCGTGGCGGCGTCCGGCAGGCCCGGTACCGGGTCCGCCACCGCCGTACCGGACACCGCCAGCAGACCCGCGCCCGCGAGCATCAGCGCGCTCCCGGCCGCGGCCGCTCTCCTCCGTTGCTCCATCACGAAGTACCTTTCGACGTCGGTCGCTCGGTGGATGTGCTGAGGGACGGTGCGGTGTCCGGGGTGAACCAGGGCAGGCCGCCCACGGGCCCGCCGGCGGCCCGCTCCGCGGCAGGCGCCGGGCCACGCGGCCTGACCTTGTCGACGATCGCCATGCCGATGCGGAAGACCGCGGCCGGCACCACGACGCACAGCAGGATCCAGAAGAGGGTCACGCCCCAGGGCCGGCCGACCTGCCACGGCTGCTCGGCCAGCACCTTCCCGCCGTACTTCACGGCGACCGTGTAGTCGCCGTGCGCACCGGCCGCCAGCTCGACCGGTAGCGTGACCTGCGCTTTCCTGCCCGCCGGTACGGTCCCCCGCCACTGCTGGTCCGACCACTGCGGGGCGAGGACGCCGTGCCCGGTGCCGACCTCGAAAACCGGGTTCTCGGCGGGTTCGGCGCCGAGGTTGCCCACCGTGAACACCAGCTGCCGCTGCGGAGGCGCGCCGAACCAGGTGAGCAGGTTGGAGCTGCCGCGCAGCCGGGCCGGTGCCAGGACGGCGAGCCGGCCGCCGCCGGTCCGCTCGGGCAGCGGGGCCACCGGGTGTCCGGCGACGGTGAACGGGGCGTCCGCCGCCGCGGCCCGGCCGGTCACGGTGGTGACGTGCACGACGCACGGGCACGGTTCAGGCGGCTCGGCGACCGGCAGCCGGGTGTGGAAGGCGCCGTCGGAGCCGGTGGTGACGGCGCGCCCGTCGGCGTTGGCGCACGTATTGGTGCCGCCGATCATGTTCTGGCCGCAGATCAACAGCGTGAGCAGGGCCTTCGGCCGCCAGCCGGAGCCGGTCACGGTGATCGAGCCGCCCTTGCCGGCCTGCCGCTGGGAGAGCTCGACGGCGGGCTTGCCGCGGTCGTCGGCGGCGGCGCGTGCCGTGCCGGCCGCGGGCAGGGTGGCGAGCGCGGCGGCGACGGCGAGCGCGGCAGCCGCCGACGCCCGGCGCGCGGCCTTCCGCCGGACCGCCGCCGACCGCCTCGCGCGTACTCCGCTCACGCCGTCACCCCCGTCGCCCACGCCCGTTCCGCGCCGCTCTCGTGGCCCGCGCCGCTCTCGTGGCCCGCGCCGCTCTCCTCGCCCGCGCCGCTCTCCTCGCCCGCCGCGGCGGTCCCGCCCGCGCCCGCGCGCCGCCGCCGCAGAAACCAGCCGCCCACCGCCGCGCCACCGCCGACACCGAGCAGGCCCAACGCGCCCCACGGCACCGCCGTGTACGTCGCACGGGCCGTGCCGTGTGCGCCGCCCGCGGCGGTGGCCGTGACGGTGACGTCCACGGAGTCCAGCGCGGGCGGATCGGGCCAGGCCTCGGTACGGGTGAGCCGGCGGCCCGGCGGCAGCCCGGCGGGCAGCCGGTGCGCGGCCCGGCGCAGCTCGCCGCCGAGCAGTCCGTCGGCGCTGACCCCGACCTTCGGGTCCAGCGTCGTGTTGCCGCGGTTGACCAGGTCGTACCGGATGACGGCCGCGCCGTCCCGGTCCGTGACCGCCACGTTCTCGACGGAGAGGGCGGCCAGCGTGGGCCCGGTGACCCGCAGGTGGACGGGTACGGCCGTGGTGCGCGCGGCCGGGCCGGCGCGACGTACGGAGAGCGCGGCCGGGTGGTCCCCGGGGAGCGCGTCGCGCGGCACCGTGACCGTGAACGGCACCTCGGCGCGGGTGCGCGGCGGCACCTCGACCGTGCGGGCCGCGGTGACGATCCAGGCGCCGGGGCCCGTCCCGGCCTCGGACTCGCGCCCGGCGCCGGAGTCGGTGGAGCGCACGGTGAACGTCCGGGCGCGGTCGTCGCGGTTGGTGAGCGCCAGCCGGTCGGTGAGCACGCTGCCGGGGGCGCCCTCCAGATAGAAGTACGGGCGCGCGTGCGCTCCCGCCGGTGCCGCGACCCGGCCGCCGTCCGCCGCGGCGGCGGGCGGCGCGCAGGGCAGCGCGGCGGCGGTCAGCGCGGTCGCGCCGGCGGCGACGGCGCGGATACGGCAGGGCATCGGCGGCTCCCGGAGTCGTACGGGCTCGTCCTCCTGCGGTGTCCGGCGCGTCAGGTGCGCTGCCGGCGGGTCAGCCAGAGCGTGCCGGCGGCCCCGGCGAGCACAACGGTGGCGCCGAGCATGCCCAGCGCCACGGCGTCGTCGGCGGGCCCGGTCTGCGGCAGTTCGCCGCCGGGCGGGGCCGATGAACCGCCGCTGCCGCCGGTCCCCTCGACGTCCAGGGAGAGCGCGGGCTTCGGGTTGTTGCTGGGCGTGCACGTGGTGGTGGTGCCCATCGCCTTGATGGTGAGCGTGGACGCCGTGAAGGTGACCTTGCCGCTCTTCTTCGGCGTGTACGTCCCGCTCAAGTCGCTGATTTTGATGGGGGTGTTGGCGGGGATCGCCGTGTCGTTGGGCGGGCCGGTCACCGGTACGTCACCGGTCTCCGCGCCGCCCAGCTTGATGAGCGCGCTGGGCTTCATCGCGCCCTTGCCCAGTTCGATGGGGCTGGAGGAGACGCCCTTCCGGAAGGACATCACGAGCTTGTAGCCGTCACCGGACTTCGTGGACGTGATGTCGATGGGCGAGACCGCGCCCTTGTTCCCGATCGGCGTCTTGCACTGGTAGTTGACGTCCACGACCTCGGCGTGCGCGGCGGGGGCCGCGAGCATCACCGACGTCGCCGCGGTGAGCAGCACGGCCGCCGCCGGTCCGGCCGGGCCCGTGCGGCGCCGGCTGCGCTGGGCGTTGAAGCGGGCCACCTCGATCTCCCCTTCCTCCGGTTACCGCACCGCCGGGCGTTACTGACGGCACATCAGATTGGGCGTCAAGGTACGCCGGGGGCCGTGGGGAAGGAAGAGACATGCACGAGGGAAACGGGCGCAGACAACGGAAAACCGCCCCCGCCGGGTCGGCGCGAGCGGTGCGGAAAAGCGGCGGAGGCGGCGATCCGGTCCCGGTACCACCGCCCACTCCGCTACGACGGCGCGGCCAGCTCCGCCCACACGGTCTTGCCCGTGCCGTCGGGGTTGCGTACGACCCCCCAGTCCAGGCAGAGCCGCTGGACGATGAACATGCCGTGCCCGCCGGGACGCCCCGCACGGTGCGGGGTGCGCGGCGCGGGCGAACCGGCCCCGAGGTCGGTGACCTCCAGGCGCAGCATCTTGGCGTTGCAGCGCAGCGCCAGCTCCTCCGGGCCCTCGGCGTGCAGGCAGGCGTTGGTGACCAGCTCGGAGACGACGAGCAGGACGTCCTCGGCGGCGGCCCGCTGATCGGCACCGGCGGCCGGCAGCCAGCCCCAGTCGTGCAGCGCCTGCCGGGCGAAGTCACGGGCTCGGGCGACAGCGCCACGGGCGCCCGCGAGACGCAGCCTGCGGATCTGGCCGGCCGGCACGATGGCCGGGGAGGCAGCAGTGGCAGCGCCGGCGTTCCCCGGGTCCGGGCCCAGATCGCCCGGCGGGTACGGCCGGGTGGTGCTCATCAGCGCTTCACCTCACCGATTCGCCTTTTCACGGATGACGGATACCTGACGGGTTCAAAAAGATTCAGATGTCTCCTGCCCGGCCGGACCGTGAGAACACCCACTTCTTGGGGACGGAAGTTGTGACGGAGCCAACGCGACCGGAATCGGCCCCTTTGCAGACCGCCCGTCACTGTCGCCCCCTGCGTTGCCGGCTCAGTCGGCGGCCAGCGCCGCGTCGACCGTGTCGTGCACGGTGAAGACCGCGTCCGCACCGGTGATCTCGAAGACCCTGGCCACCACCGGCTGCATCGCCGCCAGGTGCACCCCGCCACCCTCGGCCTCCACCTTCAGGCGGGCGCCCAGCAGGACGTTCAGCCCCGTGGAGTCCATGAACTCCAGTTGCGAACAGTCCACGACCAGTCGCACAAAGCCATCGGCGACACAGCCTTCGAGTGACTCGCGCAACAACTCCGCGGTGTGGTGATCGAGCTCACCCGCCGCGGTGACGACCGCACTGGCGCCGTGCCGGCGGACCCCGACGTGGAGCCGTCCCCGGCTTGCACTGCCGACCGTCCCACGGTCCATGCGCGCGCACCCCTCTTGCTGTCTCGGCGTCTGGTTCTGCTTACGACTGCGCACGTCGAAGCCTACGCCTTAGATACGCAGGCTGGTAGCCGAAGAATGCGCGTACTTACACGAATACGGACAACACGCACTTGCCTTCTTCAGGTGAACCCGGGTAGGCGTAGTAGGGACACATTCGAAACAGCCGGCTTTGGAGGCGCCGCAGACCGCAGCTTCAGGTACAGGCATCGGCAGCCATATGCCGAGAACGATGGAGGACACCATGTCACCCCGGCTCGACGAAGTGCGCACCGACCAGACCACGGACAACGCGTCGTCGACACCCCTGTCCGAACAGATCCCTGCCCAGCACCTGCCGATCGATGCAACCGGATTCGACGGAATGCCGGAGATCGACGGCCTGCCCGAGATCCCGCCGTACGACGAGGTCGGACCGGTGGACGCCCGGGCGCTCTCCAAGACGCTCTTCCGGCGCCTGGAGACCCTCGAAGAGGGCACGCACGAGTACGCGTACGTCCGCAACACCCTGGTGGAGCTCAACCTCGCCCTGGTGAAGTTCGCGGCCTCCCGGTTCCGCTCCCGCAGCGAGCCCATGGAGGACATCGTCCAGGTCGGCACGATCGGCCTGATCAAGGCGATCGACCGCTTCGAACTGGACCGCGGAGTGGAGTTCCCCACCTTCGCCATGCCGACGATCGTCGGCGAGATCAAGCGTTTCTTCCGCGACACCAGCTGGTCGGTACGGGTCCCGCGGCGCCTGCAGGAGCTGCGCCTGGACCTCGCCAAGGCCGGCGACGAGCTGGCGCAGAAGCTCGACCGCGCACCCACCGTGAGCGAGCTCGCCGAGCGCCTGTCCATCACCAAGGACGAGGTCGTCGAGGGGATGGCCGCGAGCAACGCGTACACCGCGAGCTCGCTGGACGCCCAGCCCGAGGAGGACGACACCGAAGGCGCGCTGGCGGACCGCATCGGCTACGAGGACCACGGCCTCGAGGGCATCGAGTACGTCGAGTCCCTGAAGCCTCTGATCGCGGAACTCCCGCCGCGCGATCGCAAGATCCTTTCCCTCCGCTTCGTCGCGAACATGACGCAGTCGGAGATCGGCGACGAGCTGGGCATCTCCCAGATGCACGTCTCCCGCCTGCTGTCGCGCACCTTGGTCAAGCTCCGCAAGGGCCTGATGGTCGAGGAGTGAAAGTCCCGCGGTCCCGGCGCCCGCACGCCTGAACCGCGCGGAGGAGGGCCGGCCCCGAGCACCTCGGGGCGGGCCCCCTTTCGCTTTTCCGGGCCGTTCGGCGGGGGCGCGGCTGGCCGCCCCGCCCCGGCCGCCCGGAGGGCCTCAGACGGCGCGTACGCCCGCTCGCCAGACCTTGGTGATCAAGGGGACGCCCGGGCGGTAGGCGAGGTGGACGTGGGAGGGGGCGTCCAGGAGGGCGAGGTCGGCGCGGGAGCCGGGGGTGAGGCGGCCCACGTCGGTGCGGCGCAGGGCCTGCGCACCGCCGGCCGTGGCGGACCAGATCGCCTCGTCGGGGGTCATCTTCATGTCGCGGACCGCGAGCGCGATGCAGAACGGCATGGAGGACGTGAACGAGGAGCCGGGGTTGCAGTCCGTGGAGAGGGCGACCGTGGCGCCCGCGTCCAGCAGGCGGCGGGCGTCGGGCCACTCGGCGCGGGTGGAGAACTCCGCGCCGGGCAGCAGCGTGGCGACGGTGTTGCCCTGGGCCAGCGCGTCCACGTCCGCGTCGGTCAGGTGCGTGCAGTGGTCGGCGGAGGCCGCGTCCAGCTCGACGCCCAGCTGCACGCCGGGCCCGTAGGAGAGCTGGTTGGCGTGGATGCGGGGCAGCAGGCCGCGCTCCTTGCCGGCGGTGAGGATCGCGCGGGCCTGGTCGCCGTCGAAGGCGCCCTTCTCGCAGAAGACGTCGATCCAGCGGGCGTGCGGGGCGCAGGCGTCCAGCATCGGGCCGGTCACGAGCGCCACGTAGCCGGCCGGGTCCTCCGCGTAGTCGGGCGAGACGATGTGCGCACCCAGGTAGGTCACCTCGTCGGTGTGGCCGGCGGCGATGCGCAGGGCACGCGCCTCGTCCTCGACGGTGAGGCCGTAGCCGGACTTGGTCTCGAAGGTGGTGGTGCCCTGGCGCAGCGCCTCCGCCATGTAGTGCGCGACGTTCGCGGAGAGTTCCTCGTCGGTGGCGGCACGGGTCGCGGCCACGGTCGTGCGGATGCCGCCGGCCGAGTACGCGCGCCCCGACATCCGGGCGTTGAACTCCTGCGTGCGGTCGCCGCCGAAGACCAGGTGGGAGTGGGAGTCGACGAAGCCGGGGATGGCGGCCCGGCCGCCCGCGTCGTGGACGGTGTCGGCGGCCGGCGCGCTGCCACTGGGCCCCACCCAGGCGACGCGGTCGCCCTCGATGACGACGGTGGCGTCCTCGATCAGGCCGATCGGGCCGGCGCCGAGCGAGGGGTCGTTGGTGACCAGGCTGCCGATGTGGGTGATGGCGGTGGACGACATGGTCGTTGCGTTCCTCTCGGGGTGGGGTGCTCCGGTACGTACGCGGGTCCAGGTGCCCGGTCGGGCACGTGCCCGGTCGGACACGTGCCCGGCCCCCGGTACGTGCGGCGGCCCCGCACCCCCACGAGGGGGCACGGGGCCGGGGCCGGTCAGGCCCGCAGGGCGTCGATCGCCGAGGCCAGCGCCGCGGGGACGTCGGGGACGAGGGCGTGGACGCCGTCCCGGACGACCTGGCGACCGCCGACGACGGTGTGCCGCACGTCGGCGTTGGAGGCCGCGAAGACGGCGGTCTCCGCGCCGAGCCGGGGCAGCGGCCCGGCCGTGCGGACGGTGTCCAGCGCGATCGTGGTGAAGTCGGCGAGCGCGCCGGTGCGCAGCGCGCCCGCGTCGTCCCAGCCCAGCGACCGGTGGCCGTCGGGCGACGCGGCGCGCAGCAGCGCGGCGGCGGTCCAGTGGCCGCGGGTACGGGTGCGCAGCCGCTCGTTCAGCTCCATCGCCCGCGCCTCCTCGAACAGGTCGATGACGGCGTGGCTGTCGCTGCCCAGCGAGAGCGGGGAGCCCGCCGCCTGGACGGTGGTCGCCGGGCCGATGCCGTCGGCGAGGTCCCGCTCGGTGGTGGGGCACATGCACACGCCGGTGCCCGAGTCGCCGAGCAGCCGAATGTCCTCGTCGGTGAGGTGGGTGGCGTGCACGGCGGTCGTACGCGGCCCGAGCACGCCGTGGTCGGCGAGCAGCCGGGTGGGCGTGCAGCCGTGCGCGGCCCGGCAGGCGTCGTTCTCGGCGGTCTGCTCGGAGAGGTGGACGTGCAGCGGGGCCTCACTGTCCTGTGCCCACTGCGCGACCGTGCCGAGCTGGTCGGCGGGGACGGCCCGTACGGAGTGCACGGCGGCGCCGATCCGGGCGTGCGCGCGGTCCTCCTTGAGCTGTCCGGCGCGCTCGGCCCAGGCCCGCGCGTCGCCGTCGCTGAACCGCAGCTGGTGCCGGTTGGGCGGCTCGCCGAAGCCGGACGACAGGTAGGCGGTGTCCAGCAGCGTGATGCGGATGCCCGCCTCGTCGGCCGCGGCGATCAGCGCCTCGCCCATCGCGTTCGGGTCGTCGTACCGGCCGCCGCCGGGCGCGTGGTGCAGGTAGTGGAACTCCCCGACGCAGGTGATCCCCGCCAGCGCCATCTCCGCGTACACGGCGCGGGCGAGCGCGTGGTAGCTGTCCGGCGTGAGCTGCGCTGCGGTCGTGTACATCACCTCGCGCCAGGTCCAGAACGTCCCGGAGCCCACCTGCACGGTGCCGCGCAGCGCGCGGTGGAAGGCGTGCGAGTGCGCGTTGGCGAGGCCGGGAAGCGTCAGCCCGCGCAGTGTTTCGGCCCCGGGCGGCGGGACCTCAACGCCGGTGCGGACGGCGGTGATCCGCCCGTCCCCGGTCTCCACGACCACCCCCGGCTCGACATTTGTGCCGAGCCAGGCGTGCTCCAGCCAGTACGTCGTCGGCGTCAGCTGCACGCCAAACCCTCCAGTACGTCGGCGAGTGCGCGGACCCCCGCGACGCAGTCGTCCTCCGCCGCGTGCTCGGCGGGCGAGTGCGAGACGCCGGTGGGGTTGCGTACGAACAGCATGGCGGTCGGGACAGTCCCGGACAAAATACCCGCATCGTGTCCCGCCCCTGTCGGCAGCACGGGTACGCCGCCGAGCGTTTTGGCGAGCCGGTCGCGCAGGTCGTGCGCGAACTCCACGACGGGCGTGAAGGACTCCCGGGTGACGCTGACGTCCACCCCGTCGGTCCGGGCGCGCTCGGCCGCGGCCCGCTCGATCCCGCCGACCACCGCGTCCAGCGTCTCCTGGTCGGCGGCGCGCGAGTCCAGCCAGCCGCGGACGAGGGACGGGATGGCGTTGACGCCGTTGGGCTCGACGCCGACCTTCCCGAAGGTGGCCAGCGCGCCGTGCCGCGCGGCGTACTCGCGCGCGGCGAGCACGGTCTGCGCGTACGTCAGCATCGGGTCGCGGCGGTCTTCGAGGCGCGTCGTACCGGCGTGGTTGGCCTCGCCGCGGAAGTCGAATCGCCAGCGGCCGTGCGGCCAGATCGCGGACGCCACGCCCACCGGGTCGCCGGTCAGGTCGAGCGCCCGCCCCTGCTCCACGTGCAGCTCGACGAACGCGCCGATGCGGGCGAGCCGCTCGTCGTCGGCGCCGATGGTCTCCGGGTCGTACCCGGCCCGCTCCATGGCCTGCGGGAGGCTGATGCCGTCGGCGTCCGTCAGCTGGTGCGCCTTCTCGACGGTCAGCTGCCCGGCGGCGAGCCGCGACCCGACGCAGGCCAGCCCGAACCGGGCGCCCTCCTCGTCACCGAAGTTGGTGATCGCCAGCGGGCGGGTGAACTCCGCTCCCCTCCCGCGGAGTTCGTCCAGCGCGGCGAAGGAGGACACCACGCCGAGTGGCCCGTCGAAGGCACCGCCGTCCGGCACGGAGTCCAGGTGCGACCCGGTGACCACGGCGTCCCCGGCCTCCGGGTCGCCGAGCCAGGCCCACTGGTTGCCGTTCCGGTCGACCTCGTACGTCAGCCCGCGGGCCTCCGCCTGCGCCCGGAACCAGGCCCGGCAGTCGGCGTCCGCACCGGTCCATGCGAAGCGGCGGTAGCCCTTGCTGTCGGCGTCCCGGCCGATCGGGAGCAGGTCCCGCCACATCTCGTGGAACGAAGTGCTCACTGGTCGCCGCCCTCGCCCTCACGCATGGGAACGCGCACGCCCCGCTCGGCCGCGACGGTGTCGGCGATGTCGTATCCGGCGTCGACGTGCCGGATGACGCCCATGCCGGGGTCGTTCGTCAGGACACGACGGATCTTCTCGCCGGCGAGCTTGGTGCCGTCGGCGACGGAGACCTGACCGGCGTGGATCGACCGCCCCATGCCCACGCCGCCACCGTGGTGCAGCGACACCCAGGAGGCACCGGAGGCGACGTTGACCATGGCGTTCAGCAGCGGCCAGTCCGCAATCGCATCCGAGCCGTCGAGCATGGCCTCGGTCTCCCGGTACGGGGACGCGACCGAGCCGCAGTCCAGGTGATCCCGACCGATCGCGAGCGGGGCCTGGAGCGTGCCATCGGCCACCATGTCGTTGAACCGCTCACCGGCCTTGTCCCGCTCGCCGTAACCCAGCCAGCAGATCCGGGCCGGCAGCCCCTGGAAGTGCACCCGCTCACCCGCC
>NZ_JOFQ01000030.1 GCF_000718305.1 Streptomyces niger
TATCAGATCCTTGCGGTTCCGATTTTCGCCGGTGCGTTTCGGCCTTTCGGCTTCTTCGCGATTCCAACCTTACCAGATCCGCTTCGCGTTTCCGGCCCCCTGTCGGGCGGGGTTGCTTTCCGGTCCGGCCCTTCCAGGCTTTCCCTTCCGGCGTTTCCGACTTTACCAGATCCTCGTCCGCGTCCTGCTTCTCGAAAGTCGCAGTCAGTTCGGACTTTGTTTCCGGTGGCCTTTGGATTGGCCTCTGCCTTTCGGTTGTCTTTCGACTTCCTTTCGGCGACTCCGACGCTATCAGATTTCTCTGGGTCGGATTTCCGACCCCTCGCGGAGCCGGGTCGCCCGGGCGGTCCCGTAGAACGCCAGGCGTTCCCGGTTCCCCTCAGGCGGAGCCGTAAACGTACTGGAGCGGGGCTCCTGGATGCAAATCCGGGCGCCCCGCTCCGTACGCGCTTCCGACGGGTCGTCAGACCTCCACGACGACCGGCAGGATCATCGGCCGGCGACGGTAGTTGTCCGACACCCACTTGCCCACGCAGCGGCGTACGAGCTGCTGCACCTGGTGCGGCTCCATGACGCCGTCCTGGGCCGACTTGGCGAGCGCCTCGTCGATCTTCGGCAGGACGCCGTTGAAGTCGGCATCGTCGATGCCGGAACCGCGGGCCTGGATGTGCGGCCCACCGGTGATCTTGCCCGTGGTGCTGTCGACCACGACGAAGACGGAGATGATGCCCTCGTCACCGAGGATGCGGCGGTCCTTCAGGGCGCTCTCCGTGACGTCACCGACCGAGAGGCCGTCGACGTACACGTAACCCGCCTGGACCTTGCCGGTGATCCGCGCAACGCCGTCGACCAGGTCGACGACCACGCCGTCCTCGGCGATGACGATGTGGTCCTTGGGCACGCCGGTGAGCGCACCCAGCTCGGCGTTGGCCCGCAGGTGGCGCCATTCGCCGTGCACCGGCATCAGGTTCTTCGGCTTGCAGATGTTGTAGAAGTACAGCAGCTCGCCGGCCGAGGCATGGCCCGAGACGTGCACCTTGGCGTTGCCCTTGTGGACAACGTTGGCGCCCCATCGGGTGAGTCCGTTGATCACGCGGTAGACGGCGTTCTCGTTGCCCGGGATGAGCGAGGACGCCAGGATCACCGTGTCGCCCTGGACGATCCGGATCTGGTGATCGCGGTTGGCCATCCGGGACAGGGCCGCCATCGGCTCGCCCTGCGAGCCCGTGCAGACCAGCACGATCTCCTCGTCCGGGAGGTCGTCGAGGGTCTTCACGTCCACGACGAGCCCGGCGGGCACGTTCAGGTAGCCCAGGTCACGGGCGATGCCCATGTTGCGGACCATCGAGCGGCCGACGAAGGCGACGCGACGCCCGTACTCGTGCGCCGCGTCGCAGATCTGCTGGATGCGGTGCACGTGGCTGGCGAAGCTCGCCACGATGATGCGCTTCTGGGCGGTCGCGAAGACCTGGCGCAGCACGTTGGAGATGTCGCGCTCGGGCGGGACGAACCCCGGGACCTCGGCGTTCGTGGAGTCCGACAGGAGGAGGTCGATGCCCTCCTCGCCGAGCTTGGCGAACGTGGGGAGGTCGGTGAGCCGGCGGTCCAGCGGGAGCTGGTCCATCTTGAAGTCACCCGTGTGGACGACCATGCCCGCAGGGGTGCGGATGGCGACCGCGAGGGCGTCCGGGATGGAGTGGTTGACCGCGACGAATTCGCAGTCGAAGGGGCCGAGACGCTCGCGCTCGCCTTCGGCGACCTCCAGCGTGTAGGGCCGGATGCGGTGCTCCTGGAGCTTCGCCTCGATGAGGGCGAGGGTCAGCTTGGAGCCGATCAGCGGGATGTCCGGCTTCTCGCGCAGCAGGTAGGGGACCGCACCGATGTGGTCCTCGTGGCCGTGCGTGAGCACGATGCCCTCGATGTCGTCGAGGCGGTCCCTGATGGACGAGAAATCCGGCAGGATCAGGTCGATTCCGGGCTGCTCCTCCTCGGGGAAGAGCACTCCGCAGTCGACGATCAGCAGCCGGCCGTTGTACTCGAAGACGGTCATGTTGCGGCCGATCTCTCCGAGGCCGCCCAGGGGGGTGACGCGCAGGCCGCCCTCGGGGAGCTTCGGCGGCGCGCCGAGTTCGGGATGCGGATGACTCAAAAGACTCTCCTCACCACACGCGCCACGGGCCTCTGAGGCACGTGGCGCGCATGACATTCGTGCACTTGCTGTTGTGGCTGTGGTGTTCTTCTGCAGCTGTGACGACCTCACCGGGCCGCGCGAGCCGTATTCAGTTGTGAAGTCCGGTGTTACAGGTGTACCCCGCCGGCGGCGAGATCGACCTTGAGCTGGTCCGTCTCCTCGGGCGAGAGGTCGACCAGCGGGAGCCGCAGCGGCCCGCCGGGGAGGCCCTGGAGGCTGAGCGCAGCCTTGGTCGTGATGACGCCCTGGGTGCGGAACATGCCGGTGAAGACCGGCAGCAGCTTCTGGTGGATCTCCTTCGCCTTCGTGACGTCGCCGGTCACGTGGGCTTCGAGGAGCGCACGCAGCTCGGGCGTCACGACGTGGCTGACGACCGAGACGAAGCCGATGGCGCCGACCGAGAGCAGCGGGAGGTTCAGCATGTCGTCACCGCTGTACCAGGCGAGGCCGGAGCGGGCGATGGCCCAGCTGGCGCGGCCGAGGTCGCCCTTGGCGTCCTTGTTGGCGACGATGCGGGGATGCTCGGCGAGCCGGACGAGGGTCTCGGTGTTGATCGGCACGCCACTGCGGCCGGGGATGTCGTAGAGCATGACCGGCAGGTCGGTGGCGTCCGCAATCGCGCTGAAGTGCCGGAAGAGACCTTCCTGCGGCGGCTTGCTGTAGTAAGGCGTCACCGCGAGGAGGCCGTGCGCACCGGCGTCCTGGGCGGCGCGGGCCAGCTCCAGGCTGTGGCGGGTGTCGTTCGTGCCGGCTCCGGCGACCACGAAGGCGCGGTCTCCCACCGCTTCGACCACGGCCCTGACCAGCTGGGCTTTCTCCGCATCGCTGGTGGTCGGGGACTCTCCCGTGGTGCCGTTGACGACGAGACCGTCGTTGCCGGCGTCCACCAGGTGGGCGGCGAGCCGCTGCGCGCCGTCGAGGTCGAGAGCGCCATCCGCCGTGAAAGGCGTGACCATGGCGGTCAGTACCCGCCCGAAGGGGGTCTGCGGTGTGGAAGTCGGAGCCATGGGT
The DNA here is from genome assembly GCF_000718305.1 of Streptomyces niger. GTDB lineage: Bacteria > Actinomycetota > Actinomycetes > Streptomycetales > Streptomycetaceae > Streptomyces > Streptomyces niger. The sequence goes on from NZ_JOFQ01000030.1 coordinate 3,203, forward strand.
CCCACGCTACTCGTAGCTCACCGCTGGTTGCGCCCCTGGGGAGGCCGGGATGTGGACCCGGCACTGCCTGCTCGGGGGTTCAGGCAGTGCCGGATCCGTGTGTTCAGCGTAGAGGAATTCCTCAAAACGCCGCAATACGGACACCTTCTCCTGAGGCCCTTCCGCCGGGCCACGGAGATCGCCCTCGCGCGACTTACGGAGCGACCCGTCCGTTGGCGTTGAAGGCGGCGTACGTGAGCGGCATGAGCTTGGCCCAGTGGGCCTCCATCTGCTCGCCGACCATCTCGATCTCGCGCTGCGGGAAGGACGGCACCTTCGCCTGCTCGTGCTGGGTGCGCAGACCCAGGAAGTGCATCAGGGAGCGGGCGTTGCAGGTGGCGTACATGGAGGAGAAGAGGCCCACGGGCAGGACCGAACGGGCGACCTCGCGGGCGACGCCGGCCGCCAGCATCTCCTGGTACGCCGCGTACGCCTGGCGGTAGGAGTCCTCCATCGTCCGGGTGGTCAGCTCGTGCTGCGCCTCGGTGCCCTCGACGAACTCGTACTTGCCGGGGCGGCCCTGCTGGACGAGCTTGCGGTCGGTCGCGGGGACGTAGAAGACCGGCTCCAGCTGCCGGTAGCGGCCGGACTCCTCGTTGTACGACCAGCCCACGCGGTGCCGCATGAACTCGCGGAACACGAAGATCGGGGCGCTGATGAAGAAGGTCATGCTGTTGTGCTCGAACGGGCTGCCGTGCCGGTCGCGCATCAGGTAGTTGATCAGACCCTTGGAGCGCTCGGGGTCCTTCTGCAGCTCCTCCAGGGACTGCTCACCGGCGGTGGAGACCCGCGCGGCCCACAGGACGTCGCTGTCGCCGGCGGCGTGCTTGACCAGCTCGACCGTCACCTCGCTCCGGAATGCGGGGGCTGCGCTCTCGGCGCTGTCGGCGGGGGTGTGGGACACCGGCGGTTCCTTCCGTTCGTACATCGGGCGGCCATACATCGCGCCGCGGCGGGCACCCGTCCGTCTGCCGGGGCGCGCGCACCGCTCATCGCTGGGGCGCGCCCAGCCTACGGCCCGACGCTGACAACCCCGGATATGCGGTGGGATGCGACGTGATGCGACAAAAAGGACCCCCCGGTGCGCACTGCCCGACCCCCAGTTGATATTTTTCACAGAAGTCACGGAAAACGGGCACGCATCGAGTGCCAGTGACGTCTAACCATGTGACACTGCCCACTTCGAGGTTCCTAGGAGAGCCCGCTCATGTTCCGCCGGCGAGAGCCCGTCCCGTTCGCCTTTGTCGCCGAGGCAGACCGGTTCCGCAGCAATGTCACTCCCCCGCCGCGTCAGCGGGCGAGCCGTTCCCAGATCTTCGGCCGCACGCTGCTGGGGCTCACCGTCGCCGCCGGCCTGACCGGTTCCCTGCTGTTCGGCGTGCCCGCCCTGCAGCAGGACACGGTCGGTGGCCCGAATACGACCCACCAATCCGAGGCCGCGCACGGCCGCTGAGCCGTGTCCGCGTTACGCCGTTCGGGCGGGCAGCCCGGCGGACCGGCGCAGGACTGGTTCCGGCCGTCCTGGTGCCGCTAGCCTCACCGGTCACAGCTTTCGACCGGGTGCCCGTGCGTCATGCGGGCCGTGAGTGAGGATCCGCCGTGCCCCTGCCCTTCCTGACGGCCGACCGCGACCTCGACGGGGATGCCGGAGACCCGGTGCCCCTCCCGCACAACGAGCGTGACCGCTGGCGCCGTCCCTACCGCCCCGGACCGTGGCGGGTGGGGACGGCGGCCGTGCTTCTGCTGCTGGCCTCGTTCGTCCTGCTGTCCGCACTGATCATCGGGCTGGCCGGGGCGCCGGTCGGCGCGGTGGTGTGCGTGGCCGTGGCGGTCGTGATCGTCGTGGCCGCGCTGCGGCTGCTGCGGGTCGGCATCTGGGTGAGCGCCGCCGGGCTGCGCCAGGTGCGGCTGGTACGGACGACGACGCTCCCGTGGAGCGCGGTCACCTCGGTCCGTACGGTGCAGCAGCCGGTGCGCTGGCTGGGCCTGCCGCGGACGGTGCAGGGCCAGGCGCTGCTGATCGGCGGCCCGGGCGACGTCGAGCCGCGCACGCTCGTCACCGATCACAACGGCGACTTCCTGACCCGGCCCGGCGCGTTCAACCGGGCGGCGGACATGGTGGCGGCCTGGGCGGCGGAGCAGCACGGCTGACGGCCGCGGCACGCGCGCACACGCGAGCTGCCGGCTTCGGGCTGCCCCGCGCGTACATATGGGAAGCGCATACGCACGGGAAGCGCGTACACACGGGAAGCGCGTACACACGGGAAGCGCGTACACACGGGAAGCGCGTACACACGGGAAGCGCGTACACACGGGAACGGGGCGCGAGCCGAAAAGCTCGCGCCCCGTTCCCGTACCGATGCCCGATCGGATACCGATGCGCGGTCGGACGTGCCGTACCGCTCGTGGCGCCGTACGCGCCTGCGTCACGCCGCCCGGACCGGCTTCCCGTCGTGCAGCGCGATGGCCCGCTGCATGGCCTTGCGGGCGCGCGGCGTGTCCCGCGCGTCGTGGTAGGCGATCGCCAGCCGGAACCACGCCCGCCAGTCCTCCGGCGCCGCCTCGGCCTCGGCCCGCCGCCGTTCGAAGACCTCGTCGGCGGCGTCCCGGTCGACGCGGCCGCTCGGCGTCCGCTTCAGCTCGTCCACGGGCAACCCGCCCTCGGCCTCCAGCTCCTTCGCCAGCAGCCCGGCCTTCCGGGCGAACTGGGTGGTGTGCCAGAGGAACCACGCCCCGATCAGCGGCAGGACGAGAACCGCGATCCCGAAGGCGACGGTGACCGGGGTGCCCTGCTGGATGAGCAGGACGCCCCGCTCGCCGACCAGGACGAAGTAGACGACCAGGACCGCCGCGAGGACGAAGTAAGTGATCTTTGCGCGCACTGTACGTACTGCCCTATTGCCGGCTGACCGTCAGGCCAGGTCGAGGAAGTTCTCCAGGCCCATGGTCAGGCCGGGAGTGGTCACCACGCGCCGCGCGCCGAGCAGGATGCCCGGCATGAAGCTGGAGTGGTGCAGGGAGTCGTGCCGGATGGTGAGGGTCTCGCCCTCGCCGCCGAGCAGCACCTCCTGGTGCGCCAGCAGACCGCGCAGCCGTACGGAGTGCACCGGCACGCCGGCCACGTCCGCGCCGCGGGCACCGTCCAGCGCGGTGACGGTGGCGTCCGGCGCCGGCGCGCAGCCGGCCTTCTCGCGCGCGTCGGCGATGAGCTGAGCGGTGCGGGCCGCCGTACCGGACGGGGCGTCGGCCTTGTTCGGGTGGTGCAGCTCGACGACCTCGACGGACTCGAAGAAGCGGGCCGCCTGCTGCGCGAACTGCATGGTCAGCACCGCGCCGATCGAGAAGTTCGGCGCGATCAGCACGCCGGTCCGCGGCGACGCGTCCAGCCAGGAGCGCAGCTGCGCGAGGCGCTCGTCGCTCCACCCGGTGGTGCCGACCACCCCGTGGATGCCGTTGCGCACGCAGAATTCGAGGTTGCCCATGACGGCGTCGGGGTTCGTCAGCTCGACCGCGACCTGGGCGCCGGCCTCGACCAGCGTCTCCAGCTGGTCGCCGCGGCCCAGCGCCGCGACCAGCTCCATGTCCTCGGCGGCCTCGACCGCCTTGACGGCCTCGGAGCCGATCCGGCCCTTGGCGCCGATCACAGCCACACGCAGCTTGCTCATCGTCCTTGCTTCCTTCGGTTCGGGGCGCGGTCGTACGCGACCATTCTCCGGCCTTGTACGACCGCACTCGGGCCTCGTACGAACGCATTCGGGCCTCATAACGACCGCACGCGGACCTCGTACGACCACGACCGCATTCTCCGGCCGTACGACCACGGCGCCACGGACGGCGGTGAGGGCCGTCCGGGCCCCACCGTCGTGCGTGCTTACGCCACCACTTCGTGCAGCCGCGTGCTTACGCCACCACTTCGTGCAACCGTGCCGCCTGCCGGTCCTTCAGCGGGCCGATGACGGACAGCGAAGGACGCTGCCCCAGTACATCGCGCGCGACCTCGCGCACCTCGTCCGGGGTGACGGCCGCTATCCGGGCGAGCATGTCGTCCACCGACATCTGGTCGCCCCAGCACAGCTCGCTCTTGCCGATGCGGTTCATGAGCGCGCCGGTGTCCTCCAGGCCGAGGACCGTGGAGCCGCGCAGCTGCCCGATGGCCCGCTCGACCTCGTCGTCGGCCAGCCCGTGCTCGGCGACGTCGTCCAGCTGGTCGCGGCAGATCTTCAGCACGTCGTGCACCTGACTCGGGCGACAGCCCGCGTACACCCCGAAGAGCCCGCAGTCCGCGAAGCCCGAGGTGTAGGAGTACACGCTGTAGGCCAGGCCGCGCTTCTCCCGTACCTCCTGGAAGAGGCGGGAGCTCATGCCGCCGCCGAGGGCGGTGTTCAGTACGCCCATGGCCCAGCGCCGCTCGTCGGTGCGCGGCATGCCGGGCATGCCGAGGATGACGTGCGCCTGCTCGGTCCGGCGGCCCAGCAGCTCCACGCGGCCCGCCGTGCGGATGGCCTTCGTGCCACCCCGGGGGGCCATCGGCACCGCGTCCGTACGGTCCAGCGCGCCGGCCCGCTCGAAGGCGCGGCGGACCTGGCGGACGACCTTGGCGTGGTCGACGTTGCCGGCCGCGGTGACGACCAGGCGGGTCGGGTCGTAGTGCTTCTTGTAGAAGCGGCGGATGCGGCTCGAATTCAGCGCGTTGACCGTGTCGACGGTGCCGAGCACCGGGCGGCCCAGCGGGCCGTCCCCGAGCATCGTGTGCGCGAACAGGTCGTGCACGCAGTCGCCCGGGTCGTCGTCCGTCATGGCGATCTCTTCGAGGATCGCCCCGCGCTCGACGTCGACGTCCTCCTCGCGGATCAGCGACCCGGTGAGCATGTCGCAGACCACGTCGATGGCCAGCGGCAGGTCGGCGTCGAGCACCCGCGCGTAGTAGCAGGTGTACTCCTTCGCGGTGAAGGCGTTCATCTCCCCGCCGACCGCGTCGATCGCGGCGGAGATGTCCAGCGCGCTGCGCCGCTCCGTGCCCTTGAAGAGCAGGTGCTCCAGGTAGTGGGTGGCGCCGTTCAGCGCCGGTGTCTCGTCCCGGGAGCCGACGTTCGCCCAGATACCGAAGGTCACCGACCGTACGGACGGCAGGGTCTCGGTGACGACGCGCAGGCCACCGGGGAGGACGGTCCTGCGGACCGTGCCCGCGCCGCCCTCGCCCTTCAGAAGCGTTTGGGTACGGGCGACGGCCCGCCCCTCCGAAGAGGTGCGGGCCGTCGTCCGAGAAGTACGGGACGTCACTTGGCGGCGTCGTCCTTCTTCGCCTCGTCGCCTTCCTCGCCCTCGATCACGGGGATCAGGGAGAGCTTGCCGCGCTGGTCGATCTCGGCGATCTCGACCTGCACCTTGGCGCCGACCGCGAGCACGTCCTCGACGTTCTCCACGCGCTTGCCACCGGCGAGCTTGCGGATCTGCGAGATGTGCAGCAGACCGTCCTTGCCCGGCAGCAGGGAGACGAACGCACCGAAGGTCGTCGTCTTCACGACGGTGCCCAGGTAGCGCTCGCCGACCTCCGGCATGGTCGGGTTGGCGATGCCGTTGATCGTCGTACGGGCGGCCTCGGCGGCCGGGCCGTCGGCGGCACCGATGTAGATGGTGCCGTCGTCCTCGATCGTGATGTCGGCGCCGGTGTCCTCCTGGATCTGGTTGATCATCTTGCCCTTGGGGCCGATGACCTCACCGATCTTGTCCACCGGAATCTTGACGGTGATGATCCGCGGCGCGTTCGGGGACATCTCGTCCGGAACGTCGATCGCCTCGTTCATCACGTCCAGGATGTGCAGACGCGCGTCACGGGCCTGCTTCAGGGCCGCGGCCAGCACCGACGCCGGAATACCGTCCAGCTTGGTGTCGAGCTGCAGGGCGGTGACGAACTGCTTCGTACCGGCGACCTTGAAGTCCATGTCGCCGAACGCGTCCTCCGCACCGAGGATGTCGGTGAGGGTGACGTAGTGCGTCTCGCCGTCGATCTCCTGCGAGATCAGACCCATGGCGATACCGGCGACCGGCGCCTTCAGCGGCACACCCGCGTTGAGCAGCGACATCGTCGACGCGCACACGGAGCCCATGGAGGTCGAACCGTTGGAGCCGAGGGCCTCGGACACCTGACGGATCGCGTAGGGGAACTCCTCGCGGGTCGGCAGCACGGGCACGATCGCCCGCTCGGCCAGCGCGCCGTGGCCGATCTCGCGGCGCTTCGGCGAACCCACGCGGCCGGTCTCACCGGTGGAGTACGGCGGGAAGTTGTAGTTGTGCATGTAGCGCTTGCGCGTCACCGGCGACAGCGTGTCCAGCTGCTGCTCCATGCGGAGCATGTTCAGCGTGGTGACGCCCAGGATCTGGGTCTCGCCGCGCTCGAACAGCGCCGAGCCGTGCACGCGCGGGATGGCCTCGACCTCGGCGGCCAGCGTACGGATGTCGGTGACACCGCGGCCGTCGATGCGCTTCTTCTCGCGGATGACGCGCTCGCGGACCAGGGTCTTGGTCAGCGAACGGTACGCGGCCGAGATCTCCTTCTCGCGACCCTCGAACTCCGGCAGCAGCTTCTCGGCGGCCAGCGCCTTGACGCGGTCCAGCTCGGACTCGCGCTCCTGCTTGCCGGCGATGGTCAGGGCCTGGGCGAGCTCGCCCTTGACGGCCTTGGTCAGCGCCTCCAGGACGTCGTCCTGGTAGTCGAGGAAGATCGGGAACTCACCGGTCGGCTTGGCGGCCTTGGCGGCGAGGTCCGACTGGGCCTTGCACAGCACCTTGATGAAGGGCTTCGCGGCCTCCAGACCGGCGGCGACGACCTCCTCGGTCGGCGCCTCGGCGCCGCCCTTGACCAGCTGGATGGTCTTCTCGGTGGCCTCGGCCTCGACCATCATGATCGCGACGTCGCCGTCGGGCAGGACACGGCCGGCGACGACCATGTCGAAGACGGCGTCCTCCAGCTCGGTGTGGGTCGGGAAGGCGACCCACTGACCGTTGATCAGCGCGACACGCGTGCCACCGATCGGGCCCGAGAAGGGCAGACCCGCCAGCTGCGTCGAGCAGGAAGCAGCATTGATGGCCACCACGTCGTACAGGTGGTCGGGGTTGAGCGCCATGATCGTCTCGACGATCTGGATCTCGTTCCGCAGGCCCTTCTTGAAGGAGGGGCGCAGCGGGCGGTCGATCAGGCGGCAGGTGAGGATCGCGTCCTCGGAGGGCCGGCCCTCACGACGGAAAAACGAGCCGGGGATCTTACCGGCCGAGTACATCCGCTCCTCGACGTCCACGGTCAGCGGGAAGAAGTCCAGCTGGTCCTTGGGGTTCTTCGAAGCGGTGGTGGCCGACAGCACCATGGTGTCGTCGTCCAGGTACGCCACGGCGGAGCCGGCGGCCTGCTTGGCCAGGCGGCCCGTCTCGAAGCGGATGGTGCGGGTGCCGAAGGAGCCGTTGTCGATGACGGCCTCGGCGTAGTGGGTCTCGTTCTCCACCAGGAATATCTCCTCGTCTGCGTCCGCTGCCCGTCTGGCAGGGGACCGTCTGCGACCCACTGCCCGTGTGGCAGCGGATCATGGGTGGTGGAGCGCCTGTGCGGGCCGGTCTTCGATCGAAGCACCCGGTGTGTGGCGGCCCTGGGGCCTGCGCGACACCGGAGGCCACTACCGAGGACCGGCGGCTGATGGGCGCCCCACCTCTTTCGCGTTTCGCTGTTGCGTTTGTTGCGTTGTCTGCGTGGCACGCCGCTCGCTGCGGAGCACGGCGCGCCGGCCACGGCGCGTGGTAGTTGCTGCGCCGTCGGTATGGCGTTGTGGGACCAGACTACAAAGCTTCCGGCCACCAGGGGGTGGCAGAACGCTCCGGTGTCCGGCACGTACGGGTACTTGCCCCGTACTTTTCCCGCGTACGGCAAAGGGAGCGGCCCCCGTCCCGGGAACCGCTCCCTGCACGCCGTCTTACTTGGCGCCCGCCGCACCACGGCGGATGCCGAGGCGCTCCACCAGCTGGCGGAAGCGGGTGATGTCCTTCTTCGCCAGGTACTGCAGCAGGCGGCGACGCTGGCCGACCAGCAGCAGCAGACCACGGCGGGAGTGGTGGTCGTGCTTGTGGGTCTTGAGGTGCTCGGTCAGGTCCGAGATCCGACGGGAGAGCAGCGCGACCTGAACCTCGGGGGAACCGGTGTCACCCTCCTTGGTGCCGAACTCGGTCATGATCTGCTTCTTCGTAGCGGCGTCGAGCGACACGCGGTACTCCTTGAGATTCCTCTGAGCCCCACCGAGCGCCTCTGGTCTACTTCACAGAGGAGCTTCGATTACTCGGTTGGGCGTAGCCAGGGTAGCAGGGGACGCCGAGTGGTCGTGACCGGGCGTAGCCACCCACCCCGCACCGGGACCCGCCACGACCCCGCCACGCCACTGCCCTGCACCCCGCGCAACCCGCGTCAGAAGACGGGCATGGCGGTGAGGGTACCTGCTTGGAGGAGGAAGACGCGGTTGTCGGCGGTGGCGAGGTGCCAGTCACCCCTCGTGCCGGGGGTGTAGCTCCAGGCCACGGATCCGCCGCGGGTGTCGACGGCCGCCACGGTGTCCTGCTCCCTGCCGGTACTCGCCACCCAGACTCCGTGCCCCACCACGACCGGCGGGGCGGTCGAGAGCGCGAGACCGTCCAGCGGCAACGTCCACTCCTCCGTCCCGTCCGAGGCGCGACGGACCGAGAGGTCGGTGCCGTCGGCGAGGTACAGCACGCCTCCCCGCACGGTGGGCGCGCCGCTGCCGTGTTCGCCGTTCACCGGCTGCGACCACTTCCGTGCGCCGTCCGCCGCCCCGTACGCCGTCAGACTGCGCCCGCCGACGTACACCGTGCCGTCGGCCACGGCCGGCGTCAGTGCGCGTCCGCCCTGCTCCTTCGGTCCCCACACGGTCCGCCCGCGCTCCTTCTCGAGCGCGGCCAGCTTTCCGTCGGAACCGTGCAGCACCAGCCGCTGCGCCACGACCGCCGCCCCCAGGGCGTGCTTCTCGGCGCCCACCGGGCAGGCGACGGTCCACCGCACGGTGTGCGCGTCCGGATCGACCGCCCGGATGCTCCCGTCCCGCGTGAGGACGTACACCGAGTCGTCATCCCTGGCGAGCAGACGTGCCGCAGCGGCTCCCCGGACCTGCCAGGCGCGCTTGCCGTCCGTCGCGCCCACCGCCAACAGCGAGCCGTCCGGCGCTGCGGTCAGCAGCTGGCCGTCGTCGGGCGTGCTCAGCACCCCGGCCGCGGTCGCGGCGGGCGGCGAGGTCCAGCGGCGCTTGCCGTCGGTGACGCCGTACGCATGCAGCGCACCGCCCGGCGCTGCGACCACAAGAAGGTCACGTACCACTCGCATCATCGGCGCCTCGGCCGCGGCGGCGTCGACCGGCCCCCAGAGCGGCTCGGGCACGGTGTTCTGCGTGTAGGTGGACAGCGGTCGGGCCTCCCATGGCTGCGGCCCCGCGCTCCCGCCGCCCCGCAGCGCCCACCACACGGCGGCGCCCCCGCCCGCGGCCAGCACCGTGCCCCCGGCCGCGACGGCCCTGAGTACCCGTCGCCGCGAAGGTCCGGCCCCCGCCTCGTCCGGCAGGCCGGGTATCTCCGCCAGCTGCCGGGCGTCCGCCTCCCGCCGGGCGATCTCGTCGGCGACCGGACCACGCCGCCAGGGCAGCTCACTGCGGCGCGGTGGCGCGAGCACCTGTACGACCGCCTCGGGGGTGGGCCGGGCCGCGGGATCCTTCGCGAGGCACTGCTGGACGAGGCCACGCAACCCCTCGGGAACCGAACCGAGCTCCGGCTCGCCGTGCACGACCTCGTACTGCACGGCCGCCACATGCCCGCCCTCGAAGGCGCGCCGCCCGCTCGCCGCGTACGCGAGCACGGCACCGAGTGCGAAGACGTCGCCGGCCGGGCCGGTACGCCGACCCAGTACCTGCTCAGGCGCACCGTAACCAGGGGTGGCGGGGGCTTCTCCGGCGGAGGTGAGCGTCAACCCGTGCTCGGGCCGGGCGATACCGAAGTCGATGACCCGCGGACCGCCGGAGGTGAGCACGATGTTCGGCGGCTTGATGTCCCGGTGGACCAGCCCCGCGGTGTGGATGTCCGCGAGGGTCCGGGCGAGGGCGGCGCACAGCACCCGCACGGCCGCCTCCGGGAGCGGCCCGAACCGCTCCACGGCCTCGTCGAGCGTCGGGCCGGCCAGGAACTCCGACGCGATCCACTGCCGCCCGCCCTCGGTCTGCGCCCCGAGCACCCGCGCGACGCCCTTGCCGGTGACCGCCCGGGCGGCCTGCGCCTCCCGCAGGAACCGCTGCGCCATCTCCGCGTCGTGCGCCAGCTCGGGCCGGAGCACCTTGACCGCCACGGGCGTCCCCCGCTGGTCCCGCCCCAGGTAGACCTTGCCCATGCCGCCGACTCCGAGTACGCCGAGAAGGCGGTAGGGGCCGAGACGCAGGGGGTCGCCGGTGGAGAGGGGGTGCATGGGGTGGGCTCCTGGAGGTGGAAATATCGGGGGCAGTCGGTCGAGGGCGGGTCATTCAAGGGGGATGGCGCAGACGGTGCTGTCGGTGGACATCAGGAGCCGGCCCGCTCGGGGCAGGGCCGTCATCCATGTAGTGCTGCCGTCGGTGGCGTTCGGCCCCTGGAAGTACCAGGCGGTCCTGTGGGTGTGCAGGTCGACCGCCATCGCCCACTGCCCGCTGTCGGGTTTCGCGTAGAGGTAGGTCTTTCCGACCGCGATCTCCGCGTCGCGCGTCGGCAGCGGGCCGTTCCCCTTCTCCTGCTTCCAGCGCTGTTCTCCGGTGGCGGCGTCCAGGGCCACCATGCCGACATCCCGGCGAGCGCAGTACAAGGTGTCGCCCTGCAGCGCCGGAGTGCCGTACTCGCGCAGCTCCACCAGGGAGGTCGAGGCGGGCGCCTTGCTCTTGCGGCCGCGGCTCCAGTCGGTCTTCCCGTCGCTGAGCCGCACGGCCTGCAGTACCTGACCGCTGAGGTAGAGATGCTTCCCGGAGAGGACGGGCCGGCCTGCGTCGGCGTTCGCCTCCCCACCGGACAGCGTGCGCTTCCAGACCGGTCGGCCGTCGCGGACGTCCACCAAGCCGATACGCGCTCCGGCCATGACGACCACGTGCCGGTCGTCGGCGAACACGGTCCGCTGCGACGCACCGCTGACGGTCCGTCGCCACAGCACTCGACCGCTGTGCTTGTCATAGGCGATACGCAACGCGTCCTTGTCCCGTGGGCACTCGATAAGGACGACGTCCTTGCCCACCGCTGTGATACGGGCACTCTCCGGGTGGTCCTTAATCCGCGCGATCGGGTCACCGAAGCTGCCGGTCTCCGGATCCAGCGGAGCGAGCTGCGCCTCTGCGGAGTCCAGGGCGAGCAGCCGCTTCCCGTCGCGGGCGACCGTGTTGCTGTAGACGCTGTTGTTGCTGCCCCGCTCCTCACCGGTCCGCGCGTCCACGCAGCGCAGGCCCTCATCGGTCGTGATCGCCACATAGTCGCCGACGCCGATGGGCGAGGCGTCGATCGCCATGAAACCCGCCGTGACCTTCCAGGAGAGCTTCGGCGGGGTGCCCGGCCGTCGGCCCGCCGACTGCTGCGCGCCACCAGACGGCCCCGACTCCCCGGCACGGAACAAGGCAATGCCGCCGGCGGTTCCGGCGGCGAGCACACCGGCTCCGGCTCCGATCAGCCGCCGGCGCGACAGCAGTCCGCTTCGTGCGGGAGACACAGCAGCAGCCGTCTCCGCTCCCCCGTCGGCCGGCGCGGGCAGCCGCCTCGGCCGGATCTCCCACACCGCCGCGCTGCGCTGCGCGATGTCGGCGAGCACAGCGGCCGGCAGCCGGTCGGCGAAGTGTGCGCCCCCGTCGCCGTTCCCCTCGTCGAGGAGCCGGCCGAGCTCCTCCGCGCCCGGTCGCTCCGCCGGGTCCTTGGCCAGGCACCGTTCGAGTACGGACTGCAGCGTGGCCGGTACGGCGGTCAGGTCGGGTTCGGCGTACCGGACCCGGTAGAGCATGTCGGCGGCCTGCCCGTTGCCGAAGGGAGGCCGCCCGGTGGCCGCGAACACGAGCACGCCCGCCAGCGCGAACACGTCCCCCGCCGGCGTGTGTTCCTGGGCCGTCGCCTGCTCGGGCGACATGAAGGCAGGGGTACCGGCCGTGGCCCCCGTACGGGTCAGCCGGACGTCGCCGGCAGCCCGGGCGATGCCGAAGTCGATGACCTTCGGGCCGGTCGCGGTGAGCAGGATGTTGGACGGCTTCAGGTCGCGGTGCACCACGTCGGAGCGGTGCAGTTGGGCGAGCGCCGTACACAGTGCGCCGCCCAGTGCCCGTACCGCGTCGTCGGGCAGCGGTCCGCACAGCGCGACGGCATCGTCGAGCGGCGGCCCGAGGACGTACTCGGTGGCGAGCCAGGGCGTGGTGGCCAGCGGATCGGCGTCGACGACCTGCGCACCGTACTGCCCGCCGATGACCCGCGCGGCATCGACCTCCAGCCGGAACCGGGTACGGAATTCCGTCTCATCGGCCAGCGCTGCGTGCATCGTCTTCAGCGCGACGGTCCGTCCCCCGGGCGAGCGTCCGAGGTAGACGGTGCCCATACCGCCACCGCCCAGCCGGGCGACGAGTGTGTAGGACCCCAGGCGCGCCGGGTCGTCGTGAGTCAGGGGAGAAGGCATGGATCAGTCCACCGGCAGGGCGTAGAGGGCTTTGCCGTGCTGCACCAGGGTCATACCGGGTGCCGAGCCGGCGAGGTAGGCGGGGCCGCCGGCGTCCTGCCCGGAGCCGGTCAGCGCGAGCCGCCAGCGGACGGAGCCGTCCGCCGTGTCCAGCGCCTCGATCTCCGAGCCGTTGCTCTGCAGGACGGTACGGCCGGAGTGGCTCAGCACGGTCGTGGTCCACGGCGCGTTCGCCAGATGCTTGCGCGTCCGCCGCCGCCAGCGGCGCTCTCCGCTGCGCATGTCGACGGCGTAGGTCGTTCCGTCTTCGTCCGTCGCGTAGAGCGTGCCCTGTCGCGCGGCGACGGAGCCCTTCGGGATACGTGCGCCGAGGGGGAGCTTCCATCGGTCGCTGCGTTTGCGGGGGTCCCAGCCGTGGGCCGCCTTCGCGCCGGTGTACACAAGGAGATCACCGGCTGCCAACAGGGTGCCGTCGTCGGTGGCCTCCCAGTCCTTGAACTCGTACGTGCTGCCCGGCTTGCCGTTGTCGCGGCGGAACGCTTGGTAGAGCTTCGGATCATCGAACGACCGCTGAAAGCTGTCGCTGGGCAGCAGGATGCGGTCCCCGGTCAGCAGGGGTGGGCTGTCGAAATCATCAACGCGCCTGAACTGCTCGGGAATTGGGGTGTGCCAGGTCTCCTTGCGTCGCTTGATGTCATAGCCGACCAGCGTGGTGTTATCGCTGTCGTAGTCATGATCACCAGAACCGATCATCACGTACCAGAGCGCGTTTCCCTCGGTTGCCACCAGAAGGCCTTGCAGGGGCTTCTCGTCACCGTTGCGGTCCGTCTCCTTCCACAGGATGCGGCCGGTGCGGAGGGAGAAGAACGTGAGTTCGCTGTAATCGGCCAACGCGACCGTGCCGTCGCCGAGCACCTTCATCGGCGAGTAGGGAAGCAGGTCGCTCCGGCTCCACAGCTGCTTGCCGGTGCGCAGATCCAGGGCGCTGGTGCCTGCGTCGTCGGAGGTGATGAGCACGATCCTCCCACGCCATGCCTCACTGATCCCGACATCGCCCCCCAGCTCGTGGCGCCAAAGGGGCGCGGGGGCCGCACCGCGGGAGTACAAGGGTCTGCGTCCACTCGACGGTGTGCCCGCCACTGCGCGGGCCACGGCTGCGCCACCACCTCCCAGCACCAGACCGGCCGCGCCGATACCGAGTGTGGTGAGCAGCAGCCTGCGGAACCCGTCCACCGGTGCGGGCACGGGCGCGGCCGGTGCGGTGGCAGTCAGGTCCGTCGCACTCTGCTCGGAATGTGCGCGCACCTGCTCCGCGAGGGCCTGCGTCACCGACGCCGGAAGTACACCCGCGTCCGCCGCGGCGGCCAGGTCATGTGCCAGCACCGTCGGATGCGGGCGCTGCGCCGGGTCTTCCTGCAAGCACGCGGCTATCGGGCCGCGCAGCGGCTCGGGCAGCGCTGCCGGTTCCACCGTGGCCCGTCCGGTAGCCGCATAGGCCAGCAACGCCCCGAGGGCGTAGACGTCACCCAACGGTCGAGGACGACCGCCGGAACGCTGTTCCGGTGGCAGTGTGAACGGGTCGAGGCCCGGTACGCCTCCGCGGTCCACACCGTCGAGAGTGGCTGTCCGCACCAGTCCGTATCCGCACAGCCGTGGGCCGTACGGAGTGAGCAGAACTGCATCGCGGGAGATCCCGGCGTGCACCAGCCCGTTGGCGTGTGCACGGGCCAACGTATCGGCCAGCGCCACCCCCATCGCCTGCACGGTGCCGGTGGGCAGCGGCCCGCCATGGGCCGCGAGCGCGGCGGGGAGCGGCAGCGCGGGGAAGCAGTCGTAGGCGACCCAGGGCGGCTCGGCGCCCGGCGGTGCCACCCCGGCGACGGGCGCGACGTACGGGCCGGCCAGCCGGCGGGAGTTGGCCGCCTCCGCCCGGAAACGGACACCGTAGGCGCTGTCCCGCGCCGCCTCCGCCACCGGCAGCATGACGGTGTGGATGCGTCCCGAGCCCTCTTCCCGCGCGAGGACGTGCCGCACGGCCCCGGCGTCCCCGGGGACCGTGCAGTCCTGCAGGGTGCGGTACGCACCGTCGAGCCCCGCGGTCTCCCCGTGCGCCATACCAGCGGGTTCCCTTCTTCCTCGCGTCGACCGGGCCCGTCCGGCTGACGGGCCGCTGTGCACTCTCGATTCCGGCATCAGGCCGCCGGTAGCGCGTAGATGCTGCGCCCGCTGGCCACCACGACCAGGTCGTCCGTGAGCGCGACCTTCCGGCGCAACGGGCCGCCCGGCTGTCCGTCACCGTTCAGGAGGTCGGCGAAGCGCCATGTCAGGCGGCCGCTGCGGGCGTCCAGCGCGTCGACTTCGTAGTCGTTGGCCATGACGAGCAGTTCGCCGGAGGGGTCGGCCAGCAGATCCGGTGGCGGGACGTCCGGCCACTCGGGCCGGACCAAGCCGTAGCTCTGCTTCCACTCCCTCCCCCCGTCAGCCGCCCTGATCGCGTGCACCGAGTTGCTGCCGTCCGCCGCGTAGACGATGCCGTGTCGCACGGACACGGGCCCGAACGCGGCGACCGTGCCCTTCCACGACGACGTCTTCTCGGCGCGGACCGACCATGCGGCGCGGCCGCCCTTGCGCACGTCATATCCCCGCAGGTATGTGCCGGCGGCGACGATCAGCATGCCGCCGGTCACGGTAGCCGCCGCTCCCGCCTTCGCGTCGCGGTACGTCACGGCATCGCGTGCGGCACCGTCACCGCGATCGAGGATCACCGAGCGCAGCGCACCGCTACCGCCCCGCTTCCCCTCTCCTGCCAGCACGACCAGTCCGTCCTTCGTCACCGCGCCCCGGACGTACTCGGCCTCCAGCGGCGTGCGCCACAACTCCTCGCGCCGTCCGACGTCGTACGCGACGACGACCCGGTCACCGGAGGAGGGCGTCGCCGCGAACCACACGGTGCTGTCGTCCACCGCCAGCAACCGGTCGAACGGGGTGCGGCCGTCCTTCGCGTACGCCTTGTCCTGCCAGGCGACCTCGCCCGTCCGGCCGTCCAGGGCAGTGAAGGAGGCCCCCGGGACGAGGACCAGGTCGTCACCGACCCCCACCGCGGGGCCCGTGGGCCGCACCGCGTTCCGCGTCCACAGCTGTTCGCCGGTCCGCAGGTCGAGGCCGTAGGCGGCCGTGCGGCCCGTGACGACGGCCACCTGCTGCCGCCAGATGTACGGGGCCTGACGCGCCGTCTCCTTGAGGTCGAGACGCCAATGCGGCCGCGGCGGCGCGCCTTCGATGCGGCGGCGGGTGCGGTGGGCGGCGGCCAGGCGCTCGGCGGTGGTGGGCTTGTACTCGGCGGGCGCGGTCGCGGCCCACACGGCACCGCCACCGACGGCGAGCCCGGCAACACCCGCGGCCGACCCCAGGAGGAGGGCGCGCCGGGACGGGGCCCGACCGGCTGCCGTGGGCGAGTCCGTACCGGCGCCGGCCGCAGCAGCCACCGTCGAGCCGGCCTCGCCCGCGGTGTGTGCCCCCTCGTCGCCCGCGCCCATGGAAGCGTCCAACTGCGTACCGGGATGACCGTCGACGTCCGACGTCATCTCCTGGCGCGGCGTCGGCAGGCCCTCCGTCGCGACGGCCTCGTCCCCCACCGCTTCCACCTCAGCGGCCAGCACCGCCGCCGACTGCGTCGCGAGGCCGGCGATGACCCGGCCCGGCAGCCAGCCAGGCCTCAGCAGGCCCGCCGCCAACCCGGAGCCGGTATCGACACTGGTTGCCACGGGCACACTCCCGCCCGCCGACTGCCGCGCGCCGGCAACCAGTGCCCGCAGCACCTCCTGAGCCTGCGGGCGGTGGCCGGGGTCGGCGGCCAGGCAGGACGCGAGGAGCTCTCGCAATTCAGCCGGGACCGCCTCCGGAGCGGGCCGTGGCTGCCCCGTGGCGGCGTACGCGAGCACCGCCGCGAGCGCGTAGACGTCTCCCAACGGCCTCGGCCGGCCGCCGGCCACCTGCTCGGGCGGGAGGAACACAGCACCGATTCCCGGGAGTCCGGTACGCGGTACACCGTCCGGCCCCGCCGCACGGACATCCCCGAAACCGGTGAGTCGCGGCCCGTCACCGGCCACGAGCACAGCCCCCGGGGCGACACTGGCGTGCGCATGCCCTGCGGCGTGCAGCGCCGCAAGTGTCTCGGCCAGCGCGGCGCCCAGCGCGCGGACGGTGTGCTGGGGCAGCGGTCCCCCGCTCACGTCCAGCACCGTCGGCAGTGGGAGAACAGGCAGGTACGGCGCCACGTGCCAGGAAGGCAGCGGCACACCGGCCCCGCCCACGATCTCCTCGACCGGCCAAACCCACGGCAGCCGGTGTTCCTGCCGCAACCGGCGGACGCCCTCCGCCTCCACCGTGAACCGCGCACCGTACTTCGGATCCTTCACCACCTCGGCGGACGGCACGGTGATCACAACCGTCCGCCGGCCGCCCGCACTCCGCGCCACATACCGCCGCCCGGCCACCGGCACCACCGGCGCCTCCGCGTCGAGCCGCCCGACGACGTGGTACGGCCCCAACTGCCGCGGGTCGTCCAGACGCAGCGGCTCCATGGTGTTCCTCCCCCGAGAACCATCGGATTCGCCGGCCGATGGCCTCCTGCTTCCACTTGGTGTCTGCCACGGCATCCGGCCGCGGTGCCGGCACCCCAGCCGCATCATGGGCTGGGACGAGCGCGGCGGTCGCTCCCCCGCCTCGACGTGCCCGATCGGTTCGGCTACGGGTTGCCCGTGAGACCACGAACCGTGGCGTAGACGTCGAGCACCGCCAGTGCCAGCGGGATGAGCGCGAGCAGCAGGGCGCTCTCCGCCAGATCCCCGAACCTTGCCCAGAAGGGTGTCAGTCCCTTCTTCGGGATGATCAGCGCGATGCCCGTGAGCAGAGCCGCCCCGGCAGCGATGGAGACCGTCAGCCACAGTGTGCGGATGCCGATCGGTCCCCGGTCGTGCTCGCTGAGGGACAGCAGGAGGTCGGCCGGGAGGTTGAGAGCAAGACCCGAGACGAGCAGTGCGAGTGCGGCGAGTCCTGCCGTGAGGGTGCAGGCGACCTGAACGGTGTAGCGGAAAAGACGCGCGCGGAGAAGCATGGCCAGGCCCGCCACCAGCGTCAGCAATTGGCCCCACGCCGAATCCGAGAATCCGAGTACGGCGGCGGAGAACACGACGACCACACAGCAGCCGCCCACCAGGCCCAGCAGGAGTTCGTGTCCGCGCCGGGCTTGTGCCGCGATCTGTTCGGCGTCGATGGGCTCGCTTCCGCCCCGGTCGGCATCGGCAGAGTCCCGTCCGATGGCGCTGCGCGGAGGGGCGTACCCGATCGGCAGTCGGGCGACCCGGGTGGACAGGCCGGGCAGGAAGGCGATGGCTCCGATGGCTCCGGTGAGGGCGACGGCCGCCGTTCCGCTCGGGCTCGCCCCGGTGAGGATCTGACAGAAGCTCGCCAAGGTACCGACCGCAGCGGCGAAAACCACGGAGACGAACGGAGCGTCACCCGCCGGCATGGCGGCCGTCATGATGACGAAGACGATCAGGACCGCGGCACAGCCGAGGAGGAACTGGAGCCTGCCGAACCCCTCACCGGCGTCCGGCGCGAGGACACCTCCGCCGGCGAGCAGAACGTGCGGGATCGCGGACAGTCCGAGAGCGACGGCAGAGGCCGGGTCGTCGTAGACCCGGGCACGTGCGATGGCCAGGGCCGCAAGGAGCAAGCCTGCGGCACCTGCGATGATTCCAGGAAGCCCGCGCATGTCGTGCCGTACGGGATCGGCGAACCAGAGGACGCCGGCCATCAGGAAGAGCAGTACCGCTCCACCGATCAAGCCGAAGGCGTGGAGGAACCGGCCGTCCCACAGAGTCCGGTCCCGTGACACGGCGGATGCCACCGCATCGGACACATCGTCATACACGGCCGGCGGCAGTGACTCGGCAAAGGGACGCAGCGACAGCAGGTCACCGTCCAGCACTCGCTGCGCCGCAAGTGAGCGAGCGCCGTCAAGGACGGTGCCGTCACGCCGCACCAAGTAATAACCCGTCGGGGCGCCTTCCGGAGTTACCTGCCCGGTCAGCCGAAGCAGTTCTGGATACAGGTCGGCGATACAGATGTCATCCGGAAGGGCTACATCGATCCGGCCGTCGGGCGCGACGACCGTAACTCGACAGAAGCCGGTCGTAGTAGTCGAAATCACCTAATGCGGCCTCTCCTTGGCACTCGCTCTCACTGCGAGCCGTCACCCTACCCGCCGCGCAATACGCGACGGACCCGTAGGATCATCCGTCGGGTGATTCAAGCGCCGCCACGGGGGCGCCGGTATCCGCTGTTAACCACCCCATGCCTAGGGATTGATACGCCGGTGAGTCAGATCGTCGTGAAACGTCCGCCTCGGGCATTTCCGCCCGAAGTAGCCGTGGATGAGCTGCGCCTGGAACCCCCTCCCGAACTCCCGCGCGGACAGCAGGACGGCATGGCCATGCAGCTGTTGCCGATGCTGGGCATGGGCTCGTCCGTGGTGTTCTTCTTCGTTCCGACCGCACCGCCGTTCATGCGGATCATGGGTGTTCTGATGCTCATGTCGACGGCGGCGATGACGATCGCGCAGATCGTCCGCCATCGCAAAGGCACGCAGGGCGAAGAGGCACAAGCACGCCGCGATTACCTCAAATACCTGGCACAGACGCGTCGGCAGGTCCGGCGTACAGCACGGGCTCAGCGAGATGCTCAGTTCTATGTGCATCCGCATCCCGACCAATTGTGGGCACTGGTCGCAGAAGGCAGCCGACTGTGGGAACGGCGGGTCTCGGACGACGACTTCGGACAGGTCCGGATCGGGCTGGGGCCGCAGCAATTGTGGACACCACTGGTGGCGCCGGACACGGCCCCTGTGGAAGAGCTGGAACCGCTGTGCGCGGGGGCCATGCAGCGATTCCTGGCTTCACACAGTTCGCTCGACAACTTGCCCATGGCCATATCTCTGCGTGCCTTCTACCACCTGACCGTATCCGGCGAACCGGAGTCGGTTCTGGGAGCCGCACGGTCAATGGTGGCCGGCCTCGTCGCGTTGCATTCTCCCGACGACCTCATGGTCGCCGTCGTGACGGCACCCAGCGCAGCCGCGGACTGGGACTGGATCAAGTGGCTGCCCCACGCGCAAATCCCGGGAACGACGGACGGCGCAGGCACGAAGCGTCTGTTCAGCGATGATCTCGGTGAAATCGAGGAACTTCTCGACAACCGGTTGGAGGGTCGTTCCCGATTCAACCGGGACGCCCAACCGGTGCTGGAGCAGCCGCACCTGATCGTTGTCCTGGACGAAGGAGCTGTGCCACCGGACGCTCTCCTCGCCTCTCCCGAGGGACTTCAGGGCGTCACCGTGCTCGAGATCGTGCGCGGTGAGCTCGGTTCCGCGCGCGGCGGCCTTTCCCTCGTCGTGCACCCCGGCCGGCTGCAGGTGGAGTCGGCATCCGCCGTCTACGAGGGAGTCCCCGACTCCCTTTCCCTGCCGGCCGCCGAGGCGTTGGGCCGGCAGCTCGCGCCGCTTCGTGTGAGCACCGCCAGCGACGACGAGGAACCACTCCTCTCCAACCTCGAATTCACCGACCTGCTGGGGCTCGGGGACGCGGCATCAGTGGGCCCCGCCACGACCTGGCGGCCCAGACCGACGGCAGAGCGCCTCCGTGTACCCATCGGAGTCGGCGAAAACGGCGCACCCGTGATGCTCGACCTCAAGGAAGCAGCGCAGGAGGGCATGGGGCCCCACGGCCTGTGTGTGGGAGCAACCGGATCGGGCAAGTCCGAGCTCCTGCGCACCCTGGTCCTCGGCCTCGCCGTCACCCATTCATCCGAAAGCCTGAATTTCGTACTCGCCGACTTCAAAGGCGGCGCGACCTTCACCGGTATGGCGGAGCTGCCGCACGTAGCTGCCGTCATCACCAACCTCGCCGACGACCTGACGCTCGTCGACCGCATGCGGGACTCCATCACGGGTGAACTGCAACGCCGTCAGGAACTGCTGCGTTCCGCCGGCAACTACGCGAACGTTCACGACTACGAGAAGGCCCGGGCGGCGGGTGCCGCGCTGGAGCCCCTGGCCTCGCTCGTCATCGTCATCGACGAGTTCAGTGAGCTCCTCACCGCGAAGCCCGACTTCATCGAGATGTTCATCCAGATCGGTCGTATCGGCCGCTCGCTCGGTGTCCACCTGTTGCTGGCATCCCAGCGTCTGGAAGAGGGCCGGCTGCGAGGCCTGGACACCTACCTCTCGTACCGCATCGGTCTGCGCACCTTCTCCGCCGCCGAATCACGTACCGCCATCGGCGTCCCCGACGCCTACCACCTGCCATCCGTTCCGGGCTCCGGCTACCTGAAGTTCGGCACCGAGGAGATGGTGCGCTTCAAAGCTGCCTACGTCTCCGGCACCTACCGGGCCGCCAGCCCCGCCAGCTCGGCCGGCGGCTCCATTCCTACCGACAGACGGCCGACGCTGTTCACTGCGGCACCCGTGCCGGTGCACTACATGGAGCCGGAGCCGGACGCCTCCCTCACCAGCCCGGCGCCCCAGGACGACGCCCTTGCCGACACCGTCCTCGACGTCATCGTGCGAGGTCTCGAAGGGCAGGGTCCGGCCGCGCATCAGGTCTGGCTCCCGCCGCTCACCGAATCGCCGTCGCTGGACCAGCTCCTGCCGCCTCTTGCGGCATCGGCCGAGCGCGGTGTGCATGCCCCGGCATTCACGGCCTCGGGCAAGCTGTGCGTACCGCTCGGCCTCGTGGACAAACCATTCGAGCAGAAGCGCGACGTCCTCTACCGGGACTTCTCCGGCGCAGCCGGCCACATGCTGGTCGTCGGCGGCCCCCGCTCCGGCAAGTCCACCTTCCTCCGCTCACTCATCGGCGGATTCGCCCTGACCCATACACCGCACGAAGTGCAGTTCTACGGCTTGGACTTCGGTGGCGGCGGAATGGTCGCGATCGAGGGGCTCCCGCATGTGGGCGGCGTCGCGTCCCGTCTCGACGCCGAGAAGGTGCGCCGCACCGTCGCCGAGGTCGCAGGCATTCTGAACCGACGCGAGGAGTTCTTCCGCGACCACGGCATCGATTCCATCGGCACCTATCGTCAACTCCGCGCCAAGGGACAACTGCCCGACGAAGCATGGGGCGACGTCTTCCTCGTCCTCGATGGGTGGCAGGCCTTCAAGACCGACTACGAGGCCCTCGAACCGATCGTAACGGACATCGCCGCCCGCGGACTCGGCCTGGGTGTCCATCTGATCATCACGGTCTCCCGCTACATGGAGATGCGGCCCTCGCTCAAGGATCAAATCCTCAGCCGCCTGGAACTGCGGCTCGGCGACCCCATGGACTCCGAACTCGACCGCAAAATTGCCAAGAACGTCCCCGTTGGCGCTCCGGGCCGGGGCCTGACGGAAGAGAAACTGCACTACCTGGGTAGCCTTCCCCGTCTCGACGCCTCCTCCGGCACCGAAGACCTTCCCGAGGCGACGGCCGCCTTCGTCAAGGCGATCACCGACAACTGGCCCGGACCACACGCGCCTCAGGTACGCATGCTCCCCCGGACCCTCAGTGTCCGGGAACTGCCGCCGGGCAACGCTGCGCCTCAGCACGGCATCGCCATCGGTCTCGACGAGATGAATCTGCAGCCGGTCTTCGTCAACTTCGACACCGACCCGCTCTTCGCCATCTACGGCGAGACGGAATCCGGGAAGACGGCCCTGCTCCGTCTCCTCATCAAGCAGCTCACCGAGCGGTACACGCCGGAAGAGGCGCTCTTCATCGTCGGTGACTACCGCCGCAGCCTGCTCGAATGCGTACCCGAGCCCTACCTCGTCGGGTACGGCACCGCGCACGAAGCGTTCGAGAAGTACGTCACCGACATGAACACCCTCATCACCAGTCGTATCCCAGGGCCGGACGTCACACCGCAGCAGCTCCGCGACCGCAGCTGGTGGCGCGGCCCCCGCGCGTTCATCGTCGTGGACGACTACGACCTGGTGGCCACGTCATCCAGCAACCCGATGGCCCAACTCGTCGACAGCCTCCCTTACACCCGGGACGCCGGCGTCAACATCATCGTGGCCCGCAGCACGGCCGGCGCCGGCCGCTCCTCGTACGAGCCATTCATCCAACGCTTCACGGAACTGGGCGCCCAAGGCGTCATCCTGTCCGGCTCCCCCAACGAGGGCGAACTCCTCGGCGGCGTCAAGGCCCGACCCCTCCCCCCGGGCCGAGGAATCTATGTCACTCGGCGCCATGGGGCTTCGCTGATTCAGACGGGGTGGGTTCCGGATGAACGCTGAGGATTGTGGAGAACACTGGCGTGAGCGGGCCTCGCCTCTCGGCGAGGCCAAGCCGCCTCTCTTCAGTGCATCCCTACTAGCTGGGATCCTCGGGTCCCCGGCGCATAACCGCTTCCGCCAGGACCTCATAGCAGCGACAGTCGCGGGGCCGGCCATACCCGGCTGCCGGGACGGCAGCGGAATGGTACCTGTGACCTCGCTTGTCATGCAGCAGGGAAAGGCGGGCGGAGGCCGATCTTTCAAGCTCCAGGTTGGAATTAGGTCGCCTCCAGGCGCCGGGCCGTTAGGCTGTTCCTCACACCTATGCCGGACTCGCTTGTCTCATTACCACAGTTAGCCCTGCGCCAGGTCATACGGGTTCCCGGCCTTAACTCCACCGGCTCACTGCCAAGTAAGGACACGCTTACAGTTGTTACGTCAGACGCTCTCGGCCCCATCTTTCACAAATGATCGCAGGGGTTCTTGGACCGTCGAACAATAGGCAAAGGCGCACCCGGCGAAAATCCCGACGATGGCTGTCAGCCAGCGCCAGAATCCGGGGATGTCCCATGTCAGTAGCGCGGCGCAGCCAATGAGCAGTGCAGCGAAGGTCAGCGCCCGGGGGTGGACGTAGAGCGGCCAGGCAGAGCGAGGATCCCAAAGCCAGAGCTTCCCCGTCGCTCGTTCCCGATCCACATCTTTCTCCACAGTCACAGGTGCCACGTCGGTCTTTTCCACGGAGATCCCCTCGGGGGCCAGTGACGTCCCATCCTGAACCGTGAGCATGCCGTGCATCACCCAGCCGTCATCGGACAGCAACGCAGCCTGGGTCTTGTTCGGCGAGAAACGTCCTCCGCCTGTCCCACGATGCGCATCCCAATAGAGCCAGAGGTACTTACCGTTCAAGCCGTCGGGGAACTGACGCTCTGTGATGTTCAGGAGAAGGTGGACAGTCCGGGATGTGGCAGTGACCACCTTGAGGCACCGCTGTTTCCCAGAACCTCGAATCTGGATACCAGGGCCCAGACATTGCACCCTCACGACTCTGTCGGTTGACCTCAGACGCGAGAAGGAGCGGAGGCCATGGCCGTCCGACACAGCCCACACAGCGAAGCCCATACCGAAGAGACACGCAGCGACGCAGAGCCAGGCGAGCCAAAAGGGCATCGAGTCGCCACGCAGCGCAGGCTCGAGACTGCGCTCGTCTCCCGCGATGGCACCCAAGCGGGGTTGCGTAGGGGCGTAAAGCACCGAGACCCGGTCCCCAGCGCCCAATCGATTGAGGGTTTCCGTACGCACGGTGGCTCTCACCGGCGCGCCTTTCACGCCATGATCGAGCCGAACAACCGCCGTCGCTGTGTAGTAGTCTTTGGTCCTGCTCGTATCGTGGAATTGCACGTCACTGACATTTTCGACCGGGACGCGCGCGAATTCCGCGCCAGCATCGTGAATGCGCTGCATCAATTCCGGTCGCTGCGGTGAGCCCGCCGCAAACGCGAAAAGGCCCACCAGCGCCACGAACACACCGAAACACCAACCCAGCGCACGCCACTGCATGGGCCGTCGCGAGGGCAGCACACGGGGCATCACCGCCGGCTCCTTCACGGGCACAGCACCCGTGACTGCGACTCCCGCCATCGCCGCAGTTTCCGAAAATTCGGCGACGGCTACCGCGGGGAACGGTCGTCGCCCACCCATCCTGCGCTGATACACGACTATGGTTCCGACGCAGCAGAGCGCACAGGCTAGGACGACAAGAATACTCTTCTGCCGAAACTCCGGATCGGAGCTGAAGAGCCAGAGAGAAATTACCGAAGTCATGGCCGCTATGCACAAGGCCGCGAAGCACGCACCTGCCCTGCGGGGTGCTGGTCCTACACGAGCGTCGACGACAGCTCCCCTCGTAACATCGTTACCCGAAGACATCACGGACCTCATCAGTTGCCGTTTCCTTTGGACGCGGCACTCCCTGCTCTGTCTTCGACCGACCTTCCTCGACGCTCTTGTCAACGGGGTCCCAGGTGTCCTTA
The DNA here is from genome assembly GCF_000718305.1 of Streptomyces niger. GTDB lineage: Bacteria > Actinomycetota > Actinomycetes > Streptomycetales > Streptomycetaceae > Streptomyces > Streptomyces niger. The sequence goes on from NZ_JOFQ01000030.1 coordinate 28,284, forward strand.
GCCTCGTTCGCTGCCACGCCTCCGGCAATGGGAACGACGGTGCCCGACGCTATGTCCATCCGGGCCTCGTGGTGCTCTGGCACCGCTCGCCAATTGTTGTCCGACGAGCCGGCCCACCGGACGTCGTCCACAAACTTGTTCATGTCTCTTCCGATGCCCCGTGTTTCACTGCTCAAGCCGCCCGCTGCGCCACCGGCAATAGCCGTGATCGCGCTCTGCCGGAAGTCCGTTGGCTTATCCTTCAGTTGATTATCTAGAGCATCGCCGCCGACTCCCCCGACTGCGCCCCCAACCATGCCGCTGGCGAAGTTGTTAGCCCCCAGTCGCGCGGCGAGGTTGCCCGCCCCAGCACCGACAGTTGCACCGGCAACTCCGCCCGCGAGGTTGGTCTCCCACTCCGGACCTTTACCACTGAGGAGACTGGTGGCAACGCCACCAGCGGTACCGGTAGCCGTGTTCACCGCGAGCGACTCCAGCCCCTTTATGCCAGCCGTCACCCATCCAGCCGTGGAAAGGTTTTTCAAGGCACGGTAAGCCTGCGCGATAGCCTTCAACATCCGCCCCAGCTTTCCCGCTGCAGCGAGGGCCTTCTCGGCCAACATCGCGATACGTGCCGTACCCACCGCAGCCGATACCCCCATCGTCAGGAAGGACATTCCGACGGAGATGGCGACAGATATTCCGATTTCCTTATAGATGTCGTGGATCTCGGAATTTACCTCGCGAATCGCTTTCGCGGCATCATCAAGACCTTCGGCGGCTTCGTCGAACTGCTCGGTCATCTTGCCGACCGAAGACTTACACTCGAGCCAGTGGTCGTGGAAAGCTTCTGCGGCCTCCCCCCGCCAGGCGTGACCGACGGCCTTACTCACCTCTTTGTCCAAGGTGCTGAAAGTTTGATCAATCTGCGTCTTCAGGGTACGCCAGGCCTTGGCGGCCTTTTCCAGCTCTTCGGGCCGACCACCAGGATTAACGATCTCGATTCCGAGCTCAACGATCTCCTCGGCGACGGATTCGTCTCCACTCATCGTTCTCCTCCCTCGTGATGCCCGAAGAGCGCTTCAACATCCTTGTCGTAGGCGTGCGTGGTCTTGGTGACTTCCCTCAAAGCGGCGCCAATTGCGTCCAAGTGGGCGTGAATTACCTTCACCGCACTGGTGACATCACTAGAATAGTCGTTGTACGCCGAGGTCACCTCCTCGGATTCGGTCAGCACACCGAAACCATCGCTGATCACCTCTTCACCGGTATCTGCAGTGAATGCCTTGAGGTATGACGCCAAGTCATAGGAATGCGTCTCGAAGCTGCGCGCCAACTTCACCAATTCGCCATGGTTGACATGTGATACTTCGTCGGCCACTGCATACCCTCCCATTTGACCTAAGGTTCTTGAAGCCGTCTTCTACTGTTTTCTGCCCTGAGCGTGTAATTGAGCAAGCGATCAGCCTCTAGTTGAGTAATCGAAGGTTTCTGGGGCCCAGCGCCGGGTGCCCCTCCACCAAGATCGCGCCCGAGTAGTCAACGAGGTGATCGTATTGGGAAGTACGCATTTGGCGTCCAAGTGAGCATGGAGGACACCATTCTCGGATAGTCGTCCTCCGTGCCCAGTTCAACGCACTTGGGATTTGCGCCGGAGAGCATGAAAGCCAGCGGCACCTGCCGCGAGACCGACGACCAGCAAGCCGGCAACGATCCAGGGTGCGGCGTTGCTACCTTCCTCCCGGGAACTGTCTGCGGCAAGCCCACCGGAAGGTGCGTCTTTCTTCAGATCCGTCGCTCCCGCGGAAGCAGAAGGCGAGGGAGATGCTGAGGTCTTGGCTTCAACCAGCGGGTTCACGTCCGCTGGCCCCGGGGTACCCTTGTTATCGAGTACCGCACAACGAGCACAGGTCGTGCCGTATCCCAGTGAAGGGCTCGGAACCTTTCCGCTTTTTGGCCTGCCGGCGCTCTCCATCATCACGCGCAGGACCTGATTTCCTGTCCAACCCGGATGTTTGGACCAGATGAGGGCAGCTGCCCCGGACGCGATCGCCGTGGCCTGACTTGTACCGCCGCTCCGGCAGTAGCCGCCCTCTTCTTTGCATCTGATTGGGATGTCTTCGCCGGGGGCAGCGAGCGCCACTTGCGGTCCCGTGTTCGAATACTTAGTAGCCGTCAAGCTTTGGTTCACGGCGCTGATACCAGCTACTCCTGCGGAACCAGCTGGATACTCTAGAACGTTTCCCTTATCGCCAGAATTTCCCGCGCTGGCCATGAGCAGTTTGCCACGATCGATCGCATAATCGACAGCACTCTGCAACTCACGCTGCTCGCGTTGACCGACATCGTACTCGGCTTCACCAACCGACATATTAATGACCTTCGCTTCACTGTCGGCCGCGTACCGGATAGCTGAAGCTATCCTTTCAACGAGAGTCGTACTCTTGGCCTTCTTGTGCGAGTCGACCACGGTCAGCGGTAGAATCTTTGCGCTGGGTGCGAGTCCTTGAATTCCCTGTCCACCAGCGCCATTCCCTGAGATCAGCATCGCCATTGCGGTGCCATGGCCGTCTTCGTCTTCTTCCGCGCTTTTCCCTGGTACTACGAAGTTCTTGCCTTCCAGCACTTTGCCGGTCAATTCCCGTGCGGAAGAGTCGACACCACCATCAAGAACAGCCACCGTGACGCCCTTCCCCGTGCTCACCTCCCACATACGCTCAGCTTGCATCCGGTCGAGGTACCACTGGCGATCACGCATGCTCTCCGCGAGGGCCGGAGGCGCGACGGTTCCAGAGATGACGAACAAAGAAGCGGCAGTAGAGAATGAGGCAACCGCTCGGCCCCATGTACGCCTTCGAGTCACCCGCATAGTCAACCTACCGCTTTCTTTGCCTCTGATGTCTTAGTCGATAACGGGAGGAACGACGTTGCGACGTCCCATGGTCCAGGTCTCCTCATCTTCGGTCAGAGGAGACTGAGTGCTGGAGCGGTGGCCATGCTTCAACGACGCACCCTGGTCGGCAGGATACGAGACAGTCGATGTCCCTGGGTTGTCCCTGTTCGTCTCACTCCTTCGCAGCAGGCCGCTGCCGCCGGACGTGAATTCCTTTTGGGGCTTACGACCGCTGTTTGGCACCTGCACTGTTCCGCCTGGCTGGAAGGCCATGCGGCGGCTGGTAGCACTGGAGGAGCTGATACCTCCGGTGCTGCCTGCGACGGCGCCCGAGCCCATCGGTCCACGCCCCACGTCACTTTGCGCCCCCGCCCCAATGACCGGCCCACGCGGCACACGAGATTGCGTGCCAGCTTGTGAACCGCCTGGGGTGCCGCCAACAATTCCGTTGTTGGGGTGGGGCAGTGAGGAAGCGCGTGCAGCTCCCGAACCACCGCTTATTCTCTCTGTCATTCCGGGGATTCCCGTGGACATGCGTCCGCCGGTGGACGGAGGCAAACCGATTGCTTTTCCACCGGGCATAGTTGGTGCCGGCATCATGACGGGGGGAGTCACGTTAGTGTTCCCCACCGGGCCCGGCAGATTAGGTGACGTAGGACTCGGAGAAGGCGGAACATGTGGTGCGCTCGGCGGAGCGACAGAGTCAATATGTGTTCGCGATGCCTCCGGGACTCGGACACTATCGAGTCCGTCATGAGACGTCACAGACATGTGCGGAGAGCTTACGGTGGGATAGGCACCATGTAGGCTGGCCCCTGCTTGTGTGCTGCCGTATCCCGCTTGCCAACTGTCCCGGTAGTCACTGCTATCCGGCATGACTTCGCCCGGCAGCGGCTTGAACTTTGGTTCTTCGGCTGCGGAGATGGAGCCCTCGGACATCGCGTAGTACGACGCCAGTTTGTGCATCTGCTTGAGGGCTTCGTTACGGACCTTTTCTTCTTCCTCGGCGTCGGGGGCCTTGCCGTACTCGACCGTGTCTGCCTTGGGTGAAGAACTCTTCACCTCTATCGTTTTTTCCGTGCTGGCAGGCATATCGGGCATCGACTTGGTGACCTCTTTGAGGGCTTGGCCGGCGGTCACCATGGCGTCGCCCACACTGCCCGCGTACTCGGCGAGCTTCAGGGTTTCCTTGGCGAATTCGTCGCCCCATTCGCGGAAGGCGTCACCGGCCTTGCCCTCCCACGTGGTGCGGCCCACGTGCTTTTTGAGTTCCTCGCCGATCCACTTGATCTCGATCTTCGCGTCAGCCAACGCGAACCCCTTGTCGAGGATGTCGTCGGCGTTGGCTCCTTTGATCATGGCAAGCAGATCTTTGAGCGGCATGTTTTCCAGGTAAGGAAAGTTGTAGCAGGCGTTGAGTGATGGCAGGCTGCTCGCGTCACCCATGGCCGTTCCCCCGTTCGATCAGATGGTGTCTGCGCTGTCCGAGCCTGCCTCAGGCTTTTCCTTGCCCTTGCCGGCTGTTGCCGAATGGTCACCGTTGCTGGAGGCCGAATAAAAGATCTTGCTCTCGGTCTGGAGCTTCTTCAGGCGCTCGGCGTGCTCTTCGTCGATGTTCTGGTAGCCGCGGTCAGCGGCGTCAACCGTGATGCCCATCGCTTCGAGTTGGTTACCCAGCATTTCCGAAAGGACCTTCAGCCGGTCGATGACGTTCGAGTACGCCGACCCCAGCTTGGCCGCTTCGGGGAAAGTTGAGTGACCGAAAACTGCGTTGGTCAGTTTGTGATCGTCGATCTTTTTGTGGTCTGCCTTGGATCCCTGCAGGTCCTTGAGCAGATCATCCACTCGCCCCTTGAATTTCTGCAGAGACTCTGTGGGAGCATCCAGGTCTGACTTGCCCCCGCCACCATCGTCTTTCCGCATGATGAGCCTCCCCAAAGCTCCGAGTTCAAGAGGTGGGGTGTGAGGCGCCTACGGCACCTCACACCCTGGAACACTCTTGCGTGTCACTGTGATGATGTAGTCGCGACAGCGGCTACGACTAGAACCTGCGGGCGTTTCCGTGGTCGACGCCCTTGTAGCCCTCGGTTGCGCTCTCCAGCTTCCGCGAAATCGACAGCAGCGTTTCATGCATGCTGTTAACGCGCTGATCCCAGTCACGCTGACGGTCGTAGAAGGCTCGCTGCGTCTCACCGTCCCAGGACTCAACGACCCTCTTGACCCGCCTGTTCAAGTCGTCGAGTTCAGACTTGATCGACTCGGCTGTCTTCTTTACCTTGTGCGAGGCGTGGACGACCTCGGCATAGGTGATTTCCATTAGTGGTGCCTCCCCTGGTGCGGTGCTGGTGGTTTCGATGCAGAACGGGTCACGAAACCTGGAAACGGTCGAGTACGCCGTTACCGCCCAGGTCGCCGGCGCTCTTGAAGGAGTTGAGCTGCTCGGTCTCCTGCTCGCTGAAACCGTCGCGGCTCGCCTTCACCGCATCCTTGATGAACACCAAGAGGTCCTTGAGGCGCCGCGTGTCGTCGTTCACCTGTCGCTGGAGGTTGTTGTAGGCGTTGGCCGCAACACCCTTCCAGTTCCCCTCGACGTGGTTGACCGTGTGGTTGAGATCCTTGATCTTCGCCTCAAGCGTGACTTCCATGCGCTGGAGGTCCTTGACCAGGTCGTCCAGTTCCTCGTTTGTGAGCTTGAGCTTTCCGCTCATTTCGCGCCCTCCCCCATATTCTGGACACGAGAGACCGCTTCGGCAGTGCTCCCGGACGCAGCAGACTAGTTGCTATGAGTCACTCTAGTCATCGGCGTTACCGGCACCAACCCATCCCCACACGCCCCAAGTTGCGCCGTTTCGGGCATTGACCACGGATTCTGGAAGGCCCACTCGAGCAGCCTGTAGGGGGTGATTTTGACTGAGATGGACAACTAGGGCGTTATGCGCATCTACCTGCTGGATCGGCGTCGTGCGCGCTCCCGCAGCACTGCGGCTGTCCCCACGGCGATGGCGACCAGTACCCCCGCGGCGCCGAGCGTATAAGTGGCGATGCGCTCTTTCCGCTCTGCCGGGGTTTCTCCGTCGGCAACGGGAAACGGATCCGGCGCCAGGGCACTCCTGCCCTGGTCCGCCTCCGCGGATGGTTGTTCGATGGGCTCGTCGTCGTCGCTGAGGGCTCGCACCGGGTCGACAACACCCCAACCGATGAACTTGTCTCGCCCGTTGACTCCGCGTTCTGCGGTCTGTTCGATCTGGGCCACGACTTGATGGGCCTTCCAGTCGGGATGCTTGGCGCGGATCAACGCCGCCACCCCCGAGACGTACGGAGCGGAGAAACTCGTGCCGTTGTCCACGCACTGGCCCCCCTTGGGCACCGTCGAGACGATGTCGACGCCCGGAGCCGCCACACCGACGAAGTCACCACTCTGGGAGAAGGAAGCGCGTCCGTTGTCCCGGTCCGAGGCGCCCACTGCCAGGACCCCGGGTATTGCGGCTGGATAGGTCTTCCTGGACTTTCCGTCCGCGCCATCGTTGCCGGCCGCTGCGACCACGACGATGTCGTGGTTCAACGCTTGCTCCACCGCCGCCGTCAAGGCCGCCGAGGGCCGCTTCGCCACGGTGTCCTGAGAGATGTTGATGACCTTGGCGCCTTCCTGCATGGCCTTCTTGATGGCTTGAGCCATGCCCTCAGGTCTGCCGCTGTTCCTGTCGTCGTTCTGCTTGAGTGGGATGATCTTCGCCTGCGGCGCCAGGCCGACGAAGCCCGTCCCCGGGCGCGGTCGAGCGGCGATTATGCCGGCAACCTTCGTGCCATGCCCCACCTGGTCTTCCGTCGCGTCCGCGTCCTTACCACCCGGCAGGTAGACACCGCCTGCTCTCGCGTCGACCGCGGCTTTGAGCTGCACGTTGCTGTCGTCGACGCCGGTGTCGATGACGGCAACCCGCACAGGGCGCCCCTCCGGATCCAGTCCCTTCGTGTCCTTCCACAACTGATCCAGCACGATGCGCTGCAGCGCCCAAGGCGTGCCCTTGATCTGCTTCTTCATCGGAAAGGTGCACTGACCGCTGCCCTCCAGGAGCTCAGTGGCCGGCTCTCGACGCTCAGCGGCACCGGCGCTCGGCACCACCATGAGAGTTACCAGGACTGCGAGCACTGCTGTCGGCGCGAACCCAGCGGGCGGCTTCCGTGAAGTCATTCGCTTTTCCCTGTTCCAGGCCGTAACGGACATTACGACCCCTGTGGCTGCCTGGCACTGTCTACGTCGAGCCGCGGCCCGACCGGAAGGAACTCCGACCACCCGATGGGAACAGGAACCGGGCTGGTGCCTCGGTAGCCGAGCTTGTTCTGTGCGTTCCGGCCATTCGAGGAGTCCAACTGGTAACGCAGACCGGTGTCGGTGACGAGGAAGACCGGACCGGAGCCGGTCGCCTTGCCCTGGAACTGCCGGTAGAGGAGTCCGGTGCCGGGGGTGACGTAGGCACTCGTGGCGCCGTCCACGATCGCCTTGGGGTAGCCCTCACCTGCCCATGCCCCCAATTCGGGTGTCCCGTCCTCCTTGACACCTGTGAGGATGCTGCACACGGTGTCCTTCACAGCCGTGTCGGTACCTGCCTCACCGGAGTTCGCCTGTCGCGGGGCGTGTGTCGGCCACTTCTTCGCCGCATAGAACTCGTCGCCGTTCGATGTGAAATCAGGGGCGTTCACGCGTACCGCGGTGCCTTCTTGCCCCAACGTGGTCAGCTGCGGACTACCCAAGAGGAGACGGGCCACGAATTCGGAGACACGCGCCACTCGGCCCTGCAGAACAACGTAGTTCTGCGTAGTCACTCCGGACCTCGCCTCCAGCACCATGCCCACACGGTTGGCGTCACCGAGGCTGGGGATGCCCGCATTCGTACCGACCGTCCCGGGAACGACGGGGAAATCGATCGGCTTACCGTCCCCGAGCGAGTGCAACCATTCATCGCTCACCAACTGGGGCTGGGCACCGTCCTTGAACAGGGCGCGGAGCAACGAGTTGTAGGCGGCTCCGGCCTGCTGCCCGGTCTGTGCCCCGCCGATCACGTACTTCATGCCGTGCGGGTCGACAAGGTAGCGCTCCCCTGCCTTGCTGCGAACGTAGAGGGCCTGGCCGCCGTGCAGCCGGTTGCGACCCTCCACCCTTCCCGCTTCACGATCGGCGAAGAGAAAGACGGCCCGCTGTGTCGATCTCCCGTTGGCGCTGGGCTGTTCACAGACCGCCCAGTCCTTCCTCGTACCCGCGTCCTCAGGCGTCGGCATCCGGTCCGGAGCATAGGGAATACCAACGGTCGGTCCGCGCTGGAGTTTCCCGTTGTCGAGCTCCGAATCCTGCACCCTGATGATGTCCGCATCGCCGTTCCCCTGCATGAGCAACTTGGCCGAGGCGAGATTGAGAACCGGATGGAGCTGACTCTTCTTGTCTGTGCCCAGTACGACATAGCGCGAAGTCGAGTCAGTTCCCACGATGACGTGCGCGCCAGGCTTGCTCCAGCCCTGCGGGGCGACCGGCCGGAACGCTCCCCACGCACCGAATCCGATGACGACCAGGGCGCCAGCGACGAGCCCGGGGAGCAGTGAGCGCAGCGGCCGTGGGGCGCCTTCTTCGGTGACGCCGGAAGAGGGCTGCAGAAAAGCGGCTATTGTCCGCTTCCTGGCAAAGGTGTATGCGCTGAACTCTTCTCGTCGAGATGCCATGTGCAGCCGCTTCTCCCCGTCTTGACCTCAGCAGCCCGGCGCTGCCGCCGACCTGCGGGCGCCGCCCCGGTCCAGTCTTTTCGCTGGGAACCCACTATGCCGGTAGATGCGCACACCACGTCGCTCGGGGCCGTCCGCGTTATGGATCGAAAAGCACGCATTCTTGATGATTCGGCCGCGGATAGGCCGCACCCCTACCACTGGCCCTTCCGAGTTCCCGATAGCGTGACTGCGCGGTCGACCGGTCTGCACTTGACGGACCTCCCGCTGACAGGGACGAAAGGAACAAGGGGGATCTCCCTGATGAGTTCTGCCACTCGGTCGCGCCCCCGCGCACGCAACCGTGCGCCGGAGCCGCGTGACATCCGGCGGCAGCCTTCGCGTTCGGGGAGGCTCGGTCCCCTCAAACTGCAGCAGTTGGTGCTCCTGGAAGCGGCCGCTGCCGTGGTGCTGGTCGGCTGGGCCATTTCCAACGTCCTGCTCGTGCCGGCGATCGTCCTTGCAGTACTGCTCGCGCTCTTCGCACTGCTGCGGCGCCGACAGCAGCCGTTCTCGGAGTGGTTGACCACGGCGACCTCGCTCCGCCGTCGTCAGCGGGCCGCAGCGGGGCCGGCTCTCCCCGTCGCGGACCCCGCCTTCGCGCCCGTCGCGGAATGCGATCCCGCGTTGCACACCTACGCCTTCACCTCGCGTGACCGACGCGAGATCGGAATGATCAGTGACGGCACGTTCCTCACCGCTGTGCTCCAAGTGCAGACCACGGATTCCCCGCTACGCCCCGCGCGGCTCCAACGCCCTTTCCCGGTGCGCTTGCTGAACGACGCTCTGGCGGTGGACGACATCCGGCTGGAGTCCGTCCAGATGGTTCTGCACACCCAGCCGGCACCGTCGCCCTACCTACCCGAGCAGGCGCTCGCCGCGCGCAGTTACCAGACGCTGCACGAGCAGAGCGGCTCACCTGCGCTCCGTCTGACGTGGATCGCGCTGAAGCTCCATCCTGAGCTGTGCCCTGAAGCCGTTCAGGCTCGGGGTGGCGGACTCGAAGGGGCCCAACGCTGTCTCCTGCGGGCGGTGGACCAACTCGCAAGCCGGGTCACGGGAGCCGGATTCACATCCAAGGTGCTCGGGGAGAGCGAGCTGATCACTGCCCTGGCAACGTCCGTCTGCGCAAATCCGCGCGCGACCGCACAGGCCGAGCACTCCGGCATCGCCACACGACGCACGCAAGAAACGTCCCGCGCATGGCGTTGCGATGATCGCTGGCACACCACCTACTGGATGGGACGATGGCCTCCGTTGGGCGCAGGTGAAACGCCGTTGCCCCAGGTGGTTGCGCTACTGACATCGATGCCCGCGCTCGCCACCACGTTCAGTCTCACGCTTGCGGGCGGCAGCCGCAGCGGGCCCGCTGTGAGCGGCCACGTCCGGATCACCGGACGGAGCGATACCGATTTGGTCAAGGCTCGAGCCGTCCTGGGACGAGCTGCACGAGCAGCGAAGGTCGGCCTCGTACGTCTCGATCGCGAACAGCTGCCCGGTGTCCTCGCGACTCTGCCGTTGGGAGGGACTCGTTGATGGCCACACGTGCCGATGCTGGTGCTCGTCCGGCCCGGAGGGTTTCGGCCGGATTCGGCTTGATCGGGCCACGCCGCGAGCGCCACACTCTGCCGCTCGCACAATTGGAGTCGCTTTCGCTTCCGGTCGGTGACGACGGTGTGGTGGTCGGTGCCGACTCGGAAGGGCAGCCTTGCGTTGTCGGTTTCAGCCGCCCTGACCCCTTCGACGTGGTGCTGGTCGGGGGGCTGTGGACGGCTCAGGCCCTGGCGCTGCGGGCTGCGGGCACCGGCTCGCGCGTAGCTGTCGAGACGGGGCGGCCGGAGGCCTGGGCGCCTCTGGTGCAGGCTGCCGGCGGCGGTCAGCCGTGCATGACCTTGTGCGAGGTGGGTCGCGTGCCACCACAGGGTCCATCAGCGGGGAGTCCGGTACTCGTCGTGCGGGACTGTGGGATGCGACCGCCCCGGGGCCGGGTTTCGGCACTGCCTTGGCAGGCTGTGTTGACGCTCCTCCCCTACCTGAGCCCGGTGGCTCCCCGCCTCCTCGACAAGGCCGACCTCGCCGGTGTTCAGCGGGTCTCACCACCGGAAGCCACGAAGATCGGTCAGATCCTGAGTCTGCCCGCCACCGACGTGGAGTCTTTGTCAACGCTTGGCGATGGTGTCACTCTCTGGAGCAACCAGCGTTCCCGGCAATACACCGTGACTCAGCCGACCGATGCTGAGACCGGGCTGCTGGGGAACCCGCGTCGGCTGGATTGATCTGGCACGTACCGATGTCCGTGACACACCGGTTACCGGTGACGTCTGTACGGGCTGCCCTTGTGTCGGTGACGGCGTTTAGTCTTGTCATACGCGCGTCGGGAGATCGAGGTCCACCCGCCGCGCAAGGCTGACGGGGGAAAGCCGGGCGACCGACCGGAACAACGACGCAGACGTGGGCGGCGTCCCTTCGGCGTTCAGAGGTGCCAGACCACAGCAGGAGGCGTAGTGAGCAGCGATCGGGACGAGATCCGCACGGGCGGCATCACCCCCGGCGAGGATCAGTCCGACGCGGATCCCGAAATGACGGGTGAGTTCACCATCGACTACACCCCGCCTGCTTGGTACACGCAGAACTCCGATTCGGGGGCGGGTGCCGGGTCCGGCACCGGTGCCGGGGCCGGGTCCTCGGCCGGCGGGGCCGGCGTGAGCGGTACGGGTACGGTGCCGCCGCCTCCGCCGCCGCTGGGTGAGCCGCTGTTTCCGCCGGTGGTGACGCCGTCGATGCCTGAGTCGGCTCCGACGCCGGCGGCACCGTCGACCGAGTCGGCGAGCGATGGGGCGGCTGGGGCCGGCGAAGGTACCGGTACCCCGGGCGGTGCGGCCGAGACCGAGGCCGCCGCTGCACAGGGGGCCGGCGACGAACCCGAGGGTGCGAACGGGAACCAGGGCGGCGGGTCGACCATGCAGTTCTCGGCCGCTGCACTGCGTGCCGAGATCGACGAGCGGGCCGCTCAGGAGCGGAAGAGCGGGTCCGTTGCCGAGCCTGCGGCCGAGGGTGCTTCCGGGAGGACTTCCGGGGGCGAGGAGAACGACGGCACGGCTGGTGCCAGCGCCCGTGAGGGTGCCGGTGAGGGTGGCTCGGAGCCGGTTGTCGAGCAGCCTGAGCCGTTGAGCGAGGATGCGGCGCCTCCGACGCCGCCGCACGGTGCGCCGGCGGCCGCGGCGTGGATGCCGGGTTCGCCGCAGGGGGCCGGGGCTTCGTTGCCGCCGCTGCCGCCGGAGTTCCGGCCCGCCGACCCGCAGGCGCCGGGTGCGGCCCAGGGTGGTTACGGCTTCCCGCCGGCCACCGGTGCCGTGCCGGGGCAGCAGGCCGGCCCCGGGGCCCAGCCCGCACCGGGTGCCGGAGCACCGGGGACCGGGGCGCCGGGGACCGGGGCGCCGGGCGTACCGCAGCAGGCCGCCGCTCCGAACCAGGCCGCGCAGCCGGGGGGTTACGGCTACCCCGCGCAGGGACAGCCGCCTCAGTCGGCTCAGCAGTCGACTCAGCAGTCGACTCAGCCGCCCCAGCAGGGTGGTTACGGCTACCCCGCTCAAGGACAGCCGGGCGGGCAGGGGCAGCCGGGCGCTCAGGGTGGTTACGGTTACCCGGCTCCGGGGCAGCAGCCGGCCCCCCAGCAGCCGGCCCCCCAGCAGCCGGCCCCCCAGCAGCCGATGCCGGGTCAGGCGGGGCAGGTTCCCGGGCAGGCCGCCGGGCAGGCCGGTCAGCCCGGCGCGCAGACCGGTGGGCAGTCGCCGGTGCCGGGAGCACCGACCCCGTCGGCTCAGCCGGGCCAGACCGGGCAGCCGGGCCAGGCCGGGCAGGCTGGTCAGGGATGGCCGTCGGCCGCGGGTGGACAGGGTGCGCCCGGTGCCACCGGGCCGGCTGCACAGCCTGGCCAGCAGCCCGCACAGGGGCAGCCGGGCCAGCCGAACACGCCGCAGGGGCAGTCCGGGCAGCCGAACGCTCAGCAGGGGCAGCCCGGTGGGCAGCCCGGCCCCGTGCCCGGGGCTCCGGGGCCGCAGCCGGGGTACGGTTACCCGCAGCCGTCAGGTTACGGATACCCGCAGCAGCCCGCGCAGGCACAGCCCGGCCAGCCCGGTCAGCCCGGCCAGTCCGGTCAGCCCCACGCGCAGCAGGGCCAGCCCGGTGCGCAGCCGCACGCCCAGCCCAACCCGTACGGCCAGCCCGGCGGCCCCGGGCAGCCGCCGTACGGGCAGCAGGCGGGACCGCAGGGCTACCCCGGTGGCCAGGGGGCCGGACAGGCCGGTCAGCAGGGTGGCGACCCGCGTGCCGGCGCATGGGCGGCCCAGGGGCCTGGACAGGGACAGGGGCCTGGACAGGGACAGGGGCCTGGACAGGGACAGGGGCCTGGACAGGGGCAGGGGCCGCAGCAGGGTGGTAACGGGCCGGCCGGTGCGCCGCTCGGGTACACCGCCGCCGTCGAGTTGTCCTCCGAGCGGCTCATCAAGGGCAAGCAGAAGGTCCGCAAGCCGGGGGCCAACCAGCCCGGCAACTCGCGGTTCAAGATCGGCGGCAAGAAGGAGGAGGCCGAGCGCCAGCGCAAGCTGGATCTGATCCGTACGCCGGTCCTCTCCTGCTACCGCATCGCGGTGATCAGCCTCAAGGGCGGCGTGGGCAAGACCACGACCACCACCGCGCTCGGCGCGACGCTGGCGACGGAGCGGCAGGACAAGGTCATCGCGATCGACGCCAACCCCGACGCCGGCACCCTTGGGCGCCGTGTGCGGCGGGAGACCGGTGCGACCATTCGCGACCTGGTGACCGCGATCCCGTACCTCAACAACTACATGGACATCCGGCGGTTCACCTCGCAGGCACCGTCCGGCCTGGAGATCCTGGCCAACGACGTCGACCCGGCGGTCTCGACGACCTTCAACGACGAGGACTACCGCCGCGTCATCGACATCCTGGGCCAGCAGTACCCGATCATCCTGACGGACTCCGGTACGGGCCTGCTGTACAGCGCGATGCGCGGCGTGCTGGACCTCGCCGACCAGCTCATCATCATCTCCACCCCGTCGGTGGACGGTGCGAGCAGCGCCAGTACGACGCTGGACTGGCTGTCGGCGCACGGCTACGCCGACCTCGTCTCGCGCAGCATCACGGTGATCTCCGGGGTGCGCGAGACCGGCAAGATGATCAAGGTCGAGGACATCGTGTCGCACTTCGAGACGCGCTGCCGCGGCGTGGTCGTCGTGCCGTTCGACGAGCACCTCTCGGCGGGTGCCGAGGTCGACCTCGACATGATGCGGCCGCGGACCCGTGAGGCGTACTTCAACCTCTCGGCGATGGTCGCGGAGGACTTCTCGCGGGCGCAGCAGGCGCAGGGGCTGTGGACGCAGCAGCAGAGCGCCGCCCAGCCGCCGAACGGGGCGCCGCCGGTGCCGGGCGGGCCCGGCGGTTACCAGCAGGTTCCGGGCCAGGGCGCGCCGGGCCAGCCGCAGCCCGGCCAGTACCCCGGCCAGCCCGGCCAGTACCCCGGTCAGCCCGGCCAGTACCCGGGTCAGCCGGGGCAGTACCCGGGCCAGCCCGCTCAGCCCGGCCAGCCCGGACAGCCCGGCCCGCAGCCGGGGTGGCAGCAACAGCCGCAGCCCGGTGGGCAGTACGGCTACGGCTACCCCCAGCAGCCGGCGCCACAGGGGCAGCCGGGCCAGCCCGCTCAGCAGGGACAGCCGGGCCAGCCCGGGCCGCAGGGGCAACCGGGGCAGCCCGGGCCGCAGCCCGGATGGCAGCAGCAGCCCCCGCAGCCTCCGCAGCAGTAGCGGCAGACGCGGCGCGTAGCGCGTAAGGCATGAGAAAAGAGTGAATCCCCTTGCCCAGCAAGGGGATTCACTCTTTTCTGTTCGCTCGTCAGGAGGCGGCCGGCGGGTCCTGGCCGATCAGCGCGCGGGCCTGCTTGACGTCCAGGGCCATCCGCTCCAGCAGCGCGTCCAGCGTGTCGAACTTCTCCTGGCCGCGGATGTACGCGACGAAGTCGACGGCGACGTGCAGGCCGTAGAGGTCGAGGCCGACGCGGTCGATGGCGTATGCCTCGACGGTGCGGATCTTGCCGTCGAACTGCGGGTTGGTGCCCACCGAGATCGCGGCGGGCATCGCCTCGCCCTCGACGTGCAGGTGGCCCGCGTACACGCCGTCGGCGGGGATGGCGGTGTGCGGCAGGGTCTCGACGTTGGCGGTCGGGAAGCCCAGTTCGCGGCCGCGCTGGGCGCCGCGTACGACGACGCCCTCGACGCGGTGCGGACGGCCCAGCACCTCGGCGGCGCCGGCCATGTCACCGGCCGCGACCAGCCGGCGGGTGAGCGTGGAGGAGAACGGCTCGCCGTCGCCCGCCTCGCCGCGCTCGAAGAGGTCGACGACCTCGACGTCGTAGTCGTAGGTGCGGCCGAGTTCGGCGAGCGTCTCGACGTTGCCCGCCGCCTTGTGCCCGAACCGGAAGTTGGGGCCCTCCACGACGTGCTTGGCGTGCAACTTGTCGACCAGCACCTTCACCACGAAGTCGGCGGGCGCCAGCTTCGAGAACTCCTTGGTGAAGGGGAGGATCAGTACGGCGTCCACGCCCAGTTCGGCCATCAGCTCGGCGCGCCGGTGGTGCGCGGCGAGCAGCGGCGGATGGGTGCCCGGCCGGACGACCTCGCTGGGGTGCGGGTCGAAGGTGACCACCACGGCCGGTACGCCCAGCTCGCGGGCGCGCGCCACGGCCTTGCCGAGGATCAGCTGGTGCCCGCGGTGCACGCCGTCGTAGGAGCCGATGGTGACGACGCTGCGCCCCCAGCCCTCGGGGATGTCCTCCAAGCCACGCCAGCGCTGCACTGTGCCCGCTCCTTGCCCGAACTCTTGTCTGTTCACTACACCGATACGGCATTGCGCAGGTCTAAGACTGCCATGCCGGAGGGTGTGGTTCGCGCGAAGGGTGGGCTCACCTCGGGTGCCCGCGCGGAGAGCGGCCGATGAGCGCAGGCGGGACCGGGGCGCGGGCGGACGTCGAACGGGAGCTCAGGCCGGATGCGGGGCGCCCTGAGCCGGCGTACGGAGGGCGTTGTGCGCCATGGGGCGCGTGAGGCAGCCCTTGGAGGCTCGCACGGAGGACTGCCCTGAGGACTGCCCCGAGGACGGCCCTGAGGGCGGCCCCGACGACGGCCCCGAGGACAGCGCCGAGCGCGGTGGTGCGAGCGGGGGCGAGAGCGGTGTTGTCGGTGGTGCCGGAAGCGGTGTCGACGGCGGTGTCGGGATCGGTGTCGGGAGCGGCGCCGCGGGCCGTGGCGCGGGCGGTGGCGGCAGGTCGGCCGGGGGGCGGGGGCCGAGCATGGCGCGGGCGCCGGGGCCGACGACGGCCGCCCACTCCGCGGGCGCGTCGGCCAGCCACGTCCGTACCATCACGGCGAACTCCGGCAGCAGCCGGCCCAGCTCGACCAGGCGCCGGTCGAAGCGGGCCGCGCCCTCGGTCGTCCGCACGTGCAGCATGCCGGTGCGGTGCACGAGGTCCCGGGTCCGGGCTTCGGGGCGGCGTGTGGCGCCCTGCGCGGCCGCGCACAGCAGCGCGTCCAACACGGTGGGGTCGGGCGCGGCGGCCGGGCGTCCGCCGCGCCCGATACCGCTGTGCTCGCGCTCCAGCAGGACGTCCAGCAACTCCTGTCGGAGCGGGTGGGAGGCGGTGTTGCCGGGGCCGGCCAGTACCGGTACCAGCGCGCACCGTACGGGCGCGGCGTGCGCGGTCAGCAGCCGTACGGCGAGCGGCCGCAGCACCGTTCGGGCGCCGGGGCCCGCTTCCAGACGGCCGGCCACGAAGTCCGCCACGGGGCGGGCGGCCGTCCAGGGGAAGCGGGTGGCGTACTCGTCCACGAGGGCGGCGGCCCGCTGGGCGAGCGCGGGGGTCGAGATCCCGGCGAGGGTACGGAGCACGGCTTCGGCGGCGTCGGCCGCGGCCTCGGGATCGGGGGCCGGGGCGCCGGAAGCGGGGACGCCGGAAGCGGCGGGAGCGGGGATGACGGCGGGGGCCGGGGCGCCGGTGGCGGCGGGGGCCGGGATGCCGGTGGCGGCAGGAGCGGAGGTGACGGCGGGGGCCGGGGTGGCGGTGGGAGCGGGGGGCCCGGGCGGGTCCGACGGCCGGCCTCCGGCGGCCGTGGAGGACCGGCGCAGGCGGGTCTGGAAGGCGGCCAGGACCGGTTCGGGATGGCTGGTCAGGGCGGCGGCGAAGGCAGCGGGCGGCAGCGCGGGGTCGCCTGCGGTGAAGCGGGCCAGCGCCCGGTCCAGATAGCGGGAGCGGGTGGCCCGGTCGGCGACGAGCAGGGCCAGCGCACGCCCGTGCACGCCCGGGTCGCCCGGCCGGTCGAGCAGGGTACGGGCGGCCCCACGCAGCAGCTCTCGGTCCGCCTCGGTGGCGGCGTACCCGGCGGCGGCCAGTGCGTACGTGGCGGCGGCCGCCCGGCGCGCGGGCCGGTCGTCCCGGGACCAGCGGTCCACGGCGCGGCAGAGGGCGGCGGGCTCGTCCTCGGCGAGGGCGGTGAGGAGTTCGTCGGCGCGCGGGTGCGCGGCGACAGCCAGCGCTTCGGTGAGGGCGTCGGTCGCGCGGCGCCGGTGGGTGTGCAGCAGCGCCTGGGCGGCCGCGGCGACGGTCGGCTCCTGCGGCGGGGCCCCGTCGGTCCCCTGTGCTACGCCGGACCCGGACCCGGCCCCGGTCCCAGTCCCGGTCCGTACGGCGCTTCGTCCGCGCTGCAGCGGACGCTCGTCGTCGAACCAGCGGCACAGCAGCGGCTGCACCCGCCGGGGATCGGCCCCCAGCAGCGCGGCCGCGAGCCCGAGGAAACGGGGCGGGCGGGGGGCGGCTGGCGCGCCGGCCCCCGCGGAGGCGACGCGTACGCCGGGCTCGGCGGGTACACCGGGCTCCGCGGAGGCGACACGTGCGCCCGACCCGGTGGAGGCGACACGTGCGCCGGGCTCGGCGGGGACGGGGCGTACGCCGGGCTCGGCGGGCGCCGTGGGGCTGACGGGCCGGTCGGAGGGCGGGGCGGTGACGCACCCGGGCTCACCAGGGATCGTCGCGGTGACGGTGGCAGTGCCGGTGCCGGTGGCGGTGGTGGTGCCGGTGGCGGGAGCCGAGGTCGGGGTGGGCGCGGGCGGAGGAGACGCCGCGGTTGCTCCCCCGCTGTCTGCTGCCGGCTCAGGTGGGGGGCCGTCCGCCGGGAGGAGGCGGCGCACCAGGTCGAGTCGGGTGGCCGGGTCGAGGGGCAGCCGTTCCCAGAACCAGGGGCCGAACGCGTCGAGGCCCGTACGGTCGAAGCCGCCGGCCAGCGCGGAGCGGTCCGTCACCCGGGCCGCGAGCACGTGCAGCACCCGTGCGTACGGGACCGCGTCGGGCAGCCGCAGCAGCACCTCGCCGAGCAGGTGCTCCGCCCACCACCGGGCGTCGCCTGCCGGCCCCGACCCCGGCCACGGCCCCTGCTCCGGCCTCGACCCCGGTCCGGCGTCTCCTGATGACGCACGCGTGGTCGACGTGCCGGTGACCACCGCCACCAGCCGCTCCAGGCGTCGCCCCAGCGCTTCGGGACCGCCCCGGCGGCCGAGGTGCAGCAGGGCCTC
Organism: Streptomyces niger; assembly: GCF_000718305.1. Taxonomy (GTDB): domain Bacteria; phylum Actinomycetota; class Actinomycetes; order Streptomycetales; family Streptomycetaceae; genus Streptomyces; species Streptomyces niger. Next base: position 46,540 of record NZ_JOFQ01000030.1, read on the forward strand.
GACCACCGGGCCGATGCGGTGCCGCGGCACGACGGGCGTGTCCGTCTCAGCGGGTGCCGGGCCGGCCCCGGGCGCGGCGGTGGCGGGCACCGGCGCCGCACGGTCGCTCACCGGCCGGTGCACGAGAGCGTCCAGCGTGTCGTCCACGTCGAGGTGCGCGCCCTGCAGCCAGTCGGCGAACTCCTCGTGCGGGAAGCGGTAGCCGGCGCCCGCGGGGACCAGCAAGCCCTCGGCGAGCACCGCGGACGCCCACCCCGTACGCCAGGGGAACAGCTCGTCGAAGGACGCCCGGTCCAGTTCGCCCTGGCCGGGGCCGAGGCAGCGGCGGGCCGCCTCGTGAGCGCGTCCGGCGACCCGAGCGGCCGTCCGGCGCAGTGCCGCGCCCCGTCCCCGTCCCTCCGCCCTCGCCCGCTCCCCCGGCGCCGTCCCGGCCAGCCGTTCCGCGACGCGCAGGCAGAGCAGGTCCATGGCGGCGCCGAAGATTTCGTGGCGATGCGGCGTGCCCAGGGCTTTCGCGTCCCCGCCCGCCGCCACGACGGACTGCCGTACCTCGGCCAGCAGCCGCAGGGCCAACGGGTGCCCGGCATCAGCAGCGGTCAGCGCACCGGCCGGCAGGCCGTACCGGGCGCGTGCGCGGGCGGCCTGGCGCGGCGGCAGGTCGCCCAGGCGTACGCAGGGCGGCAACGCGCCGGCCGGTGCGCCGGGCGGGGTCACCGCCGGGTGGCGCGGCCGGTGCAGGAAGGCGGCGGGGAAGAGGAGACCGGCCGTCTCCCAGAACTCGGGGCGGCAGGCGAGGAGCAACTGGGCCCCGGCGCCGTGCAGCCACTCCGCGGTGTCGCGGGTCCAGTCCGCGAGCCGGTGGGAGAGGCCGGACGGCAGCTCCTCCGGACCGTCGAGCAGTACCAGGAGGGGGCGTCCGGCGGCCCGCGCGAGCCCGGCCACCTCGTCGGGCGTCGCCGCCGCGGGATCGCCCGGGGTGGGTCCCGAGGCGCTGAGCACGCGCCCCGCCGAGCGCAGTGCCCGCCCCACCGCGTCCCGTAGGCCGCGGTCGGTGGCCCGCAGGTCGGCGCCGCGCAGCCGGACGGTCGGCGCGGGGACGGTGGCCCGCGCGCGGCGGACGGCGAGCGCCGCCAGCTCCGTACTGCGCCCGGTGCCGGGGTCGCCGACCAGAGCGAGGACCCGCGCCGCCGGTACGGACCCCCGACCGCCCGCCGAGGTGCCACTCCCTGTCGACGTGCCACCCACCGCCGACGTGCCGCTCCCCGCAAAGAAGCCACCTCCTTCGTAGGTGCCACTCCGCTCGTGAGCGCCACTCCCCTCGTAGGCGCCACTCCGCTCGTGAGCGCCACTCCCCTCGTAGGCGCCAGTCCCCTGATACGCGCCGCTCCCCTCACAGGCACCGCTCCCCTCGTAGGCAGCGAAAGCCGTGAACTCCTGCGAAACGTCGCGGCGTTCCACCGGGTCGCGCCAGGGGCCGGGGCCGCCGGTCGTGCCCATGGCGGTCGTCGTGAGCGCCAGGGCACCCGCCAGGTTGAGGTCGGGGCCGTACGCGGGAATCGTGGCGGCGTTGCGGGCCAGCAGCGCGGCGAGCGGGCCCCGCGGGCCGGCCTCCGCCGCGGCGTGCAGCGGGATCGCGAAACCGTCCGGGGCCGCCCCGGTGCGCGCGGGCACCGGGCCGGCCCCGGGAACCGTGCGGGCGCCGCGGTGCAGCGCGGTGCCGATCACGGCCAGCACGGCACCGGTCCCGGCGTCGGTCACCGGCCCGCCGGCGGCCGGCCCGCCCAGACGCAGCGCCTCGCCGCCCGGGCCGCGTACCGCCAGCTCGATCGCCTCGGCGAGGTGGTGGTGGCGGTCGGTCGCGGTGTAGGTGACGGCGGTGGTGCCGAGGATGCGGCCCGGCAGGGCGTCGGCCGCCCCGTACCGCGCCCCCGCCGCCGGAGGCCGGCCCGCATCCGGCCGTACGTCCGCGCGGAGATGTCCGTCCGCGTGGGGCCGTACGTCCGCGTGGAGACGTACGTCAGCGCCGGCCCCCGGGCGGCCCGCGGCGATCGGCAGCGGCGGGACGCCCAGGCCGCCGGTGCGGACGAGGGCGAGGCCGGCCTCCGGGAGCGGGGTGACGGCGTCGGCGCCGACGGTGCAGCTCCGCCCGCCTGCGCCGTGCAGGACCAGGCGGGCCAGGCCGTCGACGGCTTCGTGGCTGGTCAGCACCGTGCCGTCGAGGTCGGCGAGGAAGCCCGTGCCACGCGGCCGCCCCGCCAGGTCGCGGATGCGCACCAGCGCTTCCGCCGCGTCGGCCGCCTGCACCACCATCGCCGTACCTCCCGCTGTCGCCGAACGCCCCGGCCATCGCGTACCGGGTCATTTCGACCGTAGGCAGCCGGTGATCGTCCTGGACAGGGCGCACGGCGAAAGCGCCCCTCTCCACGCCCGCGGTTCGCTCCGAGCGCCCGGCCGAAGGAATGAAAGACCGACGGGCGAGGGATACGGCGGGAGGGGCACTCGAACGGCCCAGCCGCCCCGGGGAACAGAGGCTCTCGAACGGCCCGGCCCACCCCGGAAGCGGAGGCTCTCGAACGGCCCAGCCCCACCCCGGAAACGCGTACGTCCCGTGAGCCACGCGGGCGCACGGGACGTACGGGATGTCGCCGCTGAAAAGCTCAGGGCGAGCTCACGGCGAGTTCAGGGGCGAGCTCAGGGGGTCAGACGAAGACCGCCAGGCTCTTCGCCTTGCCGCCCTTGTTCTCCAGCAGGGCGAGGAACGTGCCGTCCGGCGCGAACGCCGCGACCGGTCCGTCCGCGTCGAAGTCCGGCATCGGGATGCGCGCGCCGTTGCCCAGCAGACGCCCCTGCTGCACCGTGACGTCCCAGCGCGGGAACGCCGCGGCCGCCGCCTCGCCGATCGGCATGATCGGCAGGCCGGCGCCCGCGGGCTCGTCCACGGCCGTCTGGAGCTGGTCCAGCGTGCGGGCCTTGTCGAGCTTGTACGGGCCGACACGGGTGCGGCGCAGCGCCGTGAGGTGCCCGCCGGTGCCGAGACCGGCACCGATGTCGCGGGCCAGGGCACGGATGTACGTGCCCGAGGAGCACTCCACGGAGACCAGCAGGTCGGTGACGGGGGTGCCGTCCTCCGCCTCGGTCTCGTGCACGGAATGCAGCACGAACGAGGAGATCGTCACCGGGCGGGCCGGTATCTCCACGTCCTCGCCGCCGCGCACCCGGGCGTAGGACCGCTTACCGTCGATCTTGATCGCGCTGACCTTGGACGGCACCTGCATGATGTCGCCGCTCAGCGCGTCGATCTGCGCCTGGATGGCGTCCCTGCCGAGTTCCTTGGCGCCCGGCGCCTCGGTGATCTCGCCCTCGGCGTCGTCCGTGACGGTGGACTGGCCCAGCCGGACCGTGCCGACGTACTCCTTCTCCGTCAGCGCGAGGTGGCCGAGCAGCTTCGTGGCGCGCTCGACACCCAGGACGAGCACGCCGGTCGCCATCGGGTCCAGCGTGCCCGCGTGCCCGATCCGGCGGGTGCGGGCCATGCCGCGCATCTTCGCCACGACGTCGTGCGAGGTGAAGCCGGCCGGCTTGTCGACGATGACAAGTCCGTCCGGCACGTTGACCTTCTGCTTCATTCGGCGGCGGTGTCCTCGTCGTCGTCCTCGCCCGGCTTGCGGTACGGGTCGGCCTCACCGGCGTAGTCGGCGCCCGAGGAGGCCTCGCGCACCTTGGCGTCGGAGGCCCGCGCCTTGTCCAGCAGGTCCTCGATGGTCCTGGCGTTCTCGGGGAGGGCGTCCGCCACGAACGTCAGGGTCGGCGTGAACTTGGTGCCCGCGGCGCGCCCGACCTCGGAGCGCAGGATGCCCTTGGCGCTCTCCAGTCCGGCCGCGGCGCTGGCCCGGTCCTCGTCGTCGCCGTAGACCGTGTAGAAGACCGTCGCCTCCCGCAGGTCGCCGGTGACCCGGGTGTCCGTGATGGTCACGTGCGAACCGAGCCGCGGGTCCTTGACACCGCGCTGCAGCTTCTGGGCGACCACCTCCCGGATGAGGTCCGCCAGCCTCTTCGCCCGCGCATTGTCGGCCACTGGTCGTCTCCTTCTTGTTTCTTTCCACCATGGTGCTTGCGGCGCCGACGGCCCGCACGGCCGGCCGGTACCCGGCCGGCCGCCGCGTCAGTCGTCGTGGTCGCCGTGGAACTGCCGCCGTACCGACAGCAGCTCCACTTCGGGACGCGCGGCGACCAGTCGCTCGCAGCGGTCCAGTACGTCTGTGAGGTGCCCCGCGTCGCCGGAGACCGCCGCCAGGCCGATCGTGGCCCTGCGGTAGAGGTCCTGGTCGCCGACCTCCGCCACGCTCACCGCGTACTTGCGGTGCAGCTCGGCGACGATCGGGCGGACGACGGAGCGCTTCTCCTTCAGCGACCGTACGTCGCCGAGGAGGAGGTCGAAGGACAGTGTCCCTACGTACATGCGGTGCGGGTATGCCACCCGGGGGGCGTGAGGTGTGCGTGTACCGGTCAAAGGAACGGTACACGGAACGGCCGGGGCCGATCGACGGATTTCCTCCGCCGACCGGCCCCGGTCCCGCGCGCCGTCCGGCCGCCGTACGGGCGACCGGACCGCGCGCGGGCAGTTGCTCGCGCGATCAGACGCGCGGCTTCTCGCGCATCTCGTACGTCGCGATGACATCGTCGACCTTGATGTCGTTGAAGTTGCCGAGGTTGATACCGCCCTCGAACCCTTCGCGGATCTCGGTGACGTCGTCCTTGAAGCGGCGCAGACCCTCGATGTTGAGGTTCTCCGCGATGACCTTGCCGTCGCGGACCAGGCGCGCCTTGGTGTTGCGCTTGACCTCGCCGGACCGGATGAGGACACCGGCGATGTTGCCCAGCTTGGACGACTTGAAGACCTCGCGGATCTCCGCCGTGCCGAGCTCGACCTCCTCGTACTCCGGCTTCAGCATGCCCTTCAGGGCCGCCTCGATCTCCTCGATCGCCTGGTAGATGACCGAGTAGTACCGGACGTCGACGCCCTCGCGCTCGGCCATCTGCGTCGCGCGGCCTTCGGCGCGGACGTTGAAGCCGATGACGATCGCGTCGGAGCCGGACGCCAGGTTGATGTCGGACTCGGTGACCGCACCCACGCCGCGGTGCAGCACGCGGATGTCGACCTCCTCGCCCACGTCCAGCTGGAGCAGCGAGGACTCCAGGGCCTCGACCGAACCGGACGCATCGCCCTTGATGATGAGGTTGAGCTGCTGGACCTCGCCGGCCTTGAGCACCTTGTCCAGGTCCTCCAGGGACACGCGACGGGTGCGCTTGGCGAAGGCCGCGTTGCGCTCGCGCGCCGCGCGCTTCTCGGCGATCTGACGCGCGGTGCGGTCCTCGTCGACAACCAGGAAGTTGTCGCCGGCGCCCGGCACGTTGGTCAGACCCAGCACCAGGACGGGGGTCGAGGGACCCGCTTCCTCGATGTTGTTGCCCTTGTCGTCGAGCATCGCGCGGACTCGGCCGTACGCGTCGCCGACGACCATGGTCTCGCCGACCCGCAGGGTGCCGCGCTGGACCAGCACGGTGGCCACGGCGCCGCGGCCGCGGTCGAGGTGGGCCTCGATCGCGATGCCCTGGGCGTCCTGCTCCTCGTTGGCCCGCAGGTCCAGCGAGGCGTCCGCGGTCAGGACCACGGCCTCCAGGAGCTCCTCGATGTTCTGGCCCTGGCGGGCGGAGATGTCGACGAACATCGTGTCGCCGCCGTACTCCTCGGCCACCAGGCCGTACTCGGTCAGCTGACCGCGCACCTTGGTCGGGTCCGCGCCCTCGACGTCGATCTTGTTGACCGCGACGACGATCGGCACGTCGGCCGCCTTGGCGTGGTTCAGCGCCTCGATCGTCTGCGGCATGACGCCGTCGTTGGCCGCGACCACGAGGATCGCGATGTCGGTCGACTTCGCACCACGGGCACGCATGGCGGTGAACGCCTCGTGACCCGGGGTGTCGATGAAGGTGATCCGACGCTCTTCGTCGTTGACCGAGGTCGAGACCTGGTACGCACCGATGTGCTGGGTGATGCCGCCGGCCTCGCCCGCGATGACGTTCGTCTTGCGGATCGCGTCCAGCAGTCGGGTCTTACCGTGGTCGACGTGACCCATGACGGTGACGACCGGGGGACGCGCGACGAGCATCTCCTCGCCGCCCTCGTTCTCGCCGAACTCGATGTCGAAGGACTCGAGCAGCTCGCGGTCCTCCTCCTCCGGGCTGACGATCTCGACGACGTAGTTCATCTCCTCGCCGAGGAGCGTGAGCGTCTCGTCGGAGACGGACTGCGTCGCGGTGACCATCTCACCCAGGTTCAGCATGACCTGGACGAGCGACGCCGGGTTGGCGTTGATCTTCTCCGCGAAGTCGGTCAGCGAGGCACCGCGCGACAGGCGAACCGTCGCACCGTTGCCGCGCGGCAGCATGACGCCGCCCACCGACGGGGCCTGCATCGCCTCGTACTCCTGGCGACGCTGCCGCTTCGACTTGCGACCACGACGCGCCGGACCGCCGGGACGACCGAAGGCGCCCTGCGTGCCACCACGGCCACCGGGACCACCCGGACGGCCGCCGAAGCCCGGACGACCGCCGAAGCCGCCACCGGGACCGCCGCCACCGGGACGACCGGCGAAACCGCCGCCGCCACCCGGACGACCGCCGCCGCCACCGGGACGGCCGCCGAAGCCGCCGCCACCGCCGGGACGACCGCCGCCGCCACCCGGACGGCCACCGCCGCCGGGACCACGGCCGCCGGGGCCCGGACGCGGGCCGGCAGCCGGACGCTGCGGCATCATGCCCGGGTTCGGACGCGCGCCACCGCCGGGGCGGGGACCGCCCTGGCCGGCGCCGCCGCCCTGCGGGCGGGGCATGCTGCCCGGAGTCGGGCGGTTACCACCCGGCGCCTGGGGACGGGGACCGCCCTGGCCGGCGCCCTGCGGACGCGGGCCGCCGGGGCCACCCTGGCCGCCGGGGCGCGGCGCGCCACCGGGACGGGGGGCCTGCGGACGGGCCATGCCCGTGGAGCCACCGGAGGTGAAGGGGTTGTTGCCCGGACGCGGGCCCTGGGGGCGGTTGCCACCGGGACGCGGCGCACCCTGGCGGTCACCGCCGGGACGCGGGCCCTGACGGTCGCCACGGCCCTGGCCGCGATCCTGCCGGTCCTGCCGGTCCTGGCCGGGGCGGCCGCCCTGACGCGGGCCGGGGGTGGCACCGGGCTTGGGCGCGGCCGGAGCGGACGGCGGAGCCTGGAACTCGGGCTGCGCGGGCGCGGCCGGAGCAGGCTTGGGGCCGGGCTTCGGGCCGGGCGTGGGGCGCGGGCCCGGAGCGGGCGCCGCGGGAGAGGGGGTGCTGCTCTTCGGCGCCTCGGGGGCCTTGGGGGCCTCGGGCGCTGCCGGAGCCGCGGGGCCCGGCTTGGGGGCGCCCGGCTTCGGGGCAGCAGGACGGGCCGCCTGCGCCGGAGAGGGCGCGGACGGCTTTGCCGGCGCGGACTTGCGCGGCGCCGAGGGCTTGCCGGCGGCACGGCCGTTGCCGTTGCCTGCCTGGAAAGCGTCGGTCAGCTTGCGAACAACCGGCGCCTCGATCGTCGAGGACGCCGAACGGACGAATTCACCAAGTTCTTGGAGCTTGGCCATGACGACCTTGCTCTCAACACCGAACTCCTTGGCGAGTTCGTATACCCGGACCTTAGCCACTTCGCTCCTTCTAGGTCCGGGTGTCCACCGGACCGTCGCTACTTCATGGGCGTACTCATCGCGTACTCATCGAGTGCTCATCGCAATCTCGACCTACTTCCGACTCGCGAGGTACCTGACCGCACGGTTTTCCGTGCGACGTGCTGTCTTACGGTGTCGCCTGCTCGACGTACTGGCGCAGGGCCGTGGTGTCGAGCGGTCCTGGGCCCCTGAAGGCCCTGGGGAACGCCCGGCGGCGCACCGCCAGGTCGAAACAGACCAGTGTGGGGTGCACGTAGGCACCCCGGCCGGGCAGCGTACCGCGAGGATCGGGGGTGCACTCACCATCGATCATCACGATGCGCAGCAAATCGCCCTTGGCCGCTCGCTCCCGGCATCCCACACAGGTTCGCTCAGGGCATACGCGGGCATGCGTCCGGCCAGACACTGCTTAAGTCTACCTCCCCGTAGCGGTCCCACTCCTATGGGGTAAGGACCGAACGGCCGCTCATATTCCTTCGTGGCTGACAATCGACCATGGCCGGCAACCGACCGTGGTCGACCGTTGACGCCGGCGACTCCGGGCCGCCGCCGCCGGCGCCGCTGTCTCAGTTCTGCCGCTCCGGCGTCTCAGTTCTGCCGGTCCGGCGTCTCAGTTCTGCCGGTCCGGCGTCTCAGTTCTGCCGGTCCGGCGTCTCGGTGTCCGGGCGGATGTCGATCCGCCACCCGGTGAGCCGGGCGGCGAGCCGGGCGTTCTGCCCTTCCTTGCCGATCGCCAGCGACAGCTGGTAGTCGGGGACGGTGACCCGCGCGGAGCGCGCGGCCAGGTCCACGACCTCGACCTTGGAGACCCGGGCCGGCGACAGCGCGTTCGCCACCAGGTCGGCCGGGTCGTCCGACCAGTCCACGATGTCGATCTTCTCGCCGTTCAGCTCGGCCATGACGTTGCGGACGCGGCCGCCCATCGGGCCGATGCAGGCGCCCTTGGCGTTCAGCCCGGAGCGGGTGGAACGCACGGCGATCTTCGTACGGTGACCGGCCTCGCGGGCGATGGCGGAGATCTCCACCGAGCCGTCCGCGATCTCCGGGACCTCCAGCGCGAAGAGCTTCTTCACCAGGTTCGGGTGGGTGCGCGAGAGGGTGACCGACGGGCCGCGGACGCCCTTGACGACGCGGACGACGTACGAGCGCAGCCGCGTGCCGTGCTTGTAGTCCTCACCGGGGACCTGCTCCTGCACCGGCAGGATGGCCTCCAGCTTGCCGATGTCGACCAGGACGTTCTTGGGGTCCTTGCCCTGCTGGACCACGCCGGTGACGACGTCGCCCTCGCGCCCGGCGTACTCGCCGAACGTCTGATCCTCCTCGGCGTCCCGCAGCCGCTGCAGGATGACCTGCTTGGCGGTGGTCGCCGCGATCCGGCCGAAACCCGACGGTGTGTCGTCGAACTCACGGGGCTCCGCGCCCTCCTCGAGGTCGGCCGGGTCCTCCTTCGCCCACACGGTCACGTGACCGGTGTTGCGGTCCAGCTCCACGCGCGCGTGACGGCGGCTGCCCTCGGTGCGGTGGTACGCGATGAGGAGGGCCGACTCGATGGCCTCCACCAGCAGGTCGAAGGAGATTTCCTTCTCCCGCACCAAACCCCGCAGGGCACTCATGTCGATGTCCACGGCTACGCCTCCTCCTGGCTCTCGTCGTTGGTGTCGTCTTCCGCGGGGGCCGCGCCCTTGGCGGCGCCCGGCGCGGTCTTGCGGTTGAACTCGATCTCCACGCGCGCCTTGGCGATCTCGCTGAAGGCGACCCGGCGGGCGGTGGGCTTGCGCCCCTTCACGCCCGGTACTTCGAGGTCCAGGCCCTCGTCGTCGACGGCGATGATCCGTGCGACCAGCTCGCCGGCCCCCGCCTCGTCGGTCAGCTGGACCTTGATCAGGCGGCCGGTGGCCCGGCGGTAGTGCCGCGGCTCGGTGAGCGGACGGTCGGCACCGGGAGAGGTGACCTCCAGGGTGTACGCGACCTCCCCCATGGCGTCCGCGTCGTCCAGGGCCTGCGAGATCTCGCGGCTCAGCTCGGCGCACTCGTCCAGCTGGACGCCGTCGTCGGAATCCACCACGATCCTCAGCACACGCCGCTTGCCTGCGGGGGTCACCTCGATCTCTTCCAGATCCAGGTCTCGCGCGGCGACCAGCGGTTCAAGCAGTCCGCGCAGCCTCTCGCTCTGGGTGGTGCTCATCCGGGTGACTCCTCGGCCGCGTGTGCTGTTGTGGGATGGTCGCGTGTCTGGCCAAAGCCTATCTGTTCCGGCGGGGTACTGACGATTCCGTGCGCGGGCGCGGTTACGCTCGCCTGCGGTGATCACCAGATCACCACCCGCAGACCCCCGGGAAGAGGACCGTGCCGCAGCCGAGTACGCACCCGAGTACGCACGTGAGGAGAAGGGCCCTGCTGGCGGGCGCCGCGCTCGGGAGCGCGGCGCTGCTCGCGGGCTGCTCCGAGGAGCCCGCCGCCTCCGACGACATGGACAGCGCCGCCGGGCGCACCCTGCTCGACAAGGGCGCGCGCGACAGTGGCGCACTGCTGGCCCGGTACGACGCGACACTCACCGCGCACCCCGCCCTGGAACGGCGGCTCCGCCCGCTGCGGGACGAAGTGGCCCGGCACGTCGGGGCGTTCACCTCCCCCGAAGCCACCGGCTCCCCGTCCGCCGCGCCCTCCGCGACCGCCTCACCGTCCCGTACCCCGGAACGGCAGCGCGCCCCGAAGGTGCCCGGCACGGAGAAGAAAGCACTGACCGCGCTCGCGGAGGCCGAGCGGCACACCGCGGACCTGCGGACGGCCGCGCTGGTCAGCGCGCCCCCGGAGGTCGCCCGGCTGCTCGCCTCGATCGCCGCGGCCGGGGCCGCCCACGCCTACCTGCTCGAAACGCGGGACGAGCACGACGAGAAGGACGGGAAGAACGCCTGATGCCGGCGGAGAAGGACGAGAACCCGGAGCGGAAGGCCGAACTCGAGGCCCTGCAGAACGCCCTGGCCGCCGAGCACGCCGCGCTCTACGGGTACGGCGTCGTGGGGGCGCGGGTCGGCGACGGACGGCGTAGGGAAGCTCAGGACGGCTACGACGCCCACCGCGCGCGCCGGGACGAACTGTCCCGCCGGGTGACCGCGCTCGGCGGCCGGCCCCAGGCCGCGGCCGCTGCGTACGCCCTGCCGTTCCCGGTGCCCGACGCGGCGGCGGCCGTCCGGCTCGCGGCCGAACTGGAGGACCGGGTCGCCGGCGCGTACGCCGACCTCGTACGCGCCTCCGCGGGGGCCCGGCGGCGCGCGGCGGCCGGATCGCTCCGCGAGGCAGCGGTGCGAGCGGTGCGCTGGCGCGGCAGCGGCGTAGCCTTCCCTGGGCTCGCCGAACGGACCACGGCCGGCAGCCCGTCGCCCACCGCGACCGGATCCGCCGACGCGCTCTGAGCACACCGCGGCCGCACGGGCTCGCCGGTCACCCCGGTACCGCCGAAGGAAGGGACAGCTGCAGCATGGCAACGGCACCCATCGAACCGCCGAGACGGTTGGTGCGCGCGATCGGCGACGACCCCGAAAGCCCCGCGCGCGCCTGGCTGGACTCGCTCCCGGACCGCGTGGCGGAGCGGCTGGCGGCGTGGGAGCTGACCCCCGAGCGGGTGCACGAGCCCGGCGGCCGCGCCAGCCTCCTGGTCCTGGTCACCCAGGCCGACGGCACGCCCGCCGCGCTGAAGTTCCCGCTGCCCGGCCGGCCCGGCGCCGAGGTCGAGGCGGCGGCGCTGGCGCGCTGGGACGGCTGGGGCGCGGCGCGGCTGCTGCGCGCCGCCCCGGACAGCGGCGCGCTCCTCCTCGAACGGCTCCGCGGCGGCGTCTCGCTGCGCTCGCTGCCCGAGGCGAAGGCGTTGCTGGAGGCGGCGGGGACGGTCCGCCGGCTCTGGGTACCGCCCACGGACGGCCACCCCTTCGAGACGCTGGCCGCCCGTACGGAGACCGCGGTGCAGCTCCTGCGGGAGCGGGCCGCGGCGGTCCCGTCCGCGGCCCCGCTGATCGACGAGGCCGTCGAGCTGCGCCGCACGCTGCCCGCCGACGCACCGGAGGAAGTCCTGCTGCACGGCGCGTTCCGGCAGGGCAAGGTGCTGGCCGGGCACCGCACACCGTGGCTCGCCGTCGGCCCCCGCCCGGTACTCGGGGAACGCGCGTACGACCTGGTCGGGCTGGTCCTGGACCGCATGGAGGACCTGGCCGCCGGCACCGGCGCCGCGGCCGCCGCCCGCCGCCGGGTCGGCAAACTCGCCGACTCCCTCGAAGTCGACCGCGACCGCCTGCGCGCCTGGACGCTTGTCGGTGCGGTGGAAGCGGGCCTCCGGGCCGTGTCGGCCGACGACCGTGCGCGCGGGGAACTGCTGCTGGAGTTCGGTACCTGGCTGTAGCGCACGCAAGCCGAAAACAAGCCTGTTCCGGGGGGCCTGCCAGCGGTGGCCGGGGGAGTTCGCGGACGAGCGGCCGCCCGGCCGCGATACACGGGGACGGCAACGGGCCCACACGTCACCGCGCGGGCCCGCCACCATCTCGGAAACTACGCGCTCAGCCGCGCAACGGCCTCCTCGACCGTCATCTCCTCGCGCTCGCCCGTCCGCCGGTCCTTGACCTCGACGACGCCCTCGGCGGCGCGGCGGCCCGCGACGACGATGTGCGGGACACCGATCAGCTCGGCGTCGGTGAACTTCACGCCCGGGGAGACCCCGGCCCGGTCGTCGACCAGCACGCGCAGCCCCGCAGCGCCCAGCTTGTCGCCGACCTCCAGCGCCAGCTCGGTCTGCTTGGCCTTGCCCGCCGCGACGACGTGCACGTCCGCCGGGGCGACCTCGCGCGGCCAGCACAGGCCGGACTCGTCGTGGGTCTGCTCGGCGAGCGCCGCCACCGCACGGGAGACGCCGATGCCGTACGAGCCCATCGTGACCCGGACCGGCTTGCCGTTCTGGCCGAGCACGTCCAGCTCGAACGCGTCGGCGTACTTGCGGCCCAGCTGGAAGATGTGGCCGATCTCGATGGCCCGGTCGATGACCAGCCCGGCACCACACTTGGGGCAGGGGTCGCCCGGCTCGACGACGACCACGTCGAGGTAGTCGTCCACCTCGAAGTCGCGGCCCGCGACGACGTTCCGCGCGTGCTTGCCGTCCTTGTTGGCGCCGGTGATCCAGGAGGTGCCGGGGGCCACGCGCGGGTCGGCGATGTACTTGAAGGACTTGCCCGCCAGGCCCTGCGGGCCGATGTAGCCGCGGACCAGGTCCTCACGGCCGGTGAAGTCCTCGGCGGTGACGACCTCGACGACGGCCGGCGCCAGCGCCTCGCCGAGCTTGCCCAGGTCGACCTCGCGGTTGCCCGGGACGCCCACCGCGACGATCTCGCCGTCCACCTTGACCAGCAGGTTCTTCAGCGTTGCCGAGGCCGGCACGTTCAGGAACTCGGCGAGGGACTCGATGGTCGGGGTGTCGGGGGTGTCCAGCTCCTCGATCTCGCCCACGCCGGAGGCGTCCACGGGGTCGACCTTGACCGTGACGGCCTCGGTGTTGGCCGCGTAGTCGCACTGCGGGCAGTCGACGAAGGTGTCCTCACCGGCCGCCGCGGGGGCCAGGAACTCCTCGGAGGCGGAGCCGCCCATCGCGCCGGAGACGGCCGAGACGATGCGGTAGTCCAGGCCCAGCCGCGCGAAGATCTTCTGGTACGCCTCGCGGTGCAGCGCGTACGACTTCGCCAGGCCCTCGTCGGTGGTGTCGAAGCTGTACGAGTCCTTCATCTGGAACTCGCGGCCACGCAGCACGCCGGAGCGGGGGCGCGCCTCGTCCCGGTACTTCGTCTGAATCTGGTACAGCATGACCGGCAGGTCCTTGTAGGACGTGCACTGGTCCTTGACCGTGAGGGTGAAGATCTCCTCGTGGGTGGGGCCGAGGAGGTAGTCGGCGCCCTTGCGGTCCTTCAGGCGGAAGAGCAGGTCGCCGTACTCCTCCCAGCGGTTGCTGGCCTCGTACGGCTCCTTGGGGAGCAGCGCGGGCAGCAGGACCTCCTGGCCGCCGATGGCGTCCATCTCCTCACGCACCACGCGCGAGACGTTCTCCAGCACCTTCTTGCCCAGCGGCAGCCAGGTCCAGATGCCGGCGGAGGTGCGGCGGACGTACCCGGCGCGGACGAGCAGCTTGTGGCTGGCGGTCTCGGCGTCGGCCGGGTCGTCGCGCAGCGTCTTGATCATCAATCGGGACATGCGCTGGACCTGGGCCATGGTGATTCTCCTGCGTAAGAAAGGTGACTGGGGCGAGGTTATCGGGCAGGACCTCGCCCACGGAAATGCGTTACGGACGGTTGTGACGCAGCGTAGTCGGGTAACCCCCGGTCAGGGGGTGCGGGGCGTTCGAATCGCCCCGTAGCGGGCCTCCCCCCCCCGCGAGCGCCCCACCGCCCGCGCACGGCCCACCCACCACGCACGACCCGCTCAGCGGGCCAGTGGGAGTGGCGCGCCCATCACCGCGTACGGCGCGGGGGCGCTCGGGAAGAGCACGCGGCGGGCGAGGTCCTGATAACCGAGCGAGCGGTACAGCGCACGGGCCGGACTCTCGATGTCGATCGCGGACAGGATGCTGCGCGGGTGCGGAACCTCGTCGGTGATGCGCGTGATCAGCGCCCGGCCGATGCCGCGCTTCTGGTACGCGGGGTGGACGTGCAGCTCGGTGATGACGAAGGAGTCGTCCAGCCAGAAGTCCTGCCCGGTGCTGCGCAGGTAGGGCTCGACGACGCTGGACCACCAGTGGGAGCGGTCGTTGGGCAGGCCGTACACGAAGCCGGCCAGCCGGCCCTCGGGGGTGGTGGCACCCAGGGCGCGCGCTCCGGGGGTGGTGAGGTGGCGCAGCACGATGTGGCGGCGCACGCCGATCTCGTCGTCCGTCAGGCCGAAGGCGAGCGCCTGCACGACGAGCGCTTCGTCCACGCGGGCTGCCAGGTCGAGCGGGCCGACCACGACGTCATCCATGGTCGGGAGCGTACACAGCCGGGGCGTCGAACACGATCGGACCGGCCAGCTCGGCCGGGAGACGCCGGGTCACCGCGGCGCCGCGGCCGCGGGCGCGTGGCGTACCGGTCAGAACAGCACGCTCATGAACGCGCCGACCTCTTCGAAGCCGACCCGCCGGTACGCGGCCCGCGCGGCGGTGTTGAAGTCGTTGACGTACAGGCTGACGATGGGCGCGACGTCGGCGAGGGCGTAGCGCAGGACGGCCGCCATGCCGGTCTCGGAGAGGCCCTTGCCGCGGTACTCGGGGGCGACCCAGACGCCCTGGATCTGGCAGGCGCGCAGCGTGGCGGCGCCGATCTCGGCCTTGAAGACGACCTTGCCGTCCTCGATGCGGGCGAAGGAGCGTCCGGCGCCGACCAGCTCGGCGACGCGGGCCTGGTAGAGCAGTCCGCCGTCGCCGGCCAGCGGTGAGATGCCGACCTCCTCGGTGAACATGGCCACGCACGCGGGCATGATCACGTCCATCTCGTCCTTGCGGATGCGGCGGACGTACGGGTCGGCGGCGACCTCGGTGGCGGGCCGGCTGGTGACCATCAGCGGCTGGTGGGCGCGGACCTCGCGGGCGGGGCCCCAGGCGGGCTCCAGGAGGGACCACAGCTCGGCCGTGGGGGCCGCGGGGCCGACGATGGAGGAGCAGCGGCGGCCCTGGCGGCGGGCGCGCTCGGCGAAGGCGCGTACGGCGTCGGGGGTGGCGCAGATGGGGACGAGGTTGGCGCCCGCGTAGCAGAGGGACTCCAGCCGGCCGTTCTCGTACCAGCCCCACATCTCGCCGCCGAGGCGCCAGGGGTCGAGCCCGGCGACCTGGACCCGGGCGGCCACGAAGGCGTTGGCGACCGGGTCGCGGTCCAGGACCGCGAGGGCATCGTCGAGCTCCCCGGGCTCAAGGACCTTGGTGGTGGTCGTCAGCACGTGTCGGTTTGCCTCACCGTGACGGGGCCGGGGCCGTAAGAGAGCAGGTCCAGGCACTGTACCTCGCGTACACGCGATGCGCCCCCGCCCCTCTCGGAGCGAGGGACGGGGGCGCATGGCGCGAATTGTGGTTATCCACAGGGGGCGCGGGGGGCGGTGGGTGGGGGCTAGCTTCGCTATTAGTGCGGTGGAGGTGGGGGAGGGGCCTCGCACCGGGTGGTGGGGAGAGGGAGGGGCCCTGCCACGTACGCGGCGGAACTCAGCCCGCGACCGCCACCGAAGGCTCCCCCGACTCCACCCCGTCCTTCTCCATCTGCTCGGCGATCTTCATGGCTTCCTCGATGAGGGTCTCCACGATCTTCGACTCCGGCACGGTCTTGATGACCTCGCCCTTCACGAAGATCTGCCCCTTGCCGTTA
>NZ_JOFQ01000031.1 GCF_000718305.1 Streptomyces niger
ACTTCCTGCACACCTACAACTACCATCGCTGCCACACCGCACTCGGAGGCCAGCCACCCATCACCCGCGTCAACAACCCTGCGGGTCAATACACCTAGGACCTCCGTCCCCGGCCCGCCCGACCCCGGCGGAGGCCGAACGGCCGATGCGCGCGCCGCCGGCCTGCGGATACGGTCCTGAGGGCCGCCTCGCAGCGAAGGAGCCCACCATGCGCGCCGTCCCCGCTCCCGTAACCGTCACCGCATTCGACCACCTGGTCCTCAACGTCACCGACGTCGAACGCGCGCTGGACTTCTACTGCGGGCCGCTCGGCCTCGAACCGGTCCGGGTGGACGCATGGCGGGCCGGCGAGGCGCCGTTCCCGTCGGTGCGGGTGAGTCCGACGACCATCATCGACCTGGTGCGGGCCCCGGAAGCGGCGTCCGGCGCCGATGGCGCCCCGGCCCGCCCCAACGTCGACCACCTCTGCCTGGTCGTCGCGCCGCTGGACTGGCAGCAGGTCGTCGACTCCGGGGTGTTCACGGTCGTCGACGGCCCCGGCAAGCGCTTCGGCGCCCGGGGCACGGCCGAGTCCCTCTACGTCCGGGACCCGGACGGCAACACGGTCGAACTGCGCTGGTACCCGGCGGACGCGTAACCGTCGGCCTGCGCCGGCACTCGATGGTCCCCCTGCCCGTCGAGCCACGGCGACACCCGGCGGACAAGCCATCATCCAGCCGCGCAGGTACCCGGCGGACACGTGATCGTCGAGCAACGCCGACGACCGGCGGACGCCCTCGTCGAGCAACGCAACGACCGGCGGACGCCCGACCGGCGGGCCGTGCCGGTACCCGGCGGACGCCTGGGGCACACCGCGGGCGACGGACCTTCACAAGATCCACAATGGTCACGCCACATGATTGTCCGCTCGCCGGGCACGGGACCCGCGTGAGCACTTTCCGTATCCCCACCCCCCGTTTCCGCAGGCCCGGCAGGGCCCTCAAGCGCGCGGCCGTCCTGGCCGCGGGCGCAGGCCTGTTGACCACCGGCCTGCTCGCCACCCCGGCCTCCGCCGCGATGGGCGACAACGTCGTGCACGGCCCGGCCGCGTGCGTCTTCTCCGAGGACCGCGGCGCCGTCGCCCTCGGCGAGGCCGGCGACCAGGTCTCCCAGATCCAGTGCCTGCTGGCCAACCGCCAGTACCTGGGCTGGAACAACCTCAGCGGCACCTTCGACGCCAACACCCTGGCGGCCGTGGCCCACTTCCAGGCCGACCACGGCCTCGTCCCCGACGGCATCGTCTCCCCGACGACCTGGGACGCCCTGTACAAGGCGGGCCTGCCGGCCGGCCCGGTGCAGTCCCCCGGGCAGCCGGCACACGGGTCCGCGGCCTGACCGCGCACCCCCGCCGCACCTGAGAGGGCCGGACCCCGCCGGGGTCCGGCCCTGCTGCACTGAGGGCCCTCGGCCCGCGGCCGTGACCGGACCGGTGGTCGGCGGCGCGACCGCCCCCGGTCACATGGGGGGCGTGGAAAAGCGGCTCCTGGGTACCTGGCGCTCAAGTCGAGGGCCGGCACCCGGGGCCAGCCCTCGGTCAGGCTTGTCCCGTCCGGAAAGGTGGCGGGACAAGCTGCACCCCACCGAAGCTGCACCCCACCGACCCGGGCGCCCGCCGCACCGGCCCTCCGGCCGCCCCGGGCCACCCACCCGCCTGACCGGCACACTCCTCTCCGCACACCCTTTCCCCGCCACGCCCGCCCGGTCCCGGACGCCACGCGGCCCGCTGGATCGCGACGTTGCGCGTCGGTCCGCTGGATCGTGACGTTGCGGGTCGGCCCGCTGGATCGTCACGTTGCGGATCGGCCCGCTGGATCGTCACGTTGCGGGTCGGCCCGCTGCCCCTCCGGGCATACTGCCGCCATGGAAAGCGATCGGCCGAACGAGGAGCACGACAAGGCCGACCGCGCGCGCCGGAACGTCCGCCGCGCGCGCCGCCGGAACGCCGCCGACGAACGGGACCGCGCGGCCGACGCCCGCGAACGCACGGCCGACGCCCGCGAACGCACGGCCGACGCCCGCGAGCGCAGGGCCGATGAACGGGAACGCGCGGCCGACGCGCGAGAGGCCGTCGTGGACGCGTGGCAGGAGCGACTCGCCGCGTGGGAAAGCCGGGTGGACCAGCGGGCCCGCACGGAGGGATCCACGGCACCCAGCCCCCGACAGCGCTCGTACGAAGCGATCGAGCGGGCCCGGGGATTGGTGGAAGCCAGCCAGGACCGGCTGGACCGCAGCGAAGCAGCACTGCGCCGCGCGGACGCGCGCGACGAACGGGAACAGCGCGCCATCGAGCGGGAGATCGCCGATACCGAAGCGCTGGGGGTGGCCGCGGGCCCGCACCGCACGAAGTTCTGGAGGCCGCGGCGCTCCGCTTACGGGAGCAGTTCACGGCGGTGGCCACCGCGCTGAGCGCCGCCGAGGACGCACTGGCCGACGAGTACGAACGCCTCGCCCCTGACTGGATGCACCGCGCCGAGGCGGCCCGCCACCGCGCCGAACAAGCCCGCCACTCGGCGGCCCGCCTCCGCCCCGACAATGAACACGAGGTCTGACGGGCACAGCCGTACGAGGCGCTGACACCCCGCGGGTTCGGCCGAAGGCACGTGCCCTGCCCTTACGGTGACCCGGTGACGTCGATCAAGGAATTCCAGGTCACCTTCGACTGCGCGGAACCTGAGCGCCTCGCCCGCTTCTGGTGCGAGGTGCTGGGGTACGTCGTACCGCCGCCTCCGGAGAACTTCGCCACGTGGGACGATTTCACGCGCTCCCAATCCCCTGAGCAGCAGGACGCGTGGTTCGCCTGCACCGACCCCTCAGGCGTGGGCCCGCGACTGTACTTCCAGCGCGTCCCCGAAGGGAAAACCGCCAAGAACCGGGTGCATCTCGACGTGCGGGTCGGCACCGGACTCGTGGGCGAAGAGCGCCTGGCCGCGCTGGAGGCCGAATGCGCACGGCTGATCCGGCTCGGAGCGGTCCACGTACGCACGCTGTACGACGGCACTGACTCGTGCATCCCGATGCTGGACATCGAGGGCAACGAGTTCTGCATCGACTGAGGGCCGCGGCGGGCCGACCAGCAGCGCGCGACGACCTTCTCGACGGGCTCGTCAGCGGCGGAATCGGCGGAAGGGGTGGAAGGGGCAGAAGCGGCGGACTTCGATGCGCCCGCCCGCGAGATGCGCGAGGAGCGCGGCGGCCATCCGGGGGCGGCCCGCGTCGTGCACGCGGACGAACGGAACCGGTGGCCTCCGGCGGTCAGACGCGGGCGGGGCTCTCTCCAGCGGTCGGCGCATCGGCTGCTGCGGCGGGGCGGGGGAAGAACCGGCGGGTCGCCATGGCCACGTACACCAGGCCGATGAGCACCGGCACCTCGATGAGCGGGCCGACGACACCGGCCAGCGCCTGCCCGGAGGTGGCGCCGAAGGTGGCGATGGCTACGGCGATGGCGAGCTCGAAGTTGTTGCCCGCCGCGGTGAACGCCAGCGTCGTCGTACGCGGGTAGTCCAGTCCGACCGCCTTGCCCAGCGCCATGCCACCGGCCCACACGACGGCGAAGTACACCAGCAGCGGCAGGGCGATCCGAATGACGTCGACCGGCTTCGAGGTGATCGCGTCCCCTTGCAGCGCGAACAGCACCACGATGGTGAACAGCAGCCCGTACAGCGCGAAGGGGCCGATACGCGGGATCAGCCGGGACTCGTACCAGGACCGTCCCTTGGCCTTCTCACCCAGGCGCCGGGTCAGGTAACCCGCGACCAGCGGGATGCCGAGGAAGATCAGCACGCTGCGGGCGATCTCCCACGCGTCCACGTCGAGACCCGCCTGCTCCAGGCCGAGCCATCCGGGCAGTACGGACAGGTAGAACCACCCGAGCGCGGAGAACGCGACCACCTGGAACGCGGAATTCAGCGCGACGAGGACGGCGGCGGCTTCCCGGTCGCCGCAGGCCAGGTCGTTCCAGACGATGACCATGGCGATGCAGCGGGCCAGGCCCACGATGATCAGCCCGGTACGGTACTCCGGCAGGTCCGGGAGGAAGATCCACGCGAGCGCGAACATGACCGCCGGGCCGACGATCCAGTTCAGCACGAGGGACGGGATCAGCAAACGGCGGTCGCGGGTGACGGTGTCCAGGCGGTCGTAACGGACCTTGGCCAGGACCGGATACATCATCACCAGCAGGCCGAGCGCGATCGGCAGCGAGACACCGGTGACGGTCACCTGCGCCAGCACATCGCCGAGGCCGGGCACGAGGCGTCCCAGACCGAGGCCGGCGGCCATGGCGGCCAGGATCCATACGGCGAGGTAGCGGTCCAAGAACGACAGCCGTGCCGCCACGGGCGCGGTGGAGGCGGTGGACGCGGTGGATGCGGTGGACGCGGTGGATGCGGTGGATGCGGTGGACGGGGTGTCGGCAGTCATGAGGCGACCCCGGCTTCGGCGGGCCGCTCGGGCAGCGGCTGACCGGCAGGACGGGCGAGAACCCCGGCGAGCCGGTCGGTCATCTCCGGCAGCAGCCAGTAGTACACCCACGTGCCGCGCCGCTCGCAGTCGATCAGACCGGCCTGCCGCAGCAGCTTGAGATGGTGGGAGATCGTCGGCTGGGACAGATCGAAGGCAGGCGTCAGGTCACACACGCACACCTCTCCCCCGGCACGCGAAGCGATCATCGACAGCAGCCGCAGCCGGATCGGGTCGCCCAGGGCCTTGAACACCTTCGCCAGTTCCACGGCCTGGTCCGCGTGCAGCGGAGCGGTCAGCAGGCCCGGGCAGCAGGCGTCGACCTCACCAGGCACCTCGGCCTCTTGTTTCGACATACCTCTATATTGATATCCTTCAATTCAAGGCGCAAGCTTGCATCGACAAACGTCGATCCAACAGATCAGGGGGACCGCCATGTCCCGTGTTCAGCTCGCTCTCAACGTCGCCGACCTCGAAGGATCGGTGGAGTTCTACTCCAAGCTGTTCGGCGTCGAGCCCACCAAGCGCCGCCCCGGATACGCCAACTTCGCGATCACCGACCCCCCGCTGAAGCTCGTCCTGATCGAGGGAGCGGCGGGCCAGGACACCCGCCTCGATCACCTCGGCGTCGAGGTGGAGTCCACCGACCAGGTCACCGCGGCCACCGACCGCCTGACGGCCGCGGGCCTGGCCACCTTCGAGGAGAACGACACTTCCTGCTGCTACGCCCTCCAGGACAAGGTCTGGGTCCACGGCCCCGGCAAGGAGCCCTGGGAGGTCTACGCCGTCAAGGCCGACACCGACCGGATGGGCACGAGCGCGGCCCTCAACCCCACTGCGGACGCCTGCTGCGGAAGCTGAAGCCTGCGACTCCGGAATCTCCTCCATCGCCCCCCGGAATCTCCTCCATCGGCCCCGGCATCTCCTCCATCGCCCCAGGCCCTCGTCCCGTTCCTCGGCCACGTGGTTGCGGGTGGGGGGGAGGCCGCTGCCGCACCGGTCGGATCGTTCCGCCCGATCGTTGGGTTGGAGGCCATGGAGATCGTTTCCCGCGCCTACGACCATCCGCACGTCTCGTCATTGGTCGAACAACTGCAGGCCGAGTACGTCCGGATCTACGGGGCACCGGACAGCAGCCCCACCGATCACCAGCAGTTCTCGCCGCCGCGTGGCGCGTTCGCGGTGGGTTACGAGGATGCTGTACCTGTCGCGATGGGCGGCTGGCGCTTCCGGGAGGACGGCCGCGCCGAACTCAAGCGTATGTACGTCGTCGATGAGTGGCGCGGCAGTGGGCACTCCCGTGCCGTCCTGGCGTGGCTGGAGGCGTCGGCCGCGACCGCGGGCGCACCGGCGATCGTCCTGGAGACCAATCAACGCCACCCCGCAGCAATCGGCCTGTACCGCTCCTGCGGCTATACCGAGGTCCCGGCCTTCGGCTACTACGCCGACGACCCGCTCACCGTCTACCTCGGACGACCACTGCCCCCTCGATAGACCTCCACGGCGTCGGAGGCGATGCCCTACTCGCCGCCGCGAGGACATGGTGTCGGTTCCTGCCTCACGGTTTGGTTGCGGTGATGGTATGCAAACCGCGCGGGCCGACGGCGCTGTGCGTACGTGACTACCGACCACTCGCCCAGGCGCACGGCAACGACGTCTCGTCAGGCCGCTCCCCGGTGGTGCTCCACCTCAGCGCCAGTCACGGCCCACTCCGCACTGTAGTGGACACGAGGGGAGGCCGTGAGTTGACGGTACGATCGGTGAGGTCGTCCCGCGGCGGAGGGCACACGTCGTGGAGCGGCGCCCGCACCGGCGGACGAGGGCTTCTGTCCCACCTCGTCATGGGCGAGAATGCCGGGCATGGCCAGCCTGAACAGAAGAGCTGAGTTGTTCGCCACCGACGCTGAACAGGATGCGCGGTTCAGTGGTCCTGCGACCGGTGACGAGAGGCCCATGCTCGTCGATCTCCTGACGGCTCAGCGGGCGACGTTGGAGATGAAGTGCGCCGGCTTGGCAGCGGAGTTGTCCGAGCGGTCCGTGGAGCCGTCCACCCTCTCCCTGCTCGGCCTGGTCCGGCACCTCGCCGACGTGGAACGTCGCTGGTTCCGGCGGGTACTGGCCGGGCAGGACGCACCACCGCTCTTCTCCTCGAAAACTCACCCCGACGGGGACTTCGACGGCGCCACGTCCGACCCCGCGGTGATCGCGGCGGGGTGGCAGGCCTGGCGTACCGAGGTGGCGTTCGCCGAGCGCTTCGTCGTCGAGGCCCCCCACCTCGACATCGAGGGCCTGGACTCGTGGCGTGGGACGGTGTCCCTGCGCTGGGTACTCCTCCACATGATCGAGGAGTACGCCAGGCACAACGGGCACGCGGACCTGATTCGGGAGCGGATCGACGGCGCGAGAGGCATGTGAAGCCGGTCGGTCACGTCTCGATGAGGGGTCACGTCTCGATGAGCGGTCACGTCTCGATGAGAAGGACCCGGTCGACGGTCCTCGGTCAGGCCCCCGAGGCTGAATCCGAAGAGGTCCGCCCGCTCGATCCCCAGGTGGTCCAGCAGCGCCACCGCATCGTCGCCAGGTTCGGGAGAGTTGGCTCCCGGTCGATCCCGGGACCGCAGCCACGGCCCGTGTCCGGCGCATCGTGAACGGCTGCGTCCCGGCCCGTTCTCCTCGCTCTTGGCCGACGCCGGGCCGTTCGGCCGGTGGGACATGCACTGCTGCTCGTCGATCGCGCTACTCCCGCACGATCGCGGTCCGCCGTAGTCGCAAACGGTCACTTTCTCTGCAACCGTCACTCGGCGTGGTGGGCATGGGCAGACTGCTCCCATTCCGGATACGGGGAGGGGCGGGGGAGGGGCGATCGTGGCCAGGCGGAGGCAGGGGGCGGGGAACCTGCCCGCGGAGACTACGGAGCTGGTCGGGCGGCGGGCGGAGCTGGCGCAGATCCGGCGGCTGCTCGGGGGCGCCCGGCTGGTGACGCCGACCGGGGTCGGTGGGGTGGGCAAGACGCGGCTGGCGCTCCGGACCGCGTACGAGGCACAGCCGTCCTTTCGGGACGGGGTCTGGTGGGTGGAGCTGTCGGCGCTGCGGCAGGGCGAGCTGCTGGCGCACACCGTCGCCGAGGCGCTGCCGCTGACCGACCAGACGATCCGCCCGATGATCGACGTACTCGTCGACTACCTCGCCGACCGCGAGCTGCTGCTGGTCCTGGACACCTGCGAGCACCTGACCGACGCCTGCGCCATGGCCGCCGAGGCGCTGCTGCGGGCCGCGCCGGGGCTGCGGGTCCTGGCCACCAGTCGCCGGCTCCTGGGCGTGGTCGGCGAGGAGGTGTTCACGGTGGAGCCGCTGCCGGTGCCGACGACCGAGGCCATGGGGGCTGTGGGGGCTGCTGGGGCGGACCCGGTGGATGCGGTCGATGGGGTGGATGCGGTGGCGCTGCTGGCCGCGCGGGCCGCCGAGGCGGTGCCGGGGTTCGCGGTCACCGACGTTAACCGGCGCGATGTGGTGGCCCTGTGCCGGCGGCTGGAGGGGCTGCCGCTGGCACTGGAGCTGGCCGCGGCCCGGCTGCGAGAGCAGTCGGTGGCCCAACTTGCCAGGCGGCTGGAGGACCGGTTCGCGGTCCTGGGCGAGACGAACGAGTTGGTGGACGGGGCCGAGCCCCCCTGGCACCAGGCGCTGCGAACCGCGATCGGCTGGAGCCACCAGCTGTGCCCCCGTCCGCCCGCCTGCTGTGGGCCCGGCTCTCGGTCTTCGCCGGCACCTTCCACGCCGAGGCCGCCCGCCAAGTCTGCGCCGACGAACACCTCCCGGCCGAGCAGATCCCGGACCTGCTCACCGCGCTGGCTGACAAGTCGATCCTGATCTGGCAGCCCACCGGCGGTGGCGAGCGCTACCGGATGCTCGACACCATCCGCGAGTTCGGCGCCGGCTGGCTGCACCGACTGGGCGAGGAGCACGCGCTGCGTCGCTGCCACCGGGACTACTACCTGGCCCTGGCCCAGCGGGCGGACGCCGCCTGGATCGGACCCGACCAGATCGTCTGGTACGAGCGGATGCTGGCCGAGTACGCCAACCTGCGGGCCGCACTGGACTTCTGCCTCGCCGAGCAGGACGGGTACACCGCGCTGGAGCTGACCGGGGCATTGTGGTTCTTCTGGTTCGCCTGCGGCTTTCCCAAGGAGGGTCGACACTACCTGAACCGGGCTCTGGACCTGGGCCCCGCCTCCGGGCCGGCCCGGGCCAAGGCTCTGTGGAGCTGCGGTCACACCGCCATCAATCTGGGCGACACGGAGACCAGCCTCCGCCTAGCCGGCGTATTCCGGGCGGCCGTGGCCGAGGAGGCCGGCGACGAAAGCGCCGCGTTCGCCGCCGCCTGTCTGGAGGGCGCCGGTCTCGCGGTACACGGTCGGCAGGCGCAGGCTGCCGAGGCGCTCGACGCGGTGCCGCACACCCGACCGGCCGGTGGGCGTTATCACGCGGCGTGGTTCCTCCTACGGGCCACCCGGGCCTTCGTTCACGTCCACCACGGGCAGTTCGCCGACGCCATGGTCATCGCCGACGAGCTGTGCGCCGCATGCGCCAGGCGCGGCGAAACCTGGATGCGCGCCTGGGGCGGCTACAACCGTGCCCTCGCCCCGCTCGGGCTGGGGCGGGCGGAGGAGGCCACGACCCATGTCCGCACCGCCCTGGACGGCAAGCGCCGCCTGCACGACAGCGTCGGCATGGCCATGACCCTCGACACGCTCGCCTCCGCAGCCGTCGCCGCGGGGCGCGCCGAGCAGGCCGCCCGCCTCCTCGGCATCGCCGAGCAGATCTGGCACACCCTCGGCACTCCTCAGATGGGCTCGCCCGAACTCGTCGCCGCCCGCCAGGCGTGCGAGCAACAGGCTCGCCACCTCATCGGCGACGACGCCTACGAGACCGCCTTCCGCACCGGCTACGACACCGCCCCCGACACCGCCATCACCTACGCCCTCCGCACCCCCGAGGCCGCCCCACCGCAGGCTCCGGTCAACTGACGACAGCCCGATGCCGTCTGACGCCCCACTCCCCCATCTCCCCCACCAACAGCGGTGGCCCCGACCGCTGCCGGCCCGGGGCCACCGAATACGCGTAGTGCTGGACTTGGACTTCAGCCCTTCACGCAGATGACCTGCTTGAGCTTGGCGACGACCTGGACCAGGTCGCGCTGCTGCTCGATGACCTTCTCGATGGGCTTGTACGCGCCCGGGATCTCGTCCACCACGCCGGAGTCCTTACGGCACTCCACACCCCGCGTCTGCTCCTCCAGGTCCTTGGTGGAGAAACGCTTCTTCGCGGCGTTGCGGCTCATCTTCCGCCCCGCACCGTGCGAGGCGGAGTTGAAGGACTTCTCGTTGCCCAGGCCCTTCACGATGTACGAACCGGTCCCCATCGACCCCGGGATGATCCCGTAGTCCCCGCTCCCGGCCCGGATCGCCCCCTTCCGGGTCACGAGCAGATCCATGCCCTCGTACCGCTCCTCCGCCACGTAGTTGTGATGGCAGGAGATGACCGGGTCGAAGGTCGGGCGGGCCTTCTTGAACTCCTTGCGGACGATGTCCTGGAAGAGGGCCATCATGATCGCGCGGTTGTGCTTGGCGTACTCCTGGGCCCAGAACAGGTCGTTGCGGTACGCCGCCATCTGCGGGGTGTCCGCGATGAAGACGGCGAGGTCGCGGTCGACCAGGCCCTGGTTGTGCGGCAGCTTCTGGGCCTCGCCGATGTGGAAGTCGGCGAGCTCCTTGCCGATGTTGCGGGAGCCGGAGTGCAGCATCAGCCAGACGGAGTCGTTCTCGTCCAGGCAGAACTCGATGAAGTGGTTGCCCGAGCCGAGTGTTCCCATCTGCTTCGTCGCCCGGTCCTGGCGGAACTTGACCGCGTCGGCGATGCCGTCGAAGCGGGTCCAGAAGTCGTCCCAGCCGGCCGTTCCGTAACCGTGCAGGCGGGACGGGTCCACCGGGTCGTCGTGCATGCCGCGGCCGACCGGGATGGCTTCCTCGATCTTGGAGCGGATGCGGGAGAGGTCACCGGGCAGGTCGTTCGCCGTGAGGGAGGTCTTGACCGCGGACATCCCGCAGCCGATGTCGACGCCGACCGCCGCCGGGCAGACCGCGCCGTGCATCGCGATGACCGAGCCGACCGTGGCGCCCTTGCCGTAGTGCACGTCGGGCATCACGGCGAGGCCCTTGATCCACGGCAGGGTCGCGACGTTGCGCAGCTGCTGCAGCGCCGCGCCCTCGACCGTGGCCGGGTCCGTCCACATGCGGATCGGTACCTGCGCACCAGGCACTTCCACGTACGACATGACTTCCCCATTCCCCCGAAACGGTTGAAAAACCACAAAAACCACAAAGATAAGGAAACGCAAAACGCGGACAAAGCACCCGATCAGCGACGGCGGACCGGCGTGCGCGGCGATGCGTGCGGTAGACATTGTGTCCATCAGCCGCTGCTGGGCGGCAACCGGATTTCGTACGGAAGGAGCCGGTGACGGTGCAGCGAAGGTCGTCCGTACGAGGGGCCGCAGTAGCGGCGGCCGTGGCGCTGGCCACCATTCTGACCAGCTGCTCCGGCGGCTCCGACGCCGATACGGGGGCCGACGACTCCAAGGGCGGCGACAGCACGTCCTCGGCGCCGGTCGCCGAGCCGGGCAAGTTCGACTCGCTGCCCGAGCCCTGCGGGCTGCCCGGCCGGAGCACGCTGCGCAGCCTGCTGCCCACCGACGGCTCGCCGGAGACCTCCGCCGAGGCCGAGAAGGTCTACCGCGGCCAGGCCGACATCACCTTCGACACCGACCGCCGGGTCGGCTGCCGCTGGAAGCGCGAGACCTCCGAGGGCAGCCGCCACCTCACCATCGACCTGCAGCGCGTCGTGTCGTACGACGGGGCCGCCAGCGACGATGCCAAGGCCCAGGAGCTGTACGCGAAGAAGGAGCTGGCGGCCCACATCCCGAACGACGCGGCGAAGACCCCGCCGGTCCGCACCCCTTCCCCGACCGGAAGCGAAAAGGGCTCGACCGGAAGCGAAAAGGGCTCGACCGGGAGCGAGAAGGGCTCGGCCGGAAGCGAGAAGGGCTCGGCCGGGAGGCAGGACGAGAAGGAGAACGGGCAGCAGGACGGGGAGACCGGGACAAGGAAGCAGACCTCCGGGGGCGCGGACGAGCGCGGCGAGCGCCCCGCCGGCGGCAAGGGCGCCGCCGCCGACCCCTCGGGCAGCCCGTCGGCGCGCCAGAAGGGTGCCGACGGCGAGACCGCCGGGAAGGGCGCCGGCGACGCCACGCAGCCGTCCGACACCCGTACGGCCGAAGGCGACTCGCCCGATTCCTCCGAGTCCGCCGGCTCCGACGAGACTCCCGGCTCCGAGGCGAGCCTCGCGCCGCGCCCGCTCGCCGACCTCGGTGACGCCGCCTTCCTGAACGACGCGCTGGTGACGGCGGATTCCGGCCTGCACCGTGACATCACGGTCGTCTTCCGGGTGTCGAATGTGATCGTCACCATTGAGTACGACCAGTGGTCCACCGACAAGTCCGTCCTTCCCGACCGTCGTGAGCTGCAGGAAAAGGCGCAGAAGCTGGCCGCGGAGCTGGCCGCGCACTGGACCGGATGAGCGGTGACGGGCGCCGGTACCGGTTACCGTCGGCGAGTAACGACGTGAATCGGCCACCGGCGCCCGGCCGCCGCGTACCGTGCGACCCAGGGGCCACCTGGGCCCTGCGCGCGGAACGGCCGCTCGCACGACGATGAAGCGAAGGAACCATGCACCGTTCAGCCAAGCGACTCGCCAGCTACCTCGCCTGCGCAGCCGTACCGGTGATGCTTGTCGCCGGCTGCTCCGACGACTCCGGCAAGGACTCGGGCGGCAACGCGTCGAAGTCCCCGTCCCAGAGCAGCTCGCCGAAGGTGGCACCGGGCAAGTTCAAGAAGCTCCCCGACCCCTGCAAGGCCATCACCAAGGACCGCGTCAAGAAGATGCTGCCCGCCGTGAAGGACGAGGGCGGCGAGCAGGGCAAGAGCAGCGACACCGCCGCGCACGGCACCTGCACCTGGAGCAGTGAGGAGCGGCAGGGCAAGGGCGGCATCAACGGCACGCAGTTCCGCTGGCTCGCGGTCAACCTGCAGCGCTACGACTCCGACCCCGCCCTGGGCTCCGGCGACAAGCGCGCGGGCGGTTTCTTCAACAAGCAGGTGGACGCGGCCAAGACCACCAAGGGCGCCAAGAACGTCAAGAGCGAGAACGCCAAGGACATCGGCGACCAGGCGACCATGGTCACGTACGACCTGAAGAAGGACGGCAACGACTTCAAGAACCAGACGCTCGTCGCCCGTACCGCCAACGCCGTGGTCACCATCAACTTCAACGGCGCGGGCCTGGCCGGCGCGAAGGCCCCGAAGGGCGACGAGATGATGAAGGACGCGGAGGAGGCCGCGAAGCAGGCCGTCAACGCGATCGCCCAGGCGAACAAGTAGAGAACAAGTAGGGCGAGCAAGCAGGGCGGCAAGCAGGACGAGCAAGTAGGACATACCCGGACCACGGGCCCGCCCTCCGGCGTACCACTCGGGTAACGCCTGTGGCCCTCCCCGCTCTCGGCACCGCGGGTGTGCCAGGCTAGGCGCGCCAGTCAGCCAAGTGCGGGGAGGGATCGCGGGTGGCCGCGATACGGATGAGCCGTACGCACCGAATACTCATCGGTGTCGTCGTCGCGGGCGCGCTCGTGATCGCCGCGATCGGCTTCGCCGGTTCGTACTCGGCGGTCCGCGCCCTGGCCGAGCAGAAGGGCTTCGGCACCTTCTCCTACGTCTTCCCGATCGGCATCGACGCGGGGATCGTCGTCCTCCTCGCCCTCGACCTGCTGCTGACCTGGATCCGCATCCCCTTCCCGCTGCTGCGCCAGACCGCCTGGCTGCTGACCGCCGCGACCATCGCCTTCAACGGCGCCGCGGCCTGGCCCGACCCGCTCGGCGTCGGCATGCACGCGGTGATCCCCGTGCTCTTCGTCGTCGCCGTCGAGGCTGCCCGGCACGCGGTCGGCCGGATCGCCGACCTCACCGCCGACCGGCACATGGAGGGCGTCCGGCTCTCGCGCTGGCTGCTGGCGCCCGGTTCGACGTTCCGGCTGTGGCGCCGGATGAATATCTCTATGCCGCACTGACCCGTCAGGGACATGAGGCACGTCTTGTCACTCGTTCGTGGCTCACAAGTATCTACAACGCGGGAGTCACGTTAGGTACGGCATGAACGCCGACGCCTTTCAAGCTGAACGGGCCCTCTCCCCCACCGGAGGTCCTCAGAACACCCGGTGGGTCATCCTCGATCCTCAGCTCTCGATCCACAGGGAGGGGACAGACTTCCTCACGTTCCTGCACGGTGCGGACCGGTCCGTGAACACCATCAGGGTCTACGCGGGGCGGCTGGCCTTGTTCCTGACCTGGTGCGCCGAGCACTCAGTCGACTGGAGAACCGTCACCCTGGCCTCAATGGCGCGCTTCCGGTTCTGGCTGGAGTCCACTGCTGGCAAGCGGGGCAAGCCGCGCTCCGGCGCTACAGTCAACGCGACGATCACGGCGGTGGTGGAGTACCTGCGATACTGCGCTCGCCACGAACTGATCCCGCCGGAGGTAGCGGACCGCTTGGCCCAGCCGCGCTACCTCGCTACACCGCCGCCAGGCTTCGACACCGGTGAGCGCGGACAGTTCCGTACCGTGCGCGCGAAGGCAATCAAGTCACGCGAGGTGGAGAAGCCCTACGAGGCCCTGGCCGCGGAGCAGGTCACCACGGCGGTGGCCGGATGTCGTACGGCCCGCGACAGGTTCCTGCTGGTGCTCATGCTGGCGACCGGAATCCGCATTGGGGAGGCCCTGGGGCTACGAAGGCAGGACATGCACTTTCTGCCGGACTCTCGTGCGCTGGGATGCAGCGTGTCCGGAGCCCACATTCACGTACGGCATCGCCGGGACAACGAGAACAAGGCTCTGGCTAAGTCCCGCTACCCGCGGGCTGTGCCAGTCGACGGCTCCACCGTTGCCGAGTACGTGGCCTACCGCGCTGACCGCGATGCGGTGGCCGAAGCCGAGGCAAATGACCTGGTCTTCGTAAACCTCTATCAGCGCCCTCTGGGCAAGGCGGTGACCTACCAGGCAGCGAAGAGCATGTTCGAGCGGCTGTCGCAGCAATGCGGCTTCGTGGTACGCCCGCACATGCTGCGGCACACCGCCGCGACATCCTGGGTCAGGGCCGGAGTGCCGCTCGACGTCGTTCAGCAGCTGATGGGACACGCGTCGGCCGCGTCCACCGCGATCTACCTGCATGCCAACGAGCGTGAGAAGCGGGAAGCTGTCGAGCGCGTGGCTGCCCGGCGAGAGGTGGCCACGCAATGAAACGCGTGCTCGCCTCCGTTCCGGACTTGCCCTCGCTCCGCGAGCCGGAAGCTCCCGAGGGACATTGGCTGGCTTGGCTGCGTCAGCAAGTGCAGCCTGGCTGGCGGCCAGGCGAGTGGGATCACGAGCGGATGTTCTTCGATGGCGATTTGAGCAATGACGCCACTGGCGCCTCGCGGTGCAAAGTTGTCGCCTGCCGGACCCCGTGCCCTGGTCGTGTCGGCCGGTGTTCGCCCTGCAGCGTGGCGGCTCGGGCGAGTGATCTGTCTGACGAGGAGTTCGACGTCACTCACCAGCCGGCCCGGAAGCGACGCATGAGAGGGATGTCCGGCCGCGAAGCCTGCCTGGTCTCTGACACCACGGGGCGATGTGCACGAGATGCCGTAAGCCATAGGCTGTGCACGACGCACGCTGCTGCCTTCAAAGAGCGCCGGAAGCGGGCTCCCGGACTGCAAGTCAGTGACTGGCAGCAATCGACGATGCCCCGCGCCCTGCCCCGCCGCGGGGCCTGCCTCGTCGGAGGGTGCGACCGCGAGCAAGATCGGCTTCGACTGTGCCCAGCGCACCACGGGAAATGGCTACGCGAGATCAATGGCGGGAGGTACACCCCCGACCAGCTGCTGGCATGGTCAGCCACTACCGGCCCGTTCCTCCAAGTCCATCAGTTCTGGTGTGGAGGGCTTCGCCCCATCGTGGCCCACGAACTTCTTCTCGGCCTGCAGGAGCGGGACCGGGAAGGACTCAGCATCAGTCCGATCGCAGTCCGGCTCGCAATCGCAGCGATCTCCGATGTGGGTTCCCTGTGTGGCCAGGACCTGTCATCACTGCAGTTCGGCAAGGAGAAAGGCAGTAGCCCGGGGCGGGCCTTGCTAGGCCAGATCCAGCGCATGGTCGAGCGCGCGCGGCGGCAGTACGAAGGTGCGGACCCAATGGCGGGCGATGTGTGGGACGCCGCGGCCGTGGGCCTCTGGGCCTCCACCCATCGCCGCTATGACGCGGTGAAGGGCGACATCGACTTTCGCGTCGTCCGGCCAACATGGCTGCGTGCGCTTCTCATGGAATGGGCACGCTCCGTTCGTCCGGCCGTGCAAGATCTGCGTACCTCCCTCCTCGCGTTCTCAGCTGCTTCCGAAGGACTGACCAAGCGGGCCGGGGGCGGTGAGGCCCCCGAGCGTCTGGGAGCCGCGGACATGACTGCGGCAGTCGACGCGATCAAGAAGTCCAGAAAGAAGGACGGGTCCCTCCGCGCGGCAGCTACTCAAGACAAGCTGGTCAGAGCATGGTTTGCAGTGCTGGACTTCGCTCGCGCGAGTGGGTTAATGGACGAGGTGCCCGGTACTTTCAGCCGGGCCCGTCACCACCGTGTCGTTCCCCCCGAATCCAATGAGGAACACGCCGGTCGTGCCCTGCCCGACACAGTCATCCGGCAGCTGGACGCTCAGCTACACCTAGTGGATGTCTCCCACCGGGGCTGGCCGAAGGATCTCTCACAGCTGTTCCACCAGACCGTCTACGCCGTCCTGCGTGACACCGGTCGCCGTCTGGGCGAGGTCGCCAGCCTCAAGGTGGGCTGCGTTGAGCAGGAAGACGATCACTACCAGCTGGTCTACGACAACCACAAAGCCAAGCGCAACGGCCGCCGGCTGCCCATCCCCCAGAGCACGGCCGAATTGATCACTCTCTGGGAGCAGCGCCGCGGCGACCTTCCTCTGACCAAACGAGCCGGACCGTGGCTGTTCCCCAGCTCCCTACACGGCTCAGGCCGAGGAACTGGTCACATCCGGGCTGACAGCCTCTCAGCGGTACTTCGTCTCTGGGTCGACGCGCTCCCCCACATCGACAGCGACGTCCCAGGACTGGACGGGCAGCCGCTGCCCTTCGACCGCTCACAGATCACCGCACACGCCTTCCGCCACACCTACGCCCAGCGACATGCCGATGCTGGCGTTCCCATCGACGTTCTGCGTGATCTCATGGACCACACCTCTGTCAATACGACGATGGGTTACTACCAGGTGACGCTGAAGCGTAAGCGGGAGGCAATCCGCACGCTGGCTCCCCTGGCGGTGAACCGCACTGGCCGGACGGCACCACTCCCCCGGGCCAAGTACGAGATCGCCTCGGTAGCCGTACCGTTCGGCAACTGCACCGAGCCCTCCAACGTCAAGGCCGGCGGCGAGTCCTGTCCTATCCGTTTCCAATGTTCAGGCTGCGCCTTCTACCGCCCCGACCCGTCCTACCTGCCCGCCATCGAAGATCACGTACGCGGCCTGAGATCAGACCGTGAGACCGCTGACGCCATCGGTGCAGCCGACTTCGTACTGGCCAATCTCGGGGCACAGATCAACAGCTTCCAAGCCGTGGCTAACACCATGCGAGAACAGCTTGCCGCGCTACCCGAAGACGAGCGGCGACAGATCGAGGAAGCGAGCAAGATCCTGCGGAAGTCGAGGGCGAATCAGGCCCACAAACTCCTGCCGCTGACAGTGGTCAAGCAACGCAAGGAGACTCAGTGACCCGGCACGATGCGCGCGCTGCCGCGCTCAAGGCAGCACGTGAACGCGACAGCCAGGACAAACGCCGTCGAGTGCTGGAGGTCCTGGACTCCCTGCAACGCTCAGGAACCAGGGTCACGTTCGCCAGAGTGGCCAAGGAGGCCGGTGTTTCTAGCTGGCTCGCATACGCGCCGGGGCTCCGTGAACCCATCGAGGCCGCTCGCCAGCGCCAGAAAGAACTCGGCGTTGAGGCAAACGCTGGTGCCGTTCCGCCACAGAGCCGTGTCAGCCACGCCAGCCTCAAGACCGACCTCGCGCTCGCCCAGCAGCGAATCAAGGAGCTTCGCGAGGAACGCAACCGACTACGTGAGCGTCTACGTCTCCAGCTCGGGGCCGAACTGGACCGGACCGACAGCCACGAACTCATCTCCCGCGTAGATCAGTTGAGCCGCGAGAACGAGCAGCTCACTGGCCAGTTGCGACAGGCTCAGGCTGATAACCGTACGCTTCGCGTCACGGTCGAGAGCTTGGAGGACGACCTGACCGCAGCCCGTCAGAGTCTGCGCAAGATGATGCGCAGCACGTAGAAGCAGATCAGACGGACAGCCGCTCAGGCTGTCATGGCGGATCTGCAAGCATGCCGGCGTTGGGTACTCACACTTGCAGCGGAGGAAGCATGCGTCAGAGAAAGAGCCCCGTCCGCTTCATTCACTTCATGTTGGCCCCTCGCATGGCACGACGTATGTACCTATGGACGCTGGACAACCCAGGCCTCACCTACCAAGTCGCATTGAGGTGGGAGGCAGCTTGGGTCTGTGAACGCGCGAGGTTGCGAAGGACTCACGGGTGGAGGTGGCGGTGGAAGGCGTCTCCGACGGAGCGTGCAGCCATGCGTGTCGTCCTCTTCGAGCCCGCCTCGCAGCAGTCCCCGCGGCAACGCTCCCTATCAGCACGTGGGGCGTAAGGCTTGCCTCGAGCGACGCTCACATTGATCCGCACGCGGTGAACACTGTTGCGCGCGCCACTCAACGTGTGATCATGCTAAGACGGCGGCGATAGGGGGAGAGAGATGGCTGCTGATCCGTTAGAGACAGCATGGAAACTACAGGCTGGGCTGGCAGACTCGACAGGCAAGGCAGATGCTAAAGCATCGTTCGCGCTAGCCATCCAGTCGAGCGCACTGGTGCTACTTGGTGTCCTGACCAGCGCCGGGAAAAGTCCTGGCAACCCGCAGCATGGCATCTCCCTCGCCCTCCTGTGGGCCGGTACTGCCATTCTTGCTTGCGGAGCGTGTTGTGCTGCCATTGCAGTCTCCCCCAACCTGCGCAAGGAACGACGCAGTCCACGTCCTGATGATGACCTCCTCTTCTTCGGGCATCTGCGGCACTGGGACCCCATAGAGCTCGAGACTGCCTTGAAGAACAAGGATCTCCTGCCGAACCTTTCCCGGCAGATCGTGGTGATGAGTGAGATCGCCTGGACTAAGCATCGCCGCGTGCAGTGGTCCTTCGCGTTTGCTGCAGCCGGCTCCGCTGCCCTGGGCTTGGCCGCGATCCTCAAGTGAGCCCGTGCGTTGTACCTGAGGGGGTAGCGCTACATGGTTTACCAACCGCACCGAGCGGTCCTGGGGGAAGATCTGTGGGGCCGGCTCTGTTCCCTGGCCCCCCAACGCCCGCGGCCCACCGGCAGCGTCCTGATGCGCCAAGGCGACCCGGGCACCCACGTTCTCGCGCTCATTTCCGGCTCAGCGATCGTGACACTGACGGGAGGAGAAGGGGAGCGCACTTTGCTCGCCGTACGCGGAGCGGGCGAGTTGTTCGGCGAACTCTCAGTGCTCGACGCGCAGCCCAGATCCGCCTCCGTCACCGCCGCCCGCCCCTGTCTCGTCCATGTAATTGCCGCTCCCCTCTTCGAGCAGTTCGTCACGGAGCACAACTTGACGAACGTGATGCTGCGACACGCCATCGCCCGCGTTCGGACAGCTGAGGAAGTGCGACTGGAACTGGCGACTGCGCCCGTCGTGCACCGGTTGGCCTCCGCCCTGATTCGGCTCATCGAAGCCTCGCCACCAGAAGGCAGCGAGGTAGAAGTTCCCTTGACTCAAGGGGAGCTGGCGCAGCTGATCGGAGCCTCACGCAACGCGGTCGGCACGATCATCGGCACATGGAAGTCAAGGGACTGGGTGGCTACTTCGCCGGCAGGCGGTCTACTGATCAAGAACGTAGAGGCCATCTACAGCTCGCTGCACTGAACCATGTGATGCACCGCACGCCAAGGCTGCCCAGCAGTGGGCAACCTCGCCGCCGCTTCCTCGACACCATGAAGGCCTGAGACCAGACAGTGCCCCCTCGAAGGAGCCGATTAAGGATGCAATCCGAGACCGACTTCCGTGACATTCCCCCGGAGCAGGCCCTGTTCGTGCTGGACATGAAGGGGTACAGCCAAATCCGCGAGTGTCGCATGTCACCCGTCCGCGGTGACCTGGACGACATCCTCGCGCACGTCTTCTCTCAAAGCGGTCTCGCAGATGAGTGGGCAGACGGAAGGCCCTATAAGGACACTGGTGACGGTGCCATCTTCGTCCTACCCACAGCCCGGATGTGGCGGCTAGTGGACCCTCTCCTGGGCAATCTCGACCAGGCACTAGCGCGCTACGACAGGGATCGACTGGCCCGTACTCCCGCCATCAGGCTCAGGGCGAGCATCCACGTCGGTCCTTTGACCCCGGACGACCACCGCGGTAACGCGATCAACGATGCCTGCAGGTTCGTCAACAGCGACCTCGCCTACGCTGGCATGGAAGCCGCCGTCGAAAGCGACGCCTACGTCGCCGCGATCGTGTCTGGGGCTGCCTTCAGTCGCACTGTGGGCGCGGGTCGATCCGACCGACTGTCCGAGAGCCACTTTCTGCCCGCGACCGCGCAGGTACCCGGAAAGCCATCGTTCATCGAGTCGGCCTATATACATGTACCCGGGGTGCCCCCCGCCAATATCGCCAGGCATCTTCCCGCTGACCCAACCGGGCAACAGCGTGACGGTACACCTGCCACTTCCCACGCACCGGGCGGCCCGACACAAGGCTCCGCCGCACCGAAGTTCCAGTTCAACAACACGAACGTGGGCACAGTCGCTGAGCATGTCGGCACCATCCACCAGCCGATCAACTTTCCCAGCGCATGACGATGGGCGGCCTTACGGGGCTGCTCGCAGCGCGTTCCGAAGGCCGCCGACTAACCAGGAGAAGTAACGATGTCCGACACGGACTTTCCGCCGCCCAATCCAGCCCCTATGCCGGCTGTACCGCCCGGCATCCCCCGCGTGCCTCCCTCAGCTTGGCCGGGAGCCAGCGGAGCACCCCGCTCCTCGGATGAGGACGAGTCAACCTTCGAGAAGTCCACCGAAGACCGCCCTCGTGACGTGGGTCGTCATCCTCAACAGGCATCTGCCTCTTATACGTTCAACAGCCCTGTCGGGGTGGTCGCGGATCGTGTCGACAAGATCATCAACGAAACACGCAAGCGAGATGTGTTGGACTGGGTCGAACTCGATCGTCAACGTCTCCTCGAGCGAGAACCGTTCGTCCAAGACCTCAAGTGGGAAACCGCCTGGGGGGCCGCACGCGAGGCCAACAAGGATGGTGTGCGTGTTCTGGTCGTGGTCGCTCCTCGCGGCTGCGGTTCGACGACCTTCACCCACCAATTCATCGCACGCGAAGCGGACACCCGCTTGAAGCTGTGCAGGGCAGAAGCCGACTGGGAAAGCCCAGCAGTGAGCAGACTACCTCTAGGGGTAGGGCATATTCTCCAAATCGACCTCAAGGATCCCGACCAAGATCGACCCACCCCCGCCTTCTTGACAGACCTCGACGGACACGCCAAGAAGCTTGAGGAATGTAAATCCTATCTCATTCTCGCCGTGGCCGAGGAACTGTGGCGCGGCTATCGCTCCTGGACCTCGGAGCGCGTGCGTGTTGTCCATTTGACCGATTCACCTGATCCTCACAAGGTTGTTGCCGCACACCTGCGGACTGCTGGCTACCCAGGGCTTAGCGCCTACGCCCAGACCGGTAAGGCTCGCAAGCAGATCCGCGGGCTGAACGCCGTCGAGGCAGTGCGCGCAGCAAGCATAGTCATCAAGCAATGGGAGGAATTGAGTCGGCGTCGACCGCCAGCCCTTCCAGTAGAAGATGGCCACGAGGCATCGCTAGACCCTGACCTGTGCATGCAAGTCGAAAGTGCACTAGCCGACTGGCGCGACGATTTTGACATTTTGTTCGGTGCTCCCTCCGAGGGCGAACGAAATGGCATGCGCCCGTTGCCGCTTGATGACCGCTGTCTCCTACTGGCACTAGCCCTGCGGCAGTCCTCACCGGTCCTGCAAATCGCTGCAGATGCCCGGCTGCTCCAGGACGAAATCGAGGCGGCCTCAAGTAAGGCGACTGCACAATTCTCGGACACTGGTACTGTATTCGCCGGCCGCGGCTTGCGCCGACGCATTCAAGATGTGGGCGCCGCCGTCGACTCCCGAGACAATGTATCCTTCGATCGCCCTGGCTACGGCCAAGCCGTATTGGCTTATGTGTGGGACAACTACGAAATCATGCGTCCCCGCCTGCTGGAGTGGTTGGTAAAAACCAGTGATACCGCTTCAGACAACGACCCGGCCATCACTGCACTGGCACAGCTCGCTTTCCGCTTCGGAGGAACGAAAGACCTCTCGGACCTGCGCAAGACAGCTCTGAAGGCGCAGGGCCAAGATGTGCTCGGCAAAGTCCTGGCTCGTGCTGCTCAGGATGAGCACACTGGTCGACTCGTCTGGGCAGCCCTCTACTCCTGGGCGTCCCAGGCTGAAATGCAGGCAGTTGTTGTCACCATGTGCCGTGACGTTCTACAGGATCCGCACGCCACCGTGCCCGTGTCCAAGATGGCGATGGTCAGGCTACGCCGAGTAGTACAGGAGGCCGGCGACGGGCCCGCCCGTACCGCCGTGCTCGACGCGTGGCGCGCACTCGCCGACCTGGGTCGAACGGATCTCCTGGTCGACGAGATTCAGAAGTGGCAGCGAAAGGCCACGCAAGGGGCAGCAGGCAAACTTGCCCTACTCGCACTCATGCCTCTCGAACGCGACGGAATTCCCTGGTTGCTGTCTGACACTCCTCCTGACATCGACGTGGAAGCAGGACTGCGGGAGTTGTTCGCAGACATTGATCTTCTGCCGGCGACGATCCCGGTAGTCGTCGCATGGGTCCGCTCCTGCGTCCAGGACACCAGCAGGTACGAAAGGCTGCGAGACCGCCTCCTGTCTCCCCTCAGCAACCAAAGAGTCTTCAAGGCAGGAATGGCATTGATGCAGGCCTTGGCCGAAGTACAGCGGCCTGATGGCAGCAACGTCGGTGAAGACTTGTACGGCAGGCTAGGCGATGCCCACACGAGGGACGTATTCCGCCTCGCGGAGACAACAGCGTGAAGGGGCTGTGGCGCCGAGCGCCGCGCAAGACGACTTCTGCACAGCCGCGTCTCCTCGTCAGCGCTACACCTGGCATCCCGTTCGAGGCAAATATAACTATCTGGTGGCGGCCGAAACGCAGCCAGAACATGAACTTGGAGGAGCAAGTTCGACATGACGTTACGGCCGCTGCCAACGAAGTGGCACAAAATCTAGACGCCACAGACCTGCCTGCCGCTCAGGACGCAATCAATGCAACGGTAGGAGATCTCGCATCGTCGAAGACTCCTCACTATCAACTCACTCAGGTTGACATTCTACTGGGCCTTTCATCGGCATCACGGGAGATACTCATCCAACGCCAGGCCGATGCTGAGCGGATCAGGCGCCTTCGCTTCCTCAAAGAGCAGCTGTACGACGACCCGGCCCTGGTCGCGCTAGACCGGCTGGAAAATCGATCAGAACGGCCGAAGGACGACGAGGTCGCGTACATACAGCGGCTCGCCCGCTCCCTGCGTGCCAATGAGAGCTGGTGGCAACCGCTGCTTGAGCAATGGGAGCAGCTGGGTGCGGGCTTCTCGGATACCGAGATGCAGCACCGCGCTATGCGGGCGCTTATTAAATCGCTTGCAGAACTCAAAGAGAGCTAGTTTCGCGCTGCGCGACTCGAGCCTCCCGGGATCAGCCCACGTCCCCCTCAGCGTCAATCGCTCCGTGCATCGACGATCAACCGCATAACTCACGTACCAGACTCCGTCACAACGCTCTCACCTCTTACTACTCCCCCATGCATAGAGATAAGGATGAAGCTCTGGGAGCTGCGCTCCTACGAGCAGGTGATCAAGCTGGAGCAGGACCGGCTGGTGTACCAGGCGCGGCTGCGGTCCCGGTACGGGCGCGCGTGGCGGCGCAAGGCGCCGGTGGAATCGCTGATGCCGCTGCGGCTGGCCCGGTACGGGGTCCCCCTGGCGGAGACCGTGCCGGCCGGGCTCGCGGCGGCGGGGCTGGAGCCGGCGCGCGAGCCGCGCGGACCGCAGGGGCCGGTACGCCGGGCCGAGCTCGATCCCGCGGCGCTGGACCCGGCGGACTTCGACACTGCGCCCCGGGAACATCCGGCACCGGTCGAGGCGGCCGAGGCGGCGGTACCGGTCGAGGCGGTCGAGGCGGTCGAGGCGGTCGAGGCGGCCGAAGTGTCCGCTCATGTCCCGGCCGAGGGGGCCGCTCACCTCTCCGAGGAGTCCCACCTCCCCGACGAGATCCTCGCGTCGCCCGAAGAGGCCGCCTCCCAGGTCACCGTGCCCGTCGGCCCCGGCCGCAGCCGTCCGCTCGGCAACGCGGGCGCGCCGGTTCCGGCCCCGGTCCCCGAGCAGTGGGCGGCAGCCGAACCCGCGCCGGAGCCCGAGCCGGAGTACGTCTCCGAGCCTGCTGCCCCGCCCGTGGAAACGCTGCCCAGGGGGATGCCACGGGAGGAGCAGTTCTTCCTGGCGTTCCGCACGTACGTAGCCGAGAAGAACGACTTCCCGGACCCGCATCAGTTCGCCGCCTACCTGCTCAACACCTACGGCGTCTCCAGCAAAACCGGGGACGGCCCGCTGAGCGCGAACTACCTCCGCCCGCATCTGCGGGAGTTCCGCCACCGCCTGCGCGAGGAGCAGGAGAGCGAGCACATCGCCTGACCAGCCGTCGTTCGCCCTCTTGTGACCAACCGGCCTAGCCGGCGTTCGCCTTCTTGCGGTCCATCTCGCACCAGGCGACGACCGCGGCGCCGACGAGCAGCATGGTCACGTACGCCCACAGCGGCGGCGTGTCGACCCAGCGGTGCAGCAGGCCCCACTCGGTGTCGGTGAAGAACCGCCCGCCGAGGCCCATCAGGCCCTGGATGAGGGCGAACCAGCCGGCGAGCCCGAGGAAACCCTTCGCGTAACCCTTCATGGGTCCACGGTCACGGAAGCGGCCCCGGGAAACATCGTTCCCGGGGCCGAGCCCGTCGTGCGAGGCATCCGCCGGAAGTCGCAGCCGCACGCCCGCCGGAAGGCGGGCGCCATCGGCGGCGGGATACCGGCGGACGGTACCGGCTACGCGCCGAGGAGCTTGCGCACCCGGCCGGCGCCGACGGCCAGCAGCAGCGTGGGCAGGCGCGGCCCGGTCTCGCGACTGACCAGCAGGCGGTACAGCAGCGCGAAGAACGACCGCTGGGCCGTCTTGATCTCCGGCGGCAGCTCCTTCGCCGTGGCGTCGGCGGAGAAGCCCGCCTGGACCTTCGGTACGCCGTAGACCAGGTGCGTCAGGCCGTCCAGCGACCAGTGCTCGTCCAGGCCGTCCAGCAGCAGCCGGAGCGATTCCTTCGCCTGGTCGTCCAGCGAGCCCAGCAGCTCGGTGTCCGGCTCCTCGCGGACGATGGTCCGCTGGTCGGCCGGGACCTGGCTGGTGATCCACTGCTCGGCGCGGTCCAGCCGGGGCCGGACCTCGTCCAGCGAGGTGACCGGCTTCTCCGGGTCCAGCTCGCTGAGGATGCGCAGGGTCTGCTCGTCGTGGCCGGCCGTGATGTCGGCGACCGACGCGAGCGTGCGGTACGGCAGCGGGCGCGGCGTCTTCGGCAGCTCACCGGCCGCGGTCCCGACGGCACGGGCGTACGCCGCCGCGTCGGCCGGCAGCACGGTGCCGTCGGCGACCTTGGCGTCCAGCCGGTCCCACTCGTCGTACAGCCGCTGGATCTCCTGGTCGAAGGCGATCTTGAACGACTGGTTCGGGCGGCGCCGCGCGTACAGCCAGCGCAGCAGCTGCGGCTCCATGATCTCCAGGGCGTCGGCCGGGGTCGGCACGCCGCCCTTGGAGGACGACATCTTCGCCATCCCCGAGATGCCCACGAAGGCGTACATGGGGCCGATCGGCTGCGTGCCGTCGAAGATGCCGACGATCTGGCCGCCGACCTGGAAGGAGGAGCCGGGCGAGGAGTGGTCCACGCCCGAGGGCTCGAAGATCACGCCCTCGTAGGCCCAGCGCATGGGCCAGTCGACCTTCCAGACCAGCTTGCCGCCGTTGAACTCGCTCAGCAGCACCGTCTCGCCGTGCCCGCAGGTGCAGGTGTAGGTGAGCTCGGTGGTGTCGTCGTCGTAGGCGGTGACGGTGGTGAAGTCCTTGCCGCAGGCCGTGCAGTACGGCTTGTACGGGAAGTAGCCCGCGCCGCCGCCGCTGCCGTCGTCCTCACCGGCCGCGCCGGATCCCTCGGCGGCCTCCAGCTCGGCCTCGTCGACCGGCTTCTGCGACTTCTTCGCCGCGGCCTTCGGCTTGGTGCGGTACTGCGCGAGGATCGCGTCGATGTCACCGCGGTGCTTCATCGCGTGCAGGATCTGCTCGCGGTAGGTACCGGCGGTGTACTGCGCGGTCTGGCTGATGCCGTCGTACTCCACGCCCAGCTGCGCGAGCGCGTCGACCATGGCGGCCTTGAAGTGCTCCGCCCAGTTCGGGTACGCCGATCCCTTGGGGGCGGGGACGCTGGTCAGCGGCTTGCCGATGTGCTCGGCCCAGGAGTCGTCCACGCCCTCGATGCCCAGCGGGACCTTGCGGTAGCGGTCGTAGTCGTCCCAGGACAGCACGTGGCGGACCTCGTGCCCGCGCCGCCGGACCTCGTCCGCGACCAGGTGCGGGGTCATGACCTCACGCAGGTTGCCCAGGTGGATCGGGCCGGAGGGGGACAGGCCGGAGGCGACCACGACCGGTTTGCCAGGCGCGCGACGCTCCGACTCGGCGATGACCTCATCCGCGTAACGGGAGACCCAGTCGGTTGTCTCGGTGCTCTGAGCCACGGTCGGCCCTTCCTCTTCTGCTTCGCGCGTTCACCCGATCACATGTCGATCATGGTCGATCACGTGGTCGCTTACGGTCGTGAGCCCGGTTCGGCGCCCCGGCGGTCGTGCCGCGCCCGGTGCGTGATCCGGGAGCGGGCACGCGCAGGCCGCAAACCTGGCCGTTCCATTGTCCCAGACGCGACCGTGATCAACGCCCCCGGCGCCCGGTGCCCGGTGGCGCCGAAATTCGGAAAGGCTCCCGATCCCGCCGTGAAATACTGGCGGCAAACCCTGACCACCTCTCCCCTCCGACGGAACGGCAGCACTCCATGGCTTCGGTCCCTTCTCTCGCCGCTACGGTCAACCAGCGCGTCTCCGACGCCCTCTCGGCAGCCCTGCCGGAGGCCGGCGCCGCCGACCCGCTGCTGCGACGTAGTGACCGGGCCGATTTCCAGGCCAACGGCATGCTGGCGCTCGCGAAGAAGCTCAAGGGCAACCCGCGCGAGCTGGCGGGCAAGGTCGTGGACGGCATCGCCGCGCCCGAGCTGATCAAGGAGATCGAGGTCTCGGGCCCCGGCTTCCTGAACATCACGATCACCGACGAGTCGATCATGAAGACGCTCGCGGCCCGCGCCGCCGACGACCGCCTCGGCGTGCCGTACGCGGAGAACCCCGGCACGACGGTGATCGACTACGCCCAGCCGAACGTCGCCAAGGAGATGCACGTCGGCCACCTGCGGTCCGCCGTGATCGGCGACGCCCTGCGCCACCTGCTGGACTTCACGGGCGAGAAGACGATCGGCCGCCACCACATCGGCGACTGGGGCACCCAGTTCGGCATGCTCATCCAGTACCTGATCGAGAACCCCGGCGAGCTGGCCCCGGCCGAGGACGTCGACGGCGAGCAGGCCATGTCGAACCTGAACCGGGTCTACAAGGCCTCGCGCGCCGTCTTCGACGCGGACGAGGAGTTCAAGGAGCGGGCCCGCAAGCGGGTCGTGGCCCTCCAGTCCGGCGACAAGGAGACCCTGGACCTCTGGCAGCGGTTCGTGGACGAGTCGAAGGTCTACTTCTACTCGGTCTTCGAGAAGCTGGACATGGAGATCCGGGACGACGAGATCGTCGGCGAGTCCGCGTACAACGACATGATGGCCGAGACGGCCCGGCTGCTGGAGGAGTCCGGCGTCGCGGTCCGCTCCGAGGGCGCCCTCGTCGTCTTCTTCGACGACATCAAGGGCAAGGACGACCAGCCCGTCCCGCTGATCGTGCAGAAGGCGGACGGCGGCTTCGGGTACGCGGCGTCCGACCTCTCCGCGATCCGCAACCGCGTCGTCGACCTGCAGGCGACGACCCTGCTGTACGTCGTGGACGTGCGCCAGTCCCTCCACTTCAAGATGGTCTTCGAGACGGCCCGCCGGATGGGCTGGCTGAACGACCAGGTCACGGCCCACAACATGGGCTACGGCACGGTGCTCGGCGCGGACGGCAAGCCGTTCAAGACGCGTGCGGGCGAAACCGTCCGCCTGGAGGACCTGCTCGACGAGGCGGCACAGCGCGCCGCCGAGGTGGTGCGCGAGAAGGCGCGCGACCTCACCGAGGAGGAGATCCAGGAGCGCGGCGCCCAGGTCGGCATCGGCGCGGTGAAGTACGCGGACCTGTCGACGTCCGCGAACCGTGACTACAAGTTCGACCTGGACCAGATGGTCTCGCTGAACGGCGACACGTCCGTGTACATCCAGTACGCGTACGCCCGCATCCGGTCGATCCTGCGCCGGGCGGGCGAGGCGCGCCCGGTGGCCCACCCGGAGCTGCCGCTGGCCCCGGCCGAGCGCG
Source organism: Streptomyces niger (assembly GCF_000718305.1). Lineage (GTDB taxonomy): Bacteria > Actinomycetota > Actinomycetes > Streptomycetales > Streptomycetaceae > Streptomyces > Streptomyces niger. The sequence continues at coordinate 28,459 of NZ_JOFQ01000031.1, forward strand.
CGCTGGGTCTGCACGTGGACCAGTTCGGCGAGGTCGTCCTGGATGCCGCGGCGGAGTACGCCCCGCACAAGCTCACGGCGTACCTCTACCAGCTCGCGTCCCTCTACACGACCTTCTACGACCAGTGCCACGTGCTGAACGAGGACAACGCCCCCGAGGTGGTCGAGAACCGCCTCTTCCTCTGCGACGTGACCGCCCGCACCCTCCACCGCGGCATGGCCCTCCTGGGCATCCGGACGCCGGAGCGGCTCTGATCACGCGCGGACACCTCGGTGGCCGTCACCCCGTGCGGGGTGGCGGCCACCGCGCTCCCGGGCCCGGCCGGCTCAGGCGTCCGCCGGCGGAACCGGGCTCTTCGTGCCGCCTTCGAAGAGGAACGCGTAGACGTCGCCAAGGTAGGCGTACAGCGTGGCCTCGTCCGGGAACTCGAGATTCGTGAGGGATTCGTACTCGCCGACCGTCAGGGTGCGGTCCCGCAGTACCGTGCTCAGCCCTTCTTGGACAGCCGCCGTCCACTCCGGCTTGACATGCCGGAGCGTCTCGCGGGTGGTGTGCAAGTCCTGGTATGCCACCTCGAGTTCGAGGTAGGTGCTCAGGAATTGGCGGAGTTCATCATTCATGGATACACGCATTCCTAGGGGTGCCTGCCGCGGCGCGGGTTCGGGTACATGGTGCGCAGGGTGATATTTCCGTCGGCGCCCATGTCATAGATGGGCTTGATGAAGCCGCCCTCGAAGTCCACTTCGCGGGCTGTCGACGGGTCCGACGGGTCGAGGTAGTACCCCGTGCAACGCTCGTGTCCGTCGTCCCCGAGCACGTCCTCGATAGGTGCGGACTGCGGCGGCACTCCCGTCTCCTCGAACTGCTTACGGAAATAGTCGTCCGCCCGGACCATATCCTCCGGGTTGTCGAAGCGGGTCGCGTACGGCCCGCTGAAGTGCTCGCCGCCGTGCACGCCGTCCGTTGTGGTTCCCGTGAGCGGGTCCTTCTGATTCTCCAGCTTCATGTGGCCTGCGTACTGGGAATTGGGCCCGTAAGTTTTGGGCAGGCCATTCTCCATTTTCGGAGTGCCGAGCCGGTCCGTCAGCTGATCGTCCGTGACGTCCAGGTGACGGCCTGGCGCGTGCCCCTCACCGCCCTTCCTGTCGTCCAGTTCATCGATGCGCTGTCCGATTTCTTCAGGCGTTCGGCCTTCCTCCGGCGGCGCCCCTTCATCGGCCGCCGCGTCCTCCGCTCCCTCGGAAGCCGTCTCCCCGTTGGCGTCCGCACCGCCGGGCTCCGGCTCGGGGCCCTCCTCGTCGTCCTCGGCGGCCTCGACCGGCTCGGGCGCCTCGTCCGAATCGTCGGCCTCGACCGGATTCGGTGCCGCGTCGTCGGCCTCGGCGACGGCAGGGCTCTCCGCCGGCTCGTCCTCCTGCTCCGCGGCTTCCGCCGGGTCGGGGGCCTCTGCCGGATCGGGAGCGTCGGCTTCCGCGGGTTCCGGCGCCTCCGTGTGCTCGGGGGGCTCCGTCTCGTCGGCGGCTTCCGCAGGGGCCGGGGCCTCCGTGGCGTCCGGTGGCCCGACTGCCTCGGACGCCGGTTCCGGAGTCTCCGGTGGCGCTTCCGGGCCCTGTTCCGTGGCCGGCGCCTCGGTCGGGTCCGGAGCCTCCGTCTGATCCGGTGCCTCCGTTTGGTCCGGCACCTCCGCCGCACCGGGGGTATCGGCCTGGTCAGGGGCCGGGGCCTCCGGGTCCGGGGCGTCCGTCGGTGTCGGGGCCTCCGGGGCCGGGGGGCGTTCCTCCGGTGGTCGGTCGCTCACGGGGTGGCCTCCGGGGATGTGTGGCTGCGGTACAGGCGCACCCACGGCAGGGTCTTGCGTTGCCAGGTGGTGCGGGCCACGTGGAGGAAGACGCAGGCGCGGTAGTCGGCCGTCGCTTCAGGGGTGGCGGCGGTGTCCGGGAGGGGCACCGTGTCGGCGACCTCGGCGACCCAGGTGGACGTGGATGCCCACCAGGTGGCCCGTTCCGGCTCCGTCTTCGGGTACGTGGCGACGCGCTTCCTCAGCTCCACGGCGTGTTCGGGCCAGACTGCCGTGGCCGCGCGCGAGCGGAACGCGCAGCGGTGGCGGCAGCCCTCGCAGTCCGGGAAGGGGGCCAGCGCGGCATCCACTGAGGGCGATTCGGCGGCGAAGGTGCGGAAGCGATCGGCCAGTTCGGGGCCCGTCGCCAGCGGGGCCCGATCGATGCCCGCGGCGCGTGCCGCCTCGGCGCGTACGTTGGGGACGCTGATCAACGCCGGCCGGTCGACGCCGTCGTGATACGCGAACGCCTGGAACGGCGCCAGGGAGGCCGCGTACCGCTCCTGGTCCGGCGAGAAACGCATCGTGCCGCCGATGAGCGCCCGGTCCTGATCGGCGGGGAGCCGATGCATGACCTTGAGGTTGGTGTTCTTGTACGCGTCCTCGACGAGCTTGCCCGGTACCTGTTCGACGATGACGATGCCCTCGCCGTACTTGCGGTTCTCGGCGAGGGTGTTGGCGAAGGCCTGGGCGGCCCGCGCCTGGGCATTGCCCTCCCGCGCCTCGCCGCCCTGCACTGTCGGCTGTCCGAGCAGGCGATGGGCCTCCTCGATCACCGTGACGTGAGCGAGGGAGCCGCCACCGCGGTTCGCCTTGTAGTGCTCGGTCATGGCTTGGAGGATCAGCGCGGTGACGAGGGACTGTTCCTTCTCGTTGTCCCCGACGCCGGCCAGTTCGACGACGACCGGGCGGCGGAGGAGCTCTTCGACGGGGTAGGAGCGTGCGCAGTCCAGCGTGGAGCCGCAGGCGCCCTCGGCGAGCGCCTCAGCGCGCAGCCGGGACGCCGCGATGATGTTGTCGCGCACCTCGCCCGAGTAGTCGAGCTGTTCGCACTGCTTGCGCATCTCGGCGATGAAGTCGCGCAGCGTCGGCCAGTTGTCCGCATGGGCCGGGCCCGCGACGTCGGTGGGGACGATGCCCCTGCGGGTGTACGTGGCGCGCAGCGCGCGGTTGTAGATGCTGGGGAGCGGGTCCCAGAGCCCGAACGCCGCGTCGAAGCAGGCCATCAGGCCCGCGATGTGCGTACTGATGCGCACCCCGGCCGGCACCTCGAAGGGGTTCAGCCGCAGCGGTGCCACGCTCTCGTCGCCGACGGTGAGGACGACGAGGTCCTCGAAGCCGGGGCGGGTGGCGAGCCAGCGGTAGTCGTCGAGTTCGGAGTTGACCGGCTCCAGGACCAGGAAGGGCACCTGGTGGTCGCGCCAGAGCTGTTCGCAGAAGGCGAGAGTGGTGTTGGTCTTGCCCGAGCCGGTCGTGCCGACGAAGAGGGCGTGGCGGGTGAGGTCGCCCAGGCCGATGCCGAGCGGCCCGGCAGGCGTGTCGTTGACCAGCTGGCGGCCGAGGGCGAGGTGCGGCCCGTCGGGCCGGTAGTCGGTCTCCCCGGCCATGCCCGGACGCCGTACGGGAAAGCCGGGCATGTGGCCGTGCACGGCCAGCGGCAGCCGGAACGCCGCACCGGCCTCGCGCGCGTCCGTCAGCTCGGCGAGCAGCCGGAGCGGCGGCGCGAGCGGCTCCGGGAGCCGCCAGCAGTGGTCGCCGCCCCAGCGGCTGTGCTCCAGGGTCGTCACGCCGTGCCAGGCGGCCGGCAGCTCGCCGGGGACCGGGCGCGCCACGCTGTGCGCGGGCCCGGTGAAGGTCTCGGTGAGCGCGCCGCTCTCTCGCGCCCGCTCCTGCGGTGAGACCGTCGCGCCGACCAGTTCGGCGAGCGACTCCGGCAGCGGGGCCGGGGAGGCCAGCACGGTACGCAGGCGGAACGCGCGGTCGGTGTAGCGGCGGGCGGCATCGGCGTACACCCGGGCGGCGTCCACCGCGAAGGCGTCGGGTGCGAGCTGGCCGCCGGGCGACCACAGTCCGTCGGGCAGCTGGCCGGGCGTGCCCAGCCGGCCGTACTGGGTGGCGACGCGGTGCAGCAGCGGGCCGAGGTCGTCGGGGATGACGTACGGCTCCAGGCCGACGCTCAGCAGCACCGGATGCGGATGCTCGGCCAGCGCCTGCCACAGCGCGTCCCAGGGCGGCGCCGAGGCCGTGAAGGGCTGCGGCGCGAGGTAGTAGCGCACGCCCGCGTCCGGGCGGTTCGGTACGCCCGTGCGGTACCGCTTGCGGATCTCCGCCAGCCCGGCCCGCGGGTCGGGGCTGAACGGCGTCAGCAGGCGGGCCACCTCGTCCGCGTCCTCGACGGGCGTGCCGTGGACATGGCGGGGCAGCGCGGCGAGCCGGGCGCGCAGGGTGAGCGCGGCGGCGGTCGCCGCCTCGGGGGTCGCCGCCGACACCCGGCCGAGCAGTGCGCAGGAGATCCGGTGGGCGCCGGGGTCGGTGAGGTAGCGCAGCTCGATGCGGGTGCCGTACGTGGTGTCCCACTGGCCGGCCAGCCAGGCGGCCTCGGCGGCGACCGCCTTCACGCGCCGCTCCGTCTCGGGCAGCTCGGCGTACTCGGTGGTCTCGGTGAGGTCGGCGGCCGCGTCGATGCGGACCGCCGTCCAGGCCCAGGCCGCCGTGGCATCGGAGACCGTCAGCACGCCCGACTGCCCGGGAGCGCTCAGCGCCCGCCCCCGGAGCCGGGCTGCGGCGGCGCGGGCGGGCCCGGCGGCGGGGTGTACCCGGGCGGCGGCATGGGCGGCGCGGAACCGGGGCCGGCCGGACCCATGGGTGCGCCCGGGCCGCCCTGACCGCCGGGTGCGCCCGGCGGCGGGTAGGCGTACGCGGCCCCGGCCGGCCCGCCCGGCGGAGCAGGGGGCGCGGGTGGTGCCGGCGGCCCGGCCTGCGGCGCGGATGCCGCCTGGATCGGCAGCTCCTGCCCGAAGGTCGAGGCGATCGGCACCTCGATGCCCTGGATCGCCGCCTCCACGCCTTCCCGGGCCGCGGAGTGCACCGCCTCACGCATCGCCCGCGGCCGCTCCGTACGCAGCATCTGATTGACGTTGCCCGTACGGCCGAGCATGCCGCCGAGCAGGTCCTTGAGGAAGTGCCCGATGATCACGGCACCGGAGCGGCTGCGCCACATCGTCCAGCCCACGTACAGGCTCGTGCCGTATCCGAAGACCGTCACGTACGCGACGTACCGGCCGCTGCTGACGACCAGCCGGTTGTTCACGACCTCCGGCAGGATGTCGCTGCGGATGCGGGCCGGGACCGCCGCGACGGGTATCTGCCGGCGGGCCAGGGCGCCGTAGATCGCCGCGTACGCGGAGGGCGACGCCTGGTGCTTGTCCTCCAGCAGCGTCTTCCACTCCGAGACCGGCTCGGTGATCCGCGCGGCGAGCAGGACCAGCCAGAAGGCGATCGTGCCGAGGATCCAGCCGGTCACCAGGCTGTCCGGCGCCTCGAACGGCCCCGAGTCGGAGAACAGCGCGGGCAGCAGGCCGAAGACGAACCAGACGAAGAACGAGACGAGGAACGCCTGCAGCCAGAGCTGGAAGACGGTCTTGAACGTCACCGACTCGTCGAAGCTCAGCTCGACGTCGCCGTACTGCATGGTCTGGTTGCGGTACGCCGCGTTCGGCCCCGCCGCGCCCGAGGCGGCCCAACCCGTCGGTCCGCCGACTCCCCCGCCACCCGTGTCCATCGCGTCGATCGCCCCCCGTCACGCGTCACTTGACACATGATCATCCCGGAGTACGCAGTTTCCGGTCAAGCGGATTTCGAGGGCCCCCGGCTCCTGCCGGGGCCCCGTCCTGTGCTGGTGCCGAGCCGGGGACCGTTCCCGGCAGGACTTTCGCGCAGTTGGACTGTCATTCCGCTTACGGGTGGTACTTCTCCTCGACCGTCTCGGCGGCGCCGGACTTGGTGCTCATGGTGACGCGGACGGTGACGGCCTTCGTCTTGGCGGCCTTCTCCAGCTGCTCCACGGTGCACTCCGCGGTGCCGTAACCGTCGTCGCCCAGGGACACGCCGTCGTCGGGGTCGTCGGAGCAGATCGAGGCCGCGCCGAGGACCTTGGTGGCGTTGGCCACGAAGAACGCCTGGTCCATGCTGCCGTCGTCAGGCTTGACGATCAGCTTGCCGGGCGCCATGTACTCCAGCTTGCCTTCGACGATCTTGTGGTTACCCGCGTTGGCCACGCCGCTCCCGTTGGGGGCCGACTTGCTGTCGGTACCGGCGGCGCTGCCGGAGCTGTCCGCGCTGCCGCCGGACTTGCCGGCGTTCTGCCCCTGCGCACCGGAGCCGTTCGCGGAGGAACCGTTCGAGGAGGAACCGTTCGAGGAGGAACCGCCTGAGGAGGAGCCGTTCGACGGCTGGGCCGACGAGCTCGACGAGCCGGCGGCGCCCGCCTCGGTGCCCTGCCCGCAGGCCGTGACTCCCAGACCCAGCGCCGCGGCGACGGCGACGGCGGCAGCGATGCGGCGGCCGCGGAAACGGCGGTTGGCGGTGGCGGTGACGGTGGCGGTGTTCATCGTGTCTCCCGTTGCTCTGATCTGTCGTCTCGCTCCCGGACGACAATCAGCTTCGAAGATCACGCTGGCGTTCCGCTAACAGGCGACTAATGCCACGTCAACGGGGGTGCCGGTACCAGAGCAAGGTGACCGGAATCCGACATTCAACCCCCGACCGAGATGTCCAGCGCGGCTGCGGTGGCCCGGACGAAACCCTCCGGGTTGTCCAGCATGATGTTGTGCCCGCAGTCCGGTACGGGGACGATCCGCACCCCGGAGGCGGTCAGCGCCGCCGCGCCGGGCAGCTCGCCATCGGCCGCCGGCAGCAGGTACGTACGGGGGATCTTCAGCCCCGCCAGCACCTCCCGCACGGTGGGCTCGGTGCCGCGTACGAGGTGGACGGCGCTCCGGTGCAGCGCCTCCCGTCCGGCCAGGCGCATGGTCGACCACCAGTGCGCCCCGGCCCGCTCCCGTACCTCCGCCCAGCCGCCCGCCAGGAACTCCGCCTCCGAGTAGGCCGCGATGCCGCTGCTGCCGCCCGCCCCGGGCGTCGGCGTCAGCGGATCGAGGTTGGCGTCGACCAACACCAGCCGGGACACCAGATGGGGGTGGCGATCGGCCAGCACCACCGCCACGGACCCGCCCATGCTGTGCGCGACGAACTCCGCGCCGGTCACGCCCGCTTCCGTGAGCGCCGCGGCGAGCGCGTCCGCGTGCGACTCCAGTCGGTAGTCGAAGTCGGTCGGCCGGTCGCTGATCCCGTGCCCGAGCAGGTCGATCAGCAGCGACCGACGCCCGGCGAGCCGCGGATCCACGGCCACCTCGGTGAAGTACGCGGGCGACGTCGCGCCCAGCCCGTGCACGTATACCCGGGCCGGCTCCCGCCCCGGCAACTCCACCCAGCGCATCCGCGCCTCGCCCGCCGTCACGACAACACTGCGCATGCTCTGCTCCCCCGCTCGACCTCAGAAAGCGCCGAGCGTAACCCAGTCGACCTTGCCCGGGTCCCGCATGCCGGCGACACGGTCGCCGAGCCGGCGAAGGAGGGCGCGCTGCACAAATGGGCGGCGCCCCTGCGGCGGTTTGGCCCCCGAGCGTGGTGCTCGCTTTGATGCTTCCGAACGTGGATCGGTTGTGCGAGTGAGTGGCGAGGGGCGGCGGGCATGAGGAGCGGGCACCGGCTGGAACATCTGCTCGGACATCGGCTGGGGCGGCAGTTCGGGTGGCTGTGGGGAGCGTACGGGGCCAGTGCGCTCGGCACGTGGCTCGCCTTCGGCGCGTTCCCGCTGATCGCCATCCAGGTGCTGCACGCCGGGCCGGCCGAGGTCGCCGCGCTCTCCTCCGTGGGGGCCGCGGTGGGCGCGGCCATAGCGGTGCCGCTCGGCCCGTGGGTGGAGTTCCGTCGCAAGCGGCCGGTGCTGATCACGATGGATCTGATGCGGTGCGTGGCACTGCTGACGGTCCCCGTCGCGTACGCGCTCGGCGTGCTCACCTTCCTCCAGCTCCTGCTGGTCTCGGTCGTCACCGCGGCGGCCGACATCACCTTCCGCGCCGCCTCCGGCGCGTACCTGAAGACGCTGCTACCGGCCGAGGACCTGCTCGTCGCCAACGCCCGATTCGAGTCCACGGCCTGGACGACCACGATCATCGGACCGCCACTGGGCGGCGCGGCGATCGCGCTCCTCGGCCCGGTGGCGACGGTGGTGGCCGACGCGGTCAGCTACCTGCTCTCGGCCCTGGGCATCCGCGCCATCGGTGGACACGAGTCGCAGCCCGAGCGACATGACCGCCATGAGGCCACGCGCATGCGGGCCCGGACGCTGCTCGACGGCTGGCGCCACATCCTCGCCGACGCGACGTTGCGTCCGCTCTTTTTCAACACCGCCCTGTTCCAGGGTTTGGTGATGGCCACGCAACCGCTGCTGGCAGTCCTGATGCTCGGCCCACTCGGCTTCACGCCGTGGCAGTACGGCCTCGCCTTCGCCGCGCCCTCGATCGGCGGGCTGCTCGGATCGCGGCTGGCCCGACCGCTCGTCACCCGGTTCGGACGACACCAGATCCTGATCGTGACCGGAGCCCTGCGCGCGATCTGGCCCATCGGCCTGGCTTTCCTGGGGCCGGGCACCGGCGGGCTGCTGCTGGTGATCGGCGTCGAGCTCGGGCTCATCTTCTGCTGCGGGGTCTTCAATCCCGTCTACGCCACCTACCGTCTGGAACGCACTGCAACCGACCGGGGCGCCCGCACATTGTCCGCCTGGACAGTGACGACCAAGGCCTCGACCGCGCTGCTGACGGCCCTCTGGGGCGTGCTGGGAAGCCTGCTCGGCCCACGTACGGCCATCGGCCTGGCCGGCGTGCTGCTACTGGCGACCCCGCTCCTGCTCCCCCGTCGCGCGGCAGCGCATCGCTCCGAGCCGGAGCCGGAGCCGGAACCGGAACCGAGCCGCACCTGACCGGCCCGGGGGGCTGGCCCCCGATCAGCATCGGGAAGCGCCGAGCGTAACCCAGACGACCTTGCCCGGGTTCCGCTCGTCGACGCCCCACTTGTCGGCCAGCGCCGCGACGAGCAGCAGCCCCCGGCCGTCCTCCGCGTCCGCGCCGTGGGGCGACGACCGGGTACGTGGCCATCCCGGGCCGGAGTCGTGCACCTCGATCCGCACGGTGCCGCTGTCGTCCCCGTACTGGTACAGCCGGAGCCGGAAGGCCCGCCCCGGAGGTACGCCGTGCCGCACCGCGTTGGTGGCCAACTCGCTCACGCACAGCACCGCGTCGTCCGTACGGGGCCCGAGCCCCCAGTCCGCGAAGGCGCGCGCGGCAAACGCCCGCGCCTCCGGCACGGACCTGCGCGCCCGCGCGTAACACCGCTCCCGCAACCATTCGTCTCCGATCACGGTAGGCATCGTGCGGGGCGCGACCGGGCCGCGGCACTCGCCGCACCCGTACAGATTCGCCGTACGGGTGCGGCACGCGTGAACCGCGGCCGCGGGTGGGAGTGGGACACCATGCAGCCCCGGAAAAATGCGTCGCCACGACGCCTCGTAGGCGCCCAACTGGCCCTCTTCCGACGCCTGGCGGGCCTCACCCAACGAGAGCTGGGCGACCGCCTGAACGTCGGCGAGGAGACGATCGCCTCGATCGAGCAGGGCAGACGTCCCCTGAAGGGCGACTTGGCCGAGCGCCTGGATTTGGAACTGGGGACGAGAGGCGTACTGGCGGTGTCGGTGGAGTACATGCCGGAATCCGAGAAATACCCGGTGTGGGGCGCGGAGTTCGTCGACAACGAGCGCGATTGCTTCACGCATTACTCGTACGACGTCCTGGTCGTCCCCAGCCTGCTCCAGACCGAGAACTATGCTCGCGCGGTCTTCCGCACCCGGCTGCCGATGTACTCCGAACAGGAAATCGCAGAGCTGGTCGCGGCAAGAATCGAGCGGCAGGCGATCCTTCGTCGCGAAGTCCCGCTCACCGCGCACTTCATCGTCTCCCAGGCAGCCTTGATGGACCGGCTCGGCGGCGACGAGGTGTACGCCGAACAGCTGCGGCAGCTACGCGTTTGCGCCGGCCTGCCTGGCGTATCGCTCCAGATCATGCCCTTCGGCCAGACTACGCACGCCGGGCTCAGCGGCCCCTTCGTGTTGCTGGAAACCCAGGACCACCAGCTTCTCGCTTATACCGACACCCATCGTGGCAGCCAGTTCATCTCCGCCCCGGACGACGTGAGCAGGCTGGCAATGAAGTATGCGATGCTGCGAACGCAAGCCCTCAACACCGAGGAAACCAAAGGCTTGTTGGACCAGCTGCTAGGAGAGCGATGAGTGCCGCGCTGAAGTGGTTCAAGTCCAGCTACAGCGGCGAAGAAGGCGGCAGCACCTGCGTGGAGATCGCCGTCCAACCCACTACCGTCCACATCCGGGACTCGAAGAATCCCCACGGCCCGACCCTCACCGTCGACCCCGGCTCTTGGGCCGCATTCGCGGCCTTCGTAGGGTCGGGGGATGAACAGCGCAGCATTCAGTGAGGCTTTTGTCCGGACGGTCCAGCCTTATGCCGCTTGGGGCGTGGAGCAGCTCGAAACGTTCAACGCATTCCTGCCCGACGGGGACTGGAGCGCTGATCTCGATCAGTGTTACTACCGCCAGGGCAGCCGGGAGCTGCGAATATCCGTGCTCGGGACGTGGGATTCCAGAGACGGGTCGTGGCTGTGGGGGTGGGCGAATCCGGGGTTCGGGAACAAGCCCGTCGCCGGGGCGGCACACGCCGTCCGCCGCTTCGGGCACGAGCAGCAGATTCCCGAGTTCACGAATGAGCTCGTCCCGCTGAGCGGCGCGCCGGACCCGCGAATGGCGGCGGAGACGCTCGCGTTCGGCGCGATGAGCGTGCTCGGCGCGCCGGGGTACATCGGGGCGCAGGCCAGCCCCGAGGCCCGGGTCTACTTCGTACCGAACGACCCGAACGTTCCGCAGGCGGCGCCCGACCCGGTCAAGCTGCCCCGCATGCTGATGACGGGCGCGGGCATCTTCGGGGGCGCGGAGAGCCAGGTGGTCGCCGGGTACTTCGACCGCCACGGTGTACCCCTGGAGCGGACGGCGGACGGGTTCTCCGCCACCCTGCCCGACGGCACGCCGGTCAGCATCCGGTTCGACGGCCAGGGGCGCGTCACGTCGATCGACGCCCACTTCGCCACCGCGGCAGCGACCCCTCCGGGCTCCCCCGCGGGTCTTTGAAGCGACCGTCCCGGCTACCTCGCCGTACAGCGCCGGCCCGTCTCCGCGGGAGCTTCCTGCGGAGGTGACGCATAAGCGATGGGGCCGCCGGACTCCGATTCCAGCCGGCGGCCCAACAGCAGACGCGCCACCTCGGTACCGGGCGCCCCGGGGGTCAGCACCTGCACGGGGGTCACCAGATCGAGTACGTGACCGGCGAGGTGCGCGGAGAAGCGATAGCGGGGCCCACGTCCGGCATCCACACGCAGATCGGTGAGCAGGGCGACGACATACGGGCCGACCGTGACCGCAAGTGCCCCTGCCCGGGCCACTCGTTCGGGGTCGCAGCGCCACCAGCCGCGGAGAGCCGCCAACTTCGACTGCGGTGTGAGGTCGGTCCGGTATCCGACCCAGTCCCGTTCGTCCCGTTCGCCGTCGTCGGCCGGCTTCGCGGCACCCACCCGTAGCACCGGCAGTTCAGGCAGTCCGAGGTGCGGCAGGCCGGCGTCATCCCGACGGGCCAGCGCCATGACGTCCCCTGCGGGGACGACCGTGCGATTGCCGCGCGTCCTGACATCCGGCAACAGCCCGGCGGCGATCAGTTTCTTGAACGTATTCGGCGACACATTGATCTTTTCCGACGCCTGCCCAGTCGTCATAATCATCAACGCACTCCGGCCCATCCCGCGTCCGAGTGTCAACCACGGAAGAGGCAACTTACCGTTTCGTCAAGGCATTTGCACCGAAGGCGGCGCCTCCAGTAGCGTCCCGGGCATGCCGGACCCACAGCGTCATCCCGTACGCTTCACGGCGGCAGCCGAAGCCGATATGGACGCACTCCAGCGCAAGGACCCGCAGATCGTGCGGGCGGTACTGAGCAAGATCAGTCTTCTGGAGCGCGACCCCTATGCCGGGCGCCCGCTCGTAGGCGACCTCATCGGCTGGCGCAAGCTCGTGGTCGGGAATCGGCAATGGCGCATCGTCTGGCGCGTGGTCACGGAAGCCGATGGCACCACCGTCGTGGAGGTGTCCGAGATCTGGGCGGTCGGCGCCCGGGAAGACGCCGCTGTCTACGCCGAGGTGCGGCGGCGTATCGATCGGCTTCCGGAGTCCCCGGTGGCCCGCGGGCTCACCGAGCTCCTGGCTCGCTTCGGCGACAGCTCACCGGATGCCACCGAGGAAGCGCCCAGCGCCCCCGAACCTGTGCCCGACTGGCTCACGGAGCGGCTGATCACCAAGGCGGGGCTGCCTCCCGCCGACGTCGGCGCGATGACTCTGGACGAGGCCATCGCGGCCTGGGAAACCTGGATGAGCCGCCCTCAAAGGTGAGCGCTCCAGTGCCGGGGGCGAGCCGTCAGGCTTCTTCCGGATCGCCCGCCCCGTCGAGATCAGCACGGCGCATGCCGTACCTACCCAGCATCTCGTCCAGGGAGGTCCGGCGGCCGTCGTCCGTGGCGGCCCGGGACATGACCAGCAGAGCGTCCCGGAGATCCTCCTCCAGCTGCTCCAATTCGCGCAGCCGCGTCACGCCGATCACCGCCGCCACCGGCTTGCGATGCCGCTCGACCACGACATCCTCCCCGGCCTCGGCCGCCTTCACCAGTCCGGCGACCCCCTTACCCGTGGCTTCGGTGACGGACAGCACCTGCGGGGATTCATCCAGGATCGACATGGCAAAAACTATACAGATTCCGCGAGATTCTGCACAGATTTCCCGACGGTGGGCGGGGGGTACCACTGCTTCCCCTGGCCGGAGAGGAACACAAAGGCCCTTGCCGCCGTACGTGACACGTACGACGGCAAGGGCCCGGAAAACCGGAAGGCCGGTGGTGTGGCCGTCAGAGCTGACGGGCGACCTCCGTTGCCCAGTACGTCAGGATGTTCTGGGCGCCGGCGCGCTTGATGCCGGTCAGGGCCTCCATGATCGCGGCGTCGCGGTCGATCCAGCCCTTCTCCGCGGCGGCCTCGATCATGGCGTACTCGCCGGAGATCTGGTACGCGGCGACCGGGACGTCGACGGACTCCGCGACGTCGCGGAGGATGTCCAGGTACGGCATGGCCGGCTTGACCATGACCATGTCGGCGCCCTCTTCGAGGTCGAGGGTCAGCTCGCGCAGCGCCTCGCGGGCGTTCGCGCCGTCCTGCTGGTAGGTCTTGCGGTCGCCCTTGAGGGAGGAGCCGACCGCCTCGCGGAACGGGCCGTAGAACGCCGAGGCGTACTTCGCGGTGTAGGCCAGGATCGAGACGTCCTGGTGGCCGATGCCGTCCAGCGCCTCGCGGATCACCCGGACCTGGCCGTCCATCATGCCGCTGGGGGCGACCGTGTGGACGCCCGCCTCGGCCTGGACCCGGGCCATCTCCGCGTACCGCTCCAGCGTGGCGTCGTTGTCGACCCGGCCGTCCGGCGTGAGGACACCGCAGTGGCCGTGGTCGGTGAACTCGTCCAGGCAGAGGTCGGACATGATGACGAGGTCGTCGCCGACCTCCTCCTTCACGTCGCGGATGGCGACCTGGAGGATGCCGTCCGGGTCCGTGCCGGCCGTGCCGTTCGCGTCCTTCTTGGAGTCCTCCGGGACGCCGAACAGCATGATCCCGGAGACGCCCGCCGAGACCGCGTCGACGGCGGCCTTCCGCAGGGTGTCGCGGGTGTGCTGGACGACGCCCGGCATCGCGGAGATCGCGACGGGTTCCGAGATGCCCTCGCGGACGAACGCGGGAAGGATCAGGTCCGCCGGGTGCAGCCGGGTCTCGGCGACCATGCGGCGCATGGCCGGGGTGGTGCGCAGCCGCCGCGGCCGCGCTCCCGGGAACCTTCCGTACGTGGTGCTCAACTCCGTGCCCTCCTACGCGATCCGGGCCGGCGCTCGCTGGGACGGGTGACCGGGTCACCGTTCTCGACCGCGGCAGCACGCCGCGCCGCGCCGAAGTCCGCGAGCGCTTCGGCCAACTTGTGCACCGAGGGCTCGGGCGACATGACGTCCACGCGCAGCCCGTGCTCCTCGGCGGTCTTGGCGGTGGCCGGGCCGATGCAGGCGATCACGGTCACGTTGTGCGGCTTGCCGGCGATGCCGACGAGGTTCCGCACCGTCGAAGACGAGGTGAAAAGTACCGCGTCGAAGCCGCCGCCCTTGATGGCCTCGCGGGTGGTGGCCGGCGGGGGCGAGGCGCGCACGGTCCGGTAGGCCGTGACGTCGTCGACCTCCCAGCCCAGCTCGATCAGGCCGGCCACCAGGGTCTCGGTGGCGATGTCGGCGCGGGGGAGGAAGACGCGGTCGATCGGGTCGAAGACCGGGTCGTAGGGCGGCCAGTCCTCCAGGAGACCGGCGGCCGACTGCTCGCCGGACGGGACCAGGTCGGGCTTCACGCCGAAGGCGACGAGCGCCTTGGCGGTCTGCTCGCCGACGGCCGCGACCTTGATGCCCGCGAAGGCGCGGGCGTCCAGGCCGTACTCCTCGAACTTCTCGCGGACGGCCTTCACGGCGTTGACCGAAGTGAAGGCGATCCACTCGTACCGGCCCGTGACCAGGCCCTTGACCGCGCGCTCCATCTGCTGCGGGGTGCGCGGCGGCTCGACGGCGATCGTCGGGACCTCGTGCGGCACGGCGCCGTACGAGACGAGCTGGTCGGAGAGCGAGGCCGCCTGTTCCTTGGTGCGCGGTACGAGCACCTTCCAGCCGAACAGCGGCTTGGACTCGAACCAGGAGAGCTGGTCGCGCTGCGCGGCGGAGCTGCGCTCGCCGACCACGGCTATGACCGGCTGCCCGCCGTCCGGCGACGGCAGCACCTTGGCGGCCTTCAGCGTCTGCGCGATGGTGCCGAGGGTGGCGGTCCAGGTGCGCTGGCGGGTGGTCGTACCGGCGATGGTGACGGTCAGCGGCGTGTCGGGCTTCCGGCCCGCCGAGACCAGCTCGCCGGCGGCCGCGGCCACCGAGTCCAGGGTGGTGGAGACGACCGCGGTCGCGTCGCTGGTGCCGACCTCGGACCAGCAGCGGTCGTCGGCCGTACGGGCGTCCACGAAGCGGACGTCGGCGCCCTGCGGATCACGCAGCGGCACGCCGGCGTACGCGGGGACGCCGACCGCGGCGGCGACGCCCGGCACGACCTCGAAGCCGATGCCTTCGGAGGCGCAGGCCAGCATCTCCTCGGCCACATCGGCGTCCAGGCCGGGGTCTCCGGACACGGCACGCACGACCCGCTTGCCGGTGCGTGCGGCACCCATGACAAGATTGGTCGTGTCCCGAAGCGTGGGGATGTCGGCGGGGATTGACGCCTCGTCAGCTGAAGCCTGCATCGGTGTGTCCACGTTCGCCCGGGCATGCGTGCGGACGACGTCGAGCACCTGCGGGTCCGCGATCAGCACGTCCGCGTGGGACAGCGCCTCCACGGCGCGCAGCGTGAGCAGACCGGGATCTCCCGGCCCGGCACCGAGGAAGGTGACCTGGCCGGCAACGGGGTGGTTCGGGGCGGTGGGGTTCAAAGTGCTCGCTCCCCCATAAGACCGGCAGCACCCTTGGCGAGCATCTCGGCGGCGAGCTCACGGCCCATGGTCGCCGGTACGGAAACGTCGTCGCGGGAGGTGGGTACGTGTCCGGTGGTGGACAGCTGCACCAGCGTGCTGCCGTCGGTCGTGCCGACGACACCACGCAGGCGCAATTCGGTGACAGCCCGGTCGTCGTCCTGGAGATCGGCCAGCGCACCCACAGGTGCGGAGCAGCCGGCCTCCAGAGCGGCGAGCAGGGAACGCTCGGCGGTCACGGCGGCCCGGGTTACCGGGTCGTCGAGCTCGGCGAGCCGGGCGGCGAGGTGCTCATTGGTCGCGGCACACTCCACCGCAAGCGCCCCCTGACCGGGGGCGGGCAGAACTACGTCCGGCGAGAGGAGCTCCGTCGCCTCGCCGATGCGGCCGATCCGGTTGAGCCCGGCTGCGGCCAGTACGACCGCGTCCAGCTCCCCCTTCTCGACGTAACCGATACGGGTGTCGATGTTCCCGCGGATCGGTACGGTCTCGATACGACGCCCCAGCGACCGCGCCCAGGCGTTCAGCTGCGCCATGCGGCGCGGCGAGCCGGTGCCGACGCGTGCGCCGTCGGGCAGCTCCTCGAACGTCAGGCCGTCGCGGGCGATCAGCGCGTCCCGCGGGTCCTCGCGGACCGGGATCGCGGCCAGGGCCAGCTCCGCGGGCTGCGCGGTCGGCAGGTCCTTGAGCGAGTGCACGGCGAAGTCGATCTCGCCGCTCAGCAGCGCGTCGCGCAGGGCCGAGACGAAGACGCCGGTACCGCCGATCTGCGCCAGGTGCTCGCGGGAGACGTCGCCGTACGTGGTGATCTCCACCAGCTCGACGGGCCGCCCGGTGACCTGGCGGACCGCCTCGGCGACGTGCCCGGACTGGGCCATGGCGAGCTTGGACCGCCGTGTCCCGAGTCGCAATGCTTGGTCGTTCATGAGCGCTGCTCCCGTGCTGTGTCGTGCTGCCTGTCCGCGCGCGTGTCGGCCCGGCTGACGGCGGCGACCGTCTGGGGGTCGAGGTCGAAGAGTTTGGTCAGCGCGTCGGCGTACCCGGCGCCGCCGGGCTCGCTGGCGAGCTGCTTGACCCGCACGGTGGGCGCGTGCAGAAGCTTGTCGACGACCCGGCGGACGGTCTGGGTGATCTCCGCGCGCTGCTTGTCGTCCAGGTCGGGCAGGCGGCCGTCCAGCCGCGCGATCTCGGCGGCGACCACGTCGGCGGCCATGGTGCGCAGGGCGACCACGGTCGGGGTGATCGTCGCGGCGCGCTGGGCCGCGCCGAAGGCCGCGACCTCCTCCGAGACGATGGTGCGCACCTGGTCCACGTCGGACGCCATGGGGGCGTCGGCGGACGCATCGGCCAGCGACTCGATGTCGACGAGGTGCACGCCGTCGATCCGGTGGGCCGCGCCGTCGATGTCGCGCGGCATGGCCAGGTCGAGCAGGGCCAGTTCACGGTCCTTACGGCCCTCGGCGGCCGTCGCGACCGCCTCGCCGGTCAGGACGAGGCCGGTCGCCCCGGTACACGAGATCGCGATGTCCGCGGCGGCCAGTTCGGCCGGTACGTCGGACATCGGGACGGCGCGGGCGATCAGGCCGTTGGCGCGGCCCGGGCTGCCCGGCTCGGTCAGGATCTCGGTGAGGCGTACCGCCCGCTCCAGGGTGCGGTTGGCGACGGCCAGTTCCGTGACGCCGGCCCGCGCGAGGGTGGCGGCGGCGAGCGAGGACATCGAGCCGGCGCCGATGACCAGGGCCCGCTTGCCGCGGGCCCAGGCGTCCACGCCCGGCGTGCCGAGCGGGGCCGTGGCGTCGGGCACGGCGTCGTCGACCAGGATGCAGTGCGCGTCGTGACCGCCGCCCGCGCCCGCGAGCTGCTCCAGGCCGAAGGTGACCAGGGATTGGCCGGCCTTGTCGATGCCGGTCTCGCTGTGCGCCCGCTTGCCGACCCGCAGCGCCTGCTGGAACAGGTCGTTCAGCAGCCGCCCGGCGGTGTGCTGGTCCTGCGCGAGGGCGAGCGCGTCCTTGATCTGGCCGAGGATCTGGCCCTCGCCGACGACCATGGAGTCCAGGCCGCAGGCCACGGACAGCAGGTGGTGGACGGCGCGGTCCTCGTAGTGGACGTAGAGGTACGGCGTGAGCTCGTCGAGGCTGACGCCGCTGTGCTGGGCGAGCAGCGTGGACAGCTCGGCGACCCCGGCGTGGAACTTGTCCACGTCGGCGTAGAGCTCGATGCGGTTGCAGGTGGAGAGCACGGCCGACTCGGCGGCCGGCTCGGCCGACACGACGTCCTGCAGCAGCTTGCCGCGGGAGTCGGGGGCGAGCGCGGCCCGCTCCAGGATGCTGACCGGCGCACTGCGGTGGCTCAGGCCGACGACCAGGAGACTCATGCCGGCATCACGGCGGGTACGTCCCCGTCGGGCCCCTTGCGGTCGGAGTCGTCGTGGCCGTCCTCGGTGCCGGCGGCGGGCGCCGGGCGCACCGGGGGCGCGACCGGCTGCGCGGCGTCCTGGCTGCTGGCCTCCTCGCCGGCCTTGCGCTGCTCGTGGAAGGCGAGGATCTGCAGCTCTATGGAGAGGTCGACCTTGCGCACGTCGACCCCTTCGGGGACGGACAGCACGGTCGGCGCGAAGTTCAGGATGGAGGTGACGCCGTACGACACGAGGCGGTCGCAGACCTGCTGGGCCGCGCCGGCGGGGGTCGCGATCACGCCGATCGAGACGCCGTTGTCGTGGATGATCTTTTCGAGCTCGTCGGTGTGCTGGACGGCGATGCCCGCGACGGGCTTGCCGGCCATGGCCGGGTCGGCGTCGATCAGGGCCGCGACGCGGAAGCCGCGGGAGGCGAAGCCGCCGTAGTTGGCCAGCGCGGCGCCGAGGTTACCGATACCGACGATCACAACCGGCCAGTCCTGGGTGAGGCCGAGCTCCCGGGAGATCTGGTAGACGAGATACTCCACGTCGTAGCCCACCCCGCGGGTGCCGTACGAACCCAGGTAGGAGAAGTCCTTCCGCAGCTTGGCGGAGTTGACCCCCGCCGCTGCGGCCAGTTCCTCGGAGGAGACCGTGGGGACCGAACGCTCCGAGAGCGCGGTCAGTGCACGCAGATACAGCGGAAGACGGGCGACGGTGGCCTCGGGGATCCCTCGGCTTCGGGTCGCCGGTCGGTGAGTTCGGCCAGTTGCCACGGTGCTCCTGCGGGTAGAGCGGGGCTTTGGACGGCCAAATGTCTCAAGACCGCCCTGTCGATAGCAGGCTATGTCTTTGTGAACGCGTGCACAAAGATGGTGTCCGCTTTGTCCCGTCAACGTGACCGGTGTCACGCACTTATTGCGGCAATTCGCGGAACCACATCCTGCGTCACTCCGTTCACACGCTTCGCGCGGATAACGCAGAACCGTGAACGGGAGCACACCGCCACTCTCCTTGCTGTTTTACCCCCGTACACCAACAAATCGACCTTCGATGGTACGGGAAACCATCTCGCTGTCCGAGGGCTCGTGACGGCCGTCATACCGCTGCCGGAGAACGGCGCGGAACCGCACTGCCCAGGCACAATGAGCCCATGGCCCCGCTTCTCCGCCGCACCCCGCGCAAGAATCCCGCCGACCGGACGGTCACGCTCATCGGCAAGCCCGGCTGCCACCTCTGCGACGACGCCCAGCAAGTGATCGAGGCGATCTGCGCGGAGACCGGTGCCGCCTGGGAGAAGAAGGACATCACCGAGGACGAGGAGCTGTACCGCAAGTACTGGGAACAGATTCCGGTCATCCTCGTCGACGGCGCGCAGCACGACTTCTGGCGCGTCGACCCGCAGCGCCTGCGCAAGGCCCTGGGCGCCTGAGAGCGCAGTGGCACAGCCCCCGGCACCGTCCCTGTCGGCACCGTCCGCGCGGGCGCGTGCTCGGGGTCGCATGGAGGGGCGTACGCCGGGCGCCTGACGGGACCTACGAGCGCGGCGCACAGAAGCGCTGGGCGTGGTGCGAGGGCGTACGTGCGCGGCGTGCGGAGGCGCGAGCGGCGCAGAGAAACCTTCACGCGCGCCCCTCCAGGACCACGCGGTGTGGCCGTCACGACCACGCGGCGTGGCCGTAACGCGACCGTCGGCCGTCCCGTACCTGCCTGACATGCCTGCGTAACCGGGGGCACCGAACAAACTGGCTATGCTCGCGGTATGGCCCACCCGTCGCCCGAGCACCGCCCCGGCAGGAGCCCCTTCAGCGCGTCCCTCGTGACGGGCGTTCCGTCCCTGGTCACGGGGTGGTTCACCCGCCACCGCCGCCCCGCCACCGCGCGCAGCGTGCTGGCCGGCGAGGCGGCGGCCGAAGCCGCCCGCAAGAGCTCTCTGGAGGCGGAGGCACAGGCCGCGGCGGAAGCCGCCGCGGCGACCGCCGACAGCGAAGCCGAGGACGCCGAGCCGGACTTCCCGGTCGTCGGCGACGACCGGGCGGCCGCCTTCTTCGACCTGGACAACACCGTCATGCAGGGCGCCGCGATCTACCACTTCGGACGCGGCCTCTACAAACGGCACTTCTTTCACAAGCGCGATCTCGCCCGCTTCGTGTGGCAGCAGGCGTACTTCCGGCTGGCCGGCTCGGAGAACCCCGAGCACATGGAAGAGGTGCGCAACAGCGCGCTCTCCATCGTCCAGGGCCACCGCGTCTCCGAGCTGATGACCATAGGCGAGGAGATCTACGACGAGTACATGGCCGAGCGGGTCTGGCCCGGCACCCGGGCGCTCGCCCAGGCGCACCTGGACGCGGGCCAGAAGGTGTGGCTGGTCACCGCGGCCCCCGTGGAGACCGCCACGATCATCGCCCGCCGGCTCGGCCTGACCGGCGCGCTCGGCACCGTCGCCGAATCGGTCGGCGGGGTCTACACGGGCAAGCTCGTCGGCGAGCCGCTGCACGGCCCCGCCAAGGCCGAGGCGGTACGGGCGCTCGCCATGGCCGAGGGCCTGGACCTCTCGCGCTGCGCCGCGTACAGCGACTCCGCCAACGACATCCCGATGCTCTCGCTCGTCGGCCACCCGTACGCGATCAACCCGGACACCCGGCTGCGCAAGCACGCGCGCGAGCACGGCTGGCGGCTGCGCGACTACCGCACCGGACGCAAGGCCGCCAAGATCGGCATTCCGGCGGCGGCCGGGGTGGGCGCGGTGGCGGGCGGCGCGGCGGCCGCGGTGGCGCTGCAGCGCCGGCGGCGGTAGCTCCCGCACCTCGGGCGGCCCCCGCAACCGGCGCGACGGTCCTATAACCGGAAGCCCACCCAACTTCCAGCGCGGGGATGGACGTTACGGAACGTCACCGAAACGCCCGAGGGTGCCTCGCCCGCCGATGATCAGATGGACGGCGCGTGCCGGTTTTTTCGCGCTGGCCTTCGTCGCACCACTCCTGAGGGTGCGTCAACACGCCCGTACGAACACGCGTACCGCTGTGTGCAGGGCAAACCTTCCTCCTGCCGCACCGCCCCGCTGCCCCCCGTGTGGCGCCCGAGGTGCCACAACACGCCCCACAAGCAGCCAGATCACGTCACTTTGTGATCAATTTCTGTTCAACATCACATACTTGAACGAACAGAAATACGTAACAGACCAGACTGAATCGACGATTTGAGCAACTGGGTGTAGCGCTGCCTGTACGAAGCGTTATTCTCCTCAGACGCAAACCGGAACCCATAAGCCCCTACCGCGGGTGAACGGTCCCGCACTGCACGTGATGGAAGCTCTGCCTCTGGGAGTCCCGTGTACCCACACGTCGGGGTTGACGCCTCGGGCCTGGCTACGCTGCGTACGACACTCGTCGACCACCTGCGCAGTTTTGTCCCCACCGCGTACGCCGTCCCCGCCCTCGCCACACCAGCCCCTGCCACAGGACCCGCCAGCGCCTGCTACGCCCTGGCGGACGCCAGGACCGCCGTCGGCGCCAGGTCCGCCGGCAGCCGTACGCGCCGCGGCGGCACGACCACCGCCCGGCGCCCCACCGACAGCGACAGCCGGCGCATGATGGAGCTCGTCGAGCGCGCCCAGGCGGGCGAGGCCGACGCCTTCGGCCGGCTCTACGACCAGTACGCCGACACGGTTTACCGCTACATCTACTACCGCGTCGGCGGCCGGGCGACCGCCGAGGACCTGACCAGCGAGACGTTCCTGCGCGCCCTGCGCCGGATCGGCACCTTCACCTGGCAGGGCCGCGACTTCGGGGCCTGGCTGGTGACCATCGCGCGCAACCTCGTCGCCGACCATTTCAAGTCCTCGCGCTTCCGCCTGGAGGTGACCACGGGCGAGATGCTCGACGCCAACGAGGTCGAGCGCAGTCCCGAGGACTCGGTCCTCGAATCCCTGTCCAATGCCGCCCTCCTCGAAGCCGTCCGCAAACTCAACCCCCAGCAGCAGGAATGCGTCACGCTCCGATTCCTGCAGGGCCTGTCGGTCGCCGAGACCGCCCGCGTCATGGGCAAGAACGAAGGAGCGATCAAGACCCTCCAGTACCGCGCGGTCCGGACGCTCGCGCGGCTGCTGCCGGACGACGCCCGCTGACCACCCCCACCCCTCCGCGTCCCGACCGTCCCCCTCCCCCGTGTCCCCGCTCGCCCCCCGAACGGCCGCCCCGGTGCCGAACATCCGTCCCACGCGCCACTCTCATTGTGCCGCCAAGCCTTGACCAGGCCATGACTTTCAGCCATCGCGCGGTACCGGTCCGTCACATCATCGTGAGGGCGTAACCCGAGTACCTCGCCGCTCGTTGTGCGGAATGCAGGCTCCCTGCGGACACGCCATGCCCGCGGCCGCTCACTCGATCGAGTGGTTGCATGCAGGGCGTGCAGCCTTCCGGCCCTGCTGGATCGTCAAGCCAGTCCGGGGAGTCGAGCGGGATGATGAGAGGAGGTGCCGCCCGTGATCGCGAACGTATCGGTGCACCGGCGGGCTAACGCCTTCGCCCAGGCTCTGGAGGACCAGGACCTCCGGGGCGCGGCCGATGAGCAGATCGACACACCGGAGCAGGAGCCGAGGGAACCCGAGACCGCCCGGATGCTGGCAGTCGCCGGCGGCCTGGAGGAGCTCCCCAGGCCGACCCTGGACCCGGAAGCGCGCACGATCCAGCGCGCACAGCTCATCGCCGCGATGGAGGCCGCCTTCGCCGAAGGCGGCGCACCCTCCGACGGCGCGAAGGTGCCCCAGCAGCGCGGCGTGCGAGGCGCGCACCGCGCCGCCAAATCACTCGGGCGGCTGCGCCCACGGACCCGGCTGTCCCGAAGGCTCGCCGCCGGCGGGCTGACGGTCGGCGTGGCGGCCGGCGCGTTCAGCGGAGTGGCCGCCGCCAGCTCCGACGCGCTGCCCGGCGATTCGCTCTACGGCCTCAAGCGCGGCATGGAGGACCTCAAGCTCGGCATGGCCGGGGACGACTCCTCCCGCGGCCGGCTCTACCTCGACCAGGCCTCCAGCCGGATGCACGAGGCCCGGCGGCTGATGGAGCGCCTCAAGTCGGGTCCGCTGGAGCACGAGACGCTGTCCGAGGTACGCAGTTCGCTGTCGGGCGTCACCCAGGACGCCGGCACCGGCCACCGCCTGCTGCACGACGCGTACGAGCGGGACGGCTCGCTCGGCGCCATCCAGGCGCTGGACTCCTTCACCTCCTCGCATCGCGAGGGGTGGGCGCAGCTGCGCGACCGGCTGCCGGTCCAGCTCGCCGACGTCTCCCACGACGTCAGCTCGGTCTTCGACGCCATAGACGAGGAGGTCGGGCCGCTGCGCCCGCTGCTCCCGAAGAAGGCCCACGAGGGCGTCGGGGACGGCGCACCGGCCGCCTCGGACGGCGCGGAGCAGGGCCACTCGGCGTCGCCGTCCCGCTCCGGCAGCCCCTCGGCGAAGGGCGAGAAGCACGACTCGCCCACGCCGAAGCCGTCCTCGTCGTCCTCGTCGAAGGAGGACGGCCTGCTGGGCGGCAGCACCGGCGGCCTGCTCGACCCGCCGAAGCAGGACAGCCCGTCCCCCTCGAAGGGCGAGGGCGAGAGTCCCGAGCCCGTCGAGCCGGACGTCACGATCCCGCCGCTGCTCCCGGACCTGCTCCCGGGCCTCGGCGTCGACGGCCAGGACGAGTAGCGGCGCGCAGCGAGCGCAGCGCGCCGACCGCGGCCCGGCGGCGCCGGGTGGTCTTCCGGTCCTTCCCTCCAGAAGAACACCCGGCGCCGTCGCATGCGTACGGCCCCGCGGGTCCGTACCGGGCCGGAGCTCCGGGTCGGTACGGGCCGCTCCTCAGTGCCCGCTGACCGGGCGTGCCGTGTACGGGCCTTCGAGCCGCTCGATCTCGTCGGCGGTGAGCCGGAGCTCCAGCGCGGCCAGCGCGTCGTCGAGGTGTCCCGCCTTCGACGCGCCCACGATGGGCGCGGTCACCGGCTCCTGGTGCAGCAGCCAGGCGAGCGCCACCTGGGCCCGGGGCACGCCGCGCTCCGCCGCGATCGCGCCGACCGTTTCGACGATCTCCCGGTCGCCTTCCTGGTACAGCGTCTTGCCGAACTCGTCCGTCTGCGCGCGGTTGCTGGTGGCGTCCCAGTCCCGGGTCAGCCGGCCGCGGGCCAGCGGGCTCCAGGGCAGCACGCCCACGCCCTGGTCCGTGCAGAGCGGCAGCATCTCCCGCTCCTCCTCCCGGTAGAGGAGGTTGTAGTGGTTCTGCATGGAGACGAAGCGGGTCCAGCCGTTGCGCTCGGCGGTGTACTGGGCCTTGGCGAACTGCCACGCGTACATCGAGCTGGCCCCGATGTAGCGGGCCTTGCCGGCCCGCACCACGTCGTGCAGGGCCTCCATCGTCTCCTCGATCGGAGTACGGGGGTCCCAGCGGTGGATCTGGTAGAGGTCGACGTAGTCCGTGCCGAGCCGGCGCAGGCTGTTGTCGATCTCGGTCATGATCGCCTTGCGGGACAGCCCGGCGCCGTTGGGCCCCGGCCGCATCCGGCCGTTGACCTTCGTGGCGAGCACGATCTCGTCGCGCCGGGCGAAGTCGGCGAGCGCCTTGCCGACGATCTCCTCGCTGGTGCCGTCGGAGTAGACGTTGGCGGTGTCGAAGAAGTTGATCCCCGCCTCGACGGCCTGCCGGACGAGCGGGCGGGACTGCTCCTCGCCGAGGGTCCAGGGGTGGGGGCCGCGGTCGGGCACGCCGTAGGTCATGCAGCCGAGACAGAGGCGGGAGACGTCCAGGCCGGTGGATCCGAGCTTTACGTACTGGGTGTTGGACATGATCCGATTCTGTCCCGGAGGTGTCCCCGCGGAACACGAGGCACCCCCGGCACAGACGTCACAGTCGGACGCCGCCGCTGGTCGCACGCCGGACGCCGCGGCCCGGGCAGCACGCTCCGGGCAGCACGCTCCGGGCAGCACGCTCCGGGCTTCACGACTCGGGTGGCGGGATCGTCAGAAGAAGACCGAACGCCGTTGCACCAGCAGCTTGTAGAGCGTGTGCTGAATCGTTTCGCGCACCTGGTCCGTGAGGTTGAACATCAGCATCGGATCCTCCGCCGCCTCCGCCGGATAACCGTCCGTCGGGATCGGCTCGCCGAATTGGATGGTCCACTTCGTCGGCAGCGGCACCGCGCCCAGCGGCCCCAGCCACGGGAACGTCGGGGTGATCGGGAAGTACGGGAAGCCCAGCAGCCGCGCCAGCGTCCGGGCGTTCCCGATCATCGGGTAGATCTCCTCCGCGCCCACGATCGAGCACGGCACGATCGGCACCCCGGACTTCAGCGCCGTCGACACGAAGCCGCCGCGCCCGAAGCGCTGCAGGCGGTACCGGTCCTTGAAGGGCTTGCCGACGCCCTTGAAGCCCTCCGGCATCACGCCGACCACCTCGCCGCGCTCCAGCAGCCGCTCGGCGTCCTCCGTGCAGGCCAGGGTGTGTCCGGCCTTCCGCGCCAGCTCGTTGACCACCGGCAGCATGAACACCAGGTCGGCCGCCAGCAGCCGCAGATGGCGGCCTGCCGGGTGCTGGTCGTGGATGGCGACCTGGAGCATCAGGCCGTCCAGCGGCAGCGTCCCGGAGTGGTTGGCGACGATCAGCGCCCCGCCCTTGTCCGGGATGTTCTCGATGCCCTTCACCTCGACCCGGAAGTACTTCTCGTACATCGGCCGGAGCACGGACATCATGACCTGGTCGGTGAGCTCCTCGTCGTACCCGAAGTCGTCGACCTCGTACTCACCGGTGAGTCGCCTGCGCAGGAAGTTGAGCCCGCCGGCGATGCGCTGCTCCCAGGTCGCGCCCGGCTCCTCGGGCACGTCCGGCGGAGCCGCGGCCGCTGCCTCCTCCTGGCGCGGCGGCGGTACGGGCGTCAGCGCGCCGTTCCGCGCCGCGCTCCCCGACCGCTTGGTCCTTCTCCGCGAGCGCGGTTCCTCGCCGAACGGAATGACCTTGGCGTCCGCCATCGTGGGTGAACTCCTCACTGGGTCTGGGCACTGGCTGCGGGCAGCAGCGCGGCGAGCCGGTCGACGGTACGGGAGACGCTCTCGGGGGGCAGCAGGCCGGGCCCGCGGCTGCGGACGAACTCCGCGAAGGTCTCGGCCGTGGTGTACGCCGGGTCGAACCCCAGTGTCTCGCGCATCTGGGTCGTCCTGACGACCCGGCCGTGCGTGAGCATCCGGATCTGCTCCGGCGAGAAGTCGGTGATGCCGAGCGAGCGCAGCATCGAGCCCGCCCAGGTGACCGTCGGCAGCAGCAGCGGCAGCGTGGGCCGGCCCAGCCGCCGCGAGCACTGCGAGAGCACCAGAACGCCGTCGCCCGCGATGTTGAACGTGCCGCTGTTGAGCGTGGACCGGCGCGGCTCGGCGGTCGCGAGGCGCAGCGCCTCGATCGCGTCCTCTTCGTGCACGAACTGCAGCCGCGGGTCGTACCCGAGGACGGTGGGCAGCACGGGCAGCGAGAAGTACTCGGCGAGCGGGGAGTCCGCGCACGGCCCGAGGATGTTGGCGAACCGCAGCACGCAGACCGCGACGTCGGGGCGCCGGCGGGCGAAGCCGCGGACGTACCCCTCCACCTCCATGACGTCCTTGGCGAAACCGCCGCTGGGCAGCGACTTGGCACCGGTGGTCTCGGTGAAGACCGCGGGGTCACGGGGCGCGGAGCCGTACACGCTTGTGGAGGACTTCACGACCAGCCGCTTGACGTGCGGTGCCTTCTGGCAGGCGCCGAGCAGCTGCATCGTGCCGATGACGTTGGTCTCCTTGACCGACGAGCGGCTGCCGCGGGAACCGAGCGGGGTCCCGTGGATGTCCATGTGCACGACGGTGTCCACGCCGGTCTCGGCGAGGACCTTGGCGATGGCCGGATGTCTGATGTCGGCTCGGAGGAATTCCGCGCCACCGAGGTGGTGCTCGGGCGGTACGGCATCCACGCCGATCACCCGGTCGACGTCGGGATCACGCTGGAGCCGGCGCACGTATCGGCCGCCCAGCTGACGTGCGACTCCCGTGACGAGCACGACCTTGCCCAAGATCAGCCCTTCCTTCCCACCATCGTCCCCCGCCCGCCCCCGCACGTGCTGAGATGTGGCGGCCCACGCTATCCGGTCGGTGTTGCGCTGTGATGACCTGTGGACAACCCCGAGCGACTTTCGGCCTGGTCCGGTCCTGCACACCGAGGTCCCGTCCGGGTCTTCGGGCGCCCGGCCGCCGCTCGTGTGCGCGTACCGGGTACCCCGCTTCCCGGCAGCAGTGCCCCCGAACGCACCGCAGCCCCCCACCGTGCGGTGGAGGGCTGCGGAGTCGCGCTCAGCTTCGCTTACTTCTTGTTGCGACGCTGAACACGCGTGCGCTTGAGCAGCTTGCGGTGCTTCTTCTTGGCCATCCGCTTGCGCCGCTTCTTGATAACAGAGCCCACGACTACCCTCGCTCACTTCGAATCACTCGGTGCGGGGCGTCCGAGCCCACACTACCTACATCGGGCCAGCCTACCTGGCGCCGAGCGTACGGCGTAATCCGAGGGTTCCCGTGACCTCCGTACGGCCTCATCAGGCCCCGAAAGAGCCTGTCAGGCCCCCCGTCAGGCCGATTCCACCCCCACATAGGACTCGCGGAGGTAGTCGTGGACCGCCTGCTCCGGTACCCGGAACGACCTCCCCACTCGGATCGCGGGCAGATGACCGCTGTGCACCAAGCGGTACACGGTCATCTTCGACACTCGCATCACTGTGGCAACTTCCGCCACAGTAAGGAACACGACCTCATTCAGAGGCCTCTGGTCTGCAGCCATGACACACCTGGTCCTTCCGCACATGACGGGCACCGGCTTCCCCTCCGGTGACTCTTCGTCGCTATGCGCTCACTCCCCAGGTTAGGGGCGGGTGATGCGAGTGGGGAAGAGGAGTAGCCATCGGCCGCCTACTGTGACAGACACGCTCGATTGAGTACATAGCGAGTAAGCGGTCGGTAGTAATCAGACCGCACAGCGTCATCAAGCGGAACTACGACGGACACCCGCCCCTCCGCCTGCCCGACGAACAGTGCCGGATCGTCCGTATCCGCCAGGCCGATGGCCTCAAAGCCCAGCTGACCTGCTCCGCAGACCCATCCGTGGTCCCCGATCACGAGCTCGGGAAGGGGCCCGGCGGCGTCTGCGGCGGCACCAAGGGCACTACGAACCGGGAGGGGGGAGTGCGTGTGGACTCCCGGCTCCCCGAGGTCCTCCTGCGCGCCTGCTTCGCGCATCCGCGCGACTCCTCGTACGTAGGCAAGGTTGTACGTGCGTACCCCAAACCGGGTCATTATGTCGATACTTGTGCCGTACGCAGGGGTGAGGACGGGGCACCCGGCCGCCGACAAAGCGTCTGCAAGACCGCTGTAGAAGCCGGTGAGACGGCCCGGATGCCCGGTCCCGATCAGTACCGGCGAGCGACTGCCGGCCGCCTCGCCCAGCCGGTCGGCGAACGCATCGAGGGCGGCCACGGTCCGGTCCGGGTCGATGACATCTGTGCCAGAAATATGCGCAGGATCGGCCGAAACCCCACATCGCGCTTCCATGAGCCCCAGCAGATCACCGACGGACCACTCCCCTTCGGGCTCCAACCCGATCAGCGCTCGCGGGTCCCCCGCCGCGAACAGGCGGTAGCGGTGCAGACTCTTCTCCCGCGAAGTCGCGATCACCCCCGCGAGCCGTGCTTCGACCAGATGCGCCCGCAGCGCGCCAGTGCTCAACACGCCGCCCATGCTGGCGGCCGGGCTTCCACCTCATGCCCTGACTGATGGGTAATCACACGTTCGAGGGGCGTGAGCGACGCGAAGCGTACGTAAGTGAACCGGCCGACTCCGCCTCTACGGCAGCAGCCCGTGCGCCGGGAACACCGCCCGGCGGGTGGCCAGGATCGCCTGGTCCAGCCGGTCCGCCGGGTCGTACCCGCTGTCCGCGAAGTCCCGGAACGCCGGCTCCCGCCCGTCCGTCATCCGCCGCGGCCCCGGCTGCCGGGTCAGCCGGTACACCTCGTGCCGCCACTCCTCCGGGATGTCCGTCGCCGGCTCCAGCGGCTGGCCGGCCGCGATCGCGACCAGGTGCGTCCACGTCCGCGGCACCACGTCGACCACCGCGTATCCGCCGCCACCGAGCGCGACCCACCGCCCCTCGCAGTGCTCGTGCGCCAGCCGGTGACAGGTCTCGGCCACCGCGCGCTGTGCGTCCACGCTCACCGCCAGATGCGCCAGCGGGTCCTCGAAGTGCGTGTCGGCGCCGTGCTGCGTGACGATCACGTCGGGCGCGAATCCGGCCACCAGCTCGGGCACCACCGCATGGAAAGCCCGCAGCCACCCCTCGTCGCCCGTGCCGGCCGGTAGCGCCACGTTCACCGCGCTGCCCTCGGCGCCCTCGGCACCGGTCTCCTCCGGCCAGCCGGTCTGCGGGAAGAGGGTGCGCGGGTGTTCGTGCAGCGAGATCGTCAGGACCCGGGGGTCCTCCCAGAACGCGGCCTGCACGCCGTCCCCGTGGTGCACGTCCACGTCCACGTACACCACCCGGCGCGCGCCCAGCTCCAGCAGCCGCGCGATCGCCAGCGCCGCGTCGTTGTAGATGCAGAAACCGGCCGCGCCGCCCGGCATCGCGTGGTGCAACCCGCCGGTGAAGTTCACCGCGTGCAGCGCGTCCCCGCGCCACACCGCCTCCGCCGCGCCCACCGACTGGCCCGCGATCAACGCCGACACCTCGTGCATCCCGGGGAACGCGGGGTCGTCCTCGGTACCGAGCCCGTACGCCGCCTCCGCGGCCTTGGGGTCGGCCGAGGCCCGCTGCACGGCCTCGATGTAGTCCTGGCGGTGCACCAGCCGCAGCGTGGACAGGCCCGCCGCCTTCGCGGCCCTGACCTGCACCGGTGCGCGGTGGAGGCCGTACGCCTCCACCAGCCGCATCGTCAGTGCCAGCCGTACCGGATCCATCGGATGGCCGGAACCGAAGTCATAGCCCGTTACTGCCTCGTCCCACATCAGCTGTGCGCGGCCGCTCATGTCCGCCACCGTATCGGGCCCGTCCGCCGCCGAACGACGGGGCGTACACCAGCGTCACCAGGACGAGCGCCATCGGGATCAGCATCGCCCCGCGATAGCTCCAGGCCTCCCCCACCGCGCCCACCAGCGGCGAACCGACCAGAAAACCCACATAGTTGAAGATGTTCAGTCGCGCGACGGCCGCATCCGACGCTTCCGGACCGCGCGCCGCCCCGTGCGCCTCGTACGCCTGCCGGCCGGCCGCCGCGAACGTCTGCGGCACGATCACACAGAGCCCCAGCCCCAGCAGCGTGAAGCCCACCATGCCCGGCCACGCGCCGGGCGCCACGGCCACGACGGCGAACCCCGCGGCGGCCACCACCGCACCCGCCCGCACCACCGCCACCGGCCCGAACCTCCGCACCCCCAGGTCGCCCACGCTCCGCCCCAACAGCGTCGTGACCATGTACACGTTGTACGGGACGGTCGCCAGCTGCTCCGAACTGCCCAGGACGTCCTGCAGGTACTTCGCGCTCCAGTTGGAGACCGTCGAGTCCCCGATGTACGCGAACGCCATGACGAGGCAGAGGGGAAGCAGCAGCCTCATCGAGAGCGTGGCGGGGGCGACCCCTGCGGCGCCCGCGGGCCGACGCTCCTGGTCCACGTACCAGCGGCCCGCGATCAGCACCGCCGGCACGGCGACCGCGGCGGCCGGCCCGTACAGCACGGCCAGCGGCAGCTCCCCGTGCGCGCCCACCCAGGCCAGCGAGGCGCCCACGATGCCGCCGAGGCTGTACGCCGCATGGAAGCCGAGCATGATGCTGCGCCCGTAAGCGCGCTGCAGGCTCACCCCCAGCATGTTCATCGAGGCGTCCAGCGCCCCGACGGTCAGCCCGAACACGGCAAGGGCCACGGCGACCTGCGCCAGACCGCTGCCCGCGCCCACGGCCACCAGCGCCAGGCAGACCACCGGCTGCATGCACCGCAGGACGAGCCCCGGCCGGACCCGCTTCACGAGGTGCTCGGTCGCGACGCTGCCCACGCCGGCCAGTACGGGCACGGCGGCGAGGAAGGCGGGCAGCAGCGCGTCGGAGATGCCGTACCGGTCCTGGATCGCGGGGATCCGCGTCACGAGCAACGCGAAGACCGCGCCCTGGGCGAAGAAGCTCAGGGCGAGCGCGGCCCGGCCGCGCCGGAGGCGGGGCTCAGGGCCGAGCCCGGAAACGGCGGTCATGGCGGGCCAGCGTAGAACTCCCCGCTACCGATGGGTAGATGAATCACACAAGGAGAATCGCACGAGGAGGATCACGCGAGGGGACGAGCAGGAACACGCGAGGGAGATCACGCGAGGAGGCCCGGGAGCTCGGCCATGTCGGTGAAGAGCGCGGTGGCGCCGGCCAGGCGGTCGGCCGGGGTCATGGCCGTGAACCCGTACACGTCCATGCCGGCCGCGATCGCCGCCTGTACGCCCAGGGGACTGTCCTCGACGACCACGCAGCGCTCGGGGGCGACGCCCCTCTTCTCCGCCGCGTACAGGAAGAGGTCGGGCGCCGGCTTGCCGCGGCCCACGTCCTCCGAGCTGAAGATGCGCTCGTCGGTGAACCACCGGTCGAGCCCGGTCTTCCGGTGCCCCACCCGGATCCGCTCATGGCTGCCGGAGGACGCGACGCAGTACGGGGTGGCGGCCGCGGTGAGTTCCGCGAGCAGTTCCGGTACGCCGGTGACCGGGGTCAGCTCCTGCTCGAAGGCGGCGAAGACCCGCGTGTGGAACTCGGCGTCGAAATCGGCGGGCAGCCGCTGCCCGGTCCGCTCCGCGACGAGGTCGTGCACCCGGTGCATCGCGGCACCCATGTAGTCCCGGAGGGATTCCTCGTACGTCGTCGGGTGCCCGAGTTCGGTGAGGTAGCCGGCCAGGATCGTATTGGAGATCGGCTCACTGTCGACGAGCACACCGTCGTTGTCGAAGATGACCAGGTCGTATCGCATGGCAAAGACCCTAAACGCCGGGCCATGGACGTCGAGGCCGGTAAACGCAGGAAAGCCCCGCACCATACGGTGCGGGGCTTTCCCACAAAGATTGTTCGGCGGCGTCCTACTCTCCCACAGGGTCCCCCCTGCAGTACCATCG
>NZ_JOFQ01000032.1 GCF_000718305.1 Streptomyces niger
ACGGCATACGAGATCATGCCTAGTCTCGTGGGCTCGGAGATGTGTATAAGAGACAGCTCTTCTTCTCCACCACCACCTACGAGACAGCCCACCTCCGGCGTTCTGTCCGCCGGACGGCCCTCTCCCGCCACGCGGGCTCATCCGCCCACGCACTCGCGCCCGGCGTCGTGGGCGCCGGCCGTCAGCCCTGCCCCCCGCCAGGCACCGGCCCGTCAGGCACCGGTCCCTCCAGGCGCCGGCTCCTCCAGGGGCCGCTGGCCGCGCCCCTCCAGCGCTGACCGCGCCCCATCAGTGTTGGGTACGCACTTGCCCGTACGCCTGTATTGACGGCTGACGGCTGGCGGCGGCGCGGCTGCCCCCTTGGTCAATCTGCCGGTGGTCGCCTCGCCCCCTTAGGCCTCCGAGGGAGGTCGCTACGAGACCGTCACCTCCTTCCGATCCTCCCGACCCTCCCGGCCCTCCTGGTTCGCTCGGCCTGCCCGAGCCTCCCGGCCCACCCGGTCCTCCCAGTCCTCCCGGTTTCTCTCCGGGCTTCCCTGTGGCGTAGGTGGGTGTGTCGGGTGTGGGACCAGGCGGCTGTTGCTGCGAGCGCGAGGGTTGCGGCGATTGTGGTGAGGCTGGTGTCGGAAGCGAGGTCGGCCGCGGTGGGGGACAGGAGGGGCGGTGTTCGGGGCTTGTAGGTAGGGGGTCGGGGACGGGGTTCGGGGATGTGGAAGACCGGGAGCAGGCGGGGCGCGGCGTTCGTGAGCAGGGACGGTGGGAGGAGGGAGAGCGGGTCCAGGTAGGTGCGGCCGCGGCGGAGGCCCCAGTGGAGGCATGCGGTCTCGCAGTGATACGGGCCGGCCTGGAGGACGGCGACGGGCTGACCGGCTCTGACGTGGGCGCCCTTGCGGACCGTGGGGCGCACCGGCTCGTACGTCGTGCGGAGCGGTGGCCGGCCGGTGTCGGACAGGGCGATGGACAGGACACCCCGGCCGGCGACCTTGCCCGCGAACGTGACGCGGCCGGGGGCGGCTGCTCGTACGGTCGCCCCGGAACGTGAGCCGAGGTCCACGCCACGGTGGCCGGCCGCCCAAGGGGTGGGCGGAGGCAACCAGGGGCGCATGACGACTGGACGCGCGCCTGTTATCCCCGAGACCGGCCAGGCCCGGTTTGCGGAGGTTCCTCTGGGCACGTGTCCCGCCGAGGGTGATCGGTGGGCGGTCGGGGCGCTGCGGGCTGCCGCCACTGCAGGCGGCGGGGAGGGGAAGGGACCGGGCCCGACCAGAACCACGAAACCGATGACACATCCGGCGACGCAATCGGCGACGCAATCGGCGACGCGACCGATGGCGCGGACGATGGCGCCAGCCGCAGCCCGCGCCCGCGCCCGCGCCCCAGCCCTCGTGCCGCTGCCGCTGCGTACCCGTACCCGTACCTGTAGCCATAGCCATAGCCATAGCCATAGCCATAGCCAGGGCCGGCTCCGGTCCGGGGGCCGCGTCCGGGCTCGCAAGCCAACCCGAATCCGGGCTCGCGTCCGGCCCCCGGGGCAAGTGCGAAGGTGCTGCTGTGACTGGCGCATGAGGTGACCGTGACCGATGAGGGGCCAGGCGGGGGGATCTTGGGGCGAGGCTGTGGATCACGGTCGTGGTTGTGGACGACACCGTCACTCGTGTGAGTGTGGAACGCGAGTGCGGGCTGTGAGTGTGGAAGCGGGGCCTTCGCCACACCCACACCCCCACCCTCACCCCGAACCCGAGCCCCTCGGCTCGCGCCCCTTGCCGCGGCATGTCGCTAGGTGGTTCGGGGTTCCCGTACACTTCTTGTGGCGATCCGGGTGACCGGGTCGACTTCGCACGCCCCGCCACCAGCGCGTCACTCCCCGTGCTTCACGCGAAGCGCAGTGGAGACGCAGCGCACACGGTGGCCGCGTCCCTCGGTCCTGAACAGGTGTCCCGGTCCATGCCGGAGCCCCCGTGCAGGCAGGCGCGCAGGGGCGTCAGGCACAGCGGCCGCCCGGCCGCGGTGGAACCGAGAAACACAAGGAGAACGGCCATGGCCGTCGTCACGATGCGGGAGCTGCTGGAGAGCGGCGTCCACTTCGGGCACCAGACCCGCCGCTGGAACCCGAAGATGAAGCGCTTCATCTTCACCGAGCGCAACGGCATCTACATCATCGACCTGCTCCAGTCGCTGTCGTACATCGACCGCGCCTACGAGTTCGTCAAGGAGACCGTCGCCCACGGCGGCTCCGTCATGTTCGTCGGCACCAAGAAGCAGGCCCAGGAGGCCATCGCGGAGCAGGCGACCCGCGTGGGCATGCCCTACGTGAACCAGCGCTGGCTCGGCGGCATGCTGACCAACTTCTCGACCGTCTACAAGCGCCTGCAGCGCCTGAAGGAGCTCGAGCAGATCGACTTCGAGGACGTGGCCGCCTCCGGCCTCACCAAGAAGGAGCTGCTGGTTCTCTCCCGCGAGAAGGCCAAGCTGGAGAAGACCCTCGGCGGTATCCGCGAGATGCAGAAGGTGCCCAGCGCCGTCTGGATCGTGGACACCAAGAAGGAGCACATCGCGGTCGGCGAGGCCCGGAAGCTCAACATCCCGGTCGTCGCCATCCTCGACACCAACTGTGACCCCGACGAGGTCGACTACAAGATCCCGGGCAACGACGACGCGATCCGCTCCGTCACCCTGCTCACCCGCGTGATCGCCGACGCCGTCGCCGAGGGCCTCATCGCCCGCTCCGGTGGTGCCGAGGCCAAGGGCGAGAAGGCCGCCGGCGAGCCGCTCGCCGAGTGGGAGCGTGACCTGCTCGAGGGTGAGAAGGCCAAGGACGCCGCCGAGGAGCCCAAGGCTGACGAGGCCAAGGCCGAGGAGAAGCCGGCCGAGGCCCCCGCCGCCGAGGCCGAGAAGCCGGCCGAGGCCGAGCAGGCCTGACACCTCAGCATCGGATGACGACGGCGGGGGCCGGTGCCACAAGCGCCGCCCCCGCCGTCCACCCGTAGATCTTTCGACTTTCGAGAAGAGATTCACAGATCATGGCGAACTACACCGCCGCTGACGTCAAGAAGCTCCGTGAGCTCACCGGCGCCGGCATGATGGACTGCAAGAAGGCGCTGGACGAGGCCGACGGCAACGTCGACAAGGCCGTCGAGGCCCTGCGCATCAAGGGCCAGAAGGGCGTCGCCAAGCGCGAGGGCCGTTCCGCCGAGAACGGCGCCGTCGTCTCCCTCATCGCCGACGACAACGCCTCCGGTGTCATCGTCGAGCTGAAGTGCGAGACGGACTTCGTCGCCAAGGGTGACAAGTTCCAGGCCGTCGCCAAGCAGATCGCCGAGCACGTCGCCGCCACCAAGCCGGCCGACATCCAGGCCCTGCTCGCCTCCGAGATCGAGCCCGGCAAGACCGTTCAGGCGTTCGTCGACGAGGCCAACGCGAACCTGGGCGAGAAGATCGTTCTGGACCGCTTCGCGCAGTTCACCGACGGCTTCGTGACCGCGTACATGCACCGCACCATGCCCGACCTGCCCCCGCAGATCGGCGTCCTCGTCGAGTTCGACAAGGAGAACGCCGAGGTCGCCAAGGGCATCGCGCAGCACATCGCCGCCTTCGCGCCGAAGTACCTGTCCCGCGAGGACGTGCCGGCCGAGGTCGTCGAGGCCGAGCGCCGCGTCGCCGAGGAGACCACCCGCGCGGAGGGCAAGCCCGAGGCCGCCCTGCCGAAGATCGTCGAGGGTCGCGTCAACGGCTTCTTCAAGGAGGCGACGCTGCTCGGTCAGCCGTACGCCCTCGACAACAAGAAGTCCGTCGAGAAGGTCCTCCAGGAGGCCGGTGTCACCCTGAAGCGCTTCGCGCGCATCAAGGTCGGCATCTGAGTCGAGTCGAAACCCTGCCGCCGGGCCACGGTCTTCCGGGCCGGGCCTGTCGCAGGGCAGCGAATGACCCGCGGCCCCGCTAGGGTCGTACGCAGTCGGCCGCTCACCGGCCGACCGCAGATGTGACGAGGAGGCCATTGCCGTACAGGGATCTGACCAGTTCCCCGGCAATGGCCTTCTTCGTATGTGCACGAGGAGAGCGCAATGAATCACGGTGCCGACGGCGCGGACAAAGCCCACAAAAAGGGGAAGGGCCGCTTCCTTCTGAAGCTTTCGGGGGAGGCGTTCGCCGGCGGCGGAGGTCTGGGTGTCGACCCGGACGTCGTGCACGCCATCGCCCGTGAGATCTCGGCCGTGGTCCGTGAGGGGTACGAGATCGCCATCGTGATCGGCGGTGGCAACTTCTTCCGCGGCGCCGAACTGCAGCAGCGCGGCATGGACCGGGCCCGTAGCGACTACATGGGCATGCTCGGCACGGTCATGAACTGTCTGGCCCTTCAGGACTTCCTGGAGAAGGAGGGCATCGACTGCCGCGTGCAGACCGCCATCACCATGGGCCAGGTCGCCGAGCCGTACATCCCGCTGCGCGCCATCCGCCACCTGGAGAAGGACCGCGTGGTCATCTTCGGTGCGGGCATGGGCATGCCGTACTTCTCCACCGACACCACCGCGGCCCAGCGCGCCCTGGAGATCGACGCGCAGGCCATGCTCATGGGTAAGAACGGCGTCGACGGCGTCTACGACTCCGACCCCAAGAAGAACCCCGACGCGGTGAAGTTCGACGCGCTCGAGTACGGCGAGGTCATCACCCGCGACCTGAAGGTCGCCGATGCCACCGCCATCACGCTGTGCCGCGACAACAAGCTTCCGATCCTCGTCTTCGAGCTGCTCGCCGAGGGCAATATCGCGCGCGCCGTGAAGGG
Organism: Streptomyces niger; assembly: GCF_000718305.1. Classification (GTDB taxonomy): domain Bacteria; phylum Actinomycetota; class Actinomycetes; order Streptomycetales; family Streptomycetaceae; genus Streptomyces; species Streptomyces niger. The sequence goes on from NZ_JOFQ01000032.1 coordinate 4,781, forward strand.
TGAGAAGATCGGCACGCTCGTCAGCGATCAGGGCACCAGGGCCTGACAGCTCACACCGCCGCGATCCGTGACGGGCAGCAGGTGCCCGTACGGTCCGTACGGACACCTCGTGGCCGTCCGTACGATCCGTAGGGGCGGCACGGGCCGACCGTACGAGCCGTACGGGGAGCATGCGTTCGCCCGCACGAACCGTACGGGCGGCACCCGTACGCGCGGCAACTCCCTGCCGTGGGAAGACCACGGCACGGGGATGGACAACCGCCTGCCGGTCGGACACCGTGCAGGAGAAGACGCGCGCAGGGGCGAGGCTCTGCTTCTTACGAATAAGACCAGGAGCAAGTGGTGATCGAAGAGACCCTCCTCGAGGCCGAGGAGAAGATGGAAAAGGCCGTCGTGGTCGCCAAGGAGGACTTCGCCGCGATCCGCACCGGGCGTGCGCACCCGGCGATGTTCAACAAGATCGTGGCGGACTACTACGGTGCCTTGACGCCGATCAACCAGCTGGCGTCGTTCTCGGTGCCCGAGCCGCGGATGGCCGTGGTGACCCCGTTCGACAAGAGCGCGCTGCGCAACATCGAGCAGGCCATCCGCGACTCCGACCTCGGCGTCAACCCGAGCAACGACGGCAACATCATTCGCGTGAACTTCCCCGAGCTCACCGAAGAGCGCCGCAAGGAGTTCATCAAGGTCGCCAAGAACAAGGCCGAGGACGCGAAGATCTCGATCCGCAGCATCCGCCGTAAGGCCAAGGAGACCCTCGACAAGCTCGTCAAGGACAAGGAGACCGGCGAGGACGAGGTGCGCCGCGCCGAGAAGGAGCTCGACGACACCACCGCGAAGTACGTCGCGCAGGTGGACGAGCTGCTCAAGCACAAGGAATCCGAGCTGCTCGAGGTCTGATGAACGAGTCTTCCTGGGGGGCCCGCCCCACGCCCTCGGCGGGCGGGACCCCACCCGGCGCCGGGCCGTGGCCACCTGGCACGGTACCGGCCGCCCCGTCGGCGGGTCCCGTGCACGACCGGGCCGCGGCAGCGCAGACTCGGCCCATGCCCACCGTGCCCGACGCAGGCGGAGACCAGGACGACCACCGGGACGAACGGGGGGCCGCTCGGCTGAGTGGCCCCCTCTTCCACGATGACCAGCACCGGGAACCCATGCCCACAACCCCGCCGGCACCGGACGACAGCCCCTCCCCGGAGAAACCGGCGAAGAAGAGCGCGGGCCGCAATCTGCGGGCCGCCATAGGGGTGGGCGTCGGCCTCGGCGCGATCATCGTGCTCTCGCTGTTCGTCTACAAGCCGGTCTTCGTGGGCGTCATCGCGGTGGCCGTGGTCGTCGGCCTGTGGGAGCTGACCTCCCGCCTCGCGGAGCGCAAGGACATCCGCGTGCCCCTGGTGCCGCTCGCGGTCGGCGGTACGGCCATGGTCGTCGCCGGCTACGTACGCGGGGCCGAGGGCGCCTGGGTGGCGATGGCGCTCACGGCGCTCGCGGTCCTCGTCTGGCGGATGACCGAGGCTCCGGACCACTACCTCAGGGACGTCACCGCGGGCGTCTTCGCGGCGTTCTACGTGCCGTTCCTGGCGACCTTCGTGGCCATGATGCTCGCGGCCGACGCGGACGGGCCGTGGCGGGTCCTGACGTTCCTGCTGCTCACGGTCGTCAGCGACACCGGTGCCTACGCCGTCGGCTGGCGCTTCGGCAAGAGCAAGCTCGCCCCCCGCATCAGCCCCGGCAAGACCCGCGAGGGCCTCGTCGGCGCGGTGGTCTTCGCCATGGTGGCGGGCGCGCTGTGCATGCAGTTCCTCATCGAGGACGGCGCGTGGTGGCAGGGCCTGCTCCTGGGCCTCGCCGTCGCCGCCAGCGCCACCCTCGGCGACCTCGGCGAATCCATGATCAAGCGGGACCTGGGCATCAAGGACATGGGCACGCTGCTGCCCGGCCACGGCGGCATCATGGACCGCCTGGACTCCCTCCTGCCCACGGCCCCGGTGGTCTGGCTCCTCCTGGTCCTCTTCGTGGGCACGGGCTGACGCGCCCCCTCGCACCACCCCACAGGCCCCCGCGCGAACTGCGCGGGGGCCTGTGATCGTCGGGTACGTACCCCTGTCCGCGGTTCTCCGCGGTTCTCCGTGGTTCTCCGTGGTTCTCCGTGGTTCTCCGCGGTTCCTCGCGGTCCGGAGCCGTGCCGTCACATGGACAAGGGGACCGGGTAGCTCTCGTCGGCCCGGTGACCGGCGCGTTCGTGGATGCGCTGGACCGCGTCGGCCGAGGGGGCCTCGGAGAGGCAGTGGACCGTGCCGGTCCCCCTCCGTCCTCCGCCCGTACGCCCACAGCGGCGACCGGACGGACCATGGCCCGGAGGGCGCCCCGTGCCACGGCGAGGGTGACGGCCCCCACCCTTCTCCCGCCCGGGCCGCCCCCGATGATCTGCGACACTGGATGGACCATGCCTGCACCTGGAGAACTTGCGTCTCACGGGTAGCCAAACGGCCCCCTACCTGCGGTTTCTCCGCTGATAGGGGGCCGTCGTTTGTGCTCTGGGCCGTCTGTGGGCCGCCGGGCCTCAAGCGCGGCGGGCAAACACCCGCTCGTAGACGACGAGGAAGGGGGCGATGTAGGCGGTCGCCTCTGTGGGGGTAGCGGCGCCAGCGGTGATGAGGACGGCTCCCGCGGCGAGTGCGCTGACATAGGTGAGGCCAGTTACCCAAGCGGGCATGGGGCCGTGGCTTCTCGGCGAACGATTGTCCATAGTGGTCGTGGTCTCCGCTTCCTAGCGCGATTCGGGGACTTGCCGCCCGCCTGGCGTGCAGTGCCTGCGGGCGGCATCACGATAGCCGTTCCGAGCTTCACTATGCGCACCTTTCCAAGGTGAATAGCTATCTTTCGCGAAAGAAAGTTAAGTTATACGCGTCAATCGCCTGCGGTTCAAAGGTTCGCTTCCGTTGATTCGTAAGCGTTGCTGCTATAGGGCCAGCAAGGTATTGGCCCGCCAGCCCTGGACGCCTTCCATGCAGAGTCCGTCTGGTGTGACTGTCTCAAGACTGTGCGGTGCACCACACTTGATCTACTGTCTTGCGGGTGCGCTCACTGCTGGTCGGCAGCAGGTGCGCGTACACCCTGAGCGTCATTGCCGGGTCGCTGTGCCCGAGGTACTCGCTCACGGCCTTGATGCTTTCTCCAGCGTCCAGGAGGACCGAAGCGTAGAAGTGCCGTAGGGCGTGCATGCCGTGCTCGCGCGCCGAGTCGTAAGGCTCGCCCTGTTCCGGTTCGGGGATAAGGCCGGCCGCAGCGAGGGCGGGCTTCCACTCCTGCACGTTGAAGTTGCTCCGCCAGACGATGCCGCCAGCTGTGTTCGAGAACAGGAGGCGCTTCGTGACCGGGGGCCCGTCCGGCTTCTTCCACGGCAACGTGACCGGCACCGGCTTGAAGGCGTCCATGTGGTCGCGGAACGCGTCGGCCACTGAGGAGGGCAGCGGGACATCACGTTCCTTGTTGCCCTTCGGCGGCGCGAACACGGCCTTTCCACGGATGAGCTTCACCTGCCGTACGACGTGAAGGGTGTTGGCCTCGAAGTCCACGGCGTCATCTTCGGCAAGCCCGATGATTTCGCCCTGACGGAGGCCGCACCCGGCGCCGGCATCGGTCATCGCTCGATACCGCTCCGGGAGCGCGGCCCGTACGGCGAAGACCTGTTCCGGGAGCCATGGGATGACGCGACCGGACTCAACAGCCGGAGGTCGTACGGACTTCGCGCTGCATGGGTTGCGGCTGAGTAGCCCGTCATCGACGGCCGCCGACAGGACAGCCCGCACGTTTGCGTAGATGGTGCGCGCGTACGTTCCCTCGATCGGGGCATCTTCCAGGGCCCTGACGAGCTGCTGAATGTGGGACGGCCGGAAGGAGTCCAGAGGCCGCGAACCGATCCGCGGAAAGGCGTGCAGCCGCAGCCGCGTTTCGACCGAGACCTGCGTTGTCGGGTCTGTGGTCTGCGCGGTCAGCCAGCGCTCCGCGAACTGCTGGAAGGTGATGCGAGACGCTCGCGGGTCGATGTACTGACCGCGTGTCATGTCGGCTTCGATGTTGACGAGCCACTTTTCAGCAAGACGCTTCTGCCGGTCGGGGAAGGACTTGCTCTTCTCCGTGCCGTCCGGGCCGACGTAGCGGGCGCGGTAGCGCATGCCGGAGCCGTAGCGGTCGCTCTTGACCTTGCGGGGCTTGCCGTCCGGTCCGATCTCGGTCTTGTACCAGCGGTCCTGGATGTGCCCGGCCATCAGGCGGCCTCGCTCATCTGCTCAGTGACCCAGCGGCGGACGACCTCGGGGTCGTAGCGGACGTGCTTGCCGACCCGGAAGCCGCGGGGGCCGGTGCGCTTGCGCCGCCACTGGTAGACGGTCTCGATCGGGACACCGAAGAGGTCCGCGAGGTCGACCGGGGTCAGGAACCGCTCGGGCAGCGTGCGGGCGCTCATGTCCAGCTCTCCTCTGACTCCAGTTCGGCGCGTACTTCGCGGGCGATCTCGCGGTTCTCCTGGATCTCGCGGGCGAGGTTGGCGGCGAGCCAGGATTCGCCGGGCGTGTGGCCGTGCCCGGCGTAGGCCCAGTGGGCGATGACGCGGGTGGTGGCTTCGGGGTGGTCGTCGGGGCCGGGGAGGCCGAGGGCGGCGCGTTGCTGGGCGGCGCGGTAGTCGGCGCGGACCTGGCGCAGGGCGCCGAGGGTGGTGGAGTAGCGGCGGGACTTGGTGGAGAAGTGGCCGCGGAAGCCGAGCATGTGGCCCCACTGCCAGAGCTTGCGGTCGGGGTAGATGTCGTCCAGGTCGCGGCAGGCGCGGATGAGGCGGCGGGTGTGGTCGGGCAGATCGGGGAGCTTGTCCAGTTCGGCGAGTTCGCCGATGCGGCGGTCGACGGTGCCGGTGGTCTCGGCGGCCTTGGTGGCGTACTTGGCCACGTAGGAGGCGACGGCCTGCTCGGTGAGGTCTTCGCCGTTGCCGAAGGCGCCGATGGGCCGGACGTCGAGCTGGGTGCCCCAGCGCAAGGTGCGGGCGGGCTGGTCCCCGACCGGAGGCAGCTCGATCTCCGCGCGGGCAGCAGCGGCCCGCAGGGCGTCGGTGAGCAGGTCGATGGTCGCCCAGGCCGGGGGTGCGGTGTCGGGTCCGTCCGGACCGTCGAAGCGGATCACCGCGTGGAAGTGGATGGCGCCGCGCTTTTGGTACTCGGCGACCTTGCCGTAGGAGACCCGGAGCTGTCCCTTGAGCGCCTTCTGCGTGATGCCGGCGCGCTTGGCCAGCTCGCGGGGCAGGTAGATGGTGACGTACCGCCACAGGTGGCCGGCGTGGTTGTTCCACAGCACCGCGCCCGCGTAGTCGTAGGTTTCCGGGTTCAGGGCGGTGCCGAGCTCGGGGGCGTCGGCCTGGTGGTGGACGCCGCAGCGGCAGGGACGGTGGCCGTCGTCGGGACGGTTGTGCACCGGACCGAAGGAGGGGGCGGTGAGCGTGGCGAAGACGCGCGGGTGGTCCCGGACGGTCTCCGGGGTGCCCTTGGCTTCGTCGCCGGTGAGCCCGGCGCGGATGAGGTGGTAGGTGTCGCCCGCGTAGGTCCAGGCGCACGAAGGGCAGCGGGAGGCGCGGCGGTTGCCGCAGGCCACCCGGAGCCGTCCGCCGGGCTCGGCGTCGGTGGAGTAGGCGTGCAGAACGGTGCCGGTCGCCCGGTCGACGGTCTTGGTCGCGCCGGTCAGGTGGATCGGGTCGGAGCATCCGCCGGTGCGGCGGATCTGTTCTTCCCAGCGGTCGAAGCCGGGGGACCCGGCCACCCGGAGGAGATCCCCCAGAGTGGTCGGGTCCAGGCCCGCCAGGGTGGCGGCGTCGGTCATACGAGCACCTCCTGACGGCAGGTGAGGAAGGCGGTGCCGATCCACTGGGTGAAGGCCGGCGGGATGGCCTCGGTCAGCTCCTCGCGGACGTCGGTCCAGGTGATGTCCATGGCCGTCTGCATCTCGGGCACGGTGGCCTTGCCCCCGCCAGCGCCGTAGGCGGCGACATACGGGCCGTCGCGGTGGACGCCATGGCGGACGCCGCGGACGTAGCCCCGATGGGCGGGGTGGGGAGGCTGTGGGGTCGACCAGCGGCCGAGTTCGAAGGTGCGGTGGCGCAGCACGCCCAGGCCGAAGGACTCCCCGCACAGCCGCAGGTCCCGGCGGACCGGGGCCTTGCCGGTGGGCTGCTCGATCACGTACGGGAGACCGGACGCGTCCAGCAGGGCGCGCAGTTCGGGGATGAGCTGGACGTGCTCGCCGCCCCAGCCGCGGGACTGGTTGGTGCCCACAGTCAGCGTGCAGCCGGCCTGGCAGGGCGGGGAGTTGTGGATCAGGGCGTAGCGCTCGATCTCCCCGGTGTCGATGAGCCGGGCCAGGTGCTCCAGGGCGTCGGCGCGGTGGAAGGTGAAGGGGTAGCGGGGGCGGTCGGCGATGTCCACGCCGTCGACAGCGAAGCCGGCGCGGTGGTAGCCCATGGCGGCGCCACCTGCGCAGCAGAACAGGTCCAGGAGGCGCAGACCGTTGCGGGATGCGGTGGTCATGAGCGGCCCTTTCGCCCGGCGCAGGTGTTGCGGTGGTCGGTCCAGGCGGCGACGAGGTCGCGGGCCTGGTCGTCCCCCTGGGCCTGACGGGTCTCGCCGCAGCCGCAGGCATAGGACGCGGTGGCCGGGCGGTGCGGGGAGGGCTTGGAGACATGGACGCCGGGGCCGGCCGGGGTCGGGGTGAGATCGGCCACGACGCTCACCGGTCCAGGGACGCGACGGCGACGCGGCGGGCGAACGTGCCGGCGCCCTCACAGGTCCGGCAGACGACGGTGAGGGTCTTGCGGGTGCCGTCGAGGTTCTTCTGGCCGGTGGTGATGGCAACGGTCGGGAAGCCGTCGCAGTCGGGGCAGAGCCGGACGCGGGCAGGGCGGGTCTCGGGCATCATGAAGGTGTCCCTTTCGGGTCAGTGCATCTGGAAGGGGTCAGGCGCCCGGGGCGGCGGAAGTTTGGCGACCGAGGCCGCCCCGGGGGCCGTTCAGCGCTTGCGGGCGAGCTTGAGGCTGATGCCCGCGCCGCCCACGGTGGGGACGGCGGCTGCGGCAGCGGCGGCCGCGATCTGGAACGTCACGGCAAGGACGATCAGGACCACGGATGCGCCGATCGCGATGGTGATGGTCAGCAGGATCGGGCCCGCGTAGGAGCGCGGCGGCGCCTGGATGACGACGACTTCGCCGGGGTGGACGCTGGCCGGAATCAGGTCGGCCGGGCGGTGGTTGGCGCGGAGCTGGGCGTCCGGGTAGCGCATGGGCCTTGCCTCCGTCCGGTCAGGGGTTGCAGCGGTGGGTGCGAGCGGCGAGCTCGGCGGCGGCCCTGTCCGGCTTCTCGACCGAGAAGCGGCAGCCGGGGGCGGTGCAGGTGGCGGTGTGCTTGGTCCGTCCCCGCCCGTCGTAGTAGGAGCCGACCTGGACGGGGCCGATGCGGATCACGTCGTAGAAGCGGTTCGGGCGAGCCATTGCTCTTCCTTTCAGGCGAGTTGGGCGGTGATGGCGTCGGCGAGGACCGGCGGGACGCCGAGGCGGGCGCGGAGGGTGTCCGCGTCGATCGGGGTGCCGGTGGCGGCCTGGTGGTTGTCGGCGACCTTCCGGGCGTGGGCGATCAGAGCCGGGGGCACGGCAGGTGCCGGCGGGGCGGGCCGGGGCGACGGCTCGACCGGGGCAGGCTCCGGCCGTTGCTCGGGCACCGGATCCGGTTCAGGCACCTTCTCGGGCTCCGGCTCGGGGAGTTCCGCCGGAGATGGCTCCGGGAGCCGTTCGACGGTGACCGGCTCCGCGACCGGTTCAGCCGCGGGCACCGGGGCCGGGGCGGGGTCGGTGACCAGGGTGTGCACCTGCCGCATGAGGGCGCCGAAGGCCAGCAGCGCGGCGGACGGCGGCACGGCTGCTACCACGTAGTCGAGGATCGGGGCGTTGGTGCCGACTCCGGCGACGTTGAGGCCGATGCTGCCGAGGGATCCGGCGACGGTCAGGCCGATGGCCCACCAGTCGGTCACATGCCGCAGCGCGGCGCGGAACATCAGGACCTCACCGGCCAGGATGAACAGATCGATGGTGCCCGGCCAGGCCCACCGACGCTCCGGGGATGAGCCAAGGCCGTGGGACTGGGCGACCGAGGCGAGATGGGCGTAGGAGAGCCAGAACGCGGCGATCGTAAGGATCATGATCACGGCCCCGGCGACGAGGATCGCGGTGCGTTCCGCCTGCGGCTTGGTCATCGCGTCCTCCTTCCAAGGTCAGGTTTTTGGCATGGGAGAGGTAGGGGCCTGGCGCGAGACGGCGCACCAACCGGTGACGGGGTGGGGTGTTACTCGGTGATCGGCTGCGGCTTGATCAGCGAGGGTGCATCGGTCGGCTCGTACTCGGCCGGCATCACCGGGCGGAACGGGGCCAGGTACGGCAGGTCCGGGACGAGGTGGGCGTACTCCCGGCAGATGGCTGCCGCTTGGGCCGGGGTGGTCTCGGCGGTGCGGATGCGGGACCAGCCGCCGGAGGAGTCCCCGGCCACCGCGACGCCGGGCCGGTTGGCGGCGATGGAGGTGGCGGCGGCCACCGCCTCGGGGGAGATGTCGTTCAGGCCCATTTCGGCGGTCTGTTTGTCGTTGACGCGGTGGACGACGCGGCCGGTGAGCTGGGCGCGGAGTGTGGTGGCGCCTTTGCCCAGTTCGGAGCCGAAGCGCTGGCCGCAGACCTCCAGGTAGATGCCGATCGCGCGGGCGAGCTGGCCCAGCCGCACCATCTGCATGACCATCCGGTCCCGGCGTTCCTCCTCCTTCTTTGCCGTGGTCAGGAACAGCTCTGCCACCTCGTCGACCAGGAGCACCAGGGGGACCGGGCGGACGTCCTCGGGCAGGGCCCACAGGTCCGAGACGCCGTAGGCGCTCAGGAGGTCGAAGCGCTTTTCCATCTCCTCAACCAGCGCGTCCAGGACCTGTGAGGCGTCTTCGGGGGTGGTGGCCAGGGCTGAGAGGCGCGGGGCGTAGGTGCTGTGCTCCACCCCGCGCTTGCAGTCGATCCCGACCAGCCCCACCGGCAGTTTGGCCAGCTTGGAGACCAGGTTGCGCTGGTACATGGACTTGCCCGACAGCGTGGCGCCCAGCGTCAGGCTGTGCGGGACCTGGCGGTAGTCACGGACGAACACCGACCCGTCCTCCCGCAGTGCCACCGGCACCACCATCGGCCCCGAAGCCTTCCGCCGGCGCGGCATCTTCACCCGGCGGAGCACGTCGTAGCCGGTCATCCGCAGCTCGACCACACCCGGCTTGGTCTCGGCGACGGTGACGGAGTGGACACCCCAGGCGTGCCGCAGCCGTTCCGTGGCCGCCGCTATGTCCGAGGTCTCCAGACCGGCCGGGAGCCGGAGCGAGGCGACCAGGCCGGTGGAGGCGCCCCGCAGGCGACGGACCTTGGGCGGTACGGGCTGGACCTCGCGGCGGGCGACGTTGCGGACCATGAACGCCCGCAGCTTCGACGGCTGCACCGTCAGCCCGCACACATCCATCGTGGTGCCGTAGGTCCAGGTGAACCGGCCCATCGTCACCGGCATGCCCACCAGCGACCAGTACACGCGAGGAGCGTGGCCCTTGGCGTAGCCGAGGCCACCGACACCGGCGAGAGCACCGGTGGCCTCCAGCACCGTGGTCAGGTCCGCCATGATCAGGCACCCGCCGCGAGGGCCGCCGCGCGGAAGGCGATGCCGTGCCGCTTCTCGCCGTTGAACTCGTTCTCCCAGTCCCGCGCCTTCAGGCCGACGACCGAGACCGGCATGCCCGGCGTCAGCCCCTCGGGGACGCCCGTCTGCGGCACGGAGACCTGGTAGAGGTTGCCCTCCCCCTCATCCGAGACCAGCAGGCCCACCGTCATCAGGTCGGCGCCGGTCTCGCGGTCCTTGGCGATCTCGCCCGTCTTCCGGTTGGCGACCTTCGGGGTCGGCGCGGTCGCGACGAACACCACGGCGGTCGAAGTGTCGATCTTGAACGAAGGCATAGAGCACCCCTTGTTGCTGGGGAGGCCACCCGGTCGGCGACCTCTCTAGACATCTTCGAGTGAAGCGCACGTCTCTAGAGATGTCAATGGAGATGTATAGAGAGGTTCGCGCGTGGCGGGATGGGGCACCAGGCTCGGATGCAGCGACGGACGTATGTCCTAGGCTGTCTAGAGAGGAAGGAAGGAGGGAGACGCAATGACCGCGAAGAACGGCGCCCGACAGCCGAAGTACCAGCGCATTGCTGACGCGCTTCGGGAGGCAATCACGGCAGGTGAGTACGGCCCTGGTGATCGCTTGCCAGGCGAGAACGACCTCATGGCGAAGTACGACGTGGCCCGGATGACCGCCCGGCAGGCTCTTGGAGTCTTGCAGAACGAGGGGCTCGCCGAGTCACGCAAGGGTGCTGGCGTATTCGTTCGGGCGTTCCGACCGCTGCGACGACGCGGCATCCAGCGCCTCTCCCAGGAGCAGTGGGGCTCAGGCCGTTCGATCTGGTCGGCCGACACCGAGGGCCGACAGCTCACCGTGGATCAGGTCACCGTTACTGAGGAGCCAACTCCTGAGCGGATCGCGAGCGTCCTCGACATCGCCCCGGAGTCGGCCGTCTGCGTCCGCAACCGGCGATTCGTCCTTGATGGAAAGCCGGTCCTGCTGGCCACGAGCTACCTGCCGGCGGAGCTGGTCGCGGGCTCGGCCATCACCCAGGAGGACACGGGGCCGGGCGGCACGTACGCGCGCCTTGCGGAGCTCGGAGCCAAGCCGGTCCACTTCCGCGAAGAAGTGCGGTCCCGTATGCCCTCCCAGGACGAAGCGAAGCGGCTCAACCTCTCCATGGGCACGCCGGTGATGCTCATCTGCCGGACCGCATTCGCCGACGGAGGCCGACCCGTCGAGGTCAACGAGATGACTCTCGACTCCGCTTCCTACGTACTTGAGTATGACTTCGACGCCTAACCGGTCAATGCGACGACCAGGTGCCGGGCTGGCGCGCCACCTCGAAGATGCGGTCAACGGTCTCCGAGGACAGCACAGGTGTCATCCCTGACAGCAGGCGATCCAGCCCGGCAACGTCGACGACGAGTACGGGTGGAGCTGAGTTCTTCACCGTGACTTTGGCAGCGTCCACGACAGCGATGACGGGCCGGACGGGCACTGGCACAGCGCAACGCCGAGCGAGGCTCTTCTCTACACGCTGTGCCTCGTGCTGACTGATCGCGATGTGCCGGGTGGGAGCCCGGTTCACGGTGATGGCGTGATCTCCGTACCAGACTGTCTTGCCCTTGTGCCGCTTCGAGTTGATCGTGAAGACGCCGGCCGGGCCGATAGCCAAGTGATCGATGTCGGATCCGCTCGCCCACTGGATGGCGTGCAGGATATGCCACTCGCGCGAACGTAACTTGTTGAGCCGTCGTGCTGTGGCCCGCTCTCCGATCAGGCCATCCGTCCAGGAGCGGATCTCAGACTTGGGAGACAGCCGGGCGATCATCCGCTTGAAACCGTTGGGCTCCAGATCCCGGATCTTGCGGCGTACCGCGGCACCCGGTCTATTCAATGCCAGATCTTCGTGCATCATCCCTGCCTTCCTGCTGATCAGTTACGGCAGTCAGAGCAGCATGCGTACGGCGCCACGACAAGACGGCGTTGGGCGGTGGGGAAGGGAGCTGTTACAGGTTTCTCTACCTCATCAAGCTCCCCACCCTGCGGGCGGGGAGGAGGCGGGCGGGGCCACTCTTGGGGCTCTCGCTGAGGGGTGCCGTTCCCTGCCGGGCCTACCTGGTGCCGATCACCGGGGCTCGCCGTTGAAGCCCGTGGGCATCGATCACGGCCAGCATCCGTCACGAACCTTGTCGGCCGGGAGCTCCGCGAAGGCCCTCCGGAACCGCGCGGCTTGCGGCTTTGGCCTTGCGGGGGCTCTTGCCTTCGGCATCCGGCGCGCAGGCCAACGGCTTGTCCAGCCGCCGCTACGAATCACACCCCACCGGCCCGTCACACGGGCCGGCGCGGGCACGGGGGCTCGGGCGCCGCTCCTGCCTTCGGCCCGCTCCGCCCGGCCCCCGGCCCCGCGCCACCGAAGGATGCCACGGGGTAATTCGCTTCACGCTTTGTCCCGCCCAAAGCAGCGCCGGAACGAGCAGCCACCCCACCGGCCAACGCCCCCACCGGCGGATCCCAGGGCCATCACGGGCACCCACCACCAGGTCCAGGGGGAGCAGCCAGAGTACGCCCGCGGCTCAGGGCGTGCCCATCGGGGAGCCCCGGGGGCGGCGAGAAGAGTGCAGGTGGGAAGTGGTGAGGGTGGGCGGAAGCGGTGAGCGGTTTACGTGCCAGGCGCGCTGCCGACTGCCCCATAGGCCCTAGTTCTGAGAGAAGGCGGGCTACGGGAGGGGTGGGGTCGGGGCGGCCGAGCAGTCCGGGCGAGAACGCCGGCATGGCGCGGGCCGCCGTACCGCCACCGTCACGGATGCACCAGCGTGAGCGGACCGGACGCCGAGTACGTGGCTGAGGGGGAGCACCTGCTGCCGCGATGTGGCGAAGGTCCGTAGGCGTTCCACTCGACGCGGCGCCGTCGGGGCCGAGGAGCGTGTCGCGCCTAGAGTCTTTTGCACCACCCCGCCGCGGGCGCCACTCCCAGCGTGTCAGCGGGCCGCACCACGACGCGCGGTCGAAGGGAGTTCTGTTCTGTTGCCGTGATGTGGCCAGGCCCGTCATGGGTGCATTCACTCAGGACAGGCTCTCACAATGCACCGTTTCTATGCCTGCGATCTTCTTCTCATCCGTCCAACAAGCTCCGACAAAGCTCGGTGAACTGCTCAAGCAACTCTTCGGCTTCGTCACTAGCGGACCTTGCACGATCCCAGGACTCGCCTCGCCGCTCGACTGGACCGTCATACGCCACTCGCAACAGACGATGCCAGAGGTCGAGGCGGAAGGAGATATTAGTGGTGAGATTACCGATCTCTTGTGGCCCCTCTAGTGCTACAAGTGATGCTGCCTCTTCAGCTAGAGCAGCGGCCGTTTCCAGGTCATCGATGAGACTTGTCACTTCAGCTTCAGAACGTTGTGCGGACTCATGGGCCACTGTCCCGATTCTGAGCGCTTGCGTCGCCCGCGTGATGAAGGCGCTGTACGCGTCTCTGCGCACCTCCCGGCGCCATTGTTCGTGCTGGTTTCGTCTTTGATCGCGACCAGTTAGACGCGCAGCGCCTATGGTGCCTACGACGCCGATGAGCCCACCGACGACAGCACCGGCGAGCGTGAAGGCCCCTTCGCTCATACTCTGCTCCTTTCCGGTAAATGACATTGGCGGAGAGGAGACTGACCAGCAGCTCCAATGGTTGTCTTAGCGAAACCTTTGTGGGCCTCGTGCGTCGCCAGTTGCGCTTCAGACCTCGAACCACGTGGAGAGCACGCCGGCAGCCGTGGCACAGACCACGCCGAGACCGGCTAGGACAGCCGGCATGCTGATGTCCGGCACCGATTGCTTGAGCAGTTCCAGCTGCAGGCGCTCACGGCTGTACATCACGTCCAACCACGTTCCTTCGGGGGGAAGGTCCCGGGTTAGCCGAGCGCTCTTTTCTTCGTCGGAAAGAGCAGAGTCAGACATGACCTGATCAACCAGGTCGAGCTTGACCTGAAGTTGGGTCCGTCGGTCCCCGAAGGCTCGCCATATGTTATAGAGGCCAACAGCAGGCAGCACGCCACCCAGCACAGTAAGAACAGTGACTATCCACTTCATTGGCTAGCGCGTCTCCCACCCAGTGACACTTGGTGTCGTTCTCGCTTTAGCTGCGCCAAGAGTGATGCTGCCGTTTCATCTGTGATGGGCCACTGATTCGGGTCCCACTGTGGCTCGAAGTAGGGTTCCAGCGCTGCAAGCTCTCGGCGCATCTCGTGCATGGCTTCCGCCAACCGATCGAACCCGCGAATAGCAAGCTCCGCGTTGAAGTCGGCTGCACGTTGCGGGTCTGGCCCAAGCTCGCTTGGAGCCACGTGCCGGGGGTAGTGCCGGGCGAAGTCCGCTGCCTTGACGGCTGCGATGGCCCGGTCAAATGCCTCGCGTCGAGCTGTCTGCCAAGACTGACGGCGGGTCCCCCAGGGGTTTAGGAAGGCGCCTATGGCCACGCCAGCGAGCGCGAAAATTGGTGCTATCCATGGCGTAAGCCCGGCCATTTGAACCCCCCGATCGTTCTCCTGCCGCAGATGGAGGGTAGCTCCTCGACTCCACGCTTGGGTCCTCTCTGAGACGTCCGAGGTCGCTCAGCAGCGGATAACGACGACCGGTGACGGCCGTGCCCGGCGTCAGCGGTCCGTGCTCAGGCCAAGGAAAGCGCAGGTCGGCAAGATCACTAGCAAGCCTCAGGGCAAGAAGCTGCGGCCCCGTGCCCCTTCCGTGCCCGATCGGTCGGGGAACGACGGGGAGTCGCAGGCACTGACAGGCAGCGCTCAAAGTGGAAGGCCCCGACCGAATTTGCTGGTCAGGGGCGTTCTAAGTGCGGAGGCTGTGGGATTTGAACCCACGGTGACGTTGCCGCCACGACAGTTTTCAAGGTTGTACGAGCTTACTGCCCGCGGCTCAGGCCGCTGCTTGGATCGTCCAAAGCTTCGCGAGCCGTGCGCTCGAAGGCCCTCAGCGCCTCCCTGGCTTCTCCTGGCAGGCGCTCGTAGGGGCGTGGCGGAGGCGATGGAACAATCCCTTGCGCCGTCTCGTTGGCGAGACGCGAACGCCACTCACCGAGTGATCGTCCAACAGCGTCGGCAGCCTGCGCTACGACCGTCGGGCCCTCCACGACAACCATGGAGCTGGCCTTGCTGAAGGATCCCTGCGACTCAGCAGCTGTCTGCAGCAAGTCTCGCACCTCTGAGGTAAGCGGTCCGTCTTCGGTTTGGCGTCTATGCACCGCATGGAGAGCTGCGAGGTAGTCGGTAGCTGCTGCGACGAAGGACGCGTAAGCCTCGCGTCGCCCCTGCCTGCGCCAATGTTCATGCTGAGACTGGCGCTGGATCCTCCCAGTGAACCGAGCAGCCCCGAGCGTTCCCACCGCGCCGAGCGCTGCGCCAACAACCGCCGCCACAGCGGCCACTACAGCCGTGTCCCCCGCATTCATGGCAGGGATTGTGCCAGACGTGGATCTTCGGACGCTGGGGGGTGTGAAGGCCCACCGTGAGCGTTGGCGGAGCTGAGGAGCCACGCAGCTGACATCCGGCGCTGACATCAACAGTGGCGGACGGCGGGAGATTCGGACGGTTCACCACGCCCCATAGGTGGTACGGCACACAGGCCCCGGCAGGAACTTACAAGGCAGTGATCAGTGCTGGTTGCCGGCATGGGCACCGCCCGTGTCAGTGGGTCCCTCTAGTCTCGGCGGAAGATCATCGAGACTGCATCATCCGGGGAGGGGCAGCAACAGTGGGTGGAAAGCTGCGAGTTGGCCAGGTCTTCCGCTACGCGAGCGGTAAGGACCCCAAGCCGCCTGCTGTGGACGGTCATCCCAACTTCTATTTCGCAACGCACTCACCGGGCCTCAAGCGCGCCTCGCTGGAGGCTGGCATCAATGGGATGGCCAAGATCAGCAGCCCGGACGGTGCCCGCCGCCCCGCCATCCTGATCCGGTCCAGCCCCTGGAAGGCCGGCACTGAGCAGACGCCGTGGCATGACGTGTTCGACATGGATAACGGGCACGTTCGCTACTTCGGAGACCACAAGGCCGGCCAGAGTGCTGCGCCGGGCACCACCACGGGAAACGCAGCGCTGCTGGAAGCCTTCAGCGGGCATCAGGGGCACACCCCGGAGGAGCGAGCGGCGGCGACGCCCCTGCTCCTCTTCCGTTCCGTGACCCGCAACGGCAAGCAGAAGGGATACGTGGAGTTCTGCGGCGTCGGCGTCATCGAGCGTGCCGAGCGGCTGGTCCAGTGGGCCGGCCGGGAGCACACGACGTTCGTGAACTATGTCTACGACATCGCTCTCATCGATCTGACCGCTGAGGACGACGAGGTGGCCTGGGAGTGGATTCGCGCTCGCAGGGACGAGGGGGCTGCGGACTCGCAGGCTCTCGCATCGGCCCCGCGCGCCTGGCGGGAGTGGGTCAAGCATGGCAACTCTGCGTTGCCGAGGCTTCGCCGTCGCGTCGCGCGAGCCAAGGTGGCGAAGGTGCGCGATCAGCGTCCCCAGGTCGGCACTGCCGAAGCCGCCGACCTGGAAGTGATCTATAAGTACTTCGACAAGAAGAAGCACGACTTCGAAGGATTGGCTTCAGCCGTGGCCGCGCGCGTACTGCGCGGCAGCGGACACAGCTACCTCGAAGGCTGGCTGACTCGAAGGTCCGGAGATGGCGGCGCGGACTTCGTCGGGCGCCTTGATCTCGGCAGTGGCTTGGCCGGCACCAGTCTCGTGGTGCTGGGACAGGCCAAGTGCGTGAAGCCCGAGACGTTGATCACCGCGGAGCAGATCGCCCGGGTGGTTGCCCGCCTCCGGCGCGGGTGGATCGGTGTCTACGTGACGACCGGGGCCTACTCGGAGCCGGCGCAGACGGAGATGGTCGAAGATCAGTACCCGATTGTCCTGGTGAACGGCGCCGACCTTGCCCGAGAGCTTCGGAGCATGGCCCGGGACGATCACGGCGGTGACCTGGTGGCGTGCATCGAGCACGTTCTGAATGGTCAGGCGACGGCCGTCACCAACCGGCGGCCGGAAGAAATCCTGCTGCAGTGACCGACCTGTATCGAGGCTGGTCAGAGGGTGCGAAGTAGGCCGGGACCCGTGCCGGCCGGGTGACGCACTGCACGGGACAGCTGGGTCGTCTGTGGGCCGTGCGAGGTCGGCCAATGACGACAAGTGACGGTCGAGGGTGACGGCCCCCACCCTGCTCTCACCTGGGTCGGGCTAGTTGATCTGCCACACTGGACGGACCATGCCTGCACCTGGAGAACTTACTTTTGTCGCGCCGCGGGGGGCCAAGAAGCCGCCGCGGCATCTTGCCGATCTCACGCCTGCCGAGCGCAAGGAGGCCGTGGCGGCGATCGGGGAGAAGCCGTTCCGCGCCAAGCAGCTTTCGCAGCACTACTTCGCGCGGTACGCGCACGACCCGGAGCAGTGGACGGACATCCCGGCCGCGGCGCGGGAGAAGCTGGCGGCCGAGATGCTGCCGGAGCTCATGAGCGTGGTGCGGCACATCTCGTGCGACGACGACCAGACCCGTAAGACGCTGTGGAAGCTGTTCGACGGGACGCTCGTCGAGTCGGTGCTGATGCGGTATCCGGACCGGGTCACGATGTGCATCTCCTCGCAGGCCGGGTGCGGGATGAACTGCCCGTTCTGCGCGACGGGGCAGGCGGGGCTGGACCGGAACCTCTCGACCGCCGAGATCGTTCATCAGATCGTTGACGGTATGCGGGCGCTGCGGGACGGGGAGATCCCGGGCGGGCCAGCGCGGCTGTCGAACATCGTTTTCATGGGCATGGGTGAGCCGCTTGCCAACTACAACCGGGTCACGGGGGCGATTCGGCGGCTGACGGACCCGGAGCCGGACGGGCTGGGGCTGTCGCAGCGGGGCATCACCGTGTCCACGGTGGGGCTGGTGCCGGCGATGCTGCGCTTCGCCGACGAGGGCTTCAAGTGCCGGCTGGCCGTCTCGCTGCACGCGCCGGACGACGAGCTGCGTGACACGCTCGTGCCGGTGAACACGCGCTGGAAGGTGCGCGAGGTGCTGGACGCGGCGTGGGAGTACGCCGAGAAGTCCGGCCGGCGCATCTCCATCGAGTACGCGTTGATCCGGGACATCAACGATCAGGCGTGGCGCGGGGACCTGCTCGGGAAGCTGCTCAAGGGGAAGCGGGTGCATGTGAACCTGATCCCGCTCAATCCGACGCCCGGCTCGAAGTGGACCGCGTCGCGGCCCGAGGACGAGAAGGCGTTCGTCGAGGCGATCGCCTCGCACGGGGTGCCGGTGACGGTGCGGGACACCCGTGGGCAGGAGATCGACGGCGCCTGCGGGCAGCTCGCGGCCTCGGAGCGCTGAGCGAGCGGGACGGCGGGCTCGGCCTGTCGCCCCCTGCCGGGCAGCGGGGCCTCGGAAGGCCGCAGGCGCGCTGGTACCGTGGCGTCGAACGTTCTTACCTCACCTGTGTCGAACGTTCCTACATCACCCATACCGCACACCATCCGACAGGGGAGCGCCACAGCGCTGAGAGTGCGAGCAGTGAAGCCGACGCCGCTGCCGCAGACCCTTGAACCTCGCCCGGGTCATTCCGGGTAGGAAGTTCGGTCTCCTCATGCTGTTGCGCCCCGCCCGCGGCACCGGTTCCTCGGCGCCGCGGGCGGGGCCGCGTCTCTTCCTGGCCAGCCAGGAGGAATGAAACCAGTGAGCACCATCAGGAAGGCCGTGGTGGCGGCCGTCGCCCTAGCGGTGGGCGGTACGGCGCTGGCCGGCTGCTCGACGTCCGGCGGCGGGGCGGCCGACGCCAAGACCGTCAAGCTCGTCTCCCACGACTCCTTCGCCATCTCGAAGTCCGTGCTGAAGGAGTTCGAGCGGCGCAGCGGCTACAAGGTGCAGATGATCAAGGGCGGCGACGCCGGCAAGGCCGTCAACCAGGCGGTGCTGACCAAGGACAACCCGCAGGGCGACGTCTTCTTCGGCATCGACAACACGCTGCTGTCGCGTGGGCTGGACGAGGGGCTGTTCACGCCGTACAAGGCCAAGGGGCTGGCCGGGGTGCCCGAGCAGCTGCAGCTGGACAAGGCGCAGCACCGGGTGACGCCCGTCGACTACGGCGACACGTGCGTGAACTACGACAAGGCGTACTTCGCGCGGCACCACCTCGCGCCGCCGAAGTCCTTCGACGACCTGCTGAAGCCCGCGTACAAGGGACTGCTGGTCACCGAGAACCCGGCCACGTCGTCGCCGGGGCTGGCCTTCCAGCTCGGGACCGTCGCGGAGTACGGCACGAAGGGCAAGGGCGGCTGGCAGGACTACTGGAAGAAGCTCAAGGCCAACGGCGTCGAGACCGTCGACGGCTGGGAGCAGGCGTACTACGAGCGGTTCTCCGGCGCCGGGGGCGGCGGCGGCAAGGGGGACAAGCCGCTGGTCGTCTCCTACGCCTCCAGCCCGCCCGCCGAGGTGATGGACAAGAAGCCCGCGCCGAAGGAGGCGCCGACCGGCGTCGCCACCGGTACCTGCTTCCGGCAGATCGAGTTCGCCGGGCTGCTGAAGGGCGCGGCGAACGAGAAGGGCGGCAAGGCGCTGCTGGACTTCCTGATCAGCAAGGAGTTCCAGGAGGACATGCCGCTGCAGATGTTCGTCAACCCGGCGCTCGAGAGCGCGAAGGTGCCCGAGCTGTTCACCAAGTACGGGCAGAAGATCGACGACCCGAAGACGGTGGCCCCCGACGAGATCAGCAAGCACCGCGAACAGTGGATCAAGCAGTGGTCGTCGCTCGTCCTGAAGTGACGGCAGCGGAGGAAGCGGCAGGGGAGGAAGCGACGGGAGAAGGCGGCCCGGCCGGCGCTCCGGGCGCCCGTGGTGCGGGCCGCCGCGCCACGGTGACCCGGCTGGCGCTGATGGCCCTGCCGGCCGCCTTCTTCGCCGTCTTCTTCGCCTACCCCGTCCTCACGATCGTCGGGCGGGGGCTGCGGGCGGACGGCAGCTGGCAGTGGGGTCGGGCGGCCGAGGTGCTCGGCGACTCCGGCCTGCTGCACGTGCTGTGGTTCACGGTCTGGCAGGCGGCGGCCTCCACGGCGCTCACGCTGCTGATCGCGCTCCCCGGCGCGTACGTCTTCGCGCGCTATGAGTTCCCCGGAAAGAGGCTGCTGCGGGCGGTCGTCACCGTGCCGTTCGTGCTGCCCACCGTCGTCGTCGGCTCCGCCTTCCTCGCGCTCGTCGGCCGCGGCGGGCTCCTGGACGACCTGTGGGGCGTACGGCTGGACACCTCGGTCTGGGCGATCCTGCTCGCGCACGTCTTCTTCAACTACGCGGTGGTCGTACGGACCGTGGGCGGGCTCTGGGGCGCGCTGGACCCGCGCCAGGAGGAGGCCGCGCGGGTGCTGGGCGCCGGGCGGCTCGCTGCCTGGCGGCGGGTGACGCTGCCCGCGCTCGCGCCCGCCGTGGCGGCCGCGGCGCTGATGGTCTTCCTCTTCACCTTCACCTCGTTCGGCATCGTGCAGATCCTCGGGGGCCCGCGCTTCGCCACCCTCGAAGTGGAGATCTACCGGCAGACCGCCGACTTCCTGGACCTGCCGACCGCCGCGGTGCTCACCCTCCTCCAGTTCGCCGCGGTCCTCGCCCTGCTCGGGCTGCACGCGTGGACGGTCCGGCGCCGCGAGAGCGCGCTGAAGCTCGTTGACGCCGCGCGCACGGCGCGCCGGCCGCGCGGGGCCGGGCAGTGGGCGCTGCTGTGGAGCACGCTCGCGGTGATCGCCGTCCTGCTGGTGCTGCCGCTCGCGGTGCTGGTCGAACGGTCCTTCGCCGGGCCCGACGGCCACGGCCTGGTCTTCTATCGGGCGTTGCGGGCCGCGGCCGGCGCCGACTCGACGTTCACCGTGCCGCCGCTGACCGCCCTGTGGAACTCGCTGGCGTACGCGGTGGCCGCGACCGCCGTCGCCGTCCTCGTGGGCGGGCTGGCCGCCGCGGCGCTGGCGCGGCGGGGCGGCGGCCGGCTCGTCCGCGGCTTCGACGCGCTGCTCATGCTGCCGCTCGGCGTCTCCGCCGTGACGGTCGGCTTCGGCTTCCTGATCGCGCTGGACGAGCCGCCGCTGAACCTGCGTGCCTCGTGGTGGCTGGTGCCGCTGGCGCAGGCGCTGGTGGGCGTGGTGTTCGTCGTACGGACCATGCTGCCGGTGCTGCGCGCGGTGGACGGCCGGCTGCGCGAGGCGGCGGCGGTGCTGGGGGCCACGCCCTGGCAGGTGTGGCGCGAGGTGGACCTGCCGCTGGTGCGGCGCGCGCTGCTCGTCGCGGCCGGGTTCGCCTTCGCCGTCTCGCTCGGCGAGTTCGGCGCGACGGTGTTCATCGCGAGCCCGGACCGGCCCACGCTGCCGGTGGCCGTGGCCCGGCTGCTGGGGCGCGCGGGGGAGCTCAACTACGGGCAGGCGATGGCCCTGTCGACGATTCTGATGGTGGTGTGCGCGGCGGCGCTGCTGGCGCTGGAGCGGGTACGCACCGACCGGACGGGAGAGTTCTAGGTGACCGAGAACCCGGCGGAAGGCGCGGAGCGCGCGGAAGGCTCGGAAGACGTGGAGGGCACGGAGGGGGCTCAGGGCGTGGCAAGCGCCGCCGCGGCCGGCCCGACGTCCGCTTCCCGGGCGTCGTTGCTGCGGCTCGGCGGCCTCACCGTGCGCTTCGGGGCGCACACCGCGCTGGACACGGTGGACCTGGACGTCGCCGAGCACGAGACGGTCTGCGTCCTCGGGCCCAGTGGCAGCGGCAAGTCCACGCTGCTCCGGGTGATCGCCGGGCTGCAGCCGGCCGATGCGGGCGAAGTCGTACTGGATGGACGGAACCTGCGTACCGTGCCGACCCACCGGCGTGGCGTGGGGCTGATGTTCCAGGACCATCAGCTCTTCCCGCAGCGCGATGTGGCGGGCAACGTCGCCTTCGGGCTGCGGATGCGCGGTACGGCGCGGGCGGAGCGGGAGCGCAAGGTCGCCGAACTGCTCGACCTGGTGGGCCTTCCCGGCGCCCAGCACCGCGCCGTCGGCTCGCTCTCCGGCGGCGAGCAGCAGCGCGTCGCGCTGGCCAGGGCGCTGGCCCCCGGGCCCCGGCTGCTGATGCTGGACGAGCCGCTCGGCCAGCTCGACCGCGGTCTGCGCGAGCGCCTCGTGGTCGAACTCCGGCGACTCTTCGGCGAGTTGGGGACGACCGTGCTGGCGGTCACCCACGATCAGGGCGAGGCGTTCGCGCTCGCCGACCGGGTCGTGATCATGCGGGACGGGCGGATCGCGCAGGCCGGAACGCCGCTGGAGGTGTGGCAGCGCCCCGCCGACGAGTTCGTCGCACGCTTCCTCGGCTTCGACAACGTCGTACCGGCCACGGTCACCGGCGAGGCCGCCGACACGCCCTGGGGCAAGGTGCCGGTCCCGGGTGGTACGGCGGAGGGAGCCTGCCGCCTCCTCGTCCGCCCGGCCGGCGTCCGCCTCGTACCGGCCCGCGAGGGCCTGCCCTGCACGGTCGCGGCGCGCACCTTCCGCGGTACGCACGTGTCCCTGCGGCTGCGCCCGGACAGCGGACCCGAGCTGGACGCGGCCTGCGCCCTCGCGGCCGCCCCGGAGGTGGGCGACCGGGTCGGCGCGGCGTTCACGTCGGACGACGTGGTGGTGCTGCCGGCCACCGACTGAGCCGCACACCGGCCGTCCCGTACGCCGGCCATGCCGTAACGCCGGCCGTCTCCCGTAGGCCGGCCGTCCCGTACGCCGGTTGAGCCGCACACCGGCCTCCCCGGCGGCAGGCCGTCTCCCGTATGCCGGCTGCCCCCGTACGCCGACTGAGCCGCCGCCGGTCATCCGTACGTCAGTTGAGCCGCCGCGGCCGTCGTCCCACACGCCGGCCGTCGTCCCATGCGTCGGCCGTCCCGTACACCGTCCCAGGAGCGCGACGCGCGGATCTCGGTCGCCGCCCCTGGGCGTGCGCCGGCTTTCCGCTCCCCGTGCCCGCTCTCAGCTTGCCAGTGGGCCCGCGGCCAGGTGGGCGACGCCGCCCGTGACCGCGGCGAGGACCACGAGCAGGACGGAGGCGCGCAGCGCCGCGGCGCGGCGGAGGAGGCCGGCGGGGGTGCCGAGGCGGCGGAGTGCTTCGGTCGTGGCGGAGCGGGCGGTGCGGGACTCCGCGACCGCGGTGAGCACGCAGAGCACCGTGCAGAAGAGCACCAGGACGGCGCCGAGGGCGGTGAGCGGGCCGAAGGAGGCGCGGCCACCGGGGCCCTGCAGGGCGAACGCGCCGGGGCCGTACACCACGTATCCCGCGTAGCCGCCGGACGCGGCCGCCATCAGGACGCCGAGGGGACGCCCCAGCCGGCGGGACTCCTCCTGGAGCACCCGGCCGGCCAGCAGCCGCACCGCGCCGCTGCGGCCCGCGCCCAGGACGCGCCCGATGAGGTGGACCAGCCCGGGCGCGGCCAGTACCAGCCCTGCGGCCGACAGCAGCCAGCCGGTCAGTACGCCCGCCTCGCCGGTGACCAGCCCACCGGGCAGCGGCAGCAGCCGGGCGCCGGGGCCGGTGTGGCCCGCCGCGTAGACCTCCAGGGCGAGACCGGCGGCGGTGAGGGCGACGCCCCAGGGGAGGCCTGCCGGGGTTCTGCCCGCGGTGCGGGGCGGGTCGTCGGCGCACGGCGCGGACGGCTCGCTCCGGCCCGGGCGGAGCGCCACGGCGGTCGCGGCGGCGGCCACCGCGGGGACGCTCGCGAGCAGCACGCCGACGGCGGCGTACGGGAGCGGGGCCCGGCCGAGGAGCGCCTCGGGGCCCAGCGGTGCGCCGCCCAGGCTGCCGCGCAGCCGCAGGAAGGCCAGCAGGCCGAGCACGCTGCCCAGGGCGCAGATGAGCACCGTCGTGGCGGCGGTGACGAGGGCGAGCCGGACCGGGCCGAGGCCGGCGGCCGTCATGCCGTCGTGCAGCCGGGCGGCCGGGTCCGTACGGGCCACGGCGACCGCGAGCTGTGCGGTGGCGGCGAGCGGGACCAGGCACCAGGCCAGCCGCAGCGCCGACCCGGCGCTGTCGCCCGGGGTGTCGACGGCGTGGCCGAGCGTGGCGAGCAGCAGGAAGGCCGTGCCGGCCGCCGCCCCGACGACCAGCAGGCGGCGCAGGTGCACCGCCGGGCGGGCGCCCCGGCCTAGACGGAGAGCGAGCACTCTTCCCTGCCTTCCGTCTCTGTGGGGCCCTCGGCCTGGCCGGCGCCGGCCCGCCGGCCGTCCACGAGGGCGAGGGTGCGGTCGGCGAGCGTGGCCGCTTCCGCCTCCTGGGTGGCCAGGATGACGCTGATGGCGTGGGAGCGGGCGGCGTTGACGAGCGTGCGGAGCACCTGGGCGGCGTCGGCGCGGTGCAGTGGCGCGGTCGGCTCGTCGGCGAACAGCACCTGCGGGGCGACGGCCAGCGCACGGGCCACCGCCACGCGTTGCTGCTGCGCCCGGTTCAGCGCTGCCGGCCGCCGTTTGGCGCAGTCCGCCACGTCCAGCCGCTCCAGCCACTCGGTGGCGGCCTGCTTCGCCGCCCGGTGGCCCTCGCCGCGCACCAGGAGGGGCAGCGCGGCGTTCTCCCGGGCGGTCAGCTCGGGGACCAGCCGGGGCTCGGTACCGACCCAGCCGAAGCGGTCCAGCCGGAGCCGTTCCCGGCTGGTCGCGGAGAGGGTGTGGACCGGATGGCTGTGGAACCAGACCTCGCCGCTGTCGGCGACGAGCTGCCCGGAAAGGCACTTCAGGAGCGTGGTCTTGCCACTGCCGCGCGGACCGGTGACGGCCAGGATCTCCCCTTCGCGCACACCGAGCGAGACGCCGGTGAGTGCGGGGCTCTGACCGTGGGCGTGGTGCAGTCCGCGAGCCCATAGAACGTCGTTGTCGGGCGGGGCCACCATCTGCGCACCTCGTGCTCGCTCGCGTCCTTCGTTCCCCTGACCGGGTGAACGACCATGGAGGGTATCGGTCACAAGCACGGTAGGTACTGCCGGGTCCCGCCATTCACCGGTCAGCACGGAAGACGGCCGAGGTTCACTCATATGGCTTGAAATGAGTGACCTCGGCCGCTGTTTGTTCCGTTGTACGTGTCCTCTGTACGTCCCCTCCTCGGGGACCGTCGAGCAGGTCGGGCGGAGCGGGTTCCGTGGCCCCGCTCCGCCCGTTCCCTCCGGTGAGGGCCGGAGGGACAGCTCGGTACCGCGGATCAGAGCTTGGCCCAGGCCTCCGTGAGGACGCCGCGCAGGATCTGCTCGATCTCGTCGAACACCGACTGGTCGGCGATCAGCGGCGGGGCCAGCTGGATGACCGGGTCGCCGCGGTCGTCCGCACGGCAGTACAGACCGGCGTCGTACAGCGCCTTGGACAGGAAGCCGTAGAGGACGCGCTCGGTCTCCTCGTCGTTGAACGACTCCTTGGTGACCTTGTCCTTGACCAGCTCGATGCCGTAGAAGAAGCCGTTGCCGCGGACGTCGCCGACGATCGGCAGGTCGTGCAGCTTCTGGAGGGTGGCGTAGAAGTTGCCCTCGTTCTCCAGGACGTGCTTGTTCAGGCCCTCGCGCTCGAAGATGTCGAAGTTCGCCAGCGCCACGGCCGAGGAGACCGGGTGGCCGCCGAAGGTGTAGCCGTGCAGGAAGGTGTTGTCGCCCTTGTAGAACGGCTCGGCCAGGCGGTCGGAGATGATGCAGGCGCCGATGGGGGAGTAGCCCGAGGTCATGCCCTTGGCGCAGGTGATCATGTCCGGGACGTAGCCGAACTTGTCGCACGCGAACATCGTGCCGAGGCGGCCGAACGCGCAGATGACCTCGTCGGAGACGAGCAGCACGTCGTACTGGTCACAGATCTCGCGGACGCGCTGGAAGTATCCGGGCGGCGGCGGGAAGCAGCCACCGGCGTTCTGCACCGGCTCCAGGAACACCGCGGCGACGGTCTCCGGGCCCTCGAAGAGGATCTGCTGCTCGATCTGGTCGGCGGCCCAGCGGCCGAAGGCCTCGGGGTCGTCGCCGAAGAGCGGGGCGCGGTAGATGTTGGTGTTCGGCACCTTGTGCGCGCCGGGGACCAGCGGCTCGAAGGGGGCCTTCAGGCCCGGCAGGCCGGTGATCGACAGGGCGCCCTGCGGGGTGCCGTGGTAGGCCACCGCGCGGGATATGACCTTGTGCTTGGTGGGCTTGCCGGTGAGCTTGAAGTACTGCTTGGCGAGCTTCCAGGCGGTCTCGACCGCCTCGCCGCCGCCGGTGGTGAAGAAGACCTTGTTCAGGTCGCCGGGGGCGTAGTTGGCCAGGCGCTCGGAGAGCTCGACGGCCTTGGGGTGGGCGTAGGACCACACCGGGAAGAAGGCGAGCTCCTGGGCCTGCTTGTACGCGGTCTCGGCCAGCTCGACGCGGCCGTGGCCGGCGTTGACCACGAAGAGGCCCGCGAGGCCGTCGATGTAGCGCTTGCCCTTGTCGTCGTAGATGTTGGTGCCCTCACCGCGGACGATGGTGGGCACGGGGGCGTTCTCGTACGACGACATGCGGGTGAAGTGCATCCACAGGTGGTCGTACGCCGTCTTGTCCGTGCTTGTCAGAGACGCGTCGGCGCTCATGGTTATCGCGTTCCCCAGGTGTAGGTCTGCTTCTTGAGCTTCATGTAGACGAAGCTCTCGGTGGAGCGCACGCCGGGAAGCGTGCGGATGCGCTTGTTGATCACGTCCAGGAGGTGGTCGTCGTCCTCGCAGACGACCTCGATCAGCAGGTCGAAGGAGCCGGCGGTGACGACGCAGTACTCGACCTCGGACATGCCCGTGAGGGCCTCTGCCACGGGATCGACGTCGCCCTCGACGTTGATTCCGACCATTGCCTGCCGCCGGAAACCGACCGTGAGGGGGTCGGTGACGGCGACGATCTGCATCACACCCTGGTCGAGCAGCTTCTGTACGCGTTGCCGTACGGCCGCCTCGGACAGGCCCACGGCCTTGCCGATCGCGGCGTACGGACGGCGTCCGTCCTCCTGGAGCTGCTCAATGATCGCCAGGGAGACGGAGTCGATCGACGGGGTGCCGTTTCTGTCACGAGTGGCCACGCCCCTCACTGTGCACGAGCCTCGTCCGTCATGCAAGCCTGATTCGGCGAAATCAGTTGTTCACTGAAGTCGACGCCACGGAATCCGTTGTTACCGGCGCGTGGGTATGTCGAAAACGGGGCTCGCATGGTTAGAGTGGGCGTCTCAACCACCGGACACCCGACACCGGTCATCTGACACCGAACACCTGACAGGAGGGGTCGCACGTGACCACCGAACTGGGACGGCTGCGCAAGCTCCGTAATTACATTGCCGGGGAGTTCCGGGACGCCGCCGACGGCCGCACCACGGATGTCGTCAACCCGGCGACGGGCGAGGTGTACGCCACCGCCGCGCTGTCCGCGGCCGCCGACGTCGACGCCGCGATGGCCGCCGCCGAAGGCGCCTTCCCGGCCTGGCGCGACCTGATCCCGGCGGAGCGCCAGAAGGTGCTCCTGAAGATCGCCGACCGCTTCGAGGAGCGCGCCGAGGAACTGATCGCCGCCGAGTCGGAGAACTGCGGCAAGCCGATCGCCCTCGTACGCTCCGAGGAGATCCCGCCGATGGTGGACCAGATCCGCTTCTTCGCCGGTGCGGCGCGGATGCTGGAGGGCCGCTCGGCCGGCGAGTACATGGAGGGCCTGACCTCCATCATCCGGCGCGAGCCGGTCGGCGTCTGCGCGCAGGTCGCGCCCTGGAACTACCCGATGATGATGGCGGTGTGGAAGTTCGCGCCGGCCCTGGCCGCGGGCAACACCGTCGTCATCAAGCCCTCGGACACCACCCCGGCGTCCACCGTCCTCATCGGTGAGATCATCGGCGACGTGCTGGCCGAGCTCGGCCACTCCAAGGCCGTCTTCAACGTCGTCTGCGGCGACCGCGAGACCGGCCGCCTGATGGTCGAGCACAAGACCCCGGCGATGGCCTCCATCACCGGTTCGGTCCGGGCCGGCATGCAGGTCGCCGAGTCCGCCGCCAAGGACCTCAAGCGGGTCCATCTGGAGCTGGGCGGCAAGGCCCCGGTCGTGGTGTTCGAGGACACCGACATCGCCAAGGCCGTCGAGGACATCTCCGTCGCCGGGTACTTCAACGCCGGCCAGGACTGCACGGCCGCCACCCGCGTGCTCGTCCAGGAGTCCATCCACGACGAGTTCGTGGCCGCGCTCGCCAAGGCCGCCGCGGAGACCAAGACCGGCGCGGTCGACGACGAGGACGTGCTCTACGGCCCGCTGAACAACGCCAACCAGCTCAAGCAGGTCAAGGGCTACATCGAGCGCCTCCCCGCGCACGCGAAGATCGAGGCCGGTGGCCAGCAGGTCGGCGACAAGGGCTACTTCTTCGCCCCGACCGTCGTCTCCGGCCTCAAGCAGGACGACGAGATCATCCAGAACGAGGTCTTCGGCCCGGTCATCACCGTCCAGTCCTTCACCGACGAGGACCAGGCCACCGAGTGGGCCAACGGCGTGGAGTACGCGCTCGCCTCCTCGGTGTGGACCAAGGACCACGCCCGCGCCATGCGGATGTCCAAGAAGCTCGACTTCGGCTGCGTGTGGATCAACACCCACATCCCGCTCGTCGCCGAGATGCCGCACGGTGGCTTCAAGAAGTCCGGCTACGGCAAGGACCTCTCCGCCTACGGCTTCGAGGACTACACCCGCGTCAAGCACGTCATGACCTCGCTGGACGGCTGACGGCCGGTTCGCCGTACGGCACCGGCTCGACGCCGTACCGGCGAACCGTGGCCGTACGACATCGAGTCGGGTGGCGTGCGGGGCGCCTGACACACCGTCGCGGGCCGGGGCCCGGCGGCAGACGATCTGTCTGTTGCCGTCCCGGCCCGCGCCGGGTGAGGGTCCTCACATGGCTGGTCTTTCGCGGCGTGCGCTGCTCAGAGGTGTCGGTACGGTCGGAATCCTGGCGGCGACGGCGGGGTGCGGGGTGCCGCCCGCGTACGTGAAGGCCGGACAGCGCGGCGCCCCCGACCGCTCGGCCGCCGACCGGACCCTCACCTTCGCCAACTGGCCGCTCTACATCGACGTCGACGACCACGACAAGCAGAAGCGGCCCACCCTGGACGCGTTCGAGAAGCGCACCGGGGTCTCCGTGACGTACACCGAAGAGATCAACGACAACGACGAGTTCTTCGGGAAGATCAGCCCCGCGCTGATGAACCACCAGCCCACCGGGCGCGACCTCATCGTCATCAGCGACTGGATGTGCTCGCGCTTCGTACGGCTCGGCTGGGTCCAGGAGATGGACCGGGACCGCCAGCCGCACGTGGCGAAACACCTCGACCCGCTGCTGCTCAGGCCCGCGTTCGACCCGGGCCGCAGGCACTGCGTCCCCTGGCAGTCCGGCATCACCGGCATCGCCTACAACCGGAGGAAGCTCGGCCGGGAGATCAAGCACACCAGCGACCTGTGGGCGGACGACCTGCGCGGCCGGGTCACCCTGCTCGCCGGCATGGACGAGGCGTTCGCGCTGCTCATGCAGGGCGAGGGCGTGGACATCACACGCTGGACCGCGGACGACTTCCACCGCATGACCGACCGGATCGCGGCGCTCGTCCGCAAGCAGCACATCCGCCGCTTCACCGGCAACGACTACATCAAGGACCTGTCCTCGGGCGACGTGCTGGCCGCGCAGGCGTACTCCGGCGACGTCATCCAGCTCCAGGTCGACAACCCCGACATCGAGTTCGTGGTCCCCGAAGAGGGCGCCGAACTGTGGTCGGAGAGCCTGATGATCCCCAACCTGGCCGCGCACAAGCGCAACGCGGAACGGCTCGTCGACCACTACTACGAGCCCGAGGTCGCCGCCGCGCTCGCCAGCTGGGTCAACTACGTCTGCCCGGTGCCGGCGGCCCGCGACGTGCTGGCCTCGTCGAAGGACAAGGACACCGCGGCGCTCGCCGAGGACCCGCTGATCTTCCCGGACGACACCATGCGCGACCGCCTCGCCATCGCCAAGGACATCGGCGCCGAGGAACGCCCGGAGTTCGCGAAGGCGTGGAACGGGATGGTGGGGTTGTGAGGAACGGCGCGCTTCCGCGGTGGCGCGCCGTTCCGGTGCCGCGCGCCGTGCTCAGGGGCGCCAGGACGCCGTGTAGGTGTCGATCTCGGCGGCGAGCCGGGCCTTGGCCGGGCCGTCCATGAAGGAGGCCTCGACGGCGTTCTTCGCCAGTGCGGCGAGGCCCGCCTCGTCCAGCCCCAGCAGCCGCGCGGCCACGCCGTACTCGGTGTTCAGGTCCGTGCCGAACATCGGCGGGTCGTCGCTGTTGATCGTCACCAGCACGCCGGCCTCGACCATCTCCTTGATCGGGTGCTCGTCGAGGGTGCGGACCGCGCGGGTGGCGATGTTCGAGGTCGGGCAGACCTCCAGCGGGATGCGGTGCTCGGCGAGGTGGGCGAGCAGCTTCGGGTCCCGCACGGAGCTGGTGCCGTGGCCGATGCGCTCGGCACGCAGCTCGTTCAGCGCGTCCCAGATCGTCTCCGGGCCCGTCGTCTCGCCGGCGTGCGGCACGGAGTGCAGGCCCTCGGCGATCGCGCGGTCGAAGTACGGCTTGAACTGCGGGCGGGGCACGCCTATCTCGGGCCCGCCGAGACCGAAGGAGACCAGTCCCTCGGGCTTGAGCTCGCAGGCGATCCGCGCGGTCTCCTCCGCCGATTCCAGGCCCGCCTCGCCGGGGATGTCGAAGCACCAGCGCAGGGCGACGCCGAGCTCGGCCTCGGCGGACTTGCGGGCGTCCTCGATGGCCTCGACGAACGCGGCGTCCGGGATGCCGCGCCGGGTGGAGCTGTACGGGGTGACGGTCAGCTCGGCGTACCGGATGTTCTGCCGCGCCATGTCGCGGGCGACCTCGTACGTCAGCAGGCGCACGTCCTCGGCGTCCCGGATGAGGTCGACGACGGAGAGGTAGACCTGGATGAAGTGCGCGAAGTCCCGGAAGGTGAAGTAGTCCATCAGCGCCTCGGGATCGTGCGGCACCTTGGAGTCCGGGTGGCGTGCTGCCAGCTCGGCGACGATGCGCGGGGAGGCCGAGCCGACGTGATGGACGTGCAGCTCCGCCTTGGGCAGGCCCGCGATGAATGCGTCGAGATCGGACAACAGTGCCTCCTGGTCGCCGAGCGTCCGGCCGACGGGTGCCGGCCGGTCGTTCATCGTATGCGGGACGGCCGGTGCCGCTCCCCGGCAGCCCCGTGACCCCCGGGCGGCGCCGCAGGGCCAGGTCTTAGCATGGAGCCCAGCCAATGGGGGAGAACGATGTCCGACAGCCAGCAGCCCGAGCCGCGCGACCCGTGGGCGCCGCCGTCCGAGGACGCGGCCCCGCCGCGTCGGGCGGGGGCCGGGGCGTCCGGCCCGCAGCCGTACGGCATGCCGGCACATGACCAGCCCACCGCCGGCGCCGGATTCGCCGTCCCGGCGCCGCCGCCGGCACCCGGGCACGACTCGGCACCCGATGCCCCCTACCCCGGCGGCCCCCGGAGCGGCTACGGCACGCCCTACGCCCCGCAGCCGTACGGCAGCGGCCCCGCCGGCGCCCCGTACGGCGGCCCCCAGCAGCCCGGCGCCGTCCCCTACGGTGCGGGACCCGCGCCGTACCCCGGCGCCCCGGGGATACCCGGGGCCGGGACCTACCCCGTGGCGGGCGGGCCCGGCACGCAGGCCGGCTGGCCCGGGCAGCCGAGCAACGGCATGGGTATCACCGCGCTCGTCCTCGGCATCCTCGCCGTCGTCTCCAGCCTCACCCTCTTCTTCGGTCTCGTCCTCGGCATCCTCGGGATCGTCTTCGGCGCCATCGGTCGGGCCAAGGCCCGGCGAGGCGAGGCGACCAACGGCGGCATGGCGCTGGCCGGGCTGCTCTGCGGGGTGGCCGGCGTGCTCGTGAGCGCCCTGCTGATCGTCGCGCTCGTCATCGGCATCAGCGAGGGATCGGACAGGTCCCCCTACGACGACTACTCCGACACCTACAACGCGGCCCCCGCAGCGCCCGGCCCGGCCCGCTGACAGCCGGCTGCCCGGCCCCGAGCGGCCCCGTTCGCAGCCCGAGCGGCCCCGTCCGCACCCCGCGCGGCTCGGCCGCTCGCTCAGCCCCGCTCCGCCGCCAGCCGCTGTCGCGCCTCCATCAGCGCGAAGCCCAGCAGGTTCAGTCCCTGCCAGTCGGCCGGGTCGGCCGCGCGGTCGTCGTCGGCGGCCAGCCCGATGCCCCATATCCGGTCCAGCGGGCTCGCCTCGACCAGGACCCGCTGCCCGGTGCCCAGCAGATAGTCGCGCAGGGCCGCGTCCTGCCCGAACTTGTGCACGCTGCCCTGGACCACCAGCGCGTACCGATGGCGCTGCCAGGTCTCCTCGTCGAAGCCGCGCACCGTCCGGCCCGCGTCCTTCGCCTGCTTGGGATGGCCGGCGCGCAGCACCCGCTGCAGCGCCTGCCGGTCGCCGAACAGCCGCGCCTTGCCGGCCATCATCCAGTGCTCCGCCGTGGGGTACGGCACGCCGTCCACAGTGAACGGTGCCGGCCACCACTGGCTGAAGCAGCTCGCCCCCAGGCTGCCGTCCCGGCGCGGCGCATGCCCCCAGAAGTACACGTACTTGTACGTACTGCCCGACTCCAGCGCGCTGCGCAGCTCCCTCACCGACCGCGGCCCGTCGGCCAGGCCCCCCTCCGTCGTCATCCCCGTCGCCCCCGCTCTCCCCGCCGTCCGTCTTCCCCGGTCCTGCACCATGCCGGGATTCTGTCAGCGGGCACTGACAACATGTCGGGCGCCGATGCGACGGATTTCGCAGAATCCGTCGCGTAACCAAAAGGCAACAACGGAATCACTTGTTGGGACCCCTCTGCTCTGTCAAGATCGGCCATCAATTCGGGAAAGAGCTACGCCCGGCAGGCCTCGCGGAAGCCCGGCCGCCGGTGGAGGAGAGCGCCATGGATCAGCGATTCGATGTCACCGAACGATTCGCCCAGGGGGCTCAGTTCATCGCGGGAGAGCTCCGCGCGGGAACCTCGGGATGCACCCAGGACGTGACCGACCCGGCGACCGGCGAGCGGGCGTACACCTACGAGCTCGCCGGCACGGCGGACGTCGACGCGGCCGTCGAGGCGGCCCGGCAGGCGCTCCCCGAGTGGGCGGGCGCCACCCCCGGCGAGCGCTCCGACGCGCTGCACCGCTTCGCCGCCGTCCTGGACGAGCGGACCGAGGAGTTCGCGTACGCCGAGTCGCTGCAGTGCGGCAAGCCGATCAAGCTGAGCCGGGAGTTCGACGTGCCCGGCTCGGTGGACAACGCCGCCTTCTTCGCGGGCGCCGCGCGCCACCTGGAGGGCAAGGCGGCCGGCGAGTACAGCGGCGACCACACCTCCTCGGTGCGCCGCGAGCCCATCGGTGTCGTCGGCTCCATCGCGCCGTGGAACTACCCGCTGCAGATGGCCAGTTGGAAGGTCCTTCCGGCGATCGCGGCAGGCAACACCATCGTCCTCAAGCCCGCCGAGATCACCCCGCTGACCTCCGTGATGTACGCGCAGGCCGCGCGCGAGGCGGGGATCCCGGACGGCGTCATCAACATCGTCTCGGGCGCCGGGCAGGACGCCGGCGAGCACCTCGTCGGCCACCCGCACGTCGCGATGACCTCCTTCACCGGCTCCACCGCGGTCGGCAAGCGGGTCGCCGAGCTCGCCACCGCCACCGTCAAGCGCCTCCACCTCGAACTGGGCGGCAAGGCCCCCTTCGTGGTCTTCGACGACGCCGACCTGGACGCCGCCGTGCACGGTGCGGTGGCCGGCGCCCTGATCAACACCGGCCAGGACTGCACCGCCGCCACCCGCGCCTACGTACAGCGCCCCCTCTACGACGCGTTCGTCAGCGGCGTCGCCGACCTGATGGCGACCGTACGGCTCGGCGACCCCTTCGACCCGGCCACCGACCTCGGGCCGCTCATCTCGCACGCCCAACGCGACCGCGTCGCCGGCTTCGTCGACCGCGCGCGGACGTACGCCACCGTCGTCACCGGCGGCGCGGCGCCCGGCGGCGACCTGGCCAAGGGCGCCTACTACCGACCCACCCTCATCACCGGCGCCGCGCAGGACAGCGAGGTCGTGCAGTCCGAGATCTTCGGCCCGGTGCTGGTCGTGCTGCCCTTCGACTCCGACGACGAGGGCATCGCGCTCGCCAACGACACCCCCTACGGGCTCGCCGCCTCCGCCTGGAGCCGCGACGTCTACCGCACCGGCCGCGCCGTCCGCGAGATCAAGGCCGGCTGCGTGTGGGTCAACGACCACATCTCGATCATCAGCGAGATGCCGCACGGCGGCTACCGGGCGTCCGGCTACGGCAAGGACATGTCGGCGTACTCCTTCGAGGAGTACACGCAGGTCAAGCACGTCATGTACGACATCACGGGCGTGGCCAGGAAGGACTGGCACCGCACCGTCTTCGGGGACCGCGGCTGAGCGCACACCGGCGCACCGCACCGTTCGTCACCTCACCGGCTGACCACCGGCCGACCTCGAAAGGCCACCCCGTATGGAGCACCTCGCGCAGTCCGAGCCACGGCCCGAGCCGCAGCCCGAGCCGCTGTCCGCGGCGGAACTGGCCGCCATGCGGCGCAGCATGACCAACGGCCGGATGGCCCTGACCCGACGGTCCCTGCTGCGCGCGAGCGGCGCCGGAGTGCTGGGGCTCGGCGGCCTCGGCGCGCTCTCGGCCTGCGGCATCCCGCCCGCCGGCCGTACCGACGCGGGGTCCTCGGCGGACCACTCGCGCCAGGAGAAGCGGGTCGCCTTCTCCAACTGGACCGAGTACATCGACGTCAGCGACGACGAGAAGCACCACCCGACGCTGGAGGGCTTCACGAAGCGCACCGGCATCAAGGTCAAATACACCGAGGACATCAACGACAACGACGAGTTCTTCGGCAAGGTCCAGGCCCAGCTCGCGGCCGGCCAGGACACCGGGCGCGACCTGATCTGCCTGACCGACTGGATGTGCGCCCGGATGATCTCGCTGGGCTGGATCCAGCCGCTGGACCCCGCGCACCTGCCGCACGCCTACACCAACCTCTCGCCCCAGTTCCGCGACCCGGACTGGGACCCGGGCCGCGCCCACTCCTACACCTGGCAGGGCATCCCGACCGTCATCGCGTACAACAAGAAGGCCACCGGCGGCCGGAAGGTCGACTCCGTCGACCAGCTGCTGACCGACCCGAAGCTCAAGGGCCGGGTCGGCTTCCTCTCCGAGATGCGCGACAGCGTCGGCATGACCCTGCTGGACATGGGCAAGCGGCCCGAGGACGTCAGCTCCGACGACTTCGACGCGGCGCTCGCCCGGCTCCAGAAGGGCGTCGACAGCAAGCAGATCCGCCGCTTCACCGGCAACGACTACCTCAACGACCTCAGCAAGGGCGACCTGGCAGCGTGTATCGCCTGGGCGGGCGACATCGTCCAGCTCCAGAACGACAACAGCGACATCGCGTACGCCATCCCGGACGCCGGCTACATGACCTCGACGGACAACCTGATGGTGCCCAACAAGGCGCGCCACAAGGAGAACGCCGAGCGGCTGATCGACTACTTCTACGAGCCGAAGATCGCGGCCCGTATCGCGGCGTACATCAACTACGTCTGTCCGGTCGACGGGGTGCGCGAAGAGCTTGCGAAGATCGACAAGAGCCTCGCGGACAATCCGCTGATCCTGCCGGACAAGGAGATGGCGGCCAGGTCGCACGCCTTCCGCGCGCTCGGCAGCAAGGAGAACAAGGAGTTCGCGCAGAAGTTCGCCGACCTCACCGGCGCCTGACCACCCGGCCCGGCCCCGCTTCCCCCCATCGACGACACCGCCCGGGAATGGATACATGACCGATCTCGCGACGACCGACAGCAGCGGCGGCGACGTCCGCCTCACCGGGATCAGCAAGACCTACGGTTCCTTCACCGCCGTCCAGCCGCTGGACCTCACCGTCCCCGCCGGCTCCTTCTTCGCCCTGCTGGGCGCCTCCGGCTGCGGCAAGACCACCACCCTGCGCATGATCGCGGGCCTGGAGGAGCCCACCACCGGCACCGTCGAGCTGGCCGGCAAGGACGTCACCGCGCTGCCGCCCTACAAGCGGCCGGTCAACACCGTCTTCCAGAACTACGCGCTCTTCCCGCACCTGGACATCTACGAGAACGTCGCCTTCGGCCTGCGCCGCCGCGGCGTCAGGTCCGTGAAGAAGCAGGTCGAGGAGATGCTCGACCTGGTCCAGCTCGGACCGCTGGCCCGCCGCAAGCCGCAGCAGCTCTCCGGCGGCCAGCAGCAGCGCGTGGCCGTGGCCCGCGCCCTGATCAACCACCCGCAGGTGCTGCTCCTGGACGAGCCGCTCGGCGCCCTCGACCTGAAGCTGCGCCGCCAGATGCAGCTGGAGCTCAAGCGCATCCAGACCGAGGTCGGCATCACCTTCGTGCACGTCACGCACGACCAGGAGGAGGCCATGACGATGGCCGACACGGTCGCGGTGATGAACGGCGGCCGGGTCGAGCAGCTGGGCGCCCCCGCCGACCTGTACGAGAACCCCGGCACCACCTTCGTCGCCAACTTCCTCGGCACCTCCAACCTGATCACCGCCGAGATCGCCGAGACGGGCGGCGAGCACCTGCTGCTCACCGCCGGGGACGCCAAGCTCCGGCTGCCCGCCGCGCGGTGTTCCGCGAGCAGCGCCCGTACGGGCGAGAAGGTGCTGGCGGGCGTGCGGCCCGAAAAGGTCGCCCTCGCGCACGCCGACGACGCGGGGTCGATACCCGAGGGCGCCAACCGGCTCCCGGGCCGCATCAAGGACGCCAGCTTCATCGGCGTCTCGACGCAGTACGTCATCGAGACGCCCGGCGCCGGCGAACTGGCCGTCTACGAGCAGAACATCGAGCGCGACGGCCGGCTGGTGCCGGGCGCCGAGGTGGTCCTGCACTGGAACCCGGCGCACACCTTCGGGCTCTCCGCCGACCAGGACATCGCCGCCGGGGCCGACGTGGACGAGGAGGCCGCGTGAGCGCCGCCACCGAGGCGCCGCCGGAGCCGGCGCCCGCGCCCGTCCTCGAAGTGCGCAAGCCCCCGGTCCGCAAGCGGCTCGTACCGTACTGGCTGCTGCTGCCCGGCATCCTCTGGCTGCTGGTCTTCTTCGCCGCGCCGCTGGTCTACCAGGCGTCCACCTCGATCCAGACCGGCTCCCTCGAAGAGGGCTTCAAGGTCACTTGGCACTTCGCCACCTACTGGGACGCGCTGGGCGAGTACTGGCCGCAGTTCGTCCGCTCGGTGCTCTTCGCCGCCGTCGCCACGCTGCTCTGCCTGGTCCTCGGCTACCCGCTCGCGTACCTGATCGCCTTCAAGGCGGGCCGCTGGCGCAACGTGGTGATGATTCTGGTCATCGCGCCGTTCTTCACCAGCTTCCTGATCCGTACGCTCGCCTGGAAGACGATCCTCGCCGACAGCGGCCCGGTCGTCTCCGCCCTGAACTCGCTGCACTTCCTGGACGTCACCAGCGCGATCGGCCTCACCGAGGGCACCCGGGTGCTCGCCACCCCGCTCGCCGTCGTCTGCGGCCTCACGTACAACTTCCTGCCGTTCATGATCCTGCCGCTCTACACCTGCCTGGAGCGGATCGACCCCCGGCTGCACGAGGCGGCCGGCGACCTCTACGCGAAGCCCGTCACCACCTTCCGCAAGGTGACCTTCCCGCTGTCCATGCCGGGCGTGGTCGCGGGCACGCTGCTCACCTTCATCCCGGCGGCCGGCGACTACATCAACGCCGAACTGCTCGGCTCCACCGACCAGAAGATGATCGGCAACGTCATCCAGTCGCAGTTCCTGCGCGTCCTGGACTACCCGACCGCCGCCGCCCTCTCCTTCATCCTCATGGCGGCCATCCTCGCCATGGTCACGCTCTACATCCGCAAGGCGGGGACGGAGGACCTGGTCTGATGCGCTGGCTCCGACGCAACGCGGTGGTGATCGCCGGCCTGCTGACGCTGGCCTACCTGATCCTGCCCAACGTCATCGTCATGGTCTTCTCGTTCAACAAGCCCAACGGGCGCTTCAACTACGAGTGGCAGCGGTTCTCCACGGACGCCTGGTCCGACCCGTGCGGCGTCGCCGACCTGTGCGGCTCGCTCGGCCTCAGCCTGCAGATCGCGGTCTGGGCGACGATCGGCGCGACCGTGCTCGGCACCCTGATCGCCTTCGCGCTGGCCCGCTACCGCTTCCGCGCCCGCTCCTCCGTCAACACGCTGATCTTCCTGCCGATGGCGATGCCCGAGGTCGTCATGGCCGCCTCGCTGGCCACGCTCTTCCTCAACATGGGCATCCAGTTCGGCTTCTGGACGATCCTCATCGCCCACATCATGTTCTGCCTGAGCTTCGTCGTCACCGCCGTCAAGGCCCGCGTGATGAGCATGGACCCGCGGCTGGAACAGGCGGCGCAGGATCTCTACGCCTCGCCGACGCAAACGTTCCTGAAGGTGACGCTGCCGATCGCGGCGCCCGGCATCGCGGCCGGCGCGCTGCTCTCCTTCGCTCTCTCGTTCGACGATTTCATCATCACGAACTTCAACGCGGGCTCGACCGTGACGTTCCCCATGTTCGTCTGGGGATCGGCACAACGGGGCACACCCGTTCAAATCAATGTCATAGGAACAGCGATGTTCCTCATCGCCGTGCTCTGCGTCCTGGGCGGGCAACTGTTCACCGGACGCCGTAAGAGGAGCTGAGAACCATGGCACGAGCTGCCATGAACCCCACCGGGCAGACCACCCGGGCCCCCGCACCGGCCGTCCACGCGCTCGCGGACGCCGCCCCCACCCCCTTCTGGCTGGACGACCCCGACCGCCCCGCCGCGCTCCCCGCCCTCGTCGGCGACGAGCGGTGCGACCTGCTCGTCGTCGGCGGCGGCTACAGCGGCCTGTGGACCGCGCTGCTCGCCAAGGAACGCGATCCGGAGCGGGACGTCGTCCTGGTCGAGGGCCAACAGGTCGGCTGGGCCGCCTCCGGCCGCAACGGCGGCTTCTGCGCCGCCTCCCTCACCCACGGCCTCGGCAACGGCCTGGCCCGCTGGCCCGGCGAGCTGAAGAAGCTCGAAGAGCTGGGCGCCCGCAACCTCGACGCCATCGGGGACGCCGTCGAGCGGTACGGCATCGACTGCGCCTTCGAGCGCACCGGCGAGATCGATCTGGCCACCGAGCCGCACCAGATCGCCGAGCTCCGCGAGGCCGCCGAGGACGCCGACCGCCTCGGCCTCACCGGGTACGACTTCCTCGACCGGGACGCCGTACGCGCCGAGGTCCACTCGCCGACCTTCCTGGCCGGCCTGTGGAACCGCAACGGCGTCGCCATGCTCCACCCCGCACGCCTCGCCTGGGGCCTGAAACAGGCCTGCCTGGACCAGGGCGTACGGATCTACGAGCACACCCGCGCCACCGCCCTCGCCGCCGACGGCACCGGCATGGCCGTGCGCACGCCCTATGGACGCGTCTTCGCGCGCCACGTGGCGCTGGGCACCAACGCCTTC
The DNA here is from genome assembly GCF_000718305.1 of Streptomyces niger. Classification (GTDB taxonomy): domain Bacteria; phylum Actinomycetota; class Actinomycetes; order Streptomycetales; family Streptomycetaceae; genus Streptomyces; species Streptomyces niger. Next base: position 44,036 of record NZ_JOFQ01000032.1, read on the forward strand.
CCCCACCTGGTCCGCCGGGTCCGCCCCTACGTCGTCCCGGTCTACGACCACGCGCTGATGACCGAGCCGCTGAGCGCCGAGCAGCTCGCCGCCCTCGGCTGGAAGAACCGGCAGGGCCTGTCCGACAGCAACAACCACTTCCACTACTTCCGCCTCACCGCCGACCACCGCATCCTGTGGGGCGGCTACGACATCGTCTACCGGTACGGCGGCGGCGTCCGCGCCGAGTACGACCACCACCCGGCGACGTACGAGAAGCTCGCCCGCCACTTCTTCCAGTGCTTCCCGCAGCTGGAGGGCGTCCGCTTCAGCCACGCCTGGGGCGGTGCGATCGACACCTGCTCCCGCTTCTCGGCATTCTTCGGCACCGCGCACGGCGGCCGGGTCGCCTACGCCGCGGGCTACACGGGCCTGGGCGTCGGCGCCACCCGCTTCGGCGCCGACGTGATGCTCGACCTGCTCTCCGGGGAGCGCACCGAGCGCACGGAGCTGGAGATGGTCCGCACGAAGCCGCTGCCCTTCCCGCCGGAACCGCTGCGCTGGGCGGGCATCGGCATCACCCAGTGGTCGATGAGCCGGGCCGACGCACGGGGCGGCAGGCGGAACCTCTGGCTGAAGGCGATGGACAAGGTGGGCCTGGGCTTCGACAGCTGACGGCCGTAGCCCTTCGACAACCGTCCTCCTTCGACAGCCGTCCTCCTTCGAGGGCCGTCTCCTTTCCGGCGCGGGCGTGCCCTGTGGGTGCGCCCGCGCACCCCTTCGGGGCGGGCGGTGTGCCACACCACTCCAAGACCATTGATCAACTCGTGTAAGAAGGCGGCAGCCTCCCGCTCTCCCTCTCGGAACGCGGCCGCGACGGGCCGGCGAGCGAATGAGGGAGACAGACATGGACCCCACGGGGGACAAGCGCGCCGTGGAATGGCTGGCATCGGTGGCACCCGACCCGGAGGCCTGCCGCTTCGAATGGGAGCGCAACCCGCACGGCGTGGCGCTCCTCCCGGCCGGCCTGGCCTGGGACGTACTGATCATCCCCGGGTCCCTGGGTCACCCCACGCTCGACGTGCTCACTTACTGCCTCGACCGCCCGGGCCCGGTGCTCGCCGACTTCGGCGACAGCCGCATGGGGTTCTTCGTCCCGCCGGGCACGACGGACCGCTGGGTGGGCACGGGCGTACGCGGCGTCGGCCGCGGCACCTGGATCGTCGTCCCCCGTCCGGGCCGGGCCACCGGCGCCATCCGCTGGCTGATCCCCCCGGACGGCCACGGCACGCTCACCGACCCCGGCCTCCTGGAACTGGCCCTGCACGAAGCCGCGGCCCGGGTGACGGGGGACCCCTGAGGAACTCCCGGTAAGCACCGCACCATGGAGGCCTGCGGCTCGATGGACTACGGGGGTCAGCGGTTCGATGGCTACGGGGGCAGCGGCTCGCTGGGCTAAGAGAGTCCGCCGTTCGCCGTGCTACGAGGGGCAGGGGGCTCGATGGGCTAGGGAGCCAGCGGCTCGCCGGGCTATGGGGGCTGTCGCTCGCCGGGCTACGGGGGCAGCCGTTCGCCGGGCTACGAGGGCCTGGTCCTCGCCGGGCTAAGAGGTCTGCGGGACGTCCTTCGTGGCGGGGCGTCGGGGGATGCCGTGTACCGCTCCGTGCCACAGCGTCAGCAGCGCCGCCGAGAGGGACCAGGAGCCGAGCACGTCCAAGGGCCAGTGGTAGCCGCGGACGACCAGGCCGGGGCCGGTGGCCAGGATCAGGACGAGCGCCACGGTGAGCAGCAGACGCCGGACGTACGGGGCGGCCGCGTACGGGAGCAGGAGCAGCGCGGCCGCGCCGTACGCGACGGCGGCGGTCGCGGCATGCCCCGAGGGGTAGAAGCCGGTGGCGCCGGCCAGCACGCCCGGTGGGGCCGGCCGGGCCAGCGCGGCCTGCAACGGCCCCACCAGCGCCGGTACCAGGCCCATGGCGACGGCCGCGGCGAGCGGCGGTACCCACCAGCGGGGGAGTCCGGCGGCGCGGGCCCGCCATGCCGCGTACCCGGCGGCGATCAGCAGCACCGGCAGCGCCACCGCCAGGTTGCCGAGATCGGCGAGGAGTTCGGCGAGCTGTGCGGGCAGCGCACGGCCCAGCAGGACCCGGTCCAGCCGGGCGTCCAGCCGCAGCAGCGCTCCGTGGGCGGCGACCTGCCAGGTGAGGAGGGTGAAGAGGGTGAGCGACGCGGCCAGCGTGCACGCGTACGCGAGGAGAAAAGGCGGCCGCCCCGGAACAGGGGGGGTGGTTCCGGGGCGGCCGTGCTGACCGGTGAACCGCGCGCCCCGGGGGGTCTGGGGCGGGCGGCCATCCGATCGGTGAGGATTCCCGGAGCCGGAGGCTCCGGTGGTGTGCGCGAGGGCACAGCCAGGTCGAAGCCGGGGAAGCGTCGACCGGGCAACGCTCGCAGTCCCCTGCGAGCGGGGTGTTTCTCTCATCTGCAGGAACCGTACGGCAGAGCGGTGGCCCTCCGACAGGCGGATCACCCACCCGCCATCGCCCCCGCACATCTTCTTCACGCCGTCTCGCCACTTCGGGCCGGTGGCCCGGATTCCGCATGCGGCAGGCACACGAGCGCCCGCCGGCACGTGCCGGCGGGCGCTCGGTGGACTCACAGGCGCAGAGGCCTCAGGAGGCTCAGGGCTCAGAGCGCGGCGAAGGCCGACTCCAGGATGTCCAGGCCCTCGTTCAGCAGGTCCTCGCCGATGACCAGCGGCGGCAGGAAGCGGATGACGTTGCCGTACGTACCGGTGGTCAGCACCAGCAGGCCCTCCTGGTGGCAGGCCTTGGCCAGCGCCGAGGTCGCCTCCGGGTTCGGGTCCTTCGAGCCGGACCGCACCAGCTCGATCGCGATCATCGCGCCGCGGCCGCGGACCTCGCCGATGATGTCGTACTTCTCGGCCATGGTCTGCAGGCGCGCCTTCATGACCTCTTCGATGCGCTGCGCCTTGGCGTTCAGGTCCAGCTCGCGCATCGTCTCGATGGCGCCGACGGCGGCGGCGCAGGCGACGGGGTTGCCGCCGTAGGTGCCGCCCAGGCCACCCGCGTGCGCGGCGTCCATGATCTCCGCACGACCGGTGACGGCCGCCAGCGGCAGACCACCGGCGATGCCCTTCGCGGTCGTGATGAGGTCCGGCACGATGCCCTCGTCCTCACACGCGAACCACTGACCGGTCCGGCAGAACCCGGACTGGATCTCGTCCGCGACGAAGACGATCCCGTTGTCCTTCGCGAACTGCGCGATGGCGGGCAGGAAGCCCTTCGCCGGCTCGATGAAGCCGCCCTCGCCGAGCACCGGCTCGATGATGATCGCGGCGACGTTCTCCGCGCCGATCTGCTTGGTGATCTGCGAGATGGCCTGGTCCGCGGCCTCCCGGGCGCAGTTCTCCGGGCCGGTCAGCCAGCGGTACGGGTAGGCCAGCGGCACGCGGTAGACCTCGGGCGCGAACGGCCCGAAGCCGTGCTTGTACGGCATGTTCTTCGCCGTCAGCGCCATGGTGAGGTTGGTCCGGCCGTGGTAGCCGTGGTCGAACACGACGACGGCCTGCCGCTTGGTGTACGCCCGCGCGATCTTGACGGCGTTCTCCACGGCCTCCGCGCCGGAGTTGAACAGCGCCGACTTCTTCTCGTGGTCGCCCGGGGTCAGCTCGGCGAGCTGCTCGCAGACCTCGATGTACGGCTCGTACGGCGTGACCATCGCACAGGTGTGGGTGAAGTCCGCGAGCTGCGCGGCGGCGCGGCGCACGACGGCCTCCGCGCTGCTGCCGACCGAGGTCACCGCGATACCGGAGCCGAAGTCGATCAGCGAGTTGCCGTCCACGTCCTCCAGCACACCGCCGCCGGCGCGCTTGATGAACACGGGCAGGACCGCACCGACGCCGGCCGCCACGGTGGCCGACTTGCGCTCCCACAGCTCCTGCGACTTGGGGCCGGGGATCGCGGTGACGACGCGGCGCTCCTGGGGGAGGGCGGGGCCTCCGGTCAGTTCGGTCATGGGAGTCTCCTGGAGGAACGAGGACGCGGACACGCATGCACTGAGGCGGCGTACTACGTGACGTACTAAGGGGTTGCGTTCGCAGGCTAGGGGCGGTCGGCCGGCCGGGGCATGCACCGTTCGGGAGAAGTGCGGGGGGCGCCTTGTCCGCACCGGACATAGCGCGGGCCGGGTATGACGACGGCGTACGGCCAGTAGATTGATCCGCGGCACACCGATCGCCGCCTCGCCGCACCGCCACCGCTGAACTAGGGGGAACAGGGACACCGGATGGACACCGAGGGCACGCACGACGCACGCAACACCCACTCGGCCCGGATCCCGCATCCGCCGGGACCACCGCCGGGGGCGGGGGGCGGCAGGCCGCCCGGGGCGGTACCCGTACCGCCGAAGCCCACCACGGCTCCCGGCGCGCCGGAGTCTCCGTTCATGACCTGGCTCCGCGCCCCCCGCGTCCTGGCGGGCCCGGGCATCTGGTCCTTCGAACACCGGGTCCGACCCAAGGAGGAGCCGCACGAGATCGCGGTGCCGCAGCTGATCGCCGGGGCCGTCATCTCGTTCCTGTGCGCGTGGCTGCTGTGGTCGCTGCTGATGAACGACTACCTCGGCCCCTACTGGAAGTGGCCGCTGGAAGTGATGCTGCCCGACTCCTGGCGGGAGGGTAACGCGGGCGTCGTCTCGTCCTTCGTCTACATGGCGCTGATCCTCGGTGTGATCGTCACCCTCTTCGGACGGGTGGGCCGGTGGCCGACGCTCGTCCGGCGGCTCCTCGCCCCCGTGGGCCGCCGGGTGTGGAAGCGGCTGCCGGGGTGGCTGGCCCCGAAGGCCCCGGGCGCCCTCCCCGGCGGCGCGCTGCTCCTACGCGCCGTGGCGGCGCTGGCCGTCGCCTGGCTGTTGTGGGAGTGGTGTACCGACAAGACGCGCGACTCGTCGCTGCTGATGCTCCAGCTGGAGAATCTGACGCCGCCGAACGGAGACGCCGCGTCGTACGTCTACTACTCCGCGAGCTACTCGCTCATCGACCTGGTGATCGTGCTGGCCGTCCTCGCCCCGTTCGGGTGCTGGACCGAGGTGTGGCGCCGCCACGCCCCGCCGGGCTGGCGCCGCAAGGGCGAAGCGGACGCCACCGACGCCACCGACGCCCCCGTGCTTCAGGTGGATCAGGCCGAGTGGGCCGAGTTGCGGGCCGCGGGGGCCGGGGACGCTGCGGAGCGGCTGGCTCGGGAGGCGCGGGCCGGGTTGATGAACGACGTGGACCATGCGCGGATCGGCCGGGCCTGGGAATCCGTACGGGTGCAGACCAGCCGCTTCCCCGCCTTCGTCGAGAGCGTCCAGCGGCACGGCTCCGCCGCCTGCGGCCACCCCTCCGGCGCCCGCGACCTGTCGGTGCGGACCGCCCGGCACGACCTGCTCACCGGCCAGGTGCGGATCGGCACGGCGTCCGACGACATCCGCAACCCCTACGACCGGCGCGGCACCGGCGCGGCGCTCGACCCCGCGGTCCTGGGGACCTCGCTGCTGGCGGTCGGACCGCCCGGCGCGGGGAAGACGTCCCGGCTGGTACGCCCCGTGCTGGAGGCGATGTGCCTGCAGGCGCTCGCCGGCCGGGCCGCGGTGGTCTCGGTCGGCGCGGCCGGCGACGGACCGGCGGGCGACGACGCGTTCGACGCCGTCGTCCGCGTCGGTCACCGCGAGTCCCCCTGCGACCTGGACCTCTACGGCGGGACCAGCGATCCCGACGAGGCGGCTGCCGTGTTGGCGGAGGCGTTGGTCGGGGACATGGCCGCGGCGGCGCCGGGTGGGGAGAGTCGGCGGGCGGCGACGGTGCTGGGGCAGTTGCTCGGCCCGTTCCGTACGGCGCACGGGCGGTTCCCCGGGGTGGCCGAGCTGCGGGAGCTGCTGGACGGGGCCCCGGAGGCGATGACCGCGCTGCGGACCGCGCTGGAGGCGGCGGGGGAGCAGGGCGCGCTGCGCGAGCTGGACGCACGGGAGCGGCAGGCGGCGCGTGCCGGGGACGCCGGAACGCTGCTCGCGGACCGGATCGCGCTGCTGGACAGGCCCGCTTTCGCCGGTTTCTTCGACCCGACCGGGCAGACGCGCCAGGTGTCGCTGCGGGCGCTGGACCGCCCGCTGCGGGTACGGATCGATCTGCCGGAGCGCGGGCACGCCGACGCGTCGCGGATTCTGGCGCGGCTGGTGCTCGCGCAGTTCACGGAGTGCGCGGTGGCGCGGGCCGACAGGTCGGTGTTCGCCTGCCTCGTGCTCGACGACGCCTCGCACGTCGTCACGCAGGAGGCGCTGCGCGGCCTGCAGCGGCTGCGGTCGGCGAACGCCGGGGTCGTGCTGACGCTGCGCGCGCTGGACGACGTGCCGGAGCCGCTGCGCGGGGCGCTGCTCGGCACGGTCGGCTGCCGGATGGCGTTCGCCGGCGTGACGACGTGGGACGGTGCGCGGTTCGCCGAGGTGTGGGGCAAGGCGTGGGTGGAGACGCGGGACGTCACCGACCGGCAGATCGTCTCCGACGAGCCGTTCACCAAGCTGATGCACTCGATCAGGCGGCTGGTGACGGGCAAGGACGTGACGGCGAAGGCCGTGACGGTACGGACCGTGGAACGGGAGCGGTGGTCGGCGTCGGACCTGGCCAATGCCGTACCGGCCGGGCACGCGGTCCTGTCGGTGACGTCCGTGACGGGGGAGACGGCCCCACCGGTGCTGGTCGATCTGCGGGGATGAGGGCCCCTTGCCGCTCCCGCGGTTCCTTCGAGCGGGAGCGGCCACCTGCTTTCCTCCGTTGAGGCAGAATCGATGGTGGTCGTTCATACGGGACGGAGAAAGCTCCCGGTTCCCGCCTCCCGCGCATCGAAGGTCCCATGCCTCACACCCTCGCCTCCCTCGCCCACCACTCCGCGCTCAAGCTGACCGTGCTCGCGGGCGAGGACCGGCTGGACACCCCCGTCCGCTGGGCGCACGTGAGCGAGCTGATCGACCCCGTGCCCTACATGGAGGGCGGCGAGCTGCTGCTGATCACCGCGCTCAAGCTGGACGCGGAGGATCCGGAGGTGGCCAGGCGGTACGTACGGCGGGTCGCGGGCGCCGGCGTGGTGGGCCTGGGCTTCGCCGTCGGGGTGAACTACGAGGACGTACCGGAGGCGCTGCTCACCGCGGCCCGCGAGGAGGACTTCCCGCTGTTGGCGGTGCCCCGCCGAACGCCGTTCGTCGCGATCAGCAAGGCCGTCTCGGCGGCCGTCGCCGCCGACCAGTACCGCGCGGTGACCGAGGGCTTCGAGGCGCAGCGGGAGCTCACCCGCGCGGCACTGTCCGCCGAGGGCCCGGCTGAGTTGCTCGCCCGGCTCGCCGCGCACCTGAAGGGCTGGGCCGCGCTGTACGACGCCTCCGGCGCGGTGGTCGCCGCCGCCCCCGACTGGGCGGCCCGCCGTGCGGCGCGGCTCTCCGACGACATCGCCAAGCTGCGCGAACGCCCCGCCCCCGCGAGCTCGGTGGTCCCCGACACCGAGGGCGAGGACCGGGTGGAGCTGCAGTCGCTGGGCACGGGGCGCCGGGCGCGCGGCGTCCTCGCGGTCGGCACGGGGGCCCCGCTGGGCACGGCGGAGCGGTACGCCGTGCACTCCGCCGTCGCCCTGCTGACCCTGACCACCGAGCGGTCCCGCGCGCTCCAGGAGGCCGAGCAGCGCCTGGGGGCCGCGGTGCTGCGGATGCTGCTGGCCGGCGAGCCGGACCACGCGCGTGCCGTGGCCGGACGGCTGTACGGCGGGCTGCTGGACGCGCCGTTCCGGGTGCTGGTGGCGGAGCCGGTGCCGGGGAGCGGCGGCGAGGAACGGTCCGCGGCCGAGCCGACCGCGGTGCTGGACGCGCTGGCCGACGCGATGGAGTCGGCGGCGGCCCGCAGCGGCGAGGCGGTGCTCGCGGTGCCGGACGGCGCCCGGCTGACCGTCCTCGCGGCGGACGGCGGCGCGGCGGCCGAGGCGTGCGCCGCACACGCCGCCGCGCTGGAGGCCCGGGCCGGCGCGAGCACGCCCAAGCGCGCGCCCGGCGCGCTCCGCGCCACCCCGGGCCTGGCCGTGGGCCTCTCCGCGCCCGCCGGGCCCGCGGCGGCCGCGACCGCCCACCGCCAGGCCGAGCAGGCCATGTCGGTGGCCAGGCGGCGCTGCCGGGTGCTGGTCGAGCACGAGGACGTGGCGGCCGGTTCCGTACTGCCGCTGCTCGCCGACGACGCGGTACGCGCCTTCGCCGACGGCATGCTGCGCGCGCTGCACGACCACGACGCGACCGGCCGCGGCGATCTCGTGGCCTCGCTGCGCGCCTGGCTGTCCCGGCACGGCCAGTGGGACGCGGCCGCCGCCGACCTGGGCGTCCACCGGCACACCCTGCGCTACCGGATGCGCCGCGTCGAGGAGATCCTCGGGCGCTCCCTGGACGACCCGGACGTCCGGATGGAACTGTGGCTGGCCCTGAAGGCCACCACCTTCTCCCCGGAGAGCTGAGCCGCGGGACGCGAGACGGACAGTACGGACAGTGGCGACGGAGCCCCGGGACGCCGGCCGCGGAGGCGACGCGGACGGCCGGCTGCCGCGCCCGCACTCGCCAATCCGTAGGACCCGCTCCGTGGACTAGTACGTCCCGGACAAACACCGGTCCGGGAGTGCGCACCTACCGTGGTTCCCGTCCGGAAGGGCGACCGAGGCCGGCGTGGCGGGAACCGTCGCGCGCACCGGCCGGCGCGCCACCCACCCCGCCACCGAGAAGGGCCGGTAACCACTGTGCCGATCCGTAATGACGCAGCCACCACGGCTTTCTGGCTCGCCGGCCGCGAGGCCACCGGCGCCGAGACCTTCGAGGTCACCTCGCCCTGGGACGGCCGCACCGTCGGCACCGTGAGCGTGCCCACCGAGGAGCAGGTCGAGGAGGCCGTGGCCGCGTCCGTCGCGGTGCAGGCCGAGTTCGCCGCCACCCCCGCGCACGTGCGCGCCGCCGCGCTGGACCACGTCACCCAGCGCCTGGTGGAGCGTACGGAGGAGATCGCCCAGCTGATCTCCGCGGAGAACGGCAAGCCGATCAAGTGGGCGCGCGGCGAGGTCGGCCGCGCCGTGTCGGTCTTCCGCTTCGCCGCCGAGGAGGCCCGCCGCTTCAACGCCGGCGAGGCCATGCGCCTGGACACCGACGGCGGCGGCACCGGCCGCCTCGCGCTGATCCGCCGCGTGCCCAAGGGCACCGTGCTCGGCATCGCGCCCTTCAACTTCCCGCTCAACCTGAGCGCCCACAAGGTCGCCCCGGCGATCGCCGCCGGCGTGCCGATCATCCTCAAGCCCGCCCCGGCCACCCCGCTCTCCGGCCTAATCCTCGGCGAGCTGCTCGCCGAGACCGACCTGCCGGCCGGCTCCTGGAGCATCCTCCCGGTGCCGAACGACCGGATGCCCGCGCTGGTCCAGGACGAGCGGCTGCCGGTGATCTCCTTCACCGGTTCCGAGAAGGTCGGCTACGCGATCATGGACTCGGTGCCGCGCAAGCACTGCACCCTGGAGCTCGGCGGCAACGGCGCGGCCGTGATCCTCGCCGACTACGCCTCCGAGGCGGACCTCGACTGGGCCGCGCAGCGCATCGCGACCTTCTCCAACTACCAGGGCGGCCAGTCCTGCATCTCCGTGCAGCGCGTGATCGCCGACGCGTCCGTGTACGACCGGCTGCTGCCGAAGATCGTCGAGCGCGTCGAGGCGCAGGTCACCGGCGACCCGACGGACGCCGCGACCGAGGTCGGCCCGCTGGTCAGCGAGGACGCCGCCCGGCGCGTGGAGTCCTGGGTCGACGAGGCCGTGCAGGCCGGCGCGCAGCTGCTGGCCGGCGGCAAGCGCGAGGGCGCCACGTACGCGCCGACCGTGCTCGCCGACCTGCCCGAGGGCACCACGCTCGCGACCGAGGAGGTCTTCGGACCGGTCCTGTCGGTCCAGAAGGTCGAGGGCGAGGAGGCGGCCTTCGCCGCCGTCAACAGCTCCAAGTACGGCCTCCAGGCAGGCGTGTTCACCCACGACCTGCAGACCGCCTTCCGTGCCCACAAGGCGCTGGAGGTGGGCGGCGTGATCATCGGCGACGTGCCGTCGTACCGCGCCGACCAGATGCCGTACGGCGGCGCCAAGCAGTCCGGTGTGGGCCGCGAGGGCGTCCGCTACGCGATGGAGGACTACACCTACGAGCGAGTGATGGTGATGACCGGGCTGGAACTCTGACGCTTCCGGCCATCGGGCCGGACACCGGACAGCAGGGGCCGGGGCGCGCATCGGGCGCGCCCCGGCCCTCCGGTCTGTCCGGGCACGGCCCCCCTTTTATAAATATGGGAATCGTTTTCATGTAGGCTGACTGCCGTATCGCACCCCGCGCCACAGGAGGAAGACCATGGCCGTCCCGAAGCGGAAGATGTCCCGCGCCAACACCCGGCACCGCCGCTCCAACTGGAAGGCCGGCACGCCCGACCTGGTACCGATCACCATCGACGGCAGCCGGTACACCGTGCCGCGCCGTCTGGTGAAGGCGTACCAGCGCGGCCTCATCGACCCGCCGCGGGGCTGACGGCGGGGGACCGGACGGCGGGCCCCGGGGGCACCGCTCCGCGTCCGAGTGCGCGAGGACTGGTGCAAGTCGTGCGGATCGGGTACAGACTCACAAGTAGCACTGACCGGTAGCCAGCCCGGACAGGCCACTGACCGGCAGCCGATCCCGGTGGACCGGTACGGACCACCCGACTCCGCGGTGAGGTGACCCTCCTCATGACGGCTCCAACCACCCGCAACGTCTCCGAGCGCGAAGCCCGGCAGGTCGCCGAGGCGGCCCGCGAACAGGACTGGCGGAAGCCCAGCTTCGCCAAGGAGCTGTTCCTGGGGCGCTTCCGGCTCGACCTCATCCACCCGCACCCCACCCCCGCCGCCGAAGCGGTCCAGCGTGGTGAGGAGTTCCTCGCCAAGCTCCGCGACTTCTGCGAGACGAAGATCGACGGTGCGCGCATCGAGCGCGAGGCGCAGATCCCCGACGAGACCATCGCCGGCCTCAAGGAGATCGGCGCGCTCGGCATGAAGATCGACAGCAAGTACGGTGGCCTGGGGCTCACCCAGGTGTACTACAACAAGGCGCTGGCGCTGGTCGGTTCCGCCAGCCCCGCGATCGGCGCGCTGCTCTCCGCGCACCAGTCGATCGGCGTACCGCAGCCGCTGAAACTGTTCGGCACACAGGAGCAGAAGGACCAGTTCCTGCCGCGCCTCGCCCGTACGGACATCTCCGCGTTCCTGCTCACCGAACCGGACGTAGGTTCCGACCCGGCCCGGCTGGCCACCATGGCCGTACCGGACGGCGACGACTACGTACTGGACGGCGTCAAGCTGTGGACGACCAACGGAGTCGTCGCCGACCTGCTCGTGGTGATGGCCCGGGTGCCGAAGTCCGAGGGACACAAGGGCGGCATCACCGCCTTCGTCGTCGAGGCCGGCTCGGACGGCATCACGGTGGAGAACCGCAACGCCTTCATGGGCCTGCGCGGCATCGAGAACGGCGTCACCCGCTTCCACCAGGTACGGGTCCCGGCCGCGAACCGCATAGGGCCCGAGGGCGCGGGCCTGAAAATCGCGCTGACCACGCTGAACACCGGACGGCTGTCGCTGCCCGCCATGTGCGTCGGCGTCGGCAAGTGGTGCCTGAAGATCGCCCGCGAATGGTCGGCCGCGCGCGAGCAGTGGGGCAAGCCGGTCGCCAAGCACGAAGCGGTCGGCGGCAAGATCTCCTTCATCGCCGCCACCACCTTCGCGCTGGAAGCCGTCGTCGACCTCTCCTCGCAGATGGCCGACGAGAACCGCAACGACATCCGCATCGAAGCCGCACTCGCCAAGCTCTACGGCTCGGAAATGGGCTGGCTCATGGCGGACGAACTGGTGCAGATCCGCGGCGGCCGCGGCTTCGAGACCGCCGAGTCGCTCGCCGCACGCGGCGAACGCGCCGTCCCCGCCGAACAGGTGCTGCGCGACATGCGCATCAACCGCATCTTCGAGGGCTCCACCGAGATCATGCACCTGCTCATCGCCCGCGAAGCGGTGGACGCCCACCTCTCCGTCGCCGGTGACCTCATCGACCCCGACAAGTCCCTCGGCGACAAGGGGAAGGCCGCGGCCCGGGCCGGCGGCTTCTACGCCCGCTGGCTGCCCAAGCTGGTCGCCGGGCCCGGCCAGGTGCCCGGCACGTACGCGGAGTTCGGCGAGCTGGCCACCCACCTGCGGTTCGTCGAACGGACCTCCCGCAAGCTCGCACGCAGCACGTTCTACGCCATGTCGCGCTGGCAGGGCCGGATGGAGACCAAACAGGGCTTCCTCGGCCGGATCGTCGACATCGGCGCCGAACTGTTCGCCATGAGCGCCGCGTGCGTACGGGCCGAGCACCTCAAGGCCACCGGCGAACACGGCCGCGAGGCGCACCAACTGGCCGAGGTGTTCTGCCGGCAGGCCAGGATCCGCGTCGAGGAGCTCTTCGCGCGGCTGTGGACCAACACCGACGACCTGGACCGCAAGGTCGTGGCCGGAGTCCTGACCGGTACCTACACCTGGCTGGAGGACGGCGTCATCGACCCCAGCGGCGACGGCCCCTGGATCGCGGACGCCACGCCGGGGCCCGCGAGGAGGGAGAACGTGCACCGGCGCATCAGGTGAGACACGCACGGCGCATCCCGGTGAGACGTACACCGGCGGATCCGGTGACGGGCGGATCCGTCCGGTGACGGGACGGGGGACGGGCCGGTCCTCGCGAGCGGGGACCGGCCCGTACGGCAGGCAGGGGCGCAGGCGCAGCGCCGCGTGGCGCCCCCGAGCGCCCTCGGACACGCACCCGCTGTCCGCACGGAAACCACCGGCGCGACGACGGGCTCTCGCACGGACAGCGGCCCCCGCGCACCACCCCTCGTGCCTCTCAACGCCCCCGCCCCGCCGGATCACCCGTGAGCTGGTGTCCGCACTCCGGACGGGACCGGCCACAATGGTGCCCATGACGGAATCCCTCGCCCATCCGCATCTGCGCTTCGCCCCGCCGACCACCGCACCCGGCGAGCCACGCGACATCGTGATCCTCGGCTCCACCGGCTCCATCGGCACCCAGGCGATCGATCTCGTCCTGCGCAACCCGGACCGCTTCCGCGTCACCGGCCTCTCCGCCGCCGGCGGCCGCGTCGCACTCCTCGCCGAGCAGGCCCGACAGCTGCGCGTCCGCACCGTCGCGGTGGCCCGCGAGGACGTCGTAGCCGCGCTGCGCGAGGCGCTGGCCGCGCAGTACGGAACGGGCGAGCCGCTGCCGGAGATCCTGGCCGGGCCCGACGCCGCCACCCAGCTCGCCGCCACCAAGTGCCACACCGTACTGAACGGCATCACCGGCTCCATCGGCCTCGCGCCCACCCTCGCCGCCCTGGAGAGCGGCGCCTCCCTGGCGCTCGCCAACAAGGAATCGCTGATCGTGGGCGGCCCGCTGGTCAAGGCGCTCGCCGAGCCCGGCCAGATCGTCCCCGTCGACTCCGAGCACTCCGCGCTCTTCCAGGGCCTGATGGGCGGTCCGATGAAGGAAGTACGCAAGCTCGTCGTCACCGCGTCCGGCGGCCCCTTCCGCGGCCGTACGAAGGCCGAGCTCGCGACCGTCACGCCCGAGCAGGCGCTCGCGCACCCCACCTGGGCGATGGGCCCCGTCATCACGATCAACTCCGCGACCCTGGTCAACAAGGGCCTGGAGGTCATCGAGGCACACCTGCTCTACGACGTGCCCTTCGAGCACATCGAGGTCGTGGTCCACCCGCAGTCCTACATCCACTCCATGGTCGAGTTCACCGACGGCTCCACCCTCGCCCAGGCCAGCCCGCCCGACATGCGCATGCCCATCGCGCTGGCCCTCGGCTGGCCCGAACGCATCCCCGACGCCGCCCCCGGCATCGACTGGACCAAGGCCCACACCTGGGAGTTCTTCCCCCTCGACCAGGAAGCCTTCCCCTCCGTACCGCTCGCCTGCCACGTCGGCACCCTCGGCGGCACCGCACCCGCCGTCTTCAACGCCGCCAACGAGGAATGCGTCGACGCATTCTTGAAGGGCGGGCTGCCCTTCACAGGAATTGTCGATACGGTCGCCGAAGTCGTCGCCGAGCACGGCACGCCCGCGCCGGGAACGTCCCTGACCCTCTCGGACGTACTGGAAGCGGAGACCTGGGCGCGCGCCCGCGCCCGCGAACTGGCCGCCCGAGCGGCACGCACACCATCGGAGGCCCGCGCATGACGACCTGGATGACCATCCTCGGCATCGTCGTCTTCGTCGTCGGCCTGCTCTTCTCGATCGCCTGGCACGAGCTGGGGCACCTGTCGACGGCCAAGATGTTCGGCATCCGCGTGCCGCAGTACATGGTCGGCTTCGGACCGACGATCTTCTCCCGCAGGAAGGGCGACACCGAGTACGGCATCAAGGCCATCCCGGCCGGCGGCTACATCCGCATGATCGGCATGTTCCCGCCCGGCGACGACGGGAAGCTGGCCGCCCGCTCCACCTCGCCCTGGCGCGGCATGATCGAGGACGCCCGCTCGGCCGCCTTCGAGGAGCTGCAGCCGGGCGACGAGAAGCGGTTGTTCTACACCCGCAAGCCCTGGAAGCGCGTCATCGTGATGTTCGCCGGGCCGTTCATGAACCTGATCCTCGCAGTCGTGATCTTCATGAGCGTCCTGATGGGCTTCGGCATCAACACCCAGACCACCCAGGTCGGCTCCGTCTCGGACTGCGTCATCGCCGCATCCGCCAAGACCGACAAGTGCCCGGCCGACGCCAAGGACTCCCCGGCCAAGGCCGCCGGGCTGCGGGCCGGCGACCGCATCGTCTCCTTCGACGGCCGCCCGATGCCCGACTGGAACGCCCTCCAGCAGGCCATCCGCGACACCACCGGACCCGCGACGATCACCATCGAGCGGGACGGCGCACGCAAGGTCCTGCACGCCGACCTGATCAAGAACAAGGTCGCCAAGACCGACGGCCACGGCGGCTACGTCGCCGACCAGTACGTCACCGCCGGCTTCCTCGGCTTCACCCCCGCCAGCGGCATCGTCCGGCAGGACTTCGGCCAGTCCGTCGACCGCATGGGCAACATGGTCCGGCAGGGCGTCGACTCCCTGATCGCCCTGCCCGGCAAGGTCCCCGACCTGTGGAACGCCGCCTTCAACGGCGGCGAGCGCAAGCAGGACTCCCCGATGGGCGTCGTCGGCGCCGCCCGCGTCGGCGGCGAGGTCTTCTCCCTGGACATCCCGCCCTCCCAGCGGGTGGCGACCATGCTCTTCCTGGTCGCGGGGTTCAACCTCTCGCTGTTCCTCTTCAACATGCTGCCCCTGCTGCCGCTCGACGGCGGGCACATCGCGGGCGCCCTGTGGGAGTCGCTGCGCCGCGCCTTCGCCAAGGTCTTCCGGCGCCCCGACCCCGGCCCCTTCGACGTGGCGAAGCTCATGCCGGTCGCCTACGTCGTCGCTGGCATCTTCATCTGTTTCACGCTGCTGGTGCTGGTCGCGGACGTGGTCAACCCGGTACGGCTGACCGGTTAGCAGCACGGCCGGAAGCCTGCTCGGGAACGCCGGGCACACGTGCGAACACGTACGGGTGTCCGGCAACCGTCCTTTCGGGCGGTGTAAACCTGCGCGATGTGCCTCCGGCAATCCCGGTGACGTAACCTCGGCCACGGAGCCCGCCGATCTCGGGTCCTTGATCACACCTTGGGGAAGCTCGTCAGATGACTGCCATCGCGCTGGGAATGCCGGACGTTCCGACCAAGCTCGCCGACCGCCGTGTCAGCCGCAAAATCCACGTCGGGCCGGTGGCCGTCGGGGGCGAC
Source organism: Streptomyces niger (assembly GCF_000718305.1). Lineage (GTDB taxonomy): Bacteria > Actinomycetota > Actinomycetes > Streptomycetales > Streptomycetaceae > Streptomyces > Streptomyces niger. The sequence continues at coordinate 59,931 of NZ_JOFQ01000032.1, forward strand.
GCACCGGTGTCGGTGCAGTCGATGACGACGACGCGGACCGCGGACATCGGGGCGACGCTGCAGCAGATCGCG
>NZ_JOFQ01000033.1 GCF_000718305.1 Streptomyces niger
CCGGCCTGGCTTTCGCTGTCTCGCCCGGCGTGCAGACGCTGTTCGGGACGCTGCCGGATGACCAGTTGCCTTCGTGGATTCGTGAATCGCGCAACACGCTGAAGGCGACCGGCAAGGCGTTGGTCGCTTGGGATGAGTGGGGCAAGAATCCTGCCCGTGCCGCGGGCGGGGTCACCTTCAACGTCCTGACCACGGTCTTCACCGGTGGTGCGGGCGGCGCTGCGGCCGGGGTGGGCAAGGCCGGCGCAGTCACCCGGGCCATCTCCGTGGCCGGCAAGGTCGGCAAGGTCATCGACCCCATGACGTATGTGGGGAAGGCGGCCGGGGCGGGCCTGTCCAAGGTCGGCGACATCGCGAAAAGCCTCAAGGGCATCGGGAAGGTGGACGTCTCGGCCCTGCCCGCGGACGCAATCAAGCTACCGGAAGGCTCACTGAAGCTGCCCGACGGTACGGTGCACCTTCCGGAGGGTGCGCCGCTGCCGGAGGGTGCCACCCGGCTCCCGGACGGCAACGTCCAGCTCCCCGACGACGTCCCGGCCCTGCCCAAGGACGCCAACCCGCTGCCCACCGGCCCCGGCGAGTCGGCCCGCTACTTCGACGGCCAGGGCAACCTCCTCGACGAACACGGCAAGGTGCTCCACAGCATCGACGACGCCCCCAAGGAAGACGTGGGCGACGTTGGCCGCACAGGAGACGACGTACACCCCACCGGCACCCACGCTGGTGACCGCCTTCCCGGTGCAGGTGATCATCTGTCGTCGGGGCGACCCGGTGAGCACTTCTCCGGTGGCAGCCTGGGCGACCACATGCCTGGCAGCCGTGCCGATGACCTGGGTACGGGCCCTTCCGCCAGTCACGAACCACCCCCCAGCCACACTGGTGGCCACGGCGGTGGCGCCGGAGAGGGACATGGAGGGCATGAGGCCATCGGCGGCGGTCACGGTAGCGGCCCCGAAGCGGCGGACCACCATGGTCCCGCCCGTGGTCACAGTGGCACCCCGCACGGTGCCGACCACGAAACCTCCGCAGGCGGTCATGGCAACGGCCCTGGCATTGGTGATGATGCAGCTGGTTCCGGGAGTCAGGTGGACGAGGGCGGTACCCCACGCAATGGCGTTCACGGCCCGGAGCAGGAGCTCACTCCCGAGAGGCGGAAGGAGATCCTCGAAGAGCAGATTTGGAAGGCCAACAACGACGACGCCTGGTTCGAGAAGTACTACCGGCCCGACGGTCACCGCTGGAGCATCCGTGCCAAGGAGAACGGTGTCGAGCTGCCCATCTTGGCCAAGGACCGGCAGGGCAACTGGATCTCCAAGCACGCCCTGCCGTCCGGACCGTCCGAGGTCAGGTTCGACCAGCAGGCATTCCACCCCGGTTCAGTCCGTGATGAACATGCCGGTCATCTCGACGATGTGGCGAAGGGACGCAGGGTGTCCGTGGACCTCAACAATGCCGAGAGGGAATTCAAGGACACCCATTCGGAGGCTGCGCACGAGGCACTTCACGACGCGCAGGAGGCGTACACCGAGCATCATGGCGATACGCCGAACAACAGCAAGCACTCGGAGAAGCTTGGCGAGGATGCGGCCCGGTACCACGTCATTCCGGAAAAGTTCCCGGATGCGGAGTGGGTGGAGCTCCCCAAGACTCCCAGCGGCGCCAACATGTTCGATCAGCTGTACAAGCTGGACAACGGTGACTACCTCATCGTCGAGGCGAAGGCCCCGTCCGCCGATCTCGGCTGGCGCCAAGGCGTCGGTGACACGGCGGGCGGCATGATGGTCAAGCAAGGCACGAAGGAGTACGTCCACACCATCCTTCAGGAGATGTGGAACCGCGGTCTGCGCTCGCCGCGGGACGCCGAGCTCGCGGATGAGCTCTTCGACGCGCTGGAAGACAAGAAGTTGCAGTACGTGCTGGTCAAGGCGAATGACAACCCGGGTACCACCTACGCTGGGGCGGTGCTGGAACACTTCAGGATCAGTTAGAGGAGAATGTCAGTGGTCACGAGCGTTCCTCGCCATGGCTTCCCCACGGACAACGCGGCCGAGGGACTGGCGGTGCTCACCAAGAGTGCAGGACGAGTGCTGGGCCGGCTCGAGGGGTCGGAGACTTCCCGTGCGCGGGCCCTGAACGCCACGCTCAGCCTGGCGAAGGCGCGCTGTGCGACGGACCCCGAGGCCGCGCAGATCGAGACGTGGGAGGCGTGGGTCACGGCGATGCAGGTCGGCTCCGGGCTGTTCGCTGCAGCCTGTACGACTGAGGGCAGCGTTCCGTGCCGTATCGCGGGCGAGACGAAAAATCTCCCCGCGACGGGCCCCCAGCCCTACACACATGCGGGGGCCTGGGTCACCTCGTTCTACCTCGCGATGATCTGCCGTGAGAAGCAGCGGCTGACGGAGCTGGCCCAGGTGCCCGTCTCGCTCCTGCGGGAGTCCGGGCAAGTATTCGACGAGTACATCTATGCCTGGGTGGAGGCTCTGCAAGGTGCCTGGCTCGGGCGGGACGATGTGGGGGACAAGCTGGTTGCCGCGGTCGACGGAACCAAGCCCGAGGCGGCCCGTGTGGCCGATGTGGAGCTGATGTCGAACATCCTCTATCCGCCGATCATTCTCTTCTACCGCTACCTGCGCGGGGACCGCGAGCATTTCACCGAGGCGCTTGTCGACGCCCTGCGCTGGCACAAGGCCTACTGGACGCGCGACGAGGACCGGTCCATGAGTAGTGAGGGCCTTGTCTCGCTCGGCCCGCTGGCCATTGCCTGCCTCGCCCGCGATACCGGTTTCCCCATCGAGGTCGAGTCGGAATACCTGCCCAAGGCACTCCTGGACTTCGCCTGGGCGGGCGAGCTCGACACCTGATGCCAGAGGCGCGACGGTCGGGCGCTCCGGGGTTCGGTCCTGAGATCCTGCGCCTGCACCCAACAGAGGCCAGCAGTCTCGCTGAGCGAAGAAGGCACCGTCACCTGGGCACTGACCATGCTGGCTGAGGCCTGCGAGTTGGTAGCCCAGGCCGCAGGCGAACTCGACACGGCTCAAGCCAAGGAACGTCCGGACGTCTTCCCGCCCCGAGTGCGGCACGCGCTGCCGGCGGGGGCGTCGCAGTTCTGTGAATGGCAACCTACGGAAACGGATCGCGGCAATGTTCCCGCAGCACTTTCGCCGATGATGGTCATTCGTGAGACCGCTGCTGCCCCTCCAGTCTCAGGTCAGCGCATGCCGAGTCCTGTGGCTCGTTCGGTTTCCAGGCGGGTGAGGCATTCGGTGGTGGCGGGTATCTCGGCGGCGCCGATGCGTTGGTAGATGGTCACGGCCTTGCGGAGGTAGGCAATGGCGGCCTGCGTGTCAGTGGGTACTTGGCAGCGAGCGATCCCTTCGAGGGCGTGTGCTTCATCGAGGGGGCTGCGGACCTGACGAGCCAAGAGTAGAGCTTGCTGGTAGGTGGCAAGCGCCCGCTGCGGCGTCCCGGAGCGGATGAGTAGGACACCCGCGCTGTTCATGGCTTCGGCTTCCCCCCGGGTGTCACCGACTTCTGCGAACAGGGACCGTGACCGGGCCAGGAGATCGGCTGCTGCGGTGAAGTCCTTCAACTCGGTCTGTACCCGGCCCAGGTTTTGCAGGGCGTTGGCTTCGCCGTGGCGGTTGCCGAGGGTGCGGTACAGCTCCAGGGCCTGCCCGAACAGCTCACCTGCTGCCGTATAGTCACCCGTCAGATACCGCACCCGGCCCAGGCTCTGTAAGGCGTTGGCTTCGCCGAGGCGGCTGCCAAGGGTGCGGTACAGCTCCAAGGACTGCCCGGCCAGCTTCCCCGCCCCCGTGAAGTCCCCCGTCAGCCGCTGCACCCTGCCCAGGTTCTGCAGGGCGTTGGCTTCGCCGTGGCGGTTGCCGAGGGTGCGGTACAGCTCCAGGGACTCCCCGATCAGCTGCCCAGCCCCCGTGAAGTCCCCCGTCAGCTCCCGCACCCGGCCCAGGTCTTGCAGGGTGCCGGCTTCGCCGAGGCGGTTGCCCAGAGCGCGGTACAGATTCAGGGCCTGCCCGGACAGTTGCCCCGCCCCCGCATAGTCCCCCGTCAGCCGCCGTACGCGGCCCAGGTTCTGCAGGGCGTTGGCCTCGCCCAAGCGGTCACCGAGACCCTGGTACAGATTCAGGGCCTGCCCGGACAGTTGCCCCGCCTCCGCGAAGTCCCCCGTCAGCCGCTGCACCCGGCCCAGATCCTGTAGGGCGTTGGCCTCGCCCAGGCGGTTCCCCAGGGTGCGGTACAGCTCCAAGGACTGCCCGGCCAGCTTCCCCGCCTCCGCGAAGTCCCCCGTCAGCCGCTGCACCCGGCCCAGGTCTTGCAGGGTGCCGGCTTCGCCGAGGCGGTTGCCCAGAGTGCGGAACAGTTCCAGGGCCTGCCCGGACAGGTCACCCGCTCCCGCATAGTCACCCGTCAGATACAGCACCCGGCCCAGTTCCCGCAGGGCGCTGGCTTCGCCGAGGTGGTCGTTGGCGTGGTGTGCAGCGTTGGCGGCGTCGCGGTGGAGGCTGAGGGCCCGGTCCCAGGGGCCTTGCTGGCGTAGGTAGGCGGCCACGTGGTGGGCGAGTTGGATGTGGATGGGCCGGGTGTGGTCGGTGGTGTGGTGAGCACAGGCGATCAGGTTGGGGAGTTCAATGCGCATCCAGGCCAGTGCCTGTTCGCGGGTTTTGAGGTCGGGTGCCGCGGCGGGTGCGGGGGTGGGGCGGGTGTGGAGGCGTGGCATGCCGTCGAGGTGGTGATCGGCGGTTTGGGCGGTGTGGGTGTAGTAGTCCAGGAGGCGTTGGATGGCGTGGGCGCGGGCTTCGGTGGGGTCGTGAGTGGTGAGGGTGTGGGCGTATTCGCGCAGGAGGCCGTGGAGGCGGTAGCGGCGGGGGGCGGGTTCTTCGATGAGGTGGTCGGCGTAGAGGGTTTCCAGTTGGCGTCGTGCCTGAGCTAGACGGATGCCGGTGAGGGCAGCGGTGGCGTAGGGATCGATGTCGGGGCCGGGGTGGAGACCGAGGTGGCGGAAGAGACGTTGCAGGTGGGGTGGGAGGTCTTGGTAGGAGAGGTCGAAGGCGGCGGCGACGGCACGGTTGCCGACTCGGAGTTCGCTCAGGCGATCCTGGGCGGTGGCGAATTCGTCGGTGAAGGTGGTGAGGTCCCAGGCGGGGTGGTGGGCGAGGCGGCCAGCGAGCAGGGTGATCGCGAGGGGGAGGCGGCCGCATAGCCGTACGGCTTCGGTGACCGCGCTGTGGTCGGCTTCCGTGGAGGTGCGGCGGGCCAGGCGGGTGAAGAGGTGGGCGGCTTGGTCGGGGGGCAGGGGGTCGAGGGGGAGGGGGGCGGCGCCGTCGAGGGCGATCAGGCGCCGCCGGCTGGTGATGAGGACCAGGCACTGCTGTGAAGCGGGCAGGAGAGGTTCGACCTGGGCCGGATCCGCGGCGTTGTCCAGGATTAGCAGCACTCGGCGTCCGGCCAGGCGGTCCCGCCACAGGGCGGCGCGTTCCTCCAGGGTGTCGGGAAGGTGCTGTGGGCTGATTCCGATGCTGATCAGCAGGGTGGCCAGGACGTCGGCAGGGTCGGCGGGAGGCTGGCCGGTGGTGTGGGCGTGGAGATCGATGAAGAACTGTCCGTCCGGGTAGCGCGCGATGAGCTGGTGGGCGGCGTGGATGACCAGGGCGGTCTTGCCGACGCCGGGCATGCCGTCGACGGTGTGGATGCTGATGACGGGGACGTGTCCGTCTTCGGCCGCGTGCAGGAGGCGGTGTAGTTCGCTGTCGCGGCCGGTGAAGTCCGCGATGTCGCGGGGAAGGGTGCTGTGCAGGGCGACGGGGGTGGGCCGAGGTGAGGCCTGGTAGGTGATGTACTGGATGTTGTGATCGCCGATCTGCATGTTGGCGGTGCCGCGCGGTTCCATCCGTGAAGGTCCCTACTGTGCGCTGCGGTACCCGGGGACCTGGGGTACGAGATGGGTGGTGCGGAGCCGTCGCGCACGCGCGGCACTGCCGCAGGGTGTGGGCGCGTGTGCGTCGGGCGGGGCGGGTTTCAGCAGGTGATGTGCTGGGTGTTGTGGTCGCCGTACTGCACGTTCACTTTTGCTCCGCGCAAGTCGAAAACCGGCAAAGCACCGGGCTGTCCGCCGCTGCCTGTCTCGGGGACGGCGGAGGGATGCTCACCCGCGTCATGCGGATCGCGTGCTGCGGCCTCCGGGCCGGGCCCCTCCAAGGCGTCGACCGTAGACCGGGCGTCTTGCGGTGGCTGGCGCCGACCGGCGGCGCGGGCGGTGTGGTAGGCGTGCCACAGGCGTGACAGGGCTCCGCCGGAGCCCAGGAAATGGTCGGCTTGGCGGGCGACGGGCTGGGTGGGGGCCTGGGTGCAGCGTTCGAGATGGGTGACGTAGGACTTGTCATACCCCAGGCGCCGGGCCAGAGCGGACTGGGAGAGCCCTGCGGCGGTGCGCAGCCGGATCAGCTCGTCCGCGAACGCCTCGGCAGCCTGCCGCACCGGATCGTCCGCGACCGGGAGAGGGGCCTCCGGTGCGCGGGATCTCGGCGGAGGGTGCGGCTGGTCTTCGGCCGGCGGCCCGGCGGCTGCGTCTGACACAGCCGCCGGGCCGCCGGCCTGCCGGAGCCGGTCCGTCATGTCTTCGCCGTCTGATGTCGTGCCGGTGGCGTCCACGTCGCGCCCCTCATCGTCCAGGTCCCCGTCACCCGCCCTCGCGGGTCGGCGGCTCCTGGCCCCGCGGAAGGCATGTCCTTGGCAGGGTCATGATCAGATGACGCGCCGGGGGCGTACCAGAAGCGCACAGGAGCACATTCCAGCGCAGAGGTACGACCTCGTCACGTCAGAGCACTCCTGCCTCGGTTGTGATCGGTCGTCCGCCGCACGGAACGGCGCCTGCGCCTCCCGCCGCGCGCTTACACCTACGGACGGGCCGTTCCGCGGACTCGCCGAAGCGTTGGTGCCCGTGGGCGCCGGGAGCATTCCGCCACCGGCCCGCCTCGTCGGCACGCGCCCGGGCCGGTGGTGATCTCGGTGACGGCCGGGCGCACAGCTCGGCCGACGCGGAATGGTGAGCGAGAGGTGAGTGAGTGCTGCTCACCGTGGTCTCACCTGTGGGTTCACCGGTGTGCTCGTGGCACCGGGACGCCGCAGCAGGGCGTGCGGCCCGCGCAGGGGAAGGAGAAGGCGATGACCGTGAGCACGGTGATCCCGCCGGGGGACGACGGATGGTTCAAGAGCAGCTTCAGCCCGAACCAGGGAACGTGTGTGGAAGTCCGGTTTGCGGAGGGCCTGGCGCACGTGCGCAACACTCGTGACCGCAGCGGTCCCATGGTGGCGTTCGACCGGGCCGAGTGGGAGGCGTTCCTGCTCGGGGTGTGGAACGGCGAGTTCGAGATGCCCGCCTGAGGCAGGCGGCCGTCGCCAGGTGCTGTGGGCCGAGGCCGGTCCACAGCACCCTTTCGTCTGGCTTGCGCCAGGCCCCGGAGTCGGCCCCGCCCTCCAGGCGGTCGTGACAGACGGCCTTGGGTGTGTGAGGTTGGACAGCGGCACAGACTGTATCGCTCTTGCCGCGGCACTGGACTGCCGCGCAGAGCACAGGGGGAGGGCTCGGGAATGAGAGATGCCTTGCCCGGCAGACCAGGGGACGGGACGGCGGCCGGTGGGGTGTGGTCGGATCTGTCCGGGGCGGCCCGGGACGTGGTGCAGGCCGGGCAGGTGCACGGGGGTGTGCACTTCCACAGCCCCGCCCCGCTGAGGGGGGAAACGCCCGTGCCACGTCAGCTCCCGGCCGATGTGTCCGGCTTCGTCGGCCGGGCCGCCGAACTCGCTGAACTGGATGCGCTGCACGCCGTCGACGCCCCGGACAGCTGGGTGCCGGTGGTGGTGATCGCCGGGACGGCCGGGGTGGGCAAGACCTCGCTCGCCATTCGCCTGGCCCACCGGATCAGCGGGCGCTTTCCCGATGGCCAGTTATTCGTGAACCTGCACGGTTACGACACCGGACCGCCTCTGGCGCCCGCAGCAGCCCTGGAACGGTTTCTGCGCGCGTTCGGCGTTCCCGCACCGGCAATCCCGGCCGGGCTGGAGGAACGTGCGGAGCTGTACCGGTCGCTGGTGGCGGGCAAGCAGGTCCTGGTGGTGCTGGACAACGCCGCCACCGTCGGGCAGGTCCGTCCGCTGCTGCCCGGCACCACGGGCTGCCTGACGGTGGTGACCAGCCGACACCGCCTGTCCGGTCTGGCCGTGCGCGACGGCGCCCGCCGCATCACCCTGGGCATGCTCGCCGAGCAGGAATCCGCCGACCTGATCACCGCGGCCACCCGCGGCTACCGCGCCGGCGACGACCCGGCCCAGATCGCCGAACTGGCCCGGCTGTGCGCACGTCTGCCCCTGGCACTGCGGATCGCCGCCGAACGCGCCGCCACCCATCCCTGGCTCGCCCTGCCCGATCTGACCGCCCAGCTGCGCGACGAATCGACCCTGTGGGAGGCGCTCTCCAGCCCCGACCAGGAAGAAGCCGACGCGGTCCGCACCGTCTTCGCCTGGTCCTACCGCACCCTCCCGTCGCCGGCCGCCCGCCTCTTCCGTCTCCTGGGCCTGCACCCTGGCCCCGACTTCTCCGTCCAGGCCGCCGCCGCTCTCACCGGCCAGGAGGTCCGGCAGACCCACGGCCTGCTGGACCTCCTGGCCGGCGCCCACCTGATCGAGCCCACCGGGGCGCAGCGGTATCAGTTCCACGACCTGCTGCGCGCCTACGCCACCGACCAGGCCCACCAGGAAGAAACCAGGGAAGAACAGCACCGTGCGCTCCACCGGGTGGCCCTGTGGTACCTGCACACCGCTGACGCCGCCCGCGCGGCGGCCCAGACCTTTCACCCCTCGGTCCTTTCGCTCGAGCAGGCCCGCCCGGCGCCGGCAGTGGCCTTCGACGGACAGCAGGACGCGTTCGCCTGGCACCGGCGGGAGCAGGCCAATCTGCTGGCCGTCGCGCGGGCCGCCGAACAGGCCGGGATGGACGAGATTGCCTGGCAGCTGCCGGCGACCCTGCACTGCCTCCACTCCGCCCGCAGCACCTTCGACGACTGGCTGGCGATGGCCCACACCGGTCTGGATGTCGCCCGGCGCCTGGGCGATCAGCAGGCCCAGGCTCTGATGCACGACACCCTGGGGACCGCGTACAAGGACTCCAGGCGGCTGGCTGAGGCCGGCGAGCACCATCAGGCCGCACTTGATCTGCGCACCCGTATCGGCGACCTGCCCGGTGTGGCCGAATCCGCCGGCGGCCTGGGCTTGGTCCGCCTGTGGAGCCGCGACCTGGAAGCCGGCCGCACCCTCCTGGAACAGGCCCTGGCCTTCTACCAGCAGCACGGTCCCCATCACCGCACCGGTCCCGTCCTGTGCGGTCTCGCCTACGTCGCCGCCGACCTCGGCGAACACCAGCAGGCTGCCCGATTGGCTCACCAGGCCCTGGCCGTGTATCGCGAGACCGGAGCCGACCAATACATGGACATCGACGCCCTGGTCCTGCTGACCCGCGTCGCCCGGGAAGCCGGCGATCACGCTCAGGCCGAGGAGCACTTGGCGCAAGCCACTGCGATGCTGGACGCCACTGCCTCCCCCGCGCTCGAAGCGGCCCTCCGCCTCGAACAAGCCACCCTGCACCGCGAACAGAACCGTCACGATGAGGCCCTTCAGACGTACTGGGCGTGCGAGACCCTCCAGCGCTCCGTCGGCAACCGCCTTGGCCAGGCTCTGGGCTACGACGGCATCGGCCAGACCCTGCACGCCCTCGGCCGCATGCCCGAGGCCATCGACTTCCACATCACGGCCGCCCGCATCCTCCGCGACCTCGACCAGCCATGGGACCTCGCCCAGGTCCTGGTCCACCTCGCCGACGCCCATACCGACAACGGCCAGCCCGAGCAAGCCCGCCAACACTGCACCGAGGCCCTCACCCTCATTGACGGCTTCACCGACCCGCCCGCCACCGACCTGCACCGGCGTTTGCAGGAGCTGACTACCGGATGACGACACAATGGCTCCGTTAGCGCCGGTGTGCCATGCGACCCGCCCGCCACTGATGTCAGCAACTGCGCAACGCCATTCACCCGCGTGCCAGTTCACCCTGCATCCCACTGCTGTATCCGCGACGTACGCCCCAGATCACCGGACTCGCCGGAGGAGAACAACCGTGGAACCCATCGCCCCAGCCTTGCTGATGGCCCTCGCCGGAGGAACGGCGGGCGCTGCAGGACAGCAACTCTGGTACTCGCTGCGGGACTTGATCAGACGCCGTCCGACGGGCAGCGAACCGCACGGCGAAGACGAATTGACAGCCCTCGACGAGACGTCGGAAGACACGCAGCGGGCACAGGAACTCTCCCAGACACTGGCTCTCCGGGCCCAACAGGATCCAGCATTCGCCCAGGCGCTTCAGGCCTGGCGCAGGCAGGCCGAGGCCCTGCCCGCTATCCGGACAGGCTCGGGCGATGTACACAACCAGATTCCCGGCACGGTCTACGGCACGGTGGTACAGGCACGGGACATCAACGGGCCGCTGAACTTCGGCCGTTGAAAGTATTGCCTTCTCGGTCCCGAGCACCCGGCTTCGATGGGTGAGGTCACCCCGGCGACCGCGCGCCTGTGGTGGGAGAGGCTCACCCGCCCCCGCCCCCGCCGCCGACCGAAGACACAGGCTGTGCGGTAGGGCGGTGAATGGCGGGCGACCGCGCCTTCCGCTGCCCCGGCGCTCACCATCTGAAGGGGCGGTTGAGTCGCCGCCGGTAGCTGTCGCTCATGTTCGTCATGGCGGTATCTTTCGCCGCGGGCAGTATCTCGCGGTGCCGCCACCTGCGCGACGGCAGGTCACTCCTGTGGGGGAGGGGGGATTTACAGCCACAGGACCGGAGGCCGCTGCCTGCAGGCCATCCGGCGGGTATGGCCTCGTGGCATTGGGCCATACCATCCCGATGCCTGTCACTCAACCTTGCAGCAGACCCGCAGGTGGTTGCCGAGATGGCGACATTCAGGCGAGTGATCGAGACCAGCGCCGAGCCTCCATCAGCCCCGGAACACCTCAGAACGAATCTTCAGTCCGTAGCATCGGGCAGCGTCTCACCTCTCGGCGTATTGCAGGAACAGCACACCCAGGATGACGAGCCCGGCGGTTTCCAGGATGGAGACGGAGACCAGCAGAGTGTTGCCCGTGCTGTGGCACCAGAAGACGATAAGTGCGGCAAAGGGAGTGACGAGGAAGGTCACCAGTTCGATGATCGTCTGGGTGATCTTGCGTGAGCTCCGCTTGGCGTCGCTGCGATGGTAGGCCTCCCAGCCGAACAGCGGGTCTTCTACGCCTATGGTCTCTGCAAGCCGGGACGCGAGATCGGTGCGGACGTACCGTCCGATGGCTGAGATCTTTTCGTCGTTGACCAGGTGCGTCCATCCGAGCACAAGACACACCACAGGAAGGGCCAGGATCAACTGCAGGTTGTCCGACTGCACAGCGACGGCTGCAACGGCGGTCACGGCTGCAAGAGTCACGTACAGCAGGTTGTCACGGAAGCCGATACGTGCGCGCTGCTCGTCCTTGATCTGTGCGTACTCGGCAAGGAGTACGGCGCTGGTGCTCCGGTTTCTGTTACTGGCGGTCATGACTGACTGTCACCTTCGTTTCGCGACACCTTGGCAGGGGGTGGCTCGGTGGTACGCGTACTCGGCCCTCGTGGTGCCTGGACCTTCAGGGAACTGCCGTGCTGCTCAGCAGCTCCCTGGCCGGTCGGCCTCCGTATCCGGTCCCGGAGGACTCAGTCGGTGCTGCCCGCAGGCGGCGGATTGTCGGCGTTGTTCCGCTCGATCCAAGCCTTCCCGTCGGCCGCGATGCCCTCCAGGAGACGGAACGTATGGGCGAAGCCGGCCGCGTCGAGGTTGATCTCCGAGAGTTCCCGGGCGTTCTCATTCGGTTCGAGCTGGTGGCTGTCGGCGTCCTTGATTCGGATGGTTCTGGCCGGGCCGCTGGAGAGTAGTAGCGCCATCTCGTAGCCGACGCGGTCATTCTCGGTAACCTGCACGGAGGAGAGCGCGTCGAAGCGGTAGTTGGTGCGTTGTTCGCCCAGGCGGGTGGCTGGGGCGAAGTCGGTTTCGGTGCTGATCTCGCGGATACCGTCCCGTGTGGCCAGGAACAGCCGGAGAGTGTACCGGGAGTAGCGCCAGGGTCCGCCCCGCCTCCGTGCTCGTCTGTAGGGGTGTGCCGGTGTCGTCAGGATCGTGTGAGCGATGATGTCGTACCAGGTGAGCTGGTAGTGACGGAGCACATCGGCGGTGAACAGAACCTTGTCGTGGTTGAGCCACGTCTCCATCTCGGCGTCGGAGGGCCGGACGGCTTCCAGATGCTCCTTCCAGCGCTGGAACTCCGTCTCACGCGCGTACATCCGCCGGTGGTACTCCTGCGTCTCCTCGACGAACCTCTGTTCCTCGCTGCGCATGTCCAGCCACACCGACGCCGCCCGCCGCCCGCTCACGACTGCGCCGAAGAGCACGGCGAAGGTCAGGAGGACGTGGAACACACTCGCCGAAGCCGTTGCGGCGGTGACGGTGACGGCCAGGGATGTGACGCCCAGGACGGCGAGGGTGAGCACGCAGGCGAGTTTCGTCGTCACCGGTGTCCGGTACCGCTGCCGGTGGGTGAACAGCGTGCCGTTGTTGTGGCGCTCCCTGGCGTCCCGGGCCAGGTAGCGGATCAGCCAGTTGAGCCGGTCGACGCTGATTCTGCTCTCCCGGTAGAGGAACGCGACCTCGGCGGCCAGAACGGCGCGGACGCCGACGGTGTGGGCGAGCCACTCGGACCGGTCGAGCCCGTGCGGCACGTGCTTGCTGAAGTAGCGCTTGAAGGACTTACGGACGTGGCTGGTGAACCCGTCTTTCGCGAGAGTCCCGCCGCCCGCGGATGCGAGGGAGGGGACAGCCGGGGAGTGGTCCGAATCCTGTAGCGGCTCCTGGCCCGGCCCTTGGTCCGGCTCCTGGCCCAGTTCCTGCTCCTTGGCCTGCAGCCGGAGCTGGTTGTGCCACCATCGCTGACCGAAGCGGGCGGCGAGGAATCCGGTGCCGAGCGCGATCAGCAGCTCACCGATCGCGGTCAGCGGCTCCGCGATCATTGCCGAGACCTCGAGGAAACCAGCGGCGACGACGAACAGACCCGTCCAGGCGGCCAGGCGGGGACGGTAGCGGGAGGCGGTGCTCTCCTCGGGAGGCCGGGTCCGTGCCCCGATGGGATCGGGTTCGAAGTAGTACCGGACCCGCCGGGAACGGTCACCGCTGCACTGCCCGGCCGTGGCGAGCTCGCAGGTCTCGGCCCACAAGGTGGTTTTCGTTCGGCTGTTGAGCACGAGGTCCAGGTGGTGGACGATCAGGTCACGCTGGAGCGGCGCCAGATCCCTCAGCCGCTTCAGTACGTCGGCAGTCTCACTGTCCGCTTTGCCAGGCAGCGCCAGCAGATCGAATACGACCTGCAGACCGGGTTTCCAGGTATCGTTGTCGGCGTAGCTCTGCACGACGTCCCGTGTCCGGTCCAGCTGACGGCGCTCCTCGGCGCTGAGGTCATGGTGGGCGCGTTTGCTGAGCATGGCGAGCGCCCAGTGAAAACGGATCTATGGGCCGTCGTGGTTGTGGGTGATCGCTTCCCAGATCAGTTCCCGCGCCCGGCCGGGCAAGCCTTCTTCCAGACAGCGGACCCCGACCTCGTACTTCTTTTGGGGCGAGGCGTCCGGCGGGACGATGTTGATGGTGGAGTCGTGTACGGCCTCGGCCTGGAAGCCGACGAAGGAGTCGTGCGCCTCGTTGTGCGTGTAGGGGAAATCCTCGGTCATGCCGGGTCACCCGCCGCCGCGGTCAGGGCCGCAAGGCCGGCGGCCAGTTCCGCGTGATCGGCGAGCAGACCGCGTAACTTCCTGAGCGCCAGAGCTGCCTTCTTCGGAGGCGCAGGGGCGTCCGCGGTGCATTCCTCCGCTGCGCGCCTCGCGATGCTCAGCTCGACCTGCGCCTCGTGGTGAATGTCTGCGTCGAGGTCCCCGTCGGCGTGGTGTCGTGTCAGTTGCTCACGGAAGCGGTCCAGCTCCGCGACCAGTTCCGTCGGGGTGGACGCCTTCAGATCTGCCGCGTTGACGTGGACGGTGCTGCCGGTGACCTTTCCGGCCATGAAGCCCACAGTGCTGGAAACGGCCGTGTTGACGACGCTTCCGTTGCCCCTGCCAGTTCTGTCTTTCTGGGCCATGACGATCTGCTCCTCTTCCTCCGCTTTCTCTGCCAGTTCTGCTTCCTTGATCAGTTCCGCAGCCAGACGTACCGCGAAAGCCGCCGCGTTCGCTGCGGCGCGCGGTTGCCGCTCGCGGTCCTCCGCGCCGTTCTTCGTGCCGTCCGCTCGGTCGCTGATGCCGCGGATGATGCCGACCGGCAGACCGCTGAGATGGCCGGCCTGTGCCACACCGGCGGCTTCCATGTCGATCGCGAACGCGTCGTTGTAGTGCTGCCGGAGCCATACGGCCTCGGCGGAGTCCCGCGAGTTCTGCAGGACCTCACCTGCGGCTATCGGGCCGAAGTGCACCCGCGGCACTTTCCCGTTCTTCGGCGCGTGGCCGACCCGGTCCGTCCTACGGGCCAGATCCTCGCCGAGCTGGATGAGAGGGTGCGGTGTCTCCCACACCCGGGGCCGAGCCTTGAGTCCGTCGTCCTCGCTCGTAGCGCCGTGGTAGGCGTACACATGGGTGGCCATCACCACGTCGCCCAGCGCGATCGAGCTCCGCATGCGCCCGGCGACACCGACGAACAGCACGGCTGCCGGGGAGAAGTGCTCGATCGCGCGTTCTGTCAGCACCGCGGCCGAATGGTTTCCCTTGCCCATCAGACTGAGCGCCACACGGCACGAGGTGCCCGGCACGGTCCCGACCTCGAACCGCGTGCCGCTCTTGTGCACGGTCATCTGCGGATCGGCCAGTTTCCGGTGCACAGCCTCGTACTCGAGATTGAGGGCGGTGAGAATCACCACCAGGTCGTTCGGCATCTATCCTCGTTCCTTTGCGTGTTCTTCTGTTTGTTCTTCCGCCTGCTGTTCCGCCAAGGGCGGAACGGGCCGGACCAGTGGGGGCGACAGCACCGTTGTCGGTCCCGCGCGGAACAGTCGCGCGGGTCGCCCCACCGTCGTCCTACGTTCCGTTCCGGCCGGTACTATGAACCCATCTACGGCTTGGATCTTCCGGTAGAAATTCCGAGTGTCGAGCGGGACGCCCCACACTGCCTCGTACACCTGCTGCAACTCGGCGACGGTGAAGAGGTCTTCGCAGAACGCCGTGGCCAGCGCCGAGAACTCGAGTTTCGTACGCGCTCGTTCAATGCCGTCCGCCAATATCCGGTCGTGATCGAAAGCCAGCTTCACTTTTCCGGAAAGGACCACCTCCGCGGGGACCCATGAGGCATCCGCGGCATCCGTTCCCGCGACCGGATCAGGAAGGCGCGGGGCGATCGCCAGATGTGCCACGGAGACGACCCGCCCACGTGGGTCACGCCCTGGATCCCCGTAGGTGGCCAACTGCTCCAGGTGAAACCGTCCGGCATCCACGGCGGTCTCCTCGCCCAGCTCACGGCGAGCGGCGTCGGGGATCGCCTCATCGACGTGGTCGAGAAAACCACCTGGCAGTGCCTGCATGCCCGCAAAGGGCTCCTTGCCTCGTTCCACCAGCAGGACACACAGCTGCCCCTCGCGCAACGTAAGGATCACCAAATCAACTGTGAGCAGAACGGACGGCGGCAACCAGGAATCATCACGCATGATGCCGACCGTATCGGATTACTGTCACATTGACAATATACCTCTTCGATCTGCCACCTGCGGCAGATCACCTCCACGACGTGGGCGAGCGAGAAACCGGTGAGTGGTGTAACCCCCAGTTGGTCAGCGTCCGTTAGGGCTGCTGAGCCTCCTGGGAAGGAACTCTCCTGCTCAACCGGGTCGTGATGCCGCCGCTGACCCGCAACCGGGCCGGCCAGGGCGACATGCCCACAGGTCTGATGGCGCTGTACTACGCCCAGCGTGCGAGCGCCGGGCTCCAGATCGTCGAGGGCGCCCAGATCGGCGGTGAAGCCGCCGCCTGTCCGGGAACGCCTGGCATCTACAACGCCCAACAGGTGGCCGCATGGCGGCGGGTGACGGACGCCGTACACGCCCGCGGTGGTGTGGCCTTGGTCTTCCTCCAGCTCTGACACGTCGGCCGGCAGTCCCACTCCTCCGTCCAGCCTGGCGGTGCCCTGCCTGTCGCCCCTTCTGCGGTGTGCATTGACGGCAAGCTCTTCACGCGCAATGGTCCACAGTCGTTCGAGCCCCCTCGCCATGGAGCTCGAGATTGAGGGCGTCGTCGGCACCTACGCCGTAGCCGCGCGTAACGCTCTGCGGGCCGGTTTCGACGGCGTGGAGATTCACGCGGCCAACGGCTACCTGCTCGACCAGTTCCTCAATGACCAGGTGAACCTGCGGGCCGACGCCTACGGTGGGCCTGTCACTCATCGGATGCGCCTGCTGCTGGAGGAGACTGACGCCGTCTCCAAGGTCTGAGGATCTCGGCGTGTCGGGGCGAGGCTCTCGACATCCAGCACATGGATGGACTGCCTGGACTCCGGTCCAAGACATCTCTACTCGGAGGTCGTGAGCGCGCTCGCTCCACGCGACCCGGCCTATGTGCAGGTGTTCCGGTTCTAACCCGGCCGGTACCGTGTTGGATGTCCTCGTCGAGCCAGCGCCGGCGCCGGTGCCGTGGAACGGCTCGCGGAGTGGCTGAGGCGCGGATCGGCTCTGCGGGGAGTCCATGTGGCGCGGTGCACCGTGACGGCGGGGGGAGGCACGGTTCACCATGCGCAGCCACATCCGGGGCGAGGACATGATGGTCAGCGGCACGTGGCGGAACGGGCAGCTGACGCTGGAACAGGCGAGGCAGGGATGGCGGATAGCCCGGCGGCAATTTATGCGTATCAGCGACGGCCGCGCCTGGTAGGCACCGCCCGGCGTACGGTCCCCGTCCCCGCCAGCGCGTCGGCGATGTCGCCGGCGGCGTGAACGAGCCCGCTGACCTGATCCCGGGTGAGTCCGGGGTTCTTCTTCTCCTGCAGCCGGGCGGCGGCGGTCTTGCGGCGGGCCTCGGTCTCGCTTATCCACTGGGCGACGGTGCCGGAATTGGCGGCACCGGAGTCGAGAAGGTTGCGGTAGTTCGTGAGCTTGCGGTCGCAGTCGCGGATGATCGCCTTGGTTTCCTCTGCGGGCTCGGGTGCGGTCAGGCGCTGCGCGGCGTGGAGCCGGTCGATGGCGGCTTGGCGGTGCCCAGGTGTGAATTGCAGGGAGATCCACTCGTCGAGGACAGGGAGGATGTCTTCTCGCGGAGGAAGATGTTGCGGGGGTGGGTGATCTTGTTGGCGAGGGCGTATTCCTCGGCGTAGCGGCAGCAGTAGTAGGGGGCTCGGCGCGGGATGGCGTGGCTGATCATTTTGCGTCGGCACAGAGGGCAGTGGACGCGTCCGGCCAGAACGTAGGTGTAGAGCTTCGCGCGGCGCTCTTTGGGTCCCTTCCCACGGGTGTGGGAGGTGAGGATCTCGGTAGCGCGGAGGTAGTCCTCCATGGCGATCAGCGGGGGATGCGCGGGGTGCTTGGACCAGATCCAGTGGTCCTGGCTGTTCCAGTGCAGGTGGGTCTCGTAGCCGAGGGCGACGTCCTCGGCGTCGAGGAGGACCTCCTCTTTGTGTCGGTGGTTTCACACCTGGTGGCCGGTGTTGCTGACCTCACCCTTGTCGGACATCGGTCCGGCCTCCCAGACGTCGAGCGTGCCCTGCTGCCTCAGAGCGCTCCGGTGGGCCCCGACCTTGTGTGCCCTCTCAAGCAGTCAACGGGCGAGAGGGCGCTGGGCCCTCGTGTGCGACCTCCCGCACCGTCTCCCTGCGGTCGCACGCCCTTCGTACGAGACGGCGGTACACGCTAATCCGGACGAGCCCGTCAGCATCAGACAATCCGCCGGGCTCGTTGCCATCGGCCAACGCCGCCTCACACCGGTCATGCGCAGGCTCGACGCGCGAGACCTCCGCGAGCGGCGGCCGGGCGGCAACTGCAACGGCGTCTTCCAGCTGACCCAGCGCCCGGAGCACCGCAGACGGAAGGCAATGCCAGGAAGAGCATGGGCGGGCGAGGACCGGCGTCGGTGAAGCGGTTGGCGGTCAGGTCACTGCAGGACAATTCGGTGCTCGTGCCGGGGGTCGGCCGCGCACGCGAAGACGTTCAACACGCCGTCCCTGCCAGGGCGGACCTCCGTCGGGTGCTTGTTGTCCTGGGGGCTGGGAGCCTGGCGGTCTTCCAGCGGGGTCCAGCTGGAGACGGTGCCGCCCCATTCATAGGTGGCGATGGTGAGGAAGAGCCGCAGGGGACTGCCGCACGAGCAGGTGATCTCGGCCGGGCCGGTCACATTCCACGCCGCGAAGCCTCCGATCTTCCACCCTGGGGCGATGGACAGGTCGCCCTGGTAGCTGAGGATGTCCTCCTCATCATCCTCGGCCTCCTCCTCAAGCCGCACCTCCCATTCCTCGATGCGCTCTTGCAATTCGGCGTCGAGTAGCTCGATGTATTCGTGCTCCACGACCTGTTCAGGGGCGATGGTGCAGGGCTCGGGTACGTAGCCGTCGAATCCGACGACTTCCGGGAGCGGGGGAGTCGCCAGGACCTCCCCACACCGTGAGGAGTCGCGCCACCGCACGTCGACGGCGACCGTCCCTTGCCGGCCGTGTCCGTCAAAGGGGCACCACAACACCTGGACCAGGTCGGTACCTTGCGGTGCCTCCAGTCCGGGCACGTCCTTGGTGAAGAACTGGGCCACCGGCAACAGCGGAACCGGCGCGGTTTCACCGAGACCGGGGGCCTCGTGTTCTTCGCGCAAGGTGGCCAGCAATGCCCGGTCTTCTTCGGTGAAACTGGTCCCGGGGACAAGATTCTCCGCCTCGCGCAGCATGGCCCGCTCGCGGTACACATCGGGTACTCGCCGGCCGCGGCTGCGCGGGTGCGCGTGTTGGCACGTGGGCCAGGGCTCGTCCGCCGGCCACAACAGCGGTCCGCCGATGGAGCTGTCGTGGTGTTTCGGCGCTCCGGGCCGGGGGTGGAGGCGGGTGCTGGTCGCACGGTGGGCTGCCAGCTCGGGGAAGACCTGCTCGATGTCCAGGGGCCGTGGCGGGGTGGTCCGGGTCATCGTCATCCTTTCTTCGAGACGGTCTCATCACATCACGGCCGTCCGCACGCCTGCAGCGGGATTCTCCAGCACATCCGTCAGCTTGAATCCGCGATCTCCGAATGCTGATATTTCGAGTTGGATCGGGATGGGATTGGTTCCCTCGTAAATCGGTTTCACCGAGTACTGGACGTTCTGGCCTGGAATGCCATTGGCAGGATCGCCCTTGACCGCATTGTAAACCTGGGCTTCGAGGCCCTTCATGTCGGGGGTATTGGTCGGGTTCTGGGTGAGGGTGACGAGATTGTGTCGCGCCAGGGGGCCCGTGCCGGGGCCACCCAGGCGGTTGGCCAGCAGATGGCCGCGCGCCTCGTTGAAGAGGGTGCCGTTACCTCGCCAGCCCGGCGTCCGGGTCGCTCCGGCTTCCGTTCCGGTGTCGAGCATTTCCTTGCGCAACGACGCCCATACACCCGTGGGTCGGCCGAGGTCATCCAGTTTCCCGAATCGGACGCTGCCATCCCACTTGTACCGGTCCTGCAGACAGGACTTCGGGACCAGGCCGAGCGGGTCGCTCCAGGTCTGCGGGTTCGTCGTGTAGGCGACGGGGTTGGGCGCCGGTGCGAGGCCGAAGGGGTCGGGGGTGGTGTATCGGGCGGTGTCGGGATCGTAGTGGCGGAAAAAGTTGTAGTGCAGGCCGGTCTCGGGGTCGGCGTATTGGCCGGGGAAACGCAGCGGAGTATAGGCCGATGCGTTTCGGTTCCAGGCGATGGTGCCCCAGATGGTGGTGCGGGTGTGCCAGGCGATCTCGCCGTGTTCACCGACGAGTTCGGTGGGGGCGCCGACCAGGTCGGTGACGATGGCGAAGAATCGGCGGTCGATCTCGTCCTGGCTCAATTCACCGTTTCGCGACCGGCATTCGAGCTGAGCCAACGGATGCTCATCGTCGTCGTACTCCCAGGTGGTGACGATATCGGTGGCAGTGTCGGCCTGCTCGGCGAGGTTCGTACCGTCCCAGGTGAAGCGGATGGTCTGCTCGATGCTTTCGCCGTCGGGGGCCATGCGGTGCTTGGCGCTGCGGCGGCCCAGCGGGTCGTAGCTGTAGCGCCAGAGAGTGCCGTCGGGCGTGGTGCAGGCGACGAGATGGTCCTCGGCGTCGTACTCGTAGCGCCAGGTATCGGGCTTGCGCGACAGCCGGGTCCGTTGCCGCAGGACGGTGCGGCCGGCGCCATCGTGTTCGTAGCGGATGGCACCGGCGGAGCGTATTCGGGTGCCGCTGTAGCTGCGCTCGCCGCGGGCCTCGGAGTGTGGTGCGGCGTCGGGCCAGTGGGCGGCGGTCTGGTTACCGGCCGCGTCGTAGGCGTACGACTCGGTCCAGCCGTCGGCCGTGACCTGGAGCGGTCGGCCGACCGGGTCGAGATCCATTCGCCGTTGTTCACCGGTGGCGTGGTCGGTGGTGCCGATCAGGTTGTCGTCGCCCCGGTAGGCGTAGGCGCGTGAGCGCAGCGTGCGGCCCGGGACCGACACCTGCTGGCTGGTCCGCCGACCACGTGGATCCCAGGAGGTGCCGAGGCTCAGCGGCGCGGTGGGTAGGCCGATGGTGCGCCTCGTTTCGCGGCCCAGCGCATCGCGGGTGAAGTCGAGGTGGTGGCCTGCCAGGCTCATGGCCGTGGGTCGGCCGGCGGCATCGTGAGTCATCTCGGTGCGTACGCCGCTGGGGGTGATGCGGTGAATGCGGCGTCCCATGGCGTCGAAGCCGAAACGGGTGGCGCGCCCGTCGACAGTCTCGGACAGGACACGGCCCGCAGCGTCGTAGCTGAGCTCCAGGATCGAATAAGGAGCGGTCGCCCGGGTGAGGTGTCCGGCGGCGTCATAGGTGTACGTGGTGCGTTCGCCGTCGACATCCTTGGCCAGGATGCGGCCGGCCGGGTCGAGGTGGTGGCTGATGAGCTGCCCGAGCGGGGTCGTCCGGGAGATGAAGCGGTTCGCGGCGTCGTAGGTGTAGGCGAGGGTGCGGTCGTCGAAGTCCGTCTCGGAGGTCAGACGACCTGCTTCGTCATAGCTGTAGCTCCACGTGAGGCCCTGGGGGTTGGTGACCCCGGTCAGTCGCAGCTCGGTGTCGTGGGCGAACGTGAAGCGGGCACCGTCGGGGGTGGTGCGGGCCGTGGGGAGGTCGAAGACTCCGCACTCGAAGTGCGTGACGCCACCCGAGGGGGCCGTGTGCGTGGTGCAGTTGCCCTCCACGTCGTAGGTCCAGGACTCGCTGGTGCCGTCCGGGTGGGTACGGCGGGCGAGCCGTCCCTCAGCGGTCCACTCGAGCCGCGTCGTGTTGCCCAACGGGTCTGTGAGCACCGACTGGCGGCCCATCGCGTCGTACTCGCAACGCGTGACCGCACCCAATGGATCGGAGACCTCCACAGGCAGGCCGGCCCGGTTGTAACGGAACTCGGTGGTGTGGCCGAAGGCGTCGATGATCGACTCGAGCAGGCCGGACGCTGTGTAGGAGAAGCGCACGGTGATACCGGTCGGATCGGTGACGGCGGTGCGCTTGCCGTGCTCGTCGAACTCCTGGTGCCATACGGCGCCGTCCGCTCCGGTGATCGCTACCGGCCGGCCGGCCTCGTCGTACGTCGAAGTGCTCTCCTGGCCGTCCGGACCGTGGACGGAGGTGATCAGGCCGCATGCGTCGTACTGGACACGCGTGGTGTGGCCCAGTGCGTCTGTGGTGGCGACCAGGCGTCCTTCGTCGTCCCACTCCTGGAGGCGTGAATGGCCGAGCGCGTCGGTCTCCCGGATCAGTCGGTACGCCTCGTTGTGCTCGAATGTCGTGGTGTGGCCGAGGGAGTCCGTGTACCGGGTGATCCGGTGGTCGGTGTCGTAGCTGATGGCGCAGCTGAGAACCCCGTTGATGCCTTCGCCACGTATGCAGCGGTCTTCTGCGTCGTAGATGAAGCGGTACCAGGAGCCGTTGCGGTCGGTCCAGGACGTGATGCGTGCGTCGTCGTCGTAGGTGAGCTGGAACGGCACGCCGGAGGAGTTGTAGATCTCGGTGAGATGGCCGTCGCTGTTGTAGGCGTAGCTCAGGAGCTGGGTGCCGTTGGGGGCTTCGTCCGAGCCGAGGAAGCGCAGGCCGGTGACCCGGTCGTCGGCGGTGTCCACGGCGATGTGATAGCCGCCGGTGTGCCTCACCGCTGCCGGCATCCCGGCGTCGTCGTACTCGAAGGTGATCTCATTGCCGTTCCGGTCGGTGATCGACTGGAGAAGCAGAATTCGCTGCCTCGGAGAATCGGCGTGGTCGTCCTTCCCGGCACTCGCCGCAGGCGCCGCGAAGCTGCGGGTAAGGCCGGACTGCGGGTCGGAGATGGTGATGGGGCTGCTGGGTTGTCCGTCCCATTCCAGCGGCCAGCGCGGGCCTGCCGCGGGCATGACGGGCCGACCGGGCTGGGGAGCGGGATAGGCCAGGAGCATCCCGTCCTCGCTGGCGAAGACGGCGCCCTCTCCGTCGAGTTCCAGGCGCTGGTCGAGCGTGGAGGCCCAGGACTCACCGAAGAAGCGGCCCCAGCGGTAGGTGGACAGATGGGTGCGCTGCAGGACGAGCGGCAGTACGCCCGGCAGCACGACGTCGGTCTCTTCCATGAGCATTTCGCCGGAGACCATGTCGATCGGGTCGCCGTTGAGGCACCGGCCCTTGGCCGGCTTGGCCTTCTTGAGCAGGTCCTTACCAGTGCGCAGGGCGTTGCGCAGCCCGCCGGCGCGCAGGCCCTTCGCTGCGGCCTTGATGCCCTTGGCGGCTCCGCCGAGCGTGGTCAAGCCCTTCATGCCGGGAATGCAGTCGAGGGCGGCCAGGCCGACGTCGAAGAGGCTGGCTTTCCCGTCCTTGTATTTCATGAGGGTGTCGGCGAGCACGACCAGTGCCGCGACGACCACGATGGCGGCGAGGATCGGGCCGCCGATGATCATCGCGACGATGCCGACGACGGTGACGACGACCTTGCAGACGGAGACGATCGCGTCCCAGTTGTCGATGACGAAGTGGGTGGCCTCCTCCCACCAGTGGCGGTTCTGGATGCCGGCGTCGGAGGCTTCGTCGAGTTTGTTCTTGCACTCCCGGGCGGCCTCCTCGCGCAGTTCCTTGGCCTCGGCAGCCATCGCCTTCGCGGCATCCAGAGCCGACTGGGCACTGTCGACCGAGCCCTGGGCGTCGCTGCGGGCGGAGTTGGCCTGCTGGGCGTTGCGGGTCGCGGCACGCACCTTGGACTCGTCCGGGGCCTCGGGGCCCTTGGCCTTGTCGTACGCGTCGGTCCTGGCGGTGGCGGTCTTGACCCAGTCGTTGGCGGAGTCCAGCCGTCCCTGGGCGGCGGTCAGGTCGGCGCGTGCTTCGCGCCCCTTTTTCAGTGCCCGGTCGGCCAGGGACTGGGCGCGTTCGAGCTTCGGCCAGTAGGCGGCGATGGCATCGCCGGCCATGTCGTAGGAGGTCCGCAGCTTCCGCAGGTTGCCCGGGACGCCGTCGAACTCCTCCTTGAACTTCTTCGCGGAGCGCCCGGACCACTTCAGGACCGCGTCCTCGGACGCCATGTCGGTGATCTGCCGCAACGCGGTACCGACATCCTCGGCGAACTCGTGCAGCTCGCGGGCGAGTTTGCGTACTCGCTCCGGATCGCCGGGAGTCGGGTCCCCCTCCAGGTCCAGTACGTGCCAGTCTGTCGGCCGATGGCCCACGTCAACGCCCCCGTAACGCACTCAACTCGAGTCTACGTGATCTTGGTGGGCAACCCTAACTCCTGGCACTGACACGGGTGAAGGGTGGCAGGCGAAGCTTCGCGGGAGCGGGCTGGTCAGCGAGGTGCGGGACGGTTGCCGTGCGGCGAAGCCATCATGTGAAGCGGAAGGTGGAGGTGATGGCATCGAACATGTCGAAGAACGAGTCCGCCAGGCCCAGCACCTGACTGCTGCCGGACACCAGCGCCACCGCGTCTTCCTGCCCGGGGACAGGGATGAAGGTCTGCATCAGCACCGCCCGTACGGTGCGCTCGTCGCCGGGGACGGTGATGTCCTCGATCCCGCGGGTCCGCGCCACGGTGCCCACCTGTGGGATCTCGACGGTGGTGACCTCGCGCCACGCGTCGCCGTCGCGCTTGGCCTGCCGGGGGCTGATCTGCTGGGCGATGAGCTGCGGATCGGTGGGCAGGGTCTCGCCGTCGTCGGTCTGCGCACCGATCACCGACACGGTCACCGAAGCGGTGACGGGCGCCTCGCCACCGAAGGACTGCGCCATGCAGCCGCAGTACAACGCGCCGGACTGCCAGGCGTCGCGGGCAGCCGCCCGGAGGAAGGAGGTGAAGGCGTCCCGGTGATCGGCCAACTCCGGGTACTGCCGTACGCGTTCGTTGACCAGCTGGCGGATGGTGTCGTCCCGCGAGGCGGGGCGGATGTCGAACTCCCACCAGGACTTCGGCACCTTGATGTGGAACCCGCTGCGCTCGATGGTCTGCGCTTCGCTTCTACGGCTCATCGCCTGCTCCCCTCCGTGGCCCGACGATCTTGTAGCCGGGGCGGCTGCCCACCTTACGGCCGGGCGGGACCGCGGTGGCGCGGTGGTGGGTGCATGTGCATACGCTGGCCGCTCACGTGACCGGGTAATGGCGTTGCTACAGGGGAGGTTCCGGGTGAGCGGCGACGAGGGGCGGCTGGCGATACCGCTGAGCGAACTCGAAGGCTTCGGCAGCCGACTGCGGTCCATCAAGGGCCGGATGAACGGCACCAAGAAGATGTTCGAGAACTACGCGGACGACATCGGCGACGACGGCGTCGTGGAGAAGATGGAGAGCTTCGAGTCGAACTGGGAAGACGGCCGCGGCGACATCGACAAGCAGCTGTCCGGGCTCGCGGACATGGCCGACACGGTGTACCGCGAAGCGACGAAGGCCGACCTGGACCTTGCGAAGCAACTGGAAAAGGGAAACAAGGGTTCCTGAGAGAATGCTGACTGCAGACGGCGTCAGTGGGTGAGTGAGCAGGCGAGTGCGGGCCGTCCCAGCGCGCCCCGCACGGGGACGGCCCGTTGTCGCTGTCGGCGGTCCCACTGGCCTGACCGACTGCGGACCAGCAGCGTCTTCCAAGAACGATGAGGGCCGGACAACACGGCCGAGGGGTTGGCGGTGCTCACCAAGAGTGCAGGGCGTGTGCTGGGGCGGCTTGAGGGGTCGGAGACTTCCCGTGCGCGGGCCCTACTTGCGGTTCACCACACTCCCCGGGCAGATCGTCCCGCAAGGCCCCCGGTGGGGGCTGTGGGGGCTGTGGGTGCTCCGATGGTGACCGGTGGGTGCTTCGACGGCGGTGGGCGTCGGGGTGAGGTTCAGTGGGCTGTGTCGCCGTGCCAGGCCCCGGCCAGGTCCCGGTAGAGCGGGGAGCGGGTCAGCAGTTCGTCATGGGTGCCGAGCGTGGGGTGGGTACCGTCCAGTACCAGCACGCGGTCGGCGCGGCGGGCCGAGGAGAGTCGGTGGGCCACCACGATGAGCGTGCCCGGCCGCGCGGCCAGCGCTGCCTCCGCGCGGTCCTCCTCCCGCGGGGACAGATGACAGGTCGCTTCGTCGAGCAGGAGCAGCGGGGCGGGGGAGAGGTGGGCGCGGGCGAGGGCGAGGAGCTGACGCTCGCCCAAGGAGAGCCGGTGCGGTTCCACGGGCGCCGACGGCCCACCGAGCCCGTCCACCAGCCGGTTCAGGTCCAGCGCGTCGAGGGTGGCGCCCAGCTCCTCGTCCGTGGCGTCCGGCCGCAGGTAGCAGATGTTCTCGCGGACCGATCCGCTGAAGACGTACGCCTCCTGCGGTACGAGCGCACGCCGGTCCGCCAACTCCCGGGCGGGGCGGCCCACGACCGTGTCGCCGGCCACGAGGACGTCACCGGCCCCGGGTGTGAGCATCCCGGCGACCAGCGCGGTCAGCGTGGACTTGCCGATCCCGCTGGGTCCCACCACGGCCAGGTGCTCCCCGCGCCGTACGGTGAGGTCCAGCCGGTCCAGTACGGGCCGACCCCCGTATCCGAAGGTCACGGAGCGGAGTTCGACCGCGGGCGGGCACGGCACCGTGACGTCGGGCGCGGGCGTGCTGCGGCGGCTGTGCGCGGTGCCGGTCGTCATCGGAACCGGTCGGTCGGCCGGTACGCCGCCGGTACCGGGGCGAGGCGCCGGGGAGGCGGTCGGTCCGGCCAGCCGGTCGAGTATCACCAGCAGCCGCGTGCCCGCGGTACCGAGCGCGGTCATCAGCGTGTTGAGGGCAGGCAGCAGGGACTGCGTCAGATAGGTGAGAGCTCCGAGGAGGGCTCCTGCGGTGACGCCGTTCCGCAGCAGCCACGGCGCCCCGGTCAGCAAGGACAGCATGGGGAGGTGCGCCGCGACCCCGAGCGCCCCGGTGCGTGCGGCGGACCACCGGGCCAGCGCCCGGGAAGCGGCGGCCTCGGCCGTGACGAGCGCGTCCAGCTCCCGGGTGGTGCGCGGGCCCGCGCCGCAGGCGGTGATGTCCCGCAGCCCCTCGCAGGCCCGTCCGGCGGCGGCCGCCAGCGCTTCGTCGGCGTCGAGAAAGGCACGTTGCCACCGGGCCATGGGCGAGAGGGTCAGGAGGAACAGACCGATGCCCAGCGCGAGCGGCAGCAGCACGAACGGCAGCAGCACCGGCGCGAGCGCACCGAGCCCGAGCAGCGCGCCGACCGCGGTGAACACGAACGAGCGCAGGGTGAGCAGCACCCCGGCGAAGCCGTCCCGCACCGCCTCGGTCTGCCCGGTGAGCCGGGACACCGACGAGCTGTCCGCGCGGGCGGGGTCGGTGAGCGCGTCGTCCAGCGCACGCTGCACCGTCCGCCGTACGAGCCCGTTGCGCAGCGGTTCCACCAGCCCGGCCAGGCCGGCGAACACTCCCCGCACGGCGCAGCCGCCGAGTACGATGCCCGTTGCCGAGGCCGCCAGCCAGAGCAGGCCGGCCACCGGACGGCCCGCCAGGAAGCCGTCGTCCAGGGCGCGCGCCGCGCCGTACCCGCCGAGGAAGGTCTGCCCGGACTCCAGCAGTGACCAGCCCGCGAGCACGGCGAGGGAGCGGCGGTGCCGCCCCAGGAAGCGGCGCCCGGGACGCCGGAGCCGCCGCAGTGGCCCCCGCGCCGTGGCATTCGGCTCCGGAGATGCCTTCGTATGGCTCGTACGGGGAGACGTCGTACAGTCAGATTCCGTACGGGGAGGTTCCGTGCGGTCAGGTTCCGTACGGGGAGGCTCCGTACCGGGAGGTTCCGTACGGGGAGGTGTCGCGCGGGAAGGTGTCGCGCGCTCGTGAAGCGCGCTCACCGCTCGGCTCCGGTTGCCGTGGGCATCGGCGGGCCCGTTGTGGTGAAGTTGGCGCGGTAGTCCGGGTCCTGCCACAGTTGCTGATGACTCCCGGTGGCCCGTATTCTCCCGCGCTCCAGCCAGACCACCGTGTCGGCGAGGGCCGCACACGACGGCCGGTGCGCCACGATGAGCCGGGTGGGGGCCCGTACCGTCGAGAGCAGCGCGCGGTTGACCTGCTGCTCGGTGACCGTATCGAGGCTGGACGTGGCGTCGTCCATGATCAGCAGGCGTTCGCCGCCCACGAACGCGCGGGCCAGGCCCAGCCGTTGGCGTTCGCCGCCGGAGAGCGGAGCCGCATCCAGGCGGGTGCGGTAACCCTCCGGCAGCAGCGTGACGAAGCCGTCCGCACCGGCCGCGCGCGCCGCCTCCCGTACCTCCGGTGGCGTCGGCCGCCGTGGGCCGCAGGCGAGGGCCTCCTCGACGGTCGGCCCGAAGAGCACGGGGCGCGCGAACGCGGTGCCGATCGCCCGCCGGGTCTCCTCGTACGTCAGGTCCGGCAACGGTACGCCGTCGAGGAGTACCGTGCCGGTGTCCGGGTCGAGCAGCCGCCCCGCCACCGCGGCCAGCAGCGTCTTGCCGGAGCCCGACGGGCCGACGACGGCCGTGGTCGTGCCGCCCGGCAGCCGCAGCGCGGGGACGTCCAGCAGCCGCTTGCCGTCCCGGTCGACGACGACGTCACGCAGTTCCAGCGCGCCGTTGCCATCCGCCGGAAGGCACGCGCCTCCGTGACGCAGCGGCGGCAGCTCCTCCAGCACTGCTGCGCGGTGGGCCGCGGCACGCCCCCGGACCAGCGCGTTGAGTGCGCCGGTGACCGTACCGACACCTGCCGCCAGGGTCCCGTAACGGGACAGCGCGAGCAGGTCGCCGACGCTGAGCTGCCCCGCGGCCAGCCGGAGCCCGCCCACGGCGAGGACGACGGTGGTCAGCACCGGCATCAGGACGCCGCCGCGCGCCATGGCGCGTCCGTAGACCCGCCACATGCGGCGGCCCTGCGCGTCGAGTTCGGGCAGAGGGGAGAGCACACGGTCCCGTTCCCGGTCACCGGTACCGGCCGCGGCGATGGTCCGCGCGCCGGCCAGCGCCTCGCCCAGCCGGCCCGCGATCGCGGCCTGCAGACGCTGGTACGCGGCGTTGCTCTCGGCGGTGCCCCGGACGAACGTACGCAGGAGGAGCAGCAGCAAGGGCACGCCGGTCAGAAAGGCCACCGCGGTCCACGCGTCGATGGCGAACAGGGCCACCAGCGCCCCCACCGGTGGGAGCGCCGCGGTCACGACGGTCACCGCCGTGACGGGCACGGTCCCCGCGTCGGCGGTGTTGGCGGTCAGCCGGGTGGTCAGGTCTCCGGCGCCGATCGAACCGGCGCGGTGCGGTGCGGCCGCCAGCAGCCGGCGGGTGCCGCGGTGCCGCAGCCATGCGGTGGAGCGGGCCGTGGCCGTACCGCCGAGCCAGGCCACGGCGGCGTCCAGCCCGATCTCCGCGGCGAGCAGTGCGGCGCAGAGCAGTACCGCGCCGCTGCCGTCCGTACCGCCGGAAAGCAGTACATCGACGGCGTGGCCCAGCGCCGTGGGCACGGTGAGCGCCGCACCCGAGGCCGCGACGGAGCAGAGCGCCACCGCCACGAGTCGCCCCGCACTGTGCCGGGTAGCGGCCCGCAGCAGGGGGCCGGGGGCGCCCGTCTCCGCCGCGGTCGCCGTGGGCGAGCCCATGGTTCCTCCTGAGAGAGCGCGGGAACGACCGTTGAGTGAGCGGCGAACGACCGCTGGGAGAGCGGGGAACGACCGCTGAGTGAGCGCGGGATCGACCGCTGAGTGAGCGCGGATCGACCGCTGGGAGAGTGCGGGAACGACCGGTTCCGGGCGGATCGGAGTCCGCCCGGAACCGGAGGGCCGTCCCTTCACCGGGCGCCGGCCGGGGCCGGCGCCTCAGCGGCCGGACGAAGGACGGACCTGCGTCACGGGGTGCAGGCGACGACGCTGAGGGAGCTGTACTCGCAGATGAGCAGGGACACCTGGCTGCCGTGGGCCAGATCGCCGGCGGCTTCCTCGGTGGGGGTGTCCATCGCCTGAAGGTCGAGCAGTGCCATGACTGTTACCTTTCTGGGGACTGAGCGGTGTGTTGGTTGTGCTACTTGCCATCGGCCCCTGGCTGGGACCGGTCCGTGGGCCGCCGCAGCGGCGGGAGGAAGGGCAGGTGCGCCCGGTCGGGGCGGTGCACACTGCCAAGGGCGAGCAGACACCCGGCGGTACCGGTGGACAGGTCCATCGACAGCCGGGACAGCTGCTCCCCGGGGAACGCGAGCTGCCCCTGGTAGGGGATCGCGTGCCAGGCGAGGAGCTCGGACTGGCGGACCACGTCCTGGTGTCTGCCGTCGCCGGGTGCGGACGTCCGGGCGAGGTGCAGGATCAGGCCCGCAACGCCCCGGAAGAGCCCCGGCTGGATGTAGAAGGAGGAGCGCGCGGCCTGGCGGATCTCCGCCCGCGCCGTGGCGAACTCCCCGTCCTCGCGGTGGACGAGGTAGTCGTCGAGGACCATGCCGATGCCCACGCTGCCGCCACCGAGGTACGGCATCGTACGGCGCGGCTCGCGGACCAGCAGCGCCCCGCGGTCGTCGCGGACGCAGCGGGTCAGGTCGCTGCGGAGCGCCGTTGCCGCGGCGTCCAGGAGGGCGGGGTCCCCGGTGTGTTCGTAAAGGCGGAGGAAGAGCAGCGCGGGCCCGGCGGCGCCGTGCAGCAGACCGGCGCGCGCGTTGCCGGCGGGCTCGGCGGAGAGGCGGTCGGCGGTCAGCTGGGCGCAGCGCAGCGCGGTGTCATGGAGCGTGGGTTCCTCAAGGAGCCGGGCCAGCTCCAGCAGGGCGAGGCCTACCCCGGCCAGCCCGGAGTGCAGGCCGGTGTTCAGGCCGTCCAGCGGCTGCCTGGCGACCAGGTGCGCGAGTTCGGTGGCCGCCGCGCGGTGTCCCAGTCCCGCCAGGGTCCAGGCGATGCCGGACAGCCCGTCGTAGAAGCCGACCGGCGTCCCGGTCTCGGGTTCTTTGCTGCGCAGCAGCAGCCACTCCTCGGCGTCCTCGCAGCGGACGTCCGCGCTCTGCAGTGCGTACAGCACGCCGGCGGTGCCGTACCCGAAGGACTGGCCGCCGCACGGTGTGGCGAACTGGGCGATGTCGCCCGGGAAGTAGCGGTCGCTGCGCTGCGGCGTGGCGGAGGCGAGGACGGCCCGCACCATGGAGTCCCGCGCCGCGGGCCAGTCGCCGGGACGCACCGGCAGGTACGCGGGCGGCACCGCCGTGGCGGACGGGGAGATACCTGTTGAGGTACCTGTGGAGGTACTTGGAGAGGTACCGGTGATTTCCCCGACCGCCCGGTCGAGCGCCTCGCGTCGTACCGGATACCGGTCGGCGATGATGTCCGCCAGGTGTCCCGCCTTGGTGCGGTCGAGCGGGAAGAGGGTGGTGAGCGGGGCGAACAGCGCCAGTCTCAGGCAGGCCAGCGCGTACCGGTCGATCTCCGTCCCGCGGCGGTCGGCGGGGGCGACGAACGCGGGGTTGGCCACCACCTGGCGCCGCATCTCCTCGGCTGGTGAGGCGGACTCGAAGTCGAGGAGGGTGACCGAGGACCCGTCCGGCGAGACCATCACATTGCTCATGTGCAGGTCACCGAAGACCAGCCCCCGGTCGTTGACCTGCCGCACCGCCCGCTCCACCAGCCCGTACATCCGCTCCGCCCACTCCGTGTGCGCGGCGAGCCGGTCGGCCGGCGGATCCGTTTCGGAGAGGGGGAACTGCCGCGCGAAGGCAGTGTTGAGCGTGGTGCCTTCGACGTACTCCAGCACCAGGAAGTGGTGCTCGCCGAGGGCGAAGGCGTCCAGCACCTGCGGTACGCAGTCCAGGCCCGCCAGCCGCTCCAGTGCCCACTGCTCACGGCGCAGCCGGCTCACCGCGTCGGCGCCGTCGGCCGCGAGCCCCGCGTGCGGGCGGCCCTCCTTGAGCACCACCGGCCGTCCGGTGCGCCGGTCGCGGCCCGCATAGACGCCACCGCCGTTGGAGAAGTGCAGCGCTCGCTCGATGACGTACGGCAGGTCGGCCAGGCTCTGCGCGGAACGCGCCGCCAGGTGCGGGGCGAGGAACTCCGGCGGGGAAACCCACTCCGGCAGCCGGAACGACGGACCGCGCAGATCGGGTACGAGCTCCCCCGCCGGATCCGCGACGGCGGGGACGAGTTCACCGTTGTCACCGTGACAGTAGCGCCGGGCGAACGCGCCGTAACGCACGTGCACCGGGCCGTCACCCCAGCGCAGATCGCTCAGGACGTACGGGCCGTGCTCGCCGGCCAGCAGCCGGTCCAGCTCCCGCGCCGTCTCCTCGCAGTGCCTGTCGTCCACGGGGTACACCGTGATGAACTTGCCGCTGCTCGCGCGGTCGGCGTACTTGGCGTTCTTGATGTGGAGCAGGTACCGGCTCGGCACGAACTTGAACGCGATCCGCTGCGCGAAGCAGTACTCGGTGACCGTGCGCAGCACCGTGCAGGCGTTGTCCAGGCCCGCGGAGACATGGATTTTCCAGCCCTGGGCGGGGAGGCGCATGCCGGTCGGCGACAACGCCGTCCAGTCGCCGCTGTGCAGCTCCTCCCACCCCTCCGGGGCCGCGGGGCACGCCGCTTCCTCGAAAAGGCCGCCGCCCTGCTGCTTCTCCGTCACCCGGCGCGGGGCGTCGTAGAACCAGCGGTCGGCGTCGCAATAAGCGGCGTACTCCGGATTCATGCCCACCCCCGCGTTGTTCCTCGGACCGTCGCCAATGGCCGGGAGCGGCACTGCATTTGCGCCACGTTCCCGGCACAGCGACGTTCCCACGGGAACGGCGGGCACCAACATTCACAAATGTCACCTGATGCCTATGAGAAATGCATATGCCGAACCCGAGGGACGCGCCGCCCGAACGGTCTGGCCAGGTCAGGAGCGTCGGCACCAGGACGCGCCCGCGCCCCGGCTGCCGCCGGCACCCGGCCATCTGTCATGCGGTACGTGTCCGACTCGGTCCGGCCCACCGCGCCCACGTCTCGAGGAGGCCAGGCGATCCGGACAAGGAAACGGCCTGCCGTTCGCGGTATGCCGACCGAACACCGACGTGGCCACGGCGCGCCCGCACCGGCCGCCCGGCCCGGAGGGCGGCGGGACACGTGCGGTGATGGTGGGCGGCAGGTGGCCTGGTCGGTGGTTATGGCCGTGGCGTGATCGAGGGATGACTGAGAGCGGAGCGGGCCGTTCGTCCGCTTCCGGCCACTGAGTCTCTGAGGAAGCCGGTCACAGCTTGAGCGCGTCCGCAGTAACCCTGGTAGGGAATTCCGGAAGGACTCGAAGCGCCATGACTGTGCCGTCCTCACGGAAGGACGCCGGGCCCCAGCAAGGTGCGGTGGTTTCGCTCGGCCAGTCGTTGCGCAGCGCATAGGTCCGGCGCCGGTACTGCTCGACCTCGCCGTCTGCCAGCAGGTCATACAGTTCCTCGGCCATCTCCGAGAATGCCTCCACACGGACGCCGCCCAGCCGAAAGACATGGTCAGTTCCGACGAAGGTCGTGGAGCCGAACCTGTGCGAGGCGTCGTGAACGCTGGAGGAGCCCGCGAAGGTGCGCTGCTCGTAGTGACGGCGCCCTTGCTTGGCCGTCAGGTACTGGGCAACCTCACGGCCTGCCCCGGCAAAAGCCAACTGCGCACCGGCCGCCGTGCGCGCCAGGATCTGTCCGAACCACGCCAAATGCTTCGTGGGTACGGCGAAGGCGTCGTATTCCATTGCCCCAGGTGGAATTGCTCGGCGCGCTCGCTGCCCCGAGCCAGCTGGCGGAAGGCGGAGCGGTCCGGTTTGCTGGTGCGCTCGGTGGCGACTTGGTGGTTGCCATTGACCGTTACGGCGAAGACGGACGAGGGCTCGCCCGGCATCCAGGCCTCGATGAGGTAGTCGGGGCGCGGACGTGCGCCGAGAGTCGGTCGCGAACCGGCTCTGGCGAAGCCGGCCAGCAGCACCGCGTCGGCGTCGACCGTTGAGATGACACGTTCGGGGCAGCGCTGACGCACCGTCCGTTCCGCGGCGAGTAATCCGAAGGCGCGGCCCAACTCGCCCGCCTGCATGGCACGGTAGGACCGCTCAGGGCTCTGCCCCTCTTCGGTGAGCGCCAGATGCCCGTTCCTCCTCGCTGCCAGTGCCTGGCAGTACTTCAACACCTGCCAGTGCTCCGCCAGGCCCCGCCCGAGTCCTTGCCGGGCCAGGGTGGTCGCCCGGGCGAGCGTGCTGAGCAGCTGCCAGGGCGCCACCGTGAGGTCCTGGCGATCAGCACGGTCAACCGGCCGCACATCGGGCTTGCGATGGTCGGCCTCCGCAGCCGAGCTGCTCTTCGCACGCTTGCGGTCAATGGCGCGTGCCGCCTTGTCGATGCTTGTCGATGCCCGTCAGCAGCTCGGCGGTCGAATTCAGGTGCACCTGCGCAGGACGACTCAATCTCTCCAGAACCTCGGCTACGGCGGTCACGGGCCCCTCCCTCGGCGCTGAAGTGCGCGCTCGCTCTTTGGTTGGCGGTGACGGTAGAGGGAGGTTCCGGGGCGCACCGCACACAAGTACGCACCGCCCGTGGAGAAAGAGGCAACGGCGCGCACGAGACCGCGTGTGGCACCGCCCGGTGGCCACGCGGGGTGCTCCGGCTTCGGGGCCCGCTTCGTCGTGCGCGCGGCCGTCCGTGCGGAAGGGGCGGACTTAAATAGTTGCCTTATCACTAGTATCTTGGCGACTATGACGTACCGGCGTTCGACATTGGCCCTGGCTGTGCTCTCCCTTCTGGCGGAGGTGGACCATCAGCAGCAGGTGGGCATGCACCCGTACAAGATGCAGCGGTTGATGAAGGACCGCGGCAAAGGCGAAGTGGTCAACGTCGGCCAGCGCGCCAGCCTTTACCGCACCATCGACCGGCTGCACCGTAACGGCCTGATCGAGATCCGCGAGAACAGTCGCGAGCAGAACCGCCCCGAGCGGACCCTGTACGCCCTCACCGAGGAGGGCAGCCGGGTCTGGCGGGAGTGGATGCTCGACGCCCTGGCCACGCCGACGCGGGAGTATCCGGAATTCCTGGCCGCCATGGCCTTCGTGCCCCTCCTGGAGCCGGCGGACGTGGCGGAGCAGCTGGTCCGGCGGCAGGAGAAGCTCGCCGCCGAACTGGACCGGCTGCACAAGCAGATCTCCGCCGCCGGCGAGTGGGGGCGGCTGTTCACGCTGGAGATGGAGTGCATGCGGGCGACCACCACCGCCGAGCTGAAATGGGTGGAGTCGGTCATCCAGGACCTGCGCTCCGGAAGCATCACCTGGTCCAAGGAGTGGCTGGCGGCGATGAGCGCCGCCCATTCCAAGTGACCCCCTCAGGGTGCGGGCCGCGCGCGGCGCGACGACGCAACGACTCCGACTCCCCTCCGCGCGCGGCGCGGCGACGCAACGACTCCCCTTGACGAGAAGGAATTGCCATGGCCACCACGCCATTACACGTCATCATCATCGGTGCCGGCACCGGAGGCCTGTGTCTGGCGCAGGGGCTGCGGCGGGCCGGGGTCAGTGTCGCGGTCTACGAGCGCGACCGGACCCGCCGGGACGGCCTGCAGGGTTACCGCGTCGGCATCGACGCCGACGGGAAGCGCGCCCTGCGGGCCAACCTGTCGCCGGAGCTGTACGAGACGTTCCTCGCCACGTGCGCGCAGCGTCCGCTCTACGGCAACCAGATGACGCACGAGAAGAAGTTCCTCTTCTCCGCAGGCCCGGACGTCCTCAAGGACGAGGATCAGCCGAGCGAGGAGGACAAGGACGAGTCCGTCAGCCGAATGACGCTGCGTCAGGTCCTACTGACCGGGGTCGAGGACATCGTCCACTTCGACAAGGAGTTCACCCGCTACGAGCAGCACGCCGACGGCAGCGTCACCGCCCATTTCGCGGACGGCGCCTCGTCCACGGGGAGCCTCCTCGTGGGTGCCGAAGGTGCCAACTCCCGCGTCCGCAAGCAGTATCTGCCACACGCGAAACTGGTGGACACCGGCCTGGTCGGCATCACCGGCAAGACCCCGCTCACCGAGGAGACGCGGGCGCTGCTGCCGCGTGAGGTGATGGAGGGCGTCACGATGGTGCACGGCCCCAAGGGCTTCATGTGCATCTTCCATGTCATGCGCTTCAAGTGGGACGAGGAGGGCAAGCCGAAGCGGGGCATCGGCAGCACCGACGCGGAGGCCATCGCCGCGTGGCCCGGCATGCTCTACGACAACAGCCGGGACTACATCATGTGGGGCTTCGCCGCCTCGGAGAAGTGGCTGCCGTCCGACGTCTCGCGGCTGCGCGGGGCGGAGATCCAGCAGCTGGTGCTGGAGAAGACGGCCGACTGGCACCCCGACTTCCGGCGGATCTTCTCACTCGGCGACCCGGGCAGCAGCTTCCCGCTGGTCATGCGGACCTCCGAGCCCATCGATCAGTGGCAGACGCGCAACGTCACGCTGATCGGAGACGCCATCCACACCATGACGCCGGGGCGCGGGGTGGGCGCCAACACCGCGCTGCGCGACGCCCGTCTGCTCGCCCGCAAGCTGGCCGCCGTGCACCGTGGCGAGCAGCCGCTGCTCGACGCCGTGCACGCGTACGAGACCACGATGACGTCCTACGCATGGGACGCCGTCATCAAGTCCCGTGCCCAGATGGACGGTCACTCGGTGATGCACAGGGGCGACCTGATCGGCGCCCTCGCCCGGGGCGGTATGCGCACAGCGATGCGCACCATGAACCATCTGCCGCCGCTCAAGCGCAAGATCGTCGCTGCCGAGAGCGGCTTCCGCGGCGCCGGCCGCGCTGACGAGGACTGACCGGCCCCGGGCGGGCGGGGCACGCACTGCCCGCCCGCCCGGACGCCGTCACATCTGCCACCACTCCTCGGGCCCCGGTTCACGCTCCTCCCGGCCTGCAAGTTGGTCCAACGGCGGGCGTCCGCCCGTCCGGCGGAGGCGACGAAAAGCACTTCGCTGGGGCCGGGTGCTCGGTTCCACCACTGCAAGTCGTGTAGTGCTCGTCACCGTGGGCGTAGCGCACTTCGAGCAGAGGGTCGGCGCTGTGGTCGGCGTCGAGAACGGCGATCGGGACTGCGTACGCGACCGAGATCGCGTTGCACAGGTCGACCACCGGATGCATATGTGGCAACGACACTTGGGGCTCACGTCGGCCGTGGCGTCGGTGCCGGTGGCGTGCAGCACCGTGGTGTCGAGGTTGGGAAGACAGGCGCAACCGCCAGGGCATTCGTGGGGCCGGGACGGTTCCGAAGGCCTCACCACGCGTGGAAGCGGGAAATCAGCAATCCATGTGTGCGGTGCCGGTGAGCAAGGCTGCCGGTGCCAGGACGAGTGCCAGGGGCAGGGTGGGCATGAGCGCCGTCATGGCCAGGCTCAGGGCGGGCGTTGCTGCCCTGACCTGTGTCGGCGCGGCCTTGATCAGGCGTCGGATGCGTTCCGCCGGATCGGGGCCGGTCATCGAGGGAAGCCCTGAAGCCTCGGGCGTGGTTCCCACGGTGCACATCTCCAACAGCGCGGAGGCCACGGCTCGTCGGCCGTGTTTCAGGGCTGCCCGGTCATCGGCGGCCATTTCGGCGAGTCGGCGTACCTGTTGCGCGTACCCACGCGTGAGTCCGCTCCAGCCGAAGGCCGCGGTGAGGACATCGGCGACGAGGAATGCGCGGTGGTGTCGGTATGCGAGGTGCGCTCGCTCATGCTCAAGTGCCGCGGCGAGCTCTGCTTCGGACAACGTCTCCAACGCCGCTGTGGTCGCCACGATGCGTGCTGACTCCTTGCTCCCGGGAATACAGAAGACCGCTGGAGAAGCGTTTGGCAGTACGTGCACGTCGGGATCCCTGGTGCTGCAGGACGTGCCCAGGGCGTCGACGGTCAGGCGGTGGTACTCGCGCTCCCGGCGGTGGGTCAGCAGGCATCGCAGTGTGAGAGCGCCGAGTGTCACGGATCCCAGGAACAGGAGGACGGAGGCGCCTTGCGGGATGTCCGTCGTGACGAGCCAGGGAGCACCGTAAGCCCTGTCGACCAGCGGTTCGTCCGCGTGGAAGAGCCACACCAGTCCGCCCTCCCACAGATTGTGTGCGGCCACAACGAGGGCGCCGGCGACCGAGGCGAGCAGGCTCAACGCGCAGGCGTGCCAACTGCGCAGGGCGGCCTGCGGGAAACGCGTGACCCAGCGCGCACGGGTGAGCAGCCAGGCGACGGGGCCTCCCAGGAGCACGGCGTAGGCGAACAGGCCGGCGATGACGAACACGGAGTCCTCAGCTTTCGGTGGCCGGGTCGGCAGGCATGGTGTTCAGTGCCTCACGCAGCGCTGCCGCCTCCGCGGCTGCCAGCCGGCCGGCGAAGCGCATCAGGGCGTTGGCACGGTCGGCGAAGGAGTGCAAGGCACGCTCCATGAGCTCGGCCGTGTAGACGTCGGCAGAGCGCAGTGCACTGTAGTGAAAGGCCCTGCCGTATGTGACGCGCTCCAGCCAACGTTTGCAGTCCGATCGCAGTTCACCACCGAATGACCGCACCGTCTCCTACCCGCCTTCCTCCCACCCGGTCTCACGCGCCGACCCGGGCGACGATAGCGATTCACCGGTTGCCGTGACACAAAACTTCTACGTCGCGTAGTAGCGTAATCGGGTGGACGTCCACCGACGCGCTGCGGCGCCACTGGATCGATTCGACTCCCACACCTACGACGCCTTCGGCGCTCGGCTCGGTTTCCCGCACATGGCTCGTGTCTTGAAGGTCTGCCGGGTGAGCCTCCTTGCTCCCTCCTTGCCCAGGTCCGCCCAGGGCGGCGTGGCCACCGGTGACAGCCTGCCCGGAGACGCCGCCCTCCGCGCCCCGGTGTCTTCCCCGCGCTGTAATTCATCCCCACTTGAGCACGGGAAGCGGACCGGTCGCGCCCATGGGCGCCGTATGCGCCGTACGCATCGCACCGACCCGGCTCTTCGGGCAGCAGCGGCAGCGACCGTACTGCAGGGCTGTGGGGCCGGGACAACGGCCGTGGTGCCACCTGAGCACCCGATGCTGATTTACCTCGACTTCACCTCGACTTCACCTCAACTTCCACTCAACCCGGAACCGCACACCGTTCACACCGCCAGGGCCTGCGGCAGGGCTGCCGGCCCCGACCACAGAAGGGACATCGTGTCTTCCTCCTCAGCGCCACGCCCGCACGTCCCGCCCACGGAAGAGTTACCCACTGGCCGGCGAGCC
The DNA here is from genome assembly GCF_000718305.1 of Streptomyces niger. Classification (GTDB taxonomy): domain Bacteria; phylum Actinomycetota; class Actinomycetes; order Streptomycetales; family Streptomycetaceae; genus Streptomyces; species Streptomyces niger. Next base: position 38,868 of record NZ_JOFQ01000033.1, read on the forward strand.
TCCTCCCGCGACTTACCGACATCCAGAGTTGCTGCGCCCCGCGGTAGTACGACCGGTTCGGGGCCACCGTCCTCAACGGTGGCTGCTCCGCCCACCACTCGCCGACTGATCGGTGTCGATTGCGCCCGAGGCCTGGCCGTACTGGGCATGTACGCCACGCACGTGGGCCCGGATCCGGACCGTGGTGGGGTGACCGGCTTCGTCTGCGAACTGGCCACCGGCCGGTCCTCCGCACTGTTCGCCCTGCTGGCCGGGTTTTCCCTGACGCTCATCACGGGCCGCCCGCAACCCAGGACCGGTCGTCCGGGCCGCCAAGCGGTGGGGAGAATCCTGCTTCGCGCCGCTGTCCTGCTTGTTCTCGGGACCGCTCTCTCCGTATTGGACACCCCGGTCAATGTGATCCTTGCGTACTACGGGCTGGCGTTCTTCTTCGTCCTGCCGCTGTACCGGCTGCGCGCCTCATCGCTCGCGGCCATCGCCGCCACGACCGCCCTGCTGGCGCCTCAAATCCTGTACGCCGTGAGAATTTCCCTTGAGGAGGGCTCCTGGGGCGACACCGTGAGCTCCTACGACCCACTCACCCGGATCAGTGGCGCCGACAGCCTCATCGACCTGCTGTTCACCGGCTCCTATCCGGTTCTGACGTGGTTACCGTTCTTGTTGGCGGGAATGGCGGTGGGGCGGCTCGATCTCACTCGGCACGCGGTACGCGTTGGGTTGGCCGCAACCGGCGGTGCACTGGCGGTGCTCGGCTACGGAGGGTCCTGGCTGGCCCTGCACCTGGTTCCGAACGCCCTTGCCGCCATCGTCAGGAGGACGGACGGACCCTCACCCTCCTCGGCCTGGTGGTCCGACACCGTCGGCGATCCCACTCATCCGTTCCGCGAATGGCTGCTGGTGGCGGCGCCGCACAGCGAGACCACGCCGTCCATAGTGGGCAACACCGGCGTCGCCCTCGCCGTCCTGGCCGCGTGCCTCATCGCCGTCGACCGGCTGCCCCAGTTCCGGCGCCTGGCCGCCCCGGTGATCGCGGTAGGCACGATGGCGCTGACGACGTATGTCCTCCAAATCCTCGCGATCTGGCTGTTCTGGGACGATGACCTGCCCAGCTCGCTGCTGGTGCTCCTTGCATTCTCGACCGCTGCGATGGCGTTCGCAGTCGTGTGGTCCCGATTGTTCCGACGCGGACCACTTGAGTATCTCCTGCACACTGCCACCAAGCCGGCCCGTCTCATCAAGTGACGGGGCAGACGCCCTGGGGCCTGGTGACCTCGAACCCGCACCACCGGGCCCCGCCCCAGGCCCCGCGGTGAGAGGCCGCGGGGCGGATGCGGTGCCCACCGCCACCTCCGGGGACGCAGCCGGAATCGCCGGGTACGGCAACACCCTCCATACCCGCGGCGGGTATGGAGGGTGCTCCGTCTCACTCGTCGAGCATGACCAGGGCCACGGACCGCAGCGCCGCACGGGTCGCGGAGGTTTGGGTGAGGATGTCGATGCGGTAGGTGTCCTCCTCGACCATCCGCTGTACGCCGCGTACTTGACCTTCGATGAGCCGCAGGTGCCGCAAGACGCCGTCCCGCTGTTCCTGGTACCCGGGCATCGTGGCCTCCGTATCAGTGGTCCGCTGCTCGGAAACCCCGCAGCCGGAGGCTGTTGCCGACGACGAAGACCGAGGAGAAGGCCATGGCCGCGCCCGCGATCATCGGGTTGAGCAGGCCGGCGGCGGCGAGGGGGAGGGCGGCGACGTTGTAGGCGAAGGCCCAGAAGAGGTTGGACTTGATCGTGCCCAGCGTCTTGCGGGAGAGCCGGATGGCGTCGGCCGCGGCCCGCAGATCACCGCGTACCAGGGTCAGGTCGCCGGCCTCGATGGCGGCGTCGGTGCCGGTGCCCATGGCCAGACCGAGGTCGGCCTGGGCGAGGGCGGCGGCGTCGTTCACGCCGTCGCCCACCATGGCCACCGACCTGCCCTCCTGCTGGAGGCGCTTGACCACGTCGACCTTGTCCTGCGGGAGCACCTCGGCGATGACCTGGTCCGGCGCGATGCCGACCTCGGCGGCGACGGAGCGGGAGACCGCCTCGTTGTCGCCGGTGAGCAGGACGGGGGTCAGACCGAGGGCGCGCAACCGCCGGATGGCCTCGGGGCTGGTCTCCTTCACCGCATCGGCCACCTCCAGTACGGCGCGTGCCTGGCCGTCCCAGGCCACCGCGATGGCCGTCCGCCCCGCTGCCTCCGCGTCGGCCTTGGCGCGCGCCAGCTCGGCCGGCAGCCCGATGGCCCACTCGGTGAGCAGCTTCTCGCGGCCCACCAGGACGGCGTGGCTCTCGACGACGCCCTGGACGCCGAGCCCGGCGACGTTGGCGAAGTCCTCGGGAGCCGGCAGGGTCCCCACCTTCCGTGCCGCACCGTCGGCGACGGCGCGCGCGATGGGGTGCTCGGAGGCGTGCTCCAGGGCCCCGGCGAGCCGCAGGACCTCGCTCTCGTCGGTGGAGTCGGCGGTGTGCACGCCCAGCAGCGTCATCCGGCCGGTGGTGACGGTGCCCGTCTTGTCGAGCACGATGGTGTCGACCTTGCGGGTGGTCTCCAGGACCTCGGGCCCCTTGATCAGGATGCCGAGCTGGGCGCCGCGGCCGGTGCCGACCATCAGCGCCGTCGGGGTGGCCAGGCCCAGGGCGCAGGGGCAGGCGATGATCAGTACGGCGACGGCGGCGGTGAACGCGGCGGTCAGCCCCGCGCCGTTGCCCAGCCAGAAGCCCAGCGTTCCCAGGGCGAGGGCGATCACGACCGGGACGAAGACGGCGGAGATCTTGTCGGCGAGGCGCTGCGCTGCGGCCTTGCCGTTCTGCGCGTCCTCCACCAGCTTCGCCATCCGCGCGAGCTGGGTGTCGGCGCCGACCCGGGTGGCGTCGATGACCAGCCGGCCGCCGACGTTGAGGGTGGCGCCGGTGACACCGTCACCGACCGCGACCTCCACGGGCACGGACTCACCGGTCAGCATCGAAGCGTCCACGGCGGAGGAACCCTCGACCACGGTCCCGTCGGTGGCGATCTTCTCGCCGGGCCGCACCAGGAAGCGGTCGCCCACCTGTAGCTCGGCGGTCGGGACGGTCACTTCGCGACCGTCCCGCAGAACGGTGACTTCCTTGGCACCCAGCTCCAGCAGCGCCTTGAGGGCGGCGCCGGCCTTGCGCTTGGAGCGGGCCTCGAAGTAGCGGCCGGCCAGGATGAAGGCGGTGACGCCGGCCGCGGCCTCCAGGTAGATGTTCCCCGCACCGTCGGTACGGGCGATGGTCAGCTCGAAGGGGTGCGTCATGCCGGGCATGCCGGCGGTGCCGAAGAACAGCGCCCACAGCGACCACAGGAACGCGGCCGTCGTACCGACCGAGATCAGGGTGTCCATGGTGGCGGCGCCGTGCTTGGCGTTGGTCCAGGCGGCACGGTGGAACGGCCAGGCGGCGTACGTCACCACCGGGGCGGCGAGCGTCAGGGACAGCCACTGCCAGTACTCGATCTGCAGCGCCGGGACCATCGCCATCGCGATCACCGGCACCGCGAGCGCCGTGGCGGTGATCAGGCGCTGCCGGAGCGGCCGCAGCTCGTCCGGCTCGTCCGCTCCCTGCTCGCCTTCGGAAACGCTCTCCGTACGGGGCGGGGCGGGCTCGTGCGCGGTGTAGCCGGTCGCCTCGACGGTGGCAATCAGGTCGCTCACGGAGACGTCCGCGCCCTGGTAGCTGACCTTGGCCTTTTCGGTGGCGTAGTTGACGGTGGCCTCGACCCCGTCCATACGGTTGAGCTTCTTCTCGATACGGGCCGCGCACGAGGCGCACGTCATGCCACCGATGGCGAGCTCGACCTCGTGGGATTCCGCGATGGTAGTCATCACTGCTCCTCGAATGCATCAGGGTGCCGGGCCCGCGGGGGGCGCGGGCCCGGCAAGGGGTCCAGGCTCAGGCGGCCCGGCCGGTCAGTTCGTATCCGGCCTCGTCGACGACCTCGGCGATCTTGGCGTCGTCGAGTTCCGCGGCGCTGACGACGCTCGCGGTGCCGGCCTCGACGTCGACCTCGACGCTCAGCACGCCGTCGACCTCACCGATGGTTTTGGTGAGCGTCGCCTTGCAGTGTCCGCAGGTCATACCGGCGATCGCGTAGACCGTGGTCCGGCTGTCGGCGACGGCGGTCGTGGTGTTCTGCGCGCTGTCGGTCCGGCAGCTGCCGTCGGGCGTACAGCAGTTGGACATGGTTCCTCCTGGAAAGCGATCGGTCTGTGCAGCACCGTCACATACCCCCCGGGGGTATCTCGGCGGTACGGCTATGTATACCCCCGCCCCGTATCGATGGCAAGCGGTGGCGCGGGCTTGACTGAGTACCCCCTGGGGGTATGGTGGTCAGGTGTCGGTCGCCCGTGGGGGTGGCCCCAGGAGAAGGCAGAGAAGACCGGCAAGGTCGAGAAGGTCGATAAAACCGTCAAGAGCGGCCACGCCGGCGAGCACGGTGGCCACGGCGCTGCCGCGGCGGCGACACCGGGCGGACTCCAGGTCTCCGAACGCGGCTATTCGCTCGCCCTGCGGACCCCGGAGGTGTCGTTCACCGCGACCGCCCCCAGCAAGGGCGCCTACCGCCTCTTCCTGGACTTCCAGCACGGGGGCAAGGTGCGTACGGCGGCCTTCACGGTCCACACGAACGGCTCTCCGGCGAAGGGCAAGGACGGCGTCGCCGGGCACGACGAGGAGCCGGCGGGCGCCCACACCCACTGAGGGGCGTGATCACCGACGGACGTCCGCCGTCGGTAGGTGAACCAGGGAGGTAACCCGGTGAGCAACGGAACAGGGCGGATGAGGCGGGCCCCTCGCGCACGTGCGCTTGCGGAGTTCGCTGAACCGCTGACCGCTGACCGCTGACCGCTGACCGCTGAATCGCTGAACCGCTGATATCGGTGCGCCGGGTGGGGGCCGGCCGTTGCGGTCGCCCCGCCTGGCCACCAGGGGTTGACTTCTCCGCGACCCCGGGGCAGGGGTTGTGCCTGCTCAAGATCCGCAGCCCGGGTCCGGGCTGTTCCGTCGGTGTGAAAGGGTGGCCGGGCGGCGGAACCAGCAGGGTTTGCCCGCCGGGGGAAGGAGAACTGTGAGCACTGGCCAGGTCCGCACCATGGTGAGCCTGATGGCTCAGGGAGCACCGGTCCACATCACCAGCATGTGGGCGACCGCGGGCAAGTTGACGCGCTTGGCGCACCTCGGGGAGCTCTTCGGCTACCAATACGCGGATGCCCGGTATGTGAGCGGTGGCACCCAACTCCTCATGGTGCCCGACCTGCAGCCACAGGCGCAGCAGCGAGCCCAGCAGTCCTGGGCGCAGTTCCCGCAGGCCGCCACGGGTGGCCCGGTGCCGCCGCTGCCCGCGCAGGCCCCCGAACTCCTCAGAACGCAGATCGACTTCGACCTGACGGGCCGGCACCACGAGAAGCGCCGGGCGTTCGCTGCCATCCCGATCACGGTGGTCGTGCTGATCCAACTGATGCGGGACGGCGCCGACGCGGCAGTGTTCTGGGTTCCCTTCTGGGTCCTGGCGATGTGCCTCGCCGTGGGCATGATCTTCTACACCCGTAAGCGGCACACCGCGCACGAGGCCCGGCTGCAGCAGGCCGGCTATGTGCAGGTCACCGACCCGACGGGCCGAGTGCACTACGTCCCGCCGGGCAGCTCCCTCGCGGCCCTGACCACCCCGCCCGGCGCCCCCCACCCCGGCCCCGGCCGGACCCCGCCGCAGCACCAGCCCTACGCCCAGCCGTCGTACCACCAACAGCCGCAGGCCCCGCACCACCCGCAGCCGTACGGCCAACCGCAGCCGCCACAGCAGCCGTACGGCCAACCGCAGCCGCCACAGCAGCCGTACGGTCAGTCACAGCAGCCGCAGCAGCCGTACGGTCAACCGCCGCAGCAGTTCTGAGCGGGCGGCCCCCGCCACGAAGCTCCATCGAGGTGCTGGTGTCGTGGACGAGCGTCGCTGGGGTGTGGTGCCGGGGGTGCGCCTGTTGCTCGGAGACAGTGCGGTCGTTGCCGGTAGGTGATGTCCTCGCGGACCGAGTGGGCGGCCGGCAGGCCGAGGGGCGGAACTCCGCCCCCTCCCGCATGCTCGGTGGTCGGTCACAGGTCGGGATGTTCCGCCGCTACGTGGTAGTGGCCTGAGTGGAACACCAGAGGGGCGCCGCCGTCGGCCTCGTACTGTTCGACTTCGCCGAGGAAGATGACGTGGTCGCCGGCGTCGAGCCGTTGCACGGTGCGGCATTGGAAACGGGCGACCGTGCCTTCCAGGAGGGGGGTGCCGGCGATGCCGGGGGTGGTGGGCAGGGCGCGGAACTTGTCGTCGGCCGGGGTGGCGAAGCGGCGGGAGAGGTGGTGCTGGTCGGCGGCCAGTACGTGGACGGCGAAGTGTGAGGCGTCGGTGAAGTCCGGGAGGCTGGGCGCGTTCTTACCGGGGCACCACAGGACGAGGGGCGGGTCCAGGGAGACGGAGGTGAAGGAGTTCGCGGTCATGCCGACGTTGCGCCCGTCGGGGGCGCGGGCCGTCACCACGGTCACGCCGGTGGCGTACTGGCCCAGCGCGCGGCGCAGTCCGCGGCTGTCGAAGCGGGCGGCGTGCCGGGCGCGCTTCTCGGCGAGGAAGCGGTGTGCCTCGGCCTCCTCGAACCACCAGCGGTAGAGGGTGCGCGGATCGTCGAATCCGGCGGCGAGGGCGCTTGCCACCGAGGGAATCTCGGCCGCCGCCGTCACGAGCTCGCGTTGGTGGGGGCTCAGGTCGGCCAGGAGGGAGTTGGTCCAGCCGACGGCCCACTGGGCCCAGCCTCGCCAGAAGCCGTCGAAGGTGCGCTGCATCCACTGCGGGGTGAATTCGCCGGTCCCGTGGCGGAGGATGGCGTCGAGGTAGTGGGCCGCGGCCTGAGCCGCGTGGTTGGGCCCCTGGCCGGCGATCGGGTCGTCGAGTACGACGGCGTCGGCCATGCCGAGGACGTGCCGGCCGGAGGCGAGGCGGGCGACGGGGTGCCGGACGGTCGGGGTGATCGCGTCACGCAACACACCGCCGTCGTCGACAAGTTGGGCGTGTCGGTAGCGCTCGTACTCGTCGGGGAAGAAGCGGCGGAGGATTTCCAGTGAGCGGGTGAGGTGGGCCTCGGGCGCGTGGATGTCGTCCCAGCAGTCCATCGGGCCGCCGGGGACGCCTGCGAAGGCCATGATGTCGCAGGGCCCCGTGGTGGTGAGGGCGGGGCAGGAGAAGTACTCGCCGACGCCGGGGACCATGCGGTAGTGGAGGGTGGCTTCCCCGTCCCGCGGCGCCGCCTCTGCGACGTACGTCAGGGCCAGCGCGCGGCGCGGCCGGTCGTACCGGGAGAGCTCGGCGTTGCGCGGGAAGAGCCGGCCCGGCTCGCCCTTGCCGGTGGAGACCACGACGAGGTCGTGCGTACGGGCGTACCGATCGAGGTCGTTGACGCCCGCCTCGTGCAGCACGATCTCGCCGCGGCCGTCCTCCGCGAACCGCTCCAGCCAGGCAGCGCACTTGACGCGCTGGTCGACGGAGTGGGCCGGCCCCTCCAGCGGCGCGCGCCAGGAGACGTGCGGAGTGCCGTGCGGGCCGACGAGGGAGAGCGCGATGCCGGTGATGTCCGGGGCCCGGCCCTCCCAGTGGTGCAGGCCGAGGGCGCGCTCGCTCTGCAGCGCGGTGTCGAACATGCACGGGCTGGACATGACCGGGCCGCGACGTATCTCGTCGGGGCGCCGGTCGGTGACCAGGGTGACGTCATAGCCGTGCTTCTGGAGCCCCAGGGCGAGTTGGGTACCGGCCTGCCTGGCGCCGATCACCGCGATCCTTCTCATGGTCCTGCTGTCCTGCTGTCCTGTTGCCGTGATGTACGTACCGTTACTGACGCACCGTCAGTCTGTCGCGCCCGACGAGGGGTCAGGCGCTGACCTCGGCCAGGTAGCTCTGCGCGGCTGCCGGGTCCATGAACCAGTGGAAGAAGTCGCGCGGGTCGTCGAAGCCGTTGACGAAGCGGGCGGCGACACGGGAGTTGGCGCTCGCCGCACCGAAGAGCTCCAGGACGTGCTGCGGCGGGGCGCCGAGCATCGCGTTGGTCCAAGCCGTCGCGGACTGTGCGTTGTCCCAGAAACGGCCGAAGGCCAGCTCCATGAACGCGGCGTCGTACGGGCGCTCGCCGTGCTCCAGGATGGTGGCGAGGTAGGAGGCCGCACACTTCGACGCGTTGTTGGACCCCTGCCCTGTGACCGGGTCGTTGAGGACGACGACGTCGGCGAGCCCGAGCACCTGCGCGCCGGAGGGCAGCGTGGCGACGGGCTTGCGGACGGTCGGCGCGAAGCGGCCCGCGAGGGTGCCGTTCCAGTCGGTGAGCGCGACATCGGTGCAGCGCTCGGCCTCCCACGGGACGTACGCCCGCAGCAGCTCCAGGAACTTCGCCAGCTGCTGGTCGGGGGCGAGCCCGTCGAAGCAGTCGAGCGGGCCGCCCGGGATGCCCTCGAAGAACATGATGTCGCACGGGCCGCTGATGGTGAGGCTGGGCATGGTGAAGTACTCGCCCACACCGGGGATGACGTTGAAGCTGACGCCGGGGCGGTCGGGCAGCGGGGCCATGCCGGTGACGTACGCCAGGGCCAGCGCGCGCTGCGGAGCGTCGTACGGGGAACGCTCGGCGTCCCGCTCGAACAGCCCGGCGATCTCACCCTTGCCGGCCGCGACGATCACCAGGTCGGACTCGGCGGCGTAGCGCTCCAGGTCCTCGATGCCGGCCTCGCGGAAGTCCAGCCGGCCGCCGCGGCGCGCGAACTCGCCCATCCAGAGCGGCATCTTCACGCGCTGGTCGACGGAGCGCGCCGTGGCATCGAGGCGGGCGTCGAAGGAGAGCGCCCGGCCGCCCTGGCCGTCGGCGATGTTCACGCCGAGCCCGGCGATGGGCGGGCAGGCGTCGCCCCAGAAGTCGAGTCCGAGGTTGCGCTCGTGGGCCAGCGCGGTGCCGAACATGGCCTGGCTGGACATGACCCGGCCCGCGCGGATCTGGTCGCCGGTGCGGTTGGACACGACGGTGATGTCGTAGCCGCGGTCGAGCAGGCCGATACCGAGCTGGAGGCCGGCCTGACCGGCTCCGACGATGGTGATCTTGCGCATGAGGGGGGCCTCCGGGAGTCGGGTGATGCGTTGTCGGGTCGGGTGGAGGGCGGCTGCCCGCCGGAGGGGGGCCGGCGGGCAGCCGCGGGAAGCTGGGTCACCCGTAGGACCGGGGGAGGGGTCCCGGGCACCCGGCTGGCTGGAGGGGCGCGGCCGACTCGCCCGTGACGAGCGCAGTCCGGCCGGCACTCACTGCATCGTTGAATCCCTGGTTGCGTCTCGCGTCCGCGGCGGTCGGGTGTCAACCTTGGTACGTCATGATCATCTGCACTATCCGGACCACGCGGGTTGCTGTCCCGATCGCGCACCTCGGCGCTGGAGGTTCACATGCCCACTGAAGAGCTGCCCCTCGCAAACCACCAGCAGTTCCACACCGCGGACATTTGGGAGGCGCGGGCCGCGGTCGGCCGCGCCTTCTGCCCGCACGACCTGCGCATCACGCAGCGCTCGGCGACGCTCGACGCCCGGCTGCACGGCGCGCCCTTCGATCGGACGGGGCTGTACTACCTCGATTACGGAACGGAAGTGCGGATCACGCCGGGCGACCTGGAGAGCTTCTTCCTCGTCCAGATCCCGCTCGCCGGCCACGCCGAGATCACCTGTGGCCGCGAGGAGATCATTTCGTCCCCCGAGCTCGCTTCCGTCCCCTCTCCGACCGGAAAGCTGGACATGCGCTGGGCTGGCGGCAATCCACAGCTGATCGTGTGGTTCGACCGAGCGTCCCTGGAATCGCACCTGGGCAGCCTGCTCGGCCGCACCGTACGCCGCCCGATCGTCTTCTCGCTGGGCATGGACCTCACCACGCCCGACTCCCGCTCCTGGCTCAACATCGTCGACCTCGTGCGCCGGGAGGCGGAGACGCCCGGCGGCATGACGAACCGGCCCATCGTGACGAAACAGCTCGAATCGCTGCTCATGACGCAGCTGTTGATGGCCCAGCCCCACAACTACACGCCGGCGCTGCTCGGCGAGCAGCCGCGCGTCGCGCCGCCCGCGGTCCGCCGCGCCATGGACGTCATCGAAGGGCACGCCGCCGAGCCGCTCACGGTCGCGGAGATCGCGGAGTACGTCGGCGTCGGCGTACGGGCCCTGCAGGAAGGCTTCCGGCGGCACCTCGACACGACACCGCTCGCGTACCTGCGCGAGGTCCGCCTGGACCGCGTACGCAAGGAACTCCTGGCCTCCTACCCGGGCGCCACGACCGTCACCGACGTCGCCTCCCGCTGGGGCTTCTTCCACCCGGGCCGCTTCTCCCTCGCGTACCGCCAACGGTTCGGGGAGTCACCTTCGAAGACGCTGCGGTCGTAGGAGGAGGCGGGACGCAGCTCCGCTGCGCCGCCGTCGGCGGTCGGCCGGGCGTCCGCTCCCCGTCTGAACAGGCCTGTTCGCCTGCGGCGCGCCGCGGTCGGCGCAGGGGAAGAAGACTCCCAGCGCACGCCACCTGTTGACCGACGGCGGGCTGCGGGACCGGCTTCGGTCGGTGGGCGGCACGGGAGCGGATCGCATGAGCGCGGCCGAGGGCACCGGCACTTCTCGTACGCGGCCAGGGCCGACAACTCATGCGCGATGCTGATGACTTCTTGAAGAGAAGAAAGATTGGGTGGGATCAGATGAAGTTTGTGGCCTTCTCCGGGAGCTTGCGGGCCAAGTCGCTCAACACCGCAGTAGCGCGTACCGCTGCCGAGCTGTGCCTGCCGCCGGTGTCGATGACGGTCTACGAGGGCCTGGGCAGCCTGCCGTTCTTCAACCAGGACGTGGAGAGCGAGTGCCCGCCGCCCGAGGTCATGGAGTTTCGGGCCCTGCTGGAATCGGCTGACGCGGTACTCATCTCCAGTCCCGAGTATGCGCACGGCACTTCGGGGGTGTTGAAGAACGGCCTGGAGTGGATCGTCGGTGGCGGGGAACTGGTGGACACACCCGTCGCCGTGGTCACCGCTTCGCCGTCGATGACGGGTGGCGACCGGGCCCAGGCCTGGGTCAAGGAGACCCTGGAGGTGATGGGCGCGAAGATCCTCCCGGAGTCGCTGCCCATCCCGCTCGCCAGCGTGAAGGTCGCGGACGGCCGGGTCACTCACGAGGAGACGCTGGAAGCCTTGAAAGATGTGCTCGCGGCCATGGCCCGGGCGGCGAAGGAGCAGGGCGCCGAGGACTGAGCGGGGCGGGAGGGAGCGGGCCGGGTCGGACGTCGCCACGTCCGGCCCGGCGGCAGCAGGGGGCCGTCAGCGTTTGCCGATGTCCCGGAGCGGCAGTCCGCCACCCGTCAGGACCACCTTGGAGAGGGTGGTCCCCGCCAACTCCGTGAGCCGCCGGGTGCCCTCGACCCCCAGATGCTCGTATCTGCTGCGGCCACCTGCCCGGGCACCACGCCTCGGCTCGCTCACCGGATGGCCAGGTTGTCGAGGAAGGACTGTACGTTGCGGCGGGTCTCGGGCACGCTGTCGCCACCGAACTTCTCCGCGACGGCGTCCGCGAGGACCAGGGCCACCATGGCCTCGGCCACGATGCCGGCCGCCGGCACGGCGCACACATCCGAGCGCTGGTGATGGGCCTGCGTCGCCTCACCGGTGGACACATCCACCGTGGCCAGCGCGCGCGGCACGGTCGCGATCGGCTTCATCGCGGCCCGCACCCGCAGCAGCTCCCCGGTGGTCAGGCCGCCCTCGGTGCCGCCGGAGCGGCCGGAGGTGCGCTTGATGCCGTCCTCGGTGGCCACGATCTCATCGTGCGCCTTGGAGCCGGGCACCCGGGCCAGGTCGAAGCCGTCGCCGACCTCGACGCCCTTGATCGCCTGGATGCCCATCAAGGCACCCGCCAGCCGCGCGTCCAGGCGCCGGTCCCAGTGCACATGGCTGCCCAGCCCCACCGGCACGCCGTAGGCCAGGACCTCGACCACGCCGCCGAGCGTGTCGCCGTCCTTGTGGGCCTGATCGATCTCCGCAACCATCGCCTTCGACGCGTCCGCATCCAGGCAGCGCACCGGGTCGGCGTCCAGCTTCGCCACATCGGAGGGCTTGGGGTGCACCCCGTACGGGGCCTTGGCCGCGGCCAGCTCCACCACATGGCTGACGATCTCGATGCCGGCCGTCTCCTTGAGGAAGGAGCGGGCCACGGCGCCCAGCGCGACACGGGCCGCGGTCTCCCGCGCCGAGGCACGCTCCAGCACCGGGCGGGCCTCGTCGAAACCGTACTTCTGCATGCCCGCCAGGTCCGCGTGGCCGGGCCGGGGGCGGGTCAGCGGGGCGTTGCGGGCCAGCTCGGCCAGCTCCGCCTCGTCGACCGGGTCGGCCGCCATGACCTTCTCCCACTTGGGCCACTCGGTGTTGCCCACCATGACCGCCACCGGCGAGCCCAGCGAGAGGCCGTGCCGGACGCCGCCGAGGAAGGTGACCTCATCCCGCTCGAATTTCATCCGGGCACCGCGGCCATAGCCGAGCCGGCGACGGGCCAGGGCGTCCGCCACCATCTCCGTGGTCACGGGGACGCCGGCCGGAAGGCCCTCCAGCGTCGCCACCAGTGCGGGGCCGTGCGACTCCCCCGCCGTCAGCCAGCGCAACCTGCTCAACCGCCGAAGTGCTCCAGCGACACGATGCGGCCGGCGTCGCCGACGTACTTG
>NZ_JOFQ01000034.1 GCF_000718305.1 Streptomyces niger
CCCGACCACCCCGGCCGCCCCCACATCTGCACCCACCCTCACACCACCACCCACCCGCACCACGTCCCGCCGACCGCCCCCGCCGGACCCCTGCAAGTTGTCTGCGGCGCCAACGCCCACCACAGCATCCACCGCGCCGCCTGGCTGCTCGGACTCCCCGCCCCCGTCACCGTCCCCACACCCGACGGCACGCTCGCCCCCGCCGACCTAGCCGCCGCCCTGGAACGCCTCGATGGCCGGCCCCTCCTCGCCGTCGCCACCGCCGGCACCACCGACTCCGGAGCCATCGACCCGCTGCCCGCCCTCGCCGACCTCGCCGCCGCACACCACGCCCGCTTCCACATCGACGCGGCCTACGGCGGCCCGCTCCTCTTCAGCGACGCCCACCGCCACCTGCTCACCGGCCTCGACCGCGCCCACACCGTCACCCTCGACCTGCACAAACTGGGCTGGCAGCCGGTGGCCGCCGGATTCCTCGCCGTCCCCGACACCCACGACCTCACCCCCCTCGACCACCGCGCCGACTACCTCAACGCCGACGACGACACCGAAGCCGGCCTCCCCGACCTCCTCGGCCGCTCCCTGCGCACCACCCGCCGCCCCGACATCCTCAAGATCGCCGTCACCCTCAAGGCGCTCGGCCGCCGCGGCATCGCCGACCTGGTCGACCGCACCGTGAAGGCCGCACGCACCCTCGCCGACCTCATCGAAGCCCGCCCCACCCTCGAACTCCACTCACACCCCACCCTCACCACCGTCCTCTTCCGCCCGCACGGCGCCGACGACACCACCGTCGCCACCATCCGCCGCCGCCTCCTCCACGACGGCCGCGCCGTACTGGGCCGCGCCACCACCCCCACCGGCCTCTGGCTCAAAGCCACCCTCCTCAACCCCCACGCCCACCCCGACGACCTGCACACCCTCCTCGACCTAGTGGAAGGCCACACCCCCCGATGACCACCGCCACCGCCCCGGACCCACGCACCCCCCTCGACCTCGTCGGCGTCGGCATCGGCCCCTTCAACCTCTCGCTCGCCGCCCTCGCCCACCCCCTCACCGGCCTCACCTGCGCCTTCTACGACCAGCGCCCCGCCTTCCACTGGCACCCCGGCCTCATGATCGAAGGAGCCACCCTCCAGGTCCCCTTCCTCGCCGACCTCGTCACCCTCGCCGACCCCACCAACCCCTGGAGCTTCCTGAACTACCTCAGGCACCGCGAACGGCTCTTCCCCTTCTACTTCGCCGAACGCTTCCACGCCCCCCGCGCCGAGTACGACGCCTACTGCCGCTGGGTCAGCGAAAACCTCCCCGGCCTGCACTACCGCCACCAGATCGACGGCCTCCGCTGGAACGCCGAACACGCCGTCTTCGAGATCGACCACACCCAACTCGACGCCGAGGGCGAAGCCGAAGCACTGGGCCGGACCTACGCCCGCAACGTCGCCCTCGGCATCGGCACCGCACCCCACGTCCCCGAACCGCTCCAGCCGCTCGCCGACGCCCCCGCCCTCCCCGTCATCCACTCCGCCGACTACCTCGACCACCGCGAACGCCTGCTCAACGCCGACCACATCACCGTCATCGGCTCCGGCCAGTCCGGCGCAGAGGTCTTCCTCGACCTGCTCCGCAACCGCCCCGCAGGCCACGAACGGTTGCACTGGCTGGCGCGCACCCCCGCCTTCGCGCCCATGGAGTACAGCAAGCTCGGCCTGGAGCAGTTCACCCCCGACCACACCCGCTACTTCCACGGCCTCCCCGAAGCCACCCGCGACGCCCTCGTCCCCCAGCAATGGCAGCTCTACAAAGGCATCGACCACGACACCATCGCCGCCATCCACCAAGAGCTCTACGAACGCACCGTCGACGGCGGCTGGCCCGACGCCGTCCTCACCCCCGGCGTCACCGTCCGCACCGCAGGCCGCATCGGCGCCCACACCATCGAACTCCACCTGGAACACGCTCACCAGCAGACGCGCAGCCGCCTCACCACCGACGCCGTCGTCCTCGCCACCGGCTACCGAGAACGCAGCCTCGACGCCCTCACCGGCGCCCTCGCCCCCTACCTACGCCGCGACACCGCCGGCCGCCCCCGCATCGACGTCCACCACCGGCTCGACCTCGATGCCCGCGTCACCGGCTCCGTCTACGTACAGAACGCCGAACGCCACAGCCACGGCGTCGGCGCGCCCGACCTCGGCCTCGCCGCCTGGCGCAGCGCCGTCATCCTCAACCATCTCACCGGCACCACGCCCTACCCCCTGCCCGACCGCACCGCCTTCACCACTTTCGGCCTGGCACCACAGCCCCGCACCCCGCAGCAAACGTCAGGCGGACGGCGGCTCACCCACCAACCGCCCGCCACCGCACGCCCGTCAGAAGACCGGAACGCTGTCCCGCGTCAGCTTCCAGTCCACTGACGAGAACCGCGACGCATCGATCGAACCCGACTGCTTCACCCATTCAATGATCAGGTTCCGGATCTCGTCCGACGTCGCCCATACCTGTTCCGCCTTCGCCACATGCGGGAAATTCCCACCGCCGCTCGCCCGGTAATTGTTCACCGCCAGCACGAAACGGGCCGCCGGATCCACCGGCTCACCATTCAGCTGGAGCTTCCCGATCCGCTGCCCCGCCGGCTTCGCGACATCGATCTCGTACGACACCCCGCTCACCGCGTCATAGTTGTAATCCGGGATGTTCTCCGCATTCGTCAGCTTCGACGGATCCACCTCACCGCCCGCCGGCGTCCGCACGTAATACCGCGCCGAGAACTCCAGGTAGTCCTTCAGCTGCGCGCCGGTCAGTACCCGCGCCTCCAGCGTGTTGTCGAACGGATACAACGCCGCCATCGAGCGGATCGTCACCTCTCCCTCCGGCACCTCCGCCGTACGCGAGAAACACGACGCCTGCGACACCACCGGCAGATCCGCGTACTCCCCACCGGCCAGTGCCTTCCGTACCACCTCCGCCTGCACGAAAGCGATGAAATCCAACACCGGAGTGTCCTTGTACGGCGCCTCCGCCGCCGACAGCCGCGCGGTGGACCGCCCGATCACCTGGTTCACATAGCGCACCACCTTCGCGTGCGCGCCCCGCAGCAACCCGGAAATCCGCTCGTCCTCCGCCGCCGCATGGGAATTCAGCACCCGCGCCGATACCGCATCCACCGCCCAACGCCCGCGCTTCCACACCAGCTCGACGTCGAACAACGTCAGCCGCTGCCCCCACTTCAACGGCTCCGAAAGCACCACCTCACGACCGGTGCGCTCATTCTTCACCCGGTACTCCGCGATCTCCGTGTGCGCATGCCCCACGAGAATCGCGTCGATACCCGGCACCTGCTGCGCCACCAACGCGGCCGCATTCTCCACGTACGGCAGCTGGTCACCGTAGGACGACGTACCGCTGGCCCCCGAATGCGCCGCGACGATCACCACGTCCGCACCCTGCGCCCGCAACCGGGGAACCCACTTCGCGGCCTGCTCCTCCAGCCCCGGAAACGCCATCTTCCCCTGGACGTTCGCCTTGTCCCAGATGGCGATGCCAGGATTCGTCAGCCCCAGAATGCCCACCCGCACATCCCGGCCGTGCGGGGTGCGCAACCGCTTGATGACGTAGGGCGGAAACGCCGGACGCAACGACTTCGCATCCACCGCATTCGCACCCAGCAGCGGAAAATCGCAGTTCTCCTCGAACTTCCGCAGCACCGGGATACCGTAATTGAACTCATGGTTACCGAGCGCCGCGGCGTCGTAACCGATGGCGTTCATGGCCTGCGCCATCGGATGCACCGGTCCGCCCGCACCGGTGATCGGATCCACCTTGGCGTAGTAGTACGCCAATTGCGTCCCCTGAATGGTGTCGCCCGCGTCGATCAGGAGAGTGTTACGGCGGCCCTTCTCGGCGCGTACCTCGTTCACCAGCGTCGAAATCTTCGCCAGGCCGACATCGTTGTGCGCCGCGTCGTCGAATTCCGCGTCCGTCGCGTAATCCCAGTTGAAGACGTTGCCGTGCAGATCGGTCGTACCCATCACGGTGAACGCGTACCGCTTGTCGGAATGACCGTGGCCCGGCCCGTGACCGGCGGCGACCGGCGCGCCCGCCGGCGTGCTCGCCGCGGTGGCCGGCGCACCCGCGCCCGTCAGCGCCACCGCGGCACCCGTGGCGACGGAACTTCCGAGAAACGTTCTGCGATCGAGCGGCATGACCTCTCCTTGACCGTCCGCATCCCTGCGAACCGTTGGTCGTACGACGAGACACCGTTGGTCGTACAACGGAACCTGCAACGGAACAACGCGCGTAGATTCTGGCGCAGACGTAACTCCCGCAACACCCCTCACAGGTTGCGATCAGATGACCCCCACGCCGCCCGCCACTCCCGCACTCGCCTGACAAACCCCGGCCACCGTGCGAGGCTCTCACCGGAAGTCGTGCGAGGCCCTGCCCAGAGAAGACGCGGCCCCGGCCACCCGGAACGCCACCGCGTCGCGCCACCCCGAGGAGCCCCCACCCCATGACCGACGCGCCCACCCCCTTCACCCCCGCCGAACAGCCCGAGCACACCCTCCCGTACGGCACCCCCGACGCCCCGCGCGTCGCCGTACGCGGCGAAGCGCGCCTCGAAGTCGACCCCGAGATCGCCCGCATCGGCATCACCGTCCAGGCCCGCGGCACCGACCGGGCCGCCGCCCTGCAGGACCTCACCCGCCGCAACAGCGAGGTCATCGACCTGGTCAAGAGCTACGGCGAAGCCGTCGAAAAGCTCGCCACCGGCGCCTTCACCGTCACCCCGCAACTCACCCACAAAGGCCGCGGCGAACGCGTCCGCGCCTACCACGGCAACGTCCACCTCACCGCCACCCTCACCGACTTCAGCGCACTCGGTGAACTCGCCACCCGCCTCGCCGACCACGAACTCACCCGCGTCGCCGGCCCCTGGTGGGACCTGCGCCCCGACTCGCCGGCCCACCGCGAAGCCCGCCAACAGGCCGTACGCGAAGCCGTCCAGCGCGCCCGCGAATACGCCGAAGCGCTCGGCGCCCGCCTCGACGCCCTCCTGGAACTCGCCGACATCGGCGCCGAGGCCCCCGCCCCCGGCGGCCCCATGCTCCGCTCCCGCGCCGCCTACGGAGGCACCGCCCACGAAGAGACCGCCCCCGCGCTCGACCTCGAACCCCAACAGCAGACCGTCTACGCCCACGTCAATGCGCGCTTCACGATGACGCGCCCCACGCTCTGAGACCTCACGCGTCGACACGCGTACGCGCAGGGGCACGAGCCGGCCACGGGAACGGATCCCGGCTCGTGCGGACGTACGTACGACTGCACGTGCAAGGCTCGAATGCTGCTCATCGGAGCGGGCGTTCGCACATTGCAATACTTGTCAAGAGGCCTTCACCGCACCGCCGTTGGGCAGTCACTTCTCCACAGGTCTCTACCCGTCGGTAAGTCATAGGGTCGACCCATGCGCCGAGCAAAGATCGTCTGCACCCTGGGACCCGCCACAGATTCGTACGAGCAGATCAAAGCCCTCGTCGAAGCCGGAATGGACGTGGCCCGCTTCAACCTCAGCCACGGCACCTACGCCGACCACGAGGCGCGCTACGAGCGGGTCCGCAAGGCATCCGACGAGACCGGACGCAGCGTCGGCGTACTCGCCGACCTTCAAGGTCCGAAGATCCGCCTCGGCCGCTTCCGAGAAGGCCCCGTCCTCCTCGAAACCGACGACGAATTCACCATCACCGTCGAACCGGACACCGAAGGCGACCGCCACGTCTGCGGCACCACCTACGAAGGACTCGCCGCCGACGTCACCACCGGCGAGCGCATCCTGGTCGACGACGGCAAGGTCACCCTCGAAGTCATCGGCGTCGACGGCCCCAAGGTCCGCACCCGGGTCATCGAAGGCGGCATGGTCTCCGACCACAAGGGCCTCAACCTCCCCGGCGTCGCCGTCTCCGTTCCCGCCCTCTCCGAGAAGGACCAGGACGACCTCCGCTGGGCACTGCGCACCGGCGCCGACGTCATCGCCCTGTCCTTCGTACGCAGCGGCCGCGACATCGAGGACGTCCACCGCATCATGCGCGAGGAAGGCCGCTTCCTCCCCGTCATCGCCAAGGTCGAGAAGCCGCAGGCGGTCGACAACATCGACGACATCGTCGCCGCATTCGACGGCATCATGGTCGCCCGCGGAGACCTCGGCGTCGAAATGCCACTCGAAACGGTCCCGATCGTTCAGAAGCGCGCGGTCAAGCTGGCCCGACGCAACGCCAAGCCGGTCATCGTCGCCACACAGATGCTCGACTCGATGATCGACAACTCCCGGCCCACCCGCGCCGAGGCCTCCGACGTCGCCAACGCCGTCATCGACGGCACGGACGCGGTGATGCTCTCCGGCGAGACCTCCGTCGGCAAGTACCCCACCGAGACCGTCCGCACGATGAGCCGCATCGTCGAGGCCGCCGAGGAAGACATCCTCGCCAAGGGCCTGCGCCCGCTCACCGAGACCAGCAAGCCCCGCACCCAGGGCGGCGCCGTCGCCCGCGCCGCCGCCGAGATGGGCGACTTCCTGGGCGCGAAGTTCCTCGTGGCCTTCACGCAGTCCGGTGACACGGTCCGCCGACTCTCCCGCTACCGCTCGCCGATCCCGCTCCTCGCCTTCACGCCGGAGCCGGCCACCCGCTCCCAGCTCAACCTCACCTGGGGAGTCGAGACCTTCCTCGGCCCGACGGTCGACTCCACGGACGAGATGGTCGCCCAGGTCGACGAGCAGCTCCTGCGCATCGGCCGCTGCCGGCCCGGTGACGTCGTGATCATCACCGCCGGCTCGCCCCCCGGCGTCCCCGGCTCCACGAACCTGGTCCGAGTCCACCACATCGGCGAGGACGACTCCCCGAAGTAGGGGTACGGCGCGTAGGCGCCTAATACTTCGGCCCGACGTGGGCGTCCATGAGCGCTACGGACGCCCGTCGGGCCACGGAGACGTTGAACGGGTCGGAGCCGCGCGCGAGAACCGACCACTGGACACCGACCTCGCTCAGCGTGTCCGTGTACAGCTTCCGGATGTCGTCGGACTTGTTGGTGAAGAGGTACCGCGGATACTCGTAACGCTTCCGTTCCCCGGCGACCGTTCGCGTCGTCCAGTTGGTGATCCGGCAACCGTCGGAGTGGATCAGCCCTCGGATGAGATCCCAGGGATGTGCGTCGACGATCTCCTGCTGCCAGGTTTCGAGGACGATGCGCCGCTCGTGCTTCTTGCCGGGGCCGTGTTGCGGGAAGAGGCACCAGAGGTGCTTTGAGTAGACCTTGACGTTGCGGCAGCCGGTCCTGCGGACGCGGCACACGGAATTGTCGGGGAGCACGGCGCGCATCGCCGTCTCACACGCGTCCATCAGGCCCGGCCAGCTTTCGGCGCAGGTGATCATGAGACTGGGCGCGCGGTGCTGGGAGTACTGGATGATGTGGCCATCGCCGAGGTACAGGCCGAGTAGGTACGCATACGCGCTCTCATCGAGGGCAGAGCTGTCGCAGCGTGGACATCTCGGTAGAGGACGCCCTGGGCATGCGTTGCGCTTGTCGCGATCGACGTGCAGCCAGTAGCCGATGGTCCCCAGCGGGACGTTCAGCTCGCGGGCGACGTCAGCGTTCCGGTGGCCGGAGCGGAGGAGCGAGAGTGGCTTGTGCCGTACAGCAGGGTCATGCTGCGTCATATGATCACTGTGCGTGATGCGTGCAGCTCATGGAGTGACTTCTCGGAGATTCACGCGAAGGTGATCGTCCGCTTCGTGCGTTAAGGGTGCCCGGTGTGGGATTCGAACCCACATGCCCTAAGGCACGGCTGTTTGAGAGCCGCGTGTCTGACCAGTTCCACCAACCGGGCGGGCAGCATCAGACACCCTACCGTGTACGTGCCGCAGCTTGTCGCTAGGTAGGCTGCAATGGCACCACCCTGACTGGAACGAGGAGTCACGTGAGCGCCGCCGAGCCCGAGCAGCCCGTCGCCGACGAGCAGTCGCACGTCCCGCCGCAGACCACCCGCGTCGTCATTGCCGAGGACGAGGCGCTCATCCGCCTGGATCTCAAAGAGATGCTGGAGGAGGAGGGCTACACGGTCGTGGGTGAGGCCGGGGACGGCGCGAAGGCCGTGGAGCTGGCCCGCGAGCACCGCCCCGACCTGGTGATCCTCGACGTGAAGATGCCCGTCCTCGACGGGATCTCCGCGGCCGAGCAGATCGCCGAGGAGAGCATCGCCCCCGTACTGATGCTGACCGCGTTCTCCCAGCGCGAGCTGGTCGAGCGGGCGCGGGACGCCGGCGCCATGGCGTACCTGGTCAAGCCGTTCTCCAAGAGCGACGTCGTGCCGGCGATCGAGATGGCTGTGAGCCGCTTCACGGAGCTGCGGACGCTGGAGAACGAGGTCGCGGACCTCACCCAGCGACTGGAGACCCGCAAGCTCGTGGACCGGGCGAAGAGCATCCTGCAGACGCAGTACGGGCTGACCGAGCCCGCGGCGTTCCGGTGGATCCAGAAGACGTCGATGGACCGGCGGCTGTCGATGCAGCAGGTCGCCGAGGCGGTCATCGAGGACGCCGAGGAGAAGAAGCAGAAGGAGAAGGACAAGCCCTCCGAGTAGCCGTCCGCTTCGGGGATCGCGCACGGCGGTTCCGGCGGAGCGGCAGGAGGTACACGTATGCGGCGAGGGCCGCACCACCATCGTGGTGCGGCCCTCGCCGCATACGTAAGGGCGGCAGTGCGCCGGTCAGTCCTCGCCCAGGTATGCCTTGCGGACGGACTCGTCATGGAGGAGGTCGCGGCCGGTGCCGGAGAGAACGATCCTGCCGATCTCCATGACGTGGCCGTGATCGGCGAGGGAGAGCGCGGCCTGGGCGTTCTGTTCGACGAGGAGGATCGTCGTGCCCTGGGAGCGCAGCTCGGTGATGGTCTCCATGATCTTCTGCATCATGATCGGGGAGAGGCCCATGGAGGGTTCGTCGAGCATGAGGAGTTTGGGGCGGGACATCAGGGCGCGGCCCATGGCGAGCATTTGTTGTTCGCCGCCGGAGAGGGTGCCGGAGGCTTGTTTGCGGCGTTCTCCGAGGATGGGGAAGAGCTCGTAGATCCGCTGGATGTCGCGTTCGATAGCGGTGCTGTCTTTGCGGAGGAAGGCGCCGAGCTGGAGGTTTTCGGCGATGGTGAGGCGGGGGAAGAGGCGGCGGCCTTCGGGGGAGTGGGCGAGGCCGCGTTCGACGATCTTGTGTGGTCCGGTGCCGTTGAGGACCTGGCCGTCGAAGGTGATCTTTCCGGCGAGTGGCTTGAGGAGGCCGGAGAGGGTGCGGAGGGTGGTGGTCTTGCCGGCGCCGTTGGTGCCGATGAGGGTGACGACCTGGCCTGCCTGCACGGTGAAGGAGATGCCTTTGACGGCTTCGATCTTGCCGTAGGCGACGCGGAGGTTCTCGACTTCGAGCAGGGCGGTCATCGCGCGTCTCCGTTCGGGGCGTCCTCGTCGGGCGCGTGGTCCGGTGCCGGTCGGGTCTCGTCGGCAGCCTGAGTACCGGCAGCCTGAGTGCCGGCTGCTTGCGTACCGTCCGGGTGCGTACCGGGTGGTTGCGTTTCGGCTGCCTGCGTACCGACCGTGCCCGTACCGGCTGCCTGCGTATCGACCGCCTGCGTACCGGTCGTTCGGGTGCCGACTGCCTGCGCTTCGGCCGCGTCGACCTCGGCGGCTTCTTCCGCGCCGGGGGCACCTTCGAAGGGAGTGCCGAGGTAGGCGGCGACGACGCGTTCATCGGCCTGGACGACGTCGGCGGTGCCTTCGATGAGTTTCTCGCCCTGCACGAGGACGGCGACGCGGTCGCAGAGGTTGAAGATGAAGCGCATGTCGTGCTCGATGACGAGGACGGCGGTGCCCTGGTCGCGGATGGCGAGGACGAGGTCCTGGGTGGCGCGGGTCTCTTGGGGGTTCATGCCGGCGGTGGGTTCGTCCAGGAGGAGGAGGCCGGGTTCGCTGGCGAGGGCGCGGGCGATTTCGAGCTTGCGTTGTTCGCCGTAGGGGAGGTTGCGGGCGAGGTGGTCGCGTTTGGCGGCGAGCCCGGTGAATTCGAGGAGTTCGATGGCGCGGGCTTCGCTGCCGCGTTCGGCTTTTTTGAAGCCGGGGCCTCGGAGGAGTGCTGACCAGAGGCCTTCTTTGGTGCGGGTGTGGCGGCCGACGAGGACGTTCTCCAGGACGGTCATGTTGGCGAAGAGGCGGATGTTCTGGAAGGTGCGGGCGACGCCGGCCTGGGTGACGAGGTGGGGTTTGGGGGAGAGACGGGTGCCCTTGTAGCGGACGGTGCCTTCGGTGGGGGTGTAGAGGCCGGTGAGGCAGTTGAAGAAGGTGGTTTTGCCGGCGCCGTTGGGGCCGATGAGGCCGACGATTTCGCCGGGGGAGACGGTGAGGTCGACGGCGCGTACGGCGGTGAGGCCGCCGAACCGCATGGTGACGCCGGCGGCTTCGAGGACGGCGCCGTTGCTCTTTGTGACGGTGGTGGGTGTGGTCATGGTGTCCTCACGCCCCTGCCTTGGTGGCGCCGGTGGTGTCGTCGCTCAGGCGCTGTTCGGGTACGTCGGGTACGTCGAGTTGGCCGGTCTCGTGGAATTCGAGCTGCTTGCGGCGGTCGGGGATGAGTCCTTCGGGGCGGAAGCGCATGAGGAGGACGAGCGCGAGGCCGAAGAGGAACAGCTGGTAATCCTGGAGAAAGTCCAGCTTGGCGGGGATGAGGAAGAGGAGTGCCGCGCCGACGAGGGGGCCGCTGAGGGTGCCCATGCCGCCGAGGATGACGGCGGCGAGGAGGAAGGCGGAGTTGGGCGGTTGCGGTCCGGCGAACTGGAACTGCTCGGGTGTGACGGTCGTTACTACGTGTGCATGGACGGTTCCGGCGAGTCCGGCGAGGGCGGCGCCGAGTGCGAAGGCGAGCAGGCGAAGGCGGAAGGAGTTGATGCCCATGGCGATGGCGGCGGTTTCGTCCTCGCGGATGGCGATCCAGGCGCGGCCGATGCGGGAGGCGGCGGCGCGGCGGAAGACGAGGACGACGAAGGCCGTCACGAGGATCATGAGGAGGTAGTAGTTGCCGTAGGTGGCGATGGGCACGCCGAGGATGGTGTGGGGTTCGCCGAAGTTGAAGCCGAGGATTTCCAGGTTGGGGACGTTGGGGATGCCCATGGCGCCGTTGGTGACGTCGGGTCCGGTGGTGTCGTTGAGGTTGAGCATGGCGATGCGGAAGATCTCACCGAAGCCGAGGGTGACGATGGCGAGGTAGTCGCCGCGCAGTCGCAGGGTGGGGGCGCCGATGAGGACGCCGAAGACGAGGGCTGCGGCGGCTCCGGTGAGAAGGGCTGCCCAGAAGGGGAGTTGGATGCCGAGGGCGGAGTCGGGGGAGCCGGAGACGAGGGCTGCGGCGTAGGCGCCGACGCCGAGGAAGGCGACGTAGCCGAGGTCGAGCAGGCCGGCGAGGCCGACGACGACGTTCAGGCCGAGGGCGACGGTCGCGAAGATCAGGATGTTGGCGCCGATGATCGTGTACTCGTCGGTGTCCTGGGTGAAGGGGAAGGCGGCCGCGGCGAGGAAGGCGGCGGCGAGTGCGACGCCGCGGTGCCGGCGGGTGAGCGCGGTGAGGCGGTCGATGAGGCCGGCGCGTTGGACTGCGGGGACGGCGAGGGCGACGAAGAGGAGGTAGCCGACGAAGGGGGGCCCGTCCTCGGCGTCGATGCCGTAGGTGAAGGCGAACAGCCCGATACCGAAGGCCACGACGATGAGGAGGAGCTCGGCCCAGGAGGGGAGCTGTTTGGCGGGCCTGGGGGTGGGTACGGCGGCGCAGCTGTTGGTGAAGCGTTGCCAGGGGCCGTGCGGGGGTGTGGAGGGGGTGCGGTCGGCCGGGAGGCCGAGGGCGCCGGCGAGGGTGAGCAGTGCGGTGGCGCCGGCGATGAAGCCGCCGGGTTCGAGGTTGATCAGGCCGCCGAGTTGTACGGCGATGGCGCCGAGGGTGAACCAGGTGGCGGCGAAGGTGGCGAGTGCGGCGAAGAGGACGGGTGCGTTGCGGCCACCGGGGGTGAGCACGGTGAGGCCGCGGAGGCCGAGGCCGGAGAGGGCGAAGGCGAGGGTGAGGAGGGCTCCGACGAGGGTGATGAGCTGGAGTCCGGCCGGGGAGCCGTAGTAGGTGAGGTCGCCGGGGAATTCGCTGCTCCAGGTCCAGGAGAGGCCGGTGGAGGCGGCGGTGAGGAGGGCGCCGGCGGCGGTGATGATGCGGGCGGTGAGTGCGGGGAGGGGGAGGAGGCCCTTGGGCGGTGTGTCCGTGGCGGGGGTCTTGGTGAGGGGAGTGGTGGTCATCGCTATCACGCCCGATCCGCGACGCGTTCGCCCAGTAGGCCCTGTGGCCGCAGGAGGAGTACGAGGATGAGGAGGACGAAGGCCCAGACGTCTTTCCAGGCTCCGCCGCCGAATTGGGCCATGCCGGGGATGTCTTCGACGTAGGCGGTGGCGAGGGCTTCGGCGACGCCGAGGACGACGCCGCCGAGCATGGCGCCGTAGATGTTGCCGATGCCGCCGAGTACGGCCGCGGTGAAGGCTTTCAGGCCCATGATGAAGCCCATGCGGAACTGGACTTCGCCGGTGCGCAGTCCGTAGGCGACGGCGGCGACGCCGGCGAAGGCAGCGCCGATGGCGAAGGCGAGGACGATGATGCGGTCGGTGTTGATGCCCATGAGCGCGGCGGTGTCGCGGTCCTGTGCGGTGGCCTGCATGGCGCGGCCGCTGCGGGTCCGGGAGACGAAGTAGCCGAGGGCGAGCATGCAGAGCGGGGCGGCGATGAGGACGAAGAGGTCGCCGCGTTGGACGGTGGCGCCCAGGACGTCGAAGGCGTCGCCTTTGAACTGCGGGAAGACGCGGGCTTTCTTGGCGTCGGGGTACCACTTCCAGACGGCTTGCTGGAGTGCGATGGACAGGCCGATGGCGGTGATGAGGGGGGCGAGGCGGGGTGCGCCGCGCAGGGGGCGGTAGGCGAAGCGTTCGGCGGCGACGCCGACGAGTACGGAGACGAGGATGCCGCCGATGAGCATGAGGGGGAGGGCTGCCATGAGGGGCAGGCCGGAGGGGAGGGCGAGGTAGACGGTGAGCGCACCGAAGCCGCCGACCATGAAGATCTCGCCGTGTGCGAAGTTGATGAGCTGGACGATGCCGTAGACCATCGTGTAGCCGATCGCGATGAGTCCGTACATCGCGCCGAGGATGAGTCCGTTGGCCAGCTGTTGCGGCAGTTCGTTCACCGCAGGGCCTCCGTGGGGTGGGAAGGTACCGGTGGGCCGTGCATGCGGGGGGTGTGCGGTGTGCCGCGGGCCGCGCCAGGGGCTCGGTGTCCTGCTGGCGCGGCCCGGTGAGGGGGGCAGAGGTGGTGCCGGTCAGCTCTTGTCGAACTTCTTGAACTCGGCGCTGAAGCGGGCTGCCCACTTCTTGTTGTCGACCTGGTAGGCCGTGATCATGGTGTTGGTGGTGTCGCCGTACTTGTCGAAGGAGACCTTGCCGGTGACGCCGTCGAAGGAGACCTTGTTCATGGCGTCGACGACCTTCTTGCGGGCGTCGTCGGGGAGCTTGCCGTTGTTGTCCTGGACGACCTGCTTGACGGCCTGGACGATGGCCCAGGTGGCGTCGTAGGTGGAGCCGCCGTAGGCCTCGTAGGCGTCCTTGTATCCGGCGTCCTTGTAGTCGGCGATGAACTTCTTGGCGGAGGCCAGCTGCTCGACGGGCTTGCCGACGGAGGAGGCGTAGTCGCCCTGTGCCTTCTTGTTGAGTTCGATGTAGTCGCCGCTGTACATGCCGTCGCCGCCCATGAGGGGTACGTCGACGCCGCCGTCCTTGAGCTGCTGGCTGAGCGGTCCGGAGGCGGGGTATTCGCCGCCGTAGAAGACGAGGTCGGGATTTGCGCCCTTGGCCTTGGCGACGACGGCCTTGAAGTCGCGGTCGTCGGGGCTGACGTGTTCGGTGCCGACGATCTTGCCGCCGAGCTCGGTGAACTGGTCTTTGAAGGAGGAGGCGAGGCCGACGCCGTAGGTCTTCTGGTCGTCGATGACGTAGGCGGTCTTGGCCTTCATCTTTTCGTAGGCGTACTGGCCGTCGAACGCGCCCTGGACCTCGTCGGTGGTGGCGGTGCGGAAGTAGGTGGAGAACTGCCGCTTGCGGTCGTTCTTTTTCCAGTTCTTGCCCTGGGTGAGGTCGGGCGTGGTGTTGGCAGGGGAGATGAGGGTGACGCCGTTGGACTGGGCGACCTGCTGCATCGACTGGGCGACGCCGGAGTTCAGCGGGCCGACGATGCCGAGTACTTCCTTGTCGCCGGCCAGTTTGGTGGCATTCTGCTGGCCTGCGTTGGGCAGTGCCTTGTCGTCGAGGGGCCGCAGTTCGAAGGTGATGCCTTCGACCTCGTTCTGTTTGTTGGCGTTCTTCACGGCGAGGTCGGCGGAGTTCTTGATGCCCTGGCCCAGTGCGGAGAGTTCGCCGGTGAGCGGGGCGTCGAGGCCGATGACGACGGTGGCCTTGGACCCGTCGCCGCTCTTGTCTTCGCCGCGGGAGCCGCACGCGGAGAGCGTGAGGGCGCCGGCGGCTACCGCGGTGGTGAGTATCAGCAAGGAACGGTGACGCACGATCAGTCCTTTCCCCTGGCTCGGTCACGCCACTGCGTGACCGTTCGCGCGCCGGGCTGTACGGGGTGATACAGGCCGTGCTGGTACAGCGCGCCCGGCGGCGCGGTGACTGGCGGTGATGGTAGAGCTGCCCCATCGGCGGGGGTAGCGGCGCCGACGAGGATGTGACGCTCTTGTTATGACCTTCGATGAGCGTTTCGCGTGATTGGTCCTTACCGCTGGGGTGTGTACGGCAGGCGGAGCGTCAACTCGCACTTTCACGAGGGAGTTTGCCGGGAGGTGCCCCCGGGGCGTCCGCAATGCGGTGCGGAGGGCAGTGCGGAAGCGGCGCTCCGGAGGCCCGGGGAGGCGTGGCGTAGGCAAAGTGCGTGTGTGTTACACAGCGTTAGGGATACGGGCGGATGGAACGTTCGTCTGTGGGGGAGCGCGAGGGGAACGGGACGGAGCGGAAAGGCCCGCGGACGGGGCTTGCGGGGGCGGAACACACCGCGGCCCCGCTCCGGAGCGTCCGGAGCGGGGCCGCGGGTGTGACGTGGTCGCGCCAGGTCAGGAGGGCTGCGCCGGGGACTCGCTGTCGCGCAGCAGGCAGGTCAGCCGCGCGCTGCAGACGCGCTTGCCCTGCTCGTCGGTGATGGCGATCTCGTACGTGGCGGTGGAGCGGCCGCGGTGTACGGGGGTGGCGACGCCGGTGACCAGGCCGGTGCGTACGCCGCGGTGATGGG
Organism: Streptomyces niger; assembly: GCF_000718305.1. Lineage (GTDB taxonomy): Bacteria > Actinomycetota > Actinomycetes > Streptomycetales > Streptomycetaceae > Streptomyces > Streptomyces niger. The sequence goes on from NZ_JOFQ01000034.1 coordinate 15,387, forward strand.
TGCAGTTCAGGTCGACGCCGACGGCCAGCTTGCCGGGGCCGCCGTGCAGCATGGCGCCGACCGAGCCGAGGGTCTCGGCGAGCACGGCGGAGGCACCGCCGTGCAGCAGGCCGTACGGCTGGGTGTTGCCTTCGACGGGCATGGTGCCGACGACGCGCTCCGGGGAGGCCTCCACGACCTGCACGCTCATCCGCGTGCCGAGGTGGCCGGCGGAGAACAGGGCCGGCAGGTCCAGGCCCTGGCCGGCCCACTGGTCGAGAACTTCCTGGGGGAACGTGGTCGTGGTCTGCTCGCCCATCGCGTACGGCTCCGTTCGCTTGCGCTGCTCGTCGTGATCGCTGCTCGTCGTGATCGCTGTGCGTCGTGGTGTGCGGGGTGTCGTGGCCGTACGCGTACGGGCCGGCGGCGGGGGCCGCGGGCCGGGCCGAGGCGGGCGTCGTGCCGCCCTCAGGCTACTGAGCGAGCGCTCAGTTCGGGGCCCGGACCGTTGTGCGGCTCGTCACTGCGGGGGTGCGGGTGACAGGACCGCACAGCGGTGGGGCGGGTGGACGCCGCGGCTCCACGGCCCTCGGGGCCATGGGAGCCCGCGGCGATGCAAGGAGGGCGCTCGATCGATCAGACCGTCGTCGGCTCCAGCCTCACCACCACCGACTTCGAGGCGGGGGTGTTGCTGGTGTCGGCCGTGTGGTCGAGGGGGACCAGGACGTTGGTCTCCGGGTAGTAGGCGGCGGCACAGCCGCGCGCGGTGGGGTAGTGGACGACGCGGAAGCCGGGCGCGCGGCGTTCGCTGCCGTCGATCCACTCGCTGACGAGGTCGGTGTACGCGCCGTCGGCGAGGCCGAGTGCGCGGGCGTCCTCGGGGTGCACCAGGACCACGCGGCGGCCGTTCTTGATGCCGCGGTAGCGGTCGTCCAGGCCGTAGATCGTGGTGTTGTACTGGTCGTGCGAGCGCAGCGTCTGCAGGAGCAGCCGGCCTTCGGGGGCGTCGGGATACTCCACCGGAGCGGCGGTGAAGTTGGCCTTGCCGGTGGCGGTCGGGAAGCGGCGGTCATCGCGTGGGGCGTGCGGCAGGGCGAAGCCGGCCGGGTTCGCGACGCGGGCGTTGAAGTCCTCGAAGCCGGGGACGACGCGCGCGATGCGGTCACGGATCGCGGCGTAGTCGTGCGCGAACTCCTCCCACGGTATGCGGCTGGTCTCGCCGAGCACCCGGCGGGCGAGGCGACAGACGATGGCGGGCTCGGAGAGCAGATGCGGGCTCGCGGGCGCCAGGCGGCCGCGGGAGGCGTGCACCATGCCCATGGAGTCCTCGACGGTGACGAACTGCTCGCCGCTGTCCTGGACGTCCTTCTCCGTGCGCCCGAGGGTCGGCAGGATCAGCGCACGGGCGCCGGTGATGACGTGCGAGCGGTTGAGCTTGGTGGAGACATGGACGGTGAGGCTCGCCCGGCGCATGGCCGCCTCGGTGACCTCGGTGTCGGGGGTGGCGGAGACGAAGTTGCCACCCATGGCGAAGAAGACCTTGGCCTGGCCGTCGCGGAGCGCCCGGATGGCGCGTACGACGTCATAGCCGTGCTCTCGGGGCGGAGCGAAGCCGAACTCTTTCTCCAGGGCGTCCAGGAAGGCGGGCGCGGGGCGTTCGAAGATGCCCATGGTGCGGTCACCCTGGACGTTGCTGTGGCCGCGTACGGGGCAGACGCCGGCGCCGGGCCGGCCGACGTTGCCGCGCAGCAGCAGGAAGTTGACGACCTCGCGGATGGTGGGGACGGAGTGCTTGTGCTGGGTGAGGCCCATCGCCCAGCACACGATCGTGCGCTTCGAGGCGAGGACCATGCCGAGCGCGCGGTCGATCTCGGCACGCGTCAGGCCCGTGGCCCGCAGGGTCTCGTCCCAGTCCAGCTTGTCGCGCGCGACGGCCGCGAACTCCTCGAAGCCGTACGTGTGCTCGCGGATGAAGTCCTCATCGAGCGCGCCGTCGGTCGTGAGGAGCAGGTGGTTCAGCGCGCGGAAGAGCGCCTGGTCACCGCCGAGGCGGATCTGGAGGAAGAGGTCGGTGAGGGCGGTGCCGCCACCGGCCAGGCCGCGCGGGGTCTGGGGGTTCTTGAAGCGCTCCAGGCCGGCTTCGGGCAGCGGATTGACCGTGATGATCTTCGCGCCGTTGGCCTTGGCCTTCTCCAGGGCGCTGAGCTGGCGGGGGTGGTTCGTGCCCGGGTTCTGGCCGGCGACGATGATCAGGTCGGCCTTGTGGAGATCCTCCAGGGAGACGCTGCCCTTGCCTATGCCGATGGTCTCGGTGAGGGCCGAGCCGGAGGACTCGTGGCACATGTTCGAGCAGTCGGGGAGGTTGTTCGTGCCGAACTCGCGGGCGAAGAGTTGGTACAGGAACGCGGCTTCGTTGCTCGTACGGCCGGAGGTGTAGAAGACGGCCTCGTCGGGGGAGGCGAGGTCGGTCAGCTCCTCGGCGATGATGTCGAAGGCCCGCTCCCAGGACACGGGGGAGTAGTGGTCGGCGCCCTCGGCGAGGTACATGGGTGTGGTGAGGCGGCCCTGCTGGCCGAGCCAGTAACCGCTGCGCTTCGCGAGGTCGGCGACGGAGTGGGAGGTGAAGAAGTCGGGTGTGACGCGCCGCAGGGTGGCTTCCTCGGCGACGGCCTTGGCGCCGTTCTCGCAGAACTCCGCGGCATGCCGGTGGTCCGGGTCGGGCCAGGCGCAGCCGGGGCAGTCGAAGCCTTCCTTCTGGTTGACGCGCAGCAGCGTCAGCGCCGTACGCTTCACGCCCATCTGCTGCCGGGAGACGCGCAGGGCGTTGGTGATGGCGGGCAGGCCGACGGCCGAGTGCTTGGGGCCGCTGACCTCAGGTGCGTCCTGTACCGGGTCCGACTCGGGTGCTTTGCCTGCCATGGCGTTCTCCTGGGGTGCCGATGTCGCGCCGCTGCCCTGCGAGCAGCCGTTCTGTATATCACCATGCAACCGTTCGGATCGTGCATGGGGCGGTCCCCTGCACGCTCTTCCGGCCGCACTCGATCCTGGCACGGGCGACCGCCCGTCGGCCGGTCGTCCACAGGTCGTCATGGCGAAGTCGGCGACGAGGGGTGACGAAGTTGTCCACAGCTGACGCGTGCGAACAGGTTCCCGCCCCGTCGACCAGGCCGCGGGAGCGGTTCCACGGTCGGCCGGGCAGTACGTGGGAGCGGTCTCGCGGCCGTCGCGTCAGGGAATGTCAGTGGGGCGTGGCAGGATCGGGGGCGTGGCAGCAAAGGCAGCGAAGAAGAGCGAAACGACCGGCAGCGAGACGGCGGGGGGAGAGCGTCCCCGGCTGCTCCTGATGGACGGGCACTCCATGGCGTACCGGGCGTTCTTCGCCCTGCCCGCGGAGAATTTCACCACCGCCACGGGGCAACCGACGAATGCCGTGTACGGCTTCACCTCCATGCTCGCGAACACCCTGCGCGACGAGGCGCCCACCCATTTCGCGGTGGCGTTCGACGTGTCGCGCAAGACCTGGCGGTCGGAGGAGTTCCCCGACTACAAGGCCAATCGTTCCAAGACCCCGGACGAGTTCAAGGGGCAGGTGGAGCTGATCGGTGAGCTGCTGGACACCATGAAGGTGAAGCGGTTCGCCACCGAGGGCTTCGAGGCGGACGACATCATCGCCACGCTCGCCACGCAGGCCACCGAGCAGGGCTTCGAGGTGTCCATCGTCACCGGCGACCGGGACGCCTTCCAGCTGGTCAACGACCATGTCACGGTGCTCTACCCCACCAAGGGCGTCTCCGAGCTGACCCGCTTCACCCCGGAGAAGGTGTTCGAGAAGTACGGCCTCACCCCGGCCCAGTACCCGGACTATGCGGCCCTGCGCGGCGACCCCTCGGACAACCTCCCCGGCATCCCCGGGGTCGGCGAGAAGACCGCCGCGAAGTGGATCAATCAGTTCGGTTCCTTCCAGGAGCTGTGCGAGCGCGCCGAAGAGGTCAAGGGCAAGGCCGGGCAGAACTTCCGCGACCATCTGGACGCCGTGAAGCTCAACCGCCGGCTGACCGAGATGGTCCGCGACGTCGAGCTGCCCTGCGGCCCCGCCGAGCTGGAGCGCGTGGGCTACGACCGGCAGGCCCTCACGGTGTTCCTGGAGGGTCTGGAGATCCGCAACCAGGGCCTGCGCGACCGCCTGCTGGCCGTCGACCCCGGCGCGGAGGACACGGTCACTGCCGAGCCGGTGCCGGGTGTCGAGATCGACGGCCTCGTGGCGGGCGCCGGTCAGCTGGCCCCCTGGCTCGCCGAGCACGGCAGCGCCCTCCTGGGGGTCGCCACGGTCGACTCCTGGAAGCTGGGCAGCGGATCGGTCGCCGAGGTCGCGCTGGCGACCGCGACGGGCCCCGCCGTGTGGTTCGACCCGACCCAGCTGGACGAGGCCGACGACCGGGCTTTCGCCGAGTGGATCGCGGACCCGCAGCGCCCGAAGGTGATGCACAACGCCAAGGGCCTGATGCGGATCTTTCCCGAGCACGGCTGGGACATCGACGGCGTCACCATGGACACGGCCCTCGCCGCCTATCTGGTGAAGCCCGGCCGACGCTCCTTCGCCCTGGACGCGCTCTCCGTGGAGTACCTGGGCCGCGACCTGGCTCCCGCCGCGGCCGGTGACGGTCAGCTGGCCTTCGGCGCCGACGAGCAGGCAGAGGCCGAGGCCCTGATGGCCAAGGCCCGTACGGTCCTCGACCTCGGGGCCGCCTTCGAGACGCGCCTCGAAGAGGTCGGCGCCGCCGACCTGCTGCGCGACATCGAACTGCCCACCAGCGCGCTGCTGGCCCGTATGGAGCGTTCCGGCATCGCCGCCGACCGGGGCTGGCTGGAGCGCATCGAGCAGCAGTTCGCCGCCGCCGTCCAGCAGGCTGTCACCGAGGCGCACGCCGCCGCGGGACACGAGTTCAATCTCGGCTCGCCCAAGCAGCTCCAGGAAGTGCTCTTCAACGAGCTGGGCCTGCCGAAGACCAAGAAGACCAAGACCGGCTTCACCACCGACGCGGACGCTCTCGCCTGGCTCGCGGCGCAGACCGACAACGAGCTGCCCGTGATCATGCTGCGCCACCGTGAGCAGGCCAAGCTGCGCACGACAGTCGAGGGCCTGATCAAGACCATCGCCGCGGACGGTCGCATCCACACCACCTTCAACCAGACGGTGGCCGCGACCGGCCGGCTGTCCTCCACGGACCCCAACCTGCAGAACATCCCCGTACGGACGGACGAGGGCCGCGCCATCCGCCGCGGCTTCGTGGTCGGCGAGGGCTATCAGACGCTGCTGACCGCGGACTACAGCCAGATCGAGCTGCGCGTGATGGCGCACCTCTCGGAGGACGAGGGCCTCATCGAGGCGTTCACCTCCGGCGAGGACCTGCACACCACCGTCGCCTCGCACGTGTTCTCGGTGCCGAAGACCGACGTCGACCCCGAGATGCGCCGCAAGATCAAGGCGATGTCGTACGGGCTGGCGTACGGCCTGTCCGCCTTCGGCCTGTCCCAGCAGCTGGGCATCAGCCCGGATGAGGCCCGCAAGCTCATGGACAACTTCTTCGAGCGCTTCGGGGGCGTGCGGGACTACCTCCAGGACGTCGTCGACCGGGCCCGCGCCACGGGCTACACCGAGACCATGCTCGGCCGCCGCCGCTATCTGCCCGACCTCAACAGCGACAACCGCCAGCGCCGTGAGATGGCCGAGCGGATGGCGCTGAACGCCCCCATCCAGGGCACGGCCGCGGACATCGTCAAGATCGCGATGCTGCGCGTCGACGAGGCCATGACCGCCGCCGGGCTCAGCTCCCGGATGCTGCTCCAGGTCCACGACGAAATCGTGGTCGAGGTGGCGCCCGGCGAGCAGAAGAAGGTCGAGGAGCTGGTGCGGCGCGAGATGGCCGGCGCCGTCGAGCTGCGCGCCCCGTTGGACGTCTCCGTCGGCTCGGGTGGCGACTGGGAGTCGGCCGCGCACTGATCACGGAAGGCGTCACCGCACGCCGAGTGCGGTAGGCGGCCGGGGCGGGTCCGATCGGATCAGCTCCCGGCCGCCGCCTCTTCCGTCGGGGCGGTGGCCCGCAGCCGTCGCCGCCGCCGGCCGATGAGGTGGACCGCTGCCGCCCACGCCGGGAGGCCCACCCCCAGTCCGGCGCCCGCGCCGAAGAGCACCGTCGGCACGTAGTCGAACCACGTCGCCGACCCGCCGTACACCGCGTGCGCCCGCACCACCCGGTGCCCGGCGCCCAGCAGTACGCACACCGTCAGCAGCACACCGCACCCCGCGCGCGTCCGATTGCCGAGCACGGGCAGCGCTTCGGGTGCCGTGCCGCGCGGCGCCCGTCGCCAGGCGGACCGCACGAAACACGCCAGGGCCACCAGGGCCACCGCCGACGTGCCGTACTGCACGTACGTGTACACCGGCCACCCCGCGACGTGCTCCTGCAGTACGGGCAGCAGCCGGACACCCCAGCGCCCGGGATGGGTGAAGGCGTCCCACACGATGTGCGTGAGCGCGCCGATCACCGCCGAGCACCAGAAGCGCACCACGAGCTGCCCGGGCGACAACTCCCGCCAGTCCCGGCCGCGGAACACCGCCCACGCGCGGTCCCGCCACGCCCGCGGCAGCACGGCGAGCAGCGGACCGCGCAACAGGAGCCAGACGCCGACCAGAAGGCCGGCGCACAGCGTGTCCACGGTGAGAACGCCGGGCAGCGCGTGCGTGAATTCTCCGAACGCCATCGCGCCCGGCACGACCGTGTCCGCGAAGTACGTCAGGTCCGGTGCGAACGACCCCGCGACGAGAGCCGAAGCCAGCAGCGGGCCGTGTGCCGTGCCGTCGTGCCGCACCGCCGGAAGCACCGCCGCGGCATGGCTGAGTGTGAACGGCATGCCCCTCCTCCTGACCGAACCCGACCGCTGTACCTGATCGAGTGATCGGTTCGAGGCAGTATGCCGGATGTGGGCGGACGGTGAGCGTGTGCCGGGAACGGTAGCTGCGCGCGGGGAGTTGTCGTAGTGTCGCGTGCGTTGGAGCGCCGAGAGCGCGACGCCGTGCACCCAGCACGGTGGTTCGACGCGAAGGGGGAGTAGGACGTATGGCAGCCAAGTTCGGCCGACGGCTCCGCAGGGGAGCGGCCTCCGGTGTGGTCGCGGCGCTGGCCGTTGCCGCGCTCACCGCCTCGCAGGCGCCGGACGCCGCCAAGGCCGTGGGCAGTTCCCGGGACGTCCCCCGGGGCGACACTCCCATCGACGGTGACTCCTCGTACTTCACCGACCTTCCGCCGCTCGCCGGCCCGCAGTCGCCCGGCAAGGACAAGGGTGGGGACGGCCCCATAGCCACCGGCCCCAGGGAGTCCGGCATACCGGCGACCGTGCTCGCGGCCTACAAGAAGGCCGAGGCCTCGCTCGCGCAGAGCAACCCCGGCTGCAACTTGCCCTGGCAGCTGCTCGCCGCGATCGGCAAGGTCGAGTCCGGGCAGGCCCGCGGCGGTGCGGTCGACGCGAACGGCACGACGCTGCAGCCCATTCTCGGCCCCCAGCTCAACGGCAACGGCTTCGCCCGGATCACCGACACCGACGGCGGCCGTTTCGACAACGACACCACGCACGACCGCGCGGTCGGCCCGATGCAGTTCATCCCGTCCACCTGGGCGAAGTGGGGCACGGACGCCAACGGCGACGGCGCCAGCGACCCCAACAACATCTACGACGCGGCCCTGTCGGCCGGCCACTACCTCTGCGCGGCCGGCCGCGACCTGTCGGTACAGGCAGACCTGAACCGCGCGATCCTCGGCTACAACCAGTCCGAGGAATACCTGCGCACGGTGCTGTCCTGGTACGAGTTCTACCGCAACGGCACGCACGAAGTGCCCGATGGCACCGGCATCCTGCCGACCGGGCCGCGCACGCACCACTCCGGCGCGGGCACCGGCGATTCCGGCAACGGCGCCGACAAGGGGAAGACCGGCGGCAAGCAGAGCGGCGAGAAGGACCGCAAGGGCCCGGGGAAGGACACCGACTCCGGGAAGGGCTCCGGGCCCGACAAGGGCTCCGACACGGGCAAGAGCCCCGAGGGCGGTAAGGGATCCGGCTCGGACACGGACACTGGTGACTCGGGGACCGCGGGCCCGGGGACCGGCGGTGACAATGCCACCAGGCCCGCCCCGACCCCCGCACCCGACAGCGACGACGACTCCGACTCCGCCGGCGACGATGCCACCCCGGGTACGACGCCGGGCGGCGGCAACGAGTCGACCACGAAGCCCCCGGCACCCACCCAGCCCGCGCCCCTCGCCTCCCTCCAGCGCGTGGGGGACAAGGCGCGCAGCGCCACCGCCGGCGAGACCTTCGCCGACCGGCTGCAGGTCCGCGCGAAGAACACCGCGGACCGCACCGTCTCCGGCGTGCGGGTGCAGTACGAGATACGCGGCGACGGCGACACCCGCTTCGAAGGCGGCGCCACCAAGGTCACCGTCACCACCGGCAAGGACGGCCTCGCCACCGCCCCGGCCCTGATCGCGGGCGAGAAGGCCGGAACCTGGACCGTTCGCGCGACGGCGGTCGGCCGCGCCGTGCCGGCCACCGACTTCACCGTCACCGTCAAGGCCGAGCCGCAGGCCGAAGCCCTGTCCCGTACCTCCGACAAGGAGATGCAGGCCGAGCCGGGCGCCGGCTACGCCGACCCGGTCGAGGTGAAGGCGACCTACCGGGGCAAGGCCGCGGCGGGCGTGGCCGTCACCGCGACGATGATCGCCGGGGACGCCGCGGACCCCGCCAAGGCGAAGCAGAGCACCGAAGGCCCGTACTTCAAGGACGCCGAGGGTGCACCGCTGCGCACCCTCACCGGCCTGAAGACCGACGCCGACGGCCTGCTGAAGTTGCCGCAGATCTTCACGGACGGCCACTCCGGCACGTACAAGCTGCGGCTCACCACGGCCGACGGAGCCGTGCTCCTGGTGGACCTCAAGGTCGGCTGACTCTCGTACCGGTACGCAGTGGACCATCACTCGTACCGGCAGGAACCGGGACCGGCAGGCATCGGGAGGGGCGTGACGCGCGGGCGTCACGCCCCTCCCGTATGCGGTCCTGGCGTTCCGTGCGCGGTCTCCGGGATTCGTGCCGGCGCAACGTGTTCTCATCTGCGCCGCCCGTTGCTACGGTGCCCCAGCCCCAACTCCTGACGCTTCGTCAGCTCTGCTGGTGAGGTCCACGGTCGAACGGGAGGCCGAGCATGCGCGCCCTCACAGCAGCCGCGATCGGGCTGGCAGCCGCCCTCGCCCTGGTCTTCGCCCTCACCGCCGTCGGCGCGCCCGACGGGCACACCTCTCCCGAACCACTGCTGACCACCGTCCCCGAACACCCCTGAGGGACCGCCCCCACCCCACCGACGCACCCGAGGGAGGCCGCCGTCATGCGCCGCAAGGCCAGCCTCGTCCTGCTCGCCTTCGCCGTCTTCTGCGCCGCACTGGCCCCGCTGATGCGGTGGTACGCCTTCCCCAGGCTCGCCAAGATCCCGCCGAGCCAGTACCAGTCGATGGTCCTGGAGGCGAGCCCCGCCACCCTCGTCGACTACGGCACGATGAAGGCCGAGAAGGTCCCCGAGGTCAGCATCGTGCAGACGCTGAAGGGCAACGTCGAAGCCGCCGACAAGGTCGAACGCACGGCCGGCCGCGACGTCGTCGTCTGGGACGCGCTGTCCTACGTCGCCGGACCCGACGGCAAGATGGTCTCCGAGATCCCCGAGCGCTACATCTTCGACGCGCACACCCAGGACCCCGTGCACGCAGCGGGCGAGTCGGTCGACGGCGAGCCGGTCCGCCGCGACGGCATCGAGTACAAGTGGCCCTTCCTCACCGAGAAGCGCGACTACACCTACTTCGACGCCCAGACCCGCACCTCAGCGCCCATCCACTACAAGGGCACCCGCCGCTTCCACGGTCTGGACATCTACTACTTCGAGCAGACCATTCCCTGGACCAAGGTCCCGCTCCCCAAGAAGATGCCGGTCAAGGGCGTCACCCCGGAAGCCGTCGAAAAGATGGGCACCACCCGCTGGTACACCACCAAGCGGATGTTCTGGGTCGACCCGATCACCGGCGCCCCCGTCAACGGCGAGGAGATCCACAAGGAGGAGCTGCGCGGCGGCGACCTGCTGCCCGGCGGTGGCAAGGTCACCGCCTTCGCCGGGCACGTGAAGATGCGTGCCGACTACCTGGACGCCACGGTCGCCCTGGTCTCCTCGCAACGCACCCTGATCCTGCTGCTCACCACCTACCTGCCGTGGGGCCTCCTCGGTACGGGCGCCGTACTGCTGGCCCTGAGCCTGTACCTGGAGGCGCGTGGACGACGCCCGGACGCGGGGCGGCTGACGGTCGCGCCGGACGGCCCGGTGGCGGGGCACGAGGCGACGACGGCTTCGTGACCCCTCGCAGCCCGGGCCGCTCCACGACAACAGGCCCGGCCGCCGCGGCTCCCGAGCCACCGCCGCCGCGGCCTCAGCCCCGCCGCATCCGGGCCGTCGTATGGCGCGTCGGCTCGGCCGTCGCCGGGTCCTCCGGCCACGGGTGCTTCGGATACCGGCCGCGCAGCTCCGCCCGGACGGCGCGGTAACCGTCCTGCCAGAAGGAAGCCAGATCGGCGGTGACCGCAGCGGGCCGTCCGGCCGGTGACAGCAGATGGACCAGCACCGGAACCCGGCCGCCCGCCACCCGAGGCGACTCCCGCAGCCCGAACATCTCCTGCAGCTTCACCGCCAGCACCGGCTGATCACCGCCGTAGTCCACCCGGATGTGCGAACCGCTGGGCACCTCGATGCGCTCCGGAGCCAGTTCGTCGAAGCGCGCCGACTCGCCGCTCGCCCACGGCAGCAGCCGCGACAACGCCTGCCCCGCGTCGATCCGCGCCAGGTCCGCCCGCCGCCGGGCCCTGCTCAGCTCCGGCTCCAGCCACTCGTCCCGGCGCGCCAGCAGCGCCTCGTCCGCGACATCCGCCCACGGAGCCCCCAACTCCCCGTGCAGGAACGCCATGCGTTCCCGGAGCGAGCGCGCACCGTCCGACCAGCGCAACAGGCCGAGCCCTTCCCTGCGCAGACCGTCCACCAACGCCTCCCGCACGAGCGCCGGATCCGCGTCCCGCAACGGCCGGGACACCAGCTCGACGGCGCCGAGCCGCGCCACGCTCCGGGCGACCACGTCCCCGTCCGCCCAGCCGACCTCCTCGGCCTCGGCATACAGGGCCCCCGCGGCCCATCGCGCGGTCTCCTCGTCGACGACGGCCGCCAGCCGCACCCGCGCCGAAGCCGCCGTCACGGGCCGGTCCGCCACCGCCACCGCAAGCCACTCGGCACTCCGCAACCGCGAACCGTCACCGACCTCGGCACCGGTCCCCGACGCCATCACGTACGCCCCCGCACCCCGCTTACGGGCCACCCGCTCGGGGAAAGCCAGCGCCGCCACGATGCCGGCCACCACGTCGTCGTTCTCACCGGGTGCCGCCGGCGCGGGGGAGGACGATCCACGGCTACCGGGGGACGCGGAGGGCGCCTCGTCCCGGGACGCGCCCGCACCGACCGCATCCGTGGCTGCCGTGGCGACGGCGGCGCCGGACAAGGCGGAGGCCAGACGCCGGGACTCCTGCCGCCACCGGCCGGCGTACGCGTCCCGCCCGCGGCGGGCCGTACGCCAGGCGTCGGCGAGATCGTCTCCGTACTCGCGCGGCGGCTCCTCACTGAGCAGCGCCACGACCTCCGCCGCCCGCCGCGCACCCACCTGCGCCGCGCCGTCCAGCAGCGCCCGCGCCAGCCGCGGGTGCAGGCCGAGCCGGGCCATCCGAACGCCCCGCCCCGTCGCCCGACCGGCCGCGTCCACCGCGCCCACCGCCGTCAGCACGTCCCGCGCCGCCGCCATCGCCCCACCCGGCGGCGCATCCAGCAGCGCCAGGCCCGACGCGTCCGGATCCCCCCAGCACGCGGCCTGCAGCGCGAACGCCGTCAGATCCGCCACCTTGATCTCCGGGGACGGGAACCGCGGCAGCCGCCCGTCCTCGCCCTCCGACCAGCACCGATAGACCGCACCCGGCGCCTCACGCCCCGCACGGCCCGCCCGCTGCCGCGCCGCCGCCTGCGACGCCCGTACCGTCGTCAGCGCGCTCAGCCCCCGGGCATGATCCATCCGCGGCTCACGCGCCAGGCCGCAGTCGACCACCACCCGCACCCCGGGAACCGTCAGGCTCGACTCCGCCACCGACGTGGCCAGCACCACCCGACGCCGGTCACCCGCACCGGCCAGCACCGCGTCCTGCACCGCCGCCGGCGCCCGGCCGTGCACCTGAAGCACCTCGACACCGGCAGCCCCCAGGTCGGCCAGCTGCCCCGCCACCCGGGCGATCTCCCCCACGCCCGGCAGAAAACACAGCACATCCCCCTCCCGCTCGCGCAGCGCCCGTCGCACCACCGACGCGACATGTGACAGCAGCGCCGGATCCACCCGCATCCCGTGCGCCGGACGCACCGGCCGCTCCGGCGGCGCCCACAGCGTCTCCACCGGATGCGACACCCCCTGCGCCGCCACCACCGGCGCGTCCCCCAGCAGCCGCGACCAGCCCTCCGCGTCCGTCGTCGCCGACGCCGCCACCAGTCGCAGCTCGGGCCGCAGTGCCTCCCGTACGTCCAGCAGGAACGCGGCCGCCGTATCCGCGTCCAGATGCCGCTCGTGGCACTCGTCCAGTACAACGATGTCCACGCCCGGGAGTTCCTGATCACGCTGGAGCCGCTGGAGCAGCACGCCCGTCGTCACCACCTCCACGACGGTGCGCGCTCCCACCGCACGCTCCCCGCGCACGGTGAACCCCACCCGCTCGCCCACGCGCTCCCCGAGCAGCCACGCCATCCGCCGGGCCGCCGCGCGCGCCGCGATCCGACGCGGCTCCGCGACGAGCACCTTGCGTACCGGCGCACCGTCCGCCGTCAGACCCGCCAGCGCCAGCGGTACGAGCGTGGTCTTGCCGGTACCGGGAGGCGCACACAGGACGGCGGTCCCGGCGCCCTCCAGCGCCTCTTGGAGCGCGGGCAGCGCGGACCGTACGGGCAGAGCATCGAGTTCATAGCGGCGGATCACCCGCCCAGTGTCTCGTGGCACGCACACCGTCCCCCTGAGGGATGCTCACGTCCACCGCGCTGCGCCATGCAGCCCGGTCAGGGACTCGCCTACGGGTCGCGGCGGCACACGAAGATCGCCGTCCCCGGGATCAGCCCGCCCCGGAGGGGCGACCAGCCGCCCCACTCCTGGGTGTTCCACGCGGGCCACTCCGGCTCCACCAGGTCCTCCAGCCGGAAGCCCGCCGCGACCACGTCACGTACGCGGTCACCCAGGGTGCGGTGGTGCTCCACGTACACCGCCTCGCCCCGCTCGTCCTGCTCCACGTAGGGAACGCGGTCGAAGTAGGACGACGCGACCGACAGACCCTCGGGACCGGGCTCGTCGGGGAAGGCCCAGCGGATCGGATGCGTCACCGAGAAGACCCAGCGGCCACCCGGCCGCAGCACCCGATGCACCTCACGGAAGACCCGTACCGGATCGGCGACGAAAGGCACCGCCCCGTAGGCCGAGCACGCGAGATCGAAACTGCCGTCCGCGAACGGCAGCACCCCGGCGTCCGCCTCCACCAGCGCCACTTCGGGGGCCGCTGACTGCGCCACCTCGGGTGACGCCTGCCCCTGCGCCTGAATGTCGGCGCCGATGCGCAGGGCGTGCTGCAACTGCCGGTGCGAGAGGTCCAGCGCCACGGGAAGCGCACCCTGCGCCGCCAACCAGCGCGAACACTGCGCCGCACCCGCACCGATCTCCAGGACCCGCCGGCCCTTGAGCTCGGCCGCCGGACCCAGCAGTCCGGCCTCCGCCTCGTCCAGCCCTTCCGGCCCCCACACGAAGCGGTCGTCCCCCAGAAAGGCGCCGTGCTCGCCCTGGTACTCGTCGGCGTTGCGGTCCCACCAGCCACGGCTGGCCCGGCTGCTCTCGGCGTCCCCCGCGTCGCGCCGTACGGCCACGGAGTCGTCGTCCCAGGCTGCCTCGGTGCCGGCCTCGGCGTTCGTGGAAGCGGTGTCGGTGGAGTCGTCGTGTTGGTTCATCGCGCCGGTCGTCGTATCCTTCGCCAAAGCTTGTAGTTTTCTGAGGTTCGTGGGACTGCGCTGGTCCTGACTGGTCACAGTCCCGCGATAGATCTTGGTCAGGCCCCTGTGGCCTGTGACGGCAAGGCTGTGCGGCTCCATCTGTGCCCGGCGCGTGCCGGTTATGGGGCGATCCGCCCGCGGTGTGCGCGTTCGCGCATTGACCGTGTCCGGCTGCCCCCGTATGCTACAAGTTGCGCTGCGGGCCTGCGCACCTCAGACGGAGCAGGTCGCGCTCGCATCTGTTGCATGTCCCCTCGGTTTCGAGGCGCTGACCGGATTCTCCGGAGTTCCGGAGGGCGCGCCTCATTGCTGTCCGACTTCTGCAGAAGCGATAAAGGCTCTCGGCGTAGCAGTACCTACGACTTCAATGTCCGTACCGGAGCCCTTTCCCACATGACGAGCAGCACCGAGACCACCGCCACCACCCCGCAGGTAGCGGTCAACGACATCGGTAACGAGGAAGCCTTCCTCGCCGCGATCGACGAGACGATCAAGTACTTCAACGACGGCGACATCGTCGACGGCGTCATCGTGAAGGTCGACCGGGACGAGGTCCTGCTCGACATCGGTTACAAGACCGAAGGCGTCATCCCGAGCCGCGAGCTCTCCATCAAGCACGACGTCGACCCGAACGAGGTCGTCGCGGTTGGTGACGAGATCGAGGCCCTGGTTCTCCAGAAGGAGGACAAGGAAGGCCGCCTGATCCTCTCGAAGAAGCGCGCCCAGTACGAGCGTGCCTGGGGCACCATCGAGAAGATCAAGGAAGAGGACGGGATCGTCACCGGTACCGTCATCGAGGTCGTCAAGGGTGGTCTCATCCTCGACATCGGCCTCCGCGGCTTCCTCCCCGCCTCCCTGGTCGAGATGCGCCGCGTCCGCGACCTGCAGCCCTACGTGGGCAAGGAGCTCGAGGCCAAGATCATCGAGCTGGACAAGAACCGCAACAACGTGGTCCTGTCCCGCCGTGCCTGGCTGGAGCAGACCCAGAGCGAGGTCCGCCAGACCTTCCTCACCACCCTGCAGAAGGGCCAGGTGCGCTCCGGCGTCGTCTCCTCCATCGTCAACTTCGGTGCCTTCGTGGACCTGGGTGGCGTCGACGGTCTGGTCCACGTCTCCGAGCTGTCCTGGAAGCACATCGACCACCCGTCCGAGGTCGTCGAGGTCGGCCAGGAGGTCACGGTCGAGGTCCTGGACGTCGACATGGACCGCGAGCGCGTGTCCCTGTCGCTCAAGGCGACCCAGGAAGACCCGTGGCAGCAGTTCGCCCGGACCCACCAGATCGGTCAGGTCGTCCCGGGTAAGGTCACCAAGCTCGTTCCGTTCGGTGCGTTCGTCCGCGTCGACGAGGGCATCGAGGGTCTGGTCCACATCTCCGAGCTGGCCGAGCGCCACGTGGAGATCCCGGAGCAGGTCGTCCAGGTCAACGACGAGATCTTCGTCAAGGTCATCGACATCGACCTCGAGCGCCGCCGCATCAGCCTCTCGCTGAAGCAGGCCAACGAGTCCTTCGGTGCCGACCCGACGGCGGTCGAGTTCGACCCGACCCTGTACGGCATGGCCGCGTCCTACGACGACCAGGGCAACTACATCTACCCCGAGGGCTTCGACCCGGAGACCAACGACTGGCTGCCCGGCTACGAGGCGCAGCGCGAGGCCTGGGAGAACCAGTACGCCGAGGCGCAGCAGCGCTTCGAGCAGCACCAGGCGCAGGTCATCAAGTCCCGCGAGGCCGACGAGCAGGCTGCTGCCGAGGGTGCTGCGGCGCCGGCGGCCGGTGGCCAGGGCGGCGGCGGCAACGTCTCCGGCGGCTCGTACAGCTCGGAGTCGACGGACAACTCCGGCGCCCTGGCGTCGGACGAGGCGCTCGCCGCGCTCCGTGAGAAGCTGGCCGGCGGCCAGAGCTGAGCACCACACGCTCACCGCGCTAGCGCCGGGCACGCCAGGCGCTAGCCGATAGCGATGGAGGCCCGTCCCCTTCGGGGGGCGGGCCTCCGTGCTGTTCGCCGGGTGGGCGTCAGTTCACGGGTACGCCGGGATTGGCGATTCCGCGGCCTCCCTTGACCGTGTTGTCGCCGGTAATCGTGACCGGGCAGTCCGCCGCGTCGTAGTTGGTGATGTTGAATCCGTAGCGGCCGGAACCCGAAGCGCCGCTGACGTCCGATTCATTGCCGCGGAAGACCGTTCCGCACCCCCATCCCGACTGCTGCGTATGCGTCTCGTAGCCGTTGTTGATCGTGTGCGTACCGGTGTTGTCCTCGACCAGAACGCCGTTGCCCTTCACGTCGACCCACGAGTCGTCGTAGTGGGTCCCGGTGAGCCCGCTTCCGTCGAACGTGTTGCCGATGATCTTGGTGCCCGTGGTGCCTTCCTTGATGTCGATGTTCTCGCCGCCGACATCCGGACCGATCGTGTTGCCACGGATCTCGACGTTGTCGCTGTTGTCACCGAGGTCCCCCGCACCGCCCACATAGACGCCCTCGCCCATGCCGCGACCGTCCCTGCCGGTGTCGTAGATCCGAGAATCCTTGATCACGCCGTCCTTGCTGGAGTGGCGGAAGTGGACGCCCTCCATGTCGAGCCCGTGCACGGTGACGGAATCGATGACGACACCCCGGGCGGCGTCCGCCATGATCCCCTTCTGCCCGCCGGTGACGGTGAGGCCCTGCACCGTCCAGTACGACGCGCCGTCCAGATGCAGCCCGTAGCCGCCGCTCGCGGTCAGCACCGCCTTCGAGGAACCGGTCAGGGTGATGCGGGACGAGGCGGTACCGGCGACGGAGGTCTCGAAGTTGCCGCGGTACGTACCGTCCGCGAGCTGGATGGTGTCTCCGGGGCGCGCCGCGCTCATCGCGTCCTTGAGCTGGGCGGCCGTGGAGACGTTGATCGCTTCGCGGGCGCCTTCGGACGTCGGCGTCGCGTCCGCGGTGGTGACGGTGACGGCGAAGAGCGTGCCGGCTGCGAGCACGGCGAGGGCCGGCACGAGGAGCAGCGGGCGGGCATGGATCGCCAGGAGAGGTCGGGGGACGCGCATCCTGGGGCCTTCCTGTGAGTGGGGGGAGGGAAGACTGTGCGGTGTGCGGTACTTCGTGTGGCGGGTGGTGTGGGGTGCGACGAGCACTGGGGGCGTATTCGTATCCGGCATGTTCGTATGCATGAACAGTGGGTGTTCACGTGAACACTTTGGGCTGTTGTGAAAGTAGAGTCGGACACGGTGACCGTCAATCCCTTCGACCGTCAATCGCCTCGACCGTCAATCCCTTCGGCTGGGACGACTGCCACACCTGCAGGTTGTGTGACCACCGGGCCGACGCCGATGTGCGTAGAGCGGTTCGCCGGGCTGCCGCATCGGCACCGGTAAACGCCGGGTGAGGAGGGGGCGTTAGGGGGAGCGGGCCAAACAGTGGGAATTCCCCAGGGGCTTCGACGCCCGCACGTGCGGGTGACAGTTCGCGAAGCGGGAATGCTTGCGCCTCGTGCCGCGTTGTTCCGGGCGGACATCGAGGAGGAGCGGTCACTGTGTTGGATCCCCAGGGTTTGTACGAATGGGAGCCGAGCGGGCTCGCGGCGGTCGACGCGATCGCCTCACGCGACTCCGCCGGGCTGGTGCTGCTGTACCACCTGGACGGTTACATCGACGCCGGTGAGACCGGCGACCAGATCGTCGAATCCCTTCTGGAAGGGCTGCCGAACGAGGTCGTCGCCCGCTTCGATCACGACCGTCTCGTGGACTACCGCGCCCGCCGCCCGATGCTCACCTTCGACCACGGCCGCTGGACCTCGTACGAGACGCCCAGCATCGAACTGCGCCTGGTCCACGACGCCACCGACGCCCCCTTCCTGCTGCTCTCCGGACCCGAGCCGGACGTGGAGTGGGAACGCTTCACGGCGGCGGTGCGCGAAATGGTCGAGCGGTTGAACGTACGGCTCGCGGTCAGCTTCCACGGCATCCCGATGGGCGTCCCGCACACCCGCCCGGTCGGCATCACCCCGCACGGCAACCGCACCGACCTGACCCCGGGCCACCGCGACCTCTTCGAGCAGGCGCAGGTTCCGGGCAGCGTCGAGGCGCTGATCGAGTACCGGCTCGCCGAAGCCGGCCACGACGTACTGGGCGTCGCCGCGCACGTACCGCACTACATCGCACGTTCCGCCTACCCGGACGCCGCACTGACCGCACTGGAAGCGGTCACCGCCGCGACCGGCCTGGTGCTGCCCGGTGCCGCGCACGCGCTGCGCACCGAAGCACTGCGCACGCAGGAAGAGATCGAGCGGCAGATCTCCGAGGGCGATGAGGAGCTGGTTGCGCTGGTCAGCGGCCTTGAGCACCAGTACGACGCGGTGGCCGGCGCCGAGTCCCGCGGCAACCTCGTGGCCGAGCCCGCCGAATTGCCCTCCGCCGAGGAGATCGGCCGCGAGCTGGAACGCTTCCTGGCCGACCGCGAGCGCGACCTGGGGGAGGGTGGCGTCTGACCGACGCCTCCGCGGGAGATCGATGGGGGCTTTGCCTGGCGGCGGAGACTGACGTGATGTCGCCCGAAGGCGTGGGGCCGGCTCTGGGCCGGAGCCGGGTGGCCGTATAGCGTGGGGCGCATGGTGAAGGTGGGGCTCACAGGCGGTATCGGGGCAGGCAAGAGCGAGGTGTCGCGCCTGCTCGCGTCGTACGGCGCGGTGATCGTGGACGCGGACAAGATCGCACGAGAGGTCGTCGAACCGGGTACGCCCGGCCTCGCCGCCGTCGTCGAAGCGTTCGGTACGGACGTACTGACCCCGGAAGGCGCGCTGGACCGTCCCAAACTGGGTGCCGTCGTCTTCGCCGATCCCGACAGACTCAAGGCGCTCAACGCCATCGTGCACCCCCTCGTCGGCGCCCGATCCGCCGAGCTGGAGGCCGCGGCCGGCGAGGATGCGGTGGTCGTCCACGACGTGCCGCTGCTGACCGAGAACGGCCTCGCCCCCCTCTACGACGTGATCGTCGTGGTCGACGCCAGCCCCGAAACGCAACTGCGGCGACTGGTGGAGTTGCGCGGCATGACCGAGGACGAGGCCAAGGCCCGTATGAGCGCTCAGGCCGACCGGAAGCAGCGCCTCGCGATCGCGGACCACGTCATCGACAACGAAGGGCCGTTGGAGGATCTCGAGCCGCAGGTGCGCGAGGTCTGGGAGCGGCTGCGGGCTCGCTGAGACCGGGCGGGCGGTAGCCTCACGCCATGACTGCTACCGATCTTGGCCCAGCGTCGTTCGTCGTCAACATACCGGGCGTTCCCGACGCCGAACTGGATCCCGAGCCCCTGGAGCCGGACCAGATCATCTCCGGCGACCCGGTCGTCACCGGCAAGGTGTTCTGGGAGGCCCCGGACGGCAAGCAGATCCGCGGCATCTGGCAGATCACGCCGGGCGTCGTGACGGACATCGAGGCCAACGAACTGTTCGTGGTCGTGTCCGGCCGCGCCACCATCGAGGTCGAGGGTGGATCCACTCTGGAGGTGGGCCCCGGCGACGCGTGCTTCCTGCGCGAAGGCGACCGAACCCGGTGGACGGTGCACGAGACGCTTCGGAAGGCGTATCACATCAGCCTCTAGCGCCCGGAGCACTCGGGCGGCTGCCTTGGCGACCCCCGGCCGGGGCCGCTGTGACGGGTGGAGGATGTGACCGGGCGTGGCTGTGACGGGTGGCGGCTGGGACTGGGGGGCCGGATGTGACGGATGGAGCTGTTAATGGCGGGCGGTCGGCGCGCCGGTTCGGAGGCGAAAGGGTGAGCTGGCCCCAGCCGGGGAATGCGGTGCTAAGCGGGCTTGTTGGGAACTACGCAACGACTTGGCGGCCGAACGCGTCGGGTTGCCCGAATCGCCAGGAGGCGGCGAGCCGCCTGAACGTGGCAGCCGAACGCGGCAGCCGCTGGTACATGGCGGGTGCCCGTGCAGCGGGTGCCCGTACGTACGACCAGGCGGGCTGCCGTACGTACGACCAGGCGGGCTGCCGTACGTAGGAACAGGCGAGCTGCCGTCCGTGCGAGGTGAGTCGCCTGTACGCGTCGGAAGCTTGTACGCGTCGGAGACCTGTACGCGTCGGAGAGGAGACGGCCGTGACCGAGCGCACCCCCGAGACACACGTCATCGACTTCCGCGCGGCTGAGCAACTGTTGGCCGCGCGCGATCCGCGGGGTGCTGTTCAGCTCCTGGACCCGGTCATCGCCGCCCACCCGGAGAACACCGCCGCCCGGCTGTTGCGGGCTAGGGCCTTCTTCCTTGCCGCTCAACTGCGCCCTGCCGAGCTGGAGTTCCAGGTCGTCCTTGAGCGTGAACCCGACAACTCCTTCGCACACTTCGCGCTCGGCCGCACGCTCGAGCGCGCCAATCGCCCCGACGAGGCGCTGCGCCACTTCCGCCTGGCCGCCGCGCTGGACCCGCGTCCGGACTTCATCGAGGCGGCACGGTTTCCGCTGCCGCCGGGCGACTCGGACGACTTTGGCGACTCGGACGGCTCTGGTGACTCGGGCGACTTGGGTGGCCGGGAGGGGTGAGCTGGGGGAGCGGACCTCGACTTATGGGTCTTCGCTATCGCTTCGGCCATCGTCGTCGTTACTGTCACTGTCGCCGCCACCGCAGCGGTCCTGGTCACGCCCACGGCCACGCCCGCGATCGCCGCTGGGCCCGCGACCACTGCTAGGCCCGCGGCCATCGCTGGGGATGTACCCCACGGTGCGTCCCCAGTCCGGTTCGTACGGGGGCACATCCTTGCCGGGCTGGTAGTGCGGCCCCTGGCGTATGTGGCGGCACACGATCACGAGGTCCGCGGCGGCCAGACCCACCACCACCGCACAGGCCGCCGCCCACCCGGGGCGTCCGGCGATCACGAAGATGGCGACCCCGGCGGCCGCCCAGACCAGCCCCCACAGCGCGAGTGCCCGACGCGTCTTCAATGCGCTCCGCGCTTCGACAGGCTCACTGCCCGTACGCATCTCTCCTCACCATTCACCCTGCCTCGTCGCCGTCCACCGGCCTCGGCTCATCGAGAGGCCCAGTTGGCCGGCTCCCTACCTTCCCGGCATGCTCCGGCCGTCTGAGCTGCTGTCTTCCTCAACCCGGGCTGCTCCCTTCTCCTCCAGCTCTTCCTCAAGGATCCTCCGGTCGGGGCTGCCCGTCACGTGGCTGCTTCGGCCTGTGGACAACTTGCGAGAGAACTCGGAACGGGAGGGGGATCGCTACCTTCCGTGTTCGCGCCCCGGCGTTCGGCACGGGCTCCGACGTCACCGCTTCGACGCCACCGTTCCGACGCCGCCGCTCCGATGTCACCCGCCGGGTGACTGTTGATCCAGGAGAGTCCGCCGAGGTCGAGGCGTCGCCGGGCTCGGGTGACCGCCACGTACGCCAGCCGCGCTTCAGCGAGGTCGATCGGGCCCGGCAGACGTTCGCCGTTCTCGTCGGTGTCCTCCAGCTCGACCGGCTCCGTGAAATCGGCAGCGATGCGCACGCTCGGCCACTCCCGCCCCTTCGCGCGATGGGCGGTCGACACCGTGGTCTCGGCCGTCTTCTCGCTCGACAGGCACCGCAGTGCACGGAGGACGTTCTCGGCGCTGTGCTCGTCGAGCAGCTCGACCAGCGGCAGCAGGTCCCGGCCGGACGGGTCGGAGGTGGCGTACTCCCGTAGTTCCTCCCAGGACTCGAACAGCATCAGCTCCGGGTGGGTGGTCCGTCTACCGCCCTGGAGGTCATGGGCAGCCCGGGCCAGTGTGGTCAGCGTTTCGTCACCGCCGGCCAGTGCCACTCTGCGCCCGTCCGACAACAACCTCATGACCTCGGCCATCGCGCCGGCGTTGGAACGGCACAGGACCGCATCGGGGCGAGGAACGGGGCCCAGCTCTGTGTCGAGCAATCGTGATCCCGTGAGCCGGACGGGGGCGTCGACGATGGCCAGCCAGCGGTTCGCTTCCACCGCCAGTACAGGACCGAAACGGAACGAGCGGGAGAGCGTGAGCTGTCTGCCGCGGAACCCGGTCATCACATCGCGTGCGCCTCGCCAGCCGTAGATGGCCTGGGCGGAGTCACCGACGAGAACGAGCTGGGCATGTGCACGCTGGGCGTTGAAGACCTGCTCGACCACCGGGTTGGTGTCCTGAGCTTCGTCCAGGAGCAAGAAGTCGGTCTCGATGAGTGGTGCGCTCAACGCCCACATCTTGAGGTAGTGGTCGTGCTCGAAGCGGACAGCTCCACGATCCGGCTTCTGCAGGTCGGCCCACGCCTTGCGGGCGTAGGGGAGGGCGATCTCTGCCAGCTGATCGTGTTGTGCGTCCGCCTCGGCGCCGCGGAGACGTGGCACGTGTGCGGCAGTGAGTGTCGGATCGGCGGATCGGCAGAAGTTGGTGACCGTGCCCAGGACTGTGCAGGAGAGGGCCTTGCTGGTCACTGTTCGTGAGCCGAGACTCAGTCGAAACCCTGCGTCGATGCCCAGAGCGGCGCCGGTGCGCCAGCCTGCCTGGCGCGGGGCGCTCATCCGCCGCCGGAATCGGTGGCCGACGGCCGCGTACGCCAGGGAGTGCGCCGTACTGCATGTGACATGGGCGGGAAAGCGCCGGGCTGCGTCCTGCGCGATGGCTTTGTTGAAGGCGAGGTATCGGCCGGGGCGGCGGGTGCTGCGGGCGAGCAGGGCCAGCGTGGTCGTCTTGCCCGTGCCCGCCCCGGCCTGGATCACCAGATGGTCGCCTGCGTGAAAGGCGTCGGCGGCGGCCAGCTGCTCGTCGGTGGGGGAGTGGCGAGTGACTCCTGCCGAACCGCGGTCGGGTTGTGCGTCGGGCGGTCGGCTCCGGTTGCGTGGCGTGCCGGGCGAGGGCGTGGGCCCGGCCACTGAGGAGGCAATGAGGGCGCGGGTCGGGGCGGTGAGCGTACGGGGCTGGTCGGACATGAGTCTCCTCCTGCGGGATCGTGTGGGTCGGGTTCGGGTGGTGGGCGGACCGGCGGCAAGGCGCTGACGTCTGTTCGCCGCGCTCGCCGCACTCACCGCGCTCGCCGCGTTCGGTGAACTACGGAGAGTTACTGACGTGGGAACGTTAGCGGATCGCGGTGAGTTGTGGGCGGTGAATTTTTGACCAGCGACTATGCCTGTGGATAACCGTTCGGCGGGGCGGCTGGTCGGGCGTTGTCAGTGCCGTCTGCTTCCATGAATTTCACGTTGGGTCGCGGCATCGCCGCCGCGGTCGCTCAGCGGACGCAAGGGGGAACAGATGGAGGCGACCGTAGACTCGCGAGTCGGGGCACGACACGAACGGAACGACATGGCAAGACGGTGGGAGATGAGCGCGGAGGATGAGGCCGGGGACCCCCGGTCCACCGATGCTCTGTCGTCCGCGTCGTCCGCGTCGTCCGCGTCGTCCGCGTCGTCCGCGTCGTCCGCGTCGTCCGCGTCGTCCGCGTCGTCCGCGTCGTCCGCGTCGTCCGCGGAAGGTCGCCTTCTGGAGTCCGGACGGTCTGCCGCTGCCCGAGCCCGCCGGAGCGGCGGAAGCGAGGGAGCTGAAGGTCGTGCGGCGGCACGGCAACTCCGTCCGTAGCCGTACGGTTCCCGCGTTGTGCCTCACTATCGCCGACGCCCTGCCATTGCTCGTCCGGGCACGGCACGACCCGTCGGCGCATCCCGCTGCGGCCTGCTGGGGCGCTGCTGCTTGGCAGGCGCTGCACCTCGCGGCGCGCGGTCGCCTGCTCCCAGGCCTCACCGCCGGTGATGTGGACGCCTGGCGCGCCGGCCCGTGGGACGCCGAGGACGCCGCGCAGGTGCGAGCGATCGCCGCCGCCATGCCCGCAGAGGCATACGCAGTCCCCGTGCCCGACAGCAAGCCACTGCAACTGCATGCACCGAACGCACTGGTCCGTGCCTTCATCGATGCCGTCGTGGACGCCCTGCCGCGCACACCGGCAGCGGCACACGTGGCGGGCGCCCCGTTCGCCGCGGAGGAGCCCCAGCGGTTGCCTGGCGCGCGGGACTGGGCCGCAGAGGTCGCAGCCGGCGTGGACAGCGGAGTGCGGATCTCCCTGCGCCTGGATCTGGCCACACACGAGCTGTTCGACATCTCGGCGGAGGAGGAAACGCCGAAGACGCCGGAGACGCCAGAGGCTGAGGTGCCGGGAGCGGAGGCGCCAGAAGCGGAGACGACCGCGGGAGCGACAGGGGAGACAAGCGGCAGGGCCGGGGCTGCAGCAGCCGTGCTTCAGGTCAGCCATCTCACCGATCCGACACTCGTCGCCGACGCCCGACAGTTGTGGGAAGGGGAGGCGCCCGACGGGTTCGGGCCGCGCGCCCAGGTGGACACGCTGCTCGCGTTGCGGCGGGCGGCTCGTGTCTGGCCCCCGCTCGGCCGACTGCTCGACCGCGCCGTCCCCGATGTGCTGTCACTCGACGAAGATGAGCTGTACGAGCTGTTGGGGGACGCCGCACCGCGCCTGAGGGCTGCGGGAGTCGCCGTCCACTGGCCCAAGGAGCTGGCTCGAGGCCTGACCGCGAGCGCCGTCCTACGGCCCGCGCCGGGGTCGGCCGCCGACGGTTTCGGTTTCTTCGAGGCCGAGCGGCTGCTGCGCTTCGAATGGCAGATGGCCCTCGGCGGAGTCCCCTTGAGCGACGCGGAGATGAACGTGCTCGCCGAGGCGCACCGCCCCCTCGTACGGCTGCGTGACCAGTGGGTGCTGGTGGACCCCGCACTCGTACGCAAGGCCCGCAAGCGCGAGCTGGGGTACCTCGACCCCACCGAAGCGCTCGCCATGACGCTCGCCGGAGAGACCGAGGTCGACGGGGAGCGCGTCGAGGTCGTACCGCTCGGAGCGCTCGCCGGCCTACGTACGCGCCTCACCTCCGACGCCGCACCCCTGGAAAAGCCTGCCGGACTTCAGGCCACGCTCCGGGACTACCAGCTCCGCGGCCTGGCGTGGCTGGACCGCATGACCACCCTCGGGCTCGGCGGCTGCCTCGCCGACGACATGGGCCTGGGCAAGACCGTCACCACCATCGCCCTGCACCTGCACCGCGACCACCCCGACCCGACCCTCGTGGTCTGTCCGGCCTCGCTGCTCGGCAACTGGCAGCGGGAGATCGAGCGGTTCGCCCCCGGCGTGCCCGTACGGCGTTTCCACGGGACGGGCCGCAGCCTCGCCGACCTGGACAAGGGCGGTTTCGTGCTCACCACGTACGGCACGATGCGCAGCAGTGCCAAGAGGCTGGCCGAGTGCTCCTGGGGGCTGATCGTCGCCGACGAGGCGCAGCACGTGAAGAACCCGCAGTCGTCCACGGCCAAGGCGCTGCGCACGATCCAGGCGCCTGCCCGGGTGGCCCTCACCGGCACCCCCGTGGAGAACAACCTCTCCGAGCTGTGGGCCCTGCTCGACTGGACCACTCCCGGGCTGCTCGGGTCGCTCAAGTCCTTCCGGGCACTGCACGCCCGCGACATCGAAGGTGGTGAGGTGCCGGGTGCCGCGGAGCGCCTCGCCAGGCTGATCAGCCCCTTTATCCTCCGGCGGAAGAAATCCGATCCCGGAATCGCCCCGGAACTGCCGCCGAAGACGGAGACCGACCATCCGGTGCCGCTCGGCCGGGAGCAGGTGGCGCTGTACGAAGCGGCCGTTCGCGAGACGCTCGCACGCATCGAGGCTGCCGACGGCATGGCGCGACGCGGATTGGTGATGAAGCTGCTCACAGTCCTGAAGCAGATCTGCAACCACCCTGCGCAGTACCTGAAGGAGGCCGCGCCCGGTCTCACCGCGCGCTCCGGAAAGCTCGAACTGCTCGACGAACTGCTGGACACCATCCTCGCGGAGGACGGTTCGGTGCTGATCTTCACACAGTACGTGGAGATGGCGCGCCTCCTCGAAGAGCACCTCGGCGCCCGTGGTGTACCCACTCAGCTGCTGCACGGCGGGACGCCGGTTGCCCAACGGGAGGCGATGGTCGACCGCTTCCAGGCTGGGGACGTGCCGGTCTTCTTGTTGTCGTTGAAGGCGGCGGGCACGGGCCTGAACCTCACCCGTGCCGGGCACGTGATCCATTACGACCGCTGGTGGAACCCGGCTGTGGAGGAACAGGCGACGGACCGCGCCTACCGGATCGGGCAGACGCAGCCGGTTCAGGTCCACCGGCTGGTCACGGAAGGGACGGTGGAGGACCGCATCGCCGAACTGCTCACCGCGAAGCGCTCCTTGGCCGAAGCCGTGCTCACCGGAGGCGAGGCCGCGCTGACCGAACTCACCGACGCGGAGCTCGCCGACCTCGTCACGCTGAGGAGGACGGCATGACCGGTCACGAACACGGGCAGCACGGCGAGCACGAGCAGCACCATGAGTACGAGCAGCATGACGAGTACGAGCAGTACGGTGAGCACGATGAGGCGCGGGCGTCTGCGGCCATGGGCGAAGGGCTGGAGAGGGTCCGCAGGGAGCTGGAGCGCGGACGGGCCAGGGCGCGGGCGCGCGAGGCCGCGGCGGAGGAGATCCGTGCCCGGGAGGCCGAGGGCGCGCCGGGCAGCGCCACCCACGTACCGGGCAAGGCTGACCACGAACCGGGCAAGGCTGACCACGCACCGGGCAGCGCTGCTCAAGAAGGGGACGATGGCGGCCCCGGTGCAGGCGAGCCGCGCGCGGGGGACCGTATGCGGCAGGCCGACATCCGTACGCAGCGGATCGACGAGGCCGAGGAGGGGGACAGCGGGCAGACGTCCGGGACTCGGCAGCGGAGCGAGGCGGCCGAGCGCGCGCGACGGGCGGTGCGACGTACGGGCGAGGGACCGCGGAGCGTCGGCCACGAGTCGGCCGGGACAGCGGCTCCGACGAACGAGGGTGAAGCGGACGCCGGACTGTCCTCCGCAGGAACACGTGGTGCTGCAGGCATAGGCCGTAGCCGTGCAGCCGAGCGGGCCCGGCAGGCGTTGAAGCGGGCAGCCCCTGAAGCGAGGCGTGCCAGGGAAGAAGCCTCCCGGCCCCCGGCCCGGGAGTCGCAGCAGGGCGCGGGTATCGCCGAGAACGTCGCAGGCGGCGCAGACGGTGCAGACGGCGCAGCGCAGGCGGCAGTGCGCCGGAGCGCGGCCGCAGAACGGGCCCGCCAAGCGGTGACCCGCCCTGGGCGGACCAGGACGCGCTCCGAGGACGACCGCCGGAACCGCGAGGATCGAGAGGACAACCAGGGCCGCGAAAAACACGAAGGCCGCGAAGACCGCGAGGACTACGAAAGCCGCGAGGACCGGCACGATGAGGCCCGTTCCGAAGCGGGCTCCAGCGACGAACGCCGCCCCGAGGGGCGCCACCCCGAGGAGCGCCGCCCCGAGGAGAGTCGCGACGGCCGTCCCGCCGCTCATTGGTCGGCTCCAGGCCCTGTCCCGGCCGACGTGACCAGCGACCACGACCAGCTGCAGGTACGACGGCAACAGGCCTCGAAGCACGCGCCGCAGGGCCCAGGGCGTGTGGGGGACGCCCTGGGCGGCGGAGGCGACCGGGGCGCTGCGAGCGCGGCGGTGGACGAAGCAGCGGCGGCGAGTCGGGTCGCGGGGCGGACCCGGGTGTTCCCCGCGGTGGCGGCCGGCGGTGTGGACGGTGAGGAGTTCGCCGAGACCTGGTGGGGCCGGGCATGGCTCGAAGCGCTGGAGAGTACGGCGCTCGACACGGCGCGGCTGGCACGGGGCCGGGACTACGCGAGCGGTGGGCACGTGGGCCGCATCACCGTGGCCCCCGGGCGCATCTCGGCGCCCGTGACGGGGAGTCGGCCCTATCCCTACCGGGCCGAGCTCCGCCTGCGGCCCTTCTCGGACGCCGTGTGGGAGGCCTTCCTCGACGGCGTGGCTGCGCGGCCCGCTCACCTCGCCGCACTGCTGGGCAGGACCCTGCCGCGCGCGCTGGCCGAGCGTGGGGACGAGACGGGCGTACGGCTGTTGCCGGGCCCTGGGGACCTCGTACCGCGCTGTTCGTGCCCCGATCGGGGGCACCCCTGTAAGCATGCCGCGGCCCTCTGTTTCCAGGCCGCGCGCCTGTTGGACGCCGACCCGTTCGTGCTGCTCCTCATGCGCGGGCGCGGCGAACGCGAGCTGCTCGACGAGCTGTCGCGGCGCAACGCCACGCACAGTGCCGACACCGAACGAGCGGCCCGTGCCACGCTGCCCGTGGTCCCGGCGCGTGCCGCGGTGCAGGCACGGGAACTTCCGCCGCTGCCGCCCCCGTTGACCGTACCGGAGCACCCCGGTCGGCCCCCGGTGCTGCCGACGGCCGACGACCCCGCCATCGACCCGGCCGCCGTCGAGCTGCTGGCCGCCGATGCCGCCGCCCGGGCCCGTGCCTGCCTGGCCGCCGCGCAGGCTGCCGCTGCATCTCCGGAACACTCCAGCACCGCGTCTCGGGAACGTTCCGGCGGCGCGTCTGGGGAGCACGGCTCCTCGCCGTTTCCCGCTCGCACCCTCTGGGAGGACGCGATCCGGCTGGTCGCCGGGGCGCATCCCACCTCCGGGCTGACCGCCAGCACCAGGGAGATCTACCGCGGCGTGGCCGAGGCCACCGGCCGTCCGGTGAGCGATGTGGCGCGGGCGGTGGCCGCCTGGCGGCAGGGCGGTGCCGAAGGTCTCGACCTCCTGGAGTCGACGTGGGATCCGCCGGCCGGTGACTTCGACCGCGCCCGCAGCGCCCTGTCGTCCGCGGACCTTCCCTCGCTGCGGCCCCGGCACAACCACCTCACGGACGCCGACCGCGGCATACAGCTCCGCTTCGGCCGTGACGGCCGCTGGTACCCGTACGAATCCGACCCCGGTACGGAGGACTGGTGGCCCACCGGCCGCGCCGACGACGACCCGGTGGGCGCCCTGACCCCGCTGCTCGCGACTGAATAGAGTCACCCCGTGGAAGGTCTCGACACACTCACCAGCGCGCTGGCGCGGCGGACGCCCGAGCGGCTCGCCGTGCTGCTTGCCCGGCATGCCGAGCCGCTCTCGCGTCGGCCGGCTCCCGCACGGCTCCGGGAACTGGCCGCCTCCCTCTGGTCGTACGAAACGCTCCACCAAGTGGTGCTCGGGCTCGACAAGCCGGGGCTGCACGTACTGGCCGTGACCGCGCGGCTCAGCCAGGAGCGCGCCCGGCAGGAGGCGCACGGGCCGGCGGCGCCCGAGCCGGGCACCGGGTACCAGTCCCTCATGGCCCACCGGCTGGCCTTCCCGGATCTCGCGGCGGAGCCGGTGCCGGTGGCCGAGGTGTACGCGGCCCTGACAGCGGCCGGGCACGGTGGCGACGCGGACCGTGAGGCCATCGGGGCGGCGCTGGAGGGGCTGTACGAGGTGGCGCTCGCCGCGCCGACGGAGGACGGCCGGGTCGTCGTCCCACCGCGTACGGCGCAGTTGATCGGCGGGCGTGATCTCGGGGAGTTCGAAGCCGCGCCGTCAGTCGAGGAGACCGCCCAGGCCCCCGACCCCGCCCCCGAGCAAGCGTTGATCGCCGAGTCGCAGGCTGCGGCTGCCGGGCTCGGTGGGGCGTTGGAGCGGTTGCTCGCGGCGCTGGCGGTGCAGCCGGCGGCGCTGCGCAAGTCGGGCGGGCCCGCCGTGCGGGAGATCAAGCGGCTGGCGAAGGCCGCCGGCACGTCCGAGCCGCGTACCCGGCTCCTCCTGGACCTCCTGCTCGCGGCCGATCTGATCGCGCTGACCCGCACGCCCACCGGAACCGTCGCGCTGCCCACCGGCGGTTACGACGACTGGCTCGCGCTGCCGCCCGGGGAGCGGCTGGTGCCCGTCCTCACCGCGTGGGCCGGGCACTGGGCGATCGCGACATGGACGCCGTTCGGGGAGGCCCCGACTGCTCTGGAGCGCGGCGACGACCGCCGGGCCCCCGCGCTGCGCCACGGACTGCTCGCCGCGCTCGCCACCTGCACGGAGGGCGGGGCGGGCCGCGGCGTGCCGGTCCCCGCGCTGGATGCGCCCTCGCTGGAGGCGCTGCGGCCGTTGATCGCGGTCACGGCGTGGCACCGTCCGCTGGCCGTTGCCGACGAGCCGCTGATCCTGGAACGCGCCGCCCACACGCTCGACGAGGCCGCCTTCCTCGGGCTCGTCGCGTACGGGACGCTCACGCCGCTCGGCCGGGCTCTCCTGCGTACGGAGACGGACGCCGACCCCGCGCCGTTGCGCGGGGCGCTGCGGTCGCTGCTTCCACCCCCGCTCGAACAGGCCCTCTTCCAGGGCGATCTGACGGCAGTCGTGCCGGGGCCGCCCTCCACGGCGCTGTCCACGCTGCTCGCGCTCGTCGCCGACCGGGAGTCCGAGGACAGTGCCACCGCGTGGCGGTTCAGCGGCGCGTCCGTCCGGCGGGCACTGGACGCGGGCCGCACGGCGGACGCGCTGATCGAGGACCTCACCGCGGTGTCCGCCACGGGGCCGCTGCCGCACCCGCTCACGTACCTGATCAAGGACACGGCGCGCACGCACGGGCGCATCCGGGTCGTACGCGCCGGCTGCTGCATCCGTTCCGACGACCCCGCCCTCGTGGCGGAGCTGGCCGCCCACCGGGCGCTGCGCGACCTGGGACTGCGGGCGATCGCGCCGACCGTGCTGGTCAGCGCGCAGGAGCCCGGGCCCACCCTGGAGGCGCTGCGTGCGGCCGGTTATGCCCCGGCCCTCGAAGCCGAGACCGGGACGACCGTCGTCGAACGCGCGCCGACGCATCGCAGTCGGGCGCCGCTCCGCAAGCCCGCCGATCATCTCGCCGTGGCTCGGCGGCTGTTGGACGGCGAGTCGGAGTGAGGGCGTGGGCGGGGGCGTGACGGGGAGGGAGAGAGCCCTCCGGCCGGCTGTCCGTGCGGCCGGAGAGCCTCCCACATCATGATCAACTAAGCGGCGCACGAGGTCAACGACGTGCCCGGCCGGCCGGTCGCTCCGGCAGAATGGTGGGGTGCGGCTGGAAGCGATCACATGGGAACGGCTGACCGACGCGCTCGCGGAGGAGGCGGCGGGCAGGACGGCACAGGACGGCAGCCCGTGGCTGCGCGTGGGCATCGACGCAGCCCCTGCCGCGCGCCCCGGCGACTTGGCCGGGCGGCTCGCCGAAGCGTTGCGGCTGCGCGGCCGGTTCGTGCAGAAGAGCGGCACCTACGGGTTCCTGCGGCCGGCGTCGCTGCGGCTGGAGTACGGGCGGCACGACCCGGACGCGTACTACGGCGAGTGGTTCGACCGGCAGGCGCTGTGGCGGGAGGTGTTCAACCCGCTGGAGCCCGGCGGCAGCGGCCGCATCCTGCCGGACCTGTGGGACCCCGAGCGCGACCGGGCGACGCGCAGTCCGTACGTCTCGCTGCCGCCCGGCGGTGTCCTGGTGCTGCACGGCCCGCTGCTGCTCGGACACTGGTTCCCGTTCGACCTGACCGTGCACCTCGGACTGTCCGAGGGCGCGCTTCGGCGGCGTACGGAAGAGGGCGAGCGGTGGACGCTGCCGGCGTTCGAGCGGTACGAGACGGAGGTCGCGCCCCGGGAGGTGGCCGACGTGGTCGTACGGGCCGACGACCCGCGACGCCCCGCATGGGGTGGTATCGGTGCACACGGGGGAGCGTGAACCCGCGCAGCCTCCGGCGCCCGAGCCCGTGCCTTCGGTAGCCCTCACCGTTCCTTGATCCACTGGCCGTTACCGTGAGGCGCATGGCAATCGATGAAGTGGGCGAACAGGCAGTGCTGCCGGGCAGCACGGGGCCGACGGCGACTACGGAGGCGCATCCGCGCACGGTCGGCGCGGTCAGGACGGTGTACGCGCCGGACCACGACGGTGATCCGGACCCCGGCGAGATCGTGTGGACCTGGGTGCCGTACGAGGAGAACGACGGGCGCGGCAAGGACCGGCCCGTGCTGGTCGTCGCCCGGGAACCGGCGGGCACGCTGCTCGCCGTGCAGCTGTCCAGCAAGCGGCACGACGACCACGAGTGGATGGCGATCGGTGCCGGCCCCTGGGACCGCGCCGGGCGGCCCTCGTGGGTCGACCTGGACCGGGTGCTGCGGGTGCATCCGGACGGGATGCGGCGGGAGGCCTGCGCGCTGGACCGCGGCCGCTTCAACCTGGTCGTGAACCGGCTGCGGGAGCGATACGGCTGGCGCTGAGCCGATGCGGCCGGGTCGGATGCGGCCCGCGCGTCATCCGTCGTCGGTCGCCGCCAGGATCTTGAGGACGGTGTTCCAGTTGCGGGCGGTGGCCGTGACGCCCAGCTTGACGCTCGCCGCGGTGACGGCCACGGCCAGCTGGGAACGGCCGATGCCGCCCGGACACCAGAGGTACAGGTCGCGGCCGAGCAGCCGGAACGCGTCGGGCGCGTACCCGGCCGCATCCAGGACGTCCAGCGGGGCCGTGTCGGCGGGCGGCTCCGACAGGAACGTGAGGTGCAGCGTCTTGGGCTCCGCCGCGGCCTGTGGGAAGGGATTGGCCGCCACGGCCGCGGCGAGCTCGTCGCGGGTGCGCACCATGACCGGTACGGGAAAGCCCAGGGCGTCCGCGAAGCCGGCCTCCAGGCTGCGCGCGGTTTCCTCCGGCGGGGTGCCGGGATCGGCGAAGACGATGTTGCCGGTCTGGAGGAGGACGGTGACGTCCTGGAAGCCCAGCTCCGCCATGAGGGCGCGCTGCTGCGCCATGGGGAACTTCCTGTGTCCTCCGACATTGATGCCGCGGAGGAGGGCCACCTGGCGAGGCATGGGCGGGACCTTTCGGGAAAGGAGCGGGAGTCCGGGTGGGACGCACGCGGCCGGCGGCTCGGAACAGTGGCTGCCAACGGCTCGGAACAGTCGCCGCGGTCGGTTCAGAACAGCGGCTGCGGGAGCACTCCCTCCAGCGCCAGGAGCTGCCGCTTCGTCTCCAGCCCGCCGCCGAAGCCGCCCAGCCCGCCACCGCTCTCGACGACGCGGTGGCACGGCACGACGACCGGCAGCGGATTGGAGCCCATCGCGACGCCGACCGCACGCGCGGCGCCCCGCTCCCCGACCCGGTCCGCCAGGTCCTGATAGCCGACGACCGTGCCGTACGGGACGTGCGCTGCCAGCTCGCGGAGCACCCGCTCGTTGAACCCCGAGGACAGCGACCAGTCCAGCGGAACCGTGAACTCCCGCAGCTCTCCGGCGAAGTACGCGACGAGCTCCGCGGCGGCGGTGTCCACGGCCGGTATCGCGGCGACCGGCTCGGGGCCGAACGCGCCGCGCAGCCGGGCGAGCGACCGGGCCCGGGCCCGCTCGTCGGCGTGGAAGACGACCATGGCCAGCCCTGCGCCGGTCCCCGCGAGCAGGAGCGGACCGATGGGGGTGTCCAGCATGCGCCAGGCCCACTCGCGCGGCGGCCGGACCGGCGTCTGCGCGCCGTCGCGCGCGGCCGCCGGGGCCGGGCCGGTGCGCTCGGTGGCGGACGCGTCGGCGGTCGCCGTCGCGGGGATTTCGCGTTCCTCGGAAATCGTCACGGCTTCAGCCTAGGGCCGCCCACCGACAATCGCCGTGGGGAGCGGAAATGCCGGTCACCGCTCCCGACGGCTGGGGCCTCAGCCCCGGAAACACCCGGCCCTTACGCGGCCGGGACCTGGAACCCGGCGTCCTTCACGGCGTCCCGTACGACGTCCGGCTTGTTGGTGATGATGCCGTCCACGCCCCAGCCCGCGACCTTCTTCGCCGTGGCCGCGTCGTTGACGGTCCAGGTGTAGACCTCCAGCGGGCGCCCGTGCGCGCCCTCGAAGGCGTGCACGGCCGAGACGTAGGCCATGTTGATCGAGGTGTGGCTGGGGTTGATCTGGTCGGTGAACTGCGCGTACTTGGGCAGGTCGGCGACGGCCGGGGTGCCGAGGAAGCCCGTCTTGATGTCCGGCCGCAGCTCGTGCACCTTCTTGACCGAGTCACCGTTGAAGCTCTGGATGATCAGCCGGCGCTTCACGTGCTGCCGGTCCATCCAGCCCTCGCGCCGCAGCTCCTTGATGGTCTGCGCCTCGATGCCCGGGTAGAGCTCGGGGGACTTCAGCTCCAGAAGCAGCTTCTGGTGGTTGTGGCTGACCGCGTCCATGTAGCGCTCCAGCGTGGGGACCCGCTCGCCCTTGAACTTCTCGCCGAACCAGCTGCCGGCGTCCAGCTTGCGGATCTCGCCGAGGGTGAAGTCGGAGATCTTCCACGGAGAGCGGTTCGGGTACAGCTCCTCGACGTTCGTGGTGCGGTTGAGCGTCGTGTCGTGCATGACGATCAACTTGCCGTCCTTGGTGCGCTGGACGTCGTTCTCCACCCAGTCGATGCCCATGCGGTGCGCCGCGTTGATCGAGGCGATGGTGTTCTCGGGCGCGTACGCCGAGGCTCCTCGGTGTGCCACGGTGACCGGTCTGTGCGGGTGGTCCGCGGCCTGGGCGGCGGCAGCGGGGAGGCTGAACGCCGTCAGCCCTACGAGCGCGCCGGTAACGGCGGCAACAGGCCGAATGTGCATACGGACTCCTCGGATTCGTCGGCAGCGGGGGGTGGTCGGCGGCAGGTTCCCAGCGAGGGTGTACTGGAAGATAGGTCAGAGATGGACATAAATTGAACGAGAAGTGTCGTGTGTCCTGGGTTTGGGACCGTCCGGGGTGGATTTGTGGGGTGTGGCCGCGCAACGGGAGTTCTGGTCGCGCCCGGGAAACCGCCGCTTGACCGGCGTTCGAGGGTCCCTGGTGGCAGATCGTCGCCTTTTCATCCATCGACTGCTTTGGCTGGTTCATCCCTTACCTGTCGCCGCTGCCTCGCATAGGCGGGCGGTGGCGCAGCCCGCAGGGATGGATCAGGCGTCGTTACGGCGAGTGCCCGGGTGTTCGCTCCATGTCGTCCTCGGCGTCACGGGCCCCGGTTGTCAGTGGCGGGTCGTACGGTGGGTGACATGCGGCCCGTTTCCCACATCGAACGCACGGTGGCGCCTTTCGAGGTCGTCAGTCCCTATCAGCCCAGCGGCGATCAGCCGACGGCCATCGCCGAGCTGGAGCAGCGCATCCGAGGCGGTGAGAAGGACGTCGTCCTGCTGGGCGCGACCGGCACCGGCAAGTCGGCGACGACCGCGTGGATGATCGAGAAGCTGCAGCGCCCGACCCTGGTCATGGCGCCCAACAAGACCCTCGCCGCGCAGCTCGCCAACGAATTCCGCGAACTGCTGCCGAACAACGCCGTCGAGTACTTCGTCTCGTACTACGACTACTACCAGCCCGAGGCCTACGTCCCGCAGTCCGACACGTACATCGAGAAGGACTCCTCGATCAACGAAGAGGTCGAGCGGCTGCGCCACTCCGCGACCAATTCGCTGCTCACCCGGCGGGACGTGGTCGTGGTCTCGTCCGTCTCCTGCATCTACGGCCTGGGTACGCCGCAGGAGTACGTCGACCGGATGGTCCCCCTGAAGGTCGGCGAGGAGATCGACCGCGACCAGCTGCTGCGCCGCTTCGTCGACATCCAGTACACGCGCAACGACGTGTCGTTCACCCGCGGCACCTTCCGGGTGCGCGGCGACACCATCGAGATCTTCCCGGTCTACGAAGAGCTCGCCGTCCGCATCGAGATGTTCGGCGACGAGATCGAGGCGCTGTCGACGCTCCACCCGCTCACCGGCGAGGTCATCAGCGACGACCAGCAGCTGTACGTCTTCCCCGCGAGCCACTACGTGGCGGGCCCCGAGCGCATGGAGAAGGCCATCGCCGGCATCGAGGCCGAGCTCGCCGACCAGCTCGCCAAGATGGAGAAGCAGGGCAAGCTGCTGGAGGCCCAGCGGCTCCGGATGCGTACGACGTACGACATCGAGATGATGCGGCAGATCGGCACCTGCTCCGGCATCGAGAACTACTCGCTGCACATCGACGGCCGCGCGCCGGGCACCGCGCCGAACACCCTCCTGGACTACTTCCCGGAAGACTTCCTGCTGGTCATCGACGAGTCGCACGTCACCGTGCCGCAGATCGGCGCGATGTACGAGGGTGACGCCTCCCGTAAGCGGACCCTGGTCGACCACGGCTTCCGGCTGCCGTCCGCGCTGGACAACCGGCCGCTGAAGTGGGAGGAGTTCCAGGAGCGGATCGGGCAGGCCGTCTACCTCTCCGCGACGCCGGGCCAGTACGAGCTCTCGCGCGGCGACGGCCACGTGGAGCAGATCATCCGCCCGACCGGCCTGGTCGACCCGGAGGTCGTCGTCAAGCCCACCGACGGGCAGATCGACGACCTGGTCCACGAGATCCGTACGCGCACGGAGAAGGACGAGCGCGTCCTGGTGACCACGCTCACCAAGAAGATGGCCGAGGATCTCACGGACTACTTCCTGGAGCTCGGCATCCAGGTGCGCTATCTGCACAGCGACGTGGACACGCTGCGCCGCGTCGAGCTGCTGCGCGAGCTGCGGGCCGGTGAGTACGACGTACTGGTCGGCATCAACCTCCTCCGGGAGGGCCTGGACCTGCCAGAGGTCTCCCTGGTGGCGATCCTCGACGCCGACAAGGAAGGCTTCCTGCGGTCGGGCACGTCCCTGATCCAGACGATCGGCCGTGCGGCGCGCAACGTCTCCGGCCAGGTGCACATGTACGCCGACAAGGTCACCCCGGCAATGGCCAAGGCCATCGACGAGACCAACCGGCGGCGCGAGAAGCAGCTCGCGTACAACAAGGAACACGGCATCGACCCGCAGCCGCTCCGCAAGAAGATCAACGACATCGTCGCGACGATCGCGCGCGAGGAGGTCGACACGCAGGAGCTGCTGGGCACGGGATACCGCAAGTCGGCAGACGGCAAGGACGCCAAGGGCAAGGCGCCGGTGCCCGCGCTGGGTGGCGCGGCGGAGAAGGGCGGCAAGAGCGGCAAGAAAAAGGCTGCCGCCACCCCGACGGACCGGCCCGCGGCCGAGCTCGCCGAGATGATCGAGGAAATGACCGAGCGCATGCGGGCGGCCGCCGCTGAGCTCCAGTTCGAGGTCGCTGCCCGGCTGCGCGACGAGGTGGGGGAGCTCAAGAAGGAGCTGCGCCAGATGAGGGAGGCAGGGCTGAAGTAAGCGGGGGAACGGGCAGAACGGTAGGCGTACGGGCGTGGCCTGTACGCCTACCGGCATGTCGAGAGGAAGGCGGGCGCTCCTTGAACCTGCCCCGACCTGCGTTTTTGCCAAAATCTTTACTTAGCCATGGCGTTCCTTTACTCTCGATGGTGCGGAGGGGAGTATTCCCGCAGCGGCGTACCCGTCATCACGGATCGGATGGAGATCCCGGGGCGTCGGCCCACAGAGTCGCCGAGCACGGTGCGCGACCTCGGGCGGAAGAGACCTCCGGCAGCGACGACGCTGTTGTGTTGTTACGAACCTGCCGGAGGAGCAGTGGACGTTTCCCTGACCATGTGGGTGCTGACCATTGTCGGTCTGTGCGCCCTGATCACCGCCGACTTCTTCATCGGGGGCCGCAAGCCGCACGACGTATCGATCAAGGAAGCCGGCATCTGGACCGGTGTCTGGATCGCGCTCGCCGCCCTCTTCGGGCTCGGACTTCTTCTGTTCGGCGGCGGACAGCCGGCCGGTGAGTTCTTCGCCGGCTTCATCACCGAGAAATCGCTGAGCGTCGACAACCTCTTCGTCTTCGTCCTGATCATGGCGAAGTTCGCGGTGCCGTCGATATACCAGCAGCGGGTGCTGATGGTCGGCGTACTGATCGCGCTCGTCCTGCGGGCCGTCTTCATCGGCGCCGGCGCGGCGATCATCGCCAACTTCTCCTGGGTCTTCTACCTCTTCGGCGCCTTCCTCATCTGGACGGCCTGGAAGCTCATCCAGGAGGCGCGGGCCGAGGAAGAGGACGAGGAGTTCGAGGAGAACCGCTTCCTGAAGATGGTCGAGCGGCGCTTCCCGTCGACCGACAAGTACCACGGCACGAAGCTGTTCATCGTGGAGAACGGCAAGCGCCTGATGACGCCGATGTTGATCGTCATGCTGGCGATCGGCACCACCGACGTCCTCTTCGCGCTGGACTCGATCCCCGCGATCTTCGGCCTCACCCAGGACCCGTACATCGTGTTCACCGCCAACGCCTTCGCCCTGATGGGTCTGCGGCAGCTGTACTTCCTCATCGGCGGACTGCTGAAGAAGCTGGTCCACCTCTCGTACGGCCTGTCGGTGATCCTCGGCTTCATCGGCGTGAAGCTGGTGCTGCACGCACTGCACGAGTCGGGTGTGCACGTCCCCGAGATCAGCATCCCGGTGTCGCTGGGCGTCATCTGCGCCGTACTGATCATCACGACGATCACCAGCCTGCGGGCCTCGAAGAAGCAGGCACAGACCGAGGCGGCAAGCCACGCGCCGCAGGACGAGCAGAAAAAGTCCATAGGCGCCTGACGCCGCAACGCACACGCGGTGTGCGGGCCCCGCCCGCACACCGCGCCTCCTCGATCGTCCGTGGCTCTACCAGCCGCGCTCGCGCCACTCCGCGAGGTGCGGGCGCTCGGCGCCCAGGGTGGTGTCCGCGCCATGGCCCGGGTAGACCCAGGTCTCGTCCGGCAGCTGCGCGAAGAGCTTGCTCTCCACGTCGTCGATGAGGCTGGTGAAGTGCTCGGCGTCGCCGTGGGTGTTGCCGACCCCGCCGGGGAAGAGGCAGTCGCCCGTGAAGAGGTGGGGGTGGCCGTGCGGGTCGTCGTAGACCAGGGCGATGCTGCCGGGCGTGTGGCCCTTCAGGTGGCGGGCGGTGAGCGTGACCCGTCCGACGCTGATGGTGTCGCCGTCGTCGACCAGGACGTCCGTGGGAACGGGAATGCCGTCGGCGTCATAGCGGCCGGCGAAGGTCCGCGCGCCGGTCCGCTCGACGACCTCGCCGAGCGCTCCCCAGTGGTCCTGGTGCCGGTGCGTGGTGACGACCGAGGAAATGCCGCCGTCGCCGATCAGCCCGAGGAGCACGTCCGGCTCCGCCGCGGCGTCGATCAGCACCTGCGTATCGGTTGCGCGGCAGCGCAGCAGGTAGGCGTTGTTGTTCATCGGACCGACCGCGATCTTGGAGATGATCAGGTCGGTCAGCTCATGCACGTCGGCCGGTCCGCCGACTTTGACTGCTCCGGTGTACGCCATGCCCGCAGCCTACTGGCCGGGGTCCGGGGAAAACCGGGCGCGGGCGGTCCGGCGACCGCGCTGTGTTCGAAGCCGGGGTCAGCGGTCCGGTCGTGCCCGGGATCAGCGGTCCGGCAGCTCCGGCAGGGCGGCGTCGCCGTCGGTCGAGAGGCCGGTGCCCGAGGTGCGGCCGGTGAGCCAGCCGACGAGCGCGGTGGGGGAGCCGCTGACGGTGAGCGGGGTGCCGTCCGCGCGACCGGTCCGCCAGCTCCGCCCGTCGTCCGTGCGCAGCCGCAGCGCGACGACCCGGTCGTCGTCCTTCAGCCGCCGCTCCGCGAGGAAGGCCAGCTCGGCGTCCACGTACTCCGTGGCCAGGTGGTCGATCGTGTAGCCGACGCCGAGGTCCACGTGGTGCAGTTCGACCTCGGCGAGGCGGCGGAAGGGCAGCCGCCCGGCCCGCTCGAAGACGCCGTTCCGCATCTCCACCTCGAACGTCAGGCGCTCGGGGCCCAGGGCCGCGCAGGCCGTCTCCCAGCGCTCGGCGGCGGACCGCAGGTCCTCCAGGTGGGCGGTGAGCGGGCGGTCGGCGTCCCGCTCGATGTCGGCGTCGCGGGCCGCGGGGGAGGCGTACATGGGCGTGGGCGTGCCCGTACGCGCCCATGTGAAGAGGTTGACGAGGGCGTCGGCGTTGCGGGCGAGGTGGGCCAGCACGTGGCCGCGGGTCCAGTCGGGCAGAAGGGAGGGTTCGCCGACGGCCTCGTCGTCGAGTTTGCCCATGGAGACCAGGAGGCGGTCGGTGGCGGCGTGGACGGCTGCCGCGTCGTACGCGAATTCCTGTGCGATGTCGGTCATGGACCGAAGCTAGCGCCGCCATCGTCCCGGCGGGAGTCGGCGCGCGTCGCCAGCCGGGAGCGCGCGACCGGCGTGGCACGCGCCGCGGCGGAAGGGATCGGCCGGTCGCGGTGTTGAGGGAGGTTGAGGGAGGGGGTCGCCCGGGGCGGCGTGGCGCGGGTCCGGTGTCGGTCGCGGGGCTGTCCACGACCGGATCTCGATCACATATCCGCAGGTCAGGAGTGGTGTCAACGGTTCGCGAGAGGGCGTTGTCAGACCCCGGCGTTACGGTGAATGACG
The DNA here is from genome assembly GCF_000718305.1 of Streptomyces niger. GTDB lineage: Bacteria > Actinomycetota > Actinomycetes > Streptomycetales > Streptomycetaceae > Streptomyces > Streptomyces niger. The sequence continues at coordinate 55,674 of NZ_JOFQ01000034.1, forward strand.
CGGTGGGCTCTGCCGTCCGGAAGGGCCGTGTGCAGGCGTGTGCAGGTCTTCGACACGGCGCCGCCAGGCGGTCGGAACCACCGTGCAGCAGGCCACTCGGCGCTCGCGTGCCGGGCCACCGGCGTCTTCGCGTCAGTGGAGCGCCGCCCGGCCACACCTTCGGGTGAACCCGGTCGGCGGAAACCGTAAATCGAATGCACGTGCTATAGGCTCGTGTGTGGCATCGAAACGACATTGAACAGACATTGCCGCGACGGCCCCCATACCCTGGGGCGGGGGTGCGCGGCACCCCGCCCCTCTCACGAAAGGTGCCGACCGGCGTGACAGACCGTCTCATCGTCCGTGGCGCTCGCGAGCACAACCTCCGCAACGTCTCGCTCGACCTCCCCCGTGACTCCCTCATCGTGTTCACGGGTCTCTCCGGGTCGGGCAAGTCCTCGCTCGCGTTCGACACGATCTTCGCCGAGGGGCAGCGGCGCTACGTCGAGTCGCTGTCCTCGTACGCCCGGCAGTTCCTCGGGCAGATGGACAAGCCCGACGTGGACTTCATCGAGGGCCTCTCCCCGGCGGTCTCGATCGACCAGAAGTCGACGTCGCGCAACCCGCGCTCGACGGTCGGCACGATCACCGAGGTCTACGACTACCTCCGCCTGCTCTTCGCCCGCATCGGCAAGCCGCACTGCCCCGAGTGCGGCCGCCCGATCGCCCGCCAGTCGCCGCAGGCCATCGTGGACAAGGTGCTGGAGCTGCCCGAGGGCAGCCGGTTCCAGGTGCTCTCGCCGCTGGTTCGCGAGCGCAAGGGTGAGTTCGTCGACCTCTTCTCGGACCTGCAGACCAAGGGGTACAGCCGGGCCCGGGTCGACGGCGAGACGATCCAGCTCTCCGAGCCGCCGAAGCTGAAGAAGCAGGAGAAGCACACGATTGAGGTGGTGGTCGACCGCCTCACGGTCAAGGACAGCGCCAAGCGCCGGCTGACCGACTCCGTCGAGACGGCGCTCGGCCTCTCCGGCGGCATGGTCATCCTCGACTTCGTGGACCTCGACGCCGACGATCCGCAGCGCGAGCGGATGTACTCGGAGCACCTCTACTGCCCGTACGACGACCTGTCGTTCGAGGAGCTGGAGCCGCGCTCCTTCTCCTTCAACTCGCCGTTCGGCGCCTGCCCCGAGTGCACCGGCATCGGTACGCGCATGGAGGTCGACCCCGAGCTGATCGTCCCGGACGAGGACAAGTCGCTCGACGAGGGCGCCATCCACCCCTGGTCGCACGGCCACAACAGGGAGTACTTCGGCCGCCTGATCGACGCGCTCGCCGACGCGCTCGGCTTCCGTACCGACATCCCGTGGGCCAGCCTGCCGCAGCGCGCCAAGAAGGCCCTGCTCAACGGCCACCGGACCCGTATCGAGGTGCGCTACCGCAACCGCTACGGCCGGGAGCGGGCGTACACCACGCCGTTCGAGGGCGCCCTGCCGTTCGTGCGGCGGCGGCACTCCGAGGCGGAGAGCGACTCCAGCCGCGAGCGCTTCGAGGGCTACATGCGCGAGGTGCCCTGCCCCACCTGTGAGGGCACGCGCCTGAAGCCGATCGTGCTGGCCGTCAGCGTGCAGGGCAAGTCCATCGCCGACGTCGCTGCCATGTCCATCAGCGACTGCGCCGACTTCCTGCGCGACATGAAGCTGGACGCCCGCCAGAAGAAGATCGCCGAGCGGGTGCTCAAGGAGGTCAACGAGCGGCTGCGGTTCCTGGTCGACGTCGGCCTGGACTACCTCTCGCTGAACCGCGCGGCCGGCACGCTGTCCGGCGGCGAGGCCCAGCGCATCCGGCTCGCCACCCAGATCGGCTCCGGCCTGGTCGGCGTGTTGTACGTGCTCGACGAGCCGTCGATCGGCCTGCACCAGCGGGACAACCACCGCCTCATCGAGACCCTGGTCCGCCTTCGCGACCTGGGCAACACCCTCATCGTCGTGGAGCACGACGAGGACACCATCAAGACCTCGGACTGGGTGGTGGACATCGGCCCCGGCGCCGGTGAGCACGGCGGCAAGGTCGTGCACAGCGGCCCGTTGAAGGAGCTGCTGGCCAACGAGGAGTCGATGACCGGGCAGTACCTGGCCGGCAAGAAGGTCATCCCGACGCCGGACGTGCGCCGGCCCGTCGACCCCGAGCGCCGCCTCACGGTGCACGGCGCGAAGGAGAACAATCTCCAGGACATCGACGTGTCCTTCCCGCTGGGCGTGCTGACCGCCGTCACCGGCGTCTCCGGCTCGGGCAAGTCGACTCTGGTCAACGACATCCTCTACACCCACCTGGCGCGCGAGCTGAACGGCGCCAAGTCGGTGCCGGGCCGGCACACCCGGGTCGAGGGCGACGACCTGGTCGACAAGGTCGTGCACGTGGACCAGTCGCCCATCGGCCGTACCCCGCGGTCGAACCCGGCGACGTACACCGGCGTCTTCGACCACGTCCGCAAGCTGTTCGCGGAGACGATGGAGGCGAAGGTGCGCGGCTACCTGCCGGGCCGCTTCTCCTTCAACGTCAAGGGCGGTCGCTGCGAGAACTGCTCCGGCGACGGCACCATCAAGATCGAGATGAACTTCCTGCCGGACGTCTACGTGCCGTGCGAGGTGTGCCACGGGGCGCGGTACAACCGCGAGACGCTGGAGGTCCACTACAAGGGCAAGTCCATCGCCGAGGTGCTGGACATGCCGATCGAGGAGGCGCTGGACTTCTTCGAGGCGGTGCCGACCATCTCGCGCCACCTGAAGACGCTCAACGAGGTCGGCCTCGGATACGTCCGGCTCGGCCAGCCCGCGCCGACGCTCTCCGGTGGTGAGGCGCAGCGCGTGAAGCTGGCGTCCGAGCTGCAGAAGCGTTCGACGGGCCGCACGGTCTACGTGCTGGACGAGCCGACGACCGGTCTGCACTTCGAGGACATCAGCAAGCTGATCCGCGTGCTGTCCGGGCTGGTCGACAAGGGCAACTCCGTGATCGTCATCGAGCACAACCTCGATGTGATCAAGACGGCGGACTGGCTCGTGGACATGGGCCCGGAGGGTGGCAGTGGCGGCGGCCTCGTCGTCGCCGAGGGCACGCCGGAGCAGGTCGCGGCAGTCCCGGCCAGCCACACCGGCAAGTTCCTGCGGGACATCCTCGGCGACCGGGTCAGCGACGCGTCCCCGTCGAAGAAGACCGCGGCCAAGCGCTCGGCGGCGAAGACGCCGGCCAAGAAGACGGCGACGAAGAAGGCCGTGGCCGGGAAGACGGTGGCCGCCGAGAAGACGCCCAAGAAGAAGACGGTCACGAAGGCGGTCAAGCCGAAGACGACCCGCGGGAAGGGGAAGGCCGCGGGGTAGAGCGGTAAGGGCCGCGAGGGGGCGCGGGAAGGCCGCGAGGGGGACCGGCCCGGGGGAGCCCGGGCCGGTTGCCTCGGGGGCGGACGTCTGGGGGACGCGGTGGTGGTTCGGCCGCGCGCTTGTTGGCCGACGTGACGGCTGTATGGCCACCGGCCGGTCCGCCGTAGGCCGTCCTCCCCATTCGCTGTAGGCCACCCGCCCATCCGCCCCACCCGGCCATCCGCTGTACCCCACCCGCCCATCCGCCCCACCTGTCCTGCTCGCCCCGAGTGAGTTCGGAGTGGGTTCGGAGCGCGTTTGGAGTGGGGTTTCGGCGGTTCCGTGGCCTTCGGGGGCGGGGGTCCCCGTGGTGTCGGTGGGCGGTGCGGTGGTCAGTTCTCCAGGGAGTGGAGGGTGGCTGTGAGGGACGGGGCTGCGGCGGGGCGACGGTTGTGGGGGAGCTTGGCCAGGGCCTTCGCCATGCCGCAGGTGTCGGTGACGGCGGAGAAGACCAGACCGGCGCCGATGGCGGCGGAGAGGTACTTCGCGCCCGGCAGGACGCGGTCGGCGAGTACGCCGGCCAGCACGATCGACCCGGCGGCCAGTCGTACCTGGCGCTCCATGGGCCATACGGCGCGGCCCTCGGCCGGGCGCTCCAGTGGATGGCCGACGGCGGCCCAGGCGCTGGTGCCGCCGGTCACCGAGGCGGCCGTGACCCCGGCGTCGGCGAGCAGGTCGCAGGCGGTGGCGGAACGGTTGCCGCTCGCGCAGACCACGGCGAGCGGCCCCCGCGCGGTGACCGAGCGCAGGGCCGGTACGGCTCGGTCGAGCTGGTCGAGGGGGACGTTGTGGGCGCCGGGGATGTGCCCCGAGGCGTACTCCCCGGGCGTGCGGACGTCGATGAGCGTCAGCTCCGGAAGGCGGGGACGGAGCTCTTCGACCGACAGGGGAGCGGCGGGGGTGGCCATGGGGATCCTCTCGCAGACGTGCGGGAATGCGGGTACAAGGACCAGCGCTACCATACCCGTGGGGGTATTCGTGGAAAGGAGCGGGCCGTGGAGTTGCCAGCAGAGGAACTGAAAGGCGCCGTCAACCGGCTGCGCCGGGCCCAGGGGCAGATCTCCGGGGTCATAGGGATGATCGAACAGGGCCGGTCCTGCGAAGAGGTCGTCACGCAGCTCGCCGCGGCCTCGCGCGCCCTGGACCGGGCCGGTTTCGCGATCATCGCCACGGGCCTGGAGTACTGCCTGACGGACGACGGGACCGGACCGGAGATGGAGCGCGACGAGATGCGCGCCAAGCTGGAGAAACTCTTCCTGTCGCTGGCGTGAGCCGCCGGGATGACGCGAGCCGGCGGGGTGGCCCACCACGGGACGACGTGTGCCGGCGGCGTGACGTGATCACCGGGACGGCGTGTGCCGGCGGGGTGATGTGGCCACCGGGACGGCGTGTGCCGGCGGGGTGACGTGACTGCCAGGACGGCGTGTGCCATTGGGACGGAGTGTGGCAGCGGGGCGCCTTCGGTGCAGCGCCCGCCGGCCCGGCTCAGGCGAGTTCTGCGGCGTACGGGGGTTCCGCGCCGGGGCGGGAGCAGGTGACGGCCGCGGCCCGGGCGGCGTAGCCGAGGATGTCGCGCCAGGCGTCCTCGCCCAGGGCCGCGAGCGCGGCGGGGGACAGCGCGTCGTGCGCGTCCAGCCGGTGCAGGAGCGCGGCGTTCACCGTGTCGCCCGCGCCGATCGTGTCCACGACCTCGACGCGTTCGCCCGGTACGGAGACCTCGCCGGAGGCGGTGGCGACGGTCAGGCCGGCGCCGCCCCGGGTGAGGACGACCGCCGCCGGGCCGGCGGCCAGCCACTCCTTCACCGCGCCGGCCACCGCATCGGCGGCCGCGTCCGCCGGAAGGTCCTCGGCGCCGGCCAGCCAGCGTGCGTCCTCCTCGGAGAGCTTGAGCAGGGCCACGTGCGGGAGCCAGGCGTGGAAGCGGGCGCGGTAGGCGTTCGGATCGGCGATCAGGCCGGCGCGGATGTTCGGGTCCAGCGCGGTGAACACCCCGCGGGCCGCCTCGCGTCGCATCAGCGCCTCGTACGCGCTGGCGCCCGGTTCCAGGACGAGGGAGCAGGTGCCCAGGGAGAGGGCGCGCACGCCGTCGGGGAGGGCGGCCGGCAGGGTGAAGAGACGGTCGGCGGTGCCCTCGACGTAGAAGCCGTAACCGGCCGAGCCGTCGGGGCTGATGTCGGCCAGCGCGAGCGTGGTCGGCTCGGCGCCCCGCTCGACGAGCGAGGTGTCGACGCCTGCGGACTGCAGGCCGGCCACGAGGGACGCGCCGAAGGCGTCGGTGGAGATCCGCGAGCAGAAGGCGGTCGGTGAGCCGAGCCGGCCGAGGGCGACCGCGGTGTTGTACGGGCCACCGCCCCGGCGCGGCGACAGCGCGGGCAGCTCCGCCGCGCTGTCCGCGGGGGTGCGCTCGCCGTCCACGGCGCTCGTGGGGACGAGGTCGATGAGGGCTTCGCCGGCGACGACGATCACGAGAGGTCCTTTCCGGGGACGGTCCGGGGGGCGGGGTTCCGCTGTACGCGGAGGCGGAGACAGAGGTGGAGGCGGCGACGGAGGTGGAGGTCGTAAGGGAGGCGAAGACGGAGACGGGGACGGAGACCGCGGGATGCGGAAGCGGCCCGCGGTACGCAGAGGGGCCGTTGCCCGTGGAGGGGACGCCGTTCGCGGAGGGGCCGCTGCCCGCGGAGGGGACGGGGCGCGCGGACGGTCCGGTGCACGGGGACGGCCTGGCATCCAGGGGCGGGCCGGCGTGCGTGGGTGGCCCGTCGGGCGGCGCAACGCCCCAGCCCCGCTCGGCGCATCACCGCCCCACCCATCACTACTCCATCCACCGCTACTTCACGCACCCCTATTTCACGCATACTTCACGCACCGCTACTTCACGCACCTCCGCCTCACTCCCCGCAGCCGCAGGACGTGCGGTGGATGAAGGCACAGGGGAGGCGGACGGTGCGGGGTGGGCGGGTCGGTTGTTCCAGGCGGTCCAGGAGGAGTTGGACGGCGGCGGCGCCGATCTCGCGGCTGGGCTGGGCGATCGCCGTCAGCCGGGGCGAGAAGAGGTCCGCCCAGGAGAAGTCGTCGAAGCAGGCGAGCGCGATGTCGCGCGGTACCCGGAGGCCCAGTTCGCCGAGGGCCTTCAGCGCGCCGATGGTCATGGCGTTGTTGGCGGTGATCACGGCGGTGGGCGGCTCGGGGGCCGCGAGGAGGTGCCGGGTGGCGTCCTCGGCGCCCTCCGCCTCGGAGTTGCCGCCGGCCAGCAGCTCCGGCGCGAACGGCAGGCCGCGGGCGCGCAGCCCCTCGCGGTAGCCCGCGACGCGTTCGGTGGTCGTGCTCAGGCCGGGGAGGCCCGCGATCAGGCCGATGCGGGTGTGGCCCAGGTCGGCGAAGTGCTCGACCAGTTGCCGCACGGGGGTCGTGCTCTCGGCGCAGACCTGGTCGTACGCGGCGCCGACGAGCCGGTCCAGGAAGACGGTGGGGACCTCGCGTTTGGTGACGTACTCGACCAGCTCGGCCGGCTCCGCGGAGGGCGCGATGATCATGCCGTCCACGCGGCGCTCGTGCAGCAGCTGGACGACCTTGCGCTCGTGCGCCGGGTCGTCGTGCGGGTCGGCGATCAACAGGCTGTAGCCGGCCTCCAGCGCGCCGGCCTCGACGCCCTGGAGGATCTCGGTGAAGTACGGGTTGCTGATCGCGGAGACGGCGAGACCGATGGACCGGGTGCGCGAGGTGACCAGAGAGCGGGCGAGCGTGTTGTGGGTGTAGCCCAGCTCGTCGATCGCGTCCAGGACGGACTTGCGGGTGTCGGGGCGGACGGGCCGGGTCTCGTTCAGGACGTGCGAGACCGTCGCCACGGAAACGCCCGCGCGGCGTGCGACATCCACCATCGTCGCCATCCGATGCCGTCCTCCCCGACGTGGCCGACGTGACCGACGGCGTGCGTGATTGTGGGGAAACCGTAACGCATGAGAAGCATGGCGTAAACGCTTGCGTAAGCGTTTACGTGCGAGCTAGCCTCCCCGCAATCGAGGTACGGCTCGGAACGGCGGGACCCGGCACCGACGCGGGACGCGACGGAATCGAGTCCGGCGGGCCGGGTACCGGACCGGACGGACCGGCCACGGGACCGCACCGCCACCGGCACCGGTCACAGGTGACCGCACCGCCACCGGCACCGGTCACAAGGGCCCGCACCGGCACCAGCCGCAGTACCCAGAAGCCGCAGCACAATGAAGTGGAGGCGCGAAATGCGCGCTGTCGTGGTCACCGAGCCGGGCCGAGTCGCCCCGGCCGACGTGCCGGATCCCCGGCCTGAACCCGGCGAGGTCGTCGTCCGCGTCTCCTCGTGCGGCCTGTGCGGGACGGACATGCACATCCTCGGCGGCGAGCTGCCGCCGGTGACGTACCCGGTGATCCCCGGGCACGAGCTGACCGGCGAGGTCGTGGCGGTCGGCGAGGGCGGCGAGGGGGCCACTGGACCCGCCGTCGGCGACCGCGTCGCGGTGGACCCCAACATGCCGTGCGGCGCCTGCCACTACTGCCGGATCGGCCGCGGGAACCTCTGCGAGGACTACCGGGCGATCGGCGTCACGCAGGCGGGCGGCTTCGCGGAGCAGGTGGCCGTCCCGGCACGCTGCTGTTACGTGATCCCGGCGTCCTTCTCCGAGGCGTCGGCCGGCCTGATCGAGCCGCTGTCCTGCGCGGTGCACGGCCTGAACCGGCTGCCGCGCCGCCCCGGCGAGCACTACCTGATCTACGGCGCGGGCACGATGGGGCTGATGATGGCCGCGCTCGTACGGACCGCGGGCGCCGCCTCGGTCTCGGTGGTCGACCTCAACGAGGAGCGGCTGGCGTTCGCCGAGTCCTTCGGCCTGGATGCGGCCGTGACCAGCGCGGACAAGCTGGCGCTGGGCAAGGGGCCGGGCTTCGAGGTGGTGGTCGACGCCACGGGTGCGGTGCCCGCCATCGAGGACGGGCTGGGGCGCGTCCGCAAGGGCGGCACGTTCCTGCAGTTCGGCGTGGCGGACCCGGCCCGGAAGGCCGCGTTCTCGCCGTACCTCGTCTACAACAGCGAGATCGACATCATCGGCTCGATGGCCGTGCACAACAGCTTCCAGCCCGCCATCGACGTACTCGCCTCCGGGCTCGACCTGGACCCGCTGGTCAGCGACGTCTACGGGCTGGAGGACTTCGACACGGCGGTCGCCCGCTTCAAGGCCGGCACCGGACGCAAGATCCACATCGCGCCGAACCAGGCGAAGGAGGGGTGACGGCCATGTCCGCGCGCATCCCGGCCGGGGCCTCGGCCGAGCCCGCCCGCGCCTCGCGGCTCAAGAACGGACTGATCTGGGTCTTCGGCGCCCTCGGCGGCATCCTGTGGGGTTACGACACCGGCGTGATCTCCGGGGCGCTGCTCTACATCAAGCGGGACATCCCGATGACCCCGCTGCTGGAGGGCATGGTGGTCTCCGGGCTGCTGGTCGGCGCGATGCTGGGCGCCGGCCTGTCCGGGCGGTTGTCGGACTCCTGGGGCCGCCGGCGGCTGATCCTAGCCGCTTCCGGGGTCTTCATCCTCGGCACGCTCGGCGCGGCGCTCGCGACGCACGTCTGGGCGCTGATCGCCTTCCGCTTCGTCCTGGGCATCGGCGTCGGCATCGCGTCCGTCGTCGTGCCGCTCTACCTCACCGAGCTGGCACCCAAGCACGTGCGCGGCGGTCTGGCCTCGCTGATGCAGCTGCTGGTCACGGTCGGCATCTTCCTCGCGTACGTCACCGACTACCTCTTCCACGACTCCGGCGCCTGGCGCTGGATGATCGGGCTCGGGGTCGTGCCGGCGGCGGTACTGGCGGTCGGCATCATCACGCAGCCGGAGAGCCCGCGCTGGCTGGTCGGCAAGGGGCGCGGCGACGAGGCGCGGCGGGTGCTGTTCCAGCTGCGCGGCGAGGGCGAGGCGGCCCGGGCCGAACTCGCCGAGATCGAGGAGACCGTACGGACCGAGCGCGAGCAGACCGAGAGCCTGACGTTCCGGCACCTGCTGTCGCCGAAGCTGCGGCCGGTCTTCGTGGTCGGGATGCTGCTGGTGTTCTTCCAGAACTTCGTCGGCATCAACACGATCATCTATTACGCGCCCCGGCTGCTGACCAACGTCGGCTTCGGGGACAGCGGCGCGATCATCGCCACCATGGGGGTCGGCGCGCTGAACATGCTGATGACGCTGCCCGCGATGCGGCTGATCGACCGCAAGGGGCGCAAGCCGCTGCTTCTTTGGGGCGCGCTGGGCATGTGTGCGGCGATGGTGCTGCTGGCCGTCACCAACCTGAGCGGGCTGGGCTACGGCGCGCTGCTGTCCGTCCTCACGCTCTTCGGGATCGGCCTGTACATCGCGTCCTTCGCCGTCTCCTGGGGGCCAGTGCAGTGGGTGATGCTGCCCGAGCTGTTCCCGATGCGGCTGCGGGCCGCGGCGGTCAGCCTGTGCGTGATCTTCAACTGGCTGTTCAACATGGCGGTCGCGCTGGTGTTCCCCTCGCTCCTGGACACCTTCGGGGCGGGCACCAACTTCGTCTTCTTCGCGGTGATGACCTTCCTCGCCTTCGTGTTCGTGCGGAAGCTGCTCCCCGAGACGAAGGGGCGCAGCCTGGAGGAGATCGAGCAGGACCTGCTGCGCAGGACGGTCCACGGGCAGCCGGACCCGGCCCGGGGCGCGGATTCCGTCCCGGTATCGTCAGGAAGCAGCGCCAGCCCCTGAGAGCGCGCGCGTCCCATGAAGGGCGCACGCCCCGGGGGAACCGTCCCGCCCCCGGAACGCAGGAGTCATGACCATGAGTGAGCCCCTCCACCGCCGTACCGTGCTGCGAGGGGCCGCACTCGCGGGCATCGCGTGCGTCGGCGCCGCCGCGTGCTCCGCGGGCGGTTCGGGGTCGGGCTCGGCCCCGAAGGCGCCGACGCAGGAGACGGAGCTGGGCGCGGCCGCCGAGATACCGGTCGGCGGCGCCAAGCTCTACCCCGAGGAGAAGCTGGTCGTCTCGCAGCCGGTCGAGGGGACGTTCAAGTGCTTCAGCTCGGTGTGCACGCACATGGGCGCGGTGCTGAACAAGCTCGACAAGGAAGTGGCGACCTGTCCGCTGCACGGGAGCCAATTCGACGTGGCCACGGGCAAGCCCGTGCACGGACCGGCGACCAAGCCGCTGGAGGAGGTCCCGGTCAAGGTCAAGGGCGGCAAGCTGATCGCGGGCTGAGCCCGCTCGCCGACTGAGCCCGCGCACGCCCCGTAGGGCCGCTTCCCGCAGCCCCTGTAGGGCGGACGACCGCAGGCCCCGAAGGGCGGACGGCCGCAGGACCCGTAGGGCCGACGACCGCAGGCCCCGAAGGGCGGACGGCCGCAGGACCCGTAGGGCCGACGGCCGCAGGATTCGAAGGGCCGACGGCCGCAGGGCCCGTAAGGCTCAGCCCCAGTCCCATTCGATGCCTAGCAGGCCCGGGCGTACGGACTGGTCGACCAGGTGGACGGCGCGGTGCCGGCCCGTGAGGGTCAGGTCCTGCCGAGCCGTACGGGGCGCGACCGTCGTGGCCTGGGCGAAACGGCCGCAGCGCACGGGGAGCGCCGCCTCGTCGAAGCGGACCTGGAGGACGTACTGCCCGCCGGGGAACGGGAAACCGCGCAGGTACTCCGTGCTCTCGCCCGCGGTCCCGTCGCGGAACCCGTAGGAGAAGACGTACGTGTCGCCGGCCCGTAGCCGGGTGTCGAAGAGCAGCTCGGCGACCACCAGGGGCGCCTCGGGGGCGTACCGCACCCGCCCCAGCCGGCAGTTCTCGGTGGCCCGTACGACCACCCGAGCCGGGTCCGCGCCCTCGTCGCCGCAGTGGATGGCGACGTACCGGTCGATGCCGTCCCGGTGCGCGCGCACCACGTGCTGCGACTCGCGGTCCAGCAGCTCGCGGCGCGCCCCTATGAGGACCCGCTCCGACTGCCCCACGGTGTGCAGCCCGCCGTCCGTGGGGGCGCCCAGGTCGGCGAGGAGCTTGCGGACCACGTCGGAGTCCTCGGTGAGGGTGCGGTACGACCGGCCCGTGGGCCGCTCCACGTCCGGGAACACCGGAGTCTGCGACTCCAGGAGCCGGGTCAGGGTGCCGTCCGGCAGCTCCAGCACCTCTTCCAGTGCGGTCACCGCGCGCAGCGACTCCGGGCGCTGCGGGCGGCGGGCGCCCTGCTGCCAGTAACTGAGGCTGGTGACGCCGACCTTGATGCCGCGCTGCGCGAGCTTGTACTGCACGCGGTGCAGGGCGAGGCCGCGTTCGGCCAGCGCGGCCCGCAGGGCGAGATGGAACGGCCCGGTGCGCAGCACCTGTGCCAGCTCTGCCGTTGCGGCGGTGTCCTGTGTCATGGCCAACCCTCCGGTGCGCGGGGTGAACGTTCACAACCGGAGTTCACACGTCCCGCTGGCGCTGTCCGTTCCTCGCAGATCGCCGGGCAGGGGACGTTCACATCAGGGCCCGTCCGTCCACACCGCCGCGTCACCTCGCATTGAAGCGTGTTGACCTGCCCCGGACAACACCCGATGCTCCTCAGCATCATCCGGATGCGTTCCTCTCCCTCTTCCCACCCCCCTCGGGAGGACCGCCATGCACCGCCCGTCCCGCCGCACAGACTCGGCCCGTCCCCACTCCCCGCGCCGCAGATGGCCCCTGATCGCGGCCGTCGCCGCCGTCCTCACCGGCTTCCCCGCCGCGACGGCGACGGCCGCACCCGATACCGCGCTCGGCAGCAAGAAGCTGAACATCACGATGCAGGCCCAGCAGAACAGCAACTGGTGCTGGGCGGCCTCGGGCAACACCATCGCCACCTGGTTCGGCCGCAACTACAGCCAGAACCAGTTCTGCAACGCCGCCTTCGGGCGTCAACAGGGGACCACCTGCCCCAACAGCCAGGCCACCCTCGGTGACGTGCAGAACGGCCTGGACTGGGCCGGCATCAACCCCGGCAGCTACGTCAGCGGCTACCTGAACTACAGCACCGTGCAGAGCGAGATCAACGCCAACAGGCCCGTGGAGACCCGCATCCAGTGGTCCTCCGGGGGCGGCCACATGCACGTCCTCTACGGCTTCGACACCGCGAACAACTGGGTGTACTGGGGCGACCCCTGGCCGGACAACAACCGCTACAACTGGGGCGATTACCGGTACTACGTCAACGGCAGCGAGTTCTCCTGGACGCACTCCCTCTACCGGATCGGAGCCTGAGGCGATGACGTACCGGAACGTGCAGCGGGCCGCCGTCACCGCGGCGCTGGCCACCGCGCTCGCCACGCTCGCCCCACAGGCCGCGTCGGCAGCCGACACCCCCGCGCCGCCCGGGAAGCCGGCCGCGGCGAGCGTGGCCGCGGCCCACGAGGCGGCGACCGCGCCGGACACACTGAAGACGCTCGCGCGCTTCTTCGCCCGCGACGGCCGGGTGAGCATCAAGGGGGCAGCACCGCGCATCGAAGGGGCCACCGTGCCCGTCTACGTGCTCTCGCCGGACTTCGTGCGCGGCCGCTCCGGCGCCCCCGTGGCGAAGCTCGACTTCCTCGCCAGCAAGGCCGTCTCCGCCGACGGCCAGGAAGCGTCGGTGTGGTCCGTACGGCCGCGGGGCGCGGACGGCTGGCGGGTGGTGAACATCGCCACCGGCGCCGACGAGACGGCGTACGCGGCCAAGGCGGCGGCCAAGGGCGGGACGCTCTTCCGCGAGCCGCAGATCGACGCCTGGTACGTCCAGCGCGGGGACCGGATCCTGCCGCTGGACGCGGACGCGAAGCAGGCGGTCGGGGCGACCGGGACCACGGTCGCCGCCTACCAGAAGCGCGTGCGCGCGGCGTACGCCGACAAGCTGCCCGGCTCGGCGTACGACCGGCGCGGCGAGGCCGGCGGTTACGGGACGCCGGCCCGGCCCTCCGGCGCCGCGGACCGCGCGGCCGCCGGCCAGGCCGCCCAGCCGGTGGCGGCCGCCGCCAACGGCAGCGGGCCGCTCGTCGCGGTGCTGACCGCCCTCGGCACCGTGATCGTGCTGGCGGTCGGCGGCGCGCTCGTCTCCCGCCGCCTGCGCCGCTGACCGCGCTCGGTGGCCGGCCCGGCCGGCTTCCGTGAGCGACCCCACCGCGCCACCCCCCACCGGCCCCGGCCCGCGACACATCCCGTCGCGGGCCGGGGCCCTGCGCGTATGCCGGCCGGTGTCCTCACCTGTGCCCGGGTTGTCAGTGGTCACCAGTAGGGTGGCGGACATGGCAGACCCCAGCAGCTATCGACCCAAGCCGGGACAGATCCCCGACTCGCCGGGGGTCTACAAGTTCCGGGACGAGCACCGACGGGTGATCTACGTCGGCAAGGCCAAGAGCCTGCGCCAGCGCCTGTCGAACTACTTCCAGGACCTGGCGAATCTCCACCCGCGTACGCGCACGATGGTCACCACGGCCGCGTCCGTGGAGTGGACCGTCGTCTCCACCGAGGTCGAGGCGCTCCAGCTGGAATACAGCTGGATCAAGGAGTTCGACCCGCGGTTCAACGTCAAGTACCGCGACGACAAGAGCTATCCGTACCTCGCGGTGACCCTCAACGAGGAGTACCCCCGGGTCCAGGTCATGCGCGGCGCCAAGAAGAAGGGCGTGCGCTACTTCGGCCCGTACGCGCACGCCTGGGCGATCCGCGAGACCGTCGACCTGATGCTGCGCGTCTTCCCCGTGCGCACCTGCTCCGCCGGGGTCTTCAAGCGCTCCCGGCAGATCGGCCGCCCCTGCCTGCTGGGCTACATCGGCAAGTGCTCGGCGCCCTGCGTCGACCGCGTCTCCGCCGAGGAGCACCGCGAACTGGCCGACGAGTTCTGCGACTTCATGGCCGGCCGCACCGGCGCGTACATCCGCCGCCTGGAGCGGCTGATGGGCGAGGCCGCCGAGGAGATGGAGTACGAGAGAGCGGCCCGGCTGCGCGACGACATAGAGGCGCTCAAGCGGGCCATGGAGAAGAGCGCCGTGGTGCTCGCCGACGCCACGGACGCCGACCTCATCGCGCTCGCCGAGGACGAGCTGGAGGCCGCCGTCCAGATCTTCCACGTACGCGGCGGCCGGGTGCGCGGCCAGCGCGGCTGGGTCACCGACAAGGTCGAGAACGTCGACACCGCGGCCCTCGTGGAGCACGCCCTCCAGCAGCTCTACGGCGAGGAGCGCGGCGACGCCGTGCCCAAGGAGGTCCTCGTCCCGGCGCTGCCCGACCCCGTCGAGCCGATCCAGCAGTGGCTGGCCGAGCGCCGCGGTTCCAACGTCTCGCTGCGCATCCCGCAGCGCGGCGACAAGAAGGATCTGATGGCCACGGTCCAGCGCAACGCCCAACAGGCGCTCGCGCTGCACAAGACCAAGCGCGCCTCCGACCTGACCACCCGCTCCCGGGCGCTGGAGGAGATCGCCGAGGCGCTGGAGCTGGACTCGGTGCCGCTGCGCATCGAGTGCTTCGACATCTCCCACCTCCAGGGCGACGACGTGGTGGCGTCCATGGTCGTCTTCGAGGACGGACTGGCGAGGAAGAGCGAGTACCGGCGCTTCCAGATCAAGAGCTTCGAGGGCCAGGACGACGTCCGGTCGATGCACGAGGTGATCTCCCGGCGGTTCAAGCGGTACCTGGCGGAGAAGCAGCGGACCGGCGAGTGGGAGGAGGAGGCAGGCACGGACACCGGCGGGCCCGTCTCCGGACCCGTGCCGGGGCCGGCGGACCTCTCCGTGCCCGCCCCGGACGCGGGCGACGCCGACGGACCCGCGCCGGGCCCGAAGGACGAGGAGGGCCGCCCCAAGCGGTTCGCGTACCCGCCGCAGCTGGTCGTCGTCGACGGCGGCCGGCCGCAGGTCGCCGCGGCTCAGCGGGCCCTGGACGAGCTGGGCATCGACGACGTCGCGGTCTGCGGGCTGGCCAAGCGCCTGGAGGAGGTCTGGGTGCCCGGCGAGGAGGACCCGGTCGTCCTGCCGCGTACGAGCGAGGGGCTCTACATCCTGCAGCGGGTCCGTGACGAGGCGCACCGCTTCGCCATCGCCTACCAGCGCAACAAGCGCGGCAAGCGACTGACGGCGGGCCCCCTGGACACCGTGCCCGGCCTCGGCGAGAGTCGCCGCCAGGCCCTCCTGAAGCACTTCGGCTCCCTGAAGAAACTCAGGGCCGCGACGATCGAGGAGATCTGCGAGGTGCCCGGCGTCGGCCGCAAGACCGCCGAGACCGTCGCGGCGACCCTGGCCCAGGCCGCTCCGGCCGCCCCGGCGGTCAACACCGCCACCGGAGAGATCATTGAAGATGAGGGGGCACCGCAGGCCGCGTTGCCTTCAGAACAGGGACAGGAACGATGAGCGACAGCAGCCCCGAGCAGCAGACCGAGAGAGAAGCCGCGCCGGTGAGTGCGGCGCCGATCCGCGACGAGCAGGACCGCAGCCCCGCGATCCCCGAGCTGGTGATCATCTCCGGGATGTCGGGGGCCGGGCGGTCCACGGCGGCGAAGTGCCTGGAGGACCTCGGCTGGTTCGTCGTCGACAACATCCCGCCCGAGCTCATCCCGCCGATGGTCGACCTCGGCGCCCGCTCCCAGGGCAACGTCGCCCGCATCGCGGTCGTCGTCGACGTCCGCGGCCGCCGCTTCTTCGACAACCTCAAGGAGTCCCTGGCCGCGCTGGACGCCGCGCACGTCAAGCGCCGGATCGTCTTCCTGGAGTCCTCCGACGAGGCCCTGGTCCGCCGCTTCGAGTCGGTCCGCCGCCCGCATCCGCTGCAGGGTGACGGCCGCATCGTGGACGGCATCGCCGCCGAGCGCGACCTGCTGCGCGAGCTGCGCGGCGACGCCGACCTGGTGATCGACACCTCCTCCCTGAACGTCCACGAGCTGCGCGCCAAGATGGATGCCCAGTTCGCCGGCGAGGAGGTCCCCGAGCTGCGGGCCACGGTGATGTCCTTCGGCTTCAAGTACGGCCTGCCGGTCGACGCCGACCTCGTGGTGGACTGCCGCTTCATCCCGAACCCGCACTGGGTCCCGGAGCTGCGCCCGTACACAGGGCTGAACGAAGAGGTGTCCAACTACGTCTTCAGCCAGCCCGGCGCCAAGGAGTTCCTGGACGGCTACGCCGAGCTGCTGCGCATCGTCGCCGAGGGGTACCGCCGCGAGGGCAAGCGGTACGTGACCATCGCGGTCGGCTGCACGGGCGGCAAGCACCGCAGCGTCGCCATGTCGGAGAAGCTCGCCCGCCGCCTGGTCTCCGAAGGAGTCGAGACGGTCGTCGTCCATCGGGACATGGGGCGCGAGTGACCAGCCGCACGCCCCGTATGCGCCGTGTGCGTCGGCTGGTACGGGGCAGCACGCACCGGGGCGCCACGCCGAAGGTCGTCGCCCTGGGCGGCGGCATGGGCCTGTCCGCCTCGCTCGCCGCGCTGCGCCGCATCACGCGCGACCTGACCGCCGTGGTCACCGTCGCCGACGACGGCGGCTCCAGCGGCCGGCTCCGCGACGAGCTGGGCGTCCTGCCGCCCGGCGACCTGCGCAAGGCCCTCGCGGCGCTGTGCGGCGACGACGACTGGGGCCAGACCTGGGCCCGGGTCATCCAGCACCGCTTCATCAGCGGCGGCGAGCTGCACGACCACGCCGTGGGAAATCTCCTGATCGTCGCCCTGTGGGAACAGCTGGGCGACCCCGTCCAGGCGCTCGACCTGGTCGGCAAGCTGCTGGGCGCGCACGGCCGGGTCCTTCCGATGTCCGCCGTGCCGCTGGAGCTCCAGGCGCTGGTCAAGGGCCACGACCCGGACCGCCCGGACGAGATCTCCACCGTCCGCGGCCAGGCCACGGTCGCGCTCACCCGCGGCGAGGTGCAGTCCGTGCACGTCGTCCCCGAGGACCCGCCGGCCGTCCCGGAGGTCGTCGAGGCGGTCCGGGACGCCGACTGGGTGGTGCTCGGCCCCGGATCCTGGTTCTCCTCCGTGATCCCGCACCTTCTGGTGCCGCAGCTGCGCGAGGCACTGGAGGAGACCAAGGCACGTAAGGTTCTCTCGTTGAACCTCGCGCCCCAGCCGGGGGAGACGGACGGGTTTTCCCCGCAGCGTCATTTGGAGGTTTTGGCCCGACACGCCCCTAAACTCGCCTTTGACGTGGTGCTGGCCGATCAGGACGCCGTGCCCGACCGGGAAAGCCTGACCGGAGTGGCCAAGGAGCTGTTCGGCAGCGAGGTCGAGCTGGCGGCCGTGGCCGCTCAAGGGGAAGCCTCCCGGGGTGCGCCCGGGGGCGGCTCTCCTCGGCACGACCCCGAGCTGCTGGCCGCCGCGTACGACCGTATTTTTCGGATGCATGGAAGGATCGGCCCATGGCGATGACGGCAGCGGTGAAGGACGAAATCCCCCGGCTCCCCGTCACCCGGACCTGCTGCCGGAAGTCGGAGGTCTCGTCGATCCTCCGGTTCGCGGGCGGGTTGCACCTGGTCAGCGGGCGGATCGTGATCGAGGCGGAGCTGGACACGGGCATCGCGGCCCGGCGGCTCCGCAAGGACATCCTGGAGATCTTCGGACACTCCTCCGACCTCGTGGTGATGGCGCCCGGCGGGCTGCGCCGCGGCAGCCGGTTCGTCGTCCGGGTGGTCGCCGGCGGCGACCAGCTCGCGCGCCAGACCGGCCTGGTGGACGGCCGCGGCCGCCCCATCCGCGGCCTGCCCCCGCAGGTGGTCTCGGGGGCCACCTGCGACGCGGAGGCCGCCTGGCGCGGCGCGTTCCTGGCGCACGGCTCGCTCACCGAGCCCGGCCGCTCCTCCTCCCTGGAGGTGACCTGCCCGGGCCCCGAGGCGGCGCTCGCGCTGGTCGGCGCGGCGCGCCGGCTCGGCATCGCGGCCAAGGCCCGCGAGGTGCGCGGCGTGGACCGGGTGGTGGTCCGTGACGGTGACGCGATCGGCGCGCTGTTGACGCGGCTCGGCGCCCATGAGTCGGTGCTGGCCTGGGAGGAGCGCAGAATGCGCCGCGAGGTGAGGGCCACGGCCAACCGCCTCGCCAACTTCGACGACGCCAACCTCCGGCGCTCGGCGCGGGCCGCGGTCGCCGCGGGCGCCCGTGTGCAGCGCGCGCTGGAGATCCTCGGCGACGAGGTGCCCGAGCACCTCGCGGCGGCCGGGCGGCTGCGCATGGAGCACAAGCAGGCCTCCTTGGAGGAGCTGGGCGCGCTCGCCGACCCGCCGCTGACCAAGGACGCGGTCGCGGGCCGGATCCGCCGGCTGCTCGCGATGGCCGACAAGCGCGCGCAGGATCTCGGCATCCCCGGCACCGAGTCCAACCTCGCCGATGACCTGGCCGAGGGCATGGTCGGCTGAAAAGGTCGGAAACGGGCACGATACGGTCACGAACGTCCTCCGTCGGGTCCCGGCGCGGATTGCCCTGCCGAGGGCTGTCCGCGGACCCGCGAAGGCACCCCGGCCGGCCCCGTCGAGGGACCCCGTACGGCACCGCTCAACTGAGCTCCCCGGCGCTCCAACTTTCCTCGGGCTTTCCTTGAGATTTCCTTGGGGCGTAAGGGAAGGCGCGCATTACAGGGAAGGGCTCCGAGCACCCCTGTCAATGTCACGTACGTTACGTATTGGGGGTAGGGTCGGAGGCGGTCGGGGACATCCCATACAGCTCGCCGGGTGCAGATCCGGCGTACCAACGAGGAGATCGGTTCGTGACGATCCGCGTAGGCATCAACGGCTTTGGCCGCATCGGTCGTAACTACTTCCGCGCGCTGCTGGAGCAGGGTGCGGACATCGAGATCGTGGCTGTCAACGACCTGGGTGACACCGCGACCACCGCGCACCTGCTGAAGTACGACACCATCCTGGGCCGCCTGAAGCAGGACGTGTCGCACACCGCCGACACCATCACCGTCGGCGACCGCACCATCAAGGTGCTCTCCGAGCGCAACCCCGCCGACATCCCGTGGGGCGAGCTGGGCGTCGACGTCGTCGTCGAGTCGACCGGCATCTTCACCAAGCGCGAGGACGCCGCCAAGCACCTCGCCGGTGGCGCGAAGAAGGTCCTCATCTCGGCTCCGGCCAAGGACGAGGACATCACCATCGTGATGGGTGTCAACCAGGACAAGTACGAGGCCGACAAGCACCACGTCATCTCGAACGCTTCCTGCACCACCAACTGTGTCGCGCCGATGGCGAAGGTTCTCGACGAGAACTTCGGCATCGTCAAGGGCCTGATGACCACGGTCCACGCGTACACCAACGACCAGCGCATCCTGGACTTCCCGCACAAGGACCTGCGCCGCGCCCGCGCCGCCGCGGAGAACATCATCCCGACCACCACCGGTGCCGCCAAGGCCACCGCGCTGGTCCTCCCGCAGCTCAAGGGCAAGCTGGACGGCATCGCCATGCGCGTGCCCGTCCCCACCGGCTCGGTCACCGACCTGGTTCTGGAGCTCGGCCGCGAGGTCACCAAGGAAGAGGTCAACGCCGCCTTCCAGAAGGCCGCCGAGGGCGAGCTCAAGGGCATCCTGGAGTACACGGAGGACCCGATCGTCTCCTCCGACATCGTCAACGCCCCGGCGTCCTGCACCTTCGACTCCTCCCTGACCATGGTCCAGGAGGGCAAGAACGTGAAGGTCATCGGCTGGTACGACAACGAGTGGGGCTACTCCAACCGTCTGGTCGACCTGACCGTCTTCGTCGGCGGCCAGCTCTGATCCCTGCCTGACCCGCAGGGCAGCACCAGCGAGATGTGAGCGACGGGGCTCGTACGACGCGATGAAGCGTCGTACGGGCCCCGTGCTATGACTGACGTTCCGAACAGAGCCACGGAGTCACCATGAAGACGATCGACGACCTTCAGGTAGCGGGAAAGCGGGTCTTCGTCCGCGCCGACCTGAATGTGCCGCTGGACGGCACCACCATCACCGACGACGGCCGGATCCGCGCCGTGCAGCCGACCATCGCCAAGCTCGCAGAGGCCGGCGCCAAGGTGGTCGTGGCCTCGCACCTGGGCCGCCCCAAGGGCGCGCCGGACCCCGCCTTCTCGCTCGCCCCCGCGGCGAAGCGGCTGGGTGAACTGCTCGGCACGGGCGTGGCGTTCGCCACCGACACGGTCGGCGAGTCCGCGCAGGCCACCGTCGCGGGCCTGGCCGACGGCCAGGTCGCCGTCCTGGAGAACCTCCGCTTCAACGCGGGCGAGACCAGCAAGGACGACGCCGAGCGCGGCGCGTTCGCCGACCAGCTGGCCCAGCTCGCCGACCTCTACGTCGGCGACGGCTTCGGCGCCGTGCACCGCAAGCACGCCTCGGTGTACGACCTGCCGGCCCGCCTGCCGCACGCCGCCGGCGACCTGATCGCCGCCGAGGTCACCGTGCTGAAGAAGCTCACCGAGGACGTCAAGCGCCCGTACGCGGTCGTGCTCGGCGGCGCCAAGGTGTCCGACAAGCTCGGCGTCATCGACCACCTGCTGGAGAAGGCCGACCGCATCCTCATCGGCGGCGGCATGGCGTACACCTTCCTCAAGGCCCAGGGCCACGAGGTCGGCATCTCGCTCCTCCAGGAGGACCAGATCCCGGCGGTCAAGGACTACATGAAGCGCGCCGAGGAGCGTGGCGTGGAGTTCGTCCTCCCCGTCGACGTGCTGATCTCGGCCGACTTCCCGGACCTGAAGACCAAGGCCCCGGCCCACCCCACCGTGGTCGCCGCCGACGCCATCCCGGCGGACCAGGAGGGCCTGGACATCGGCCCGAAGACCCGTGAGCTGTACGCGGACAAGCTCAAGGACGCGGCCACCGTCTTCTGGAACGGCCCGATGGGCGTCTTCGAACACCCCGACTACGCGAACGGCACCAAGGCCGTCGCGCAGGGCCTGCTCGACTCCGAGGCGTTCACCGTCGTCGGCGGCGGTGACTCGGCCGCGGCCGTACGCCTGCTCGGTTTCGACGAGAATGCTTTCGGCCACATCTCGACCGGTGGCGGCGCCAGCCTCGAATACCTCGAAGGCAAGACGCTCCCCGGCCTCGCCGCTCTGGAGGACTGAACAAACGTGAGTAGCCGTACCCCGCTGATGGCGGGCAACTGGAAGATGAACCTCAACCACCTCGAGGCCATCGCGCACGTCCAGAAGCTCGCTTTCGCGCTCGCCGACAAGGACTACGAGGCCGTCGAGGTCGCGGTCCTGCCGCCCTTCACCGACATCCGCTCGGTGCAGACCCTGGTCGACGGCGACAAGCTGAAGATCAAGTACGGCGCCCAGGACATCTCGGCGCACGACTCCGGTGCCTTCACCGGTGAGATCTCCGGCCCCATGCTCGCCAAGCTGAAGTGCGCGTACGTGGCCATCGGCCACAGCGAGCGCCGTCAGTACCACGGCGAGGACGAGGCGGTCTGCAACGCCAAGGTCAAGGCCGCCTTCAAGCACGGCATCACCCCGATCCTCTGCGTCGGTGAGGGCCTGGACGTCCGCAAGGCCGGCAACCAGGTCGCGCACACCCTCGCCCAGGTCGACGGCGCGCTGGAGGGCGTCCCGGCCGAGCAGGCCGAGACCATCGTGATCGCGTACGAGCCGGTGTGGGCCATCGGCACCGGCGAGGTCGCCACCCCGGAGGACGCCCAGGAGGTCTGCGGTGCGATCCGCGGCCGCCTCGCGGAGCTGTACAGCCAGGAGCTCGCCGACAAGGTGCGGATCCAGTACGGCGGCTCGGTGAAGTCGGGTAACGTCGCTGCGATCATGGCGCAGCCGGATGTCGACGGCGCCCTGATCGGCGGTGCGGCGCTGGACGCCGACGAGTTCGTCAAGATCGTTCGGTTCCGCGACCAGTAACGGTCACGGTCGCGCTCCGTACCACTGTGAGCAGCGGCTATGACGGCGGGCCCGGCCCGTCGTAGGCTGTCGGGGCCGGGCCCGGTGTCACACGACGCCGTCCCGGCCCTTCCGCATCACATCCGCCCGTACTCCCGTCCGTCAGTCCTAGAGAGTTGGTCCAGCCGTGGTCATGGGATTCTCGATCGCCCTCATCGTCTTCAGCGCGCTGCTGATGATGCTGGTGCTCATGCACAAGGGGAAGGGCGGCGGCCTGTCCGACATGTTCGGTGGCGGCATGCAGTCCTCGGTGGGCGGCTCCTCCGTGGCCGAGCGCAACCTCGACCGCATCACCATCGTCGTCGGCCTCCTCTGGTTCGCCTGCATCGTCGTTCTCGGCATCCTGATGAAGCTGGACAACTGACACGGCGTCGGGGGCGCGGCTTATCATGAGTGCGGCGTCCTTGCGTGGCCGGGTAACTCCTGTCACTGGACGCGCGTTGGGCCTTACGTAGACTGGGGCGCTCCGCAGCGAAGAATCCCGTCGATGCTTCGCAGCACCATGACGCAGGGAGTTACGACCGTGGCAAGTGGCAACGCGATCCGAGGAAGTCGGGTCGGGGCGGGGCCGATGGGGGAGGCCGAGCGGGGCGAGTCCGCGCCGCGCATCCGCATCTCCTTCTGGTGCTCCAACGGGCACGAGACACAGCCCAGCTTCGCCGGCGACGCGCAGATTCCTGACACCTGGGACTGCCCGCGCTGTGGCTTCCCCGCAGGCAAGGACCGGGACAACCCGCCGGACCCGCCGCGCACCGAGCCGTACAAGACGCACCTGGCGTACGTACGGGAGCGCCGCACGGACGCGGACGGTGAGGCGATCCTCGCGGAGGCGCTCGCCAAGCTCCGTGGCGAGATCTGACGACGCCTCGCGCGCGGCGGTACGGACGAAGAGAAGAGTGGTTACCGGCCCGGCCGGAAGGTTCTGGCCTTCCTGTCGGGCCGGTCGCGTTGCGCTGTTCGAGTGGCCTTGCGGGTGAATCCGGTACGGACACACGGTGTCAGCCGTTCGGCCGTGGGCGGACATCTCCCCCGCTCTCGGCCTCGCTCGAGTGGGAGGCGCCCGCATCGTCCCCTGATCAATTAGGTTGGAGGGTGGCGGGGCCGATACGAGACCAAAGAAGGCTGATGTCCGAGATGAACGCAGATGGCCGCAGCAGGCTCGACCAGACGTCCGAGTGGGCGGCCCTGGGAAAGCACCGCGAACAACTCGCGAGCACGCATCTGCGCGAGCTGTTCGACCAGGACCCCGGCCGCGCGGAGCGCTACACGCTCCAGGTCGGCGACCTGCACCTGGACTACTCCAAGCACCTGGTGACCGACGAGACGCTGCTGCTGCTCCGTGAGCTGGCCGCGGCGACGAAGGTCACCGAGCTGCGGGACGCCATGTTCCGCGGCGAGAAGATCAATATCACCGAGAACCGCGCGGTGCTGCACACCGCGCTGCGCGCGCCGGAGTCGGCGGTCATCGAGGTCGACGGCGAGAACGTCGTCCCCGCGGTGCACTCCGTGCTGCGCAAGATGTCGGTGTTCACCGACCGGGTCCGCTCCGGCGACTGGAAGGGCCACACCGGCAAGCGCATCAAGAACGTCGTCAACGTCGGCATCGGCGGCTCCGACCTGGGCCCGGCGATGGCGTACGAGGCGCTGCGCGCCTACACCGACCGCGACATGCAGTTCCGGTTCGTCTCCAACGTGGACGGCGCGGACCTGCACGAGGCCGTGCGCGACCTGGACCCGGCCGAGACGCTGTTCATCATCGCCTCGAAGACGTTCACCACGATCGAGACGATCACCAACGCGAAGTCGGCCCGCGAGTGGCTGCTGAGCGGCCTGGGCGCCGGCGACGAGGCCGTGGCCAAGCACTTCGTGGCGCTGTCCACCAACGCCGAGAAGGTCGCCGAGTTCGGCATCGACACGGCCAACATGTTCGAGTTCTGGGACTGGGTCGGCGGCCGGTACTCCTACGACTCCGCCATCGGCCTGTCGCTGATGCTCGCGATCGGCCCGGAGCACTTCCGCGAGATGCTGGCCGGCTTCCACCTGATCGACGAGCACTTCCGGTGCGCGCCGCCGGAGGAGAACGCGCCGCTGCTGCTCGGCCTGCTGGGCGTCTGGTACGGCAACTTCTGGGACGCGCAGTCGCACGCGGTGCTGCCGTACAGCCACTACCTCTCGAAGTTCACCGCCTACCTCCAGCAGCTGGACATGGAGTCCAACGGCAAGTACGTGAGCCGCGACGGCCAGGAGGTGAACTGGCAGACCGGCCCGGTGGTCTGGGGCACGCCCGGCACCAACGGCCAGCACGCGTACTACCAGCTGCTGCACCAGGGCACGAAGATGATCCCGGCCGACCTCATCGGCTTCGCGCGCCCGGTGGACGACCTCCAGCCGCGGCTGGTCGCCCAGCACGACCTGCTGATGGCGAACCTCTTCGCGCAGGGCCAGGCGCTGGCCTTCGGCAAGACGCCGGAGGAGGTGCGGGCCGAGGGCGTGCCGGAGGAGCTGGTGACGCACAAGACCTTCAAGGGCAACCGCCCCACCACCACCATCCTGGCCAAGGAGCTCACCCCGTCCGTGCTGGGCCAGCTGATCGCCCTCTACGAGCACAAGGTGTTCGTCCAGGGCGCCGTCTGGAACATCGACTCCTTCGACCAGTGGGGCGTGGAGCTGGGCAAGGTCCTCGCCAAGCGCGTCGAGCCGGCGCTCACCGAGGGCGCCGAGGTCGAGGGCCTGGACGCCTCGACGAAGGCCCTGGTGTCCACCTACCGCACGATGCGGGGGCGCTGATCCCGGTGCACGAGGACGCGCTCCTGAGCTTTCTGAACCTGCTGACCGCGGAGAACCGCGAGTGGCTGGTGGCCCAGCCGGCGGCCAGGCAGCAGGAGGTGGCCGCCCGTCACCTGGAGGTGGAGCAGGGCGACAAGGAGGCCGGTCTCGGCCCGTACAACACCGTTGACGAGGACGTCGAGGGCGTCTCGGTGGGCGACCTGCAGGACCCGGCGGGGCTGGCCAACGCCATGGTGCGCCAGGAGCGGGAGTGGCAGTCGTGACCCGCTGACGGCCCTCCCGGGCATGCGAAACGGCCCGGCCCCCACGGTGGATGACCGTGGGGGCCGGGCCGTTCGTCAGCGGCGGCTCAGGCCGAGGCCGGCGGGTACAGGTCGCGCGGCAGCTGGGAGGCGGCCGCCTCGTCCAGCAGCCAGAGCGTACGGCTGCGGCCGTACGCGCCCGCCGCGGGTGCCTGTATCTCACCGGCGCCGGACAGGGCCATCGCGGCCGCGTTCGCCTTGTCCTCGCCCGCCGCGAGCAGCCACACCTCGCGTGCCGCGCGGATGGCGGGCAGGGTCAGCGAGATCCGGGTGGGCGGCGGCTTGGGCGCGCCGTGCACGCCGACCACCGTCCGCTCGGTCTCCCGCGCCGCCGGGTGCTCGGGGAAGAGCGAGGCGACGTGGGTGTCCGGGCCGACGCCCAGGAGGAGGACATCGAAGGACGGGACGGGCCCGTGGTCCTCCGGCCCCGCCGCGGCGGCCAGGTCGGCGGCGTACGCCTCGGCAGCGGCGTCCGCGTCGTTGCCGTACCCGCCGTCGGACGGCGCCATCACGTGCACCCGTGCCGGGTCCAGCGGGACGCTGTCCAGCAGCGCCTCACGGGCCTGGGTGTGGTTGCGCTCCGGGTCGCCCTCGGGCAGGAACCGCTCGTCGCCCCACCACAGGTCCAGCCGGGACCAGTCCACGGCGTCCCGTGCCGGCGCCTCGGCGAGGGCCGCGAGCAGCCCGTTGCCGTTGCGGCCGCCGGTCAGGACGACGGAGGCCGAGCCGCGGGCCGCCTGGGCATCCACGATCTTCGTGATCAGCCGGGCCGCCGCGGCCTTGGCCATCAGCTCCTTGTCGCGGTGCACGACGACCTGCGGCGCGCTCACTTGGCGGCCGCCTTCTTCGCGGGCGTCTTCTTCGCCGCGGCCTTGCCCTTGGGGGCGTCCTCGGCGGACTGCGCCTCGGCCTCCCGCTCGGCGTCCTCGGCGGTCTTCGCCGATTCGCCCGGGAGCCCCTCCTTGTACTCGCCCAGCCGCTCCACGCCGAACTTCAGCGCGGACGCGTAGGTGTCGTCCGGGTCGAGGCGGCGCAGCTCCTCGGCGAGCAGCTCGGCGGTCTCCCGCCGCTGCAGCGCCACCGCGCGGTCGGGCTGGCCGGTCATGCACAGCGTGGCGAGCGCGCCGTCGGCGCGGTCCAGCACGATCGGGCCGTTCTTGGTCTCCATCCGGACGGCCGTCAGGCCGGGGCCCTCGGAGAGCGTCCGCTGGACGGGGACGTGCAGCCGGTCGGCGAGCCACATGGCGAGCAGCTCGCAGCTGGGGTTGTACTCCTCGCCCTCGACCGTGACCGAGGTGACCTGGCTCGGCTGCTGGTCGAGCGCGGCGGCCAGCATCGAACGCCAGGGCGTGATGCGGGTCCAGGCCAGGTCGGTGTCGCCGGGGGTGTACTGCTCGGCGCGCGCGGCCAGCTCCTGGACGGGCTGCTCGGCGGCGTAGGTGTCGGTGACCCGACGCTGGGCGAGCGACCCGAGCGGGTCGGCGGCCGGGTTGGTCGGGCCGCCGACGGGCCACCAGACGACCACGGGGGCGTCCGGCAGCAGCAGCGGCAGCACGACCGACTGGGCGTGGTCGATGGCCTCGCCGTACAGGCGCAGCAGCACCGTCTCGCCGGTGCCGGCGTCCGCGCCGACCCGGACCTCGGCGTCCAGGCGGGCCCGGGCGCGGCCGCGCGGCGAGCGGCTGACGCGCTTGATGACGACCAGGGTGCGCGAGGGGTGCTCGCGCGAGGCCTCGTTGGCGGCCTTGAGCGCGTCGTAGGCGTTCTCC
Source organism: Streptomyces niger (assembly GCF_000718305.1). Taxonomy (GTDB): domain Bacteria; phylum Actinomycetota; class Actinomycetes; order Streptomycetales; family Streptomycetaceae; genus Streptomyces; species Streptomyces niger. Next base: position 82,752 of record NZ_JOFQ01000034.1, read on the forward strand.
TCGTCGGTGACGATGACGAGGGTGAGCACCATGCCGACGGCCGGGGTGCCGATGGCACGGCGGCCTTGGACCAGCGCCTTGTTGATCTTGCTGGCCGTGGTTTCGGTGAGATCGATCTTCATGGCCGACGCCAGCTCCGTCCGTCTCGTGCGAGCATTTCGTCCGCCTCGACGGGTCCCCAGGTGCCCGCCGGGTACTGCGCGGGCTTGCCGTGCGTGTCCCAGTACTGCTCGATCGGGTCGAGGATCTTCCAGGACAGCTCGACCTCCTCCGTGCGCGGGAAGAGGTTGGCGTCGCCGAGGAGGACGTCCAGGATCAGGCGCTCGTACGCCTCGGGGCTGGACTCCGTGAAGGATTCGCCGTAGGCGAAGTCCATCGAGACGTCCCGTACCTCCATCGAGGTGCCCGGGACCTTCGAGCCGAACCGCACCGTCACACCCTCGTCCGGCTGCACCCGGATGACCAGAGCGTTCTGCCCCAGCTCCTCGGTGGCGGTGTGGTCGAAGGGGGAGTGCGGGGCGCGCTGGAAGACGACCGCGATCTCGGTGACGCGGCGGCCCAGGCGCTTGCCGGTGCGCAGGTAGAAGGGCACGCCCGCCCAGCGGCGGTTGTCGATGCCCAGCTTGACCGCGGCGTAGGTGTCGGTCTTCGACTTGGGGTCGATGCCCTCTTCCTGGAGGTAGCCGACGGCCTTCTCGCCGCCCTGCCAGCCTTCCGCGTACTGCGCCCGTACGGTCTCCTTGCCCAGGTCCTTGGGCAGCCGTACGGCGCCGAGGACCTTGGCCTTCTCCGCGACCAGCGCGTCCGCGTCGAAGGAGGCCGGCTCCTCCATGGCGGTCAGCGCGAGCAGCTGGAGGAGGTGGTTCTGGATCACGTCACGCGCGGCGCCGATGCCGTCGTAGTAGCCGGCCCGGCCGCCGATGCCGATGTCCTCGGCCATCGTGATCTGTACGTGGTCCACGTAGGAGCGGTTCCAGATGGGCTCGAACATCGTGTTGGCGAAGCGCAGCGCCAGGATGTTCTGGACCGTCTCCTTGCCGAGGTAGTGGTCGATCCGGAAGACCTCTTCCGGCGGGAACACCTCGTGCACGATGCGGTTGAGCTCGCGCGCGCTCTCCAGGTCGTGCCCGAAGGGCTTCTCGATGACCGCGCGGCGCCAGGAGTCGGCCTTCTGGTCCGCCAGCCCGTGGTGCTTGAGCTGCTGGACGACCTTGGGGAAGAACTTCGGCGGTACCGAGAGGTAGAACGCGAAGTTGCCGCCGGTGCCCTGAGCCTTGTCCAGGTCCTGGATCGTGGTCTTCAGCGTCTCGAAGGCCTGGTCGTCGTCGAAGTTGCCCTGGACGAAGCGCATGCCCTGGCTGAGCTGCTGCCAGACCTCCTCGCGGAACGGGGTCCGCGAGTGTTCCTTGACCGCGTCGTGCACGACCTGGGCGAAGTCCTCGTTCTCCCAGTCGCGGCGGGCGAAGCCGATGAGCGAGAAGCCCGGCGGCAGCAGGCCACGATTGGCCAGGTCGTAAACCGCCGGCATCAACTTTTTACGTGACAAATCGCCCGTGACGCCGAAGATGACGAGGCCCGACGGCCCCGCGATACGCGGGAGCCGTCGGTCCGCGGCGTCACGAAGCGGATTGGCTCCGTGAACTGTGCTCAAGAGTCTCAGCCCTCCGAAGGAGCGAGGCGCTTCAGCTCCGCCTCGGTCGACTTGAGCAGGTCGTTCCAGGCGGCCTCGAACTTGTCGACGCCCTCGTCCTCCAGCACCTGCACGACCTCGTCGTACGAGACGCCGAACTTCGCGAGCGCGTCGATGTCGGCCTGCGCCTCCTGGTACCCGCCGGTCACGGTGTCACCGGTGACCTCGCCGTGGTCGGCGGTGGCCTCCAGGGTGGCCTCCGGCATGGTGTTGACCGTGTTCGGCGCGACCAGCTGCTCGACGTAGAGCGTGTCCTTGAGCTCGGGGTCCTTCACACCGGTGGAGGCCCACAGCGGACGCTGCTTGTTGGCGCCCGCCTTCTCCAGGGCCGCCCAGCGGTCCGAGGAGAAGACCTCCTGGTAGGCCTGGTAGGCCAGTCGGGCGTTGGCGAGCGCCGCCTTGCCCTTGAGGGCCTTGGCCTCGTCGGTGCCGACGCCGTCCAGGCGCTTGTCGATCTCGGTGTCCACGCGGGACACGAAGAAGGACGCGACGGAGTGGATCTTGTCCAGCTCCAGACCCAGCGACTTGGCCTTCTCCAGGCCGGCCAGGTAGGCGTCCATGACCTCGCGGTAGCGCTCCAGCGAGAAGATCAGCGTGACGTTGACGCTGATGCCCTTGCCGATGACCTCGGTGATCGCGGGCAGGCCCGCCTTGGTCGCCGGGATCTTGATGAGCGTGTTCGGACGGTCCACCAGCCACGCCAGCTGCTTGGCCTCGGCGACGGTCGCCTTCGTGTTGTGCGCCAGACGGGGGTCGACCTCGATGGACACCCGGCCGTCCTGGCCGTCGGTGGCGTCGAAGACCGGCCGCAGGATGTCGGCCGCGTCGCGGACGTCCGCGGTGGTGATCATGCGGATGGCTTCCTCGACGGTGACCTTGCGGGCCGCGAGGTCGGAGACCTGCTGCTCGTAGCCCTCACCCGAGGAGATCGCCTTCTGGAAGATCGACGGGTTGGTGGTGACACCCACCACGTGGCTCTGGTCGATCAGCTCGGCGAGGTTGCCGGACGTGATGCGCTTGCGCGACAGGTCGTCCAGCCAGATCGCAACGCCTTCGTCGGAAAGGCGCTTGAGTGCGTCTGTCATGGGAATTGCATCTCCTACTTGTCGTCTATGGACGTCAGCGCGCGGCGGCGTCGATCGATTCCCGCGCGGCGGCGGCCACGTTCTCGGGCGTGAAGCCGAACTCGCGGAAGAGGACCTTGCCGTCGGCGGAGGCGCCGAAGTGCTCCAGCGACACGATGCGGCCGGCGTCGCCGACGTACTTG
>NZ_JOFQ01000035.1 GCF_000718305.1 Streptomyces niger
GCAGGCTCCACACCTGATCGACGGCTGCCTAACCGGCACCGGCCTACCACTTGATCCGGTGTGACCCGCACCCGACAACCCTCCGGAAAGGTCAGTAGGCGCCGCGCGTACGGGGACTGCGATGCGCCCGCACGAAGCGCACCGGGGTGCCCGGCGCGGCCTGTGCGGCGGCCGGCAGCGCGGCCTCCTGCACGACGCCGACGACCGGGTAGCCGCCGGTCGTCGGGTGGTCGGCGAGGAAGAGCACCGGGAGGCCGTTCGGGGGCACCTGGACGGCGCCCAGCGCCATGCCCTCACTGGGGAGTTCGCCGTCCCGGGCACGCTCCAGGGACGGGCCTTCCGTGCGCAGCCCGATGCGGTTGCTCTCCGCGGAGACCCGCCAGACGCCCGTCAGGAGGGTGCGCAGCCCCTGCGCCGTGAACCAGTCGTCGCGTGGCCCGAGACGGACCGGCAGCACCAGTTCGCGCACCGGCCCGGCGTGCGGCACCGCCTCGACAGCGACGGCCGGCGTGCCCGGCGTGCCGAGCGGCAGCACGGCACCGTCGGCGAGCGGGTCGGGGCCGAGCCCCGAGAGGAGGTCGGTGGCGCGGCTGCCGAGCACCGGCTCGATGCCGACGCCGCCCGCGAAGGCCACGTAACTGCGCAGCCCGTGGGTGACGGTGCCCACTTCCAGTACGGCGTCGGCCGGCACGCGCACAGGGGCGCCCCAGGCGGCGGGGCGCCCGTCGACGGTCACCGGGCAGGGGGCCCCGGTGACGGCCACGGTGACCGCGCACCGTACCCGTACCGCGCAACCGGTGACGGTGGTCTCCAGCGTCGCGGCTTCGGGGGCGTTGCCGACGAGACGGTTGGCCAGGCGGTGTGCGTCGGCGTCGAGCGCACCGGAGCGCGGCACGCCCAGGTGGGCGTGGCCGATGCGGCCGAGGTCCTGGACGGTGGTCAGTGCTCCGGCGCGTACGACGGCGAAGGCGCGGTCGGTCACTGAGCCGCCTCCGGGTGCGGATCGAAGGATCGGGGGACGAAGCGTACGAGGGTGCCGGGTGCGAGCAGGGCCGCCGGCTCCCGGGCGGAGTCCCACAGAACGGCGTCCGTGGTGCCCAGCAACTGCCAGCCCCCGGGAGAGGAGCGCGGGTACACCCCCGTGTACGGACCCGCGAGGGCCACGGAGCCGACCGGGAGGCGCGTCCTCGGGGTCGCGCGGCGCGGCACGTGATAGCGCTCGGGGAGGCCGGTGAGGTAGCCGAACCCGGGGGCGAAGCCGGAGAAGGCCACCCGGAATTCGGTACCGGAGTGGATCCGTACGACCTCGTCGGGGGTGACGCCCCACAGCTCGGCGACGTCGGCGAGATCGGGGCCGTCGTAGCGGACGGGGAGCTCGACGGTCCGCGCACCGGAGCGGGCGGCCGGCGGGATCTCCCAGCCGGCCAGCTCGGCAGCGAACCGCTCCGGTGCGGCGAGCCCGTCGATCAGCACGGTACGGGCGGCCGGGACGATCTCGCGGGTGGCGGGCAGCTGCCCGGCCGCGGCGCGGCGCAGCAGCTCGGCGTGGAGCGCCTCCACGGCCTCGCCGCTGTCCAGTTCGATGAGCAGGCCGTGGTCGCCCACGGGCAGCGTGCGCATACGCAGGGCGTGGCCCTCGGCGGCGCGGGACCCGGTGGGGCCGGGCGGGGGTGCGGTCATGCGAACGCCGCCACCCGGACGCCGGCGGCCGTCAGCTCGTGCCGTACGCGCCGGGCGAGCGCCGCGGCGCCCGGGGTGTCCCCGTGCAGGCACAGCGACTGGAGGTCGACGTCCACGCGCTCCCCGTCGATGGAGGTGACGGCGTGGTCGCGGGCGAGGCCCAGGGAGCGCTTGACGACGGCGTCCGGGTCGTGGACGACCGCGCCGGGCTCGCGGCGCGACACCAGGGTGCCGGCGGCCGTGTAGGCGCGGTCGGCGAACGCCTCGGCGACGGTGGGCAGTCCCGCGGCGCGCGCCTCCACGTGCAACTCCGAACCCGGAAGCCCGAGGACGGGCAGCGGACCGGCCGCGCGCTGGATGCCGGCCACGATGGCGGCGGCCTGTTCGGCGTCGTGCACGGCACGGTTGTACAGCGCGCCGTGCGGCTTCACGTACGTAACCCGTGACCCGGCGGCACGCGCGAAGACCTCCAGCGCGCCGATCTGGTAGGCGATCTCGTCGGCGAGTTCGTCCGGGGGCACGTCCATGGCGCGGCGGCCGAAGCCGGCGAGGTCGCGGTAGGAGACCTGGGCGCCGATGCGGACGCCGCGCTCGGCGGCCGTCTCGCACACCCGGCGCATCGTCGAGGGGTCGCCGGCGTGGAAGCCGCACGCGACGTTGGCGCTGGTGACGACGGAGAGGAGACTGTCGTCGTCGGTGAGGGGCCACCGCCCGAACCCTTCACCGAGGTCGGCGTTGAGGTCGATCACCGGGTCCGTCATGTGCGTCCGTTCCAACAGGCCGGCGGGGCCGGACAGGGGCAGGGAAAGGCAGAGCCGGCCGGCCCGTTTCCGTAGCGGCTGTCCTCCTGGGGCGCTCGGGCCGACCGGTTACCGCATCAAGCTAGAGGATTGTTGAACGATAGGACAAGAGGGTTGTTGTCTTGTTCGCTGATCTGGGATTGACTGCGTGCCCTCGTGAGCGGCCGGGCGGCCGCCGTACGCGGTCCGGGTGACCGGGGGGACGAAAGTGAGGCACGACGTGGCGAAGGGCATCGACCGGCGGCTCGTGGAGCCGGCCGGGCTGGCGGTGGACCGGGCGCTGCTGGGGCGGACGAGCACTGCGGAACGGGTCGCGGACATACTGCGCGACCGTATTGCGGAGGGGTTCTTCTCGCCCGGTGTGCGGCTGTCGGAGGACTCCATCTGCGGGGCGCTGGGGGTGTCGCGCAACACCCTCCGAGAGGCGTTCCGGCTGCTCACGCACGAACGGCTGCTGGTGCACGAGCTGAACCGGGGCGTCTTCGTGCGGGTGGTCGCGGTGGACGACCTGCTCGACATCTACCGGGTGCGGGAGATGATCGAGTGTGCCGCGGTCCGCGGCCTCGGTGAGCCGCCGTACGAGCTGGAGCAGGTCGAGGCGGCCGTGCTGGCGGGGGAGCGGGCCGCGCTGGAGCGGTCCTGGCAGGACCTGCCGACCGCCAACATCCGCTTCCATCAGGCGCTGGTCGGACTGGCCGGCAGCCCGCGGACGGACGAGTTGATGCGCGGCGTGCTCGCCGAGCTGCGGCTCGTGTTCCACGTGATGGACGACCCGCGCCGCTTCTATGAGCCATATCTCACCCGGAACCGGCAGATCCTCGAGGCCCTTCAGGGGGGCGACGCGGCGCAGGCCGAGCGGCTGCTCGCGTCCTACCTGGAGGATTCCCGGGCGCAGCTGGCGAGCGCGTACGCGCAGCAGGTGTCCGGGCGAGTTACCGAGAGGTAACAGAACGTTCAACCTATTGTCGGATCGTAGAACGATCCTCTACCGTCCTGGCACATCCTCACGACGTCCGTGGGGCCCTGCGTCGAAAGGCGGTCCCGGTGATCGTTCTTCTGGGCGTTCTCGTGGTGATCATCGGATTCGCCACGCGGCGCAATCCCCTGCTGGTGGTGGGGGTGGCGGGCATCGCCACCGGCTTCCTCGGCGGGCTGTCCCCTCAGAAGGTGCTCGCCGCCTTCGGGGACGGCTTCGCCTCCAGCCGGGCCGTGACGATCTTCGTCATCACGCTGCCCGTCATCGGCCTCCTGGAGCGCCACGGCCTCCAGGAGCAGGCGCGCAACCTCATCTCGCGCTTCTCGAAGCTGACCACCGGACGCTTCCTGACGCTGTACCTCGTGCTCCGCCAGGGCTTCGCCGCGCTCGGCCTGCGGGACCTCTTCGGGCCCGCGCAGACCGTGCGCCCGCTCGCGGCCCCGATGGCCGAGGGCGCCGCCGAACGCCGCTACGGGACGCTGCCGGACAAGACCCGGGAGAAGATCCGGTCCTTCACCGCCAGCGCCGACAACGTCGGGCTGTTCTTCGGTGAGGACGTCTTCCTCGCCGTCGGCTCGATCCTTCTGATCACCGGCTTCGCCAACTCCACGTACCACACCCACCTCGAGCCCCTGCAGCTCGCCCTGTGGGCCATCCCGACCGCGCTGTGCGCCCTCGCCGTGCACGGCGGCCGGCTGCTCCGCATGGACCGCACGCTGGAGCGCGAACTGCTCGGCGCCCGCGTGGAACTCGCCACCGAGGAGGCCGCGAAGTGATCAAGGCAGAGTGGTTCTACTGGCTGGTCGGCGCGCTCTTCATGGTGCTCGCCGTCCAGATGGCGGCCGACCGCACCAACCCGAAGCGCTACGGCACCGCCGCCTTCTGGGGCCTGCTCGGCGCCGGCTTCGTGTACAGCTCCTGGGTCGTGGACAAGTCGGCCCCCGCCGAACCGCTCGGCGCCGCCGTCCTCGTGATGATCTGCCTCGCCGCCTTCGGGTTCACCGGGCGCGGCAAGGCCCGTACGACCACCACGGAGGAGCGGCGGGCGAGCGCCCGTAAACACGGCAGCAAGCTGTTCCTCCCCGCACTCACCATCCCGGCCGTCGCCCTGGTGTGCGCGGTCCTCGTCCCGAAGCTCTCCTTCGGGGGCGGCCCGCTGCTCCAGAAGGGCAGCGAGACCATCCTCGGCCTCGGGATCGGCGCCATCGTGGCGCTCGTCCTGGCCATGGTCATGCTCCGCGAGAAGAGCGTCGCCGCGCCGCTGCACGCCGGCCGTTCCATGCTGGAGTCCATGGGCTGGGCGATGCTGCTGCCGCAGCTGCTGGCCACGCTGGGCACGATCTTCGCGGTCTCCGGGGTCGGCAAGCAGGTCGGCATCCTCACCGAGGCGGTGCTGCCGCACGATTCGGTGATCACCGCGGTCGTCGTCTACTGCGTCGGGATGTTCCTCTTCACGGTCATCATGGGCAACGGCTTCGCGGCCTTCCCGGTCATGACCGCCGCCGTCGGCTGGCCCGTCCTCATCGAGCAGGCACACGGCAACGCGCCGGCGGTCCTCGCGATCGGCATGCTCTGCGGGTTCTGCGGCACCCTCGTGACGCCGATGGCCGCCAACTTCAACGTCGTGCCGGCGGCGCTGCTGGAGCTGAAGGACCAGTACGGCCCGATCAAGGCCCAGCTGCCCACCGCCGTCGTGCTGCTCGGCTGCAACATCGTCATCATGTCCGCCTTCGCCTTCTGACCGGCCGCACACGCTCCGCCACCGCACACGCTCCGCCACCGCACACGCTCCGAACGACGCCGAGGAACAGCGCATGACACGGGTACTCCTGACAGGCTTCGCTCCCTTCGAGGGCAGCGACGTCAACCCCTCCTGGCAGGCCGTGCAGGCCGTTGCCGCCGATCCGCCGCCCGGCATCGACGTCGTGACCGCCGAGCTGCCCTGCATCTTCGGAGAGGCGCTCGACGCGCTCCGTACGGCCGTCACGGAGGCCGACCCCGAGGTGGTGGTCTGCGTCGGGCAGGCGGGCGGACGCCCCGACGTGACCGTCGAACGCGTGGCCATCAATGTTGACGATGCCCGCATTCCCGACAATGCGGGTGCGCAGCCCATCGATGAGCCGATCGTCGCGGGAGGGCCCGCCGCCTACTTCACCAATCTGCCGCTCAAGGCGTGCGTCACCGCGGTCCGTGAAGCCGGGCTGCCCGCCTCCGTCTCGCAGACCGCCGGCACGTTCGTCTGCAACCACGTCTTCTACGGCCTGATGCACCTCCTCGCCGCCGAACGGCCCGCGGCGCGCGGTGGCTTCGTGCACATCCCGTACGCCCCCGAGCAGGTCACCGACAAGGGCGAGCCCTCGCTCCCCGTCGGCGCCGCCGCCGAGGCGCTGCGCGTGATCATGGTCACGGCGGCGGGCCGCACCGACGACATCAAGGCTGTGGGCGGCGCCACACACTGACCTCGGGGGCCGTGCCGTTTCGTCCGTTGTCAGTGCGACGGCCTAATCTGTTCACCGTGACTTCTCCATCCCCCCAGGGTGCTGCGTCCCAGTTCAGCGGGGTGACGCGACCCGCACCGGGCCCGGCCGCCGATGAGGGCCTGGCCCGGCGGTTGCGTGCGCTCGCGTGCACGGCCCCGCTGCACGACCTCGACGCGCGCAAGGCCAACCTCGCGGGGGAGTACGGCGTCTACGCCATGGCCGAGGTCGCCCTCGCCGCGATCGACCTGGTCACGCTCCACATGGACTTCGACACCGGGGCCGACCACGAGCAGATAGTGGCCAGGCTGCTGCCCCGTATCGCGGCGCAGGCCCCGCGCCGCCCGGCGGCCGAGCACGAGCGCGTCGCCCGCTGGGTCCTGGAGAACCTGATCAACGTCGGCAGCGTCGACCGCGGCTTCCGCGCCGTCTACGGCACGTTCACCGCCGACGGCGACTACGTCCGCCGGGACTACGACTTCAAGCTCATCGAGGAGGTCCCGGGCCCCGGCGGCACGGTCTACCTCCGCACCACCGACGAGGCGGTCAACGTCCTGGTCGGCGCGCTGGACACGGACGTCACCAGCGCCCAGATCGCCGCCGAGGTCAAGCTCGAAGTGCTCATCAGCCGCGGCCGCCTCGCCGACGCCCAGCTCGCCGCCGAGCAGGCGCGGTACCGCACCGTGCAGTACGCCGAGACGCTCCGTAAGACCCTCGACGCCACCCGGCGCAACGTCCGCGCCGTCGACTGGCTGCGCGCCGTGCCCGACATGATCGCCGAGGCGCTCGACCACGTCGCCGACCGGTACCGCCACGAGAACGCCATCCTCACCAACATCCGCCGCGCCCGGGACGAGGCGGAGACCGGCAACGACCCGAAGACGGCCGAGCACAAGAGGCGCGCCGCCGAGCTCGTCGACATCGTCAAGGACTGCATCCGCCGCCACACCCAGCTGCAGTCCCGCCTCCTGGAAGCCGGTCCCCTCTTCCGCGCCGAGCAGGACCGGCAGGCGTTCGCGCCGCCCACGGCGCACGCCGGGCTCGACCTGTACGGCCAGCTCGTCGCGCCTGTACTGCCGCTGCCCGTCGAGCAGTCCACCCGGGTCACCGACGCCTTCTTCGCCAAGGGCACCGGCCTGCGCACCCCCACCGCCGTACGGGTCGGCGACCTGGTCGAGATGCTGCTCACCCCGCCCCAGGAGCGCGAGCACCTCGGCGCCGAGATGCCCGAGCCCGACCTGATCGCCACGCCCGACGACAGCCGGTTCAGCGAGGAGCAGCTGGACGCCGCGACCGCGCTGCTCACGCTGCCGCCGGACGCGCCGCGCCGGCTCTCCGGACTGCTCGCCGAGGCCCGCCGCCAGGACCCGGAACTGCCGTATCTCGTAGCGCTGATGGCCGTGCACGCCGCCAGCCCGCCGGTCGGCACGGCCTACCGCCAGGGCGAGGAGCAGCTGCTCTTCGCGGTCGACGACGGCACGGAGCTGGTGGACGCGGAGTTCGGCGGCGCCGACCTGATCGTGGGCACCGCCCTGCTGGATGCGGCGGGCATGGCGGCCGAGCGGTCGGAGGTGGCGTGATGCCGGGTGCCGTGGCGCCGGCGAGCCCCGGAGCGCCCACAGGGGCCGTCGAGGGGAGCACAGCAATGCAGACCGTGATCCGCAAGGAGCCAGATTCGTGACCGAGTACGACGCCGACGACACCGCGCGGCCGGACCCGACGGCCGGCGCGGGCGACGGCTGGGGCCTGCCCGTACCGGAGGCGGAGCAGCCCGCCAAGGGCCCCGCGCCGGTCACCCCCGCCGACGCGGCGGACGCCGCCCGCCTGGTGTCCTTCGGCCTCCAGCCCAAGCTGCTGCCCGCCCGCGACGTCGAGTACGGCGAGCTGCTGCGGCGCTACCGGGACGACCCCGCCTTCGCGCGCCTCGCCGACGCCGTCGCCTCCGGGCTCGGCCTGGTCGTCCTGGAGGTCTCCACCCGCGCCGGCATGGCCGTCACCGCCGCCGAGGACTCCGTCTTCGCGGTCCGCATGGGCGACTACGCCCGCCGTGCCTCCACCGACGCGGGCGACCGGTTCCTGCACGGCCTCGCGCACCTGGCCGTCGCCGCGATGGCCTTCCCGCGCCCCGAGGACCTCGCCGACGACGGCTACATCGGCCGCATCACCGTCAACGGCGTGGACGCCTTCGTCCGCCAGGCCTGCCGGCGCCTGGAGGAGCGCGCCGCCGAGGCCGGCGAGAACACCGACCCCACCAGCGGCGCGCCCGGCCTGGAGGCGTCCTGGCGGGTGTACGCCAGGCGCAGCGCGACGGGCGCCACGAAGGACGCCCGGCGGCTGGCGGGTTCGACCACCGGCATCATCGCCAAGGCCGTCTCCTTCCTCGTCGACTCCGGCTTCCTGCAGCGCACCGGGGACGACGCCGGCGGCACGTACCGCACGACCGCGCGCTACCAGCTCCAGGTGCGCGACATGGCGGGCACGGCCGCCATGGCCGAGCTGCTGGAGCTGGGGGTGGTCCCCATAGCGGACGGCAGCGCCTCGCTGCTGCCCGCCGAGGACACCGACGACCTGGACCTGGTCGCCGACGCCGGGCTGCCCTTCCACTCGGGCTGACCCCCGGTCCCGTACACCCGAAATCGCGGCCGGCCCGCCGGCCAACCACCGATCACCGTCACCACAACGAGAGTCCGCCGCTATGTACGAGCTGTCCCGGGTTCGCCTCTACTCCATCGGGCCCGCCGGTGCGCGCTACGCCGACACCGTCCTGGACCTGCGCGGAGTCGGTGAGCCCGTGCCCCGACCGGCGCCGGCCCAGGCGGACTTCTTCGAGGAGGAGCCGGTCGGCCCGCCGCGCCGCCCGGCCCCCGCCGGCGTGCTCTTCCTGGAGAACGGCGGCGGCAAGTCCGTACTGCTCAAGCTGATCTTCTCGGTCATGCTGCCCGGCCACCGCAACACCCTCGGCGGCGCCAGCTCCGGCGTGCTCCGCAAGTTCCTGCTGGCCGACGACTGCGGCCATGTGGCGCTGGAGTGGCAGCACACGGTGACCGGCGAGACCGTCGTGGTCGGCAAGGTCAGCGAGTGGCGCGGCCGTCAGGTCTCCAACGACCCGCGGAAGTTCGCCGAGGCCTGGTACAGCTTCCGGCCAGGGCCCGGCATGAGCCTGGACTCCCTCCCCGTCGCCGAGTCCACCGCCGTCCGCCCGATCGTCGAGGGCGCGTCCGCAGCGCAGGGCCGCCGCCGCACGATGAAGGGCTTCCGCGACGCCCTCACCGAGGCCGGCAAGAACTACCCCAACCTCGACGTCGTCTGGGTCGAGATCCACGAACGCTGGAACGAACACCTCGGCGAGCTGGGCCTGGACCCCGAACTCTTCCGCTACCAGCGGGAGATGAACGCCGACGAGGGCGAGGCGGCCGGCCTCTTCGCGGTCAAGAACGACTCCGACTTCACCGACCTGCTGCTGCGCGCCGTCACGGACACCCGGGACACCGACGGCCTCGCCGACCTCGTGCACGGCTTCGCGCACAAGCTCGGCCGCCGCGCCGAGCTGACCGCCGAACGCGACTTCACGGCCGGCTCCCTCGACCTCCTCTCGAAGATCGCGGAGAACGCCGAACACCGCGAGCGCGCCCGGGAGGTGCACGCCGGAGCCGAGCGCCGCACGCGCCACCTCTCGCAGCGGCTGCACGCCCGCGCCACCGAGGAGCGCGGCCGCGCCGCCGAGCTCGCCGAACAGGTCGCCGCCGCGTCCCACGCCGTCACCGAGGCCGAGGCCACCCGCGAGCGCCGCTCCCTGATCTCCGCCGAGATCGCCTACCGGCACGCCTCGCTGGCGCTGGCCGCAGCCGAGAAGGGCGCCGCCGCGCAGCGCCGCGAGCTGAACGACGCCCGTACGCTGCACTCCGCCTGGCAGGCCGCCGAGACCGTGCTGCGGCACCGTGCGGCGGCCGACCGGTCGGCGCGCGTCGCCGCCGCCATCCAGGAGGCCGAGCGGGACGCCGCGCCCGCGCTCGCCGCCCGCAGCAAGGCCGCCGCCGACCTCGTACGGGCGCTGCACGGCGCCGCTACAGAGGCCGAGACCTGGGCCAACCAGGAAGAGGAGCGTTCCGCTGCCCTTCAGGAGACGGGCGAGTCGGCGCATCGCGATGCCACCGCCGCCGCAACCGCAGCGCAGCGCGCCCGCAGCGAGACCGAGCACCTCAAGCAGCGGCTGGCCGAGGTCGAGCAGGAGACCGCGGAGGCGGTACGGGCCGGCTGGCTGGACGACTCCGCGCCGGACGCCGACCCGGCCCGCGCCGCGCTCGCCGCGACGGACGCGGAGAAGGCCGCGGTCGAGTCCTGGGACACCGCCCGCGAGGCCGCCAGGGTGACCGGCGACCGCGCCAAGGAAGCCGCGGCGCGCCAGTCCCGCGCGGAACTGGCCGCGGCCCGCGCGGAGGACGCCGCGCACGCCGCCGAGCGCGCCTACGACGCGGAGCGCCGTGCCGCCGAGTCGATCGGCGCCGAGCCCCGGCTCGCGGAACTGCTCGGCCTCCCGTCGGCGCTGCCCGCCCCCGCGCCGGGCCTCCCGGGCCAGCGCGGCAGCCGCCCCCTCGCGGCCGAGCACCGGCCGCCGCTACGGGTGACGGTCCGACTGGACGACGCCGAAACCGCGGGCGTGGCCGCCGAAGCGGACGGCACGGGTACGGACCCCGCCGGCGTGGACGATGCCGAGCCCGACGACGGGTACTTCGCCGGACCGGTCATGGGGAGCGCCCCGGACCGGGTACGCCCCGCCACGCCCGCGCCCACGGCCCCGGCGGCCGGTACGTCCGGCACCGGGGACGCGATGGCCGTGGGCGGCGGCTCCTGGGCGTCCGGCGTCGTGGGGCTCGGTGCCTCGGCCGAGGAGGAGGACCCTGCCTCCGACGAGCGGCCCGCCGGCGGACGCGGCACGTACGCCGCCGAGTCCGACAACCGCGACGAAGTCTCCGCACGGATCGACTCCGTCGACTCCGAGGGGCCGGCAGGCACCGCGGACGACGAACGCGGGGACGGGGGCGACGGGCACGGTGACGCGGACGACGAGCACGGTGACGCCGACGTACCGGTCGTGGCCACGGGACCGGCGGCCGGCACCGAAGCGTCCGAGCCCACGGGACCGGCGGCCGGCGCCGAAGCACCTGAGGACACCGGAGCAGCGACCGGCGCCGAAACGGCCGACGCAATTGCGGCCCCCGAAGAGCGCGCCGACGCCGCCCCCGTGGAGGCCGCCTCCGCCGAGGACGAGGCCTGCCCCGACGACGGGACCGACCACGCGGACGACCACGAGGGCAACGGCGCGCACGGCGCGGCCCTGCCCCGCCCCCGGCGCATCGGCGCGGACGGCCCCCTCTCCGCCGAAGAGGTCGACCGGAACGCCGACGCGCTGCAGGAACTGCTCGACGAGAGCGTGAGCTCCGCCGAGCGGCAGCTGTTCGACATGCGGACCGCGGCGGCCGACGACGCGCGGATCCTCGGCGCACTCGGCGACGGCGGTCTCCTGCCGCCCGGCCCCGACGTGCTGGCGGCCGTCGAGTACCTGGGCGAGCACGGCGTACCGGCCCTGCCCGGCTGGCGCTACCTCGCCCAGTCCGTCGACCCCGTGGACCACGCACGCGTGCTCGCCGCCCGCCCCGAACTGGTCGACGGCGTCATCATCACCGACCCCGACACCCACGCCCGCGCCCGCGACGTCCTGGCCCAGGCCGCGCTGCTGCCGCGCTCCGCCGTGGCCGTCGGTACGGCCGCCGCCCTGCTCGCGCCGACGCCGCCCCCGGAGGCCGAGGACAGCGGCGTCTTCCTCGTGCCGCCGAACCCGGCCATGCACGACGAGTCGGCCGCCGACGAGGAGCGGCAGGCGCTGCGCGCCCGCGCCACCGCCCGCGACGAGGAGATCCGGCAGCTGGCCGCCCGGCTCTCCGCCGACCGCGCGCTCGCCGCCCGGCTCGCCTCGTGGCGCACGGGCTGCCCGGCCGGCCGGCTCGCCGAACTGGCGGCCGCCGCCGAGCAGACCCGTGCGGCCGCCGACGCCGCCACGGCGGAGCTGGCCGAGTCCCGCACGGCACGCGCCGAGGCGGACGAGGCCGCTGCCGAGGCGGCCCGCGTCCGGGAGGAGCGCGGCGAGGCGGCGCAGCGCGCCCGCCGGGTCGCCGACGCGCTGGCCGGCCTCGCCTACCGGCTCCGCGAGCGCGCCGCCTGGCAGACCAGGCTGCGCGAACTGGCCGACGAGAGCGCGGAGTACGAGGCCCGCGCGGAGGAGTGCGTCGACCGGGCGCGCGCCGCCGACGAGGACCGCCGCGCCGCCCAGCGCGCCGCCGACGACGCACGCCGCACCGCCCGCGCGCTGCGCGCCGAGCGGGCCGAGATCGCGGGCGTACCGGACGACCTGGGCGAGGAGGAGGCCCCGCCGGAGTCCTCGCTGCCCACGCTCCGCGAGGCCTACCGTGCCGCGTCCCAGCTGTACGAGAAGGTCGGCGTCGGCGCCGACCTGCGGGCCGAGCAGGCCCGCGCCGAGGGCGACGAGAGCAACGCCCGCAATGAGCTGGACCGGCTCACCAACAAGGTCCGCACCCGCGCCGAGACGCTGCTGCAGAGCCCGGACGCGGCCGACGGCCCGTCCCGGCAGGCCGCCGCGGCGCGCGCCGAGGAACTGGTCGCGATGCTGGAGTCGCGTGCCTCGGCAGCCAGTGAGCAGCTGGGCCGGCTGCGCGGTGAGACGGAGCGGCTGGCGCCCCCCGAAGGGGTCGAGGCCCATACCGAGCTGCCCGAGGAGTTGGTACCGGCCGACGCCGACCGCGCCAAAGAACTGCTGCGTACCGCCAACGCCGAACTGGCCACCGCCACCGACGCGCTGGACACCGCCCGCGCCACCCATGCCCAGCTGCTGCGCGGCCACCGCGCCGCCGAGGACGCGGCAGGCGGCTTCGACGAGACCGCCGCGATGCTGCGCGACATCCTCCGCGACAACGGCCCGGAGGAGGACCAGGAGGCGCCCGAGCCGTACCGTGGCCGGCTGGAGGAGGCCCGCCGGGCGGCCGCGGAGGCACGCCGCTCGCTGCGCGGCTGCGCGAGCGACCTGTCGGCGGCGGAGTCCGCGGTCCGCGAGGCGAGCGACGTGCTCGTACGGCACGCCAACTCCACCCGGTACGAGATGGTGAAGACGCCGGCCCGGCAGCAGATCCGCGAGCTGCCCGCCGCCGCGCTGCCGGACCACGCGGCGAAGTGGGCGGAGGCGTTCGCGCCCCGGCTGCGGGTCCTCACCGACGAGCTGGAGCAGCTGGAGCGCAACCGCGACAGCATCGTCGACCGGCTGCGCGGACTCGTGGAGTCCTCGCTGGCCACGCTCCGTTCGGCGCAGCGGCTGTCCCGGCTCCCCGAGGGTCTGGGGGAGTGGTCGGGCCAGGAGTTCCTGCGCATCCGCTTCGACGACCCGGACCAGGCCACGCTGACCGAGCGGCTCGGCGAGGTCATCGACGAGGCGACCCGCGCCGCCGTCAAGCGCAACAGTGACCTGCGCCGGGACGGCATGTCCCTGCTCCTGCGGGGCGTTGCCGCGGCCCTCCAGCCGCGCGGCGTCGCCGTGGAGATCCTGAAGCCGGACGCGGTGCTCCGTGCCGAGCGGGTGCCGGTCGGGCAGATGGGCGACGTCTTCTCCGGCGGCCAGCTGCTCACCGCGGCCATCGCGCTGTACTGCACGATGGCGGCGCTGCGCAGCAACGACCGGGGCCGCGACAAGGAGCGGCACGCCGGCACGCTGTTCCTGGACAACCCCATCGGCCGCGCCAACGCCACGTACCTGCTGGAGCTCCAGCGGGCCGTCGCCGACGCGCTCGGCGTCCAGCTGCTCTACACCACCGGCCTGTTCGACACCACGGCGCTCGCGGAGTTCCCGCTGGTCATCCGGTTGCGGAACGACGCGGACCTGCGCGCGGGCCTGAAGTACATCAGCGTCGAGGAGCACCTGCGCCCCGGTCTGCCGCAGCAGCGCGAGGCGGAGACGATCCACGGCGAGATCACCGCCACCCGGATGTTCAAGCGCCCGGAGGAGCAGGAGGCCCCCCGCGTCCCGCAGGGCGACGACCGGAAGGCCCCGAAGGAGCCGACCGGCGCCGGGGGCGAGCCGACGACGGCACCGGACGAGCCGTCGGTTGTACGGGACGATGCGACGACGGCACCCGAGGAGCCCACGACGCCGGACGGCCCGCCGACCGACCGGTAGTCGGTACACCGCGCCGCCACCGGCCGGGCGCCCATGGGTCTTTCGGCAGTGTCCGGCGGCCCGCGACCCTTCGTATGGTGGCGCGGTGAGACGAACCGAGGACCGGACCGGGGCCACGCCGCCCGGAGAGACCGGCACGGGCGGCGCGGTGGTTCCCCGGAACCGGCCGAGCCCGCCGGGGCACCCCACGACGTTCGTCAGGGTTGGCTGCGGGCGTGCTGTCCGGCAGGGGGGCTCAGAGCACCGCCACCGACCTCAGCACGTCCCCCCGTTGCAGCCGGCCGAAGGCGCTCTCCAGGTCGTCCAGGGCGACCGTCTCCGAGACGAACGCCTCCAGGTCGAGCTTGCCGCGCAGGTGGAGGTCGATGAGGACGGGGAAGTCGCGGCTGGGCAGGCAGTCGCCGTACCAGGAGGTCTTCAGGGCGCCGCCGCGCGAGAAGAGGTCGTGCAGCGGGATTTCGACGTGCAGGTCCTCCTCGGGGGCGCCGACCTGGACCAGGACCCCGGCCAGGTCGCGCATCGCGAGGGCCTGCTGGAAGGTGTCCGGACTGCCGACCGCGTCGATCGTGACGTCCACGCCGTGCCCGCCGGTGAGCGTGCGGACGGCCGCCACCGGGTCGGTCCAGCGGGAGTTGACGGTGTCGGTGGCTCCGAAGCGCTCGGCGGCGTCCAGCTTGCGGGCGTCCACGTCCACCGCGATCACCCGGCGGGCGCCGGCCAGCGAGGCCCCGGCGATGGCGGCGTTGCCGACTCCGCCGCAGCCGATCACGGCCACGGTGTCGCCGTTGCCGACCCGCCCCGTGTACACCGCGGCGCCGTACCCGGCCATCACCCCGCAGCCGATCAGCCCGGCGGCCTCGGGCCGGGCCGACGGGTCGACCTTGACCGCCTGGCCGGCGGCGACCAGCACCTTCTCGGCGAACGCGCCGATGCCGAGCGCGGGCGTGAGCGGCGTACCGTCCAGCAGGGTCGTCCGGCCGCGCGCCGTACGGGAGTCGAAGCAGTACCAGGGGCGGCCGCGGCGGCAGGAACGGCAGGAGCCGCAGGGGGCGCGCCAGGCGAGGACGACGTAGTCGCCGGGCGTGAGGCCACCGCAACCGGGGCCGGTGGCCTCGACGATGCCGGCCGCCTCGTGGCCGAGCAGGTAGGGGAAGGCGTCACCGGCCGCGCCGTCGCGGTGGTGCACGTCGGTGGGGCAGACGCCGCACGCCTGCACTTGTACGAGGACCTCTCCGGGCCCCGGGTCGGGCACCAGGACCGGCAGGACCTCGACCGGCGCCCCCTTCTTCACGGCGATGACGGCGCGGGCTTCGTGCGGCATGTCTTCACTCCTCGACAGCGCCTGTGGCGGCGGAGGGCGGTGCCCGGTTTGTGTTGCCTATGATGCGGTCTGTTGCATCATATGAGACATGCTGGGATTCAGGGGCGGATCCGTCAAGAGGTTTTCGCCCTTGCGGCGCAAGGGAGTTCAGATCGCGAAGCCCATGGCGCGCGACAGCTCGGCCGCCGCCTTCGCGGCCCGTTCGGCGAGCTCCGGCAGCAGCTCCTGCTCCATGCGGTACGCCGGTCCTGACACGCCGATAGCGCCGATCACCGCGCCGTCGTGCGCCCGCACCGGCGCGGCGACCGCGTTCAGCCCGATCTCCAGCTCCTCGGCGGTGCAGGCGTACCCCTGCTCCAGGGCCTCGGTCAGCTGCGCGCGCAACGGCGCGGTCGTGAGGGTGTGCTCGGTGAAGCGGGGCAGCGAACGGGTCAGCAGGTTGTCGCGGCGCTCCCGCGGCAGGTGCGCCAGCAGGACCTTGCCGCTCGCGGTGGCGTGCAGCGGGGTGCGCCGGCCCAGCCAGTTGTACGCCGTGACCGCGGCCGAGCCGCGCGCCTGCATGATGTTGACCGCCGCGTCGCCGTCGAGCACCGCGATGTTGGCCGTCTCGCCGGTGTCCTCGGCCAGCGCCCGGCACACCGGGGCGCCCTCCTGGGAGATGTCCAGCCGGATCGCGGCGGCGCCCGCCAGCCGCAGTACGCCCGCGCCCAGGTAGTACTTGCCGCGCTCGCCCTCCTGCTCGACCAGCCCGCGGTTCTCCAGGACGCCGAGGATCCGGAAGGCGGTCGACTTGTGGACGCCCAGCTCCTCGGCCAGTTCGGTCACCTTGGCCTCGCCCAGCCGGGCCAGGATCTCCAGCACGCTCACCGCCCGGTCGACGGACTGGACGGAGCCGCCTCCGCCGCGTGTGCTGTCGCCGGCTTCCTCGGCGGTCTCGTTGGTGCTGCTCTCGCTCGTCTTCGGCATCGGTCTGTGCGTCACCGCCCGGTGGCCCTGTGCGGCCAGTTGTCGGGAGCCCGTCGTGACCGACTCCCGTAGCTCGGTCTGTTGCGCGT
The DNA here is from genome assembly GCF_000718305.1 of Streptomyces niger. Taxonomy (GTDB): domain Bacteria; phylum Actinomycetota; class Actinomycetes; order Streptomycetales; family Streptomycetaceae; genus Streptomyces; species Streptomyces niger. Next base: position 16,549 of record NZ_JOFQ01000035.1, read on the forward strand.
CACCCAGTTGCGTATTGCGCTGAGCGATGCGCAATGGGAAACGTCATCATACCGATCGACGCCAAAGAGGCCAGATGGTGGCCGAAACCACGGGAAGTCTTTCCGCTCCGTACGGCATGGCGAAGGAAGACAGCCGGTGCGGACGCGGCCGCACGCGAAGGCCGAGGGATGCTCCTGTACGGCCGCACGCGAAGGCCGAGCGGCGCTCCTGTACGGCCGCACGCGGCGACTGAGCGGCGCACCTGCGCGGCCTCAGGCGGCGGCCGAGCGGCGCTCCTGCCGTCGCGCGCGCCGCCGCTCCCGGCGCAGTGCCCTGGCCGTGCTGCTCGGGCGCGACTCCACGCCGTTGCGCTGGATCCACACCTGCCGGGTCACCCAGACGTCCAGCACGCCCCACGTCGCGACGATCGTCGAGGCGACCGTGCTGAGCACCGCGGGGAAGGCGAGCCAGGACCCCGCGAGCGTGCTGAGGAAGGCGACCATCGCCTGAACGAGTGTCACCGCCACGATGATCACGGCGCGTACGGCGGCGGCACGAACCGGATCGGGCATCCGGGGGCGGGGGGACGGATCCTCCTGCCACAGCGTGTCGCCTCTGCCGATGTCCATGAAAGCGTCACTCTCCCCGTACTTTCCCCGCCTGCCCGGCTGTTCGGTGACTGCCCGGATTTTCTCCGGTACATGCTGCCGCGTACCGGCGTTCCCGATCTTATGGGGACCCGCCGCACGCTCCGTGGCGGAGGCCACACGGGCGGGCGGGTTGTCCCGGAATCGTCGGACAAGGGGGGCTATCCGGTCCTGACCTGCGGCCCACTCCGCCGGACAGCTCTTCGAGTTGATCCCCCGACAGTAGTAGGCTCGCGCCGTTTGTTGACGGAACACCATCCCCGCGCGCCGGGGTTGACGTAGGGGAGGCCATGCGCTTTCGCGGGAAGTCCATCCGCCGGAAGATCGTGGCGTTGCTGCTCGTACCTCTGGTGTCCTTGACCGCCATGTGGGCGTTCGCCACCTACGTCACCGGAAGCGAAGCCCGCCAACTGCTGAAGGTCGCGGTCATCGTCGACAAGGTCGGCTACCCGACGGAGGACGCCGTACAGGCTCTCCAGAAGGAGCGCCGCGCCACCCTGGTCTACCTCGCGGACCCGCGCATCGCGGGCTCCCTGACGGAGCTGCGCCGCCGAACCCGCGCCACGGACCGGGCCGTTGCCCAGCTGCGCAGCAACGCCGACTCCTCCGGCGTGCGCGAGGACCTGCTCGGCAGCGCGGGACCGCGGCTGCGGACCGCGCTCGACGGCTTCGCCGGCCTGGACGAGCTGCGCGACCAGGTGGAGAACAACACCCTCACCCGCCGCGAGGCGTTCCAGCAGTACAACGCCCTGGTCGACCCCTGCTACGACTTCATGGGCAGCCTGCACTTCCTGCCGAACGCGGACATCTCCAAGGAGGGCGGCGCGCTGGTGGGCGTCACCCGCGGGCGCGAGGCCGTCTCCCGTGAGGACGCGGTGCTCAGCGCCGCGCTGGTGTCCCGCTCGATGACCCCGCGCGAACTGCGGGATTTCGCCGACCGGGTGGCCGAGCGCAAGCTCCTGTACGACACCAACCTCACCTCCCTGCCCGCGAGCGAGCGGGCCGTCTACGAGGACTACTGGAACGGCGACAAGCCGCGCGAACTGCAGTCCTTCGAGGACAAGGTGATCGCCGCCGGACCCTCGGCCGCCCCCACCGCCGTCAACGCCGAACGCTGGCACAGCGTCGCGGGCCGGGTCCTCGACGACCTGGACGGGCTGGACAAGGAAGCGGGCGACCGCTTCGAGGACCGCGTCCAGCCCCAGGCGATGACCGTGCTCGCCAAGGCCGCCTTCGCCGGTGTGCTCGGCTTCGTGGCGCTGCTCGCCTCGATCGTCGTCTCCTTCCGGCTGGGCCGCCGGCACGTGAAGGACCTCAGCCGGCTCCGCAAGGACGCGCACGAGGTCTCCGGCGTACGACTGCCCAGCGTCATGCGCCGCCTCGCCGCCGGCGAACGGGTCGACGTGGAGGCCGAGGCGCCCCGACTGGAGTTCACCCAGGACGAGATGGGCCAGGTCGCCCAGGCGCTCAACACGCTGCAGCGGGCCGCGATCGAGGCCGCCGTCAAGCAGGCCGACATGCGCCGCGGCGTCTCCGAGGTCTTCGTCAACCTCGCCCGCCGCAGCCAGGTCCTGCTGCACCGCCAGCTCACCCTGCTGGACGCCATGGAGCGGCGCACCGAGGACACCGACGAGCTGGCCGACCTGTTCCGCCTGGACCACCTCACCACCCGTATGCGGCGGCACGCCGAGGGCCTGGTCATCCTCTCGGGCGCCGCGCCCTCCCGGCAGTGGCGCAAGCCCATCCAGCTCATGGATGTCGTGCGCGCCGCGGTCTCCGAGGTCGAGGACTACGAGCGCATCGAGGTGCGGCGGCTGCCGCGCCTCGCAGTGGAGGGCCCGGCGGTCTCCGACCTCACCCACCTCACCGCCGAACTCCTGGAGAACGCCACCGTCTTCTCGCCGCCGCACACCGCCGTACAGGTGGTCGGCGAGCGGGTCGCCAACGGCTTCGCCCTGGAGATCCACGACCGCGGCCTGGGCATGGCGCCGGACGCGCTCCTGGACGCCAACCTCCGGCTCGCCGAGACCCCCGAGTTCGAACTCTCCGACACCGACCGGCTCGGCCTCTTCGTGGTCAGCCGGCTCGCCCAGCGGCAGGGCGTACGCGTCTCCCTGCAGGCCTCCCCGTACGGCGGCACCACCGCGGTGGTGTTCATCCCGGGCACGCTGCTGACCGAGACCTACGACGGCCGCGGCGAGGACACCGGTTCGGTGGAGCGGCCCGCGCCGGCCGCCCGTGGTGGCGACCTGGCGGCCCTCGCCCAGATCCCGGTGCCGCTCCCGGAGCGCACCTCGGACCTGCCGGCGCGGCGGCCCGCCGCGGACGAGGACGCGCACGTCCTCCGCGGCCCCCGGCGGCAGCGCCGCACAGAGGAGAGCCGCCCCGCTTCGCCCACGGGCCCCGTCCCCGCCGAGAGCGAGCAGCACCGGCCGGCCGGCGACCGGGCCCCGGGCGAAGGGCCCGCGCCCCTGCCGCGCCGCCGCCGCTCGCCGGCGCTGGTCAGCGACCACGGCCGGCCGGTGCCGGGAGCGGGCGGCGGCCCGGCCGGCGAGGAGACCCACGGGCGCCGGGAGCACGGTCGCGCGCAGGGCGGCCAGGCCGACGGCCCCGCCGAGCAGCGCTCCACGGAGCGCGGCGCGCAGGACGAGTCGGAGCGCAGCGGCGCCTACCGGCTCCCCGGCCGGCCGACCGCGGACGCATCCGCCGGCGACCGGCCCACGGAGGCCGCGCCCGCGCCCGCTGAAGAGGCGCAGCCCGCCCGTACGGTGCGCGGCCTGCCCCGGCGCGTACGGCAGGCCAGCCTCGCCCCCCAGCTCAAGGCGTCGACCGACCGGCAGGCCGGCGCGGCGCCCGAGGCCGCGGACCCCGCGGCCGACCGTGACGCCGAGGCCGTGCGGGCCCGCATGGCCTCGCTCCAGCGTGGCTGGCAGCGGGGCCGGCGCGAATCCGGCGACGACGGCAGCGGCACAGCACCGAGAAAGAACATGGGAGGGGACGGTCGATGACCGCACCGAAGGCAACAGCAGCAGGGACCGCAGCGAAGGGCTCGGGCGAACTGGGCTGGCTGCTCGACGAGCTGGTCGGCCGGGTGGGCTCCATCCACAAGGCGCTCATCCTCTCCAGCGACGGACTGGCCACCGGCGCCTCGGCCGACCTGTCCCGGGAGGACGCCGAGCACCTGGCGGCGGTCGCCTCCGGCTTCCACAGCCTGGCCAAGGGCGTCGGCCGGCACTTCGAGGCGGGCCAGGTCCGACAGACCATGGTCGAGCTGGACGAGGCGTTCCTGTTCGTGAGCGCCGCGGGCGACGGCAGCTGCCTGGCCGTGCTCGCCGACGCCGACTCCGATGTGGGCCTGATCGCGTACGAGATGACGCTGCTGGTCAAGCGGGTGGGTACGCACCTGGGCACGGCGCCCAGGGCCGACCGGCCCAGTTGAGGATGACGACGGTGACCGCATGAACCGAGTGACCGCATGAACCGAGAAGAACAGGCCGGGCCCGGAGCGGGCCCGGCCCGGTGGTTCGACGACGAGGCGGGCCCGGTCGTACGTCCGTACGCCATGACCCGCGGCCGTACCGCCAGCGGGGCCGTCGCCGGACTCGACCTGATCGCGCAGGTGATCGCGGAGAGCCGGGCCGACGAGCCGGTCACCGACCAGTCCCTGTCGCCCGAGCACCTCGACATCGTCGACCTCACCCGGGAGGCCCCGCTCTCGGTGGCCGAACTGGCCGCCGAACTCGACCTGCCCGTCGGCGTGGTCCGGGTCCTGATCGGCGATCTGCTGGAGGCCGAGCTGGTGCGGGTCAGCCGGCCCGTACCGCCCGCCGAACTCCCCGACGAAGGCATCCTGCGCGAGGTCATCAACGGCCTGCGCGCCCTCTGAGCGGCGCGGCCGGGCCCGGGCGCCCCAGGGCCCCGCCCGGCCGCGTACGCCCGTTCAGCCGCCGTACAGGCCGCTCTCAGCCGCCGTCGTACAGGGGTGCTCTCAGCCGCTGCCGTACAGGCCGCTCTTAGCCGCCGCCGTACAGGGCTGCTCTCAGCCGTCGTGCGGGACCGCTCTCAGCCCCCATCGTGCGGGACCGCTCTCAGCCGCCGTACAGCGCCAGGTACGGCGCCAGCGCGAACAGGGCCACGACCAGGCCCGTCTTGAGCGTGCGCGAGGGGAGCGCGCGGGCCAGCCGCCAGCCGATCAGCACGCCCGCCAGCTCCGGCACGCCGACGAGCGCCGCCAGCGGCCAGTCGACCGCGCCGTGCGCGACGTAGCCGAGCGTCCCCGCGGTGGCGATGACCACCGACTGGGCCTGCGCGACGGCCAGCGCGGCCAACACCGGCATCCGCAGCGCGACGAGCAGCGGCACGGTGAGCATCGGTCCGCCGACCCCGAACACGCCGCTCGCCACCGCCACCCCGAAGCCCAGCGGTGCCGTCACCCGTGCCGGGGGATACGCCGCCCCCGTAGGCGCGGCCCGCCGCTCGCGGTACCAAAGAAGCGCGCCGACCAGCGCCACGAAGAAGCCCAGCAGCAGCCCGAAGGCCCGCCCCGAGACGACGGTGTTGGCCAGCACGCCGAGCGGCGTGCCGAGCACCGCCGCACCCGCCAGCACCCAGGCCGTACGCCGTGTCCGGAGCTCCCGCAGCTCGCCGGAGCGCACGTACGCGGCGGTGCCCAACAGGCCTGTCGCCACGTGGGTGACGATGGCGGTGCCGGCTACCTGGGCGGGGGAGAGGCCCGTGAGGACGAACAGCCCCACGGTCGCGAGGACGCCACCGGGCCCCACGGCCGTGATGCCCACCCCGGCCACCAGCCCGAAGAGGGCCAGCAGCACCAGCGTGGCGGTGTCGAGCCCGGCCCCCGTCATCGCGACTCCGTGGGGGCCGGGCCGCGGTGCAACGTGGCGTGCAGGGCCAGTCGGTCCGCCCTGATGTGCAGCGACTCGGCGTCCACGGGGCGGCCGTCCGCGAGGTGCGTGAGCCGTTCGATGGCGAAGACCGCGGCACCCGCCTCCACGCCCAGCAGCGCGGCGGTGTCCGGGTCCGCGGTCACCGCGTGCACCGACACCTCCGCGCGGCCCAGCCGCTGCCCGGACGTCTCCTCGATGAGCGCGAACAGGTCGCGGTGCGCCAGGTCGCAGCCCAGCAGCGGCAACCCGATGTCGGCCGTCAGGTACGTGGTGTCCAGGGAGAGCGGCAGGCCGCCCAGCCGGCGCAACCGCTCTACGTGCACCGCTCCCTCGCCCGGGGCCAGGCCCAGCCGCTCCACGATGGCCGCCGGGGGAGCCGGGACCGGATGCGCCGCCCGTACCTCGTTGGTGACCGTCCCGTGCCCGGTCAGCGTCTCCGCCAGGCCCGCCAGCCGGTCCAGCCCGTGGCCGTACTTGGGCAGTACGACCGTCGTGCCCACACCCTGCTTGCGGGTGATCAGCCCTTCGTTGCGCAGCAGGGCGAGCGCCTCCCGTACGGCGTTGCGGGACGCCCCGAGGTGCGCGCCCAACTCGCGCTCGCCGGGCAGCACTCCGCCGTCGTACGCGCCGCTGGTGATCCGGTGGCGGAGCACGTCGGCAAGCTGCCGGGCCCGCTCGGCCCGGGGGCGCGAGGACACCCACGGCCCGTCGTCCCTGCCCTGCGCACCCGATGGTGCCGTCTCCCGCATGGCCGACTCCTTTCCGTGGCGGCACGTGGCGGCACGTGGCGGCATCATGCCGCCGCCGCGTTCTCCGCAGCCTCCGACGGTACCGCCGTGGCATTACGCCGGAGTTACGCCACCCCGATTGACCTGCATAAACGCCTGACCAGTGGGTTCATGGCGGGCCGCTCGGCGATCCGCCGGGCCGGGATCTCCGTGTGCAGGGCTCCGCACGGTCAGTGAACATGAACACATCACACAGGGGCGGTGCCGGGCCGCGGGCTTGTCGTCGGTACAGTCGGTGCGGAACGATCCACTCCCACGCAGGAGTTGTCGTACTCCCACAGTTGTCGTCAGCCGCGGTGCGCCGGCCCGCCGCTGACACGACACCACCGAAATCGGAGGAAGCGGTCAATGGTCTTCGGGCGCGCTGAGCGACGCCGCAAGCAAGCCGTCGAGCCGGTCACGCTCAAGATCCTCGTCGCGGGCGGTTTCGGCGTCGGCAAGACGACCCTGGTCGGCGCGGTGAGCGAGATCAAGCCGCTGCGTACGGAGGAGCAGCTGACCGAGGCGAGCCTGCCCTTCGACGACACCGCCGGCGTCGAGGGCAAGCACACCACCACCGTCGCCATGGACTTCGGCCGGATCACCCTCCGCGAGGACCTGGTCCTCTACCTCTTCGGCACCCCGGGCCAGGACCGCTTCTGGTTCCTGTGGGACGAGCTGGCCACCGGCGCGCTGGGCGCCGTCGTGCTCGCCGACACCCGCCGCCTGGAGGACTCCTTCGCCGCGATCGACTACTTCGAACGCCGCGGCATCCCTTTCACCGTCGCCGTCAACTGCTTCGAGGGCGCCGAGCGCTACCCCGCCGACACCGTCCGCGAAGCGCTGGACCTCGACCCCGAGGTCAGCATCGTGGACTGCGACGCCCGGGAGAAGGACTCGGCGCGCGACGTCCTCATCGAGGTCGTCCAGCACGCCCTGCGCATGAGCGAGGAGCAGCACCAGCCGGCGCTGTCCTGACTCCCGGGCCGCACGAGGGGGCGCCGACGGCGGTGCCGCGCTGCCCGGGGGCTACGACAGGGAAACGGCCTCCGACGGCGCCGCGCGGCCCGTACCCCGCCGTCCGGAGTACGGGCCGCCACGATCCCGCGGACGGCCGTGCGGCAGCCCGTGGGACGTCAACCCCGCGGACAGCCGTGCGGCAGCCCACGGGACGCTCTGCTCGTCGTGCGACGTCGATTGTGCTGCGACGCTGCTCGTCCTGTGACGCTGCTCGTCCTGTGACGTCGCTTCTCCTGTGACGTGCCCTACTCGCCGTTCTCGTCCAGCCAGCCGAAGCTGCGCTCCACCGCCTTCCGCCACTGCGCGTACTCCCGCTCGCGGACCTCGCCCGGCATTCGCGGCGCCCACTCCGCGTCCCGCTTCCAGTGCGCCCTCAGCTCGTCCAGGTCCTGCCAGACGCCGGTGGCCAGCCCCGCCGCGTACGCCGCGCCCAGACAGGTCGTCTCGGCCACCACCGGCCGGATCACCGGCACGCCCAGCACATCCGCCTGATGCTGCATCAGCAGATTGTTGGCGGTCATCCCGCCGTCCACCTTCAGCGACGTGATCTGCACGCCCGAGTCCTGGTACATCGCGTCCACGACCTCGCGGGTCTGCCAGCTCGTCGCCTCCAGCACGGCACGCGCCAGATGCGCCTTCGTGACGTACCGGGTCAGTCCGGTGATCACACCCCGCGCGTCGGAGCGCCAGTACGGCGCGTACAGCCCGGAGAACGCCGGCACGATGTACGCGCCGCCGTTGTCCTCGACGCTCGCCGCCAGCGTCTCGATCTCCTCGGCGGCGCTGATGATGCCCAGCTGGTCGCGGAACCACTGCACCAACGCGCCGGTGATCGCGATCGAGCCCTCCAGGCAGTACACCGGGGCCTCGCCGCCGAGCCGGTACCCCATGGTGGTGAGCAGCCCGCTCTTCGACGGCACGGGCCGGTTACCGGTGTTGAGCAGCAGGAACGACCCGGTGCCGTACGTGTTCTTGGCCTCGCCGACGCCGTAGCAGGTCTGCCCGAACACCGCGGCCTGTTGGTCACCCAGCGCCGACGCCACGGGCACGCCCGCCAACTGGCCCACGGCCGTCCCGTACACCTCAGCCGAGGACCTGATCTCCGGCAGCACCGCCTCGGGTACCCGCATCGCCGAGAGGATCGCCGGGTCCCACTGCAACGTCGAGAGGTTCATCAACATCGTCCGGCCGGCGTTGGTCACGTCCGTGACGTGCGCCCCGCCGTCCGTGCCACCGGTGAGGTTCCAGATCAGCCAGGAGTCGATGGTGCCGAACGCGATCTCGCCGGCTTCCGCACGTGCCCGCAGCCCGGGGACGTTGTCCAGCAGCCAGGCCGCCTTCGGCCCGGAGAAGTAGCTGGCCAGCGGCAGGCCCGTGGCGTCCCGGAACCGGTCCTGGCCGTCCGCGCCACCCAGCTCGTTGCAGAGCGCCGCGGTACGCGTGTCCTGCCAGACGATTGCGTTGTGCACCGGCTTCCCGGTCCGCCGGTCCCACAGGACCGTCGTCTCCCGCTGGTTCGTGATGCCCAGCGCGCTGAGCTGGTCCGCGCGCAGCCCGGCGTTGGCGAGCGCCCCCGCCACCACCGCCTGCACCTTCGACCAGATCTCTGTCGCGTCGTGCTCCACCCAGCCCGGCTTGGGGAAGATCTGCCGGTGTTCGCGCTGGTCGACGGCGACGATCGCACCGTCCTGGTCGAAGATGATGCAACGGCTGGAGGTGGTGCCCTGGTCGATCGCGGCGACGTACTTCGGCGTGGTCTTCGGCGTGCTGTCCGTCATGGCGTCTCCTCAGTCGGATGACCGCAGTCGGTGAGCGTGCTGCCCGCAGCGCCAGGCTGCGGGCGGAACGACGCGGTCGGTAGGGCGTACGCGGAATACGAGGGGCGGAGCCGATGGGGGAAGGGGCGAGCCCGGGGCGTGGGACCGGGATACCGGGGGTGCCGGGTGCCGGGTGCCGGGTGCCGGGTGCCCGGTGTGCCGAGGGCGCTGGCGATGACTGTGGAGCCGGCGTGCCGAGGGCGCTGGCGAAATCGTGGAGCCGGTGGGCCCATGTGCTGGTGTGCCCATGTGCCGGTGTGCCGGTGTCCGTCGGGAACCGATGCCATCCCTGAACCGTTCTACCGGTACCTGCCGAGAACCACTGTCAACCGTGAACCGCCGTACTGCTGTCGACGGGCCTGCCGTCCTGGGACGGCCCGCGCGTACCGCTCGCTGTCAGAAGGCCGCGTTGTAGATCAACGCGGAGAGCACCGCCCCGATCAGCGGACCCGCGACCGGCACCCAGGCGTAACCCCAGTCCGAGGTTCCCTTGTTCGGGATGGGCAGCAGCGCGTGCGCGATACGAGGGCCGAGGTCGCGGGCCGGGTTGATGGCGTACCCCGTCGGACCACCGAGGGAGAGACCGATGCCGACCACCAACAGAGCGACGAGCAGCACGTTGATACCCGACCCGTAGACCCCGCCGGACGTGCCCGGGATCGGCCCGATGCCGATGCCCTTGTTCTCGCCGAAGAACAGGATCGGCAGCACCAGGCCGATGGTCGCGATGATCTCGGTGGCGAGGTTCGCCACCGGCTTGCGCACCTCCGGTCCGGTGGAGAAGACGCCGAGCGTCGGCTGCGCCTTGTCCGCCTGCGAGTTCGCCGCGAACTGTGCGTAGTACGCGCCCCAGGTGAGCGCCGCACCGATGAGTGCACCGATGAGCTGCCCCGCCATGTACAGCGGCACCTTCGACCACGGGGTGCCGCCCGCGACGGCCGAGCCGAGGGTGACGGCGGGATTGAGGTGGCCACCGGACAGCGGCGCCGAGGTGTAGGCACCGGCGAGCACGCCGAGGCCCCAGCCGAACGCGATGGCCACCCAACCGGCCGACTTCGCTTTGGAGTAGTGCAAGGTGACGGCGGCGCAGACGCCCGCGCCGAAGAGAATCAGGATCGCGGTGCCGATGATCTCACCGACGAATATGTCCCCATTGGAATACATCTGCGGCTCCTTGGGCCCTTGCCCGGGGCGGACCCCGGTCCTCCGTGCAGGGTGCGTACCTCTCCCATGGCTCGGCCACATGAATTCCGGACGCGCCATGGTGTTCGTACGGAGCGGAGCCGGCGGCCGTGATTCCCGCATCACCCGCCCGGCCTCCGCGATGAGCGCGCCAGTGCGGTGGGACGCCGGTGGGGCGCAGGACAACGCGCGGCGACGCCACGCGGTCGGGGGAGCCTGCGTACGGCACGCCGACTGACACCGGAAGTGTTCACCGGCCGTCATGGAGCGTCAAGGACATGGACAGCAACGACCCGCGCCGCTCAAGGCGTACACCGCCCCGCACGCCTCCCCGGGCTCGAAACTCGCAGACCACGGGGGCGACCACCGCTCGGCAGCCCCACCCGCACGCTCCCCTCCCTGCCCGAACCGGTACCGGACCGCATCCGAACCGCGATCGAAGGAGGCGACGTGGCCGGGCCGCGCGGCCCGGCGCTTCACGCGAGACTCAATGCGTGGGCCGCAATTCGCCCCCGTACTTGTCTTGAAGGGAGCCCACGGGTGCCGAACCGGCCGACGGGGTCGCCGGTGCTTGGATCGAGGGGGCGCCCGGCGATGGGGACGAGGGGCTGGGCGATGCGGTCGAGGGACCGGACGTTGCACCGGCCGCCGAGGGACCGGACGTTGTGCCGGCCGCCGAGGGCAGGCTTGCCGACTCCGAGGGCAGGCTCGCCGACTCCGATGGGAGGCTTGCCGACGCCGCCGCTTCCGGCGCTGACGCCACTGCGTCCGGTGCTGACGCCGGTGCCGTTCGCGGTGCTGACGCCCCCGCTGCCCCCGGTGCTGACGCCGGTGCCGTTCCCGATGCGTACGCCGGTGCCGTCGCACCGGCCACTCGCCCCCGGCGAACCTCCTGGTGGGCCGATCCGAGCCGGCTGAGCACCCAACTCGCCCCGATCAACCCCTTCGCCGCCTTCTTCAGCGGGGCCAGCGCGGCCGCGGCCGCCGCGTGGCCCGTGACCGTACCCGCCGGACACACCACCGTGGCCAGCGACATCGTCACCGGCCTCCCGCCCGCCGACCACGGCACGTCCAGCACCGCAGCGGCCACCGCGTCCAGCCCGTCCGGATCGGTCAGCACCAGGAAGTCGTCGCCGCCGATGTGCCCCACCCGGCAGGCCGCGTCCCCGCTCGCCGCTCGGGCCAGCGCCGCGCCCACCGCTCGGATCAGTTCGTCCCCCGCCGCGAACCCGGCGCCATCGTTGACCTGCTTGAACCCGTCCACGTCCAGCCAACTCACCGCGACGGCCCGACCCTGCGCGAGCCGCCGGTCCACCTCCGCGTTGACCGCGTCGGAACCCGGCAGCCGCGTCAGCGGATTGAGCCGCACCGCCTCCTCCACCCGACTCTCCGCGAGCGCCCGCAGGATGTCCGCCAGATGCACCACCCCGATGCACCGGCCCCGCTCGTCCACCACCGCGACATCGTCCCCTGTACGGTCCCGGTCGCCGTCCGCGATGACGTCCAGCACCTCCCACGCCGTCGCGTCGGCGCCGACCGTACGCGGCCGGTCGCCCAGCCGCAGGGCCGGCCGGTCCGCGTACAGTGCGTGCCCGTACCGCCCGGACAGCGACAGCAGGAACCGGTTCCGGTCCACGGCCCGTACGGGCACGCCGTCCGCGTCCACCAACAGCACCCCGGATACGTCCGGCAGCCCCGTGAGCCGGCTGCGTACCTCCTCCGCCGAGGCCGTCACCGGCAGCAGCGCTGCCGGCTGCACGAACTGCGCCACCGGCGGTCCGGCCGTGACCCCGACGGCCTCCCCCACCCCACCGGCCTCGGACACCCCGCCGACCTCCGCCCCGGCCGACCTCGTCGTCCCGGCCGGGACGGTGGTTCCAGGCATCCCGGACGGGGCGGTGGCCCCAGCCCTCCCAGTCCTCCCGGCCCTCCCAGCTGTCCCGACCGGGACGGTCGTCCCAGTCGGTCCGGCCGTCGTCCTGACCGGCGTGGCCGAACCGGCCACCATGGCCGACGCGGACGGCGTCTGCGGGGGCACGAAAACCTCGGCCGCGGGCCGCCGCGCGGGTGGTGCGAACAGATGCCCCTGTCCGAGCTGCGCGCCGGCCAGCCGCACCGCCGCGTAACTCCGCTCGGTCTCCACGCCCTCCACCGCCAGCAACCCGCCCAACTCGTCGCAGAGCTGCCGCACCATCCGTACGACCGCTGCCCGCCCCGGCCGGACGTCCAGGTCCGCACAGAGCGAGGCGTCCAGCTTGATGATGTCCGGCGCCAGATCGCCCAGCAGCCGCAGCGGTATGTCCCCGTCGCCCACCCCGTCCGCACAGATCCGAAAGCCGTCGGCGCGCAGCTCCGCCACCGCCTCCAACAGCGCACAGGCCGGTACGTGGGTGTACGGCCCGGTCAGGTCGAGCGTGATCTCGCACGGTCGTCGTCCCGATGCGCGCACCGCCGAACGGAACGCCGTGAGTTCGGGGAACTCGGCCGCGGTGGCCGCGAACAGGTTCACCTGGAGTGGCAGCAACGTCTCACGGTGCGTGGCGTGCCGGATCGCCAGCGCGGCCAGGTCGACGTCGAGGGCGGGGGAGCGGTGGGCCTGTGCCAGCACGTCCCCGCGCTCGGGACGGGCGAATATCTCCAGCGCGGCGACGGTGCCGGTCGTGAGGTTGACGACGGGCTGGTAGGCGAATCGGAGCTGGTCCGTCCAGGCAGGCACGCGGACAGCATGCCCCCCACCCGCCTCCTGCGCAGCAGGGTTCACGCGCTGTTCACGCACCCTTCCTGCGCGTAGGGAGAATGCACCGACCGACCCAGGCGATTCGGGGGAGCGGAGGACACACACGCCCTGGGGCGTCCGCCCGTCAGGCAGCCCGTCGCGATGAGAACTCCCGAAGCCGCGCCTCGCGAACCAGCATCACACCTCACATCTCGTACCTCACGCCACATATCTCGCATCGCGGATCTCGCACGCCACTTTCCGTACTTTCCCTCTCCGACTCCACCCACCGTGTCTCTTCCTCTCCCGCGTCTCTTCCTCTGCCTGCGCCGGTGACGCGGACCGCGCCGCCCCGGTACAGTCGCCCGGCGCGATCAAGCCGTCCCACCGGGGGAGACCGCATGGCCGACGACCGTTCGACGCCCGCAGCGGCGGTCCGCCTGACCGCCCTCACCAAGGATTTCGGCACCGTACGCGCCGTCGACAGCGCCGAACTCAACATCAGGAAGGGCGAGTTCTTCTCTCTCCTCGGCCCGTCCGGATCAGGCAAATCAACCCTCCTCCGCCTCATCGCCGGATTCGAAGCCCCCAGCTCCGGGCGCGTCGAACTCGCCGGCCGCGACGTCACCGCACTACCGCCCCACCACCGCGATGTGCACACCGTCTTCCAGGACTACGCCCTCTTCCCGCACATGACCGTCGAGCAGAACGTCGGTTACGCACTCCTCGTCGCCGGCGTCCGCAAGGACGAACGCCGTGCTCGTGCCCGCGAAGCCCTCGCGACCGTACGGCTCGACGGATACGGCGACCGGCGTCCCGCGCAGCTCTCCGGCGGCCAGCGACAGCGGGTCGCCCTCGCCCGGGCCCTCGTCGACCGCCCCGGACTGCTGCTGCTCGACGAACCGCTCGGCGCGCTCGACCTCAAGCTCCGTCAGCAGATGCAGACCGAACTGAAGCAGATCCAGCGCACCACCGGTATCACCTTCCTCCTCGTCACTCACGACCAGGAGGAGGCGCTGACGATGAGCGACCGAGTCGCGGTCCTGGACGGCGGCCGCATCGAACAGGTCGGCTCACCCCTGGAGATCTACGATCGCCCGGCCACCGCCTTCGTAGCGGGCTTCGTGGGCATGACGAATCTGCTGCGCGGCGAGGCCGCACAACGAGTGGCAGGCCGCCCGGGCACCTACAGCATCCGCCCCGAACGCATACGCATCACCCCTCTCGACAACACCCCCTCTCCGACACTCCCACCTCCGGCAACCGTGAAGCCCACATCCTCCCCATCCCCCACAACCCCGACGCGTCCCGCGAGCGACTCAGGGCCCGCGGAGTCGACCCGCGCCACTGCCGTGACAGAGGCTGCCCCCATCACTGCCGTACCGGAGGCAGCCCCCACCACTGCCGTGTCAATGGAACGCTCGGTCACCGGCCGGATCGCCGACATCGCCCACGCCGGGCCGCACACCCGCTTCCTCGTCCGGCTCGACGAAGGCGGCGACCGCCTGACCGTCCTCCGCCTGAACACCGCCCCGGCTCTGCCCCTGCGCCCCGACTCCCCGGTCCGCCTCACCTGGACCTCCGACGACGCCTACCCCGTCCCCAACTGACTCGCTCCGCTCCTCCCTCCCTCGTTCCCTTCGCTGTCAGACTGCCCCGCCAACCCTCCCGCCAGCCGCCCCGCAAGTCGCTCGGCCAGCCGCTCCGACAGGCGCACCGACAGGCGCTCCGCCAAGAGTTGACCCGATCGATGCCCCACGCGCTCTGGTGGAGTGCGCTCTTGATCCGGATACTGAGCGACGCTCAGCACCTGTGTCTGACGCCGTGTGCGACGGGAGAGAACCGGATGCGCAACACGAACGTGTGGAAGGCCGCCGCCGCGGCCACGGTCCTGCTACTGGCCGTCGGGTGCGGCTCCTCGGGCGGTGGTGGCGGAGGCGACGCCCGGGATGGTGGCTTCCGAGCTCCCGACATTCCCATGAAGAAATCGCTCGGTAAGGGCGAAGGACAGGTCAACATCATCGCCTGGGCGGGCTACGCCGAGGACGGCTCCAACGACCCCAAGATCGACTGGGTCCACCCGTTCGAGAAGCAGACCGGTTGCAAGGTCAACACTAAGACCGCTGGCACCTCCGACGAGATGGTCTCGCTGATGAAGACCGGCCAGTACGACACCGTCTCGGCCTCCGGCGACGCCACCCTGCGCCTGATCGCCTCCGGCGATGTCGCACCCGTCAACACCAAGCTCGTACCGCACTACAAGGACATCTTCGCGGGCCTGAAGAAACAGCCGTTCAACTCCGTCGACGGACAGATGTACGGCATTCCGCACGGCCGAGGCGCCAATCTCCTCATGTATCGCACCGACAAGGTCAAGCCCGCCCCCGACTCCTGGCGAGCCGTTTTCGAAGACGCACCGAAGCACGCCGGCAAGGTCACCGCCTACGACTCGCCCATCTACATCGCCGACGCCGCGCTGTACCTGATGAAGGCCGAGCCGCAACTGGGCATCAAGAACCCGTACGCGCTGGACCAGCGGCAACTGGATGCAGCCGCCGCACTTCTGAAGAAGCAGCACGCCAACGTCGGCGAGTACTGGAGCGACTACCAGAAGGAAGTCACCGCCTTCAAGGGTGGCGACAGCGTCATCGGCACCACCTGGCAGGTCATCGCCAACCTGACCAAGGCCGAGAAGGCCCCGGTCAAGGCCGTCCTGCCCAAGGAAGGCTCCACCGGTTGGTCGGACACCTGGATGGTGTCCGCCAAGGCCCAGCGCCCCAACTGCGCGTACAAGTGGCTCGACTGGATCGTCTCACCGAAGGTGAACGCCCAGGTTGCCGAGTACTTCGGCGAGGCACCCGCCAACGCGAAGGCGTGCGACGAGACGACCGACCCCAAGCACTGCGCCACGTATCACGCCGACGACGAGAGTTACTACAAGCGCG
Source organism: Streptomyces niger (assembly GCF_000718305.1). Taxonomy (GTDB): domain Bacteria; phylum Actinomycetota; class Actinomycetes; order Streptomycetales; family Streptomycetaceae; genus Streptomyces; species Streptomyces niger. The sequence continues at coordinate 32,527 of NZ_JOFQ01000035.1, forward strand.
TCCACTTCTGGACCACGCCCGTCAAGCAGTGCTTGGACGGGCGGACGACCGTGAAGTGCACCGACTATGCGCAATGGACCCGCGCCTGGACGGAGATCAAGGGCTGAGAGGACCAGGCCGGTGACCTCACCGATGCAACCCCCTCCACCAGACCCCTCGTCGTCAGACCTTTCACCGTCAGGCCTTTCGAGGTCAGACCTCGCGCCGTCAGGGGGCTCAGCGACTGACGTCTCACCGGCTGACGTCTCACCGGCTGACGTCTCACCGATCGGGACCTCAACAACTGACACCCCGGCGGAAGAAGCCTCCTCGGCGGCCGGCTCCCGTGCGCGAGCCCGACTGAGGCTGGCGGCGTTGCTCGCACCACCCCTTTTGTGGCTGGGCCTCGCCTACCTCGGCTCGCTCGCTGTCCTTCTGCTCTCCGCTTTCTGGACCACCGACAGCTTCACCTCCGATGTCATTCATGTCTGGAACACCGACAACTTCCGCACGATCCTGACCGACTCGGTCTACCGCACAATCACCCTGCGTACCCTCGGCGTGGCTGTAGCCGTCACTCTCATCGACGCCCTCCTTGCCCTGCCCATGGCCTTCTTCATGGCGCGGGTGGCGTCCGGGCGGTGGCGGCGTGCCCTGCTCGTGGCCGTGCTCACGCCCCTGTGGGCCGGCTACCTCGTCAAGGCGTATGCCTGGCGCGTCATGCTCGGCGAACACGGTCTGGTCAACGCGGTACTCGCCCCGCTGGGACTGACCGGCCCCGGCTACGGCCTGCCTGCCGTAGTCCTCGTCCTCGCCTACCTCTGGCTGCCCTACATGGTCCTCCCCGTGTTCGCGGCCTTGGAGCGGCTCCCCACCCACCATCTGGAGGCCTCCGCCGACCTCGGTGCCGGTGCCTGGCGCACCCTGCGCCTCATCGTCCTGCCCGCCGTACGCCCGGCCCTTTTCGCCGGCTCCGTTTTCACCTTTTCCCTCAGCCTCGGCGACTACCTCACCGTCCAGATCGTGGGTGGCCGCACCCAACTGCTCGGCAACGTCATCGCCTCACAGGTCACCCTCGACCTGCCGCTGGCAGCCGCGCTCTCCGCCGTACCGGTCGTGCTGATCGTCTGCTACCTGGCGGCCGTGCGGCGCGCCGGAGCCCTGGACTCACTGTGACTCCCCGTATCTCACATTGCCTTTCCCCTCTGCTCCCCGTCCCGTTTTCCTTACTCACTGTGACAACGGACCGTCGAACGCCCCGGTTCCCGCATCCGACATCCGATTCCGCGCCGGACAGCTCATCAGCGATTCCGGCTCCGACACGCGCCGCCATCCCCGGTCCCGCACCGGACCGACCTGCCGTTCGCGAGGAGGACGTGAGGTGCATCTGACCCGCACCGCCCGGGCCGTGCTGGGCGTGCTCATGACCATGGGGCTGGCGATCGTCCACGTGCCCCTGCTCCTGGTCGTCCTCAACTCTTTCAACGCCGACCGCTCCTTCGCCTGGCCGCCCAGCGGGCTGACGGGCGAATGGTGGGTGCGCGCCGTGCGCAGTCAAGGTGTGCGGGACGCCCTGTGGACGTCCCTGCAGGCGGGTCTCGCCGCCACCGCCATCGCCCTGGTCCTCGGCGTACTCGCCGCCTTCGCCGTCCACCGGCACCGCTTCTTCGGCCGGCAGACGGTCTCGTTTCTGGTGGTGCTGCCGATCGCGCTGCCGGGCATCGTCACGGGCATCGCGCTCAACGCGGCGTTCCGTACCGTCCTGGACCCGCTCGGCATCGGCTTCGGCCTGTTCACCGTGATCGTCGGCCATACGACCTTCTGCGTCGTCATCGTCTTCAACAACGTCGCCGCCCGGCTGCGCCGTATCGCGCCCTCGCTCGCCGAGGCCTCCGCCGATCTGGGCGCCCGCCCCGCCCAGACCTTCCGCCACGTCACCCTGCCCGCGCTGCGGTCGGCGTTGTTCGCAGGCGCCCTGCTCGCCTTCGCCCTCTCCTTCGACGAGATCGTGGTCACCACGTTCACCGCCGGGCCGGGGACGAAGACGCTGCCCATCTGGATCTACGAGAACCTGGCCCGCCCGAACCAGGCTCCGGTCATCAACGTCGTCGCCGCCCTGCTCATCGCGTTGTCGGTGATCCCGGTGTACGTGGCCCAGCGGCTCTCGTCGGACTCGGCCGGCGGGCGGTTGTGAGCGCGGGAAGCCATGAGCAGGTCAGCGACCGGCCGTGAGCAGGGCGGGGCCGTGGGGGCTACGCCGCGTTCTCCGCGAGCCACTTGCGGGCGATCTCGTCCAGTTCGGCGTCCCGTCCCGCCAGCATCATGCGGATCGTCTGCGCGTCACCACGCAGCGACCACGCCGGGTGCCCGAAGGTGGCCGGGTTGTTGCCCTCGATGAGGAAGTGCGCCGGCCAGGCCGTTCCGTACCCGATCAGCGGCAGCCCGAGCAGCAGCTTCCGGCGCCGCCGCAGCAGCCCGTACGCCGAGACCGCGAGCCCGGTGAGCGTGCCCGTCAGGTGCACCCATCGAGTCGCGGCCTTGGAGTGCATCGCCACGTAGTACGGCCAGAACTCCTCGTAGCTGTTGAATTCCCGTGTCGTCATGGGCGGCACGTTAGCGTCGGTGCACAACGGCTGTCAGTGGCGTGCGCGACGACGGGCGGGGGCCACGCCTGTCAGTGGCGTCCGGCGAGCGATTTCCGTGAGATGGGGAAGTCGAAGTAGGTGTCGGGGAACGTCTCCGGCTGGAAGGTGTAGTGCCACCACTCATACTCGTAGTTCACGAAGCCGGCCTTCTCCAGCCCCGCCTTGAGGAACAACCGGTTCTTCCGCTGCTCGCCCTTCACGCGCGGATCGAGGGTGTGCGCCAGGGTGTCGAAGCAGTCGAAGCCCGTGCCCATGTCGAGCGAGTTGTCGGGGAACCGGTCGTCCCGCGGGCCGTAGCACGGGTGCAGCGGCTCACCGGGCACGTACGGGCGGGTGGGCAGTGCAGGCAGCTTTGCCAGCGTCAGGTCGACCGTACTGCCACGACTGTGCCCGGATTTCTCGGCGATGTACCCGTCCTTGAAGAGCGTCGACTTGTCGACCTGTGGATAGAACTCGCCTTTCATACGCTGGTCGTCCAGGTCCTTGGCCCACTCCACGAAGTGGTTCACCGCCCGCTGCGGCCGGTAGCAGTCGTAGACCTTCAGGGTGTAGCCCTTCTTGAGGAACGACACCTGTGCCCGGTGCAGCGCGTTCGCCGCGTCCCGTGTGAGGAGACACATCGGCTTCTCGTAGCCAGTGACCGGCACGCCCATGAAGTTGTGCGGCGTGTAGTACCGGATCTCCTGCCGGATCGTCGGATCCACGTCGCGCAGCGCCACGAATTCCTTCGGGGCCCTCGGGTCCTTGGTGGGTGAGGCCTGCCCCGAAGCCGGATGTCCTTGCGGTTGCTGGGCCTGGGCGCCCGGGGGCAGCGCGGCGACGCATACCAGGGTGGCGGCAGTGACGGCGAGGCCGCGCAGCGCGGCAGCAAGTCTTGGCATGCCCATCGTCTACCAGGCCCGCACCAGCCTGCGGAAGACCACCACGCGGGGTCTGAGCGCCATCTCCGGGCCGGCGTCGGTCAGCTCGGCGTCAGTTCCACGACTGCCAGCCGATCCGCTGGATGGACCTCGCGCACCTCCAGCCCGGCCCGTGCCGCCAGCACCGTCAGGTCCGTGACGCCGCGCTCACGGCCACCGAAGTACACCAGCATCCGCAGGTCCATCGCCGTGTTGACTGCCTCCCCGCCCGCGCCGAACTTCTCCACCACCAGGACCTTGCCCGTACGGCCGGCAGCCCAGGCGCAGCTTCTGAGGATCGCCACCGCCGCCTCGTCGTCCCAGTCGTGCAGCACGGCACACAGCAGATAGCCGCAGCGTCGCCGCGGTCCGGATGGCCATCGGCGTCACCAGGTCCGCCAGTTCCCCCACGTTCCGGGACGCGCCGCCGACCGGCACGCCGGGGCCCTCCCCGAGGTGTTCCGAAGTGTCTTCCCCCATCACCGTCTCCGTCCGTCGGCCTGCTACGTGCCGTGTCATGCCTCGTCGCGTCCACCATGCGCGTCGGGTCCGGCTTCGCCGGCCTCGGCCCTCGTTTCGCCTCCGCGCACCCGTACCCGATAGCCCACCGGCTCCCCGTCCGGCCGGCTCACCACCACACGCCCCGACTCCCACTGCGACTCCATCCGTTCAACGCACGGACGCTCCCAACCGTCCCCGGAATCCGGCACGACAAGTCCGCCGCCCTTACGCCCCTGCGCCGGAGCCCACACTTCCAGTTCCACGTCGCCGTCCGCGCCCGCCACCGGCAGCACCGCGCCCGCCCGTGCCAGCACCGGAATCCGGGACAACGGCGCATCGACCATCACCCGCCCGGGCCCCTCGTACGCCTGCCCCGTCGTGGTGTCGTACCACCGCCCGCGCGGCAGGCGTACGGACCGCCGCCGCGCGCCCTCTTCCAACACCGGCGCCACCAGCAGCGAGTCCCCGAGCAGGAACGCGTCCTCACAATCACGCAGCGCCCGATCGCGCGGCGTGTTCCACCACAGCGGGCGTACGTAGGGCGCACCGGTCAGCCGGGCCAGCTGCCCCAGTGTGAACACGTACGGCAGCAGCCGCTCGCGTTCGAGGGCCGCCCCGCGGGCGTACGCCAGTACCTCGTCCCCGAACTCCCACGGTTCCCTGCGCCCCGTGTCATGCGCACAGTGCGTACGGAACAGCGGCAGGTAGGCCCCCAGCTGGAACCACCGCAGATACAGCTCGGCCGACGGCACCTTCGAATAGCCGCCGATGTCCGGACCGCTGTACGGAACGCCGCACAGTCCCAGACCCAGCACCAGCGCCAAGGAAGCCCGCAGCCCCGGCCACCCGGTCGCCACGTCTCCCGACCACGTGCCTCCGTAGCGCTGGAGCCCGGCCCATCCGGAGCGAGAGAAGAGGAACGGACGCTCATCGGGGCGCAGCTCGCACAGCCCCTCATAGCCCGCACGTGCCATCGCCAGCCCGTAGACGTTGTGCGCCTCCCGGTGGTCCCCACCCCGGCCCTCCAGGGCGTGCCGCGCCGACCGGGGCAGCGTCGGCTCCCCGAACGCGACGAATGACGACGGCTCGTTCATGTCGTGCCACACGCCCGCGAACCCCTGAGCCAGCCGCTCCGCATACAGCCCGCCCCACCATTTGCGCACCCGGGCGTCCGTGAAGTCGGGGAAGACCGCCTCACCCGGCCACACCACGCCCCGCACCTCACGCCCACGCGCCTCCCGCACGAACGCATCGGCCGCCGCTCCGCTCTCGTACACCGCGTTCCCCGGCTCCGCCTTCACCCCCGGATCCACGATCGAAACCAGCCGCACGCCCTCCTGGCGCAGCTCGGAGGCGAGCCCCGGCAGATCGGGGAAGCGCGTACGGTCCACCGTGAACACCCGATGGCCGTCAAGGTGATCGATGTCCAGGTGGAGCGCCGTCAGCGGCACACCGCGCGTCCGGTAACCGGCGACCACCCGCCGCACCTCCGCAGCATCACCGAAACCGAACCGGGCGTGCTGATGCCCAAGGGCCCAGCGGGGCGGCAGCGCGGGCGCCCCCGTGAGCGACGCCCAGCCGTGCAGTACCCGGGAAGGCGTACCCGTCAGCACCCAGTAGCGCAGCGGCCCGCCGTCCATCCGGACCTCACAGGAACCGGCCCGGTCGTGCCCCGACCCCCTGCCCTCCTCACCCTCGTGCAGCGAGACCCGCCCGTCCCACGAGTTGTCGTGGAACACCAGGTGCGTACCGGCGTCCGCCACGACCAGCTGCACCGGCATCGTCAGCGACAGCGGGTCGTCACCGGGCCCGAAAGCGCCCCCGGGGTCGGTGTTCCACAGCCGGTACGTGCCGTCCCGCAGCCGCGGTCCGCTCGCCCGGCCGCCCAGCCCGAAGAACCGCGCGTCCGCCGCCACCTCGGAGCGCTGCACCCACCGAGACACACCACCACACGAACCGGTCCGCACGGCTTCCTCCGTGCCGTCGTCCCCGGACACCGCATCCTGGTCCGAGCGGCTCTCCGGCCGCGTGCCGTCTCCGTGGCCGGCCTCCGACACCACGTCCCACCACCGGGGCGGCAACTCCCGGCGCAGCACCACACCCCCCGGCGTACGGATCTCCACCGCGCCGAAGCGCGACACCGCGACCGTCACCCGCTCCGACACCACGCGCCAGCCGCCCTCGGTGTCGGGCTCCAGCTCCGCCCGACCGTCCGCCTCCGGCCCCGGCCCCACCAGCGCGTACGACGGCTCCGGCGTCGCACCGTCCCAGCCGCAGAAGACCGCGCCGCCCGACGTCACCCTGATCCGCAGCGAGGACCGCGCGAACCGCACCACCCCACCGCCCGGCTGCGGCTCGGCCCCCACCGCCGTACCCGGGACCCGCGCCCGCTCCGCACCCCGTGGCGGCAGCCCCGCGGCGTCGGCCCGCCTCCGCCGCAGCGCCGAGCGCACCGACAACCACCCCTGAGAAGTGCCCACTGCCCTGACCGTCCGTGCCGACCGCACCAGATCCCGCCCGTCCATACTGCTCAGCCTGCCATCAGCGCACCCCGGTGCAGGCATCGTTCAGCCTCCGTTCACCTGCGTTGACCTGCTGTGTCCGCAAAAGAGACACCGTGCTCCAGGTCCTCCGGCCCGGCGCGGGGCGCGCCGCTCACACCGTGTCCGCGCCACACACCATTCCCCCTGAATGTGGGGCGTCCACCCTGGTGCCGAAGACGATCACATGGCATCGTCCTGAGCAGTCGTGTCCTGCGCACCCCTACGGACGCGTCGGGCGCCACCGGGCGGGACGGGCCGGCGGCACCGCCCACCGCGGCGCACGGACCGGCACACCAGCCGTGTACAGCCCGGGAGCCGCATGATGACCACCGCACCGCAGCCCGCAACCCACCCGGAGCCCCTGTGGCAACCCGGCGCGGACCGTATCGCCGGAGCACAGGTCACCCGCTTCCAGGAATGGGCCGCCGCCCAGTACGACGCGCCCGCAGCCACACAAGGCGACCCGATCACGAGCTACGCCGCACTCCACCGCTGGTCCGTCGAAGAACTCAGCACCTTCTGGCGCGCCACCGCCGAATGGTTCGACGTCCGCTTCAGCACGCCCTACGACACCGTGCTGGCCGACGCCACCATGCCCGGCGCCCGCTGGTTCACCGGCTCCACCCTCAACTACGCCGAGCACGCCCTGCGCGCCGGCGAAGACCCCGCCAGGGCCCACGAACCGGCCCTGCTGCATGTCGACGAGAGCCACGACCCCACCCCCGTCACCTGGGCCGAGCTGCGCGCACAGGTAGGCTCGCTCGCCGCCGAACTCCGCCGCCTCGGCGTCCGCCCCGGCGACCGCGTCAGCGGCTACGTACCCAACATCCCGCAGGCCGTCGTCGCCCTCCTGGCCTCCGCCGCAGTCGGCGCCGTCTGGACCTCCTGCGCACCCGACTTCGGCGCCCGCAGCGTCCTGGACCGCTTCCAGCAGGTCGAACCGGTCGTCCTGTTCACCGTCGACGGCTACCGCTACGGCGGCAAGGAACACGACCGCCGCGCCACCGTCACCGAGCTGCGCGCCGAACTGCCCAGCCTCACCGCCGTCGTGCACATCCCCCTGCTCGGCACGGAGGCCCCCGAAGGCGCGCTCCACTGGGACGACGTCGTCTCCCACACCGAAGAGCCGGTCTTCGAACAGGTGCCGTTCGACCACCCCCTGTGGGTGCTCTACTCCTCCGGCACCACCGGCCTCCCCAAGGCCATCGTCCAGTCCCAGGGCGGCATCCTCCTCGAACACCTCAAGCAGGCCGGACTCCACTGCGACCTCGGACCCGGCGACCGCTTCTTCTGGTACACCTCCACCGGCTGGATGATGTGGAACTTCCTCGTCGCCGGCCTCCTCGTGGGCTCCACGATCGTCCTCTACGACGGCAGCCCCGGCTTCCCCGAGACCGGCGCGCAGTGGCGGATCGCCGAACGCACCGGAGCCACCCTCTTCGGTACCTCCGCCGCATACGTCATGGCCTGCGCCAAGGCCGGGGTCCACCCCGGACGCGACTACGACCTTTCCCGCGTCACATGCGTCGCCACCACCGGTTCCCCGCTCCCTCCGGACGGCTTCCGCTGGCTCCACGACGAAGTCGCCGAAGACCTGTGGATCGCCTCCGTCAGCGGCGGCACCGACGTCTGCAGCTGCTTCGCAGGCGCCGTACCCACCCTCCCCGTCTACATCGGCGAGCTGCAGGCCCCCTGCCTCGGCACCGACCTCCAGGCCTGGGACCCGCAGGGCAAGCCCCTCACCGACGAGGTCGGCGAACTCGTCGTCACCAACCCGCTGCCCTCCATGCCCATCCACTTCTGGAACGACCCCGACGGCAGCCGCTACCGGGGCAGCTACTTCGAGATGTACCCGGGCATCTGGCGGCACGGCGACTGGATCACCCTCACCGCACGCGGCACCGTCGTCATCCACGGCCGTTCGGACTCCACCCTGAACCGCCAAGGCGTCCGTATGGGCTCGGCCGACATCTACGAAGCCGTCGAACGACTCCCCGAAATCCGCGAATCCCTCGTCATCGGCCTCGAACTCCCCGACGGCGGCTACTGGATGCCCCTCTTCGTGCACCTCGCCGAAGGCGCCACCCTCGACGACGACCTGCGTGGCCGCATCAAGCAGACCATCCGCACCCAGCTCTCGCCGCGCCACGTCCCCGACGACATCATCGAGGCCCCCGGCGTGCCGCACACGCTCACCGGCAAGCGCATCGAAGTACCGGTCAAGCGGCTGCTCCAGGGCACCCCGCTGGAAAAGGCGGTCAACCCCGGCTCCGTCGACAACCTCGAACTCCTCAGGTTCTACGAGCGGATCGCCGCCGACCGCGCTCAGTGATCGAATGAGCCGCCGAAAACGCCTGCTCACAGACGTTTTCGGCGGCTCATCGCAGCCATTGTCAGACCCCTCGCTTACGCTCAGTGAGCACATGAGTCGTCAGTGACGACTCGCGAGCCGGATCGGCCCGTCAGCCGATCCGCGCCCGCTCACCAGCGTCATCAAGGGGGACACCATGACCAGCACCGCACGCCGCGCCCAGCCCGGCGCCCAACGACGCACCACCCGACGCACCCGCGGCCCCGCGCGCCGCACCCGCCGCAGGACCGCCGCCGCACGCCGGCTGGCCCGTGAAATCCCCGGCACCCTCGCGATCCTCCCGACTCCCGAGGACCTCGCGGCCATGAGCCGCTACCGCACCTTCCCCTTCACCGGCCAGGATCACCTCGGCTACCTCCGCCGGCTCGACGGCCTGCTCCGCACCCGCGCCGCCCAGGGCCGGCACACGGCTCTCACCCTCTTCGACCCCGGCGAATACGCCACCTACTGCACCGACACGGGAATCGACCCCGACCGGCCGGAGAGCCGTGCCCGCTACACCACCGAGGTGACCACCGCCGGCGCCACCGTCCCGTACACCGGCCGGCGGATCACCGACACCCTGCCCGTACTCCTCGACGAAGCCGTCCGCCAGGACACCTGGGACCGGGCCAGCACGCTCCTGTCGACTGCCGGCCGTTGCCCCACCTGCGACGGCGACACCGGGCACGACGCCTTCGAGCACGCCTCCCAAGCCATGCTGCGGCTCCTCGGCGCCCTCGGCCCCGGCAGACACCACGTCGTCTGCAGCGTCACCGCGAGCGGCGACAGCCCGCTCCTCGCGACGATGCACGCCACGACATACCCCGACGGCCGCCTGCACCTCGCCGAAGCGGAAGCACTGATCTTCTGCACCGTCCTCGCCGCCGGCTTCACCCTCGGCGGCGCCGGCGGCGTCGTCTCCCGCACCCTCGACGACCAGCACGGCGACGAGGTCCGCGGCTGGTCCCTCCGCGGCAGCTGGCTCACCGCCCTCACCGCGGCCGAGGTCTTCTCCGCGTACTGCACCGACGCCAGGACAGGCGACCCCGTGTCACCCGAACCAGGCGTCGACTACCTCCCGGGCATCGCCCTGCCCGCTCCCGACTACCCCCACGAGCACTGCGGAGGCACGTGAGGGTGAGCGCCACAGGGAGAGACGCCACAGGGAGAGACACGGAAGGCCCGGCGGACGACACCGGGGCACGACCCGCGCCCCGGTGACCAGCCCACGCCCCCGCATACGACGATGGCCGCCCCGCCACACGGGCGGGGCGGCCATCGACACGGCACAGACCGCTGGGGGAGACCTCCGAACCGGGGCCCCGAGCGTCAGGTCACTCGCCGGAGAGCACCGCCTGCGCCGCCAGACGCGCCTCCTCGGCGGTGTCCGCCGCACGCGCCGCCGACGCAGCACGCTCGCACTGCGCCAGCGTGTGCTTCGACAGCGTGGCGCGTACGTAGGGAAGCGACGCCGCACCCATGGAAAGGCTGGTGACACCGAGCCCCGTCAACACACACGCGAGCAGCGGGTCGGAAGCCGCCTCGCCGCACACGCCACAGCTCTTGCCCTCGGCCTTGGCGGCCTCCGCCGAGATCGCCACCAGGTCGAGCAGCGCGGGCTGCCACGGGTCCTGCAGCCGGGACACGGCACCGACCTGACGGTCGGCCGCGAAGGTGTACTGCGCCAGGTCGTTCGTACCCAGCGACAGGAACTCCACCTCCTGCAGGATCGAACGCGCCCGCAGCGCGGCGGACGGAATCTCCACCATCGCGCCGAACTTCGCCTGCAGCCCCGCCTCACGGCACGCGTCGGCGAACGCCTTGGCATCCGTGCGGTCCGCCACCATCGGCGCCATGACCTCGAGGTAGACCGGCAGCCCCTCGGCCGCCTTCGCCAGCGCGGTGAGCTGGGTCCGCAGCACATCCGGGTGGTCGAGCAGAGTACGCAGACCCCGCACGCCCAGCGCCGGGTTCGGCTCGTCCGACGGCGTCAGGAAGTCCAGCGGCTTGTCCGCGCCCGCATCCAGCACGCGCACGACCACCCGGCCCTCCGGGAACGCCTCCAGCACCTGCCGGTACGCCTCGACCTGCTTCTCCTCCGACGGCGCGTTCTTGCTGTCGTCGAGGAACAGGAACTCCGTACGGAACAGCCCGACGCCCTCGGCACCGGCCTCGACCGCCGCCGGCACGTCCGCCGGACCGCCGACGTTCGCCAGCAGCGGCACCTTGTGCCCGTCCGACGTCGCGCCCGGACCCGTGGCGGCGGCCAGCGCGGCCTTCCGCTCCTCGGCCGCCCGCTCCATCTCCGCGCGCTTCTCATCGCTCGGGTTCACGAAGATCTCGCCGGTACTGCCGTCCACGGCCACGACCGTGCCCTCGACCAGCTCGTGCGCACCCGGCAGGGCGACGACGGCCGGCACGCCCAGCGCCCGCGCAAGAATCGCGCTGTGGCTGGTCGGCCCGCCCTCCTCGGTGACGAAACCGAGGACCAGCGACGGGTCCAGCAGCGCCGTGTCGGCCGGCGCGAGGTCCCGCGCGATCAGCACATACGGCTCGTCGCTGTCCGGCACGCCCGGCATGGGCACGCCCAGCAGGCGCGCGACGATCCGGTTCCGCACGTCGTCCAGGTCCGCGACCCGGCCCGCCAGGTACTCACCGGCACCGGCCAGCAGCGCCCGGTACGCGGCGAACGCGTCGTACACGCCGCGCTCGGCCGTGCTGCCCACCGCGATCCGGCGGTCGACGTCGGCCATCAGCTCGGGGTCCTGGGCCATCATGGCCTGGGCCTCCAGCACCGCCTGCGCCTCACCACCCGCGAGGTTGCCACGGGCGATCAGGTCGGCGGCCACGGCTTCCACCGCCTGGCGGGCGCGCCCCTGCTCGCGCTCCGCTTCCTCGGCGGGGATCTGCTTGGCCGGCGGCTCCAACACCGCCGTTCCCATGTGCCGTACCTCGCCTATGGCGACACCGTGGCTCACGCCGACGCCTCGCAGCGTTGTCTCCATTGCACCCGTCTCCGTGTGATGCGACGGCCGGCGCCGCCGCGTTGAATGTCGTACGTGCCGCTCCGCCCGCACCGTCGTCCGGTGCCTGTTCACGGAACGGATTCGGCGTCACTGCCAGCTGAAGAGCTGGTCCCCGGCCTTCACGTCGCCGTCCTCGCGCACGTCACCGAGCGCGTCGGCGGTGGCCTCCAGCGCGACGACGGGGCAGACCGGCGACTTGCCGGCCTCCTCGACGGCGGCCGGGTCCCAACGGACGACGCCCTGGCCGCGCGTCACGTTGTCCCCCTTGTTGACGAGGAGCTCGAAGCCCTCGCCATTGAGCTGAACGGTGTCGATGCCCAGGTGCGTCAGCACGCCGTGCCCTTCGGCGTCGACGACGACGAACGCGTGCGGGTGCAGGGAAACAACGACGCCGTCCACGGGCGCGAGCGCCACGGAAGGCTCGCGGGTCGGGTCGATCGCGGTACCGGGCCCCACCATCGCGCCGGAGAAGACGGGGTCAGGCACTGCACTGAGCCCGATGGCGCGTCCGGCGAGCGGGGACGTCACGGTGGTCATGGGAAGCCTCCCAGGGGTGGAGATCTATCAGGTCGCCGTCACTACCTGTCCCGGACGGCGCACCGGTCAGAGCGTAAGTCATAAGAAGTGGACGCTTCGCACGACAGACGCGAGGCGCGATCATGCGTGTGAAGGGGTGCCGCTGGACAGCGGCCTTCCCCCGATTTGCCTCGCCCCAACCCCACCTGTACTGTCTAACACCTGCCCCGGACACGAGGACGCAATCACTGCGGCCCGCGACAGGGGTGGCACCCCATCAGAGTCTGATCTGAGAATCTCGGTCACTTCTGCATGCCTGCATCGCTTCTTGCGGTGCGCGCATTGAATGCGGAAAGGGACGCGGTTCGGAAGACCGGAAAGGCCTGATAGAGTGTGAAACACCGAAGGGAAGCGCCCGGAGGAAAGCCTGAGAGAGTCTCTCGGGTCAGTACAAAGGAAGCGTCCGTTCCTTGAGAACTCAACAGCGTGCCAAAAGTCA
>NZ_JOFQ01000036.1 GCF_000718305.1 Streptomyces niger
TCGACTTCCCACGGCTTCGGCCGAGCCACCCCACGCCCCCAGATCATCAGTCCCGGAGCGATCCAACCACCTCGAAGATCATTTCGTTAGGAGTTCTAACTGCGGATCCCCTGGACCTGCTCCGCCCTGGCCTGCCGGTTCTGAACGACCAGTGAAACCGCCACACCGGCCAACGCCAGCGCCGAAACGATCGCCGAGGTGAAGCCGTATGCCGCACCGATATCACTGAGCCTGTTCCAGTCCGCTCCACCGGAGTTGGCGATGTCGTCCAGGACCAGTGGCGACAGCAACAGCACCACCGCCAGCGCAGCCACCGCGACGGCGACCAGTCCCAGAATCCTGCCTACCCGGCGAGCCGCCGCCCCTGCTGTCGCGGATGTCGCGGGCCGATGACGGAGTATCAGGTCAATCACCCCCAAGGCGGGCCTCCCCCCCATGGCTGGGCCGAGCCCGGGAAGCTTACTTCCAGCCACCGCACGCTCCGCCAGGTAGCTCCTCGAGCCACCTCGCCGATCGACACACCGAGGAGATCAGTCGACCGGCGTCCGTGCCTGCATGCGGCTCTGCACGATGCCTTCGACTCCTCGCAGGAAGGTGTCGGCGATCAGTGCCGGATCGAAGAGGCAGCCCGCCGCCATGGCACCGTCCCTCAGCATGACCAGGTGGCGCGCGTCGGCATCTGCGGGAGTGTCACCGATGCGCGCCAACAGGTCTGTGACGGTGTCGAGGAACCACTCCCGGTGCCGCAGAACGGCCTGGTGAACCGGGTGGGTCGGATCGGGATACTCGGCCACCGCGTTGAGGAATGCGCATCCCCGGAACCCCTGGGACCGGATGCCGTCGGTGATGGCCTTGGCGACGGCGCGCACGGCGTCGACGGCCGACCCGGTGCCTGCCTGGGCATCGGCGAGCTGTCCGCGCATCATCCGGTCGGCCTGGTCGAGGTAGGCCAGGACGAGGTCTTCCTTGCCCGAGAAGTGTCGGTAGAGCGTTGCGCGGGTCACCTGCGCCTCGGCGATGACCCGGTCGATGCCGACGGAGTGGATGCCCTCCGTGTAGAAGATCCGGGTCGCCGTGTTGAGCAGTCGCGTGCGTGCTTCCGAGGTCTTGCCGCTGGTGGCGTTGGTGGTCCGCGTCATGCCCCCAGTCTACGTAACGCGAGGGAGAACGTTCGGTCTTGACTCGAAGGGCCTCCCCGCGCATCATTCAACGAGACAGAACGTTCTCCCTCGCATGAGATCTCCAGGGATCCCACACTCCGGAGACGCACCGCACCGCATCGCACCGCCCTGCCCCACACCGCTCCTCTCCGCTCCGCCCTAGGAAGGCACTCCCATGGACACCCTCATCGAGCCCACCTCCGCCACTGCCTCTCCCAACACTTCCGCGGCCCTGCGCAAGCTGTACTTCCTGCGCTTCGCGTTCGCCGCCGTGTGGGCCGGGCTCCTGTTCATGACCGCTTCGAAGCTGGGCCCGCTGAGTGCGGCCTTGCTGGTGATCTACCCCCTCTTCGACGTGGCGGCCGCGGTCGTCGACCTACGGTCCGCCAAGGCGAACGGCGGTCCGGTCCGAAGTCTGTACCTCAACATCGCGCTGAGCACGCTGACCGGCATCGGCCTGGCCCTCGCCGCTACGTCCGGCATACCCGCCGTCCTGCGGGTCTGGGGCGTCTGGGCCATCACCGCGGGGCTCGTCCAGCTCGTCGTCGGCGCCCTTCGACGTCAGCTGGGAGGCCAGTGGGCGATGATCGCCAGTGGCGCCATCTCCACCCTCGCCGGCGCATCGTTCTTCGCGCAGGCCGGCAGCGATGACGCCTCGCTGAGCAGCCTCGCCGGCTACGCCTTCCTCGGAGGCGTCTTCTTCCTCGTCTCCGCACTCCGCATGACGCGCGCCGGCAAAGCCGGTGCGACAGCCTGACGCAAACCGCCACGCACCGCGGCCCGATCGGCACTCACGCCGATCGGGCCGCGGTCGTCAGTCGGGGGCACGGCACGCAGGCAGACACCGAACAGGCCGACGCGGGATTCATCGGCACCTTGCCGTCCTGACCGAGAACCGCGGCAGGCTGGACCGCGAGCTCGTACGTCGTCTCCTCGCCCATGTGTCGGACTCTTCTGCCAACAGCCGGGATGGACCGCTCTGCCAACAGCCAGGGTGGATTACGTTCCTTCGGAGAGTAGGAAGCCGAGCGCGGCTCGGAGGATGTCACGGGCGACGCTCGCACCAGGCACACCGGCAACGTGCCGAGGGCGGGGCCGGGGCCACGAACTGAGACCGGCGGCGGCTGCGGCGCAGCGGTGGTTCAGTCGATTGCGATGTCTCCTGTGCGGGACGGGACGGCGTCCAGGGCGGAGAGGGTGGCCTCGTCGAGTGTGAGCGCTCCAGCCTGCACGTTCGCCTCCAGGTGTGCGGGGTCGGCCGTGCCGGGGATCAGTAGCACGTTCGGGGCGTGGTGGAGCAGCCAGGCCAGGCCGACCTGGGCGGGCGCGGCGTTCAGGTCGCGTGCGGCGGCGCGGACGGCGGGCTCGTCGGTCACCTTCGGCATGCCGTCGAAAGCACTGCCGAGGGGGAAGTAGGGAACCCAGGCGATGTCTTCTTCGAGGCACAGGCGGAGCATGTCCTCATCGTCGCGGGCCAGGAGGCTGTAGGCGTTTTGAACGCACGCGATGCCTGCGGGCAGGGCGCGGCGGAGCACGTCGAGGGAGACGCTGCTGAGGCCGATCGCGCCGATCTTGCCTTCGTCGCGCAGGGCGGTCATCACCGCGAGTTGGTCATCGAGGTCGATGACCTGGTCGCCCTCGGCACGCAGGCCGGGGCCCGTGTCGGTGCGGCGGAGGTTGACGAGGGGGATCTGCTCCATGCCGAGGGTCGCCAGGTTCTCCTCGACGGCGGCCCGCAGCTGTTCGGGGCGCTGGGCCAGGCGGAGGGGAAGCGGGCCGTCGGGGTCGGGCTCGGCGCCGACCTTGCTGACCACCATGACGTCGTCCTGGGCGCGGATGGCTTCGCGGATCACCTCGTTCACGAAGCCGTGGCCGTAGAACTGGGCGGTGTCGATGTGATCGATGCCCAGCTCGATGCAGCGGTGCAGCAGCGCGACCGCCGTCTTGCGCTCACCGCGCAGGCGCTCCAGCTGCATCGCGCCGAAGCCGATCCGGGAGACGGTACGGCCCGCGAGTTGCCCGGAGCCTCCGGCACGCTGCGCGCCGGAGGGGGTGAGCTGAGGAGATCGGGCGGGGGAAGCCATGGGTGTTCTCCTTCGCGTGGGACCATGGGAAAAACGGAGTAACTCCGTTTCACGCACCGTACCACTAACCGGAGGGCCTCCGTTTTGTCTGAGTCCGAAACCACGGCATCCGCTCGCAACGCCGCGGCCCCCGGGCGGCCGGCACGCGCAGACGCACGGCGCAACCGCGACCGTCTCCTCTCCGCAGCCCGAGAAGCGTTCGCCGCAACGCCGGACGCCGTCCCCCTGGATGCCGTGGCCCGCGCGGCCGGCGTCGGCATCGGCACCCTCTACCGGCACTTCCCCACGCGCGAGGCGCTCGTGGAGGCCGTCTACGCCGCCGAACTCGACGAGGTCGTCGCCAGCGCACCACCGCTCCTGGAAGAGCTGGAGCCCGCGGCCGCACTGCGTGCGTGGATGACCCGGTACGCGGCGTTCTTCAAGATCAAGCGCGGCATGACCGACACCCTGCGCGCGGGCTGGGCCTCGGGAAGCATTGCCACACCCGCCACGCGAGAACGCATCACCGCCACCATCGCCATGATGCTGCGCAGCGGCGCCGAGGCCGGCTCGCTGCGCCAGGATGTCGACCCGGAGGCCGTCACCATGATGATCCTCGGTGTGTTCCTCTCCACCACCGCCACCGACTCACCGGACAAGGTCGACCAGCTCCTGGACCTGATCGTCGACGCACTGCGCCCGCCGCACGAGCCGTGAGCCCGGTGCCCGCTGCCCGCTGCCCGCTGCCCGCTGCCCGCTGCCCGCTGCCCGCTGCCCGCTGCCCGCTGCCCGAAGAGTCTGCGTCCTCCTGGCGCTCCTCTCCATCACTCCCATCGCCCCCATCACCCGCGTTTCGCCACCCCGTTTCACCGCCCCGTCCCGCCGACCACCGCCTTCACCCCCGTCCGGCGCATGCCTCGGCCTCCGTGAGGTACCGCGACACCGGGCCCAGCGTCACCATTCCGCTGGCCGCGCCGGCGTGTTCCGCGCGGGCATCGCGCAGGGCCGTCGCGGCGCGTGCGGCGACTGCCGGCTCGGCCAGGCGTACGGCGGCGCGGGCGATCAGGCACCACATGGCCTCCTGCATGTGGTCCCGCGGTGGTTCGGGCACCGCGGCGAGGGCGGCGCGGGCCTCCTCCCCACGGTCCTGCGCAAGCAGCACGAGGGGGTGCGTCCACGGCCGGTACGGGCCCCAGTCGAGGCGCGGGTCGGTGGGTGCGGGCCGGTCGTGCAGCAGGCGCAGGCCCAGGAGGGCGAGCGGGAACAGGCCTCGGTGCAACCCCGGCATCCCGGCCGCCTGCAGGGCGCCCTCGGCAGTGCGGTACCGGGCCGCGGCCGTGGCGGCGGTCGGCCCGCCGGGTTCGGTGCTGCGGGCGGCCGCGGCCCGGGCCCGGAACCAGTCGGTCAGGACCGGGACGAGAGGTGCCTCGGTGGTGGCGGCGATCCGTTCGGCGGCTTCGGCGTGCGAGGTAGCGGCGTCGAGGTCGCCGAGGGCCGAGGCCGACTGCAGCCGGATGAGCCGGCCCAGTACGGCATAGTTCGGCAGTCCGTACCGGGTGGCGAGGTCGAGGATCTCGGCGCCGATCGCGTCTCGGGCCGCCGCGAGCCCGGGACGGCTGAACGACTGGAGGAACACCCCGTTGAGGGCGAAGGCCAGCAGGGCGGGGTCGGCCAGGTCCCGTGCCAGCGACTCGGCCTGCCGCGCCGCCTCCTGTGCGCGCCGCGACTCGGTTTCGGACAGGTCAGCGCTGCGGCTCTCGACGGCGATCGTGGCCAGAAGTCGGGCGGACAGGTCGGCGGGGCCGTCGGAGCCGAGCGCGGCGAGCGTGCGCTCGGCGGCCGCGACGACGGCACGGCACTGCCCGGGGTCGTCGGCACGGCTCCAGATGGCGGGCACGTCGTAGGCGCCGATGATCCGGGCGGTCAGGGACAGGTCTCCCGTGCGTTCCGCCGCCTGGACGGCGGCGAGGCGGTCGCGCCGCGAGTGGACGAGGGCGTCGCCACCCGCCAGAGCGAGGGTGCGCGCCAGTTCCACCGTGGTGCGCGGGCCGAGCCGCACACCGGGTACGGCCCACGCGGGACGTGTGCCTTCGAGGTGATCCGAGCCGTTGAGGATGTCCGTCTCCAGACGCTGGAGTTCGGCACCGGGGTCGATCCCGAGTTGATCGACGAGCATCGTACGGGCGCGGCGTAGGGCGGCCAGCGCGTCCGCCTGGCGTCCCGCGCGGTGGAGTGCGCGGGCGAGGAGGCCCCAGGCCGGCTCCCGCCACGGATGTTCGGCGACGTGGGCACCGAGTTCGGCGACCAGGTCGGCGCCTTCCCCGGAGTCGAGGAGGATTCGGGCGCGCAGTTCCACCCCTTCCAGTCTCAACTCCTCCAGCCGTGCCCGCTCGCGCTGGACCCATGCAGAAGCCGGTACGTCGGCGTAGGCCGGTCCGCGCCAGGAGGCGAGCGCCGAGCCGAGGCCGGTCACCGCGGCGGGGGTACGCCGGGCCTGGACCAGGGCGTCCTCGAATCGGTGTGCGTCCACCCGCTCACGGGGCAGGCGGAGCGCGTAGCCGGAACCTTCGGTGACGAGCACGCGTGGTGGGTCGCGCGGCGGCCGATCGGGCTCGAGGGCGCGGCGCAGGGCGGCAACGAACGTGCGCAGGGCGCCCACAGCGCGGGCGGGCGGGTCGGTCCACAGATCGTCGACAAGGGTGTCGGTGGTGACCATCCGCCCCTCGGAGGCGACGAGCCGGGCGAGTACCTCCCGATGGCGGGGGCCGCCCAGGTCGATGGGGCCACCGTCGTCGCCGAAGGCACGCACGGCACCGAGCACGTCGATTCGCATGCCCCCATTCTCTGCATCTGGAATCGGCAGCACCCCACCGCACTGATCGAATGCTGATCGCCGTCGGCCAGGTTGATCCCGTCAGTGCCTCCTTCGCGTACCTCATCCCTACGCGACTTCCGCCCAGAAAGAAGATGCCCGATGACGCTCACCATCCCCGGCTTCGACCGCCTCCGCCTGCCCGGTGCGGACGGCGTGGAACTGGCCGCCGCCGTTGGCGGCAACGGCAACGGCAGTGGCAGTGGCAGTGGCAGTGGCAGTGGCAGTGGCAGTGGCAGTGGCAGTCCACTCGTACTGCTGCACGGTTTTCCGCAGACCCACCTGATGTGGCGACACGTCGCCGCGCAGCTCGCCGCCGAGCGCACGGTGATCTGCCCCGACCTGCGGGGCTACGGCGCCAGTGACAAGCCGGCGGCCACCGCACCCGACGTGTACGCCAAGCGCACCATGGCCGCCGACATCATGGCCCTCATGGCGGAGCTCGGCCATGAGCGCTTCGCCCTTGTCGGCCACGACCGAGGCGCCCTGGTCGCTTTCCGAGCGGCGTTGGACCACCCCGAGACCATCACGCACCTCGGGCTGCTCGACATCGTGCCGACGCTCGACATGTGGAACGTCCTGCATGGCGCGTCGGCAGCGGTCGGCTATCACCTCTTCCTCATGGCGCAGCCGCCCGGTCTGCCCGAGACGATGATCGCCAACAGCGCGGAGGCGTTCTTCGGCTCGTTCCTCGACGCCTGGTCCAACGATCCCGCCGCCATGCCGCAGGAGGTACGCGCCGAGTACCTGCGGGCGAGCGCCGCCGCGGTCACGTCGATCGTCGCGGATTACCGGGCCTCGGCGAACGTCGACATCGTGCACGACCAAGCGGACCTCGACGCCGGATCGCAGCTGGCCATGCCGGTGTCGGTCGTCCAGCAGGACTGGGGCGCGCAGCTGGGCTACGACGCCGCCGAGGTGTGGAAGGCGTGGGCCCCCACCCTCGACCACCGACTGACCCGGGCGGGGCACTTCATGGCCGAGGAAGCACCGGACGAGATCACGGCAACCATCCGGGACCTACTGGCCCGCTGAGATGCGCCGCCGGTGGGGGCACCTCTGCCCCCTCGCTCTCGGACTACAGCCTCACGGCACGGAATCGGGACACGCGAACGCGCCCACCTCTGATCGCCGGGCCGGCACCCGGGCGGCTCGTACGCTCGCGCGGCTTGCGCGCGTTGCGTTGGTCGCGCGGCTTGCGCGGCAGGTCACGAGTGGTTGTCTAGGTGGCCTAGGAGGCGATGCGTACGACGTACTTGCCGCGCACACCGCCTGCCTCCAGTGCGCGATGGGCGTCGGCGATGTCCGCCAGCGGGAAGACGGTGTCCACGATCGGTCGGAGCGTGCCCTGCTCGACGTATGACGTCAGTTCGTTGAAGAGCTCGGTCTTCGGATTGCCACTGAAGAAGCGCACCCGGCTGCGGCCGTGGACGGCGCTGGCGAGGATGTAGCCGAGGGAGGCGGCAATCCTGTCGATGTCGAAGGCGATGGCCACCATGCGTCCGCCCGGAGCGAGCAGCCTGCGGTAGTCGGGGAGGTCCTTGCCGACAGTGTCCAGGACCACGTCGTAGCGGCCCAGGTCGGCGGGCGTGGTGGCGCGGTAGTCCAGTGCCTCGTCGGCGCCCAGTTCGCGGACCAGGGCCAGGGATTCCGCGCGGGCGAGACCCATGACCTCTGCTCCCATCGCCTTACCCAACTGGACTGCCACATTGCCCACTCCCCCGGCCGCCCCGCGCACCAGGAGACGCTCGCCGGGGCGCAGCCGCGCCTTGTCCCGCAGGGCGGTGATAACCGTGGTGCCCACGGGCATCGCCACGGCTTCGACGGGGTCGAGTCCCTTGGGGCTCCGGGACATCTGCTCCGGTCGGACGGCGACGTACTCCGCTGCGCTGCCGAAGCCGGAGGAACGCGGCAGGATGCCCCAGACCCGATCCCCCACGGCGAGCCCAGCAACGGGGGAGGCGAGCTGGGCTACCTCGCCGGCGAAGTCCAGGCCTGTGCGCAGCGGGAACTTCCTGCCGGTGACGGCCTTGAACCGGCCGGCGCGAGCGTGCAGCTCACCGCCGTTGATACTCATCGCACCGACCTTCACCAGCACCTCGCCGGGTCCGGGTACGGGCTTGGGCACCTCGCCCACGTACAGCACCTCGGGGCCGCCGAAACGGTCGTACAGTGCGGCTCGCATCATCTCGGTCATGCGGTACTCACCTCGCCATTCATCGCGCCGTCCACGGGGCCGTCCACGGCGCCGTCCACGGGGCCGTCCATCGCATCGTCTTCGCCTCTACGGGCCTCTACGCGCCTTTACGATCGACCGTACGGTGGTAAGTGGACGCCATCGTCCACTTGAGCCGGAGGTGAGAGAGATCGACGCGAAACCCTCTCGGTTGCGCGCGGACGCGGAGCGCAACCGGCAGCGGATCATCGAGGCCGCCCGCGAGGCCTTCACCTGGCACGGGGTCGAGGTACCCATGGCGACCATCGCGCGCAAGGCCGGGGTGGGCGTCGCCACGCTCTACCGCCGCTTCCCCACCCGTGACGAGCTGATCAGGGAGATCTTCGCCGACCAGCTCCAGGCGTGTTCGGCGGCCCTGGACGAGGCGCTGGACGACCCCGACCCCTGGCGCGGCTTCTGCCACGTGATCGAGAAGGTGTGCGCTCTGCAAGCGGCCGAGCGCGGCTTCACGGAGGCGTTCCTCAACGCCTTTCCGGACGCGGCAGCGGACCATTCCCGGCGTCGGCTGGAGGGCGAGCGTGGATTCGCTGCCCTGGTCCGCAGGGCACAACGCGCGGGGGCGTTGCGCACGGACTTCCATCCCTCGGATCTGACGGTGGTACTGCTCGCCAACAACGCGCTCAGCGCCACACCCGATCCCGCGGCGGCCTCACGGCGCCTGGTCAGCTATCTGCTCGACTCCTTTCGCGCCGATGCCGCGCACACACCTCTGCCGCCACCGACCGGCCTCGGCCTCGGCCATCTGCTGCCTGCCGGACACCGCGCCCGGCCGACGCAGGGCAGCATCGAGTGACGCCGCATCGGTGTCATGCAACATGACCGGTCATGCAACATGACCGGCTTGCCGACGCCCCGCCCACTCCGCCCCGCCTCACTTCACTCCACTCAGCTCCGCCCCGCCCCACCCCGCCCCGCTCCGCCTCACTCCACCCCGGCCATCTCATTCTCGAACCGGTGATGCCGGATTCCCGCACGGCGTCACCACTCGATCCTCCGTCGCCGACTTGGGCGTATCCCTCACTCAGCACCCGAAGACGCTGGATTTCGCGCTTCGAAGTTCACGCGATGAGGAATTCCAGCATTGACGGTCGTCTGTCCGCTGCCTACCGTCTCGGCCATGATTCCGCGAGCGAGCGCCGACATGATCGATGAGCTGGATCGCCGCATCATTGCGGCGCTGCAGCTCAGTGGGCGTGCGCCGTGGAGCAAGATCGCCCGTTGGGCGGGGACGAGCGAGTCGACGGCGCAACGCCGGTTCAACTCGTTGCGCGAGCGGCGACTGGTGCATGTGGTCGGCGCCGTGGAGCTGGACCGGACGGGTTCGGCGTCCTCGATGCTGGTGCGGGCCCAGGCCCGGCCCGGGAAAGGCCTCCAGCTGGCGGAGCTGCTGGCCGAACGCCCGGAAGTACGTTTCCTGGCGCTCGTCACGGGCGCCGCCGATCTGATCGTCGACTTCGTGGCGCGGGACAACGAGGAACTGCTGCGTCTGCTGCACGCCGAGCTGCCGGGCGCGGACCTGATCACCGGCACGGAGCATGTCGCGGTGATCCGCACCTTCACCTCGGCGGCGCTGTGGGACACCGGCCTGCTGCCACCCGAGGCGGTGGCCGACCTGCGTCCCGCACGCTCCCTTCCGTATGAGCGGACCGGCTGGGACCAAGCACCAAAGCCGCTGTCCCCGCTGGAGAACGCCGTCGTCACGGAACTGGCCAAGGACGGGCGGCTGCCCGTCAGCGCCCTGGCCCGGACTCTCGACCGCAACGAGTCCAGCGTCGCGCGGGCACTGGACCGGTTGGTCGAGCGAGGCAGTCTGCACTTCCGCACCCTGGTGGAACCCGCACTGCTGGGGTACGAGGCCGAGTTCATGCTCTGGCTGTCCATCGAGCCGGGGCGGTTGGAGGCGGCGGGGCGGCAGCTCGCGGAGCACCCCGGCACCAAGTTCCTGGCCGCCGCCACGGGCCGGTTCAACCTGGTCGGGCACATGGTGCTACCGCGCCGCACCGACCTGTTCCGTTACACCGATGAGGTGATCGGGGCGCTCCCCGGTCTCGACGCCTCCGACATCACCCTTCACCTCGTCACCCTCAAGGGCGCGTGGACCCGTATGGACCAGTTCACCTGAGCCTGCCCCTCCGCTCCGTCACGCTCACGTCCCTTCACTCTCTCCACCGCCTCTACGTCTTTCCCCGGCCATTCCCTTCCCCCTGCCGATCCCTCCCGCCCCGCCATTTCCTTCCCCTCGCCCTCCCTCACTCGCCCCCAACCGGAGAGGCACCATGTCGAATCCTGCTTCCCGTTCCAGTGCAACTGCTTCCCGTTCCAGTGCTGCTCCGCATTCCAGTACCGCTTCCCCTGCCAGTGCTGCTTCCCATGCGTCCGTTTCCGACCCCGCGCAGGTCCCCTCCTGGCAGTGGCCGGAATCGGTGTGGCGCGGGCACGTCGAGGCGGTGCGCGCCGGGCGCCCGCTCGCCCCGGCGCGCTGGCCCGGCGAGTCGCGGGTGGCCGTGGCGTTGTCCTTCGACTCCGACCACGAGACGATCCCGCTGCGTGACGGGGAGACCAGTCCCGGGCGACTCGCGCAGGGTGAGTACGGCGCCCGGGTCGGTGCCGTACGCATTCTGGAGCTGCTGGAACGCCGAGGCGTGCCCGCGACGTTCTTCATGCCCGCCGTCTCCGCGCTGTTGCACCCCGAGGAGGTGCGCCAGTACGCCGAAGAGGGCCACGAAGTCGCCGTGCACGGCTGGATCCACGAGCGCAACACACTGCTGGCGGCCGAGGACGAACGCATCCTGATCAGCCGCGCACTGGACACCCTCACCGAACTGACCGGCACCCGACCCACAGGCATCCGCACACCGTCCTGGGACTTCTCCGACTCCACACTGCAGACGATCCTCGACCTGGGATTCGCCTACGACTCCTCCCTGATGGCCGACGACGAGCCGTACGAGGTGGTGGCCGAGGGGCGCGCCACAGGCCTGGTCGAGATCCCGGTGGACTGGATCCGTGATGACGCGCCGTACTTCACCATGGACCGTTACACGGGGGTGCGCCCCTACACGCGGCCCCGCGATGTGCTGGAGATCTGGAAGGACGAGTTCGACGCGGCCTACCGGGAGGGTGGCGTCTTTCAGCTGACCTTGCACCCGCACGTCATCGGTCACCGTTCGCGCCTGGTGATCCTGCGCGAACTGCTGGATCACATCGGTGCCCACGCCGGCGTCTGGTACGCCACCCATGCCCAGCTCGCCGATGTGGCCCGCGCCCAGCTCGGCGACGCGGCCGGCACGCAGCTCCCCTCCCGTCCCGACTCGCCCTCCCCGGAGCGTGCCCGATGAGACCCACACCCGCCGCGGCGGCGGCGATATCCGCCGGTGCCACCGCACCGCGCCAGAAGCTGACCCGCGCCCAGCGCAAGGCCATCCTCGCCGGAACCATCGGCAATACCGTCGAGTGGGTCGACTGGGCGCTGTACTCGATCTTCGCGAAAATCATCTCCGAGGTGTTCTTCGCGAAATCCGAGGGGGCCGTCGCGCTGCTGGCCACCCTCGCGGTCTTCGCCGTCGGCTTCGTGATGCGTCCGGTGGGTGCCGCCTTCCTTGGCGCGTACGCCGACCGGCACGGCCGCAAGAAAGGCATGACCCTCACCATCGCGCTGATGGCCGGGGCATCCTTCATCATCGCGCTCACCCCCGGCTACGAGACCGTGGGCATCATCGCGCCTGTCGTCCTGCTGTTGGCGCGGCTGGTGCAGGGCTTCTCCGCGGGCGGTGAGTTCGGCTCGTCCTCGGCGTTCCTGGTCGAGTCCGCGGCGCGCGGGAGGCGGGCCTTCGCCGGATCCTGGCAGCAGGTGTCGGTCGCCGGCGGGGTGCTGATCGCCTCGCTGCTGGGCACCCTCGTCACCTCCTTCCTCAGCGACGAGGCACTGCACTCGTGGGGCTGGCGGGTCGCGTTCATCGCCGGCGGGCTGCTCGGACTGCTGGGCCTGTGGCTGCGGGTGTCGGTGGAGGACACCGCCTCCTTCACCCGGGCGCGGGAGGCAGGACAGGCCAGGGTCAACCCGCTCAAGGCCATGTTCGTCGAGCATCCCGCTGCCGCGCTGCGGGTCGCGGGCATCACCATCGCCGGCACGCTCACGTACTACATCTGGGTCAACTACCTGCCCACGTACGCCAATCTGGCCACCGGCATCCCACTCAGCAAGGCCCTGCTGTCACAGACCCTGTGCCTCGTCGTCTTCGTGGTGTTGCTGCCCTTCGCCGGGCTGCTCTCCGACCGCTTCGGGCGCAAGCTGACCATGTCGGTCTTCGCCGCCGGGTTCGTGGTGCTGGCCTGGCCGTTGCTGCATCTGATGAGCGGCAGTTTCCTCAGCCTCTTCCTGGTGCAGCTCGCGGGCATGCTGCTGATCCTCGGCTACTCCGCGAACTGCGCGGTCATCATGGCCGAGCAGTTTCCGCCCGAGGTCCGCGCCACCGGCATCGCCCTGCCCTACGCACTGGCGGTCGCCGTGTTCGGTGGTACCGCGCCGTACGTCACCACCTGGCTCAACGAGGCCGGGCACCGCGACTGGCTGTGGCTGTACGTCGCCGCCGCCTCGCTGGTCTCCCTCGTCGTGTATCTGACGATGCCGGAGACCAAGGACAAGGAGTTCGACTGATGGCAGCGTTCACCACACCGCCGAGAGCACCGATGGGTGCACGTCTGAGTGGCTCGCACGTGTTGGTCACCGGCGCTGCCCGCGGCATCGGCAGGGCCATCGCCGAGGAGTACGCCCGCGGCCGGAGCGAGCGGGACCGTCCGCGTCCCGACGAGGGCACGCCGACTCCGGCACTGACGCTGGTGGACCGGGATGCCGAACCACTGGCACGCACGGCCGACGAACTGCGGGAACGGTACGGCGTACGCGTGACGGCTCAGGTCCTGGACTTGAGCGAAACCGTCGCCCCGGCCGCGGCTGTGACCGCCGCCTGGGAAACCGATGGTCCACTCGACGTGCTGGTCAACGCCGCCGGTGTCTATCCCTCGATCGACATGCTGGACGTGACCGCCGCCGGCTGGGACCGTCTCTTCGCGCTCAACACCCGCGCTCCGGTACTGGCCACCGCCGAGCTCGGCCGCCGCGCCATCGAAGCCGGCCGCGCCGCCTCCGTTGTGAACATCTCCTCCGGCGCGGCACTGCGCTCCCGCCCCGGCGGCGGACCGTACGCGGCGACCAAGGCGGCGCTGGAGATGGCGACCCGGGCCGCCGCGCTCGAACTCGGCCCCTACGGCATCCGCGTGAACGCCGTCAGCCCCGGCTTCGTGCCGGTCGACAGCGACGTCAATCCGGTCGCATCCGAGTACGCGGAGATCGTCTCCCGGAACCCGCTGGGCCGCCCGGGCAGCCCCGCCGACATCGCCCGCGCGGTCCGCTGGATCGCCGGCCCCGAGGCTGAGTGGATCACCGGCGAGGTGCTGCGCGTCGACGGCGGCTCCAATGCCGGCGCCGCCCACCTGCCCCGCCTGGGCCCCGCCCCCTCCTGGTCCTGAGCTCATCTCATCCTGGGCTCGCCTGGTCCTGAACTCACCTCATTGAGCTCACCTGGTCCTGAACTCACCTCATTCTGAGCTCACCTGGTCCTGAGCTCATCTGGTCCTGAGCTCACCCCTTCCTGACCGGGCCCTGCTCCTGCCTCTCCAGCCGGCCCTTCCCTTGTTCGACTCTTCGACCGTAAGGACGTCTCATGACCGTGGAGCCCATACGGGCCCGCACCGTGGTCGGCGGTGGCGCCATCGGCGGCACCCTCGCGTTCGCACTGGCACGCGCCGGACACCCCGTCACCCTCGTCGACAGCGACCGGGCCCATGTCGCCGCCATCCGCGAGCACGGGCTGCGCATGTTGCGCCACGACGGCGCCACAGACATCGCCCACCTGCAGGCCTGCACCCCCGAGGAGTTCGAAGGGCCCCTGCACGAGGTGCTGTTGGCGGTGAAGGCCCAGGCCACCGAGACCGCCATCCGCTGGATCGCGCCCCGCCTGGCGGCGGACGGATTCGTCGTCTCCGTACAGAACGGCTTCAACGAACCGCTCATCGCCGAGCACATCGGGGCCGCCCGCACCGTCGCGGCGTTCGTCAACATCTTCGCCGACGTCGCCGAGCCCGGCATGATCCGCGACGGCGGCCCCGGCGCCCTCGTCATCGGTGCGCCGGACGGCGCCCCCACCGGTGACCGGGTGCGCGCCCTGATCGCCGATCTGCATCCCGGTACGGGCGCCGAGACGAGCGACAACGTCGAGGGCTACCTGTGGGCCAAGGCCGGCTTCGGCGCCATGCTGGCGGCGACCGCGCTCGCCGACGACGCGATGGCCGACCTCATCGACCGGCACCCCGCCGCCATGCACACCGTGGCCCAGGAAGTCTTCGACGTCGCCGATGCGCTCGGCGTGCGGCTGGAGCCGTTCGACGCCTTCGATGCCCTGGCCTTCCGGCGCTCCGCCGACCCCGCCGCGCGGGCGGACGCCACCGCACGGCTGACCGCGTGGCTGCGTACCCAGCCCAAGAACCGCAGCGGCATCTGGCGCGACCTGGCCGTACGCCACCGCCCCATCGAGGTCACGACCCACTACGAAACCGTCTTCGCGGAGGCCGGACGGGCCGGGGTCACCACCCCCGTACTGCACGCCGTGGTCGGCGGTCTGAAGGAGCTGGAGGGGGCACCGGAAGGCATGAGCGAAGCCCGCCTGGATGCCCTGGACGCACTCGCCGCGGGGCATGCCTCGGGGTGTGCCGCCGAGGGTGCCCCGCAGCCCGCCACGGAGCTGCCAACGCAACCGGCCCTCGCCCCGGAAGAGGCCGAGGCGGTGCACGCCTGGCTGACCGCGCACCAGGAGGACATGGTTGCCGATCTGGCCGCCTACACCCGTCTGGAGAGCCCCAGCGACGATCCCGAGGCCCTGCGGGCCTGTCTGCGGTGGCTACGGCAATGGCTCGATACGGCGCTCGGCGCGCCCGACGCCGAGGAACTGCTGCCCCAGGAGGGAGCGGGCGACATCCTGATACGCCGCTACGCCGCCACCGGCCCGGCGGGCGACAGCGACCCACGGCCACTGCTGCTGCTGTGCCACTACGACACCGTCTGGCCCACCGGAACACTCGCTCAGTGGCCCTTCCGCTGCGAGGGCGACCTGATCACCGGGCCCGGTGTCTTCGACATGAAGGCCGGGCTGGTGCAGGCCGTATGGGCACTGCGCGCACTGGACGCCCTG
Source organism: Streptomyces niger (assembly GCF_000718305.1). Taxonomy (GTDB): domain Bacteria; phylum Actinomycetota; class Actinomycetes; order Streptomycetales; family Streptomycetaceae; genus Streptomyces; species Streptomyces niger. The sequence continues at coordinate 15,579 of NZ_JOFQ01000036.1, forward strand.
AGCCTGCCGCGCCCCGCCTGCACTCTGCTGCTCAACGGTGACGAGGAGACCGGCAGCCTCGCTTCCAGCGAAACCATCATCGCCGAAGCCCGCGCCTCTCGCGCCGCGTTCGTCTTCGAAGCCAGCGCCGAGGGCGCCCTGAAGACCGCACGTAAGGGGGTCGGCCTCTTCCGCCTCACCGTGCAGGGCCAGGAGGCCCACGCCGGGCTTGACCCCACCGCCGGAGCCAGCGCCGTCCACGAGGCCGCCCACCAGATCCTCGATCTCGCCGATCTCACCGACCTCGCTGCCGGTACCAGCGTCAATGTCGGTGTCGTGCACGGTGGGACCCGCAGCAACGTCACCGCCGGGCAGGCCGTCGCCGATCTCGATGTCCGGGTGGCCAACGCGGCCGAACAACAACGCATCACCGCAGCCCTAGCGGTACGGGAACCTGCGAACCCCGGAACCACGGTGCGGGTCACCGGCGACTGGAACCGTCCGGTCTTCGAACGCACCCAAGGCGTCGCCGATCTCTACACGCTGGCCCGCGCCTGCGCCGCACCGCTCGGCCTCGATCTGCGCGAGGCCGCCGTGGGCGGAGCCAGCGACGGCAACTTCGTTCAGACCGCGGGCACGCCGGTACTCGACGGACTCGGCGCCGTCGGCGGCGGCGCACACGCCCGTACCGAACACGCCACCGTATCCGGCATGACCACCCGCGCCGCCCTCACCGCATCCCTCCTGACCTGCTTCACCTCCTGACCAGCTTCACCTCCTGACCTACTTCACCTACTGACCAGCTTCACTTCCTGCAGCCTGCCATCGCCCCGGCCGGGCCGACCGACACACCCGGCCGGGCTCAGTGGGCAGGGCAAGGTGGGGATGGGCGACCTCAGACCGGCTTGCGCCACACGGAGATGTGCTTCGCCGAATCCTGGGTGAACGGCGCCCCGTCCCAGTCAGCGACGCGCCGTTCCAGTTCGAGCCCCGCGATCCGCGCCATCAGGTCGAGCTCCGCCGGCCACGCGTACCGATGCCGGGAGCTGTCGCGGCGGTAGCGGCTGTCCTCGCCATCGTGGGTGAAGTGATGTGAGACGAGTACCTGCTCGACGAGGTCGAAGGTGTCGAAGCCCAGGTGCTGCTCGGAGACGTCGAACGGCACCGCGACCTGCCCGGGCGGCAGGAAGCGCAACGGCGGCACACCCAGCTCGATGACGAATCGGCCGCCAGGCGCCAGGTGACGTGCGGCGTTGCGGAAGCACTCGACCTGCTCGTCCTGCGTCAGCAGGTTCGTGATCGTGTTGTAGACGAGATAGACCAGGGTGAACTGGCCAGGGACGACGGTCGTGGCCATGTCGCCGACGGCGACCGGGAGCGTTTCTTCGTCCACCTTGCGCCGCAGGACCGCTGCCATGTGCTCGGACAGCTCGATGCCCACAACGGGCACGCCACGTTCCCGGAGTGGTACGCCCACTCGCCCGGTCCCGATGGCGAACTCCAACGCCCGCCCGTCCCCGGCGAGTTCGGCGAGGAAAGCGACCGTAGGCCCGAGCACAGCGGCCGAGGACATCTCGCCCTCCTCGGCGTCGTAACGATCGGCGGTCACACGGCTCCACAGCTCACTACTCGTCACGAGCGGTCACTTTGCCGGTCCGGCGAGGAGTTGTCCACGCAATTACGAGTGGCCCCCTCCCCCGCCCCGTTGCCCCTCATTCGCTGCCTGTGAAGGTCGCGGCGGGCGTTCCATACGGGAGAGCCAGGTGGTGAGCAGCGTTTCGAGGGACTCGGCCTCGGCGGGTGTCAGCAGATCCAGCAGGCGGCGTTCGTTGTGCATGTGGTCGGTGAAGGCCTGGTCGATCAGTTCGCGTCCAGGCCTGGTGAGGGCGACGATCCGGCCCCGCTGATCGTCGCCGGACCGGCGGCGGGTGACGAGTCCGGCGCGCTCCAGGCGGTCGATTCTCTTCGTCATCGCGCCGGTGGTGACCATGGTGTGCGCGGCGAGCTCGCCGGGTGCCCGCTCGTAGGGCTCACCGGCGCGACGCAGTGCGCACAGGACGTCGAACTCCCCCTCACCGAGACCGTAGCGGCCGTAGACGATACAGAGTTCCTCGGTGAGCCGGTCGGCCAGGCGGTGCAGTCGGCCGATCACTCCTTGTGGGCTGACGTCGAGGTCGGGCCGTTCGCGGCGCCAGTCGGCCTGGATGCTCGCCACGCGGTCCAACGGTTGCGCCGGTTCCATCGACGGCGATTGCCGGTGCGACGGCGATTGCCGGGGTGATGACGATCGCCCGGATGACGGTGATTGCCGGGGTGACGGTGATTGCCGGGGTTCCATGGATGCATAGTAGCTTCCCTGGAAGCTATATTGACTTCCGTGGAAGCTAATATGCGCTGGGTGGCGCTGACCGCAGTCGCGCCGGTGGCCTGGGGAACCAACTACTTCGTCACGCACGAGTTCCTCCCGGCCGACCGCCCGCTCTACGGGGCCGCCCTGCGGGCACTGCCCGCCGGCCTCATCCTGCTGGCCCTGCGCAGACAGCGGCCGCGCGGTGCCTGGTGGTGGCGGTTCGCGGTGCTCGGGCTGCTCAACATGAGCGTGTTCTTCGTCCTCGTCTATGCCGCCTCACAACTGCTTCCGACGAGCGTCGCCTCGATCGTCATGGCGGTCTCGCCGCTGACGATGATGCTCATCGCCTGGCCCCTGGTCTCCGAGCGGCCCAGCATCGTGCACCTGGCGGCCGCCGCGGTGGGGCTCGGCGGGGTCTGCCTCATGCTGTTCACGGGGGTACGCGGGACCAGCATGGCGGGAGTCCTTGCCTCGGCCGCCGCCATGCTCGTCTCCTCCTTCGGGCACATCCTGACCAAACGATGGAGTGCGGGGGCCGACGTACTCACCTCGACCGCCTGGCAACTCACCGCCGGAGGCCTGTTCCTGCTCCCGGTCGCCGCAGCCGTGGAGGGCCCGCCACCCGCACCTTCCCCACCGACGCTCCTCGCCTTCGGCTACGTCGCCCTGGTCGCCACCGCGCTCGCCTTCGTCGCCTGGTTCACCGGGCTACGGCACCTGCCGGCGGGTACCGTCGGCCTGATCGGACTGCTCAACCCGGTGACAGGCGTGCTGCTCGGCACGGTGGTCGCCGGAGAGGTACTGACCGCCCAGCAGGTGTGCGGACTACTTCTGGTCCTGGCCGGAGTCGTCCTGGGCCGACCCCGGCCCCAACCCCGACCCCGGCCCCGGCCCCGGCACGGATGGCGGTTCTCGGGTCCGGCTTCGGCGCGCAGGCCGACGCGAGCGAAGCCGGACGTCTCCCCTCCGATCGGTCAGCCGGGCAAGTGACAGTGACGGACGTCAAGCAGCATTCGACCGCTCCTGACGATGCGTTACGTAGAAGTCCGCATGCAGCCGCCGCCGGTGGTCCACCGTGCGTACCGGGCCGCTGAGGCGGACCCGGGCCGTCAGGCGGGTGTCCGTGCTGGAGGCGCTGAAGCGCAGTTCCAGATCGCCGGGTTCGACTATGCGGTGGCCGTCGCGGCCGGTGAAGGACGCCAGGTCGGCGGGGACGGTCGCGCGTACCTCCGCCTCCTCGCCCGGGGCGAGGTCGAGGCGTACGTACCCGATGAGGCGCTGGACGGGCTGGACCACGGAGGCGACGGGATCGTGCAGGTACAGCTGGACCACCTCGGTGCCCGCGCGTGTGCCGGTGTTGCGTACGGTGCAGGCGACCTCGAACTCTTCGCCGGTGTCAGCCACTTCGCGAGCCGTGACGAGCTGGGACCAGTCGAAGGTGGTGTACGTCAGTCCGTGGCCGAAGCCGAAGGCGGGGGTGGGATCGATGTTGGAGACCTCGGTGGCGCGGCCGAGGCGGGCTGCGAGGTAGGTGGCGGGCTGTGCGTCCGGGAGCCTGGGCACGCTGACGGGGAGCCGGCCCGCCGGGGCCACGCGTCCGCTGAGGACGGATGCGACGGCCCTCGTGCCCTCCTCACCGGGGAAGAACGTCTGGACGATGGCGGCGGCCTCGGTCGTCGCGCGTCCCAGGGCGTAGGGCCGGCCGGCGAGCAGGGTGAGGACGAGCGGAGTGCCGGTGTCCAGCAGTGTGTCGAGCAGCTGCTGCTGTACTCCGGGCAGGGCCAGGGAGCCGGCGTCACAGCCCTCGCCGCTGCTGCCGCGGCCGAAGAGCCCGGCCCGGTCGCCGAGTGAGACGATCACCAGGTCGGCGCTGCGGGCCAGCTCGACGGCCGCGGCGAAGCCGTCGGTTGCGGCGCCGTCGATGTCGCACCCGGCGGCGGTGACGACCTCGCTCTCGGGGAATTCGGCGGTCAGCGCCTCGTACAGTGTGGGGAGTTGGATGCCCGCGGGCACGTGTGGGTGCTGGCTGCCCACATGGACGGGGAAGGCGTAGCAGCCGAGTACCGCGGTGGGTGTGGCGGCGTTGGGTCCGATGAGCGCGATGCGTGGTGGGGTGCGTTCGCCGTCCAACGGCAGCGTGCCGTCGTTGCGGAGGAGGACGATGGCCTGCTCGGCGACGCGGCGGGCCAGGGCACGATTCTCCGCCGTGTCGAGGTCGACGGTGCCACGCAGACCGGTCGTCGCACCCGCATTGGTGTCGGCCTTACCCGCACTCGTAGCGGACGTAGCCGCGTCCGTGTCGGCGAGCACCGCCGGTGTCGGGTCCCAGTCCGCGTCGAGCAGCCCCAGCTGGGCCTTCTGTCTCAGAACCCGGTGCACGGCGCGGTCCACGACCGCCTCGGACACCAGACCTTCGGCGAGCGCCGCGCGCAGCGGTGCGCCGAACGCCTTGACGGTGGGGAGTTCCACGTCGACGCCCGCGGTGAGTGCCGCGGCGGCGGCTTCGCCGAGGCTGCCGGCGACTCCATGCAGGGTCTGGAGGAAGGCGATCCCGAAGTAGTCGGCGACGACCGTTCCCTCGAAGCCCCAGGCATCCCGGAGCAGGCCGGTGAGCAGCCGTTCGTCGGTCGCGGACGGGATGCCGTCGGTGTCGGTGTAGGCGTGCATCACCGAACGGACGCCACCTTCGCGCACGGCCATCTCGAACGGCGGCAGGATGACGTCGGCGCGTTCTCTGGCACCCATGCCGACGGGAGCGAGGTTGCGTCCGGCGCGGGAGGCGGAGTAGCCGGCGAAGTGCTTGAGGGTGGCGACGATGCCGGCGGCCTCCAGGCCGCGTACATACGCGGTGCCGATCGTGCCGACGAGGTAGGGGTCCTCGCCGATGGTTTCCTCCACTCTCCCCCAGCGGGCGTCGCGCACGACGTCCAGGACCGGGGCGAGGCCCTGGTGGATGCCGACCGCGCGCAGGTCACGGCCGATCGCCCTCGCCATCTCCTCGATGAGTACGGGGTTGAAGGTGGCGCCCCAGGAGAGGGGTACGGGGTAGGCGGTCGCACCCCAGGCGGCGAAACCCGCGAGGCACTCCTCGTGCGCGAGTGCCGGGATACCGAAGCGGTTCGCGGCGGCGATCCGGCGCTGGGTGCGCAGCAGCGACAGCGCGCCGAGTGCGGGGTCGACGGGGGTGGTCCCGAACGGCCGGGTCAGCTGGCCGAGCCCGTACGGCAGCAGGTCCTCCAGGGGCGCCGGCTCCTCCATGTCGTGCTGGTGCGGGGCGACTTCGGCGCCCTCGGCGGAGGCGCCGACCCACACCCCGAAGAGCTGGGCGATCTTCTCTTCCAGTGTCATCTCGGCGAGCAGGGCATCGGCCCGCTCCCCCGGCTCGCGGGCCGCGTCCCGCCACAGCGGGAGGCCGGTCGTTTCGGTGTGTTCGGCACGCTCGGTGCGTTGAGTGCGCTCGGCACGTGCGGCATGTTCGGTGTGGTCGGCGTGTTCGGTGCGTGCGGCGTGTTCGGTGTGTTCGGTGTGGTCGGTCGTTGCAGACACGTGGCCGGTCACTTTCCTCCGACGCCCATGAGGCCCTGGACCAGGGCGCGGCGGGCGAACAGATAGACGAGCAGGATGGGGACCATGGACAGCACGACCGCGGCGAGCAGGCCCGGGATGTCGACCCCGTGCTCGGTCTGGAAGTCGTACAGGCCCATGGTGATGACCTTGGTGTCGGCGGATTGCGTGAGCACCAGGGGGAAGAGGAATCCGTTCCATGCCTGCAGGGCGGAGAAGACGATGATGGTGGAGAGACCGCTGCGCGAGAGCGGCAGAACCAGCTGGAAGAAGACCCGCCGGGAGGAAGCGCCGTCCATCGTCATCGCCTCGTACAGCTCCGGTGTGATGTCGCGCATCACGCCGCTGAGGATCAGGGCGCACACCGGCATGGCGAAGGCGGCGGTCGGCAGGATGACGCCGATGAGGTTGTCGTAGAGGCCGGCCTCGCTCATGACGTAGAACATGGGCACGATGACGGCCTGGGCGGGGATGGCCAGGCCCAGCAGGAACAGCCGGAAGACCATGTGTGTCGTTCTGCTGCGGCTGCGCACGATGGCGTACGACAGCGGCGGCACGAGGAGCACGACGATGCCTACGACGCACACGGTGACCAGGGCGGTGTTGAGGAAGTACTGCCCGAATCCGTTGCCGAAGTCCCTGATGTAGTTGTCGAGCGTGAAGGTCTTCGGCAGGGCCAGCGGTCCGTTGGCCGCGTAGTCGGCCCGGGACTGGAAGGTGGCGACGAGCATCGCGTACAGCGGCAGTCCGACCAGGAAGAGCCAGATCAGGGAGCCGAAGCCGGCGAGATAGTTGGTACGGGAGTTGCTCACACGTCCTCTGAGACGACGCTCGCTCACGGGTTCTCTGAGACGGCGCTTGCTCACAGGCCCTCCATCGTGCTGCGCATCCTGTCGTAGCCCGAGAGGCGCACCACGATCAGCGAGATGACGGTGGCGACCAGGACGAGCAGCACGCCGATCGTCGAGGCCGTTCCGTAGTCGAAGTTCTTGAAGGCCTTTTGGTACATGTAGTAGGCGCTGATGGTGGTGTCGGTGCCGGGGCCGCCCTGGGTGAGGATGAGGACGGTGTCGAAGGTCGTCAGTCCGCCCACCACCATCAGGATCGTGGACGTGATGACGCTGTTGCGCAGCTGCGGCAGGGTGATGTGGAAGAACTGCCGTACCCTGCCGGCGCCGTCGATCTGGGCCGCCTGGTAGAGGACTCGGGGCACCGCCCGCGCCGCTCCCTGGTAGATCAGCGTGTGCAGCGGTGTGAACTGCCACGCACTCACGAAGACGAGTACGCCGATGGCGCTGCCCTGCTCGCCGAAGAGGTTGCCTTCACCGAACAGCCAGGTGGCGTGTGCGGGCACACCGAAGTTGGGGTCGAGGACGGCGCGCCACAGGACGGACACGGCCGCCGCCGACAGCAGCAGGGGGATGAAGTAGATGGCGGAGAGTACGGCCCGGTTGCGCTGGTGGCCCGCCGCCCAGACGCCGAGCAGGATGCTCAGCGGCGTTTGGACGGCGACGCCGAGGGCGGTGAGCAGGACGCTCAACCACAGACTCTTGAGCATGACGGGGTCGTCGAAGAGCGTGCGCCAGTTGTCCAGTCCGGTGAAGTGCGGGGCGCTCAGCCCGTCCCAGTGGGCGAAGGAGAGCACGGCTACCAGGACGAGCGGAAGGAGCGCGAAGAGGCCGAAGAAGACGGCGGCGGGGGCCGCCCAGGCGAAGCTCGGCCGGTTGACGCCGGTGGCGGTGGGGGTCATGAGAGGGGGTCCAAGTCGGAGAGCGAGGCGCAGTCAGGAGGTGGGCAGGCCTGCGCGCGGTCAGGACGTGGGCAGGGCCTGCATGGCCTTGATGAACCCGGCCTCGTCGAGCGCTCCGCTGAGGAACTGCTGTACGGCCTGGTGCATGCCGACCGTCGCGGTCTGCGGGTACGCCTGGTCCCAGGAGAGCTGGAACGCGGGTGCCTTCTCGACGTGGTCGTACTGGTAGCGGGCGAAGTCCGGGTCGGCGGCGGTGTCGAGGAACTTCTCGGTGTTCGTGGTCGTGGGCAGGTTGCCGATGCCGAGCTGCGCCTTGACGAACTCGTCCGAGTACTGGAGCTTCAGGAACTTCTCGACGGCCTCGGGGTGCTTGGTCTTCTTCAGCACCGAGTAGAAGTTGTTGGTGTTCCCGACGAGGTTGGCCGTGTCGCCCTTGCCGCCGTCGACCGACGGGAAGGTGCCGTAGCCGAGGTCGTGTTCGGCGAAGTCGGGGTGGCTCTCCTGCTGGGTGGAGTACTCCCACGAGCCCATCAGCTCGAATCCGGCCTTGCCCGTGGCCAGGAGGGTGGGCGAGCCCTGGTCGGTGAACTTCACCGAGTCGTAGTGCGTGCCGAAAGCCCCGGCGTCCTTCAGGTCCTTCAGCATGCCGAGGGCCTTCTTGCTGTCGGCGCTCGCCCAGGCGTCCTTGTCCCCGGCCAGCGCTTTCTGGAACAGTCCGGGCCCGGCCACCCGGTCGTAGAGGTACTCGAACCACATGAGTGTGGGCCACTTGTCGCCGCCGCCCAGGGCGATCGGCGTGATGCCCTTGGCCTTCAGCGTCCGCACCGCTGCCAGCAGGTCCTCCCACGTCTTCGGCGGTTCGATGCCGGCGTCGCGAAGCACCTTCTTGTTGTGGAAGAGCAGCACCGGCTGGGTGCCGCGCATGGGAACGCCGTACGGCTTCCCGTTCACCTCCGCGCTCTTGAACACGGCGGGCAGGAACTTGTCCTTCAGGCCCGGGTCCTTGGCGATGAATCGGTCCAGTGGCATCAGCAGTCCGGCGTCGACGAACGGCTTGATGCTGCCGCCGCCCCAGTTGAAGAAGACGTCAGGGGCCTGCTCGCTGTTGATGATGGTCTGCAGTTTCGCCTGGTAGTCGGCGCCCGGAATGGTGTCCAGGACGGCCTTGACCTTCGAGGTCTTGTTGAAGGTGGCGATGATCCGCTTCTCCACCTTGTTCGCGCTGTCGCCGTAGACCAGGACGTGGATCTTGCCGTCGTCCCCGCCCGCCGCTCCGGCGCCACCGCCGCATGCCGTCAGGGTCAGTGTCAGGGCCAGCGCCACACCACCGACCGACGCGTTCCGCAGCTTGGCATTGCGCAGCATGGCATTCCCCAACATGGCGTTCCGCAGGGCCCGTACACGTCGTCTCATCGCCCACACCTTTCGAAACTTTTTCGATATAACTTCCGAAACTTCATGCGTCGTCGGGAAGCTAGGACTGCCCACTCCGACGGGTCAACCCTCAGTGAGCGAGTTATCAACTTGTGACACTGCAGCCACAGTTGTCGGTGCTCTATGCTCCTTCCCATGCGCGATGACGAAGAGTCGGGCCGTGTCACCCTGGCCCAGGTGGCCAAGAAGGCCGGGGTTTCCCTCTCGACAGTTTCGAAAGTCCTCAACGGGCGACAGGATGTAGCCGCACCGACCAGGCACAAGGTGGAACGCCTGCTGGAGGAGCACGCCTACCGACGCACGACCCGCTCGGCCCAGGAGGCACCACTCATCGAGCTGGTCTTCCACGAGCTGGAGAGCATCTGGGCGATGGAGCTGATCCGCGGCGTGGAAAACGTGGCCAAGGCCCACCAGGCCGCCGTCGTCCTCACCGAAAGCGGCACCAGGCAGGCTCCCGGACCCGACTGGATCGAAGGCGTACTCCAACGCCGACCGCTCGGCGTGGTCCTGGTCTTCTCCGCCCTCCCGGCAGAGGTCAAACAGCAGCTCCGCTCGCGCGCCATCCCCTTCGTCATCATCGACCCCGCCGGCGACCCCGACCCCGACGTCCCGTCAGTGGGTTCGGCCAACTGGAGCGGCGGGCTCGCAGCCACTCGCCACCTCATCGAGTCCGGGCACCGCCGCATCGGCATCATCACCGGTCCCGAGGACATGCTCTGCTCGCTGGCACGCCTGGACGGGTACCGCTCGGCGATGAGCATGGCAGGCCTGGAGATCGACCCCGATCTCATCCTGTACGGCGACTTCCACGTCGAAGGCGGCTACGACGGGGCCATGAAACTGCTCTCACTCCCCCACCCACCGACCGCCATCTTCTCCGGCAGCGACCTGCAGGCCCTGGGCGCTCTGGAAGCCGCGCGCGTCAGCGGCCTGCGCGTCCCCCACGACCTGTCCGTCGTCGGCTACGACGACGTACCGGTCGCCCGCTGGTCCAGCCCGGCCCTGACCACGGTGCACCAGCCACTGCGCCGGATGGCCGAGGAGGCGACCCAGATGCTGCTGCACATCCGGGCACAGGCCCCGGTCACCACACGCCTCGAACTGGCCACCGACCTCGTCGTCAGGAACAGCACGGCCCCGCCCGCGACCGACCCACCCCGCGACGGACCCACTCCGCAACCGACCCACCCCGCGACTGACCCGCCCCGCGACTGACCCACTCCGCCGACCGACCCACTCCGCCGACCGACCACACCAAGGGTGCCCGGTGAGTGTGCAACCGGTAAGCGTGCAGTCGGTAAGCGTGCAACCGGTGGCGTCCGGGCCAACCGATCGAGGCGGTCCCCGCCGCCGGCCTGGCGACCAAGATCGATTGTCAGTGGTGGATGAGAAGGTAGGGACACCGAGTGAGAAGAGGGGGAGCGCTCATGTCCGGAAGCCAGAACTACATCAACCACGTTGCTCTTGTGCTGGATGCCAGTTCGTCCATGTCACACCTGAGCCGCAAGGTCGTCGACGTCGCCGACCAGCAGATCGCCTACCTGGCCCGCCGATCGCAGGAGCTGGGCCAGGAAACTCGCGTCACGGTGTACGTCTTCGCCGACAAGGTGGAGTGCGTCATCTACGACAAGGACGTGCTGCGGATGCCGTCCCTGAAGGAGCACTACCGCGCCGGAGGAATGACCGCTCTGCTGGCGGCCACACTGAAGTCGCAGCGAGAGCTGGCGCAGACCGCCCAACTGTACGGCGACCACAGCTTCCTGACGTTCGTGCTGACCGACGGTCAGGAGAACGCGAGTCATCGCTGCCCGGACGTCACGACCGATGTGCCGCGCAATCTGGTGCAGGCCGTGTCCGAGATGATCGCGACGCAGGAGGACAACTGGACGCTGGCCGTCCTTGTGCCGGACCAGATGGGCAAGCGCGAGGCCATGCAGTGTGGTTTCCCGAAGGACAACATCGCCATCTGGGACGCCACGAGCACCCAGGGACTGGAGGAGGCAGGCCAGGTCATCCAGCAGGCCACCGAGAACTTCATGGTGGGCCGGGCCAAGGGCATCCGAGGATCACGAGCGGTGTTCTCCACGGGTGCGGAGGCGGTGAACAAGGACACCATCAAGGCTGCCGGCCTCACGCCGGTGAACCCATCCGAGTACCAACTGATTCCGGTGGCTCGCGCAGCGGCGATACGGGAATGGGTCATCGAATGCGGGCACACCTACCGCACCGGTTGCGCCTTCTACCAGCTGAGTAAGTCCGAGAAGATCCAGCCGCGGAAGCAGATCGCGGTGCTGGAGAAGAAGACGGACCGGGTGTACACGGGACCGCAGGCCCGCTCCCTGCTCGGCCTGCCGGACACCGAAGTCCGCATCAGTCCGGACCGCAACGACGACTTCACGATCTTCGTGCAGAGCACCAGCGTGAACCGAAAGCTGGTACCGAACACACGACTTCTGCTCATGATCTGAGGCCAGGCGGGGTCCCGCCGGTCGGACCGGCGGGACCCCGCCCGTTCAGTACGTCGTTCAGCACACCGTTCATCGCGACCGCACGCCGTTCGGCACACCGTTCATGACGACGCGACCGCATATCGTTCAGCACACCGTTCATGCATGGCGACCGTGTGGTCTCAGGCGACGTGAGCTGGGACGCGTGCCTGAAGAATCCGGCCCACTCCGGCGGGCTTTTCTCAGCGGTGGGACCGTTCAGGACACAGGCCGGGGCGAGGCGATGAGACGGGGATAGAGCGCCTCGGCGTTGTGTCGATTGATCGCGTCGGCCTGGCCTGGAACGTAGTCGGGGTAGGTCTCCAGGTAGTGGTTGTAGTAGGTGCCCGCGTCCTGGGGAGCGAAGGGCCAGTCGCTGCCGTACAGCACGTGCCCGGGTTCGGCGAAGGCGAGCAGGGCGGGCAGCGCACTGGGACTGGCGGACAGCGCGGTGTCGAAGTAGAAGCGCTTGAGGTCGCGCAGGATGTCCTCGGCCTTGCGGGCCGGGGCGACGACGGTGGAGGTCAGCCCCGAGAAGCGATAGGCGGCGTACGGGAGGAAGCCACCGCCGTGGGAGAGGATCACGCGTACGTTGCGGTACCGGTCCATGACGCCGTTGAGCACCAGGTTGAGTGCGGTGCGGGTGGTGTCGAAGACGTAGTCGGCGAGCGGGGCGGGCGTGCCGGGCAGCAGGGGCATCGGCGGCTGTGCGGGGTGGACGAAGACATTGGCATTGCGGCGGTCGAGTTCGGCCCACAGCGGCTCGAAGTCGGGGTCGCCCAGGTAGCGGCCATGGACGCTGGACATCAGCACGACGCCGTCCGCACCTGAGGTGTCGAGCGCGTGGACGGCCTCGGTCACGGCGGCGTCGACGTCGGGCAGCGGGATGCTGGCGAAGTGGCCGAAGCGGTCGGGGCGGTCCTTGACGACCTCGGCACCGTAGTCGTTGACGGCACGGGCGAGGGTGACGGCGTCCTGGTACCGGCTGGATCAGGTGGATCGAGTGGAAGGGGTGGAAGGGGTGGGTCGGGCAGATCACGCCGCCGACACGGAAGGCGTGGAGGCGTTGGCGCGCGCCGCTGACCAGCTGTTCTACGTCATGCGCCGCTCGCGGGCCGCGACCGTCGGCCAGTCCACGGCCGGCCTCTCCATGTCTCAGGTGGCCCTGCTGGAACCCCTCATGGAGGACGCCCGGGGCGAGGGAATGCCGGTCGGCAGGCTCGCCTCCGGCGCCGAGGTCAGCGTCCCCACCGCCACACGCATGCTCAAACAGCTCGAAGCCGGCGGAGTGGTCACTCGGCGACGCTCCGAACAGGATGAACGCCAGGTATTGATTCGCCTCACCGAAGACGGCGCCGACCAGCTCGCAGCCATGCGGACAGAACTACGGGGACGCCAGCTCCAGGCCCTCTCGCACTTCACACCGCAGGAACGCCGCGCACTCACCGCTCAGCTGCACCGACTCGCCGACGTCATCGCCGATGTCGCCGCCGATGCCGCCGCCGACGAAACCGCTCAGTGACCGTCTTCCTCGACGTCAAGTGTTCGGGGTGAGGTCGCAGGGTGCGCAGCAGATGCAGGTGTAGATGTGGATGTAGATGCAACAGATGGTGTCGCGGTCGTCGGCGTGGCGGCGGTGCGGTGTCGGTATGAGCGCCGTACCGCGCGGACGGCGACCGCGGCCAGGATCAGTGCGCCCGCTCCGAAGATCGTGTTGCCGGTCAGGCCGATGATCGGCGGCATGCCCATGTCCATCGCATGGACGACGCCCACCCAGACGTAGGTCAGCAAAGCGCCAACGGCCATGGCGACACGGTGCTCGCTCCCCCAGCCGCTGCGGCGCGACCAGCGGATGCCGAGAACCACGGCCAGGATCGCCAGGACCAGCCAGAATGCCGCCACACTCCAGTCCGGTACGTGATCCCGCAATACCGACTGGCCGACCCAGTAGGCGCTGGTGAGGGCGAAGGCCGCGCATCCCGCCAGCCGCGGACGAGGGGCAGCGGTGCGAGTGGCCAGGCGAGGGGAAGTGGTGTGGGTGACCGGCTGTGGGGCAACGGTACCGGTGGTCGGCCTCGGGTTCCGGCCGGTCAGGAGGGCCGCGGCAACCACAGCGATGATCATGATGGCGCCGACGGTCCACTGCCACCAAGAGGCCATGAAGTGGCCGTTGGCAGCGTACTGCGAGGCGGCCAAGAGCACTGACCCCGTCACGAACACCAATGTGGTGACGATCAGGCCGGAACGGCCGAGCCAGGGACGCCGCGGCTCGCGTCGGAAGGACTCGACGAGTGCGATCGGTACGCAGGTGCTCCAGATCATGTGCATCGACACGACGTCCTGGAGCAGCGCCACGCTGGTACCGAGCAGGGGCACGTGCGTTCCCGCATAGGTGAGGCCGAAGTCGAATCCGCCGTAGTGAGGGTTCCAGAGCATCTGATCGACCGGCCCCTCCTCGAACAGCCCGTAGGCCGCACCGAGCAGCAGCATCGTCGGCCAGCCCCGCCCCGTGTGCCGTGCGACCTCCCGGATGAGCAAGGCTCCGCAGCCGTACAGCGGAATCAGGAAGGGCAGGCCCGCGATTGCGGTGATCGGTGCGTTGCCGAGGAGAAATTCGCCGACCAAGGGGGCCAGCAGGAGCAGGGCGAAGACCGGTCGCCACCGGCGCCGGGACCTACGTAGGTGGATCATTCACCCGATGCTAGGCACGCACCGCGGCCGTCACATCGGCCGACCGGCTATGGGTACTGGCCACCCGGCCACATCTTCCGGACCGCCCGACCACCTGCGTCCTATCGTCGCATCCCATCGCTGCGTCCTATCGCCGCATCCCATCGCTGGGCGGTATGGGGCCATCGGCCATCCGGCCCCCGTCAGTCGGCCTGCGCATCGTGGGCCAGCAGGGCGAGCTGGATGCGATTGTCCAGGTCCAGCTTGGTCAGCGCACTCGACAGGTGGGCTTTGACCGTGCCGGTGGACAGGTGCAAACGCTGCCCGATCTCGGCGTTGGACAACCCTTCGGCCACCGCACGGGCAACCTCGCGCTCCCGGTCGGAGAGCGAGGCAAGCGTGCGCCGCGCCTGCTCGGTGCGACCGTCGGTGCCGGTCGCGGCATGGTCGATCAGCGTGCGTGCCGCCGCCGGGGAGAGCACCGGCTCGCCGCGGGCTGACCGGCGCACCGCCTCGACGATCTCCTCGGGTTCGGTGTGTTTGAGCAGGTACCCCGCGGCCCCCGCCCGCATGGCGTCCAGGATGAGACCGTCGGCATCGAAGGTGGTCAGCACGATGACCTGGGGTGCACGGTCACAGTCACCGCCGGCACCGCCGTGCTCCCCACCTGCCACCGTCCGGGTTGCGGTGAGCCCATCCATGACCGGCATCCGGATGTCCATCAGCACGACGTCCGGAGTGTGTCGCCGGACGGCCTCGGCCACGCCCGCACCGTCCGCCACCTCGCCGACGACTTCGATGTCGGACGCGCCGCGCAGCATCATCGTCAGCCCGGCCCGCACCAGCGGGTCGTCATCGACCAACAGCACTCGGATCACTGCTGTCACTCCGCGGTCCAGGGCAGTGTGACCCGCAGCGTGAACGTCCCGTTTTCGTTGCCGTGTTCGAGCAGGCCGCCGTCCAGCCGCACCCGCTCGGCCAGCCCGGTCAGGCCGGCTCCGGTTCCCGGGATGTCCGGCGTCCGCACTCCGGCGGGCGCACGGTTGGCAATCTCGATCGTCAGGTCCGAGCCCGGCCTGCCGGCCAGCCGTACGGTCACCTTCGCTCCCGGTGCGTGTTTGCGCGCGTTGGTCAGGCCCTCCTGGACCACCCGATACACCGTACGCTGAAGCTGCGGGCGCAGCGGTGACGCCTCGGGTCCGAGCGCCTCGTACGGCTCCCCCAGCGCATCGCGCGGTGCGTTGTGGATGTCATTTCCATCGTAGACGTGGTCTTCGCCGTGGACGTGGTCTTCGTCGTGGACGCCGTCGTCACTGTGAGCGTCGCCTTCGTTATGGGCCTCGTCTTCGTTACGGGCCTCGTCCTCGTTGTGAACCTCGTCTTCGTTGTGCGCGTCGTCTTCAGCGTGGACGTCGTCGTGGAAGTCGTCGTGGAAGTCGACGTCCTGTCCCGCGGCTCTGGCCTCCTTCACCAAGCGCGGCACGTCGGCCAGACGCGGCTGCGGGGCCGTCGGTTCGCCGTCGCCCGTGCGCAGTACCAGCAGGACATCGTGCAATTCGCCCAGCGCCTGGTGGGCGTTGTCCCGGATGATCTGAGCGCTGTCGGAGATCTCGGTGCCATCGAGCCCTGGACCACTGCCGGCGGCGGACTGCTTGGCGCGGTAGGCCAGCGCACCGGCGTGCACCGACAACAGTGAGATGCGGTGGGCCAGCACGTCGTGCATTTCGCGGGCGATGGCCTCGCGCTCCGTGCGGCGGGTGTCGGCCAGGCGCCGGGCGTGGTCCGCGCGCTCCAGGTCAGCCTCCCGTCGTACCGCGAGGGCCCACAGCCGTCGGGCCCTCAAGGTACTGCCGCAGGCGAAAGCGACCAGGTAGTACGCGAGCGCGAAGGCGACACCTACCATGCCGTCCGCGCTGAACCCCTGAACGAGCAGTGTGCCGAGCAGGCTTGCCGCCAAGTACAGACCGAGCACCGAGAGCGAGCGTCGCCAAGGTAGCCGCAGCGCGAGGTTCACGGTGATCACAAAGCCCGCGGGGAGCGCACTGCTGGAGACGGCAACGGCCGGCAACGCGAGCAACGCCACGATCAGTGGAGCGCTCCGGCGCCACCACAACGACACACAGGCCAGTCCGCCCAGCAGGAGATCGACGGCCACGAGCCAGTCCGAGGGGCGATCGTACTGCTGGACGATGCCGCAGACCACCAGCCCCAGCACGACCGCGGCGCCGAAAGTCAGGGAGTCGATCGCCCAGTCCCGTGGGGTCCGACGGGCTCGTGTCCGGTCACCACCGGCCAGGAAGTCGCCGGGCAGCAGCCATGCCGGTACGGCTCTCCGGACGTCGTCGCTGTGCTCCACGCTCCTCACGATAGGTGTCCGATCGACTCGG
Organism: Streptomyces niger; assembly: GCF_000718305.1. GTDB lineage: Bacteria > Actinomycetota > Actinomycetes > Streptomycetales > Streptomycetaceae > Streptomyces > Streptomyces niger. The sequence goes on from NZ_JOFQ01000036.1 coordinate 32,199, forward strand.
CCTTTCCCCGACTGGCCACCGCGATGGCCAGTTCGAAATTGTTGCCGGCGGCGCCCCGCAAGCCAGGGAGGCTCACGGGGCCCGGACGCCACGAGGATCAAGGATTGAGGATCGAGGATTGAGGATCGAGGCTCGCGGGGCCCACCGAAGGCCGCGGAGACTCACCGAAACTCACGGAGCGCGGCGCATCGATCTCAGAGGCTGCCGACGACCTTGCGGGGGCGGATACGGACGACTACCCGCTCATTGTCTTCCGCGGCGGCGGGGTTGAAGGCTGCGTAGTCTTTGCCGGTGTACTTGCGGGAGAGTTCGTCGATCAGCTCCTGGCCGCCCTCGCGGGTCATGGTCACCTCGCCGCGGATCTCGGCGTAGGTGTAGGGGGCGGTCGGCGGATTGATCATGACGGTCACCCGCGGGTCCCTCCGCAGGTTCCGCTCCTTGCGTCGGCCGATGGTCGTGGAGAACAACAGGTCGTCCCCGTCCCGCTTGATCCAGACGACCGAGAGTTGAGAGCTGCCGTCGGGCTGGATGGTGGCTACGGTCGCGAAGACCGGGTTGTCGTCGATGTACTTCCGCAGATCCTCGGACAGCGTGGTCATGGTGCTGCTCCTTCCCTGCAAGCAAGGTGCCGGTGCTGTGTGCGCCTGATCAACGTATGCGACAGAGCAGTTGTCGCCCAGATGGCGTCCCGGCGTTTCGGGAGAAGCTGCGCGGCGTCGGAAGCGAGGGCCAACCGAACCCAGCTGGCTGATCGGGTAGCCGCTCGGCCGGCCACCCGGCTGACTGACTGGCTGGCTGGCTGGCTGGCTGGCTGGCGCGATGTTCGCTCTCCCGTTTTCCTGTCAGCCGCGGAATTCTGGGTGCCTGGGCCCTGCCCGTGCACCATCCACCCCGCCGCGAGCCGGGCCCGGGGACGATCGGACGATCAGGTGATGCTGAGCCGTCAGCGGGCAGTCACAGTCATGCACGCCGGGTTGCTGCCCACAGGAGCAGGGCGGCGAGGCTGAAGGCCATGCCGAGTGCTGTTACGGCCGGCCAGCCCGCCGTCGCGTAGGCGAGGGAAGAGCCGAGGGCGCCGAGGCTGCTGCCTGTCGAGTAGAAGACCATGTAGCCACCGATGATTCTGCTGCCTGCGTCGGGGCGGACGGCGTGGATCAGGGTCTGGTTGGTGACGTGCACGGCCTGCACGGCGAAGTCCAGCAGGACGGCGCCGATGGCCAGCGCCCACAGCGAGTGCCCGGTCAGAGCGATCGGGAGCCAGGAGAGCGCCAACAGGGCGAGGCCGACGCCGGTCGTCCGCTGGGCGAGTCCCCGATCGTTCCAACGCCCGGCCACTCCGGCGGCGACGGCCCCGGCCGCCCCGGCGAGCCCGAACGCGCCGATCGCGGTGTGCGACAGCGACCACGGCGGACCACTCAGGGGCTGCGCCATACCGCTCCACAACGTGCTGAAGGCCGCGAACACCAGCAGGGCGAGCGCACCTCGGATCCGCAGCAAGGGGTGGCGGGCGAACAACGTGACGGTCGAGGCGACCAGTTGTCCGTACGATACGTCGCGCACCCTCGCGGGCGGCCTGGTGCTCGCGGACAGAACGCGACGTAGCAGCAGGGCAAGGACGGCGGTGACGCCGGCCGCCGTCAGATAGACCGCCCGCCAGCCAGCGAGGTCGGCGAGGAGCCCGGCGACGGCGCGGGCCAGCAGAATTCCGGTGACGATGCCGCCGGTGACGGTTCCGACGGCGCGGCCGCGCCGGGCGGGTGGGGTCAGGTCGGCAGCCGCCGCGACCATCGTCTGGGCGACGACGGCGAGCAGACCCACCATGGCGAGTGCACCGAGCAGTGCCACCACCCCGGGCGCCAGCCCAGCGGCCAGCAGCGCGAGTGTCAACAGTGCTAACTGACCGGTGATCAGCTGACGATGGTCGAGTAGGTCACCCAACGGCACGAGCGTCAGCAGGCCTGCTGCGTAGCCGAGTTGAGTCGCGGTGACGATCGCACCGAGCAGCCCAGGACTGAGCGCAAATCGCTCGCCGAGGGTCACCAACAGGGGCTGGGCGAAGTAAACCGTGGCAACAGAGCTGCCGCAGGCGAGGGCGAGCAGGGGCAGGAGCCGGGCCGGTGGCGAAGCGCCCGCCCCCGACGCCGCAGCGCGCGTCTCCTGTTCGCCGGTCCCACTACCACTACCGGCCGTCGGACCGGAGCACTGACTCGCCATCCCAACGCACCTCCCGATCGCCTCACTTGGTTGCATCTTGCTACCAGCGTGACGGTAGCCGCGCGAGGTAGCATGTTGCAACCACTACCTGGAAAGCCTCCGGGAGTTGGAGGAGAGGAGCTACGGATGGTCGCCCGCACCCGTTTCGACGCCGACCCCTGCCCTGTCGCCCGGTCGGTGAACGCCATCGGAGACTGGTGGTCGCTGCTGATCGTGCGGGACGCCTTCGACGGCAGCCGACGCTTCGGTGAGTTCCATCGGAGCCTCGGCATCGCCAAAAACATCCTGACGGCACGCCTGCGTGCACTGGAGGAAGCGGAGGTGCTGCGCAGCGTCCCCGCGCCGGGCGGCGGGTCACACCGCGAGTACGTCCTCACGGACAAGGGCCGCGCCTTGTTCCCGGTGATCGTCGCCCTCCGTCAGTGGGGCGAGGAGCAGTGCTTCACCCCCGGCGAGGACCACTCCCGCCTGCTGGACCGTCGGACCAATCAGCCGCTGCGTCACCTGCAGATTCAGGCGGCGGACGGACGGCCGATAGGCCCCGAGGACACGGTCGTGGAGAAGGTACGAGAAACAGCGAGGGCCGAGAAGGAACCCACGGCGAAAGCGGGCAAAGGCCACTGAGCCGGAGGGGTTCCGCCCACAGCCGCGCGCCTAACCCCCCGGTGCCACCGGCTACGCACGCATGCGCCATCGGCGCGCACGTACTTGACTCGCCATGGGGTGGCGAGTGTGGCTGGCTCAGAAGAGCGAGGCGAAAATTCTGTTGGCGGTGCCGTTGAAGCGCTCGTGCAATGGCTCGATGCGTGCGCAATGCTGTCTTGCGGTGGCGAGGGTCGGGGCCCAGATCGTGTCACCCGCCGCGTGCTGAATTTCCTGGGCCAGTGCGCGCATCTCCTCGTCCAAGACGCGGGCGGCCGAGAGTTGAACTGCGGGCGGGGTTACGGGGCCCCTTGCGTCCAGAAAAACGTGCCCCCGGGGGCTGCTGCCCCGTGCCGTAAACGAACTGACCCGTCGGTGCGGTTCGATCCGGATGGCCGGCCTGCGCTACACCGCCGAAGACCTGAAGTTGGTCGGCACCCACATCCGCCAGGGCGACGTGGTCCAGCCCGTTCTGGTATCACGGAGAGGACCATGTCGGCTTCGGTCACGGCGCGCACTACTGCCTTGGTTCGCGCTCGCCCGCTGGCGGCCGAGGTGGCCCTCGGCCGCCTGCTGCGACGCTGCCCATGCCTTTCCCTGGCCGTCGCCCCCGACCAACTCACACCCCAAGTACGCCACCGCCAGCCGGGGGCCTGGCGTCTCCGACAACTCCCGCTGCACCTGACGGGTAGTAAGGCGTAGGCACCCGCTGCCGCCAACTCGTCGACGAAGAGCGGCTTGAGCTTGAGTGTGGCCCCTCCCCCGATCAGTTCAGGCGGACTGCCGATCGTCGGGATGACCCACGCCGAACAGCCCCATGGGGTGCTGACCGGACGGGACGACCGCAGGGGTGAGGCCAAGGAGCCGGTCGTCGTCGAACCCGGCGACGAGCACGGCCCCCAGGTCGGCCTCTGCGGCCTGGAGGTAGATGTTCTGGCTGGCGTGCCCGGCCTCCAGCCACACGTACCGCGCGCCCCGCCGCCCCAGCGGTTGCTGATCGGCGAAATGCTGTACAGCCGCTTCCAGGTCGCCGCTGAGCAGCAGTAGCGCCGCTGCCTCACGCAACCAGGCGTGGTCGACGAGGGTGGTGCCGGCGACCCGGTCGCGGTGGTCACCGTCAGCGATCAGAGTCAACGCATCGCGCTCGGGCTCGTACTGGTAGATGCCGGCAGCGAGACCGTCGACCTTGCCCGCCACCACTGTGAGAGTCAGCGGGTACGACGCGTGCGCCGACGGGCATGAGCGGCGCTCACCGGTAGTCCGACCCTGTGCCGCCCGCGCCATGAGGGCGACTTGTGCGATGCTCAGGGGCTGGGTCCCGAACCTGCGTGTGCTGCGTCGCCGCATCAGCAACGATGCGAGACCTCCAGTACCCGGGGACGTGGACCGAAGAGGCTCCAGACATACTTCGCGCTGTGTCATCAGCCCAGACAAGCACATCCCCGAAGCGATCACCGCGAACGACTGTTGTTCAACCGCGGCACCAGCTAGCAGGCCGCACTTGTTGCCTGGACTCCCAACAGCCCTTCCAAGAGCTTCACGGTGGATGCCTCGCTCACTGCGTGCACTGTGGTGATGCCGAGAGCCTCGGCGGGCGGCAGGTTCAGCGCATGGTCATCCACGAATATGCAGTCGGCCGGAGGCAGTCCCATGCGCTCCAATACCAAGTCGTAGATGGCCGGGTCAGGCTTCGCCAGGCCTTCCAGCTCGCTGATCACATGCACGTCGAAGAGGTCCCATACTCCTAGTGCCTGATAGGGGTTGAAGGGGTCCAATCCGAAGCTGTTCGAGAGCAGACCCATCCGGTACCCGGCTGCCCGCGCCGCCCTGGCCAGTGCCACCATGTGTCCAGCTGCCCGCACGCCGCCCCATGCGCGGCCCATCAAGTCGACACCGTCTTCCAGGCCCAGCAACGCTGCCGTGGCCGCGTTCCACTCCGCCTGCGGCAGCCGGCCTACTTCCAGCTCGGTGTAGAGGCGGCGTCCCTCCTCGGTGGAGTTGAGCGTACGCCGCCATGCCTCGGGGTCCAGGCCTTCACGGACACACCATGTTCGGTGTACCGCTCTCACGTCCTCGGTGAGCACACCCGCGAAATCCAGGATCAATCCCTTGAACGCGGGGTCGCCGTGCAGCCTCTGCGACCGATCAGCCCCGTCGTGCACAGGAGTGTCGTCCTTTCGTCATCGCCCCTCACTCTCGTCCGTCCGCCCACCTGCCCGCCTGCCCATCTGCCCATCTGCCCATCTGCCCATCTGCCCGCCAACGGTCTCGAATGCTGTCCCGAGCTCCTTTCCCATCCCGGCTTGAACGAAGCCCCCGCAGCCCAGCTCACCACCGGCCTGGTCCGGCGCCCGCTCGTCGGCACTCCCCTGTCATGGCTGACGTCGGCGGTCTGGCGGACGAGGGGCAGCGCCAGGCATGGCGTTCCTGGCTGCGGGGGTCGTCGACCTGGGTCCATTCGGCGTCGATGCGCATGGTTGCCCTGCGCTCGGTGTCGTACGGGGCCCAGCCGGGGTTGCCGGTCCTGGCGAACCGGACCCAGGCGGCATGCATGCGGGCGGCGAGATCCGTGGGGGGCTTGTCGGGGCCGAGCAGGGCGGCCGGGCCGTGCAGCTCCGGGAGGTGCGCGAGATCGAAGACGAAGGGCAGCTCGACCGCGTGGGTGGCGCCGAGCTGCCCGTTCAAGGCTTGGGAACGCCAGGCGAACTCGTAAGCGTAGGTGGCGGATCGGGAGTGGGCGGTGTGTGCGCCGGCCAGGGCCCAGCTGCCTGCGCCGAACAGCGCGTCGCCCATGAGGGCGGAGCGCAGCTCGCCGAAGGATGCCTCGGGGCGTGTCGTGCGATAGGTCTCGACGAGTAGCGCCGGCTCGGGGTGCGAGCGCGCCGCCGCGTCGTCGACGTCCTCGGCGGTGGAGGTGGCGTACCGGCCCACGGGCACCAGGTAGAGGTTTCCTTCCTCGGTGTTGGTCCCGATGAGCAGGTCGATGTCGGCGCTGTGGCCGGCGGCGACGGATTCGGCGGGTTGGGTGTCGAGGACCAGACTGAAGGGGCTGAGTCCGATCAGCGGGTCGTGGTGGGTCGCGGTCTGCAAGTCGATGCCCGCGAGGCGGGAGGCGGCCTCGACCAGGCGCTCGTCGGGAATTTCCGCGAAGGCGTCGACGTGCGGTTCGATGCCCAGAGCCGCGGCCGCTGCCTGGGTGACGCGGGCGGCCTGCTCGGTGGTGAACGCGCCCAGACCGCTGCCGCTTTGGATGATCGCCCGGCGGAAGAGGCCTGTTGCTTCGGGGGTGCGGAAGAGGCCTGCGGCTTCGGGGGTGGCGAGGACGCCGCCGACGATGGTCGCCCCGGCCGACTGGCCGAAGAGGGTGACGTTGTGCGGGTCACCGCCGAAAGCGGCGATGTTTTCCTTCACCCAGTGCAGTGCGGCGACGACGTCGAGCAGACCGCGATTGGCCGGCGCGCCGGGGAGGTCGAGGAATCCCGCGATGCCGAGCCGGTAGTTGAGCGTGACGAGGACGACGCCGTCGCGGGCGAAGGCGGAGCCGTCGTAGAGCGCGGACCGCGTCGATCCGGCAACGAACCCACCGCCGTGGACGAAGACCATGACGGGCAGGTCGCCTTCCGCGACGGCGGGCGTGAAGACGTTGACGGTGAGGTAGTCCTCGCCACGGCTCCAACCGGTGCCGAAGTAAGGGGACATATCGATGCTGCCGAGCTTGCGCTCGGACTGCGGCGCGTTGGGCCCCGGCACGGTGGCGTCCCGCACGCCGTCCCACGGTTCGTGCGGCTGCGGCGGCGCGAACCGGCCCGCGCCGCGAGGGGCGGCAGCGTAGGGGATGTTCAGGAAGGCGGTGGTGTCGCCCCGACGCAGGCCGCGAACGGCTCCGTGCGCCGTGGCCACGACGGGGAGGGAGCCGTTGTTCACGAGGGGGAGGGAGTGGTGGCTCACGGTGGGGGTGGGATGGTGGTTCATGGTGGTGCCTTTCCGCAGGGACTCAGGACTGCTCGGGGTACGGGGCGAAGGGGGCCCAGCCCTTGATGGCGAACTTGTCTCCCTCGCGTGCCACTTCGGCGGCACCGTGGCCGCCCAGGTGCGCAGGGATCACAAGGGCGTTGTTGTCAGCCGCCCAGCCGAGCACCTTGCGGCGAGTGGCGCGGGCGCCCGCGGGGTCCTCGCAGAAGCAACTGTTGGCGTCCGGTTCGAGGATCTGTACCGGGCTGTGCAGCATGTCGCCGACGAACACCGCGCGGTCCGTCCCGGAGGTAAGGGTCAGGACAGAGGAGCCGGGGGTGTGACCGGGAGCCGCATCCAGGCGCAGGCCGGCGTCGATCTGGTGGCTGTTCTCCCACAGCAGTGTCTGGCCGGCCTGGTGCACCGGAGCCACGCTGTCCTCGAAGACGTTCTGGTTGCCTCGGCCGAGCAGCGGCTTATGGCCGTTCTCGGGATTCCAGAATTCGAAGTCGACCTTCGGCATCAGGTAAGTGGCGCGCGGGAAAGTTGGCACCCACTGGCGACCGTCCAGGTAGGTGTTCCAGCCGACGTGATCGATGTGGAGATGTGTGTTGATCACGATGTCCACGTCCTCGGGCTCGACCCCGGCCCGGGCGAGATTGGCCAGGAAATCCGTCTTGAGGTGGCTCCAAACCGGTGCGTACGGGCGCTCCTTGTGGTTGCCCACGCCGGTATCGACGAGGATGGTCTTGCCCTCGCTGCGCAGCAGCCAGGTCTGGATCGCGGAATTCACGATGTTGGTATCGGAACCCAGGAAATGCGGGGTCAGCCAGGAGGCGCCGTCTTCCCACACTTCCTTCGGACTCTCCGGGAAGAAAGTTTCGGGCGTCATGTCGACGGAGCCGAAGTATTCCCATACCCGGGTGACGCTGACATCGCCGAGCGTAATGTTGTCGTTGTCCATGTGGCGTCCTTGGAAATTCGGAGGATTTCCTGAACCGTACGAGCGGCCTCGGCACCCGGGGTATCCGTCACGTGACTGCACCTGGGCGCACGACCGAGCCACAGGGCGTGCCGCGGCCGCTTGTAGCCTGGGCGGGCAACGCAAGGCGGCTCCCGTTCGTGAGCCACGATCCGTGGTAACCGTGGAGGGCCCGTGGATGAGCACACCGGCGACCTCGCTGCGGTCGCGAAACGAAAGCCGGAGCTGGATCCGGAGTCGGAGTGGGAGTCGGAGCCGGAGTGGGAGCCGGAGCCGGAATCAGACCCGGGTCCGGAGTCGGATCCGGAGTCGGACTCGCAGCCGAGTCCGGGTGAGGCGTTCGTCGGTCGGGGTGCGGAGCTGAGGCGCCTCTCTCGTGCGGTGGAATCAGCGTCGGGTGACCCCGTGGTGATGCTCGTCGGTGGCACGGGCATGGGGAAGAGTGCCCTGCTGGACCGTGCGGCACGTCGAGCTGAGGCGAGCGGTGTTCGCGTACTGCGCGCCGAAGGCAGCGAGTCGGAGATGAATCTGCCGTTCTCAGCACTGCATCAGTTGCTGCGGCCACTGCTGGCGGCGGTGGACGAACTGCCGGCGAGGCAGCGCACCGCGCTACAGCACGCCTTCGGCACGGGGCCGGCCGCGCCCCAACATGCGAGCGGCGCACCCGATCTGCTGTTGGTCGGGGTCGCCGTGCTGAGCCTGCTCTCCGCTCTGGGCGACCGACAGCCCGTCCTCTTGGTGCTCGACGATGCGCAGTGGTTCGACCGTGCTTCCGTGGACGCACTGTCCTTTGCTGCCAGGCGGCTGGGAGCTGAGCCCGTCACGATGCTGATCGCCGCCCGTGACGGCGACCGCCCCGCGGGGTTCGACCGGCACGTGCCCACGCTCATCCTCGAACCGTTGGACAACGCTGCGGCGAACCGGCTGCTGGACCAGCAACCCAAGAGTCCAACCGGCCACACCAGGGCGCGCATCCTCGACCAAGCAGGCGGCAACCCCCTGGCACTGGTCGAACTCACGAGGGCAGCCACCGCTCACGACGTGGCCGCAGGGCTGCCGTCCGTAGGTCCGCTCCCCCTCACCGATCACCTGGAGCGGATTTTCGCCGCTTGCCTCGACGGCCTCCCCGCCCACACGACCCGGGCCCTGCTGCTCCTGGCCGCCATGGACAGCATCGACTCCCCGATCGCCCTCCCGGCCGGACTGCCGAATGTCGTCCCGACCGGGCTCTCGGACACTGACGACAACGTCTGGCTGTCCGAAGCTGAGGACAACGCCTGGCGGCCGAACGCCGAGCAGAACACCTGGCTGCCCAACGCCGAGCACGAAGCCTGGCGGCCGAACACCGAGCAGAACACCTGGCTGCCCAACGCCGAGCACGAAGCCTGGCGGCCGAACACCGAGCACAACATCTGGCTGCCCAACGCCGAGCACGAAGGCCCAGCGCGAGGCTCATCTCACGCTCGCCGAGCTGCTGCGGGACGAACCGGACCGGGGTGCCTGGCATCTGGCCGCCGCCTGTTCGGGCCCGGACGCCGCCGTTTCGGCGGAGCTGGCGCGGACCGCTGATCGGGCCCGCAGCCGCGGCGGCCACGCGGCGGCGGCCAAGGCCCTCCAGCGCGCGGCGGAGCTGGCACCGCGGCGTTGGGACAGTGCCCGACTGCTGGTCGAAGCCGCTTCGGCGGCCGTGTTCACCGGTGACCTCGCTTGGGTCGAGGAACTGACCGCTGCGGCCCGCGCACGCACGGATGACCCGGCGCTGCTGGCTTCCGCCGCGGTGCAGGTCGGGCGACTGGCGATCCTGACCTTGCGCCACACCACGGTCTTCTCCCGGCTGACCGACGCCGCCGAGGGATGGGCGGTCTCGCAGCCGGCCGCCGCGCTGGGCCTCTTGGCCGACGCCGCCGTGGTCCGCTTCTATTCCGGAGAGGACGCCCAGCGCCGCCGTATCCATGACATTCTGGGACGCCTTCCCGAGGACGCCTCATCCACAGGCTTGCGCACCTGGGTGAGGGTCGTGTCGGATCCCTTCGGCGGCAGGGACGAATTCGTCGCCGTGCTTCCGCAGTTGATCGCCGAGGCGGAAGCCCGGCCGGAGCGGCTCACCACCGTCGGGATCATGGCGTGGTTGCTGGACGAGACCCCGCAGGCCGTCCGCGCCTTCGACCAGGCCCTCGACCGTTGGCAGGCGCAAGGGGCGCTGCCGGAGGGCCTGGGTGGCGCGGTCGCCTGGGCCTACGTGGAACGAGGACGGTGGGACCAGGCCCGGGAGGCCTGCGCCCGCGCCACCGCGGTCGGCCAGGCAGCCGGCCTGGACCACGCCGCGGCCTGTGCGGCCGCCGTGGATGCCACCGTGTTGGCCTACCAGGGGGACACACCGGCAGCTCGCGCGCGGGCCGATGAGGCGCTCGCTCTGATCGACCCGCTGGAAAGTCGCTCGGTTGCGGTCTACGCCCGTCGGGCGCTCGGCGCCGCGGCGGCTGCGGACGGCGCGTACGTGACCGCCTACGACCAACTACGCCTGGTTTTCACGGGAGATGGCGAGCCCGTGCACTATCACGCTTCCTTCCCGGCCCTCGCGGATCTGGCCGCCGCCGCGGTGCGCAGCGGCCGCCGCGAGGACGCCGCCGCGATCGTCGAGCGTTGCGCACGCGCGCTCGGGGACAACGCCTCACCCCGCCTACACGCGCTGCTCAGCCGAGCCCGCGGCCTGCTGGCCGACCCCGAGCATGCCGAGTCGCACTTCCGGGCTGCCCTGGCCGACCCGGTCCTCGCGCACTGGCCCTTCGAACGCGCCCAGACCCTGCTCGATCTCGCCGAATGGCTGCGGCGCCGGCGACGCATCGCGGAGGCGCGGGCGCCGCTCGCCGACGCCCTGGAGATCTTCCGCCGCCTGGGTGCCCGCCCGTGGATCGAGCGCGCGCGGGCCGAATCGCGCGCTGCCGGCCTCGACGTCATGGACACGGCCCCCGATGCGCTCGCCGCGCTCTCCCCGCAACAGCAGCAGATCATCAGGCTCGCCGCCCGCGGACTGACCAACCGCGAGATCGGCGAGAAGCTCTTCCTCTCCCCGCGCACCGTCAGTTCGCACCTCTATCGCAGCTTCCCCAAGCTGGGCATCACCGCCCGCTCCCAGCTGCGTGACCTCCTCGACGGCGTCCTCGCGTCGACCGCCCACCAGGAATGAAGACACGCCCAGCCCCGGCCAAGAAACGCCCAGCCCCGGCCGAGGCACGCCCACTACCCCTGCAGAGCTGGTGGTGGCGCGGGCGGTCAGTGTGCCCGCACGCTCTTCAGCCACTGCAGGACTTCGAGGGAGACAGGGTCGGTGTTGTCGGCAAATTCGTCGTACTTGTCGAGGAACTTCGCCACGTAGGGGCAGACCGGCACGATGCGTTTTCCGGAGGCGCGTACATCGGTCAGAACCTGATTCGGAAGGCCCCTACACAGTTGGCCTGGCCAGTGGTTGCTGTGGATCTGGCCAGGGGTTGACGCTCGTGGTGTGGGGCCGGGGCTTGTCGCCGGCAGGGAGAACCGACGCCCCGGCCGCAGGGGGTGGGCCTGATGCCCGCAAGTACCAAGGTCGGCAGTGTCACGCTCCAGCGGTACGAGGAGCTGGTGGCTGAAGACCGGCAGCTCGGACTGGACGAGACGAAGATCCAGTTCAAAGTGGGGGACGACGCTTTGGACATCGAGCCGATGCGTCCGCACGGCGGCTCCCAGGTGGCCGCCTGTTACTGACCTTTCCGCTGCGTTGTCGGGAGTGACGTCGGCGGGTGTCCGCGGTATGCCGTTGCTATGCGGTATGCGCAAGGGGGAGGACTGAGGCCG
>NZ_JOFQ01000037.1 GCF_000718305.1 Streptomyces niger
ATCACTGATACCACCCTGCTTGTAATGCAGGTCCGTATGACACACCCCGCACGCCTGCACCCGCACCACGGCCTCACCCGGACCCGGATCCGGCACCACAATCGTCTCCACCCGCACCGGCTCACCCTTCCCCGATGCGATGACTCCGCGTACTTCCTGCGCCATGGGAGCAGCCTTTCGCCATGTCGGTTCGCGGGGCGGTGCCCTGTCCTGCCCGCCCCCGCGTCCACCCTGGCGTTCCGGCCCTATGGCGTCCAACATCCAATGCTGATCGGATTCATCACTACTTGTGCTCAATCGCGGTCAGGCTCTCCAGGAGGGCCTGGGCCGCCGGTGAGAGGCGTCCGCTGCGGGGTACGGCGATGCCCACGCTCCACACCGTGTCGGCGGCGAGCGGCACGGCGGCGAGGCCGCGTGCCTGGTCCTTGTGGGTCACCGGGCGGGGCACCACCGCGACGCCCAGACCCCGTGCGACCAGGTCGAGGAGCGTGTAGACGTCGTTGACCTCCATGGCCACCGTGCGGCGCGTGCCCGAGGCGGCGAACAGCGCGTCGGCGGCCCGCCGTGCGCCCCAGTCGCGATGCAGGTCGACGAAGACCTCGCCGGCCAGCGCCTGCGCGGAGAGCGGCTCGCCGCCGTACGTGGTGAGCGGTTCACCGCTGAAGACGAGCGGGTGGTCCGGGCGGCAGAGCAGCATCATCGGCTCGGCCGCCAACGGGCGGATGCGCACGCCCTCTTCGTGCCCTTCGTAGACGACGAACGCCAGGTCCAGGGTGCCGCGGCGGACCTCCTCCAGCAGATGCGCGGACCCGGACTGGACCATGTGGACCTCGACGCCGGGATGACGTCCGCGCAGGTCGGCCAGGAGCGATACCGGGTCGACGATGCCCATGCACTGCTCGGTGCCGACCGCGAGCGTGCCGGTGAACAGGCCGCGTACGGCGGCGACCGCCTCCCGGGCCGCCGCCGCGCCCGCCAGCGTGCGGCGCGCCTCGACCAGGAACGCCCGTCCGGCGGCGGTGAGTTGCACGCGGCGGGTGGTGCGGGTGAAGAGGTCGGCACCCAGCTCCCGTTCCAGCGCCCGCACCGAAGCGGACAGGCCGGACTGGGCGATGTGCAGCCGTTCCGCGGCGCGCGTGAAGTGCTGCTCCTCGGAGACGGCGACGAAGTGTTCCAGGTGCCTGAGTTCCACGATTAAGCACTTTAAATGCTGGGACCGGCCTGCGATACGGGTCGGACGCACCTTCCGCGCGAGGCCGCACGAGACGTGCTCGCGGGAGCGTACGGCACGTCCGCCTGGTGACGGAACACCCCGCTCACCCTCTTGCGCCGCACCCCCACCCGAGGATCGAGTTCGAGCCCGAACGAACCGCTGCCGCACTCGTTCCGACCCGCCCCGAAAGCTCACCCGACCGCCTTCGACAGCGCCATCGTCCACGACACGCGCTGACCGGCGCCCCGACGCCCGTCACTCCGGCGTGAACTCGTACCGCAGCTCGTAGAGATGGCTGGCCTTGACCATGACGGTGACCTCGATGGGGAGGTCACCGTCGCTGTACACGGTGCGCAACGTACGGAGGACCGGCAGATCGCCCGGGAGCCGCAGGAGCGTGTACTGCTCCTGCGTGGGCACGCGAGCGGAGACGCTGTCGACACTGAGACGCGGCGGGAACCCCGCCTCGGCAAGCAGCGCAGGTGTACCACCCTTGATCTTGCGACGCTCCGTCATGGCCGTGCCGCGCGCGATACCGAGCGGGTAGTACGACACGCCTTCGAGAAGCCGCCGTGCCCGAACAGCCCCGGAAGCCCGTCTCCCGCCGCCGGCTGCTCGACGCGGCCGGCGGCCGACACGCTCGCCGGCGGAATCGCAGCGCCGGGCTCAGCCCCTGCCGCGTCGGCAGCAGGTATCGCTGCGGCGAAAGCAGCCACGGCCCCGGGTCTCAGCAGCCCTCAGCCACCCGACGTGTCCAGTTCCGCGTCCGCGCCGACGCCGGCGCAGTCGTACGGGTCGTCCAGCCAGCCGTCCGGGAGGACGACCCGGTCGCGGCCGGAGGTGCGGCCGCGCGGGCCGTCGGCGCCGGCCGGCCAGGGCTGGTCGAGGTCCAGCGCGGAGAGGTGGTCGGCCAGCTCGGCGAGCGAGGAGGAGACGGCGAGCTTGCGGCGCATCTCGGAGCCGACCGAGAAGCCCTTGGTGTACCAGGCCACGTGCTTGCGGAAGTCGATCACGCCGCGCGCCTCGTCGCCCAGCCACTCGCCGAGGAGGGTGGCGTGCCGGACCATGACGTCGGCGACCTCCTTCATGGTCGGCCGCGCGTAGTCCTCCTCGCGGCCCTCGAAGGCGGCCACCAGGTCGCCGAAGAGCCAGGGGCGGCCCAGGCAGCCGCGGCCCACGACGACGCCGTCGCAGCCGGTCGCGCGCATCATCCGCTTGGCGTCGTCGGCGGACCAGATGTCGCCGTTGCCGAGCACGGGGATCTCACTGATCGCGCCGACGTGCTCCTTCAGGCGGGCGATGGTGTCCCAGTCGGCGGTGCCGCTGTAGTGCTGGGCCGCGGTGCGGCCGTGCAGCGCGACGGCCGTGATGCCCTCCTCGACCGCGATCCGCCCGGCATCGAGGTAGGTGAGGTGGTCGTCGTCGATGCCCTTGCGCATCTTGATCGTGACCGGCAGCGAGCCGGCGTTGCCGACCGCCGCGCGCAGGATCGAGCGCAGCAGGTTGCGCTTGTACGGGAGGGCCGAGCCGCCGCCCTTGCGGGTCACCTTCGGGACGGGGCAGCCGAAGTTCAGGTCGATGTGGTCGGCCAGGTCCTCTTCCGCGATCATGCGGACGGCCTTGCCGACGGTGTCGGGGTCGACGCCGTACAGCTGGATCGAGCGCGGCTTCTCGGTCGCGTCGAAGTGGATCAGCTGCATGGTCTTCTCGTTGCGCTCGACCAGCGCCCGCGTGGTGATCATCTCGCTGACGAAGAGGCCCTTGCCGCCCGAGAACTCCCGGCACAGGGTCCGGAAGGGCGCGTTGGTGATCCCGGCCATCGGCGCGAGGACCACCGGGGGCTGCACAGTGTGCGGGCCGATCTGCAGCGACGACATACGGAGTGGGTTCCTTCGACGGGTACGGATGCGACGTACGGGGGCGGGTGCGGCCTCCCATTGTCCCGCACGTGGCGGGTGCGCCGTACGGGCGCTCCCCGGTGCCGGGCGCGGGCCGTGCCGCCGGGCTCCCGGGAGCCCGTCCCGGCTACTCGTTGTAACGTTCAAGTATGCCCGAGCTCACCCACCGGCGACGGATGCTGGTGCTGGCGATCTGCTGCATGAGCCTGCTGATCGTCAGCCTGGACAACACCGTCCTGAACGTCGCCCTGCCCTCCCTCCGCCAGGACCTGCACGCCTCCGTGTCCGGCATGCAGTGGACGATCGACGCCTACACCCTCGTCCTCGCGTCGCTGCTGATGCTGGCCGGTTCGACCGCCGACCGGCTCGGCCGCCGCCGGGTCTTCCAGGCCGGACTGATCGTCTTCACCCTGGGGTCGCTGCTGTGCAGCCTGGCGCCGAGCCTGCCGTGGCTGGTGGCGTTCCGGATGGTGCAGGCGGTGGGCGGCTCGATGCTCAACCCCGTGGCGATGTCGATCATCACCAACACCTTCACCGAGCCGCGCGAGCGGGCCCGCGCGATCGGCGTGTGGGGCGGCGTGGTCGGGCTCAGCATGGCCGCGGGGCCGGTGGTCGGCGGGCTGCTGGTGGAGGCCGTGGACTGGCGGGCGATCTTCTGGATCAACGTCCCCATCGGGCTGCTCGCGCTCTTCCTGACCATGCGCTACGTCCCGCACTCCCGGGCGCCCCACCCGCGCCGCCCCGACCCCGTGGGCCAGCTGCTGGTCATCCTGCTGCTCGGCTCCCTGACGTACGCGATCATCGAGGCGCCCGAGTCGGGCTGGGGCTCGCCGCTGATCATGAGCTGCACCGCGCTGGCCGTGCTGTCCCTCGTCGGGCTGATCGGCTACGAGCGGCGGCGCACCGAACCGCTGATCGAGCTGCGCTTCTTCCGCAGCGCGCCGTTCAGCGGCGCGACCGTGATCGCCGTGAGCGCGTTCGCGGCGCTCGGCGGCTTCCTCTTCGTCAACACCCTCTACCTCCAGGACGTCCGCGGCCTCTCGGCACTGCACGCGGGCCTGTACATGCTGCCGATGGCGGCGATGACGCTGGTCTTCGCGCCGCTGTCGGGGCGGCTGGTGGGCGCCCGCGGGCCGCGCCTGCCGCTGCTGCTGGCCGGTACGGGCATGGTGGTCAGCGGCGTCCTCTTCGCGGGCTTCGAGGCGGAGGGCAGCACGCCCCTGCTCTTCACCGGTTACGTGCTCTTCGGCATCGGCTTCGGCCTGGTCAACGCGCCGATCACGAACACCGCGGTGTCCGGGATGCCGCGTGCGCAGGCCGGAGTCGCGGCGGCGGTCGCCTCCACCAGCCGCCAGGTGGGCCAGTCGCTGGGCGTGGCCGTGATCGGGGCCGTGCTGGCGAGCGGCGGCGCCGCTGCCGCCGCCTCCGAGGGGTTCGCCGAGGCGAGCCGGCCGGCCTGGTGGGTGATCACCGGCTGCGGCGTGGCCGTGCTCCTCGTCGGCGCCCTCACCAGCGGCCGGTGGGCCCGCGAGACGGCCCGCCGCGCCGCCCGGCAGCTCGAAGGCGACCCGGCCCCGGCGGACGGCGCGCCCACCGGCAGCCGCCAGGGCGGCTGACCCGGCTGGTCCGGTTCCCCTGCCTCCCCGGCTGACCCGACTGATCCGGCTGATTCGGCTGATCCGGCTAGTCCGGGCCCCCTGCCTCCCCGGCTGACCCGGCTCAGCCGGGAAGGCCGCTCAGCCGGGAAGGCCGTTCGCCCGGTTCCGGGCGGCCTCCGCCGCCACCGCCAGTTCCTGGAGCCGCTCCAGCCGCTCCCGCGAGGTCTCGTCCTGCGGGGCGTACACCGTCACCCGGAAGCCCTCCCGGTCGCCGAGGTAGAGCGGGGTGTTGGTCACCCGCACCACGCCCACCTGCGCGTTGTGGAAGGTCTTGGTCTTCGCTCGGGCGCACAGCACCTCGTGCCGGTCCCAGATCTCCCGGAACTCCGGCGACGCCCGCTGCAACCGCTTGAGCAGCGCCTTCCACGCCGGCTCCGCGACGTGCTCGGCCATCGCGGCGCGGAAGCGCGCGGTCATCTGCCCCAGCGTCTTCTCCAGGTCGGGGACGGCCGCCCGCCACTCCGGGTGCATGAAGGTGAGCCACAGGCAGTTGCGGTCCTGCGGCTCCAGCGCGTCGAGGTCGGTCAGCAGCCGCCCGTACGTGCGGTTGTACGCGAGGATGTCGTAGCGGCGGTTCTGCACGCAGGCCGCGAACGGCTCCAGCTGCTCCAGCACCTGCCGCAGCTCCGGCGAGACCACCGCGCACTCGCCGCCGGGTGCCGGGTCGGCGGTGCCGGCCAGCGCGAAGAGGTGCGCGCGTTCGCTGGCGTCCATCAGCAGCGCCCGCGCGACCGCGTCCAGCACCTGCGCCGAGACGTGGATGTCCCGGGCCTGTTCGAGCCAGGTGTACCAGGTGACGCCGACCGCGGCGAGCTGCGCGACCTCCTCGCGGCGCAGCCCCGGGGTGCGCCGGCGCGCGCCGCGCGGCAGGCCGACCCGCTCGGGCGGGATGCGCTCGCGGCGGCTGCGCAGGAACGCGGCCAGTTCGTCGCGGCGGACGTCGGCGGCGCTGCGGGCGGGCGCGGGGGCTGCGGTGACGCTCATGGTTCCAGCGTGGCGCACGGCGGAGCCGGTTGCCAGGTAGTGCTGGTACCAGGATGACCACACTCTGGTACCCGGCTGAGCGCTGCCGGATCGTCGCAGTGTGAGCACCACGACGACACCCGAACCGACCACTCCGGGCCTGCCGGCGCCGGATCCGACGACACCGGCGGCGGCCGCGGCGGAGCAGGCGGCGCCGGCCGCCCGGCTGACCGCGCTCGGCCTGGCCACCCTGCTGCTGGGCGCCGCGCTGCCCATGACCGACTTCTTCATCGTGAACGTCGCCCTGCCGTCCATCGGCCGGGATTTGCGGGCCGGACCCGCGGTCCTGGAGATGGTCGCGGCGGCGTACGCCATGGCGTACGCGGTGCTGCTCGTCCTCGGCGGGCGGCTCGGCGACACCTACGGCCGGCGGCGGCTGTTCCTGTGGGGCGCGGCGGCCTTCGGCGTGACCTCGCTGGCCTGCGGGCTGGCGCCGGACGCCTGGTCGCTGGTGGCGGCGCGCGCGGCGCAGGGCGCGGCGTCCGCGGTGATGCTCCCGCAGGTGCTGGCCACCATCCACGCCACCACCTCCGGCGGGCGGCGCGGCCGGGCGCTCGGCCTGTACGGCGCGACGGGCGGCGTCGCCGGGGTGGCCGGGCAGCTGCTCGGCGGCCTGCTGGTCTCCGCCGACCTGCTGGGTACCGGCTGGCGCGCGATCTTCCTGGTGAACGTGCCGGTGGTGGCGGCGATCCTGCTGCTGGGCCGGTTCTCGGTGCCGGACAGCCGGGCGGTGCGGCCGGCCCGCAGCGACCGGGCCGGTACGGCGCTGTTCGCGCTCGCACTGGTCGCGCTGCTGCTGCCGCTGACCGAGGGCCGGGCGGCCGGCGGTCCGCTGTGGTCGTGGCTGCTGCTGGCCGCCGCACCCGTGCTGGCCTGGGCGTTCTACGTGGTCGAGCGGCGGGCCGAGCGCGGTGGCGGGGCGCCGCTGCTGCCGCCGTCGCTGCTGCGTGAGCCGGGGCTGCGGCGCGGGCTCGCGGTGGCGGTCCCGCTGTTCGCCGGGTTCGGCGGCTTCATGTTCGTGATCGCGGTCGCGCTCCAGCAGGGGCTGGGGCTGTCGCCCGTGCCGGCGGGCGCCGCGGTGGTGCCGATGAGCGTGACGTACCTGGTCACGTCCGTCTGGGGGCCGCGCCTCGCGCCGCGGCTGGGCAGCCGGGTGCTGACGGCCGGCGCGGTGGCGCACGCGGTGGGGCTGGCCCTGCTCGCGGCGACCGTGCTCGCCGGCTGGCCGGACCTGAACCCCGTCTCGCTGGCTCCCACGATGGCCGTCATCGGCGCCGGGCAGGGCTTCCAGCTCCCGACGTACTTCCGGGTGATGCTGGCGGCCGTGCCGCCGGAGCGGGCGGGCGCGGGCAGCGGTCTCTCGGTCACCGCGCAGCAGACCTGCCTGGCGCTCGGCGTCGCGACGATCGGCTCGGTGTTCCTGGGCCTCGTCCCGTCGGCCGGCGTGCGGAACGCGCTGCTCGTCGCGCTCGCCGTCCAGTTCGTGGGCCTGCTGGCCATGACGGGCCTGTCCTTGCGGCTGCCCCGGGCCCTGTCCTGAAGCCGACCGCCGCCCGGGCCGCCGTCCGGGCCACCGTGCGGCCGTATCCGACACGGACAAATGACAAGTATTGAAATCTGTCAGCTGTCATGCGACCGTGGATACATGCAGACGCGTACTCTCGGCACCACCGGCCCCCAGACCTCCGCCCTCGGCCTCGGCTGCATGGGCATGTCCGCGCTCTACGGAGACGCCGACCGCACCGAGTCCCTCGCCACCGTCCACGCGGCGCTGGACGCCGGGATCACCCTCCTGGACACCGGCGACTTCTACGGCATGGGCCACAACGAACTGCTCCTCAACGAAGCGCTGCGCACCGCCCCGCCGGCCGCCCGCGAAAACGCCCTGATCAGCGTCAAGTTCGGCGCCCTGCGGACGGTCGAGGGCGCGTTCAACGGCTACGACGGCCGGCCGGCCGCCGTGAAGAACTTCGCCGCGTACTCCCTCCAGCGCCTCGGCACCGACCACATCGACGTCTACCGCATCGCCCGCCTGGACCCGGACGTACCGATCGAGGAGACCGTCGGCGCCATCGCCGAGCTGATCGAGGCGGGGCACGTCCGCCACGTCGGCCTGTCCGAGGTCGGCGCGGAGACGCTGCGCCGGGCGGCGGCCGTGGCCCCCGTCTCCGACCTCCAGATCGAGTACTCCCTCATCTCGCGCGACATCGAGGAGGAGATCCTGCCCACGGCGCGCGAGCTGGGCATCGGGATCACCGCGTACGGCGTCCTCTCCCGCGGCCTGATCAGCGGGCACTTCAGCCGGGACCGCCGGCTCGCCGCGAACGACTTCCGCGGCCTGAGCCCGCGCTTCCAGGGCGCCAACCTCGACCACAACCTCGGCCTGGTCGAGGCGTTGCGCGGCATCGCCGACCGGAAGGGCGTCTCGGTCGCGCAGATCGCCATCGCCTGGGTGCTCGGCCGCGGCGAGGACATCGTCCCGCTGATCGGCGCCCGCACCCGCGAGCGGCTGACCGAGGCGCTCGGCGCGCTGGACGTCACACTGGACGCCGACGACCTGGCCGCCATCGAGCAGGCGGTACCGGCCGGCGCCGCGGCCGGCGACCGCTACCCGGCGAACCAGATGGCGCATCTGGACAGCGAGCGCTGACCCCGGCCGGCGGCGCGCGGGGCGTCGGATACCGTCCGTACGACGGCCCCGCCCGCCGCCCGACGACCAGGAAGGCCCGACCGCCCCATGCCGCCCGAGCCGCTGACCCGCGAACGCATCCTCCAGGCCACCGAGGAGGTGCTGCGCCGGCACGGCCAGGCCAAGGCCACGGTGGTCGACGTGGCGCGGATGCTGGGCGTCAGCCACGGCAGCGTCTACCGGCACTTCCCCACGAAGGCGGCGCTGCGCGAGGCGGTCACCGGGCGCTGGCTGGACCGTACGACCGGCGCGCTCTCCGACATCGCGCAGGACCCGGCCGCCCCGGCCGCCGAGCGGCTGACGCGGTGGCTGGACGCGCTCTTCGCGGCGAAGCGGCGGAAGGCGGGCGAGGACCCCGAGCTGTTCGCGACGTACCTGGTCCTGACCTCCGAGGCCGCCGAGGTGGTGGACGCGCACATCGCCGTACTGGTCGGACAGCTCACCCGGATCGTCGCGGACGGAATGGCGGCGGGCACGTTCACGCCCGGCGAGGACGCCGCGACCACCGCGCGCGCCGTCTTCGACGCCACCACCCGCTTTCACGACCCGTGCCACGCCGGGGAATGGCAGCACCCGGAAATCGAAGGGCAGTTCGCGGTGGTACGTGAACTCGTCCTTCGCGGGTTGTGCGCCCCGGCGCGGAATGCCGCGCCCTGGCCGAATGCGGCGGCGGAATAGTTCAATCGGTCAAGCAGGCCAGAGATTCACGCATCGCGTTCACCGCTGGCCGGACCGGCGGAACACTCCGTACCGCCACCACGCACGCCACGCGTTCGAATTCGCATTCCGCCTTTCCCGTTCCGCACCCACTGCACTTCTTGTTAATGGCTGCGCGGACCACTTAACTTGATCCCGCCGCAGCCCGATTCCGGCACTCGGCCGGGAAATCATCCGCGCCCATGATGCATCGACCGGACTTCGTGCTGCCGGCGCACGTTTCATGCCCCCAACTCCAACTTCGAGAAAAGGTGGTGTGCGATGCCGACTCCGCAGGACGTCCCCGCGAAGGATTTCCTCAACCGAAAGATCGACGTGTGCTTCAAGCACGGCGACCAGGACGGCGACGGCGTGATGACGGTGCGCGACATCTACGCGCTCGCCGTCCGGATCGTCGCCGAACTGGGCGAACCGCTCGACTCGCCGAAGTCGCAGGCGCTGCTCGCGGCGTTCGAGGGCTTCTGGCAGGACGTGAAGCAGGCCATGGACATCGACCGCGACGGCGTCATCACCCCGCTGGAGTGGCGTACCGCCCTGACCGAGTTCGCGCAGGAGCCCAAGAAGTTCGAGGGCGACTTCAACCCGCTGGCCAAGGCGCTGTTCGACCTGTGCGACAAGGACGGCAACGGCAAGGTCACCCAGCGGGAGTTCGCGCGGTTCCAGAAGGCTTTCGGGACCACGTCGGAGAACAGCGAGCGGGCGTTCCGCGAGCTCGACCGCAACGGCAACGGCTACCTCTCGGTCGACGAACTCACCGAGGCGTGGCGCGAGTACTACACGAGCGCCGACCCGAACGCCCGTGGCAACTGGCTCTACGGTGACATCTTCCAGCAGTCCATCTGGGAAGACGGCAAGGCGGCAGTGAAGGCCTGATCCGGCCGCGTGCAGGCCTGATCCAGCCGGAAAGACCCCTGGCGCGGGGATTTCCCTCCCCGCCCGGGGGTCTTTTCACCCGCGGTTTTCCTTTCGACCGGACAGGGAGACTCCTCGTGGCCACGTCCCTCGAACCCATCGCCGTCATCGGAACGGGCTGCCGTTTCGCCGCCGGCATCGACTCACCCGAAGCACTGTGGGAATTCCTCAACGAGCGGCGGGACGCGGTACGGGAAATCCCGCCGGAGCGCTGGTCGCCGTACAAGGGGAACGGAAGCGACGCGGCCGTGGTCAGAAACACGACGGCCCGCGGCGCCTACCTGGCCGACATCGCCGGCTTCGACGCGGAATTCTTCGGGATATCCCCGCGCGAGGCACAGCTGATGGACCCGCAACAGCGGCTGTGCCTGGAGGTGGCGTGGGAAGCCCTGGAACGCGCCGGCCTGCCGCCGCACACCCTGGCCGGCACCGACACCGGCGTCTTCATCGGCATCGGCAGCGACGACTACGGGCGCCGCCTGCTGGAGGACCTGCCGGGCATCGAGGCATGGACCGGCATCGGCGCCGCCCTGTGCGGCACCCCCAACCGGCTCTCGCACGCGCTCGACCTGCGCGGCCCGAGCATCGCCGTCGACACCGCCTGCTCGTCCTCGCTGGTCGCGGTCCACCAGGCGTGCCAGGCGCTGCGGACGGACGGGATCCCGCTCGCGCTGGCCGGCGGCGTCAGCCTGATCGCCGCCCCCGGACTCGCCGTCGTCCTGGACGCCGCGGGCGCGGTGGCCAAGGACGGCCGCTCGAAGGCGTTCGACGCCGCCGCCGACGGTTACGGGCGCGGCGAGGGGTGCGCCGTACTCGTCCTGAAACGGCTGGCCGACGCGGAGCGGGACGGCGACCACGTGCACGCGGTGATCGTGGGCAGCGCCGTGCACCAGGACGGCCGCACCGAAGGCATCATGGCCCCGAGCCGCGCCGCCCAGGAGCACCTGCTCCGTACCGCGTACCGCGTCGCCGGGATCGCCCCCGTCACCGTCGACTACGTGGAGGCGCACGGGACGGGCACCCCGGTCGGCGACCCGGCCGAGGCGGGGGCGCTCGCCGCGGTGCTCGGCGCGGGGCGGCCACCGCACCGCCGCTGCCTGATCGGCTCGCTCAAGCCCCACATCGGCCACCTGGAGGCCGCGGCGGGGGCGGCCGGCCTCCTGAAGGCCGTGCTCGCCGTCGAACGCGGCAAGATCCCGCCGACGTTGACGACGGACGGCCCCAACCCGGCCATCCCCTGGGCGGACTCGGGCCTGACGCTCGTCACCGGGCCGACCGTCTGGCCCGCCACCGGCGACCGCCCTCGCCGCGCGGGCGTGGCCAGTTACGGCTACGGCGGCACCATCGCGCACGCCGTGCTCCAGTCGGCCCCACGCCGCACGGCCCCATCGGAGGGCACCCGGGAAGCGGCCTTCTCGGGCAGCCGTCAGAAAACCGCCTTACCGGGCAGCCGCCGGGAAGGGACCCACGGCACGGCGGACGCCGTACTGCGCCCGCTGTCCCCGCTCTTCCCGCTGTCCGGCGCCACCGAAGCCGGCCTGCGGGCCACCGCCGGCCGGCTCGCCACGTGGCTGGACGCCCACCCGGACCCCGCCGGCCTCGCCGCTGTCGGCCGGACGCTCGCCCACCACCGGACCCACCTGCCCGTACGCGCCGTCGTCCGGGCCACGAGCCCCGGCACACTGGCCACCCACCTGCGCGCGCTGGCCGAAGGGCGTACCGACCACGAGACCGTGACGGGCCGCGCCACGCGCCCGGCCGCCGACCCCGCCGACCCGGTGTGGGTCTTCTCCGGGCACGGCGCGCAGTGGTCCGGCATGGGCCGCGGCCTGCTCGCGGACGAGCCCGCGTTCGCCGCCGCGCTGGACCGGCTGGACCCGGTGTTCCGCGAGGAGGCCGGATACTCCCCCCGCGACCTGCTGCTGGCCGGTGACGTCTCCGCCGCCGACCGGGTCCAGACGCTGACGTACGCCGTCCAGACCGGCCTCGCCGCCGTCTGGCGGTCCTACGGGGTACGGCCCGCCGCGGTCATCGGCCACTCGGTCGGCGAGTTCGCCGCCGCGGTCGCCGCGGGCGCGCTCACCGAGGCGGACGGCGCCCGCCTGGTCTGCCGCCGCTCGCTGCTGCTGCGGCCGCTCGCCGGTACGGGCGCGATGGCGCTGACCGGCCTGGGCTTCGAGGAGGCGGCGGCGCGCCTCGCCGGCCATCCCCTGCTGGCCGCCGCGGTACAGGCCGCGCCGGGCTCGACCGTGGTGTCCGGCGAGGCCGCCGCGGTGCGCCGGGTCACCGCACGCTGGGCGGCAGAAGGCGTCCCCGTTCGCCCGGTCGCCTCCGACCTGCCCTTCCACAGCCCGCTCATGGGCCCGCTGCGCGCCGAACTCGTCACGGCGCTCAAGGACATCGAGCCGGCGCCCGGCACCGCCGTGCCGCTCTACACCACCGCGCTGCCCGACCCGCGCGACCGCGCCCCGCGCGACGCCGAGTACTGGGCGGCCAACCTGTGCGGCCCGGTCCGGTTCGCCCAGGCGGTGGCGGCCGCCGTGGCGGACGGGCACCGCGCCTTCCTGGAGCTGTCCGCGCACCCGATCGTGACCCACTCCATCGAGGAGACCCTCGCGGACGCGGGCGTACGCGACACCTGCGTCGCCCACTCCGTGCGCCGCCGGTCCCACGAGCGGGCCACCGTGCGGGAGAACCTCGCCGCGCTGCACTGCCACGGCGTACGCCTCGACTGGTCCGCGCTGCACCGGCCCGCAGGACCGCGCGCCGAACTGCCCACCTACGCGTGGCAGCACCGCCGCCACTGGGCGGACCCGTCCCCCGCGCGTGCCGCGTCGGGCGCGGGCCACGACCCGGCCTCGCACACCCTCCTGGGCGACCGGCTGACCGTGGACGGCACGTCCCGCGCGCACGTCTGGCGCACCCGCCTGGATCACGCGAACCGGCCCTACCCCGGCGGCCACGCCGTGGCCGGCACCGAGATCGTCCCGGCGGCGGTGCTCCTGCACACCCTGCTGTCGGCGGCGGTGCTCACCGACGCGCGGCCCGCGCTGCGGGACGTGGCCCTGCGGGTGCCGGTCTCCACCGGCGTCACCCGGGACGTCCAGGTCGTCTGCCAGGACGGGGCGCTGCGCCTCTCCTCCCGTACCGCCGACCGCACGACCGACATCACCGCCACGACCGCCACGACCGACACCACCGCCACGACCGGCACCACCGCCACAAGTGCGGCGCGTCCCGAGGACGGCTGGCTCACCCACACCACGGCGTTCGTCGCCGCCCAGGAACCGGGCGGACATCCGGCCGAGGTAGCGGATGCGCAGGACGCGACGCCCGGCGCGGCCGGCGAGCCCTGCGACCCCGAGTTCGTCGTGACCACCCTCGCCGCCCTCGGCGTGGCATCCATGGGATTCCCCTGGCGTATACGTGAACTCCGGCGCGCGGAAGGGGCGTTGACGGCCTCCGTGGCAGTCGGGGCGGAGGGCGCGGACTCCTGGGCGCCCGTGCTGGACGCCGCGCTGTCCGCGGCCTCGCTCTGCTTCCCGGGGCCGCCCACCCTGCGCATGCCCGCCCGTATCGGCTCCGCCGTCCTCCTCGCCGGACGCGCGGCCCCGCCCGCGGAGACGCTGATCCACATCCGTCGCGACCCGGCGGCGGGCGACAGCGTGGACGTGGACATCGCCGACGCGGACGGCGTCCCGGCCGCGCGCCTGCGGGGCGTGCGCTTCGGCAGCCCCGAGCCCGACCCCGGCACCGCCGGCAGCCCCGCCGCGCTCCTCCACGACGTGGTGTGGCGCCCGTACGCGCCGGACGCGGCACGGGAGACCCCGCTGCGCCGCGTCGTCCTCGTCGGCGGCGACCGGGCCCTGGCGGCGGCCCTCGCCCCGCACCTCGACCGCGCGGACATCAGCCTGACCACCGTTCACGCCGCCGACCTCGCCTCCTCGAAGGGCGGCTCCCTGCGGCGCGGCCTCTCGCCCGCCGACGCGGTGGTCGTGGCCCCCTCGCCGCTGCCCCCGCCCGCCACCGTCGCCGAGGCCGCGGCACACCACACCGCCTCAGCGGTCCGGGTGGCCCGGCTCCTGAGCACGGCAGGCGCGGGCCGGCCGCCGGCACTGTGGTGGCTCACCCGCGGCGTCGGCCGCGCGCACACCGCCGCCGGACTGGCCCAGGCGCCCCTGTGGGGGCTGGGCCCGGTCGTCGCCGGCGAGCACCCGGAACTGGGCAGCACCACCGTCGACCTGCCCGGGGAACCGGCCGCAGCCGACCTCGCCGCCCTGACCCGCCTGTTGCGGTCCGCCTGCGACGAGGACGTCATCGCCGTCAGCGGCGGCGTGCCGACCACCGCGCGGCTGGCGCCCTCGACCGGGCTGCGGCCGGGTTCGGGACCCGTGTGCCGGGCCGACGGCACCTACCTGGTGACCGGCGGGCTCGGCGCGCTCGGCCTGCACGTGGCCCAGTGGCTCGCCGACCGCGGGGCGCGCCGCCTCGTCCTCACCGGCCGCAGCCCGCTGCCGCCCCGCACGGCCTGGGACGCGCCGCACGACCCCGCGACGGCCCGCCGCATCGAGACCCTCCGCGCCCTGGAGGCCGCCGGGGTCACCGTGCGCGCCCTCGCCGCCGACATCGCCGACCACGACCGCATCGCGCGCCTGCTGGCGCCCGACGCGCTGGGCCTGCCGCCCGTACGCGGCGTGGTGCACGCGGCGGGCGTCGCGGACAACGCGCTCCTGCGGGACCTGGACGAGGAGACGGTCCGGGCGGTGCTGCGCCCGAAGGTGGACGGCGCCCTCGTGCTGGACCGGCTGTTCCCGCCCGGCAGCGTGGACTTCTTCGTGCTGTTCTCCTCGGCCGGGCAGCTGCTGCGCATGCCGGGCCAGGCCGCGTACGCCGCCGCCAACGCCTTCCTCGACGCGCTGGCCCGGCACCGCAGGGCCGGCGGGCACCAGGACACGCTGGCGCCGGCCTGGACGAGCTGGCGCGGCCTGGGCCTCTCGACGTCCGCCGCCACCATCGACGCCGAACTGCGCGCCCGCGGCACGGCGGACATCACCGCCGCCCAGGCCCTGCGCGCCTGGGACAGTGCGGGGTCCCCGGCGGACGGCCGACGCGCCGTCCTCCGCGTCCTGCCCACCACCCCCGGCAGCCAACGGCCGCCCCTGTTACGTGAGTTGACGCCCGACGCGACGTCCGTCGAAGCACCGGAGGGGGCCGGTGCCTGGCGGGAGCTGACCGGGGCGACGCTCCGGGACCACCTGCTGACGGAGGTGCGGCAGGCCGCAGCGGAGACCCTGCGTACCGAACCCGAGGCGGTGGACCCGCATCGGCCGCTCGCGGAAGCGGGCCTGGACTCGCTGCTCTCGGTCACCCTCCGCGGCGCCCTCCAGGAGCGGCTGGGTGTCGCCCTCCCCGCGGCCCTCCTGTGGAACCGGCCCACCGTCACCGAGATCGCCGGCCACCTCGCCGAGCTGTCCGCACGCCCCCAGGGCCCCGCAGCGCCCTCCACCGGCACCAGCAAGCAGTGAGCGAAGGAGCACGTCATGCCCACCGACGCAGACATCCACAGCTTCGCGAGCGACCCCCTCACCTACTTCTCGTCCACACGGCTCGCCATGCACACGCTTCCGCCGCGGGAGCTGGCGCAGCTCCAGCTCGCGGCCCTGCACATGCGCTTCGCCCAGCTGCGCGACCGGCTCCCGGTGGTGCGGACGATGGCGGACGAGCAGGACGTGCGCGCGATACGGGAACTCGACGACGCGGCACCCCTGCTGTTCCCGCACACCGTCTACAAGTCCTATCCGCCGTCCCTCCTCACGGACTGCCGCTTCGACCAACTCACCACCTGGCTCTCCCGGTTGACGACGGTGGACCTGTCGGGCGTGGACGCCGCCGGCTGCGACTCCATCGACGGCTGGCTGGAGCTGCTGGACACCCACACCGCGCTGCGCCCCGCGCACTCCACCGGCACCTCGGGCACGATGTCCTTCGCGCCGCACTCCTACGACGACTTCGACAAGCTCTACGAGATCATGCGGCTGGACGTCTTCCCCGACCCCGCGCAGCGCGACGAGGCCATCGACTTCGTCTACCCGTACTTCCGCACCGGGCGCAGCGGCATCGCCCGGCACGGCGCCGCCATCATGGAGCGCATCGCCCGCGATCCGGACCGCGTCCACACCCTGCATCCGGGCCTGGCCAGCGCGGACGTGATGTTCCTCGCGGGGCGGCTGCGGGCGGCCGCGGCCCGCGGCGAGCGGGACCGGGTGGTGATCCCGGAGTCGATGCGCAAGCGCCGCGAGGAGTTCGAGGAGGCGCAGCGCGCGGCACGCACCGGCATGGGTGCCTTCGTCGAGCGGCTCGCGGACCGGCTGCGCGGCCGGCGGATCGTCAGCCTGGGCACCTGGGACGTCAACTACCGCATGGCGGCGGCCGGGTTGGAGCGCGGCATCGAGGGGCTGTTCGCGCCGGACTCGGTGTACTGCTGGGGCGGCGGCTCCAAGGACGGTTCGATGCCGGACGACTGGGAGGCCGCGGCCCGGCGTTTCGCCGGCGTGCCACGGCTGCACCACGTGTACGCGATGGCCGAGGTGACGGCCCTCAACCTCTTCTGCCCGCACGGCCGTTACCACATCGAGCCGTGGACGGTGCTGTACGTGCTGGACGCCGACACCGGACAGCCGCTGCCGCGCAACGGCGTACGCACGGGCCGGGCCGCGTTCTTCGACCTGCTCGCGGACTCCCACTGGGGCGGCTTCGTCTCCGGGGACCAGGTCACCGTCGACTGGTCCCCGTGCGCCTGCGGCCGCACCTCCCCGGGGCTCCATCAGTCCATCACCCGCTTCAGCGAGCGGCAGGGCGGCGACGACAAGATCACCTGTGCGGCGAGCGACGAGGCCCTGGGCGAGGCCCTGGAGTTCCTCAACGAGGAGCTGGCATGACCACCACATCCCCCGGGCGGTCCGCCGCCACCACGCTGACCGTACCGGCCTTCCTCCGCGGCGAGACCGTCGACGCCCACCTGCTGCCCTTCGCGGGACGCGGCCAGGACGCCGGCTTCCTCGCACCCGACCCGTTCACGGTCCTGGGCCGGCTGCCGCTGGGCGACCCGGACCGGATGCGCGACCTGTACGCGCTGACCACCGAGGACGTCATCGACTGCCTCGCCGCGCTCGGCCCCCGGCTGGCCCTGTCCGAGAACGCGCTCCTCCAAGAAGCGCTCGCGCACGCCGCCGACTGGTCCGATCTGACCCCGGACGTGCTGCGCGGCTGCTACGAGCGGCTGCCGGAGTTCTTCGCCGCCGACGCCGTCCGCGAGATCGCCGAACGGGCCGTCGGCACCGCGGCGCTGGACGGCTGGGCGCAGGTCCGCACGACGGACGGCTGGCGCGCCTCGGTACGGGCCATGGGCTCCCGCGCCGTCCACATCATCGCGGGCAACAGCCCGGAGATCGCCGCGCTCACGATCATCCGCAACGCCGTCACCCGCGGCGACGCGATCATCAAGAGCCCGTCCAACGACCCGCTCACCGCGCTCGCCATCGCCCGCACCCTGGCCGAAACGGCGCCGGACCACCCGCTCACCCGACACCTGGCCGTGGCGTACTGGAAGGGCGGCGACGAACGGATCGAGCGGGCCCTGTACCGGCCCGAGAACGTCGAGAAGATCGTCGCATGGGGCGGCTTCGCCTCCGTACGCCACGTGACCCGCTACATCCAGCCGGGCCTGGAACTCCTCTCGCTCGACCCGAAGCTCAGCGCGACCGTCATCGGCCCGGAGGCGTTCGCGAGCCCCGACGCCATGGCCCGCACGGCCCGCCTCGCCGCCGTCGACGTCGGCGCGCTCAACCAGCTCGGCTGCTTCAACGCCCGGGTGATCTACGCGGTGACCGGCCGTGACGAGGCGGGCCTGCGGCGCGCCGGCGAGTGGGCCGAGCTGCTGCACCAGGAGGTCCAGCGGCTGCCCGGACACCTCAGCAGCCGCGCCAAACGCTTCGACCCCGACCTGCGCGCCGGGCTGCTCGCGCTGCGCGCCGCACCCGACTGGTACCGGGTGATCGGCGGCCGCGCTGACGAGGGCGCGGTGATCGTCTCGCGGACCGGCGATCCGGTGGCCTTCCACACCTCGCTCTCCGGCCGGGTCGCCAACGTCGTCCCGGTCGACGCCCCCGAGGACGCGGTGCGGGCCATGACGTCCGCCACCCAGACCGTCGGCGTCTACCCCGACTCCCTCAAGGAGCGGCTGCGCGACCTCGTACCGCTCCACGGCGTCCAGCGCCTGGTCTCCCTCGGGCACGCCACCCGCTTCCGCCCGGAACTCCCCCAGGACGCGATGGAGCCGCTGCGCCGGATGGTCAAGTGGATCGTGGACGAGACGTACGACGAACCGGCGCACGGCGCGCCCTCGGCGTGCCCCGTCGCCCGCCTCACCGCCGCCTTCGACCACCACGATCCGGAGTTCACGCCCGAGGTCGCGCGCCAGGTGCACCAGGCGTTACGGGAGCAGGGGCGCGTCGCCCGCACCGAGGCGTACGGCGGCGCGTGGGTGCTCTCCCGCTACGCGGACGTGCTGCGGGCGCTGACGGAGGACAGCACGTTCAGCTCCGGCTCGGGGATCTTCTTCCCGCGCGCGGAGGGGACGCCGCGCTTCGCGCCGCTGGAGTACGACCCGCCGGAGCACACCTTCTTCCGCGCGCTCATGCGGCCCGCCTTCGTACGCGCCCAGGTCACACGGCTGGCGCCCCGGGTCCGCGAGGTGGTGTCGGGCCTCGTCGCACCACTCGTCTCCCGGGGCGGCGGCGACCTGGTCCGGGAGCTGTGCACCCCGCTCCCCCTCGTCGTCCTCGGCCTCGCGGTCGGCTTCACGGAGGAGGCGCAGCGGCGCCTGCGCGACCTGACCCGCAACATGTGGGCCCGGATGCCGAAGGACGGCTCGGCGGCGGGGTTCTGGCCGCAGATGGAGGAGCTGCTGCAGGAGGAGATCCGGCGGGCGCGGGAGCGGGACGGCGGGGACTTCCTCGCCCGGCTGGTACGGGCGGAGCGGGCCGGCCGCCCACTCACCGACGCCGAGCTGCGCGTCATGCTCGTCGGCTTCGCCGTCGGCGGCCACCAGACGACCCTGAACGCGCTGGCCCACCTGCTGTGGACGCTGGCCCGCGACCGGGAGCTGCAGCTCCGGCTGCGGCACCGGCCCGAGCTGATGCCCGCGGCGGCGGAGGAGGCGCTGCGGCTGTGGACCCCGGCGGATCACAGCACGCGCGTGACGACCAGGGAGGTGGAGATCGGCGGCGTGACGATCCCGGCCGGGGACCGGGTCATCCTGCTGACCGGCGCCGCGAACCGCGATCCCGCGGTCTTCCCGGCCCCGGAGGAGTTCCGCCTCGACCGGCCGCCGAACCTGCACCTGACCTTCGGCCGCGGCATCCACTTCTGCGTAGGCGCTCCGCTGGCCCGGCTCGAATTCCGCCTCGTCCTGGAGGAACTGGCCCGCCACGCGCCGTACGCCCTGACGGCCGACCCCACCCGCTTCTACGAAAACGGCCGCCACCTGGCCCTTGACGGGCTGGAGGTCCGCTTCGGCTCATGAGGGGCGCGGGGAACTGCGCGAGCAACCACCGCGGTGCCGCACTCCGCCACTGCGCGGAGCGCGCACACGCCGCCGGCCGGCCCCGCACCCGCGGGAACCGGCCGGCAGTCGGAAATCAGCGCGCGCAGCGCGCAGGGTCAGCAGCCGAGGAGTCGGCCACCCAGGTAGGACTGGATCTGGTCCAGAGACACCCGCTCCTGCTTCATCGTGTCGCGCTCACGCACCGTCACCGCGTTGTCGTCGAGCGTGTCGAAGTCGACCGTGACGCAGAACGGCGTGCCGATCTCGTCCTGGCGGCGGTAGCGGCGCCCGATCGCGCCCGCGTCGTCGAACTCGATGTTCCAGTTCTTGCGCAGGTCCGCCGCGAGGCCCTTGGCCTTCGGGGACAGCTGCGGGTTCCGGGACAGCGGGAGGACGGCGACCTTCACCGGCGACAGGCGCGGGTCGAGGCGCATGACCGTGCGCTTCTCCATCTTCCCCTTGGCGTTGGGCGCCTCGTCCTCGAAGTACGCGTCGAGCATGAAGGCGAGCATCGCCCGGCCGACACCGGCCGCGGGCTCGATGACGAACGGGGTGTAGCGCTCGCCGGCCTCCTGGTCGAAGTAGGACAGGTCCTGGCCGGACGCCTTGGAGTGCGAGGCGAGGTCGTAGTCCGTACGGTTCGCGACGCCCTCCAGCTCGCCCCACTCCGAGCCGCCGAACTGGAAGCGGTACTCGATGTCAGCGGTGCGCTTGGAGTAGTGGGAGAGCTTCTCCTTGGGGTGCTCGTACCACCGGATGTTCTCCTCGCGCAGGCCCAGGTCGCGGTACCAGTTCCAGCGCTGCTCCATCCAGTACTCGTGCCACGTCTCGTCCTCGCCCGGCTTGACGAAGAACTCCATCTCCATCTGCTCGAACTCGCGGGTACGGAAGATGAAGTTGCCCGGCGTGATCTCGTTCCGGAACGACTTGCCCATCTGGGCGATGCCGAACGGGGGCTTCTTGCGGGAGGTCTGCTGCACCTGGGCGAAGTTGGTGAAGATGCCCTGGGCGGTCTCGGGGCGGAGGTACGCCACCGCGCCGGAGTCCTGGGTGGGGCCGAGGTGCGTGGAGAGCAGGCCGGAGAACTGCTTGGGCTCGGTGAAGCTGCCCTTGTTGCCGCAGTGCGGGCAGTTGACGTCGGCGAGACCGTTCTCGGGCAGCCGCCCGTGCTTGGCCTCGTAGGCCTCTTCGAGGTGGTCGGCGCGGAACCGCTTGTGGCAGGAGGTGCACTCGGTCAGCGGGTCCGTGAAGGTCGCGACGTGCCCGGACGCCACCCAGACCTCCGGGGCCAGGATGACCGACGAGTCGAGACCGACCACGTCGTCGCGGGAGGTGACCATGTTGCGCCACCACTGACGCTTGATGTTCTCCTTGAGCTCCACACCGAGCGGACCGTAGTCCCAGGCGGCGCGCTGGCCGCCGTAGATCTCACTGCACGGGTATACGAAGCCACGGCGCTTGCTCAGGCTGACGATGGTGTCGATCTTGTCGGCGGCCACGGTGCTCTCTTCATTGCGACGACGAACGATTGATAGGAGCGGCGCCCTGGCGCCTCCTTGGCGGTGGTGGTCGGGAGACGTCCGGGCGAATAGCTCAGGGTACCGGCGGCCATGCCCCCCGGATCAAATCGGTTCCCGCCGCTGTCCCCCTCTCACCTGGTTTGTTGACAATCGTTTCCAGCCTAGTTGAAAATGACTGTCATGAACGTACGCCGTCGAATATCCGCCGTGGCCCTCGCCGGCTCCGCCGTGCTGGGCCTCCTCGCCGTCTCCGCCTGCTCCACCTCCGGTGCCGCGGGCAAGGAGGACGGCAAGCTCGCCGTGACGGCGTCCTTCTACCCGATGCAGTTCCTCGCCGAGAAGATCGGCGGCGAGCACGTCTCCGTCACCAGCCTGACCTCCCCCGGCACCGAGCCGCACGACCTGGAGCTCAGCCCGAAGCAGACGGCGCAGCTCGGCGAGTCCGACGCCATCGTCTACCTCAAGGGCGTCCAGCCGGCCGTGGACGAGGCCGTCAAGCAGTCCGGGGTGAAGCACACCGCCGATGCCGCCTCCTTCACCACCCTGGAGAGCCACGGCGCCGAGGTCGGCGGCCACGACCACGGTGACGAGCACGGCCACGAAGAGAGCCACGCGGGCCACGACCACGGCGACGAGTCCGGTCTCGACCCGCACATCTGGCTGGACCCCGTGAAGTACGCCGAGGCCGCCAAGGGCGTGGGCAAGACCCTCGCCGCGGCCGACCCGAAGCACGAGGCGGACTACGAGAAGAACACCGCGGCCCTGGTGAAGCAGCTGGACAAGCTGAACCAGGACTACAAGGACGGGCTGAAGAACCGGAAGTCCGACACCTTCATCACCACCCACGCCGCCTTCGGCTACCTCGCCGAGCGCTACGGCCTCACCGAGGAGGCCATCAGCGGCCTGGACCCGGAGGCCACCGACGTCAGCGGCAGCCGCGTGAAGGACCTCCAGGCGCTGGCCAGGAAGCACGACGTGCACACCGTCTTCTTCGAGACACTGACCAGCCCCGACATGGCCAAGACGCTGGCCAAGGACGTGCACGCCAAGACGGACGTCCTCGACCCCATCGAGGGCATCACCAAGAAGTCGCGCGGCGACGACTACCTCTCCGTCATGGAGTCCAACCTCAAGGCCCTCCAGAAGGCCCTGGGCGCCAAGTGACCCGCGACGGAACGACCGGCGACGCGATCGAAGGAGCTGCCATGAGCGGTACGGACCGCGGTCCGGGCGAGGCGCCGGCCGTCGTCTCGCTGCGCGGCGCGAACGCCGCGCTGGGTGCACGCGCCGTGCTGCGCGGCATCGACCTGACCGTGCGGCGCGGCGAGGTCGTCGCGCTGCTCGGCGCCAACGGCTCCGGCAAGTCCACGGCCGTGCGCGCCGTGGTCGGCCAGGTGCCGCTCAGTGCCGGAGAGCTGGAGCTGTTCGGTACGCCCGCGCGCCGCTTCAAGGACTGGGCGCGCATCGGGTACGTACCGCAGCGCACCACCGCGGCCGGCGGGGTGCCCGCCACGGTCCGCGAGGTCGTGGCGGCGGGCCGGCTGGCCCGTACGAAGCTGAAGTGGCCGGGGAAGGCCGACCGCGCGGCCGTCATGGACGCGCTGGAGCAGGTCGGGATGGCCGACCGCGCCAAGGACTCGGTCGGCGCGCTCTCCGGCGGCCAGCACCAGCGCGTGCTCATAGCCCGCGCGCTGGTCGCCGAGCCCGAGCTGCTGATCATGGACGAGCCGATGGCCGGCGTGGACCTCGCCAGCCAGGAGGTGCTGGCGCGCACGCTGCGCGCCCAGGTCGAAGCCGGCGCCACGGTCCTCCTCGTCCTCCACGAGCTCGGTCCCCTGGAGCCGCTCATCGACCGTGCCGTGGTGCTGCGGGACGGCTGCGTCGTCCACGACGGGCCCCCGCCCGAGGCCGTCGGCCAGCACGCGCTGCCCGGCCACGACCACGTACACCCCCATGCGGACGCGGCGAACGAGCCCGTCCGGACAGGACTGCTGACCTGAGATGGACATCCTCACCTACGCCTTCATGCAGCGGGCGCTGATCGCCGCCGCACTGGTCGGCATCACCGCGCCCGCCGTCGGCATCTATCTCGTGCAGCGCCGCCAGGCGATCATGGGCGACGGCATCGGCCACGTCGCGCTGACCGGCGTCGCGCTCGGCGTCCTGCTCAACACCTCGCCCGTATGGATGGCCGTCCTGGTCGCCACGATCGGCGCGGTGATCATGGAGCTGGTCCGCTCGTACGGCAAGACCCGCGGCGACATCGCACTCGCCATGCTCTTCTACGGCGGCATGGCCGGCGGCGTACTGATCATCAACCTCGCCCCGGGCGGCTCCACCGCGAACCTCACGAGCTACCTCTTCGGCTCCATCACCAGCGTCTCCCCCGAGGACGTCACGGTCACCGCGATCCTGGCCGCCTTCGTCCTGGTGATCACGCTCGGGCTGCGCCGCCAGCTCTTCGCGATCTGCCAGGACGAGGAGTTCGCGCGCGTCACCGGCCTGCCGGTCCGCGTCCTGAACCTCCTCCTCGCGGTCACCGCCGCGGTCACCGTCACCGTCGCCATGCGCGCCGTCGGCCTGCTGCTGGTGAGCGCCCTGCTGGTGGTGCCCGTCGCGGCCGCCCAGCAGGCCACCCGCGGCTTCGCCGCGACCCTCGCCATCTCGGTGGCGATCGGTGTGATCGTCACCCTCTCCGGTACGGCCGTGTCGTTCTACGTGGACGTGCCGCCGGGTGCGAGCATCGTGCTGCTGGCCATCGCGGTGTTCGCCGTCTTCTCGCTGATCGCCGCGCCGCTGGCGAAAAGGCGCGCGCGGGCGGCCGTGCGGGACGATCAGGGGTGCACCCTGGAGGTGCCGGGGGCGCGGACTCCCGCCGACGACGTCGGCGTGCGGGTCTAGCCGGCGGGCGTGTAAGCGTCCCACCCGGCTTCCGGTCATCACCTGGCACAATGGCCGGACGTTCCGCAGGGGGATGTTCTACGCCTAAGGGAGGCAACGGTGGCGACGAGCGCGGGATCTCCGGTGCGCGGCCGGTCGACACGGCAGCGAGCCGCCGTGGCCGCGGCTCTCGACGAGGTCGACGAGTTCCGCAGCGCGCAGGAACTGCACGACATGCTCAAGCACCGGGGCGACTCGGTGGGGCTCACCACGGTCTACCGCACGCTCCAGTCGCTGGCCGACGCCGGCGAGGTGGACGTGTTGCGCACCAGCGAGGGCGAGGCCGTCTACCGCCGGTGCAGCACCGACGACCACCATCACCACCTGGTCTGCCGCTCCTGCGGCAAGGCCGTGGAGGTCGAGGGCCCCGCGGTGGAGCGGTGGGCCGATCAGATCGCGGCGGAGCACGGCTTCCGTGACGTCGGGCACACGATCGAGATCTTCGGCACGTGCGGCGACTGCGCGAAGGCCGCAGGGGCGTCCTGAGGGACGCCGAAACGCGCGAAGGGCCCGGGAAATCGCAGCGGCGACTCCCGGGCCCTTCTGCGTCCGCTCAGCCCTGCTGCGGGGCGCCGTCCCGCGCCGGAGCCGCGACCTCGTTCGGCAGCGCGCCGCCGAAGCGCCGGTCCCGCTTGGCGTACTCCATGCACGCGTCCCACAGGTTCCGCCGGTCGAAGTCCGGCCACAGCACGTCCTGGAAGACCATCTCGGCGTACGCGCTCTGCCAGATCAGGTAGTTCGAGGTGCGCTGCTCGCCCGAGGGCCGCAGGAACATGTCCACGTCCGGCATGTCCGGGTAGTACATGTACTTCGCGAAGGTCTTCTCGCTGACCTTCGACGGGTCGAGGCGGCCCGCCTTCACGTCCTCGGCCATCGCCTGCGCCGCGTCCGCGATCTCCGCGCGCCCGCCGTAGTTCATGCAGAAGTACAGCGTGAGGCCGTCGTTGTCCTTCGTCTGCTCCTGCGCGACCTGGAGCTCCTTGGCCACCGACTTCCACAGCTTGGGCATCCGCCCCACCCAGCGCACCCGGATCCCGAGCGCGTCCAGCTGGTCCCGGGTCTTACGGATGAAATCCCGGTTGAAGTTCATCAGGAAGCGCACCTCGTCGGGCGACCGCTTCCAGTTCTCGGTGGAGAAGGCGTACAGCGAGATGGCCTTCACGCCCATCTCGATGGCGCCCTGCAGCACGTCCAGCACCTGCTCGGCGCCGACCTTGTGCCCCTCGGTGCGCGGCAGCCCGCGCTCCTTGGCCCAGCGCCCGTTGCCGTCCATCACGATGGCCACGTGCTCGGGAACCAGCTCACCGGGGATCTTCGGCGGCCGCGCACCGGACGGGTGCGGCTCCGGCGCCTGGTACTCCCGCCGCGAACGGCCCAGAATCCCACGT
Source organism: Streptomyces niger (assembly GCF_000718305.1). GTDB lineage: Bacteria > Actinomycetota > Actinomycetes > Streptomycetales > Streptomycetaceae > Streptomyces > Streptomyces niger. Next base: position 25,563 of record NZ_JOFQ01000037.1, read on the forward strand.
CGTGCCATGCGTGCCACGTCTCCTAGCTCTCGGTTCAGCTCTCGGGGAGCTTCGGGTTCAGCTCTCGGATGGTTACTTCTCTACGTAGCGGAGCGAGCGCAGTCCCCGCTCCAGGTGCCACTGCAGATACGCCGCGACCAGCCCGCTGCCCTCCCGGACGTGCCTGGCCTCGGCCGCGTCCGCCGTCCGCCAGTCCCCCGTCAGCAACGCGCTGAGCAGCGCGATCGACTCAGAGGAGGGTACGACGCTGCCGGGCACACGGCACTCCCCGCATATCACTCCGCCCGCGCCGACCGAGAAGAACCGGTTCGGACCGGGCATTCCGCACCGTGCGCAGTCGTCAAAACTGGGTGCGTAGCCGTTCACGGCGAGCGACCGCAGCAGAAAGGCGTCGAGCACGAGATGCGGCGTGTGCTCCCCGTTGGCGAGCGTCCGCAGCCCGCCCACGAGGAGGAGGTACTGCTGCACCGCCGGCTCGCCCTCGTGATCGGTGAACCGCTCCGCCGTCTCCAGCATCGCGGTCCCCGCGGTGTACCGGTCGTAGTCCCGGACGATGCCGCCGCCGTACGCGGCGATCGTCTCGCTCTGCGTGCACAGCGGCAGCCCGCGCCCGATCAGGTCGCCGCCGCCCCGCGCGAAGAACTGCACGTCCACATGGGAGAACGGCTCCAGCCGCGCCCCGAACTTCGACTTCGTCCGCCGCACGCCGCGGGCCACGGCCCGCACCCGGCCGTGCCCGCGGGTCAGCAGCGTGATGATCCGGTCCGCCTCGCCCAGCTTCTGGGTACGCAGCACGACACCGTCATCACGGAACAGACTCATGGCGCCATTGTCGCGCACCCCGTTATATATACTGGAGAGCGCCATGGTATATACACCTCTTCCGCCAAACCGAAGGAGCACCCATGAGCCGCACAGTCATCGACGTCGACGACGAGGCGCTGGAGGCCGCCGCGAAGGAGCTCGGGACGACCACGAAGCGCGATACGGTCAACGCAGCGTTGCGCGAAGTGACCGACCGTTACCGACGGTTGCGGTCGCTTGAGAACGCCCGCAAGCTCGTCGCCGAGGGCGGCGTGGACATCGACATCCTTCTGGACAAGCGCAAGTACCGGGGCAGCCTGCGGGATGACGAACCAACCGAATCACGCAGGAGCGCGTAGTTGAACGTCGCCGACTACCTCATCGACACCTCGGCGCTGGCCCGTGTCCTACTCGGCAAGGCAGCAGCCGAGTGGGACGCCAAGATCAGCGCCGGCCTCGTCGCAATCTGCGACTACACGGAGCTGGAAGTTTGCTATTCAGCCCGGTCGTCCGCAGACCGCGAGACGCTGCAGCGCGAGATCAGAACTCACTACACCTGGTGCCCGCTCCCGGAAGGCATCTACCGACGCGCGCGCGTCGTGCAGGAGAAGCTCACCGCCAAGGGTGAGCACCGCAGCGCCGGCCCCATCGATCTCCTGGTGGCCGCGGTCGCCGAGCAGTCGGACCTCACCCTGCTTCACTACGACCGCGACTTCGACACCATCGCCCGCACCACGGGCCAGCCGGTCCGGATAATCGATCTGGAGACCTGAGGCGCCTCTCCGGCTGCCCCTCAGCCCACCTCGCCCCGGCTGCGGGCGTTCACGTATGCCGTGGCCGCGCTCAGTCGCTCCGAGGCGGTGGCGTCCCGCACCGCCTCGGGATCGCAGTCCCACTCCCGCCCGCCGCCCACGGGCCGCAGCTGGAGGTACGGCCCCTCGCTGCCCATCACCAGTCCCACCCTGCCCGTCCGGGTGTCCACGACGTACGAACCCACCGCGGCGCCGCTCATCGTTCCTCGCTCGCTTTCTTCTCTCGTTCCTGCAGCACGGCGGTCAACTTCCGTGCCGTACCGACCGTGCAGCGCCCGAATTCGACCAGCGGCCGAGGCGTCTCGTACGCGCACGAAATGAGGTCGAGGCGGAGTGAAGGCAGTACGACACCGGCCCGCGTGAGCGCTTCCCGCAATTCCCGCACCGCCGCCTCTGCCTCCTCGATACTTTCCACCGCCGACCGCCTGTCCCACTTTCCCGCCACGCCATTTCCCTCCGGGAGACTTTCGCTGTTCACCCCCTTAGCGTGCGGGCGCCGACCTAAAATCGGCAGCGGTGCGCGCGCTACAACTGCGCGGCAGGGCGAGGGGGTTAGGCCATGGCCATGACCGGCAAGGGGCGCCATGGCGGCCCACGACAGGCAGCCTGGGAATTCTTCGGCGCGGAACTGAAGCGACGCCGGGAGGCCGCGGGCTTCACCCAGGACGAGCTGGGCAGGCGGGTATTCGTATCCGGCGGCTACATCGGCCAGTTCGAACAGGCGATCCGAAAGCCGCAGCTGGATGTAGCGGAAAGGATCGACGAAACCCTACAGACGGACGGCTTTTTCGCCCGCATGTGCGAGAAGTTGATTAACGGCTCGCCTTACGAGACGTACTTCGCGCCCGCGGCCGAACTGGAGGCCCTCGCCACCGAAATCTGCGACTTCGAGCCCACTTTCGTGCCCGGCCTTCTGCAGACGGCCGCCTACGCGCGAGCAATCATGTTGGCCGACAGCCCTGCCGAGCCACGCGAGGCCGTCGAGGAGCGGGTCGTCGCGCGACTGGAGCGGGCGCGCATCCTCCAGGACCCGCGCACCCCTCAGTACTGGGCGATCCTGCATGAGGTGGCAACTCGTATCCCGGTCGGCGGCCCGCTCGTCATGGCCGAGCAGCTGGACCACATCGCCGACACGCTCCGGAGGCAGCGTGTGGTGCTGCAGGTGCTCCCCTTCGCAGCAGGGGCGCATTCCGGCATGGGCAAGCCACTGCGACTCATGGAGTTCGAGGACGCTCCGCCAACTGCCTATACAGAGGGCCTGCTTACGGGCAACTTGCTGGACGACCCGGCCATGGTGAAGCGCGCCAACCGGACTTACGATCTGCTCAGGGCCGTCGCACTGTCGCCGGAGGCGTCCCTGGCCCTCATCGAGTCGGCGGCGGAGGACTGGAGACAATGCGCGAGCATGACTTGAGCACCGCCCAGTGGCGCAAGAGCTCATACAGCAGCGGTGCCAGCGACAACTGCATCGAGGTCGCCGACAACCTCGGTCCCGTCGTCCCCGTCCGGGACAGCAAGAACCCCGACGGCCCCGCAGTCATCTTCTCCGCCGACGCGTGGGCGGCGTTCCTCGCGACCCTCAAGGCGTAAGCCTCAGGACGGCGTACGCGCCGCGGCGAGCAGCCGCTCCGTGTCGGCCTCGTCCAGCGACAGCGCACCGCCCACCGTCGTGAGGACCTCGCGTTCCGGGCCCGTGTAGGGGCCGTCCGCCAGCGCGATGCGTGCGCCCTGGAGCAGCAGGGATTCCCGCCCCGCAGGGGCAAGATGCGGGGCGAGCGGCTCCAGCGCCTCATGGAGCTCTATCGCGAGAGCGGTACCGCAGGGGTCGAGCCCGTCGCGGCCGTCGTGGTACGTGCCGGGGAGCCGGCCCGTGTCCGCGGCGAGTGCGGCGAGCAGGGAGAGCAGCTGCTCCTCCGTGCACTCGGTGAAGCCGGAGGACCGTACGACGGAGACCGCCTGTTCGCGGACCGGGCGCGCGGACGTGCCGCCCGCCGCCAGGACCGCGAGCGCGATCGTGTGCACGGCGTCGCGGAGCATCGCGGAGAAGCGGGTGGTGGTCGGGTGGTCCAGGGCGTCGAGGCCGAAGTGGCTGCCGCAGGAGGAGCACTCCAGGACGGGGCCCACCTCGCCGCGCGGGAGGACGGGGACGCCGAGCAGGGCCAGTCGGCGCTTGCCCGTGCGGCGGCGGTAGTTACGGTCGCCACCGCACTCGGGACAGAAGAACTCGCCGTCGGCGATCGTGCGCCATGACGTGCGCACGCCCACCAGACCCAGCTTGTGCATCACGTCGAACCTCCGTAACGCCCCCGAAGCCCTGACGGGCACGGGCTGTGCCCAGCGCGGCAACGCTGCCGCGCTGACGTGATGTTAGCCACATACAACGCGTCGCGTCAGCATGTCGTACCGGGAGATGCGGAAGGCCCCGCCCCTCCGTTTCGGGAGCGGCGGGGCCTTCCGTGCGGCCTCACCACGGGCCGGTAAACCGGCCCTTCGGTACGGTCCGGGACCCGGCCAGCGGGTTTATCGGACTTACCCGTACGAGTGTCAGCGGCTCGCGCGGTTGACGGCGGAGACGACGGCCTTGATCGAGGCGCGGACGATGTTCGCGTCGATGCCTACGCCCCACAGAACCTTGTCGCCGATGGCGCATTCGATGTACGCGGCCGCCTGCGCTCCGGCGCCCTCGCTCATCGTGTGCTCGACGTAGTCCAGCAGACGGACGTCGACGTCGATGGCGTGCAGCGCATCGAAGAACGCGGCCAGCGGGCCGTTGCCGCTGCCGGTCAGCACCGTGTCCTCGCCGTCCACGACGGCCTCGACGGTCAGCGCGTCCGTGCCCTCGGTGGTCGTGGAGGTCTGCGCGGAGCGCAGCGAGATGCGGCCCCAGGGGTTCTCGGGGGTGGGCAGGTACTCGTCCTGGAAGGTGGACCAGATGTCCGCCGGGGTGACCTCGCCGCCCTCGGAGTCGGTCTTCTCCTGGATGGTCCGGGAGAACTCGATCTGCATGCGGCGGGGCAGGTCCAGCTTGTGGTCGTTCTTCAGGACGTAGGAGATGCCGCCCTTGCCGGACTGGGAGTTGACGCGGATGACGGCCTCGTAGGAGCGGCCGACGTCCATGGGGTCGATGGGCAGGTACGGGACCGCCCACTCGAACTCGTCCGCGCTCTTGCCCGCGGCGGCCGCTTCGGCCTCCCGGGCGTCGAAGCCCTTCTTGATGGCGTCCTGGTGGGAGCCGGAGAAGGCGGTGTAGACCAGATCGCCCGCGTAGGGGTGGCGCGGGTGGATCTCCATCTGGTTGCAGTACTCGGAGGTGCGGCGGATCTCGTCGATCTGCGAGAAGTCGATCATCGGGTCGACGCCCTGGCTGAACAGGTTCATGCCCAGGGTGACCAGGTCGACGTTGCCGGTGCGCTCGCCCTGGCCGAACAGGCAGCCCTCGACGCGGTCGGCGCCGGCCATGACCGCCAGCTCGGCGGCGGCGACGGCGGTGCCGCGGTCGTTGTGCGGGTGGGTGGACAGGCAGACGTACTCGCGGCGGGACAGGTTGCGGGACATCCACTCGAAGCGGTCCGCGTGGGTGGACGGCGTGGAGCGCTCGACCGTGGCGGGCAGGTTCAGGATGATCTCGCGGCCCTCCTCGGGCTGCCAGACGTCCATGACCGCCTCGCAGACCTCCAGGGCGAAGTCCAGCTCGGTGTCGGTGAAGATCTCGGGGCTGTACTGGTAGCCGAAGATCGTCTCGTCGCCCAGGATCTTCTCGGCGTACTCCATGACCAGCCGGGTGCCGTCCACGGCGATCTGCTTGACCTCTTCCTTGGAGCCGCGGAAGACGACCCGGCGGAAGGTGGGCGCGGTGGCGTTGTACAGGTGCACCGTCGCGCGGTGGGCACCGCGCAGCGACTCGACGGTCTTCTCGATCAGCTCTTCGCGGGCCTGCGTCAGGACGGAGATCGTCACGTCCTCGGGAATCGCGCCCTCTTCGATGATGGAGCGTACGAAATTGAAGTCGGTCTCACCGGAGGAGGGGAAACCGACCTCGATCTCCTTGTAGCCCATCTTGACCAGCAGGTCGAACATCTCGCGCTTGCGGGCCGGCGACATCGGGTCGATCAGCGCCTGGTTGCCGTCGCGCAGGTCGGTCGACAGCCAGCGCGGAGCCTTGGTGATGCGCTGGTCCGGCCACGTGCGGTCAGGAATGTTCACCGCTTCGTACTCGCCGTACTTGTGCACCGGCATGCCGGACGGCTTCTGCTGGACGGTGGCGGCGGTGATGGGGGTCGGGCGACCGATGGCGTTCTCGGACTTCGACATGATGCGTAGGGCTCCTCGTAGGTCCATGAGGGACGGCCGACGGGCTTGGGAAACCGCAACACCGAACTCCGCGGGGAGGGGGTCGGCCTACGACTACAGGCCCTCGCCGCGGCAGCTAAGAAGAAGCAGCCCGAAACGCATGATGCTCAGCACCTTAGCCGAGACCGAAAGCGAATGGACGTCCCGTATCAGTATGCGGGACAGAAGATCCGTTGTGGCCTTTTGGCGAGCAAGCACACATTCCAGGGAATCTCGGCAGCAGGGAGTGACATGGCACACACGCGGTGCCACGCTCGCCGCATGGACGCCACTTCCTCGAACATGAGCCATCCGTTCTGCGGGATCGTCCCCCCGCACATCCTCGACCACCTCTCCCGTGCGCAGAGCTCCACGATCTCCGGCCGAGCCCGCCGGACCCTGGAGCACGACGCCCTGCAGCGCACCCGCCGCCGCCTCACCACCGTCCGCGGCATGTCCGCGCCGGCCACCGCCCGGGCCGGCAGCGACAAGCCGCAACGCACCATCTACGACGCGGAACACAAGGAGACCCTGCCCGGCAAGAAGGTCCGGGACGAGACCGACGAGGCCGGTTCCGACGCCTCGGTGAACCGCGCCTTCGCGGGCCTCGGCGCCACCTTCGAGCTGTACTACAAGGCGTACGGCCGGCACTCCATCGACGGCGCCGGCCTGCCGCTGGACGCCAGCGTCCACTACGGCAAGGACTACGACAACGCCTTCTGGGACGGCGAGCGCATGGTCTTCGGGGACGGCGACGGCGAGCTGTTCCGGGACTTCACCACCGCCCTGGACGTGATCGGCCACGAGCTGACCCACGGTGTCACGCAGTACACCGCCAACCTGGAGTACCTCGGCCAGTCCGGCGCGCTCAACGAGTCCATCTCGGACGTCTTCGGCTCGCTGATCAAGCAGTACTCCCTGAAGCAGACCGCCGACCAGGCGGACTGGCTCATCGGTGACGGGCTCCTCGGCCCGGACGTCGACAAGGGCACGGCGCTGCGCTCCATGAAGGCGCCGGGCACCGCGTACGACGACGACGTCCTCGGCAAGGACCCGCAACCCGCCACGATGGACGGGTACGTGACCACCTCGCAGGACAACGGCGGGGTGCACATCAACTCCGGCATCCCCAACCACGCCTTCTACCTCGCGGCGGTGTCGCTCGGCGGCAACGCCTGGGAACGCGCGGGGCAGCTCTGGTACGACGTGCTGACCGGCGGCGAGCTCGCCAAGGACGCCCAGTTCGCGGATTTCGCCAAGTTGACGATCGACGCGGCCAAGGGGCGCTACGGCGACCACGGTGAGGAGCACGAGGCGCTGGTCAAGGCCTGGTCCCAGGTGGGCGTCACCAACAACCAGGGGCATTGACCCGGGCAACCGGAGTCATTGACCCGGGGCACCCCGAGGAGAAGGCTGCCGTCATGCGGATTCAGGTGAGGCGCACCGGCGGTTTCGCCGGCATCGAGAAGTACGCCGAGATCGACACCGCCGGCAGGGCCGATGCCGCGCGTTGGGACGACCTGGCCGAGCGGGCCCTGGCCGAGGGCCGCAGTGAGCCGCCGGTGGGAGTGCCGGACGGCTTCACGTACCAGATCACCATCGGCGACCGGACGGTGTACTGCGCCGACCCCCGGCTGACCGATCCCCAGCGCAAGCTCATCACCCAGGTCCTCAAAGAAGGCGCATGACGGCGCGTGCCAGGGGTGCGGACCGGCGGCTCCGCCCGCACCCCTGACACGTCACGGCCCCCTTGACTTGTTACTGAAGGGTCAAGAAGATCCCGGTCATGACGCTGCCGCCCCCGCACTCGTCGCCCGGCCCGCTCCCCCGCTTCCCCGCGGACTTCCTGTGGGGCGTGTCCACCTCGGCACAGCAGATCGAGGGGGCGGTCGACGAGGACGGGCGCGGCCGCTCGGCCTGGGACGCGTTCACGGCCGTGCCGGGCCGGGTGAAGGACGGCACCGACTCCGCCGTCGCCACCGACCACTACCACCGCTACCGCGAGGACGTGGCCCTGCTCGCCGAGCTGGGCGCCGGCGCCTACCGCTTCTCGGTCTCCTGGCCGCGCGTCCTCCCCGACGGCACGGGCCGGGTCAACGCCGCGGGCCTGGACTTCTACGACCGGCTGGTCGACGAGCTGCTGGCCGCCGGGGTGCAGCCGCTCCCCACCCTCTACCACTGGGACACCCCGCAGCCGCTGGAAGAGGCGGGCGGCTGGCTCGTACGGGACACCGCGCACGCCTTCGCCGCGTACGCCGACGTGGTCGCGGCCCGCCTCGGGGACCGCGTACCGCGCTGGATCACGCTGAACGAACCGGCCGAGGTCACCCTCCTCGGCTACGGCCTGGGCGTGCACGCACCGGGCCGGCAGCTGCTCTTCGACGCGCTGCCCGCGGCCCACCACCAGCTCCTCGGCCACGGCCTCGCGCTCCAGGCGCTCCGGGCCCGCGGCGCGGACAGCGTCGGCATCGCCAACTCCCACGGCCCCACCTGGCCGGCCTCGGAGACACCGGCCGACCAGGACGCGGCCGACCTCTACGACCTCCTCCTCAACCGCCTCTTCGCCGACCCCCTGCTGCTCGGCCGCTACCCCGACGAGGAGCTGGCCGCCCTGCTCCCCGGACCCGTCGCGGACGACCTGAAGCTGATCTCCCAGCCCCTGGACTGGTACGGCGTCAACTACTACCAACCGACCCGCGTGGGAGCACCGGACCCGGCGACTCCCACCACCGACTTCGGGGGCATCCCCCTCCCGCCCGAGCTGCCCTTCGCGCCGCGCGAGATCACCGGCCGCCCCCGCACCGCCTTCGGCTGGCCGGTCGTCCCCGAGGCCCTGACCGAGCTGCTCACCGCCTTCCGCGACCGCTACGGCGCGGCCCTCCCGCCGATCGTGATCACCGAGAACGGCTGCTCGTACGACGGCGTCGAGGACCCCGAACGGATCGCGTTCCTGGACGCCCACCTGCGGGCCCTGCACGACGCCATGGCCGCCGGGGTCGACGTCCGCGGCTACTTCGTCTGGTCGCTGCTCGACAACTTCGAATGGGCGGAGGGCTACGCGCAGCGCTTCGGCCTGGTCCACGTCGACCACGAAACCCTGACCCGTACCCCGAAGGCGTCCTTCCACTGGCTGCGGGACGCACTGCGGGCCCAGCGGTGAGACCGTCGGCGGGCCCGGCGACGGCCGCGCACGCCCTGGCCGAGCCCGTCGAACGGGTCGGTGGCGGCTGGACGGCCGCCCTCTCCCTCGCGAACGGCGCGCTGTGGGTCGGCTGGTTCGGCCCGCTGCAGATCCTGCTGGCCCTCCAGGCCGCCGAGCTGGCACCGCCGGGCACCGCCAAGGAATCGGTACTGGCCTGGGTGACGGGCGCGGGCGCCGCCGTCGCCCTGGTCGCCACGCCCCTCTTCGGTGCGGTCTCGGACCGTACGGCCGCCCGCTTCGGCCGCCGGCGGCCCTGGATCGTGAGCGGCGTCACCGGGGGCGCAGCCGGCCTGGCCCTGCTGTCGGCGGCCGGCACCTGGCCCGTCATGCTGCTGGGCTGGGGCCTGGTGCAGCTCGCGCTGAGCGCCGCGTTCGCCGCGCTGACCGCCGCGGTGCCGGACCGGGTGCCGCGCCGGCAGCGCGGCGCGGTCGGCGGCTGGCTGGGCGTCGCCCAGATCCTCGGCGTCCTCGCCGGTACCGGCCTCGCGACCGCCGCCGGCGGGATCACCGCGGGCTACCTCGCCTGCGCCGCGTTCACGCTCCTCGCGCCGCTCCCGTACGTCCTGCTGCACCGCGACGCGGTACTGCCCGCCGACCGCCGCCCGCCCTTCTCCTGGCGCGCGTTCCTGCACGGCTTCCGGCTGAGCCCGCGCCGCCACCCGGACCTGGCCTGGGCCTGGCTGACCCGGTTCCTGATCAACCTCGGCAACTCGCTCGTACTGCTCTACCTGCTCTACTACCTGCGCGACGCGCTGCACCACCCGGCCCCGGAGCGCGGCGTACTGATCCTCACCGCGGTCAACGGCGCCCTGCTGCTCGCGACGGTCGTGGTCGCCGGCCACTGGTCGGACCGGATCGGCCGCCGCAAGCCGTTCGTCCTGTGGGCGGGGGTGCTGATGACGGCGGCCACCGCGCTGCTCGCCGGCTGGCAGACGTGGCCGGGCGCGCTGGCGGCGGCCGCGCTGCTGGGCATCGGCTTCGGCGTCTTCACCTCGGTCGACTTCGCCCTCATGACCGACGTCCTGCCGACCGCGGCGGACCGCGGCAAGGACCTCGGCATCATCAACATCGCCAACTCGCTGCCGCAGGTCATCGCCCCCGCGCTGGCCGCGCCGGTGGTCCGCCACCTGGGCGGCTACCCGGCGCTGTACGTGACGGCCGCGGTGGTCGGCCTGGCCGGCGCGCTCTTCGTACGGCGCATCCGGAGCGTGGCCTGAGGCGTCCCGGGCGAGGCGTGGTGCGACGTCCCGCAGGCGTGACGTGCTTCGACGCGCCTCAACCGTGGCGTGCTTCGACGCGCCTCAGAAGCCGAGCTTGCGCAGCTGCTTCGGGTCGCGCTGCCAGTCCTTGGCGACCTTCACGTGCAGGTCCAGGTAGACGGGCGTGCCGAGCAGCGCCTCGATGTGCTTGCGCGACTTCATCCCGACCTCCTTGAGGCGCTTGCCCTTGGGGCCGATGATGATGCCCTTCTGGCTGGGCCGCTCGATGTACACGATCGCGTGCACGTCCAGCATCGGCTTGTCGGCCGGCCGGTCCTCGCGCGGCAGCATCTCCTCCACCACCACCGCGATCGAGTGCGGCAGCTCGTCGCGTACGCCCTCCAGCGCCGCCTCACGGATCAGCTCGGCGACCATGACCTGCTCGGGCTCGTCGGTGAGGTCGCCCTCCGGGTACAGCGGCGGGCTCTCGGGCAGCATCGGCGCGAGCAGATCGGCGAGCAGCCCCACCTGGCTGTCGCCCACCGCGGAGACCGGAATGATCTCGGCCCACTCGATCCCGAGCTCCTGCCCGAGCCTGTCGACGGCGAGCAGCTGCTCGGCCAGCGTCTTGGAGTCCACCAGGTCGGTCTTGGTCACGATGGCGACCTTCGGGGTCTTCTTGATCCCGGCCAGCTCACCCGCGATGAACCGGTCACCCGGCCCGAGCTTCTGGTCGGCGGGCAGGCAGAAGCCGATCACGTCGACCTCGGCCCACGTCGTCCGCACGACGTCGTTCAGCCGCTCGCCCAGCAGCGTGCGCGGCTTGTGCAGCCCGGGAGTGTCGACCAGCACCAGCTGCGCGTCCGGCCGGTGCACGATGCCGCGGACGGTGTGCCGGGTGGTCTGCGGCCGGTTCGAGGTGATGGCCACCTTCTTGCCGACGAGAGCGTTCGTCAGGGTGGACTTGCCCGCGTTCGGGCGGCCGACGAAGCACGCGAAGCCGGCGCGGTACGGGGCGGAGGAGTCTGTACGAACGCTCATGGCGCCCATTCTCCCCGATCGCGGGCATGACACCGACCACCGGGCCGGTCCGGTCGGATCGACCGGACCGGTGCGGCTTGCGGGCGGGGTGCCGCGCCGGTGGACGGTGGGCGCGGTGGTCAGCCCGCCTCGACCGTCTCGCGGAGGGTCCCATCAGGTCCCGCGACCAGTACGGGCGTCTCCGCGCCGCCCAGGTCGCGCACGGCTGCGCGGTCCGCGTCCGCCGCGGTCGCCGCCTCGGTGACCACGGCGGCGGCCTCCAGGGACTGCGCGCCGCTGGCGACGGCCATCGCGACGGCGGTCTGCAGGGCGGTCAGCTTCAGGGAGTCGAGGGAGACGGTGCCCGCGACGTACGTCCGCCCGGTCTCGTCCCGCACGGCGGCACCCTCGGCGACACCGTTCCTGGCCCGGGCCGACCGGGCCAGGGTGATGATCTTGCGGTCTTCGGCATTCAGCGGCTGTTCGCTTGCGCTCATGCCGCCGACCCTATCGCTGCGCTCGGCTGTGACCGACGGGCGGCCCTGGGGTCCGGGGGCGTCTGATTTTTGCCGGGTGCGGCGCCGTTTCGCCTGCGGCGGGCGGAGTCCGCTGCGCGGGGCTTGGCGTCACGGGGTCGGTCCTCCGCGGCAGGGGGTCCGGACTGCAGCGCAAGGTGCCTACCAGCGGGTGGTCCATCTCCTTCGGCAGTTGGCCGCCCACCGTGATGTCCTGCCGTGCCCACAGGCGCCTGAAATCCTCGCTGACCGCCGACGCCTGCTCCACCACCTCGGCGTAGCCCTCGTCGCCGGGGCGTTCCGAGCAGGCGGCGCGGTACTGGGCGACCACCTGGGGTGCGATCGTCTCCCAGCTCTTCGCGCGGGAGCGGTAGACCGGGTCGGTGAAGTACGCGATCACGCAGTTCGGCGAGACGCCGGGCTGTCCGTGGCCCATCACCAGGCGCGACGCCTCGTTGTACGCGACGGTGTTCCAGTACGGGTCCATGATGTGCGCCGGGAACGGCAGCCAGGCGTCGATCATCCGCTGGAGCCCCTCGCAGATGGGATCGCCGTCGTACTCGGAGCGCGGCAGCGGCGGGTTGAGCCCGGCCAGCACGTACAGGTGGCGCCGCTCCGCGTCCCGCAGTTTCAGCACGCGCGCCACGGCGTCCAGCACCTGCGGCGAGACGCTGATGTCGCGGCCCTGCTCCAGCCACTGGTACCAGGAGGCGCCGACCCCCGCGAGCACCGCGACCTCCTCACGGCGCAGCCCCGGCGTCCGCCGCCGCCCCCCGCCCGGCAGCCCCGCCTCGGCCGGGCTGACCCGCGCTCGACGTGCCCGCAGGAACTCACGCAATTCGTCGCGCCGCCGCGGTTTGTCCGACACGCCATTCCCCCTGATCCCTGGCTGGTGGTGCGAACACCACGATAAGTCGCCGCTCCCCACGGGTTATTCCGCACGGAGAAGGTCGGTGCATGCCCACCGAGACCTCCGCACCGCCGGCCCCCGAGGCCGTATCCGCGCCCGCCCCGCCCACCGGCATGTCCGGCCGGGACCGGCTCGTCCTCCTCGTCCTTTGCGCCGCGCAGTTCATCATCGCCCTGGACTTCTCGATCCTGAACGTCGCACTGCCCGTACTCGGCAAGGACCTGGGGATGGTCCAGGCCGACCTGCAGTGGGCGGTCACCGCCTTCGCCCTTCCCTCCGGCGGCTTCCTGCTCCTCGCCGGCCGGATCGCCGACCTCTACGGCCGCCGCCGGCTCTTCCTCACCGGCCTCGCGCTCTTCACCGCGGCCTCCGTCCTGACGGCCCTGGCCGGATCGCCTGCCGTGTTCCTCGCCGGGCGCGCACTGCAGGGCGTGGGCGCTGCCGTCATCGTGCCGACCGGCATGGCCCTGCTCACCACCACCTTCGCCGAGGGCCCGCAGCGCGAGCGCGCCCTGGGCATCAGCGGCACCCTGCTGTCCCTGGGCTTCACCGTCGGCATGCTCCTCGGCGGCGTCCTCACCGACTCCCTCGGCTGGCGCTCGACGATGGGCCTGCTGGCCGTGGCCGGTGCGGGCATCCTCGCCCTCGCTCCTCCGCTCCTGACCGAGAGCCGGCGTCCGGACCGCCCCCGGATCGACGTCCCCGGCGCGGTCACCGTGACCGGCGGTCTCCTGGCCCTGATCTACGCCCTCTCCACCGCGGCGACGGACGGCTTCGCCCGCACGGATGTCCTGATCGGCCTGGTGGTCGGGGCGGCGCTCCTGGTGGCCTTCGTGCTGGTCGAAGCGCGCTCTTCCGAACCGTTGGTGTCCCTGCCCTTGCTCCGCCGCCCGACGGTGGCGTTCGGCAACCTCGCCGGGCTCACCACCGTCTCCATGATGACGACCGTCGTCTTCCTCCTGACCCTGTACCTCCAGGAGGTGCTGCACCTCTCGCCGTTCCGTACCGGCCTGATCTTCGGCGTCCAGGGCGTCGTCTCCGCCCTCGCCGGCATCGTGGCCCCGCGCCTGATCGGCCGCTTCAGCGCGCGAACCGTGCTGGTGGCCGGCCTGCTCGTGCAGGCCGCGCTGACCGCCTCCCTCCTGGGCCTGGGCACGGGCGCGGCTTCCGCCTGGCTGGCCACGGCAGGCGTGACCATCGCGTCCCTGGGCCACCTCTGGGTGATCGTCTCCTACGGCGTCACCGCCACGTCCGGCCTCCGCAACGAGGAACAGGGCCAGGCCACGGCCCTGGTGACAAGCGCCCAGCAGATCGGCATGACGGTGGGGATACCGCTGTTGAGCGCGATGGCGTCGGCACGGGTGGCCGCGTCGCACGCCGATGGAGCCGACATCGCGACGGCCACCCTGTCCGGGGTCCGGCTGGGCCTGGCGGCCGACGCGCTCATCCTGCTGACAGTGGCCGTACTGGTGGGGTTCGGCCTGCGTCGGCGCGCTTCCTGACAGCCGGGGCGCCGCCACAGGGGCTGCTTTTCCTATTTTCCTACCCACCACCGGCGGGAGGGGGCGGGCCGCAGCGGTAGGGGGTCCGGACGTAAAGCGAAGCAGTCCGGACCCCCTGCCGCGGAGGACCGACCCCGTGACGCCAAAGGCGCCTCCGCGGTGAGGCGAAGCGCCTTGAGGGCGGAGGCAGAGGCAGACGCAGAGGCGGACGCAGACGCAGACCCGGACGCCGAGTCCACCGCATCCCCCGTCAGATCGACCTCCGCCTGCGCCCCAGCGATCGGCACGCGCCCCAGCCGCTTGGCGAGCAGCCCGCCGACCGTTTCGACGTCCTCGTCGTCCAGCTCCAGGCCGTACAGCTCACCGAGATCACCGATGTCCAGCCGAGCAGTGACCCGGTACCGGCCGTCGCCCAGCTCCTGCACCGGCGGCAGCTCCCGGTCGTACTCGTCCGTGATCTCGCCGACGATCTCCTCAAGGATGTCCTCGATGGTGACGATGCCGGCCGTACCCCCGTACTCGTCGATGACGACCGCAACGTGGTTGCGGTCGCGCTGCATCTCCCGCAGCAGGTCACCGGCGTTCTTCGTGTCCGGCACGAACACCGCGGGGCGCATCGCCGTCGAGACGAGCTCCGTCTCCGCGTCGCGGCTGATGTGCACCTTGCGGGCGAGGTCCTTCACGTAGACCACGCCCACCACGTCGTCCTCGCTCTCGCCCGTGACGGGGATCCGCGAGAACCCGGAGCGCAGCGCGAGCGTGAGCGCCTGCCGGATGGTCTTGAAGCGCTCGACGGACACCAGGTCCGTACGCGGCACCATGACTTCCCTGACGAGCGTGTCGCCGAGCTGGAAGACGGAGTGCACCATGCGGCGCTCCTCGTCCTCGATCAGCGACTCCTGCTCCGCTAGGTCGACCATCGCGCGCAGCTCGGCCTCGGAGGCGAACGGGCCCTTACGGAAGCCCTTGCCGGGGGTGAGGGCGTTACCCAGCAGGATGAGCAGCTGGGGGATCGGGCCCATGACGCGGGCCAGCGGCAGCAGGACGTACGCCGCGGCCGTCGCCGTGTTCAGCGGGTGCTGCCGCCCGATCGTGCGCGGCGAGACGCCGACCGCGACGTACGAGACGAGCACCATCACCGCGATGGCGACGGTCACCGCCTCCCACGTCTCGTCGAACCGTCGCACGCACCAGAAGGTGACGACCACGGCGGCGGCCATCTCGCAGCCGACGCGCACCAGCAGCGCGACGTTGAGATAGCGCGTCGGATCGGCGGCGACAGCCGCAAGCTTCGCGCTGCCGCGCCGGCCGGACCGGACGGCCTCCTCGGCGCGGAAGCTGGTCGTACGGGCGAGGCCCGCCTCCGCGCAGGCGGCGAGCCAGGCGACCACGACGAGGAGGACCGCGACGGAGATCAGCTGGACGGACACCGCGTCACCGGGTGGTGGGCGCCGGGGACGGGCCCTCGATGCCCCGCTCGGCCCGCCAGCCGTCGACGATCGCCGCCTGCAGGCCGAACATCTCGGCCTTCTCGTCCGGCTCCTCGTGGTCGTACCCGAGGAGGTGGAGGACGCCGTGGACGGTGAGCAGCTGGAGCTCCTCGTCCATGGAGTGCCCGGTCGGCGCGTCCTCGCCCTGCTTCTTGGCGACCTCCGGGCAGAGGACGATGTCGCCGAGCAGCCCCTGCGGGGGCTCCTCCTCGTCCTTGGCCGGCGGCCGCAGCTCGTCCATCGGGAAGGACATCACGTCGGTCGGGCCCGGGAGGTCCATCCACTGGATGTGGAGCTGCTCCATGGCCTCGGCATCGACGACGATGACCGACAGCTCGGACAGCGGGTGGATGCGCATCCGGGCGAGCGCGTAGCGGGCGACGTCGAGGACGGCCTGCTCGTCGATGTCCGTACCGGACTCGTTGTTGACGTCGATTGCCATCGTTGCTCTGCTCAGTGCTTTCCGTTGCGGCTGTCGTACTGCTCGTACGCGTCGACAATACGGCCCACGAGCTTGTGCCGGACGACGTCGGTGCTGGTGAGGCGCGAGAAATGGACGTCCTCGACGCCGTCGAGGATCTCCTGGACCTGACGCAGGCCGCTCTTCGTGCCGCCGGGCAGGTCGATCTGCGTCACGTCACCCGTGATCACGATCTTCGAATCGAAGCCGAGCCGGGTGAGGAACATCTTCATCTGCTCGGGGTTCGTGTTCTGCGCCTCGTCCAGGATGATGAACGCGTCGTTCAGCGTCCGGCCGCGCATGTACGCCAGCGGCGCGACCTCGATCGTCCCGGCGGCCATCAGGCGCGGGATGGAGTCGGGGTCGAGCATGTCGTGCAGCGCGTCGTAGAGCGGGCGCAGATACGGGTCGATCTTCTCGTAGAGCGTGCCGGGCAGGAAGCCCAGGCGCTCGCCCGCCTCGACCGCGGGCCGGGTCAGGATGATGCGGTTGACCTGCTTGGACTGCAGGGCCTGCACCGCCTTGGCCATGGCGAGGTAGGTCTTGCCCGTACCGGCGGGGCCGATACCGAAGACGACGGTGTGCTGGTCGATGGCGTCGACGTACCGCTTCTGGTTCAGCGTCTTCGGGCGGATCGTGCGACCGCGGTTGGAGAGGATGTTCTGCGTGAGCACCTCTGCGGGGGTCTCGCTCGTCCCGCCCTCACCGTCCTCGGCCGAACGCAGCATGGCGATCGAGCGCTCCACTGCGTCCTCCGTCATCGGCTGTCCGGTGCGGAGCACCAGCATCATCTCGTCGAACAGGCGCTGGATCAGCGCGACGTCCTCGGGGTTTCCGACCGCGCTGACCTCGTTGCCACGGACGTGGATGTCGGCCGCCGGAAAGGCGTTCTCGATCACGCGCAGCAAGGAGTCCCCCGACCCCAGGACCGTGACCATGGGGTGCTTGGGCGGGACGGTGAACTGGGCGCGCGCCTGCTGATTGGTGGGTGTCTGCGTCATGGGCCGGCTCTGTGGCCTGCTGATCCCCATTTCTACGTAGCGATGCCTGCGGCTCTCCTGAGCACATCCAGGGTACGACGCGGCACCGACATCGACGGAGAACTTTTAGGGGCGGACCGATGGCGGTCAGGAGGAGGCCGCCCGGGGCCGGCGCGGGCCGCGGCCGCCGGCCGGCCACCGGCCGGCCACCGGTGGCGTCACCTCGTGCGGCGGAAGCCGATCGTGGGGACGGCGCGGGCCAGGGGCCACTGGCGGTAGGCGGCCGGGAGGACGCCCTCCAGGAACGCGTACCGCTCGCGGAGCGGGAGGACGCCGCAGGCGCCGTTCGCCGTCCCCTCCAGCGCCTCCGCGCGGTGATCGCGGACCTGCTGCCACCACGTGGCGATCTCCGACCAGCCCGGCGCGGACAGCGACCCGCCGAACTCCTGCACCGACAGCGCCGCCGTCAGCCCCGCGAACGCCAGCCGGTCGGCCAGCGGCCACCCCGCGAGCGTGCCCGTCACGAAACCCGCCACGAAGACGTCACCGGCGCCCGTCGGGTCCAGCGCCTCCACCGCGATCGCCGGTACCTCGGCGCTCTCGCCGGTCCGCGCGTCCACCGCGCAGGCGCCCCGCGCGCCCATGGTGACCACCGCGACCGGCACCAGGTCGGCGAGCTTGCGGGCGGCCGCCTGCGGCGAGTCCGTACGCGTGTACCGCATCGCCTCTTCGGCGTTGGGCAGGAACGCCTCGCAGTGTTCGAGGTCGGCGAGGTCGGCCGGGTCCCAGCGCCCGGTGTCGTCCCAGCCCACGTCCGCGAAGATCCGGGCGCCGCGGCCGGCCGCGCAGCCCAGCCAGCCCTCCCGCCGCCCCGGTACCAGCGAGGCCACGCAGGCGCGCGAGGCGGGCGGGCAGCCGGGCGCGTGCTCGCCGTCGAACGCGGATTCCGGGGGCGGCGCCTCGTGCCCGTGCGAAACCATCGTGCGCTCGCCCTCGTACGCCATGGAGACGGTCACCGGCGAGTGCCACCCGGGCACCTTCCGCGACATCGACAGATCGATGCCTTCGCCCCGGCGCAGCGCGTCCCAGCAGTACTCGCCGTACATGTCGTCCCCGAAGGCCGCCGCCAGCGAGGTGTGCAGGCCCAGCCGGGCCAGCGCCGTGGCCATGTTGGCGACCCCGCCCGGGCTCGAACCCATGCCGCGCGCCCAGGACTCGGTGCCGCGGACGGGCGCCGAGTCCAGTCCGGTGAAGATGATGTCGAGGAACACCGTGCCGGTGAGGTAGACATCCGTGGTCGGGTCCTGTGGCCCGCGGACGGCGGCGAGCGGATCGAGCACCGCCGGCGCGGGACTCGTGGGAGCGAACCGTTCTCCGTCTTGAGCGCTCACCTTGCCTGCCCCTTTCGTCCGTGCACGTCACGCCAGTGTGCCGGATACCGGAGCCGCACGACCGACGGCGGGCGGGTTCGGGGACGACTTCGTGCAGTTCGTCGCGGCGCATTCGTGCGGCACCTCGCGCGCTTCCTTTCGTGCGGTACGTCGTGCCCTTTCGCGCGGTACGTCGCGTTCTTCCGCGCGGTACGCCGCGCCCTTTCGTGCGGTACGTTCCGGATCATGAGGCTCACGATTCTCGGTGGCGGTGGTTTCCGGGTACCGCTGGTCCACCGCGCGCTGCTCGACGACCCCACGCGCGCCGTGACGGAGGTGACGCTGTACGACACCGACCCGAACCGGCTGCGGGTGATCGCGGCCGTCCTGGAGCAGCAGGCGGCGGGGCGTGCGAAGCCGGTGGCGGTACGGCTCGCGACGGACCTCGACGACGCCCTGCGCGGCGCGGACTTCGTGTTCTCCGCGATCCGCGTCGGCGGTACGGCGGGCCGCGTCGCCGACGAGCGGATCCCGCTCTCCGAAGGCGTGCTCGGCCAGGAGACGGTGGGCGCGGGCGGCGTGCTCTACGGGCTGCGCACGATCCCCGTGGCGCTGCGCATCGCCGAGCGGGCCGCGGCGCTGGCGCCGGACGCCTGGATCATCAACTTCACCAACCCGGCGGGCATGGTCACCGAAGCGATGGCGGAGGTGCTGGGCGACCGGGTCATCGGCATCTGCGACTCGCCGGTCGGCCTGGTGCGGCGCGCCGCACGCGCGGCGGGCGCCGATCCGGACGCGGTGCGGTACGACTACGTGGGGCTCAACCACCTCGGCTGGCTCCGGTCGTTGACCGCCGCCGACGGCCGCGATCTGCTTCCGGGGCTGCTCGCCGACCCCGAAGCACTCGGGTCGTTCGAGGAGGGTCGCCTCTTCGGGGCCGAGTGGCTGCACGCCCTCGGGGCGCTGCCCAACGAGTACCTGCACTACTACTACTTCCGCCGCGAGACGCTGGCCTCCGTGGCGGAGAGCGACGAGCCCCGCGGCGCCTTCCTCGACCGGCAGCAGGGCGGCTTCTTCAAGGCGGCGGCGGACCGCCCGGAGGATGCGTACGGGCTGTGGGAGCGCACGCGCCTGGAGCGCGAGGAGACGTACATGGCCGAGAGCCGGGAGGCCAGCGGCGGCTGGCAGCGCGACAGCTGCGACCTGGAGGGCGGCGGGTACGACCGGGTGGCGCTGGCCCTGATGCACGCGATCGCGAACGACCGGCGGGCGCGCCTGATCCTGAACGTGCGCAACCGTGGGACCGTCCCGGCGCTCGCCCCCGAGGCGATCATCGAGACGGTGTGCGAGGTGGGCGCGGGCGGCGCCACGCCGCTGCCGTGCGCTCCGCTGCGCGAGGACCAGTTGGGGCTGATGCTCCAGCTGAAGGCGGTCGAGCGGGCGGCCGTGGAGGCGGCCGTCTTCAAGGACCGCGAAGCGGCGCTACGGGCCCTCGCGCTGCACCCGCTGGTGGATTCCCCCGCCGTGGCCGCCCGCATCCTGGAGCGGGCGACGGGGCACGCCGGCACCTACTGACCTTTCCGGAGGGTTGTCGGGTGCGGGTCACACCGGATCAAGTGGTAGGCCGGTGCCGGTTAGGCAGCCGTCGATCAGGTGTGGAGCCTGC
>NZ_JOFQ01000038.1 GCF_000718305.1 Streptomyces niger
CAGCTGAGATCGACTCCCCCGCCGTTGCTTCCCTGTCGCTGCTCCCCTGTCGTTGCTCCCCTACCGTTCCCCCTCAGCCGGTTCAGTCCCCCAGGTACCCGTCGAGGAAGTCCGGGTCGTCCGTGCCTTCCGCTTCAAGGGCGGCGCGGACGACGCGGAGGGCCAGGCCCTCCGGGTATCCCTTGCGGGCGAGCATGCCCGCAAGGCGGCGGAGTCGCTTCTCCCGGTCCAGGCCCCGCGTGGACCGGAGCTTGCGGTCGACCAGTTCCCGGGCGGTCCGTTCCTCCTGTTCCGGGTCCAGCTGTCCGACGGCCTCGTCGATCAGCGCCGACTCCACGCCCTTCGTACGCAGCTCCCGGGCCAGCGCGCGGCGGGCCAGGCCGCGGCTGTGGTGCCGGGACTCCACCCACGCCCCGGCGAACGCCGCGTCGTTGATCAACCCGGCTTCCTCGAAGCGGGAGAGCACTTCCTCGGCCGCCTCGTCGGGGATGCCGCGCTTGTGCAGCGCGTCCGCGAGCTGCTTCTTCGTGCGGGGGTTTCCGGTGAGCAGGCGCAGGCATATGGCTCGTGCCTGCTCCTCGGGTGTGCGCGGTGGCCCGTCCCCGGCCCTCGACGAGGCCGGGCCACCGCTGTCCGTGCTGCCGCCATCGGCGACGGGCG
This sequence comes from Streptomyces niger, assembly GCF_000718305.1. Classification (GTDB taxonomy): domain Bacteria; phylum Actinomycetota; class Actinomycetes; order Streptomycetales; family Streptomycetaceae; genus Streptomyces; species Streptomyces niger. The sequence continues at coordinate 661 of NZ_JOFQ01000038.1, forward strand.
CGGCATCGTGTTCGCCGCTGTCGGGCCAGTGCGTTCGGCGGGTCACGGCGGACTAGCTCTTGGCCGCTGCGGCCTTGGCTGCCTTGGCGCCCTTGGCCGCGGGGGCCGGAACGGTCTTGGCGGTCTCGGCCGTCTCGCCGGCCGCGTCCGCACCCGGCTCCGCCGTCGGGTCCTCGGGCTTCACACCGATGCCCAGCTTCTCCTTGATCTTCTTCTCGACCTCGTTGGCGAGGTCGGGGTTGTCCTTGAGGAAGTTGCGGGCGTTCTCCTTGCCCTGGCCGAGCTGGTCGCCCTCGTAGGTGTACCAAGCGCCGGACTTCCGGATGAAGCCGTGGTCCACGCCCATGTCGATCAGGCCGCCCTCGCGGCTGATGCCCTGGCCGTAGAGGATGTCGAACTCCGCCTGCTTGAAGGGCGGGGCGACCTTGTTCTTCACGACCTTGCAGCGGGTGCGGTTGCCGACCGGCTCCGTACCGTCCTTCAGGGTCTCGATGCGGCGGATGTCGATGCGCACCGAGGCGTAGAACTTCAGGGCGCGGCCACCGGTCGTGGTCTCCGGCGAGCCGAACATCACGCCGATCTTCTCGCGGAGCTGGTTGATGAAGATCGCGGTGGTCTTGGACTGGTTGAGCGCACTGGTGATCTTCCGCAGCGCCTGGCTCATCAGACGGGCCTGGAGGCCGACGTGGGAGTCGCCCATCTCGCCCTCGATCTCGGCCCGCGGCACCAGGGCGGCGACGGAGTCGATCACGATGAGGTCCAGCGCCCCGGAGCGGACCAGCATGTCCGTGATCTCCAGGGCCTGCTCGCCGTTGTCCGGCTGGGAGAGGATCAGGGCGTCGGTGTCGACACCGAGCTTCTTGGCGTACTCGGGGTCGAGGGCGTGCTCGGCGTCCACGAAGGCCACCTGGCCGCCGGCCTTCTGCGCGTTGGCGACGGCGTGCAGGGTCAGGGTCGTCTTACCGGAGGACTCCGGGCCGTACACCTCCACCACGCGGCCGCGCGGGAGGCCGCCGACGCCGAGGGCCACGTCGAGCGCGGTGGACCCGGTCGGGATGACCTCGATGGGGTCGTTCGGCCGGTCACCCATGCGCATCACTGCGCCCTTGCCGAATTGCCGTTCAATCTGTGCGAGAGCGGCGTCGAGCGCCTTCTCGCGGTCAGTGCCTGCCATGGGTTCCACCCGGTTCGCTTGAGTCGATCGCTTCACGTCCATGACGCTAACGCCTGCCACTGACAATGCGCCCGGACCCGGCCCCGGCCTGTGGATAACTTCCCGGGAACCCCGGAAAATCAGGGCCGTGGCTGCCATAAGAATGGATGTTCGATTTTGGTGTCAAGCGCGCCACACCACGCCTCAGCCCCTGCCGGGAGCCCGCCACCGCCCGCGCCTCAGCCCCCGTCGGGCCCGTCACTCTCCCGGCGACCACCGTCCTCGCCCCCGCCGTCCCCGCGGTCGTCGTTCCTCCCACGGTCACCGTCCTCCCCTCGACCGCCGGCCTCGCGCCTCTCCTCCTGCTTCTCGGCACGTCGGCGTTCCTTCAGCGGCGCCGGGGCGTGCTCGGCCTGGAGCGTGTGGCGCACCTTGGCCAGGAGCGAGGAGCCCCGTCTGCGGCGGCCGCGCCCCAGGACCCGCGGGTCGTCCGTGACCTCGTACCGCTTGACGTACGCGCCGAGGAAGGCCTGCAGGGTCGCCGTCGCCGGAATGGCGATCAGCGCGCCGACCGCGCCCAGCAGCGCGGTGCCGGCGATGACCGAGCCGAAGGCGACCGCCGGGTGGATGTCCACGGTCCGCGCGGTGATCCGCGGCTGCAGGAGGTAGTTCTCCAGCTGCTGGTAGACGACCACGAAGCCGAGCACCCAGACCGCGTACCAGGGGTTCACCGTGAAGGCGATCAGCATCGGCAGCGCGCCCGCGAGGTAGGTGCCGATGGTCGGGATGAACTGCGAGACCAGGCCGACCCACATGCCGAGGGCGGGCGCGTACGGCACGCCCAGGATCTCCAGCAGGACGTAGTGCGCGATGCCGGAGATCAGAGCCATCAGGCCGCGGGAGTACAGGTAACCGCCGGTCTTGGCGACCGCGAGCTCCCAGGCGCGCAGCACCTCGGCCTGCCGGGTGGGCGGCAGTACGGAGCACAGTGCGCGGCGCAGCCGGGGGCCGTCCGCCGCGAAGTAGAACGAGAACAGGGCCACCGTGAGCAGGTTGAACAGAGAGCCCAGGACGGTCGCGGAGACGGCGAGGACGTTGTTGGCGCTGTCCTGGACGTACTTCTGCAGCCAGTCGGACTTCAGCAGGTTGTTCTGCACCTCCACGCGTGAGAGGTGGGTGTGGAACGTCTCGTTCGTCCAGCTGATCACGGAGTCGAGGTACTGCGGGAACTCCCCGACCATCGTGGTGATCTGTCCGGCCAGCATGGAGCCGAGCAGGGTCACGAAGCCCACGCCGGCGATCAGGATGACGAGGAAGACCAGCGCCGTGGCCACTCCGCGCCGCACGCCGCGCGCCGCCATCCAGTCCACTGCTGGCTCCACGGCCAGGGCCAGGAAGAACGCGATGAGGATGTTCAGCAGCAGCGAGATCAGCTGGTGGAACGCCCAGCTCGCCAGTTGGAAGCAGGCCAGCAGGGCGAGTGCCAGCACCATCGCGCGCGGCAGCCAGCGCGGCATCCGCGTGGTGTGCGGATCGTTCGGTCGTCGGTCGTCGGGGCCGGTGGGCTTCGGAGTCGCGGACACGTGCCAAGTCTCGCGCACGGGTCGGACATCGCGGGCCCTGGCCCGCGTCGCCGGGTGGGTCGGGCGGGTCCGAGTCGGCCGCTCCGGTGGGTCAGCGCTTCTCGGCCGGTACCCCCATGACCGAGCACACCACCCGCCAGACCTCCTTGGCGCTCCAGCCCGCGTCGAGTGCCTCGTGGACGGTCCGGCCGCCCAGTTCGGCCATCACGTGATCGCGCGCGAAGGTGTCGGCGTACGCCGCGCCGAAGTGATCCGTCATCCGCTGCCAGAAGTCCGTCAACCGCATGACTCCAGTATCCCGCCCCTGAGGGTGCAGCCGTGCGTGAGCCGCTGACCGGTCGCTGGTTCCGCCCTACCGTCGGTCCATGGCCGAAACCGCAAGCCCACCGACGCCCCCTCTGGCACGTGCCGAGCAGTTCGTCTGGCTCACCGCGCGGGTCCTGGAACAGCGCCTCTTCGAATATCACTTCCTCGACGGCAGTGCGGACGCCGTGGAGACCGCACTGCACGCGTACCGCAATGACGACGACGGCTACGGACACGCCCTGGAGCCGGATCTGCGCGGGCCGGTGAGCCAGCCGCTGCACACCGCGCACGCGCTCGGCGTGCTGGATGCCATCCGGCGCTGCGACGGCCGCCGGGTGGAACGGATCTGCCGCTACCTGACGGACGTCTCGACCCCCGAGGGCGCGCTGCCCGCTCTGCACCCCTCGTTGCGCGGCTATCCCGCGGCGCCGTGGATTCCGATCCCGGACGATCCGCCGAGCGACCTGCTGGCGACCGGCCCGGTGGTGGGGCTGCTGCACCGTAACGAGGTGTGGCACGCCTGGCTGTTCCGGGCCACGGACTACTGCTGGCGGGCGGTGGAGTCACTGGAGAAGACGCATCCGTACGGTGCCCAGGCCGCGCTCGCCTTCCTGGCGGGCGTACCGGACCGGGCGCGCGCGGCTGCCGCCGCTGTCCGTCTGGGCCGGCTGGTGCGGGACCAGGGCCTGGTGGTCGTGGAGCCGGAGCGGGCGGAGGAGGTGCCGGTGGCGGAGGGGTACGCACCCGGTGAGCACCATTTCGCGTACGACTACGCCCCCACTCCGGCGTCCCCGGCGCGTGGCTGGTTCACGGACGCGGAGATGGACCGGGCGCTGGACCACCTCGCCTCGCTCCAGGAGGAGGACGGTGGCTGGCCGATCAACTGGCGTTCGTGGGCGCCGGGCACCGCGCTGGAGTGCCGCCCGATGGCGACGCTCAAGGCGCTGCTGACGTTGCGTGCCTACGGGCGGGACATCGGCTGATCCGGTACTGCGGGCGGCTGGCCGGGGCGCGTCTCCGAGAGCGACCGAGGAGCGCCGTCCTTGAGGAGCAGCGCGCACAGCGCCAGGGTGGTGCCGCGTGGTGAGGCCAGGTCGATGCCGGTGAGCTCGGCGATCCGGGCGAGGCGGTTGTCGACGGTGTTCGGATGCAGTCCGAGTACCTGTGCGGTCGCGCGGCGGTCCTGGCGTGTCTCCAGGTGGGTGCGCAGAGTGTCGGCCAGTTCGGGGCGGCCGTCGAGCGGGTCGAGGAGGGCGGCGATCATCGGGCTGCTCTCGTCGTGGCGCGAGAGGTGGTATTCGAGCAGTACGTCGGCGAGCCGGTGCAGTTCCGGGGGCCGTCCGGCGGCGTGCGCGATGCGGATGACCTCGGATGCGGTACGGGCGGCGTGCGGGATGCCTTCGGGCCCCTCGGCCTGCGCGGCAGCGCAGCGCACCGGGCCGTCGCAGACGTGGGCCAGCCGCCGGGCGAGGTCGTCGGCGGGTTCGGGTGCGCCGGGGACGAGCGCGTGGCCGCCGATGGCGTCCAGGGCGGTGAGGACGTCGGTGCCGAACGCGCGGTCCAGAACCGTCTGGAGGCGTCGCAGCCGGCGCCGGACGGCGACCGGTGCGGTGGCGGGCCCGTCGGCCGGCGGGAGGCGCAGTGCGAGGACGGTGGAGGGTCCTGCCAGACCCAGGTCGTCCAGTGCGGTGCGGTCGGCGGGTGGCGCGCCGTCGATCAGGGCGCGGGCCAGTGTGCGGCGTTCCTCGCGTCGTTCGGCGTCCAGGGCGGCGCGTTCGTCGAGGTAGGTCTCGGCGACGGCGCCGATGACGCTGCCCTGGTTGCGGAGAAGGAAGTCGGCGAGTTCGACGAGTGCGGCCTCCTCGCCGGGGCCGGCCTCCTCGTGCAGCGTGCGCCACAGGGCGTACGTGCCCATCGCATGGGTGCGGAGCAGCAGGTGCAGCGGCAGTCCTTCTTCGGCGCGCTGGGCGGCGCGCTCCCTGAAGAGCGCGTGGTCTCCGTGGCGGCCTCCCTGGCCGCGCGCCCGCCGCATGAAGAGGCGCAGCCCGTGCCGTGCGGTGGCGGCGATCTCGACGTCCTTCATGTCGTCGGGGAGCTCGGCGTATCCGGGAATGTCGCCGAACACGTCGCCGGTCATCTCGCGGGCCAGTGCGTTGACCCGTGTCTCGCAGCGCAGGGCCAGGTGACGGGCGGCTTCGGAGAGCGGCACTCGTGCCTCCTTCTTCAAGGCGCGATCCCGCGCCGGACGAGAGGGCAAGGGACTGTGACACATCACAGTAGCGGCCGCAGGAGGGTGTGACGGCGCCGGATGTCCCCTGGCCCGTAGGCGGCTCAGACTCGGTGCACCAGCCGGAGAAGACCGCACCGAGACCGGTCGGCAGCCGATCCTTCGTAAGGAGCCGCTCTCTATGACGCAGCACAACCTCGACGATTATCTCGCCTACGTGGACCGCGTCTGGGAGGGCGAGGACACCCTCCTCGCCCATCTCTCGGGGCGGTACACGGGCGACGCTCTCGTGCGCATCGGTGAGCGGACCGGGTTCTTTCCCGCGTTCGCCAATGTGGCGGTGTTCGACACCGGGTCGGACGGGCTGGTGCTGGTGGACTCGGGGGACGGCCGCACGGCAGAGCAACTGCGCACCGCGGTGACGGCGTTCGGTACGGCGGGGGACGGCGTACCTCGTAAGGAGGTGCGGAGCGTCGTGTACACCCACGGGCACGTGGACCACGTCTTCGGGGTCGCGCCGTTCGACGAGGACGCGCGGGTGCGAGGTGTCGCCGCTCCCGAGGTCGTCGCCCATGAGGCGGTCGCGACGCGCTTCGACCGCTACAAGGAGACAGCGGGCTACAACTCCTGGATCAACCGGCGGCAATTCGGAGTGCCGTCGCTCAACTGGCCGACCCGGTACCGCTACCCGGACACCACCTATCGGGACCGGCTCACGCTTCGGTACGGGGAGCTGACCTTCGAGCTCTGCCATGCGCGCGGCGAGACGGACGACGCCACGTACGTGTGGATCCCGGAACTGCGGACGCTGTGCACGGGCGACCTGTTCATCTGGAACTCGCCGAATGCCGGCAACCCTCAGAAGGTGCAGCGCTACCCCGAGGACTGGGCGCGGGCCCTGCGCGCCATGGCGGAGCTGGGGGCCGAGGTGCTGCTCCCCGGGCACGGCGTGCCCATCATCGGGGCGCCGCGCGTCGCGCAGGCCCTCGGGGACAGCGCGGAGCTGCTGGAGTCGCTGTGCGGCCAGACCCGGGAGCTGATGAACGCGGGGCTGCGTCTGGACGAGGTTCTGCACCGGGTGCAGGTGCCGACGGAGCTACTGGCCAAGCCCTACCTCCATCCGGCCTACGACGAGCCGGAGTTCGTGGTCCGCAATCTGTGGCGGCTCTGGGGTGGCTGGTACGACCAGAACCCGGCGCATCTCAAGCCCGCCCCCGAGGGGGAGCTGGCAACCGAGCTGGCGGAGGCGGCGGGCGGTGCCGCGGTGCTGGCGCGGCGGGCGGCGGATCTGCTGGGCCGCGGTGAGCTGCGGCTCGCCGCCCACCTGGCGGAGACGGCGGCGCTGGCGGCACCGGCGGACCGCGAGGTGGCCCGGGTCCGCGCCGAGGTCTACGCGAAGCGGGCTGCCGCCGAGTCGTCCACGATGGCCCAGGGCGTCTTCCGGTGGGCCGCTGCGGAGTCCGCGGCGGTGGCGGAGGGGACGGACCTCAGCGTGGAGCTGACGCGCAGCGAGGGCGGCCGTCGGCGGGCCGCCGGCGGCATCGCGGTCGGCGTCGTGGCGGGCGTGGACGAGGACGGCTGCGCGTGCGGCGCGGCGGACGGGGGCGGGGCCGCGGCGGGGCGGCTTCGGTGACGTCCACCGCCGGGGCCGCGTCCGCCGTCGCCCCGGGCGCGGCCGCCTCCGTGCGCGGGCGTGCCTGGCGCACGACGTGGCTGCTGCTGGCCTTCATGCTGGTGAACTTCGCCGACAAGACGGTGATGGGCCTGGCGGCGAACCCGGTGATGCGCGATCTGGGACTGACCCGCGAGCAGTTCGGCACGGCCTCGTCGGCGTTCTTCGCGCTGTTCAGCCTGGCGGCGCTGGCGGGCTCGTTCCTCACGCGTACGGTGCGCACCTCCGTGCTGCTGCTGGGCATGGCGCTCCTGTGGTCGGCGGCGCAGCTGCCCATGCTGGTCGGCGCGGCCGGCTTCGGGGTGCTGGTGGCGACGCGCGTCCTGTTGGGTGCGGCGGAGGGCCCGGCGTCCCCCGTGGCGCTGCACCACCTGTACGGCTGGTTCGAGCAGAAGGACCGCACGCTGCCGACGGCGGTGCTGCTGGCGGGGGCGGCGGCCGGGGTGGCGATCGCGGCCCCCACGCTGGGCGTGGTGATCGACCACTGGGGCTGGCGCTGGGCCTTCGGGGTGGTGGGCGTCGTCGGGCTGGTCTGGGCGGCGGTGTGGCTCCGGTACGGAGCGGAGGGGCCGCTGGCTCCTGCGGTGGGCAGGCAGCGTGTGCCCGAGGGAGAGGCAGCCCCGGTGCGGGCAGTCCCCGTGCCGTACCGGCGGCTGCTGCTGTCGGGGACCTGGTTGGCTGCCGCGCTGGGCTCGTTCGCCGCGTATTGGACGCTGTCGGCGGGGCTGACCTGGTCGGCGGACTACTTCCAGGAGGTGGGCGGGCTCTCCCTGCGCGGCGCGAGCCTGCTGATCATGTTGTCGGCGCTGACCAAGGGCGCCGCGATGCTGGCCCACGGGGTGCTCGTGCAGCGGTCGGTCAAGCGGGCGGCGGCCGGCCTGCCGCCCCGCCTCCGCTGGTCCTCAGGGGTGAAGACCGGTCTGGTGATGATCCTGGCGGGCGTGGCCACGGTGTGCTTCGCGGCGACGGACGTGCTGTGGCTGAAGATCGTCCTGCTGCTGGGGCCGCTGTCCGTCACGGACATCGTCCTCACCGTTGCCGCGACCGCGGTCTCCCGGATCTCCCCCGCCGACCGGCGCGGCGTCGCCCTGGGGACGCTGACCGGCGTGTTCGCCCTGGCAGGGGTGCTCGCGCCGCTCGTCATGGGGCGCATCGTGGACGCGGGCGCGACCGTGGCCTCCGGGTACTTCGGCGCGTACGGGCTGATGGCCGGCCTGGTGACGGTTGCCGGGGTGGCCGTCGTGCTCTTCCTGCGCCCGGAGCGGGACGCCCGGCGGCTGGGCACCGAGGGGCCGGGTGATGGGCCGGACGCGCACCCGTAGGCCGACTGCGGCGGAACGCCCGTAGGTCGGCGACGGCGAGGTCCCCATGGGCCGGGCGCCCCTCCGTCCCTCACATGGGCCGCGCGTCCCGCCGCCCTTCGGGTCAGCCGCCGAGCGCCCGTACGCCCGCCGTCACCACCACGGCGACCGCAATGACCATCAGGAACGGTGCGCGCAGCACCAGGGCGAGGGCCGCCGCGCCGACGCCCGCCAGCTTGGCGTCCACCACGAGGTGCTGCCCCTCGCTGAGGGTCTGCTGCGCGGTGAGAGCGGCCAGCAGGACCACCGGCAGCAGGGCGGCGAGCCGCCTGACGAGAGGGCGCTCCAGTACGCCTGCGGGTACCAGGAGGCCCGCGTACTTGAGCAGGTAGCAGCCGACGGTGGTGACGCCGATCGCGATCCAGGTGTTCACCGGCTCTCCTCCCGTGCGGTCGAGGCCTTACGGGAGCGGGCGCCCCGGGCCATCAGTACGGCGGGTGCGGCCAGTGCGGAGACCAGGACCGGTACTCCGGCGGGCAGCACGGGGAACGTGCCGAGCATGAGGACGACGGCGAGCCCGGCGGCGGCGCGCTCCACGGTGGTCTTGAGCATGGGGCCGAGCAGCGCCAGGAAAGCGGCGGGCCCGGCGGCGTCCAGGCCCCACGCGTCGGTGTCGCCGAGCGCCTCGGCACCCAGCGCGCCGGCCAGTGTGGTGAGGTTCCACAGGACGTAGAGCGAGAGCCCGGTGACGGTGAAGCCGAGGCGGGCGCTGCGCCGGTCGGGTTGGGCGAAGGTGACGGCGGAGGTCTCATCGATGATCCAGTGGGCGGCGAACGGCTTCACCACGGCCCGATAGCCGAGCACCCCGGAGAGCCGCAGTCCGTAGAAGGAGTTCCGGACGCCCAGGAAGAACGCGCCGGCCGCGGCGGCGAACGGATTGCCCCCCGCCCCCAGGGCACCGACCAGCGCGAACTGCGAGGCGCCGGTGAACACGAAGAGGCTGAGCAGGCAGCTCTGCAGCACGCTCAGGCCCGCGCCCGCCGAGGTGACCCCGAAGGCGAAGCCGGAGAGCCCGACGGCGACGCCGACACCGAGTGCGTCCCTGATGACGGCGGCATCCGACTTGCCCGGTGACGCCTCCGAGGGGACGCGCTGCGGGCCGGGTATCCCGTGCGATGTGGTCTGTTCGATCTGTTCAGGCACGTCGTCACGCTAGGCGGGGCGGGCTCCGGGGTCTTGTACGTTCTTGCGGCCGGCCCCGGCGGCCGGTCCGCGCTCCCGCCGATACGCGCCGGGCGGCACCCCGACGATTTTGGTGAAGTGCCGGTTCAGGTGCGGCTGGTCCGTGAAGCCGACCGCGGCAGCGGCCTCGGCGGGCATGCTGCCGCTCTCCAGAAGTCTCCGTGCCCGGCGTATCCGGAGGTCGGTCAGCCAGGTGTGCGGCGGCATGCCGTACGCGTCCTTGAAGGCGCGCAGCAACGCGAAGGGGCTCGTCTCCAGCTGCGCGGCGAGCTCTTCCAGGGTGGGCGGCTCGGCCAGCCGCTCCTGCAAGATGTCGCGGGCGCGGGCGGCCCGCAGGGCGCCGGCCGTGCGCGGCGTACGTGTCGGCAGGGAGCCGCCGTGCGCGTGCAGCAGCCGGGCCACGATGATGCGCAGCACGCTGTCGGCGGCCAGCGCGTTGCCCTCCTCCGCCGCCCGGTGCACCTCGTGGATGAGGCGAGCCGTGTGCACGTCCATCACGGAGGTCTGCGTGAATCCGGGGGTACCGCGGAGCGTGGTGGTCTCCGCGGCGATGCCGGCCACGAGCTCGGCGGAGGTGTAGAGCGTGGAGTACGTCCAGCCCTCGTCGACGCCGGCCCGCGCGGTGTGCGGCACCTCCGGGTTGATCATGACGACGCTGCCGTGGCCGGCCCGTACCGTCCCCTCCGGCAGGCCCACCTCCTCGATGCCGCCGCTGACCGCGCCCAGTACGAACCCGTCGTGGCTGTGGCGGGGGAAGGTGTGGCGGACGTACCGGGCGCGCAGCAGGTCGAGGCCGGGCAACCCGGCGTGCCGCCAGTGCCGCGCCCACTCGCCGGACGCGCGCCCGCCGGTCCCCCCGCTCCCCCGGCCCGCCGCCGGCCCGCCGCCGCTGTCCATGCACCCATTCTGCGTCCGGCGCGCCGTCGCTGACCTGGGCGTCCACGGTCCGGACCGCTCGTCGGCGAACCGTTGTCAGTGGTCCGAGGCACGATGGGGTCATGGCGAGGACCGCGCTCGATTCGTTCTCCCCCGCGACCAGAGGCTGGTTCACGGGGGCCTTCCACGCGCCCACGGCGGCCCAGGACGGCGCCTGGCGCGCCATCGGCGAGGGCTCCGACGTCCTGGTCGTCGCGCCGACCGGCTCCGGCAAGACCCTCGCCGCGTTCCTCGCCTCGCTGGACTCCCTCGCGAGCACGCCGCCGCCCGCCGAGCCCAAGAAGCGTTGCCGGGTGCTGTACGTCTCGCCGCTCAAGGCCCTCGCGGTCGACGTCGAGCGGAATCTGCGCTCTCCGCTGACCGGCATCCGCCAGGAGTCGGTGCGGCTCGGACTGCCCGAGCCGGACATCCGGGTCGGCATCCGCTCCGGTGACACCCCGGCGGCCGAGCGCCGCTCGATCGCCAACCGCCCGCCGGACATCCTGATCACCACTCCCGAGTCGCTGTTCCTGATGCTGACCTCCCAGGCACGGGACGCGCTGGCGGGCGTGGAGACGGTGATCCTGGACGAGGTGCACGCCGTCGCCGGGACGAAGCGCGGCGCGCATCTGGCGCTGTCCCTGGAGCGGCTGGACGAGCTGCTGCCCCGCCCGGCCCGCCGCATCGGCCTGTCGGCGACGGTCCGGCCCGTGGAGGAGGTCGCGCGCTATCTGTCGCCGCGCCGCCGGGTGGAGATCGTGCAGCCGGCCTCGGGCAAGGAGTTCGACCTCTCGGTCGTGGTGCCCGTCGAGGACCTCGGGGAGCTGGGCGGCTCGCCCGTGAAGGAGACCGGGCCCGACGGCGGCGACTCGGGCGGCGACAAGCCGTCCATCTGGCCGCACGTCGAGGAGCGCATCGCCGACCTCGTACAGGCACATCGTTCGACGATCGTCTTCGCGAACTCCCGGCGCCTCGCGGAGCGGCTGTGCAACCGCCTGAACGAGATCGCGTACGAGCGCGCCACGGGTGAGCCGCTGCCCGAGGACCACTCCCCCGCCGAGCTGATGGCCCAGTCCGGCGGCGCCAAGGGCGCGCCGTCCCTGCTGGCCAGGGCGCACCACGGCTCGGTGTCCAAGGAGCAGCGCGCACAGGTCGAGGAGGACCTGAAGGCGGGCCGGCTGCCGGCCGTCGTGGCCACCTCCAGCCTGGAGCTGGGCATCGACATGGGCGCGGTGGACCTGGTGATCCAGGTGGAGTCGCCGCCGTCGGTCGCCTCCGGGCTGCAGCGGGTGGGCCGCGCGGGCCATCAGGTGGGCGCGGTGTCCACGGGCGTGGTCTTCCCTAAGTACCGCGGCGACCTGGTGCAGGCGGCGGTGGTCACGGAGCGGATGCGCGAGGGGGCCATCGAGGCGCTGCGCGTCCCGGCCAATCCGCTGGACGTACTGGCCCAGCAGCTCGTCGCGATGGTGTCGATGGACGCCTGGGACGTCGAGGAGCTGCTGGCGGTGGTGCGGCGGGCCGCGCCGTTCGCGGGGCTCCCGGAGTCGGCGTACACCGGAGTGCTGGACATGCTGGCCGGCCGGTACCCCTCAGACGCCTTCGCGGAGCTGCGGCCGCGCATCGTGTGGGACCGGGTGGCGAACAGCGTCACGGGGCGGCCGGGCGCCCAGCGGCTGGCCGTCACCTCCGGCGGCACGATCCCCGACCGCGGCCTCTTCGGCGTGTTCCTGGCCGGCGCCGATCCGAAAAAGGGCGGCGGCCGCGTCGGGGAGCTCGACGAGGAGATGGTGTACGAGTCGCGCGTCGGCGACGTCTTCACGCTCGGCACGACCTCCTGGCGCATCGAGGACATCACCCGGGACCGCGTACTGGTCTCGCCCGCCCCCGGTGTGCCCGGCCGGCTGCCCTTCTGGAAGGGCGACCAGCTCGGCCGCCCGCTCGAACTGGGCCGCGCGCTCGGCGCGTTCCTCCGGGAGGTCGGCGCGCTGGAGCCCGAAGCGGCCCGCAGCCGGCTGTCCGCCGCCGGGCTGGACGACTGGGCGGCGGGCAACGTCCTGAGCTACCTCACGGAGCAGCGCGAGGCCTGCGGCCACGTCCCCGACGACCGCACCATCGTGGTCGAGCGCTTCCGGGACGAGCTGGGCGACTGGCGGGTGGTGGTGCACTCGCCGTTCGGCGCGCAGGTGCACGCCCCTTGGGCGCTGGCGCTCGGCGCCCGGCTCACCGAGCGGTACGGCATGGACGCCCAGGTGATGCACGCCGACGACGGCATCGTGCTGCGACTGCCGGACGCCGACCTGATGGGCCTGGACCTGCTGGACAGCGACCCGGACGCGGCGGGCGCGGAGTTCGACCCCGACCAGTCGCCGGTGGGCGCCGCCGACGTCGTCTTCGACAAGGGCGAGGTCGACCAGGTGGTGACCGACCAGGTGGGCAGCTCGGCGCTGTTCGCCGCGCGCTTCCGGGAGTGCGCGGCCCGCGCCCTGCTGCTGCCGCGGCGCAATCCGGGCAAGCGCATGCCCCTGTGGCAGCAGCGCCAGCGCGCCGCGCAACTGCTCCAGGTGGCGAGCGAGTTCGGGTCCTTTCCGATCGTCCTCGAAGCCATCCGCGAGTGCCTGCAGGACGTGTTCGACGTGCCCGGTCTGACCGAGCTCATGGGGGACATCGAGTCGCGCCGCGTCCGGCTGGTCGAGGTGACCACCCAGGAGCCCTCGCCGTTCGCCCGGTCCCTCCTCTTCGGGTACGTCGCGCAGTTCCTGTACGAGGGCGACTCCCCGCTCGCCGAACGCCGCGCGGCCGCGCTCTCCCTGGACTCCCGGCTGCTGGCCGAGCTGCTGGGCCAGGCCGACCTGCGCGAGCTGCTGGACCCGGAGGTCCTTACCGACCTGGAGCGCGAGCTCCAGTGGCTGACCGACGACCGCAAGATCAGGGATGCCGAGGGCCTCGCCGACGTACTGCGCCTCCTCGGCCCGCTGACCGGCGCCGAGCTGGTCGAGCGCGGCGCCGACCCCGGGTGGGCGGAGGAGCTGGCGGCCGCCCGCCGGGCCATCCGGGTGCGCATCGCGGGGGCCGACCACTGGGCTGCGGTCGAGGACGCCGGGCGGCTCCGGGACGCCCTGGGCACGGCGCTCCCCGTCGGGGTCCCCGAGTCCTTCACGGAACCGGTCAAGGACCCGCTGGGCGACCTGCTGTCCCGGTACGCGCGCACCCACGGCCCGTTCACCTCCGAGCAGGCCGCCGCCCGCTTCGGCCTCGGCACGGCCGTCACCGACGGGGCGCTGCACCGTCTCGCCGGGGCCGGCCGGGTCGTCCAGGGCGAGTTCGCGCCGGCCGGGGTGCACCAGGAATGGTGCGACGCGCAGGTGCTGCGGCGACTGCGGCGCCGGTCGCTGGCCGCGCTGCGGCACGAACTGGAACCGGTGCCGCCACCCGCGCTCGCCGCCTTCCTGCCGCAGTGGCAGAGCGTCGGCGCTCAGGGGCTGCGCGGCATCGACGGGCTCCTGCGCGCCGTGGAGCAGCTGCAGGGCGCGCCGGTGCCGGCCTCGGCCCTGGAGCGGCTCGTCCTGCCCTCCCGGGTGTCGGGCTACTCCCCCGCCCTGCTGGACGAACTGACCTCCATGGGCGAGGTCCTGTGGGCCGGCGCCGGCGCGCTGCCCGGCAAGGACGGCTGGGTCGCCCTGTACCCGGCCGACACCGCGCCGCTCCTCCTGCCGCAGCCGCACCCCTTCGAGGTGACACCGCTGCACCAGTCGGTGCTGGACGCCCTCGCGCCCGGGTACGGCCTGTTCTTCCGGCAGATCGCGGACCAGGTGCGCGCCACGACGCATCCCGAGGTCACCGATCCGCAACTGGCCGACGCGCTCTGGGACCTGGCCTGGTCCGGGCGGTTGACCAACGACACCCTCGCGCCGCTGCGCGCGCTGCTCGGCTCGGGCCGTACGGCGGGCGCCACGGCGCACCGCGCCCGCCGGGCCACGCCGCGCGGCCGGTACGGCAGCCTCACCGCCGCCACCGGCCGGACGGGTCGCCCCACCGCCTCCCGGTCCGGCCCGCCGACGGTCGCCGGCCGCTGGTCGCTGCTGCCCGCCCTGGAGCCGGAGCCCACCCACCGTGCGCACGCCCTGGCCCACACCCTCCTGGACCGGCACGGCATCGTCACCCGCGGCGCGGTGGCCGCCGAGGGGGTCGAGGGCGGCTTCTCCGCCGCGTACCGGGTGCTCTCCGCCTTCGAGGAGACCGGCCAGGCCCGCCGCGGGTACGTCGTGGAGGGGCTCGGCGCGGCCCAGTTCGCGATGGACGGCGCGGTGGACCGACTGCGCGCGGTCAGTACGAGCCGGGACCGTACGGCCGAGGAGACCGCGCCCGGCGGCTCCTGGCAGCCCGCGGCGCCGGCCCGCAGCGGTGGCACCCCGCGCGCCGTCGTGCTGGCCGCCGCCGACCCGGCCAACGCGTACGGCGCGGCGCTGCCCTGGCCCGAGCCGCCCGAAGGCTCGTCCCACAAGCCCGGCCGCAAGGCGGGATCGCTGGTCGTCGTGGTCGACGGCGAGCTGGCGGTCTACATGGAGCGCGGCGGCAAGACACTGCTGGCCTGGCAGGCCGAGGAAGGCGGCACCCGGGTGCGGCTCGCCCTGGAGGCGCTGGCGGCAGCGGTGCGCAACGGCTTCGTGGGCGCGCTGACCGTCGAGCGGATCAACGGCTCCTCCGCCCTCACCTCGCCGTTGGCCGCCGAGCTGGAGCACGCGGGCTTCCACGCGACACCGAGGGGGCTGCGACTGCGGACATGAGCACGGGAGAGCGGACCGGCGTGGTCCGGCCCCGCGTCCTCCTACGGGCCGGGCACGGCATGATGCACGGCATGATGGAGCCATGCCCGAAGGTGACACCGTCTGGCGGGCCGCCGCCGAGCTGCACAAGGCGCTGGGCGGACGGCTGCTGACCCGTACGGACCTGCGCGTCCCCAAGCTGGCCACGACGGACCTCGCCGGGCGCTCCGTACTGGAAGTGGTGCCGCGCGGCAAACACCTGCTGACCCGTATCGAGGGCGGGCTCACGCTCCACTCGCATCTGCGGATGGACGGCGCCTGGCGGGTGTACGCGGCGGGCGAGCGCTGGCGCGGCGGACCGGACCACCAGATCCGCGCGGTGCTGGCCACGGCGGAACGCACCGCCGTCGGCTACCGCCTCCCCGTACTGGAATTGCTGCGCACCGCCGACGAGGAGAACGCCGTCGGCCATCTGGGGCCGGACCTGCTCGGGCCGGACTGGGACGCGGACGAGGCGCTGCGCCGGCTGCTGGCCGACCCGGACCGGGCGCTCGGGGAGGCGCTGCTGGACCAGCGCAATCTGGCCGGCATCGGCAACGTCTTCAAATGCGAGCTGTGCTTCCTGCTGCGGGCTTCGCCCTGGCTGCCGGTGGGCGCGCTGCCGCGACCGGAGCGGGCGGTTTCGCTGGCGAAGCGGCTACTGGAGGCGAACAAGCGGCGCCCGGCGCGTACGACCACGCCGAGCGCGCGTCCGGACCGTCGCCTCTGGGTCTACGGGCGCGCCGACCGCCCCTGTATGCGATGCGGTACGTCGGTACGCGTGGCCGACCAGGGGCCCGCGCCGCAGGCCCGGGTGACCTACTGGTGCCCCCACTGCCAGCCGGAACCGGTCATCGAAGCGAGCAGCTGACACGGCTCCCGAGGAACGGCGTCCCCGTGCGCGGCTTCAGGAATGGTCGGTACCGCCGCCCCAACGGCGGTACCGCCATGCCCTGACGAGCCGGTCCGTGACGGCGGTGGGGCCCGGAGTCCCCACGCAGCCACTGCGTCGGCGCCAGCCGCCCGCGCCGACGCGCCCGCCACCCGGGCGCGTCCGGCGCGGTACGCAGTGCACCGGCAGCAGGCTCAGACCCCAGCCGCCCGCGGCCATCGCACCTTCCACCACGCCCGCCCCCTCGGGCCAGAAGAGCAGTCGCAGCACGGCCCACCACCACAGCCCCCCGAGGAGGAACGCGGCGGCCCACCGGCCCGGCGCCGAGCGGAGCAGTTCCGCCGGGCCGTGGCCCGATGGCCCTATCAGGCCGCTGCCAGGCGCCCCCACCGTGCCGCGGCCCGGTATACCGGGCGCTCCTGTGCCCGCGCCCCGGACCGGGTGCCGGGAGAAGAAGCCGCGCCGTGCCATGACTGCCTCCTCCGGTCGACGGTAGTCGGCCATGAAGGTGTGGCGGGAGGGCGCACTGGGGCACGAACGGCGCGTTCCGCAATGCGCGACACGCGGTCGGACGGAACCGGTCTCCGATCGGTCCGACCACGCTCAGAACCCGACAGTGGCCTTCGGGCCACGATCGGGCTCAGGCAGGATGTGCCGGAATCGGTCAGCCCGCCGCTGTTGCGCCTCAGGCCGCCTCGGCCTGGAACATCCAGTGGTGCTTCTCGAGGTCGGCGGTCAGCCCGATGAGCAGGTCCTGGGTCACCGGGTCCGGCTCGTCGGTGACGGCGATACGTTCCCGCATCCGCTCGATGACCGCGCCCAGGGCCCGTACAAGGGTGCCCACCGCGTCGTTGTCCTTGATCCAGCCGGCCTCGACGGTGCCTGCGCCACTGGTCTTCGCGATCGTCTCGGCGCGGCCGTCGGGGTTCACGCCGATCGCGGAGGCACGCTCGGCGACCGTGTCGGCATGGCCGCGGGCGCTCGCGACGACGTCGTCGAGCTGGAGGTGGACGGACCGGAAGCGCGGTCCGACGACGTTCCAGTGAACCTGCTTGGCGATGAGCGACAGGTCGACGAGGTCGACCAGAGCGCCCTGGAGCGCGTCGCCGACCGTCTTACGGTCGCTCTCGGACAGCGTGCTGTTGACGACAGGCATGCATTTACTCCCTGGTTCAGAGCGAATGGTCCTCTTGGCCTTCGTAAGGCCTCCTGGCCTTCGTATGGCCTGTTGACCTCCGTATAAACGATGCCTCACCGCAGAAAATGCCGCAGTTCGGGCAACAGGCCCTTCGCGCCACATATCCAACGCGAAGACCCTGGAGGGCGAGTGCCCTCCAGGGTCTTCTTCATGCATCGAACCGAACGGTCAGGCCGCTACGACATCCACGGCCTCCGCCGGAGCCTTGATCGTCACGCGCTCTTCGGGGACGCCCGTCAGAGAAGCGACGGACACCGCGTTGAACGTGGGGCGCACCGGTGCCGGCACCGGTTCGCTCGCGGCCGCGGACTGTGCCAGCTCCGCGAGCGCCAGCTCGTCGCTGACCTCCCGCATCAGCTCGGACATCCGTACGTCCAGCGCGTCACAGATCGCCGAGAGAAGTTCGGAGGAAGCCTCCTTCTGTCCCCTCTCGACCTCGGACAAGTAGCCGAGCGACACCCGGGCGGAGGAGGAGACCTCGCGCAGGGTGCGGCCTTGACGCTGACGCTGTCGGCGCAGCACGTCACCCAGCAGGCGACGGAGCAGAATCATCGCTGGCTCCCTCCTCGGACCTCGGATCCGGATCCATCTCGCCCCACCGTACCGCCTCGGGCGTCAGCCGTGCCGGGAGCGAGTTCGTGTTCACTCAGGGCTGTAAACATCAGATACCCCCGTGATGTTCCGTATCCTTTGCCCGCGCATTTTCTGTCAGTTCGCTCAACAGCAGATCCACTGCTGCGGTGACGCTGTCCCGACGGATCCGGTCGCGATCGCCGTGCAGCGCCAGTCGGCGCACATTTCCCTCACCGCCGGGCCCTTCGACCGCGACGTAGACCGTGCCGACCGGCTGCCCGTCCTGTGGGTCGGGGCCGGCGACCCCTGTGGTGGCAATACCCCAGTCGGCGCCGAGCACGCGTCGCACGCCCTGTGCCATTTGTCGGGCGACATCCGCGTCCACCGCACCACGAGTGGCCAGAAGCGCGCCGTCCACACCCAGTACGAGGCTCTTCAGTTCCGTCGCGTACGCCGTGACCGAGCCCCGGAAGCACCGTGAGGCGCCGGGAACCGCGGTCAGCGCACCGGCCACCAGGCCGCCGGTGAGGGATTCGGCCACCGCCAGGGTCTGTCCGCGCCGGGCCAACGCCTCCAGCGCCCGCGCAGCGCCCTGCGGGTTCTCGGAGGCGCCGGGGTACCCGAGAGCCGCCGTACGGGCCTCAGCGGCCGCCCCAGCACCCTCCTGGGGCCCGTGCGCAGCCTCCGTACCACTGTTCACCGTGCGGGCCCCCGGCCGGCGGACGTCTCACCGGACCGCTGCCGGAGGGCCTCCCGGGACTTCGCCAGTCCGGCCCGCCGCAGGACGACGGCCTGCTTCACGTAGTCCAGGCCCGTGACGACGGTCAGCACCACGGCCACCGCCATCACCCACCAGCGCAGGGTGGCCAGCGGGCCGGTCATCACCAGGACGTACATGCCGACGCCGACGCCCTGGGCGAGCGTCTTCATCTTGCCGCCGCGGCTCGCCGGGATGACGCCGTGCCGAATCACCCAGAAGCGCATCACGGTGATGCCCAGCTCCCGGAAGAGGATCACTCCGGTGACCCACCAGGGCAGGTCGCCGAGGATCGACAGGCAGATCAGCGCGGCCCCCATGATCGCCTTGTCGGCTATCGGGTCGGCGATCTTGCCGAAGTCGGTGACCAGGTCGTACGCGCGCGCCAGGTGCCCGTCGAAGAGGTCGGTGATCATGGCGATGGCGAACGCGGCCCAGGCGAAGGAGCGCCATGCGGGGTCGTAGCCGTCGCCGTGCATCAGGAGCAGCACGAATGCCGGCACGAGGACCAGCCGCAGCATCGTGAGGATGTTGGCGATGTTCCACAGCCCGGCCTGCCGCCGGACGGTCTTCGGCCGGCCGGCTCCGCCAGCAGCGGAAGCGCCGGCGGCGGAAGCCGGGACTCCGGTCATCTGGCCGCCTCCTCGGGACAGCCGGCGCCGTGCTCGGCGCCGAGCGGCAGCGGCTCCGCCACGAGGTCCACGCCCTCGGTCGCCACCACCTTTGCTTCGACCATACGACCCGGAACCAGGTCCCGGCCGCCCGTGAGCAGGGTGACGCCGTCGGTCTCCGGCGCCTGGTGCGCGGCGCGGCCGACCACCCCGTCCTCGTCGTCGACCCGGTCGACCATGACGGTGAGGGTCTCGCCCAGGCGCTCCTCGGCGCGCTGCGCGGTCAGCTCCTCGGCCAGCCGGGACAGGTGCGCCAGCCGCTCCGCCACCGCGTCGGGGTCGAGCTTGTTCTCGTAGCCGGCCGCCTCGGTGCCGTCCTCGTCGGAGTAGCCGAAGACGCCGATGGCGTCGAGTCTCGCCTCACTGATGAAGCGTTCCAGCTCGGCGAAGTCCTCCTCGGTCTCGCCGGGGAAGCCGACGATGAAGTTGGAGCGGGCGCCGGCCTGCGGCGCCTTCGTACGGATCTGGGCCAGCAGGTCCAGGAAGCGCTCGGTGTCACCGAAGCGGCGCATCGCGCGCAGCACACCGGGGGCCGAGTGCTGGAAGGACAGGTCGAAGTAGGGCGCGACCTTGTCCGTACCGGTCAGCACGTCGATCAGGCCCGGCCGCATCTCGGCGGGCTGGAGGTAGCTGACCCGGATGCGCTCGATGCCGTCGACCGCGGCCAGCTCCGGCAGCAGCGTCTCCAGGAGGCGGATGTCGCCGAGGTCCTTGCCGTACGAGGTGTTGTTCTCGGAGACCAGCATGACCTCCTTCACACCCTGCTCGGCCAGCCAGCGGGTCTCCCCCAGCACGTCCGAGGGGCGGCGCGAGATGAAGGAGCCGCGGAAGGAGGGGATGGCACAGAAGGAGCAGCGTCGGTCGCACCCCGAGGCGAGCTTCACCGAGGCCACCGGGTTGTTCCCCAGGCGGCGGCGGAGCGGGGCGCGCGGCCCGGAGGCGGGCGCGACGCCCTCGGGCAGGTCCTCGGGGGCGGAGGCGAGAGCGTCGCCGTGGCCGGGGAGCGCGACATCGGAGCCCTGGCGCTCGGCCGGGCTGATCGGCAGCAGCTTGCGCCGGTCACGGGGGGCGTGGGCCTCGACGTTCCCGCCGCTCAGGATGGTCTGCAGACGGCCGGAGATGTCGGTGTAGTCGTCGAACCCGAGCACGCCGTCGGCCTCGGGCAGCGCCTCGGCCAGCTCCTTGCCGTACCGCTCGGCCATGCAGCCCACGGCGACGACGGCCTGGGTGCGGCCGTGGTCCTTCAGGTCGTTGGCTTCCAGCAGGGCGTCGACGGAATCCTTCTTGGCGGCCTCGACGAATCCACAGGTGTTGACGACGGCGACATCGGCTTCGGCGGCTTCCTCGACGAGCTCCCAGCCGTCCGCTGCCAGGCGGCCTGCGAGCTCCTCCGAGTCCACCTCGTTACGGGCGCAGCCAAGAGTGACAAGGGCGACGGTACGGCGTTCGGGCATGGGGCTCAGCCTACTTCGTCCCGGACGTCCCCATGTCTGGCAGGGTTCCATGGACGGCCTCGCGCCCCGGACAGACGGCCGCCCGCCGCCTCTTCCCGAGAGGTGGCGGGCGCATTCCCCGGAAGGCGGCCGGCGCGCGGTCAGCCCGCCTGCGGATCACCCGGGGTGTAGCTCAGCCGCTCCACGGAGCCCTTGTCGCCGATTTCCTTGATCTCTTTGCCGTTGACGTACAGCTGTACGGCTCCGGCATTGCCGACGACGAGATCGATCCGCTTCTTGTCGCTGAAGGTCTTGGACTCGCCCTTGCGGAGCAGGCCGTCCTCCAGGAGCTTGCCGTTGGCGTCCTTGGCGGAGACCCAGCTCTGTCCGTCACGTGCGGTGATCTTGATGGTCACCTTGTCCTTCGGCAGCCCGGCGATGGCGCTGTCGGAGGGGTCGGGCTTGGGGTCGGCGGGCTTGGTCCTGGTCGGGGACGGCTTGACGGACGGGCTCTCGCCGACGTTCCCGTCGGCGACCGAGGCCTCCTGGCTCCGGTCACCGTCGCTGAACAGCGTGAAACCGACGAAACCGACCACGGCGACGATGGCGGCGACCATGGCCGCCGTCCAGTTCGGCCGCCGCGGCTCGGGACGGATACGTTCCGCCTCGAAGAGCGGCGCCGCCGGGGTCGGCGCGGGCCGACCGCCGTGCTCGGCGTCGTACTGGGCGATCAGCGGGGCCGGATCCAGCCCTACCGCACGCGCGAGTGTTCGAATGTGACCACGGGCGTACACGTCTCCGCCGCAACGCGAGAAATCTTCCTGCTCGATCGCGTGCACGATGGGGATGCGCACCCGCGTGGTCGTACTGATCTCGTCGACGGTCAGTCCGGCGTCGACGCGGGCCTGCTGGAGGACTCGACCGACGGAAGGCCGGTCGTCTTCAGGGGAGTTGCCGATGGACACGGGGGCGCCTTTCGAGCGTGTAGCCACCTGCTGGATGTTCAGTCTAGGGGTGTACCGAAAGGGTCGGGCAAGCGGGAGAGCGGACTTTGTACGCCATCGGTAGACCCCCCGGACCTGGCCGGGGACCCGACGGGCGCGCATCGCGCCGTCTCTTCCCTCAACTTGACGTATGGGCAGAAGAAACGGTTGCTTGCGATCTCTTTCGAGTGACTTGTCAGTGAGCCTCCCCCCGAATGACGGCGAGCACTCCTTCCAAATCGTCCGGCTTCACCAGTACATCGCGCGCCTTGGAACCCTCGCTGGGTCCCACGATGTCCCTCGACTCCATCAGGTCCATCAGTCGCCCGGCCTTCGCGAACCCCACCCGCAGCTTGCGCTGCAGCATCGACGTGGATCCGAACTGGGTGGAGACGACCAGCTCAGCGGCCTGGCACAGCAGGTCCAGGTCGTCGC
Source organism: Streptomyces niger (assembly GCF_000718305.1). Lineage (GTDB taxonomy): Bacteria > Actinomycetota > Actinomycetes > Streptomycetales > Streptomycetaceae > Streptomyces > Streptomyces niger. The sequence continues at coordinate 22,804 of NZ_JOFQ01000038.1, forward strand.
CGATGTCCTCGTCGATCTCCTTCTTCCTGCTCTGCCCGACCGTGACGTCGTCCCGGAAGACCGGAGCCATCTGCTCCTTGCAGTGCCGGACCACCGCGGCGACCTCCGCCTCCTGCACGAAGGCGCCCTGCATACGGGTCGGCTTGCTCGCCCCCATCGGCAGGAACAGGCTGTCACCCTTTCCGATGAGCTTCTCCGCGCCCGGCTGGTCCAGGATGACCCGGCTGTCCGCCAGCGAGGAGGTCGCGAAGGCGAGCCGCGACGGCACGTTCGCCTTGATCAGACCCGTCACCACGTCGACCGACGGGCGCTGCGTCGCCAGCACCAGATGGATGCCGGCCGCACGCGCCAGCTGGGTGATGCGGACGATGGAGTCTTCCACGTCCCGCGGCGCCACCATCATCAGGTCCGCCAGCTCATCCACGATCACCAGCAGGTACGGATACGGCGACAGCTCGCGCTCGCTGCCCTCGGGGGCCGTCGCCTTGCCGCTGCGCACCGCTTCGTTGAAGTCGTCGATGTGCCGGTACCCGTACGCCGCGAGGTCGTCGTAGCGCAGGTCCATCTCGCGCACCACCCACTGCAGCGCCTCGGCGGCCCGCTTGGGGTTGGTGATGATCGGCGTGATCAGGTGCGGAATGCCCTCGTACGCGGTCAGCTCGACCCGCTTGGGGTCGATCAGCACCATCCGTACGTCCTCCGGCGTGGCCCTGACCATCACCGAGGTGATCAGACAGTTGATGCAGGAGGACTTGCCGGAGCCGGTGGCACCCGCCACGAGGACGTGCGGCATCTTCGCGAGATTCGCCGAGACGTAGCCGCCCTCGACATCCTTGCCGAGCCCGACCACCATCGGGTGGTCGTCGCCCACCGCGTCCGCCGACCGCAGCACGTCCCCGAGGTTGACCATCTCGCGGTCGCTGTTGGGGATCTCGATGCCGACCGCCGACTTGCCCGGGATCGGGTTGATGATCCGCACGTCCGGGCTGGCCACCGCGTACGCGATGTTCTTCGCCAGCGCGGTGATCTTCTCGACCTTCACGCCCGGACCGAGCTCGATCTCGTACCGGGTGACCGTCGGTCCGCGGGTGAAGCCGGTGACCGCGGCGTCCACCTTGAACTCCTGGAACACCTTGGTCAGCGACTCGACCACCGCGTCGTTGGCGGCGCTGCGCGTCTTGCCCGGCCCGCCGCGCTCCATCAGCTCCAGCGAGGGCAGCGCGTACGTGATGTCGCCGGCGAGCTGGAGCTGCTCGGCGCGGGCCGGCAGGTCGCCGGTGGGTTCCGGGGCCTTCTTGGTGAAGTCCGGAACGCTGGCGGAGGGCGGGGCGGACGGCGCGGGCTCGGCGCCGCGCGCGGGCGGCACGGAGGTGTGCAGTCCCTTCGTCGCGCCGTCGGTGCCCTCGTGCTCGCCCCGGTCGCCCTTGATCCCGCTGCTGAGGTCCGCCACCACCGGCGAGGGCTGGATGCCGTGCAGCACCGCGCCGTCCAGATTGGCGGCGTACCCCGCGGCCACGTCCACCGCGTCCTGGGTGCGCGCGTGCTCCGGCTCGGCCGGCTCAGCGGCGCTCCGGCGCGGCTTGCGGCGCTTGGCGAGGGCGGCCTCCTCCGCGGCCTCGGGGGACCCTTCCAGGGCCTCGGAGCGGCTCCTGCGGCTCTTCCGGGCCGGCTCGGGCAGCGGCTCGTCGGCGAAGGCGTCGGCGTCCGGCTCGTACGTCTCCAGCAGACCCAGCCGGACGCCGAGCGCCTTGAAGCGCCGCGGGATGGCCGTGACCGGGGTGGCGGTGACCACCAGCAGGCCGAAGATCGTCACGAGCACCAGGAGGGCGACCGACAGGGTCTGCCCCACCATGAAGAGCAGCGGCTTGGACGCGGCCCAGCCGAGGTAGCCACCGGCGTCGCGCACGCCGGCGACGTCCTTCTGGTCGGGGGAACCGCACGCGATGGCGACCTGGCCGAGCACGCCGACGACCAGAGCCGACAGTCCGATGACGATCCGCCCGTTGGCCTCCGGCTGCTCCGGGCGGAAGAAGACGCGGGCGGCGATGCCGCCCACCAGTATCGGGACGAGCAGGTCGAGCCGGCCGAACGCGCCGGTGACCAGCATCTCCACGATGTCGCCGACCGGGCCGTTCAGGTTGGCCCAGGTGCCCGCCGCGATGATCAGGCCGAGGCCCAGCAGGGCGAGCGCCAGACCGTCCTTGCGGTGCGCGGGATCGAGGCTCTTCGCGCTGCGCCCCATGCTGCGGAAGAACCAGCCGACGCCGTGCGCCAGGCCCAGCCAGAGGGCGCGCACCGCGCGGTAGACGCCCCCGGTCGGGGACGGTGCGGGCTTCTTCGCCACCGCCTTCTTCGCCGGGGCCCGCTTCGCGGCCGCGGCCTTCTTCGGCGGTGCCTTCTTGGCCGCCGCCTTCTTGGCGGCGGGCGGCTTCGCTGCGGTCTTCTTCGCGGCGCCCCCGGGGCGCCCGGCGCGCTGCTTGGAGGGGCCCGCCGTGCTCTGGGAACCCTTGCCGGACGTACGTGAGGCCATGGTGACGAGGTTACAGGCGACACCCCGGAGTGACACGGGCGCTCGGCCCTTCACCCGTTCGTGTCGTAACCAACGCGCCATATGGGCGGTTGGCCCACTTCGGACCCAACACCCGGGACTGCGCCGGGAGCTGCTGCCGGGTCAGCTTCCGTACGGCGTCGCGCCGATGCCGTACGGGCCGCCCGACGGCGTCAGTTCTGCGTCGGTACGGACGGCGTGTCGCTGTTGCCCGCGCCCGGTTCCAGGGCGTCCAGCGCGCGACGCAGTCCGGTCAGCTTCCGCTCCAGATGCGCGGCCGTCGCCACGGCGGCGGCGTCCGCCGACTCGTCCAACTGCTTGGACAGCGCCTCGGCCTGCTCCTCGACCGCCGCCAGCCGCGCGGAGAGCTCCGCGAGCAGCCCCGCGGCCTCCTTGGCGTCCTCGCCGCCGGCCGGCTGGCCGCCTTCGAGCTGGAGCCGCAGCAGCGACGCCTGCTCGCGCAGCTTGACGTTCTTCATGTACAGCTCGACGAAGACCGAGACCTTGGCGCGCAGCACCCACGGGTCGAACGGCTTGGAGATGTAGTCGACCGCACCGGCCGCGTAGCCGCGGAAGGTGTGGTGCGGGCCGTGGTTGATCGCCGTGAGGAAGATGATCGGGATGTCCCGGGTCCGCTCGCGCCGCTTGATGTGCGCCGCCGTCTCGAAACCGTCCATTCCCGGCATCTGCACGTCGAGCAGAATCACCGCGAAATCGTCGGTGAGCAGCGCCTTGAGCGCCTCCTCCCCGGACGATGCCCGCACCAGCGTCTGATCGAGCGCAGAGAGGATCGCCTCCAGCGCCAGCAGATTCTCCGGCCGGTCATCGACCAGGAGGATCTTGGCCTTCTGCACCATGGCCCGTCCTCCTCGCCCCGGCACTCCACCGGACGCCGCCCCAGGGGACGGCTCCGTCATGCCGCCCGTACTTGTGCCGGTCATGGTAGCCGCACCCCGCCTGTCACCACACCCTGTCACCGCTATGTCACCGTGCACGTAGCAGAAACGCAGCAGGAGACCAGAAGGTTCCCCGAATACCGTGCTCCCACACGTCCGCGACCACACTCAGTCAGCATAGGGCCCAAGATCCGGTCTCTCTGTGCACGTCCCGTCACTCCCCGCGCATCCATTGCCGCATGACCCCGAGCAGATGGTCGGTGTCCACGGGCTTCGTCACATAGTCCGAAGCCCCGGACTCGATGCTCTTCTCGCGGTCGCCCTTCATGGCCTTGGCGGTCAGGGCGATGATCGGCAGGCCGGCGAACTGCGGCATCCGGCGGATCGCCGCGGTCGTGGCGTAGCCGTCCATCTCCGGCATCATGATGTCCATCAGCACCACTGTCACATCATCGTGCTGTTCCAGCACCTCGATTCCCTCACGGCCGTTCTCGGCGTACAGGACCGACAGGCCGTGCTGCTCCAGGACGCTGGTGAGCGCGAAGACGTTGCGGATGTCGTCGTCGACGATCAGCACCTTCTCGCCGTGGAAACCGTCCCCCTCGCCGGACGGCGCGACCAGGTCCTGGCCGTTGCCCAGCCACGGCTCGTCGGCCGACTGCTGCGGCTGCGCGGTCGCCGGCTGGCCGGGCAGGGCCGCGCGCTGCGGCGCCGCCGAAAGCCCGCGCCGACGGCGCCTGTTGAGCCCCGAGGCCGCGGCGTCCGGGGTGGTCGGCTGCTCCTCGGGGGCGGCGCTGTTCGCCGCCTCCTGCTCGGCGATCTCCGCGTCGTGCGCCTCGGCGTCCATCGCGAAACCGCCCGCGACCAGCTGCGGATAACCCTGCGGCGGCAGCCCGCCCGAGTTGTACGGGAGGTACAGCGTGAAGGTCGAGCCGCGGCCCGGCTCACTGGCGGCGTGGATCTCGCCGCCCAGCAGTCGCGCGATCTCGCGGCTGATGGAGAGGCCGAGACCCGTACCGCCGTACTTGCGGCTCGTCGTGCCGTCCGCCTGCTTGAACGCCTCGAAGATCACCCGCATCTTGCTGGACGCGATGCCGATGCCGGTGTCGGTCACCGAGAACGCGATCATGTCGGCGTCCGCGTCGCGCAGCGCGCCGTGCTCCAGAAGCTGCTCGCGGATGGCCACGGGGACGTCCGCACCGGCCGGCCGGATGACCAGCTCCACCGCTCCGGAGTCGGTGAACTTCACCGCATTGGAAAGCAGGTTGCGCAGCACCTGAAGGAGGCGCTGCTCGTCGGTGTGCAGCGTCGCGGGCAGCTCCGGGGAGACCCGTACCGAGAAGTCCAGGCCCTTCTCCGCGGTCAGCGGCCGGAAGGTCGCCTCGACGTAGTCCACCAGCTGCACCAGCGCGATCCGGGTCGGGCTGACGTCCATCTTGCCCGCCTCGACCTTCGACAGGTCCAGGATGTCGTTGATCAGCTGCAGCAGGTCCGAGCCCGCGCCATGGATCGTTTCGGCGAACTCCACCTGCTTCGGGGAGAGGTTGCCCTCGGCGTTGTCCGCGAGCAACTTGGCAAGGATGAGCAGGGAGTTGAGCGGCGTGCGCAGCTCGTGCGACATGTTCGCGAGGAACTCGCTCTTGTAGCGCATCGAGACCGCGAGCTGCTCGGCGCGCTCCTCCAGAACCTGCCGGGCCTCTTCGATCTCGGTGTTCTTCACCTCGATGTCGCGGTTCTGCTTGCGCAGTTGCTCGGCCTTCTCCTCCAGCTCGGAGTTGGACAGCTCCAGCGCCCGCTGGCGGCTCTCCAGCTCCGCCGAGCGCTCCTTGAGCTGCTCGGTCAGCTCCTGGGACTGGCTCAGCAGGATCTCGGTCTTGGTGTTCACCGAGATGGTGTTGACACTGGTCGCGATCATCTCGGCGATCTGGCTGAGGAAGTCCTTCTGGATCTGGGTGAACGGCTGGAACGAGGCCAGCTCGATGACGCCCAGCACCTTGTCCTCGAAGAGCACCGGCAGCACGATCACGTTCGCCGGCGGCGCCTCGCCCAGACCGGAGGAGATCTTCAGGTATCCGGAGGGCACGTTCTCCACCAGGATGGTGCGCTTCTCCTCCGCCGCGGTGCCGATGAGCGTCTCACCCGGAGCGAAGGTGGTGGGCATCTCACCCATCGAGTAGCCGTACGAGCCCGTCAGGCGCAGCTCGTAGTCGCCCGCCTCGCCGCCGTCCGCGCCGATCTCCTGGTTGTCGTCGGCCGACGTCGCGAGGAAGAACGCGCCGTGCTGCGCGGAGACCGCGGGCGACAGCTCGCTCATGATCAGCTTGGCCACGTCCTTGAGGTCGCGGCGGCCCTGCATCAGACCGGAGATCCGGGCGAGGTTGCCCTTCAGCCAGTCCTGCTCCTCGTTGGCGAGGGTGGTCTCGCGGAGCGTGGCGATCATCGTGTTGACGTTGTCCTGGAGCTCCAGGATCTCGCCGGCCGCGTCCACGTCGATGCGGACGTTGTGGTCGCCGAGGGTCACCGCCGCGGCGACGGCGGCGATCGCGCGCACCTGGCGGGTGAGGTTCCCCGCCATTTCGTTCACCGATTCGGTCAGGTCCTTCCAGGTGCCGGCCACGCCGCGCACCTGCGCCTGACCGCCCAGCTGGCCTTCCGTACCCACCTCACGGGCCACCCGGGTGACCTGCTCGGCGAAGGACGACAGCTGGTCGACCATCGTGTTGATCGTCGTCTTCAGCTCCAGGATCTCGCCCCGGGCGTCGATGTCGATCTTCTTGGTCAGATCACCCTTCGCGATGGCCGTGGTGACCATCGCGATGTTCCGTACCTGTCCGGTCAGGTTGGACGCCATGGAGTTCACCGACTCCGTGAGGTCCTTCCACGTACCGGCGACGCCCGGCACCCGCGCCTGGCCGCCCAGGATGCCGTCGGTGCCCACCTCGCGGGCCACCCGGGTCACCTCGTCGGCGAACGACGACAGGGTCGTCACCATGGTGTTCACCGTGTCTGCCAGCGTCGCGACCTCGCCGCGCGCCTCGACCGTGACCTTCTTGGTCAGGTCGCCGTTGGCCACTGCCGCGGAGACCTGGGAGATGTTCCGCACCTGGATGGTCAGGTTGTTGGCCATCAGGTTCACGTTGTCGCTGAGGTCCTTCCAGATGCCGGTCACGCCCGGCACCCGGGCCTGGCCGCCCAGCTGGCCCTCCGTACCCACCTCACGGGCGACCCGCGTCACCTGCTCGGCGAAGAGCGACAGCTGGTCCACCATCGTGTTGACGGTCGTGACCAGTTCGAGGATCTCGCCCTTGGCGTCGACGGTGATCTTCTTGGAGAGGTCGCCGCGGGCCACCGCGGTCGTCACCTCGCCGATGTTCCGCACCTGGGAGGTGAGGTTGTTCGCCATGAAGTTGACGGACTGGGTGAGGTCCTTCCAGGTGCCGCTGACGCCCTGGACCTCGGCCTGACCGCCCAGGATGCCCTCGGTGCCCACCTCGCGGGCCACCCGCGTCACCTGGTCGGCGAAGGAGGACAGCTGGTCCACCATCGTGTTCAGGGTGTTCTTCAGCTCCAGGATCTCGCCGCGGGCGTCCACGTCGATCTTCTGGGACAGGTCACCGCGGGCGACCGCGGTCGCGACCTGGGCGATGTTGCGGACCTGCGCGGTGAGGTTGCCGGCCATGCCGTTCACCGAATCGGTCAGGTCGCGCCACACGCCGGCCACGCCCGGCACCTGCGCCTGACCGCCCAGCCGGCCGTCCGTACCCACCTCGCGGGCCACCCGGGTGACCTGCTCGGCGAACGCCGAGAGCTGGTCGACCATCGTGTTGATGGTGTTCTTCAGCTCCAGGATCTCGCCGCGCGCGTCGACGTCGATCTTCTGCGAGAGGTCACCACGGGCCACCGCCGTCGTCACCTGGGCGATCTGCCGCACCTGGGACGTGAGGTTCCCGGCCATGAAGTTGACGGAGTCGGTCAGTTCCTTCCACGTACCGCTCACACCCGGAACCTGGGCCTGGCCGCCGAGCCAGCCCTCCGTACCCACGTCCCTGGCCATCCGCGTGACCTGGTCCGCGAACGAGGACAGCTGGTCCACCATCGTGTTCACGGTGTTCTTCAGCTGGAGCATCTCGCCGGAGACGTCCACGGTGACCTTCTGCGACAGGTCACCGTTGGCCACCGCGGTCGTGACCTGCGCGATGTTCCGGACCTGGCCGGTGAGGTTGCGGAAGGCCGTGTTCACCGAGTCGGTGAGGTCCTTCCACGTACCGGCCGCGCCCGGCACCTGCGCCTGGCCGCCCAGCTCACCCTCGACACCGATCTCCCGGGCCACCCTCGTGACCTCGGCGCCGAAGGAGGACAGCTGGTCCACCATCGTGTTCACGGTGTTCTTCAGTTCGAGCATCTCGCCGGAGACGTCGACGGTGATCTTCTGCGACAGGTCACCGTTGGCCACCGCCGTCGTGACCTGCGCGATGTCCCGCACCTGACCGGTCAGGTTGCGGAAGGCGTTGTTCACCGAGTCGGTGAGGTCCTTCCACGTGCCCGCAGCGCCCGGCACCTGCGCCTGACCGCCCAGCTGGCCCTCGGCGCCGACCTCGTTCGCCACCCTCGTCACCTCGTCGGCGAACGTGCGCAGCGTCTCGGTCATCGTGTTGATCGTGTCGGCCAGCTGCGCGACCTCGCCGCGCGCCGACACCGTGACCTTCTGGGACAGGTCACCGTTCGCGACCGCCGTCGTCACCTGCGCGATGCCGCGCACCTGGGCCGTCAGGTTGCCGGCCATCAGGTTGACCGAATCGGTCAGGTCCTTCCAGACGCCCGCGACGCCCGGCACCCCGGCCTGGCCGCCCAGCTCGCCTTCCGTACCCACCTCACGGGCGACCCGGGTCACCTCGGAGGCGAAGGAGGAGAGCTGGTCCACCATCGTGTTGACGGTGTTCTTCAGCTCCAGCATCTCGCCCGCGACGTGGACGGTGACCTTTCTCGACAGATCACCCTTCGCCACCGCGGTCGTGACGAGAGCAATGTCACGCACCTGCGCGGTGAGCCGCGAGGCCATCGTGTTGACGGAATCCGTCAGGTCCTTCCACGAACCGGACATTCCGCGTACCCGGGCCTGACCGCCGAGCTTGCCCTCTGTACCGACCTCACTGGCGACCCTGGTCACCTCGTCGGTGAACGCCGACAGCTGGTCCACCAGCCCGTTGACCGTACGGCCGACCTTCAGGAACTCGCCCCGCAGCGGGTGCGCCGTGGTGCCGTCGCTGCTGCGCGTCCGCAGGTCCATGCGCTGTTCGAGGTCGCCCTCGGAGACCGCGGAGAGGACCCGGCCCACCTCGGAGACCGGCCGGACGAGGTCGTCCACGAGCGCGTTCGAGGCGTCGATCGCGGCCGCCCAGGAGCCCTCGCAGGCCCCCACCTCCAGCCGCTCTGTGAGCTTTCCCTCACGACCGACGACTCGCCGTACCCGGGCGAGCTCGCCCGTAAGGTGCAAATTGCGGTCGGCGACCTCGTTGAAAACGGCCGCCACCTCCGCCATGACACCTTCGCCGGAGACGGTCAGCCGCTTGCGGAAGTTCCCGTCCCGCATCGACACGAGCGCGGACAGCAGGCGGTTCAGCGCCGCCGTGTCCACCTCGGTCGTCCCGTTGTTACGGGAGCGTCCGCCTTTCGCGCGCGTGCTTGCACCCCGCGCCGCTCCGCCAGACTCCACCGTGTCCCTCCCGCAGGGTCGACCGTTCTACCCGGGCCTTCTCTTGAAGCCTTCCCAGTGTTTCACCATGGCCCAACCAGGCCATAACAGTTCGGCAGCATCGCATACCTGTCTGTGGCGAGCCCGGGGCGGGAAACACACGTGACCGGCATCCATGCGGGCGTCGAAGGTAAGTACCCTGGGCTCCGGCTGTCCACCCGCACGGCCGGTGCGGTGGTGCGAGCACGACAGGCATTCGGAGGGGCGCCGCGATGATGGGGGAGCAGATCACCGACACACGCATGAGGAGACCAGTGATCACCGCGCGGGCCGCTGCCACCTTCGAGCCGGTTGGCCGTTCCGTCGCCACGGCCCGGGCTTTCGTGCGCGACACCCTCCAGGGCTGGGGCCACGGCGACATCATCGACGACGCCGTCGTCCTCACCAGCGAGCTGGTCACCAACGCCGTCGTGCACGCCGGCACCGCAGCCGACGTGCTCTGCCTCCGTACCGACACCGGCGTCCGCATCGAGGTCGCCGACCGCTATCCCGAGCGTGAGGTGCCCGTACAGAGCTCCGGCCAGGCGCTCGCCCATCCCGACCGCGAGGGCGGCCGCGGGCTGCTGCTGTGCGGCGCGCTGGCCAGCCGCTGGGGCGTGGAGTACACCGCCTCCCAGAAGCACGTCTGGTTCCAGCTGGACCTGCCGGAGCGGCCCGCCGGCACCCGGACCGCCGGTCCCGCGCTCCCCGCGGACGCCCTGCCCGTCGCCGAGCGCCGGGTCCGGGTCGCCGTCATCCAGATCGACCGCGGCGGCTGCATCAGCTCCTGGAACGAGGACGCCCAGGATCTTTTCGCCTATGCGCCCGAACAGGTGATCGGCAAGCCCCTCACCGACTTCGCCGCCTGGCCGCACACCCCCGGCACCGGCACCGGCATCGTCGAGGCCCTCCAGCTCTCCCGGTGGGAGGGCTCGTACGGCATAAGGGGTGCCGACGGCCGCGTCGTCCCCGTGTACGCCTCCCACCTCCGCGTACGGGACGCCGACGGCGAGCCCTCCACCGTGTGCCTCCTCGTACGCGACCACGAACGCGCCGTGCTCCAGAGCCCGCCACGCACCCCCTCGGACTCCTCCGGACAGCAGTCGGAGGGCCACGGCCCCGCCGACCCGTTCGAGGTCTTCATCGGCTCCCCCGCCCCCGACGACCTCGACGGCCTGCTGCAACGCACGGTCGAGCGCGCCCGCGACATGCTCGACGGCGACGCCGCGTACCTGCTGCTGGCCACCGACGACGAGACCGAGCTGGAGGTACGCGCCTCCACCGGCCTGCCCTCCGCACGACAGCGCTTCGCACGCGTCCCCGTGGAGGCCGGCAGCGGCCGCTACGGGTCCGCACGCATGCCCGCCGTCCACGAGGACCTCACCGCCGTACAGGGCGCCGTCCCGCTGCTCTCCGGTACGGGCATGCGCTCCGTCGTCACGGTCCCCCTCAAGGTCGAGGGGCGGCTCACCGGCTCCCTGGGCGTCGCCGCCGAGGCCCCGGGCCGCTACACCAATGAAGAGGCGCTCCGCCTCCAGTTCGCCGCCGACCGCATCGCGCTCGCCGTCGAACGCGCCCGCCTCACCGAGCTGGAACGGCTCCGCCGCGGCTCCCTCTCCTTCCTCGTCGAGGCCTCCGACCTGCTGGCCGGCACCCTGGACCGCAATCAGACGCTGGCCCTCATGGCCCAGATGACGGTCCCCACGCTCGCCACCTGGTGCGCCGTGTACACCGTCGCCGACCAGGCCTCCGAGCCCGAGCTGTCCTTCGTGCTGCACGAGGACGAGGACCGCATCGACGGCCTCAAGACGCTCCTGCAGAAGGTTCCGCCGCCCGAGCCGGTGCCCACCCCCGGAGCCCGCGTCTGGAGCGCCCCTGGAGACGCGGCGCACGACGCCGCGCTGCGCACCTCTCTGCGCAGCCTCGGGCTGGGCGCCTCCGCACGCCCCTCCAGCGGCCCCGGCGCCACGCTCGCCACCGCCTCCGCGGTCGGCGGCGAGACCGTCGTCCTGCCGCTCGTGGCCCGCAACCGCGTCATCGGCATGCTCACCCTCGGCAAGCCCACCGAGGAGCACTTCCGCCAGGAGATCCTCGAACTCGCCGAGGACCTCTCCCGCCGGGCCGCGCTCGCCCTGGACAACGCGCGCCTGTACTCGGAGCGCACGGCCATCAGCCAGTCCCTCCAGCGCAGCCTGCTGCCCCCGGAACTGCCCGACGTGCCCGGCGTCGAGGTCGAGGTCATCTACCGCGCGGCCGGCGAGGGCAACGAGGTCGGCGGCGACTTCTACGATCTCTTCCCGATCCGCGACGGCGCGTACGGCTTCGCCATCGGCGACGTCTGCGGTACGGGCCCGGAGGCCGCGGCCGTCACGGGCCTGGCCCGGCACGCGCTGCGCCTGCTCGCCCGCGAGGGCTTCGGCGGCCCGGCCGTCCTGGAACGCCTGAACGCCGCGATCCTCGACGAGGGCGCCCGCAGCCGCTTCCTCACCCTCCTCTACGGCGAACTGTGGCCCCAGCGCGACGGCAGCGCCGTACTGAAGGTCGTCTGCGCTGGCCACCCGCTCCCCCTGCGGCTGCGCCAGGACGGCACGGTCGAGCCCGCTGCCGAGCCGCAGCCCCTCCTGGGCGTCATGGAGGATCTGGAGCTGTACGCCCAGACCGTGACGCTCGACCCGGGCGACGTCCTGCTCTGCGTCACCGACGGCGTCACGGAGCGCCGCGAGGGCACCCGCATGCTCGGCGACGACGGCCTGGCGGACGTCCTGACGACCTGTACGGGACTGACGGCCGGCGCGGTCGCCGCGCGCATCCTGCGTGCCGTGGAGCGCTTCGCCGCCGAACCGGCCTCGGACGACATGGCCATCCTCGCCATGCGGGTACCGGAGGCCGTCCACGAGGGGCAGCTGCCGTAACCCCTTCGGGCCTCGGGGCGCGTCCCCGGGGCCCGATCCACTGAACCCGGATACGAAAAAGGCCCCCGCCTACTGGCGGGGGCCTTTTCTACAGAGCCCCAATACGGAATCGAACCGTAGACCTTCTCCTTACCATGGAGACGCTCTGCCGACTGAGCTATTGGGGCGCGTCGACGTGTTCAACTATACCCGATCACAGGCGATGGTTCGAATCGCCGTCGGACGCCCCGCAGACCCCTCCGCATAAATCGGAATTACCCGGCGCCATTGCCCCGAATAACCCGTGCCGGCATTACCGGCGCGCTCAGAACGCCGGCTGCAGCAGCCCACCCAGCGCATTGCAGGCACTCACCATCCGCTGCAATTCACGGCGGGTCAGCGACTCGGCCACGGGCAGCGCCAGCGTCTCGTCGCACGCCCGCTCCGTGTGCGGCAGCAGCAGGTCCCGGCGGTACTCCGGCATCCGGTACACGGGCACCGGTACGGGCACGCGGCAGGCGACGCCCTTGCCCCGCAGCGTCCGTGCGAAGGCGTCCCGGTCCGGCCGCCCGTTGCCGGGGACCCGCACCACGTACTGCTCGTACGTGTGCTCAGCGCGCTCCGTGGGCGTCGCCACGCCGCGGAGTCGCCCGGCGAGGTACGTCGCGTACGCGCGGCGCCGCTCGGCGCCGGCCGGGGCCACGCCCGGCTCCGCCGTCGCGTGCACGAGCAGGCCGTGCCGCTCGCCCAGCTCGTGCAGCCTGTCCAGGTCGGCCCGGTGCCCGAAGCGGTGGACGGCGATGACGGCGGCGGTCCTGGAGGTCACCACGTCGGCCACTGCGGCCGGGTCGAGGCAGTAGGTGTCCGGGTCGATGTCGGCGAAGACCGGTACGGCTCCGGCACGCACGACGGCCTCGGTGACCTCGGCGCTGCCGAACGCCGGCACCACGACCTCGTCGCCGATGCCGATACCGGCCGACTCAAGCGTTCCACTTGTCCCCATGCCTCCGGATGCTGGCGGCCGAACGTGAACACGAAGTGACACGCGGCACTGCAGCAACCGAACAAAAAAGCTCCGGTCCCTGAACCAAAAGGCTCAGGGACCGGAGCTGAAGAATTGTTCGGCGGCGTCCTACTCTCCCACAGGGTCCCCCCTGCAGTACCATCGGCGCTGAAAGGCTTAGCTTCCGGGTTCGAAATGTAACCGGGCGTTT
>NZ_JOFQ01000039.1 GCF_000718305.1 Streptomyces niger
TCTGCACGCCGGGCGAGACAGCGAAAGCCAGGCCGGTCACCAGCTGCGCCAGCCCCTTCCACGCCTGCCCCGCAGCATCCCAACCATCAACACCCACCAGGGTGCCCAGCCCCTTGAGGGTCCCCCAGATCCCGTCGACGACGATGCCGTCCCACGCGAAGGACTTCACCCAATGGCCGACGTCGTACCAGTGGTGCTTCTGCTCCACCGGATCGCCCCACGGCACCTTCGCGTTCTTCAGATCCTCCGCCTTGAAGCCGTACTGGTGCTCCTTCTTCGAGCCGTCCCCGGCCACCATCTTCGGGCCGTTCCACAGCGCGACGATCTTGTTGTAGCAGGTACGCTCCGCCGCCCAGAACGCGGCGACGGTGGCGTTGACGTCGTCGCGAATCCGATTGTGCTCGGCAATCAGCTCGTCGTCGTAGTCCGCGTCGTCATCGTCCTGGTGGTCCCGGATGAAGGCTTGCGCCTGCTTCTTCAGGTCCTCCAGCTTGGTCTTCAGCGGCCGGATCTCCTCCGCGTAGTCCGCAAGCGCCGCGGCAACGGTCTCCAGATCATCGGCGAAGGCATCAGCCCGGTCCTTCACCGGCTTGGTCGTGGCGAAGAGCTGCTCGGCCTCCGGAGCCTTGTAATACGCGGACAGGCCCTGGAAGTGGGAGTGGACGTCCGCGCCGGTGGAGCGGATGTTCGCGGCATCCTTCTTCAGCGCCGCATAGTCCTTCTCCAGCGTCCCCAGGTGCCCGGTGTACTGCGGAATCGCCTCCGGCTTGAGATGAATCTCCACCCGGCTACACCCCCCGCTTCCGCGCAGCCCGGCCCATCCCCCGGGCCGCCGTCCACGACCACATGTGCCGCCCCGTCACTCCGAACCCCCGCGGCTCTACGCCGATACGTTCCTGCAGCTGCTGTTGCCGGCCGCGCCCCGATCGATGGGGAAGGAACCGCAGCTCCCGGTACACGGCAGCCCGACAGGTCCCGTCGAGCCACACGCGCAACACAGCTAGGTTGTCATATTCACTCATGGCGCTTACCGGGGCAATCACCATCGAAGGCGCTGGGGGGGAGGGTCATGCTCTCGCCTACCGGTGAGGGGGCCGACCGGCCGGCCCTTGACCGCGGACCTGCCGCGGCGAGCAGCGAACTAGACGGGCGGCTCCCCGTCGTTCCGCACTCTCAGGAGTGCGCCTCGGGCCAAGCCGAGCCGGGCCGGGGTTGGAAGCGGTGGAAGTCCTCGAGCTGTCACGTCCCCCTCCTCAACGACGCTCTTCTTACTCGCGACGCTCGCCGGGCTGATGCGCCCTCCAGTGCTGCAGGGCGTACGTTCAGCGCGGCCGTCCTTGCCTCTGCGGCCAGCAAGCTCGTAGTGCCCTCGCGGACCGACCTTCGTCGAGCCCGGCAACACCATCACCTACTCGCTCTGCGTCCCCGCATTCCTCGTCCACGGCCTGACCTTCGCGGAGAGCTACGCGTATCTTGACGACTGGGTGCTCGGGGAAATCATCGGCCTGAACGAATCCAGTGCCCTCCTCCACAAGATGCTGAGCAAGAAGCTGGCCGTCAGCCACGGACCCGTTCACGGTCATTGCAAGCCTTCCCACGGTCGGGGACCTGCGCTGTAGCCAGCCTCCTCACCGAGGTCCCATCGATGGGGCACGCTGCGCTTGCGTTGGTTGTGTCGGGTTGCGAGAAAAACAGATGGCCAGGCCAGACTGATGTGATCACCTGCAGGCGAGCTCCGCGGCGCAGGGCATGTCATGACCGACGATGCGTGAACCGACCGCGGATGGCACGCAATACCGCGCTCGATGGGATGGTCTCCGAGCTGTCTACTGTCGCGGGCAGCCACCTGCTCGGCATTCGCCAGACCACGACACACCTGGGCAAGCCGCCATGGCACTGGCACGGATCCAGCTGCCCCGGAGCTCGGCAGCTCCAGAACCCGACCCAGAGCCATCCCCATGAACCGCGCCTACGCCCGGGCGGTGACAACTTGGAGCCCCTGCTAATGGTCATACCTCGCTACTGACTTTGTGGGCGTGATGACGTCAAACCACGGGGTGGCCGCGTCGGCACCAGGTGCGGTAGTAGGCGGCGTCATCGAGAAGCCGGCTTCGTCCTCGAAAACGAGGTAGGCCCCGAGCGCGCCGCGGCGTTTCCACCTGCGGCCATGTGTCCTTCACCCATCCGATGATCACCTTCTCGTCACGTTCGAGCGCTCTACGGGCCGGCACCTGGTGGCTCCATCCGTGCGACGCAGCATCTGCGCGACGGTCGAGAGCGTGATCGTCTTGTGGAACCGGCGTCCGATCAGCGTCTTGATCCGGGCCAGGATCCAGGTCTGATCGTCCCAACCGTGCGCGACCGGCCCCTTGGCCAGTTCCTCCTACAGCATCGCGAACAGTTCCTCGCTCAGCTTCGGCCGGGCCGCTGAGCCTTTCGAGCGCAGACCTGTGTCCCCGGTCTCCTGACTGGCCCGGCGCCAGCGTTGCACTGACCGCACACTGACCCGCAGTTGCTTGGCCACTTCCGCGTTGCCCAGTCCCGCGGCGAACATCCCAGCCGCCTCCAGACGGAGGCGCTCACGAGATGCCAGCCGCTCGGCGCTCAGCACGCCGCCTTGCGGATACCTCATAGTCGGGGCATACCGCGTCAGCTGCCGCCTCTCGCCCCACCACGACATCACGCCCACAAGGTCAGTAACGATGACCGCAGAGCGCTCAGTAGTACGGTAGCCAGATCCATTTGGCACACACCCGAAGTCCAGCGGCAGATCGACTGATGTCCAAGCGCCACCAAACCCAAGAGAGTGCACCCCCATTTGGTGCGGCCGAATTTCTGAGCTACAACATCACCCAGTCGAAGTCCTGAGGCGGGAAAACGAAGCGTCTCAGGGGATTGGGGTGAACATTGGCCAAGCTCATAGACAAGGGCGCCACCGCGACTGGAAAGCGGTGGGTGGTTCGTTACCGGGAGCCGGGCGGGCGTACCGCGCGGCAGCGCGAGAAGTCGTTCGACCGTAAGCGGGACGCTCTCGACTTCGCCACGAAAGTCGAGAACGACAAGCGCGAGAACACGTATGTCGATCCGACAGCCGGCCGCGTCTCGGTCAGTCAGTACGCCGAGGGCTGGCTCGCATCGAAGGTGGGCGCCCCCGGCACCCTCGTCGGGTACGAACGGATCATGCGCCTGCACGTGCTGCCCCATGTGGGGAGCAAGCCGATGGCCAAGGTGACCGCGGCCGATGTCGAAGCGCTCTTCGCTCGCTGGCGCCAGGCCGGTGCGAAGCCCAACACCATTGCTTGCCGTCGGATTGTGCTCTCGGGCCTCTTCTCTCACGCCGCACGACACAAACGAATCGCGACGAACCCCGTCAGGGAAGCAGAGGCACCACAGAACCCTGTGGTCTCCGTCGACGAACGGGCGTTGCCGAGCTTCGAAGAGATATCTGCCATAGCTCAGAAGATTGGGCCGCGACTTGAGCCGTGCGTCTGGCTCATGGCCTGCTGCGGCCTCCGGATCGGCGAGTCCCTCGGCGTGTTCCCCGAAGACATTATCGACGGAACACTTCGACTACGTCGGCAGGTCACTTGTGTCAGGGACACACGAGGAAAGTACGTCGCCCAGTACACGCCTCTCAAGCATCGCTCGGAGGGAGAATGGCGCGATATTCCGGCCCCGGCCATTCTCGATGCGTTTCATGAGTTCTTGCCCGTACGGAGTGCCCGCGGCGGGATGACTCATCCTGGCTTGGTCCGGAAATCTTGGGACGCAGCGATCGCCCGGCTCGACCTTCCTCTTTACAAGCCGCACGACCTTCGGCACAAGTGGGCGACCATCACGCTGAGCAACGGGGCTGCCCTCCACGAGGTCTCCCGGTGGCTCGGCCACCGGTCCGTCAACGTGACCGCAGACCTCTACGGCCACCTCACTCAGGACGGTCGCGAGCGCTGTCGCCAGATCATCACGTCGAGCTTCGCCCAGCACGTTCCCGCTCGGCCAGCAAGCCCGGCGACACCTGGCGCTGGCTCGGTGCTGAGTTCGTGCTGAGTTGCGCTCTGCGGGCGCGCCACTCGGCGCCCCTGTCGCTCCCCGCGGAGCGGCTTCAGGAACCACGCCGTAGCGGGCGCCGTTCCCTCTTCACCTCCCCGCATCGACAGCCAGCCCCCTCCTGACCTGCGACATTTCCCGAGGGTTCCGCGCGGTTCATCAGGGTAAGCACCGATCAGAGGCTTTGGTCAGCCGCTACCCACCACTCGCGAGGCGAGTCGGCCACGCACGCGGTTGCCATGGCTGATTCCAATCGGAAAGATTTGGTGCAGAAAAAGTCCCTGTGACGTGATCGAACCACATGTTACTCACGGGTTCATGTCCGGGGTTCTCCGAAGTAGCCCGTTTTCGGCGGATGACCTGGGCCTATGGCAACGGTTCGGACGTTTGGCAGCCACTGCCGTGAGACGGTTTCCGTGGGGTACGGTCTCGGCGCTGCTAGGAGCACCACGAGGAGCGGGTCATTGCGCGAGTACTCCGTCCCCCCACTGGCGACGGCGCCCCGTGTCGGTGGTCTGGCGGACGCCATTTTCGAGAACGCCGAGTCCGGCCCCGAGCGGATTGCGCTCAGCCGTAAGGACGACGCGGGACGCTGGGAGGACGTCAGCGCCGCGCGCTTCCGCGACGAGGTGATGGCGCTCGCGAAGGGACTACTGGCACAGGGCGTACGGTTCGGCGACCGCGTCGGGATCATGTCCCGGACGCGGTACGAATGGACGCTGTTCGACTTCGCCCTGTGGTCGATCGGCGCGCAGCCCGTGCCGCTGTACCCGACCTCCTCGGCCGAGCAGGTCTTCTGGATGCTGCACGACTCGGCCGTCTCGTCCTGCCTGGTCGAGCACGAGGACCACGCCATGACCATCGGGTCGGTCATCGACCGGCTGCCGCACCTGCGCCTGCTGTGGCAGCTGGACGCGGACCCGGTCGCCGAGCTGACCGAGGCCGGCCGGCACATCGAGGACGACGTGGTGCACCGGCACCGCATGGCGGTCACCCCGGACGCGCCCGCGACGGTCATCTACACCTCCGGCACCACAGGGCGCCCCAAGGGCTGCGTGATCAGCCACGCCAACTTCATGGCCGAGGCCGACAACGTCGTCGAGCGGTACGAGCGGGTCTTCCACTCCAAGCCGGGCGACGAGGCGTCCACCCTGCTGTTCCTGCCGCTGGCGCACGTCTTCGGGCGGATGGTGCAGGTCGCCGCCATCCGCGGCCGGGTCAAGCTGGGTCACCAGCCGAACCTCTCGGCGACCGCCCTCATCCCCGACCTGCAGTCCTTCAAGCCGACCTTCATCCTCGCGGTGCCCTACATCTTCGAGAAGGTGTTCGCGGCGGCGCGCCGGAAGGCCGAGGCCGACGGCAAGGTCGGCCCCTTCGACAAGGCCGTGGAAGTGGCGCGGCGGTACGCCGAGGCGATGGAGCACAAGGCCTTCGGCACCGGCTCGGGGCCAGGGCCGGGGCTGCGCATGCAGCACCAGCTGTTCGACAAGCTCGTCTACAGCAAGGTGCGGGAGGCCATGGGCGGCCGGGTCCGGCACGCGATGTCGGGCGGCTCGGCGATGGAGCGCCGACTCGGCCTCTTCTGGGAGGGCGCGGGCGTCACCATCTACGAGGGGTACGGCCTGACGGAGACCACGGCGGCCGCCACCGCCAACCCGCCGGAGCAGACCCGTTTCGGCACGGTGGGGCTGCCCATCCCGGGCACGACCGTGCACATCGCGGACGACAACGAGATCTGGGTCCGCGGCGGCCAGGTCTTCCAGGGCTACCTCAACAACCCCAAGGCCACCGACGCCACGCTGCACGACGGCTGGCTGGCCACCGGCGACCTGGGGCAGCTGGACGAGGACGGCTATCTCACGATCATCGGCCGCAAGAAGGAGGTCCTGGTGACCTCCGGCGGCAAGACGATCTCGCCGGTGCCGCTGGAGGAGCGGGTGCGGGCGCATCCGCTGGTCGCCCAGTGCATCGTGGTCGGCAACGACCGGCCGTACGTCGCCGCGCTGGTCACGCTGGACCCGGAGGCGGTGACGCACTGGCTGCAGATGCGCGGCAAGCCGGCCATGCCGCCGACCGACCTGGTGCGCGACCCGGACCTGGAGACCGAGATCCGGCGCGCGGTGGTCGCCGCGAACACGCTCGTCTCGCAGGCCGAGTCGATCCGTACGTTCCGGATACTGGCCAGCCAGTTCAGCGAGGAACACGGGCTGCTGACGCCGTCGCTGAAGCTGAAGCGGAAGGCGATCGAGACGGCGTACGAGGCCGAGGTGGCGGCGCTGTACGGGTGACGGCGTACGGGTGGCGTCGAATCTTTCCGCGCGCGGGAATGCATGAATCCGGTTGATGGTTGGATCTTGTAGAACCTGTACGCCGACCAAAGGATCGATTCGCTCGTGAGCAAGGTCCCCCACATCACCCTCAACAACGGCGTCACGATGCCGCAGCTCGGCTTCGGCGTCTGGCAGATCCCGGACGACGAGGCGTTCACGGCTGTCGGCCACGCCCTGGAAGCCGGGTACCGCAGCATCGACACCGCCGCGATCTACGGCAACGAGGAGGGCACGGGGAAGGCCCTCGCCGCGTCCGGCATCGCCCGTGACGAGCTGTTCGTCACGACCAAGCTGTGGAACTCCGAGCAGGGTTACGACTCCACCCTGCGCGCGTTCGACGCCTCGCTGGCCAAGCTCGGCCTGGACTACGTCGACCTGTACCTGATCCACTGGCCGCTGCCGGCCCGGGACACCTACGTCGACACCTACAAGGCGTTCGAGAAGATCCAGGCGGACGGCCGCGCCAAGGCCATCGGCGTCTCCAACTTCCAGCCCCCGCACCTCCAGCGGCTGCTGAACGAGACCTCGGTCGTCCCCGCGGTCAACCAGATCGAGCTCCACCCCGAGCTCCAGCAGGCCGAGAGCCGCGCCTTCCACGCCGAGCACGAGATCGCCACCGAGGCCTGGTCGCCGCTCGGCCAGGGCAAGGGCCTCCTGGAGAACGCCACGATCGGCAAGCTCGCCGAGAAGCACGACAAGACCCCCGCACAGGTCGTGCTCCGCTGGCACCTCCAGCTCGGCAACGTCGTCATCCCCAAGTCCGCGACCCCGTCCCGGATCAAGGAGAACTTCGACGTCTTCGGCTTCGAGCTGGACGCCGACGACATGCAGACCCTCGCCGGCCTGAACGCCGACAAGCGCCTCGGCCCGGACCCCGCCACCTTCGACGTGGCCTGAGCCGAGGGCTCATACCGACGGCGCCGCCGTCCGCCAGTGGGTGGACGGCGGCGCCGTCGTTTCCGGGAACGCCCCGGTGCCGGCGCCACGAGTGCTCCGTTCGGATGGACTGGCGATCACTCGCGAGTAGACGGAGGACGATGCGGCAAAGTCCGTAGCGATACGCGCACACATCACATGAAACATGGAGGAATCATGCGTATTCGTACGGCACTCGCCGCGGCCGCGCTGGCTGCCGCATCACTGGTGGGCAGCGCCGGCCTTGCCGCAGCCGCCCCTGCCCATGACCCTGGAAACTTCGTCATCACCCCTGTCAACCAACTGGCAGATGGCAACATCCCGCCCTGCTACCAGGACCTCTACGCCACGCCGTCCGCGACGATCTGCCACTGACCGCTTGGGCACGTCCCGGGCGAGCCACATCAAGGCGGACTTCAACGCGGCCCGAGCCGCAGGCTCGGACAGACGGCGCCGCCGGCCACCAACGGGTGGACGGCGGCGCCGTCGTCGGTTCGGTGGGTCAGCTTTTGTTGATGCCGTTGTAGCTGAGGATGGGGACGTCGCTGAGGTTGATGAGCGGCGTTGTCGCGCCCTCGGCGGCGTCGGCGGCGGTCGCGGTGGAGGTGTCGGATGCCGTCGAGGGCGGGGGCGCTGCCGTGGCGGCACCCGCGGCGCCCAGGACGACGAGGGCCGAGAGTACGGTCGCGGTGACCGCTGTGCGCACACGCATGATGCTTCTCCTTCGGTCGGATCGTCACTTCCTTGACCGGGTGGGCATCTTTGATAACCAACACACTGCGCGGTCCACTCGAACAGCCGCGATGGAGGCTCGCGCGCCACTCCTTCGCCCGAACTGTCATACGATCTACGGCAGTCGAAGGAGCGAGGGGGCGAGGGTGTCGCGGCGGGGGAAGCGGTGGCTGGTCGTGGGGTGGGGCGCGCTGGTGATCGGCGCGGGCGGGCTGACGCTGTGGCTGAACGGCGGGACTGACGCACCGTCACAGCGGCCGGAGCCGGAGTTCGGGTGGTTCCCCATGTCCCCAGAGCCCTCCCCGGTGTCATCCGAACCCTCCCCGGTGTCATCCGAGCCCGCCCCGGTGGCTCCCGATTTCTCCCTGGAGGAGCTGCCCACCGGAGGCGACACCGCGGGTTGACGGTGCGTCAGCCGGGGTGGCCGGTCACTCCGCGCGGCCCGCGTGCACCGTCTGGGCCGAGAGCAGGAAAGCGTCGGGGCGGTGCGCGATGCCGGCCTCGTCCTCGGGGTCGGTCAGGCGCGCCAGCACCGCCCGGTCCGCCTCGTCCAGCAGCTCGCCGTACCGCTCGGCGGCGTGGGCCAGCCGGCCCGCCACATGGTCCCGCGCGTCGCCCGCGAGCGGTGCCGGCAGGTCGAGGAGGAAGGTGCGGCTGCCGGTGTCGCGCAGGCCGGCCGCGGCCAGCAGGGCGGGCCAGTCCTCGGCCGTCTCGTGGTGGTCCGGCAGCGCGGCGCGCATCCGCGCGAACCACTCCTCCTGCGCCGCGTCCATCCGGGCCTGCAGTCCGGGCCGCCCGATGCCGATGTCGCGCGGCAGCACCCGGTCCGGCAGCCCGCCCTCGGCCACCGCGAGCACGCCGCCGGGGCGCAGGCGTCCGGCCAGCAGGGACACCGCCGCCGCCTGGTCGCCGACGTGGTGCAGCACCTTGCTCGTCCAGATGAGGTCGGCCGTGCCGAGCCCTTCGAGGCCGCCGGGCAGCTCGGCCTCGTAGGTGCGGACCCGGTCGGCCAGGCCGAGCCGCGTGGCGCGGTCCCGTACGCGGGCCAGCAGCTCCGGCGCGGGGTCGACCGCCACCACCTCGGCCTCGGGGAACGCGTGGGCCAGCAGGCAGGTGAGGACCCCGGGCCCGGAGCCGACGTCCCACAGGCGGCGGACGGACACCGTGCCGGACGCGTGTTCCTCCGTACCGCCCAGGAGCGTGCGCAGCCAGTCGGCGGCCTGTACGTACATCGGCGTGGCGATCTCGGCCTGACGCTCCAGCAGCGAGGCCTGCTCGGCCCAGTCCACGTCCGTGGCGTCGTGGCCGTGTCCGTGCCCGTGCCCGTGTCCGTGCGCGTGGTGGTGCGGGGTGTCGGTCATGGGGCGAGCCTCCGATACGGCGGGCCGGAGAGCAACCACCGTCGCGGGGCGCTGCCGGATCCAGCAGGGGCGAGGGCCGCTCAACGGTCCGTCACCGTGCCGACCGGGACCGCTCAGGCCAGGTCCGTCACCGTCACCGTGACCGCGAGCGCCGCCACGCCGTGGTGTTCCGGGCCCTCCGGCGCGTAGGCGCGCCGGACCGCGGCCAGCACCTCCGCGCGCACCGCCCGGGCGACGTCCAGCGCCCGGTGGCCGCGGCGTACGGCGAGGTGGATGCGCAGCCGCCACCGGCCCGGCTCGTCGTCCGGCTCCGCGCGGACGCCCGCGACGCGCGGCTCGTCGGCGGCGGCGAGCAGCGGCACCGTGCCGCGCACGAGGTCGCCCAGGCCGGGGCGGAGGTACGCCACGCCGGGAGTGTTGCGGGCGGCGTCGGCGGCGGTCCGCTGCAGGAGCGCCCGCAGTTCGCGGTCGGTCCTGCCCCGCCCCTCCGCCTGTTGCGCACCGCTCATGCCGGCTCCTCCCCCGACTCGTCGATGAGGTCGACGATCCGCACGTCGACGGCGGAGACGGTCACGCCGACCGCCTCGTCGGCCGCCGCGCGCACCCGCCGGCGCACCTGCTCCGCCAGCTCCGGCAGCTCCCACCGCAGACCCGCCTCGACCTCCATGCTCACCGTCATCGGGCCCTCGGGCGCCGTCAAGGCCACCCGGCAGCTTCCGGCGTACACCGCGGGCAGCGTCTCGGCCGCCGCGCGGAACGCCTTCGCGGCCGCCGCCTCGGTGATCCAGACGTCGTCCGCCGGCTCGCCCAGCGGCAGCGTGCGGCCGGGCCGCAGCTCGGTCCTGACCAGGTCCATGACGCGCGCCGTGAGCCGCTCGGTGGCCGCCGCGTCCGCCGCTTCGGCGGCCTCGTCGGCGGTGCTGTCCCGGGCCTCGCGTACGTAGTCGTCCAGCACGCCGAGCCGCGTCAGGGCTTCCTGGCAGTGCGGGCACCCGGCCGCGTGCGGGTCGTCCGGTGTCTCCTCGGCCTTCTCCCAGACTTCCGAGAGCGTGCGGCCGCAGGGCAGCGCCGGATCCTCTTCGTACGCGTCGTCGCCTAGCGCCATGAGCTCATCGCCTCCGTCAGATGGCGGCGGGCCCGGAAAACCCGGCCGCGTACCGCCTGGTGCGTGCTGCCGACGATGTCTGCGATCTCGTCGTAGGGCAGCCCCTGCAGTTCGCGCAGGACCCAGCACGCGCGCTGTTCGGGAGTGAGCCCCTGCATCGCGTCGCCCAGTGCCCGGACGGACGCGCGGGACTCGGCGGCGCGGACCGGCGACGAGGCGTGCTCGGGCGCGGGCGGCTCGGGGACCGAGCCGAGGTCCTGGGTGGGGCGGCGGGCCCGCAGGACGTTCAGGCAGCGGTTGGTGACGATGCGGTACATCCACGTCGAGAACGAGGCGTCGCCGCGGAACTCCGGGATCCGGCGCCAGGCGTTGACGAACGCGTCCTGCACGGCGTCCTCCGCGTCGGTCCTGCTGTTCAGGATCCGGGTCGCCAGGCGCAGCAGCGACGGGCCGTGCCGCCGTACGAGCACCTCGAACGCCCCCTCGTCCCCTTCCGCGGCCCGTGCGGCCAGGAGGCCATCGCCGGGTTCGGGCACCCGTCCGCTCCTCTCCGTCCGTACCTCGGAACATCCGTGCCAGGCATCACTGCCCCGGGGCCCATTGGGACACGCCTGGCCGCCGATGTCCCGGTACGGCACGCACAAACCGCTCCGATTACGCCCATTATCCGATCCTTCGCCCGGCACCGCGGCCCCCGCGCGGTACGGAGAAGCCGCAGGACGGGGGAGGATGGGGCCTGGCCGGAAGAAGACGGTCCGTACGGAAAGGAAGACCAGCACGATGGAGGTCGGCGATGAGCGCCGGGTGCCCGGGCAGCAGACGCCGGAGCGAGCCGCACCGGGCACGGAGGCGGGGCGCTCGATGCCGGGCTGGCGCCAGTGGCGCACCGCCCTGCGCCGTACGCCGTTGTCGGTGTGGAACGACGACCTGACGGACTGGGCCGCGAGCCTGACGTACTACTCGGTGCTGGCGCTGCTGCCCGCCATGATCGTGACGGTGTCGCTGATCGGGCTGGCCGATCCGCCCGCGACCGGGGAGCTGATCGCGCACATCAGCGCGCTCGCCCCGGCCCAGTCCGGCGCCACGCTGCACCGGGCGCTGGCGTCCATGTCCCACCAGCGGACCGCCGCCTGGCTGGTGGTGGGCGGCGCGACGGTCAGCGCGGTGTGGTCATCGTGCAGCTACCTCGCGGTGTTCCGGCGGGCGCTGCACGCCATGCACCGGGTCAAGGACGACCGGCCGCCGTGGCGCAAGGCGCCGCGGATCTTCTTCACGGCGCTGGTCTTCCTCGCCTCGCTGATCGCCAGCGCGGTGGCCCTGCTGGTCAGCGGGCCGCTGGCCCGGGCGATCGGCCGGGCGGTGGGGCTGGGCCGGGCGGCCGAGGCGACCTGGAACGTCGTGCAGTGGCCGCTGCTGCTGTGCCTGGCGACCGTGCTGGTGCTGGTCCTCTTCCGGTCGGGGCCGCCGGCCTCGCGCGGGGTGCGGCGCGGCGCGCCCGGCGGCGTCCTCGCGGTCCTGCTGTGGCTGATCTCCTCGGCGGGCTTCGCGCTCTACGCGTCCGCCGTCGGCACCTTCAACCGGCTGTACGGTTCGCTCGCCGGGCCGGTGGTGTTCCTGATCTGGCTGTGGTTCTCCCACCTGTCCCTGCTGACCGGCGCGCAGTTCAACGCCGAGCTGACGCGGGCGGCGCCGCAGCTCGCGCGGGGTCGGATCAATGCGCCCCGTGGCCCGCTGCGACGGCTTCGATCCGCTGTGCGAGGACGAAGTCCCGGTCGGTGATCCGGCCGCCGGCGCTGTGCGTGTTCACCGCGACGGCCAGGGTGTTGTAGCCGAGGGTCTGTTCGGAGTGGTGGCCCAGTTCCTCCTGGATCTGGGCCACGTGCACGACCATCGCGGCAGCCGGCAGGTGGCTGTCGAAGCGGTACGTGCGGGTGAGCCGGTCCTCGGCCACCGACCAGCCGGGCAGCTCCGCCAGCCGGTCCTCGATCTCCTTGTCGGTGAGCGGGTCCACCTGACCGTCCATGTCTGCCGCCTCTCGGCCGTCGCGTGCGTACGTGCGTTCCAGCTTTTCCCCCACCCTCGCACGCCGAACCCGCAATCGCGCCAATGTGTGCGCGGCCGGTGGGGCCGGGGTCAGCCCTCCTGGCGCGCGGCGACCAGCGCGGCCACCCGCTCGACCGCGAAGGCGTAGCCCTGGACGCCGCAGCCCGCGATGACGCCGTCGGCGCGGTGCGAGACGTAGGAGTGGTGCCGGAACTCCTCGCGGTGGTGGATGTTGGAGATGTGCACCTCGATGACGGGGATCCCGTCGCAGGTGTTGAGGGCGTCGAGGATGGCGACCGAGGTGTGGGAGTACGCGGCCGGGTTGATCACGATGCCGGCGTGGGACGTGCGGGCCTCGTGGATCCAGTCGACGATCTCGCCCTCGTGGTTGGACTGCCGGCAGTCCACGGTGCCGCCGTGCGCCGCCGCGGTCCTGGCGCACAGCGCCTCGACGTCGGCGAGGGTGTCGGAGCCGTAGATCTCCGGCTGCCGCTGGCCGAGGAGGTTCAGGTTGGGGCCGTTGAGGACCAGGATCGGGGCGGTGGCGAGGGTACGGGGCATCGTGCTCTCAACTCTCCGTTCGGTACGGCGCTGTCAGGGCGCCAGTATCCCCTTCGGCGCCTCCTCGGCAGCCGCGGGGGCCTCGGCGGCCTCCCGCTCGCGCACGGTGCGGCGCGCCCGCATCCACGCGTAGACCAGGATGCCGGCGAAGAGGAACAGCACGCCCTGGTAGATCGCCGCGTACCCGGCGCCGGCCACCAGCCAGAAGGTGAAGCCGAAGGCGACCAGCGCGAGGATCAGGTCGCGGGCGAAGCGGCCCGGACGCACCTCGTCGCGGCGCCCGGTCAGCAGGTAGTAGACCTGCGCGGCGGCGGCGAGGAGGTAGGGCACGGTGGCCGAGAAGGTGGTGATCAGGACCAGGATCTCGAAGACGCCGCCGGCGCCGGAGACGTAGTTGATCACGGTCAGCGCGCTGGCCAGGATCGCCGAGGCGAGCACGCCGAAGGTCGGCACGCCGCGCCGCTTCTTCTGGAAGGCGGCCGGGAAGAGGCCGTCCTGCGCGGCGGCGTACGGGGACTGGGCGCTCATCAGCGTCCAGCCGTTCAGCGCGCCGACGATGGAGATCACCGCGGCGGCGGCGACCAGCATGCCGCCCCAGTGGCCGCCGAACATCACGTTGATGGCGTCGGAGAACGGCGCCTTGGAGTCGACCAGCTTGTCGTGCGGGACGGTGCCGAAGACGGAGACCGTGCCGAGGAGGTAGACGACCGCGGCACCGACGACGCCGAGGACGGTGGCCCGGCCGACGTTGCGCTGGGGGTTGCGGACCTCGCCCGCGCTCATCGCGGCCGACTCCAGGCCGAGGTAGCTGTAGAGGAGGAAGGCGGCCGCGGCGGACAGCCCGCCCAGCGCGCTGCCGCTGCCTGCGTTGAACGAGCCGAGGTTGTCGGCGTCGAAGAAGAACAGCCCCGCGATCGCGATGAAGAGCAGCGGGATGAACTTCAGGACGGTGGCGACCAGCTGGACGGCACCGACGTAGCGGGTGCCGGCGAAGTTGGAGATCGCCGGAAGCCAGAGCGCGGCCAGCGCGACGGTCAGGTCCACGCCCGTGGAGGCGTGGCCGGGGAAGAGCACGTGGACGTAGCCGACGGCCGCGACGGCGAGTGCCGCGTTGCTGACCCAGGCCATGGTCCAGTACGACCAGGCGGACAGGAAGCCGGCGAAGTCGCCGAACGCCTCACGGGCGTAGACGTACGGGCCGCCGGTGTCGGGGTGGCGCTGTGCCAGCCGCCCGAAGACCAGGGCGAGCGCGATGGCGCCCAGGGTCAGGACGCCGAAGGCGACGAGGCTGACGGTCCCGAACGGGGCGACCGAGGCGGGGAGCAGGAAGATGCCGCCCCCGATGATGTTGCCCATCACCAGGGCGGTGGCGGTCCCCAGACCGAAGCGGCGGGTGTGCCGGTCGTGCATGGCGCGTGGTGGCTCTCTCTTGTGCTCTGCGCCCGAGGTCGCCGGACGCCCTGCGCACCGGGGCCTGTGTCCGGCGCCCGGGCGCGCCGCGCCCGGCCGGAGTGCCGCGGGCGCCCCACCATGGTCCGGGACCCCGGAGGTCGCCTCCAAATCAGCGCTGTTCCTCCTGCGTGTCGCCCTCGGCGGGCGAAAAAGCTTCGGGCACCGCACCTCGTGACCGGATTTCGTCCACGACGGGCCGGGCCCGCCCGCTCGCCGGGCGGAATTCCGACGGCTTTCCCGTCGGTACCGCCGGGCCCTCGCTCTCGGTCAGCCAGCGGCGGAAGACGTGGTGGACCCGCTCGGCGCCGACCAGCTCCGCGCCCTCCCCCACCGGCGGCGTGAGCTCCTGGGGCCAGAGGAGGAAGGGGTGGGACTGCGGTCCGCCGAGGCCGCCGTGCGAGCCGATCTGCTCTTCGAAGGCGTGCACCTCGCCCGTCTCCGGGTCGACGGAGGAGTTGATCATGATGTCGGCGACGTGCGGGAAGCCGTCGGTCCGGCGTACCGCGTCCGCCGCGCCCGGCCCGAACGGCGCCAGCGGGTCCTCGCCGACGACCAGCCCGCTGTCGAGGTGGTGGGCGCCGCCGCGCGGGCCGAGCACCACCGCGCCGTGCTCCTCCGACCGGACGAGCAGGAAGCCGATGCCGGGGTGCTCGGCCAGGGTGCTGAGCAGGGCGGGGTTGCGCCGGTCGATCTGTTCGCGGGTCGCCCGACCCGGTATCGACGGGAAGGAGACCAGGCCCAGGTTCCCCGAGGCCAGCACGATCGGCTCGGCGGCCCGCCGGGCCCGCCGGGTGGTCTCCTCCGGTTCCTCCTCGGGGCGGCGGAGCGCGGCGCGCGCGGTGTTCCGGGCCTCGGCGCCGGTGGGACTGCGGCGCGCCCGCCGCGGTACGGGCAGCCCGCAGCCGGCCCGCACCAGGTCCTCCAGCGTCAGCCCGTACCGCCCGGCGAAGGTCTCGCCCGGGCTCTGGCCGTGGTCGGAGAGGAGCACGATGCGGTACGGGCGCGGCGCGTGTCGGGCGACCTTGGCGATCAGCGCGAGCGAGCGGTCCAGCCGCTCCAGCACCAGCCGGGCGTCCCGGCCGGTGGGCCCCGAGTGGTGCGCGACCTCGTCGTACGCCACCAGGTCGGCGTAGATGGCGGTACGGCCCACCAACATGTCACCGATCACCGCGGCGACCACCACGTCCCGCTCCACGACGGTCGCGAAGGCCCGGACGAAGGGGTAGAGGCCGCCGCGCTTGACCCGGGGCCCGGTACCGCGGAAGCGGGCCCGCAGCGCCTGGCCGATCTCGCGGCACACCTCGGCCACGAAGGAGGCGGCGGTGCGGGTGGCGTTCGCCGGGTCGGAGAAGTACGCGAAGTAGCCGGCCCGGGAGCGGTTGTACCGGCCGCGCCGGGCGGCGACCGAGAGGACCAGCGCGAGCTGCGCCGCGCCGCCGCTGAAGAGGTTGCCGCGGCTGGCGCCGTCCACGGTGAGCAGGCCGCCGTCGCCGGTCCTGAGCATCGCCCGGCGCTGCAGCTCGGCGGCGCTGGTGGGCCGGTTGCTGACGACGACGTCGCCGGTCTCCTTCTCGTACCAGCGGAAGGCCGGCAGGTCGTGGTTGGTGCCGTGCAGGATGCCGAGCTGGCTGGCGCCGGTCTGGCTGGACCAGTCGGTACGCCAGGGGGTGAGCGTGTGGGTCGTGCCGGCCCAGGCGGCGACGGTGGGCATGAGCGGGTCGGGGCCGGCCAGCGCGTCGGCGAGCACGTCGTGGCCGACGCCGTCGAGCTGGAGGAAGACCGTGCCGGGCGGGGCGCCCGCCGGGTCGGGCAGCACGGCCCGGCGCCGCCGGAGGGCGAGCCGGGCCAGCCGCCTGCGGTACGCGTCGTCGTCGCCGACGGCGAGCGCCGCGCCGGTCGCGGAGGAGACCGCCGACATCACGGCGGCGACCACCACCGCGGTCTCCGGGGAGGCGGCGCCGCGCCCGTCGGGGATCAGCCAGAGCGCGATCAGCAGCAGCGAGCCGTTGAGCGCGAAGACCAGCAGGCCGAGGACGAGCGCGGGCACCAGCAGCAGGGTGCGGACGAGCACCGGCCACACCAGCGCGCCGAGCAGGCCGTAGACGCCGGCGGCGAGGGCGGCGGTGACGGCGATGCGGGTGGCGCTGTCGCCGTCCGCCGACTGCAGCCGGAAGTCGGGCAGCGCACCGGCCAGCACGAGCATGGCGACGGTCGAGACCGCCCAGACCGCGATCACCCGCAACAGGGCACCGCCCGCGCTCCGCCATCGGGGACGCCGCACTGCGCACTCACCTTTCCGCTCACGTCCGGTACGGGGTGTCCGGTACGCGCCTCAGCGTGCCACACCGGCAGGAGGGACCGGATCGCGGCGTTACGTCCCGGGTGCGCATCGGGCATGAGGACGGTGACGGCAGCCGGGGGCGGCCCCCGGGCTCCCCTCCACCCGGCGGTCCTGTGGACCGGATTTGGCAGGATGAGGCGTGATCACTTTGCATACGCAGCGGCTCGTGCTGCGCCGCTGGCTCCCCGGAGACCTTGAGCCGATGGCGGCCGTGAACGCCGATCCCGACGTCATGCGCTGGATCGGGAGCGGCGCGACGCGCAGCCTGACGCAGACCGCCTCCGGGATCTCCTCCTGGGAGCAGGAGTGGGACATCGAGGGGTTCGGGCTGTTCGCGGTGGAGCTGCGGGACTCGGGGGAGCTGGCGGGGTTCACCGGGCTGTCGGTGCCGCACTTCCTGCCGGAGGTGCTGCCCGCCGTGGAGATCGGCTGGCGGCTGGGGCGGCCGTACTGGGGCCGGGGCATCGCCACGGAGGCGGCGCGCGCCGCGCTGGACTACGGCTTCGGCGAGCGCGGCCTGGAGCGGGTCATCAGCATCGCGCAGCGCGGCAACGACGCCTCCGAGCGGATCATGCGGAAGCTGGGCATGCGCCCGGACCGCGAGACGGTCGACCCCACCTGTGGCCGGGCGGTCCGCGTGTACGTCATCGACGCCCCTGGCGCGGAGCGCCGGCCGGGGTGAGGGCTACGCTCGGAGGAGCAGACGGAACGCGTGCGGACGAGTGAGCCGGGGAGGTCTTCGGTGCCGGTGGAGGTCACCTGGTGGGGGCATGCCACCACGACGGTCGAGGACTCCGGCGTCCGGCTGCTGACCGATCCGCTCTTCGTCCGGCGCCTGGCGCACCTGCGGCGCCGGCGCGGCGCCGTACCGGACGGCCGCGCCGCGGTGGCCGACGCCGTGCTCATCTCCCACCTGCACTCCGACCACCTCCACCTGCCCTCGCTCGCCCGGCTCGCGCCCGGCACCCGGCTGATCGTGCCGCGCGGCGCGCCGGCCGCGCTGCCGGGGCTGCGCCGGACCGTGGCCGACCGCGAGCTGCCCATGACGGAGCTGGGTCCCGGCGACGAGACGACGGTCGGCCGGCTGACCGTGCGGGCGGTGCACGCGGAGCACGACGGCCGGCGGCTGCCGTACGGGCCGCACCGCGTGCCGGCGCTCGGCTACGTGATCCAGGGCTCGGCCACGACGTACTTCGCGGGGGACACCGGGCTGTACGACGGCATGGCGGACGAGGTCGGGAAGTGTGACGTGGCGCTGCTGCCGGTGGGCGGCTGGGGCCCGTTCCTCGGGCACGGGCACCTGGACGCGCGCCGGGCGGCGGAGGCGGCGGCCCGACTGGCGCCGGGCGACGCGGTGCCGGTGCACTACGGCACGTACTGGCCGATCGGCATGGACGCCGTACGGCCGCACGAATTCCACGCCCCCGGCTCCGAGTTCGTCCGCCAGTCGGCGCTACGGGCCCCCGAGGTGACGGTGCATCAGCTGGAGCACGGCGCTTCCGTGCGGCTGGCGGCGGACCGGTGAACGCTTTCCCGGCATCCGAGCCCCTTGCCGAACTGGCCGCACAGGCGCCGCGGTGGACGGAGCAACTGGCGGCTGTCGTCCCGCCGGAGAGCACCCAGCAGGCGGCCGGCTACCCCTCCCTCTTCGTGCTGGTGGTCCTCGGCTCGCTGGTCCCGGTCGTCCCGACGGGCGCACTGGTCAGCTCCGCCGCCGCGGTCGCCTTCCACCACACCGCGCCGTTCTCGCTGCTGCTGGTCTTCCTCGTCGCCTCGGCTGCCGCGTTCCTCGGCGACCTGGGGCTGTACTGGCTGGGGGCGCGCGGGGTGCGCTCGAAGAACGGCTCGCGCTGGCTGGAGCGGCTGCGCGAACGGTCGGCCCCGGAGCGGCTGGAGCAGGCCAGGACCCGGCTGGAGGAGCACGGCGTCCAGGTGCTCGTGCTGTCCCGGCTGGTCCCGGCCGGGCGCATTCCCATCATGCTGGCCTGCCTGCTGGCGAGGCAGCCCGTCCGCTGGTTCGCCCGCGGCGACCTGCCGGCCTGCCTGGCCTGGGCGGCGACGTACCAGCTCATCGGCATACTGGGCGGCTCACTGTTCAGCGAGCCGTGGCAGGGCGTGGCCGCAGCGGTGGGCCTGACGGTCCTGCTCAGTGCCGCGCCGGCGGCCTGGCGCCGGATCCGCAAGCCGCACGACCGGACCTCCTGACGCCCGGTCAGCCGCCCGCCGCGGACCCTCCCCCCGACCGCAGTACGGCGGCCAGCTCCGCCAACGACTCGGCGACGGAGGGGACTTCGAGCGGGTCGGGGGCGGCCAGCAGGCGCCGGCGGCGGTCGGCCTCCGGGGCGAGCAGCGCCTCGGTGCTCAGCCGGACGCGCAGCGCCTTGGGATCGTCGCCGAAGCGGTGCCCGCCGCGGGCCGCCCAGGGCGCCAGCGCCTGCTCCAGCGCGACCGGTCCCGTCACGCCGCGAGCGGCGAACGCGGGCCGCAGCGGTTCGAGGTCGGCGTAGAGGTGGTTCCCGGCGTGCGGCGGCCGGCACACGGCGCCGGCCTCGGTGACCGTGCGGTGCAGCCCGGCGGCCAGCCGGCCGTGCAGCAGGGCCGCCGCCGCGGTCCGCTCCCGTACGGTGGCCGGCTCGGTGAGCGCGTGGCCGACGGCGGCGGCGAGCGGGCCCGACAGCGGGGACGAGAGCCCGGACAGGGCGGCGAGCACCGCGGCGCACAGGGCCTCGCCGGGGCCGGTGTCGGGAAAGCGGGCGAGCCCGGCGGGCCAGGAGGCGGGCACGAGCGTGACCCGCAGGTCGGCGAGGACGACGACGCTGCCGGGCAGCATCTCGGCGGGGCTGAGCACCACCGTGTCGTGCGGGTCGTGCAGCAGGTCGCGGCGGGTCTCGTCGCTGACGATCCACAGTCCCTCGCCGGTCGCCGCCTCGCACACCTCGTGCAGCTGTTCCGGCGGCGGGCAGGTGCCGGTGGGGTCGTCGGCGACGGACAGCAGCAGCACCCGCGGATCGCCGCCGGCGTCCCGTGCCCGGTGCACGGCCTCCAGGAGCGTGAACGGGTCCGGTACGCCGCCGGATTCGACCGGTACCGGCGCCGGGTGCACGGCGCGGCCGAGCAGCCGGGCCTGCGGCGCGTACCACGCGGCGCACGGCCGGGGCACGACGAGGTCGCCGCCGGCCGCGGCGAGCAGCGCGAGCAGCAGGGCGGGCGCGCCGGGCCCGGCCAGCACGCGCTCGGGGGTGCTCCACAGTCCGCGGCGCTCGAAGTAGCCGCAGGCGGCGGTGCGCAGCGCCAGGGCGCCGCCGGGCGGTTCGGGCGCGGTGCGGCCGGCCGCGGCGGCGAGGTGCGCGGCCAGCTCCGGGAGGACGGGCAGCCCCATGGGCGGGTCCGGATCCGGCTGCGGCTCCGGGGCGCTCGGCTGCATCCGTACCTCCACTCTCCACGGCGGGTCGTCGGGTCCGCGCGGTGCACGGGCCGCGACCACCCTCGCAGATCGGGGAGGTGCCGGGCGGGACGACACGTCACCGCCGGGGCCCCGGGCCGCCGTCAGCGCGTGCTGCGCTCCTCGCGCAGCATCCGCAGCTCCCGCTCCAGGCCGCGGCCGCGGGTCCGGACGACGCCTTCGGCGAGGTCGTGCAGCTTGCGGTTGGTCCGCTGGGAGAGCCGGCGCAGCATGGTGAACGCGTCGTCCGCGTCGCAGCCCAGGACGTACATCATGATGCCGCAGGCCTGGTCGATGACCGGGCGGGAGCGCAGCGCCGCGTCCAGCCGGCCGACCTCGGCCAGCGCCCGGCGGTAGTTGCGGTCGCGGGCCAGGCCGGTGGCGGCGAGGTCGCCGAGCGCCGCGGCCGCGCAGTCGCCGGCCTCGACGGTGAGGCCGGGCCGGAAGCCGTAGACCGTGACCGTGACCGCCAGCCCGTCGCGGAGGTAGGGCAGCGTGGTGCTGGAGCGTACGCCGGCCTCCAGCGCCTCGGTGCGGTAGGCGGGCCAGCGATCGTCGTGCAGCAGATCGTCGGAGGTGACGGGGTGCCCGGTGGCTAGGGCGGCCCGGATGGGCCCTTCACCGCTCTCCCACTGGACGCTGATCAGCGAGGACAGGTCGGGGTGGGTGACGGCGGCGGGCGGATCGTCGGCCGCTTCGACGGTGGTGACGGTGGCCGTGGCTCCGCAGCTCTCGGGGGTGCACCGCGCGGCCACGTCGGCGAGGTTCGCGAGGCTCCGGGCGGACGAGCCCTGCGAGTCGCCGGGTTCGTCCACCGGGCAGAGGGTGTGGGTCACCATTGCTAGTCAGTCCCTCGGTCGGTGCGTCGGGCAGGCGTCGCGGCGGAGCCGCCACAGCCGTCCCCGCATATGTCGGGGGCCCTGCCCGTAGGGGGTCGAATGCCCGGCCCACGGGCGCGGAAAACGCCGGTATCCCGTCGTTCGGGTCGTGTTCACCGCGCCCCGGCGCACCCGCCCCGGCCGCCTCTTCCGTATGTGCCCCCGGGACAGGTTCCGGCCCGGCGCCACCTCCGCTCCCTGGCCGATCACACGCCCGCGACCTGCTTCTTCTCCGAACGGCAGGGGGCCGTTCCGGACGTGCTGGGTTCTGAACGGGGCCGGTACCGGCCGGTCCGGATACGGTGTGGGCATGGCCGGGGTAGAGCAGTCAGCTGGCGGAGAGCTCGCCGACTTCCGCAAGCGGGTGGAGGAACTGCGGAGCGCGCGTACGCTCCCGTCGCAGGAGCAGCAGCCGACGCTGGACGCTGCGCTCTTCGAGCTGCAGCACGTCGTCGACGTACTGCTGCCGCGGTACGAGGGGCTGGCCGGAGCCGGCCGGAACAACCACTCGCGGGCGGGCACGGAGGAGCAGCAGCTGCTGCGCGCGCTGTTCCAGCGGACGCCGTGCGTCGTCGCGCTGCTGGACCCGGACACGGTGGTACGCCGGCTGAACTTCGCGGGCACCATCCTGTTCGGCATGCGGTCGGGGTACGCCACCGGGCGCCCGCTCACCGGCTCGCTGGCCCCCGAGGTCCGGGCCGCCTTCCGGTCCCAGGTCGCCGCGGTGGCCCGCAACGAGGGCGACCGCAGCATGGTCGTCCGGCTGCTCCGCACGCCGGACGGGCCCGGGGAGCCGCTGCGCGCGACGATGACGGCGCTGCGCCCGCCGCAGGAGCCGGGGAACGCCGTCCTCACCGTCTTCCACACCGGAGGCGGCGCCTTCCCGGCGCACGAACTGCCGCCGGTGAACGGCACGCCACGCGCGGACGAACAGCAGGAGAACCGCGCGGTGGAGCTGCGCGACAGCACCCCGGCGCCGCCCGCGCAGCGCGCCGCGCCGTCCACCCGGCGGACGCCGGCCCCGCCCCGCCCGCTCTCCCGCGCACACCTCGCCGAGGTGACGCGGGGCGCGGAGCTGATGGACCTGCTGGACGACACGACCACGGCGCTGCTGTCCGGCCCGCCGGCGGGGGTCGCGGCGGACGGCGAGCGACCGCCGGCCGCGGTGGAACGGGCCGCGCGCGAGCTGCACGGGCGGTTCGCCGACTGGGTGGTCCTGGACCAGAAGACCGCCGGCGCGGACGCCGAGCGGGACGGCCACGACGCGCTGTGCCGCACGCTGGTGCTCGGCCCTGAGGACAACGCGGACCTCGCGGCGGACCTGACCGGACAGGACCCGGCCGACTGCCCGCTCGTTGCGGACACCGCCCGTACCGGCAGCTCGGCCGTCCAGGTACGGCCGGACGACATGGCGGCCTTCGGACAGGACGCGGCGGGCACACCGCTGCTGGTGCGCGCCGCCGTCACGTCGCTGCTGTCCGTGCCGCTGCGCGAGCCGGGCGGTCCCGTACGGGGTGTGCTCACGCTCTTCCGTACGGGCACCCGGCGCGCGTTCAGTCTCGCCGAGGCCGGTGCCGTCGACCGGCTGTCGCGCCACCTGGGATTGGCGCTGCGCGACAACCGGCCCTGAGCACCGGCCCCGGGTCCGCCGGTCAAGATGTCGCGTACTCACCCGGACGGGCACCGACCTGGTCGGCGAGGCGCCGGCAGGTACGGCTGATGATGCGGGAGACGTGCATCTGGGAGATCCCGAGCCGGTCGGCGATCCGGCTCTGCGTCATGTCGCAGAAGAACCGCATGTAGAGGATCTCCCGCTCCCGCTCGGGCAGTTTGCGCAGCTTGGGCTTGACCGCCTCGCGGTCCAGCACCAGGTCGAAGCCGGACTCCGACGAGCCGAGCGTGTCCGCCAGCGAGTAGCCGTCGTCGGCGCCGGGCAGCTCCGCGTCCAGGGACAGCGTGGTGAAGCTCTCCAGCGCCTGGCTGCCGAGCAGCACCTCCTCCAGGGACATGCCGGTGTGCTCGGCGATCTCCTCGGGGGTGGGCCCGCGGTCGTCCACGCTGCGGGTCAGCTCCTGCCGCGCGGCGCGGACGCGGTTGCGCAGCTCCTGCACCCGGCGGGGCACGTGGAGTCCCCACATGTGGTCGCGGAAGTGGCGCTTGACCTCGCCGACGATCGTCGGCACGGCGAAGCTCTCGAAGGCGCAGCCGCGGTCCGGGTCGTACCGGTCCACGGCCTTCACCAGGCCGAGCGCCGCGACCTGCTGGAGGTCCTCGGCGGCCTCGCCGCGGTTGCGGAACCGCAGCGCGAGCCGTTCGGACATCGGGAGCCAGGCGCACACCACGCTCCGCCGCAGCTCGTCGCGTTCCGGACCGTCCGGCATGGCGACCAGCCGGCGGAAGTCCCCGGCGGTGTCGGGGGCGTCGTGGTGGGAGTGGCGGGTACGCGGGCGGGGTGCGGGCGGGGGCTTGCCCGCCGAGACGCGGCGCTGCTTCGTGCGGCGGCCGGGCTTGCCGGGCGGCCTGCTCGGCGCCTGTTCGTTCCGCCGGCGGGTGCTGCGCTGCTCGGGGATGGTGTCTATGGGGGTGTGCTTTTCTTCGGTCTGGGATGTCATGGGCATGGTCTGGGCTCCCTGATCCGTCGACTCAGAGTCCGTCGAACCCGCGGAAGCGCGACCGGCCAGGCGCGCCCGACACAGGAGTCATCCGACTTCCACGGGCGTGCCTCCGGTCCGAAGCACGGTTAGTCGCGTGCCCGGCCCCCCTGCCCGTAAACACCTTCGTGGGAGCAGAGTTCGCACTGCGCGCCGTGCGGATGCCCCCTCCCGCCCCTCGACCGGCGGTACTTGCCTCCGGGGTAACCACCTGCCGGCCGTCCACACCCGCCGGCCGGTACGAAAAACCGCCCGGAGCGACCTCCTGCGCCGGACCGAGCCGGTTCAGCCGCCCGTCCGGAACGGGGCCTCGGGGGCTTCGTAGAACCGCACGGTGACCGGCGCCGGACCGCCCCAGTCCTGCCGTTCGCTGCCGGTCGACCGCCAGCCGTACCGCTCGTAGAGCGCGATCGCCGCGGTATTGGTGACGTTGACGGCCAGCACCGGCCGCAGCCCCTCGGGCGTCACCCGGTCCGTCGCCGTGCGCAGCAGCCGACCGCCCAGTCCCAGGCCGCGAGCCGCAGGGGCCACGTACAGCCGGCCGACCTCGCGCCCGCGCAGCGTCACGTGGCCGGCCACCCGCCCCGCCCCGTCCTCGGCGACCCAGGCACCGGTCAGTCCGTCGGGCGTCAGCCAGCCCGCAGGATCGGCCGGCCAGGCGTACGGGTAGCCGCTCTCCACATGCACCTCACGCAGTATCCGCACGCATTCCGGAAGGTCCGCCGCGTCCCGTCGTCTGATCATCGGGCCATCGAACCACCCGGCGGGCATGGCGGGAAGCGCGCCGGGTACAGCCCCCTCCAGCATCCCCCGCAGCAGGCCGGCCGGCAGAGCAGGACGAGGAAGAAGGCGATGAGGCAATGGCACAGTTGGTACGGGAAGTCATGACGCCGGCCGTCACCGCCGTCCACCCCGACGCCTCGCTGGTGGAGGCGGCCCAGCTCATGCGCGCGCACGACATCGGTGACGTACTGGTGGCCGAGGACGGCAAGCTGGTCGGCGTGGTCACCGACCGGGACATCGTGCTGCGCGCCGTGGCGGAGGGGGTGGATCCGCTCAGCGTGCCCTGCCACTCGGTGTGCACCCCGAAACCGGTCACCGTCGGCCCGGAGGAACCGATTTCGGTCGCCGTGTCACTGCTGCGGTCGAAGGCGGTGCGGCGGCTGCCGGTCGTCCGGGACGGCGCCCCGGTGGGCATGGTGAGCATCGGGGACCTGGCACGGGCGCAGGTCCCGGATTCCACGCTGGCGGACATCAGCCGCGCCACGCCGGACGGGGCCGCGGAGGGGGTGCAGGACCGGCGCTGAGCCGTCCGGGACGCCACCGTCTGCGACCGTCCCGTTGGGGTACATGTGGCTCATGCGCACTGTACTCAGCACCTTGGACCACAAGACGTTCCACGGGGTCGCCACCCGGCACTGGCCCGGCGCCGACCGGGTGCTGCCCAAGCTGAGCCGGGCCGCCGACCACGGACTGCTGTGGCTGGGGTCGGCGGCGGCAGCGGCGTCGTTCGGCGACCGCCCCGCTCGCCGGGCGGCGCTGCGCGGCGTCGCCTCGCTGGCGGTGGCGTCCCTGACCGTGAACACCCTGGCCAAGCGCTCGGTACGCCGGGAGCGGCCGCTCCTGGACGCGGTACCGGTGATACGGCAGCTGACCAAGCAGCCGTTCACCACCTCCTTCCCGTCCGGGCACGCCGCCTCCGCGGTGGCCTTCACCACCGGCGTGGCCTTCGAGAACAAGTGGTGGGGGCTGGCGCTGGCGCCGGTCGCCGCAGCGGTCGCCTTCTCCCGCGTCTACACCGGCGTCCACTACCCGGGTGACGTGCTGGCGGGCGCCGCGCTGGGCGCGGGTGCGGCGTTCGCGGTCCGGGGCCTCGCGCCGACCCGGTCCCAGATGGCGCCGCCCGCCAGGCCGCGTGCCGACGCGCCGGCGCTGCCGGGCGGGGACGGGCTCTTCGTCGTCACCAACCAGGGTTCCGGCCAGCGCACCGGCGCGCACAGCGACCAGACCGAGGTCATCCACGGCGTGCTGCCGGAGGCCGAGGTGACCGAGTGCGGCCACCAGGGCGCGGTGCCGCTGGACAAGGCGCTGGAGGCGGCGGCCGAGCGGGCGGCCGGGCGCGGTGGCGCGCTCGGCGTGCTGGGCGGCGACGGCACCATCAACGCCGCTGCGGCGGTCGCCGAGCGGCACGGGGTGCCGCTCGCGGTGCTGCCCGGCGGCACGCACAACCACTTCGCGTACGACCTGGGTGTGGAGACGATCGCCGA
Source organism: Streptomyces niger (assembly GCF_000718305.1). Taxonomy (GTDB): domain Bacteria; phylum Actinomycetota; class Actinomycetes; order Streptomycetales; family Streptomycetaceae; genus Streptomyces; species Streptomyces niger. The sequence continues at coordinate 26,126 of NZ_JOFQ01000039.1, forward strand.
GGCGGCCCGGGCGGTGGAGACGGGCGAGGCCGTCGCGGTGGACCTGGCGCGGTTCCGGCCGGGCGTCGGGGAGGAGTCGACGCAGTTCCTCAACACCTTCTCCATCGGCGCCTACCCGGAGCTGGTGCGGATCCGGGAGGAGTGGGCCGGGAAGATCGGCGCCTGGCCGGCCGGGGTGCTGGCGGCCTGGCGGGTGCTGCGGTCGGCCGAGCCGGTGTCGGTGGAGGTCAACGGCCGGCGGCGCGAGCTGTGGACCCTGTTCGTCGGCAACTGCGCGTACCGCGGGCTGGGTTCGGCGCCGGTGCGGCGGCACGACCTCGCGGACGGCGTGCTGGACGTACGCATGGTGCACGGTGGCCGGCTGGCCCGCACCCGGCTGCTGACCGCCGCGGTGACCGGCGCGCTGCGCCACTCCCCCGTGCTGAGCGAGGCGCGGCTGCGGACGCTGCGGATCGGCGGCCTCGCGCCCGGCACCGACCTCGCATACGACGGTGAAATCGCGCCCGCAGCAAGGGAGTTGACGATCGACAAGGCCAACGAGGCGCTGATCGCCTACCGCCTGCTCCCCGAGTGAGCCGGCCGCGGCACCATGAAGAGCCAGTCCACATGGTGATACGCAGCTCTCATACTTCGAGATTTCGGCGTACGGTGTGAGCGCGGCGCGACAGTGCGCCGTGACCGCATCGCGCAGGCGAAGGAGCAGCCATGTCACAGGAGTCCGCCGTCTACACCCACGGCCACCACGAGTCCGTACTGCGCTCGCACACGTGGCGCACCGCCGCCAACTCCGCCGCCTACCTGCTGGACTCGCTGAAGCCGCACATGAAGGTCCTGGACGTCGGCTGCGGCCCCGGCACCATCACCGCCGACCTGGCGGCGCTGGTCCCCGGCGGCTCGGTGACCGGCCTGGAGCACGCGCCGGGCGTCCTGGAGCAGGCCCGCGCGGTCGCGGACGAACGCGGCCTGAGCAACGTCCACTTCGCGGTCGGTGACGTCCACGCGCTGGACTACCCGGACGACACCTTCTGCGTCGTCCACGCCCACCAGGTACTGCAGCACGTCGGCGACCCCGTGCAGGCGCTGCGCGAGATGCGCCGGGTCACCAAGCCGGGCGGGATCGTCGCCGTCCGCGATGCGGACTACGGCACCATGACGTGGTACCCGGACGTCGCGGGCATGGCTGAGTGGCTGGACCTGTACCGGCGGGTGGCGGTGGCCAACGGCGGTGCGCCGGACGGCGGGCGCCGGCTGCGCTCCTGGGCGCTGGCGGCCGGTTTCGCGCCGGCGGACGTCACCTGCACGGCGAGCGCGTGGTGCTACGCGACCGACGAGGAGCGCGCCTGGTGGAGCGGGCTGTGGGCGGACCGCACCCTGGCCTCCACGTACGCCCGGCGAGCCGTCGACGGCGGCCAGGCGACACAGGCGGAACTGGAGGCGATCAGCGCCGCCTGGCGCAACTGGGGTGCAGCGGAGGACGGCTGGTTCGCCATGGTGCACGGCGAGATCCTGTGCCGCGTGTGAGGACTCCCTGACGGTCCTACGGTGGTCCCATCGGATGATCGCGCCGGCACGCTGCGCCAACTAGGCTCCTCCCATGGACATTCTGGGAACCTCACTGCGCGTGTGCGTCAGCGACCTCGACGCCGCGATCCCCGTGTACGAGCGGCTGACGGGCGCGCAGGCGCAGCGCTTCCAGCGCGGCGGCGTGTCCGTCGCGGCGGTCGGCTGCTTCTTCCTGATGAGCGGTCCCGAGGCGGAGCTGTCCGTACTCCGCAAGATCACCGCGACGCTCGCGGTGACGAACGTGGACGAGGCCGTGGACGACCTGAAGGCGGTCGGCGGGGAGGTGGTCGCGGGCCCGATCGCCGGTCCCGCCGGCCGCACCATGGTGGCCCGCCACCCGGACGGCTCGATCTTCGAGTACGTCGACCGGGTGGCGATCACCTGACGGCGGGTCGGGTCACCTGACGGCGGTCAGGAGAGGTCGAGCACGATCTTGCCGCGCGCCCGGCCCGACTGGCTGCGGCGGAAGGCTTCGGCCGCCTGCGCCAGCGGCAGCGCCGTGTCGATGTTGACGGTGAGCTTGCCGGCGTCGGCGAGGTCGGCCAGCGCGGTGAGGTCGGCGCTGTCCGGCCGCACCCACACCAGGTGGCCGCCCTTGCCGACGACCTCGTTGTCGACGACCGACGCCACCCGCTTCGGATCCTTCAGGACCTGCTGGGAGACGTCGACCGCCTCGCCGCCGACGAAGTCCGCCGCCGCGTCCACGCCGTCCGGCGCCAGCGCGCGCACCCGGTCGGCGAGGCCCTCGCCGTACGTCACCGGCTCGGCGCCCAGCGACCGCAGGAAGTCGTGGTTGTGCTCGCCCGCCGTGCCGATGACGCGGGCGCCCCACGCCACGGCGATCTGCACGGCGAACGCGCCGACGCCGCCCGCCGCAGCGTGCACCAGCACCGTGTCGCCGCCGCCCACGCCGATCCGCTTCAGTGCCTGGTACGCCGTGAGCCCGGCCAGCGGCACGCCGGCCGCCTGCCGCCAGTCCAGCGCCGCCGGCTTGCGCGCGAGGGTCCGTACCGGCGCGGCGACCAGCTCGGCGAACGTGCCGTGCTGCACCTCGTCCTTGCGCACGTACCCCATGACCTCGTCGCCGACCCGGTACTCGGTGGCGTCCATGCCGACCGCCTCGACGACGCCCGCCACGTCCCAGCCGGGGATCAGCGGGAAGTGCACGTGCATGATCGGATCGAGGTAGCCGGCGAGGATCTTCCAGTCGACCGGGTTGACGCCGGCCGCCTTCACCCGGATCAGGACCGAGTCGGGCGCCACTTTCGGGTCCGGCTGGTCGGCGAGTGCGAGGACGTCGGGGTCGCCGTAGCTGTCGGTGGTGATTGCCTTCATGTCGCGTGCAACGAGCGAGACGGCCCGAGCATTCCGTTCACCGCGCGTCCGGGTGACGCGCGGCGCAGGTGACAGCCCCTCAGGCCGGGCGCATCCGGTACTCGTACCGCTCCGGCAGCGGGTGCTCTGCGCGGGCCCGGGCGCGTACCGCCGCGGTCACCGGGCCGTCGCCCGCGACGAGCCGTTCGGCGATCGCGTACCAGGTGTCGCCGATCGTCTCGTCCCCCTCCCGGAGGTCCGCGACCTCGAACCCCTCGTCGAAGACGGCCCGGGCGGCGGCCGTCTCCCCGCGCGCGAGCAGGACCTGCGCCGCCAGCAGCCGGAAGCGGCCGCGGGCGCGGTCCTCGGGGCGCAGCCGGTCGAGGACGGCCGCCGCTTCGTCGGGCCGGCCCGCCGCGATCAGCGCCGGCACCGCCTCCCGGGCGAGCGCGGGCAGGACCGGTCGCCAGGCGTCGGCCCGCCGGACCGTCTCCCCGTCCGCGCCGGCCTCCGCCGCGGCGCCCTCCGCCCGCCGGGTCTGCTCGTCCGCGCACGCGACGGCCTCGGCGTACCGCTGCGCCGCCCGGCCCGTGTCCCCCGCCGCGGCCTCGGCGACCGCGAGGCAGTACAGCGGCCAGCAGCTCCGGCCGCGGGCCAGCGCGCGCTCCCAGCTGCGCACCGCCTGGGCCCGGTCGCCCGCGTGCCACTGGGCGACGCCCAGGTGGAAGTCGGTCGTGGGGCCGGGCCGCGCGGACTCCAGGAGGTCGCGCCAGGCCGGCGCGACCGGCGACGGGCCCGGCACGCCCGGCTCGTCGGGCAGGTCACCGGTGCGCAGCAGCTCCCGCCACGGCCGCTGGTCCGCGCCCAGGGTGTCCTCGGTGAACGGCAGGCCCGGCAGGTCGTATCCGGCGCGGGCCACCTCCAGCGCGCCCCAGCCGGAGCCCTGGGCGAGCCGCTCCTTCGGGTCGAGGTCGGCGTACGGGCGCCAGGCGGCGTACGCGGCGTCCACGGCGGCGCGCGGCAGCGCGGCCTCCAGCCGATCCGCCACTTCCCCGCGGGCCGCGCCCCAGTCGGCGCCGTGCACGATGCGCGGGTCGGCGGCCAGCGGCCCGTACGCCTCCAGCCACGCGAACTCCGCGCCCGCTTCGAGGGGCACGTGCTCCAGCTGGGTGCGCGCGAGCCCGGCCTGGATCTCCGCGTACCCGGGGGTGCCCGGCTCGGTCAGCCACTCCTGCCAGTGCCGGCCGGCCCGGCCCGCGCCCCAGAGGAACAGCTTGCGGCCGCGCAGGGTGTCGGTGGAGGTGTGCACGAGGCCGTGGCCGGCCGCGTCTAGGTCGTTTCTGATGGCTCTTGGACTGTGTCGCGGAGCCAGATGACGATCGCGGCGACGGTCAGTGTGCCGTTGAAGAGGTAGTCGCGCTTGTCGAA
>NZ_JOFQ01000040.1 GCF_000718305.1 Streptomyces niger
CGATGGTACTGCAGGGGGGACCCTGTGGGAGAGTAGGACGCCGCCGAACAATCTTTGTGGGAAAGCCCCGCACCGTATGGTGCGGGGCTTTCCTGCGTTCTGGACCCTTTTGCCTGCCGAATGGGAGCAGTCAGGACCTATCGTGAGGGCGTGAACGGCCCCCTGAGGCCTCCAGGACGCCATTCAGGTACAGCCTTGCCTGCCGTTCGAGACACAAGCGGAGAGTGGAGAGCGGAGAAGGGACAGGGCCTCCATGCCCTGGTTCCTGTCCCGGCTCCAGTCCCAGGCCCTCCGTCCCCGGCACCAGCGCCCTCGTTCAGAGCCGTCCGGAGGCCTTGAGGGCGAGGTAAGCGTCGGCCAGGTCGGGGGCGAGGCGGGCCGGCGTTGCGTCGACGACGGTGACGCCATGGCTGCGGAGACGACTCGCGGTGCGGAGGCGCTCGGCACGGGTCCGCTCGGCGGCGGCCGCGGCGTACACGTCGACCGGGGTGTGGCGGGACCGGGCCATCGACTCGATGTGTGGGTCGGCCACCGCGGCCACGATGACCTCGTTGTTCCGTGTCAGCCCCGGAAGGACGGGGAGCAGGCCCTCCTCGACCGGTGCGGCGTCGAGGCCGGTGAACAGCACGATGAGGGAGCGGCGCGGCGCACTGCGGCGAATGGCCGCGGCGAGGCCTCGGGCGTCCGCCTCGACGAGTTCGGGCTCCAGGGGAGTCAGGGCGTCGGTGATCGCCGGCAGCACGTCGCGCGCTGTGCGGCCGTTGACGGCGGCGCGTACGCGGCGGTCGTATGCAAGCAGGTCGACACGGTCGCCGGCGCGGGAGGCGAGCGCGGCGAGGAGCAGGGCGGCGTCCATGGCGGCATCGAGGCGGGGGATGTCGCCGACGCGCCCGGCCGAGGTCCGGCCGGTCTCCAGGGCGAGCAGGATGTGGCGGTCCCTTTCGGGGCGCCAGGTGCGTACGGCGACGGTCTGCTGCCGTGCGGTGGCCCGCCAGTCGATGGACCGGGTGTCGTCGCCGGGGGCGTAGTCGCGCAGGCTGTCGAACTCCGTGCCTTCGCCGCGGGTGAGGATGCTGGTCCGGCCGTCGAGTTCGCGCAGGCGGGCGAGCTTGGCAGGGAGGTGCTTGCGGCTGGTGAAGGGCGGCAGGGCGCGGACGGCCCGGGGGACGTGGTGGCTGCCCTGGCGGGCGGCCAGGCCGAGGGGCCCGTACGAGCGTACGGTGACGCGTACGGCGTGGTGCTCGCCGCGACGGGTGGGGCGCAGGGTCGTGGTGACGCGGCGGCGCTCGGCCGCCGGGACGCGAACGCGGTGGCGGGACGCGGCGAATTCGGTGCCGGGGTGGAAGGCGCTGGGTGGCCACGCGTCGCGGAGATCGGCGCGCAACGGGCGGCCGCTGGGGTTGGTGATGGTGAGGTGCGTGGGGACAGCGTCACCGAGTCGAACTGATGTATCACCGGTTCGGGTGAACTGCAGCTTTCGCACTGGCGCGGCGAGTGACAGGTCGCACAGAATTGCTGCAAGCAAGGTGAGTTGGACGGCGAAGATGCCCGTCCAACCGGGGAGCAGCAGACCGACGACGAGTGCGCCGAGAGCCGCGAGGAGTGCGGTGCGTCCGGTAAGGGCCATGGCGTGGCTCAGCGGGGGACGGGAAGGTGGGAGAGGACCGCGGAGATGACGGAGTCGGACGTGACTCCTTCCATCTCCGCTTCGGGGCGGAGCTGGACGCGGTGGCGCAGTGTGGGCAGGGCCAGGGCCTTGACGTCGTCGGGGATGACGTAGTCACGGCCGGTCAGCCAGGCCCAGGCGCGGGCCGTGGAGAGCAGCGCGGTGGCACCTCGGGGGGAGACCCCGAGGGAGAGCGAGGGGGACTCACGCGTGGCACGGCAGATATCGACGATGTAGGCGGCGATGTCCGGGGAGACGGACGTCTTGGCGACGGCTGCCCGGGCGGCTTCGAGCTCGGCGGCGCCGGCGACGGGGCGTAGCCCGGCGGAGTCGAGGTCACGCGGACTGAAGCCCTCGGCGTGCCGGGTGAGGATGCCGATCTCGTCCTGGCGGGCGGGCAGCGGGACCGTGAGCTTGAGCAGGAAGCGGTCGAGCTGTGCCTCGGGCAGCGGATAGGTGCCCTCGTACTCCACCGGGTTCTGGGTCGCGGCGACCAGGAACGGCTCGGGCAGGGGCCGCGGTGTCCCGTCCACGGTCACCTGCCGCTCCTCCATGGCTTCGAGGAGAGACGCCTGCGTCTTGGGCGGGGTCCGGTTGATCTCGTCCGCGAGCAGGATGTTCGTGAAGACGGGGCCCGGCTGGAACGAGAATTCCGCGGTGCGCGCGTCGTAGACGAGCGAGCCGGTGACGTCGCTCGGCATCAGGTCGGGGGTGAACTGGACGCGCTTCGTACCCAGATCGAGCGCTGCCGAGAGGGAGCGCACGAGCAGGGTCTTGGCGACGCCGGGTACGCCTTCGAGAAGGACGTGGCCTCGGCAGAGCAGCGCGACGACCAGGCCGGTCACGGCGGGGTCCTGGCCGACGACGGCTTTGGCGATCTCGGTGCGCAGGGCTTCCAGGGAAGCGCGGGCGCTGTCAGCTGTCGGGGTGCTCACGAGGTGCGGGCCTCTCTTGGTGAAGGATCGAGCGTTCGAGGTCGTCGAGTCGGTCGGCGAGCTGGACCAAGGCCTTGTCGTCCGCCGGCGCGGGACCGAAGAGCAGGGCGTGCAGCGCACCGGAGGGTGCGCCGTCCGCGGTGAGTCGGGCGGCGACGGCCGGTACGAGGACGTCGGCACTGTCGGCGTCGAGGGGAGGCACACCGACGAGGGGGGCCAGCCGGGCGCGGGTGGCCGAACGCAGGACGGTGGCGGCCTGATCGCGGGCGCCGGCCTGTTCGTAGAGGCGGGCGCGGCCCTCGGTCGTCTCGGCGGCGGGCACGGTGATCGGCAGTCGCTCGGGCACGAGGGGGCCTAGACGGCGGGCCCGCCAGAGTGCGGTGAGTACGGCGGCGAGGGCCAGCTGCAGCAGGCCCCAGCGCCAGCCGGCGGGGATGAGGTCGAGGAAGGAGCGTTCATCGTCCGGAGCGGACGCGGGATCGCTGACGGAAGGGAGATACCAGACCAGATGGCGGTGCGAACCGAGGAGTTGCAGGGCGAGGGAGGCATTGCCCCGCTCGGCCAGCCGGTGGTTGTAGAACAGGTCGGGGGCGCCGAGCAGCACGGTGTCGCCGGCGGTGGTCGCGGTGCCGTCCGTCGGCCCGGCGTCGTCCGGGGAGCTGGCCGGCAGGCGCAGCAGGGTGGGCAGGCCGTGGGCGGAGTAGCAGCGGTCGGCGTCGGGACCGGCGCCGGTGTAGCGGAGGCCGCCGAGGTCGGCGTCACCGGACCGGCGGGCGGCGGGCAGGGAGCAGTCCGGCGCGCGCTCGGTGACGTCGGTGGGCTCGCCGGCCCGGATGCCGGGGGCCAGGGAGTCGAGCGCGCTCTGGTCGGGGGCGAGGAGGACCGTACGGCCGGCGGACCGGCCGGCGGCGGTGCGCAGGGTGGCGAGTTGACGGTCGGTCAACAGGTTCGGGTCGGTGACCAGGAGCGTCGTGTCCGGGCCCGCCGCGTCGGCGGCTTCGCGGGTGCTGGTCACCACACGGGAGTCGACGCCGCGTTCGGACAGCAGGGTGGCGAGCGCGCGGCTGCCGGTGGGGTCGGCGGAGCGCGGGTCGAGGCGCCCGTGTTGTTCGCCGGACTTCAATGCCGCAAGGGTGAGGCCGCCGAGGGCGAGCACGAGGAGTGCGATCAGCAGCCCCCGGAACCGCGACCAGAGCCTGGTGGCGGTGGGGGAGACGGAGGTGGCGTACGCGGGAGCGGCGGTCATCCGGCGGCCCCGGGGCCGGTGGTGAGCTGCGGCCGGTTCTGGCTCAGGTCGCTGTCCAGGGCGCTGAGCATGGCGTACTCCTCGGCCGTTGCGGGCCGGCGGCCGTACGTGACGGCGTCGAAGGTCCCAGCGGCGGTGCGTAGCCGGTCGGCGTGGGCAGGAAAGACGCGGCCGGCTTCGGTGGCTGCCTCGTCCGCGGTGCGACCCGGGGCCGGCGTGAGCAGCGCGCGCTCTTCCAGCGCGAGGACGATGGCCCGCATCCGTTCCTGCACGGCCGGGGTCCAGTCGCTGCGTGCTGCGTGGGCCTCCGCGGCCGTGCGGTGTTCGGCGGCGGTGCGGGGCCGGTCGGTGAAGAGCGCGGCACCGGTGGTGGGGGTGCGGCGCAGGGCACCGAGCCGCAGCCGGAGGGCGATGATCAGCAGCAGGACGACCAGGGCGATGACGAGGAGGCCGACCCAGCCGTCGGGGGTGGCTCCGGCAGCCGCGCCGAAGAGGTCGTCGACGCGCTGCCAGAGCCAGTTCAGGGCGCGCTGGAGCGGGTTGGGGTCGTACTGGTGGTACCGCGGATCGGACAGTTCGCGTTCCGCCGCTTCGCGGGCGGGGACGCGCGGTATCCGTACGGGCACGTCGTCGCCGGTGCCCACGAGTTGTTGCGCGAGCACGGCGACTCTCCCCCCGGCCGTCACCGCATCAGCTCCCGGGGGTGGGACCGGTGGCGGGGGCCGCGTCGGCGCCGTAGCCGGGGAGGCCGGCGGCGCGCGCCAGCTCCAGGTCGAGCGCCTCGCGGCGGATCCGCTGGTCCATGTAGAGGAGGGCGGTGACGCCGGCAGTGATCGGGTAGGTGACGGTCGAGCTGATCACGGCGCCGATGCCGGACACGATCAGGAAGGTCCAGCCCGTGGTGGCGGTGCCGGCGATCCAGTCCGCCGCGCTCTCCCCGCCGAGCAGCATGCCGATGACGGTGGCCGGGATCTGGACGATGAACTCCACGATCACCACGATCAGTACGGTGAGCAGTTGGATGCCCAGTACCCGCCACCAGGCGCCGCGTACGAGCTTGGCGGAGCGGCGCATGGACGTGATGACGCCCTGCTTCTCCAGCATCAGGGCAGGCGCGGCGAGGCAGTAGCGGATCCACAGCCAGACGCCCAGGACCATGGCGGCGAGACCGCCCAGCAGCGCGAGAGCCACACCGGCCGGCGCGGAGCCCGCCGCGGCGATGAGGATGCCGGGTACCAGGCACACCGTCATGATGGCCAGGATCAGCAGCGGAACGATGATGAGCAGGCCGAAGAGGCGGGGGAGTTGGCGGCGTGAGTCCCGCCAGGCCTCGCCGATCGAGACCGAGCGGCCCAGGACGGCACGGCTGACGACCATGGTGATCAGCGCGGTGACTATCACGGTGCCGAGCATGGCGATGAACCAGGTGATGCCGCTGGCGGCGAGCTGGCCGCCGGCCTCGCGCATGATCTTGTCGAGGTCCTCGTTCGGGTCGTTCCCGAGGGCCATGCTGCCGGCGCTGCGGAACCACACGCCCGACACGACGGTGGCGGCGGCCTGCGTGATCACGGCGACGACGAGCGAAATGCCCATCATGGTGCGCCAGTGTGCCCGCATGGTGGCCACCGCGCCGTCCAGGATCTCGTTGATGCCGAGCGGACGGAGGGGGATGACGCCGGGCTTGGCCGCCGGCGGCGGCGGGGACCAGGCGCCGCCCCAGCCGGGCCGGCCACCACCCCGGTTCGGGCCGCCGGGCCCGGGCTGTCCGTTCCAGCCTTGCTGTCCGCCCCAGCCGGGTTGTCCGCCCCAGCCGGGCTGGCCACCGGGGCCGCCCTGGGCGGGGCCGCCCGGCGGATTCCAGCCGGAACCGCCGTCGTTCGGCGCGCTTCCGCCGGGGCCGCCGGTTCCCGGCGCCCCACCGGCCGGTGCGTCACCGCCGGGCGCGGACCACTGTCCGGCCGGCGGTTGTTCCTTGGCCCACTGGGCGGACGGCTGCTGTCCCGCCGCGCCCTGTTCGGGGGCGGGTGCGTCGGCGGGCTGCGGGTTCGCGGACTGCTCGGGCGGTGCGGGCTGCTCCTGAGGGCCGCGGTCCGGCTCGTCGGAGGGGGATCCGGGCGAGGCCCAGCCCGGAGAGTTGTTCATCGTCGCTCCTTCTCACTGCCCGTCCGCGGCGGCGGTCGGGTTCCGGGATCCGCGGTGCCAGTCATCGTGCCATGGCAAGTCCGGTTTCGTACCGGCCCCCTTGTCAGGAGGGGCTTTTCCGGTGCCGGGCCGAGATGTTCCGGTTCCCGCGAGGGTTGTCCAGGACATGCGGGGACACCTTCTGCTTCCCCCACCGCTGGCGGCAGACTGAGCGGATGGCCGATCCGTACGGAGTACCCCAGGCGGGTGCCGAGGCACCCGCGATGCCCGCGTTGCGTTGGGAGGAGCCGCCCGAAGGACCGGTGGTGGTCCTGCTGGATCAGACACGATTGCCCGCCGAAGAGACGGAGTTGGTCTGCACGGACGTGCCGGCTCTGGTGCAGGCGATCCGGACGCTGGCCGTGCGCGGCGCTCCCTTGCTGGGCATCGCCGGGGCGTACGGCGTCGCCCTGGCGGCCGTCCGCGGGTTCGACGTGGCCGAGGCCGCCGCGACCCTGTCGTACGCCCGGCCGACGGCCGTCAACCTCGCGTACGGGGTGCGGCGCGCGGTGGCGGCGTACGACGAGGCGTTGGCCGCCGGCGGCACGGTCGAGAAGGCCGCGGCGGCCGCCCTGGCCGAGGCTCGGGCCGTCCACGCGGAGGACGCGCGGGCCAGCGCGCGGATGGCGGAGCTCGGGCTGGAGCTGCTCGGCGAGCTGCTGCCGGGCGGCGGTCACCGCATCCTCACGCACTGCAACACCGGGGCGCTGGTCTCCGGAGGCGAGGGCACCGCCTTCGCGGTGGCGCTCGCGGCGCACCGGGCGGGAGAGCTGCGACGCCTGTGGGTGGACGAGACCCGGCCGCTGCTGCAAGGTGCGCGGCTCACCGCGTACGAAGCGGCGCGGGCGGGAATGGCCTACACAGTGCTGCCCGACGGGGCGGCGGGGTCGCTCTTCGCGGCGGGCGAGGTGGACGCCGTACTGATCGGCGCGGACCGGATCGCGGCGGACGGCGCGGTCGCCAACAAGGTGGGCAGCTACCCGCTGGCCGTCCTGGCGCGCTACCACCACGTGCCGTTCGTGGTGGTAGCCCCCACCACGACGCTGGATCCGGAGACCGAGGAGGGTGCGTTGATCGAGGTGGAGCAGCGGGCCGGGCACGAAGTGACCGAAATCTCCCTGCCGCACGTATACGTCGGCGGCGCCGAGACGGGCGTCGCGCTCCCGGTCACGCCACCGGGCGCGCAGGCCTACAACCCGGCCTTCGACGTCACTCCGGCGGAGCTGGTGACCGCGATCGTGACCGAGGCGGGAGTGGTGTCACCGGTCACCCGGGACGCCCTGGCAGAGGTGTGTTCCACGTCACGATTCGGTAAGTCACGATCAGGTAATGGGATGATGGCCGAATGAAGGGACGCGTCCTGGTCGTCGACGACGACACCGCACTGGCAGAGATGCTCGGCATCGTGCTGCGCGGCGAAGGCTTTGAACCGTCGTTCGTGTCGGACGGCGACAAGGCGCTCGCCGCGTTCCGCGAGGCCAAGCCCGACCTTGTACTGCTCGACCTGATGCTGCCCGGACGGGACGGCATCGAGGTGTGCAGGCTGATCCGGGCGGAGTCCGGCGTGCCGATCGTCATGCTCACCGCCAAGAGCGACACCGTCGACGTGGTGGTCGGCCTGGAGTCCGGTGCGGACGATTACATCGTCAAGCCGTTCAAGCCCAAGGAGCTGGTGGCCCGTATCCGGGCGCGGCTGCGGCGGTCCGAGGAGCCTGCGCCGGAGCAGCTGGCCATCGGTGACCTGGTCATCGACGTGGCGGGGCACTCCGTGAAGCGGGACGGGCAGTCGATAGCGCTGACGCCGCTGGAGTTCGACCTGCTGGTGGCGCTGGCGCGCAAGCCGTGGCAGGTCTTCACCCGCGAGGTGCTGCTGGAGCAGGTCTGGGGGTACCGCCACGCCGCGGACACCCGGCTGGTGAACGTCCACGTCCAGCGACTCCGCTCGAAGGTCGAGAAGGATCCGGAGCGGCCGGAGATCGTGGTGACGGTACGCGGCGTCGGCTACAAGGCCGGACCCAGCTGACATGCCCCGGGACGGTTCGGCTCCGGAGGGGACGCGGGGGCGGGCCGCTGACACGGCGGACGACATGTCCTTCTTCGAGCGCTTCGTGCGAGGCGGGCAGCAGCTGCTGCCCGACGGGCCCGGCGCCGGGCCCGTCCACCCCGTGCTGCGTCTCCTCGGCCGCTGGGTGCGCAGGCCGCTGCTGCCCGCGATGCGCCTGTGGCGACGCAACATCCAGCTGCGGGTCGTCGCGACGACCCTGCTGATGTCGCTCGGCGTGGTGCTGCTGCTCGGCCTCGTGGTCATCGGACAGGTGCGGAACGGCCTGCTGGACGCCAAGCGGCAGGCCGCGCAGAGTCAGGCCGCTGGCGGGTTCGCCGTGGCGCAGCAGATGGCCGACGGCGCCGGTGACAGCCGCGGGGACGACGCCCAGCGGACCGGTAATCGCGGCGCGCAGGACTCCGCGACCTGGCTCACCAGCCTGGTCGAGCAGCTCGCCAGTGGTGGGCAGGGCGTGTTCTCGGTGGTCGCGCTGAGCTCGGACTCCGCCGTCGAGCAGCCCTTCGTGGACGACAGCCCCGGCGTCCGCGGCCCGCGCGCCTCGGGCGACGTCGACCCGGAGCGCAGCGTGCCCACCGAGATGCGCCGGAAGCTGGACGAGAACGGCGGCACGTACCGCGAGTACACCCAGATCAAGCGGGTGGGTTCGGACGAGGGCGAGCCGGCGCTGGTCATCGGCAAGCGCCTGGACGACGTCAACAGCAACCCGTACCAGCTCTACTACCTGTTCTCCTTCAGCCAGGAGGAGAAGTCGCTCAGCCTGGTCAAGGGCACCCTCGCCACCGCCGGGGTCTTCGTGGTGGTGCTGCTCGGCGCGATCGCCTGGCTGGTCGTACGGCAGGTCGTCACCCCCGTACGGATGGCCGCGGGGATCTCCGAGCGGCTGGCGGCGGGGCTGCTGCAGGAGCGGATGAAGGTCACCGGCGAGGACGACATCGCGCGGCTGGGTGAATCGTTCAACAAGATGGCGCAGAACCTCCAGAGCAAGATCCAGCAGCTGGAGGCGCTCTCCCGGATGCAGCGCCGCTTCGTGTCCGACGTGTCGCACGAGCTGCGGACGCCGCTGACGACCGTACGGATGGCCGCCGACCTCATCCACGACGCGCGCGAGGATTTCGACCCCGCCACCGCACGCTCGGCGGAGCTGCTGCGCGGCCAGCTGGACCGGTTCGAGTCGCTGCTGGCGGACCTGCTGGAGATCAGCCGGTTCGACGCGGGCGCCGCCGCGCTGGAGGCCGAGCCGATCGACCTGCGGGACGTCGTCCACCGGGTCATCGAGGGCGCCGAGCCGCTGGCCGAGGCCAAGGGCAGCCGCGTCATCGTGCGCGGCGCCGAGTACCCGGTGGTCGCGGAGGCGGACTCCCGGCGGGTGGAACGGGTGCTGCGGAACCTGGTGGTCAACGCCGTGGAGCACGGTGAGGGCCGGGACATCGTCGTCCGCCTGGCCTCGGCCGGCGGGCGCAGCGGCGGCGCGGTGGCCGTCGCGGTACGGGACTACGGCGTCGGGCTCCGACCCGGCGAGGCGACGCGGGTCTTCAACCGGTTCTGGCGCGCCGACCCGGCCCGGGCGCGGACGACCGGCGGCACGGGCCTCGGCCTGTCGATCGCGGTCGAGGACGCGCGCCTGCACGGCGGCTGGCTCCAGGCGTGGGGCGAGCCGAGCGGCGGCTCGCAGTTCCGGCTGACGCTGCCGCGTACGGCCGGTGAGGCGCTGCGCGGTTCGCCGATTCCGCTGGAGCCGGAGGACTCACGGCGCAACCGCGCCCGTAGCCGTGCGGCGGGGCACCGCGCCATCGAGGCACGCAAGCCCACGGTCACGGTGCCGGCCCAGGCCGGCAACGGTGCCGAAGCGCCCTCCGGGGGGAACGGGGCCGCGGGCAACGGGAGTGCGCCCCACGGGAGCGCCGCGCACCACGGGGCCGGCGCCCACCGCGGAGCGCCGCACAACGGAGACGCGACCCAGACGGATCAGACGGACCAGACGGACCAGACGGACCAGACGGAGGGGCATCGAGGTGCCGACTCCGACGGGGCGGCCGAGGCCCGGGTGCGTACGGATGCGCCCGTCCGGACCGACTCCCGTGCGCACCCGGACGCCCACCCCCGTAGGGGCGAGGGCGGGAACGGCCAGGAACAGGAGGGCGGGCCTCGTGACCGGCGCTGAACGGAGGCGCGACGGAGCGCGGTGCGGTGGACGGCTGCGCGGGACCCGAGCCCATACGGTCGCGATGCTCGCGGCCGGGGCGGTACTGCTGGCCGGGTGTGCGTCGATGCCGGACAGCGGCGAGTCGCAGCCGGTCGACCAGGCCTCGCGCGCGGATGCCGACTCGCAGGTGCGGGTCTACGGCGTGCCGCCGCAGGACGGTGCGCAGCCGACCGACATCGTGCGTGGCTTCCTCGACGCGCTGACCAGTGACGAGGCCAATCTGCGCACCGCCAAGCAGTACCTGGCCGCGCAGGCCCGTAAGGAGTGGCAGCCCTTCGCGACCACGAAGGTGCTCCAGGAGCGGCCCAAGGCCACTACGGAGGGCAGCCCGTCCAACCGTGAGGACGCCAAGGGCTTCACCGTCACGCTCGTGGGCACGCAGGTGGCCACCGTGGACCGCAAGCACGCCTACACGCCTCAGGAGAAGGCGTACAGGGAGACGATGCACCTGACCCGGGAGAACGGGCAGTGGCGCATCGACCGGCTGCCGAACGGCCTGGTGCTCGGCCTGCCGGACTTCCAGCGCATCTATCAGCCGGTCAACAAGTACTACTTCGCGGCCTACAAGTCCGAGGCCGGGGAGCCGCGGGCGGGCAGGAACGTGCTCGTCGCCGACCCCGTGTACCTCCGGCAGCGGATAGACCCCGTCACGGCCAGCGTGAACGCGCTGCTGCAGGGGCCCACCAACTGGCTGGACAAGGTGGCGACGTCGGCCTTCCCGAAGGGCACGCGCGTCACCCGCCCCACCCTCACGCTGGACGACTCCAACGCGCTGCGGGTGCGGCTCGGCAAGCAGGCCGCCGGGGTCGAGACAGGCCAGTGCCAACGGATGGCCGCCCAGGTGCTCTTCACGGTGCAGGGCATGGCGCGCGCTTCGAAGGTCAGCGAGGTGGAGCTGCAGGACGAGGACGGCGACTCCCTGTGCAGCCTGAAGCAGCAGGAAGCGGTCGACGGGTTCGCGCAGCAGGCCCGGGCGCGCCACACGGCGCTGGAGTACTACATCGACGGTGACCACCGGGTGGTCAGCATGACGGACTCCGTGACCGACGCGACGCCCGTGCCGGGACCGCTGGGCACGGGGAAGATCGCGCTGCGCTCCGTGGGTGTCGCGCACGGGGAGACCACCGCGGCGGGCGTCTCCCTCAACGGCCGCGCGCTGTACGTCGCCGACCTGGACGACAAGGCCGACCGTGCCGAGGTACGGCTGCGCAGCAAGGCGAAGAACGAGGCCGACGGGCTGACCGCGCCGAGCTGGGACGGTCTGGGAGACCTGTGGATCGCCGACCGGGACGACGACGGGTCGCGGCTGCTGCGGCTCCGGTCGGGCAAGGGCGAACCGCAGGAGGTCGCGGTGCCCGGACTCGGCAAGCGGCGCATCAAGGCGATCAGGGTGGCGTCGGACGGCATCCGGATCGCGATGCTCATCGAGGACAAGGGGCGGACGACTCTGCAGCTCGGCCGGGTGGAGCGGGGCGGTACGGCGATGAATCCCAAGCTGTCCGTCGAGGCGCTGCGCCCGATAGCGCCGCAGCTGGAGGATGTGGTGGCCGCCTCCTGGGCCGGCGACAGCCGGCTGGTCGTGGTCGGCAGGGAATCCGGCGGTGTGCAGCAGATGCAGTTCATGGAGACGGACGGTTCGGCGTCCAACACGCAGACGCTCCCCGGCGTGAACGGCGTCGAGTCGGTCGCGGCGTCGGAGGACGAGAGTCGGCCACTGATCGCGGACGCGGACGAGGGCATCGTCCGACTGCCGCTGGACGCGAACTGGAAGACGGTGGCGACGCGAGGTACGGCACCGGTCTACCCCGGGTGACCGGGGCGTGCTGCCCGGGCTGACCGGGGTGCGGCAGGGAGCGTGGCGCGGCGTCTCCCGAGCCGACGTGGGGCGTGTTCCCTGCCCTGCCGCCGCCCGTTCCCTCCGGCCGCCGTCACCCGTTTCCGCAGGTGAAGCGTCGGCGCCACGGCACGGCGTCGCCCGCCCAGCGAAGTTATCCACAGGGGTGGTGGGGCGGCGGCAGGGGCGGGACAGTGGAGGTATGCGGGGGTTGTGGCGAGAATTCGCCGGGCTGGTTCTGCCGGTCGGCTGCGCGGGATGCGGCAGGCCGCGGACGGAGCTCTGCGAGGAATGCGCGCGGTCGCTGTGCGCCGAGGGCGGACAGGCGGCCGGGAGGCGGCGTGGGCCGCGCCGGGTGCGGCCGAGTCCGGCGCCGCCGGGGCTGCCGCGGGTGTACGCGGCCGCCGCGTACGCCGATGCCGTACGAGCGATTCTCCTCGCGCACAAGGAGCGGGGCGCGCTGGTTCTGGCCGCTCCATTGGGCCGGGCGCTGGCAGGGGCCGTACGGGGCCTGCGGCCGGGCTCCGGACCGCTGCTGCTGATACCCGTGCCGTCCGCTCCGCGCGCGGTGGCCGGGCGGGGCCACGACCCGGTGCGGCGGATCGCCCTGGCGGCGGCGCGGGAGCTGCGTCGCGGCGGGACCGGGGCGCGGGTGCTGGCGGCCCTGCGGCAGCGGCGGACGGTGATCGATCAGGCGGGTCTCGGTGCGCGGCAACGGCAGCTGAATCTGGCCGGTGCCCTGGAGGTCGTCGGTGGTGGCGGGCGGCTGCTGCGCGACGGACGGGTGGTGCTGGTGGACGATCTGATGACCACCGGAGCGTCGCTGGCCGAGGCCGCGCGGGCGGTCGGAGAGGCGGGAGGGAGAGTAGCGGGAGCGGCCGTCGTGGCGGCCTCGCCCAGCGCTTTCGAAATCAACTGGAACTGACCGAGAAAATTCATCGTTGCAGGTACTGAGGGCAAAAAATCACCCAAACGGAGCTACCCCCCAGGAGGGGGTGCCGACAACCTACGAGGCGAGCTATGTTCGGTTGTGAGGACTTGGCAGACGCTTTGCCTCGAATGCCGGTTAGGTGCGGTTCCTGGCGCCGGCAGAGATGCTGAAAACGGCTGGAGTGGAGTCCGGGTACGTGGGGGAGAAGGAGGTGAAAGTCGCCAAGTCCGAGGCTTCGGCACTTGCCGGGGCCTGGTGCAAGAAGGCATCACCTCGCTCGCACCGGGCGGAGTGATCCGGGAACGGAGTTCTGCGTGGACATCGTCGTCAAGGGCCGCAAGACCGAAGTGCCCGAGCGGTTCCGGAAGCACGTGGCCGAGAAGCTGAAGCTGGACAAGGTGCAGAAGCTCGACGGCAAGGTGATCAGCCTCGACGTCGAGGTGTCCAAGGAGCCCAACCCGCGGCAGGCCGACCGTTCCGACCGGGTGGAGATCACTCTCCACTCCCGTGGCCCGGTGGTCCGGGCCGAGGCGGCCGCCGCCGACCCGTACGCCGCGCTCGATCTGGCCACGGCCAAGCTCGAGGCGCGTCTCCGTAAGCAGCACGACAAGCGACACTCGCGGCGCGGCAGCGGACGCATCCCGGCCAGCGACGTGGCCGTCAGCGTCCCGGACGCGGCGCGGCTCAACACCAACGGCGAACTGGCCGGCCAGGAATCCTCCGAGGAGGAACAGGTGCCGACCACCCGGATCGGGTCGCTGGAGGTTCAGGGCGAAGGTCCCCTGATCGTCCGCGAGAAGACCCACTCCGCGGCACCGATGACCCTCGACCAGGCGCTCTATGAGATGGAGTTGGTCGGACACGACTTCTACCTCTTCGTCGATGCCGATACCAAGCAGCCGAGCGTGGTCTACCGGAGGCACGCGTACGACTACGGCGTCATCCGTCTGAACTCCGATCCGTTCGCGGACGGAGCGCCCACCGGAGCCGGTGGGGCGCTCGGCGGCTGAGACCACCGACGAGGCGCCCCCGGCGTGCGCCGGGGGCGCCATTGTGGCCGCTGTGAGCAGGAGTTGAGACCGTATAGTGTCTGTGCGGCCAGGTGTTGGGACACGAAGTGCGACATGCCGGAGAGACGGTTTGTGTATGGCGCTGATCGGGCTGGCCGTAGCGGGCTGTTGTCAACCAGCCTTATGACCAAACTCAGGCCTTCCGGGCCGAGTAGTTGACGGGGAGGAACGATGGGGGACAGCTTCGGGCCCGTGCGCAACGAAGCGGACGAGGACGGCGTCGGCATGGCCGACGGTGTCGGCTCGGGTGCGACCGCGCCCCGCAAGGAGCCGATCAGAGTCCTGGTGGTCGACGACCACGCACTCTTCCGGCGTGGCCTGGAAATCGTGCTGGCCCAGGAAGAGGACATCCAGGTCGTCGGTGAGGCCGGGGACGGCGCCGAGGCCGTGGACAAGGCCGCCGACCTGCTGCCGGACATCGTGCTGATGGACGTCCGCATGCCGCGGCGGGGCGGTATCGAGGCCTGCACCTCCATCAAGGAAGTGGCCCCCAGCGCGAAGATCATCATGCTGACGATCAGCGACGAGGAGGCCGACCTCTACGACGCGATCAAGGCCGGGGCCACGGGCTATCTCCTCAAGGAGATCTCCACCGACGAGGTGGCCACGGCGATTCGCGCGGTCGCGGACGGCCAGTCGCAGATCAGTCCCTCCATGGCGTCCAAACTGCTCACCGAGTTCAAGTCGATGATCCAGCGGACGGACGAGCGACGGCTCGTCCCCGCGCCGCGCCTCACCGACCGTGAGCTGGAGGTGCTCAAGCTCGTCGCCACGGGGATGAACAACCGCGACATCGCCAAGGAGCTGTTCATCTCCGAGAACACCGTGAAGAACCACGTGCGCAACATCCTGGAGAAGCTGCAGCTGCACTCCCGGATGGAAGCGGTGGTCTACGCGATGCGCGAGAAGATCCTGGAGATCCGGTAGCGGGCGAACCGGCGGTCACGCTCACCGGCCCGCCCGCCCGCGAGGCGTCAGGCGGACAGCTCGGCAGTTCAGGCGGGCAGCTGGATGGTTCAGACGGACAGCTCGGCGGTGAGGGCGGCCAGCAGGGCCGGATCGTCACAGCGCTCGACGCGGACCGCGTCGCAGCCGACCCAGGTGGCGGCTTCCTGAAGGGCCTGCGCCATGGGACGCACGGCCTTGGGGCCCTGCATCGAGACCTGACGGGCCACGAGCGTCGCTCCCTCACGGGCCGGATCCACCCGGCCGACCAGCTTGCCGCCGGCCAGCAGCGGCATCGCGAAGTATCCGTGTATCCGCTTGGGCTTGGGGACGTATGCCTCCAGCCGGTGCGTGAAGCCGAACATGCGCTCCGTACGCGGGCGGTCCCAGATCAGTGAGTCGAACGGCGAGAGCAGCGTCGTGCGGTGCCGGCCGCGCGGCGTCTCGGACAGTGCGGCCGGGTCTGCCCAGGCGGGCTTGGACCAGCCCTCGACGTCGACCGGCACCAGCCCCGTGTCCTCGATGACCGCGCTGACCTGCTCACCCTTGAGGCGGTGGTAGTCCGCCAGGTCCGCGCGGGTGGCCACGCCCAGAGCTGCCCCGGCCTGCGCGACCAGGCGGCGGGTGCATTCGGTGTCGTCCAGGTCGTCGTGCAGCAGTTCGTCCGGGACGGCGCGCTCGGCGAGGTCGTACACCCGCTTCCAGCCGCGGCGCTCCGTGCAGACCACCTCGCCCGTGTCGAGCAGCCACTCCACCGCGATCTTCGTCTCGGACCAGTCCCACCACTCCCCGCCGTTCCGCCCGCCGCCCAGCTGGGTGGTGGTGAGCGGGCCGTCCGCCTTCAGCCGGTCCAGGACGGCGGCGCACGAGCGCGCGGAGTCCTTCATGACGTGCCAGCGGTGACCGCGCGCCCGCATGGCGCGGCGGCGGAACGCGAAGAGCGGCCACTCCTCGATGGGCAGGATGCAGGCGGCGTGCGACCAGTACTCGAAGCTGTGCGGGGCATAGGCGGAGCCCGACGCCGGGGCGGCGTCGGGCGTCTCGGGACGCGGGGTCCAGTACGCCGACTCCACGGTGGTGCGGCCGACGGCGCCGAGGCGGGCGTACGGGATCAGCTCGTGCGAGCGGGCGAGCACGGAGATCGTGTCGAGCTGCACGGCGCCCAGCCGGCGGAGGACGCCCCGCACCCCCGCGCGCCGGTCGGGCGCACCCAGGAAGCCCTGGGCGCGGAGCGCGAGGCGGCGTGCTTCGTCGGCGGACAGGCTGGTCACGGGCTGCGCGGCAGGCACGGCTGTCATGCCGATCAGAGTAGGACCGGGCACTGACAACGGTCCGCAGAATCGATCATCTGCTCCGGGGCCGTGCAGCGGAGCCCGGACGTTCCCCGACCCCGGGGGAGCCGGCGGGGTGGGAGGTCGAGACCCGAAGGAGCTCAGTCGGCTCGCCCTCAGGAGGCCTGTCCTCCGCACGGCAGGTTCAGTCGGCTCGTCCGCCGTACGGCAGGTACGGCGTCTCCGAAGAGAGGCCGAGGTCGGAGGGGAGAAGGGAGGCGGACCAGGCGTCGCGGCGGGTGCCCCGGTGAGGCATCATCGCGCGGATCGTCCCCTCCATACGGAAGCCGGTCTTCAGGGCGACCGCCCGGGACGCTTCGTTGCCCGCCTCCGCGAACCACTCCATGCGCTCCACGCCGAGGTCGGTGAACGCCCAGCGCACGATGGCGCGGGCCGCCTCGACGGTGTACCCGCGGCCGCGGTGCTCCTTGACCGACCAGTACCCGAGCTCCGCCTGGCGTTCCGGCGGCGCCAGGCGGGACAGCCGTACCAGGCCTGCCGAGCCCACCAGCGTTCCGTCGCCCGCCGGCCGGCCGTCCTCCCGGAGGGTCACGGCGAAGGTGTACGTGGTGTCCTCGCGCCAGCCTCGGTCGGTGAACGGACCCACGAAATCCTCCGCGTGCGCGCGGGTGTACGGCGACGGGACGGTCGTCCAGCGCGGGATGTCGGGGTCCTGACAGGCGGCGTGCACGGCCGGGGCGTCGGCGGGCCGGAAGGGCCGCAGGACGAGCCGCTCGGTGGTGAGGATGACGGGTTCCATCCCTGCAGTGTGCGTATTGGCCGCGGGCGGGGCGAAGGAATTACGCTGCGGCCCGGGGCGCGCCCGGAACCGTCGTACTCAGGCAGGACGCCGGCACCGCGGCACGCCGGACCCGCTCTCGCCGGCGTGTGGCCCGGAACACTGTTCCGGCCGCGCACCGGCACCTTCTGCGGACCTCGCGCGTTGTCGTAGCGAGAGGACCGGAGAGAGGTGACCGACAGTGTCGTAGCGAGTCGTGGAAAGTTGTGGAGAAGGGACAGGGGCCTTCGGGCGACGGACCTCCCTGCTGAGCGGGGTCCTCCCTTACGATGGCCGTTGCGGCGGGGCCTGCCCCTTGGAAAAATGCCGCGCCCGCGCACCGACCGTGCACAGGCCCGACCGGCGAGGAGACCAGCCCAAGTGTCCGTCTTGACGAAGATCATGCGTGCAGGCGAAGGCAAGATCCTGCGCAAACTGCACCGCATCGCGGGCCAGGTCAACTCCATCGAAGAGGACTTCGTCAATCTCTCCGACGCCGAGCTGCGCGCCCTCACCGACGAGTACAAGGAGCGGTTCGCCGACGGTGAGAGCCTGGACGACCTGCTCCCCGAGGCGTTCGCGACCGTCCGCGAGGCCGCCAAGCGCGTGCTCGGCCAGCGCCACTACGACGTCCAGCTGATGGGCGGTGCCGCGCTGCACCTCGGGTACGTGGCCGAGATGAAGACCGGTGAGGGCAAGACGCTGGTCGGCACCCTGCCCGCTTATTTGAATGCGCTGTCCGGCAAGGGCGTCCACCTCATCACGGTCAACGATTACCTGGCCGAGCGCGACTCCGAGATGATGGGCCGGGTCCACAAGTTCCTGGGCCTCTCGGTCGGTTGCATCCTGGCGAACATGACGCCGGCGCAGCGCCGCGAGCAGTACAACTGCGACATCACCTACGGCACGAACAACGAGTTCGGCTTCGACTACCTCCGCGACAACATGGCGTGGTCGAAGGACGAGTTGGTTCAGCGCGGGCACAACTTCGCGATCGTCGACGAGGTCGACTCCATCCTGGTCGACGAGGCCCGTACGCCGCTGATCATCTCCGGTCCCGCGGACTCCGCGACGAAGTGGTACGGCGACTTCGCCAAGCTGGTCAAGCGCCTGAAGAAGGGCGAGGCGGCCAACCCGCAGCGCGGTATCGACGAGACCGGCGACTACGACGTCGACGAGAAGAAGCGCACCGTCGGCATCCACGAGTCCGGCGTCAGCAAGGTCGAGGACTGGCTGGGCATCGACAACCTCTACGAGTCGGTCAACACCCCGCTCGTCGGTTATCTGAACAACGCCATCAAGGCGAAGGAACTGTTCAAGAAGGACAAGGACTACGTCGTCATCGACGGCGAGGTCATGATCGTCGACGAGCACACCGGTCGTATCCTCGCCGGCCGCCGCTACAACGAGGGCATGCACCAGGCGATCGAGGCGAAGGAAGGGGTGGAGATCAAGGACGAGAACCAGACCCTCGCCACGATCACCCTCCAGAACTTCTTCCGCCTCTACGACAAGCTCTCCGGCATGACCGGTACGGCCATGACCGAGGCGGCCGAGTTCCACCAGATCTACAAGCTCGGCGTCGTCCCGATCCCGACGAACAAGCCGATGGTCCGCAAGGACCAGGCGGACCTGATCTACCGCACCGAGGTCGCCAAGTTCGCCGCGGTCGTCGACGACATCGCCGAGAAGCACGAGCAGGGCCAGCCGATCCTGGTCGGTACGACCTCGGTCGAGAAGTCCGAGTACCTCTCGCAGCAGCTCAAGAAGCGCGGCGTACGGCACGAGGTCCTCAACGCCAAGCAGCACGACCGGGAGGCGTCGATCGTCGCCCAGGCCGGCCGCAAGGGCGCCGTCACGGTCGCGACGAACATGGCGGGCCGCGGTACGGACATCAAGCTCGGCGGCAACCCCGACGACCTGGCCGAGACCGAGCTGCGCAACATGGGCCTGGACCCGGTGGAGCACGCCGAGGAGTGGGCGGCGGCGCTGCCCGCGGCCCTGGAGAAGGCCGAGGCCGCGGTGAAGGCGGAGTTCGAGGAGGTCAAGGACCTCGGCGGGCTCTACGTCCTCGGTACCGAGCGGCACGAGTCGCGCCGTATCGACAACCAGCTGCGCGGTCGTTCCGGCCGGCAGGGCGACCCCGGCGAGTCCCGGTTCTACCTCTCCCTCGGCGACGACCTGATGCGCCTCTTCAAGGCCCAGATGGTCGAGCGCGTGATGGCCATGGCCAACGTGCCGGACGACGTGCCGATCGAGAACAAGATGGTCACCCGCGCCATCGCCTCCGCGCAGTCCCAGGTCGAGCAGCAGAACTTCGAGACGCGCAAGAACGTCCTGAAGTACGACGAGGTGCTCAACCGCCAGCGCGAGGTCATCTACGGCGAGCGCCGCCGCGTCCTGGAGGGCGAGGACCTCCAGGAGCAGATCAAGCACTTCATGGACGACACCATCGACGCCTACATCCAGGCGGAGACGGTCGAGGGGTTCGCCGAGGAGTGGGACCTGGACCGGCTGTGGGGCGCGTTCAAGCAGCTGTACCCGGTCAAGGTGACCGTGGCGGAGCTGGAGGACGAGGTCGGCGACCGCGCCGGGATCACCGCCGAGTTCATCGCCGAGGCGATCAAGGACGACATCCACGAGCAGTACGCGGCCCGCGAGGAGCAGCTCGGCTCGGAGATCATGCGTGAGCTGGAGCGGCGCGTGGTGCTGTCCGTCCTGGACCGCAAGTGGCGCGAGCACCTCTACGAGATGGACTACCTCCAGGAGGGCATCGGCCTGCGGGCCATGGCCCAGAAGGACCCGCTGGTGGAGTACCAGCGCGAGGGCTTCGACATGTTCACCGCCATGATGGAGGGCATCAAGGAGGAGTCCGTCGGCTACCTGTTCAACCTGGAGGTCCAGGTCGAGCAGCAGGTCGAGGAGGTCCCGGTGGAGGACGCCGCGGAGCGGCCCTCGCTGGACAAGGACGTACAGGACACGGTGCCGGCGCAGGCCGGGGCCCGCCCTGAGATCCACGCCAAGGGGCTGGAGGCGCCGCAGCGCCCGGAGCGCATGCACTTCTCCGCGCCCACGGTGGACGGCGAGGGCGGGGTCGTCGAGGGCGACTTCACCACCGACGCCGTGCCCTCGGCCCAGACCCGCTCGGAGTCGGACGGCCTGACGCGCGCCGAGCGCCGCAAGGCGCAGAAGGGCGGCCGTCGCCGCAAGAAGTGACGAGGTCGGCGCCAGCCGACGAGTGTGCCGACGGCCGGGGTGCCGCAGCGAGGAGCTGCGCCACCCCGGCCGTCGTGTACCGGCCGTCGTGTACCGGCGTCCGTGCCTCCGTGCCTCTGTGTGCCCGGCCAGGAGGGCCGTGGTCCGTGCCTCCGTGCGCCCGCCAGGAAGGCCGTGGAGCCGGAAACGGGAGCCGGGGAACGGGAGCCGGGGAACGGGTCAGGTGGTGCGGGTCCAGACGGCCGTGGACGGGCCGATGTCCAGGGCGGCGCAGCGCCAGCGGGCGTCGTCGCCGCGTTCGAGGCGGAAGGCGAGGGCGCGTACGCGTTCGCCGGCGGCGACCCGGGCGAAGGCCTCGATGACGCCGCGCCGTGGGGAGTACACGCCGCAGTCGCGGACCCGGGGCTCCGGGGCGCGGCGGTACGGCCCGGTGGGGCGCAGCGGGGCCTGTGGGGCGAGTTCCGCGAGACGGTCGTACGCGGCGGGCAGGGCGTGACCCAGCAGCGCGTGGACGGGGCGCCGGCCGCTCAGGGTGAGGACGAGCTGATCGGCGAACCAACGGTGGGGCAGCCGCTCCGCCGCCAGCCGTCGGGCATCGACGCGCGGGGGCCGGGGCGCGGGCTGCGGACCCCCCGGGAGCGGCGAGCGGGCCACCCGGCGCGGTGCGGGGGCCACCCAGGACCGTCCGGGGCCGACCCGGGGCCGTACGGGCATCGCCGGGGCGGCGGCTGTCGCGACGGGGCCCCGGACCGCGCCCCGCGGCTCCGGCCGGCCGGGAGGGGCCACCGGGACGGCTCGGTGCGCCGGGGCGGGACGGTGCACCGGTGCGGGGTGGCGGGGGAGTGCGCCTGGCTGCGTCCGCCTCCGCAGGAGCGGCCGCAGCGGAGGCCGCGGCCGCGAGCGAGGCTACGGTGGCCGGCGGCGCAGCCGGGACCAGGGCCGACCCTGATGCCGAGCCAGCGCCCGAGCCAGAGCCAGCGCCCGAGCCCGGGACCGGAACCGAGCCCGGGACCGGAACCGAGCCCGGGGCCGGGACCGGGGATGCGGTCGTACTCGGACTCGGACTCGTACTCGTACTCGGCCCCGTGGTCGCGGTCGCGGTCGCGGCAGTAGCCGTACTCGTACTCGTACTCGTGGTCATCGTGGGCCCCCGTTCCGCCCGTTCCGCTTGGGTACCGGGCAGTAGCTTTCGTGTGGGGCGGTTCTACCGAGGCGGCTGGAGGGGCGGCAAGGCGGTCGTGAGTGCGACGGAGGGGGTCGGAAGATTCACCTATCAGGGTGACGCGCGGCGTGTGGCCTGGACGAGGGCCGCGTCGGGCGGGGTGTCCGGCGGACCGTTTCAGGGCCGTACCGGCGGCACGAAGGGGGACCCGCGCCCGTATGCTGGCTGCCTGCGCCCGATCAGAGCTCGGCAGAGCCGGCAGTACCACCAGTCCCAGCAGTCCGATACGAAAGCGGCGGCCATGCGTGTCTACGTCCCCCTGACCCTCTCCGGACTCGCAGAGGCGTACAAGGCGGGTGAGCTGGGCTCCGGCCCGCTGGAGGCCTACGCCGTCACGCCCGCGCTGCGCGAGTGGTACGTCTCCGACGACATCGAGGAGCTGGAGTACGCGGCGCTGAACCGTGCCGCACAGGCCTCGCTGCGGCTGCTGGCCACCGACCCGCAGGTCGCCCGGCGACGCGTCGTGGTGGCCGTCGACGTCGCCGACGGGGCCGCGTCCGTGGACCCGGACCGGGGCCTGGACAAGTCGGCGCTGGGCGTCGTGCGGGTGGCCGGGCCGGTGCCGATGAAGAAGGCGGCCGCCGTGCATGTGGACTCGGACGACGCGGAGCCGGACGTCACCGCCGCGGCGGCGGCGCTGGGCGCGGCCGACCAGGGTGACGACGACGCGCAGTTCACGGTGGACGGCGCCGAGGACCACGAGCTGATGTGGTTCGGCGTGCAGGAGATCCCGAACCTGATCGGCTGACGGCGGGACGCAGTGGCGGGCCGCCGGCCCGGCACCGAGTTCCGATCTCTGGCTGGAACCGCCTTGACCTGGAGTGATGGCGGTGGCCGGCCGGGTTGTCGGTGGGCGCGGGTACCTTTTTCGCATGGGGAAGCACGCGACGAACCACGCGACGCACATCGTCTGGGACTGGAACGGCACGCTCTTTCACGACATCGACGCCGTGATCGGGGCGACCAACGCCGCGTTCGCTGAGATCGGCCTGGCGCCGATCACCCTGGAGCGCTACCGCGAGCTGTACTGCGTACCGATCCCGAGGTTCTACGAGCGGTTGATGGGGCGGCTGCCGACGGACGCCGAGTGGCTGGTCATGGACGAGGCGTTCCACCGGCACTACACCCTCCAGCGGGAGGCCTGCGCGCTCGCCGAGGGGGTGGAGACGCTGCTGGAGAGCTGGGGCGCGGCCGGGCACAGCCAGTCGATCCTCAGTATGTACGGCCACGAGGAGCTGCTGCCGCTGGTGCGCGACTTCGGCATCGAGTCGCACTTCATACGCGTGGACGGCCGGACCGGGCCGTCCGGGGGCGGCAAGAGCGAGCACATGGTGCGGCATCTCGCGGCACTGGAGAGCGCGCGGGTCGATCCGGGCCGTACGGTCGTCATCGGCGATGCGGTGGACGACGCGCTGGCGGCCCGGTACGCAGGAGCGCACGCGGTGCTGTACACGGGTGGCTCGCACAGCCGGGCCAGCCTGCTGGAGGCCGGCGTGCCGGTCGTCGACAGCCTGGCGGAGGCCGTCCTGACGGCGGAGCGCCTGCCCCTCTGAGCCGCCTGCCCCTCTGAGCCGCCTGCCCCTCTAGCCCCCGGCCCCCGGACGGCGGGCCGTCCGGGGAGAGTCCTCAGCCCGCCGGTGCCTTCGCCCGCAGTACCTTCAGGAATTCGCGCATCCAGGCGGCGTGGTCGGGCCAGGCGCGGGAGGAGACGAGGGTGCCGTCGACGACGACCTCGGTGTCTCGGAAGCCGGCGCCCGCGGCCTGCATGTCCATCTCCAGGGCGGGATAGGCGGTGACCCGGCGGCCGTCCAGGCGGCCGATCGCCGCCGTGAGCAGGGGGCCGTGGCAGATCTGGGCGACCGGCTTGTCGGCGTCGAAGAAGGCCTTGACGACCTTGCGCAGCTCGGCGTCGTTGCGCAGGTATTCGGGGGCCCGGCCGCCGGGGACCACCAGGGCGGCGTAACTGCCCGGGTCGACTTCCGAGAAGGCCAGGTCGGCCGGCCAGGTGTAGCCGGGCTTCTCGGTGTACGTGTCGAATCCAGGTTCGAAGTCATGGACGACGAAGCGCAGCGTCTTGCGGGTCGGGGCGGCGATGTGGACCTCGTAGCCCTCCTCGCGCAGCCGTTGGTAGGGGTACAGGACCTCCAGGGATTCCGCCGCGTCCCCGGTCACGATCAGGATTCTCGCTGCCATGGCGTACCTCCGCGGCTCGCGTCCGACTCCGTACCGCTCAAGGTCCTCCGGTCGGCAGCGCTTGCCAAGACCCCGTGCGGAGGCCCGAGTGACCGGACGAGGCGTGTCTCTGTCCATACCGGCAAAGAACTGGGTGTGGTTTTGTACACACAAGGCCCATGACGACCACCGGGCCAGGAGCGATAGCCTGGCAGTGTGATCAGCGCGATAACCCGCGGGGGCGTCGAGGCCCCTGCCCCGCGCCCGGGACACCACGGTGCCCGGGCGACCGTTGATCATTCCTGTGTCGACCAGGTGCCGGGAATGTCAAATCTGGCCAATTCCGCCCCGGTCGCCCCTCACCGCGGCATAGCGTCGAATCCGACCGGACACGGTCCCGGGCTCATCCCGGGGTTCCCGTACGCGCCGGTCCGGCGTCATGCCGTTTCCACTCATTTCCACAACGTCACGCAACGGCGCGCGACAGGAGCCAGAGGACATGCAGACCAAGCTGGACGAAGCCAAGACCGAGCTGCTCACGAAGGCCGCCAGGGTCGCTGAGAGCGGACCGGCGGGAGGGCAGTCACCGGTACCGGGCCTGGACCCGGACACCCTCAGTGGATACCTCCAGCGCTACTACCTGCACACGGCCCCTGAGGACCTCACCGGGCGCGACCCGGTCGACGTCTTCGGCGCGGCGCTCTCCCACTACCGCCTCGCGGAGAGCCGGCCGCAGGGCACGGCGAGCGTCAGAGTGCACACCCCGACCGTCGAGGAGAACGGCTGGACCTGCAGCCACTCCGTCGTCGAGGTCGTGACCGACGACATGCCGTTCCTCGTGGACTCCGTCACGAATGAGCTGTCGCGGCAGGGGCGCGGCATCCACGTCGTGATCCACCCGCAGGTCGTCGTCCGGCGTGACGTCACCGGCAAGCTGATCGAGATCCTGGACGCCGAGGACGAGGCCCACGGCACGCCCGGCAAGGGCAAGGGCGCCGAGCTGCCGCACGACGCGCGCGTGGAGTCCTGGATCCACGTGGAGATCGATCGGGAGACCGACCGCGAGGACCTCAAGCAGATCACCGCCGACCTGCTGCGGGTCCTCAACGATGTGCGCGAGGCCGTCGAGGACTGGGAGAAGATGCGCGACTCCGCGCTGCGCATCGCGGACGAGCTGCCCACCGAGCCCACCGCCGACGACCTGCGCGACCGCGAGGTGGAGGAGGCCCGCGAGCTGCTGCGCTGGCTGGCCGCCGACCACTTCACCTTCCTCGGCTACCGTGAGTACGAGCTGACCTCGGCGCCCGGCGAGGCCGACGGCGAGGAGGACGTGCTCACCGCCGTGCCCGGCACCGGTCTCGGCATCCTCCGCTCGGACCCCAAGCACCACGAGGACGACCCGGGCCACCCCGTCTCCCCGTCCTTCAACCGGCTCCCCAAGGACGCCCGCAAGAAGGCCCGCGAGCACAAGCTGCTGATCCTGACCAAGGCCAACAGCCGCGCGACCGTGCACCGGCCGTCCTACCTCGACTACGTCGGCGTGAAGAAGTTCGACGCGCAGGGCAACGTCATCGGGGAGCGGCGCTTCCTGGGCCTGTTCTCGTCCGCCGCGTACACCGAGTCGGTCCGCCGCGTGCCGGTCATCCGCCGCAAGGTCACCGAGGTGCTGGAGGGCGCCGGCTTCTCGCCCAACAGCCACGACGGCCGCGACCTGCTCCAGATCCTGGAGACCTACCCGCGCGACGAGCTGTTCCAGACCCCGGTCGACCGGCTGCGCGCCATCGCCACCAGCGTGCTCTACCTCCAGGAGCGCCGCCGGCTGCGGCTGTACCTGCGCCAGGACGAGTACGGGCGCTACTACTCCGCGCTGGTCTACCTCCCGCGGGACCGGTACACCACCGGCGTCCGGCTGCGCCTGATCGACATCCTCAAGGAGGAGCTGGGCGGCACCAGCGTCGACTTCACGGCCTGGAACACCGAGTCGATCCTCTCCCGGCTGCACTTCGTCATCCGGGTCGCGCCGGGTGCCACGCTGCCGGACCTGACCGACGCCGACGCGGACCGCATCGAGGCGCGGCTGGTGGAGGCGGCCCGCTCCTGGGAGGACGGTTTCGCCGAGGCGCTGAACGCCGAGTGCGGCGAGGAGCGCGCGGCCGAGCTGCTGCGCCGGTACACCCACGCCTTCCCCGAGGGCTACAAGGCCGACAACTCCCCGCGCGCCGCGGTCGCCGACCTCCAGCACCTGGAGAAGCTGCGCACCGCCGAGGAGGGCCGCGACTTCGAGGTCAGCCTGTACGAGCCGGTCGGCGCAGGCCCGGGCGAGCGCCGCTTCAAGATCTACCGCACCGGCGAGCCCGTCTCGCTGTCGAAGGTGCTGCCGCTGCTGAACCGCCTCGGCGTCGAGGTGGTCGACGAGCGGCCGCACGAGCTGCGCTGCTCGGACCGGTCCAGCTCCTGGATCTACGACTTCGGCCTGCGGATGCCGGAGCGGCCGAACGGCGACGACTACCGCGAGCGCTTCCAGGACGCCTTCACGGCGGTGTGGACGGGCCGCGCGGAGAGCGACAACTTCAACAAGCTGGTGCTGGGCGCGGGCCTGGACTGGCGGCAGGCGATGGTGCTGCGCGCGTACGCGAAGTACCTGCGGCAGGCCGGCTCCACCTTCAGCCAGACGTACATGGAGGACACCCTCTCCTACAACGTCCACACCACCCGGCTGCTGGTCCACCTCTTCGAGGCGCGGATGGCCCCGGCCCGGCAGCGGGCCGGCACCGAGCTGATCGACGGGCTGCTGGAGGAGCTGGACGGCGCGCTGGACCAGGTGGCCTCGCTGGACGAGGACCGCATCCTGCGCTCGTTCCTCACGGTCATCAAGGCGACGCTGCGCACCAACCACTTCCAGAAGGACAGCAAGGGCGAGCCGCACGCCTACCTGTCGCTGAAGCTGGACCCGCAGGCCATCCCGGACCTGCCGGCGCCCCGCCCGGCGTACGAGATCTGGGTGTACTCGCCGCGCGTGGAGGGCGTCCACCTGCGGTTCGGCAAGGTGGCACGCGGTGGTCTGCGCTGGTCGGACCGGCGGGAGGACTTCCGTACGGAGATCCTCGGCCTGGTCAAGGCGCAGATGGTCAAGAACACCGTCATCGTGCCGGTCGGCGCCAAGGGCGGCTTCGTCGGCAAGCAGCTGCCGGACCCGGCGGTGGACCGGGACGCGTGGCTGGCCGAGGGCATCGCCTCGTACAAGACCTTCATCTCCGGTCTGCTGGACATCACCGACAACCTCGTCGGCGGCGAGGTCGTGCACCCGCAGGACGTCGTCCGGCACGACGGGGACGACACCTACCTCGTCGTCGCGGCCGACAAGGGCACCGCGAAGTTCTCCGACATCGCCAACGAGGTCGCCGAGTCCTACGGCTTCTGGCTGGGCGACGCGTTCGCCTCCGGCGGCTCGGCGGGCTACGACCACAAGGGCATGGGCATCACGGCCCGCGGCGCGTGGGAGTCGGTCAAGCGTCACTTCCGGGAGCTGGGCACGGACACCCAGTCCGAGGACTTCACGGTCGTCGGTGTCGGCGACATGTCGGGTGACGTGTTCGGCAACGGCATGCTGCTCTCCGAGCACATCCGGCTGGTGGCCGCCTTCGACCACCGGCACATCTTCCTCGACCCGAACCCGGACGCGGCCACCTCGTACGCCGAGCGCCGCCGGCTGTTCGAGCTGTCCCGCTCCTCGTGGGCGGACTACAACAAGGAGCTGCTGTCCCAGGGCGGCGGCATCCACCCGCGTACGGCCAAGTCGATCCCGATCAACCAGCACGTCCGTGCCGCGCTGGGCATCGACGCGGGCGTCACGAAGATGACCCCGAACGACCTGATGAAGGCCATCCTCCAGGCGCCGGTGGACCTGCTGTGGAACGGCGGCATCGGGACGTACGTGAAGTCCTCGGCCGAGTCGAACGCGGACGTCGGCGACAAGTCCAACGACGCGATCCGCGTGGACGGCCAGGACCTGCGGGTCAAGGTCGTGGGCGAGGGCGGCAACCTGGGCCTGACCCAGCTCGGCCGGATCGAGTACGCCCAGAACGGCGGCCGGATCAACACCGACGCGATCGACAACAGCGCCGGCGTGGACACCTCCGACCACGAGGTGAACATCAAGATTCTGCTGAACTCCGTGGTGTCCAACGGGGACATGACGGTCAAGCAGCGCAACAAGCTGCTGGCCGAGATGACCGACGAGGTCGGCTCGCTGGTGCTGCGCAACAACTACGCGCAGAACGTCGCCCTGTCGCTGGCCATCGCCCAGTCCTCGAACATGCTCCACGCGCAGCAGCGGTTCATGCGCCGCCTGGTGCGCGACGGGCAGCTGGACCGGGCGCTGGAGTTCCTGCCCACCGACCGGCAGATCCGGGAGCGGCTGAACAACGGCCGGGGCCTGACCCAGCCGGAGACCGCGGTCCTGCTGGCGTACACCAAGATCACGGTGGCCGACGCGCTGATCAAGACCGACCTGCCGGACGACCCGTACTTCCGGCACCTGCTGCACGCGTACTTCCCGTCCGCGCTGCGCGAGCGCTTCCCCGAGCAGGTCGACCAGCACGCCCTGCACCGTGAGATCACCACGACGGTGCTGGTCAACGACACGGTCAACAGCGGTGGCACGAGCTTCCTGCACCGCATGCAGGAGGAGACCGGGGCGTCCCTGGAAGAGGTCGTCCGGGCGCACACCGCGGCCCGCGCGATCTTCGACCTGAGCCGGGTCTGGGACGACGTCGAGGCGCTGGACAACAAGGTGCCCGCCGAGGTGCAGACCCGCATCCGGCTGCACTCCCGGCGGCTCGTCGAGCGCGGCACCCGCTGGCTGCTCAACAACCGCCCGCAGCCGCTGGAGCTGTCCGGCACCATCGACTTCTTCCGCGACCGGGTCGCCACGGTCTGGGCCGAGCTGCCCAAGCTGCTGCAGGGCAGCGACATCGAGTGGTACGAGTCGATCCTCGGCGAGATGACCGAGGCGGGCGTGCCGGAGGAGGTGGCGCACCGGGTGGCGGGCTTCTCGTCGGTCTTCCCGGCGCTGGACATCGTCGCCATCGCCGACCGCACCGGCAAGGAGCCGCTGGACGTCGCCGAGGTCTACTACGACCTGGGCGACCGGCTGCGGATCAACCAGCTTCTGGACCGCATCCTGGAGCTGCCGCGCAACGACCGCTGGCAGTCCATGGCCCGGGCCGCCATCCGCGAGGACCTGTTCGCCGCGCACGCCGCGCTGACCGCCGACGTCCTCTCGGTGGGCAACGGCAACGCCACGCCGGAGCAGCGGTTCAAGGCGTGGGAGGAGAAGAACTCCGCGATCCTGGGCCGGGCGCGGGCCACCCTGGAGGAGATCGAGGGCTCGGACTCCTTCGACCTGGCCAACCTCTCGGTCGCGATGCGCACGATGCGGACGCTGCTGCGTCAGCACAGCTGACCCGCGCGGGCCGTACGGAAAGGGCCCCGGAGCATCCGCTCCGGGGCCCTTCCCCTTTTCTGCCGCCCGCCGGCGGCTACTTCTTGGTGAAGGCCTCGTACTCCTTGAGGACGTCCGTGGTGGGGCCGTCCATGACGAGCTCGCCCTTCTCCAGCCACAGCACCCGGTCGCAGGTGTCCCGGATGGACTTGTTGTTGTGGCTGACCAGGAAGACCGTG
>NZ_JOFQ01000041.1 GCF_000718305.1 Streptomyces niger
CGCCCGGTTACATTTCGAACCCGGAAGCTAAGCCTTTCAGCGCCGATGGTACTGCAGGGGGGACCCTGTGGGAGAGTAGGACGCCGCCGAACAATTATTGTGGGAAAGCCCCGCACCGTATGGTGCGGGGCTTTCCTGCGTTCTGGGGGCATCGTGCGAGGCCAGCCTCTAGCGTTCCTCACGACCTATGAGCAGGCGGCCCAGTACCCCGACGCGCGCTGGCAGGAGAATGCCCGGTCGAGCGAGCTGGGCCTCGGTGTCGTCACCTACGTAGGGGTGGCGCCGGACGGCGACTGGGTAGGGCCCGGCGGGACCGGAGCAGGTCTTCCTGTCGGTGCATGAGCGCAACGTCCACGCGCAACGGCTCTACGAGGCCCAGGGGTTCATACGTACAGGAGAGGCCATGGACGCGGTGAGCCTGCCTGGCCGGTCCTCAGGCCGGCAGGGTGGCGTGTGGCCAGCGGGCGCGGGCCTGTTCGGGGGAGCGGAGCGTGGCGAGCGTCAGCAGGCCCTGGGTGCTGCCCGAGGCGATGAGCTCCGGCAGCGCCGGCAAGGGGGCCAACGCCGCGATGTCGTCGAGGACGAGAGTGAGTGGTGGGTCGAGGCGACCGTCAGATGACCGTTCGGCCATGCGGCGGCCGCGCTCGACCACGCTCGAGACGAGTGCGGTGAGCAATGGCATCGCACCCGGTGCGGTGCGCGGGTCCTCGATGGACTCGCCCACAACGTAAAGCGTTCCCCCTTCGCCGACAAATGATTCGAGGGCGAGGGCATCAGCTCGCCCTGCATTGCTCGCGTCCCGGATGTGCACGGAGGAGAGGGCTGCGAGCGCGCGGGCGACCAGTTGCTGGGCCATGTCGCGGCGTTCGGGGTGTGCGGTCAGCACGGACTCCAGCTCGCCGGCCCGGCCGGACGCCGCCTTGGAGTTCGTACGGAGAATGCGTACGGGCTCGTGGGCGGCGCCGCTGCCCTGCGCCCAGCGGAGGATCTGCCGGAAGGGTCGGCCGTCCACCGCGGCCGCGTGCAGCCAGCAGCGCAGCAGCGTTTCCGCGGCGTCGGCCAGAGCAGAGTCGAGGGTGCTCATCGGGCGCACGGGGGCCAGGAGCGCGCCGGCGCGCGTACCGGCGACGGCGATGTCCGCACAGCCCGCGGTCGGGGACCAACGGAGGCGGGCGGGGGTGTCGAGGACGTGCAGCGGGTCGTACGCGTGCAACGGTCCGAGTTTCGCGCGTGCGTCCTTGGACTCGGCCCACAGGGACGGGTCGGTCGTCGCCACGAGGAGCGGCCCCTCGGCGGCATTGATCACGTCTAGCGCGGCGGCACGGGCGGCGGGGCGCTCGGAACGGTGGTGATAGTGGACGTGGGGGAGCGCGGTGCCGGCGGCCACCTCGGTCACGCTGCCGGCAGCACCGGGCGCGACAGGGGGCGCGACGACGGGCGTGACGTCGGGCACGGGGACGGGAGCTGCCGCGGGGGCGGGATCGGGCGCTGGAACGGATTCTGCTGCTGGGGCGGCGGCCGGCGCGGGTGAGGGAATCGGTGCGGGTGAGGGTGTCGGCGCGGGGGAGGGAGCCGACGCAGATGAGGGGCCCGGCACCGTGGTGGGAGTCGGCCCCTCCTGCTTCGGCCCCTCCTCCTTCGGTTCCTTGGTCATTGGTACGGAACCCTCAACACCCTTGAGCTGCTGAGCTCCTTCGGGCCCCTGAGCTCCTCCGGACCCCTGAGCTCCCCCGGGCCGTTCGCCGCCCGTACGCCCCTGCATGTGCTGCCCCGCGCGGCGTTGGGCGCGTACCGCGCGGAAGCGGGTGACCGTGCCGAGTACGAAGACGGTGAGGACGACCAGGATCATCAGCTCGCTGATGAAGACGCCCCAGAAGAGGCCATAGCCGGAGAGCTGGCGCGCCGGGGTGCCGGGCCAGGCGCCGGCCAGGTCGTGCGGCTCGGTGACCAGCTCGCGCATGGCGAGCGGGGTGCGCGTGAAGGACAGGTGCGCGGGCCAGCCGCCGTGGGCGAAGAGGCCGGAGAGCCCCGTGGCGAGCCAGACCAGGACCGTCAGGCCGAGGAGGAAGGCCAGTACGCCGACGAGCAGGGAGTCGGGGACGCCGCGCCCCCGTCGCCGGGGTTCGGCCCCGCCGTTCGGGCCCGGTCCGCCGTGGCCGTGTTCCCCGTACGCGTGCCCCTGCCGGTCGTACCGGTCGTACCCGTCGCTCACGCCACTGACCCGTCCTTCGTGCTGCCGTACTGTCCGTCCGAGGTCGCCGGAGACCTCGGGAGCGTCACAGGCTCGAAGCCGTCACCGGCCTCAAGCCACCGTCTCGCTCGATTCGTTGCTGAGTTGGCGTGCCATGGCCATGGCTTCGGCGCGTGCTTCGGCCTCGGCGTCCGCGGCGCGTTCCAGGGCGCGGGCCTCCTCCGTGGGTTGCGCGGAGGCGTCGGCGACGGAGGACTCGGTCATGGCGCGGTCGGTGTAGACCAGCGGACGTTCGGCCTCGGTGATCAGGTGCTTGACGACCTGGACGTTGCCGTTGACGTCCCAGACCGCGATGCCTGGCGTGAGGGTGGGGATGATCTCCACCGCCCAGCGTGGCAAACCCAGTACGCGTCCCGTGGCCCGTGCCTCGTCGGCCTTCTGGGCGTAGATGGTCCTGGTCGACGCCATCTTGAGGATGGCCGCCGCCTCACGGGCCGCCGCGCCGTCGACCACGTCGCTGAGGTGGTGGACCACGGCGACGAAGGAGAGGCCGAGCCGGCGGCCGAACTTCAGCAGGCGCTGGAAGAGCTGGGCGACGAACGGGGAGTTGATGATGTGCCAGGCCTCCTCGACCAGGAAGATCCGTTTCTTCCGGTCGGGGCGGATCCAGGTGTGCTCCAGCCAGACGCCCACGATCGCCATCAGGATCGGCATCGCGATCGAGTTGCGGTCGATGTGGGAGAGGTCGAAGACGATCAGTGGCGCGTCGAGGTCGATGCCCGCGCTCGTCGGGCCGTCGAACATGCCGCGGAGGTCACCGTCGACGAGGCGGTCCAGCACGAGGGCCACGTCCAGGCCCCAGGCCCGTACGTCGTCCAGGTCGACGTTCATGGCCTCGGCGGACTCCTGCTTGGGGTGGCGGAGCTGCTCGACGATGTCCGTCAGGACCGGCTGGCGGTCGGTGATGGTGTCGTTGACGTAGGCGTGCGCGACCTTGAGGGCGAAGCCGGAGCGCTCGTCGAGGCCGTGGCCCATGGCCACCTCGATGATGGTGCGGAGCAGCGCCAGCTGGCCGGTGGTGGTGATCGACGGGTCCAGCGGGTTGAGGCGGATGCCGCCGTTCAGCGCCGCGGTGGGGTCCAGCCGGATCGGGGTTATGCCGAGTTGTTCGGCGATGAGGTTCCACTCGCCGACGCCGTCCTCGCCCTGCGCGTCGAGCACCACGACCTGGCGGTCGCGGAACCGGAGCTGGCGTAGGACGTACGTCTTCTCCAGCGCGGACTTGCCGTTGCCGGACTCGCCGAGGACGAGCCAGTGCGGGGCCGGCAGCTGTTGGCCGTACAGCTGGAAGGGGTCGTAGATGTACCCCTTGCCGCTGTAGACCTCGCGGCCGATGATCACGCCGGAGTCGCCGAGCCCTGGTGCGGCGGTGGGCAGATAGACGGCCTGGGCCTGCCCGGTGGAGGTCCGTACGGGCAGCCTGGTCGTCTCCACCTTCCCGAAGAGGAAGCTGGTGAAGGCCTCGGTGATCGCGGCGAGCGGATCGAGCATGGCCATGACGTACGCGCCTCCCAGCGGCTTAGCGGCGGATCCCGGTCGCGAACGGAAGCGTGTTGACGAAGGCCCGGTGGTGCTCGCGGTCGCACCACTCCAGCTTGAGGTAGGACTTGCCGGCGGAGGCGCGGATGGTCCGCTTGTCACGGGCCAGCGCCTCGGGCGAGCGGGACGAGACGGTGATGTAGCCGACGAGGTTCACCCCGGCCGCGCCGGACGCCAGGTCTTCGCCGCGCTGGTCGACACGGCCGTGGTGGGCCACGTCGCGCGGGTCCACCACGCGGTTCATCTTGGCGGCGCGGCTGGCTTCCGCGTCGTCGTTGGTCTTCTCGGTCAGCATGCGCTCGATCGCCACCTCGGTCGGCTCCAGGTCCATGGTGACGGCGACCGTGCGGATCACGTCGGGGGTGTGGACGAGCAGCGGGGCCAGGAAGTTGACGCCGACCGGGGTCAGCGGCCACTCCTTGATCCACGCGGTGGCGTGGCACCAGGGCGCGCGGGTCGAGGACTCGCGCGTCTTGGCCTGGAGGTAGGTGGGCTCCATCGCGTCCAGCTCGGCCGGCCAGGCGTTGCGCTTGCTCATCGCCTGGATGTGGTCGATGGGGTGGTCCGGGTCGTACATGGAGTGCACGAGGGAGGCGAGGCGGGCCTGGCCGAGGGGCTGGCGTACGCGGATGTCGGCCTCGGCGAGGCGGGCGCAGATGTCGGTCAGCTCGCGGGCCATGACGACGGCGAGGCCGGCGTCCTTGTCCAGGCGCTTCCGCAGCAGGCCGCCGTTGTGCATGCGGGCCGCGCGGGCCATGGTCTCGGCCTCGGTGGCCAGCTCGCGGTTGTAGTGCATGCAGGCGACGAGGTACGCGCGGTGCTGCTCGGAGGAGGTGGAGACCATGGACTGCAGCTGGTCGTAGGACTCCTGCAGCCATTGTGGGGCGCTGTGGTCGCCGCGCTGGGCGACGTCCTTGGCGTGCGCGTCCGGGTCGGCGGGGAGCGTACGGGCCAGCATCTGCAGGCGCGTGACGAACCCGTCGCCGTTCGCGACGTGCTTGAGGAGCGTCCCGAAGCGGTCGACCAGGGCCTCCTGGTCCTCGCTGTCGCGCAGGCCGACGCCGGGGCCCTCGATCTCTATGGCCGCGGTGACCGTACGCCGGTCGGCGTGCAGCAGTACGGCGATCTCGTCCGGGCCGAAGGGCGCGGCGAGCCAGTTGATGCGGCCGATGCCGGGCGGCGGGCCGACCTCGACCTCACGGCCGTCGAGACTGATGCCTGCCTCCTGGGCGCCGGAGCGGTACGTCGCGCCCTGGCGAAGCGTCCGCTTGTAGCTGCGGTTGATCTCGAACCACCTGTAGAACGTCCGGCCGCGGTACGGGACGTACACCGCGGCCAGTGCGATGAGCGGAAAGCCGGTGAGCGTCACGATGCGCAGGGGAAGGACGGGCACCAGCAGGCCGCACATCATGCCGAGGAACGCGCCCGCGATGATCAACGCGATCTCGCCGGTCTCCCGGTTCTTGCCGATGACGGCGTTGGGCCGGGCGCGGCCGATGAGATACGTGCGTCGGGGCGTGATCGGGTGGGACTGGGTGCTCAACGCCCATCACCTCCTGCTGTCTTGCCGGTGCGGGCGGAACCGCCCGAGGCCGCGCCGGGACGCGGGCCGGGGCTCGTACGGGGCGCGGGTGGGGTGGCGGTGCCGGAGCCGCCGCGTGCGCTGTGCGCGGCGACGCCGCCGGCGACGGCGTCGGCCGGGCGGGACTGGCCGCCACTGCTGTTGCCGGTGTCGCCGGAGCCGCCGCCGCTGCCGCGGGAGCTGTGGGTCTTGATGCCCTGTGAGACGAGCGCGGCGGGGGAGGAGACGAGCGCCGCGGCCTGGCTGCCGTCGGTCGCGGCCTTCTTGTTGGTGCGGGCCGCCATGATTTCGTCGCCGAAGCCGGGGACGAAGCGGTAGATCATGGCGCTCGCGAAGATGGCGAGCAGGATGATGGCGAGGCCGGAGACGACGGCGGAGAAGGAGTCGGGGCCCTTTTCGGAGGAGAGCGCGCCGGCGATGCCGAGCACGATCACGATGACCGGCTTCACCATGATCACGGCGATCATGATGCCGGCCCAACGGCGTACGTGGCCCCACATGTTCTTGTCGACGAGGCCGGCGTAGACGACCGTGCCGAGCAGGGCGCCGACGTAGAGCAGGGCGGCGCGGATGACCAGTTCCAGCCAGAGGATGCCGGCGGCGAGCACGGAGACGAGGGCGACGACGATCAGCATGATCGGGCCGCCGCCGATGTCCGTGCCCTTCTTCAGGGCTTCGGAGAAGGACCCGAAGAAAATGTCGGTCTGGGCGCCGGTGCCCTTGGCGATGATCTCGGTGACGCCGTCGGTGGCGGAGACGATGGTGTAGAGGATCAGGGGGGTGAAGGCGGAGGCGAGGACGGTGAGCCACAGGAAGCCGACCGCCTCACTGATGGCCTCCGTGAGGCGGACGCCGCGGACGGCGCGCTTGGCCACGGCGAGCAGCCAGAGCACGAGCGTGAGGACCGTGGAGGCGGCGAAGACGACGGCGTACTGCCGCAGGAACGCGGCGTTCGTGAAGTCGACCTGCGACGTTGCCTTCACGGCGTCGGACAGCTTGGTGACGATCCACGCGGCGGCATCGGCACAACCCTTGGCCAACGACTGCAGGGGGTCGAGGGGGTTGCTGCCCGAGGCGGGCGTGGTCGAGCCGCCGCTCCCACCCGAGCCACGTTCCTCGCACAGCTCTTTGGCCTTGTCGGTGAGGAGGTCGCAGGGGTTGTCGGTCGGCTTCGGCGAGGGCGCGGCGAAGGCGCGTGAGGCGAAGAGGACGGCCCAGGTCTGGACACCGGCGAACACTGCCGCGAGCGAGAGGCCGCGGCTGCCGGGCCCAACGGTGCGGGGAGACTTACCGGGCATACGTGAACCCTCCGAACCCTTCGACGGCCTTGGACATCTCCTCGGCCGTCGCGGCGGCCTGGTCGCGGCCGACCGGCGCCGGCCCCTTCTTCTGCGAGACGTCGGTGACCTTCCAGTCACCCCCGACCCACTGCAGCTTCATGGTGGTCGTGTACCAGCTCTCCGTGACCGGGTTTTCCGAGCCCTCACCGGCCAGGCCGAAGAGGGAGGAGTACCAGACCGCGACCTTGGCGGACGTCCCCTCGAACGTGTCGACCTTCGTGCCGACCGGGTTCGCCCGGGACACGAACGTCTGGCCGTCCGGCGCCTTGCCCTCCTTGTCCAGGCCGACGCCGGCCAGGAATGTCGGGTCGCCGTAGACCTTGCGCAGGGCTTCCTTACGGGCGGCCGCGGCGGACGGGGCGTAGACCGCCTCGACGATCGCGTCGCGCGTGCCGGAGCGGTACATGCCGTCGCTGGCGAGCGCCACCGCGTAATTCGCCGCCGCCGACTGGGCCCCCTGTTCGGATTTGGGGAAGCCGGAGGGGATGGCGGGGTTGGCGGAGTTCTTGCCGGAGACGGGGCGTTGGCCCGTGGGGGCGGTGGGCTGGGCGGCCGGGGCGCCGGAGTTGCCGTCGGAGTCCGTGCCGGAGCTGCCGCCGCCGCGGTTGGCGAAGGCTATGGCGGCGATGAGCAGCACGACCACGCCGACGATCGTGACGAGGTTGCGGCTGGACATGCCGCCGCGGGGCCGGCGGCCGGTGCCGTACACGTCGCCCTCGCCGCCGGGAAGTCTGGTACGTGTCTGGCCGGGGCCCTGGCCGCTGTACTCCCCGCCGCCGTACGCTCCGTCGTCACCGAGACTCATGGTGCCTGCGCCCCCTCAACCGACATCGCTGCCGTCTTCGCCGTCGCCTTGCCGCAACCCGGGTACGACCGTAGCCGCGTGGGAGGCGGCCCGGTCGTTCTGATACGAGTACACCCCACTGTGACGGAACGGCGAACCCGGCCGCATCGCCTGTGGACAACTGCACGGCTGGTGCGGGGTGGGCTGTGGACGAGTGGACGGAGTGGGCATCAGCATGTGGCCTCGGACAGGGATTTGGGCCAGGTGTGGCGGCCGCGCACAGACGAAGACCATGGGACGGGAGTTGGGGCACGGCGCGGAAGAGCGCGTGGCGGGCGCGTGGACGGACGGGCGGGGCGTACGCACGGGCGTACGAAGGAGACACGGGTCGGAAGGCGGCGGGCAGGCGGACGGCAGCGGCCGCGCGGCCCGGCGGAGGTGACGTTTCGGCCCGCTAGACCGCCATGCCGTAGACGATGGTGAAGAGGGTGCCCAGTGACCCGATGATGAAGACGCCGGTCAGGCCGGCGACGATCAGGCCCTTGCCCTGTTCGGCGCTGAAGGTGTCGCGGAGGGCCGTGGCGCCGATGCGCTGCTTCGCCGCACCCCAGATCGCGATGCCGAGGCAGAGCAGGATGGCGACCGCCATCACCACTTCGACCATCACCTTCGCCTCGTTGCCCAGGGTCCCGAACGGGCCCCAGTCCGGGGCGATTCCGCCGATAATGGTGGTGATGTCGCCCTTTTCGGCCGCAATGAACATTTGTGAACTCACCGCCCCTAATGGGTAGTTGTCTCCCGTACCACACGGCACGGCCGGTCTCTATCTTCGCTGACGATTGCCCGTGCCGATGTCGACTTGGCGTCAAACTTTGGCGGATCCCGTGTGGGCGGCGGGAGCAAGGGTGCGTGCGTCGCCCATAGGGCTCATTATTC
This sequence comes from Streptomyces niger, assembly GCF_000718305.1. GTDB lineage: Bacteria > Actinomycetota > Actinomycetes > Streptomycetales > Streptomycetaceae > Streptomyces > Streptomyces niger. The sequence goes on from NZ_JOFQ01000041.1 coordinate 8,433, forward strand.
TCACCGTGTGTACCACGCTTCGTCACTCTGAGCAATATTGAGGCGGGAAGTGAACACGCGAAGTGAACGGGCAAAGGGGAGGCGTGAAGCGAACAGGCGGGGCGGACAGGTGCTCGGTTCGTCGGTAGCCTGACGGGGACTGCTGTGGGGGTGAGGGGTGCGGTGCGCAAGCTCTGGGTGGGAACGGGGATCGGTACGGGCCTCGGTGCCTGCTTCCTCGCGTTGCTGATCATCGGTACGTACGCCGCGGCCGGCGGGATCGGCGGCGCCGCCGGGCGGGCCGTCGGCCTGGCCAAGGGGGCGGTGCCGGCCGCGTACCAGCCGCACGTGCAGAAGTGGGGCACGCTGTGCCCCGCGATCAACCCGGCGCTCCTGGCCGCGCAGTTGTACCAGGAGAGCGGCTGGAACCCGAAGGCGCAGAGCCCGGCGGCGGCGCAGGGCCTCGCGCAGTTCATCCCCGGTACGTGGGCCACGCACGGCGTCGACGGCGACGGCGACGGCGACAAGGACGTGTGGGACCCGGTGGACGCGATCGCGTCGGCCGCCTCCTACGACTGCGAACTGGCCAACTACGTGAAGAAGGTCCCCGGGGACGCCACGCACAACATGCTGGCGGCGTACAACGCGGGTGCCTACCGGGTCATCCAGTACGACGGCGTGCCGCCGTACCGCGAGACGCAGAATTACGTCAAGATCATCACCACCCTCGCGAAGAGCTTCGAGGCGCCGGTCCAGAACGTGCAGCCCTCGCAGCAGGCTGCCGGTGCCATCTACTACGCACAGAAGAAGCTCGGCACGCCGTACCTCTGGGGTGGCAACGGCACGGCGGACCAGGGCGGGCGGTTCGACTGCTCGGGCCTGACCAAGGCCGCTTTCAAGACGGTCGGCATCGACCTGCCCCGCGTCGCGAACGACCAGTGGAACGCCGGCCCGCACCCGAAGCGGAGCGAACTGCTCCCCGGCGACCTGGTGTTCTTCGCCAACGACCTGAACGACCCACGGTCCATCCACCACGTGGGCATATACGTGGGCGGCGGCTACATGATCAACGCGCCGTACACGGGTGCGGTGATCAGATTCGACAAGATCGACACACCTGACTACATCGGCGCCACCCGCGTCACCGAAGATGGCGCAAAAGCGCTCCCCCGTGAGAACGCTGCGTGAACATAGGGCCTGAGCTGCGGCGATGAGTCAAGCTTCGATAACGTCCTGGTGATCATCCGGTGGAAAGTGGAACGTCGTGCGGGTACATGGCGTTTCCTTGGAGTGGGTGTGAGAGGCACTGCGGAGCGGAGCGGCGGATGACGCGACCGGCTCGGCACTGCTCGACGACCACGGGGGTTGGCAGCACTCGGATGGCGCTCGCGCGCGCGAAAGGTTAGGGGCCGCGGCACATGGCTGGACTCGCACTGGACGGGTCGAACCCCGACGTTGGTCTCCTCTACGAGGTCAACGGCCTCGCCAAGGATGCTCCGCACTGGGTCGACCAGCTGATGGAGTACGTCGGTGAGTACGGCATCATCGCCGGACTGGCGATCCTCTGTCTGGTCGCCTGGTGGGGTGCCCGCAAGAAGTCCGACGCACCCGCCGCGGTGGCGGGCCTGGTCTGGGCACCGCTGGCGGCCGGTATCGCGCTGCTGGCCAACATCCCGATCCGGGAGTTCGTGGCCCGGCCGCGCCCGTTCCGGGACCACACGGGCCTGCAGGTCCTGGTGGCGGGCAAGAACGACTTCTCGTTCGTGAGCGACCACGCCACGCTCACCATGGCCGTCGGCGTCGGCATCTTCCTCGCGCACCGCAAGTACGGGCTGGTGGGCATCGCGCTCGCACTGCTCGAAGGGCTGTGCCGGGTCTACATGGGGGTGCACTACCCGACGGACGTCATCGGCGGATTCGCGCTGGGGACGGCGGTGGCGCTGCTGTTCGCGCCGCTGGCCCAGGCGCTCCTGGTGCCGCTGATGAAGGCGATCGCGACCTCCCGCGTCGGGGCGCTGGTCCAGGTCCCGCGCGCGGGGACGGCGCACGCAGGCGGAGCGGGCAAGGGGGACGGCGCGGCTGTGACGGACGCGTTCGGGCCCGCGGGGGCGGCCGGTGCCGTCGGGGCCGAGGGCCCCGACGGGTTTCCGGAACCGCCCGGCGCGCCGCGCGACGGCCGCGTGAACCGCGACAAGGATCTGGCGGCCTGACGCCGCGTCGCCCGAGGGAAGACCTGCACGGAGGCCCCGCCCGGACACCGGGCGGGGCCTTCGCGTCCGCGCCACCGGCCACCGGCCGGGACAGGTCGCTACAGCGCCTGCGGGAACGTCCGGAAGAGGTGCTTCGGGTCGTACGCCTGCTTCACCTCGGCCAGCCGGTCGGCGGCCGCCCCGTAGTACGCCTTCTTCCAGTCCTTCAGGGCCGGGTCCGCGTAGTTCTGGTAGGCGGCGCCGGAGGCGTGGCGCCGCATCGCGGTGTGCATTCCGGCCAGCCAGGCGTTCTGGGACTTGCCCGTGCCGCTGGGCGACCAGGAGGCGAGGTACTGCGCGAGGAACCGCGAGCGGCGGTGCACGAAGGCGGTGGCGGTCGGCTTCACCCGGTTGATCGCGCCACCCAGGGCGGTGAAGGCGACGTTGCCGTTGACGCCGTTGCGGCCCGCGCGCTCGATCTGGTCCAGGACCGTACGGATGCCGGCCGCGCTCAGCGAGCGGTCGAAGAAGTCGGAGCGGGCCGCGTAGGTCTCCCGGCCCAGCTGCCCGGACGGGTTCCGGCCGGGGGTGCTGCCCGGCTGGTGGCACTGGGCGGTGGTCTTCGAGGAGCAGCCCGCGTAGGCCTCCATCGCGTCCAGGTACGCCGTCGGCTTGAGCGAGACCGAGGACGCCGGGCCGGGGCCGCCGGCGCGGTCGGCGAGCTTGTCGACGGCGTTCTGGAGGTCGCGGTACGAGCCGAGGGAGAAGGCGGCGACCGAGACGGTGGGCGTGGCGCCGGGGCGGGCGTCCAGGTGGCAGCTGGACCAGATCTCGTCGGCCTGGTCCGGACCCCACTCCTGCCAGGAGCGCAGCACGGCGGCGGCCTTGGACCAGGGCCAGGTCAGGTACGCCATGACCGCCTTCGGGGCCTGGTGCGTGCGGAAGCGCAGTTCGGTGACCACGCCGAAGTTGCCGTTGCCCGCGCCGCGCAGCGCCCAGAAGAGGTCGGCGTGTTCCTTCGCGTCGCAGTGCACGGTCTTGCCGTCGGCGGTGACGAGCGTCGCACCGACGAGGCTGTCGCAGGTCAGGCCGTACGCGCGGGAGACGACGCCATGGCCGCCGCCGAGGGTCAGGCCCGAGACGCCGACGGTCGGGCAGGAGCCGCCGGGGATGGTCACGCCGTGCTTGCCCAGGCCTTCGTAGACGTCGATGAGCTTGGCGCCGGCTCCGATGCGGGTGGTGCCGCCGGAGGGTGCGCCGACCTTGGAGAGCGCGGAGACGTCGACTATCAGGCGGTTGTCGCCGCTGGACCAGCCCGCGTACGAGTGGCCGCCGTTGCGGATGGCGACGGGCGTGCCGTTGCGACGGGCGAAGGCCAGGCACTCCGCTATGTCCCCGGCGTGCTTCACGTATGCCACGGCCGACGGCTTCAGCGTGTCGAAGCGGGTGTTGTAGAGGCGGCGCGCGGTGGCGTACGCGGCGTCGCCCGGCCGTATCAGCTGTCCGTCCAGGCCCTTGCGGAGCGCGTCCCAGGACGTCGTGGACGCCGCCTTGGATGCCGCCTTGGACGCCGTTGCCCTCGCGGCCGCGTGGCCCGCTCCCGTACCGCCCGTGGCGAACCAGGCCGCCGTGGTCGCCGCGAGCCCGCCGCCTGCCTGCAGAATTGTGCGCCGCTTCACGGCCGCCCCCTTGCCGAACAGCGCCCGAGGCGCTTTCCCGATGCCTTCCGCCCAGCCAGATGCGGAAGTGGGGCTACGGGTTCCGTCGGGGAAGGGGCGCAGGCGGTGAAGGAGGGTGCTTCGGGTGCGTGTGGGGCGCTTTGCCCCGGTGCTGAATGCGCCAGGCGCCGGCGGCGCGGTCAGCGGTCGGCGGTGTGCCGCTCGGCGTCCGTGCGGGCCTGGGAGCGCGCGCGGCGGGCGGGGCCCGACCAGCCGCAGTCGCAGCGGGCCAGGCAGAAGGCGCCGCGCTCGACGGTCGTGGTGCGGTGGCCCCCGGTCGCGCCGCTGCCGGCGCTGTCGGGTTCGGCGGTCTGCTGCGGGTCCTGGGTCAGGTACGGCACACAGCCACGCTACTGCCGGTTGTACCGGACGGGCGTGACGGGCCACATGAACGGTCGTTGAACGAAATGGTTGCCCGATGCCGGCCGCGCCGTGCGGCGGTGGGACGGCGGCGCGACACCGGCAGGGGGCCCGTGCGCGATGGTGGTGCAGGACAGACGGATCGGCGGACCCGTCGCCGCCGCCGCGGCGGCGGGGCTGGCGCTGGGGGCCGGCCTGCTGGCGTCGGGATGTACGACGAACGGCGCCGCGGCCGATGACGCGCCGGCGGGGCCGCCTCCCTCGGTGACGCTCCGGCAGGCCGCCGACGGCCTGGTGCGCGCCGCCACCTCCGAGGTTCGTACCTCACTGGAGACCGCCAGCGGCGGCACCCGTGTCGCGATCAGCGGCATCGGCCACTACGACTACCGCCGCGGCACGGGCCGGCTGCGGCTGGTGTTGCCGGAGCCGGCGGGGCCGGACGGCCGGCTGCGCAAGCCGATCACCGAGATCCTCGCGCCCGGCGCGCTCTACATGAAGAACCGCGGGGCCGGGGTGCCCGCCGACAAGTGGGTGCGGGTGGACACCACCGCGCTGTCCGACGGCAACCTCGTCACCGGCGGCGCGACCGACCCGCTGGCCGCCGCGGAGCTGCTGCGCGGCACCCGCCGGGCGACGTACGAGGGCGAGGCGCGGCTGCGGGGCGTACGGGTGCGGCACTACCGGGGCACGGCCGACATCGGGGTGGCCGCCGACGCCGCCTCGAAGGGCATCGCCCCCTCGCTGGCCGCCGCCGAGAAGGGCTTCACCACCGATGTGGTGCCCTTCGACGCGTACCTCGACGAGGCGGGGCGGCTGTGGAAGGTGCGGTACCGGTTCTCCTTCGCCAACGGCTCGCCGCGCGGTACGGAGGTGACGTCGACGGTCGGGTACGGCGGGTTCGGGGTCGGGGCGCCGGTCGAGCTGCCGCTCCGCGAGGACATCTTCACGGGCCGGGTCGCGGCGCCGGGCAGCGGCTGACGGCGCCGTGGCGGGCGGTCGGCGTCCGGTCTGCGCCGCTCGATCGGTTCGGCGTGCCGGCGTAAATGGTCCATCCGTGCCATGCGCGGGGTGTGCACCCGTCCCTACCCTTGGCGGTAACCGCCAGAAGAGTGGCATGGGCCTCGAAGGAGGAGGTGTTGTACGTGGCGCCGCACCGCAGTCAGACGACTCAGGACCACGTGGCCCTCATCGAGATCGATCTGGCTGGTGAGTTGATGATCGCGGCGGCGACGTCCCCCGAGGACCGCCTCAGTCCGGACCGGATCGACGAGGTGCTGGACGTGAGCGCGGACCGCGGCGACAGAAAGACCGCGGCGGAGGCGCGACAGCGCTCCGCGACCGCCGAGTGGCCGTGAGAAACGTCCGTTTTCGGCCGCGGCCCCGGCGTGGAATTCGTCACGCCGGATCACTCACCCGCAGGACCGGACCGTCACCGGGGCCCTGACCCTGCCCCGCTCCGGCCGGCCGCGGACGCGGTTCACGTGCGCAGCATGCGCTCGATCGCCTTGGTGGCTTCCTTGACCTTCTCGTCGATGGCCTCGGGGCCCTTCACGGCCGCGTCGGCGACGCAGTGCCGCAGGTGTTCCTCGAGAAGCTGCAGGCCGAAGGACTGCAGACCCTTCGTGCTGGCCGAGACCTGGGTGAGTATGTCGATGCAGTAGACGTCCTCCTCCAGCATCCGCTGGAGGCCCCTGATCTGGCCCTCGATGCGGCGCAGCCGCTTGATGTGGGCGTCCTTCTGCTTCGCGTAGCCGTGAATGCCCAGGTCGTGGTCGGTCACGGCGTTCGGATCGCCCGGGGGCACGCGCTGCGGCTCCACACCGTGGCAGGACCCGGCGGCTGCGGTGGTGCCATCGGGTGCGGCGTCCGTGGTCGGCATGGGCTTCTCCCCTGGTACGTAGCCGGTTCATATACCCCTGGCGGGTATATGTTACAGAATTTCGCGCACGAGAGAGGTACCCCGTGCACCTCTTGGGGCAGGTACCCCGTGCAGAGCATGCTGCCCGATGGGCGACACTGAGGTAATGCCGGTTAGCAGTGGCTGGATGATGCGCCTAGCATCAACTCGACCGAATCCGATGCACCCCGAGGATTTCACGTGCGCTTTCGTCTGACCCCCAGGGAGACGAGCTTCTACGACATGTTCGCCGCCTCCGCGGACAACATCGTCACGGGCTCCAAGCTCCTGATGGAACTGCTCGGGGCGGACGCCTCCGCGCGGGCAGAGATCGCCGAGAGGATGCGAGCGGCGGAGCACGCGGGCGACGACGCGACCCACGCGGTGTTCCACCAGCTGAACTCCTCGTTCATCACGCCGTTCGACCGCGAGGACATCTACAACCTCGCCTCGTCCCTCGACGACATCATGGACTTCATGGAGGAGGCCGTCGACCTGGTCGTCCTCTACAACGTCGAGGAGCTCCCCAAGGGAGTCGACCAGCAGATCGAGGTCTTGGCGCGGGCGGCGGAGCTGACCGCCGAGGCCATGCCGAACCTGCGGACGATGTCGAACCTCACCGAGTACTGGATCGAGGTCAACCGGCTGGAGAACCAGGCCGACCAGATCCACCGCAAGCTGCTCGCGCACCTCTTCAACGGCAAGTACGACGCCATCGAGGTGCTCAAGCTCAAGCAGATCGTGGACATCCTCGAAGAGGCGGCCGACGCGTTCGAGCATGTGGCGAACACCGTCGAAACCATCGCGGTGAAGGAGTCCTGAGCCCCGGCCATGGACACCTTCGCGCTCGTCGTGACCATCGCGGTCGCGCTCGGATTCACGTACACCAACGGTTTTCACGACTCGGCCAACGCGATCGCGACCTCGGTCTCGACGCGTGCGCTGACGCCGCGGGCCGCGCTCGCGATGGCGGCGGTGATGAACCTCGCCGGTGCCTTCCTGGGCAGCGGGGTCGCCAAGACCGTCAGTGAGGGCCTGATCGAGACGCCCACCGGCGGGCAGGGGATGATGATCCTCTTCTCCGCCCTGGTGGGCGCCATCGCGTGGAACATGGTCACGTGGTACTTCGGTCTCCCGTCGTCCTCGTCCCACGCGCTGTTCGGCGGCATGGTGGGCGCGGCGCTCGCCGGCTCCTCCACCGTCTACTGGTCGGGCGTCTGGGAGAAGATCGTCCTCCCGATGTTCCTGTCGCCGGTGGTCGGCCTGATCGTCGGTTACTTCGTCATGGTCGCCATCCTGTGGATGTTCAAGGGCACCAACCCGCACAAGGCCAAGCGCGGTTTCCGCATCGCGCAGACGGTCTCGGCGGCGGGCATGGCGCTCGGCCACGGCCTGCAGGACGCCCAGAAGACGATGGGCGTCGTGGTGATGGCGCTGGTCATCGGCGGCGTCGAGGGCCACGGCGACCCGATCCCGATCTGGGTGAAGATCGCCTGTGCCGCGATGCTGTCGCTCGGTACGTACGCGGGCGGCTGGCGCATCATGCGGACGCTCGGCCGCAAGATCATCGAGCTGGACCCGCCGCAGGGCTTCGCGGCCGAGGCGACCGGTGCGTCGATCATGTTCAGCACCGCGTTCCTCTTCCACGCGCCGATCTCCACCACCCACGTGATCACCTCCGCGATCATGGGTGTGGGCGCGACCAAGCGGGTCAGCGCGGTGCGCTGGGGGGTCGCGAAGAACATCATCCTGGGCTGGTTCATCACAATGCCGGCCGCGGCAGCCGTTGCGGCTGCCGCGTACTGGGTCGTGAACCTGGCGTTCGGCTGAGTCCCGGCTGCGGGCCGGTGGGCACGGGGCTCCGCCCCGGGCCCCGGCCCTCAAATTCCCCCAGCTACCGCTGGGAGATGCCCCCAGGACGGGCTTGATCTTGCCGGGCTCGGCAGGTCCCGGACGGCTTGCTTCTGCACAAATGGGCCCGCCCCCTCGTGGGGGCGGGCCCATCGCCATGCGGTGGCACCGCCATGCAGCACCGCAGGACGTACGGGGCGTCGGCCGGCCTGCCGTCGCCGTGGGCGACTCAGCCGAAGCGGCCGGAGATGTAGTCCTCGGTGTCCTGGACCGACGGGTTGGAGAAGATCCGCTCGGTCTCGTCGATCTCGACGAGCTTGCCGGGCTGGCCGACGGCGGAAAGGTTGAAGAACGCCGTACGGTCCGAGACGCGCGCGGCCTGCTGCATGTTGTGCGTGACGATGACGATCGTGAAGCGCTCCTTCAGCTCCCCGATCAGGTCCTCGATGGCGAGGGTGGAGATCGGGTCGAGCGCGGAGCAGGGCTCGTCCATCAGCAGGACCTGCGGCTCGACCGCGATGGCGCGGGCGATGCAGAGGCGCTGCTGCTGGCCGCCGGAGAGGCCGGAGCCGGGCTTGTTGAGCCGGTCCTTGACCTCGTTCCAGAGGTTGGCGCCCTTGAGGGACTTCTCCACGACGTCGTTCAGCTCGGACTTCTTCTTCACCGTGCCGTTCAGCCGCAGGCCGGCCGCCACGTTGTCGAAGATCGACATGGTGGGGAAGGGGTTGGGGCGCTGGAAGACCATGCCGACCGTGCGGCGGACGGCGACCGGGTCGACGCCCGAGCCGTAGAGGTTCTCGTCGTCCAGCAGCACCTTGCCCTCGACGCGGCCGCCGGGGGTGACCTCGTGCATGCGGTTCAGGGTCCGCAGGAACGTGGACTTGCCGCAGCCGGAGGGGCCGATGAAGGCCGTCACCGAGCGGGGCTCGACGGTCATGGAGATGTCGTCGATGGCCTTGTGGCTGCCGTAGAAGGCGGAGAGGCCGCTGACGTCGATTCGCTTGGCCATGGGAATCACTGCTTCTTTCTGGTGGCCCCGATTCGGCGGAGCCGCATCATCGGGTGCCTTAACGGCCGGTCTTGGGGGCCTTCCAGCGGGCGATGCCGCGGGCCACCAGGTTGAGGATCATGACGAAGGCGATGAGGACGAGGGCCGCGGCCCAGGCGCGGTCGTAGCTCGCCTCGGAGCCCTGCTGCCACTGCTGGTACACGTACAGCGGCAGGGACTGCTGGGCGCCTTCGAAGGGGTTGTTGTTGATCGTCTTGGCGCCCCACACCAGGAGCAGCACCGGCGCGGTCTCACCGGTGATACGGGCGATGGCCAGCATGACGCCGGTGGTGATGCCGCCGATGGAGGTGGGCAGGACGACCTTGAGGATGGTGCGCCACTTCGGTACGCCGAGGGCGAGGGAGGCCTCGCGCAGCTCGTTCGGTACCAGCTTGAGCATCTCCTCCGTGGAGCGGACCACGACCGGCATCATCAGGATCGCCAGGGCCATGGAGCCGGCGAAGCCGGAGGGGCCGAAGCCGAGGATCAGGATCCACACCGAGAGGACGAAGAGACCGGCGACGATCGAGGGGACGCCCGTCATGACGTCGACGAAGAAGGTGACGGCCTTGGCGAGCCTGCCGCGCCCGTACTCGACCAGGTAGATCGCGGTGAGCAGGCCGATCGGCGCGGCGATCAGGGTGGCCAGGCCGACCTGCTGCAGGGTGCCGGTGATCGCGTGGTTGATGCCGCCGCCGACCATGGCGTCCGGCAGGGTGCCCATGGAGTGGGTCAGGAAGTAGCCGTCCAGGACCTTGCTGCCGCGGACGACGGTCTCCCAGATCAGGGAGGCGAGCGGGAGGACGGCGAGCAGGAAGGCGATCCAGACCAGGCTGGTGGCCAGCCGGTCCTTCGCCTGCCGGGCGCCCTCGACCTTCGCGGCGACCGCGTAGGTACCGATGATGAAGAGCAGCGCGGCGATCAGGCCCCACTGGATCTTGCTGTCCAGGCCGGCGACGAGGCCGATGCCGGCGCCGGCGGCCAGCGCGACCAGTGCGAAGACCGGCGGCGACCAGCGCGGCAGGCGGGCCTGCCGGAGGGTGACGGGGGGCCGCGGCGCGCTGTCGGCGACCGGCCGCTTCTCGGTGATGACGTTACTCATGCGTTGGCCCCCGAGTACTCCTTGCGGCGGGCGATGATCAGCCGGGCCGCGCCGTTGACCAGCAGGGTGATGACGAAGAGGACGAGGCCGGAGGCGATCAGCGCGTCCTGGCCGAAGGTGTCGGCCTCACTGAACTTGCTGGCGATGTTCTGGGCGAACGTGCCGCCGCCCGGGTCCAGCAGGCTGAGCCCGATGAGGAAGCTGGGGGAGAGGACCGTGGCGACGGCCATGGTCTCGCCGAGCGCGCGACCCAGGCCCAGCATCGAGGCGCTGATGATGCCGGAGCGGCCGAAGGGGAGCACCGACATGCGGATGACCTCCCAGCGCGTGGCGCCGAGGGCGAGCGCGGCCTCTTCGTGCATCTTCGGGACCTGGAGGAAGACCTCGCGGCTGACGCTGGTGACGATCGGCAGGATCATGATCGCCAGCAGGATGCCGACGGTGAACAGCGAGCGCGCGGCGCCCTGGGAGTAGCTGAAGATCCCGGTCCAGCCGAGGTAGTCGTCCAGCCAGCTGTACAGGCCCGACAGGTGCGGGACGAGGAAGAGCGCGCCCCAGAGGCCGTAGATGATGCTGGGGACCGCGGCGAGCAGGTCGATGACGTAGCCCAGCGGCGAGGCCAGCTTGCGCGGCGCGTAGTGCGAGATGAAGAGCGCGATGCCGACCGCCACCGGGACCGCGATGACCATCGCGATGATCGAGCTGACGACGGTGCCGAAGGCGAGGACGGCGATGCCGAACTTGGGCTCGGCGCCGGTGGGGTCCCACTCGAAGGTGGTGAAGAAGTTGGCCTTGTCGCCCTGGATGGCGAGGACCGAGCGGTAGGTGAGGAAGGCCGCGATGGCGGCCATGATCACCAGCAGTGCGATGCCGGAGCCGCGCGAGAGACCGAGGAAGACGCGGTCACCGGGGCGTACGGACTTGCCGCTGACCTCGGAGGGCTCGACGGGCGCTGCGGGGGGAGGGTTCTGGGGTATCGCTGAGGTATCCATAGGTTCTCCGGTCTGCGGAGCCGGCGGGCTCCAGGCGGCGGTGCACCGGAGGGCGGCGGCCCGCGCGTCGTGCGCCGGCCGCCGCCCGGTGGGTCAGGAGAGCGACGAGACGGCCTTGCGGACCTTGTCGGCGATCTCGGTGGGCAGCGGCGCGTAGCCCTGCTCCTTGAGGGTGGCCTGGCCGTCCTCGCTGGCGAGGTAGGTCAGGAAGGACTTGGTGGCGGGCAGGGTCTCGGCCTTGTTGCCCTTGTCGCAGGCGACCTCGTACGTCACCAGCGTGATCGGGTACGCGCCCTCGGCCTTGGTCTTGTAGTTCAGTTCCAGGGCCAGGTCCTCGCCCTTGCCGACCTGCTTGGCCTCGGAGATCGCCTTGGAGGCGTTCTCGACGGTGGCGTCGACGGGCTTTTGGGCGCCGGTGTTCAGCTTGGCCGTGTCGATCTTGCCGGCCGTCGCGTAGGACAGCTCGAAGTAGGAGATCGCGCCGCTGGTCTGCTTGACCTGCGAGGAGACGCCGGAGGAGCCGGAGGCCGCCTGGCCGCCCTTGCCCTCCCAGGTCTTCGCGGGCTCGTGCGGCCAGGCCTTGGGCGCGGCGCCCTTGAGGTACTTGGTGAAGTTGTCGGTGGTGCCGGAGTCGTCCGAGCGGTGGAACGCCTGGATCTTCAGGTCCGGCAGCTTGGCGCCCGGGTTCAGCTTCTTGATCGCCGGGTCGTTCCAGTTGGTGATCTTCGAGTCGAAGATCTTGCCCAGGGTCTCGGCGTCCAGCACCAGGTCGTCCACGCCCGGGACGTTGTAGCCGACCGCGATCGGGCCGCCGACCATCGGCAGGTTGATCGCCTCGCCGCCCTTGCAGATCTTCTTGGACTTGGCGACCTCCTCGGGCTTGAGCGCCGAGTCGGAGCCCGCGAAGGCGGTCTGGCCCTGCAGGAACGTGGTGATACCGGCGCCGGAGCCCGTGGGCTGGTAGTTGATCTCGGTGTCCTTGCAGGCACCGGAGTAGTTCTGCACCCAGACGTCCATGGCGTTCTTCTGCGCCGAGGAGCCGGAGGCGAGCAGCTTGCCCTTGCCGTCGCACTTGATGTTCGAGGTCTTGGCGGAGGAGGCGCCGGGCCCGCCGGTGGTGTCGTCCGAGCCGCACGCCGAGAGGGCCAGGGCTCCGGAGACGGCGAGAGCGCCAACCGCGAGGGCGCGAACCCGGTTCTTGCGCTGAAGCTTCACTGTCGAAGGTTCCTTCCTGGGGCCCGCCGTGGTCAGTGGCGTGCTGGGCCGTGAAATGAATCAGATGAGAGGTGTCCAGCTATGCGGTGTCGCGCTCGCCTCCGGGGCGTGACGCGCACTCGGTAAGGCCGAAATTAGGCACATCAGGTGAAGGCGTCGATGGAGGAGAGTGAACGAGGGGTGAACCTCGGCCGTCGGCCGGGTGCGGCCGGTAATGCCCGCTCCGCGCCGGACCGGACGGTGATCTCCCGGAAGAAGTAGTGCGCTGCTCTTCTGCATTACCGGCCGGTATGGCAGCATCCGCGGCGGAGGCCCGCCGTACGGCGGAGCGCCCGCGCCCGGACGACGCGTACGGCGAGTGACCGGAGGTGGCCCATGAGGAGCCCGGTGGAACGGCGGAACGTGGGACGCGGCGCGGCGGTGACCTGCGCCACCGTGGTGCTGTGCGCGATGGGCGCCCTGGTGGGCCCGGCCCCGGCGGCGTACGCCGACCCGGCACCCGACGGCAAGCGGGACCTGGAGGACGTACGCAAGCGCATCGACGACCTCTACCGGCGCGCCGAGCGGGCCACCGACGCCTACAACGCCGCCGAGGAGCAGGTCGAGCGCCAGCAGAAGGAGATCGTGAAGCTGGCGAAGAACATCGTCAGCACCCAGGAGCGGCGCAAGGAGCTGAAGCGGCTGGCCGGCAAGCTCGCCAGCGCCCAGTACCGGGGCGGCGGCCTGCCCGCCGAGGCCAAGCTGATGCTGAACAAGGACCCGGAGGGGTTCCTCGACCACGCCACCCTCGCCCGCAAGGGCCAGCACGCCGTCCGCACCGTACTGGGCCAACTGGCACGCACCGAGAACGACTTGCAGGGGTACGCCGACGACGCCACCGCGCGCTGGGACCGGCTGGAGAAGACACGCAAGAAGAAGGCCGCCGCGAAGAAGGACATCGAGAAGAAGATCGACGCCGCCGAGCGGATCGAGTCACAGCTGAAAGCCGAGGAAAAGGAGCGGCTGAAGAAGCTGGAGGAGGAACAAGCCCGCCACGCGCAGGCGAAATGGCTGGACTCCGGAATTCTCGAGGAGATCGGCGGAACCGCGTCGGCCCAGGGTAAAAAGGCCATTTCCTATGCCACCGCGCAGATCGGCAAGAATTATGTGTGGGGCGCGGAAGGCCCGGACACCTTCGACTGCTCCGGACTCACGATGCGGGCATGGGAAGCGGCCGGCCGGACCATTCCCCGCACCTCGCAGGAACAATGGCGGCAACTGCCCCACGTCGCCATCGAGGACATGCGCCCCGGCGACCTGATCATCTATCACGAGGACGCCGGCCACGTGGGGATGTACCTCGGCGACGGGGCGATCGTGCACGCCCCGCGGCCCGGCCGCCAGGTGACGATCGCGGGGGCCGGTTCCATGCAGATATTGGGCGTCGTACGGCCGGACGCGAAGGGCTGAGTCGACGCACCGTATCGCCGCGCGTGCGTGCCGTGGCCGCGCGGCGATTGCGGCATACGGCCGGGAACAACACCGTCACCGTCCGGTGGCCCAGCGTGTACCCGGGGGTGATGTTCGTCATTCCGCATTTCTCCCGGGAACGGCCAAAACGCTGCCCCACCCCGGTATATGCCCCGGGCGGCGTGTCGGCCGCCATTCCGTACGGGCCCGTACTGGCGCTAAGGTCACCTTCCAGTGCCCGGTGGCGCACCGCTCGGACCGACCGAAGAGCGGCGCGGAACCGGGCACGGTGGTGCGCCGGTCGGCCACCGCCGCCGCACCCTCGGGGGGAGGGAAGGAAACAGAGGACATGTCCGTACCCGGTCCGCGTGAGCGCACGGCCGTGCTGCCCCAGGCGACAGGCCCGGCGAACGCCGCGCCCGAGTCCGCGCGCCCGGCGCAGGGGGATGCCGCACGCCCGCAGGGCGACACCGGCCCGGCGGACGTCGAAACCACCGCCCCGGTCCCGGACCCCGCCGCCTTCCCGCGCTCGACCGTGACCGGCAGCGGCAGCCACGGGCTGACCCTGCTGGTGATCGGCGAGGACCCGACCAGCTCCGTCCCCGAGATGTCCGACGGCCAGGGCCACAAGGTCAGGGTCCGCACCGCCCGCAACCTCACCGAGGCCCAGCGGCTGCTCACCGACGACGTGCACTGCGTCCTGCTCGACCTGGCGGCCATGCCCGGCCAGGACGCGCGGGAGGCCGGCGACCGGGAGAGCCGCGCCGAGGACGAGACGGCCGAGGCGCCGGACGAGCTGGAACCGCTGCGCGCGGTCCTGCGGCTCGCCCCGCGCCACGCGGTCCTCGCGCTGACGGCGGAGGCGGACGCGGAGCGCGGCGCCGAGGCGGTACGCGTCGGGGCCCAGGACTACCTCTCCCGCGACCAGCTGGACGGCACGGTGCTCAGCCGGGTCGTGCGCTACGCCGTGGAGCGCAAGCGCGCCGACCTCGCGCAGCGCCAGCTCACCGAGTCCCGGCTGCGCGCCCAGGAGAACGCCCGGCTGGAGCGCGGACTGCTGCCCACACCGCTGCTGGAGGGCTCCGACCTGCACTTCGCGGCCCGGTACCGGCCCGGCCGCAGCCGCGCCCTGCTCGGCGGCGACTTCTACGACACGGTCCGCACGCCGGACGGAACGGTTCACGCCATGATCGGCGACGTCTGCGGGCACGGCCCCGACGAGGCGGCCCTCGGCGTCGAACTCCGCATCGCCTGGCGCGCGCTGACCTTCGCGGGCCTGTGCGGCGACGAACTGCTCTCCACCCTGCAGCGGGTCCTGGAGAACGAGCGGGACAACGACGAGATCTTCGCGACGCTCTGCACCGTGGACATCGCGGCGGACGGCCGGAACGCCGGGGTGTGCCTGGCGGGCCACCCCGCACCGCTGCTGGCCAGGGCCGGCCGCGCGCCGCGCCTGCTGCCGTTCGAGAGCGGCGGCCCCGCGCTCGGCCTGCTGCCGGGCGCCCGCTGGCCGCGCCACCAGGTGACGCTGGGCGGCGCCTGGAGCCTGCTGATGTACACCGACGGCCTGATCGAGGGCCGGATCGGGGACGGCAACCAGCGCCTCGGCCAGGACGGCATGGTCGACCTGATCGCCGCGAAGATGGCCGCCGGCCTGCGCGGCGAGCCGCTGCTCGACGCCGCCGTCACGGAGGTGCGCGACCTCAACGGCGGCGAGCTGACCGACGACCTCGCGGTGCTCCTGCTGGACCGCGGCGAGGCACGGGGCTGACCGAACGAACGGGCCTGACGGAGGCTCGGCGACGCCCGTCAGAAGGTCGGCCACGCCGGTCAGCGGCGCAGCGATGCCCGTCAGGGCTTCAGCGGCCGCCGTTCCACGGGCCGTACGGGCCGTCGGAGCTGGAGCCGCCGCGACGGGGCCCCTTGCCGCCGGACACCCGCTTGAGCGCGGGCCGGACGTCGACCATGTACACGATCGTCGCGATGAGCCCGAGGATCGGCAGGAACGCCATGACCCCGAACAGCACGTTCACCAGCGTCGCGAGGCCCAGGATGATCAGCCAGAACGGCTTGGACTGCTTGTCGGCGGCGCGGTAGGCGTCCTCACGGCGGATGGCGGAATCGATGAAGGCGAAGCCGGCGAACACCAGCATGGCCAGCGAAAGCAGCCACAGCAGATTGTTGAATCCCTGGATCAGCACGCCGTTCCACCACCCGTTGACTGTTGGACTGTCCTCGTCACCGTACCGGTAGAACGGGCCGGGCACGTCCAGCGTGCCCGGCCCGCCCGGTCGATCCGTCGCTCACTTCGACGGCGGCGTGGTCTTCTTCGCCGGCGTCGTCTTGCGGGCGGCGGGCGCCGTCGGCGCCGTCTTCTTCGCCGCGGCCGGCTTGGCCTCGGTACCGGCCTTGGCGGCGGCCGGCTTGCTCTCCTCGGCCTTCACCGGCTCGGTCTTGACCGGCTGGGCCTTGACCGCCGCGGGCTTGGTCTCCGTGGCCTTGGCCTCGGTGCCCTTCGGCTCGACCTTCGGCTCCGGCTCGATCGCCACCGCGAGGTCCTCGACCTCCTCGGCGACCTCACCGCGCCAGGTCTGCACCGCGCGCTGACCGCGCTCGGCCAGCTCGTCATAGGTCTCGCGGGTCTTGACGGCGTACTCCGCCGCCCGGCCCACGCCCTGCAGCACGAGGTCCTGGGCCTGCTCGCGGATCTTCTTCAGGTCGGTGTCCAGCGAGCCGAGCAGCTCGTAGAACTTGTCCTGGGCCTCCTTGGCCTGCTTGGACACGCGGTCCTGCACGGCCTTGGCCTCGGTGGTGCGCACCTCTTCGAAGCGCTTGGGCGCCTCGGAGCGGATCCGCTCGACCAGCGCCGGCACCTCCTTGAGCTTCTCGCTCGCGAGATCCGCGGTGCCGGCCAGGGCGTACAGGGGGGTGGGGTCGGTCACCTTCTTGACGATGTCGTCGGTGATGGCCATGCCGTTCTTCCTCCTGGAATCGGTTGCTCAGGTGGCGTGCGGGTCGCCGTCGGCCCCACGGGTGCCCTTCCTGCCCTTGCCCGTACCGCCGTGCCGCTCGTCGTCGCCGTGCTCGCCTTTCGGCGCGGGCCGGTCGAGGTCCAGCCCCTCGGCGCGCGCGACGTCCGAGCTGTAGCCGTTCTCCTTGCGGAACGACTCGTAGATCTGCAGCAGCACCTGCTTCTGCTTCTCGTTCAGCGCCGGATCGGTCAGGATCGCGCTGTGCACCTCCAGGCCGTCCGGGTCCCGCCGTTCATCGAGGATCCCCGCCTGGACGTACAGCGTCTCGGCCGAGATCCGCAGGGCCTTGGCCAACTGCTGCAGGATCTCCGCGCTCGGCTTGCGCAGACCGCGTTCGATCTGGCTGAGGTACGGGTTGGACACCCCGGCGGCATCGGCGAGCTGCCGGAGGCTCAGCTGCGCCGTGCGCCGCTGCTCCCGCAGGAACTCCCCGAGATTGCCGACGTTGAGTGATGCCATGTCCCCGATGGTGCCTCCGCTCGCTAACTTTTGCAAGCAGCCGCTAGCAAAAGTGTCTCGTGTCATGCGGTCGGCACCGGACGGAAATCGTTTGCCGCTGATCGGGGGCGGGGCGAGGATGCAGGTATGGAGCGCGGGTTCGACGACTTGGTGGCCGAGGCGGCGGAGGTGTCCGTGGCCGGTTGGGACTTTTCCTGGCTGGACGGGCGGGCGACCGAGGCGCGGCCCTCGTGGGGGTACCAGCGGCTGATGGGGGAGCGGCTGGCGGGCGCGTCGGCCGCGCTGGACATCCAGACCGGCGGGGGCGAGGTGCTCGCCGGGGCGCCGAAGCTGCCGCCCGTGATGGTGGCCACCGAATCCTGGCCGCCGAACGTCACCAAGGCCACCCGACTGCTCCACCCTCCCCCATTGCCTGAAGGGCATGGGAGGTACCCCCATGGCGCGGTGGTCGTCGCCGACCCGGACGAGCCGCCGCTGCCCTTCGCCGACGCCGCGTTCGACCTGGTGACCAGCCGTCACCCGGCGACCGTCTGGTGGGCGGAGATCGCCCGCGTACTGCGGCCCGGCGGCACGTACTTCGCGCAGCACGTGGGGCACGAGAGCGTCTTCGAGCTCGTGGAGTACTTCCTCGGGCCGCAGCCCGAGCAGACCCGGCGGGCCCGGCACCCGGACGACGAGCGGGCGGCGGCCGAGGCCGCCGGGCTGGAGATCACCGACCTGCGCTTCGAGCGGCTGCGCATGGAGTTCTTCGACGTCGGCGCGGTCGTGTACTTCCTGCGCAAGGTGATCTGGATGGTGCCCGGGTTCACCGTCGAGCAGTACCGTGACCGGCTGCGCGAGCTGCACGAGAAGATCCGGGCCGAGGGGCCGTTCGTCGCCCACTCCACCCGCTCCCTCTTCGAAGCGCGCAAGCCGGAGTGACGGCGCGACCGGCCGACTGCCGGGGCTCGTCCGGAGGTTGACTTCGAGTGCGCTCCAACTCCTACCGTCCCTGACGTGAGCCCGACGCGGTCCTCACCCACGGGGGACGGGGCACTTCCAGGAGGTATGACATGACCAGCATTCCCACCCGGCAGCTCGGCGACCTGACCGTCTCCGCACAGGGACTGGGCTGCATGGGGATGAGCCACGGCTACGGCGCGTCGGACGACGCGGAGTCGATCGCGACCATCCACCGTGCGCTCGACCTCGGGGTGACCCTCCTGGACACCTCCGACTTCTACGGGGCCGGGCACAACGAGGAACTGGTCGGACGGGCCGTCGCCGACCGCCGCGACCGGGCGGTGATCGCCACCAAGTTCGGCTTCGCCAACAAGCTCGGCGAGCCGACCGCGATCCGGGGCGACGCCGCGTACGTGCGGCAGGCCTGCGACGCGTCCCTGCGCCGGCTCGGCGTCGACCACATCGACCTGTACTACCAGCACCGCGTCGACCCCGACGTGCCGATCGAGGAGACCGTCGGCGCGATGGCCGAGCTCGTCGCGGCGGGCAAGGTGCGCCACCTCGGCCTCTCGGAGGCGAGCGCCGCGACGATCCGGCGGGCGCACGCGGTGCACCCGATCGCCGCGCTGCAGAGCGAGTGGTCGCTGTGGACGCGCGACCTGGAGGAGGAGATCGCGCCGGTCTGCCGCGAGCTGGGCATCGGCATCGTGCCCTTCTCGCCGCTCGGCCGCGGCTTCCTCACCGGCCGGTACACCTCGGTGGAGGGGATGGCCGAGACCGACGTACGCCGTACCCAGCCGCGCTTCGCCGACGGCAACCTGGAGCGCAACCTCGCCATCGTCGACAAGCTGACCGAGCTGGCCGCGGAGAAGGGCGTCACGGCCGGGCAGCTGGCGCTGGCCTGGGTGCAGCACCGGGGCGCGGACGTGGTGCCGATCCCGGGCACCCGCCGCGAGAAGTACCTGCGGGAGAACGTCGCCGCCGTCGCCATCGGGCTGTCCGCCGACGACCTGGCCGCCATCGACGCGGTGGCTCCCGCCGACGCGGTCGCCGGCACCCGCTACGACGCGTCGAGCCTGTCCTTCGTCAACCGCTGATTCGGCGGTGGTGGGGCCGGCCCGGCGGTGGCGGGCGTCGGCCTGGCGGTGGCGGGCGCTGACCCGGCGGTGACGAGCCTGACCCGGCGGTGACCGAGTTGTCCACACCCCCGGACTCGTCCACAGGTCCGCTCGCCCCGCGCCGTTCACGCCGTAAAGTGACGCAGGTCCGCCTCGGTCCGGGCGGCGAGTGCCATGGTGTAGACCCGTTGTAGACCTTTCGGACCAGCCGAACGTGCGCGACAGCTCGGCTGCCTGCTCGTCCGTGGGGTGGAAGCGGTACTTGAACGCCCGCTTCACATGCGGTGAGGCCACGCTCACAAACCAGTGGGGCGTGGGGCCACGGTGGAGAAGCCGGGGGTAGCCACGAAAGGACTCAGATGAGTGAGGACGAGGGGAGCGTGCGGATCGACAGCTGGATCTGGTCCGTGCGGCTCATGAAGACGAGATCGATGGCGGCCACGGCCTGCCGGGGCGGACACGTGCGGGTCAACGGCGAGCGCGTGAAGGCGGCGCACGGCGTGCGGAGCGGCGACGAGGTCCGGCTGCGGCACGCCGGACGCGAGCGGATCGTGGTTGTGAAGCGGCTCGTGAAGAAGCGTGTCGGCGCGCCGGTCGCGGTCGAGTGCTACGTCGACAACAGCCCGCCACCGCCCCCGCGCGAGGCCGCCCTGCAGGTCCCGGTGCGCGACCGCGGCGCGGGCCGCCCGACCAAGCGCGACCGCCGCGAAATGGAACGCCTGTGGGGCCGCCCACCGGGGGCCGCGGGAGACCAGACACACCAGACACCGAAACCGTGAGAAGGGGGCGCGGGGAATAGCAGCAGGTGCAGTCAGGGGGAGTGGGTGGGGCGGGGGGAGGG
>NZ_JOFQ01000042.1 GCF_000718305.1 Streptomyces niger
CCGCCGTCCTGACGACGGGCCATCAGCAGGCCAAGGTCGTTGAGGTTCATGCCGCCAGATCTACAGGAGATCCCCGACGGTGTCCCCCCAGCTCTCGGTGGCCGCTCGTCAGCTGTGAAGCTGGGCGTATTTCTCTCTAACACGAAGTATGGGCGCGGGAAACTCACGGAGGACAAGCTTCGGCAGCTAGCCGACCTCGGGTTGGAGTGGGCGGCGGCGTAGCCAAGGTCGACAGTGCCACCGGCTGATGTCGCTTCGACCGGCGAATATTGCTACTTCTCACCTGACGATCGTCGATAGGTTTCGCTTCATGGTCTACAAGTTCGGTCCCAACGACCAGTGCCTCCGACGCTGCCGGGCGATGGTGCCGGTGATTCTGCGCGCGGCGGAGGAGGTCACCGCGCAGGGGCGGGTGTCACCGGGCGAGTGGGTCGCGGTGCACGGGTGCGGTGGCGTGGGGCTGTCGGCCGTGATGATCGCGGCGGCGGCCGGGGCCAGGGTCGTCGCGGTCGACCGCTCGCCGGGCGCACTGGACCTGGCGCGGAGGTTCGGCGCCGTGGCATGCGTGGACGCCGCGCACACCGCGGACACGGCCGAGACGGTGCGCGAGCTGACGGGCGGCGGCGCCCATGTCTCGCTGGACGCCCTCGGCGCGGCCACGACCTGCGCCGCTTCGGTCGGCAGACTGCGGCGGCGCGGCCGCCATGTGCAGGTCGGGCTGCTGCCCGCCCCGTGCCGGTGCCGATGGACCGGGTGATCGCGCTGGAGCTGGAGATCCTGGGCAGCCACGGCATGGCGGCCCACGCCTATCCCCCGATGCTGGAGGCGGTGCGGGCCGACGTGCTCCGTCCCGACGACGTCCAC
Source organism: Streptomyces niger (assembly GCF_000718305.1). Classification (GTDB taxonomy): domain Bacteria; phylum Actinomycetota; class Actinomycetes; order Streptomycetales; family Streptomycetaceae; genus Streptomyces; species Streptomyces niger. The sequence continues at coordinate 865 of NZ_JOFQ01000042.1, forward strand.
CCTTCCGCTGGCCGCCGCGCCCGCGGCACTGGCGGCGATGGGCGAGGCGTCCGGAGCCGGGGTGACGGTGATCCTGCCCGGTACGTGACACGCCCGTCTCCCCCGGCTCCCGCCGCACCCGGCCGCGGTCAGGGCTTCTCCACCCGTGCCGACGACGGATCGGTGACCGGCTTGCGGGACCCGGGAATCGACGCACGGTCGGCGGGAGCGCGCGGAGGGGCCAGCCGGGCCATGACCGGACACTCGACGAAGCGGTACAGCGCCCAGGCGACCAGCGCGCTGAGCACCACCATCAGGGCCGCGTAGGCGAGGGCCACCGGGACGCCGAAGGACGTGCCGGGGCCGGTGACGTACTGCCGCACGTACATGACCACCACGAAGTGGCTGATGTAGCAGGCGTACGTGCGCCGCCCCAGCGCGACCAGCCACGGCCGCTCCAGCCAGAACGGCTCGGCGCCCAGGCTGCGGACGGCCAGCGCGGCGGTCACCAGCCCGGCCGGCCCGGCGGACAACGGCCCGAAGACGAAGACCGGCGGGAGCGCGAGGCCCACCACGACGACGAGGAACAGCGCCGGCACGCCGTACCGCAGCCGGGGCGGCCGCCAGCCCTCGGCGACCAGCCGGGCCAGCAGCATGCCCAGGACGAATTCCGGGAGCCGCGAGACGGGGAAGACGTAGGCGGCCCAGAATTGCAGCTCCGACACCGGCACCTGCGGGTCGAAGGGCGGCCCGGCCAGCAGCAGCGACAGGCTCGGGACGCAGACCGTCGCGGCGGCGGTCGCCAGCGCCCACACCGGCAGCCGCGCGGGCCGGATCCGGCGCACCACCAGGATCAGCACCGGGAAGAGCAGGTAGAACAATGCCTCGCAGGCGAGGGACCAGGTCACCGGGTGGGCGGCCAGGATGAAGTCCCCGTCGGGCAGCCAGACATGGACCAGGAACAGGTTCGCCACCACCGCGAGCGGGTGCCACGGCCCGTGCGCCGAACTCAGCTCGGCCTGCACCCCGTAGAGGGCCACCAGGACAGCGGCCGCCGTGCACGTGACGACGTGGTTGGGCAGCACCTTGGCGGCGCGGCGGCGCCAGAAGCGGCGTGCCGTGTCGCCCGGCGAGGCGGTCCAGGTGAGGACGAAGCCGCTGAGGACGAAGAACAGCGTCACCGCATTGGTCGCCAGCGGAACCAGGCCGCCCAGGGCGAGCTGCAGCTGCGCGTCGCTGAATATCCTGGAGACGGCCAGCACGTGCGCCAGCACGACGGTGCCGCAGGCGAAGAAGCGGACGCCGGTCAAGGACGGCAGGGCAGGCGGGCGTTGTCCCGGGGAATGGGTCACGGTGGGACCTTCCGGTAGCGGAAAACGCGAACCTACGGCAGACCTTCACGGCGCGTGACCGCGCTCCGCCGATTCCTCCGTACGAGTGATTCACCTCGTACGGACGTCCGTTGCGCGCACGCACGCCCGAATCTCGTGGCCGGCCAGCCCCGTTCACCCCTGGGCGAGCAGCCGGTCCGCCTCCTCCGTGCGCCGGTAGCGGACGTGACTGCCGTCGCGCATGCGGATCAGCAGGCCGGCCCGGTGCAGCCGGGTGAGGTGGTAGGAGACCGTGGACGGACTCAGGTGATGCAGCGCGGCGAGTCCGGTGGTGGTGCACGGCCGCTCCAGGCTGCGCAGCAGCATCAGCCGGGTGTGGCCCAGTACGTCGCCCAGCCGCGCGTCCGGCTTCGGCTCCGGCACGTCCGGGCTCCGGTCCCGCGCCTCGCCGGCCCGTAGGGCGGGATAGATGAGGCAGACGCAGTACCGGTCACCGGGGTCGAGCGCCACGAAGCAGCGGCTCGCCAGAGTCGAGGGCACGAGTGTGATCTGCTGGTCGTGGACCGCTTCCAGCGCGGTGTCGTTGGCGAGGCACAGGGTGCCGTCCTGATAGCTCACCGACGGGTGCAGGGTGGCCAGTGCGTGTGCCAGGCCGTGCCGCGCGACGTCGCCGGCCCGGTGCAGGATGTCCGCCTCGGCCTGCTCCCGGATCGCGGACCGGTGCGGTGCCAGGCACACCCGGAAGAAGGCTTCGAAGTCGGCGAGGAGGGCCCGGACGAGGTCCTCGTCCCCCGACACCGCCGCGTCCCGGATGGCCTGCAGGACCCGGGCCCGCGGCGACCGGGCGTCCGGCTGCGGCATCCGCGCGTACCAGGCCCTGCGCCAGCGCGGACGCCATGGGGAATCGGCCAGGGCAGCGGCGCCTTGGACTAGAGACTCGACCTCTGAAGGGGCAAAACGTTCAGCAATCATGATGTCCTCGCCGATGTAGACGCTCGACGAGCGCGGGCAGGCGGCCCGCCGGGCGAAGGAGATGCCACCGGACGTGTCCCGGAGCGTGATGTCGGTCAAAGACCCAGGTCCTGGAGCGCTGCGACCATCCGAAGTGCGCGTTCCCGCTCGGGCGAGACACGGACACGGCGAATGCGCAGTGGTGTAGCGAGGAGGTCGACGCCTACGGCAAGGCCTGTGGCGTCGCGGCGAAGGCGGTACGTCTCAAGGGGCAGCATCCAGGCATCCCAGTCGTCAGCCCTGCTGCCGGATCGCCTTTGGTCGTCCTCGCTGGACTCGGTCACCGGACACGAACAGGCCTTGCGGACCACCGTGCTGCCCGAGGCGTCCACGAGCTCCTTGCCGCGGCGCTCCAAGTCGTACGCACAGCGCGGACCGTGGTTCTTGCCGGGGTTCTTGGCATAGTGCGATGAGGTGGAGTCCGGGTCATCGGCGTTGCCGTGCCGGCCGTGGACCTCGACGCCGCACTCCCAGCACGTCAGCGGCTCCAGGTAGGGCGGGTGCGGTTTGACGTCGATCGCGGATCGGTCGTACCTGTCCCCCCCGCGCGTCCCTCACGTACGGAATTCGTACGCCCCGCTTCTTCTTCGGCTGCCGCCCTCGCCGGGTCAGCCGGCTGCCGGTTCGTTGCCCCGCCCGAACCGCGGCACGTCGGCCGGGTCGAGGTCCGCGCGGGGGCGGAGCATCCGGAGCGGGTGCCGTCAGCGGCCGGCCCCGTCCAACGCGACGTCGGCGTCGATCTCGGCGACCAGCTCGGGGGCGACGAGGGTGACGTCGAGGACGTCGTTCGTATGCCAGCCCGCGCTGAAGGTGCGCCCCCTCCACGGGTGCTCGGGCCCGGCCGGGGCCAGCTGGGCGGCCAGGTCCCGGGCGAGGCGGCCGAGCAGCAGCGTGCCGGGGCGGCTCACGGAGCCGGTGACGGCTCCGACGATGGCCTCGGTGGACTCCCGTACGCGGTACTTCCGCCACCCACCCGCATGCTTGCCGGGCAGGTACGGCTGCCGGAGCCGCTTGAACACCGCGCCCTCGATGCCGACGACCGACCACGACAGCCACTCCCGTGCTCTCTCCTCGTCGGTGGTCATCGGGCACAGCGTCCACGGGGCCCCGAGCCCGTACTCGGCGAAGAGCGCCTCCAGGGCGGCGCGGCGCTCGACGTACGGGCGGCCGGTGAGGTCGACGTCCTGGTGGAGGAGGTCGAAGGCGACGAAGTGCGCCGGATACTGCTCGGCCAGACGCGCGACGGTCGCCGCGCGGCGGTTCAGCCGCCGCGTCAGATACTCGAAGGCCAGCCGGCCCTCGGCCCAGATGACCACCTCGCCGTCCAGGACGACGTCGTACGGCAACACGGCGGCCACGGCGACCAACTCCGGGAAGGCGCCGGTGAGGTCGGTGCCGTGCCGGGAGCGCAGCAGCGTCTGCTCCTGGTCGTACGCGAGCAGGACGCGGAAGCCGTCCCACTTCGGCTCCGCCGCCCACCCGGCCGGCAGAGCGAAGGTGTCGACGGGCTGGGCGAGCATCGACTCGGCGGGCATCCGCACCATGACCGAGACCTACCACCCGCCGGGGCCGGCCGTGCGGTGTGAACGGGTGACCCGGAAAGTGACAGGTCGTTGTACCGGTGGCGCCTCCTCGCCCGGCAGGCGCCGGGAGGGCTCTGCCTGCCCGGTTAACAGGGCCCTCCTTCTCTCTCGCCTGAAGAGTCAGTGCGGTCAGCACCGCCACGGCCACTGCCCAGCTCACCGCCGCGAAGGCGACCAGGGTCGTCCGCAGTCGGCTCTCCCACCGGGCAATCGGCGCTCCTCGGCCCTCTCGCAGTACCGCATCAGCGACCGAGCCCACGCAATGACTGCCACCCAACTGCGGGCAGAGGCCTGCCGACGGTGCAGACCCCCGCCCATCACCAGCGCTCCGCCGGGTTCCCGGCATCGCGCTGCCCACACCTTCCTGCGGGGCTCTCCCCGGTGCGAATCGGGGTACAGCGGACAGGAGCTTTCCGCACCGGGCTTCGTCATGATCTGCTGTCCCCGCGCATGAAGCGGTGGTTAGGAAGCAGCCACCTGCACCCAGGCACGGGTGGCTGCTGGCAGCGACCCGCGCCTCCCCTCTCCCCTCGCAGGGCCTTGAGGCCACGGGCCCGCACAGCACGCTGCGCACCGATGCCCGTCGTGGCTTCGCCCTGCCCTGATGGCCTTGCCACCTGCCCGGCAAGGCAGGACGCGAGGTGACCGTGGCCGACACTCACGCAGCGGTGGACGACTGCATGGAGAACCTCAAGCGCGGGACGCTGCCGATGGCACGGGCAGCCCGCGCGCTGGGCCTGGACGGCCTGGCCCTCGTCCTCACTCGAGCGGAAGGACTGCTGCCCGAGCCACTCCACCTCCACGGCCCGTTGACGCAACGCGTGGAGGACCTCCATCTGGTCCACGGCCAAGAACCGAGCATCGACGCCGCCCAGCATGGCCACACCCTGCTGGCCACCGACCTCACCGCCGTCCCGCCGGAGGTGCGGCTCGGCCTCGTGCCGGCCCTCACACGCCTGGGCATCGGCGCCCTCTTCGCCTTCCCTCGCCCCGCCGGCGAGGTCACCGTCGGAGCGCTCACCGGCCACCGCACCCACACGCAACCGCTGACCTTCCGCCAGCTGACCAACGCCCTCGCCTTCGCCGACGCCACCTCACACGCCACCTTGAGCCAGCCCCCTGGCTCACCGGCCTCTTCGCCCTCCCCTTCTCCCCCGCCCACCAAGCCGCCGGCATCCTCGCCCAGCGCCACGGCCTCACCCCGAACACGCCTGGCTGCGCCTGCGCAGCCACGCCCTCACCCACGACCGCACCCTCCTGGCCACCGCCCACGCCGCCTTGAGCGGCGACCTCCCCTGCTGGAGGAGACCGACTGACCACGGCGACGCCCGCGAATGTGGCCACACTCGCGGCTCAGAGCCTGGCCGCAGGTCCGCTGGCTGCCATGGAGTGGCCACAGAGTCCCCGAAAGCCGAGTAGCCGAGTCCGGGGTCTCGCACAGGCTCTGTCAGGGGGCGTTGAAGTCGAACCATGCCCGGAGCGTGCGTCTCGCGCGGCCGCACCCACGGTCGATGCGGCTACGGGCTCTACGGTCTTTCTACCTCGCCCTGGGCCGTCCGGGTCTTCAGGACGCGCTCGCAGCCGTCGGTGTCCTCAACCAGCCGGATCACCACGGTCGAGACGCTGCCGTAGCGCCCGCAGATTGTCGTGCTTCGGGAGTCCCTACGGCCTTTCCGCCCATCGTCATGCCCCCTTGGCGGTGAGCCGGCCGATGGCCCGGATGACCTGGCGCCGGGTGGCCAGGCGTCGGGCGAGGAAGGCCATCACCCTGTTCATGCGGCCTGCGATGACGCTGGGCGGCGGGTTCCTGCGGTCCAGGGCGGCCAGCGCGGTGCGGACGACGTCGACGGGCGAGGCGAGCCTGGTCCCTCCGGCGGCCTGTGGGGTGCCCACGACGTCGAAGAACTCGGTCCGGGTCGCGCCGGGAGACAGGGCCAGCACCCGCAGACCGGTGCCGCGTGACTCCTCCCACAGAGCCTCGGTGAGGCTGAGCACGAACGCCTTGGTCGCCCCGTAGAGCGCCATGCGCGGGTTGGGCTGGTAGGCGGCCATGCTCGCCACGTTGACCAGTACCCCGCGACCCGCCGTACGCAGTTGGTCGATGAAGGCACGGCTGATGTCGGCGACCGCGGTCACATCGACCGCGATCTCCCGGCGCAGCCGGTCCGGGTCCGCCTGGTGGAAAGGGCCGAAGGTGGCGAACCCGGCGTTGTTGATCAGGCTCGTGACGTGCAGGCCGAGCTGGGCCACCTGCGCGGCCAGCGCCTGCCCGGGGTGTTCCGTGGCCAAGTCCATCTCCACCACGTGCACCTGGATCCGATGCTGTTCGCGCAGTTCGGTGGCCAGCTCCTCCAGGCGGTCCCTGCGGCGGGCGACCAGCACCAGGTCGGAGCCGCGGGCGGCGAGCTGGCGGGCGAACTCGGCGCCGAGGCCCGCGCTGGCCCCGGTGATGAGGGTGGTGTGTCCGTGGTAGTCGACGGCCGGCATGGTCATCCTTCTTTCAGTCGCTGCATTTCTGGCAGTTAATGCCAAGTAGGCGGTCGCTGTCCAGAGGCATATCCTGACGTCCATGACGACCTTGTGGGAGCGTTCGAGGCAGGTCGCCGTCCAGGCGATCCTGGATACGGCGGTACGCCTGTTCGCCGAGCAGGGCTACGAGCAGACGACGATCGCGCAGATCGCGCGGGAGGCGGAGGTCTCGCAGCGCTCCCTCTTCCGCTACTTCGGCACCAAGGAGGACCTGGTCTGCGGCGACCAGGAGGCGCTGGGCGAGCTGCTGAAACGGACCGTCGAGCAGCAGCCGGCCGAGATGTCGGCCTGGGATGCCCTGCGCGCCGGATTCGAGGTCATTCTGACCGCCAACCACCCCCCTGAGCGTGCGCTGGAACTCTCCCGCCTCATCTTCGACACGCCCTCGCTGCATGCCCGCTACATCGAGAAGCGACTGCGCTGGCAGGCCGAACTCGTCCCCGTCATCCGGGCGCGGCTGGGCAACGGCTCCGGCCGCCCGGCTCCCGACACGCAGGCCAAGGCGATCGTCGCGACGGTCTTCGCCTGTATCGACACGGCAACCGAACTCTGGGCCACACATGACGGACGGATCGACCTGGCAGACCTCTACGACCAGTGCCTCGCTGCGGTGCGGGACCACAGCTGAGGCACGTATCCCCGGCACGCCTTCGCGCAGAACCCGACGTCATCGCGCGCTGTCGATTGCAGCGGCCTGAAGCAGGTGGCAAGGGTCAAGTGGTGGACCATGCGCTGGAAGGCATCGCTGAACGCGTTCCAGGTCGCTTCGGGGATCGCCTGACCCCGAGCAACAACTGACCTCTCAACAGCAAGACAACCCGTCAGATTGACACAGCCTCAGGAACCTTGCAGAAGTCAGCGGGCGGTGAGTCCGCCGTCGACGGCGAGGATGGTGCCGGTGGTCCACCGGGCCGAGGCCAGGTAGGCGGCCGCGGTGGCGACGTCATCGGCAGTCCCCAGACGTCCCAGGGGGTAGGAGTGCTCGATCTGCTCGTCGTGTGCGGTGCGTTCCTCTGCGGTCATGGGGGCGAGATAGGAGCGTTCGTACTTGGGAGTGCGGACGGCGCCGGGAGCGATGGCATTGACACGGACTCCTTGGGGGCCGAGTTCACTGGCCAGCGCCCGGGTCATGGAGTTGAGCGCTCCGCGGGTGGCGGAGTAGGCGGCCGAATGACGGCCGGCGACCATTTTGCGGGCCCAGTAGCTGCTGATGTTGATGATGCTCCCCCGAGCGTTCACGAGGGCGGGCAGGAGTTGCTGGCTCAGCAGCAGCGGCACCTGGACGTTGAGGTGCCACATGGTGTTCATCTCGTCGACCGTGGTGTCGGCAAGGGAGGCGAAGTGTGCGGTGCCGACGTTGTTGACGAGGGTGTCGACCCGGTCGGTCAGGTTTCCGACGTGCGCGGCGATCCGGGCGGGAGCATCGGGCGCGGAGAGATCCGCGGGGACGGTGTGCACGACGGTGCCGTGCCGGCCGAGTTCCTTGGCGGCGGTCTCGAGCTTGTCGCCGTTGCGGGCGACGAGAACCAGGTCCGCTCCGTCGTGGGCGAGGGCACCGGCGATGGCCAGGCCCAGGCCCTCGCTGCCGCCCGTGACGACGGCGAAACGGCTGGTGGTGCGGTGCTCGGGCATGTCAGTTTGCCTTTGTGTGGTCGGTGGAAGCGCTCAGCGTCACGAATCGGCGTAGCTCTTCGAGTTGGTCGCTGCGGGCGTTCCCGATGCCGTCGAGGGCGTCGCTGCCGAGAGGACGGCGCAGCGGGGGGCTCGGCATATCGGCGAGGACGACGAGGGCCTGGGCCATACGGGCGGGGTCGCCGACCTGCCTTGCCGCGGCGTCGGCGGAGCGCGCCAGCGCTTCGTGCACGGGGAGGTAGTCGGGGACGGCGGCGCTGCCGGGCAGTCGGCTCGCCCAGTTGGCACGGAAGTCGGTGCGGGCTGCTCCGGGCTCCACGATCGTCGTCCGGATGCCCGGCGAGGTGAGCTCGGCGGCCAGTGAGACGCTCAGACTTTCGAGGACGTGCTTGCTGGCCGTGTAGGCGCTCATCCCCGGGGCACCGATCTGGCCCGCCAGCGAGCTGATCTGCAGTACACGGCCCGCTTTTGCCGCGCGCAGGTGGTGCAGAGCGACGCGCAGGACGTTGGCGGCGGCGAAGAAGTTCACTTCGAACTGGGCGCGCAGCTCCGTGTCGTCCAGTTCCTCGAAGGGGCCCGCCAGCGCGTAGCCAGCGTTGTTGACGACGACGTCGAGGCGGCCGAACCCGGTGATCGCGTCATCCAGTACCGGACGCAGCGTACCGGCGTCGGTGATGTCCACGCTCACGGTGCGCAGACGCCCGGGAAAGGCGGCGGTCAGCGGTTGCAGCGGCTCGTCGTCGCGCGTGACCGCGATCACTCGCTCACCTGCACTCAGAACCTCACTGACCAGGGCCTGACCCAACCCGCCGGACGCGCCGGTGATCAGCCACACGCGGGACCCCATGCTTCGCACCTCTCGTACGAGCCAAACAAACGGACCAGACTTGTCCGTTTCCACGAGAGTAGAGGAGGCGGACAGAAGCTGTCCACTTATGGATAAGATGGGGTGATGAACACGGAGCGGTCTGCGACGACCCAGGGGGCGGCGATGCCCGTGCGCGCCGACGCCCAGCGCAATGCCGCGCGGGTTCTCGCGGCCGCGCGTCGTGCCGTCGCCTCCACCGGGCTGGACGTGAGCTACCACGAGATCGCTCGGGAGGCCGGCGTCGGTGTGGGCACCGTCTACCGGCGCTACCCCGAACGCGACCAGCTCATGGCGGCGGTGCTGAGCGACATCCTCACCGAACTGATCGACACCGCACACCAGGCTCTGGACTGCGATGACGCCTGGGAGGGCTTCTCGTTGCTGTTCACCAGCCTGGCCCTGCGCACCGCTCAGAACGTGGGGCTGTCCGGCTCCCTGGACCAGCACGGCGGGCCCGCTGTCGCCCAGCAGCGCCACGAGCTCCTCGACCTCACCCGGAGGGTCATCGAACGCGCTCAGAACCAGGGCCGTCTCCGCCGGGATCTGGCCTGGCAGGACGTGCTGCGGCTGACCGGCGCCCCAGCGGTACAGGGATGCGTGCTGGGACTGGAGCCTGACCCTGCACACGGTCACCACTTGGTGCTGACCGTTCTTCTCGACGGCCTACAAACAGATGGCGCGAAGGTCGCCTAGGCGCTGAAAGAGCCACAGTCGGCGTCTTCCTGAACTCAGGGCCGGGTTCGCCGACGCTGTAGTCGCGCGGAGTTCGGCCAGCGCCCCCTCGTGGAAGTGTGGGCAGATCTTCATTCGTTGGCAGCTGCGTTTCGCAGCGTGGCGCGATCCGTGCAGGGCACGCGCGCGCCGAGCAGGCGGCCGTCTTTGGCGGCGGCTTCCAGCAGCCGGTTCTGCGTGGGGAAGTCGCGGGAGGCGGGGTCGATCTGGGTGGGCCCGTAGTACAGCGTGCACTCGCCGGCTTCCAGGGCTGTGCGACGCCAGCGGGTCGGGGTGAAGACGGGGCCGGTGAAGAATACTTCGGCGTTGTCGTCGACGATGGTCAGCAGGCTGCCGCTGACCTCGATGCCGGGCACCTGGGTGAGCACCGCGAGCCAGCGTTCCAGCGGCGGCGGTGCGGTCGCCGTGTCGCTGATGGGCTTGAAGCCCTGGCGCAGGAGGTAGGGCGCGAGGATGTCGGTGAGTTCGCTTCGGGGGTCGGCGAGGAACTGCGGGGCTTCGAGCTGTGCGACCAGGACGGCACAGCCGTGCCCGCCGGGCAGCGGCGGCAGGCTCGCCATTTGCATGTCGTCGGTCGTGTTGTTCGACGGTTCGCGCAGCTCAGTGACGGTGGAGGGCATGCAGTCGGGGGTGGGCGAACCAGACCTGCACGTGCAGGGTGCCGGCTCCGGTCACCACGACGTTCGCTTGGCCGGTGATGCTCTTCGTGCACGCCGCGCAGTCCGCGCGCTGTCCTTCCTTGCGGGCCTGCGCCATCCCGTCCGGGCCCAGTACGCACTGGGCTTCGGGGCTCATCCGAACCGTGACCGCCGCAGCCGGCCCTTTCCTCTTTGGTCCTTGCAGCCTTCCGCACCCTCGCGTGCCGCGGCATCACCCACCCGGGCTATGCCGGCACGCCCGCGCCGCCGTCGTCCTCGTCGTCCTCCTCGTCGTACGGCCGGTCGTCGTCCACCGCGCCGTCGTCCAGGAGGCGGGCCAGTTCTTCGTCCATGTCGATCTCGCCGGTGGCCAGCGCGTGCTCGATCCAGTCGCAGGCGGCACGTAGCCGGGCCAGGTCCTGCACGATCACCACCTGCGCCTCCTCGGCCAGCTGCTCATCCTGCAGCTCCGGGACCAGGCCGTGCGTCGCGATCAGGAGCTGGTGAGCCGCCTTCTTCCCGTCCAGGAACAGCAGCGTCTTGTCGATCGACCGGAGCGCCGGGGTGATGGTGCTCTCCCGGCCGGGGACGTCGGTGCTGTCGTCCTCCGGCCATTCGTCGGCGCCGAGCCAGGCCCGGTGGAAGGTGTGGCGGGTTTCGTCGTCGTGGGCGGCGTGGAAGGCAACCTCGGGGCGGCGCAGGAGGTCGGTCACGGCGCGCGAGGCGACCTGCTCGTCGGCGGCCAGGTCGTGGATCGCCTCGATCTTCTCCTGCGCGGTCTGCGGGGCGTCGACCTGCCAGCCCACCAGGCGTTTGGCCGTATCGCACGTCCACCGTGCTTCCCCGCCGCGGGGATTCTCGGGCGGATCGAGGATGCGCTCGAAACGGTCGGCGAGCTTCTCCAGGATGCGGTGGACCTCGAACGCGACCCCTTCGGCGCGGCGTTCGACCGGCCACCGGGAGGCGGTCTGCCGGTAGAGGCGGATCTGGTTGTAGGTGACGCCGATCGCTTCGGCGAACATTTCCAGCGACTCCCGCACACCCAGGACCTCTTCGTCGCCGTCGTCGGGGTGGGCGCCGCTGTGGGGCCGCATCGGCTCTATCCGCAGCGCGTCATCCCCGAGCTTGAACTGGATCCGGGTCTCCCCCAGCACCAGGTCCCGGTCCCGGCGACGATCTCCTCGAACCGGCTGCGCGTGACGCTCCCGACCTTGGCGCTGATCAGCATGACAGCCCCTCCTGCGGCGCGAGGTTGCCGGCACCCTCGCCGACGGCATGCCGGGACCTGTTACGAGCGTCAGTCCGCGGGGCGATCCACAGCAATGCTTGGCCAGGGCTGGCACGCGCGGTGGCGGCCTCCTAGTGGTGCCGCGGCAGGACACCGTCCAGGAGAGGGCGGACGCCGTCCGAAGTGGGCCACCAGACGGTTGACACCGCGGTACTCAGCGACTGCAACGGAATTCGGCAGCGGAGGAGTGGCGGGTCGCGGTGGAGGGGCTCGCGGACGCCGTGGCGTCCTGGCGTGACACGGCCACTTGGCCGACCATGGTGCTCACCCAGGGGCCGGAATGCGCCCTTCGGAACGGGCGGGCCGACCGACGCAACTGGCCGGCCCTGTTCTGCGTCACCGTCGCGGAATCGCGGCACGGTGGCTGGGAACGGTGCGGTGCCGTGGTTCGGTGTGCCGGGTCTGGCGAATTTTTTCGACCGCATGCAACGACTTCCGGAAAAGGGATGACCGGCCTCCGGCGCGGTTTCCGAGAGCGTGGCATGGGCATGCGGTAAAGCCCGGCACAGGACGAGTGAAGTCTCCATTCCCGCTCAGTTCTTCTGTCGGAAAGGCGACGTGTTTGTCCCAGTGCGGGCATGACATCTTGCTGGGATGACTCGTTCGGAAACTGTGCGGAACTTCTGCGTCCGCCATGACGATGCTCTGGAACCGGACCCCTTTCTGACGCGGATGCGGACCGAGGCCCCCATTGCCCGGGTCCACATGCCGTACGGCGAAGGGAACTGCTGGCTTGTCACCCGGTACTCCGATGTCCAGCTCGTGACCTCCGACCGGCGCTTCAGCCGGGCGGCGCTCGTCGGGAGGGATTTCCCGCGCATCACGCCGGCCCCGATCGCGCAGGACGAAGCCATCAACTTGATGGACCCGCCGACGCTGAACCGTGTCCGCGGACTCGTCGTGAAGGCGTTCAGCAACAAGGCGGTCGAGAAGCTCCGCCCGTGGGTACGGCGGAGCGTCGACGAACTCCTGGACGGCATGGTGGAACACGGGCCGCCCGCCGACCTCGCCGACCACCTCGCCGACAAGCTGCCGCTGCGCACGATCACCGAGATGCTGGCGGTGCCGCCCGCGGACCGGCCGCGGCTGCGGCGCTGGGCGATGACCATGATGTCCATGAACGCGGCCGACCGGGACGACGCGGTCGCAGCCAAGGCCGGGCTGCGGTCGTACTTCGCGGAGCTGAGCGCCGAGCGCCGCCGCGATCCCGGGCACGACCTGATCAGCGCGCTGGCCACGGCGGAGATCGACGGGGAACGGCTGACGGACGACGAGCTGACCGTCATGTCGATGCTGTTGGTGATCACCGGCCACGACACCACCACGTACAACATCAGCAACATCGTCTACACGCTGCTGACCCACCCCGACGAGCTGCGCCGGCTGCGTGCCGAGCCGGAGATCCTGCCGCGGGCCATCGAGGAACTGCTCCGGTTCATTCCGTTCCGGCAAGGCGTCGGAATTCCTCGAGTAGCGCTGGAGGACGTCGAAATCGACGGCGTCACCATACGGGCCGGCGACACGGTTCACGTTTCCTATCTGACCGCGAACCGCGACGACTCGACATATTCCGATCCGAACAAAATCGACTTCGACAGGGAGCGTCCCGCACCACATATGACCTTCGGCTACGGAGCCCATCACTGTCTGGGCGCGCATCTCGCACGCATGACCCTGCAAACGGCGATCGGCACACTGCTGAGCCGTTTCCCGGAACTCCGCCTCGCGGTACCGGCGGAGGAAGTGCAGTGGAACACCGTATCGATCTGGCGCTATCCGTTGGCGCTGCCGGTCTCCTGGTGAGTACCGGATAACAGGGGGAATGCAACTCATGGCAATTCTGTGCCGTCCGGCCATCGCCGTACCCGAACACGTCATCACGCGCGAAGAGACCCTGGAGCTCGCCCGCACGCTGCACGCCGAGCACCCGCAGCTCCCACTCGCGCTCCGGCTGATAGGCAACACCGGAGTCGCGACCCGGCATCTCGTCCAGCCGATCGAGGAGACCCTCCGGCACCCGGGCTTCGAAGTACGCAACGCGCGCTACGAACAGGAGGCCAAGGCCAGGGTCCCCGGCGTCATCCGGGAGGCGCTGGACCACGCGCAGGTGACGGTCGACGAGATCGACCTGATCGTCTACGTCTCGTGCACCGGCTTCATGATGCCGTCGATGACCGCATGGCTGATCAACACCATGGACTTCCGGTCCGACACCCGGCAGCTGCCCATCTCACAGCTGGGCTGCGCGGCCGGCGGTGCGGCGATCAACCGGGCGCACGACTTCTGCACCGCCTACCCGGACGCCAACGTGCTCATCGTGGCATGCGAGTTCTGCTCGCTGCTCTACCAGCCGACCGACCTGGAGGTCGGCAACCTGCTGTCCAACGGCCTGTTCGGCGACGCGCTGGCGGCCGCCGTGGTCCGCGGCAGGGGCGGCAACGGCGTACGGCTGGCGTCCAACGGCTCCCATCTCGTGCCGGACACCGAGGCGTGGATCTCCTACGGCGTACGCGACACGGGGTTCCACTTCCGGCTGGACAAGCGGGTGCCGGGCACGATGCCGGTGCTCGCCCCGGCGATGGAGGCGCTGGCCAAGGAGCACGAGTGGGACGCCGCAGACCTGGACTTCTACATCGTCCACGCCGGCGGTCCGCGCATCCTGGACGACCTCTGCTCTTCCCTGGGACTGCCGCCGGAGGCGACGCGGTACAGCCGGGCCACGCTGACCGAGCGCGGCAACATCGCCAGTGCCGTGGTCTTCGACGCGCTGGAGCGGCTGTTCGCCGAGGGCGGCGCCGACGATGAGGCGCGGGGGATCATCGCCGGGTTCGGCCCCGGAATCACCGCGGAGATCGCGCTGGGCAACTGGGTGGCGGCCGAGCCGGACAAGGACGAGCGGAAGCCGTCCGCCCCCGTGTCATCACCCGTGTCATCAAAGGCACGGAACCGGGCGCGGCAGAGCGCCGGCTCGATCTCGCATGCTGCCGAGCGTCCGGTCTCGTCCCAGCCAGGTGATGGCCAGGACGGGTAGGTGCCGGGTGAGTCGGTTGATCCAGGGTGGTTGACCACGAGTTCGTGCTCTGGCCCACTTCTTGTGTGCGCGGGGCGAGCATTTCCGCACGGCTTTGGTGAAGTCGTCCGACCTGCGCCGCACCGGTCCGGCCCTGCCGTTGACGAGCGACCACGAGGGGCCGGGCTTGCCAAGAAGTGTGCCGGAGCCACTACTTCTCAATAGAGCCAGGCCGCCCGAGTGCGGGCTCCGGCGGGATCCCTGCCCGTCCTCTTTCGGCAAGAGGACGGGCAGCGCCCCTGGCCGTGTTTCACAGGTGAGGGGAAGCGGCAAGGTGACGGGTTCCCAGTCGATTCCCGCGTGCAGTTGCCGCACCGGGCCGTGCAGGGTGATGCAGGCTGCCGTCCAGATGATGGCTGCATCCCCTGCCGGCCCCGGAACGTTCGGTCGCCGCAGCTCGCTGCGAAGGCGCTGGAGCAGATCCGGTGGTGTGTCGGGCGGGCGCTTGAGCACGATGCCGCCGAGCAAGCCTGAGGCGAGCGTGAAGCGGCGCCCCAAGTAGCAGGGGGTGGCGATGTGGTGAGGGTTGTTGGAGACCAGCACCACCTGCGGGAACCGGACGGGGCCCCGCGGGGTGTCTACACCGGATCGCGGATGTCCAGGCCCAGGTCCCGGGCGAAGTGGTTGCGCGTGCCCGCCGGAACCACCACCAACGGCCGAACCGCGTCGGCGGCCACCGCGGCCACAGCCGATACCGTGCCGTCGCCACCCACGACTCCCAGCACCGCCGCCCCTCCTGGACAGCGCGCCGCGCCAGTGACGCTGCGCCGTGTTCGGCGTCGATCAACCGGACTTCCGCTCCCATCCGCTCGGCCCGGCCGACCAAGTCGAAACGGACAGGCTTGCCACCACCCGAGCGTGGATTTGCCACGACCACTGCCCGGGTACCTGCCTGGGCACCAACCATCGCCACTCCTGCCTCCGCTGCACCGTCGGCCGCTTGCGCGCCGTGCGACCAGTCCGGCGGCCGACTGCCCGCACACTGCCGGCCCGGTTCGTACGCGGTCTGCTGCCCCGCCCCGAACCGGCAACCGGAGCGCGGCCGACGCTCCACGTCACCGGTGGTCGTGCACGGTGTCGAGCGTCTCGTATCTTGTCCGAGCAGCGGCTCGCGCGATGCCGGGGCAGTCGGGAGCGCGCCGGAACGAAGCGCCAGGACTGTGCGGTCAGTGTTGCGGGTGCGGGTGGAACAGCGGCCGCCGCCGGGGCTCAGCGCCCCGCGCGAGGCGGCCGACGTCGACCCGCATCCTGACGGCGTGAAACGCTTCGACCACCCCCAGCACGATGGCCATGACGCCTACCGTCAGGGTGAGCGCGGCGATCGAGGTGAACGGCGCGACGATCAGCACGATGCCCGCCAGCATGCCGATGATGCCGAAGAAGAGCATCCAGCCCCGCGCCGGCATGTCTGGGGCGGATGCCGCCGTGGTCGTCATCATGATGCCGCGCACCAGCCAGCTGAAGCCGATCCACAGGGCGAGCAGCAGGATCGACTGCAGGGTGCCCCGGAAGCAGACCAGTCCGAGCAGGACGGAGAGCGCACCGGTGAGGAAATGCAGCGCCCGAAGATGTCCGGGGACGTGCGTGCCGAAGGCGGCGGCGACCTGGAAGACACCCGTGACCAACAGATACATACCGAAGAGCACACCGACGACCCGCAGCGTCTCCCCCGGCCAGGCAAGAATCACAACCCCCAGCGCGATGGTGGCCAGACCCGCAGTCAGAGCAAATGCCAGCCCCTGTTCGCCAGGGCACCCAGACTTCCAGCGACGGAGGCGTCCTGCGGCTCGGTGCGGGGCAGGGAGCCGGCGCCTGAGGAATCGGAAGGAGATGTCATACCGTCCCCTCCTCCTAAGGAAAGCGCGGTGGAATCAGGTCATCTCTATCGTCGTCCCGCCCGGCCCCGTTTCACCTGACGAAGACGACGTCCGCGTCGCCGACCACACCGACCACGCGGACAAAACGCCCCTGACCAGGCCAGACCAATAGCCCGTACCAGAGGGCGAGAGCCTGCTGCCTCCTACCGCCCCCGGGCAACGACGTAGGCCACCGGGCATCGAGGGCGGACCGAAGGTTCAGCCGCAATGCGGACCGACCATCGCCGTAGGGCACGTGCAGCCGGAAACGCATCGGGCGACGCGCTCACTACACCCCCCACCTGGGCAGCACACCTCGGCACCCCACCGCGGCGGACCTGCCTGTGAAGGCCCTGCTGGGGCTCTTCACCAGCCACGACGCCGGCCAGTGAACGGCGGGCGTCCCCGTGTCGCAGCGTGGTGTCACCGCAGGCAGGTTTCTCAGGGCGTGGCCCCGTCCTGCAGCGGCTCGCATGCCCGCACTGTCCGTGGCTCGCGAGTGCCTGCCGGCGTGCAGTGCACCAGGTGCTGGGGGGCCGGGCCTACTGACGGGCCGCCTCCGCGCGCAGGATGGGGCCATGGACGCATCTGCCGGTATGTCCCTGTTCCTGCGGCGCAAGCTCGCCCGCCGCTTCGAGACGTTCGACACCGATGGCGACGGCTACGTCGACCGGACGGACTTCCAGGCCGCCTGCGACCGCCTCGCGGCCGCCTTCCACCTGAGCCCCGACGCCCCGGAGCTGAGGCGTCTGCGTGAGCTCAGCGACAAGGTGTGGCGGCATCTGGCCCAGGCCGCGGACACCAATGCCGACGGCCGCATCGACCTGGCCGAATACCAGGCGGCTTTCGCCGCCGGCCTGCTGGTCACCCCCGCTTCCTTCGACGCCGGGTACGCCCCCTTCCTCAACGCGCTGATGGACATCGCCGACACCGACGCCGACGGCAAGCTCACCCGGGACCAACAGGTGCGCTGGACCGGCGCCCTGATGGGGCTGCCCGAGCCGGACGCCCGGGAGGTCTTCGGCCGCCTGGACCGCGACGTGGACGGGCTGATCAGCCGCGACGAGATGCTGGAAGCGATCCGGGAGTACTACTTCAACGAGGAGCCGACCTCGACGGGTGCCTGGCTGCTCGGCCCACTCGACCCGCAGTGAACCGATCATCGCGGTTCGCCTCGCCGAGGCGGGAGAGTACCTGTGGGGTCGAGGACGTGGGCGATGCCGGTGTCCAGGTCGATAGCGCAGCCGGCCTCGAAGGCGCGCTGGTAGGCGTCCTCCCCGAGGGCTTCGCGGGTCTGGCGTTCGCAGACTTGGTGGGCGGCCACCATTGGGGGGATGCCCGCCTGTGGCCGGCCGAGCGTCTCCCACAGCTGCGTGGCCAGGCCGAGCAGCCATGCGGCGTGCCGGGACCGGCCTGTGGCGGTGGCGGAGCGGGCCAGCGATTCCAGGGCCAGGCCGATGCCCATGCCTTCGCGCAGCCGGTGTTTGACCAGCAGGGCGGCCCGGGCGTGCTCGTGGGCCACTTGGAACCGGCCCAGGGCCAGCTCGGCCTGGGAGCGGAAGAAGTCGCCCCAGGCGCGCATGCTGCGCTCGCCGTTTTGGTCGCAAGCGGCGCTCAGCTCGTCCAGCCAGGCCAGGGCTTCCTCGAAGCGGCCCGAGGCGACGAGCGTGTGGGCGACGAAGATCAGGGTCGTCAGGGGAACCAGGGTGAGTGGTTTCTCGCGCCAGTCCGTGGCGAGCTGGGCCTCGGCCCGGGACACCGCCTGCGCCAGGTCGCCGCGCAATGTCAACACCCGCAGGTCGGTGGCGGCCGCATAACTCCGCTCCGTGTCGCCGAAGTGCGCGGCCAAGGCGGTGCACTCGGCGGCCCGTTCCTCAAGGGCGGGCAGATCGCCCAGGTAGACCAGCACTTGGCCGCTGGCGTACAGGGCCTTCACCCGTGCCGGGGAGGGGGTGGTGTCGGCGGCCAGGGCCTGGTCCAGGTAGTGCCGACCCTCCTTGACGAACCCGCAGCCGTGCCAGAAGAACCACAGCGATCCGGTCAGCTCCAGCGCGGTGTGACCCTCGGGTTCGGTCAGGCTGTACTCCAGTGCGGCGCGGAAGTTGTCGTGCTCGGCGGTCATCCGGTCGTACCAGGCGAACTGGTCGGGCCCGATCCATGCGGCGTCGCCCCGGCGGGCCAGGGCCAGGTAGTGGTCACGGTGGCGGCGGCGCAGCGCGTCCTCCTCGCCGAGGTCGCGCAGCCAGTGGGCCCCGTATTCGCGGAGGGTGTCCAGCATCCGGTAGCGCTCGCCGCCCCCGGTGGGCTGCCAGCTCAGGATCGACTTCTCCGTCAGGGTGCCCAGGACGGCGGGGATCTCCTGGGCGGGGAGGTGGTCGTCGGCGCAGACCTGCCGGGCCGTCTCGGCGTCGAAGCTGCCGGCGAAGACCGACAGCCGCGCCCACAGGAGGCGTTCGGCGGGCGTGCACAGCTGGTGGCTCCAGCCGATGGCGGTGCGCAGGGCCTGATGCCAGGGAGGCTCGGCGTCGGTGGCCACACCGTCGGTGTCGCCCAGGACGGCGAAGCGGTCGTCCAGCCGGGCGGTCAGCTCCCGTACCGGCAGGTCGCGCAGGCGGGCCGCGGCCAGCTCGATCGCCAGCGGCAGCCCGTCCAGCCGCCGGCACAGCCGTACCAGCTCCGCGCGGTCGGCGTCGGTGACCGTAAAACTCGGCACCGCCTCCTGGGCGCGCATCGTCAGCAGGACCACCGCATCCGCCGCGCCCGCCCGCGCGTCGCCGTCCTCGGACACCGGCAGCGGCTCGATCGTGAGGATGCGTTCGCCCACCACGTCCAGGGCGCGGCGGCTGGTGGCCAGGATGCGCAGGCCGGGCGCGGCCCTCAGCAGCGCCTCGGCGGCCATGGCGCAGGCATCGGTCAGGTGCTCGCAGGTGTCCAGCACCAGCAGCAGCTCGCGCTCGGCCAGGTACTCCGCCAGTACGTCGATCATCGGGCGGGTGGTCTGATCGGCCAGCGGCAGCGCCTCGGCGATGGTGTGCGGCAGCAGGACGCCCTGGCGCAGCGGCGAGAGCTCCACCAGCCATACCCCGTCGCGGAAGCGGGGCTGGAGGGCTGCGGCAGCATCCAGCGCCACCCGGGTCTTCCCCACCCCGCCGACCCCGGTCAACGTCACCAGCCGCGCCGGCGCCGCACCCGAGGCACCCTCGAACAGCTGCCGGATCTTCGTCACTTCCGTCCGGCGGTCGACCATCTCCGTCCGCGGTGCGGTCAGGTTGCCCACCCGCCGCTCCTCCGCCGCCACGATGAATTGCCCTCCTGGCCCGTCCCACGCCCACTACGTGTGCTGGAGTCAGCCTCCACCGGCACGCCACGCTCCGTAACCGTTGACAGAAAACGTCCGGAAGGACCACGTCACGGATCCCAACGGATCGGATGGCGTCTCTTCAGCAGCACTTGATGGCCCGACGGGATGCGCGTCAGGGGAAGCGGGGCGTTTCGCCCGTGTGAGGGATGCCAGCCGCCTCTCCGGCGCGGCATTCTGGTGCCGCGCGGCCGCGTGGGAGGTCAGGCGCTGCTGAATTCTCCATTTGTCAACGGCCGTCCCCACGGTCACTGCCCGGCAACGTCCTGCGCGGTCGCGTCGACAGGCAACTGCTGGTTCCTCTCGTAACTCACTCAGGAGAGGGGTTAGCCAGGCGCTGGGTGGGGCGGTCAGCCAAGCCAGACGATGTCGATGACGTACAGGCGGCCGGCGGGCCGGTTGATCCCGTAGGTGACGGTCAGCTGGCCGATCGCGGCACCGCGCACGTCTTCACCTTCGAGGTCGCTGCGGTCCCAGGCAGGCCATCCCCAGGGGTCGCGGGAGGCGAGCTCCAGGACGTCACGGAGCATCACGCGAGCATGGTCGGGCAGGCTGTCGCGTTCGGCCTGGGCCTTCGGGGAGAGCCGGGCCGGCCAGGCGTTGTTCACCGGCGGGGCTCGGTGTCCTCTTCGAAGGGGATGCCGTCGGAGTCGTCCATGCCGGAGGCGAGGAACGCGTCGACGGCCGGGGCGGCTTTGAGGCGGGCCTGCCAGGCGCGGACGACGTCGTGCAGCGGCGTGAGGCTGTAGCTGTGGCGGGAGTCCTCCAGCGCGCCGGCCCAGTCCCGCTCGAACGCCGGCACCCAGCGCTCCGCGCGGCGGTCGGCGCGGATCCGCTCGAGCAGCTCGGCGGCGGCCGCCGGAGCGGGCGCCGGGGCCGACGGCGGGATGGGCGCGTGCTGGGGCTGTGCGCTCATGGTGTCCTCCGGTTGGTCTCCACTGGTCACGGTACGCGGCCGCGGTGGGGCCGGGGGAGGGTTCGGGCCGCCTGTACTACCAGGGCTCGGGGCCGGGCTTGTCGGGGCGCATCAGGGCCTGGGCGGCGGCGAGGTTGTCGACGATGGCGACCAGCTTCCAGCGTTGTCCGTCCCAGCGGACCACCGCGCGGGGCGCATCGGGATCGAGGTGCGCGGCGCGGGGTGGGCCGGGGGTGAGGGTGAGGGTGAGGGCGCGCATGCGGCCGGGCTGGTAGGTGCGCTGCAGCAGGCGTCGGCCGAAGCGTGCGTCACCCCACTCACTCATCCTCGCCGCCCTCGTCCTGGTCGTCGCCGGGGTCTTCGATGGGCATTCCGCCGATGGCTTCGCGCTCTTCCTCGGTGAGTGCGCCGTTGCTCTCGGCGTCTTCCCGCCCCGTACCGGCAGTGTCCCGCGCACCACACGCGCTGCCAACCCTGCCGTTTCGGATGCCTTTGGGCGCCGTAGACAGCGGTCATCTACGGCGCCCTGTGACTGAGCGCCGTACTTGGCCCGTCTGGCCAAGTACGGCGCTGCATCGAGGAGGCGAGTCAGGCGGCGACCATGCCGAGCTCGTAGGCGAGGAGCGCCGCTTGAGTCCGATGGTCAAGACCGAGCCGCGCCAGGACTCGGGAGACGTACGTCCTCACACTGGTCACGGACAGGTGCAGTTCCTCGGCGATCTGCTGATTGGTGCGTCCAGCGCCGATGAGGGCCAGTACCTCGCGCTCGCTTTGGGACAGAGAGTTGACCTTCGCCTGCCCCCCGGGAGGAACGGCCCGCCCCTTGCCGGCCAGCTCGCTCAAGACCGCAGGCGCGAGAACAGTGCCGCCGGCCGCCACGACACGCACGGCTGCGACAAGGTCGCCGACAGCGGAGTCCGCCGGGAGGAATCCCATGGCTCCGCCGTCCAGGGCTTCAAGGAGGCTCCCGTCCGAGTCAGGCCTGGTCAGAAGCAGAACCTGCGGAGGACTCGCCAGCTTGAGCAGCTGGAGAGTGGCTTTCACGCGAAGGTCTAGGAGCACGACGTCAGGCTGGTGCTTTGTCGCGGCGTCGACGGCTTCCGAGCCGTCGGCGCCTTCGCCGACGACCTCGACTCCCTCGGCGGCTCCCAGCGCGGCTCTCAGGCCGGAACGGGTGGAACTCTCGCCGTCAACGATCAAGATTCGGATCACGCGCTTTCCCTTCGTCGGGCACCGAAATCAGTGTGAGTCGGCTCGGTGATCACTGCCCTACGTGCGCGCCGGCACGTCGAAACCGTGCTAACTCAGATAATCGAAGGCCAACTAGGTCGTTTCTGATGGCTCTTGTCAGCAGGGTGGACCAGGCCGTGGTGAGGGCATGCGTCCGGCATGGTGCGACGACATGAACTGAGCGACGCGCAG
>NZ_JOFQ01000043.1 GCF_000718305.1 Streptomyces niger
GTTCTTGGGGGTGGGGTGAGGGGGTGGGGGCCTGAGGGGTCGGGTCGGGTGCCCGGCTGTGGGCAGGGCCCCTCCCTCTCCCCGAGAAGTGACGTTGCCCCTCCCCCACCGCCGTCACACTCATGCCGAGCTAGTGCCGCATCAGGCTACGTTCGCCCTGTCGACCACGGCTCGTAGCCGCTGGTCGTCGGCATGCTTGTTCCGCCAGATGATGTAGCGGCGGATCTTGCTGCCCTGTTCCTTGTGGCTGGCGTGGTCAGTGCCGTCGAGGGTGAAGTAGCGCAGGGCGGTGAACTGGGCTTCGATGCGGTTGGGCCAGGAGCTGTTGGTCGGTGTGTAGGCGAACTCGACGTCGTTCGCCGTGGCCCATCGGCGATCCTCACCACCGGCATACTGGGCGGAGAGCAACACCATCTGTGCCCGTCGCCAGGTCACCACCGACCCACTGCCCCTGCGGACAATCCGCAGCAACCGTCTGCCTTCGTCGTCATCGATCTCACGGACGCATACTCGGTCTGCCGCCCGGACAGCTTGGCGGCACCGAACCACACGGGCAAACGTCCACCGTCGTGTCACATCACAACGGGACGAGGATTCTGTGATGCGGCACTAGCGCCCGGTCGTCCCGTCGATCTGTTCCCGCAAGATATCGGCATGGCCAGCATGCCGGGCGGTCTCGCTGGTCATGTGAGCAACGACCCACCGCACCGAGAGGAACGTGTCCTCGACCGGGATCGCGACAGACTCTCCCAGGTCGCCGACGGAACGAATCGCGGCGTCGCTGGCTGCGATCGCCGCGTCGTAATCGGCCAGCACCTGCCTGGCGCTATGACCGGTCGGCACCTGCATGTCGACATCACCGGGATTGTCCGACTCCCGACCGGCCACGTGATACCCGAACCAGAACCGCTCCGCCAGAGTCAGATGATGGACCAGGCCCAGCAGTGTGGTCCCCGACTCCACCAAGCCCCGGCGTAGCTGCTCCTCCGTCAGACCGTCGGTCTTCTTCACCACGCACTGCCTGGAGAACGACAGGAAAGCCATCGCGGTATCCAGTTCACTACCGTCATTGCGGGGTACCGGGCGGCGCTGAGTCTCAGCCATGCCGGTGACTTTAGCGGCGCGGTCCCGCCCGCGCCGCGAATTACAGGGCGAACGTTGCCTGATACGGCACACTAGCGGCCGCCACTGACAATTCGCTTGTCCAGCCAGCTCAGCAGGTCCTGCTGGACCTCGTCGCGGTTGGTCTCGTTGAGGATCTCGTGGCGGGCGTCGGAGTACGCCGTCCAGGTCAGGTCCTCGGTGCCGAGGTAGCGGAAGTCCTCCAGGAGTTCGTAGACCAGGGTCATCCGCTGGTTGCAGGGGTCCTGGTCGCCGACGGCCAGGTGCACGGGCAGGTCGCGGGGCGTGCGGGCGAGGTTCGCCGGGTCGTTGACCTTGCGGACGGCGCGTACCCAGTCCAGCGCGAGCCCCGTACAGAAGGGGAAGCCGCAGTCCTCGTCGGCGACGTACGTGTCCACCTCGGCCGCGTCACGGGAGAGCCACTCGAAGCCGGTGCGGTGCGGGTACGGATCGTTGAACGAGCCGAAGAGGCGCGGGATGAAGTCCGAGAGCGCGGTGCGGCCCTGACGCGCCGCCTCGGCCTCCAGTGCGGCGATCGCCCCCTCGATCTCGGCGCCGGGCAGGGTGCGGAAGGTGCCCGAGAGGATCAGCCCGGCCAGCCCGTCGGCGTACTCCTGCGCGTAGTCGCGGGCGAGCATCGAGCCCATGCTGTGGCCGAGCAGCACCAGGGGCACGCCCGGGTGCAGGCCACGCGCCGTGTCGCCGATGGCCTTGAGGTCGTCGACGGTGCGGCGCCAGGCGTCCTCGCCGACGACGCCGCGGCCACCGGTGGACGCGGCGGTGGCGCCGTGTCCGCGGTGGTCGGAGGCGAGGACTCCGTAGCCGTGCGCGGTCAGGAAGCGGGCGAAGCGGTCGTAGCGGCGGGCGTGTTCGGCGGCGCCGTGCGCGATCTGTACGAGGGCGCGCGGGTGCCCCGCCTCGGGGAGCCAGGTGTAGGTGGCCACTCGGGTGCCGTCGGGCGCCTCGTGGAAGTCCTGCTTCATGGCGTCGTCCTTTCACTGTTGACGCGGGCGGCACGGGCGAGCCAGACCACCCTCTCGTCCGGGAACCCGGCCACTTTCCCGCCCGGGGGCGGGGCACGCCAAGAGGTGACGCGGCGCCGTGTCGACCTTGGTTCCTGCTGCGAGCCCTGCGGCCTCGGCCGCCGGGCCTACGAGGGGGAGGCGTCGGGTGGCGCGGGGCGGGCGTGTGCGTGCTACGGCACCGGCAGGCCGTGCCCCGCGCCGTCTGGCGCTGCTCCGGTGCGTCGGGGTGGGGTGCTTGACGTGCGTGCGCTACGCACTCCTCCGGTGATGTGACCCCGTCGAAATTCGGTCACGCGTACCCACGTAGCGAGCAACTCTGATCACTTCTACCTCAGTTCTGCATTTCCGCATGTGAGAGCCCCACGGGGTGGTGAAGGATCAACGCGCACTCCCACGTCTTTGCATAAATGCGATCAATAGAGGTTTTATGCGCCCTGCGCCAGGTATGCCAACGGGTGTTGCACTCGGGGTAACCACAGACCAACTGTCCGGATTCAATCGAAGGAATGTCACATACCGGATGAACGAATTCCATTAGCGCGGACGCATCACGGAGGAGGGCTCGTCTTGCCTCGCTACTTCACGGACCAGCGGCATGAGGCACTCCGGCATCGGGTGCGCGACTTCGCCGAGCGCGAAGTCCGCCCCCACATAGCCGAGATGGAGGCAGGTCGTACCGTTTGCCACGCCCTGTCGCGCCGGATCGCCCGCCAGGGGTGGATCGGCGCGACCGTGGCACGCGGATACGGCGGTATGGGGGCCGGGCACCTGGCCAAGACGGTGATAATCGAGGAGCTCTCCCGGGTCAGCGCCGCCATGGGCGCGATGGTGCAGGCGTCCCAGCTCGGCGTCGCGAAGATCATCCATTTCGGCAGCGAGGAGCAGAAGAAGACCTGGCTGCCGGCCATCGCCGCGGGCGAGTGCCTCCCGACCATCGCGGTCACCGAACCGCACTCCGGCGGCCACGTCCTCGGCATGACCA
Source organism: Streptomyces niger (assembly GCF_000718305.1). Classification (GTDB taxonomy): domain Bacteria; phylum Actinomycetota; class Actinomycetes; order Streptomycetales; family Streptomycetaceae; genus Streptomyces; species Streptomyces niger. The sequence goes on from NZ_JOFQ01000043.1 coordinate 3,130, forward strand.
GCAGCGCGGTACGGGAGGGCGACGACTACATCCTCAACGGCCGCAAGGTCTACGTCGGCAACAGCCACGTTGGCGATCTGCACGGCGTGGTCGTGCGTACCGGCGAGGGCTCGCACGGCCTGTCGGCCTTCCTGGTGGAACACGACCGCCCCGGCTTCCGGGTCGGCCCCGAGGCCGCCACGATGGGCCTGCACGGCTTCAGCTTCGGCGAGCTGCTCTTCGACAACTGCCGTGTCCCCGCGGCCAATCTGCTGGGTCAGGAGGGGGACGGACTGGCCGTCGCGTACTCCTCCAGCGTGCTGTACGGCCGCCCGAACCTCACCGCCGTCTCGCTCGGCATCCATCAGGCGGTCCTGGAGGAGACCGCGCGGTTCTGCACGGAACGCCAGCGCTACGGCAAGCCGCTGCACGCGCTGCCCAACATCCAACTCAAGCTGGGTCGCATCCAGTCCAGGCTGCTGACGGCCCGGCTCGCGGCCTACCACGCGGTGCACCTGCTGGACCAGGGCGAGAGCTGTGACGCGGAGCTGATGAACGCCAAGCTCGTGAACGTCGAGTCGGCGATCGAGTCGGCACGCGACGCGATGGAGATCCACGCCGCGTGCGGGCTGTTCACCGACCGACCGGTGGAGCGCTATCTGCGGGACGCCCACCACATCTACGCGCCCGCCGGCACCTCCGACGTCCAGCTGCTGCGCCTGGGCGAGCTGGCGCTGGGCTCGGTGCGCGGCGAGTGGTCCAGCCGGCTCGCGGACCGGGTGCGCACGACGGAGCTCGTCCCCCAGCAGTACCCTCAGCAGGCCTACGCGGGAGTGGGCTGCTGACCGGAGAAGCGATCCGACGACGGCGGCTCACCGCGGGAGAGCCGCACTCACAACGGCCCGGTGGGGCCCCGCTGTCCGGCAGCGGGGCCCCACCGGGCCGTTCCTCCGTAGCGCGCGGCTGGTGGGCTCACAGCCCCTCCGTGCGCTCCTGCTCCATCAGATGGATCTGGTCGACCAGCCGGGCCGCCATCGACTTGATGGTCTCCAGGCCCTCGCGGCCCCACGGGCGCGGTTCGAGGTCCACGACGCAGACCGTGCCGAGCGCCATGCCCGTACGGTCGATCAGCGGCGCGCCGAGGTAGGAGCGGATGCCGATCTCGTCGACGACCGGGTTGCCGGCGAACCGCGGGTAGTCGCAGACGTCCTCCAGGACCAGCGCCTTGCGGCGGACGATGACGTGCGGGCAGTAGCCGTGGTCGCGGGCCATCACCCGGCCCGGTTGGGCGCTGGCGGGCGCGGGGCCCAGCTCGACGGGGGCCTGTTCCTCGGCGGGGGTGTAGAGGCCCGCGAAGTACTGCCGGTGCTCGTCGATGAAGTTGACCATGGCGTACGGCGCCCGGGTGGTCCGGGCGAGGTTGCGCGCGAAGTCGTCGAAGGCGGGCAGCGGTTCCTCGCCGATGCCGAGTGTGCGCAGCCGGGCGACGCGGGCCGGCGCCTCGTCGTCGTCCGGTGTCAGCAGCAGGTGGCGGGTGGGGTCGTAGGTGGCGGCGGACAGGTGGGGGGCGGGGCGGTTCATGGCAGCTCCGAGGCGAGGGCGGGGGTCAGTAGGTGCTGGACGAGGGCGACCAGGACGTTGGTCGCGGAACTGCAGTGCCGGGCGTCGCACAGCACCACCGGGGTGCGGGGTGAGAGGTCTATGGCGGCGCGTACCTCGTCCGGTTCGTAGTGGAAGGAGCCGTCGAACTGGTTGACCGCGACGATGAATTCGATGCCGCGGCGCTCGAAGAAGTCGACGGCGGAGAAGCAGTGTTCGAGGCGTCGGGTGTCGGCGAGGACGACGGCGCCGAGTGCGCCGGCCGACAGCTCGTCCCACATGAACCAGAAACGTTCCTGGCCGGGCGTCCCGAAGAGGTACAGCACATGGTCGGTGCTGACGGTGATGCGCCCGAAGTCCATCGCGACGGTGGTGGTGGTCTTGTCCTCGACACCGTCCAGGCAATCGGTGCCGATGCTGACCTGGGTGAGGAGTTCTTCCGTGCACAGCGGTTCGATCTCGCTGACGGCGCCGACGAAGGTGGTCTTGCCGACCCCGAAGCCGCCCGCGACCAGGATCTTCAGGGCGGCGGGGAAGGGGTCGCCCGCGGGCGTGGTGTCCGGGGCGTACGGTTCGAAAGTACCGGTCGCTTCAAAGACGCTGTCGGAGTCCATGCAGCACCGCCTCCAGGAGAGCTCGGTCGGTATGGGGCGACGGGCCGTGCGGATCCTGCACGGGGGCCCGGGCGGTGAGGGCTCCGCAGTCGACGAGATCCGCGAGGAGCACCTTGGTGACCACCGCCGGCAGGCGTATGTGTGCGGCGACCTCGGCCACGGAGACCGGGCCGCCGCACAGGCCAAGGACCTGCATGTGGTCCGGGCCCTGACACGTCACCGGCCGTTTCCCGGTGGCCATCACCATCGTCAGCAGGTCGAAGTGGGCGGTCGGGCGGGTCCGTCCGTTGCTGACGGTGTACGGACGGACCAGCCGGCCGGCCTCGTCGTCGAGCCACAGCGGCTCCGACCCCTGCCGTCGCCGGCGACGTACCGCCATGCTCAGCGCCCGCCCGCCCGTGCCTGGTGGCGCGCGGGCGTGGCGAGGTAGGGCCGTACGCTCTTGACGAGCATGCCCATTTCGTAGCCGAGCACGGCGACGTCGGCCTCGCGGTCGGCGAGGACGGCGAGGTTGGCGCCGGATCCCGCGGTGGACACGAAGAGCAGGGCGGATTCCAGCTCGACGACGACCTGGAGGACGTCGTCGCCGTCGCCGAAGCGGACGCCTGCGCTGCGGGCGAGGCTGTAGAGGCCGGAGGCGAGCGCGGCCATGTGGTCGGCGCTGTCCGGCTCGAAGCCGTGTGCGGCCTTGACCAGGCCGTCGGAGGAGAGCAGCAGGGCGCTTCTGGCGTGGGGTACGCGCTGGACGAGTCCGGTCAGCAGCCAGGACAGGTCCGTCGTGGGCCGGCCGCCGTGCCGCTGGGGCTGTACGTGAACGTCACTCACCATGGTTGTGGTCGTCTCCTCGTGGGCGGCTCACGGCCGTTCCGTTGCCGGTCTGGTCGTACGGGGGGCTGCTGCCGTACGTGGGGGCGGGGTCGCGGTCGGTGCGCTGGGCAGCGGCCGCGTCGTAGGTGTCGTCGGCGAGGCTGATGCCGCGCCGGAAGGCGGCCATCAGGCCGGGGTCGTGCTCGGGTTCGGGACGGCCGGGCGTACGGGTGCCGCCGGGCGGGGTGGGGTCGCGCAGTTCGGGAACGAGGTGTTCCTGCTTGCGACGGCGGGGCAGGCTGGGCCGGTCGCCGGTGGACACGGGCGGGGGCGGGGGCAGGACGACGGGGCCGGGTTCCGGGGCCGCGGCGGCGGTGGGAGCGTCCGCCGCCGCGGCTCGGCCGCTGCCCGGGTCGCGCGCATCGGCGTGTGCGGCGTCCCGGCGCGGGTCGGTGGGTTCCGCGGGGGCGCCGGCCGTGCCGCGGTGCGCTGTGGTGGGGTGCGCGGTGGCGGTGACGGGCTGCGGGGCCGGCGGAGGCGGGGTGGGGGGGTCGGTGCGCGGCGGCGGGGGCGGCAGCAGGCCGGGGTCGCGGTCGGTGTGGCCGTTCGCGGTCCGCACGACGCGGCGGTGGCGGTCCGGTCGTCCTCGGCGGGCTCGTCGCCCAGCAGGCCCTGCGGCAGGATGAGGACGGCCTGGACGCCGCCGTAGATGTTGCTCTGGAGGCGGACGACGATGCCGTGCCGGCGGGCGAGCGAGGAGACCACGAAGAGGCCGATGCGGCCGTCGTTGAGGAGTTCGGCGACGTCGACGTGGTCGGGGTCGGCGAGCAGCGCGTTCATCCGGTCCTGCTCGTCCAGGTCCATGCCCAGGCCGCGGTCCTCGACCTCGACGGCGAGGCCCGCGGTGACCAGTTGGGCGCGGAGCAGGATGTGGGTGTGCGGCGCGGAGAAGACGGTGGCGTTCTCGACCAGCTCGGCGAGGAGGTGGATGACGTCGGCCACGGCGTGGCCGCGCAGGGTGCCCTCGATGGGTGGTACGAGCTTGACGCGCGGGTACTGCTCGACCTCGGCGATGGAGGACCGCATGACCTCGGTCATGGTGACCGGGCGGCTCCACTGGCGGCGGGAGATGGCGCCGCCGAGGACGGCGAGGTTCTCGGCGTGCCGGCGGATGCGGGTGGCGAGGTGGTCCACGTGGAAGAGGCCCTTGAGCAGGTCGGGGTCCTCCACCCGGTTCTCCAGCTCGTCGAGCAGCTCGATCTCGCGGTGCACCAGGGACTGCAGGCGCCGGGCGAGGTTCACGAAGACCTCGACCTTCTGCTCGCTGCCGCTGGCGTTGCCGCGCGCGATGGCCACCGCGTCGATGACGGCGGTCTCGGCGGCGCGGCCGGCCGCGGCGACGTCGTGGAGAAGGAGGTCCAGGGAGTCGCCGGCGGGGCGGGGCAGGGGTTCGGGGGCGCGCTGTTGGAGCCACTCCCCCTGGCGTACGCGGTGGACGAGGGCGTACAGGTCGGACTGGCTGCGGGCGCACACCTCGCGGAGGCGTGCGTAGCGTTGGACGGTGGCGCGGGCCTCGGCGGTGGCGGCGGCGCAGGCGACGGCGGTGACGCCGCACACGAGGGCGAAGCCGCAGCCGAGGACGGTCCATGCGGCGCCGCTCAGCGGCTGTCCGCCGGACCGGGCGACGAAGGCGGTCACGGCGGAGCAGGTGGCGGCGACGAGCAGGCAGGGCACGGCCGTGAGGCGGACGAGGCGGACGCGTATGACGGAGTCGGCGGCCGTCTCGCGGAGGGGTACGCGGCTGTGTCGGGCGCCTTCGCGCTCCCGCCGCCGTCCGGGCAGCGGTGCGGGAACCATTCCCCCCGTCCCCCGGGCCCCGTGGGAGTCGGAGGTGTCCTGGGGCACGTCGGTCCCCGTCCCCTGGGGAAATGCAGCAGGCATCGGCGCCCTCCGGATCGGCCGTCGGCGGTTCGCGGAGCACGCACGCTAGTTGTTGGGGTGGGGCCGACCGGACGCACTTCGAGGTTTCGCTACCCCACGCCACCTTCCTGAGTGGCAGTTCCTCGTACGGCAGTGCGAGGGATGACGAACTGCCGTTCGCAGCCCGGGTTTTCCTTCCCGGCGGTGCCGGACACGGCGGAGGCGGCGACCTGCCGGTCGCCGCCCCGCTCACCGTCCGTCGTCCGTCACTCCCCCGCGGCCGGCGCGCTGCCCGCCCCGCTCGCCATCGCCGCGGGTCCCCTCGGCGGCCAGCACGGCCACCCGTGGGCCGGCGGTACGGCCACGGCCCGCCACCACGGCTCGACGGTGAATTCGTCGGCGGGCTCGAACGGCTTGCCGGGCACCGGCGCGGCGAGCTTCGCGCCGGCCGCCATGGCCGCCGCCGCGGTACGTTCCGCCGGCTCGGCCCACGGGTGCGGCGCGAGGTTGAAGGTGCCCCAGTGGATGGGCAGCAGGACGCCGGCGGGGTGGCCGCCGCCGAGGTCGAGGTGGGCGCGCAGGCCTTCCTCGGGCGTCATGTGGATGTCGGGCCAGAACTCCTCGCTGTACGCGCCGATCTGGATCATGGTGAGGTCGAACGGGCCGTGTGCCTGCCCGATCTCGGCGAAGCCGCTGAAGTAGCCGGTGTCGCCGCTGTGGTAGATCCGGTGCTCGGGCCCGGCGACCACCCAGGACGCCCACAGCGTGTGCTGCGGGCCGCGCAGCCCGCGCCCGCAGAAGTGCTGGGCCGGGGTGGCGGTCAGCGTCAGCTCGCCCACCCGGGTCGACTCGTGCCAGTCCAGCTCGGTGATGCGCGCCGGCGGTACGCCCCAGAACTCCAGGTCGGCGCCGATGCCCAGCGGCACCACGAAGGCGGTGCCGGAGTCGATCAGCGCCTGGATCGTCGGCATGTCGAGGTGGTCGTAGTGGTCGTGCGAGATGACGACGGCGTCGACCGGCGGCAGCTCCGCCAGCGGCAGCGGCACCGGGTGCAGCCGCCGGGGCCCGATCCAGCTGAACGGCGAGCAGCGCTCACCCCAGACGGGGTCGAACAGCACCCGCTGGCCGTCGATCTCCGCAAGCACACTGGAATGGCCCATCCAGGTGATGCGCAGCCCGGAGGCGGGCGGCCGGCCCCGCTCGGCGGCGGTGGGCCGGTGCACCGGCACCTCGCCCACCGGGGACCTGCGCAGCCTGCCGTCCCGGTTGAGCTGCGTACGGACCATCGGCAGGGCCTGGCCCTGGCGCAGCTGCCGGGTGGCCACGGGATTGCGGAACTGTCCGTCCACGAACTGCGGGGAGCGGCGGATCCTGGCCAGCCGCTCTCCAGTGGGCACGGCGCCGAAAGCGGCGGTGCGCCACGAGCCGGTACTCATGCGCCAAGAGCGGGGAGCGGTCACGACACCTCCAGGTTCGGGACGGTCGGCGGAGCTGTGGGCCGGCGGCCCACGACGACCGCGGTGCCGCACCGCCCGGACACAACACCCTCACCCCCCTCGGGCAACCGCGCGACCGGCCCGGGCATTCCGCGTACCGCCGGACGGGTGATGAGTACCCCTGGATCGCCGGAGAACTCATGACGACAACGGGCGGGATGGGTCGCCGGTTCCACAGGGGGCCGGCGGGAAGTCGTACCGGCGGTGGTCGCCGACCGGGCGGTAGCCGAGCCGCTCGTACAGGGCGGTGCTGGTGCGGTTGGCGGCGTCGGCGAAGAGGAGCACCTGGCCGGCGCCGGCCGCGAGCGCGGCGCGGGACACGGCGGCGCTGGCGCCTGCCGCGTAGCCGTTGCGGCGCAGCTCGGGCGGGGTGTAGACGGGGCCGACCCGGACCATGCCGGCGACGGTGCGGGTGCGGCTCGCGAAGGCCGCCGGGCGGCCGTCGGCCTCCCAGAGCGTGAGTCCGCCGTAGGACAGCCGGTCGGCGACGACGCCGGCGTGGCCGGACGGCTCGCCGCCGCTCTCCCGGGCGAACTCTCCCCACCAGTCCATCACAAGGTCCCGGTCGGCCGCGGTGGCGGGGCGGGCGCGGCCGCGGGGCGCCGGGTCGGGCGGGGCGGGCTCGCCCAGGCGGTAGAGCGTGAGGTGCGTACGGAGCCGCGCCGTACGGCCTGTGCGGCGCTCCCAGGCGGCGGTGAAGGCGTCGGCTGCGGCCCGTGTGCCGTTGGCCCCGCCGACCGGCTCCGGGCCCGCGGCGAGCACGTCCAGGAGGGCGGCGGCCGCCCGGCCCGGCATCGCGGAGAGCAGCGGCGGGCGCGACGGGGTCCACACGAAGGCGGCCGCCGTGCGACCGTCCGGGCCGGGCCACCAGCCGTACCGCGGTGGCCGGTCGCCGTAGGCCGCCGGGCCCGACGCCGCCAGCGTGGCGGTGACACCCAGCAGCTGGGTGTGCTCGGCGGGGCGGGCCCGCAGGAAGTCGCCCGCCGCGGTCAGGAACGTGTCGAGGTCGTGCGTCGTCGTCCAGTCCATGGTCCAGCGTGCCGTCCGGTGCGGCCGGCACGCATCCGGTTTTCAGCTACGGGCGGGGCGGTCCAGGGCGCCGGCGCGGAGGGTGAGGTTCAGCCGGCCGCGCAGGCCGAGCGCGGCGGGCGCGGTGCCGGGCGCGGTGCGGGGCACGCCGTGGTACGCCCACCGGGCGGGGCCGCCGAACACGAAGAGGTCGCCGCTGCGCAGCTCCACGTCGGTCCAGGGCCGGTTCCTGGTTTCGGTGTTGCCGAAGCGGAAGACGCAGGTGTCACCGAGGCTGACGGAGACGACGGGCGCGTCGGTGCGCTCGTCGATGTCCTGGTGCATGCCCATCCGGGCGGTGTCGTCGTAGAAGTTGACCAGCGCGATGTCGTACGGCGCGCCGGGCGCGTACGGTGCCGCGGCGGCTCCCCCGCCGTACGCCGCGCGCAGCGCCCGGTCCGCGAGGGCCCGGAGACGGTCGGGGAAGGGCTTCACGGGTGCGCCGTCGCCGTCCACGACGGTACGGGTGTAGGCGTACGGGTAGGAGTGGCCGGGGCAGTCGGGATTGTGGCGGACCGCCCGGCCGCAGTCCGGGCACCGGGGCACCGCGCTCCAGTGCCACCCCAGGCAGACCTGCCGGACGGACATCACGCCGCCGCCCGGGGTCCGCACGGTGCGCAGCCCGGCCGGCGGTCTCGCCCAGTCGCGGCAGGCGGCCAGCAGTTCCCGCTGCTCCGCCGCGTCCAGCCAGTCCGGTACGTGCACCGCGCCGGGTGCCACCTCGGTCCGCTCGCGCGGGAACGCCTCGCGCGGGAACAGTCCGTCCGCTTCGCCCTCCATGCGTCCATCTTCCCCCTGCTCCGCGAGGCATCGGGTATCGGCCAAGTGGGGCGGTGGCCGGCGCGCTGCGGCGGGGTGCGGCGCGAGCTGAGCGGCACGCCGGGGCCCGGGCCGCGGGACGGGCCGGGTGGGGCGGGTGCGGGGCGGGGGTTGTCCGGAAAACGGTGGTGGCGGGGGCGCGGGGCACGTCTCAGCGAGTGACGGGGTAGTGACTTGGCGTTGTCCGGGGAGTGTGGCGTTTACACTCCCCGGAGCGGCCCCCGATGGGCCGTTATCGGTTTCACCAGCCAGGGATTCAAGGACACTTGTGACATTCCAGCAGGGAATCCAGCAGGACACCCGGCCGAGCCAGCCGTACGACGTGCTGGTCGTCGGTGGATCGGGTGTGGACACGATCGTCCGGGTCGGCGCGCTGCCGGTGCCGCAGGGCGACTCCTTCGCCGTACCGCCGATCCGGGAGTGGGCCGGGCATACGGGTACGGGCGTCGCGCTGGGCTGTGCGGCGCTCGGACTGTCCACCGCGTTCGTGGACTTCATCGGCGCGGACCACGAGGGTGAGCTGGTCAAGGAGCGGCTGCGGGGCACCGGCGTCGACTTCGATCCGATGATCTCGCCGCACGGGACGCGCCGCGCGGTGAACCTCGTCTCCCCGGACGGCCGCCGCACGTCGTTCTACGACGGCCGGGACCCGCTCGACCTGCGGATGCCGGCCGAGCACTACCTCCCGTACCTGCGCAGGACCCGGCACGTGCATCTGTCGATCATGCACTTCGCGCGGTTCCTCTTCGACGACATCCGGGAGCTGGGCGTCCCGGTCTCCACCGACCTGCACGACTGGGACGGGCTGGCCGACCACCACCGGGAGTTCGCGCTCCGCTCGGACCTGGTGTTCCTGAGCGCGGCGGGCGCCGGAGAGCGGATCGCCGCGGTGATGCGGGAGATCCTGCGGGAGGGCCGGGCCGAGGCGGTGATCGCGACGGCGGGCGCGGGCGGCGCGTACCTCCTCACGCCGGACGACTCCACCCCGCGGCACGTGCCCGCCGCGGTGCCGGCGGCGCCGGTGGTGGACAGCAACGGCGCGGGTGACGCGTTCGTGTGCGGCTTCCTGCACGGCCGGCTGGCCGGCCGGGACCTGGAGGAGTGCGCCCGGTGGGGGACGCTGGCGGGCGCGCACGCCTGTACGTCGGAGGGCACGCACACGGCGCTCATCACGGCGGAGGAGCTGCAGGCGGCCGCGGCGGAAGAGGAGGAGCCCGCCGTGGAGCTGCGGACCCCCTCGCTCACCCCGTGAGCTTCACTCCTTGATGCCCACACCGCCGTAGAAGATGGTGTTGTTGATCTCCTCGGCGGTGGGCACGGGACCGTCCGGGCGCCACAGCGGGACCCGGACGACGCCGGGCTCCTGGAGCCGGAACGGGCCGAAGAGCCGCTCGACCGCCGCCTTGCCGCGGAGGTTGAGGGTGGCGGTGGCGTTCTTGTAGACGTTCAGCACGTCGTCCCGCGCCGCCTCGTCCGTACGGCCCTGCTCGTAGGCCTCGTACGGCTCGCCCGTGGCGTGGGAGAGGATCAGCCTGCTGCCGGCGGGCAGGGCGTCCGCGAGGGTCGTGACCACCCCGGCCGGGTCCTCGTCGTCGCGCACGAAGTGCAGTACGGCGACGAGCAGGACGGCCACCGGCCGGTCGAAGTCGATGAGCGCGTGGACCACCGGGTCGGCCAGCAGCTTCGCCGGGTCGCGGACGTCACCGAGGACGAAGCCGGTGCCGGGCGCCGAGGTGAGCCGGGCGCCCGCGTGGGTGGCGACGATCGGGTCGTTGTCCGCGTAGACGACCCGGGCGTCCGGGGCGCTCTCGCGGGCGACCTCGTGGGTGTTGGGCGAGGTGGGGATGCCCGTGCCGAGGTCGAGGAACTGCTCGATGCCGCTGTCGGCCGCGTCCCGGACGGCGCGCTGCATGAAGGCGCGGTTGGCGCGGGCGCTGTCGCGGATCTGCGGGTGCACGCGGATCACCCGGTCGGCCGCCTCGCGGTCGACCTCGTAGTTGTCCCAGCCGCCGAGGTAGTAGTCGTACATCCGGGCCGGGTGCGGCCGGCTGGTGTCGATCTCCTCCACGGTGAAGCCGCGGTCCGCCGCGGGGTCACCGTGCGCCGGGAAAACGATGTCGCTCACGCCGTCCTCATCTCTCCGCATCCACAGGGCGCGAACAGGAAGTCGGCCTCGCCGGCCTTCGCGCCGCGGATGAAACTCTCGATCTCGCCGTGGGTGTAGATCAGTGCCGGGCCGTTGGGGTCGGTGGACTGGCGCAGCGCCACCCGGCCGTCCTGCAGTCTCATCGCCTCGACGCACTCGCCGCCGTTGCCGCCGCTCCACGGCTTGTGCCAGCCCTCATTGCCCAGTTCGCTGGCGGGCATGCCGTTGTAGATGCGTATGCGATCCATGGTTCAGATCTCCTTGCGAAAGCCACTCAAGAGGGCTGCGGTGCGGTGTGCGGGTGCGGCCTGGGCGCACATCCGGTCCAGCGCCTCCAGGAACTGGGAGACATCGCCGCGCTGGTCGAAGTACACGGCGCCGACCAGGCTCTCCGCGTACGCGATGTCGGGCAGCTCCGGGATGGGGAACCGGAAGATGTGGAACGGCCCGTACATGGCGGGGTGCGGGCCGGCGGCGAACGGGATGACCTGCAGCCGGACGTTGGGCATCTCGGTGGCCTCGATCAGCCGGTCGAGTTGCTCGCGCATGACCTCGGGGCCGCCGACCGGGCGGCGCAGGACCGTTTCATCCAGGACCGTCCAGAGCGTCGGCGCGTTGTCGCGGCGGAGCAGCGACTGCCGTTCCAAGCGCAGGTCGACGGAGCGGTCGATCTCCTCGACGGAGGCGTGCGGCATGCCGGCGCGCAGCACGGCGCGCGCGTAGCCCTCGGTCTGCAGGAGGCCGGGGATGTAGTGCGGCTGGTAGGCGCGGATGAGGTTGGCGGCGCTCTCCAGGCTGACGTACGCGCTGAACCAGTCCGGCAGGACGTCCCGGAAGCGGTGCCACCAGCCGGGGCGGTTGGCCTCCCGGGCGAGGGCGATGAAGGTCTCGCTCTCCTCGGCGTCGGTGACGCCGTAGGTGGTGAGCAGCTTCTCCACGTAGGGGATCTTGAGGCCCACCTCGGCCTTCTCCATGCGGCGCACGGTCGCATGCGTGACGTCGAGGGCGTCGGCGGCCTGTTCGAAGGTGAGTCCGGCCTTCTCGCGAAGGTCCTGCAGCCTCTTGCCGAGGACGACCCGCAGGACGGTCGGGGCACCGCCCGACCGTGCGTCCACCACTTGTGATCTCCTCCAACCGAGTTGCGTGGTCAGCAGTGTGTCATGCCATCAGAAGTGCGAACAGACTGCGATGTCGATTCTGCAATTTGCAGAATGATCCTTGCCAAGGTTGTCCAACATCGCACATAGTTGCGGAGTGCCTTCCTCCCACAACGCGGCCACGTTAAGGGGATGCGGCGGCGTCGCCGTCGAACTCCTCAGCGACGCCTTCCAATTGCCGGCGCTGCGCACCTCCGTTCCGGAGGCCCGCCGAAGAGTCACCGCCGCGCTGCGGGAATGGGGCGCTGTCGAGCAGGTGCGCGACGACGCCGAGTTGGTGGTCTCGGAGCTGTTCACCAACGCCGTACGGCACACCGACAGCGAACAGGTCCACTGCGAGCTCACCCTCGACGGCGCACGGCTGCGCGTGGCGGTCACCGACCAGGGGCACAGCGATTCCCGGCCGCGGGCGCAACCCCGCAGCACCGACCGGGAGTGCGGGCGCGGCCTGCTGCTGGTCGGCGCCCTGTCCGAGGACTGGGGCGAACGCCCCGCCGACACCGGCCGGGGCCGGGTCGTCTGGGCCGATCTCGCGTACTGACGATCCGCGCGTACCGGGGCCGGTGACGCCCGCGCGTGCCGGAGACCGGGCAGCGGCGTCCCGGAGCTAGGGCAGCAGCGTCTGGGCCGGACCGGCGTCCGGGCGATGCGGGACGGCCACCTGGGCGAGCACGGCCGCGTCGGCCTCCAGCAGCGCCAGCTCCGGCCGCTTGGCCGTGACGTGGTCGCCCGAGGACTCGCCGCGCAGCCGTCGCCCGATCCACGGCACAAGGTGCTCGCGCGCCCAGTGGATCGTCTCGCGGCGGGCGTCGGCGGCGGTACGGGCCTCCGGCGGCCAGGGCTGGTCCGGGTCGGCCGGCACGTCCAGGCCGAGGACCTGGGCAGCGCGGAGCGCCACCCGGGTGTGCCCGTCGGGCGAGAGGTGCAGCCGGTCGTCGCTCCAGGCCCGCCGGTCCTGCACGGACCGCAGCGACCACAGGTCCAGGACCGGGCAGTCGTAGCGGTCGGCGATGGCCCGCACGTGGGCGGTGTACGTGGCGATCTTGCCGCGCAGGTGCTTGAGCACGGGGATGCCGCGGGTGTCGAAGCCGGTGCAGAGCAGCACCGTGCCGACGGACTCCTTGAGGTCGGCGACGGCCGCGGCGTAGCGCTCGGCGACGGCGTCCGGGTCGGAGCCGGGCCGGAGGATGTCGTTGCCGCCCGCGCAGAAGGTCACCAGGTCGGGACCCAGCTCCTTGGCGCGCGGCACCTGCTCGGCGACGATCTGGTCCAGGAGGCGGCCCCGCACGGCGAGGTTGGCGTACCGGAAGTCGTGCTCCGGGCGGCGGTCGGAGAGCAGGACCGCGAGCCGGTCGGCCCAGCCGATGAACGCGCCGTCCGGACCGGGGTCGCCGACGCCCTCGGTGAAGCTGTCGCCGACGGCTGCGTACGACCCGAACGAGCCACCTTCGCTGCTGCTTATCTTCTTCGAATCCTCTGCCACGTCAGGACATAATTCACCTTAGGGAGTGACCTACGCCACCGTAACCAGGGGTTGACGGCAGGTGATGATCGCCACTCAGTCAAATTCTGCCCAAGTCGGAATAAGAGAGCCCGTCCGTCACGGCCGGACTCGGGCGCCGAGCGATCGGGGTGGGCGTCGACGAGTTCCAAAGCAGCGGGACTGCGACGTCATACGGTCGGAAACAGTGGCCGAGCGAGCTAGTTGCCTATTGCACCAGTGCCGTATGGTCGAACCAGCCCGCTCGTCGACGAGCAGCGTCGACGGCCGACGTCAAAGGAGCGCGCCCGTGACGACGCAGCAGCAGCCGCAGGTCCAGTCGACCGAGCCCCTGCTCGTGGAGGTGCGCAATTTCCGCGACGTCGGCGGGCTTCCGACGGTCGACGGGCGGCGGGTGCGGCAGGGGCGGCTCTTCCGCAGTGGGCACCTGGCGCACGCCACAGAGGCGGACGCCACCTTCCTCGGCACCCTCGGCCTGCACACCATCTTCGACTTCCGCAACGCCGCCGACATCAAGCTGGAGGGCCCCGACGTCACGCTCCCCGGCGTACGCAACGTCAACATCCCGCTCACCGACCCGGCCGACGGCGCGGAGTTCTGGGCGATGGTGCGCGACGGCGAGCTGGACCAGCTGCGCGCGGTGCTGGGCGACGGCCAGGCGGCCGGCCGGATGGCCCGTACGTACCGGCACATCATCTCGACCCGCACCGCCGACCACAGCCGGGTGCTGCACTCCCTCGCCGAGGAGAGCGTGCCGGCCCTCATGCACTGCGCGGCCGGCAAGGACCGCGCGGGCCTGTCCATCGCCGTCACGCTGCTCGCCGTGGGCGTGGACCGGGAGGCCATCGAGGCGGACTACCTGGAGTCCAACGACCCGCGCCGGCGGTACAAGGTGCGCCGCTCCGACCGCTCGACGGCCGGCATGTCCGAGGAGGTCATGGCGCTGCTGGCGCCGCTCTTCGACGCCCGCGCCGAGTACCTGCACGCCGCCTTCGACACCATCGAGTCCACCTGGGGCTCCACCGAGGCGTACCTCACCGAGGGCCTGAAGCTCACGCCGGAGACCCGCGGCCGGCTGCGGGCGCAGCTGCTGGAGGACTGACCCCGAACGCGGCGAGCGCGGCGCCCCTGGGCGGGCCGGCTCCTCAGCGGGTGCCGGGGTCGGCCACCCAGCCCGCGGCGAGGACCAGGCCCGTGGTCCGCTGCACGGCCAGGAAGCCGAAGGGGCGATCGAAGGTGGCCTCGGCCCGGCGGGCGCGGTACGGCGGCGTGGCCGGCGCGGCACCGGCCGCCATGGGCAGCACCGTCACCGCCGCGGCTCGGAAGCCGAGCGGCCCGAAGGCCGCGGTGGCGGACTGCTTCGCCGCCGAGACGGCCAGCGGCTCCGCGCTGATGCCCGGGAAGTGGCCGTACGCGGTGTCCAGCGCGCTCCGCAGGCCGAACAGCTCCGCATGGTCACGCAAATCCTGCTCGGCCTCGACGGTGAACGGGACGGAGCGGACCACGAGGGTCGGCGCCGGGCTGTAGCTCGGGACGGTGGTGACGGCGACGCCCGGCGCGACCGCGGCGCTCTCGGGCAGCGCGGCTCCGTACGTGGTGGCGTACGCCCCGCTCAGAGCCGCGATCCCGGTCTCCAGCACCTCGCCCGCGGGCCGGTCCTCGGTGCCGAGGAGCAGGTGCACGTCGAGCCCGTTGTCGCCCTCGACGCGCAGCCGGGTCAGCGGGCCGTACGGCGTGGCGTGCACCGCGAGGAGGTCGGCCAGGGGGCCGGAGCGGACCAGGCCGGGCAGGCGGCGGCCGCGCCAGGGTCCGGCTGCCGGGCCGAGCACGGTGTCGGTGAAGGGCAGCTCCCAGGCCGTGTCGGCCACCAGCGCCGAGGCCAGCACGAAGAGCGTGTCCCGGTCGACGGCCGCCGGCATCTTCTCGATCGTGCCGCCGGTACGCCGCGCCGCCCAGGCGTTCAGCTCCGCCAGGTCCGCCTCGACGTCCCCGGTCAGCTCGCCGTGGGTGTCCAGGGGCAGCCCGTCGCGCCACTCCGGGCGCAGCTTCAGCGTGCGGCGGGTCCACAGGCCGACCGCGGCGTGGACGCCGGGTGCGTCGTCCAGCGCGGCGAGCAGCTCCCGGCCCGCAGCGGCGGCGGATTCGGCGGGCACGCCGAGCGCTGCGGACAGTTCCGCGCGGGCCGGGCCGTGCGCCGGACCCGCGAGCAGGGCCAGCAGCGGCCAGACGCCGGCCGCGGTGAGGACCGTGGAGCGCTCCGCGCCGCCGGCCCCGGCCGCGGCCCGTACCCAGCGCGCCGTCATCGTGTTCACGGCCCGTACCGTCGCCGGTGCAGCCACCGTCCGCCCCCGTCGTCAGCTCATCTGTGGGCGACCGCCTGCTTCACCAGCGTCCGCCCGAAGTCCCACATCAGTCCGCCGCCGGTGTGCGCGTCGTCCATGACGGCCGTGAACGCCGCGACGAACCGCTCCACCTCCGGCTCGCCGATGATCAACGGCGGGATCAGCTTAATGACTTCGAGGTGGTCGCCGGAGACCTGGGTGAGGATGCGGTGCTTCTGCAGCAGCGGCACCACGACCATCTGCGCGAAGAGCCCCTTGCGTGCCGCTTGCAGCATCGTCCAGCGACTCCGCAGCTTCAGCGACTTGGGGCGGCCGAACTCGATGCCGATCATCAGCCCGCGGCCCCGGACGTCGTGCAGCAGCTCGTACTCGGGGATCAGCTCGGTCAGCCGGGCGCGCAGCAGCTCGCCCGTGGACCGCACCCCGGCGACGATCCCCTCGTCCTCCATGACCGTGAGGACGGCCAGCCCCGCGGCCATCGCCTGGGCGTTGGCGCCGAAGCTGGCGGAGTGCACCAGCACCCGGTCCATCGAGGAGTAGACCTTCCTGAAGACCGACTCCTTGCCGAGCGTGGCGCCGACCGGCACATAGCCGCCGGACAGCGCCTTGGCCACGCACACCAGGTCCGGTTCGACGCCGGGCTCGTGCTGGTACGCGAAGAAGTCGCCGGTGCGGCCGAGGCCGGTCTGCACCTCGTCGGCGATCAGCAGCGCCTTGTGCTTGTGCAGCAGGTCCTGAGCCGCGCGCAGGAAGCCGGGCGGGGCGGGGTGCACGCCCTTGCCCTGGATCGGCTCCACCACGAAGGCCGCCACGTCGCCGCGCTTCAGCTCCCGCTCCAGCGCGGCCAGGTCGCCCAGCTCGATCGCGGTGTCCGGCAGCAGCGGCGCGAAGCCGTCGCGGAAGCCGGCCTCGCCGTTGACCGAGAGGGAGCCCGTGGTGAGGCCGTGGAAGGCGTGCGTGCAGTACAGGACGCGCGGCTTGCCGGTGGCGTACCGGGCGAACTTCAGGGCCGTCTCCACGGCCTCGGTGCCGCTGTTGCCGAAGAAGACCCGGTCCAGGTGCGGCGCGTACCGGAGCAGCTTCTCGGCGAGGAGTCCGGGCAGCGGCGGGCAGTCGAAGCGGGTGAGGTCGGCGAGCCCGGCGTCCAGTACGTCGTGCAGCGCCTGCCGGATGACGGGGTGGTGCCGGCCGAGGCCCATCACGCCGAAGCCCGCGAGCATGTCGAGGTGGTCCTGGCCCGCGTCGTCCCAGAAGTACGCGCCCTCGGCCCGCTCGTAGACCCGGTCGAAGCCGATGGTGTGCAGCATCCGCGGGAGCTGGTGGTTGAGGTACTTGGCGTGCAGGTCGTAGCGTTCGTCGCCGCGCTCGGCGAGCAGCTTGGTCAGGTCGAATCCGCTCATGCGTCGTTGGTCTCCTTGACGGCCGCGACGGCCGCGCGGTCGTCCGTACGGGGCAGGCTCTCCGCGATGCGGCCCGCGATCTCCGCCGGGGTCAGCCCGATGTCGGCCAGCACCTCGCCCCGCTTGGCATGCGCGAGGAACTGCTCGGGGATGCCGAAGGTGCGCAGCGGCAGGTCCACGTCGGCATCGCGCAGCGCCTGGCCGACCGCGGCGCCGACGCCGCCGGTGCGGCTGCTGTCCTCCACCACGGCCACCGCGGCGTGCCGCGCCGCCAGCCGCGGGATCTCCGGGTCGACGGGCTTGACCCAGCGGGGGTCGATGACGGTGGTGCCGATGCCCCGCGCCGCGAGCAGTTCGGCCGCCTGCAGGCAGACCGGCGCCATCACGCCGACCGCGACGAGCAGCACGTCCTCGCGGTCGCCGCGGGCGAGGACGTCCACTCCCCCGATGCGTTCCAGCGCGGGGATCGGGTCGCCGACGGACTCCTTGGGGAAGCGCACGACGGTCGGCGCGTCGGCCACGTCGACGGCTTCGCGCAGCTCGGCGCGGAGCTGGTCGGCGTCGCGCGGCGCGGCGATCCGCAGGCCCGGCACGACCTGGAGGACGGACATGTCCCACATGCCGTTGTGGCTCGGCCCGTCGGTGCCGGTGACGCCGGCCCGGTCCAGGACGAAGGTGACCCCGCACCTGTGCAGCGCGACGTCCATGAGGACCTGGTCGAAGGCCCGGTTGAGGAAGGTGGCGTAGACCGCGAAGACCGGGTGCAGGCCGCCGGTGGCCAGGCCGGCGGCGGAGACCGCGGCGTGCTGCTCGGCGATGCCCACGTCCCAGATCCGGTCCGGGTAGGCCTCGGCGAACTTGCCCAGGCCGACGGGTTGCAGCATGGCCGCGGTGACCGCCACCACGTCCGGCCGCACGGCCCCGATGCGGACCATCTCGTCGCCGAAGACGGAGGTCCAGGACGGCGCGCTCGGCGGGGTCACCGGCTCGCAGGTGAACGGGTCCATCACGCCGACCGTGTGAAAGCGGTCGGCCTCGTCCTCCAGGGCCGGCCGGTAGCCGCGGCCCTTCTGCGTGAGGCAGTGCACCAGGACGGGGCCGTGGAAGCGCGCTGCACGGCGCAGTGCGGACTCCACGGCCGCGATGTCGTGGCCGTCGATCGGGCCGACGTACTTCAGGCCCAGGTCCTCGAACATGCACTGGGGCGCGAAGGCGTCCTTGAAGCCCTTCTTCGCGCCGTGCAGCGACTCGTACAGCGGCTTGCCGACGACCGGCGTGCGGAGCAGCACGTCCTTGCCCCAGGAGAGGAAGCGTTCGTAGCCGTCGGTGGTGCGGAGCGTGGCGAGGTGGTCGGCGAGGCCCCCGATGGTGGGCGCGTAGGAACGTTCGTTGTCGTTGACGACGATGATCAGGGGCCGGTCGTCGGCCGCCGCGATGTTGTTGAGCGCCTCCCAGGCCATGCCGCCGGTGAGCGCGCCGTCCCCGGTGACCGCGACGACGTGGTCGCGCCTGCCCAGTACCTGGTTGGCCTTGGCGAGGCCGTCGGCCCAGCCGAGCACGGTGGAGGCGTGGGAGTTCTCGATGACGTCGTGGACGGATTCCTCGCGCGAGGGGTAGCCGGACAGCCCGCCCTTGCCGCGCAGCTTGGAGAAGTCCTGGCGGCCGGTCAGCAGCTTGTGGACGTACGACTGGTGCCCGGTGTCCCACAGGATGCGGTCGGCGGGCGAGTCGAAGACCCGGTGCAGGGCGATGGTCAGCTCGACCACCCCCAGGTTGGGTCCGAGGTGGCCGCCGGTGCGGGCGACCGCCTCGATGAGGAACTGGCGGATCTCCCCGGCCAGTTCGTCGAGGCGGTCCGCGGGTACCTCCTTGAGGTCCTGCGGTTCCCTGATGTATTCGAGCATCGACATGCTGGGTCCCCCTCCTCTTTGTTTCAGCCGACGGAGCCGTCGGGGGTTCGTTCAGCCGACGGTGACGTCGGGGGCGCCGGGCACCGCTCCCTCGGCCGCCATGCGTTCAGCGATCTTCATGGCTTCCTCGATGAGGGTCTCCACGATCTTCGACTCCGGCACGGTCTTGATGACCTCGCCCTTCACGAAGATCTGCCCCTTGCCGTTA
>NZ_JOFQ01000044.1 GCF_000718305.1 Streptomyces niger
CCGAGATCTACACCTAAGCCTTCGTCGGCAGCGTCAGATGTGTATAAGAGACAGGTCCACCCTCCCTGCCAGGAGGGCGTAGCCGGTGAATGCGACTAGGTCGATGGTGGCATGGGCGATGATGAGGGGGGTGATCCGTCCACAGCGGCGGTAGATAAGTACGAAGAGTGCGCCCATCACCACGTTGCCGATGAAGCCGCCGATGCCTTGGTACAGGTGGTACGAGCCGCGCAGGAGCGAGCTGGCGAGGAGTGCGGCCGTCGGTGACCATCCCAGCTGGCCGAGGCGGCGGAGCAGGTAGCCGAGGACGATCACCTCTTCGACGACCGAGTTCTGTACGGCGGAAGCGATCAGTACCGGGAACTTCCACCAGACGTCCGGCAGTGACTCGGGGACGACGGTGAGGTTGGCGCCGGTCGCCCGGGCGCCCAGGTAGAGCAGCAGACCGCTGCCTCCGATGCCTGCGGCCACGACGACTCCCCACCCGAGGTCGAACCCGGGGCGCCGGCGGTCGAGGCCGAGGGCGCGCAGCCCGCCGACGCGTTCCCTGAGGAGCAGGTGGGCGACGAGCACTACGGGGACCAGCGCGGTGGCGATCCCGAAGAGCTGCCAGGCGAGGTCGAGCCAGGGGCGGCCGGGCGCTTGAGAACTGTTGAGGTTCGCCGCCTGGTCCTTGAGACCGCCGGGCTTGGTGAGCGCTCCCACGAAACTGATGAGGGCGGATACCGCGCTGGCTCCGAGGGAGAGCGCCAGGACGATGAGCGTCTCGCTCCTCAGTGTCCTGCGGGAAAGGGCTCCGGACGGGCCCTCGCCGGGGAGAGATTCAGCCACGGGGTGCACTTCGGACTGCACGCCTGCCTCCAGTTCCGCGATCGCGCCTGTACGCCTCCACCGCCCCGTCGGGTTCTCGAAAGCAGGTCCCGCCAGGTTCTGGAAGGCGGGTACGGAGGTCGCACTCGACAGGCCGGGCCGAGCTGTGACCTCCACGTGGCAGCGCAGTGGAGGTCACAGCTTGCCCGAAGAACCCGAAACCGTTGGCACGGGGGGCGGGCAGCGCTCGGTGTCGCGGTCGGACCGGGCAGCCGGGTCCCGTTCCCGTCCTCCCGGCTCATCCGCTCCCCTGCCCGCCTCTACACGATTACACGACCCCCTCCAGCTCCCACTCGTGCACCGGTCGTCCCTCTTCCATCAGTTCGCTGTAGCGGCGGGTCATGGCGGCCAGGGCTTCCTGGCGGTCGAGGCCGCTCTGCAGGGCGCGGTGGTAGGCGGCGGCCTGCCAGGAGGCGCCGTTGGTGCGGCGGCGGCAGCGGGCCTCGATGACACCCAGGTAGTGGTCGCGGTCGGCGGGGGCCACGCCCCAGCCGTCGAGGCCGGCGGCGGCCATGGGCAGCAGTTCTTGGAGGACGAGGCGTGCGGCGGGGATCTGGGCGATGCCTCCGGAGCGGCCGGGGCGAGGCCATTGGAGGGCGGCGTCGATGCCGTAGCGGCAGGCGGTTTCGAAGTTCTCGGCGGCGGCGGCGAACGGCAGCCGGGTCCATACGGGCCGGGGGTCGTCGGCGAGGGCCCGTACGAGGCCGTAGTAGAAGGCGGCGTTGGCGATCACGTCGGTGACGGTGGGGCCGGCGGGCAGCACGCGGTTCTCGACGCGGAGGTGGGGCACGCCTTCGGTGACGGCGTAGACGGGGCGGTTCCAGCGGTAGACCGTGCCGTTGTGGAGGACGAGTTCGGAGAGTTCCGGTACGCCGCCCTTCTCCAGTACGGCGAGGGGGTCCTCCTCGCCGCACATGGGGAGCAGCGGGGGGAAGTAGCGGACGTTCTCCTCGAAGAGGTCGTGGGCCGATTCGATCCACCGTTCGCCGAACCAGGTGCGGGGGCGGACGCCCTGGGCCTGGAGTTCGGGCGGGCGGGTGTCGGTGGACTGCTCGAAGACGGGTGGCCGGGATTCGCGCCACAGTTCGCGGCCGAAGAGGAAGGGCGAGTTGGCACCGATGGCGATCTGTACGGCGGTGAGGGCCTGGGCGGCGTTCCATACGGCGGCGAAGCGGCCGGGGGTGACCTGGAGGTGCAGTTGTACGGAGGTGCAGGCGGCTTCGGGGGCGATGGAGGGTGAGGTGGCGGTGAGCCGCTCCACTCCTTCGATGTCGATCTCGAAGTCCTCGCCGCGGGCGGCCCGCATCTCGTCGTTGAGGAGGGTGTAGCGGTCGGCCTCCGAGAGGTTGGAGGAGACCAGGTCGTCGGCGGTGAGGGTGGGCAGGATGCCGATCATCACGATGCGCGCGGCGACTTCGCGGGCCTTGCGGTCGGCGTAGGCGAGGCCGGTGCGCAGTTCTTCGGCGAGTTGGTCCAGCACGCGTCCGGAGAGGCGGTGCGGCAGGATATTCACTTCCAGGTTGAACTGGGCGAGCTCGGTCTGGAAATCTCGGCTGGCGATGCGTTCCAGCACCTCGGAGTTCATCATCCTGGGCATGCCGTCGGCGCTGGCAAGATTCAATTCTATCTCCAGGCCCATGAGGTTCTTGGGGCGGTCGAACCGCTTCTCGGCCAGTAGCCTCTCCAATGCCTCCAGGCACTCGCTGAGCCTTCTTCGATAACGCTGCCGGTCGCCGGAATCAATTCCGCCGGCGTTGACCTTCTCCCCCATCGGAGCGTCCCTCCTGACGTGGCCGGCCCGCGGGGCGCGGGTCCGTGCGGTCGATGATGCCCGGCAATCGGTTCGATAACGCCTCGGGGGGCCGGGTGTCCCCGATAGGCTGTGCGGGTCGGACCGAATGGCACATTCCGAGGGCATAGCGCGGGGGCTCGGGTCCGGCGCATTGGCCCTGTTCCAAAGCACGATGACATCCGGCCGACCACGTCGTCGGAGTAATCCGAGGTCCGTGCGCCGACAGGGTGCATAATTGCATCGAAAACACCGTGGGAAACGGGCCGTAATGCGACTTGTCAAAAATCTCCGTCAGCGGTAGCCGAAACAAGCACTGAACACCTGTCGTATAAACTTCGTGGACGAGGCAGAGAGTTGGCGCCCAGCTAGCGGGGCATTTCCGAGGCTGAGGCACAGCGGCTGACACCCCCGCCGGGCCATGGCTCCGGTCGGCCACGCTCTGCTCCCGCCTGCTGACAGCGTCGTCCGCACGTGCCCAGCACCACCGTGTCTCCCAAGTGAGAGGCGACCCACCATGCCGCTGCATGTACCCCCTGCCCCTGCTCCCGCCCTGCGCAGCGTCCTCACCGCCCTCGGTTCTCCTACCGCCGTACGTGAGGCCCCGACCCCCGCCCTCCGTGTCCATCAGGGGCCGCTGCG
Organism: Streptomyces niger; assembly: GCF_000718305.1. GTDB lineage: Bacteria > Actinomycetota > Actinomycetes > Streptomycetales > Streptomycetaceae > Streptomyces > Streptomyces niger. The sequence goes on from NZ_JOFQ01000044.1 coordinate 3,302, forward strand.
TCCCGAACGTCCGCTGCCCGTCCATGTCCTCGACGACGTCTCCCGTCGCGGCACCCCGCGTACCCGCCTGACCGGCTGGCGATTCCTCATCCGTGGCGGCGAACGCGCGTTGGCCACGGCGGATGCCATGCTCACGCCGGACGGCTGGGCGTTCTCGCACTTCGGCGAGGGTCCGTACGTGTCGGCGATCGAACGGGCCCTGCAGCAGGCGGAATCGGTGCCCGCCGCGTACCAGCCACGGCTGCTGTCCGTACCGGAGCTGTACATGCTCACGCTGTGGCTGCACGAGGACGTCTCGGCGGACGGTGCCGAAGGCTGCCCGGTACCGGGGGACCTGTTGGTCCCACTGGCCCCGGCTCCGCCCGGCATCGCCGCCCACCGGCCGCACCGCGTCGCCGATCTCCTGTCCCGTCTCACGCTCCGGATCACCCCGGCGCCCCTCCTCAGCTCGCCGGCCTAGGGTCCCGGAACGCGGCGCCCCTCGAAGCGCCGTCTGCCGGGCAGGTGTCCCAGTGCCGGAGTGCGCCCCGCGGTTCTCCTCACCGCGGGGCGCATTGCTGTGCGTGGGGGTTCCGCGGGGTTCGGCGGGGGTATCGTGCGAGTGCTCGTAAGCGGGCGTGCGGCTGTCCGCAAGGGGCCCGAACACGCCATTCCGGTAGGGGACTAGCCCGGAATGACCAGGCGGAACCACCCGTAGGTGCCGTCTTGGAGGCGGCAACCGCCCGCACGGGTGATGCGTCCTTACCGAGTAAGTACGGCTGCTGCGAAATCCCTGCGGAATCAGTTCTGTAGGGCAACACTGGGAGCGAACTACCGAACGGGGGGCGGCCATGAGCATCTCATCGCGCCGCAGGAAGACGTCCACCACCACACCGCAGCGAAAGACAGCATCCATGTGCCAGCACCAGCCACCGTGTCCGTCAGCAGAGTCCGCCGACCGGGAAGCCGCGCATCTCGTGGCGCACCACCCGGAACAGGGCTGGAGCCTGTTGTGCAACGGCGTCCTCCTCTTCGAGGACACCGGTGAGCTCCTGCCGGACGGGCAGGTCATCGACCCGCACCGGCCGATGGGCACCGGGCAGGTCGTCACCGCAGCCTGACGCGGTGCGCGGGAACGGGAACGGGCAGGGCCCCCGGCGAATATCGCCGAGGGCCCTTTTGCGTGCGGGGTGAAGCGCCCTCCCCGTACCTGAGGTACGCGGTTGCGCAGGCCATCTCTGTACGCAGGGCGCAGAGGCGCACGTCGTCCCCCCATGGGGCGCCCGTGCCGTACGTACCGGACGGGCGCCGGACCGCCGTCAGCCGGCGTAGTCCTCCAAGGGCGGGCAGGAGCACACGAGGTTGCGGTCGCCGAAGGCACCGTCGATACGGCGCACCGGCGGCCAGTACTTGGCGGTGGCGTCCACGCCGGCCGGGTGGACGGCTTCCTCCCGGGAGTAGGCGTGGTTCCACTCACCGGTGAGTGAGGCCGCGGTGTGCGGGGCGTTGCGCAGCGGGTTGTCGTCCTTGTCCCACTCCCCCGTGCCGACCTTCTCGATCTCCGCGCGAATAGCGATCATCGCGTCGCAGAATCGGTCCAGTTCGTTCAGGTCCTCGCTCTCGGTCGGCTCGATCATGAGTGTGCCGGCCACGGGGAAGGACATCGTCGGGGCGTGGAAGCCGTAGTCGATCAGGCGCTTGGCGACGTCGTCGATGCTGACGCCGGTGGCCTTGGTCAACGGCCGTACGTCGATGATGCACTCGTGCGCGACGAGGCCGCCGGGGCCGGTGTAGAGCACCGGGTAGTGCGGCTCCAGGCGCTTGGCGATGTAGTTGGCGGAGAGCACCGCGACCTGGGTGGCGCGCTTGAGGCCCTCGCCGCCCATGAGGCGGACGTACGCCCAGGAGATCGGCAGGATGCCGGCCGAGCCCCATGGGGCTGCGGAGATCGGGCCGACGCCGGTCTCGGGTCCGGCGGAGGGCTGCAGCGGGTGGTTGGGGAGGTACGGCGCGAGGTGCGCGCGCACGCCGACCGGGCCGACGCCCGGGCCGCCGCCGCCGTGCGGGATGCAGAAGGTCTTGTGCAGGTTCAGGTGCGAGACGTCGCCGCCGAACTTGCCCGGCTCGGCGACGCCGACCAGCGCGTTGAGGTTGGCGCCGTCGACGTAGACCTGGCCGCCCGCGTCGTGCACGGCGGCGCAGATCTGGGTGATGTGCTCCTCGAACACGCCGTGCGTGGACGGGTAGGTGACCATCAGGACGGCCAGCTCGTCGCGGTACTGCTCGATCTTGGCATGCAGGTCGTCGGCGTCGACCTCGCCGTCCTCGCCGGTCTTGACGACGACGACCTTCATGCCGGCCATCACGGCGCTGGCGGCGTTGGTGCCGTGCGCGGAGGACGGGATGAGGCAGACGGTGCGCTGCTCGTCGCCGTTGGCGCGGTGGTACGCGCGGACGGCGAGCAGGCCGGCGAGTTCACCCTGGGAGCCGGCGTTGGGCTGGAGGGAGACCTTGTCGTAGCCGGTGACGACGGCGAGGCGCTCCTCCAGTTCCTGGATGAGGGTGAGATACCCCTGCGCCTGGTCGACCGGCGCGAAGGGGTGCAGCTGACCGAACTGCGGCCAGGTCACCGGCTCCATCTCGGTGGTCGCGTTCAGCTTCATCGTGCAGGAGCCGAGCGGGATCATGCCGCGGTCCAGCGCGTAGTCACGGTCGGCGAGGGTGCGCAGGTAGCGCAGCATCGCGGTCTCGGAGCGGTACTGGTGGAAGACCGGGTGGCCGAGGTAGTCGTCGGTGCGCAGCAGGGACTCGGGCAGCGCGTCGGCGGCGGCCGCGTCCAGCTGCTCGATGTCGCCCTGGAGCCCGAAGGCGCCGAGGACGGCGGTGAGCTGGGCGCGTCCGGTGGTCTCGTCGCAGGCGATGCCGACCAGGTCGGCGTCGACCTGGCGGAGGTTGACGCCGGCCTCGCGGGCGGCGGCGACGACCTCGGCGGCGCGGCCGGGGACGCGCGCGGTGAGGGTGTCGAAGTACGTGCCGTGCACCACTTCGACGCCGCCGGCGCGGAGGCCCTCGGCGAGGACGGTGGCGTAGCGGTGGGTGCGACGCGCGATGGCGGCCAGGCCCTCGGGGCCGTGGTAGACGGCGTACATGCCGGCCATGACGGCGAGGAGGACCTGTGCGGTGCAGATGTTGCTGGTGGCCTTTTCGCGGCGGATGTGCTGCTCGCGGGTCTGGAGGGCCAGCCGGTAGGCCTTGTTGCCGTCGGCGTCGACGGAGACGCCGACGAGACGCCCTGGGAGGCTGCGGGCGAACTTCTCGCGGACGGCCATGTAGCCGGCGTGCGGGCCGCCGAAGCCCATCGGGACGCCGAAGCGCTGGGTGGTGCCGACGGCAATGTCGGCGCCCAGCTCGCCGGGCGAGGTGAGCAGCGTCAGCGCCAGGAGGTCGGCGGCGACGGTCACGATCGCGCCAAGTTCGTGAGCTTGTTCGATGACGGCGCGGGGGTCGCGCACCGCGCCGGACGCGCCGGGGTACTGCAGCAGCACGCCGAAGACGCCGCGCTCGGCGATCTCGGCGGGGATGCCGTCGCTCAGGTCGGCGACGACGACCTCGACGCCGGTGGGCTCGGCGCGGGTCTCTATGACGGCGATGGTCTGCGGCAGACAGTCGGCGTCGACGAGGAAGACGCCCTTCTTGACCTTGCCGACGCGGCGGGAGAGGGCCATCGCCTCGGCCGCTGCGGTGCCCTCGTCCAGCAGGGAGGCGCCGGAGGTGGGCAGGCCGGTGAGGTCGGCGACCATGGTCTGGAAGTTGAGCAGCGCCTCCAGGCGGCCCTGCGAGATCTCCGGCTGGTACGGGGTGTACGCGGTGTACCAGGCGGGGTTCTCCATGACGTTGCGCAGGATGACCGGCGGCGTGAAGGTGCCGTAGTAACCCAGGCCGATCATGGAGGACAGCACGTGGTTGCGGTCCGCGAGGGCCCGCAGCTCGTCCAGGACGTCCGCTTCGGTACGGCCCTGAGGCAGGTCCAGCGCTTCCGCGCTCTTGATCACGTCGGGCACGGCGGTCGCGGTGAGTTCGTCCAGCGAGCCGAAGCCGATGTGGGCGAGCATCTTGGCCTGGGACTCCTGGTCCGGGCCGATGTGACGCTGCTCGAAGGGGGTGCCGCGTTCCAGCTCGGTCAGCGAGATGCGGTGGGTGGTCATCTGCGGGGGCCTCCTGGTCTCTGGGACCTACGAGGGGCACCACGGCGCGGGTGCCCGGACGGCCTCCCCCTCTGTCATCTCAACCTGAGAGCTTCACCGGAACGTACGCAACGCCCGGTTTTCACCGTCGGTGAGGAGGGGCTCCGGCACTGCGTTGATCCGTGGCCCACCCTGCTTTCCAGAGTGATCTCGTCCGCGCGGTACGGGTGCCTGAGAGATTCCGGGGAGGAGTTGCTCCTTCGGCGCCTCCGGCCCGGGGGACGGAGGGCTCTCCCGCACGGGGTCATCGATCGCTGACCAGCCTACCAGCGTGACTGCTCGGCATCCCTCGAGTGGCCAGGGCGGGAAATGTACCGTTTCGTAGGGTGCACAGGGCAGTTCCGGCAGGTAGGAGGAACCGTGCAGACCGATATCGATCCCCGCAGTCTGATCGGCCGCAAGGCATTCGACCGGCACGGCACCAAGATCGGCACGGTCGACGAGGTGTACCTGGACGACGCGACCGGCGAACCGGAGTGGGCGGCGATCCGCACGGGTCTCTTCAGCCGGGACGCCTTCGTGCCGCTGGAACCGAGCCGGCTGGTCGACGACGCGCTGCACGTGCCGTACGAGCAGAGACTGATCAAGGACGCGCCGGACTTCGGAGTCGGCCGGCACCTCTCCCCCGAGCAGGAACTCCAGCTCTACCACCACTACCGGCTGGATATCTCCGGCGCCGACGCGGCGCTCGCCGGCGAGGACTCCGGGGATCGCACGCCCGCCGGCTCCACCGACCGGGACTTCGGCCGCATAGCGGGCTCGCCGGAGGGCTGAACGCCGGACGGGGGCGACTCGGCGGGTATCGGCGGGGGCGACTCGGCGGATATCGGCGGGGGCGGTGAGCCGTCGCCGGCCGTCACGGGTGCTGCGCGGTCCTCGCCCGTTACGCACGCTGCGCTGTCCTCGACCGTTACGGGTGCTGCGCTGTTGCCGGTGCCCGACGGTGCCACATCGTCGGCGATCACCGAGCGGGCTTCGCCGATCTCCGGGCGCGCTGCGTCCTCGCCACCCGCCGGGTGTGCTCCGCCGTCCGCCGGCGGCGCCACCTCCCCCGCAGGCGTCGTATCCGGCCCGCCGCCCACCAGAGGCAGCGGCTCCCCCGGCGCCAGTGCCGGATCGTCCACCAGGAAGGTCTTCACGCGCCCCGGCGCGGACCAGGGCTGCTCGAACCGTACGGTGACCCGCCCCAGACCGCTTCCCTGGACCCACCCAGGGCCGTACTCGGCATGGACCACGTCCAGGCCCGGCACCCACTTCCTGGGGCGCTCAGCGGCCTCCTCAGCCCCTTCCGCCCCGCTCTCCCCGGCGGACGCGCCCGCGACCGCCTTCGCCTCCTCGGCGAGCCGGGCCTCCTCGGCCGCCCGCTCCGTAGCCACCTGGGCGAAGAGATCCTCCTGCGTGAAGTCCGCGAGGCCGCTCACGCCCACGCCGAGGAGCCGCACGCCACCCGTGGTGTCGATCAGGTCCAGCAGCCGCCCGGCCGCCTCCCGCACCACCGCGGGATCGTCCGTCGGCCCACGCTGGGTCTCGGACCTGGTCAGCGTGGAGAAATCGTAGTTGCGCACCTTCAGCACGACCGTACGGCCCGAGCGCCCGGCCGCCCGCAGCCGCTGCACGCACCGGTCCGCCAGCCGCATCACCTCGGCGCGCACCCGCGTGCGGTCGGTGAGGTCCACTTCGAAGGTGTCCTCGACGGAGATCGACTTGGCGTCCCGCTCCGCGACCACCGGGCGGTCGTCCCGCCCGAGCGCCATCGCGTACAGCCCCGCGCCGTGCGCCCGGCCCAGCAGCCGTACCAGCTCGGCCTCGCCGGCCTCGGCGGTCTCGGCGACCGTGTGGATCCCGGCCTTGCGCAGCGCCTCTGCCGTGGCGGGCCCCACGCCCGGCAGCGTCCGTACGGACATCGGGCCCAGCAGTTCGCGCTCGGTGCCCGGTTCGATCAGTACCAGGCCGTTCGGCTTGGCCTGCTCGGACGCGATCTTCGCGAGCATCTTGGCGCCCGCGAGCCCCACCGAGCCGGTGAGTCCTGTGACGGCGAGGATGTCGCGGCGCAGCTGCTCCCCCACCGCACGCGCCGAGTCGGCGTCGCCGGCGACCCCGCCGGCCTCCAGGTCGACGAACGCCTCGTCCAGGCTCAGCGGCTCCACCAGAGGCGACAGCTCGTGCAGCAGCGTCATGACCTTCTCGCTCACCTCGCGGTACACGTGGAAGCGCGGCGCGAGGTAGGCGGCGTTGGGGCAGAGCCGGCGGGCCTGGGCGGTGGGCATGGCCGAGCGGACCCCGAAGACGCGGGCTTCGTAGGAGGCGGTGGAGACGACGCCGCGCCCGCCGATGCCACCCACGACGACGGGCTTCCCGCGCAGGCTGGGCTTGGCCGCCTGCTCGGCGGCCGCGAAGAACGCATCCATGTCGAGATGCAGGATCGTCGGCGTACGTCTCACGTGATCGATGGTGCCGTACGCCACTGACAATCGACCGCTCGGCGGGCCGTGGAGCCCCTGGTGACCTGCCGGGAACCTCGTCCGACCGGACCGGTCGAGCCCGGCTTTCCGCCCTCGGCCCGTTCCGCGACGGGCCGGGCGGCGTCAGACCGCGCGGTTGCGGCGGCGGGCCAGCTCGTCGTGGGGGTTGTGGCCGACGAGGGTCTCGCCGGTGTCCACGCGCTCCCCGTGCAGCTGGGACAGCCCGGCCTCCACGTCCCGCCAGACCACTCCGACGGCGATTCCGAAGACGCCCTGCCCACCCTGGAGCAGGTCGACGACCTCGTCGGGGGAGGTGCACTCGTACACCGTCGCGCCGTCGCTCATCAGCGTCATCTGCGCCAGGTCGGACAGCTCGCGCGAGGCGAGGTGCTGCACCGCCGTGCGGATGTTCTGCAGGGAGACGCCGGTGTCCAGCAGCCGCTTGACGATCTTCAGGACGACGACGTCCCGGAAGCTGTAGAGCCGCTGGGTGCCCGAGCCGTACGCGGGCCGCACGCTGGGCTCCACCAGGCCCGTACGCGCCCAGTAGTCCAGTTGCCGGTAGGTGATGCCCGCGGCGGCACACGCCGTCGGACCTCGGTACCCGATGGTCTCGGCGCCCCTGTCCACCGGCTTCCCGGTGGCCTGCGCCGGGGCACGGTTCATCGGGGCACGGTTCGCCGCGCCAGTGTGAAGCGGCAATGCCCCTCCCGCCGCCGTACCGTCGCCGGTGATTGCCACGCCGACCTCCGTCCTCCACGTCCCGGACGGGACCTGCCTCATCGACGGTATGCAGTCACTCGGGGTGCGTCAACGATCGCCGCGCTCGCCACGCCGAGTGATAATCACCCTACGAGTGGTTTCACGTGACTTTATGCGGGGAATGTCTGGTGGGTTGCGCGCCGGGTGTGCTCTCGTGCGCCCCGCACGCCGCCTGCCGGCGGCGAATCCGCACCTGCCCGCCCTACTGACTGTTGGTGCCGAAGTCCTCGGGCGAGATCTGGTCGAGGAACTCGCGGAACTTCTCCACCTCGTCCTCCTGCTCGTCCGGGATCGCGATGCCGGCATCGTCCAGCACCCCGTCGGTCCCGTAGATCGGCGTACCCGTGCGCAGCGCCAGCGCTATGGCGTCGGACGGGCGGGCGCTGACCTCCACACCGCTGGCGAAGACCAGCTCGGCGTAGAAGACACCTTCCCGCAGGTCGGTGATGCGCACCTGGGACAGCTCCTGGCCCACCGCTTCCAGCACGTCCTTGAACAGGTCGTGCGTCAGCGGCCGCGCAGGGGCCATCCCCTGCTGGGCGAAGGCGATGGCGGTCGCCTCGCCGGGCCCGATCCAAATGGGCAGGTAGCGGTCGCCTCCCACCTCGCGCAGCAGCACGATCGGTTGGTTGGAAGGCATTTCCACCCGGACACCCACGACGTCGAGCTCGTTCACACAGCAACCCTAGGACGTGCCCGGCCGGTTTGGATAGTCGGGCACCCCCTCGCGGCGGGGACGCCCTTACCCAAGGTCACGGCAGCCGGACGTGAAGAGCGGCCTGGACCAGGGCCGCATGCAGTCGTACGGAGAGCGTGGCCAGCTCCCTGGCCGTGGCCTCCGCATGGGCCCTGGTCTGCGGGTTGCGGTGCCGCTTCAACGGCGCCACGACCTGCTCGACCAGACCCGCCTCGCGCTCCGCAGCGGCCTTCACCGCCCGCAGATGGCGCGCTTCCAGGCCGAAACGGCCCAGCTCGGCGACGAGCTTGGCGACCGTGACGGCTTCGATGTCGTACCCCCCGTCGGACGCCGGGGCGAGCAGGCCGTACGCCTCCCAGTCCGCGAGCTCGGATTCGTCCACCTCAGTGGCGGCCAGCAGCTCGTCGCGGCCGATCCGGGCGGCCGTCGGATGCTCACCGGACGGCTCCTGCGCGCCGTCCAGCAGCTCCCTGGGCGCCGCGGCGGGCGCCGGCAGCTGCACGTCCTCACCGCGCGCCACGGCGTCCAGATGCTCACGGATGACCTTCAGCGGCAGGTAGTGGTCGCGCTGCATGCGTAGCACGCCCGCCAGCCGCTCCACGTCCTCCGTGCTGAACTTGCGGTACCCGGACGGCGTGCGCTGCGGCTCGACCAGCCCCTCGGACTCCAGGAAACGGATCTTGGAGATCGTGACCTCGGGGAATTCGTCGCGCAGCAGGTTGAGCACCGTGCCGATGCTCACCAGCTCGCCATCCGCGGCGGCGGTGCCGGAGGACCCGGCACCGCCCGACGGTGTGTGGTGCATGTGCCTTCCCTGGCGGGTCAGATGCCGACGCCCCGCTGGCTCGCGTAGAAGACCAGGCGGAACTTGCCGATCTGCACCTCGTCGCCGTTGGCGAGCGGAACGGAGTCGATCCGCTCACGGTTGACGTAGGTGCCGTTCAGGCTGCCGACGTCGGTGACGGTGAAACCACCGTCCTGGCCGCGGCGGAACTCCACGTGGCTGCGGGAGACCGTCACGTCGTCCAGGAAGATGTCGCTCTGCGGATGGCGGCCCGCCGTGGTCAGGTCGCTGTCCAGCAGGAAGCGGCTGCCGGAGTTGGGGCCCCGGCGGACGACGAGGAGCGCGGAGCCGAGCGGCAGCGCGTCCACGGCGGCCTGGGCCTCGGGGGACAGCGAAGGCATCGGGGTCTGCCCCGTCGTCTCCGCGTCGTACGCCTCGATCCCCGAGATGGAGATGGTCGAGGTCGTCTCGGAGGGACGCTCGGCCTGCCCCCCGGCGCGCAGCGGCGCACCGCAATTGGAGCAGAACCGGCTCGCCTCGGCATTGCGGTGCCCGCACCTCGTACAAACCGGCAAGGCGGACCCTCCACCCGTAGCGGCTGATGGTTCCTGGAAACCTATGGGCGCGGACGCGGCAGGGTCAACAGAACCCGGCCGCTGACCACCGGAAGTACCACCGGCGGAGCCGGCCACCTCGTCACGGAAGAGCGGACGCTCCTCACTGGCCGCCGGCTCACCTGACTGCCGTGGCGCTGCGTGCCGCGCAGAGGCGTTGCCGCCGTCCTTGCGGTCACTCTTGCCGAACAGCTTTGCAAAAAAACTCACGGGCGATTCCCCTTGAACGAAACAGACCCGCCCGTGGGGCAGGACGAACCCTCGATGCACACACCGGCCGATCCGGACATCCATTCAACGTCCGTGGCCTTCACACAGTTTCCACCACGCACCACTTGTGCGGTGCGCCGACCCCCGGCTACCTCATGCCCCGTCGCAGGCCTCGCCATACGTTCCCGCCTCACTGCGACGAAGACCGCGCGTAGTCGGGCCGCTCCGCCTTGCGCAAGGCATCCACGACGATCTTCTCCTGACGGGTCACAGACACCGTGGCCTGCTCCTTCTCCAATGTCTGAACGACTCCGCCCGGGATGTTCAGGGCCGGCTCCAGGTCCTCGGGCTTGCCGATGACCTTGAAACGGAAGGGCTGGGCGACCCGCTTCCCGTCGATTTCCACGCCGCCGCGCACGTCCGAGAGGTAGGTGTTCGCCACGACTCGGACGTCGTTGACCTGAATGGCCTCCGCGCCGGCCGCACGCAGCTCCTGGATCGTGTCCAGGAGCTTGTCGGCCTCGACGGAGCGCGACGGGTCGTCGATCGTCAGCGAGATGCCGGGCCCCTCGGCCGCCACCGTACCGGCCAGCACCCCGAGCTGCTGTTCTTTTTCCACCGTCTGCTTACGGGCCTCCTCGGCCTGGTCCGAGCTGCTCTCCAACTCGGTCTTCTGGCCTTCCAACCGCCGCTGCTCGTCCTCCAGGCGCTGCGAGCGGTCGTCGAGCTCGTCAAGGATGCGCACCAGGTCCTCCTGGCGCGCTCCGCGCAGCGCACTGCTGTCACTGGTGGAACGTACCTGAATCGCGAGCCCGAGCCCGAGAATGAACAGCAGTACGGCCGCAATCAATTGAGCCCGGTTCAGCCGCGGCGGCCACAGGCCGGCCTTGAGCCGCTCCCGGCCGGTGAGCTGGGGACCGCCGTCCGGCTCCGGACGCGCCCCGGACGGCGGTCCCCCTGAAGGCGGCGGTCCTGGCGGTACGGATCCGTGGTGCCCCGCTCCGGAGGCGGCGTGGGCCGCGTGGCGATGCCCATGAGGACCTGCCGGCGCGCCTCCAGGGCGGCCGCCCTGCGGCCCTCGGGGAGCTCCACCGGGCCCCTGGCTCTCGGGAGGCATGGGAAACCGCCCGGCGGGCCCAGGGCGCCCACCGGGGCCCTGCGGCCGGCCCTGTACGGGTCCGCGTGCGGGTCCCTGCGAACGGCCGCGTACCGGCCCGTGGGCGCCGTACGGGCCGCCCTGCCCGGGTCCCTGAGGACGCCCCTGCCCCGGGCCCTGCGGTCGCCCTTGCCCAGCGCCCGGCCGCCCCTGAGGGTGGCCCTGTACGGGGCGCGGCGGGCGTCCTTGAGACGGCCCCTGCAGCGGGCCCTGAAGGCGGCCCGGCCCAGGGCGCTGCGGAGTGCCGTCATCGGCGCCGTACGTGGTGGCGCTGCCGGGTGCGGTCGGCTTGTCCTGCGCCTCCCCCGGTACGGACTCCTCAGGTGTATCCGCGGCCTCTGCCGCCTCGGAGGACTCGGGCTTCTCGGGCTTCCTGGGCGTTTCGCGGCGCTCCGGGACATCGCGCTGCTCGGCAGCGCCACGCGCCCCCGGCTGTTCGCCGCCTTCGGGGAGCACGGGACGTTTCTGCGGCCCGGTCGCCGCCTCACCGCGCTCAGACTTCGTGCCCTCGGGAGCGTCCGGCACCGCCTCTTCGTGGCCGGACGGCTCTTCACCCTTCGGGGGCACGGCATCATCCGAGGGCGCGCCACTGTCGGGTGCCGCGCCGCCCTTCGGGGACGCAGCACTCTCCGGCGTCATCCCGTCGTTGTCGTCCCCCGAAGACGCGTCGCGCTTCGGAGTCTCGTCGTGCTCGTCGGATGGCATCGGCCTCACGCCCTGAACACGTGCCGGCGAATCGCGGCGGCGTTGGAGAAGATACGGATGCCGAGCACCACGACGACGCCGGTGGAGAGTTGGGCGCCGACGCCCAGCTTGTCCCCGAGGAAGACGATGAGTGCCGCGACGACCACATTGGACAGGAAGGAGACGACGAAGACCTTGTCGTCGAAAATGCCGTCCAGCATCGCCCTCAGGCCGCCGAACACGGCGTCCAGCGCCGCGACGACAGCGATCGGCAGGTAGGGCTCGACCACCGTCGGCACCACGGGACGGACCACAAGTCCGACCACGACTCCCACGATGAGGCCCAGTACGGCGATCACGATGTGCCCTTCCCTGTATCGGTGCCGCCCGGCTGCGCGGTACCGGTCTTCGGCTGTGCGGTTCGTACGATCAAGCTCGGCGCGGGCGGCAGCGTGAGCTCGCCCTCGGTGGAAATCCGGGTACGGACGCCGTAGTTCTGCTGCAGCACATGCAGGTACTGGCCGTCGGCGCTGTCCTGAAAGGCCGTGCTGAGCCGCTGCCCGTCCCCCACCGCCAGCACCGTATACGGAGGTGCGAGCGGTTTGTTGTCGACCAGTATGGCGTCTCCCGCCGCCCTGATCGCCGAGAGGGAGGTGAGCCGCTGACCGTTCACGGAGATGGCTTCGGCGCCGGACTCCCAGAGACCGTTGACGACCCGTTGCATGTCCCGGTCGCGCACCCGCCCGGTGTCGGAGAAGCCGGAGCTCTCACGGGGGCCGCCGGTGCCGGCCTCCGCCTCCTTGGCATCGTCCACGACCAGTTTCACGCCGGGCCCGGTGACCTGCGTGGAGCCGGACAGCAGCGCCAACAGATCGGCCCGCTCACCGTCGCTCTTCTTGAGCGCTTTGCGCTGCATGTCGCCGACGTCGTCCCTGAGGGAGTCGACGTGCTGCTGCAGTTTGTCGGCCTTGTCGGTGCCTTGGTCGATCCGAGCGATGAGCTCCTCGCGCTCCTTCGCCATGGTCGGTGCTGATATCCGCGCCTGCGCGGCCCCCACCGTGACGACCACGGCGGCCAACACCAGACCGGCCGCCAGGCCCAACTTGGCCCGCAACGTGCGCGGCAGGCCACCGTCCTCCGCCGCCTTGCGGGCCGCTGCCTCGGCGTACCCGTCATCGAGGCTGTGCTCCATGACATTGGTCAGCAGCGACATGGAGGCATCGGGGCGCGGAGCGTTTCCGGGGCTGCTCCGTTCGGGGTGCTGCTGCGACATGCCGCACATCGTCGCACGTCGGCGGTGCAGTCTCCCAATGGCCCCACCGGCGCGCCGAATCGGGACGCGCCGATGGGGACCCAGGTCAGCGACCCGCGCTGTCCACGACGGACGACCATTCGTCCAGGAGCTGCTGAGCGGAGGCGTCGTCCGGGCCCTCCGCCCACAGGTGCGTGACCGCCTCGGCCGGGTCGGGCAGCACCAGAACCCAGCGCCCGTCGGCCTCCACGACCCGTACGCCGTCGGTGGTGTCCACCGAACGGTCACCGGCCGCCTCGACCACGTGCCGCATGACGAGGCCCTTGACCGCCCACGGGGTCGCCAGGTCGCGCTTGAGGACGTGGGCACGCGGGATACGCGCGTCAATCTGGCTCAGCGTGAGCTGCGTACGGGCCACCAGACCGATGAGCCGCACGAAGGCAGCCGATCCATCGAACACGCTGGCGAACTCGGGAACGATGAAGCCGCCCCGTCCGTCACCACCGAAGATGGTGTCGTCTCCCCTGCCCACCCTGGTCAGATCGTCGGGCGACGTGGTCGTCCACTCCACCTGAGTGCCGTGGTACGCCGCCACCTGCTCGGCGATACGGGTGGTGGTCACGGGCAGGGCCACCCGGCCGCTGCGCCGCTCGGCGGCCACCAGGTCCAGCATGACCAGCAGGGCGCGGTCGTCCTCGATGATCCGCCCCCGCTCGTCAACGAGGGACAGCCGCTCGCCCACCGGGTCGAAGCGCACACCGAAGGCCGCCCGCGCCGAAGCCACGATCTCGCCCAGCCGCACCAGGCCGGAACGCCGGGCGTCCTCCGTCTCCGTCGGCCGGGACTCGTCGAGACCGGGGTTGATCGTCAGGGAGTCCACCCCGAGACGACCCAACAGGCTGGGCAGCACCAGGCCCGCGCTGCCGTTCGAGGCGTCTACGACGACCTTGAGGCCGGCTTCCGCGATTCCCGTGGTGTCCACGGACCGCAGCAACGAGCCGGTGTACGAGTCGAAGACGCTGGACGGGAAATGCAGGTCACCGATCTCGCCGGGGAAGGCGCGCCGGTACTCCTGCCGGGCGTAGACGCGGTCGAGCTTGCGCTGACCGCCCTGCGAAAGGTCCGCGCCCCGCTCGTCGAAGAACATGATGTCCACGGAGTCCGGCACACCCGGCGTCGTCCGGATCATGATCCCGCCGGCGCTGCCCCTGGCGGTCTGCTGACGTGCCACCGGCAGCGGCACGTTCTCCAGGTCGCGTACGTCGATCGCGCTCGCCTGGAGCGCGGAAATCACCGCGCGCTTCAGTGCCCGGGCACCACGTGAATGGTCGCGCGCCGTGGTGACCGACGAACCCTTCTTGAGGGTCGTCGCGTACGCGCCCGCGAGCCGCACCGCCAGTTCTGGCGTGATCTCGACGTTCAGAATTCCGGAGACACCACGGGCGCCGAACAGATGCGCCTGGCCGCGGGACTCCCAGATGACCGACGTGTTGACGAACGCGCCCGCCTCGATCGTCTTGAAGGGGTAGACGCGGACGTTCCCCTGAACAATCGATTCCTCACCGACGAGGCACTCGTCACCGATGACGGCGCCGTCCTCGATGCGGGCCGCGCGCATCACATCGGTGTTCTTTCCGATGACACAGCCGCGGAGGTTGCACTGCTCGCCGATGTACACGTTGTCGTGCACCACGGCCTTGTGCAGGAACGCGCCGCTCTTCACGACGACATTCGATCCGACGACGGTGTGCTCACGCAGTTCGACGCCGGCTTCGACCTTCGCGTAGTCGCCGATGTAGAGCGGGCCGCGCAATACGGCGTCCGGGTGAACCTCGGCACCCTCCGCCACCCACACACCCGGCGACATCTCGAAGCCGTCGATATCGACGTCGACTTTTCCTTCGAGAACGTCGGCCTGAGCCTTCACATAGCTCTCGTGCGTGCCGACGTCCTCCCAGTAGCCCTCGGCCACATAGCCGTAGATGGGCTTCCCTTCCTTCATCAGCTGAGGGAAGACATCGCCGGACCAGTCCACCGGAACGTCCGGCTCCACGTAATCGAAGACCTCGGGCTCCATCACGTAGATACCCGTGTTGACGGTGTCCGAGAAAACCTGACCCCAGGTCGGCTTTTCCAGGAACCGCTCGACCTGACCGTCCTCATCGACAATCGTGATACCGAACTCGAGCGGGTTGGGAACCCTGGTCAGGCAGACGGTGACGAGGGCGCCCTTCTCCTTGTGGAAACGAATCAGGTCGGTCAGGTCGAAGTCGGTGAGCGCATCACCGGAGATGACGAGGAAAGCGTCGTCCTTGAGCGCCTCCTCGGCGTTCTTGACGCTGCCCGCGGTGCCGAGCGGCTTTTCCTCATTGGCGTAGGTGAGCTCCATCCCGAGCTCTTCGCCATCACCGAAATAGTTGCGGACCAGTGAGGCCAGGAATTGGACCGTCACTACGGTCTCACTGAGGCCATGCCGTTTCAACAGCCGCAGCACGTGCTCCATGATCGGCCTGTTCGCCACCGGAAGCAGCGGCTTGGGCATGCTCGAAGTCATGGGCCGAAGGCGCGTGCCTTCGCCGCCCGCCATCACAACGGCCTTCATGTCGGAAGCGTCCTCCTCGAAGAGATGACGATCTAGCCGACTTCGCCCGTCCAGATGGCCCACTTATCCCTGGGTGGGCACCCGGCCCTCACACATCTGCCGGTTAAGGCGAGCTCAGTCGGCCGCGGTGTCCGCCTTGATGATGCGGCGGACCTGAACCACGTAGAGGATTCCTGCCCACCAATAGAGCGTTGTACCCCATCCGGCGAACGCCCATCCGAAAATAGCAGCGAGTGTATGCAGCCAGCCACTTCCGTCACTGAGAAGCAGCAACGGGAAGGCGTACATCAGGTTGAACGTGGCCGCCTTGCCGAGGAAGTTCACCTGCGGCGGACCGTACCGATACCGGCTGAGCCACCCCACCGCCACCAGCAGCATCAGCTCGCGGGCGAGCAGCGCAATGGTCAGCCACAACGGAAGGATCTCCCGCCAGGTGAGCCCCACCAGAGTGGACAGTATGTACAGCCGATCGGCTGCCGGATCGAGTATGCGCCCCAGGCTGCTGATCTGATTCCAGCGGCGGGCCAGCTTCCCGTCCAGGTAGTCACTGACGCCGCTCAGAGCCAGGACGAGCAACGCCCAGCCGTCGGCCTTCGGACCGCCGAATTCCGGCCACAGAATCAACCACAGGAACACGGGCACGCCGACCAGGCGAGCCATGCTCAGAATGTTGGGGATGGTGAGGACGCGATCCGTCTGGATCCGCGTCTCCTGAACCTCCACCCGTGGGCCTCCTGTGGGGAACGTAGCGATGATGCCCCATGACTTTACCTGCCCGGTTCGTCCCCTCGTACCGCGGGCCCCGTATCGGACACGGGCAGGCCGGCGGACACCGTCCGGCCGTGTCCGAAAACAAACGCCGGCCGACAGGCCGGGAGCTGGCAGGTGCACACATACAAAAAGCTCCGGTCCCTGAACCAGAAGGTTCAGGGACCGGAGCTGAATAATTGTTCGGCGGCGTCCTACTCTCCCACAGGGTCCCCCCTGCAGTACCATCGGCGCTGAAAGGCTTAGCTTCCGGGTTCGAAATGTAACCGGGCG
>NZ_JOFQ01000045.1 GCF_000718305.1 Streptomyces niger
TGTATAAGAGACAGCCCTCCCGCCTCCACCCCAGCCCACCCCGGAACACCGTCCCACCCATCTCACCCCGGAACGCCCGGCCCGAATCCACCCCCGGCCCCGTGCCATTCGCCTGCGACCCCGTGCCACCCGCCCCGACCCCGCGCCACTCGCCCCGCACGTCTGGAGACAGCGATGCCCCGCACCCCGCACCAGCCTCCGCCTCAGCCGCCCATCGCGCGCCTGCGCTCGCTGCGGTGCGTCGAACTGTTCACCCCCGCGTTCACCGAAGCCGCCGACTTCTACCAGGAGGTCTGGGGTCTGGAGACCGTCGAGGGCGACCAAGGCGCACGCTGGCTGCGTGGCACCGGGGAGGAGCACCACGTCCTCCAGTTGACCAGCGCCGACCGCACCGGTCTCGGCCGGATCGCCTTCGCCGTCGCCACCCCCGCCGAGGTCGACGAAGCCGCTCGCCGACTGCACGCCCGCGGCATCACCCCCGTCATCGGCCCCGGCCCGCTGGACCAGGTGGGCGGCGGTTACGGTCTCCGCTTCACCGATCCCGAGCACCGGCTCATCGAGATCAGCGCCCAGGTCGAGGCCGTGGCTCCCCGAGGCCGGGACGGTGCGGTTCCGGTAGGCGTCACCCACACCGTGCTCAACACCACCGACATCGATGCCGCCGTCGCCTTCTACTGCGACGTCCTGGGCCTGCGGGTCTCGGACTGGTCAGAACACCAGATGGCGTTCCTGCGCTGCAACGCGGATCACCACTGCATCGCCTTCAACCAGGCCGAGTGGGCCTCGCTCAACCATGTTGCGTACGAGATGAGCTCGGTCGACCACTTCATGCGGGGGCTGGGCCGGCTGCGCCACCACGGCATCACTCCTCAGTGGGGCCCCGGCCGGCACGGTCCCGGCAACAACACGTTCTCCTACTTCACCGACCCTTCCGGTCTCGTCTGCGAATACACCTCCGAGGTCGCCCAGATCGTCGAGGACGCCTGGATCGCCCGCGTCTGGCGCCGTGTCCCGGAGCTGTCCGACCTCTGGGGCACCGCGGGGCCGCCGTCGGCGGAGATCCGTTCCCACATGGCCGGGCATCCCGATCCCGGCCCGCTCACCCAGCCGGCCCCGCAGGAGATCTCCGCATGACCGACCCGACCGCCACCACGTCGCCGACCACCACGTTGCCCTCCACCACGTCGCCCTCCACCACTTCGGCCTCCACTGCCTTGCCGGCCGTCACTTCGCCGGTTGTCACTTCACCGGCCGATGTTTCACCGTCGATCGATTCGGCGACTGCCTCGCCTTCCTCTCTCGCCCCGCGCAAGGTGGGTCTCGTCGGCTGGGGCGCCATCGGTCGCGTCGTCGGTACCGCGCTCGCCGAGGGCGGCGTTCCCGGCGCCGAGCTGGTCTGCGTGGTCGACAACCGGGCTCTCGGTGACGCACCGGCCCCGCAGCTCTCCTTCGAGGACGCCCTCGACCACTGCGACCTGATCGTCGAAGCGGCGGGCCAGAGCGTCGTACGCGAGTGGGGTGAGCGCGTGCTGCAGTCCGGTACCGACCTCCTCATCGCCTCCACGGGTGCGCTCACCGATGAGAATCTCGCCGCTGCCCTCCTCGCCGCCGGCCCTGGGCGGGTCTATTTCACCGGCGGTGCCGTAGGCGGTCTCGACCTGTTGCAGGCCGTACGCTCCCTCGGGCCCCTCACGGACGTCACGCTCACCACCACCAAGCTGCCCAGCACCCTCGAACAGCCGTGGATGGGCGCGGACTTGCTGCACCGGATGCGCACGGCCACCGGTCCGGTCGAGGTGATGCGCGGCACCGCCCGCGACGTACCGGTGAGGTTCCCCAAGTCGACGAACGTCGCCGCCTCCGTCGCGCTGGCCGTCGGCGACCTGGACGCCGTACGTGTCCGCGTCGTGGCCGATCCGGCGGCCCAGCACACTCGGCATGTCATCGAGGCGTCCGGTGGCCACGGCGTGTACCGCTTCGAGGTGCAGCACCTCCCGGACCCCGACAACCCTGCCACCAGCCAGGTCGTTCCGTATGCGGTGCTGCGCAGCCTCGGCGCGCTGGCCGGGCGGAGGGGGCAGATCCTGTGACCGACCGGATAGAACCGGCAGACCGGACGGACCTGACCGGCTCTGCGACCACCGACGTCCCTCCCGGCCTCGATTCCTCGCCGACTTCCGCAACCTCGCCTGCATCCACATCCGCATCCGCAACCACGTCTGTGTCTGCGTCTTCAGCATCGGTTTCTCCTTCGCCTTCCTCTTCTCCTTCGCCTTCGCCGTTCGACCTCGCGGGGTTGCACGTGGAGGAGGCCGGTGACGGTGGTCCCGTGTTGCTGTGCCTGCACGGGATCGGGTCCTCCTCCGCCGCGTTCGCCCCGCAGCTCGCCACGCTGAGCCGGTATGTGTGGGTGGTGGCCTGGGACGCCCCGGGGTACGCCAAGTCCGCCGATCCGGTCGGCCCGTTCACGTTGGACGATTTCGCCGATACCGCTGCCGCGCTCATCCGGCAGCGCGGTGGTCGCGCCCACGTGCTCGGGGTTTCCTGGGGTGGGGTGATCGCGCTGCGGCTCGCCGCGCGCCACCCCGAACTCGTGTCCTCTCTGATCGTGGCCGCCTCCAGTGCCGGTTCGGGCACGGACCCGGCGAAGGCCGAGGCGATGCGGGCGCGCGCCGACGAGCTGGCCGAGGTGGGTCCGCGGGCGTTCGCCGAACGGCGCGGTCCGCGTCTGGTGTCCGATGCCGCGCCCGAGGCTCTCGTTCAGCGCGTCACCGACACCATGGCCGACTCTCTGCGGCTGCCCGGCTACCGATATTCGACCGAGTCGATGGCCGCCACCGATCTGCGTATCGCCGACCTCTCGGCCGTCACCGCGCCCGCGCTCGTGCTGTGCGGGGACCAGGACCGGGTCACCGGGATCGAAGCGAGCCAGATGCTCACAGCGGACCTCCATTCCTCCGTGTTCGTGATCGTCAAGGACGCCGGTCACCTCGCGAACCAGGAACAGTCCGAGGCCTTCGACGCGTGGGTTCTCGCCCACCTCCGAATCTCAGCAGGGATCGCCGAAAGCTGTTGAGGACTGTCCACAGCCCTGCCCATTCGTACGACTAAAGGACGGCAGCACCATGCCCATCACCACCACCGACTACGACAACGGCGGCGACCTCGCCCGCTACACCGACTCCCTGATCGCCACCAAGGACTCGCGCGAGCCCGACTGGGACACCCTGGCGTTCCAGGCCAAGGCCGGTGACCAGTACCGCCGCGCCCAGATCCGGTACGTCGGCTCCGGCGCGACCGGCAACCACGAGGGCGACAACCGCATCCTGCCGTCGGGCGGATTCACCTTCTCCAACATGCTGCTGCCGCCCGGCGCCGAGGGCCCTGAACACACCCACCACGACGTCGAGGAAGCCTTCTTCGTTCTGGAGGGCAAGGTCAGGGTCGGTATCCACCGCGGTGAGGGCGAGGCCGAGTACCGCACTCTCGGCTACCGGGACATGATCGTCGTGCCGGCCGGAGTGGCCCGCAGCCTGAAGAACGAAGGCGACACCGACGCCCTGTTCTGCGTCATCATCGGCACGCAGAAGCCGCAGATCCCGACCTACCCCGAGCACTCGCCGATGCACGGCGTCACCCGCGACTGATGCGTACCGTCGTCATCACCGGCGCCGGCCGTGGCCTGGGGGAGGCCATGGCCCGCCGGGCCGCGGCGGACGGTCACCGTGTCGTACTCGCCGAACTCGACCCCGAGCGCGGCAAGCGGGTGGCCGACGAGCTGCGCGCCGAGGGGCGGGACGCCCACTTCGTGCCGTGCGACGTGGCCGACCCGGAGTCGGTCGACGCGATGGCGGAACAGGTCGCCGGGCTCGGCCCGCTGCACGGTCTCGTCAACAACGCGGGGCTCGCCAACGGCGTGGGGGGCAAGGAGTTCCAGGACATCGGCGTCGAGGCGTGGGACCGCATCATGACGGTCAACGCCCGCGGGCCGTGGCTCGTCGCCCGAGCCCTGCTGCCCCAGCTCCTCGCCGCGGGCAGTGGCCGCATCGTCAACCTGGCGTCCGACGCCGCGCTGTACGGCTCGCCGCGGCTGGCTCACTACATCGCCTCCAAGGGTGCGGTCCTCGCCCTCACCCGCGCCATGGCGCGTGAGTTGGGCGATCGCGGCATCACCGTCAACGCGGTCGCGCCGGGCATCACCGAGTGCGAGGCGACCGAGAACGTGCCCGCCGAGCGGCACGAGCTCTACCGGCTGAACCGGGCCATCTCCCGGGCCCAACAGCCGGAGGACCTCACGGGGGTCGTCTCTTTCCTGCTCAGCGAGGAGTCCCGCTACCTCACGGGACAGGTGATCGCCGTCAACGGCGGTTTCACCATGCACTGATTCCACGGGCCGGCCCCTGTGCGCCGGCTCGCCGGCGGCACCGAGCGTCTCGTGCCGCGACTCCGCACCGATCACCACACCGAAGGAACTCCCATGGATCTGGGCCTCGCTGACCGCACCGTACTGGTCACCGGAGGCAGCTCGGGCGTCGGCCTGGCCACGGTCCGCGCCCTCCTGGACGAAGGCGCACGCGTCGCCACCTGCGGCCGTGACGCCGACCGCCTCGACAAGGCGGCGGCCCGCCTCGGAGCGGGCGACGACCGGCTGCTGACCCGCGTCTGCGACGTACGGGACGCCACTGCCGTACGCGACTTCGTCGCCCGTACCGCCGACCATTTCGGAGCCCTGGACGGCCTGGTCAACAACGCCGGCCAGTCCCGCATGAAGCGGCTCGCGGAGACCACCGAGGAGGACTGGCGCGACGAGCTGGAGCTGAAGTTCGCCGGCGTGCTCAATCCGCTGCACGCCGCACTCCCGCACCTGCGCGCCTCCGACGCAGCCGGCATCATCAACATCAACGCCGTGCTCGCCAAGCAGCCCGAGCCGCGCCTCATCACCACCAGCGCCGCCCGCGCCGGCATCCTCAACCTCTCCGCGAGCCTCGCCCGGGAGCTCGCGCCCGACGGCATCCGCGTCAACTCCGTGTGCCTGGGCCTGATCGACACCGGACAGTGGACGCGCCGGCACGCCGCCGCCGACAGCGGGCTGAGCTACAAGGAGTGGCAGGCCGAACTGGCCGCCGACCGTGGCATCGCCCTCGGTCGCCTGGGCCGCGCCGACGAGGTCGCCTACGCGGTCCTGGCGCTGCTGTCGCCGCGCGCCTCCTACATCACCGGAACCAGCATCGACGTCTGCGGCGGAGTCGGCCGCGGCATCCTCTGAGGAGCCTCCATGACGCACCATCCCACCGGAGGCGACCTCCTCGTCGCCGTCCTGCGCGAACTCGGCATCGACACCGTCTTCGGCATCGTCAGTGTCCACAACCTGCCGCTCGTCGAAGCCGTCGACCGTGAGCTGCGCTTCGTGCCCGTACGCCACGAGGCCACCGCCGTGAACGCCGCCGACGCCTACGGGCGCGCCCGCGGCTCCCTGGGCTGCGCCCTGACCTCCACCGGGACCGGCGCGGGTAACGCGGCCGGCTCGCTCATCGAAGCGCTCAGTGCCGGCACCGGCGTGCTGCACGTCACGGGTCAGGTCGAGAGCCGATATCTGGGCAGTGGGCGCGGGTTCATCCACGAGACCAAGGACCAGCTGGGCATGTTGCGGGCGGTGTCCACGTACGCCGCGACCGTGCCCTCCACGGAAGCCGCCGGGCGCATCCTTCGTGAGGCGGCACGCGCCGCGCTTCGTGCCCCGGGTGGCCCCGCGAGCGTGGAATGGCCGATCGATCTGCAGTACGCGGCGCAGCAGGACGACGACACCGCCGCTCCCATCCCGGTGACGCCCCACCCCGACGAGACGGCGCTGGACGCTGCCGCGCGTCTGCTGGCCGGGGCCCGGCGGCCGCTCGTCTGGGCCGGGGGAGGAGCGTGCGGAGCCGCGGACCGGCTCGCCGAACTGCTGGCGCGCACCGGTGCCGGGCTTCTCACGTCCAACTCCGGCCGCGGCACGGTACCGGAGGACCACCCGCAGGTCATCGGCAATTTCGCCACCACGCCGACAGGCCGTGCCCTGCTCGCCGACGCCGATGTCCTGCTGACCATCGGCACACACTTCCGCTCCAACGAGACGGGCGACTACTCGCTGTCCCTACCCGAGGCGCACATCCAGATCGACGTCGACGCCGCCGCTCTCGGGCGCGTCTACCCGGCGACGCATGCTCTGCAGGGCGATGCGGATGCCGTGCTCGGCGCCCTGCTCGCCCGCCTGCCCGGCGCGCCCCCGGCTGCCGACGGCAACGGCACCACCGGTGGTGTCGAGCCCGCATGGACGGCTCGCGTCGCCTCGGTGCGCGAGGAGGTGCGTGCCACGCTGCACGATGCCATCGGGCCGCAGGCCGCGGTCTGCGACGCGCTGCGTGCCGCTCTGCCCCGCCGCGGCGTCGTCGCCCGCGACGTCACCATCCCGTCCAGCAGTTGGGGCAATCGCCTGCTGGAGATCTACGATCCGCGCGACAACGTCTTCCCGCGTGGCGGTGGCATCGGCCAAGGCCTCGGTATGGGCATCGGCGCGGCCCTCGCACGGCCCGACGAATCCACCGTCGTCATGGCCGGGGACGGCGGCCTCGCCGTGCACCTCGGAGAGCTCCTCACCCTCGCCCAGGAGCGTCCCGCCCTCACCCTCGTCGTCTTCAACGACGGCGGCTACGGCGTCCTCCGCAACATGCAGGACCGCTACAGCGAACGCCGCTCCGGAGTCGATCTCACCACCCCCGACTTCTCCCTCCTGGCCCGCGCCTGCGGCCTGCCGTACGCCCGGATCGCCAGCGAGGCCGACGCGGCGCCCGTCCTTTCCGAGGCCGTCGCCTCCGGCAGCCCTACGCTCGTCGAGGTCGACCTGGCGGCCCTCGGCCCGATGAAGAACCCCTTCACCCCGCCCGTCAAGATCCCCACCGCGTGAGGAGGCCGACGCCATGACCAGCAGCGACGCCCAGTCGGGCACCACCGACCAGGCCACGGCCGGCGAGGCCCGCCTCGACCTGCTCGTCCACCGCATGACCTGGGAAGCCGACGGCGTACTCTCCGTCGACCTCGTCCACCCCGACGGCAAGCCACTGCCCGCCTGGCAGCCCGGCGCCCACCTCGATCTGCACGTCGGCGGCCACACCCGGCAGTACTCCCTGTGCGGCGACCCCCACGACACCACCCGCTACCGCCTCGGTGTCCTCAACGAACCGGCCTCGCGCGGAGGTTCCCGCTTCGTCCACAGCCAGCTGCGCCCCGGCCATGCCGTCACCGTCGTCGGCCCCCGCAACCACTTCGCGCTCACCGAGGCGCCGGCGTACCTGTTCATCGCCGGCGGCATCGGGATCACCCCGCTCCTGGCCATGGCCCGCGAGGCCACCCGCAGGGGCGTGCCCTGGCGGCTCGTCCACGGGGGCCGCACGCGCGCCTCGATGGCCTTCGGCACCGAACTCGCCGACCTCGCCGCCCAAGGACCCGGTGAACTCCTCCTCCACCCGCAGGACGAGCACGGACACATCGACCTCGACGCCGCCCTGAAGGGCCTCGACGCGCAGACCCTCGTGTACTGCTGCGGGCCGGAGCCCCTGCTCGCCGCCGTGGAGGGCCGCTGCCCCGCGGCGCAGCTCCGGGTGGAGCGGTTCGCCGCGCCCACTGTGGAGCGCGGCGGAGACGACAGCGCCTTCGAAGTGGAGTGCCGCCGCTCCGGAGTGACGCTGAGCGTCGGCGCCGACACCTCGATCCTCGAAGCCGCCGAGGCCGCCGGCGTGCCGGCCGAGAGCTCCTGCCGGGACGGCATCTGCGGCAGCTGCGAGACCCGCGTCCTCGAAGGCGCCCCCGACCACCGTGACTTCCTCCTCAGCGAGGCCGAGCACGCGGCGAACGCGACCATGATGATCTGCGTCTCGCGCTGTGCCTCCGACCGCCTCGTCCTCGACCTGTAAGCCACCCGCTCGCCCGTGAACCTGGAGGCACCGATGACCCCATGGCCGTACCTGGACGTCCACCAGTCCCGTACGCACGAGCCCACACCGTACGAGTACAAGCTCGCCGCGACCCTCGAA
Organism: Streptomyces niger; assembly: GCF_000718305.1. Lineage (GTDB taxonomy): Bacteria > Actinomycetota > Actinomycetes > Streptomycetales > Streptomycetaceae > Streptomyces > Streptomyces niger. The sequence goes on from NZ_JOFQ01000045.1 coordinate 8,070, forward strand.
GAGGTCTTCACCAAGGAGGGCCACGAACTGGCCGACGTCATCCGCGGCCTCAACTCCCGCCAGGTGCACGCCCCCGACGGGACTCCCTGGACCGAGGACACCTTCCGCGCCGAGATGCACCGCCTGGGAGCCTGACATGACCCTCACCCGCCCGGACACCACCGGACACACCGCCACCGCGGATCACATCTACGCCACCGGCCTGCGCAACCAGTGGCACCCCGTGGTGCCCTCCCACTTCGTCACCCCCGGAGGAATGCGCAAGGTCACCGCCCTGGGGGAGGACTGGCTCCTCTTCCGCCGCGGTGACGGTACCCTCCACATGCTCGCCGACCGCTGCCCCCACCGGGGCGCCCGGCTCTCCCTCGGCAAGCACCTCGGGGACCGAGTGGCGTGCTGGTACCACGGCGTTGAGGTCGAGGGCGACGGCACCGTCTCCTCCGTGCCGGGCCTGCCCGGCTGCAACCTGGAGGGCAAGAAGCTCGTCACCAGCCTCCCCGTGCGCGAGGTGGGCGGTGCGATCCTCGCGTACTTCGGTGACGAGCAGCACCCGGAGCCGTGCGAGCTGACTCTCCCCGAGCCGCTCACCGACCCGGGCATCGAAGCCATCCTCTGCTACGCCGAGTGGAACGTGCCCTGGCGGTTCGGCATGGAGAACCTCCTCGATCCGATGCACGGCCAGTTCCTGCACCACGACTCGCACACGATGTTCGACGGCGACACCACCGCCAAGTTCCGCATCCGGGAGACCGACCGCGGTTACTTCTTCGAGAAGACCGACCAGCGCGGCGTGAACTTCGACTGGGTGGAGCTGTGCCGCACCGGAGTGGACTGGGTCGACCTGTCCATCCCGTACCCGCCGTCCGCGGGCCCCGGCGGCCCCTTCGGGATCGTCGGCATGATCTGCCCCGTGGATGCGCGCCGCAGCGGCGTCTTCTTCTGGCGCTACCGCAAGGTCGAGGGCTGGCAGCGCGACACCTGGCGCTTCCTGTACCGCACCCTCATCGAGAAGCGCCACTGGGAGGTCCTCGAACAGGACCGCGTCATGCTGGAGGCCATGCCGCACGACGCGGACCAGGCCGAGAACCTCTACCAGCACGACCTCGGCGTCGTACGGCTGCGCCGCCTCTACCGGACCGCAGCCGAACAACAGGCGGCCGCGCTGGCCTCCCCGGAGCCGGCCGCGACCGCTCCCGCCGGCGGCTGACAGCGTGGCGCCCACCGCCGTACCGCCCACCGCCGCGGCCGCCCCGCGGCGGTGGGCAGGCGTCCTCAGCCTGCTCGCCGTCGTCCTGATCTCCTACATCGACCGGGTCAACGCCTCCGTACTGATCACCGACCGCGCCTTCACCGACCACTTCGGCATGACCGGCGACCGGGTCCTTCAGGGCGCCCTGATGACCGTGTTCCTCATCGGGTACGGACTCGCCGCGTTCTTCCTGACGCCGCTGTACGAATCCGCCCTCGGGGCGCGACGCGGCCTCCTGGTGAGCGTCGGCCTGTGGGCCGCGCTGACGCTGCTGTCCCCGTATGCGCTCGGCGCCCTCATGCTCGTCGCGGTCCGTTTCCTTCTCGGCGCATCCGAAGGGCCGCTGTTCTCGCTCAAGACGATGTACGTCAGAGAGCACTTCGCCCCCCACGAAGTGGGCCGGCCCAACGCGGTGAGCTCCATGGGCGTCTCCCTGGGCACCGCCGCCGGACTGCCACTGATCACCTACCTCGTCCACCGCTACGACTGGCACACGTCCTTCGTGCTGCTCGCCCTCCTCAACGCGGCGATCGGACTGCCGCTCATCGCGCTGTTCATACGGGGCCGCCGACACCCGGACCACGAGAGGGCAGAACGGCAACACGTGCCTTCAGGAGCGCGCCGCGGCGTCGTGGCCACCCTGCGGGAAGCGCTGCGCACCCCGCGCCTGGGCTGCATCCTCCTCATCGAGATCGCCACCCTCGCCTACCTGTGGGGGGGGGGCACCTCCTGGCTGCCGGCGTACCTGCTCCAGGACCGTCACTTCTCCCTCGGGCAGATGGGTGCCGTCTCCGCGCTGCCGTTCTTGATGAGCCTGGGGTCAGGCTTCCTCGGCGGGTATCTCATCGACAGGCTGTCCGCCCGCAGGCTGCCCCTGCTCTTCGTCGTCGGCGCGCTCGGCACCGGGAGCTGCGTCCTGCTGGTCATCACCGCGGACGCCGCCTGGCTCGCCGCCACCGGACTCGTTCTCGCGGGCGGTTTCTGGGGACTGCAGGGCCCAGCCATCCCCACCCTCGTGCAGCGTCACGCACCCGCCGACACGGTCGGCAGCGCGTACGGAGTGGTCAACGGCGTCGGCAACCTCGTCTCCGCCTTCATGCCGACCGCCATGGGAGCCGCCATAGCCCTCGGCGGCGGGCACGGTTTCAGTGCCGGCTACGCCCTGCTGATCGGCGCTCAGGCCATCACGCTGGGCTGCGGGGCGTGGCTCCTGCTCCGCCCCGGCCGCCCGGCCACCGACGCCGGTCCGGTCACGTCCCGGACGACGAGTCCGGCTCCGCCGCACCCGACTCCGTGATGGACCGCTCCAGCTTGGACAGCAGCCGCGCCAGCTGACGGCACTCGGCGGGGGAGAGGCCGGCCAGCATCCGTCGCTCGTTCTCCAGATGCTCGGCGAACAGCTCGTCGATCTTGGCCAGTCCCTCCTCCGTCAGCCGCGACCGCACCACCCGCCGGTCCTCCGGGTCCCGCTCCCGGACGATCAGCCCGTCCTTCTCCAACCGGTCGATGCGCAGCGTCACACCGGCCGAGGAGATCAACCCCGAATCGGCCAGCTGACCCGCGGTGCGCTTGTACGGCTTCCCCGCTCTGCGCAGCGCCGTCAGGACGTCGAAGCCGGCCACCGACAGCCCGTGGGACTCCACCGAAGCCGTCAGCTTCGCGCTGTAGCGCAGGAACGTACGGTGCAGCCGGGCCAGCACCTCCAGTGGCGAGGTGTCCAGCTCCGGGCGCTCCCGCTGCCAGTCCTCGATGATCCCGGCAACCGCGTCCGCCGCCGCCGTCTTGCTCGCCATCTCGGCACCCTCCCCGGGCTCGCCCCTCGGGCCGGGCTCCCGGCCGTGGTACAGCAGAAATCTTAGCCCTGAGAAGCCAGGCCGCTCGACGAGCGGACCGCCCCGGCGCCCGGCGCGACCCCGCCGCTGAGCTTCCCGCGCCCGGTCCCCGCCCGGCCCGCTGGAGCCGCCGGCGGGAGTTATCCACAGGCTGTAAGGCATGGGTGCGCAAAGTCGCCGGGCTGCGGCAGCATGACGCCATGCCCGCATTGACGCGCGATGAAGCGCAAACCCGAGCCCGCATCCTCGACGTCCACCACTACGACATCCACCTCGACCTCACCACCGGCGAGGAGCACTTCACCACCCGCACGACCATCCGCTTCAGCGCGCGCACCCCGGGCGACACCTTCCTCGACCTCAGGCCCGAGGAACTCCGCAGCATCACCCTCGACGGCGCCGCCCTCGACCCGGCCGACCTGGCGGACAACCACTTCCCGCTCACCGGTCTCACCCCTGGTGAACATGAACTGCATGTCGAAGCCACCATGCGCTACTCCCACACCGGCGAAGGCATGCACCGCTTCACCGATCCCGCCGACGGTGAGACCTACCTCTACACCCAGCTGTTCATGGAAGACGTCCAGCGCGTCTTCCCCGCCTTCGACCAGCCCGACCTCAAAGCCGTCTTCGCCCTCACCGTCGTCGCCCCCGACGACTGGACCGTCCTCGGCAACTCCCTCGCCACCCGGGCCCCCGAGGGCCACTGGACCCTCGCCCCCACCCCGCCCATCAGCACCTACCTCGTCGCCGTGGCCGCCGGCCCCTGGCACTCCGTCCGCACCGAGCACGCCGGCCTCCCGTTCGGCATCCACTGCCGCCGCTCCCTCGCCCCGTACCTCGACGCCGACGCCGACGAGATCCTCGACATCACCCGCCGGTGCTACGACCGCTACCACCAGCTCTTCGACGAGCCGTACCCCTTTGACTCCTACGACCAGGCATTCGTCCCCGAATTCAACGCCGGCGCCATGGAGAACCCCGGCCTGGTCACCTTCCGCGACGAATTCGTCTACCGCTCCGCCGTCACCGACACCGAGCGCCAGACCCGCGGCATGGTCATCGCCCACGAAATGGCCCACATGTGGTTCGGCGACCTGGTCACACTCGCCTGGTGGGACGACATCTGGCTCAACGAGTCCTTCGCCGAGTACATGGGCTATCAGGTCCTCAGCGAAGCCACCCACTTCACCGGGACCTGGACCGACTTCGGCGTCGCCCGCAAGAGCTGGGGCTACGACGCCGACCAGCGCCCCTCCACCCACCCCGTCGCCCCCGCTTCCGACGCCGTCCCCGACACCGCCTCCGCCTTCCTCAACTTCGACGGCATCTCCTACGCCAAGGGCGCCTCCGCGCTGCGCCAACTCGTCGCCTGGATGGGGCAGAAGGACTTCCTCGCCGGCATCAACGACCACTTCGCCCGGCACCGCTTCGGCAACGCCACCCTCGCCGACTTCACCGATTCCCTCGCCCGCGCCACCGACCGCGACGTCCACGCCTGGGCCGAACAGTGGCTGCGCACCACCGGAGTCGACACCCTCACACCCGTCATCGAGGAGACCACCGACGGCTCCTGGACGCTCACGGTCACCCACCGTGGCGAGCGCCCCCACCACCTCACCATCGGCCTCTACGACCGGGACCCCGCCACCCCCGGCCGCCTCGTCCCCCGCACCTCCCTCACCCACGACCTCCCCGAAGGCGGCACCCACACCGTCCCGGGCCGCCGCCCCGACCTCGTCCTCCTCAACGACCGGGACCTCACCTACGCCAAGGTCCGCCTCGACCCCCACTCCTGGAGCACCGCACAGGCCGCCCTCTCCGGCCTGCCCGACTCCCTCACCCGCGCCGTGGTGTGGAACGCCGCCCGCGACATGGTCCGCGACGGCGAACTGCCGCCCGCCGCCTACCTCGAAGCCGTCCGCGCCCACCTCCCGCACGAGACCGACACCGCCATCGTCCAGGGCGTACTGGCCTTCGCGCGCACCCAGATCGCCGACCGCTACCTCCCCGCCGTCGACCGCCCCGCGGCCCTCGCCACCCTCACCGACCTCTGCCGCGACCTCTTGCGCCGCACCGAAGGCAGCGAGAACGGCGATCACCAGGGCCTGCGCCTGGCCGCCGTCCGCACCTTCATCGACAGCTCCACCACCCCCGAGGGCATCCAGGACTGGCTCGACGGCGACAGCGTTCCCGGCGGCCCCGCCCTCGACCCCGAACTGCGCTGGCGCATCCTCGGCCGCCTCGCCGTCCTCGGCGCCACCACTCCGGCCGCCATCGACGCCGAAGCCACCCGCGACCCCAGCGCCAGCGGCAAGGAAGGCGCCGCACGCTGCCGCGCCGCGCTGCCCGACCCGGCCGCCAAGAAGACCGCCTGGGAGGCCATGTTCACCACCGACCCGGCCGACGACCTGTCCGCCTACCTCTTCACCGCCACCGCCGCCGGCTTCTGGGCACCCGAGCAGGCCGACCTCGTACGCCCCTACGTGGAGAGGTACTTCACCGACGCCGTCGCCCTCGCCGACCGCCGCGGCCCCGCCCTGGCCGAAGCCGCCGGTCGGTACGCCTTCCCCGCGGTCGCCGTCGAACCGGACACCCTGCGGGCCGGCGAGGCCTGCCTGCGTGAGGCGGCACCCACTCCGGCCCTCCGGCGCAAGCTCGCCGACCAACTCGACGACCTGCGCCGCGCGCTGGCCGTCCGGAACGGGCAGGGGTGAGGCCGACGAACCGTTGACGATCGCCCCGTAGCAGGCCAGGGCCGGGGAGGGGAGAGGCGTTGCGGAGCCCATAGCAGATCCGCGCGCCTCAACCCGCACGTGTGTCCCTCGTGAGAGTGGACTCCGCCCGCATTTCGGCGAAGGGCTCGACACCAGAAGTAACTTAGGTCGCCCTAAACCGATCAAATCCCCGACAAGAAGGGCACACCCATGCCTGTGCCCGCCCCAGGCGCCCCCGCCCCAGGCGACAACACCTCCGGCCGGCTCGACCCCGCAAGGACCCCACCCGACCCCCGCACGACAGGAGGTGAGACGACACCGGCAGCAGAGGGCCAAGAGAACCACCACGCGAGCCGGGACTCCGCACGAGCAGGTGCCACCGCCACCCTTCTCGACACCGTCACGGACGGCCCCGCCCGGACCTCCGTTCCGGCTCCCGCGGCCGCCGTCCCCGCGCCCACCGCGGCACCGGACCCCTCCCTCGCCACCCCCGCGCTGGCCGGCGGGACCCGGGGCCCTCAGGCGCTGCGGCCCCTGCTGCACACCGTGCTCGACGCCCTGGACACCGGAGCTGTCGAACGGGGCGGACCGCTGCCCGCCGGCGGCCCCGAAAGAGTCGCCGACGCGGTGCACCAGGCCTGCGCGCCGCTTCTTCCGGACACCGGCACCGGCCCGCACGCCGCCCTGCACACCGTCGTCCGCACCCTCGCCGCCGGAGCCGCCGACCCCGCCGACCCGCACTGCGCGGCCCACCTGCACTGCCCGCCGCTCGCCCTGGCCACCGCAGCCGACCTCGCCGCCTCGGCCCTCAACCCCTCCATGGACTCCTGGGACCAGGCCCCCGCCGCATCAGAGCTGGAAGCCCTCACCACCCGCACCCTCGCCCAGCTCGTTTACCCGCACGGACCCGACGCCGAAGCGCTGGTGACCACCGGCGGGACGGAATCCAACCAGCTCGCCGTACTGCTCGCTCGGGAACACGCCGCCCGAGAACACGAGACCCGCGAGCGAGCCGCCCGCGAGCGGGATGCCACCCCCGAACACCCCGCGCGAGAACGCGAGACCGTACGCGAACACGCCGGCCGGACACACGGCCCCGGACACGACACCGGCCGGGACCACGGCGCCCGGCACACCGGCGGGCAACCCGGCACCCCCCTCGGCGAGCGGGACGGCCACCGCCCCTGCGACCGGTCCGGCCACGGCCCCGACCACCCCGGCCGCCCCCACATCTGCACCTGTCTCTTATACACATCTCCGAGCCCACGAGACTAGGCATGATCTCGTATGCCGTCTTCTGCTTG
>NZ_JOFQ01000046.1 GCF_000718305.1 Streptomyces niger
GCAGGCTCCACACCTGATCGACGGCTGCCTAACCGGCACCGGCCTACCACTTGATCCGGTGTGACCCGCACCCGACAACCCTCCGGAAAGGTCAGTAGGAGCCCCGGGTCCGCGAAACGCTGGAGATGTTCGCAGACGACATCGGCCTGTCCTACGACCAGGTCAGAATCTACCGGCTGACGGCCAGCAAGTGGCCGCCCGAGCGCCACGCGCCAGGAGTCTCATTCGATATCCACCGCATCTTGACGAAGCTGGACGACCGCTTCGAGAAGATCCTTGCCCCGCCCCGGCACCCGCGCTCGGGCAAGCTGCAGTGGTCGGGGGATGCGGCGAGGCGGCAGGCGGGCTGGCAGGTCGTGACGCCGCAGTCGGTGCAGGAGAAGGTCGAGGCGATCCACGACCTGGCGGCCGATGAGCAGGTGGCCGTGCGGGTGGCGACCGACTTCCTGCGCCGGCCCTCGGTGGCCTTCCGTGCCGCGAACGACGACGCCGCCCGGCACCTGTTCAACAAGGCCCAGAACGAGCGGTGGCAGCAGGCGGAGCAGGCCCGCCAGGAGCCGGTTTCGGGGCAGGAAGAATCTCCGCTGGCCCCGGTGGTGCGCTCGATCGACCGCACGCTGGAGTTCCTCGACCTGGTCGCGGCCTGCCACAAGTTCGTGGACTCCACCAACCACCTGGTGCCGCTCTTCAACGACCGGGAGCTGACCGAGGATGCCCGGGCGGTGATCGAGCACAACGTGGCGCGCGTGCGGGCCGCGTGTGACTGGGTGGCGCACGTGGTCTCGACGGGTGAGACGGACATGGACGAGGAGTTGGCCCGGATTCTGCGGGGCGGCGACTGATCATGGCACGGCGCAAGGGAGATGCGGCCCGCGAGCACGCCAAGTGCATCTGCCGCATACTTTTGGAGGCGAGGCCGGCCGGGCTGGGGTTCTCCCGGCTGCTGACCGCCTGCGAGCTGCCCCCCAGCCAGGCCCGCGACGGGCTGGCCATGCTGCGCGATCAGATCGCCGAGGCGGGCCGGCCGCCCCTGGTCTACAGCCGCCGGGACAAGTGGTACCTCTTCACCGCCGACCCCAACGAGCTGGAGTCCTACGAGATCTTCTGGGTGCGGGTCAAACTCGTTCAGGCCCGCCGGTTCATCAACAGCACGATCATCCCGCACACCAGGCTGGCCCCGGACGACAAGCGGGTGCGCTTGATCAACACTCACATCACCGCGGTCGAGTCCGCCCTCGACCTGATCGCCTGACCAGCCGGAGCCGGAAAGGGGCGCGAGGCGGATGAGGCAACGCCGCTACCCATCGGACACCAGTGACGCGGAATGGCTGGTCATCGCGCCTCTGCTCCCGCCGCCGGCCTGGACGACGCCGCGCGGCGGGCGCCCCGAACGCTGGCCGCGCCGGGAGATCTTCGACGCGATCCGGTATGTCGTCTCCGAGGGCTGCCGCTGGCGGGCCCTGCCCGCGGACTCCCCTCCGCACCAGACGGTTTACGGGTTCTTCCGCCGCTGGACGAAGTCCGGGGTCCTGGAGCTGGTCCGCGACCAGCTGCGTCGGCGGGTGCGCTGCCTGGAGGGCGTCTCCCCGAACGGCGTGGCCTCGGTCATCGACAGCCAGTCGGTCAAGGCCGCGGAGACCGTGGCCAAGTCCTCGCGCGGTTTCGATCCCGGGGAACGCATCAACGGCCGCAAACGGCACGTGGTCGTGGACTTGGAAGGGCTTCCGCTGCTGATCAGCGTCACCCCCGCCGACGTTCACGACACCCGGGCGGCCCGCATCGCCCTGACCCGACTGCGGCGGGCCCACCCGGAGATCACGATCGTGTGGGCCGACCGCGCCTACGCCGGCACCCTCATCACTTGGGCGAGAACGTCCCTGAACCTGACTGTCAAGACCGTCGCCCGTCCCAAGGACGCGCACGGCTTCGTCCTGCTGCCGCGGCGCTGGATCGTCGAAAGATCGATCAGCTGGTGGATGCACGCCCGGCGGCTGGTCAGGGACTACGAACGCCTGCCCGCCCACGCCGAGGCGATGCTCAACACCGCTGTCATCACGCTGATGACCCGCCGTCTGACCCGGCCCCGCTGCTTTCCCAGTGCCGCGGCGCCCCGGCCCGCCGAACTCATCCAGGCCGCGTGAGGCAAGCCCTTACCGCCCTCGGGGAACAACGGAGCAGCCGTTGGCGCCAAGCGCGTGATCTTGGACCCTTAGCACAGCGATCCACTCTGCTGCCGGGGTTCGGCGAAGTTCGTATGAGCGGTGTGGTGTGGGGCCACCGTCCGCCGGATGCCGGCGCTCAACGCGGGCTGCGTCGGCTCCGGTAGGCCGCGACGCTGGCCCGGTGTGCGCAGGTACGGGTGCAGTACTGCTTCGAGCCGTTGCGCGAGAGGTCCACGAAAGTGGCCCGGCAGGTCGGCCCGGCACATACGCCGAGACGAGCCGGACCGAGCGTGGCGATCACGGAGGCCAGTGCGCTGAGCGTAGTCGCGGCAAGGTGCGCCGCGCAGCGGTCGGTGTCGGAGGTCACCTCGGTCCACCAGCGGTCGTCCTCGTGGCGCAGTACCGGGGTGGCGCGGCTGCGACGCAGACCATCATTGATCAGAGCCGCAGCCTCGACCGCGTCCGCGTTCGCCCGTTCGAGCACCTCACGCACCGTCTCGCGCAACGCGCGGACTCCCGCCAGGTCGGCGCGGGTGAGGTGCCGCGGACCGGTCCCTTGGTTCGCTGCCGAACTCGGAGGCTCAGCCGCGGGATGGTCGTCAAGGAAGTCCCGGAGCTGCTCCACGGTCTCCAGCGCGTCCTCTCCCTTGATCGGCCTCAAGGTGTTGGCCAGGTCGACGGCCGTCTGGACCACCAATGGACTGTAATACGCATTCCGCAATTGACGTATCTCCTCACTGCTCCGTAACGTTACACGCAAAGGAGCTTTCGCATGTCACAACATACCCGGCAGGGGACGACGCCGCAGACGATCCCGCCTGGAGGTGCGCCGGCATCGGAGCGAACGGATGCCCCGGGCGGGCGTCGGCTGGGGCTGACTCTGGGGATGCTGGTGCTGCCGATGTACGTGGCACTGGGAGCGCCGTCGGTGGCCCTGCCGGCCATCGGCCGCGCACTCGCGGTGCCGTTCGGGGCCACCGCATGGATTCTCGCCGCGTGGTCGTTGACCTCTGCGCTCGCGATGCCGGTCGCGGGTCGACTGTTGGTCCGCTGGAGCCCCTTCCAGGTCCTGGTCGCCGGGGTCGTGGCGCTCGCCGCGGGCTCCGCGCTCGCCGGAGCCGGGCCGGCACTGTCCGTCGTGATCGTCGGCCGACTGATCGGCGGCGCTGGGGCGGGCGCGACGGTGATCGCCGTCTTTGCCGCGGCCACCGCCCTTCCCGGGCGGCAACGGATCCGCGTGCTGGGAATCATCGCGGCGGCCAGCGCGACGGCGTCGGGGTGCGGGACACTGATAGGCGGGGCGGTGACCGCATGGCTCGGGTGGCGTGCCGTGCTCGCCATCCCGGTCCTCGCGCTGCCCCTTCTGCTGGCCGCATTGCCGAGCAGGCGCGCGCTGACGCGGAGCGGTAGCGGCGAGCGAAACGGCTCGACCGAGCGACTCGATATCGTCGGCGCGGCCGTGCTGTCGGTACTCGCCGGCTCCTTGATCACGTTGCTGCAGGCACACTCGGTCGGCCTGCCCGCTCCGGTCACGCTCGTCGTGGCCGCCGCCGGGGCGCTCGCCGCCGTGGGACTGTGGTGGCGCGTGCGCAGCACGCCCGACGGGTTCGTGCCTCGGCGGGTGATCGCATCCCGCGGCTTCCTGGCGGCCGGGCTCATCGGCGGGACCGTCTTCGCCGGCTACTACGGGGTGCTGTTCCGCGCCCCGTCCCTGATCGAGCAGGCCACGGGCGGTGGCCCCCTGGAAGCCGGCGTGCTCCTGGTCCCGGCCGCCGCCTGCTCGGTGCTGGCCGGGCGGCTGGTCGGCACCTTGACCGACCGGTTCACCGGCTGGCAGGTGTCGGCCGGGCTTGCGGCACTCACCGTCATCGGAGTGCTCGTGGTCGCGGTCTCCACCGGGCCGGCCCCGATCGTCCTCGGCACGGCCTTGACCGTGTGCGGGTTCGCCGGTGCCCAAGCCGTACTGGTGAGCCTCGCGCCGGACCTGGTCGCCGCGGACGACCGCCACACCGCACAGGGCCTGCTCAACTTCATGAACGTCCTGGGCGGCGGGATCGGTCCGGCCGCTGTCGCAGGTCTGTCCGGCATCGTGCCGGCGCCGGTGGCCCTCGCCGTACTCGCGGCACTCCCCCTGTCCGGACTCCTCCTCAGCCTGACCCGGCGCCCAACCGCCGACCGCCGCCCCGAACCCGGAGCCACGCGTGGGAGCCCGCGCTGACAGTCCACCCGCATCTGATCCGACAACGCCTCGACCAGCAAGGAGCCTTGCCATGTCCGCCGAGCCATTCGAGGTCGGCATCACCGAAGCCGAGATCGCGGACCTGCGTGAACGATTGCGACGGACACGGTGGCCCGAGCGCGAGCCGGTGGACGACTGGTCACAGGGGCTGCCGCTGGCGTATGCGCAGGAGCTGTGCCGCAGCTGGGCCGAGGACTACGACTTCGGGTTCGCCGAGCGGCTGAACGTCTTCCCGCAGTACCGCGACACCATCGACGGGCTGGGCATCCACTTCCTGCACGTCCGCTCGCCGGAGCCGGACGCATTCCCGCTCGTGCTCACGCACGGGTGGCCGGGTTCGGTGCTCGAGTTCCTGGAGGTCCTCGGTCCGCTGACCGACCCCCGCGCGCACGGCGGTGACCCGGCGGACGCGTTCCACGTGGTCGCGCCGTCGTTGCCCGGGTACGGCTGGAGTGACAAGCCGTCGACGACCGGGTGGGGCATCACTCGCACCGCGCGCGCCTGGGACACGTTGATGGTCTCGCTGGGTTACGAACGGTACGGCGCGCAGGGCGGTGACTGGGGTTCGGCGGTGTCCGCGGCGCTGGGCGAGGTGGCGCCCGATCGGGTCGCCGGCGTCCACCTGAACCTGGGATCCGTGGCGGCAGGCACGTTCGACGACCCGACGCCCGCGGAGCTGGCGAATCTCGAGGCCGAGAAGGAGATGCAGCGCACCGGCCGGGGGTACTCGGCGATCCAGGCGACCCGGCCACAGACGCTCGGCTACGGCCTCACCGACTCCCCGGCCGGGCAGGCCGCCTGGATCGCCGAGAAGTTCTGGGCGTGGACGGACAACGACGGCCATCCCGAGGACGCGTTGTCGCGGCAGACGATTCTCGACGAGATCTCGGTCTATTGGTTCACCGCGTCGGCCACGTCGTCGGCGCGCCTGTACTGGGAGAGCTTCGCCAACTTCCGGGACAAGGTGACCGCGCCATCCGGGCTGTCGGTCTACCCGCGCGACATCACCCGCCCGTCGAGGCGGGAGGCCGAGCTGCGGTTCACCGACCTGCGCTGGTTCGAGGAGCTGCCGCACGGCGGCCACTTCGCCGCGCTGGAGCAGCCGGAGTCGCTGGTCAAGCAGGTGCGCGGGTTCTTCCGCCTGTTCCGCTGACTGTCCGCGACCGGCCCATGAACGAGGCCATGACCACCGTGTGCCTGACCCTGGTCGCCACCGGCGCACACGACCGCGTCCTGGGCGTCGCGTCCGCCACCGCCCCGGCACCCTCATCGAGATGGCCACCAACTACGGCTTCAGCTCCGCGAAGGCCATGGCCCTGAGCCTGTTCGTCGCCAAGATCCACGGCCTGGCCGTGGCCGAGGTCGCACGCGGGCAGGGCATCGCCGCCGCCCTGCTCAAGCGGACCTGGCAGGTCCACCAGCAGCTCGGATACTTCCTGCTCTACGGCGCCTACGAGGCCGACCGCCGCCTGGACGGCTTCTACGACCGGTGCGGCTACACCGTCCTCGCCCCCGTCGAGAGCTTCTCTCTTGACCGCATCGCCCTGCCCTTCGGTCTCACCGCAGGCGAAAGCGAGTGCATGTTCACCCGCTGGCGCCCCGCCACTGACCCATCCCCCAGCCCACCGCTACCGCCAAAAACGGTTCCGATACTCACCAGGCCAGGAGGGCCCATGCCGCAGTACAACAAGCGACTCGACCCCGTCGGCGACGACGGGCTGACCCGCACCCGACAAGCAGTCGCGCGCCGCTGGGGCACCGTCCTTCGCGAACTTCCCCGGCTCGCCGAAGCGGTAGAGAAGGAAGACTTCGAGACCATCGCCGAGCGAGGCGAGCAACTGGCGCACGTGCTCGACTACCTGTCCCGTGAGGCACGCACCGCCGATCGCGCCCCCATCGCCGACAAGGGCGCCGTCTTCGGCGCCGTCGACCCCGACGCGCTCACCTCACCAGTCGGCCAAGCACTCCACGGCCGCTGAGCGCAACAACGCGGACCCCGGCAACCCCGCCGGGGTCCGCGTCTATCCAAGATCATCACTTAGCGCCAACGGCTGTTCCGTTGTTCCCCGAAGCCGCTTACGGGCCGGGGGCCCACCGCTCGGCCCGGCCGGGCGGCCCTCGGGGCCGAGGAGCCGCCGTAGGAACTCGGCGCCGGCCTTCACCTGCTCCGGCGACAGCCCCGTCTCCCGCTCCACCCGCTGCGGACTGAAGTGCTCATCCGGGTGGGCCCAGACCAGCTCGGCGATGGTACGCGCCCAGCATTCCTCGTCCGACGGTGGCGGCCGCAGCCGCCTGACGAGTCCTTGCAGGCACTTGGCCGAGCAGACCATCACCAGCCGCGTCGTTGCGCTCGGGATGATCGGGATAGACGGCTGACGGGTCGGGCACCACCGACAGCAGCGGGTCATCCCCGTCGAACAGACCCGGCTCCATGATCTCCCCGCACCCGTCGCAGTCGACCAGGCAGGGGGGGCAACTCGTCGTCCTCGTCCTCGTCATCCCACTGCTCATCCGGTAATTCGGGGTCCATATCCGGCCTCTACTCCACACCCGAGATCGGCAGTGACGGCTCCCATGAGAACTGACTTCCCGATACGAGGCGCTGTCATGTCGGCCTCAGAAGCAAGTTCTCAGGGCCTGCTGTACGAGGTGCGAGGCCAGGCCCTGGCCGGCGAAGGCCTCGTCGATTTCGGTGTGATGGAAAACGCGAACGCGCTGTTCATCGCGGTCGCGATAGGCGGTGAGGCCGGCGGCTCCGCCGTCGACCAGGACTTCGTACCGGTGCTTGGCATCCACCCGCTGAACGGTCGGAGCGGCGGCAGGCTGTGTCATCGGGTGCCTTTCAGCGGCGTGTCGGGTTCTTGCGGGGCGCGAGGGTGGCGTTCGGAAGGGCGGGGGCGGGAAGGCGGTCGCCGTCGTAGTCGTCGACGCTGCCGAAGCGGTCGGATGCGTTCTCCCAGGCGTGCCGGGCTTCGACGATGTCTTCATGGCTGCGGCCGATGAAGTTCCACCACATGACGATCTCTTCCTCGAACGGCGTCCCGCCGAGCAGGACCGCCCGAGCGGGGGTGCCCGACTCGTTCGTCAGCGTCAGCGTGTCGTTGCCTGTGCCGAGGTAGCCGAGTTCCGACGGGCGCAGAAGTGTTCCGGCCATGCGGATGTCCCCTTGGTCGACGAGCAGGCCGTACTCGAAGCCCGTCTGCACCGGGAGTGTGGTCGTCGAGCCCGGATCGAGGACGAGTTCGGCGCCGAGCAGGGGCTTGAAGGTACGCACCGGTGACGTGTCACCAACCAGGGAGCCCAGGAAGACTCTGAATTCCGCGCCGCCTTCTCGGACCGGGCTCGGCACGTAATGCTGGAAGTCCCGGCTGGTGTTCCGGTGGTCTTCGGGCAGCGCAACCCACAGCTGGACGCCGTGCAGAATGGTGGTGTCGGCGGTGGAGACCTCCGAGTGGCTGATGCCGTACCCGCCCGTCATGAGGTTGAGCTCGCCGGGCCGCACGAACGCGTGGCTGCCCAGGCTGTCGCGGTGCTCGATCTCCCCCCTGAACAGCCAGCTCACCGTCTGCAGGCCGATGTGCGGGTGCGGCGCGACGACCATGCCGCCCGTTTCGGTGACGTCGTCCGGGCCGTAGTGGTCGACGAAACACCAGGCACCGATCAGCGTCCGAGCCCGCTGCGGCAGTGTGCGCCGCACCGTCATGGCTCGCGGTCCGCCCAACGGGACGTCCCGCGCGGACACCACGTCGACCTGTGACGCGGCCTCCGCACGGTCGGCGGCAGCGCAGCGCACCTCCGCGGGATCAGCTTCGGCATTGCTCATCATGCACTCCCTCCCACCCCTGGTCGATTCCGAGGTGATTTCACATTCAACAACCATCCCTGATAATAATTCCGCGCCCCTCACCTGCACGGCAGAGCGAGCAAAGGCGCGTTGCGCGCCGGCGAGACCACTCAGCGCCTGGGCGTGCTGGCCGCCTGGCGCGACACCGAGCTGTTCACGGAGCGGGAACGCGCGGCACTCGCCCTGGCGGAGGCGACCACCGCCCCCGAGGATGCCGCCGCCCAGGAAAGCGCCGACACTGCGCGCCGGGCCCTCGACGACGACCAGATCTCGGCGGTGATATGGGTAGCGATCACCATCAACGCGTTCAACCGGGTCTCGATCCTGAGCAAGCATCCTGTCCGCGACCTCCTGACCGTCGGCCGTTCCCCGGTGTGACGACGGTGGAGAGGAACTGGCTGCGCCACACCTGGGGCATCCGCGCCAGGCCGATTGCAGCTCCGCGCGGAGCGCGCGGCGTGCTGCGGCGAGCCTGGGGGCGAGCGTCGGAACAGCGGCGAGGAGTTCTCTGATGTACGCATCTTGGGGCTGGGAGTACACCACCGGGCCCTGCATTGTGGTGCTGTATGAAACCAACCGGGTATCGGGACGACCGAGGTGGAGAGCTGGGCTCTCAGCGTTTGGTGGTGCCGTTGAAGAGGGTGCGCGACCAGGCGTAACCGACGAGGGCGATGCCAGCGCACCAGGCGAGCGAGATCCAGCCGTCGTTGCCGATCGCCGAGCCGGTCAGCAGGCCGCGCAGGGTCTCGGTCATCGGCGTGAAGGGCTGGTTCTCGGCGAACCACCGCAGGCCCGGGGCCATCGTGCCGGCCGGCACGAACGCGGAGCCGAGGAACGGCAGGAACTGGATGAGCAGCGGCTTGTTGCTCGCGGACTCCACCGTCTTGGAGATCAGGCCGAGCGCCGCCGACAGCCAGGCCACGGCGAACGCGATGGCCGTGATCAGGCCGGCCGCCGCCAGCCACTCGACCGGGGTCGCTGACGGGCGGAAGCCGAGCGCGAGGGCCACGGCCACG
Organism: Streptomyces niger; assembly: GCF_000718305.1. Classification (GTDB taxonomy): domain Bacteria; phylum Actinomycetota; class Actinomycetes; order Streptomycetales; family Streptomycetaceae; genus Streptomyces; species Streptomyces niger. The sequence continues at coordinate 9,262 of NZ_JOFQ01000046.1, forward strand.
ACCAGGATCAGGCTCACCAATGTGGTGAGAACACTGCCGACGACATGCCCCGTCATGAACGACGAACGGGTGATGTTCATGGTGCGGAATCGGTTGACGATGCCCTCGGTCATGTCCTGACAGACCGCGATCGAGGTCGACATGGCTCCGGCGGCCACGCCCATGATGATGACGCCGGGCGTCAGATACTCCAGATACGCCGACCGGCCGCCATTGCCGGGGAGCCCGGCGCCGATCGAGTCCCCGAAGGCGTACACGAAGAGCAGCAGCATCAGGATGGGCATCATGGCTGGGCCCAACGACACGGCCGGGTAGCGGAGCGCGTGCTTGATGTTGCGCCGCAGCATCGTCATCGAGTCGTGCACGGCGTAGGTGAGGGTACTCATCTCTGGGTCTCCTTGACGTGAAGAGCGGCGCCCGTGCCGCCGTCGCCGGTCAGGGCGAGGAACACGTCGTCGAGGTCGGGGGTGTGCACGGAGAAGTCGGCGGCGCGCACGCCGGCGGCGTCGAGCCGGTCGAACAGGGTGCGCAGGGCGGCGAGGTCACCGTCGCCCGCGATGCGCAGGGTGAGTTCCTCGTCGTCACGGAGTGCGCCGACTGCGCCGGGGAAGGCGGCGGCCGCCCGCTCGTACTCGTCCGTCTCGTTGAACCGCAGGCGTACGTGGCTGCCGGGAATCTGCGCCTTGAGTTCGTCGGAGGTGCCCTCGGCGACGATCCGGCCGCCGTCGAGCACGGCGATCCGGTCCGCCAACTGGTCGGCCTCTTCGAGGTATTGGGTGGTGAGGAAGATGGTGACACCGCCCGCGACCAGCGAGCGCACGGTCTCCCACATGGTGCGTCGGCTGCGCGGGTCGAGCCCGGTCGTCGGCTCGTCCAGGAAGATCACCCGGGGATCGCCGACCAGTGTCATGGCGATGTCGAGCCGGCGCCGCATACCGCCGGAGAAGGTCGCGGCCCGGTTGCCCGCGACGTCCGCGATATCGAACCGCTCAAGCAGTTCCTTCGCGCGCTTCCTCCCTTCACGCTTGCCGAGTCGCAGCAGATCGGCCACGAGGAGCAGGTTCTCCTCGGCAGTGAGCAGGTCGTCGAGCGCGGCGAACTGCCCGGTGACGCCGATCGCGGCACGCACTCCGGCGGGAGAGGTCGCGACGTCGTGCCCGGCGACCTGGGCCTGCCCGCCGTCTGCGGCGATGAGCGTGGACAGGATCTGCACGGTGGTGGTCTTGCCGGCGCCGTTCGGGCCGAGCAGTGCGAACACGGACCCGGCCGGAATGCGCAGGTCGATGCCGTCGAGCACGGTCTTGTCGCCGTACGACTTGCGCAGACCGACGGCGGAGATGGCATCGGCGCCGACGCCGGGAGACTGCGGGCCGCCGTTTCGAGTTGTTGTGGGCATGACAGACGAAGGCATGGAGCCCTCCCGTTCGAAGGCCGAGGTTTTTGGAGTTTCTGGCAGTGGTGAGCACCCGGGCCGGCGCTCAGCCCCGGGAGCAGGCGAGGAGCAAGCGAGCAGCGACCAATGAGTGGGCGAGGAGCAGGCGAGCACCGGGCAGTGAGTGGGCGAGGAGCAGGCGAGCACCGGGCAGTGAGTGGGCGAGGCGCGGACGAGCGGCGCAGCGGTTTGCAGGCCCGGCGCCCGGCGCCCGGCGGCGGAAGAGTGTGCGAGCCGACGCTCAGAGTCGGACGGCTCAGAATTGGGCGGCTCAGAATTGGGCGCGACGCACGTCGATGTTGCCCCAGCGAGTACGGGCGCGGACCTTGACGATCTCCTCCGTCTCCTCGGGGGCTTCGGCGTCGGCGAGTGCGTTGCTTACCTGCCCGCGCTCGGTACTGACGTCGAGCCAGGCGGCGGTGCCCGGGCGGATGCCGATCTCGATGAGACCGTAAGAGGTCTCCAACTGAACGGTGCCGCGCGCTGCTTCGGCGACGCGCAGGGCGCCACCGGCAGTGGTGGCGGCGACCGAGCCCTCGGCACGCGTGATGTCGATGTCACCATGGGCACTGCTCACCCGAAGGTCACCGGTCGCGACGCCGACGGTCGTGGTGCCGTGCGAGTTCTTCAGCACCGCGGAGCCGTCGACGGTACCGACGCGCAGGCTGCCGGTGCTGGAGGTGATTTCGGCGTTGCCCTCGATCCGGTCGACGATGATCGAGCCATGGGAGGTGGTCAACCGGAGCGGCCCTGTCGCATCGAAGCGCACGTCACCGGTCGAGGCCTTCACGCGGACCTCGCCGAGCCGGCCCTCGCCGAGTACCTGGGCCCAGGCGCCGGTCATGTCGACGCTCGACCCCGTAGGCAGTTCGACCGTCACGTCAACGAGGCCGGAGGGCCCGATGAAGCGGCGCTCCTTCGTCCTGATGGTCAGTACGCCACTCGCGTACGTGACCTCGGTCTGCTCGGCGGCCTGCACGTCCTTGTCCCGCTTCGGGTTGCCCGGACGTACCTCGACGACGGTGTCGGGGCGGTCGCTCGCGGCAAAGCGGATGGCCCCGGCCCCTACGTGGGCGGTGACCGAAATCGGTTCGGGAGTGTCGAACGAAGGCATGGCTGTACCGTCCTCATGAGTCCTTGGGTCGTCCCCGCTGGTGGGACGTGGTGGGTGAAGTGGTGCGGGCTCGGGCGTGCGGTCAGCGCACCCAGCCTGTGAAGCCCTGTCCGAGGGTGCGGGTCTTCTGCGTCGGCTGCGGCCGCGCGCCGCCGTCGACCGCGGCCGACACCGCGCGCACCAGCCAGGCGTTGACCGACAGGCCCTCGCGGCTCGCAGCCTCCTCGGCACGCGCCTTGAGGTGGGCCGGCAGGCGCAGATTGACGCGGGCGGTGCCGCCCTCGTCGCCGTCGGCGGGCGCCGGCGCCGGCGCCGCGAGCGGCTCGACGGGCGCGGCGGCAGTCTCCGTGGCGCCACCGTCGGTGGGCGGCGGTGTGACCACGAAGTCGGGGTCGAGCCCGCGCAGTCGTACGTCGACCGAGCCGGGGGCGAGCTCACGGGTGATCTCACCCATCGCAGCGGAGAGCACGTTGAGCATGGTCAGCCGGGTCGCCGACTCCAGCGGAGCGGTGAGCCGCTCGGCCAGCTCGCGAGCATCGTCCCCGCCGGCTTCGGCGGCCACCGCGAGTTCACGGCGGAGGTTGTCGACATACGGGGTGAGGTCCATGACGCCATGATGGCACCAAAGTGGCGCCACAAGCAAGAGGGGATGGCACCTTGCATGAACGGACTGCGTCGAGAGTTCATGTAGAGACGCCCTGACCTGCAGAGACGCACGGAATTCGATCCGGGGCCACCATGGCGCCATGCACGCGCGAGCGAAGGACATGGCGCCACGCGGTGCCAGATAGCGCCATGCGGCGCCACCCAAAACGCACAGCTGGTCGAGGTGGTCACGCCGTTCGAGGACACCCACTTCGGGACCAGGCTACTGACCGTCCGCGACCCCGACGGTCGGCTGTGGAACCTCCAGGCTCCTGCCGGGAAAGAACCGCAATGAGAGGCGGCACCATGAGGGGCGAGGTCACCGGACGGCCGGACAACACTGCGGTGCGTTGCGCAACTTTGGCGAGCGATGCATGTCCGACTCGATGCAGCACCGCATGTGCTGGCGGACGAGGTCGGGCTGCAGCTGGTGGCCCCCGATGCCGATTGGCGACGCCGTCCGGACATGGACCCGGCGGCCACCAGCGCCTGTCGGGCGGCAATGGTGGCCCGTGCTTGCTTCATCGAGGACCTGGTCACGGAGCAGACGGAGCAGGTCGAGCTCGGTGTCACCCAGTACGTCATCCTGGGGGCCGGCCTGGACACGTTCGCCCAACGCAGGCCGGAGGTTGCCTCCCGCTTGCAGCTCTTTGAGGTCGATCAGCCCGGCACCCAGGCATGGAAGCGCCGGCGCCTGGTGGAGCTCGGCTACGGCATCCCCGAGTGGCTGCATCTGGTGCCGGTTGACTTCGAGGCGGGCGAGTCGTGGTGGGATCAGCTCGCCGCTGCGGGATTCGATCCGCGCAGTCCGGCGATCATCGTGTCCACCGGCGTCAGCATGTACCTCACCGAGGACGCAACCAGTGCCACTCTGCGCCAGATCGCTGCCCTAGGTCGTGTCCGCAAAGTCATGGCAGCCAAAGTCGTAGGCAGGCGAGGGTGACCATGGCCTGGTAGTGGCGGGCGCGTTTGTCGTAGCGGGTGGCCATCCCGCCGCCGGATGCGGCCGTTGATCTGGTCGATCCGCTCCGGGATGGCGGCCTTGATGCCGCGGCCGCGCAGGTAGGCGCGGATCTTCGTGGACGAGTAGCCCTTGTCCGCCGCGACGAGAGCGGGGCGGGTGCGAGGGCGGCCCGGCCCGCACCGCTGGATGCGGATGCGGGCCATCACCGCCTCGAACTGGGTGCAGTCATTGACGTTGCCGCCGGTGAGGGTGAAGGCCAACGGGCGGCCCCGGCCGTCGCACGCGAGGTGGATTTTGGTGGTCAGTCCGCCGCGGGAGCGGCCGATCGCCTCGCCGGGCCGGTCCTGCCCTTTTTTCGGGCGCCGGCGGCATGCTGGTGGGCCCGCACGGTGGTGGAGTCGACACACACGATCGACCAGTCGACATCGCCAACAGCGTCGCAGTGCTGCTGGACGTGGGCCAGCAGACGGTCCCAGGTGCCGTCGGCCGACCAGCGGCGGAAGCGCTCGTAGATTGTTTTCCACGGGCCGTAGCGTTCCGGCAGGTCCCGCCAGGCCGCCCCGGTGGACAGCTTCCACAAGATCCCGTTCATCACCTGCCGGCGGTCCCGCACCGGCCGCCCCATCCGCGGCGGAGCCAGCATCGGCTCGATCACCGCCCATGCCTGATCAGTCAGCTCATGACGACGCACCACGAACCGACCAACGACCAACCGACTTTGCGGACACGACCTAGGCCGTGTCTTCAAAGTGGGACTGTCGGGTGACACTCGGCTTGCCATCCCGCTATGAGGTCCTCGGTGGATCGGTGCGGGCATCGTAGGCGGTGCGGGCATCGTCGATCCGGGCGAGGTGCGCGACGCTCCATTCGAGCAGAGGCGCGGTGGCCTCGCGCAGGGTGATGCCCATCTCGGTGAGCTCATAGCTAACATGTGGCGGCATCACGTCGTGGACGGTGCGGGTCAGGATTCCGTCGCGCTCCAGGCCGCGCAGCGTCACGGTGAGCATGCGCTGACTGATTCCGTCGATGGCCCTTTTGAGCTCGGTGAAACGGCGCGGTCCATCCCTGAGATTGCGCACGACCAGCAGCGACCACTTGTCTCCGACGATGCCGAGCACGACCCGGGTCCGGCACGCATCGCTAGGCCGCGCCACCGATTGCGGATCGCCCTGTGCCGCGTCCATGGTTACCTCCAGAGAACCGAGGCACCGAAAAGTGCCTTATTGCCTGCGGCGCGTCGTGTGCACCAGCATGCTCTTGGTGCTCATACGGTACCGAGGCACGAAAAGTAACCGCCAGAGCCGCGAACCAGCGGCATGCGCGTGACCGTGCTCTTCTGCTCCTGCGAAGGAAGATCGATGTCCACATTTCTGCTGATACACGGCGCTTGGCACAGCGGACGGTGCTGGGAGCGGGTGGTACCGCTGCTGGAAGCCGCCGGGCACCGGGTGTTCGCGCCGTCCCTGACCGGCTACGGCGACAAGGCACACCTGCTCGGTCCGGAGGTGGGTCTCGACACGCACGTCGACGACGTGGTCGGGCTGATCACCGAGGAGAACCTCAGCGAGGTCGTACTCGTCGGCCACAGCTACGCAGGGCTGGTGATCTCCTCCGCGGCCCACCGGATTCCGGAACGCATCGCGCACCTGGTCTACCTCGACGCGATGGTCCCGGAGGACGGCGAGTCCGCAGTCGACGTCCACCCCGTGACACGGCAGCTGATCGAGCTCGCCGAGAAGTCCGAGAGCGGCTGGCGCGTGCCGCCGATGCCCGAGCAGCCCGCGCCCTTCGGCCTGTTCGGCGTCACAGACCCGGTTGACGTCGCCTGGCTGCACGGGATGCTCTCGGACCAGCCGGTGCGCTGTCTGCAGCAGCCGGTGCGACTGGGCAACCCGGCTGCTGACGCGATCCCGCGCACGCACATTCACAATGTCGGCGCCATGCCGGCTGGCGTCACCCGTCGCCCCGTCCCCCCGATCCAGCCCAACGGCGCTGCCGCCCAGGTCTGGGAGTTGCCCACCGGCCACGACTGCATGATCACCATGCCGACCGAACTCAGCGAACTGCTCCTCAAACTCTCCTAGCCAGGGTGGCTTTGTTCACGGGTAGCGACAGCAGATGTTCACCGCCCTGGGAGGCGCTCACCTGATGCGGTGTTCGATGTCCACGAGAAGCGACAGCGTTCTCGCCGTTCCGGTCTGCGGCGGATCCGCCGCAGACCGGAGTCCTGGACGTCGTCCAGGGCGGGCGGTCGGATGTCACTTGTGTTGCACGCCGTGACCGCCGTCCAGGGGCGCCAGCCGCCGGCTGAGCTCGAGGACCTTCGCGATGGTCCGGGGGTCGTCGGCACCACGGAATACGGGGGCCGGACGGGCCCCGGGCCCGATGAGTACGCCGGTCTGCCCCTCGAGTGAGGCATCGGTGGCTGCGAAGACGGACGGCGAGGCGGCCACCGACGCGGGGCCGGCGGTGGCGCGTGTGAAGGTCCGGCGCACCAGCGGCCACAGCAGACGCAGTGGCGGGGAGACGATCTTCGGTGAGGTCATGGTGCCGTCGGTCATGCTGGTGGCGGCGCCGCCGGGATCGGCCGCGAAGACGGTGACCCCGGCGCCGCGGAGGCGTTCAGCCAGGTGAAGGGTGTAGGCGAGGTTGGCGAGCTTGGCTCGGCCGTACCAGTGGAAACCGTAGTAACCGCCCGGCGGTTCCACAGTGTCAAAGGTGCGCTTGGCGGCCTTGACGGCGGCGGAGGTGACGTTGACGATCCGGCTTGGTGCGGCCGCCTGGAGCTGGTCGAGCAGCAGCTCGGTCAGCAGATACGGCGAGAGGTGGTTGACGGCGAAGGACGCCTCGATGCCGTCGACGGTCTGCTGCCGCCTGGTGAACATCGCTCCGACGTTGTTGACCAGCACCTTCAGCGGGCCCTCGGCTGCCAGGTGCGCGGCCAGCGCACGGGCCTGGTCGAGCGAGGCAAGGTCGGTGGCCACGAATCGCGGTGCGGCTCCGGTCGCGACCGCCGTGATCTCCTCGATGGCGCTCGTGCCGCGCTCGGCGTTACGGCCGACCACCGTCACGGCGTACCCCTGCCGCGCGAGTCCCTTCGCGGTCTCCAGGCCGATGCCCCCGGTACCCGCCGTCACCACTGCCCGCTCGCTCATGACCTCGCCCCTCACTGCCGCAGAAGTGGATAGTTATCCGCTTCGATGGGCGCACGCTAACACAACCGGATAGCCATCCGGTTAGTGCGGGGAAGACGAACAGCCCGACGGACCGCCGGACCGACACGGGCAGGAGACGAGGTGCGCCGCCGTCAGCGCGGCGGGCGCAGCCCCTCCAGCAGAACGCCCAGGTAGAGGTCCCGGCGTGCACCGCCCCCGGAGCGCACCGCATGTTGCACACCGCACAGCAAGCGGCGCACGTCCTCGGCGTCGACACCGTCTCTGATCGCGCCACTCAGACGGGCGCGGTCCAGCAGGCCGGTGACCGCCTGGTCGAGCTCGGCCCTCATGTCCGAGGTCTGCGCATTGGCGTCGGCCGCAGATTCCAGCACGGCCGCGAAGTCCGGGTCGTCGAGCATGCGGTCGAGCGCGAAGCGCAGCAGACGGTGCAGGCCCGCGCGCGGGTCGTCGGCGGCGACCGCCGCCTGCGCCTCTGCGATCAGTTCCCGGAAGCCTTCCGCCGAGAGCGCCTCAACCAGCGCATGGCGGTTGGGGAAGTGCCGGTAGACCGTCCCGACACCCACTCCGGCAAGCCGGGCGATGGCGTTCAGCTGCAGTGACGTGTCACCAGCGGCCAATTGCTCGCGGGCGATGCGCAGGATCCGGGCGCGATTGCGCACTGCATCCGCCCGCAGCTCTGTCTCCTGCCCCGCCCTCGGTCTCACGGCCCCAGCATAAGCAGCCAGCAGGCCGCAGTCAGAGCCGAGGCCAACCGAGACGCACAGCCACACACGGGAGACACCGGACGACGGCAACGAGCACTCAACTCCTGCCATGCCCGGCGGCTGCAGCGCTGTCGCATCTCGTGATCGGTTCGATTCAACGTACGGAGACTCCTGCCTCCTAAATCGGTGAACCGACGCTGCTCATCCTCGTGAACAGAGCCACCAGGGGCTGTCGTCAATGTGTCACGCCCACATCAGGAGCGAGGCGAGGGTGACAGCTGCCTGGTAGGACTCGGCGGTCTTGTCGTAGCGGGTCGCGATACCCCGCCACTGCTTCAGGCGGTTGAAGCAGCGTTCCACCATGTTGCGCTGCTTGTAGAACTGCTTGTCGAAGGCCGGCGGGCGTCCGCCCCGGCTGCCGCGCCGGAGCCGGTTGCGGACCTGGTCGGCCCGCTCGGGGATGGTGTGGCTGATACTCCGGCGTCGCAGCCAGGCCCGGATGGCCCTGGAGCTGTAGCCCTTGTCGCCCAGGACATGGGCGGGCCGCACGCGGGGCCGTCCCGGGCCGATGCGGGGCACCCGGATCGCCTCCATCACGGCGGTGAACTGGGTACAGTCGCTGGTGTTGCCGCCCGTGACTGTGAAGGCGAGCGGACGCCCGAAGGCATCGCAGACCAGGTGAATCTTGCTGGTCAGACCACCCCGGGAGCGTCCGAGGCCGGGGCTGCGGGGCCCCCCTTTTCGGGCCCCGGCGGCATGCTGGTGGGCGCGGATGACGGTGGAGTCGACCGATACCAGCCAGTCGACCTCTCCCCCCGCGTCCGCCCGGGCAACGGCGGCATGGAGCATCCGCTCAAAGGTGCCGGCCAGGGCCCACCGGCGAAAGCGGGTGTGCAGCGTGTGCCAGGGGCCGTACCGCTCGGGCACGTCCCGCCAAGCCGTGCCCGTCCGGAACTTCCACACGATCCCGTTGAGCACGGTGCGGTCATCCAACCGCTTCCGCCCCCGCAACGACACGGGCAGCAGTGGCCGGACGAACTCCCACTCTGCATCGGACAGTTCATGGCGACGTACCACCCAACCATGATCCACCACTCAAGATCAATTGGAGACACGGCCTAGCTGTATTGATCACGAGCGTTGTTGACACTCGCAGGGCTTGATCAATGGCGAAGACCTCCGGTGTGGTGGAGGTGTCTAGGCTTCACCGCACAACGGAGGT
>NZ_JOFQ01000047.1 GCF_000718305.1 Streptomyces niger
ACCGAGAGCTGGGGGGACACCGTCGGGGATCTCCTGTAGATCTGGCGGCATGAACCTCAACGACCTTGGCCTGCTGATGGCCCGTCGTCAGGACGGCGGCCTCAGCTTCGACCGCTTCCGCGCCGCCCCGGCCCTGGCCGCCCTGCAGTGGCCGGACGACGTCCTGAGGGATTTCCTCTTCGACTACGGCGACAAGGGCCCTTCGTGGACGACTACGGCGACAAGGGCCCCTTCGTCCACGACTACGGAGGCGTCGATCTGTGCGGCATCACCTGGAAGCTGGAGACGATCCCGGCCGCGGACTTCCACACCATGCCGACCGGCGAGAGCGACGCCGACTGCATCGAGCACTTCGCACAGAACCCGGTGCACTGGGTCAAGGCGGAGCCCCCGGAAGTCGGCCGGCACTGGGAAGAACACGGGACGTGGCTGCGCCCGCCGCTCCTCATCGACCGGCGCCTCCTTAACCCGGCGGGCAGCGGACTGCAGGTCCTGGAGGGCCGAACCCGCGTTGGTGTCCTGCGTGGCCGCCTCCGCGAGCAGCTGTGCGTCGCCCCCGGCCACCAGGCGTGGGTGGGACGCCCGTGAGAGCCTGCCGCGCCTTGCTGCGTACGCTGCGAGCACCGAGGTGTTTTCGAGGAAGAGCTGCGGATGACTGAGAAGGCGTCTGTGCCCGGCCCGCGCCGGGACATGGCAATGCACAACGACTGGTGGGTGTCGGGCTGGGAGCACGTCCTGCCTCGCCAGGGCTTCCCGCTGACCATGCTGATCGGGACCGCGAGCCAGCCCGGCTTCACCGGCTCCCTGGACGACCTGGTGCACGAGATCTTCGACGGGTACTGGGACATGATCGGCGGCGATCTCGACGGTCCCCTCACGTTCTCCTGGCCCGATGAGGAGTGGGACTACGAGGCCGCGCCGGAGGGCCGCGAGGCGTGCGAGGCCGCCCGCTGGAAGCAGTTCAGCGCCATGCTGACGACCGCCGGCTTCCCGGTGCCCACCACTGTGCGGGACCTGTCCGAGCTCTACCTGACGTGGGGCCTGGCCCACCGCGAAGAGACGCCGGACGGCACCCGGTGGTCCATGCCCGCCGCGCTTCCGCTGCCCGGCGACCTGCTGCTCCTGGACGCCGAACTCACCCAGCGCCTCGACGGGATCCGCTGGACGATGCGCACGGGCCCGCTCGTCGACGCCCTCATCGACCACCTGGTCAACGATCTGGGTGAACCGGCAGAGACCCTCACCTCCCTGGACCGGCTGGCGGCAGCCACGGACCAGGACGTCGACGACGTCCGGCTCGCTCTCGCGGAGCTCGTGAAATCCGGTGACGCTCGTGTCCAGCGCGGCGAGGAGCCGGCCGACGCGGAGCGCCTGGAGGCCCACCGCCGCTTCCGCTTGGTCATGGACTGGGAGCACTTCCACGAGCACCGTATCCAACTGAGCCGCGGTGACTGAGGCCGCGCACGGCTGACGGGATCACCGCGGGCCACGGGAGCGGGCCGAATTCCCGCACGTACACGCACTCCAGTGCGATGCACCGACGGCATCGCACTGAGGTGCGTGTAGCCCCGGAAGACGGGGCCGCCCGCCTTCCGGCCGCCGAGGCGGGCGGGGAAGGCGCCGCAGTCGATCAGGGAGGCGCGCCCGGCGAGCTGCGCTCCGCGCACCCCGGTGAACAAAGGCGTGGCGGTCACGTCGATGCCGGCGTGGACGAAGGTGGCGCCGATGCGTTCGGTGAGGTCTTTGAGCAGGTCGGCGGTCTGGGCGCCGGTGGTGGTGCGGGGGTTGAGCCGGTGGATCTCATCGATCATCACCAGCTGCACGCCGGCGCGGGTGTAGGTGTGGCAGACGGCGTTGACGATCTGCGGCTGGGACATACGGGCGGCCAGGGGGATGCCGAGGTAGCGGGCAAACTCGATCGCCAGGGTCTTGGCGCTGGCGGCGGGCGGGACGAGGAGGTAGGCGACCGGGACCTGCCCGGCCGCCGCTGCGCCGTGACGCCGGGTGTGCGCGAGGTGGCACGCCCGGCCGACCTGCAGCAAGGCGGTGGTCTTCCCGGCGCCGGCGGGGCCGGTGACGATCAGGGACGGCCGCGCGGTGACCGCCTGGTGGCGGCCCAGGAGCATCAGGGTGCGCACGTTTTTGGCCAGCGCGTCGATGGCGGGGGTGCGTACCGTGACGAACCGCGAGTGGTAGGCCAGACGCTCCTGCAGACTGCGGGGCGGCGCGCCGGGTGGGGGAGGGGCGGCCACGGGCGTGGTGACGAAGTCGGCGAAGCCGTCCCAGGTCGTCACCGACCGCGGCCGTGCCTCCTGGCGGTCCTCGCCGGCGCCGTGCGGTGCGCCGGTGCCCTGGGGCAGGCGTGCCACGCTCGCCGCGTGCGGGCCGCCTTCCGGTTCCTCACCTGTGCGCGGCCCGGCGCTCACCACTGTTCGGCCTCTGCCTCGGCGTCCCACAGCCCGTATCCGCCGGCCCCGGCATCCGGGGCGGTCAGGTCCTCACCGGGCGGCTGTTCGCCCTCGGCGCTCAGCTCCTCCAGGCTCTCACCCCGCTCTCCGGACCACGCCGGGGCCTCGTCCAGCGAGGGCCTCTGGCTGGACGGATCCGTGGTGTGGACCGGGCCGGCCGGCGCCGCCTGGGCCCCCAAGACGTCTGTACCGGCAGGTTGCCGCGGGCGGGGGACGTCAGCCAGCCCCGGCAGCACCGGCGCCTGTCCCGGACGGGTGATGCGGTTGTTCCTCCGCCGCCTGGTGCTGGGCGCTGTCCTCTCCGCGTCGCGGGTGCGGCGCAGGAGCTGGTCCAGGGCGTCGGCGAGGTCGGCTTCGTGCTGCTCGCGGTCCGCGCGCTGCTCGACCTCGCTTTGAATGTGGCGCCAGATCTGGTCGGTGAAGGGCTGGTGCACGTGGTCGCGGTGAACCCAGGGAATTTCGTGCAGCGCTCCGTCGGTCAGGCGGACCCAGATCTGCCGGGCGTCGTGGGGGTTGTGGTGGACCTCCCACTTGCCGTCCTTGCTGGTGACGCCGGAGCGCTGGCCGCGGTGGGGCAGAGGATGTCGTCGTCATAGGTGCGGTAGTCGATGCGAATACCGCGCTCGGTGATGGGGTGCCAGCGCACGGGCAGCAGCTCGAGATAGTCGGTCCCCGTCAGGGGCAGGGGCACGTAGCCGCACAGGGCGATCAGCGCGGCCCACATCTGGTTCGGGGTGAGGGCAGTCTTCGGCAGGACGGGGTGGCGCAAGCCCTCATGCGGCCGGTCCTGCCACCCGCAGATGATCCATTCCTCCAGGAACTCCTGCAGTTGCGGGACCGTCCACCGCGCCTCGGCGACCGCGCCGGATCCGCGGCGTTGGGGGTTGGATCCGGTGTGGCCGGCCACATGCTGGCAGAACAGGTCGTTGATCGCACCGAAGGTCCGCTCCACCACCGCTTTGGCCTGCGGCCGCCTGGGCGGGGCGGGCTGCACACTCACTCCCAGCGTCTCGCACGCGGCAACGAAACTCTCCGAGATATAGATCTTCCCGCGGTCGACGACGATCGTCTCGGGCACGACCACCGGGCGGGCGGCCGCACCCTGAAGGCGCTCGTCCAAGGAGAGCAGCCGCGCGTAGGGCACCTGGGCCCGCGCCAGCTGCAGGGCGGTGGGCCAGGTGGGCCGGGCGGGGTGGGGGACGGCCATCTCCGCCAGCAACAGGGCGGCATCGACGGCTTTGGTGCTCTGCGGGCGCAGGACGGCGGCCAGCAGGGAGCGAGTGGCGACGTCGACGGCGATGGTCAGCTCCGGCCGCCCCAGGCTGCCGTCCTCCAGGACGGCCATGATGTCCAGGCGGGTGGTGTCGATCTGTACCTGCTCACCCGGCCGCAGCACCACCGGCGAGGCAGCGGCGCGGGCGGGCGCGGTGGCCGTCCGGCCAGGACGCCCCGGCAGCTCGGCCGGGTCGGCCAGCGCGTTCACCAGCCGATAGAACGACGACACCGGAGGCAGCGCCACCGCTCTCGGCCCGTGTGCCTCCTCCAGGATCTGCCCGGTCAGCACCCGCAGCCCCTTCACCGTCCCCTTCGAGCGCCCCCACTGCCTGCGCAACGCCTCCAGCACCGCGGCCACGACCCGTTCATCGGCCCGCCCGGTCGCGCTGGATGGGCGCGCGCAGCGTTTGTCGACCAACCCCCACAGGCCCTGCTTGCGGTAGGCGTGCCGCATCCGCTCCACCGTCGTGCGCGTGACCCGGGCAAAGCCCAGCGCGGTCATCTCCCGCGCTTTGGCCGCATCCCGCTGCGCCAGCGTCCACCGCTCCGGGTCGTACTCCTCGCGCACCTTCTGCCCCTCGCAGCTGCCCGGAGGGTGCGGCAACCCGGTCTCCACCTCCCGGATGTGCGGCAGCCACGCCAGCGCACGCTGCTGGGCCGCCAGTGGCACCGTCTCAAACAGCCCCCACCGCGGCACCCGCTCCGGCGCCCGCTCGCCCACCACCTCAAAGTCCGGGTCAGCGAACAGACGCCCCACCAGCAGGGTCTTCTCCTCACCGCTGTCCTGCAGCAGATAGACCCGCTGCCCTTGCAGGGCGGCGACCTGCCAAGTCTGCCCCCGGTGGACGATGTGCGCGCCGACCTCCACCACCGGCCGCCGCCCCATGCCGTGGGAATCGCCCACCGCGCTTACCCCTCTCCCCGTTCCTCGGCCTCCGCCGGCCGGCCACCGACGTCCTCGCTGTTCCCGGAGGCCGCGGCGACCAGCGTCTGTTCCTGCAGTGGTTCATCGAGCGGCACCGTCAGCCGCCCGCACCACAGCGCGTGATAGACAGCCGGCAGTACCTGCAGCGGATCCCCTACCGCCGCTGCCCCCTCGGCCAGTGGCCGCGCCACCTTGAACGCCTCCACCACCGCGGCCGCCACAGCTGACCCACCCGCATGGCGAGGGTGGCGGTAACCGGCCAGCCACCGCAGATTCGCCGCCGTCACCGGCTCCGGCGGCACCAAGCGCCGTAGGCCCAGCCCACCGCCGCACACGCCGCCTCCACCACCTCCGCGGCCCGCCGCGCCCGCACACCGCCCGCACCCGGCCGGGCGGGACAGTCCGCCAGCAGCCCGGTGCCATCCGTGTACCGAACGAAGAGCTGCGGCACCCAGGAACGCACCCGCCCCTCGCTCTGATCACGCCACACCAGCCGCACCGGACGTCCGGCCAGCCCGGTCACGTCCGGGTCGCGGTCCAGGAGCATCAGCTGGAGGCGCATCGCCACCGAGCCGTGCACCACATGCCGCCCGGTCGTTGCCGACCACCACCAGCCCGGCCCCCACCGGCGACCCGGCACCACCGGAAACGCCGAGACCGGCTGGAGATCTTCAAACCGCACCGTCCCGGCGGCATCAAGGAACCGCTGCTGCATCAACTGCCCACCGGGGGCGGCGAAGACCGCTTCCACCCCGCTGAAGACCAGCGTGGGACAGCCATCCTCGACGGAAGCAAATGGCGAGGCGACAGGCACGCCGCCGTGACTGTTCGTACTGATCACGTACTCCAGACAAGTCCGTCTCGGCCCGGCCACGCAGACGAACCGGACGGTAGCTCGCCCGCTACCGCCCTGATAAGGGCGCGCAGGCGCGGGCTCAGAATGGCGCAGCACCTCCGTCCTGTCAGTGCAGGCCTCTGCACTGTTCTCCTACGCGGGACCGAAGCCTGCTGCGCGAGGCGCCAGCGATCGCATGGATCGAGGTTCTCGAATGCGACCGCGAGAGCGGCGTCCGCCCACCGCTGCTGCACCACCTGCCCGACCGGGTCGAGGAATACCGCCTCGAACCCCGTGCCGATATGCACATCCACCCGCCCCGGCCTGCCGCCAAGCCCGGCCACCACACGCTTGCCGCTCACCCGGCCCACCCAAACTAGCTTCCCTGCCGGCCGGAGCTGCCTTTAGCATTTCGCTCACGCGACGCCGCCTGATGCGATACCAACCGGCCCCGCCAGGCCGCGCTCCGCGCCCTCCCTGGCCGGAGACCACCCGGCAAGCCAGGGCCTATCTGTCTTTCGCGTCCTGGTACGTCTTGAGCGCGTCCGCCAAAGCGCCGGGAGGCAACTGCGCCCACTGGGCCGCCTCCTGCGGCGGCACGCCGGCGTTCACGGCCGCCACGACAGTGCGCTCAAGCGCCTGGTCGATCAGACCGGCGGCATGGCTGAGGCCGCGCAGCAGCCGCCGGGCCACGTCCGCACTCGGGCCGGTTTGCGTCCCGCGCAGCTGGATGAGCTGTTCCGCGGCGTCATCGATCAGGCTGCTGATCACAGCGCGCTGCTCCGCCGGTACCGTCGCGCGCCACATCGTCCCCGAGCCGGGCGCCTTCTTCTCCTTGCCCAGCACCCTCAGCTGCCCGGCCACGGTCGCGGCCTGGTGCTCCTGCCGCAACCACCACGGGTCGTTGTCGTAACCGGGTGGGCCGCCGGCGCCGCGGCGCAGCCGGATGACGCTGCCCATCCAGGAGGTCAGCGGGCCGCCGTAGTCGGTCGCGGCCAGCGGCCCCAGCCACTCCCGCCCGACCCGCTCACCCAGCCGGCGGCAGAACGTGCCGTCGGCGGGCAGCGGCCGCGGCCGCCCGGCACCGCTATCCATCCACACCAGCTCGGCCATCACCGGGTCCAGCAGCGCCTCCGCAACGGCCACCACCTCGGGGAAGACGACCGCGTCCCGCCCTACGATCCGCCACCGCTCCAGATCACCCCCGGCGTCACCGCCCGCGACTTGGTGCAGCCGCCGCGGCCACACCCTCTCCCGCTCCCAGTGCAAGGCCTGCTCCCACCAGCGGGTCACTACCGCGTGGGCCAGGGCGAACACCCGCTCCGGCTCGGCCCCGGCTCGCACCGCCCGCCGCGCCACCCCGGTCCACCGCCGCTGCGCATCGGTCACCTCCGGCAGGTGCCGCACGTCCAGATGCTCGAGGGGCTGGTCGGCGTCCGCGTCCAGCTGCCACCGCACGTGTCGGACACACACCCGCTCCCACCGCGGCGCGTACCGCACCACCGGCACTGCCACCCCGCACCGCTGTGCCGCGCACAACCGGCAGCCGAACGCCACCGGACCGGCCACCACTGCACCGATGCGCCACACCGCCAACGGCACGCTGTCCTCTTCCGCGGGCAGCTTGGCATCCCCCTGCCCCCAAGACGGCAACGCCCGCGCCAGCACCCTCTCCTCGATATCGCACAGCCCCACCCGGACCTGCCGCCCTGCCGCGTTCAGCAGCACCTCGGCATCCATCCGGAAACCCGAGCTCTCCTGCCGGGGCTGGTGATTACGCCACTGCCAGCAGGACCGCAACACCGTCGCCTCCAACCCGTAACGGGCCGCGATCCGGCACAGAAACGAAAACGTCGTCTCCCCGGCGAAGGGAGACACGCGGAAGACCCCGGGAACCATCCCTCCAGGCTCCCGTGAGGAGGGCTGGAACGATGGCTGTTCACCGCTTTCTCACCCCGGTCTCGGACGCTGCCGCCTCACAAGAGGGTCAAAGAGGCCCCTACGGTCCTTCCGTCTTCCTTGCCCGGCAGTTGCAACGACACCGCAATGTGCATACGGCAGCTCCTTCCTGCCGTGACCGAGCCACACCGTCGGACCCCGGTAGGCATTCATGCTGCGCCGCCATCGGGGCCTGCCACCTCGCCCGACTGCCCTCCTGACCAGTACATTCCTCCACTCGGAGCGCACTCCCTGCCAGCGCTACGCCCATTCCATGCCGAGTTCCCGTAGCGCGTTCAGCTGTTCCTGTGTGAGCTTGTTGCGCCGGGTTTTGGTGTTGGAGACCCATACGCCGAGCTTCACGGTCACGGGCTCGGTCTCGCCCTCAACCGCGACCTTTTCGGCGTGGCTGCGGGGTACCGGCCGGTGCGCACCTTCCCGCTCGATCCACTGCGCGAGGGCCGCAAGTCCTCGCTGGAATGCCTGCTGTGCCTTGCTCGGCCCCTTCGCGTTCGTGGCTGCAGGGGCGGGAGACGGCGCCTGGTCAGGTTGCACGCCCAGTCTGGTCAGCCGTTCCTGTTGCTCGGTGGACAGCTGTGCCCATGTGCTCGGCTGCTTTTGCCGCTGCAGCCACTTGCCCAGATCGTCGCCGTCGAAGGTGACGCCGGGTGGGATGTCGGGCAGGTGGCCGTCGGGTTCGTCGGCGGCGAGGTCGGCGAGGACGCGGTAGTGGCGTTGCCAGTCCAGGGGCCAGGGGCAGTTCCAGTCGGGGTCGATCTCCGCCAGCTGCTGCGCGCGCACCTGAGCCCGCTCGGGGTCTTTGCCGAGGCCGCCTTTGCGGCGGAGGTTGGCCAGGTGCTGCCCGAGGGGCAGCATCGTCTCGTCCTCGCCCCAGAGGGTGTCCTGGCGTGGGGCAAGGTGTCCGGTGGCCCGCCGGTAGGAGCGCAGCGCGGCGAGCTTGGCCTCCCACGCCTCATCACCCGGCTCCCACACCATTCCGGCTTCGTCGAGCAGCTCTTTGCGGTGGGGGTCGAGTTCGCCGGCGCGGAGCGCTTTGCGTTGCTGGTGCACCCACCGGCCCAGAGGAAAGTCCGTCGTCGCGCCCGCGGTGGTCTCGGTGTCGTAGGGCACCGCATACAGGCCGGTGATGCCCTGCTCGGCGCGCCAGCGGATCAGGGCCTGGTAGCCCTCCAGCCACACCAGGGACTGGGGCCGGATGACGCGGCAGCGGGTCAGCGCCGCGACGTCGGCCGCGTCCCGAGGGCGGGCGAAGTTGACCACCAGCGAGGTGACACGGTCCACCTCCCGCTGCGCCTGATCGCCCACCTCTTCCTGGCCGCCGCCACTGCCGGATCCCGCTGATGCCTGCTGGGGACGGACGTGGAGGCGCCGGCGCTCCGCGCTGCGGGTCAGGGCGCGGGAGGCGAGCTGCTCGACCATGCGCTCGGAGTGCGAGCGCAGCGCTTGGAGGATGTCGACCAGGGGCTGGTAGCTGGCGGAGGCCAGCATGTCCTTGGGGTCTTCGCCGGGGGCGAGGAAGATGGGGATGATGATCCGCGCGGTCTTCACGGTGCCATCCGGGTTGGGCCGCAAGGCGCGGCCGATGTTCTGGACGACGTCGACCTGGGAGCTGCGGGAGCCGACGATGCACACCGCCTCCACCCCACGCAGCCCAGTGATGTCCACCCCGACACCCAGAGCCCGCACCGAGGCCAGGAACGCCCGGTGCACCCGCCGATTGCGGCCGTCGACGCCGTCTGCGAACTGACGGATGACCTCACGCCGGTGTGCGACAGCATGGTCCCCGCACAGCCAGTCGGCCCACACCCGGCCCGGAGGCACGTGACGCCCCTCCTCCAGCTCATACAGCTCCGCATCGAGGGAGGAGGCGGGCAGCTCCTCCGCGTGGGCAAGGGCGGCCGCGGACGCCTCGGCCGCGTACAGCTCGGCGGCCGTCGCCGGCATCTGCTCAGCGAACGCGCGGGCCTCCTCCACCCGCTGGTGGAACACCATGGTGGTGTGCAGGTTCAGCTGCGCCGCGTGCTCCAGCAGCGCGGCCTGCAGCAGTCCCAGGCGCCGGCCGCGCAGCGCATCCTCGGACAGCCCCAGGACGGGGTCGGGGTCGCGGATCTCCAGCACGTCGATCTCGAATCCGGCAAGGATCCGTCGCTCCACCGCTTCCGCCAGGCCGAGGTCGAAAATCCTGGGGCCATACGTCCGGGAATCGGCCTCCATCGAGGCAATCACCAGCTCCTGGCCGTCACGGCCGCGCTGCGGGCGGGGAGAGGCGAGAATGCGCGGGGTGGCGGTGAGATAGAGCCGGAAGTCGACCGGGATGCGGGAATTGTCGTGAATCGCCGCCCACGGCCGCGCGGCATCGCCGGCCGTCATGTGCGCCTCGTCCAAGACCGCGAGGTCGAAGCCGTCCATCTGCTGCCCGTACAGCCGCTCCCCACCCGCCAGAGCGGCCTCCAACGGCCCGCGAACACGCCCTCGACCTGTGACATCCTCCGGGTCCTCACGATCCACCAGCGAGGCGTACGTGGCGAACACGACCCCCGGACCATGCCCGGCCCACAGGGCCAACTGGATCGGGTTGGTGGTGGTGCGCACCGCGAGCTCGTCCAGCACCGGGTCGCTCTCCGCCGAACACACCGCGACCATCGGCGCGCGGTGCCCTACTCGGCGCCAGGACTCCGCGCTCTGCACGACCAGATCCACGGTGGGCACCATCACCAAGATCCGACCCTTGGGGAAGCAGTCCAGCGCGCAGGCGGCAGCGGTGAACGTCTTCCCCGACCCGGTCGCGGACACCCCAGTGGCACGGGCCCCCTCCGGCGGCACAAATGACCTTGCAGGAAAACCCACCCACTTTCGGAAACTCGCTTTCTGGTCGACTTGGTGTTCCCTGAGCTGGATCGCAGACATTTTTCCTCCCCTGATAACTAATCCAGTGGTTATTCAGACGGCTACGTGCGGGCGAAGCACGCGCCCGAGCCATCCCGGATCGGGCGAAGTGGCACGCCGGGCTTTCCATCTCTCCGCGACGGTTTGTCGTCCGGGGGCGCAGGAGCCAGCCTGCAGACGATGACGACACCTGTAGACAGCTCCACCGGCGCGTGGGAGCGCAGACCATCGACCTCACCCGGCGCCGCTGCGCGATATTCGGGTGCGCGCGTGGCAGCACGCTCTCCCGAACGAACATCCAGCTGGACCAGGTCCGCCTGTTCATGCCGCCGCACGTCCGCGATATGTACGGCCAGCTCAGAAGCCCCGGCCGACCAGCCGCCGCGCCGCACCCAGTCCCAGTGCCAGTCCCGGCCCGTGATGCCCACCAAGGTCTCGCTCACCGCTGCCACACCTTCGTCCCAGCCGTCCGCGAACAGTGTGGCCGCAAGAGGCCGGCGCTATCCCGTCCAGCGTGATCACCTCGCTCACAGGCACGCCCTGGGCGGCCAGGAATGCGAACAGCTTCAACCGGTTGGCGCCCGCCGTCTGGGTACTGCGTCAGCCGGCGCACAGAAACGCTGCTCGGCGCGGGATCTGGCCCGATGAAATCGTGGTGACCGGTCATCTGCGACCGTCCTCTGCAGAATTGAGGGAAGTGCCCGGGCGGATGGGGGTGTCTTATATTCCCGCCAAGGCTACATGCTGAATCAATGTGATGCAGCCGCTACCCGGAACTCGACACGAACGAGCAACCCCCACTCCCGTAGCCAGCCGGGCCCGCGACAGCGGGCCCTGGAGGCTCTGGAGGCGCAGCCGGAAGGGCCGTTGAGGCGGGGGAGCGCAGCGGACCCGCCGACCCTGGGCTGGAGTGCAACGAAAGCCCCGGGTAGTGGGGCAAAGCCCCACCGCTCCGGGAGCGCAGCGGACGGAGCGTCAACCCTGACGCGCAGCGCCAGGGTTGTGCGGGTGGCGCAGCCACCCGCCAGCGCTCACGCGGAGCGGGAGCGCAACACCTCCGCGCAGCGGAGGTGTTCGCTTGCACATCGCGCAGCGATGTGGTACCCGCTC
>NZ_JOFQ01000048.1 GCF_000718305.1 Streptomyces niger
CGCGATCTGCTGCAGCGTCGCCCCGATGTCCGCGGTCCGCGTCGTCGTCATCGACTGCACCGACACCGGTGCGTCGCCCCCGACGGCCACCGGCCCGACCTGGATCCGGCGCGAGACGCGCCGGACGGCCAGGGGCCGGGCCGGGACCTCGGGGAGCCCCAGAGCGACAGGCTCACTGAGGGTCATGACGTCACCCGCGGCTTCCGGCGGCGGTCTCGCGGGCTGCACGCAGCGACTCCTTCAGGGAGCCCATGGTGGCCAGGACGGCGGTCGGCTCGTAGCCGCAGTGCGCCATGCAGTTGGCGCAGCGCGGGTCCTTGCCGCGGCCGTACTTGTCCCAGTCGGTCTCCTCGATCAGCTCCCGGTACGTGGGGACGTACCCGTCGCTCATCAGGTAGCAGGGGCGCTGCCAGCCGAACAGGGAGTAGTTCGGGATCGCCCAGGCGGTACACGGGAAGTCCGCCTTGCCCTCCAGGAAGTCCAGGAAGAGCGGGCTGTGGTTGAGCCGCCAGCGGCGCCGGTTGCCGCCGGCGAAGGCCTTCTTGAACAGTTCCCTGGTCTGCTCGACGCCCAGGAAGTGCTCCTGGTCGGGGGCCTTCTCGTAGGCGTAGGCGGGCGACAGCATCATCTCGTCGACCTTGAGGTCGTCGTTGAGGAAGTTGAGCACCTCGATGATGGTCTGCGGGGTGTCGGTGTTGAAGAAGGTGGAGTTGGTGGTGACCCGGAAGCCGCGCCGCTTGGCCTCCTTGATCGCCGCCACGGCCTCGTCGAAGACGCCTTCCTTGGCCACGGACTCGTCGTGCCGCTCGCGCATCCCGTCGATGTGCACCGCGAAGGCGAAGTACGGCGAGGGGGTGAACTTGTCCATCTTCTTGCGCAGCAGCATGGCGTTGGTGCACAGGAAGACGTACTTCTTCCGGTCCACCAGCTGGCGCACGATCTCATCGATCTGCGGGTGCATCAGGGGCTCGCCGCCCGCGATGGACACCATCGGGGCACCGGACTCCAGGACGGCGCCGACCGCCTGGGCGACCGGCATCCGCTGCTTCAGCACGCCGGCCGGGTGCTGGATCTTTCCGCAGCCCTCGCACGCGAGGTTGCACGCGTACAGGGGCTCCAGTTCGACGATGAGCGGGAACTTCTCACGCCGCCGGAGCACTTTCTGTTCAAAGAGATAGGTCCCGACCCTGATGGTCTGACGGAGCGGCATGGCCATCTGGCTCACCTCCTGGGGAGCAGCAAAGAACGGTGCCATTCAAAGAAAACGGGAAGGACGGCACACAAGACACGGAAGGCCGATATTCCCCCGCGTACCGTGCCGATACGGACGAGTTCGTGCTCCGGAGCGTCCACGACCACCCGGACGGCCGCAACCGGACGGGGCCCGGCGCGCAGCGCGCTGCCGAGCGTGGCGGCGGACTCCATGTCCACCGCGACCGCTCCCGCGGCGTGCAGCGCGGCCCGCTCGGTGCCGCGTACGACGTGGTCGCTGCCGAGCAGCAGTCCGGAGTGCACGGTCAGGCCGCGCTCCTTCAAGGCCGCGACCATCGGCGCGTTGTCGCGGCAGACGCTCTCCGGCCGGTCCGGCTGGTGTTCGCGGGTGGCCTCCGCGACGACCACGTCACCGGGGCGCATGCCCGGCGCGAGGCCGGCGCAGAAGCCGCTGGCGACGACGGGCGAGGCCGCGGTGGGCGAGCCCGCGGCCAGCGCGGCGGCGACGGCCCGCTCCGCGGCCTGCGGCCCCATGCCCGTACGGAGCACGGTGGCGTCCGGGCCGCCGCGCAGCGCGAGGCGCTCGATGCCGAGCGCACAGGCGACCAGCAGCGGGGGCGGTGGGCCCGGAGCCGGGCCGGCCGGGGCGGTCATCTAGCGCCCCGGAGCAGCACCGGCCGGGCCGCCGCCCAGATAGCGGCCGAGGGCCGTGAGCGGGAAGACCTGCCGGTAGAGGTGGTAGTTGATCGAGAAGTCCCAGGGGAAGCCGGTCCCGGTGAAGTAGGGCTCGTCCCAGGAGCCGTCCGGGCGCTGGGTGGCGGCGAGGTACGCGACGCCCCGCTCGACGGCCTTGCCGTCCCGCTCGCCGGCCGCGATCAGCGCCATCAGCGCCCAGCCGGTCTGCGAGGCGGTGGACGCGCCGCGCCCGATCCACTCCCGGTCCCGGTACGAGCGCTGGTCCTCGCCCCAGCCACCGTCCTCGTTCTGCACCGACTCCAGCCAACTGACGGCGCGGCGGATCGCGGGGTGCGAGAGGGGCAGGCCGGCCGCGATCAGCGCGGGCAGTACGGAGCCGGTGCCGTAGACGTAGTTGGTGCCCCAGCGGCCGAACCACGCGCCGGTCGGATCCTGCTCGGCCAGCAGCCACTCGATGCCGCGCCGGACGCGCGGGTCGTGGGTGGCGCCGACGTCCGCCGCCATCTCCACGACGTGCGCGGTGACGTCGGCCGACGGCGGGTCGATGACCTCACCGAAGTCGCAGAAGGGCAGCCGGTCGGGGAAGGGGCTGGTGTTGTCGGCGTCGAAGGCGCCCCAGGCCCCGTTCCTGGACTGCATGCCGAGGTTCCAGCGCACGGCGCGGCGTACGGCGTCCTCGACGCGCTGCGGGTCGGGGTGCTCCACGCGGCGCAGCGCGAGGACGACCTCGGCGGTGTCGTCGATATCGGGGTAGTTGTCGTTCTCGAACTCGAAGGCCCAGCCGCCGGACGGCAGCGTCGGCCGCCGGACGGTCCAGTCGCCGGGCCGGTCGATCTGCTCGTCCAGCATCCAGTCGGCGGCCTTGACCAGCTGCGGGTGGTCCCGGTCCAGGCCCGCGTCGGCCAGCGCGATGGTGGCGAGGCAGGTGTCCCAGACCGGGGACTGGCACGCCTCGATCATGCGGACGGGGGCGCCGGCGCCGTCCTCGCGCCAGACGGCGAACCGGTCCAGGGAGGCCAGGCCTTCTCGCAGGACCGGGTGGTCCAGGTCGTAGCCCAGCAGGTGCAGCGCGATGACGGAGTAGACCGCCGGGGGCTGGATGCCGCCCCAGCAGCCGTCGTTCTCCTGCCGCTCGATGATCCAGCGGGCGGCGACGCGCATGGCGCTGCGGCGCAGCCGGCGCGGCGCGACCCTGTGGTAGAGGTGCAACGCCTTGTCCAGGCGCTGGAAGGCGCCGTCCCAGGTGGTGAGGGGGGCGAGCGGGCGCGGCGGGTTCGGGTTCCGCGGGTCGGCGTGCAGCTCGTCCAGCGCGAAGGGCGCGGGGCGCACGGGCCGGTGGGCGGAGACGATCGTCAGCGGGACGATGGTCTGCCGGGCCCAGCAGCCGAAGTCGTAGATGTTGAGCGGGAACCACTTCGGGAAGGCGATGAGCTCCGGCGGCAGGTCGGGCAGGTCCGCCCATTTCCACCAACCGAAGAGGGCCAGCCAGATGCGGGTGAAGACCCGGGAGGCGGCGATGCCGCCCTGCTCGCGGATCCAGGCGGACGCCTTGGCCATGTGCGGCGCTTCGGGCGCGTCGCCCGCCAGGCGCAGCGCGACGTAGCCCTCGATCGTGGTGGACAGGTCGCCGGGCCCGCCGTGGAAGGTGGCCCAGGTACCGTCGTCCCGCTGCTCGCCGCGGATGAAGCGCGCGGCGGCCTCGGTGGTCCGTGCGTCCCTGATGCCCAGGAACTGGCGGAGCATCAGGTCCTCGGCGTCCATCGTCACGTTCGTGTCGAGGTCGCCCTTCCACCAGCCGGCGGGGTCCTGGAGGGAGAGGAGGAATGCGGTGGCCCGGGCGGTCGCCTGCCGCGCCGCGCCCGGCACGTCATCGGGTGTCGGGGGTGGGGCCGGTGCACCGGGTTCGGTTGTCTCAGCGGTGGCATCGCTGGCCGAAGGGGCCCGGGACGGCAGGGCCCCGGTGCTTCCGTCGGTCGTCGCTGTCATGGCTTCCCCTTCTGCAGTGATCAAAGAAAAATGCATGGGGCTTCCGTCGGCCGGTGCCGGGCTTCCGGTATGGCGTACCGGGAGCCGGCGCCGGCCGGCGACTGCGAGCTAGATCGGGTTGATCGTGATCATCTCTTCCGTACGACGACGAAGTCCGCGAGGGCGGTGAGCTGGGCACGGACCTCTTCGGGCATGGTGATCTCGTCGAGTGCGGCGAGCGCGGTGGCGTGCTGGCGACGGGCCTCCTCCGAGGTCCACTCCCGGCCGCCGGCCTCCTCGATGAGAGCTGCGCGGGAGGCGAACTCCGCCTCCGTGAAGTCGGCGATCTCGGTCTCGCTCTTCTTGGCGTCGTCGGCCAGGATGCGGGCGAGCTTCTCGGATGCCGGGCCGCCCGCGTCCAGGGCGGCGACGACCGGCAGCGACTTCTTGCGCTGCCGCAGGTCGGACCAGGTCTGCTTGCCGGTGGCCTCGGGGTCGCCCCAGATGCCGAGCAGGTCGTCGACGGCCTGGAAGGCGAGGCCGAGGTGGTAGCCGTACTTCTCCAGGGTGTCGGCCGTCCGGTCGTCGGCGCCGCCGAGCACCGCACCGATGGAGACGGCGCAGGCCAGCAGCGCGCCGGTCTTGTTGCCCTCCATCTCCAGGCACTCCGCGACGGTGACCCGGTCGCGGTGTTCGTAGGAGATGTCCTGGGCCTGACCGTCGATCAGCTTGCGGGTGGCGATGGTGAGCCGGCGCGTCGCGCGCCCGGCGTCCACGGTCTCCAGCTCCAGCAGTATTTCGTTGGCGAGTGCGAAAAGGGCGTCACCGACCAGGATGGCCTGGGCCGGGCCGTGCACCTTCCACACGGTGTCGCGGTGGCGGCGCTGCTCGTCCCCGTCCATGAGGTCGTCGTGCAGCAGCGAGAAGTTGTGCACGAGCTCCACGGCG
Organism: Streptomyces niger; assembly: GCF_000718305.1. GTDB lineage: Bacteria > Actinomycetota > Actinomycetes > Streptomycetales > Streptomycetaceae > Streptomyces > Streptomyces niger. The sequence continues at coordinate 4,822 of NZ_JOFQ01000048.1, forward strand.
ACGGCCCCGGGAATGCCGACCTCGGGCGCGGCACCCGCGGCCTCCGCCGAGAGCAGGGCGAGGGCGGGCCGTACGGCCTTGCCGCCGTCGCCCGCCGAGGGCGCCCCCGCGGCGTCGATCCAACCGAAGTGGTACGCGGCTACGGTGTCCATGGGAGGCGCGAGCCGGTCAACGGCGGCCCGCAGCACCGGAGTGGCGAGCCTGCGCCCGCGCTCCAGGAGTGCGGTGACCGCCTCGGTGTCGATTACTGGGGAAGCCGGATGCACGGTTTCTCCTCTTGTTCCGGTGCTCGTGTTCGTGCGAGCGCGCGTACTCGTTGTCATGCCGCCTCCTGGGGCAGTGATCCCTGGGGGAAGCCGAGTTCGGTGAGTGCCTCGCGTGCGGCACTGAGGCCACTGCGAACAGCGCTTTCCATGGTCGCGGGCCACCCGGTGGCGGTCCACGCACCGGCCAGGTACAGGCCGGTGGACTGAGTGCGGGCGGCGGGCCTGAGGCGGCCGACGCCCGGTGCGGGGGCGAACGTCGCCGTGCGCTCGCGGGTGACGAAGAAGTCGCGGACCTTCGCCCCGCGCGCGGCGGGCAGCACCCGCGCGAGCTCCGGGAGGTACCGCTCGCGCAGCACGCCGACCGGCAGGTCGATCTCGTCCTGCGCCGCGGACTGCGAGACGGCGAGGTACTGCCCGCCGCCCCGCAGCCCGGAGGCGTCCGTCCGGTCGAAGACCCACTGCAGCGGCGAGCCGAGCGCCGCGAAGAACGGGCGGCGCAGCACCTTGCGGTCGTAGAGGACGTGCACGTTGAGGATCGGGGCCGTGCCGATCTCCAGCAGCCGGTCGGGGTGGGCCAGCGCGCCGGGCGGCAGCAGGCCGTGCGTCTCGCGCTGCGGCAGGGCCAGGACGACCGTCTCGGCGGTCAGCTGCTCCTGGCTGTGCGGTCCGTTCTCGACGGTGACCTGCCAGCGCTCCTCGTCGGTACGGGTCACGGCGGTGGCCCGGGTACGGGTCTCCACGCGCACCCCGGCCTTGTCCAGCGCCGTCCGGGCGAGGCCGTCGTGCACGTCGCCGAGCGGCACGCGGGACCAGCCGATGTCGGCGGCGCCCGGGTCGGAGAGCAGGCCGGTCTTGAAGACCATGGCCGCGAGTCCGACGGAGGCGTCGGCGGCGCGGGCGTTGAGGGTGGCCACGCCGACCAGGTCCCACAGGGCCTCCACGGCGCGGGACGACTGGCCGTGCCGGGCGAGCCAGCTCGCGAAGTCGGTACGGTCCAGCTCGGGGTCGGCCGGGTCCAAGCTCTTCAGGGCGAGCGCGGCGCGGCCCACGGAGGCGCGCTCGGCGAGCGAGAGGTGCGGGTAGGTGGCCAGGCTCGCGGCGAGGTGCAGCGGGACGGGCAGCGCGGTACGGCGCAGCCGGCCCAGGCGGGCGCCGGCGGCGGCCCGCGCGGGGTCGGCGTCGAGGACCGGTACGTCCAAGCGGTCCTGGATCGGCATCAGGTGCGCGCCGCCGACCCGCTCCAGGAAGTCCCGGTAGGCGGTGCAGCAGCGCAGGTAGACGTGCTGGCCGTTGTCCACGCTCAGTTCGCCTGCCGCGGAGTCGCGGCGGAAGGAGAAGGCGAGCCCGCCCAGCCGCGGCCGGCCTTCGACGAGGGTGACGCGGAGCCCCGCGTCGGCGAGCGCGAGGGCCGCGGTGGTGCCCGCGAGGCCGCCGCCCACGACGACCGCCGCGGCGCCTCCGCCGCCGGCGGCACCCGTGGTGACGTGCGAGGCCGGCCGTGTGTCGGCGGAAGTCATGCGTCCTCCTGGATTGCTGCTGTCATGGACGCAGCGGCCGCCCGGAGGGTTGCCCGGAGTTCCAGGGCGTGTGCGGTGCAGACGTACGCGGGCGCGCACCGGAGCGTTCGACGTGTCATCCGCGCCTCCTGACAGTCTGTCGGCGGACGATCGCCCGCGCGTCCAGCCCGGAGAGGCCGCGGACGGCGACGAACGCCTTCTCATGGCCGGGCAGCGAGACCCGGCCGCGCAGCACGGCCTCGGGGTCGTCGGCGATCCGGCGGAGCAGGCGGTGGTAGATGCCGGCCATCGCGGCGACGCACGCGCCGCTGCGCCGGTCGAGCATGGGCAGCAGCCGGAAGCCGTCGGCGAACAGGGCGCGGGCCCGACGCACTTCGAAGTGCACGAGCCCGGTGAAGTCCGCGCCCGAAGGCGGCACCGGACCGTGGAACCCCGCGGCGCAGCCGAACTTCTCCAAGTCCTCGGCGGGCAGGTACGTGCGACCGTTGTCGGCGTCTTCCCGTACATCCCGGAGAATATTGGTCAGCTGGAGGGCGAGCCCCAGCGTATCGGCGTACTCCGGAGCGCGATCCGTCTCCGGCGCGCCGGGCACGGTGCCGAACACGCCGAGCGAGAGGCGGCCGATGGCCCCGGCGACGCAGCGGCAGTAGACCTTGAGGTCGTCCCAGGTCTCGTACGTCGTGCCGCGCACGTCCATCAGGACGCCGTCGATCAGCTCGTCCAGGGCGTCCAGCGGCACCGGAAAGCGGTGCGCCGCGTCCGCGAGCGCGACCGCCACCGGGTCGGTGTCGTCCTCGGCGATCTCGCCGTCCTTTATGCGCGCGAGCACACCGCGGGTGTCCGCCAGCCGTTGCTCCTTCTCGGCGGGCGCCAGCGCGCCGTCGCCGATGTCGTCCACTCGGCGCGAGAACGCGTACAGCGCCGACATGGCCTGTCGCTTCTCGGTGGGCAGCAGCCTGATTCCGTAAGCGAAGTTTCGCGCCTGCTGCCCCGTAACGGTCTCGCAGTAGCGGTACGCAGCGAGCACCGGCGCGGACGCGTGTGCGGTTGCCTCCACGGTCCGACTCACCCCTCTCTTCGCAGTGTCGCCCCTACCGCGCGCAGCAGACCGAGCTTGCTGGGCTTGGGCGGTCCAGGGAGGACGTCGTGATCGGCGGCCGCCACCGCCTGAAGGGCAGCGCGTCCGCCGGCGACGAAGCCGGCGAGCAGCAGCTTGAGTCTGCCGTGGACGCTACCCACCAGCGGGGCACCTTCATTCAGCAGGTCACGGGCGCGTTCCGCCTCGAATGCGACCAGTGCGCGCGCCTGTGCGCCCCCCTTCGGAGCGGCCAGGTCGGATTCGGAGACGCCGAAGCGCTTCATGTCCTCGGCAGGCAGATAGATACGGTTCCTCCGCAGGTCCTCCGCGACGTCCTGAATGTGCTCGACGATCTGGAGGGCGGTGCAGATGGCGTCCGAACGGCGGATCCGCTCGGGCGTGGTCGTGCCCGTGATGCCCAGCACGAGCCGGCCCACGGGATTGGCGGACAGTTCGCAGTAGTCCAGCAGATCCGCGTAGCCCGGATAGCGGCTGACGCGCTGGTCCTGCCGGTTGGCCTCGATCAGACGCTCGAACGGCTCAGGGCTCAGGGCGCAGCGCCGTACGGTCGGGCCGAGGCGGCGCATGAGGGGGTGCCGGGGGCCGGGCGCACGGTCGCTGTAGACCCGGCGCAGGTCCGCCTCCAGCGCGTCCAGCATCGCGAGGCGGTCCCCCGCCTGCGCGCGGTCGAGCCCGAGCAACGCGGCGTCGCCGCCACCGGGCGCGAGGTCGCCGTCGCCGATGTCGTCGACCAGCCGTGCGAATCCGTAGACCGCCATCAGGTCGGCGCGCCAGGCGCGGGGCAGGAAGAACGGCGCGACGGGGAAGTTCTCGTGCGCAGCCTTGTCGAGAACGGCGCGCTCGGGCGCGGGCACGACAGGCTCCGGGCTCACCGGAGGCTGCCCGGCGCGTTCCGGAGCCGGAGAGATCCCGTAGCCATTGCCGTCACGTCTCCCGTTCTACACCGCCACGCTAAAACTTCATATTTCGGACACGCCGCAGCCGCGCGGCCCGTCCGATCAGGGCATCCACCGACGCCGTCGGACCATATTGCCCGACTTGTACCACATGTGCCGTTCGGCACCCGTACAGCTTACGCCGTACATCTCACACTCGTCCGAGGGGGTACCGAACCGCGGAGCAACGATCCGGACAACTCCGACAGGCAGACAACTGTTCCGGAAGCGGCCGGAGTTGACCATTTCTTTGAGCAACGGAGGCCTCCGCGCCGAACGGCGCGGAGGCCTCCGTTGCACGTACGGGCTACTTGCCCGTCTCCTTCTCGTACGCCTTGATCACTTCGTCCGTGGGGCCGTCCATGACGAGCTCGCCCTTCTCCAGCCACAGCACCCGGTCGCAGGTGTCCCGGATGGACTTGTTGTTGTGGCTGACCAGGAAGACCGTG
>NZ_JOFQ01000049.1 GCF_000718305.1 Streptomyces niger
ACACAGTGGACGCGAGCAACTGAGGACAAGCCCTCGGCCTATTAGTACCAGTCAACTCCACCCGTTACCGGGCTTCCATATCTGGCCTATCAACCCAGTCGTCTACTGGGAGCCTTACCCTCTCAAGGAGGTGGGAGCACTCATCTCGAAGCAGGCTTCCCGCTTAGATGCTTTCAGCGGTTATCCCTCCCGAACGTAGCCAACCAGCCATGCCCTTGGCAGGACAACTGGCACACCAGAGGTTCGTCCGTCCCGGTCCTCTCGTACTAGGGACAGCCCTTCTCAATACTCCTACGCGCACAGCGGATAGGGACCGAACTGTCTCACGACGTTCTAAACCCAGCTCGCGTACCGCTTTAATGGGCGAACAGCCCAACCCTTGGGACCGACTCCAGCCCCAGGATGCGACGAGCCGACATCGAGGTGCCAAACCATCCCGTCGATATGGACTCTTGGGGAAGATCAGCCTGTTATCCCCGGGGTACCTTTTATCCGTTGAGCGACGGCGCTTCCACAAGCCACCGCCGGATCACTAGTCCCGACTTTCGTCCCTGCTCGACCCGTCAGTCTCACAGTCAAGCTCCCTTGTGCACTTACACTCAACACCTGATTGCCAACCAGGCTGAGGGAACCTTTGGGCGCCTCCGTTACCCTTTGGGAGGCAACCGCCCCAGTTAAACTACCCACCAGACACTGTCCCTGATCCGGATCACGGACCCAGGTTAGACATCCAGCACGACCAGAGTGGTATTTCAACAATGACTCCCCCTGAACTGGCGTCCAGGGTTCACAGTCTCCCACCTATCCTACACAAGCCGAACCGAACACCAATATCAAGCTATAGTAAAGGTCCCGGGGTCTTTCCGTCCTGCTGCGCGAAACGAGCATCTTTACTCGTAGTGCAATTTCACCGGGCCTATGGTTGAGACAGTCGAGAAGTCGTTACGCCATTCGTGCAGGTCGGAACTTACCCGACAAGGAATTTCGCTACCTTAGGATGGTTATAGTTACCACCGCCGTTTACTGGCGCTTAAGTTCTCAGCTTCGCCCTGTCGAAACAGAGCTAACCGGTCCCCTTAACGTTCCAGCACCGGGCAGGCGTCAGTCCGTATACATCGCCTTACGGCTTCGCACGGACCTGTGTTTTTAGTAAACAGTCGCTTCTCGCTGGTCTCTGCGGCCACCACCAGCTCAGAGTGCAAGACTCATCACCAGCCGTGGCCCCCCTTCTCCCGAAGTTACGGGGGCATTTTGCCGAGTTCCTTAACCATAGTTCACCCGAACGCCTCGGTATTCTCTACCTGACCACCTGAGTCGGTTTAGGGTACGGGCCGCCATGAAACTCGCTAGAGGCTTTTCTCGACAGCATAGGATCATCCACTTCACCACAATCGGCTCGGCATCAGGTCTCACCCTTACATGTCATCCGGATTTGCCTGGATGACGGGCTACACCCTTACCCCGGGACAACCACCGCCCGGGCTGGACTACCTTCCTGCGTCACCCCATCACTTACCTACTACCACCTTGGGTCAGCGGCTCCACCACTCCCACCCACAGCAAAGCTGAAGGCGGGCGGCTTCACGGCCTTAGCATCAGAGGATTCGATATTGGGCGCTTCAAAGCGGGTACCGGAATATCAACCGGTTGTCCATCGACTACGCCTGTCGGCCTCGCCTTAGGTCCCGACTTACCCTGGGCAGATCAGCTTGACCCAGGAACCCTTAGTCAATCGGCGCACACGTTTCTCACGTGTGTATCGCTACTCATGCCTGCATTCTCACTCGTGAACCGTCCACAACTCGTTTCCACGGCTGCTTCACCCGGCACACGACGCTCCCCTACCCATCACAGCCTCCGTTGGGAGTATTGCTGCAATGACACGACTTCGGCGGTGTGCTTGAGCCCCGCTACATTGTCGGCGCGGAATCACTTGACCAGTGAGCTATTACGCACTCTTTCAAGGGTGGCTGCTTCTAAGCCAACCTCCTGGTTGTCTCTGCGACTCCACATCCTTTCCCACTTAGCACACGCTTAGGGGCCTTAGTCGATGCTCTGGGCTGTTTCCCTCTCGACCATGGAGCTTATCCCCCACAGTCTCACTGCCGCGCTCTCACTTACCGGCATTCGGAGTTTGGCTAAGGTCAGTAACCCGGTAGGGCCCATCGCCTATCCAGTGCTCTACCTCCGGCAAGAAACACACGACGCTGCACCTAAATGCATTTCGGGGAGAACCAGCTATCACGGAGTTTGATTGGCCTTTCACCCCTAACCACAGGTCATCCCCCAGGTTTTCAACCCTGGTGGGTTCGGTCCTCCACGAAGTCTTACCTCCGCTTCAACCTGCCCATGGCTAGATCACTCCGCTTCGGGTCTTGAGCATGCTACTGAAGTCGCCCTCTTCGGACTCGCTTTCGCTACGGCTTCCCCACACGGGTTAACCTCGCAACATACCGCAAACTCGCAGGCTCATTCTTCAAAAGGCACGCAGTCACGACGCAAGGACAAGTCCTTGCGCGACGCTCCCACGGCTTGTAGGCACACGGTTTCAGGTACTATTTCACTCCGCTCCCGCGGTACTTTTCACCATTCCCTCACGGTACTATCCGCTATCGGTCACCAGGGAATATTTAGGCTTAACGGGTGGTCCCGCCAGATTCACACGGGATTTCTCGGGCCCCGTGCTACTTGGGTGTCTCTTAAACGAGCCGTCAATGTTTCGGCTACGGGGGTCTTACCCTCTACGCCGGACCTTTCGCATGTCCTTCGCCTACATCAACGGTTTCTGACTCGTCCCACAGCCGGCAGACTGCAGAAAAGAGATCCCACAACCCCAACCACGCAACCCCTGCCGGGTATCACACGTGACTGGTTTGGCCTCATCCGGTTTCGCTCGCCACTACTCCCGGAATCACGGTTGTTTTCTCTTCCTGCGGGTACTGAGATGTTTCACTTCCCCGCGTTCCCTCCACACTGCCTATGTGTTCAGCAGCGGGTGACAGCCCATGACGACTGCCGGGTTTCCCCATTCGGAAACCCCCGGATCAAAGCCTGGTTGACGACTCCCCGGGGACTATCGTGGCCTCCCACGTCCTTCATCGGTTCCTGGTGCCAAGGCATCCACCGTGCGCCCTTAAAAACTTGGCCACAGATGCTCGCGTCCACTGTGCAGTTCTCAAGCAACGACCAGCCACCCACCACCCCAACCGTTACCGGTCGAGTTCACTGGGGCCGGCGTCGGCGTTTGAAGGACAGCCATACGGCCGTGCCCTCAGACACCCAACAGCGTGCCCGACACATCCGACCAGCAACTGCGTTCCACGCTCCGAAGAGCAGTACTAGCGGCCACCAGACCGAGTGTGCCGAGTAGTCAACGTTCCACCCATGAGCAACCAGCATCAGACACTCGCTGATGTTCTGGCCTCTGAACCAGCCCCGAAGGACCGGCTTAGAAGTGCTCCTTAGAAAGGAGGTGATCCAGCCGCACCTTCCGGTACGGCTACCTTGTTACGACTTGATTCGCTCCACCTTGCGGTATCGCAGCTCATTGTACCGACCATTGTAGCACGTGTGCAGCCCAAGACATAAGGGGCATGATGACTTGACGTCGTCCCCACCTTCCTCCGAGTTGACCCCGGCAGTCTCCTGTGAGTCCCCATCACCCCGAAGGGCATGCTGGCAACACAGAACAAGGGTTGCGCTCGTTGCGGGACTTAACCCAACATCTCACGACACGAGCTGACGACAGCCATGCACCACCTGTACACCGACCACAAGGGGGCGCCTGTCTCCAGACGTTTCCGGTGTATGTCAAGCCTTGGTAAGGTTCTTCGCGTTGCGTCGAATTAAGCCACATGCTCCGCTGCTTGTGCGGGCCCCCGTCAATTCCTTTGAGTTTTAGCCTTGCGGCCGTACTCCCCAGGCGGGGAACTTAATGCGTTAGCTGCGGCACGGACGACGTGGAATGTCGCCCACACCTAGTTCCCAACGTTTACGGCGTGGACTACCAGGGTATCTAATCCTGTTCGCTCCCCACGCTTTCGCTCCTCAGCGTCAGTATCGGCCCAGAGATCCGCCTTCGCCACCGGTGTTCCTCCTGATATCTGCGCATTTCACCGCTACACCAGGAATTCCGATCTCCCCTACCGAACTCTAGCCTGCCCGTATCGAATGCAGACCCGGGGTTAAGCCCCGGGCTTTCACATCCGACGCGACAAGCCGCCTACGAGCTCTTTACGCCCAATAATTCCGGACAACGCTTGCGCCCTACGTATTACCGCGGCTGCTGGCACGTAGTTAGCCGGCGCTTCTTCTGCAGGTACCGTCACTTGCGCTTCTTCCCTGCTGAAAGAGGTTTACAACCCGAAGGCCGTCATCCCTCACGCGGCGTCGCTGCATCAGGCTTTCGCCCATTGTGCAATATTCCCCACTGCTGCCTCCCGTAGGAGTCTGGGCCGTGTCTCAGTCCCAGTGTGGCCGGTCGCCCTCTCAGGCCGGCTACCCGTCGTCGCCTTGGTAGGCCATTACCCCACCAACAAGCTGATAGGCCGCGGGCTCATCCTGCACCGCCGGAGCTTTCCACACACAGACCATGCGGTCGTGTGTCGTATCCGGTATTAGACCCCGTTTCCAGGGCTTGTCCCAGAGTGCAGGGCAGATTGCCCACGTGTTACTCACCCGTTCGCCACTAATCCACCACCGAAGCGGCTTCATCGTTCGACTTGCATGTGTTAAGCACGCCGCCAGCGTTCGTCCTGAGCCAGGATCAAACTCTCCGTGAATGTTTTCCCGTGATCGGGAGAAACACACACGAGAGCGGAACAGGTCGGAGGAATAGTCCAACCCGTTCACAGCGTCCTCGCTGTGTGTGCC
>NZ_JOFQ01000050.1 GCF_000718305.1 Streptomyces niger
TGCGCGTCGCTCAGTTCATGTCGTCGCACCATGCCGGACGCATGCCCTCACCACGGCCTGGTCCACCCTGCTGACAAGAGCCATCAGAAACGACCTAGGCGTGTTTGAGCTCGCGGTAGTCGTGCTCGATGCGCATCGCAGTTTCGCCCAGTGCCCAGGTCCGCCGGCTTGGTATCGGCCGGCAGGTTGGAGAACCAATACTCGGCGGGTGTGTCGGCATCCCCGCGTCGTATCTCCTGTTCCGGCAAGCGCTCCGCACTCAAGCGTCTGCCTTGCCGGAACCGTCAACAACGCCCTGTCCCGCAACAGCTAGCGAACTCACGACAAATGCCGAGCGATACGCGACCGAGTCACCGTCGATCACCGTGGAGCTCCACCTCGACGATGTACTCCGTCTCGCCGTACGCGACGCGGCCAACGGCCTGCCCATACTGCGCCCACCTGTACACGACACCGACGAGAACGGCCGCGGACTTCGCCTTGTTGCCGCACTGTGCTCCGATTGGGGAACCGCGCTCCACGAAGACGGCACCAAAACCGTGTGGGCGTCGTTCCGCCTACCCCGCTCGCCATTCATTTGAACACTGGTCTACGTGCGCATCGCGCCACGGCCATACCAGCTGTGGCGTGCAGGCCGAGAGTATCGAGCCCACTCCCTCGACGGACCAGCCAACTCGGCAACGACACCGCATCACGCCGTCCGACCGGTTACCGAGAACCAAAAGCCCCATACGAGTAGCGGCTGTTCAAGGGGGCTGGCCAGCTTCAACGCATCACGCGCACGCCCAACTCTTGCAACAGAGCCGAGCAGACACTGCATGGATCGGTGACCTTTCCGTGCTCAGGGTGCCCCTGGCCGCGGACCTTCCGGGAGATAATGGCGGAACCCTCGAAATGCTGAGCCGCCTCCCGCAGGGTGGTGGAACGACCATCGCTTCGCACGGCGTCGAGCGCCCACAGCTGATCCGAAATCAGAGCCGATTCAGCGCAACGCCCCGTGAAGGATTTGCGTTGCCTTTGCGATAGGGCTCCCGCGAACTCCCAGACGGCCGGATGAAGGTTGGGCCGCCCGTCCCCCACCAAACTCGTATGACTGAGGACCTTGCCGTCAACCAACAAGGAAGACGCCACCGCCGGAAACTGCTCAGACAAAGTAATCCTCCGCATCAGGGTCGTCGACGCCGAGCAGAAACCTGGAGAAGGCATCATACTCATTCTGCCCCAGGTAGTAACCCCCAGTGTGATGCAGGTGGAAGAAACGCCCTTTCTCATCTACCAGCAGAAGCCCGCCCTCTGCCGCTTCATATCCGACGGGGAAGAGCTGCTCCCCGAGCCCGGATGCCAGCTCCTGGATCTCCTCCGCATCGCCTTCGTAGCCGATCGTCGGCTTCATGACCCACGCGAACCGTGGGGACGTTGGATGGTCGAGGCGCAGCAAGCCAAAAGTGTGAACAATGCGCACGGCTGCAGGCACAGGCGTCAGGGGTACACCTTGGCGCTCGGCGTCCTGCATCCGCACGCGAATGAGTTCCTCAGCCTGTTCTCCGATGTCACGACCCGGAGTCCAGCCGCTCCTGGCCAGCCAGTCACGCACTTCGAGTGTCGGTTGATCGGGTCCCATTCATCGTTCCGTTCTGTGATCTGCAGTTGTTATCAGGGTACGCGAATACCCAGCTGGGGCAGTATCTGCCCGCATGTCTCACATGGGGGCAGAAAATCACCATGCGATCGAGCCAGCTCACCGGTCTGGCGATCGTAGAGGTCACCGATCTGCCGCGTGTGCATCACACTACCTTCGAGCACTCTCTTCGCTTCCTCCGTCGTGCGAATGGACGTCCCTGTCGGGTCCAGCTGATGCAGCCTGTCGCTGATCAGTGAGATTTCTGCACACTTCCCGTGACCCAATCCCTTCTTTATGCCAGGAGTAGAGTCCGCTCTTTCAGCTATTTCTTTCAGCATTCCATCAAGGACTTGATGCGTATGCGGAAGTTTCTGTCCATTCATCTTCGTGGTACTACTATGAGAAGTAATCACATTGTCATGCAGGAAGCTTCCCGCACATCCCTTGTTTAGATGATTCTTCCCAGTAGGCGCCTCCCCTGGCGGGGTGTCGAAAGCGTCGTCTGCAAGCTCTGCCGACTCACGCTCCAGAACGGACAACTGATCTTCTGGCGACAGGTGCGAAACGTCCAAGGCGGAGCGCCGATGATGACGCATCTTGTCGGCGCTTCCACCATGCCAGTCAGGCTGAGGGTCTATGTGGCTGCCATGAGGCTCGCCGCCACTGCCGTCGGGGCTGCGATGATGGGATTCGCCGAAGTCGTTGGTGTCGTGACCACTAGGCAGCCCGTCGTCCCCGAAGTTTTCGAAGTGCGAGTGATGAGCGTCGGAGGCGCCATGGTGCGCACCGTCATCGGTCTCATGGTGACCGAGGTCATCACCGCGGTCGTTGGGTGTGCGGTCGTGGGACCCGGCAGAACCGTCACCGTGACCGTATCCGCTTGAGCCGTCCCCGTGTCCGTCAGCAACACCGCTGGGCTCGTGACTCGCGGAAGGACGAGTGCCCAAGTCGTCAGCGCTACTACCAGGCAGATGGTCTCCCAGCCCGCGACCGGGAAGATGATGACCAGCCTGCCCCACCGGGAGGTGATCACCCATACCGCTGTTGGCCAGATGGACACCCGCAGTGGCGCCGGGGATGTGGTCGCCGGCGCTGGCGTCTGGAGTGTGTGCGTCATCACCAGCGCGACCGACATCGCCCAGGTCCTTGTCAAGGCTGTCGCCGAGCCTTACGTGGCTCACGTCATCGGTGGTGTGGGCTCCCGCGCCGACCAGGGCGGGCGCCTTGGCCGGGGTCTCGATCCGCGGGGTGTCCGCTCCTGCGTGGGGAGAGGCGGTGGGGGAGCCTTCCTTGGGGGCGTCGTCGATGCTGTGGAGCACCTTGCCGTGTTCGTCGAGGAGGTTGCCCTGGCCGTCGAAGTAGCGGGCCGACTCGCCGGGGCCGGTGCCGTCGGGCAGCCTGAGTGAGCCCTCCGGTAGCTTGATTGCGTCCGCGGGCAGGGCCGAGACGTCCACCTTCCCGATGCCCTTGAGGCTCTTCGCGATGTCGCCGACCTTGGACAGGCCCGCCCCGGCCGCCTTCCCCACGTACGTCATGGGGTCGATGACCTTGCCGACCTTGCCCGCCATGGAGATGGCCCGGGTGACTGCGCCGGCCTTGCCCACCCCGGCCGCGGCGCCGCCCGCACCACCGGTGAAGACCGTGGTCAGGACGTTGAAGGTGACCCCACCGGCAGCACGGGCGGGATTCTTGCCCCACTCATCCCAAGCGACCAACGCCTTGCCGGTCGCCTTCAGCGTGTTGCGCGATTCACGGATCCACGAAGGCAACTGGTCATCCGGCAGCGTCCCGAACAGCGTCTGCACGCCGGGCGAGACAGCGAAAGCCAGGCCGGTCACCAGCTGCGCCAGCCCCTTCCACGCCTGCCCCGCAGCATCCCAACCATCAACACCCACCA
>NZ_JOFQ01000051.1 GCF_000718305.1 Streptomyces niger
GCGGCCTCAGTCCTCCCCCTTGCGCATACCGCATAGCAACGGCATACCGCGGACACCCGCCGACGTCACTCCCGACAACGCAGCGGAAAGGTCAGTAACCGAAGCACGCCGGTACCCGGCCGGGGCACGCCGGCGCCTAGCCGTTGACGGTCTCGTTCAGCTGGGCGAGGCGGCGCTGCACGTCGTCGCGGGCGCCGCTCCTGCCGGGCACCCGGCCGCGCAGGTTCGCCAGCTCCACGCCCAGCTCCCGGATGCCGTCCCGGTCGCTGACCTGGTGCCAGCAGTGGTGGGCGCGGTCCACGGCGGCCGTGACCTCGGGGTCCGTGGCGTTCTGCCCGCCGGCCAGCCGGACGTGCGCGGACCGCATCCACAGCCCGCTCGCCCGCGCCGGCTCCGCCGCCTGGTGCGCCAGCTCGGCCTGTACCTCGATCCAGTGCACCGCCTCGGGTGACACGGGCCCGTGGCTCCGGAGGGCCGCCTGCTCCCAGGCCGCGGCCATCGCGGCGGCCTCGCCGTGCCGCCCGGCGGCAGCCGCGGCGAATACGGCGTGGTGCGGGTCCACGACGGGCGCCGCATGCGGCACCTGGGGTATCGCCGCGACGACGGGAATCGGCGGCCGCGCCGGCATGGGAGGCAACGGAACGGGAGCGGAGACCGGGCCGGGAGCGGATCCGCGGCCGGATTCGGGGCCATTATCAGGGCCGGAATCAGGGCCGGATCCGGGGTCGGAATCAAAGCCGGATTCGGGGCCCTGCGGTGCCTCGGAGCGTGGCACCTCGGAGGCCGCGGAAGGCGCGACCTCGTGGGCCTGGGAGCGCGGCGCTTCGGGGGCCTCGGAGCGCGGCGCTTCAGAGGCCGCGGAAGGCGCGACCTCGGGAGTCTCGGAGCGCGGCGCTTCGGGGGCCGCGGAAGGCGCGACCTCGGGAGTCTCGGAGCGCGGCGCTTCGGGGGCCGCGGAAGGCGCGGTCTCAGGGGGAGCCGGCTTCACTGCGGGGGCCAGTTCGTAGTCGGACGGCTCCGACTCCGGCTCCGACCTGACCACCGGGGGTCCCGCGGGCTCCGCACCCCCGTAGGCGCCCGCCGGCGTCGGCTCGGGCACGGGAGCAGGCTCCGGCGCGGGGATCGGCGCAGCCGCGGGCGCAGCCGGCGGCACAGCCGCAGGCCCCGGCTCGGGCGCCCCGTACTCCGAAACGGGCGCGTTGTCGAAGGCGGCCACCGGCGCTCCGTACTCGGTCGCCACGGGCTCAGCCGGCGCACCGGATGCCCCCGGCACGCCGTACCCCGGCACGGACACGTCGTACCCCTGTACGGGCACGTCGTACCCCGGCGCAGACGCCTCGTACGGACTCGTCGGCCCACCGGCCGCCATCGGCCCACCAGCCGCCGCCATCGCCCCACCAGCCGCCACCGGCCGGCCTCCAGCCGTCCCTTCGGCGGCCTGGGCTCCGCCGAGCCACAGCGTCGTCGGCCCGCCCAGCGCGGCGGTACGCGCCACGTGGGCGTGCAGTTCCTCCGTACCGGGCCGCCGGGGCGCCACGCGCAGCGCCTGCGCGAGGGCCTGCGTGTACGCGGGCGCCGGCGTGCTCCGCTTGTCGGTCCGCTGCACCGCGCCGTACAGCAGGAACGGTCCTCCCAGCGACAGCTGCCCCGTGCTCAGTTGCTGCCAGACCTCCGGCGCCGCCGCCAGATCTGCCACGACCGTCGTGCTGCCCGGCGGCCGGTGCCGGAGTTCCGCGGCGAGCCAGTGCCACGGCAGCGCGGTGTACCGGATCGTGCGCGGCGCCGTCCGGGCCAGCGCCAGGTGCGGTCTGCCCTGCCGCGCGTCCACCTGGAGGTGCCCCGCCACGTAGATGAGCAGCGGGCCCTCGACGCCGGCCGCGGTGCGGATGTGGGTCAGCACCGTGTTCGGGTCGTCGGGGTTGGCCAGCTGCACGGCACTGGCGTACGCGGCACCCACGAGGTGCGCCGGCGGAACGGCGGCCAGCTGCGGCAACACGGTGGTCGCCGGCAGCGCCCGCCGGGCCGGCGGATCGGCGGCAATCAGCAATGCGTAGCCGTGCGCGGTCGGTGCTGTGCTGGTTGCCATACCGAGCACGGTAACCGGCCCGCCTGACGGAGTGCAGGGGATAGCGGCGCAAAGGTTCGAAAACCGGCAGCAAGCGACACCGGTACGGCCACGCCTCAGTGGCCCCGCGCGATCCACTCCTCCAGGTGCGGCGCCTCGTCCCCGATGGTGGTGCTGTCGCCGTGACCGGTGAGGACCTTCGTCTGCGGCGGGAGCGTCAGGAGCCGGTCCCGGATCGACTCGACGATGGTCGGGAAGTCCGAGAATGATCGCCCGGTCGCGCCCGGCCCGCCCTGGAAGAGCGTGTCACCGCTGAACACGACCCCCAGGTCCGGTGCGTGGAAGCAGACCGCGCCGGGCGCGTGGCCCGGCGTGTGCAGCACCGTGAGGTCGGTACCGGCGATGGTCAGCACCTGCCCGTGCGCCAGCTCCCGGTCCGGCGCGCCGTTCGGATAGGTCTGCTTCCACAGCGGCAGGTCGTCGGGGTGGAGGTGGATCGTCGCCCCGGTACGGGAGGCCAGCGCGGGCGCGGCATCGATGTGGTCGTCGTGCGCGTGGGTGCAGAGGATGGCCCGCAGCCGCCGTCCGCCGAGCGCGGCGAGGATCGCGTCCGCGTCGTGTGCCGCGTCGATGACGACTGCTTCCTCGTCATCGCCGATGATCCAGACGTTGTTGTCGACGTCCCAGGTCCCGCCGTCGAGGGAAAACGTCCCCGAGGTGACGAGGTGTTCGATGCGAGCGGCCATCACAGCA
>NZ_JOFQ01000052.1 GCF_000718305.1 Streptomyces niger
GCGCCCCGACGGCACCCTCGAACACCTCGGCCGCGCCGACGACCAGGTCAAAATCCGCGGCTTCCGCATCGAACTCGGCGAGATCGAAACCACCCTCCTCACCCACCCCCGCATCCACGAAGCCATCGTCACCGCCCACGAAACCCCCGACGGGCACCGCCGGCTCATCGCCTACTTCGTCACCGACACCACCCTGCCCGCCACCGAACTGCGCACCCATCTGTCCGAGCGGCTGCCGGACTACATGGTTCCCGCCCTGTTCGTGGCGCTGGACCGGCTGCCGCTCACGCCGAGCGGCAAGGTCGACCGGCGCGCACTGCCCGCACCCGAGGTCCACACCGACCAGCTGGCGACCGGGTACACCGCACCGCGCAACGCCACCGAGGAAACCCTCACCGCCATCTGGTCCCAGGTCCTCGGCGCCGAGAAGGTCGGCGTGGGCCTGCGGCTGACCGGTCCCCTCGACACGGACGCGCTCCGCGCGGCGGTCGGCGACCTGGTGGCCCGCCACGAGGCGCTGCGTACCACCTTCGACGTGGCCGACGGCCACGGCGTACAGATCGTCCACGCCGACCTGGCCCCCGCGTGGCGCACCGAGGAGGCCGCGAGCGAGGAGGAGCTGCGGGCCCTCGCGCAGGAGGAGCTGACCCGCCCGTACGACCTGCGGAACGGGCCGCTCGTCCGGGTGCTGCTCGTCCGGCTCGGCGCGGACGAACACGTCTGCGTCCTGGGGATGCACCACATCATCACCGACGGCTGGTCCATGGGTGTCGTCTCCCGGGAGCTCGGTGAGCTGTACCTCGCCCGGGCCGGGAACCGCGCGCCGGAGCTGCCCGACGTCACCGCCCAGTACCCCGACTTCGCCGCCTGGCAGCGCAGCCGGCTGGCGGAGGGCGGCCTGCTGGAGGACCAGCTCGGCTGGTGGCGCCGGCAGCTCGACGGCATCGCTCCGCTGGAGCTGCCCACCGACCGGCCGCGCCCGGTGGTGCGCTCGTCCAAGGGCGCGGTCCTCGGCTTCGACGTACCGGCCGCCACGGTCGACGGGCTGAAGGAGCTGGCCCGCGCCCAGGACGCCACGCTCTTCATGGCACTGACGGCGGCCGTGCAGGCCGTGTTCGCGCGCTACACCGGACAGCGCGACATCGCCGTCGGCACGGCGTCCGCCGGCCGGAGCGGTGGCGGCCTGGAGCAGCTGGTCGGCTTCCTGGTCAACACGGTCGTCCTGCGCTCGCAGATCGACCCGGAGGCGTCCTTCGCCACCCTGCTGGGGCAGGTGAAGGAGACCGTGCTCGATGCGTTCGCGCACGAGGACGTGCCGTTCGAGCGTCTGGTGGAGGCGGTGCAGCCGGAGCGGGACACCAGCCGTACGCCGCTCGTGCAGGCGATGGTGGTGCTCCAGAACGCGCCGGGCATGCACCCGCACCTCGGGGACGTCCGCGTCACCGACTACCCGCTGGAGCGGGACACCGCGCTGTTCGACCTCACCCTCGAATTCGAGGAGCACGAAGGCGGTCTGCGCGCCGTGGCCGAGTACAGCGCCGAGCTGTTCGACGCGCCGACCATCGCGCGCTTCGGCGAGCACCTCAACACCCTGCTCGCCGCGGCCGTCGCCGCCCCGGGCCGGCCCGTCTCCGCGCTGCCCCTCCTCACCGAGGGTGAGCGGGAGCGGTTGGTTCGGGAGTGGGGTGTCACGGAGGGCACGGCCCCCTGGGAGGGCACGATCCACGAGCGGGTGGCCCGGCAGGCGGCACTGACGCCGGACGCACCGGCCGTCTCGTACGCCGGTGCCACACTGACCTACCGAGAGCTGGACGAGGCGGCGAACCGGCTGGCCCACCACCTGCTGTCGCACGGCGCCGGCCCGGAGCAGCTCATCGCCCTCTCGGTCGAGCGCAGCCTCCAGACGGCCGTCGGCCTGCTCGCCATCCTCAAGACCGGCGCGGCCTACCGCCCCAAGGGTGTCGCCGTCGAACACCACACCGTCCTGCACCTGCTGGCCAACTGC
>NZ_JOFQ01000053.1 GCF_000718305.1 Streptomyces niger
TCGGGCGTGAAGCCGAACTCGCGGAAGAGGACCTTGCCGTCGGCGGAGGCGCCGAAGTGCTCCAGCGACACGATGCGGCCGGCGTCGCCGACGTACTTGTGCCAGGTCAGGCCGATGCCGGCCTCGATGGCGACGCGGGCCTTGACGGCCGGCGGCAGCACGCTGTCCTTGTAGGCCTGGTCCTGCTCCTCGAACCACTCCACGCACGGCATCGACACCACGCGCGTCGGCACGCCGGCGGCCTGCAGCTGCTCGCGCGCCTCGACCGCGAGGTGCACCTCGGAGCCGGTGGCGATCAGCACGGCCTGCGGCGCTGCGCTCTGCCCGTCGGCCGCCACGCAGCGAGGCCAGGTGCTCCACCGGCTGGTGGGTGGGGCCGTCCTCGCCCAGACCGATCGAGTCGTGCGTCCACACGTAGGTGACCGGCAGGTGCATCAGGGCCGACAGGCGCACGGCGTTGCGCATGTAGTCGGAGAACACCAGGAAGGTGCCGCCGTAGATGCGGGTGTTGCCGTGCAGCGCGATGCCGTTCATCTCCGCGGCCATGGAGTGCTCACGGATACCGAAGTGAAGGGTACGCCCGTACGGGTCGGCCTCGGGCAGGGTGTTGCCCACCGGCAGGAACGAGGAGTTCTTGTCGATGGTGGTGTTGTTCGAGCCCGCGAGGTCGGCGGAGCCGCCCCACAGCTCGGGCACGACCGCGCCCAGCGCCTGCAGGACCTTGCCGGAGGCGGCACGGGTGGCCACGGCCTTGCCGGTCTCGAAGACGGGCAGGTGCTGCTCCCAGCCCGCGGGCAGCTCGCCCTTGGCGATCCGGTCGAAGTCGGCGGCGCGCTCGGGGTTGGCGGTCCGCCACTCGCCGAAGGCCTTCTCCCACTCGGCCTTCGCCTCACGGCCGCGGTCCAGCGCCGCACGGGTGTGCGCGAGGACCTCGGCGGAGACCTCGAAGTCCTTCTCGGGGTCGAAGCCCAGGACGCGCTTGGTGGCCGCGACCTCCTCGGCGCCCAGCGCGGAGCCGTGCGCGGCCTCGGTGTTCTGGGCGTGGGGGGCCGGCCAGGCGATGATCGAGCGCATCGCGATGAAGGACGGGCGGTCGGTGACGGCCTTGGCCGCCTCGATCGCCGCGTACAGGGCCTCGGGGTCCAGGTCGCCGTCGGCCTTGGGCTCCACGCGCTGGACGTGCCAGCCGTAGGCCTCATAGCGCTTCTCGGTGTCCTCGGAGATGGCGGTCTCGGTGTCGCCCTCGATCGAGATGTGGTTGTCGTCCCACAGCATGATCAGGTTGCCGAGCTTCTGGTGCCCGGCCATGGAGGAGGCCTCGGCCGAGATGCCCTCCTGCAGGCAGCCGTCACCGGCGATCACGTAGATGTGGTGGTCGAACGGCGAGGTGCCGGCGGCCGCCTCCGGGTCGAACAGGCCACGCTCGTAGCCGCATGACCTTCTGGAACAGGGTGTAGGCGGCAGGAGCGAGGCTCATGGCCGTGCCCGGGTGGCCGTTACCGACCTTCTGCACGGCATCTGCTGCCAGAACGCGGACGGTATCGACGGCCCGCTGGTCCATTTCGGTCCAC
>NZ_JOFQ01000054.1 GCF_000718305.1 Streptomyces niger
TTCGACAAGCGCGACTACCTCTTCAACGGCACACTGACCGTCGCCGCGATCGTCATCTGGCTCCGCGACACAGTCCAAGAGCCATCAGAAACGACCTAGCGCGCTCAGTGGCCAACTACGCGGCTCAGTCACACGCCCGATGTTGTATG
Source organism: Streptomyces niger (assembly GCF_000718305.1). Taxonomy (GTDB): domain Bacteria; phylum Actinomycetota; class Actinomycetes; order Streptomycetales; family Streptomycetaceae; genus Streptomyces; species Streptomyces niger. Next base: position 150 of record NZ_JOFQ01000054.1, read on the forward strand.
GAGTTCTCGTCTGTTCGGCTAGAAGGAAACGTCGATGTCGGTGACGTCGATGTAGTCGATGTCGGTGAATTCCACTTCGAGGTCATCGGCGCGGCGTCCGCCGTCCTTGAAATAGATTTCCTGCAATCCCTCGGCGACGATTGTGCGCATCTGCTGGTCGCCGGCGCCGTGCTGCTGGGCGTCGAAGAGGCGGGCGGCGTAGGCGGGCGGGAGGTGGACGGTCAGCCGCCGGACCCGGCCGTCGTCGGTGGTGCCGATGGGGGCGGTGTAGCCGAAGCGGGCGCGGGGTTCGCTGCCGCGGCTGGATCAGCGGCGGCGGGGCGAGTGCTATCTGCGGGGGCTGATGCTGGACGGCCGGCGTAAGGACTGGAATCAGAATGAGGTCTCTGGGCTCGGGTATGACGGCATGACAGTTCGTGGTGGTGTAGCCCGAGACCTATGGCAGCTGGACTCCGGACCAGGCATCGACTTCGCACTGTCTATCGGCATTGTTCCCGGCGGTCACGACTGTGCCGTTGGCACGCAGGCCGAGGGTGTGCGTTGAACCGGCCGCCACGGCGACAATGTCGCGCCAATCGCCGACTTCGCACTGTCCGTAGCTGTTGTCCCCGGCTGCGAGGACCCGCCCGGACGCTGTGACTCCGACGGTGTGGTAGCTGCCCGCGTCGAGTGCCACCACGTCTTCCCACTCTCCGACCTCGCACGCCCCGGTTGCCCGGTCGCCGGTCGCTACTGTCCGCCCATCGGCTCTGAGGCCGACGGTGTGGAGATACCCGGCCGAAACGGATGCCAGGTCACACCACCCTTCAACGGCACACTGCCCTCGTCGGTTGTTCCCCGCGGCCAGTGCAGAGCCGTCCGACCGGACGCCGACCGAGTGCCAGTCACCACACGAGAGAACGACCATCTCGCGCCAGGACTGCACGTCGCACTGCCCTTCTGAACTCCTGCCAACTGCTACTGACCTTTCCGGAGGGTTGTCGGGTGCGGGTCACACCGGATCAAGTGGTAGGCCGGTGCCGGTTAGGCAGCCGTCGATCAGGTGTGGAGCCTGCT
>NZ_JOFQ01000055.1 GCF_000718305.1 Streptomyces niger
CTAGGTCGTTTCTGATGGCTCTTGTCAGCAGGGTGGACCAGGCCGTGGTGAGGGCATGCGTCCGGCATGGTGCGACGACATGAACTGAGCGACGCGCAGTGGCAGAAGATCAGGCCGTTGCTGCCGGCGAACGGTCTGCCGGGTGGGCAGTGGTCGGATCACCGGACGGTGGTCAACGGGGTACTGTTCCGGGCTCGCACCGGGGTGCCCTGGCCGGACCTGCCGGAGCGCTACAGCCCCTGGCAGACCGTCTACGAACGGCATCGCCGCTGGTCGGCGGACGGTACCTGGCAGCGGATCCTGGCCGAGCTGCAGATCGAGGCCGATGCCACCGACCCCGACGGCACCCTGGCCCGCGGCCTGGAAGGAGAGTGGGCGGTCAACATCGACTCCACCTCCTGCCGGGCCCACCAGCACGCGGCCGGGGCCCGGCACCGACCGCCGCGCGACTTCCCGGAAAAAGGGGCGGGACGCGCGTGGAAGCCGATGGACGAGAGGCGCTGGGACGCTCCAGGGGCGGACTGACCACCAAGATCCATCTGCTGTCCGACGACCGGGCCCGCCCGCTGAACTGGCGGACCACATCAGGTCAGCGGGGCGACAGCCCGATGCTCATTCCCCTGCTGACCGGACTGCGGATCGGGCGGGAAGGTCCGGGCCGCCCACGCTGCCGGCCGGACCGCCTCCGCGGCGACAAGGCCTACTCCAGCCGCGACAACCGGGCCTACCTCCGAGGCCGGGGCATCAAGGCGACCATCGCCGAGCCCGAGGACCAGCGGGCCCACCGCCGGCGCCGAGGCGCTGCCGGCGGTCGCCCGCCCGCCTTCGACCGGGATCAGTACCGGCGACGCAACGCCGTCGAGCGATGCGTGAGCAAGTGGAAACAGTTCCGCGCGGTGGCTACCCGCTTCGACAAGCGCGACTACCTCTTCAACGGCACACTGACCGTCGCCGCGATCGTCATCTGGCTCCGCGACACAGTCCAAGAGCCATCAGAAACGACCTAG
>NZ_JOFQ01000056.1 GCF_000718305.1 Streptomyces niger
ACGCGGGTGATGGGTGGCTGGCCTCCGAGTGCGGTGTGGCAGCGATGGTAGTTGTAGGTGTGCAGGAAGTCGTCCAGGGTCGCGGTGCGCTCTTCGTTGCTGGCGTAGGGCCGGAGGTAGGCCCACTCATCCAGCAGGGTGCGGTTGAAGCGTTCGACTTTGCCGTTGGTCTGTGGCCGGTAGGGGCGGGTGCGTTTGCCGGTCGCGCCGAGTTCGGCCAGGGCTTGCTGCCAGGCGGTGGCTTTGCGGTAGGACCAGGCGTTGTCCGTCAGGACCCGCTCGATGTGGGAGATGCCGTGGCGGGCGAAGTGGGCGGCTGCTCGGCGCAGGAAGCCGGCGCAGGTGGCGGCCTTCTCATCGGGGTGGACTTCGCTGTAGGCCAGGCGGCTGTGGTCATCGACGGCGCAGTGGATGTAGTCGAAGCCGACGCCGGTCTTGGTGAGCCGGCTGTCGGCCCGGCCGTGGATGCGCCAGCCGCCGCCGGCGGGGATGCGGCCGAGTTTCTTGACATCGACGTGGAGCAGTTCGCCGGGGCGGGCGCGCTCATAGCGGCGGATCACGGTTCCGGTGGGCCGGTCCAAGAAGGCGAGACGGTTCAGGCCGTGCCGGACCAGTATCCGGTGGACGGTGGAGGGCGGCAGGCCCAGGATCGGACCCAGCCGGGCCGGACCGAGTTTGCGGGTCGTCCGCAGTCGGCAGACCCGATCCTCCAGGCAATTTGCGGTGCGGTGCGGGGTCCGGTGCGGCCTGCTGGTCCGATCCAGCAGGCCGGCCTCGCCCTCGGCCGCGAACCGTCGGAGCCACTTGTGTGCGGTGGTCCGTGAGACGCCCATCTCGGCCGCGACATGCGCGACCGGACGGCCAAGACGGACCCGCTCGACCAGC
>NZ_JOFQ01000057.1 GCF_000718305.1 Streptomyces niger
GCGGCACCTCCATGCCGTCCAGCCCCGCCGTGACCTCCTCGGCCAACTTGTACACATCCACCTGCGCCCGCCCACACGACGGACACGAGACGATCTCCAGCCGCCGCTGCCGCAGGTTCAGCGACTCCAAAATGGAGATACCGACCTTGATCTCCTCCGCCGGCGGCGCCGACAGCGACACCCGGATGGTGTCGCCGATGCCCTCGCTCAGCAGCGCGCCGAAGGCGACTGCGGACTTGATGGTGCCCTGGAAGGCCGGGCCGGCCTCGGTCACGCCCAGGTGCAGCGGGTAGTCACACTGCGCCGCCAGCTGCCGGTAGGCGTTGACCATCACCACCGGGTCGTTGTGCTTCACCGAGATCTTGATGTCCCGGAAACCGTGCTCCTCGAAGAGGCTGGCCTCCCACAGCGCCGACTCCACCAGCGCCTCGGGCGTCGCCTTGCCGTACTTCTGCAGCAGCCGGCGATCCAGCGACCCCGCGTTCACCCCGATCCGGATCGGCGTCCCGGCATCGGAGGCCGCCTTCGCGATCTCCTTGACCTTGTCGTCGAACTGCTTGATGTTGCCCGGGTTCACCCGCACCGCCGCACAGCCCGCGTCGATCGCCGCGAACACGTACTTGGGCTGGAAGTGAATATCGGCGATCACCGGGATCCCCGACTTCTTCGCGATGATGGGCAGCGCGTCCGCGTCGTCCTGCGTGGGGCACGCCACCCGCACGATCTGGCACCCCGACGCGGTCAGCTCCGCGATCTGCTGCAGCGTCGCCCCGATGTCCGCGGTCCGCGTCGTCGTCATCGACTGCACCGACACCGGTGCGTCGCCCCCGACGGCCACCGGCCCGAC
>NZ_JOFQ01000058.1 GCF_000718305.1 Streptomyces niger
CCGCCGTCCTGACGACGGGCCATCAGCAGGCCAAGGTCGTTGAGGTTCATGCCGCCAGATCTACAGGAGATCCCCGACGGTGTCCCCCCAGCTCTCGGTCTCGTGACGTTGCGGGCACCGGGCCGTTGAGAGGGGTGACTCCATAGAGCCGGGCCCCGGGGGCAGCGTAGAGCCGCAGTGGATCATGTGAGGGCCATGCCGGACGTCGGCACGGCCCTCTGTGCGTCTGGAGGCCGCGCGGGTCGCTCAGGCGTTGGTCCTTCGGGCTCGGGCGATCAGCGCGTCGCACAGAATGTTGTCGGGTGTGCGGGCCATGCGCAGCAGTTCACGCACGACTTCTGCCTTGTCCCAGCGGATACCGGTCTGGTGCCTCAGCTCCAGGATCCATCGGTCGATCTCCAGGTACTCACTGGGGTCGAAGCGGACTGTCAGCGGGATGGCGCCGTCTGCTTTCGGGGCGGGCCTCGGAGTCGTGTCGTACGTCGTCATACCCGGTCCAACGAGCAGCCGTGCAACAGGGCTTCTTCAGCGCTCAGGGCTTCTTCAGCGCTCAGGGCTTCGTGCGGAGCGGCACGATGTCCTACAAGGACTCGCCAGAATCACCCGGTGCAGGACGTGTCGCGTGTTCCCGGCTGCGTCCCGCCACGGGGCCGGGGCCCGTCCCGCGCGCTCCGTTCTGGCGCGGGACGGAAGGGCGCCTAGGTGTATTGACCCGCAGGGTTGTTCACGCGGGTGATGGGTGGCTGGCCTCCGAGTGCGGTGTGGCAGCGATGGTAGTTGTAGGTGTGCAGGAAGTCGTCCAGGGTCGCGGTGCGCTCTTCGTTG
>NZ_JOFQ01000059.1 GCF_000718305.1 Streptomyces niger
CTCTTCCCAAGGTTGCGTGGATCGGTCTGGGCATCATGGGCTCCCCGATGGCGGAGAACCTGATCAAGGCCGGCTACTCCGTCACCGGCTACACCCTGGAGCAGGACAAGCTCGACCGGCTGGCCGCGGCCGGCGGCACCGCCGCCGCCTCCCTCGCCGAGGCCGTCCAGGACGCCGACGTCATCGTCACCATGGTCCCGGCCTCCCCGCAGGTCGAAGCCATCGCCTACGGCCCCGAGGGCATCCTGGAGAACGCCAAGGCCGGCGCGCTGCTGATCGACATGTCCTCGATCACCCCGCAGACCTCCATCGACCTGGCCGCCGCCGCCAAGGACAAGAACATCCGCGTCCTGGACGCCCCCGTCTCCGGCGGCGAGGCCGGCGCCATCGAGGCCGTACTGTCCATCATGGTCGGCGGCGACCAGGCCGACTTCGAGACCGCCAAGCCGCTGCTGGAGGCGCTGGGCAAGACCATCGTCCTCTGCGGTCCGCACGGCGCCGGCCAGACCGTCAAGGCCGCCAACCAGCTCATCGTCGCCGTCAACATCCAAGCCTGCGCCGAGGCCGTGGTCTTCCTGGAGAAGTCCGGCGTGGACCTCACCGCAGCGCTGGACGTCCTGGGCGGCGGGCTGGCCGGCTCCACCGTCCTGACGCGGAAGAAGGACAACTTCAAAAACCGCGACTTCAAGCCCGGCTTCCGCATCGACCTGCACCACAAGGACATGGGCATCGTCACCGACGCCGCCCGCAACGTCGGCGCGGCCCTCCCCGTCGGCGCCGTCGTCGCCAACCTCGT
>NZ_JOFQ01000060.1 GCF_000718305.1 Streptomyces niger
CCGGGCCGGCAGCCCCTGGAAGTGCACCCGCTCACCCGCCATCTTGATCCACCGGGCCAGCGACTCGTTCTCCGGGAACAGATCCAGGATCGCCTTGTCCGTCTTGGCGATGTCCGACGCCTCACCCGAGAGCGCGGCCCAGCGGAAGGGACCCTTGCCCTCGCAGAACAGCGGACGGATATAGGCCGGCACGAAGCCGGGGAAGGCAAACGCCCGGTCGTACCCGGCCAGCTGGGCCTCGCCGCGGATGGAGTTGCCGTAGTCGAACACCTCCGCCCCCGCATCCATGAAGCCGACCATCGCCTCCACATGCCACCGGCAGATACGCCAGCGGGTCGTGCGCGGAGGTCTGGTCGGTGACGATGTCGATCGGCGCCCCCTCGGCCAGCATCCGCGGCAACAGCTCCGCCGCATTGCCCAGCAGACCGATCGACAGCGGGCGCCGGGCATCGCGGGCCTCGGTGGCCAGCTGCAGGGCGTGGGCCAGGCTGTCGGCCTTCACGTCCAGATAGCGGTGCTCGATGCGGCGCTCGATGGCGCGCGGGTCGCAGTCGATGCAGATCGCCACGCCGTCGTTCATCGTCACCGCCAGCGGCTGAGCGCCGCCCATGCCACCCAGCCCCGCGGTCAGCGTGATCGTGCCGGCCAGGGTGCCGTTGAACTTCTTCGCCGCCACCGCCGCGAAGGTCTCGTACGTGCCCTGCAGGATGCCCTGGGTGCCGATGTAGATCCACGAGCCGGCCGTCATCTGCCCGTA
>NZ_JOFQ01000061.1 GCF_000718305.1 Streptomyces niger
TACGGGCAGATGACGGCCGGCTCGTGGATCTACATCGGCACCCAGGGCATCCTGCAGGGCACGTACGAGACCTTCGCGGCGGTGGCGGCGAAGAAGTTCGGCGGCACCCTGGCCGGCACCATCACGCTGACCGCCGGGCTCGGTGGCATGGGCGGCGCTCAGCCACTGGCGGTGACGATGAACGACGGCGTGGCGATCTGCATCGACTGCGACCCGCGCGCCATCGACCGCCGCATCGAGCACCGCTATCTGGACGTCCGCGCCGACAGCCTGGCCCACGCCCTGCAGCTGGCCACCGAGGCCCGCGACCAGCGCAAGCCGCTCTCCATCGGTCTGCTGGGCAATGCGGCGGAGCTGTTGCCGCGGATGCTGGCCGAGGGCGCGCCGATCGACATCGTCACAGACCAGACCAGCGCGCACGACCCGCTGGCGTATCTGCCGGTGGGCGTGGCCTTCGAGGAGATGGCGGATGCGGCGGCCAAGGACCCGGCCGGGTTCACCGCCCGCTCTCGGGAGTCGATGGCCAAGCATGTGGAGGCGATGGTCGGCTTCATGGATGCGGGGGCGGAGGTGTTCGACGCGTCGGACATCGCCAAGACCGACAAGGCGATCCTGGATCTGTTCCCGGAGAACGAGTCGCTGGCCCGGTGGATCAAGATGGCGGGTGAGCGGGTGCACTTCCAGGGGCTGCCGGCCCGG
>NZ_JOFQ01000062.1 GCF_000718305.1 Streptomyces niger
GCGCCCGCCGGTCGAGCTCCTCCGGCAGCAGATTGCGGAACGACCCGTGCGCGTCGGCCACCCAGACCTCGGCCCCGGGCTCCCCCTCCAGCACCCCGTCGATCACGGCGTTGACCTCGGCCGTCATCGTGGTACGGGCCCGCGTGTAGTCGTAGCCGTCCGGGTGCGTCTCGGAGGCGTGCACGACCCCCGAGATACCTTCCATGTCCACAGAGATCAGTATTTTGGTCACCCGCCCGACCTTACGCCGCCGCCCCGGAGGACCGGGCCGAGATCGCCCCGCTGAGCAGGACGGCACGTCGACGGGTGGTCAATCGGGGCAGCCTCACCACGAGCGCGTTCCGGCGGCCCGACTGCACGCTCGGTCGCCGGCCGCGGTCGAGCGCGTGCATCGCGGTCGCGACCACCTGTTCGGGGGTCTGGTAAGAGCCCTGGTGGGCCCCGCTGCCCAGGCCGTCGAAGAACTCGGTCCGGGTGAGGCCCGGGGCGAGTGACAGCACCCGCAGGCCGGTACCC
>NZ_JOFQ01000063.1 GCF_000718305.1 Streptomyces niger
CGGCCATCTCCAGGTCACCGTTGGTGTAGGCGGTGGTGGCCTCCACCGCGCCGTTGAGGGACTTGCCCGCCCGCATCGCGATGAACTTCAGGTCGTTGAGGGTGTGCTCGGAGAACTGCGACAGCGCCAGCGCCACCAGCCCGCCGGCCGGCTTCTCGCCCTTGCCCCCGCCGCCCCCGCCGCCGTGGGCCTCGCCCTCGGCGGCGATGGTGCCCGCATGGGTTGCTGCGGACTGCAGATGCTCCCCGTATGCCTTGGTATGCGTCTCGATCTTCCCGGCGAACTCACCGGTCGTCTTCAGCACACCCGAAATGCCCTGCGGATCCAGATCCCAGCCGGCCATGCGCTACCTCTGCTCCCCGTTGTCCGACCACACCCACCGCACCCGGCCGTCAGCCGATGTTGTCCACCGCGGACTTCGCCTTGGACAGCGTGTGCTGCGCCGTCCCGTCGTTCTTCTCCAGCGTCGTCTTCAACAGCTGGATGATGTT
>NZ_JOFQ01000064.1 GCF_000718305.1 Streptomyces niger
CGGCCATCTCCAGGTCACCGTTGGTGTAGGCGGTGGTGGCCTCCACCGCGCCGTTGAGGGACTTGCCCGCCCGCATCGCGATGAACTTCAGGTCGTTGACGGTGTGCTCGGAGAACTGCGACAGCGCCAGCGCCACCAGCCCCCCGGCCGGCTTCTCCCCGCCCTGACCGCCGCCCTGACCGCCGCCCTCGGCGGTGATCGTGCCCGCGCTGGTCGCCGCGGACTGCAGATGCTCCCCGTATGCCTTGGTGTGCGTCTCGATCTTCCCGGCGAACTCGCCGGTCGTCTTCAGCACACCCTGGATGCCCTGCGGATCCAGATCCCAGCCGGCCATGCCCCTACCTCATGCTCCCCGTTACCGCCCGCGACCGGACCCGTGTCGGGACGGATCAGCCGATGTTGTCCACCGCGGACTTCGCCTTGGACAGCGTGTGCTGCGCCGTCCCGTCGTTCTTCTCCAGCGTCGTCTTCAACAGCTGGATGATGTT
>NZ_JOFQ01000065.1 GCF_000718305.1 Streptomyces niger
GTCGTGGTCGCAGTTACCCAACCGTCGACGACATCGACGGTGAGGTCGACGCGACCGGGGCATGGGCGGTGCGCGTCCGCGTCGTCGTGCCTCAGCAGGACGACCCCTGGCACCTCTCACCGGCCGCTTGCTTCGGGGCCGGCGGGTTGGCCTCCGGAAGTCCGGTGCGCTGGGCGGAGCTGACCGCCACCGAGAACTGTTCCTTCGCCGGAGAGGTCCTGGTCGTCGCTCCGGGCGTCCGGTACGCGACGTTCAGCGGTGTGACGGACGTCGACAGTCATCCGGTGACCGCCGGCCGGACCAACATCACCGTGAGCCTGCGCAAGGTCGTCGAAGGAGATGCACGTCCATGAGCAGGATCATCTACCCCTACCCCGTCCTGAGCGGATGCGTCGAAGTCGAGATCACCCGTGTCCGGATCGACGGTCGTCCACTCAACTACGCAAAGGTCTCGCCGTCGCTGCGGACGATCGCCCTCAGTGACAG
>NZ_JOFQ01000066.1 GCF_000718305.1 Streptomyces niger
TGGATGTGGACCCGACGAAGCCGGGGGTCCAGGAGCGATGAAGATCGAGCTCAAGCCCGATCAGATTCCGCAGTACACCGGCAACCTGCCGGAACTGGAAAAGGACCACGCCGCGCTGAAGGCGGACGCCGGGCACATCCGCACCACCGGCGCGGACGTCCACTCCCACTTCCAGGGCCTGTCCGCCTACTACAAAGCCCCCGAGGCGGAGCAGCTCTTCGCCACCACCAAGCCGGTCCAGACCCGGGCCGATGAGTTCGCCGACGGCCTGGAGACGGTGGCCTCGGCCCTGTCCTCCTACGCCGATGAGATCCGCCCGCTGGTCCCGAAGCTGGCGGAGCTGAAGACCAAGGCGCAGAAGTTCATCCGCGACCACAAGGACGATGAGGACGGGGATTACGACGAGGATCTGATCGCCGAGCACAATCAGATCCGGGATG
>NZ_JOFQ01000067.1 GCF_000718305.1 Streptomyces niger
TGGATGTGGACCCGACGAAGCCGGGGGTCCAGGAGCGATGAAGATCGAGCTCAAGCCCGATCAGATTCCGCAGTACACCGGCAACCTGCCGGAACTGGAGAAGGACCATGCCGCGCTGAAGGCGGACGCCGGGCATATCCGTACCACCGGCGCGGATGTCCACTCCCACTTCCAGGGCCTGTCGGCGTACTACAAGGCGCCGGAGGCGGAGCAGCTCTTCGCCTCCACCAAGCCGGTCCAGACCCGGGCGGATGAGTTCGCCGACGGCCTGGAGACGGTGGCCTCGGCCCTGTCCTCCTATGCTGATGAGATCCGCCCGCTGGTTCCGAAGCTGGCGGAGTTGAAGACCAAGGCGCAGAAGTTCATCCGCGACCACAAGGACGATGAGGACGGGGATTACGACGAGGATCTGATCGCCGAGCACAATCAGATCCGGGATG
>NZ_JOFQ01000068.1 GCF_000718305.1 Streptomyces niger
GTGGTGCCGGATCCGGGTCCGGGTGAGGCCGTGGTGCGGGTGCAGGCGTGCGGGGTGTGTCATACGGACCTGCATTACAAGCAGGGTGGTATCAGTGATGATTTCCCGTTTTTGTTGGGGCATGAGGCGGCGGGGGTGGTGGAGTCCGTCGGTGAGGGCGTGAGTGAGGTCGTGCCGGGGGATTTCGTCATTTTGAATTGGCGGGCGGTGTGTGGGCAGTGTCGTGCGTGTGTGCGGGGGCGTCCGCAGTACTGCTTTGCGACGCATAACGCGGAGCAGAAGATGACGCTGCGGGATGGCACGGAGCTGAGCCCGGCACTGGGTATCGGGGCGTTTGCGGAGAAGACGCTGGTGGCGGCGGGGCAGTGCACGAAGGTGGATGCGGGTGTGTCGCCGGCGGTGGCGGGGTTGTTGGGCTGTGGGGTGATGGCGGGGATCGG
>NZ_JOFQ01000069.1 GCF_000718305.1 Streptomyces niger
GGGAAATCACGGGACGGCAGGCAATCCCCATACCAGGACGACTTCAACGCCCCACCCCGCCCGAAGACATCCAACAACGGCAACTCCAACGTCATATCCGGCGTCGGCACCCCCACCAACACCACCGTCCCCGCCAAATCCCGGGCATAAAACGCCTGCTTGTACGTCTCCGGACGCCCCACCGCCTCAATCACCACATCCGCACCGAACCCACCGGTCAACTCCCGCACCGCCGCCACCGGATCAGCCGACTTCGCATTCACCGTGTGCGTGGCACCGACCGACTCCGCCTTCGCCAGCTTCCGCTCATCGATATCCACCGCGATGATCTTCGCCGCCCCCGCCAACCGCGCCCCGACAATCGCCGCATCCCCCACACCACCGCACCCAATCACCGCCACACTGTCACCCCG
>NZ_JOFQ01000070.1 GCF_000718305.1 Streptomyces niger
ACTTGGCCACAGATGCTCGCGTCCACTGTGCAGTTCTCAAGCAACGACCAGCCACCCACCACCCCAACCGTTACCGGTCGAGTTCACTGGGGCCGGCGTGTGAAGGACAGCCATACGGCCGTGCCCTCAGACACCCAACAGCGTGCCCGACACATCCGACCAGCAACAGCGTTCCACGCTCCGAAGAGCAGTACTAGCGGCCACCAGACCGAATGTGCCGAGTAGTCAACGTTCCACCCATGAGCAACCAGCATCAGACACTCGCTGATGTACTGGCCTCTGAACCAGCCCCGAAGGACCGGCTTAGAAGTGCTCCTTAGAAAGGAGGTGATCCAGCCGCACCTTCCGGTACGGCTACCTTGTTACGACTT
>NZ_JOFQ01000071.1 GCF_000718305.1 Streptomyces niger
GTGAAGCACAACGACCCGGTGGTGATGGTCAACGCCTACCGGCAGCTGGCGGCGCAGTGTGACTACCCGCTGCACCTGGGGGTGACCGAGGCCGGCCCGGCCTTCCAGGGCACCATCAAGTCCGCGGTGGCCTTCGGTGCGCTGCTGAGCGAGGGCATCGGGGACACCATCCGGGTGTCGCTGTCGGCGCCGCCGGCGGAGGAGGTCAAGGTCGGTATCTCCATTTTGGAGTCGCTGAACCTGCGGCAGCGGCGGTTGGAGATCGTCTCGTGTCCGTCGTGTGGGCGGGCGCAGGTGGATGTGTACAAGTTGGCCGAGGAGGTCACGGCGGGGCTGGACGGCATGGAGGTGCCGCGAGGTCATCAAGACCGTGCCGGAGTCGAAGATCGTGGAGACCCTCATCGAGGAAGCCATGAAGATCGC
>NZ_JOFQ01000072.1 GCF_000718305.1 Streptomyces niger
GAACTTCTTCGCCGCCACCGCCGCGAAGGTCTCGTACGTGCCCTGCAGGATGCCCTGGGTGCCGATGTAGATCCACGAGCCGGCCGTCATCTGCCCGTACATCGTCAAGCCCAGCTGCTCCAGACGCCGGAACTCCTCCCAGTTCGCCCAGTCCCCCACCAGATTGGAGTTGGCGATCAGCACCCGCGGCGCCCACTCATGGGTCTGCATCACACCCACCGGGCGACCGGACTGCACCAACATCGTCTCGTCCTGCTTCAACGACCGCAGGGTACGGACCATCGCATCGAAGGAGCGCCAGTCGCGGGCCGCCTTGCCCGTACCGCCGTAGACCACCAGCTTGTCCGGGTGCTC
>NZ_JOFQ01000073.1 GCF_000718305.1 Streptomyces niger
CTCAGCCATCGCCAAAGAGCTGCGGGTGAGTGTCCGCTCGGTGGAACGCTGGAGGCGGACGTGGCGCCATCAGGGCAGAGACGGGTTGCGCTGTTCGGGCCCGGCGAAGCCCCCGAAGGTGGACAGGCAGCAGTTCGCGGTTCTGGAGGAACAGCTGCTGCAAGGGGCGGTGGCCCATGGGTGGCCGGATGAGCGATGGACTCTGTCTCGGGTCAGAACGCTCATCCGACGGCTTCTGGGTGTGGCGGTGTCCGTCCGAGGAGTGTGGGAGCTGTTGCGACGTCACGGCTGGTCTTGCCAGCAGCCCGCACGACGGGCCATCGAACGCGATGAGGCGGTCGTTGCCGGCTGGG
>NZ_JOFQ01000074.1 GCF_000718305.1 Streptomyces niger
GGATTTCTTGGTAGGTGACGTGGACGGTGGTTTCGGTGATGCCGTACATGTTCACCAGCCGTGTGCGGGGCTGGGTGTAGCGCTCGAACCAGGTCTGCAGGTGCTTGGGCTCCAGTGCCTCGCCACCGAAGACGATCCACCGCAGGTCCGGCAGGGACGGGGCGGAGGACCGGGCAGCCTGCCCGACCAGTTCCCGGAACATCGAGGGGGTCTGGCTGAGGACCGTCACGTGCTCGTCCCGGAGGAGTTGCCACATGGCGTCGGCGTTGCGGGTGGTGTCGTGGCTGACGATGACGGCGCGGCCGCCGGTGGCCAGGGCG
>NZ_JOFQ01000075.1 GCF_000718305.1 Streptomyces niger
CGCCCTGGCCACCGGCGGCCGCGCCGTCATCGTCAGCCACGACACCACCCGCAACGCCGACGCCATGTGGCAACTCCTCCGGGACGAGCACGTGACGGTGCTCAGCCAGACCCCCTCGATGTTCCGGGAGTTGGTGGAACACGCCGCGGGCGCCGGTGAGGAGGGACTTCCCGAGCTGCGGTGGATCGTCTTCGGTGGCGAGGCACTGGAGCCCAAGCACGTGCAGACCTGGTTCGAGCGCTACACCCAGCCCCGCACACGGCTGGTGAACATGTACGGCATCACCGAAACCACCGTCCACGTCACCTACCAAGAAATCC
>NZ_JOFQ01000076.1 GCF_000718305.1 Streptomyces niger
AGCGCCACCAGGCCGAGCAGGCCCAGCTCATCGCCGAGGCGTTCGACGCCTGAGCAACCGGCACCGCCGGACCCGGCAGTACCTGAAAAGGGGCGGGGGCCCCCCCAACAGCTTCGGGGGGGGCCCCCCCCCCTTGGGCTGGGGCCCCCCCCCGGCGACGGCGCCCACGCGGAGGGGCGCGGCCCCCCCAGAGCGGGCCCGGGGGCCCCCCCGCCCCTTTTCAGGTACTGCCGGGTCCGGCGGTGCCGGTTGCTCAGGCGTCGAACGCCTCGGCGATGAGCTGGGCCTGCTCGGCCTGGTGGCGCT
>NZ_JOFQ01000077.1 GCF_000718305.1 Streptomyces niger
CCAGGTCCCGCCGTCGAGGGAAAACGTCCCCGAGGTGACGAGGTGTTCGATGCGAGCGGCCATCACAGCACCACCACCGAACGCAGCACATCACCCTCATGCATCCGCGCGAACGCCTTCTCCACGTCCTCGATCCCGATCGTCTCCGTCACAAAGGCGCCCAGGTCCAGACGGCCCTGCTGATGCAGATCGATCAACATCGGGAAATCACGGGACGGCAGGCAATCCCCATACCAGGACGACTTCAACGCCCCACCCCGCCCGAAGACATCCAACAACGGCAACTCCAACGTCATATCC
>NZ_JOFQ01000078.1 GCF_000718305.1 Streptomyces niger
CCAGGTCCCGCCGTCGAGGGAAAACGTCCCCGAGGTGACGAGGTGTTCGATGCGAGCGGCCATCACAGCACCACCACCGAACGCAGCACATCACCCTCACGCATCCGCGCGAACGCCTTCTCCACGTCCTCGATCCCGATCGTCTCCGTGACGAACGCCCCCAGGTCCAGACGGCCCTGCTGATGCAGATCGATCAACATAGGGAAATCACGGGACGGCAGGCAATCCCCATACCAGGACGACTTCAACGCCCCACCCCGCCCGAAGACATCCAACAACGGCAACTCCAACGTCATATCC
>NZ_JOFQ01000079.1 GCF_000718305.1 Streptomyces niger
GCGGGACCAGGTGCGCGAGCGCTATCAGCAGATCGTCGACTTCTCCGGGATCAACGAGAAGGGCGACTTCATCAGCCTGCCGATGCGCACCTACTCCTCCGGCATGGCGGCCCGGCTGCGGTTCTCCATCGCGGCGGCCAAGGACCACGACGTGCTGATGATCGATGAGGCGCTGGCGACCGGCGACCGGAAGTTTCAGAAGCGGTCCGAGGCCCGCATCCGGGAGCTGCGCAAGGAGGCCGGCACGGTCTTCCTGGTCAGCCACAACAACAAGTCCATCCGGGACACCTGCGAC
>NZ_JOFQ01000080.1 GCF_000718305.1 Streptomyces niger
CTCGTCCCTGACCCTTTACATCCAGCTCTACCTGGCCGGTTTCGGCCTGGAGCTGGAGGACCTGAAGGCCTTCCGCACCTGGGGCTCGAAGACCCCCGGCCACCCGGAGTACGGCCACACCACGGGTGTGGAGACCACCACCGGCCCGCTGGGCCAGGGCGTGGCCAACGCGGTGGGCATGGCGATGGCCGCCCGCTACGAGCGTGGCCTGTTCGACCCGGAGGCGGCCGCCGGCACCTCGCCGTTCGACCACCACATCTACGTGATCGCCGGTGACGGCTGCCTGCAGGAGGGC
>NZ_JOFQ01000081.1 GCF_000718305.1 Streptomyces niger
CTCGTCCCTGACCCTTTACATCCAGCTCTACCTGGCCGGTTTCGGCCTGGAGCTGGAGGACCTGAAGGCCTTCCGCACCTGGGGCTCGAAGACCCCCGGTCACCCGGAGTACGGCCACACCACGGGTGTGGAGACCACCACCGGCCCGCTGGGCCAGGGCGTGGCCAACGCGGTGGGCATGGCGATGGCCGCCCGGTACGAGCGTGGCCTGTTCGACCCGGAGGCGGCCGCCGGCACCTCGCCGTTCGACCACCACATCTACGTGATCGCCGGTGACGGCTGCCTGCAGGAGGGC
>NZ_JOFQ01000082.1 GCF_000718305.1 Streptomyces niger
GCGGGACCAGGTGCGCGAGCGCTATCAGCAGATCGTCGACTTCTCCGGGATCAACGAGAAGGGCGACTTCATCAGCCTGCCGATGCGCACCTACTCCTCGGGCATGGCGGCCCGGCTGCGGTTCTCCATCGCCGCGGCCAAGGACCACGACGTGCTGATGATCGATGAGGCGCTGGCGACCGGCGACCGGAAGTTCCAGAAGCGGTCCGAGGCCCGCATCCGGGAGCTGCGCAAGGAGGCCGGCACGGTCTTCCTGGTCAGCCACAACAACAAGTCCATCCGGGACACCTGCGAC
>NZ_JOFQ01000083.1 GCF_000718305.1 Streptomyces niger
TCAGCCGATGTTGTCCACCGCGGACTTCGCCTTGGACAGCGTGTGCTGCGCCGTCCCGTCGTTCTTCTCCAGCGTCGTCTTCAACAGCTGGATGATGTTCTTGACCTCCTGCGAGGCCCGGTTCCAGCGCATCTCCTTGCCGTGGTACTCATCGGCCACGCCATCGGCGGTGAAGTCCGCCATCGCCGCCTTCACCTGACCGTCGCGCGCCGTGATCACCTGCTCCAGCCGCGCGATCACCGTCTGGATATTGCCCTGCGCATCCGCCGACGCACCCGTGTCGTACGAACGACG
>NZ_JOFQ01000084.1 GCF_000718305.1 Streptomyces niger
CGGCGGGCCCGCCCGACAGGGATCGGAACCGAATTCGAAAGACCGCTTCACGAAGCGGGAAACGAAAAAGGATCTGATAGAGTCGGAAACGCCGGAAGGAAAAGCCCGAAAGGGTCGGACCGGAAAGCAACCCCGCTCCAACAGGGGGCCGGAAACGCGAAGCGGATCTGGTAAGGTTGGAAGCGCGAAGAAGCCGAAAGGCCGAAACGCACCGGCGAAAATCGGAACCGCAAGGATCTGATAGAGTCGGAAACGCAAGACCGAAGGGAAGCGCCCGGAGGACTTGAGAACTCAACAGCGTGCCAAAAGTCA
>NZ_JOFQ01000085.1 GCF_000718305.1 Streptomyces niger
ATGAGGTCACGGTAATCCCGCCAGGTGAAACCCCTGTGCTCCCCTTTGAGGTGGCCCTGGACGCGAGGGCGGTAGATGAGCCTGCTGCGCTCACCGCCCCTATAGCAGGCCATGGCGGCCATCGTGACCCGTCCACGGGAGCCTCCGTTGAACCGGACCACCGGTGTCCTTCCTCGTGGGGCCCAAGTGCGGCTGCGATGCGACGTCATCGAGACGGCGGCCTCGTCCTCGAAGACAAGCCAGGCCCCGAGCGCCGCCGCGGTCGCTTTG
>NZ_JOFQ01000086.1 GCF_000718305.1 Streptomyces niger
ATGAGGTCACGGTAATCCCGCCAGGTGAAACCCCTGTGCTCCCCTTTGAGGTGGCCCTGGACGCGAGGGCGGTAGATGAGCCTGCTGCGCTCACCGCCCTTATAGCAGGCCATGGCGGCCATCGTGACCCGTCCACGGGAGCCTCCGTTGAACCGGACCACCGGTGTCCTCCCTCGTGGGGCCCAAGTGCGGCTGCGATGCGACGTCATCGAGACGGCGGCCTCGTCCTCGAAGACAAGCCAGGCCCCGAGCGCCGCCGCGGTCGCTTTG
>NZ_JOFQ01000087.1 GCF_000718305.1 Streptomyces niger
CGTCCTACTCTCCCACAGGGTCCCCCCTGCAGTACCATCGGCGCTGAAAGGCTTAGCTTCCGGGTTCGAAATGTAACCGGGCGTTTCCCTAACGCTATGACCACCGAAACACTATGAAGTTCACAACTCCAGCCAACACAGGCGAGTTCGTTACTTCAGAACAAACACAGTGGACGCGAGCAACTGAGGACAAGCCCTCGGCCTATTAGTACCAGTCAACTCCACCCGTTACCGGGCTTCCATATCTGGCCTATCAACCCAGT
>NZ_JOFQ01000088.1 GCF_000718305.1 Streptomyces niger
CCCGTCCCCACCGGCGTCCCCGGCGAAATCCACGTCGCCGGCGGCGGCCTCGCCCGCGGCTACCTCCACCGCCCCGAACTCACCGCACAACGCTTCCCCGCCAACCCCTACGACACCCCCGGCACCCGCATGTACCGCTCCGGCGACATGGCCCGCTGGCGCCCCGACGGCACCCTCGAACACCTCGGCCGCGCCGACGACCAGGTCAAAATCCGCGGCTTCCGCATCGAACTCGGCGAGATCGAAACCACCCTCCT
>NZ_JOFQ01000089.1 GCF_000718305.1 Streptomyces niger
CAGCTCGGCGGCCCCATCGTGCTGATCTGGGACAACTTGAATGTGCACCGCAGTGGGCAGATCCGCGAGTACGCGGACCGGCACGACTGGCTCACCATCATCCAGCTGCCGACCTACGCACCGGATCTCAATCCCGTGGAAGGTATCTGGTCTCTGCTGCGACGGGCCGTCACTGCCAATGTTGTGTTCACCGACCGCGGCCAGCTGGAGCATGCCATCCGCAAGGGCATGCGTACACTCCAGCAGGCTCCACAC
>NZ_JOFQ01000090.1 GCF_000718305.1 Streptomyces niger
CAGCTCGGCGGCCCCATCGTGCTGATCTGGGACAACTTGAATGTGCACCGCAGTGGGCAGATCCGCGAGTACGCGGACCGGCACGACTGGCTCACCATCGTCCAGCTGCCGACCCATGCACCGGATCTCAATCCCGTGGAAGGTATCTGGTCTCTACTGCGACGGGCCGTCACTGCCAATGTTGTGTTCACCGACCGCGGCCAGCTGGAGCATGCCATCCGCAAGGGCATGCGTACACTCCAGCAGGCTCCACAC
>NZ_JOFQ01000091.1 GCF_000718305.1 Streptomyces niger
TCCGTGAATGTTTTCCCGTGATCGGGAGAAACACACACGAGAGCGGAACAGGTCGGAGGAATAGTCCAACCCGTTCACAGCGTCCTCGCTGTGTGTGCCCACCGAAACACTGTTCCGGCAGGTCTTTTCAAAGGAACCTCGTCCCAGCGGATACTGGAGACGGGGTATCAACATATCTGGCGTTGACTTTTGGCACGCTGTTGAGTTCTCAAGGAACGGACGCTTCCTTTGTACTGACCCGAGAGACTCTCT
>NZ_JOFQ01000092.1 GCF_000718305.1 Streptomyces niger
TCCGTGAATGTTTTCCCGTGATCGGGAGAAACACACACGAGAGCGGAACAGGTCGGAGGAATAGTCCAACCCGTTCACAGCGTCCTCGCTGTGTGTGCCTACCCAAGCTGTGCTGGGCAGGTCTTTTCAAAGGAACCTCGTCCCAGCGGATGCTGGAGACGGGGTATCAACATATCTGGCGTTGACTTTTGGCACGCTGTTGAGTTCTCAAGGAACGGACGCTTCCTTTGTACTGACCCGAGAGACTCTCT
>NZ_JOFQ01000093.1 GCF_000718305.1 Streptomyces niger
GGGGAAGCGTTGTGCGGTGAGTTCGGGGCGGTGGAGGTAGCCGCGGGCGAGGCCGCCGCCGGCGACGTGGATTTCGCCGGGGACGCCGGTGGGGACGGGTTGGCCGTGTTCGTCGAGGAGGTAGAGGTGGTAGCCGGGCAGGGGGCGGCCTGCGGGCAGGCGGGGTGCGGTGAGGTGGTGGGGCTGGATTTCTTGGTAGGTGACGTGGACGGTGGTTTCGGTGATGCCGTACATGTTCACCAGC
>NZ_JOFQ01000094.1 GCF_000718305.1 Streptomyces niger
GCTGGTGAACATGTACGGCATCACCGAAACCACCGTCCACGTCACCTACCAAGAAATCCAGCCCCACCACCTCACCGCACCCCGCCTGCCCGCAGGCCGACCCCTGCCCGGCTACCACCTCTACCTCCTGGACGAACACGGCCACCCCGTCCCCACCGGCGTCCCCGGCGAAATCCACGTCGCCGGCGGCGGCCTCGCCCGCGGCTACCTCCACCGCCCCGAACTCACCGCACAACGCTTCCCC
>NZ_JOFQ01000095.1 GCF_000718305.1 Streptomyces niger
TCAGATCCTTGCGGTTCCGATTTTCGCCGGTGCGTTTCGGCCTTTCGGCTTCTTCGCGGTTCCAACCTTACCAGATCCGCTTCGCGTTTCCGGCCCCTGCTGGAGCGGGGTTGCTTTCCGGTCCGGCCCTTTCGGGCTTTCCCTTCCGGCGTTTCCGACTCTATCAGATCCTTTTTCGTTTCCCGCTTCGTGAAGCGGTCTTTCGAATTCGGTTCCGATCCCTGTCGGGCGGGCCCGCCG
>NZ_JOFQ01000096.1 GCF_000718305.1 Streptomyces niger
GTGCCCAGGCCCTTGATGGTGCCCCAGATCCCATCCACGATCAGGCCGTCCCACACGAAGGACTTCACCCAGTGGCCGACCTCGTACCAGTGGTGCTTCTCCTCCACCGGGTCGCCCCAGGGGAGCTTGGCGTTCTTCATGTCCTCGGCCGCGAAGCCGTACTGGTTCTTCTTGTCCGACCCGTCCCCGGCCACCATCTGGGTGCCGTGCCACAACGCCGTGATCTTGTTGTG
>NZ_JOFQ01000097.1 GCF_000718305.1 Streptomyces niger
GCGAACCGTCGGAGCCACTTGTGTGCGGTGGTCCGTGAGACGCCCATCTCGGCCGCGACATGCGCGACCGGACGGCCAAGACGGACCCGCTCGACCAGCGGCCGCCTGCCATGAACGGTCAATCGGGCATTACGGTGGGACACGAAGACCTCCGTTGTGCGGTGAAGCCTAGACACCTCCACCACACCGGAGGTCTTCGCCATTGATCAAGCCCTGCGAGTGTCAACAA
>NZ_JOFQ01000098.1 GCF_000718305.1 Streptomyces niger
TCCAGTTCCGGCAGGTTGCCGGTGTACTGCGGAATCTGATCGGGCTTGAGCTCGATCTTCATCGCTCCTGGACCCCCGGCTTCGTCGGGTCCACATCCACCGCACCCAGCGCCTTGCGCTGCGCCTCGGCGGCCATCTCCAGGTCACCGTTGGTGTAGGCGGTGGTGGCCTCCACCGCGCCGTTGAGGGACTTGCCCGCCCGCATCGCGATGAACTTCAGGTCGTTGA
>NZ_JOFQ01000099.1 GCF_000718305.1 Streptomyces niger
GTTCATCCGCGACCACAAGGACGATGAGGACGGGGATTACGACGAGGATCTGATCGCCGAGCACAATCAGATCCGGGATGACATCACCGCCACGGTGGCCGCCTTCTGGGCGGCGGAGCGGACCTGCCACAACAAGATCACGGCGTTGTGGCACGGCACCCAGATGGTGGCCGGGGACGGGTCGGACAAGAAGAACCAGTACGGCTTCGCGGCCGAGGACATGAAG
>NZ_JOFQ01000100.1 GCF_000718305.1 Streptomyces niger
ATCCACCGCGATGATCTTCGCCGCCCCCGCCAACCGCGCCCCGACAATCGCCGCATCCCCCACACCACCGCACCCAATCACCGCCACACTGTCACCCCGGCCGACATCGCCGGTATTGATGGCCGCGCCGATCCCCGCCATCACCCCACAGCCCAACAACCCCGCCACCGCCGGCGACACACCCGCATCCACCTTCGTGCACTGCCCCGCCGCCACCAGCGTCTTC
>NZ_JOFQ01000101.1 GCF_000718305.1 Streptomyces niger
CTTCATGTCCTCGGCCGCGAAGCCGTACTGGTTCTTCTTGTCCGACCCGTCCCCGGCCACCATCTGGGTGCCGTGCCACAACGCCGTGATCTTGTTGTGACAGGTCCGCTCCGCCGCCCAGAACGCCGCCACCGTGGCGGTGATGTCATCCCGGATCTGATTGTGCTCGGCGATCAGATCCTCGTCGTAATCCCCGTCCTCATCGTCCTTGTGGTCGCGGATGAAC
>NZ_JOFQ01000102.1 GCF_000718305.1 Streptomyces niger
ATCCACCGCGATGATCTTCGCCGCCCCCGCCAACCGCGCCCCGACAATCGCCGCATCCCCCACACCACCGCACCCAATCACCGCCACACTGTCACCCCGACCGACATCGCCGGTATTGATGGCCGCACCGATCCCCGCCATCACCCCACAGCCCAACAACCCCGCCACCGCCGGCGACACACCCGCATCCACCTTCGTGCACTGCCCCGCCGCCACCAGCGTCTTC
>NZ_JOFQ01000103.1 GCF_000718305.1 Streptomyces niger
GGCGGCCTGCAGCTGCTCGCGCGCCTCGACCGCGAGGTGCACCTCGGAGCCGGTGGCGATCAGCACGGCCTGCGGCGCTGCGCTCTGCCCGTCGGCCGCCTCGGCGTCGAACAGGACGTACCCGCCCTTGGCCACGCCCTCGGCGTTGGGCTCGTAGGTCGGCACGCCCTGGCGGGTCAGCGCCAGACCGTGCGGGGCGCCCTTGCCGAACTCCTTGGTC
>NZ_JOFQ01000104.1 GCF_000718305.1 Streptomyces niger
AACAGCGCAACCCGTCTCTGCCCTGATGGCGCCACGTCCGCCTCCAGCGTTCCACCGAGCGGACACTCACCCGCAGCTCTTTGGCGATGGCTGAGTTCTTCTCACACCGCTCGAAGCGGTCAGCCGCATCCATCCGTATCCGTTCCCGTGCCGCCTGCTCCTGCGGCCTCAGTCCTCCCCCTTGCGCATACCGCATAGCAACGGCATACCGCGGACACCC
>NZ_JOFQ01000105.1 GCF_000718305.1 Streptomyces niger
GGCGGCCTGCAGCTGCTCGCGCGCCTCGACCGCGAGGTGCACCTCGGAGCCGGTGGCGATCAGCACGGCCTGCGGCGCTGCGCTCTGCCCGTCGGCCGCTTCGGCGTCGAACAGGACGTAGCCGCCCTTGGCCACGCCCTCGGCGTTGGGCTCGTAGGTCGGCACGCCCTGGCGGGTCAGCGCCAGACCGTGCGGGGCGCCCTTGCCGAACTCCTTGGTC
>NZ_JOFQ01000106.1 GCF_000718305.1 Streptomyces niger
CCTCGTGGGGCCCAAGTGCGGCTGCGATGCGACGTCATCGAGACGGCGGCCTCGTCCTCGAAGACAAGCCAGGCCCCGAGCGCCGCCGCGGTCGCTTTGCCAACGGCCAAGTCTCCTTCACCCAGCCGGCAACGACCGCCTCATCGCGTTCGATGGCCCGTCGTGCGGGCTGCTGGCAAGACCAGCCGTGACGTCGCAACAGCTCCCACACTCCTCGGA
>NZ_JOFQ01000107.1 GCF_000718305.1 Streptomyces niger
GATGGTGAGCCAGTCGTGCCGGTCCGCGTACTCGCGGATCTGCCCACTGCGGTGCACATTCAAGTTGTCCCAGATCAGCACGATGGGGCCGCCGAGCTGGAGATGAGCCCGCACGATGAGGTCACGGTAATCCCGCCAGGTGAAACCCCTGTGCTCCCCTTTGAGGTGGCCCTGGACGCGAGGGCGGTAGATGAGCCTGCTGCGCTCACCGCCC
>NZ_JOFQ01000108.1 GCF_000718305.1 Streptomyces niger
TGCCCTGGAACACCAGCCGGTCCGGATGCCGTTTGCGTCCCGGATGCAGGGCCCGACGCTCCACCTTCGGCAACAGCGGCTCGATGACCGCCCACAACTCATCATCGACTTCCCACGGCTTCGGCCGAGCCACCCCACGCCCCCAGATCATCAGTCCCGGAGCGATCCAACCACCTCGAAGATCATTTCGTTAGGAGTT
This sequence comes from Streptomyces niger, assembly GCF_000718305.1. GTDB lineage: Bacteria > Actinomycetota > Actinomycetes > Streptomycetales > Streptomycetaceae > Streptomyces > Streptomyces niger. The sequence continues at coordinate 200 of NZ_JOFQ01000108.1, forward strand.
CTAA